>NZ_CADFGE010000001.1 GCF_902833645.1 Paraburkholderia fungorum
GAGTCCACCGCGCGTCGCGCATCAAGCGCCCACACTTATCGGCTGTTAATTTTTAAAGATCGAGTCCGCATTCACTACCGAATCCGCACCGTGTCGCCCACCTGCGCAACCACCGGTACCGCTTCGTTCTGCGTCGCTGCATCAGCAGCAGAGAAACGAGATTATGAAGATCGACTGCCCCGCCGTCAACCCCCTTCTGCGAATTTTCTTTTGGGTAAGTACGAATCGACGCCAGAACTTGCATCCTTCCACGGCGCCCCTATATATAGCGAGGTAGCAAAATGTGTAGACACCATGTGAGGGCGCGCGACTTCATCTATAGTAGGAAGGCTGTCCGTCGGCGCGCCGCCCATAACGAGCATCCGCCCAGCGACCAATGGCACGCGAACAGGCCCGCGGCGAGAGCGCATCACAAAAGGTGTACGCACAATGAGCGCGAAGGCGCAAGGTCGTATATAATGCGAGCCGCGCGAATTTCGCACATTTCTATCGGCCCGCTTAGTGCGGGCTCATCTTTTTTGCTCCCCAGAGCACAGCCAAACAACCGCGTTGAGTCACTCAGGTGATGTTGAGCCATGCTCGAAACGCCTGACGGTAGCGTCTTGCGTCTCATAGCGAAGCCTCTAGAGGAGAATACGTGAACCCTTTTGATCGCGAAGATTCGCAACACGAAACTGCCGGATACACCCCAAAAGCGCCCGCTGGCCGTACAGCCAAGGGCAAAGGCGCTGGCAAAGCGATCCCCGTAGCGGCCGAACTGCCGCCGCAACAGGCTGAAGAGCGTCAGCGCCAGATGCGCGCGCTGATCCAGTTGGGCAAGGAGCAAGGCTACCTGACCCACGCGCAGATCAACGACCACCTGCCCGATAACTTCGCGCAAACCGCGGCGATCGACAGCATCGTCAGCGCGTTCAACGACATGGGCGTGCAGGTCTACGAGCAGGCTCCGGATGCGGAAACCCTGCTGCTCAACTCGAACGCCCCCGCCGTGGTGTCGGACGATCAGGCTGACGAGGAAACCGAAGTCGCGTTGTCGACCGTCGATTCCGAGTTCGGCCGTACGACCGACCCCGTGCGCATGTATATGCGCGAAATGGGCGCAACCGAGTTGCTGACCCGCGCAGGCGAAATCGCGATTGCGAAGCGCATTGAAGACGGTCTGCACGAAATGGTGCAGGCGATTGCCGCTTGCCCGCTCGCGATCTCCGCCATTCTGGCGAGCGCCCAACAGGTCGCGGACGGCGAACTGCGGATCGACGAACTGGTCGACGGTTTGAACGAAGACACCGCCGCCGCGGAAGACACCACTGCGGACGCCGCAGCGGACGTCGACGCCGACGCGAGCGACGATGTCGACAGCGATGACGAAGAAGACGACGACGCCGGCCCGGCCGACTCCTCGGCAGCAGACGAAGCACGTCTGAAGCAACTCACGAGCGATTGCCTCGAGATCTTCGCCCAGGTCGGCATCCTGTCCGATCAGATGAACGCCTCGCACACGCGCGGCGACGTCAGCTCGAAGGCTTACCTGCGCGCCCGCGAAGAGATCCAGCAGCACCTCGCGAAGATTCGCTTTACGGCTCGCACGATCGACCGCCTGTGCGGCGACGTGCAAAGCCAGGTCGCCCAGGTTCGCGCGATCGAACGCAACATCATGCAAATCGTCGTGACGAAGAGCGGCATGCCGCGCGAGCAGTTCATCGAATCGTTCAAGGGTCACGAAGCCGATCTCGGCTGGACCGAGCGTGCCGCACGCGGCTCGTCGTCGTTCGGCGCGGCGCTGGAGCGTCATCTGCCGGCCATCCAGTCGGAACAGCAGAAGCTGATCGACATCGAGGCAACCGTTTCGCTGCCGCTCAAGCATCTGAAAGAGATCAACCGTCAGATGGTTGCCGCCGAGTCGAAGATGCGCAAGGCCAAGAGCGAGATGATCGAGGCGAATCTGCGTCTCGTGATCTCGATCGCAAAGAAGTACGTCAACCGCGGCATGCTGTTCCTTGATCTGATCCAGGAAGGCAACATCGGTTTGATGAAGGCCGTGGACAAGTTCGAATACCGCCGTGGCTGGAAGTTCTCGACGTATGCCACCTGGTGGGTTCGTCAGGCCGTGACGCGTTCACTCGCCGATCAGGCTCGCACGATCCGCGTGCCGGTGCACATGATCGAAACGATCAACAAGCTCAACCGCATTTCGCGCGAGATCCTGCAACAGACCGGTCAGGAAGCCCATCCTTCGGTGCTGGCGGAGCGCATGGAACTGTCGGAAGAGAAAGTGCGCGGCATTCTGAAGATCGCCAAGCAGCCGGTGTCGATGGAAACGCCGGTGGGTGACGACGGCGACGCCACGCTCGGCGACATGATCGAAGATTCGGCAGCATCTTCGCCGGCTGATGCAGCGATGCAGGCCGACTTGCGCGCCGCCATCGACGACGCGCTCGACTCGCTGTCGCCGCGCGAAGCGAAGGTGCTACGCATGCGCTACGGCATCAACACGAAGTCGGACCACACGCTCGAAGAAGTCGGCAAGCAGTTCGACGTCACGCGCGAGCGGATTCGCCAGATCGAAAGCAAGGCCATGCGCAAGCTGATGCATCCGAGCCGCGCAGATCGCCTGAAGTCGTTCCTCGACCGTTAAGCAAGCGGTTGCGCTTGTCGTGCGCCATGCACGGCAAGCGCATGCCGTGCATATCGCCCAGCATTCGCCTAGGGCATCACAAACGTCTTCACGAGCGTCAGCTCGCCTGGCTTACGCATCGGCACCCGAATCGTTTCGCTCTTCTCATTGGGCGTATTCTCGTTCGTGATGATCGTCACCTGCGCGACGGTCATATCGCTGCCGCTATTCCCATTGCCGTAATAATTCACGTACACCAGATAGGTGCCCTTCAACGGCGCCGCCGACGAGTAGATCTCCGGCCCATAGCCGGTCGTCACGTCCACGTCGAGCGAGCCGCCATTCGGCGCAACACGGTCGCCGTACCAGGTGTGCACGCCGTCCGGCGAAACCACATGCAAGTCCAGATCGGTGCCATCGGTGTCCCATGCGAGCAACACGCGCAATTTCGGTTGGGTTTTACCGCTGTATGCGTCGTAAAACTGCACGCGCTTGCGTGAACCATCCGGCGCCCGCAGTTCGACACCGTTACTGCCGGACGGAAATGCGTAAGGCCGCGAGAACTTGCCGTCTTCCTCGATGCGCTGCGGCAACGGCGTACCGTTCACCACCAGCGTGCCCACCGTGGCGCCCTTCTTCTTCGGCGTGTTACGGATCTGCCCTTCGATCAGCGCGAACTTCGACTGGCCTTCCGGCGTCGTCACCGTCACGGCCGGATAATGCACGTCCTGCGTATAACGCTCGGTGTCGCCGCTCGTGTTGCGCCAGCCGTTCAACGGCGCGCCGAAGTCGATATCGCTCGCGTGCGCTAGCGTCGCAGCCTGCAAACAGGCGACGACAAGCATCATCCAGCCAGCCTTCGCCCAACCCGTTGTCTTGACCTTCATCGTCACTGCTCCCATCCCGCCCTCAGAGTCGCTCGCTTTTCACGAGCTGCAGGTCGCCGATCTTGCGCAGCGGCACGACCATTGTTTCACGCCGCTCGTTCGGCGTGTTTTCATTGAAAACCAGCGTCAACGTCGCGGTAATAACGTCGCGCTCGTGCGCGGCGGCGTCGAAGTTGTAGCCGGTCGAATCGAAATTGCCCCAATAGTTCAGAAAGAACAGCCACGTACCATGCTCGGGCGCCGCCGATGAAAATATGCCTGGCCCCGCACCGTCCACCGAATCGACGTCGAAGCCGCTGCCGTCTTCGAGCGTGGGATTGGCGAAGAACGCATGCAGGCCGCCCGGCGTGATCACGTGCAAATCCACCTGCGCTTTCGGGTCGTCCCACGTGACGATCGCGCGCAATTTCGCCTGCGGCTTGCTGTGATCGGCTTCGTAGAACTGCATGCGCTGGTGCTGTTTGCCGTCCGCGGAAATCAATTCGATGCTGTTCGAACCCGCCCCGAATGCCCACGGGCGCGCGAATGCGCCATCTTCGTCGGTATAGAGCGGCGTCGGGTTGCCGTTGACGACCAGCGTGGGCGGCTTGCGCGCGTGTTTGTCGATGTGCTTCAGGCGCCCTTCGATCAGCGTGCGGTAGCGTTGCGCACCACGGTCGACCGGCGGCCGGGGATAGGCCGCGACGAAGTGCTCGCCTTCGTTCGTCAATCCGCTGTGGCGCCAACCGCCGAATGCGCCGGTGAGATCGGCGAGCGCACCGCCATTACCGTCGGCGCCGGCAGCTTGCACATTGGTCGCCATACTCGCCGCCAGCACAGCCGAGACCAAGGCAACAGTCGCGGGAACTCGAACGTGGCGCATCACAGGAAGCGCGCGGAACTTAGCGGAAAGCGAGCGCGAGAGGGTATTCATTGAATGGGATTGTCCGTACGGATCAGCGTGCGAGCGGTACGTTCGACAAACGCTTCATCGAGGCCGCGCGGATGATGCTGGAACGCGAGGTGAATATATTCATGCGTCAGCGCGATACGGTCCTCTTCGGTCTGCAGACGATATACGTACACGCGATTGCGCTGCGCGTCCGCATAGGGCCGTCCTTCACGCACCTCGCACACCGCGGGCAGATCGGGGGTCTCGTAACCGGCTGCGCCGTCCATGCGCCGTGCCCACAACGGCGCGTTGCGCTGCAACCATTGCTGGGCCCCCGCCACCTGGATGCAATCACCGGACAGCGGACTCTCGAACGACGTCAAGGTTGCTTGCGGCCAGGTGCGCGACAGAATCGCGTCGAAAGTGAGACCGGTTTGCGCGGACGCCTTCGCGACAAGCCAGCTCATCTGACCGGGGGCGGCCTTGTCGTGGTGATACTGAACCGGCACGCCGGTGAGCACCAGCGCGTCGGTCAGATCGGCTGCACGGCGCGCCGCAGCGGTCGGCACGCGCGGCAGGACGCGCTGCGTGCTGCTGCTGTCGTCGATACGAAAGCAGCCGTGGTCGTGATTGCCATGTTGCACGACGTAGGAGCGCGCCGCCACCGCCAAAGCCTTCGCCGCTTCCGGCTGGCTCGTGTCGCCTTCCCGCTCGACCACCCGCGCGACGTAGTCGTTCATGCCGAAGCGGCCCACTATCTGCGGCGCACCGGCAGCGTCGCGATCGAGCCGCAGTTCGCCCTGGCTTTCCACCCGCGCCCAGTTGCCGTTGACGAAGCCGACCCGGAAATCGCCGCGCAACGGACCCTCGGGCACCGCTGCCGGCCCTTTATCGCCGAGCACCTCACGAATCGGATAACGGCTGAAGAAGTCGACCAGCACGCACGCGTTGTCGTCGGGCACGGTGATTTGCGTGAACAACGGCGCGATGCGCGGCGCGGCGGCCGCCAGCACCCGTGCGCTGCCGCCGGCGCCCCCTAGCCATACCGGCGTGCCATCGGCGAGCCAGCCTGCCGCACCACCGATCGAAGCACCGGGCCGCGCCGGGTCCGGCATGGTCCAGGTTTTGGCGCGCAGCACGCTGCCGTAGAGCGACACGGTGCCCTCACCGCGTCCGCTGGTCAGCACCGACACCAGCGTGCTCGACGCCGCTTCGCGTGGCCGTGACGGCATCGCCTGCAATGCGGCGAGCAGCTCGGTCACCGGCACGCGACGGGTGGGTGTCATCGCGTGGAGGTCGCGCAGCCAGACGGGTGCATGCGCGGCCGTCCAGTACTTGCGCCAATCGGCCGGATCGAGTTGCAGGCGCGCGGGTTCGAAAAAACGTCCGCACGATTGCACCAGCGCATGATCACGGTCGACGTGACCGCCTGTCATGCAGCAATACACTTCTTCAGGATCGCCGCCGTTGCAGACGTAGTCCGGCGTGGCGATATTGCGATCGACCAGATAACCATAGACGAACAGCTTCCACAAGCTGCCGAGCGGCGTCTCCAGCGTCGCCGGCAACGGACGTGCGGACTGCGGCGTGAGACCGTCCGCGGCGGCAGTCGCGGCGGCAGCGGCGTTGAATTGCCAAAGCTGCGATTGACCGTCGCGCAACCAGGCAAAGCGCAGCATCTGCGCAGCGGACCCGGTCGGCGACACGGACGGCAATGTACTCGCCGCAGCCGCGACCACAGCCGCACTCGCACCACTAAAAATGCCCCCCGCTCCCACCACGAGCGCAACCCGCAGCGTAACTGCCAGACGATCGCGCGAATGCCGAAGAGCGGAGAACACGGCGGCCTCGCTTACTGAATACGCAGGCTTGTTACGCGATCGCTCTTGCCGCCTTCGAACGCCTTGGCGTCCGGCTGATACATGCGGAAGTAGCGAGCCGGCGGCAACGCGAACGTGCCCGGCAACGCGAAGCGAACCAGTTGCCGCAGCGTCACCGGACGATCGAGCAAGGGCACCGGCTGGTGATAAGCCAGCTCACCCATCTCATACGACGCAGCACGCGCGAACGGCTGCGGACCGCTTGCGCCGTCCTTTGCGCCCGGCAATCCGTCGATCGACACGCCCCAGCTAGTCGCCTCGACATCGCCACCCGGCGGCAGCGGCACGTCGAGCAAACCGTAGTGGTAAGCGTTGCCCGAGCGCGGCGTGAGTGTGACTTCGTCGACGTACAGTGCATTGCTGTCGATCGCATCGCCTGACTTCACCAGACGCGCGGTAAATGCCGAGCGGCCCATTTGACTCGCGGCGTCTCCCTTCTTCGGATCGACCTTCACGTCGAGCGGTTCGAGCTTGTAGAAACGGCGTTCGACCGTGATGTTCAGGCGACTGTCCTCGCTCGTATGGCTGCGGAACGAAACCAGTGCGTTCACATCGGTGCGCGCGCCGCCCGCATCGAGCGTGGTGGGCAGTGCCGCGCCATTCCACTTCCAGAGGGGCGTGCCGGTCGACGTCACAGCGCGTGTCCAGCCCGCGCCTTGCAGCGATGGCAGCGAAGCCGGCGCCGTATCGCCGCCGAGCGCTTTACGCACCCACAGCAAGGTCAACGCGCGATCGAGCGTCGGGTAATCGGCGCTGCTTTTCGCAAGCAAGGCCGACGCATCGATCGCCGCGCCGCCGTCGCCGCCGGTCATGTAAAGCAGGCTCTGCACGAGCGGCGCAGGATCGTTCGCGAGAGCCGTACGCGCGGCACTCGCCGCGGCCTCGAAGCCATCGGGCAGTTGAGCATTCGAGCCGCGCGCGAGGTTGGCGATCAGCAACGTCGCCATCTGCTTGCCGCGCGGCGTATCAGGCTGCGCGAACACGATACTGTCCGACGCACCATAGGTGACGTTGGCCGACGGCGCTTTACCGTTAGCCGCTGCATCGCTCGTCAAATCCGCCGCGACGCCCGAAACCGGCGTGGCGACCGGCAGGCCCATCTGCTGCATGAACCACAGCGCCAGCGCGCGATGCAACAGCGGCTCTTTGGCGCCGGCGTCGCGATAGACGTCCATTGCGTGCTGCCAGTTGTCGGCAGGCAGCGTAATGCCGAGGCTGCGGCTCGCGAGCCAGTCCGCGTAGTACGCGTAGGCGGTAATCAACGCACTGCCGCCGGTCGTATCGCCCCACCAGCCGAACGTGCCGCCGACACCCGCCAGCATCGCTAGACGTTGACGCTGATTGCGCAAGAGCGCTTCGAGCCCCTGCGTCGAGCTTGCATTGTCGCCACGGCCAATCGCATCGTGAGCAAGCGCCAAAGGAATCAGGCGGCTCGAGGTCTGCTCGGCGCAACCGTACGGATAGTTGATCAGATCGTCGGCGACGCGCGCGAACTGGCTCGCTGCACTGCCGATGAAACGCACGCTGACGTCCTGTGCATCCGGCGGCAAATTGAGCGGCTTGTTCGAGCCGTCGAGCGCCACCGCGTTCTGATGCAGATCGAGCCAGCCGCTCGCGTCGAGCACGATAGTGGTCTGCAAGCGATCCACATCCTTACCCGCACGACGCAAGCTCGCGTCAACCAAACCGGCCTTCAACGCCCCTGTAGGCAGACGCAGATAGTTGGCGCCGCGCTTGAGCGTGACCTTCTGGTTCAACGAGAGTCCGCCGCCGTTGACCACCCACTCGGCGTCCACGTCCGCGTCGGTCTGATTGAAGGCGATCATGTCGATGGCCGGCTGATCGTTGACGCGGAAATGCGACGGTCCGCTCCACTTGAGATACAGCGCCTTATCCGAACGCACGTAAGCGGTGCGTTGGCCGACCATGCCGTCCGGCGCCGCCGCGCGCACGGTAACGCGCCAGCGGGCCAGCGAGTCCGGCATCCTGAACGTCATGGTCGCGTGACCGTTCGCGTCGGTCTTCAGCGTGCCTTCCCACGCTGCCGTGTCCTGATCGTCACGGCGCGGCCGTTCGAGCACCTTCACGCCGCGCTCGTTGTAGTTCGCGCGTTGCGGGCCACCGGGCGCGCCCTTCAACGGCGAGCGCGCCAGGTCGTACGTAATGAACGACAGGCTCGACGAGGTCCGCACGTTGTTACGGCGCGGATGATAGAAAAAGTCGACGATATTCGGCGCGATTTCCGGCTGCAATACGTAGACCATTTCATCGACCACGCTCACCGTCAGGTTCGCTGCTTCCGGTTTGCCGTTCAGCGTGCTGTCGAAATTCAGCGTGACCGTATCGCCCGGACCGTACACCGGCTTGTCGCTCTTCACGTTCAGTTCGATCTGCGGTTGCGCGACCACGATGCCCGCGTTCTGGAACACGTATTCGCCGGCATACACGTACAGCACCGAGAACGTCATGTTCGGTGCGAATTCTTCGCCGACCTTGATACGCGCCTTCCATTGCGAGGGCGCCACGCGTTGCAGTTGCAACCAGTCGCCGCCCGCTGTCAGCAACGCACGGTGTTCGACGTTGTCGCGCTCGAGCGTCAGGAGTGCATCGTTGACCGGCATCGGGAAGGTAATCAGTGCTTCGGCGGTATCGCCGATCCTGTACTTATCGCGATCGAACACGATCTCGACGCTGCCCGGAATCGCCTTCAGACCATCACCCGCCACCCAATGGCTCGTGGCCGCGAGCAGATTGCCCGTGTCGTCCTTGACGGACAGCGTGTATGAGCCCGGCTCATCGAATTGCACCGGGAACGACAGCTTGCCGCCTGCCGTCGCGCCCTTGAGTGCGCCTTCGCCGTGTGTCTGCGATTCGAGGCGCCTCCATTCCCATTTGGCCGGCGCATGCGACGCCGGATCGATCGTACCCAGCGCTTGCAAATCGAAATTGACCGCTTCCTTCGGCTGCGAGAACGACTTGGCCGTCGACAAGCGATAAGGCGTCGCGCCGCGCGCGATCAGCACTTCACGCGTGACACGCACTTTATAGGCCGCACCGTCCTGTGCAAACAGCGTCAACGCATAACGGCTTGGTTCTTTGGCGGCGGGCAGCGTGAGGCTCGCGTTGCCGTCGCTATCGGTCGTGAGTTCCTGCTGTTCCAGCTTGACTGGGAACAATCCGGCATAGCGCAGTTCACCGTCGACGATCGTCACTTTCTGCGCCCGCAGCGTGACGGACACCTTGCTGTCGCGCACGGGTTTGCCGTCCGGATAGCGCAACTGGATCTTGCCCTTCAGTTGCTCGCCCGTCGCATAGTCGGCTTTCTCCATCGACAGGTTGACGTCGAAATGCGGCTTCACATATTCGGCGACGCGAAATGCGCTGCCGTAGACATCGCCGTTGTAGTCGAAGCGCAGCGTATAGCCGCCCGCGGTGGCGTCGGCGGGCAGCGTGAAGGACACGTCCGCCCCCGTGTCGGAAGCAAAATGCGTCTTGCTGCTGGCCACCGGCGAACCGTTCGGGTCGAGCACGTCGAGCTTGATATCGGCCTCGGCAGGCGCGGTGGATTGCGTTGCGTTCTGGAACGTGCGGCCGATGAACTTCACATGCACCGCGTCGCCCGGCCGGTACATCGGGCGGTCGGTCACTGCGTAGATCTTGGTGTTGTAGATCTCGCTGTCGTAATAGAAATTCTCCGAGACGAACACGCCGCCTTGCGGATCAGTGCCGAGCACGTAGCTGCGCTCGGGGCTCACGTGTTGCAGCATTAGCGCGCCGTCGTTACCGGTCGCGCCGCTTTGCAGCACGCCGACGCCATCGGTCCAGCTCACGTCGGTGTTCGGCACCGGCTTGCCGTTATCTCGCCGTGCGGTCCAAACTAGCATGCCGCTCGACGCCGCTTTTACGACCGCGACCGTGTCCGACACGAACAGCAAGGTATGCGCGCGATAGTTGCCGATCACCGCCTCGACGATGTAAAGCCCAGGCGGCAGCTTGCCGACCGGAATCATTACGTTGCCCGAACTTGCTTCAATAAAGTTACTGCTGCTGCCCTCGAGATTGACGCCCTTCGGCGGCTCGATCACCTTCGCGTCCCAGATCGGATAGCGAAAGCGCGCGACCATGTCATAGCCTTTCAGCGGCGCGAACTGCGAGTTCTGACGGAATTGTGTCTGCTTGCCGGTCTGCTCACCGAGCTTGAATTGCGGCTCGGCCTGGGTCGCCTTGCTGCGTGTCGCGAACGAGAGCACGCGCTGCCAGGCGCGGCGTGCTTCGGTGAACCAGCGGTCCCACAGGTAAGCCAGCGTATTCGCCAGACCTTCACCCTGATAATTCGGCACGACGTTCAGACGATGCAGATTCTTCTGCGCCTTCAGAAAGTCCAACGGCTTCGGCACGCGATATACGACGATGTCCGCGCCGCCGTACGCCTGCAATGCGTCCTTAAACTCGCGGCCGGGCGCCTCAAGCCGCACCTGTGCCAACTGATCGCTGCCGAAGCTCGCATCCGAGAGCAGGAAGAACGGTTGTCCATCGACCTTCTGCGAGGCGAAGTTGCTTGGCGGCGCTGTTTGCAGCGTCGGATTCGCGGCGATATTGGTATCGGCGGCAGTGCTCGAAGCATCGTCGTCGGCATGGGCCGCCGGTGCGATGACAAGTGTCATGGCCGCAAAAAGCGCGACCAGCGCCACGCCCGCGCGACGTTGTAAGTTGCCGAGCCAGGCGCGCGACGCAGTGACGGATTGCATTCGGGTCATGGTGTCAGAAAGTCCAAACGAAACACGCCAACGAAATTCGGATTGCCGTCGAGCGGCTGCCAGCGGGAATCTTTCCATTGCATCAGGTCGGAGACGGCCACGGCGCGCAGACCGGTATCGGTCGGCGTAACGGTGCCTGTGTGATAAGCGATGTAGCGATCCAACCAGATCATCAGATGCTGGTCGTCGCCCTGGTCGAAGAACAGCAGGTCGCCGGGCAGCGCCTGATTCACGTCCTTCGAAACAAACCGGCTATTGCGTTGAATCAGCGCGATTGCCGACGCGTACGCGCCGGTGGAACCGTCGACCCGGGTCCAGCGATTGGCGATTGTGCGTTGCGATGCGGACAGTTGCAGTTCGGGCGGCATGCTGCTGGCGTCCGCGAGACTGGTCATGCCGTTGGCGCGCAGCCATTTACTGTCATGCGGCTTGAGTGTTTCGCCGACGGCAAACCGCACCAGCCCCGCGCAATCGCGTTGAGTCCAGCGCGGCGTGGGACCGCGGCGCATTTGCTGGTCGACGATACGCGTGAACCAGGCGCGAAACGCGGCGGATTGCTGCGGCGAAAGCGCGTCGGGGTCGGGCGACGCGGTGCTGCTGGCGAGAGCGGTTGCATAGGGCGAAAGGCTCGCCATGACGAGCGCCGACGCCACGCGTGCGAGCCACGCACGGCGCGCGGCGGCCCGCGAGCCGTGCACGTGCACGTGCGCGATTGCATGCGCGGCAGGCGCTTGCGCCACTACGCACGCATCCGTCGCGGATGCCACGTCACCGACGTGAAGGCGGCGCATTCAATCGCCCTCAGTGCCGGGTTGATCAGCAGGCGCATCAGCCGCACCGGCATCAGCAGCACCACCCGCACCCGCCTGCGCGCGATCGAACCACCACTCAACCGGAACCCAGCCCGTCGAACCCGGCAGGTTCTGCGGCAGCGTCAACGAAACCGGCGGGTAGTGAGCGAGCGCATGCAGCTTCGGCACGAGATGCGTGCGCGATGCATTGCGGAACACCGCCTCCTGATCCGCCGGCAGCGCCGCGCCCGTTTCGCGCTCGATCAACGCGGCCGCGGACGAAGGCGTCAGCGTCAGAATCGTGCGCGGCAGACGTTGCGGCGCGAGCGTGTCCGCGAGCGCCGGATAGCGCTTGTCGAGCACGGCGAGCGTGTCGTCGACCAGACGTGAATCGGGGGAGAAGATCAGGTAACCGTGCGCCAAAGCGAGTGTCACCGGGAAATAACGCTCCGCCGACAATTGCGATGCGAACGACGCCTTGCTGGACAAAGCCGTACCCGAGCGCGCACTGACCGGCCGTTGCCAGACCGTGACGCCCGCGCCCTGGTCGTGCTGCGTGACCGGCAAGCGGCGATAGCCCGAACCGGCGTCACCGGATTGGGCAGCCTTCGCCTCGTATGCGCCGATCACGTCGCCAAAGGTCTTGCCGAGCGACGCCTTCAGCGCGGCGCTGCTCGCCACGTCCTGTGTCTTCACGCGCGCGACGAACACCGGTGAGACCAGCGCGGACTTCGCGTACCAGCAGATGGCCGCGGGACCGGTGAGCTGATCGCCGATCGCGGCAGCGCCCTGCGCGCCGACGTCGGCCACCTTGCCCAACAGGCCCGAAGCCTCTTTCCAGTCGGCCGGCAAGCTCGTGCACGCCGCCGGATTAGCCGGCAACGCGCGCCACAAGTCGGCGCTATTCCACTCCTGGGGCAACTTGCCCGGCTCGATCAGCGCGGAAGTCTGCCAGTTCGCCGCGGCATTGCCGTTGGTCGAGAAATCGAAACGCAGCGCGTCAATGCCGGAGAAAAACGCCTGATAGCCAAACGACAAATAATTCGCCGACACCACCAGTCGGTGCCCCTTCGGCGCGTCGCCGGAGGCGTCGAGTCGATAGGCGCTCGCCGCATCGTCGCGGCCGGACGAAAGCATCTCTGACACAGCATCCGCCCGCTCGCCCAGCAAGCCGCCTTTCGGGTCGAGCAGCACGCCGGGGGCGGATATCACCACGAGGCGGTCGTCTTTCGTTGCGAAGAGAATCGTGCGGCCCACCGCCAGCTTCAACGCGTAGACCGGCACGTCACCGGAAAGCCTGGCCACCTGACTCAACTGCGAATCGCTCGCGGCAACATTGCCGAACCCTTGCACCAGCTTCGCCAGACCATTGCGGCGTATCGACATCACCCAGTAACCGAGGCGGCCGTCCGGCGAGCGCCATAGCAGCACGTGCGCCGGTTCGTCGAATACGCGGCGGATCAGTTCATCACGCCAGTCCAGTTGATGTTCGAATGCGAGCCGCCGCAGCGCGCCCTCCGTGGACAGCCGCGTGTCATTCGATTCGTAATAGTCGACGAAGTCCTGGGTCAGCACGTCGTGCAACAGCGGCACCCGCAGAATGTCGCGCGGCAAACGCGAGAGCGCTTCGCTGTCGATCACCGCATCCGGGTGATGAATATCGAGCACGATTTCGCTGTTCTCGGCGACTTTACGATGCGCGAATGGACGCCACACCGCCTGAATGACCACGCCGGCCACGACCAGAAGACCGGCTACCAGGATTGCAATCTTTTTACGCGACATCTTCATCTGATTTTTTCTGGTTCGATGCGACGGTATTAACGTGGACGCCGATGAATTAATTCATCGAAATCATTCGCCGAAGGCCAACGATGATAACCGATATTTATCGTTAAAAACCAGTGTCACGCTCCATTTAACAATCAGCCATGTTTCAGGAGTTTGACGGAAATACGGAGCCGGCGGGATTAACCCATTAGAAGACGCATCGCAATCGAAACAATCGTTTGAGTTAAAACGGCATGCAAAGAAGCTAACGGCGTACAACGGCCGCAGCACATCGACCTGCGGCCTTGAGCGGGGGCAGCGGGAGGCGTCCGGTCGCGCGTGACATAAGGCTGCTTTACCGGATCGACCGGTCTATGCTAAATCGCGAATATTTAGCGTCGACATAAAAAACCCGGCTGAGCATCGCGTGCTCGCCGGGTTATTTCAGGCATTGTGCTTACTGCTTTTCAACCAATACCGCGTTAGTCGCGTTAGTCGCCTTAGCCGTCATCAAACGAGTGCGAGCGCCTGCTTCATTCTCTGCACGCCGGTTTCGATTTCGGCGATGCCGGGCGCGGCAAATGACAGGCGCAGTGCCGCCAGATCGATATTGTCTTTATAGAAGGCAACACCCGGCACGAACATGACGTTGCGCTCGATACACGCCCGCAACGTGTCGGACGCATTCTGGCCACCCGTCAATCGCGCCCACACGAACATGCCGCCAGCGGGACGATGAAACGCGATCGCATCGCCTAGTTGCTGGTCGAGCGCATCGCACAGCGTGCGGCACTTCACGGCGTAGGCGTCGACGATCCGCGGCAAATGGCGCTCCAACGCGCCGCTGGCCAGGTATTCGGCGGCAATCGCCTGGGTCCACGGCGAGCTGCATAGATCGACGGTTTGCTTGGCGACCAGACAGCGGCGCAAGATTTCCGCATGCGCGACCATCCAGCCGACCCGCAAACCCGGTGCGACGATTTTGGAAAGACTCGAAAAATGCACAACCCAGTCGCGTGAACCCGGTACCTGATCGCTCAACGCCAGCAGCGACGGCAAAGCCGTGCCGCTGAAACGCAGGTCGCCATAGGGATCGTCTTCGACGATCAGGAAATGGTGACGCGCCGCCAGCTTCAACAACGCCATGCGACGCTCGAGCGACAACGTCGCGCCGGTTGGATTCGCAAAGGTCGGAACGGTGTAGAGCAGCTTCGGCGGCCGCGCCAATGTGCCCGCCTCGAGCACTTCGGCGAGCGCGGCGACATCGAGCCCGTCCTGATTGACCGGCACGGTTACCACGTCGGCCGCTTGCAGCTTCAACGCCTGCAAGGTCGCCGGATACGCCGGCTGTTCGACCAGCACCACGTCGCCCGGCGCCACCATCACGCGCAGCAACAAATCGAAGCCCTGCTGCGAACCGGTCGTGACCAGCAATTCCTGCGGCGTGCAAGGCGTACCGCGCCGCGTCATCAAATGGGCGAGTTGCTCCTTGAGGATGGCGAGGCCATCCGTCGGACCGTATTGCAGGCACAGCGTAGGCTGCTGCGACGCACGCGCCGCGGCCGCATCGAGACCTTCGCGATCGAACAGTTCGCTCGCCGGATAACCGCCGGCAAACGAAATCATGCCGGGTTGCGCCAGATACTTGAACAACTCGCGGATAGGCGATCCGGTTGGCGCTTCGAATGCGGGATTGAAGGTGAACATGGTGACGGGCCGTTTATCTTGTTTGAAGGAAGATCGGCGTCGATTGTGGGCATCGTCCGGGTGGGCGGCAAACGATATCTACGCACTACCTATTGCGTTTTTCGCATCACCTTGAACACTCTCGACCGTGCCCTTCAAACCACGTTCTTCTCCACGATCGGGCGGTTTTCGAGCACGCGAGCGAAGCTCAGCGAGCTCAGATCGAGTGTCGCGTAGCGGCCATGCAGAATCAGTTCGCTAATGCCGCGGCCGGTTGCCGGGCCCTGCTGCAAGCCGTGCCCGCTAAAACCATTGGCAAAAATGCAGTTATCGACATCCGGATGGAAGCCGATGATCGCGTTCTGATCGAGTACGTTGTATTCGTAGTAGCCGGACCAGCAGTTCTGCACCCGCAGCGCTTCGAATTGCGGCACGCGATGCGCGAGCGTCGGCCAGATCACGTCGTCGAAGAGTGCGTGATCGACCTCATCGAGCGGCAAATCGTCGGGATCGTTATCTGCCGACGGTGACGTGCCGCAAATAAACGAGGTGCCCTCGGGCCGGAAATACACGCCGCTTGGATCGATCAGCAAAGGACAATGGTCGAGCCGCGCGGGCGATGTGACATTGAAAATACTGCGGCGCCGCGCAAACACCGGAAGGTCGATGCCCGCCATCTGCGCGACTTTGCGCGACCATGCGCCCGCGGCATTTACGACGAAGTCGCAGGGGTAGGCCTCGCCATCGGTGGTTTGAACCTGCGTGACATGCGGGCCGTCGCGATGCAGCGCGGCGACGTCGGCGGCGATATAGCGTGCGCCGAGCGCCTGCGCTTTCTTGCGCAGCGCCTGGACGAGGCCATAACCGTCGAACCAGCCCTCACCGCTTTCGCCGTAACAGCCGGCAACGAGGTCTTCGGTGTTGAGCCAGGGAAAGCGCGCTTGCAACGCGTCTTTAGCGAGCAGGCTGATATCGGCGCCTAAACTCGTTTGCAGCGCGTGATTCTCTCGCAGCGTCGCTTCGCCGGCGGCCGTGGCGAGAAACAGATAGCCGCCTTCATGCAGATCGATCGACGGCTTCGCGCCGTCGATCTCGAGCCGCTCGCCGATCGAGCGCAGAAACTCGATGCCGAACAGCGACATCTGAATGGAAAGCGGCGTGGAGAACTGCTGGCGAATGGACGCCGCCGATAGTGCCGACGACGAACGCGCGTAAGTCGGATCGCGTTCGATCACCGTGACACTGACCGACGGATCGGCCAGCCGCAGAAAATACGCAATCGAACTGCCGATCACCCCACCGCCGACGATCACGACTTTGGAACTCATGTCTTACTCCACGAGTAGCGCAGCCGCGTTATCAGCCGATATTGAAATCGATGCCCTGTGCGAGCGGCAACGCAGACGAATAGTTGACCGTGTTGGTCGCGCGGCGCATATACGCCTTCCACGCATCCGAACCCGACTCGCGACCGCCGCCCGTTTCCTTTTCGCCACCGAACGCGCCGCCGATTTCCGCGCCGCTCGGGCCGATGTTCACGTTCGCGATACCGCAGTCGCTGCCCGAGTCGGACAGGAAGCGTTCGGCTTCGCGCAGATCGGTCGTGAACACGCACGACGACAATCCGTGCACCGCCGCATTGTTCGCTTCGACCGCATCGGCGAAATCCGAATAGCGCAGCACGTAGAGAATCGGGGCGAAGGTTTCCTTGAGCACCACCGCCGTTTGCGAGGGCATTTCGACGATGGCCGGACGCACGTAGTAACCGCCTTCATAGCCCTTCACCTCGACGCGCTCGCCGCCAAACACCTTGCCGCCTTCGACCGTGGCCTGCTGCAGCGCTTCCTGCATGCGAGCGTACGATTGCTTGTCGATCAGCGGCCCCATCAGCGTGCCCTTTTCGAGCGGGTTGCCGATCGGCACCTTGCTGTACAACTGCTTCAGACGCTCGATGGTTTTGTCGTACACGCTCTCATGCACGAACAGGCGCCGCAGCGACGTGCAACGCTGCCCCGCCGTACCGACTGCCGAAAACAGGATGCCACGCATGGCGAGTTCGTGGTCCGCCGTTTGCGTGACGATACCCGCGTTGTTGCCACCGAGTTCGAGCAGCGAGCGGCCAAAGCGCTTCGCCACTTCGACACCGACCGTGCGGCCCATTTCCGTGCTGCCCGTCGCGCTGACGATCGATGCGCGCGGGTCCGCCACCAGCTTCGCGCCCACGTCGCGGCCACCGTTGATCAGCGCGGTCAGGCCGGCCGGCGCATCGCCGAATTCCTTCAGTGCTTCGCTGAGAATCTGGTTGACGGCGAGCGCGGTCAACGGCGTCTTTTCCGACGGCTTCCAGATCACTGCGTTGCCGCACACCAGCGCCAGCGCCGCATTCCACGACCATACCGCCGCCGGGAAGTTGAACGCCGAGATAACGACGCATGTGCCCATTGGATGCCACGTCTCGGCCATGCGATGGCCCGGGCGTTCCGAGGCGATCGTCAGACCGTACAACTGGCGCGACAGGCCGACCGCGAAGTCGCAGATGTCGATCATTTCCTGCACCTCGCCCAAGCCTTCCTGCAGGATCTTGCCGGTTTCGAGCGTGATGATGCTGCCGAGCGCCTGCTTCTTTTCACGCAGACGGTTGCCGAGCAAACGCACCAGCTCGCCGCGGCGCGGCGCCGGGACGTTGCGCCAGGCTGTGTAGGCCTCTTTCGCCTGGGCGAGGGCCGCGTCGACTTCCGCCACCGTATTGCTGGCCACACGGCCGATGAGTTCGCCGGTAATCGGCGAGTGAACCGCGATGTCGCCGGCTTGCGCCGCGTGGGCGATGCCTAGGTCGGCGAGGATGGTGGAAGCGTCCATGAGGATCCCTTTAATTTCCGATGCGAAACAAGAGTAAGTTCGGAAACTATACACGCGGGATTTTATGGCGGCAAGCGGATTTGCCCGGAGCGGCTTGTCCGGGCGTGTGAACGGGCTTTAAATGGCTGATCTTGGCCTATGAAGGCTGGCGGGCGCAGGCCCGATGGGGCGTGGTTACTGGTCGGCCGGCGGTGTGCCGGCGCCCAGCGATTCGTTTCTTATTGGAAATATCCTCTACACATCCACCGGCGCCGTAGCACGCATGGCCAAATAGCCTTCATGGTCTTTGGCCCACAGGTCGACCGTCTTGCCGTCGGCAGAAGGTCGGCCGCATACGGCGAACGACTGGCCCGCGAAGAGAGGCCGCACCGCCTTGTACGCGAAGCTTTGCAGCGTTGCGCTCGGTAGTTCACGGCGCACCAGATCGACGAGGAGTGTCGCGATCAACGGACCGTGCACGATCAGCCCGGGATAGCCCTCCACCTCCGTTACATACGGATAGTCGTAGTGGATGCGATGGCTGTTGAAGGTCAGCGCGGAGTAGCGGAACAGCATCACGGCGTCCGCGTCGACGGTGCGGCGCCACGTCTCGCCTTCCGGCGCCAGCGCCGCTTGCGGCGGGCGGGCGCCCTCTTGCGGCGCGTCGCGGAAGACGATGTCGTGCTCTTCTTCGAGCCTCAGTTCACCATCGACTTCGATCGTATGCTGCGCCGTCACGAACACGAGACGGCCCGAGCGGCCGGTCTTGTCTTCGATATTGGCGATGATCGACGTGCGTTTTGCATGCTCGCCGACTTTGAGCGGCGCGTGGAACGTCACGCGTCCGCCGGCCCACATGCGGCGTGGCAGCGGCACCGGCGGCAGAAAACCGCCGCGTTTCGGATGACCGTCAGGACTGGCCTCGGACAGTGGCGAGATCGGCAAGAAGTACAGCCAGTGCCAGAGCGGTGGCACCGTATCGCCACGTTCTTCGCGCTCCAGGGTCGCGGCCATTGCCGTCAGCGGAAACGCGGTGATGTCGTCTTCAGTCACCGACTCCTTGTCGAGCCAGTCGTCGAGCTTCTCTGGGGAGGCAGACATGGGCAAAGTCTCCGGATACGCGGTTGGGATTAGATAGGGTCTTACTACGAACCTTGCGGCGAGTTCGTGAGGCACGCTCATAACGATACGGCAATTGGAGAGCAAGAGTCGGGGGGCGTTGCCTTAGGCATGCGCTTACACTTGGTTATCGCTGATGGATCGCCTTACGGAGAATGCCCATGAATACGGTCGCGAAGAACCCGCGCTCGCCAGCGTTAGAACTCGATCTTGGATTCGGGCCGAAACTGAAACACGCGGACGCGCCGGGGTCGGGCATCGCCACCGGCCCGCTTGCACAGCGTGTCGACGCATTCGACTGGTTCGATCTCGAAGAAGAATTAAATGGTTATGGCTGCGCGATGCTGCCCAAGCTGCTCAGTGCGCAGGAATGCGACGCGCTGGCCGCGCTCTATCCACGCGACGACCTGTATCGCAGCCGTGTTGTGATGGCGCGGCATGGCTTCGGTCGTGGTGAATACAAGTACTTTGCTTACCCGCTGCCGCATCCGGTGGCGGAGCTGCGCGCCGCACTCTATCCGCGCCTCGCGCCAGTTGCGAATCGTTGGAATGAGGTGATGGGTATCGATGTGCGCTATCCAGCCGCGCACGACGAATTCATCGAGCGCTGCCACGCGGCCGGCCAGATGCGTCCGACGCCGCTGATCCTTCAATATGCTACCGACGACTATAACTGCCTGCATCAGGATCTCTACGGCGAGCATGTCTTCCCGCTTCAGGTCGCGATTCTGCTGTCCGAGCCAGGCAAGGATTTCACGGGTGGGGAATTCGTGATGACGGAGCAGCGTCCGCGGATGCAGTCGCGCACAGAGGTCGTACCGCTCGGCAAGGGCGACGCTGTGGTGTTTGCGGTTCATCACCGGCCGGTGCAGGGCACGCGTGGCGTCTACCGCGTGAATCTGCGGCACGGCGTGAGCCGTTTGCGCTCAGGTCATCGCCATACGCTTGGGGTGATTTTTCATGACGCGACTTGATTGGGTTGAACGTGACGATGGGTTTGGGTTGCGTTTGTCTGCGGTGCTGGAGGATTGACTGTTGCTGTTGTGCACTTGTCCACAGAAATTGTTCGCAAGGCTGTGGATAACGCCTCCACAAATGCGCCAAAGTATTGATATGAATACCTTTCTGCAAGGTGCTCTTGTCAGCTCGCATGGCACCCGGCGCCAGCCGAAGTTGTAAAGCGACCTGAACCCCGTTCAGGCCGGTCCGGAGCGCTGGTCTGGATTCTCGTAGAACGCGAAAGACTCCCTGGCAAATGTCATCACATCAGGCGGACCTGTCAGAGCACCAGTGGCCAGCTTAATTTAGCTAACAATCTTGAAATTTTCTCCAGGATCGAGAAAAAATGGATAGAAGCTGGAGGCAAATGAAATAATATCCGGAGGGCCCGATAACACTCCCATCTCCCATTTTCTGTCGGCATATACGAACCAATCTCCTGGGATCGGCAAGACTGCATATCGTTCTGAGTTAGCCCAAAGGCAGTCCGCTGGACTGTCTCCCGGGTCCTTTTGCCAAGACGCAAAGAAGTCGTCATCGCTGTGTTCAGCACGATGTACAAACCCAGGATACTTTCCGAAATGATAATGAAAATAACTGAACGGGTCCGGCTTGAGAACTAGCGAGGCAAAGTCCCTTGCTCCCTTGAACGCCAGCATGGCTCGAATGAGATCGAAGAATTTTTGAGTCGATATATCAATCGAATCAAAATAAAGCAGATCCGCAGACGGAATATTGGCCAGTTCTTTCACACCTGCATTCACACGCTCCCAAAGCGGCAAGAAGGTCATGGAATCACGAATAAAATCTATTTCACTCATTTTGGAAGCCGTATCTTAATTGTGCCGCGTGGTGCGCCAGCGGGTACATACTCGGCGGTAGGATACCCTGCGTTTGAATCTTCTCTGACGGTGTAACGCGCTCCGTCCTTTGAAAAGATATCCGCTCTGCCGTCCTTGCTAAGAGACTGCACATAGCCGCTCTCTACTAGATTTGCCTCAAACTCCGCTTTGCCAACGTCGGTTCGGATGTTTCGAACACTCCCCCCCGTTGTGATATCAGTGTATTCGGATGTGATCCGCCCCGGCGGAATCCCATCGACCTCCGTCTCAGCAGCTGGCTTGCACATCTCCTTGATGCGTTCCCAGTTTTCCGCGACCTTCCTTGCACCCTGACCAATGCCATATCTAACGACCGGGTTCTGCAGAAGCCGATAGACAAGAACGCGTAGACCACCGTCAATCAGCCCTGCCGAGAAATGGCAGCCACTGCACACGGTCGACGTTCCGAGAAAGTTGTCCCCCAGCAGCCGACTCGCGCCTTGCAGATTGGCGGGTGGCCCTACCGGGGAGTCGCCGTAGTTGTAGTTATCGATCCACTGGTTGATTTCATCGCTGCTGATCGGAATATCCGTTCCGTCATTGAGATCAAGAACGTTGCCGTTCTTTGCAACGGTGCCGGTTCGTGACACGACGCGGCCGTCCGGTGAATAGCCGAACCTGACCTTGAACACGCGCCGGATGCCACCGTTCGCCGGGCTCTCATACTCATTGAATTTGAAACGCTCAATGCGGGCGCGTTGGTCGTAGCGAAGATAGAAGTCACCGGTCGGGTTATAGCCGTACAGAACACGATGAGCGGCATCTCGCGAGAGAATCTCCGTCACGTCCTGGTCACTTCCCAAGGTGATAATTGCAAACGCATTTCCCGTTGCGTCGCGCGTGACTCTCCACTGCCCTGTGACTTTCCCATTCGCCGTCTGCTGAACGAACGCGAGCCGGTTCATTGCGTCGTAGGTCATCCCGTATGCCGTCGTCACGCCGTCCGCTTTGCCTGCATCGAAGGCGCGGGCGCCCGTCGGATCGTCGGTCGGTGTCTCACTAACGCCGGTCGTATTGCCGTTCGCGTCGTATACGAAGGATTGCATCAGCTTCGGCGAGGCAATCATCGACGGACGCAGACTCGTTGTGTCGGCGTAGCGGATCGTGGAGATCGACGTGCCCGACGCGTTCTTCACCGTCGCCCGAACGGGCCGTCCGGTGTCGTCGTAGCTGTACTCCGTAGAGCCGCCATTCGCGTCGACATCCTTCAGCAGATTGCCCGACGCATCCCATGCGGAGTTGCTATTGCCCGCAGCGGATGTGGTTCCGGTTGGTCGCAGCACCCCACCAATCGACGACATGCTCAGCGTGGTCGCACCTTTTCTGCCGGTGATGACGGTGGAGCCCGTGTTATAGGCGAACTGCGCGTTTTGCGCGGCGTTGGGGTGGCTGACCGCCACGGCGCGACCCTGCGCGTCATAGCTCCACGTCGCAATGCGATTACCCGCCTCGTCAACCTCGCCCGTCAGCGAATTCTTGAAGCGTGCGTCGTCGTAGACATACCGGTGCGCATAGCCATCAGGCCAGGTGACCGAGACGAGATTGCCATTCGCGTCGTACCCGTACTGCGTCATGCGGCCCAACGGGTCGTTCAGCCGTGAAAGACGGTTCTTGTCGTCGTAGTCAAGGCGAAGCGTGACGTCATTGTTCGCGTCCGTGCCTGCGGCGTGCTGCGTGATCGTGGTCAGCAATCCTGAGCTGCCATAGGTCAGCGTTCGGACAAACCCTGTCTTCGTACTCTCCGAAAGCAATACGCCTTGAGCCGAGTACGATTCGACGGTGTCGGTCTTGAGATCAGTAAGCGTCCATCCGGAGCCATTCTGTGCCAGCGCAAGGCCGGTAAAACCCGCTGTGCGCCACGTGCCGGCTGACCAGTTGAACGTGACGGGTTCACCGTTCTCGCGATACGCAAGCACCTTGGACGCGCTGCCGTTGTTGGCGTTCGCGAGTCCCAGGTTGCGTTGCCAGCTATGGAACCAGACCGGGCCCATAGCTGTGGCGGAATTGCCCAGTGACCTGGATCGGTAGGTCCGCGTGAACAGCATCGGAATGTCGTCGCCACTGACAAAGTCCGCTTCAGTCAAGGTGACAGCGCCATTGCCTGGGTATACAGGGTCAGCGACGGGACAGCTCGCTTCCGGCTCTTCGGCAGTGGGTGTCGCGCACCACGCGTCGATAAGCGGCAAACTGATGCAGTTGTAGTACTGCATGCCGCCAGGCACGCCGGCGTATGCATCCCACCGGCAGGTGGGCGAGCCCGGTTTTGCGCCGGTTGCGGCCCACACCGCGTTGCAATCAGCCGCGTTGGCACCAAACGCGACCATAAGCAACATGAAGGCTCCCATCAGGCGAGCCGCCACGCCCAACGGGCTATCCGTCATTCTTTTATTTTTCATCGTCGTCCTTATTAGTTGTACTTGTTTGAAGCCCAAGCACCCTATAAGGAGCATCCCGTCCCCGCTATCCGACAATTCCTAAAAACACGTCTCCGCTATTCACATCCAATCGATGCCGTCAGACTCCCTGCGCAATGCGTAGGGAGCGGCGCAAGAGCCTGTCAGTCATTAGCCCATTGCAGAGGAAAACCTGGAACGTTAGACGCTGAATAAGTTATCCCCAGTTTTTGTTCAGAAGGCTGTGGATAACACCCCCACAACAGCGCCAAGTGCTTGATGCACTTCAGTTCCTGGACGCTGCGCACCAATCGACGATTCCCAGTCAGTCAGCCCGCCACGATCTCGAACCACGCGCCATGCGTGCGATCGAGATCGAGCACCCGCGCCTTCGCATTGCCGTCACCACGCAGTGCAACCCCAAACACTCCTTCCCCACGCGTGGCGAGTTGCCGGCGCAAGGCCGCACCTTCGGCCGTAACGCTCGCGGCATCGGCGTGCACAGGGCTCAATAGCACCACCGAGGTATCGCCAATCGACACCGTCGCCGACACCGCCCCCAGTCCCGGCAAAGCCACCTGCCGCGCCCCCACCGCCTCAGAACCAAGCAACGCCTCATACCGCTGCACGCTCAGCTTCAGATCCTCCACCGCAACCGTCAAACTCGCCACTCCGCGCACGCCGTTTGCATGTTCGCGCACCGCGCCTTCCGCCACGCGCAGAGCACGCGGCGTGATATCCCCACACAGGAACGGCAAGTCACTGGTCTCTGGCCGGCCGGTCTGCCACTCGAGCCGCGCGCCGTCGGGACGCACACGTCCCCCCGCCTGCGGGCCCTCATACTGCAACCCGCGTCCGTGAGCCGCGTCGATCACGGCGCCCACGCTCAACGGCAACAACGCGTAGTCGACAAAGCCATCGCCGTGACGCTGCCCCACATTCCACCAGCGACGCTGCGGCGCCGCCTGCAAGAACGCGATCAGCTCGATGTAACTGCCGTCGGCAAAGCCGATCAACGCGTTGTGGGTCACGCCATCGGCATGCGTGCCGCCTTGTTGCACAGTGAAACCGAGCGCCGTGAAATCTTCAATGGTCCGCGTCAGGTCGTGGACGCGAATCACAATGTGATCGAGTGAAAGGCTCATGACAAAAAAATTTCGTGAATGATCGGCTGGTTAGACAGACGGGGAGCACCTACTTCTGCGCAACCGTTGCCTTGCTCTCAAGCAACGCCCACTTGTCGTTCTTCACTACCACGTTGATATTTTTCACGCCGATCACGCGTCGCGTCGCCGGATCGAAATTGGCCTTGCCGAACACGACACTCGGAATGTCGTGCAGCTTCGGCAGCGCATCGCGTACCGCCTTGCGATCGGGGCCGCCGGCGCGCAGCGCGTAGGCGGCGATGATGACGGCGTCATACGCATAGGCGTTGAACGCGTCCGGCTCACGGTGGTATTTCGCTTCGAAACGTTTGACGAAACTTTGCACCTCGGGCCCGGATTCGCCGGGGAAAAAGCTGGTGTTGGTCGCTACCCCGTTAACCGCCTCGCCGCCAAGTTCGAGGAACTTCGGCGAATACACGGAACTGGCCGCGGCGATCGGCAAGTTGATGCCGCTCGTCCGCGCCTGACGGGCTATCTGCGCGCCGTCGGAGTAGTACGAGATCAGCACGATGCCATCCGGATTCGCAGCGCTTACCCTCACCAGCGTCGCCCGAAAATCTTTCTCGGTTGGCTGATAGCCTTCGGCCGCTACGATCTGCGCGCCGCGCTCATTGGCGGCTTTGACGAACACGTCTTTGCTCGTGCGCCCCCAGTCGGTGTTCAGATAGAGCACGGCGACACGTTTGAGGCCGAGCGTCTTAACGGCGAGATCGGCGAGCAACGGTTGCGCGTCAGCCTGACTGACCGACGGACTCCAGATGTAGTCGCCGCCTTTGGTGAAGTCAGGATGCGAGTTGGTAAAGCCGAGTTGCACCAGACCGGCATGCTGGTAAATCGGTGAAGCGGCCATCGACGCCGGACTGGAAAAGTCGCCGAGTTCGATCAGGATGCGCGGATCGTTGACGAACTTCTGCGCAATCGTGATGGATTGGCGCGGGTCGCTCTGGCTGTCCTCGAATACATAGTTCAGCGGGCGCCCGTTGATGCCGTCGTGGCTATTGATTTCGTCGAGGGCAAGATCGAAGCCGGCCTTCCATTGCGCGCCGTACTGAGCGTTCTGGCCGGTCAACGGCCCGCTCACGCCTATCAGAATTGGATCGCCCGAGGGCGGCGCGGCCACGGCCGTCGTCGCCAGCGTGATTGCCGAGGCGGCGAGCAGCAGAAGTGCCGTGAAATGAGTGGCCCATGATGGGCGCTGGCTTGAGGTAATCGACATGACTCCAGACTCGGTTCGCGTGAGAGTGGAGTGAGTGTCGGATGTGCCCCGGCTCCGGGCAACCAAGCGATTTGCATATCGTTATGCTGCCGGGGAACTTGTCCACAGAAAATGTTCGCAAGCCTGTGGATAACATTCTGGCAAGCGCGCCAAGTACTTGATGTATCTGGCTTCTCTTGCGCTGCACGTCGGCGAGACCGCTCCAGCGGCCCCGCCTTTCTACCTCAAAGGTAAGCGGACTTCGCTACACCGCGGTTTGCGGGAGCCAGCAGTTTGCTTCGCTCAACCAACGCGCCGAACAGCAGCCCGATGGTCGTCCACATGATCACCTGCATGCCGATTGCCGCGACGCGGAATTTCCACAGCAGCACCGCCGGGAAGGCGGCCGGCACTTCGTTGATCACCGGCATCGACAGTTGCACGGCGGCAATGATCACGACAAACACCACACCCGCCACGATCGACCCATTCCACGCGCCCAGCTTCAGCGCCGCGCGGCGGCGCACCTTCAGCGAAAACACCAGTGCGGCGAGCGAAATCGCGATCATCAGGAAGAACAGGCCTGTCCGCATGCCGATCGTCTCAGGGTCGCCCACCGAGGGTGGATTCGCCGGGTACTTGATGTTCGGCACGATCACCAGCGCGATAAACGCACCAAGCGCAAGCCATGCGGACAAGGCGCGCGCACTCAACACGCCGACGCGGCCGTACGCAAACGCGAACACCAGCGAGAACAGCCCGCCAAACGCTGCGCCATACGTCACGACGCCCGTCAACAATCCGAGGCCGGCTTGTGTTTCGCGGCTTACCAGTTCGGGTTCGGGTGCTTCGCCTTTGGCGGCGTCGGCTTTTTCCTCAAAGGAGATCGCCTGATCGACCTGCGGCTCGCCCACGAGCCTGGCAAAGCCGAACGTGAGCAACCCTGCGGCGATGCCTGCAAGCATCCCGCGTACCAACAATTTACCAACCATGTTCGACTCCGTTAGTGGCAAGGAAAGCCGAGCAGATGGCGGCCGTCGTGCACGAACTCATGCACGTACATGCCAGGGACCAGCGACGTAGCGCCCTGTTCAGCGCCCACGAAATAAATCGCGAGCAACAGCAGCAAGCCGCCGAACACGATCCAGGGCAGCAGTTCACGCAGCGGAATCGGCGTGGGTTGGGCGACCGGTTGCGTCGCGGAATCGAAAACAGCGTTGGACATAGTGAACATCTCCTTGGGGTAACGCGCCCCGATAGTCGATTGAAGAGGGATGAAACGAAGCTCAGGTCTGGCTTTCGGCATAGTGAATGCCGATTACAGTGGCGCGACCGCGCCGGGCTCTCACCGGCTTCCGTGCTTCGCAGTGCCGCTATTCTACGCGTTAAACTTTGCCGTCCGGCAACGCTGAGCATGCACGCACGCATCCCGCTTAAGCTGGCCTTTATGGAACTCAACCGAATGGACATACGGCTGCTATTGATCAGCCACGCGTCGACTGCGGCAATGCGCGCGGCCCGCTTCCCCGCCGACGATCCGCTCGACGCCCCTGGCCTCGCCGACGCGGGCGCCGCGCGGGCACGGTTGTCGATTCCCGACAACGCGGCTACCTTCGTCAGCCCTGCTGTTTGCGCGCGTGATACGGCATCGGCCCTGGGCCTCGATGCAATAGTGCACGAGGGACTGGCGGATATGGACTATGGCGTGTGGCACGGCCGCCGCCTTGCCGATCTTGCCGTCGAAGCACCACTAGAGCTTGCCGCATGGACGCACGATCCCGACGCCGCCGCGCATCGCGGCGAATCGTTCAGCGAACTCGTGAAGCGGGTAGGACGATGGCTCGATTCGCTAGACGATACATTGAGCAAGACAGTGAGCAAGAGCGTGACCCACGCAAAGGACAGTGCACCAGGCGATGGAACAAACAAGGCGCCGCGCGATATGCAAAACGCGCAAAACGCGCAGAACGTCGTTGCCGTCACGCATGCGGCGGTAATCCGGGCCGCCATCATTCATGCGCTCGGAGCGTCGCCGGCGATATTCTCACGCATCGAAATCGCGCCGCTTTCGATGATCGAGTTACGACGCTCGCGACGTGGCTGGACCTGGTGGCCGGCATCGCACTAACGGCGACGGCGATGCGACGTCTGCCGTGCACAGGCGATCGAATCGAAACGCCCGTGCCCGGTCACTTGCCCGAGACCACCAACCTCAGCTTGTTCGAACCGGCTGGCGTCAACGTGATATCGGTCCGTCTGGCCCGCGTGCCTAGATAAAAGTGCTGGCGTCCGGGCGAGTTCTGGTCATGTGTCGCGTCCGGCAGGCACGATGCGATGTCCGCCGCGACGGACTGCAGCGCATCCGCGCTCGAACCGGCGTCATGGTGCGGCGTCCACGTGCATTGGTAACTGCCGTGGCCTGACGAGCATTGCGCGTCGTCGCCGTAGGGTTGCGCGACGCCCTTGCCGTCGTCCGGTGTCAGCGAGGCCAAGCCGTCCGGCGCCGCCGCGACGATCCGTTTGAGCGACGCACATGGGCTAGGCGCATCGTCGGCATTCGCGCTGCATGGTAGCAATGCGCCCAGCGATACAGCAGCAATTGCAGTGGCGAGAATTCGGGTCTTGTTCATGTCGGCGCAGTCCTTCGAAAGGTGGCCTTACCGTAATAGCACGGTTCGTGCCCATGAAGCTTCGAACAGCGCCCGCCTCCTGCCCAAAAACGCGCCTAAAGGTGTCAGGAAGCGACACCAAACAACGCCGCCAGCCCGGGCGGCGACGCAAAAATCCCCTTCGCGTCATGCCCGATGCCGTCGATCACAAACGTACGATGCTTCGCCGCGCTCTCGGGATGCCGCAACGCCATATAGCGCGCGTAAGTCAGTCCACGCGCCAGCCGATGAGCACCCTGCGCCTGCGCGGCGCACGAGCGGTCGAGAGCCGGATGCTGCGGATCACAATCCGCGCCGCCGAGCAGCACGGTGACATCACGACGCGCGTAAAGCGATTCGAGCGCGCCAGCGGAATCAGGATTTCCGCTGTACGAAGAAGCATAAGCGGGCAAATCCTCGAGCCCATACTTCCAGCGATTGAACGACGGACACGCGGTCGCATCGAACACTGCGAATTCGCCGGACACGCTCGGCCGCATTGCATCGAAGTACACATACGACGAAGGATTCGCGACCACATAGCGCAGCGCAATCCCCCGCGCGACGAGCGGCGCCTCACCTCGCGTCACGACGGCATAGCGCTGCACCACCTGGCCACCGCCCGAATGCCCCGCGATCACCACCTCGGTGAGCGACGCAAACTGCTCGCGCGACGCCAGCGTCCGCAGGATGGCGTCGAGCACGTCGAACGAACTGATCGGCGCGGGACCTTCGGCATTGCCGCCGCCCATCCAGCTAGTCCACTCCCAATGCAGCGCGGACGGCGGCAAGCGATGCGCGTCGACGTCCGCACTCGCGAGGAACTGCGGCACGATCAGCAGCGTATCGGCAGTATCGCCACCGGCTAGCGCACACGCGCGCTCCGCCAGGTCGAAGTACGCGTCCGCATTGCGCAAGCGTCCATGAATCAGAATGACCGCGCGCTTGACGTCACGCGCAGACACAAGCCAGTCGCCGTTCGCGAATATCGGCACGGTGCCGCTACCCGTTTGCGTCTCAACACGCAGATACTGGCGGCCGACGACGGCGACCGGATGTTCATTCGGCGCGCGTTCGTCATCTGTGATCAAAGGCTGGGTCATGCAATAAGCTCTGGTTAATCCAATAAGTCTAACGAGTGGCGGCTACCGTGGCGCAGCGAACTTCGCGCTTGCACCGCCCGGTTCACGTCCCGAGCGCGTGAAATACACCATCGCCAGCGACACGAAGCCGGCAAAAATCAGATAGAAGGCCGGCGTCAAACTGCTGCCGGTCAGATGCGTCAAACCGGTGATCGTAAGCGGCGCCATACCGCCGAACAGCGTCACCGCAATGTTGTACGACAGCGCCACGCCGGCCGAACGGCTGCGCACTGGAAACAGCGTCGCGAGCATGCCTGGGTGCGAACCGGACATGGCGGCAAGGAACACCGTCGCCACCATCTGCGCGATGAACAGATGCCCCGGCGTCGGATTCGTCACAACGAAGTGATACAGCGGATACACGCATACCATCCATGCAATCACGATCGGATAGAACAGCCGGTATGCGCCATAGCGATCGGCGAGCTTGCCCGACAGCGGAAAGAGAAACAGATTCAACACGCCCGACACGAACGCGCCCAGCAGGGCCGTAGACAACGGCAGATGCAATTGCCGCTCGACATAGACCGACAGATAGGAATGCCATACATAATTTGTCGCCGCGCCGATGATGATCACACCCATCGCGCAGATCGCCGCGTCACCGTTGTCGCGGAAGAACTGACGCACGGTCACACGCGGCGGCTTGTCCCGCTGGTCGAGCAGGCGCTCGAATTCCGGCGACTCCGCCACGCGATGCCGGATATAGAAGCCGAACGGTCCCGCCAGCGCGCCGAACAGAAACGGCAGGCGCCAACCCCACGCCACCAGTTGCTCATGCGTAAGTTGCGTGGTGAGTAGATAACCGACACCGGACGAGAGCAGCAGTGCAAACGCCTGTGCCGACATGTTGAAGCTGCCGTAGAACATCTTCTTATGCGGCGGCGCATACTCGACAAGCATCGCCGAGGCCGTTGCGAACTGGCCGCCCACCGAGAGCCCCTGCAATAGCCGCGCGAACACCACCAGCAGAGGCGCCGCGATGCCGATGCTGGCATAGCCCGGCGTGAGGCCCATCAACAGCGTACTGGCCGCCATCGAGATGATCAGCAGCGAAAGCGCTTTGCGCCGCCCTGCGCGGTCCGCATAGATGCCGAGCAGAATGCCGCCGATCGGCCGCACGATAAAGCCGACGGCGAACGTAGCGAGCGTCAGCATGATCGACACGAAGCCACTGCCGCCGGGGAAGAATACTTGCGCGATGATCTTGGCGAAGTAGCCGTAGATCAGAAAATCGAACCACTCGAGTCCGTTGCCGAGTACCGAGGCGAAGATCGCGCGCCGCACCATCGACGGGCTCAAGCCGTTCGACGCTTCCGTGCCGGACCGCGCACCCTCATGCTGATTCAGGCTCGTCTCGCTCATTGCTCGCATCCTTGGGTGTCGAACATCGCTGACAACGCGCACACCGACGTCAGCATACGCGCGCCGTCGTGGCCCACGCCCGGCACGATATGCAAGCTCTGTTTCAGGCCTTCCGGATGACGCGCTTCGATGTACCGGTAATACGCTTGTGCCCGCGCGAAGCGCTGCGGGCCTTGCGCTTCGGCGGCACAGCTTTTATCGAGCGCGCTTTGCTGCGGATCGTTGTCCGCACCTCCGACCAGGTAGTCAACCCGGCGCGACGCATAAGCCGCTTCGAGTTGCGCGGGCGAGCGGTCGTCGAGATAGGGCGGCCGATTCTCCATGCCGTATTTCCACTGATTGAAGTCGGCACATTGCGCGGCATCGAACGGCGCGGCGACACCTTGTGCATTCGGCCGTTGCGCATCGAAATAGGCGTACGTGGATGGATTCGCCACGACGTAGCGTACGTCGATGCCTTCTCGGGTCAGCACGTCGATATTACGCGCCGCCACGGCATAGCGCTGCACAACTTGCCCGCCACCCGAATGCCCTGCGATCACCACATGCTGCAGATTCGGAAACAGCTTGCGATCCGCGAGGCGCGTGACAATAGCGTCCAGCACCGCGTACGAACTGATCGGCAGCGGTGCTCGGGCCGCTTCGCCGCCCATCCACGCGTCACCCTTCCAGCGCAGCAGATCGGCCGGTTCGTCATGCACGCGCAAGTCGAGCGTGGCGAGGAATTGTGGTGCGATCAGGAGCGTGCTGTCGGGATCCGCTTGTGCGGCGTCGCGTGCCTTCTGTGCGGTGCGGAAGTAAACATCCGCGTTGCGCAATTTGCCGTGAACCACGATCACCGCACGCGTTACCTGTGGTTGCGCGACAGTCCAATCCTTCGACAGATACAGCGGAAACTCAGCCTGCCCCTGCGGCGTGTCGATCGTGAACCGGGTATCCGAGATCGTCGTCACCGGTTTTAGATGGGATCCGTTGGGGTTCGCCGAGAATGCCGGTTGCGCGAGCGAGGCCAGCATGGCGGCACCGGCTGCCATGCACCTCATGGTCAGACGTCGTGAAAGATTGAATGTCATACAGCTTGCTCCTGATTACAGTGCACTGTCTTGAACGCGGTGCATCGTCAAATCCGTCGTTGAAAGGCTCAAAGACCCAAAACCTCAGAACCGGTGGCGAATACCGAGCGTGACGCCCGTCTGGTTCGGACCGAACGCGGTGTCGCTCGTCAAACCGACAGGGGTGTAACGGTCATTCGCGTAGTGCGTGGAGGCCGCATAGGCAACGGTTGCGTACACATCGGTTCGCTTCGACAGAATATAGTCCGCGCCGAGCACGCCCATCAACGAATTCGACACGTTATCCGCCTTGTTGCTCTGGTAATACGCGGCGGCCGTCACGCGAAAATACGGCAGGACAAGGTAGCGGACGCCGCCGAACCACAGTGCCGACGACACCGACTTGCCTTTGGTCGGGTTATACAGATAGTGCTCATAGCCGCCCATGATGGTTGCGTCCCCGATCTGCTCGCGGGCCGAAGCGCTCCAGTTACGCGACTTGGTCCACATGCCGGTCGAATTGATCGCGCCGTTCCGGTAGTCGTAAGCGAGCGCCGCCGCGAAACTGCCGGCGTCGTAATCGAGCGCGCCGCCATAGGCGGCACTGCTTTGAAACGAGTCGGCCGTGCCGCCAAAACTGTAATCCGCCGTCGCCGTCAGACCGCCAAAGCGGCCCACATACTTGACCGAGTTGTTCACGCGCGCCTTGAACGAAAAACTGTCCACGGAACCGGTGGTCGGCATCCACGTGTACTGCTGGCCGAACACCATCGGGTCGTACCTGATGAGCGTGTCGTACATCGCCGTGTACTGCAAACCCGCCGACAATGCGCCGAAAGCATCGTTCGACACCCCGACCGCCGCGGTCCGGTTGAACAGGACGCCCGCGCTTGCATTGGTGCCGTCGTTACCGTTGAAGCCCGCTTCGAGAATGAAGAACGCCTTGTTGCCGCCGCCTAGGTCTTCAGTCCCACGAAAACCGAAGCGCGAGTTGCTCAGTCCACCGGAATTTTCGCGGACCAGCGAGCCGCCCGCGGCGCCCGCGTGGTTGAGGAATTCGATGTTCGTGTCGATCAACCCATACAGCGTGACCGATGCCTGAGCATGCGCACCCGTGCAACTCACCACGGCCAATGCGGCCACCGCACATTGTTTTTTCACTACCGTCTCCTGTCGATGTTGTTTTATGTCGCGATGCGTTCGAGCCTGCTTGCCGTGGGCAATGCGGGTATCGGTCGATGCGATGGACGAGATCGTAGGAGCGGGTGTGGTAAATGTAAAATACCTGTTTTATGCACCATCCATATCTATAAAATATGGCAATGAACAGAACATAGAGCACGACCGAGGAGACGGAACACCATGGAGCTTCGCCACTTGCGCTACTTCCTGGCGGTTGCCGAGGAAGGCCAGTTCACCCGTGCCGCCGAGCGGCTGGCCATGCAACAACCGCCGCTCTCGCAGCAGATCCGGACACTGGAAGAAGAGATCGGCTTCGAACTGTTTGTACGCATGCCGCGCGGCGTGAGCTTGACACCGGCAGGGCAGGCCTTCGCGGAAGACGCACAACGCTTGCTGCTGGAACTGCAGCAGTCGGTGGACAAGGCGCAACGAATTGCGCGGGGCGAGCTCGGCACGATTTCGATCGGACTGACCAGCTCGGCTGCGTTCCATCCGTTCACGACCGAAACGATCCGGGCTTTTCGCGCGGTGTGTCCCAAAGTCGCCGTGGAACTTGCCGAACTCAACGCGGCAGAAATTATCGAGCGACTGGCCGCGGGCCAGATTCAGGCTGCGTTTCTCCGCAAGCCGGTCGACGCACGCGAAGGCGTGGCATTTGAGTTATTGCTCGACGAACCGATGGTGGTGGTGCTGCCCGTTGGGCATCCATTGCTAAAGAGCGCGGGCAAGAAACGGCCACAAGTGTCATTGAAGGCGCTGGCGAATGAAGACTTCATTCTGGTCCGCCGGCCTGGGGCGCCCGGCATGTATGCCGACATTCTGGCGGCCTGCCGGCAAGCCGGGTTCGTGCCGCGGATTGCCCGCGAGGTGCCGCGCATGGTGTCGGGCATCAATCTCGTCGCCGCAGGCTTGGGCGTCACGCTGGTGCCCGCGTCGATGCAACGTTACGACCAAGTGGGAACGGTGTATTGCACGTTGGCAAATCCCGCGAAGTTGAGCGCGCCGCTCCATCTTGCCTACCCGGCGGAACTGCGTAACAGCGCGGCGACCCGCTTTATCGAACTGGTGAAGACGCGCGTTCACGGGTGAACACGTTTGACTTTGCGGGAGCGCCGCGAGAAGCCCCCAGCACATGCGCCGTCCAGCAATACGGGCAAACGATAACCGTGGGCACAAAAATTGCATTCTCCGTGCCGGCAAGGAGTTCACCGTCCATCAAACTGACGCCAACCTACTCGCCATGCTCAACAAACCTGCTGTCGCCGCACCGGCCCGCCTTTCCTGCGGAATAGAGGGAATCGACAACGTTCTAGGCGGTGGCCTCACCCCGCACCGCATGTATCTGGTCGAAGGCGCCCCGGGCACCGGAAAAACTACCCTCGCATTGCAATTTTTGCTCCAGGGGGTCAGCGAAGGCCAGACGGGTCTATACATCACGCTGTCCGAAACCCGCGACGAACTGGTCTCTGTAGCCAACAGCCACGGTTGGGACATCAGCAGGTTCGACATCCTCGAACTGCTGTCCGACGAGGGGCTCGACCCGCGCTACGAACAAACCGTGCTGCACCCGGCCGAGGTCGAACTCGGCGAGACCGTGCGCAACGTCATCGAACAGGTTGATGCGCTCAAGCCTGTGCGCATCGTGCTCGACAGCCTTTCCGAATTGCGTCTGCTGTCGCAGAACCCCCTGCGCTATCGGCGGCAGATTCTGGCACTCAAGCGCTATTTCGCCACCCGCGAATGCACGGTGCTTCTACTCGACGACAACACGTCAGACCCCGGCGATCTGCAGTTGCACAGCATCGCCCACGGCGTGATCAGCCTCGACAACCTCGTGCACGACTATGGCGGCAACCGGCGGCGCATGCGCATCGCCAAGATGCGCGGCATCAAGTTTCGCGAGGGCTATCACGACTTCTCCCTCGACACCGGAGGCATTCAGGTTTATCCCCGTCTCGTTGCGGCGGAGCATCATGCGGAATTCAATCCGGAAGTGCTCAGCACCGGAACGCCGGGCCTCGACGCACTGCTCGGCGGCGGGTTGATCCCGGGCACCAATGCGCTGATGATCGGCCCGTCCGGCGTCGGAAAAACCACCACGGTGGTGTCTTGCCTGATTGCGGCGCTCGAGCGTGGCGAGCGTTGCGTCTACTACGTGTTTGACGAGACCCTCACCACCCTGACGATCCGTTGCTCGACGCTCGGCATGTACCTCGATCCCTTTGTGGAAAGCGGCCTGCTGACATTGCGCCAGATCGATCCGGCAGAAATCTCGCCTGGCGAATTTGCCTGCGACGTGCGCAAATCGGTCGAGGAAAAGGGCTGCACCTACGTCGCTATCGATAGTCTGAATGCCTATCTCCAGGCGATGCCCGGCGAGCGCTATCTGCTGCTGCAGATGCACGAACTGCTCGGCTATCTGAACCAGCAGGGCATCATCACCATGCTGGTGCTGGGCCAGCACGGCATTATCGGCGAGGTGCAGAACGACATCGACATCAGCTATCTCAGCGACGTGGTCGTGCTGTTCCGCTATTTCGAACATCAGGGCGAAGTGTTGACGGCGGTGACCGCAGTGAAGAGCCGGGCAAACGCGCACGAGCGCTCGATCCGCCAGTTCCGGCTGCGCAGAGGCGGGGTGGAAGTGGGTGAAGCGCTGCGCGACTTCGAGGGCGTCCTGTCCGGTCTGCCCTCCTATCGCGGCAGCACCGCCCTGCTCGGTACGGCGGACCACGTCATCGATACGTCCGGGCTGTAGCGCTATGGAGCAACGCGTTCTTATCCTTGCACCGTTTGGCCGCGACGCCGATGTGATTGCCGAGGTCCTGCATAAGGACGAACGCGAATGCGTCGCCTGCCGCGATGCCGATGCGCTCACTGAAATGCTCGAGGCCGGGGCTGGCAGCGCCCTGATCGCCGAAGAGGCGCTCTCGGACGGTCATGTGTCGCGCCTGTTCGATTGGCTCGAACAGCAACCGGCGTGGTCCGACCTGCCGTTTATTCTGCTCGCCGCCAATCACGTCGGGCGCCGGTCGGCACGCAGTCTAGAAGTGCTGGAGCGGCTCGGCAACGTGGTGGTGCTCGAGCGGCCGCTGAACTCGGAAACGCTGCGGCGCGCGGTCGGGTCATCGCTGCGGGCGCGCGCGCGGCAGTACGAGTCGCGCCGTCATCTGGCCGAACTGATCGCGGCGCAAGAAGCCCTGGTGCAACTCAACGATTCGCTCGAGAGCCGCATTGCCGCGCGCACGCAAGAACTCGCTTCGGCCAACAACCGGCTGATGACGGAGATTCACGAGCGCGCCAAAGTACAGGCGGTGCTGGTTCAGTCACAGAAGATGGAAGCGCTCGGACAACTCACCGGCGGCATCGCGCATGACTTCAACAATCTGCTGAACGTCATCATGGTCAACTCGGAACTGATCGCGCGGGCCGGCAGCGACGAGCGCATTCGCGCAATGGCCGCCACCGTCAAACGCGCGACCGAGCGGGGCGCGAAACTGACGGGCCAGTTGCTGACGTTCTCACGCAACAGCAATCTCGATCTGAAGGCGGTGGACGTGGTCGCGCTGCTGCACGGCATGCGCGACATCGTCACTGTGTCGCTCGGTTCGGGCATCCATTACGTCAACGAATCCGATTACGAAGAGATGTGGACGGAGGCCGATGCCAATCAGCTCGAGCTAGCTATTCTCAATCTGGCGATCAACGCGCGCGACGCGATGCCCGGCGGCGGCCAGTTGAGCATCCACGTGAAGGAACGCTCGGCTCCCGATGAAACCCTCGAACCCGGCCGCTATGTCGTGATCGAAGTCACCGACACCGGATCGGGCATGCCGCCTGACATTGTCTCGCGGGTGTTCGATCCGTTCTTCACCACCAAGCCTATCGGCAAGGGCACGGGGCTCGGCTTGAGCCAGGTCTACGGAATCGCGCGTCAAGCCGGCGGCTCCGCGCGCCTGTTCAGCGAGGAAGGCATCGGCACCACGGTGGAGATCTGGTTGCCGTTGCGCAAGCGCGTAACCCCGCCAATCGAAGCGGCATCCGCTGTCGAAGAGAACGCGGTGGGCGTACAACGTGTGCTGGTGGTCGAAGACGACAGCGAGGTGCGCGCAATGCTGGTCGATTGTCTGAGAGGACTCGGCTATACCGTGACGGAAGCGGCGGATGGCCGGGCCGGGCTGAACCGCTTGAAGGACGACAATCCCGACCTGTTGATGGTCGATTTCGCGATGCCCGGCATGAACGGCATCGACGTGATCGCCGAGGCGCGCAAGATGCGCGAAGATCTGCCCGTGATTCTCGCAACCGGTTACGCGGACGTGGATATTTCGGGCCTCGCGGTCAAGCGCTGCACGATCTTGCGAAAACCATTCCGGCTCGACGATCTGGCACGTACCGTACGGCTCGGCCTCGCGGCCTGAACGAGGTCGCACGCGCCTGTCGAGAAGTTGTCACAGCGCGCCTGCAAACTGCTGACGAATCCATCCCTCGCAAAAATCCCCAATTCAATAGTTTGCTAACGAATATTTTGGCCATACAATACCGGCCATGTCGAATCTCGATGCCCTGCGCCGCACCGTCAGCAGCACCCTGGTCGTCGCTGCCAGAAAATGGCGGCGCACGAGTCACGGCGTGCTCGCGGCCTTCAACGTTTCCGAAGCGTGCGCCACGCCGCTCCTGACCGCCAGTCGTCTCGGCGAAGCGGTGCGGCAGGTCACGCTGGCCGATCACATCGGTATTGAAGGGCCGTCGCTCGTGCGGCTGCTCGATCAACTGTGCGCGGCCGGCCTGATGCGCCGCGACGAAGATCCCGAAGACCGCCGCGCCAAGACCGTGGTGCTCACCGACGAGGGCCGCGCTGTCACCGCAAAAATGGAAGAAGAGCTTAATACGTTGCGGGCGCAAGCTTTGAAAGGTATTTCCCGCAGCGATCTCGAAGCGACCTTGCGGGTACTGGCCGCTTTCACGGCCGACACAACCACGCCGCACAACGCCAGAGACTCCGAGTAACGGCTCATGGTCTACCCTTCCGTCCGCGACTGGCTGTTCTCCGTCAAAACGTTTGCCGCAGCGATGATCGCGCTCTACATCGGTCTCGCGCTCGAGTTGCCACGGCCGTACTGGGCGATGGCCACCGTCTACATCGTATCGAATCCGTTTGTCGGCGCGACCCGCTCCAAGGCGCTCTATCGTGCGCTCGGCACCGCGCTCGGCGCGTCGGCCGCCGTGCTGCTAGTACCGCCGTTCGTCGAATCGCCGTATCTGTTCAGCGTGATCGTCGCGTTGTGGACCGGCACGCTGCTGTATCTGGCGGTGGCCGACCGCACCGCGCGCAGTTACGTGTTCATGCTGGCGGCCTACACCATGCCGATCATCGCGCTGCCTTCGGTGACGGATCCCGGCGGCGTGTTCGATCTGGCGATCAGCCGCACTGAAGAGATCACGCTTGGCATTGTGTGCGCGAGCATTGTCGGCAGTTCGCTGTTTCCCAGCCGGCTCGCCCCGACTATTATCGAGCGGACCGATGCGTGGTTTCGCGACGCCGCGTTCTATGCGACCGAAACGCTGTCCGGGCGCATCGCCGGCGCGGCGATTTCAGGAGCCCGCCAACGGATCGCCGCCACGATCAACGGTCTCGAACTGCTCCTGAGCCAGCTTGCTTACGACCACACGCGGCCGGATATCCTGGCCCGCGCCCACGAGTTGCGCGGGCGCATGCAGTTGCTGCTGCCGATGATGTCGGCGCTGGCCGATCCGCTGGTCGCGCTCTACAACAGCGGGCGGCAAACCTGGCCAGAGGGTCTCGAAGCGCTGCTCAACGACGTCATCAAATGGTTCAACACACCGCTGCCCGCCGCCAGCGGGGGCTATCACCCCGACGCGACCGCCAACGCCTTGCGCGAGCGCATTGCCGCCATGCAACCGCCGCCTGCCGCACTCGCGGCCTGGGACGGTGCGCTGCTGTCGAACGCGCTGTGGCGTATGAAACAGGTGATCGACGTCTGGCAGGACTGCCGCTCGCTGCGCATCATCATCACGCGCGAGGAAGGCTCATGGCGGCCACGTTTCCGGCATTGGCGGCTGGGGGGCACCGAGCGCTTCTTCGATCGCGGCATCATGCTGTTTTCGACAGCGTCAGCCGGCGCCGCAGTGGTCATTGCGTGCAGTCTGTGGATCAGTTCGGGCTGGGCGGACGGCGCCAGTGCCGTGACGCTGGCGGCGGTCGCCTGCTGCTTCTTCGCCGCGCTCGACGAACCCGCGCCGATGGTGTTCAGGTTCTTCGTGGCCACGGCGATCAGCGTGGTGGCCGCCGGCATCTATCTGTTCGCCGTGCTGCCGCACGTGCACGACTTCCCGATGCTGGTCATTATGTTCGCCGCGCCGTTCATTCTGGTGGGCACCTTGATTCCGCGTCCGGCGTTCAACATGGTGACGGTGCTGGTGGCCGTCAATACCGCCACCTTCATCAGCATTCAGGACGCTTACTCGGCCAACTTCCTGATCTTCCTGAACAGCAATCTCGCGGGCCTCGCAGGCTTGCTGTATGCCTATCTGTGGACCCGCGTGACGCGGCCGTTCGGCGCCGAACTCGCGGCCTCGCGGCTGTTGCGCTCGAGCTGGGCCGACGTGGCGCTGACGGCGTCAACCCGACCCATCGAAGACCCGCGCAACCTCGCCGCGCGCATGCTCGACCGCCTGATGCAGTTGATCCCGCGCCTTGCGGCCACGGACGACCATCGCCATCCGTCGATCGAGAGCTTTCGCGATCTGCGGATTGCCTTCAACGCGCTCGATCTGCGCCGCCTGACCCGCAAGCTCGGCGGAGAAGCGCCAGGCGCGATCGATCTCGTCCTCGACGACGTGCGCCAGTACTTCGAAATGTGCGTGGACCAACGGGTACGCCAACCGGTGCCGGAGAGTCTGCGCTCATTGATCGACGCCGCGGTGACGCGCGTCACCGCACAAGGTCTCGCGAATGCCAGCGCGCCAAGCCCGACCTCGCAAACCTCGGCGCGCCATTTGCGCGAGGCCTTGCACGCACTGGTCGGCTTGCGTCTTTCGCTGTTTCCGGCCACGCTAATCACACCCACGCCGCCCGAACCGGAGGCCGCTGCCTGATGCGCCCGTCCCGCCCCCATTCACCCCCTGGCCAGCTCCCGCGATGATCGGTGAAATCGATATCTTCGGCGTGTTCGTGCCGGCCGTGCTGGTGCTGATGTTCATCGCCTATCTGATCAACCTGGCGATCCGCACGGTGCTCGCGCGCGCCGGCTTTTACCGCTTCGTCTGGCACCGTTCCATCTTCGATCTCGGCATCTATGTGCTGGTGCTGGGCCTTGTCGTCGTCGTTTCGCACAGACTAATAACGTGAAAAAAACCTGGTTCTCCGTCGGTCAGATTCTGCTGACCCTGATCGTCGTCGTGGTCGCGGCCTTCGTGCTGTGGAAACTGGTCGCCTATTACATGTTCGCACCGTGGACCCGCGACGGGCACGTGCGCGCCGACGTGATCCAGGTCGCGCCGGATATCTCGGGGCTGATCTCATCGGTCGAGGTAGCCGACAACCAGTTGGTCAAGCAAGGTCAGGTGCTGTTCGTCATCGACCAGGCCCGCTATGCGCTCGCGCTGCGCCAGGCGCAGGCCACCGCGGAACAACGCCGCGCCACCCTCGATCAGGCGCGCCGCGAAGACGCCCGTAACCGCAAGCTCGGCAATCTCGTTGCTGCGGAAGTCGCCGAAGAAAGCCGCTCGCGGGTCGAAACGGCGGAGGCCGCACTCGCCGATGCGAACGTCGCGATCGACACCGCCAAACTGAATTTGCAACGCACTACGATCGTGAGTCCGGTCGACGGCTATCTGAACGACCGCGCGCCGCGCGCCGGCGAATTCGTCTCCGCGGGCCGGCCGGTGCTGTCGGTCGTGGATATGCATTCGTTCCGCGTCGACGGTTACTTTGAAGAGACCAAGCTGCGCGGTATCGACATCGGCCAGCCGGTCGATATTCAGGTAATGGGCGAGCCGAATGTGCTGCGCGGTCACGTGCAAAGCATCGTCGCGGGGATTGAGGACCGCGACCGCACGCAAGGCTCGAACCTGCTGCCGAACGTGAACCCGGCGTTCAGTTGGGTGCGGCTCGCGCAACGGATTCCCGTGCGGGTTGCGCTGGACGAAGTCCCCGCCGATTTCCGCCTGATCGCCGGACGCACGGCAACGGTGTCGGTGCTCGATCTGTCGCTGAGCGGCAAGCGGCGCCCGGCTACGGGCGCTTCGGGTGCGGTGGATGCTTCGGCTACGCCTGCTGCGTCCGCTACGCCTGCTGCATCTGCTACTCAACCGGCGTCCGCAGCCGTCACGTCGGGCGCATCGCAATGAAGCCGTCGCGCACGCTGCCCTTATTGCCGCTGCTGCCGCTCCTGCCGCTGCTGCCATTAGCCGTCGCGCTCAGCGGCTGCATGAACGTCGGCCCCAATTACGCGTTGCCGAAGAAGGCACTGGTCAACGCCCCGCTTGCCAATGCGCCGATCGAGGGCGCCGATGCCAGGCTGACCACGCGGCAGACCGTCCCCGCTATCTGGTGGAAGCTCTATGACGATCCGGTGCTGAACAGCCTCGTCGACGAAGCGCTGAAATCGAACACCGACTTGCGTGTCGCCGCGGCGAACCTCGCACGGTCGCGTGAAGCGCTGGGCGTAGCACAAGCGCAAGGCGGCTTTTCCGGCAAGACCTCGGCAGCCATCCAACGCGCGCAGGAGTCGGCCGAGCAGTATCTGCTGACCGAGAAGCTGCCGGTCGTGAATGAAGGCGACATCGGCATCAGCATTTCGTACGAAATCGACCTGTTCGGCAAGCTGCGGCGCGGCGTCGAAGCGGCGTCGGCAGACACGGAAGCCGTGCAGGCAGCCGGCGATCTCGCACGGATCAGCGTGGTCGCGGATGTGGTGCGCTCTTACGTCGACCAATGCTCGGCCGCCGAGGAACTCAAGATCGCGCAGCAGTCGCTGGCACTGCAGAAGCAGCGCGCGGACGTGTCGCGCCGATTGCGCGACGCGGGCCGCGGCAATCAGCCCGATGTGACGCGTAACCAGACCCAGGTCGATACGCTCGCAGCGGATATTCCCCGCTACACGGCGCGCCGCCAGATTGCCCAATACCGGCTCGCCGCACTGCTCGCGCGCGCACCGTCCGATCTGCCGCCGGCCGTGCTCGCCTGCAACACGCTGCCGCAGATCCGTCAGCCGATTCCGATCGGCGACGGCGCCGCGCTGCTCAAACGCCGTCCGGACGTGCGCGAGGCCGAGCGTCAACTGGCCGCTTCGACGGCGCGGATCGGCGTCGCGACGGGCGCGTTGTATCCGAGTGTGAGCATCGGCGCATCGGCAGGTTTGACGGGGGTTCTGGAAGACCTCGGCACCTCGCCGACGGCGCGCTGGGCGTTCGGTCCGCTGATCAGTTGGACCTTCCCGACGAATGGCGCGCGCGGCCGCGTGCGCGAAGCGGAAGCGTCGAGCAACGTCGCGCTGGCGAAATTCGATGGCGTCGTGCTGACCGCGTTGCGCGAAACCGAAACCAGCCTCGCGACCTATGCGTCCGACGCCACCCGCGCCGACGCGTTGCGTGCCGCGCTGAAGTCGGCGGCCCAATCGGCGGATGAAACGCATCGGCTGTATCTCGCCGGACGCGAGTCGTTCATTTCGGATCTGGATGCGACGCGCACACTGACTTCAACGAGGTCTCAGGTGGCGGCAGCCGAAGGTCAGGTGGCGGTCGATCAGGTCAACCTGTTCCTCGCACTCGGCGGCGGATGGGAAACGGATGCGCGTACGGTGCCGGGAGCCGGGTCGGACGCTGCAACGCCGGGTGCCGTGGTACCGGCCAAGGCCGCCGCGCCGACACTACCCTGACCTATCCGGGTAAATCGCTATTTTTGACAAGCTTTCTTTTACCTTTCAATTGAGGTTAAATATAAGCCTTCAACTACTCGTTACGGGGCACGTATGTCGAACTTCATGCAAGGCGCAGCCACGTTGGGCGGCTGCATTGGCGTTTTCACGGTGGTGGTTGCGGTTGTGGAGATGTTGGCGAATTGAGCCGGCTTGGCTCACGCCTGGATTGCGGACGTATCGCACCAGGCGCCCAACGCCTGCCGTACCTCCTCAACGACCGGACCCCACTCGCCGAGTTTGCGTTGCCGGAATAACCGCATCGACGGATACCATGGACTGTCCGCTCTATCGAGCATCCACCGCCAATCCGAATGGGCAGGCAGCAGTACCCAGACAGGAAGTCCCGCCGCGCCGGCAAGATGAGCGACTGACGTATCAACCGTAATGAGCAGGTCGAGCGTCTGAAGAATAGCCAGCGTATCGGCAAAATCGTTGATGTCGGGGCCCAGCGTGTGTAAGTCGAACTCGTTCGCCAGATCCTCGCTCTCGCGTTCAAGATAACCTTTTTGCACCGAATACCAAGTTACGCCGGGCTGCCCGAGCAAGGGCCTTAGCATGTCCAGTTTGACTGATCTCCGATGATCGAACGGATGGTTGGGATCGCCCGCCCATACCAGTCCGACGCGCCGGTTCTTCGCGCACAACTTGTCCCGCGCGCCGTCGTCAAGATACGCCTGCCACCGATGAATTTTTTCTGGCGCAGCGGCGATATAGGGCATGGCCAGAGGAAGCATCGACAAAGCCAGCTTCATATACTCCGGCATCCTCATCATGTGGCAGAAGTAGTCATAAGGCCCTGGCGGCAGCTCGGTCCATACCGCATGAACGCCGCTTGCGCTACGAGCGACCTCGTTCAACGGAGCGTCAACCCACACATCCACGGTGGCTCCTTGCCGATGCAGCCAATGCGCCATACGAAGAAACTGGATTTGATCTCCAAGTCCCAGTTCCTTGACGAGGAGAAACTTGCAGCCGGCAACGGCCTCCCCATTCCATTCGGGGAAATCCGGGCGCACCGGGTCGCGGAAATACGGCGTTCTTTTGTGCCATTTCCATCGCTTCCAGCCCTGCTCGAACTCACCGAACTTGAGTTCCAAAGTCGCCAGGACGTATTGCATCAAGGCATTGTCCGGAAGATTCCTTACCGCCTCGATACACTGCGACCGCAATCCGGGAAGGTCCACGAGGGCGTCAAAGCCGTACATCGCATTGAGATGCAACTGCTCATTCTTCGGATCGGCGGCGAGTCCCTGTTTGGCTATGCTGATCGCCTCGCCGAAACAGCGGGCGCAGTTCAACGTGTACGACAGTTCTTTAAGGGCGTCGGCATTCGATGCGAACGCGCAGCGCATTGCTTCGACCACCGGCTCAATATCGCTACGACGGCCAATCTTCGCCAGCGCCAGAATCAAGGCGAGCCCATCGGGCAAGCTGGTTGAATCGAGCGCCCATGCGCGAGTCCAATAGTTCGCGGCGTCAGCGAACTGCCCGAGCTCCGTGCAGATCTCTGCCAGCGCGCGAGCGGCGTGGTGCAATCCGGGTTCAAGTTCAAGCGCCTTGATGTAGTGAGCCTTTGCCTCGGCGAGCCGCAACGACGATCGTAGACAATCACCGAGATTCCGGTGAAGAGTGGCGGTGCTGCCCGTCAGACTAAGCGCGCGATGATAAAACGCTTCGGCCGCTATCCAGTCTTCCGCCAAAGCCGCAAGCAATCCACGCTGCTCCCAAATATCTGCGCGATCCGGAGCCACCAGCAAGGCCCGGCTCAGAAATTCGCCAGCTTGCACCATCTGATTGTCGAGGAAAGATGCAAGTCCCGCACGATGAAGCGCATTCACGTGCTGCGGCTCCAGCGCCAGCACTTCCTTATAGGCATCGATTGCTTCCGGTAGACGCTTCCCGGCGAAGTACGCGTCGCCACGTGCCATATAGGCTTCGAGGTCTGGGGAGACCCGTGATCGAGGAGTTGACAAAGTTCTAGTTCGGGCAGGTTAGGTTCGTTCGTCGATTGCCGTCGACGTTTACGTTATGCATAACCTTCCGACGCCACCAGCCGGCGCATTGCGTTCCATCAATCGCCGGTTGCAAGAAGCCTAAACAGTGCACCCGGTATGAGCAATCAGACGTTTCTATTTTTTTATTGGAGATCTCAGCCAACGCCTACGACGGCCGATGCGCCTCCGCTTTGTCACCGCGAATCGACCATCGGCCACGGCTTCGACCTCCGAAACGCCTTTGCTATTTTCGCGACTATCCTACGGATACCTCACCGCCGATTCGACCCCGACACGACATCGATCCACACAGCCAGCACCAGAATGCTGCCTTTCACGATCATCTGCCAGTAAGCGTCGACGTCGAGCATCGACATGCCGTTATCCAGGCTGGCCATCACCAGCGCGCCGATCAGCGCGCCATACACCGTTCCAGAACCGCCGCGCATCGACGTTCCGCCGATAAAGCATGCGGCGATCGCATCGAGTTCGCCCATCGATCCTGCCGACGGCGAGCCCGCCGCGAGCCGCGCCGTATTGACGATGCCGGCGAACGCGCACATCAGCCCCATCAGCGCGAAGATCGCCAGCTTCACACGGTTCGTATTCACACCGGAGAGCCGGGTTGCTTCCAGGTTGGAACCCACCGCATAGATGCGCCGCCCGAAAACGGTCTGCGTCGCGATCCACGTGAAAATACCCAACAACGCGAGCAGCAGCAGAACCGGCACGGGAATTCCGCCGTAACGATCGAGCGTGGCGACAAACGCGGCCAGAATCACGCCCGCGCCCACCACTTTCACTACGTCTTGCCAGATCGGCACCACGCGCAATTTATACCGCTCACGATTGCTTCGTTGCCGCACCGTGAGAAAGGCCAGCACCACGAACAGCACAACCGCCAGCGTATCGCCCGCAAGACGCGGCAGATATCCCTGGCCGATAAATACGAAGCCGTCTGAGACGGGTGCGATCGTCGAGCCACCCGTGACACCGAGCAGAATGCCGCGATACGCGAGCATGCCGCCCAGACCGACAATGAACGAAGGCACACGCCGGTAGGTCGACCACCAGCCGTTGAACATGCCAACGAGCACACCTAGCAGCATCACCAGCGGCACGGTGACGCCGATCGGCCAGTGCCGGTTCACATCGAGAATGGCCGCGACGCCGCCAAGCAGACCCAGCAAGGAGCCGACCGACAGATCGATCTCGCCCGCGATGATTACGAACACCATGCCGCACGCGAGCATGCCGGTAATCGACATCTGCCGCAGCAGATTCGACAGATTGCGCGGCGTCACGAACGCGCCGTGTGTCAGAAAGGAAAAGAAAATCCAGATCACGGCCACGGCAATCAGCAACGCGAGAATCTTGTAACGCGCGAACAGTTGCTGAACGCGTTGCGTACCACCGAACGCGCCACGTGGCGCGGCGCCTTCTGCGGGTTGGGAAGTAACGTCGGGAGTCATGCGGCACTCGCTGCGGTTGGGTTCGTGGATCGCTGCACAGGACGAATCGCGGCGCTGAGAATGTCCTCTTGCGTGAGGCCGTCGTTGACGAAGTCGCCGCGCAATTCGCCTTCGCCGATCACCAGCACGCGATCGCTGATACCGAGCACTTCGGGCAGTTCGGACGACACCATCACGATCGCCATGCCTCGCTGTGCCAGCTGAAAGATCAGTTTGTAGATTTCGTATTTCGCGCCGACGTCGACGCCGCGGGTCGGTTCGTCGAGGATCAGCACTTTCGGATCCGTGAGCAGCATGCGCGTCAGCACGGCCTTCTGCTGATTGCCGCCCGATAGACTCGCAATCGAAAGCATCGGATGCGCCGCGCGCACTGAAAGCCGCTTCATCTCCGTATGAATCGTATCGAGTTCGGCGGCGGAATCGATCCGACCGCCCTTCGCGAAGCGTTGCAACACCGCAAGCGTAATGTTGTGGCCGACGCTCAGTCCCGGCACGATGCCATGACGCTTGCGATCTTCCGGCACCATGCCGATGCCGGCGCGAATCGCATCGACCGGCGCGCGAATTTTCAATGGCTTGCCGTCCATCACCACGCTCGCCTCGCTCACCCCCGGATACGCACCGAAGATCGCCTCCATCAACTCCGTGCGCCCTGCGCCAACCAGACCGGCAACGCCGAGGATCTCACCGCGTCGTAGCGCGAAGGACACATCGTTCACACGCTTGCGGCGCGGATTGGTGACGTCGAAACAGGTCACATGGCGGGCTTCGAAGATCACCTCGCCGATCGGATGCGGCTCACGCGGGAACAGATTCTTGATCTCACGGCCCACCATCAGCGAGATGATGCGGTCGGTAGTCAACGCGTGCATTGGTTCGGTTGCGACATGGCGGCCGTCGCGAATCACGCTGATCGTGTCGCACACGGCCGCGACTTCGTCGAGCTTGTGCGAGATATACACGCAGGCGACACCGCGCCGTTTCAGATCACGCACGATATCCAGCAAGATGTGTATTTCCGTAGCCGTCAGCGACGAAGAAGGTTCATCGAGAATCAGCAGCTTCGCGCGCTTGTTCAATGCCTTCGCGATTTCGATCAGCTGCTGATGGCCACCGCCGTAGTTCATCACCGGTTGTGCGGAATTGATTCCGCTGATGCCGAGTTCGCGCAGCAACTCATCGGCACGCTGATACATGGCGGCGTAATTCATTCTGCCGCCCGACAGCGTGATCTCGTTGCCGAGAAAGATATTCTCCGCAACCGAAAGCTCCGGCACCAGCATCAATTCCTGGTGGATGATGATGATGCCCGCACGTTCCGTGTCCCTTATGCTCGCGGCTTTCAGCGGCTGGCCTTCCCAGATTATTTCGCCGTCCCACGTGCCGTGGGGATAGACGCCGGAGAGCACTTTCATCAGCGTCGATTTTCCTGCGCCGTTCTCTCCGCACAAGCCCACGCACTCGCCTGGCGCCACCGTCAGGTCGATGCTATCGAGTGCCTTCACACCGGAAAATGCTTTGACGATGCCGCGCATCGTCAGTAATGGTTCACTCATTCGCTATGCCTCGCTACAGGGCGCGCGCTCGTGCCGACGTGCCTGGCGCATGCCAGGCACGTCGGCTTGAACTACGCGCACGTTACGCTCATTGGCTCGCGAGCTGGGCCTGGGTGTAGAAGCCGTCCTTGACGACCACATCGACGTTGCTCTTGGTGAGCAATGTAGGTTGCAAAAGCACCGTGTCGACCTTCTTCTTACCGTTGTCGTACTGGGCATTGAAGGCGGGCTTTTCGCCCTTCGCCAGCGCGACTGAGAGTTTCGCCGCTTCACTCGCGATCAGTTTCAGCGGCTTGTACACGGTCATGGTCTGAGTGCCGGCAATCACGCGCTTAACGGCCGCAAGATCCGCATCCTGCCCCGAAACCGGCACCTTGCCGGCCATGTGCTGCGCAGCGAGCGCCTGGATCGCGCCGCCCGCCGTGCCGTCGTTCGAGGCGACGATCGCATCGATCTTGTTGTTGTTCGCCGTGAGCGCATCTTCAACAATACGCAGCGCTGTCGACGCGCTCCACTCCGGCACCCACTGCTGACCGACGACCTTGATATCGCCCTTGTCTATCGCGGGTTTCAACACTTTGAGCTGACCCTCACGCAGCATCTTCGCGTTGTTGTCGGTCGGCGCGCCGCCGAGCAGGAAGTAATTGCCCTTCGGTTGCGCGTTATAAACACCTTGGGCTTGCAGTTCACCGACCTTCTCGTTGTCGAAGGAAATATAGGCGTCTACATTCGCGTCGAGAATCAGGCGGTCATACGAAACGACCTTGATGCCGGCCTTTCTGGCCTCTGCGACAACATTGCCGAGCGTCTTCGAATTGAACGGTACGATCACGATCACGTCGACGCCGCGCGAGATCAGATTCTCGATCTGCGAGATCTGCCGCTCTTCGCTCGCATCGGCGGACTGCACCGACACCTTGGCGCCCAGCTTTTCTGCAGCTGCAACGAAGTAGTCCCGATCGCGCGACCAGCGCTCGACACGCAGATCGTCGATACAGAAACCAATTTCGGGGTGGTCCTTGCTTGCGTGCGCGAGCGGCGCGGCAAGCGACAGGCTGGCAAGCACGGCTCCACACACAAGCGAACTCAGTAGGGTACGGCGCGTTGCGAATTTCATGTCTCACTCCTTGTTCTGATAGCCTGAATACCGGATTGGACGGTCTGCGCTGCGAGCCACAGAACCGGACAAGCGACAAACCAAAGCTTCTCTACTCGCGCGGTCAGCGTGGCCGCGCGATGTTTATGTCGTACTACGTGATTCTGAAAGCGTTACTTCGTGACTGCCATTCAACGGTCCTTATAAATCGCCTGATTCACGACGTTTTCCAACTGCTCCTGCCGGCCGCTCGTGTGCTGCGGATTCAGGCCGCGCGTCAATGCGTCCGTGGCCAGCGTGGAGAGCGAATACTCGCCCTTGAGAATTTTGCGGCCGAATTCCGAATCCCAGCCCGCATAGCGGTGCCGCTTGAACTGTTCGAGCCGGTCGTTCTCGAGCAGCGTCGCCGCCCGCTCGACGGCGAGCGCCAGATTATCGATTGCGCCAATGTGACCGAAGAACAGATCTTCCGGGTCGACGCTCTGCCGTCGTACTTTTGCGTCGAAATTCATACCGCCACTCGTGAAGCCGCCGTGCTTCAGAATTTCATAGAAGGCCAGCGTCAGTTCTTCGACGCTATTCGGAAACTGGTCCGTATCCCAGCCGTTCTGCGGATCGCCGCGATTCGCGTCGACGCTGCCGAAAATCCCAAGCGCATAAGCCGTGGCGATCTCGTGATGAAACGAGTGGCCGGCAAGGGTCGCATGATTGGCCTCGATGTTCACGCGAATCTCTTTCTCCAACCCGTGTTGCAGCAGGAAACCATGTACGGTGGCCACGTCGTAGTCGTACTGATGCTTGGTCGGCTCCTGCGGCTTCGGCTCGATCAGCAAAGCGCCTTTGAAGCCGATCTTGTGTTTATGCTCGACCACCATATGCAGGAAACGGGCAAGCTGATCGCGCTCGCGAACAAGGTCGGTATTGAGCAGCGTGTCGTAGCCTTCGCGGCCACCCCACAGCACATAATTTTCACCACCCAGTCGTTGCGTCGCGTCGAGCGCGTGACGAACCTGCGTGGCGGCAAACGCGAAAATCTCCGGATCGGGACTGGTCGCGGCACCCCCCGCATAACGCGGATGCGAGAACAGATTCGCCGTGCCCCACAGCAATTTGATGCCGGTATCCTGCTGCTTGCGGGCGAGATAGTCGGCGATACGCGTGAAGTTCTCGCTATAGGTTTTCAGGCTATCGCCTTCCGGCGCGACGTCGGTATCGTGAAACGTGTAGTACGGCGTGCCGAGCTTCGAGAAAAACTCAAATGCGGAATCCGCTTTTTGCTGCGCCCGCTCCATCGCGTCGCCGGCTTGCTGCCATGGACGCCGAAACGTTCCTTGCCCGAAGATATCGACGCCCGGCCACACGAACGTATGCCAGTAGCACACGGCGATACGCAGATGTTCCTCGAGCGTCTTGCCGAGTACGCGCTTACTCTTGTCGTAATGGCGATACGCAAGCGGGTTATCCGATTGCGGACCCTCGTAGCGAATCGCGGGAATATGTTCGAAATACGACATCAGCGTCTCCTGTTTTATGCTGCACTGCAACCCGTACGGCATCGCCGCGCCGGTTGACAAGGTGACGCCATGCTGCCGCTTGCCAGATGCATCGGCAATTGCGAAATTGCACAGCACGCTTAATGTTTCTTAGTGCCCACGCGTTTGTTTCACACCCGCGCGCGCTTCGCGGCCTAGAATAACCAGACGCTTAAAAACAGTGCCGCCCTCAGCGCGCACGCCGTGCGCACCCAACAGGAGACGAAGGCGCCGCGAGTCCTGCCGATCCGCCCGCCGCCCATGCCATGACCCGTCCGCAAACACCACAGACGACCCATCGGATCGCGCTGCTGTTCAACGCGAACAAGGTCTACGACCGCGAGATCATCACCGGCATCGGCAATTACCTGCTGTCGACGCGCGTAGCCTGGGATCTCTTTCTCGAAGAAGATTTCCGCTGCCGGCTAACAGGTATCGAGCAATTCGACGGCGACGGCATCATCGCGGATTTCGACGATCCCGCAGTGGGCGAAGCGCTGCGTGACTGTCCATTGCCGGTGGTCGCGGTCGGTTCATCGTTTGAAGATCCGGCGCACTACCCTCCGGACTTACCCTATATCGCAACCGATAACGCCAAGCTCGTTTCGCTCGCCTACACGCATCTGATCGGCGCGGGCCTCGAACATTTCGCGTTGTACAGCCTTCCGCAAGCGCAGGAAAATCGCTGGGCGCAGCAACGCGAGTTGGCGTTCGCTCACCTGCGCAGCGCGGACGGCCACAGCGCCGCGCAGATAGGCACCGAAATTTATCGCGGCCTGTCCACCAGCGCGCCGTCATGGAATCAGGCCACCGAGCAGCTCACTGCGTGGCTGAATCAGTTGCCGAAACCGGTCGGCATCGTCGCCGTCACCGACGCCCGCGCGCGGCATCTGCTGCAGGCCTGTTTGATCGCGGGCATTCCCGTGCCGGAACAGGTGGCGATTATCGGCATCGACAACGATCCGCTCACGCGTACCTTGACCCGCATTCCGCTTTCCTCCGTGATTCAGGGCACCGAGGAAATGGGCCGCACCGCCGCTCACTTGCTGCATCAGATGCTGCACGGCGCGCGTTTCCCGGGGCGGCGCATTCTCGTACCGCCGGTCGGCATCAACGTGCTCGAGTCGACCAGGCACCAGCCGCTCGCGAGTCCCTATGTGATGCGCGCGCGGCACTTCATCCGCCAGTACGCGTGCCAGGGCATTCGCACCGAACAGGTTGCTGATTACGTGGGCGTGTCGCGATCGTCGCTCGAAGAGTACTTCCGGCGCGAGCGGCAGTGCACCGTGCATCAGGAAATCCTGCGCCACAAGCTCGATGTCGCCAAAGCGCTGCTTGCCGCGCGCGATGCCTCGAGCGCGGAGGTGGCGATCCGTTGCGGGTTCACGTCGCTGCAATACATGTACGCGGTGTTTCGCCGCGAACTCGGCTGTACGCCGCGCGAATATCAGGAACGTGCGAATTCGACCGCAGCGCCTGGCTGAGCATGCCTTTCATCCTTTATCTCCACCGACCACATGATCAGCATTGCACCTCTTTCTTCCGAGCCATGGGGCGCGCTGCCCGGCGGCGATCCCGTGCGGCTCTTCACGCTGCGCAACGCGCACGGCATGAAAGTCGCGATTAGCGACCTGGGCGCGACCCTGGTTTCGTGGCATGCACCGGACCGCGCAGGCCGGCTCGGCGACATTCTGCTAGGCCACGACACGCCCGCTGAGTACCTTGCGGCCACGACCTACATGGGCGGATTGATCGGCCGCTGGGCAAATCGCATTGCCGATGCGCGCTTCACGCTCGACGGTATCGAGTACACGCTCGATCGCAATGAAGGCGCGAATCTGCTGCATGGCGGCACACAAGGTTTTCATCGCGCACTATGGGACGTGAGCGAAGATAACGGCGCGCTGCTCATGCGGCTTGAATCGCCCGAAGGCGACGCCGGCTTTCCGGGCAACGTGACGGTGCAGGTGCGTTACACACTCGACGACGACGGCACCTTGACGATCGCCTACGAAGCCATGACGGACGCGGCGACGCCACTCAATCTGACGAGTCATCCATACTTCAATCTGACGGGCCGGCGCGGGGCCGATATACGCGGCCACGTGCTGTCGATCGACGCCGAGCGGTTCTTCGAAGTGGATACATCGATGATCCCTTGCGACCTGGCAGAAGTCGCGGGCAATGCGTTCGACTTCCGGCAGAGCGCGCCGATCGGCGCACGGCTCGATTGGCCGCATGCGCAGCTTGCCAGAGCCGGCGGGTTCGACCACTGCTACGTCCTGCACCGCACATCTGACGCCGCCACGGCCGGGCGCGAGCCGCAAGTGCGCCAGGTAGCCTGCGCATACGACCCCGGCAGCGGACGCGAGCTGACCGTTTCAACCGATCAGCGCGGTTTACAGTTCTATACCGGCAATTCGTTAAACGGCGACATAGGACGCGGCGGCATCGCCTACCAGCCGCACGCCGGGCTGTGTCTCGAAGCCGGCGGCTTTCCGAACGAAGTCAATATGACTGAACAGGAGCAGGTTATCGTGCGGCCCGGCAACACCTATCGCCAGACCACCGCATATCGAGTGGGCGTACGTTCTGGACTCTGAAGTAATTCCCCGTATCTTAGGAAGAGCATTACATAACCCCGACTTATCATTTGCAGCAAGACTGAATTACCCGTTTAGGGGTTTGCCCTGGAACCCCCGCTTCCTAGAATCGTTCACAGGCCGCCCAACCCGCGTTGCGGCGCCGGATAAAACAATTCTCGGAGGGAAGCATCATGAAATCGCTGATCAAGGCAATCGCACTGGTCGTTGTTATCGCCGCCCCGGTGGCTTCGTTCGCACAGACGGAACAGCCGCTGACCCGTGCGGAAGTCAAAGCGCAATTGATCCAGATTGAACAGGCCGGCTACAATCCGGCCGCCTCGGGTGATTCAACCTACCCCGGGGACATTCAGGCAGCCGAAGCACGTGTAGCCGCACAACATGACACGACCGGCTATGGTTCTTCGGCAAACGGATCGTCGCAAACCGGCACGACCGCACCTGCTGCGCCGGCGGCTCAGCCCGCGCCAATGGACGGTCAATAAAACGCCAACGTTATCTGCCGCCATGTCGTGCGACGCGAGCCATGCCTGTTCAAGCATGCGCTCGCATGAACGCATTCCACTGCGCATCACTGTGACGGCGCAGTGTCAGAAAATCCTTTGACGAAAATAATGGCTCATATATCCTAGAGCGGCAGTCTGGTGGTTCTCGCAGAACGGGTCGATCTGCATCAGCGAGGACTTCTATTCAACGTCGCTTCGGGTTCCATCGTGAAAGTCCGTGGTCCATTGGTGAGATACCAGCCTGGTCGGGAAAGAACCTTCCTGTCCGGCTGCTCGATCGCTCATCAGGGGAGCAACTGCGCTTCGCCATCCCGCCCCCTGTCCATCGATACCGTGTTGTCGCGGCGCTCCGTGCGTCGGCACAACGTCATTGCCGCCCCCGCAGCCATCGGGGTGCGAACTGACGAAATCGCGTCGCTTCTGCCTTAGTCCCCTTCTCTTTTCGCGAGCAAGTGTTGCATGCGATCAAGCCGTCTATTTAGCGGTTGAACGCCTGCAATGCGTTTGTCCGTCCGCGCTTTGCAAGTTGCCTTGCTAGCGTTGGCCGGTTCATAGCGCTCGTCCGTCTACGTCCCACTTAGCTCTGCTGTGCGCTTGCGCCGCGGCAGGCGGCGCCACGTCCCGTTCTCGCCCGCATTCGTGCGGCGTAGACGGACGTGCGGGTTGTCACGCTCGCGCATCCGCGCCTGCGCTGCAGCGAAAACTGAAGATCGCAATCAAGGAGATAGTCGAATGAAGATCCGTCATGCCAAGCTTGTCTCGCTCACCGGCACGATGCTGTGCTCGATGGCCGCTTTATCCCCCATGAACGCTGCACGCGCAGCGGACACGACGATCAATGTCTACAACTGGTCGGACTACATTGCCAAAGACACGATCTCCGGCTTCGAAAAAGAATCGGGCATCACCGTGAAATACGACAGTTACGATAGCGACGACACGTTACAGGCGAAGCTGCTGGCAGGCAGTTCCGGGTATGACATCGTTGTGCCTACATCGAGTTATATGGCGCGCCAGATCGAAGCAGGCGTGTATCAGAAGATCGACAAATCGAAGATGCCGAATCTGGCGAACCTCGATCCCGGTTTGATGAAGCTGATCGCGGATGCCGACCCCGGCAATCAATATGGGGTGCCGTGGGCGTGGGGCACCGACGGCATCGGCTATAACGTTCAGGCCGTAAAAAAAGCACTCGGCGCCGACGCGCCGGTTGATAACTGGTCGCTGTTGTTCGACCCGGCGAATCTTTCGAAGCTCAAAAGCTGCGGGGTGTCTTTCCTCGACGCGGCAGCGGACGTGTTCCCGGCCGTGCTTCAGTACATGCATAAGGACCCGAACAGCACCAATCCCGGTGACTACCAGGCCGCCTACGAAGTGCTGAAGAAAGTGCGGCCGTATATCACGCAGTTCAATTCGTCCGGCTATATCAACGATCTGGCGAACAACGATATCTGTGTCGCGTTCGGCTATTCCGGCGATGTGGGCATTGCGCGGCGGCGCTCGTCGGAAGCGAAGCGTTCGTATGAGGTACGGTTCTCGAACATCAAGGACGCGGGTCTGCTATGGATGGACGTGATGGTGATTCCGAAAGATGCGCCGCATCCGGAAGCGGCAATGAAGTGGATGAACTACATCGAAGACCCGAAAGTGAGTGCCGCGATTACCAACGAAGTTTTCTATCCGACTGCGAATCGGGCGGCAAGACAGTTTGTGACGCCGGCGATCGAGCAGGACGCGAACGTGTATCCGCCTGAGGCCGTGCTGAACAAGATGACGTTGATGCGGCCGCAGCCTGCGCCGATCATGCGGCTTGAAAACCGGCTGTGGGCGCAATTGAAGTCGGGAAGTTGAAGCTTGGTTGCTGTTCTTGTGCTGTAGCGATCCTGGGCGAGCTCAGGTGACGCCTTTTGAGCGTGGCGCATGCAGTGGGTGTGTGCGTCACGTCCTTTTTGACGCTTCGATCTTTAACTCTGTTTGCATTAGAGACATTATGAGCATCGTAGATTTTTCACAGCCCGCCAAGGAAAGCGTTGAGTACATACCGAAGGCGGAAGCTGTACTCGCCGGCAATCCCGCGCAATCGGTTCACACGCATTTTGCCAGTCCGTGCGGGCAGCTTGCGGCGGGTGTTTGGGAAGGGGCTTGCGGTCAATGGACGGTGAACTTCACCGAGAGTGAATACTGCGAGATTCTTGAGGGTGTGTCCGTGATTCGGGATGCGGACGGCACGGCGAAGACCGTGCGCGCCGGGGACCGATTCCTGATTCCCGCGGGGTTCAAAGGGACTTGGGAAGTTGTTGAGCCGTGTAAGAAGATTTTCGTTTCGGTGGAATTTAAGCGCTAGGTTGCCCTGACGGATGCGGCGGCGCGGCAGCGCCGTCCGCTGCACGCAGTTGTCAGGCGTCGTTGTGCCCTTGGCGCCGGAGTACGACATGCGTGGCTTTCTCTGTCGCAACGAACTCAACGCATTCGTATCCCAGAGCGCGCGCGTCAACCCCCTCGAACAGTCGCTCTCCTGCGCCCAGCAGGACCGGTGAGATAGCGAAGTGCAATTCATCGATCAGGCCCGCACGAAGATATTGCTGGATAGTGCTAGCGCCGCCGCCAATGCGCACATCCATTCCGTTGGCTGCTTCGCGCGCCCGCTCAAGTGCCTCGTGAATACCGCCCGTGACGAAGTGAAATGTAGTTCCGCCTTCCATCTGGATCGGCGCGCGTGCGTGATGAGTCAGGATGAAAGTTGGAACGTGATAGGGCGGGTTGTCGCCCCACCAGCCTTTCCAGTTCATGTCGGGCCAGGAACCGCGAATCGGTCCGAACATGTTTCTTCCGAGAATCCAGGCGCCAACATTCTTGAAGCCCCGCGCCGCGAAGTCGTCGTCGGTCCCCGTCGTGCCGCCGTCGGCACCAAGCACGGTCCGTTGGAACGTACGGGTCGGGACTAACCACTGGTGCAAATCTGTCCCGCCCACGCCGAGCGGATTGTTGATGTCCTGATTCGGACCCGCTCCATATCCGTCAAGCGAGATGGTAAAGCTCTGAACCCGGACGCGTGTCATTTTCATGCCTTCCTTTCGATTGACGCTTGACGTAATGTCAACCGCACGGCTCACAGCTTGTATCGGCCATTGCGGTACACATCGGCTATAGGAATCCTGAAGCAGTGTTTTACCAGCTTATTTTTCAGCGTTCATTGAAAAATCGGTCGGGTAAAACACCGTGACACCTGCGCTAGACGATGCGCAATACGCCTGCTCTCGCGGATCAATAGCCGTGGACCACCTTGGGCTGCGGGCGCAGCAGCAGATAAAACGCGGAAAGATGCGTAATCATCAGCAGTGGCACATAGATGATTGGAATCGCGTACGTAGCGCCGAACTCACCCGCATGTGCCGGAAGGTCTGCCTGGATGGCGTTGTAGTAGTCGACAATGAGGTCGGTCACGCCCATGAGATTGAACGCTACGACGAACAACCAGAAAAGCGAGCGCACTCGTGTCGTGAGTAGCGCCAGCATGGCCAGAACGCCCGTGGCGAAATCGCCGTATGCGGCGAACACGGCAAAGCTGGCGGGCAGGTCGGGACTGACGACGCCCGGCAGAATGAACACCAGCCCGAAGAAGCGGAAGCTGTGCAAAGTGGCGATCGCGCGTTGCGCATCGAACGGGTCCATCGACTTGAGCTTCGGCCAGACATATACGCGAAAACAAAGCAGCCAGGCGACGTACCCCAGAACGAGATGCAATTGAAAGAGAAGCTCCGTTGGCATGTTGCCTCCTGTCAGATGTGGTTCGGTGCATTGAGGCCGGGAGATGGGGATCAGCCGGCGCGTCATCTGCAGGCGTAGGTGTACCATGGCCTTTCGCGAGCGACTATTCATCACAATGTTGACGGGCTATGAAGCAGAACTTCACAGTCAGGCAGGGCGCGCTCGACGGCGTGGAGGTGTTTCTGAGCGTTGCCCAGCATCGCAGTTTTCGCCGGGCAGCCGCGGAACTCGGCGTGACACCGTCGGCCGTCAGCCAGGCAGTGCGTGTACTTGAAGCGCGTATCGGCGCAGCGCTCTTCATTCGCACCACGCGCAGTGTCGGCCTGACTGAAGCGGGCGAACGGTATCTTTCGCACGCAAAGCCTGCCTTCGACGAACTTGTCGCCGCCAGTGCGGTTGCGCGCGGACTCGGTCAACGGCCCACCGGGTTGTTGCGTCTGTCTGTGCCGCGCGCGGTCGTGCCGATCCTGCTCGAACCCCTGATCGCATCTTTCTGCCAGGCCTATCCCGAGGTTGAAGTAGAGATCGCCACGAGCAAGGAACTGGTCGATCTTGCAGCGGAAGGGTTCGACGCCGGTATCAGGTTCGGTCAGTTGGTCGACGCGGACATGGTTGCCGTACCTTTGACACCGCCGCTGCGTCTTAGCGTGGTCGGCAGCCCGGCTTACTTCGCGCAGCACAGCCGACCCAACCACACGGACGATCTTCGCCAACACGCATGCTTGAGATGGCGGCGATCCAGCGGCGCGCTAGCGCTCTGGTCATTCGACGACAACGGACGCGCGATCGAGATCGCCGTATCCGGTCCCTTCATCGCCCACGATTTTCCCACCATGCTCGGCGCGGCAGTCGAAGGCATGGGCCTCGCGCAACTACCCGCGCCGATGGTCGCTGAAGGATTGAAAGCGGGAAGCCTGGTGCAGGTGCTCGAGTCGTTCGCGCCGCTGATACCGGGCGTGTTTCTCTACTATCCCAGCCGCCGGCAAATGATGCCGAAGCTGCGTGCCTTCATCGATCATGTGAAGAGCCGCTCGGTGGATCAGGGCAAAACCCCGGGTACGCGATGAGCATTGACGCACCCGATTGACGTATCCGATTGACGCACGCGATTGCGGACTGGATGCTGCGCTGCAAGATTGGCTGACAAGGCCGAAACGGTCTGCGAAACAGAATCATTGCGCCGCAAATAATTCGACTGCATAGGCCTTGGCGGGTTTTTTTTGCTCGGGCAGTATTAACTCCGCAGTGATTTCAGAAGCGGGGACATCTCCACCAGGAATGCCCAGCGGTGTTTCCTCGGTTCCACAAACTCAAAGGAGATAACAGATGGAAATCGGCGATCCCTCCCCCGGCCTCTACAACGAAGATCTGGCGCCCGCGAAGCAACGCAACTGGGGCGCCTTCAGCATCTTCAACGTCTGGACCTCGGACGTGCACAGTCTCTGGGGCTACTACCTCGCGGCCAGCCTGTTCCTGCTATGCGGCAGCTTTACCAACTTCCTGCTGGCAATCGGGCTCAGCTCGCTGGTGATCTTCGCGCTGATGAACCTGATCGGTTATGCCGGCGAGAAGACCGGCGTGCCCTATCCGGTACTGGCGCGCGCCTCCTTTGGCGTGTGGGGCGCCAACCTCGCGGCACTCGTGCGCGCGGTGGTGGCCTGCTTCTGGTACGGCGCGCAGACCGCCGCCGCGTCGGGGGCGATGGTCGCGCTGCTGATCCGCAGCGACAGCCTGATGGCATTCCACAAGAGCACCCAGTGGCTCGGCCACTCGCCGCTGGAGGTGATCTGCTACGTGATCATCTGGGCGCTGCAGTTGCTCATCATCCAGAAAGGCATGGAGACGGTGCGCAAATTCCAGGACTGGGCCGGTCCCGCAGTGTGGGTCGCAATGCTGATTCTCGCGATCGGCCTGTGCGTCAAGGCCGGCGGTTTCTCGTTCTCCCATGGCATTCCGATGAACGCGCTGCTCGAAAAGACCAGCGACGCCGGCGTCAGCGGCGAGCCCGGTTCGTTCTGGGCGCTGATGGCCGTAGGTGCAACCTGGATCACCTATTTCGCAGCGCTCTACCTCAACTTCTGCGATTTCTCGCGCTACGCGAAAAATCGCGACGCGGTCAAGAAAGGCAATCTGTGGGGCCTGCCGGTCAACCTGATCGCGTTCTCGCTGGTTGCGGGTATCACCACGATCGCCGCCTTCAGGGTGTACGGCGAAGTGCTGCTCCACCCAGAACAGATCTCCGCCAAGTTCGACAGTTGGGTGCTGGCGCTCATCGCGGCGCTGACCTTCGCGGTCGCGACGCTGGGTATTAACGTGGTGGCCAATTTCGTTTCGGCCGCGTTCGACATCTCCAACACGTTCCCCAGGCAGATCGGCTTCAAGAAGGGGGGCTACATCGCCGCGCTCATCGCGCTGGTGCTCTATCCGTTCGCGCCCTGGGAAGGCAACGCCGCGCACTTTGTCAACGCCATTGGCGCGACGATGGGCCCGCTGCTCGGAATCATTCTGGTGGACTACTACCTGGTGGCCAAGGGCAACATCAACGTTGCGGCGCTTTATCAGGAGTATGGCGAGTACCGCTATGAAGGCGGCTGGAACGTCAATGCGCTGGTCGCGGCAGCGGTCGGCAGCGTGTTTTCGACCTTTCTGCCTAATTTCACCAGCCTGCTGCCGGTCTGGTGGAATACCTACGGGTGGTTCTTCGGCGTGGCGATTGGCGGCGGCATCTACCTGATCATGGCAACGCTGCGCCCGCGTACCGCGATCGCGCCGACCCGTGCCTGACGGTTTTTCGACGAACAGGATAAGGATGGTTTCCGGCTTTTAGCAACGCGGAGCAGGCACGGCAACAATGCCGATGGTTGACCGTCGGCGGGCGTGCTAGGATTTCCGTCAAACAACTCCGGAGACTGCTATGCCGTTCATCTGTGAAAACGTTGAATGTCGCGCCGTGCTGGCCCGCGGACAAGTCAGGTCCATTCAGGAGAACGAGGGGTGGTGCTTCTACTGCCCGGACTGCAAAGCGAGAAACGAGCTGAAAAACGTCGGCGCGCCGGGCGGCGCTGTTGAGTTGATTCAGCCGGAGCGCTCCGATCTCCCGCACAAAGTGGTTGCAACGGCCCAACCATTGGAGGACGGCAAGTACGCGGCGCAATTGCGCGTACAAAGAGCCCTCGGCATGAAAGGAACGTATGCCGTCGAAGAGCGCTGGGAACAGCTCGGTGTATTCCCTGACGCACACGCAGCCGTCGCGCATGCCAAGTCCATTGCGGCGGACCTGCTGCACCCGAAAGCATAGTCCTGAAGGCACAGCGGGTTTGCCGCGTGTGCGTTGCGCGGATCCACGGCCGGCCCACGACCGTAGATCCGCACGACAAACGAGTCGTTGCATAACGTGCGGCTGGACGCGATGCCACCGGGTCGAATTCATACAGCATCATTCACGAAGCATCGGCGGCAACGAGCCTGACAAACAGCTTGGCGGCCTCGTTGCCATGGGACAAAGCACGCAGTGCAAAAGAAAGCGCTAGCTGCGCGTCGTGAGCGACGGCACTGCGGTCCTGATCGAAGAGCTTGACGGCGTGGCGCATATGTTGCGCGGCCTGGTCATGAAGCTCCGCTGCCGTTGCGTGATGTTTTGCCGCGTTCGCGCTGTCCGAGCCGGAGCCGCTCGATGCAGCCGCGATCGGCGGCGTATTGGCGCTGTGCGTCCCCGCCTCGTGTGCCTGATCGATTGCGTGCAACGTGTGGCCATGGGCCATCATTGCCTGGTGCGCAGCGTGGGTGTGGTCTTGACCGGCCTCGAAATACCGCGACGCCGCGCGGTGATATCGCGAGGCCTGCTCGTGATGTGAAGCCGCGGCTTCAAGATGTCCCTTTTTATTATGCTTTGTGCTCATACCGGCTCCTGTACGACTACTGTCGGACCGACTCCAATGACGACCGAATCGAAAACGCGGTGGCGAGTCGAAAACCACTAGATCCGAATTTACACGCAGTTGCGCCTTTTATAACAAAGCGATCGACCAACTTGTTCCGCGGCTGCCTATCGTCAGGTCAGGAATTACTCACTCAACCTCAAGAGGAAACTGTCTTAGCCTCGAGATTCCAGTGCGAAGACACCGTTCGATCCGGGACTGCTCAACATTAAAAAGTAAGGATCACTACCAAAATGTAATGACGTAACGAACGATAACATTCGCCCCTTTGTTCTGCCGACGCTATGCTGAGTCCGGCGGAAACGTAAACTTCAGCGCAGGCTGTGTACCACCGCCAGCGGGTCAACCCGACGACTCGCGCGCCGCTATGCGGGCACCCGTGCCGCGCCTAAACTACGCGCATACGGCCACAGCCCCTCGGAACCCATGCCCGCTCGCGAAGACCATAATGCCCAGCCGCCTGCCCCGCCCTCCGCGCCAGACAGCGCCGACGCATTGCAGGACCCGGCCCTGCTGCGCCGCCTGCTGCGCGCCAAAGACCGCATGGATGCCGCCTCGCACGAGGCCTGGCCCGTCAAACGGCTGGCCGAAGTCAGTGGCGTCTCCGAAGCCCATTTCGCGCGCTCCTTCAAGCGGGCCTTCGGTGTCCCGCCGCACCGCTACCTGCTGAGCCGGCGCATCGAGCAAGCCACCACCCTGCTGCGCGACACCGGACTCAGCATCACGGAAATTGCCTTCGCCACTGGCTGGGAGAGCCTGGGCACGTTCGGGCGCACCTTTCACGACATCACCGGCCAAAGCCCCAGCGCCATGAGGCTTGAGGCGCAAGCCAACCTGCCTCGACTCGACCGCGTGCCCGCTTGCGTCCTGAAAGCCGCGCAGCGCCCCGACCTCACCATCGCAGTTTTGGAGAAGCGCCGGCGCGTGGCCAAAGATACATTCCCTCCATCAACCAAGGAGGAACCATGACCCAAGGTATCAATGTGGTGGGCTTGTACGTCGATAACCAGGACGAAGCGCTCACGTTCTACGTCGACAAGCTTGGATTCCGCGTCCATACGGACGTGCGCAACGGCCCTTACCGCTGGCTTACGGTCCAGCATCCCGAGCAGCCGTCGTTCCAGCTCGGCCTGTTCACGCCCGGCCCGCCCATCCACGACGAGGCCACCGCGCAAACCCTGCGCGCGATGGTCGCCAAGGGCGCCATGCCGCCTCTCGTCCTTTCCGTGGCCGACTGCCGCGCCAGCTATGCCCAGTTGCAAGCCCGCGGCGTGGAATTCACCCAGGAGCCGATAGATCGCTTTGGCAGCGTCGATGCCGGTTTCCGCGACCCTGCCGGCAACGGCTGGAAGATGATCCAGGCCCCGAAGAGCGCAACATGAACGCCAACGACTGGATTCGCCAATTTCACCGGTGGATATCCATCATCTTCACGCTGACGGTGATCGCCAACTTCGTCGCCATGGCCCTAAGAAAAGGCCTGCCGCCGCCCTGGATCACCTACACGCCGCTGCTGCCGCTGGCGCTCCTGCTGTTCACGGGGCTCTACCTGTTTGCACGGCCCTACTTGAGCCGCGAGCGCACTCGTCGCCAGCCGGGTTCCGCGGGCGGCGAACCGGCTCCCAGCGCATGATCCCGGCAGCAGCGCATCAAACTGAACGATGCGCGCGGCATGTGACCGATTCAGTGAATGCATGAGTGCGTGCTCGGTGTCTTGCCCGACGGCGTCTTGACGGCGTGTCGCGAGCGAAATCCGACGAGCTGGTGATCGATCTTCAGGCATCCATGTCGATCACCACTTTGCCGAAATGCGCCGCACTTTCCAGAAACCGATAGCCTTCGGCGGCGGCTTCAAACCCGAACGTGCGGTCGTCCACCGGCTCGATGCCGGCCGTGGCGATCGCGCGCACGGCATCTGCCAGGTTCGCCGTCGATCCTGTGTTGTTGTCGACCATCGTCAACGTCTTGAGGTTGATCGGAAGGATGGGAATCGAAAGCTCCATGCCACCGACAAAGCCCACTACAAAGATCGTCCCCGCAATGGCCACCGCGTTGAGCGAGCGCGCAAAGGTGCTTGCACCGATCGTCTCGGCAACCAGATCCGCACCGTTCCCGTCCGTTGCCGCGAGCACGATCTCGTCCCAGCCGGGCGTCGCCTGATCGTTGATCGTCAAGTCCGCACCTAGCTTCAGTTCAACATGAGCCGGCAAAGAGTCGCGCGTTCGTGGAGTGGATCGCCGAAGTCTTTGCCGCTCCGCCTTGGCAGAAAGCGATTCGATGAGCAATGCAATGACGGGAGATTCGATGCGTCGTTCACCGGCGCGTTGTCTTCGAGTGGAATGTGTTGCGAGGGGGGACCAGCCGCCAGGTCAGTAACACGACCAGACCGAAAGCGACGTATAGGAGCGTGAATACCCAGACGGGAAAATTGTAGTAGAGCAGACCGCTCACCCAACGTTGGATAAAACCGGGTGTGAATCCGTTTGTGTCCAGCGAACCCGTACGCAGCCAGTCCTCCAGCGTCGTCAACGGGCACGCGATTCCAAGCAGCGACAGCGTCGACACGATCACAATCAAAGACAGATGCGCGAACCGGAAAAGCCTTTGACGTATCCACTTCCAGCCGAGCGCCGCTCCCAGCCAGATCGCGACGAGTCCGCACACGATAAACAACGCAAGCAGCGCATGCACGACCAGCACCGTATCGGCTAACCAGATCATGATCGGCTTTCATGTGAGCTGCGTTTTTGCAGGTCAGGAGTGCTCGCTAAATCTCCGCGAATCACTTCATGTCGTGACTATCGACGAATCAGGAAACGTATGTTCAGCGTCTGTCCCGCATCACTTCCCAACAATCGCGATGGTCCATTCGTTCGAGTTTCCGCCGTCGCGTCATTTCGCGCCAGTAGTGAACGGCCACCAACAGCACAGCGGCGCTTAGCCCACACAGACCCACCACGATTCCAGTCCACGATTCGGCCACGAAAGACTCCCTGACTGTCAGACTGATCAAGCGCTACGTGTCATTCGTGGTTCGGGAGACGGGCGAAAGCCTTCAGAAACATCTGTCCGTCGTGAGTGATGAGGGGACGTCGCTGCCCGGAAGCCAGATCCTCCACGGTAACGAGTTGGCGATCCAGAAGCGCTTCCAGATCGGCGCTGTCCAGACTCAGCAGATCCGGCGCATCCTTGAGTAGCATGAGGGTCGCGAATTCATGTGGACTGAGCATCTCCGTCTCCTGGCTGAGCCTGCTGCTTCGCTGGGAACCTGATCCGTTGGCCTCGCCTCGCGAGCAGGATCAATTCGGGGATGGCTGCTGCGGGATGTCACCGTGTGTTCGGTGGCATGTCGCGCGCCAAGGCACCCATCATAATGCTGAGGTGTCCAATAGATCAACATGTGGGAAACGCTTTTTACTGCATATTTACGGTACCTTCGTAAAGCTGTCGCGGTGCAGCATGACTGGCCGTCCGATGAAAGATGGCCGCTTCGCACCACGTGTTGGTCAGCGCACAGACATGATCTGTACCTGACCGATCCTGATGAATATCCTGGCAGCGCTTCCAGGCGTCATACCTGCATACTCGGGGCATTGCCCCGAATACCGGGCGCTGCGATCGAAACCTGAAGGAGAGCATAGTTGACCACCTTCCTTTTCCGTAACGGCGCGCTTCTCGATCCTGATCATCCTGACCTGCTGGAAGGCTTCGAGATTCTCATCGAAGATGGCTTCATCCGCGAGGTATCCGACAAGCCGATAAAGAGCAACAACGCGCACGTCATTGACGTCAAAGGCAAAACGATCATGCCGGGTCTGATCGATTTGCATGTGCACGTCGTCGCGATCGAGTTCAACCTGCCGCGTGTCGCGACGCTACCCAACGTGCTGGTTACGCTGCGCGCCGTCCCGATCATGCGCGCGATGCTGCGCCGCGGCTTCACCACCGTGCGCGACGCTGGCGGCGCCGGATATCCGTTCAAGCAGGCCGTCGAGTCGGGGCTCGTCGAGGGGCCACGCCTGTTCGTATCCGGCCGGGCCCTGAGCCAGACCGGCGGTCATGCCGATCCGCGCGCCCGCTCCGACTACATGCCGCCCGACTCACCCTGCGGATGCTGCGTGCGCGTAGGCGCACTGGGCCGCGTGGCGGACGGCGTCGATGAAGTGCGCCGGGCCGTGCGTGAAGAACTGCAGATGGGCGCCGATCAGATCAAGATCATGGCTTCGGGCGGCGTGGCCTCGCCAACCGACCCGGTCGGCGCATTCGGGTACTCCGAGGACGAGATCCGCGCGATCGTGGCCGAGGCTCAGGGGCGCGGCACCTACGTACTCGCGCATGCCTACACGCCGGCGGCGATCGCACGTGCGGTGCGCTGCGGCGTGCGCACGATCGAACACGGCAACCTGATCGACGATGAAACGGCACGCGTCGTCGCCGAACACGGTGCCTATGTCGTGCCAACCCTCGTTACTTACGACGCGCTTGCAAGCGAAGGCGAGAAATATGGGTTGCCACCGGAAAGCATCGCCAAGATCGCGGACGTGCATGGCGCCGGTCTGCACTCAATCGAGATCATGAAACGGGCCGGCGTCAAAATGGGTTTCGGCACGGACCTGCTCGGCGAAGCCCAGCGTCTGCAAAGCGACGAGTTCCGGATTCTGGCCGAAGTCCTGTCACCGGCCGAGGTGATCGCAAGTGCGACGGTCGTCAGCGCGGAAGTGCTCGGCATGCAGGACAAGCTCGGCAGAATCGTGCCGGGTGCTCACGCCGATGTGCTGGTGGTCGATGGCAATCCTCTGAAGTCTGTCGATTGCCTGTTGGGTCAAGGCGAGCATATTCGGCTCGTGATGAAGGACGGCCGGCTCTTCGTCAACGAACTCGAAGGGCATTGACCGCGTAAGCGCGCGTCTGTCGCGCCCACCGTTCTTATCGGAGCCTGCTCATGTCGACGATCGCCGCCCGCATCGAACGCCTGCCGTTTTCAGGTTTTCACCGCCGTCTGCTGTTGATGGGCGGGCTCGGCTATACCTTCGATGCGATGGACGCCGCCGTGCTTGCCTTCCTGCTGCCGGTGCTGCGCACGCAATGGGGGCTGACGAGTGTGCAGACGGGGGTGCTGGGAAGCGGCACGTTCATCGGCTATTTCGTCGGCGCGATGTTCGCGGGCATGCTCGGCGACATCATCGGCCGGCGCAAAGTGATGATGTACGCGCTCGTGATTTACTGTGTGGCGTCTCTTGCCAGTGCGCTCGCGAATGATTGGGGATTTTTTCTTGCGACGCGCATCGTCGCCGGTTTGGGAACGGGCGCGGAAAGCGCGATCGTCGCGCCGTTTCTCTCGGAGTTCGTGGCACGGCGGTATCGCGGCAGTTTCACTGGCAGTCTTGCCGGGTTCTTCTCCTTCGGCTTTGTGGCAGCCGCGCTGCTTGGCTACCTGGTGATTCCGCTCGCACCGAATGCATGGCGCGCGGTCATGGTCATCACCGCGCTGCCCATTGTGATGCTCCTCTGGTGGCGCCGCGCGTTGCCCGAGTCGCCGCGCTGGCTCGAGGCGCGCGACCGGCACGCGGAAGCCGACGCGATCGTGTCGCGGATGGAAGCGGAGGTGACCCAGGCAGGCATACGGTTGGAACCGCTGCCCGCCATGCGTGACGCAAGCGTTCCGCTCGCGGCGGGACGTGCCTCGATCGTCGCGAACGTGAAGGCGTTGTGGACAAAAAAACTCGCGCGCATCACGGCAATGACGTGGCTGATGTGGTTATCCATCACGTTCAGCTATTACGCCTTTTTCACGTGGATTCCCGGCTTGCTGGTTCAGAACGGAATGACGATCACGCGCAGCTTTTCGTACTCGCTCGTGATTTACATTGCACAGATCCCGGGGTACTTTTCGGGTGCGTGGCTCAACGAGAAGATCGGCCGCCAGGCAACGATCGCGTCATACATGATATTGGGCGGCGTATCGGCACTTGGGCTCGCGTTGACGCGCACGGACGCGGGCATCATGGTGTCGGGCATCCTGCTTTCGTTCTTCATGAACGGCACCTATGCGGGCGTTTACGCTTACACGCCCGAGGTGTTTCCTACCGACGTGCGCGCCACGGGCACCGGGCTCGCATCGTCAATTGGCCGGCTGGGCGCGATCGCCGCGCCTATCCTTGTCGGTTACGTCTATCCGCTACTGGGATTTGCCGGCGTGTTCGGTGCGACGACGCTGGTGCTGCTGACAGGTGCGATAGCCGTGGTGCTCATGGGCGTGCCCACACGCGGAAGGTCGCTCGAAGACATTGCGGCGGGACAAGTCGAACAGTAAGAAAACCAGCCTGCTGGCCTTAGCCCCAATATAACGGTCAAAGCGCTGTCCTGTGATATCGCCAGGTCACGTGACCCGACTCGTCGAAGCAAGCACGCGCGACTTTGGCGAACTGACGTTCTTATGACATTATTTGCCAACGCAGACGATGTAAGCGTTAATAAGCGAACCACGTCGCGTAGCGAGGCAATCAACACGTAGCAGGCGCTTCGTGGCAAGCATAGCTTCGAGCACCAGACTGCTATTGCGTCATTCACTCAGGGAAAAACCATGAAGTTGATAATCGCCGCACCCCTTTTGATCGTTTCGTTGCTCGGCGCGTCCACCGCTGTCTTCGCGCAACAGCACGACGACAATCACGGCGGCCCGCCGCAGCACGAGCGGCAGAATCCGGGTCATGGCGGCCAGCATGGCCACGGTCACGGACCCGCGCCTCACGAAGCGTCTGTGGGAGGCCCGGGCGGTCCGGTTCCTCACAACGATTGGCACAAGGGTGAGCGGCTTCCGGCGGAGTACCGCGACCGTAATTACGTCGTCGACAACTGGCACGAGCACGGCCTGCAAGCGCCGCCGCGCGGCTATCAGTGGGTCGGCGTGAACGGGGACTATGTACTCGCCGCCGTCGCGACCGGCGTCATTGCAAATGTCCTGCTGAACGGACACTAAGCAAGCGGATAGAAACCGATTGCTTTCGGTACCGGCAGCAAGTTTTCATTGCGCGCATCTCAAACGCGTATGAGCGCGGTGGCCCGTTGTTACGGGCCACCGTCCTGCTCCTTATCGCTTGGCAGCGAATACATTCACCCTAAAGCGACCAGGTTACCGGTCGAAGGTGCCACGATACTTCTCGTCGGCATCTGAACGGGTATTGATTTCGACAAGCACGCCGCCTGGCACTTCGCAGAAGAATCGCGAACCGCGCTCATGCGCGAACACGTCGGTTTTCATCACGACGTTCGCGGCAGCCATCTGCCCATGAAGCGCGCGAACATCGTCGACGGTCGGCAGTTCGAAGCCAATGTGAAAGTTATGCGGCCATTCGACCGGATGGTCGGCGGCGTCCTCGATCACGATGTCGAATCCCGGACGTTTCAGCAACCAGCTCGCGCCTCGCATCGCAACAGTACAGCCCAGATGAGCCTCGAAGAAGCTGGCGGTGGCGCTCACATCGGAAGAGGGGAAGCTCGCGTGATTGAGCTTCATGGTGGTGGTGATACTCGTCATGTCAATCTCCGTTGATCTGGATCGCTCGTTGCGTTCCATACGGAGAATGTTACGAGTAAAAGCTCGCGTTCAATACTCGCATCGCCGCGCTCGCGCTGATCGCCGCTAAAGCCCGTGCTACGGGCGTTTCAGCCTGCGCGTCGGCGCCTCGCGTGCAGCGTGCTCGCGTTTGCTCGCGGATTGCGGCGTTTCCGTGGCGGGCGAATCGCTATTCCATCCGGCACCGGCGTTCGACATCATCGTCAGATAGCCCAGCACGGCTGCCGTCACGCGGCGAGTCAGTCCGGTCATATCCGTCTCCCCCCGCTCACCGGCCTCGTCCACGAGACCACGGACGATCGCCATCAGATCGTGCGCGGCGAGCACCGTGTCGTCCTGCGGCGGCAAACCGTCGCTCGTAAGAATCTGCGCTAGCAATGCGTGCATCGTGCCGGTGCCGGTTAGCGCCTCGCGCAATTGCGGTCGGCTCTCTTCGACGTCGAGTAATCGTGCGAGCGTGGGTCTCGCGAACTGCTGCCGCACCGAGCAGCCAATCAGATGATTGAGCGCGGCGGGTCCGTTCGCGTGATCGAGCGCGCTCAGCGCATCCTGATAGAAGCGCTCCTTTTCTCGCTGCATCAACGCGATCGTCAACGCGTCCTTGCCGGGGAAGTACTGATACAGCGAACCGACGCTGACACCGGCACGCTCCGCGACCGCGTTCGTATTGAAACCTTCGAGTCCCTTTGTTTCAAGCACCTGTGCGGCCGCTTCGAGCAAGGTGGCAACCATGCGCTCGGAGCGGGGCTGACTGGGCGCTCTGCGCGGTTTGAGCGGTGACGGATTCGGCTGTCGAGGCATACGGCAATAACGTGTAGGAGTGGCTATGAATGGCGTCAGCCCGGCAAGCCAGGAATCTCAACGCCGAACGTTTGCAGGATCAGCACGAGATTGAACGATAAGACGATGAATGCCGCCAGCGTAGCGATCACGGCAACGAGCGCGCGATTTCTATATGGGCCCATCACCTCCTTGCTACAGGTGAACCATACCAGCACAGCCATCGGCAGCGGCAACGCGAGGCTCAATACAACCTGGCTGAGAACGAGCGCCTGAGTCGCATTGACCCCGAGCGACACCACGACGAAACTCGGCACCATGGTGACGGCGCGGCGCAGCCATAACGGAATGCGAAAGCCCACGAACCCTTGCATGATCATCTGGCCCGCCATGGTACCAACGACGGAACTCGAAATACCCGAAGCAATCAGCGACAGCAGGAAAATTCCTGCCGCGCCAATCCCTAATAGCGGCGCCAGTGTGTGATAGGCCGTTTCGATTTCCGCCACGTCCGGGTGCCCGCTGTGAAATGCACCGGCGGCCATGATAACCATCGCCATATTGATAAGACCCGCAATGGTCAGCGCGATGACGACTTCGATATTCGAAAATTTCAGCAGCTTTGCCCGCTCGCTCTCCGTTCTTGCGGGTGCTCGACCTTGCGTGAGTCCGGAGTGCAGGAAAAGCGCGTGCGGCATCACGGTTGCGCCGAAGATTCCCACTGCGATCGTCAGCGCGCTCGCGTCGGGCAACCGGGGGGAAAAGGTATGGGCGAGGACACTCGGCCACGCAACCGGCGTAATGAACAGCTCGGCGAGGTAGGACAAGCCAATGATGCCGACGAGTGCTCCGATCGCCAGTTCAAGCGGACGAAAGCCGGCGCTCTCAAACAACAGCAGCCCGTAGGTCACTATCGCCGTGACCACCATGCCGCCAAGCAACGGCATGTGAAACAGCAGCGACAGTCCGATTGCACCACCGAGAAATTCAGCCAGATCGGTTGCCATCGCGGCAATTTCGCTGACGCCCCACATGCCCAGCACGACAGGTTTCGGAAACCGTTCGCGGCACAGCTCCGCAAGGTTTCGCCCGGTGACGATGCCGAGCTTCGCCGAGAGCGCCTGAAACTGCATCGCCACAAGGTTGGCCAACAGCACGACCCAGAGCAACGCGTAGCCGTATCTGGCGCCGGCTTGAATATTCGTCGCAAAGTTGCCCGGATCCATATAGGCAACCGAGACCACCACGGCCGGCCCGGCGAACGGCAGAAGCATCAGCGCACCGCCGCGGCGGCCTTCCAATACCGCTCTTACCGCAAGCGTGGTGCGCTCGGTTCTCGTCGCCGGTCTGGCTGCCTTATGAACGCGATCGTCCAAGCTCTTGCTCCTTGCTCACGAGACTGACAGGAGGGGCCGATTTACCACGCAGGCAGGCTTCACCGCACGGCAAGCACTGCCGACTGCCCAAAGACGCTTTGCCACCGCGGTGCAGTCGCCGCGTCCACATCGGACATAGTGATAAATGTACCGCAGAGTGCGATTGCTCACCCTGCTGCAAATTGGGTCCATGAATCCGGATGTCGTGGATCTGCGCGCCGAAGGCACGCTGGAGTGCCCGCTCCTGCGCGGGTTACCGCGTAATCGACCGGTTCGCCCGCGTCAGGAGTAATCTTCGGTACTGGACACGGAAGCGGGGCCATAACCCGCCCCGCGATGGCGGTCTGAATTGTCCTGACGACCTGTCCAGAGGAAGGCCTCTTCAGTGCTGAAGTGCACGTCATGCCGGCAGCGGCGACTCCGTCCGGCGCGCCTCTTCGCGGATGAGGGCAATGCGGTCAGTCGACGATTTGACTTGAGGAGCCAGGCCAATGGGAAGCACCAGCGCAGTTGCAGCGGCGGCAATCGCCTTCGTGGGAAGCCACTTTCTTCTGTCTCATCCTCTGCGCGGGCTTCTCGTCCGCGCAATCGGCGAAAAGGGGTTCCTCGGCGTCTATTCGCTGGTGGCATTCGCCACGTTCGGCTGGCTGATCGTGGCCTACGTGCACGCGCCCCTCACCGCGCCGTTATGGCTGGCAGGAGATGTGCTCTGGGGGGTGGCAACCGTAGTGATGCTGATCGCGTCGATCCTGCTGATGGGCTCGCTGATCCGCAACCCGGCCATCCCCACCGGCGGCCAGCCCGGCCCGTTCCCGGAAACGCCGCGCGGCGTGTTCGCGATAACGCGCCATCCGATGATGTGGTCGTTCGCGCTTTGGGGGCTGTGCCACGCGGCGGTGTTCCCAGTGGCCAAGAGCCTCATCCTCGCGGCGGCTGTCGTCTTCCTCGCACTGGTTGGCGCTGCTTTGCAGGACCGGAAGAAGGAACGGCTCCAGCCCGATCTCTGGCCGGTATGGGAATCGAAGACGAGCTACCTGCCATTCGCGGCGATCGCCGGCGGCCGTGCGCAGTTGGGTGGATTCGGCTCGCACGCGCTGCTGGGCGGCCTCTTCGTCTGGCTCGTCGCCACCTGGGCGCATCGGCCGCTCACCGGTTGGGCCGCGGGCATCTGGCATTGGCTGTAGCCGCGGCCCGGCTCCCGGGGTCAGACAGGGAGATAGCTGCAAACGTAGTCGAGCGTTTCGATCACGTCGATATCGAAGCGGCTCTTGCCGGGCACAGAAAATGACTCGCCCGCACCATACGTCTTCCACTCGTCGCTGCCTTCGAGGCGGATGCGGCACTGGCCGGCCTGCACTTCCATCAGTTCCGGTGCGTCGGTGCCGAAGTTGAGCGCGCCGGGCAGGATGACACCCAACGTCTTGCGCGTGCCGTCGGCAAAGAGAACCGTGTGCGAGACACACTTGCCGTCGAAGTAGACGTTGGCTCGTTTGATAACTGAAACCTGATCGAATTGCGTTGCGGCCGTCATGGCGGTCTTCCTCTGGATCTTCGTGAATGGATGCGTTGGCGCCGCATGGCAGCATGCGGACGACAGCACGACAGGCAATCTGCGCGAATCGATTCGTCTGCGCGGGCTTTCGGGTCGGCGCCAGCCCGCCATCATACAGGCGGCCGATGGCGCCGGTCAGCGTCCTGCATCGAACGGCGCCCCTGTTTCGAGCGACGCCGCACCGTGGTGGTCGTGGCGATTAATCCGTGCGCCGCCAACGGCCGGATTCCGGGCACACCATGACCGGTTCGCCGTTCAACCGGACTTGCTCGGCATCCAGTCGCGACGCGGTCGAAGGGTCGACGTCGAAGGCAACATCGAGCACTTGCCCGACATGGGCATCTTCTATGGGCAGTTCCCACGTCAGAAACATCTGGACGTAATCCTGATCAGGCCTGAAGTCAGCCGCGTTGAAGCCACCACTGTGGCGCTGAATAACGCCATGAGGCTGGCATGTATCGAATATCACCGCCGTGCCGCGAGTCAGCGGAATGCGCAAGTCCAGAGAGGGGAAATGCACGTCCAGCCCCTTATCCTCGCTCAGGAAAAGATTGCAGAAGACAGCGCCGCCATATTGCTCGCCGTCATGGTGGTATCGCGCGCCGCGGCAGGCCATCAGGGCGACATCGCTGGCGGCCAGTACCCCGGGCAGTCCAAGCGCGCCCGTCCAGTTGGACATGGACTGCACGCAGCGCGTGTAGTCCGGCCAGCGCATCCGCGCGCGCGCCAGAGGCATGACCTCGACGTCGCCAGGTTCGAGGACCACGCGCGACGCTATCTCCCTGTCCCAATCGGCCAGCAGACGTGTGGGCAGCGCAGGCACCTCGACTATGCCGGTTCGCACGATGTCGCTCACACGCCGGCTGCGGATAGTGTCGCCACTCCAGAAATAAGAGGTCAGCGTGTCCGGCGTGCGATTCGGTTGAGAGGAGCGATTCATCCGAACGATTGTAACGATTCCGGTGGATCGCTTCGATCGCTGGGCGAAACGCCGGGTCAATACGTGGAAGCGCGATCTCACCCGGCGGCACAACGAGTCCAGAGCGGCAATCATGCTCCACACGGCTATCCTGTCCCTCGTTTCCGATGAGAAAGATTCGTGAACACTCATTGCCGAAGCACGTCCGGCTTGCACCATCGACTCAAATGTTATGATCGGAAACATCTGACGCCTCACCAAGGCGCGCATTTGAGCCACACCCCATGGACACCCACCTCACCAAACCCGCCGACCCCTCCACGACCGACCTCGGCCGCCGCGTCCGCGCCGCCCGCCAGGCCCAGGACTTGACGCTGGAAACCGCGAGCCGCCTGTGCGGCGTCTCCCGCTCCACGCTCTCCAAAGTCGAAAACGGCCTGATGTCCCCGACTTTCGACGTCCTGCAGAAAATCGTGCTCGGTCTGAAGATCGAGATTGGCGAACTGTTTGGCTCAACACCGAAGGTCAGCGCCAGCGGCCGTCGTGCATTGACCCGCAAGAATGAAGGTCAGCGCCACGCGTACCGCGGCTATCAGATGGAATTACTCGCCACGGATCTGGCGCACAAAGCAATGTTGCCGTTCCGTATCCGCATTTCGGCACACACGCTGGACGCGTTCGATGACTGGGGCCGTCACGAAGGCGAAGAATTTCTGTACGTGATCAGCGGCAGCGTGTGCCTCTATTCCGAGCTGTACGCGCCGACGCATCTGAACGCCGGAGACAGCCTTTATTTCGACAGCCGCACGGGCCACGCCGCGGTCTCCACCAGCGAAGAAGACGCCGAAGTGTTGTGGATGGCAACCAGTGCCGATATTCCGCAGACTTCGGCCACGGCTACGGCAGAACCGGCGAAAAAATAACGAAGGCATTTGGCACGCGCGGCCGCACTTTAGCAACGCCCCGCCAACGCCCGCTGCGCCAGTTGCGCGATATGCATCGCATGTTGGCCCGTCCCCTGCTCGATCTGCTCTCGGCAACTGAAGCCGTTGGTCAGCACGATCGTTTCCGCATTCGCAGCTGCCGCGGCACGCACGGCGGGAAACAGCCGGTCTTCGCCGATCTTCTCCGATAGCGCGTGATGCTTGTCGTTAAAGCCGAACGAGCCCGCCATTCCGCAGCATCCGGTGTCGAGCAACTTCCATTTCACGCCGAGCTTGCCCAGCAGCGCGGCATCGCCTTGCATACCGAACAGCGCCTTCTGATGGCAATGCCCGTGCACGATGACATCCGCGGCAAGCGTCGGCCATTCGAACGGCTGACGCGCGACGAAATCGGAGAACAGGAAAGTTTGCGCCGACAGTTGTTTCGCTAATGCATGACCGGGAAGCTGCTTTAGCAACTCGTCCTTGAACACCGATAAACAACCGGGCTCAAGACCGACCAACGGCACGCCCGCGGCAATATCGTCGCCGAGGTCGTCAAGAATCGTGGTCAGCAACTCACGCGCACGGTCGAGCAAACCGAAGTCATAGAGCGGACGCCCACAACACAAACGCTTCTTCGGCAGCACGACGTGCCAGCCCATTTGCGTCAGCACATCGGCAGCGGCCTGCGCGATCTCGGGCGTGAAGTGGTCATTGAAGGTATCGACCCACAGAATGACTTTCTTGACCCCACGATCAGCACGAACGTCGCCCACGGTCTGGAGCGATCGCCGCGCAATCTGCCGGTAAGTCCGCACGGCAAACTTCGGCAATTCCCGCGCTTGCGCGACCCCGGCAGCCCATTTCCCGAGCGCAGCCAGGCCCGGCGCCGAAGTCATGAAGTTCGTCAGCCTCGGAAACCGTGCCGCCCACGGCGCCCATTCGCCGATCCGCCCCATGAACCACGCCTCGCGCGGCCGACGATTCGTCTCGTAGTAATGCGAAAGAAACTCCGCTTTGTACGAAGCCATATCCGTGTGCGTCGGGCAATCGGATTTGCAGCCCTTGCACGCGAGGCAGGTATCGAGCGCCGCCTTCACTTCGCGGCTTTGCCAGCCGTCGGCGATCACATCGCCTTGCAGCATTTCCCAGAACAGATGCGCGCGGCCACGTGTCGAGAATTGCTCTTCGCGTGTTGCTCGATAGCTCGGGCACATCGTGCCGCCTTCGAGCGAACGGCACTTGCCCATGCCGATGCATCGTTCGATCTCGCGCTGAAAGCCGTCGCCTTGCTGACTGGCGAACGTAAGCTTTGTTTGCAGAGTCACCGGTTTGTACGCGGGACCCATGCGCAGATTTTCGTCGACGCGATATGCATGCACGACCTTGCCCGGATTCAATCGATTGGCCGGATCCCAGATCGCCTTGAACTGCTCCATGGCCTGCATCAGTTCAGGGCCGTACATGATCGGCAGAAACTCGGCCTTGGCCTGACCGTCGCCGTGTTCGCCCGACAGCGAGCCACCGAACTCGACCACCAGTTGTGCCGCTTCGCGCAGAAACTTGCGCCACGTCGCGACGCCTTCCACGCTGCGCAGATCGAAGGTAATGCGTGCGTGCACGCAGCCGTCGCCGAAATGGCCGTACAGACTCGTCTCGTAGCCGTAACGATCCACCAGTGCCTGAAACGCGCGCAGATAGTCGCCGAGACGCAACGGATCGACCGCCGCATCTTCCCAGCCGACCACCGGATCGGGCGTGCCGGCATCCACCGACAAGGCCACCGCCGACGCCCCGGTCTCGCGAATCGACCACACCTTTGCCTGCAATGCGCGATCCTCGACGAGCATCGCCGACACATTCGGTCCCGCTTCGCCCGACGAAAAGTACGCCGCGGCGGTTTGCGCCTGACGTACCGCATCGTCTTGCGTATCGGCGCCAAATTCGAGTACGACCCATGCATCGCCTTCCGGCAGCAACGCAATCTCGTCCTTCTTCAAACCCCGCGCCTGCAGGCCGCGGATGATCGCGCGGTCGAGCCCCTCGATCGCGATTGGCCCGCAGCGCATGAAATGCGGCACGGCATCCGCGGCGGTATAGATATCGGTGAAGCCGACCACGACAATCACGCGTTTCGCCGGACTCTTCACGAGCCGCACTTTCGCCTGCAAGGTCACGGCGCACGTGCCCTCGGTGCCGACTAGCGCACGCGCGACGTTAAAGCCGTTTTCCGGCAGCAGTTGATCGAGATTGAAGCCCGACACGCGCCGCTTGATCTGCGGGAATTTTGCGCGGATCTGATCGGCGTAGGTGTCGCGCAGTTGCTTGAGCGCAGCGTAAATTTCACCCTGGCGACCGCCCGCCTCAATGATGCGGTCGAGTTCGTCGTCCGGCGTCGGGCCGACCCAGAAGCGCGCACCATCGAAAGTCGCGATTTCCAGCGCCTCGACGTTCTCGACCGTCTTGCCGGCCATCACCGAATGCGCGCCGCACGAGTTGTTGGCGATCATGCCGCCTAGCGTGCAGCGGCTGTGCGTTGCGGGATCGGGTGCGAACGTCAGGCCATGCTGTTCCGCGGCGTCGCGCAAGGTATCGCACACCACGCCCGGTTCGACGAGTGCGATCCCCGCGACCGGATCGACCGACACGACGCGGTTCACATACTTGCTTGCGTCGGCCACCACCGCGACGTTCACGCATTGGCCGTTCTGCGACGTGCCGCCGCCGCGCGGCAGGAAAGGCACGTCATGGCGACGGCAGGCAGCCAGCGTTTCCAGCAGATCGTCGACATCCGACGGCACGACCACGGCGAGCGGAACTTGCCGATAGTTCGACGCATCCGACGCATACAGCGCTTTCGAGCCGTGATCGAAGCGCACTTCGCCGCGCACATTGCGACGCAGGTCGGCTTCGAGCGCCTGCATCACAGTGGCAGTGCCCTGAAACGGCGTTGCAACGCGCGGCGCTTTCAACGCGCTGTCAGCTGCGGCACGCAACGAAGCATTCACGCCCGCGCCCTGCTCTTCATCCAATGACGTTCCCACCGCGTCCCTCACGTCTCGTGTCCAACGCCCGCGCCATGATCCAAACTGCGCATCACGCAGCCTGGCTCGCGGTCATCTTGAAGATGCCCTGCGCGTTGCCCGCGTCGAAACGCAGGTCCGTTTCCCAGCGGCGCGCGTCCTGGTCGAAAGTCCGTTTGCGCGTGATGAACTCGTAGAACGAGCCCGGCACCTCGCGCGTCACGATGCTGCCGTCGGCCGCACGGAATTCGCGCCGCACGACATCCGCGCGGTACGCGGTCTGAAACACGCGGCCCGAGCGCGAACGCTCGACTTCCGGCTTCATCGGCCGCCCCTTCGCCTTCTCCTCATCGGACAGCTTGAACACGTCCGCGACGCGATCGGTAGCGTGATTGAAAGCGTTGCCTTCGGTCGCGATCCACGCCATTTCCGCCGACTCGTTCAACAATACTGCGTAATCGGCTTCGCGTGGCATCTCATGCTGACGTGCGAACGCGCCGACGATCACCGGCAGCAGCGCATGGGCCGCCTCCAGCGGCAGCACGCCTTCGCGTTCGAGCTCCCACAACTGGCCGGCCGCTTGCGGCGTCAGCGGATCGCGCGAAGTGCCGATCACGTTCGTCACGGCCTGCTGGAATGCCGTCGAAAATCGCTCGGGATGCAATTCGCTGACGAAGAACTGCGCGATTTCATCGGGCGCGTCGTCATGCGCCCAGGCACGGCCCGTCATACCGAGACGGTCGAGCGGGTAGCGGCCATTGATGCTGAAACCAAGCGGCCGCAGGATGCGTGCGAAAGCCGCCTCGCCAGGCGGCAACGCACCGCTGGCGGCCCAGCGCACGGTGCGCAACGCGCCGTGGTCGAAATAGACGCTGCCGCCGGCGGCAGTCGTTTCCTCGGTGTAGCGGCGGCCATTTGCCGAACGCCCCAGCAAATCCTCAAACAGCGCCATGTTCATCGCCTGCGCCATCTCGGCGCGTGTGACAGTGCCGTCCTCCCATTCATTGAGAATCCGCGGATGATTCAACGTGGCGAACAGCCTCGCGGTTTTCTCGGCGCCGAGCAGTTTCAGCAGCAGTTGTTCGACATTCGCATTCTTGATGTTTCGCATATCGGTTCCGGGCAAGGTGCGGTGAAACGCTTTCGCGTGCCTGAAAACGCTCTGTCGGCACGGCTTCAGGACGCAAACGCGGCATCGTTGGATGCGAGATTATTCAAATCCGCGGCGCTGCCGTAAAGCGAGATAAAATCGCCACTTGATGCGTTTTTGGAATCAATGTGCGAAAGTTCAAGATCCCCAACATGGGCGCGCTGCTCGCTTTCGAAGCCGCCGCGCGGCACGAGAGCTTCACGCATGCGGCACGCGAACTCTTCCTGACCGAAAGCGCGGTGTCCCGGCAGATCAATACACTGGAGAGCAATCTCGGCGTGCGGCTGTTCGTGCGCGTCAAACAGCGCGTGGTCCTGACCAAGGCGGGCAAGGTCTATAGCGCGCAGGTGCGGCGCTCGCTGGAACAACTGGACCGGGACACGCTGTCGATCATTGCGCATGGCAGCGGCGGCGGGTATCTGGAACTGGCGGTGTTGCCCACTTTCGCCTCGCAATGGCTGATTCCGCGACTGGCGGCGTTCAACGCGCAGCATCCGGATGTGCGGGTCAATATGGGCGTGCGCACCGGCACCTTCCCGTTCGCCGAGACGCATTTCGAAGCGGCGATTCACTACGGCAAACCGACATGGCCCGGCACCTCGGCGGAATTTCTGTTCAGTGAAGAAGTTGTGCCGGTCTGTGCGGCGAGCTTGCTGACGCGCCCGGTTGACACGGCGGCCGATCTGCTGGACTACCCGCTGCTGCATTCCACCACCCGGCCGGACGGCTGGGCGTCGTGGTTCGCCGGTCTCGGTGTCGACGATAACCGGACGATGCAAGGGGTGCGCTACGAACTCCACACCATGCTGATCAGTGCCGCCGCGGCCGGTCTCGGCATCGCGCTCGTGCCACGCTTTTTCGTCGATACACAACTCGGGCAGTTGGGACTCGTGATTCCACTCGACGCGCCCGCGGTCGCCGACTCGGCGTATTACCTCGTCTATCCGACCGAGTTGAGCCACGGTAAGCCGCTCACGAACTTTCGCGAGTGGCTGCTGCGCGAAGCGGCCGCATACAGCGCGGGGAATCCTGAACTGGCCGGCAATCCCGATACCGATTGATTTCGCGCTATGCGGCGGGGGCGAATGCTACGCCCCGGCTTGCTCGCGCGCCTGCGCCAAAGCGCTCAAATTGCCCTCGCCAAAACCGTGGTGCCCTTGCCGCTGCACGATCTCAAAGAAAATCTCTCCGGCACCGCGCCGTACAAAAGTCTGAAAGAACAGCAACGGCACGCCGTCGGCGCCGATCTCGCCATCCACCAGAACATGCGTGCGCCTGAGCCGCTCGACATCGAGCCCATGGCCTGGCAGACGCGCATCGAGTTGCTCGTAATAGCGCGGCGGCGGCTCGACGAATTCGACGCCGTTCGCGAGGAGTTGCTCGACGCACGCAAAGATATCGTCGGTGGCGAGCGCGATGTGCTGCACGCCTTCGCCCGGATGATCCGGCAGATATTCGTGCATCAGATTCGTGCGGCGGGTGCCTTCTTCATACAAGGGCACGCGGATCGCGCCGCACGGTGAGACCATGACGCGCGACTCCGCCGCCACATGCCAGTTCGCGTGCAGCTCGTGAATCTCGCGGAAATTGAGCAGGTCGCGATAAAAATCGAGCCACTCCTGCATCCGGCCCTCGCCGACCGTTTGCGTCAGATGATCGACCGCGACGAGGCCGGTGCCCGCGTGATTCAGATCGGCTTCTGCGGTATCGATCTCGATCGGACGGAAGTCGATATCGAAGATCGAGATATCGCCCAGGCCACCGCGCTGGCCGCCACGGCCGCGCCAACGGTCGACGAAATAGATGTGCGAATCGCCGATGCCCTGGATCGCCGGGATCAACAGCTCGCCCGTGCCGATCCGTTCACCTTCGAACGCCCATGCGCCGAGTTCGATCGCGCGGTCGAAGGCGCGCTGCGCATTGGCCACGCGAATGCCGATTGCGCAGATGCCTGCGCCGTACTCCTCGGCGTAACGCTCGGCAAATGAATCCGGCTCGGCGTTGATCAGGAAATGCATCTCGCCCTGGCGATACAGCGTGACGTCCTTGCTGATATGGCGCGCAATCGCCTTGAAGCCGAGTTTCGTGAAGGTCTCGCCGAGTGCTTTCGGCTCGCGCGAAGCGAACTCCACGAATTCGAGGCCGGCGGTGCCGAGCGGATTGTGCTCAGGCGCCGACACGGCGCGTAGCGCGGCGTCTGGGGTGGGCAAGTCGCTGGGCATGGCAATCTCCTTGTACGGTTTTTCGTACAGCGTTCCGGGTATTTGTGATGTTTCTGTGCTCTGGTGCAAGCTGCCGTCTACACGCAGTGTGACACCGCTTGCGCGGTGTGCCGCATCGATTCAGCGTACGGCGGCTTTTGCACCGTGTTTGTACACCGGGTAGCAGGGCGTTCGCAACCGTCATTTTGTACCAGATGGTTCACACGCGGCGATTTGGGCCGCAGCGTGACGCTGACGTGCATCCTCCGCGTTTCTCGCGGCCCCTGCGCGGTATGCGTCAGATCTTTGGCGTCTCGCCGCGGCCACGCCCGGACCCGGACTTGGACTTGGACCTCGACGCGCGTTTGGCTCCAGGTTCGCCGACGGCGGCGGCCGCCATACGCTGCTGCGCGACGTTGCGCACGGCATCGATAAGCGCCCGGCCCACCGGCGAAGGCTGCGTATCCGAGCGCCGGATCAAGCCCACGGGCTCGCCAGTGCCCGCGAACGGCAACGGCAAACGCACCAGCATCCCGTGCCCTAGTTCATATTCGACCGCGCTCAGCGGCACGAACCACACCGCGTCGTTCTCCAGCGTCAAAGCGCGCCCGGTGGACACCGACAGTACTTCGACAAACCCCGACAACGGCGGCACGCCCCACGCGCTCAAAAGGCTCTCAGCAGATTGCCGGATCAAGGTGCCGAACGGCGGCAGCACCACTGGAAAATCCTCCAGCGACGTGGCCGGCAAACCTGCCACGAGCGCCAACGGATGCCCGGCGCGCACCACGGCAATCAACGGCTCGCTGAAAAGCTGCTCGAAACTGAGCCCGACCATTCTTTCCGGGTCCGCCAGGCGCCCGATGGCGAATTCGATCGTGCCGGCCTTCAGGCGTTCGAGTAACTCGGGGTTGGCGCCGGTGGCGAGACGCACGATCACACGGGGCCAAAGCGCGGCGAATCGCTTCAACGCCGGTGGTATCAGCGCGGCCGCCACGGTCGGCAAAATGCCGATTTCCACCGTGGCGGCGGCCGCGCCTTCCGCTCGTGCCAATAAATCGACGCCCTGCCGCAACGCACTGACACACGCGCTCGCATGCGGCATGAAAAGCTGCCCCTCGCGCGTCGGCACGGCGCCGTGGCGGCCGCGCTCGAACAGCTTCACGCCGAGAATCGCTTCGAGTTCGGCCACCGTCTTGGAGACCGCGGGCTGCGTAATGGACAGGCTCGCAGCGGCCCGCTGCACGCCGCCGAACTGCGCGACGGCCAGAAAGCACTGGAGATGACGGAATTTGACGCGGCTATCCGCGAGGCTGCGTTGCATAACGAGAGGTTATACGAAAAGGGCGAAAACGTCATTTTGCATAACCGCACAGGTTGGATAAAGTCGCTCCATACGCTGTATCCCACAATTCCCCGAAGGAGACACTGATGGACGAGTCCTTTCTCACCAAGCGCGACTTCGCGTCCCACCCCGCCTACGTTTATCCCGGCTACGGTTCGTCGGTCAAACGCGGCCCGACGCGTCCGCTGATTCCGCTCAAAGAAAAGCTGCGCGACCAGCGCGTGCCGGTCTACGGCACCGAAGACCTCGGCGCGCTCGATCACGACCTGACGCGCAACGCGGTGCGTAATGGCGAACCGCTTGGCGAGCGCATCATCGTGACGGGCCGCGTGCTCGACGAAGGCGGCCGGCCGGTGCGCAATACGCTGGTTGAAATCTGGCAGGCCAATGCGGCCGGCCGTTATGTGCACAAGAACGATCAGCACGACGCGCCGCTCGATCCGAACTTCCTCGGCGCCGGCCGCTGCATTACCGACAAGGAAGGCCGCTACCGCTTTCTGACGATCAAACCGGGCGCTTACCCCTGGGGCAATCACCCGAACGCGTGGCGTCCGAACCATATTCACTTCTCGCTGTTCGGCGACTATTTCGGCTCACGCCTCGTCACGCAGATGTATTTCCCCGGCGACCCGCTGCTGGCTTTCGACCCGATTTTCCAGGGCACGCCCGAGCACGCCCGCGAGCGCCTGATTGCAAACTTCTCGCTCGATACGACGCAAGAGGCCTATGCGCTCGGTTACGACTTCGACATCGTGCTGCGCGGCCGCAACGAAACTCCGATGGAGCGCTAGGCCATGACAACTCTCAAGCAAACGCCTTCGCAAACGGTTGGACCGTACTTCGCCTACGGTCTGTGCCCGCAGCAATACGATTTCGATTTCAAGAGCCTGTTCACGCCAGTTCTGGCCGACCGCGAAGCGGCCGGCGAACACATCACGCTAATCGGCCAGGTATTCGATGGCGACGGCCAGGTGATCGGCGATGCAATGCTGGAAATCTCACAGGTGGACGCGCAAGGCCACTACCCGGAATCACGCGAGGAAACGCTGAAAACGGGCTTCCGTGGTTTTGCCCGCGTCGGCACGGGTACCAATCCGCAGAAACGCTTTGTCGTCGAAACGGTGAAACCCGGCCGCGCAAGCCCGGACGAAGCGCCGCATCTGAACGTGGTTGTGACAATGCGCGGCATGCTGCTGCACACCTTCACTCGTATCTATTTCGAAGACGAAGCCGAGGCTAACGAACGGGATGCCGTGCTGGCGGCAGTTCCGGCGGACCGACGCGGCACATTGATCGCGCGGCGCGAACCGAATGCCGCCAACGTGTACCGGTTCGACATCCATATGCAGGGTGACAAGGAAACGGTGTTTTTCGACCTGTGATGTGAATTTTCTATACTTTCATATAGCTTTCACATACACTGAGGATGATCCGTCTAGCGACTGGATCGCGAAACTCCGAGTAGTTAAGCCCGCCCCGCGCGGGCTTTTTTTTGCGCTCAGCAGCGGAAATGGTCGATGTTCTGTCCGGCGTAGATCGCGCGCGCGAGCCAGTCCGGTTTATCGCCATGACCATCCCAAGTATTACCGAAGGCGTCGCGATACATCACCGCGCGGACTGCCGCTTTGTCGGCCTCAATCGCTTCGGCAAGCGCTTCCATTGTTATGCCGTATTCGTCCATGCGGCGGCGGATCCACACGATCAGGCGCTCACGCGCATTCCCGTCGAGGTCGAACAGCCGTTGTTCTTCTCGCTCTTTCATAACGTACCGGTTTCGCGGCTGATAGTGCGCGCGTTCGAAAAACAAAAGACTTCGCTAAACAACGCGAAGCCTGTGCGTAAATCAGATGGGTTGGGTGCAAAGCGAACTCACGACGCCTCTCCCGATGCGTGACAATTCGCATCTGGAATCATGCCCAATAAATGCTGGATTTAGAGAAACTCATTGGCAAGCGGCTCGAATCGCGCCCGGTCGGCCTTGGTGTTCCAAGGCTGCTTTAGCGTATGGGAAGTGATTCTAGCATCCAATTTCCGCTGCTTGCAGTATCTGATTGCTTGCCTGCAACACGCGGTTTTTTTGTGATTTCCGTGTGATTTCCGATTACGCCCAGCACAGGCTTGTGCGAATTCCTACGAGTTCTATTCACACCGGCCAAAGAGCAAAATCCCACTCTCCCATGCTATGTTTCGTTGATCCAACGGCCTCACATTGCCGTCTCTCAGGAGATATACAGAAATGCCCGCCTCGACCGCCATCGCCACAATCCTCGCCGCGCTGCTGCTCGGCGCCATGAGCCCTGGACCGAGCTTTGTCATCGTTGCCCGCAATGCAATCGGTCTCTCGCGCAGCGACGGCCTCGCGACAGCAGCGGGCATGGGCATCGGCGGCGTGTTCTTCAGCGCGATCGCGTTGCTCGGTCTGTACACCTTGCTCGCGACCGTAGAGTGGCTATATGTCGGCTTGAAAGTGGCCGGCGGCCTTTATCTGATCTACCTTGCGTCGAAGATCTGGCGCGGCGCCGCCAAACCGCTCGCATTCGATACCGCGCAAGGCGCCAACACCAATGCGCGCAAATCATTCTGGATTGGTTTGAGCACACAACTCAGCAATCCGAAAACGGCGGTCTATTACGGCAGTATCTTCGCGGCCCTGCTTCCGCAACATCCGCCGCTGTGGTGCTACTTCGCGTTGCCCCCCGCGATCTTCGCCATTGAGGCCGGCTGGTACACCGTGGTCGCGCTGTGCTTCTCGAGCAAGCGGCCGCGCGAAATGTATTTGCAGTGGAAAGCCTGGATCGATCGCGTCGCCGCGAGCGCGGTCGCCGCACTGGGATTACGCCTGATCCTGACAGCGCACAAAGTGGGTATCTGAAACGGAAAGGCTGCTCGAATGGCTTGCCGTGTCCGTACGACCTGGCAAGCCGGTAACGGGGCCGCATCGTCCCAAGCCGTACACAGGCAAGCCACATTCATAACAAAACAGTTACAAGATAAGTGTTGACGCCGGGCATGCCCGGCGGTTACTGTGGCGTCCGAAGTTCAAGAAGTTCGATTGCTGTTCATCAATGTCTCGCTCCTCAGCGGTATTCGTTGTCCTCTCCCTCCTTGATGCTTCACGCGCTCCTCAACAGAGCAAATTTTTCTATTTTTACTCAAGGATTCCTCATGGATACCGGTACCGTTAAGTGGTTCAACGACAGCAAAGGCTTTGGCTTCATCACCCCGGACAAGGGCGGCGACGACCTGTTCGCGCACTTCTCCGAAATCAGCGGCGACGGCTTCAAGACGCTGGCTGAGAATCAGAAGGTGAGCTTCGAAACGAAGCAAGGCCCGAAGGGTCTGCAAGCGGCTAACATCAAGCCGCTGTAAGTTTGAAGGGCTCGGTGTCCGGCAACGGACATCGGGCTGCAGCGACATCCTCGCGGAGATTTGTCTCCCACAGTTGGCGCGATCGCTTTTAGCTGCATGTGTGTCGAGCAGCTAGCCTAAGCGCCAAACGCCTCGTTGCACCTCATTCTCCCCTCTGGCTTCAACGCCCTTTTTAGCTTTCCGACTGCGTTTGGATTCGGCTCGCAATGGCTCGAATCGGCTCGTCCGCGTGACCCGTACCACGGCTCGCACGGCAGGCGCGCACTCGAACATTATTAAAATATAAAATGCAAAACAAACATATTCATCATTACAACGGCTATGCCGTCAAACCCTCGGCGCATCGTTTGCCCGACGGTAGCTTTTCATCCAACCTGTTGCTCGAACGCGCTGACAGCGCACGTACCGAAGGGCGCTACCAGTTCTACTCGCTCGATTACTTCCCGAACGAAGAACAGGCACTGCAGCACTCCGCACGCTGGGCACGCCGCTGGGTCGACACGCGCGGTTAAGCGCTTGTCGAACCCGATGCACGCGGGACCCCGCGCTTGCATCGTTCCACAACACTTAGCGCGCCATTCGGCGCGCTAGACCAGACTAGCGTGCGCGATCTATCCGGTTTGTTCCGCCTTGATCCGCGCGCGCAGTTCGAACTTCTGAATTTTTCCCGTCGACGTCTTCGGCAATTCGCCGAAGCGCACCGCTTTGGGCAACTTGTATCCCGCAAGAAAAAGCCGGCAGTGCGCAATGATCTCCTCCGCGCTCACCTGAGCACCCTCCTTGAGCTCGACGAAGGCGCACGGCACTTCGCCCCACTTCGGATCGGCCATCGCCACCACGGCGGCAACGGAGACCGCGGGATGACGGTACAGCGTGTCTTCGACCTCGATGCTCGAGATGTTCTCGCCGCCGGAAATGATGATGTCCTTGCTGCGATCGCGGATGCGGATATAGCCGTCAGGCATCCGCACGCCGAGATCCCCGGTGTGAAACCAGCCGCCGCGGAAGGCCGCTTCCGTGGCGCGCTCGTTCTTCAGATATCCCTTCATGCAGATGTTGCCGCGGAACATGATCTCACCGAGCGTTTCGCCGTCGTCGGGCACGGGCGCGAGCGTATCCGGATCGAGCACCGTGACGGCTGCCTGCAAGTGATAGCGCACGCCTTGCCGCGCGTTCATTTCGGCACGCGCGTTGTCGTCGAGCGTTTCCCATTCCTCCTGTTTCGCACAGACTGCGGCCGGGCCGTAGGTCTCGGTAAGTCCGTACACGTGGGTCAGATCGAAACCGATTTCCTTCATCTTGGCAATCACCGCCGGCGCGGGGGCCGCGCCCGCCACCATCGTCGATACGCGATGCGCGATGCCTTCACGCCATTCGGCGGGCGCATTCGCAAGCGCGCTTTGCACGATCGGCGCGCCGCAATAATGCGTGATGCCTTCGCGGCGAATCAGTTCGAACACCGTTTTTGCGTCGAATTTGCGTAGACAGACGTTGACGCCGGCACGCGCGGCGACGGTCCACGGAAAACACCAGCCGTTGCAGTGAAAGAGCGGTAAGGTCCATAGATAAACCGCATGCTTGGGCATATCCCATTCGAGGATATTGCTGAGCGCGTTCAGATAAGCACCGCGATGGTGGTAGACCACGCCCTTCGGGTCGCCGGTCGTGCCCGAAGTGTAGTTAAGCGCGATCGCGTCCCATTCGTCAGCGGGCAGGGTCCATGCGAACTCCGGGTCGCCGCTTTGCAGGAACGCTTCATAGTCGGTTGCGCGGATGAACTTGTCCGCGTCGGCGGGCATCGCATCGGCCACGCTGATCACACGCAACTCCGGAAACTCCAGCGCCGCGCGGTGCGCGAATTCGCTGTACTCCGTATCGACGATCAGCGCCTTCGCCTCGCCATGGCGCAGCATGAACAATAGCGACGACACGTCGAGCCGCGTATTCAGCGTATTGAGCACGGCCCCGGCCATCGGCACGCCGAAATGCGCTTCTATCATCGGAGGAATATTCGGCAGCAAAGCGGCAACCGTGTCGCCGCGTTCGATACCGGCCTGCCGCAACGCGCTGGCGAGGCGCCGCGTACGCTGGTAAGTTTCGCGCCAGTTTCGGCGAATCTCCCCATGGACGACTGCCGGGCGCTCACCGTAGACTTCCGCTGCGCGCACGATGAAATCGATGGGCGTGAGCGGGACATAATTGGCCTCGCGCCGCTGGAGGCCGTCTTCAAACATCTGCATCATCGCTTTGTCTCCTGAGGCGCTGGCCGCGCCGTCAATTTTTCTGCTTGATGGACTAGCGAACTAGCCTAACAACTGTCATGGTGAACTGTCTGTCATTCAAATGACAGAGTGGCGCGCCCTGGCTCTACCCAACCGGTTTCACCCGCTTACGCCCCGCTAGCCGCCCATGGATGACGCCCCGTTCCCCGCTCTCGCAGACGTGCCCTCGCATCGGCCTGAACGGGTCCCGCGCGCCGACCTGCCGCAATTATTCGGCACCTGCGCCTGGTTCCGGGCGCTCGCCGCCGAGCATCAGGCCATGGTTCTTGCCAGCGCCTACGCGGAGCGCCTCGAGGGAGGCGCCTGGATCGCGCGCCGTCAGGAGCCGTCGGACTACTGGATCGGGGTCTATTCCGGCCTCATCAAACTCGCCATCTACAACGCCTCGGGACGCAGTTGCACGCTCTCCGGCGTGCCGCCCGGCGGCTGGTTCGGCGAAGGCAGCGTGATCAAGCGCGAATTGCGCAAGTACGACGTGGCCACCATCCAGGCGTCGCTCGTGATGTTCGTGCCGTCGGAGACGTTCCATGCACTGCTGGAATCGAGCCTGCCGTTTACCGGCTTCGTGATCCGGCAGTTGAATAACCGCATGGGCGAATTCATCGCGACGATCCAGAATAGCCGTCTACTCGACGTCGATGCACGTGTCGCCCAGTCGCTCGCACAACTGTTCAATCCCGATCTCTATCCCGACACCGGGCGCACGCTGGCCATTTCACAGGAAGAGCTCGGCCTGCTGGCCGGCGTATCGCGGCAACGGATCAACCAGGCACTGCAAAACCTCGAAAAGCTGCAGATTGTGCGCCTCTCGTACAACCAGATCGACGTGCTTGATCTTGAGCGCCTGGGGGCGTTTGGTCAGGAACAGATCTAGGTCCGGACACGCGCGAGCGCCGGCCCTTGATTTCCTCGCATTTTCCGCGGGTTTGACTTCACTTTCCCCGCTTTTCCCCGGTGTTTCCCCGCTTTTCATCGGCCGCATCAGAGCGGACGCTCGCGTTCCATGGCGCAATTTCGGATCCCGCAATAAAGAATCCGTAGCAATGGCCGTTATGCCGACTATGCAACGCAGATTGCAGACTCTCCCTATTCCGAGTTCAACGTGTGGTCAAAGCCGATAATGAACCGTCTGACACTGAAACAGAAATTATGGGTGCCGATACTGCTTTGCTGGGCGGCGCTCCTGATCGTTACCGTCGTGAACGCGCTCGATGCGCGCAACGCCCAGATGGATGCACGGCGTGCGGACCTCGCCGACGTCACGGACATGGCGGTATCGATCGTCGCTGACTACGCGAAGCTCGCCGACGCGGGCAAGCTCCCGGTCGAAGAAGCCAAACAGCAGGCCATCGCCCGCATCAATGCACAGCGTTATGGCACCTCGGGTTACGTGACGATCGTGCGCAGCGATTCGGTCATGGTCGCTCATCCCATGAGCCCAAAGCTGAATGGCAAGGATATGAGCGGCTTTCGCGACGCCAAAGGCAACGCGCTGTACCACGACATCGCGCAGGCAGGCGGCTCGCCGGGCGGCGCAGGCTATCTGCGCTACTGGTGGCCGAAACCCGGTGAAACGGCGCCGAGCGAAAAGATCGGCTATGTGAAGCGTTTCACCCCGTGGAACTGGGATTTTATCGCCGGCGCCTATATGGACGACATCCAGGCGCAGTTCTACGCCACGCTCGCGCGGTCGGCCGGCATGCTGGTGTTGCTCGGCGTGGTGGTGTCGTTCGTGGCGTCGCGCGTGGTGCGCAACGTGTCGCGTTCGATCGGCGGAGAACCTTCCATGGCGGCAGCGCTTGCCATGCAGATCGCACGCGGCGATCTCGCCACGCACATCGACCTGCGCCATGACGATGCGTCGAGCCTGCTGTTCTCGCTGCGCGAGATGCGCAATCAACTGGCTGCCACCATCGCGCGGATCAAGACCTCCGCCGAGACGATCACGGTCGCCTCGAAGGAAATCGCCGCGGGCAATCTGGATCTGTCGAGCCGCACCGAAGAACAGGCGGCTTCGTTACAGCAAACCGCCGCAAGCATGGACGAGCTCACCAAGACCGTCACGCAGAACGCCGACAATGCAGCAACCGCGTCGGAACTCGCGACGGATGCATCGAATATCGCCGCGCGCGGCGGCCAGGTCGTCAACGACGTGGTCGAGAAAATGGCCGGCATCACCGATAGCTCGCGCAAGATCGGCGAGATCATCAGCGTGATCGAAGGCATCGCGTTCCAGACCAACATCCTGGCGCTAAACGCCGCGGTGGAAGCGGCGCGCGCCGGCGAAGAAGGCCGTGGCTTCGCGGTCGTCGCGGGCGAAGTGCGCAATCTCGCCCAGCGCAGCGCCACCGCGGCCAAGGAGATCAAGGTGCTGATTCACCAGTCCGTCGCGCAGGTCGGAGAGGGTTCGACGCTGGCAGGTAAGGCCGGCAGCACGATCGGTGAAGTCGTCGACGCCGTGCGCCGCGTCACCGCGATCATGAATGAGATTTCGGCGGCCTCGAAAGCGCAAAGCTCGGGTATCGGTGAAGTCAATCTCGCGATCCGTCAGATGGACGACGTCACGCAGCGCAATGCCGCGCTAGTCGAGCAAGCGGCGGCCGCGGCGGGTTCGCTCGATGAGCAGACCGAACGTCTGCGAAATGCGGTTGCTGTGTTCAAGGTCGAACAGCAGGCGTGATTGAGCGGCTTGCGATGTAGTCGCACGGCATAGCTCGTCAATGCTGCCGATAAAAAAGCCGTTACCCACCAGGCGGATAACGGCTTTTTCTATTTTGCAGACGGTACCCGCGTAGACACTGCTACGCAGCGCGCGGGTCGCTCCGGCGCGTGACCGGGCGCGCCAGCATCGCATCATCGTCGAATAGCGCAAACGCGATGTTCGACAGCACACCTGAATTCTTCCAGCGCAGATAGTAGCGATGCGCGGTCTGATACGGCGCATATCGGTCGGGCATCGCGTGCCACGGCTTGCCCGTGCGCAACACCCACAGCACGCTATTCACCACGCAACGGATGTCGATGCTGGGACGGCCACGCCGAGGCCCGAGGTCTTTCATTTCAGGCAGGAGCGGCACGATGCGATGCCATTGCTCGTCGGTGAGATCCTGAACGGCCGGTGAGCGGGCCGGCAGGTTTGAAGGGGGAGTATCCATGCAGTAAGAACGCGCACCCGCAGCGCAAATGCCAGCGCCGCCGCGAAAATGGTGTCTATTAATTGATCATTTTTCAGACTACCCCAAGCACTCCCTCAAGAAAGTCAATTATTGTCAGGCTCGTGTGTGCAATTGTCAGAAATCGCAATACGCCGATCGCTCTGGTTGAATACGCGCCAGGTCCGCGCACGATTTCCCAGGTACCGCGCGGTACGGCAAGATCCAGCAGGACGCGCCACGGCATCCGGCTTCGCGCCGGGCGCCGACCATGCATGCAAATGGCGCGCCCATAAAAAAAGGTGCCGCGAACGGCACCTTTTTTACAACAACCAGCTTCTGCTGAAGCTTAGAAGCGGTGACGCAGACCGACCGTAGCAGCCGTCTGGTTCTTCGAGGACGAAGGCAGTTGCGTGTTGTCGCCGCTGTAGATCGAAGCGACACCGCCGTCGCCCATTGCGTGTTGGTACACGGCTTGAGCGTAGACGTCCGTACGACGCGACAGCGAGTAGTCAGCTTGCAGGCCGATCTGGTGGTAGCGCACCGATGCCGAACCGCCGTCTGCAGTAACGCCGTAGCCCTTGCCGTCCGTGAACGTGTAAGCAACGCCCAGGCCCAGAGCCGGGGTCAGGTTGTACTTGCCGTTCACTTCGTAGTTGTTAGCGCGCAGCGATTGTTGCGCGCCAGCGACGTTGTCGATACGCGACTGCGTCCATGCAGCACCGACCGTTGCCGGGCCGAACGAGTACGAAGCAGCTGCGCCGAATTCGCGCTGACGGAAGTTGCCGGTCAGGCCCAGGATCGAACCGTCCGAAGCACCGCCGTTGCTTGCCGTGCCTGCTGCGTTCGTTGCACCCGGGTTGTTCTGCTGTGCGTAAGCAGCGCCCAAACGCAGGCCTTGCCACTGGTATGCAGCGCCAACGCTGTATTCGCGGTTGTTTGCGAATGCGCCAGCCTGGTTCGAGAAGCCGTACGTGCCGCCGAACGTGAAGCCTGCGTAGTTAGCGCTCGAGTACTTGATCGAGTTGTTAACTGCGTAGCCGCCGTTCGTGCTCAGGTTGTCGTTGTTGAACGGGTGAGCGAAGTACGTACCGCCCCAGCTGCCCGTTGCGGTCAGCGGTGCCAGGTAGTCTTGTGCTGCGTCGTATTGACGACCCAGCGTGACCGTACCGAATTGCGCGCTCGACAGACCGACAAACGCTTGACGGTTGAACATGCCGTTGTTGTTAGCGAACTTGCCGTTGTTGATGTTGAAGCCGCTTTCCAACGTGAAGATTGCCTTCAGACCGCCGCCCAGATCTTCCGAACCACGCAGACCGAACATGCTTTGGTTGATGCCGCCGCTGCCTGCTGCCCACTTTGCGTTGCCGTGGCCGACGCCATTGGCGGGCGCGACGTTGCTGGTGTACGTCAGACCTGCGTCCAGCAGACCATACAGGGTCACGCTGCTTTGTGCGTGAGCGACGGATGCGAACGATGCGGCAACCGCAACAACGATGAGACTCTTTTTCATGCGTGGGACTCCAGTTCGATAAATTTACGCGGGGAGCGGAACCAGCCTCAGCAGCGCATACATCAGTCGCTGCCACCCTGTTGGCTGAACCGTTTCGGATCAGCCGGGCACCCTTTAAACGAAGCGTGAGTGTAGGGGGAGACCCTAGTAGGGACGCCCGCAATTTACGCAACAGGATTTTTCAGAATCAGCAACAATCGAATCGAGGCGGGCACTAAGTCTTTATTTTTCATACGTTTATCGCAAAATACGAGCTGCGCCGCGCCTGCTCTGGACAGAATTTGTTCGCAACATATCAATATTAAAGTTGTGTGTATGCAACAGCGTTTAATATGCCCGACGTAATCGGGTCGGACCGTTGCAAAAGCGAAAGATGGCTGATTGCCTGAAAATCAGGCATTTGCAACAGGTTCAATTCCGCTCGATATAAATTTATTTTAGAAAAGCGGGAACTTAATTGATTTAATACGGTCGCCGATTTAGCAACCCAGAATACGCTTGGGAACGGCCGTCGAATAGCCGTGATTAAGCCGGGCCTAAGGCGAGCTGCAAAAAAGGCGATCGTCCCGGGCTTGACGAAGTGGGCTGCAAAGCGGGCGACAAAGAGGCGGCAAGCGCGCCGAGGTAAAGCCTTCAGCACGGGCGTTGCCCGGAGGTGAGTTGCGGCGCCGACCGCCGCGTGACAGAGGCCCGTGCTGAAAGCGGACGGCATATATCGAACAGCCTTCCGTATTCAATTAACGGCGTCGCGGGGACTATTTTTTACACGGAGTTTCCCTAATCCCCGGAACTCTCCTTCACAACCCGGGTGAGTCGTAACGAGTCCGGGCAAACCCGACACTTACGTAAAACGCAAACGCGCTCACAGCACCTCGGCAATCCGTCCTGCGACCGACTGGGGATGAGCGGCAAGATGGAATCCTAATTAATTTCTTTCGTGTCAGCAGCAGCGAAAGCCGAAGTAGGCAGAGCGCGCCAAAAGAAAAAGCCACTCATGAAGAGTGGCTTTCAGGTATTTGGTGGGCCTCCCGTGAGTCGAACACGGCACCAACGGATTATGCTTACCAGCTACGGTTTTCACCGCCCCTTTCGGGTTTGTGGTCTGGACTGTCTCTTGTCTTTACGACCTGCCCGTTCAGTCTCTACACGTTCTCTACAAGAGAGCTTCGCTCGGGATTTCCACGCTGCCAAGGCAACAGAGGGTTCCCCGAATTTGAGCAGTTCTACCAGGGGGCAGAGCTAACTTACCCCAAGGCAACCCATTCATGACTCACCATGCCGTGCTGCCCGGTTTAGGTGAGCCTTTGCTAAGTCCGCTGCTCTAACCAAGCATGAGCTAGAGGCCCTGAGAACCGACGATTTTACTGTATCCGACGACTACCAGACGCAACCAAAGAAAAAGACCCGGTCATGAAGGCCGGGCCCATTCCGATTGGCCGACATACTACACGAAAAAGGGGCTTCCGTGACCGCTTCGCTCTTGCGAAACAACCCGGAAGCCCCTGAATTTCCTACCTCCCGCCAACTTCGATCAATTCCCTTCGAGGAACGACTTCAGCTTGTCCGAGCGGCTCGGGTGACGCAATTTGCGCAGGGCCTTCGCCTCGATCTGACGGATCCGTTCACGCGTCACGTCGAACTGCTTACCGACTTCTTCGAGTGTGTGATCGGTGCTCATCTCAATACCGAAACGCATGCGCAACACCTTGGCTTCACGCGGCGTCAGCGAGTCGAGCACGTCCTTCACGACATCGCGCATGCTGGCATGCAACGCGGCGTCGGCCGGTGCGACCGTGTTCGTATCTTCGATGAAGTCGCCCAGATGCGAATCGTCGTCGTCACCGATCGGCGTTTCCATGGAGATCGGTTCCTTCGCGATCTTCATGATCTTGCGGATCTTGTCTTCCGGCATTTCCATCTTTTCAGCCAGCGTTGCCGGATCCGGCTCGAGACCGGTTTCCTGCAAGATCTGACGCGAGATGCGGTTCATCTTGTTGATCGTTTCGATCATGTGAACCGGAATCCGGATCGTGCGCGCCTGGTCAGCGATCGAACGCGTAATGGCCTGACGGATCCACCACGTTGCATACGTGGAGAACTTGTAGCCGCGACGATATTCGAACTTGTCCACCGCCTTCATCAGGCCAATGTTGCCTTCCTGAATCAGGTCGAGGAACTGCAAACCACGGTTCGTGTACTTCTTCGCGATCGAGATCACGAGACGCAAGTTCGCCTCGGTCATTTCGCGCTTCGCCTGACGCGCCTTAAGCTCACCCGCCGCCATCTGACGGTTGGTTTCCTTCAGGTCCTTCAGCGGCAGCACGACACGCGCCTGCAAATCGAGCAGACGTTGCTGCTGTTCGCGAATGGCCGGAATGTTACGCGTAAGGATCGCGCTATACGCGTGACCTTCGCCGACGATCTTGTCGGCCCATTCGAGATCCGTTTCGCTGCCCGGGAAACGCGCGATGAATTCCGCACGCGGCATGCCGCACTTGTCGACCACCGTATGCAGAATCTGACGCTCGACCTGACGCACTTCATCTACCTGCGCGCGCAAGGTGTCGCACAGACGCTCGACGGTGCGCGCGGTAAAGCGGATCGTCATCAGTTCGTTCTGGATCGTTTCCTGAGCCTTCAGATACGACTTGGACTTGTAGCCTTCCTTCTCGAACGCGCGACGCATCTTGTCGAACCATTCGCTGATGAGAGCGAACTTCTCGAGGGACGCACGCTTGAGCGCTTCCATTTGCGCCGCGTTGGCGGTGGCTTGCGCCGCGCCGTCGTCTTCTTCCTCGTCGTCCGACTCTTCTTCCTCTTCTTCCTCGTCTTCGTTCTCGATCGCTTCCGCTTCCTGCACCGAGAAGCCGTCAGCATCTTCCGCGTTGGCGTCGATCAGGCCGTCGACCAGTTCGTCGATGCGGATTTCCTCATTCGCGACGCGCTCAGCCATCGCCAGAATGTCGGCGATGGTGGTCGGGCACGCGGAGATCGCCATCACCATGTGCTTGAGACCGTCTTCGATCCGCTTGGCGATTTCAATTTCGCCTTCGCGCGTGAGCAGCTCGACCGTACCCATCTCGCGCATGTACATGCGGACCGGGTCCGTTGTACGGCCGAATTCGGAGTCGACCGTGGAGAGCGCGACTTCCGCTTCCTCTTCCACTTCGTCGTCTGACGAAGCGGCGGGCGCGTTGTCGTTCAACAGCAGCGTTTCAGCATCCGGCGCCTGCTCGTACACGGCCACGCCCATGTCGTTGAACGTGCTGATGATGCCTTCGATCGCCTCGGTCTCGGTGAAGTTGTCCGGCAGGTGGTCGTTGATTTCCGCGTACGTGAGGAAGCCGCGCTCCTTGCCGAGCTTGATCAGCGCGCGCAGTTTGGAGCGGCGCTCTTCGAGTTCCTCGACGGTGCCCGGCTGCGATGACGCGAACGCGTCTTTCAGCAGTGCTTTTTCCTTTGCGCGACGATCGCGAGCCTTGACCTTCTCCACCTTGCCGGGAACGGCCGCAGGAGTTTCTTCGCTTTGGGTTGCGTCGTCATCGACGGGTGTTTCGTTCAGCTTTTTCGTCATGGAGTTCGTCGTACCGGCTGTAGTCTCGACTCGCGGCTGTTGGACAACAGCCGGTTGAACCGTGGATACTGGAATTTCGCGCTCTACCGCATCGTCCTGCGCGGCAGGCGCTTCCCTTGCGCTTCTGACACCCGGCCGTTTTGCGGCCGGTAGTGGTACAGCTTTCGCCGCCCTGACCGGTTCCGCGCGCGCAGCGGAACTGGTCGAGGATTTCTTCCCGGCAGCAGGTGTGACGCTTGCGGCAGACGTTTTTTTAGGGGAAGAAGCTAACTTGGCCTCAGTGACCTTTCTGGTCGACTCGTTCGAGCCCGTGCCTGTTGCTTTTTTTCCGCCTGGTGTCTTTGCCATCGCAATCGCCTTTTCGCCTTTGCCAGGAAAACCATTGAAAAAACAAACCGCTAGAAACCTTTTATTATACCACCCGGCCTTCTGCCACCTCGCTTACAGCCCCAGCTGGCGCTTCATCTCAGCCCGTTTCTGATTCAACCCCGTCAGCTCCGCAAACTCCTCCGGCGTGTGCCGGGATTGCCGCGAAAGCTGCTCGAGGCGATCGCAGTAAGCGTCGTACCGCATCTTCAGAATCGCCGCTTTCAGTTCCTCTCCGACGATCCGTTCCTGCTCGCGCCGTTCCTCGATGACGGTCGCATCCTCCGGGTCCTTCAGCAGCAAATCCCGGACGTTTTCATCATAGTCTAGAATTTTGCGAAAGATTTCCTCGAAAGTTGGGGCATTTGCGCCGTTTCGCAATAGGTCGGACAGCAACTGAAACTCCGCCGAATCGCCCAGTGCGCGGGCATGCGTCGTCACCTCTTCGAACAGTTCGCCATGCCGCGTGACGCTCAGGAGCGCCTGCTCGGCCTCCTCGTCGAGTACCGCGACCGTGCGCGGATACATCACCAGATTGCGCAGCGTCTTTTCTTCGATCCCGGTCACACTGCGCCGGTCTTTGCGGGCCGGCGCCGATCGGGCGGCCGCCGCGATCCGGGCGTCGACCTCGCATAAGGCGGCTACTTCCTCGAACGGCACGTCCAGCCGGTCGGCGAACATATGCATAATCTGCGCGCGCAGCGCATTCGCCGGCAGTTGCTGGAGCAACGGTTTCGCGTCGAACAGCGCGCGGGCGCGGCCTTCCGGCTGGTCCAGCTCCTTGCCGGTCAGCACTTCGTTCAGCATGAACTGCGACAGCGGCATGGCGCGCTCGACCTGCTCGGCGAACGCTGCGGTGCCGAATTCGCGCACATAGCTGTCCGGATCGTGCTCGGACGGCAAAAACAGGAACCGGATGGTCCGGTTGTCCGCCGCGTGCGGCAGGCAGGCATCCAACGCCCGGCGCGCGGCGCGGCGCCCGGCCGAATCGCCGTCGAAACTGAAAATGACCGTGTCGGTCTGGCGCATCAGTTTCTGCACATGAATCGGCGTGCAAGCCGTGCCGAGCGTGGCTACCGCGTTCTGGAACCCCAATTGGGCCAGCGCGACCACGTCCATATAGCCTTCGACCACCAGCACGTAACCCTGTTCACGAATCGCCAGACGTGCCTCGAACAGCCCATACAACTCGCTGCCTTTGTTAAATAGAGGCGTTTCGGGCGAATTCAAATACTTCGGCTCGCCGCCGTCCAGCACGCGCCCGCCAAAGCCGATTACCTGCCCTTTCACGTTGCGTATCGGGAACATGATCCGCTCGCGAAAGCGGTCATACCGGCGGTTCTGGCCTTGTGCATCCGACTTTTCGCTGACGATTACAAGACCCGATTCGACCAGTGAATCGTCCCGATAGTTGGGGAACGCGGGTTCGAGGTTCTGCCAGCCGTCCGGTGCATAGCCGAGGCCGAAGCGGGCGGCGATTTCGCCGGTCAGGCCACGTTTCTTCAGATACTGGATCGCGTTCGGCGCGCTGCGCAACTGCTTGCGGTAGAAGTCGCAGGCGGTCTGCATGACATCGGACAGCGCCGTGGTGACGGCCTTGGATGCGCCGGGCGCATACCCGCCGGAACCGCCAGCGCCCCCACCGCCATAGCCCGGCGACGGTTCGTTCGGCACGGTCAAGCCGACCGATTGCGCGAGTTCGTTGACCGCCTCCGGGAAGGTGGAACCGACGTGCTCCATCAGGAAACCGATCGCCGTACCATGCGCGCCGCAACCGAAGCAGTGATAGAACTGCTTAGTCGGACTAACCGTAAACGAGGGGCTTTTCTCGTTGTGAAACGGACATAGCCCCATGAAGTTCGCGCCGCCCTTTTTCAACTGCACGTACCGGCCGACCACGTCGACAATATCGACGCGGTTAAGCAGGTCCTGCAGGAATGACGGTGGAATCACAGTGAATGACGCTACCTAAAAAGCTCAAGGCTGCGCGTGCCGTCGAACAACGGCGCGTGCAGACCGGAAATACAGGAATTACTTCGCGAGTGCGGCTTTGACTTGCGCCGAGACAGCGGTCATGTCGGCGCGGCCGGCCAGCTTCGGCTTGAGCACGCCCATCACCTTGCCCATGTCCTGCGGGCCGGCAGCGCCGGTTTGCGCGACCGCGGCCTGAACTTCGGCAACGATCTCCGCTTCGGACATCTGCGCCGGCATATAGGCGGACAGGATGGCCAGTTCGGCCTTTTCCTTGTCGGCGAGATCCGTGCGGCCGGCGGCTTCGAACTGGCTGATCGAGTCTTTGCGCTGCTTGATCATCTTGTCGATGACGGCGGTGATCGCCGCGTCGTCAAGGGTGACGCGTTCGTCGACTTCGCGCTGCTTGACCGCCGCGAGCAGCAAGCGGATCGTGCCGAGACGCTCGGTCTCGCGCGCCCGCATGGCAGCTTTCATATCGTCGTTGATCTGGTCCTTGAGACTCATCACTCACCTGAATGCGTTGAAAATTTAAAAACCGGCCGGCTAGCCCCAACCTGCCCCGCATCGACACGCCGTATCCAACACAAACGCCCGCTTGGGACAGCTTCCTCAAGCGGGTTGGCGCGATTTTGCGTAGTGGATGCGACCCTGCCGGCTGGCCCGAAGGGCCGTGTTTTCCGCGACGGCACCTGCTGTGCCGCCACCGTTGGATGTCGCCGCTCCGTTCGACAGGAACCGCGGCAACGCCAGAATCAGTAGAACTTCTTTGGCAGCATCTGGCCCCGCAGACGCTTGAAATGACGCTTAACCGCAGCCGCCTTCTTGCGCTTGCGCTCGGCCGTAGGCTTTTCGTAAAACTCACGGGCGCGAAGTTCCGTTAGCAACCCGTTTTTTTCCATCGTGCGCTTGAAGCGGCGCATGGCAACTTCAAAGGGCTCGTTGTCTTTTACGCGGATGGTCGTCATTTTTCAATAACGGAACTTTGTAAAGGTTCAGGAGTATAGCAGAGCTTTCTCACAAAGCTAATGCGCCGTCAAGCCCCCAGAACGTACTCCGCGGCCGCCTGGCCGGCCGCCACGCCGGAGGCCCACGCCCATTGGAAGTTGTAGCCGCCGAGCCAGCCGGTCACGTCGACCGCCTCGCCGATGAAGTACAAACCCGGCGTGCGGGCGCTCATCATCGTCGCCGACGACAGGTCGCGCGTGTCGATCCCGCCGCGCGTGACTTCGGCCTTGCGATAGCCTTCGGTGCCATTCGGGGTGAGCGTCCAGCGCGACAAGGCCTCACCGACGCGGCGCAGGGTCTTGTCCGGCAGGTCCGCCACACGCGCTTCGGCAGGAATCTGGTGGGTTTCGAGCCAGACGTGGGCAAGCCGTTGCGGCACCCATTCCGAGAGCAGATTGGCGATCTGGCGCTTCGTGCCGGTTTTGGCTTCCAGCAACGCGGTCGTCGCGTCCTGCTCGGGCAGCAGATTGATGTGAATCGGCTCGCCGGGCTGCCAGTAGCTCGAAATCTGCAGAACGCCCGGACCCGACAGTCCGCGGTGGGTGAGCAGCAGGTCTTCGTTGAATTCCGCGCCGGTCTTCTTATTGCCGGTCGCCAGTTGCACCTCGAGCGACACGCCGGAAAGCGCCGCGAACGGCTCCCAGTCGGCTGGTGCGAAGGTCAGCGGGACCAGCGCGGGGCGGGTGTCGATCAGCTTGTGGCCGAATTGCTTGGCAACGCGGTAGGCAAAATCCGTGGCGCCGATCTTGGGAATCGACAGGCCGCCGGTCGCCACCACGAGCGCGCGGGCCGTGATCGGACCCGAGTGGGTATCCAGCGTGAAGCGCCCTTCGGCGTCATGCCGCACCTGCTCGACCGCGAGCGGCGTGCGCCACGCAATGCGGCCCGCGTCGCACTCGCTCTTCAGGACGTTGATAACCGCGTCGCTCGACTGATCGCAGAACAACTGCCCCTTATGTTTCTCGTGCCATGTCACGTGATGGCGTTTGAGGAGCGCCATGAAGTCGCGCGGCGTGTAGCGCGCCAGCGCCGAGCGGCAGAAATGGGGGTTGGCCGACAGGTAATTGGCCGGTCCGGCGTACAGATTCGTGAAGTTGCACCGGCCGCCGCCGGAAATGCGGATTTTCTCCGCGAGGCGCTGCGAGTGGTCGATCAGCACCACGCGCCGGCCGAGTTGCCCGGCCACGGCCGCGCACATCATGCCGGCCGCGCCCGCGCCGATCACTGCGATATCGAAGGATTCCATGGGGCCGCATTGTACCCGCGCGTCTGCGGCCCCTCGCCCGCGCTGCTATACTTTCAGGCTTGCCTTTTCATATTTGGACGCCGGGTTGGTTCACTCGCGCGCCCGCTCAAACCCACCCAACATGCTCGTTCTCGGCATCGAAAGCTCCTGCGACGAAACCGGTCTCGCGCTCTACGACACAGAGCGCGGGCTGCTCGCGCACGCGCTGCACTCGCAAATTGCGATGCACCGGGAGTATGGCGGCGTGGTCCCGGAGCTGGCCTCGCGCGACCACATCCGGCGCGCGCTGCCGCTGCTCGAAGAGGTGATGGAAGGCGCCGGCGCGGTACGCGGCGACATCGACGCAATCGCCTATACGCAGGGGCCCGGCCTCGCGGGCGCATTGCTGGTCGGCGCGAGCGTCGCCAATTCGCTGGCCATGGCCTGGGACAAGCCGACCATCGGCATCCACCATCTCGAAGGGCATTTGCTGTCGCCCCTGCTGGTGGACGAGCCGCCGCCGTTTCCGTTCGTCGCGCTGCTGGTGTCGGGCGGCCATACGCAATTGATGCGCGTGACGGACATAGGCGTCTACGAAACACTCGGCGAAACGCTGGACGACGCCGCCGGCGAAGCCTTCGACAAAACCGCCAAACTGCTGGGTCTCGGCTATCCGGGCGGCCCGGAAGTATCGCGAATGGCTGAATTCGGCACACCCGGCGCAGTCGTGCTGCCGCGCCCGATGCTGCATTCCGGCGACCTCGATTTCAGCTTTAGCGGGCTGAAAACCGCCGTCCTCACGCACGCCAAGAAGCTCGGCGGCGCGAATATCTGCGAGCAGGCAAAGGCCGATCTGGCCCGCGGTTTCGTCGACGCGGCCGTGGAAGTGCTGGCGGCGAAATCGCTGGCCGCGCTCAAACGGACCAAGCTCAATCGGCTGGTGGTGGCAGGCGGTGTCGGCGCGAACCGGCAGCTGCGCGAAGCCCTTTCCGCCGCGGCGAAGAAACGCAATTTCTTTGTGCACTACCCGGATTTGTCGCTGTGCACGGACAACGGCGCGATGATCGCGCTGGCAGGCGCATTGCGATTGCAGCGCTGGCCCGATCAATCGGCTAAAGACTACGCGTTCACCGTGAAGCCGCGTTGGGATCTGACCTCACTCGCACGCTGAATACCGCGACCTGATGGCGTAAAAAAGCCGCTCTGTTGAGCGGCTTTTTATTTGAGCATTGGGTCGAGCCTGCGCAAATCACGCTACCCGCTTATCCCGCTCGATCACGGCATACGCGCTGTGATTGTGAATCGATTCGAAGTTCTCAGCTTCGAGCACATACGCGACGATGCGCTCGTCCGCGTTCAGACGTTGCGCGACATCACGCACGAGGTCTTCGACGAACTTCGGATTTTCGTACGCACGCTCGGTGACGAACTTTTCGTCCGGACGCTTGAGCAAGCCCCACAGTTCGCACGAAGCTTCTTCTTCAGCGATGCGAACCAGTTCTTCCACGGCCACGTCGCCCGCCAACTCGGCATTGATCGTGACGTGCGAGCGCTGGTTGTGCGCGCCGTACTGCGAGATCTTCTTCGAGCACGGGCACAGACTCGTGACCGGCACCAATACTTTAAGGAACAGACGCGTTGCGCCGTTACGGGTCTCGCCCGTCAACGTCACTTCATAGTCGAGCAGACTTTGCACGCCCGACACCGGCGCGGTCTTGTTCACGAAGTACGGGAACGATACTTCGATACGCCCCGCCTCCGCCTCGAGCCTTTCGAGCATCGCGGCAAGCATGGTGCGGAACGTAGCAGCCTCGAGCGGAGCCTTGTTCTCTTCAAGCAGCGCGACGAAACGCGACATGTGCGTGCCCTTCTGATCGGCCGGCAGATGCACGTCGAGATTCCACGTGCCGACCGAGGGCTGTACTTCGCCGCCTTGCGTGCGCACCGTCAATGGATGACGCACTGCCTTGACGCCGACTCGTTGAATCGGAATCTGACGCGTATCGGGCGTGCTTTGCACGTCGGGCATCACAAAGGCGGGGTTCATCTGGTTCATATTCTTGTCCTTTCAAGAAAACGCCGGGCCATCCCAAGTTTCCGCTCCGAGGAAAGTCCCCAAGGAAGATTAGCGGATTGCCCCATTAGGGGTTGTCGCGAAGCGACAGATTTGGGTGCCTTCAGCGACCCTGCAAGTCAGGCCGCACAATGGCGAACGCCGGCCCCTGCCGGCGTTGAATGATGGACCCGAAGGTCCATCGACTCATGTGGAGATTGCTATGGCCGCCATAGCCGCAGCATTGCACACGGCGGGGCGGCTGAATGACTCAGGCAATCGACGACACAGTTAAGTAACGCAACTCGGTGACCTAACTAAGCAACTTCACTAAGCGCCGCAGTTAAGCAACCCGCTTCACCGAGGACTGACCGGCGACCGCGCCGCTGGAAAGAAAGCGTTCGCGAATCGACTTTGCGATGCCCGTAGCGTCGAGACCGCACGCGGCGAGCAGTTTGGCTGGATCTCCATGATCGATGAAGCGATCCGGAAGGCCCAATTGTAGTACGGGTCGCATAACCCCACTCTCAAGCAGGGCTTCGACGCAGGCAGAGCCCGCGCCGCCCATCACGCAGCCTTCTTCGACCGTGACGATGGCGTCGTGCGTTTCAGCCAGTTGGCGAACCAGCTCGGCGTCCAGCGGCTTCACGAAGCGCATGTTCGCCACCGTGGCGTCCAGTTGCTCAGCCGCCGCGAGCGAAGGTGCAACCATCGTGCCAAACGCCAGAATCGCGATCCGCTTGCCGGCCGGTTGCGACGTTTCGCGACGGATCTCGCCCTTGCCGAGCGGCAGCGCCGTCATCTGCTTGACGGTGGCCACGCCCGTGCCGGCGCCGCGCGGATAGCGCACTGCCGTCGGGTTCGGCTGCTGCAATGCCGTGTACAGCATCTGACGGCATTCGTTTTCGTCCGATGCGGCCATCACCGTCATATTCGGGATGCAGCGCATGAACGCCAGATCGTAAGCGCCCGCGTGCGTCGCGCCGTCCGCGCCGACCAGACCCGCCCGGTCGATGGCGAACACCACCGGCAGGTTTTGCAACGCGACGTCGTGGATCAACTGATCGTAAGCACGTTGCAGGAAGGTCGAGTAGATCGCGACCACTGGCTTCATGCCGTCCGCGGCCAGACCGCCGGCGAACGTCACCGCGTGCTGCTCGGCAATACCGACGTCGAAGTAGCGATCCGGGAAGCGCTTCTCGAACTCGACCATGCCCGAGCCCTCACGCATGGCCGGCGTGATGCCGACCACGCGCGCGTCCAGCTCGGCCGCATCGCACAGCCATTCGCCGAACACCTGCGTATAGGTCTTCTTCGACGGCGTGGTGGCCGGCTTGATGCCTTCAGCCGGATTGAACTTGCCCGGACCGTGGTACAGCACCGGATCGGCTTCGGCCAGCTTGTAGCCCTGACCCTTTTTCGTTACGACGTGCAGGAATTGCGGACCGCGCAACTCCTTGATGTTCTGCAAAGTCGGGATCAGCGAATCGAGATCGTGACCGTCGATCGGGCCGATGTAGTTGAAACCGAACTCTTCGAAGAGCGTGGCCGGCACGATCATGCCCTTCGCGTGCTCTTCGAGCTTGCGCGCGAGATCGAGCATGGGCGGCGCGACACGCAGCACGCGTTCGACACCCGCACGCGCGGCGGCGTAGAAGCGGCCCGACATCAGGCGCGCCAGATGGCGATTCAGCGCGCCGACCGGCGGCGAAATCGACATGTCGTTGTCGTTCAGGATGACCAGCAGCGGCACGTCGTCTTCGACGCCGGCGTTGTTCATCGCCTCGAAAGCCATGCCGGCCGTCATCGCGCCGTCGCCGATCACGGCGATGCCCATGCGGTTCTCGCCCTGCAGCTTGCTGGCAACGGCCATGCCGAGCGCGGCCGAAATCGAGGTGCTGGAGTGGGCGGTGCCGAAGGTGTCGTATTCCGACTCGTCGCGCTTCGGAAAGCCCGAGATGCCGCCGAGCTGGCGCAGCGTGTGCATCTGGTCGCGGCGGCCCGTGAGGATCTTGTGCGGGTAGGTCTGATGGCCGACGTCCCACACGATCCGGTCACGCGGCGTGTCGAACACATAGTGCAGAGCAATGGTCAACTCGACCGTGCCGAGATTGGACGAAAGATGGCCGCCCGTCTGCGATACGCTGTCGAGCACAAAAGCACGCAACTCGTCGGCAAGCGGTTGCAATTGGCGGCGATCAAGGCGGCGCAAAGCTGCCGGGTCGTCGATGGTTTTCAGCAAGTCGTACATCGTCGTTCCATTGTAGGAAAACTTACGCGCCCGCACTTCATACATGCACCTCGTAGCGAAGGTGCGCGGCGGCGGGCTTTCGCGTTCAGCTAACCCGGTTCACCACCAGGTCGGCCAATTCGGCCAGACGCTGCGCGCGCGCGCCAAACGGCGCAATCGCAGCGTGAGCGTCGCTGCGCAGTTGCGCGGCAAGCGCACGCGACGCATCTAGCCCAATAATCGACACGTAGGTCGGCTTGCCGTCCTTCGCGTCTTTACCTGCGGTCTTGCCAAGCGTCGCGGAATCGGTCGTGACGTCGAGAATATCGTCGACAACCTGAAACGCGAGGCCGACAGCGGCCGCATACGCGTCGAGCGAGCGCATGGCGTCCGCATTCGGCGTTTCGCCCGCCAGCGCGCCCATGCGCACCGCGGCGCGCAGCAAGGCACCGGTTTTCATCCGGTGCATGGTTTCCAGTTGGGCGCGCGTCAGCGTATGGCCGACGCTCGCCAGGTCGATAGCCTGACCGCCGCACATGCCGATCGAGCCGCTCGCCAATGCCAGTTCACGCACGAGCGACGCCTGCTGCGCCGGCGCCAGCACGTCCGACGTCAGCGCGACGAAGGCCTGCGCCTGCAGCGCGTCGCCGACCAGGAGCGCCGTGGCTTCGTCATATTTGACGTGTACCGTGGGTTTGCCGCGACGCAGCGCGTCGTCGTCCATGCAGGGCATGTCGTCGTGCACGAGCGAGTACACGTGGATCATTTCCAGTGCCGCCGCTGCCGCATCCAGGCACTCGGCGCGCGCGCCGGTCAACTCGCCGGCCGCGTGGCACAGCAGCGGGCGCACCCGCTTGCCGCCGCCCAGCACCGCATAGCGCATGGCTTCGTGCAGTTTGGCCGGCTCGGTCGCCTGCGTGGGCAGATAGTGTTCCAGTGCCGATTCGACGCGTTCGAGTACCGCGCGAGTCCATTGTTCGAATGTCATAGGTCGTCCCCGCTTTCAGTAGCGGCTGTGCCTGCGGTATTCATGGGCAGCGGCTTGAGCGTCTCGCCATCGAGCACGCGCACCTGCTGCTCGACCTTCTCGAGCTGCTGCTGGCAAAATGCGACGAGAGCCGCACCGCGCCGGTAGGCGGCGAGCGACTCCTCGAGGCTGAGGTTGCCGCTTTCCATGCGCGCAACCAGCGCCTCCAGCTCAGCCTGGGCCGCTTCGTAATTCTCGGGCAGCGGCGTGGTGTCGACGCCTTCAGCCGACGCGGCAGCAGTATCTTTCGACGCGGTCTTCGCCATGAATAGTCGCAAAATTAAAACAAGTCGGACATTCTACGGCAAAAGCGACATTTCCGATCCCATCGCCGACCCGCGCCTCGCCATTACCCCCCGTATCCGACCCTCAGTCTCGCAGAAAAAAATCGATTGGTCTGCGGCGAAAACCGTGAACTTCCCCGACATTTTTGACCCAAATCAGGCACTTAAGCGCCCCAGACAAGGGGAATCGGGTATAATCGCGGGCTCCCTAAATCGAATCCATCGATGGTTGGGTTGTTCACTGCTTTCACGTCTTCACGGGAGTGGGAATGTCCAATCTGAGCAATGCATTGCAGTTGCGGTCTGTCCACAGCCAGCTGCCAGTCACGGCTTACTTTGACGAAGCGCTTCTAACGCGCGAAATCGAAACCCTTTTCAAGAAAGGTCCTCGCTACATCGGCCACGATCTCATGGTGCCCGAAGTGGGGAATTATTTTGCTTTGCCCAGCGAGAGCGAAGGGCGCGTACTCGTCCGTAACCAGCAGTCGCAAGTCGAACTGCTGTCGAACGTGTGCCGCCACCGGCAAGCCATCATGCTCAATGGCCGCGGCCAGGCGGAGAACATCGTCTGCCCCCTGCACCGCTGGACGTACGACCTGAATGGACAACTCCTCGGCGCACCGCATTTTGCGGACAACCCCTGTCTGAATCTCGGCGCCACGCCGCTGCAGAACTGGCAAGGCCTGCTGTTCGAAGCGCAGGGGCGCGACGTCGCGCGGGATCTGGCGCGCCTCGGCACCAAGCAGCACTTCGACTTTTCGGGCTTCATGTTCGATCACGTCGAAGTGCACGAGTGCAATTACAACTGGAAGACCTTCATCGAGGTCTACCTGGAGGACTACCACGTCGCGCCGTTCCATCCGGGCCTCGGCAGCTTCGTCAATTGCGACGACCTGACCTGGGAATTCGGCGAGTGGTACAGCGTGCAGACGGTCGGCGTCCACAAGGATCTGGAGCAGCCGGGCAGCCCAACGTACCGTAAATGGCACGACGAGGTGCTGCGCTTCCGTGGCGGCAATCCGCCCGAGTTCGGCGCGATCTGGATGGTGTACTACCCGGGCCTCATGATCGAGTGGTATCCGCACGTGCTAGTCGTGTCGTGGCTGATTCCGCGCGGTCCGCAGAAAACCACCAATGTGGTGGAGTTCTATTACCCTGAGGAAATCGCGCTGTTCGAACGCGAGTTCGTCGAAGCCGAGCGCGCCGCGTATATGGAAACGGCTCGCGAAGACGACGAGATCGCCGAGCGCATGGACGCAGGCCGCCGCGCGCTAATGGAACGCGGCGAATCGCAGGTCGGCCCGTATCAGAGCCCGATGGAAGACGGCATGCAGCACTTCCACGAGTTCTTGCGGCGCGAACTCGGCACGATCTGATCAGCGCACGCTCCGGGCGTGCTCCGCATGCATCGGCGTTTGAACCGACCCTTGCGCGAGTGGCATCTAAGCATGGAAAGACGGGCTTCGGCCCGTCTTTTTTTGTTTAGACTATCAGTATCGTTCGGCCATTCGCTAACGGCGCCAAGCCGCCGGGCGAGCGCCACAATCGCCCGCTTTACAACCATCTTGCCTGGGACCGGAGACGTCATGCCGCACACTCACTACACCACCCTCATTTCCGCGGCCAATCTCGCGGAACGGCTGGCCGCCGCGCCAGGCAGCGTGTTCGTCGTCGATTGCCGTTTCGATCTGGCCGACACCGAGGCGGGCGAGAAAGCCTATCTGGCCGGGCATTTGCCCGGCGCGCATTATCTGAACCTCGATCGCGATCTGTCGGGGCCGAAGAACGGCACCAATGGCCGCCATCCGCTGCCGGATCGCGCGCGGCTGGTGGAGACGCTCGAGTCCCGCGGACTCAAGCAGGGTCAGCAGGTGGTCGCCTATGACGCGCAGGGCGGCATGTACGCCGCGCGCGCGTGGTGGCTGCTGCGCTGGCTCGGCCACGACGCGGTTGCGTTGCTCGACGGTGGCTTGCAGGCCTGGCAGGCCGCCGGCCATGCGCTGACGCAGGATGTCCCGGCGCAAAACACCGGCGACTTCAAGGCCGGCGCACCGCTTTCCGTCACCGTCGACGCGCAGACGGTCGAGCGCAATCTCAACACGAAAGAACGCGTGGTGGTCGATGCGCGCGCGAACGATCGCTATCGCGGCGAGAACGAGACGCTGGATCGCGTCGGCGGCCATATTCCCGGCGCGCTCAACCGGTTCTTCAAGGACAATCTCACCGCCGACGGCCGTTACAAACCGGCCCACACGCTGAGGGAGGAATTCCATGCGTTGCTGGGCGATACGTCGCCGGAACACGTCGTGCTGCAATGCGGCTCGGGCGTGACGGCATGTGTGAACGCGCTCGCCATGGAAGTCGCCGGCATGCACGGCGCGGCGCTGTACGCGGGATCATGGAGCGAATGGAGTTCTGACCCGAAGCGGCCGGTTGCAACGGGTCCGAATCCTTAAGCGGTCCGTCAAGCAGGACTTTTACATTCTCCAGCCGAGCGCATCGTCACGCCGCTACGGCACGTCAAACGAAGGTATCGAACGCGCCCCTTCAGGCGACGCCATGCTGCTTGAACCACGCCAGCGCACGTCGCCAGCCATCTTCAGCGTCAGCTTTCTTATAGCTCGGCCGGTAGTCAGCAAAGAATGCGTGACCCGCATCGTCATACACGACGAATTGCGAGCCGCGCCCGGCCTGCGGACCCTGCGCGATGGCCTGCTTCATCTGTTGAAGTGTGTCTTGCGGGATGCTCTGGTCCTGGCGTCCGTATAAACCCAGAACCGGCGCGTGCAACTGCGCCACTTCGTCGAGTGGGTTGGCCGGCGTCATCGCGGTTTTCTGGCCCGTTACGCGCCCATACCAGGCCACGCCTGCCTTTAGCCGCGGATTGTGCTCGGCATATAACCACGCAATCCGGCCACCCCAGCAGAAACCGTTAACACCCAGCCGGCTCAGATCGCCGCCGTGTTCACCCGCCCACGCGACGGTTGCATCGAGATCGCCCATGACCTGGTCGTCCGGCACCTTGCTGACCAGTTGATCGTTGAGCTGCTGCATGCTCGTGTACACGCCCGGATCGCCCTGCCGTTCGTACAGATTCGGCGCGATCGCCAGATAACCCTGTTTGGCGAAACGCCGGCACACGTCGGCGATATGCTCGTGCACGCCGAAAATCTCGTGCACGACAATGATTACCGGCAAATGCGTCTTGCCCTTGGGCTGCGCGCGATAAGCCGGCACCAGCGTGTCGCCCGACTGCACCGCGACCTCGCCGGCCTCGAGGCCGTCGCTATCGGTATGAATGGTTTGCGCCGACACCGGCAGCACAGCAGCGGCGAAACCGGTGCCGAGCGCGGCCTTGATGAAGGTACGCCGATTGAAAGGAACGTGCGGGATCAGGCTGTCGATTTCGGGTTTCAGCATGCGGCGCTCCTCGCGGAAAGATTGGATGCAACAGGATACGCTTCACCCGCATCCTGTTGCAGATGCATCCTTTCCCAGCGCGTTCAGCGTCTAGCCTTCAGTGCAGCTTGACCCGCGGCAGCGTGGTGCGCCGCAGCCAGTGCGCGAAGGTATCGAGCACCATCCGCGCGTAGCCGTGCAGCGCCGCGATATGCAGCCGGTAAAGCGACATGTACATGAAGCGCGCAAACAGCCCTTCGATCAGCATATTGCCGCCGATCACGCCACCCATCAGATTGCCCACCGCGCTGAAGTGCCCGAGCGACACCAGCGAGCCGAAGTCGCGGTAGGTGAACTCCGGCAGCGGTTTGTTCTCGAGCCGGGCCGCCAGCGCTTTCATCAGGAAGCTTGCCTGCTGGTGAGCCGCTTGCGCACGCGGCGGCACGTTGCGCTCGTTGCCCGGCCATGGGCAAGCCGCGCAATCGCCGAGCGCAAAGATGTTGTCGTCGATTTCGGTTTGCAGCGTACGGCGCACGATGAGTTGCCCCAGCCGGTTGACCGGCAGGCCGTCGAGTTCGCTCAGGATGGCCGGTGCCTTGATGCCTGCTGCCCATACCGTCAGATCGGCGCGCACCGTCTTGCCGCTCGCCGTGCGGATCATGCCGGGCGCAACTTCCGCCACGGTCTCGCCGATCATCAGCTTCACGCCGAGCTTGGTGAGCAACTCGGCGGTAGCGGCCGATACACGCTCCTGCAAAGCCGGCAAAATGCGCGGCCCCGCCTCGATCAGCACAATGCCGACGTCGTGCCGCGGATCGAGCTTATGCAGCCCGTAAGCGGACAACACCTGGGCCGTATTGCGCAATTCAGCCGAGAGTTCGACGCCCGTCGCGCCGCCGCCGACGATCGCCACCTGGATGCGCGGCTCTGACGAAACCGCCGTGCCCGGGGTCGATTCAACGGGTTCATGCGCCTGATGCTCCGCGCGCATGCAGGCCGCGATCAGGCGCTTGCGGAAGCGCTCCGCCTGGGCGACCGTGTCGAGCGCGAGCGAAAACTCGGGCGCACCCTTCACGCCGAAAAACGCCGTGGTGCTGCCGATCGCGATGATCAGCGTGTCGTATTCGAGTTCGCGCGCGGGTAGTAATTCGGCGCCGTCGTCGTCGAGCACGGTGCCGAGCGTCAGACGCTTGTTCGCGCGGTCCAGACCGGTCAGATCACCCTGCTGAAACTCGAAGCCGTGCCAGCGCGCTTGCGCCGCATATTCGAGCTCCTGGGTGAACGGGTCCATGCTGCCGGCTGCCACTTCATGCAGTAGCGGCTTCCAGATATGAGTTGGATTACGGTCGACGAGCGTCACTTGTGCGCGCACGCCGCCTTTGTTCTTGTGGGGCGCATAGCGGTCGCCTAAGCGCGTCGCCAGTTCCAGCCCCCCCGCGCCTCCGCCAACGACGATAAAACGATGCATTGAACTCTCCGTATTTGCCGATGGGTTATGCGTCGCGACGGCGCGCCTCAAGCCTCCCCCAGGCTTCAAGGGCGCACCGCCTGTCTTGACCGATTGTCCGCGAGCGGCACGGGTTGTCACAAGCTGTCAATACGCATATGTGACATGTGCACGACGTTATCGCCTTTCAGGCGTCCCGTCACATGCACGTCAATGCGCTTCCTCCCAGTTCAGACCGGCGCCCACTTCGGCGACCAGCGGCACTTTCAGCGCGGCGACGCCGCACATCAGTTCCGGCAAACGCTTACGTACATCGGACAATTCCGCGTCCGGCACTTCGAGAATCAGTTCGTCGTGCACCTGCATGATCATGCGCGTACCGACCTTGGACTCTTCGATCCAGTTCTGCACCGCGATCATCGAGAGCTTGATCAGATCGGCGGCGGTGCCCTGCATCGGCGCGTTAATAGCCGCACGCTCCGCGGCCTGACGGCGCGGACCATTACCGCCGTTGATCTCCGGAAGCCACAGGCGGCGGCCGAAAGCCGTCTCCACGTAGCCCTTGGACTTCGCGCTCAGACGGGTTTCGTCCATATACCGCGCGACGCCCGGATAACGCGCGAAGTAGCGGTCGATGTACAGCTTGGCCGCGTCACGCGTAATGCCGAGGTTCGCGGCAAGACCGAACGCGCTCATGCCGTAGATCAGGCCGAAGTTGATGACCTTCGCGACACGCCGCTGATCGCTCGACACTTCGAGCGGCGTCACGCTGAAAATTTCCGCCGCGGTGGCGCGGTGAATGTCTTCGCCCTGCGAGAACGCCCGCAGCAACGATTCGTCGCCGGAAATGTGCGCCATGATGCGCAATTCGATCTGCGAATAGTCGGCGGAGACGAGCTTGTGGCCCGGCGGTGCAATGAACGCCTCGCGAATGCGGCGGCCTTCGGCGGTGCGCACGGGGATGTTCTGCAGGTTCGGATCGTTCGACGCCAGCCGGCCGGTGACCGCCACTGCCTGCGCATAGTTCGTATGCACGCGGCCGGTGGTGGCGTTGACCATGCGCGGCAGTTTGTCGGTGTAGGTCGATTTCAGTTTCGACAAGCCGCGGTGTTCGAGCAGGATCTTCGGCAGCGGATAGTCTTCAGCGAGCTTTTGCAGCACTTCTTCGTCGGTGGACGGCGCGCCGCTCGGGGTCTTCTTGACCACCGGCAATTCGAGCTTCTCGAAGAAGATCTGGCCGATCTGCTTGGGTGAGCCCAGGTTGAATTCGCCGCCGGCCAGCTCGTACGCTTCGCTTTCCAGTTGAATCAGACGCGTGGCGATTTCGCTGCTTTGCGCCCGCAGTTTTTCCGCGTCGATCAGCACACCGGTGCGCTCCATCTTGCGCAGGACACGCGAGGTGGGGACTTCGATATCGCGATACACGTAGTCGAGCGTTTTCTCCGCGGCCACCTGCGGATACAAGGCCTGATGCAGACGCAAGGTGATATCGGCGTCTTCCGCCGCGTATTCGGCGGCCTTGTCCAACGCAACTTCGTCGAAGCCGATTTGCGACGCGCCTTTACCCGCGACCTCTTCGTACTTGATCGTCTTGATACCTAGATGGCGCAGCGCGAGGCTGTCCATGTCGTGTGTGCGGTGCGATTCGAGCACGTACGACTCCAGCAGCGTGTCGTGTTCGACGCCGCGCATTTCGATGCCGTAGTTCGCCAGCACCTGCTCGTCGTACTTCATGTGCTGGCCGACTTTCTTGTGCTCGGCGCTTTCCAGCCACGGCTTGAGCTTCGCCAGCACTTCGTCGCGCGGCAATTGCACGGGCGCGTCCGGGCCACGGTGCGCGAGCGGCACGTAAGCCGCGCGGCCAGGTTCGACCGACAACGACAAGCCCACGATTTGCGCGGTCATCGGATCGAGCGAGGTGGTTTCGGTATCGAACGCCGTCAATTCGGCGGCGTTGATTTTCTCGAGCCACGCGTCGAACTGCTCCCAGCTCTGCACGGTGTCGTAGTGGCGTTCGTGATCCACGGTGAGCGCCGGCGGCACGTCGGTCTCCGGACCTTCCACAGCATCGGCGATTTCCACTTCGCGCAGCCAGGTCTTGAAACCATTGCGCGTGAACACGTCGCGCAGTTCCTCACGCGATTCCGGCCGGCTTTGCAGGCTCTCTTCGATCGACACGATGTGGCCGGTCAGATCGCATTGGCGTTCGACGGTGACGAGTTTCTTCGCCATCGGCAGAAAATCGAGCGCACGTCGCAGATTGTCTCCTACCGCACCTTTGATTTCGTCCGCATGTGCGACGATGCCGTCGAGTGTCTCGTACTGCGTGAGCCATTTGATGGCCGTTTTCGGGCCACATTTCTCGACGCCCGGCACGTTGTCGACGGTATCGCCGATCAACGACAGGTAGTCGATGATGCGTTCCGGCGGCACGCCGAATTTGGCGATCACGCCTTCGCGGTCGAGCTTCTCGTTCGTCATCGTATTGATGAGGGTGACATGATCCGACACGAGCTGCGCCAGATCCTTGTCCCCAGTCGACACGATCACATTCATACCGCGCTTCTCGGCCTCGGTGCTGAGCGTGCCGATCACGTCATCCGCTTCGACGCCCTCGATCATCAGCAGCGGCCAGCCGAGCGCGCGCACGGCGACGTGAATCGGCTCGATCTGGCGAGCGAGGTCTTCCGGCATCGACGGGCGGTTCGCCTTATAGTCGGCATACCAGTCGTCGCGGAACGTTTTGCCCTTGGCGTCGAACACGCACGCGCTATACTCTGCGGTGACTTCCTTGCGCATGCGCCGCAGCATGTTGATCATTCCATAGAGCGCCCCCGTCGGACCACCTTCGGGTCCGCGCAGATCAGGCATCGCATGGTAGGCCCGGTACAGATAACTCGAACCGTCGACCAATAGCAGGGTCTTACCTTCAAGGCTTCGTTCTTCAGGCATTATGACTAAGAGAAAAGTGATTCCGAGTCTGCGATCACTCGCAGATCAAGAGCGCGCTACGGCTAAGAAGGCCCGCGCATCGTGGCAGATGTTCACGATTATGGCAGAGTTTATCGAGGCGACCGAGTACCTCTCGGAGATTCGTCCGGCTGTCAGCATCTACGGTTCAGCGCGCCTGAAACCGAACTCGCCCTATTACAAACTCGCCACGCAAATTGCGCGCAAACTGTCGGACGCCGGCTTTGCGGTCATCTCGGGCGGCGGCCCCGGCATTATGGAGGCGGCCAACAAGGGCGCTCATGCCGGCAAGGCTCCTTCAGTCGGCCTGAACATCGAACTGCCGCACGAGCAATCGGGCAACCAGTGGCAGGACATTTCGCTGCGCTTCCGCCATTTCTTCACGCGCAAGGTCACGTTCGTGAAGAACTCGGACGCGGTGATCGTCATGCCGGGCGGCTTCGGCACGCTGGACGAACTCGCCGAAGTGCTCACGCTGATTCAAACCAAGAAGTCGCGCCACGTGCCGATTATTCTGGTGGGCGGCGAGTTCTGGGAAGGCCTTCTCGCGTGGTTCAAGAACTCGCTTACGCCGATGGGCCTGATCAATCCGGCGGACATGGACTTGATGCAGGTGATCGACGACCCGGATCAGGTGCTCGAAGCGGTGCTGAAGTTCTACGAAGACCGCGAAGAAGCCGAACCGCATCCGGCCAAGTCGGATGAAGACCGGATGTTCTATCTGTGATGCCGGATCTTCGCGCTCCGTGCGCGAAGTAGGTGCAGCAAATGCGCGCGCGGACCAGTCGCGGGCCGCTCAACGTGCATCGGACAGCACGCGCAGGTCCTAGCGGGCGGCCTCCAGGTCGCTCGCTTCCGCCACATCGGTCTGATCCCCCTGCGCTTGCAGCCATTCGCAGAACTGCGCCACGAGCGGCGCCTGCGCGACTTCCCGCCTCGCCACCCACCAATAGCCGCGTGCATCGATACGCGGGCCGGCCAACGGCACGACAAGCCGTCCCGATGCCAGTTCATCCGCCAGCAAAGGCAATGGACCGAGCGCCACGCCGAGGCCATCCACCGCGGCCTGCAAAGCCAGATAGAAGTGATCGAACGACTGCTTCTTCCTGCATTTCGCCGTAACGCCTGCTGCCGATAACCAGATGCCCCATGCATCGGGCCGCGTGTCCGAGTGCAGCAGCACGTGCCTCGCAAGATCGTCGGCTACGCTGATCGGCGAGCGTTGCAGGAGCGCGGGGCTGCACACCGGAATCTCGCTCTCCCCCAGGAAATGGCCGCTTACGCTGTTCGCCCAATGCGCCGGACCGCGCCGCACCGCGACGTCGAAGCTATCCAGGGTTTCGACCGGGGCGTTTGAAGTCGACAAGCGCAGCTCCACATTCGGCACCTTGCGCTGGAACTGATGGAGTCGTGGCAGCAGCCATTTCATTGCGAACGTCGGCAACGCATTCACCCTTAAGACGTGAACGACGCCCGTATCGCGCAGTTGGTCGGTAGCAAGTGCGATGCTGTCGAACGCGGCCTGGACGGTGGCCAGATAGCGGCGACCGTCGTCGGTCAGACGCACGCGTTTGCCGCGGCGATGGAACACCTGCACGCCGAGCCAGGTTTCGAAAGCAGCAACCTGCCGGCTGATTGCACCGTGCGTCACATGCAATTCGTTCGCCGCGGCGGTGAAGCTTTCATGCCGCGCCGCGGCTTCGAACGCGCGGAGCGCCGGAAAAGGAGGGAGATTGCGGGCCATGCTTGTGATTCTAGATCACAAAGGCGCGCTCAAAAATCGTTTTGCCCAGAACTGGTTCGGCGCTAACCTCCTGAGCTTGAACTGGAAGCGTAGCGAAATGGATCATGAACTCACCTCGGCCGAGATGGATCTCGCGCCCACGCCCACATTGCGGGAGATTTTTGGCGGCTTTCTCGGCCTCGGGCTGATCTCGTTTGGCGGTGCGCTGCCGCTGGCGCGGCGCGCCCTGGTCGAGCAACGGCGCTGGCTGAGCGGCGCGGAATTCACCGATCTGCTCGGTTTATGCCAATTCTTGCCGGGCGGCAACGTCATCAATCTTTCAGTGGCGATCGGGATGCGCTTTCGCGGTGTGCCAGGGGCGCTGGCGGGTTTGCTCGGCTTGATCGCGGGGCCTTCGCTGGTGGTAATCGGCCTTGGCGTGCTGTACGAACACACGCAAAACGACCCGCACGTTCGCCATCTGTTCGCCGGCCTCGCGGCGGCCGCGTCCGGCCTGCTGATCTCGATGGCCGTGAAGATCCTGCTGCCGTTGCGGGACAAACCCATGGCCGCGCTTATCGCGGCGCTCGGTTTTATCGCGATTGCCATCATGCGTCTGCCGCTTCTGCCCACGATGCTGGTGCTCACGCCGCTTAGCATCTACATCGCATCGAGGGCCGCACGATGAACGACACGCTGATTTCTCTTGCCATTATTTTCAGCCAGCTTTCTTTGCTGGCGTTCGGTGGCGGCAATACGATTCTTCCGGAGATGCAGCGTCAGGTCGTGGATGTGCATCACTGGATGCCGGCCAGCGAGTTCAGCGCGCTGTTCGCGCTCGCGCAAGCCGCGCCGGGGCCGAACCTGATGATCGTCACGCTGATCGGCTGGCACGTGGCGGGTTGGGCGGGGATGCTGGTGACTTCAGTGGCGAAGTTCGGACCATCGTCGCTCGTCACGATCCTCGCGCTGCACGCGTGGGATCGGTTCAAGGACCGTCCGTGGCGACGTTATGCGCAAGCGGGCCTGGTGCCGGTGACTGCCGGCATCGTCGCGGCGAGCGCCGCGCTGATCGCCGAAGCGTCGAACCCGACGGCGATTGCGTGGGCAATCTGCGCGTTTACCGCTGTGCTAGCGCTGAAGACGCGGATTCATCCGCTGTGGCTGCTGGCGGCTGGGAGTTTGATTGGGCTGACGGGGTTTGGGCAGTTCTAAGTCTCGAGGCCAGGGCGAGCAAGCAGATGCTCGTCCCGGCTTCCTCATCCCTTACCGACGCTTACTGAAACGCCACTTCCGCAAAGCTGCGCAACTTCCGGCTATGCAAACGATGCAGCCCATTCATCCGCAACAACTCCATCGCCTTCACGCCAATTTGCAGATGCTGATCGACCTGCGCGCGATAGAACTGATCCGCCATGCCCGGCAGTTTCAATTCGCCATGCAAAGGCTTGTCCGACACGCATAGCAAGGTGCCGTAAGGCACGCGGAAGCGAAACCCATTCGCGGCGATCGTCGCGCTTTCCATATCGAGCGCGACCGCGCGGCTTTGCGACAGCCGCTGCACCGGTTCACGATGATCGCGTAGCTCCCAGTTGCGGTTGTCCACGCTCGCCACCGTGCCCGTGCGCATCACACGCTTCAATTCGACGCCATCCAGTTGCGTAACCTGCGCGACCGCGCGTTCCAACGCCACCTGCACTTCGGCCAGCGCGGGAATCGGCACCCACAGCGGCAAATCGTCGTCGAGCACGTGGTCTTCGCGCACATAGCCGTGCGCCAGCACGTAGTCGCCCAAGCGCTGCGTATTGCGCAGACCCGCGCAATGACCGAGCATGATCCACGCATGCGGACGCAGCACGGCGATGTGGTCGGTGATCGTCTTCGCGTTCGACGGCCCGACGCCGATATTGACCATCGTGATGCCGCTGCCATCGGCCCGCTTCAGGTGATACGCGGGCATCTGCGGCAGCCGCGGCGGCGCCGTGCCTTCCTGCGCCTGCTCGCCGAGATTCTCGTTGTACGTAATCACGTCGCCCGGTTCGACGAATGACGTGTATTCACTGCGATAGGCACGCAATTCCTCTTCGTCGGTATGCGCCATCATCGTGCGGCCGAGTTTGACGAACTCGTCGATATAGAACTGGTAGTTCGTGTACAGCACGTAATTCTGGAAATGCGTGGGCGAGGTCGCCGTGTAATGCTTCAGCCGATGCAGCGAGAAATCCACCCGCGCCGCCGTGAACAGCGCGAGCGGATGCGGCTCGCCCGGCAGCGGTTCATACGTGCCATTGACAATACGGTCGTCGAGCAGCGCGAGGTCCGGTGTATCGAACACGTCGCGCATCAGGAACAGGCGTTCCCGATCCAGATCGCCCTCGAGATGGATGCCTTCGGAAAACGCAAAGTGAATCGGAATCGGCTGTTCGGACACGCCGACTTCGATCTTCACGTGGTGATTCTTCGCCAGCAGGCGCAATTGCTCGCGATAGTAATTGCCGAACAGATCGGGCCGGGTAACGGTCGTCTCGAACACGCCCGGACCCGCGACGAACCCGTATGATCGGCGCGAGTCTATATGCGTGTTGACTTCGGTGCGTACCCTGACGTACGGGTAGCAGGCCCGCACGCGGCGTTCGAACAGTTCGTTGCGGCGATAGCGCGCGAAGGCGTCGCGCAGGAACGAGGTGTTCGCTTCGTAGATCGCCGACAGGCGCGTGACGGCCTCGGTCGCGTCGTCAAAGGATTCGGTTGGGAAGCTGTTGGCGGGAGTCTGCACCGCGCGTTGATTGGTATCGTTGTTCATCTTCATTCACCTCGATTGATGAGACGACATTACCACGGAACCCGTGATCGCCAAATGACCTCGCGGCGCCTACCACAAATGCCACGGCGGTGATCGCAAGATTGCGCGCACGCCGCGCGAAAGCGGCGCAAAATAAGGTGATCGCGCCCGGGAGCAAGGCTGGATTTGCTAGAATCGGGGCACCATATCGGAGAATCACCATGAAGCCGTTCCTTCCCGTCGCCGTTGCACTGGCCCTCGCCTTTGGCAACGCCGCGATGGCTGCCCAGCCTGTCGATGACACGCCGCCTCCCGGTACGCCCCAGTCCGCCAATGAACGGGCCGGCCTGCCTGACCTGGCGAAGATCAATCGTCCGGCCGCCGAGGTCAGCTCGAAGGTCGAAATCAACGTCCCGCGCACGCCGAGCTTCTACGAACGCAGCGCTAACGGCACCGAAATCACCGAGTATCGCGACAAGGGCAAACCCGTCGAAATCAACGTGCACTCGAATCTCGGCACGCGCTACCAGATGAGCGCGCCGCTCGACTCGTCGCCTACCGTGCGCGACAACGGCCGCGCCAGCACGCGTTTGCCGTCGGTGAACCTGACTTATTGATCGTTGCCCGGGTGGGCGGCCGGCGTAAGCCGCCCCTTGGATCTGTGCGGCCCGCGGGCGTCGCCCCGGGCTTTCAGCCTGCTTGCCGATTTTCAGCACCTCACACCTCGCACTGGCCGCATCGCGCCAGCCCGACTAACCTGACTCGACGTTTCCCGCATGGCTGTCTTCACCGCTGTCACCGAACCCCAACTAGCAGAATGGATGCGTCACTACGATCTCGGCGAAGTCGTCGAGTTTCGCGGCATCCCGTCCGGTATTGAGAACAGCAATTTCTTTCTGACGACGACGCGCGGCGAATACGTCCTCACCATTTTCGAGAAGCTGACGGCCGGACAACTGCCGTTCTATCTCGATCTGATGCGCCACCTGGCCGCGCACCGCGTGCCGGTGCCGGACCCCATGCCGCGCGAAGATGGCGCGCTGTTCGGCACATTGCATGGCAAGCCCGCAGCCATCGTGACCAAACTCGAAGGCGCGCCGGAGATGGCGCCGCAAGTCGAACACTGCGTCGAAGTCGGGCAAATGCTCGCACGCATGCACCTGGCGGGACGCGATTACGCGCGCTATCAGCCGAATCTGCGCAGCCTGCCGTGGTGGCAGGAAACCGTGCCGACCATCCTGCCGTTCCTCGAGGGCGCGCAGCGCGACTTGCTGTCGTCCGAACTGGCGCATCAGGAGGCGTTCTTCGCGTCAGCGGATTACGCCCGCTTGCCCGAAGGTCCCTGCCACGCCGACCTGTTCCGCGATAACGCGCTGTTCGCGCATGCAGCGCCGGAAAGCGGCCACGAGGTGCGCCTAGGCGGCTTCTTCGACTTCTATTTCGCCGGCTGCGACAAGTGGCTGTTCGACGTCGCGGTCACCGTCAACGACTGGTGCGTCGACCTCGCCACCGGCAAGCTCGATGAGGCGCGCACCGAGGCCCTGCTGCGCGCGTACCAAACCGTGCGCCCGTTCACCGTCGAAGAAAACCGCCATTGGGGCGATATGCTGCGCGCGGGCGCCTACCGCTTCTGGGTCTCGCGCCTGTATGATTTTCATTTGCCGCGCGCGGCCGAGATGCTCAAACCGCACGACCCCGGCCATTTCGAGCGCATCCTGCGCGAACGCCTGACCGGCGCTGCTCTTCCAGGCATTCATAGCTCATGCAACTGATCGAAGTCCCCGCGAAAACCGGCTACGTCTGGTTCCGGCAGGGTATCTGGCTGTTCCGCAAGAACCCGCTCGCGTTTCTGACGCTGTTCTTCACCTATCTGCTGGTCATGACGCTGGCCGCGCAGATTCCGGTGATCGGCGGCGTGTTGCCACTGGTCTTCATTCCGGGCGTGGCGGTTGGCTTCATGGCGGCGTGCCGCAACACCATCGCGGGCAAGCCGGTGTTCCCGACCATTCTGGTGGACGGTTTTCACTCGTATGGCCCGGGGGTCGCCAAGCGCCTGCTGCTGCTGGGCGTGCTGTACGTCGTCGCAATGGCGCTGGTGCTGGCCGGCTCGGCGCTTGCCGACGGCGGCATGCTGCTGAAGGTCATGCTCGGCATGGCGACGGTGGATCAGGACGTGGTCGCCAACAGCAATATCCCGCTGGCGGTGCTCACTGCGTTCGCGTTCTACGTACCCGTAGCAATGATTTTCTGGTTCTCACCGATTCTTACCGCGTGGCACGACGTACCCCCCGTCAAGGCGATGTTCTTCAGCGTCGTCAGTTGCTGGCGCAATCGTGGTGCGTTCATTGTGTTCGGCGCACTATGGTTCGCCGTAGCAACCACGGTCTCGTTCGGCCTGACCGCGTTGATGCAGGCACTAGGCGCAGGCGACTTCGCGTTCGCGATCCTGATGCCCGCCACGATGATCGTCATAACCATGCTGTACTGCTCGTTCTACGCGACCTATCGCGGCTGCTTCGGTGTGCAAACGCCCGAAGCACCAGACCTGCCGACCACTCCCGCGGCTTGATTGTCTTTCGAGGGGCGGGCGTTTTCTGACGCCCACTCTCGCCCTCCGGTCCTAAAGGGCGCGGCGCGCCGCTCCCGTGAATCCCCGCCCTACTCGTCAAGTTGCGTCAATTTGCGGCACAATAGTTTGCGCGCAATCGATTTGCACGCTCTTTTCACGCGAGATGCAACATGACCCAGCGCCCTGCTTTGCCCTTCACACTAGACGAGCAACTCTGCTTCGCCCTCTATTCAACCTCGCTTGCGATGACGAAGGCGTACAAGCCGCTGCTCGACAAGCTCAGCCTCACCTATCCGCAATATCTGGCAATGCTGGCGCTTTGGGAAGCCGACGACGTTACGGTCAAGGACCTCGCCGCGCGATTGAATCTCGACTCGGCAACGGTCACACCGCTGCTCAAGCGGCTCGAAGCGCAGGGCTACCTGGAACGGGTACGCGGCGTCGAGGATGAGCGGCTCGTCTATATCCGGCTCACCAAAGCGGGCACCGCACTGAAGCGTCAGGCACGCGAAGTGCCGGCGGAAATATTCTGCGCGACCCAGCAATCACCGGAATTCCTGCTCCGCCTGCGCGACGATCTGACACGTTTGCGCGCTACGCTCAACGATTACATGGACCACTAGCCAGCCTGCCGGAAAAGCATGCTATCGCTACGATGCAAAAATTCATTTGCACACAAATGATTTGTGTACTATCTTTATCACATGCCGCTTCGATAGCACTCCGCCAGAACGGCTGGCAAGCACACAGCGGCAAGCAAGCAGACCCTGACAACCCAGATTGAGGAGCAGCACCATGAACATCCTGTACAAGGCAAGCGCAACGAGCACCGGTGGACGTGATGGCCGTGCAGTGTCGTCGGACAACGCGCTGGACGTGAAACTGGCGGCACCGCGTGAACTGGGCGGTACGGGCGCCGCGGGCACCAACCCGGAACAACTCTTTGCAGCCGGCTATTCGGCATGTTTCCTGAGCGCGATGAAATTCGTTGCCGGCCAGCGCAAGCAGGCTTTGCCGGCTGACACGCAAGTTACGGCAGAAGTGGGAATCGGCCCGAACGACAAAGGCGGTTTCGCGCTCGACATCGATCTGCGCGTCTCGTTGCCGGGCCTTGCTCCTGATGCGGCCAAGGAACTGGCCGACGCAGCGCATCAGGTCTGCCCGTACTCGAACGCTACGCGCAACAACGTCGCGGTGCGCCTGCAGCTCGCGTAAGCCGTGGCCTGAACGGCTCGTTGATGAATAATTGACCGTGCGCGGCAAAACCGCGCGACGTTGGACAGCGCCCGCACCCAGTAAAACGGGGCCGGGCGCTGCGCCGTTCATGGATGCGGCACGCAAAGTGCGTTAAGGGAGTTGGCAATCACTTACCATCGCCGATCCTATGGATAATTGTCCGGATCCGTCATATCGCCGCCTGGCAATTTGTCATTGCGCAGGCCGATGCTCGATCCCCAGCCATTCACCCTGTCCACAATTCCGATGACACGCGTCCGACGCCTAAGCAATACCTTCGATACCGGTTTGGTCTGGTTTCGCCGTGACCTGCGCAACACGGACAACGCCGCGCTCTACTACGCGCTCAAGCATTGCGAGCGCGTGTGGTGCGTGTTCGTATTCGACACGACAATTCTGCAACCGCTGATCGACGCGTGGCAAACCCGAAATCCGGGCGCGCAAGCGCAGGACCGCCGCATCGAGCTCATCCTTGCTGCATTGGGCGAACTGGACGACGCGCTGCGCGCCAAGGGCGGCGGCCTCGTCGTGCTGTACGGCGATCCGGCCGATCTCGTACCCAGGCTTGCAGACGAACTCGAGGTCGACGCGGTATTCGCGAATCACGATTACGAACCAGTCGCAATCGAGCGCGATGAAACGGTGCGGGGGCGGCTCGCCGAGGCTGGACGGCAATGGCTGACGTTCAAGGATCAGGTGATTTTTGAGCGTGAGGAGGTGCTAACGGGCCAGAGCAGACCGTTCACGGTGTTCACACCGTACAAGAACGCATGGCTCAAGCAACTGACGGCCTTCGATTTGAAGCCGTATCCGGTAGAAAGCTACGCGAACCATCTGGCCACCCTACCGCCGGGGCTGGACCGCGCGTTACCGACGCTCGATCAACTCGGCTTCGCACCGAGCAATCTCGCGGAACTCAGCTTGCCCACCGGGATGAGCGGCGCGCAACGTCTGCTCGACGACTTCATGACCCGCATCGACAGCTATCAGGACCGGCGCGACTTTCCCGCCGTCAAAGGACCAAGCTATCTGTCGATGCACCTGCGTTTCGGTACGGTCTCGATCCGCACGCTCGCACGGTTCGCGCACGAAAGCTCACTGCAGCCCGACGGGCAAGGCTCAGCCACATGGCTTTCGGAGCTGATCTGGCGGGATTTTTACTTCATGATCCTCGCGCATCATCCAAAGCTGGCAGCCGGCGCGTCGTTCAAGGAAGAATACGAGCGGCTGCGCTGGGAGCAAGGACGGGCAGCGGACGAAGCATTTGCCGCATGGTGCGACGGCCATACCGGCTATCCGTTAGTCGACGCCGCCATGCTGCAGCTCAACCGCACGGGGTACATGCACAACCGCCTGCGAATGGTGACGGCGAGCTTTCTGGTAAAGGATTTGGGCATCGACTGGCGGCTCGGCGAGCGCTATTTCGCCGAACAATTGAACGACTTCGATCTCGCGGCGAATAACGGGGGCTGGCAATGGGCGGCATCGACGGGATGCGATGCGCAACCGTATTTCCGGATTTTCAACCCGATCACGCAGTCCGAAAAATTCGATGCGGATGGCCGCTTCATCAAGCGCTACTTACCGCAGCTTGCGAAACTCCCAGCCAAATGGATTCACGCGCCATGGCTGGCAGGTGCGGAACGGCTAGCGGAGTTCGGCGTGGTATTGGGCAAGGATTATCCGGCGCCGATCGTCGATCATGCCGAGGCACGACAACGCACACTTGCCCGTTTCGGCAAGTAAGTGCCCACTAACGTGGTTAGCTCGAAAATGTCTGGAGGAGACTGAGCGAGGCGTTTTTGCTGTCGCCGTGCTTATAACGACTCGACAGTTGGGGCGCCTGACCCCAAACACCGGCGTTCTTCACTACACGCCGATGCTCAAACCCGCGCAGCTTAGTGCTGGCTCATCCACGACGGATGACGGGTGGTCGCCTCACGGTCCAGCTTGCGCATACGGAATTCCAGATCGTACAGATCGGTTGCTTCTGCGAGGAAGGCGTCAGCGCGTTCTTTCGCGAGTTGATCGGGCGATTTGGTCAGAAACAGAAACAGGCGGCTAAGCAGATACATGGTCAACCTCGACAATGAATTTAGGCGTTAACGCCTAAGGGATAACCCCTATTATAGGGAAAACCCTAGGAACGCGCTAATACTCATTTCGAGGTGTTGCTCAAACCTCACCGTGCGTCGGCCGAAGCTTCCGTGGCGGTGCTTTCAGCGATACGGCCAGTCCCTGTGCGCCGCTGATGCCTGAAGAATTCCCACACCATGGCGCTCGCGTCCGGACCTTTGGCGGAATGGAACGGTACGGCGTCGTCGCCACCGCTCCACGCGTGCGCGAGCCCTTGCACACGGCACAGCCGTACCACACGCCGACCGCCGCGCAGATAGTCGCGCATCACCACGCCCCCTTTGCGCTCTTCCTTGACTTCGCCGGCTTTGCGCGCGCCTTTCTCGTCGACGATCCGGTTCAGGCGAAGAAATTGCACCGCCAACTGCTCCGCATTGACTGGTGCGACTACATGGTCGGTGTCGCCGTGGAGAATGATGGCCGGCATGCCGGGATACTCAGCGACGTTGACGAGTTCGTCGACGAGTTCGGCCGGCTCACGGCGGGCGCCGCGCCGCATCACGTCCATCGCCGTAATACCCGAGCGTGCCTCCCCGAAAGCGGGGCCGGAATGCAGTGCGACCGCAGCGAAATGCTCCGGATAGTTGACGGCCAGAAGCGCTGCCAGGCCGGCGCCCGCAGAGATGCCGGCAACATACACGCGCTCGCTGTCGAAGCCATGCTGGGCAACCAGCGCATCCACCAGCGAGACGACCGCACGCGCCTCGGCGCCGCCCGCGCTATCGCCGGCGTCGTACCAATGCCAGCAGCGATGCGCATGCACGTGCTTCGACTGTTCCGGATAAACCACCGCAAAGCCGTAGCGGTCCGCCAGTACATTCATCCGCGTGCCTTCCGCGAATTCGTCGATCGACTGGGTGCAGCCGTGCAGCATCACGACCAGCGGCATGGAGTCGTGCGCATGGCCGGACGGGATATACAAACCGTACTGAAGATGGTTGACGAGCCGCCCAGGCGCGGCGGGCGCCGAATGAAACGAGCGCGTCCACGCGCCGCTCGCCCATGCCGAAGCACGCGGGCGAACCCGCGACTCCCGCGGCGCGGCGCGCGGCGCTTCGCGTTTCGCGGATGCACGCAGCGCGGCCACCGGCTTGGCAGGACGAACCTTAGCTGATGGTTTGCTGGTGGCGGCGCGGGTCGGCCGTGCGGTAGCGCGCTTGGTCGTTGCGTGGGCGTGCTCGGTTTGAATAGCGAGCAGCCGCTTGAGACCGCGCAGCCAGATTTTCGATAGACTTTTTGCCATCGGCGGGTAACCTCGCAAAAAGGGACAGGTGCCGTTCGATAGAACGACGCTTTGTTGTGCAATGCACAATAACACCAATCCTCATGCGATGCTGGCGGTCAGAACCACTGCCGAACACCGATTTTTCCGCGCGGCGAACCTTGCAGCCGCAACATCGTCAAACCTCTGCAAGCCTTGTTCGCCAGCCAACGTCCCGTGACAAAAAGCCTGGCGCGCGGCAAGCCTGCTCCGAAGCACCCGTCTATACTGGCTGGTAATTAATTTCGGAACACGCCTTCGCGGCGTCGGCGATTTGCGCCGTTCGCGCGTTAAATCCATTACCAACCGATTCTACGCGGCCTTGGTCGCTCTTTTGCCATGCCCGATTTACCTGTCCACCTGTGGTACTCGATCACCAGCCTCGGCAGCGCCGGCATGACGCTGCCGCTCGCGTTCGCCATCGCGCTTTGGCTGGCAATCGGCTACACGTGGCGCATGGCTGTCGGCTGGTCGCTGCTGCTTGGCGCGGCCATCGGCGTTGTGACGGTGACCAAGCTGGCCTTTCTCGGCTGGGGTGTCGGCATACGCGAACTGGATTTCACCGGCGTCAGCGGTCATGCCATGCTGTCTACCGCCGTCTATCCGGTCGCGCTGTTCCTGATGCTGCTGCCGGCGCGGCCCGCCATGCGCCTGCTTGGCGTCGTGTTCGGCCTGGCCGCGGGCGTCGCGGTCGGCTTGTCGCGCGTCGTGCTGAGCGCCCATTCGCCGTCTGAAGCAGTCACCGGCTGCCTGGTCGGCGCACTGGCGGCGCTGGTCTTTGTGCGCATGGCGTGGAATCTCGAGCCGGGCCGGTTGTCGGCGTGGCCCGTCACCGCGTCTCTGATGGTCCTCGCGGTACTGATGCACGGCGTGCACGTGCCGACGCAGCGCTGGGTCACGCACATCGCGCTGAAGGTGTCGGGTCACGACCGGCCGTTCATCCGCGCCAAATGGCGGTCCTTGCGCGACGCACGCCCGGGCGCGGCGCCGCTGTCGCAAACCCTCAACACGCTCACGCTGCCGCACTCGTCCGACGTCTGAAGCACATCCGGCCGGGTGCCCGACCGGTAATTGAAGCCCACGCTCACCGACCCGCGCTGCCACTTCATGCGCGCAATTGAATAATCGTCATGGGTACCGCTATAACCTTACGTATATTACGATAGCGTTTTAACCCATCGCTCCGGCCTGGGCCGGACATCCAGACCTTCATGACATTGTCCCGCCGCCTTGTGAAACATGCGCTGTTCATCGCCAGCGCCGTCTCCGTTGCCGTCAGCGCCAACGCACGCGCCGACGAACTGGTGGTCTCGGCCGCCGCGAGCCTGACCAACGCGTTCAAAGCAGTGAGCGAGGTGTTCGAACAGCAGCATCCCGGCACCAAGGTCCTGCTGAACGTCGGCGCGTCCGACGTCCTGATGCAGCAAATCGTCAAGGGCGCACCGGCCGACGTGTTCGCCTCCGCCGACCAGAAAGCGATGGACAAAGCCGCGGCGGAAAAAGTGATCGTTCCGGCCACGCGCAAGGATTTCGCCGCCAATTCGCTGGTCCTGATCGTGCCGACCGATAGCCATTTCGCGCCTGCCTCCCTGAACGAGCTGACGTCGGCAAATGTGAAGCGGGTGGCTTATGGCGATCCGGCTTCGGTGCCGGTTGGCCGTTATACGCAAGGCGCGCTGCAGGCCGCGGGCGTGTGGGACGCAGTCAGCGCGAAGGCCGTGCTGGCATCGAACGTACGCCAGAGCCTGGATTACGTGTCGCGTGGCGAAGTCGACGCCGGCTTCGTGTTCAGTACCGACGCCGCGGTCATGCCGGACAAGGTCAAGGTCGCGCTGAACGTGCCGACGCAAACGCCGATCACCTATCCGATCGCGCAGGTCGAAGGCAGCCGTCATGCTGCCGACGCGCAGGCCTTCATGAACTTCGTGCTCTCGCCGGCCGGCCAGGCCGTGCTCGCGAAGTACGGCTTCAAGCCCGCGCACTAACTCAGGTACCGCGCTCATGCAACAGGCCTGGATTCCGCTCCTGCTGTCCCTGAAAGTGGCGGCCTGGGCCACCGCGCTCAATCTGGTGTTCGGCGTCGCGGCCGGTTTCGGTTTGTCGCGCTGGCGCTCAGGTGCGCGCGACGTGATCGACTCGTTGCTCATGCTGCCGCTCGTGATGCCGCCCACCGTGCTCGGTTACTACCTGCTCGTCGTGCTCGGCCGGCGCGGCGTGATCGGCGGGTGGCTCGACCGTTTCGATATCCAGTTGGTGTTCACGTGGCAGGGTGCGGTCATCGCATCGACAGTGGTGGCGTTTCCGCTCGTGCTGAAATCGGCCCGCGCCGCTTTCGAGGCGGTCGATCCGCAGCTCGAACGGGCCGCGCGCACACTCGGCATCAGCGAGACGGCGATCTTTTTTCGTGTGACGCTGCCGCTCGCCGCGCGCGGCATTCTCGCCGGCGGATTGCTGGCGTTTGCGCGGGCGCTCGGCGAATTCGGCGCGACGCTGATGATCGCGGGCAACTTGCCGGGGCGCACGCAGACACTTTCGGTGGCGGTCTATTCAGCCGTGCAGGCCGGCGACGACAGCACCGCCAATTTCCTCGTGCTCGTGACTTCGGTGACGTGTGTCGTGATCCTGTTGCTCGCGGGCCGTCTGGTGCCGCAGCACACGCTTTTGACGTCCCGCTGATATGCCGCTTGCTGTCGACATCCGCAAGACCTTCCAGAGCGCCGAGCGCCGTTTCACGCTCGATGTCGCGTTCAGGACGACGACGCAGCGGGTCGTGCTGTTCGGGCCGTCCGGCGCCGGAAAGAGCCTGACGCTACAGGCTATCGCCGGCTTGCTGCGTCCCGACGAAGGGTCGATCACACTGCATGGCAACGCGCTATTCGACAGCGCGCGCGGCGTCGATCAGAAACCGAAGGCACGCAAGATCGCCTATCTGTTTCAGGACTACGCGCTATTTCCGCATCTGAATGTGCGGCAAAACATCGGCTTCGGCTTGCAGCAGAGTTGGCTCAATCCGCGCGCGCGATTCTCGCATCCACAAGTGGATTACTGGCTCGAAGCGCTCGAATTGAAAAGCGTGGCCGGCAATTATCCTGCGCAGCTTTCGGGAGGACAGAAGCAGCGCGTAGCACTAGCGCGGGCACTGGTCGCGCAGCCTCAGTTGCTGCTGCTCGACGAGCCGTTTTCCGCGCTCGATAGCGCGCTGCGTCAGCGCATGCGCAGCGAGTTGTCGGACCTGCAAACGCGGCTCGATATCCCGATGGTGTTGATCACGCACGATCCCGACGACGTCGCCGCCTTCGGCGATCAGGTCGTACAGGTCAGCGATGGCTGCGTGCGCGAGAATCAGACGTTCGCGGGCTACGTACGCAGTGAGTCTTGAGCACAGGGCGCGCCCTTTCCGCGCCCTGCGCCCTGGCTCACTCAGTCTTTCACGCCCAGAATCACACTCGACGCCTTGAATGCCGCAACCGCGATGCCGCCTTCCACAAGCTTGAGCGTGTCGACGCTTTCGTTCGTGACGACCGCGGTAATCACCGTGCCGCCGTCCAGCACCAACGACACCTCCGCGTTGATCGCCCCGCGCTTCACGCTCTGCACAGTGCCGCGCAACTGATTGCGCGCGGACAGTTGCAGCGGCGCGCCGTTGTCGTTCTCCACCAGCAGCACGACCCACGATGCCTTGATCAACGCGAACGCCGGCGCGCCCGTAACAAGCCCCAGCGTCTCGGTACTTTCATGCGTGAGCACGGCCACAATCGTGTGGCCGCCCGGCAGCGCCAGCGACACTTCGTCGTTGACCGAGCCGCGCGTGATCGCCGATACCGTTCCATAGAGCTGATTACGCGCGCTCGTTCTGACGCCGATGCGGCCGATCAGATCCCACTCGGTCGCAAACCCCTCAATGGCCGCACCCGCTCGTTCAAGAAACCGCCGATGCTCCCGCTCGACCGCGCGAAACGTGTCGATCAGTTTCACCGCGCGCGGCGTGAGCGTCGTACCGCCACCGCCCTTACCGCCGGTGGAGCGCACGACGAGTGGCTCGCCAGCGAGGTTGTTCATCGTGTCGATGGCATCCCACGCGCCTTTGTAGCTCATGCCGATGGCTTTCGCCGCGCTGGTGATTGAACCGGTCTCGCCGATCGCCGCAAGCAGCGCGATTCGCGCCGCGCCGCCGAGCGTTTGCGCGCCCGCCTGAAACCAGATGGAGCCACCGAGTTCAAGGGATTCGTGAGGCGGATCGATGCGGTGGGATGTCATGGCGGCGGGTTCGTTGTGCGAGGAAAGGACAGCGAACCATTATAGCGACGCGGTACTCTCCGGCGGCAGCGCATCAGGTTCGTCACGCCGCCTGCCGCGCCCGCCGCTCACTCAAAGCGCGTACTGCGCAATCCCATTTCCGAACGACCAGTTTTCCTTCAGCACTTCGACGAGATTGATGAACACATCCTCTCGCCGCAGCCCCGGCGACTCCGCCAGTTCATCCGCCATGCGTTGGTACAGCGCCTTCTTTTGTTCGAGCGTACGCGTGTTGTTCAACGTGATCTGAATGATCACAAGATCGTCGCTGCGTTCGACGTTCAGATACTGCTTGTCGTAGACAAAATTGCCGGCGTCGTGCTCGGTGATCAGCATGAAGATGTCGTCTTTCGGCACATTGAAGGTGTCCACGAGCGAACGCTGAATGCTGTCCGTCAGCGCCTTCCGGTATTGCGCCGGCTTGCCGGCGCGCAATGCGATTCGTGTGAGCGGCATGGTGAAACTCCTTGCTTGCTGTGATGGGGTAAACACAGCTTAGGCGCGCTCATTCATAATAAACAGACATCACTGGCTATTTCATCTATATTCAATTGAAATGAAAGTCCTCGATCTCGATGCGGTGCGTGCCTTCGTGCTGGTCGCCGACCTGCATAGCTTCACACGGGCCGCCGATGCGCTCGACACCACGCAATCGGCCGTCAGCCTGAAGCTCAAGCGGCTGGAGGCCCACCTCGGCAAGCAGTTGCTCGCGCGCACGCCGCGCGTGGTGCGTCTCTCCGCGGATGGCAACGCGTTCCTTGTCGCGGCTCGCGATCTGCTGAGCGCGCATGAGCGGGCGCTCGGTTCCTTGTCGGTCGAGCGCCGGCGGCTCACGCTGGGGCTGAGCGAGCATGTCGCGGGACCGAATTTGCCGCAGTTGCTGGCGCGGCTCAACGCGCACGATCCGGGTCTGGTGGTCGAGTTGCATCTGGGCACGTCGGCGGCGCTAGTCGCGCAATTCGACGAGCGCCGCCTCGACGCGGTGATCGTTCGCTATGGCGCCGACGAGCCTCCGCGTGACGACGCGCAGGTGCTGTTCAGCGAGCCGCTTGGCTGGCTCGCCACGCCGGAATGGCTGCCGCGTACTGGCGAGCCGTTGGCGTTAGCGCTGCTGAGTCCGCCATGCAACGTGCGCGAAGTCGCGCTGCACGCGCTGAACAAGGCGGGGCTGGCGTGGCAGGAAGTGTTCGTCGGCGGCGGCGTGGCGGCGGTCGGCGCCGCGCTCTCGGCCGGCCTCGCCGTGTCGCCGCTGGCGCGTAGAGTCGCGCCGCGAGGCCTGGTCGATGTGGGTCTGCGGCTAGGGCTGCCGCAGTTGCCGGAATCGCGCGTGACGCTGCATTCGCGGGTGCGGGACAAGCGGTCGATGGAGACGTTGCGGTTGGTGACGAACGGCCTGGCCAGCGGTTGAGGCATTCAGACGCGCTTTCATAAAAACCCAAGCGGCTACGGTATATAATCGTTGCCATGCCCATCATTGCCCGGATCGACGGGCTGATCGTGGTTATCTACCCTCACGATCACGCCCCGCCTCATGTTCATGTTCATGTTCTAGGTCCGGATGGTGAGATTATCTTTATCTTGAATTGTCCCAACGGCCCGGTTTCCATCCGCGAGGCCCGAAGGTATTCAGAACGCGAAGCGCGCCGGCTGGCAAAACGCATTACCGAAATGGTGCCGTTCCTGTGCTCCGCATGGAAAGGAATCCACTCATGAATCGCAGCGAAGAATGGCGGCTTGCGCGGGAGCGCGGCGCCGAAACCGCCAGGCGTCCGGCCGCGCGCAGCGCATGTTATAAACCGCGCACGAAACGGCTCGAAATCACGCTGACCAACGACATTTCGCTGTTAGTGCCCGTCGCCTATATTGAGGGGCTGCACAATGCGTCGGCTGTCGATTTGCGCTCGATCGAGATTTTCGGTCTCGGCTCGGCGCTCGTTTTTCCGGCGCTTGATGTGGTCGTGTCGGTGCATGGTCTGATCGACGGTGTGTTCGGCTCAAAAGCATGGATGCGCGATATTGGCCGTACTGGCGGCAGCGTGAAATCCGAGGCGAAATCGGCGGCTGCGCGCGAGAACGGGAAGAAAGGCGGCCGGCCGCGAAAGGCCGCATGAGGGTTATCACCGCTTATCACCGCAAAGGCACTTAGTGGACCTCGACCCCCGACAAACCACCGCGGTGCGCGCGGTCATCGAAACCGGCAGTTTCGAGCAGGCCGCCGCGCGCCTGAACATCACGTCGTCGGCGGTATCGCAGCGTGTGCGGGCGCTCGAAACACGCCTCGGCAGTCCGCTGATCGTGCGCACCCGCCCGTGCCGCGCAACGCAGATGGGCCAGCGCCTATTGCAGTATTTGCGTCGCGCCGCCCTGCTCGAAGACGACTTTGCCAGCGATCTGGCAGGCGCCAATGAAGCGCTGCTGAACGTCGCCGCGGCCGTCAACGCGGATACGCTCTCCACGTGGTTTTTCCCCGCGCTCGCCGAGATCCTTCTGCGGGAAAACGTCCTGCTGGATCTGACCGTCGACGATCAGGATCACACCTACGCGCTGCTCGCCTCCGGTCTCGCGATCGGCTGCATTACGACCGAACCGGCTCCCATGCGCGGTTGTTTCGCGGAACGGCTCGGCGCGATGCGCTACCGGCTGGTGGCGTCGCCTGCGTTCGTCGAGCGCTGGTTTCCGAATGGCCTGACGCGTGAAAGCGCGCGGCGCGCGCCGGTCATCCTGTCCTCACGCAAGGACGCGTTGCAGGCGCGCTTTCTCGAGACACGCTTCGGTCTGCCGCCGGAGGCTTATCCGTGCCATTACGTGCCCGCACCGGTGCCGCGCTACATGGCAATCCAGCGTGGCCTGGCGTACGGCATGGTGCCCGAACTGGAATTCGGCGACGCGGTGGAACGCGGCGAACTGGTCGATCTCGCGCCGAAGCAACCCACCGACGTCGAGTTGTACTGGCATGCCTGGAAGGTCCAGTCGCCACGGCTCGAAACGCTCTCGGCGCGCATCGTCGAACTCGGCCGCGCCGCGCTTGGGCCGCCGGGGGCAAAGACCAAACGCAAACGCGCCGCCTGAACCGGTGAATAGTTAGTGAAGGATCGGTGGCAACGAACCGCTGCTGGCGGTCGCGGGATTAGTGTTTGAGCCTGCGGGACTTGCGGTGACGTTCGCGGCAGCGGGGCCCGGCGCTCCGTTTACGGCCTTGGCCGGCGCGCTCATTGAGGTCGAAGCACCGGTTTTCGCCGTCACCTTGACCGCGTGAGTAGGTGCTGCATGGCCTTGAATCAGGTTGGCGCGCATGACCCTGCCTTGGCCCGGTTTCCCCGGTTTCGCCTGAGCGATTTTTGCGTGCGGCTTTTTACCCTGCGCGATCACGGCTGTTTTCGACTTAGGCTTGCCCGCGCCCTTGAGCGCGCCGCCGTGGCCAACATTCTTGCTGGCGACCTTCTTTACGTCGCCATGCACGCCGCTCTTCGACGCCGACGCAGCCCGTTGCGCGCCATGCTGAGCGCTCGCCGCGTGCGTCAAACCCGTCTTTGCGCCGGCGACCGGCTTGACCTTGGTGGCACCTGCCGCTTTCTTTGCGTGCTTCGCCGCGTGCCCGGTCGCCTCGGGCGGGTTCCACACTTCCGCATAACCAGCGGCCATTGCCGCACCCGACACACACCACACTGCAACTGCTGTTGCTACTGCACGAACCCACATCTCCTGCTTCTCCTGATCTTCGGCCTCATAACGAGCCGGGATTATATTCTCTTGCAAAAATCCATTTTTAGACTAATATCAATCACAAGTACAGATAAGGACTCACTCAGTCATGGCTCACGCTGCCCGCGCCACGCAACCCGAACTGCCGATTCGTCGGCCTGCTTCGGAACCCACGCTTACCGAAATGTCGGCGGCAGGCTTGCGCGCGTTCTTCAATATCGCGCGAGACTGGGATTTGAGCGCCGAAGAGCAGATCGTATTGCTAGGCTCGCCGGGCCGCTCCACCTATTTCAAATGGAAATCCGCCCCGCAAACGGCACGCTTGGGGCGCGACACGCTGGAACGCCTGTCGCTGCTGCTAGGCATCTATAAGTCGCTACAAATCCTGCTGCCGCAACCCGGCGCCGCCGACACCTGGGTCAAGCGCCCCAATAGCGCGCCGCCATTCGGCGGCCGCCGCGCGCTCGACCGCATGCTGGCCGGCAACATCAGCGATCTCGTGGCCGTGCGCCAGTATCTCGACGCAATGCGAGGCGGCTGGGCGTGACAAAACCGCTTTGGCAGGACCGCTGGCGCAGCGCGCCGCTCGACTGGTCGCCCGCGTATCGCGTGATTCCCACGCGCTTTCCGGCCGTCAATCTGTTCGATCGGGTCGCCTCGCCCGAAGACTTCGACGCGCTCTATGCGCTCGAAGCAATGACCAACGACCGCTTGCGCACCGAAGTCGGCGAACTCGATCTCGTGCCCCGCGAAGAGCGCCGTTTCGGCCCTGGATACGGCCCGATCATGGCCGCGCTGACGCACCTGAATCCACTCGGCAGCCGCTTCTCGGACGGCACGTATGGCGTGTTCTACTGTGCCCGCTCACGGGCCACGGCAATCGCCGAGACGCGCTATCACACAGGGAAGTTTCTGGAGGCAACCGCGGAGCCGCCCATGCGCCAGCAGATGCGCCTCTATACCGTGGTGGCGCAAGGCAATGTGGTCGATATCCGCGGCGACGCGTCGCTCGATCCGGCGGTGCTGTCGCCCGACGATTACGTCGCCGGGCAATCGCTAGGCCGCGCCGTACGCGAGGCCGGCGCGCCGGGCATTGTGTATCCGTCGGTGCGGGATGACGAAGGCGAATGCCTCGCCGCGTTCAGAACCACGCTGCTGCGCGACTGCCATCACGCGGCGTATCTGGAATACAACTGGAACGGCACCACCGTCGATATCGTGTTCGAGCTCAATCAGGTGGGTTGAGCGGCCATCAGGGCAGGGCCAACGCCGCCGCGCCACTCTCCCGCGCCGCCTCGACCGAGATCGACCAGCGCCGTAACGCCAGCGGCTCGACAATCGTCAGCTTGCCGCCGGGCCCGAATGCGCCTGTGTCGATAAACACCTGCGAGCCGATCTGCTGGATATCGCGTACGGGCGTATGACCGCAATAGGTCAGCGAAAGGCCACGCTGGCGCTGCGGATCGCCATTGCCCACGGCCAGATCGCGCCCCCACAGCAATTGCTGGCGCGTTTCGTCGGAATAATTCCCGGCGTCGAGTTCAGCGTCCGTGCCGAAGAATTCGGCATGCAGAATATTGAAGCGCTCCTTACCGCTGCCCACTACCCGCACGAGCGGCAGCGTCCGGAGACGTTCGGCGTACTGCTGCAAGCGTTCGTCGGGGACATTCGCGGCCCACGTCCCGCCGATTCCATACCACCACTGCCGCCGCATGCGTCCATCGACGACCGCGCACAAGGTGTCTTCGTGATTGCCGAGCACCGCGTAAAACCAGGGCTTGTCGAGCAGGGCCAGCGCCTGCTCGGAATGTTCGCCGCGGTCCACCAGGTCGCCGACCGAAAACAGCCGGTCGCGCGCCGGGTCGAACGCGATGTCGCGCAGCAGATAGCGCAATGCATCGACGCAGCCATGCAAATCGCCTACGACAAAGTCGCGGCCGCTTGAATTGGTCAAATGATGCTGGACGGGATTGACGGGTACGGAAGCCATGCGTTCATGATAGATCGGCATGCACAAATGCGTATGCGCGCTCCCTATCTTTTCCTGGCGTGCCAAAGCACCGGGATCACGTAGAAACTACGCAAAAATGGCGCGCCGCCGGCATAACTTACCGGGAAACGCGCCATTGACGCAGTCGTTATTGCTGAGTGCGCAACCTGGCCACCTGATCCACCGTCACCGTGGACTGCGGATTGCCGAACTGTTTGGTCACGTAGTTGGTGATCGCCGCCACCTGATCGTCGGTGAGCTCGGTGCCGAAGGCGGGCATCAGCACATCGGCCTGTTTCGTCGTACGAGTCACGCCGTGCAGAATCACCATCGCCAGATTGTTGGCGTCGCTCGCGCCGACCGCCGAGTTGTGAATCAACGAGGGGTACGCCCCCGGCGCGCTTGCGCCGATGCCCTGACCCGTCCAGTTATGGCACGTCGCGCAATTGGCGATGAACAGCTGCGCGCCGTTCACCGCATTGACCGTGGTGCCGCGCAACGTGGTGACGTCGTCGGCGGCGGGATTGCCCCACTGGTCGCGCGGACGGGATTCTCCGCCGCTGATCGGCGGCAGCGAACGCAGATACTTGACGATTGAGCCGACGTCCTCTTGCGTCAGGTATTGCGTGCTGTCGGTCACGACTTCGGCCATCGGGCCGGCCGCATTGGCGCGGCCCGGCGCCGCCCCGGTCGACAGATACGTGGCCAGTTCGTCATCGCTCCAGTTGCCCACGCCGCTGTTCTTATCCGGTGTGATGTTGTACGCGTGCCAGCCGGCCTGCACCGCGCCGGAGAAACGCGAACTCGTCTTCAAGCCCTGCATGAAATTGCGCGGCGTATGGCACTCCTCGCAATGCGCGAGTCCCTCGACCAGATACGCGCCGCGATTCCACTCGGCGCTTTGCTTCGGATCGGGAACAAAGCGGCCTTCGTTGAAATTGAACAGATTCCAGAACACCATCAGCCAGCGCTGGTTGAAGGGGAATTTCAGGGTATTGCCCGGCGGCGCGTAATGGATCGGCGTCAGTGTCTTCAGATACGCGCGAATCGCCATCACGTCCTGATCGGTGACCTTGGTGTACTCCACGTACGGAAACGCCGGATACAACCGCTCGCCGCCCTTGCCGATACCTTCGTGCATCGCGCGCAGAAAATCGGCGTCGCTCCATTGGCCGATACCGGTGTCCGGATCCGGCGTGATGTTGGGCGTCACGATCGTGCCGACCGGCGTGTTGATCGGCAGGCCGCCCGCAAACGGGCGTGATTTGTCCGCTGTGTGACACGCGACGCAATCGCCGACGCGCGCAAGGTACTCGCCGCGCTTCACGAGATCGCCGCCGGCCACCGCCGCCGGCGTACCCGCCGCATTGGACGGTTGCGAGGCATCGTCCGCGTGAGCCTGCGTGATCGGCAGTTCATCGTTATGCCGTTCGCCCGGCCCACGTGCTTCGTGCCACGCAACGTACAGCGCGAATAGCGCAAAAATGGCCGCCAGCGTCGCCACCCGCAAACGGCGACGACGCATGCTCCGAACAGGCAGAGCGGCCGGCTGCACGCGAGAGGTGTTTTTCATCATGTTGGCTCTCCGTTCAGGCTCAGATTTCACGCTTGAGCTTGTCCGCCAGTTTCAGCGACAAGGCCGCGATCGTCAGCGTGCAATTCACGGAGGCTGCAGTGGGCATCACGCCGCTGCTGGCAATGAACAGATTCGAGTGATCGTGCGTGCGGCAATCCACGTCGACGACCGAATCCCCGGGATCGCTGCCCATGATGGTGGTACCCATGATGTGATTGTTCGGCGCGAACGTATCGTCGAACGAGACCTCGGCGCCGCCGAACAGCGCGGCGATCTGCGCGTAAAGCTCATGCGTGTTCGCCGCGCTCTTCTTCACGTAGTCGTTGATTGAGTAGTAGATCTCGGGTTGCGCAATGCCCAGCGCATCCTTGTGATCCGCCGATGGCACCACGCGGTTCTGCGGCTCAGGGAGATGCTCGTGAAAGCTGTTGATGTTCAGCGTGCGAGCCGCGCGATCGCGAATCTGGCGGTCGAGCTCGGCGCCCGTCACACCCTTTTTCAGCAGGTCGGCGGTCACACCCATGGTCGGCACGCCATTCGACAGATGCAGCTTCTTCGCCGCGTAATCGGAGCGGAACGCGCCGTCGCGGAAGTTGACGATCGAGGTCATTTCCATCGGCCCGCGCCCAGGCCACAACGGTTCGTTGGCGAGGAAGGTGACGCCGGTGCCCGGATGGTCCATCAGGTTACGGCCCACCTGGTCGGAGCTATTGCCGACACCGTGCGGGAATTTGTCGGAGGTCGACATCAGCATCAGCTTCGGCGTTTCGATGCCGTTTGCGGCGAGCACGAACAGCTTGCCGGTCACGCGCGTGCTGTTGCCGTTCGGGTCCTTGTAGTGGACAGCCGTAATGAGCCCTTTGTTGTCCGCTTCGACGCGGTACACAACCGCCTCGGCAATCAGCTTCGCACCGGCCTGCTCGGCCTTCTCGGCATGCACCACGCCGTTGTACATCGCCGCAATCGGGCAGATCGGCATGCAGTTGTTGTTGCCGCAGCAGGTGGGCCGTGCATCGTAGGGACGGCTGTTGCGCGCGACCGGCTCGGGCACCACCTTGAAGCCCTGCGCGTTGAGCACGTCGCTAAAGCGCTGATCCATGTACGAAAGCGGCAGTTGGCTCATCGGATAAGGTTGCGAGCGCGGTGAACCGAGGTCGACCGTGCTGTCCGGGCCGGAAACACCCAGTTGCACCTCGGCCGCCTGGTACCACGGCTCCAGGGTCTCATACGGATAAGGCCAGTCACGTCCCACGCCATACAGCGTGTGCAACCTGAAGTCCGCCGGCAACAGCCTCCAGGCGGCGGCCGCCCAGTGCCACGTCGTACCGCCCACCAGCCGCACATACTGTGAGTTGTACGGATAGTCGCCCTTCTGGATCAGGTAATTGTTGGCCGGCGAGTACTCGGGATGCGGCGCGTAAGGCGTGGAGGGATAGGGCGTCGCGAAGTCGGACTTGGCCGGCGAGTTGCGGAAGTTCTCGACGATCTGCCAGCGCGGAATTCGCGGGCCGGCCTCGAGCAGAATCACCGACGCACCGGCCAGCGCCATCTGATGTGCAACCAGCCCGCCTGCCACGCCCGATCCGACTACGACGATGTCGGCGGAATTTGAGTTTGCCATTGTTGCCCTCTTATCCTGGCTTATCGTTGCTTGCTGATCCCACGTGCCGGCGTTTCGTCGAACGGCTCAGTCAGGCGATCCGGCGCTACGACAATCGATACGGCACGCGCGAGAGGAACGTCGTTCAGGTGCTCACCGGTTTCTGCGTCCAATAGAACGGCACGTCGCGGCAATAGGACGGAATTGTCAGCACGTCCTTGACCGGTTCGAACATCAGCGCTTTTTCATAAGCGACCACGTCGACATGCGGCATGTCACCCACGAGACCGAGATACCACGCACGCATGATCGCGCTGACGGACTTGGCGAGCGCGGGCTGATCGGCCGCCAGTGCCTGCGTGACGGTGTCGGACGGCACCCCGCCGTGGCCTTGCAGCCACGTGTTGAGCGCGGCGACGTTCTGCGCGAACTGGCTGTCGGATTTCGCAAGCGCGTCATAGACCCGCTTGCCGAGCACGGCGTCGAAACCCGTGCGGCCGGTGAGACGCTGCGAGAGCGCGAGGAAAGCGTCGAGCCCGCCGCCGGCGGGCGCGTCGGCAAACGCCGGGGCGACCCACGAGAACGAACGGCCCGCGCCGGCAAACGCGAGCGCCGCGGCAGCGGCACACGCGCCCAGCACCCACGCCCGGCGCGAGGCTGAAAACGAACGCGAAACTTGAAGCGGAGGCGACTGCGAGGACGATGAAGTAGACGACGGGAACCGGGCCAAATGCGTCACTTCGTGGTGCGCATCTTTGTTCTCGGAAGCATCTGTCATGGGGACTCCAGATGGTGAGTCGATCGTGAGTCATTCTCAACGGGCAACGCCGCCGTAATGTGGCATGGCGCGAAAAGCGCCCGCGCGTTACCTCGATTTCTCTACCCCAAAAAATCTGGCCTGGCGCCGCTTAAGCGGTCTCGTGAGACTGCATGATGCCGATGCGAAGCGCATTACGTTGTGTTGATGAAAGGCTCGTGACCGGCCTGGGCGCACGGTATGCAAGGCGACAGGCGTGCCGCCTGCCAATCGCCTTTCAATCAGACCCCGTAAGCTGGACCACTGCAAAAGACTATAGCCTGTGATTCACCGATTCGACAAATGGCGCTCGAAGCGCGAGTAGAATTCGCGACACAGTCGGCCTTCCCTTGATCACATGTCCATAAAATACTATCCACAGGTTCTTCGCAATCGACCACGTATGCTGGTGGGCCTCGCCGTCGGCCTCGTGGTCGCACTGCTGCTGCTCCCCAAACACGCAAGCCCGATGGCGCGCACCTTGGCCGGCTGGGATGCCGCGGTATGGAGCTATCTCGTGCTGATCTGGATGCACATGGCTATGGCCGACGAAGGCCGGGTCCGCGAGTTCGCACGGCGCGACGATGAAAACGCCGGCGTGGTGCTGGTCGTGATCTGCGCAGCCACGATCGCCAGTATTGTTGCGATCGTGCTCGAACTTGCCTCGGTGAAGGGCACGGCCGGCGCCTCGACGCTTTGGCACTATCTTCTGACCGGGCTCACGTTGTTCGGTGCATGGTTCCTGATTCCGACCATTTTCACGATGCACTACGCGCGGCTGTACTACGACCTGGATACGACGGAAACCGCGCTGCTGTTTCCCGACCACAAGCTCCAGCCGAACTATTGGGACTTTCTGTATTTCTCGTTCACCATCGCGGTGGCCTCGCAAACCTCGGATGTCGTGCTGCGCTCGCGGTCGATCCGCCGCGCGGCACTCGCACAGTCGATCCTGTCGTTCTACTTCAACGTCGCCGTGCTCGGCTTGTGCGTGAACATCGCAGCGGGCCTGCTCGGTTCGTAGCCGTGTAAAACCCGGACGACGCCCGCCCGTTTTACACGCGGGCCGCCCGCGCCCGCGGGCAACTTCGCCCCGATGCCACTTCCGCGCCCCTTCCTGCCAGGCGCGCATCCCCACCTTTTCGCTTCGGTCCATCCGGTCTAAAAACGCACTGGCACAACGTTTGCTGCGTCTTGCGAATAGTTCTGGCCGCTCGCGCGCTTTCGACGCCTGGCGTCAAAGCACCTGTTACTGGCCAGCGGCGTGACGATCTTTGCACTACATTGACCAGTACGCGCCCTCGCTTTGCGCATCGCGCGGTATCCGGCTCTGGAAGCCCAATGAGCGCTGTGATCGCATGTCAATTGCATCCACACCGCAGCAGGACGAATCTGGAAACGACCGATGGAATCCCCAAACGGGTACGCGCCGCGGATTTACTTTTTTCATTCACTTCTCGTCGGGCCGCTCGATGCATGGCCCGCACAGTTTGCTCACGCAGCCGGGCTGGGCTTCGATCACGCGCTGATTGGCAGCGTCTTCGAGCCCGGGCGAGGCGGGCATGGGCAGGTGGTCGGCAACCACAGCCGGCTGCATCCTGTGTTCGAGACCCAGCAATCTGCCACGACAGCGATCCGCACGCTGGCACAGGCCGCTCGCCAGAATGGCCTGGCCTTGCTGGTCGATCTGGTGATCGACCGGATGGCCGCCGATGGCGTGCTATACGCAGAACATGCAGACTGGTTCCACCCATTCGAGTCTGAAGAGGCACGCCTCGATCCGCGCCACGTGCACCGCGAGGACAACGTCGCGTATGCCAACTTCAACGACGGCGCCAGCCGTGCGGCGCTAGTTGGCTGGTGGACCCAGCAACTGCTGGCACTCGCCGACGCGGGCGTGAGCGGCTTCCGCTTCGATTCACCACACCGTGTGCCGGCCGCCGTTTGGCGGCAACTCGGCGACGCGGTTCGCGCAAAGCACCCGGAAGTGCGCTTCCTCGCCGCGACGCCGGGTCTCGCCCGTGGCGATCTGCTCGGCCTCGCAGGCGCGGGCTTCGACAGCGTGTTTTCGTCAGTGCGCTGGTGGGACTTCCGCGCCAGCTGGATGGTGGAAGAACATGCGGCCCTCGCCCGCATCGCCGCCCCGGTCGCCTTTCCGGAAGCGCCTTACGGCACCCGCCTTGCCGCCGACCTCGGCGAGGCGCACGACGCCGCCATCGTCGAGCGGGCCTACCGGCGCGCGCTGTTCGCGTCGGCCTCCATCGGCACCGGCTGGATGATGCCGATGGGCTTCGAGTACGGCATCGCCGAGCCGATGTCGCAAACACGCGGCGACGCGGCGCAGTTCGCGCTTGCCAGCCAGTCGAAGCGATTCGATCTCTCCGAGCGGATCAGCCATGCGAACCAACTGGTAAGCAAGACGAAAACGTTGCACAGCAACGGCGAATTGCGTCCGCTAAGCGGGCCCGGCGCGCCGGCAGCCGTGTTGCTGCGCGCCGACACGGCCGATCTGCGCGACGCCGGCGAAGCAATCCTGATCGCCATCAATCCCGAACTCGGTGCGCCTGTGCGCGTCGATCCCGCGCGCTTCCTGGCGGGCGTACCGGGCAATTTCACGCGCTTCGTGCCGCTCGACGCGCCCGGACATGCCACGCCCGCCACGTTGACACCATTCACGCTCGCAGCCGGCGCCGTGCGCTTGTTCCGCGGCGTCGCCGAGCAGCCGATCCGGCTCGCGCCGCCGATCGACAAGGCGACCGGCAAGCGCAGCGGCCACAAGACGGTGCTCGAAGCGATCAACGCGCCGCGCGTGGCGATCGAGAGCGTGACGCCCGCGGTCGACAACGGCCGCTTTCCCGCCAAGCGCACGGTGGGCGAGCGCGCCGAAATCACCGCCGCGATCTTCGCCGAAGGACACGACAAGATCGCCGCTGCCGTCATCTGGCGCGCAGCCGACGAAACCGCCTGGCACGAAGTCCCGATGCGCCCGGCACAACCGGCTGGCCTGGATATCTGGAGCGCGCGCATTCCGCTGGAACGGCTCGGCCGCCACGAATTCACGGTCATTGCATGGCGCGACGACTTTGCTTCGCTGGTCGAGCATATCCAGAAGAAGCTGAAAGCGGGCCAAACCGTCGAACTCGAACTCGAAGAAGCCGCGCATCTGTTCGCACTCGTGCTCGCCGAAGTGGAAACGGTAGAGGGCGCCGTGACCGAACCGCTCGAGCAAATCGTCAAACGCTTCACCAAGGCGGACGCCGCAACGAAGCTCGCCTTGCTGCTCGAGCCGGCCACCGCGCAGGCCATGAGCGCCGCGCGCCACCGGCCGTTCCTGAGCCGCGATCCGATCGTCTACAAGATCGACGCCGAGCGGACCGCCGCGAGTTTCGCCAGCTGGTACGAAATCTTCCCGCGTTCGATGAGCGACGACGAGTCGCGTCACGGCACCTTTGCCGATGTCGTCACAAAATTGCCACGCATCCGCGACATGGGTTTCGACGTGCTGTACTTCCCGCCGATCCACCCGATCGGCATGACGAACCGCAAAGGCCGCAACAACACGCTGAATGCACAACCGGGCGATGTCGGCAGCCCGTATGCAATCGGTGCGGCCGAAGGCGGCCACACCGCCGTGCACCCCGAACTCGGCACGCTCGACGACTTCAAGCAGATGCTGGCCGCCGCGCACGCGCACGGCCTCGAAATCGCACTCGATTTCGCGATCCAGTGCTCGCCGGATCACCCGTGGCTCAAGGAGCATCCCACCTGGTTTGCGTGGCGTCCCGACGGCACGCTGCGTTACGCGGAAAATCCGCCGAAGAAGTATCAGGACATCGTCAATCCGGACTTCTATGCGCACGACGCCAAACCTGATTTGTGGCTCGCGCTGCGCGACGTTTTCCTGTTCTGGATCGAAGCCGGCGTGCATATTTTCCGGGTGGACAATCCGCACACCAAGCCGCTGCCGTTCTGGGAATGGGTAATCAACGACGTGCGCTCGCGCTATCCCGACACGATCTTCCTCGCCGAAGCCTTCACGCGGCCGCGCATGATGAACCGCCTCGGCAAGATCGGTTTCTCGCAGTCGTACACGTACTTCACGTGGCGCGAATCGAAGCGCGATTTCATCGAGTACATGACCGAACTCACGCAAACCGGCGCGCGCGATTTCTACCGGCCCAATTTCTTCGTCAACACGCCGGACATCAACCCGCGGCATCTGCAATCGTCGGGGCGTTCGGGCTTTCTGATTCGCGCGGCGCTCGCGTCCACACTCGCCGGTTTATGGGGTGTGTATAGCGGTTTCGAATTGTGCGAGGCCGCCGCGCTGCCGAACAGCGAGGAATATCTCGACTCCGAAAAGTATCAGTTGCGTGCATGGGACTGGAACCGGCCGGGCAATATCGTCGGCGAAATCAGTGCGTTGAACCGGATTCGACGCGCGAACCCGGCGCTGCACACGCATCTCGGCCTCACGTTCCTCACCGCGCACAACGACAACATTCTGTTCTTCGAGAAAGCGACCGAAGCACGCGATAACGTCATCCTGGTGGCAATCAATCTCGACCCGTTCAACGAACAGGGGGCGGATATCGAATTGTCGTGGGACACTTTCCAGCGTTGGAATCTGCACGATCATGGCGCACTGGAAGTGACCGATCAGATGACGGGCGCCCGCTTCGAATGGCACGGCCGCTGGCAGCATGTCCGCCTCGGTTCGGATCAACCGTTTTCGATCTGGCGCATCGCGCCGCTTGGCGGCCTGCCCGCCGAGCGCCCCGCTGCTGCCGACAGCGACTATCACGCAGACGACGCTGGCAACCCCACCTCTACGGAAGGCGCACATGAAGCGTGACGATCCAGCCCAAACTCCGCCGCAAGCCTCGACCAACGTGAGCACCGGCAGCGCCGCGAAAGCACGCTCGCATCGGCGCGGCAAACCCGCGGCCTTGAGCGACGATCCGCTCTGGTACAAAGACGCGATCATTTATCAGGTGCACATCAAGTCGTTCTTCGACGCGAACAACGACGGCGTAGGCGACTTTCCCGGCCTGATCGCGAAGCTCGATTACATCGCCGAACTCGGCGTCAATGCGATCTGGCTGCTGCCATTCTATCCATCGCCGCGCCGCGACGACGGCTACGATATCGCCGACTATCGCAATGTGCATCCGGACTACGGCCAGCTTTCCGACGTGAAACGCTTCATTCAGGAAGCGCACGCACGCGGCATCCGCGTGATTACGGAGCTGGTGATCAACCACACGTCGGATCAGCACCCATGGTTTCAGCGCGCCCGCCGCGCCAAGCCGGGGTCGAATCATCGCAACTACTACGTGTGGTCCGATACCGATCAGAAGTACCAGGAAACGCGGATCATCTTTATCGATTCGGAGCCGTCGAACTGGACCCATGACCCGGTTGCGGGTGCTTACTATTGGCACCGCTTCTATTCGCACCAGCCCGATCTGAACTTCGACAATCCGGCCGTGCTGAAGGAAGTGCTGCAGATCATGCGCTTCTGGCTCGATATGGGGATCGACGGGCTGCGGCTAGACGCCGTGCCGTATCTGGTCGAACGCGAAGGCACCAACAACGAGAATCTGCCGGAAACGCACGAGGTGCTGAAGAAGATTCGCGCGACCATCGACGCCGAGTACCCGAACCGCATGCTGCTCGCCGAAGCGAACCAGTGGCCGGAAGACGTGAAGGAATATTTCGGCGACGAAGACGAATGCCACATGGCGTTCCATTTCCCGCTGATGCCGCGCATCTATATGTCGATTGCGAGCGAAGACCGCTTCCCGATTACCGACATCATGCGCCAGACGCCGGACCTCGCCCCCAGCAATCAGTGGGCGATTTTCCTGCGCAATCACGATGAACTGACGCTCGAAATGGTCACGGATTCCGAGCGCGACTATCTGTGGAACACCTATGCAAGCGATCGGCGCGCGCGCCTGAATCTCGGCATTCGCCGCCGTCTCGCCCCGCTGATGGAGCGCGATCGCCGCCGCATCGAGCTGATCAACTCGCTGCTGCTGTCGATGCCCGGCACGCCCGTGATCTATTACGGCGACGAACTCGGCATGGGCGACAACATCCACCTTGGCGACCGCGACGGCGTGCGCACGCCGATGCAATGGTCGTCGGATCGCAACGGTGGATTCTCGCGCGCCGATCCCGAGCAACTGGTGCTGCCGCCGGTAATGGGCGCGCTGTACGGCTTCGACGCCGTCAATGTCGAAGCGCAAAGCCGCGACCCGCATTCGCTGTTGAACTGGACCCGGCGCATGCTCGCCACGCGGCGCGCGAAACAGACTTTCGGACGCGGCACGATCCGTTTCCTGAAGCCGGAGAACCGCAAAATCCTCGCGTATCTCCGCGAATTACCCGGCGAGCCGCCGATCCTGTGCGTGGCGAATCTGTCACGCGCACCGCAAGCGGTCGAGCTGGATCTATCCGAATTCAATGGCGCGGTGCCGGTTGAAATGACCGCGGATTCCGTATTCCCCGCGATCGGCCAGCTCACCTATCTGCTGACCTTTCCGCCGTACGGTTTCCTGTGGTTCTTGCTGTGTTCAGGCGGCCAACGCCCGACCTGGGCGCAGGCGCATTCCGAGCCACTGCCCGAATTCGTCACGATCGTGATCCGCGAAGGCCAGGTCGGTCCGACACCGGAAAACGTCCGCTTGCTCGAATCGGAAGTGCTGCCGTCGTGGCTGAGCCGGCGCCGCTGGTTTGCCTCCAAGGATCAAAAGATGCACGCGGTGCGTCTCGCCGCGTTGACCACGATTCCTCAAGGCGGCTTCGCGTTCACCGAAATCGAAGCCGACGTGGGCGACCATACCGAACGCTACGTCGTGCCGATCGCGATCACATGGGGCGGTGAAACCACGACGCCGCTATTCCTTCAACTGGCGCTGGCGCGCGTTCGCCGTGGCCGCAATGTCGGCCATCTGACCGACGCGTTCGCGCTGCCGATCTTCGCCCACGGGGTATTGCGCAAGCTGCGCGAGCGCGCGGTGATTCCGACCGTGCAGAAGAGTGAGATCAGGTTCATCCCGACCGAGCGTTTCTCCGAACTCGCTCATCTCGGCGAGCAGCCCGAGATTCGCTGGCTGGCGGCCGAACAGAGCAACAGCTCGTTAATCATCGCCGATGCCGCGGTGCTGAAGCTGGTCCGGCGTCTGGTGAGCGGCATCCATCCGGAAGCCGAAATCAGCCGCTACTTGACCCAGCTCGGCTACGCGAACACCGCGCCGCTGTATGGTGAAGTGGTGCGCGTCGATCCCGAAGGCGTGCCGCATACACTCGCGATCTTGCAAGGCTATATCGACAACCAGGGCGACGCGTGGAACTGGTCGCTCGACTACCTGCGCCGCTCGGTGGATGAACTCGCCATCGCGGTCGATACGGAAGCACAATCGCCGGACCGCGACAACGAAGCGATTCTCGTGGACGGCTACAGTGCGCTCGCCGGCATCATCGGCAAGCGCCTGGGCGAATTGCACGTGGCGCTCGCTTCGCCGTCCGACGACCCGGCGTTCGCCCCCGAACCCGCCAGCGCCGAACAGGTGAAGGCGTGGGTCGACGGCACGCAATCCATGCTCGCGAGCGCGCTCGATCTGCTTGCGCCGCGTATCGAGCAGATGAGCGATCCGGACACCAAAGCGTTGGCGCAAAGCCTGATCGACCGTCGCGCGGCGCTGGTCGACGCGGTCAGCAAACTGATATCGGGCAACGCAGGCGCGTTGCGCACGCGCATTCACGGCGACTTCCATCTGGGGCAGGTGCTGGTCGCGCAGGGCGACGCGTATCTGATCGACTTCGAAGGCGAGCCCGCGCGTACCCTGGAGGAGCGGCGCCAGAAATCGAGTCCGCTGCGCGACGTCGCCGGCTTGATGCGTTCGCTGTCCTATGCGAGCGCCGCGGCGCAGTCCACGACGGAAAGCGCGCCGGTGCAGACCGCCGATCGCAAGCGCGCCCTTTTCGAGCGTTTCCGCGCGCACGCCACCGAAACATTCCTGAAAGAATACCGGGCCGCTGCCGCCGCTTCGCCGACGCAACTCGTCGCGCCGGAAGCCGAACAGGCTCTGCTCGATCTGTTCCTGATCGAGAAAGCCGCGTACGAAATCCGTTACGAAGCGGCCAATCGGCCGACGTGGCTCAGTCTGCCGGTACGCGGCCTTGCCGCGCTCACCAGCCGCCTGCTCGGCGACACCGGTAAGCACGATCCGTCAACCCAGGCGCCAGGCGCCGCCGCACCGCCTACCCCGGCCGAGGGCGATTATGAGTGAGCACGATCCGGCCGCAGGCCTCCAACCACTGGATATCGACGCGCTCGTCGAAGCGCGTCACCCCGATCCTTTCTCGCAGCTCGGCATGCATCAGACGGACGCGGGTCCGGTAGTGCGCGCGTTGCTGCCGAACGCTTCGCACGTCAAGGTTATCGCGCGTGCCGATGGTTCGACGCTCGGCGAACTCGAACAGCTCAAACCGGGGCTGTTCGCCGGTCGCGTGAGTTCGGCGGCGCCCTATCGTCTGCGTATCGACTGGCACGGCACCGTGCAGGAAATCGAGGATACGTATTCGTTCGGCCCCATTCTCGGCGACGAACCGCTCGGGCGTCTCGCTGGCGGCGATCCCTATGCGGTGCTCGAGTGCCTCGGCGCACGCCCGATGGAAGTGGACGGCGTGCCGGGCGTGCGCTTCGCAGTGTGGGCGCCGAATGCGCGGCGCGTGTCGGTAGTCGGCGACTTCAATTCATGGGATGGGCGCCGTCATCCGATGCGACTGCGTCACCAGGCCGGCGTGTGGGAATTGTTCGTGCCGCGCGTCGGCCCGGGCACGCGTTACAAGTACGAGTTGCTTGCCCGTGACGGCCATCCGCTGCCGTTGAAGGCCGATCCGTGTGCCATGCAAACGGAAAAGCCGCCGGGCACCGCGTCGGTGGTCGCGCACGTCGACGAAATCGAGCAGTTCGCGTGGACCGACCACGAGTGGATCCAATCGCGCGCCGACAAACAGACGCCGCGCGCACCGATCTCGATCTACGAAGTGCATGCCGAATCGTGGCTGCGCGTCGCCGAAGAGGGGCAGCGCGGTTTGACCTGGGAGGAACTCGCCGAACGGCTGATTCCCTACGTTAAAAGCATGGGCTTCACGCATGTCGAGTTCATGCCGATCGCGGAGCATCCGTTCGGCGGCTCGTGGGGTTATCAGCCGCTTGGACAGTTCGCGCCATCCGCCCGTTTCGGCAAGCCCGAGCAGTTCGCGCTGTTCGTCGACAAGGCACACGCGGCCGGTCTCGGCGTGATTCTCGACTGGGTGCCGGCGCACTTCCCGAACGACGCGCATGGCCTGATCGACTTCGACGGCACGCCGCTCTACGAGCACGCCGATCCGCGCGAAGGCTATCACCAGGACTGGAACACGATGATCTACAACCTCGGCCGCAACGAGGTGAGCGCGTTCCTGGTGGCGTCGGGACTCGCCTGGTTGAAGCGCTATCACGTCGACGGCCTGCGCGTGGATGCGGTCGCCTCGATGTTGTATCGCGACTATTCGCGCAACGCCGGAGAGTGGGTGCCGAACATTTACGGCGGCCGCGAAAATCTCGAATCGATCGCGTTTCTGAAGCGGCTGAATCATGAAGTCGGCTATGTGCCAGGCGTTCCGGGCGCGATCACGATTGCGGAAGAATCGACCGCATGGCCAGGGGTGACGGCGCGCGTCGAAGACGGCGGCCTCGGCTTCCAGTTCAAGTGGAACATGGGCTGGATGCACGACACGCTGCATTACATGCAGGAAGACCCGGTGTACCGCCAATACCATCATCACATGATGACGTTCGGCATGGTGTACGCGTATTCCGAGCGTTTCGTGCTGCCGCTTTCGCACGACGAAGTGGTGCACGGCAAAGGCTCGCTGCTTGGCAAGATGCCCGGCGACCGGTGGCAAAAATTCGCCAACCTGCGGGCGTACTTCGGCTTCATGTGGACGCATCCGGGCAAGAAGCTGCTGTTCATGGGCGGCGAATTCGGCCAGATGGCCGAATTCAACCATGACGCGTCGCCACACTGGCATCTGCTCGACGATCCGAACCATCACGGCGTACAGATGCTCGTGCGCGATCTGAACCATCTGTACCACGAGGACCCCGCGCTACATCGGCTCGACAGCGAGCCAGGCGGCTTCCAGTGGCTGGTCGGCGACGACAGCGGCAACAGCGTGTATGCCTACCGCCGCAGCGATGGCGAGGGGCGCGAACTTGTCGTGGTGTGCAACATGACGCCGGTGCCGCGCCTCGGCTACCGGATCGGCATGCCGCGCGGCGGCCGCTGGACAGAAGTGCTGAACACGGATGCCAGCGTGTATGGCGGCTCGAACATGGGCAACGGTGGCGTGATCCATACCGACGACACCTCGAGCCACGGCTGGCCGCATTCCGCCGCGCTGACGCTGCCGCCGTTGGCGACGATCGTGCTGCGCGCGGACTGACGGATGAAGAGTAAGGCGAGCGCGCGGCCGACAGGTTGCGCGCTCGTTGCATGAAATCCCACGAGAGCGTTCATAAAACAGAACAAGGAACGGGAATCATGTCGCACGCAATGCCCGACCGGCTTCTGCCCGGTTCGCCCTATCCGCTCGGCGCCAGTTGGGATGGCCTCGGCGTCAACTTCGCGGTGTTCTCGGCGAATGCGCAAAAAATCGAGCTTTGCCTGTTCGATCCCACCGGTCGCAAAGAGATCAGGCGCTTCACGCTGCCCGAATGCACCGACGAAGTCTGGCACGGCTATCTGCCCAACGCGCACCCCGGCACCGCGTACGGTTTCCGCGCGCACGGGCCGTATCAGCCGCAGCATGGGCATCGCTTCAATCCGCACAAGCTGTTGCTCGATCCGTATGCACGCAAACTGGTCGGGCAGTTTCGCTGGTCCGACGCGCTGTTTGGCTATCGCGTGCACTCGAATCGTGCCGACCTCTCGATCGATCGGCGCGATTCGGCGCCGGCCATGCCGAAGTGCGTCGTGATCGACGAGGCTTTCGACTGGTCGCACGACAAGCGCCCGAATGTACCGTGGGGCGAAACCGTCATCTACGAAGCGCATGTGCGCGGCGTGTCGATGTTGCGTCCCGATTTGCGCCAGCACGAACGCGGCACGTTCGCCGCGCTGGCTGCGCCGGAATTCATCGAGCATTTGCTGAAGCTGGGTGTCACCGCAGTCGAATTGCTGCCGGTGCACGCGTTTCTGAACGACCGCTTTCTGGTGGCGCGCGGCCTGCGCAATTACTGGGGCTACAACACCGCGGCTTTTTTTGCGCCGGAGCCGTCTTATCTGAGTACGCACCGGCTCGACGAAATGCGCATCGCCGTGCGCCAGTTGCACGCTGCCGGCATTGAAGTGATCCTCGACGTGGTCTACAACCACACCTGCGAGGGCAACGAGGCGGGGCCGACCATCTCGTGGCGCGGCCTCGACAATGCGAGCTACTACCGCCTGGTTCCCGGCGACGAACGCCACCATATCAACGACACCGGCTGCGGCAATACCGTCAACGTAGTGCACCCGCGTGTCCTGCAGATGGTGATGGATTCGCTGCGCTACTGGTCGACGAAGTTCAATATCGACGGCTTCCGTTTCGATCTCGGCGTGACACTCGGCCGCGAGCAACACGGCTTCGATCCCGGTTCCGGTTTCTTCGACGCGTTGCGCCAGGACCCGATCCTGTCGGAACGCAAGCTGATTTCCGAGCCGTGGGACATTGGCCCGGGCGGTTATCAACTCGGCAATCATCCGCCGGGGTTCGCCGAATGGAACGACCGTTTCCGCGACACGGTACGCCGCTTCTGGCGCGGCGACGCGGGCCTGCGCCCCGATCTCGCCGCGCGGCTGACCGGTTCCGCCGATCTGTTCAACCGGCGCTTCAGGAAACCATGGGCTTCGATCAACTTCGTCACGTCGCACGACGGTTTTACGCTCGCCGATGTCACGGCCTACGAGCACAAGCACAACGAAGCGAATCGCGAAGACAACAACGACGGCCACAATGAAAACTGCAGCCGCAATTGGGGCGTGGAAGGTCCGAGCGACGATCCGGCGATACTCGAAACGCGCAAGCGCGTGGCCCGCTCGCTGATCGCCACTCTGCTGATGGCGCTCGGCACACCGATGGTCCTGGCCGGCGACGAATCGCTGCGCACGCAGCACGGCAACAACAATGCGTATTGCCAGGATAACGAACTATCATGGCTCGACTGGGATCGCATGGAGTCGCCCGACGGGCGGCAGATGACCGAGTTCGTCGCGCGTCTGATTGCATTGCGCAAACAGCACCCACTACTGCGCGAAACGCGCTTTCTGTTCGGCGACCGCGAAGTACTGCCCGGTCTGTACGACGTCGGCTGGTTCGATGAACACGGCGACCCGCTCACTATCGAAGCCTGGCAAGACCCCGAAGGCCGCGCGTTCACGCTGCGTCGCGCGGGTCCGGGCTCGAATGGCGAAACGGAAGTATTGTTGATGATGCTCAACGCTTCGGCGGACACCTTGCGTTTCGTGCCGCCCGCGCCGCACCTGGAATGGCACGTGCTGCTAGACACGGCCGAGCCCGAAAGCGCGCCGCACCCGCTGACCACGCCCGACATCGAAGTGGCCGCGCATAGCCTCGTGATGCTGGCGGCGCAACCGGTCGGCGAAGCGGATTGGCAGACGGGCTGGAAGGCCGGCGCGCAGCACGGGCCGCGCTTATTGACCGCCCTGCCGCCCGATCCGGGTGCGCATATGCCCGGTAGCGATACGTCGCCGTCCACGTAGGCGGGAAGCAAAACCGAATGGTGATGAATCATGTCCGAAAGTCCGATTGATCCGCACGCGCACCATCACGCGCATTGCCTGCCGTTCAGCGCGCAGTTGCTGGGCGCAACGGGCGCGAAGCCGCGCACCCGGTTTCGCTTCTGGGCGCCTTCGTGCAAGACGGTGCAGGTGGAAATCGAAAACGGACCGGCCCAAGGCACGCACGACATGACCGCCACGGGCAACGGCTGGTTCGAAACGACCGTCGAGAGCGGCGCGGGCACGTTGTATCGCTTCCGCCTCGATGGCGGACAGGCGGTGCCCGATCCCGCGTCGCGCTTCCAGCCGCAAGACGTGCACGGACCGAGCGAAGTGATCGATCCGCGCGCGTACCGTTGGGAGCATACGAACTGGCATGGCCGTCCGTGGGAAGAAACGGTGCTGTACGAATTGCACGTCGGCGCGATGGGCGGTTATGCCGGCGTGATGAAACGTCTGCCCGCGCTGGTCGCGCTCGGCGTCACGGCAATCGAATTGATGCCGTTGAACGATTTTCCCGGCCAGCACAACTGGGGCTACGACGGCGTGTTGCCCTATGCGCCCGATTCAGCGTACGGCCGCCCCGAAGAATTGAAAGCGCTGATCGACGCCGCGCACGGCCTCGGCCTGATGGTATTTCTCGACGTGGTGTACAACCACTTCGGCCCGGACGGCAATTATCTGCACGAATACGCCCGCTCGTTCTTCCGCGAGGGCACGCACACGCCGTGGGGCCCCGCGATCGATTTCGACCGCTGCGAAGTGAGCGACTTCTTCACCGACAACGCCGTCTACTGGATCAACGAGTACCGCTTCGACGGCCTGCGCTTCGATGCGGTGCATGCCATCGACAATCCTGCATGGCTGCGCGATTTATCCGACCATATCCGCGCGAAAGTGCAGCACGGGCGGCATGTACATCTGGTGCTGGAAAACGAGCGCAACAGTGCAAGCCTGCTGGAAACGCATTTCGACGCGCAATGGAACGACGACGCACACAACACGCTGCATGTGCTGCTGACGGGCGAAACCGAAGGCTACTACCACGCCTATGAAGATCAGCCCATCCGCCGCCTTGCACGCGTATTGTCGGAAGGCTTCGCGTATCAGGGCGAACCGTCACCCATCCACGAAGGCGCGCCACGTGGTGAGTCGAGCGGGCATCTACCGACCACTTCATTCGTGATGTTCCTGCAGAATCACGACCAGATCGGCAATCGCGCATTCGGCGAACGCCTGCGCACACTGACGTCGGACGATGCCTTGCGGGCGGCCACCGGTTTGCTGCTGTTGTCGCCGCAAATTCCTCTGCTGTTCATGGACGAGGAATACGGCTCGACCCAGCCGTTTCTGTTTTTCACCGACTACACGGGCGAACTCGCCGACGCCGTACGTGAAGGACGGCGCCGCGAATTCGCCCGCTTTTCCGCGTTCAGCGACGAACAGCGTCGCGCGCAGATTCCCGATCCGAACGACCCGAAAACCTTCGAGGCCTCGTCGCCGCCTGAGCCTGTTCAAAGCGCGTCCGCGGACGACAACGCGAAAGACCGGCTCGACTGGATGCACTTCTACAAATCCGCGCTTGCCGTGCGGGCAAAACTGATCACGCCGCGCCTGAAGCATTCGAAAGCGCTCGGCGCAACCGTGCTCACCGCCGCAAACGGCGACGATGCCGATGCGCTGATTGCCCGCTGGAAACTCGGCGATGGCGAGACCTTGTCGATCGCGTTGAATCTCTCGAAAGAAGACGTCGCGTTTCCCGATCCGCCAGCCGGCAAGGTAATTTTCGAAACGCCACCGCGCGTGCGCGAGCAGGTCGACGCCAACGTGTTGCCGTCATACGCGTTTGTCGCGTGGGTAAGCGGCGACGTCAGCGATTACGCCATCGGTCACGATGCGCGCATCGCGAGCCAACAGGAGCGCCACGCGTGAGCACCCGACGCCCGACCGATACGATCACTACCCTTGCCACGCGCGCCGGCTTCGAGGTCGAGTGGCAGGATGCGCACCATACGACGCAGCATGTACCGGAGAGCACGCTCGCCGTGCTGCTCGAACGGATGGGCTTGCCCTGCGCCAACGCCACGCAGATCCGGCACAGCGCGGCCACGCTCGACGCCGAACTGTCCGGGCGCAAATTGCCGCCGTTGATGACCGCGGAGGTCGACCGCGGCATCGCGCTGCCGGCTGCGGCGATCAAATCCGCCAGTCACTACCGGATCGAACTCGAAAGCGGTTCGATCATCGACGGCCGCTTCACGGTGCCGAAGGGCGCGGAAGCATTGCTCACGCCGATCGAAGAGCCCGGCTACCACACGCTGGTGATCAACGATCAACGCATGACATTGGCCGTGGCGCCGTCGCGCTGCTATACCGTCGCGGATGCATGGCGCACGCTGCATGGCGGCGCCGCGCAAACAGCGCAACCGGCACAAACGCCGCCGCTGTGGGGCATTGCCGCGCAGTTGTACGGTTTGCGCCGCACGGGCGACGGCGGCCTCGGCGACTATACGGCCCTCGCACAAATGGCGACCGAGAGCGCGAAGCGCGGCGCGCATGCGCTCGCCGTCAGCCCCACGCACGCGATGTTCAGCGCCGAACCGGGTCGCTTCAGCCCGTATTCGCCGTCGTCGCGTTTGTGGCTGAACGTCACGCATATCGACCCTGCCGCCGTGTTCGGCGAGGATGCTGCGCGCGCCGCGCTGGAGGCCGCGCAGGCCACCAGCGCATGGTCGGCGCTCGAAGACTTGCCGCTGATCGATTGGCCGAGCGCAGTGGTGCTGAAACTGAAGGTTTTGCGCGCGCTGTACGAGAACTTCTGCACTCAGGAACGCGCAGCCGGCACACCGCGCGCGCTCGAATTTCACGGTTTCTGTGAACGTGCCGGTCGCGCGCTCGAAGATCATGCGCGCTTCGAGGCGTTGCAGGCCGTGCAGCTGGCGCAGGAGGACGGTAAGGGCCACTGGCGCGACTGGCCCGAGCCGTTGCGCGATCCGCGCAGCGCGGAAGTCGAAGCCTTCGCCGAAGCGCATCGGCATGAAGTCGATTTTCATCTGTTTCTGCAGTGGCTCGCCGCCAAGGGTCTGTCGCACGCGCAGCAGGCCGCGACCGATGCCGGGATGGCCATCGGCCTGATCGCCGATCTCGCCGTCGGCTGCGATAGTGCCGGCAGCCATGCATGGTCGTATCGCGACGACATGCTGCAAGGTGTTTCGGTAGGCGCACCGCCCGATCTGTTCAACCAGGCCGGACAGGCCTGGGGGCTCACCACCTTCTCGCCGCGCGCGATGCGCACGCAGGGCTTCTCCGCCTTCATCGACATGCTGCGCGCGGCGTTCGCGCATGCGGGCGGCATCCGCATCGATCACATTCTCGGTTTGCGGCGCCTGTGGCTCGTGCCCGAAGGCGAGAGCGCGCGCAACGGCGCCTATCTGCGCTATCCGCTCGAAGACCTGCTGCGGTTGATCGCGCTCGAATCGTGGCGGCATCGCGCAATCGTGATCGGCGAAGATCTGGGCACCGTGCCGCCCGGCTTTCGCGAACGGCTCGAAGAGCATGGTCTCGCCGGCATTCGCGTGCTGTGGTTCGAAGGCGCGGAAAGCGGCAAGGGCTTCAAACCGCCGTACGCGTGGGATCGCAATGCCGTCGGCACCACCACGACCCACGACCTGCCGACCGTGGCGGGCTGGTGGCGCGGCAGCGACATCACGTGGCGCAACCGGATCGGCCAGACCATGGCGCGCGCCGATGGCCGCGATGCGGAGCAAGTGGCGCTGGAAGAACGCGCCGCCGATCGCGCGCTGCTCTGGCAAGCGTTCCAGCAGGCCGGCGTCGCCGCGCCGGGCGTGGCGGCGCCGCCGCCCGACGAGGCGCCCGTGGATGAAGCGCTTGCCTTCGTCGCCGCCACGCCTGGGCCGCTCGTCACATTCCCGCTCGAAGATCTGCTGGGCCTCGTCGAGCAGCCCAATCTGCCCGGCTCGATCGACGAGCATCCGAACTGGCGCCGCCGCGTGAGTCTGCCGATCGACGCATTGTTCGAGGACGACGCCTTCAACGATCGCCTGCTGGCCGTCGACCGCGCGCGCCGCGGCGCAACCGTTCCCGCCTCCACCAACGTTTCTTCGGAGCCTGATACGCCATGACCGTCCCGCGCTCCACGCTTCGCCTCCAGTTCCATCGAGGCTTTACCTTCGACGATGCCGCGAAGCACGTCGACTACTTCGCCGCGCTCGGCATCAGCCACCTGTACGCGTCGCCGATCACCACCGCCGAGCCGGGCTCGATGCACGGCTACGATACCGTCGACTACACCCAGGTCAACCCGGAATACGGCGGCGAAGCGGGCTTGAAACGCCTCGTCGAAAAACTGCGCGCACACAACATGGGGCTGATCGTCGACGTGGTGCCGAACCATATGGGCGTCGGCGGTTCGAGCAATGCGTGGTGGCTCGATATCCTCGAATGGGGCAGGCATAGCGCCTACGCGCGCCATTTCGACGTCGACTGGCATTCGCCCGATCCAGCCCTGCGTGGCAAGGTGCTGTTGCCGACACTCGGTGCACCGTACGGCGATGAACTCGCCGAGGGCCGGATTGCGCTGCATTTCGCGGCCGATAGTGGACGCTTCTATATCGGCTACGGCCCGCACGTATTTCCCGTGTGTCCGACCGACTACGCAGCGATTCTGCAAAGCGCCGACCGCGCCGATCTCAACGCGCTGGCCGAACGTTTCCAGGGTCTGACGACGCAGCCGACCGATCAGCCGCGCGCCGCCGAAGGACGCGACATGTTGCGCGAGTTCGTCGCGCAAAACGGTGCCTCGGCAATCGAGCTGGTCCTGCAAGCGTATTCACCCGCGGATCCGGTGACGCGTGACCGCTTGCATCGATTGATCGAACGGCAGCATTTCCGTCTTGCCTGGTGGCGCACTGCTTCAGACGAAGTGAACTGGCGGCGTTTCTTCGACATCTCGACTTTGGCCGGCGTGCGCGTGGAGCGGCCCGAGGTATTCGAGGCAGTGCATGCGCTGGTTTTCCGTCTGTATCAGGAAGGCGTCGTGGACGGTTTGCGGATCGATCACGTGGACGGTCTGGCTGAACCGCGTGAGTACTGTCAGCGTCTGCGGCAACGCCTCACCGAATTGCGCGACACCACGCCATATGTGGTCGTCGAAAAAATTCTCGGCCGCGGCGAACCGCTGCGCGACGACTGGCCCGTGGACGGCACGACCGGCTACGACTTCATGAACGACGTGGGCGCCCTCTTGCACGATCCGGCCGGTGCCGAACCGCTCGCGCAGACGTGGACCGAACTCACTGCCCGCAGCCCGCGCTTCGCCGACGAAGCGTTGCCCGCCCGGCGCAAGATTCTCGCGGAGAACCTCTCCGCCGAACTGGACCGCGCGACGCGCGCGTTGCATCGGATTGCCCGCGACTCGCTCGCGACACGTGATTTCACCTTCACCGCGTTGCGGCGCGTGCTGACCGAACTGGTCGTGCATTTTCCGGTATATCGGATCTATTCGCAGAACGGCGTGCGCAGCGCCGCCGACAACGTGTATTTCGATCAGGCACTGGCAGGCGCGAAACAGACGCTTTCGCGCGCGGATCATGAAGTGCTCGACCGTGTGAACGCGTGGCTTGGCGAGAGCGCCGAAGAAGTATCGAATCCGAATGCCCGCAGCAATGCGCAAGCGCAGCAGCAGGGTCCAGGTGGCGCGCCGCCGAGTCATGCAGGTTCGGCACGGCGCACCGCGCAAACGCTGTTCGCGCAACTGACCGCACCAGTCGCCGCAAAGGCGATTGAAGATACCGCGTGCTATCGCTATGGCCGTTTGCTGTCGCGCAATGAAGTGGGCTCGGACCCGGGCGAGTTCGCGTTGTCGGTCGAGCAGTTTCATGCGGCGAATCTCGAGCGCTCGCAGCGCTTTCCTCACGCGATGCTCGCCACGGCAACGCACGACCACAAGCGTGGCGAAGACGTGCGCGCGCGCCTTGCGGTGTTGAGCGAAATCGCCGACGAATGGAGCGCGAAGTTGCGCGCGTGGTCGACGTTAAACGCACCACATCGCCGTGCTCTGGACGGTACACCGATCAGCAGCGTCAGCCACGACATCAGCTACGACTGGGCACCCGGCCCGGCCGCTGAAGCGATGCTGTATCAAACCCTGGTGGGTTGCTGGCCGCCCGGCTTGCAAGCGGACGATGAAGCCGGCATCAAGGAACTCGCCGAACGGGTCGCACAATGGCAGTTGAAGGCGCTGCGGGAAGCGAAGCTGCAGACCAACTGGCTCGCCCCCGACGAAGCCTACGAAGCCGGCTGCCGCGCTTTCCTGTTCGACATCCTGGCGCCGCAGCGGCGCGATGGATTCCTGCGCGAATTGTCCACGTTCGTCACGCGGATCAGCCGCGCGGGTGCGCTCAATAGTCTGCAACAAACGGTGTTGCGGCTGGCGTCGCCTGGGATTCCCGATCTTTATCAGGGCACGGAGTTATGGGACTTCAGTCTGGTCGATCCAGACAATCGCCGGCCCGTCGATTTTGCCAAACGTGAAGCGTTGCTGGCGCAGACACCCCCTTCGGATTTCCTCGCGGACTGGCGCGATGGACGGGTCAAGCTCGCCGTGGTGCAACGGGTGCTGGCCTTGCGCGCCCATTTGCCGGAGTTGCTGAGTCAAAGCACGTATCTGCCGCTGGAGGTACGCGGTCCGCATGCGGCGAATGTGATCGCGTTCGCACGGCGGCATGGGAATGCGTGGGCCGTGGTGGTGGCGAGCCGGCTTGCTGCCGGCTTGCTCGGCGACACCAGCGAACCCGATGATCTGCCGATGGTCGATCCGGCTAAATGGGGCGATACAGCCATCGAGATGCCGGCGGATCTGGCCGCACGAGCGCTATTCGACTGGTTGAGTCCGGCGGCACCCAAGGTCGACGAAAACGGCTTGCTGTATCTGCGCGATGCGTTAGGCGCAATGCCTATCGCGGTGTTGGTGGAAGACGGTGTGCCACGCAGTTGATGCGCGTTTGCTGAAGGCCTGGCTTGCAGGGGCGGTGAAAGCACACGTGCTTTAACCGCCTTTTTTGTCGGCTCACGCAACGGCTCCCTGACCGGCGCGCTCAGCGCTATGCGTCACGCCGACGAGCCGCCTTGCTGTGCACGTTTGACGGCTTCGGCCATCTGTTCCGCCACACGCCTCGTGTCCCAGTACACCTGCCCTTTGTACATCCGGTCGCCGCGCAAGTTGAAGCGGTCGACACCCTGCCAGTTGAGTGCCTGCCCGGCCACGGTGGCCGATGCCCGCCATTCGATCATGACGGCGTCGCCGGTGGGCGCCCATTGAAGGACGTCGACTTTCAAGTCCGGCAGTTGCGCCAGGACCTGACGGAAATGTTCGATGACGCCTTTCCGGTCGGCCGGCTCCGTCATGGGTGGGATCAGGTTTTGTGTGTCTTCGTGCATGAGGGCTTCCAGGTTATCCGCGACGGGGTGCTGCCACTCCGAAGCGAAACGTTGCACAGCGGTCCTGGCGTTGGCCAACTGCTCCGCGCTCGGGGGAAGGTATTTTTCTGCTGACGTCATGTGGGTTTGCTCCTGAATGGGTTGCTTACCTACGGTGTTGTTGCCCGGGGGTTCAGGCCGCGGCCAGAAGGTTGATTTTACATACAACTCGATTTTCACATACATCGTGTATGTATACTACAATCAGAATGTGAAAAATCAAGGGATATAAACGAAGCTCATGCCAAGCGCAGCCCCCACCCCAAAATCCCGTCGCGAGGAATATGCGGACGCGACCCGGCAGGCGCTCATCGCCGCCGCGGCCGAGCTATTCACGTCGCAGGGGTACCAGCAAGTCGGGATCGAAGCCATCGCGCGCAGCGCACGCGTGACTCGTGGCGCCTTCTATCATCACTTTGCAGACAAGGCCGAGTTGTTCGACGCGCTGGTGCAGGCTCTTCAGGCGGACGCTGCATCCAGAGTCAAAGCCGCCGCCGAGGCAGTTCCTGAGGCAAAGCGGATAAGCGCGGGCATTCGCGAATTCCTGGAGATCTGCACCGAGCCCGCCTACCGGCAACTCGTCATTGAAACCGCGCCCGCCGTGCTCGGTCCGGCACGATGCCGCGAGATCGAAGAAGCGCACGTGTATGGTCTGCTGATCGGTGCGCTGACGAACCAGGCCTCCGGCAAGGAAAAAGCCAAGGCGTATCTCGCCGCGCGCATGATCGGCAGCATGGTGTGCGAAGCGGCACAATTGCTCGATGGCGCGGACGATCCCGTCGCCATGAAAGCGGACGCATTGAAGCTCGTTGAAAGCATGGCCGGCGCGCTGACGGCTGACAGGAACCGGAATACGGCAAACCGCAAGTAAGCTGTTGTCGTGCCGGCCGGCAAGCCGACGTATAGCAGCAGCAAATATCCCGTGTCGCTCCGTGGTACGGACGGCGACTTTACTTGAGCCATGCCGCGGTCGACTTACGACGAGTACGGTGACGAAGCCGGTTAAAGTGGTTCAAGGCGGTGTAGGGCGGCTTGAGGCGGCTTAGCCGCCCTCATCGTCGAACGTTTTCGGATAAACGCGCACCAGCACGATGCGCGGTCCCTTCATCTTCTTGATCACTACGTCGAAGCGATCGAATTCGATGCGCTGCCCTTCGGTAGGCAGATCGTTGAGCGCCTGAATCACAAGGCCGCCAACCGATTCGGCCCGGCCTTCGTCGATGTCGATCCCAAGCGCACGTTCCAGTGAGACCACCGGCAAGCTGCCCTTGCCCATCAAGGTGCCGTCGTCCATGCGCGTCCAGTCGGCGTCGCCCTGGCGGAATTCGTCGTGGATCTGCCCGACCAGCGCGCCGAGCAGATTGTCCAGCGTGAGAAAGCCGATCGGCTTCGCGTTCTTATGGCCCACCAGCGCGAAATGCGGCGCACCTTTGCGGAAGCGGCGAAACAGTTCGAGCGCCGGCATATCCGGTTTGACGTACTGCACGGGGCGCGCGTATCTGGACAGGTCGTCGAGCGTGCTGCCCGCGTGCCGCGCCAGCAGCAAGTCCTTCAAATGGATCATGCCGGCCACGCGCTCGCCGGAAGCGTCTTCGAACAACGGATAGCGGCTGAAACGATGCCGCGCCACCACCTGCATGTTTTCGCGCAGCGGCAAATCGCGCCGCAGGCCGACCATTTCATAAGACGGACGCATCAGATCCGACACCGTCATGCGCGAAAAATCCAGCGAATGCGCGATCGTGTTCCACTCGTCCTGGCTGTAGGCGCCATCCGGTGAACCGAGTTCAGTCGCGACGTTGGCGCGGCGGCCACGCAGGATCAGTTTGAGTTCGTCGGTCGAGTAATGCGAATCGTGGCCGTGCTCGCCGTTGAGGCCCGCAAGTTTCAGCACCGCGTTGGCACTGGAGTTGAGCACCCAGATCGCCGGATACATCGCCCAGTAGAAACCGTAGAGCGGCGTGGCGGCCCACAGCGAAACCTTTTCCGCTTCACGAATGGCCAGCGATTTCGGCGCCAGTTCGCCCACCACGATATGCAGGAACGATATGCACGAGAACGCGAAGAACAGCGAGATGCCGTGGATCAGCTTTTCCGATTCCACTCCAAGCAGGCTAAAGACCGGCGTGAGCAGTTCCGCGAACGCCGGCTCGCCGATCCAGCCGAGCCCGAGGGATGCCAGCGTAATGCCAAGCTGACAGGCCGACAGATAGGCGTCGAGCCGTCCATGCACCTTCGCCAGCAAACGCCCACGCATTCCGTGTTTGGCCGCGAGGCTCTGCACGCGCGTCTGGCGCAGCTTCACCAGACCAAATTCGGCGGCGACAAAGAAACCGTTGAGGGCGACGAGAAACAATGCACCAATAAGGGCGACAACCTGGATCAAAGCGAGGGGCTCCGGCAACAAAAGTTGTCAGTATAAGACGCGAAAGCAAGATGAAAGTTAATCGTGCCCAGGAAGTGCGCCGACAACCGCCGCTCACGTGGGAGTCGATGCACTCAGTGGCACGTGCAGCGCGAGCGTAACAGTTTCGCCCTCAGATGCGTCGCTTTGCTCGAAACTGCCGCCGTGTGCTTCCGCAACGCGCTTGCACAGCGCGAACACCCACGCGATCCGCTTGGCCTCGCGCGGTTCACCCGCCTGTTTGAGGGCAAAAGCTTCCAGCACATGGGGCACCGAAGCATCGTCCAGAGCGGCGGCGCTCTGATTGAAAGTGACCGTGGCGTACCACCGGGAGGCGTCCGCGCGCGCGGCCAGGGTGACTGCGGCACCCCTTGAGCTCGCTTCGACGGCAAACGTGAGCATCACCCACAGCGCGGCGGCGAGACGCTCGCGGTCGCCGTTGAGCTGCTCGGTAGCAAGTTGCGACTCGACCGTGAGCTCGACGCCACGCGCACGAGCCAACCCCGAGCGAACTTCCTCCACGGTTTCATCGAGTAGCGGATGCAGCGGAAACGGCGCCAACTCAAGTGCGAGCGATCGGGTCTCAGCGCGCGTGGCATCGACAATCGTCTCCAGCAACTTCACCTGCTGGTCCACGCCATTACGAATTCCGGTGACGGCGCGCTGCGAATTGGGATCGTTTGCATCGAGCTTGCGCTCGAGCACGTACGCCCAGCTATGGATGGCGTTCAGCGGACCGCGCAGGTCGTGTGACACAAGCGACAGCACGTGATCGCGCATGAACAGCGCAGTCTCCGCGCGCAGACGCGCGGTGCGTTCGGAGACGACGAGGCCGGAAGAAACCGGCTTGGCGCCGGTGGTCCCGGTGGAAGACGTTGTCACGATCGAGCCCTCTCAGGCAATACATGGAATATTGAACGAAACCCCATTATAGGCATGCCGTCCTGGGCAACCAGCCTGGCCGGACGGCTAACGTGGACGCAAACCGCATGCCACCTTCCAATCCTCGGCGATACGACCTCAACACGCCTACAATGTCGGTTTTACGTTTTTGACCTAAGGAGCGACATATGTCGACTGTGACTACCGAATCCGGCCTGAAATATGAAGACATCGTTGAAGGCACCGGCGCCGAAGCGGTTGCCGGCAAGACCGTCAGCGTGCACTACACGGGCTGGCTGACCGACGGTCAGAAGTTCGACTCGAGCAAGGACCGCAACGACCCGTTCGCGTTCGTGCTGGGCGGCGGCATGGTCATCAAGGGCTGGGATGAAGGCGTGCAAGGCATGAAGGTCGGCGGCACGCGCAAGCTGACGATTCCGCCGCAACTCGGCTACGGCGTACGTGGCGCGGGCGGCGTGATTCCGCCGAATGCCACGCTCGTGTTCGAAGTCGAACTGCTCGACGTCTAAGTTTTCACTGTTTTGTAATTGCGCCATTAAGCCAATGGGTCACGCCGCCATCACCGCACCTAGCGTTTCGCTGCGCCGTTACGGCACGGTCGAAGCGTCGGACGTGCACGATTTTCACCAGGTCGTGCTCGGACTCGACGGCGCGATGGTGATGGCGGTAGACGGCGTCGCGCAACAGATCGACGCCGGTTCCGCCTGGCTCATTCCGGCAGGCGCGCGGCACAACTACGCGGGTATCGGCGAGAACCGGCAGTTGGTGCTGGATCTGCCGGCCGCCTCGCTGGCCGTGCCGGAGCGTCTGTTCGACCGCGCGCGGGCGGTCACCGTGGATGCCTCGCTCACGCAGCTCGTGCATCGGATTGCGGGGCACGCCACAGGCGGCGCTCAGACCAGCAATCTGGACGCCCGGCGTTTTCAATGGGATGCAGCCGCACGATTGGGCGCTGCGCTGGTGGCCGATACCGGCACCATGGCCGCAGCGCAGGCATACGGCGCCGGCCTCGACTTCGCGCGCATCGACCGCTGGCTGCGCACCCATCTTTCGGAACCGCTGCGTATCGCCGACCTTGCCGCGCATTGCGGCTTCGGCATGCGGCGCTTCCATCAGCTTTTTATCGAAGCCTTCGGCGAAACGCCGCATCGCTATTTGCAGCGTCTGCGGCTCGATACGTCGCTGAGTTTGCTGTCCGATCCACGCTTGTCGCTGAGCGATATCGCGCTGGAAATCGGCTTTGGCGATCAGAGCGCCTACACCCACGCCTTCACGCGGCGCTTCGGGCTGGCGCCCGGTCAATGGCGCGCGCCGCGTCATTGACGATTGCGTTCGGGCGATCCGCGAGCCACCTGAAAAAGGCGGCTCGCACTTCTTGCTACCGTTGCTTGCTACCGCTGCCCCGCGCGCTGAACGCTTAACCCGCCAGACCGCGTTCCAGATCGCCGCGGATATCGCCGGCGTTTTCCAGACCTACGGCAAGACGGATCAGACCTTCGCTGATCCCCGCCGCGGCACGCGCTTCCGGCGTTACGCGACCGTGCGTGGTGGTTGCCGGATGCGTGATGGTGGTACGCGTATCGCCGAGATTGCCGGTGATCGAGCAGATCTTCGTGCTGTCGATCACGCGCCAGGCATTCGCGCGCATCTGCTCAGGCGTATCGCCCTTCAGTTCGAACGACAGAATTGCGCCGCCCGACTTTTGCTGACGCATGGCCAGCGCGTGCTGCGGATGCGATTCAAGCCCCGGATAGAACACCCGGTTCACGGCAGGATGCGTTTCCAGCCAGCGCGCGATTTCGAGCGCATTCGCCGACTGCTTGTCGACCCGCAGCGACAGCGTTTCCATGCCCTTGAGCAGCACCCATGCATTGAATGCGGACAGAGTCGGCCCGGCACTCCGCACGAACGGAAACACCTTTTCCATGATGAACTTCTTCGAGCCCACCAGCGCGCCGCCGAGCACACGCCCCTGGCCGTCGAGGAACTTGGTGGCCGAATGCATCACGACGTCGGCGCCTAATTTCAGCGGCTGCTGCAAGGCCGGGCTGCAGAAACAGTTGTCGACCACGAAAACCGCATTGGCCGCCTTCGCGATCTTGCTGATCGCCTCGATGTCCGCGACTTCGGTCAGCGGGTTCGACGGCGTTTCGAGGAAGAACATCTTCGTTTCCGGGCGCACGGCGTTTTTCCATGCATCCAGATCGGTCGGATCGACAAAGGTCGTGGTAATGCCGAACTTGCTGAAGATTTGCGAGAACATGCCGAGCGTCGAGCCGAACAGCGCCTGCGAGCTGACCAGATGGTCGCCGGCCTGCAGCGTGGACATTACCACCGACATGATCGCCGCCATCCCCGAAGCCGTGGCCATACACGCTTCACCACCTTCGAGCGCGGCCAGGCGGTCCTGGAACATCGAGACCGTCGGGTTCGTGAAGCGCGAGTAGGTGTAGTTGTCTTCGGAATTCTTGAATTTTTCGGCAGCGTCCGCGGCACTCGCGAAGACGAAGCTCGACGTCAGGAAAATCGCTTCCGAATGTTCGTTGAAGTCGCTGCGCGCTGTGCCCGAGCGGATCGCCAGCGTATCGAAGTTCAGGGAGTCGTCCATGTTAGTTCTGGTTTCCAATGTTCCATAGCTGGGTTCAGCGTCGGCGGCTCGCGTTAGACGAGTTCAACAACGCCAAACGACAGCAACAAAAAAGCCCGCTTTTGCGTCGGCATAAGCGGGCTTCATGTGCGGGGAAAGCTGGAGCGGAGGCGGATGACTGCGGCTTTTCCACCATTCGCTTTAGCTGTTTTGGGTTGCCCCGCGTCCGCAAGCTGAGATCAAATCGACGCAAGCCGTCATGCTAACACGCTCGCGGCGTGGCGTGCAGCGCGCCACGCCGTAAGCGTTATCACTCAACCTACCGACAACTGCAGATGCAGTTGCGAACGCGACGGGCCGCCCTCGGCCGCTTCGCTGGCGGCGTCGCGGTCCGATTGCGAGGACGGCGCGAGACGCGCGGTTTCGATGCGGTCGAGATACTCGGTCGTGACATCGCCGGTCACGTAATTGCCGTCGAAGCACGAGGCCTCGAATTCCTTCAGCGCCGGGTTGATATCGCGCACTGCCTGCTTCAGGGCGTCGACGTCCTGATAAACGAGATGGTCCGCGCCGATCATGCGCGCGACTTCGTCGTCCGTGCGGCCATGGGCGACGAGTTCGCCGCGCGTGGGCATGTCGATACCGTAGACGTTCGGGTACTTCACCGGCGGCGCCGCCGAAGCGAAGATCACCTTGTTCGCGCCTGCGTCGCGTGCCATCTGCACGATTTCGTGCGAGGTGGTGCCGCGCACGATCGAATCGTCGACGATCAGCACGTTCTTGCCCTTGAACTCGATGCCCATGGCGTTGAGCTTCTGGCGCACCGACTTCTTGCGCATCGCCTGGCCCGGCATGATAAAGGTGCGGCCCACGTAGCGGTTCTTGAAGAAGCCTTCGCGGTACTCGACGCCCAGCTTCTTGGCGACCTGCATCGCGGCCGGACGGGACGAATCGGGAATTGGCATCACGACGTCGATCTCGACGTCGGGCAATTCACGCTTGATCTTCTCGGCGAGGTAGTCGCCCATGCGCAAACGCACGTTGTAGACCGGCACGCCGTCGAGCACCGAGTCCGGACGCGCGAGATACACGAGTTCGAAAATACACGGGTTCAGGCTCGGGTTAGTCGCGCATTGCTGCGAGTGCAGGTTGCCTTCGAGGTCGATGAAAATGGCCTCGCCCGGCGCAATATCACGCACGAATTCGAAACCGATACCTTCGATCGCAACCGATTCCGACGCCAGGATCCACTCGACGCCTTCCGGCGTTTCCTGCTTGCCGAGGCACAGCGGGCGAATCCCGAACGGGTCGCGGAAACCGAGCAGGCCGTAGCCGGCAATCAGCGACACGATCGCGTACGAACCCCGCACCCGTCGATGCACGCCCGACACGGCCTTGAACAGCGCGGCCGGATCGAGTTGCAGGCTCGAACTGGAAAGCTGCAGTTCGTGCGCGAGCACGTTGAGCATCACTTCCGTATCGGAGTTGGTGTTGATATGGCGGCGATCGATGCGGAACATCTCATCTTTCAGCTGCTGCCAGTTGGTCAGATTGCCGTTGTGCGCGAGGATGATGCCGAACGGCGCGTTCACGTAGAACGGCTGGGCTTCTTCTTCGCTCGATGCAGAACCGGCGGTCGGGTAACGGACCTGGCCGATCCCGGTGGTGCCGGGCAGGCTGCGCATGTTGCGCGTGCGGAACACGTCGCGCACCATGCCATTGGCCTTGTGCATGTGGAAATTGCTGCCGTTCGCGGTTGCGATGCCGGCGGCGTCCTGACCGCGGTGCTGCAGAAGCAGCAGGCTGTCATAGATCAGCTGATTGACCGGAGAGTGGGAAACTACGCCTACGATGCCGCACATGGCATGTCCTTCAAAGGTACGAAATTCGTAACGGCGGCCGGTGCCTGCAATGCTCCGCGTGAGTACGCGACGGTGCGTACAGGCAACCGGATTGCGCCGGAGTCCTGCAAGCTTCCCGTGGCCACCCGCCTGATCGTCACACGTGGACGTAGGCAGCGAGCGTCTCGGGAAGCAGCGGTTTCATTATGTGCACGCCCTCGACCGCATAGGGCCGAAGCAAGGCGTTGCGCCAGAATTCCTGTTGGGGCAGTTCGGTCAAGCCTGCAAGGGCGACCAGAATCAGCACCAGAATGACCCCGCGCACGAGGCCGAACATCAAACCGAGCGAGCGGTCCACGCCGCTCAAGCCGGTTGCCTGCACAATGCGGCTTAGCAATGCGTTCAGCACGCTTGCCACCAGCACCACGCCGATCACCACCAACGCGAACGCCAGAAGCCACTGGGTCAGCGCGCCCCCCGGCCACGTGGCAGGGATAAAAGGCACGACATACCCGACGAAGCGGCACGCAATGAAAAACGCCGCGATCCAGCCGATCAGCCCGAATATCTCGGACAAAAACCCGCGCCAGGTGCCGCGCAAGGCTGACAAACCGATCACCGCCATTACAGCGTAGTCGAAGGCAGTGAACATCGCTCGCTTACTGTGCAGCGCCGCTGTTCGCGCCCGACGTCAGGCCGGCCTCACGAACCTTCGCAATTGCGGCGGAAGCCGCTGCACGATCGGCGAACGGACCAGCGCGCAATAACGTGAGCGTCGAGCCGTCGGCCTGTTTCCGATGTTCGGTATATGCGGGCACACCAGCCGCTTTCAACTTGGCGGCCCAATTACGCGCGTTAGCGTCGTTCGCAAACGCGCCGAGCTGGACGGCAAAACGGCTGCCCGGCGGCGAAGCCGGCGTGCCGGAATTCGCATCGGCGCTCGCGGCGGCGGTATTCGTGCTGTCCGCGCTCGTTGCTGGCGCGTTCGCCACGCTTTGCGCGGCGGGCGCGGGTGTGTTGGTCGATTTGGCCGGCTTGGCGGGCGCCGTGTTGGCGGCAACGGCCGGTGCCTGCGCTTTCGCAGCCGGCTTGGCGGCAGGCGCGGCGCTGGTAGCGGCGCTCTGCTGCTTCGCCGCGCCGGACTGGCCTTGCGTGGCTGCCGTTGTCGGCGCCAGGCTGGAAGCGGCAAGTGCCGTATCAGGCGCCGGGTTATCCGGGGCTACGCCGGCCTGCGTATCTTCGTCGGTCTTGGCGACCTTCGGCGCAGGACGACTTGGAATGTCGATGGAGATGTCGTCCGTGACGGGCTTAGGGTGCGAATCCAGCACCATCGGCAGAATTACCACCGCCGCGACGACCAGCGCGATCGCGCCGACGAGCCTGCGCCGAGCACGCTGCTTTTCCGGCAACGTGGGGTCGAGCAGCATCGCATCGGCATCCACGGCGCGCTCCGTGCGGCGGGTTCGCCGCTCCACGCGCTCGCCACGAGCGGCCCGAGTGGAACTGGTATTTGCGCCGCGCCGGGTGGGCGCGTCGTCTTTCTTGCCGAACGAGAAAATTCCCATGAATCGCTTGGTTCGAGCCTGGCGCCCGTTCAGTGTTGCTGCGATTTACGGTAGGCCATAACGCCTGCTACCGTATAGAAACTGCCGAAAACCACGATTCTATCATTCTCTGACGCTCGTTTTAGCGCGTCTTGGAATGCCTCCGCCGGTGTTGCGTAGCGCGTCACGCTGCTGTCGTTGGCGTCGCTCACGCCCTGCTCGCGCAAAGCCGCTTCGAGTTCTTCCGCCGAAGCCGCACGCGGGGTCGGCAAATCGGTCACGCACCAGTGGTCGATTTCGCCTTTCAGATGGGTCAGTACGCCGGCAATGTCCTTATCGCGCATCGCGCCGAACACGGCGTAGGTGTACGGAAAAAAGCCCATATTGCCGAGGTTCTGCGCCAAAACCGCCGCAGCGTGAGGATTGTGGCCCACGTCGAGCACCACGGCGGGCTTGCCGGGCAGGACCTGGAAGCGTCCCGGCAATTCGACGTTGGCGAGGCCGAGCCGGATGTCCTGCGCCGACACGGGCAAACGGTCGCGCAGCGCTTCAAGAGCGGCCAGCGCAGCCGACGTGTTGATCAACTGATTCGCGCCGCGCAACGCCGGGTAGGCGAGCGCTGAACGGCGCATGGTCGGCCCTACATAACTCCATTGCTGGCGTTCGCTGCCCGCCTGCCCTTCGTAGCGGAAATCGCGGCCAAATAGCCACAGTTCGGCGCCAATCTTCTCGGCATGATCGATGAGGGTTTGCGGCGGCACCGGATCGGCGCAGATCGCCGGCTTGCCCGGACGGAAAATACCGGCTTTTTCGAAGGCGATCTTCTCGCGCGTGTCGCCGAGATATTCGGTGTGGTCGATATCGATGCTGGTCACGATCGCGCAATCCGCGTCGAGGATATTGACCGCGTCGAGGCGACCGCCCAGGCCGACTTCGAAAATGACCGCATCCAGGCCGCGCGAGGCGAACAGGCTCATGATCGCCAGCGTCGTGAATTCGAAGTAGGTCAGCGTGACCGGTTCGGCGAGGCTCAGGCGTGCGGCTTCGACGGCTTCGAAATGCGGCAGCAGGTCTGCGTCGCTCGCCATTTCACCATTCACGCGCGCCCGCTCGTTGAACGACAGCAAATGCGGCGACGTGTGGCAGCCAACCGTGAAGCCCGCGCGCAGCAAAATCGATTCGAGAATCGCGCAGGTCGAGCCCTTGCCGTTGGTGCCGCCGACCGTGATGATCGGGCACTCAAACGACAACTTCATCGCGTCGCGTACCTGCGTGATACGGCCCAATCCCATGTCGATGCCGACAGGATGCGCGGATTCAAGGTGCGTGAGCCACGCGTCGAGGGTGGGGAATGTGGTCATCGAGTGAATCTGTGCTGCGTTGCGAGACCGTGATTATCCCGGAAATGACAACGCGCCGCTTGATGACTCTCGCGGCGCGCTATTTTTTTACTGCTTTTCCGATGGCAGCCGCGCCTGAAAGCGCACGGCGCGGCTGTTGATGCGAAGCTTACGCGACCGCGTCAGCCGGCTGATGGCTCAACAGCGCCATCAATTGCGCGATTTCTTCACGCAGCTTGCGACGGTCGACGATCATGTCGACCGCGCCCTTCGTCAGCAGGAACTCGGCACGCTGGAAGCCTTCCGGCAGCTTTTCGCGCACGGTTTGCTCGATCACGCGCGGGCCGGCGAAGCCGATCAGCGCCTTCGGCTCGGCAATCACCACGTCGCCCAGGAACGCGAAACTCGCCGACACGCCGCCCATGGTCGGATCGGTCAGCACGGAAATGAACGGCAGCTTGGCTTCGGCGAGCTTGGTCAGCATTGCCGTGGTCTTCGCCATTTGCATCAGCGAAAGCAGGCTTTCCTGCATCCGCGCGCCGCCCGAAGCGGTGAAACAGATAAACGGCACCTTCTGTTCAAGCGCGTTCTGGGCGCCGCGCACGAAGCGCTCCCCAACTACCGAGCCCATCGAGCCGCCCATGAACGAGAACTCGAAGCATGCGACCACCACTGGCAGCGTGTGGATGGCGCCGCCCATCACGACCATGGCGTCGGTTTCGTCGGTGTCGTCCATCGCCTCTTTCAGGCGGTCCGGGTACTTGCGGCTGTCTTTGAACTTGAGCGCGTCAACCGGCACGATTTCCTGGCCGATCTCGTAGCGGCCTTCCGGATCGAGCAGGCTGTCGAGCCGCTCACGCGCGCCGATGCGCATGTGGTGGTCGCACTTCGGGCAAACGTGCAGATTGGCCTCGACGTCGTTGCGGTACAGCACGGCTTCGCACGACGGGCACTTGATCCACAGGCCTTCCGGAATTCCCTTGCGGTTCTTCGGGTCGGTTTGTTTGATTTTCGGCGGGAGCAGCTTATCGATCCAGCTCATATTGAATCCTTCTGGGGTCAGCGGTTGCGCAAACGGCGGGACAAACCCGCCGTTCACACTACAGACGACAAAAATAACTGTTATCGGGCAGTCGCGACGCTGTCGATCGCCTCGCGCACCTCGGCGACGAAGCGCGTGAGCGTCTCGGCGGCAGCTTCAGGCGCCGCTTGTTCGAGCAACTGCACGATACGGCTGCCGATCACGACGGCATCGGACACTTCGGCCACCAGACGCGCTGTTTGCGCGTCGCGGATGCCGAAACCGACGCCCACCGGCAGGGGGACGTGCGACTTGATGGCCGGGATTTTACTCGCGATGCTGGAAACGTCCAGATTTGCCGCGCCGGTCACGCCCTTCAACGACACATAATAGACGTAACCGCTCGCAATTTTACCGACTTGGGCGATACGTTCGTCCGTGGACGTGGGCGCAAGCAAAAAAATCGGATCGATGCCAGCAGATCGCATCTGTTCGGCGAAGTTAGCGCACTCTTCTGGCGGATAGTCGACAACCAGCACGCCGTCCACCCCGGCTTCTTTCGCCGCCTTGGCGAAGGCCTCTGTGCCCATGCGCTCGATCGGATTCGCGTAGCCCATCAGCACTACCGGCGTCTTGTCGTCGGTTTCGCGGAAGCGCTTCACGTCGGCCAGCACGTGACGCAGCGACACACCATGCGCCAGCGCGCGTTCGGACGACTGCTGGATCACCGGGCCGTCGGCCATCGGGTCGGAAAACGGCACGCCAAGTTCGATCACATCGGCGCCGCCGGCAGCGAGCGCGTGCATGAATTCGACCGTGCGAGCCGGATCCGGATCACCGGCCGTCATGAACGGAATCAGGCCCTTCCTACCTTGGGCGGACAACGCAGCAAACGTGTTCTTGATACGGGACATGGAATATTCTCGGATTTTTAAGCTACTGCGCGCTTATTGCGCCTCGGTTTGCCGCTCAGCCTTGGCCGCATTCTTGCGGGTTTTGCGGGCGGCAATGGGCGCCGACGCGGCCGCGCTAACGCGTTCGCGCGCTATTGCGCAGTAACTTTCATTGATCTCATAGCCGACGAATTCGCGCTGCTGCCGGGCGCAAGCAACTGCGGTGGTGCCGCTGCCCATGAACGGGTCGAGCACGCGCCCGCCCTTCGGACAACTTGCCAGCACCATCCGCTCGACAATTTCCAGAGGCTTCTGGGTCGGGTGATCAACGCGCTCGGCATGTTGCCGATGCAGCCGGGATACCGACCAGACATCCTTGGGATTATAGCCAAGCTCCAGCCACTTACTGCCTTCGAACAGCTTACGCGAACGCGCCTTCTTCGTGACGGCATCGTACGGGATGCGGACGGGATCGAGATCGAAAAAGTAATCTTTCGACACCGCGAAAAAACCGATGTTGTCGTGCACCGAAGTAAAACGGCGCACCGTTCCACCCATGCTCGGCACACGCCGGTCCCAGATGATTTCGTTGATCATCGTGAGTCTTGTCTTCAGGAAACTGAAGATTTCCGGCGCGTACTGCCATGTGCAGAAGATATAGAGCGAACCCGACGGCTTGAGCTTCGGAATAGCCAGCTCGAGCCAGCCACGCGTCCAGGCGAGAAAATCCTCGCCGGAACGCATGTCGGAGTCGTTGCCATAATCCTTGCCGAGCCCATAAGGCGGATCGCACAGGATCAGGTCGATCGACCCGTCGGGAATGTTCGACACATCGGACAAAAAATCGCGGTTCAACAGCCGGATACCGGCGGGCACCTGCGGCAATAAGGGTGCAGGCACCTCGGCCACCACGACCTCGGCGACCGGGGTCGTGGTTTCAAGTGCCGGTTGCGGCTCGTCGAACTCGTCGCGCATCGTCGCGGCGCTCAGAACTGAATGCCCGATCGCTCAGCGACCGTGTGCATATCCTTGTCGCCGCGGCCCGACAGATTGACCAGAAGGACCTTGTCCTTCGGCAGTGTCGGCGCGAGCTTCGCGGCATAGGCCAGCGCGTGGCTGGATTCCAATGCCGGAATAATGCCTTCGATGCGGCAGCAATCGTGGAATCCCTTAAGCGCCTCTTCGTCGGTGATGCTGACATATTGCGCGCGCTTGCTGTCTTTTAGCCATGCATGCTCAGGACCGACGCCCGGATAATCCAGACCGGCCGAGATCGAATGCGTCTCGATGATCTGCCCGTTCTCGTCTTGCAGAAGATAAGTGCGGTTACCATGCAGCACACCCGGACTGCCGCCGATCAGCGAAGCCGCATGGCGGCCGGTTTCGATCCCGTCACCGGCAGGCTCAACGCCAATCAACTGAACAGAAGTGTCGTCAATGTACGGGTAAAAGATACCCATTGCATTCGAACCACCGCCAACGCACGCAATTACAGCATCCGGTTGACGGCCCACCAGTTCAGGCATCTGCACCTTGCACTCGTCGCCGATCACGCGCTGGAAGTCGCGCACCATCATCGGATACGGGTGCGGTCCCGCCACTGTGCCGATGATGTAGAAGGTATTTTCGACGTTGGTCACCCAGTCGCGCATCGCTTCATTGAGCGCGTCCTTCAGCGTGCGCGAGCCCGACTGCACGGGCACGACGCTCGCACCGAGCAGTTTCATCCGATAGACGTTGGCGGCCTGGCGGCGCACGTCTTCCTCGCCCATGTAGACCACGCATTCCATGCCGAAGCGCGCCGCGATGGTCGCAGTCGCCACACCGTGTTGGCCCGCGCCGGTTTCCGCGATCACGCGCGGTTTGCCCATGCGCTTTGCGAGCAGCGCCTGGCCGATCACGTTATTGATCTTGTGCGCGCCGGTGTGATTCAGATCTTCACGCTTAAGGAAGATCTGCGCGCCGCCGAGCATTTCGCTCCAGCGCTGTGCGTGATAAATCGGGGACGGACGACCCACGAAATGCTTCAGTTCGCGCTCGTATTCGGCGACGAATTCCGGGTCTTTCTGATATTTCTCATATGCGGCACGCAGCTCGTTGAGCGCATGAACCAACGTTTCGGCAACGAACACGCCGCCATATGGGCCGAAATGGCCTCTTTCGTCAGGCAAGTTATACATGGTGATCACTCTTCTCAGTGTGGCGCGCGGTTGTCATGGGAGAAACCGCGCCGCCTGAATCATTCAGCGTCCGCCGCGCGCACTGCGCGTACGAACGCCGCCATCCGGGCGTGATCTTTCACGCCCCGGGCGCCCGGTACTTCGATGCCGCTCGAGACATCGACCGCGTACGGGCGCACGCGATGGATCGCATCACTGACGTTTTGCGCGTTCAACCCACCACTCAAAACGGCCCGACGCGCGAGCTCTGCTGGAATAAGTGACCAATCGAAAACCTTCCCGCCGCCGCCATAGCCTTCGACATGGGTGTCGAACAGAAGGCCATTGGCTGCTGAATAGTTAAGCGCTGATTTTACCAAATCTGCCGGTTGAGTATCCGCCGCAACCCGCAAAGCACGCAACCAAGGCAAACCCGCAAGACTGGCGAGCGATTCGCATTGCGCGACGGTTTCGTCGCCGTGGAACTGCAGCAGCGTGAGCCCGACGTTACTGACGACTTCGCGAATCCAGTCCTGCGTCGGGTTCACGAATAAGCCGACTACCGACACGAACGGCGGCACATCGTGCACCAGTTCGACGGCCTGCGCGACGCTCACCGAGCGCGCGCTCGGCGGATAAAACACGAGGCCGATCGCGTCGGCGCCGAGGTCGATCGCGTACGCCACGTCTTCCGGCTTCGACAGGCCGCACAGCTTGATACGCGTGCGATGCGGCACGGCGTGTTGCGATGCGCCCGCGTGAGCTTCGGCCGCCAGGTTTTCGGTTGATTTCATGGTTTCGCTTGCTCGATCCATACAGTACTCCAGGGCACGCTGCCGGTGTGCGGCGCGGGCACGGCGAATTGCTCAGGATAGCCCACCTGCGCCAGATACAGGCCGTCAGGCATGAAAGTCGGCGCAGCACAATCGCGATCGCGGCTGGCGAGCACCTCTGCCATCCATTCGGCCGGATGGCGTCCCCGGCCGATGTCGACGAGACAACCCATCAGGTTGCGCACCATATGATGCAGGAACGCGTTTGCCCGGAAGCGGAAATGAACGAAGTCGCCCTGTTGCAGGATGTCGATCTGATACAGATGCTTGACCGGCGTCTTCGCCTGACATTGCGACGAGCGAAACGCCGAAAAATCGTGCTCGCCAATCAGATGAGCGGTGGCAGCCCGCATGGCGTCGACGTCGAGCGGCGTATGCACCCAGCCAGCCCGCGTGGCCTGCATCGGCGAACGGAACGGATGGACGTACAGGACGTAGTAATACGTGCGTTCGAACGCCGAAAAGCGCGCGTGGAACTCATCCGGCATTGGCTTGGCCCATTGCACGGCGATCGTCTTTGGCAGAAACGCATTGGTGCCGCGAATCCACGAAAAATCCGTGCGATCGAGTTCCGTGTCGAAATGCACCACCTGGCCCAGGCCGTGCACGCCGGTATCCGTGCGACCGGCTACAACGGTTTGCACGGGCGTTTGTGCGAACTCGCGCAACGCCCGTTCGAGCTCATCCTGCACGGTTTTGCCGTGCGGCTGCGACTGCCAGCCACAAAATGCCGAACCGTCGTACTGGACGCCTAGCGCAATACGCTTCACGACAACGGCGCAAGCGTCGAGAGCAGCGCGCGGGCCTCGGTGCGCGTGGCCGGATCGTTCGCTTCGATCACTTCGTTGATGAGCACGCGCGCGCCGGACAGATCGCCGAGGTCAATATATTCGGCGGCCAGATCGAGCTTGTTACGGGCGATGCGGGTGAGATCGGCCGATGTGAAAACGGGCAGGGGCTGAGCCGGACTCGGCGGCAATTCAAGGTCGAAATCGAGCTTCAACGCACCGAAGCCGACCGCGCCCAGGCCTGCGACGGCTGCATGACCAGCGGTGCCCGCGGAGATTTCGTCGGCGGCGTGCGGGACGTCGTCCGGATCGTGCGGCGCCACAGCTTGCCGCGCGGTGCTTTCTGGCGATGCGACCGGCTGGGTCGCAAGCGATTCGGGCGTGCCCAGCGCTGCGTCGGGCAATTCGATGCGCGGCGGCAACGGCATGTCGAGACTGCTGAACGCGTCGACGGCATCGCGCGGAAACTCGGACGGCACGGACAGCGCGGGCGGAACTTGCGCGACCGGTGCCGGCTCGGCGTGCGACGCTTCATGAGGCGTCGCGGTTTCGACTTGCTGAGGGGGCTGCGGTTGCGTCTCGACAAGCGGATTGCCGAATGGCGACGTCGTATGCGGCTCGACCGGCTGCTGCGTGAAATCGATGACCGGAGCCGGCGTGTCGAGCGGGTGCGGCGAATCAGCGGACACGTCGTTCTTCGGCTCGGCCAGCGGCACGCTTGATGCCGGTTCGTCATCCCATTGCAGACGGTGCGGAGGCACCTCTTCCGGGAAGGTCTCGTTGACCGGCTCAAGCGGCGTGCGCGGCAACGCGTCAGCGCCGAGTTCCGCCGCGGCAGCGAGGCTCGCAGCCGTGGTCGCGCCGTCGAGGTTTTCGTGATGAGCGGAGGGAAGCGGTTCGGCCGTCGGACCGCCTTGGGCAGCCGACGTGAGCTCCGAATTCCGTTGCTCGTCTGGTTCGATGGGGGTAGGCGCCGGGTGGCTTTCCTGCAACACGTGTTGAGGCGTGTTGATATCTTGCGCAGGCAAGTCGGTGTGCAGTTGGCGGGCAACGGCCTCATGTTCCGCTGCAGCTTGTTCTGCGGCTTCACGCTCCGCTGTTGCACGTTCCTGATCCGCATGGTCGGTTGCGGCTTGTTCCGCCGCTGCATGCTCCGCCCTTTCCCGCTCCGCTGCCTCACGCTCTGCCGCCGCGTGAATTTCCGCTGCGCGCTCTGCTGCCACGCGTTCTGCCGTTTCCCGCGCCACTGCGTCAGCTTCCGCCGCCTCCCGGTCAGCCGGCGTCAGCGTTACTGCGTATCCTTGCGCCGCTTCGCCGCCTGCGTCCGACGCTTCGGGCGCCGGGGTCGGCTCGTGCGTCGAACCGGCTTCCTGTAATTCTGCCGCTCGGGCGGCAGCCGCCGCCGCATCGGCTGCCAGCGTACCCTCAGTCGCGGCAACGGCGACGCGCTTACGCCGACGCATGCGGAAAGCCGCCAACAGTACGACCAAAGCCGCACCGATTGCCGCCGCTATGCTCAAATTCGTTTGCGAGATGCCGGTGTCATTCGACGTGGAAGCCGGCACGGCGCCACTGCTGGAAACCGCAGCCGCAGACGAAGCGCCTGTGGCCGGCCGCACCGCGTTCGTCGAAGGCTTGACCGGCGCGGCAGGCGAACCGCCGATACCATGTTTTTGCAACTCCATCAGCACGCGGTTTTTCAGCGCGAGCAATTGCTGCAGGCTGGACACCTGCGCGCGCGGTTGCGACGCCGACTGCGCGGCGGCCGTTGCCGGCGTGGCTGCTGTGGCCGCCGACGCGCCTTCGGCCGCCTCGCTGGCGGAAGGCTGGATCGCACCCGACCAGACATGGGCGCCGCTGCCCGGCAACGCGGCCGCAGCTTGTGAGCCCGCCGCTGGCGCTGCCGGAGCCATCCCCGCCGCTGTCGAGCTGCCCGGCGCAACCGGACTGGCTCCAACCGTCGAGCTGCCCGCTTCTGAAACCGCCGCCGTGGCTGGTGCTGCCGCGCGAGCCGCGGCACTTGCCGCGCTTGCAGCAGCGGCATTGACCTGTGCCACGCCGCTTGCGGCGCCGACCACCGCACCGGCCGGTGCTGCATTCGGCGCGGAAGCCGACGTCACCGGCGCAGCCGATGGTGCGGCAGACGCAGACCCCGCCACCGGCGCGGAAGCGGCCAGCGCGCCCGATGCATCCAGTGCCGGAATCGTCAGCAGCGCGCCGACGCGCATCCGGCTCGGGTCATGACTCATGAAGGCATTCGGATTCGCATCGAACAGCGCGCGCGAAGCACGTGCGAGCGTCCCCTTGTCATGCGATTGGGTGACGGCGATCGCCACGTCGTTCAGCGACTGCCCGGGCCGCACCGTATATTGGCTCCCGGCGGCATAAGACACGGAGGCGCCCTCCGGCGCGCTTGCGGCGTCACCGGGCGCGGCCATCGCGCTATTCATGCCGGCACCGGCCAATGCAAACGCCAAAGCGGCTGCGGCCGTCAGTCGGCCGGTAGCTTGATGCATAAACATAGCCCGAAGGGAGGAGAATCGAAGGTTCATCGGGACCCCTGGCGCGTCAGCGCGCAGCCCTTTTTTGCGGTTGGAAAGAGACAAGATAATCGGAGCACAATGAAAAAAGCGCCGCGCAAGCGCGACGCTTCTTGAGTTTTCTACGCGTCGTGAGCGCGTAGTTTACTTTACTTGTCGAGCACAATGCGAAGCATGCGACGCAGCGGTTCCGCCGCGCCCCACAGCAGCTGATCGCCGACCGTGAAGGCCGACAGATATTCGCCGCCCATCGCCAGTTTGCGCACCCGGCCGACCGGTACCGTCAGGGTGCCTGTGACTACCGCCGGGGACAGATCGCGCATCGACGCTTCGCGTTCGTTCGGCACGACCTTGACCCAATCGTTGCCCGACGCGAGGATGCTGTTCACTTCGTCCAGCGGCACATCCTTGTTCAGCTTGATGGTCAGCGCCTGCGAGTGGCAGCGCATCGCGCCGATCCGCACGCACAGGCCATCCACCGGGATCGAACCCGGCGTACCCATGGCCGGCTTGCCGAGAATCTTGTTGGTTTCCGCGCCGCCCTTCCATTCTTCTTTCGACATGCCGTTGCCGAGATCCTTGTCGATCCACGGAATCAGCGAGCCGGCGAGCGGCACGCCGAAGTTGTCGGTCGGCATGCGGTCGCTGTTCATGGCGCTCAGCACGCGGCGGTCGATATCGAGAATCGCCGACGACGGATCAGCCAGATCTTCCTTGGCCGCACCGTACAGCGTGCCCATTTGTTGCAGCAGTTCGCGCATGTTCTGCGCGCCCGCGCCCGAAGCGGCCTGATACGTCATGGCCGTCATCCAGTCGACGAGGTTTTCGCGGAACAGGCCGCCCAGCGCCATCAGCATCAGGCTGACCGTGCAGTTGCCGCCGATGAAATTCTTCTGGCCCTTGACCAGCGCGTTCTTGATCACGTCGAGGTTGACCGGATCGAGAATGATGACTGCGTCGTCCTTCATGCGCAGCGACGAAGCCGCGTCGATCCAGTAGCCGTTCCAGCCCGCTGCGCGCAGCTTCGGGAACACCTCATTGGTGTAATCGCCGCCCTGGCAGGAGATGATTGCTTCGCACTTCTTCAGGTCTTCGATGCTTGTCGCATCTTTGAGCTTGGTCTCGTTTTTGGCGAACGACGGCGCGTTGCCGCCCGCGTTGCTGGTGCTGAAAAACACCGGTTCGATCAAGTCGAAATCGCCTTCCTGTTGCATACGTTGCATCAGGACGCTGCCGACCATACCGCGCCAACCTACGAGACCTACGTTCATGACTTCATACCCTTCGAATGGAAACTTCCCCGCATCTTTGCCGCGCAGTGACCGCGCGGGGAAGATGAGCGGGCACGACGGACGATCAGCGTTTCGTGATCGTTTTCGGGGTAATCGTTTTTGTGGTGGTAATGGCGAGCTCAACCACACGGGCCGTTTTGCCGTGCAGTTTCGAAATCGAGGAGATTTGAGCCGTCTGTGCCATCGCTACAATATACACGAAAACCGGAATCTGGCGACGCGATTGTCTGCCGCTATCGTTCGTATCACGCGCGAATCGGCCTGTTTTTAGGCCGATTCGCGTTTTAAAGGCCGCTTTGACGGTCGTCTGGCGATCTGACGGCCACCTGCCTTTTATTGCCTTACAGCGCCGCGACCACCGCATCGCCCATGGCGACGGTGCCGACCTGCTTGCAACCCGGCGTGAGAATGTCGCCCGTGCGGAAACCTTGCTCCAGCACTTTCTTCACCGCATTTTCGATGCGATCCGCCTGCTCCGCCTTGTTCAGCGAGTAACGCAGCATCATCGCCGCCGACAGAATCGTGGCCAGCGGATTGGCCACGCCCTTGCCGGCGATATCCGGTGCCGAACCGTGCGACGGCTCGTACAAGCCCTTGTTGTTCTTGTCGAGCGACGCTGACGGCAGCATGCCGATCGAACCCGTCAGCATGGCGGCTTCGTCGGAGAGAATGTCGCCGAACATGTTGCCGGTCACGACCACGTCAAACGCCTTCGGCGCCTTGACCAATTGCATCGCGGCATTGTCGACGTACATGTGCGACAACTCGACGTCCGCGTATTCCTTCGAAACGTCGATCATCACGTCACGCCAGAACTGCGACGTTTCGAGCACATTGGCCTTGTCCACGCTCGTCAGCCGTTTCTGGCGCTTTTGCGCCGCCTGAAACGCCACATGCGCGATGCGGCGTACTTCGGGTTCCGAATAACGCATCGTGTCGAAGCCTTCTTTCGCGCCTTCGAACAGCCCGTCCGGCGACGAACGCACGCCGCGCGGCGCGCCGAAGTAAATGTCGCCATTCAGTTCGCGCACGATCAGGATGTCGAGACCCGAAACGATTTCTTCCTTCAACGACGAGGCGCCCGTCAGTTGCGGATAGCAGATTGCCGGACGGAAGTTCGCGAACAGATGCAGATGCTTGCGCAGACCGAGAATGGCCTGCTCGGGGCGCAGCGCGCGTTCGAGCGAGTCGTACTTCCAGTCGCCGACGGCGCCGAACAGGATCGCGTCGGCTTCCTTCGCCAGCGCCAGCGTCGAATCGGGAAGCGGGTGGCCCTTGGCTTCGTAGCCCGCGCCGCCAACCGGCGCTTCTTCGAGCTCGAACTTTTCGCCGAGCACGTTCAGGACCTTCACGGCCTCCTTGACGATTTCGGGACCGATGCCGTCGCCCGGCAAGACTGCGATCTTCATGCGAATTCCTTGATGGTTTTCCTGGAAACTGTTGAGCGTGAATCAGCGAGCCATAGGGCTCTAAGGCTTGTCAGCCTTTAACCGACGATGCGGTGATTCAGCCACGGCTGCTTCGCGATCCGCTCGGCTTCGAACTGGCGAATCTTGTCGGCATGACGCAGCGTGAGGCCGATATCGTCGAAGCCATTCAGCAGGCAGTACTTGCGGAAGCCCGCGACTTCGAACGGATACGCGGTGTTGCCATCCGTTGTGCGTACGACTTGCGCGTCCAGGTCGATGGTCAACTGGAAGCCATTGAATGCGTACGTTTCATTGAACAGGTGATCGACTTGCTGCTCGGTCAGCACGATCGGCAGCAGGCCGTTCTTGAAGCAGTTGTTGTAGAAAATATCGGCGAAGCTCGGCGCGATGATCGCGCGGAAGCCGTATTGCTGCAGCGCCCACGGCGCATGCTCACGCGAGCTGCCGCAGCCGAAGTTCTTGCGCGCCAACAGCACCGACGCGCCCTGATAGCGCGGCTGATTCAGCACGAAATCCGGATTCAGCGGACGCTTCGAATTGTCCTGACCCGGCTCGCCGTGGTCGAGGTAACGCCATTCGTCGAACGCGTTCGGGCCGAAGCCCGTGCGCTTGATCGACTTCAGGAATTGCTTCGGAATGATCGCGTCCGTGTCGACGTTCTCGCGATCGAGCGGCGCCACGACGCCGGTATGTACGATGAATTTATCCATGACGCTTGCGCCTGTTTCAAGACCGGGCGATGCGCGCGGCGGCCGGAAAGCCGCTCGCCGCATTGCCGGCAAAAAATCAAAAACCGCTTATTTGTCAGCGTGATTGCTGATCGAATTGCCGAGGTGCGACATGTCCTCGCCGAATCCGTGCACCGTGTTGCAACCGGCCAGACCGAGCAATAGCCCGGCTAGCGTACCGAGTGCGAAGCGGCGCAATAGAGTGGTGCGATTCATGTTTTTCATCATGCGTGTTTATCCAAGCTTGCGAATATCGACGAAATGCCCTTCGATAGCCGCAGCGGCAGCCATCGCGGGGCTCACGAGGTGGGTACGGCCACCGGCGCCCTGACGACCTTCGAAATTACGATTCGACGTGGATGCGCAACGCTCGCCCGGATCCAGCCGGTCAGCGTTCATCGCGAGACACATCGAGCAACCGGGCTCACGCCATTCGAAACCGGCATCGGTAAAGACCTTGTCGAGGCCTTCGCGTTCCGCTTGCGCCTTCACCAGACCCGAACCCGGCACGACCATGGCCAGACGGATGTTCGGCGCAACGCGGCGGCCGAGCTTCTTTACGACGTAGGCCGCGGCGCGAATGTCTTCAATGCGCGCGTTGGTGCACGACCCGATGAAGATTTTATCCGGCTTGATGGATTCGATCGGCGCATTCGGTTCGAGCGCCATGTACTTCAGTGCGCGCTCCATGGCGTCGCGCTTGACCGGGTCTTTTTCGCGTTCCGGGTCCGGTACACGGCCGTCCACGGCGGTGACCATTTCCGGCGACGTGCCCCACGTGACTTGCGGCACGATCTCCGCGGCGTTCAGTTCGACCACGCGATCGAATTGCGCACCTTCGTCCGACTTGAACTGTTTCCAGTACTCAACCGCATGGTCCCACTCGACGCCCGTCGGCGAGAACGGACGGCCCTTCAGGTATTCGATCGTGGTGTCGTCGACAGCGACCATGCCGGCGCGCGCGCCCGCTTCGATCGCCATGTTGCAGACCGTCATGCGGCCTTCCATGGACAGCGCGCGAATCGTCGAACCGCCGAATTCGATCGCGTAGCCCGTGCCGCCTGCCGTGCCGATCTTGCCGATGATCGCGAGCACGATGTCTTTGGCGGTACAACCGCGCGGCAACGGGCCCTCGACCTTCACCAGCATGTTCTTGCTCTTCTTCTGCAAGAGCGTTTGCGTAGCCAGCACGTGCTCGACTTCCGAGGTGCCGATGCCGTGCGCCAACGCGCCGAACGCGCCGTGCGTGGACGTGTGCGAGTCGCCGCAGACGATGGTCATGCCCGGCAGCGTAGCGCCCTGCTCCGGCCCGATGATATGCACGATGCCCTGGCGCAGATCGTTCATCTTGAACTGCGTGATGCCGTAGGCGTCGCAGTTCGTGTCGAGCGTATCGACTTGCAGCTTGGAAACCGGATCGGCAATGCCGTGGCTGCGATCCGTGGTGGGCACGTTGTGGTCCGACACCGCCAGGTTTGCGCTGATGCGCCACACCGGGCGCTCAGCCAGTTTCAGGCCTTCGAACGCCTGAGGGCTGGTCACTTCGTGCAGCAGGTGACGGTCGATATAAAGAATCGTCGTACCGTCTTCTTCCGTGTGGACCACATGTGTGTTCCACAATTTGTCGTAGAGAGTCTGTGCCATGGTATGCGGGGTAGTAATGACTGCGGGCTGACTGTGTCAGTCGATTATGCCACGCAGAACCGCGCCATGGGACCATGAATCATGGAAAAAACCGATAAAAAACATGGAGTTGGGTGGTAGTGCCGATACCTGTATGGATGTTACCCGGCATGGGATGGCGTGGCGTGCGCGATGAAGGACCACGCAAGTTCGAAGGGTCGTCGCGGCGTGCCGCTTCACGCGCTAACACGCCCAGCCGCATAGGCTCGGTTCAATGCTTGAGATCGAACCCCATTTGCCGCGCACAGCTTATGCACGCCCCAAACAAAACGCCCCAACGGGTTGGCCGTTGGGGCGTTTTTTAATCCGTGCTGCCTCGCGCGTAATTTACGGCCCCGCGAGCCATGCGAAACGCGGAACCGGCTACCGCTTAGCGTTGCGCAATCGGCTTCGCTTCACGCTGCGTGTCGCCGATGAACAGTTGACGCGGACGGCCAATCTTCTGTTCCGGATCGGCGATCATTTCGTTCCACTGTGCAATCCAGCCGACCGTACGTGCCATCGCGAAGATACACGTGAACATCGAGGTCGGGATGCCCAGCGCGCGCTGCACGATGCCCGAGTAAAAGTCGACGTTCGGGTACAGCTTGCGCGACACGAAGTATTCGTCTTCCAGCGCGATCTTTTCCAGTGCCATGGCCAGCTTGAACAGCGGGTCGTCGTGCAGGCCCAGCTCTTCCAGCACTTCGTGGCAGGTTTCGCGCATCAGCTTCGCACGCGGATCGTAGTTCTTGTAGACGCGGTGACCGAAGCCCATCAGCTTCACGCCCGAGTTCTTGTCCTTCACCTGCTTGATGAACTCAGGAATGTTATCGACCGAGCCGATTTCTTCCAGCATGTTCAGTGCGGCTTCGTTCGCACCGCCGTGTGCCGGGCCCCACAGACAGGCGATACCCGCTGCGATACACGCGAACGGATTCGCGCCCGACGAGCCGGCCAGACGAACCGTCGAGGTCGACGCATTCTGTTCGTGGTCAGCGTGCAGGATCAGGATACGGTCGAGCGCGCGCACCAGCACGTCGTTGACCTTGTACTCTTCGCACGGGTTCGAGAACATCATGTGCATGAAGTTCGCGCTGTACGACAGGTCGTTCTTCGGGTACGCAAACGGCTGGCCGATGCTGTACTTGTACGCCATTGCGACCAGCGTGGGCAGCTTCGCGATCATGCGAATGGCCGACACTTCACGGTGACGCGGGTTGTTGATGTCGAGCGAGTCGTGATAGAACGCCGACAGTGCGCCGACCGCAGCGACGAGAATCGCCATCGGGTGTGCGTCGCGACGGAAGCCACGGAAGAAGAAGTGCATCTGCTCGTGCACCATCGTGTGCTTCGTGACGGTGTTCACGAACTCGTCTTTCTGTTGCGCGTTCGGCAGTTCGCCCTTCAGCAGCAGATAGCAGGTTTCGAGGAAGTCGGCGTTTTGCGCGAGGTTGTCGATCGGGTAGCCGCGGTACAGCAGCTCGCCCTTGTCGCCGTCGATGTAGGTGATCGCGGAGTTGCACGCCGCCGTCGACATGAAGCCCGGGTCGTACGTGAACTTGCCAGTCTGGCCGTACAGTTTGCGGATGTCGATCACGTCCGGGCCGAGAGTGCCCTTGTAAATCGGCATTTCAACGCTCGGCGAATTGTCGCTGAACGATAGCGTGGCTTTAACATCTGACGGGGTCATAGCACATCCTCAATCGAAGTATGGAAACAGGGTTTCGATAATTTGCACGCCTGGGAACAACGGACAAGCGGTGCTCAAGGCGTTAGCGGCGCTCAAGCATTCCGCAACAGCTCCAGCACCCGGATGACATCCGGGTCGGCAAGCTCGCCTTCCGGTTCCTTGCGAGCCAGCAGCAAGTCCATCAGGTCGTTATCGCTCAGCTCAAGCAGGCGCGTGAGAGCGCCCACATCGGCATCGCTGAGGTCATGCTCATATCGGCTGAAAAAACGTTCAAAAATCAGATCGTTTTCCAGCAGGCCCCGCCGCGCACGCCAGCGAAGGCGCGCGCGGCGGAGAGGGTCGGACTGATGCGATGTTTCGGTGTTCATGTCGTTACGCCCCGGCCCGCCCCAAGCGTACCGACCGCTCCCTCGGGGAGCAGCGAACGCCAGGAAGCGAGGGGACTATTCATATCAGACCGCGCGGCGAACCATCAATTCCTTGATCTTGCCAATCGCCTTGGTCGGGTTCAGGCCCTTCGGGCAGACGTCGACGCAATTCATGATCGTATGGCAACGGAACAGACGGTACGGATCTTCCAGATTGTCGAGGCGCTCACCCGTCGCCTGGTCGCGGCTGTCCGCGATGAAACGATAGGCTTGCAACAAGCCTGCCGGGCCGACGAACTTGTCCGGATTCCACCAGAAGCTCGGGCACGAGGTCGAGCAGCTGGCACACAGAATACATTCATACAGGCCGTCGAGCTCGTCGCGTTCTTCCGGCGACTGCAGACGTTCCTTTTCCGGCGGCGGCGTATCGTTGATCAGGTACGGCTTGATCGAGTGATACTGGTTGAAGAACTGCGTGAAGTCGCAAATCAGGTCGCGCACCACCGGCAGGCCCGGCAGCGGACGCAGCACGATCTTTTGCGGCAGATCGTTCATGTTCTGCAAGCACGCCAGACCGTTCTTGCCGTTGATGTTCATTGCGTCCGAACCGCACACGCCTTCGCGGCACGAACGGCGGAACGACAAGGTTTCGTCCATCGCCTTCAGCTTGAGCAGTGCGTCGAGCAGCATGCGTTCGTGCGAGTCGATTTCGATCTCGTACGTTTGCATGCGCGGTGCTGCGTCCTTATCCGGGTCGTAGCGGTAAATTTCAAATGTACGCTTAGCCATTTCTGAATTCCTTTGACTTGTGCCTTAGAAGGTACGCGCTTTCGGCGGCACCGATTCGACGGTCAGCGGTTGCATTTGAACCGGCTTGTAGTCGAGGCGATCGCCTTCGCTGAACCACAGCGTATGACGCAGCCAGTTTTCGTCGTCGCGATGTTCGAAGTCGTTTTGCGCATGCGCACCGCGGCTTTCCTTGCGCGCTTCGGCGGAAACCATCGTGGCGCGTGCCACTTCGATCAGGTTCTCCACTTCCAGCGCTTCAATACGTGCCGTGTTGAACACCTTCGACTTGTCTTTCAGGTAGATGTTGTCGACCCGGTCAGCCACTTCGCGGATCCGCTCGACGCCTTCGGCCAGCAGCTTCGACGTGCGGAACACGCCGGCATGTGCCTGCATGGTGGAACGGATGTCGGCCGCGACGGTTTGCGAGTATTCGCCCGACGTCGATTTGTCCAGCTTGTTCAGACGCGCCAGCGAGAAATCGCCCGCATCCGCCGGCAGCGGCTTGTGCTCCTTGATGTCCTTCACGTGCTTGACGATGTGGTTGCCGGCCGCGCGGCCGAACACCACCAGGTCGAGCAGCGAGTTCGTGCCGAGACGGTTTGCACCGTGCACCGACACGCACGAGCATTCGCCCACTGCGTAGAAACCGTTGACGACTTCCTTATGATCCCGCGACGTGCCGACGACCTGGCCGTTGATGTTCGTCGGGATACCACCCATTTGATAGTGGATGGTCGGCACAACCGGAATCGGCTCTTTAATACAATCGACGTTCGCGAACTTCATCGCGATTTCGCGGATCGACGGCAGACGCTTCATGATCGTCTCGGCGCCGATGTGCGACAGGTCGAGCAGCACGTGATCCTTGTTCGGACCCACGCCGCGGCCTTCCTTGATTTCCTGGTCCATCGAACGCGAAACGAAGTCGCGCGGCGCCAGATCCTTCAGCGTCGGTGCGTAGCGTTCCATGAAACGCTCGCCATTCGAGTTACGCAGAATACCGCCTTCACCACGCACGCCTTCGGTAATCAGCACGCCCGCGCCGGCCACGCCGGTGGGGTGGAATTGCCAGAATTCCATGTCTTGCAGCGCGATGCCCGAACGCGCCGCCATGCCCAGACCGTCACCGGTGTTGATGAACGCGTTGGTCGAAGCCGCGAAGATCCGGCCCGCGCCACCCGTAGCGAACAGCGTGGTCTTGCCTTCGAGGATGTAGACGTCGCCGGTTTCCATTTCCAGCGCGGTCACGCCGAGCACGTCGCCGTCGGCGTCGCGGATCAGATCCAGCGCCATCCACTCGACGAAGAATTGCGTCTTGGCCGCCACGTTTTGCTGGTACAGCGTATGCAGCAGCGCGTGACCGGTACGGTCAGCGGCCGCGCAAGCGCGTTGCACCGGCTTTTCGCCGTAGTTGGCGGTGTGGCCGCCGAACGGGCGCTGGTAAATCGTGCCGTCAGCGTTGCGGTCGAACGGCATGCCGAAGTGTTCGAGCTCGTACACGGCGTTCGGTGCTTCACGGCACATGAACTCGATCGCGTCCTGGTCGCCGAGCCAGTCGGAACCCTTGATCGTGTCGTAGAAGTGATAGTGCCAATTGTCTTCGCTCATGTTGCCGAGCGATGCGCCGATGCCGCCTTGAGCCGCCACCGTGTGCGAACGCGTCGGGAACACCTTGGACAGCACGCAGACCGACAGACCGGCGCGCGCGAGTTGCAGCGAAGCGCGCATCCCCGAGCCGCCTGCGCCGACGATAACCACGTCAAACTTGCGACGCGGCAGAGAATTCTTGATTGCAGCCATTCTTTTACACTCTCCAGAGAATCTGCGCAGCGTAGCCCGCACATGCGAGCAGCCAGACGATCGTCAGCGCCTGAAGCAACAGACGCATGCCAACGGGCTTCACATAGTCCATCCAGATATCGCGGATACCAACCCACGCGTGATAGAACAGCGACAGCAGCGTGACAAACGTGGCGAGCTTCATCCATTGCGTTGCAAAGATCGATGCCCAGCCGTCGTACGAGAAATCGCGCGCGCCGAAGAACCAGGCGAGCAGGATGACCGTGTAGATCGCCATGATGCAGGCGGTAATGCGCTGGGCGAGCCAGTCGCGCAGACCGTAATGTGCGCCGACGACAAGACGCTTCGGACCGATTCGGTTATTAGCTGCCATTTTTTTAGAATGCTCCGAAGAGTTTGAGCGCGAATGCAATCGTCAGAAGCGACGAAACGACCAGCACCACGATGGAGGTTTGCTTGCCCTTCTCTTTAGTCGTGAGACCGTGGCTCGTGTCCATGAACAGGTGACGGACACCGGCGCAGAAGTGAAACAGGAAAGCCCACGCGAGGACCAGCGTGATGAGCTTGACGACGATGTTGGAGAGGAAACCCTTGAAGACTTCGAAACTAAGTTCGGAAGTCAGGCTCTGATCGAAGAGGTACAGCAGGAACGGAAGAAAAACAAAAAGCAGACCACCGCTCACGCGGTGCAAGATCGACACTCGCCCCGCTAGCGGGAGACGGTATGCCGTCAAAATCTGCCCGATACCGATGTTCCGGAATTCCGGCCTCGGTTTTTTTACGGCTTCAGCCATGCTAGACCCCTACTATGTAGTCACACTAATCCGCAATTTTAGCGCCTTTTTATATCGCGCTGCAGCGAAAACCACCACAGGTCCGTTACAGCGCGCGCGATAAAGGCTTCGTCAAACAGGCGCGCGCGTGGGGCGCGGCGCCCTTTTTCATCCTGCTTCAGCTCAGATCGTTCTGATAGTAATACCCGGTTGTGACATACCAACCACGGCGCACCTCGACCGGCCGGTCTCCGTATGTGTAGGACACCCGCTCGACCGAGAGCAGCGGAAAACCCGCCGGCACATGCAGCAGATCGGCCACCGAAGGCTCGGCCGCAACCGCGCGGATTTTCTCCGTGGCGCGGATCATGCGCGTACCGAACTCCGTCTCGAACATTGCGTAGAGGGGACCTTTATACTCCGACAGCCGCTCGAGCGTGAGCCCGCGGAACACCGCGCCGGGCAACCAGATTTCGTCGAGCACGGTGACTTCGCCGTCGAACTGCAGCAAGCGCTTGATCAACACCACCGGATCGGCGGGCTTGAGATCGAGTTGCCGGGCAATATCCGCCGATGCGCGCAAGCGCCGGCACTCAAGCAGGCGGCTGACGTGCGGGTGTTCCGCGCCGTCATCGGCCAGTAATCTGAGGAAGCGAAACTGGGCACGGTCTTCATTGTGCGTTGCAACAAAAGTACCCTTGCCCTGACGGCGCACCAGCAGGTTGTCGGCGGCAAGCTCGTCAATCGCTTTGCGTACGGTTCCCTGACTGACCTTGTATCTGGCCGCCAATTCGACTTCACTAGGAATGATCTCGCCAGGCTTCCACTCGCCGCTTTCGAGACTCTGCGTAATCAAACCCTTGATCTGCTGATACAAGGGGCTGAAGGTGGGCGATGTAGCGGTCGAGGCGGCGGATACACCCTCGCCCGCGGCCCCATGGCCGCTCGGATTCGTGGTGTTCGCCGGGTTCGAATTCATCCGCGCATTTCATCATAAAGGGCTGGGCCGCGTCTAGGGTTTTCCCCGCAATAGATATGTCTTATATAAGACATAAGATAATGTTGACTTTGTGTCTGGCGACTCCTACACTCCTTGTCGAGCAAGGGTTTGCGGGTTTTTTGGCGGCTGTTTTGCACTGTGCAATGCAGCGCCGTAGCGCACCGGCAGCCACTCTGCACCATGCTGTTCCCACGCAGTCCAGGTTTCGATTCGCCGCCATTCGCTTGGTCAGACGCTTGCCGAAACGCGCTGTTTGCAGGAGCCCGCACTGTGCAGCGGCTACCGGCACCAGGCTGCCTCGCTTCCCCGCTAGTAGTACAGATTTCCGGCATGGCGGTCTTGCCGCAGCGCGCCGCACAGCCTCGCAAAATTACGAGGCCGTACGCGAACAGTGAATTCCGCCGTGTTTCACAACGCTTCGCTGAACGCGCATATAGAATGGCGTTTTCCCTAGCGTCTAACGCATCGTCCTGGAGATTTCTCAATGGCTAAGCCCGCAAAGCGCGTTGCCGTCACCGGCGCCGCAGGTCAAATCGCTTACTCCCTGCTATTCCGCATCGCCAATGGCGATCTGCTCGGTAAGGATCAGCCGGTTATCCTGCAACTGCTCGACCTGCCGCAAGCGCAAGGCGCCGTCAAAGGCGTCGTGATGGAACTGGATGATTGCGCATTCCCGCTGCTGTCGGGCGTCGTGATCACTGACGACCCGAAGGTTGCGTTCAAGGATGCAGACGTTGCCCTGCTCGTCGGCGCACGTCCGCGTTCGAAAGGCATGGAGCGTAAAGACCTGCTGTCGGCCAACGCCGAAATCTTCACGGTTCAGGGCAAGGCGCTGAACGAAGTCGCCAGCCGCGACGTGAAGGTGCTGGTGGTCGGCAACCCGGCCAACACGAATGCTTACATCGCGATGAAGTCGGCACCGGATCTGCCGAAGAAGAACTTCACCGCCATGCTGCGTCTGGACCACAACCGCGCGTTGTCGCAACTGGCCGCCAAGTCGGGCAAGCCGGTCGCTTCGATCGAAAAGCTGGCTGTGTGGGGCAACCACTCGCCGACCATGTACCCGGATTTCCGCTTCGCAACCGCAGAAGGTCAGGACCTGACCAAGCTGATCAACGACGACGCATGGAATCGCAACGAATTCATCCCGACGGTCGGCAAGCGCGGCGCGGCGATCATCGAAGCGCGCGGCCTGTCGTCGGCGGCATCGGCGGCTAACGCTGCAATCGACCACGTGCGTGACTGGGTGCTCGGCACGAACGGCAAGTGGGTCACCATGGGTATCCCGTCGGACGGTTCGTACGGCATTCCGGAAGACATCATCTACGGTGTGCCGGTTACCTGCGAAAACGGCGAGTACAAGCGCGTCGAAGGTCTGGAAATCGACGCGTTCTCGCGCGAGAAGATGGACGGCACGCTGAACGAGCTGCTCGAAGAGCGCGAAGGCGTTCAACACCTGCTCGGCTAAGCGCCTGATGCAGATGAACCGGAACTCCGTAGCTTCGTTGCGGCGGGTTCCGGTTTTTTACGTGCGAATGCAGGTACGCCCCACGAAATTGCGGTTCACTTCGCAATTTGTCGTGCCAGTATTCGCCTCTGATTCGAACGCGCTTTGCGGCATGGCCGGCTGATCGCCGGGCAGAACGCGTCCGAATCCGATTTACTCACCCGACCACCCAGAATCCTGACGCCGAAGATGCGCGCCCTCACACCCGCCGAAGTGCTGTTTGACGGCGAAGTGCCGCCCGCTGTGCTGCCTGCCTGCGATCACTACGCCGGCAGCGAGAAGCTGATGCTGAAATCGCTGGCATTGCAGCAGCAACTCGGCCCGGTGTTCGACATCACGCTCGATTGTGAAGACGGCGCGCAAGTAGGCCGGGAAGCCGAGCACGCGGAGCTGGTCGCGTCGCTGCTGGGCAGCGAACATGACCGCTTTGGCCGCGTCGGCGTGCGGATTCACGACTTCGATCACGCGCACTGGCGCGACGACGTCCGCCTCATTCTGCGCGCAGCGAAACGCGCGCCTGCTTACATCACCCTCCCGAAGATCCGCAACGTTCCCGATGCAGCCGAAATGGTCGCGTTCATCGAGGCGACGCGGCGCGAACTCGGCATTGCCCAGCCGGTGCCGGTGCAATTGCTGGTCGAAACACATGGCGCGTTGACGCGCGTGTTCGATCTGGCCGCGCTGCCCGGCGTCGAGGCGCTGAGCTTCGGCCTGATGGACTTCGTCTCCGCGCACGATGGCGCGATTCCCGACACCGCCATGCGCTCGCCCGGTCAGTTCGATCACCCGCTGGTGCGGCGCGCGAAGCTCGAGATTTCGGCGGCCTGTCACGCGTACGGCAAGGTGCCGTCGCACAACGTCAGCACCGAAGTGCGCGACATGAGCGTGGTCGCGAACGACGCCGCCCGCGCCCGCAACGAGTTCGGCTACACGCGCATGTGGAGCATCCACCCGGCGCAGATCGAGGCGATCGTGGCCGCATTTGCACCGCGCGACGAAGAAATCGCCACCGCTACCGAGATTCTGCTGGCCGCGCAATCCGCACAATGGGGACCGACGCGCCATCACGACACGCTGCACGACCGGGCCAGCTATCGCTATTACTGGTCGGTGCTGCGCCGCGCGCAATCCACTGGCCGCGCCGTCCCGCAAGACGCCGCGCCGCTCTTCACGAAAGTGGGCGCTAACGGGCAAGCCGCATCATGAGCAGGCATAAAGGAGATTGCGGGAAATGAGCGAGACGACGCAAAGTACCGGCGCACCGGGCGAGAACGAATCGAAAGGCGCCTTCAAACCGAAGAAGTCGGTCGCCCTGTCCGGCGTAACGGCGGGCAACACCGCGCTGTGCACGGTCGGCAAGACCGGCAACGACCTGCACTACCGTGGCTACGACATTCTCGACATCGCCGGCGCGTGCGAATTCGAAGAGATCGCCTATCTGCTGGTTCACGAAAAGCTGCCGACCCAGGCCGAACTGACTGCCTACAAGACGAAGCTCAAGGCGCTGCGCGGCCTGCCCGCGAACGTCAAGGCCGCGCTCGAATGGATTCCGGCCGCCGCGCACCCGATGGACGTGATGCGCACCGGCGTCTCGGTGCTCGGCACCGTGCTGCCCGAGAAGGACGATCACAACCTGCCGGGCGCGCGCGACATCGCCGACAAGCTGATGGCCTCGCTCGGTTCGATGCTGCTGTACTGGTACCACTACTCGCACAACGGCAAGCGCATCGAAGTGGAAACCGACGACGATTCGATCGGCGGCCACTTCCTGCACCTGCTGCATGGCGAGGAGCCGTCGAAGGAATGGGTCGACGCGATGCACGTGTCGCTGAACCTGTATGCCGAGCATGAATTCAACGCGTCGACCTTCACCGGCCGCGTGATCGCGGGCACGGGCTCGGATATCTACTCGGCGATCACCGGCGCGATCGGCGCGCTGCGCGGCCCGAAGCACGGCGGCGCGAACGAAGTCGCGTTCGAAATCCAGTCGCGCTATCAGACGCCGGATGAGGCTGAAGCCGACATCCGCAAGCGAGTGGAAAACAAGGAAGTGGTGATCGGTTTCGGTCACCCGGTGTACACGATTTCCGATCCGCGCAACAAGGTCATCAAGGAAGTCGCGAAGAAGCTGTCGAAGGAAGCAGGCAACCTGAAGCTGTTCAACATCGCCGAGCGGCTCGAGGCGGTGATGTGGGAAGCGAAGAAGATGTTCCCGAATCTGGACTGGTTCAGCGCGGTGTCGTATCACATGATGGGCGTGCCGACGGCGATGTTCACGCCGCTGTTCGTGATCGCCCGCACGGCGGGCTGGAGCGCGCACATCATCGAGCAACGGATCGACAACAAGATCATCCGGCCGAGCGCGAATTACACCGGTCCCGAGAATTTGAAGTACGTGCCGCTAAATAGGAGAAAATAGCGGGCGCTGTGCGCTTTCAAAGCGCGTGCAGTTCAACCTCGCGGTTCTCCAGATGGCCAACCGCGCACTGTTTAACTGAAACTAGATAGAAAGGTTTTCTCCATGAAAAAACTGATGATCGCCGCAGTGATTGGCGCCCTGTCCACCACGATGCTGACCGTCGCCACCGACGCTGTCGCGCAAACGGCGACCACCACCACGAAGCCGGCTGCCAAGGCTGTGGCTAAGCGCCCGCAACCGAAGCGCCTGATCAAGCGCAAAGCCAATCCGGCCAAGGAAGCGAAGGTCGATCCGGTGCCGGACGGCTCGGTCAAGTGGTCGTGCAACGAAGGTCTGGCCTTCGACCTGAAGGGCGACATGAAGCGTGACCAGATCGTCACGGTTCACTGGGCGAACAAAAACTACAATCTGCCGCGCGAATCGACCACCACGGGCGCAGACCGTTTCCACGACGCCGCATCGGGTATGGATCTGGTCGTGATCCCGACGAAGGCAATGTTGTTCTCGGACAAGGACAGCTCGCGTCTGGCCGACGAGTGCAAGACGGCAGAGATGATCCAGGGCGCGCCGGCTCCGACGCAATCCAACGCGATCAACAAAACCAACTAATCCGTTACATCAGGAAAGCACCCCGATGTCCGCTCCGATTTCCAACGTACGACCCGCCCCGGACTCCGTCCTGGTCGATATTGTCGATTACGTGCTGGATTTCCCGATCGACAGCACGCTCGCGCTGGACACCGCGCGTAACTGCCTGATCGATACGCTCGGTTGCGGACTCGAGGCGCTCACCTACCCGGCCTGCACCAAGCTGATGGGACCGATCGTGCCGGGCACGATCGTCCCCAACGGCGCGAAGGTGCCCGGCACGTCGTTCCAGTTGGATCCTGTCCAAGCCGCCTTCAACATCGGCGCGATGATCCGCTGGCTCGACTTCAACGACACATGGCTCGCCGCCGAGTGGGGCCATCCGTCGGATAATCTCGGCGGGATTCTGGCGACGGCCGACTGGCTCTCGCGCAGTGCCATCGCAGCGGGCAAGCAGCCGCTGACGATGAAAGACGTGTTGATCGGCATGATCAAGGCGCACGAAATTCAAGGCTGTATCGCGCTCGAAAATTCGTTCAACAAAGTCGGGCTCGATCATGTATTGCTGGTGAAACTGGCTTCGACCGCGGTGGTCGGCCAGATGATCGGTTTGAAGCGCGACGAGTTGATCAACGCGGTGTCGCAGGCGTTTGTCGATGGGCACGCGCTGCGCACCTACCGCCATGCGCCCAATACCGGCTCGCGCAAGTCGTGGGCCGCGGGCGATGCAACCTCGCGCGCCGTGCGGCTCGCATTGATCGCGAAGACCGGCGAGATGGGCTACCCGTCGGTGCTGACCGCGAAAACGTGGGGCTTCTACGATGTGCTGTTCAAGGGTAACGCGTTCAAATTCCAGCGCCCTTACGGCTCGTATGTGATGGAAAACGTGCTGTTCAAGATTTCGTTCCCGGCTGAATTCCACGCGCAGACGGCGGTGGAGGCGGCGATGACGTTGCACGCGCAATTGCAGAGCGCGGGCAAGCGAGTGGAGGACATCAAGAAGATCACGATCCGCACGCACGAAGCCGCAATCCGCATCATCGACAAAAAAGGCCCCCTGAACAATCCGGCCGACCGCGATCATTGCATTCAGTACATGATCGCCGTGCCGTTGATCCATGGCCGCCTGACGGCCGCGGATTATGAAGATTCGATCGCGCAGGACACGCGCATCGATGTGCTGCGCGCGAAGATGGAATGTGTCGAAGATGCGCAGTTCACGAAGGATTACCACGATCCGGAGAAGCGTTCGATCGCCAATGCACTGACGATCGAATTCAACGACGGGTCGACGTTCGACGAAGTTGTAGTCGAATACCCGATCGGTCATAAGCGTCGTCGCGAAGACGGAATTCCGTTGCTGGTCGAGAAGTTCAAGACCAACCTCGCGCGCCGCTTTCCGGTCAAGCAACAACTGGCGATTCTCGATGTGTCGCTGGATCAGGCACGGCTCGAAGCCATGCCGGTCAATGAATACGTCGATCTGTACGTCATCTAGTCAAGTTAAGTACTGTAGTTCCGCGATCAAACCAAGGAAAACACCATGGCCCACAACCTCCACAAAACGCTCAAGGAATTCGACAGCGGTTCCGGCAAAGGCAAGTTCTACTCCCTGCCGCAACTCGGCAAGGCACTGAACATCAAGATCGACCGCCTGCCGGTTTCGATCCGTATCGTGCTGGAATCGGTGCTGCGTAACTACGACGGCAAGAAGATCGCCGAAGAACACATCGAGCAACTCGCGAACTGGAAGCCGACGGCAGCACGCGTCGACGAAATCCCGTTTGTCGTGTCGCGCGTCGTGCTGCAAGACTTTACCGGTGTGCCGCTGCTCGCCGACATCGCAGCAATGCGTGGCGTCGCGAAGCACATGGGCAAGGATCCGAAGTCGATCGAACCGCTGGTCCCGGTCGATCTGGTCGTCGATCACTCGGTGCAGATCGATCACTTCCGCGAAAAGAACGCGCTCGACCTGAACATGAAACTGGAATTCCAGCGCAACAACGAGCGCTACCAGTTCATGAAGTGGGGCATGCAGGCGTTCGACACGTTCAAGGTCGTGCCGCCGGGCGTCGGTATCGTTCACCAGGTGAACCTCGAATACCTAGCACGCGGCGTGCACAAGAAGGCCGAAGGCGCGGACACCGTGTACTACCCGGATTCGCTGGTCGGCACCGACAGCCACACGACCATGATCAACGGTATCGGCGTGGTGGGCTGGGGCGTGGGCGGTATCGAAGCTGAAGCCGGCATGCTCGGCCAGCCGGTGTACTTCCTGACGCCGGACGTGGTCGGCGTCGAGCTGAAGGGCAAGCTGCGCGAAGGCCTGACGGCAACCGACCTGGTCCTGACCGTCACCGAACTGCTGCGTAAGGAAAAGGTTGTCGGCAAGTTCGTCGAGTTCTTCGGCGAAGGCACGAAGTCGCTGTCGCTGCCGGACCGTGCGACGATCGGCAACATGGCGCCGGAATACGGCGCAACCATGGGCTTCTTCCCGGTCGACGAAAAAACCATCGACTACTTCAAGGGCACGGGCCGCACCGACGCGGAAATCTCCGCCTTCGAAAACTACTTCAAGGCGCAAGGGCTGTTCGGTATCCCGAAGGCTGGACAGATCGACTACACCAAGGTCGTCACGCTGGATCTCGGCACGGTCACGCCGTCGCTGGCGGGTCCGAAGCGCCCGCAAGACCGCATCGAAATCGGTCACGTGAAGTCGACCTTCAGCGACCTGTTCTCGAAGCCCGTGGCGGAAAACGGCTTTGCGAAGAAGTCGGAAGACCTCGACGCGCAATACACGACGAGCAACGGCGTCGACGTGAAGAACGGCGACATCCTGATCGCTGCGATCACGTCGTGCACGAACACGTCGAACCCGAGCGTGCTGCTGGCTGCTGGTTTGCTGGCAAAGAAGGCTGTGGAAGCCGGCCTGACGGTCGCTCCGCACATCAAGACGTCACTGGCACCGGGATCGCGCATCGTCACGGAATACCTGACGAAGACCGACTTGATGAAGTACCTCGACAAGCTCGGCTTCACGCTCGCCGCTTACGGTTGCACGACCTGTATCGGTAACGCGGGCGATCTGACGCCGGAACTGAACGAAGCGATCACGAAGAACGACATCGTCGCGGCTGCGGTGCTGTCGGGCAACCGTAACTTCGAAGCGCGTATTCACCCGAACATCCGCGCGAACTTCCTGGCCTCGCCGCCGCTGGTGGTGGCTTACGCGATCGCCGGCAACATCACGCGCGACCTGATGACCGAACCGGTCGGCAAGGGCAAGGGCGGCCGCGACATCTACCTGGGCGACATCTGGCCGACCAGCGAAGAAGTCGATGCGCTGCTCAAGTTTGCGCTGGACGCCGATGCGTTCCGCAAGAACTACTCGTCGCTGACCAAGAAGGGCGACCTGTGGAGCAAGATCGAAGGCGAAGAAGGTCAAGTCTACGACTGGCCGAAGTCGACCTACATCGCTGAGCCGCCGTTCTTCGGCAAGGACTTCTCGATGACGCCGGCCGACAGCATCGCTGCGGTCAAGAACGCACGCGCACTGGGCATCTTCGGTGACTCGGTCACGACCGACCACATCAGCCCGGCTGGCTCGATCAAGGAAGACTCGCCGGCAGGCAAGTGGCTGAAGGAAAACGGCGTGCAGAAAGCCGATTTCAACAGCTACGGCTCGCGTCGCGGCAACCACGACGTGATGATGCGCGGCACGTTCGCCAACGTCCGGATCAAGAACCTGATGATCCCGGCGAAGGCAGACGGTTCGCGCGTCGAAGGCGGCCTGACCATTCACCAGCCGAGCGGCGAACAACTGTCGATCTATGACGCAGCGATGAAGTACATCGACGCCGGCACGCCGACCATCGTGTTCGCGGGCGAAGAGTACGGCACGGGCTCGTCGCGCGACTGGGCAGCGAAGGGCACGCAACTGCTGGGCGTGAAGGCTGTGGTCGCACGCAGCTTCGAGCGCATCCACCGCTCGAACCTGGTCGGCATGGGCGTCCTGCCGCTGCAGTTCAAGGGCTCGGATAGCGTGCAATCGCTCGGCATCACCGGCGAAGAAACGTACGACATCGAAGGCCTGGGCGCTGACTTCAAGCCGCAACAGGAAGTGACGCTGGTGATTCGTGGCAAGGACGGCAAGGAAAAGCGTGTGCCGGTGCTGCTGCGTATCGACACGCCGATCGAAGTCGATTACTACAAGCACGGCGGGATTCTGCCGTTCGTGCTGCGTTCGTTGCTGGCTGCTTAAGGTACTAGCTGACGCAAGTAGTAACTGCGAGTTGTTTTGCAGGGGCTGCGTCCTGTGGAGGGCGCAGCCGACTTTAGAAGCCCGACCTCTGGTCGGGCTTTTTTTATGGGCTTTTACTGCTTACTACGATCGTCGTGCTGAAAGGCATCTGGGTTGTCGGTGACGCGGCGTTGGGTCATGTGGGCCTTCCAGTTGGTGTCGGCTGGCACCGACGACTCACGCGTGGTGATTTGAACGCGCGGTTGCTGATTGGCCCATTTGAGCCACTGTGCCCGTTCGGTCTCGTCAGCATCTCGTAACGCCGGCGCAGTCCATTCCGGTTGCCTCGACACGGAAGGCCGCGTCGACGAACGGATAACGCGTGCCGAAGCTTGCCGCTCGGCCAACTGGGCTTGGGTGAAGCGCGCCGTCTTTACCTTTTTCGCCGCTTTCGCGGACTGCACGACCTGAGGCAATACGGCGTTGCCGACAGGCGCCACTCGCAACGTATCTGTGTTCGCCGCTGTCGCGACAACGGCGTCCTGCGAGGCAGTATGGACATCTGCGACGACCGACGCGACAGGTTGTTGCGACGGCGCCGTGGCCGGTGTGCTGACTGCCGGTTGAGTTGCCGGCAACACACTCGCGATCTGCGCTTTCTGCGCCTCCTGCATCGAACAAGTCGTGACCAGCCACGCAAGCGCAATACTGCATCCCGCGAAGATCAACGCGCTGTACACGTGATCCGAACGTGATGACCTCGGGCGGAACGTATCCATTTCCTGATAGCGCTTAGCTTCAGCCAGCGCTTCGTCGAAACGTCCAGAGTCCACGCGCGGCGGCGGCGCCTTGTACACCAATATCTTGGCGCCGGGCGGAAAGCGTCTGCCCATTTTCGGCGGCACAGCTTGTGTCGACTTCACGGCTTGCGAAGACGGACCTGAATGTTGCTCCGGCTTTGGCACCACTCGCAAACGACCGCCGCCAAACGGCGGCGGCAGCTTGTCGAACGGAAGGGGTAGCGGAACGGCGAGATCGCCTTCGATCAAAGCTAACGGTCGATTCATCGCAAGGTGCTCCAATGCGAATCGGCCGCTTCGTCAAATTGATTCATCAATGCTTCGGCGCGTAGCGCTAGCTGTTCGATCGCGGCCGGTTCAGCTAGCGCACCGGCAACATACGCGCTTCGCAACGCGGCCATCAGGCTGTGCGCCCCGACCAGACCTACAGCGCCGCTCAATCTGTGCAGCGCGGCATGCACACCATCCGCATCGGTCTGCTTGAGCATGGTGCGCACGCGTTGTACATCGTCTTTCATCGAGGCGCGCCAACCCCTTAGAAACGTCGGCAGATCGATGCCTTCTTCTGCAAGAGCGTGGAGATAGTGAGCATCGAATGGCTCAACGGAGGGATCCATCAGATCTTCCTCGCGCGCAACATCGGCGGGCTGTTGCGGTTGAGCGCCCGGTAACGACGGCTCCGCTGCGATATGCCGATGTTCGATTGTGAACGGCGCGCTGAACGTGACGTAGACCTCGCGGTCCGCCTTGTTTGTGAATCTCAATTCGCCGCGCATGCGCTGTGCCAGCAGTCCGCATCGAGCGAGGTCAGGATCGGTTTCCTTATCCGTCTCGGACCGAACTGCCGGCACTGAGGATAATGAATCAACCCGTGCCTCGGCAATCCGATACGCGTTTGCGTCAATACCTCCAACGCTAATGAAAATTCGTTGTGCGCCGCTGTTCAGCGAGTCTGCGCGCACGGCAACCACAATCCGTGCGTGCTCTGTCCACCGCGCGACCCAACTCAACAGATGGAACACGATCTGGCCCAGACGCGCGCCATCAGCCAAGATACGCGGGGCAACGGAATCGTCGACGCTGATGCTTGGATGACACCCGTTTGGTGTGACTGTTTGAGAGAATTGCGCAACCGCATGGTGGATGACCGCGCGGGGATCACTCACGCTCTCGTCAAGGATCAACGTCCGGGAAGCCGCACATGTGGAATCAAAGTTGCTCGCAGGTTGTTCCCGCGCTTCCGCCGTACTGAATAGATTCTCCGACTTGCTCCCGGCAGCGAGCAATGGCCATTGCCTCTTTGTGCGCGATTGCGCCGTGCGCGAGCGAAACAGATCCACCAGCGCGACGCTCTCGATCATCATCGCGAGCACCAGTATCAACCAGATGTGCGATATCGACGTGAACACGCTCGGCAATCGGAATATGCCTGTTTCGATGGGCGCGACACTAACCGGCATTGCGCTGACGCGCGTCGATACGGCCCACAACAGCGTGAACGCCAGCAGACCACCTGCAAAGGTAGCGTAGCGAATCGAATTCAGGCGGCGGGCGCGCGAAATCTGCCGCGTACGGCCGTGCTCGCTCCATGGGGAACCGGACTGGTTCATGGTGTTCATACTCACGACAACTCAGTCGATCAGCTTGTTTAGCGACGCGAATTCGATCAAACCGGCAAGCGACGAGACACCTAGCTTTTCCTGCAAACGGCTTTTATATGTGCTGACGGTTTTGTCGCTGATGAACAGTGCGTCACCGATGGCTTTGTTGGACATCCCCTTGGCGAGCATTTGAAGAATAGCGAGCTCCTTGTCGGATAGGCGCGCGAGCCTGTCTTCGTCATTGGCCACACCCTTATCAGCGCTTTCGGACATCACAGGGAATACCGTGTAACCCGCGAGCACGGCCTCTACACCACGCATGATGGCGCGCATTTCCTGCGACTTGCAGACGTAACCTTGCGCACCCACGCGCAACGCACGCGGTGCGAAAGTCGCCTGATCGTGACCGGACAGAACTAGTATGCGAATCTGCGGGGAGGTCAGTTTCAGACGGGAGATAACGTCCAGCCCGTTGATGCGGGGAATGTCCAGATCGAGAATGGCCAGATCAGGCGTATGAAGTCTGGCCATTTCGACCGCAGTCTGGCCGTTTTCGGCCTCGATCACATCGGTGACGCCGAGCAACTGCGTAAGATGTGTTTTGATCACCAGCCGGAAGGCCGGATGATCGTCGACGATAAGAATTGTAGTCATTCGAATTTACTCCACAACAACCGTGTTCAGTGCCGCGCCGCGCACCAACTCAATCTCGACACGCCGGTTCGGCGCCATGCATTGCACCAGTTCGTCGCGATTCTTTTGCTCGCATTGCACAACCGGATTTGCCTTACCGCGTCCTTGTGCCAACATCGGTAACGACACGCCGTGCTTGCGCAGATAATCCTGAACGGTCTGAGCACGTTGAAGCGAAAGCTTCTGGTTATAGGCATCGCTGCCAAGCCGATCCGTGTAGCCGCTGATATTCAGCTTCTCGATATTGCTAGTCCGCTGCAAGCCGGTCACCAGTGTGTCGAGTTGCGTCTTCCCGCCGGGCAGCATGCCCGCTTCGTCGCCGCGATCAAAACGGAACATAGAATCCGCTCGCAGCGTGATTTTTTGCGGCACTGCCGGCGCGGCAGGTTTCCGTTGTGCGCATTGAAGCGCTGTTTGGGCCGATTTCTGCAGTGTGCTCTGAACGCCCGGCAGGACCTTCTCAGCGGCCTGGAAGTTGCGCGTCCATGCATAGTGGCCGGCGCGAATCAGTTCGACTTCGGCGCAAGCGAGCGGTTGTTGTGCTTCAGGACAATTGGCGATAGCCGGGTCGGCCTTGATCACGTTGACAATGTTCCACAAATCCGGCCGCACCGTCGATACGGTACGCAGCTCCGGGTTAGCTGCGGAAAGCGCTGTACCCCGTTCGAGACCGATGGTGATTGTGGCGGCCTGGCCAATTGCCTCTTCGACGAATCCCCACTGATCGTGCTCACGCAACGCCTGCTGTCCGGCATCGACCCAGCATTGGGCCTTTGCCTGGAAATAGCCTTTCTTGTCGGTGGCTAGTTTGTCGAGCCGGCTCTGTAGACCTTCCAACACAGCACCTCGATTCTTGATCGGCGCGTAAGTGCCGACCCATTGCGGGGTTGCAGCGCCTGCCGCAAGATCTTGCGTCGCACCGATACCCGTCTTCATGACCGTGGGATCTGCGATGCCCAGTCGGTCACGTTCCGCTTGGCTCGCGCAGCCGGACAGAACCAGCGCACAAGCAAGCATTGTTGTGTGAAATTTCATAGTGCCCTTACGTGTCGCCCACGTTTACTTGAGAAAAGTCGAGCTTAGAGACACGAAGATGCGTATGGAATGAGAAAAGTCCTGGAGTTCTGTCGGACAGGTCGCCGGTCAATGAGAAATCGCACCGCGTTGACGATTTTCTGAGTGCGTGCTTGATACAACGGCTTTTACCCTTTAAGGCGGCTGTGAATGCGATTTTGGACTATGGGAGATGGGATTCGCGCCGAGAAGGGACGCGTTCGACAGAGCGAAGGCTGACGACCGGTTCGGCACGCTCGGCTGCAAATGCGGTGTGCAATCGGCATGCAAAACAAGGTCGATGAAATATGCACAAGCTGTCGTTGACAGCCGCGAAAGGGAGCCGCTTTATATCGCTAAGACGTTCGGAATGCCGGTGTGGGAACCGGCGCACTCATCCACCGCCGACCGGCGGCCTAAACGTACGCGCGCTCGCACATCCACTTGGGCGCACATGGTATGTGCTGCTGCCCGTTCGAGTGAAGTGAGGATTCTCAACGACCACGTTCAATCGGCCCGATAGTGGTTAGATTTTTCTACTGTGTTTGTCGATAAATTCTCAGCTGGCTCTGTGCTCAAGCCCTGACAGCCCGCGCCGCATTTCTCCCACGCAACCACTCCAACGCCAACAGCAAACAAGTGGAGAACACGATCAAAATCGTCGCCAATGCCGCGATCGTCGGACTGATGTTTTCACGAATACCCGTGAACATCTGCCGCGGCAGGGTCGTTTGATCCGCGCCAGCCAGGAATAGCGTCACAACCACCTCATCGAACGAAGTCGCAAACGCAAACAGCGCACCCGAAATCACTCCCGGCGCAATCACCGGCAATGTGATGCGGAAGAACGTCTTCACCGGATTCGCGCCCAACGACAAACTCGCACGCACCAGGTTGTAGTTAAAGCCCTGCAACGTCGCCGCTACCGTGGTCACGACAAACGGCACGCCCAGAGAAGCATGCGCGAGAATCAAGCCGATATACGTATTCGCCAGTCCCAGCGGTGCGAAGAACAGATACATGCCCACGCCAACCACCACCACCGGCACGATCATCGGCGAGATCAGAATCGCCATGAGCAGCGCCTTGCCGCGGAAGTTGGCTTTCGTCAGTCCGATAGCGGCCAGCGTGCCGAGTACGGTTGCGACGACCGTCGCGGACGGCGCAACGATAAAGCTGTTCTTTGCCGCCATGCGCCATTCATCGGACGCGATCAGGTTCTGATACCAGCGCAGCGACCAGCCCGGAATCGGATACACCAGAAACGTGCTCGACGAAAACGACAAGGGCACGATCGCCAGCACCGGCAAGATCAGATACAGCAGGGTCAGCACGGCAAGCGCACGCAGCGCGAAATACCACACACGTTCCACCAACGAGGTGTGCGGTGCGAACAAGGGCTTGGCAAGTTTCATCGCGAATCAGCTCCGTTCAGGCAATCAGCCAAGGCTCAGTGACGAACGCGTAAAGCGCCGATAAATGACATACAACACGAGCGTCGCGGCAAGCAGCAAGCCGCCGAGCGCACACGCCATGCCCCAGTTGATCGTCACGTTGGTGAAGTAAGCGACGTAGTAGCTGACCATCTGGTCGCCCGGACCGCCGAGCAGCGCCGGCGTGATGTAGTAACCGATCGCGAGAATGAACACGAGCAGTGCGCCGGCGCCGATGCCCGGATAGGTCTGCGGCACGTACACGCGCCAGAATGCGGCAAACGGATGGCTGCCGAGGGAGATCGCGGCACGCTGATACGTCGGCGGGATCGACTTCATCACGCTGTACAGCGGCAGAATCATAAAAGGCAGCAGAATGTGCGTCATCGAGATGTACACGCCCGTGCGATTGAACAGTAACGTTAACGGGTCATGCAGTAGCCCGGTGGCCATCAGCGCCTTGTTCACCAAACCTTCGCTTTGCAGAATCACAATCCAAGCGGCAACGCGCACGAGAATCGACGTCCAGAACGGAATCAACACGAGAATCATCACCAGATTCGCGCGACGCTCGGAAAGCGTGGAGATCCAGTAAGCGAGCGGATAGCCGAGCAGCAGCGCGAAAAACGTCACAGCTGCACCGATCACAAACGTACGGCTGAATACGGCGAGATAGATCTGCTGATCGGGGTCGGTCGGAATGATATGGCCGAATGCGTCCTGTTTGTGGTCCAACGAAGCCAGTAGATAAAACGGCGAATAGGCGCCTGAGTTCTTTGCGATCGCTTGCCAGTAAGTAATATCGTTCCAGCGCTCGTCAAGTTCGACGAACTTCGCGTGGGTCTGAGCAGGCGTGAGGTTCAACGGCTTGCTGTTATCGTCGGCAAACGGCATCGCGCGTGCCGATTTCGCGACCAAAGAACGGTAGCCCGGAATTTCGACGTTCAGCCGACGTGCCAGCGCACCCATGCCGTCGCCATCGGCAACCGTGGTCAGGTCCGCGGCCAATGCCGCATACGCGGCATCGGGCGGCAGCGTCTTGCGATCCCAGCCACTCAACGCATTCAGCGTATGCGGTAAGGCGCTCACCACTTCCGGATTCTGTGCGGCGCGCGTAAGCAGCGCGCCAATTGGCACGACGAAAATCAGCAGTAAAAAAATAGCCAGCGGTGCAATCAACAACAGCGCCATCGCGCGCTTCTTCGCTTCCGCTGCTTTCAGTTCTCGCTTGAGCCGAACACTCGACTCAGGCGTTGAATCGGCGGCGATCGTCATCGTAGTCACACCCGTCTCCTAAGTCGATCGGAGTTGACGCTTTGGCGACTACTCCAATCTCACGCATCGCAAGTCGATCCGCCCGTTCGCGCACATCGCGAAGACCTGCGTTTGCGCTTCATCGCATCAATACGGCGCGGCTTCACCGTAGAAAAACCGCGCCTTCCTGCACCCGGCTAATTACTTCGAGGCCCACGACGCAAAACGTTGCTCCAGTTCATCGCCATGGTCGGTCCAGAACGCGAGGTTCTGCAGCACGGCATTCTTGCCGTTGGCCGGCGAGTTCGGCAGATTGGAGAGCGTCTTCGGATCGAGCGCCTTGATGGCCGCCACATTCACCGGACCGTACGCAATGTTGTGCGCATAATCCTGCTGCGGCTTCGACGAAATCGAATAGGCGATGTACTTCTCCGCCAGCGCCTTATTCGGCGTGCCCTTCGGAATTGCCCAGTAGTCGAGGTCGTAAATGCTGCCGTTCCACACCACTTTCAGGTTCTTGCCTTCCCGCTGCGCGGCGTCGATCCGGCCGTTGTAAGCGGTGGACATCACCACGTCGCCCGCAACCAGGAATTGCGGCGGCTGGGCGCCCGCTTCCCACCATTGGATATTCGGCTTCAGTTCGTCGAGCTTCTTGAACGCACGGTCCTGGCCTTCCTTGGTGGCGAGCACCTTGTAGACGTCCTTCGGCGCTACGCCGTCGGCCATCAGTGCGAATTCGAGGTTGTAACGCGCGCCCTTGCGCATTGCGCGCTTGCCCGGGAATTTCTTCACGTCCCAGAAATCGGCCCAGCCGGTCGGTGCGGTTTTGAGTTTGTCGGCGTTATAGGCCAGCGCCGTCGACCACACGAAGAAACCCACACCGCAAGTTTGCGGCGCTTCCGGAATCAGATCCGACTTCTTGCCGATCTTCGACCAGTCGAGTTTCTCGTACAGCCCTTCGTCACAGCCACGGCCGATGTCGCCCGATTCGACTTCCACCACATCCCAATTCACGTGCTTCGCTTCGACCATCGCCTTCACTTTGGCCTGCTCGCCGTTGTACTCGACGGCGGTCACCTTGTTGCCGGTTTGCGTTTCGAACGGCTGGTTGAAGGCGACCTTTTGCGCGTCGCCATTCGCGCCGCCAAAATTGACGACCGTCAGTTCGGCTGCATTGACTTGCGCAGCGCCCAACGCAAGCGCCACAGCACCGACAGCGATGGCGCAGCGCGATTTCCCGATCTTGCTCATGGTGTGTTGCTCTCCTTTGATGGTGTGCTTCAAGCTATTTAGAGTGCGACTTGTTATGTACTGCCTGCGTGGATTACTTCTTTCCTGCGTGGAGCGGCTAACGTCTCGAACGCGCCTCACGCCCCTGCGAACACCCGCAGATGCTCGGGCGCGAACTCCAGCGCGACCGGTGCGCCAGGCGAGAAGGTGTCGAGTGCGTCGGTACCGAGCGGCACCTTGACGAAGCACTCGTCCTGCTCCGGGAGGCCACAGCGCATGCGCACGTGGTCGCCGAAATAGATCAACCCGCGTGCTTCGCCGTTGAGCGCGTTGGCGCCGTGCCGCGATGCACCATTCGCCATGTTGGCGAGTTTCATACGCTCGGGCCGGATGCACGCGACCGCCGGCGTGCCCGCCCGCGCGCCGCCGATATTGCGACCCGTGAGCCGCGTGCCGTCGATCAGGTGAAACTCGCAGTACTCGCCGTCGACGTTCGCGATCGTGCCGCGCAGCTTGTTGCTGTCGCCAATGAAGTTCGCAACGAACTCGTTGCACGGTGATTCGTACAAACGGTCCACGGTGTCGAGTTGCTGCACGATGCCCTTGTCGAACACGGCAACGCGGTCCGACATGGTCAGCGCTTCGCCCTGATCGTGTGTGACGTACACAAAAGTCACGCCAAGCTTCTCGTGCAGTGATTTAAGTTCGTACTGCATGTGTTCGCGCAATTGTTTGTCGAGTGCACCGAGCGGCTCGTCCATCAGCACGAGCTTCGGCTCGAACACGAGCGCCCGCGCCAACGCGATACGCTGCTGCTGGCCGCCGGAAAGCTGCGCCGGATAGCGCTTCGCGAAGCTCTCCATGCGCACCATCTTCAACGCGTTATTCGTGCGATGGGCCCGCTCTTCCGCGGATAGCTTGCGCACGGTAAGCGGATACGCAACGTTCTGCTCGACCGTCAAATGCGGAAACAGCGCGTAGTTCTGAAACACCATGCCGATGTTGCGCTTATGCGGCGGCACGGTATTGAGCAGCGTGCCATCGAGCCAGATCTCGCCGCCGGTGGGAAATTCAAAGCCCGCCAGCATCATCAAACATGTGGTTTTCCCTGATCCCGACGGTCCGAGCAGCGTCAGAAATTCGCCTTGATAGATATCCAGATCGAGTTGCTTGACGACCAGCGTTTCGCCGTCGTACGTCTTGCGCACCCCTCGAAAGCTGACGATCACGTCATCGGTTTTCATCGCTTCAGTCTCCTCTACGGTCCGGCTGACTCCCTCTGCAAACAGAGGTGTGTATCAATTGCGTGGCTCACTATAGTCCCTTACGGTTCTACAATATGGAGCCATTTCATTATTCTGGATAGAACCACTTGGACACCGTGATCTTGTCGGATTGGCTTGCCGCGCGGCTCGACCGCGCCGCCGCCGAACCGGTCTACAGGCAGACTTTGCGGCTGATGCAGCAGGCCATCCTGACCGGCCAGATGCCGCCCGGCACCAAGCTGCCGAGCTCGCGCACGCTTGCCGAAGACCTCGGCATTGCGCGCAATACGGTGCTGCATGTCTACGACCAGTTGACTGCCGAAGGCTACGTGATCTCGACCACCGGCAGCGGCACCTACGTCGCCGACACGCGGCCGGACGCGGCAGCCATGAATACGCGCAAGAAGCCGGTGGCGGTGGGCGTCGATGCGGCCGGCGCCAGTCCGGCCGACGAGGCCTTCACGCCGCCAGCACGCGATCTGGGTGACCTCTCCACGCGTGGACGCAGACTCATCGATCAGGCCGGCGTCTCCGCCAAACAGTGGGGTGCGTTCATGCCGGGCGTGCCCGACGTCGCCGAATTTCCGGCGCGTACATGGAGCCGTTTGCAGGCAAGACTCTGGAAGGAGGCCAATCCCGATCTGTTGACCTATGCGCCAGGCGGCGGCTATCGGCCGTTAAGGCGCGCGTTGTCCGACTACCTGCGCGTCGCCCGCTCGGTGAATTGCACGCCCGATCAGATCATCATCACGACAGGCATCCATCAGTCGATCGACCTGGCCGTGCGGCTGTTGACCGACGTCGGCGATCGCGCCTGGGTGGAGGAGCCGTGCTACTGGGGCGCGCGCAGTGTGCTGCAATCGTCGGGGATCACGTTGGTGCCGGTGCCGGTGGACGATGAGGGACTCAACCCGCGCGAGCAGGATTTGCAACAGCCGCCGCGCCTGGCGCTCGTCACGCCGTCACATCAGTATCCGCTTGGCATGGTGATGAGTCTCGCGCGCCGCCGCACGCTGCTCGAGTACGCACGCCAGCACAACGTCTGGATCATCGAAGACGACTACGACAGCGAGTTCCGCTACGGCAGCCGTCCACTCGCGTCCCTGCAAGGACTCGACGACGCCGGCCAGGTGATCTATGTGGGAAGCCTGGGGAAGATGCTGTTTCCGGGTTTGCGAATCGGCTACATGATCGCGCCGGAGCATCTGGTGGATACCTTCCGCACGGGCGTTGCCGAGCTCTACCGCGAGGGCCAGTTGATGCAACAGGCTGTGATGACCGATTTCATCATGGACGGGCATCTCACATCGCACGTTCGCCGTATGCGTGCGCTATACGGCGAGCGGCGGCAGATTCTGATCGATGCGATCACCGCGCGGTTCGGCAACGAACTGCCGGTGATGGGTGACGAGGCCGGCCTGCATCTGGTACTCGGCCTGCCCGATCATGCGAACGATCGGGCGGTAACGGCAGCGGCTTACGATGCCGGCGTGATCGTGCGGCCGCTCGCCGCTTATTACAGCAGCGAGACGCCCGCCCGGCGCGGGCTATTGCTGGGCTATGCGTGCGTGGCGAACGAGAAGATCGGTCCCGCGTTCGACACCCTCGCGCGCGTGATCGAGCAGACGGTGTTGCAGAAAAAGCCCACGCGCGCCGCCTGAGCGCCTCACTTCAGGCCGAAGTCCACCCGCGTCGTCGCCCCCTTGTCCTTGATGCCGTCCGCATTCAGCTTCGGCGCGACGATAAACACGCGGCTGCTGTCGATCTTGCCCTCGAAATACTGCTGCACGGCTTGCGCCCGTTGCTGCGCGAGCTGACGCAAGCTGGCGTCGTCGATCGGCGCGTTGGCGGCCATCGCGGCCTTCATCTCGTCGTCCGGCAGGCTCTTGGTCAAGCCGACAAAATTGCGCGGCTTCTTGAAGTCGGCTGCCTTGTAGGCCTTGGTCAGATACTTGTCGTATTCCTTCGGATCCACCGTGACCGTCGACAGATCGACGCTCTCGCCGTTGCCCACCACGTCCTTGATCTTCTGCTGCTTGACCGCCCGCTCGACGTATTGCGCCCGCAGGCCCGGTTCGTCGACCGCCGGATCGACCCGGCCAATCAGATCGATACGGATCGAACTCTTGTCGGCCAGTGCTTTTACGATGGCGTCGAGCTTTTTATCGGCGGCGTCCGATAGTTTCGCCGAGCCGGGATCGAATTCGACATAGCCCATTTCCTCGCCGCTGCCGCCAAACGCGTTGGCAATCAACGAGAACGGCGCGGTCACGGCCTTCTGCAGCAGATTGAGCACCGCATGCCAGATCAAGCCGCCAATGCTGAACTCGGGATTCGACAGCGATCCCGATACCGGAAGGTTCACATCGATTTCGCCACGCGAATTTTTCAGCAGCGAGATCGCGAGACGCACCGGCAGCTTGGTCGCCGTATTGTTCTCGACATGATCGCCGAACGTGAGCTGGTCGATGAAAATGTGATTGTTCGCGTTCAACTGATCGTTATCGAGCTTGTAGTGCAGATCGACGTTCAGCTTGCCCTTGGTGATCGGATACCCGGCGTATTTCGCCGAATACGGCGTGAGGTTGGTGAGTTCGATATCGTGCGCGCTCGCGGTCAGATCGAGCGCGGGCTTCGCAATCAGCGGATTGACCGTGCCACGAATCGACAATGGGCCATTGGCTGCCAGTTTCGCGGCAATGTCCACGGGAGCGGGGGTGGTCGATTGTGTGCCGAATGCACCCACCGTGCCTTGAATACTGACCAGGTTCGCCGTGAAGTTCGGTTTGATGAAGTTGTCGGTGTACGTCACGCGGCCCTGTTGCAGCACCAGTTGGCCAAAATGCAGTTTGACGGGACTTTGCGGCGGCGTTGCTGCCGTGACCGTGGCCGGAGCGGCCGCAGTGGCGGACTTGACGGACGACGCCGGTACCGGCGCTGACGCCACCTCGGGCGACGAGGCCGCTTGCGGTGTCAACGGCACGGGTTCCGAACCGCTCTTGTCGCGTGTCAGCGATTGCGCGGCGCCGCTTTCATGCGCGACCACGTCGTTGAGATTCAGCTTGCCTTGTGCGTCGAGCAGCACACGCCCATAGAACTTCGTGAACGTGACGCGGCCGGCGTCGACCACCGTGCCGCGTTCGTCGTAGTCTGCCTTCAGATCGGTCAGCGCGAGCGAGCCCCAACCGGCAAACGGGTCGGACGTCACCTTGTCGAGCATCCGTACGTCGACCAGCGCGACGTCGCCGCGATAAGTCGCCTTCAGCGCCTTTGCCTGACTCAGCGCGAGATCGCCGTTCGCGTTGAGCAACGCGCTTGCGATCAGCGCATTGAGCTTGCCGCCGAAGTACGGTTCGAAAGCCGCCGCATCCAGGCGGTTTGCGTTCACCTTGACGGCCACCTTGAGCGGCGTCGCCGTGACATCGCCTTTCACGCCGAGCGTGCCTTTTTTATTGAGCGTGGCTTGCAGATCGATCGGCAACGGTTTGCTCAGATCGTCGCTGATCTGCTGCACCTTCAGTTGCAGCGGCGTCACGCTCAGCTTCACCGGATTCGGCGTGGTGTTGTCGGTGAAATTCGCGGTCGCGTCTTTCAGATTGAGTTCGCCGATCTTGTAGTGCCAGGCGGGTCCCTCCGCCTCTGCTTTCTTCGCTGCGTGGATCGCGGTGCGCTGCTGTTCGGCTTGATGCGGACCCGCGAGGGCGGCGAGGTCGATGCTGCCGTCTTTCAGACGCTGAGCATTGACCGCCAGGCCGGTCGTATCGACGCCGGTGATGTCGGCCGTGCGTCCCGCCACGTCCACCTGCTTGATCGTCACCTGACCTTGCGCGAGCGAGACGGCTGGCGCCTTGCTGCCGCGCGCCGCGAGTTTGAGCGATTGCAGATTCAGTTGCGTATCGCTGACCATCACAGCAACCGGCGATTTCGACCAGTTCGCGTCGACATTCGCATTGACAGACAACGCACCGTCGACAACTTGCGCCGCGGTCGCCGTATCGAGGTATGGCTGCAGCGGCGGCAATGGCAGCGACTTGAGATCGAGCTTTGCGCTGGCGGTCTTCGCGACGAGGCCGAACGCACCGGCCACGCCGAGCGAGCCGGTAGCGTCCTTGAAGTTGGTATTGAGCGTGTAGTGCGCGGGAGCAGTCGCGAGCGTCGAAAAATCAGTCAGCGTGACGGCCAGTTTTTGCAGGCCAAGCTCGACAGGCCGCGAGGCGGCTTCGTCGTGAACGTTGACGGTGCCGTCGTTGATCGCAAAACGCTTGATCGAGAGGTCCAGCGGCTGCGCGGTTTTTTCCGGCGCGCTTGCGCCGGATGCGGCGACGGGGGCGCTTGCACCGGATGCCGCAGCGGGCGCGCTCGCCGCATTTTTTGCCGTTGTGGATGCGGCCGCAGCCGACGCCGGAACGGATGCATGAGCGGCAGGCTCAGGCGTGAACATTTTCTCGACACTCAACACGCCGTTTTTATCACGCGCAAGACTGGCGCTCGGCGCATCGATGCGGATATCGTCGAAGTGATACAGGCTCTTCAGCGGCTCGAGCGTCGCGGCGGCCACATGCACCGTGCGCGCGGCAAAGAACGGCGCCTTGCTCTGGTCGCGTATGTCCACGTCGTTCAAATCGACCGTGCCCGCCACCCGCAACGAAGGCGCGTCGTTGGAGACTACGAAATTGAGCTTGAGATCGGTGGACAGTTTGCCGCTCTGCACAACCACCGGCAATTTGGTCGGCGCATAGGAAATGAGCCGCGGCACATCGAGCCCGTCGAAGCGCAGTGACACTTCCGATTCACGCGAAGCGGCAAACGGCTTGGTCTTGCCGTCGATAGCGAGCGGGCTGCCGTCGATCCGCGCACGCAGCAACGGCTCGACGAAGATATCGGTTTTCGAAGGCAGCGTGGCAATGAACGGAATGCCCAGCTTCCATTGATCGATCACGTGCGTGACGCCGAGCAGCTTGTCGTCGAACGTGATCTGGCCATTTTCGAGGCGAATGTTCGACACCGAAAAGAGCGTCGGCTTGCTATCAGGCTTGGCCGGCTGCTTCGAGAATTTCTCGATCAGGTCGGTGAAATTGAAGCGCTGCGCATCATAGCGAACGATATGAAAACGCGGTGAATCGAGCTGCACTTCGTCGATGATCGGTGCTGCGCGAAACAGTGAACTCCACGACGGCTTCACGATAAGCCGCGAAATATCGACGAAGACGCCCGCGCCGCCTCGCTCGCCAATATGCACGCGATCGGCTTCGAGTTTGAGCGTGTACGGATTGAGCGCGATGCGGCCAATCGTGGCAGGCCGGTCGAGTTGCTTGCTGAGTTGCTGCTCGGCAATGTGGCGAATCAATGGCGGTGCCGCGAAAAAACCCAGCAGACCGAACAATAAGAGGAAGATCAGCAGACCTGTGATGACACGCCGGGTGCGGCGTGACTGCGCGACATTGCGCACGGTCTGCATGGAAGAAGCGATTGATGCTTTGTTGAGGCTTGCCATGCTCGGTCTTGGGTAATGCGGCGGCAAGCCCGCCGCGAAACGAAAATCCCGCAAGCGGCAGTATAAGTGGTGAATCTTACGCGGGGTAGCAATGTCAGACGCAGCTTACATATTGTTGCATGCTGCCGTTGCCCATGTCCGCCGGCACAAAGTGGCGGACATGGGCGATTTATGCGTCATTCATGCATGGCTGTCACATTAGCGACGCATATCGCCAAGGTATTTCATTGAGGTCTTTCACTCGCGAACTGCATTGCCGCCATTTCACTGGCGCACCACGGCCGGTGGTTGCCAGCTGCCGTCAGTCGCTTGCGGCTTAGGAGCGTACAAGCGCAGCACCAGTTGCAGATCGGCGCGCGGCGCCGGCAGCCAGTTGCCGCTCCTGCTGCGCACCGAGGACACCGTCACGTCGAGCGAACCGTCGCGATTGCGGCGCGCACCGTTGCGATCGCCAACCGCCAGACGCGCCGGCGCGCTTTCCCCTAACGCACCGTCCTTCGTGTACGCGGTGATCGACCAGAAACCACGCACCGGCGGCAACTGATTCGGCGCGAAGTGGATCACGTAGCGGTTCGCACCGTTGAGCGCATGGCCGTCGCTGTCCTGGGTGACGACTGCGCGCACTTCGTCGTCCTTCGTGCCGATGCCCGGCTGGGTCGCCGCAGCGTAGGCCCGCATCGCATAGTCAGGGCCGTAATTGCCGACGCCGTCGCCGAACCAGCTCCAGCCATTGCTGCTCAGCAGATTGGACGGCGGCGTGACGACGCGCTCATGCCCCTCGGCGAGACCCGCGGCAATCACATCGGGCGAGTTCGGCAACTTCACCGGCTCGCCTGGCGTCACGCCGAAATCGGAAAGGATTTTCAGCGCGTGCGGGTCAGCCGGCGTTGGCGGGTTGTCCGGCAGCGCTTGCGCGAGCCGGCTGAAAAAACCGTTCGCGTCGAGCGCGGCAACTTGCGCGGCCGGTGTGCCGGAAGCGGCCACCGCGGCATCGGCGGCCGTGCTGCGCGGCGCCGCGATCGACGCCGAGCGCGTGCCGCCGGCGTAGACGCTCAGCGGCACAACGCGAATCGCGCGCTGCAGCTTGCGCACCGCGGTAAGGTCACGGGTGCCGTTCGACTGGATACGCACGCTCACCCATGCGTTGCGGGTCGGCACGTCGACGCGCGTAACACCCCTGGGCAGATCGCCCTGCCAGCCCGGGCCGACGAAAGCAATCGTTTGCGCCTTGATGCCCGCAGCGCGGGTGGCAAATTGTGAGCTGGTCGACCACACCACATTGGTCCACATGTCGAGCACGCGGGCATCGACGTAGCGGCCGTGCGAGTCGGGCAGCGCCACGATCACCGGTTCGCTGCCGACGTCCAGCCAGCCGGTCGAATCGAGCGTATCGAGGCTCGGCTGCAATGGATTGGCTGCGCCGATCGGCGGCAAGGCCTGGGCGTGGCGCAAGGTATTGATCGGTGCCTGGCCCGGGTCGGTGCCAACCGCCGCGTCGCGCGCGACGCCCATCAGCACCAGCGGATAGCCGAACACATACGAATCGGCAACTTCGTCCTTGATCCAGCCGGTGGTTTTCTGCGTCGTGGACGGAGTCGACGCACAACCAGCCAGAAATGCGAGGCCTGCGAGCGATGCGCAGGTCCAGTGAAGCGAAAACAGTTCTTGGCGATTTTTTATCATTCGTTCAGGTGGCAGAACGTGCGGTCCTAAGGGAGGCGTCGGTTCGCGGCGAAACCTGTTTGCGTGGCCTCCCAAAGCCAGGCGCAGCGAGTCCGCAGCTTGTGTTGCCGACAACATCGGGTTGTATCGTATCCTTGTTCGCCAGGCAAGCGCAAAGGCAGCAATAGCGCGTTGTAATGCGCGCGCGGACACCATTTGCGGTGCGTGAACGGTTTTGTCACTCCCACGTCGGTTCCTGCCTGCCGGTTGGCCGCCCATCCCGGCCACTCGCTGTCCTTTATTCCCCGGAGCGTTTTATGTATATGCCCGCCCATTTCGAAGAGAACCGCCCGGAGGTTCTCCACAGCCTGATCGCCGGGCAGCCGTTCGGCGCGCTGGTTACTCACGGACCGAATGGGCTCGATGCGAACCATTTGCCATTCGAGTTCGACGCAAAACCAGTTCCCGGAGGGGTTGACGGCGTCACCCAAACCCACGGCATCCTCCGCGCTCACGTCGCCCGGGCCAATCCGGTCTGGCAGGAAGTCGCCGCCAACCCGGAAGCCCTCGTCATTTTCCAGGGCCCCGCCGCCTACATCTCGCCGACCTGGTATCCGAGCAAGCACGAGACGCATCGCCAGGTGCCGACTTACAACTATATGGTGGTGCACGCGCACGGCCGGATTGTGGTGCGCGACGACGAGGCGTTCTTGCGCGGCCTGGTCGCGCGGCTCACCCGCAAGATGGAAGCCGGCGAACCGGTACCCTGGAAGATGGGCGACGCGCCGGCCGACTATATTGCCCAGATGCTGCGGGCGATTGTGGGTCTCGAGATCGAGGTCACGCGACTGGTCGGCAAATGGAAACTCGGTCAGAACAAGGAAGCCGCCGACCGGCGCGGCGCGGCCGAAACGCTGCTGGCGCGCACGAGCGACGAACAGAAAGCCGTTGGGCAGGCGATGCTGGACGCTCCGCCGCCATTGTGAGCTTTTTGCTCACCGGCCTGGTCTACCGTCGTGCGACAAAAACATCCTTGACCTTCCCATTATGGGAAGGTCAATACTGGGTTCATGATGCGGCCCAATGCTGCGACGAGCCTTTCCTGCCATGACAGAACTTGCCACACCCCAGCGTCCCGCGGACGCTACGCCCGCCAGAACCACCGAACTCGACATCGGCGGGATGACCTGCGCCTCGTGCGCGATGCGCGTGGAGAAGGCGCTCGCCAAAGTGCCGGGCGTCACGCGCGCGTCGGTGAATCTCGCCACTGAAAAGGCCAGCGTCGACAGCGACGCAGCAGTGGACCCCGAAACGCTCGCCGGCGCCGTGCGCAAAGCGGGCTACGAAGCCACAGTGTCGGCACCACGGGACACCACGCCGGCGCCAGGCTCGCGGGCCACGGAACTGGCAATCGGCGGGATGACCTGCGCCTCATGCGCGATGCGCGTGGAGAAGGCGCTCGCCAAGGTGCCGGGCGTCGCGAACGTGTCGGTGAATCTGGCGACCGAAACGGCGAGCGTCAATCCAGACCAGACGGGCGCGGGCGCCGACACCGACGCGCTCATCGCCGCAGTCAGAAAAGCGGGCTACGAGGCGACGCTAATGGCGCCGCCGGACGCAGCGGCTTGCGTCACCGACACGGCCGCGCTCGCCTCAGTCGCGCAAAGCAAATGCAACCAGACCCGCCGCGAACTGGCGGCCGTTGTCGTCTCCGCCGTGCTGACGCTGCCGCTTCTGCTGCCGATGGTCGGCGAATGGTTCGGCTTGCACGCGATGCTGTCTCCCTGGCTGCAGTTCAGTCTCGCCTCGATCGTGCAATTCGTATTCGGCGCGCGCTTCTATCGCGCGGCTTACCGGGCGGTGCGGGCCGGCGCCGGGAACATGGACTTGCTGGTGGCGCTCGGCACGTCGGCGGCCTATGGGATCAGCGTCTACGAACTGGCGACCCATGGCGGCGACATGACGCATCTGTATTTCGAAGCGTCGGCGGTGGTGATTACGCTGGTGCGCTTCGGCAAATGGCTCGAGGCGCGCGCCAAGCGCCAGACCACGGACGCGATCCGCGCGCTTAACGCGTTGCGCCCCGACCGGGCACGCATTCGCGTCGGCGCGGACGAACGCGAAGTGCCGCTCGCGCAAGTTCGGGTCGGCACGGTGGTGATCGTGCGTCCGGGCGAACGTGTGCCGGTCGACGGCGCGGTGCTCGAAGGCCGCACCCATATCGACGAGTCGCTGATTACCGGCGAAAGCTTGCCGGTGCCGAAGCAGGCAAGCAATCCGGTGACCGCCGGTTCGATCAACGGCGAAGGCGCGATTGCGGTGACGACCACCGCGATCGGCGCGGAAACGACGCTTGCCCGAATCATTCGCCTCGTGGAAAGCGCGCAGGCCGAGAAGGCGCCGATACAGCGTCTGGTCGATCGTGTCAGCGAAATCTTCGTGCCGGCGATTCTGGCGATTGCGGCGCTCACACTGGTGGGCTGGCTGATTGCCGGTGCGGGCGGTGAAACCGCGATACTGAACGCGGTCGCCGTGCTGGTGATCGCCTGCCCGTGTGCGCTCGGATTGGCAACGCCCGCGGCCATCATGGCCGGCACCGGCGTCGCCGCGCGGCGCGGCGTGCTGATCAAGGACGCCGAGGCGCTGGAAACCGCGCATCGGGTGAATATCGTCGCGTTCGATAAAACCGGTACGCTGACGCTCGGTCAGCCGTCGGTGACAGCGTTCGAAGCGCTCGACGGCATCGGGCGCGACGAGGCGCTCGCGCTCGCCGCAGCCGTGCAGCGGCATAGCGATCATCCGTTGGCGCGGGCCGTGGTGCAGGCCGCAACGGAGTCGCCGGTTGCGTCATTTGCGTCAATTACGCCGGTTGCGGCATTCACGGCCAGCGCCGCACGCGCGGTGCCGGGGCGCGGCGTGGAAGCCGACGTCGACGGCCGTACGCTCGCGCTCGGCAGCACGCGCTGGCTCAACGAACTCGGCATCGTGTTACCAGCGCCATTCGCCGAGCGCGCAAAACAACTCGAAGCCGCCGGCAACACCGTCTCCTGGCTGATGCGGCGAGCGCCGCAGGCACCCGCCGCGCTCGCGCTGATCGCCTTCGGCGACACCGTCAAACCGAGCGCGCGCGCGGCGGTCGAACGGCTCGCCCAGATGGGTATCAAAAGCGTGCTCGTCACCGGCGATAACCAAGGCAGTGCGGCAAGCGTCGCCCAGGCGCTCGGCATCGCCGAATTCCATGCCGAAGTGCTGCCCGACGACAAAGCCCGCGTGATCCGCGACCTGAAGATCCGCAGCGCCGGCATTGTCGCGATGGTGGGCGACGGCATCAACGACGCCCCCGCGCTCGCCGCCGCCGACATCGGTATCGCCATGGCGACCGGCACCGACGTCGCCATGCAGGCGGCCGGCATCACGCTGATGCGCGGCGATCCGGCGCTGGTAGCCGACGCCTTCGACATTTCGCGGCGTACCTGGCGGAAGATCCAGCAGAACCTGTTCTGGGCGTTCGTCTACAACCTGATCGGTATTCCGCTGGCCGCCTTCGGCCTGCTCAATCCGATGTTAGCCGGTGCAGCGATGGCGTTTTCGAGCGTCAGCGTGGTCACCAACGCGCTACTGCTGCGCACCTGGCGCGGCGCGTCGGCACGGTAACGGCAATATACGTCGATACATTACGAAAAGCCTTCGAAATCTCTAAAGATGTGCGCGATTCGGCCGTAATCCTGACATAGGTGTAAACCATGTATTCACATGGCTTGCACACCACATGTCTTCCTTTACGCCGAATACCCATGGAATTTCTCTCTTTGCGCCGCGCCAGCGTCGGCGCCCGGCTCGCGGTACTGTCGTGCGCGCTGGTGGCACTGATTTTCGCCGCCTTTACGTGGGCGCTCACGCGCAGCGCCGGCCAGCAGGTCAGCGATCAGGTCCTGCAGCGCATTGCCGATAAAGACCGCTCGATTGCGGCCATGATCACGCTGTTCGACGAAGCGCTGTCTGCCGAAGTCGATCGCTCGACGTCACTATTCGCGAGTTTCCTGCCCACCGGCTACACGCTCGACGAAAGCCAGAAAATCGACGTCAATGGCGTCGCCACGCCGACCATCAAGGCCGGCGACAAAGTCCTGAACATGGACTTCTCGATTCCCGACCAGTTTCTCGAACGCAGCGGCGCGGTGGCCACCGTGTTCGCCCGCAGCGGCGACGATTTCGTCCGCGTGACGACTTCGCTGAAGAAACAGGACGGCTCGCGCGCGATCGGCACGCTGCTCGACCGCAAGGGGCCCGCATACGCGCCGATTCTCGCGAACAAATCGTATACGGGACTTGCCACGCTCTTTGGCAAACGTTGGATTACCCAATATCGACCGGTCACGGACGCGAGCGGCCGCGTGATCGGTGCGCTGTTCGTCGGCGTGAACGTGGACAAGGAAATCCAGTCGGTCGAAGACGGTATCCGCCAACTGAAAATCGGCGACAGCGGCTATTACTTCGTGGTCAACGCCTCGACGGGCGCGGATCGCGGCAAGCTGATCGTGCATCCGGCCGCCGCCGGCCAGAACGCGGACAACGCGAACGCGCCGTATCAGCAAATGCTCGACATGAAGGAAGGCCAGCTCGAATTCAGCTCCGCCGACGCCACGCTCGGCGAGCACAACGCGCGCGACAAATTCGTGTCGTTCATCACGGTGCCGCAGTGGCAATGGCTGGTAGGCGGCGTTGCGCCGCGCGACGAGGTGATGGCGGAGGTGAGCGCCACGCGCAACCGGTTCCTGCTGATCGGTTTCGTGCTGGTCGGCGTGTTCGCGATCGTGTTCCTGATTGCCGTGCGCCGCCTCGTGAGCCGTCCGCTCGATGAAGCCGCGAAGGCGTCTGAGCGCTTCGCCTCGGGCGATCTGAGCGTGCGCGTGGCCAAGGGCGCCAACGGTACGAAGGCACGCGCCGACGAAATCGGCCGCCTGATGCAGTCGATCGACGGCATCGGCGAAGGCCTCGCGCGCATTGTTTCGCAAGTGCGCAATGCGTCGACGGACATGTCGGAGGGCACCGAAAAGATCGCCACCGGCAGTGGCAACATCGCCGCGCGGATTGCGACCCAGGCAAGCAGCCTCGAAGAAACGGCCGCCAGCATGGAACAGATCACCTCGACCGTGCAGCAGAACGCCGATCACGCCGCGCAAGCCAACACGCTCGTCACGCATGCCGCGGACGCCGCGCTCGAGGGCGGCCGCGCCGTCGAACGCGTGGTCTCGACGATGGGCGAGATCAGCCGCTCGTCGCAGAAAATCGCCGAGATCACCAGCGTGATTGAAGGCATTGCGTTCCAGACCAATATTCTCGCGTTGAACGCCGCCGTTGAAGCCGCGCGTGCCGGCGAGCACGGTAAGGGCTTCGCGGTGGTGGCCTCGGAAGTGCGCGCGCTCGCCCAGCGCAGCGCGGCTTCGGTCAAGGAGATCGAGGGGCTGATCGCCGCCTCCACGGCGACCGTGCAAAGCGGTTTCCGCATCGCCGAAGAAGCCAGTTCGACCATGCAAGGCATCGTTCAACAGGTCGGCCAGGTGCGCGCGATCATGGCGGAAATCAGCGTGGCGTCACGCGAGCAATCGGGCGGCATCGAGCAGGTCAATCTCGCTGTCACGCAGATCGGTGAAGCGACCCAGCAGAATGCGACGATTGTCGGCGAGGCGGAACTCGCCGCAGCCGAGTTGCGCGATCAGGCCGCGCGGCTTGCGCAGGTAGTTAGCGTGTTCAAGCTGGAAGCAGGGCGGGATTGAGGTTTGCCTTTGCATTGGCGCGGGGCATCGGGCCGCGCCAATATTGGCCTGCGGCGGCGGTTTTCAGCGTTGCGCGACGTTATCAGAACTCCACATCCAGTTCGTCGATCTCTTCCACTTCCTGCTGCGCATCCGCGATCCACTGCTGCATTTCAGGCAGCGCCATAATGCGTTGCCCATAATCGACGATCCCAGGGTCCAGCTTGACGTCGTAGGTCACGAAGCGCGTCACCACCGGCGCGTACATCGCATCCGCCGCGCTACGCTCGCCAAACAGAAACGGGCCGCCGTACTGTTGCAGACACTCGCTCCAGATCGTCACGATGCGGTCGATATCCGATTGCGCCCGAGCCCAGACCTTGAAGCCCGGAAAATGCGCTTTCAGGTTCATCGGCAAAGCCGAACGCAGCGAAGCAAAGCCCGAATGCATCTCACCGCAAATCGAGCGGCAATGCGCCCGCGCGCGGATGTCTTTCGGCAGGAGCGCCGCTTCCGGTTTCAACTCGTTCAGATACTCGGCGATCGCCAGGGTGTCCCAGATCTTGATGCCGTCGTGAAAGAGACACGGCACCAGGATCGACGGCGACAACAGCAGCAATTCGGCGCGCGCGGCGGGATCGTCGATCGGCATCACGATCTCTTCGAAAGGCAAGCCGCTGAACTTTGTCAGCAGCCAGCCCCGCAGCGACCATGACGAATAGTTCTTGCTGCTGATGGTGAGCGTGGTATTCGCCATACGTTTCTCCTCCAGATGAGGCGTTCCGCCGACGTCTGACAATGCGCATGCACGTTGTCGTGCGCGGACGCACCAAAGCGCGGCAAATTCGGCCCGTTGCAACAACCCGCGCAAATGCTATGCCAACGTGCAGCGACGGCTGCGTCACGCGGCCACGTAATTGGCACATGACTTGCCTATATTCGGGCTCCTTCCTTTTCTGCATTCGTGCGAAGGTTATGAACCTGTTCGCATATTCCACATATCAGGCTTTCGCTGACACGATGCTGCCAATGCGGCACGGCGCGGCACTGATGAATCATTCGCTCGATGCGTGGCCTGCATTTGGCGACACGTCGCATGGACGCTCGATACGCGCGGCCTGCGAGTTGCTGACGCTCGCCGGACTTACGCCTGTGAGGCCGCCGTTCGATATCGACAGCGTGATGACGGAAGGCAAATCAGTGCGAATCGTCGAGGAAGTGGCGGCGCACACGCCGTTCTGTTCGCTGTTGCATTTCCGGAAGGATGCCTCTCTTTCTCATCCGCAGCCGCGCGTGCTGGTGATCGCGCCCATGTCCGGCCACTTCGCGACGCTGCTGCGCGGCACCGTGCGCACGATGCTGGCCGAGCACGACGTCTATATCACCGATTGGCACAACCCGCGCGATGTACCGCTAAGCCAGGGCCGCTTCGGCTTCGACGAATTCGTGCAGCATGTAATCGACTTCACCGAGACGATCGGGCCGGGCGCGCATCTGCTGGCGGTGTGTCAGCCGACGGTCGCCGCGTTGGCCGCAGTCGCCCTCATGGCCGCCGACGACAACCCCGCGCAGCCCGCCAGCATGACGCTGATGGCGGGTCCGCTCGACACTCGCATCAATCCGACGCGCGTCAACGAACTGGCTAAAAGCAAACCGATTGAGTGGTTCGAGCAGAACCTGATCAGCGCGGTGCCGTTTGGTTTTGCGGGCGCACATCGTCGCGTGTACCCCGGTTTCGTGCAATTGACCGCGTTTATGTCGATGAACCTCGGCCGTCATCTCGAATCATTCGAGAGCATGTACTACGAGCGCGCCAAAGGCGATCCCGCGAAGGCCGACACGATCCACACTTTCTACGAAGAATACTTCGCCACGATGGACCTGACGGCCGATTTCTATCTGGAAACGGTCGACACTGTTTTTCAGCGACATGCGTTGCCGTTGCACGAACTCGAGGTGAAAGGCCGGCTCGTGGAGCCTTCAAAGATTCGCCGTACTGCGCTGCTGACCGTCGAGGGCGAAAAAGACGATATCTGCGCGGTTGGGCAGACGCTCGCTGCGCAGGACATGTGCGACAAGTTGCGGCCGTATCTGAAGACGCATCATGTGCAGACCGGCGTGGGGCACTATGGCGTGTTCAATGGACATCGGTGGGAACGGCAGATTTATCCGCGTGTCCGGGCAGTGATCTACGACAATGAACCGCGTGCCGTGGTGGTGAGTTCGCGGGCGCGGACGATTCAACCGGTGTCGGCGGCTGCCGCTTCGGAAGCGATCGCGTCAGCCCCGGCCGCTGCTGCAGTGGTTGATGTCGAGGTGGATTCGGCGCCGGCGGTGACCACCACGTCGAACGGGGTTGGCTCCGGCTCTGCCGCCAAGACTCAGCAGGCGTCACGGGCACCGCGCCGGCGGCCACCCGCGACGCAATCGTGAGTCAAGTCACGGCGCTCTTCCACGGCTTCACCGCCGGCACTTCGCACGGGCCTTCGACTTCAATCGACTTGAAATCGGCCGGCGACACGATTTCGATGTACTCCATATCCTCCGAGTAATCGAACAGATAGTGGACGATGCCCGGCGCCTGATGCACGCAATCGCCGGCGGCGACGAGCGTCTCCTTGTCGCCGTACATGAAGCGCGCCCAGCCCTTCAACATGATCACAATGTGGAAATCGGCTTCATGGCGGTGCCAACCGGTGCCTTGCTCTGGTGCGTGATTCGCCTTGACGAGTTGCGCGAGCACCTTGCCGCCGGTTGCCTGCGCGATGCCTAAATCCCGGTACAGAAAAAAATCGCGTAAGCCCTGATCCACGTAGGACGTGTCTTGCGGACGGATATGGCTGAACTGCGTGGCGAATTCGGTGGACATGATCGCGCTCCTCTTGAGTGAGCCGGCAGTTGAAAACGACGCGTTGGAGCGTCGGTTGCAAGCATCAAGCGGGCCAGTTTGCGGGGCGTTGGCTTTGTGTTTCGCGGAGGCGATCAGATGGGCGCCGCGCCGCATGGCGCGGCGCGAGGTGATTCAAATGCTTTGGGTGCCGATTTGGGTGCTTATGCGGTTGGGCGGAACATCTGAAACATTTCGCCTATATCGGCGTAGTCGGCGCGGTAGCCGGCGCGCATGATCGGCTGCGCGGCGTGGGTGTCGAACAGGCCATCTTTCAGGTAGGCCTCGTTGATGTGGACGCCGACTACCTGGCCTAGCGACAGGTAGTTGTCCATGGGCTTGCCGTCGAGGGTATGCAGACGGACCACTTGCAGCAACTTGCATTCGAGCGCGGCCGGCGATTCGGCGACGTGCGGCACGGCTACGTTGCGACCCGGTGCAGGTGTAAGGCCCGCGAGTTCGAATTCGTCGACGTGGGACGGGACCGGCGCGGAGGAGCGGTTCATCTGCTCGGCGAGCGGCTTGCTGGACAGATTCCAGACGAATTCGCCAGTGGCCTCGATGTTGGCGATGCTGTCTTTCCGGCCTTCGCTGCAGAAGCCGATGATCGGCGGGGAGCTGGCGAATGCGCCGAAAAAACTGTAGGGCGCGAGGTTCAACGTGCCGTCGGTGGCGCGGGAGGAAATCCAGCCGATCAGGCGCGGAGCGACGATGGCCTTGAACGGGTCGTGCGGAAGGCCGTGGCCGGTGGCGGGGTTGTAGAAGTAGTGGGACATGTTTTGTGTTGGGGGTTTGCGGGTGAGGCGGGAGGTATTTATACCGCAGACTCGTTGGGGCTGCTGGGAGCGGGCATGAAGCGGACCAAGGCTATTCGCGCTTCCGTGAACTCGTGTTCATCGATTGATTTTATGCTATGTCTTAACAGGCTGTGATCTGTAAATTGAAAATACAAACTAAAACCTGTATAGGTAAATTACAGTCTATTGTCTGTATTTCCATGACACAGTTCAGAGACTGTACGAGCCTGAAGAAAATCCGATGGATTACGCTATCAAGACGCTAAGTCAGCTCCGCCCCATTCTGCTGGGCTTCCGCAAGTCTGCTGGACTCACACAGGCCGCCGTGGCCGGACTGCTAGGCATCACGCAGCAAAGCTACGCGCAACTGGAAGCCAATCCGGCATCGGCAAGCGTCGCACGGCTTTTTAAGGTCATGCGTTTGCTGAACGTGGAGTTGCGTATGAGTCAGACGTCGTCGGCGCCTGACGGCGAACCAGCGCAGGGCGAGACGCCGGAGCTTCAACAACACGTCCCCGCCGCCAGGAAAACGAAATCTCAGTCGGTGGCCAACCACTCGGGCCGAACCCGGAAAGCGTCGAGTTCGCAGCATCCCCTCGGGGCAACCAAGACCGGAAAGAAACGGGAAAACTGGTAACCATGGCACGCCGCTCTCAGACACAACGGCTCAACATCTGGATGAACGGCTTGCCCGTCGGCTACTGGGAAAAAGCACGGGACGGCGACCGCCTGAGTTATTTCGACAAGTGGCTCGGAGACGAACAGGGGCGTCCCCTTTCCCTATCGATGCCGTTCACGCCCGGGAACCAAACGTACCGTGGCGATGTAGTCAACGCATTCTTCGACAATCTGCTATACCGATAGCGATACGATACGCCGGCGATTGGCTCAACGGCATCGCACGGGCAGCACGAACGCATTCGACCTGCTGGTAGCGCTTGGCCGTGACTGCGTCGGCGCGATCCAACTACTGCCGCCTGACGAGCAACCCACCGACCTTTACAACATCTCCGGAACGCCGTTATCCGAGCCGCAGATCGCGTTGCTTCTGCGCAATGCCACCTCAGCGGCGCCGCTCGGCCAATGCGACAGCGGCGCGGATTTAAGGTTATCGATTGCCGGGGCTCAGGAAAAAACGGCGCTGCTTCGCCACGACGAACAGTGGATCTACCCGACTGGCAGCACGCCGACCACGCATATCTTCAAGCTCCCGCTCGGTCTGGTTGGGAACATGCAGGCGGACATGCGGACCTCAATCGAGAACGAATGGCTGTGCTCGAAAATCGTAGCAGCGTACGGACTCCCCGCAGCGAACTGCGAGATCGCAACGTTCGAGAATCAGAAAGCGCTCGTAGTCGAGCGACGCGAGCTGGATCGTGCGCCTTCCGCAGGAAGACATGTGTCAGGTCACCGGAAGGCCCTCACATCTGGAGTACCAGGCCGACGGCGTCGCTTGTCGTTTGCCAGGTTGGTCTACCGATGCCGCTACCTCGATCGACAAGCAAGCGTTCCCAATCCTGTGCCTGTACTTTTTCAAACAGATTAGGCACGTCGGTTGGGAAATCCAACATGGACCCTCTAACGACCTTGTGCACCTGCAAGGTCACTCAGAAATTGGTTTAACGCAGACGATGCGGTCCCGCCATCGTAGCTGACTATCACTGTTGCGGCCGGTCGAGACTAGCCCACCGGCATATTAATGTCGAAGTTCTTCATAAAATCATAGGGATCCTCGTAAGACGCCAACGGAGCCACCGGCAACCATTCGACGGGTACAAACGGAGACGAAAGCTGCACCCTGTATCCGTGTCGCCACGCGATTTTTGCGTAGATTACCGCGTGCGTTCCTATTAGCTTTTTAGTGAAACCAAACGCCTGCTCCACGTTGCGAACGCGTGCTATCTTTGGCGAAGTCAGCTCCTCCAGCGCGGACTCCATGCCGCCCAGATCGCCACGTGCGAGGGCAAGATAAAAGCGATGATCGATCTCATACTTTTTCTGCGCGGTGACTGGATTGTTGAGAATTCGCAAACACCGCTCCTCCAGTAAATCCCAATCGCCCCGTATCGCTAAGAGCGCCTGATATCCGTGAAAGTCAGCGGTTGAAATATCGTCGGCTCGACTCTCATCGAAAGGAAGCTCATAGTGCGCGAACCAATTAATCAATGGCTCATGATCGGACAGCAACGGGCCCAACAACAAATAAGCGGGATACCAATTGCGCGGCTGCTGCTGAAAAAGTATCCGCGAAAGCTTTCCTTCCACATAGGACCACTGCTTGAACAGACCTAGATCCCGATTAACGGACCACGCCACCAGCGAACATGCGGCAGCATGACTACGCAAGCTAAGCAAACACGAATATACGTCGCCTGTCCCGTTCTGAACGTGCTTCAAAAACAATTCCAGGTTGTCAGACAGTACCTGCTGGTGAGCCTGCACGTGCGCAATGCCTGCCTGCAGATCCTTCGTGTTGTCAGTTTTTCCCATGATTCACTCGTTTCCTACTATTGGCTAATTTTGACAGGGACCGCGATAACCTGCCCAGTTGTCCGATTCACTCCAGCAACAGCAGTTGTCAACGTCCCGTTGGCTTGCGCCTTGAGAACCGCCTGATACGCTGGCGATGCAGGGTCAAGATTACCCAGTACCGACGTCACCCAGTCCTTCGACAGCTTCCTTTAGCGAGACACGATGCGAGAGCAGCGTTATTTGCATCCGACAGGCTCTTGAACGCCGCATCGACCTGGTCACAATTCGACCCGCAATTCTGGTCCGCGGCCGCTTTGTCGGCCTCCTGCTTCTTCGACAGATAGTTGTTTAGAGCCTCGTTCTGCGCCGCAGCGGCCGCACCTTGGACATTTTCGCCCGTCGCACCGGCAATCAGGCCGGTCACGAGCATTGACGCCGCCGTCACGATCGACTGATTGCCAGGATCAGCGCGGTCCGCGTTTGTCTGAATGCCCAATGCATCACCGGCTAGGAGGGCGGTAACCGTTAACGATCTCTACCTCATGCAAGACGCCATAGACCGCCCGAATCTCGCACGGTCGCGATCAGCAGCACGCGGACCCGGAGCGGACCTCTGGGATTCTCGTTAGCGGACAGTCATAGCTGCTCCGTTCGAACCGGCGAAGTTACGGCTCGCCTAAGCCCCGGCAGAAAAGTGAATTGGAAGAAACGTCGAGGCGCCGATTGCACGCGTGCCTACGGCCCACGCAGAATGACTGGCAAAGCAGCACTCTCCCGCGCGGCGAGTCGCGTACGAGCGGAGAGTGTCCTGCCGACAAGCGCGAGACTGAAAGGCTCCAGTCTTTTCCTCGCGGGGCTTAACCCATCCCCATCAGTCTCTTTCACAGCATGAAAATCCAGCCCAGTGGCCGGTTGAGGATGAAAACATGCCGCAAGAGCTGCTGTTGGACCATCTTGCAGCCTTCGATAAATGGAAGATCGTTGTGGTCTTGAAGTTTCGCTTGCCTCTCCACGCTGTGCAGCCATTCCTCGCTCCCCGGATCGGGGCCGTGTCCTTCCCCATCCGAAATGTCGAAATAACGGTCACTAACGTAGGCGATCCACTCACGGCTCCCGGGCGGCACGCTTGGCGCGCGAGGTATATCGGTCGATATGAAAAGCCACGCCGCTGTAAGAACCAAAAGGCAGCCCCCGACGGCGCGCATCATGTGCTTGATCGCTATTTTCATGTATGGTCGTCTTTAGTTTCACTCGTTAGCGCCCTGAGTATCGGCTGGAGACCGTATCTAATAGCCAACCACGCGGAAAAAACGAGAATCGAAAATCTTCGGGCGTCGTTGTCATTGGCCTACGGGGTGAATGCGGGTCAACTTGTGACCTGAGAATGCAAACCACTGGCCGTTTGCACTCAGCTCAACGGAATTATTGGTCCAGCGAACGTCGTCGACATCGAGCCTGTCACTGATGGGCAACGCGGTAGCTGGCTTCTTTTGGAAGTCGTACAGGATGACCGACGGTGCGTCTGAAAAACCATTAATAAAGTCTTCAATGACGACGCGCGAGGCGGGTTTGCCTTCCGCAGGCGAATCGGTATAGTAAATGAAGCGGAGACCGTAAAGCTGGTCGAACGGCGAACCGTTCAAAGTCGCTCTGAAGTTCGCGCCGTCCGGCGCAGGGCGCGCAAGCTTGACGATCTGCAAAGGCCCCGAGACGGTCAAAATATCATTTTTGTTCGCGCCGTCAAATTGCGCCCAGGCATTAGCGCTGCAAAGCGCGAATGCCACTCCGATCCATCGATTTTTAACCAAAATTTGTGTTCCGGAAAAGGGTTGCAAGTTCATCGCGAAAATGGCCATGCAGCGATTGTAGATTTGAAGACCGTTGCTGACAGCTAATCCAAGATTAAGTTCACCGAGGCACGCATCACCGGTCCGGAACGCGTAAGACCGGCTCGTCTGTCCTTCGCATGAGCCGTAATCGATGTCATCAACGTTGGCAAGATCAAGCATCGTCGGCAAATTTGCCCCGCTTTTATAATCTCGATCGCTTGAGGTGCGTGAATCGTCACCAATTCAGGTGGTGGTGTCGAATGTCTCGTCCTGGCCGAATTAGCCAGGACGATCGCCACATGGGACGTGGAACGACCACAGTGGACTGGACGAACCAGTGCGAACGCATTACGCACCTAAATGTCCGTCGTCTGACGCAGAGGCCGCGACAAAACGGGGGCCGTGAAAAGCGCCAGGCAGTCAGATCAATAATCACCAGTAGAGCAAAAGACCAATGCAACACTCACGCGTCGCGATAGCACTGTCGGCATGGCTGACACTGACAGCTTTCGGCGCTTCGGCGCAAACTGCCTGCCGCCTGTTCGCTCGACGTCACCACTACCGTGCGGATATCCCGCTGCTCAGGTGCCACACAGGTGTACCTTGTTCATCGTCACCGGCACCCGCACGATGTTGCCGTCGGATACTTGCAGTTCCTCGACCAGAAGGTGCATTGGCATCCCGGGGGCAACCACGACCTTTAGTTCATAGTCTTTGCCTGTCTCAGGCACGAACTCTCCGATTCCGTTTCCACGGTAGGTCACGAATTGGTCGCCGCCAAACCAGCTAACCCCAAAATCGAGAGGCTTTCCAGCCTTCACCAGAATCTCCTCGTACGAGTTCTTTGGAACACCGTCCAGGTCATTCGGCATGCCCAATTTCGACGTGGAAATGAGACTGAGGTCAATCAAAGTGTGCTCGCCTTTGTTGATAGTTGTAAGCGACCTGACTGCCCGGTCTGAGTACGCATAACATTTTGAAGGAGCAAACTGGACGACGCTTAACGCTCCGTCTCCCGCGAAGCGGATTCTGAGTCGCGCGGTAGTGTCGCCCGGCTGGAGGTTGATATCAGTCGTCAGCAAATGTGGTACACAGGCCGTCAGCAGCGATGCCACGATAATGTTCGACAAGACGAGCCGGAAAACGGCAGACGTTTTTTGTAGGTTCATTTCAACAGGATGGATATCTTGCCTTCGTAGGCGTTGGGAAGTCCGTACATTGAGCCATTCTCGGAATACGCCACGAGTCGGTCAGTATTTGCGGAAGATGCGCCGAAAATGACAACGTAGGTTGCGTTCGCTGGAACATCTGCTGTTGCTTGGTAATACTCCCCTTGCAGGTACTTTGCTGCCCGTTTCATTGGTTCAAGCTTACTGGTTCCTGCCTCTTGAAACCCCGCGTCGAGGAACAAGGCCCTCGGACGAAACACCGTGGCCATCGGTAGCCAACCCGAACTCACGTACGTTTCAACCGTCATCGACTTAACCTTGACATCAGGCAACTTGTAAGCGACAAATGTTGAGCGCCCTTCGGGAAAATCGAATGTAGGACTGCGTCCGGTACTGATTGAAATGCCGCTCACCTGGGTCGAGTTCATTTGTTCGAAATGGACCTGTCGCCAGGAGCCGCAGCAATCTGCTGGCGCCGGTGGCTCGAATGCTATCGGTGGTCGGGACGCGCATCCTGCAAACGCGAGCAGCGCGACCGCGCATATGGTTTTTTTCAACGTTACATTTCCCACTATTGGATGGAGTCTCGCTCATTCGACACTGGCAATAACGGCACAAATCGCGACGGACTTGAATCGAGCATGACATTCCACTGACGTACGGATGTTGACTGTATTCCCGCTGTCGAGATTTCACGACGGTCTGCTGACGCCAACGAAGTGGTAGCTTAAGGAGCCTGGTTCGTCGATGCTGGTCGGCGTTAGACAGCATCCAAATCTGCCGCGTCGGCGGCCTAGCAAGAATCCGCACAAAACCCGGGCAGCACCGCACGCGCCGCAGCATACTCACAGCCATTTGAACTAGGGCAGGCGTCGAATAACCCATAACGGTTGCCTAGCAGAAGGAAAGAGCACCGATAGACGTTGATGCAAGACAGTATCTTGAAGTACAACTTCAGTTCGCCACTGCCATGGGAAGCAACGCGGCAAGATTGCGTCGAGAAGCCGACGATATCTTCGAAAGAATCGTCGGTCGGGACTGGTGACATCCTGCATAGCAACCAGATCTACTCAACTTGTACACGAATACGATCGCTGAGTGATATGGGCAAGGACGAAAGAATGGCGATACTGGTTAGCCAAGAAGACTGCAGCTGTTTTGCGCAGAGGCGAGCGGGACGCTTCGTCACACAGTTAGCTACCTGAATGCCCGGCTGTTTTCGGATTATGACAATAACGAAATCCGCAAGATTACACCCATCCCGTAAGAGGATGCACCCCGCGCAAAGCCTCGCAGTTGGCCCGCGCCGGCCTGTATGTGCCGGACATGAGTGGTACGAATGCGGCCCAGATGCGGGGCGACGTGTAATCAACGCGACGTGGACAGCCGACTCGTACACGGGTTGAGTGTGAAATTTGAGCGGACCGGTCAAATGGCCGCTTTCGGAACGCGATGGCCACCGGAATGTCTGCCCGATGCTTCTAGCGACTGGCGCTTCCTGGCCGAACCCGGTCCTCTGGCCAACGCAGGCGATCGTCGCCCGCACGTCGTGGCCGAACTTCCGTAGCCGGTCCGTCCCGGTAAGTCACACTTCCCGGAAGCGGACCCTCAGAGGCGGTAGCGGGAGCCCGTGGCGACCTCCATTTAAATGGATGCGCAGGGAATATGCGCCTCTCAGTAAGATCGAGCGCAGTCGGCCTTGCGCCTTACTCCGGGCGGGATGTCGCTCGGGCAGTGACACGCCGTACTGCTGTCCATGATCGCCTCCGACATTGGTCACCTCGTGTTCGACGATCAGGTGGTGCTTCATGTCCACGGCGGCCTGTACGTTGTAGCCTACTGTTCCGGCTCTTTTGCCGCCGCTGTTCATGGAACGGGAATCGGGATCTGTAAGGGATAGCTGTTTGTCCGGTTGCCTCTTCAATTGCTCGCGGATCTGCTTGAGTTCACGCATCTGCTGGCGCAGGAGGGCGATCTTCTCGTACAGGCGCACCGCGGACTGCAAAGGCTGCGATGGAGCGTGCTATGCGGCAAACCTGCCCCAACGTCGACTCATCACTGCTCGATAACTTGTTTAACGGTAACGAAGCCGTCGAGCAGTACGCGGACAGTATCGAGGAGAACTTTACCGGCAAACTCTCGATGGTCAAAACGGACAACGGTTGGCGAGAGGATCGCTGACCAACGCCAGATGGCGATGTGAAAACGGCGCTGACGCCTTGTCAGCGCGTGAGGCTCCGGAACTCACAGAGCCTCTTTTTTTGTAGAAACCTGAACGGCAGACACCGACGGCTATTTTGGCGTTCCGCTCTCGCTCGAGCGCTTGGACGGGGACAAGTGCGAGATCCGAATCAACCCAGCTCTGTAAGAGTCTTTCTTGATGACACAGTTCGTTCGGCTCTGCAAGCGCACCATAGGACTACGTTTCGAATCGCGGTGCGATTTGTAAACGTACCCGGCGTGCCTCCGCTTCTCGCCCATTTCCACTGCCCCGGTTGCCATGGCGAACGCGATAGCATTCATCGCGAGCCCCGCACCTCACCGGGCCTTTTTCGCACCCGTGTCAGACAATGGCAGACACGCCAGACTCCTTTACCCGCAGGGGTTTCGGCTAATTCGAGGTCGCATGGCCCACATCGCAAAAAAACTTTGTCTGACGCATTTTCCGGCGCACAATCATTGGCTTACCGATGGTTTTGATCTCGCACGGCAGCGTGCGTCATGTGTGTAGCTTAAACAGGGGAGGTTTTGATGTTGAACCGTAACGAACAATCCGCAATTAACCCGGCCGGCGACGGCTCGGCACCGCGCGGCAATTCGGGTATTTCCACGGCACCGCCGCCCGTCACGCAGCAGGACACAATGCGGGATTCAGCCACCGAGTGGATACAGAGCGCGATGCAGACTTCGAAGCAAATGCACTGCAACGAGGACTTCCGCAGGGAAGTCGCAAAGAGGCTTTTCTAGCCCTCCGTTACCGCACACACGACCACCATGAATTGCACAAACCGGACGACAGCGCCGCGATGCTCGCCGACGCCATAAAGCACGAACCCGGCGCTTGGCCGGGGTTCGTCTCACTGCTGCTGTCCGGGCAATAACCCGAGTGCCTATCCTTCGCTGTCCGTGCGCAGAATGCTCAAAGTGAGAAGGTCACACAGCGATTCTTCGCTACCGCGTCAACAAGGAAGTCGCGAAACCGTGCGAGCTCTGACAGCAACAACTCTCTCGGTACACTCGTTGTCAGGGGCTCGTGTTCGGATGCCCAACGATATACGAATTCAACATTACATGCATCCAGTTCCCGCAAAGCACGAATTCTCCCGTCTAAAGCCTCAACAACTGCATTCACCACCGTCACGTCAGCCTCGTCCTCTTCAAACTGATCGAACATAGTGCCGTGTTTGGCGTTGAAGTCAGACCAGAATTTCGACGAGAACAACCACTCCGATAGTGGGCCTGACAAGCGTAGCTGCGCCGCCCCTTCGTCCATCGACACCAGAGATTCCTGCATCCGCATGGCATAACCCCTTACTTGACCGGATCGGTATTGTTGAAGTGCGTTAAGCCATTCCGCACACCCGACGGAACGCCTGTTTGCGTCGTCTTATTCGGACCAATCAGTGGAACGTTGTTCGGGATCACATTGCCGCTCTGATCAAGATACTGACCGGCAGCGTTCTGCACGCGATAGTAATTTCCAGCGTTGTCGTACACCACAGACATGCCTGTGGTCGGATTCGTATAGATCGTTTTCCCAGATTCCGTGTACGTCACTTGTGGATTTGATCCCACAATGTTCTGTACGGTTTCGCTCAACGAGCCGCTTGACCAGTTGCCGCTGTTCGCCGTCGCTCTCGCCGCACCTTGAGTATTGTAAACGGGTGCGTCCGGTGTGCTGTTTGTGGCAGGTGCTTGACCGGTGGCAGAGCTTCCAGTACTGCCCTCTAGAGCCGCGCGGCGTCGCCAGACGTGTTTGTGGCAACAAATCACAAGCGCGAGCGAGCGACACTACGCCGTGCACTACCCGTCGCAAACCATCGCGCTATGGGCCATTTCCATAGGCGTCGATTAGCCCCTTTCGCCAATCCGGCACCAACTTATCAAACGGAAAGAGCGGAGAGGTGCCTCCGTCAACCAATTCCTCTATGGGTTTAGCCCATAGCTGCGCAAGCGCGCCACGGAACCGGTCGACATCTGAACTATCACGTAACGCGATTACCGCGACATCGTTACTCTTCTCGCAGTAAATGCACCATGAGCCCGCGTCGGAGGCACAGGCATACCTATCTACCCTGTAAAGCCAACCACTCTCCGGACCACCTGACTGTAGAGCGTCGATGTATTGTTCGGTGGTCATGGCTCGATCTACGTAAATTGCTGCGACACGCTCGAACTCCAAAACAGAAGTTAGATCGAGGTTAACAAGGCACGCTACCGTGCCGCCTTCCAAGCGCATCAACTCCGTCACAGCACCGACAAAGTGTGCACCAAAGATGCGATCAGACTCACAAAAGAGGAACTTTCCCCATGCTCCGGTGAACACCAAGGAAGGTAGCAAAGTATCAAAGCTTACCGATTCCGTTACGTTTTCAAATGCTGCCAATCGGGCACCAGCACTTATCTTCTTCATATCAATATCTCCCGGCTACTTCGGATTAAGAGAGAACTTTGCCGACACACCGCCCGGCCCGAAGTATTGCCCTCCGGCTTGCCCCGTTGTCGTGCGCGTATAAATGGTATACGTCGAGGTACCGTTATTCAGGACGGTGAAGGAACCATTCTTGTTGGTACCTTGGTTAGTAACGCTATACCCGTTCGAGATCAAATTTGACTCAAACTGGTCTGCGGTAACGTTGGTCTTTACGTTCAGATACTCGCTTCCTGCGTTCGTAATAGACGTATCGTACGTCGAGAACGGACCCGCAGCCGTGCTGTTTGTGGCAGGTGCCTGACCGGTGGCAGAGCTTCCAGTACTGCCCTCCAGTTCACCCTCACCATTATCGCCGCCTTTCGAAAGAAGCGGGCTGGACGGGCCGCCGGCCCATCCCGGGGACACGGATACATAGCAGAACGGCGGATCACAGACCGTCACGGGTGCTGCACCGGTTGAGGGCGGATTAGGCCCATTGGGCGACGGAATTTGTCCGACCAGGTCTTTCGCATTCGAAAGGACCACCGAGGTAACTGCCTGCCCCGCTGGATTACCCGGCAACCACGGCATGAGCGTATATGCTGCGGCAATGAGGGCTTTGGCCAGCCCTCCACTTTTTGCCGCTGCTTGCGGGTCCTGAGTCGAGTTGTTCAGTGCCTCGTTCTGTGCTGCGCTCACGGCTCCTTGAACATTCTGCCCCGCCGCCGACGCTATGCCCCCACCAACCAGCGTCGAGATTGCCGTCACCAGCGCCGTCTGTCCCGTTGTCAGATCAACACCGGTCGGATCAATCGCCTTGATCACATCCGGGGCAACGATCGCACTAGCCGCCCCGCCAATTGCACCGCCGACACATCCAGTCCCGCTTGCCGACGACAGGGCGCATCCCAAAGCTGCATGGCTCGCGACATACAACGGACTGGAGGGGTCTGGATTGCCATTTTGACCATTGAATTCGGTACCGATCGCGCTTGCACCCACGACGCCTGCATCCGCAATTACGCTGTTCTCAAAGGCCCGACCGAAGCTGCCTCCATACACAGCAGTGTCGATACCAGCTGTCACCAACCCTCGCTCAGCAATTGTCCCCAACGCCTGCCCGACTTCGGTCGCAGATGCAGTGCCGTTCGCAATATTGCTACCGATCTGTTGAAGGCCCTGCGTTCCAGCACCGAGCGCAGAGAATGCACCAGCAGTCAACGCTCCCGTCGCCCCGGCTTCAAGCATTTGCCCGAAATTGAACCCCTGGCCAGATGCAAGTTGCCCAGCGGCACTTCCTGCCATTGCGCTAAGCGCGCCCACCGTCATCGCCATCGGAAGTGACATGGCCGCCAATTCGACGCCCATTGCGGCCGCTGCTGCCCCCGCCGTCACAATCGACGCCGCAATCGCAATAGCCGCCACCATGAACGTCGGTAGCCCGCCACCGTCCTTCACAAAGTCCGTGTGCAGGTTGTCGCTAACCGCTGTCTGCGTGAAGTTCGTACCGAGCTGTTGCTGAAGCGCAGCCAGCACCTGCTGCGTACCAGCCTGATCGACCGTGCCGTCCGCGTTGAGCTTCTGCAGTGCACCGCCGATCTGATCCAACGTCTGCACGTTGAGATCCATGTTCGCCGCGCTCATGAAGCCGCCCGGCTGAACCGTCGTACCCGTGGTATCGACGTAACCGCCCTTGACCTTGGCCCAGATCTGCCCGACGTCGACCTGGTTCGCCTGGTTGGTCAATGTGTCGGTATTGACCGTCAGCGTGTCCGAAGCAGTAATGCTTCCGGTATTCAGAATGCTGCCGCCGCTACCCTTGTCGAAATTGAGCGTGACGTTCTGGCCTGAGATATTGCCGCCAGCCGACATCGCACTCGTATTGCTCGGCAGATAGACCTGCGGCATCAGTGCCGTGATGGTCGGACACGTATTCAGCGCTGGCCCCGTCGCCGTACACGTCGGGTCCGGCACAGTCTGCTCGACGTACCAGAGCATCGGCTTGTCGAGCGCGTTGATCTGCGTCTGCGTCAGCGCATCGCCAAGTTGCAGATTGTTCGTCGTCGCATAGTCGAGTGCGTTCTGGTACAGGTACTGCTTCTCCTGTTCCGTCACGGATGTGCCGGTCTTGCTGTCGTACGTCAGCCCGTCTATAAAGCTGGCCTTGCCGGTTTGCTGCAATGCTGCCTGCTGCAGCATCAGGTCTTCTTCCTGCGGGTTGTAATAGAACAGCGTGGAACTCGGCTGAAGATTGGACGGAAGCGCATTGAGCAAATTCTGCGGACCCAGGTTGCCAAGCGTCGACGTGCCGAGCGAACTATCGACATACGAAGCCGTTCCCGCCACCGCAGTCGGGATTGCGCCGCCCACCTGATGCTGCAGCGTGATGCTGATGCCTGGCATATTCACCGGGCTGAGCGAAATAACCTGTGACGGCCCATTAACACGCGGCGTATAGGTGTTGGCCGTCGTGATGCCATTGATCAGCTTCTGGCCGGTCAGCGTCACCGACGTGCCAATCACATTGCCGACATTCTGAATCTGTCCGCCGGACGTAATCGTCAGATTCGGCGCCTGAATCGTGGCCGCGATGTTGCCGACCGGTTGTGGCGGATCGATCGTACCGCCCGTGCTCGTATAAGCACTGCCGTAGAGCGCCGTGCATTCGGCCGGCGATCCGCAAGCCCAGACGTCGTGACGCTTGTCCGAACTGAACATGCCGGTTTGCTGCACCCAGTGCGAGTGCCAGTAAGCATTGAGCGTCTGTGCCTCATTCACCACCGGCCCCGCCACCGCGATAGTCGCCGCAGTTCCGGCAGTAATCAGACTGCCGATGTTGGTTAGGCTGCCCGCATTGATCTGCAGGTTATTGCCCGCGCTGATCACCGAGGAACTGCCTGACTGCTGGTCGACATAACCCTCGCAGTAGCTCTCCCTGTAGCCACCCGCCGTCATACAACCTGAATACTGTTCCTTCGAACCGTAATCCTGATGCACAGGCACCGGCGGTGGCAGCGTGTTCGTTATAGCGCCCGACACGTTGAGCGTGATGTTATTGCCCGCCACGATGTTGCCTGACTTGTTGGTCAGTCCTTGCGCGGGAGTTGTCGAACTCGCGGTCGTACCGACACCGCCGATCACGATGTCGTGACCCGCGAGCAGGTTGCCATACGTATTGCTGACCTGGCCGGCGGCAATCACGAGGTCGTTGCCGGCGTAAATCGTCGCGCTCTGCTGCGCGTAGCTGAAACTCGTTGTCGTCGGATTATCTCCCCGATAACCCATTCCAGCGGCGCACTCGCTGGCCGACACGCCCGTCGCGCAGCCTGGCGAACTGCTCGTCGACGTAATGCGCTCGCCCTGGTTGCTGAACGACTGGGCTCCACTCGCATTGAAGTTGCGGCCCGCATAGATGTTGCCGCTATTAACGAGATTGCCGCCCGACAGGTTCACGTCCTGGCCAGCGACGATCAGCCCTTGCTGACCAAACGTAGTGGTCGTGGTTGTGATGCTCGCAGGGACCGGCGCGTTTGAATTGAACGTAGCCGTGGTTTCACCGCCCACGTATCCACCGAGTTCATAAGGGATCGGCGCGTTATAAAGGCCGACTGTCCCAAGCGCTTTCAGTTGAGCCATGAAGGCGGTGAGCTGGGCTTGGTCGACCGTGTCCACAACCGTGGCCGTCACGTTTCCAAGCGAACCGTTATTCAGCGATTGCAGGTTGAAGTTGACGTTCCCGCCCGCAGAAATGATGCCGTCGGCGTTCGACAGCGAGCCTGCGGTCAGGGTGATGTTGCCCCCCGCCATGATGGTGCCCGGCGTGCCGGCGCCTGGCGCCGTGACAGTGCGATCGATACCCGGCAGAGCGATCGTCTGATATGAAACGCCGGCTTGCTGCAAATTGCTGCCGACCTGCGTCGGCTCTGTGAGTTGTGCGCCATACATGCCGGTCAAGGCGGCGTTGTGCGCCACGTCGAGCACGCCATTCGCCAGGTCGGGGCCTAGGTCGGACAAGGTCGCGTTGTAGGTATAAGTTGCGTCGTAATACGACCCGCCGTTTCCGCCCGTGAACCCATAAACCGTCTGCGTGCCGACCACTATCGAGCCATACAGTGACGGGTCATCGGCCGCCGAAACCACTTGCGTAGACGATGTCAAACCGCCCTGAACACCATTGTTGACGACCGTGCCCGCATTGATGGTGATGTTGCCCGCGGCCGAGATCGTGCCCGTCGTATTCTGCAGCGTGCCGCCCAGCGAGAACTGCATGTTGCCGTTGGACTGGGTCGTCGCACCCTGGTTGTCGTAGTTACCGCCGTTGATCGAAAGCAGGTTGCCCGCTTCCACGGTGCCACGATTTGTCGCGTTGCCGTTGAGCGTCAGCGTGTCATCCGCATGCATTACAGCGCCGGCCACGTTGTTCAAGGTGCCGTTGAACGTCACGTCATTGCCGGTGACCTGCCCGAAGTTCGTGAACGTGCCATTGGTCGCAAGCGTCAGCGGCGCAGTCCCCGTCATCGTGCCGTAGTTATTGATGCCGTTCAGCCCAGTCAGCGTCACACTCTGGCCACCGTAATTCCACGTGCCAGTGTTGCTGATCGACCCCGCGGTAATCGAAAGCTGACCGCCCTGGCTAATCGTCCCCTGCGACGGGTCGAACGCCATATTCGTGGCAGTGATGCCCATATTGCGTTGCGCGAGCAACTGACCGCCCGGGTTATAAAAGGAGCCGTTGCCGCCATTGATCGTCAATGAGACGTCGCCGGTCGTCGGTCCACCGGGCGCATTGGGATTGCCCGCAAAAATAAGCCCGTTCTGATTGTTCAGCGATCCGGTGTTGATGTTCAGGCTGTTCACCGCCATCAACGATCCGCCGCTGTTGTTCAGCCCGCCCGCCACCGTCACATTGGTTGTCGAACCGTTCACCAGACCCGCGTTGGTGAAGTTCGTGGCGTTGACCGTCGTGGTATTCGTCGACGCCAGCGATGCATTCGCCGCATTGGTCACATTCGGCGCGGACACATACAGCGCCCCACCTGAAAGCACCTGGCTCGCGTTATAGAACCCATTCCCAGAAGTCAGCGTCGCGGCCCCAACCACATCCACCGCCGACCCAACCAGCGAGAGCTGATTCGAGGCCGCCGCCGTCAACGCCCCGCCGACAATCGCCGTCCCCAGCGTCACATTCGTACCGCTGAACTGCATATTCCCCGTGGACACCATCGACGCCTGACTCGCATCGAGCGTCCCCTGCGCGGTCACCGAAACGTTCTTCGACCCACCTTGCGAGCCACTCAACGTGACGTTGCCGCCGCTCAACTTAAACTGCCCCGCCACCGTGCTGCTGCCGCTCAACGTGAGCTTCTGCCCGGCACTCATCGTCGTATCGCCGTTCGACGACACGCCGGCCACGGTCACGTTGCCCTGCGTCCCCGTGACATTCACCGTGCCCATCGACGACACCGCGCCCGTCACCTTCGCATCTCGCGCAGCCTGAATCGCCACGTTGCCACCGGACTGCAGGTCACCACCAAAACTCACACTGCCACCCGTAGATGTGGCCGTGACATTACCCACCGCCGTCGTCGCGCCGAGCGACATATCGCCGACCGACGTCGCGGTAAACAGCCCCGCACCCTGAATCCCGCCAAGCGTGATGCCTGCACCCGCGCCGATCGTGATGTCCTTACCGAACGTCAGCGCGCCGCCACCGTTCACCGAACCGCCCGCGTTGATCGTCGCGAGGCCGAGGCCGAGGAACGAGCCGGTCAACGTCGCGGTGCCGCCGGCGGTCAGCGTCGTGTCGCCGTTGACGAGTTCGCCATTCAGCGCCAGCGTGCCGCCCGAAGTGGCCTTCAAATTTCCCTGACTGGTCACCGCGCCGCCGACATTGAGATTGCCGCCCGTCGCAGTCAGCGTGACATCGGAATTCGCGCCGACAGTACCGCTTGTCGTCAAGTTGCGACCCGCCGTCACGTTGAGCTTGTCAGTCGCCGAAGCGTTACCGACGACCGTCGCATCGCGCGCAGCCGTCACGCTGATCGCCGAGCCGGACGCGAGCGTGCCGCCCACATTCACGTCGCCTGCACCGTTGTGTCCTTGCGCCTGCAACGCAATCGCGCCGCCGGCTTGCGCGGAACCCATCGAGACGTCATTGCCCGCCGTCGCATTCAATGCGCCGTTCGTTAAGACACCCCCGGTCACGCCGATGCTGCCGCCCGCGTTCAACGTCGCCTGCTGGCCAAAAGCTACAGAACCCGCGTTAATCGAACCGCCCGCCGTCAACGTACCCACGTTCTGCGCGCCGATGCCGCCCGACAGCGTCATGTCGCCGCCCGACGTGAGTTGCGCATTGCCGCCCACCGTCGTCGCGCCGGAGAACGTGAGCGCCTGCCCCACGTTCGCATTCAGATTGCCTTGCGTCGTGACATTCGCCGCACTCGCGTTACCGCTGGTCGCCGTCAGCGTCAGATCGCCTGCCGAGTTAATGTCGGCGAGCGTGATATTGCGCGCGGCATCGATCGTCGTCGCGCCGCCTGCGTTATTCGCACCTCCCACGCCGACATCGCGTGCCGCCTGCAGCACCAGCGTGCCGAGCGCCGCAGCCGTGCCGCCGAGCGTCACGTCACCGCCGCCAGCGTTACCATTCGCGGTCACGGCAAGATTGCCGGTCACCGCCTGCACGCTGCCCAGGCCCGCGCTGTTGCCACCCGTCACCGTGACGCTCGCGCCTTGCAGCGCACCGGTCAATGCGAGGTCGTGCGAAGCATTCAGCGTCGCCGCCTGAGCAAACGCCGCCGTGCCCGCGCCGTTGATATCGTGCGATGCCGTCAACGTGCCGCCAAGTTGACCCGCGAGCGCACCGGTCAGCATGATGTCGCGGCCCGCCTGCACGGTCACGTCTCTCGCCGCGTTGATCGTGCCACCGAGCTGCGTATCGAGCGCGGACGTGAGATTCAGCGCGCCAGACGTGGTCGTGGTGCCGGTTAGCGCAATGCTGCCGGCTGCAGCCGTAGCAGTGAGATCGCCCGCAGTGGTTTGTACCGTACCGCTCACCGTCACGTTGCGTTGTGCAGCAAGCGTCAACGAATCGCCGGTCGTCAACGAACCGCTGACCAGCACGTCGCGCGCCCCGCTTAACGTGACCAGACCGGGCGCCGTTGCCGCACCCGTGATTGCCGCATCGCCGCCGCCTGCATTGCCGTTAGCAGTAAGCGTCAAGGTCGTAGCCGAATTGACGTCGTGCAGCGTGGCGCTGTTGCCACCGAGCGCACTGATAACGTTCGCCTGCACGCTCCCGGTCAGCGCGACGTCGCGTTGCGCCGTGTAGTTCGCCGCCTGCGTAAACGCCTGCGTGCCGGCACCACCGATATCGCGGCCCGCCGTCACAAAGCCGTTCGCCTGGCCGATCAGCAAACCGTTCAACAGCGCATCGCGGCCCGCACTCAACGTTGCGTCGCCAACCGCACTCGTGCTCGCGCCGAGCGACAGGTCGAGACCCGTCGTGATGGTCAGTTTGCCGCCGCTGTTGATACCGCCCGTCGCGTTCAAACTGCCTTGCCGCGCATTGAGCACCGCGTCGCCGACCGACTCGACCGCGCCTGCGGCGTTGATATCGTGTTGTGCGTCAATGCCGACGGTCGTGCCGCTCGCGATCTTGCCCGTCGTCGCTACGGTCACATCGTTCTGCGCCGTCGCCGTCACAGCACCCGCTGCGGCAACGGAACCGTTGACCGTGAGATTGCCGGGGCCATTAGCCGTATTCGTGCCGTTCGCGTTCAACGTGACGGTGCTGGCGGATTCGACGTTGTTCACGCCGATGTTCCCCGCCGCGGTCACCTGAACCGCCTGGCCCTGAATCAACCCGCCTTGCGCCACATCCCGGCCCGCATTTAGCGTGGCCGCCTGCGTGAATGTCATCGTGCCCGCGCCGCCGATGTCACGACCCGCCGTGACGATGCCTTGCCCCTGCCCGGCAAGCATGCCGGTCACGTTGACGTCGCGCGCTGCGTTGAGCGTCGTATCGAGTGCAGCCGTGGTCGTTCCGCCAAGATTGATGTCGGAACCGGCCTGCACGTTGAACGCGCCGTTGCTCGCGATCGTGCCCGTCGAACCGACATTGCCGTTCTGCGCGGTCAGCGTGGTGTCATTAGCCGATTGAATCGATCCGCTAAAGCCGATGTTCTGACCGGCGTTCACCGTCACCCCCGCACCGCCGGTGACCGCACCGGTGATGTTCAGATCCTGAGTCGCCGCAAGCGCGAGGCTCGATGCCGCCTGCACGTCATGCACCGTCGCTGAACCGCCCGCATTCGTCTGCACGGTGCCGCCGCGCAGCGAACCGGTCAGATTCGTGTCGCCACCGGAACTGACGTTCGCCACGAGGCCGAACGCGCTGGTCGCCGCGCCCCCAATCGAGCCGCCGGCCGTCAGCGTGCCATTGCCTTGCGCAACCACCGAACCGTTCATCGTCAGATTCTGGCCGGCGTTGACAGTCAGGTCGCCGAGCGCGGAAGTACCCTGCGTACCGAGGTCGACCGATTGCGCTGCATCGACCAGCAGGTTGTCGCCGGACTGAATGTTGCCGGTACTCGTCAGCGATCCCGCCGCGTTCGTCAGTGCGACGTTGCCATTCGACGCGACGCTGCCTGCGATCGACGTGTTGCCGCCGCTCGTCACGCTCAGCGCGTTCGCACTCTGCAACGCGCCATTGATCGACGTGTCGCCGCTCGAAGTCAGCGACGCCGTCGACAACGAAGCAACCAGGCCGTTGACCGCCAGCGTGCCGCCATTCGCCGCAACCTGGAGCGCCGAGTTCGCCTGCACGTTGTTCAACGCGACGGAATGACCTGCAGTCAACGAGACGCCGGCGCCTTGCAACGCACCGGTCACCGACAAATCGTTCGCGGCGGTAACGTTCGCATCCTTGACGAAGCCGCTGCTGCCGCCTGCGATCACGTTATGTCCCGCGCTGAGCGTCGCTGCCCCCTGCCCCGCCAGCGTGCCGCCGATGGTCAGGTCATGCCCCGCCGTCAGCGTGGTATCGCCGGTCACGCTCGTCGCGCCCGTCAACGCGACATCCTGCGCGCCATTGACCACAAGGTTCGCCGCGCCGTTCAACGTGCCGCTCGAATTCACACTGCCATTCACCGCTGCGACCGACAGGTCGCCGACCGCCTGCACGGTGCCCACTGCTGCCACCGCAACGTCGCGCTGCGCCGTCAGCGTGACCTGCGAGCCACCCGCCAGCGTACCGTTGACGATCACATCGCGTGCCGCCTGCACGTTCGCCGCTCCAACCGAAGCCGCGTTGCCGTTGAACGTCACGTCACCGCCTCCGGAGGGATTGCTGGTGATGCCGTTCGCCGCAACGTTGAATGCACCACCCGCCTGCACATCGGCGAGGCTCGCGTTATTGCCCGCCGTCACTTGCAGACCATTGGCGAGCAGCTTGCCGATGAAGGCGACGTCCTGTCCCGTCGTCAACGTGCCGTTCTGGCCGAACGCCACCGATCCACTGCCGGTGAGATTATTCTGAGCATTGAACACGCCATCCTGCTGCACGATGACTACACCCGGAACGTCGAGGTTGCGCCCCGCGCTCACTTGCGCATCGGTGCCAACGAGCAGCGAACCCGCTACCGAGATATCTCGCGCGACATCGGCTGCGAGCGTCGTGCCGCTTGCAAGCGATCCGCTCACCGATAAGTCCTGGCCTGTCGTCACCGTGACGGCTTTCTGCGCGGTGGCCTGCCCGACCACGTTCGTGTTCTGACCGGACGTCAGCGCGAGGCTACTGCCGCTCCTGACAGTTCCGTTGTTCGTCACGTTGCCTTGCGTCGCGTTCAGGCCGAGATCGCTCGACGTCTGCAGCGCGCCGTTCACGTTGACGTTGCGCTGCGCGGTCGCCTGCAACGTACTGCCGTTGGTCTGCCCGTTCACGTTGATGTCGCGCGCGGCCTGCAAGCTCGTTGCGCCGCTCATCACGGCGGTGCCGTTCAGGTTGATGTCGCCTGTGCCGTCGTTGCCTTGCGCCGTCACGGCGAGCGCGCCGCCGGTTTGCACGTCGCCAAGTGTGACATTCGCGCCACCCGTGACCGCCGTGTTGCCGTTCGATTGCGCATTCGCCACGTTGACGTTGCCGCCCGCCGTGACGGCGAGCTTGCCGCCGGTCTGAATCGTGCCAGTCGATGTGACGTCGCCGTTCGCATTGATCGTGTAGCCGCTGATGCCGACGTGGGCGCCGGTCATCGACAGATTGCCGCTCGCCTGCAGCGTGGCTTGTTGTTGCGCGGCCGAGCCGTTCACCGTCAGATCGCCATTCGACGACAGCAGCAGATCACCGGTATTCGCCGCCATTTGCGCATCGGTGCGCACGCCCATGCCGGCTGCCGTGCCGATCACCTGGATCTGGCCGGCGGTCATCGCGCCGAACGCGGTGGCGTCGATGGCGAGACCGTTATTGGCGTGGCCGTTGGCGCTATTGATCGCGTTGGCGGAGTTATCCGCACCGTTCGCGGACATCGCATACGTGGTGCCGTTACTGCTCACCGCCGACGGCAGCACGAACTGTCGCCCGGCAATCGCGTTGATCCGTGAGCCTGCATACAAAGGCGCGTTGATGCCGATGGTTTCACCGATCAGGTCGATCGTGCCGACCGTGCCTTCAATGCCGGCGCCGGGGCCATTCACGCCCGCGTTGCCTTCGATCTGGATATGGCCACCGGTCACGCTATAACCGACCGCCTGCGCGTTGTCGAAGTCGGTAACCGTGCCCTTGAGATCACTCAGAAATTGGGGCGTACCGGTCGACAAAGTGACGCCGATCGTATTCGTGAATCCCGTACCGTTGGTCGTGATGCCGTTGGGGTTCGCGATGATGACGGTGGCAGGCGCGCCGAACACTTCGAGCGGCCCGTTGAGCAAGCTTGCATACGCGGCGCCCGTTGACGTCACCTGATTGACGATCACGCTCGCCGTACGGCCCACGAGATTCGGATTCGCCTGCAGATCGCCGCCGGTGAGCGACGTACCGGCCATGAGGCTGTTATTCAGGATCAGCCCGACCGGATCGATGTTGAAACTCTGATACTTGTTGAGAGAAATCCCTGCTGCGTTCGGCGCGGTGATGTTCACGACTGGCACGCCGCCGCCTGCGCCGGTGGTCTGCGTGATCTTCGGTTGAAACGTGATCGGCGCTGTCGGATCGACAATCGGCGCGGCCTGCGCCATTTGCATCGCAAAGCGGATACGCACGGCGCTCAGGTCAATGATGCGTTGCCATGCCTCGTCGTCCAGACGATGGCTGCCGGCAGCCAGAACCCCCGCGGCGTCGCGGCTTTGCTCGAACGTGATCGAGAGCGGTCCGGCGAACAGCGTCAACGCGACCAGCGCCGACACCGCGCGCTGCCACATGCGGTACGGACGAGCAGGCATAGACACCGACCAGCGCTGCCGCGCGGACTGCATGCCGCGATCGTGCCGCTCGTCATGTGCCTGACGGTTTTGCTCGAGTTGTCGTAAAGCGTTGCGTGTGGACGCGTTCATGGTGCTCTCGTCTTTTTTTGGTTCTTCTTGTACTTCCGGCACTTCTTCCGCGCCGTTCCGGACGACCGACCCGAAACGGCGTTGCAGCGGTTTCATCCCGTCCGCTGCGCCTCGGCGAAAACGAGGCTCTTTACTGCTGCTGAATCCGCGCGTTCTTCATCAGATCGACCACGACCTGTGCGGTGGCCTTCTCCAGCGCGACCTGTTCAAGCTGCTTGCGCAGCGCGTCCTTGATCTGGTCGTATTGCGGAATCTGCGTCGGACGCTTTTCGTCGACACGCAGAATCCAGTAGGCGTCGCCGATTTGCACCGGCGTGCTCGACACGCCGCCTTGCGGCAACTTGACGAGCGCTTCGGCGAGCGGCTGCGGCCAGTTCTGTGTGTTACCCGGCTGGATCGGCGTCTTGAACGAAATCCAGTTCATCGCGCCGCCTTGAGCCGCGCCCGGGCCCTGGCTGTACTGTTTCGCGAGTTGCGCGAAGTCGGTGCCCTTCTTCAGTTGCGTGAGCACCGTTTGAGCGGTGTCGGCATCTTTCACGGCGATTGCGCTCGGCTTGTATTCGTTCTCACCGAGGGTCGCGACGATCGCGTCGTATTTCGCCTTTACGTCGGCATCGGTGACTGGGGTGGGCTTCACCTGATCGCGCAGATACGCGGCGGTCATCGCGGCCGTCCTGGCCTGTTCGACGGCGGCCACGACTTGCGGACGCGATTCGTAATGCTGCTTCTCGGCAGCCTGGCGGAACAGTTCACGCGCGATCAGCTGGTTCTTCACCGATGCGCGCAATGCAGGTGTATCCGGCACGTTCAGCGCACGCACGGCCTGGTCGAGTTGGTCCTGCGTAATCACAACGTTGTTGACACGCGCCACGCCGTTGGCGGGCAGCGGACCGCCGACGGCATCCGCTGCCTTGTCGGCTGAAGGTTTTGCGGTCGGCTTGTTGGTCGCGTGCGCTGCGGGCAGAAAACCGGCGGCAAGACCGAGCGTGGCGATCAACGTGGCGTTGCGAATCGTGGCGGCGATCGGACGATGTTTCATGTGAACCTCTTCAGAGTGACCAGTTGAGTGTGGCAAGCAGCACGGTGGCTTTTTTCCCCAGTGCGGCGGGTTGCAGCAAGGCCTGACCAAGCAGCACCTCGCTAGTGACGGTTTGTGTTTTGTAGCGCCATTGCGCGCGTGCGCCGATGCCGGTGCCCATGAGCGTCGGCCAGCCGCCCTGTGCGACCAGATGCGATTTGCCGCCGTCGAGAAAGACGTAGGGTTCGAGATGCGCGTCGTGCCAGACCGGCACGTTCTGCCACGCGGCCTCGTTGCGCAGATAGAAGCCGCTGTCGCCGGCAATCCCGCCTTCAGTGAAGCCACGCACGGAATCCATGCCGCCGAGGAAGATCTGCTCGTTGCCGAACATCGCGACATGGCTGTACTGGCCGCGCAACGTGCCGCGATAGGTCCATTGCGTGCCGGCCAGCGTGCCGAGTGCGATCTGCAGCGTGGCAGTGGCGTCGACTTTCGTGAACTGGCTGTGCGCATCGACTTCGTCGATATCGGGGGCGTCATGACTAGCGGAGAGCCACGGTAAGCCTTGCGACACGCCGACGTCCCACGTCGCGGCCGCGGCCTGATCTTGCGCAACGAAACGGCGCAAACCATTCAGGCCAACGCGCAACACCGTGAGGTCCTGCGGCGCCAGGTCGATGCCGTTCAGGTTGCGTTCCGTGCGCATTTTGGTCAGCGTGATGTCAACGCTTGTGCGACCGGTGCGAGAGCGCGTCAGCACATCGTTCCAGCCGAGGATCTGACTGAAAGTGCGTCCTTGCAGTAGCGCGACATCGCTGATGGTCTGCTGGTATTCGGACAGCGAAGTCGTGTAGCTGAAGGTCTGATAGCCATACGGCGCCGCTGCGGAAAACACCACCGCGTTGCTGTCCTGCGTGCCGACGTAGTTGAACGACAACGACTCCTGCAAACCGATCAGGTTGTCCGCTTCGACGCCAGCGCGATAGCGCAGCGTGCCGGTTTGCGAGCTGCCGTAGTTGTCGATGCCGAGGTCGTAGAAAACACGGTCGCCGTAGTGGTTGGTGATTGCCACCGCCGAGTCGCCCGGTGTCTCGCCCGGCATGATCTGGATTTCAGCCTGATTGCGACGAAGCCGGTTGATCTGGTCCACGCCCTGTTCGAGGTCAGGCAAGCGCAGCACGTCACCAGTGCTGTCGCCGAAGGCCCACGCGGTGCCCGCGTCGGTCAGCAGGCCGCCGCCGTGCGTCGTGTACCACGGCTCTTCAGGATCGCGCGGACGCAGCGGTTTGCCGTTCAGCGTGAAGGCCGATACCTTGCCGTCGACGATGCTGATTTTCAGCGTACCCGAGGCGAGATTCTGCGCGCCGAGATATGCACGCGTCGTGATGTAGCCGCGTGCGATGAACGCTTCGGTCACGCGGCGCAGCAGCAGGTTGATACGGTTGCGGCCGAGCTGCCTGCCGATGAACGGGGCGGCGATCTCATTGAGCGCACTCGCGCCAAGGACCTTGTCGCCGGTGAACTCAATGTGGTCAATTCTGAAGAGCGGCGCGACGTCCGGCAGGGTCTCGACATCCGCACCTTCGGGGAGATTGACCACTGTCGGCTGCGGCACTTCGATCTGTGGAGGCGGCTGCTGGATTTCGTCGCGCCGCCGGCGATCGCGTTGCTCTTGCAGGAGACGTTGCGCCGGGTCCTGTTCGGCGCGCACGGGTGCACCGAAGGGCACGCCGCCTGGCGCCCCCGCATTCGGCAAGCCCGGCGGCGTTTGCGCGAACCCGCGCACCGCTGCGGCGCCGGCGAGTATCGCCAGCGTGCAGCGTGCGAGCCGGGGCACGCGGCGCTGCGTGGTCCGGTTGATGGCGTGCTCCATGGCCGACCTCATAGGCCGAACCACGACACGAGGCCGAGGTGGTTGTGATTGCCGATCGTGACCGGCGCGCGATACGGCGCGCTAATCGTGTTCACGCCGCCCGCGGCTTTGATGCCGCCAGGCGCGTTGAACGCGCCGCCTTCAATATCCGCCTCGCCAGTCAGCTCGACCTGCCCGCTGCCGCCAATGAACAAGCCGCCCGTGTCGGCCGCGAAAATCGCCGACCACGCGTTGCCGAACCACGCTTTGAGATCGTGCGTACGGTTGATCGCGGTGTAGCCGAGTACGGCTTGTGCGAGGGTCCTTGGCGCGTCGAGTTTGAGCGTGCCTTCCGCCGACACGAGGCCGCCCGTGTTGGTGATCTGCGTGCCGGCCTTCAGCGTGATGTCATTGTTCGCCTGGATCACGCCGCCGTAACCCTGCACGTTGCTCGACGAACTCGAACTGCAGAAGAAGAAACACGTTCGATGAAACGACGCCTGGCCGGTAAAGATGGCCTGCGTCAATAACTGGTCGCGCGCGGTGATCGAAATCGAACCGCCGACGGTCGGGCTTTTCGGGTCGATTTGCGCGAGAATCGTGCCGCCGATGTTATGAACGTTCTGCGCGGCAATCGTCACGTTGCCGACGTTGGCGCTCAGGTAGGAGAGTTTGTCCGGATCGGCGAGCGCGCCGTAGTCCACATTGAAACCGTCGTCACGATGTTCGACGAAAATCAGGCGCCAGCTACGGTCTGAATAGCTGACCGGCGCGCCGCCATTCACACCGCTCGAATGATCGACGACGTTGTCGACATCGCCGCCCGCCGTGATCGTCAGATTCTGATTCGACAGGATGCGTGCGTTCTGATTCGTCAGGGAGCCACCGGCCGTCACGGACACATCGCCCGCCGCACCGTACACGACGCCAAGCAGGCCTGTCGGTGTCGACTGATTCAGTATGTTGCCGGTGGCATTTAGCGTGACCGCGCCGAGCGACGCCGAATCGAGCGTGTTCTTCTGCTGGCCTTGTATCAGCGAACCTACGTTGGCGATATCGCCGGTGCTGGTCAGCACCACGCCGCTGGTGGTCGAAGCGACCACGGATTGCGCCGTGGCGTCCTGCGCCAGCGCGATGCCCCCACCGCTCATGTCGATACCGGCATTGGCAAGCAGGCTGCTTCCCGTCAGGCTGACTGCGCCGCTCGCGCTCAACGTCGCCGAACCACTGTTCGCCTTCAGCTTCGTATCCGATAACGTCACGCTGTCCTGCACTTGCAGATCGAGATTGTTCTGCGCCGTCAGCGTCGTATTGGCGAACTGCACGGAGCCGTTCGACGACAACGTGAAATCGCCGAGCGATGCGTTCATCGGCCCAGCGCTGCGCACGCCCGGGCCTCTATCGGTGACGATCAGTTGCACACGGCCGCTCGTCAGGCTGCCGGCGGCGGTGATGTCGATAGCGAATGAATTAGCCGTGGCCGCGCTGGTGGATGGGCTCAGCGTGAGCCAGTCGTTGCTGTTGTCGTTCGGCGAAACCGCCGTGTTCAGCGTGACATTACTGTTGCCGGCCACCGCGCGCACGTAGGCGGTCTGCGACGTGAAGCCGTTGGTGAGCGGCCCGTTGATCTGCACATTCTTCGCGATCAGATCGAGGCCGATCAACGCGCTCGCCAATCCTTGCGGCCCGACGACGATCGTCCCCGTGCTGGTGTCGAGCACGATGTCGCGTTCCGGAATTCCCGCTACCGGAACGGTGTCCTTGAAACTGACGTGCCCAGTGGTCAATGCGACACGGCCCGTATTGACGAATGAACCGCCATTAACCGTAATGCCGTTCGGATTGGCCAATATCACGTTCGCACGCGAGCCGAGCACGTCAATTCGCCCGCTAATAATGCTGGGATTGGTACTTGTTACCTGATTGACAATCGTTCGGGCATTAATACCGACGTTATTTAGTGACGCGCCGGCTGCGTCTACGTTGAAACTGCTATAGGTGTTATTTGAAACCCCGGCTACTGTCGGCGCGATATTGACCGTCTGGTGGCCATTCGCTGCGGTTGAAACTGTTGTCGCAGTTCCGCCGTCAATAGCAATGCCCGCCGCACTCGCGCCTGAAGGGGCGGCGGCCAGCAATACAACGATCAGCCTGATTGTTTGATGATGCGGACGCGGCTTCCCGCGGCCCACATTCCTACCCCGTGCACTCCGGAACATTCTTGTTTTCACGCAACTTTTCGTTGCGGACTCTCTTGATCGGTTGGTCTTTCTCGCGCGGTTTCAGGGAACCGCGTCTTTCGTATGATCAATAACGGCGACGATCGAGAGTTCTTTAGAGTTATTCGGGAGTTTTTTATTATCCTAATATTACATTTTCATTATATAAGAAAGGCATTTGAAATTATTTTAATTCGATATTATTCATTTCAAATGCCTGATTATTCCGGCTGCATAATCCGATTCACGCTGCGTGCGTGAAACGTCATTAACCGCGACTAATCACCTGCTTGCGGCCTGCCTTGACGCGCGCCAGATGCGCGTCGTCCCATTCATAGAAACCAGCACCGCTGCGTACGCCCACCCGCCCCGCGTTCACCTGTGCACGTAGCAGATCGAGGACGTCTTCGGCCTTGGCGAGTTCCGGCATCAAATGCGTGGAGATATCGAGGAAGGTATCGAGGCCGCCCATGTCCGCGCCCTCAAACGGCCCGACAATTCCCCACCGGCGCCCAAGCGACGCCTTCATGACCCGATCGACCACGTCAGGCGTCGCTGCCCCCGAGCGCACGATGTTCAGCGCCTCGCGCAGCACGGCGAACTGCAACCGGTTGCCGACAAAACCCGGAATCGCCTTCGCCAGCACCACCGGCTCCATACCGATCGCGCTCATCAAAGCAGCGGTACGTTCGGTGACTTCCGGCGCGGTCGCGGTGCCCGGCACGACTTCGACAAGCGGGATCATGTGCGGCGGATTCCAGAAATGCGCGATCAGAAAACGCTCTTTCGCGCGCAACGGAGCAACCAGTTGATCGGGCGGAAAGCCGCTGGTGTTGCTTGCAAGAATCGCGTCGTCTGCCATCAGCCCGGTTAACGATGCATACAGGCGATGCTTCAACTCCAACACTTCGGGAATCGCCTCGATCACGAATTGCGCCGACGCCATAACGTCGAGTTGCGCATGCGTCTCGATGCGCGCGAGCGCCGCGTGTTTGGCACCATGGTCGATGCGTCCGCAGTCGATCAGTTCGTCAAGCACCGCTTCCGCCTTGGGCGCCACGCTAGCGAGGCGCGCCGGGTCGACGTCGTGAACGATCGTCCGATGCCCATGCAGCGCGCTTTGCGTCGCAATACCGACGCCCATCAATCCCGTGCCCACTACGCCTATGACTGCCTTATCCACGCCGCTCTCCTGCTGCCATCGATGAAAGCTTTCAAGCATAGCGCAGCGCGCCGTATTTCAAGCCCGAACGCGACAAAGCCGGTCTTCCGCGAGGAAGGACCGGCTTTGTGGACTTCACGCCGCGTCACGCGGCGCCGTCATGCGCGCATTAGTAACGCGGGGGCGGCGGGCGACGGTCGTCGTGATGATGCGGATCGTAGTCGTGCGGATGATGACGCATCCAGTCGTCGTGAGCCCAGTAGCGGTGGCCGTCGTAGTAACGATCGCCATGCCAGCCGATGTTGATCGACACGCCCACCGGCATCATGTGCGGCTGACCGTACACCGCCGGTCCCGGACCATTCTCGACAACCACTCGTTCCTGAGCAAAAGCGCTGCCGGCCGCGAGCAACGCGCCACCTGCCAGCAAGGTTGCAACAATCGAACGCGACGTCTTGTTAAAGGTTTTCATCGTGACCTCCCATGCAAAGTTTTATATCAAGCCGGCGTCCGTGTTCGGCCTGCGTCGAACCGCGATTTTGGGTTCGGACCGGACGCCGTACGCTTGAAATCAACTTTAACGGTGCAAACCGCATGAAAACGTGAGCACTTGTAAGCACACGTTTCGTAGAAAGGGACGGATGAAGACGGGCCTTTTGGGCGCTCGGCGCTCGTCTGAAGCGGATGCGCGATAGATCAATCAAATGGCAGCGCGGCGTCGTGTCAGCCACCGTTACACTCATTTCGGCCAGGAAATATTCGGAAAAGTGCGGAGTGGGATGGGGACATTCAAAAACAAAAGCCACGGCACGCATTTCGCGGGCGGTGGCTTCAATAAAGCGGGCGCACTCGAGGTGCGCGCCCGGACGCGGTGGTCCGCGCTCAGGCCGTACAGCTTTCTTCTTAGTCGCTCAGCTTAATGCCGAACAACGTGGCTTGCGCTTTGCGCATGCGCTCTGCTTCGCGGCTACGCGCTGCATACGAGTAGTCCGAATCCAGCGGCAGATGGGGCGACGCAAAGAGGTCGCTGACCTTTTGGAACAGTGCAAAAATGTAGCTCATGGCGACTCCCGGTTGGTTACTGCATTTGTTAGGGTTTTCCCTTAAGAAACATTATAGGGTTTTCCCTAGGCAAAAGCTAGTGCAATGCAGCAATTTCTTGGGTGCGATGTGTTGCCACAGGGTTTTTGTGCATGGTGCGTCGCATCATGACAACGTCCCCTTTTTCAAATTTCAGATCAAACCGTCCGCCTACTGAAACGCAATCCCCGCTGGCGCCCGCTGCGTGCGGGTTCCGAGCTTGTCATGCTTTACGGGGGCCGAACAGAGCGGCATTGACGGCGACCGCCGCAGCCAGCTTTTGCCGGCGCGGCGGTCGCGAAAAGTCAGTGGGAGTTGGCTGCTTTCGGCTTGTGCGCGTGCTGTGCTCGCGCGCTGCGTTTGCCATGAGTCGGCGCGGCTGCGGCTGGCTGGAGTGCCGCGGGTGCGGCTGCGCCAGATGCGGCAGTGGCCGCCGCTGCGGTAGCCATCGCCAGGTGGGTATCGAGCAGGCTGGCCATGGCGGCCTGCTGGTTCTGCATCATCTGTTCGAGGCGGTGCTGCTGGGACGTGGTTTCACGCGTCAGGCGCATCAGAAGCACGGTCTGCGTGATGCCGATCGCGACCGTCATCAGCAACGCGCCCACCACGATCGACAGCATCCATTTCATGCGGCGTGAATGGTCGGTGGCGGCGAGGCGCTGATCGGCAATCACGCCATATAACGCGTCGACGGTATCGGCGAAAGCCGTCGCCCGCGCGCGGTCGAGTTCAGGCGCGGCACGCAGCGCTGCCGCGGCGGCTTCGGCGCGCTGGGCTTCCCGGAAAGAGGGTGCAGCAAAAGCAGCGCTTGCGGCTGCCGCAGGCGCAGGCGCCGATGCGGAAGCATTACCCGGCGTGGACGTGGGCGTTGTACCCAGCTTCGATCCAGCAGCCACCACGCCGGCGCCAGTTTCAGGCGAAGAGAACACCCGCGCTGCTCCGGCCTCGGCTTCCGTCGAAGACGGCGCGCGCTCCGCTCCAGCTTTCGCAGGCCCGGCATTCGCGGCGTCGGCGCCGGCGGCTTCCCGCGAGGCCGTCGTCGCCTTGGTAAAAGTCGCGGCGAAGCGCTGCGGCGGCATGGCCGGTTTCGCTGCGCCCGAGGTCGATGCAGTCGTTGCATCCCCCGTCGTGGCGCCCGATTCAGCCGCCTGGCGCAGCGCGGTCACACTTCGCGCGACAGTAGCCGCTGCCATCGCCGATGTGAGCGGCGCGGCCGCGTCGCGTGCCGATGTTGCCGGCTTCTCTTCGGCTGAAGCCTCGGTGGCCGCCTTGGCGTCGTCGAAAGCCACTCCGCCAACCAACAATGTCGGCGCCTCGACCGCCTCCGGCTCGAGGCCGCTCAATTGCGCATACACCGGCGCCGGTTCTTCGGATTTCGTGGTGCGCGGCGCGCGACGCGCGGCCTTTGCGTCCAGCGACAAGCCGTCGGCATCGATCGCTCCAACAGCGGCCAGCACCACATCGGGTAATTCGAAGCCGTGCAGCGTGCCTTGCCGGACGTCGATGTTCATCGCTTCCAGCGTGGCGCGGGTGGGATCGTCGGGGAACAGATCGAGCGTGCTGTCGTCGCGCGAGGCATCGCTCAGTTGCGCGAGACGTTGGGCCGAGCGCGCGGCGCGCGCGAGTTTGTTTTCAGTTTCGGTCGAGACGGTGGCCTGACGCCGCTTCTTCGAAGCGGTGCGCTGAGGCCGGGACTGCGTGGATGCTGCGGAATCTGCCATAGAGAAAAAAGCGGTCGTCGCCGGAAAGCGGGCGCCGGGCACCGCTCGTCAATACCATTGGAATTTTTCGAGACCGCATTGTCGCATGGCCGCCCGCCCCAGCCGAAGCCATTCGCCGACGTTTTTTCCGTTTTTAAGACGACGTCTCGTCCTGCCGGAACTGCCTGACACCGTGCAGCTGACGCAAGCGTGCGCAGATCGCTTCATATTCCGTATTCGACACGCGATGCAACGTGATTGTCACTTCGTCGCATTCCGGTGCATCGTCGCTTTGCTGCATCACGAATTGCTTGACGCGTGGGCTCGCGGCGCCGAGTTCGTCGTGCAGCGAATGGAAGGTCAAGGTGCCGCGCTCAACGAGCATCGTCAACTGACGCCGCTGCTTCATCGTGATGAAGCGGCGCTCGAGCGGCTTGATCCCGGCAAGGATGATCAGAATGATGATGGTCGCGGCAATCGACGCCGTATACAATCCCCCGCCGACCGCCAGCCCGATTGCCGCGACCGACCAGAGGCTTGCCGCCGTCGTCAGCCCGCGCACGATCTCGCCGCGCAGCAAGATCGACCCCGCACCGAGAAAGCCTATGCCCGAGACCACCTGAGCGGCCATTCACGACGGATCGAGCACAATGTGATCAGCCGACAGCACCTCGGTAAAGCCGTAGGCCGAGACGATCATGATGAGTGTCGAACCCACGCAGACCAGCATATGCGTGCGCAATCCCGCTGCCCATGAGAGCCGCTCGCGCTCGAAGCCGATCACACTGCCGAGTGCGGCGGCCAATACCAGACGGGAAATGAGTTCAAGGTTCCCCATTGTTTTCTCCTTATTCAAGACTATTTGACGCGTATTGCGCGCCTGTGGCGGAGTGTCAGCAGCGGCGGTTTTTGCTTTATGCTTGCCCGAACGCACGTGCTCAGAAAGCGACAAGCCGGGTCCGCAGGCGCCTCGAATGACCGCAATTGACCAACCGAACTATGCAAAGCATGACCCATCCCGCTTCCACAATCGCCCTCGCCGCCACACTGCGTGATCACTTCACTCGTGTGGTGCTGCCACTGTGGCGCGGGCCTGGTTTCAATACCGCATTGAAGCTGCCGTACGAAGCAGTCAGCGCCGAGGGTCCCGAACCGTTGCCCGCGCAACGCTACCGGGCGATGGCGTGTGCGCGGCAGTTGTTCGTGTTCTCGCAAGCGGGCGATGCGGCTCATGCCGAGGTGCTATTCGACTCGCTGGTCCACACCTTTCAGGACACGCGCCATGGCGGATGGTTCTATAGCGTGGATGCGCAGGGTGCACCGCTCGACAGCACCAAAGACCTGTACACCCATGCGTTCATCGTATTCGCCTGCGCGGAATATGCCGGCCATTCAGGCAACCGGGACGCACTGGACGTCGTGCATCGCACGTCGGCACTGATCCAATCGCATTTCGCGGCGGATGACGACCTGTTGAACGCCGCGCTCACGGCGGATTTCGCCGGCGTGACCGGCACGCCGATCCAGAATCCGCTGATGCATCTGACCGAAGCCTGGCTGTCCGCCCGCCACGCCACGCGCGACAGCGCCTTCGACGCCCCGTTGCGCCGTCTGGCCAGCGCGGTCGCCCGTCACTTCGTCCATGCGCCGACCGGCTGCATTGCCGAGTTGCCGATTGGCTCCGAAGACAACCGTCTGGAGCCGGGCCACCAGTTCGAATGGTTCTGGCTGGTCAAGCAGGCGGGCGCGTTGTTCGAAGGCTCCGGTCTCGACGAATCTCTGACGCGCGCGTTCAGCTTCGCGCAGCAGTATGGCGTGGACCCGCAAACGGGCGGTGTGTGCGCCTCGCTCGACGAAACCGGGGAGATCAAGGACGCCACCCAGCGGATCTGGGCCCAGACGGAGTATTTGCGTGCCCTCGCAAGCCATGGCGACGCCGCCGCGCTCGCCGCGCTGCCGCGGCAAATCGAGCTCTTCCGGCAACGCTTCCTGCGTCCGCAAGGCTGGTTCGAATGCAAAACGGCCGCCGATGAAGTGGCCCGGGCCGACATGCCGTCGACCACGCCCTATCACCTTGCGACCGCTTATGGCGCATTGCCGGCCTAAACACCGGCCGTCCTCTGCCTGCCGTCGGCGTTAAAAGCCGACCGGCCGGTCGATCAATAGGCTTCGCGTTGCCAGGGGCCCCAATCGGCGTCGGCAGTTTTAAATCGCGTGTAGGTCGCGCTTTGTCCGGTGGGGGTATCCGATGTGTCGCCGTGCGGCTTTTTATCGGTGGTGTGAAGGGCGAAAGCCTGGTGATTTTCGGTGTCGATCGTGATGCGGCCGACCGGATCCAGGGCGCCTTCCTGAGGTAATTTCGACTCCAATATCGCGAGATAAGGTGTCAAACGACTCCAGAACGAGGTAAGTTCTTCTTGCAAATAATGTGTCAATGTTTTTCCTGGAAAAGTAATACAAGCAGTTTACCCTACCGGCCGAGGCATTCCTGCAAATGCTTTCCAGGCCTCAAAAAGGCCTGATCGGGGGAATACCCGAATACTGGTTGATTGGCGTCCATCATAAAGACGTGATACAACTCTCACTTCGCGCTCGATCTCACGTTGAGAAATAGCGGTCGCGAATGCAACACACAACATTTATTGGATCAAAAATGGCAACAGGTACTGTGAAGTGGTTTAACGATGCAAAGGGCTTTGGCTTCATCACGCCGGACGACGGCGGTGAAGATCTCTTCGCGCACTTTTCGGAAGTTCAAGGCAGCGGCTTCAAGTCCCTGCAGGAAAACCAGAAAGTGACGTTCGAAGTCAAGCAAGGCCCGAAGGGCAAGCAGGCTGCGAACATCCAGCCGGCCTAAGTACCTTCCGGTACTTGAAGCACCCTTAGGCGTTCGCGTCTAATGCAAAATGGCCCGCTTTCGCGGGCCATTTTCTATGGCAGATGCCCTCTTTTGGGGCACCGCTGCCCAGCCTGTACAGCGTCTGTACGATTCAGATTGCCCGCATTCCCGACAGCCCAAACGCCACCGTTTGCCCGTGCAAGTCGTCGATTTGTTGCGTCCGCAACACAGTTTCCGAAATTTCGAACACAGAGACCGCTTCTTTCAATTGCTGTGTCTGTTGATGCAGTGAAGCTGCCGCCGCGGCGGCTTCTTCGACAAGCGCCGCGTTCTGCTGCGTCATCTCGTCCATCTGCACCACCGCCTGGTTGACCTGCTCGATACCCGTGCTCTGCTCGAGCGACGACGCGCTGATTTCCGCCATCATCTGCGTGACGCGCGAAATCGATGCTGAAACGTTGCTCATCGCTTCGCCTGCATGCTCGACCAGCGCCGAACCGCCCTGAATCTCCGCAACCGATTCGCTGATCAGGGTCTTGATTTCCTTCGCCGACTGCGCGCTGCGCTGAGCCAGCCCACGCACCTCGCCCGCCACCACGGCAAAGCCGCGCCCCTGCTCGCCCGCACGGGCCGCTTCCACGGCCGCGTTCAGCGCGAGGATATTGGTCTGGAACGCAATGCCGTCGATCACCGAAATGATCTCGGCGATCTTGTCCGAGCTTTGCGCGATGCCGCGCATCTTCTCGACCACCTCGTTGACCACTTCGCTGCCGCGCGAGGTGGCCTCGAGCGCGGTCTCGGCAAGCGCATTGGCTTCACGGGCGTGATCGGCGTTCTGACGCACCGTGGCGGTCAATTCCTCCATGCTCGACGCGGTTTCTTCGAGCGAGGCCGCCTGATTTTCCGTGCGAGCCGACAGATCGGCGTTGCCGGTGGCGATTTCATCGGCACCGAGGTGAATCGAATCGGCGGATTCGCGCACGGTTTGCACGGTGCGCGCCACGCTGGCCTGCATTTTCGCGAGGCCCGAGAACAGGCGGCCGATCTCATTGGTGCCCCGCGAAGCGATCGGCTGGTCGAGGCGTCCTTGCGCGATCCGGTCGAAGTGACGGCCGGCTTCTTCCAGCGGCGCTACCACGCCCTTGCGGAGCGCGGCGTACACGCCGACCGTGCCTGCCACCAGGAGCACCAGAATCGCGATGCTGACGGCACGGAACATCGCCATGCGGCTGTCGATCGAATCGATCGACGCCCGGCTCGCGGTCGTGCCGAATTGCACGAAATTACGCGACTCGCCGAGATAGGCGTCCTGGAAGCCCTGCGTCGGCTGGTCCAGAAAGGCCTGAATATTGTTCGAATCGAGGAATTGCGCCAACTCCGTCAGCGCGTCGTGCAGCTTCTTGTATTTCTCGGCCAGTGCGGTGGCACGTGCCGTGTTTTCGTCGCTGGTCTTGTGCGCGCTCACGAACGCGTTGAAGGATTGTTCGGCGGCGCTCAGCTGCTCGCGAGCATGCAGCACGATGTCGGTCGGCTCGGCGCCGCCGCGCACCATGCGCGTACCGGCGCGCGACAGGTTGATGCGCGCATCCATCAGGTGCTGGGTGGTTTCATTGACCGCATCCACCTGCTTCAACGCGATGTTCGACAGATCGCCCACGTCGTCGTGCGTGCGCGTGAGCGACCAGAACCCCAGCCCCACCGTGACGAGCTGAAAAACGCAGAACGCGGCCAGAACACACAACAGGCCGGATGCGACCTTGATCTTGCTGAACATCGTGAACACCTAAAGCAAAGAATGGCGGGAACTACGTCAGGGTTAACGGCAAGCCTGAACTTTGCTGAAGATCAATTTCGCGAAAGATCGCCTTACATCCCCTTTTCCTCGGCCAACTCCGCAATTCTCGTCAATTTGCGCAACAATGCTGCGCAGATATTTCGGATTCACCTTGACGCGGTGCGTCGGCGCTTCCTAGAGTGGGTAGGGACTGCACAACGCACGCCGGTGCAGATGCCACTACGGGCCACGCCCGAAGGAATCACGATGACCGACATCCTCGACCGGGCGCGCGGCGCACTGCATGCCCAGCCGTTCAGCATGCTGCTAGGCGCGGAGCTGATGCACACGGACAGCAACGAACTGACGCTCTGCCTGCCCATCCGCGACGAGTTGCGGCAACAGCATGGCTTCGTGCATGGCGGCGTCATCAGTTATCTCGCGGACAATGCGCTGACGTTCGCCGGGGCGCTGTCGCTAGGTCCGAAGGTCGTGACCGGCGAGTACAAGATCAACTATCTGCGGCCGGTGGTGAACGGCACGCTGATCGCGCGGGCGAGGGTGGTCTACGCGGGCCGGCTGCAGGCCACCTGCCAGTGCAACGTGTATGTGATGGATGGTGGCCGCGAGAAGCTCGTCGCTGTCGCGCAGGGCACGATCAATCGCATCAGCGAGAACGGCGAGCACGAGCAGGCGAGCTAAACGAGCGAAAGAAGCGGGTCAAAGAGACGCGCCAAAGAAGCAAAAGACCGTTCCCGCCTCGCGCGGGAACGGTCTTTCATTTTCTGCATCAACAACGCTTTTCGACGGACAGCCAAATCACTCGGCCGCGTAAGTCTTTTGCGTCTGCTCGCCAAGACCTTCGATACCGAGACGGATCGTCTGGCCCGGTTTCAGGAACACCGGATTCGGTTTCACGCCCATGCCGACGCCCGGCGGCGTGCCGGTCGAAATCACGTCGCCCGGTTGCAGGCTCATGCACTGCGACACATACGACACCAGCTTCGCCACGCCGAACACCATCGTCTTCGTGCTGCCGTTCTGATAGCGGTGGCCGTCTACTTCGAGCCACAAGCTCAGATTCTGCGGATCGGCCACTTCATCGCGCGTCACGACCCACGGACCGATCGGGCCGAACGTGTCGAAGCCCTTGCCCTTGTCCCATGTGCCGCCGCGTTCAATCTGCCATTCGCGTTCCGACACGTCGTTGATCACGCAGTAGCCAGCGACATAATCAAGCGCGTTGGCTTCGTCGACATATTTCGCCGGCTTGCCGATCACCACCCCGAGTTCGACTTCCCAGTCGGTCTTCTTCGAGCCGCGCGGAATTTCGACGTCGTCGTTCGGGCCGCAGATCGCGCTCGTCCACTTGTTGAAAATCACCGGTTCCGACGGCACCGGCAGATTCGATTCGGCCGCGTGGTCCGCATAGTTCAGCCCGATACAGATGAACTTACCGATCTTGCCGACGCACGGGCCCATGCGTGGGTTGCCTTCCACAACCGGCAGCGAAGCCGGATCGAGCGCGCGCAGTTTGGCGAGGCCCTCGTCGGTCAGCGCGGCGCCGTCGATGTCGCCCACCACCTTCGACAGATCGCGAATCTTGCCTTGGGCGTCGAGCAGGCCCGGCTTTTCCTGGCCTTTCGGCCCATAGCGAAGCAGTTTCATCCTGGCACTTCCTTTCAGTGATATTCGGTTCGTGTTTCGGTTCGTGGGTCAGCGGGCGCGCGTCGCCGCCCGTGTGCGCCGAGTCAATTCGACCAGCCGCCGTCGATCACATGCGCATGACCGGTGGTAAACGACGATTCGTCTGACGCGAGATACAGCGCCAGCGCGGCGATCTCTTCCGGCTTGCCGATCCGGCCCATCGGCTGACGCGCGACAAAAGCCGCCTGCACGGCTTCGAGTGTCGCGTTTTGCGCCTTGGCCTGCTCGACGATCCGCTGTTCGAGCGACGGCGAAGCAACCGTGCCCGGGCAGATCGCGTTACAGCGTACACCACGCGTAATGAAGTCCGCAGCGACCGACTTGGTCAGCCCGATCACCGCGGCTTTCGACGCGCTGTAAGCGAAGCGGTTCGGCACACCCTTCACACTCGACGCCGCCGACGACATATTGATGATCGAGCCGCCGCCCTTCTCCAGCATGGCGGGCAAAAACGCGCGGATCATGCGGTACATCGCCTTCGCGTTCAGGTCGAAGGCAAAGTCCCAATCTTCCTCGCTGCATTCGAGGATCGAGCCGGCGTGCACGAAGCCCGCACAATTGAACAGCACGTCGATCGCGCCGAGTTCGGCTGCCAACGCCTTGATTGCCGCGCCATCGCGCACGTCGAGCTTGCGCGCTTCGACCGGTTTGCCGGCGAGTCCGTCGATGCGGATATCGGTGGCGATCACGCGCGCGCCTTCGCGCGCGAACAGTTCCGCGGTGGCCAGACCAATGCCTTGTCCTGCCGCGGTGATCAGGGCCGTCTTGCCGGCCAGTCTTTGTGTCATCTACGACTCCAGTTCAATGGGCTTTCTGTTGTCTTCGTGACTTGCTTTCGTCACGACGCGTGTCACATCAAAGTCGATAAAACGCAGCGGCGTTGCCGCCAAAAACCGCTTCACGCTCCGCGTCGCTCAAGGACGCGAGCAAGGTGTTCGCCACCGAGTGCCAGAGCAGATAGTCGCCGTTCAGATCGAGCACCGGCCAGTCGCTGCCCCACATCAAACGCGCGGGACCGAAGGACTTCAGCAGATGGTCGACGTACGGATGCAGCGTTTCTTCGCTCCAGCCTGGCGACGCTTCCGTGACGAGCCCCGAGAGCTTGCAATGCACGTGCGGCAGTTGAGCGAGCCGGGTAATCGCCTCGGCCCAACTCGGCCAGCCGGCGCGCCCGTAGCGGATCGGCGGCTTGGCACCGTGGTCCACGACGATGCGCAGCGCGGGAAAACGCGCCGCGAAAGTTTCGAAATACTCGACGTGGCGCGCGTAAATCAACGCGTCGAACGCGAGGTCATGCGCGATCAGCGCGTCGATGGCGGGCGCCAGGTCCGGGTTCGCGATCCACGAGTCGTCAGGTAAATCCTGCAGCATCGGCCGCACACCCTTGAACTTCGGCTCATGCGACAGCGCTTCGATCACAGTCGGCGCGTTGGGCAACAGCAAGGGCACCCAGCCGACCACGCCCGCAATCGAAGCTTCGTTGCGCGCGATGTCCAGCAGGTAACGTGTTTCGTCGATCGTCGGCGCCGCCTGCACTACCACCGTCCGTTCGATGCCCGCAGTTTCGCGCAGCGGCTTGAGATCGGCAGGACCGAACGGCCGGTACAGGATCTTCAGTTCCGGCGTGAGCCACTCGTAGTCGCCGCGAGCGGGGTCCCAATAGTGCTGGTGTGCGTCGATAGGCATTGTCAAATCAATCCTCTGGTGCGGGCGCGCGGCTGTCGAGCAAGCCCTTGTCGCGCAACGCGGACCACAACTCTGCGGGGATCGGCAACTCGAACGACGCGACGTTCTCACGTAATTCGTCGGCGCTGCGCGCGCCGGTCAATACAGTCGCGACCGCCGGATGCGCATACGGAAACTGCAAGGCCGCGGCAGCGAGCGGCACGCCATGCACGCGGCACACGGTTTCGAGCCGCGCGACGCGCTCGATGATTTCGCTCGGCGCATCGCCATAATTGAATTTCAGGTCGCCGCTGACACCACGCGCCAGAATGCCCGAATTAAACGCGCCGCCTAACAGGATGCTGACGCCGTGCTTTTCACATTCCGGCAAAAGGTCGTCGAGCGTGGCCTGTTCGAGCAGCGTATAACGGCCCGCGAGCAACGCGCAATCGATGTCGAATTCCGCCATCGCGTCGAGTATGGCCGCGCCTTCATTGACGCCGAGTCCAACCGCTTTGACCGCACCCGAGGCGCGCAAATCGTCGAGCGCGCGAAAGCCGCCGCCTTCGGTCAGTTGCCGCCAGTAGTGGGAATTCTTGTCGCCATGCGTGACAACGCCGATATCGTGCACCAGCAGAATGTCGATATCGACAATGCCGAGGCGCTGCTGGCTGTCTTCGAACGAACGCAGAATGCCGTCGTGCGTGTAGTCGTAGATGGCCTGGAACGGCAGCGGGTCTTGCCAGCCCTCGCTGCCGTCGTAGGGTGTGGTGCGCGGCACGAAGCGGCGCCCGACTTTGGTGGAGAGCACGTATTCGCTGCGCGGATAGCCGCGCAGCGCGTCACCTAAACGGTGCTCGGCTTTCGTGTGGCCGTAGTGCGGGGCGGTGTCGAAAAACCGCACGCCGGCGTCCCACGCGGCGGCAATGGTCGCGTGTGCTTCTTCGTCGGACAGATCGCGATAGAGGCCGCCCAAGGGCGCCGTGCCGAGCCCCAATCCGCTCACTCGTAAAGCACGGCGGCCAATGCCGCGCCGCTGTTCGATCTTCGAACCGATCGTTGCCGTCATGGACCGCGTCTCCTGTTTGTGATGTTTTAACACGTGCGGACGGTCTTTGCCCACCGCCTTGATGGCCGCCGAATCGATCGCGGCGTGGCGGTCGATAGGCGATGCCAATAGTCGAATCCGCTCAATGCCGCGCGATCGCAACGACCTGATGCAGCGGCGCAGCGCTCGACGGCAGGCAAGCCGGCCCGACCGGTTCGAAAGTCTTGTACGTCAGGATGAATTCCTGGTGTCCGAGCATTTCCGATTTCGACGCCGCGCCGAGCGACACCGCCACCGTTTGCTCGAACACTTCGAGGCCGACTTCATCGAGCGTGCCGCGGCCTTCGAGAATGCGGCCTGCATCAACGTCCATATCGCCGGCGAGATTGCGGTATGTCGCGGGATTCGCGCAGACCTTGATGACCGGCGAAATCGCCGAGCCAACCACCGACCCACGTCCGGTCGTGAACAGAATCACATGCGCTCCGCACGCGATCAGCTCACCGATTTCCGCGTTGTCGCTGATGTTCGGAAAGCCGAAGCGCGGCTCGCCGTCGGGCACGACGTCGAGAAGATAGAGGCCGCCGGTCGGCGGAATATCGCCGGGTTTGATGATGCCGACGATCGGCGACGCGCCGCTTTTTGCATACGCGCCCAGCGATTTTTCCTCTTGCGTGGTGAGGCCGCCGTCCGCGTTGCCGACTGCAAAACTGCCATGTCCGAGGATCGAGTAGTAGCGCGCCGCCTTCGCTACGCACGCGACAATTTCGTCTCCGAGGTCTGGCCGTGCAGCACGCGTTTTCATATGGAACTCGCAGCCCACCAGCTCGCCGGTTTCCTCGAAAATGCAAGTCGCGCCGGCGTCGATCAGATGATCGAACGCGCGGCCCACGGCCGGATTCGCGGTGATGCCGCTGGTGCCGTCCGAGCCGCCGCAGATCGTGCCGACGACCAGTTCGTTCAGCGCCATCGGTACCTTCTGCTGCGCGGCAAGTTGCTTGCGCGCGCCGCGAACCCAGTCCACGCCGTATTGAATCGTGCTGCGCGTGCCGCCTTTTTCCTGAATCGTCAGGACTTCGACAGGACGGCCGCTTGCGCGCACGACGTCGACGAGGTAGTGCTTGTTCATGCTCTCGCACCCGAGCGATACGAACAGCACCGCGCCGACGTTCGGATGCGTGGTGAGGCGCTCGAGCATCTTTTCGGCGTATCCGTTCGGATAGCAGCCGGGAAAGCCGATCAGATGCACCGGCGGCTCGCGCCCGGCGGAGGGATCGTCGAAAGCATCGAGCGGTTCGCGAAACTGCGTGACGATCTCGCGCGCGACGTGATGCGCGCACTCGACCAGATACGCCACTGCGACGACATTGCGGATGCCTTTACGGCCATCGCTGCGCAAATAGCCTTGCAGCGAGGGCCGTTGCAAGGCGGCGGATGCTACGGAAGTGTCAGTCATGATCTTTCCAGCGCGGCGCGAGGCCACTTCATAGTGCTCAAATCAGTGATGAACGAACTCGTGACCCGCGTCATGCGTGTAAGTGGGCAGATAATCGCTTTCGAGGTTGTGCGTATGCAGATGCGCACCGCGCGCCACCGCCTCGGTCACGTGGCCGATCACCGCGCCGTAACGCAATACCTTGTCGTCTTTGGCGAGCTCGCGGCGCGCGACTTTGTGGCCCAAGTCGATCGTTTTGGTCAGCGTCACGCGCTCGCCTTCGATCTCGACCTGCGTGCCCGCATCGAGACGCGCCGCCGCGATCAGGCAGTTATCCGCCGGACTGAGCAGGATCAGGCGTGGGTCGGTTTGCGAAGTTTGCGAGGTCTGGGACACTTGCGGTGTTTCCAACGGGCGGCTGGTCAAGTGAGTTCTCCGTGATGCGCACGCATTAATTCTGGCCTTCGCCGCTGGCGAGCCGCGCGACCATCAGCGAGCCGAGGATGATCGCGCCATAGATCGCCTGAATCCAGAACGACGGCACCTGGGCAAGCGTGAGCAGGTTCTGCACGACGCCGAGCAGCAGCACGCCGGTGAGCGCGCCGAACATCGTGCCCTTGCCGCCGTCGAGCGAAATGCCACCGATCACCGCCGCAGCGAACACCGTGAAAATCATGCCGTTGCCCTGATTCGCATTGATCGCGCCGACATAGCCCGTGACGATCAAACCGCCCACCGAAGCCAGCATGCTGCCAAGCACGAATACGCCCCACGTAATGCGCTCGACGCGAATCCCCGCCGCGCGCGCCGCTTCCGGATTGCCGCCAATCGCGTAGAGCGCGCGGCCCACCCGGTGATAGCGCAGCACGAATGCGGCTATCGCGAATGCGGCCGCCGCAAGCCATACGGACAACGGCAGGCCAAGCACAATCGTGGTGGCAAGTGAGAAGAACGACGGTGGCATGTCGAACAGCGTGCCGCCCTTGGTCGCACCGACCAGCATGCCGCGCAACACAATCAGCATCGCCAGCGTGACGATGAATGCATTCAGCCGCAAACGCACCACCAGGAAGCCGTTGACGAAGCCGATCACTGCGCCGACCACCAGGATAGCCAACAGGCCGGCGGCAGCTGGCCACTCCGTTCCGAAGCCCGCGGACGCCACCGGCATCACCAGCATTGCGCCGACGGCGGGCGCAATGCCCACCGTTGATTCGAGCGACAGATCGAACTTGCCGGTCAACACGATCAGCGATTCGGCGAGCACGACCAAGGCCAAGGCGGCGGACGCACCCAACACGCTGATCAGATTCGCCTTCGTCAAGAAACTTGGGCTGACGAACGCACCGATTACGAGCAGCAACGCCAGCGCGGGCAGCAACGCCAGTTCGCGCAGCCGGGCGAGTTCACTGCGAGCGCGTTTGCCGCGCGTCGCCTGGGCGACGGGCTGCTGCGCCGGACCTTGCGCGGTGCCGAAGGCAGGGCTGGGCACACTATTCTTCATGGAGACTGACTCCTTCAACGGATGCGATCAGGTCGTGATCCTGCCAACCCGCGGGAAATTCGGCCGCGACACGGCCGCGGAACATGACCAGCACGCGGTCACAGGTGCGCAGATCGTCGAGTTCGCCCGACACGACCAGCACGGCTTTACCGTCTTCGCGCACGCGATCCACGACTGACAGCAACGCTTCTTTCGATTTCACATCGACGCCTGCGGTAGGGTCGATGAGTACGAGTACATTCGGATCGGTGGCCAGCGCGCGCGCCATCACCACCTTCTGCTGATTGCCGCCCGAGAGTCCGGACACCACATGCTCGGGGCCTTGCGCGACGATGCCGAGCGCATCGATCATCTTCTGACCGAAAGCATTTTTCTTCGCCGGGGGCGCAATGCCGAATTTGCCAAGCAGGCGGGTGATCGTCATCGATGCGTTTTCGGCCACCGATTGCGTCAGCACCAGGCCTTCGTGATGGCGATCCTTCGGCACGCAGCCAATGCCGTGCGCCAGTGCCGCGGGTACGTCGCCAGGCGGCAACGTGGCGCCATCGACGCTGATCGAGCCGTGTTTCGCCGCGCGCAGACCCGCAATCGCTTCGGCCACGCTCGTGCGGCCGCTGCTCGTTGCGCCGGTCAGCCCAACTACTTCGCCACGTTTCACCGTGAACGACACGCCTTCGTAGTCGGCACCGGCCAGATCCTTCACTTCCAACGCAACGGCCGTGTCCGCAGGCAGTGCAGCACGCGCTGCCGCGTCGGCGACAGCGAGGCCGCCACGCTCACCGGTCATCGCTTCGATCAACTGCTCGCGCGGCAACGCGGAAACCGGCGCGCTGACGATATGCCGCGCATCGCGCAGCACCGTCACCGCCTGGCAGATTTCGTAGACCTCTTGCAAATGGTGCGAGATGAACAGGAACGTCACGCCTTCGCGCTGCAATTCGCTGATGCGGCGAAACAGTCGCTTGATCTCGTCGCCGTCGAGTTGCGCGGTAGGCTCGTCGAGGATGATGAAGCGCGCCCCATACGACAACGCCCGCGCGATCTCCACCAGTTGCCGCGCTTCCACGCTCAGATCGCCGGCACGCGCGTCTTCGCGCACATCGATCTTCCAGTGATCGAGCAACTCGCGCGCGTCGCGGCGCATCGCGTGCCAATCGATCACACCGCCGCGCACCGGCTGGCGGTTGATGAACAGATTCTCCGCAACGCTCAAATCGCGGATGATCGTCGAATGCTGATAAACGCAGGCGACCCGCTCGCGCCACGCATCGCGATCCGCGATGGACGGCGCGGCCGCGCCGCTAAAACGCACCTCGCCGGTGTCGGGCTTGCGCAGGCCGGTAAGGATCGACACCAGCGTCGATTTGCCGGCCCCGTTACGCCCGACGAGCGCATGCGACTCGCCTGGCATCACGCGGATGCTCACGTCTTTCAGCGCAGCCGTGGAGCCGAAGCGTTTAGTGACGTCAAACGCTTCGACCACCGGCACGGAGGGCGTCGGCTCGCTCATTTAACGGTATTGCCCCACAAGGCTTTGTCGTCGACATTCGACTTCGTGACGAGCGGCGCAGGCAGCTGATCTTCGAGAACGCCCGGCGCCAGCTGGATGATGTTGCTGCCGTGATCCGTCGGGCCCGGCTTGAAGGTCTGACCAGCCAACGCCGCCTTGATATAGAAGAGACCGTATTTCGCGTAGGAATCGGCGGGCTGCGAAATGGTTGCGTCGATATCGCCGCGGCGGATTGCGTCGAACTCCTGAGGAATGCCGTCGTTACTGACGATCACGACGTGCTTCGCATTACCGGCCGGAAACAGCATCTGCTTGCGGCGCAGGGTTTGCAGCGTCGGCGACAGATAAACGCCACCCGCCTGCATATAGATCGCCTTCACGTCAGGATTCGCGGTGAGCAGGCTGTCGAGTGCGGTGGCCGCCACATCGCCCTTCCAGGCTGCCGGAATCTCCAGCAGCGTCAAGCCCGGAAAGCCCTTCAGACACGAGCGGAACGCTTCGGACCGGTCGCGCCCGTTCACCGAGGCCAGGTCGCCCATGATCTGCACCACCTTGCCCGACTTCACATGCTCGCCGATGTACTTGCACGCCTTTTCGCCGTAAGCGTGATTGTCGGCGCGCACCACCATCGCGACCTTGCCTTGCGTCGGCGCGACGTCGACGGCGACCACCGGGACGTTCTTCGCCGCCGCTGCATCGAGCGCGCGGCTGATCGCCGCCGAGTCCAGCGGACCGACCACGATGCCCTTTGCGCCGAGGTTCAGCAGGTTGTTCATGTCGGTGATCTGCTGGGCGGGATCGCCGTTCGAATTGACCGGCGCGAGGATATCGATGCCCATGTCTTTCGCGTACTTGGGCAGATAGTTGTTGTACGACTGCCAGAACGGCGACGTGAGAAGCGGCAGACCGAGACCGACCTTGCCGGTTTCGGCAGCTTGCGCGGCACTGCTGACGGCAACGCCGCCGACACACACTGCCGCGGCGGCGGCAAATAGCGAACTGCGAAACCAGCGGCGAGCCGTGAACGACCCCTTTGCGAACGACATGGTTGTCTCCTGTGTCGGTCCGGAGTTGCCTTGACGCTGACTCCGGCCCATGCAAGGTAAATGCGTTGTTGAACTGAGTGACCCGGTCACGCGGATGACGGGCACTGCGTCCTGCGCTTTCTTATCGTCTTATCGGTATTGATGAAAATTCACCAATGAACGTATTATTCATATACGGACTTTTCGAAGTCAAGCGATGTGCACTGCACCAAGCGTCCGTGTTTTCCCTGGACCGTCGCCATCTCGCTTCAGATTCGCCACGCACTTACACTCACGCGCCAGATAATGAGAGCACCTCACGGAACCTCGCCCACCATGGACGCAGAAGACAAAGACGATGCCGAGCGTTACCGCGCCCCCGCGCTGGACAAGGGTCTCGACATTCTCGAACTGCTCGCCGAGCAGAAAGAGGGACTGACGCGCGCCGAAATCACCAAGCTGCTGGGACGCAACGCGAGCGAGATGTACCGGATGCTCGAGCGGCTGGTCGCGCGGCAATACGTGGTGCGCTCGGCGGGCGGCGACCGTTATTCGTTGAGCCTGAAGCTGTATGCGCTCGCGCATCGTCATCCGCCGATGAATCGGCTAATTTCCGAAGCGCTGCCGCTGATGCAGCGCTTTGCCGATGCCGCCGAGCAATCCTGTCATCTGGCGGTCTACGACCGCGGCAATCTGCTGGTGATCGCGCAGGTGGACGGACCGGGCACGTGGGGCATGTCGGTGCGGCTCGGTTCGCGGGTCGGCCTGATCGACACAGGCTCGGGCCGCGTGATGCTTGCGTTTCAAAGCATTGAGCAGCGCGCGCAGATGCTGGCCGAGCACACCAAGGTGAAGGGCGAAGTCACGATCGATCGCGATGCGCTGGAACTGGCCTGCGAGCGGATTCGCGCGGCGGGTTTTTCGCAGAAGGACAGCCAGCAGACGTTCGGCGTGACCGACGTCACATTTCCGGTCCAGGGGCCGTCCGGCCAGGCCATCGCGGCGCTGACCTGTCCGTACTTGCGGCGCATCGACGAATACGTCGCACCCACACTGGAAGCGGCCACGGCCTTGCTGCGCGAGACCGTGCAGGCGTTATCGATGTTTCGGGAAGAAGCACTCTAGCGAGCCGCCGCAAAATCGTCCGCTTGCGCACATGGTTTAGAATGGCGACCCTCTCAAAAATGACGCCGCATGGGTCCCCTCATGCGCGCCCTCGATCAAGCAATGGCGAAACTTCTGACCGATTCCGAATTCCAGCGTTTTTCCGAACTTCAGCAGAAGCAGTCGAGCTTCACGATCACGCCTGAAGAAGCCGACGAACTGCGCGACATCGTCGCTCACGCGCAAAAACGCCGCGACGATCGTGCCGCGGCGATGCAAAGCATCGAGACTTTCATCCAGCAATTCGACATCAGCCCGGACGAGCTGTTTTCGGCCGAACAGATCGGCGAAGCCGCGCGTACTTTCGGCCTGATTCCGGCTGCAAAGAAAGAGCGCGTGCTGCCGCCGTCGTTTACCTATAACGGCAAGCCTTATCAATGGACCGCGCGTCCGCTGCCGGACGACATTCGCATTCCGCTGTTCGACGCCTTCAAGGCGGGCGAGTCGGTGAAGTCGTTCATCGCGACGCTGAAGGACACGAACCGTTGCGCGGCGACGATCGCGCGTCTGGAACGCGAAACCGGCGCGGTTTACGCCGACGCGTTGCTCGAAGAGTTGTCGGTAACCCGCACGCAGGTGGACGAAGCCGCGGCGAAGCTGCCGGCTTGAAGTTCGTTACCCACGGGGGCTGAACGCGGCACCGAGCCGCCGTTCAGCCCTGCGCGGGTTCATCCAGCGCCATCCTGAAGCCGACCACGCCCGGATCCTCTGTCGGCGTGATGGTGAAGCCACACGCTCTGGCCAGCGCGATCATCGGCGTATTCTCCCGCAACGCCTCGCCGACCAGCCAATGCGTGCCGCGCGCCCGCGCGTATTTGATGATCCGATCCATCAGCAATTGCCCGAGGTGCCGCCCCTTTTGGTCGGAGCGCACCGCAACGGCGAATTCCGCTGTCTCGTTGTCGGGATCGGCTACGGCACGCACGACGCCAAGCGTGCGCGTCGAACCGTCTTCGTTCGTCACTGTGGCAATCAGCGCCATTTCGCGGTCGTAGTCGATCTGCGTCATGCGGGCGAGTTGCGAATGGTCGAAACTGCCGACCGCCCCGAAAAACCGCAGGCGTAAATCTTCGGGCGTCATCGCTTCCACGAAATCGCGATGCGCCGCTTCGTCTTCCGGGCGGATCGGCCGCACCGTTACCCGCATGCCTTGCCAATCGAGCGTCTCTTCGAAGCGGCGCGGATAGGGCACGATCGCGAGCCGGCTGCGCTTCGGCGCGAGACTCAGGGTCGGCTCGACGACCACCACGTAGTCCTTGAAGACCCGCAGCGTCAGCGTGAGGCCGACGATCTCCTTGACGTCGCAGACCGCTTGCGAAAGCGCCGTCAAGGCGCTCAGTGCCGGCTCGGGATCGATCAGGCGCGCGTAGCGGGAGTGCGTGACCATATCGCGCGCCAGCATCGGATTGAACGGTGGCAGACCGTAGACGCTCATCGGCTCCGACACACCATCCACCGATGGCGCGGTGAAGCGGAAGACCGGGCCGAAGTTGTCGTCGTCATGAAGCTCGACGGCGATGTCGACGACCGGTTTGGCGGCCTGCGCCTCGACCCGCAGTCCAAAACGCCCAAGAAGGCGCGCCGCCGCTTCGCCGGTTAGTTGGTGCTCACCCGCGGCGAGTGCGGCGCGTGCTTGCGCCTGAGCGGCGTCGATCGCCTCGGGAATTTGTGCCGGCAAACCCTCCGGCGTTTGCATCAGCAATTCGCGGCCCATCCGGTAGTCGACCAGACGCGCGAAGGCGCGAGCGAGCCGTTGCGGTGTCGTGTGGACCGGAATTCCCTGTGCATGCAGCGCGTCGCGCGTCGCCGCATCTACGCCGCCGAAAAAGCACGCCAGCAGCCCGCGATACGCGAAACGCTGGTTCTCGATCAACGCCTGCGCAACCTCGCCGACCGGTGCGCCATGCGTCGACGCGTGCACCACGAATGCCGTGCCGCTGCTGCGATGCTCGGCGAGCAGTCTGAGCGCCGTGCCGAAGTGCTCCGGACGGGCGTCGTCGCCGAGTTGCAGCGGGTTGCCCGCCACCGCGTATGGCAACGCCTCGGTTAACGCCGCGTCGGCTTCAGCGGGCCACGGTGCGAGCGTATCGCCGGCTGCGGCAAAGGCGTCGCAGGCGAGCGTGGCAAGGCCGCTATCGCTGGTGATCAGCGTGGCCGTGGCGCCCGCCGCGACGCGGCCGACGCCCAACGTTTCGATTTCGTCGAGCAGATCGTCGAGCGAGTCCACCCGCACCATGCCCGCGCGGCGAAAGGCGGCGGTGTAGAGCCCGTCGGCAGGATCGGCACGGCCCGAGCGCAACGCCAGCACCGGCTTGTTGCGCGCTGCCGCCCGTGCAGCCGACATGAACTTGCGCGCCGCGCGCACCGTATCCAGTTCGAGCAGGATGGCGCGCGTGCCGGGATCGCTCGCGAGGTAGTCGAGGACATCGCCGGCATCCACGTCGGCTTCGCCACCCAGCGCCACCGCGTGCGAGAACCCGAGGCCGCGCGCATGCGCCCAGCCGAGCACAGCATTGGTCAGCGCATTCGACTGCGAGACCCACGCGACCCCACCCGCCTTCACCGTGCACGACGGCGCGCCGAGATGCGCGCGCAGCGCCGGCGACACCACGCCGAGGCTGCCCGGCCCGACGATCCGCAGCAGATGCGGCCGCGCCGCCGAGAGCGCATGCCGGAGCTGCAGGCGATCGCCGTCACCCCGCGCTTCGCCGACGATGATCGCCGCGCGCGTGCCCATCCCGCCGAGCTTATGAACGATGCCAGGCCACGTATCCGGCGGCGTGCAGATCACCGCAACGGTGGGCGCCTCCGGTAGATCGCCGACGTCGTCAATCACGCGATGACCGCCGAGCATCTCGTACTTCGGATTGACGGGCCAGAGTGGGCCGTCGAAGCCTCCTTCGAGCACGCGCGACCACACCATCGCGCCAGTGCTGCCCGGCCGCTCGGAGGCACCGATCACGGCAACGGATTTGGGTCGGAACAAGGCGTCGAGATTGCGAACAGTCACGGGTGCTCCGCTGATTGGCATTGGGCGCCGACGGGACGGCGCGCGTCTTCGTCAGGATAGGCGAAGTCGGACCTTTGCGCGGAGGCTTCTTGACGACGCGGCCCCCTCTATCCGACCAGCATCAACCTACATTGGAGTTTTTTATCGCGATTAGGCAAAGCGGCGACCTTCGATGCGACAATTCTGAGGCCGCTATGAAAGCGGCTTGCCTTGAAAATCGCCGGTTCACCGTGACGCGGTGAACTAGGCAGCGCGTCGGAGACAACGCGCCGCCGGCGATGCAGCACAACCTGATTCCGCCCACGCCTGGGTCTGAGATTTGCCTCTGAATCCACGGCGTTTGCGCGGATGACCACAAGAAATAGAAGGTGAGTTATGCGGCGCTTGCCATCGCTGATCGCGTTGCGCTTCTTTGAAGAAACGGCGCGTCACATGAGTTTCAATCGCGCGGCGGTTGCCCTTTGCGTGACACAAGGCGCGGTGAGCCGGCAGATCAAGCTGCTCGAGGAATCGCTGGGCGAAAAACTGTTTGAGCGCGATCACAAAGGTATTCGTCTGACGCCGACGGGCCTGCAACTGCTGCCCTGCCTTTCCGACGCCTTCGATACGATCGAGCGCGGTTTCCGTCAGATCACCGCAGCGAAAGGCAAACGCCGCCTCGTGCTGGCGGTCCCGCCCACATTTGCGACGCAGTGGTTCTCGCCGCGGCTTGGATCGCTGGCGGACGAAATGCCTGACGTCGAACTTTCTGTACGCACCGCGCCCACCTCGGACTGCCATTGCAACATCCGCTTCGGACGCGACGCGCTCCCCGATACGCATTCCGAACTGTTGATGATCGAGCGCCACGTACTGGTCGGTGCACCAAGCTTGCTCGGTCAACCGCTCGACATCCTGCTCGAACACATGCCGGCGCTTCATGTCCTGCATAACGATACGCGACTCGAGTTGTGGCCCAACTGGCTCGCGAAGGCCGGCATGCCCGCGCGTTACGCGGATAACGGCATCGAGTTTTCAACGCTGGAGCAGGCGATTCGCGCCGCGCGCAAAGGCGCGGGGCTGGCGATCGTCGATCGCAACACGATCGTCGAAGAACTGGCCGATGGAAGTCTCGCGCAGTTTTCCGATATCGAGGTGACGGGGCCGTTTGGGTATTGGCTCGACGTGGCGCAAGAGCATGCCGGGTTGGAGTATGTGCAGGCGTTTGCGGCGTGGATGCGGGAAGAGGTTTTGAAGACGGGGTGAGGCGTCTTGGGTTTCGGGACGATAGGATCGGAATATTCCTACAAATTGAGAATATTCCGATGTTTATTGAGATGTCGCCGGTTCAATATCGGAATTACCTGATCGGGCCAGGGAATTTTTAATCCCAGTCACCGTTCTCAATTTGCTTGAAGAGCAGAGCGGTTATGTGCCGAAAGAAGCAACTAAGGCACTTCACACACACGACATCCAGCGCATTGCCTTTCAGCAAGACTCAATCCAAAGTGATTCCATTATGAATACGCTTTTCAGTATCTTTCCCGCGAAAACAAGCTTGAACCCTCGGCGACGGGCACGGTACATCGTGGCAATGGCCACATGTCTGCTGGGCATCGGTACGAGCCTCTCAGCCAGCGCGGCCTGTTCTTTCCAAGGCAGCAGCTACGCGTCAGCCAACATTGCCATGGGCAGCATCGCCGTGCCTGCAAATGTGGCTGTTGGCACCGTCCTTGCCACGAAGACGGCCCCGTATGACACGCTCATTGCGCACCAAGCTGCTAACTGCGATATCAGCCGCACGCAAACCTCGTCTATCGTCATGTCGGGGAGCGGAAATGCCGGCATATATCCAACGAATATTCCCGGCATCGGCGTGCGCGTCTACGTATGGTCCAGTACGACCTACTACAACACACCGACTACGGCTACCCTGGCGCCGGTGTCATGGAGTTATACGCTTCCGAGCGCTGGTGCATACGGAACGGGCTATCTCCAAATGCGCATCGACCTGGTGGCAACCGGTCCGATCAACGTCAGCAGTGGTAATGCCCTGTCTTATAGCGCTGCCTCTTGGTTCACAATGACGGACGGTATAAATCAATTGTCGCTTTCAGGTATTGCGGTAAACGGAACCGTCACCGTGCGTTCCTGTACCGTGACCACTTCCTCGGTTGACGTAACCTTACCGAAAGTCTTCGCCAAGGACTTGAGCACCACAGGTGCGACCTCAGGAGCGACGCCGATGAAAATCGGTCTCAGTTGCTCACAAGGAACCAATGTCAAGGTGACCTTAACTGACGCATCAGACGTGTCCAACCGTTCGACCACGCTGGGGCTTGCGCCAGGCTCATCGGCGACTGGCGTCGGCATGCAAATCCTGAACGGATCGACACCAGTTGCATACGGGCCCGACTCGTCCAATGCGGCCAACGTCAATCAATGGTCAGCCGGTACCGCTGCGGGCGGCGCCATGAACGTACCACTGACCGTCCAGTACATCCGGACGCCGGGAACATTGGTTCCAGGCATTGTTAAAGGTACGGCGACATTCACCATGTCGTATCAGTGAAACAGGCGTAAACGAAATAGGCCCCGTCACTCGACGGGGCCTTGCATGATCTATCAGCGTCCGCGTGAAAGCGCGGACATATCCTGCCTACATCGCCTTCTTGAATGGCGCGCCCGAATGTTCGCGCAATTCGTTGAACACAATCTTCGGCCACGCCTTCTGTGCGACCTCGATCTCCGACACATGCGACGCCAGATACGTCGGCGCATCCGATGCATCCAAAGCAATCCGCGCGGCATACGAATCGGTGAAACGGCGCAATTCCGCCGCATCGTCGCAAGTCACCCAACGCGACATCCGGTAACGCGCAGGCGCCATCCGCACGTCGACTTTGTATTCCGTCGACAACCGGTGCGACACCACTTCGAACTGAAGCTGCCCAACCGCACCGAGAATCATCAAGCCGCCTACTTCCGGCCGGAACACCTGAATAGCACCTTCCTCACCGAGTTGCTTCAGCGCCTCGCCGAGTTGCTTGGCGCGCATCGGATCGACCACTTCAACAGTCTGGAAAATTTCCGGCGCAAAAAACGGCAAGCCAACGAATTGCAGTTGCTCACCTTCAGTCAGCGTATCGCCGAGACTCAGCGTGCCGTGATTCGGGATACCGATGATGTCGCCCGGATATGCCTCACTCACCGTCTCACGGCGCTGCGACAGGAACGTCACCACGTTGTTGGCGCGGAAGGTCTTGTTCGTGCGCGTGACCTTCACCGCCATGCCGCGTTCGAAATGCCCCGAACACACGCGGATGAACGCGACGCGGTCGCGGTGTGCCAGGTCCATGTTCGCCTGCACCTTGAAGACGACGCCGGTGAACTTCGGCTCGTCCGGCATCACCGGACGCTGCACCGTCATACGCATCGATGGCGGCGGCGCCAGATCGACCAGCGCGTCGAGAATTTCCTTCACGCCGAAGTTATTGATTGCCGAGCCGAACAGCACCGGCGATTGCTGACCCGATAGAAACTGCTCGCGATCGAAATCAGGCGACGCCCCGGTAATCAGGTCGATCTCTTCTTTGGCCTTCACCCAGGCATGACCGAAGCGCCGTTCGCCTTCTTCGTCGCTGAGCGCGTGCAGCGTTTCGACTTCGCCGCCTGCTTTATCCTGCCCGGCGCGGAACAGGCGCACCTGGTCGCGCTGGATGTCGTAGACGCCCTGGAAGTCTTTACCCATACCGATCGGCCACGTGAACGGCACGGCGGCGACGCCCAGATGCTGTTCGATCTCGTCGAGCAGTTCGAGCGGCTCGCGCACTTCGCGATCGAGCTTATTGATGAAGGTGACGATCGGCGTCTTGCGGCTACGGCAGACTTCGAGCAGTTTCAGCGTCTGCGCTTCGACGCCGTTGGCGCCGTCGATCACCATCACGGCGGCGTCAACTGCCGTCAGCACGCGGTAGGTATCTTCGGAGAAGTCTTCGTGACCCGGGGTGTCGAGCAGGTTGATGACGGCATCGCCGTACTCGAACTGCATCACCGAACTGGCGACGGAAATGCCGCGCTGCTTTTCGATCTCCATCCAGTCGGACGTCGCGTAGCGGTTGCTCTTGCGGCCCTTCACGGTACCGGCGATCTGAATCGCGCCCGAGAAAAGCAGCAGCTTTTCCGTAAGCGTGGTTTTACCCGCGTCCGGGTGGGAAATGACCGCGAACGTGCGGCGGCGTTTGAGTTCGGAGACTGACATCGGGTCTGGCGGTCACGGATAGGGGTTCGGGCGCTTCCCGGTAGCCTGGGGCTACCGGTCTGCCACGCTTGGCGCGGTGGCGTCGAACTGCGGGAACTGGGTCAGGGACCCGCGTCACAAGGTAACTCGACCGGGTCAGAAACAGGTCATGAACGAGCGTTCGACAAAACGGGAGTCGCCAGCGCAGAACAGCGCAAGGTGCGAATGATACACGTCATGGCGCCAGAGGTATGGAAACGGTCTTTTAGGGCCGAATCAAATGGCCTGACAAAAAGCGTTCACGGGTATGCGCGAGACTCGCGACAATTTTGTGGCCACGGCTACTGATACGACATCGTGAACGTGGCCAGGCCCTTTACCGAACCGGGTACAACCGCGCCAGTGCGAATGTAACGCGCAGTCAGCGGCACCTGTAGCGTACCGCTAGGCGAAGTGCCAATCAGCCATTGTCCCGGGTTGGCGGCCGCATCGGAGTCCGCACCAAAGGTAACTGGCGCGCCCGTTGCGTCCAGAACCTGGATACCTACACCACGCGCGGAGGAGTCGCTGCTGAGGGTCAAGGTGTTGGTCCGATTGGCAACATTGACACTGTCGGTCAGCGTCATATAGACCTTGGCACCCGGTGCGCAACTAAAGCTCAGCGAAAAAGCCTGTCCACCGGCCGTAGCACCGACACCCGCCGCAAATCCGCTGACCATCGCAGTGGGCATGGAAACCGCGACCGACGAAGCATTCACCGTACAGGAAGGCGCAACAATGGTGCCCGTCGCGCCCCCACTCAGAAAATTGACCATGCCTTGTTCCGCGCCACCGACCGGACTCCAACCAATCGTTAGCGCTGGCACCGTCGTTAGCGTGGACACGCCGGCTGCAATCGGCCCGGTCACCACCAGAATCGCCCGGACGTCCCATCCACCGATGTTATTACCGCCGGATAGCGCGCACGCCTGCTGCGCTGCGTTGTTTACCAGCGTCGACCAAACCGCGACGCTAGTACATCGCGCACTTATTCGGTATCGAACCCCCAGCCCCGATATGTTCGTCTCATACACGTCGTTGTATCCTCGCACAAGTGGTGCAGCGGTGTTAACGTAGCTTGTAAAGCCTTCCCCAACGCTACCGGTACATTGGTTGGTAGCGTAAGCGAGCGGCGAGGGACTGATGGTTGCCGCCGTGGTGCCTGGCGAGGCTGACGCTGCGATCGAAAGACGCCCCGCATTAACCACGTTCCCACTGCTGCTATAGGCGCCGCATGTCACTGCGTGTGCGCAAGTAGCAGCGCATTGCATCACCAGTAATGCCGTCAACAGGCCGAGCGTCCGTTTCGATCGAAGCAATCTAGACCAATAGGTGCGTGCCTGTGAAAACCCGGCACGCAGCAGGTGTACGACATCCGGACAAGGTTTGAAATGCATGGTTTTCGATGAATCTTCCAGTTATTAGTAGGCGACGCCAACTTGCTGCGTTCCCGCTTCGAGATGTTTGGTTCCATCCGTCCCACCCACACAATGCCCTTCCACCGACATATAAGCCGCCCCCGCCTTACCACTCGACTTCGGCAACACATAATCAATCCGGCACTGCTCCGACGCCGCTGCGCCCCACTTCACAAACAACGCTCCTTGATCCTGCAGACCACGCGCGAAAATCCGGCTGTCCTGTGCGACCACACCCACGGTGTGACCGGCGTCGTCGGTGACGTCAGCGCCAAACGGCAACGCCTTGCCGCCCAGCATCGGCGCACGAACCAGCGCCGCGCGGCCGTTCACGGTCTTGTACTTCAGCATCACCACCGAACCCAGTCGCGGCACGGCTTGCTCCGAGGTCGATTCGAATTCGACGTCCGTCGAGGTGCCCTTCGGGTCGATGTCGACGGTATTTACCGCATACGGCGTCAGGTACGGCACGACCGCATAGCCGCGGCTGTCGAGCTTCACGCCCGCTGCGCTCGAAACAGCCGCGCCGGCCGCGCCCGGTGCGGACACGATACCGAACGTATCGCCCACCGTCTGCGACAAGGTCACGCCGCCCGGATGCGCGACCACGGTGCCGCTCACGCCAGCCGAAACCTGGCTCGAACCCGAACCGGTGCTCGCAGAACCCGTGATCTGCGCATACGGCGCACGGTAGACGGCACTCACGCCGGCGTTACCGGTGTTGCTGCCACCGCTACGGCCATACGTGCCGTACGCGTTGTACGAGTACTCGTTGTTGTCGCCCAGCGAACCGCTCAGGTTCGCTTGCATGTTGGTGCTGCCACCCGAGCTGTTCGACAGATTGGTCGACAGCAATGGCGCATGCTGGCTATGGCCCAGCGGAATCGTCGTGCTGACGAAATACTCGTTCGACAGTGCGCCGTTCGACGAGCGTGTACGTCCCGCCGTGATGCTGTACGTGCCGTACTTGAAACTGTTCGTATAGCCGGCTTGATAGAACGTGTCGTTGCCGTTGCGGTTCCAGTATTGACGCGACGACGCAGACAGGAACACCGTGCCCTTGTCCTTGAAATTCTGGTTGACCGTGAGTTGCAGGCGATTGCGTTCACGAAACACCGTGTTGATATCGCCGCCATGCGAAGCCAGGTCGCGCACCGACGCAGCGTCAGCGAGGTTCAGGTAACCGGAAGTCGAAAAACGGTACGCGGCGACCGCAATGTTGGTGTTGGTCGGGTCAATAAACTTGCTGTAACCGATGCGCAGACTCGTACCCTGCTGCGAACCTTGCTGCGGCACCTGAGTCTGCGCGCCGGTTATGTCGGCCGAAAATGCGCCGAACTTCGTGTTGAGTGCCGCGCCCGCATTGCCCGCCATATAGCCGTTCGCCGCGATACCGCCGCCATAGACGGTAACGAGGTTCGTGAGGCCACGTTGCAACGTGAACTGCGCAAAGTTCGGCTTCGTCTCGAGAAACTGATTGCGCAGCTGGCCGGCCGTCACCGAGAAACGCGTGGTGCCCGCACGCAGCGACTGTGCAACCGACGCGTACGGCACGCTGAAACTCTTGGTACGGCCGTCCGCCTCGGTCACGGTCACGTCGAGGTTACCGCCGTAACCGGTCGCGTACAGATCCTTGATCTCGAACGGACCAGGCGAAACGCTGGTTTCGTAGATCACTTGTCCATTCTGACGCACGGTCACACGAGCGTTCGACTCCGCCACGCCTCTCACCACCGGCGCATAGCCGCGCAGCGATTCGGGCAACATACGGTCGTCTGTGGCAATCTGCGCGCCGCGGAACGCGACGCTGTCGAACACGTCGCCGGTCGTATTGCTGTCACCCAGCGTGACCTGCGAACGCAGCTTCGTCACGTCGTGCTGCAGGTAGGTCGCGATGTTGTCAAATTGCGTGCCCTGCCCCGTTCCTGCGGACAACGACGACTGATGGCGTAGATGCCAGGTGCCGATATTCACGCCCGCGTTCAGGCCCAGATAGCTCTGTGTCGAATGTGCGCCCGATCCATCCGTACGATAAGTATTCGCGTTGTAGCTAACAAAACCGGCATTGACGCCTTGCTGCCACATTTCCGGCGGCACATAGCCCCGCGCCGCATTGCTCATGTACTTTTGCGGCACCGAGAGCGTCAGCTTCTGCTCCGAGAAATCGAAGTCGAGCGACGATTCGGGCACAACGGCAGTCAGATCGACGCATTCATTTTCGCTGGCGGCGTCTGAACCGATGGTAGCGGTCGAGTCGGCTTCGCGCTTTGATTCGCCGTCGCTCTTGCCTTCATGAACGTCGGCGGCGTCGCCAGTCTTTGCACCGGTATCCGCCGCGACCTTCGCGAAGTCCACGCCGAGGTTGCGCAGCAGCTTGCGGCTGAGACACGCGCGCGCGCCATCGCCATTGGGCTGCGCTACAAAGCGCACTTCCTCGCGCGCCACGCGCGTGCCGTTGAGCCACACGTCGACCATGTAAACGCCCGGCGATACATTGTTGCCATGCGCGAAGCGCGCGACGTCGACGGGTTGGGACGCATCGGTTCTCAGGAACGTCGTGTCGAACATGACACCCGTGCTGGGTTGGTCCGGTTCGGCTGCCTTCGCAGTTACCGATTGAAACGCTCCCACCACCCCGAAAGCCATCAAAACGACGGCCGTGACCGGGTTCAGCCCAAACGGGCCATGCTGGGAGCCGGCGCGAACATGTGACTGATGGTGAGGTGAGAGTTTCATGATTCGATTGACTTCAATTTGGCAAACAGCAGGCGTGAGTCGCCCCTTGCCAGTTGCCGGAGCAACTTGCGCTGTCTGTGAAACCTGTTGGGAAAAAGCGGCGGCTGGGTGCCGCCTCGCGTCAGGCCTTCGTCTTACTGACCGAGTTGCGCCTCGCCCGGCATCGCGCCGCCGTAGTCGCTAATCGCGGTGAAGTGAACAGTCGAGCCTGCACCAACCGCATTCATCTTCGCGATTGGAAATACCTCGGTGGCATGCGGAGCAACCATGCCGCCCGTTTCGTTCTTGAACGTGTGGCCGCTGCTGACGACGTCGATCTCGCTAAACGACACGTGATACGCCGTCGGATTCGAAACGCTGACCGCCTGTCCCTTGCCATCCGCGGACGGCACGACCTTCCAGCTCAACTGTGCGGGTGCCTCTTCCGGCTTGCCCGGCAGCTTCGACGGGCGCACGAAAACCTTGATACGGGTGCGGAATGCCAGTTGCAGCACGTTCTGTTCGCCGCTGTTGGCCGCCTTCGGCGGAATGTCCAGCACGTTGAGCCAGAACACCGATTCGCGATCCGTCGGCAATGCTTCTCCGCTGTACATCACGCGAAGTGTTTGCGACTTCCGCGGGTCCATCCGGAAAATCGGCGGCGTGATGACAAAAGGCACGTGAATATCGCCCGGCTTTGCATCGGCATTGCCTTCGTCCATCCACACCTGGACCAGCGACGGCTCGCGGCTGTCGTTATCCAGCTTGACTGTCACTTCGCGCTGGTCGAGCGGATACACCACACGCGTTCCGCCGATCGTCACGCTTGCGTCTGCGCTGCCTGCCAGCAACGCACAGGCAAAACCGAGTCCTATCGCCATTCGACCGAGCACTTTCATGTCATTCACCTTTTTTAATCAATCTCGAAATAGAGCCGCAAAAAAGAGGCGCTCGCATATGCGAACGCCTCCGTTCGCCGTATTACTGGTACTGCATCGTGTACTGCACCGACGTGTTCACGGCACCTGCGGTGGCGCCGCCCTTCGAGTAGTACTGAGCGAAGTACTTCAGCGCCGCGCTACCGCTGGCGATCGTCGCACCGTTGTTGGTGAGGTCGTTGTTCGCGCCCGTGGTGATATTGATCGGCAGCATGTTCGCGTTCAGCAAACGCACTTGCACGTTGGTTGCACCGCCTGCCGCCTGGTTGTTCAGATAGCCGGAGGTTTGATCGACGTTCGGACCGTTTTCAAAACGTGCAACCGCCTTGGTCGCGGTACCCGTACAGCCGCTCAGGCTGAAGGCCAGGTCGGTCGGGCTCGACGTGCCGCCCACAGCACCTGCAGCAGCCAGCGAGTTGGCCGAAACCGTCGGCAGTACGATGGCCTTGTCGGCAGCCGTACCGGCCGCTGCGCCGTTGACCGAGCAGGTGCTATCCGACACCGTGCCGGTAATCGTGATCGTGCCGTCAGCTGCGTGAGCGCCAATCGATGCGAGACCCAACAGGCTGCCTGCGACGACGAGCGTAGGGAGGAAAGACTTTTTCATTGTTACTGCTCCACTTGGTTAAAAGGTCGTGGTCAAATTCGACGACGAATCTGTGCTCATCACTCATTCGTCGCTCGCCTTCGCCGTTTCAATGTCTTTTGGCACCGCCAGTCATGGCTGTCCTTCAGTTGCGCGCCATTGAAATCATGTTCAGGGCGTAATTGAATGTTAGGGTTTTGCCTTACAGGTGTATCTCAGAGCATTCTTAATTTTTAAGATTGTTCTTCCGAACTTTTCGGGTTTATCTGACACGTTCCTATTTATGAGACGGCGCGAAGCAGTGCAATTCGCTGGGCACGAATGAAAAAAGCCCGAAGCGTCATTCAGACGCTTCGGGCTCTCCTGGAACCGGGGTAATGCAGTGCCGCGCTATCCGCGCGCTGCCTCATTCAAAGTCAAATGCTTGGTCTCCGGCGCCCATGCAATCGACACCATCATCCCGACGAACAAAACAAATGCCAGCGCCATCATGGTGGCGTGAAAACCAAGCTGCACGATACCGAGCGGCAGCAGGAACGTGCCGACCGCGGATCCGAGCCGACTGCATGCAATGGCCAGCCCGACCCCACATGCGCGCACTTCGGTCGGAAAGCACTCCGGCGGAAACACGCCCACCAGATTAGAGAATGCAGACATCGTGAGCGTGAACAACGCAAACGCCACGATCACGCCAAGCGTCGCCGATTCCGGCAGCACACTCAACGCAATCAGTGACAAACACGTCACCGCGAATGAGCCGATCAGAAACACGCGTCGCGGCAACTTGATCGTCAACCAGATGCCGATCAGTGCGCCCAGCACGAGAAAGCCGTTCAGCAGGAAATCCGCGCCCGAGTCATTATTCAAATGAATTGCCTTGAGGATGGTCGGCAGAAACGTGTAGATCGCGAAATACGGAATCACAAGGCAGACAAAGAACGCGCAATTGAAAATCGTCCGGCGAATCAGGTCCTTTTTGAACAGACGCATAAAGCCGCCAGGCATTTGCGCGTGGTCGTCGTGCGCGCCGTCGAGCGTTACATTCGCACCGAAATGCTTCAACACGATCGCCTTGGCTTCCTCGACGCGTCCCTTGCCGTGCAGCCAGCGCGGCGACTCCGGGGTGCCCATGCGCAGAATCAGTACCAGCAACGCCGGGAAGCCAGCCGACGCGAGCAGCCAGCGCCATGCGTCCGGAGAGGCATCCGCGTAATGCATGCCCAGCACGTTGGCCGCTACGTAGCCAATCGTCCACACCACGCTGAATGACCCCAGCAGGGTGCCGCGATGCTTGCGTGGCGAAAATTCAGCGAGGATCGCGTGTCCAACGGCAAAGTCGCCGCCCATCCCGAAACCGATCAACACACGCAGCAAACACAACTCCAGAGGCGAGCGTACGTAAAACTGCGCGAAAGCCGCCAAGGTGATGATCAGGAAGCTCAGCAGAAAGATTTTCTGTCGTCCGAGACGATCCGACAGCCAGCCAAACACAAGGCTGCCGAGAAAAATGCCCATTAGCGCGGAACTGCCGATCATGCCCATCCAGAAAGCGTCGAGCGGCATCTGCCGGTTCAGCGACGCGAGCGCATAGCCGATCGTCCCCAGCGCAAAGCCTTCGGTGAAATGCGCGCCAAAGGTCAAACCCGCGATCTTGATATGGAACGCGTTCAACGGAACGTCGTCGAGAGGAATAGCTGCGTGCGCCGAGAGCATCGCGGCGCGCGGCGGGGTGGCAACGAGACCGATGGCGGCCACCTGGGAATCCTGATTACTCACAGTGTCTCCTTCGTTATGTTGACGGCCATTACGCGGGCGACATGGCATCATTCACCCGCAATGGCCGCGCATGTCCGTCGCACAGGCTGCGCCACGCGCGGCGGACACATGAGCACCTGAGTCGGGGCTAGCCGCGCAGGCCGCCCATCATCATGTACTTCAGTTCGGTGTATTCGTCGAGACCGTACTTCGACCCTTCCCGCCCGAGGCCCGATTGCTTGACGCCGCCGAACGGCGCAACTTCGGTCGATAAGATGCCTTCGTTGATGCCGACCATGCCGCTTTCCAACGCCTCGCCGACCCGCCATGCACGCGCCAGATCACGTGTGTAGAAATAGGCGGAGAGGCCGAACGGCGTGTCGTTCGCAGCCGCGATCGCCTCTTCTTCGGTGTGGAAACGGAAACACGCCGCGACCGGCCCAAAGGTTTCTTCCGACGCGATCAGCATCGAGCCGGATGCGTCCGCCAATACCGTCGGTTCGTAGAACGTGCCGCCGAGCTCATGCGGCTTGCCGCCGGTCAGCACCGTCGCGCCTTTCTGCAGCGCGTCGGCAACGTGCGCTTCCACCTTGCGCAGCGCCGCCTGATTGATCAGCGGACCTTGCTCGACATCGCCCTGTAACGCATTGCCGACGCGCATCTTGCGCACCGCCGCGGTCAACGCCTGCGTGAATGCGTCGTAAATGCCGTCTTGCACGTAAAAGCGATTCACGCAGACACAGGTTTGCCCGGTATTCCGGAATTTCGATGCCATCGCGCCTTGCACGGCCGCGTCGAGGTCAGCATCGTCGAATACGATGAACGGCGCGTTGCCACCCAACTCCAGCGACAGCTTCTTCAGCGTATCGGCCGATTGCTTCGCCAGCAGTTTGCCGACGCGTGTCGAACCGGTGAACGACAATTTGCGCACCACCTCGGACGCCGTCAGCACGCCGCCGATTTCGATCGCATCGCCGGACACGATGTTGAACACCCCGGCCGGAATCCCAGCCTTCTCAGCGAGCACCGCCAGCGCGAACGCCGACAACGGCGTCTCCTCGGACGGTTTGAGCACCATAGTGCAGCCCGCCGCGAGTGCCGGTCCGGCCTTGCGCGTAATCATGGCGAGCGGGAAATTCCACGGCGTAATCGCCGCGACCACGCCCACGGGTTCGCGCGTCACGATGATTTTCGCGTTGGGATTCGGACTCGGAATCACGTCGCCGTAACTGCGCTTTGCCTCCTCCGCGAACCATTCGAAGAAACTCGCGGCGTAGCCAACTTCGCCGCGCGCCTCCGCGAGCGGCTTGCCTTGCTCGAGCGTCAGCAGTTCGGCCAGTGCCTCGCGGTGTTCGAGCATCAACTCACCCCATCGCCTGACGCGGGCACCGCGCTCTTTCGCCGTGAGTTTCCGCCATGCAGGAAGCGCACGCTCGGCCGCTGCAATGGCCTGGGTGGTTTCCGCAGCGCCGCCCTTGGCCACTTGAGCGATGACCTCACCCGTCGCCGGATTCAGGACGGGATACCGCGTCGCACTTTCGTACCATTCGCCACCGATATAGTGGCCAGTCCGCAAAAACTCATTCATGCCGCTTTCTCCAAAGTTTCGACGAAGCTGCCTTGCGCAAGCCGTGGCTCACGCGCGATGCGTTTGCCGGCGGTGTAGTCGTTGATCAGATCGCACGGTGTGTAATTGCGCTCGAGTTCGAACAGTTCGTCGTCGGACAGCTTCGTGCTCAACGCGGCCAATGCGCTATCGAATTGGGCCGGCGTATCCGCGCCCACCAGCATGCTCGCCACGCCGCCGTGATTCAGCACCCAGGCTTGCGCGATCTGCGCAGCGGACACGCCACGCCGCGCGGCCACCCGCGCCACCGAAGCAGCAATCTCACGCGAAGCCACATCGCCATACATTTGCGCAGTGAAGAAGTCGGTCTGGTTACGCGTCGAATTCGGCTCGCAGGTCAGCAGGCCCCGCGCCAACGGACTGAACACCGACACGCCGACGCCCTGATCCTGGCAGTACGGAATCATTTCGCGCTCTTCCTCGCGATAGGCGAGGTTCAGTTGCAACTGCATATTGATCGGCTTGTGCCAGCCGTTGCGCTCGCACACCTGCATGATTTTGGCGAACTGCCACGTGTACATCGTCGACACGCCGATATAGCGGGCTTTGCCGGCGCGGACGATATCGTTCAACGCCCCCATGGTTTCTTCGACCGGCGTATTCACGTCGAAGAAATGCAGCATGTAGATATCGACGTAATCCATGCCGAGCCGCGTAAGCGAAGCGTCGATACCATCCATGATGTGTTTGCGCGAATGACCGCCGGCGTTCTGATACGTGCCCATGTCGTAGCCAACCTTGGTCGTCACGACAATTTCCTCGCGGCGTGCGATGCGCTTCAGAATCCGGCCCACCACTTCTTCACCGACACCGGTCGAATAGAAATCAGCGAGGTCGATAAAGTTGACACCGGCTTCGAGCGCGTGGCGCACGATCGGCTCGCTTTGCGCCTCGTCGAAAATCCACGGCTTCCATTGCGGCGTGCCCATATTCATCGTGCCGAGACACAGGCGCGAAACTTTGAGACCCGATTGGCCGAGGCGAATGTATTCCATCGTGCTTGTCTCCTTGCTGATCGCATCCAGTTGCGCAGGCGGTCGCGCAGCACTCACGGCGCGCGAACCGCGTTGCGCGTGATTAACGTTGTTTGGGGGTGTAGAACGGATTCGATACGTCGCGCGCGGCGGCGAACACTTCATCACGATGCGGCAGGCCCTTCATCGCCGCGAGGATCGCGTTTTTGCACGCACGGTAGTTGTTGTCGAAGACGGCGTCGAGATTGTCCGTGGCCGGATTAACCCAGTTCGCCGATACCACCACCCAATCGTTTTCCGCTTCGGGCGGCAGCGTGCCGTTCTCGAGGGATTCAGCCACCGCCTTCGCAATACCGGCTTGCGAGGCGCCCCACGTCGCATTGCCGTGGAAGTCGCTGCCGATCTGCGCCTTGTTCACGTATAGCGTGAGCGGCTTGGTCGGCACGCCGGGTCTCGCGATCACGACGAACGGCGCGTGACCCGCGGAAGGCGTCGCCAACGCGGTGGCGAAAGCCTGACCCGCAGGCCCGTTGCGCGGGCCGACGAGCACGTTGATGTGCGCGAGGTTGACACCTGGGCCTTCGAATCCTTCGCCGATAAAGAGTTGCTTGTCTGTCGATACGCTCATGGTCTATCCGTCGGGGGTGAGGAGATGACCCATTGTGCTGTCGGGTCTTCGCGACCATGTATCGATGAGTTTTGATCCGGGGTATGAGGCGAACTCATCTCCGGGTTTGCCCGAGCATCCTGCATGGCGACGACGCGACGCACTGCGCCGCGCATCCGGACACGCGCAAAGGTGAGGGTTTTCGGGACTCGCGATTGCGAACCTCGAATGGGGATGAAAAGTGAAGACACCACGAGCCGCTCACGCACTCATGGCGTGAGATTCAGCGGCCGGCCAACGTCAGGGGAAAAGGTAGTAGCGCAACCGGGCGACCCGCCACGCGATGCTTCGCATAGCCTGGGAAAGCCCGTCAGCAAAGGCTGGCGCGGGTTTCGAGGACGGCGGCCCGTTACGCCGGCCCGCAGGGATAAGCGCACCGCAAGGTGCGTCGTCCGACAAAACCAGGCTCACCGAAACAATCCGTCCTGACACGAGGCAGCGCGTGAAATCCGCGCTGCGCGTTGCAAGCTCCGGCGAAAGGTGAGCGTTTTCGGGACCCTCTCAGCGGTGCAAGAAAAACTTTGCGCAAGCTCACTTCAGAAAAATCAGGCGCGTTGCGCGCGCGTGCGCGACGCTCGACATATCTTCAACCTTCGATCAGAAAGCGCTCGCGATTCTTGCCCACGAGCCAGCCAGGCGAACGGCCTCGGCCGGTCCACGTCTCGCCTGTTTTCGGATTGCGGTACTTGGCTACCGAAGCGGTTTTGCGTGTTACCGCATGCTTCTTCGTAAAACCCAGCTCTTCCGCTGTCAGGTCGTAGTCGGCAATCTTCTGCTTGATGTCGGCGATCGCCTGCGCGATTTCTTTTTCGCGCGCCGCGGCGACTTCCTTATGGAGCTTTTCGAGTTGCGCGGTCAACTGCTTGTAGGTGGCCATGGCGGGTACTCCGATCGATTTGACGAGCCGCTCTGCGCGGACGCCCCAGAAGAAGTCCCCCGCCCCGAAGGAAGTCCCGTGGGGGATTGGAGGACACTATCAGACGAAAAAAGTGCCGGATAGAGAGACCCGCAAGGCGACCCTCGTCAGGCGGCCCGCATAAGGTGCGTTCGCGCCGGGTGGCACGGTTAGCCGCGGTTCAGGATGGCCGGTTCAACTGCCGTGGCCAATGCACTCAATCGTCAATTGCATCGTACACGCGGCGTTCGAAATCGAGCGACATCGGGAAGGGTTCGACGGCCCGCCGCTGAATCAGCATGATACCGATCAGGTTTTCCACCGGATCGGCAAACCAACTGGTGCCATACGCGCCCGGCCAGCCGAACGAACCTGCCGAGCGGTAGCCGAGCGGCAACTGCTGCGCCGGATCGTCGACGATGGACAGACCGAGGCCAAAACCCTGACCCGCCCACATCACCTGGCCGAACGCCGGCACACGACGCTGGTCGCGGGTCAGAAAATTCGAGCGCATCAGATCGACCGAGCGATGCGACAGCAAACGTGTCGAGCCGACGCGCCCCCGCCCGAGCAATAGCTGCGCGAATTGCAGATAGTCCTGCGCGGTCGAGACAAGGCCACCGCCACCGCTCTGGAACCGGTCAGGATTTGCCCAGCGGCTTGCCGACGGATGATCTTCGATCACGCGCCGCTGCGTGCCCGGCGCGACGCCATAAGCCGTCGCCAAACGCGCGAGCTGCGCGTCGGGCACCCAGAACGCCGTGTCGCGCATGCCCAGCGGTTCGAAGATCCGCGTCCGGAAAAAGTCGCCGAGCCGCATGCCGCTGACTCGCTCGATCAGCACGCCGAGAATGTCGGTCGCGATGCCGTAATGCCAGCGCGAGCCGGGTTGAAACATCAACGGCAAACTGGCTATGCGTTTTAACCACGCGTTCGCGTCGCCGCGCGCTTCAATACCGTTGAAGGCCGCCGCGTAAGCCTCGGCCAACGGACCGGTGGCGGTGAAGTGATAGGCATAGCCGGCACGATGCGTGAGCAGATCGAGCACGCTAAGCGGCGTTCTGGCTGGGTCGGTTTCGTCGAGCGGGCCGGTAGGGTCGCGCAGCACGCGCGGCGCCGCCAGCTCCGGCAGCCACAAGGAAATCGGTGTATCGAGTGCGAGGCGATCCTCTTCGACCAGCATCAGGATCGCCGCGCTCGTAACCGGCTTGGTCATCGAGGCGATACGAAACAGCGTATCGCGCTCCATGGACAATTGCGCCGCTTCGTCACGCAAGCCGAGCGGCTCGAAATAGCCGATCTCACCGCGCCGCCAGACCAGCGAAACGACGCCCGCCACCTCGTCGCGCTCCACATAGCCTTGCATGGCGTTCGTGAGCGCCGTCAGCCTGACGGTTGAAAGTCCTGCAGGTTGCATGCTCCTCCTGATCCCAAATGTTACGTTCCCTTATTTTTCAGGAAACGTTACCCGATCAGGCGGTACACGTCACCCTCCCTCCTGAGGGAGGTCACGCCTTTTTCCGCCCCTCCAATGCCGTCAGGGCTGCATCGAGCCGTTTGACGCGACTGGCCTGCGCCGGCACCAGGGCCGCCCCGGACACCAAAGCGATGCGGTTGCGCCAATAGGACAGTGGGATGCGGTCTTCTGCAGAGATATGTGAAATTACATGCTCAAGATGTTCGATATCTTTTTCGAGTTGATGATGATTCATTGTTTTCCCCGGAATTACGCATTGGACTCGTTTAAAAAGCATAAAGCATGCCGCAATTACATCATCCAGCCACTCAAACGGAAAAACTTTCTTGCGCCGTTAATCCGGCCTGCCGTAACTCGGCAAAATCTTCATATATGTTTTAACGCTGAGCCCGCCAGACGAGGATACTGCCCGGAATCTTCACGTTCCGTTAGGTGCCGCACCGACCCGGCTTAATGGAGAACCCGGAGCGCTTTATGATCGGCACGGACAATATAAGCAATGACTTGGGAGCAGTTCAATAAATACGCAACGCGCATGATAACCGTTTTCAGAAATGCGCATTGAAGCCAGGTATTGATAACGACCATATGCGTATTGGGCAACGTCAACTCGCCGCATGGCCGGATTTGGCCGCTAAAAGGGGTTTGCACTAAGAGGGGAGACGCCCGCCGTCACGCCTGCGCGGCGGGAATAAGGAAAGGAAATTGTCATTCCCGTCACGCCGGCTGTTGGCTGGCATAACGTTATTTTGCGCGACAGGCGTATATCAGACTGAGCGTGCCGTTATCGCTGGATTGGCGCACGACGTCGAAAGCACCGCCACAAGCCGCGTTTGCCTGCTGCGAGCAGGAGTCGGAGCCGACTGGACATTGGACCAGCGTAGTCGGTCGGCCGTCGGATAGAAACAGCGGCGCGCTGCTGCTGCAACCACCCAGAATAGCGATTGCGGGAAGCGCCAGCGCCGCACAGGCCCGGCGCGCGCAAAGGGAAAGGCTGTGTTTCATTTGAAACCCCGATCACGTCTTGTTTTTCGATCAAGCGATTGTGCCACGCGGCCATTGCGCTGCGTCATTCGATGACGCTGGACTTTGTCACACCTCGATACCGTATGCCGCAATCTTCTTATAGAGCGTCGCGCGGCCCATGCCGATCTGCATCGCCGTCTCGATCACGCGGCCACCGTTGGCGCGCAGGGCGTCGCTCAGATACCGCTTTTCGAATCCAGCCATGGCCTCGCTCCACGAAGTCGCGCCGGGCACCACCGAAGCCGGGTCCGAAGCCTGCGTCTCGGGGACCATAGATACCTGAGGACGATGGCCGCCATGTGACGGACCGATAAACGGCGCCAGCGCACGTGCATCGATTCGCTCGCTGTCCGACAGCATCACCGCCCTTTCCAACGTATTGCGCAGCTCGCGCACATTGCCGGGCCAGCCGTACGAACACAGCAGCTGCAATGCATCGTCCTGCAATTCAAAGTGACTGGCGCCGCGCGCCTGCGTCGACAGGTCCTCCAGCATGGCGTAGGCAAGCGCTTCGATATCGGACAAACGCTCCCGAAGCGCCGGCGCCTGGATTGTCAGCACGTTCAGCCGATAGAACAGGTCTGCGCGGAAACGCCCCGCTGCGACCAGCGCCGACAAATCGGCAGAAGTCGCGGCGATGATCCGCACATCCGCGCGCACGATCCGGTTCGAGCCGAGCGGCTCGAACTCCTTGTCCTGCAGCACGCGCAACAGCTTGCCCTGCAAAGGCAGCGGCATGTCGCCGATTTCGTCGAGAAACAGCGTGCCGCCGTTCGCGAGCTCGAATTTGCCGACCCGCCCTTTTCGGTCCGCGCCGGTATAGGCGCCGGGCGCGGCGCCGAAGAATTCGACTTCGAGCAAGGTGTCCGGAATCGCCGCCACGTTGACCGTCACGAGCGGCTGATTCGCCCGCGCCGACCCGCCGTGAATGGCATGCGCCAGCAATTCCTTACCGGTGCCGGTTTCGCCGAGCAACAGTACGGGCGACTCGAGTTGCGCGGCGCGGCGCGCCTGGCGCTTGACCTCGAGACTCGCCGCGCTCGTGCCGACAAAGCTGCCGAACGTGTACTTCGCCCGTCTTGCCTGCGCGAGCGACTGACGCGTTGCGATCAATTCTTCCTGCACGCGGGAATAGTGAGAAAACAGTGGCGTGAGCGCCTTCAGTTCGTCGAACAACGCGAAACCCACCGCGCCTACCGTTACACCGGCGTCGTCTTTCAGCGGCAGCCGCGTCACCACCAGCGGTTCGCGATCCGTTTCGAGGATGTCGAGCAGAATCGGTTTGCCGGTGTTCACGACCTCGCGCATCAGGCTGTTCGGAATCACTTCCTCGCAATCCCGGCCGATCGCCTGTTGCGGGTCCGAAAAGCCGAAGCGCGCCGCGTAGCGCTTGTTGATCCAGACGACGCGCGCCTCGGCGTCGACAATGAACGTGCCTTCACTGAAATTTTCGAACGTCCGGAAGAGCGATTCCATCGCCCGGCGGAGTACGTCGCCGTAGGTGGCAGGAAGACCTGCCCAGTCGTTCATCATGGTGTCGCTGTCTCCGGCTATTGTTTTAGTTATGTTTGTCTCATATTGTAGACAGCTTATCTCATCGACGAGATCGCCAGCAAGCTCACCCAATAAGGGTTTAACCTCGAATGGACTTATGTTCGGCTGATTTGCGTCCCGATTTAGAGACGTTTGGGTACAATCGGCCGCATCACGTTTCGAACTTCGCCTGTGAAATCAATGAGCAGGCCGCTGCAGCGCAGGTGGCATGGAATCTGCATTTGCGGGCGCCGGGCCGTCGCTCTCATCGGGACGGCGTACACGTAGAACAACCAAGCTTCGGAGACTCAATGTCCTTTGTTATCGTCCTCGCCGCACTGGCGTTTCTGATGTTTGCCGCGTATCGCGGCTACAGCGTCATTCTATTCGCGCCGATCGCCGCTCTCGGCGCGGTGCTGCTCACCGATCCGGGCGCCGTCGCCCCGGTGTTCTCCGGCATCTTCATGGAGAAGATGGTCGGTTTCGTGAAGCTTTACTTCCCGGTGTTTCTGCTGGGCGCGGTGTTCGGCAAGGTGATCGAACTATCCGGTTTCTCGGAGTCGATCGTGGCCGCGGCCATCCGCTACATTGGCCGCTCGCGCGCCAACGCGGTGATCGTCGCGGTGTGCGCCTTGCTCACCTATGGCGGCGTCTCGCTGTTCGTGGTGGTGTTCGCCGTCTATCCGTTCGCGGCCGAGCTGTACCGCCAGAGCAATATTCCGAAACGCCTGATGCCCGGCGCGATTGCGCTCGGCGCGTTCTCGTTCACGATGGATTCGCTGCCGGGCACGCCGCAGATCCAGAACATCATCCCGACCACCTTCTTCAAGACGACGTCCTGGGCCGCGCCTACGCTTGGCGTAATCGGCTCGCTGTTCATCATCGTGGTCGGCCTCACCTACCTGGAATGGCGCCGCCGCGCGGCCATGGCGACCGGCGAAGGCTACGGCACGGATCTCGTCAACGAACCGGAACGTGTCGAATCGAAGCAACTGCCGCATCCGCTGCTCGCGGTCGCGCCGCTGGTGCTGGTCGGCGTGGCGAACTTCCTGCTGACCCGCTGGATTCCGAACTGGTACGGCGCGTCGTACACGATCGCGCCGGACATCCTGCCGGGCATCCATGCACCGGTTACCACGACGATCAAAAGCGTCGTCGCGATCTGGGCCGTTGAAGGCGCGCTGTTGCTCGGTATCGTGATGGTTGTGGTAACGGCGTTCGGCCGCGTGCGCGAGCGCTTTGCGATCGGCACCAAGGCTGCGGTGGCGGGCGCGTTGCTGGCTTCGTTGAATACCGCTTCGGAGTATGGTTTCGGCGGCGTGATCGCGGCGTTGCCGGGCTTCCTGGTAGTGAGCGACGCGCTGAAGAGCATTCCGAATCCGCTCGTCAATGCCGCCGTTTCGGTGAGCTCGCTGGCGGGCATCACGGGTTCGGCATCGGGCGGTATGAGCATCGCCCTCGCGGCCATGTCCGACACGTTCATCAAGGGCGCGGAAGCGGCGCATATCCCGATGGAAGTGCTGCACCGGGTCGTCGCCATGGCGAGCGGCGGCATGGACACGCTGCCGCATAACGGCGCCGTGATCACACTGCTGGCGGTGACGGGGCTCACGCACCGCCAGTCGTACCGCGATATCTTCGCCGTGACGGTAATCAAGACGCTGGCGGTTTTCTTCGTGATCGCGGTGTACTACATGACCGGGCTGGTGTGATCGGCTGAGAAGTCAGTGCATCGACGCTTCGTCCAATCCGAAGTGATCGCATATCGCCTCATGCAGCGAGATCGCGCGTTCGTCCATTTCGGTTGTCCAACGTTCGCCGTTCTCGCATAGCCGTTGCAGTTCGCGGCACTGCTGTGCGAATCGCTGCTCCTGCACCACCAGGAACCCGCCGGCCGCGCTATGCGCCCAGCCGCCCAAGGCTTCCCGGTCCTCTTCTTCGACGATCGCCAGCAGCCTTGGCAGATCGGTTTGAAGATGCTCCTTGAGCATGGTCATGTAACGCGACTTGTCGTCCGCGCCGAGCGTGTTCGCCGGGGCGGCTGGGGTGGCCGGGCCGGCCGCAGCCGGGACCGCGGCCGCCGGCGCAACTCTTGCTGATGCCGCCGCGTGCAGCGCCGCCGCCAACTCGTCCAGCGACGCCGGTTTCGCGACATACCCGCTAAAGCCTCGCTCGCGCCAGCCTGCCTCCTGCTGACTGTCGGTCACCGCGCTAAATGCCAGCACCGGCACGTCCGCGTGCGCTTCGCGCAATGCCGCCAGCAAGCCGTATCCATCCATGACCGGCATGTGAATATCGGTCAGCACCACTTCGAAATTCCCTTGCTCGAATGCTGCCAGCGCCTGGCGTCCGTCGCCGGCAATCGTCGGCAGGCAGCCCAGCGCGTCGAGTTGCTCGACGATCAGGGTCTGGATCAGCGGATTGTCTTCGGCGACCAGCACCGTCAAGCCCTGCAAGGCCGGATTGGCTTCGGAAAGCGGCAATGCGGCGGGAGCCGGCGGCAGCGCCGCCGTTACCTCGGCAGCCCCCGTGACGGCCATATCCACCGCAGCCAGAATCGCCTTGTGGCTGAACTCCGTCACTTCGAGCACGCCGTCGCCACGCGCTACCGGACGATGAGGTCCGGTGCGGGTGATCCACACCACGCCTGCCGGATGCGCCGCACGCAACGACGCAATCGCGTCGAGATCGTATTCGCCGGTGACCACCATCACGTCCGGCCGGTTCACACGCAACCATGCTTGTGCGCTCCGCATCGATCCGACCGTGTGAACCGCCCACCCTACCCGATGCAGGCCGCTGTCGATGATCTTCCCCGACTCGCGTTCCTGCGACACCACCAGCGCATTGCCCCGGTGAACCGGTTCGACGGCCGGCTCGCGCAACTCATCCGGAGGCGGTGCGAGCGGGATCGAAACGCTGAACGCGCTGCCGACACCCAGCACGCTCTCGACCGAAATATGGCCGCCCATCAGCTCGCACAGCCGCGCGCAGATCGACAAGCCAAGGCCGGTGCCGCCATAGCGGCTCGACGTGCTCGCTTCGCCCTGCTCGAACGGATTGAAAATGCGCGCCACCAGCGTCTGGTCCATGCCGATGCCCGAATCGCAGACCCGGCAGATCAAAATCGGGCGGCCCTGGAGGTCGTCCTTCACTTCCGCACTCAACGTGATCTTGCCGCACGACGTGAACTTGAACGCATTGCTCAGCAGGTTGTTGACGATCTGCGCAATGCGCGTGCGATCGCCGCGCAAAACCTGGTTGAGCGTCGGCGACAGATGCGAATAGAAACGAATCGCGCGCTCGCCTGTCATCGGCGCGTAGGAAAGCGCGATATTTTCCAGATCGTCGATTGGTCTGAACGACTCGCTCACGAGTTTCATCTCACCGGCGTCGATCTTCGAAAAGTCGAGAATATCGTTGACGATGCCGCGCAGCGCACCGGCGGCCACCTCCAGCGTGGCGAGCCGTTGCGTATGCGCTTCGAGACCCGGGGTCCGCGCGAACAGTTCGAGGTTGCCGAGCAGCGCGTTCAACGGCGTGCGGATTTCGTGGCTCATCGACGCGAAGAAATTCGAACGCGCCCGCATCATGCTCTCGGAGTGCTGCTGCGCGAGCCGTAGTTGCTGTTCAAGCGCCTGCTGCGCGGTCACGTCGAGTATCGCGCAGAACAGGACGTCCTCGCCGGCATAACGTGCGGCCGCGTAAGTGAATTGCAGAAACTGCGCGGGTGGCGCTTCGCTCTCGTCCGCCGGCACTGGTGCCTGTGGCTGCGCCTGCGGTTGCGGTTGCGGTTGCGGTTGCGATTGCGATTGCGATTGCGGTTGCGGTTGCGCTGGTGGCTGCGATAAATGCGCAGCGGGCGGCGAGGATCGCGCCGGCGCGACAAAAGCGGCGACCTTTGCAAACGCCATCACGGAAGGCTTATCCGGCGCCTGCGCCGAGAACTCGCCGACGATATGCGGCGGCAAGCGGTTGCTGCCCGGTTCGATATGCAGCAGCTCGCCGGCCAACGCATTGGCAGTCAGAATCGAAAAATCGCTTTGCCGAACGATGCATAAACCAATCGGCGTCGCGCTGACGAGAATGTGATTGATGGTTTCGCTTTCCAGCGCACGGGTGGTTTCGGCGTACGTCTTCTGTAACAGACGCAACCCCCACAGACGCGCGGTTAGCGCGATGGATCCCAGTACGAGAAGGGCAAGACCGGCAAGTGTCCCCAGTTGCCAGCGCAGCGCCCAGACTAACGCCCGCCACGGCAGAAAGCCTACCATTGAGCCGAATTCCGGCGTGAGCGGCTCGGCCAGCACAGCGCCGTCGCGCGTGTAGCGATAACCGTCGGAGGGCATGTCGACAACGATGTCCCGAAGCATTTGCAACGTGCCCGGATCGACCGGCGGCGAGGACACAATCACACGGCGATCCGGCCTCATGAGCAGCAGCGTCCCTTCGGCCGCCGGACGGCTGAAATAGTCCGGCAATCCGCTGACCGGGATATTCGTCGTGATGAGCGCGACCGGCGTGTCGCCGTCATAGTAGGCGCTCACGGCGGCGATCACCGGTATGCCCTGCAACGGTTCACGATAGGGGCCGAGCCAGATAAGCTCGCCTTTGCCTGGCACGCGCTTGCCGGTTTGAGCCTGCAACTGGCGCTCGATCGAGTCGCGCAGCGTGCCGATGGCTTCCGGTTGCGGCAACAGCGCATCGGTGCTGGATGCGGCGCCTGGCGCGTCGACTGCCGGAAGCATGACCGCGTAGTCTTCGTTCAGTCCGACCAGCATGGCACGCTGGCGCAACGCGAAGGCCTGCCCGGTCGCCAGCGTCGACTCCCCGGTCTGATACAGACGCGAAAGTTTCACATTCAACTGCGGCCCCCAGGCCGCCCGGGTCGCATCGCCGACCAGCAGATCGATGTGCGCGCCGCCCATTTCCACAAGGCTACGTGCCGCCCCCGTTTTCTCGACCGATTCCACCATGCCCTCGGGTAACGGCAACTTACCGTCGAACGTGTTGTAGTAGGCCAGGGTCAATTCCGCGCGCCGCAAGAAAGCCTGCTCGCGATGCAGCAGCGCGGTGATATCAGCGGCATTCTGCGTGGCAAAGGCGCGCCGGTAATCCAGTTGTTTGGCCGCGGCGAGAACCGCCAGCAGCAACGTGAAGATCACCACGATCAGCATCAACGACCCGATCGTCGCGAGATACAGGCGCTGTTGACGCTTCGCGCTTTGCGCGAGCGAAGCAAACGCGTGGGCCAGTGACTCCTGAGTCCGGTCGAGGATCTTCTGCATCGGGTCGCTTGAATAGCGGGTTCGCGCAGGCAGACCACTGCGGGTGTCGGGGGCGACGAAATGCGTCTGCAGGCCTTGTCCGGCGCAGTGTAACGCTTTTGAAGGGGCCGTGAAACGCATCTGGCACCCGTTTCGCCGACGACGCAGCGCGCATGAAGACAACCTTGCGATAACGGCACAGCGGGCGATAAACCTGAGTGGTTTACTGGGAAAACCCTCAAGCTCGCGTGGTTAATGCCGTTATTCCTTGCTTGGATGTAAGGACCGCGCGGTCGCGTGTCCGCCCCTGCAAGGAAAGCCATGCGCAACAATCAGCCCGTCACCGGGCAAGAGTACGAATTCCCTTCGTCACAGATGCTTGTTTCCGCGACCGATCTGACCGGCCGCATCCAGTATTGCAACCCGGCCTTCATCGCCGTCTCGGGCTACACGCGCGAAGAACTGATTGGCCAGCCGCACAATCTGATCCGCCATCCCGACATGCCACGCGAAGCCTTCGCCGACATGTGGGCGACGATCCGCGACGGCCGCCCGTGGACCGCGCTCGTCAAGAATCGCCGCAAGAACGGCGACCACTACTGGGTGCACGCGAACGTCACGCCAGTGGTCGAAAAAGGCACCGTGGTCGGCTATCTGAGCGTGCGTGTGAAACCAGAACGCGACGCGGTGCGCGCCGCCGAAGCGCTGTACACGCGCATCCGTACCGGTGCGTCGCGTGCGTTCAGGCTGCATCGCGGCGTGGTCGTGCGTACGGGTGTGCCCGGCCGTGTGCAATCGCTGATGCGCCTGCCGGTCGCGACGCGTGCGGCGGTCGGCTATGCGATCACGCCGCTGGCTTTGTTGCTGACCGGCCTCGCTGCATGGGGAGGCACGCCGCCCGCGCCGTTCTGGATGGCGTTCGGCGTCACAACCGCGTTCAGCCTGCTGTCATGGCGGATGCTGACACGGCAACTCGCGAGACCGATTCGCGACATGTCCGGTTTCGCAACCCGCCTCGCCGCCGGCGACCTGACCGCCGATCTGATGATCGCGCGTCACGACGATCTCGGCGACGTGCTGCAGGCGTTGAATCAGTTGAAGGCCAATCTTGCGGCGATCGTCTACGACGTGCGCGCGCAGATCACCGGCATGCTCGACAACGCGCGTGAAATCTCCAGCGGCAATGTCGACCTCGCGCGCCGTACCGAATTGCAGGCGGCGTCGCTCGAAGAAACGGCAGCCACCATGGAACAATTGACCACCACCGTGCAAGCCAACGCCGACGCCAGCGTGCGCGCGCTCGATCTGGCGAAAGACGCGCAAGCGGCGGCGGCCGTCGGCGGCAAGATCGCGGGTCAGGTCGAGCAGACCATGGCCGGTATCACGGCGGCATCGAAACGCATTGCGGACATCACCGGCGTGATCGACGGCATCGCGTTCCAGACCAACATTCTCGCGCTCAATGCCGCCGTCGAAGCGGCCCGCGCGGGCGAAGCGGGCCGCTCGTTCGCGGTCGTCGCGGGCGAAGTGCGGATGCTGGCGCAACGGTGCGCGGCGTCGTCGAAGGAAATCAAGACGGTCGTCGAGGCGAGCGCGACCGAAGTGGCGCTCGGCACGGAACTGGTTGCCCGCACCACCTCGCAGATGCGCGTGATCGACGAGGCTGTGAGCCGCGTGTCGTCGATCATTGTCGACGTGGCGAATGCGAGCAGCGAGCAGGCCGAGGGAATTCGCCAGGTCAACCAGGCGGTCTCGCATCTGGACGGCGCCACGCAGCAGAACGCCGCGCTGGTCGAACAGGCGGCCGCCACGGCGCAGCGTCTGGCGGAGCAGGCCGACGTGCTGGACGAAGCAGTGCGCCTGTTCACGGTCGCCGATGCAACGCCCGCGCCGCGTGCCGTGCAACCGGCGCCCGCGCACCATGCGGCGCTGCATGTGACACTTAAGCCGGCGCCCGGATTCAGGCACGACACGACGCACGCAATGACGCCCGAAGCCCGGCAGGAAGAAGCGGCTTTAATCTGACGGATCGGCGTTACTCCCACCTCGACAGCAAGGAATTGGCGCAGCACGATGAAGGCGTCAGCGCTCAGTTGGTTGTAAGGACACGCTGACCCGAGTAACAACGGCGTTTAGCAGCCCGTCCCTCCATGGACGGGCTTTTTTTTGCACGTTGTTTCCGGCGCGGCGCCGGTCCTAGCCGAAGCGCGCGTCAGCACCATGACAGCCACGGAGAAGGGTTGCACCGCAGCAGGGCATGAAAAATGAAGCCGGCGCAGCGGGGAGTCGCGTTAAACTGGCTGTTCACGATCGGGCGGCCCGCGATCGGGCGGCCGTCACGGTCCGCGTTGCCCAGCAGGCCTCGCCAGCTATTGGCCAGCGCGGCGCCCGGCAGGCAGATAGATGGAAGGGTGGATTCCCAGATGTGAGCGCGGCGCGACAGACGGCGCGCCAGCCTGCCTTTACAATGGTTCGATCAACAACGGAACAAGGACAAACTCGATGCGCACTACCGGGTCCTCCGGGTCAATGGCCCTGCTCACCGAATACGACGACGCAACGGCGCGCGAACTCCGCTCGCTGCGCCTCGAATCGACAGAAGACGGCAAAGGCATTCTTCTGATCGAGGTCGATGAGCGCAAGCCAGGCATTCACCGCGAAGTGCGCTACGAAATCACGCCTGCCGAACTGATTGCGGCCATTCGCGCGCACGGCGCGGAGTTGCCGGGCGAACAGCACAATCATCGCCCGTAAAGCTGTCGCGTTCGGCATTGCGCTTGTCACTTGCAATAAATGCCTCACGCGGCCTCTGCACCGTCAAGCCTGGGTTGTGTACTGCGGGGCGCCCTACGGGCGTCCGTAGCGCGTTATTCGCCGCTCGCTTGTGGCGTATGCTTTAATCATTTCAGCTTGTTCGATTTGCGCATTTAATCCGCATTTTTAATTCGCCAAGCCTGTTACGGCCCGGTTTTCAAGCGCCAGATAGCGGTCCGTTTGCCGAGCGTTTGCACGTCTTGAAAATGCGTCCATAATCTTTACATTCTCCCTTGCTTTTCCTACCAGCGCCGTGCTCGAAAGGGCTGCGGATGTAAGCCGATGCTACATGATCTCGTCGAGCAATATGGACCGGCGCTCGTCTTCGCGAACGTGCTGGCAGCCTCTCTCGGGCTGCCGGTGCCGGCGATGCCGTCGCTCGTGCTGTTCGGGGCGATGGCGGCCATGCACCCCGGCTCAGTAGGTACGCAGTTGATGCCGGTTCTCGTGTTGTCGATATTCGCCACGCTGATCGGCGACAGCGCCTGGTATCTCGCCGGCCGTTTGTACGGCGGCAACACGCTGAAAGCGATCTGCCGTCTTTCCCTGTCGCGCGACACCTGTGTAAAAAAGACCGAACGCTTCTTCGGCCGTTGGGGCGTGCGCGTGCTGACCGTGGCGAAGTTCGTGCCGGGTCTGTCGATCGTATCGATTCCGATGGCCGGCGCGATGGGCGCGCGCTACCGCACGTTTCTCACTTATGACGGTATCGGCGCGGCCTTGTGGTCGGGCACCGGTTTGATCATCGGCGCGTTGTTCGCCAAGCAGATCGACATGCTGTTCAGCATGGCCGGGCGGCTCGGCCGCACCGCCGCGCTGGTGGCCGTCGCGTTGCTGCTGCTGTATGCGGCCTACCGCTGGATCCGCCGGCGCCAACTGATCGCCAAGCTGGCGACCCAGCGAATGGAAGTCGACGAACTGGCGAAGCTGGTCGCGGCAGGCAAGACGCCGATCCTGTTCGACATCCGTTCGCAGGAAAAGCGCGCGCTCGACCCGTTCGTAATTCCCGGTTCGCAATTTGCCGACGAGCGGCAACTCGACGAGATCGTCGCGACGTACCCGCACGATCAAAAGGTGGTGATTTACTGTTCGTGCCCAAACGAAATATCCGCGGCATGGATGGCCAAACAGATGAACGAAGCCGGCTTCGCCGACGTGCTGCCGTTGCGCGGCGGCATGGAAGCCTGGCGCGATTCGGGCAGAGCGGTGGACGCGCTGCCCGGCATGCCACCGCCCGAGGTGGCGGTCGACGACGACATCGCGCCAAAGGCCGTGTAGCGCGGCAGCGCGTTCACATCGGCGCCCTCGCGCGCCCGCGCCGCTTCGCCCGTCGTGTCGATCAATCAGGATGAACACAGAAGGAGCGGTTCAATGCTGTCGACTCAAGAAGCAGAAGGGCAACAAGCCGTCGTCGCCGACGCGCCGTTTTCGTCGCTCTCGACGCGCATGCATCAGATGTTCCCCGAACTGACTTGCGCGGAAATCGACCGTCTGCGCCGGTTCGGCGAAGTGGGTCACTGGGAAGCCGGTGAGCTGCTGTTCGAAACCGGCCATACCGGTCCCGGCATGTTCGTGGTGTTGAAAGGACACGTCAAAATCTATCAGCGCGACGGCATTGGGCGCGAGGTCGTGATTGCGGAACACGGCGCGGGGCACTTTCTCGCTGAAGTCGGTCAACTGTCCGGGCGGCCTGCGCTTGTGAACGGCATGGCCGTCGACGCGGTCGACGCGTTGCTGATTCCTCCGGTCAAGCTGCGCGCGCTGATTGTCGCCGAGGCCGAACTCGGCGAGCGCATCATGCGCGCGCTGATCCTGCGACGTGTATCGCTGATCGAAAAAGGTGCGGGCGGTCCGATCCTGATCGGCAATAGCCGGGACTCGAGGCTTGTGATGTTGCAAGGCTTCCTGTCGCGCAACGGTCACCCTCACTCGGTCATCGACGAACGCGACGAAGACGCGCTGCGTCTGATCGAGCAATTCGCCGCGCAACAGGAAGACATGCCGCTGGTGATCTGCCCGGACGGCTCGGTGCTGCGTCACCCCAGCATGCCGGAACTCGCCACCTGCCTCGGCTTGCTGCCCGATCTCGACGATTCGCATGTGTACGACGTCGCGATCGTCGGCGCGGGGCCGGCGGGCCTTGCCACGGCCGTGTACGCGGCCTCCGAAGGCCTCTCGGTCATCGTGCTCGACAGCCGCGCCCCGGGCGGCCAGGCCGGCGCCAGCTCTCGGATCGAAAACTATCTCGGCTTTCCGACCGGCATTTCCGGCCAGGCGCTGGCCGGCCGCGCCTTCGTGCAGGCGCAGAAATTCGGCGCGCACGTCGCGATTCCGGTCCACGTAAAAGCGCTGCATTGCGGAGAGTCGCCTTACCGGCTGGAGCTCAAGTGCGGCGGCCAGATCACCTCCCGCACGATTGTGATCGCGAGTGGCGCGGTCTATCGGCGGCCGGCGCTGGAAGGGCTCGACCGCTTCGATGGGCGCGGCGTCTATTATTGGGCGTCGCCGGTCGAGGCCAAGCTGTGCAAGCGCCAGGAGATCGTACTGGTGGGTGGCGGCAACTCGGCGGGCCAGGCGATCGTCTATCTGGCTACACACGCGGCCAAGGTTCACGTGCTGATCCGCCGCAGCGGCTTTGAAGCCACTATGTCGCGCTATCTGATCGACCGGATCCGCTCTCTTCCGAATGTATTCGTGCACCCGAACTCGGAAATTGGCCGGCTTGAAGCGGACGAAATCGGCCTCGCGTCCGTCGTCCTGAAGAAGCCGCTGCCTGACGGCACCGAAAGCTTCGATACGCGGCATCTGTTCCTTTTCACCGGCGCGGATCCGAATACCGACTGGCTGCGCACCTGCGGCGTGGCACTGGACGACAAGGGCTTCGTGCTAACCGGCACCAGCGTGGACGGTGCATCCGTGTGCGATCTCGCGACTACCGTCGATGGCGTCTATGCGATCGGCGACGCGCGCGCCGGCTCGACGAAACGCGTCGCGGCGGCGGTCGGCGAAGGCGCGGCGGTTGTCGCGCAGATCCATCAACTGCTGGCCGTGTCCGCGGGAGAAGCGGTCGCATTGGGGGCTTGAGTCCGCCTCGCTGGAATACGCGCAGACCCGGCGGGCCGCCTTGGGCGGGCCGCCGGGTAATCTGCTGTTACACACGCCTTCAACTGGTTGCACCTGCTTTGCTTTCTGTTCCGTAAGATCGTCGTCAGCTATTCGACAGTGAATGGCTGACTCTTTCGGAACAGGAGACAAGCATGATCCAACGCGCGATCGTTTTCGCCGCCTTCGGCCTTGCCGCCGCCTGCGTATCGACCTCCGCCCTGGCGCGGGTGGACGTCGGCGTGTTCGTCAACACGCCGGGCCCCGTGTACGCCCAGCCGCCCGTGGTTTATGCACCCCCACCTGTGTATGCGCCGCCGCCGGTGATTTATGCGCCGGCGCGGCCGGCGTACGGCTATGGGTATCGGGGCGATTACTACCGCGGGTATCGTGGGCACCATGACCATGGCCGCCACCGCGGCTGGGATCGGCACCATCGGTGAGACCAGCCATGTCCGGTCGGCCGCGTTGCCTTGCATCGCGCCATGCGCCGGTCGTGCCGCACGCCGATCCGTCTTCCGTAATCGCGCTACAGTAGCGGCTGCTGATCCTGGCCGGACCTCGCGTCCACTCCCATCGCCGTCACGGGTGGCCCTCACTCGTGACTCAACAAGTCCGTAATTCAGGCCGTGACCGACGCTCGCGTGAAGACTCTTCCTCTATCCGCCGCGCGCACCCTGCATCTGGCCGCGCAAGGTTTGCTGACACCGCCGCGCCGCAAAGCCGTCAAGGCTGACGTGCTCGACGCCATCCGCCGCATGGCGCAATTGCAGATCGACACGATTCACGTGGTCGCGCGCAGTCCGTATCTCGTGCTGTTCAGCCGGCTCGGCGCGTATCCGCAGCAATGGCTCGACGAACATCTCGCCGAAGGCAACCTGTTCGAATACTGGTCGCATGAAGCCTGTTTCGTGCCGACCGAAGACTACGGCCTGCTGCGTCACCGCATGCTCGACCCGAGCGACATGGGCTGGAAGTACGCCGCCGAGTGGCACAAGAAGCATCGCAAGGACATCGATAAGCTGCTGACGCATATTCGTGCGACGGGCCCGGTGCGGTCAGCGGACTTCGTCCGCGAGGCAGGCAAAGGCAACGGCTGGTGGGACTGGAAGCCGGAGAAACGCCATCTGGAAGTGCTGTTCGCGATTGGGCAGCTGATGGTGGCCGAGCGGCGCAATTTTCATCGCGTCTACGATCTGACCGAACGCGTATTACCGGATTGGGACGACGCGCGCGATCTGCCGCCGCGAGAAACCGTCACTGCACAAACGTTACGCCGTACCTGCCGCGCGCTCGGCGTCGTGCGTGCCGATTGGGTCGCGGATTATTACCGGCTGCCGCGCCGCCCCTATCGCGACGAACTGCGAGCACTCGCCGACCAGGGAGAGTTGATTCCGGTGCAAGTGGAGGGCTGGAAGCAGGACACCTTCGTCCATCATGAATTCGCGCCGATGATCGACGACGCGGCGACCGGCAGGCTCGCGTCAACCGTCACCACGGTGCTGTCACCGTTCGATCCGGTGGTATGGGACCGCAAGCGCGCCGCCGCGCTCTTCGACTTCGACTATGCGATCGAATGCTACACACCGGCGGCAAAGCGCAAATACGGCTACTTCGTGTTGCCGCTTTTGAGCCGGGGGCGCCTGGTCGGCCGCATGGATGCGAAAGCGCATCGGACCCACGGCGTGTTCGAACTGAAATCGCTGCACATCGAACCCGGCGTGCGATTCAGCGCGAGGCTTGCGGGCGATCTGCGCCGGGCTCTGCAACGCTGTGCGGACTGGCACGGCACACCGCAACTGGAAATCGCCTCGGCGCCGCCGGAATGGCTTGACGCGTTAAGCGCGTACAGCAGGATGGACGCGTAATCGCGCGACACTCGCGCTCGACCATCCGCGGTCTTAATGCAGCGCCGCCCACGCGAGTGACAACGAAAACACGCCGAGCACGATCGACGCGCCACGCTGCATCTTTACCGGATTCAGCCAAGTGAGTTTGCCGCTGCCGAGCGCCGCACCGAACGCGATCCATACAAATGCGATCGGCACCAGCAGGCAGGCGAACATCAGCATCGCCACGGCATACGCGGGAACCTGCGCGAACGCGATGGCCGGAAAGATCGTGCCCGCGAACAACAGGCCTTTCGGGTTGAGTAGCGTCGCCACGAACAGCGTGCGCATCCCGCTCGCCCGCTGAGTCGAGTCAGGCAACGCCACCGCCGCGCGCCACATATCGACCGCGAGATACGCTATGTACACGCCGGCCGCCACACGTAGCAGCGACGGCAACCACGGCAACGCGCGCGCGGCTTGCGCGAGAAAATGTCCCCACACTGAAATCGACAGGAGATAGCCGGCCAGTTCGGCAGCGATCAGCGGCAACGAGCGCTGTATGCCCTGGCGCAACCCGCCCGCAGCGAGCAGCGTATTGGTTGGGCCCGGCGTAACCAGTACGACGATAATGCCGAGCGCCAGCAACGCGATTTCAGACGAGGAAAGCATAAAAAAGGCGCAATGTTATAAACAATGCGCCTTTTTATCACAGAGTGGAGCGCCGCCGACATGACGCGGCGCCTGCGATCCGAATCACACCGCCTTCAGCGTTCCAGCTTGGCGCGCAATTCGCGGGCGGCTTCCAGCAGCCCCTGATAACCCGAACGTGCGTGCTCCGGCAGGTCGGGATCGCCGACGAACGCGCCGAGCGTTTCGATCAGGCTATACAGAATGCCCTTCGCGGCACCCGAAGCAATGCTGCCTGACGACACCTGCTGATCCACGTGACTGAGCGCCGCATCGAGGTGTTCCAGATCGGGCCGGTCGCCCGGGGGAGGCTGAGGCGTTACGTCTTGCGTCATGATGAAACATCTCTCCGTTTAATGCATCGGTAAACAAAACCATCCTTTCACGTTGTTATATACCGATCGTGCCCCGCCGTCCATTCGTGATCGGACCCAGTACGATTCACATCAGCGATTCTTCGCGGCACGAACTTTATCTGCTCTTGACCCTCACGCGATAAGCACAGCGACGCGCGCCCAAAAGCACATGCTCCTCGCGCTCGATCGCACCATCCTCACCGACGATCTCCGCGAACAGTTGCAACTCCGAGCGGCAAAAACCCTGGCAGGTGCGCGCCGCCGCGCAGATCGGACAGTGGTTCTCGAGCAGCAGCCAGTCGCGCCCGTCTTTTTGCAATTCGGCCATATAGCCGTCGGCGCTGCGCAACTCCGCGAGCCGGGTGAGCCGCGCCTTGAGACTCTTGATCGGCTTGAGCGCGGCGAGATAGTTCGCGCGCGTTTCCATTGCGCGCTGATCGATCAGTTTGTCGAGCCCGTCTTCGCCGAATAACTGGCGAATCGAACCGAGCAATTGCACAGTCAATTGCGAATGCGTGTCCGGAAAGCGCGCGTTGCCCGCTTCCGTCAAACCCCAGCTTTGACTCGGCCGCCCCGGCCCCGCCTGCGACGCCTGGCGCCCTTCGATCAGGCCTTGCGCCAGCAGCTTCTGAATCTGCTGCCGCGCAGCCTCGACGGTAATGCCGAGTTCGCTCGCAATCGATGCCGTCGACAAAGGCCCCTGCGTCTTCAACAGATTCAGGATGCGATCCACCGGCGCAGACGTTGACACGGCCTGCGCGCCGACCGTCGAATTTTCCAAGCTTTCATTTGCATATCTCATCGGGGCACATTATTATCCAAGTCAATACTTGCATAATAAGCCAGCCACACACGGCTGTCCATGATATGAAAAATCTTCAATCGGATGTGCCGGCCTGGGGCGATCTGCTCAGCGGCAGTAACGGCTGGAAGGCACTGGGTCTCGCCGGCGGCGTCGCGCTGCATGCCACCAATGTGTATGTGGCGACCACGATCCTGCCTTCGGTCGTGCATGACATCGGCGGGCTCGAACTGTACGCGTGGAACACCACGCTGTTCGTGGTCGCGTCGATTCTCGGCTCGGTGTTGTCGGTGCGCCTGCTCGCGGTGCTCGGCGCACGCTCCGCGTACTTTTGCGCGCTGGCGGTATTCGCGTTGGGCACTGTGGTGTGCGCGATTGCACCGTCAATGCCCTGGATGCTCGCCGGCCGCACGCTGCAAGGTCTCGGCGGCGGCATTCTGCTCGCCCTCAGTTATGCGCTGATTCGCGTGGTGTTCGAAGAGCGCCTGTGGCCGCGAGCAATGGGGTTGGTCTCAGGCATGTGGGGCGTGGCGACCTTGTGCGGTCCGGCGGTCGGCGGCATCTTCGCGCAGCTCGGCGATTGGCGCCTGGCATTCTGGGTATTGCTGCCGGTTGTGCTGCTGCTCGCCGTGATCGTGCATCGCGAGGTCGACGACAAACGCGCGCATGGCGACGCGGCGGCGCAGCCGATTCCGTTGCTGAAGGTCAGCCTGCTCGGCGCTTCGGTTCTGGTGATTTCCCTCGCCGCCCTGACCGAAGACATGCGTTGGAACGCGCTCGGCGTCATCGCCGGCCTAGGGCTCGTGTGGCTGCTCGCCAGACTCGAACGCAGCGGCGCCGCTCTGCGTCTGCTGCCGAGCGGCTCGTTCTCGATCCGCACGCGAATCGGCAGCATCTACGCCTGCATGAGTCTGCTCGGTATCGGCGTGACCAGTGAAATCTTCGTGCCGTATTTCCTGCAGACGATCCACGGACGTTCGCCGCTGGCCGCCGGTTATCTGACAGCGTTGATGGCGGCCGGCTGGTCGATCGGTTCGATGTTCAGCGCGGGCCGCTCCGCCACCGCCGCGCAGCGCCTGAGCCGCGCCGGTCCGCTGGTCGCGGCACTCGGACTCGCCGCCCTCGCGTGGCTGATGCCGATCGCCGGGTTGTTCGACGGCTCGGCTGGCACGCTCGCCTTGTGCGCGGCGCTCATGAGCGTCGGGCTGGGTGTCGGGATCGGCTGGCCGCATCTGCTCACCCGGGTATTTACCGCCGCGCAGCCAGGCGAAGAGAACCTCGCGTCACTCTCGATCACCACCATTCAACTGTTCGCGATGGCGTTCGGCTCGGCGCTCGCGGGCCTCGTCGCAAATGGCGCCGGTCTGACGACCCTCGCCCCGCTGCCTGGTGCGCAACACACCGCGCTCTGGCTGTTCGCGACGTTCGCGTTCGCGCCTCTGCTCGCTGCCGGGCTGGTCCGCCAACGCCCGCAAGCGCGCCTTACCGGAGAAGCATCGTGATAGATCGAGTCCAGGCCATGCGGATCTTCGTGCGCATCGTCGACGCCAGCAGTTTCACGCGCGCCGCCGAATCCCTCGAAATTCCGCGCGCCACCGCGACAACCACCGTGCAGGCGCTCGAGTCCCTGCTCGGCGTGCAATTGCTGGTACGCACGACGCGCAAGGTCACGGTGACCGCGGAAGGCGCCGCGTACTACGAACGCTGCGCGCAGATTCTCGCCGCGATTGAAGAAGTCGAATCGGGCCTGTTCAACCGTCCGGAGAATTTGCGCGGCCGCTTGCGCGTGGCGATGCCGGGGATGATCGCCGCGTCGATCGTGGTGCCCGCGCTGGCCTCGTTCCGTGCGCTGCATCCGCATGTCGAGCTGGCGCTCAGTGTGATTCAGCGTACCCTCGACCCCGTCAGCGAAAGCGTGGATTGCAGCATCGAACTGGGGGAGTTGCCCGACTCCCGACTGCTCGCGCGCCGCCTCGGGTTGCTCGAACGCGTAACCTGCGCGAGCCCGGCCTATCTGGCGCGCTTCGGCCAGCCGAGGCATCTCGACGACCTCTCGGGTCACGTCGCGGTGAACTGGCTGTCGACGCAAACCGGGCGGCGTGTGGATTTCGAGTTCAGCGTGGCAAGGCGGCCGAGCAAGGTGAAGGTCGACAGCTTCATTCATGTGAACGATGAACACACCTATCTCGCATGCGGTCTTGAAGGCCTGGGGCTGATTCAACCCGGGCGCGCCACCGTCGCGCCGTATCTGGCATCCGGACAGTTGCTCGAGGTCTTGCCGAAGTGCAAGCCCACAGCAATTCCCATCTCTGTGACGTATGTGAAAAGCCGGCAGATTTCGCCGCGCGTGCGGGCGTTTGTCGACTGGCTCGCCGAGATTTTTGAAAATGCGCCGGGGACGGTCAAGGCATCGCCACCGCTAGCCGAACCGCCGTTCTGGCCCGTACTCGATGCGCAGCAGGGGTGTTACGACGTCGATACGGCATCGCGTTAGGGCGCATTGGCGGCATAAGCAGCACCGGCAATGCTCGCCTCAACGCGCCTGCGCGACCTTCGCACCGCCGGTTTGGGGCGGCTCAACCCATCGTGGTTCCGAATCTCAACTGTGCTCTGACGCCGCCACTTGAGCAGCGGCCGCTTCCGCCGCAGCCAAGGCAGGCGACACGATCGCCGCCTGACCGGTCTGCCGGCGCGAGCGGCCTGAACTCAGATAGTCGGCGATCGAGTCCTGCGTGACTTCGCCGACGTAACGACCGTCGCCATCCAGCACCGGCATCCACGACGAGTTGAACTGATACATCTTCGACAGCACGATGCGCAGATGCTCGTCGGCGCTCACCGTTGCCTTGAACTCGCTCAGATGCTCGCCACACACACCCTGCCCTGCTCGCGCGGCACGGCGCGTCACGTAACCGAGCGCCTGCTGGTTGTCGTCGACGATGGTCAGGTAGCGGCTATCGCTGTCGTCCATCATCTGGAACGCGCGCGTAAGCGGCATATCGGCACGGGCAGTTTCCGGCTGCGTCGCGGCGTCACCGGCCTTGACCAGCAGCAGGCGTTTCAACGTGCTGTCCTGACCGACAAACGCGCCGACAAACTCATCGCGCGGGTGCGCGAGCAGCGTGTCCGGATGATCGTATTGCACCAGTTGCCCGCGGCGGAACACGGCGACGCGATCACCGAGCTTGATCGCTTCGTCGATATCGTGGCTCACCATGATCACCGTCTTGTTCAACTGACGCTGCATCTGGAAGAACTCGTTCTGGATCGACTCGCGATTGATCGGGTCGACCGCGCCGAACGGCTCGTCCATCAACAGCACCGGCGGATCGGCAGCCAGCGCGCGAATCACGCCGATCCGCTGCTGCTGCCCGCCCGACAGTTCGCGCGGATAGCGCTTCAGATACTGCTTCGGATCGAGTGCGACCATCGACATCAGCTCGGTTGCGCGCTCGCGGCAGCGCTTCTTGTCCCAGCCGAGCAGACGCGGGACGACCGTGATGTTCTCTTCGATCGTCATGTTCGGGAACAAGCCGATCTGCTGGATCACATAGCCGATGTGGCGGCGCAGTTCCACTTCGTTCAACGCCGAGGTGTCCTCGCCGTTAATCAGCACCCGGCCCGAGGTCGGCGCAATCAGACGGTTGATCATCTTCAACGTGGTGGTCTTGCCGCAGCCCGACGGTCCGAGAAACACGCAGATTTCTCCTTCGCCGACAGTGAGGCTCACCGAGTCGACGGCGCGTACCGGCTGGCCGTCTTTCTGCGTAAACGTCTTGGTCAGTTTGTCGAGTTCGATCATGTCTTTTGTACTCCCTTCGGTGTCAGCAAGCGTTGCAGCGCTTGCAGCAGCAAGTCGGCGACGATCGCGAGCACGCTCACGAGCACCGCGCCTACCAGTAGTTTCATCATGTTGCTCTGGCCGATCGCGCGGATAATCAGCGTGCCGAGGCCGCCCGCGCCGATCACCGCGGCAATCGTCATCACGCCGATGTTCATCACCACCGCTGTGCGCACGCCGCCGAGAATCACCGGCACCGCAAGCGGCAAATCGACGAGCCGCAAGCGTTGCCAATCCGTCATGCCGATGCCGATACCGGCTTCCTTGATGCCGGCGTCGACGTTGCGTAGCGCAAGGTAAGTGTTACGCATGATCGGCAACAGCGAGTAAAGGAACACGGCGGTGATCGCGGGTACCGCGCCGATGCCCTGGCCGAAGCGCGAGAACACCGGAATCATCAAGCCGAACAGCGCGATTGACGGCAAGGTCAGCACCACGGTTGCAACGCTCAGCAGCGGCGCGGCAAGCCACTCATGCCGATTGATCAGGATACCCAGGGGTACGCCGACGATAATCGCGCATCCCACCGCGATACCCACCAGCCAGATGTGCTGGACGGTCAGTTGCAGAAGTTCCGGCCAGTTGGCCGATAAGTAGTCGAATACAGTCATATCAAGGTCTCCGCTCAGGGCAGCTTGTGCGTGCGCAGGAACTCCGCTGCGACTTCACGCACCGGCTTGCCGTCGATGTCGACCTGCTTGTTCATCTCCAGCATGGCGTCGTTGTTCAGCGCGTCGGACAGCGCGTTCAACTGCGCGGCGAGTTGCGGGTTCTGGTCGAGGATCGGTTTGCGCACCACCGGCGTGGCGTTATACGCGGGGAAATAGTGGCGGTCGTCTTCGAGCGGCACGATGTTGAAGCCCTTCACGCGGCCGTCCGTCGTGTAGATCAGACCGATCGGCACCTGGTTGTTATGCAACGCCGTATAGACGAGGCCCGGATCCATCTGACGCGTTTCCGCGCGGCTGAACTGCATACCGTAGGCGGCTTCGAGCGGCTTCAAACCGTCCGGACGATTGGCGAACTCCGCATCCATCGCGAACACGTGCTTCTTCTTCGGCTCGGCGGCGATCTTCGCGGCGAGTTGCGAAATCGTGCGGATGCCGGTTTGCTGCGCTACCTGCTGCGGTAAACCAAGCGCGTAGGTGTTGTTCAACGGGGAGCAGTCGAGCCAGACGAGGCCACGTTTTGCATCGAGTGCTTTCACGCGCTCGTACATCGTCTTCGGATCGAGCTTCTCGGTGATCTTGTTGTACACAATCGCGGCCGTGCCGGTGTATTCCCACGTGATATCGACCTGGCCGTTCTCCTGCGCACTGCGCAACAGCGTGCTGCCGAGACCGGTGCGGGCGTCGACCGTGTAGCCCTTCGAGCGCAGATACCGCGAGGTGATTTCGGTCAGGACGTATTGCTCGGTGAAGTTCTTGCCGCCGAGTACCAGGGTGGCCGCACTTGCATGGAGGCTGGTAAAGAGCAGCGCACCGGCTGCGATCCAGCGGCAGCGTTTGAACAGATTCATCATGCCGTCACCTCGCGTCGTGCGAGCAGGTAGCGGCTGCCGGCCGAGACGACGCCGTCGAGCACCAGCGCGAGAATCGCGGTGGCCGCGGCACCAAGCAAAAGCTGCTGCTGATTGTTCAGATAGATGCCCGGGAAGATCAGCGTGCCGAGGCTGTCCGCGCCGATCAGATATGCGAGCGGTGCGCTGCCCACGTTGATCGCAAGCGCCGTGCGCACGCCGCCGATGATGATCGGCATCGCGTTGGGTAACTCCACGCGCAGCAGCGATTGCCAGCCGGTCATGCCGAGACCTCGGGCTGCTTCACGCAAGGCGGGCGACACGCTTTTCATGCCTTCGTAAGCGTTACGGGTGATCGGCAGCAACGACGCGAGAAACAGCGCAACCAACGCAGGTATATCGCCGATGCCGAAGATGCCGAGCGCGATCGCCAGCACTGCCAACGATGGGATCGTGTTGCCGATATTGAAGATCTGCATGAAACGCTCGGCATGACGCGCGAACGACGGCCGGCTGAGCAGCACGCCACAGGGGATGCCGACCAGCAGTGCAAGCGCCATCGAGTAACCGACCAGCAGCAGATGCCGTTTCGTGTAGTAGACGAGATCGGGTGCGTACTGGTGCAATGCGCCGGGGTCGATCGCGCGGCACAGCAGCGCGACGACAATGCCGATGGCGACAAGACTGCCGATCAGTCTGGCAGGACGTTGAATCATGAAGATGCGCCTCCTTGTTCGAGCGACGCGCGGAAATAGCCACGCCGCACAGGCGTCGTGACGACGCTGCGAATGGGAAGTTCGGGACGCGGCTAGTGCCGCGAATTGAACCGAGTGGTGCCGGGGAGTCTGTTTTTTCCTCGGCGCGAGGGCGGTGGTTTTGCTTTCGCCTTCGGTGGCTTGCCAGTCAGCGAAGACTGGTGCCAGATCCATCGATCATGCGGATAGCTACGCCAGGTAGCTGGTCCGCTTAACGGGGGCTGAGGCCCCTGAGGTGCTGGTTTTTGACCTGCGGTAGGTCGAATGCGATTTACTGCTAATTTGCACTCAACCCCTTCTAACTTGAGCTATGTAGCTGGGATTTCACGGTTAGGATGCTGGGATTATACGGATGTTGGATAGCTTCGTCTACCCATGTGGTTAATCCATAGCATTTACGGTGCTGCTTTCAAGGCGAACTGGGGGCACCTTTTCTCGTTCTGTTTGCGGTCTATCAACGTTGCCCCGTGCGGGGGGCCTGCCCTTTTTTCCCCGAAAAAGCTCACCGTCAGGCTCTTTCTTCGCTCCCGAAAACGCTCACCTTGAACCCTGCCGGTGCGTGCGGCACGCATTCATGACCCCGGCAGGCTCATGGTTCATTTGCCGCCAAACACCGGAGGCCGCCGCTCCGAAAACGCGGCCAGTCCCTCGCTGAAATCCGCGCTCTCGCAGGCCTGCCGGCGAAGCTCGGCAATCTGTTCCATCGCCTGCACAGGCATGGGTTGCAGGTCCTCAAGTATCCGCAGTTGCTCCTTCACCGCCTGGATCGCCAGCGGCGCTTTGCTCGCTATTCCCCGCGCCATTTCAAGCGCCGTTGCTTCCAGTTTGTCGCTGTCGACCAGGCGGTTGATTACGCCGAAGCGCTCGGCACGCGCCGCGTCGAGTGGCTGCGCGCTGAAGAACATCTCCTTCAGCACGTGAATCGGCACATTGTTGAAGAATCGCAGCAGGCCGCTCGTGGTGTAAGGCAAGCCAATGTTCGCCGGCGTCATCGCTAAGCGCGCGCTTCCATCGGCAACGACCAGGTCGCAACTCATCGCCAGATCGACCGCGCCGCCCCACGCGGAACCCGATACCATCGCGATCACCACGCCCGGGTACGCGCGCACGCGGCGCAACACCTGCTCCAACGGCTTGCCGTACGCAATCGGATCGCGGTCGTGCATCAACTCGCCAAGATCGTGGCCCGCGCTCCAAACGTCCTGCCCGATGCCGCTGCCCAGTATCACGACCGGAATTCGCCGTGCAGCTAGCTCGCAGAGATGCGAGTCGAGTGCCTGCAATAACTCCGCGCTGAGCGCATTCCTGCGCGTAGGATGGCTGAACGTTAAACGTGCGATCCGTTCATCCGCTATCTCAACTGTTACCGTGAACGGCAACGCGTTCGGTGTGTTCATTGTGTGACCTCTACAGCATGTTTCAAGATTTGCATCCTGCTCATTGGGTAATGCCAGCCTCGCGCTCCGTAGCCTTCTCCTTCGACAGATACTCGCCCTGTTGATGCACCGCTTTGGCGGCAAGCAATGCCTTGATCGAGACCTCGTCGAAGCCCGCTTCGCGCAATACATCGACAGTATGTTCGCCAAGACCCGGCGGCGCATGCCGGCTGATGTGAGGCGAAGCCTCACCCGTTATCGTCGAACCCGATACCGGCGTGACGACCTGGCGCAGCGCGCCGAGTGTCGGATGCTCGACCGTTTCCACCAATCGGCAATGCTGCACCTGAGGGTCGGCGAATACTTCGTCTAACGTATTGATCGGGCCGGCCGGCAATCCCACGCCGATGAAAAGTTCGGTCCACTCCCTTTTGCTACGCGTCTTTAAACGCGTTTCCAGCGCCACCTTCAATTCGTCGCGATGCGCGACGCGGGCTTCGTTGGTCGCGAAGCGGGAGTCGTCCGGCAACGCGGGTAAATCCAGCAACTGGCACAAGCGCAGCCACATGTCCGACGTAATCGGCGCGATGTTGAGCGGGCCATCGGCGGTTTCGAACACGCCATAGGGCGCGATCACCGCATGCGCGTTGCCGGTGCGGCGTGGAATGTCGCCAAGGCTCAGGTAGCGCTGCCCATGCACGCTCAAAAGCCCCACCAGACTCGCAAGCAACGAGGTGCTCACATGCTGGCCACGCCCGGTTCGCTCGCGCTCCAACAACGCGGACAGGATCGCCATCGCGAGCCACATGCCCGAACTCAGATCGCCAATCGCGGTGCCGGTACGCGTGGGGTCGCCATCGGCGAAACCGGTCAGGCTCATCAGGCCGGAATACCCTTGCGCGATCTGGTCGAAACCGGGCCAGCCGCTCATCGGACCATCCGCGCCAAATGCATTGATGCTGCCCATCACCAGCCGCGGATTGCGCGCGCTGAGCACGTCGTAACCGAGCCCCATGCTGTCGATGGTGCCAGGCTTGAAGTTCTCGATCACGACGTCGGCATCGTCGATCAGCCGATGAATCGCCGCCAGTCCTTCGGGGTTGCGAAAGTCGATGCACACGCCGCGCTTGTTACGATTGCAGGAGAGATAGTAGGTACTCACACCTCGGTCGAATGGCCCCCAGGTCCGGCTCATATCGCCGCCCGGACCCGGTTCGACCTTGATGACATCCGCGCCGAGATCGGCCAGCACCATCGAGCAGAACGGCCCCGACAGCGCACGGCTCAGTTCGACGACCTTGATTCCTTGTAACGCTTGCATTCAGTTCTCCAGCGAATTGATGACGGCTGCGGATAGCCTGTGTGACGCGCTTGCGCGCTGCCCGCACTGCAACACCCAAAGACCGGCGCAGGCAGCGCGATCGATGCGCTCGGCGAGGCGCTATTCCGGCAACGTCTGATGACGGGTCTCGACAGCAAACGGCAAGATCAGCAGGCCGATCCCAAAGGCCACCGCGGTCCACGCAATCGGCAGCCCGAGCGAGCCTTGCCAATGAATCGCGGCAGCCAGCAGGAAGTTCACACCGGCGCCGAGCAGGCGGCCCACCGACGCGTTGAAGGCAAACGCGGTGGCGCGTATCCGGGTCGGGTATTGCTCGGGCAGCCACAGCGAGAAAATCGCGAAATTGCCGCCGAAGAAGCCGAGAAACAGCAGCGACACCATGAACGGGTTGAGCCCGTTCGGCAGATAGAAGATCCAGCCGAAAGCAACCACGATCGATAGCGCCATGCCGGCGAAGTACACCCCCAGCGCGACGCGGCGCCCAAGCCGCTCCGCCAGCCACGGTGCTGCCAGGCAGCCGAGGATCGTCCCGACCGACAACACCGCGGCGCCGATCGAAGCAAGATGCACCGCGCCGACGCGGTCGATGCCGGCGCGTGTCGCCAGCGTCACGACGGCGCTCGCTTCGTAGACCGACCCGGCCCACAAGCCAATGATCGCGACCCCCACGAGACTCGCGCTCGTCAACGTGCGACGCAGATAGGCCGGTGCGAATATCTCCATCAGCGGCCGGCGTTTAGGCGCGGCTGCGGCGTTCGCCTGACCGACTCCATGCGTGGCCTTGCGCCACTGCCCTGGCTCTTTCACCCTGAGCACCGTGAAGATCGCCAGCAGCGCCGGAGCGAGACCGCACAGGAACATCGCGCGCCAGCCATACGTCGCGCCGACCGTGTAGTTCAACAAAGCAGCAAGGAAAAAACCCACGTAGTAACCGGTCTGCAAATAGCCCGCCCCCATCTTGCGGCGATCTTCCGGCCAACTCTCGGCAACATAAGTCCCCGCCAGCGCCCACTCGCCACCCACGCCGATACCGGCAATCAGTCGGAAGGCGGCCAATTCCCAGACGTTGTGCGCGAATGCCGCGGCGCCGGTGAACACTGAATAGATCAGAATGCTCGCGGCCAAAGTCTTGACACGGCCAAAACGGTCGGCGAGCGGCCCCCAGATGAACGATAGCCCCCAGCCGATCAGAAACAGCGCAAACAGGATCGAGCCGTACATGCCCAGATTGCCCGGCGTCGCGGCAATCCCGGAGTTGGGCAGCAACTCGGTGAGCGCCGGAATCAGCACCAGCGCGTAGATCACGGAATCCACGCCGTCCAGCACCCATCCCGAGTAAACCGCCCAGAATCCGCCGATCTGCTCGCGGGTGAGAGGCGTGCGCCCGGCCTTGAGCCCGGGCGCCGATGCGGTGATCGCTTTAGCCATTCTTGTCTCCTATGTCGACCAGAGTTCGCGCTTTAGCGCGCTACCCGGGCCTCATGCAACATGGTTGCCGCCGACGGACGCCGGCCGTTTTGAAGCTGCGCCGGACAGCTCACGCTGGGCACGCTTCGGTTTTTGTGAGTCGAGTATAAGAATCCACTCGATAATCTAAAAATATGATATTTCTCTAGCTCAATCGGATTTCGTTATGGGATCAAGGAGCGAGCGACGAGCATGGACCTGCGGCAGCTACGGTATTTCGTCAAAGTGGTGGAGTTCGGCAATGTCACGCGCGCGAGCGAGGCCCTGCATATCGCCCAGCCCGCGATCAGCCAGCAGATGCGTAATCTGGAACGCAATCTGGGGATGCAGTTGCTCGAGCGCAGCGTGCAGGGCGTGGCGCCCACCGCGGCCGGGCAAACGCTGTACCGTCACGCGATCGAGTTGCTGCGCCAGGCCGACAGCACGCGCGAGTTGCTACGGCAGGACGCGGAGCTGCCGCAGGGCAAAGTGTCGGTTGCCATGCCGTCGAGCACGGCGCGGATGGTGGCGATCCCGCTTGCACGCACGATTCGCGGCCGCTTCCCAGGCATCGCGCTGGAACTGCTCGAAGCGCCGAGCGCGGAACTCGGCAGTCTGATCGGCAGCGGCAGGGTGGAACTGGCTGTGGTGGTAGACGCAGTCGAAACGCGCGGGGTCGCCGCGCAGAAGCTGCTCACCGAGGTGCTCTATCTGATCGCGTGGCCGGAGTTTCAGATGCCACACGAGCCGGTGTCGATCGCCGAACTCGGGCGTATGCCGTTGATCCTGCCCAGCGCGCCGAATACGATTCGCAGCCGCGTCGAGTGGGCGCTGCGCGAGGCCGGGCTGCCGTGCGAGATTCTGTTCGAGGCTAGTTCCACCGCGCTGTTGTTCGCCGCGGTGATGGCAAAGTTAGGTGTGACGATCCTGCCGTGGACGGCCGCGCACGTTGAACTCGACGAGCACAAGCTCAAGCTTGCCAAGGTCGATCACCCGCTTTTCTCGCGCGAGCTGTCGCTCTGCTGGCACGACACGGCGTTGCTGAGCAATGCCGTGCAGAAGGTCAAGGCGACGATACTCGAACTGTTCGACAGCCTTGGCAAGCGGCCAGAGTGGGCCGCGGCGGATTAAGGCACGGCGCCGAAGCGCGGTGCGCTCAGGACGCGCTCACGCGCCGCACGAAGAGCCGCCGCGTGAGATCGAATGCCACGAGATTCCCCGCCACCACCAGCAGGAGTCCAAGCACCGCCAACGCGGACCATCGGTAGCCCTCGAATATCGTCGAGACGGCAAGCGCCACGATCGGAAACAGCACGGTGCAGTAAGCGGCCCGCTCCGGTCCCATGCGTCCAACCAGCATCAGGTACGCCGTAAAACCGATCACCGAGCCGAAGATCGCCAGATAGGCGAGCGCGCCGAGATAACGCACGTCAGGCTCGATAGAGAACGAGAAACCGGCCAGCACGCTTCCCACCGTCAGGATGCTCGCGCCGATCAGCATGGCCCAGCTATTGGTGGCGAACGGGTGCAAGCCCATCGATTGCATCCGGCTCGACAGCAGATTGCCGACCGAAAAGCACAAGGTGCCAAGGAACGCAATAGCGAGCCCTAGCCACACCGCGTGGTCGCCCAGGTGCCCGGCCATCTGCTGGACGAACAGGCACACGATGCCGACCAGCCCCAATGCCGCCCCCGCAATCGCCGACGGCTGCAAAGGACGGCCCATGAACAGCCGGCCGTTGATCGAGTTCAGCAGCGGCGCGGTAGAAAACACCACCGCGACGAGGCCGCTCGGCACCACCTGTTCCGCGTAGTAGAAGCACAGAAAGTTCAGGCAGAAGAGCGCAAGACCTTGCGCGACAAGAAAGCGCCACGCGGCGCGCGGCGGCCAGATCGGCCGGCGCATGATGCGCAGCAGCGCGAACAGCACCAGCGCCGCGATCCAGAAACGCCACGCAATCGACACCGGCGGCGGTACCGAACCCAATTGCCATTTGATCGCGATCCACGTAGTGCCCCAAATCAGCACGGTGACGGCATAGAGCAAAAAATTCATGACGAAGCCTGTGGCAGCAATAAGCGAGAGTCCCACTATGCTGCGGCGCCGGCAAAGGCAGTTGTCCAGGATTGCGCACTTTTTCGGGGTGATACACCGCCCGCGACCGCTCGCCGTATACTGGCTGCTCACCCTATCATCGAATGCAGCCCGCTCCTCTCCGTGAACACCACCCTGCCCGCCTCCGTGATCGAACCCACTGAAACGCCGTTCGGCCTTCAGTCGGTTTGTCACACGCTGCAGAGCGCCAACGCGAATCTCGAACGCTTCGCGTGGCTGGGCGACCGGCTTGCCATCGCGCTCTGGACACGCGAAACCGAGGAAGCCGAGACCATCTATGAGCGGCCCGGCCATCACACGCTGTCGTGCTATCTGGACGGCGGCTATCGCACCGAGCGGCAGAAGATGCCCGGGCGCTACGGCGCGCCGTCGCGGCTTTGCGCGTTGCCGGGCGACCATGAATCGCGCTGGTGGGTGCGCGGTCACATGCATTTCATGCATCTGTACTTCCTGCCTGAACACTTCACGCAGCGCGCCGTGCAGGAACTCGATCGCGAGCCGCGCGAACTGACGCTGGCCGATCGCACCTATTTCGAAGACGCCCGCATCGCGAGCCTGTGTCAATCGCTCGCCAACGAAGACTGGCAGGATCCCGACGGCCTGCTGCGGACGAATGAGGCCGCGCATCAGGTCTTGAGCCTGCTGCTGCGCGCACAAGGCGTGCGCCGCACGGACACGTCGCTGAAGGGCGGTTTGTCGGTTGCGACCCGGCGGCGCTTGCGCGATTACATCGAGAACCATCTCGCGCAAACGCTCACGCTCGGCGAGCTTGCCGGTGTGGCGGCACTATCCGAGTTCCATCTCGCGCGCATGTTCCGCACGTCGTTCGGACTTCCGCCCGCCGCCTGGATCGCACAGCAACGGCTCGAACGCGCCCGCACGCTGCTGCGCACCACGAGGCTGCCGCTCGCACAAGTCGCCGAACAATGCGGCTATGCCAACGCCAGCCATTTCAGCCATCGCTTTCGTGAAAGCGTCGGCGTGGCGCCGGCGGCATATCGACAGGTTGTCGGCGCCGCCTAGTGGTTCACCGCCCTCACTGCAAAGCCATTGCCAGCACGCGCGCGACATGGATCGCGTCGACGCCCGCCCCGTCGTGAATCTGATGCCGGCAACTCGTGCCGTCCGCGACCATCACCGTATTGCCGTCGATCTTGCGCACCGCCGGCAGTAGCGAGAGTTCCGCCATTGCCTGCGATGTCGCGTAATGCTCGGCTTCGTAGCCGAAGCTGCCCGCCATTCCGCAGCACGACGATTCCACCGTCGACACCTTCAGGTCAGGAATCCACTTCAGCACGGTTTGCACGGGCGTGAACGCATCGAAAGCTTTTTGGTGGCAGTGACCATGTACGAGCGCCTGCTCCTTTGCTAACGGCTTCAATGCGAGTCGCAAGCGTCCGGCCTTTTCCTCGCGCACCAGAAACTCTTCGAACAGAAACGCCTGTTTCGAAAGCCGCTGCGCCTCTTCGCCGAAACCGTAGTGCAGAAACTCGTCGCGCAACGACAGCAGACACGACGGCTCCAATCCGACAATCGGCACGCCGCGCTCGACAAAAGGTTTGAACAGATCGAGCATGCGTCGTGCTTCCTGCTTCGCTTCATCGACCAGACCGGCCGCGAGGAAGGTCCGGCCGCAGCACACCGGCCGCTCGCCGTGGCGCGTATTGAAGTGCACCGTGTAGCCGGCGGCTTCCAGCACCTGTTGCGCGGCGCGCGCGTTCTCGGGCTCCATGTTGTTGTTGAACGTATCGACGAAGAGCAGCACTTCTTTCAGCGCGCCGCCTCGAGGCGGCTTCGCGGCCGACGCGCTCGCCAGAAACGATTTCCTGAAACGCGGCAGCGTGCGTTCCGGCGCAAAACCTACCGCCCGCTTGAACCATGCCGACAACACCGGCACGTTATCCGCCAACGCCATCAATCCAGGCACCCGGCTCGCCGTTGCGGCATAGCGCGGCATGAAGGCCACCAGCCTGTCGCGCAGACGCAGTCCATGCCGTTTGACGCGCGCCGCCCGCGCCTCGATCTTGAACTTCGCCATATCGACGCCCGTCGGGCAATCGCGCTTGCAGCCCTTGCACGAGACGCACAGATCGAGCGTGTCCTTGACGTCGTCGCTGGCAAGTCCTGCTTCGCCGAGTTGCCCGGAGATCGCCAGACGCAACGTGTTCGCGCGCCCTCGTGTCACATGTTGCTCATCCTTCGTCACGCGATAACTCGGGCACATGGTGCCCGCGTCGAACTTGCGGCAATGGCCGTTGTTGTTGCACATCTCGACGGCCTTCGCGAGACCGCCCGACAAATCATTGCCGCTGCCCGGCAAGGTCTCCTGCCCCGTCAGCGGATCGCGTTCGACGTTCCAGGCGGACCAGTCGAGCGCGGTCTCGATCGGACGCGCCGCGTAGCCCGGCGCGAAGCGAAAATTGCGCGCATCGTCCATCTTCGGCGGACGCACGATCTTGTCGGGATTGAAACGATTGTCCGGATCGAACAGCGCCTTAATCTCGGTGAACGCCTGGTTCAGACGCGGCCCGTATTGCCATGCGACCCATTCGCCGCGGCACAAACCGTCGCCGTGCTCACCCGAATATGCGCCCTTGTATTCACGCACCAGGGCGGCCGCTTCTTCGGCGATCGCGCGCATCTTGAGCGCCCCGTCGCGCCGCATGTCGAGAATCGGCCGCACGTGCAGCGTGCCGACGCTCGCATGCGCGTACCACGTGCCTTCTGTCCCGTGCCGATGGAACACCTCGGTCAGTCGGCTCGTATATTCCGCCAGATGTTCGAGCGGAACCGCACAGTCTTCGATGAAGGAGACCGGCTTGCCGTCGCCCTTCATGCTCATCATGATGTTCAGTCCGGCTTTGCGGACTTCCCACAGCGCTTTCTGTTCGTTCGCGGCGGGCATCTCGACAACCGAATCGGGCAAGCCCAGATCGGCCATCAGTTCGGTGAGTTGCTTGAGCGACGCAAGCTGCTGATCCGCGTTCTCGCCCGCGAATTCCACCAGCAGGATCGCTTGCGGCTCGCCGACCAGCGCCTTCTCGATCACCGGCCGGAAAGCGGGATTGCTCATCGCCAGATCGATCATCGTGCGATCGACCAGCTCCACCGCCACCGGCTTCAGCTTGACGATGTGCTGCGTGAGGTCCATCGCTTGCCAGAAGGTCGGGAAATTCACCACGCCCAGCGTTTTATGCGCAGGCAGCGGTGCGAGCTTCAGCGTCAATTGCCGGCTGAACGCCAGCGTGCCTTCCGAACCGATCAGCAGATGCGCGAGATTGGCGATACCGTCGTCGGTATAAGCGCGCGGGTTCTGGCAATCGAACAGGTCGATGTTGTAGCCGGATACGCGCCGCAGCACCTTCGGGATGCGCTCGACGATTTCATCATGCTCGCGCTCGGCAATCCGCTTCACGCCTTCCACGATCTGCTGCAGGCGCGCGCCTTGCGGCGCCTGCAGCAATGACGCGAAATGTGCTTCACTGCCGTCGGCGAGAATCGCGTCGATCGCCTCGACGTTGTGCACCATGTTGCCGTATTCGATCGAACGCGAACCGCACGAGTTGTTGCCGGCCATGCCGCCGATCGTGCATTGCGCCGCCGTCGAGACGTCGACGGGAAACCATAGACCGTGCGGTTTCAGCCATGCGTTCAGGTGGTCCAGCACGACGCCCGGCTCAACCGTCACGGTGCGCGCGTCGGCATCGAACGCGACGATGTTGTTCAACCATTTGCTGGTATCGATAACCAGCGCTTCGCCGACCGTCTGGCCACATTGGCTGGTACCCGCGCCGCGCGCGAGCAGCGGCACTTTCTCGCTACGCGCAATCTCCAACGCGATCCGCAGGTCGTCCTGATCGCGCGGCACCACCACGCCGATCGGCGTGATCTGGTAGATCGACGCGTCGGTCGAATAACGGCCGCGGCTCGCCGCATCGAATAACACGTCGCCGCGCAAGGACTTGCGCAGATGCTGTGCGAGCGGCGTCGTCAGGCGCGCGGCGGACGGCACGAGATGGATCGGCTTGACGAGCAAAGCGGAGGTGGGGTTCGTCATATCGTCGGCCTGGAAGAAAACGGACTAGTACAGTGTCAGGCTGATCGGCGCGAGCCCTTCGATGCGCCCGCTGGCCGTGCCCGCGCTCTGCGGGAAAAACATTCCGGTGTACGAACCGGTCGTGACGATCATCTCCGGCGTGATCGCAATGCCGCGCGACGTCGCGTGATTGACAAGCCATGTCAGAAGGCGTCGCGGATCGCCGGCCGGATTGGCGGGCGTCGTCTCGACCACGTCGAGGCCTTCAAAGCTGAACCGCAACGACGGGGACAAAAACGGAAAATCCTCGCGATACGGCGTGAATTCGCCGACGATCAGCGCGCCGTGATTCTGCAAGTCAGCAAGTTGGGCGAGCTTGTCGACGTCGGGCCAGTCGGCATAGCGGCTCGCCACGATCTCGATGGTCGTGCCGATCGAGCCGATACCGCCCAGCACGTCGGCTTCGCTATAGGACGTGGCGGATGGCTCGAAACGGCGGCCGAAGCGGAATGCGATCTCCAGTTCGAGTCCCAGCGGCGTGAAGGTTTTGCGCGGTAAGCTTGCGCCGTCGGCGTGCAGATCGCTCGCCGGCAGCGGTGCGCCCTGGATCGGGCCGCTGTCGGACTTCGCGCCGATCTTCCAGCCGCCGATCGGCGCGTCCAGCGCGCGCAGAATGTCGTGCTGGATCGCGTAGGCGGCGGCGCCGTCTGCTGGAATCTGCTCCGCCGGCAACGCATCGAGCGTCAGGTGATGGCGGCGCGCGTCGGCGAGACGTTGACTCAGTGATGTTGTCATTGCTTTCAAGGCGAAAAGAAGGAACGGTGCTGCCTGCTTATGCGCCCACGCCGGTAGTCGCATGCGCTTTGTCGGCCGCATTGAGGTCAAACTTGCTTTCCGGCTGCATGCGGAACGCGAGCACCACGCCGAGCGCCATCAACAGCATGCTGCCGACGAACGGCAACTCCCAGCTGCCGAAGTAGTCGATCAGGAATCCGCCAACCACCGGCGAGACGATCGCGGCAAAAGCCGAGCCGGTGTTCATCATGCCGCTCGCGGTGCCTGAGTATTCCGGCGCGATGTCCATCGGAATCGCCCACATGGGACCAATCGTCATTTCGGCGAAGAAGAAGCCCGACGCGAGGCACGCCATCGACACATACAGGTGATGCGTGAACATCAGCGGAATCAGCGAGAGCAGACAAAAGAACATGCACACCGACACCATCCAGCTCCGCGCACGCTTCAGGCTGCGGGTACGCGTGAAGATCCAGTCGGTCACGATGCCGCCGAGCGTATCGCCGAGCACGCCGGCAAAGAACACGACCGAGGCGAAGATCGCCGACTTTTGCAGTTGCAGGTGATAGCTGTGCAGGAAGTACTGCGGAATCCAGCTGAGGAACAGCCACAAGGTCCAGCCGTAGCAGAAGTACACGATCGTGACCGGCCACATGCGGCGAAACAGTTTGCCCCACGGCACGCCGGCCGCTTTCGGTTTCGGCGCGGGCAAGACTTCGAGTTCCTCGGCCGTGATGCGCGGATGATCTTTCGGATGTTCGGTGAACGTGAACGCCCACACCGCGACCCACAGCAAGCTGAACACGCCGCAGATATAGAACGATTCGCGCCAGCCCCAGGTCGCCATCACGAGCACGATCAAGCCCGGTGCCACCGCATTGCCGATACGCGACGCCGCGTGGGTAATGCCCTGCGCAAAGCCGCGTTTTTCTTTCGCGACCCAACGCGCCATTGCCGAGGTCGCGGCGGGAAACGTGGCGCCTTCGCCGAAACCGAGCAGCACGCGTGCGGCCAGCAACGAGACCAGGCCACCCGCGAGACCGGTCAGCAGCGTCGCGACACCCCAGATGGCGCCGCAGAAGATCAGCGTGCGTTTCGCGCCGAAGCGGTCGCTGACCCAGCCACCGATGATCTGAAAAATCAGATACGGGTAAGCGAAAGCGGAAAACACGAGGCCCACCTCAGTATGGGACAGGCCAAATTCCTTGCCAAAACCTGCCGCCGCGGTGCTGACGTTGACGCGGTCAAGGTAGGTGATGAAGTACATGATGCAGAGCATCACTATAACGATACTGGTCGCACTGCTCACACGAAACCGCTTCATCGTCTCTCTCCATTGCAGTCTGTCGACGGCGCGCCTGGAATGGCGCGCTGCATCGTCGCCCGTCAGCGACCTGCGCCGCGGGAACATCGCCTGTTGTTCATGAGCCGCGTTCTATGCGCGGCTTCGTGAGGGAAGTGCTCCCGCCCTCCCCTGCTGCGAGAAGCGCCTGAGTGCTCAGGTGCCTAAGGTGCTTACGCTGCGGCTTTCAGTCCCGAGGCCTGAGTCGGCTGGCTCAACCACTCCATAGCGGCAGGCAAGCCGCTTTCCTTGAGCGGTACGCCCGCGAGCCGCAGACCCATTTCGCAACCGGCCAGTGTTGCCAGCAGCATCAGGTCGTTGCAGTCGCCCAGATGGCCGATGCGGAACATGCGGCCTTTCATCTTGCCGAGACCGGTACCGAGCGACATGTCGAAGCGTTCGTAGATGACCTTGCGCACCGCGTCGGCGTCGATGCCGTCAGGCATCATCACGCCAGTCAGCACCGGGCTATACACGGCGGGGTCCGCGCACTGAATCTCCAGACCCCAGGCGCGAACCGCACGGCGGGTGGCTTCGGCGAGACGCTCATGACGGGCGAACACGTTGTCGAGCCCTTCGCCAAGAATCATCTCCAGCGCCTCGTTGAGCCCGTACAGCAGGTTCGTGTTCGGCGTGTACGGCCAGTAGCCGGTCTTGTTCATCTCGACGATGTCGGTCCAGTCCCAGAAGCTGCGCGGCAATCTGGCCTGCTTACTGGCGGCGAACGCCTTCGGGGAGATCGCGTTGAAGCTGATGCCCGGGGGCAGCATCAAACCCTTTTGCGAGCCCGACACGGTGACGTCGACGCCCCATTCGTCATGGCGATAGTCGGCGCAGGCGAGACCCGAGATCGTGTCGACCAGCAGCAGCGCCGGATGGCCGGCGGCGTCGATTGCGCGGCGCACGGCGGCGATATCCGAGGTGACGCCCGTGGAGGTTTCGTTATGGACGACGCACACTGCCTTGATCGCGTGTTGCGTGTCGGCGCGCAGGCGCTCCTCGATCATGTTCGGCTGCACACCACGACGCCAGCCTTCAATGCCAGGCAGACCGAGGAACTCCGGCTTCAGCCCGAGGCTTTCCGCCATCTTTTTCCACAGCGTCGCGAAGTGACCGGTCTCGAACATCAATACGTTGTCGCCGGGGCTGAGCGTGTTCGACAGCGCCGCTTCCCAGGCGCCCGTACCGGAAGCCGGATAGATCACCACCGGGTGTTGCGTCTTGAAGATTTTCTTGATGCCTTCGAGCACCTTCAGACCAAGTTCGCCGAACTCGGGGCCGCGATGATCGATGGTCGGGTAGCTCATCGCACGGAGAATGCGATCGGGCACCGGGCTCGGACCCGGGATCTGCAGGAAGTGACGGCCAGCGGGGTGAAAGTCTAACTTGAGCATTGGGCTCCTCCGATTGAATTTTGCATGCAAAAAACTATATCAGACGATCCGTGACGGATCCAAGGCCAAAATTGCCTGTCGATACCGGTGTTTACCCGCGCTATTAACTAATCTGGATGCTTCCGCTAAAATCCTGCCTAACACGATGTTGAGGGTTTTTGTATGCAAAATTCGGATTTCGATGCGGGTGTGACCGCGTCCCCGCTGATGCCGAAGGTTGAGCGTCAGCGCTTGCACGACACGGTGGTGGAGCACATTCGCCGTTTTATCGTCGAGGGGGTGCTGGAGCCGGGCAAGAAACTGAACGAGCGCGAGCTATGCGAGACGCTGGGGATTTCGCGCACGCCGTTGCGGGAGGCGTTGAAGGTGCTCGCCGCCGAAGGGCTGATCGAGATTTCGCCGAACCGCGGTGCGTCGGTGTCGAAGATGTCGGAAGCGGAGTTGCGCGAGACCTTTGAGTTGATGAGTGGTCTGGAGGCTTTTTCCGGCGAACTGGCGGCGGAGCGGATGACGGCTGCGGAGCTTGCTGAGATCAAGGCGCTGCATTATGCGATGCTTGCTTGCCGCACGCAGAACGATCTGGCTGGGTACTACAGCCGCAACCAGGCGATTCACGACAAGATCAATGAAGCGGCGAGGAATTCAGCACTGCGGCAGACTTATGTTGCTGTGAATCGGCGCTTGCAAGCGTTGCGGTTTCGGTCGAATTTTCAGATCCCTAAGTGGGATAGCGCGATTCATGATCATGATGAGATGCTGAAGGCGCTTGAAGCGCGGGACGGGAAGAAGTTGAGCGCGATTCTTCGGCAGCATTTGCTGGATAAGAGGGATGCGGTTTTGCAGGTGCAATCGAGGGAGGAAGTGGCGGCTTCGGTGTTGAAGGCTTGAGCCTGCCCGGCGGGTTTGTTGTTGATCTGGATTTTTGGGCGTTGCCCCGGTGGGTTCGTGGTCTGTTTGGCGTTGCTCTCGTTGGTCTTTTGGCCTTTCCTTGAATTGTTAGTGGTCTATTAGCGTTGCCCCTGTGCGGGGCGGCACCTACTTTTCTTTGCCTGCCGCAAAGAAAAGTAGGCAAAAGAAAGCGGCTCAAACCGCTAGCTCATAAGCGGGTCCCCCGCACAGCCACGGTAGTGGTGCATCTGGAATCTGTCCCCTCGCACATTCGGCCTTAGTGACAAGGCAGTCATGCCTCCGGCGGCGCTACGCGCGCCGATACCCGCTTCCAAAAACCATCAGGTATGCAAAGCGTTGGCCAGGTTTCCCAGGCAGACCCATCCGCGACGCACGCAGTGCGGAGTGGGAGCTGATGAGCCCCTTGTCGCTAACGCGGAGTGCGCGAGAACACAGATTCCAGATGCACCACTACCGCGACTGTGCGGGGGACCCGCTTATGAGCTAGCGGTTTGAGCCGCTTTCTTTTGCCTACTTTTCTTTGCGGCAGGCAAAGAAAAGTAGGTGCTGCCCCGCACAGGGGCAACGCTAATAGACCACTAACAATTCAAGGAAAGGCCAACAACCCTAAGACCAAGACCAAAACCAAACCACGCGCCGCAAAGGCAAAAAAACTTGTCCACATAATTTGTGCCCAAGCCTGTGGACAACCTGCGCACAGCCTCGCCAAGTACTTGATGCCACAGGCCTATCCCCCACAGGCTCAGCCGCAGGCAAAAGCCCCTCCCTGTGTTAAAAAGAAACCCCACCCTTTGCCACTCGTCGAGGCCCCCGCATGTCCTCCGTCATGGCTTTCAAACTCGTCCTGCTGTCGCTCGCCGCGATGGTCGGCCTTGAACTGCTGGCCAAGCGGCTCCGGCTCCCACCCGCCGCAGCGCTTCTGGTCGGCGGCGCCGCAATGGCCTTCGTGCCGGGCCTGCCCCCCATCAACCTCGATCCCGAACTGGTCCTGATCGTGTTCCTGCCGCCACTCCTCATGGACGGCGCCTACTTCTCCGTATGGGACGAGTTCAAGCGCAATCTCGGCGGCATCCTGCTGCTCGCAATCGGCGCCGTCGCCTTCACGACCCTGGCGGTCGGCCTGGTCGTCCATTGGGTCGTGCCGGCGCTCCCGTGGGCGGCATGCTTCGCGCTCGGCGCAATCGTCTCGCCACCTGACGCCGTCGCGGCAAAAGCCGTGCTCGAACGCGTCGCGCTACCACGCCGGTTGATGGTGCTACTCGAAGGCGAGAGCCTGCTCAACGACGCCGCCGGCATTGTCCTGTTCCGCTTCGCCGTCGCGGCCACGTTGACGGGCACGTTCAGCGCACAACATGCGATCGGACGGTTTGCGGTGCTCGGACTGGGTGGCGTCGCGGTGGGCATCGCAGTCGGCTTTGTGGTCGTCAGGTTGCTGCGCTATCTCGACGACGCGTACCTGATCATCACCGCATCCGTACTTTCCGCGTGGATCAGCTATATCGCGGGTGACATGCTCGACGTGTCAGGCGTGATCGCCACCGTCAGTTGCGGCATGGTGCTCGGCTGGCACCAGCATGAAATCTTCTCGGCTTCGGTGCGCACGCGCGGCACAGCCTTCTGGCAGATCCTGATCTTCCTGATGGAAGCGCTGGTTTTCATTCTCATCGGGCTGTCACTACGCAGCGTAATCGTGCGGCTAGGCGGGGTCGGCGATACGCTGGTCGCATTGGCTCCGGCCGTTGGCGCGGTAATCGCGGCAGTCGTGCTATCGCGCTTCGTGTGGGTCTTCGCCGTCGAAATGTTGAAGGGACTGGTCTGCAAGCTGATGCGGCGCGCAAACATTGCGCTCGACTGGCGCTCGGCAACCGTGACGAGTTGGGCCGGCATGCGTGGCGTGGTGACACTGGCAATCGCGCTCTCGTTGCCCGAGGCATTGCCCGGGCGCGATCTGATTCTGGTCGCTTCGTTCGCGGTCATTCTGGTAACGGTGCTGGGTCAAGGCACAACGATCGGACCGTTGATTCGCTGGATCAATCCCGACCACGCCTCCGAGAGAAATGAGCAGCATTTGACCGAACCTCAAGCATGGGCGAGGCTCGAAGCGACGCAGCTTGCAGCGATCCAACCGCTCGTGCACGACGCCCAGGGACAAGTGATCCATCCACGCCTGCTGGAGCAATATAGCTATCGGGCACGGATGACCGAAGCCTACCAGGATGTGACGGAATATCCCTCCGATGTTCGATCCGCGCACTACGACGTCGTGCTTGCCGCCGTGGCGGCAGGTCGCCGCGAGTTGTTGCGGATGCACCGGTCAGGGTTGATTCATGATGAACTGCTAACCGTGCTTGAGCGGGATCTCGATTTGCAGGAAATCGCAGCCTTGCACGGCAGAGGATGACCGGCACACGTCTGCCATCAGTCGAGACGTGTGCCGGTCGAACCGTGGCGGGCTCAATGGCCTTTGAAAATATCGAGCAGTTGACTTTGCATCTGCATCATCTCGTGCGCATGCTTCATCTCCATCTGCGCCATGGTGTCCTGATACTCCATGTCCATCTGCATCATTTTCTGCTGGATGGCGATGGCCTGAGTGCGCTGTTCAGGCGTCAGCTTGTCCATCATCATGCTGTACTCGGGGGGCATCAGGTAGGTGCCGGCACGTCCTATTCCTTGGGCTTGCACAGAACCCGCAGCAAGCGCGAGCGGCAGCAGTCCGCACATCAATACGGCTCGGATCGATTTCATGTCATCTCCAGTCTTACGTGAGTAGCCCGTCCTAAACACGGGCTACATAAGCGACGTTCGGTACTCAGACCGGCTTGCCGTGGTCGACCCACCGCACATGCCGGTTCTGAGGATGCAACACTCGGGGCTGGCCGCCATGCACGATCGTCCGGGTGTTTCAGAGGTTTAGTCGCTCGCGCCTACTGGAAATGACACGCCAAATGAATTTTATGTCGATGACCTTTCTTGTGTGGGGCTGTCACTTTCGCGCATTGCGTGCCGACTAATTAATCCTTCCACGCCGAGCCCAGAATCATCGTGCAGAAATTCTCACGGTGGTAATGCGGGTCTTTCAGCGCCAGCACGTCTGCCTTCACGTTGCCGAAGGTCGTCTCCGGTTTATGAATCGTGCCGTGCGCGAATGCGTCGATGATGCCTTCCTTGAAATGCGCGCCACGCGGATGGGCATGCGTAACCTCATGACGTTGCTGCTCGGTGAACTCGTCGTAAGCAAGGCCCAGCACGTCCATCTCCACGCCGGCCGTGACCAGCGCGACTACCGGCTTCATATATTGCGGAATTCCGGGAGTGGTGTGCAGCGCAATCGAGTTCCACACCTGCTCGATATCTGCTTCGCCGATACCATGCCGCTGCAAAAAATCGCGCGCCGCATTCGCACCGTCCACCTCGAATCGATCGTGCTCGCTGCTATACGGTGCGACAAGCCCCATGTCATGAAACATCGCGCCGATGTACAGCAACTCGGGGTCGTACTTGAGCTGCTTGCGCGCGCCGGCCAGCGAACCGAACAGGAACACACGCCGCGAATGGTGGTAAAGCAATTCGGTTTCGGTATCGCGCACGAGTTGCGTGGCTTCGCGCGCCATCATGCTGTCGGGGATCCTGATGCCTGCGATCGTGGTCATGTTGAGTGCTCCATGAAAGACTTGAATGAACCGGACGCGCGATCTTTGTGACTGGACAGCGCGTTTGGTATGCTGGTCCGCGATGCTTTTTCTTACCGTTCAGGCAGCGCGTCCGATGAGCTTCAGTATTGGCCGGCGCGCTGTCGCGGGCAATCGCCATGGACCGCTGAACCCTGCCAAACGCACCGCGTTGACTGCCGCGGCAGTGCGGATTCCACCACCGTCAAAGGAAATCACCCGATGCCTACCGTTGCGATCGCGATTTTTCCCGGCGTGCAAGCGCTCGACGTCGCCGGTCCAGTCGATGTGTTTTCCGAAGCCAACCGGTTCCTCGCATCGCAAGATCACTACGAGGTCATGCTCCTTAGCGCGCAGCCCGGTCCATTGCGCGCGTCCAACGGCATGACGCTCGTCGCCGATGCCACGTTTGACCATGCGCATCGTCCGTTTGATCTTGCACTGGTTGCCGGCGGCCCCGCGCTGCCCGACGGCGCCGCGCCCGACTCACGTTTGCTGGAATGGCTATCGCTAGCCGCCACGCAGTGCGAGCATTTTGGTTCGGTCTGCACGGGCGCGTTCGCGCTCGGCCATGCCGGACTGCTCGACGCGCGCCATGTCACGACGCACTGGCAGCACGCGGCACAACTCGCCGCGCAGTTTCCGCGAGCACATGTCGATTTCGACCGGATCTATCTGCGCGACGGCAACCTGGTCACATCCGCGGGCGTGACGGCAGGCATCGATCTGTCGCTTGCATTAGTCGCGGAGGACCACGGCCCGCACACGGCGCTCGCCGTCGCCAAACGGCTGGTGGTGTTCGCCCAGCGACAGGGCGGCCAATCGCAGTTCAGCCCCTATCTGACCGCCCCCGCCGATGAGACTTCGCCGGTCGCCAAAGTGCAGGCGCATGTGATGGAGCGGATTCGCGAGCGCTTCACGGTCCAACAACTGGCGGATGTGGCGGGAATGAGCGCACGCAATTTCGCACGCGTATTCGTGCAGGAAACCCAGGTGACGCCGCACGAATTTGTCGAGCGCGCCCGCGTGGATGCGGCGCGCAAACAGCTCGAAAGCAGCGGCGCGGCGCTCAAGACGATCGCCTACGATTGCGGCTTCGGCACCGCGGATCGGATGCGCATTGTCTTCATGAAGCGGATCGGCGTTACGCCGATGCAGTATCGCGAGCGCTTTCGCTCCACCTGATCTGGCCGAGGAAGGTGCGAAGGGGGAGACAGCGTTGCGGCGGCGGGATTGCCCGAACGCAACCTGACAATCAGCCTCGCTGCAAGCACCAAACGTTGCGTGCGAAAATAACGCTCTTCTCAAGCCAACGATCACAAGGAACGACATGTCCACCTCCTCTCCCATCCGCGCGATCGTTACCGGCCACACGCGCGGCCTCGGTGCAGCCCTTGCTGAACAACTGCTGGCGCGCGGCGTCGCGGTGCTGGGGTTGTCCCGCTCGCGTCATGCCACGCTCAAAGCGCGTTTCCCGGCACTGCTCGAAGAAATCGAACTCGAACTCGCCGATCCCACCCGCGTCGCGCAGTGGGTCGCAACCGAGGCGCTGCGCAACTTCGTCAGCGGTGCGCAAAGCGTCCTGCTGATCAACAACGCAGGCATGGTCCAGCCGATCGGCCCGATCGAAGGCCAGAACGCCGCGGACATCGCGACCGCCGTGAGTCTGAACGTCGCCACGCCGCTCATGCTGGCAAGCGCGCTAGCCGCCGCCAGCACCGACGCGACCGATCGGCGCATCGTCCATATCTCGAGCGGCGCGGCGCGCAATGCGTATCCGGGTTGGAGCATCTACTGCGCAACCAAGGCCGCCCTCGATCATCACGCACGCGCCGTCACGCTCGACGCGAATCGTGCGCTGCGTATCTGCAGCCTGGCGCCGGGCGTCATCGATACGAATATGCAGGCGGAGATTCGCGGCAGCGGCACCGAACAGTTCCCGATGCGCGAAAAATTCGAAGACCTCAAGCGCAATGGGCAGCTTTCGACGCCTGAACAATGCGCGACCCAGCTGCTCGACTATGCGTTCAGCGATGCATTCGGGCAAACGCCGGTGGCCGACATTCGCGAGGTGGCGAAGCAGGGCTGAACTGCGGTTTTCCTGCTCCCGTAAACCCTCACCTTTCGACGGATAAGCCGTCCTATCGTAACGCGTAGCAACGCATCGCATGCCGGCGAGATCATTGCATCTCGCCCGGCTCTTCTCCCGAAATCCAAAACAACGCCCAGCACTTCAGCAGCACAATTCGAATGCATTTTTGTATTAATTAGTATCGCTAATTCAGAGATAAAACCAAACCGCCCTTATATGTGGGACACCCCTGCATAATTTGACGTAGCGCCATGCCGCTCATAAAGTTAACCGGCAACAATGCTTCTTTCTGGCTACACCGCCTGTTCAGAAAGCTGGAGTACGCGGGCCGTCCGCCAATTCCGCGAATGCATTCCCGAGGAGACGATCATGAGCACCCCACCCAAGAAGGCGCTGCGCAGCCAGGCCTGGTTCGGCAAGGCCGACAAAGACGGTTTCATTCATCGGTCGTGGATGAAAAATCAGGGTTTGCCGCATCATCTGTTCGACGGCCGCCCCGTGATCGGCATCTGCAATACATGGTCGGAATTGACGCCCTGCAATGCGCACTTTCGCGAACTCGCCGAATACGTCAAGAAAGGTGTCTACGAAGCGGGCGGATTCCCGCTGGAATTTCCGGTCATGTCGTTGGGCGAATCGAATTTGCGCCCCACCGCCATGCTGTTTCGCAACCTCGCGTCAATGGACGTCGAGGAGTCGATTCGCGGCAATCCGATCGACGGCGTGATCCTGCTCTGCGGTTGTGACAAGACCACGCCCGCGCTGCTGATGGGCGCGGCCTCGTGCGATCTTCCCGCGCTGGCCGTCTCGGGCGGCCCGATGCTGAACGGCCGTTACCGTGGTGAAACCATCGGCTCGGGCACGGGCGTCTGGCAGATGTCGGAACAGGTGCGCGCGGGCACGCTCGACATGGCGCAGTTCATAGAGGCGGAAAGCTGCATGAACCGTTCGCGCGGCCACTGCATGACCATGGGCACGGCTTCGACCATGGCCTCCATGGTCGAAGCGCTGGGCATGGGCTTGCCGCACAACGCCGCGATTCCCGCCGTCGACGCGCGCCGCCAGGTGCTGGCGCATATGGCCGGGCGCCGCATCGTCGAAATGGTTCGTGAGGATCTGACCATGAGCAAGATCCTCACGCGTGAGGCGTTCGAAAATGCGATCCGCGTCAATGCGGCGATCGGCGGGTCGACCAACGCCGTGGTGCATCTGCTCGCGATTGCCGGGCGTATCGGCGTCGATCTGAAGCTGGAAGACTGGGAACGCGGCTCCGACGTTCCCTGTCTCGTGAACCTGCAGCCGTCCGGCGAGTTCTTGATGGAAGACTTCTATTACGCCGGTGGCTTGCCGGCAGTGCTGCGCGAACTCGGTGAAGCGCAACTGCTGCATCGCGATGCATTGACGGTCAATGGCCGCAGCATCTGGGAGAACGTCAGCCATGCCGAATGCTTCGACCGCAAAGTCATCTTTCCAGTTGCCGCGCCGTTCAAACCCAAGGCAGGGATTGCTGTACTGAAAGGCAATCTCGCCGTGGACGGCGCAGTCATTAAACCTTCGGCTGCTACGCCTGCACTGCTGCAGCATCGCGGCCGCGCGGTGGTATTCGAGAACGTCGAAGACCTGCATGCGCGAATCAACGACGAAAATCTCGATATCGACGCCAGTTGCGTGATGGTGCTCAAAGGCGCGGGACCGAAGGGCTATCCGGGCTTCGCCGAGGTCGGGAACATGCCGCTGCCCACCAAGGTTCTGAAGCAGGGCATTACGGACATGGTGCGCATTTCCGACGGTCGCATGAGCGGCACGGCATACGGCGCGGTCGTGCTGCATGTGGCGCCTGAAGCGGCGGCGGGCGGCACGCTGGCGCTGGTTCGCGACGGCGACATGATCGAACTCGACGTCGCCGGGCGGCGCCTGCATCTGGATGTCGACGACGCGGAACTGGCACGCCGCCGCGCGGAATGGCAAGCACCAACACCGCCCGCGCGCGGCTGGTACAAGTTGTATGTCGATACCGTTCAGCAGGCCAACCTCGGTGCCGATCTGGCCTTTCTCGTCGGTTCGAGCGGCGCTGCAGTGCCGCGCGATTCGCATTGAGCAAACGCAAGGCGCCAGCGCAGCAGCGGCCAGAGTAATGGCCGCCCGCCGCATGAAATCAAGGAGACGGAATGCAGTTGCAACATGACGCCGTCGACGGCGATCGAGTCATTGAACGCGCCACGCTGAAGCTGATGCCGCTGCTCGGGCTGCTCTATCTGATCGCCTATATCGACCGGCAAAACATCGGTTTCGCCAAGCTGCAGATGGTGGCCGATCTCGGCATGAGCGAAGCGGCCTACGGTCTGGGCGCTTCGCTGTTTTTCATCGGCTATCTGCTGTTCGAGATACCGAGCAACGTCATGCTCGCCAAAGTCGGCGCGCGTCGCTGGTTCGCGCGAATCATGCTGTCGTGGGGCGCGGTCACGGTCGCGCTCGGCTTCACGCATAGCGCGGCGATGCTTTACATCCTGCGTTTTCTGCTCGGCGTTTGCGAAGCGGGTTTTTATCCCGGTGTGCTGTACTACCTGACGCTCTGGTTCCCCGCTCGCATCCGGGCAAGGCTGGTCGGCTATTTCATGATCGGCAGCGCGCTCGCCAATGCGATTGCCGCGCCGATCGGCGGTGTCTTGCTGGATTTCGACGGACTGCTGGGTCTGCGTGGCTGGCAATGGGTGTTCATCGTCACAGGCATGGCGGCGGTGCTGATGAGTGCCGTGGTCTGGCGGCGCCTGCCCGAGACGCCGCGAAACGCGCCCTTCCTGAGCGAAGCCGAGAAGAACTGGCTGACTGACACGTTGCGAACAGAAGCCGCGCGCGTCGCACCGTCAGCTCATGGCAATCCGTTCGCGGTGCTGCTCGACGGCCGCGTCCTGCTCATGTCGTTCTACTTCCTGTTCTTCCCGCTGTCGGCGTATGGTCTCAGCTACTGGCTGCCTACGGTCGTCAAAGGATTCGGCGTCAGCAACACCGTCAACGGGCTGCTGAATGTCATTCCCTGGCTGATGGTCGGCGTTGCGCTGTGGTGGGTGCCACGCCATTCAGTCGCGCGAAATGAGCAAACCTGGCACATCGTCGTGCCCGCGCTGTTAGGTGCGTTTTTCCTGTTGCTCAGCGTCTTCGTGCCTGGCCACGCGCTGCAGTTCGTTTGCCTGTGCTTAGCGGCAGCCGGCATGTTTGCCGGGCAGCCCGTGTTGTGGTCCCTGCCCAGCCGGTTTCTGACCGGCGCGCGCGCCGCCTCGGGGCTCGCCGCGATCAACTCGATCGGCAACCTGGGCGGGTTCATCGCTCAGAACGTCGTGCCGATGATCAAAGACCGCACCGGCAGCGTGATTGCGCCAATGTTGTTTCTGTCGGCCTGCCTCGCGTTCGGCGCACTGATGACTTTCGTGATGCAGGCGGTCATCCGCCGGTCGGAACGTCAAGCGCAACGCGCCGGGGCGGTCTCAGCCGACGACACCGGGCGGCGGCGCCTCAACCGTGTCAAGTAACACCACGGCGCTCACCATTTCATCGTTGTGGAACCCGAAACCATGAACCAGGCTCCCCCCAATACCAGCAACATCGCTGGTATCTACCCGATCCTTTACGCCTTCTTCGATCGCGACAATCATCTGGACCGCGCGGCCATGCGTCGGCAAATAGAAGCCGCCTTGCGGGCACGGGCTCCCGGGGTCGCGGTGCTAGGGCTCGCCACCGAGGTCAACAAGCTCTCGCAAACCGAACGCGAACAGATTATCCGCTGGGCCATCGAGGATAGCGGTGGCACGCTGCCACTGGTGGTGACGGTGAGCGGCAGTTCAGTCGAGTCGCAGCGCGATCTGGCTCACTATGCGCTCGCGCAAGGCGCCAGTTCGCTGATCCTGCAACCGCCAGCGCTGGCGGCCGGTGCAATGCCGCAACCGGAGGCGTTCTATTTCGACTTCTTCGCCGCCGTCATGAACGGACTCGATGCAAGGGTCGGCATCCAGAACGCACCGGAATATCTGGGCGTCGGCTTGTCCGCGGAAAGTCTCGAACGTCTTGCCGCCCAGTGTCCGAATTTCCGTTTGCTCAAGGGGGAAGGGCCGTCGATCGTGCTTGCGGAGACGGTAGCGCGGGTCGGGCATCTGATGCCCGTGCTCAACGGGCGCGGCGGAATGGAGTTGCTCGATAATTTACGTGCGGGATGCGCCGGCATGATCGTCGCGCCCGACTGTTTCGACTGGCAGCAACGGATCTATCAGGCATTCGTCGGCGGCGGCGTTGAGCAAGCCGAAGCGCTATACCGGCAGGTGCTGCCGGCTATTGTCTTCGTTATGCAGTCGCTCGATACCTTGATCTGTTACGGCAAACGAATTGCTGCATGGCGAATGGGTTTTGACGTCCAGCACGATCGCGACACAAAATTGCTGCCCAGTCGTTTCGGTCTGGAAGCAGCGCGGCGCTTCGCCGAAATGCTCGGACCGCTGCCTTGATTCGCTTGCTTACACGCCGGACGCAACCAGCGCGCCGCGTTCGGCCGCCCCAATCTCGCCGTGCGGCACGAACACATAGCCGCGTCCCCACACGGTCTGCACGTAGCGCGGCTCGGAAGGATCGATCTCGATCAGCCGCCGCAGCCGCCAGATCGATACATCGAGGCTGCGCCCTTGATGCAATACGCTACTGCCGCGTAATTTCTCGTTGAGTTGCACACGCGTGAGCACGGTCATCGCGTGATTGACGAAGATTTTGAGCAACGCGAATTCCGAACTGCGCAACACAAAGTGTTCATTGTCGCGGCGCAGTTCACGCGCGGAGAAGTTCAGCTCGCAACGCCCGAAGCGATAGGGTGGCCGTGTTTCCGGCGCGCCTGGCGCGAGCGCGCCGCGCCGGCGCAGCAACACGCGAATGCGGGCGAGCAGTTCGGCAGGGTCGGCGGGCTTGCTCATGAAATCGTCGGCACCGAGCTCGAGACCAATCACACGATCAATGGCCTTGCTGCTCTCCGACAGCAAAATCACCGGCGTGTCGTTGCCGCTCATGCGCAAGTCGCGCAACACGGCAAGACCGTCGCCGTGCGGCGCCGAGATGTCGAGCACCAGCAACGCCGGCCGCTCCATCTCGACCACGTGCTTTAGCCCCGCGCAATGCGGACGAGCGGACACTCCGCAGCCCTGTCCGCGTAAAGATTCGCCCACCACGGCCGTTAAGCCGCCGTCGGCGCCAACAAAAAGAATGTGCTGACTCATCCAACTGATTCCAGGAGACGATCGGTTTTCAGAGACAGGCGATGGCTTGCGTGAATAGCAAATCCGCTGACCGCTTGTCGTCCGCGTCGCCATCTTCCCTGTAGGCACGTCATGTCAAAACGCGGAACAGCCCCCAAGGTTGGCAATTTCTTCCCAACTCTTTCAATGCGGAACGTGGTATGGGGCACTCAAAACGCTACTGCAGAATGCGTGCGCCGGCTCCCGAAAAGTCTCACCTTTGGCACGAAGCGGTGGGGGTTCGGCGCGAAGCGCACCTCCGGTTACTCCCGAAAACGCTCACCTTTCGAGCTTGGGGGCAGGCTGCAAACGTATGCTGGGCGGGGTGCCGATGCTCGCAAACAGGCCACTCCCGCAAACCCTCACCTTTGGAACGGCTCGGGTATTCTGCATACCCAGGTAAGCGACGGTGTGCGGGCCGGCATTGCGCGCGGCGATGAGCGAGGTGCTTTCGGAGCCTGCCGGAATCGGCACAGGGACGATGATGCCGTTGAACGGCACCGTCCTTCGGAAGATATCAGCCGGTCGAGCGTGAACCGATTTTTCCGCTCACCGCTTTCAAGCCAAAGCTCGCGACCAGCGAGAGCGCCGCGCACGCCGCCATGAAATATGCAGGCGCGGCAACATTGCCCGTCGACGAAATCAGCCACGTGGCGATCAACGGCGCGGTGCCGCTGAACACGGTAAAGCTGACATTGAAGGTGAGCGCGACGCCGCTGAAACGCACGCGCGTGGGAAACATGTCGGCGATGATGCAGGCGAACGTACCGTTAGCCAGGCATGCGGCCACACCGGCCAGCGCGAGCAGCAGCACGATGTCGGTCGTATGGCGGCTTGCTGCCAGATAGAACGGATAGCTCAACACGGCAAGTAGCAGCGAGCCGAAGCGCAGCACGAAACGCCTCGGCAGTTTGTCGCCAAGCCAGCCGGACAGCAGAATACCCGTCGACACCACCGCGAGACCGACGTTCTGCCCAATCGCCACGCGGCGCGGATCGTAGTGCAACACGCGGTCGAGGTACGCGGGCATGTGCGCGAACAGCAAGCCATTGAATGCGGCGACCACCGCGGTCGTGCCGATGCCGAGCAGCACGGGCCGCCAGTGCTCACGCAGCAGTTCTGCCAGTGGATGCTTCGCGGCGAGATGCTTCATCTCGGCAAACGCGGGCGTTTCTTCGAGCTTGCGGCGCAGCCAGAAACTCAACAGGCCGATTGCACCACCGAACAGAAATGCGATGCGCCAGCCGTACGCCGCGACGTCGTCGCCGCTCAGAAAGCTGTGCACCGAGAGATTGACGGCCGCCGCCAGCAGCACGCCGGAGTTCACGCAGAAAAACACAATGCCGCACACGAGTCCCGCGCGCCGCGGCACCGATTCGACCACGTAGGTGATCGAGCCGGGTAACTCGCCACCGAGGCAGAAACCCTGCATGAGACGCAGCAGGATCATCAACAGCGTGGCGCTGATGCCCCATGTCGCGTACGTCGGCACGATACCCATGCCGATCGTGCACATCGAGACAACGATCACCGAGACGATAAACACGCGCCGGCGTCCGTACCTGTCGCCGAAATAGCTGAGCACGATACCGCCGATCGGCCGCGAGAGATAACCGACTGCGAACACCGCGAACGAGAGCATCAAGCCGACAATCGGATCGTGCATCGGAAAGAACGCACGGCCGATGAACTGCGCGAAGATGCCATAGACGACGAAATCGTAGAACTCGAGCGCGCCGCCAAGACTCGCGAGTATGATCATGCGCCATTGCGAGCGGGTAAGGCGCGCCGGGGCTTCTTGCGAAAGACCGGTGGATTCAAGACTGGACATGATGGTCTCCTGCTTAAACCTCGTTGTTGATTTCCGGCTCATACGCCAAACGCTAATCGAGCAGCACCCGGACGATCTGCGAGATGTCTTCATCGCCGAGTCCCCGATCCACCGCTTCCTGCAAAAGCTTGCGCACCTCGCCGACTGCGCGCAATGGCGCATTGGCCTCGCGCGCCAACTCCGCCACTGCGTCGAGATCCTTCAGCATCGTCCGGATCGTGCCCGATGGACTCGACGGCGGCGTCAGCATTCGCGGCATCAAGGTTTGCAGCAGCACCGAATCGGCCCAGCCGCCTCGCAAGGCGCCCGGCATTGCAGCGGCGTCGATGCCGGCGCGTTGAGCGAGAACGCAGGCTTCCGCAATACCCGCGATGGTCGTCACGACAATCGCCTGATTGGCGAGCTTGGTCGCCTGTCCCGCACCCGTGGCCCCCATGCGCGTGACACGCGAGGCATAGGCGCGCAGCAACGGTTCGACCGCGGCAATATCGCTCACGCCGCCGCCGCACATGATCGCAAGCGTGCCTGTCTCCGCGCCTGCCGTGCCGCCGGACACGGGCGCGTCGATCCACGCGCCACCGGTCAGTTCGTGCCAACGCTGGGCGAGGCGCCGGGTCTCGGTGGGCGCGATGGTCGAATGGTCGACCACAAACCTCGGCGCGGTCGATGCATGCGCGAGCCCCTGTGCGCCGAACACGACGTCTTCAACCGCGGGGCCGTCGCCGAGACACAGCATCACGACGTCGCTTGCTTCGGCTAGTTGCTGGGGCGAGTCGCTGACGACACAGCCCTCTGCCGCCAGCGCCACCAGTTTCGCCGGCGATCGATTCCACACCCGCAGCGCATGCCCGGCCGCGAGCAGGCGCCAGGCCATGGGCTCGCCCATCTTGCCGATGCCGCAAAAACCGACGCGCGGAGCATCCGGCGCGACGGCGGCGTTCATGCTTCATCCTCGCCGATCGACGCTTCATAAGGCCACTCCACCGCACCGGAGTGCGTCACCGCGCCGAGATTCGCCGGCCGCACCAGCGCTTCGTATTTCTCCAGTACGCCGCCGAGGCGACCCCGTGTGAACGGCACAACCTCGCTGTTGCGCCGCGCGAGTTCCGCGTCGCTCAATTCAACATCGAGCGTGCCTTTGTGCGCGTCGATATGGATCCGGTCGCCGTCCCTAAGCAATCGAATCGGGCCTCCCGCTGCCGCTTCCGGTCCGACGTAGCCAATGCACATACCGCGCGTCGCGCCGGAGAAACGTCCGTCGGTCAGCAGCGCGACTTTTTCGCCCATGCCCTGGCCGTAGATCGCCGCGGTCACGCTGAGCATCTCGCGCATACCGGGGCCGCCCTTCGGCCCTTCGTTGCGGATCACGAGCACGTCCCCTTCCTGATAGGTGCGCTTCGACACGACCGACATGCACGCCTCTTCGGTTTCGAACACCCGCGCAGTGCCGCTGAAGACCAACGATTTCAGGCCGGCGGTTTTCAGACACGCACCGTCTGGTGCGAGATTGCCGCGCAACACCACCAGTCCGGCGTTCTCGCTCAGCGGCTCGTTATACGGACGGACGACACGGCCATCCGGGCCCGCGAACGACTTCAACACGGTTTCGAGCGTTTCGCCGGTTTGCGTCAACGTATCGCCGTGCAGGAAACCGCCCGCGAGCAGCGCATTCAGCACCGCCGGCACGCCGCCGACGTGATACAGGTCCAGCGCGAGATACTTGCCGCCCGGTTGCAGATCGCCGATCAGCGGCGTGCGAGCGAGTACCTCGGACACATCGTCCAACGTGAAGCGGATGCCGGCCTCGTGCGCGATCGCCGGGATGTGCAGCGCCGCGTTGGTCGACCCGCCGGTGGCGGCGACGGCGGCGCACGCGTTTTCCAGGCTCTTGCGCGTGACCAGATCGCGCGGCAGCGGACCACCGTTTTTCAGCGTATTCATGACGGTCTCGCCCGCACGGCGCGCGATCGCAATGCGCTCGCTGTAGACCGCGGGCACCATCGCCGAACCGAGCGGCGCGAGACCGAGCGTTTCGGCGACCATCGCCATGGTGTTGGCGGTGAACTGGCCGGGGCACGATCCCGCGCCCGGCGTGCAACGCTTCTCGATGCCGCGCAAGGTGTCGAGCGACATATCCCCGCGCTGCGCCGAGCCGACCGCCTCGATCGCGGTCAGAATCGTCGCCTGCGTGCCGTCCGGTGCGATGCCCGGCAGCATCGCGCCGCCGAACAGAAACACGCCCGGCACGTTCACGCGCACCATGCCCATCAGAATGCCGGGCAATGTCTTGTCGCAACCGGCCACGCCGACGAACGCGTCATAGCAATGCGCGCGCACGAACACTTCGACGCTATCCGCGATGATCTCGCGCGAGACAAGACTAAACCGCATGCCCGAATGATTCATCGAGGTGCCGTCCGACACCGAGATCGCCGAGCCACGAATCGGCACACCGCCGCCCGCCGCGACACCGAGGCGCACGTTGTCGGAAACGGCTGCGAGCGACATCGAGCACGGCGTGTTTTCGCCAAACGTATCGACAATCGCAACGAAGGGCTTTTCGATCGCGGCGTCGTCCAGGCCGGTCGCTCGCAGGAAGGCGCGATGCGGTGTGCGCGTGATGCCTTCGGTGACGGTGCGCGAGCGGTGCTTGTGGAGGTTGCTCATGGTTTTTCCTGTCCGTATCCGTGTTCGTGGGCCGTACGATCAGCCGTTCAGCAACATGCCGTTCTCGGCCGCGATCACCTGGCCGGTCATCGAAGGCGCATGCGCGACGATGAACCAGGCCAGGTCGGCGATCTCGCCGGGCTGCGACACGCGCTTGAGCGGCGCGACATTCGTCATGCTGTCGACGATCTTCGCGTAGGCCTCCTCGCCAAGCACGCGACGCGGCAAACCGTCGTCCACCATACCGGGCGCCAGCGCATTCACGCGGATGCGCGGCGCGAGATTGCGCGCAAGCGAGAGCGTCAGCGTATTGACCGCCCCCTTCGAGGCGGCATAGGCGATGGACGATCCCGTCCCGTTCAGCGCGGCCAGCGACGAGATATTGATCACCGACGTGCTATGCGCAGCGGTCGACGAATCGCGCAGCACGGGCACCGCGGCGCGCGTCATCTGAAACATGCCGATCAGGTTCACGCGATATACGCGCTCGAATTCCATGTCGTCGACGGCGGCCAGATCGCTGTGCGCAATGAAGCGCGTCGTGCCGGCGCAGTTGATCAGCGCGTCGATTCGGCGCCACTTCGAGACCACGGTATCGACCGCTTTCACGCAGGCCGCGTCGGAACCGACGTCGACGTCGAACACCAGCGTCTCGGCGCCAAGCTGTTTGCACTGCGCTTCGACGGCGAGCGCCGCTTCGCGCGTACTGTCGTCGAAATTACCAATCGCCACCGCCCAGCCGGCGCCCGCAAAGCGCAACGCGGTGGCCGCGCCAATCCCGGTAGCCGCGCCGGTGACCATACAAACCTGCTGCGTCATCCTTCTCTCTCCTCATGCTGTTTTACGCGCGGCCGGCATCGCCAGCGCGATCAGGGCGGCCAGCACCAGCGCGCAGGCGAGCACGATCATGCCGGGCAGCAGAGTGCCGGTCGCATCCTTCAGAAAGCCGATTACGTAGGGGCTCACAAAACCCGCCAGATTGCCGGTGCAATTGATCACGGCAATGGCTGCCGCCGCGCCCACGCCGCCCATCAGCGCGGTCGGAATGCCCCAGAACACCGGTGCAATCGAATTGATGCCGATCGCCGCGACCACCAGCGCCGCCATCGAAAGCCACACGTGCTGGCCGAGCAGCACCGACGCCAGCATGCCGGCGGCACCCAGCACCGCGCACACCGCCACATGCTTGCGACGCCCGTCGTGCTTGTCCGCGTGACGCGCGATCAGGATCATCGCGACCGCGCTGATCAGCGACGGCACCGCCGACAGCAAACCGATATTCGCCACGCTCACCACACCGCTCGCGCGGATCATCGTCGGCAGCCAGAAGACGAGCCCGTAATTGCCCATCGCGATGCAGAAGTACAGCAGGCCGAGCAGCCAGACCTTCGGGTTGGCAAATGCGCCGCGTACCGTTTGATGCGCACGGGTCTGCGCATCGGCTCCAAGATCGCGCGCGAGCAACGCCTTTTCCTCTTTGTTCAACCAGCTCACCGACTCGATGCGATCGTGCAAAACAAAAAACGCGACGATGCCCACCACCAGCGAGGCGAGTCCTTCGATCAGAAACAGCCACTTCCAGCCGGCGAGCCCGTGCACCCCGGCGAGTTGTTGCATGATCCAGCCCGACACCGGACCGCCGATCGCGCCCGATACGGGAATCGCCGCCATGAATAGCGCGATGATTTGCGAGCGCCGGTTCGACGGAAACCACGTCGACAGATACAGCACGATGCCAGGAAAGAAGCCCGCTTCGGCAACGCCGAGCAGAAAGCGCAAGATATAGAACGAGGTCGCGCCACTCGCGAACATCGTCAGACACGAGACGATCGACCACGTGACCATGATCCGCGCGATCCAGATACGGGCGCCGACGCGATGCAAGATGAGGTTGCTCGGCACCTCGAAGATGAAATAGCCGAGAAAGAAGATGCCGGCACCCGCGCCGTACACGGTCTCGCTCAACGAGAGATCGGTGAGCATCTGCAACTTGGCGAAGCTCACGTTCACGCGATCGATATAGGCGACGATGAATGCGAGAAACAGAAACGGCACGATGCGCCAGGCGAGCTTGCGGTACAACGCTACGCGTTCGGCGGATTCTGCGGGCTCCGCAGGCTTATCAGGCATAGCGGGCCGCTCGGCGCCGCCATATAGAGGGGTGCTCATGCTTGTCTCCTTCCGCGCGCTTGGATGCGCGCTGTGGTCGCGGCGATAAGACGTATGACGCGGCTCCGGTTATACCCTGAGTTATGCGGTCGGCACGTAGCTGCTATGCTCGAGCCACCGGTTTCGCGCTCTATCGTCCAGCCGATGCTGAAGATTAGCCGGGTTGGGCGTCGCACCGCAAATCACTGTTTCGGTGCAAGTCATTACCATTCAGTTATGTTCACCGGGTCGACACGAATGGCCAGCACCGAAAACGACGCAATCGATCGCTTCTTCCGCAGCGGCCTGAAGCTGCCGCACCTGCGTATCCTGGTGAGCCTCGCGGAGCTCGGCCAGGTGACGCGGGTCGCGGCCGCGTTCCACGTCACGCAACCCGCCATTTCGAAGCAGATCGGTGAAATCGAAGAAGCGCTAGGCGTACCCGTCGCCCGGCGAGTCGGCAACGCGGTCGAGTTGACCAGTATCGGCAAGGTGATGGCCGCACGCGGCCGGGAAATCCTGCGGCACATCGAACTGGCGCGCCGCGACGTCAGCGCGCTGACCACCGGCACGGCCGGCCACGTCCGCTTTGGCGCGGTCGTGACGATTCCGCAGCCGCTGATCGCACATGCGGTCGAACTCTTCATGCGGCGTGCGCCGACAGCCACGCTGTCGTTCGTGGAAGCGACACTCGACAAGCTGATCAAGATGCTCGACGAAGGCGAACTCGATCTCGCCCTGGGCCGCAACCGGATCGCCGACAACCAGGACTTGCTGCGCCAGCAGACCTTGCATCGCGAGCCGTTCGTGTTTGTCGTCGGCACGAGCCACCCGCTCGGCAAGGTAGACCTGCCGGTGAACTGGAACGATCTGCGCGCGGCGCGCTGGATCACGCCGCTGCGGGGTTCTCCCGCATTTGCGACGTTGGCCGAAACACTCGCCGGCCAAGGTATTCCGCTCGATCGCGGCGCGGTCGAATCCAGTTCGTTACCATTGAATCTGTCGCTGCTGATCCGCGGGGAGTTCGTGTCGATTCTGCCGCTGTCGATCGCCCGGCATCACGTGAGCCGCGGACGCATGCGCGTATTGCCGCTCGCGCCGCTCGAACCGTTAGGTGAAGTCGTACTGGTGTGGCGCGCGGATACTTCCGCGCCGGCGGCGGATCTGTTCAGCGAATGCTTGCGGGAATCGTCGTCGGAATTGCTGGATGGTGAGGCGGAATGATGCGTGTGGACTCACGTATCGCCGATTGGCTGGCAGCTCCCGAATAGTCTCACCTTTGGGCCATTTGAAGGCAAAAGGAAAGCCGGCCGCCATCAAGGCGGCCGGCACATTCATAGGCAATCAGAATTTGTGGCGAATACCCACCACGGCGACTTCCTGGCTGTTCGTGCCTGAATTCACGCCGTAACTGCCAATCGACGCCTGCGCGCTCACTACGTTGCCTGCGGCATTCAGCGTATTGCCGCTCGCCTTCTGGTACCCCGCCACCGCATACAAATCGGTGCGTTTGGACAGCGCGTAGTCCGCACCGAGGTTGACCTGGTTGTAGTGCGCCGAACTCGGGCCCGTCAACGACGTGTAGTTATAGCCCACGCCCGTGCGCAAGGCCGGCGTAATCTGATAGTTGAAGAACACCGAGCCGTTGTTGAACTTGGCGGTGTTGTGGAACGCGGAGAACGCGTCGTTCGCATACTGCGTGTTCGAGTAGGCCGCACCGAACGTTGCCGCGCCGATCACATACTGCCCGCCCACACGCACGATCTGAATCGACTTCGCGCTTGCAAAGCCCGCGTTGATGACCGTGTTGAACAGCGAATCGGAACTGCTGCTCCAGGTGCGCACATTCGCCGTCGTGGAGTTGCCGCCGTTCGCGTAGAAGTAACCCGCGCCGAGCGACAACGGGCCATTCGCATAAGCCGCGCCGAAGCTGTAGGTCTGGCCGCTGCCCGTCGCACCCGCCACGCCGCCCACGCCGTACAACGCCTCGACCTGGAAGCCCGCGAACAGCGGACTCACGTATTTGACCGAGTTGCTGATACGCAAACTGTTGTCGTAGTTATCCAGATCGCCCGGCGTGGCGAAGATGCCGCCGAAGTAGTTGTCTTCCGTGAGACCTTGCACCAGGTCCACGACCGGATCGTATTGGCGTCCGAGCGTGACGGTCCCCCACGTGCCGCTCGACAAGCCGACCACCGCCTTGCGGCCGAATTCGCGGCTGCCTTGTCCCAGCGCGCCCGTGCCGACGTTGAAGCCGTTCTCGAGCTGGAACACCGCGGCCAGACCGCCGCCCAGGTCTTCCGTGCCCTTGAGACCCCAACGGCTGCCGGACAGGTTGCCGCTGCTGAACTTCACGAGCGTCGACTGATTCTGGCCGCTTGCGTTTTGTGCGTTGTGTACGTAAGCGATACCGGCGTCGACGATACCGTACAGCGTCACGCTGCTTTGCGCCTGAGCGCTTGCCGCAAGCAAAAGACCGGCGGGTAATGCGAGGAGAGAAAGACGTTTCATTTTCAGGTTCCCGTGTCAATGTTGTATTTGTTTAAAACTGGCGACACGATACGAGACGCGTCTGTCCCGGCAAACCAAGTAATTCTTCGATGAATATGAACGTGCCGGTAGCATGGCCGCTGCCAAGGCCACGCATTGGCGCGATGTCACGCCGGGACAGCGGACGATTCGGAGAGTGCGTATTTCGAGGTCGCGAGGACCGCGGCGGGAACGGGGACATGAGCGCGCCGCAACAACGCGCCGCTGCGGAACATCAGCAGGTCGCCGGGTTCGCAGGCCGTCCACACTTCGTCGGTGAGCGGCGTGGTGGCAATCACCGCGGTGCGATCGGCCGGCGTGCCACGCTCCGCGAAATCCACCGAGAGGTCGCCGTCGACGAGACGCGCGCTGGAAAACGGCCAGTGACGTATCACGTACGAAAGGCGCGTCGAGCAATACGCGAATTGTGCCGTGCCGTTCGACAGCACGAAGTTGAAAATGCCATACGGGTTCAGCGTGCGGGTGGCCTGCTCGATCACGTCGAATAGGGCATCGACGTCGTCGACGTCCGCGAGCATCTCCGCTTGAGCGGCGAAATGCGTGTAGAGGCGATTCATGATGAAGCAGAAGGCCGCTTCGCTGTCGGTCGTGCCGACCGGCGCATAGGGCCCGTGTTCCGGCTCGTGCGCATCCCCGAGCGGTTGAAGGTCGCCGTTATGCGCGAACACCCATTGCTGCCCGCGCAACTCGCGCATGAACGGGTGGCAGTTCTCCACCCGTGCGCCACCTTGCGTCGCCTTGCGAATATGCGCGACGACATTGCGCGACTTGATCGGATAGCTCTTCAGAAACTCGGCCACCGGCGAGCGGTACGCCGGCTTTTCATCGACGAACACGCGGCAGGCGCGGTCTTCGTAGAACGCCACGCCCCAGCCATCGACATGATGGTCGGTGAGCCCGCCGCGAGCAGCAAAACCCGTCAGCGAGAAACTGACGTCTGTAGGTTCCGCGCAGCTAAGGGCGAGCAATTGGCACATGCTCGCAGACTAGCGTGTTTCAGGCGCCGCCGTTATAGCGAATCATGCTTTGCAAATCACCCGCGCACCGGCTCCCGAAAACTCTCACCTTTACCCGGATCGGGATGCGTGCAGTGCCTTAGCTTGCCAGCTTGCGGAACGTTTCCAGCACCGCGTCGCCCTTGAACGGCTTGACGATCCAGCCCTTCACGCCCGCCGCCTTGCCACGCTCCTTCATGGCCGGGCTGCTTTCGGTCGTCAGCATGATGACGTTGACGGTCGTGTTCGCGAGCTCGCCGCGAATCTTCTCGACCATCGTCAGGCCGTCCATGTTCGGCATGTTGACGTCGCTGATCACCAGCTTGATGCCGGGGCTGGCCTTCAGCTTGGCGAGGCCGTCCTTGCCGTCCACCGCCGTGTCGACGTCCAGACCGTTTTTCTTCAGAAAGCCGGCCACTTCGTCGCGCACCGTGCTCGAATCATCCACCACCAGAATTTTCGACATGTTTTTTCCTATGACAACAATCAGAACAGATCCAGTTCGCCCGCTTCGACCATTGCGCCGACGTCCTCGGTGACTTCCCTGAAGTCCTCCGGCGACCAGCTCAGGCTGAACACAAAACGTTGATGCAGCTTGACCGAGCGGCCCGAGCGCGGGTCCGTCAGCGAGTACATGAAACACAGTTGCGGATTGCCGGTGCCGAACGAGATGTACTTGTGCTTGTGATTCACCAGCAACGGCACCTGCACCTGACTGCGCAGCCAGGCATCCGCGTCGCCGATATAGCGGTTCTTGAACGAACCCCAGATCAGATTCGTCACTTCACCGAGCACGCCATTCAGATCGCGGAAGTTGGCTTCGCCGTCTTCCGCGCTCTCGCTTGTCCGGTAGCGATCGAGCAGTTCGAGAATCGGCGTCTCTTCCGCCTGCATCATCATGTAACCGCGGCACCACGCGCTCTCGAGCGGAATCAGGCTGAACACCTCGCCGAAGATGATCCGGTCGCGCACGATATAAGGCGTGTCGCACGTGATGCTCAGGTCCTTGAACACGTCGCCGAGAATCGCCTGCGTCATGTCGGCGATGCCGCGCACGAGCGCGTTCGGATAGTCCAGGCTGAAAATGTATTCGTCGATCACCTTGCGCAAGGGCGCCATATCGTGGGCGACGTAGGTCGCGCAGACAACGCGGCGCAAGCCCTCCGGCAGCCCTTCGAGACTGGGATCGGTATCGCGGCGCATGATGATCGGCAATTCCGGGCGCACCGCGTTGATCCTGATCGCGATCTCGGCGCTCGCTTCGGGCGAGCCGCCGTAGCCTTCGGCGAACAGCACCGCGCCCAGATCGATGTTCGAGCGCAGCACCGACTGCAAGCGATTTTTGCCGACTTTCACGCCGACCAGATTGTGCTCGTCGCAGAAGCGCTTCAACGCCTCTTTATGCACGGGGCAATCGTCCAGCACCAGCACCTTGCTGACCGGTTTGTTCATGTTCATTTCGCGTTCCTGCTCACTGCGGATATCGACGTCATGGTCAACACTCAGAACTCAAAACAACTCCAGCTCACCGCTGGATTCCTCGATCGCACTTGTGTCGGCGACGAAATCGATCGGCGCATGCGCGCACACGCAGACTGTCGCGGCAAGCTGCACGGAACCGTTCAGCGTGATCGAATACGACGACAGCAAACCCGGCTTCAATTCCGGCAGATGCCCCAGGCAACGCGCGCTCAATACGTAAGGCGTCGACATGCCGAGGTCCGGGAAGTAATGCAGCAGTTCCTGGTTCATCGCGCCGCAGCACAGATTGCAGATTTCCAGAAACACTTCCTGGAACGGGCGCTCGTCAGCCTCATTCAGGTAGTACTCACGGGTGCTGTCGTTCTCGTCGAAGCGAAGGATCAGCAGCAGCCTGAACATGATCGACGAGATGGTCAGCACGACCACCTGGGTGTCCTTCGTTGCGCCCATGCCGGCCTCGGCAAGCGGCGCGATCTCGCACGTATCGCCCGAGTCTCGCGGCAGGCGCGTTTGCGCCGCCTTGCGGAAAATGCGTTCGAAGCTGTCCTTCGCGTTGCCCGTAATCACGTCGGCACCTGGTGCAGCTTCGAGCGAAACTGGTTGGCGAGCGATTCGACGCTGGAAAGCGACGCCGCAATCATCTTGCCGCCGGCCTGGATGTCCTGGAACGTGGAGGTGGTGGTCAGATCGTTGCGGTGCAGGCTGTCGCGATAGCTTTTCGACAATTCCTCGGACCGCGCGGCCAGCGCCCGGACCTCGCTCGCCACTACGGCGAAGCCGCGTCCGGCCGGACCCGCGCGCGCGGCTTCGATCGACGCATTCAGCGACACGATCACCACATGCCGCACGATCGACGACAGCTCCTGATTCTTCGCGTGCATGTCGTGATTCTGCGTCATCAGCGAGATCATCTGCTCGTGCCAACGCTCGAATGTCGCGCCGAGGCTCTTCAGACGCGCGGCTTCGTTGGCGATCAGTTGGGCCTGATGCGCCCACTGGTCTTTGTCGTCGGCCGCCGCTTTCAGTGTTGCGCGCAGTTCTTCGACGCTGGCCGATTGCTGTCGCAGTTCTTCGCTCAACTGGGCGGCTAACGCCTCCATTTCCTGCGCGGCCTGCTCGCGTTCGCGGATCGCTGCACCGTGGTCAGCCTGTTCCGCCGAGAGCGCCTTGAGCCGCGCTTCGGCTTCGGCCGAGAGCCGCGCCGTCAGCCTCTTACCATGCAACTTGTGCAAGACAAATGCCAACAGCGCGGTCACCGCGCTGCCTGCCATCGCCGCCAATACATACTGTTGAATCACAACCTATCCTTCCGAAGTCCGTCGCGAAACGCGCGTCGATCCGCGTTCGCTAAACGTTCAATCCACCATCGCACCGACCCGCAGTTGGCCGGCGTCGCCACGCGCCTGCTCGCCCAGCGTGTCGACGGCGACGCTATCCGGCAGACAGACGATCGTCTGGAACTGACGGAACGATGCGCCCTTGTGATCGTCGGTGAAGCGCAGTTCGATGCGGCCGTTCTCGCGCTTGAGGAAATCGCGCACGGCGTCCATCCCCACGCCACGGCCCGACACTTCCGTGACCGTTGCCGCGGTCGAGAAACCCGGCCGGAAAATGAATTCGGCGATAGCTTCGTCGCTCAACTGTTCGTCGCTGCCGACCCAGCCGCGCTCCACCGCAATGCCGCGAATCCGCTCGAGCGCGAGGCCCCGGCCGTCGTCGCTGAGCGTGATCTGCAGCGCGCCGCTATCCACACCCACTTCGATATCGATCGTGCCGGCCGGCGTCTTGCCGTGCGCGCTGCGTGCCTCGGCGGTTTCGATACCGTGGTCCATCGAGTTGCGCAGCAGATGCATGAATACGTTGCTCAGCGTGCCGCCCGTCTGGCCGCGCAGACGGTAGCCGTTGTCATCGATGCGCACCGTCGGCGCCGGCTTGCCGAGTTCCTGCGCGAGCGAAGGCAGTGAATCCAGCACGCCGGATAGCGCGTCGCGCACACTTTCGCTGCCGAGCGCGCTCAAGGTCTGGCGCATTGCGTTGTGCATCGACTGCAATTCGTGGAGATCGCCGGCGTTGGTCTTGTCCAGCATGCTCAGGGTCTGCTGAATCTGCTCTTTCTCGACCATCACATAGCGGCCGGCATGGCCGGCGTTGTTCGCGCCGGCTTTGGCCTTGCGGCCGAGGCTCTGCTCGTTGATCCGCGCGTAGCTTTCGATCGCCTCGCGCACGCGAGTCAGCTCCTGCATCAGGAGGTCTTGATCCCATGAGCGATCCGCATCGGGTTGGCGCAGTTCGTGGTAACTCTGCTCGGTTTCGTGAACGACGTTCGTCAGGTGCGCCAGGTTGTAGGTACGCGCGTTGCCCTTGATGGTGTGCATGTTGCGGAACAGTTCGGCGATCGCTGCGTGATCGGCTTCCGAATGCTTGCGGATAATGCGCTCGTTCTCGCTGATGAAGCCAGCGGAGCTTTCGATGAAATGATGGAACTTCTCTTCGCTCACCGCGAGAATCTCGCCGATCATGTCGAGACGGCGGCGCTGTTCGCTGGCTTCCGCGGCGAGCTTGCGCAGTTCGGTGACGTCGCGCACACACAGCATCAACCGCACGATGATGTCGTTTTCGTCGGTAATCGCCGACCAGCTCAGGTCGAGAATCTTCACGCGGCCGTCGGCCATGCGCTTCGAAATTTCGCCCACCAGCAGGTGCTGATTGAACGCGAAGTTGATGCAGTCTTCGCCGAGGCACGCGTGCGCCGCCGCATCGACTTGCGAGAGCACGTCCGAGCCGAGATCGGTATCCGAGAACACCAGATCCATCAGACCACGCCCGGCAATGTCTTTCGTTTCGAAGATGTCTTCCAGGTACGCCGAATACTCCGAGTGGATCACGGCGCCGTCGACCACGGTCAAGATACCTTGCTGCATGTTCTGCAACATCGCCTGAATGTCGGCGGTCTTCTGCTTGAGTTGCGCCGAGCTTTCCTGGATCTTTTCGATCATGCCGTTGAAGGCGACGATCGAATGGCCGATCTCATCCAGCCGGCCCACCGGCACGCGGCGCGTGAAATCCTGGCTCGACGCGATCTCGCTCATCATCGCCTGCATGCGGCTGAGCGGACGGGTGATCTGACGGTAGAGCAGCGTGCCGATGAAGGTCAGCAGAATAATCGCGATACCGGTGACAGCGGCGATCGCCGTCGTCGTGGTGGAAAGCGTGGCGTTCAGCGCGGTGATCGCCTCGTCTTTCTGGCGGTTCTTCTCGACGCGCAACGTTTCGACGATGCCTTCGAGTTCGTCGCGATACTGCGCCACGTTGGCGAACAGATACGCTTGCGCGAGTTCGTTCTTGCCGTCGGCCTTCATTTTCGCCGTCTCGGCAATCGCGGAGAAGTAGTTTTCGAGACTCTCGTTGGCCTGTGAAACGAGACCTTGCTGGGCATGGCTCGCGGCGTCTTTGGCCTGCAGTGCGAGGGCCTGTTGCAACGCGGTCTTTTTCTTCTTCAGTTCGTCTTGAGCCTGGCTGACCATGTTGGCGTCCGGCGCGTAGACGAGGGTCATGGTCGCGAGTTGGACGTCTTTGACTTGCGAGACGAGGTCAGCGGAAGCGAGCGCGCTGGGCACGACGCCTTCGGTCACCTTGCGCACTTCGGCTGCGCTGCCGCGCGTCTGATACACCGCGTAGCCGCCGATCGCGGATAAAGCGACGAACATCAAGATAACCAATAGCGTGATGCGATGACGGATAGTCATGTGAAACCCCCGAGGGTATGGCCTTCGCGTCAGCCCTCGATAGGAGCGGCGCGTTTTTTTGCGAATTTGACTGAAGATTGCAGCGCTGCCGAGTATTGCTCGCACATGTTACTAAGCGATGACTACACGGTTTTTGCGGGCGCTCGGGAGTATAAATATTTTTCTAAAGTTTTTGATTTGAGTGCCGTTAACGGGCGGCCAATTTATTAGCTGCTTATACCCCATTTAGTTTCGCGTTAAGGCCGCTGATTTTCCGATTTGCTAATTGAATGGGGTCAATTGAACGGTAAATGCTTTGCGCCCGGCATGTCAGCGGATCGGTGACAGATTTTTCGATGCCTCACGTAGAGTAAGCGGCGACATGATGTCTTTGGAAGCGGAGAGAAAGGCGCGTACCGCCTCAGGTTCATGCCACGCGTAATCCCTCAACGCCCAACCGATTGCCTTACGGATGAAGAAGTCGCCTTCCGCAGCCAACGAACGCGCGTAGCCGAAAAGGCGCTCTTCGTCGGTATGTTCGCGCCAGCCGAGTTGATGAATCATCGCAATGCGCCGGACCCATAGCGATTCGTGCAGAAGTGCCGCATCCATCTCGGCCTGCACACCCGGCGTATGGATTCGCGCCGCTTTCAGAACGTCGCCGACCACACCCGCCAGCGGATCGATCGAATCCCACCAGGCGCTCCGCTGAGCGAGCGCCAGCAAGTGTGCGATGTCGGCCACTGCGAGCATCTTCCATTTGCGCGCCAACAGGTCGGACGCGACATACTGGAATTCGCGTTCCGGCATCGACCATAAGACATTCACGCATGCCAACAGATGACCGGCATTGTCCACAGGCAAGCGCTTGAATACCGGTAGTACCGCTTGCCGCCGCAACGGTGTCGGCACACCGATAAACTCGAAGTGGTCACGCATATAGGCGCGCATCGCGAGCGCGCGCTCAGCGTCGGCGTGCGGCGCGAGTGCCGCCTTGATTTCCTTGCCAAAAGCGCGGGGCGTCATCGAGGAAAGTGCTCCCTGAATGGAGGTGATTCGCAGGTAGCTGCGTTCGGGGCAGGCCTCCCGAATCTTCTCACCTTTGAGTTCAAAGTGCGCGCACAGGTAGTACTATTCTCACCGCACGCGCTCCCGAATCTTCTCACCTATGGTTTCTGGCTTCCAGCCCGATCGGGTGCTATGTGCTGAATGCTCAACGCTCAATGTTCAATGCGGGGCAGTAAATGGCCTTAACGACGACCTCCTGGGAATCCTCACCTTATGACTGGTGCGCGTTCAACATGGAAATTGCTCACCTCCTGGAATCGCTCACCTTTTGCGGGCGATCTCCTGGAACGTCTCACCTTGACGTGCTTTCTTGCTTCCGCGGTGCAGTTCTACTCCTGGGACAGCTCACCTTTGACGGAGTTGGCCACACCTCCTGGAACGTCTCACCTCTCGCCGACGTGAAGGTATGCACGGTGGAACGCCTCACCTTTCGTCGAGGCGCGACGTCTCCTGGAACACCTCACCTTTGTGCAAGGTGACTAAATTTCCTGGCGTTCCTCACCATTCAGCACGATGACGCCATCTCCTGGAATTCCTCACCATCCTGGAACCGCTCACCTTTGCGGCTTCACGGAAGACAGCTCCGGTACGCGCGGTGCGAGCGGCGTGCCGCCCCGGAGCTGGCCGGTCTGTTACTGCTGCGCATGCCGCGCTGCGTCCTCGATCACCGCCGCCACCTTCTGGGGCTGCGATTCGTACACTGAGTGGCTGGCACCCGGAATGACCGTGGTGTGGCTATGGGCTCGCGCGTAGTACCAGCGTTCGAGGTCGGGATTGATGATCTTGTCGTCGCCCGCGACGATTGCCCAGCTCGGCTTCGTGGTCCAGGCGGCGACCGTCATCGGCGCCGAAAACACCTGGGCCGCAGTCAGGATCTGCGCATGCGATTCGAACTGCGCGGTCTTGAGCGGCAGATCGGCGGCGAAGTCCTGCGGAAATACGGCAGGGTTCAGATACGTATAGCCGTCGCTGGTCTTTTCGATCGCGCCAGGCTGCTTCGAGGTATAGCTCGGCATGCCCTTGCCCAGGTCCGCTTCGTCCTCGCCGACCGCCGGCGCATGCGCCGCCACATATACGAGTCCCGCGACTTTCGCGTCCACGCCCGCCTCGGTGATCACCGAGCCGCCGTAACTGTGGGCGACGAGAATGGTCGGGCCGTCCTGCGTATCGATCAGACGGCGGGTGGCGGCGACGTCGTCATTCAGCGAGGTAAGCGGTTCCTGCACGATGCTCACGTGATAGCCGTCTTTCGACAGAATGTCGTACACCGGCCGCCAGCCCGAGCCGTCGACCCAGGCGCCGTGCACCAGCACGATGTTCTTCACCGGGCCGTTGCCGTTAGCAGCGGGAGCGGCGGACGTATCCTGCGCCATCGCGCCGGTCGAAGCAAACAGGCAGGCGCTGAGGGACAGCACGGAAGCGACATGGGGAAGCATTTTCATAGGGACTCCAGTTCGTAATGAGTGGGAATTTCGGCGTTGGTCAGCCCTTGCGGCTCGAAACGTTTGGCCGGGCAAGGGCTCCCTGTCATGGGCTCAGCTACCGAAGAACAGATTGCAATAGCTGACCGGGCCGACGCAGGTCGACTCCATGCCGGCGTGGCTGCTGCTGCCGCCACCGGCGGCCGAGGTGCCGCGCATCGGCACGCCGCCGTACGACTGTTGCGCCAGCTGTTTCTGCGCGCTGATCTTCGCTTCGGCTGCCTGAATGTTGGCGGGGTAGTCGATCGCGTCGCCGGCGCCCGGCGTGTAGCCGGCCTGTTCGACACGAACCAGATCGGCGCGCACCTGGGCACGGGTCAGGCCGGTATTCGTCTGGGCGAAGCCGAGAGTCGGGACAGCGAGGATGGCGGCAACAAGAGCGGCGCGGCGAAGAATGGTCGTCATGATTGAAAGATCCTTTGTCAAGAGAGAAAGTTGAGCGGCGTGTGTAGCGCGCTTCCGGTTTCAGTTCACCGGCTGTGTTGTGTTCCGGTGATGCCCATCTTCGTGGCCGGGGCCGCGCGCCGCCACCGGCGTGCGACGGAACGCCGATGGCTGTCGTGAAGCGTCTTCACGACGACGCGAAATGAATCGCGGCACGGATGCGCCCGGTGGCTGGCAGGTGTGGCCGGCCGGCATGAAGACCAGGCAAGAGCGCTGCGTTGCCCAACGCTACGATTTCTCCGGGCCTTCGCATGCGCCGAAGGGGCTTTTCATTTCGCGCCGCAGAGCCTGCATGTCGCGCCGCGTGCCCGCGTTTCGTCGCCTGCCACTTGATGCGGCAGGCGCATGAGGCGCACCATCGCACGAGCAACCTACAATCTTCGCGACCCGTCCCCGGAATCCGTCATGCCACGCTCCGCACTGCCCCTGCCCCCGTCTTTCTGGCGGGCCCTGCAGATTTACATGTTGACGACAGTCGGCTGCGCGCTTCTCTATAGCGTGCTGTACCGCGAGTCGTTCACGCAGGACCTGGTCTATGCGGCGTTCGTCGTGGCGATCACGCAGAGTCTGATCGTCAGCGGGCGCTATTTCATCGCCCAGTTGCTCGCGCAGCGCTCGCCGCAGCGCGAGCCCGGCCACCTGCGCCTCGCGCAGAACTGGCCAGGCTGGCGCTGGATGCTGCCGTGGATGATCGTGAGCGTGGTGATCGGCTACTTTGTCGGCGTTCGAATCGGCGATCTGCTGCTCGGCGTGCGCTATATGCCGATCACGATCGCGCACGACGCCCGTATGGTGACAATGAGTCTCTCGGTCGCGCTGGTGCCGGCCGGATTTCTGACATACGTGTTCTACGCGCGCAACCGCATGGCCGAGATCGAACTGCGCGCGGAAACCGCGCAGCGCACGGCGGCGGAGAGTCAGTTGAAGTTGCTGGAGTCGCAACTCGAACCCCACATGCTCTTCAACACGCTCGCCAATCTGCGCGTGCTGATCGGCCACGATCCACAACGCGCGCAGGGCATGCTCGACCATCTGATCGCGTTTCTGCGCGCCACGCTCGCGGCGTCGCGTGCGGGCTCACAACCGCTGTCGACGGAATTCGCGCGAATTGCCGATTACCTCGCGTTGATGCAAATCCGCATGGGGCCGCGCCTGAAAATACAGCTCGAGTTACCGGACGAACTCGCGAGCTGCGAGGTGCCGCCTTTATTGCTGCAACCGCTGGTGGAAAACGCGATACGTCACGGCCTCGAACCGAAGGTCAGCGGCGGACGCGTCGTGGTGAGCGCGCAGCGCGAAGCCGCGCAACTGGTGTTGACGGTGCGCGACACAGGCGTCGGCCTCGACGCCGAAGCGCAACACGGGGCGCGCTTCGGGCTGCAACAGGTGCGCGAGCGCCTCGCCACGCTGTACGGCGAGGCCGGCACACTCGCGCTGCGACCCGCGCTCAACGACGAAGACGGCACGCTTGCCGTGGTTACGCTGCCCTATTCGAGGAGTCATGCACAATGAAGACGACCGCCCTGATCGCGGAAGACGAAGCCCTGCTCGCCGCCAGTCTGCAAGCCGAACTGTTCGGTTTGTGGCCGGACCTGGAGATCGTCGCGATAGTCGGCGACGGCCAAAGCGCCACGGACGAAGCGCTGCGTCTGCGGCCCGACGTGCTGTTTCTCGACATTCGCATGCCGGGCATGAGCGGACTCGAATGCGCGCAGGCGTTGGCCGAGGAATGGCCGGACGACAGCAAGCCGTTCCCCCTGATCGTGTTCGTCACCGCCTACGATCAATACGCGGTGCAAGCTTTCGAGCGCGCCGCCTTCGACTACGTGCTCAAACCCGTGGAAGCCGCGCGACTCGACCAGACCTGTGGGCGGCTCAAGGCGCGCCTCGCGGAACGTGCGGCGGAACGTGACGCGCCAGGCTCTCTCGGGGTGATGGTCGAACAGATGCGCGAATTGCTGGCAGGGGTGGGGATCGAAAACGGCCAGGCGGCGGCGGAACGCACGCCGCTGCGCATCATTCAGGCGAGCGCGGGCAACACGATTACGATGGTGCCGATCGACGAAGTGATCTTCTTCGAAGCCGCCGACAAATACGTGCGGGTGGTCACGGCGAACCACGAGCATCTGATCCGCGCGTCGCTGAAAGATCTGCTGCAGCGACTGGACGCGCAGCAGTTCTGGCAGATTCATCGCGGTTCGGTGGTGCGTTGCGATGCGATCGCCAGCGCGCAACGCGACGAAACCGGCAAGCTTACGCTGAGCTTGCGCGGGCATCCGGCGCGGCTGGTGGTCAGCCGGCTATATGCGGACCGGTTTCGCGGCATGTGAGCCGCACTGCTCACCTGGGCGGCTCATTCGCCGTGAATTCAGCGCCGTTTACAACGCGAAAGCGGCCGCAGGGTCGTCTGTCGCGGTCTTTGCCGCCTCGCGTTTCATCGCGCGTATTCAAGCGGCAAGACTTCATGGACATGCAGCTCACCAAATCCGCCGACAACTCCGCCAACGACCTTGGTCGTCACGTATAGCGAATCAGAACTTCACCTTCACCTGAAACCCGATCGTGAACGGAAGATTGTCCGAGGGAATCGGTGGAATCACAATGAAGTTGGCGCCGACGCGCTTGTATTCCACCATCACGATCGGCGCGACCACCGGTCCGATCGTGTGATCGCGACCCAAGCCCCAGTTGCCGTAGTTATAGCCCGAGATGATCCCGCCTATTGCCGCGATCCGCACGATGCCCCAGTGCGCAAACTCGGGCGCCCAGACGCCGCCGCCGTAATACGAGGGCCGTCGCAGCGAGTTGCGAAAACCGCCGGCGGTCAGCGCCCATTGATTGTTGAGCCAGCATTCGACGCCCAAGCCCGGATTGAATTGCTCGAAATGGGTATTGGGGTCCGGATTGATGTGATACGAACCGAGCATCGCGTCGACCCATACGCCGCCTTCGCACCAGTTGCCCGCATGCGCCGCTGACGCCACCGCCATGCTGGCAACGAGCGCTACGGCGGTACGCCGAATGTTCTTCCTGATCTGCCGAAAATGCATGGGTTCTCCGCCACCGATCGAGCGCCGGTGTCATCTACGTTCTGGTTATTTCCGCTTGCCGTCCGTCGCGCACTGTACCTCAACCCGCACGGGCGATGTGGAGGACACGCTCGGACACGCGGGCACAGCACGTGCCGCACGGCGCAGATGCAACCATAACGGACAACCGATGGCAGAGCGGTGAACAACCGGCGGATGTTCACCTTCAATGTTGGAGGAGGGCCTAGAGGCCGAGGTCGGACAGGCCAGGATGGTCGTCGGGACGGCGGCCGAGCGGCCAATGATAGAGACGGTCGGCCTCGCGGATCGGCAGATCATTGATGCTGGCATGACGGCGCGCCATCAGCCCGTGTTCATCGAACTCCCAATTCTCGTTGCCATATGAACGGAACCAGTTGTTCGAATCGTCGTGCCATTCGTAGGCAAAGCGCACGGCGATGCGGTTATCCGTGAATGCCCAGAGTTCCTTGATCAGGCGGTAGTCGAGTTCCCTCGCCCATTTGCGGCGCAATAATCCGACGATCTCCGCGCGGCCATGCGTGAATTCGGCGCGATTGCGCCAGACGCTGTCGGGGGTGTACGCGAGCGACACGCGCTCGGGGTCACGCGTATTCCACCCGTCTTCCGCGGCGCGCACCTTCTGGATCGCGGTTTCGCGTGTGAACGGCGGGAGGGGTGGGCGGGTTTCGATCGGGTTGGCCATGGTGGCTCCTCATTCAGTTGCAGCGCGCCGGGATGGCGCTCGTTTGCGTGGAGACTTAATCGCGGATTGCCCCGCGGATTGACCCGCGAGCGGCTTCGGTTCGCTTGCGGACCCTGTATCGAGCAGGGCTTCTGCGGCCGTCCGCGCGTCGAGCGCGGCGTCGGCCTCGCCGCTCACCAGCGCCACGGCGATCGCGCCGTCGAGCAGGATCAGCCATTGGCGCGACAAGCGCGCGGCGCCGCGAGCGTCCATACCCGATTCGGCGGCGTATTCGTCGCACTGGCTTCGCACGAAGGCGAGCAGGCGTTCCTTGTGTTTGCGCGCGACGATCCGGATCGGGTCGTCCGCGGAGGCAATTTCACCGGCGGCGTTCAGAAACGCGCAGCCATGAAAATCCTCCGACGCAAACCATTCGCGCAGCACGTCGAACATGCCGAGCAGGTGTTTGCGTGCGGTCTTGCCATGTTTCAGCGTGCCCGCGATAAACCAGTTCATCCAGCGCTCATCGCGCCGCTCCAGTGCGGCGACGACCAGTGCATCTTTCGATTCGAAATGCGTGTAGAAACTTTTGCGCGCAGTGCCGGACTGTTTGACGATCGCATCGACGCCCGTAGCGTGGATGCCGCCGGCGTAAATCAACGCCTCCGCCGTGTCGAGCAGCCTTTCGCGCGCGCTTCCCGGCGCAGCCGATTCAGTTGGGTTTTGAGTAGCCATGTGCGAAGGGTAGAACGATCATTCTCCTTCGTCAAGTTTTTGTGCGCTTTGGCGGATTGGGTACGCTTGCTGCTATCGTATTGACGATCGATCCACTGGAACGAATCTCATGAATCGCTCTACCCTTCGCGCGATGTTTTTACCCGCACTGCTCAGCACCACGCTGCTGACGGCAGTGGCCTGCACGCCTGTGCGCGTGCTCACCCACACGGTAAGCCAGAACGAGACGCGCGTGCCTCCCGGACATTACGAGCTGGACCCGGATCACACCAGCATTACCTTCGACATCGACCACTTCAAATATTCGCGCTTTACCATGCGCTTCGACCGTAAGCAGGGCCAACTCGACTGGAACGAAGGCGGCCTGGACCGGAGTAGCGCGACAATCACGATCGACGCCGCGAGCATCGACACGAACGTGCCGCTCCTCGACAAGATGGTGAAAAGCGCGAGCATGCTCGACGTGTCGCGTTATCCGGAGGTACGCTTCACCAGCACGCGCTTTGAGCGCACCGGCGAATCACGCGGCACGTTGACTGGCGATCTGACGATTCACGGCGTCACGCAACCGGTGACGCTCGACGTGACCTTCAACGGTTTCGCGCCCGATCCACTGACGAAAAAGGACACGCTCGGATTTTCCGCGGACGGCAATTTCAGCCGCGCGAAGTTCGGTCTGGCGACGTGGTACCCGGCTGTGGGCGACGATATTCATGTGCGCGTTCAGGCCGAGTTCGTAAAAACGCCCGCAGGCGCTTGAGCGCGGTGCGGGCGTTTCGTTTTCGCTTTCGTTGGCGTGGGTTCGCTTCGCTGGCTGCTATCGAGCGCGCCGTTTTTTATCTCACGCGGCCGTCCAGTCGAGAATCACCTTGCCGCTCTCACCTGAGAGCATCGTGGCAAATGCTTCCTGATAATCGTCGACCTTGAAGTGGTGCGTGAGGATCGGCGACAGGTCCAAACCGCTTTGCAGCATCGCGACCATCTTGTACCAGGTCTCGAACATCTCGCGCCCATAAATGCCCTTGATTTCGAGGCCCTTGAAAATAACCTGGGTCCAGTCGATCGCGGTCTGCGCGGGCGGAATGCCGAGCAGCGCGATCTTGCCGCCATGGTTCATCGCTTCAAGCATGCTGGTGAACGCGCTCGGCACACCGGACATTTCCAGCCCAACGTCGAAGCCTTCAGCCATGTGCAGGTCCGCCATCACGTCGCGCAACGATTCGCGCGAGACGTTCACCGCCCGCGTCGCGCCCATCTTGCGCGCAAGTTCGAGCCGATAATCGTTGACGTCGGTAATCACCACATTGCGTGCGCCGACGTGTTTCGCAATCGCTACCGCCATGATGCCGATCGGCCCGGCGCCGGTGATCAGCACATCTTCACCCACCAGGTTGAACGACAGCGCCGTGTGCGTGGCATTGCCGAACGGATCGAAGATCGCGGCGAGATCGTCGGAGATTTCAGGCGGAATCTTGAATGCGTTGAACGCGGGAATCACGAGGTATTCGGCAAACGCGCCTTCACGATTCACGCCGACGCCTACCGTATTGCGGCACAAATGGCGGCGTCCTGCACGGCAGTTGCGGCAGAAGCCGCAAGTGATATGCCCTTCGCCCGACACGCGATCGCCGATCGCAAAGCCGCGCACTTCCTGACCCATTTCGACGATTTCACCGACGTATTCATGGCCGACATGCATCGGCACCGGAATCGTCTTTTGCGCCCAGTCGTCCCATTTCCAGATGTGAATGTCCGTGCCGCAGATCGCGGTGCGCGTGATGCGGATCATCACGTCGTTGTGACCGACTTCGGGCTTCTTCACATCCGTCAGCGTGAGGCCCGGTGCGCGTTCGAGTTTTGCCAATGCCTTCATGTGCGCCTCCGCCTCAGATGATTCCGAGTTGACGGCCGACACGCGCGAACGCGTCGACGGCTCGATCGATTTGCTCCGGCGTGTGCGCGGCGCTCATTTGCGTGCGGATTCGCGCACGCCCTTTGGGTACGACGGGGAACGAGAAGCCGATCACGTACACCCCTTCCTTCAGCAACGCATCAGCCATGTTCGATGCAAGTTGCGCGTCGCCCAACATGACCGGGATGATCGGGTGTTCGCCGGGCACAAGCGTGAAGCCGAGCGCGCTCATCGCGTGGCGGAAACGCGCGCCGTTTTCACGCACGCGCGCACGCAGTTGCGCGCCTTCTTCGCTGGCGAGCAACTCGAGTACTTTCAGCGATGCGGCGGCAATGCTCGGCGTTAGCGTGTTCGAGAACAGGTAAGGACGCGAGCGCTGACGAAGCAGATCGACAATCTCCTGACGCGCGGCGACATAGCCACCGGATGCGCCGCCCAGTGCTTTGCCAAGCGTGCCGGTAATGATGTCGACGCGCGAAAGCACGCCGCAATGTTCCGGCGTGCCGCGCCCATGTTCGCCGACGAAACCAACCGCGTGGGAATCGTCGACCATGACCAGGGCGCCATAGCGGTCGGCCAGATCGCAGATGCCGCCGAGGTCGGCGATGATGCCGTCCATCGAGAACACGCCGTCGGTGGCGATCAGCTTGAAGCGCGCGCCGGCCGCATCGGCTTCCTTGAGCCTGGCTTCGAGATCGGCGAGGTCGTTGTTCTTGTAACGAAAGCGCTTCGCCTTCGAGAGGCGCACACCGTCGATGATGCTCGCGTGATTCAGTTCGTCGCTGATGATGGCGTCGTTTTCGTCGAGCAGCGTTTCGAACAGACCGCCGTTCGCATCGAAACAACTGGAGTAGAGGATGCAGTCGTCGGTTTGCAGGAAGGCGGCCAGCGCTTTTTCGAGGTCTTTGTGCACGGTTTGCGTGCCGCAAATGAAACGCACCGACGCCATGCCAAAGCCGTCGTGATCGAGGCCAAGCTTAGCGGCCGCGATCAGTCGCGCGTCGTTGGCCAGACCGAGATAGTTGTTCGCGCAGAAATTCAGCACGTCCGTGCCGTTCGCGAGACGCACGTCGGCCGATTGCGGGCTGGCAATCACGCGCTCGTTCTTGTAAAAACCGTCAGCGCGGATCTGCTCGAGCGTGCCGCGCAGATGGGCGAAGTAAAGGTTACGCATGAACCAGACTCCTGAAAGGGTGGTGCGCTCCGACACGTCAGGCATCTGCTGGTATCCGCGGCATGTTCGGCGTCGAGGCGGCCTGCTATAGTCGGCTGTCAGTTTTATCGGATATTTTCGTTTTTCCGAACTAAAATCCGGTATGTCGAACAACTCTAAACGATAGGTCAGTAAATGGCAAGTTCGGGAAACCGCCGTGCAGCAGCCAACACGGCCCCTCCTTCCAGCGCGGGCGCGGTCCCGGCGATCGCAGCGCCGCCTCGTGTCGGCGAACAGATTCAGCGTCTGCGCGCCGAACGTCGCATGACGCTCGACGACCTGTCGCGCGCGGCCGGCGTGTCGAAATCGATGCTCTCGGAAATCGAACGCGACAAGGCCAATCCGACGATTGCGGTCGCGTGGCGTCTGACGAATGCGCTCGGTGTCAGTCTCGATTCGCTGTTCGCGCCGCAAAAGGCGCCGGAGGCGATTGCGGTCTCCGGTCCGCACGACATCCCGACTTTGAGTGGGCACGAAGCCAAGTATCAGTTGCGTGTCTGGGGACCGATCGAGTTGGCCGGCAAGTTCGAGTGGTACGAACTGACGCTGCAGCCGGGCGGGGCGCTGGTGTCGAACGCGCACGAACCCGGCACGCGCGAACATCTGACGGTGCTGCAGGGATCCATCGACATTGAAGCGGCGAGCACGACGAAACGGCTCAAGGCCGCGGATACCGCGCGCTATGTCGCCGACGAACCCCATGCGATCCGCAACGCCGGAAAAGGCGAGGCGAAAGCATTGCTGGTGGTGATTCACGGCTGACCGACGGGCGCACCGTAGCGGGCTTTTGGCGGAATTATCCGTTCGGCTGAGGTTGCACGAGACACTGTATATTTGTACAGTACAGGGTATCGACTGGAGCCGATAATGAACGACCTGACGACCGACCAAGCCGAGCATGCTCTGGCCGCGCTGCGTTATCAAACCGCGGCGCGCGATCTTGAACACATCGTGCGCAACATCGCTGCGCGCTATATCGTCCAGCAGGTGCCGCTCTCGTGGCGCCTGCTCCATGCGATCGAGGCCGAAGCCCTGGCGGATCTCGGGTTTGCCAGCCGGCACGACGCCATCATGCTCGGCCTGTTCCAGCGGCCTTCCGAGTTGCCCTACCCGGAAACAGACGAAGCGGTGGACTTCGGCACCTCCACCGCATTGCCGGCGGTATTTGCGTTCGCCGTCTCGGCCTATGAAGAGGCAGCACGCCGCGCCGTGCAACCTGAGTCTAAAGACGCTCCGCTAAAACACGCGCGGGCGTGGGGCGACTGACTTTAAACGCCGCACTTTCATCAGTTGCCACCTACAATATGCGCAACTAACGGAAAGATAGCGTATGTCCCCTCCTCATCTGTCCGACCCGGTTCCGCGCCCTGCGCCGTCAACCGATCTCTTCGATCGTGAACGTGAAGACTGGCGCCACGATCCCCAGATCGCCTTTGACGCCTGGCTTGCCAAGCAGCATTTCAGGCGCTCTTCCGCTGAAGTCTATCAAGCTCAGTGGGGACTTTTTCTCGACTGGCTTGCCGTTCGCAAGAAAAGTCTGGTCACGGTCGATACGCAAACGATCGCTGAATTCGTGGGCGGCCTTGCGATCAGAAAACCGCAACGTGTCAGATATCTGCGGCTCATTGAACGGGTACTGGACCATGTTCGGGAAATCGAATCCGCATCGACCAATCCCGCTCGTTTCATTGCTCAGGATGGCGAAGCAGCATGGCGCAATGCACGTGACAACGAGCCGACGGGTTTTCTCAACCACGCCGAACGTGCCGCGCTCATTGCTCACCTGTTTTCGCCCTTGCCTGCCTTATCCGTGGCGCAGCGCTGGAGGGAGCGGCGCGATCGCGCGCTGATCGCGGTGTTTCTAGGTGGCGGACTAAAGACAGGCGAGGCCGCGGCGCTTACAGTTAGTTGCGTGAGTGCGGGCTCGCCATGGGTCACGATCGAGTCCGCGAATCCAATGCTGACACGGCGTACCCGGCTCACGCCTTTCGCGGCGGCCGTTCTCGACTCGTGGCTTGCTGAAAGGCGCCTTTCCGAATTGGCGGGCAATCTGGTCTTTCCCGCTTCACCTTCGGGACGACCAATGCACAAGGCAACCATGCTGCGCGCAGTCGACGCGTTGATCGACGCAGCAGGCATTGCCGCGTCGCGAACATCACGAGCGAGTCCGCAAACCTTGCGCAACACTTTTGCCGCAGATCTATTCGAGAGTGGGGGCGAGGCGGAACTGGTCGGGCAGTGGCTGGGATTTGTACAGGCAGTGTCCGCCAACCGTTTATACCGGGCATGGCAACGATGGATGGATCAACAGGATTCGCCTATTGTCGGTGAACCGGATCCCGCCGCTCCGCCAATGCCGACACCTCGGCGTGACGGGCGTTTGACGAGAAAAGGGTGATCCGGCGGGTCCTGCAGATACTCACCCTTGAGGTCCCGAATTTCCTCACCTTTAGCGATTTCGCCGCTATGACGATCGCGCCGAACCGTCATGCCGACGCAGTAATCGAGCCGCTCGACAAAAACCGGCTAACCGCTTCCAGCCTTGATTCGCCAAGCCCCGACGAGTGATCGCACTCCGGACATTGCAATTCGAAGCGGAGATCCACTTGAGATAACTCGGGCTCACCTTCTTGACATTTGGGGCAGCGCAGCGGAAGCGTGACATGACCGTCCGCTGCCGTGCCGATCGCGGTCAGTTCGTCTGGCGTGAGCCTGCCTGCTTCGACTAACGCACACAACAGAGCGGCGATCGCCGGGTCGATACCCTGTTGGCCGCGCAGCAGGGCGATTTCTTTTGTCAAAGCATCCACTTCGTCCGATTGCTCGCGCAGTTGCGCGTCGAGCCGGTCGCCGCGTGCCTTGGCGGCGGCAATCTGCTGGATAAACTCAAATTCCTTGCGACTGGCTTCACGCACCCCTGACTGATAGGTCGCCGCCATGCTGCGCAGCGAATCGAGCTCAACCAGCATCGGCTTCACACGCCGCTCAGCTTCGGCGACAGCGTCTTTTATCTGTTGGGCATAGTGCTCGGTGCTTTGCCGCAATTCGACATGCAGAGCATCAATTCGGTCGCGGAGCGTCGCGTTGGTCGTTTGTTCTGCTTCGAGGCGCTGACGCAGCGTTTCGTTTTCGCTGTCGAGCCGACGCACCGTTGCGAGCAGGCCTTCCTGGTGAGCGGCCCCATGCGTCGCAGTGCTGGAAAGCTCGGTTTCGAGTGCTCGGACCCGTTCCCATGCGGCTTCGGCCCTCAACTCGCTGCGCCTGATCGCTTCTTCCGACACGTCGCGGCGAATTTCGGCTTCCCGCAGGCGTTGATCAGCTGCGGTGATTTGTGCCTGCATTTCCTGACGTTCGGCGTCAAGGGTCGAACGAGCCTGGGCGACGGCTTCTTCAAAGAGCGCACCCAATAATTCTCCAGCGCGGTCTTCCAGTGCTTTCGGGATCGCACCGGCACCGACTTTTACGCGCGATACCGTTCTGATGCGTTCCCAGAAGTGATCGATATCCTTGGGGATGTCGCTGGCGCTGCCTGTTTGGGTCAAGTCACGAACCGCAGCCATGGACGGCCGGATCCCCAAATCGAAAAAAAGTCGCTTGCAGGCGTGCAGCGACAGTTCTTGCCGTCGCGCGCCGCTTGCCCTCAACGATTCAAGCTCGTCACGGATTGCTTGACGCTCCTGGTCCAGATTCATAGGTACCTCGATATCGCTCAAATTGGATGAATCATAACAATTTACGTAGTGTTTGCTACGAATTTGTTTGTAGTGAGCGTTATTTGTCTGATTGGTGTGTTCTAGGGCTGCCAATAGACGAAGCGATTGGGGCAAGCCTCGTTTTTCCGTGAAACAAAACGAAGATTAGCCAATAAGCCGTTGTAAATAAAGCAGTTTCAGTAGTTTCTTTCTGATCGCGCACTGTTTCACGGAGGTGTGATGGCGGCTGACGGGTGGAAAGGTCTTGTCCGAAGGACACGCGGGGGAAATTCTAGAGAGTAATAAAAGTAAACACCTTTGAACCCATGTTAAAAACGTTAACGCCATGGCAAACCCTTATCTGGCGGGTGTTTCAGCCCGGTAAGGTGAAGCTTTGCGGGAGAGGTGGTGAGGTCTTGCGGGGGCTTTGAGTGATGAGGTTCGGGGGCCTCGGTGAGCGGGTGCGGGACAGAACGTGAGCGGGTTCAGGAGCCACCCCAAAAGGGCGGTTTGGCTAAAGGTGAGATTTTGCGGGACCTGAGCGGCCGGGATCGCCCGGCAGTACTCAAAAGTCGGCGTTAGGCGCTGAGACCTTAAAGGTGAGCGCTTTCGGGACTCTCTTGGATTCCATTTTTTGCCCTTATTTCGACCTCGTAAACCCTATTGGTGAGACAAGACGGGAGAAAACGGGAACCGAAGGTGAGGCTTTCCGGGGCCAAGGCTTCATTTTTGCCTCAATTTTGTGCATTCCGCTGCTTAAGGTGAGGGTTTTCAGGAGCTGAGCCCGATTTCGACGGAAATTTCTCCGGCTGTGCCGAAGAGGGTCTCGGTCGGTGCCAGACAAAGGTGAGCGAATTCGGGAGTCCGGGATCGGCGCGATCCCACGTTCATCAAATGACCTGTTTTGCGCCAAAGGTGAGGTTTTTCGGGAGGCTTTTGGGGCACTGGAGATTGCTAAGGTGAGGAAATACAGGATCGAAATCGCTGCAACAGGCCGGAAAAGCCCTACGGACGCTGTCGGAGTAGTTTCGATTTTGCAGCTGCTGAATTCCTAAGGTGAGGTTTTTCGGGGCCCTTCCTACTGAGGCCGGAAGCGCCGGATTTCGTTGAAATGCAGCTAAAGGTGAGGATATACGGGAGCGTGCTCGGGATGTCCGACGCGCCACTGCCTTATAACTTAATGAAATCATTGAATATTTTTTGTGCGCTGCGCAAAGGTGAGGTTTTTCGGGGGACTGTTTTTGGGGCCCGGCAAACCTCCTTCCGGCTCATGGGTGAGGTTTTTCGGGACCACTTATCGGTGCTTTTTTAGGTCTCCAGGTCTGGAGGCCGCGTCGTTTCGAGCGCTCGACACAGGTTAAGGTGAGCTTTTTCGGGGACATTTGCCCCAACCCGGATATCGCGCTTGCGTTGCCAGGTGCCGTCAGTCCGTCTGCTCAGTAGGGCAACTGGCTGATCCAGATTGACGTGTGGCGATTGAGGTACGTATCTCCGCGCGCCGAAGGCTCGATGATCGCGTTCGACAGACATGGATACCGGTGGGCTGCGCTGCAACGCACATGTGGACAGGCCGCGCCGTACGCCTGCTGGGCCCTTCCCCTCGCCTCTCAGCCGGAATCGACTGGAGCGCGTTCGTGTCATTGGCTCGATGCGAGAGCGCCCGCTCGTAGCGTGTGCATAACCAAAATTCAAGAGAACTTTTTGAGGTGAGAAGATTCGGGATCAAATAGCTGCCGTTCGCGACGGACGGGAATCGGTCGGTATTTCGGGATGCCGTGACCTGTAAGGATGCCCTGAACCTGGTGCGAAACGAGTGAGGTGAGAGTTTTCGGGAGTTGCTCGAGGTGAGTCGCACCTCGTAAGCTCACTTCACCGGGAATGGTGAGACCCATGCTATAGACGTGTATCACCACAGCCGGTATGCTCTCGCCAAATCCCTCCTCGACCAGACGCATGGCCACGAAGCGCGCGAAGAAGACAGATGTAGTCAGCCCGAGCTCGGCCGAATTACGCAAGGCCGTTGAGGCGATCGCTATCCAGCCCAAAAGCGGCAAGATCACGCTCCTCACCCGCAAGCTGTTCAACGTTCTGCTTGCGGTCGCTCAGCAAGCTGACGAGTCCGGTGACACTTATCGGGCCTTGCTGTCCGACATCGTCGCCAATTCGGCCTTCGATTCGAACGACACGGCACTCGTCAAGGAGCACTTGCGACGCATGGTGTCGGTGCAGGTCGAATGGAGCACGGGCACGTCCAGCCAGAAGCCGGGCCGGAAATGGGGTATCTCCACGTTGATTGCCGACGCGGAAATTCTTGAGGATCCCACTACTCGCCGCGTCTGGGTGGAATTCTCGTTCGCCCCCAAGATCAAGAAAAAGCTGCTCGATCCCGTTCAATACGCGCGACTGAGTCTGCAGTTCCAGAGCCAGTTGCGCAGTAGCGCGGGTCTCGCCCTTTACGAAATTTGCGTTCGCTACCTGACTAACCCGAGCCATCTGACGATGCGCGAGACATGGGAATGGTGGCGCCCTATCCTCTCCGGCACCCCCGATACCGAAGCCGGCGACGAGGCCAAGCGCGAGTACAAGTACTTCAAACGCGATTACTTGCGCCCCGCCATCGCCGAAGTGAATGCGGTCACCAACATCTTTGTCGAATTGATCGAACACCGGGAAGGGCGGCGGGTCGCCGAGATCCAGTTCCGCGTGACCGAGCGCAAGCAGCCGATGCTTGCACTCGACGAGCACCCGAATGTGTTTGACAGCACCCTGGTCGACCGAATGGTGAAGATCGGCATTCCGTTGAAAGAAGCGCAAACGCTGTATGCCGACAGCGAAGAAAACCGGATTCGCGCGGCGCTGCAGATGACCGAGCAACGCATGCGCAGCACGTCTTTGCCGCCTGTGCGCAGTGCACCGGCTCTGTTCAAGGACGCGTTGAAGAAGGGCTATGCACCGCCGGTCGAGGCGCTGCCGTCCGCTGGCGGCAAGGCCGCAGTGGCCGCGCCGGCAGACGACTTGAAAGCGCGTCTGCTTGGCGAGTACTCGGCGGTTCGCCGCAAGGAAGCGCGGGAGCTCTACGAGGAGCAAGGTGAGTCCGAGCGGGAGATCGCCCGGAAGTCATTTGAGGACGACGAGTTGCCGGGTCTCGGCACTCATATGCGGGACGACTGGCGCCGTCGTGGGCTGGATTCGAAGATCGTCGAAACGGCGTTCTTCGATTGGCTGGCTCGCAAAACGTGGGGCGAACCCACTGATGGCGATCTGCTCGCCTTCACGCTGAGCCAATCGCGCGCGGCGTAATCCGGTCATCAAGAGAAACGGCGGCGCACTTTCGTGCGCCGCCGTTTTTTTCCCCGCGGAAAATTTTCGCTCTGCTACTTCAGCATCTTCTCAATCTGACGAAGAATGTCGTCACGCTTTTCACGCGTAAGACCCTTCAGGCGCAGTTCGATTCGATCATCGCCATACGATTTCAGGTCGCCGACAGCAACTCCTCCAAGCTTGATTTCCAGACGCTGCGCGTACCGCTGACGCCCCGCCGGCTTGGTACTTTCCTGTGCGCTTGCTCTGCCCTTTACGATGTCCGCGACTTGTCGCGTGCTCAGGTCGTCCGAGAGGATTTTGTTGATCAGGCGTAGCGTGGCATCGGCGCCGCGGGCAGTGTGATAGCGGCCCACCTGATACGCCATGTTCGAACCAAAGCGGTCAGGCCTCGCGACCATCTCATGCATTACCGCCTCGGGTAGCTTTGCAATCGACAGCGCCACGGCGACGGTCGATTCGTCCAGGCCAAGATGTTCGGCAAGCTCCTTCTGGCTCTGGAAATGCCGATCGTCGAGGAAGCGTTTCCAGACGACCGCGTTGTCGAACACCGTCTGTGAGTCGCGCTGGACGTTGAGGTCATAGCCGAGCTTGTAGCTTTCGAGGCCGATCGGCAGATCGATCACGATTGCCTTCACCGATTCCTTGTTCGCTTCCTTGAGCGCCCGGACACGCCGGCCGCCGTCGCTGACGAAGTAGGTGCCGGGATTGTCGTAGTCGGGAATGACGTGAATGGCCTGCTGCTGTCCCTGCTTTGCCAGATTGACAGCAAGCTCCGCGATCGACGATTTCAGATAGAAATGGCGCGGGTTGAACGGGCTAGGTTTGATCGTTTTGAGCGCTAACTCGATGACCTGGCCCGGACGGTATGCGTGCTCGATCCGCCACGCGCGATAGGCTGCTGACTCGTTGGCGGTATCGGCAGCGTCGACTTCTGCGACGTCCTGCGGGGTCATCGGCTGGATGGTGCGGCTCGGCACATCACCAGTCTTGACCATGTCGTCGATCGCATTCAGGCGGTCGAGGGCGGTTCGCTTTTCGCTGCTGGTCGTATCAGGACGTGCTTGAAAGCCTTTGGCGAATTGGGAGGGTTTCATTCAGGGTCCTTTATGCGCATAAATTCAAGGGAGCAGGGCTGCGATCTCGTTGGCGCACGCCCGTACTTCGATGGCGGCGAGCTTGGCGCCGCGATCGTTCATTTGGAGCACCGTTTGCCCTAACGCCATCGCCTGTTTATAGGCTTCGCGCGTCGGGATCTGGGTCTTGAGCAGAGGGAAGCCGAGTTCTTCCAACGCGCGCTTCAGTTCGCGCGTCAGCATCCGTTTCTCTTCGGTCTTATTCAGCAGAAAGACTGCGCGCAGGTCTTCGTTCATTACCTGGGCTTGTTGCACGAGCTTCACCAGTCCGACGCTCGACCAATAGTCGGCGGGCGACGACGACGTCGGCATGATCGCAACGCTCGCTGCAAGCAGCACGACGCCGGACACTTTCTCGGTGATGGAGGGCGGGCAGTCGACGACGATGATGTCGTAGTCAGCCACGAATTTCTTGATCTCGCGATGGATCTGGCTGCCGGCTTCGGAGAGATTGACAACTGGAAAGGGGATGCCGGTTTCGCCGTCGGATGATGCGCTGGCCCAATGGATCAGCGTGTTTTGACCATCTGCGTCCACGACGAGGACGCGCTTACCCTTCTCATGGAACGCAGCCCCGAGATGCATCGCGATTGTGCTCTTCCCGACCCCACCCTTCTGCTGAGTTACCGCGATGATTTCTGCTGCCACAATCTTAACCTCCTCTTTTTAGACGCAAATGGATTTTACCTGGATGAATTCTCATTTCAATCGTTTTTGTGTAAACGCGAGAAGAATTAGTCGTTCGGGTTAGGTTTATGCGCATAAAGAAGGTGAGCATGGTGAACGACAGCGCGCGGCAGGGATGAAGCGCGATCAGTGGTAACAAGTTGGTGGCGTCTGGGAGATGTCAGACGGTATGAAGCGGCGAAAAGGGAAGTGGCTACGGTTGAGCACGGTGCGGTTGGCACCCTCGGACATAGCTTCAGTCGTACCCGGATTCGACGCAGCCCATGTGAGCTAGATCTGGTCTTGTCATATCGTGCTTTTACGCGGCCCAGTTGCTGGCGATAAGGTTCGCCTGCGGGACGCTATCGTGTCAGCGAGCCAGTTCGCCTGGGCATCTTTATGCGCATAAACCCGTTGCGCCCTGCTCACGTCGAGCCGCTGCCGTTGCGAGGGTTGACCACACGGGCCAGTATGATTTTGTCGGCACGGCACGGCACGGCACGGCACGGCACGGCACGGCACGGCACGGCACGGCACGGCACGGCACGGCACGGCACGGCATTGGGGACTGGGACTGGGGCGAAGTCCGCTTTGATGCATAGAGGGGCCAACCGCCACAGCATACGAAGTGAAGCATTACGCCGAGTGACCTATGCGGTCCTTAATCACGTGGCGACGAATTGCCACCTGCACTTTATGCGCATAAACCGAATACCCCGATCCGCCAACAGGCAACGCGCCTGTCCCAACCAGGAGAAACTCAGCGCCCCTCACACCCGCCTCAACCAGTGATTCACCTGCTCCTCCAGCACCCGCTAGAATCTCCACAAGAAGCGTCACGCCACCCAATACCAACACCGCCTACTCAACGACCATGATCACCATCTACCACAACCCTCGTTGCTCAAAATCTCGCGCCACGTGCGATCTGATTGCCAACACCTACAACAGCGCGAACGAACCAACGGAAGTTGTCGAATACTTGAAGGAGCCACTCACCGTCGCGCAGCTCAAACAACTCAACGCGCAGTTAGGTTGTTCAGTCCGCGAGATGATCCGTGACACCGAAGCCGAATACAAAGCGCTCGATCTTTCCGACCTCGCCCTGAGTGACGCTCAGTTATACGAAGCATTGGCAAAGCATCCGATCCTGCTGCAACGACCGATCGTCGTGCGGAACGGACGAGCCGTGATTGGCCGCCCGCCGGAAAATGTCGAAGCGCTATTTGCCTGGACGCCGAAGCACGATGCACTATGACCTAAGTGAAAATTGCCCTAGGCCTTGGCAGGTAACGCAGCATCCTTCGTCACGATCTTCGTCGGGATGATGCGCAGTTCGCTAAATGTGTCGGCAATACGTTGTTGCTCGGCAAGTACGCCCGCGTCGATGGGTTTATAGACGTGCGCGTAGTGTCGCAAACCCGCTTCGATCACTCCTGCGTCGAGCCCCTGAATCGGCGCAAGCTGTGCGGCTGCTTCACTGTAGTGGCCGCGCACCCACGTCCCTTCTTTGCCTACCTCGTCCATCACGATCGCGAGCACGTCGCCGTTTTGCTCGGCGAATGGCCGCGCGCTCAGGAAGAACTGATGGTGGCTCACGATACCTTCGGCGTCGGCCAGCAAGCGGGCGTTCGATTGGCGTTTTGCCGCCTCGAGGAATGGATCCCAGATTGCCCATGCGTCGATCGACCCGCGTTCGAAGGCCGCGCGCGCATCGGCGGGAGCCAGAAAGACGGGCTGGATATCGCTGTATTTCACGCCGCTCTTCTGCAAGGCGGCGACCAGAAACCAGTGAACATCCGAACCTTTATTGAATGCGATTTTCTTGCCCTTCAGATCCGCTAGCGTTTTGATTGGCGCGTCCTGATGCACGAGGATGCCTTCGGCATGCGGTGTCGGAATCTCATAAGCGGTATAGACGAAATTTGCGCCGGCCGCCTGCGCGAATACCGGCGGCGCTTCGCCGACATAACCAAAGTCGATTGCGCCGACATTCAGTCCTTCAAGCAATTGCGGTCCGGCGGGAAACTCCGTCCACTTGACCGTGATGTCCAGCGGCGCGAGCCGCTTCTCAAGCGTGCCGTGCGCCTTCAGCAACACGAGCGTATTGGCTGCTTTCTGATAGCCGATGCGAAATTCCTTCGCACGCGCATTCGCAGCGAAGACGGACGTCGAGATAATGGGCAAGGCCGCAACGGCCAGCGAGGCGCCTACGCCGGCAATCAATGTGCGGCGCTTGGGCAGCAACGGACGGGACATAAAAGTGCTCGTTCAGAAAACGGACGCAAAACGGACCGATTGCCTGCGACGATAATTCGTCTGCAAGCCTGGACGAACCGATAAATTCGCATAAGCAAATCACGTCGAAGTGATCCGACACACCTACAAGCCGTACCTGCGCGCCTCGCGATGTCGAGTCGCCGTGCCCCGCTACAATCCTTCTTCCGTACGCAGTCGCGGCTGTGTCATTCGAAAAAAAGGGACATCGTGCATCTAACGACAACACTCGCGCCGTGGTCACCCCACGACACTCAACTGATCCTGTCGTGCGTGCTCGGGCTCGCACTGATCATCGTTTTCATCAGCGTGCTGAAGCTTGCGCCGTTTCTCTCGATTCTGGTCGGCACGTTCGCGGCGGGCTTTTCGGCCGGGTTGCCACTGGAAACGGTGGCAACCGCATTCAGCAAAGGCGCCGGCGCGCTGCTGGGGGACGTCGGCATCATCATTGCGCTTGGGGCCATGCTCGGCGCGCTGATGGCGGAATCAGGCGCGGCCGACCGACTCGTCTCGACTATCCTCAAACATTCCACGCCCCGCACGCTACCGTGGATGATGGCGCTGGTCGCGATCATCGTCGGCTTGCCACTGTTCTTTGAAGTCGGCCTGGTGATGATGGTACCGATCATCTTCGTGATGGCGCGCCGCTCGCAGCAGCCAATCCTGCGGATTGCGATTCCCGCGCTTGCCGGCATGACCACGCTGCACGCCCTGCTGCCGCCGCATCCGGGGCCGCTGATTGCCGTGAGCGCATTGCATGCCGATCTCGGCCTGACGCTCGGTCTTGGCCTGATCGTCGCGATTCCCGCAGTCATTCTCGCGGGCCCGCTCTACGGCATCTGGCTGTCGAAACGGATGCACGTGGTCGAGCCGGAAGAAATGGGAAAGCTTTTCACCGCGTCGCCAAACACCGGCGAGCCGCCGAGTTTCGCGATCTCGCTCATCACGATCCTGCTGCCGGTCGCGATGATGTTAGGCCGCACGGTCGCCAAACTGGTGCTGCAACCCGAGACCGTGCTGTTCAACGTACTCGATTTTCTCGGTGAGCCCCTGGTCGCGCTCGGCCTCACCGTGCTGTTCGCGGTGGTGGCGCTGGGCTGGTCAAGGGGCATGGCGCGCGACCGGGTCGGCGGCATTCTGCGCAAAAGCCTGCCGCCGATCGCCGCGCTGCTGCTAACCATCGGCGCGGGCGGTGGCCTCAAGCAGGCGCTCGTGGTGGCCGGAATCAGCACGACGATCGGCAAGATCGCAGTCGGCGCGCATGTGCCACTGATTCTACTGGCGTGGCTGATTGCGGTCGCGTTGCGGCAAGCTACCGGCTCCGCGACCGTGGCGACCACCACCACGGCGGGTATCGTCGCGCCGGTCGTCGCGGGTCTCAGCGCGACGCACAGTTCGTTGATGGCGCTCGCGATCGGGGCCGGTTCCGTGTTCTTCTGCCACGTGAACGATGCGGGCTTCTGGATGGTGCGCGAGTACTTCGGGTTGCAATTGAAACAGACGGTGATGGTCTGGTCGGTGCTGCAGACGATCGTATCCGTCGTCGGCCTCGTCTTGACGTTCGCGTTGTGGACCGTGCTGACCTGAGTTTTTGCATGGAGATGCGAGCAACGGTGGCAGGAATTGACGCCCGGCTGTCAATTCCACGTGGCCCGCTCCGCTTACACTGCTTCGAAATAGGCGAGGCGCAGTCCCGCACCTCGTTCCCCGCCGACGTGGAGCCACCATGCTTGAACTGAGACCGTCCTGCGAAGGGTGCGGCAAATCACTGCCGCCAAACGCGCCTGACGCGATGATCTGCACGTACGAATGCACCTTTTGCGAAGTGTGCGCGCTCAGCATGTTGCGCAACGTGTGCCCGAACTGCGGCGGCAATTTCCAGCATCGGCCGATCCGCACGCGTGCGCAGTTGGCCAAACATCCGGCCGGCGCCACCGTGCATCCCGTTTCCGTCGACGAAGCAGCGCACGCGAGCTTTTTCGAGCGCTATCGGAACACAGCGCCCGGCGAGCGCTAAACAAGCCTGGCGTTGAGGGCGGGTTCCATGCACCGCCTTCACCGCGGCCCGTCACGCTATTGCTCGACGCGCCGCCCAGATCGCGGCGCCGTTTCAGTCGTCGTTGCCGCCTGCCCCCGGTGTCGCGATCCCGCTCACCGTATGCGCTGCCACGCGCAACAGGCGGATCTGTTTGCGGTAATTGCGGCAGCCGCTACAGGTGGGCAGATGCAGCCGGATCGCGACCCATTCGCCGGTCGTCAAACGGCGGTCGAGCGCATCCGACAGCAGGCGCGTGATGTTCTTACACTTCCCCATTCGCATCCTCTCTGGATAGGCCTTTTTCGCTCAGGCAAGTGCGCAGGCGCAGGCGCGCGCGGTAGATCAGCACGCTGCAGTGATTGGCGGTCATCTGCAATTCGGCGCAGATCGCCTCGGTATCGAGATCGAGAAATTCGCGCATCATGAATACGCGCCCGATGTGTTCGGGCAGATGGTCCAGACACATCTCGAACAAGGTCCAGAATTGCTGCTGACGCAGTGCGGTTTCCGGCGTCGGCCACGGCTGGGGCTTGGCTTCGCGTGACCAGTGGCCGTTGTCCTTGAAAAGCTCGCGATCGAGCAGCGCTTCGCCATCGATTTCGGATTCCAGCGCTGACAGGTTCACTGTGCGCTGCCGGGCGCGCAAGGTGTCGACAAGCTTGTGCCGCAAGATGCCGAACACCCATGTCTTGTGTTCCGATTGCGCGGCGAACCGGTCGGCTTGCGTCCATGCAGCGGCGAGGGCCTCCTGGACAGCGTCTTCGGCGGCAGCGGCATCGCGCAGCTGTAAGCGGGCGAAGCGCACCAGATCGCGCCGCAGTTGCGTCAGATAGACCGGATCGTCGAGCGCCGGCCCGCTTACTTGCGCCATGGCAGGCTCCGTCGCCGCGCTTGCGGTTGCAGCAGGTTTTCTTCTGAATCGTTGCAGTTCATAGGCGGATGATTGTCCTCGCACAGTTTCCTGATGGGTGCGCCATTCTCCCGCACGTTGCTGCGCAAGCGAATTGGTATTGAACATGTACCCGCCGATAAACGATGACCTGATGAGCTTAGTCGTGCCGCGATGGGGTTTATGACGGGACTGATGAAAGCAAAAAACATTATTGCGAAAAATGAAATCTACGCTCCGGTGACAACTTGCAAGGTTGGCCGTATGGATGAGACGTGCAGGCAGGCACGTGTAAAAGCAGGCCTCAGATCCACATTAAATACGCACCTGAATTGTTTCAATATTTGAAAAAAAGTCTTCTTCTCTTCGGTGTTTTTATGCGGACACTGAATCGCTATTCTTCAGTCCATCGATCGCATCCGATCGCACACCAACGCACTGAAGAGGAGCTTCACCATGAAACGCATTCTTACCGCCCTGATCGCTTCCATCGCTCTGTTTGCCGCTGCTTCGGGCGCCGCTCAGGCTGCTGCACCGGCTCAATGCAACGGCCCGGCATCGTACTGCAACGTGTTCTTCGGCAACTAATCGGCTGAAGAATATAGCTGGACACACGTTCAGCACGAGTCCGCTGGCAAGACAGATTCTCGAAGCAAAAAAAGGGCGCCGACAAGGGCGCCCTTTTTCGTATTCAATAATCTCGACGCGTTTGACGCGTGCACGCAAGGTATCGGCGGAGCCTGGCATTGCCGTACGGGCATCACGACACGCAAAGCGGTACACAATACCCGGCACTCCGAAGCAACACCCGCGCCCGATGCGCAAATGCGTCTAATGCTCACGCTTCTAACGTGTTACAGTGGCTCAACAGCTTGCAGTTCTCCTGCGCGTCTTGCGCAGTCCCTCAGGCATCTGCCTCTCATCACAGCGCCCTGAATCGAACAGGGTCCTTTCCTTCTACCCTGTTTTGCGATGCCGTCGGCGTGACCTGGTCAAGTGGCCGCTCGTCATGCGCATCGCCGATTCGCACCGCATCTTCCGCTGCAACGCCGCGACTCGCCCGGCGTCACGCCGCTCATCCATACCACGTTCCAGGCGAGATCCTTCACCGGAGACGACCACCATGAACAATACGATCAGAAGCTATCGGGGCCTTGAGATTTATCCGCTGGTTTATCCACACCAGCCGCGCTCTTCCGACGGCGCCCGCCACTACGATGCGGGCTTCGACGCCGCCGTGCGAATCTGCCGGCGCGGTACCGACGACAGCTTGACCAGCAGCCGTGTCTTTCAGGTGCCGAGCCGTTCACCGTTTGGCGCGGCCGGCGACGCGCGCATTGCGTCGACAAGTTACGCGGAACAGGTGATCGACGGCATGGTTGTTGGCCAGTCGATCGCCGGCCTTTGATGCGTGCGCCGATGGCAAGTCATGTTTCCAGGCGCTCGCAGGGCGTGAATTCCCCGCCGCTGACCGGCCGCGCGAACTATCAGGTCGCGGTGTCGTCGCGTCGAACCTCCAGCGGGACGGTGCCGACGCTGAAAGTGATCCGGCTGAGCGACGAGCGCGTGATCTACCCTTTTCGGGGGCACGCGGACATGCCGTTCTTCGAAACGGCCGACGCGGCCCAGTCGTTTGCCGAGACGTATGGCTGGCAGCTCGTGGATGGCGATATCGCCGTACCGGAATGACGGTGACAAACACGCGTTTGCCTCAAATCGTCCTAGGCCGAAAGCATGCTTGATTGACAAGGCAAAAGTACCAGTTATCCACAAGGTTATTCAGTGAATCTGTGGATAACTTTTGGTGCTACCGGGTTATCCACCGCCCGCAATTTTCGGGACGGCGGTCCGCACTGCTGAAAGCTGCCGTTTTTACACTCGTTGCCGCCATCTCGCGCGGCTTTTGCCTATGATGGACAGTTCGTACCCTTTCGCGCGTCGCGCGCCTTACCTCAAGGAAGCGAACATGGCCTATCACATCGCAGTAGTTGTCGGCAGCCTGCGCCGCGAGTCGTTCAACCGCCAGTTGGCGCAAGCCGTGATTTCACTTGCGCCCGCGGACTTCACGTTCGAATTCATCGATATTGGCACCTTGCCGCTTTATAGCCAGGATTACGACGCCGACTATCCGGAAGTCGCCAAACACCTGAAGCAGCGCGTCGAAGCCGCCGACGGCCTGTTATTTGTCACGCCCGAGTACAACCGCTCCATACCGGGTGTCCTGAAGAACGCACTCGACTGGGGCTCGCGGCCGTGGGGCACCAATTCATGGGGCAATAAGCCGGGTGCGGTGCTCGGCACCTCGCTTGGCGCAACCGGAACGGCGCTGGCGCAACAGCATCTGCGCAACGTGCTGGCTTATCTCGACGTGGCCACGCTTGCCCAGCCCGAAATGTTCATCAAGCACGACGCGTCGGTCATCAACGAGAAAGGCGAGATCCTGAACGACGGCACCCGCCAGTTCCTGCAGACGTTCGTCGACCGCTACGTCGCATGGGTCACGCGTCAGACCGCTGCCTGACGGCTCATTCGCATACACGCCCGAAAGGGAAGCGCCGCCGTTGCCCGTTATCTCACGGCACGCCGGCGCGGCCCTGTGGCGCTAGACGTGGTGATGCCCCGTCACTCTTTCCCAGCCATGACGTACAGCGAGCTTGAAGCGCTCCCACGTGCTGTCCGCCGAGGTGGTTTCCCAGTGACGCCGGGCCTCCGGTTCGATGTCGTCCCACTGCCGGTCGTGATAATTCGTGTCGCGGCCGATCTCCGCGCCGTAGCGATAGGCCGGCGCGTAATCTTCATAGCGCGAATTCTCGGCCGCGTATTGCTCGTCGTAGTGAGCGCGGAAATCCTCTTCGTATTCCAGGTACTCGTTTGGAATCTGGTTGCCCAAACCCGCAGTTGACCGCCCTGTTTCGGGGACCGCTCCGGTGGGTTGCAAGATCGCGCCTGAGCCCGGCATCGAACCGGCGGCAATCGCGGTGCGTCCCGCATCGTCCGCCAGTGGATCGGCGGGCAGGTCAAGCGGGTCGTGCAATGGCCGCTCGGCGAGCGGGGGCGGGACGAACGGCTCCGCGTCGGTGCCCATGAGCGGCGGCGGATAAAGCGGTTCGTCCGGATCGGCAGGCCGCACGGTTGAGCGGGACGCATCTACGCCGGGCGTCGCCACGCCGGGCGTCGCTACGCCGGACGTCGTAACGCTCGATGAATGCGGCGTGCCGGGCGTCACCGCACCGATACCGAGTTCGTCGAGAATCGAATGATCGCGACTCGACTCCGGTGACGTGCCCCAATCGGGCGAGCGCTCGCCAATGTCGGTCGCCCCCAGCCTAGTCAAGGTATTGCGAGCGAGTTCCGCGTGTGATTCGCTGGCCGCGTTCACGCACACCAGCACAGCGCCGCGGCGCACGGCTTCAGCGTAACGGGCCGTGTCCGGCGCGCGCGGGCCGGTAGCAAACAGGCTTGAAAGAAAGCGCTCGATATTGGCGAGCACGCCCGAACTCGCGACCTCCTCGGTCGCGGAGTCGACGGACGGTTCCGGATTGGCTTGCAACTCGATCGTTTCGCGTGCAAAACCAGTTTGCACAAGCGTGTCGCGCGCGGATTCCGCTTGAGAATAAGTCTCGAATAAACCAATCACAGTGTGTCGCATAGCTGCCTCCCGACGGTTTTGCTGAAATAGACGGCGCAAGAGCGCGTCGGCCTCCTTCAGAAACGTCGCAACGATCATGCCGGGCCCGCAGGATGGTCCCGCGCGCCTGCTGCTGGCCGTCGACACCGATTGGCGTAGGTGGAAACCGCGGCGTACCGCTACTGCGCTTTTACAAGCTTGGTAATTGACGGCGGCGCGAACCCGCCTGGATCTATCCGGCCGGATGCGACGCCGCGGCCGGATCGGCGCCCGTTTGCCCCAGATCGCGCTGAACGTCTTGCAGGAGCGTTTCCAGTACCGCGATATCGAAAGGTTTGGATAGCACCCGCACGTTCACATGCCGCGCGCGGTCGAGTTCTTCCGCGTAGCCGGTGACGAGGATGACCGGCAGCCGCGTGTCGAAAGCCAGCACGGCCTCGGCAAGGTCGATACCGTTCATCGTGCCGGGCATGTGGATGTCCGACAGCACCAGATCGAAGGGCAACGGCCTGCCGGTGCGTGCCTGCTTCGCGTGGGCGTCGTCGAACAGGCGCAGCGCGGTGTCCGCGTTGGACACGCTGGTGACCTGATGGCCCATCATCTGCAGCAGAGCTTCGGTGCCGGCAGCCACCTCATCGTTGTCCTCGACCAGCAGAATGCGCAAGCCGGGCGGCGTGCTGCTTTCCTCGACGCCCGTCTCGGCCGGCACTTCGGCCTCGGGCTCGGCCGTGGCGCGCGGCAGATAGAGCCGCACCGAGGTGCCCGCACCGATTGCGCTGTCGATCGCGGCAAGGCCACCGGAACGCTCGCAGAAGGCGAAAACCTGCGGCAGTCCGAGACCGGTGCCCATGCCGGTGGGCTTCGTCGTATAAAGCGGTTCGAAGGCGCGTGCGAGCACTTCAGGCGGCATGCCGCTGCCGGTGTCCTCGAGCGAGAGCTGCACGAAGTCGCCCGTCAACGGAAAGCCATCTTCGCGGCGAAAAGTGATATTGGCGGCTCGAACGGTGAAGCGGCCGCCGTTGGGCATGGCGTCGCGCGCGTTCACGGCGACGTTGATCAGCGCGAGTTCGAGCTCGGCGACGTCGACACGCATCGGCCAGATATTGACGCCGATGTCGATCACCAGCGAAATCTTCGCGCCGAGCGACGCGCGCAGCAGCTCGCGGCAGGCCGGCAGCCAGCGCTCGAGCGCCAGCGTCTCGCTGCGCAACGGCTGCTTGCGCGCGACGCCGAGCAATTGCCGGGTAAGCGACTGGCCGCTCTTGAGTGCCCGCTCGATCGCCGACAACTCGCGGTCGAGCCCCGGCGTGCCGCGCCGCCGGGCGATCTGCACGTTGGCCGAAACGACCATGAGCAGGTTGTTGAAATCGTGCGCCACGCTGCCGACCAGGTTGCCGAGCGCCTCCATCTTGCGCGACTGGCGATACGCGGATTCGATCGAGCGGCGCATCGAGGCTTCGGCCTGCCAGCGCTCCCACGCTTCTTCTTCGGCGCCAAGGCGGCGCAGCGATAGCCAGATGACACACCACAGCACGATGGACGGCGTGAACATCGACAGGATCAGCACGCTCAGGTGCCGGTACCAGGCGCCCCAGATCGCCGCGGTGCGATAGGCGCACGACACGTAGACCGGATAGGCGCCCACGCGCCGGAACGCGAGGATCACGTTGTCGCCGTCAATGTCGGAATGCATCCGTACGACGCCGGCTCGCCGCCCCTGCGCCAGTGCTTTGGCCAGTGGCGAAGTCGGTCCCAGCGCGAGCGGCTCGCCCAGGCGGCGCGGATAGTGCGCGAGGATTGCGCCATCGGCGCGCAGCAGGCTCATGGTCATCGGCGTGCTGCCGTTGCCGCCAAGTAATTCGCGGTAGAACGCGTCGAAATAGCTGGGCCGCAGCGCGACAGAGACGACCCCGGCAAACGAGCCGTCGGCGGCGCGACGCTCCACGCCGGTATTGAATAGCTGTTCGCCCGTCACGTGTCCCGCCATTACCTTCGAGACATGCTCGAGGCTCTTGCTGTCCCGAATGCCGATGAAATCGTCGCGCTCGGCAATCGACAGCACTGGAGCGGGATAGAAACGGCTGGTGGCGAGCAGGTCGCCCTCGTGGCCGAAAATCGATACGGCCGCAACCTGCGGGTAGCCGCCGCCCATCGTGCGCAGCTTCTCGTGAATCTCGCGTTCCTGCGCGCGCACGCCGTTGTCGTCCAGACCTTGCGTCAGATCCACGACGCGCGCGTCCAGCGTCTCGTTCATGTCGAACACTTTCAACGCATGTTCTTCCGCCACGCGCACGGTGCGCAGCGTCACGTCGGTTGCGTCGGCCATGCGGGTGCGCAGATCGCTGAACGCCATTGCCGCGACGTACACGCACGGCAGCACAATGGCTGTGATCAACAACGCGATCAGCGTGATGCGGCGGACATGGAAATTCTGCTCCGGCACGGCCGGGAAACGCGCCTCGTCCGGGCGGCTAGCGGGGCTGCGGCTCGCTTCGGGCGGGTCGAACCGGTCAGGTGTCATGGTCGATAACGCGAAGGTCGTTCGGAACGAAAGGGCGAGAAATCGGGCCGGAAATCGGTTTCATACAAAAAGCATAGACAGGCAGCGGCAGGCCGGGTATCTGTGACTCATGGTCGCGCCATGATTTGTCTGCCGTTTGAATCAGTGACAAATCGAGAAGCGCAAACGTACACAAAAGTATAAATGCAAAAGAAAGCCTTCGAAATCTACCAAAATATTTTCATAAGCAGTGTCCAATGGGAAAATCTCTTTAATCAAAGCGAAATTGGCGTATTGCCTTTCCGCCGTTTTACTTCGAAAATCGCCGTCATCACAAATAATGTGTCCGCCATGTTCGGATGCATCTGCCGCGAGGGCCGCCAGACAACGCGCACAACGCGTGACCGAAGGCGTTCGCGGAATCAGGCGCGCGGCAAGGGGACCAGCCCGATCCGTGAAGCCGCGCGGATTCATCTACGGGGTAGGCTTCGAACATGCCGGTCATAGCCGTCGTCCACCGTGCTCGCACGCATCCATGCGCGCCCACGGCTTCCGTCAAAAGCGCCGCAGTGCGCTCTCTCCCCGCTCGTTTGCAAGCTGCATTCTCGCAAGCTTCAGCTCGCTTTACCGCTAGTCGACAGACTGCGCGCTAAAGAAACTGCCTCTATCCGCCGTTAACGCGCAAGAGCTTATTCTGCTTACCGACCCGCCCATGCCTTTGCCCATTGTGATCGCCGACGATTCATTGCTTGCCCGCAAGGTGCTCACCAAGGCATTGCCGCCGGACTGGGATGTCGACGTGTCCTACGCGACGAATGGGCGTGAAGCGCTCGGCCTGTATCGCGAAGGCAAGGCGTCGGTGATGTTCCTCGATCTGACGATGCCGGACATGACCGGCTATCAGGTGCTGGAAGCCTTGCAGCATGAGGACCTGAACACCTTCGTCATTGTCGTTTCCGCCGATGTTCAACCGATGGCCCAGTCGCGCGTGCGCGCGCTCGGCGCCGCCGCATTCATCGCCAAGCCCGTGACGCCCGAGGCGGTACTTCCCATCCTCAAGGAGTACGGGTTGTATGTCTGAGCCAGTCCTCACCGAAGACCGGCGCGACGCGCTGCAGGAGGTCGCCAATCTGGCGATGGGTCAGGCCGCGACGCGTCTCGCGCGTCTGCTCGATGCGTTTATCGAATTGTCGGTGCCGCGCGTGAAGGTGGTGGCGGTGAGCGAGGCGGCAGCGGCGCTACGCGAAATGACCGGGATCGAGGACACGGTGAGCGCGGTGCGTCAGGGTTTTCGTTCCGACATCAAGGGCGAAGCGCTGGTGATCTGCCGCAGCGACAGCATCGACCAGCTATGTGCGCTGGTGAGCGATCCCTATTCGCGTTCGAGCTACGAGGCGGTGAGCCAGCAGGAACTCGTATTCGACGTCGCGAACGTGCTGACGGGCGCGTGTGTCTCGTGCATTCTCGACCAGCTCGGCCGCACGCCGGTGTTCTCCGCGCCGGGCCTGCTCGGCGAAGCCATGACGCTCGACGACGTATTCCAGCCCGGCGTCCTGCAATGGGAAGTTGCGCTGCTGGTGGAAGTCAACTTTGCGCTCGAGGATCAGAGCTTCCGCGCGCACCTCGTGATGCTGATGGCCGAAGAATCGATCCGCCATATGAACGAGGCGCTCGACGAGTTGCTATCCAGCTTATGAATGTGCCTGTGGACTCGTTGAGCGACCTGGTTGTCGAACGTGTGGGTTTCGGCATCTTCGTGCTCGATCGCGAGATGAACGTGCTGATGTGGAACCGCTTCATGCAGGACCACAGCGGGTTGTCGCAGGAACAGGTGGTCGGCAAATCGCTGTTTACGCATTTTCCGGAATTGCCGCGCGTGTGGCTGTCGCGCAAGATCGAAAGCGTATTTCAGCTCGGCAGCTTCGCGTTCAGTTCGTGGGAGCAGCGCCCCTATCTCTTCAAGTTCGACCACGACCGGCCGATTACCGGCGGCGTCGATTTCATGCAGCAGGACCTCACGTTCATGCCGCTCATGCGCGATCGCGAGGTGGTGGCCGTGTGCGTGACGATCTCCGATGTCACGCACGTCAGCATCGTGCAGCGCGAACGGGAAGAAGCGGTAGCCAAGTTGCAGGAATACGCGGACCGCGACGGGTTGACGGGGATCGCCAACCGGCGTTACTTCGAAGCGCGCCTGCGCGATGAATACACGCGCTGGCAGCGCTATGGCGGCGAGATGTCCGTCCTGCTGTTCGATCTCGACCACTTCAAGAAAATCAACGACCAGTTTGGCCACGGGGTCGGCGATACGGTGTTGCGCGTCATGGCGCAGCGCGTCGCCGAAGTGGTGCGGGCGCAGGATACCTTCGGGCGCTTCGGCGGCGAGGAATTTGCGTTGCTGCTGCCGTGTACGCCGCTCGAAGACGCCATGCGGGTCGCGGAAAAGATTCGTTGCACGATCGCCGACACGCCGGTCGAAGTCCAGGGCACGAGCGTGCCGGTGACGGCCAGCGTCGGCGGCGCGGCTGCGCGCGTGGGCGTGCCGGCGTACGACGTGCTCATCAACGAAGCCGACGCGGCGCTCTATAGTGCGAAACGACAGGGACGCAACCGCTCGGTGGCTTTCTCCTGAGTTTTCCGGCCATGCCGGCGCGAGGCGCCTGGCGGGAAGGCCTGCCACCAGGCGTCCCCGGCCGCTCTTCCGGCCCCTTATTCGCCCCGGAAACTGCGGCATCTCACAAACGTTGTTATACTTTTCGCCGTTTCCGGCATCCCTGCCGGGTGTTTCGCGCGTGTCCGCGCGCGCGGGCCATCTGCGTTGCGCAGTAGGCATTAAAACTTCTTGAACGCCTTTCAGCGGGCGCCTCCAGCGGAGATCGTCTTGGCTGTTTCCAATCTTGTCGTGGACGATACAGAAATCGACGCCGCTGCCGCCACGTCCGGCAGCTCGTTTTATCTTGCGATGCGCATCCTGCCGGCCGCGCAGCGCGATGCGATGTATCAGGTCTACGCCTTTTGCCGCGCTGTCGACGATATCGCCGACAGCGATCTGCCGCGCGCCGAACGCGCCGCCGCGCTCGAGCGCTGGCGCGCCGACATCGACGCGTGCTATGCCGGCGCACCGCGCGCGTCGTTGCGCGCGCTGACGCGGCACATTCATACGTTTCACCTGCAACGCGAAGATTTTCACGCGATGATCGACGGCATGGCGATGGATGCCGCCGCCGACATTTGCGCCCCCGACGAGGCTACGCTCGACCTGTACTGCGACCGGGTCGCCAGTGCGGCGGGCCGTCTATCGGTGAGGATATTCGGGATGCAGGAAGAGCCGGGCCATCTGCTCGCGCATCATCTGGGCCGTGCGCTGCAACTGACCAATATCCTGCGCGACATCGACGAAGACGCCGGCATCAACCGCTGCTACCTGCCGCACGAATTGCTGGCGCGCGAAGGCATCGCTGTGACGAGCCCCACGCAGATCGCCGACGATCCGTCGCTGCCGCGTGTTTGCGCCACGCTCGCTGAGCGGGCCAAGGAACATTTCGCCGCTTCCGACGCGATCATGGATCGCGAGCCGCGCAACCACGTGCGTGCGCCGCGCATCATGTCGGGGGTCTATCGCGTGCTGCTCGAACGAACGCTCGAGCGCGGTTTCGATATTCCGCGTACGAAGGTCAGCAAGCCGAAACTGCGCATGCTGTGGATCGTCGCGCGTTACGCGCTCTTCTGAGCTGATGCCGAAGCTCATCCATGTGATTGGCGCCGGCCTCGCCGGCCTGGCCGCAGCGGTGCAATTGCAGCGCCGCGGTGCGCAAGTCGTGCTGCATGAGGCGGCGTCCGAGGCTGGCGGCCGTTGCCGTTCGTATTACGACGCCCAACTGGGCGCGACCCTCGATAGCGGCAATCACATGGTGCTGTCGGGCAATACCGCCACGCTCAACTACGTGCGCGCGATCGGCGCCGCCGACGAACTGGTCGGCCCGGCCCAGCCCGACTATCCGTTCGTGGATCTCGCGACGCAGGCGCGCTGGATCGTACGCATGTCGCCGGGCCTGCTGCCCTGGTGGATCTTCGACGCGAACGCGCGTGTGCCCAATACCGGCCCGAGCGACTATCTGACGCTGCTGCCGCTGCTGTTCGCGAAGCCCGCGCGCACTGTCGCGCAGACCATGCGTTGCAATGGTCCGCTGTGGGACCGTCTGCTGCGGCCGCTGTTTCTCGCAATGCTCAATGTCGAGCCGCGTGAGGCGTCGGCGGAGCTGACGGGTGCGATGGTCAGGGAAACGCTCGTTGCCGGCGGTCTCGCGTGCCGGCCGCTGATAGCGCGCAATGGTTTGAGCAGTGCGTTTGTCGACCCGGCGCTGCGTCTGTTGCAGCATGGCGGCGCGGCAATCCGGCTCGGCTCGCGTCTGCAGGATATGGTGTTTGCCGACACCGGCCCGGCGCGTGTCTCGGCACTGAATTTCGCGGACGAAAGCATCGCGCTCGACGCGAACCAGGCCGTGGTGCTCGCGGTGCCGCCGGACGTTGCCCAGACGCTCGTGCCCGGCTTGCGCTCGCCCGCTCGCTTCGCGGCAAACGTCAGTGTGCATTTTGCCGTCGAGCCGCCGTTCGGTATGGCGCCGGTCACGGGGCTGCTCAATGCAACGGCCACCTGGCTGTTCGCCTTCGAGGGCCGCGTGTCGGTCACCGTGAACGCCGCCGAGCGTCTGCTCGACACACCGCACGAAGCGCTCGCCAAAACCGTCTGGGCCGAAGTGGCTCAGGCCGCCAATCTGCCGGTCGAGCCACTGCCGGCCTGGCAGGTCGTGACGGAACCACGCGCGATGTTTGCCGCTTTGCCGGATCAGGAAACGCTGCGCCCCGGCACGCGCACTCGCTGGAACAATTTGATGCTCGCGGGCGACTGGACGGCTACCGGCCTGCCCGCGACGATCGAAGGGGCGATCCGCTCCGGCCAGAAGGCCGCGGACACGCTGCTGAATCAACCGATGGAACGCCGATGAACGACTTATCTCAAGCTCAGCCGCTGGACGCCGTCCTGCCTGGATTCGCCGAGGCGGCGCCGAATGTGCCGAACCTGATGCCGGATGCCGCATCCGCTACCGCGTCGCAAGCGGTCGCAACGTCGCTCGATGCCGCGATCACGCGCGCCACCGACGCAATCCTCGCCGCGCAGAATCCGGACGGCCACTGGGTCTACGAACTCGAAGCCGACGCGACGATTCCCGCCGAATACGTGCTCCTCGTCCACTATCTCGGTGAGACGCCGAACCTGGAACTGGAGCAGAAGATCGCCCGCTATCTGCGCCGCATCCAGATGGCGGACGGCGGCTGGCCGCTCTTCACCGACGGCGCGCTCGATATCAGCGCCAGCGTGAAGGCGTACTTCGCACTGAAAATGATCGGCGACTCGCCGGATGCCGAGCACATGGTTCGCGCTCGCGAAGCGATTCTGGCGAACGGCGGCGCGGAAACGGTGAACGTGTTCACGCGGATTCTGCTTGCGCTGTTCGGCGTGGTGTCCTGGCGCGCCGTGCCGATGATGCCCGTGGAAATCATGCTGTTGCCGTCGTGGTTCCCGTTCCATCTGTCGAAGGTGTCGTACTGGGCGCGTACGGTGATCGTGCCGCTGCTGGTGCTGAACGCGAAGCGGCCGGTGGCGCGCAATCCCCGTCGGGTGCGTATCGACGAGCTGTTCCGCGGCGCGCCGGTGAACACCGGCATGCGTGAGCGGGCGCCGCATCAGCATCAGGGCTGGTTCCGCTTCTTCAGCGGGGTGGACGTCATGTTGCGTATGGTCGACGGCCTGTTCCCCAAGGTGACGCGCGAGCGCTCGGTGCGCGAAGCCGTGCGCTTTGTCGACGAACGGCTGAACGGTGAAGACGGCCTCGGCGCGATTTTCCCGGCCATGGCCAACTCGGTGATGATGTACGACGTGCTCGGCTACCCGGCAGATCATCCGAACCGCGCGATTGCACGCCAGTCGATCGAAAAGCTGCTGGTTATCAAGGATGACGAAGCATATTGTCAGCCCTGTCTGTCGCCGGTATGGGATACCTCGCTCGTGGCGCACGCGCTGCTCGAAACCGGCGAAGCGCATGCCGAGCAAGCGGCTGAACGCGGGCTCGCATGGCTGCGTCCGCTGCAGATTCTCGACGTGCGCGGCGACTGGATCTCGCGCCGTCCGAATGTGCGTCCCGGCGGCTGGGCGTTCCAGTACAACAACGCACACTATCCGGACGTCGACGATACGGCGGTCGTGGCGATGGCAATGCAGCGCTCGGCGGCGCTGACGCAATCGGATGTGGATCGCGAAGCCATTGCGCGGGCGCGCGAATGGGTGGTCGGCATGCAAAGCAGCGACGGCGGCTGGGGTGCGTTCGAACCGGAAAACACGCAGTACTACCTGAACAACATTCCGTTCTCCGATCATGGCGCGCTGCTCGACCCGCCAACCGCGGATGTCTCCGGCCGCTGCCTGTCGATGCTCGCGCAACTCGGCGAATTTCCGAAGACCAGCGAACCGGCGCAGCGCGCGCTCGATTACATGCTGAAGGAACAGGAAGCGGACGGCAGCTGGTACGGACGCTGGGGCCTTAACTACATCTACGGCACGTGGACCGCGCTGTGTTCGCTGAACGCCGCCGGTTTGCCGCACGACGACCCGCGCATGAAGCGCGCCGCGCAGTGGCTTCTGTCGATCCAGAACGAGGACGGCGGCTGGGGTGAGGGCGGCGAGAGCTACAAGCTCGACTATCGCGGCTACGAGCGCGCGCCGAGCACCGCTTCGCAAACCGCGTGGGCGCTGATGGGCCTGATGGCGGCGGGCGAGGTCAATCACGAGGCGGTGGCGCGCGGCGTCGCGTATTTGCAGCGCGAACAGCGCGAGCATGGCCTTTGGGACGAAACGCGCTTCACGGCGACGGGGTTCCCGCGCGTGTTCTATCTGCGTTATCACGGCTATCGCAAGTTCTTCCCGTTGTGGGCGCTGGCCCGTTTCCGTCATCTGAAACGCAACGGGCTGACGCGCGTCGCGGTCGGGATGTAACGGATGACGTTTTCGACCACGCCGGCAGCCGGTATCGGCCACGGCGCGTTGCCGGTGATCGTGGTGACGGGGATGGCGTTCGAGGCGCGCATCGCGCGCGGCAACGGTGTCGAGGTGGTCTACGCGGCGCGCGCCGATCTGCTTGAGCGGGCGTTGAGTGCAGCGGTCGCGCGCGGTTGCTCGGGGATTGTCAGTTTCGGCACGGCGGGTGGTTTGGCGCCCGATCTGGCGCCGGGCACGCTGATCGTTGCGGAGGCTGTCGAGGGACCATTTGGGCGGCTCGAGACTGACCGGCCATGGGCCGACAGGCTCGCCGCCGCATTATCGACGGGACCGCTCGCGGCACGTTTGCGACGCGGCCTGATGGCGGCGGTGACCGCGCCTTTAGTCAGCGCTGACGACAAGGGCGTGCTGCATCGCTCGACGGGCGCTTTGGCCGTCGACATGGAATCGCACATTGCCGGCGCCACGGCCGCCGCGCATGGGCTGCCTTTTGCGGTGTGCCGCGCGATTGTCGATCCGGCGTGGCGGACCCTGCCTTCGGCTGCAACGGCGGGCTTGCGCGACGACGGCACGACTGCGTTAGGGCCGATTTTGCGGGAGCTGCTGCGGCAGCCGTCGCAGATCGGAGCGCTGATTCAGGTCGCGGTCGATGCGCGGGCGGCGCGGACCTCGCTGGTGCAGGCGCGGCATGCGATGGGCGAGGCGGGGGTTTTGCGGTTTGGGGTTGCTTGAGGGGTGCCGTTTGCGGTGGCTGCGGTGCCGCTCTTCGCTGGTAATTCAGTGTCTGTTGAAATACTAGGGGAAACCCTTATATTTGGTACAATGTCAGTGTTAACCCTAGGTTCGGGCGCCAGTCCAACCTTGGTGCCTTCAGACACGGAGTACCAGATGAATTTTCATACCAGGAAGTGGGTCAAGCCCGAAGATCTCAACCCCAACGGTACGCTGTTCGGTGGCAGCCTCCTGCGCTGGATCGACGAAGAAGCCGCTATCTATGCAATCTGTCAGCTCGACAACCAGCGGGTTGTGACCAAGTTCATGTCCGAGATTAATTTTGTCAGCTCCGCGAGGCAGGGAGACATCATTGAACTCGGGATGACGGCTACGCATTTTGGTCGTACGTCTATTACGCTTCGGTGCGAAGTGCGCAACAAGATTACCCGGAAGAGTATTTTGACCGTCGAGAAGATGGTGTTCGTTAATCTCGATGAGAAGGGTGAGCCGGCGCCTCATGGGCGAACGCAGATTCGGTATGCGGATGAGGCGTTTGCCAGGTATCAGGGGGCGTCTTTGCCTTTGCAGGCTGCGGCTGGCTCTGATGATGAGGTTGGCGCTGCGCGGGCTGAGGTTGAGAGTCTGCATTAAGGTTTGTTTTTTTTGCCTTTCCTTATTGTGTTAGTTAGTGGTTTATTAGCGTTGCCCCTGTGCGGGGCGGCACCTACTTTTCTTTGCCGGCCGCAAAGAAAAGTAGGCAAAAGAAAGCGGCTCAAACCGCTAATTATTAAGCGGGTCCCCCGCGCAGCCACGGTAGTGGTGCATCTGGAATCTGTCTCCTCGCACACTCCGCCTCAGTGACAAGGCCGTCATACTTCCGGCGGCGCTTCGCGCGCCGACGCGGTACTTCTTGAAACCATCCCGTCTTCTTCGGTCTGCTTTTCTTTGGAGCGCAGTGCGCTCCAAAGCGTCTGATTTGATTCCTTACTGCGGTGCTGGTGCTGGCTCCGGCAGCTTCTTGCCCGTGGGCGCGGGTTGGGCGGTCGGTGCCGCAGGCACCGCGCTCGACGCGGCCGCTGGGGCGCTCGGTGTGTCGCCCGGGTCCGTGTAGTTCGGTACGCCCGCCGGGGCGCCTGTGGCGCTTCCTGACGCGGCGTTCGGGGCCTCAGCGGCGTCGCCTGGGTCCGTGTAGTCGGGCACGCCGGTCGCTGCGCCCGAAGCGCCCTTGGCGGGCGCGGCTGCGCCGGAGTTGCCGCCCTCGTCGTCGTAGTTCGGGAGCGGTGCGGCGTTGTCGCTCGTGCCGCGCAGCCGCGCTTTGCGTTGCTGCGTATAGGCGTCGCGGACGAATGAATACTTGTCCAGCGCAGCCTGCTCCAGCAGGCTGGATGCCCCCAGCAAGTCGGAACGTACGCTCACGAATTGCAGCACGTACAGCGGATTGCGTACCGCCGGCTCGATGTAGTTCAGCGGGTTGAACTTCACATCCACCACCAGACCCATGCTGTCACGCACCGTGCTTGGACCAAATAGCGGCAGCACAAGGTACGGGCCCGATGGGATGCCCCAGTGGCCCAGCGTCAGACCAAAGTCCTGGTGGTGCTTCGGCAAGCCGGCCGGCGTCGCCCAGTCGAGCAGGCCGCCGAGGCCGAAGGTCGAGTTGAACGCGAAGCGCACGATGTCTTCCGTCGCGTCCGTGATCTTCAATTGCAACAGGTTGTTGGCGGCGTTGGTCAGGTCGCCCAGATTCGAGAAGAAGTTGCTGACCGCGGTGCGCAAGGGCTGCGGCGTCACTTTCTGGTATCCCTTGGCGACCGGAACGGCGACGAAGCGGTCCAAACCGTCGTTGAACTTGAAAATCACGCGGTTGGCCGGCTCGAACGGGTCGCCCGGTTTGCGGTCGGGCCCGGTCGCGCAACCAGAGATCAGCCCGGTGGCGGCGAGCGCCAGCACGGTGGTTCGCAGCTTCATGCCTAGATTCCTTTCTGCTTTCCGCGACGTTGGCGCGGCTTGCCCATCAGCACGGGTTGGAACACCACCGCACCGATCAGTGTGCAAAACAATGAGAGTGCCAGCAAGCGCCCCATACTCGACGTACCCGGATGGTGCGAAAGCCAGAGGCTGCCGAACGCCGTCGCCGTGGTCGCCGCGCTGAACAATACGGCATGCGTAAGGCTCGACTGCAAAAGGCTAGTCTGCCCGTGGCGCCACGCCATGACGAAGTAAATCTTGAATGCTACGCCCACGCCGAGCATCAGCGGTAACGCAATGATGTTCGCGAAGTTCAGCGGCATGCCGAACACCACGCACAACTCCAATGTCACCAGCGCCGATACCAGCAACGGAACCAGCGTGCGCAGCATGTCGCTGAGTCGCCGCAATGCAATCCACAGCAGAATCGCGATCGACAGCAAGGCCCAACAGGCAGCCTGCAGGAAGGCCTTGATGATCGTGTCCGCGGAATGCAGGATCGAGATCGGACCGCCGATCGCACCCGGCTCCGCCTTCTTCACCGCGTGGGCGAAGCGGGCGAGCATCGCGTCGTCGTTCGGATCGACGCCGGGTTTGACCTTCGGCGCAATGTCGACGAGCGCGTGGCCGTCTTTCGAAACCCAATCCTTTGAGATCTCCTTGGGCAGGTTGTCGCGCGTAATCTCGGTGGGCTGCAGCAGATCCGCCAGTTGCTTCAGCGCGATGCGCAGCGGCTCGGACATCGCGGTTTCGGCACGGTCGCGCGTGGCGGCGTCGGCGGCGGCCAGCTTCTGCAGCGTGGCCGACAGATGCTTGGCTTCGGCGGCGCCCGGGCCCGGGTGATCGTCGGCGGCGAGCGAGAGCTGGTTCGACGCGCGCTTCAATGCGGCGACGCGCACCGCGTCCGTGGCTTGAGGGGCGGGCTGTTGCTGCAGCGCAGGCAAGAGTTGCTGTGCGGCACTCGCAATCAGCATCAGCTTTTGCTGCTGCTCAGCCGGAACGAAGGTGTCGAGCGTGGTCACGCGGCCCACTTCCGGCAGCGTGCGCAAATGGGCGGCCTTCTGGTCCGCATCCGCCAGCGTCGGCGCCAGCACGTGCACGTTGTTGACCGCCGCTTCCGGCGAATCTTTCAGCGACAGCAGCGTCGCCATCGATTCCGTATGCGGGTCTTTCAAGTGCAACGGGTTGAAGTCGAAACGCAGATGCGTGAGCAAGGGCGTGGCGCCGATCACGACGAGCAGCGTGCCGATCAGCACCGGCTTGCGATGATGGTCGAGGAAATCGTCGACCGGGGCGAGTTGCTTGAAGCCGGGTGAAGCGGCTTCGCCCGGCGGGTTGAAGATCTTCAGCAGCGCCGGCAGCAGCGTCATGTTGGTGAAGTACGCGACGAACATGCCGACACCGGCGATCTCGCCCAATTCCGACACGCCGCGATAAGCCGTCGGCAGGAACGAGAAGAAGCTCAGCGCGACCGCTACGGCTGCGAGCGTCAGCGGCACGCCGATGCTGTGCGCGGTATGCATCAGGGCGGCGGAAAGGCGGTCGTCCCGATTGCGCTCCTCACGGTATTTGACGCCGAACTGCACGCCGAAATCGACCCCGAGCCCGACGAACAGCACCATGAAGGCGACCGAAATCATATTGAGCGCGCCGACCATCAGCAGGCCGAGCGCCGCGGTGATCGCAAGCCCGACGAACAGCGTGATGAACACGGCGAGGATCATGCGGCCCGAGCGCAGCGCCAGCCAAAGAATGACCAGTACGACGATGAAGGTGCCGATGCCGTTGAGGACGGCGCCGTCCTGGACCGACGCGAATTCTTCATCCGCGAGCGGCTGTTGGCCGGTCAGACGGACCGTGGCGCCGTAGCGCGTATCGAGATGCAGCGAAGCGGCGGTGGCGCGGATCGCTTTCGACGCGCTCGCGCCCGGCTCCAGCGCGTCGTAGTTCACAACCGGCTGCACCGTGACGAAGGCGCGCGCCGGATCCGTGGCGACGCCCTTGTCGACCAGCGCACGCCACGAGAACGCCGCCGGCTGGCCAGCCAGCACGCGGTCGAGCGTGGTGGCGCTTTGCGACAGCAGATGGCTCATGTCGGCCAACTTCACCTGCCCAAGCTGGAGCGGCAGCAACAGACTCGTGGTGAGCGTGCCGGCGAGGCCGGTCAGGCTCGGATCGTGCGCAAGTGCATTGACGAGCGGACGCGATTGAACGAGCTGCGAGGTCGTCGAGAGGACTTCATCGGTGGATGGGAACAGCAGGCCGTTGTGATCGAAGAAGGGGCCGCCGGCAGGTTGCGACACCGCGACGAACTCCTTGGAATCGGCTTTGAGCGCGGCCGTCAGCGCATTGGCGGCGGCATCGGCAAACTCCGGCGCGCGGGCTTCGACCACTACCAGCACCGTATCGCCCCGGTCGGGGAACGCCTTATCCATGGCGTTTTCGAGCGACGACCATTGCTTGTCGGTCTCGATGAGACGGCTGATGTCCGTGTTGATCTTGAAGTTATGGGCGACGTAGATGCTGCTCAGTATGGCGAGCACGACGGACAGGGCGATGATCCGTAACGGATGGCGCACCGAATAGGCGACGAGACGGACGATAGATGACTTCAGCATGTAGGCGGAGGGGGCCTTATCACGAGTGGTGTTTTTGACGAAAGTGCACAAGTATACAGAGCCGGAGCGAATCGGCTCCACTTCGGTAGCAAGGCAGGCTCCCGGGCGTCGAGGCTGGGGTGGGAACGCAATATCGGTATACTGGTCTATCCTGCTTTCGCCGTGGGCTCTTGAGCCAGCCGGCGCTTACTTTTTTGGGTTGTGGCGAGCGTATGAAACGTTATCTGTCTGCTTTTCTGGCTGCGGCCGTGGTGTCCACGGCGGCCTATGCGCAAAGCGCGCCTGATGCCGTGGTGAAGACCGCCGTTGAAGGCACCGTCGCCGCGATGAAGGCCGATCCGCAGGCCCGCGGTGGCGATATGGCCAAGATTACCGAACTGGTTCAGACGCGCTTTGTGCCGGCTACCGATTTTCAGCGGACCACGCGAATCGCGGTAGGGAAGGCCTGGAGTACGGCGACCCCGGAACAGCAGAAGCAGTTATACGACCAGTTTACGCTGCTACTGGTACGCACCTATGCCGCATCGCTTTCGCAGTTGCGCGATCAGGACGTGAAGTTCAAGTTCTTGCCCGTCACGGTGCCGGCCGGCGCCAAGGACCTGGTGGTGCAGTCGCACGTGATCAGCAATGGTGGCGATGACGCCATCGATTACCGGCTGACCAAGGGTGCCAACGGTTGGAAAATTTACGACATCAACATGATGGGCGCGTGGCTGATTCAGGTTTATCAGACGCAGTTCGCCGATCAGATTTCCAAAGGCGGCATCGACGGGCTGATCAAGTTCCTGACTGCGCATAACGCCCGAAGCGGCGGCTAAACGAGCCCAGGTCGCAGGAAAAGAAAAAGCGCGGTGGCATTCAGGCCAGCGCGCTTTTTTTGCAATATATCCAGCAGGGAACGGACAAAACTGCATCAGGAGCGGCACTCAGCCGCCCCTCATAACAATTAATGCGCGGAAGCGGAAGCCGCCGTCTGCACCTTCTTGCCCGTACCCGCACGCCCGATCTCTTCCAGCTTGATTTCGACGTGGCGCGAGAAGACGTACTCGGCCGGACGTTGCTTATCCAGAGCAATGTCCTTCACGAAGGCGCCCGAAGTCTTCGGACCGCGCAGGCTGACCTTCAATGCCTTCAACGGGTGGGCCACCGTATCCATCACGGCAGTCGCCTCGAAGCCGCAGTGCACCATGCAATCCGCGCACTTCTCGTAGTTGCCCGTGCCGTACTTCTCCCACTCCGTGGTTTCCATCAATTCCTTGAAGGTCTTCACGTAGCCTTCGCCGACCAGATAGCACGGCTTCTGCCAGCCGAACACGGTACGCGCCGGGTTGCCCCAAGGCGTGCACTCGTAGGTCTGATTGCCGGCCAGGAAGTCGAGGAACATGCCCGACTGGCTGAACGACCAGTTCTTGCCGTTGTTGCCGCGCTTGAAAATCTCACGGAACAGCTGCTTGGTCTTGTCGCGATTCAGGAAGTGCTGCTGATCCGGCGCGCGCTCATACGCATAACCCGGCGAGACGGTGATGCCGTCCACGCCCATCGGGCCGAGCGTATCGAAGAAGGCGGCCACGCGTTCCGGCACGGCGTCGTTGAACAGCGTGCAGTTGATGTTCACGCGGAAACCACGGCGTTTCGCTTCCTTGATGGCGGCGACAGCTTTTTCGTACACGCCTTCCTGCGACACCGAGTGGTCGTGCGCTTCCTTATCGCCGTCGAGGTGAACCGACCAGACGAAGTACGGATTCGGCTCGTAGTCGTCCATCTTCTTTTCCATCAGCAATGCATTCGTGCACAGGTACACGAACTTCTTGCGCGCGATGATGCCCTTCACGATCTGCGGCATTTCCTTGTGCAGGAGCGGCTCGCCGCCTGCAATCGACACCACCGGTGCGCCGCATTCGTCGACTGCGCCAAGGCATTCTTCGAGCGACAGACGTTGATTCAGGATGGGATCCGGATAATCGATCTTGCCGCAGCCATTGCAGGCAAGATTGCAGCGGAACAGCGGTTCCAGCATCAATGCGAGCGGGTAGCGTTTGTTGCCAGACATATGCTGGCGCATGATGTAGGCGCCGACCCGGACTTTCTGTAGCAGCGGAATAGACAAGACGTCCTCCTTAAACTTCGCGTGCAGCGAGTGGTTGCATCAGTTTCGATGGCAACTTGAATTCGACTTTTTCTTCACGGCCCGCCATCGTCGTGACATCGACGGGCCCCAATGCGCGCAGCGCATCGATTACGTTCTTCACCATTTCTTCCGGTGCCGAAGCACCGGCCGTAATGCCGACAGTTTGCACGTTGGCAAACCACTCCGGCTTTACTTCCGAACCGTCGGCGACGAGGTAACTCGCCACGCCGGTTTCGCTGCCGATTTCGCGCAGCCGGTTCGAGTTCGAACTATTGGTCGCGCCCACCACCAGCAGCACATCGACTTCTTTGCTCAACTCGCGCACCGCCGCCTGGCGATTTTGCGTGGCGTAGCAGATGTCGCGCGTGTCGGGACCGACGATGTCGGTGAAACGGCGCAGCAGGGCGTCGATGATGCCACGTGTGTCGTCGACCGACAGCGTAGTCTGCGTGACGTACGCAAGCGGCGTATCGAGCGGCAGGTCCAGCTGGGCGACTTCGGCCTCGCTCTGCACCAGCAGCACCTTGCCGGGGATTTGGCCGATCGTGCCTTCCACTTCCGGATGGCCGGCGTGGCCAATCAGAATCAGGGTACGACCCGCCGCCACATATTGGCGTCCTTGCACGTGAACCTTGGTCACGAGCGGGCAGGTTGCGTCGAGCACGTCGAGGCCGCGCTGTTCCGCGTCGCGCTCGACGGTCTGCGCGACACCGTGCGCGCTGAAAATCGCCACGGCGCCATGCGGCACTTCATCGAGTTCTTCGACAAAGCGCGCGCCTTTCTGGCGCAGGTTGTCCACCACGTGGCGATTGTGAACAATCTCGTGGCGAACATACACGGGTGCGCCGTGTTGCTGTAATGCGCGATCGACGATTTCGATTGCACGAACAACACCCGCACAAAAGCCGCGGGGTTGAGCAAGGATGACTCGCATAAATTGGCGAACTCCGACTGACGCGGGTTTCGAAGAAGCCGGTAAATCTGACTTTATCGCCGCGACCATCTATCTAGTTGACGTCTTGAGCCCCGGCGACGAGCCGGTACAGCAAAACCAAACGCGCATTCTAACGCTATCAGGCCGCCTTTGCTCTGACAGGCCCGTCAGGGTATTGGACTGCCGCCGCGCCGCGGGTGCGCCGTCCAGCGTTGTATCCAGGGCGCATGACGGCATGATGCGGTTGGCGGTGCACGGCTGGTAATGATTACACGCTGGATTGCAGGCTGCACCGGTTTAACGGAACCCTTAAACTACGTGGTCCTGCGGCCCATATTGGCTGCCGCATTACAGAATGGTTTCGAGGCTCGCTGGATGGACGTCGATCAATACGAAAATTTTCCGGTCGCGAGCGTATTGCTGCCAAAGGCGCTGCGCGCGCCTGTCGGCATTATCTATCAGGTTGTCCGCACCGCCGCCGACATCGCCGATGAAGGCGACTGGAGCCCGGCCGAGCGGCATGCCCGCCTCGCCGACTTTCGCGCCGGCCTCGACGCGGTAGCGCAGCGGCGTGCGGCACCGGTGCACCCGCTGCTGTTCGGCAAGCTCGCCAGCGTGATCGCGCAGTATAAACTGCCGCTCGCGCCGTTTTACGATCTGCTCCACGCCTGCGGTCAGGACATCGACAACAACCGTTACGCGGACCGGGCCGCCTTGCTCGACTATTGCCGCCACTCGGCCAGCCCGATTGGGCATCTGATGCTGCATCTGGTGGGCGCCGCCACGCCGGAGAATCTCGCCGACGCCGATGCGATCTGCACGGCGTCGCAATTAATCAGCTTCTGGCAGGACGTCGCCGCCGACTGGAAAAAGGATCGGCTGTACCTGCCCCTCGCCGATCTGCGGCGCTTTAACGTGACCGAGGCGCAGATCGCGGGAGGCGTCGTCGACGATGCATGGGTCAAGCTGATGGCCTACGAGATTTCGTTTGTCCGGGCCACGCTGGTACGCGGCGCGCCGCTCGCGCTGCGGATTCCCGGACGGCTGGGCATCGAGCTGTGCGGCGCGATACACGGCGGCCTGCGTATCCTCGAGCGAATCGAGAAGGCCGGCTACGACGTGTTTGCCGAGCGGCCGGTGCTCAACACTTTTGACTGGTGCGTCGTCGCGATACGCACTGTGGTGATGCGCCTGTCGCGGCGCGTCGGCGTAGAAGCGGGTTCACTCGAGGGTAATGCTTAATGGTGGTGGTTCTGTTTCTTCTTTCCTGTCTTTCCCTGCTGATCTGGTGCCTGTTGCTGTTCGCGCGCGGCGGTTTCTGGCGGGCGCGTCCCGCCACGCCGCTGAAGCTCGACCCGCGTGAAACGTGGCCCGCGGTTGCCGCCGTGGTGCCGGCACGCAATGAAGTCGATGTGATCGCGCAAGCCGTCACCACCCTGCTCGAGCAGGACTATCCCGGCGAATTCCATGTGATCGTGGTGGACGACCACAGCACCGACGGCACCGCCGACGCTGCCCGCGCGGCCGCATTGCAATTGCAATGCCCGGACCGCCTGACGGTGCTGAGCGCGAAGCCGCTGCCGCCGGGCTGGTCCGGCAAGGTGTGGGCGCAGTCGCAAGGGATCGAGGCGGTGCGCACGCTTGGCCTGCCGGCCGATTTCCTGCTGCTCACCGACGCGGACATTGGCCATCCGGCCGACGCTGTGACGCAACTCGTGGTCCGTGCGGACGCGGAAAAGCGCGACCTCGTTTCGCTGATGGTTCGTCTGCGCTGCGATTCGTTCTGGGAGAAGGCGCTGATTCCGGCCTTCGTGTTTTTCTTCGCCAAGCTGTACCCGTTCTCGTGGGTCAACAACCCGCGCAACCGCACGGCTGCGGCTGCGGGCGGCTGCATGCTGGTCCGGCGCAGCGCGCTCGAAGAGGCGGGCGGCATCGAGTCGATTCGTGCCGAACTGATCGACGATTGCAGCCTCGCCGCGCGGATCAAGCATCGCGGCACGGGGCGTCATCCGATCCGGCTGGATGTGGCGGCGCGCAGCGTGTCGCTGCGTCCTTACGATAGCTGGCGCGATATCTGGAACATGATCGCGCGCACCGCCTTTACGCAGTTGCATTACTCGCCGCTGCTGCTGGCGGGCACCTTGCTGGGCATGGCGATCATCTACCTGATACCGCCCGCGGCCGCGCTGGTGCTCGGACCGCTGGGCTGGCCTGCGTGGCTCGCGTGGGCGCTAATGTGCTGCGCGTATGCGCCGATGCTCGGCTATTACCGCCGCTCGCCGCTGTGGGCGCCGTTTCTGCCGCTGGTGGCGCTGTTCTATGTCGGCGCGACGTTTGCCTCAGCGTTGCGTTACTGGCGTGGCAAGGGTGGCCAATGGAAGGCGCGCGTGCAGGCGCCGGTGCAGGAGCGCTAAAAGTCGTAAATCCATCGAATTATCGGACGAAAAGAAAAACGGCGCCCTGGGGCGCCGTTTTTTACGTCAGGCTTTGGCTTTGTATCAGGCCTTGCTGAGCATCATGTACATCTGGATCACCATGTCGGGTGAGAACGTGAATGGCACCCAGCCGTGACCGGTGTGGCGCATGACCAGCAGACGATCGCCATTCGACTGTTTCTGCACGGCCATGACGGGATTTTTCGTCGAAACGAAGCGCCAGCCCGGCGGGATGCCCGGCGGCGGTTCCGGCGTCATCGAGGCGCGTGCGTTCGACAACTCCTCGATCAACTGCCCGATCTGTTCGGCGCGTAGCGCCACCGTCTGACCGCCGATGGTCATGGTGATCTCGTTCTGTGCGGGACGGTTGATTTCGAGTGTGGGTTGCAACCGGGCGGCCGGTTCTCCGGCGGGCGCAGGTGCGGACTCCGCGGCATCTACCGCTGCGCTCGCGGCTTCAGGCGCCACGCGCTCCGCTGCCGCTGCTGACGCGGCATGACTGGCTGCCGGCGCTTCTTGCGCCGTGACGTTTGCGGATGTCTCGGGGATGTTTTCGGCCTGCGGGGCCACGACAGCCTGGATGAGCTGATCGACGCCCACTTCCAGCGCGCCGAGCTGTTCGTGAAGATTCATGCGAGGTTTCTCTGGTAAGACCTACGATTTTAACTGCTGCGCGTAGGCTTTTACCTGTCGCTAACACAGTGACGTTGTAACAAAATGCGTGCAGGTCACGCCGGAACGCGGGCTTGACCTGCGTGACTTGCGTGACCTCGGTGGTGCCGCCGAAGCGGCCCGCTGCTGTTTGCGCGGCTGATCGATCCTGCCCGCGTCTGGGCTTTATCAGGCCTTGTTCAAGTATCCGGCCTGCCTGAACCAGTCGAGCGCATCGCTTAAGCCCTCGCGATAAGGCCGTGCGCGATAACCGAGCTCGCGTTCCGCCTTTGCCGACGTGAAGTACATCTTGTTCTTCGACATCTTCAGACCGTCGACGGTGAGAAACGGTTCGCGCTTTGTGATCTTGGCGACGGCTTCGGCGCCCGCGGCGAGCGGATAAAGCGGCCAGCGCGGCAAACTCAGCGTCGGCGCCTTGCGCCCGGTCAGCGCCGCGATATCCGCGAGCATTTGTTGCAGCGGCAGATTCTCACCGCCAAGAATGTAGCGTTCGCCGATCTTGCCGCGCTCAAGCGCGAGGAAATGGCCGGCCGCCACGTCATCCACATGCACGAGGTTCAGCCCCGTATCGACGAACGCGGGAATCTTGCCGAGCGCTGCTTCGACGATGATGCGCCCCGTCGGCGTCGGCTTGACGTCGCGCGGACCGATCGGCGTGGACGGATTGACGATCACCGCCGGTAGGCCGTCCTCGGCGATCATGCGCTCCACCGCGCGTTCGGCCAGCACCTTGCTGCGCTTGTACACGCCGATCGCCTGGTCGGCTTTGAGCGGCGAGGTTTCGTCGGCGGATTGGCCGGAGCTGGTCACTTTCAGCGTGGCCACGCTGCTCGTGTAGACGATACGTTCGACCCCTTCCTTCAGCGCCGCGCGCATGGTCGCCTCGGTGCCTTCGAGATTCGAGCGCTCGATTTCGCTCGGGTCCGGCGCCCACAGGCGATAGTCGGCCGCCACGTGCAGCAGATAGCGCACGCCGCGTAGCGCGTTGCGCATCGACGCTTCGTCGCGCATGTCGCCGACCACGATTTCCGCGTCGAGCGCTTCGACGTTCTTGCGCGGACTGGTGGCGCGCACCAGCACGCGCACCTTGAAACCCTTCTGCTGCGCGATGCGCGCCACCGACGAGCCGACGAAGCCGGATGCGCCGGTAACGAGCACGAGATCGCGATTCTGTTCGGTCATTCTGTTTCATTCCCTGCGTGACAGTCGACGGATTGTACGTGTCGCGCGTGCCGCGTGGCGCGCCGGGCGGTACAGATGCGCGGGCGAACTGAAACGTGGCCGAGCATTCTCGTCGCGGCGCGACTAGAATGCCGGCTTGAAAGAATTGCGAGGAGAGGACGGCATGGCCCCGGATCTGGATCAGCGGATCGAAACGTATTACGTGCGGGTGCGTGGCACCGTGCAGGGCGTGGGCTTTCGCCACGCCACTGTGCGGCAGGCTCACGCGCTCGGTATCAAGGGATGGGTGGCGAATCTCGACGACGGTTCCGTCGAAGCCATCTTGCAGGGTTCGGCCAACCAGGTCGACCGGATGCTCTCGTGGCTGCGTCACGGGCCGCCGGCGGCGCGCGTGACCGAAGTGACCGGCGAAGAGCGCGCCACCGAAAAGCGCTACGAACGGTTCGAGCAGCACTGAGCAGCAATGAGCGGCGCGAGCCGCGCTCAACGCGCGACCAGCAGGCTCTCCGCAAAGCCCCAGCCGTCTTCGATCCATTGATGGCTGCATACGAAGCCCGCATCGTCTGCGATCGTGGGCACCTCGTCCGCGCGATATTTGTGGCTGCTCTCGGTCCAGATCGTCTCACCTGCCTTGAGCGAGACCGTCAATTGCGCGGCGCCCACGTGCGCGGTGAGATCGCGCTTCGCACGCAGATGCATTTCAATGCTGCGCGCGTCCGGATTGAAGCGCGCGACGTGCTCGAAGGCATCGAGCGGGAAATCGCCATCGAGTTCGCGATTGATGCGCGCCAGCAGATTCAGATTGAACGACGCGGTTACGCCGACCGCGTCGTCGTAGGCGGCTATCAGCACCGGCGTCGGTTTGATCAGGTCCGTGCCGAGCAGCAGCGCGTCGCCGGGCGCAATCATGTTGCGGATATCGCGTAGAAACCGCGTTGCCGCGAGTCTGCCGAAATTGCCGATCGTACTGCCGAGAAACAGCACCAGTAAGCGCTCGTCCGCCGCGCGGTTCCTGCTCACTTCGGCCAGTCCCGCCAGGTAATCGCGTTCATAACCGACGATCGAGATGCGCTCGATGTCGCCGAGTTCGCGCCTGCACAACTGCAACGCGCTGCGCGAAATTTCAATCGGGCAGTAAGAAGTGGGGCGCTTTTTACACAGCGCCTCCAGAATGCGCCGCGTTTTGCGGCCGCTGCCGCTGCCCAGTTCGGCAACGGTCACGTCATGCGGCAAATGCGCGACGATATCCGCCGCGTGCTTCGTCAGCAACTGTTCCTCGGCGCGTGTCACGCCGTATTCGGGCAAAACGGTGATCACTTCGAATAGGGCGGAGCCGACTTCGTCATACAGATACTTCGACGGCAGTTCTTTCTGCGGCGTATGCGTGAGTCCGGCGCGTACGGCGGCGGCAAAGGTCGCGCGGAATAGATCGGGCGACGCGTCGTGCGATAGGGCTGGCTGGGTCATGCTGGCTCCAGTAGTCACATTCGATGAGCGGGATTGCTGGCCGGGCGGTGGCATGCGCGGTGAAACGAAGGTGCTACGTGCCGCGGGAAAGAAGGGCTGGCTCAAGTCCGTATGGACTGCCTTTACCGGCCCGGCTCGTTGATGCTGCAGATGACGGTTGCAAATGACGGCTGACCGTTACTACGAATATCCGTGATGTCCCGGATGAGGTTGCAAACGGCGTCGCCAGACTTCGAAGCAAGATTCGCGCTTGAGCAACTGCACGGGAAATTGCCGGCGTTGCAGTTGCAGATCGGCCACGCGCACGTGAAGTTATGTTCTAGTGCATCGGCGCACGATGCGCACGGGGAAAATTGCTGCTTCCTGCAATGAGCGAACGGGCACGTTGGTCGCGAACCCGTCTAGAATGCCCGCTTACGTTCGCTTACGCCCGCTTGCATCGCCTGCCGAAGACAAAAAGCGCAGCGCTGATCACACCACAAGACGCGCTGCCAGATCGAGAGACTTCACTTCCAATGACAACAATTCGAGGCGCGCAGCCCCATGCTGCGCCGCACACACCTGCACCGCACGCCCAGGCAACTGCATCACGGGCCGCGCAATGAACCAGTATGACCGAAAGCGCGGTATTGCGCTGTCCGTCGGCGCGTCCGCGATGTTTGCTTTACTGTCCGCTTACGCCAAGCTGCTTGCGCCGTTGAGCGGCCTCGACATTTTCGCTTGGCGCATCGTGTGGACCGTGCCCGGCGCGCTGCTGCTGATCGTATTGCGCAAACGTCTGCCCATTCTTCGGCAACTTCTTTACCGTATGGTGATGCAGCCGAGGCTTGCCATGGCGATGGGTGTCAGCGCGGTTCTGCTGGGTGCGCAACTGTGGGTGTTTCTATGGGCGCCGTTGCACGGGCGCATGCTTGAGGTCTCGCTCGGTTATTTTCTGCTGCCGCTCGTGATGGTGCTGGTGGGACGCTTCTACTATCACGAGCGCCTCGACGGTTTGCAGTGGCTCGCTGTGATCTGCGCCGCGTTGGGCGTCGCGCACGAATTGTGGATGACGGGTGCCTTTTCGTGGCCCACCTTGCTCGTCGCACTCGGCTACCCGCCGTATTTCGTGCTGCGCCGCAAAATCAACCAGGATTCGCTCGCCATGTTCACGGTGGAAATGTGCTTGCTATTGCCGGCTGCGGCTGTGTTCATCTTCATTGGCGGGTCGCTGGCGATGATCGGCGGACGTGTCGATATGTGGTGTCTGTTGTTGCCTGGCCTCGGCGCGCTCAGCACGCTTGCGCTCGCTTCGTATCTGAAGGCGAGCCGTTTATTGCCGGTCGCGTTGTTCGGCATCCTCGGCTATGTCGAACCGGTGTTGCTGGTGTTTGTTTCGATCACGTTGCTTGGCGAGACGCTCAACGCCGCGCAGTTGGCCACCTATATTCCGATCTGGATCGCAGTTGCGCTGACGGCATTGCATAGCGTGCGGCTCGTTCGGTTCGCGCCGCGTTGAGTTTATGGCGCCGAAGGCGCAGCGCTTTAGCGGTGCACCGCTGCGCGATCCGCATTGATACGCGTCGCGCCGACCTGCGCTTCGATCGCTTCGCGCAGCGCCGGCCGCCAGCCGAAACCGAACAACGCTTCAGCGAGCACGAATAGCGGTCCGATCAGCAGGCCGATCACGTCGTCGACAAAAGCCGGCTTGCGATGTTCGTAGGCGACGTGGCCGACGAACTGAAACACCCAGCCGATCACGAAGAGGCCGATGCCCGAGGCGAGCCAGGTGAGCGTAGCCTGCGCGGCGAGCCATTGTCCGCACGCGACGCACAGTATCGACACCACGGCCATCATCATGCCGAGTGGCACGTCGAGCACAAGGTAATAGATAGTCGCCGCGAAGAACAATACCCACGCGGGCGACAAGGTAAACGGCAGCGCGGCCAGGCCGAGAGCCGGCCGGCTCAACAACACCGCCAGCGCCAGCACGATCATCGGAATACCGACGAAATGCGTGGCGATATTGCGCCGGTCGCGATGGTAGGCCGCATATTGCGTAAGCTGTTGTGTCAGCGTTCTCATGGATGCCGCTCCTCAATCAAAGTCAGCATAATCGCGGGCAGCGGAATTTGAAACCATCGGGTAGCCGACAATCGGGCACGGATGCCGTCCTATGACTGCGAGTTTTTCATCGAATGAGCTTGCCGCGCTGCTGGCGCCCAGCGCGTGGTTTCGCTCGGCGCCCGCTGCCATGCAGGCGCAGCTGATCCAGGCGGGGCGTATCGTGCGCCTTGCTGCCGGTGAACGGCTTTTCACGCGTGGCGATTCCGACGACGGCCTCTATTGCGTGCTCGACGGCCTGATGCGAATCGGCGCGGCGAGTTCGGCCGGCAAGGAAGCCTTGCTTGCGGTTATCGAGCCGGTTAACTGGTTCGGCGAGATCGCGCTGTTCGATAAGCGCCCGCGAACCCATGACGCGTATGCCGAGCGTGATGCCGAGCTGTTTCATGTGCCGCGTGCGGCGCTTGCCGCGCTGCTCGAACGCACGCCCGAGTACTGGCATGCTTTCGGTTTGCTGCTGACGCAAAAACTGCGCCTCGCTTTCGACGCCATTGAAGAGGCCGCCTTGCTGCCCGCCGCGCCGCGCGTGGCGCGGCGCTTGTTGCTGATGGCAGGCGGCTACGGCGAACCCGGTGCAATGCGGCGCGTACTCAAGGTGCCGCAGGAGGACCTGGCGATGATGCTGGCCTTGTCGCGGCAGACGATCAATCAGGTGCTCAAGCAATTCGAAACGCAGGGCGCGCTGAAGTTGCGTTATGCGGAAATCGAAATCGCCGATGTGCAGAAACTCAGCGCGCTAGCCGATCTGAATCCGGCCGCGGATTGATCGAACCGGGTCGTGCTGAGATCGCGCACGACGACGCGTCTTTATAAGCATTTTACGGCGCGCCCCTATTTCTTTGGCGATTCGCTACACCAAGCCCGGTAAGGTCTAGCTACCCCGGTCAGGAAGCGAAAATATGCATGGAAATAGCGCTCTGGATGGTGTGCAAACACAACACGATCCTAGTTCGAAATTCGGCCTGAAGACGCTGTTCGCGGCACTCGTCTTCTCGCTTGCCGCTGCCTCCCACGCTGCCGACGCGCAATCGACGTTGGCCGCTTCAACGGCCGCGAGCGACTCAACGCCTGACGCCGGCTTGCCGGCACTCAGCGATATCACCGCCATGCTGCGTGCGCAGTTTCGCGTCGCCCCGCTGGAATCCATGAAGATTGCGCGCGCGGTATTGACCGAAGCCGACCGTCACGCCATCTCGCCGGTCTTGCTGCTTGCCGTGATGTCGGTCGAGTCGAGTTTCGATCGCCACGCGCTCAGCAACGCGGGTGCGCGTGGGCTCATGCAGGTGCTGCCCGCGGCGCATCCTCAATTGATTGCGGGCACAACTGATTTGTCCGATCCGGCGATCAACGTGCGGATCGGCACGACCATCTTGCGTGCTTACCTTGACGAGAGCGGTGGCGATCTCGACGCCGCGCTGCTTCGCTACAGCGGCGGCGGCCGCGGGTACGCGCGGCGTGTCGTGCTGCGGATGCAGCGCCTGGACGCAAGTTTGCGCCACGAATGATTAACGCATTCGTGGCGCATGTGTTTCTGGTTTAGCGCTTTTAGCTCATCGCCCCGGCGAACTCGGCGCGCAGATCTTGCAACCTGTCGCGCGCAGTGCTCAGACGTTCAACGAGTTGTGCCGAAGCGCGCGTGATCGGCATACGCGTTTCATCGGTCATGGCATGGTCGAACGCCAGCATTGCCTTGATCGCGGACGGGTTAGGCGCCGCGAATAGCAGACGCAACACGGGCAGCAGGCTGGCGAACAGGTTGCGTTCATCCTGCTCGCGGTCGGCATGAATCAATTCCTGTACTGCGACCAGAAGATCCGCGCAGACATGCGCGCTGGCCAGAATGCCGCCTGTGCCGCCGTTGTGCAGGCAGTCGTCCAGCGCTTCGTCGGTGCCGCACAGCACGTTGATCGGCAAGCCGCGCAGCTTGCCGAAGTGTTCCTTGACGCATTCCTTGATCGCGACAATGTTGCCGTGCTCGACCAGGCGCGCCACCGTGTCCGGTGCAATCGCAACGCCGGTCCGATGCGGCACGTCGTACAAAACGATAGGGCGTTCGGTGGCGAGGGCCGCCTGTTCGAAATGCCATTGCACGCCAGCCTGATCCGGACATACGTACGACGGTGGCGAAATCAGATAACCCGCGCAGTCCCAGCGTTCATAACGCTGGATATCATGCAGGACGTCGCGCGTACTCGAGCCGCCGACGCCAATCAGCATCGGCAAGCGGGAGCCGATTACATCGCTCAGCGCCTGCAATACGGTGAGGCGTTCGGATTCCTGTAACAAAGCGGCTTCGCCCGTCGTGCTCAAGGCAACAAAACCGCTGATTTCCGTGCTCAGGTAGTAGTCCGCGAGGCGTTGCAACGCGTCGACGTCGACTTCGCCATTACGCAGCGGGGTAACGATAGGCAACCAGATACCTGAAAACATGGTTAGCGAGCCTTTGCGACGGCATGGCGGCGCTTCAGTGGTCCGATCAGTGCGGCGGGGAGTGTCGAGATCAGCGTATGCAGGGTGAAGTCGAGGTCGTCGAGTGCGATATCGAGTTGCACGCGTACTTCTTCACGTACGGCTTCCGTGCTGACCACGTATACGCCGAGCGGAGAATGAAGCAGTGTGCGCAGTTGGGTGCCGGGAAGATCGTGCGGCGGATGGGGCAGGGTTACTTGCAAGCGGGCGCGAGCCGTGGGGAAAGGAATGACATTGTTGCGTTGGGCCGGCGGCGCGCTGAGCGGCTGCGTTTCGAAGCTGTCGATTGATTGCGTGAGAGCCATTTAATGCGGCGTTCGTTGACGCCATGGTTGATCAGGACAGTTCGAGATTAGACGTCTACGGGTAAACACAGTGCAAAAATTGGGGCCCCTGACGAAAAAAAGGCGAGTCGCAAGACTCGCCCTCCCTGAACGGCACAGTTCGGCTTCGATTAACTACGCATGCGTGGCCGGTGCGTGCCGAAAACCGATCACGTGTTATTGCGTCTTTGTCGCGTCGGTCTTTGCGCCGTCGGCTTTTGCCGGGGCATTGCTGGCCTCTTTCGCACTCTCCGTCTTGGTCTTGCTTGCGCTTGTGTCGCCAGCGGTCTTCTTGGTGGCTTTATGCGTCTTCGCCGTATGCGTGGCGGAAGCCTTCTTCACATGCGCCTTCGTCGCGGCCTTGGTCGGCGCTTTCGTTGCCGCCGTGCCTTCATTCGCGGCGCCGGTTTGCACGGCGGTGCTTGCCTTCAGATTCGCCTGGCCGGCGGGTTGCGTTTGTGCGGGTTGCGCGGCCGACGGCGCTGCGGTTTGTGCGAATGCGGTCGACACGACGAGAGCGGAAGCGAGAGCAGCGAAAAGCGTCTTCATGATGTAACTCCTGGTTGAACCGGTTGTTCTTTGTGTCGCGGCTGAAATGTTTCAGCGCTGCCGGTTTAACGTTGAGCGGAAGACAGCAGTTGACGATGCTCTGGTGACAAAACGTAACGGCGGATACAGATCGGGGTGCTGAATCAATCAGAGCCGTTTCGGTGAACGCACTATTGAAACGGATTCTGCACAACGCCCGGTTTCGCATCCGGCTCGTCCTTCACCTTCGCGGGCAAATCGGCCTGCGCCTGCAACGCAGCAACGACCGCGTCGATCGCTTCTTTCAATGCCAATGCCGCCTTCAGCCCGCGCTGGTCCCGCGTCAGTTCCAGCGTGCCATTCAACACCACGCGCGCGGTGCCGTTGCTGACGGTGAGTGCATCGCCCTGGATGTTCAGCACGTCGTCATCGTTCGAATAGGGTTTAAACACCTTTCAGTCCTCCCGGTCGCTGGTCTTTGAGATTCTCCGGAATACCCGGAAAACGGATGCCCGAGGCCGCCTCGAGTTCGTGAATCGTTCGGATGTCGTAACGGTTGGTCGAGACATTGTCCACTACCACCGCGAACGCCATTTTGCGGGACGGCACGTAGACCGCCTTGAACAATTGCGTCGGCACGAAGACGCGTGTCGGTCCGATGGTCTGCAATTGCTGGCCGCTGAAAATCGGCCCGGTGACGACATACGTGTCGTCGTACGACGTCGCGATCTTGCGCACCGACGTTTCGATACGTGCCCACAAGCGCTGATTGTTCTCGCGGTTCTGCGGCACGACGTTCGCCAGCGAAAATGATTGTGCCATCGCTTCCTGCGTCCAGCGATTGCCCGCCGGGCTCATATGCCCGCGATCGAAGCCGCTGCGCTTGTAGTCCGCGAGCGTGGCGCCTTCGCCGTCAGGCAAGCGCGCGTCTTCGAAAAATTTGTTGGTGCGGATCATGTCTTTGGCGGCTTCGATGTGGTCGCGCGTCAGATGCTCGGCGGACCATAGCGGACCATGCGTGATACCCGAATGCAGCACCGCGAAATCGCTGTAGCAAAGCATGCGCGTTTTTGGTGCCATCTTCTGATTGGTCAGAACCGGCCATTGCGCATTCGGGGTGAACTGGGTGCAGGAGGGCGCCGCGCTCGCATGAGCGGCAACGGCGAATAGCAGACAGGCAAACCACTTCTTCATGTGTAAGTCAGTTGAAGGATCGGGGGCGCAAGTATAGCGTTGCGAACCCTTAGCGAGCGAGGTGGAACGCCGCGGAACACGGGAGGTGGAAGGCTGTTTGTGCGGCGCCAGCAGCGATAAAAATGCCGCGCGCGGAAGAAGAGGGAGAAGCGAAAGAGGCGAAAGAAACGCAGGCGCAAAGCCTCAAAAGCTTTGCACAAAAAAAACGGGCCGCTTTGCAGCGACCCTAATGCGTGGATTTCCAACTCTACGCATGCAAACTTAAGAAGGACTTAAGCCGGCATGGCGCAGAGCGAGGCGTGCGTTGAAGATCGAACCCGCGCACGAATCGTTGACCGCGCCGGCAGCGCGGTGTGCGCGTAAAAAATTCGCCTAACGAAAAAAGCGCTCGAACCTAATTACCGAACACGCTGTGTTCGGCATGCACGTTCTGGCGATCGACGGCTTGCAAGCGCCAGAAACCGCTGGTCGGCGCACGCGTGCGCAACGCTGTCCAGGCTGCTGCGCCTTGCGCCGCGCTCACGCGTTGCTTGCGGTCGACGTGCAAGCCGCGCAGCGTGCACAGCGGTGCATCCGTGCTCGGTGCACAGAGGGTGGTCACGCCATTCTCGTCGTGTAATTCGCCCCAAGGGGGCAGATCGATCCCTTGATGTGCTTCCCTTGACCACCGATGTTCGTCGGTGTCGAGCCATAGCACAGCGTAATCGTGGCTGACGGTGGGATCGGAACCGTTGATGAGGATGGTCAGGCGCATGGCAGGTTCCGTACAAAGTGCGAAGTAATGCTTTATCAGTCTATGTCGCAGCGCGTGTTATGCAAGGCGAAAAAGGAATCGCGATCGGATGCGAAAAAACGTACGCGCGATGAATGCGGCTGTACGATAGCCGCGTCTGGACCATCAACCGTGGAGGCGTGCCATGCTGCGTCGATGTCTGCAATTCTCGATGGTGGCAGGATGCCTGGGCGCGGGATCGACCCTCGCTGCCGCAGCGGATAGCGCTTCGTTCGCTGCGCCGGCGCCCATCGTCTACGTGGCCGACTTCGAACTCGATGCGTCCAGCGTGACGCCCGACAGCGGGCCGGGGCAGCGTGTGCGCCGCCTGCGTGGTCTTTTGCCGGCCGGCCCCGGGCCGCTCGGCAAGGACAAGAATCCAGAGGAGCACGCAAAGGACATCGTGAACGAGATGGCGGATGCGCTGACAGCCGATCTGAAGCAAGGCGGCGTCGACGCGCGCCGCCTTGTGCCCGCGCAGCCGCTGCCCACCGCGGGCTGGCAGGTGCGGGGCGTATTTCTGAGTGTCGACGACGGCAATCGTCTAAGACGCGCGATGGTCGGTTTTGGTGCGGGTCAGAACGATATTCAGGTAGCGGTATCGTGCGACAGCCTTGCCGCGGCCGATTTGCCGCCGCTTTACCAGGCCGTCGAAGAAGCCGACAGCAAGGGCAAGCCCGGCGCGGTCATCAAGCTCAATCCGTACGTGATCGCGGCCAAGTTCGTGATGGCGGGCGGCGATGAGAAAAAGACGATCAACAAAACCGCGCAGCAGATTTCGGATTCGGTGATTGCGAAACTGCACGGGGTGGCGCAGTGATCGATGCGCTCGCTCACCCCTTCGAGACAGGTAAAAACGGCTCAGGCCAGATCCAGCGTACCGGTCAAATCGCCTAGCGGGGCCAAGCCATTCTGCGCGAATGCCCGATCTCGCGCGACCACCCCATCGAGCGGCGCCAGCCCATGCACGCGGCTAATCAGACGAAGAATCGAATTGGTGTCGTACACCGTGTGGTCGACATAACCCTTCCTCGCCAATGGCGAAATCACCAGCGCGGGAACTCGTGACCCCGGCCCCCAGCGGTCGCCTTTCGGCGGCGAGACCGGATCCCACCAGCCGCCGTTTTCGTCGACCGTGACGACCACGACGGTATTGGCCCATTGCGGCCCGCGCTGAATATGTTCGATCACGTTAGCGATGTGACGGTCTCCCGACGCGACGTCCGCATACCCCGCGTGCATATTCAGGTCGCCCTGCGGTTTGTAGAACGTGACTGCCGGCAAGCGCCCGGCATCGATATCCGCAATCAGGCGATTGGTGGAAGCGTCGTCGCCGAGGCCCGCGTCGCGCAGATACTTGCGCCGCGCGGCCGTGCCCGGCGCGTAATTGGCGAAGTAGTTGAATGGCTGATGGTGGTACTGGAAATCGGGCACCGCGCCCGTGTCCTGATGCTCCAGCGCGTACTGCCACGCACCGCTGTACCACGCCCAGTCGACACCTTTTTCCGTCAGACGGTCGCCGATCGTCGCGTAGTTTTGCGGCGGCATGACGCGCGGATTCGAGGGGTCGGCAAACGCGGGATTGCCGCCCTCGGCCGGCCGCACATTGCTCGGCTGGTAAGGCGGCGCCATGGTGTTGACGGCGTAGCCGTCGGGCGTAAATGCGCCGTCGTTGACGAATTTCGGCGGCCCGTCGAGCGCGGACGCGGGCGAGTCCGGCGCCGGCTTGAGCCGTGTGCCGGTCGGATCGTCGCCGTCGACCACCGAGACCATTTTCTTCGCCGGACTGTTATGGATGTCGGGATAGAAGGGCGCCTGTGCCGAGATCAGGAAGATGTGGTTCAACCACGAACCGCCAAACGCCGCCATGAAGAAGTTGTCGCACAACGTGTATTGCCGCGCGAGATTCCACAGACGCAGCGTGTCGGCGGAGTTGCGGTAGTGCCCCATCACCAGGCCGCCGGAATCGCCCCATGCGGCAAACTGATTGTTGCGCCCGGCGTTGATCTGCATCTGGTTCTGGTAGAAACGGTGCACCAGATCGCGGGTGATCACACCGGTCGGCAGCGGCGCGCCTTGCGCGTCGGTGATATGAAACGGGCCGTTGCGCAGATTGGCGATGTCTTTCTGGCCGATCATGTAGCGCTTGCCGTCCACTTCTTGCGCCTGCGGCACGAGACCGCCCCAGATGGCCGGCAGACGCGGCAGCGGCGTCGTGCCGTCGCGGTCGAGTTGCAGATAACGCTCGGCGCTCACTGCATCGAGCGGATGCTGGACGCCGGGAAAATTACCGTACAGGTTCGCGAAACTGCGGTTTTCGGCGTAGATCACCACGATCTGCTTGACCTGATCGTGTAGCGCGGCGTCGAGCCGCAAGTCCGCGGCACTGCGCGGCGCGGTGCCGCTCGCGGTACTTTGTTCGGTCTTGCAGCCGGTCAGTGCGAGTCCGATACCGACCGCCGCGATCCCGGTCAAGACACGGCGGCGTTCGGGATCGTCGGGGGCGTTGTCGGGGTTCGGCGGCAGGGTGGGGTCGTTGTCTGTCATCGGTAGATTCCGAAATTGGCGTGGCGGGCGCTTAACAATCAGATCGCCTCCGCTTGGGGCGGCGTGCGCGCGGCACTGGGGCGCGATGGATCGCTGCAAAGGATAGCACCGGGATAGCACCGCGCGAAACGCAGGCGACGGTGCGGGAGACCACGTGCTTCGCGCTATCATGTTGCTCTGTATCCGACGAACAGCAGAAACAGCAGAAACGGCAGCCAAGATGGCAAAAGAAGAGCAGACAGGAGCGGGACGCAAGCAAATGAAGCCACGCGGCGCGGCCGCTCCGGCTTCGCAGGACGAAGCGACGCTGTCCCAGGCGGAGGGCGCTAACTCACCCGATTCCACCGATGAAGAGAGCACCGGCGGATCGACTTATCTCGTGCCTGGGCTGGAGCGCGGTTTGCGCATCCTCGCCGAATTCAGCGCGCGCGAACCGATTCTCGGCGCGCCCGAATTGTCAAAGCGCATCGGCATTCCGCGTACCACCACATTTCGTCTACTGCAAACGCTCGAAGCGCTAGGCTTTCTTGAACGCGTGAACGGCGACCGCTATTTCCGCCTGAGCGTCGCGGTGCTGCGGCTCGGCTTCGAATACCTGAGTTCGCTCGAATTGACCGATGTCGGCACGCCGATTCTCGAACGCCTGCGCGACGCGACCGGCCTGAGCACGCATCTGCTGATCCGTGACCAGCGCGACGTGGTGTTCGTCGCCAAGGCGCAAACCCATGAGCCGATGTTCAGTTCGGTGAAGGTGCATGTCGGCACGCGTCTGCCCGCGCATGCCACGGTGCATGGCCAGGTGCTGATGGGCGATTTGAGTTTCGAAGAATTGCGTCAGTTGTATCCCGAGCCGCAACTCGAACGCTTCACCGAACGCACGCCCGCGACTGTCGAAGAACTATACGGACGTGTGCGCGAAAGCGCGGCGCTAGGCTACGCCGTGAGCGAAGCGTCTTTTGAACGTGGTATTTCGGTCGTGAGCGCGCCGGTGCGCGACCAGAGCGGCAAGATCACGGCCGCGTTGACTGTCACCATTCCGCGTTCCGATATCGGCGAAGCAGAAGAACGCGAGCCGCTTATCGTCGCGGTTTGTCAGGCGGCGCTCGAATTGTCCGAACGCCTCAGCTATCGTCCGCGGCCGGATGATCCGACCGCGGCTCAAGCGCGCCGCAGACTGATTGCGGCGAACTGACATCAGAACGAGTGGTGGATGCCCGTCAGGAAAATCGTCTGGTTCCGCCCGCTCGACACCCCTGCCGTGAAGAACGCGGCGTCCGTATTCGAGCCCGCGCGCTCATACAGTGCATTCACGTACAACTGCGTCGACTTCGACAGCGCGTAGATATCGCCGATCATGAACTGCGTCCAGCGATGGCCGGCTAACGTGGTTGTCGCCGCGCCGCCTGCGACGGTGTTGAACGGCGTGAACTGATAGTTCGCGCCCACGTCGTAGCTCTGATACGTGTCCGAATGACCGGCCGACTCCAGCTTCACGCGCGTGTACAAACCGTGCACCAGCAGCTTGCCGAACTGGTATGACGCGCCCGCGCCCATGTTCTCGACTTTGTCCGCGCTGTAGTTCGCAGCGGCGACACCCTGGAAGGTGGTGAGACCCGTCGTCACGATCGACGGCGTACGGTTGTGCTCGTTCGCATAGGTCGCGCCGGCCTTGAACGGACCGTTCGCATAACTAAGTGCGAAGCTCAGTGTCTTGCCGGTGGAGAAGTTGGTCGTGTTGCCGAGACCCATCATTGCGCCGACCGAGAAGCCGGCGAAGCTCGCCGAGCGGAACTTCACCGAGTTGTCGAACGGCACCACGCCTGTGTCGGCAAGCTCGTCGATATTGCCCGGGTGGAACGCGTACCAGCTCGCCGCCAGATAGGCCGTGCTAAGCGGGCCCAGTATGTCGAAACTGAACGGCGTCTGATGACCCAGCGTCACCGTGCCGATCTGATCCGAACTCAAGCCCACGAACGCTTGGCGATTGAACAGCGTGCCCGCTTTGGCGAATGCACCAGTGTTCGTATAGAAGCCGTTTTCCAACTGGAAAACGGTCTTCAGACCACCGCCCAGATCCTCAACGCCCTTCAGGCCCCAGCGATCCGGCTGCATGTTGCCTTGCTCTTCGATCCACTTCGAACTGCCGCCTGCATTGCTGATATACGCGATACCGGCATCCAGACTGCCGTATAGCGTGACACTGCTTTGCGCCCATGCGCCAGTCGTTGCGCAGATTGCCGTCAAGCCGGCCGCCGCAATGATGTGCTTCACCGTTGGTTCTCCTGATCACACGACGGATAGCTCGCGCTGATTTCGTCGTCCCTGATCCTTTGCATTGGGTTGAATGCAGCTTCGGGTTTATGCGCCAAAACTGCGTCGCTATTTGTTTCACCTATGGGCGTTTGTATCGCCTATGGAAAAGTATAGTGAGTCTTGAAGTGGTCAAAATAAATTTTCGGACCCCGTACAAACCCGCATGACGACCGGTCGATTCGTCTGAGAATAATGAGCAAAGCCACGCCCTAAAAGGCTCTTCAGCCGATGCGCCGATTCATTTCTGTTCACGCAAAGCTGTGTTGTGAACACGACAGTCAGTGTTTTCCCCTAGCAGCTCAGATTTTTATTTTTTCGAGCCGAAGCCACTCCTATAATTATCCATACACGAACTGATGTTCCTTATATGGAACATAAGGCTTCAGGAGAAGGCGAGAAATGACTGAACAATGGCGCTGCGCCGGCCATGCCGGCGATCTGTCCGAAGACGCGCCGCTCGAGTTCAAGCTCGACGGCACGGAAATCGGCATTTACAAGGTGGGCGATGCGCTGTACGCGCTGGAAAACGTCTGCCCTCATGCATACGCATTGCTGACGCAGGGCTTTGTCGACGGCGACACCGTCGAATGCCCGCTACACGAAGCCGTGTTCCATATCCCGACCGGCAAATGCTTGAAAGAGCCCGGTGGCCGCGACCTGAAGACGTATTCGGTGCGTCTCGCCGGCGAAGAAATCCAGATCAAGGTGGAATGACATGCGAGAGCAAATCGTGAACTTCAATCCCTTCCTGAAGCCCTGGCTCGCGCCGCAGCCGAACAACGTCGCCGGCAAGGGCGTGATCGAGAAACCAGGCGAGACCGAAAACTTCATCTGGCAAACGCGTAAGGCGGAGCCGACCCAATACGAGAACGACTTTGGCGATGCGCTCGAAAAAGTTTTCGAAGCCGGCGCGAATGAATTGCAGGAAGTTGCCGACGGCCTGAACCGCGTGGGTTTCCGCACTCCGGAAGGCAACGCATGGGACGCCGAGCGTCTCGCCGCCGAATTCCGCCTGCTCGCCGAATAAGCGCGCTCTCCCGAACACGTCTCATCGCTTTCGTTTCCGGAGTCTCTTTATGACGTCCCCCAATACAACGACTCAAGACGCGGCCGACCCGATCCAGTCTTATCTGAACCGTGGCTTGCGCAATTACTGGTATCCGGTCGCACCGAGTTGGCAGGTCGGCGACGCGCCGGTCGGCATCACGCGTCTCGGCGACCAGATCGTGCTGTGGCGCGACAAGGAAGGCAAAGTCCACGCACTCGAAGACCGCTGTCCGCACCGCGGCGCGCGTCTGTCGCTCGGCTGGAACCTCGGCGGCAGCGTTGCATGCTGGTATCACGGCATTGAAATCAACGGCGGCGGCACGGTCACGAAAGTCCCGGCTGTTTCGAACTGCCCGCTGGAAGGCCAGAAGTGCGTGAAGTCGTATCCGGTCGAAGAGCATGCCGGCGCGATCTTCCTGTGGTTCGGCGACGACGCCCACAAAGAACCCGCTCCGCTCGAGCTGCCGGAAGAACTGGTCGGCGACGAATACGCGAGCTTCCTGTGCATGTCGAACTGGAAGTGCAATTACCAGTACGCGATCGACAACGTGATGGACCCGATGCACGGCGCCTATCTGCATGCGACTTCGCACTCGATGGCCGAAGGGGACAAGCAGGCCGATATGCGCGTGCGCAAGACGGAAACGGGTCTGATGTTCGAAAAGGTCGGACAGCGCGACGTGAATTTCGACTGGGTCGAACTCGGTGAAACCGGCACGCTGTGGATGCGTCTCGCGATTCCATACAAGAAGAAGTTCGGCCCGGGCGGCAACTTCGGGATCATCGGCTTCGCCGTGCCCGTCGACGAAAACAACTGTCAGGTTTACTTCTGGCGCACGCGCAAGGTGTCGGGCTGGCAGCGCGACGCGTGGCGCTTCATGTATCGCAACCGCCTCGAAGGTCTGCATTGGGCCGTGCTGGAACAGGATCGCTATGTTCTCGAAAGCATGGCGCCGAATGCACGCGAGCACGAATTCCTCTATCAGCACGACGTCGGCATGACGCGCGTGCGGCGCATGTTCCGTCAACGCGCCCAGCAGCACTTTGCCGAGCTGGATGCGTATCGCGCTCAGACCGCTCAGGCAGGCTCTACTCAAACCGAGGCAGCAGGCCACAGCCATGCATAACGAAGCGTCAGCGGCTTTGCCGGCACTCAAAGACCGGCGCGTCCTCGTGACCGGCGGCGCGCGCGGTCTCGGCGCGGCGTTCGTTCGCGCGCTGGTGCAAGCCGGTGCGCAAGTCGTGTTCGGCGACGTCCTGCATGACGAAGGCCGCGCGCTTGCGGCGTCGCTGGTCGAGCAGGGCCACGCGGTGACGTATCTGCCGCTCGATCTCGCTGATCCCGCCAGCGTCAGGCAGTTTGCCGATCAGGCCGTGGCGCAGCTCGGCGGGCTCGACGCATTGATCAACAACGCGGCGATCACCAACTCGGGCGGCAAGTTCGCCGACGAGTTGTCGGTCGATACGTGGGACGCCGTGATGAACGTCAACGTGCGCGGCACGTGGCTGATGAGTACCGCTGCGTTGCCGTATCTGCGCGACTCGGGCCGCGGCAGCATCGTCAATATCGCCTCCGACACGGCAATGTGGGGTGCGCCGAAGCTGCTTGCATATGTCGCAAGCAAGGGCGCCGTGATCTCGATGACCCGCTCGCTGGCGCGCGAATTCGGCGCGCACGGCGTGACGGTCAACGCGATTGCGCCGGGCCTCACCGAAGTCGAAGCCACCGCTTACGTGCCCGCCGAGCGTCACCAGTATTACCTGCAAGGCCGCGCGCTGACGCGCGCACAGGTGCCCGACGACGTTACCGGGCCGGTGCTGTTCCTGTTGTCCGATGCCGCGCGCTTTGTGACCGGCCAGTTGCTGCCGGTCAACGGCGGCTTCGTGATGAATTGATCTTGTCGAATCGAAAGGAGAAAGAGATGGCGGACGCCGAACTCGAACGCAAATCGTGGGAACAACCCGCGGACGCGAGCTTTGCACAGTGGCTGGATAGCCGCGTCGCGCGCCTGGAAACGCGCCGTTATGACTGGGACGCGCTGAAGTTCCAGGCCGACTACGACCCGAAGTATCGCCGCGCACAAATGCGCTATGTCGGCACGGGTGGCACCGGCGTCGCGAAAGACATGAACACGGTGCCCGCCGGCGGCTTCACGTTTTCGACGATGGTGATTCCGGCCGGCAACATCGGCCCGAGCCATATCCATATGGATGTCGAAGAAATCTTCTTCGTGCTGCGCGGCAAGATGAAAGTGATCTGCGAAAAAGACGGCGAAACATGGGAAGCCGTGCTCGGCGAGCGCGATCTGATTTCGGTGCCGCCGGGCGTGTATCGCACGGAGGTGAACATCGGCGAAGAAGACGCGTTGATGTGCGTGATGCTCGGTTCACCCAAGCCAATCACGCCGACGTATCCGCCGGATTCGCCGTTGGCCAAGCTCAAGCGCTAAGTCTTCAGTTTTTTAAATCCCCACGAAGGCAATCATGTCCGCAGTCCCGTCCCGTATCGCCGATAACGTCGCTCAGAACGCCACGCTCGAAGCGCGCCTTGCACGCTTTCCGGCGCAGCAGATCTGGCTCGCATCGCAACGTGCGGTGAGTTATCGCGAGGCGGATAGCGCAGCAAGCGACGCACTGCCTTTGGTGCTGCTTCACGGTATCGGGTCGGGCGCGGCTTCGTGGGTACAACAGTTTGAAGTGCTGGGCGAGACGCGTTGTGTGCTGGCGTGGGATGCACCGGGGTATGGCGCGTCGACGCCGGTAGAAGCCGATTCGCCCGCTGCAGGCGACTACGCAACGGTGCTGAAAGAATGGCTCGACGCGCTCGGCATTGAGCGCTGTGTGCTGCTGGGGCATTCGCTTGGCGCGATCGTCGCCGGTGCGTTTGCCATGACGAATCCGCAACGCGTGGCCGGTTTGCTCCTGCTGTCGCCGGCTGGCGGATATGGCGCTTCGCCTGCGGACGTGCGCGAGAGCAAACGCGATCAGCGTCTCGCCATGATTAAGGAACTCGGCCCACAAGGTCTCGCTGAAAAACGCAGCACCAATATGGTGTCCGCGAACGCGAGCGATGAAGCGCGCGCATGGGTGCGCTGGAACATGTCGCGGGTGATCCCACGTGGCTATGTTCAAGCAACACATCTGCTCGCGAACGCCGATCTCGCCAGCGATCTCGCGCGCTACAAAGGTCGCATCAGCATCGCAGTCGGCGCAGACGACGCTATCACGCCCCCCGAAGCCTGCGAGCGACTCGCCCTGACGGCCGGCACCAGGTTGCAGGTTGTGCCGGGTGCTGGGCACGCCGGCTATATCGAGGCACCCACCGCGTACACCGCGATCATCGACACGTTCTGCCGCGCGAGCGACGGACAACGGAGCCAATGAATGACGCCCGACACGATCAACGCCGAGCGCGACGCGGACGACGACCGCAACGACGCGGACACCGGCAGCGAGATCAACTATCGCGTGCCGGGTCTGGAACGTGGTCTGAAGATACTGACCGAGTTTTCGCCGCGCGAGCCGGTTCTCGGCGCACCGGAACTATCGAAGCGCCTGAAGATTCCCCGCACAACGGTGTTCCGTCTGCTGCAAACACTCGAATCGCTCGGTTTTCTCGAGCGCGCTGATAAGGACCGCAACTATCGCCTCGGCGTCGCGGTGCTTCGGCTCGGTTTCGAGTACCTGAGTTCGCTTGAACTGACCGATCTCGGGTTGCCGATCATCGAAGCCTTGCGCAACGACACCGGCCTCACCAGCCATATCGTGATTCGCGACGGACGCGATGTTGTGTTCGTCGCCAAGGCGCAAAGTCATGCGCCGATCTTCAGCTCGGTGAAGGTGAACGTCGGCACGCGTCTGCCGGCTTACGCAACGACGCACGGCCAGGTGCTGATGAGCGACATGACGCTCGACGAGTTGAAAAAGCTCTATCCCGAGCCGGAACTGGAACGCTTCACGAAGCAAACACCCGCCACCGTCGAGGAGTTGTACGAACGGGTTTGCGATGACGCGAGGCGCGGTTACGCGATCAGCGAATCGTCGTTCGAACGCGGCATTTCCGTGGTGAGCGCGCCGGTTCGCAACGACACGGGCCGTATCGTCGCGGTGATTACGACCACGATTCCGCGTCCTGAGATCGACGCTTCGCTGCTCGACAGCGGCCTGATCGACAAGGTTCGCCGCGCGGCCGACGAACTCTCGCAGCGGCTCAATTATCGACCGAAGGGCAGCGCGAACGGTGGCACGAAATACATGAAGGCACTGGGACTCAAATGATCCAAATCGACTTGACCGGGCAGGTAGCGGTGGTGACGGGCGGCTCGTCCGGCATCGGCCTTGCAACCGCGGAACTGTTTCTACGAGCTGGCGCGTCAGTCGCGATCTGTGGACGCGACGGCGAACGGCTGGCGCAAGCGGAAACCGCTTTGAACACGCAGTTTCCCCACGCGCAATTGCTGGCGCGAACCTGCGACGTACTGAACGCGGACGATGTAGCCGCCTTCGCGCAAGCGGTGCACACCCGCTTTGGCCGCACCGACATGCTGATCAACAACGCCGGTCAAGGCCGCGTCTCGACCTTCGCCGACACCAGTGACGACGCCTGGCGCGAAGAACTCGACCTGAAGTATTTCAGCGTGATTCGCCCGACCCGCGCATTTCTGCCGATGCTGCGCGACGCGGCGGGGGCTGGCGAAAACGCGACCGTGGTCTGCGTGAATTCGCTGCTCGCGCTGCAACCCGAGCCGCACATGGTGGCGACCTCGTCTGCACGGGCGGGCGTGCTGAGTCTCATCAAATCGCTCGCGGTCGAACTCGCGCCGCAGCGCATCCGCGTGAATTCGATTCTGATCGGCATCGTCGAATCCGGTCAATGGCGCCGCCGTTACGCGAAAGAAGCGCAACCGGGTCAGAGCTGGGAAGACTGGACCGCCGAACTGGCGCGCAAGAAAAACATTCCGCTAGGCCGCTTCGGTCGCCCCGAAGAAGCCGCACAAGCGCTCTTTTACCTGGCTACGACGCTGTCGTCCTATACGACGGGCAGTCACATCGATGTTTCTGGAGGCGTTGCACGACATGTCTAACAAAACCACCGTTGGCGAACTGATCGCCGCTTTTCTCGAGCAATGCGGCGTCCAAACCGCATTCGGCGTGATCTCGATCCACAACATGCCGATCCTCGACGCGATCCACAACCGCGGCAAGATTCGCTATGTCGGCGCGCGCGGCGAAGCCGGCGCGGTGAACATGGCTGACGGCCTCGCGCGTGTCTCCGGCGGCCTCGGCGTGGCGTTCACCAGCACGGGAACGGCCGCGGGCAATGCAGCGGGCGCGATGGTCGAGGCACTCACGGCGGGCACGGCGCTCCTGCACATCACCGGTCAGATCGAAACGGAGTACCTCGATAAAGACCTCGCGTATATCCACGAAGCGCCGGACCAATTGTCGATGTTGCAGTCGATTTCGAAAGCGGCGTTCCGCGTGCGTTCGGTCGAGACCGCACTGCCGACGATCCGCGAGGCGGTGCGCGTCGCGCTGACGGCACCGAGCGGTCCCGTCAGCGTCGAAATTCCAATCGACATTCAGGCGGCGGAAATTGAATGGCCCGCCGACCTGGCTGCGCCGCACGTCACCACACTCACGCATAGCAGCGCGCGCGTCGCACAACTCGCGGAGCAACTGGCGAGCGCGAAGCGCCCGTTGTTGTGGCTCGGCGGCGGCACGCGGCATGCACGCGCCGCGGTTGAGCGTCTCGTGGCGCTGGGTTTCGGCGTGGTGACCAGCGTGCAAGGCCGCGGCGTGCTGCCGGAAGATCATCCTGCGACGCTGGGTGCGTTCAACGTGCACGCCGCCGTCGAAAGCTTCTACAAGACGTGCGATGCGCTGGTGGTGGTCGGCTCGCGTCTGCGTGGCAATGAAACGCTGAAGTACAAGCTGGCGCTGCCGCAACCGTTGTATCGCATCGACGCGGACGCGCTCGCCGACAACCGTGGCTATCGCAACGACATGTTCGTGCACGGCGACGCAGCGGCGGTACTCGAAGAACTCGCGACGCGGCTCGAAGGCCGTCTGAAGGTCGATCCCACGTTTGCGCAAGACCTCGCCGCCGCGCGCGAAAGTGCCGTCGCGGATGTGGGCAAGGGCCTCGGCCCGTACAAGCGCCTTGTCGATGCACTTCAACAGGCGGTGGGCCGCGACTATAACTGGGTGCGTGACGTCACGATCTCGAACAGCACGTGGGGCAACCGCATGCTGAAGATTTTCTCGCCGCGCGCGGGCGTTCATGCACTTGGCGGCGGCATCGGCCAGGGCATGCAAATGGGGATTGGCGCGGCACTCGCCGGCAATGCTGCGAAGACCGTGTGCCTGGTCGGCGATGGGGGCTTGATGGTGAACGTCGGCGAGCTCGCGACGGCCGTGCAGGAAAACGCCAACGTGATGATCGTGCTGATGAACGACCAGTGCTACGGCGTGATCCGCAACATTCAGGACGCGCAATACGGCGGCCGCCGCTGCTACGTCGATCTGCACCAGCCGGATTTCGCGCAGTTCTGCGAGAGCCTGAAGCTCACGCACTACCGCATCAAGTCGCTCGATCAGGCCGAGGAAATCATCCGCGAAGGTATGGCGAAGACGGGTCCCGTGCTGGTCGAAGTGGACATGCTGTCGGTCGGCTCGTTCGCCACCGCATTCGCGGGGCCGCCGGTCAAGGAAAAGGAGCCGGAACATGCGTGAGACCGGCTACGCGGGGCATCACGCACCCGTCGACGTCGCGATGATCGGCTTCGGCGCGATCGGCCAGGCGGTGTATCGCTCGGTCGAGTCGGACCCGACGGTCCGCGTGTCGCATGTGATCGTGCCGGAGCGTCATATGGCGTCGGTGCGGGAAGTGGTGGGCGCGTCGGTCGACGTGGTTTCGTCCGTGTCCGCGTTGAACAGCCATCCGCATTTCGCACTGGAATGCGCGGGACACAGCGCGCTTGTCGATCACGTGGTGCCCTTGCTGAAAGCCGGGACGGATTGCGCGGTGGCTTCGATCGGCGCGCTGTCCGACATGATGTTGCTGGACGCGCTTGCCGCCGCCGCCGATGAAGGCGATGCGACGTTGACGCTGTTGTCGGGCGCAATTGGCGGCGTGGACGCGTTGTCCGCCGCGAAGCTCGGCGGCCTTGACGAAGTGCTGTACACGGGGCGCAAGCCGCCCACGGGTTGGCTCGGCACGCCAGCGGAGCAGGTTTGCAATCTGCACACGTTGAGCGAAGAAATCGTGATCTTCGAAGGCAGCGCACGTGAAGCGGCGCGCCTGTATCCGAAGAACGCCAACGTCGCCGCGACCATCGCGCTCGCCGGCCTGGGTCTGGACCACACCATGGTCCGCCTGATCGCCGATCCGAATGTGACGCGCAACGTGCATCGCATCGTGGCGCGCGGCGCATTCGGCGAGATGTCGCTGGAAATGTGCGGCAAGCCGCTGCCGGACAACCCCAAGACGTCCGCATTGACCGCGTACAGCGCGATTCGTGCGCTACGCAATCGCGCGGCGCGCTGTGTGATTTAAGCCATTAGCTGAAGCAAACCGGAACGACCGACATGACTCACTTCGATACCAGCCTTGTCCCTACCGGCGATATTTTCATCGGCGGCGAATGGCGGCAAGGACGCGGCAACCCGTACAAAAGCCTGTATCCGGCGGATCAGTCGGTCAACATGGAAATCTCGACGGCCGATGCCGACGACGCCCGCGAAGCGGTGGAAGCCGCCGATATCGCCTGGCGCAAGCCGGATTGGTCGGGTTTGAAGCCGCATCAACGCGCGCTGATCCTGTATCGCATCGCCGATCTGATCATGGCGCGTCACGAGGCGCTCGCGCATTTGCAGCGTCGCGACAACGGCAAGCCGATCGGCGAAACGCGTGTGCTGGTGGCAAGCGCCGCTAACACGTTCCGTTATTTCGCTGCGTGCCTTGAAACGCTCGACGAAGAAGTCACGCCCTCACGTGGCGACTATCTGACGATGAGCATTTACGAGCCCATCGGGGTGATCGCGGCAATTACACCGTGGAATTCGCCGATTGCTTCGGACGCGCAAAAGCTGGCTCCTGCTTTAGCGGGCGGTAACGCAGTGGTGTTGAAGCCGGCTGAAGTCACGCCGCTGGTCTCGCTTGCGCTGGCGCGTATCTGCGAAGAAGCCGGTGTGCCGAAGGGCGTTTTGAGCGTCGTGCCGGGTAAAGGCTCGGTGATCGGCGACGTGCTGGTGCGCCATCCGCTGGTCAAGAAGGTGTCGTTCACGGGCGGCACTGAAGTGGGCCGCGGTATCGCGCGCATTGCCGCGGACAAGCTGATGCCCGTGTCGCTGGAACTGGGCGGCAAATCGCCGACCATCGTATTCGATGACGCCGATCTCGACCATGCAGTAAACGGCGTGCTGTACGGCATTTTCAGTTCATCGGGCGAAGCATGCATTGCGGGCTCGCGTCTGTTCGTGCAGCGCTCGATCTACGATGCCTTCATGAAACGTCTCGCGGAAGGCGCGCGCAAACTGCGCGTCGGCGATCCGTCACGCGCGGAAACGCAAATGGGTCCGTTGATTACCGCGGCGCATCGCGAGACAGTCGAGCGGTATGTCGCGTTGGGGCTGGAAGAGGGCGGCCGCCTGCTGTGCGGCGGCGAGCGTCCGGTCGGCGATGGTCGCGAGCAGGGTACTTACTTTCAGCCGACGATACTCGAAGGCCTCACGAACGATGCCCGCATCTGCCAGGAAGAGATCTTTGGCCCGGTGCTGGTCGCGATGCCGTTCGACGACGAAGCCTCGTTGCTGAAAGAAGCCAACAACAGCGTGTTTGGCCTTGCCGCCGGCATCTGGACGCGTGATTACAAATGCGCCTACCGCATCGCTCGCGCACTCGAAGCCGGCACGATCTGGATCAATACCTACAAGCTGTTCTCGATCTCGACGCCGTTTAGCGGCTGGAAGGAGAGCGGCATGGGACGCGAGAAAGGCCGTCTCGGCATCCGCGAATACATGCAGCAGAAGAGCCTCTACTGGGGCTTGAACGACGCGCCGCTGGCGTGGGCGAACTAATACGCAAGAGGCACGGTATGACGATTCTCGGTATTGAACAGATTATTTACGGCGTAACGGATCTCGCCACCTGCCGCCGGTTTTTCGCGGACTGGGGTTTGAAAGAGATCGAGCATGACGATAGTCACGCGCGCTTCGAAACGCTGAACGGCTGCACGGTACGCTTGGTCGATGCGAACGATCCGTCGCTGCCGCCCGCCTTCGAAGAAGGTCCGACGCTGCGTGAAGTGACCTGGGGTGTGGCGACCAAAGCCGAGCTCGACGAACTGCGCGGCCGCTTTGCGGGTCAACCCGGTCACTTCGAAACGGAAGACGCCGTGGGTTGTATCGATCCGAACGGTATGGCGATTCGCGTTGAGGTGACTCGCAAGCGTGCGCTCGATATTCACGGCTCGCCTTCGAACGTGTGGGGGCAAACGCTGCGCGTCGATCAACCGTCGCCGATTTACGAACGTGCTGAGCCGGTCGAAGTGGGTCACGTAGTGTTCTTCACGAACCAATTGGCGGAACAGGAAAAGTTCTACCAGGAACTGCTCGGCTTCGAAATGTCGGACCGTTATCCGGGCCGTGGCGCGTTCATGCGTTGCGCACCGCACGGCGGGCATCACGACATTTTTCTACTGGCCTTGCCGGGTGGAAAGCGCGGTCTCAATCATGTGGCGTTCACCGTGCGCGACATTCACGAAGTGTTCGGCGGCGGCATGCATATCAGCCGCTGTGGTTGGGATACGCAACTCGGGCCGGGGCGTCATCCGGTCTCGTCGGCGTACTTCTGGTATTTCCAGAATCCGGCTGGCGGTTTGATCGAGTACTACGCCGACGAAGACCAGCTCACGCCCGAATGGCAGCCGCGTGATTTCGAACCGGGTCCGACCGTGTTCGCCGAATGGGCGATCGACGGTGGCATCGACGGTAACACGCGTCGCCAGAAAAACGCGAAGGCGCCGGAAGGCAAGTTCATGACGGAGCGGAAAAATGACTGACGCTGCTGCCGCAAAGGCTGAAGCCGCACACGCCGGCCTGGAAGCACCGCGCACGATTGTCGTGATCGGTGGCGGCCAGGCTGCTGGCTGGGTCGTGAAGACGTTGCGCAAGGAAGGCTTTGACGGCCGCCTCGTGATGATCGCCGACGAGATTCATTTGCCGTATGAGCGGCCGCCGCTGTCGAAGGCGGTGCTCTCCGGCGAGGCGGATATCGAAACCGTGCGCCTCGTTAAGCCCGACGATTTCGATGCGCTGAACGTCGAAGCATGGCAACCGGACTGCGCGACGTCGATCGATCGTGAAAAGCGCATTGTTCGCACGCAGTCGGGCCGCGAAGTGCAATACGACCGGCTGGTGATTGCAACCGGCGGCGCGGCACGGCGTTTGCCTGATTCGCTGGTGAAGACCTCGCACATCACCTATCTGCGTACGCTCGACGAAGCCGTCGCTTTGGGCGAGCGGCTACGTGCCAGCAAACGCGTGCTGGTCGTAGGTGGCGGATGGATCGGTCTCGAAGTCGCGGCCACGGCGCGCAAGCTCGGCGTGGAAGCGGCAGTCGTGGAAGGCGCGCCGCGTCTGTGCGCTCGCTCGTTGCCGCCGATGGTGTCGGACTTTCTGCTGCAACTGCATCGGGCAAATGGCGTGGACGTGCGGTTGAACGCGTCGCTCGTGTCGATTGCGGATCATCCGGACGACGCCAACCGTATTCGCGCGACATTCGCCGACGGTTCCACGCTTGACGCCGACTTTGCTGTCGCCGGCATCGGCCTCGCGCCGCATACGATGCTGGCGGAAGCCGCGGGTATCAAGGTGGACGACGGCATCGTCGTCGACCATTTCGGCGCGACCGACGACCCGCGCATCTTTGCGTGCGGCGACGTTGCGAACCACCCGAGTGCATGGCTGAAGCGTCGTGTGCGGCTCGAATCGTGGGCCAATGCGCAGAACCAGGCGATCTCGGCGGCCAAAGCGTTGCTTGGCAAATTCGAGCCGTATGCGGACATTCCATGGTTCTGGTCCGATCAATACGACGTGAATCTGCAAATCCTCGGCGACATTCCGGGCGATGCGCAACTCGCGATACGCGGTGATGTAGCGGGAAAACGCGCCACGCTATTCCATCTGGAAGACGGCGCGATTCGCGGCGTGATTGCCATCAACACGCCGCGCGAACTGAAATTGTCGCGCAAGTGGATGAACCAGGGCCGGACGATCGACCTTGCCACCCTGACCGACGCCTCAACGGCGCTTGCCTAACCACATTTACGGACGGCACCACGGCATGAGAACTATCGACAACACCATGGGGGACCGCAGCAGCGCCGGTGTCTCAGGCCCCGTGACCCGGGGCTCGATCATCGCGCGTCTCGAGCGTCTGCCGAAGAACGCCATGCAGGTGCGCGCGCGCATACTGATCGGTCTCGCGACGTTCTTCGACGGCTTCGACGTGATCGCGATCGCGGCCACGCTGCCGATCCTGATTGCGAAGTGGCATCTGACGCCGTGGGAAATCGGCTTCCTGATCGGCTCCGGTTCGGTCGGACAGTTGATCGGCGCGTTCGTATTCCCGTGGTACGCGGAGCGCAAAGGCCGCGTGAAGGCGATTGCGTTGAGCTCGGGCATCATCGGCATTACCAGCATTGCGTGCGGCTTTGCGCCGACCTTCGCGGTGTTTGTCGCGCTGCGCGTGATTCAAGGGCTTGGGCTCGGCGGCGAATTGCCCGTGGCAGCGACCTATATCAACGAGATTAGCCGCGCGCATGGCCGTGGCCGTTTCGTGCTGTTGTATGAAATCGTTTTTCCGGTCGGGTTGCTCGCATCGAATGCGTTGGGCGCATGGATCGTGCCGCGGTTCGGGTGGCAGGCCATGTACTTCATTGGCGGCATGCCGTTGATTCTGTTCTTCGTGCTGCGCAAACTGGTGCCCGAATCGCCGCGCTGGCTTGCGGAACGTGAACGAATGGCCGACGCCGATGCCGCTGTGCACGCGTTCGAACGCGCCGTGAAGGGTTCGTTGCCGCTGGTCACCCAGTCGGCGGAATTCGATGCGATGGCCAATCGTCATCCGAAGCGTCGCATTGGCGATCTGTTCGGGCCTGCCTATCTGAAGCGCACGATGGCCGTGGCAATGCTGTGGATTACGTGTGGCTTCATTCAGTACGGTCTTTCGACCTGGCTGCCGACGATCTACCGCACGGTTTATCACGCGCCGCTGCAATTGGCGTTGAATCTGGCGGTGGCGGCTTCGGTGCTGGGCGTGGTGGGTTCGCTGACCTGTGCGCTGCTGGTCGACAAGGTGGGTCGCAAGCCGATCATCAATTTGTCGTTCGTGGCCTGCGCGCTTTCGCTGTTGCTGGCCGGAGTGTTCCACAACGCGTCGGTGTATGTGGTGGCGACTTGCTGCGCGTTTGCGCTCGGTTTTCTGGCTTGTGGTTTTATCACCGCTTATGTGTACACGCCGGAACTGTATCCGACCAGCATCCGCGCGATGGGCTGCGGTGTGGGCGGCGCGTGGCTGAAGGTGGCGGCGATCTTCGCGCCCGCTATCGTGTCGAAGACGATGATCGGCGGCAATCTGGAGGTGGCGTTTTATATTCTCGCGGCTGTGCCGTTCATTGCGGCGATCACGGTGCACTTTCTTGGGATTGAGACCAAGGGGAAGGTGCTGGAGCAGCTTGAGGCTTGATGCCTTTTTTTACTTGAGATGTCTCGGTTTGTGGGTGATGAAAGCGTCATAGACGACACGGATGAGATATTGCGGATCGTCAACGATGGGTCAAGCAGCTAAGGTTCTGACCATTGCCAAGCATCCGTGACGTGACAGAAGGGCCGCGTTTCGCGGCCCTTCTGCATTTAAAGCGGCGTAATGATGAGCCGCTGGTACTCGACGGTGATACGCACGCGTGATCCGGGTTCAAACTGGCGGTCTCAATCATCGTCCGGAGAGCTTCATACACGGATGGAAGCACAGCCGTACCGATTTCCGCCAGCGCTCCAATCACTCCACAGTAGCAGACCGTTATTCCCACCCGCGGCCAGCCACCACCCCATCACCCCACCGCCCCCCGCGAGCCTCTTCTCTGCTTAATCCCATCAATAATCCAGACGCTCATCAACCCCGCGCTCACGCAAGCAATGATATCCGGCCTGGACACAGCGATCGCCAGCCAGACCAGATGCACATAACCGCGGAAAAATGCCGGCACCGCCCGGCGCAGATCATTCCACCGCGTCGTCGCCAACACGCCGCCCATTGCCGCCATCACCGTGAAGAGCGCCCACGCGAATTGCGTCGAACGCTCTTCGCGCTGCAGCAACGAAACGATCAGCGCGACGAAACCCGCAAACCACATCGCCACGCCAAACAAACCGGCGCGTGGTCGGCGTGCGAGCCAGCCACGCCATTCCTGTTGCGCAAAAGAGAAGTAGAAAGAGAACAGCACGCCGTGTGCGAACGGCATTGGCCATGCGCGAAGATCGGTGGAGAGCCAATGCCCGACGAAGCCAAACCCGATCGCGCCGACGGCGGCCAGTATCGCGAGCTGCTTGATGCGCGGCCATCCATAGATCAGCGCGGCCCATATCGTGCATACACCGAGTGTGTCCATTGCAATCGAGGTCAGGCGCCCGCTGCCTGCGTCGCACAACGCGCCGGCCGTTGCGCCAAGCCACAGCGGAATCCAGCCGTAACGCAGCCAGCCAAGCGATCGTAGCGCCCGCAGCCGCTGTTGCTGCGGTTCCGACAGCAGCACGGTTATCGCGGCGCTGGTGACCAGTGTCACCATTAGTGTGGCAAGAAGCACCGCCGACTGGACTGGCGTCCATTGATCTAACCATCGATCGCCGTTCAGGTTCATCGAAGCGCTGGCGAACAGCAAGCCGCACCATGCGCTCAACGCGAGCGTCGGGCCGAACAGGCGTCCCGCGCCGACGCGGAACGTCAGGCAGCGGGTCCAGAATTCGACCTTCTCACTGTCGAGCCGCAAGCGCACGACATTCGGATGGTAGCGGCCGAGCGCAGTCAGCAACTGTTCCATCTCGGTGCGCACCCCCGCGCGCAACAATGCGTGCGCGCCACGAGCCAACGGGAGCTGCGGCCCTTCGAGGAGCGCCATCGCATTCGTAAAACGTAGCCGCAACGCGTTGTAGTCCTCGTCGGCGAACACACGGTCTAGCGCAAGCGTTGCAATGGCGGCGTTGCGCCGACGCAGATGGGCAGCGTTGTCGCGCCATCCCAGAACCTCACTCAGGTTCATGCGTAGCGTGGCCGGCGCGTCCTCGTTCAGACAATGAACTAGCGCCTGCCATTCGAGTTCGTCGCGCGTCTGGATGTTGACGACATGGGAGAATAATTCCTGCAAAGAGCGGCGCGACTCGAGCTGGTCCCGTTGTGCGACGAAGTCTTGCCACAGTTGGACTGCGCTTTCGAAAGCGTCGGGCTCGCGACGGCGGACCGCAGGCGATGCCTGGGCGAAGCCAGATGATGGCGACGTCGACTCTAGCGTCGTCAGCGAGATCTGCACCGTCGCAGGCGTCGCATCCGGCATCGTTGCGGATTGCGGCATTCGCGCATGTGCCGAAACATCGGCGGTCACGCCGCCCGCCGCGCCGCCATTCACCATCTGCAAAGCAGACTCATACGCATACCGCAGACGCTGAAACGCCTCGGCGTCCTCATCCGGGCGTTGTTGTTTCAGCAGACGCGCATAAGCGCGGCGCACCGTGCGCTCGTCGGCGTTCGCTGCAATGCCGAGTACGTCCCAAGGCCAGTGATAGGCAGAAGTGGTATCCATGGCCGATCAATAAGTCATATGCACATCGAAACGATCCAGCAGCGCGTTCAACTCGCTACGCGCATGGGCGATTTCCTCGGCGTTCTGCCGCTCGAGCAGCGACTGGAAGCGCGCGATATGTGCGGCCAGATATTGCCGATGCTCGCCAAGCGTCTCCTCATATACGCGATCGGCGCGCGTGAGCAGCGCGCGATTCTCCAACTGATCGCGCGGATGGATCTTCAGCGCGGCCAAGGCGGCGAGCCGTTCACCGATTTCTTCCGGCGTCAGCACGCCGGGATTTTCTTCGATCACCATTGCGCGCTTTACGCCATCGGGGAAGGCCGTGGCCTCCACTTCCAGCACGCCGTTGATGTCGTAGGTGAAGCGCACATCCGCCCCGGCCTGGCCAGCCGGTTTGACCGGCACGTCGAGTGTGAATTCACCGAGCGGCACGTTGTCGGCGGTCAAACGCGCTTCGCCCTGGAACACTTTGATGCTTAGGATCTGCTGACGGTCGCTCACCGTAAAAATCCGCTGCATGCGGCTGACGGGCACGATCGTATTGCGCTCGATGATCGGCAGAAAGTGGCCCGGCACGTACTGGTTGGCACCAACCTGCATCGCGGTATCGATACCGAGGCTATACGGCGCGACATCGGTCAGCACCATTTCGTCGAGTCCCGCATCGCGCGTGACCAGTCCCGCCTGCACGGCGGCGCCGAGCGCTACCACTTCATCCGGGTTCAGATGAGCGGCGGGTAAGCGGCCGAACATCTTCGAGACGAGCTTGCGCACCATCGGCATACGCGAGGCGCCGCCGACCAGGATGATTTCGTCGAGCGCATCGACTGCGATCTTCGAATCGCGCAACGCTCGCTCGACCGGCTTGCGCAGCCGTTGCAGCAAATGCTCGCAGGTGCGCTCCGCGGCGGCGGCATCGAGTTCGAGGCCGTGCTCAGTGTCGCCAACTGTGAGCTTGAGCGTGACGCTATCGGCACCGTTTTGCGTGAGCAGACGTTTCGCACGCTCGGCCTGTTGATGCAGGCGTTGCGCGGCAATCGACGTGAGTGCTCCGGCGCGCAGATTATTGCGCTGGCAGAACAGTGCGACGAGCGCCTCGGTGAAGTCTTCGCCGCCGAGAAAGTTATCACCCGTGCTGGCGCGTACTTCCATCACGCCTTCGAAGAAGTCGAGCACCGAGACGTCGAACGTGCCGCCGCCCAGATCGAAGATCAGGAACTTGCGTTCGCCGTCGCGCCGATGCACGCCGTATGCGAGTGAGGCGGCAGTCGGTTCGTTGACGAGGCGCAGCACGTTGAGCCCGGCCAGTTCGCCGGCGATGCGTGTGGCCTTGCGTTGAGCGTCGCTGAAATACGCCGGCACCGCGATCACGGCGTCCTGCACCGGTTCGCCGAGAAATGCCTCGGCGTCGGCCTTCAGCGATTTGAGCACCAGCGACGACAGCTCCTCAGGACGCAATGTCCGCACGCTGAGCGACACGTTGCGATTCGTGCCCATATAGCGTTTGAAGTTGGCGGCAGTACGTTCGGGATGCGTATGCAGGCGGTCGAGGGCGGGGCGGCCGACGAGGATCGAACCGTCGTCGTCGACCGAAATGCACGACGGCGTGAGCACGTCGCCGAGTGCGTTCGGAATGAGGGTGGCTTCGTTATTGCGCCAGACGGCCGCAAGGCTATGCGTGGTTCCAAGATCGATGCCGATGATCGAAGGCATGTACAGTTTCCGATTCGTTTTGCGCCCCTCCGTGAGGAGATCGCCCAAGGTCGCGTGGGAGCCAGATGGTGCTCCGTTCAATGGCGATAACGGCAAGCTGCCTGCAAACTTGAGCCGGGGCGGGGAACGAATGCGGTGAGAAGTGGTACCGCCGATGCGGTACGCATGGTGGCCTGGTGAGCCGTGGAACCCGCGGATGCGGCGCGTGGCCGCGCAGAACAGGCGGCCCGGAATGGAGTGATGGAGCGGGAGACGCTAGGCCCGTCAGACGGGCCTGCTGTGGTCGGCTACAAAGCCTTGCGATAGACCACGAAACCGGAGTGGTCCGCGACCTTGTCGTACAGCTTCATCGCCGTGTGATTCGTTTCATGTGTTTGCCAATAGACCCGCTGCAGACCGTCTGCCCTGGCTCGCGCATACACCGCCTCGATCAGTGCACGGCCAACCCCTTTGCCGCGCTCCGTGTCCAGCGTGTAGAGATCCTGCAGATAACAGGTCGGTGCCACCATGGTGGTGTGACGGTGATACAGGAAGTGCACGAGGCCGAGCAACTGGCCGTTGCGTTCGGCGACCAGCGCGTGCATCGGCTCGTAGGCATCGAAGAAACGCCCCCATGTGACCTGGGTGATCTCGCGCGGCAATGCTGTTTCGCCCGAGCGGCCATAGAAGGCGTTATAGGCGTCCCACAGCGGCAGCCAGGCGTCGAAGTCGGCGGGCGTGACGGGGCGGATCTGAATGGCGTCGGACATAAGTGTGGTTCCTTGTTGGGTGAGGGTGGGCGGCGAGTCGACCGGCCTCGCTAGGGCTGAGTCGAACAGGCATAGACGGCAGCGCTGAATGCCAGCTCGCGCTCTGTTTCGCCGGCGGTTATTGTTGTAGTGGCTGTAGCGGCGCCCACTTCGCTATCGCGCTGCGCCAGATTCTCGTTCACGCAGGCATCCAGCCTGGCGCGTGCCGTTGCCGCAGGCTCGAGCAGCCCATAGCCGTATGCCGCGCACGCCAGCGCGACGCACCACTTTACCCCGGCGCCGTAGCCCCGGCGCGCGGTGACAGCGTGACGTGCGGGCGTGTTCATGGCATCGACCTCTCTCGCAGTATTCGGTGGCGGCGTCTCTGGAACCGTCAGCATAAGAAATTTGTGGCACCATTGTTAGCACCACGAGAAAGCCAGAATTTGGAGCCACGAATTTGGACTACGGTCTGTTGATGTCGAACGTCGAGCGCGCAATGGGTGGGCGCAAGCTCACGCAGCAGGACCTGCTCTACGAGAGTCTGCGTCGCGCGATTCTCGATGGCGATATCCGACACGGCAGCCGTCTTCTTGCTACACGAGCGCTCGCCGAACAATTGGGCATCGCGCGCAACTCGGTGCTCTACGCCTACGAACGGTTGACCGACGAGGGCTTCATCACCGCGAGCCGGCATGGTTCTATCGTTAGCGTGGTGAGTGGTTCAGGGAGCTCGATCGCCGCGGCAAGCGGCAGTGCGCAGACGCCGGAAAACCGTTTATCGCGCCGCGTCGCGGCTCTGCCGCGCGAGCGCACGAGCCCGGACGATCCCACGCCGTTCCGTCCCGGTGTACCCGCACTCGACGAATTCCCGCTTGCGCAATGGCGTGCTTCAATGGAGCGCGCATGGCGTCTGGTCGAACCCAGCGAACTCGGGTACGGCAACAACGCTGGGCATCCCGCGTTGCGCCGCTCGATTGCGGAGTACGTGCGCGTGTCGCGCGGCGTGCGGTGTTCGGCGGAGCAGGTGTTCATCACGTCGGGCACGCAGGCGAGTCTCGATCTATGCGCGTGCATGCTGGCCGACCCGGGTGACAGCGTCTGGGTCGAGGACCCTGGCTATCACGGCGCGAAGGCGGCGTTTCAGGCCGCCGGTTTGCAACTGGTGCCGATTCCTGTCGACGCCGCCGGCATCGCGCCGACGCCCGATCACTGGCAACGGACACCGCCGCGCCTGATGTACATCACGCCCTCGCATCAATATCCGCTCGGCAGCGTGTTGAGTCTGGAGCGGCGCTGGTCGATCATCGAGAACGCGATGGCGCGCGGCGCATGGATCATCGAAGACGACTACGACAGTGAACTGCGCCATAGCGGCCCGCCATTGCCGTCGATTCAGGGTCTCGCGGCCGACGCACCGGTGATTTACCTCGGCACCTTCAGCAAGACGATGTTCCCGGCGTTGCGCATGGGCTTCATGGTCGTGCCGGCACATCTTGTCGGCGAAATTGACGAGGCGCTCAGTGAGATCGCCCGGCAAGGGCGCGTGGCCGAGCAGGTCGCGTTGGCGGATTTCATCGATAGCGGGAAATACGCGCGGCATTTGCGGCGCATGCGGCGTCTCTATCAGCAGCGCCGCGTCGCGCTGGTGCACGCAATCGAGCGGCATATGCACGACCTGGTGACGGTCTCGTCCGATGGCGGTGGCATGCATCTGACAATGCGGCTCGATGCGCCGCTGCGCGATCAGGACGTGAGCGCCGCAACACGTGAGCACGGTTTGCATATCGCCGCGCTCAGCGGCTTTTGCCAGCCATCCGCTAAAGATGCATCGCGCTACAACGGCTTCATGCTCGGTTATGCGGGTATCAAGCCGCACGAAGCGGACGCACTGGTGGCGCGACTCGCCGCCGTGGTGCGGGGGCTGGGCTAGATTGCCAATACGCGAGCGGAGGTCCTGCGAACGATCAGCGCGCTTCCGCCCTGAGCCAACGCGCGAGCATGGTGTCGTCATCCGTTTCGAGCGCTTGTGCGACCCGGCGCCCGACGGCCGCGCCGAATTTATAGCCGTGCCCCGAGCATGCCGATACCACCAGTGTGTTGCCGAGGCGCTTCGAAAAGAAGCGGCTATCCGCCGTAAACGTGTAGATGCAGGTTTTTACTTCGGTGACCGTATATTCGTTGATGCGGCTGAGCGGCGGCGAAAACAGGCGGCGCAGGCTGTCGCCTTCTCCGGGCGTCGCATCGCGATTGGCATCAGGATCGGGTGCACGCGATTTGTGCACGCCGGCGCCAAACTTCAGACCAATGTCGTCGCTCGGCGGCAGCACGTAGCCGCCGCTGTCGCCGCCGATATCCACGATAGCGGGCGCATTCGACCACGCGTCCGCCAGATCCGCCGGCGGCTCCATATAGGCAACCGCATTGCGATAGGTCATCAGATTTTCGGCGAGTGCCGGGAACAGTTGCAGCGTCCAGGCGCCGGCGGTGACCACGAGCCGGTCGGCGCGGATGATGGTGTCGTCGTCGATTCGCACGGAGGCCGCATGCGCGTCCACTGCGAGCACCTTGGCATGGGTGCGAATGTCCGCGCCGCGCATCTTGAGCCACGCTTTCATATCGCGTGCGATGCGTTCGCTGAACAGCGCGCCGCCGTCGTGATCGAAGTAAGCGTAGCGAAACGTGGCGGGGTCGAGAAAGGGGTAGCGCCCGGCTGCTTCGTGCGGGTCGAGCAGTTCATACTCGAATTTCATCCGGTCGAGGCCGGTGCGGAAATGCGCGGCGCCATCGCCGGCATGTTGCGAAATGCCTAGCACGCCGCAGTTCGCATAGTGGGACACGCCCAGGTCATTCCACAGCAGATCCCAACTGTCAAACGCCTCGCTGATGGTGCGTGCGTAGCCGTCGGCGTCACCATAGGCGCGGCGAATCATGCGGTGCCGGTCGCCCGAGGCTGCGAGCGGATTCGGAATCGAGCCCTGCTCGATCAGCGTGATGTCGTGTCCCAGCTTCGAGAGCGACCATGCTGTGCTCAAGCCGGCAATCCCGGCGCCTACGATTGTCACCCGCATTGCCATCTTCCCCCGAGTCCATGTATCCGGGTCAGAGTCTAGCAGTGGGAAAAATAAATCGATACGCGTTCTGGCGAATCGCCGCGCGAGCGGGCGGGGTCGATCCGGAGTGCTATCAAGTGTTATCAGGCAGGCGGTGGTCTCCGCGCGCCGCCGTATCAGTGTTTGTGTTTCGACGTATGACGCAGCTTGTCGCGTACTTTCTTCGCGGCGAACAACGGCACGTAATCGAACACGCGCGCTTCGTGCCGGTAGTCGGCGAGTGTGTCTGCATACATCTTCGAGACCGTTTCCGTGGGGGTATCGGTTTCCTCTGCGATGCTTCTCACCACTTCGTCGACATTAGGCTCGGGTTGGGACATGGATATCTCCGGGGCAAGCGGGGTGGGCAGGTGGGGGTGAAATAAACAGGCGCGCACAACAGGAGTTTTATTAGAGGACGCGTTTCGCCGCGATGCCAATTGAATCGGCCTATCGTATGAACCGTTCCAGATAAATTTTTTGTCTTGCGCTGCAGCAGGTGCCCGTACCGTGCGGCGGTGCGGGAATTCAATGTGTATGTCGATGATGAATATCAGGGAAAGGCGCGTGCGCGGTGCCGAGATTGCGCAGTGCGACGACGAATAACACGAGACTCACGCCGTAGCCCGCGAATCCCGTCAGCATGGCTAACGCGGCGGTTGGGACCTTGGGCCAGATTGCACCAAAAGTGAGCGCGAATGCCACGTTGACGGAACCGGCCACGAGTCCTTTTATGCAGGCAATGAACATGGCCGGGTGCATCCGATCCTGCCCTTACGGCGTATAAGCCTTGTCACCTTTGGACGAGGATCCTCATGCAGCCACTCGCCGCCGCCGTGGTCGCCCTGATTGGGCTCATCACGATCTTCAGCGCCGTCTGGGCGTGGCAGTTGAAGACCAAGAACGCCGGCATGATTGACCCGGTCTGGGCTTATTCGCTCGGTCTGGTCGCCGTGCTCTACGCCGTGCTCGGCAACGGCGACGCGGTGACGCGGGCATTGACTGCGCTGGGTGGTCTCGTTTGGGGAGTGCGGCTCGGCACGCACCTGTGGAAACGGAATTACGGCGGCGCTGAAGACGCGCGCTATCGCCGCTTCCGCGAAACATGGGGCAACAGGGCGGCTGGCAAGATGTTCTGGCTCTTTCAGTCGCAAGTAGTTGTCTCGATGCTGCTGTCGATCGCCTTTATGGTGCCGTCTTACCGCAGCAGCCCACCGGCGATCGGCTGGATCCTGCTGGCTATCGCGTTGTGGATCGTGTCGGTAGCCGGCGAAAGCATTGCGGACCGGCAACTCAAACGTTTCGCGCAGGACCCTGCCAATCACGACACCGTCTGCCGCGTGGGTTTGTGGCGCTATTCGCGGCATCCAAACTACTTCTTTGAATGCGTGCATTGGCTTGCTTACCTCGCGCTGTCGGTCGGCACGCCCTGGGGATGGTTCACGCTGCTGCCACCGGTGCTGATGGCCTTCCTTCTGCTGAAGCTCTCCGGCATCCCGCTGCTCGAAGAAAGCATGGCCAAAAGGCGCGCCGGCTACGCCGAGTACATGCGCACCACCAGCGCGCTGATTCCGTGGCCGCCGCGGCATTGATGAACCAGCCAGAGTATTGGTGAACGTTCAGACGAGTTTGGAACAACGATAGGGAGTTAGCCTCATGAGCCTTTCCACCACCGGCCATACCATGCCGCCGCCGTCTCCCGCTGAGGCACGCGATGGCTGGCTGATCCAATGCTGCGAACGCGGCTGGCTGCCCGATGGCCTGATCCGTTGCGGCATGCGTCAACTGATGCGTCGGCGTTTGCGTGACGAAGCGATCGACAATGGCGAGCTGCGCGCGCAACGGCTCAACCGTCTGCTTGATCACTTGCGCGCGAGTCCGATTGCTATCGAAACGCAGGCTGCCAACACGCAGCACTATGAGGTGCCGGCGTCATTCTTTCATGCGCATCTCGGAGCGCATCTGAAGTATTCGTGCTGTTTGTACCCGACCGGCCACGAGACGCTCGCGCAAGCCGAAGTGGCGATGCTGGAGTGCTATGCCGAACGCGCAGAGCTGGCCGACGGCCAGCGGATTCTCGATCTCGGTTGCGGATGGGGTTCGTTGTCGTTGTGGCTGGCGGCGCGTTACCCGCACGCGCAGATTGTCGCGCTCTCGAATTCGCACGGGCAGCGCGCGTTCATCGAAGCGCGTGCGGCAGAGCGCGGCTTGCGCAATCTTTCGGTGGTCACGGGCAATGTCGTCGATTTCGAATTCGACGAAGCGCAGCGTGGCGATGGCTTCGATCGCGTGGTGTCGATCGAAATGTTCGAGCATATGAAGAACTACGGGCTGCTGCTTGCCAAAATTTCGCGCTGGATGCGCGACGACGCGAAACTGTTCGTGCATCTCTTCGCGCATCGCACGCTGGCCTATCACTTTCAGGTGCAGGACGGCAGCGACTGGATGTCGAAGTACTTTTTCACCGGTGGCACGATGCCGTCCGAAGCGCTCCTGCTGAACTTTCAGGACGATCTGCGGATGGAGCGGCAATGGTGGGTGAGTGGCACACATTACGAGCGCACGGCGAATCAATGGCTCGCCGCGCTCGATGCGGCGCGCGATCGTGTGATGCCGATGCTCGTCGAGACGTATGGCGCGCGCGACGCCGCTGTGTGGCTGCAACGGTGGCGGATGTTCTACATGGCCGTGGCTGAGTTGTTCGGCTACGCGAAGGGGAACGAGTGGGGCGTGGGACACTACCGGTTTGTGAAACGGTGAACAGTGCCGCGGTTGACCCGGCGTCATTGACGGGGTAAACGTAGCGCTTCTAGAAGCATGCAGGATAGAAACGCTGGTTATGACCGTCAAGAAAGCCATTTCACTGAATCGGCTGTTGCTCGACATTCGCGCCTGTACCGTTTGCGCGCCGGTACTGCCGCATGCGCCGCGGCCGATTGTCGTGGCATCGGCTGATTCGCGCATTCTGATCATCGGCCAGGCGCCGGGCGCGCGCGTGCATGCTTCCGGCATTCCATGGAACGATGCGAGCGGTGCACGTTTGCGGACCTGGCTCGGGGTCTCCGACGAAACCTTCTACGATGCCTCGAAATTCGCCCTCGTGCCGATGGGGTTCTGCTTTCCAGGCAGAGGCACGAGTGGCGATCTGCCGCCGCGGCCAGAATGCGCCGCACATTGGCATCAAACCTTGCTCGCCCAGTTGCACGAGGTGCGGCTCACGCTGTTGATCGGTCAATACGCGCAGCGCTTTGGTCTCAGTGACGCGTTCGGGCCGACGCTCACCGATACGCTGCTGCGTTGGCGGGAATATGGTCCCGACCTGGTGCCGCTTCCGCACCCTTCGCCACGCAATATTGCCTGGTTCAAGCGCAATCCGTGGTTCGAAGCCGAGGTGTTGCCGACTTTGCAAGCGCGCGTTGCGGCGGCGCTCGAAGCATGATTCGCCGCACGCGGGCGAAATAAACGGAAACACACAATTAAGCGCCCGGCGGAATAAAACGGCACACTGGCACGTTAGCCTGATACGGCGACGCGACTGGACCCGTCCGGGATGGCCGAATTTTCAAATAGCTTTCGCTGGGAACCCCATTTGCAGACGGAACGACCATGAATACCCACGCCGATTCCCTGACCGATTCGAACGGCGCCTTGCAGCCGTCGCGCTATACCCGCACGGCAATCGCGCTGCATTGGCTGATCGCGCTGTTGATGATCGGCAATGTCGTACTTGGCCTGACCGCTGAATCCTGGCCTGACGACTGGGTGCGTCCGGTGGTCGATACCCATAAGTCGATCGGTATCACGGTGCTCGGCCTCGCGCTGATGCGCATTTTGTGGCGCGTGTCGCACAAGCCGCCGCCGTTGCCGCGCGAGTTTCCGTCGTGGGAGAAGGTCGCCGCGCATGCGGCCCACTTTCTGCTGTACCTGCTGATGATTGCGCTGCCGCTGTCCGGCTGGCTGCACGATTCCGCGTGGAAAGATGCGGCCACGCATCCGATGCGGCTGTTCAACCTGTTCCCGTGGCCGCGCATCGGCTACGTGATGCATCTCGACCCGGCGCTCAAGGAGACCTTGCACGACCGCTTCGGCGCTTTGCATACGTGGCTTGGCTATGCGCTGTATGCGCTGCTGGCCATGCATATCGGCGGCGCGTTGAAGCATCAATGGATCGATCGGAAGTCGGTTCTGAAGCGCATGGTGCCGTAAGCGCTATCGCGCTGTCCTTACTCTAACAACCGCATCAACGACGGACTCAGCAGTCATTTTGAAGAAAACTCTGGAACAGGCGCTTGCCCTTGCCTCCCCGCGCATTCTGCCGCGTCCCACGACGCTGCTGAGTTCGCTGATTCATCTCAGCGTTGTTGTGTTGTGGCTGCTGTTGTTCGCGCGCGCATTCTTTCTGCAAGGTGTGGTGGCGTGGTCGACCGGGATTGCGTACGTGGTGTACGACACATTGCTGCTCGCGTTCGTCACGTGGAAAACATTGCCGCTGATGCGGCCTACGTTACCGCTCGACCCTGATGGACCTGATGTCGATCCGCACGCCCTGCCGGACATGGGGGTGATCGTCGCGTCCCACAACGAGGCGACGGTGTTGCCGGTCACGCTCGCGGCGTTGCTGCGCCAGACCCACGGTCCGGCGCAAATCGTGATTGCCGACGACGGTTCCACCGATGCGACCCACGCGCTGCTCACCGAACGCTTCGGCCTGGTCGCCGCATCCGAGGGCGTGCTGAGCGCGCCAAGTACGCTTTACCCGAATCTCTACTGGCTACGCGTGCCGCACGGCGGCAAGGCGCGTGCGCTGAACGCCGCCATCATGGTCATGACCACCGACACCGTCATGACCGTCGACGCCGACACGCTACTCGAGGACGACGCCACCTACGCGATGCGTGCCGCTTTCGCGAGCGAACCGAAGCTGGTCGCGGCGGCCGGCATTCTGGTGCCGGTGTGCGGCAAATCAGCGTCGGGCCGTGTGTTCCAGTGGTTCCAGACCTACGAATACATGCGCAACTTCATTGCCCGTTTTGCGTGGATGCGCGCCGACAGTCTGCTGCTGATTTCAGGTGCCTTCGCGTCGTTCAAGCGCGATGCGCTGGTCGACGTGGGCGGTTTCGATCCGCAGTGCCTGGTCGAAGACTACGAACTGATTCATCGGCTGCGCCGCTATTCGGTCGACCATGGTCTCGGCTGGGACGTGCGTGTGGTCGGCGACGCCCGCGCGCGTACCGACGCGCCGGATAACCTCGGCAGTTTCCTGCGGCAACGGCGCCGCTGGTTCGCGGGCTTCCTGCAAACGCAATACTGGAATCGCGATATGACCGGCAACCCGCGCTACGGCACGATGGGCATGCTGATGCTGCCGGTCAAGGCCATCGATACGATGCAGCCGATCTACGGTCTGACCGCCTTCGCGCTGTTGCTCGGCTTTCTGTTCGGCGGGCACGGCGCGATCGTCGTGTCGATTTTCAGCGTGATCGGCCTCAAAACGGCGATCGATCTTGCGTTCTATCTCTGGTGTATCCATTTATATCGCCGCTGGACCGGACTGCGCACCGGCTCCAGTTTGCGGATGGCGGTTCTCGCGGCGATCGCCGAGCCGTTCACGTTTCAGCTGGTGCGGCACGTCGGCGCACTGCTTGGCTGGCTCCATTTCCTGCGCGGCGGCCGCTCGTGGGGCGTGCAACGCCGCTCCGGGCTCGTCACGCACGACGAAAGTCACTAGCCAATCGTCTTCAATCGCTTTATCTGACACGGCCACAGCGGCAGACCGGCACGCTTGCGACCGTGGTCCGCCGGGTGGCGGCATGGCGTGCCGTGTCTGCTATGGAACCATGGGGCTTCGGGTTCTAGTAGACTGTGCAACGATACCGGCCTGCGAATTGCAGGGCGGTGACCTTCTATCCGCTCGTGCACGGAGGCCCCACACATGCATGCTGTTCCCCCGCTCGAACAAGACATCGTCGATGCGCCGGTCGATGCGTCGGTTGCTCAGGCAGCCACGCAAACCCAAGCCCCAGCAACCGGGAATGCAGGCGCGCCCAATCAGGCCGCCCCCGATGCCCCGGTGCGCGATCTGCGCCGTGTCGGTATTCACCCGGACTACTGGTATCCGCTTGCATGGTCGCATGAAGTGAAGCGGGGCAAGACGCATGGCGTGACGTTCGCGGGCGAGCCGATCGTGCTGGCGCGTACGGAGTCCGGCAAGGTGTTCGCGCTCGAAGATCGTTGCGCGCATCGTCAGGTGCCGTTGCATCAGGGGGTGGTGGACGGTGAATCGATCCGCTGCGGCTATCACGGCTGGACTTACGACTGCTCGGGCAAATGTATCGACGTGCCGTATCTGGGCCGGGAACGTTTGCCGAATGGCGTGCGCTCCTATCCGTGCCGCGAGATCGAGGGCCTGATTTTCGTCTTTCCCGGCAACGCCGAATTGGCCAACGAACGGCCGTTACCGGCGTTCGGCTCCGTGTCCGACAAGAAGTACAAGACGCGCCGTTTCGGCCGTCCGGTGAATTGCCACTACTCGTTCATGCACGAGAACCTGATGGATATGAACCATCAGTTCCTGCATCGCCGCCAGATGGGGCAGATGCGCGCGCGTTCGTTGGGCCGGCGGCGCGGCGAAGGCTGGGTTGAAGTCGATTACACGTTTGCGCGCATGGCCGGCCAGCAGCCGATCGGCGAAGCGATCGTGTTCGGCCAGAGCCGCAAGGCGGGCGGTGACAACGACAAGGACGTCATGACGATCCGCACCGAGTATCCGTATCAGACGCTGCAGATCCGCACGTCCGAACAGACACTGGTGATGGACTTGTGGATTGTCTACGTGCCGCTCGATCGCGAACAGCGCACGAACCGCACCTTCGGCCTGCTGTCGATTCGCAAACCGGGAATTCCCGGCGTGCTCAATCTCGCGTGGCCGTTGCTCGTGTGGTTCACCGAACGTATTTTCAAGGAAGACCGCGAGATCGTCGAAGCCGAGCAGCGCGCGCACGATACGCAGGGTGCGGACTGGAATCACGAGGTGTTCCCGGTCATCAACGAACTACGCGCGTTGCTGCGCGAGAGCGGCGCGCCCGATCAGGTAGTGGGCGCGGGCACGGGCGATGCTCAGGTGATCCGTTTCTGGGATTCGCGCCACGGCAACCGATTGTCGAATACCTGATATCGGGTTTTTTGGCGCTGCAGCGGACCGTGCATTCGTCGGCGATGAGCGGTACGCCGGTGGCGCCGTCTATAACAAGACGCATAACACGCATTCAGTGCGGGCTCATCGATCGGTAAAGCCAAAATCATAAAGATCCGCTTGAGGGTTCCAGTCGATAAGTACCGAACTGCATGCAGTGATGCCGGTTGTCGTGTTGCTGGTAGGTCTCGCCGTCATGGCGGTGGCGCTGGTGAAGGGCGGTTCCAAGCAGCCATTGCCGCTCGCGTCGATTACAGCTTTCCACTCGCTGGGGAATTAATCCATCTCCAGCCGGTGGGGAATTCAGGCCGTTCGAGCGGCGATAATGGCGTCCGACACACGCGGGTTTGCGCCAATCGAGATGCGTCGGACGTCGACCCGTGTACCATTTCGCTTTTTCCGACTTTTAAGAACAGCTCCGTGAATACGCAACAAATCCCCACCGCATCCCGTAAGTCCCTCACCCTGCTGCAATTGCTGGGCATCATCGGCGCCGCCGGGCTGATTGCAGCGATTGTGCTGAACCAGTTCGCCTGATCCCGTCTCGCGCAATAAAGCGCTCCCTTCAAGCATCCGACCCCAAGCCGGCGCTCGCCGTCGGCTTCATCGATATCCCGATTTGCCATGTACAAGAAGGGCGTAGCGGTAGAAATCCAGTTTTCCCCCGAACGGCTCAACGACGGCGCCGGCGATCCGTACTGGATCGATTTGACGCAGGCCGAAGCGCAACGGCTATTGGAAAGCTTGCAGACCCGCCTTGCTGAAAGCAGCGTGGGAACGGCAGCGCCGTTGGTGGTAAGCCTCGATGCAACGCCGGCGTCGCCAGCGTCTGCTGAGACGGCTTCGCCACCAAGCGCGGTGTCCGCGGACGACTTCAAACAATGGGTCTGCGTGATCTGTGGCTGGATCTACGACGAAGCCGCCGGTTTGCCGGAAGAAGGTATCGCGCCGGGCACCCGCTGGGCAGATGTCCCGGCCGACTGGCGCTGCCCGCTGTGCGACGTGGGCAAGGAAGATTTCGCGCTGGTCGAGTTTTAAGCTTAATCCGTTCCTTGCGGAAAATCCGCGCCGACCGTCGTGGCTTCCCAGGCATCGAAATCACCGCGCATGAAGTCCAGCTTCTTGCGTGCCAGTTCGAGCGCAACCTTGCCGAGCAGCAGACGCAGCGGCGGCGTGTCCGATAGCGCCGCGTCGATGATCGCCTGAGCCGCGCGCACCGGATCGCCCGCCTGTTTGCCGCTGCGCGCCTCGGTCTGCTTGCGGCGCTCGCCGGCTGTGGCGGCGTAGTCGTCGATCAACGTTGCCGATTGCTTGATCGACGGACCTGCCCAGTTCGTGCGGAACGGGCCGGGTTCGACGATCAGCACGTCGATGCCGAGCGGCTTCACCTCAGTGGCAAGCGATTCGGACAACCCTTCCACCGCGTATTTGGTGGCGTGGTAATAACCGGTCGCGGCAAAGCTCGCGAGGCCGCCAATCGACGACACATTCACGATCAAGCCGCTGTGCTGCTCACGCATGATCGGCAGCACCGCCTTCGTGATATCGATGAGACCGAACACATTGGTCTCGAACATTGCGCGGACTTCGTCGTCTTCGCCTTCTTCGATCGCGGCCAGATAGCCGTAACCCGCGTTATTGACGAGTGCGTCGATACGGCCGAAACGCTGTTTGGCCTGAGTGACCACGTCGTTGATCTGCTTGCGGTTCGTTACGTCGAGCGGCAGCACCAGCGCGCGGTCGCCGTGCCCTTCGGCGATATCTTTCACTTTCGACGGGTCGCGTGCGGTGACGACCGCGCGCCAGCCACGCTCCAGTACCAACTTCGCCAATTCGCGGCCGAAGCCGGTGGAACAGCCTGTAATTAGCCAGACGGGATCGTCTCGGTTCATCATTTGGGAAACTCCGGTTCAGGGGACTAACGTGGCGCGGATGGATCGTCGAGCAGCGCCGTTAATATTTCTTACGTCGTGAATGGGTTTTCAATTGTAGTCGCAGTGCCGCGGCCTCGCTCTGCAGCGCTTCAACGAACGCGCCCGCGAGCGGATGGCTCGGACGATACTCCGGATGAACCACGCTCACGCGAAACGGCAGCGAAATGGCGAGCGGCCGGATATGCAGATTGCGCCCCGCGAAATCGAGCGCGGTAAGCGGATTGACAATGGCCACGCCGAGCCCCTGCTGCACGAAACTGCACACAGAGACGGCGGTGGGCGTCTCGATCATCTGGCGGCGCGCAATGCCCGCTTGTGCGAAGGCTTCGTCGATCTGAATCCGGTACGGATCGTTCGACGACAGGCTGACGAATCGCTGACTCGCAAAATCTTGCAACTCGATTACGCGCTTGGCGAGCAAAGGATGTGCATCGGGCAGCACGCACACTTCGTCCACTTCGAGCAATGGCGTCAGGCGGGTTCCGGCGGGTGGCGCGTCGTGTTCGGTCAAACCGAGGTCATAACGTTGCGCGGTCAGCCATTCTTCGAGAAAGGGCGATTCCTGCGTCGCGATCGAGAGGCTGACGCCGGGCTGCGCATCGTGAAAACGTTTCGACGCGCCGGGCAGAATCGAATGCGAAAACGCAGGTAACGCGATGATGGAAAGCTGGCCGCCTTGAAATTCGCGCAGGCTTGCGGCTGTGGAAGCCACTCGTTCGAGTCCGATATACGCGCGCTTGATTTCGTCGAACAGCGTCAAGGCAGACAGGGTTGGACGCAGCCGCCCATGCACGCGTTCGAACAGAGCAAAGCCGATGCTTTGCTCCATGCGTGCAAGTTCGCGGCTTACCGTGGGCTGCGAGGTGAACAGCATGTCGGCCGCTTTGGTGACGCTGCCTGCCGTCATCAATGCGCGGAAGACTTCGATGTGCCGATGGGTGAGCGCCATGATGTCTATATCAGAAATGAATGGGTTGGCGAATAATAGGTATTTTACTGAATGGCCAGTTCTTAGCATCATGTTGGTCACAACCATGCTTTCAGATCAAGAGCCGAGCACCGTGACTACTTTCAATCCACAACAGCTTGTCGAACTCGCGCGTCAGTACGGCACGCCTCTTTGGGTCTACGACGCTGACGTGATTCGTCAACGTATCGCTGAACTGCGCAGCTTCGACGTGATCCGCTATGCGCAGAAGGCGTGTTCGAATGTGCACATCCTGAAGCTGATGCGCGACGAAGGGGCGATGGTCGATGCTGTGTCGCTGGGCGAAATCACTCGCAGTCTCGCGGCGGGTTTTACGCCGGATGGCGATCCTGAGGGCGTGGTGCTGACGGCTGATCTCGTCGATCACGCGACGCTGGCTACGGTGATCGAACATCGCATTACGGTCAACACCGGATCGCTCGATATGCTTGAACGGGTGGGACAGCATGCGCCTGAAGGGCACCGGGTCTGGCTGCGGATCAATCCGGGTTTCGGTCACGGCCACAGCAACAAGACCAACACTGGCGGTGAGCATAGCAAGCATGGCATCTGGCTCGACGACGTGCCGCTGGCGATAGCGATGGTGCGGCGCTACGGTCTGAAGCTGGTCGGGCTGCACATGCATATCGGCTCCGGCGTCGACTACACACATCTGGCGCGTGTGTGCGACGCGATGGTCGAAGCGGTGCGGAGTCTGGGGCACGATATTGAAGCGATTTCGGCCGGCGGCGGGTTGTCCGTGCCGTATAGCGCAGGCGAGCCGCGGATTGACGCCGAGCACTATTTTCGTCTTTGGGACGATGCGCGCAAGCAGATCGAAGCACACCTCGGACATCACGTGAGACTGGAGATCGAACCGGGGCGCTTTCTTGTCGCGGAAGCGGGTGTGCTGATCGCCGAGGTGCACGCGCTAAATCGCCGGCCGAACCGGCAATTCGTCCTGGTCGATGCGGGCTTTAACGACCTGGTGAGGCCGTCTTTCTACGGCAGTCGTCATGAGATGACGGTGGTGAAAGGCAACGGCATGCGGAGTGAAGCGACAGTTGGCGCCTTCACGGTGGCCGGACCGTTGTGCGAAGCGGGCGATGTGTTTACGCAGGAGGCGGGTGGGGTGGTGACGAACCGCGCCATGCCGACGCCGGAAGTGGGCGACTTCATTGTGTTTCACGATGCAGGCGCATATGGTGCGTCGATGTCATCGAACTACAACAGCCGGCCGCTGGCGCCTGAAGTGCTGCTGGAGAAGGGCAAGCCGCGTTTGATCCGGCGCAGGCAGAGCATGCAGGAACTGATTGCGCTCGAAATGCCCGGCTAATTCTGTCGAGCGTGGTCGCTGCGAGCCCTCACCGTGCGTGTGTACGACGCGATCATCGTCGCGAGTTCCTGGGCGGCGGGTGTGATGGGAATCGCCGCACGCTGCAGCAGGCACACGTTCTGTTCGACCGCACGCTCGCGCACGTTGATCGATGTGAGCGTGCTCGCAAACGGCCCGCGCTTCGCCACAATCGACGCCTCCAGCGACAGGCAGTCCGTCGCACTGACCAGGTGCAGCGTCTCGTACAGACCTTCCACCGTGGCGATGATTTTCGGCGGTGGCAAGCCGTGACTCTCCAGCAGATGGGTCAGCCGGTTGACTTGCGGGTCGTCGGTGAGATTGGGCGAACGCGTTGCCACCCATGTGCAATCGGCTAGCTCGGCAAGCGAAGTCGCGCCCGCTTTCGGATGACCGCGACGGCAGACGATCACGGGATCGGACGGATAGAGCGGTGTGACGGACAGATCGGCCGTGTCCGTATGCTTCGATACCAGAGCGACAGCGAAATCGAGCGTGCCTTCGCGAATCCACGAAATCATCATCCGCGACGTACCGGTGCGCAAATGCACCGCGACCCGCTCGAAGCGCGCGCGGAATTCCGTCAGCACCGGTGCGAAGGCGTCGACGAGCGGCTCGGTGGTCATGCCGAACGTGACTTCGCCTGCATAGTCGCCGCGCAATTGCTGCACTTCCTGTTCGGCCCGCTCGCATTCGCCGAGAATCGCGCCGGCCCGCTGCAACAGGCGCTGGCCGAGCGCGGTTAGCGCGATTCCGCGGTTCGTGCGGGTGAACAAGGTCGCGCCCAGCATCGATTCGAGGTGCTGCAACTGTTGCGTGATACCGCTCTGGGCGATGCCGAGCGCCCGCGACGCAGCGCGAATGCTGCCATGCTCGGCGACAGCGGTGAATGCGCGTAGTTGGGCAATCGTCAACGCCATGCGGAGTTTCCGTGATCGGTAAAAGTGATCATGATATTACTTTCGGGACTTCTTTGAGGCGCGGCGGCGGCATAGGATGGCTCCCTACTCCGTAGTAATCCGCCCAACCCACACCCGCCTCCCATGAAAATCTCGCTGATGATCTTGAGCGCCGCGCTGACTTTCAGCAGTGGTGCGTTTGCCGCCGACCCCGCCACGCTGCGCCTCGGCATCGATCCGAGCTATCCGCCGATGGACGCCAAGGCGCCCGACGGCAGCTTCAAAGGATTCGACGTCGATCTCGGCAACGAAATCTGCCGGCGTATTCATGCGCATTGCCAGTGGGTCGAACTCGAATTCTCGGGGATGATTCCGGCGCTGCAGGCGCGCAAGATCGACGCGATTCTTTCGTCGATGGCGATCACGGAGAAGCGCGAGCAGCAGATTCTCTTCACTTCGAAGCTGTTTCAGTTCAAATCGCGGCTGATCGCGCGCCAGGGTTCGGCGCTTGCGGGTGGGACGAATGCGTTGGCCGGCAAGCAGATTGGCGTGCAGACGGGGACGCAGTTTGAAGGGTACGCATTGAAGAATTGGGCGCCGCTTGGCGCGCATGTGGTCGCGTATAAGAGTCAGGATGAGGTGTTCGCCGATTTGCAGAATGGCCGGCTTGATGGCGCATTGCTCGGCACTGTCGAAGCTGACTACGGCTTTTTGCGCACGCCGGCCGGGAAGGGGTTTGCTTTTGTCGGCGAGCCGCTTTCGATGGGTGATCGTGGTGTGGGGATTGGTCTGCGTAAGGATGAGACCGCGGTGCAGGCGTCCATGAACGAGGCGATTGCTTCAATGCTTAAGGACGGTACGTACGCGAAGATCGCGAAGAAGTATTTCGATTTCGATCCGTACGGCAATTGATCTTCCTTCTAATTTTCTTTTTCAGATTCTCTGTTCATGAATAAGCAATCGATTCCGCTTCTATCGCCGGCTATCGGCACGCACCGTGAGCTGGTGTCGTTTCATTTTGGCCCGTTGGATAGCGGTCAGAAAATCTATATCCAGTCGTCGCTGCACGCAGATGAAACGCCGGCGATGCTGACGACGGTTTTGCTTAAACGTCGCTTGCTCGAACTGGAGAAGCAGGGTGCGCTAAATGCGGAAATCGTGCTGGTGCCGGTGGCGAATCCGGTCGGGCTTGGCCAGTACGTGCTGGGGCAGTTTCTTGGACGCTTTGATCTTGGCAGCGGCAAGAACTTCAATCGACACTTTCTGCAGTTCTCCGGGCTGGTGGCGCGGGCTAAGGAGGCGTTGGGTTCGGATGCTTCGGAGAATCGGCGGATTGTTCGCGAACTGATCGGCGCTGAGTTGGCTGAGCAGAAACCGCTGACTGAGTTCGAGTCGCTGCAGTTGGCCTTGCTGAAGCTTTCCTTCGATGCGGATGTGGTGATCGATTTGCATTGCTCGTTGGAAGCGGTCATGCATCTCTATACCAGTGAGGCGGCGTGGCCGGAGTTTGAGCCTTTGGCGCGGTATCTGGGGGCGCAGGCTTCGTTGCTGGCGACTAACTCGGGTGGGGAGTCGTTTGATGAGACGCATAGTTTGTTGTGGTGGCAATTGCAGCAAGCTTTGCCTGCCGATAAGCCTGTGCCCAATGGGGCGATTGCTGTTACGGTGGAGTGCCGTGGGCAGCGGGATGTTTCTTATGAAGTCGCGCAGGAAGATGCTGATGCGTTGATTGATTATCTGGTTTGGCGCAAGGCCGTTTGGGTTGATGCTGTTAAGCCATTGCCCGAGTTGTTGGCGCCTGCGACGCCGCTTGCCGGTAGCGAGCAGTTCTATGCGCCCGTTAGCGGGATTCTTGTTCATCGCGCCAGGATTGGGGACACGATTCGTGTCGGGCAGGCGCTGTTCGATATTGTCGATCCGTTGACTGATGAAACTACTACTTTGTTTAGCAATACAGAGGGTGTGTTTTATATGCGGCGGGCGATTCGGTTTGTGACGGCTGGGGCGCCGTTGGGGCGGGTGACTGGGGCGCGGGCTTTTAGGACCGGGGTTTTGTTGGGGGCCTAAGGGCTTGGGTGCGGCCTGCTCGGCAGTTCGTTTGCGCTACGGTTTTTTGTCTTTGGCCTTTCCTTGCTTTGGCAGTGGTCTATTGGCGTTGCCCCTGTGCGGGGCGGCACCTACTTTTCTTTGCCTGCCGCAAAGAAAAGTAGGCAAAAGAAAGCGGCTTTACACCGCCAGCTCATAAGCGGGTCCCCCGCGCAGCTACGGTAGTGGTGCATCTGGAATCTGTCTCCTCGCACACTCCGCCTCAGTGACAAGGCAGTCATACTTCCGGCGGCGCTGCGCGCGCCGATGCGGTATTTCTTCAAGACGTTGCCGTTGCCGTTGTCGTTGCAAGACGCTAACTTTGGTCAATCGGCCCAAGACGTCCGCAAGATTCCTACCGCGCTTCAATATTGCATCGCCAAGCCTCGGTCGAGCGGCCCAACAGCAGCCATCCAACCGAGGCCCATCTACTTCCCCCATTCGCCCTTAGCTCACCACCAACACCGGCGCGACAGCCGCCGGGTCACTGATGCTCGGTCGGCCATTCTCTACGTGCCCCGCCACACGACGCGAAAAACTCGTGTCGTCGTTGCTCGTCACCGTCAAGTCGTACCAGTGGTGGCTCGATGCCAGCACCCAGCCTTCTTCGATATGCGCCCCCGCCGGCACCAGCACGGGACGCGTGCGCGCGCCATACGCATTGTCCGTTACCGTTAAGCGCGCAATACCGCCTCCCTTGTTGCTGAACTTGATAAACACGTTTCCGTTCGCAACGTCATACTGCACCTTGATTTCCGGCTCCGCGGGCTTGTTGTGGCCGTGCCAACCCGCCGCCTGCGCGGTCTGTGCCGTAGCCGTCTGCGTGTTACCAGCAAACTTGCGCACGAAACCGTTCGGTCCGAATACCTCGAAGGTGTATACGCCATTCGTCGTCGTCAGATCGAAGCTCTCGCTGAGCGACTTGCCAGCCTCGACGGTGTAGCGCCACGGGCCGTCCGTGCGATTCGTCGAGTACACGTAGAAATGCGCGCCTTGACGGCCGCTGTTGGCGAACACGATCTCAAACGTGTTCTTCTTCACGTCCGCATGACCGTTCACGTGCAACTCATACGGCAACGCACGGGCGAAACGGATACCGCTTTCCTGCGGGTCAAAGGCGACCGGCGTAGTGGGCACCGTGGGTTTCGGCTGCGACGAGCACTCGTTGGCGATCTGCTGGTAATTGCTCGTGTCCGGCAGCGTCGGCACTGAGGCGTCCGGCGTGCGGAAGTCGAACGCAGTAGTCAGGTCGCCACAAACGGCGCGGCGCCATGCCGTGATGTTCGGCTCGTAGACGCCAAAGCGCGTCTCGATGAAGCGAATCACCGACGTGTGATCAAAAACCTGCGAGCACACGAAACCACCCTTGCTCCAAGGCGATACGATCGTCATCGGCACGCGCGGGCCAAGACCGTACGGCAAGCCGTCAGCAGTATAGCTGCCGCCGCGCCCCGGATTCACCACGTTGTGAATCTCGCCGTCGGTGCTGACCGTCGATTGGCCTTGGGCCGGCGTCGTCGCCGGTTGCGGCGGCACGAGGTGATCGAAGAAGCCGTCGTTCTCGTCGTACATGATGAACAACACCGTCTTGCTCCACACTTCGGGATTCGACGTCAACGCGTCGAGAATCTGCGACGTGTATTCCGCGCCGTATGCGGGCGTATAGCTCGGGTGCTCGGAGTATGCGGCGGGCGGGCACAGCCACGATACCTGCGGCAGGTTGCCCGCGAGCACGTCGTTCTTCAGGTCCGCAATCGTGCGCACAGTCTGCGCGCGCTCGTACAGGGCGCTGCCCGGTTGCGCGTTGATAAAGTTCGCGAAGTTCTGCAGGACGTTGGTGCCGTAGTTGCCGTTCAACGGATCGGCGCCCGTCAGACCCTGCTGATACACCTGCCACGTAATCCCCGCGGCTTGCAGACGTTCCGGATACGTGGTCCACGAGAGCAATTGATAAGTCGGCGGACCGTCGTTGTCGACGAAATCGTTGTTGTCGAGCAGCGGGCCACCCATGGTGCCGGTCGGATCGACCATGCCGCTCATCAGATAGGCGCGGTTCGGGTGCGTCGGTCCCGGCAGCGAACAGAAATAGGCGTCGCACACCGTGAATGCGTCGGCCAGAGCGTAGTGGAACGGGATGTCGCTACGCAGGTAGTAGCCCATCGTCATGTCGGTCTTGTACTGCGGCCACTGGTTGTACGCGCCGTTGTTCATCGCATAGTGCGTCGGGTACCACGAGTGATCGAGGTCGCCGATACATTGCGCGCTGGTCGTCGCCGTGTTCAGATGGAACGGCAGCACCGGTTGCGCCGCATTTTCCTTCGACGGCTGGTACCACACGGGTTGCTGGCCACCCGGCAGCGGAATCGGGAAGCGGTCGTTGTAACCGCGTACGCCGCGCATATGGCCGAAGTAGTGGTCGAACGAACGGTTCTCCTGCATGAACACGACGATGTGTTCGACATCGCGGATCGTGCCGGTGCGCGAAAACGCGGGCACGGCAAGCGCATTGCGAATGGACTCGGGCAGCGCGGTCAGCGCGGCAGCAGCGCCGGCCGATGAAGCCACGGTCTGCAGGAAACGGCGACGGCTATTTGATGTCATCGAATATCACCTTCTGCGGGTGGGGAAAGAATAGCGCGCCTCGCGCGCGCCGGAAGAATCAGGTCAGTTGCTATTCGCGCTGTCGCCCGGTGCGTAATGCATTACGGGCGTAACTTGCTGGCTGTCGGCAGCAAGACTGGCTTGCATGTTCTGGGTAATGGCGTCGGACGCGGCAGCGGGGTCGGCTGCGAGGGGTGCCGATGCGTCGGGCATGCCGGCTGCGGGGACCATCGTGGTGCCTGGTGTGGCAGCGTTGTTCGCGGCGGTTGGCGATGAGGATGTTGAAGACGTTGAAGACGTCGAGGCCGAAGTGGAGTCGTCGGCGCCACAACCGCCTAACGCGCAAGTTGCGAGCGCAACTAGAACGACGCTGGCGAGGCGAGTGTCTGTTCTCATGTCTGCATCCAATTTGTGGCGGCGGATGCAGTCTCCAATCCTTTCGAGAAATAATTGTGAAACGTTTGCGAGTGAATAAGGCTTATTAAATTCGTCGGTTAGACGAAAGGAAATGGAAAGCGATAAGCAGGAGAATGGTCACAGTAACGCCACGCGCCTGAAGTCCAGGCACACCGAATGAATTGCGGTTTGCATAACCCGGTACGCGCATGACATACATCGGCAGACCTTTCGACATCACGCGTCTCGAAGACGAATGGCTCGAAGCAGACGGCTTCGGCGGCTTCGCCTCGGGAACCGTGGGCACGCTGCGCGCGCGCCGCTATCACGCGTTGCTGCTCACGGCCACGCGAGCGCCTGGCGGGCGCGTGGTGCTCGTCAATGGAGTCGAAGTGTGGCTCGAAGCGGACGGTAAGCGTTACCCGCTGAGCATGCAGCGATACGTGCCAGACGTAATCTATCCCGATCTGACGACAAGTCTTCTTGCCTTCAATACCGAGCCGTGGCCTACGTGGCGCTTCCAGGTTGATCCGCAGCGCGTGGTGACGGCCGAAGTATTCGTGAGCAAGGCGACGCGCGAAACGGTTTTGCGCTGGCGGCTGGAGGGATTGGGCGGCGCGTCTGCTTCTGGCGCGTTCACTCTGAAAGTGCGGCCTTTGCTCTCCGGCCGGGATTACCACGCACTGCACCATGAGAATCGCGCGTTCAACTTCAACGCGAAGTCGAGCGACAACCCGGCCTGTGTGAGTTGGCAGCCCTATGGCGACCTGCCGGTCATCAACGCCGTAACGAACGGCGCTTATACGCACGCGCCGGATTGGTATCGGAACTTCTGCTACGTTCGCGAGCGCGAGCGTGGCCTTGATTTCAGCGAAGACCTCGCCACGCCCGGCGTGTTCAGCTTCAATCCCATTGATGGCGAAGCGGTAATGATCCTCAGCGCGTCGGTCGCGTCCTCAGGGTCGGCAACGGTGCCGGTCAGCACCGCACCTGCTGCCGCCCACGCAGCCGAACTCGCGCGCGTCGAACAGCAGCGCCGCAACGCACTCGGCTCACGTCTGCAGCGTTCGGCCGATGCCTACGTCGTCGCGCGTAACGAAGGCCGCACGATTCTCGCCGGCTTCCCCTGGTTCACTGACTGGGGCCGTGACACGTTCATCGCCATGCGCGGCCTGCTGATCGCCACGGGCCGTCTCGACGAAGCCGAAGCGATCCTGCTCGAATGGTCGGGCACCTTGTCCGCCGGCATGCTGCCGAATCGTTTTCCCGATTATGGCGACACGCCGGAATACAACTCCGTCGATGCATCGTTATGGTTCGTCGTCGCCGTGCACGACTATCTGGCGACGAACCACGCGAAAGCCGACACGCGAACGCGTCTGCGGCAGGCCGTTGAAACCATCCTCACGGGCTACACGAACGGCACGCGCTTCAACATCAAGGCATCCGCCGAGGATGCTCTTCTGAGCGCCGGTGTCCCCGGCGTGCAACTCACATGGATGGATGCCAAGGTCGGCGACTGGGTGGTCACGCCGCGCATCGGCAAACCCGTGGAAGTGCAGGCGCTCTGGATCAACGCATTGCGCATTGCAGCAACGTGGAGTTCGCGGTGGCAGGCGCCTGCGGAGCGAGCGTTGCAAGCGTTTCATGAACGGTTTACCGATCCGTCGACACAAGCGCTGGTCGACAACGTCGACGTGGATTTCGTCAAAGGCGTAGTAGATCGGTCGATCCGTCCGAATCAGATCTTCGCGGTGGGCGGCTTGCCGTTTCCGTTACTCGAAGGCGCGGCGGCGCGCGCGGTGGTCGATCAGGTCGAAGCTCACCTGCTCACGCCGCTCGGCCTCAGAACGCTCGCGCCGTCCGATCCGGCCTACCGTGGGCACTACGGCGGCACCCCGCTTGAGCGCGACGGCGCCTATCATCAAGGGACGGTCTGGCCATGGCTGCTGGGCCCGTTCGTCGAAGCCTGGTTGCGGGTTCATGGCGGCGAGCCGGATGCCCGCGCACAAGCCAAAGCGCGCTTTATCGACCCTCTGTACGCGCATCTCGATCACGCGGGCCTCGACCACCTGTCCGAAATCGCCGATGGCGACGCGCCTCACACGCCCGCCGGCACGCCGTTTCAGGCGTGGTCGCTGGGGGAGTTGCTGCGCCTCGAAACCCTGCTTGCGCGGTTGGAGCCCATCGTCGCGTAAACCGCGCTACGATGTGTATCCCACCTCCAGGCCCGACGCAAGGACATATTCATGCCGCCGCTGCGCGCTGCCAATCTGCTCGCCACGATCGAAGGTACCCGCCTGCACTCCACCGACTGCCCCCGTTGGCAGCGCTGGGGGCCGTATCTCAGCGAGCGTCAGTGGGGGACGGTGCGCGAGGATTACAGCCCGGACGGCACCGCCTGGGACCACTTTCCGCACGACCATGCGCGCAGCCGAGCCTACCGTTGGGGTGAGGACGGCATTGCCGGTTTCGGCGACGACAAGCTCAACTGGTGCGTGTCGCTCGCGCTGTGGAATCGCAGGGACCCGATCCTGAAGGAGCGCCTGTTCGGCCTCACCAACGCGCAGGGCAACCATGGCGAGGACGTGAAGGAGCTGTACTTCTACCTCGATGGCACACCTACGCATTCCTACATGCGGATGCTGTACAAGTACCCGCAAGCCGCCTTTCCGTACGACGACCTGGTTCAGGAAAACGCGCGGCGCGGCGGGGACATGCCGGAATACGAAATCCTCGACACCGGCGTATTCGACGATTTGCGTTACTTCGACGTGCAGGTCGAATACGCGAAACATGCGCCCGACGACATTCTGATGCGCGTGACCATCGAGAATCGCGCGGGCGAGCCGGCCTCGCTCGACGTGCTGCCGCAAATCTGGGCGCGCAATTCGTGGTCGTGGAAAGAGAACAAGGACAAGCCGTCGCTCGTTGCAGGCCAGGACCACGACGGCGGAGTTCAGGTGGTTGGCCATCAGCATGGCCATGAACCGATCGTCGTGACGGCGTGGTCGAAAGACGCACCGCACATGACGTGGCTGTTCTGTGAAAACGACACCAACGTCAAACGCCTGTTCAACATGGACGGCGCCGGGCCATTCAAGGACGGCTTCAACGACTACCTGGTCCACAGCGACGAACAGGCAATACGCCGCGACGCCGGCACCAAGGCGGGCGCGCACGCGTCGATCGAATTGGGCCCGCATGGCCGTGCGGTGGTGTACATGCGCTGGCGTCCGCAGTCGAGTCCCGATGATGCGCAACTCGACGCGGATGCGGTGTTCGCCCGCCGTATCGCCGAGGCCGATGAGTTCTATGGCGCGTTGCAGCATGAGATCGCCGACCCCGACGCGCGCCTGGTGCAGCGTCAGGCGCTCGCCGGCATGTTGTGGTCCAAGCAGTATTACCAGTACGACGTGCAGCGCTGGCTCGAAGGCGACCCGCTGCAACCCAAACCGCCTGAGTCCCGCAAGCACGGCCGCAATGTGGATTGGCGGCATTTGTGCAACGCTGACATCGTGTCGATGCCTGATAAGTGGGAATACCCGTGGTACGCGTCATGGGACCTGGCGTTTCATGCCGCCGCGTTCGCGCTGATCGATCCCGCGTTTGCCAAGCGTCAATTGCTGCTGCTGGTGAAGGATCGCTATCAGCATCCGAACGGTCAGATACCCGCCTACGAATGGGCGCTCGGCGACGCGAATCCCCCTGTGCATGCGTGGGCTGCCTGGCGCGTGTACGAAATCGACCGTGCGCTCACGGGCAAAGCGGATCGGGATTTTCTGGAGCTGGTGTTCCACAAGCTGCTGTTGAACTTCTCGTGGTGGGTGAACCGTAAGGACGCCGACGGTCACAACATATTTCAGGGCGGTTTTCTCGGGCTGGACAATGTCGGCATCTTTGACCGCTCGTCGCCGCTACCCACCGGCGGACATATCGACCAGGCGGACGGTACGGCCTGGATGGCCGCATACGCACTCGACCTGATGCGGATCGCGCTCGAACTCGCGTATGCGAACCATGTGTTCGTCGATATCGGTGTGAAGTTTTTTGAGCACTTCCTGTATATCGCCGAAGCCGTGAGTTGCGACGACGGCTGCGATACCGGTCTCTGGGACAGTGAAGACGAATTCTTCTACGACAAGCTGCGCCTGCCTGACGGCAGCAATATTCCGATGCGGCTGCGCTCGATTGTCGGTCTGATTCCGCTGTTCGCCGTGCACGTGCTCGAAGAGCGTTTGCATGGCCACTTGCCGGGTCTGCGCGAACGGCTCGTCTGGTTCCTCGAACATCGTCCCGATCTGGCGCGGCTGGTTTCGCGCTGGGACGAGCCGGGCAAGGGCAACGCGCTGCTGCTCTCGCTGTTGCGCGGGCACCGGATGAAAGCCTTGTTGCGCCGCGCGCTCGACGAGAGCGAATTCCTTTCCGATCACGGTGTGCGGGCGCTGTCGCAATTCCACCGCGACCATCCGTTCGAGTTCAATCACAACGGCACCAGTGTCACGGTCCGCTATCTGCCGGCCGAATCCGACACCCGTGTGTTCGGCGGCAACTCGAATTGGCGCGGGCCGGTATGGATGCCGGTGAACTACCTGCTGATCGAATCGTTGTACGAATTTCATCGCTACTACGGTGACGATTTTCGCGTCGAGTACCCGACCGGATCGGGGCAGAAGTTCTCGCTTAGCGAAATCGGCGACGAGCTGGCGCGCCGGGCAACCACGCTGTTCCTGAAGGACAGGAATGGTGAGCGTCCGGTGATGGGCGCTTATCCACTGCTGCAGGCCGATCCGCGTTCGCGCGATCTCGTGCTGTTCCATGAGTATTTTCATGGCGACAACGGGCGTGGCGTGGGCGCTTCGCATCAGACCGGCTGGAGTGGGCTGGTGGCGTTGCTGCTGCAGCCGCGGGCGATGGGCGCGTCGGGTAATGTCCCGCTGACCGGCGACCCGAACGAGGCGCCGGCCGCGGCGTCCAGCCCCGCAAGTCCGCCGGAATCCGCGCCGGAACCGATCGTGACCAAATAGCGTGCGAACGAGTACCGGGCGCCGGGCAGGTTTGGTCTTTGTTTTTGAACTGTGTGGGTTCAAGCGTGGTCTGTCTTGTACTGCCACGTCCATTCCATTGGCTTCCTTAAGTGAATCCCATGTCGACTACACCGAACGCTCCAACTTCCGCCAGCCACGAACCCAGTTGCAAAGTCAGCGCGGGTCCGCATGAGGGACCGTCTTCGCCGGCCGGCAAACGGCCTGCGCCGCCTTGCACGCTTGTGATCTTCGGCGCGGGCGGCGATTTGACCAAACGGTTGCTGGTGCCCGCGCTCTACAACCTCGCTGTCGATGGCCTGCTCGACGACGGCATGAAGATCATCGGCGTGAATCATGGCGAGCGCGAGACGAGCGTATGGCGTGAGGATCTGCATAAGTCGCTGCAGCAGTTCGCCGCCGACAAAGCCAGCACGTTCCACGCCGGCAAGCTCGACGACAAAGCGTGGGACTGGGTCGCGCAACGGCTCGAATACATGGCCGGCGAGTTTGAAACCGACGACACGTTCACGAAGCTCAAGCAAAAGCTCGATCAAGCGCCGGGCGGCAACGTGATTTTTTACCTCGCGGTCAGCTCGCGCTTTTTCAAGCCGATCGTCGAACATCTCGGCAAAGCAGGTTTGTTGAAAGAAGCCGACGGTGGCAGCGGCGGCTTCCGCCGTATCGTGATCGAGAAGCCGTTCGGCACCGACCTCGCCTCCGCGCGTGATCTGAACGCGCACATTCTGTCGTTCGCGAACGAATCACAGGTGTACCGCATCGACCATTTTCTCGGTAAGGACACCGTGCAAAGCATTCTCGCGGTGCGCTTCGCGAATGCGTTGTTCGAACCGATCTGGCGGCGCGAATATATCGACAGTGTGCAGATAACCGCAGCCGAAACGATCGGCGTGGAGGGGCGCGGCAAGTTTTACGAGCAGACCGGCGCATTTCGCGACATGCTGCCGAACCACCTGTTCCAGTTGCTCGGCATGGTCGCGATGGAACCGCCCAATTCGTTCGATGCCGAAGCCGTGCGCGACAAGAAGGCCGAAATCTTCGACGCGATCCAGCCGCTGACCGCCGCCGACGTCGTCTTCGGTCAATACGAAAAAGGGCCGGCGGGCGTCGGCTATCGTGAGGAACCGGACGTTGCGCCAGACAGCACGACGGAAACCTACGCCGCTGCGCGCGTGTACGTCGAGAACTGGCGGTGGGCGGGCGTGCCTTTCTATCTGCGCACGGGCAAGCGGCTTGCCGCGCGCCGTACGGAGATTTCGGTGCAACTGAAGCCGGTGCCGTTCCGTCTGTTCCGCGACACGCCGGTCGATGCGCTAACGCCGAACGTGCTGACTTTGCGCATCGATCCCGCGCACGGCACGAGCTTCGACTTCAATGTGAAGACGCCGGGGCCGCTGATGCAGATCGGCGCGGTTCAATCGTCTTTCGACTATGCGGACTTCTTCGCGGAAAAAGCAAACGTCGGTTACGAAACCCTGCTGTACGACTGCATGCTCGGCGACGAGACGCTGTTTCAGCGCGCCGACAGCATCGAGACAAGTTGGGCCGCGGTGGACGATGTGCTGCATCCGAAGAGCGGCGGCGCGATGCCCGTGCACGGTTATCCGGCCGGCAGCGAGGGGCCGGCGGAAGCAGACGCGCTGCTCGCGCGCGACGGCCACGCATGGCGGCCTTTGAAGCGGGATGCAGTGGAAAAGAAGTAAATCGTGAAACGCACCAACACAACCGGGGGGGTACCGTGGCCACACGTAAGACGAAAGTAAAAAGCAGTACCGAGCGGATTCTGGCGATCGATGTCGGCGGCACGGGCCTGAAAGCCGCGATCATCGATGCGGACGGGCAGATGAAAACCGAGCGCTTGCGCGTGGCGACGCCGCATCCGTGCACGCCGGATCAACTGGTGGATGCGTTGGCGAAGCTGGTCGAGCCGCTGATCAAAGAGGCGCCGCCTACACTCATGTCGATCGGTTTTCCCGGGGTGGTGCGCAACAACCGCATTCTGACGGCGCCGCATTTTGGCGTTGAAGGCTGGCATGACATTCCGTTAGCGGATTCGCTGGCGCAACGCCTGGGCGGTTTGCCGGTGCGAATGATCAACGACGCCGAGATGCAGGGCTTCGCCGCGATCGAAGGACACGGACTCGAGTTCGTGCTGACGCTTGGCACAGGCGCGGGCACGGCGCTGTTCCGCGACGGCGAGTTGATGCCGCACCTCGAGCTTGCGCATCATCCGGTCAGCAAGAAGGGCGTTGCGTATGACGAGTACATCGGCGACGCGGCGCGCAAGAAGGCGGGCAATAAGCGCTGGAATCGACGGGTCGAGAAGGTGATCGAGATTCTCGATTCGCTGGTGAACTACGACAAGCTGTGGATCGGCGGTGGCAACGCGGCCCGGCTGAACTTCGAGTTGCCCGCGAACGTCGCGACCGTGTCGAACGACGCGGGGATCGAAGGCGGCGCGCGCCTGTGGCATCCGAAGTCGTTGCGCGAGACGCGGCAGTTGCCGGAGGCCAATGCGCGGACCGGCCATTTCAAGTGAAACGGAGACGCTCAGCGATGCTTCGACTCAATGACGCCAGCCATCTGCGACGCCTGCTCACGGCCGGCATGTGCGCCACGCTGGTTCTGGTTGCGGCCAATGTCCGGGCTGCGGATGGTTTTGCGGTGTCGTCGCCGGGTCTGGCCGACGGCGGCACGCTGGATTCGAGCCACGCGGCGAGCGCGAACAATTGCGGCGGCGGGAACGTGTCGCCGGCCTTGCAATGGCGGAACGCACCCGCCGGCACGAAGAGTTACGCGGTCACCCTATTCGATCCGGACGGCGCGAAGGGATTGGGAATCGTGCACTGGGTGCTATATGGCCTCGCGCCTTCGCTGACCGGACTGGGCAGCGGTGCTACGCCGCCGGCGGGGAGCGTGGCCGGAACGAACCGGACTGGCGGCCCGGGATACTACGGGCCATGTCCGCCGGTCGGCGATGTGCCGCATCATTATGTCGTGCAGATTTATGCGCTTGACCTACCGCCCGATGCATTGCCGGCGGGATTGACGCGAGACGCGTTGCAGGCGGCCATGAAGGACCATATCCTCGCGGCCGCCAGCACGGTACTGCGATACGGACGGTGATCGCTGTTGCCGTTGCGGCGGTCGGCCGGATGATCGGCCGACGCCGTCAATGCTTACGCATCACCTCGCCGCATCGCCCCAACGATATTCCAGCGTGGCCTCATCGAGCTGCGCTTTGACTTGTGCATCGAGCACAAGCTCCGAAGCCGCCAGCGTATCGCTCAACTGCTCAGCGCGACTGGCGCCGATAATCGCCGAGGTAATCAGCGGATTGGCCAGCACCCATGCAAGCGAAACCCGGGTCAACGACTCGCCGGTCGTTGCTGCAATCGCCTTCAGCTTTTCGATCGTGTCGAACTCGCGCTTGTGCCAGTAGCGCTCCTGATACATCGCCCCCGCCTTGCCGACGGTTTCAGTAAAGCGACCGGACGCAGGCGCCGCATCCACCCGATGCTTACCAGTCAGCAGACCACCTGCGAGCGGGTTGTACGGCATCACGGCCAGTTGTTCTTCGTCCGCCAAAGGCAGCAACTCCCGCTCGATCTGCCGGAACAACAGGTTGTAGCGGGGCTGCACCGAGACGAACCGCGCTACGCGCAGCACATCGGCGCGACCTAGCGCTCGCGCCAGCCGATAGGCCAGGAAATTCGACACGCCGATATACCGTGCCTTCCCCGATCGTACGATCACGTCCAGCGCCTCCAGCGTCTCGTCGAGCGGCGTAGCCGCGTCGTCGGAATGGAGCTGGTACAGGTCCACGTAATCAGTGCCGAGACGCCGTAGCGATGCGTTGATGGCATCCAGCAGATGTTTGCGCGACGCGCCTTGATCCCATGCCGATGGCCCCATCTTGCCCACCGCCTTGGTCGCCAGAATGAAGCGGTCGCGTTTGCCCTTCAGCCAGCGCCCGACGATTTCCTCCGTGCGTCCGGCAATGCTCTCGCCACCGCCGAGCGGATAAACGTTGGCGGTATCGATGAAGTTCACGCCGGCGTCCGCTGCCGTATCGAGAATGCGCTGCGAGACGTCTTCTTCAGTCTGCAGGCCAAAGGTCATCGTGCCGAGGCACAGGCGCGAAACGGTCAGGCCGGTGTGGCCGAATTTGCGGTATTGCATGTTCAACTCCGAAGCGGAACGGTTGCGGGTTGCGGTGTTGCAAAAAGGATAAACGGTGTGGCGATTTCGCGTTGGATCACCCGCGTATGCGGGTGCGATAAGCCGTCAGTATTTCGAAAGTTTATCGGCAGGTGAACTGCAAGCATCGCCGTGTAATAAACGGCCTGATATTACAAACGAGTAATAAATAGCTGCTGACGGCACATTGAAAATTACGAATGCCATACGTAAGTAATAAACCGAAACAATTCGATTACACCAGGTAAGCTTCGACGCGATTGATGAGTTTTTATGCGTATGGAATGATATCGATTCTCATTTAACAGCGAGCCAGCCATCGCGTCGTCTTTGCTCTGAGCAGGAGACCGGCAGCCAGCCAATTGCGGTTTTGTCATCGATTCCATGCTGCGCATGCGGATCGGGCGAGCGCACTTCTGACCGGATTTCCCATGCTCAATCACACGCCGCTTGCGACTGCGTTAGCGCTAGCTTTTGCCGTTCCATTCGCCACACCCGCAGTCGCTCAGACCGCGCCGCAAACCGCATCGCAGCCGTCGGCTCAAAACGCAGCGGCGAATACGGAGGCCGATAACGCGACCTTGCCGACTATCGGCGTGGCCGCGCAAGCCGAACAACAGGACTTCCAGGCAGAACGGTCGACGGTCGGCGCAAAGACCCCTACCGCCTTGCGCGATATTCCGCAGACGGTGACGGTGATCAATAAGTCGGTGCTCGCCTCGCAAGGCGCCACGTCGTTCCAGGATGCGCTGCGCAACGCGCCGGGCGTGACCATCGGCGGCGCTGAAGGCGGTCAGATCGGCAACAACATCAACCTGCGTGGCTTCACCGCGCAGAACGACATCTATCTGGACGGGTTCCGCGACCGCAACCAGTACTATCGCGACACCTTCGACCTCGAAGAACTCGAGGTGCTGTATGGACCGTCGTCGATGCTGTTCGGCCGCGGTTCGACGGGCGGCGTGATCAACCAGGTCAGCAAGAAAGCGAATCTGAAGGACTCCGCGGAAGTCACCGGCATGATCGGCACCGACGATCGCTATCGCAGCACCGTCGACGTGAACCATAAGCTGACCGACACCTCGGCGATCCGCCTGAATGCGTTCGGCCAGAGTCTCGGCTCGACGCGCGACGAGATGAAGAACAAGGACTACGGTATCGCGCCGGAAGTGCGTTTCGGCATCGGCACGCCGACCGAAGTGACGATCTCCGCGCTGATCCAGCACAACTACGACATGCCCGACTACGGCGTGCAGGCGTTGAACGGGCATCCTTCGCCGGTGCCGAAGAACACCTTCTACGGCCTGACCACCGACCGCACGATCCAGGACGTCCAGACCTTCGCGGCCGGTATCAAGCACAAGTTCTCGGACAACCTCACGCTGCAGAACCAGACGCAGTTCTCGCACTCGCTGACCGATGCACGCGAAACCGCGCCGCAAGCGGTGCTGACGGGGCCGCTTGCCAGCAGCACCGCGTTGACCAACGGAAATTACACGACCTTGTCGCCGTCGCAACTGTTCATCAAGTTGCAAAGCCACGACCGTGTGATCGAGAACCACTCGCTGTACAACGACACGACCCTCGAATACAAGTTCAACACCGGTGCGATCAGGCACGACCTGATCGCCGGCGTCGAACTCGGTCACGACAGCTATTCGAACCAGGCGTACACGCGGAATAACTTGCCGGTCGTCTCGATGGTGGACCCGGCGTATCTGTCGTCGCCCGCGGGTGTGACCACCACGGTCGGCAACTACGCGAATTCCGGTTCGAACGAGATCGCCGGTTACGTGAACGATACGGTGTCGATCGGACAACACTGGAAGGTGATTGGCGGTTTGCGCTGGGATCGCTTCCAGGCGCAGATTCACAACTCGATCACGGCGCCGCAGTACGCGAGTCAGACCAACTTCTTCACCAGCGTGCGCGCGGGCGTGATTTATCAGCCGGCCGACTGGCAGTCGTACTACGTGTCATATGGCACGTCGTTCGATCCGTCGCTTGAAGCGTTGACGGTGACCAATCTGACGCAGAACCTCGCGCCCGAGTCGACCCGGTCATATGAAGTCGGGGGCAAGTGGGACCTGCTGGGCGGCAATATCTCGGTGACCTCCGCGTTCTTCCGCGAGGAGATGACCAATGCCCGCACGCAAGTTTCGCCGACCGAATACGAACTCGACGGTGATATCCGCGTCGACGGATTCCAGGCCGGCGTGACGGGTCACATCACCGACAAGTGGCAGATTTTTGGCGGCTACACGTACATGGACGCGATCGTGCTGAAGGCGCTCGACGGCACGCAAGGGCACACGCCGGCCAACACGCCGCGCAATACGTTGACGCTCTGGTCCACCTACGCGATCACGCCGCACTGGGAAATCGGCGGCGGCCCGACCTATATGTCGCCGCGCTACGCATCGAATACGAACTACGTGCAGGTCCCGGGCTACACCCGTTGGGACGCGACCGCCGCGTATCACGCGAAGAAATACGATGTTCGGCTGAATTTGCTGAACCTGACCAACAAGATGTATTACGACGCGCTCATCCAGTCGGACGGTGGGCGTTCCGTGCCGGGGATCGGACGCACGCTGCTGGCGACGGTCGACTACCGGTTCTGAAGCATGCCTCATTGACGCGGTAGGCTTGCCAATTTCGCAAACGGCAGGCCGACCTGACGAGGCCAGGGAAACTCAAGATGCTGCTGAACATTCCGAATGTACTGAACGCCGAGCAACTGCGCCTGGTGCGCGAACGGCTCGATAGCGCCGGCGACGCATGGGTCGATGGCCGTGCGACCGCCGGTTACCAGGGCGCGCCGGTCAAACGCAACCAGCAGATCGCCGAGCATTCGCCGATCGCGCGTGAGCTCGGCGACGTGATTCTCGCGTCGATCGAGCGCAACCCGCTGTTCATCAGCGCGGCGTTGCCGAACCAGGTGTATCCGCCGCTCTTCAACCGTTACGAAGGCGGCATGCAATTCGGCAGCCACGTGGACGGCGCGGTGCGGGTGCTGCCCAACGGCGTGAAGCTGCGTACGGACGTGTCGGTGACGTTGTTCCTCTCCGAACCCGGCGAGTACGACGGCGGCGAACTGGTGATCGAAGACACCTACGGTGTACAGCAGGTCAAGCTGCCGGCGGGCGACATGATCGTCTATCCGGCCACCAGCCTGCATCAGGTCACGCCGGTCACGCGCGGCGCGCGCCTCGCGAGCTTCTTCTGGGTGCAAAGCCTCGTGCGCAGCGACACGCAGCGCGCGCTGCTATTCGATATGGACACGGCGATCCAACGTCTGAACGCCACCCAGGCCGACGATACCGCGCGTCGCAGTCTGGTCGGCTGTTATCACAATCTGTTGCGTACCTGGAGTGAAACGTGAGCGTGCCTGAAGTGATCGATTTCCAACCGGCCGAGGCGAACGGTGCCGTGCCGGGCGAACCACAGCGGCTCGACCGCGACGAACGGAATGCGCGGCAGCAACGCTCGCGCCGGGCCACCTTCGTCAAATGGCTGCGCAAAGTGCATGGCTGGATCGGTTTATGGGGCGCGGCGCTCGGCTTGTTGTTCGGCACCACGGGCTTTCTGCTGAACCATCGCGGCGGCCCGCTCAGGGTGTCGACCGGTGAGCCGCAGGTGTCGGTCGTGCAGGTTCCGTTGCCGCAACCGGCGCCGCCAACGCCGCGCGAACTCGGCAAGTGGCTCAAGCAGGAACTGAAACTGGCCGGCAGCCCAGGGCGTGTGCAGAAAGAGCCCGCGCATCCGGTCGCGTGGGGTGAGCGCAGCATGGTCCAACCTGAACATTGGCAGCTCAACTTCGCGTCGCCGCATGAAAACACCACCGCCGAGTACTGGGTCGGCAACGGCTACGTGACGGTCAAGCGCAGCGAGAACACGTTTCTCGCGACGCTTACGAATCTGCACAAGGGCGTCGGCCTGAGTGTGGGCTGGGTACTGCTGATCGATACGCTGGCGGGGAGCATCATTTTGCTATCGCTCACCGGCGTGCTGCTTTGGACGGAGTTGAACAAGCGCAAAACTGTCGGCGCGGTGCTGGTGATCGGGTCGATTGTCGCCGCGGTGTGCATGGCGCTGAGCTAGACGGCGCCGCGGCAAGCACGCGCGCATCCCACTTCCTGCCCGACCGCCAGCGCGAAAATGGGCACTCGCGCTAGAATCTTCGCAGACCATCAAAATTGTTGGCCCTGTCGAAATTCTGCCAATGAAGACATCCCCCAATCCCGTCGACGCCGCGCTGATCTCGCGGCGTTCGATCCGCGCCTTCCTGCCCACGCCGGTTGCGCGCGCCGACATCGAAGCGATTCTCGAAGCGGCCAGCCGTGCGCCATCGGGCACCAATACCCAGCCGTGGAAGGTGTATGTGGTGACGGGCGAGTCGCTCGCGCGACTGTCGCAGGCCCTGGTAGCCGCTTATGACGATCCCCAGCGCGATGCGCTGTATCAGGAAGAGTATCGCTACTACCCGCGTCAATGGGTGTCGCCGTATATCGACCGCCGTCGCAAGATCGGCTGGGATCTGTACGGCTTGCTCGGCATCGAAAAGGGCGACAAGGCGCGCATGCATGAACAGCATGCGCAGAACTACCGCTTCTTCGGTGCACCGGTCGGCTTGTTCTTCACGATCGAGCGGGTGATGGGGCGCGGCAGCTGGCTCGACTACGGCATGTTTCTTCAGGCGATCATGACGGCGGCGCGCGGGCGTGGTCTCGATACCTGTCCGCAGGCCGCATTTACGCCGTTTCACAGCGTGATTGCCGGGCACCTTGGCCTGCCGCCCGAAGAGCAACTGGTGTGCGGCATGTCGCTCGGTTTCGCCGACGAAAGCGCGCTGGTCAATACACTGCGCACCGAGCGCGAACCGGTTGAACGGTTCACGCGATTCCTCGATTGATCCCGATTGATCCCGATTGACGGGCATCCCCACTTCTTATCGGACCACAATGAAAACCTCACGCCGCGATTTTCTGATGCTGAGTGTGGGCGTGAGCTCATCGCTCATGCTGTCCCGCGTCGCATTCGCCGACACCGCGAACAGATTGAGCGAAGCCGATCCGAAGGCACAAGCCGTCGGCTATACCGAGGACGCATCCAAGGTCGATAAGGCGAAATTCCCTGGCTATGCCGCCGGACAAACCTGCGCCAACTGTTCGCTGTTCCAGGGCAAAGCCACGGACGCCTATGGTGGCTGCACGCTGTTCGGCGACAAGCAGGTCGCCGCGCACGGCTGGTGCAGTTCGTATTCGAATATGTGATCGCGCAGGCGGTAGGGGCGATTAAAAAAACGCGCTGACTCTAGTTCAGCGCGCTCAGTACCAGGTCATGCGAATGACCGATCCATACCGCCGCGTCGCGGTGATCGCGTAACGCGTCGCCCGTATTCGGGTGCAGAAAAATATCGAGTGCGCCGTGATTCAGTGTGAGCCAGCCGACGAGTTCGGCGAACTGGTCCTGCGCGAACGCGAGCTGATACGACCACATGGGATGCGGCCCGACCGGGCGTTCATGAAAACGGCCTAATTGCAGCTTGCCGTTCCAGTGCGCCTCGATCTGCTCTCGAAAGGCCCACGCGGCGTCGCGGCTGCCGGAATTGAAGTAAACGTGGGCGTGCCAACTCTGGATGGCTGAGGTGTCGCGAAAGGTCATAACGAGGTCCGTTGCGGTTCCGTTTTTATCAGACACTCATTCTGCTTGAGTTTGCGCCGGCGCGTGCGGCATGCACCTCATGTGAAACTGTATTTCGTCCTCATTGACAATGTCGAAGCCGAGGCGTTGATAGAGACGCCTCGCGGGATTGCCTTTGAGCACCTTGAGCGTGACCGGCAATACGTCGGCCTGCGCGGCCAGCAAGACCGTCCGCAGCGCTCGCTCGCCGATGCCGCGCCCTTGATGTGCCGGCGCAATCTGCAACTGCACGACGACCCATTCGGTCTCGGTGCGATACGCTTTCAGCAAACCAACCGGTGCGCCGCCGAGGCAGATCACGCGCGCCGCATCGTAGCGGTGGCGCAGGCGCGCGCGATGCTGGGCATCGTCGATGGGCTCGCCGACCTGCGCCAGATGCTCGGTCATGGTGGCCTTGCGCAGTTCGAAGAGAAAGTGCTCGTCGGCTTCTAGCGCTGGGCGCAGGGTAAGGACAGGTTCTTGAGCGGACATGCGGGGGCGTCTCCGGCGCGCGGGTGGCGAATTGGAACGGTCGTGAATTGTCGCGCCAGCCGCGCTTTTTTGCCATGCATGATGTTTCGACCCCTCAATATCGCGGCTCACGTCTGAAGAAATCGCGCGCCGCGCCGATTCGGCAAACTGGGCGGCCATTTCCCCTCGTTTCGCGCAATTGCATTCGTGCTCGTTCACATAAACTGTTTTCCATGGAGCGACAAGTCACCGCGCCCATCGACGCGGTCTTCCCCCGCGTTGTTTTGAACCGTACCGTTGATGGCAGTTTGCCGCGGTTGTTTAAAGCGGCAGGGCAGTAAAGCAGTAGGAAGCCGAAGCAATGCAAACTACGCGCAGTTGCAGTATCCATGCGCGAATCAGCAGGGGGTTGCAGCGAGGTGATGTTGATGGCGAGGGACCGAGCTGTAACGCAGTAGCAGTGCAAGTAACAATGCAGCAGCACAGCAGCAACTTAGTAGCAGCGCAAGCAGCAACAGCTTTGTTTTGTTGGTTTATGGTGGGTTTAAGTCGGCAAGCATCCACGCGCCTGCACGACTGTTCCATCCTGTCAGACCCTGTTCCTTCGCGGGAACAGGGTTTTTTTTCGTTGATGCGGGAAGTGTGACTTGTATTTAGCCCGTTCGAACCTATATGGCTGCGTTGCATTTCGGCGCGGCCTTAGCGGGTAGTCTGCTCCCGCGCGGCGAGATGCCACGCGCAATCGAGACTTCAAGTTGTTTAAGTCTGTCTTAATAGTTGCTTGCCATGATGGCTACACAGACTCACATTAAGGGCCTGTCAAGCCGCCGGCGCATCGGCGGCGTTTGCCACCGGAGGTCACATCATTCGGTGGCGAAGCCGAGAGTTAGCGAAGGAGGTTGAATCGATATGTCCAGTAAATCGCGAGTCCGCAAGCACAACCAGCCGGCGATGTCCCCGCTGCTGCGCGCGCTGACCTTTAGCCGCACCGCCCACGAACCGGTCACCACGGCGATGCTCCTGCAGTGCTACACCGCTCTCGATGCGTTCCAACGCGGTCGGGGCTCACGGGATTTGCACCTGACCTTGAGCCGGCATTTGCTGGTGTCGCAAGAATTGGCGCGTCTGGGTCTCGGCGAGGACGTTCTTGCCGATATCGAGAGCGCGCACGCGGCCATGGTTCAGCTCGACGCGCGCGAGCACCAGGACGGTGCCTGGAAGTTGCAGGACGGCGAATACGCCCGTCTCTGCACGGCGCTGGCTATTCTCGATGGACAACTGTCGGCCGCATCGTTGAGCGAGATCGCGAATGCGGAAGCGAAGATGGTCGAAGGGCTGATGAGATCGGCTCGCGCGCAGGCGATTGTCGAAGCGGTGGTTTAAGCAGCGTGCCGGTACGGTTCAGCAACGCGCGATCAACTCTCGTGGCGCGTGCCGGACGTCGGTGCCCTTAACAATGTAGACGACCAGCTCCGCAATGTTGGTGGCGTGGTCGCCGATACGTTCGATGGCCTTCGCGATGGACAGATAGTCGAACCCTGTCGCGATGGTGCGGGGATCTTGCGTCATGGACGTGATGAGCCTGCGCATGAATGCCACGAACTCGTTATCGATGGCTTCGTCGTCCTTGACGATCTGTGCGGCAGCAACGGTATCCATTCGCGCGAAAGCATCCAGCGCGTGACGAAGAATATCCACGGCCAGTTTGCCGGCGGCTTTGATTTCAGAAATGTTGACGGCCTGCGGCGTGGACGAACCCATCGCAATGCGACGGGTTCGCTTCGCAATCTTCCGTGCCTCGTCGCCCGCGCGTTCGAGGTTGGTGATGCACTTCGAGGCGGCCATCAGCAGTCGCAGGTCGCGAGCGGTGGGCTGCCGGCGGACGATGATGTTGCTGACTTCCTCGTCGATTTCTATTTCCATCGCGTTGAGCCGGTGTTCGCCCTGAAGGACCTGCTCAACAAGTCTTAGATCGAACGTGTTCAACGTCTCGATTGCGCATGCAATCTGCGCCTCCACCAAGCCGCCCATTTCGAGCAATCGGGTCAAAAGCAGATCGAGGTCGAAATCAAATCTGCTGGAAAGATGCTTATCCGACATCTGCGCTCCCTGGACAAATTTGCCTGCGACTCGATGAGCGGCGGTGCATGTCCGGATCAGTAAAGGATATAAACAGTATATACAGTTTATGACAATTTCAGGAATAGGTTGACGCGACCGCCTTGTTGCAGTGGCTCCGCCAGACAGGCTGCCGCTGTCGTTCACGACGTGGGATGAAGTTATCCCCAGATTTTGTTTGCAAGGCTGTGGACAACCCCCGGGCAAGCGCCGCAAGCTGATGAAATGACTGGATTTTTACGTGGCGCGCCGACTGCGCGCATCTGACGAATGGCCACAGCGGCCATCAGATCCGGGACGTCCTCGAGCACGGCAGGATGAGCAGGGCAGCAAGCGACGGATATAAGCGGCGAACGACTGTTCGCCGGGGAATTCGCAGCGCGCCGTGATTGCGAAGCTATCGGCGACTCGTTGAGATCGTATAACGGCGAATTCCCGAACGCCAACGCGCATTCCTCTCCGTACCTGGATGGCCCCGGAAAATCCGTCATGCCTGTCAATGCTCAATGACGACGCGCGACAACAGTGGACACTACGTCCGAAAAAACCTGTATATTTATACAGTATCCGGGGCGCAATTTCACAACCACGAACTGACACTTTTAACTGGAGGCTAGCCATGAATGCACGCGTTCGCAGGCCGGGTCATCCAATGCCTGAGATGGCTGCCTTTATGGCCAAGCTGCGCTCTGCTTTCGGAGATGAGACGGTTGACGAGGCAGTCAGACGAGGTAAAGCTGGCGAGCCAACCTTCTATGCCAGCGAGAATGGCAACTCGGTTGGCACAGCAAGTTCCGCGACCGGCAGCGTCTGGCTTGTCGACTCCACGATCCGGAACAGGCAATATTGCGCCGGGTGCGATGGTGGCTGCGTCGGGCAGGATGTGGGTTGCAAGGAGTGGCTGCAACGGAAAGCAGCCAAGGAGAACTCGTGAAAAGAATTGGATTTGCCGTATTGATGGCGACGCTCACGCCGGCCGTGTACGCGGCTGGCGGCTATACCGAGGTTTGGAACCCACCCGAGGCACGGGCGAGCGCACCGCGCAGAGCCGGTACCGCGCACAAGCTCGCAGTTCGTCCGCACGTCGCTCCTCATCCAGTTAACGTGCGGGCACGACGCGCTCCGGCGCCGGCACCGAAACTGGTTGCGAAACAGGGCACGATACAAAAAAGTCCGCCGGCGAACGAGCCGGACATGTCTGGAATTCCCCGCCAGATCACCCCTGAGGGAAACGTGCTTCGGGTTGATTCCCGCGGCATGTCGGCTGAGGTCACGCGTTGATGGAATCGGAAATCTACAAGGGCTATAGCGTGTGGGGGCACGCGATCCTGCAACAGGAAGGCATTCTCCAGCCGGAACGCTATGCGGCCAGCGGGACGATTACGTTAGGCGGGAAGCTGATTGAAGCGTCGGGCATCCTCGGCTATTTTGATGCGGAGGAAGAAGCGCAACTTGCCGGGCGGGATTGGGCACGCGCCTGGGTCGACGCGCACGGTTGACAGCCGAACCCCCTCCTGTTCGGGGCCGCCTTTGCCGGTAAGCAAGCGGGTACGAACCCTCGTTGACTTTGTGCCCTCCCTCCCGTAGTGTGAAATTCGCCGCTGTGAAGAGCATCGCTCCCGCGCCCGCCAGTCGAGCTGGCAGCATCCCGGCATTCTGACCTTCGAACTTTCTCTACTTCGTTAACCGCTCTGTCAGCCATGGAAAGCAATCGCGCGCCCAGTCAAACGGATGAGCTCGCCCGCAGGCCTGCTCGCGCCGCAGATTACGCGGCCGAAAACCGGGCGCTGGTGGCACTCGCTCGCGTTCAGGCCGGCCCGCGTTCCGAATTCCTTCAGGCTATCGCGGATACGGCTCTGTCCCTTTGTCATGCTGATAGCGCGGGGATTAGTCTGGTCGAAGGACCTGACGATAGTCGGGTCTTTCGCTGGTTCGCGGTTGCCGGACTTTGCGCCGACCTGCGCGGCAAAACCACCACGTGGAATGAGTGCCCGTGCGGCGTCACACTGGAGGCAGGCGCCCCGCAACTTTTCATCAATCCGCAAGCCCGGTTTCCTTGTCTTCGGTTTCCCGGCGTGGAAGTGCCTGAAGGCATTGTCGTTCCGATTCCGGCGGATAACGGAGCGCTGGGCGCCATCTGGGTCATGTCGCATGCGCAAGATTGCAGATTCGACCTCGAAGACGTCAGGCTGCTGTCGAATCTCGCCGTTTTCGCGGGGTCTGGCCTGACGATTGTCAACGCACGCGACAGCGGTGAAGAGAGTGACCGGCGGCACAACGAGTTCATCGCGATGCTCAGTCACGAATTGCGCAATCCAATGACGCCGATCGACGGCGCCATCAGTGCGGCAAAACGGCTTTGCGTCGGAGACGAACGAGCCGTGGAAATGTTGACGGTCGCGCAACGCCAGATGAGGCATCTGCGCACGCTGGTCGATGACCTGCTCGACGCCGCCCGGCTGAAGCATGGCAAGCTCGCGATCAAGCACAGTGACACTTCGCTCAGCGAGATTGTGTTTGATGCCGTGACAGCCATCAGGCACCACATCTTGTCCCGCAGGCACACGCTCAGGATCACCGGGCTGGACGAGCCCGTCTACGTGCGCGCCGACCATGTCCGCTTGAGCCAGGTGTTGGGCAACCTCCTGTCGAACGCGGCGAAATATACGCCTGTCGGAGGGACTATCGAGCTTAACGTGCGCGTCGAGGCAAACAATTCGAGCGACCAGTCAGACGCGCTGCTTGTCATTGACGTTGCAGACAACGGCATGGGAATCGATAGCGCGGTTCAGCCGCGCGTCTTCGACCTGTTCGCCCAGTCCGCCCGCGGTCGAGCACGCTCCGAAGGAGGGTTGGGGATAGGGCTCGCGGTAGCGAAGCGCATGGTCGAGTTGCATCAAGGAACCATCTCGCTCAGGAGCGAAGGTTCAGGCAAAGGTACGGTTGTGACGCTGCGCTTGCCGATACTCCAGAAAGCAGTGGATGCCGCAGACATCGCGGCCCGCAAGATGCCGAGCATGACGCCCGAGCCGGCGCGTCTGCTGCTGGTTGACGACAATCAGGATGCGCTTCGGGCGCTGAGCGTCCTGCTCGAACTCGAGGGGCACGAGGTCACGACGTCGGACAATGGGCGCGATGCGATACGGCTGATGTCTGAAAAGCACCCCGAGGTGGCCATCGTCGACGTAGGGATGCCGGAAATGGACGGCTTCGAGGTGGCGCGAACGGTACGCCTTAATCACCGGCTCGACGACATGGTGCTCGTTGCGCTCACGGGCTATGCGTCTGAATCCGACAAGTCGAGAGCGCTGGCGGCCGGCTTCGATTTCCATCTGACCAAGCCGCTTTCGCTCGATAAGCTGCAATACATCCTGGCAAATCGTGCCGACGGCACGTTGAGAGGTATTGTCTAGGTTCGTTGGACAGTTGAACCCGTGACCCCTTGATCTCCACGACGCACCGGATATATGAAAAACGCCCCTGGCGGAGCGTTGTGCAATCCGGAAATGTTGCGCTTCCAGCCTGGCCGCTTCTAGTTGTTGTACTGCGTCGTATCGTAGTACGTGGTCCCATTCTGGCCGCCACCCAACTGCACGAGCCGTGAACCACCGGACGTCAACGCCGGGAACGGGCAGTTCGTGCAGGTCTGGGCGCCGGTGGAATCGATCCCCGAGTAGACAGTGTTCTGATACTGACCGACCGTTGTATTGTTCGGTGCGCCGATCGAGAAGCCGTAGATTGACGTTGTCGAGCCGGAGGCTGTTCCAGGGCTGGCCTGGACCTGCACGGACGTCACCGGATAGGTGGGATTCGGTCCGGTCACGACGCTCGACCACGTGAAACTCATCGCGTACTGCACGCCGGCCAGCGCCCCGCCTGGCGTGAGGAACGGAATCGCGTCCTGCGACAGCGTCGGCCATGCGACCGTGCTGCCCGCCGTAGCGTTCAGCGGACTGCCCGGATTGATGATCGACGACTGGCCGAGCTGCACGCCGCGCTGGTCGTAGAAGGTGACCGTGTAGGTCGCATAGAGCGGCACGGTGCTCGCGTCGATCGATTGCGCCGCGTAGTAGCCGCTCGAAGCCGGCGTGAAGTTCGCGGTCGACGAAAGCGATTGCCATGACCAGCGATAAAGCTCTGTATTGCTGTTCGTCATTGCAGGGGCAACCGGTGCTGCGTTCAACGGCAGATCCGACAGGCCCAGCGAGTTGCTGCCAAGCGCGTTGCGCTGTGTCAGCCAGACCGGCGCAGCGAGGCCAGGCCCCGTGACGGAAGCCGAATACACCGCCGGATTCGAGGCGGTTGGAATCGCAATCTTGAGACCCGACTCATAACGGTTCACGTCCGCCAGCTTCGAATCGAGGAAGGTGCGGCGCTGGATTTGCGACATGATCGACACGGCAAATTGTGACTGATTGCCGATCAGATCCCAGCCGAGCTGCACGCCGCTCGGGAGCGTGACGGGCGTGGCGAGCTGTTGCGCGATGGTGTAGAGCACACCGGCTGACGTACCGTTCACCAGCGTGACCGGCAACTGCACAAGCGCCTGCTGCTTGCCATTGCGCGTGAAGAAAGCGAGTGTCTTCGGCGAACCGAACACCGCGCCGCTGAAGACACCATCGGCCTGGTTGTGGCCTACGGCCAGATCGGTCGAGCCGTTTTCGAGGAAGGTGGCGTCGATGGCCGGCGAGCATGATGTGTTGAGCGCGCCATTCGCCGCGCAGGCAGTCAGCAGGGACGCAAGCGGCTCCAGATAGTTGGCCGCCGCGGCCGGCGCTGCCAGCGTGACCGACTGGGTGGTCTGGTTGTTCAGCGTGACAGTCGTGCCCGGCGCCGCATTCGACACCAGCAACAAGCCACCATTAGCCGCCGACACCAGCGAGACCGTGTCGATCACCGCATCGGCGCCGGTGTGATTCGGCGTAAAGGCCGTACCGACCGGATCGAAGCCCGCCGCCTGAATACCATTCTGCGTGAGAATTTTCGCCAGTATCGAGTCGAGCGTGATGGTGGCGACCTGCACGGACGTCAGCGTCACCTTGGCCAGCGCCGTGGTCGATGCGAGGTCGGCCGGATTACCCGAGGCCGTCAGCATGGCGGCAATCGCGGTGGTCAGCGTGGTGACGTTCGCGATAGCCGGCGCCGTGCCGCCCGGCAGCTTGGCGAGTACGGAGACGAGCGGGGCGGAGACGCCCGTGGGGTCGGTGACGACGATCAGGAATGGCGCGCTCATGCCCTTCACCGAGATCGTGTACGCGCCTTGGGCGTTGGTGCTTGTGCTGGCCTGCGCCCCGGTCGCATCGGTTAGCGTAACGGTCGCGCTCGCCACGGCGGTGCCTCGCGCAACTGTGCCGCTTACCGTGGTGGCCGTGACCGCCGGCGTGCTCGATGATGACGCTGAACTGGAACCGCCGCCGCCGCAACCGCCCAGTTGGAGCATGGCAAGGGCTACGGCGGCCGCGACGCCGCTGCGCACTAACGATCGATGCATGAAATTCCCCGATGCTTCGTTTATATGATTCGCTTGCTACCCTGGCAGACCAGACATGCCGGTGAACTTGACGGTGTTCCAGGTTTGCCGCGCAATGTCGCTGGATTGGATGCCGATTATCACCCGTGATTAATCGATAAGCGGCACATTCCCGACGGGCTTTAGCGCGTTCGGAGAATACTGCAAAGCGGCGCTCTTGTGTCGTGCGCCGGGGAGGCGCTCATTCAGGTTCAGCGTTTCTTACTTACCCAACTCATGGCCGATAATCCCGCCGGCCACCGCGCCGCCTACCGTGCCGACTGTGCTGTGATTGGTCGCCTCGTTACCGATGACCCCACCCGCCGCCGCGCCCCCAAGAGTGCAGCCGGTCGTCGCCGTCAGTAGCGCGAATACCACTGCAAGCGTGCCCAAGCCAGATAGATTTCGCATGATGTCACCTCGGATGTGTAGCGATGCCAAGGGTTCAGCAATTGCCATGCCGCGTCCGTATTACGAGTGTCCGTAGAGTTCGCGATGTACTGGTGTACGGGCGGTCAAACGGGTTTGCTGGAGTGTTCCGCGCTTGCTAGACTGCCCTTCGCCACCCAACTGCAAGCGCGTTTTTGCCGTCGTGCGCCGGCCTGGCGTTCACGTCCGCGACGCAATCAATCGGAGACGCCATGTCCTACCTGCTGCTTATTGTCGAACCCCCGGATCAACGTGTCGAACGCGGCGAGCAGGCGGGGCGCGAGGTCTATGACCAGATGGTGCGTTTTGCCGCCGACCTCAAAGAGCGCGGCAAGCTGCTCGCAGTCGAATCGCTGGCCTCCGAGTCCGTGCGCGTGCAGATGCGCGACGGTCAGCCCACACTGCTCGATGGCCCGTTCGCCGAAGCCAAGGAGATGATCGGCGGCTTCTTCCTGCTCGATTGTGAAACCCGCGAAGAAGCGGTGGCGATTGCGCAAGCCTGCCCGGCCGCGTCGTGGTGCACCGTTGAAGTCCGCAAAACCGGACCCTGTTTCCTGTAAACCGGCTCGCCCGTTCGCGATTATTTTCTTGGGGTTTTCCCTAGATCGACGGCAAATATGTCGATCCACCCGCGCATCGCTCGTCGTGCAAGTAAGGAGCCAGCCAACAGCGAAGGGCTCGCCATCTACTACACGCCACCCAAGGAGCGATTGCGATGCGATTCATGATCATAGTGAAGGCCACTGCCCTGAGCGAAGCCGGCGGGCCGCCGGACGAAGCCCTGATGGCGGCGATGGGCGCGTACCACGAAGAACTGGTCAAGGCCGGCGTGCTGCTCGATGCAACCGGTCTGCAGCCGAGTTCGAAAGGCTGGCGCATCCGCTACAGCGCGGGCAAACGTACGGTGATCGACGGTCCGTTCGCGGAAACCAAGGAGCTGATTGCCGGCTATACGCTGATCCAGGTTCGCTCCCGCGAAGAAGCCATGGAGTGGGCGCGGCGGTTTCCGGCGCCGTTCGGCGAGCAGGCCGACGGCGAAATCGAAGTTCGGCAACTGTATGAACTCGAGGACTTCGAGCCGAGCCCGGAACTGGAGCGCTTCAAAGAGCTGGACGCGGCTAAACGCGGCTGAAGGTGGTTAAGCACTAACCGCGGCTACACAAGTGATCGTCATGCCGATCCGCGCGCCCCATGAGGCGCCGATCCGGCCACATCGAAAGGGATTCATCATGCTCAAAACCATTCTGATCGCCATCGTTGCGGTGGTGGGTCTTGTGCTCATCTACGCGGCAACGCGGCCCGATACCTTCCGCATCGAGCGCAGCGTGCGCATCAAGGCGTCACCCGAGCGGGTCTATGGTTTGATCGACGACCTGCATCAATTCAATCGCTGGAATCCGTTCCTGCGCAAAGATCCCGCGACGCAAGGCACTTACAGCGGCACGCCGGACGGCAAGGGGGCGCGCTATGCGTGGCAAAGCGAGAAGATCGGCGTGGGGCAGATGGAGATCGTCGATACGGCGGTGCCGTCGAGCGTAACGATGAAGCTCGATTTTCTGAAGCCGTTCGAAGCGCACAACGTCGCCGAATTCGAGTTGAAGCCGGAGGCGGGCGAAACCCAGGTCACATGGGCGATGCACGGACCCGCGCCGTTTCTGTCGAAGCTGATGCAGGTGTTCTTCAGCATGGACCGAATGGTCGGCAAGGATTTCGAAGACGGCCTGAGCAATCTGAAAACGCTTGCCGAGGCGAACTGAATACGCGCGATGTGCTGCGCGAGCGGGCACATCGCAGAATCAATGGATTCCATCATGCATAAGCAGATCTACGTCAATCTCGCTGTCGACGATCTCGGACGGTCGAAGGCATTTTTCAGCGCACTCGGTTTTACCTTCGATCCGCAATTCACCAACGAGCAGGCCGCTTGCCTCGTCCTCGGCGAGAACCTCTACGCGATGCTGCTGGTCAAGGACCTGTTCAAGTCCTTCACGCGCAAGTCGCTTTGCAATCCGAAGGAAAGCACGGAAGCGCTGTTAGGGCTCTCATGCGAGAGCCGGGGCGAGGTGGATGCGCTGGTCGCGAAGGCGCTTGCCGCCGGTGGCACGGTGCCGCGCGCGCCGCAGGACTACGGCTTCATGTACGGACATGGCTTCGAAGATATCGACGGCCATATCTGGGAGTTGATCTACATGGACCCGAACGCCAAGGCAGCGGGCTGATTCCGTGACAACACAGGCCACCCATCGTGCCATCGAGGCAGTCTGGCGGATCGAATCCGCCAAGGTCATCGCCCACGTCGCACGGATCGTGCGCGACGTGGGACTGGCCGAAGAGCTGGCGCAGGACGCGCTGGTGGCGGCACTCGAACATTGGCCGGATGCGGGCGTGCCCGACAATCCGGGGGCGTGGCTGATGGCAACCGCGAAGAACCGTGCCCTCGACCGCTTGCGCCAGGAAGCACTGCATGCCCGCAAGCGCGAGGAGTTGGGCCACGATCTCGACGCAAGGGAGGCGCACCTCGTGCCGGATTTCGTCGATAGCCTCGATGCCGCACGCGCCGACGATATCGGCGACGACCTGCTGCGGCTGGTGTTCACCGCGTGCCACCCGGTGTTGTCCACCGACGCCCGCGTCGCGCTCACGCTGCGCCTGCTCGGCGGTCTCACCACCGACGAAATCGCGCGGGCATTCCTCGTGCCCGAGTCGACCGTCGCACAGCGCATCGTGCGGGCCAAGCGCACGCTGTCCGCGGCCAAGGTGCCGTTCGAAGTGCCGCAGGCGGATGCGCGTGCGCCGCGGCTCGCCTCGGTGCTGCAGGTGATTTATCTGATTTTCAACGAAGGCTATTCGGCCACTGCCGGCGACGACTGGATGCGACCGGCGTTGTGCGAGGAAGCGCTGCGACTGGGGCGCGTGCTGAGCGGGCTCGTGCCGGACGAAGGCGAAGTGCACGGCCTCGTCGCATTGATGGAAATCCAGGCGTCGCGCACCCACGCGCGTACCGATAGCGAGGGCAAGCCGGTGCTGCTGCTCGATCAGGACCGCAGCCGCTGGGACCCGTTGCTGATCCGCCGTGGCCTGGCCGCGCTCGCCACCGCGCACGCGTTGGGCGGCGCGAGCGGGCCGTATGCGTTGCAGGCCGCGTTAGCCGCGTGTCATGCGCGCGCGCGTCGCGCCGACGAGACCGACTGGGTGCAGATCGTTGCGTTGTACGACGCGCTGGCGCAGGTGGCGCCTTCGCCGGTGGTCGAGTTGAACCGGGCAGTGGCAGTCGGCATGGCGTTCGGGCCGGCTGCCGGACTGGAAATCGTCGATGCGCTCGCCGCCGATGCGGCGCTCGCGAACTATCACTGGCTGCCGAGCGTGCGTGGCGATCTGCTGGAGAAACTCGGCCGCGTGGATGAGGCACGCGCCGAATTCGAACGCGCTGCCGCCATGACGCGCAATGCGCGCGAGCGCGAACTGTTGCTCGAGCGTGCCGCGCGCGGCCGCACGCATTGAACCTGAAGCGTACCCGGACAACTCACCGGATCAACTGACGCACACCCAGCGCGACGATCAGGCCGCCGCACACGCGATCTATCCACGCCTTGCAGCGCCGGTACGCCGAAGCAATCCGCGCCTGCGACAACGTGAGCGCGACGAATCCATACCAGCTGCTCGCGACCACGCAGACCATGCCGAGCATGGCGGCAAATGTGCCGACGCTGACATGCGGCGGCGCGGCGGAAGAAAACACCGCGGCAAAGAACGCCATCGACTTCGGATTCGCGATGTTGGTCGCAAAGCCCTGCGCGAATGCTTGCCGAAAGCCGCCGGTCGACGCATGCAGGCGCTGCGCCGGCTTACCTGCGGAAGCGTTCGCGATGAGGCGGCCGCCGAACCAGATCAGATAACCGGCGCCGGCGATCTTCACTGCCAGCGCGAGCCACGGAAACGCGGTGAACACGATGCCGACGCCGAGAATCGCGCAGCTTGCCCAGAACAGATTGACGAGCACGATGCCGCCGACCATCGAGAGCGCCTCGACGCGCGTCGCCGAGGCGGCCTTGTGCGCCACTGCGACAAAGTTCGGACCGGGGATCACCACGCCGGCTATGTACACGGAAAAAACGCCCAGAACGGCGGACCCATCAATCACGCATTGCTCCTTAACTCATCCATCGGGCAAGACGTAGCATAACCGCCAATCGCGCCGGACATGGGCGCAGCGCCCGTCGCTCAATCAAGCGGCAAAGAACGCCAAAGCGGCCGTAACCACACCCGCTGCGGCAACACCGAACGACAGATTGCGCAGCCATTTCTTGCGCGTCAGCAACGTGATCGCGCACAGGGCGATCGCTACCTGAATCAGGGTCGTGGCCTGGGCCCAGCGGTGATGGCCGTGCAGCAGTGCTTCACTTTTCGTGTCGTTATCGACGACTTCCTTCTCGATCGCTTCAGCCTTCGCGCGGATCGGCTCCTTCTGCTGCTTGTACTTGTCGACGTCGGCGAGGAATTTGGCATGCGCGTCGGCATTGCTGGCCGATAGCGCCGCGCCGAGTTCAGCGAGATTCTCTTTCTCGCCCTTGGCCTGGTAATAGTTCCATTGATTCGACGCTTCGGTCTTTTTAATGGCGGCTTCGTTCTTGTAGTAAAGCGCCAGATTTTCGCTGTTGCCGCTCTGGTAGGCGCACAGCGCGCCAATCGTCGCGAGGATTGCCGTCATCACGGCCATGCGGCTCGCAAAGGGATCCTCGTCGTGGTGGCCGGCGTGTTCAACCGCATGGTCGTGCGGACCATGCACTTCATATTCTTCAGACATCTGATTCTCCGAGCGAAGCTTTTCTTGTGATCTCCGGGCGGCGCGCATGGCGCTGGCCCCTGCGTGGACGACGCGGCAAGCGCTGCCCGCCGGCCCGGCGGGCTCAATCTTAGCGTGTGGCGACCGGCGATGGAAAAGCTATCGGCGCGAAGGGATGTCGATGACGGACGTCGATGAGGAACGTCAACAGGCGGACGAACAGGCGGACGAAGGGCGACCGTCAGTGAATACCGGCCGCCAGCCACGTCCGCACGAGCGGGATCATATGTTCACCGGCCAGCATGCCGAGCAGGCCGACTAGCGCGACCGTCGGCGGGGCCGGCGACTTCACCTGCATGATGCTGTACAGCAGACCGACCACGACGCCGGCAACAAGCGAGATCAAATACGCTTTCATGTTCGATAAACCCATCTGAAATGCGGGCCGCCACGCCCGCTGGTCGCTTCGGCAGTTACATCGTGATGACGATCCGGCCGCGCGTGCCGGCGGCCACTGCCTCATAGGCTTCGCGAGTCCGTTCGAGCGGGAATTCCTGCGCGATGGCCGGCCCTTGCAGCTTGCCGCTTTCGAAGCCTTCCACCAGCGCGGTCATCAGCGGTGCCGATTCGGCGACGCCCAGCTTGGCGCTGTCCACGCCGAGGAGTTGCGTTTCGTTGTGGTAGAAATCGATCAGATCGAATTCCACGCGACGCTGGCCCGTGGCGCTGATCTCCAGCACCCGGCCGCGTCGTTTGACGAGACTTAGTGCAGTCTGAAACGCGACACCGCCGACGGTGTCGTACACCACATCCGCACCGGCGCCGCCGGTTAGCGCCTTCAGGCGCGCCGTCACGTTTTCGTCGAGCGGGACGTACTCGTCGAGCAAACGCGCCGCCGGGGTGTCGGCGGAAAGCGGATGACGGTCGACCCCGATCACGCGGGCGCCCCGTGCTTTCGCGATTTGCACCACCGCGCCGCCGACAGCGCCGCCCGCCCCGATCACGGCAATCGTTTCGCCTGCCTGCAGATGGGCGTACTCGACCGTGCCGAGCCACGCGACCACGAAGCTCACGCCGATCGCGGATGCCTGCGCATGGCTGAGCGTAGCGGGTTTGCGCGACAAGGCGGTGAGCGGAATCTTGATGAACTCGGCGTGGGTGCCGTCGCGTGTGAAGCCGATGTCGCCGCCCGTGCCCCAGACTTCCGCGCCGAGCCAGGCGGGCGGGCCATCCACCACGACGCCGCTGAAGTCGCGGCCGGGCGTGCGCGGCAGGACCGTGTGCTCGAAATGGCCGGACACGTTCTTGACGTCGCTCGGATTCACCGAGGCCGCCTTGATTTGCACCACGGCGCTATCCGCGTCGGCTTGCGGCGTCGGCAGATCGACGATTTCGAGTACCTGGGGTTGGCCAAAAGTCTTGAACTGAATCGCTTTCATCGCTTGTTACTCCTGTCAGGTCTTGTGCTGCTTCGTGCAGCGGATGAGCGTAGTCTACGTGGCCGGTATGGAAGCGTTGAGACAAAGACTTTCGAATTTCGGACAAAACGCGGTGTGGGCTGGCCGACTGCCGCTGTTGGGCTGGGGAACGGCCAGCGCGCCGGGCTCACCCGTTCGTGGCGTGCGTGGACTGCCCGTCTTGCACGGGCTCCGGCGCACTACCGGCCGCGTTCGCCTCGCCCAGCGTCGCGCCCGGATCGAAGCCGGTCGGCGGCGCGCCCAGCTCGCGCCGGAACATGTCGCTGAAGCTGCTCGGCTGGAAACCCAGCGAGCGGGCGATGCTGCTGACCGGGCGTCCCTCGGCGAGACCTGATACGGCGACCGCCAGTTGCACCTGGCGCCGCCATTCGGCAAAACCAAGCCCCAACTCGCGAGTAAAGAGACGCGCCAGCGTGCGCACGCTGGCGCCGACCGACGCCGCATGCTGTTCGAAGCTGATCGCGATCGAGGGGTTATCGATGACCGCGCGGCACAAGGCGTCGAGCCGCCGGTCCGACGCATCGGGCAGCGCGATGCGCAGCGACGAGCGCGGGGCGTGCCCCAGCTCCAGCATCGCGAGACGATAGGCGGCGTCGAGATAGGTCTCGTCGCGAGCATGGGTGCGCTCGTGTTCGGCAATCGATGTGATGAGTTCACGCAACAGGCCGTTGATCTCGAACACGTCGCTGCGCTGACTCAGGTGGCCGACGTTGCGCTCGTGGAAATAGATATTGCGCATTTCCACTTCGCTCATCATGTGGATGGAGTGAACGGTGCCGGCCGGCAGCCAGACCGCGCGCTGCGGCGGCACCACCAGCGCCTCGCGGCCGACTTCCACCCACATCACGCCCGATACCGCGTACAGCACCTGTGCCCACGTATGGGAATGCGGGTCGATGCGCAGCCCGCGCGGATAGTGCCGGGCGAGGGAGCGGGCGTCGGCGTCGTCGTGAAGTTCGGGTGGGCGGGCTTTGGGCACGGCGGTTCGCTTCGCTGTTCACGGTTCGCTCTTCGCGCATGAAGAGCGTGGACCGGGTGGTCCGTGTGCGAAGCATAGCGCGAGGCGTGCAACGGTGGCTATTGCGCGCGGTTCGCCTACGTACGATGTCCCATCATGAGCAGCAGCAACGACAAGGTCACCACCGATCCCACCGTCGACAGCAAGATCGTGCGGGAGGTGATATGCGCCTCGCGGCGGTAGAACTCGGCCAGCATGAACGGGCCGGTGCCGGTGGGCAGCGCGGCCAGCACGACGGCCATTTCGACCAGCGCGGACGAGAGCCCGAACACGCGCGCCGCGAGCCACCAGGTCAGCGCCGGCTGTCCCAGCAGCTTGACGCCGCTCAGCAGCAGCGCGATACCGCGCGTGCCGGTGCCGGTTTCGGACGATGGACGTTTTTCTGCGAGGAACAGGCCAAGGCTGACCAGCGCACACGGACTGGCAGCGCCGCTCAACAGCTTCAGAAAGGTCTCCGCGCTTTGCGGCAATGCGACGTGAGTGGCCGCCAGCAGCACGCCCGCAATCGGCGACACGATCAACGGATTGCGCGCCAGCGAGCCCAGCACTTTCAGCCCCAGCTTGTGCGGCGTGCGTTCGGTCTGCAAGCCGACTTCGATCAGCACGATGGCAAGCGCAAACAGCACGCACGCGACGAGGATCGTGGCGATCGTGGTCGGCGTCAGGCTGGCCGCGCCGAACGCGATCATGCCAAGCGGAAAGCCGATGTAGCCGGTGTTCGGATACGACGCCGCAATGGCGTCGACGCTCGCGTCAGCCAGATGGCGGCCGCTGAACATACGGATGGCGAGAATCGGCAGAAACGCGCCGAGGCAACCGATCGAAAATGCCGCGACGAAGGCCGGTTGATAGAGCTGCTGCCACGTGGCATGCGCCATGGTGTCGAACAGCAGCGCCGGCAATGCCAGCCATACAACGAAGCGATTTAGTTCGGACGCGCTGTTCGGTCCGAGCACGCCGCGCCGGCGGCAGGCAAAGCCCGCGAAAATCAGGCCGAATACGGGAAGAAGAATCTCTAGAGTGGCTAACATCGGTGCAAAAGGTAGGGGCGCGGAGAACGATGCGCCAGCGTAGTGGCTTGCGTTGATACAATCCAATACTGTTTTTTTAGTCCAATAATACCTTTTCTGCATCGTCAATCAGCCCGAGGGCGTCGTGATCGATATCAAGCCGTTGCGCTACTTCGTGACACTCGCCGAGACGCGACATTTCGGCCGTGCGGCGGCGCGCCTGAATCTGTCGCAGCCGCCGTTGAGCCGGCAACTGGCGGCGCTGGAGGCGAGTCTCGGTGTGACGCTGCTCGAGCGCAGTCCGCGCAGTGTCACGCTGACCGCGGCAGGCGAGCGCTTTTACGCCGATGCGAAGGCGATCCTTGCGTCGGTGGAGCAGGCGGTCAGCAATGCCCAGGCGGCGGCGCACGGCGACGCCGGCAAGCTGGCCATCGGTTTTACGATGTGTGCCGCGTACAACGTCGTGCCTGGCTATGCGCGCGCGTTCGGCGCGGCGTTTCCCGAGGTCGCATTGAATCTGCGCGAAGTCGTGTCGAACGATCTGGCCGCGCAGGTGCTGTCCGGGCAGATCGACGCGGCGATCATGTTTCCTGGCGTGCCCGACAAGGGCATCGCGACACGGACGATTCTGCGCGAGCCTTTGTGCGTGGCATTGTCGCGCAACCATCCGCGAGCGCGCGCACGGCGTCTGGCGATCGCGCAACTGGCGGCCGAGCCGTTCGTGCTGGCGTTGGAGGAAGTCGCGCCGAGCTTGCGCGCAACGATCCTCGAGCATTGCCGCTCGGGCGGCTTCGAACCGGATATCCGCTTTGAAGTGCAGTTGCAGCAGACCGTGCTCAGTCTCGTCGAAGAAGGCGTAGGGGTGGCGCTCGTGCCAGCCTCGATGCGTAAGGCGCAACTCGCGGGCGTGGTGTTCCGGCCGCTGGTCGATGCGCCGCTGATCGAGCAGGTGCTGGCGTGGTCGCCGGCTAATCGCAATCCGTGTCTGGCGCGGTTTCTTGAGTTGGCGTGAAGGGGGAGCATTTTGATGGGACGCTGCGAGTGCCACTTGGACACCGCAGGGATTTTTGCGGCGACCCTGACGTGCAAAAAATCTGCGATCATCCTTGGCACCCTTTAACGCCTCTCAATCCCAAAGCGTTCAACCCCAGCCACCCATGCCCACCCACCCCACGCTCCTCACCACCGACCGTCTGATCATGCGTCCGCACACGCGCGACGATTTCCTCGAGAGCTATGCGATGTGGTCCGATCCCGAGGTGATCCGCTACATCGGCGGCAAGCCGTTCACACGTGAAGAGGTCTGGGCGCGCCTGCTGCGTTACGCCGGACATTGGGCGATGCTGGGATACGGTTACTGGGTGGTGCGGGAAAAGGACAGCGGCCGGTTCCTGGGTGAAGTCGGCTTTGCCGACTACCACCGCGATATCGAACCTTCGTTGATGAACACACCTGAGATCGGTTGGGCACTCGACCCCGCCGTCCACAATCGCGGCTACGCGACCGAAGCGGTGCGTGTGGCACTTGCGTGGGCCGACACGCGGTGGCCTGACGGCGAGACTGTCTGCATCATCGCGCCGGAAAACCAGCCGTCATTGCGTGTCGCGCACAAGTGCGGTTATCGCGAGCAACATCGGACGACGTATAAAGGCAAACCAACCATCGTGCTGCGGCGAGCAGCAGGCATTGCCTGAATCGTCGCGCGGCATATGCGCGGTTCACGCGCCGACACTCGGCCGGCGCGTGAACCGGCTGTCTTATTGACCGCCGTACAGACCGTCTTATTGAGCGCCTTCGCTGGCCGCCGCCCGTTGCCGCGCTATCAGATCCACTAAGCGTTCAACCTGCTTGCCCTGCGCGTCGAAGTTGCCGGCATCGAGCCAGCGTACATAGCTCGGGCGCAGCGCGGGCCATTCACTGTCGATAATCGAAAACCACGCGGTGTCGCGATTGCGTTCGTGATACACGATCGCCTGCCGGAAGATGCCTTCGAACGTAAAGCCATAGCGCAACGCCGCTGTGCGCGACGGCCCATTGAGCGAATCGCACTTCCATTCGAAGCGGCGATAGCCGAGCTCGTCGAACACATGGCGCATGAGCAGGAACATCGCTTCCGTGGCAACGCGCGTGCGCTTCAGGAGCGGCGAAAAAGTGACGTGCCCGACTTCGATCACGCCGTTCGCGCGGTCGATGCGCATCAGCGCGAGTGTGCCGACGGCCTTCCCGGACGCGAGATCGATCACCGCGTAGTGCAGGGGATCCGGCGATGCAGCCATGCGCGTCAGATGTTCGCGATACGCGGCAAGGCTCTCAAACGGGCCAACCGCCAGATAGGTCCAGTCGCGGGCGTCGGCCGCCGAGCTATACGCTTCGTACAGGTCCGCCGCATGGCGCTCCACGTCCACCGATTCGACCCGGCAGTAGCGGCCCAGCAGCGGCTCACGGCCGGGTGCCTGAGCGCCTTTCCAGCCCGGCACGGGGGCGCCGATCGGCTGCCCGAAAGCGTTATGTCTGGGTTCCATGTGTGTACTCCTGTGGATAGGGATCGTCGTTGCTTACGGAGAACGATACGGCAAACGTGGTATGTTAAAAAGATCCAGCGCAACAGCATTTGATAGATCCAGCCACAATGATCGAGATCATAGGCCCGCTCGCCAATCCGGCCGCCGGTAGCGTCGAAAAGTCCGTGCCCCTGCAGAAACAACTGATTGAGCGTTTGCAGCAGGCCATCCTCGCCGGGCGCTTGCCGGCCGGGTCGCTGCTACCGTCGTCACGCCTGCTGGCCGCGGAGATGGGCGTGTCGCGCAATACCGTGGTGATCGCGTACGAGCATCTGGCCGCGGTTGGCTATGTGGTGGCCGATAAAAAGGGCACACGCGTGAGTCCGCTCTCCAGTCCGGCGGCACGCGGTGAACCGCAAACCCTGCCGCCCGCGCCGAACGTCGCCTACGCGGCACGCGTCGAGCAATTCACGGCAACGCGCACCCACGTCGACAACACCTTGCCGATGACTCCCGGCACCCCCGCGCTGGATCGCTTTCCTGTGGCCGCCTGGCGGCGCGCGCTGGAACGTTCGATGGAGCGTGCGCTGCCAATGGCGCTCGGCTACGGCGACCCGACCGGCGAGCCGGCGCTGCGCGACGCGATCGCCGGGCATTTGCGGATGGCGCGCGGCGTGCGCTGCGACGGCTCGCAGGTGATCATCACCGAAGGCGCGCAGGAGGCGCTGAACCTGTGCGTGCGGCTGTTCACCAATCCCGGCGACATCGCGTGGGTGGAAGATCCGGGCTATCGCGGCGCCAAGGCGGCGTTCAATCTCGGCGACCTGACCATGGTGCCGATGCCGGTGGACCCCGAAGGCATCGCGGTGCCGCCCGACGCATGGGACACACATCCGCCCAGGCTGATCTACACGTCGCCCGCCCATCAGTATCCAACCGGTGCGGTGCTCTCGGTGGCGCGTCGGCTCGAGTTGATTGCCCAGACGCGCCGCTGCGGCGCCTGGCTGATCGAAGACGACTACGACGGCGAATTCCGCCACACCGGCGAGCCGATCGCCAGCATGCAGGGTCTGGTCGACGACGCGCCGGTTCTGTACGTCGGCTCATTCAGCAAAACCATGTTTCCGGCCTTGCGCATCGGCTTCGTGGTGTTGCCGCGCGCCATTGCCGCGCACACAGCCGTGGCGTTGCAGGAGACGTTGCGTGGCGGGCATCGTCTGGAGCAACTGGCGCTGTCGCATTTCATCGACAGCGGCGAATTCGGGCGGCATCTGGGCCGCATGCGGCGTTTGTACCGGGAGCGCCAGCAGGCGCTGCGCGATGCGCTCGCCGAACACTTCGCGCCGTCGCAGATTCTGGGCGGCAATTGCGGCATGCATCTGACGCTGCGCTTGCCGCCGTCTATTTCCGATCGGACCCTCGCGGCACGCGCGCTGGCCGAGCGGCTCAATCCGCGTGCGCTGTCGGGTTTTGCATTGCAGCAGCGCGACGAGGCAAACGGACTTGTGATCGGCTATGGCAGCACGCCGGCCGGGCAACTGGCGCCGGCTGTGCGGGTTCTGGCCAGGCTGGCGCGCGCGATGGCAGGCGAGTCGGGCGGCGCCTTGGCAAATAGGGCGGAAAGCAGGTCGACAGGCGGATCGACGAGCGCAACAGCACGCAGGCGCGCCGTGTAAGTTTTTACGTTTGTCCGCATGGCCCATGTCGCGCTATCGTGTCGTTTATGCGCGGCAATTCGAAAGTGCGCGACGTCGACGAATTGCCCGCAGGTCATGCCCAGCGCACCGCCCTGCCATATCGCATGACACGCGGCGCCCGGCTGGCCCGGCCGCTGCCGGGTTTGGGCATGAAGCATGCCTTTGTTGTGCTTATCTATGACGATCTATCTGACTGGAGACAACATGAAGGAAATCGAACCGACCGCCTGGTTTGAGCTTGCTGCCCATGAACCTGTCCGCGAAGGCTGGTACGAGGTGCAGTTGACGAGCGGAGACACGGCATTTGCGAAATATGGCGACGGCGTGTGGACCGAAAAACCGTTGCTGGTGTTCACGCACTGGCGCGGCCTGTCCGCCGACCCGTCGAAAGCGGCCGACGGCGAGGCAGAATCGATCGGCGCCGAAGCCACCGCGGCTCAGGGCGTGCGCGCCGCATGGAACGCGTTTTTCCCGGGACTCGGCGAAGAACAGCACAAACCGTTGGACGCCATGCCTAACGGCAAAGCACATTGAGCATTGATTGACGGAATGCTTGAGCGGCAGCCGGTCGGCTGCCGCTCAACGCTTCGGCCGCCAATCTGCCGATCTCTATTTTATTCGGGCAGCAAGCGTGGCCGCGTGCACCGCGGCGGCGAGGGCAATCGCCGGCGTAGTCAGCGGTTTCTTTCCGTGCGCGACCAACAAGGCTGCGCCCGCCATCGATGTTTGCGCAAACGCCACGACATCCGCGCCATTTTCGTAGGCGGTATCCGTAGCGGCGGCGATTGTGGACAGATAGCCCCCCGTGTCGCCCGCTTTAAAACACTCCCAGGCGCCGCTAATCAACTGAACCTCGACGCTCGCTGTGGTAAGCGTGGCGGCTTGAGCAAATAGGTGTGTGGTCGGGTCGAGTGTGGTGGATACGGTGCACAGCACGACAACCTTGCCGCCACTTTCCACTGCGCATTGAGCCAGCGCGGCATCGGCCCGCAAAACGGGCACCGGAGCGGCCTGTGCGACGAGGCCGTCGTCCACTGACGGGCTGAGCGTCGAACAGTTGAGCAACACGGCGTCTGCATTGTTCGTGAGCGTGAGGAGTACCTCGCGGGTTTGCGCCGCGATCTCGCCGGTCAACCCACCGGCGCGCTCAGCGGCCGCGAGCAAGTCCGCGCGGACGACATGCACAAGCTCGAGCGACTCGTATCCGGCGGCGCGGGCGGCCGCGTCGAATAGGGCGATGTTGCTGTTGGCGGTGTGCAAGCAGACGATACGCACGGTCTCTCCAATGATTTGTGGCAGTTTTGCATTCTCGCCTGGATCGGCGGGACATAGCGCTCGCATGTGGAAACGACGCCGATCCGGCGGGTGCGGTGGCTCGCCCTCGTGGCGCTCATGACGCTGCGCCACTCGCTTTGCGCGTCCCCGCTACAATCTGCCTGATCCATTTGACGCGGAACAGCACGTATGAAAATCACCCGGGAACCCGTCGCCTTGTCGCGCGCCACGCAATTGCTGAATCATGGCCCCGTCACGATCATTACCAGCGCGCACGGTGGCCGTTCGAATGTGATGGCGGCATCGTGGGCCATGCCGCTCGATTTCACGCCGCCGAAAGTCGTGGTAGTGGTGGACAGCCGCACGCTCACCCGGCAATTGATCGAAGCGAGCGGCGTGTTCGGACTGCAACTGCCGAGCCGTGGATTTGCGGCGCAGACGCTGGCGGTGGGCACGAACGCGGGCACCGAACTCGACAAGTTCTCGGCCTTCGATCTCGAGACCTTCCCGGCACAGCAAATCGACGTGCCGATGCTGGCCGGCTGCATCACGTGGATGGAATGCAAGGTGATCCCGGACGATAGCCAGCGGCACGATCTGATCATCGGCGAAGTGGTCGCCGCCTACGCGGACAGCCGCGTCTATTCGAACAACCGCTGGCACTTCGGCGACGATCCCAATCTGCGCACATGCCATTACGTGGCCGGCGGCACATTCTTCGCGACGGGCGATGCATTTGAAGTCGAACCGGCGGCGAGCGGGTCGGGAGGCTGACCGGTCCGCAAACAACGCGCGCATGACTCGCTACCTGGCGAGGTGTCTGTTCGAAGGCACGCGTGCCTTACCTGTTGCCATCGGCAAACGCCGTGAGCGCGTCGCCCGCCAGCCGGTAGCGGACCCATTCGCTTTGTGCGCTCGCCCCGATAGACTCATAGAAGCCGATCGCCGGCTCGTTCCAGTCCAGCACGCTCCATTCGAAGCGGCCGCAGCCGCTCTCGCACGCAATCCTGGCGAGGTGGCGCAGCATCTGTTTGCCTGCGCCGCTGCCGCGCGCGGCCGGCGATATGTACAGGTCTTCCAGATAAAGCCCGTGTTTGCCGAGCCACGTCGAATAAGAGAAGAAGTACACGCTAAAGCCGATCGGCTCGCCGTTCATTTCGCAGATCAGCGCCTTCGCGGATGAGGTCGCTGAGAACAGGCTTGCTTCGATGTCTTTAACGGTCGCGACAACTTCGTGTTCTGCTTTTTCATACACCGCGAGTTCGGTGATAAAGCGAAGAATCAGCGCGGAATCGGCTGCGTGGGCGGGGCGGATATGGATGGTCAAGGCGAAGTACTCGGTTTGTCTGAAGTGCGGAGTGCAGGAGCCGCCAAACATGGCGGCCAATCTTCTACTCGCTATAGTACGTGGGACTGAAAGTTCCGGGTAGTGACATGGGTTGCCGCGTCACTCGCGATATCCATTCGCGATGGTGTTTCTCACTGTCGCCGAGACAATCGAGCACCCATTCCCGCATCGGCGGCGCCTTGCGCCCATACGAGGCGACGCCGGTTTATGGTTGACCTTGACGCACAGCCGAACGCAAACCGACGCTGGTCGAAATCGCGATTGACCTCCCGCCATAAAATCGTTTACTGTCAATCCATGGACTTCCACTCGATTCCCTTCGCTGCCGTCACCACCACGACGACCACCTTTACAGGCGGGTCGTCTGGAGGTTGCGCACGCTAGAAGCAGGATGCTGTGGCAAACCACCAAGGGCCCCGCCGGAAACGGACGGGGCCTTTGGCGTTTCTGGACCTCCGTTTGCGGTACCGATCTGCAGTAACTGCAACATCAAACCCAATGGAGCGTCATCATGAACGACATCGACCATCGTGTGCTCGGCAACAAACTCGACCTCTTCCATCAGCAGGAAGAAGGCGCCGGCATGGTTTTCTGGCACCCACGCGGTTGGGAGCTTTACCGCGTGTTGGAAGACTACATTCGCGCCCGCATGCGGCGCGCGGGCTTTCGCGAGATCCGTACGCCGCAATTGCTGGCGCGCTCGTTGTGGGAAAAAAGCGGCCATTGGGAGAAGTTCGGCGCGGCGATGTATTCGCTCGCCGACGCGGAAGAAGGGCGCGCGCTGTGTCTGAAGCCGATGAGTTGCCCGTGTCACGTGCAGGTGTTCAATCAGCGCGTGCGCTCGTATCGCGAGTTGCCGGTTCGCTATAGCGAGTTCGGCGCGTGTCATCGTGACGAACCTTCGGGCTCGCTCGAAGGCCTCAAGCGTACGCGTGCATTCGTGCAAGACGACGCGCATGTGTTCTGCACGGAGGCGCATATCGAAGCCGAAGTCGGCCGCTTCTGTGCGCTTTTGCGTGTGGTCTATGGGGACCTTGGTTTCCCCGCCTTCAAAGTCGCGCTAGCCACGCGGCCCGCGATGCGGGCGGGCAACGATCAAACGTGGGATCGCGCGGAAGAGGCGCTCGCCAATGCGGCGCGTGCAGCGAGCCTCGAATTCGACGTGCTCGAAGGAGAGGGCGCATTTTACGGCCCGAAATTGGAGTTTCATCTGACGGACAGCCGTGAACGCAGTTGGCAATGCGGCACGATTCAGCTCGATTTCGTGTTGCCCGAACGGCTCGATGCGGAGTTCGTCAATGAGCGCAACGAACGTGAGCGGCCGGTGATGATTCATCATGCGGTACTCGGCAGCATGGAGCGTTTTATCGCGATGCTGCTCGAACATCATGAAGGATGGCTGCCGGTATGGCTCGCGCCGGAACAGGTCGTGGTCGCGACGATCAGCGACGCGAATGCGGCCTACGCGCAAGAAGTGATGCAAGCGCTTGAAGACGCCGGCATCCGGGCGCTGCTCGATGGCCGGCCGGAGCGGCTCGAAAAGAAGATCGTCGACGCACGTGAAAAGCAGGTGCCGATTTTTGTCGCGGTCGGCTCCCGCGACGAGCGCGACCGGACGATCAGCATTCGCATGCGTGATGGGCAACAGTCGACGCTTGCGCTCGCGGAAGGTGTCGAGCGTTTGCGGCTGGCTGCGCTGCCGCCCGCCACGCGCTGATGCCTGCCACAGACGGCTTGAGCACCGGAGGCGGCGCCCGGCATAGCGCGCGGGCGCCGTCCTCCTAAATCTCCAGCACGCCTGCGGCCATGAAGCCGCCATCCACCGGCACCGTCTGCCCGTTCACATACGACGCCTGTTCGGAACACAGGAACTGGACTACCGCGGCGATTTCCGCAGGGATGCCGTAGCGCTTCGCCGGCACCGCGCGCGTGTAGTTGTCGCGCGCGACTTGCGAATGCAGATCGAGCGTCATCGGGGTGTCGATCGGCCCCGGCGCCACGCCGTTGGTCGTGATGCCGTATTCGGCGAGTTCGATCGCCATCTGTCGCGTCAGTCCGACCACGGCGGCCTTCGACGTGCCGTAGGCGGTGCGGCCCGAACTCGCACGGAGTCCGCTGACCGAGGCGATGTTCACGATCCGCCCCCAGCCGTTCTTGCGCATCAGCCGTGCAGCGTGCTGGCCGCATAGCATGGGTCCGGTGACGTTCACGTCGAAGACTTTGCGCCAGTGCTCGACCGGATAGTCGAGAAACGGAAATGTCTTGGCGATGCCGGCGTTGTTCACCAGGATGTCGCAGCGGCCGAACTGGTTCTCGATGGTGCTGAAGGCGGCATCGATCGAAGCCGACGCCGACACGTCGAGCTGCACGGCATACGCTTCGTGCCCGGCTGCGCACAGCGAACCGGCAAGATCGTTCGCGGTATGCGCGTTGATGTCGCCGATGAAGACGATGTGCCCGGCTTCGGCAAGCTGCTGCGAGATAGCCGCGCCGATGCCCGCGCCACCGCCGGTGACGAGCGCGACGCGCGGATGAGTGAGGGAAGACGGGGTACGGCGGGAAGTTTCAGTATTCAGATTCACAGCGAACTCTCGAATGATCGGAAACAGCGGGAAAAAATCGGCTTAAAAAGGGCTTGAAACTGGATGTCAAAGCACGAACGTCAACGCGCATTCACTTCAGGAAACCGATCGACAGCCACGGCACGAACGCGACCAACAGCAGCGCGATGAATAGCGCGCCTAGATAACCCCACACGCGGCTCACGACCCGGTCCGGCGACACCTTGCCGATTGCGCACGCGGCATAGAAACCCACGCCCATTGGCGGCGCGAACAGGCCGAGCCCCATCGACAGAATCACGACCATCGCGTAGTGAACGTCGTGAATCCCGAGCGCGCGAGCCACCGGAAACAGCAGCGGGCCGAACAGCACGATCGCGGGAATCCCTTCGAGCACGCTGCCGAGCACCACGAACAACACGATCGATACGCACAAAAACGCGCGCGGACCGCCGGGTATCTGTTCCATCGCTGCCACCAGCGACGCGGAGAAGCCCGATTGCGTGAGCGCCCACGCCATCGCGGTGGCGAGACCGATGATCAGCAGAATTGCGCCGGACAGACTGGCGGTATCGAGCAGCAGCGAGTAGAGGCGGCGCCATTCGATCCGCCGTCCGCACAGATGCAGCAGCACGCCCGCAATCAGCGTGTACGCGATACCGATGGTCGACACTTCGGTGGCAGTGGCTGCGCCTTCGATGACCACCACGCGAATCAGCATCGGCAACGCGAGTGCGGGCAGCGCGATCACGAAGGTCCGCAGAATCGTGCGCAAGGGGGCGCGTGTGCTGTTGCTCGCCGGCTCGTGCCGTGCGCGCCGCCAGCAGACGAAACCGATCGCGATGGTCGCGACCACTGCCGGCATGATTCCGCCGACGAACAGCGCGGTGATCGATACGCCGCACACCGCACCGATCGTGATCAGCACAAGGCTCGGTGGAATCGTTTCCGTCATCGCGCCGGTTGACGACAGCAGCGCGACCAGTTCCTCGGGTTTCGCGCCGCGCCGCTGCATTTCGGGGAACAGCGCGGGTGCAATCGCTGCCATGTCGGCGGCTTTTGCGCCGGAGATGCCCGACACCAGAAACATCGCACCGAGCAGTACGTATTGCAGACCACCGCGCACGTGGCCAAGCAACGCGGCCATGAAGTCGATCAGGCAGCGCGCGAGCCCGCTCAACTCCAGCAATGCACCGAGCAACACGAACAACGGCACCGACAGCAGCACCAGATTCGCCATCCCTTCATCCATCCGGCTTACGACAATGCCGAGCGGCGCATGTGTCATCAGCACCAGATAAGCGAGTGTTGCCGTGCCGAAGCTGAATGCGATCGGCACGCCACCCGCCACGCACAAACCCACCAGCACGACGAAGAACACGATCAGGTTCAGATTGCCGAGCGCGAGCAGATAGGGTTGCGCGATCCATAACGCGGCAGCGATCACGCCCGCGGTGAGCAACGCGCCGGCGAACTGCACCGGGCTCACTTCACGCGCGATGCGGGCAAGCGCCGCCAACAGCATCAACGCCGCGCCGACCGGCAACGCGGCGCAACGCCAGCCGTCCGGCAATTGCAACGCAGGCGTGCTGACCGGCATCTGCAGGTTCATATGCTCGATGGCCGGCGTGATGATCAGCGCGACGAAGGTACAGACGGTGAGCGCGCTGACCGCTTCGAGCCAGCCGCGCCATTTCTCCGGTAAGCGCGTGACGATCGCGGTGAGACGCATATGCGCGCCGCGATGCAAGGCGAGCACGGCGCCGAGCATGGCCAGCCAGCTAAACAGGATCGACGCGAGTTCGTCGGACCAGATTAGCGGCTGGTCCAGCCCATAACGAAAGATCACGCCGCATAGCAAGATCACCGTCTCGGCGACCACGAGGAAGGCCGCCACCGCGCCTACGCCGTGCATCACCCAATCGACGGCCGTCGTCAGGCCGCGCGCGAGCCAGCCGTCGTTTTCCAGTTTCTTCGTCAAGGTCAGATGCATGGCGCGTCAGGCGAGTTTGCCGGTGTATTTTTCGAGGGCGGTCCACGCGTCGTCGCCGAACTTCTTGTGCCAGTCGGCGTAGAAGCCCGTTGAGGTCAACTGGCTGCGGAACGCATTGATATCGACATCGTTGAACTGCAGGCCCTTTGCTTTCAGCTCCGGCATCAGCGACGCGTTCAATTTGGCGACGTCGGTGCGTTCCTGCACGGCCGCATCGTTGACGGCGTTCTGCACGATGGTTTGCAGATCCTTCGGCAGACGCGCGAACGACTGTTTGTTCGCGAGGAACCAGAAGCCGTCCCACATGTGATTGGTCAGCGAACAATATTTCTGCACTTCGTAAAGCTTGGCCGCGGTGATGGTGGCGAGCGGATTCTCCTGACCTTCCACGACCCGCGTTTGCAGCGACGAATACACCTCGGAGAAATTGATGCTGGCCGGCGACGCGCCGAGCGCCTGGAACATCGAGGTCCAGATCGGGCTCATCGGCACGCGCAGCTTGATGCCTTTCAGGTCGCCCGGAAGGTGGATTGGCTTCGTGCTGGTGGTGGTTTGACGGTAGCCGTTGTCCCAGATCTTGTCGAACGCGAACACCGAGGTCTTCGCAATCTCCTGGCGCACGCGCGCGCCGAGTGCACCGTCGAGCGCGGCCCACACCTGGTCGTAGTCCTTGAACGCAAAACCGACGCCGGTGATCTGCGCGGCGGGCACGAGGGTGCCGAGAATCAGCGGCGAGAGCGTGAAGTAATCGATCGCACCGGAGCGGACCTGCGACAGCATGTCGGTATCGCTACCCAACTGGTTGTTCGAATACACCTGGAAGTCGACCCGCCCCTTACTCTCTGAAGCAATGCGCGCCGCGGCTTCCTTCGCGCGGATGTTCATCGGATGGGTGGCAGGCAGGTTGTTCGCGTACTTGAGGGTGAATTCGGCAGCGTGCGCGGAGCGGCCGTGCAGACCGGCGAACGACGCCGCGGCGGTAAGAGAAGCGCATTTGAGAAAGTCGCGCCGGGTGGTAACGCTCATCGTCTGTCTCCTGAGTTTTATGTTTGCCGCTTCGAAGGCCGGCGGCCAGCTAAAAGCAAATTGGATGCCATTTGGCGGGAGCCGCGTGGCTATTGGCGTTAAGCCGGCAACCCCGGGTTATTGCCAGGGCGGGCACGCCGTGCAGGTGTCGAGCAAATGCGACACGTGTCGCATGCTTTGTGTCGCACGCGAGCCGGGGGCGGACTGCGGATTCATCCGTGGCGCGAAAGCAGGATTGGAAGCCGTTGCGGCGCGTGGCCCGCATCGGCGCGGCGCTCGCGTCATGCGCGCCGTGCCGGCCGGGGTCGCGATCATGAAACGACCTGCCTGGCTGGCCTGGCTTTTGCATGAAGAGCCGTCATTCCCATCCCCAAGCCAAGGAGTTGTTCGCAATGCAACCGACCATCATCGGATGGAGCCATATCCCGTTCGGCAAGCTCGACGCGTTGGACATCGAACGCATGATTGCCGACAGCGCACTCGGTGCGCTCGAGCATGCCGGCGTCGAAGCCGGTCAGATCGATTCGATTCACGTGGGCACGTTTAACGGCGGGTTCGTCTATCAGGACTTTCCGTCGGCGCTCGTCTTCAACGCGATTCCCGAAATGCGTTTCACCTCGACCGTACGGTGTGAAAACGCGTGCTCGACCGGCTCGGCCGCGGTGTACTCCGCGCTCGATGCGGTGCGCTCGGGCCGCTCCGCGTGCGCACTGGTGATCGGCTACGAGAAGATGACAAGCCTGCCGACCGCCGAAGTGGGCAAGGTGTTGCAGAAGTGCTCGTATGCGAGCGAAGAAGCGGACGTGCCGGGCGGATTCGCGGGCATTTTCGGCCAGCTCGCGCAAACGTATTTCGATCGCTATGGCGACCAGTCGGATGCGCTCGCGGCGATTGCCGCGAAGAATCATCACAACGGCGTGTCGAACCCGTATGCGCATATGCGCCGCGATTTCGGCTATGACTTTTGCCGCACGCCGTCGGAGAAAAACCCGTTCGTTGCCGGGCCGTTGAAGCGCACCGACTGCTCGATGATCTCTGACGGCGCGGCCGCGCTGATCATCGCGTCGCCGGACATCGCGCGGCGCGCGCGTCACGCGGTCGAGTTTCGCGCGACGGTGCAGGTGAGCGACTACCTGCCGCTGTCGCGGCGCGATCCGATCGCGTTCGAAGGCGCGCGGCTCGCGTGGAAACAAGGGCTGGCGCAAGCCGGCATGACACTCGACGATCTGTCGCTGGTCGAAACCCACGACTGCTTCACGATTGCCGAACTGATCGAATACGAGGCGATGGGTCTGGCCGAACCGGGACAGGGCGCCCGTGTGATTCTCGACGGGGTGACCACGAAAGAGGGGCGCCTGCCGGTCAATGCGTCGGGCGGATTGAAGGCGAAGGGGCATCCGGTTGGCGCGACGGGCGTGTCAATGCACGTGATGGCGGCGATGCAGGTCAGCGGCCAGGCCGGCGCGATGCAAATTCCAAATGCACGCACGGCCGGGGTGTTCAACATGGGCGGCGCGGCCGTGACCAATTATCTGAGCATTCTCGAAGCACGCCGCTGAAAGGCATCCGATCATCTGGACCAGGTATGCGCGCCTCTCAACCTCTCTTTCTTCAAAGCACTGGCTTATGCTGACCACCGTCATGAACCTCGGGAATCTGCTGACCGACGCAGCCCGACGCCACGCCGATCAACCCGGCTTCATTCACGCCGAACGCAGCGTGAGCTGGCACGACATCAACGCACGCGTCGACGCGGTCGCGCACGGTTTGAGCCGGCTCGGCATCGGCAAGGGCGACAAGATTCTCGTGCATTCGCGCAACAACCTGGCGCTCTTCGAAAGCGCATGGGTCGCGTTCAAACTCGGCGCCGTGTGGGTGCCGACCAACTGCCGGATTACCGCAGCGGAAGCGGCGTATCTCGGCGAATCGAGCGGTGCGGTGGCGATGATCTACGAAGTCGGTTTCGACGCCCACGTCGACGCGGTGCGCGCGGCGTCGCCGGCCTTGCAGCATGTGATCGCAATCGGCACGCCGCGGGTGGGCGAACTCGCTTACGAGACACTCGCGCAGCAGATGGACGCACCGCCGTTCGCCGCGGTGGATGTGGACCGTGACGATCCGCTGTGGTTTTTCTATACGTCCGGCACGACAGGGCGCCCGAAAGCGGGCGTGCTCACGCACGGACAGATGGCTTTTGTGCTGACCAATCACATTGCCGATCTGATGCCCGGTTTGACGCACGAGTCGCGCTCGCTCGTGGCGGCGCCGCTCTCGCACGGCGCGGGCATTCATGCGATGGTCAACGTTGCGCGCGCGGCGGCCAGCATTCTGCCGGCGTCGGAGAAACTCGATGCCGAAGAGGCTTGGGCGCTGGTGGAAAAACACCGCGTCGACAATATGTTCACCGTGCCCACCATCGTCAAGATGCTGACCGAGCATGAATCGGTGGACCGTTACGATCACAGTTCGCTGAAGTACGTGATCTATGCCGGGGCGCCGATGTATCGCGAGGATCAGAAGCATGCGCTGCGCAAGCTGGGCAAGGTGCTGGTGCAGTATTACGGTCTCGGCGAAGTGACCGGCAATATCACGGTGCTGCCGCCCTCGCTGCACACCGCCGACGACCATGCCGCGGGCAGCCGCGTCGGCACTTGCGGCTACGCCCGCACTGGCATTGAAATCGGCATTCTCGATGACGAAGGCCATCGCCTCGCAGCAGGCGCGAGCGGCGAAATTTGCGTGCGCGGGCCGGCGGTGTTCATCGGCTACTACAACAATGCGGAAGCGAACGAAAAGGCCTTCCGTCATGGCTGGTTCCATACCGGAGACCTGGGCCACCTCGATGAACAGGGCTTCCTTTACATCACCGGACGATCATCGGACATGTACATCTCCGGCGGCTCGAACGTTTATCCGCGCGAAGTCGAAGAAGCGATTCTTACGCATAAGGCCGTGCAGGAAGTCGCGGTAGTCGGCATGCCCGATCCCAAGTGGGGGGAAATCGGCGTCGCGGTGGTGGTGCGGCGCGAAGGCTGGGCACTCAAGGAGGAAGCCTTGCTGGCGCATCTCGAACCGCATCTCGCACGCTACAAATGGCCGAAACGCTGTGTGTTCTGGGACGCGTTACCCAAATCCGCCTACGGCAAGATCGTCAAGAAAGATATCAAGGCCTTGCTGGCCGCGCCTATGGAAGCCGTGACGGCGGAGCGCTAACGCTTCAGCTTGCCCGGCGCAGCCGCGTGCTGGATTAGCCGCGCGCCGGGCAGGGAAGTGGAGCCGCTTGAGCCGCTACGCGTAAAACGCCGACGGCACCACGCCGAAATGCCGCTTGAACATGGCCGCGAAAGCGCTTTGGCTGGTGTAGCCATGATCCAGCGCGACCGCGATGATCTTCTCGCCGTGCGCGAGCCGTTTGAGCGCGAGCAGCAAGCGCGCCTGCTGGCGCCAGCGGCCGAACGTCAAACCGGTTTCGCGCTGGAACCAGCGGTGGAATGTCTTTTCGGATACATCGAGCGTGCTGGCCCATGCGCCGATGGTGCGGTTGTCGTCGGGGGCGGCGAACAGGCTATTGCATACCTCGCGTAGACGCTGATCGGTCGGCCACGGCAGATAAAGCGGCAGCGACGGCACCGCATTCAATTCCGCCAGCAGCAAGCGCATCAGATGATCGTGGCGCGAGCCGTCGGTGTAATCCGGCGGCACGTCGATCGCCGCGAGGATCAACTCGCGCAACAGCGGATGCACTTCGACCACGCAACTGCGGGTGGGCAAATGCGCGGTCGCGCCGGGTTCGACAAACACCGTGCGCATCTTCACGTCGCCGCTCATCTGCACCGAATGATCGACCTCGGGTTCGAGCCACACGCCCCGCGTGGGCGGCACGACCCACGAGCCGGTTGCCGATTCGATCAACATCACGCCTTCGATCGCATAGAGCAATTGCGCGCGCCGATGACGGTGCGGCGCAATCACGGTGCCGTGCGGATACCACGCGGCCATCGCCGAGACCGGCATGGGCGTGCTCTCGAACGGCACGTGCGCGCCCGGCGCGGTGGGCGTTTCGGTGTGGCGTGCCGCGGGCATTGGAGTTCGCGCGTTCATTCGTCGTGTTGCCCTTCATCGGATGGTTGACCGTTTCACGACAGATAAAGACCTTTTGGCGTGAGACGGACCTTGCCTGCGAGCGCAAGAATTCATGTCACTTCGGAGCCCCCGATTCCTATCGACAATCTATTAGAGCGTGACATGAAGAAATCGTATTTCCTGTTTCCCTTTGTGGCAATCCTGTTGTGGGCCGGCAATGTCATTGTGTCGAAGCTGTCCGCGCGCACGATCGACCCTTCGGCCATCACGTTCTACCGCCTGTTACTAGCGGTCGCGCTGATGAGCCTGTTCACGCTGAAGCCGGCCTGGGGCAATCGCGCGGCGATCGTGCCGCAACTGCCGAAGCTCGCCGTGCTCGGCTTTCTGGCGATGGCATTGTTCCAGAGCCTCTCCTATGAAGCGGCCAAAACGACCACGGCGACCAACATGTCGATCATCACCGCGCTCGTGCCGCTGATGACGATGGTGGCCAGCACGCTGCTGCTCGGCGAAGCGCCGACCACGGGAATGGTGGGTGGCGGGGTCCTGTCGCTGGCCGGCGTGGTGTATCTGATCACGCAAGGCAACCCGGCGATGCTGCTTGCCAACGGCGCGCATCTTGGCGATCTGCTGATGATTTTCGCGGCGCTCGCGTATGCGCTGTATGGCGTGTTGCTCAAGCGCTGGCACGTGGGGCTGCCGTCGTGGCAATCCACCTACCTGCAGGCGCTTTTCGCGCTGGTGTTCATGCTGCCGATGCTGCTGCGTCTGCCGGCGGCCGAAGCCATGCCGACGCGCGCCAGCGTGCCGCTGATCCTGTATGCCGGTGTGCTGGCCTCGGTGGTGCTGCCGTTTCTCTGGATGCAGGGGGTCAAGCATCTCGGCCCGAATCGTTGCGCGCTCTTCATGAACGTGTTGCCGATCGCGACTGCGCTCATCGCCATCACCATGCTCGGCGAAACCTTGCACCTGTATCACGTGCTCGGCGGCGGTACGGCGCTGGTGGGCGTGATTGTCGCGCAAATGTTCAAACGGCCGCCCGCGGCACAAGCGGCCACGGCGCGAGACTAGACCGCAACGAGGGACATCCGACGGGGCCATGTGTTTCGGTAAACACGTCGCCCCGTTGTTGCATGCACGCGTTCAGCCGTAATCCGCCATCAGCATATCGCTGCCAAGGTCACGCACGTGCGGAATGCGAAACTGCCTGAGCTTGCGATAGAGCGACGCGCGGCAAATACCGAGTTCGCGCGACGCGGCCGAGATATTCCAGCGACTCGCGGACAGCGCACGCAGAATGTTGTCGCGTTCGCTCGGCGGCGCGACCGGCAAGCGGGCCGCGTCTGCGAAACGCGCGGCATGCGATGCGGCGTAGCCGCCGCTGTCACGTGACGCGGCGTACGGCTGCGGCGCTGCCTGAAACGCGGGGTGCAAGGTCGGGTGCAGACCGATTCGCCCGACCATGCCTTTACCGGGCTGAACATTGGCTGGCAGGTCGCCCGCGCGAATCATGTCGCCGTTCTTTACCGCGCATGCGTACTGAAGTGCCGTACGCATCTGCCGCAGATTGCCCGGCCATTTGCAGTGCAGCAGAATCTCGCGCGCCTCGCTATCGATGTTGGCCTCGAGCGTCATGCCCGGTGCTTCGCGTTCGAGGATCGATTGCAGCAGCCATGCACGGTCGTGCCGCTCGCGTACCGGCGGCAAATGCACGATGCCCACGGCGATCCGGTAATAGAGATCTTCACGGAACGTTCCCGCTTCGACGTGCGATTCGATGTTCTGATGCGTCGCGCAGATCAGTTGGAGATCGACCGCAATAGGCTCGGCTGAACCGATCGGCGTCACCTCGCGCTCGGACAGTGCGCGCAGCAAGCGGGTTTGCTGCGCTGCGGGCATATCGCCGATCTCATCGAGGAACAGCGTGCCGCGATGCGCGAGCACGACCTTGCCTTTCATGCCGGTGGAGAGCGCGCCGGAGAATGCGCCGCGCGCATAGCCGAACAGTTCGCTTTCGATCAGGTTCTCAGGGATCGAGCCGCAATTCACCGACACCATCGCCGCATGCCGGCGGTTGCTGTAGTCGTGCAGCGCACGCGCGAGATATTCCTTGCCGGTACCGGTCTCGCCGAGAATCAGAATGGGAAGTTGCCGGTCGATGAGCAGGCGGGCACGCGATAGCGTGGCCAGCATCGTAGGATCGTCGCCACATAGTCGGCTAATAGGTAGCCCCGATGAGCGAGATGAGTCTGCACGGGCGCGGTCCAGCGGGTCGTGGGCGGTCATGGCATCTCTCTTTATGTCTCTGATTGGCAGGATCGGCCCGGCTTGTGGCCCGGCGGATCGAAAAAGCTGCCAGCGGTTTGTCTCCGAAACCAAGCATAGTGCGATTCATTAATAGTCTCCAATACATTATGATGCGACGACTGATACCGGTTAGGTATAAGTCGGATTCCTATTTGCGGACTTGGGGCGGGCATGGAGCTGAGGCAATTACGCTACTTCGTCGTACTTGCGGAGACCCTGCACTTCGGGCGGGCGGCGGCGCTGCTCAATATCTCCCAGCCACCGCTGTCGCGGCAGATCGCATTGCTCGAAGCGGAACTGGGCGTCGTGCTGCTGGATCGCACACGCCGCAGCGTGCGGCTCTCGGCAGCCGGGCATCGCTTCTATCGCGATGCCAAGACGGTGATGGCCACCGTCGACCAGGCGCGCGGTCATGCGCGTGCCGCCGACCTTGGCGAGGAGGGCACGCTGATGGCGGGCTTCATGTTCGCCGCCGCGTACAGCATCGTGCCGGTGCTGACGCGTGAGTACGCATCGGCTTTTCCGCGGGTCGAACTGAAGCTCAGCGAAAGTATTCCCACCTTGCTCGTGGCCGATATTCGCGCCGGCAAGGCCGATGTCGGCATCATGTATCCGTCGGATTCGGCGGTCGAACTGGAGACCCGCACGATCTTCAGCGAGCAACTGGTAGCCGTGCTCCCCGAAGGGCACCGGCTCGCGACAAGAGCGGCGATTTCCATTGCCGAGTTGCGCGACGAGTGGTTCATCATTTCTCCACATGCGGCCTCGCCGTTCATCTACAACACGATCGTCGAGCATTGCCGGCGCTCGGGGTTTACGCCGCGCATCCGCCTCGAAACCAATTTTCAGCAGACCATCGTGAACCTCGTCGCGCAGCAACTCGGTGTTGCGCTCGTGCATAGCTCGATGCGCAGTACCCACGCGGATAACGTCAGGTTCGTGCCCTTGCAGCACGCGCCTTATGTCGACGTCGCGCTGGTGTGGAGCCCCGATACGCTGAATCCCTGCGTGGCACGGTTCGTCGACATCGCCGCGCAACTGGGCCTGGTCGGTACGCGTTCGGGCAGCTAGCGAGTCGCTTCACCCTATGACACGCGCACGACACCTGTAGCACGGCGCGCGACAGATGTTGCTGCGCAGGCGGCGCTGTTCATGCGGGCTGAGGCCTGCCGCGCCGCGTGCGTCGCGAATCGCGTTCAGATGGCATTGAAGTTGCTATTAAGGAGCGTCGCAATCTACCTGACCCTCCCATGACGTTAAAGACAGAAGCTTTCCGCCACCCTGGCGCAGCCGCTCACCCGCGGGTGCTGGCCACGGTAGTGCGGGAGCCGCGCGAATTGCGCGTTGAAATACCCAGCGGATGCAACGCCGGCAAGGTGCTGCGCGACCTGATGATGCACCACGGCTTTTGCGGCGCAACCGGCCGGATCTGCAGCGGTTCGGCGCGCGCGTTGCAGTACCACGTCGTCATCAAGGCGGCGCAAGGCGAGCGGCCTTACATCTACGGCACCCCTAACATGGAGAATGACGAAGTCGCATTGCTGCACGGCGCGGTAACGATCGGTAAGGATCGTGCGGGCAGCGTCGCGCTGCATTGTCACGGTGCGTTCGTCGGCGGCGATGGCCGGCTGCACGGTGGCCACGTGATCCTCGATCGCCTCGAGGTGGGCCGCGAACCGCTGGTGTTGCGGCTCTGCGCGTTCGCGCACGGTGGCTTCACGCAATATGTCGACGAGGAAACCCGCTATACCTTGTTTGGACCGACGGTGGAGGATGCCGCATGAGCGCGCAATCCAACTCGTCCGATGTCAAACTCGAAGCCGGCTGCTACGGACGCACTTTGATTGCACGCCTGAAGCCGAATGAGGACATCGTCGAATCGCTCGAGCGCCTGTGCGCGCAATACGGCATCGGCCGCGCGGTGGTGCGCAGCGCGGTCGGCAGTCTGATCGATGGACATCTGACAAGCGGCGCGGGCGCCGTGCAGGCCACGCAGATTGTCAAAGGGCCGGGCGTCGAGATCGTGGGACTGTTCGGAGAGGTCGCGTGTGCCGTGCCGGGTCGCGACGGGACAGGCACGACGGAGCTCACCGCGATTCTGTCCGGCACGGACAGTCAGGTGTTTGCCGGCCGCGTGGTGCGCGGGATGAATCTGTCGTTCATCACGGTGGAGGTGACGTTGCAGGAGTGGCTCGCGGATGCGGAGGAACTGGCGAAACGTGCTTGACGAATAATCAAAAGTAAAAAATTCATGTGACGAAACAACGCCTGTTTTCTTCTGTGATCTGACAGAAATTTCCGATACCGATACGTCGAGATTGAACCTGGCGACACCCCATAGAAAGTCACCTTTCGGGGTGTTGACAATTCTTTGCTGAAAACTACGAATCCTGTGCGGTTCTCTTACCCAGGATCAACTTTCGCATCCTCGGTCTTTCGTAGAATCCTGCGGCATGCGCATTCTGAGTGCGTGTCCCATGTTGCTATGGGCGCAGCGAATTTAGGCGAAAGTTTATGAGAAGCCGGGAAATATGAAAACAAAGGGAGCCCATAGCCGGGCGTCGATACCTATCGCGGCCGCGCTAACTACGTGTCTTTCCGGGTGTGGAAATCTCGATGTGCTCGACCCGAAGGGCAGCATCGGTCTCGCCGAAAAGTCGCTGATAGGCACGGCGACATTCACGATGTTGATTGTCGTGGTGCCGGTCATTCTGATGACGCTGTGGTTTGCATGGCGTTATCGCGCAAGCAACCGCCACGCGAAGTACGCACCGAAATGGGCGCACTCAACGGCGATCGAAGTCGTCATCTGGACCGTGCCATCCATCATCATTCTGTGCCTCGGAATTCTGACGTGGAAGACCACGCACGAACTCGACCCCTACAAGCCCATTGAGTCGGCTGTGAAGCCGATCAATGTCGAAGTAGTGGCGCTCGACTGGAAATGGCTCTTCATTTATCCGGACCTCGGCATTGCATCGGTCAATCAACTGGCTTTTCCGGTGGGCACGCCGGTTAATTTCATGATCACGTCCGACTCGGTGATGAACTCGTTCTTCATTCCGCAACTGGGTAGCCAGATCTACGCGATGGCGGGTATGCAAACGCAACTGCACCTCATCGCGGACGAAGCCGGCGACTACGCGGGCGTGTCGGCCAATTACAGCGGCAGGGGCTTTTCCGACATGAAGTTCCGTGCGCTCGCCACCAGCCCGGAGCAGTTCAACGCGTGGGTGGAAAAGGTCAAAGCGTCGTCAGACCGGCTCGACATGAACGAATACAGCACGGTGTCGCAGCCGAGCGAGAAGGCGCCGGTGCGCTACTTCTCATCGGTCGATCCGAAGCTGTTCTACAACATCATTGCGAAGTACAACAACGGCCACGTTCTCGATCTGCGGAACAGCAATTGCAGTACGAAGGGGTAACACATGTTCGGAAAACTGACACTTTCGGCGATTCCGTTCGATCAGCCTATCATCATGGGCGCGGGCGCTCTGATGGCGATCATCGTCCTGGCCACGTTCGGTGCGTTGACGTGGTTCGGCAAGTGGAAATGGCTTTGGAGCGAATGGCTTACCAGCGTCGATCATAAGAAGATCGGCGTGATGTATATCGTGGTCGCGGTCCTGATGCTGCTGCGCGGCTTTGCCGACGCGGTCATGATGCGCCTGCAACTGGCGCTTGCCTTCGACTCGCCGGGCTATCTGCCGCCGCATCACTACGACCAGATCTTTACCGCGCACGGCGTCATCATGATCTTTTTCATGGCGATGGCGCTGATGGTGGGTCTCTTCAACCTGATCGTACCGCTGCAGATTGGCGCGCGCGACGTCGCGTTCCCATTCCTCAACTCCCTCAGTTTCTGGATGACCGCGATCAGCGCCATTCTGATGAATCTGTCGCTCGTGATCGGCGAGTTCGCGCAAGTCGGCTGGCTTGCGTATCCGCCGCTCTCGGAATTGCAGTTCAGTCCGGGCGTGGGGGTGGACTATTACATCTGGAGCCTGCAGTTATCGGGCGTGGGTACGCTGATTACCGCGATCAACTTCTTCGTCACCATTATCCGGATGCGCGCACCCGGCATGTCGCTGATGAAGATGCCGGTGTTTACGTGGACCGCGCTGTGCTCGAACGTGCTGATCATGGCGACGTTCCCGATCCTCACCATTGCGCTCGCGCTGCTCGGTCTGGACCGCTACATGGGCATGCACTTCTTCACGAACGACGGTGGCGGCAACGCCATGATGTACCTGAACCTGATCTGGGCTTGGGGCCACCCCGAAGTCTACATTCTGGTTCTACCTGCGTTCGGCATCTACTCAGAAGTGATCGCGACCTTCGCGAAGAAACCGCTGTTCGGCTACAAGACCATGGTCTACGCCACCTGCGTGATTACGGTGCTGGCGTTCCTCGTCTGGCTGCATCACTTCTTCACGATGGGGTCCGGCGCGGACGTCAATGCGTTCTTCGGCATTATGACCATGGTTATTGCCATTCCAACCGGCGTGAAGATATTCAACTGGCTGTTCACGATTTATCGTGGCCGCCTCGAATTCACCACGCCGGTGCTGTGGACGATCGGTTTCATGATTACCTTCACGATCGGCGGCATGACCGGTGTGATGATGGCGATTCCCGGCGCCGATTTTGTCCTGCACAACAGCCTGTTTCTGATTGCCCACTTTCATAATGCCATTATCGGTGGGGTGGTGTTCGGCTATCTGGCCGGCGTGCACTACTGGTTCCCGAAGGTGTTCGGCATCAAGTTGAACGAGAAGCTCGGCAAGGCCGCATTCTGGCTCTGGTTCGTCGGCTTCTATGTGTCGTTCATGCCGCTTTATGTGCTGGGCTTCATGGGCATGACGCGGCGCCTGAATCACTATGACAACCCGGCGTGGCACCCGTTGCTGATTGTTGCGGCGTGCGGTGTGGTGTTCATCGCGCTCGGCGTGGTCTGTCAGGTTCTGCAGGTGGTTGTCAGCGTGCGCAACCGCAAGCTGCCGGCGTACCGCGACGCCACGGGCGATCCATGGGACGGCCGCACGCTCGAATGGGCCACCTCGTCGCCGCCGCCGGTCTACAACTTTGCCACTATCCCGGTGGTGCATGAACTCGACGCATTCACACACATGAAGGAAACGGGGCAGGGCCTCGGTAAAGACGTGACGTACCGCGAGATTCATATGCCGTCGAATACCAGCGCGGGGTTCTTTATCGGCATCTTTAGCCTGCTGCTGGGCTTCGCCGGAGTCTGGCACATCACGTGGCTCGCGGTGGTGGCGCTGGTTGCCATCATGGCGACGGTGATCGGACGCAGCTTCGGCGACAACGACGGCTATTACATTTCGGCGGAGACGGTCCGGAAGACCGAAGAGAAGGGCGGCAAGGCAGGCCAAACGAAGCGTCACGAGCGGCTTGCTGCTGCGGAGGTCAACTGATGTTGCAGAAAACCAATTTTTCCGCGCTGGGCGAGCTGGAAAGCGAGCACGCGCCGTCCCATTCGGTATTCGGATTCTGGCTTTACCTGATGACCGATTGCGTGCTGTTCGCGTCTCTCTTCGCGGTGTTTGCCGTGATGTCGCACCAGTTCGCAGGCGGTCCGACCGGTAAGGATCTGTTCGATATTCCGGGCGTCGCGCTGGAAACCGCCCTGTTGCTGCTGAGCAGTGTCACCTACGGTTTCGCGATGCTCGGTGCGCACAAGCGCAAGTCAGGTGTTGTGCTCGGGTGGCTGGCGATCACGTTTGTGCTGGGCCTCGCGTTTCTCTGGTTCGAAGTGCAGGAGTTTTCGCACCTGATCGCCGAAGGCGCGGGTCCTGGCCGCAGCGCGTTCTTTTCATCGTTCTTTACTCTCGTCGGCACGCACGGCTTGCACGTCACGGTGGGGCTCATCTGGATGGTCGTGCTCGCCGTGCAGATCGTGCTCAAGCCAGAAATGTCCGAACGCGAGATTACGCGCCTGACCTGTCTGAGTCTCTTCTGGCACTTTCTAGACATCGTGTGGATCTGCGTGTTTTCGTTTGTCTATCTTGGGAGCGTGCTTTAAATGGCTCATACGCGATCACTTCATGAGGAAGAGGGGCACGGGAGTCTCTCTGGCTATATCGTCGGATTCGTACTGGCTGTGGTGCTAACCGCGGCGTCGTTCGGGCTGGTAATGAACGGCATGCTCGAACCACGCTCCGCCATGGTTGTGCTGGCCGTGCTTGCGCTTGTGCAGATTGTTGTTCATCTGGTGTTCTTCCTGCATCTGAACACGTCTTCAGGCCAACGGTGGAATGTGATGGCGTTGTGCTATACCGCGGTCGCTGCGATCATTCTGATCGGCGGCACGGTGTGGGTGATGCACAACGTGAGTATGAATATGATGTCGCGGTAATTCACACGCGGGAGAGGTGGCTGGTGTGCGCGGAAACCGATAGGCCGCCGCGCGCACCAGCCACCGCGCGCTGTGCCACGGCGCGACGTGCCGCGTGATACCGCAGTGCTACACCACGTCGGTAAACAGCCTGCCCCAACTTGCGAGTGGCCTCGTATCTACCTCCAGCATTCTCAGAGCCTTCCAAATCACAGTGGCTACCGTGTCGTAAGCGGGAATATCGGTAGCCATCTCAAACGCGCGCACCAGATGCGCCGCGCGCAGATTCGTGCAGAATGTTGTCACCGCATCGGGTCTTGCAAATGCGGCTTCACGCATCATGATTGCCAACTGCGTATCCGGCACTTCGGCAAAGCTGAAGTTGTCCTGCAAGCCAAGGTGCCGTTCCGAAACACATTCGATCCCCAGCTTCTCGTAGTTGCGCACGATCCGCTGCTGAACGTCGTCGAGGTACGGCGATACCAGACCCAGGCGCCGCACGCCGGTTTTGACGAGGATTTCGTTGAGCGCCAGCACCGAGGTTGTCGCGGGGATACCGGTCGCTTCGGTGATATGCCGGCACAACGCCTGATCGCGCTCAAAGCCCAGCCATCCGGCCGATGTGCCGCTCCAGCCGATCACGTCCACACGCGCATCGGCCAGATGACGTGCGGCCGCCAGAATCCGGCTCGCGTCGAACTGACCGAGCGCTTGCTCCGATAGCGCGATCTCGGTGACCGTGAAGCGCGCAAAATGCGCGCTGACGTGCGGCAATTCGCTTAGTATCGCCGCGGTCATGGGCTCTAACGCCGTGTTCGACGAAGGCGTGAGAATGCCGAGCCGGATTCTTCTATGTTGCATCGCGACTTATCCCTTCGGTGCTTGAGTGCATGCGTAAGCGGTCTAGTCGGCGAGCAGTTGCTTCACGCCCTCGGCCGCTTCATGGCGAAGCCGTTCGAGATCGAGGCCCGGAATCACGCCGTTATCCACCACGACGCGGCCGTTCACCACGTTGTAGCGAACCCGGGCAGGCTCACCCGCCGTGACCGGCGCCACCGCCACGTCATGGAAGCCGTTGAAGCGCAGATCGCTGACGTCGTAAAGGACGAAATCCGCGGCCTTCCCAACCTCAAGCGTGCCGACCGCATCCAGGCCGAGCACGCCTGCGCCGCCCGCGCTGCCCCAGTGAATGACTTCTTCGACGGTGGTCGCCGACGCACCTTGCGCCGCGCGATGCACCAGCCACGCGAAGTGAGCTTCATTGGTCATGCTGCCGGATTCGTTCGAGGCGACGCCGTCCACGGCCAGCGACATCGGCACACCCGCCGCCGCCATTTGCGGGGCCGGCGCAATCCCGCTGCCGAGGCGCGCATTGCTCACCGGACAATGCGAGCAGCCGCTGCCGGTTTCCGCCAGCATCGCGATCTCGCTTGGCTGAAGATGTACGAGGTGAGCAAACCACACGTCCGGCCCGAGCCACTCGTGATCGGCGACGAATTCCACCGGTAGTTTGTTGAAGCGCTCTTTGCAGAAGTCGACGTAGCGGGTCGTTTCGGAAAGGTGTGTGTGCAACCTCAAACCCATTCGACGCGCCGCGCGTGCGACTTCGGGCAGCAGCTCCGGTGGCAGTGAAAACGTCGGGGTCGTCGGCGCGACCACAACGCGACGCATCGAAGCGTCGCTGGCATCGTGATAGCGCGATTTCAGGCGTTCGATATCCGCGAGCATCTGATCGAGCGTCTCCGGCTTGAGCGCGACTTTGGAAAAGCCCGGATGATCGCCCGCCGCCTGCAAAGCACCGCCCCGGCACAGCACGAAGCGCATGCCGAACTCGGCGGCTTCGTTGAAGAGCAGATCGCCTGTTTCAGTGTTGCCGTCCGCGTGATACAGGTAATGATGATCGGCGCAGGTGGTCACGCCGGACAGCAACAGCTCGGCCATACCCAATCGCGCGGCGACCCGCGCCAGCTCCGGCGTGAAGCGCGCGAGCCGCGGATACGGCACGGCGGCCAGCCATTCCTGCAAATCGGCGTTGATGCCGGACGGCACCGCCTTCAGGAGGTTCTGGAACAGGTGGTGGTGAGTGTTCACCCAGCCCGGATAAACGACGCATGAACGCGCATCGATTACCCGTTCATCGGCGCGGGGCTCCAGGTTCGGCGCGATGGCCTCGATACGGCCGTTGCGAATCCGCAGATCGACTTGGCCTGCCCGTGCCGCGTCGCCGCGAAGGCCACTCATGACCGCCGCAGGGTTCTTGATCAGCAACGCTTCAGTTTGCATGCTCACGATTCAATGTCCTCTCAGGTACCTCGAAGCGGCCGCCGGTTCCGGAAAGCGCGACGGCCGCGCTCGTCTTGCTACCTCGGTCGCTTATTCACGCACCAGATTGCTGTGCGTCTCGATGATCTTTTCATCTGCGGGCGCGCCGTTCAGCACCGCGTTCAATACGACCGACACCAGGCACGCCAGCACCACGCCGCTATGCAGGAACGGCTGCGTCCAGTCGGGCATGTGTTTGAAGACTTGCGGCGCCATCACCGGAATCAGCGCGGTGGCAATCGTGAAGCCGACAATCAGCACGTTGTAGCGATTGCGTTCGAAGTCCACCTTCGCCAGCGTTTGCACGCCCGCTGCCACCACCACGCCGAACATAGCGATACCGGCACCGCCCAGTGCCGCTGCGGGCGTTGCGGCGACCACCGCGCCGATCTTCGGCACCAGTGCTACCGCGCACATCAGCAGGCCGCTGATTGCCACAACCCAGCGACTGCGCACACCGGTGAGGATCACAAGACCGACGTTTTCCATGAAGGCGATAAAGGGGAACGCCGCGAACATGCCGGCAATCGCGCTCGCCAGACCATTCGCACGCATGCCGCGCACCACATCTTCCTCGCTCACGTTCTTGTCGACGATGTCACCGATGGCGACGAACAGCCCCATCGATTCGACCATCTGCACCACCATCACGACGATCATCGTCAAAACGGGCACCACCGAAAACACTGGCGTGCCGAAGTGGAACGGCATCGGCAGCGTGAACCACGGTGCGGCGCCCACGCTCGAGAAGTTGCCCATGCCGAGCGCGCAGGCCAGAACGGCGCCCGCGACCAGGCCGATCAGAACGGCCAGGTTGCGCAGGAACGGACCGGCAAAGCGGTTGATCCCAAGAATCACAATTGCGACAAAGAAGGTGACGCTCAGGAACGGCAACGCGCCGAACTGCTGCTGCGCTGCCTCGCCACCGCCGACCCATTGATACGCAACGGGGAACAGTTGCAAACCGATCACGGTTACGATGCAGCCGGTCACTACCGGTGGAAAGAATCTTCGCAAGCGCCCGACCAGAGGCGCTGCGAACATCGTAAAGAGACCCGCGCCAATGACCGCGCCACACACGCCGGCGAAACCCACACCCGGACTCAGGCCGATCGCGATGACCGGTCCGACGCTGCTGAACGCGACGCCTTGCAGAATCGGCAGACGCACACCAAACTTCCAGACGCCGACGGTTTGCAAGATCGTCGAGATACCCGAGCAAAACAGCGCCGTGCTGATGAGCACGGTGGTGTCGGCGGGGGACATCTTCAGCGCCGACGCAACGATCAGCGGAACGGCAATCGCGCCGATGTAGGCCACTAGCATGTGCTGCAAACCGAGCGTGATCATCTGGCGCTTCGGCAGAATCCGATCGACGGGATGTATGGCGGTGTTCATGACGTGTCTCCTGAATATCGTTTTCTGGCCGGAGCACGCCGCACGGGCTTGCCGTGCAGCATCACTTCGCGCGCCGGCCGAATCTCCCGTCAGGCCGCAACCGGCACGGCAAGACAGGCATGGAAGCGGTCGGTCAGCGCGGCGCGATCGAGATCGCGTCCGATGAATACAATGCGGCACGAGCGGGGTTCCGTACCCCACACTTGTGCCGCGCGAAGTTCGATGACGTTGTGCACGCCTTGCAGCACGTAGCGGTGCGACTGGCCTTGCACGGCGAGAATGCCTTTCATACGGAACAGATTGACGGCGTCGGACTCGCGCAGTTCGGTGAGCCAGGCTTGCAGCGCGTCGAGATCGATGTCCGCGTCGACTTCGATGCCGACCGAGGACACGCTTTCGTCGTGCTGATGGTCGGAGTGGTCGTCGTCGAGGTGGGCATGATCGTGCGCATGTTCGTGATTCTCTTCGTGTTCGTCATGCTCGTCGTGGTGATGCGCGTGATCGTGGCTATGCTCCTCTTCATGCAGGCCGTCCGCTTCCACGAGAATCTGCGAGAACTCGTTCGCGCCGACGCCGAGAATCTTGTCGAGGTCGATCTGCGCGTAGCTCGATTCGACGATCTCGGCCGTGGCGTTCAAGCCGCGAATACGCTGCGTCAGCGAAGCGATATCGTCCACCGTCACCAGATCGACTTTGTTGATCACGATACGGTCCGCGCAAACGATCTGATCGACCGCCTGGTTGTCGCTGCCGTCGAGCACCAGATCGTCCAGATGCGCGGCGATGTGTTTGGCATCCACCATCGTGACGACTGCATCCAACGTCACCTGCTTCGCGATGGGATCGTCGAGGAAGAAAGTCTGCGCGACCGGATACGGATCGGCGAGTCCACTCGTTTCGACGATGATGTGATCGAGCCGGTCCGGTCTTTCCACCAGCATGCGCACGATCCGCACGAGGTCTTCGCGCACTGCACCGACGCAGCATACGCAGCCGTTGGTCATCTCGTAGATTTCTTCGGTCGATTCGAGTACGAGACCACCGTCGATGCCGATTTCGCCGAACTCGTTTTCGATCACCGCGATTTTGCGGCCATGTTTCTCGCGAAGAATGTAATTGAGCAGTGTCGTTTTGCCGGCGCCGAGAAAGCCGGTCAGCACCGTGACAGGGATTTTCTCGATTTCGTTGTGGGTGGTGTGAATGTGATTCATGACTCGTCTCCGTTTCTTCGTTCGTACTGCGGTTCGTGCTGTTCAACTGGTCAGGCGATAGGCGGTGCGTGTGTTTGTGTTGCCATTTCGGTTGCTATGTCCTGTTCTCGCCAGCGTTTGACGGTGCCCGCTTCGAGACCGAACAGATCGAGCACGCGGCCTAGCGTGTGGTCGATCATCTGGTCGAGCGAAACAGGGCGCGCGTAAAACGCCGGCACAGGCGGCGCGACGATCGCGCCCATTTCAGTCACGGCGATCATGTTGCGCAGATGCGCCAACGTGTAAGGCGTTTCGCGCGCCAGCAGCACCAACGGGCGCCGTTCTTTCAACGTGACGTCGGCGGCGCGCGAGATCAGGCTCGACGACATGCCGTTGGCAATTTCGGCCAGCGTCTTCATCGAACAAGGCGCGACGATCATGCCCAGCGAGCGGAACGACCCGCTGGAAACGGCCGCGGCCATGTCGTCGCAGCGGTAGGTGAAGCTGGCGAGGGCGCTGACGTCGGCGAACTTGTAGTCGGTTTCGTGTGTCATCGTCAACAGCGCGCTGCGCGAGACGGTCAGATGCGTTTCGATGCCGAGTTCACGCAGCAGTTGCAGCAGGCGTACGCCGTACGTGAAACCGGACGCGCCGCTGATGCCGACTACGAGTCGCCGCGGAGTCATTTTTGGGCTCCGGAGGTGGCGCGGGCCAGAATCTCAACCGCGTGTTGTGCAGCACGCTCGCTGATCTTCGCGCGAATGCCGTCGAAGTGAGAGCCGCGTGTCGCATCGATCCCCATGCGCGACGTGGTGCCCGCCGCGGACGATGATGGATCGAGCGGACTGCCCGGCAAACCGTCGACGATAAACACGTCCTGATGCGGCTGGAAATGCGTGGCGATCGCCCACAACACTTGCGAATCGTTGGTGATGTCGATATCGCTATCCACCGCCACGACGTTCTTCAGATACGGGTCCCAGCCGAGCAACGCGAGCATGATCTGGCGGGCTTCGCCATCGCGTGTCTGATTCAGCGCGACGTAGCAGTGAAAGTGCGTGCCCGAGTTTGGATAATGCAGCGCAGTGACCGAAGGAAAGCGCGCCTTCAGCTTCTCGCTCATTTCCGCTTCGCGCGGCAAGCGGGCCAGCGTCAGATGCTCGGCGTACGGGCCACCTACTACATCGACGAGCCATGCATCGTTACGCCGCATCATCGTGTCGACCCGTAGCACGTTATTGGTGGAGCGGTCCGATGAATAGCCGGTGAATTCGCCAAACGGACCTTCTTCCGCATGAGCGTCGGGATCGATCGTGCCTTCCAGAACAAACTCAGCCGAAGCGGGAACACCGATTCCATATCGCGGCGTACGGACCAATTCCAGCGGCGCACCGAACAAGCCGCCTGCAATCGTGCGCTCATCGGTGCCGAAGGGCACGCGCGCCGCGGCGGCCAGCATGAACAACGGATGCGCGCCGATCACCATCGCGACTTTCAGCGTGTCGCCGCGCGCTTTGGCGGTTTGCAGCATGCGCCAGAGGTGGCCGCGCGAATGCAGGCTGGTTGCCAGGGCATTGCGGGCATGGCGCATCGACCGGTGATAGCTCAGGTTAGCGACGCCCGTTACCGGGTCTTCGGCGATGATCACCGCGTTGGTGATGTATGGGCCACGATCGGTATCGAAGTGGCGGATCATCGGCAGTTGCGCGAGATCGACGGCGTCGCCTTCGATAACCTGATCGAGAACGGGACCGGTCGGAACATAAACCGGTGCGATAGGAGCGTTCGCGCGCTGCTGGTACGCGTCGAATAAGCCCGACGCATCGACGTCGAACAAACGGCCAATGCGCGCGCGTGAAGCGAAGAAGTTGGTGACCAGCGGCGTCGCGATACCGTCGACGTTTTCGCAGATCAACATGTCGTGCCGTCCGCGCGCGGCCAGTTCAGCGACGATAGCGGTGACGTGCTGATCCGCCGCCAATGGCTGCTTGATAGTCAGTACGTCGTCGGGAAACTGCTCGCGATACGCTTGTGCGAAGCGATGAAAATCCTGCGTGGCGCGGAAGAGGTTATCCGCCATAGTGAACTCCGTCGAAAGCGGAATGTTTGGAGTGGCAGGCGCGGGGTGAGCCGCGCCTGCCGTACAGCAAGCGCTAACGTATTGAGCGCGTTAAGCGGGCTGCGTTACGTCGTTCACGTAAGTCGCCTTCAAACGCTTCTCCGCTTCGGCCAGATCCTTCGGCGGCTTGGTCGGCTCGATACCGACCAGACGGGCGATGTTGTTGCCCATATAGTCTTCGAGACCGTCCTCATCCAGATCCATGCCTTGCGGCGCAGGCCCGCACAACATTTCGAGTTCGCGCAGCCACATGCCCGGCTCGTTCGGCGGCGAATCGGTGCCGAACACGATCTTGTTGCGCGGCAGTTCACGAGCGAATTCGACGATGCGCGACTGGTAGCACCAACCCGATTCGCAGTACACGTTCGGCGTATCCATCGCCATCCAGAAGGCTTCGAACGAGTAGTTGCCGCCCGTTTGAATCCCGAAGTGACCGATGATGAAATTCACCATCGGGAATTCGCGGATGATCGGGTAGAACTGCGTCGGAATCGTGTACGGTCCGTCGCCGGTGTGAATCAGCACCACCACGCCGAGTTCCGCGCACTTCTTCATTGCCGGACGCAGCCAGTCGAGCGCGCGATCCGGCCGATAGCCGTGCATGTTCGCGTGCAGCTTGAGCATCTTGAAGCCGTACTCTTTCACGTGGAATTCGAGTTCGGCCGCGCCGTTTTCCGGACCCCAACGCGGGTTGTACGTGAAGTTGCCGATAAAGCGATCCGGGTACTTCTGCGTCAGCTCGGCGATATACGACATGTAATCGCGAATGCCTTCACGGCCGCGGCGATTGCCGTCGCGATAGCCGGTGTTGCCAGGCGGCGGCTGAATGAAGCCCATGTCGATACGGCGCGGCTTGCCGTTGATGATGTACGGACCGTCCATCATCTTCAGCAGGCGTTCGCCGGTGAACGGCTCGCCGGTATGGCGCCACGCTTCGTCGACGAGATTAGTCGGGTGCAGATGGGTATCGATGATCATCAGCGGGCTCCTGCGTAGGCTGCTTGAGATGCCTGGGCGGCGTGTTTCTGCGACGCGCCGGCATGCTGTTTCAGATAGGCTTGCGCTTCTTCGACGCTTCGCGGCGGCGCGCTCGGCTCGATGCCGATCATGCGTGCGAGGTTGTTGCCGAGGTAATCCTCGAGCGTGTCTTCGTCGAGATTCAGGCCTTGCGGCGGCTCGTGGCACAACACTTCGAGCAAACGCAGCCACATGCCCGGTTCGTTCGGCGGCGTGTCTGAGCCGTAGAGAATCTTGTGCGTGGGCAGCACCTTCGCGAATTCGACGATCCGCGATTGCAGACACCAGCTCGATTCGCAATACACGTTCGGCGTATCGAGCGCCATTTGATACGGCTCGAAGCAATACACGCCACCCGTCTGCACACCGAAGTGCGCCATGATGAAATTCACCGACGGGAATTCGCGAATCAACGGATACCATTCGCTCGGAATGCTGTACGGGCCGTCGCCGGTGTGCAGCTTCACGAGCAGGCCCAAGTCGGCGCACTTACGCAACGCGGGACGCAGCCAGTCAAGCGCGCGGTCGGGACGATACGCATGCATGTTGGCCTGCAACTGCACCATCTTGAAGCCGTGTTCCTTCGCGTAGAACTCGATTGCTTCGGCGCCGTTCTCCGGGCCGCAACGCGGGTTGTAGACGAAGCAGCCGAGCAGACGGTCCGGATACTTCTGCGTCATTTCGACGGTGTACGCCATGTAGTCGTCGATCGATTCGCGGCCCGAACGGTTGCCGTCGGTCCACGTATAGATCGTGTTGCCTTGCGGCGGCTGAATGAAAGCCTTGTCGATGCGGCGCGGCTTGCCGTTGATGATGTAGGGGCCGTCCATCGTTGCGATCAGACGCTCGCCGGTAAATGGCTCGCCGTCGTGGCGCCAGGCGAGGTCGACCAGATTGGTCGGATAACAGCTGGTGTCGATGATCATGTACTCGATCTCCTTGAGAGGAACTGGTGTATCCAGTTGCCGGATCGCGGGCAGGCGCATCGATGGAACGGAGCCCAGACAGGCTTGCCCATGCGGCCCTTTGCAAGGCGCCATTTTTGTGCGCCTTCCCCTCGCCGGCATCGAGTGTCACACTGATGTGCACTGCTGCTTGCGATGCAGTCTCACAAGATAAAAACGCTCTGTACAATATTTTTTAACCACGATCTTGATACGTTCCCGATATGGACATCCGGCTGTTGCGTTACTTCGCGGTACTTGCCGACGAACTGCATTTCGGCCGGGCAGCCGCGCGGCTGCACATTTCGCAGCCTCCTCTCAGCCAGCAGATTCGTATCCTCGAAGAGGAGATGGGCACCGCGTTGTTCATGCGCTCGCAGCACCGTGTCGAACTCACTGAGGCAGGGAAAACACTTAAGGAACAGGTGCCGTTGATCTTCGCGCAGTTCGAACGCGCGATCGATCTGACGCGTTGCGCGGGACGTGGCGAAGTGGGCAGCCTCGAGATCGGCATCATCAGTTCGGCGATGGTCGAGCCGATTCCACGCGCACTACGGGTATTTGCGGAGAAGCATCCGCAAGTGCAGTGGACGCTGCATGAGATGACGCCCGCCGCGCAGATTCTCGCGCTCAAGGAGCGGCGCCTGGACGTGTGTTTCTTCCGCGTGTCGCATGAGGAACCGGAGATTCGCAGCGAAGTCGTGATGCGCGAATCGGCGGTGGTGGCGCTGCCGTTAGGGCATCGGCTGGCTGCGCGTGACGAGATCGCGTTGCGCGAGTTGGAGGCCGAGCGGTTTGTGTCGTTTGGTTTGCGGCAGTCGCAGCTAGCGCGCTATCTGCAAGACTGCTGTGTCGAGGCAGGGTTTACACCGCAGATCGAGCAGGAGGTGGTCGAGGTGCACACGCTGCTTTGTCTGGTGCGTGAAGGTCTGGGCGTGGCGCTGCTACCTTCGTCGGCGCGACAATTGACGACCGGGGGTGTCGCTTTCGTACCGCTTGCAGCGCCGCGTCCCGAGGTGTCGCTGCATGCGCGCTATCGTGCGGAGGACGCGTCGCCGGTGCTTGCGCTGTTTCTCGATACCGTGCGCGAGGTGGCCGCCAGCATGGGCGTGAATACGCAGAGCGACTGAGCTTAACGCTAACCTGCGCCGACTGCCTGCGTGACCAGTTCGCGAATCACGTCGATCAGCGGTGCAACGCGCTCGGCTTTCTCGCGCGGCCAGACGGCATACAGGTTGTAATGCGTTGGAATTTCCACTTGCGTGAGCTCGACCAGCTTCCCGGCGCGTCGCGCGTCCACTGCGAGCAGACCGCGCGCCAAACCGGCCCCCACGCCTGCGCTCGCGGCTGCAATCAGGCCGGCGGCGTTATCGAACACGGCGACGGCATCCGGTTCGACGGCGGGCAGGTTTGCCGCCGTGAGCCACGGAATCCACGAGCGTTTCGTATAGCCGAGCAAGGGCAAATCGAGCACCTGTTCCGGCGTGAGCGGCAGGCTTAGCCCGCGTGCCTCAAGAAGCGCGGGCGAACCCACGGCAGTCAACCGGTCGCCGCAGATCAAAGCGTTCTCGAAGCCGTCCCATTCGCCATACCCATACCGCAACGCAATATCCACGCGGTCGAACGCGCTGCGCTCGTAGCGCGGCGTGGACAACACGGTGAGCGACGTGCCGCTCAACGCAGCGAGCAATGCAGGCAAACGCCCCACCAACCAACTCTGCGCAAGTTCGGGATCGACGTCGAGCGTGATCGACTGCTTGACCGTGCGCTCTTTCACCGACGACAACGCGCGATCGATCTGCTCGAAGCCATCCGCGAGTTGGTTCGCGAACAGTACGCCCGCGTCCGTCAGCACCACGCGGCCGCTTTCGCGCACGAACAAGGGCTGCCCGACGAACTCTTCGAGCGTGCGGATCTGCTGGCTGATCGCGCTATGCGTGAGCGACAACTGGCGTGCTGCGCTCGAAAAGCTGCCGACACGTGCCGCTTGTAGAAAGGCTTGCATCGACTGGATGGAAGGGTAGCGCTTCAGCATGGGTGTTAGCCGGACTTACGGGTGATGGAAGAAATCGTCGCTGGCGTTGTGCTTAACGGCTTTCAATAATGGCCGCAAGCACGCGGCCCTGGTGCCAGGCATTTCACTGCACTTCACGCCGCGTTGCACAACAACATTCAGGAGACACGCATGATCGAGATCGTGGTCAACGACACGCGGCACTCGCTCGACAATGTACCGGAAGACATGCCCCTGTTGTGGGTGTTGCGCGACCGGCTCAAATTGACCGGTACGAAATTCGGCTGCGGCGGCGGCTTTTGCGGCGCGTGTACGGTGCATCTGGAAGGCGAGGCCGTGCGCTCCTGTTTGTTGCCGATTGCCGCGGTGGCGGGCAAGCACATCACGACGATCGAAGGATTGTCGAAAGACGGTACGCACCCGCTGCAACTCGCGTGGGTGGCCGAGGACGTGCCGCAATGCGGCTACTGTCAGTCCGGTCAGTTGATGCAGGCGGCGTCATTTCTGAAGGATAAGCCGACCGTCAACGACGAAACGATTGCCACGGCGATGTCTGGCAATATCTGCCGCTGCGGAACCTACTCGCGGATCAGGAAGGCGATCAAGCGCGCGGCTTCGGGTGATGCGGCGCTGGCGGCGGTTGCGCCGCCGTGCGCGGCGGCCTGTGCCGCGGCCTCTGCCTCTGCTAACGAGGAGGCTTGACATGCACAACGACAAGCAAGCGCTGAAAGACGCGCACGGAACCGCACGTCGGCGTTTCATCAAACAAAGCTCGGCCTTGTTGGCATCGGGTCTCGCAATCGGTTTTCAGTTACCCGAAGCATTCGCGGCCGAGGCGAACGCAAGCGGCGATCCGAAACCACAGCCCGGCGAGTTCGAACCGAACGCATGGGTGCGTGTGCTGCCCGACGATACGATCAAGCTCGTGGTTCATAAACACGATTCGGGGACGGGGACGCGCACCGCGTTGGCTGCCGTGGTCGCCGAAGAACTCGATGTCGATCCGTTTCGCGTGGAGGTGATTACGCCGGAGAATCCGTTCTTCGGTGACTATATTCATCCGCTGTGGAAAGTGTTTTCGACGGGCGGTAGTACGAGCGTGTCGCTCGAGTATGAGCGCTTGCGGCGTGCCGGTGCGACTGCCCGTGCGATGTTGATGGCGGCTGCCGCGAAACAATGGAATGTGCCGCCGTCTTCGCTCTCGACGGAGAACGGGTTTGTTGTCGACAAGGCGAGCGGCAAACGTGCGAACTACGGCTCGTTGGCGAGCGTGGCCGCGCAATTGCCCGCGCCGAAAGATGTCGCGTTGAAAGACCCGTCGCAGTTCAAATACATCGGCAAGCTGCAGAAGAAACGCGGCGCCGATCTGAAAGCGCGAGGGGCGTTTCCGTACAGTATCGACGTGTCGTTGCCGGGCATGCTGGTCGCGGTTGTCACGCGTGCGCCGGTGATCGATGCGCGCGTGCGGAGCGTGGATGCGAAAGCCGCGTTGGCGGTGCCGGGCGTACGACAGGTATTGCAGATTCCCGGCCGGCCCGATCTTCTCGGCGGGAATCAGGCGGGCGTTGCTGTGCTGGCTGATGACTATTGGTCGGCGCATCAAGGCCAGGCGGCGCTGAAGATTGAGTGGGAAGATAGTCCGCTGGAAACTTTCGACAGCAGTACGCTCGCTGCACGTCAGGCTGCGTGGCTCGATGATCCTGTCGCGCATGTCGTACCGACGATTCAGACCGGTGACGCGAAGACTGCATGGCCGCATGGTGCGAAGGTGATCGAGGCGTCATATTCGATGCCCTATAAGGCGCAAAACGCGCTTGAGCCGATCAATGTCACTGCCTGGGCGAGGGACGGGCGCATTGAGTATTGGGGCGGCTTGCAAGTGCCTTCTACGGTGCAGGAAGCGGCTGAGGTGATCGGTGGTATTCCTGCCGAGCGCGTTGTGCTGCACGAGCTTGTGTCGGGTGGCAGCTTCGGTTCGCGTGAATCGAAGTACTGGTTGTTCGAAGTGACGTGGCTTGCGTTGAAAGTCGGTAAGCCGGTCAAGCTGATGAATAGTCGCGAAGATGAAATGCGCGCGCTCTTTTATCACTCGGCAAGTTATCACCGTGCCAAAGCTGCGTTTGATGCGCATGGCAATCTCACGACGTTGCAGTTGCGCGCTGTGATGCCCGCTTCGCCGGAACAATGGGAGCCGGGGTATTTCGATCGTCCGGATCGGATGGACTACAGCACCACCGAAGCGATCAGCAAGTACGAGTTCGCTTACGATGCGCCGCACGTCGACATTGGTTGGGTGCGTCATGAAACCGGTGTGCCGACCGGCTGGTATCGCGCGGTGAGCTATATCCCGAACGTGTTCGCGGTGGAGTCTTTCATGGATGAGGCCGCGCATGCCGCTAGGCGCGATCCGATCGAGTTCCGGCTCGCGTATATGAAGGATCCGCGGCATAAGGCGGTGTTGCGCGAGGCGGCGGAGCGGGCCGGCTGGGGGAAAGCGTTGCCTGCGGGCACGGCGTTGGGTGTCGCGACGAATCAGGCGTATAGCAGCTATGTTGCGGTGGTGGCGCGGGTTGTGCGGAAGGGCGATGCGGTTGTGGTTGAGAAGCTGACCTGTGTGGCGGATTGCGGGCTGGCTGTGTCGCCGGGTGGGGTTGAAGAACAGTTGTATGGCGGGCTGATGTGGGGGCTAGGGCACGCGACGGCGGATCGCATCGATATTCGGCATGGGCAGGTCGAGCAGAAGAACTTCGATTCGTACCGCGTGATGCGGATGAGCGATATGCCGGAGGTTGATATTTTGATCGTGCAAGGGGATATGGCTAAGCCTGGCGGTGTTGGCGAGTTGTCGAGTCCTTCGGTGGCGCCGGCGGTGGCTAATGCGGTGTTCAGGTTGACGGGGAAGAGGGTTAGGGAGACGCCGTTTGAACTTGATAGGGTGACGGTGGAGGGGACGGGTGGTGGGAAAGCGAAGGGTTGAGTGAGTGGGGACGGGGCGGTCTCGCCGGCCGTCCCGGGGCGCGGTGGCGTTAGGTCTTGGGGTTGAGTATTGGGAGTTTGCAAGTCGGCATTGGCGGTCGTTCGCAACGAAGCATGTCCTGCCGACGGCGAATGGCCGCTTTAGAGTGCCTCGTGGGACCGCTGTCGACCCGAAGCGTCATTCGAATGCGGGCTGCCGCAACGACCGCTTTTCAAGCGGCACCCACCGCTGGCCGCACCAGTTGATTGGCGGATAAGCTAGAGATATCCGTTCTACTGCGCACCCTTGTTCAACCGCCGATTCGCCGGCGCAGATGCCCTCGGTGCCTCACAGCATGGCTACGGTGCATTTACTCGGTCCGCACCGGATTAGCAGCCGTACTGGACTGTGCGGGAGTATTGAGTCTGTTGAGCAAGTCGATGGCGTCGTCCTCGCCCAGTTCGGTGAACAGAGGAGGCAGATATTTTACTTGCGTCTGTAGTTCGCCATCATCGGTGATTTCGGGAAAGACGATCCGAATGTTATCGAGCACCTGTTCCAGGCCACCGTCCAGCGTGAGAAAGCGCACCTTGAGTTGAATTGGCAATTCTCTTGCCACAGATTTTACAAGCGCGATCCGCGGAATGAGGTGGACGTCGCTCAGCACGTTGTACGTTGAGTCTGGCTTTGTGGGCTTCAGGACCTTGCGTGCATCAAGGTTGCCGTACAGGCAGGCGACGAACAGAACCACGATGCTATCTGTCGTTTCCAGACCGTCCGATATCGCAAGTTCAGCAAGCTTATTTTCGACAGTCCTGCGCGCAGCGGGTGCGACCGGATCAATGATCAACGGTGCCGCCTTTGTCCGGAACGCTGCGCGCGCGTCCCAGTCGGCTTCCCGAAGTCCCGCAAAGATTTGAGCAAACATATCCTTTGCAGACTTAAGGTACTCGGAGTCTGTACGTGCAGACTTGAAAAAACGGGCGACTGCTTCCGTTTCCTTCTCAAGTTGCGTTGTTTTCTCGGTCACGTTGTCTTCGCGTCCGTGTTCGCCCTCCATCAGCGACGGTAATGGACTGATGGCGTATTGAGGTGCGTCGATTTCCCGGAGAAAATCGAGCATGCGTTGCTCCTTTTCCCCTTTCTGTTCGGTCCCGGCGATCGCGACTTTGATGACGGATACAACGTTGCGATCCAGAAGAAAAAGCGTGTCGGTCTGTATACTGGCTGAGTTCATGCTTTTTTCACTTATGTTGGATGGATAGCTCTTTGATTGTTCACCTGACCCGACTGTATCTTACAATGATGCCAGCGCGGGGATACATGAAGAGCCGTAGGCGACAGCCACGGCTATTGCCTAGCCTGTCATGACAGGTGATGGCACCGAAGATGCAGATGGCAGCTTTCGCACAGCATGGGACTTGGGGGTGTCTGCAAATCCACTCCGGCGAGCGGCCGAAAGTGGCCGACCTGAGCCCGCAACGACTGGCTCTGCTCGACCCGTCACAGCCATTCAGTATCGATTGATTCATCTGGCGGCTTCCGGCCAACAATCGGACATTGGGAGCGATCCTTTTAGCCGACTCGCTCAGGCTCTCCAATGCTCTTTAACAGGGCGTTATATTGAACCTTGTCGGCAGTGTAGATCTTGTCCAAGACGTAATTAGCCACCTTGGCGATCTCAGGAATTTCTACGGGCTTAAAGCCTCTGTCTGGGACGGCTTCCAGGTGCGAAAACTCGTTATTAAGGCGATTGATCAGCGCAACTGCTGTATCTTCCTCTTCCCCGAAGAATTTCTTGATCCGTTCAAAGGCGTCGCTCCTATCATCATGATAGGGATACTTGAAGAACAAGAAGGCTTCTAGGAATTTTCGCAGGTTGTTACCAAAGCCGAAAAATGGCTCATGGCTATCTGCTGCGGCAGCTTGATCTTTGCACTTGTAAATCTGATGAAAGAGGTAGTGAAACTCAGTTATGTAGTCTTTAAGATAAGACGGCATGAGCAAGATGTTGCTTGAAGCGCCGTTGCGCTCAATCATGAAATGCTCGTGATCATCGGCACTTTTCGTCTTGCCTTCACCAGCAGGGATTTTCTTTTTCGGAATGGAGAGGCGCTTGAGGTACTTGAGGAAGTCCAGATTATGGGTGGAGATAAAAAGCTGCTTGTAGCGGTAGGCGTTTGAACCGTCAGCATTCTTGATCGGCTTGGCGATCAAGCTCTCAATCAAGCTGAACATGAAGAAGATATGGTTTCCGTCTAGGCTAGAAATTGGATCGTCAATGTAGATGATTAGTTCTTTGCCTTTGCTCTCAGGATCGTCTAGCTTGGCAATGAAATAGCAGAAGGCAATCAGGCTGCACTCGCCTTCGCTGAGGTTATACGCGGCGTTGCCGTTTCGTGTGATTTCAAACATGACTGTGGCTTTGTCTACGCCGTCACGGGCCTCAAGCTTGATACCGTCGTGGCCGAAGAAGTTGTTGAGTAAAGAGTTGACTCGCTCGGCTCCCTTCCGCTCATCCTTTTGCTTGGCTCTCAAAGTCTGGACTTCTGCCTCGGCGTCACGGATCTCTTTTTCCGCGTCCGTATGGGCCGTGCCAGCCGTGTCGGCGTCGGTCTTGAGGTTAGCTATGCGGGCAACCTCCTTGTCATAGGTGATCGCATTAGCAAACGCGAACACGTCAGCCAGGCGAAGTGCATCCCTAGCAGCGGTCTTGTCTTTTTCTAGGGTCTCTGTCTTGCCATTGCTCGTGACGATCAGCGCATTGATGTCCTGAACATGCTTCTCGATCTCCTCAGCGTCATGCGAAGGGGCGTTCACAAGCACAGGCTGGAACAGGTTGTTCTTGCGAGTCTCAAGCGACTTCTTAAGGGCTTCCAAGTCTTTTTTGTAGACACCAAGTGCTTCCGATAGCGCCTTGCTGCTCGCTTCAAAGGCGGTGCGCTCATCCGCATAAAACTGAGCAGCTGTGAAGGTATTGAGTCCAGCAATGTACTTGATCTCGTCCGTGACCGACGCTATAACCGCATCCAAGGCTGTTTCGAGGTCGCTCGACTCTTTGCTGAAGTGTTCGTCCAGCACTTGCCAAATGTCGTGCGGCAAGTCCTGTCGGCAAAAAGCACAGGTGTTCCGCTTGTCCCGGTGGTGCTGGATACCTTGCTTGACCCAAAGCTGCAAAGCGCTGTCCTTGAGCAGTTCTTCAATCGCTTTGGTAGGCGTTATCGATTTGGACAGAAGAGGTTCAGCGATGGCCTTCAGCGACTCCAGCTTGAGGGTGATGGTCAGAGTGCCTGTGATGTCCGGTAGGGCTTCCTGCTTGAGCAAGACGAGCTTGCCTGCTTGTTCCTCGGTGGTCAGTGCGATGAAGCCGGGCTTACTGGTGGAAGCAATGTCGCGTCTGATGTGCTCGATGGTGTAGACGGGCGCGCGGTACTGTGGATTCTTCTTGATCTTCTCGGCAGCATGCGAGCGCAGCTTGTCTTCCAAGCCGTTCAAAGCCGCGCTGTGGGCTGTCTTGGCGCGATCGCGCTCTTTCTTCGTGGCCTCCAGGTCAAAGCGCAGTCCAGCTTTGCCCTCCACACTGCCAAGCTTGGCCTCGATGACAGCAATGGTGTCGTCAATCTCCTTATTCTGCTCGCCGACGATGGCGAAGGTCTTGATAACGCCGCCGATCTCCTGATTGACTAGGAAGCTCAGGTTGTCAGTCACGAAGTCGCGGTTGTAGACCCGAACATCATAGTTGTGGGTCAGCAAGCCAGCATCGGTGACTGCACCTTTTTCACCAATCACGGTGAAGGACGAACCCACATAGTTCAGGGGGAGCTTGCGCGTCTCCAGTGCACGAAAAACACGAGAGAGAGTCGTTTTGCCGGAATAGTTGCGTCCGTAGATGATGTTCAGACGCTGGAAGAACTTGACGTTTTTGCCATTGTCTCGAACGGTCTTCTTCCACTCCAGACCTTGGAAGCTACCAAAGCTTGCTATGTCTATCTGATTGATCACGGGCTGAGTCCCCTATGGTGGCCCTCACAGTCTACAAGGCTCGAGGGCTGCGTGCTCTGAATTTGCGTTCCAGAAGCGTTAGAAGTAGTCTGAGTCGAGATAATTTTTTTGCATTCACTTCGTCTCCCAGTGCCGGAAGCGACGTGCATCTTCGCTTGACGACACGGAGACGCTTAACGACCTACAAATACGACCGGTGCGCGAAGGTCCATTGTTTGAGACTAAACCGCCGTTCAAATGCCCGTGTGAAAATCTAGCATATGGCCAGCTACTGCCTGACGCGATGCCACCCGCAAGTGGACATTCATCGGCAATCCCGCTCGGCGAGGAATTACCACAAAGGCCGACAACTTGACGATCGCATACACGAAATGACAGACAGTTTGGCCTCAACAAACCCAATCAAACCGGCGTTCCCCACGGCGTTGTTGCAATGCGTGGCGATGCTGCATGCGGCCAAATTTTTGCAAGGGCGGTCGCATCCACATGACGCGTGTCAATATACACACCGCTTTTAACCGAATTTCCATACGTGCTAACAAGCCGAGCCGCCGTAGCCTCGTCAAGTTCGTGCTGATTTGTCGTGACTTCAAAAACTCTGTGATGGTGCGTATTAAACTTGTCTTTGTAATCGACAACAGCGAAATAGAGAACATACGTATTAAGCCGGCGACCGTCCGAATTCGCGAACGCTGCTACGTTGTCGTCAAACTTGCGCTCGTCCATCGTAAAGGTCTCATATAAGCGCCCCTTGTACTCTGCGGGAAACGCTTCGAATCCCTCATAGTCTCCAACAACCGGAACATAAACGGCGCGAAGCGGACTGTCGCTTGCCGCTTGAGGAGTGCCTGCCATGCGTAGCTCACCGATGTAGAGAAACGTCAGAGGGCGAACTGATAATTCAGTTAGCTCTCCGCCCGTGTTGTCGACACTAAGCATTGCGCGGTTGGCTTGGGCAGACGGACGGGTCAACTGTACTTTGATAAAAGGCTGCTCAAGACGCTCAGCAGAGGACAGGTTGGAGGCGCGGCGCTTGTCGAGTTCCAGTATGCACTGCACATAGGCCTGGTATTTTTTATCGTCGCCGGTCAACAAGCCATTGCGCATCGCGTCAATTCGAATTTCAGATGCTCGCTCGGCTGATAGCTCACCACCATACTTATCTTTCTCCGCAGCGATTGTTAGACCGACGCGGTCGTCGACGCCTAATCCGCCACATCGCGCGACATCTTTCATTTCAGCATCGTGCTGGATAAGCGAGTTCGCTGCGGTTGATGTGTTGGTCGTGGAGCAGCCTGCGGTCACGGCCAGAGCCGTACAAATCCCCAGAATATACATTTTCATTCTAAAACCCCAATGATCTATGGCCCATCGGGGTTATCGGCCGGCTGCGCCAAAACTTTATGATTAAAGCGCAAATCCCATGCGCGACGGTTCAAGTTCGACAGCTACAATCGCGACACTGTTAGCTTAGGCCATCGATTGGTATGCTAATCGCATGAGGAAACTAAACTGTCTTAACGACAGATGCAAAAGACAAATCTATCGGTCATCAATCGAAGGTCTAACCAAATTGAAACATACGTCGAATTTCTTATTAAAAATTTCAAGTGGAAGCGCGTGATGAGTAGATTTTTTACCGCAGCTGTTGCCGTCTGGGGCGTCGGGGGCGTGCCTCGCTCTGCTCGTGACCATGCTGCTTGCGAGCGGAAGCAACTCATTGGGGGCTGGGTTGGCGCCATTCATCGGCGGCGGACTTACGGTTGCAGTAGACATCCTCGGTCCCATAGTAGGGCTGATCGCAGCTGTAGCGAGACCTTCCAAAGATAAGAAAGCATCCGGCGCGACGAAGTCATCGGCACTCCGCGTTGTGTCTCGCGCGATAACAGCCGTTCGCCCTGATCCGATTTCAAGCAAACCCACTCAGGCCAGCAAGGCTTCTACCCGGGGGCGTCCTACAGACAATCGAAGCCGGCATACAAAATCTATCGATACAACTGAGACGAAAGATGAAGAAGCTATTTACCCTCGCTGTGTCGGTATTGTTGCTGGTTGGTGGCTTGCTTTTCCAGCAAGGCGCGTTCGCTGATAGCGCGACGCCGGACGCCAACACCAAAGCGTTCTACACCTGGTACATCAAGCTGCAATCCAAAGAAACTTATCCGTTGCTGGACAAGGGCATCTACGCCTATGTAACCAAGTCGACGGTCGACGGCCTTCGGAATGCTTACCGTCACAACAAACTCCCTGGTGACAGCGACTATTTCACCAAGGTGCAGGACTACGACGAACAGGACTGGTCCAGCAACATCGCAACCCAACAGCCGGTTATGCTTGGCGACGTCGCGGTCGTGCCCGTTACTTTCGGTTCGAAAGACAAAATCAGCGTGTTGGTGTTCCTGCGCAAACAAGGCGAAAACTGGAAGATCACCAAAGTCGACGACACGCTCGACTATCAGTAAAACGCGAACGTCTGCGCCAGCCGACATGCCGCGGCTCCTCATCTAGCACGTGCACGTAGAAAACATCGACAAGCATGGAGCGCCCCGTGTTCACCAATGCGGTTGCGACAGGACGGCGACGATATCATTGGCGAAGTAGGGCGTCGATTCAGGCGCTTCCGGCGGATTTCATCGTCCGTGGCTCCTAATCCGGGCTGGGCCGGTGAATGACGTCTTCGAGCGTAGCTGAGCCCCGGTCTGCCAAGGCCGATTGACGAATGGCGACCTCGGCAGAGCGCCATCCAGTTTTGTCCTAGTCCTCCTTATCCGTTCGGCTAAATCAAACATTTAGCCTACAAGGTTGAAGGCAACGCGTGTTGCCTGCCTTATAATTACCAAGTCGTCGGGATACACCCGGTGACCAGGTTTAGCAGCCTGTAGTCGAAAACCGCACACCCGCTCACGCGGGGCGTGCGTCTACCTCTGCACGTCTATATTTCAATGGGCGGGCCGTGGTGGGGAGCCGCAAGGCTCGCCGGTTTGTTTTCGACCCGGTCTGCTAACCCGCTTCGTGCCCGCTCACCCCTTTCCAAGCGAGTGTCGGGCGATCCAGGAAGAAACAGGGAGATCGCACCATGAGCAAATCCACAAAAAACCAACCGGCTTCACGTCCGCCTGTCGACGCACTCCAGTACGAAAAACTTGCGCTGTCGGCATTCGATTTATGTAACCGGCATCTGGATCAACTGAATACCTTGATCACACTTGCGTCCTCAATATGTAGGAATCCTCCCATTACGCTTGAAGAAAGACGACGTCGTCAGACGCTTCTTGAATTGCTGGTGGACACGTCTGAGCGATATCAGCAGGAACTCGAATGCGACCGCGAGTTGTACGAGGTGATTGCGCTAGACGCGAAGGGCGTTCCACAAAGCCGTATCACCGCACGCAATGCAGCAAACCTGCTTGCGGAGGAACTATTGCAGCGAACAGGAGAATTGCCAACGACTGTAACGGCGCCACAGCGCAAAAGGTCGTCCTCGGAAAACACCACGGCGTTGAGCGTCGAGGACAACGCACAACAGTCGGTTTCCGCACCCGCCTAGGCGATCAAGAAAGACAGACGAGTGGTAAGGGCACAGATCAGAATCGTTCTGCAATTCATGCACGGAGGTGGTTTTGGCCCATCTCAGTGCAGCCTTTACCTCGCTGTCGGCGATCACGCTGCTTGCTTTTTGTTGTCGTCGCCCCATCGGTTGGTATGGTCAACTCGAGTCGATATGGCAACTTGCTTCGGTCTCTACTGGGAAAGTAGTTGCGGCTTCCTCATTTCACACGCGGAGCTGGAGATTTCCCGGCTCTCGTTAGAAGGATATCTGGTTTGGCAGGCGTCTGGCGCAGACGTGTTTTCTGAAGGCTTTCGCTTGCTGCCCGGTTATATCGAAGCCGTGGATTTCAACGGAAGTGTGTATCGGCTTGATTACGTGACCCATGAAGCAATAGTTAGCTAGTATCTCTGGTTGATGTTGGATGGTTGCTTTCGGAAAACGCGAGGGCCGCTCAGGGTCGGTTCTGCTGGCAGCCGAACGATCAACGGGGGCCAACTCGGCGGTTCGGCATCGGACCGGGTTCGGCCAGCATGCGTCACTCGGCAGCGGTTCTGCCTGTAGATTCGAACGTCATTGACGTACCTACAGCCGCCGTCCGGACTATCTCTCAAGTTTGGCGCTTGGCTGCCGTAGAGACAATATGATCGCTCTATGCAGCATACCAAGCCTATGGCCCGTCCGTCCCGTCTGTCACATTTTCTTAACGACGATCTAGATGATCCAGACCAACCCGACAACGATCCGAGCACACGCTTGCGTTCAAGGGGCGGGGTAGACCCTTTTCACCATGCAGCCGTCATAAATCGTCTGCCAGCGGCATCGGCCGGACATTCAGATGTCAGCGACGCTCCTAAAGCGGCCGCGTCTATGGTACCGATCATGACAACTGCAACGCAGACACGTTTTTGCCTGCCAACGGGAGTGCGATTTCTGACATGATTATTCGAATTCTTTTGCTGCTGCTAGGAATCTCAAGCTTCAATTGTGCGGCAGATGAAACATGGGGTACTCCCGTTGTTATACCCGGCACCGGCCTCCATTTGGTTCCACCGCCCGGGCTGCAGGTAGCGCTTGCGGGTCCCACGCTAATCGATGCCAATGGCGAGACCGTAATCAGTTTCGCCATGAATGTTTCGCGCTTCAGCTTGGAGAATAACCCAACGTGGCGGGCGATATATGTGCACCCACCAAGGGTCATTACGATTTCATCTCTCGCGGGGAATCTGTATCGCCGGACAAGGAGTGAGGACGGCGGCGCATGGGACGGATGGATGCTGGTCGTGCCCAGAGGCAAGCAAACCCTTACCGTCTTAGTGACTTACACGGGGCGCGATGCTGACAGGTTCGAACACATCCCGGACTATCTGCGCACGATTTCTTGGGACGATTCGGTGCCGAATCCCGAACTCGCCGTCGGCGTGAGACTTGTTCCAATGGGCCTTCACCTTGTAACCGGAGTCTTTGGACCGCTTTCTTACACCGAGACTGGCGAAGCTGGCGCATCGGGGCCGTCGCTAGTGATTCAGGCAATGCCGCTTCCGCTCAGTAAGGTGGACTCCATCTTTCCCGGGAATTGCAAACAAGTGATCAGTAAGAGCCTTGGTGACAATCAGTTCATAGAGCCATCCACTGTTCAACGTCAAGAATTCGCGTACTGTGAAGGCTGGAACAACGGAGTTTATGTTGCCTTGGGTCGTCTTTCGACGGGCGCCCTGATTATGGCGGTTGGCACGTCTTCCTCCAGCCGTTTCCCTGTGAGTCTAGCCGCGTTCCGATCTGCGATGCAGAATCTTCAAGTCCTTCCAGGCCGCATTTACCAGTCAGGGGTCAGGTGAAGCCAGCCCTTTGCCTATCGCTAAGCGTGCCTTTCCCGCGCCCGTTAGCGGCGTATCTTAGCTATGCATCATGCGTGACAGTCTTGGCGAAGGGGGATTATCTGAGGCGCTCGACCAGAGCCGCATCTAGCGGCAATCAAGTAAAGCCGTTTCCGCGCGAGGCACTGGTTCTAAGCGGGACCGTGCCGCTGCTTGCCTTCTCAATCCGGCCACTCGATTCCCCTGCGGACGACCGGCAACTTTGGGTCGGCTCGGGCCGATCGCGCATCCGGCGCAGTACGGCCAGGAAGGGACGCTCGACATGCCGAGCTAGATTGCTGACAATCCGCACACGTACGATTAGCAAAGGTGCGCTTAATGACCCAGTTGAAACTGCTTTCACCCGAGATCGCGCAGCAATCGATTTCGCGGAGGGAGATTGTCTTGCCGCTCAACGTAGCCATTGAAGCGGTCGACTACTGTGCTATCAATCATATTCATATGCTGGGGTGGGAGGGATGGCTCCAGACCCCGGATGGGCGGGTCGGTCACGGCAGCGCACCGCAGGGTACTGTCAGTCTTGAGGGTCTCTCGATAACGGATGCGGCAGAATTCTGCCGCAACACAATCCGAGCTGCCGCACTGGAGTGGTCAGAGAATCATCCGGAGGCTACAGACCGTCTGTACTTCTGTATCACCATTAACTCGAACGGTATCCCTACATGAGTTACGACTATGCACGGCTTGTTGAGAAAATTATAGAAGTCACTGCCGCTGATGGCACTACTACTCAGCGTATGCTCGAGGTATTGGAAGAATGCGCGCGGCAAAAGCCGCACCCCGATTGGGCATTGTTTTCGGAAATCGATTTTGAGGCAGACTCGGTTCGTATTGAGCGGTGGCTTTCAACAGCGTTCGGTTCCCAGCGCGCGCACAGTGTTGTGCGTGGATTATGGTTCGGACTTGTCAACCTGGGCGATGACAGGAGTGCAACAGTTGACGTGTATGTCGGAGGCAGCCCTCGCTTTGATGGTGATGGTATTGCGTGGGCGTCCGAGGTTTTTCCAGTCGACGAGCGCAATTATCTTGGCTCTGAAGTGCTGCATGAAATATATAAGCAAGCATATCGGGAAGCGAAAGGTTCGCTAGGAAACCATGCCGAGTATCCTCTGGCGTTAGCGTATGGCGCAATTGTTGCAATTCAAGCCCTGAGGGATGAAGGCGAACTTCCGTTTGCTCTTACGTCTGTAGTGGGTGCAGCTGCGGGCTTCGACAGCGGAGATTTCCTTTTCTTGGGTACTTTGGAGCAGAGGGACTTTCATAAGGCCATCCGAGTCGGTTGAATATGATCCGCCGCGACTGTCCGCTAATGAAAAAACTGAGGGACCGCTCTGGGTCGATGACGGTCCGCCGTGTCGGGCAGCAGTCGGCCACTTTGAGACGTTCGAGATCGTCACTAAATTGCTGGCAATCAATGAGACCATGGCGTCCGATCGCGTTACGTTACACGAGATTCGCGCGCCAAGATGTTCTGCAATACATTTGCTTTGTAAAGTGGCCTCTCATCTGAATCGTGCTTCCAAAGCATTGTTTCCAATGCGCTTTCCCAGCCTCGCTCCTGCATTAAAAAAACGGCATAGGTCTTGCATGCGAGGGTGCCGGGAAGTGAAGGGCGTCGCGAGTTGCGCTACCGATGAACGGATCGCTGCAACTCGCGGATGCTACCTATTGAGGTGACCGAAAGTCCGCACGGGGGACATTTGAAAAACACACGCTTAATGCAACGGGTTCTGAGTTTCGCGTGGTACATGACCGTAGCGCTTGCAGTTGTATTGGTCAACGGATGTGTACTGTCGGAGTCTGGCGCGCGGAAGTCAGATTCGCAAAGCTCCTCTGCCGGGACGGGATGCTCAGTCAGGCGCCTTCTGCTTGATGTACAACATCTGATCGATAGTGGGCGAGTCACAAACGCTGACGACCTCCAATATTACTTGGGTATATCGGTGGCTCCAGCAACCAATAACGAAGGTTTGCAGGATGTGTCCGGCCCGAAGCACGACGTTTATTCATACCGGCTTAAAATTGCACCTCTGGAGTTCTCTTCGGAAAATTTCTTTTACAGTGTCCGTCGGCCGATGAACGACTTGGCGCGGGCCAATTTCTCCGTGTTCATGTCCCCGCGATACCAATGTATCTCTATGTCAGAGGTTCAGGCGGTATTTGGTCAGGGAGCGACCTATGCGACGACTGATGGCGGTGGCTACAGTCTACTTTTTAAGTTCAGTGATGCCCCGCGAACGAGGTTGAGCTTTCAATTTTCGCCTGGGAAGTGTCTGGTAGAAATCGCTATCCAGCAGAGATAGCAGGGGTATTTCCGATGGATGAGAGCCCGTACTAATGTTACAGATGACCGCTTTCAAGAGATATGAAGACCCGTGTTGGGTCGAACCGAGCCCGATTCGCGGGGCCGCACGTGACCACAAAGGTACGCTCGACACGCCCGCCCACGTCGTCGACAATTGATTTCCATTTCGCCGACAGTATCGTTCCCATGCTGAGAAAAAGAGCACTCACCTTTCTGTGCCTCGCTTTATTCGCGGGCAGCGCATCAGCTTCAGAGCAGTCACCGAGGCCGCCAGGACCGGTAATGATGGTCCATTTCGATTACTACCCTAAGGACTTGCCGCGAATTCACGTTCTGGAGCATCGGCTAGAAAGCGCGATCAAGCATGCGGGTGTCGGTGAACTCGGTGAGACCGAATTACACGTGGATGGCAACGACGGTTATTTGTATATGTACGGCCCAGATTCGGATCGACTGTATGTGGTGGCAAGCCCGATCCTGAAGTCGTCCAGACTATTGACGGACGCTGAAGTCACGAAGTGGTACGGTCCCCGCACGGAAACCTTCGCGTTACACCGAGGCGGCGCGCGATAACGGCGCGACTGTCGAACTCGCCAGTAGCGCGCGAGTGAGGTTTGCGTCGAACGGGCTCGGCCGTTTCCTGCCTGCGGATTGGACCCGAAGAAGTCTGCTGTTCCAGACACAAGACACGATCAGTTTCAGCATCGCGCGGAAAGCGGTGCCGTCGGTCAGTTGCAGTTCGTACGTGCATTGGGCGCGCGTGCCATCGCCTCGCGCATCCGGATTAATGATGGATCAACTGAAGCGTCGATCTGCTTTCGCTAAGCCAGACGATAAGTTCATTAGCCCGCATGGCCTTCGCAAACAACCAACCCTGCCCATACTGCACACCTCTGTGCACCAGATATTCGACCTGGACTTCGCGCTCGACGCCTTCGGCCACGATTTCAACCCCCAGTTCGTGTGCCATCTCGATGATATGCGGCGCGACGACGCTCGATGCCGCGTCTTGTGCAATGGTGTCGATAAATGACTTGTCGATTTTCAGGACATCGATCGTAAAGGTTTGAAGATACGACAGGCTGGAATAGCCCGTTCCAAAGTCATCGATATAGACAGGGTGGCCGGCGTCCCTGAATGCGGCTATGGTTTGCCGCGTTGCGTCGGCATCCATGAAGCTTCGCTCTGTTGCTTCGATTCTGACCTGAGCGGGTCGAATACCGGTCCCCTGCAGCCGCGCTGTAAGAACGCTCAGGAAGCGCCGCGTCCGCAAATCGTCGCTGCTCACATTGAGTGAAACGTAGAACGAGGGGCGTGAGCGCAAGAGCTTCGACAGCTCGTCAATCGTCTTGTCCAGTACGAGGTCAGTCAACTGCTGAATAAGACCGTTTTGCTCCGCGACCGCGACAAAGATTTCCGGCGAGATGTTGCGTCCGTTCAGGTTCCACCTGACGAGCGCCTCTACGCCAACGCATTCGCCGCTCGTGAGGTGGATGATTGGCTGGAACACCACATCGAGTTTCTTGCGTGCTATCGCCCATGCGAGCGTCGCCGGGAAGGAGAGTTGACGCGAGATTCGCCTGAACGCAATCCAGCCGAGCACAGCGCCAACAATGAGACCAATCGAAAGCCACATCACGAGCAACCCACGCCAGTGACCCACGAGGCTGCTGCGAGGAGACTTGACTACCACCCCGAGCGGCCGGCTTGACGAACGGGCGACAGCATAGTGCCATTGTTCATCGCTCACATTCCCAGCCAGCTTCCATGCGTTGAGCATATCGTCGGCGTCCGCACCAGGCGACGACGCAAGGATTGTGTTTGTCTCGACGTTGATCGCTGCGACCGGTCTTCCAGCGGGGTCGATAATATCGACGTAGGACTGGGGGTCGATCGAGACGTAATTTCCATTGCGACCAATCTGAATATCCTGGCGCTCGTCGCTGAGGGGGTTCCGCTGCCGGTACCAAAACAGATAGCCGTCCTTGCTCCGCCAATCGGGCGGGGGCATCGTCAGATGCTGTGCCCGAACGTCGCCTAGAAGCGGTGAGCATAGATATTGTCCGTCACTGTAAGCACCTGCGTCCTGTACGTACCGGTAATTGAAAACCACGCGGGCAAACTGCGCGACCTTGGCGGGAGAGCAGAGACCGCCGGGGAGCGCTTCCATGTCGGCAATAGCGGCGAATGCCTGGTAGGTGACAAGCTCCGTGCGCATCACGGCTTTCGCGGCGAACTGCTGCAGATCTTCCTGCTCGCGACGTTCTGCATCCTCGTCAGCGATATAGATGCTGGTCAGTACTGGGGCGACCGTAACTATGCAGCCCAGCGCGATAGAAGCAGAAATAAGCGACAGCCGCTTGATCATCTCGCAAGTCTCGTCGTGAATGACCGCAAGGGAGGCTTCGCGCCACAGGTGCGGGATGCTCGGGGTCGAACGTATGGAATGACGATGCCAGCATCAAGGATAGTATCTGGCGCTATTTTTTCAATGTATTCGATTTATGTGTCCTCTATTAGCCGATCTCTCACTCATCATTTCCAGGCGCGCTAATGGGGGCCCAGAAAGCAAAAACCCGCCTTCTGGGCGGGTTGTGAATGTGTATCGTCAACTCAATAGCTATTCCGCCGAGACTGTCGCGGCGGTAATAATCGAGTCGATGTGGGATCGGTTTAAGTGCCAAAGCATAATGCGGCACACGGAACGAGACAAGCACCAGTCGCTGTGACAATGAGCTGTCTTACCCAGGCTGCGAAGGTTGCGCGGGTATCTGCGTGATCGTCCGGGGGAAAAGGCATAGAGGTATTTTTACATGCATGTTTTGATTGCTGCATACGTGGCCCGCGTAATCGACGATCTCGCCCTGCGTAGTCGGCTCGTCGGTCACCGAGCGGGTCGCGGGTTCTGTTGTACAAGCGGTCAACAGCACTAAAAATTGGAAAGCAATGACAACGCGCTTCATGTTATGGACCTAGGATGACCACTAAACCAACCGGGCATGTGAATCAGAACAGCGCAGTCACTCTTTACCAGGCTCCGGCGTCGGACCTCTAAGAGACACGCGCGCGTTGTCACCCTGGGCGTCGCCATGTGCGAGCTCGTCGTACTTATCCTTCGATATTCCGCGCTCGGCGTAGATAAAGGCGGCGACTTGCCACATCGCCTGGTCTGACTGCGTCTTCCCGAACGATGGCATAGCCGTCATGTTCACCCCATGCTTGATCGTCCAAAACATCAGCGCCGGCTTATTCCTACGGCTGGCAGACAAGAGCGAGGGCGCGGCGGGTTGAATACCTTGTCCGGTGGCACTCAGTGGCCGGTCGGGCGCACCGTGGCAGAGGGCACAGGTGGAGTCGTACATCCGCGCACCTGAACGAATGTTTTCAAACGACAGCAGGTCGCCAGGCGCGACGTCAGATCCGGCGTGCCGGTGCAACGAGGCTTCATACGTTCCATGCAACAGCTTCGCTACGAGCGGGTTGTCTTTAGAACTTGCCGAGACGTCATACACGCCGGAATACATAAAGGCCAAACCTGCAGCGACGAGCAAAAGGAACAACGCAGCAACGGTTGCGACAATCGTCGCAATTCTGGAACGAAGGGACAGCATGATGGGCGCGCCGTGTAGGGTTGGTGAACTCCTATTCTCCGTGGCCCTGCTTACCGAACAGCGACGCGCAGATTACCGATTTGTTATCTGACATGGCCGAGCAGGCCGCCTCGGTCCAGGCCGGACCTGAGTGGGCCAGGCGCAGTCATTCGACACCTCGGCCTGAATCGTCGACAATCAGCCGATCTGACAATCCAGTTTTCATCAATGTCGATCGACGTTCCGGGAACCGAAGGTTATGCCGAGTATGCCGCGGCCTTGGCTAATGATTGGCACAAGATTTCGTTCCGAGACCACCACCAGCCCGTTCTGCATCTGATACCAACGGCACCTTCGCGCATTCTCGACGTGGGTGCCGGCATGGGCCGCGACGCTGCCGCATTGGCATCGATGGGGCACGCGGTGGTAGCGGTTGAGCCCGTCGACGAATTGCGGGCTGCTGCGATCAACTTCTATCCGGCTTCCAGCGTCGTCTGGCTCGACGACAGCCTTCCAGAACTCCGCCTCGTCCGGGAGAGGGCGGACACCTTCAACGTTGTCATGATTACCGCGGTATGGATGCATCTCGACGAAGCGCAGCGTCGACGAGGCATGGGCACCCTCTCTGAACTGCTAGACGACGGCGGCCTCCTCATCATGTCGTTGCGTCATGGGCCGGTCCCGGCGCGGCGGCGCATGTTTGACGTCTCCGCCGCTGACACGATCAGGCTTGCCGAGGCCCATCGTCTGCAACTTGTGCTCAATGTTTGCAGCGACTCAGCTCAGCAAGCAAACAGGAACAGGGGAGTCATCTGGACTCGGCTTGCTTTCCGGAAGTGAGGATCTGTGTGGCGGCGACCGCGTTTGGCGACTCCCGCCCGGCAATTTCCGTGGCATCGACCACCCGATTGCGACCGCATGCCTTCGCCCGGTATAGGGCTGTGTCTGCGAGCCCCAGCAATGCGGACGCCGACTCTGGCTGGTGGGGCAACGTGCTCGCCAGGCCGACCGAGACGGTGACGGGGGCGCCGCTCGGGGATGCCGACCGGATCCCGCGTTTCTCGACGGCGGCTCTCAACGATTCCGCGACGCGCAGTGCCGCCGCCTTATCGCACGCCGGGAGAACCACCACGAATTCTTCGCCGCCGTAGCGCGCGACGAAATCGCTCTGCCGCCGCAGCGTGCTCGAGAGCGCGCCTGCGACTTCCTTCAGGCAGTCGTCGCCCGCCATATGTCCAAACGTATCGTTGTACTGCTTGAAGTGGTCGACATCGAGCAGCAATACGCAAAACGGCTGGTTGCTGGCCGAAGCTCCGGCAAAGTCGCGCGCGAACCGGTCGTTGAAATAGGCGCGGTTGAAAACGCCCGTCAGGCCGTCGCGAGCCGACGTCTCAACGAGCTTCCGGTGGGTCTCGGACAACCGCCGGTAGAGGCCCGTCGTCTCGTAGATGAGCATGCCGAGCACGGCGCTCGATGACACCATCGAGGCGACGCGCGCTGCGTACCACCCGACGCTGTATCGCGCGCCCGCGGAGAGGGTGAGCGTCACATCGATGAGCGCACTGAGGAGCGCGATGGCGAGCCACAAGTCCATCAACGAGCGCAGGCGGGTCGTCGACACATGCAGTCCCAGCGCCGCGAGGCAGAGCGCTCCGACAATGATCCCCGCGGGGCTGTCGGACAACTGGGCGTACGAACCCGATGTCGCGACAACAGGTGGGAGGTGCGAGTGTCCGGCGGTGGCGAGGATGCACAGGCCGACTGCCACAGCCACGGCACCGATTGCGACGGCTCTGCCGCGAGCGCGGTGCGTCAAGCTCGGCGGAACGGACCGGGCGAACAGCGATGCCGTCACCAACGCGGGGAAGCCGCCGTGCCAGAACACCCAGATCCATACCGCTGTCTGCGGTCCCGCGCCTAGCAGGCCGGTAGGCGAAAACACGCCCGGAAAGACGAGCAACTGGATGGCGGCGATGACGCTGGTAAACGCGTAGGCGCCGCTCAGAGCCGCGAACAGAAGCCTGCCCGAGACGGCGTACTGCGTCCACAGCAGCAGCGCTGTCAGGCCTTCGGTCAACGTAACCCACGTAATGAACACCGGAAAAAACGGCGCAACCACCAAGCCCGGATCTTTGGCGTGTGGCCAGACCAGCGCGGCGGCGGCAATCGCAAGCGCCGCGACAATCGCGGCCATGACACGATGCCGGGGCGTGGACGGCAGGTGGATAAGCGTTGTTTGCATGGAAGAAGGAGGCGCAGCTGCGGCAGACGCCACTATAAACCTTGCCGCAGAGTGGGAGCCTCTGTTTTACGGCGGCCGGCGGAGTTTCTTTAGCGCTGGAACTATTGCACGCCGCTTCGTGGCAACTGACCGACAGCCTTAAGCGCGAATTCGTCGTCCTAGGCGAAGAGTTGCATGGGTGCAGTGCGATCAGGCTGACGAAATTCCGGGTTCGGCCAACTACGGACGTTGCCCACCGGTGTCTGGATTGCTAACAATCGACGCCGTGAAGCGATGCTTACCGGCTGCTCATAAGCCGCTTCACGTCAATTGAGTCTGGACCGCCCCAAGCGTAAGGCACATGCCAGTTAATAAACAGCAGGATGTTTTTTGTTGCGGGGTCGTAGATTTCCTGAACGCTCTTCACCTTGAACACCACACCTTTGTGGTTGACTACTGGTGGCACACAAGGTCTGCGACATACCCGTCATCTAGATGAGGTTATGCCCGGTCACGGCGCTGCCGGGTCGGCGGAGGATATCAATGATGCTGATTCAGAAGTTGGAGCAAGGGCGGCCCAATCAAGAGCAAAGCTATGCACCCTATGACGCACCACAAAAATAGCGTGTGAATTCGCGTGATAAATCCAGACCGTTGAAGCACGCCCGGATTCTGGCGCACGATGCGATTGATGAGCACGCCGCTAAGTCCCGTCAGCAAGCCAAAAATCAAGATTTCGGCGACTCTGTGGTGAGCAAGGGAAATCAGGACGCCGAGGATGCCGATGGCCTGCAAAATATAAAGGCTGAATCCCATTTTTCTTAGCGTTCTCGTCATCCCTTGTTTTAGATTAATCCGTTCCACCGCTTGCTCGGATATCGACAGCTACCACGCATTCTTTTATCCCGGCCGAAGGAAATGTGCGCGGAAGCGACGCACCGAATCATTCAAATCGCTTCGCATGGCATGAACTGCGATTTCAATTCGATTGAGGTAATGGAAGCGCGCAGCCGCGAGAAAAGCCGCGAGGAAACGCGGCGAGTGATCTGCGCTGTTCTGTTAGAGTGCCGACGAGCTTTCCAAACTTCTACATCTGCCGCGTCGAGCTGCCGCCCCTCTGCTTAGCCTTGTGCGCATACATGCCGACATCGCTTTCGACAAGCAGGTCGATGACCGATTGATGCCGCTCCGGATCGAACTGTGCTTGTCCGACGCTAAAGCGGATTTCGTACCCGCGTGTCGATCCAGCGTTGGCCTCCGCGAGCGTGTCGCGCAGGCGTTTGAGCACGCGATGTGTCTCTTCATCGTTGGCATCGGTGAGAAGCGCGACGAATTCGTCACCGCCGAGACGACCGATTACATCGCTGTCGCGGAGCGCGGCACGTAGAGCATCGGCGAACGTCACTAGCGCGCGATCGCCTTCGGCGTGCCCATACGTGTCGTTGATCTGCTTGAAGCTATCGAGGTCAAAGAACAGCAGCGACGCGTGCCGCCCCAGGCGCTTGCAGACGTGCAGCGTTTGTTGCGCGAGCGCTTCGAAGCCGCGCCGGTTTACCAGTAGCGTGAGGTCGTCGATGGTGGCGAGTTCGATCGCCGCAATCTCCCGTTCCACGATCTGCGCCAGATCCCGCAAGAGTCCGCGCTCTTCGCTGCCGAATTCTCGCGGGTGCGTATCGATCACACAGAGCGTGCCGAGTTTGCTACCGTTCGGTGCAGTCAGCGGCTGCCCGGCATAGAAGCGTATGCCGGGCGCGCCTGTGACGAGCGGATTGTCATAAAAGCGCGCATCGTTGCGTGCATCAGGAATCACCAGGACGTCATCGTGCAAAATGGCGTGCCCGCAAAAGGAGATGTCGCGCGACGTCTCCGCGACGTTTAAGCCGATACATGACTTGAACCACTGGCGGTTCTCATCGATGAGACTTACAAGCGCGATCGGCGCTTTGAACAGGCGACGTGCGACTCGCGTCAGCCGGTCAAATCGTTCCTCACTGGGCGTGTCTAGCAGTCGCAACGCGCGCAGCGTGGCGAGGCGCGCAGGTTCGTTGTTGGGAATGGGCGCGGCAAGCATAACAGTGTCTCGGTTCTAACAGCCTTTTGAATTTGGGTCCCGCATAAACAGGGTTTGAGCGACAGGCGTTAAGGATATCGTGTTCATGATCTTTGGCACCGGATGCGATGCGCGGAATGAACGAAATACAGAAATCCCTGTACACGAATCTCAGTTGCGTACTATGACGTGACTGCGGTCCGAAAGCGAGTAGCAGTTATCTGTCAAAATATGCGTATCAGATCGCGCCGTCGTATTCGGGTAGCCGACTATGCCGGGGAGAGGGGTGATCAACCTGCCGATGGCGCGACGCCTGCCCACGCTCCGCCGTCGGTTTTGAAGCCGACGGCCTGAACGTACTTCTTGGCCATCGACGGCAACAAGTTCAAGGCCGTCAACAATCGCGATCGCGACTTTACGAGCGCGAAGGTCAAGGCGCGCCTGCAGCAGATCGATGAGAGCATCGCGCGATATCTTTGCGCGATGAAGACGGCAGATCGGGCTAAATCCGATTTTGCCGAGGCGAAGACGAGTCGGATCAGCGAAAAAATCAGCAAACTCAGGCAGCAGATGCAGAACCTCAAAGCGACGGAGCAGGGATTGCGCGAGTCGCCAGGTGAGTTTCTGGCGGAAGTCAACATATGTCGAACTCCTGAACACTCCCGCTTGCCCTGATTCAGAATCGGCCGGCTCGGAAGTCGGCGAACGCTTGCTTGATTTCCGCCTGCGTGTTCATGACGAAGGGGCCTCCAAACGCGATCGGCTCACGCAAAGGCTGTCCGGCGAAAAGAAGAAAGCGGCCGGCGTTGCCCCGCGCCGTTATGTTAATTTCCGACGATTCCGGCTCCTCCGATCGCGTTAACCAGCCAAGCTGGCTGGTCTCCAAAAGGTCACTGGCGGGCCCGATCTCGACCGCACCTTCGAGGACGTAGACAAAAGCATTGTCGGTCGCCGCAAGCGAGTGCTGAAACCCGCCACCGTTTTCGACCCGCACCTCGAGCATCGTGACAGGATGGTGGTTGAGCGTGGTCGAGACCCTATCGGCGTACGCGCCGGAGAAGATTCTGACCTCAACGCCGTCCTCACTCCACACTGGCAAGCCGGAAGCCACCAGATCCTGATACCGCGGAACAGCCATCTTCTCGGCCGCAGGTAAATTCACCCAGAGCTGCAGGGTATGAGCACTTGTCCCGGCCGGAGGATTTTCCTCGTGCTGGATGCCTCGGCCGGCGGTCATCCACTGGGCATCGCCGGCACGGATCACCCCCTTATATCCGGCGCTGTCTCGATGCTCAATCGCCCCCTCAATGACGAACGTAACCGTCTCGATGCCGCGATGTGGGTGGAAAGGGAACACCCCTTCGGACGTCCAATCCTCGGCCATCAGGACGAACGGATCGGCGAATACGGCGTCCGGTGCGTCGATCAGACGGCGAGCGCGATGTCCGGCTCCTTGTCCCGATACGAACTGGGGGTTGTCAATACGCGCTATTTTTCGAACAAACATCGGTTTTGGGGTGTTCATTCTGCATTCCTCTGAAACGGCGACCAATCCGCGAACTCGCAATGCACGCGGCTCGAGTTCTCCTTAGCGAACGATCCGGCGGACGAAATGCAATTCAACAGCGGACAGAGGGCCACCGAGCTGTTGCATCGCACCGCCGTCCGCTAGAGAGCCGAGGTCGAGCGCGACCAGACCCGTCGAATTGATAAGTTCGACCACAAGCGCTTTGGCATCGCGATCGTCGCCCGACACGAACAGTACGGTCTTCGGCTTCTGTGGCGAGAAATCCTGTATCCAGGCCATCGGCATATTGCTGATTGACTTCACCAGCCTGGCCCCAGGCGCCATTGCGGCGACTATCTCGCTCGACGTGCGGCCCCCCAGCGCGGCAACCGATTTCGCTACGCCGGCAGCGCTGATGTCCGGTTGCTCGCCCATGTGGGGGTTCGTCCCGTCGACGAGTATGCGGCCGCTCCAGTCGATATCCTTGAGCGCGTCCGGCGCGTCCGCCCAATTCGTGGCGAGGATCACCACATCGCATTCCGCAGCGTCCTGCCTGGATCCTGCGCTGGCGGCCGGACCAAGTTCGCCGACGATTTCGGCCAAAGCCTCCGGCCCGCGCGAACTGGACAGGACGATCTCATGGCCCGCACCGATCAAGTGACGACCGATGGTCGTAGCCATGCGACCGGCGCCGATGAATCCAACTTTCATGACCGTTTCTCCGAGATCAACCGACGACTCAAGCAACTGCGGCCGACGCAATCACCTCGCCGAACGCCTCCACCGCCGTCTCGCCTGACATTCCAGCGCGCGCCGATCCGGCGAGTACGATTTCCAGATCTGTAATTCCGATGAACCCCAGCACCTGACGGAGGTAGCTGCTGGCGTGATCGTAGCCTTCGATCGGAGAGCCAGGACTGAAATCACCCCCGCTCGCAAGAATGACGGTGGTCTTCTTGCCGGTTAGCTGCCCGACATTGTCGACCACCGTGACGCCGACCCGGACGATATGGTCGATGTAGGCTTTCAGCACCGCCGGGATGGTGAAGTTGTACATCGGTGTGCCGATGACGATGCGATCGGCTGCCTGCAGCTCGGCGACCAGATCGTTGGATATCTTGATGGCGGCAGCGCTCTCCGGCGAATGTTGCTCCGGGGGTGTAAACGCGCCGCCAATCCACGGCAGATCGACAAACGGCAGATTGGTCTTAATCAGATCGCGTTCAATGGCTTTACCGCCGGGGTGTGCGGCCAGCCATTTCTCAACGAATACCGCCGAGAGCTTGCGGGAGGTCGAGTGTTCGTGGCGAGGGCTTGCCTGTATCGCGAGAAGTGTCGGCATTTCGGTCTGTTTCCTATCAGCTTTGAAGCGTCGCCCAAGTGGGCTTGCGTGATATGGAAGATAGTTAAAGTGAATCATCTTGAAAACTGACGAAATATCGCTTTAATCCATCTAATGAGTAGATGACATGCTCGACACTGTCTCAATCAATCAACTTCGCACCTTCTGATTTGTGGGCTCAGCTGGGGCCACATGCCAGCGACCTTGGTCACTTAAGACCTGGCTGTCGGTCGTCTGGTCGAGCTCTGCCGCCGAGCACGGCACCTCCGTCCTCTTATATTTGTCCTCTCGCGCACGCGCGGCATGCGAAGGGGCGATCCGCGGCTGATCTACCGGTCTATCCTGACCCGATGGCCGGAGATGGACAGCGCTACGCCGGCCCGGATGCGTCCATCTCCGAGGCCCGCGCCAAGGCTTGGGTGTCGACGTACTCCCGGATGTTCGTTATCTTGCCGTTTCGAACGGTGATGGCGAAGACAAAGTCGTCCTTGAACGGCTTTTCGGTAGCCTTGATTTTCCCCATCGCGACGCCAAGGACCATTACCCGTCCTCCCTGCGCCACGAATTCAGGAGGCTCTGGAGATGTCATTTCCACCTCTTGGGATGCCTTCTGAAGCACATCCGCCACTCCCGTGTGCCCGCGGTGCGTGCCGGCCAGCGGCCAGTTTTCGCCCGGAATGATCCACTCAATATCTTCGGCACACAACGCCAGCAGAGCTTGCTTATCGCCGCGGCCGATAGCTTCAAAGAAACCCTTCACAATCTGGACATCGTCTTCAGTACTCACGATAACTTCTCCATTCTGTTGATTTCCATTGAGGTCCAACCGGCCTTTGTATCGAATTTGACTGGGTCGAAGCTGTGCCGGGTTTAGCACGCCCTACGGGCTCCGAAATATTGAAAGGAGCGCCATAGGGCGAAGCCACGTCAGATTTGGGCCAGGCCGCCGTCAACGGCGACCTCGCTGGCGGTCATGAAACTGCTGTCCGACGATGCGAGAAAGGCGGCCGCCGCCCCGATCTCAGCCGGCTCGGCCATACGCAGGAGCGGAGTCATCGCACCGTAGGCCTTCTGACCTTCCTCGCCCAGCGCTTCCTTCGCGAGTTCGGTCGCCGTCGCGCCCGGCGAGAGCACATTTACCCGGATGCCAGTGCCCTTCAGGTCCTGCGCCCATGTCCGCGCAAGGTTGCGCACCGCTGCCTTGCTCGCGCTGTAGGCAGTGAATCCCGGGGCGCCCGTGGTCCCGGCGCTCGATCCGGTCAGGATGATCGAACCGCCCGCGGTCATCAGCGGCAGCGCCTTCTGGACCGTAAAGATCGTACCTTTCACATTGGTGTCGAAGGTTTCGTCAATGTGCTCGGCGGTGATCTGCCCGAGCGGAAGCGGGCTTCCCGCCCCGGCGTTGGCGAAAACGATGTCGAGGGTGCCGCGCTCGGCCTTCACCGCCGCGTAGAGTCGGTCGAGATCGGCCTCATCGGAAACCGAACCCTTCACCGCGCGGGCATTGGGCCCGAGGTCGGCCACGGCGGTGTCGAGCGCTTCCTGCCGGCGGCCGACGATGAAGACGAACGCGCCTTCTTCGATGAAACGCTTTGCTGCGGCAAAACCGATGCCGGTAGCGCCACCGGTAAAATGACGACGCCCCCTGAAATCTGCGACACCGGCTGCGGGCTCAACGCCACGCTTCGCATCATCTCGGGCAAGTGGAAACCGCTGATCCTGTTTTTCCTACGCGGCGGCCCAAAGCGCTATGGCCAACTCAAGCGCTTGATCCCGGACGTCAGCGACAAGGTGCTGATCCAGCAATTGAAGGATCTGGAAGCCGATCGCGTGCTGGCGCGCAAGGACTACGGAGAGGTGCCGCCTCGCGTGGATTACGCGCTGACTCCGCTTGGTCGCAGCCTGGCCGAGGCGATCATCCCACTGTGCACTTGGGGAACCGAACACGCGGCGGAAATGGCAAGCATCTTCGCCGCGCGTGATGCCTTGCCCTAGGGGGCTCAATCAGCCAATCGCTGAGCCTCTTTGTCTTCCAGTCCCTGAAGACACACTGCCGCCGCGCGCTGCCCATCGGCTACTACGTCCACGGCACATGAACTTTATCCAGACTCCGATCAAGCTGATACGCAGCGCTGATCAGGGCGAGATGGGTGAGCGCCTGCGGGAAGTTACCCAGGGCTTCGCCCGTCGTGGCCACTTCCTCCGAGAACAGTCCAAGGTGGTTCGCATATTCAAGCATCTTGTCGAATACGAGCCTTCCCTCATCGACACGCCCGGCCCGGGCAAGCGCCTCGGCATACCAGAACGAACAGGCGCTGAATCCGCCTTCAATGCCGGGCAGCCCGTCCAGTTCGGAACCTCGTGTGTAGCGGAAAATCAGCGGATCGACCCGCAACTCGCGCCCAATCGCGTCGAGCGTACCGAGAAAACGCGGGTCGGTCGGGCCGATGAAGCGCACCAGCGGCATCATCAGAGCCGCCGCGTCGAGCGTAGCGGAGTCCGGTGTTTGCACAAAGGACTGCAGCTCTTCATTCCAGAAATTTTCGTGAATGTCGCGGTAGATTTCATCCCTTACTTCGAACCACTTCGAAAACGGCGCAGGTAGGGACCGTTTGTCGGCGAGGCGAATCGCCCGGTCGAGCGCGACCCAGCACATCAGGCGTGAATGGAGCAGCGGTCGCGCGCCATTACGCAGCTCCCAGATACCTTGATCCGGCTCGCGCCAGTGTTCGACCACGTAGTTGACCGTTCGTGTGACGTGCCGCCATCCCTCGTACGGAACCGCAGAACCGTACTTGTTGTACAAATAGAGGGCGTCTAGCAGCGCACCGTACACATCGAGCTGGGTCTGATCACGCGCACCGTTGCCGATGAGCGGGCCGCCTTGCCTGTCGCCCGTCAGCGTATCAAGTTCGATTTCCTCCGGTGCCCGTTCGCCGTCGACGGCATACATGACGTGCAGCGAGCCATCGGAATCGCAGCGCTGACTGCGCGCGGCAATCCATCGGATGAAGTGCCGCGCCTCCGACGTATAGCCGAGGCGCAGCAATGCGTAGACGGAGAAAGCGGCATCGCGTATCCACGCAAAGCGGTAATCCCAGCGTCGTGAACCGTCCAGGGCTTCGGCGAGACCGAAGGTCGGCGCCGCGACGATCGCGCCATGCTCGCTCGAGCTCATCAGTTTGAGCGTGAGGGCAGAGCGCATGACCACTTCACGGTATCGTCCGCGATAGGTGGAGTGGGATGCCCAGCTTTGCCAGAACCGCGTCGTGTCAGCGTAGACACGGTCGCAATCGAGACGCCGGCCGCGGAGTTCCTCAGCGGAGCCGAGCACGAACCAGGCGGACTCGCCGTGGTGCAATTCGAATTCGGCGCGAGCGCAGCCGTCTTCAACCGCGAGCGGCACGCCCGATTGAAGCTGTAGCGCCATGCCGTCGTCTTCCGGGGTGAACTCGACGGTACCCTCGTCCGGCATCTCCGCGCGGTGCGCCGTGCGCGCGTAGTCGAAGCGCGGCGCGCAGTGCATCCGCAAGCTCATGGTTCCGTGCGCCATTCGCACCAGGCGCACGAGACAGTTGGGCAGCGACTCATGGTCCTCGGCGACGTCGCCCGATGCTTCGCCGCCGGTATCGCCTTGAACGGGCATCAGGTCGAGCAGTTCACAGACGCCTTCAGGCGTCATGAAACGCGTCAGCAGAATGTTGGTTTCGGGAATGTACATCTGCTTGACGTTGAACTCGTCGCACATGGGACGGATCCCGAATGCGCCGCCGTGCTCGGCGTCAAGCAGGCCAGCGAAGATGGTTGGCGAGTCGATGCGAGGAAAGCACATGAAGTCCACCACGCCTTCGATCGAGATCAGCGCGGTCGTCTTCATATTGCCCACAATGCCGCGGGCGTCGATGGGCAGCCCGCTCTTCGACGGCCGTACGTGCTGTCGGTCACCCATTGTTGGCGAACTCCGGATAGAGGGTCATGCCGCCATCGACGTAGAGGGTCGTACCGGTGACGTAATCGCTTTCGTCCGAAGCGAGCCACACGGCGGCTTTGCCGATGTCTTCGGGTTCGCCGACACGCCCATAGGGGATCAGCTTGAGCAGCCGCTCGAGCGCCTCCTCGGTCTCCCAGGCGGCGCGGTTGATGGGGGTCTTGATCGCGCCGGGCGCAATTGCGTTGACGCGGATGCGTTGCGGTGCGACTTCCTGCGCAAGCGATTTCATCATCATCTGGATGCCGCCCTTGGACGCCGCATAGTTCACGTGACCTGCCCACGGAATCACGTCGTGAACCGAGCTCATCAAAATGAGCTTACCCAATGCTTTCGAAACCGGACGCGGGCCACGTCTGGCGAATTCGCGAACGGCGCGCTGCGCGGTAAGAAATTGCCCGGTCAGATTTACGTCGAGGACCCGTCGCCAGTCATCGAGCGGCATGTCTACAAACGGGTGATCCTTTTGCACGCCGGAATTGGCCACGACAATGTCGACGCCGCCGAAACGTTCCTGACTCGCCTGGAAAAGCCTGTCGACGTCGGATTCGTTCGATACGTCCGCTTTTACCGCGATCGCATGGCCGCCCGCGTGGTTAATCTGACTGGCCAGCGCCTCGGCCGGTGCAGGCTCCGAGTGGTAATTGATAACGACGGACGCGCCGGCGTCTGCAAGCGCTTTGGCCACGCCGTATCCGATTCCGGAGCTGGCGCCGGTGACGATCGCGACCTGGTCATGAAGAGTGAGGGGCATGGGAGTCTCCGGGCGGAAATGTTCAAAATGGGGTGGTACCGGGCACGCCGCAACAGCAGCAAGCAAAATGCCCGGTCCCGGCGCGGCATTGCAGTGGCGTATCCCGGTCTCCCTTTCTTCTTTCCGCGGAAGCTCAGCGTTGCTTATATGGTGTCGGTGGGTTATGCGCACAGGTGACAGATCGGCGCCAAGCATGTTTGTCATGCCGGTCGGCGTTGCCTATGTTCCACCACCAGACTGTACCTGGTAAGACTTAATATTTTGTCATCCTTATTTATTGCGTCGATAGTCGTATCGATGCGCGAGCCAACGTGTTGCAGTACCGTCCGCAAGAACAAAGTATTGATCCTTTGTTTCGTGGTCGGGACCATCTTGAGTGATGACTTCCTCCATACGGAGCACCCGCCCTGACCAGCCGGGCGCAATCGGTGGCGCAGCGAATGGATCGAAACGCAGAGTGATACGGTCCGGCGAATCTCGCTCGAAGCTTGCAGCCGACATCGGGGCGACAGGAATTCGCGCCTCGATCGAGACGTAACGCCATTGCCCAGCGATCGGGTCATAGCTGAGATAGTCGATTCTTAGGGGCCGAATGGAGCCTTGAGCGTGCATCGTCTCCTCGAGGAGCGTGCCCACCATGCGTCGATCGGCGATCAGCCCACTACTCAAAACAGGTGTTGCTCCGGGGTGTTCCCAGAACGTATCAGACACGGTCCACGCGCCAGTCTCCGCGCCGAGAGCAGTCACTTCCGGCGCCGCGTGGTCGATGGAATTGGGTTCGGCTGCCGCTGGCAGCGTCTGAAGCGCCAGCGTGGCCGTCAGAATTCGGATTCCGTATTTCGAAATGCAGTCGATTTTCATGTCGTGCTCCTTGCACAAACTTTAGTTGAAAACCAATAGTTTCCCAATGGGAGCCGATAGCGATATTATTTCGGCTTAATGTCGCTTCGAAGGATACAATCGTGATCGACCTTTTCAACGATGTTCCAGCTTTCGTGGCGGCCGCCGAAGCGGGGAGTTTTGCCGCTGCAGGACGAAAGCTGCATCTCTCGCGCTCGGCGGTGGGGAAGGCCATTGCGCGCATCGAGGCGCGGCTCGGAGTACGGCTCTTCAACCGGACGACGCGGGCGCAGTTATTGACCGACGAAGGACGTGCTTTTCTCGCCCGCTGCGTTAGAGCAACCGAAGAATTGCGTGAGGGCGCGGCTCTGATAGAGGCCGGGCGGTCAAAGGTGCGGGGCTTGCTGCGGGTGACAATGCCCGTCCTGTACGGTCGGCTAAAAGTTGCGCCGCTGCTGATGCGCCTTACCGATGAACATCCGGAGCTGACTATCGAACTTGACCTCAGAGATCGTCGAGTATCTCTGGTGGACGAAGGCTTTGATCTAGCGGTCAGAATCGGCCCGAGCGAGACAACGGTTGGCTTGTCGTCTTGCGCAATCGGGAAACATGCCACCTTGCTCTGCGCCGCTCCTTCGCTGATCGAAAGGTTAGGCATGCCGAGTTCTCTTGACGACCTCGACCGATATGACGCACTGGTCTATCACCGCGACAACTGGAGCGAGCGTTGGACTTTTCCGGATGATGGCGGACGTATGACACTCATCGAGCCAACTTCCCGCATTCGCGCGGCAGACCTCGGGGTCATCATGGATGCTGCGATTTCAGGGCGAGGCATCGCCTGGTTGCCCGACTGGCTGATCGAAGACGAACTCGAATCGGGAAGGCTTCTTCAGTTGCTGCCCGATCTGCCGGTTCGCCAGCGCGACATCAACCTTTTTTGGGTAACGACGCCAACGATTCCGGGACGACTGCAGTTGGCCATCGACGCTCTCACCCTGACAGTTCCCATGGCATAGGCCGTAGCTCGGATGTGCGTCTAGCACGATCGCGAACCCCCACGACCGGCAGGCCAACGCCCGACGACCACGCTCGTCGAGCGCACGTAGGCGGGCGCTCGATGCGAAGGGCAGAACGGGATACGAAGGCCATGCCGATCAATCCGGACCGTTGGTATCGGTCATGGGCCTCCAAGAGATGTGGGCCCGTTCACAAATCAAACTTAATGTGCCAATATGGCTGGCATGGAACTCCGTAACGTCCCGAACCAATCTCGTCATCATCACGGTTGTCATCCGATGCGCCGTGGTTCGTTACGTCCATAGCAGGACATCGGGGACTGTAGCTCCCCTTCCTGTACCAACGACCAAGGCGCCTACGGCGCCTTTTTTATTTTCTACCCCGAGGAGGACTGCCATGACCATGATTCGCGGAACACGCTTCATCGTTGGCAAGGAAGCTGCGCAAATTCGCGCTCTGGAAACCCAATTCCGGAGCTACCTTCATTAACGTGGGAGCCGAGGAGGCGATTGTTCCCGCGTTGTGGTCGCAAGATACATTCATTCAAAAGGCCGGCGGCAGCGAGATCATCGGCCAGATGTGGGCCTTTCCCGATAAGAAGGGACGCGCTTGCTGCCTGATTCCTGAGGCAACGGCCCTATTCCAGGAGCGCTGCAGCGAACTGCTGGGCCGACAACGGGAGCGGATGTTGTTTTACATCGCTCGATGCTACCGCTATGAACGACCTCAAGCCGGTCGCTACCGCGAATTCTCACAACTAGGGTTTGAGTATCTCTGCCCCAACCCGGAATCCGCGGTCAAACGTAGCCAGGAGGTAGCGATCGGCTTTTTCGATTCGCTCGGCCTGCGCTACGAAATCGACGATTCGGCCCGCAGAGGCCTCAGCTACTATCTGAACGGTAGGGGCTTCGAAATGCGCTGTAGAGAACTCGGGGCACAGCAGCAAGTCGTTGGTGGCGGCGCTTATCAGGAGGGGGCCGGTTTCGGCATCGGCGCTGAACGGCTATTGTTGGCGATGACCGCACAAGGGCTTGTGTAGCGGACTCCAATGCCGTCGCGGCTTGCGGCTCTGGGCAGTCGCAAGCTGCATATCGCCAGCTACACGTATTCAGGCGATGGCGCGAACGTCCGCTTCCGCAGCCTCAACAGTCCTTTCTGGATCGCGTGCCGTCAGCCGCGAATCGGCCGTGTATCGCATCCACTAATGAAACGCCGGCCTTTGGAGATGTGCATCTAAACGGCGACCAATATGTTGAGATAGCATCAGTCGAACTGAACAGGGGGAGACGGTGTTTCGGGAAATCAGAGCTCGCATAAACTCAATCGACGTCCCTCTTGCCAGTCTCCTTCTTAGCGATCTGATGAGGATCTTGGCAGAAATGGTCGGCTATATCACGCTCCCTTGGTGGATCGTTCACCGGGGCGGCGCGCATGACTTGGCGCTCTACAGCGCAAGCATTGCCATCACCACGATTTTTGCAATGCCACTACTTTCACCACTCGGCGATCGCAATGAGCTACGCAATCACCAGGCCTGGCAACGTGCCTTAAGCGGGGAAACAGAGGGAGACGCCGGCCCAAGACCGGCGTGGGTCTAGAAGGCGCTCTTTATAACGCCTCCGTCGGCTCGCAACGCTGCTCCCGTCGTGGCTGACGAAAGCGGGCTGGCGATATAGGCCACGAGCGACGCGATCTCCTGCGGCGACTCAAATCGCTTGATGAGCGATGTGGGTCGGACCTTCTCGAAGAACTCCTTTTCAAACGCCTCGAACGATTTGCCGTCGGCCTTCGCAAGGGTCTCCACGAATTCACCTACTCCTCGCGATTTCGTTGGCCCCGGCAGCACACTGTTGACTGTGATGCCGGTGCCGGCAACAGCTTCGGCGAGCCCGCGCGAGACCGCCAGTTGCGCGGTTTTCGTCATCCCGTAGTGGATCATTTCAGCCGGAATCTGCACCGCGCTTTCGCTCGAAATGAAAATGATGCGCCCCCAGTTGGCCCGCCTCATCGCAGGCAAAAACAGGCGAGCAAGGCGTACCCCGCTCAAGACATTGACGTCGAAGAATCGCTGCCAGTCCGCGTCGGGAATCTCTTCAAACGGCTTGGGCTCGAAGATGCCGAGGTTGTTGACCAGAATTTCCACGTCCGGATAGCGTCGCGCGAGCTCTTCCGCTGAAGCGGCTGTACTGAGATCGCCCGCAAATCCCTGCACGTCGCTGCCTGTCTCCGCTTTCATCCGTGTGACCACGTCATCCACGGATGACTGCGAGCGGCCGTTCACGATCACACGAGCGCCTTCCTGCGCCAACGTGCTGGCGATAGCGAGACCGATGCCGGCTGTGCTGCCGCTCACCAGCGCGAGTTTGCCTGTCAGATTCAGGTCCATGAGTGATTTCCTTTCAATGGATGAAGCAAAAATGGCGACATTGGATCCTGTACGTCGGATGCCGCCAGGAAGGTCACGTACGGGTAATCGATGCGCCCCCATCGACAAGCGATGCGGTGCCGGTCACGAAGGACGAATCGTCCGACGCGAGATACAGCACCGAACGTGCCAATTCCTCTGGTTTTGCGACGCGCTTGAGCGCATGCAGCCCAATCACGAACGCCTGCGATTCGTTGCTGTCGTTCATGCCGCGATACATCTCCGTGTCCACCGCACCCGGCAACACCGCGTTGACTCGCACGCCTTTTGCGCCGTACTCGGCAGCGAGCGCCTGCGTCAGACCAATCAGCCCGGCCTTGCTCGCCGCATAGGCCGCGGTGCCGGGAAACGCGAACGAGTAGCCGACGAAGGTCGACGTGAAGATGATAGATCCACCGCCGTGCTTCAGCATTTCGGGAATCTGATGCTTCGCTCCCAGGAAGGCACTCGTCAGATTGGTCGCAAGCGCGGCGTTCCAGCCAGCTTCTGAAATACCGGTGGACGGGCCCATCTCGCCCAGCGTACCGGCATTGTTGTAGGCAACGTCGAGGCGGCCGTACTTCTCTACGGCCAGCGCGACGAGCGCTTTAGCATAGTCTTCGGATTGCACATCTCCAGCCAGGGCGATTGCCTCGCCGCCCGCGGCTTCAATTTCTGCCACGAGTGTAGTCAATTCGTTCAGGCGGCGTGCGCCGACTACGACCTTCGCGCCTTCAGCGGCGAACAACCTGGCGGTGGCACGACCGATGCCCGAGCTGGCGCCGGTGACGAGCGCGACTTTGTTGGTCAAACGTCCCATGATGATTCTCCATTTAAAAATAAGGGCTGGACCTTGGCCACTGCTGGCAAAGCCAGAGCCAGGGCGATCGAGAAGACTGCGCGCTGCCTGAACATGATGAGCGCACGACCCTGCGGGGGACGATCACCTGATCATCGCTGGCTACCCGTGGGAATGCCAGAAGTATGGGCTTGCGCAATTTTCCGGAGTAGCCTTCAATTCCCACATCAGCATTTCGGAAAATCCGGACAATCATGAAACTCGAGGGTATTGCGACTTTTGTGTCGGTGGTGGAGGGCGGCTCACTCAGTGAGGCGGCACGTCGGCTGCGCGTATCGCGGTCCGTGGTCAGCGAACGGTTGATGGAGCTGGAGAGGACGCTGGGTGCCAGCCTGTTGCAGCGGACGACTCGCAAGCTGACGGTGACCGAAGACGGTAAGGCTTTCCTCGCAAGAGCGATCCGCATCATGCGGGAGGTAGAGGAGGCAACTGCCGATCTGGCCGAACGCAGAGCGTCTCTGAGCGGCCCGCTGCGTATTTCTGCGCCCGTGACCTTTGGTCGTATGCATCTGGGGCCGGCGCTTTACCCTTTCCTGAATCGCCATCCTGAGATACGGCTCACCCTGGACCTTGACGACCGGCGGGTGGACGCGAGCGCGGATGGTTTCGACGCAGTAATCCGGCACGGACCAATACCCGATTCCTACCTGGTGGCCTGGCGACTTGCGACTAGCAGGCGTGTGCTGGTGGCTGCTCCCTCCTACGTTGCCCAATTTGGACTGCCGACTTCTCCTGCCGAACTGGAAGGACACCGTGGCATTTTTTACATGAACCGGGGAGGGGCGGATTGGCGCTTCGTCCAACAAGGACGGACTACCGTGGTACACGGTCGATTCGGCCTGGTGCTGAACAACGGCGACATGATGCGCGATGCCGCCATCGCCGGCCTGGGTATCGCGTTGCTGCCGACGTTCATCGTGGGCGATGCGCTCAAGTCCGGTGTCCTTATACCCGTCGATATTGGCATCGAGGCGGAAACGGAGTTCATCTACATCGCGCACCCAGATGGCCAGCATCCTTCGATGAAGCTTCGTGCGCTGGCGGACTGGCTGCGCGAAGCGTTCGGAAGCCCACCATACTGGGATGCGACTTAACGCTCCCGGGTTACACGAGGTAAGGCAAAAAGTGGCCAGACCTCGTCCGACGACGACCGACTCAGTCCGTTTTTACCGTATCGAGAAACGCTCGTAGTTCGCGCTGCATGGTGGTTGCATCCAGAGCGATGCTCCCGCCATGTCCGGCGAACACGCTACTGAAGTTTTCGTCAACGAGCCGTTCGAGGGAGCGAAGCTGGGTGGGCCAGTCGTACCAGCAGGCGTCTCGAAAGGCATGCAGAGCACGCTTGCGGAAATCCCAGCACAGTGAGTCTCCAGAGAAAAGGGCGTGGCCGATGAGGAACATGACGCTTCCCCGTGTATGTCCCTCCATCGGAATGACCCGAACGCCCGGCAACAGCTCATGCGCGAGAGTACCTGTGATTACGTCGGTGACGAACGGTGCGCCATCGGCGTCGTTTTCATGTATCCAGACGCGGGCGCCAAAGCGCTTCGCATAGATGCCCGCGTCCGCGACATCGTCGCGGTGGGTCAGCAAGATATGATCCAATCCTCCGGCTTCCGCGATCCAGCGCTCGATGTGGCTGGCCCAGCGCGGCCCGTCGATCATCAGACGCAGGCCGCCTGCAAGCGTGATGTAGCTGTGAGCGCCGTACGAAGAGCGGGCGTTATAGCCGAGCCTCCAAACGCCGGGAGCCAAGGCTTGCGGGAAGAGGCCTGCCGGCATCTTCAATCCTTTCGGCGGCCGAACAGCAGCCGCTGGACAGATGAGGACGCCGCGCCACGCATCTTCCGTTTCCTGTTCACTGGCAGGCTGGTGCGCAAACGCCGAAGCGCCGTTTCGTTCGATGAACAGATTGGGAGCGGCCGTTCGAACCGCGCCGCAGTTGAAGCAGGCTGCGCTCACATGCCAACGATCGTCGACGTCACCTTTGTCCTCCGCCATAGCGCGCTCCCGGCTGATATTGGGTAGACGGTTCAAAGATAGCATCTTTGCGCGATTGAGAATCGGGGTGCGCTAGCGAAGCGCCGCGCCTACCGCCTCGTCAATCTGCATCGCAAAGCGTGAGTCAACATCGGGCACCGTGTAGCCAAGTGTCAGTTCCAGATGTGCGTCGCCTAGCACCAACTGAACGAATGTCGCTGAGCGCAATGCCGCGGTCGATTCGTCAAATCGCCTTCGCAGAATTTTTGCGGCGAACGCGCGCACGACCTTTGCACCATTTTCGTAAAACACCTCGCCGAGTTCCGGAAAACGCGCGGCCTCGGCAACGATGGCGCGGTAAAGCCCCAGACTATCCGGCGTGATGAGGCTTCGTGCCAGCACCCATCCCAACTCGCGCAACTCGACTTCGGGGGCGCCATCGGATTGCTCGCTCTGAGCGCTTGCAAGCAGCGCGCCCACCTGAGCGCACATCACGCTCACCAGACCGACAAACAGCGCCTCCTTCGACTTGAAGTGGCGGTAGACAGTCTGCTTGCCGACGCCGGCGGCCGCGGCGACATCGTCCATCGTTGCCAGACCGAAGCCGTCGCGTAAAAAAACGGTTCTCGCGCCATCGAGGATGGCTGACCGCTTGCGGCATTGCAGCGGACTCAGGCCCGCAAGAGAAAAAGTGTCCATACGAAATAAATAACAGATCGTCGAGTAGTTGACAAGACTGGGTAGTCTCGTTTAGATTTGCCAAAACGAGACTGATGAGTCTCGTTTGTGTGACTATTCGACTTCGCATCCAATCTCTTGGAGAACGCTTTGAAACTGTTCATTACAGGTGGGACTGGCTTCATCGGGCAAGCGGTCGCGCGTAAGGCCATCAGCCTCGGCCATCAGGTGACGGCGCTAGTGCGCGACGACAGTTCGGCGGCCGCCAGCGCGCTGGCGCGTCTCGGTGCGACATTGCATTCCGGCGACCTGCGCGAGCCACAGTTTTTCGCTGCGGCTGCCGGTGCCGCTGATGGCGTGGTGCACACCGCGTCGACCAACGATGCTTCCGCCGGTGCCGCGGATGAGGCCGCGGCGGTAGCGATGCTTTCGCAGTTGCGTCCGGGCGCGGCGTTTGTCTATACGTCGGGCACTTGGGTCTACGGCAACACGGAGGGGGAGCCCGCGACTGAAGCATCGGCGCTGAACCCGACACCACTCATCGCGTGGCGGCCCGCAGTGGAGCAACAGGTACTGGCGCTAGCAGCGCGCCGCTCGATTGGGGCAGTGATCCTCAGGCCGGCAATGGTGCACGGCTACGGCGGTGGCGTGTTCGGCATGCTTGCCGGCATGGCCCGCCAGACGGGCAGTGTGAGGATCGTCGGCGATGGTCGCAACCACTGGCCTGCCGTTCACGTCGATGATCTCGCTACGGCCTACCTGAGCGCGGTGGAGCGGGCGGCAAGCGGGGACGAGCGGGTCGTGGGACAGATCTTCAACGTGGTCGCGGAAGATGCCGTTGCCGTCGCCGAGATGGGTGAAGCGATTCGGGCTTCAGTCAGCGCCGATCGGGTCGAAGTCTGGCCGCTCGACGATGCTCGCAAATCGCTTGGACCGTTCGCCGATGCATTGGCGCTCGACCAGACAATAAGCGGGCAGCATGCCCGGCGAGTTCTTGCGTGGCAGCCCCATGGCCCCGGCCTGATTGCAGACCTCTCTGAACAAACGCACTTTCAGCGAATCAACGGAGCATGACCATGGCGTGGAATAGTGCAGCTTTCGAGTCGATTCTCGCGATGATCGTAGCGGTTCTGTTCACGATTGCCGGCGTGGTCAATCTCGCAGGACTCGGCGCGGCGAAGCGCGACTTCGCACGCTGGGGTTATCCGGCATGGTTTCGTTTGCTCTGCGGCGCGCTTGAACTGTTGTCCGCGGCACTTCTTTTTGGACAACAAACCAGAGTTTTCGGCCTGATGCTGGCCGGCGCAATCATGGTCGGCGCGCTCTTCACGTTGCTGCGCAACCGGGAGCCGTTTGGGCATCTCGCCCCGGCGCTGGTCTTCTCGGCTCTCGTTGTGGCTACTGTGGCGCTCCGCGTGTGAGGCAAGGACGGCGGTTTTGAGGTGAGGCTTCTCTGTCCGGGAGGCGCGCATGGTGACTCGGAAAACTACGGCCTATCGACCGAGCGTTCGAGCACAGAGAAAAAGCTGCGCACCGAGACAGGGTGCGGATGCTCGGTTCAGAACGCTGAGATGTAGCGTCGGGCCGGTCGGAACTTCCAGGAGGAGTTTGCGGATGAAAGAACATGCAGTCGTGATTGCCGGAGGAGGCCCAACGGGCCTGATGCTAGCCGGCGAGTTGGCGTTGGCGGGCGTCGACGTAGCCATTGTCGAACGTCGTCCGAACCAGGAACTTGCCGGTTCGCGTGCCGGTGGTCTGCTTTCACGCACGCTCGAGATTTTCGATCAGCGCGGCATTGTCGATCGGTTCCTCGCGGAAGGACAAATAGCCCAGGTCACGGGATTCGCGGTCACGCGTTTGGACATCAGCGATTTTCCGACGCGGCACAATTATGGGCTGGCGCTAAGGCAAAAGCATATCGAGCGCATTCTCGCTGGTTGGGTCAGCGAGTTGGCGGTGCCGATCTATCGCGGCCGCGAATTGATGGGTTTCACGCAGAACGCCACCGGCGTCGCTATCGAACTGTCCGATGGCGCATCGCTGCGGGCACGCTATCTCGTCGGGTGCGACGGAGGGCGAAGTCTGGTCCGCAAGACTGCCGGTATTGAGTTTCCAGGTTGGGATGCGACGACCAGCAGCATTCTGGCCGAGGCCGAGATGACGCAGGAGCCGCCATTGGGCGTCCATCGTACGGCACTTGGTATGCATGCCTTCGGTAGGGAAGAGTACGAAATTCGCGACGGCAAAGTAGTCTTTGCCACGGAAGGTCCCATAGGCGTCATGGTGACTGAAAAGAGTGTCGGCGCGAAGGCCGAGCCGACGCTGGACGATCTCCGCGAAGCGCTCATTGCCCAATGTGGAACAGATTACGGCATCCATAGCCCAACCTGGATTTCCAGGTTCACCGATATGTCGCGGCAGGCGGCGGCTTACCGAAAGGGCCGGGTTCTGCTGGCTGGCGATGCCGCACATGTGCACTCTCCGGTGGGTGGAAAAGGCCTCAATATTGGTGTGCAGGACGCGGTGAATCTGGGTTGGAAGTTGGCCCAGGTGGTGAAAGAAACATCGCCGGAAAGTTTGCTCGACACCTATCACGCTGAGCGGCATCCGGTTGCGTCCCGCGTGTTGCGCACGACAATGGCACAGGTTGCATTGCAGCGTACTGATGAGCGCACTGAAGCCTTGCGTGAAGTTGTATTGGAGTTGCTCGGCATCGAGGAAGCTCGCAAACGGATCGCCGCCGAGATGTCCGGCCTGGGGATCCATTACGACCTCGGCGAGGGGCATCCATTGCTCGGCCGCCGCATGCCCGACCTCGATCTGGTCACGTCTGATGGTCCTATGCGTATCTTTACGCTCCTTCACAATGCGCGGCCCGTGCTCTTGAATCTCGGCGCGCCTGGCAGCTTCGACATCACACCGTGGTCAGACCGCATTAAGTTGGTTCATGCAAAATACGACGGGCCATGGCAACTGCCTGCGCTAGGCTCGGTCTCCGCTCCCACCACAGTATTAATCCGGCCTGATGGATACGTGGCATGGGTGGGCGACGGAACGCAGGACGGTCTGCACGAGGCGATGAACACCTGGTTCGGACCGTGAGACGAATAAATGTGGGCCGCGCACCGGACGACTGCTTTGAAGAGGTGCGCGTGACTGCCGCGAGCGAACTGAGCCGTTCGGCATCCGGGAGTGACCCGGCTAGTTGCGGCCGTTTGGCAGTCCGACTTAAATCGCCGACAATCGACGCGTCGAAGCTGGAAGCCGAGATACCAAGACGTATATGCCAAACAATCTGAACCAGGCAGCATATTGGGTTACTTTTATTCTTGAACACTGCCCATTTCCAAATCGTGACGCGCTTGCAGCGCAATTCTCGAACGCGGAGATATTCAGGCTCTGTGAATGTGGATGCAACAGTTTTAGCCTGTCTCTGGCCACGCCCGACAAAGTTCCTCGTATAGCCATAGCTTCGAGCGGACAGGCTTACCGTATGGTGTTTGAAGCGGACTTCCGCGATCGGTCGGAACCAGAGGGTCGGGGATCGATTGAGATTCTGTTCTTCGCCGACGAGTCGGGTCACCTAGCCGATGTCGAAATCGACTACTGCGGAAACGGCATACCAATTCCCGAAAATCTAGATCTGGAATTCCCACCTTATAACGTCTTCATCAGCGACTCGCTCATTCAGAATTAAACGGGAATAGCGCATTCTCCACACATTGGTTCATGGCCTGCGTCCGCTTTTCGGAAAATTGACCGTCCCTCGTGGGTCGTCTGGTGCCGATCGCATCGGGCTCCGTCCGGCCAGTTTCGGTCACTCGACTTCCGTGCCCAGATCGTCAACAATTGGGCGCGCCATTGCGTCCGGACGGAGTTTCGCTGTACGGACCAACCACTTTAGGGGTATCAATGTCCTCAGAGATTGAAGCCCTCACCGAGATGCTTCGCGAAGCGGAAGCATTGCTGCGCTCCTACGGCCAAGTTCATTGGGCGGACTGGCTGGCCAAAGATGCGAGGCTCATTCGCCTCCATGATGGCTTCGGCGTGGAACACCTACTGTCAGCATACGGGGGCATGGGCAGTCTCAATGATGTTGTTCTTCAGCGGATCGGTGGTGGGGCCTCAGTGCTGGTCCCCCACGACGACAACGAGCGTTTCGACGAACTTCGATGCGAAATTTACGAACTTGCGAAAAGACTCAACAAATGGGTGAATGCCCGTGACTGAGCGCTACAGCCCGGAAACCCTGCGAAGAACAGCGACGCTTATCCAAGGGCGCTTTAACGTGTCGACTGCCCGCTCGACGCAACTGGCAGCTGAAGCGCTGAACGGGATCGATGCGCACGGACTCGATCCTGACGATTGGGATACGGTGGTGGCCACTGTCGATGTCGTCGTTCGAGCTTGGATTTCCAGCCGCAGTGGTCGATAGGCAATTCACTGCCGAAAGACGATGACGTCGACAGCGCGGATCAAATCCTCAATTCGACCAAGCTCCGTATCGGGAATCTCTGCACGACGATCTGCTCGCAATGCTCGTAAGGCCTCGCGAAGCGCCCCCCAATCGTCGGTCAGGCCGCTCGTCAGTGGCCATGCCGAGAGCAAATGTCGCAAAGGGCGAACGGCACGCCGTTCGCACCACGCATCAAATAGCTCGGAGCATCCTGAATTGATTTCGTCTAGGGACATTGATTGGTCGGTAATCAGCCATGCTCGTTGATTATGCTACCAATGATGCAACATTTGAATGGCCGCTGTTGGGTGAGTTGAAGGTCCCTTCAGGGTCGCGAGCTGCCGATCACGTACCAACAAGATCGGCACGCTCGACGACCAGAACGTTGCGATTGAACCATGCGCATTTCGCAAACCAGCCGGCCGCCGCACCAGCGAAGATGATCAAACGTAACGCGCTTCGTTGAGGTCGGCGATAAGCGTCGGACCCGTGGGATGCCAGTTCAACCGCGCCTGCGTGCGGGCGCTGGAAGCCGGCATATCGAGACCGACGAACATCGCCATCCATCCGTAATGTGCCGCTGCGTCTTCTGGGGCGATCGAAACGACGGGCAAGTTCAGGCCTCGACCAAGCGCCTCAGCGATGTCCCGACTGCTGACGCCTTCTTCGCCAACCGCGTGATAACGTGCGCCTCGTTCACGCGCTTCCACGGCGAGCCTGTAGAGGCGCACGACATCGGAAAGGTGACCCGCCGGCCAGCGGTTGCGGCCCTCTCCCACATAGGCCACGGCGCCTTTTTCGCGAGCGAACTCGATGAGCGGTGAAATCAGACCCTGCTTGAACGGGTTGTGAACCTGCGGCAGTCGCACCACGGACACGTTGATACCCGCCTCCAGCAGCGCATTCCCAGCCAGTTCGGATGCGATTCGCGGATTCGGATGGCTGGTATCGAAGACGTCTTCGCTGGCCGGCTCGCCATGTTGACCGCTGCCCATTCCTGTCCCCGAGGTAATGATCAAGGGTCGGTCGGAGCCGGCGAGTGCGTCACCGAGCGCGGCGATGGCGCGCTTGTCCTTCTCGCAATTCTCGACGAATCTCGAGAAATCGTGGTCAAAGGCCGTGTGGATGACCCCGTCTGCCTTCGCGGCGCCGCTGCGCAAGCTTTCCGGATCTTCAAGGGTTCCGCGATGCACCTCGACCCCGGCGGCATCCAGTGCCCGGGCTCCGTCGTCCGAGCGGGTCATACCGATCACATGATGGCCTGCCTGGATGAGCTCGGGAACGAGAGCCGAACCGATGAATCCTGTCGCGCCCGTAAGAAAAATACGCATGCTGAAGCCTCCCTGGTGGTCAGAGGCTAACTATCCGGCCATTTCCCATGCCTTTAAAGTAGTGAGATCATCATATTAAGATCACTAACAGGCTGCCTAGGCCGATCGACACGCCCACTTAGCCCTACGGCAGCGGGCTGGACCCACGCGAAGCCCGGAAGACCCGTTGCCATCTGGTAGCGGGTGAGCCGAGCCGCCGCGCAGTACAACGGGTATCAATAGGTCCGGCCACCCCCAATCACGTTGCCCGCTGCGCCATCAGGCGTTTGTACTTGCGAGTTCGGCATGCGTCAGTTGTTTGCTGCAGAATCAACGCGCGCAGCGGTGACACCTTAGGATCGGTTTTCATGCCCAGGCTTAGCTTGCGCAACTGGAACTTGACGGTCGCCATGTTCGCGAGCGAAGCCAGCGTCTTGTTCTTCCAGGTGATCGGCGAAAGCTGCGGCGCAGTGTCTTTTCCGCCTTGCCAGGCTTGGGGCAAACTGGGTTCGATCGCGAGAGCGGTGCCCACGCCGACCATGTCCACGCCGCTCTTGACCACCTGTTCGGCGATTTGCCGACGGCGGATCCCTCCGGTGACCATGACCGGCATCTCCGCCACCTTCCGGATGTCGCGTGCGAACTCCACGAAATAGGCCTCGCGCGCCAACGTGCGACCGTCACGAGCTTCGCCCTGCATGGCAGGTGCTTCGTAGCTGCCGCCGGACAGTTCGACCAGATCCACTTTCAAACCGTTGAGCAGTTTGACGACTTGCCGGGCGTCGTCGGCAGTGAAGCCGCCGCGCTGGAAGTCGGCTGAGTTCAGCTTGACGGCAACGGAGAACTGCGGAGAAACCACGGCACGAACCGCTTTGACAACCTCCAGTAGCAGACGCGCGCGGTTCGCGAGCGATCCTCCCCATTCATCCGTTCTCCGGTTCGCGAGCGGCGAAAGAAACTGGCTCAACAGATAGCCATGGGCCGCGTGAATTTCCACGCCCGTGAATCCCGCCCGCTCCGCGAGTTGCGCGGTACGGGCAAATCGCACGATCACGTCGTCGATGATTTCCTGCGTCATGGCGAGCGGCGTATTGAAGCGTTTCGACAACTTGCCCAAGTCGAGCGGTATCGCAGAAGGCGCCCATGTCGGCTGGCCAAGATTGGCTTGCATCTGACGACCCGGATGATTGATCTGCAGCCAGAACTGTGCGCCTTTGGATCGGCCGATCTGCGCCCAGCGCGCGAACTTCGCCAGTTGCGTATCGTCCTCCAGGACCACGCCGCCGGGTCCCGTCATGGCGCGGCTGTCGACCATTACATTGCCCGTTATCAGCAGGCCGGCGCCGCCGTTGGCCCACGCCTCGTAGAGCCGCATCAGTTTCTCTGATGGACCCTGGCTGGCATCCGCCATGTTTTCTTCCATGGCGGCTTTGGCGATACGGTTGGGGATGACCGAACCGTTAGGGAGAGTCAGTTTGTCGAACACGTTCATAGGAACACCTCGATTGATCGTGTTGCAACTCTAAGTTTGAAGTCAAGTTTAAGGTCAAGCATTTTTTTGACGATGGGCTCAAAACGGAACGAGCCACCCGTGGGTAGCTCGTTGACTTGCCTGCATACGTCAGCATCGGCGCGATCGCGCGCCGTTGACGGCTTTATGACTCTTTGATGAACGCGAGCAGATCAGCATTGATCGTGTCGGCGTTGGTCGTCGGCATGCCGTGAGGAAAACCAGCGTAGGTTTTCAGCGTACTGTTCCTCGCCAGCTTCGCCGAGAGCGGTCCCGAATCCGCATAGGGAACAATCTGGTCGTCGTCGCCATGCATGACCAGAACGGGAATGGTGGTGCTTTTCAGGTCTTCGGTGAAATCCGTCTGCGAGAAGGCGACGATGCCGTCATAGTGGGCCTTCGCGCTACCCATCATGCCCTGCCGCCACCAGTTCTGGATGATGCCCTCGGACGGCTTTGCATTGGGCCGGTTGTAACCGTAGAACGGGCCGGCAGGAATGTCGCGGTAAAACTGCGCGCGGTTGGCCGCGAGCTGTGCCTGAAGATCGTCGAACACCTGCTTGGGCAGGCCGCCCGGGTTGCTCTCCGTCTTGACCATGATCGGCGGCACAGCGCTGATCAGGACCGCCTTGGCAACGCGGTCTTCGCCATGGCGAGCGACATAGTGGATCACCTCGCCGCCGCCCGTGGAATGGCCCACGTGTACCGCCTTCTGCACGCCGAGATGGTTCACGACCGCCGCAACGTCGTCGGCGTAATGATCCATGTCATGGCCGTCCCACACCTGACTCGACCTTCCATGTCCGCGCCGGTCATGCGCGACGACCCGGAAACCCTTGGCCAGAAAGAAGAGCATCTGGGCATCCCAATCATCTGCACTGAGCGGCCATCCGTGATGAAAGAAAATGACCTGCGCGTCACGCGGGCCCCAGTCCTTATAGAAAATATCGACGCCATCCTTCGTTGTGACAAATCCCATTTTTGCTTCTCCGGTGATGAGTTAGCAGTCAATCGGTGCGATGCGTCTGATCGCGGCCGGTCAGGCTGACGTACTGCTCCGTCTGTCGGATGGAGCCTGTGGACGCCTTGCTTGACCGTCTTTTAACTGTAGGATTAAAGTGAACTTTAGGGTCAATACTTTTTAAAAGTGCCATATGAAGATCGGAAAACTGGCGGAACTCAGCGGCCTGAGCGCGTCTCGTATCCGCTTCTACGAAGCAAGCGGCGTGATCAAGGCGGTCGAGCGGACGGCGAACGGCTATCGCGACTACCCTTCGGAGGCGTTGACGATACTCGAGATTATTGCCATTGCCCAGCGCGCAGGTTTCTCTCTTGAACAGATCCGGCATCTGCTGCCAACGGATCAGGGCTCGTGGCAACATGAATCGTTAGTCGAAGCGCTGAAGCAGAAAGTGACCGAAATCGAAGCGATGCAGGAGCGCTTGAATCAGAATCGGGCGCAACTACTCATAGCCATTGAGAGCATCGAAAACAGACCGGCAAATCTGGATTGTTCAGACAGAAAAGAGTGGGTGTTGGGACGTCTCCGCGAAAACGGGGTTGTGCCGGAACGGAAGAAGGGCTCGCGCTGATCCCCTGGCGCGAAGTTTCACCACCTGACAATTGTCGGCTTTCCTGAGGTCGTGATGAATTAGCCGTGCCGAAATGCTTGACCTTAAAGTTGAGTTGAATCTTAGAGTATGTCCTGCAGGAAGCGATCTGTTTGCTACGACGGCCTGCAGGCAACCATCTAGGAAGGTCAACGGATATGGACAGGCGGTTCACACAGGTCGAGTTTGGATCACACAAGGTTGAAGTTATCGAGGGCGGATACTACGACCGTTTCCGCATGAATCCGAACCTCGACGAGGTGGCGCGGGACCCCGCTGTCGGGAACATAGACTTTTTCCGCAGAATACCGAAGCATCAGGTCGAGTCTCGGGTCGGTCCGATCTGGGCGCCGAATTTCTACTACCGCACCAGCAGTGTCCAGGTCCTGATGCTAGCCCCGTTGGCGCGATTGCGCGCCGCGCTGCCGACGCCTCTTGAGCCGTTGCACGCATTGCCCGGCTACGGCTTGGTGGCGCTGACATTCTTTTCGTACGCCGTTTGCGATAACGATCCGTACGATGAGGTCTCGGTCGCCGTTGTTATCCGCCGACCTGGCGCGCGCGGGTCGCATCTGCTCGAACTGCTCGATTCAATGCGGCGTCGAAGCTTTTTCGCGCACGTCCTTGCGCTCCCGGTTTCCACCGAAATAGCGAGAGTGCGTGGGGTGTATGGCTACCAGTTACCCAAATGGCTCGCGGCAATCACCGTCGATCTCGGTGCGGGCGTCAAAGCCGGTATATCGTCCCTCGACGGAAGGCCGGACCTGGCGCTGAGCGCGCCGCTGCCCGTGCTACACAGCGCTGCGCCGCAATCTCAGATGGGGACGTCGACAATGGTGCACGTGGTCGACGGTCAATGGCATCAGACTTCGGTTCAGACCAATACGTTATCGTCCGCTCAACGCATTCTTCCCCGGAACGTAGAACTGGTGCGTAGCGGTGGCCCGTTGAGCCAGCTTCTCGATGGACTGGGTGTCTCGACAATTGTTCGCTTCGACGTGGTCAAGGACGCGCAAGTGGTTCTGAATCTGCCCACGCGTCTGACGGCCTTTGATTAAGCTTGAAGCAATAGGCAGGTCTGCGGATCCGCCACGAGCGTCACGCGGGCGCGGATTCTGGAATAACGGCGGAGTATCGAGTCTATGAAGATCGGAGAACTTTCGGAGCGCACCGGACTGACCCCGTCACGTATCCGCTTCTACGAGCGCATTGGGTTGCTGAAGGCCGTCCAACGCCAGCCCAATGGGTATCGGACCTACCCCACCGAGGCCGTGCTGGTGCTCGATCTGGTTGCGACCGCGCAGAAGGCCGGCTTCAGCCTCGATGAAATTGGCATGCTGCTGCCGCCCGATCCGACGCAGTGGCAACACGGCAAGTTGCTTGAAACGCTCCGCCTCAAGGTGCAGGACATCGAAGCGTTGGAAGCGCGATTGGCGCAGAGCAAAACGCATCTCGTGTCGCTGATCGCGGAGATTGAAGCCAAGCCGGTCGAGATCGATTGCACGACTAACGCAAAGAGAGTGCTGTCGCGGATGCGCCGTGGCGAAATGGCAAGCCCCGTCCTCGCGTCGGGCGATGTGAAGGCACTCGGGAAGGCGAATCGCCGGTGACTGGTAAGGTCCCGCCAGGTCAGTGTCTGCGATGTCCGCACGGGAACAATAAAAGGATGTTTGAACATGGCAAAACGCATACTGCACGTCGTCAGCAACGTCGCCAATTATGCCGACCAGGCCGAGCCTACTGGCTTGTGGCTGTCGGAGTTGACGCATGCGTGGCACGTCTTCGGCGAGAAGGGCTACGATCAGCAGATCGTCAGTCCGAAAGGCGGAGTTTCGCCGCTCGAGCCGCGCTCGCTTAAGTGGCCCCTCGCCGATGCTTCGGTGACGGAATGGCTCAACGACGGAAGCCGGCAGGCGCTGCTTTCGGCAACCAGCCGTCCCGACCAGATCGATCCGGCGGACTTCGACGCGATCTATTTCACAGGCGGCCACGCCGTCATGTGGGACTTTCCGGACGACGAGCCTCTGCAGCGAATCACGCGCGACATCTACGAGCGTGGCGGAATCGTCTCGTCCGTTTGTCATGGCTATTGCGGTCTGCTGAACACCAGGCTTTCAAACGGCGCGCTGCTGGTCGCCGGACGCAGGCTTACCGGTTATTCCTGGGTCGAAGAAGTACTCGCGGGAGTTGCCAATAAGGTGCCCTACAACGCTGAGCAGGAAATGGTCCGCCGCGGTGCGTTGTACGAGAAGGCGTTGCTGCCGTTCGTCTCGAAAGTGGTCACCGACGGTCGCCTCGTGACCGGTCAGAATCCGCAATCGGCCAAGGCGACGGCAAGCCAGGTTGCAGCGCTTCTTGATAACTGAAGTCAGGACTTCGACCTCTATCTGGAACCCGTTCACGGCGCCAACGCGCAGGCTCTCCTTGAGCGTCAGCCGCTGAGCCGTGCGGGGAGTTCGCTCGTGGAAATTCTCCGGAATCGCCTCCTGAAATGCAGCAACCAGGCTATGGCGCGATCACGGTCATCCTGAACGGTCCGCCGTTTTTTGCAGCATGCGCGACGGCCTCGTTCGCATCATCGAGTGCAAAAGTCGTCACATCGAAATGCCCCAGGTCCAGCAGCCCTCCGCGGATCAGACCCGTCATCAACGTCACCGCTTCCTTCGGATACATCCACTTGCCGCGTAGCGTGATGTCGTTGCGCATGATCCACGGATAGGGGAGTTCGAGCCCCGGACCGCCCAACATGCCGACTCCGCCCATCAGCACCACGCGCCCATATGGACGAACGGCCATCACCGCGGCGCGCACCGCTGTCGCGGACACCGACGGCGGCATCAGATCCATCACGCAATCGATCGGTCCTGGTGCGGCCTGCTGCATGTGTTCGCGATCCGTGGCTTCGTTGCCGGTCAGTGCCACGGTGCGTACGCGGTCGCCGAAGCGGCGCTTGAGATCGGCGAGCGCCTTTGCGTCGCGGCCCGGCGCGACCACGCATCGCGCGCCCATCGCCAGCGCCACCGCGACGCACGCGCTGCCGAAGTTGCCGGTCGCGCCGCTCACGAGCAGGATCTCGCCCGCGCGCAGATCGGACGCGAGCAGCCCGCCATACGGCACGAGGAGCGTGTTGAGCGCACACCAGCGGGCTGCATCGGCCGGCTCAAGGTCGCCGATGCGCACCGCGTTCTCGGTCGGCACACGCAAGCGCTCGGCGAACGGGCCATCGTGAAAGTAGCGCTGCAACTGCTTGCCACCCTCGCCGCGCGAACTCCAGCCTTGCAGCACGATGTCGGGCATCAGTGCATCGTCGCGCGAGCGCACGGTCGGATCGCAGAATACCCAGTCGCCCGGTTGTAGGCGCGTCGCGTCCGGACCGGTCGTCCTGACGCGGCCAATCGCGCCGCAGCCGGGCACGATCGGCAGCTCGATCGGGTAGCGGCGCTCGCCGCTGAACACTTCCTGCGCATAGGACAAAACCGGCGTCGCGACGACGTCCACGATGACCTCGCCAGTGCCGACCGAAGGATCCGCGATTGCCTCGATCTCGAGCGGCCTACCGAGCGTTTTCAGAATTGCAGCTTTCATAGTGTTTTCCGTCCGATGGGTGGGGAACAGGACGATTCTGGCAGGCGTAAAATTGGCAACAAGGCTCGCTCCACTCCTAGGATTGCCCGATACCACCCTGCACGAAACACAAGCGATGACCGCCACGACTCGAACTCAGTTCGGCGATTTTCTACGCTCCCGGCGCAAGAAGCTGACACCGGATGCGGCAGGCCTGAACAACGGGCGGCGCCGCCGCACGCCCGGGCTGCGGCGCGAAGAGGTCGCGGAACTGGCCGGCATCGGTGTCGATTGGTATGTGCGGATGGAGCAGGGGCGCGTCGTCAGCCCTTCGGAGTCGACGCTCGATGCGCTTGCGCAGGCGTTGCGGCTCGACAAGGCCGAAGCGGCCCACCTGCGCGCACTCGCGCGGCGCGACGAACCACGCGAGTTCGTGCGGGAGAGCGTGCCGCCCACCGTCGAACGACTCATTGCAAGTCTCGACCACCCGGCTTATGTGACAGGCCGGCGCTGGGATCTCCTTGCGTGGAATGCTGCCGCGGCGGACCTGTTCGGCTTCGATTGCCTCGCCGAAGCGGACCGTAACATCCTGATCTACATGTTCGTCGAGCCCGAAGCGCGTCGGCTCTTTGCCGCAAGCTGGTCCGACGAGGCGCGCCGCATGATCGCCCTGTTTCGCGTGAGCCACGATCTGTATGCGGGCGACCCAGCGTTCGTCGCACTAGTGGAGCGTCTGCGCGCGAACAGCGGCGAGTTCGCGCAGTGGTGGAGCACACACGACGTGCGCAGCGGCGTGTCGGGGCAGAAAGTATTCGTGCATGCGCAGCACGCAACGCAGCGCTACGAGTACGCGACGTTTCAGTCGAACGATGACCCCGCGCTAAAACTCGCGATCTATACGCGGGTTAGCGCCGATGCCGCGCCGCCGCTTACGCAGATTCCCTCTCGCCATCAAAGTTCAGGCGAGCCGCAGTGACCGCGGCATGATTTTCGTCGGCCCACTGAATCAGGACGTTCAACGCGTCGAACATCGAACGACCGAGGTCGGTCAGGCTGTATTCGACACCCGGTGGCTTCGTAGGAAAGACTTCACGATGTACGTAGCCGTCGCGTTGTAACTCATGAAGTGTCTGCGTGAGCATGCGCTGCGAAATGTCCGATACCAACCGGCGAAGCTCACCGAATCGATGTGGGCGCTCGGCCAGCGCCATCATTAGCAATGAACTCCACCGCCCGCCGATGACATCCATGACGTCGCGTGCCGGGCAATTCGTAAACGCACCGTATTTTGCCCGCGCCTCGTCAAGCCTCGTTTTGAGCGCGCCGGGCACCGCCTTGGTGGTTCCCATCGGGTAACTATCTCCTGAAAAACTGCCTTCTTTACGGAAGAGCGCGGACACCTGAATATCGAGGTGCTCTCAAAATGAGAGTAACACTCAGAATGAGGCTGGTCCATGAGCGACACCATTTTCGTCACCGGTGCATCCGGTCAACTCGGTCAACTGGTTATCAAGCATCTGCTTGCACGAGGCGTGACGCCAAACCGTATCATCGCCGGCACCCGCAGCCCCGAAAAGCTGGCTGACCTTGCGGCAGCGGGCATCGAGGTTCGCCAGGCGGACTTCGAAGACCTGCAAGGTCTGGCCGAAGCGTTCAAAGGCGTCGGTACTGCCCTCATCGTTTCAACCGATGCCGTGGATGGAGCCGACAGACGATTGAAGCAGCATCGCAATGCGGTACTGTCGGCCGCTGAGGCTGGGGTCAAGCGACTCGCCTATACGTCGATGCCCAATCCGGCCAGCTCGTTTCTGACCTTCGCACGGGACCATCTGGAAACTGAGCGAACCATCCAGGCCACAGGTTTGCCGCACGTGATTTTCCGAAACGGCTGGTATCACGAAAATTTGCTCAGGTCGCTCCCTGATGCTCTGAAAAGCGGCCAATGGTATTCGGCAACTGCAGATGGGAGAACGTCGAGCGCCGGACGAGAGGAGATGGCTGAAGCGATTGCCGCCGCGCTGGCCACGTCGACCTCCGGGAGCCGGACCTACACGCTCACAGGTACTGAGGCGCTGTCCAGCGAAGAAATCGCCGACCTCGCGCGCCGTGCTACTGGCAAGCCTCTTGCCGTCGTCCATGTGACTGACGAGCAATTCGCGACGGGGCTGAAAGCGGCGGGTGTTCCTGACGGTTTTGTTTCGCTATTGGTGTCGATTGAGGCGGAGGTTCGGGCTGGCAATCTGTCCATCGTCACGGACCATCTCGAATCGCTGATCGGCCGCACGCCAAAGCGGCTTGCGGATTATCTGCAAGAGGCCAAGGCGAGCTACGCGGTTTGACGATGTTCCCGAAATGCGGCCGCGACCGTACGCAAGGCCTCGCGCGACTTCGTATCCGAGAGACTCGAATGCAGCACGATTTCTGACGAAGGAAGCGCGGGGGTCGCAGGCGTGCATCAGCGTAAAGACGGAAAGCTCGCGGTTGCGTCTGCAAGGTCGACCGTCGACCGCCAACGAGCGTGCGGGTTCGCGCAGGTTGATACGTTCGACAGAGCCACACAGATCGTCAACAATGCGATATCCGGCTGGAAGCAACCTGTTGCATTCAGCTCGAAGTAACCGACAGCGTCGTCGATTTACTTGCCGATATCAGGATCAACATATGGCTCGCTCTGAACGTCTTCTTAGTCTCCTGCAAGTGCTACGGCGCTATCGACGTCCCGTGCGCGGTCAAGCCTTGGCCGAGGAGCTCGGTGTGAGTATCCGCACGCTATACCGCGACATCGCCAGTTTGCAGGCGCAAGGAGCAATGATCGAGGGGGAGCCGGGCGTTGGTTACCTGATGAAACCGGGTTTCATGCTGCCGCCCATGATGTTTCGCTCCGAAGAACTCGACGCTTTGGTTCTTGGCATGCGCTGGGTGGCTGATCGCTGCGACAGGACGCTATCGGACGGTGCGCTGAGCGCGCTTGCGAAGATAGCGGCCGTATTGCCGGCGGAACTGCGCCGCGAACTGGAGGAATCGTCGCTGCTAGTCGGTGCGCCGTTGAAGAGGCACGCCTACAAAGTCTCGTCGGATCTTCTGCGTGCGGCAGTCCGGGCAGAGCGAAAGCTCAATATTACTTATGTGGACGCCAGTGGTGCTGAATCGCAGCGCATCGTTTGGCCATTTGCGTTGGTGTATTTCGACCAGGCCCGCGTGCTGATGTGTTGGTGTGAGTTTCGCGCAGATTTCCGGAATTTCCGTTCGGACCGCATCCTGAACATCGAGGAAATGGAGGAGCGCTATCCCAGGAGACGCTCAACGCTGCTTCGTGAATGGCGCAAAGTCAATCATCTGGCTAGCCGCACGATACTGCCAGAATCTGACAGTATGCTCTCGTAGACTGAGCTTCCTTTCATGGCCAGGAGCTCAAAATGAAGTTTGCGTCTGTTCGTGTCGTTACTCAGCATATCGAAGGTCTGGTCGAGTTTTACCAGAAGCTTTCCGGTCTCGAAGCTGCACGGCCGGCTGATGGGTTCGCGGAAATACAATTCGAGGGGGCGGTACTGGCGATTTCGTCTGAGCACCTGATCAAGCTTTTCAATGCCGGCGCCGCCACTGCGGCCGCGAATCGGTCGGCGATCCTCGAGTTTGAGGTGGAGGACGTTGATGCAGTGTTCGAACGGATGAATGCGTTGGGGACCGACATCGTTATGCCGGCGACGTTGATGCCATGGGGCAATCGCTCGCTGTTGCTGCGCGACCCGGACGGGAATCTCATCAACGTATTTTCTCGACCCAGGCGCTGAGAGAGGCGGCGCCGGCAAGGGCCCTTGCCCGACCCCATTCCCAGCCATGCGGACGTATAGCCGCCGCGGCGTAGCAAACCGTCGCTATGACAATTGCAAGTTGAGGAACAAGCTGCCGCCCAGGTCTTTCGAAGGCGCTTATGCCAACTACCAGGCAAGCGCCCCGCAGGCGAACGTTTCGGTGTGGAGCGAAATGTGGATTCGTGCTCGCGCTAACCGTCTCCCGTTCCGTCACGACGCGGGAGAAATCCGTTTGATCCCGGCCGCGTGCCCGGTACGCTCGGGATCGTTGTTTGTGATGTGATTGGCCACGACTTCCCCTCGACGCGACTTACTGGATATCGGCTGGAGGATCCGGCATGAAATGGACTACCACTATTCCGATTAGTCCCAGCGCGCACAGGAAAGCCAGGAAATAGCAGATACGCTCGGTGAGCGTCGCCCTGCGCTTTTTGCGTTTAGGGGCATTACGGTTCCTGCTGAACGTGCGAATCCCCTGATCCTCAAGCGCTTCCTGCTGTACTTCCTTGTGTAGATTGTCCATCTGTCCGCTTTTTACTTGTATTTCACGTCTGACGATCCGGAATGATCTCAGATATTTGTAAGATTTGCGTCCCTTCGGCTTTCTCGCCAGCTTCCCGAATGACCGCCGCCTGGTTCCTTAATCATTGTCGAACCGCTCCTCGACCTGCGGCGTCCAGTATGTCGTTCTGAATGAATCCGCGACACCTGTTCGCCATGGCCCGAGTGCTTCGACGACCAATTGGGCAGCTTCAAAACATCATTTGATTAGATGTTTTACACTGTTCTCGATATCGAAGCGGACATGTGGTTGTAGCCGCCAATTATCACGATCTCGTGAAATTCGATGATTACGCAATTCGTGGTTAGGCAGGGGCGATCGTCTGCGTCGATATTCCAGTCCAATCAAGGAGAGACGGATCATGAGCAAGGTAATTAGCACATCAATCGCGGCCGTTGCCGCGCTCGCGCTGTCGGGCGGTGTTTATGCGCAGAACAACACGCTGGCGACTCCGACCACGGTGTCACCGGCCACCAATGCAACGAGCGGCTACGGCACGCCCGGCGCTACCAACTCGGACAGCGGCGTGGGCACCGGGTCGCTGAACTCGCGCCCGCAGAAGAGCACGAACAATGGCTCGACATCCGACACGCCGGCTTATGGAACCAATAACACGCTGGCAACCCCGACCACGATGTCGCCTGCTCCCAAATAACGGCACTTAATGACGATCACCCGGCGTAAGCGCACAGCAAACAAGCGCCTCTCATTCGCCAGTCGTCACAAGAAAAGCCGCTGTCCTCACGGATAGCGGTTTTTTTATTTCTCCCTAAAACGGGCCGAACTGGGACGGTCGCCGTCTGGCTGCGGTCTGCCAGCTTCGGTGGTTCGACACTGCGACCGAGATCATTGGGGATCGACAGAATCAAAGATGCCGGGTTTCCGATGGCGGGTTGCTCCAATCGTTCTGCAGGCCATTGACGTAGACAATCGGTGCACTCAGCGCTTCGTCAACGTTAAGGTCATCGATGCACATGATGTTGATATTGACGTACCGGAATCCAGTTTCGTTTGGCATGTCAACGCGATCAAATACGTGGACACCGCAACGCTTGCAGAACGGATGATGTGCAAACGGATTTTTGCCCCGATAGACCATCAGTGCATTTTCATCGGTAAGAAGGCGGAACGCTTCCGGGCGAACATTTACGAGCCAGAGCCATGCTTTACTGTAGAAGGTGCAGTTGCATTTCACTGTGCCCTCGCTGAAATCGATCTGAGCTTCGAACCTCACGGATTGGCAACGGCAACCTCCTCGATATGTCCGCAGCATTGGGTGCTCCTATGGATTGAGATGCACTCGTCATGCTTCGGCCTCGTAAAGCAGACCGTAACTCCCGCCCGTTCGTTTTATGCGTGCGAAACCGAGTTCCCCCAAATGCATCCCAGCGATCAACAGCCCCTCCGAACTGGCTACGTCCAGGAGCCGTGATCGTGTGACGGCGGCGAGCGAAGGGTCTTGATCGAATGCAATCGATACGTCTGGCCATTTAACCTGAATGTGAGGAAAATGAACAATATCGCCCCAAACAAGCAGGCCTTGATCGTGGGATTCGAGAAGATATCCGGAGTGCCCATCTGTGTGTCCCGGTAGCGGCATCGCCCGGATACCGGGAAGTACTTCTCCCTCATTGAACGTGCGAAGCCTGTCGCGGTAGCCGTCGAACACTTGACGTGCTATCAGGAAGTTACCTCGGGCACGCTCGCTGGCGCGACTTAGATTTCCATCGTCCTGCCAGAACTTGACCTCTTGCTGATGAGCAATAAGCTCCGCATTCGGAAAGCTAATGTGTCCGGCTGTGTCCACTAGGCCGCCGACATGATCGGGATGGGCGTGCGTAAGCAGGATCGTGTCGATTTCGGACGGTTCAACGCCAGCAAGCGATAAATTGGTTCTCAGTCGACCGCCCCATTGTTTGATGCCTCCAGCCCCGCCGTCTATGAGAATCGTGCGGCCCGCTCCGCGCACTACGTAGCAGTTGATATGGATAGCGGAAGGCTCCTTCTGCCCTGCATCACTTTGCATTCTGGAGGCCTCGGACGGATCGATGTTCGAGAGAAAGTCGAGGCTGGCGGTGAGGTAGCCGTCGCTGATTGCGGTGATCGTGAAATCCCCGACTCGTTGACTTGGAAAGCTAAAGGTGGACACGGTTCTTCTCCGGAAGACTTTCTAATTTCGGGCGTGAATGGTCGATGCGGCATACCCAAAACAACGGATGCGTGCCGTGAGACCCGTGTGGCGCGCGATGGCGTCGTCCAGCGCTTCCATGAACAGGTTCATCACCGGGGGCGTGCGAAATGTCTCAAGGCGATATTGGATTTCCGCGAAGACGGGATGTCCGTGTCCATGCCGAACGTCGACATAGATGACATGAACGTTTTTGAGTGCGGCTCCAAGGACACTCGTACAGAGTTCGATGCATTCGCTGGAAAGCTCGGCAAGCGTCTCATCAGACGGCATTTGCCCCGTAGCAATATAGAAAGTGACATTAGGCATCGCGGACCTGCTTTTACTGTTCGACCGAAACGGCATGGGAACGCGTCAGTTGTGCTGTCATCGGCGAATAAAGATGAATGCCTGCCGACATGCTCTCGACAAGCTGAGCGTTTCGCCGGGGCAGTTTTGCGAGCCAGCGGCGGTCCGGAAACTTCTCGAGTGCGACTGCTTGCATCGCCAACGGTGTGAGGCCCATCTGGATCAGAGGCTCGGGGCCGCTTGCGCAAAGCACCAGGAGTTCATCGGCATTGACTGCCGGCGCAATGCCGATATCGCTGTAGAGATTTCGGTGCCAGTCGGTGATGTGTTGCTGCCACCTTGCAAAATTGCCGCCGCCTTTCTGGCGATATTCCTCTCCCGTCAGGACGTCGAGACTGTCAATCGTGTGGATGGCGAGGTAGAGCGGGCAGCCATCGCTTAGTGACTTGAAGCGCTGCGACGTGTGGAAGCCCGTGACCGAGATGAGGGCGGGCAGTTTTTCAAGGCTGTAGAAGTCGTTCCATTCCGCTTCGCTGTTGGGATCGGCGAAGCTGCATTCCACGGTGTAGATCATCAGACTATCCTTCGTGACGGGGGAGCATGTTGCAGCGAACGATCCATGTTCATTGCATTAACGTAATGCTAATCTGTGATTTACCGCGCACATATCGATATATAGTCAGCCTTCAGTGACATTTGCTCAAGCTGGAGTCGGCGTATATCAACCGGCGAGACCCCAATGCGACGTAAGATTCCAAGCAATTCCGCGCTCATGGCTTTTGAGGCCGCGGCTCGACACGGCAGCTTCGCTCGCGCGGCCGAGGAGTTAGCGCTGACTGAGGGCGCCGTTAGTCGTCAGATCGGTCGACTGGAGGCATTTTTGGGCGTCGCGCTGTTCGAGCGCGTTGGAAACCGGGTACGGCTTGCGCCCAACGGCACGCGATACGCGGCGCAGGTTCGCGAGATTCTGGATCGGCTGGAACGGGACAGCCTATATCTGATGGGACAGCCCATCGAGGGCGCGACCATTGATATTGCCGCGATTCCGACCTTTGCCACTCGTTGGTTGATCCCTCGACTGAAACGCTTTCAAGATCGGCATCCGCACATTACCGTGCACATTGCCGAGCGTATGGACCCCTTCATTCTTGCCGGTAGCGGTTTCGACGCAGCGATCCATTTTGAGCATCCGGCGTGGGCGGGTATGCATTTGCATCGGCTGCTGGAGGAGGTGCTAGTGCCGGTCTGTAGTCCGGCGCTGCTCGCAGGCGTCGGTGCGAACCTTTCGCTCGATGAACTGCCACGCCTTCACCGGCGTCAGAACCCGGACGCATGGCAGCTATACGCTCAAGAGGCCGGTATCGTGCTGACCAATTCGGCGGTCGGCGCACGTTACGATCTCCATTCCATGTTGATCGAGGCGGCGCTAGCCGGCCTGGGGGTTGCGTTGGTGCCGCGTCTTTACGTGGGGGCAGAACTTGAACAAGGCCGTTTGGTTGCGCCCTGGCCGGACGGCAAAGCGATTGCCAAAAACTTCTGCCTCGTTCTTCCTGAGCCGATCGAGTTGAGTGAAGCGCCACTGCAGGCATTTGCGAAATGGATGCTTCAGGAAGCCCGGGGTTTAATGGCTTAAAGCAGGGCCTGACGCTCATCAAAACCAGCCTGGCCTCCGCCGTTTTCCTCGCGATGGTCGACGATTCTGCTTACCTGCCCTGAGGTTGTGACCGGGGCCGAAAGAGTAGTGTCCGCCTCGACGCCGCGACTTGACCCAATGCAGATTGGCTACCGGCCCGGTGAGACCTCGTGACAGCTTGACTACCGCTTTGGTCAGGCATCGTGAAACGCCCCTCGGTTATGCTCTTGACGCGCCGTATTGGCCTGGCAGCAACTAGGGAAGGGTGAAGCGACACCCGAAAACCGGTTACTTTGTATTTTCACACGGTTTTGGCCGGACTCAGCGTGATGACGAGCGGCCAAGTTCGAGCCAGCGCTTATCTTCATCAGCCGGTCGGCGGCTTGCCAGTGAAAACCGCCAATTGAGCGTCGAAAGCGCGTTTGTAGGCGGGCCGCGCTTCGCCGCGGGCGACATAAGCGGAGAGGTTCGGGTATTCGTCCAGCAAACCCGATGCTCTCAGCCTGAGCAGCACCGACACCATCATCAGGTCGCCCGCGCTGAACGCACCATCGAGCCAGTCGGCGTTGCCAAGGCGATCGGAAAGCTCACGCAACCGGTCACGGATGCGATCTTCGACGATAGGCAGGCGCTGCTCGTACCAGGCCTTGTCCGCCTCCTGAAACCTGGTGGTCTGGAGATCGAGGATCGGTGGCTCGACCGTGTTGAGCGCCGCAAACATCCATGTGATCGCGCGTGCGCGGGCATTCGCACCGTCAGGTAGCAGGCCTGTATGGTGCTCTGCGATATGGAACACGATGGCTCCCGATTCGAACAGGGTCAGCGCGCCTTCTTCATAGGTCGGGATCTGCCCAAAGGGATGAAGTGCTCGATGCGCGGGTTCCTTCATTGCGCTGAAAGAAACAAGGCGAACCTCGTAAGCTTGGCCGGCTTCTTCAAGCGCCCAGCGAACCCGCATGTCACGCGCCAGTCCCTTGCCGCGATCGGGCGATCGTTCAAAGACGGTGATAACGGGGATCGGTTGCGGGGGCATGGTGATTTCTCCTTTGCCAGATGTCTCGTCGAGTGCCGGACACGTCACTCCGGCACTTATCTATCAGACGTTCGCGATGGGGCTAAATCGACATCCTCGAACTAATTTTTTCTCAGGGATTGGGTAAATCGGTGTCCAGAACGACATCATCCGGGCACGAGACCGGTCTTCGCCATTCTGTTGAAAGCCCCAGGTAAGAATTCGGATCGTATGCATGCGGGCCATAACCTGTCGCAATTCGCCGGCACCAGCCGAAGCGGGTCAGCTCACTTGTCGGTATCCAGCAAGGTCTCAGCGGTGATGACGGTGCAGTATTCCTGGTCCAGATTGGCAAGCGACATTGCGTGCACGTCCTCCGCGCTTCGCAGGTTGCCATTCCAGTCTTTTCGATCAAACGTAAAACAGCAATCGGCTACGAGGTAGGTTGTGAAGCCCAGGTTGCCGGCCATACGGACCGTCGCTTCGACAGAGTTATTGGTGATGACGCCGGCGACCACCAGTGTGTGATGGCCTTGTGCGCGAAGTTGGGCTTCCAGATTCGTACCTATGAACGCATTGTTGGTCCGTTTCGGAATGACCGGCTCGCCGGCGACAGGTGTGGCCTCAGGTTTGAAGTCGTGTCCGCTTTGGCCCGGTCGATAATGCGAGCCGGGTTCGGTCGAGTCGTGCCGAATGTGCCATACCGGCCAGCCATGCCGCCGCCAGTGGTCGAGCAAACGTGCAATCTGAAGCTCGGCAAGCGGGTTGTTTCTGCGTCCCCAGCTTGGGTGGTCGATGGCTTTCTGAAGATCCACGAGCATAAGCACGGCGCCGGCCGGGCGTGGCAAGGCAGTCATTTTTTTCCCTGCGTAAGCGGACGTTGTCGCGAAGCGATTCGATTCAGGACTTTATCGCAAGTCGGCCGCAAGTTCGCACTCGCGGCAGTTGCCCGGTTTGATGCGGCCAGGACGAGACACTTGACTAAGGCGCCTGGATCGTCAACATCCCATGAGCGCGCGGGATGGATGTGCGCACCTTTCTCCTCAAACAACCTGGCCCGTGAATAGAAATGAGCGGTTTTGTCTTCACGGAGATTCTTCAACGGAGATACGGACGATGAACTCGAAAGCTACTTACTGGCGGTTGAGCCGAAGTTTGAGCAGCGATTGCATGAAGGGGCCTCCGAAGCTGGAGGCCCCACATTAGCGGCCGACTTACCCACGGTATACGCTTTGGCCGGCACGGACGTCTTTCTTTCCAAAAAACCTGGTAATTGAGGTTTCCGAAATATTTTTAGATGTCGACCGGTCGTCACCGGCCCGGTTTCAGCCACGCAAGACTCTCCAGATCAGGCACGCATCATGTCGATGACGGCTTGCGACAGTGCTCCGCCCACCTCTCCAAGCCTGTCGACGGCATCGAAATGGTGCCCGTCCCGTTGACGTACGATCCGCACGTCGAGACCATGGTTATTCAGGAGCGTCTGGTATTCCGCCTGCAACCTGTGGAACTCATCGGACTCATCGCCGCCGACGGTCAGGATGAACGGCAGAACTGTCGAGGGCAGATGGAACTTGGGGCTGAAATCAGCCACCTCCCGCTCATCGAGTTTGACGGCGTTGTTGAGATAGCACAGCCGGATCGGTTCCAGATCGTAAAGACCGCTGATCGCGCAAGCACCCTTCACAACGTTTGCGGGAAGATCATGCTTCGTCCAGTCGGTGCCGGCCAGAATCGCGGTCAAGTGGCCGCCCGCCGAGCTTCCGGACACGTAGATTGCGTCGCGGTCGAGGCCGAGTGCCTGTGCATTTCGATAAAGATGAGCAATCGCCTGGATGTTGTCCAGGACGATGTCCCCCATTCGCACTGAGGGCGCGAGTCGATAGTTCACGACCGCCACGTTGATGTTCGCTTCCAGATAGGGAAGCGCCACTGTGCTGAAGTCGGATTTATCGAGCGATTGCCAATAGCCGCCGTGGATGAAGATGAGGACCGGACGCCCCTTGTCCTTCGCGGGGAAGAAATCGAGCGTTTGTTTTTCGTCCGCGCCATAGCGCACATTTTCGTTCACCGTGTGGTCGCGACGAAACTGGGCGCTCGTCTGCGACCAGCGGGCGAATATCTCCAGATGGTCGGGGATTCCGGCGCGAACATTGTATTGTTGATCCAAAGCCTCTTGATTAAACGAACGGTAAACCGGCATCCTGTACCTCATTGAAAGTGCGTTGAAGGAGTAAGCGAACATTCGGGCGTCCGCGTCACTCCGTAAATTACAGGCGCTGCGGGCTGGCACGCTCGCGCGCAAGTGACAACATTGATTGAGGACACGCCATGTTCGGCAAGAGCGAAAACCGGGACGACTACCAACTCATCCAGCAGCGAGTCGGCGGAATGGCCCGCGATCTACCCGACAGGTTCTTCATCGACTATCACGAACATCGGCGCGGCCAGCTGATCTACGCGTACGCCGGGTCCATTCTCGTCACTGCTGAGGGCGGCTCGTGGGTCGTGCCGCCGCTGCGCGCTGTGTGGGTACCGCCTCGGGTACGCCATTGCATGCAGGCAATTGGCCGCATTGAAATGCGCACGCTCTACTTCGATCCGGAACACACGCCGCTCGCCTCGACCGCATGTTGCGTGGTCTCCATCTCGCCGCTGCTGCGCGAGTTGATCGCGTCTGTCGTCAAGATGCCGGTTGACTACGACGAACACGGGCGCGATGGCCTCGTGGTCGAACTGCTGTTTCAGGAGATCAAACCGCTGCAGATCGAGCCGCTGCATCTGCCGATGCCGAACGATGCACGCATCGCGCGTATTTGCCGCTGGATCGTCGCGAATCCGGCCGAGGAGACGTCCGTTACCTCCTGGAGCAAGGTGGTTGGTGCTAGTGAACGCACGATCATTAGACTGTTTCCCGAAGAAACCGGCATGACATTCACGCGCTGGAGGCAGCAGGCCCGTTTGCTCGCGGCCGTGCAGATGCTCGCTAACGACCGCCCTGTCACCGAAATCGCCACGGAGCTCGGCTACGACAGTCCTAGCGCGTTCAGCGCGATGTTCCGCAAAGCGTTGGGAAGCAGCCCCACGGAGTATTTCCGGCGTACCGACATCGACTGAGGCGTGTCGCTTATCCCGCCGTTTATTCATCGCCAGAATGGCGTCAACGCGACGAATCGTGGCGCTATCGCGAGCGTCCGCTGTGCGCTAATTGTTCATAGTGATCGTGAAGGCCGCGTGGGCGGCAAACACAGGAGCTGTAATGACAATTTACGATCGCATTCGCGAAGCGGGAATAACGCTTCCGACACCCGCTGTTCCCGCCGCTGCATTCCGTCCCTACGTTCTTTTAGATAATCAACTGATCGTTTCAGGACAATTGCCGGTGCGGGACGGAAAGGCACTGTTTACCGGCAGAGTGCCTGACGTGGTGTCGGTCGCAGATGCTCAGGGCGCAGCGCGACTGTGCGTGGTCAACATCCTGGCGTGGGCACACCATGCTACGGAAGGGGATCTGAACCGGATCAGGAAGGTATTGCGACTCGGCGGATTTGTCGCGACGTCGGACGGTTTCGCCGATGCCCCTGCCGTTATCAATGCGGCATCCGAGCTTGTCACCCAGATTTTCGGTGAGCGAGGCTCGCACGCAAGAATCGCGATAGGCGTGGCAAGCCTGCCCCTCAATGCACCGGTGGAAGTCGAAGCGACGTTTGCACTGGCGGGATGAAATGGGCGCGGCGGGCGGACTGCCCGTATGCGCAGGGGAGCGCGCACCGCGATGCAGTTGCGCGTCATCCTGTCAGACGAAGATAACCGTCGTGTCTCGAGTCGGCGCCGAGGTTGCCCCGGGTCGCGCCGACAACATTCAATTCACTCCTTCACTTATACACCGACATGACTCCCACCTACTTGTGCGCCGACATGCGCCGGACCGACCTCGCGTGGACTGACTGGCCCGCCATCGAAAATTTTCTGAAAGACGAACTGATCTGCCGCGCCGCGGTTCACGACACGCCGTACCCGTACATCACGGCGCAGAGCTTTACGTTCGTCGGCGATGCGTTCCTGATTCACTGCTCGCGATTCGGAAAATTTGCTGCGGCGATCCATGCCAACCCGCATCTGATTATTGAAATCGATCGACCGGTGGCGCTGCTTAAAGCGCCCAAAGGGCAAAACACCAGTCTCGAGTACTACAGTGTGATCGCTCGCTGCCGGGCACAAATCACGCATCTGACGAATGACGTGATCGCGCACCAGAACCAGGCGCTCGACAAATTTCGACCGGAGAAAGACTACACGCCGATCGAGGACGGCGCGGCCAATCAGATCATCGCGATGCGATGCGTGATCGACGAGATGACGGCCAAGAAACGCATTCTCGCGGACGGTCAATATTCTCCGCCTGGTCAACCTGAGGCCCCCTATGTCCGGTACCCGTTTGCCGCGGGCGCGACCCTGTCCGGCTTGCCGGCAGACGCGTTCGACAAGAACCGCTTCAAGTAAGCCGGCCGCAGCCGTTCCCAAGTTGGCGTAGACGCGATACCCGACGGCATCTTCACGTGAGCCGCTGTTCTTTTGGAGTCCGATAGTGATTTTTGCAGGCACCGTTCGATGCGGTGTCCGTACTTTTCGATTCGACCCATGAGAACAGGAGACACGCATGAAGATGACAGGGATGGAAGTGGCGGGCGGCAACGCGGCCAGCCGGCTGGAACGGTTACCTGTTTGCGGCTACCACCGCATGCTGTTCGTAGTCATCGCGCTGGCATTTTTCTTCGATAACGTCGACCTCGCCACGATGACCTTTGTTCTCGGCTCCATCAAGAGCGAGTTTGGCCTGAGCAGCGCGCAGGCTGGAATGCTGGGTAGCGCCAGCTTCGCCGGGATGGCGCTGGGCGCATTGTGTTCAGGAGCCGCCGCCGACCGGTTCGGCCGCAAGCCGGTGTTTCAGATCAGCATGATCGTGTGGGGCGTGGGCAGCTATCTGTGCTCGACCGCTACGGATGCGACCTCATTGGGTATCTTCCGGCTGGTTCTCGGCATTGGAATGGGGATGGAGCTTCCGCTCGCGCAGACCATGCTGTCGGAATTCATTCCGGCAAAGTCGCGGGGCCGCTACCTCGCAATGATGGATGGAAACTGGCCGCTGGCGTTTATCTGTGCCGGACTGCTTTCATACTATGTGCTGGGCGCGCACGGCTGGAGAACCTTGTTCCTGATCGAATCGATGCCGGCGGTCTTTCTGTTCGTGGTCCGCCGCTATGTTCCCGAATCGCCGCGCTGGCTTGAATCGCGAGGGCGTCACGTGGAGGCGGCGGAAATCGTCGCGCGAATCGAGCAATCCGTGATGTCGCGCCTGCAATTGAGAAGTTTGCCGGCGACTAATCCGGTCGCTATCGGGTTGCGTAGCGAGCAGGGTCTCAAGGTGTTGTGGTCGAAGGCTTATCGGAGCAGAACGCTGACGGTCGGTTCGTTGTGGTTCTTTTCACTTCTTGGATTCTATGGATTGAACACCTGGCTGGGCGCGCTCCTTCAACAATCGGGACTCGCCGTGACGAAGTCGGTTCTGTTCACCGTCTATATATCGCTAGGCGGCGTGCCCGGCTTTCTATGGGCCGCCTGGGCGGTTGAGCGATGGGGACGCAAACCGACATGCGTCATCACGCTGGTGGGCGCCGCGGTGATGATCTTCGCATTTGGCCGCATTGCGCATCTCAGTCCGAGCCCGTCTGCGCTGATCGCAGTCGGCGCACTGATGCAATTCTTCACGTTTGGCATGTGGGCCGTGCTCTACACCTACACGCCCGAGTTGTACCCGTCGAGAGCGAGGGCTTCGGGGTGCGGCTTCGCCTCATTCATTGGACGGCTTGGTGCGCTGATTGGACCGACGGTGGTCGGCCTGATCCTTCCAGTCTGGAAGAATGATGGCGTATTCGTTTTCGGTGCCCTCTGTTTTCTTGTGGCGGCGCTCGTGGTGACGCGCTTTGGGATTGAAACTCGCGGCAGCACGTTGGAGAACGTGTCCGGTTAGCAAACGTGGCGCTCGAAGCCGGCGTGCGCATCGTCGAGATCGAGCTGATTTGTTCCGATGCGACGGCGCACCGTCTTAGGGTCGACGGACGACGGGCAGATATCCCTGGTCACACGCTGCCGACATGGCGGAGCGTGCTTGAACGCCAATATGATGCGTGGGAATCCGAGCATCTGGTGGTCGACACAGCTAACGTTTCGGTTGAGCAGGTCGTCGAAACTATCGCTCGTCAACTGTCGGTGTTACCCCCGGGAGCAAAGCGTGTCACGCTCAGTGTGATGAAACGTACGTCGCATCGTCGAACGCTGCCGGAATGGCGAAGCTCTCGCGCATACGCTTCGTCTCCGCCGCCGGCGTCAAGCCAAAAAGCCGCTTGAACTCCCGGCTGAACTGGGACGCGCTCGTGTAACCCACCGCGTGGCTCGCGGCGTCCGCGGTCAACTCCTCGCGGATCATCAACAGGCGAGCCTGGTGCAAGCGGGTTGACTTCACGTACTGCATCGGAGAAACGTGTGTGATTGCCTTGAAGTGGCTATGGAAACTCGGAACGCTCATTCCGGCTTCTTCTGCCAACCGCGTCACGTCCAGCGGCTGCGCGTAGCCGGCATGGATGAGGCGTAGCGATCTGCCTATCCGGCCGAACTGGCCTCGCATCGCCAAAGCTTCGCGCATCGAGCTTCCCTGCTTTCCGGTGAGCACACGGAAATAAAGTTCGCGTAGCAGGCCAGGGCCCAATACAGCGGCTTCAAGCGGCCGATGCATTGCCTCAAGGAAACGCAGCACGGACGCCTGCATCGCGTCATCCATCGGCGTCGACATCATGCTTTGAGGCGCCTGCACGTGTTCCGCTACGCCTTCACGGTCGATCTGCCCGGCCAGTTCGGCGGCCAACGTGAAATCGAGGTGGAGGTACAGCGCAAGCAGCGGGCGCTGCCGGGTGGCCTCGGTTTCCATGCTGAACGGAACGGGCGCGGCTACGGCCAGGTAGTGACGTTCGTCGTAGAGATAAAGCCGGTTGCCGAAATAACCCCGCTTGCGCCCCTGACAAACGATCACGATACCGGGATCGTAGAGAACCGGTGTGCGTGCCAGAGGTCGGTTTGACCGCAAGATGCGGACGCCCGGCAGCGCCGTGAGGTTGTAGCCCTCGTCGGGCGCCAACGCGAGGAGCAGCGCAACCATGCGTTTCCGGGTTGCCGCGGAAAGATCCGGATTATCCGTGATGGCCCACTTTGCGTTCATAGTTTTAGGCAAGAAAAATAGCGAAATATGGCTTAGACAGCCCCGTCATTGAGACTAGTATGCACTCTCCAGATAACATTCGGGAGAGGCTTCAATGGCATCCGGCAAAACTCTACTTATCACTGGCGTCAGCAGCGGTTTCGGCCGTGCACTTGCAGGCGAGGCGTTGGCGGCGGGACACAAAGTCGTCGGTACGGTGAGAAGCGAGCAGGCAAAGCGTGATTTCGAGGCACTGTCTGAGAACGCGGCTTTTGGACGTGTACTTGACGTGACCGATTTCGATGCCGTTGGCGGCATCGTGGCGGAGATCGAGGCGACCGTCGGACCGGTCGACGTTCTGGTCAACAACGCCGGCTACGGACACGAAGGCATCATGGAAGAATCGCCTTTGTCCGAGATGCGCAGACAGTTCGATGTGAATGTGTTCGGTGCTGTCGCCATGATGAAAGCCGTGCTGCCCTTCATGCGTGAGCGCAGACGTGGCCACATTCTGAATATCACGTCGATGGGCGGCTATATCACCATGCCGGGCATCACGTACTACTGCGGAAGCAAATTCGCACTGGAGGGAATTTCCGAGGCGCTTGGCAAGGAGGTCAAGCCTTTCGGCATTGCCGTCACAGCCGTCGCACCCGGCTCGTTCCGCACCGATTGGGCGGGTCGTTCGATGACGCGAACACCCCGTTCGATTGCGGATTACGACGCTATCTTCGACCCCATTCGCACAGCGCGTGAGGAGAAGAGCGGCAAGCAACTGGGCGATCCTCAAAAGGCGGCACGCGCGATGCTCGCCGCAATCGCCGCGGATTGCCCACCCACGCATCTTTTACTCGGTAGCGATGCACTCGGGCTCGTGAGAGGTAAGTTGTCCGCATTGGAAAATGAGATCCGCGACTGGGAGTCTGTCACGGTCTCAACCGATGGCTGAAGACCGCTGGAGTCGGGCGCAATCGCAACTAGCGCTGCGATCGTGTCGTGTGCGGTTTGGCTCGGCGAATTTTTTGTGCAGGTTCGCCGCGAGCCGGCTCTACCGGATTTTGCGCCGCCGTTGCCATGATCCATTCTTTGAATGCAAGGACGGCGTCATCGTCCGCGCGATCGGTGTTCACGACCAAGGTGTAGTCCGGTCCGCGCAACACCGGCTCCGATATCGGACACACGAGACGCCCGGTTGCAATCTCGCGCTCGATAAGTGGCAGCGACGCCAACGTTACGCCGAGGCCTTCGGCCGCTGCGCCCAGTTGTAGAAAAACGTGATCGAAGTCGAGATGATGGGCACCCTGCAGGCCTGGCGCACCGGCCCCCCGTAACCAGTCGGACCAGGCAGTGCGCGTGCTCGTGGAATGAAGGAGCGTGTGATTTCGCAGGTCGGCGACCGTCCTGATCGGGTGGCTTAGCAGCACCGCTGGATTGCAGGCGGGCAGGCGCAAGTCGGGCATCAGCGTCGTTGACACGAGGCCTGTCGCCTCCTCGGGTCCCGACCGCACGCCGACGTCGAATGCACCGCCGACATAGCGCAACCTGCGTGAGGTTGTGGAGAGCCGCACATCGATGTCCGGGTAGCGAGCCCGGAAATCCGCCAGGCGCGGTATTAGCCAGCATAAAGAGAAGCTTGCCAGCGCATTTACGCGCACGACCCCCGTGATACGGCGCGTAATGAATTCCTGACGCAGCCGGGTAACCGAACTGCCCAGGCGCGCAAATGCACCTTTGACGTCGTTGAGCAGAGCAGCGCCTTCGTCAGTAGGAACGACGCCGCGTGAACGGCGTTCGAAGAGCGGAACACCGAACCAGTCTTCCAGCAAGCGAATCTGTTTGCCGACCGCCCAGTGCGTGACGTGCAGGTCGCTCGCCGCAGCCGCGAAACTCCCCAGGCGGGCGACCGCCTCAAAGTGCCGCAACGCATTCAAGGGAGGCAACTTTTCCGCGTCTTTCCCCGCTCGTTTGTCTGTGTCCATATGGTGACTTTATCTCCCGGCTGACTCAATTTTACGTCAGTTGTGGCGTGTTCTTGACGAACCTAGACTATGGGTGTCCCGCAACAAATGCTCAAGCTGTCGTCAAGGCCTGCGCTTCTGCGATTCAGTTGAACCATGAGACTTTTCTCCTTCTCCTCCCCAACGACAGGCGTAGCCGACGGACCCGGTCAGTCGACCTCCGTACCACGCACGCGCGTATTGTGGCTCTCGTGTACGGCGCACGCGCTGCACGACGGGTACACCGACATGATCTACGCGTTGCTTCCCGTTTGGCAGGCGGACTTTGGACTCAGTTTCGGCGCCCTGGCCATGTTGCGCGGCATCTATGCGGGCACGATGGCGACGCTGCAATTACCCGCTGGACGCCTCGCACGCACATTGGGCACGCGCGCGACGCTTGCGTTCGGCACGTTTCTGGCCGCGCTGGGCTATGCCGTCGCAGGCCTGTCTGGAAGCCTGCTGGGCTTATGCGTCGCGCTCGCCATCTCGGGAAGCGGCTCGAGCACGCAACATCCGCTGGCTTCAGGCGCGGTCTCACGCGCGTATGGACGCAACGCTCGAGGGCCGCTCAGCATCTACAATTTCTCAGGCGACCTGGGCAAATCCGCGCTTCCAGCGGCTATCTCGCTTCTGATTACCATCATGCCGTGGCGCCATGCGCTTTGGGCCGTGTCGACGATCGGCGTTGTAGTCGCAGTCGTGATTGCACTTTTTCTCCCATCGATACCGAGAGACGAGTCTTCTCTGGAGGAAACGTCGAGCCGGAACAGCAACGGCTCGCGATCGGGCTTCTCACTGCTGTTCACGATCGGCGTACTCGACACAGCCGTGCGGATGGGGTTGTTGACCTTCCTGCCATTCCTCCTGAAAACGAAAGGCATCTCGCAACCGATGATGGGCACGGCGCTCGCACTCGTCTTCATCGGTGGCGCCGCCGGCAAGTTTGTTTGTGGCTGGCTCGGCGCGCGCGTGGGGGTAATCGGCACTGTGCTCGCAACCGAAGGCGGCACGGCAGCGTTGATCCTTGCCGTGATTTACCTGCCACTGGCGCCCGCCATGATCTTGTTGCCACTGCTTGGCGTGATGCTCAACGGCACATCGTCTGTTCTTTATGGCACGGTGCCTGAACTGACTTCGGTCGAGCGTACCGAGCGAGCGTTTGCGCTCTTTTATACGGGTACCATTGCTTCGGGGGCACTTTCTCCGATTGTTTACGGTTTTCTGGGCGATCGAATCGGCGTACACGGTGCCACCATTGCGACTGCGATCACAGCGCTGACCATCTTCCCCCTGGCGTTTGCCCTTCGTCCTCGTCTGCGCACGACGTGAGCTCGCCAGCGACGCACTCCGCTGTTATTCGGCTCGCCCAGGATGCATTTTTTTCACCACCACGTGGAGACTTACCAGATGAACACTGTTCCGCAGGCGCCGTTGATTCTGATAACGGGTGGAGGCCGCGGCGTAGGGGCGGCGACTGCACGGCTTGCTGCCGCACAGGGTTACGACGTAGCGATAAGCTTCGTCTCCGACGAATCCGCTGCCCTTGCGGTGGCGGCCGATGTGGAAGCTGCCGGGCGCCGGGCTTTACCGGTGCGCGCAGACAGCGCAGATCCCGAGCAGGTCGCTCAGCTATTCGCCGCGATCGACCAGACGTTCGGCCGGATCGATGTGCTCGTGAATAACGCCGCGATAATTGCGCGGCAGTCCCGGCTGGAGGATCTCGAATTCGAGCGGATGCAGCGTGTCTTCGCGGTCAACGCGATAGGCCCTATCCTCTGCGCACAGCAGGCGGTGAAGCGGATGTCGCGTCGTTACAATGGCCGCGGCGGCGTGGTGATCAACATCTCGTCGGCATCGGCACGGCTTGGCAGTCCAAACGAATATGTCGACTATGCGGCCTCGAAGGGGGCGCTCGAGACATTCACCATCGGCTTCGCCAAGGAAGTCGCGCGGGATGGCATACGCGTCAACTGCATTCGCCCTGGGCATATCTACACTGACATGCATGCTAGCGGCGGAGAGCCGGGGCGAGTCGATCGCGTCAAAGACTCGATTCCGATGGGGCGAGGCGGTCAACCTGAAGAGGTTGCGCAGGCGATTCTATGGTTGGCAAGCGCCGAGGCGTCCTTCATCACCGGCACCTTCCTCGATGTCACTGGCGGCAAGTGAGCGACAGGATGCGGCGCTGAACTTCCTGAAACGCTGTCGCGGACACTGTGCGTGAGCGCACCCGCGACCTACGACGTCATCACTCGCCCTTAGCAACTACCGGATGCGAAATCGACGTCTTTGCTCTCGATGACTCCGCCAGTGCGGCCCGGTGCCCGCTGATTGCTCCAGTACAGATTGGTGTGCCTGATGACGGCGTCCGGCGGCGGCGCGCCCCATTGCGTCAGGTCTTCAGTCGTATGGGCATCGCCGACCAGAAGCGCGTCATAGCCGCGTACGAGTGCGCCATGCAGTGTCGAGCGGACGCACATGTCCGTCTGTGCACCCGTCACGATGAGTTTGCCCACGCTCAGGCTCGATAGCACCTGTTCGAGATCGGTGGCTTCAAACGCATCGCGATAACTTTTCTCGACGATCGCTTCCCCCGCTGCCGGAACCAGTTCGGCAACGATCTGCCACGCTTCGCTACCGGCTTTCAGATCTTCGTCGGCGTGACGGATCCAGACGACCGGCACCTTGGCGCTGCGCGCCCGCGCAATGAGCGTGTTGACTGTGTCGAGCACCTCATCACGCCGATATGCTTTCGCGACGACTTCATTCTGAAGGTCGATAACGACAAGCGCGGTGTTGGGGCGATCGGCTAACGTAGTCATGAGCAGGTAGCTTCCGGAAAAAGAAAGTATCTTAGCCGGATCTGCTGCCGGTAAGACGACGGCTTCAAGCAAGAGAGTGGCGAAGGACGGGCGGCGATTGATCTGGAAACACCGGCAGCGGAGACTATATAGTTTGCAACCGGAAGCTCGGAGCATGATAGCTGAACGTTCGCCCGACGCTGGCGGGTGACATATTGTGAACGGCCGCTTAGGCGGCGCGCCGGAAGACCTCTGACCATCTCTGACCATGAAAGAAAGGAGAGACTTCATGCCGAGCCCTGAGCGAGTGCAGCCGGCTACGCTTATCGACTATGTCTGGCGCGTGGTGCTTCGCCTCGGATTCCGGCTTGCTCGCGCGTGGTGGCACCTCCGGCGTCCTCGCCACGAGGGAGCGCTCGTAGCGATCTACGTCGGGCGGGCGCTATTGCTGGTGAAGTCATCGTACCGGGCCGAATGGAATTTGCCCGGCGGCAGTGTCCGGCCCGGTGAAACCCCCGATGCTGCCGCGCAGCGCGAAATGGAGGAGGAGATTGGTCTCCCGTCGCACCCGTCGCACCCATTGCGCCCCGCGGGCACCGTCTGCGGCTCCTGGGACGGGAGACGAGACCAGGTGCACTTCTTTGAACTGCACCTCGATTGCATGCCCGAGCTTCGGCTCGACAATCGTGAAATTGTCGCCGCGCGTCTGGCATCGCCGGAGGAATTGCACGACATCGCGCTGACTGAGCCGGTCGCGGCGTATCTCCGCAAAGATCTCTGCCGTTAAGTTGGGCCTGACTATACAGCGCTGCTGCAGAAGATCGACGTCCCCACGCTGATCCTCACTCCCGAGGAAGACAGGCTGATCGGCGAAGAGGCCGCGGGAATCCTCCTGAAGGGCATAAAGGGTTCGCAGGAAGTCATCATGCCGCGCACCGGCCACATGTTCCGGTTCTTGCATCCTGGCGTCTACTCGGTCGAGATCAGGAAATTTCTGGAGCGGGCATCGCTTTAAGCGTATGCGCACTGCCGTGGCACCCGTTCCAGGTACGATAGCGACCGGGCATGTACAGTCCTTATCAGAGCAGAGCCAGCGCCATGCTCAGCGTCGAGCATTCAAGTGGACCGCAGGCAACACCGGCGGTTTCAAACTCATCGAGATTGCTGCGTGAGCATCAGGTTCAGGTTCTGAACCGCTGCGCCGGATGCGCCTTTACCGAGATTATCGAAAACCGCGGACAACAGGACGTGCCCGTGCTCCATGTTAGGAAACACGCTTAGGCGCATATCGTTAGTACCGTTCAACGCTTGCGGATCCAGTTGCTTCAAGGCGCACGATTCGTGCAGCGGCAAGACATGTACATGAGCCGCCTCGGCATAGTGGCGTGCAAGGCACGCGTGTAACGTAGCGCCATCCACGCCGGGGGCCAGCAGCCGTAGTTCCAGGGGCACTGTCAGCACGATGCCCTGGCGGAACGAACCGTACGCAGGGACGAAGATCGGGCGCTGCATGAGCCCGGCGTGCTGCTGGATCTCCGGGGTGTGTTTGTGCGCGAGTTCCAGACCATACACCACGTATGAAGGCGCGTTGCCGGCACCGTGCCCCTCGTGCTCTTCCACGCCGGCACGCCCACGTCCGGAGTAGCCGGACACCGCATGAATGCTGACGGGGTAGTTGTCAGGAATGAGCCCGGCCTGCAACAGTGGACGCAGCAAGCCAATTGCGCCGGTTGGATAGCAACCGGGATTGGTCACCCGGCGTGCGTTCGCAATGCGCTCAGCCTGTCCCGCCGCCATTTCCGGAAAGCCGTATGTCCAGCCCGGCTGCGTGCGGTGGGCGGAACTTGCGTCGATGACTCTCACGGCAGGATTAACGATGGCGTCCACCGCCTCGCGTGCGGCGGCGTCAGGCAAGCAGAGGATGGCGATGTCGCAGGCGTTGATGGCCTCTGCGCGACGCCGCGGATCTTTGCGTTCCGCGGCGGGAAGCGTGAGCAGTTTCAGATCGGTCCGGTTGCGCAGCCGTTCGTGGATTTGCAACCCGGTGGTGCCTTGGTCGCCGTCGATGAAAACAACGGGTGAGCTCATGCGTGAAATCCTTCGGTGACTGGGTTGTAGTAAGTAGCGCGAGCCCCTATGTTCCATGCACGGTTAGAATAGAGAAAGTTGAATTTCATAACGTGGACATTCAGTTTTTCTGAATCTGGACGCCGACATGCGAGAGATCAGTCTGGACCGCTTGCGCACCCTGGTCGCCATTACCGACCATGGCTCATTTGCCGATGCGGCGCGTGCATTGCATCTGGCGCCGCCAACTGTCAGTCTCCACATCGCTGAACTCGAAGACCGCATTGGCGCTCCACTCCTGTCACGCAAGCGCGGACATGTAAAGCCGTCGGCGATAGGAGAGGTGCTGGTGGAGCGCGCGCGTCGGCTGCTGGCGGATGCGGAGCAGGCGTTAGACGATATTCAACGGCAGGTGGAGGGGCTCGAAGGGCGCGCGCGGCTCGGTGCGTCGACCGGTGTGATCGCGCATCTGTTGCCACAAGCGCTTGAGGTGCTGCGCCAGCACCATCCTGCTATCGACATTCAGATTGCGGTGCTCACGTCGCATGAAACGCTGTCACGATTAGTGGACGGCACGCTGGATGTTGGGCTGGTCGCGCTGCCTCAGCCTCCGGTGGCCGGGCTCGTGATCAAGCCTTGGCGCCGCGACCCTGTAATGGCTTTTGTGCCGGCCCATTGGCGCTGTCCCGCCCGCGTCACGCCTGAATGGCTCGCCGCCAAGCCTCTCATCCTCAATGACACGACTACGCGCCTCTCGCGTCTGACCACGGAGTGGTTCGCGACCGGTGGACACCATCCTGTGCCGCGCATTCAGCTCAACTACAACGACGCGATCAAGAGTCTGGTAGCGGCAGGTTACGGCGCAGCGCTGTTGCCACACGAGGCTACGACGCCATTGCCCGACAGGCGCATTGTCATGCGTCCGCTGCGCCCGGCGTTGTGGCGCCGGCTCGGCATTGCGCATCGTGCGGGACACGTTGAGCGTTCCACGCAACACGTACTGGATGTGTTGTGGGGGCTGCGATTGGCGTAGGCGTTGCCATTTGCCGCTTCGGTTCGCTTGGGTTCGTTGTCGCTGGGACGATATGACGTTGAGGCGGGTAACCCAGTCGCGTCGAGACTTGCGCGTACGCGTCTACGCTACGCATTGCGTGAGAAACGCTGCCCCAGTTCGCGCAGCCATGTCAGAAAGGTATTGATGGCGGGGTCCTCAAGGCGTGCATTGTGGACGTAGCTGCAGTAGCGCCACGCAGGTAAGGCCGGCCCGTCGAACGGAAACACGAGACGGCCCTCCTCGACATCGAGCGCTACAAGCGCGGTCGGGCCCATCGCAATACCTAAGCCGTCAATGGCGGCCTGCAGGGTCAAATAAAAGTGATCCAGTTGCTGCGAATGACGTGCGGCAAGCTGAGGGTTGCCGCACGCCGCGAGCCATTCGGCCCAAAGGCCCGGATAGGTTGCCGTATGCAGCAGGGTGTGATGCGCCAGGTCTGAGACATGACGTATCGGATGGGACTCCAGCACCTTGGGCGAGCACACCGGCAAGCGGACTTCCGACAGAAATTCGCTAACTACGTACCCTGCCGGTTTCTGCTCGCCGCCGCGAATCGCTACATCGCATTCGTCGCGTAATCGTTCGATCGGTTCAGCCGAAGTAGTCAGCCGGACTTCCACCGACGGATTGGTCAACTGGAAGTTGGAAAGCTGCGGCAATAGCCATCGCAACGCGAAAGTAGTCGGCGCATTCACCCTGATGATCTGCTGCCGCGTGACCCGGAGCTGTTCATTGGTGGCCAGCGCGATGCGGTCGAGCGCCGCCGATATCTCTGACAGATAAGTGCGCCCCGGTGCGGTCAGTACGACCCTTCGGCCGCGGCGTTCAAACAGGTTGTGTCCGAGCCAGGTTTCCAATTGCGCTACTTGCCGGCTAACGGCCCCGTGCGTGACGCACAGCTCGTCGGCGGCGGCTGAAAAGCTCTCGAGCCTGGCGGCGGCTTCGAAGACGCGCAGTGCGTTTAATGGCGGCAGACGACGTGGCATGGCCGATCTCTATGTGATTTTTCCTGACAAGCATGATGAGTTTATATGCATTTTCGTGAGCACTGTAGTCCCCTATATTCACCTCGTTGGCACCGGATCGGGCTCTCGATCTGTTCAATTAAGTCACCAGGAAGACTACCGTATGTCGAATGTTGTTGTGGTTGGCGCGCAGTGGGGCGATGAGGGGAAAGGCCGGATTGTGGATTGGCTTGCCGAGAAGGCGGACATCGTTGCCCGCTACAACGGTGGCCACAACGCCGGGCATACGCTTGTGGTGGACGGTCAGACGTACAAACTGGCGCTGCTTCCCAGCGGTATCGTGCGCGGCAAGCCTGGTCTGATCGGCAACGGTGTTGCCCTTGACCCGGAGGCGCTGCTTGCGGAGATCGACCGCATGGCCGCGCTGGGCATTCGCGTAACGCCCGCGGTGTTGCAGATCGCAGAGACGGCGACGCTTGTCCTGCCGCTCCATCGTGCGATCGACGCCGCTCAGGAACGCTTGCGCGCCAGGCCGATCGGCACCACGCTACGCGGTATCGGTCCGGCATATGAAGACAAGGTTGGGCGCCGAGGCTTGCGCGTTTGCGATCTCGCAGACCCCGAACTGTTCGCCGAAAAGCTCGATGCACTGCTTGAACACCATAACGCGTGGTTCCGCGGCCTCGGTCTGGAGCCTTTCCAGCGGGACCCGATGTTGAGCGATCTGCTTGCCATGGCGCCGAGAATCTTGCCCTTCGTGGGACGCGTCTGGGAGCAACTCGATCACGCGCATGCCTCGGGCAAGCGCACGCTGTTCGAGGGCTCGCAAGCCGTGATGCTCGACGTGGACTGGGGCAGCTATCCGTATGTGACGTCGTCGAGCACTGTCGCCGCTGGCGCGGCCAGTGGCACCGGCATCGCGCCCTCGCACCTTGGGCAGGTGCTTGGCGTTAGCAAGGTCTATGCAACGCGTGTTGGCGAAGGCCCGTTCACGTCTGAAGTCGACGGAACACTCGGCGAGGTGCTCCGGCAGCGCGGCGGCGAGTATGGCGTCAACACCGGCCGCCCGCGTCGCTGCGGTTGGCTGGACACAGTGCAACTGCGGCAGAGCTGCAAGGTCGCCGGCATCAACCTGCTGGCGCTGACCAAGCTCGATGTGCTCGATGGTTTCGATTCGATTTACGTGTGCGTAGGCTATGAACTCGACGGGAAGCGCATCGACTACATGCCGTCCACTAACGCCGGGCAGCAACGCCTGCAGCCGGTTCTCAGGCGTTTTGAGGGTTGGGACGGTTCGACCCGGGGTATCCGCTCTTATGGCGATCTGCCGCGCCAGGCTGCGGCGCTGATTGAAGCGATTCAGCAGGAGGTGGGTATTCCGGTGTCAGTGGTCACTACGGGCCCTGAGCGTGACGACGCGATTGTCTTGCGATCCCCGTTTGCGGAAACGGACGGCATGGCAATCTGATCGACTCACGCCAGCGAATTCGATCGGCTTGCCGGACTCTATTGAATCAACTTTCTTTTAGCGGTCGAGTGCCCCAGAACAATACCGCCTCGATCGCGAAAAAGACAACGAGTGGCGCAATCGCCCCCGCTGTCCCCGCGATCTCATACCCAAACCGGCTCGTCACATAAAGCAGCACGATCATGCTGATCGCCATGCCCGGAGCCCCAAGCCCGCGCAGCGCTGCGCTGTGGTGATAGCCGATCCAGAACGCGCCGCGCGAAACGGTCCACAGCACGGTCGTTGCCACGACCGCGCGCATGGATGAGCCGTCGGGGCAGTAGGCGGCCAGGCCGAACAGCGCCGCCGCAAACACGATGATCTGCTCCACGGTGTTCTGCAGGTACCGTTGATTGATGCGTAATCGGCGTGTCTCGAAGCCCACCAGCGGATCGAACGCGGGCGAGGTCAATCGCTCGTGCGCCACGGCTTCCACACCTGTCACCAGACAGAACAACACAGCAGCACAGCAGCATTTCAGCGTCAGCAGCATCCGCGCGCCGAGGCTGTCCATGCCCGGCAGTGGCGACATAAAATGATCGACAGCGAGCCAGAGCCCAGAGGCAAACAGCGAGGCGATCGCGATGCCGGCAATGCCGACGGTACGCTGCCGGCGAAAGTCGGACGCGGGATGAACCGGGGCGGTCATGGATGTTTCCTCCAGGCGTTTTCATGCAGCGATATTGTGTCATTGCCGTGGCCGATGATACGGCTGCAACCCAAGGAAACTGACGAATGCAGAAAGACGATCGCACCAGGATAATTTACGGCAGGACGCCGGAATCGGCGGCCATGGTGGCAAACGTCAAACGGGCAACGGCGCTCACCGCCAGGCTTAACCGTTTGACGTTCAACGATGCGGACGAAGTTCGGGCCTTGTTCAGCGAACTGATTGGTAAAAAGGTCGACGAGAGCTTTTTGCTGATCCCGCCGTTCTATACGGCCGGTGGGGACGAAATTCGCGTCGGCCGGAATGTCTTCATCAACCAGAACTGCACTTTCTATGACCTTGGCGGCCTCGACATCGCAGACGATGTGATGATCGGGCCGAACGTAAGCATCATCACGGCGGGTCATCCCCTTGAACCCTCGCAGCGACGCTCCGTCACCATCGGAGCGCCCATTGTGATCGGGAAGGGGGTGTGGATCGCGGCGGGTGCGACCATTATCGGTGGCGTAACGGTTGGCGAGAATTCGGTCGTCGCGGCCGGGTCGGTCGTCACCAAAGACGTTCCCCCGAATACGCTTGTTGGGGGCAATCCAGCGCGGGTCATTCGTTCGATTGCTGGCTAAGGGGGCGTCTGTTGAGGCGCACTATGCGAAACGACCGGTTAATTTGGCTCACATACTCGCGAGAATTTCTGCTTTGGTGAACGCTTTAACACCGGGCTATGCTTGGGGGTGGGGCGCTCTCGCGCTGTGTAGCGTTGGTCCAACCTGACTTCAGGGAGACGGCATGATCCAACCGGTCGACGTTGGTGCGGTCGCGGGTGGCACGCTCCAGGGTTATTCAAATCAGATTCTGACGAGTGTGAACGACCACGACGTTCATTTGAGCGTGATGGACGGGCCATATTTCTGGCATCTGCATCCCGATTCGGACGAAACATTTCTGGTTATCGAAGGCGTGCTCACCATCGACTTCGACGATGGATCGGTCGACCTGTTGTCCGGCCAGTTGCTTACTGTGCCTGCAGGTATGCGCCATCGCACGCGGCCGCGCGGTGCACGCTCGGTTAATCTGACGGTCGAGAAGACCGATGCGACTACCGTCAGGTGCGAAGCCCCGCGGGGTTGGCCAGCATCGTCCTGAGTTGGCCGTCGGCTAGTCGCGGCCACTCAAAGCGGCTGCTCACGTAGCGCCTGGTCGGTCCTGCTCGGGGTGACGAAACCGCGAGTGAGGAATTTCAGCGATTGCCGCGATCTCGATCATCAGTTCCTGCCGATATAGACGTTCGATCTGGATGGTCGTTGTGACTGGATAGGGCGCGGCAAAAAACTCTTGCCGGATGTCTCCTGTGGTCATGAAGGCCTCGATGTCCGTTGCATAGTGAACCAGCGAAATCACATCTGCCATTTGCCCGCCCATCGGCGCCAGAACGTCACGAATATTCTCCAGAACCTTGCGTACCTGTGCCCGCAGGTCGTTTTGCCCGACGACTTGCCCGTGACGATCGAGTGACACCTGCCCCTTCAGGTGGACGATCTGGCCATCGCCCTGGATGACGGCCATTGAGAATGCGCCGAACGGCGACCAGACATGAGTCGGGTTCACTGCATTTATCATTGCTGAACTCCTATGGATAGCTGTCCGTAGAAATTATGGCCCAGCCAGCATGCGAGTGCCGATTGGCCGCGATGGCGGCAGTTTGGCGCTACTATATTCGCGGCCATGCCTTCAGCCGAATACATGCGAGACACCCCATGCATCCCGATCCCCGCCCTGCCATTCTGGTCGACCGTCAAGCTATCGAGGAAATCGTTCGAGATGCGTACTCGCCTTATATCCGTCGTATTGGACGGCCGCCGGGACCGATGCTGGATGACTATGAATTCCTGATCGACAAGGGCAGCGTCTATGTTGTCGATCAGGAAGGCACGATACAAGGCATTGTTGTGCTCATCCCGGAACAGGATGCGATGCTGCTGGACAACGTAGCCGTGGCACCTTCCGCCAAGGGGACAGGAATAGGGCGCCGCCTGCTGGAGTTTGCCGAGCGCTCAGCGAGAGCGGCAGGTTACCGTGCCATCCGGCTCTACACCCACGAGACCATGACGGAGAATATCGCGCTGTACTCTCGCATCGGCTATACCGAGACGCACCGGGCCGAGGAGAAAGGCTTGAAACGGGTCTTCATGGTTAAGCATCTGGACTGATCGCTGCTGATGTCTGCTGGTGTTCGGCGTGACCAGACGTCTGGTTTGTGTTCGTGATCCGGCGAGCTTAACGTCAAGCCGGTGGTACCTGCTGGCATTCCGTCTGGAACCAGCGGTCGACCTGACGCTGTGCCGCTTGCAGATCCTCCGGATAGTATGGGTCGTACCACCTGGACGGGTCATAGCCCGCTTGCCTCAAAGCTGCCAGTTCGCTGCGATTTCGCTCCGGGGTTGGAGGCGCATTGTTCCTGAGTGCGGCCAGGTCGCGGCATTGCAATGTACTCAAATGCGCCGTGCTTTGCGGCACGCCACCCGCCGCGCAGCCGGCGAGCAATATAAGCAACGGAGAAAGCCTCAGCCACTTTCGCGGTTGGTTCTTCATATTACGTCTCACTCCATTCAAGCGACACAAAACAACAGTGGCAAACGGCCAGACGCGGTCTGCTGAACCAGCGAACCCCAGGTCACTCCACGAGCCCAGGTGTGCTCCGGAGCAGGCGTCGCGCGTCTAGGCGAGCAACTGCAAAGCATCCGCGAGCGACAGCACCGTGGTGCGGGAATCGAATGCGGTGGAAAACAGATGTTCATGCACAACCTGATCCGGGTCGTAGCAGCAATCCTTGACCGTGTACAGGCGGAAGTCTGCGTCGCTCGCATAAGCCACCGACGACAGCACGACGCCGGTCGACGCAATCCCAACCATAATCAACGAATCGATACCTTGTGCGGAAAGCCGTACCTGCAGGTCGGTGCCGAAGAACACGCTGGCGCGATGCGCGATGATGACCGGTTCATGGGCCTGCCGACCCAACTCCGGCGCGATCCGGTCGTCGACGAAGAGGCCGAGTTGTCTGATTCCCTGCCCATTCTTGTTCAATGGGCTGACTTCCGGATAGCCCGGGCTGAACCGGAGGTTGGCAAAATAGACGCTGACACCTTTGGCCCGCGCGGCGTCGCATAGTTTGCGCGTATTGGCGAGCAACGCGGGTGCGACCGATGGAAAGAGCCCGAGAATGTCGGTCTGATAATGCATGACGATAAGCGCGGTGTGCGCCGGCGTGATTGCCGCTGGCAACGCTACTGCCTCCATTTAACCGTCTCCTTTACGTCGGCACGTGGTTCATATTCGCAACCAGTGAGAGCTGAGCGTAGCGAAGCATGCAAGGTCAAAACGACGCTTCGCTGCCGTGGAAATAATACTTCATGTCGTCATGCCGGTTAGCCGACCATAGAATTGATGCGTGTCGCACACAGGGCAGGATCTCTAACGTCTTCACAACGGAGGGAGCGTTTCGATGATCACCGTCATTACATCGTTTCAGTTGCCAAAACCGATTCCGAGAATTGGAGGGCTTTGGCGGCGTTTCCACAAGGCACTGGTAATGGCCATCACCTGATCAACCACTCCTCTGCAACGGCCGTTTATCTGGTTTGTGCACAAAGACGGCACGCCTTATCCCAAGCGATAACCTGATGCGCGATCCATGGCGGCGAGAGGCGGTCCATCGGAAAGCGCCGCATCATCTTCCGCTAGTTCGTTCACTCCCGCTTCGCGCAGAAAATGCGTGATCGTTTCTTCGATCACCGAACTGGCGAGCCCTTGCACGATGAACACGAGCCGTGTTGTGTGATCGTCGTCAGGCCATGCTTCGAGCCGTATCGGTTCATGCAGCAACTGCTGCACGCCATGGAACACAACGGGCCGCGATTCGCCGATGAAATTGCCGATCCCCTTGACCCGCAGGATGCGTTCGCCGTGATAGCCGAGCAATACCGTCAGCGCGGTTTCGAACGGCTGCATAGGCAATGCCTGCAAGTAGGTCAGGCAGAAACTGTCGATGTCCGGATGAGCCGCACGTGACGCCGCTGCGCCACGCATCAGCAACTTGCGTGGCGAAGGCTCGGCGCGCAACCAGGGCCGCAACGCACGCGGCGTGAGAATATCGAGCAGTTGCTGTGCTTCAATCTCGCCGTTGCGCACCGGGATGCGCGTCGCACCCGGATTCAGCGCTTCAAGCGCCGCTTCGAGTTCGGCAAGCGCGGGCGCATCGACCAGTTCGGCCTTTGTCAGCAACAGCCGGTCCGCGACCGCCACCTGCTGACGCGACTCCTCATGCCGGGCAAGTTGCGCGGCGCCGTGTTTCGCATCCACGGTCGTCACGATGCCGTCGAGCTGCAAACGACCTTCAAGCGCCGGGTCGCCGAGCAGCAGCGAGATCACCGGGCCGGGCCGCGCAAGCCCCGTGGTCTCGATCAGAATCCGCTCGAAGGCGGGAATCTCGCCGCGCGCGCGGCGCTCCAGTAGATCGGCCACGGTCGCAGCCAGTTCGTCGCGCACGCCACAACACAGACAGCCGTTTTCCAGCAGCGCGATGGTCTCGTCGCGCGAGGTGCTGACAAATAGATGATCGAGACCGATCGCGCCCAGTTCGTTGATCACCACGGCACAACGGCCCAGCGCCGGTTGCGGCAGCAGGCGATTGAGCAACGTGGTCTTACCCGAACCGAGAAAGCCGGTCAGCAATGTCAGGGGAATCGCGGCGGATTGCATGGTGGCTTGTTCCGGCACTCAGATAACCTGCAGATCTTTTCCGACGATGATCTGTCCGTCGAAATGCTTGCGCGCATCGGCCGCCCACATCTCGTCTGTGATCGCGGGATCGCCACCCGGCACGAAATGGCTCAGCACCAGCGTCTTGACGCCCGCCGCCGCGGCGATCCTGCCGACCTGTTCCGTGGTGGTGTGGCTCTTCATGAGGTGATCGAGCAGCGTCGGCGCGTTGTCGACGGTCTTCATCAGTTTTTCGAGCGCGGGCAGGTACATCACTTCGTGCACCAGTACGTCAGCGCCTTTCGCGAACTCGGCCAGCGGCGGGTAGTAGGTCGTGTCGCCGGAAAAGACGACGGTGCGGTCCTTGGTCTCGAAGCGGTAGGCGAAGGCCGGCTTGATCGTGTAGTGGTCGACCAGTGTCGAGGTGACACGTACACGCTCGTCTTCCATCACGAGGCGCGGGCCGTCGAATTCATGGATGTTGATCAGTGGCCGGAACGGCGGGCGGCCTTCTTCGCGCATGCGTACGTCCAGATCGATCGCGTTCATATCGACAAAGTCGTCGATCATCTTTGTCATGCGCGGCGGTCCGTACAGATTGACCGGCGTGCGCAGACCGGTGGCCCAGGCGAGAAATACGAGGTTGCCGAGGTCGGCGTTGTGATCCGAATGATGGTGAGTCAGGAAGATGTCGCGGATGCCCGGCAGCTTGATGCCCGCCTTGGTCAGTTGCAGCGCGACACCATTGCCGCAATCGACCACATAGGGCTGGCCGTCGACCACCAGCACGTTCGCCGGCGCGGCGCGCAGGTCGGACGGTGTCGGGCCGCCCTTGGTGCCGAGCAGGATCAACTGCGTGCCTTTTGCCGAATGACCCGCGACGGGCGCCGAGCCTGCGGCGTTGGCCGGTGACTGCGCATGGGCGTCCTGCATCCACGGCAGCGCGGCGGTGGTGCCTGCCGTAACGGCGATACGCATGAAATCACGACGGGAGCGGCCGAACGGCTGATCACTCATGGGGCTGTGTCTCCTGAGATTTTTAATGGGGTGCCCGATTCTAGCGCCGGGCGCTGCATCTGCTTGAGCGCTTTAACGAAGCTTAAATCATCATCCCGCTTTTCAGGACGTTTGAAGATACTTGCCCAGGAAGTCGACGAACGTTCTGAGCTTCACCGAGAGCTGGTTCCGTTCCAGATAGATCGCATGGATATTGGCGTCCGGCAGCGCCCAATCGTCCAGCAAGGGCACGAGCTCTCCGCGTGCGAGATAGCCATCGATCTCCCACTGGGAGCGCACGACAATGCCGCGTCCTTCGAGTGCCCAGTGGAGCACCGTACCTCCGTCATTGCTCGATAGTGCTCCGTCGACCTTGATCGTTTCCGTTCGCTTGCCGCGCGAGAGATGCCATGTGCCGTAGGCCGAGTCGTTCTCGCGCAGCACGATGCAAGCATGGCGAGTCAGATCGTGCGGTACTGAAGGCTTGCCATACTGCTCGAGATAAGCCGGCGAAGCGCACACGATGCGCCGGTTCTTCAGCAGCAAACGCGCATTGATACGCGCGTCGGGCACCTCGCCGAAGCGGATGCCGACATCGAAACCTTCGTCTTGCAGGCTCATCGGCCGGTCGGTCAGATGCAACTGGATTTTCATCGCGGGAAAGCGCGCGACGAATTCCGACACCGCCGGTGCAATGTGTGCCCGCCCAAACCCGAACGATGCGTTCACGCGCAGCAACCCGGTCGGCTCGGCCCGGCTGCGCATCACCAGTTGCTCCAGCTCCGACAGTTCGTCGAGGATGCGCGAGCCGTTCGAGAGGTAAAGCTCGCCCTCCGGCGTGAGGGAGAGGCGTCGCGTGGTGCGATTCATCAGCCGCACGCCAAGGCGCCGCTCCAGTTGCGCGAGCCGCTTGCTGACGGCGGGCGGCGTCACACCCAACTCGCGTGCCGCAGCGGCAAGATTGCGATGCCGCGCCACGAGCGCGAACAGATTCAGATCTGAGAAGCCGTCCATTGCCCCACTCCTTCATGCTGCTTGATTCGTTCCTGAAAGTTACGATCGGATTGCTTTCTCGGAAACCAAATCGTCTATTTCATCAATTAGACTTCAAGCAACATCGGGAGGCAAGCATGTTCGAAGGTTTTACGGACGCGTCGGCATATGTCGACGGCATCAGGATTCACGCAATCAAGGGCGGGAGCGGCCCTGCGCTTTTGCTGTTGCACGGTCATCCGCAAACGCACGCAATCTGGCACAAGGTTGCGCCCGCGCTCGCCGGGCATTTCACTGTGATTGCGGCGGATTTACGCGGCTACGGCGACAGCGGCAAGCCGCAAGGCACCGCCGACCATGCCAACTACTCGAAGCGCCGCATGGCGCTCGACCAGGTCGAACTCATGCGCAGCCTTGGCTTCGCCTCGTTCGCGGTGATCGGCCACGACCGGGGCGGACGTGTCGCCGCGCGCATGGCGCTCGATCACCCGGACGCGGTGACGTGCCTCGTCACGCTCGACGTCGCGCCGACGCTGGCGATGTATGAGAAGACCTCGTTCGAGTTCGCGCGCGCCTACTGGCACTGGTTCATGCTGATACGCCCCGCGCCGTTCCCTGAAACACTGATTCGCGCGGATCCGGACCTATACCTCAAGCAGACGATGGGCGCGCGCAGCGCGGGTCTTGCGCCGTTCACCGCGGCGGCTTACGCGGAATATCTGCGCTGCGTGTCCGATCCCGACACTGCGCACGGTATCTGCGAGGACTACCGCGCGAGCGTGACGATCGATCTCGAGCACGACCGCGCAACGCTGGCTGCGCAACAGCAGATCGCCTGCCCGTTTATGGCGCTATGGGGCGCGGACGGCGTGATCGAGAAATGCTTCGACCCGCTCGCGGAATGGCGGCCATACGCGCCCCACGTGCAAGGCCAGGCGCTGTCTTGCGGCCACTACATCGCGGAAGAGGCCCCGCAGCTCCTGCTGGAGCACATACTGCCTTTCCTCACCACCCTGGCAATCACGGCCTGAGCGCGCTGACTCGCCACCGGCCTCAGGATGAACACCATGTCGAAACGAACCCTCTATCAGAAGCTTGTCGATTCGCACCTCGTGTCGCGAATCGATGAACAGAACGTGCTGCTGTACGTCGATCTCCATCTGATGAACGAGTACACCAGTCCGCAAGCGTTCAGCGCGCTCGACGCGCGTGGGCGGAGCGTGCGCCGGCCGCGTCAGCAGATGGCTGTCGTGAGCCATATCATTCCCACGCACGCCGAATCGCCGCGGGTGATTCGCGATGCCGCGTCGCTGCTGCAAGCGCAAAATCTCGCACGCAACTGCGAGCGCGCCGGTATCCGGCTGTTCGCGGCCGACGACCCACTGCAGGGCATCGAGCATATCGTCGCGCCCGAACTCGGACTGATCCGCCCGGGCATGGTCGTGCTGTGCGGCGATAGCCACACCACCACGTATGGCGCGCTTGGCGCGCTGGGGTTCGGCATCGGCACCTCGGAAGTCGAGCATGTGCTGGCGACGCAAACGCTCGTCTACCGGGTGGCGCAGACCATGCGTATCACGATCGACGGCGCGTTGCCGTACGGCACGTCGTCGAAGGATGTGGTCATCTGGCTGATCAGCCAGATCGGCGCCCAGGGTGCGCGCGGCTATGCCGTCGAGTTCAGCGGGTCGACCATCGCGTCGCTCTCCGCCGAGGCGCGCATGACGTTGTGCAATATGACCGTCGAAGCGGGCGCACGCGCCGCGCTGATCGCGCCTGATCAGACCACCTTCGATTACGTGCGTGCCCACACGCCTTCGCTCGATCAAACGGCCTGGCAAAACGCGCTCGACGACTGGCGCAACCTGTATTCCGACGCCGACGCCAGCTTCGACGCCGAGTACCGCTTCGACGCGCACGACATCGCGCCGTTTGTCACGTGGGGCACGAGCCCCGATCAGGCCGTTGCGATCGACCAGCCTATTCCCGACGAATCGATGCAAGCGACACCCGAGGCCGCCGCATCGCTGCGCCGCGCGCTCGACTACATGGGGCTGTCCGCGCGGCAAGCGCTGACGGGTACGCACATCGACCGCGTGTTTATTGGCTCGTGCACCAACGGGCGTATTGAGGATTTGCGCACGGTCGCCGCGCTCGTGCGAGGCAAGCACGTTGCCGACGGCGTGCGCGCGATGGTTGTGCCGGGCTCGGGGAGCGTGCGCCGCGTCGCCGAACAGGAAGGCATTGCGCAGACGCTGATCGATGCAGGCTTCGAATGGCGTGAGCCGGGCTGCTCGATGTGCCTCGCGATGAACGACGACGTGCTCGAAGCCGGCGAACGCTGTGCATCGACAACGAACCGCAATTTCGAAGGCCGCCAGGGACGCGGTGGCCGCACGCACCTGATGAGCCCGGCGATGGCGGCCGCGGCGGCATTGACCGGCTGCATCACCGATGTCCGCACTCTGGAGACACAAGCACCATGACGCGACTCACGATCATCGAAGGCAGCGCTGTGCCGCTGCCGATCGACAACCTCGACACCGACCAGATCATGCCCAAGCAGTTTCTGCGCATTATCGACAAGGCGGGTCTCGCGGATGGCCTGCTATACGACCTGCGTTTTAACGAACACGGCGCGCCGCGCGCCGACTGCGTACTCAACCAGCCCCGCTACGCGAATGCGCGTGTCCTGCTTGGCGGCTCCAATTTCGGTTGCGGATCGAGCCGCGAACATGCGGTATGGGGCTTGCAGCAGTACGGCGTTCAGGCGGTGATCGCGCCGAGCTTCGCGGAGATCTTCTATTCGAACGCGATGAACAACAGGCTGCTGCTCGTGCAACTGGAGCGTGGCGTTGTCGATGCATTGCTGCGCGAGGCGATCGACGCTCCCGGCACATCGGTCGCGATCGATCTCGAACGACAAACGGTGACGTCTGCCTCGGGGCATGTGTACCCGTATCCCATCGGCGCACGCCACAAACGCATGGTGATCGAAGGCATGGACACCGTCGATCTGACCTTGGCATGCGTCGCCGAGATCGAGGCATTCGAACGCGAGCATTTTGTCCGGCATCCCTGGGCACAGGTGATGTGACCGCCTGGCCGTCGCGCTGTCATATGAAGCGCGGCGGCAGCGCCTGACACTATCCGAATCGCCGATTCTCTTCCAGGCAGAGAAGGGAACGGACCTGCTTTGCCCAAAAAACGGAGGAGACGAATGAACAACCCCCACACTCGCTTTCGTTCGCTGCCCCCTAACGGAGGCACCATGAACACCCGCAAACCTTTCTACACGATTCTGTACGTGCAGGTGCTGTTCGCCATCGCTGCGGGCGTGCTGCTCGGCCACTTTGCGCCGCACGCGGCTATTGCATTCAAACCGCTCGGCGATCTGTTCATCAAGCTCGTGCGCATGATCATCGGCCCGGTGATTTTCTGCACGGTCGTCACTGGTATCGCGGGTATGCAGGACATGAAGAAGGTCGGGCGCGTCGGCGGCAAGGCGCTCCTGTACTTCGAGCTTGCGTCGACGTTCGCGCTGGCAATCGGCTTGCTCGCCGCGCACGTGCTCGCGCCCGGCAAAGGCTTCAACGTCGATCCGGCGACGCTCGACACCAGCGCTGTGGCAAGCTACGCCCAGCAGGCAACGCATGGCGACGGCATTGCCGGTTTCATCATGCATATGGTGCCCGAGACCTTCCTCGGCGCGCTCGTGCAAGGGGACATCCTGCCCGTGCTGCTCATCGCGATGCTGTTCGGCACCGCGCTCGCGCTGATGGGCGAGAGCGCCGCCTCCGTGACCGGTCTGATCGAGTCGTTGTCGAAGGCGTTCTTCCGCATCGTGCGAATGATCACGAGTCTCGCGCCGATCGGTGCGTTCGGTGCGATGGCGTTTACGATCGGCCGCTACGGCATTGAGTCGCTATTGCCGATGCTCAAGCTGATCGGCACGTTCTATCTGACCTCGTTCCTGTTCGTCGCGATCGTGCTGGGCTCTGTCGCGCGACTATGCGGCTTCAGCCTCTGGCGGTTCCTCGCATACATCCGCGATGAACTGCTGATCGTGCTCGGCACCTCGACGTCGGAGGCGGCGTTGCCGCAACTGATGGACAAGCTCGAACGGCTGGGCTGTCCGCGCGGCATCGTGGGGCTTGTTGTGCCGACGGGCTACTCGTTCAACCTCGACGGCACCAATATCTACATGACGCTAGCCGTGTTGTTCCTCGCGCAAGCCACCAATACGCATCTCACGCTCGCGCAGGAAATCACGTTGCTGCTCGTCACGATGCTGACGTCGAAAGGGTCGACCGGCGTGACAGGCGCGGGTTTCATCACGCTGGCCGCGAGCCTTTCCGCGGTTCCGACCGTGCCGGTTACCGCGATGGTGTTGATCCTTGGCATCGATCGTTTCATGTCCGAGTGCCGGGCACTGACCAACATCGTCGGCAACGGCGTGGCGTCGATCGTGGTGTCGGCCTGGGAAGGCAGCCTGGATCGCAAGAAGCTTGCAATCGAGTTGAACGCCAGCCAGGCAGATGCCGGCATCGTCGAGACGGAATCCATTCGGGAGTGAAGGGCGTAGCGTCGATTTCCTGGCGTGGAATTGAAATTCTCGACAGCGGGGTAGGTTGGCGATACGATCACTGGGCGCCTCGGGCGCACCGCGATCAGATTTACAAGGCCGCTTCTGGGAGACTAGCGAGCACGCGCCATGCAAACCGGCGTCTGTCGAATCGGCTCCGGCGCGCGCGTGTGCGGATCGCTATCTTTCGCTTTAGCGGGTGCCTACGTCAATAATGAATCTGTCAAAACCAGTCAGAGGGCGATCGCTTCATCATGTGCTGACCCGCTGGCCTGGACCCGTGGCGACGATCTCGCTCGCCCAACTGTTTGGCACGTCGCTGTGGTTCAGCGCTAACAGCGCTGCCGCCGACCTGATGCGCGCATGGCATATCGGCGCATCGGACATCGGTTTGCTGACGAGTGCGGTGCAATTGGGTTTCATCCTCGGCACGTTGACCTTGTCGTTGACCGGTTGCGCGGACCGTTTTCGCGCAAGCGCGATTTTCGTGTGCAGTGCGATCGCGGGCGCTGCGTTCAACGCGGGGTTCGCATGGCTTTCCTCAGGGTTGGTTTCGGCGGCCATCTTCCGCTTTCTGGTTGGCGTGTCGCTCGCCGGCATCTACCCGTTGGGAATGAAACTGATCCTAAGCTGGGCACCCGAGCGTGCGGGCGCAGCGCTCGCTCAACTGGTCGGCATGCTGACGCTCGGCACGGCATTGCCGCATGGCCTGCGGTTCATCGGCACGAACCTGCCGTGGCGGGAGGTCATTCTTGCTTCGTCGATTCTCGCGCTGGGCGGCGCCGCGCTGATCCATCTGCTTGGCGACGGTCCACATCTGAAGACGCTTGCGGCCACGCGTGAGAAAACGCGCGACGGTGGCCGCGGCGTGTTGTCCGCGTTTCGCCTGCCACAGTTCCGTGCGGCGGCTTTCGGCTATTTCGGTCACATGTGGGAGTTGTATGCGTTCTGGACCGTGGTGCCGCTCTATGTCGCGAAAGCCGCGCTCGCGCAGCACTTCCATCTCGGCGGCGTGTCGGGATTGTCGTTTCTGATCATCGGTTGCGGTGCACTGGGGTGTGTTGTCGGCGGCGCGCTCTCGCGCCGTATCGGCAGCGCTCGCGTCGCGGCGGCCGCACTGGCATTGTCAGGCTTGTGCAGTGTGGTGTTCGTGTGCGGCTGGCGCGCGCTGCCCGCTGGCGTGCTGCTCACCGTGCTGCTTGTCTGGGGCGCGACGGTCATTGCCGACTCGCCGCAGTTTTCGGCGCTCTCGGCGAAAGCGTGTCCGCGAGAGTGGGTGGGCAGTGCGCTCGCCATTCAGAATTCGATCGGTTTCTCGCTCACTGTGGTGTCGATTGCGCTCGCCACTGCGCTGTTCGAACGCCTCGGCCTCGATTCCGCATGGCTGCTGCTGCCCGGTCCGCTATTGGGTTTGTGGGGATTCTGGCCCGCACTCAGGCGGGCTGGCAGGTCGGTGGACTGAACGGCACGCGAAGCTCAAAGCCTGGAGTCCGTGCCCGCGCAGAGTGCAAAAGAGGCGCAACGTGCGCTGAGCAGAAAATCACTCCTCGCAGCGCACATCCTTCGTTCGCACGTCGATAATCACCGGGTATGTCCCGTGGTCGAGTTCCACGCGCGCCACCACGGCCGTCGTCTCGTTGTCGATATCGTCGTACACGCTGACCTTTTCATTCCGCAGATTGGTGACACCGGTACAGCCCGATGCGCGACCTTCATCCGAGACCTTGCATTGAATCGGGTTGTCGGCGAGGTAACGATATTTGTCTCGATCCGGCGTCGCAATGTATTCGCGGAAGCTCTGTTCCGCGCCCCCGACACCGGTGACATACCCAATGGCGCACTGCAATTTTGGGGTAGCGGTGCTTCCGGATGTTTGGGCTATCGCGGCCGGACTGGCGGCCGCGATAACCACTGCGAATGTCGATGCACGAAGGAGTCTCATGGCGCAAATTACCGTTTCGGCTAGAAGTGCTGGATTGTAATGGCATCTTGCCCAGCGGGTGCAAAAGCGGGTGCGCCCGCGAGTGCGGCAGCGGGGCGATTGTCGGCATGCAGCGTGGCCCGCCGACTCGTAGAGTGCAGGTTCACTCTGGATCAAGTTCTGGATTCCGCCGGAGACAAGCCGCCCGTGCGGCCAAAAATTAAGCTGGGAACACAAAGACAAATGCCAGGAGGCGCACATGTCCCCAGCCCCACGCAAGCAGAGGCTGTATGTTTTCATCTCGGCGTTTCTCGGCACGGCGATCGAGCAATACGATTTCCTGCTGTATGGGACGGCCTCGGCGCTCGTGTTCAGCAAGATTTTCTTTCCGACGCTTGATCCGCTCGCCGGCACGATCGCTTCGCTCGGCACCTACGCGGCCGGCTATTTTGCGCGTGGCGCGGGGGCGCTGATCTGCGGGCATTTCGGCGATCGCATCGGCCGCAAGACGCTGCTGCTTGCCACGCTGCTGGTGATGGGCACGGCGTCGACGCTCGTCGGTTGCCTGCCGACGTACGCCCAGATCGGTATCTGGGCGCCGATCCTGCTGACGCTGCTGCGAATATTCCAAGGCCTTGCGATCGGTGGCGAGCAAAGCGGCGCCACCGTGCTCAGCGTGGAAAGTGCGCCGGCGGGACGCCGTGGCCTGTACGGAAGCTGGAGCAACTCGGGGAGCTACGGCGGTGCGCTGTTGTCGACGGGTGCTTTGCTTCTCACGTCGAGACTGCCGGAAGCCGATTTTCTCACCTGGGGTTGGCGGATTCCGTTCCTGTTCAGTGCGGTGCTGTTGGTAATCGGGCTGCTCGGACGCGTACGGCTGCCTGAAGCGCATGAATTCGAGCAGATGAAGGCGACCCAGGCCGTCGCACGTTTTCCGCTCGCCGACCTGTTTCGTAACAATCGCCGGGAAATCGCGATTGTCTTTATGGCACGACTCGGCGAAATCACGTGGTCGATCTTTGTGCTGCTGTTTTCCGTCGCCTACGTCACCGTCCATCTGGCGCTGCCGCGCCAGGTGGTGCTCGCCGCGATCATGGCTGGCGCTATGCTGGCCGTCTTCATGGTGCCGCTGTTCGCCGCCCTGTCCGATCGCATTGGCCGCAAGCCGATCTACCTGGCTGGCCTGCTCGCGTGCGCGCTTTACGTCTGGCCGTATTTCACCCTGCTGAACACGCGCGATCCGGCTCTGGTCAAACTCGCCATCGTCATTGCACTCGGTCTGATCCATCCGTTGATGTACGGCCCGCAAGGCGGTTTCTTTGCCGATATGTTCGACGTCAAGGTGCGTTTTTCCGGCGTATCCATAGGGGCGATCGGCGCAATCATTGGCGGCGGCATCAGCCCGGTGATCTGCTCCGCGTTGCTCGCCGCGCGCAATGGCGATCCCCTGTGGGTCGCGTGCTACGTCGCTGTGAGTTCGTTGATTGCCGCCAGCTTCGTGCTGCTTGCGCCGCGCAGCGGCACTGTATCGAACACGATTCGCGAGCCGGTTGCGCAATCGCAGGCTGGTCAGTCCTGAGTCATTATCCGAACACAAGGAGATTCCCATGAGCGAACATGACAAATCGAATCTGAGCCGCGGCATCGCCGCGGAGATGGACCATAAGCTCGAGCAGGGCGCATGGGACGCCCGGCAAAAGCTTGCGCTGACGTGCCGGATGCTCGCGCACGAAGGGCACTCCGAGACCCTCGCGGGGCAGATTACGCTGCGCGTTGGCGACGGTACGTTCCTGACGACCGCGATGGCGGTTGGTTTCGATGAAGTCACGCGCAGCAGCGTCATTCGTATCGACGATGAAATGCGTGTGATCGAAGGCGGTGGTATGGCTAACCCCGCGATCCGTTTTCATTTGTGGATCTACCGGCGCCGGCCGGATGTCAACTGCATTGTTCATACGCATCCGCCGTATGTAAACGCCCTCTCAATGACGGGCGTGCCGCTTGAAGTCGCCCACATGGATGCGACGCCATTCTTTAACGACTGCGCTTTTTTGAAGGAATGGCCGGGACTGCCTATCGCGGATAATGAGGGGGAAATCATCTCCGGCGCGCTCGGCAATAAGCGGACGATCCTGCTGGCAAATCACGGATTTCTTGCGGCCACCTCCTCGATCGAGGAATCGGCTTATCTATCCGTGCTGATCGAACGCGCCGCGCGTAGCCAGATTCTAGCCAGATCGATGGGCCAGATCGTGAGTATCGATCCGGCGCTGGCGCAGGAATCGCACGATTTTCTGCTGCTGCCCAGCATCGTCAAGGCGAGTTTCGCGTTGTTCGGGCGGCGCGTGATCCGGCGCGAACCGGAGGTTCTTTTCTAGGGTTTTCGTCGCTTTTGCCGGGCAGCGGGCTGCGCGATAATCGGACGACTTACACCGGCACCACCCACAATGCCGCTTTCGGGAGTTTGTCATGCGCACTGTCGACTTGCCGTACGCTCCGACGCTCTGCGAAATGCCCGCGCGCTGTGTCGACGAATGGAAGCTCTCACTCGACGACATTGTTACACCAGGCGACATTCTGCTTGCCGGCGGCAGGTCCGAGGGGGAAATCCGCGCAGGCCGGCTGATGGGCGGCGGGGTGCTGGCGACTGTGCAACTGGGGTTGTCGGAAGTGCGCCACGAAAGGGCACATCTGCAAAATCTCGTGGGCGATGACGTCATTGTTCTGATCGTGCTCGACGGCTGCGGCACGGTCACGCAGCAACAGCGCACGCTGCCTTTCAAAGCCGGCGACATCACTTTCCGGCGTGCACGCGTACCGTCGACGGCGCGCGTCGACAAGCCGGCAAAGTTTGTCATGCTGCGTCTGCCGATCACACGTCTTTTCGGTCATGGGATGTCGCGTTTTTCCTCGTTTGCACCTGCCTGCGCCAGCGGCGAATCGGGAATTGTCCTCACAGTGCACCGATTCATCGAATCGGTTTTGCCCTCGCTCGGGCAGCAGAACGCAAACACGGCGGCCGCGGCGGAGCAGTCGCTTGTATCGCTGGTGGCGGCGGCCTATCTGGAGTCGGCGGGCGATGCAAGCGCCGAATCCGCCCCGGGCGGTGCAAATCCTCTGCGATGGTCGCAACTCTGCGCGTTTATTGCGTCGAATCTCCACGATCCGGAACTGGACGTCGAAGCATGCGCGCGGGCACTAAGCGTGTCGAAACGCTATATTCATAAGGTATTCGAAGCTAATGGCACGCATTATGGAAGGTTCGTGCTGGAATGTCGCCTGAGCCGAAGCCGTGACGATATGACGAATCCGCTCTGCGCCGATTTGTCGATCGAACGCATTGCGTACAGAAATGGCTTTAACGACCCGGCGCATTTCAGCCGAAGCTTTCGTGCGCGGTTCGGTGCCACGCCAGGCGCATACAGGAAGCTAAGCCGCAGCGCAGTCCAGGAAGACAGAAGCGGGGCGCGATGAAGATACCTGCCTGGCACTCGTTCGGGTGATTCGATCTTGTGCGCGAGAATTTCGACGTTTCAGCGCCCCCGGCAGCCCCGGGTTTATTCCGCGACGTCCGCAATAGCTTGACGTGACCGATATCGGAGGCATGCCATGCACGAAGAAACCATACGTGAAGCGCTGAATGCACACTGGCAGGCATCGGCAGCCGGCGATCTCGACGCGGAACACGATATCTACGATGACGACGCCATCTGTGACTATCCACAATCAGGTGAGCGAATCGTTGGGCGAGCGAATTTGCAGGCACTGCGGGGTCATCATCCGGATAAGCCGTCCGGTTTCGACGTCAGGCGAATTCAAGGCGAAGGCAATCTCTGGGTCACGGAATACAGCATCACCTATCAGGGGCGAGCGGCCTACACGGTCAGCATCATGGAGTTCCGCGACGGCAAAGTCGTTCACGAGACCCAGTACTTTTCCGATCCCTTCGAAGCACCGGCCTGGCGCAGCCAATGGGTTCAGAAAATCGTGTGAAGTGGCGGCCGGCAATTGACAACATGCTTGCCGGCCACGACATCGCTAGCGCTTGCTGCAGAACCAGCGCGGCTCCTCTATCGCAAGCGCGTGTCGGCTCGCTCGCTTACTTGGTCGTATAACCGCCGTTGATCAGAATGGTCTGCCCCGTAATCCACCATCCGTCGCTGACCAGGTGGCGGATAAAGGGCACCACGTCCTCGATGTCGGTCAACCCTGTCGTGGAGAACGGCGAGAGCGCGGCGGCGGTCTTGTGGTACGCCACCGCATCCGCGCCTTCGGCGGGATAGAAGAACGGCGTGTCCATAGGCCCCGGACCGATGGCCGTCACGGAGATGCCGCGCGCGCCGAACTCCTTGGCTGCCGCGCGCGTGAAATGCTCAACCGGCGCCTTGGTGCCCGCGTAGGCTGCGTAAAACGGCGTGAATGCGCCAAGCAGCGACGTGACGAGCGTGACGATCTTGCCATTGTCGTTGACGTGCTTGCCGGCTTCCTTGAGAAAGAAAAACGCGGACTTGGAATTCACCGCCGTCATTTCATCGTACTCGGCCTCGGTGATGTCGACGAACGGCTTCTTCAACACCTTGCCTACCGTATTGATTGCGATATCAGGGCGGCCGACCGCGGCGACAACATCCGCAAACAGCTTCTCGACCGCGCCGGCCGAGGTCAGATCGGCCTGGAAAGCGACGGCCGTGGCGCCTGCCGATTTGATCGCGGCAAGTGTCTCGTCCGCTGCCGCCTTCGAGCTCGCGCTGTTGTAGTGGATCGCGACCGCCCTGGCGCCCTGGGCAGCAAGATCCCGCGCAATCAAGCCACCGAGATTCTTCGCCCCGCCCGCAATGACGACGGTTTTACCTTTGATGCTGTGGTCTGCCATGGTTCATCCCCAGTGCCGAAGCCGCCCGATGCAGCCTCTCATCCTGTTGGATGATATATTCCAGAAAAATCATTTAAACCTACTGTTTCTGACATCACTGGTCAGAAAAGTCGAACAGTGGCGGGAGCGAACGTGGATCGTATTGACCTGTTTCGCGTCTTCGCACGCGTTGTCGAATGTGCGAATTTCACGCGCGCGGCGGATACATTAGGTTTGCCTCGCTCGTCGGTATCGGCTGCGATCCAGGAGCTGGAGGGACGGATCGGCGCACGCCTGCTGCATCGGACCACGCGCAAGGTGTCGCCAACACAGGACGGCGCCGCGCTCTATGAGCGCTGCCTGCGCCTGATCGCCGATGTCGAGGAGACCGAGAACCTGTTCCGGCAGACCTCGGTAGGGCCAGGCGGCATGCTGCGCGTCGATGTGCCGGGCCGTATAGGCCGGCTGATCATCGCACCGGCGCTGCCGGAATTCCTCGTTGCCTACCCGAAGATCGATATCACACTCAGCCTGACCGATCGCACGATAGATCTCGTTGAAGAAGGCGTCGACTGCGCTCTGCGCGTAGGTAAGCCGCACGATTCCGGCCTGATCGCCCGCCCCATTGGCAATCTGCCGCTGATCAATGTGGCGAGCCCCCTCTACCTGTCCCATCACGGTACGCCTTCCACGCCCGGCGATATGGCGGCTCACCAGGTCGTTCAGTACGCGTCGCCTTCGAGCGGACGTATTGCGCAATGGGAATGGCTCGACGGCGAGACCGCGAGGACGGTGACCACGCGAGGCCGCGTGAGCGTCAACAGCGCGGAGGCGTATATCGCCTGCTGTCTTGCAGGACTCGGCTTGATCCAGATTCCCGCCTACGACGTGCAGCAGCATCTGCGTGCGGGCGAACTGATCGAGGTGATGCCTGAATACCGGGCCGCGCCCATGCCCATGAACCTGCTCTATCCGCATCGGCAACATTTGTCGCGCCGGGTTCAGGTGTTCGCCGACTGGCTCGACGCGCTATTGAAAGCGCAGCTCGTTGGCGATTCGGGCGGAAGAAAATGAAGCCGCCGCTCAGGTCTGCCCCCGTTGCTCAAGGATGCGGGTTGAACAGATGCGAATCGAGTTCGGCCATCTGCACAATCAACCGTTCCGAGGTGAATGGATCGCCTCATAGGGCGACGAAACTATCGGGGGAAGCCGGCCTCCATAACGAACGAACCATCAGTCGATTCAATGCGCATAGACGCAAGGTCATTCGGACTACGGTCACAAGACGATCACGTGGGCGACAATTCGCAAAGCGCTTGCGAGGCAATTATTTGCCGTGACATCGGCGCCGCCTTAGGTCAAGATTTGTGCTTCGGCCGTGGCGATTGACTTCGACAGGTTGGTAAATTGAGGCAGACAAATGCGCGCGCTGCATAATCCAGATGATGCGGCGTGAAGCATCAAAAGTTTCAACGCCGGAACCTTGCCTGAGAGACGCGGTAAATATTTTATTCTGGAAATAATGCACGCAACGAGAAACCCACCGCGGGGCGCCCGCACGTTGGTGCCGATCCGTCTATTCGTTGCCCAGGTGTTCGCTCCTGCCCTGCGGAACCTGCAATACGTGAGCCGCCGGATGCGCCCGTTCTCGATCATTGCGATCGTCGGCTTCCCGCTTTATTACTACATCTGGCACGACCTCTTTCCGCAGCCGTACGAAAACCTGCCGCTGCGGCTGATCGGCTCCGCGCTGTTTATCCCGATTGTATTTTCCAACCGCTGGCCGTCGTGGGCGAAAAAGCTCATGCCGTACTACTGGTACGCGACAATCTTTTACTCACTGCCATTCTTTTTCACGTTCATGCTGTTGAAAAACAACGGCTCGAACGTGTGGGTCGAAAGTGCGCTGATCGCTGCATTCGTGATGGTGTTGCTGCTCGACTGGCTCATGCTGGTGCTCAACTTCCTGCTCGGTATTGCGCTTGCGTACCTCGCCTATTGGGCAACAACCGACGTCGTCAGTATGAACTCGTCGTACCTTGTTCATCTGGCGATTTTCTCGTTTGCGATCGCGATCGGCGCCATCGCGAACTACGACACGGAGCGCATCCGGGTCGAACAGGAACGCGCCATGCTGGCGACCGCCGGCAGCATTGCTCACGAACTGCGTACGCCGCTACTCGCCATTCGCGCCGGCGCCGCCGGCCTCGGAAGCTACCTGCCTTTGCTGCTCGAAACATACGGGATCGCTCAGGACAGCGGACTACGCGTGCCCAGGATCCGCTCCGTTCACCTTCATTCCATGGACGGCGTACTCTCCCGTATTGAGCAGGAGGCGGTTCATTCCAACACCATTATTGACATGCTGCTCGCGAACGCGCGGTTTACCGACGGGCACTCCCAACAGATCACGGACTGCTCGATCAGGCAATGCGTGGAGACCGCGCTCACCCGCTATCCGTTTCGCGAGGGAGAGCGGCAGCAGGTACTTACGGATCTCATCAACGACTTCACGTTCGAAGGTTCGAGCATGCTGGTAGTCCATGTGCTTTTCAACCTGCTGAAAAACGCGTTCCGCGGCATGGCGGATGTCGAAAGCGCCCTGATCTCGATCCGGCTTGCACCTGGCGCGCGCGCGAACCGGCTCCTCTTTCGCGATACCGGCGTAGGCATCGCGCCCCAAGTCCTTCCTCACATCTTCACGCGCTTCTATACGTCGTCGGCCGAAGCGGATGACGCTTCCGTCGGCACCGGCATTGGCCTCGCATTCTGCCGCGACGTCATGCGTGCAATGGGCGGCTCCATCGAATGTACCTCGGTCGAGTCTGTGTATACCGAATTTGTGTTGACCTTTCCCAAGCCATCATGATGGATACGATCAAACCCTTCTACTTTCCGACGACGGTCACGTTCGTCGACGACAGTTCGGCATTCCTGTCGAATCTGTGTCTGCAACTCGAACCGAACCTTGCGTTCCGGCTCTTCAGTTCGTCCAGAGAAGCGCTGCACTTCGTGAATCAACGCCCTCGTCACGGTGCGCCCGAGGAACAGATCTTCGCTCCGTACCGCGATAGAACCGATGAGGACGAGGCTCACCAGGTCATCGCGATGAGCGTCGACGCGGTCCGTAATCAGGTGTTCGACAACGACCGTTTTCAGGCGGCGTCGGTTGTCGTCGTGGATTACGACATGCCGGGGCTGAATGGTCTCGAATTCTGCCGCCGCATAACGGACCCTGCTGTACGCAAGATCATGCTGACCGGAAAGGCGGACGAGCGTATCGCGGTGGAGAGCTTCAACGAAGGCATCATTCATCGGTTTATCCGCAAGCAGGACACATCGGCCGTCAGCGCCTTAAATCGCGCGGTGCGGGATATGCAGCATGCGTACTTCGACAACCGGTGCCAGTCCATTCTCGACACGCTGGTGACGTCGGAATATACGTTCTTGCGTGACGAAGCGATGGGTGCGCGGGTAAGAGAACTCTTTGAATCGCTCGGTATTGTCGAGCATTACCTTTCCTACTCGCCAAACGGGCTGCTCATGTTCGACAGCGCCGGCAAGTCCTATCTGCTGATTGTCCACACGAACGAAACGCTGCGCGGTGTGCGAGAAATAGCCGAAGTACAAGGCGCGCCAGCGGCTTTTTTCGAAGCCCTGGACAGCGGTCGGAGCTTGCCGTACTTCTGGCAAACCAGCGGGTACTTCCCCACGGGCGGTATTGCGTGGGAAAGCTATATGCACCCGGCAACACAGTTTACGGGGCAACGGCCTTACGTTTATGCGGTGATTCCCAACCCGCCCGGGTTTGATCTGGGCCACGTGCTGAGTTACGACCGTTACCTCGAGTGGCTGGACCGCGACATACAGAAGACATGGAGTTCACTCACGTAAACTCCATGTCATGCCGCCATCAGACTGCTAATGCACTATCCGCGGTGCTTTGCTCGTGACTATGTTTGCGGGACGACAGCCGCTCGCCGAGACGACGGCTGGAGGGCCAACTGTCGAGCTCAACCTCGCTGCGAATGTCACGACAAACGCTCACCAGCCTTTCGATCTGCGCGTCGGTCAGCGCAGCGTGGATCGACAGGCGAATCAGCGCGCGATTGCGCGCCGTTGCCGGTGCGCAAAACACGGAACCGAAAATACCCCGCGATTCCAATGCGTCGCGTAACAGGATCGTGCGTTGTTCGGTGCCTGCTTCGAGCGCGATGATCTGGCTCTCGCTGCCATTCAGGTTATATCCAAGCGATGTCAACCGTTCCCGCAGCCACGCGGCATTCGAGGCGAGTCGCCTGCGCCGCCGATCGGCGCCCTCAATCACCGACAACGTCGCGTCAAGTCCGCTGATCTCGTGAGGCAACAGCGTGGAGCTGAAGATCGCAGGATTCGATTCGAACTTGAAGTACTCCTGGAAACGGGCCGGACAACTGATGAACCCGGCCCGGCCGGCAAACGCCTTGGCAAGACTTGCGGTGCGGAAAGCGACGCGGGACTCGAGTCCAAGTTCGACAACTAGCCCGGCTCCACGCGGACCATGCGTGCCCAGCGAATGCGACTCGTCGACCACGAACACGCACTCATGCCTGTCACACACCTCCGCGAACGCGACAAGCGGGCATACGCTACCGTTCGTGCTGTAAATCGAATCGACCAGCACGACGCCCTGCCCGTAACGCACGATCTGCTGCTCGAGATGCGCCGCGTCGTTGTGTCTGAACGGGACCGGAACCGCGCCCGCACAGCGGATGCCTTCCCATAGCGACATGTGCGCCATCATGTCTACGTAGACCGGTGTTCGTGCCGAAGCGATCGACTGGATCAGCCCGATGTTCGCCGCATAACCGGACTGACACAGTACGCCTGCCTCTGCATGCATGAACGCCGCCAGCCGGTTCTCGAACTTCAGTTGCGGGCAATCGCCATGCAGGAAGATGCCCGACATCAATAGTCCGTTGCCGTCGGAACGCAATGTCCGGCTCATACTGCGGATGATGTCGGGGTGGCGCGCGATCGCGAGATAGTCGTTACTCGACAGATGCAACGCATCCGGTCCGGGAATGCGGCCGCGCATGATGTGGCCGCCTCCCCACGTATCCATTACCCGCTCGCTGTAATATTGCTCGACGCGCGATGCCACAAAGGCCGGGAGCGATGGTGAGGGTTGGTTCTTTCCCAAGCGGTCAAAAACGGTTTTCATTTTGGCTCCTTAAAGGTTAGCTACTGCCCGTGGCGGACAGCAGACCCATAGTGAGCCACTCGTTTTTCGGCGTGTGTCATGTCACTGCTGCATCTGCGAGTAATTCAGCATCTGCCAGGTGAATCGACGCAACCTGTGGTGGATCTTCTATTCGTTTAGCATAAAACCGTGCCCGCCCAGAATCGGTCGTGCGATGCTTATGCCGGAATCGCTCGTAATCACGGGCGTTTTTAGATTGAGACGGCATAAGCCGACATACCGCTGATAAGGACAGGAAAGTGAATGTGACATTCGCGGATACAACGCACAGCGATGCCGAGGCGCTGGTACAGATACGCATCGAGGCCATGCGGGAGAGTCTGGAGGGTATCGTCCCGCACCCATGTGGCGGTACACCGATCAGCTACCCGCGCTGATTGTCGAGACGATCCCACGGCAGCGCACCGGTTGTGCGTGCGTGACAACGGCTCAAGCCGTCGGCGACTGCACGATCACGCCATACCACCCCAGGCCACGGTAGCTCTCGTAGCCTGGTGTGGCGGCGAACGATACGGTACGCCCATCGGTGAGCTGATAAAAGCCTGCGGCACGGCCGCCGGTATTCAGACGGAACTGTTCGTCGAGCACACCCTTGTCGTCCGAACTTGCGATCACGCGATGCTGTGCGTTGACGATCATGCAGCGCGTGCGCCGCCATTCCTCATCCGTAAGCCGCACGCCTTTGACGACGGCCGACGCCTGAGGCGCCCAATCGAAAAAGATCACCAGCGCACCGAGCGGTGTGCCATCGACTGCACCGTTTTCGCGGATTGCCGTCGCGTACGTCGCGACGTGTGCGTGCTTCAGAAGCGCCAGTTCTTCGATATCGCCTGCAACAAAGTCCGCGCCCGAAGGCGTTTTCATTGCGTCGCGGAACCAGCCGGCTTCAGCCACGTTGCGGCCGTGCACCGCGTACGTATCCGGCCGTCCATTCGCGACGACGTTGCCTGCCGCGTCGATGATCCATAGATCACGGTACACGGTGTAACTGTCGAGAATCACTGACAAACGGCGCGATGCGTACGCCCGCGTGTCGGCACTCGTATTGGCGAGGCAATCGACCACCGCGGAATCGGTGGCCCACCAGCGCACGTCGCATGAGCGCTCGTATAGATTGCGGTCGATTACGTCGATCATGTTCAGCGCGAGGTCGGCGCAACGCTGACCCTCGTGCGAACGTAGCCGTTCGATCATGCTGTCGCCGAGATCGGTCAGCCTGGTCAGCGAGCCGGCGAGTTCGCGATTGAGCACCGTGGTGATTTCGCCGATTCGCGCCGACACATGCTTGACCTGATTCGCCACGACCGCGAAGCCACGGCCCGCATTGCCGGCGCGCGCCGCTTCGATCAAGGCGTTGAGGGCGAGAAAGGTGGTTTCGCGATTGATGTCGTTGATATCGGAGATTTTTCCCGTCGCGAGTTTCCTGACGTGATGCGTCAGTTCGACGATTTCGAGTGGATTCGACATGGCATGGCCCCCGTGGCTGAAGATTGTTGTGCCTACATAAAAGCAAGCATCGGGCCGGGTTGGTTCCACGGGCGTTACGGCCGTGGACATGCACTCCGCAAACGTTTGGCGATGCGTGTCATGGTGCGGACACAATCGGTGATGGCGGGCGACGCACCGCATACGTGCATCGCCGGGAGGGAGGCGCCACGGGGCGCTTCATCGTCGACCCGATCGCATCGGCATGCGAAGAAAAACCACGCCGTTCAATCACAGCAACGGCAGCGTCAGCCTGATGTGCTCCGCAAATGCCGTGGTCAGATGTGAAGGACGCTCCCGCTCGAACTTCAGGGTAATGCCCACCGCGGGCAACGACGGCAGCGTGGGATCACCATTGAGTATCGTGAGATCCGGAGCGACCGCAGTCTGCGTGATGACGGCAAAGGCCTGCCCCGAGCGGACCAGCGCCGTGAGCCCGGCAAGACTGCTGCTCGCATAGGCGATGCGATAGGCCCTGCCTGCGCGTTGCAGCGCATCGCAGGCCGCCACGTGGTCGAGCGTGTCCGGATCGGAAAGCGCCAGTGGCAATGGATCGAAATGGGCGGAGTCCAGTCCCGGATAGCCTACCCAGACCAGCGGCTCGCGGCGAATGATATCGGCATTCGGCGCGTCTTCCGGCAACGAGATCATGGCAAGGTCCAGCGCATGCATCTCCAGTTGTTCGAGCAGTCGCGGGGTAGGGGCGCACATGACCTCCACCAGCGCATGCGGATGCTGGCTTGAGAACTGACGCAGCAAATGCGGCAGAAAAACGGCCGCATAGTCTTCCGGACAGCCGAAACGGATCGTTCCCGACAAGCCTTTGCCGGACAGATCGGCCATCGCTTCGTCGTGCGCGCGCAGAATCCGTTGGGCGTGGGTCAACAGCCGTTCGCCGGGATTCGTCAGCACTACCCCACGACCTGTGCGCTGGAATAGCGGCTGGTCGACGATTTCTTCGAGGCGCTTCATCTGCTGACTCAGTGCGGACTGGGTCCGGCCAATCCGGTTAGCCGCGCGACTCAGCGCCCGGACTTCGGCTATGACGATAAACGAACGCAGTAAGTCGATTTCGAGTGAAAGGCTCAAGATATTAGGCTCGCTTCTAGCTTCCATAAGAAGTATTCGATTCTATGAAAGCAGAGTGCCCTCTAGACTGCAAGTTATTCCAGCCACCCACCAGGGGAGAAGCGACGTGTCCGGGAACAACGACGCAGTTTTCTGGCGCAACGCCAGGCAGCACCTCATCCGCTACGGCGGCACCTTCGAGCCGATGATCATTGAGCGGGCCCAGGGCAGCTTTGTGTATGACGCGGACGGCCGCGCGATTCTGGATTTCACTTCGGGGCAGATGAGCGCGGTGCTTGGGCACAGCCATCCGGAGATCGTGTCGGTGATCAACGAATACGCCGGCAAGCTCGACCATCTCTTCAGCGGCATGCTTTCGCGACCGGTGGTCGATCTGGCAACCCGGCTGGCCGACATCACGCCTGACGGACTCGACCGGGCGCTGTTGCTCAGCACCGGCGCGGAGTCGAATGAGGCCGCTATTCGCATGGCAAAACTGGTCACCGGCAAATATGAAATCGTCGGCTTTGCGCAGTCGTGGCACGGTATGACGGGCAACGCGGCATCCGCGACCTACAGCGCCGGCCGCAAGGGCGTCGGTCCGGCAGCCGTCGGCTCCTTCGCGATTCCGGCGCCGTTCCTGTACCGTCCGCGCTTCGAGCGCAACGGCGAATACGATTACCTGGCAGAACTGGACTATGCGTTCGATCTGATCGATCGTCAGTCCAGCGGCAATCTCGCCGCGTTCATTGCGGAGCCGATCCTCAGTTCCGGCGGTATCATCGAACTGCCGCCGGGCTATATGGCCGCGCTCAAGCGTAAATGCGAGGAGCGCGGCATGCTGCTGATCCTCGATGAAGCGCAAACAGGCGTGGGCCGCACGGGCACGATGTTCGCCTGCCAACGCGACGGCGTCACACCGGACATTCTTACGCTGTCGAAAACGCTAGGCGCCGGTCTGCCGCTCGCGGCGGTCGTGACCTCCGCGCAGATCGAAGAGCGGGCTCATGAATTGGGTTACCTGTTCTATACGACTCATGTGTCCGATCCGCTGCCTGCCGCTGTCGGTCTGCGGGTGCTGGACGTGGTCGAGCGCGAGGGACTCGTTGCGCGTGCGAACCTGATGGGCGAGCGGCTCAAGCGTGGCTTGCTGGATTTGATGGAGCGCTTCGAGTGCGTCGGCGACATTCGCGGGCGCGGGTTGCTGCTCGGTCTGGAGATCGTCAAGGACCGCCGCACGAAGGAGCCGGCGGACGGGCTTGGCGCGAAGATCACCCGCGAGTGCATGAACCTGGGGCTCAGCATGAACATCGTGCAGTTGCCCGGCATGGGCGGCGTGTTTCGCATCGCCCCGCCGTTGACTGTCCGCGAGGAAGAGATCGACCTGGGGCTGGAGCTACTAGGGCAGGCGATTGAGCGTTCGCTATAACCGCCCCACTATTTGTCGATGAGCGGCGAGCGGCCGGACATTCACGCCGATGGGTCAGCCGGCTGAAACCTTGAACAGTTTCGCGCACATAAAATCGACGAACACTCTGAGTTTCGACGACAACTGCCGGCTCGACGGCCAAAGGATCGAGAACTGTCCTGGGGCGATCGGATGCGCGCCGAGCACCGTCGTCAGCATGCCCGCCGCAATTGCATCGCGAACCAGGAAGTCCGGCATGTAGCCAATGCCAAATCCCGCGATAACCGTCTCGCGTAACGCTTCCATGTTGTTGCAGGTCAGCGCCGTGCGCAGATTCGCAGGCTCACTTCCGTCCGCCAGCAATTCCCACGGCTGCAGCTTGCCGGTTGTGGGAAACCGGTAACGCACGCAGGCGTGCGCTTCCAGGTCGCGCAGCGTGGCCGGCACACCCGCCTGCGCGAGATAGCCCGGCGACGCGCACAGCATGAAGCAGAATGCGCCGAGACGGCGCGACATCAAACTCGAATCGCTCAGCGTGCCGCTGCGGATGACGGCGTCGAAGCCGCCTTCGACGACGTCCACGAGCCGGTCGTTGAAATCCAGATCGAGCTCGACGTCGGGATAGCGACGCGTGAATTCCGGCAGCACCGGCAACAGGAATCGATAGCCGATCGCGGGCAGGCTGACACGCAGCTTGCCGCGTGGTGTTTGCGCGGCCTCCGACAGCATGGCCTCGGCATCGCGCAGATCTTCCAGTATCCGGTGACAGCGATCGTAGAAATGACGGCCTTCGTCGGTGAGCGTGACCTTGCGTGTGGTGCGATGGAAGAGCCGCACGCCGAGCGAGTGTTCCAGCTTCGCAATCGCCTTGCCGACCGCCGACGCCGAGATGCCGAGCTTGTGCCCGGCGGCGACGAAGCTAAGCGCCTCTGCCGTGCGCACAAACGCGACGATTCCGTTGAGGTTGTCCATCCCGCTCTGACATCCGTAAAGCCGATTGAATTAAGGAATTTAACTCCTTTATCACCGGAATTCCACGGTGTTTTTGTTTGATTGAATCCGAATTATCGTTGATCGCTCTGCCGGGAATGCTTGCGCCGACGGCGTCGCGCGGACCGGCTTCCTTTGGGGAGCGTCGATGAGCAACACTTTTTCGTCCGTTTCACTGGGACGGCCAGTCGCCATTCTGACGGCCGTTTGTCTCGCAGCGCTCGCGCTGCCGCTCAGTTTTTCGGCGGGTGCGCTGGCAACGCCCGCGATTGGCCGGGAGCTCGCGGGCGGCCCGGTCGAGATGAACTGGATCACGAACGCGTTCATGCTGAGCTTTGGCAGCCTATTGATGGCGGCGGGCGCACTCGCGGACCGGTTTGGACGCAAGCGTCTATTTGCGATCGGTGTCAGCGGATTCGCGCTGGTCTCGCTGCTGCTCGGCTTTGCGCCGTCGATCCTGGCCGTCGATCTGCTGCGCGCGGTGCAGGGTGTTGCCGCCGCGGCCGCGCTGGCGGGCGGCACTGCGGCTCTTGCCCAGGAGTTCGACGGCCGCGCGCGCACCCGCGCGTTCAGTCTGCTCGGCACGACCTTCGGGCTTGGGCTGGCATTCGGGCCCGTGCTGGCGGGCTTCATGATCGAGCGCTTCGGTTGGCGAGCGATCTTCGCGACGGGCGCCGTGGCGGGCGTACTCTCGCTGCTGTTCGGCGTGCCGCAGATGCGTGAATCGCGCGACCCGGATGCGCGGCGTATCGACTGGGCGGGAATCACTACGTTCACCGGGGCGTTGTCGTGCTTCACGTTCGGCGTGATTCAGTCCTCGGAGAGCGGCTGGTCAAATCCGCTGGTCGTCGGATTTCTGGTCGGCGCGGCATTGCTGGGCACCGCGTTCTGGGTCATCGAAACGCACGTCGCGCGGCCCATGCTTGATCTGTCGTTGTTCCGCTATCCGCGTTTTGTCGGCGTGCAGGTGCTGCCGATCGCGACCTGCTACTGCTACATCGTGCTGCTCGTCGTGCTGCCGCTGCGTTTTGTCGGTGCCGACGGTTACAGCGAAATCGAGGCCGGCTGGCTGATGCTCGCGCTGTCGGCCCCGATGCTGGTCGTGCCGCTCGGTGCCGCAACGCTGACGCGCTGGATGTCAGCCGGCGTCATCTCGGGCATCGGCTTGTTGATCGCCGCGGCCGGCCTGTACTGGCTGACCACGGTGTTGCGCGACGGTGCGAGCCATGCAGCGATCGCGCCCTTGCTCACAATCGGTGTCGGTGCGGGAATGCCGTGGGGATTGATGGACGGCTTGTCGGTGAGCGTCGTGCCGAAGGAGCGCGCCGGCATGGCGACGGGAATTTTCAGTACCACGCGCGTGGCAGGTGAGTGCATTGCACTCGCAACGGTCAGCGCGATTCTGGCAGCGCTCACGCAGGCTCGCGTGCAGTCGATCGTGAGACCCGATACTCGATCCGCCGACGTGTCCGAAGCGGCGGCGCGTCTCGCAGCGGGCGATCTCGCGCGCGCATCGGCGCTTCTTCCGCATGTCGGCCGGGCGGCATTGCAGCACATCTATACCGATGCGTTCGGCCTTTTGCTCGCGGGGCTGACTGTCGTTACGCTGCTGTGCGCGATTGCGGTGTTCGTGATTCTTGGCCGGACTCGCACCGACGACGATTCATCAACGGATCGTGAGCGCTGTGCACGCGTGATGGCGAGTGATCGGGAATCTGTTTGACGTGTCGTTTATTTATTCAATTGGCATCGCCGGCCTGAGTGTGAAGTATGCCGACACTTCGTTCACTTCATTCGGAGGCGAACTTCATAGTCGCTCAGGTGGCGCGAAAGGGTCGAGAGTAGCTGTCTGAGCAGCGAACCGGTCGATGCCCGTACTCCAGCAAAGAGAACGCGGCATAAAAAAAGCCGCAGACGACGCTGCGGCCAACAAACACACACGCCGAACGTTGGGGAACGCTGACGTGTTTCCTGATGCTATCGAAGCGCGCTGCAACTGCAAATCGGGTATTTTGTATGAAGCTTTAGAGCGCCTTGCTGGACAGGCCTGTGGTCGTGATTGCGCCGAGCGGGAGTCGCGAAAAAACCACATAGACCGCGTGTGGCCGCGCAAGCGCTCGGCGGGCGCTTGCGCGCCTCGCGAATCGGACTTCAGTTTGCGCGTACCACGGGCGGCGGCGTCCACGATCCGTCTGTTATTGCAGCCTTCGGCCAGTAGGCGCGAATGTACAGAGAGAACACGTCCTTGGGCGCGGGAACCCAGTTCGATTCCTTGTCCTCACCCGGCGAGTCGCTCTGGAAATACAGCGTGAGTGAACCGTCCGCGTTGTACTTGAGTGATTTGCTCTTGGTGCCGAGCGAGAAGCGGTTCAGCTTGTTCGCTTCAAAAAGGTGTTCCTTGTTGTAGACCGTCAATGACCAGAAGCCGTTGACCGGTGGCGTTTGCCCTTTCGCGAAGGTCACCGTGTACCGATTCGTGCCGTCGAGGCGTTGGCCCGTCGAGTCGAAGTCGGTATAGATATAACGGGTTTCTTGCGGCGCGTTGTCGTACATATTCGACTTCGCCGTTGCGGTGCGGGACAGGTAGTCGGTACCCCAGCGCGCGCCGTTGGGCGGAGACGTCCAGCCATTTCCCACCGGCCGGCCATTGTTCCGGAATTCGAACAGCGGGCTGATCAGATCGGCCTCGGCGGCTACCGCGGTTTCCGTCAATGTGGCCTTGATCTTCGGGTCTTTGGCCGCGGCATCCAGGACGGACTCAATCGTGCGATAGATGGCTTCCTCACCGGGCAGTGGGGGCACCATTTTCATGACCAGCGGGAGTTCGTCGAAGTACTTCTCCGGAATAACCCATTTAACTTCTCCTTTCCCGTCTGTAGCGGGGGGCGGGAAAGACGGGGTCGCCTTCCAGTCTTTGGTCTTCATCTTCCCCGTAAATTCGCTGAGCGGATAAACCATGACCTGGCTTAGTAAAGGCTGAATTGCGGCCTTGTCCTCTGGCGTATCGTCCTGGAAAATGCGCGGGAATATGGCGACCAGGTTAGTCGGCGAGCGGTGTACCGCCACAATTCCAGCCGGAACCTTGCCTTTCCAGTCCGGGCCCACCAGAAGATGCAATCCGGGTTTGGTGCCGTATTGCGTGCCAATTTGACCGAATGAATCCGTGCGTGCGTCCGAAAGCTGATAAGTGTAAAAACGCTTGCCGAAATTCGGCACCTGAATGACAACGGGCGTTTTATCAAGCTCCATGAAACCCGCGCCGTACACCGTGTCCTGGTTGGGACACGTCACGAAGTTTTCGGCCGAGTCGATATAGTCGGTCAGCATGGAAACCTGGTTATGCGGCGAACCGGGAATCACGCCGCCAATCCGGCCTGGTTCCGGCAAGTTCTTGACAGCCAGCGAGCGGTTGTAGTTGTTCACCAGCGTCCAGCCCCACAGATAGGCGAAGCGTCCCACTGTGGCGACGTACTCTTTTGTCATCACCGTGCCCGGTGGCGTGCCCATGATTTCCGATGCGGATTGCGCCGGCACGGCCGGCTGAGCCTGCGCTGCCATGATGAACGTGGTCGAGACCGCGACACCCAGAATAACGTGCTTGAGATTCACGCCTACTCCTCGTCAAGAATGATGGGTTATGCCTGAATACGCCAGCAGAGCATTGGGAAATGCTTGTGGCAACTTACTTTGTGGCAACGTACTTATTGAAGTGAGCAAATTCGCAACAGGCGAAGCAATAGCGATCGATTAAAATCGCGAATGCCAGTGCCCAGCCCGCTTATCACAAGTCAATGAATTATTCAAACCAGAAAAAGCCTGCAGCTTGCCGGAAGCTATTGCGCACGGCTGGTTGACAAAAAGATGACCAGTCTTTGTTATTTGTCAAATATCCGAGTTGCATGTAATTCCCAGGATATCCGCCTTAGCTGCGCTGACACTCTATCAACATTTGCAGGTTCCATGTAAGCTTTGCCGCACCCATTCAGACAGGGCTAATTAAATGATGAACACCATGAAAGCGCCGAAGTGGACTTTTCCCTGGATCGCGGCGGGTTTAATCGGATTAGGCCTTAGCGCCTGCAGCTCGTCCGGTACAAATCCGTCAACTAACGCGAGTGCGACCGCGACCGTTCCTTCCGACGAGCAGATCGTTTCGTCCTGGCATTACCTGTATGGGCGCTATCTGGTGCTGCAACAGGAAAACTACGACATCAATGTCGAGAAGGTTGGCTACAACAAGATCAAGTACAACCCGCTGGGCTCCGCGCAGTTCGTGAATCCGAACCTCGACGTGGCCTATCTGGAAGCCTGGCTTGCAGCTGACAAGGATCACGCAGTTATCCTGAACGTTCCGAAAGTCACGGGGCGCTACTACACAGCCCAGCTGCTCGACGGCTGGGGCGAAGTCATTACCAACATCAATGAGCGCACCTATCCGGATCACCCGTATGGCAAATTTGCCCTGGTGATCAAGGGCACCAATCCGCCGGTGCCGGACGACGCGGTCAAGATCGAATTGCCGTCGGCCAAAGCGAAATTGCTGGCGCGTGTCGAGCTCAAAGGCTCACCGAAGGTTGCCGTGAACTTGCAGCATCGCTTCACTGTCGACGCGTCGCCCGATACCCAGATCGATCCGCCCTTTCCGGTGCCTTCCTTCACGCCGGCAGCGCCCATTGGCGGCGAGATCTTCGATCACGTGAGCGAAGCGCTGGCCACCTATCCGGACGCCATGCCGAAGGCGGCCGAATATCAGGCGGCGGCACTCAATGTCGCCAGGTATGCGAAGAGCAGCGACGCTGCCCGCAAGCGCGTCAACGACGTCGTGAAGGCCAAGGCAATTCCGGCTTTCCTCGCGAACGCCAAGGGTTTCGGCACGCAGAAGGACGGCTGGTCGGTGACTTATGTGGCCGGCAACTTCGGCAATGACTATGTGGCGCGCGATATCGTCAACTACGGTGGTCTGTGGGCCAACGTGATCAGCGAGGCCATCTATTTTGTGGGGCTGAGCGACAGCGACAAGCAACCGCTTGATGGCAGCAAGACCTACGAGATCCGCTTCCCGAAGGGTGAAAAGCCGGACAGTCATGTCAAGGGCTTCTGGTCGGTGACGTTGTACAGCGTGCCGGACTACCGCGTTGTGCCTAACGCGTTGCATCGTTACAACCTGAACAACGTGTCCCATCTGAAGGCGAATGCCGATGGCAGCACGAGCATCTGGCTTGCACCGGTAAAGCCGAAAAACGCGCCTCAAAGCAACTGGTTGCCTACGCCGGAAGGCAAGGGCTTCTCGCTGAACTTCCGTACCTATGTTCCGAAGGACGAGGTTCAGCAGGGTAACTGGTTCCCGGCGCCGATCAAGGCCGTGAATTAACCGTTATCGAAGGTAGCGGCATCGAAGGTTCAGTCTGTCCGGGCTTGCTTCGGGCAGACTGAGCCGGCTACTGTTCAACGCGTCCTGGTTCCCGTAAAGCCCGTGTGTGCCGGCCGCTTCGGCTCCAATCGCAGTAGTTCTGGTCTCACAGCCGGTGTCCCTGGCTGTCTTCATGTTTGGCCGATCGTCAACTAATATCTTTTGCGACCTAATTGCGCCGCAAAAATATATTGGACGTCTTACCGGCCTTCTCGCACTATTCGTCTATTCCCAGCTCCCACCGTGCGCGCTATCGCGAGCCACCGCTTGCGGGCTATCGGCATGCCGTCGCCGTCTTCGACGGTGCGTTGGCCGGGCTGGGCACAATTCTAATTTTGACGACCCCCATATCTGAGGATACAGATGCCTGACTATCGTTCACGAACCTCGACCCATGGCCGCAACATGGCCGGCGCCCGTGCCTTGTGGCGCGCCACTGGCATGAAGGACGGTGACTTCGGCAAACCCATTATTGCGGTGGTGAACTCGTTCACGCAGTTCGTGCCGGGCCATGTGCATCTGCGCGACCTGGGCGCGCTGGTGGCGAGCGAAATCGAAGCGGCCGGCGGCGTGGCGAAAGAGTTCAACACCATCGCGGTGGACGACGGCATCGCCATGGGTCACGGCGGCATGCTGTATTCGCTGCCCTCGCGCGAACTGATCGCCGACTCGGTGGAATACATGGTCAACGCGCACTGCGCCGACGCGATGGTCTGCATCTCCAACTGCGACAAGATCACCCCCGGCATGCTGATGGCCGCGATGCGCCTGAACATCCCGGTCGTTTTTGTTTCCGGCGGTCCGATGGAAGCGGGCAAGGTCAAGTCGCCGACCGATGGCCAGGTGATCGCCAAGATCGACCTGATCGACGCGATGATCAAGGCGGGTGACTCCAGGGTCAGCGACGCGGAAGTGGCGGAAATCGAGCGCAACGCCTGCCCGACGTGCGGCTCCTGCTCGGGCATGTTCACGGCGAACTCGATGAACTGCCTGACCGAGGCAATCGGCCTCGCGCTGCCCGGCAACGGCACGATCGTCGCCACGCACGCCTACCGCAAGAGCCTGTTCGAACAGGCGGGCCGTTTGGTTGTGGATCTGTGCCGCCGCTACTATCAGGAGGAAGACGCATCGGTCCTGCCGCGCAGCATCGCCAACAAGCAGGCATTCGAGAACGCCATGGCGCTCGACGTGGCCATGGGCGGTTCGACCAACACCGTGTTGCATCTGCTGGCAGCCGCGCAGGAAGGCGGTGTCGATTTCACGATGTCCGACATCGATCGCATCTCGCGCAAAGTACCGTGCCTGTGCAAAGTGGCGCCTGCCACCGACAAGTACCATATCGAAGACGTGCATCGTGCGGGCGGCATCCCCGGCATTCTTGGCGAACTGGCGCGCGCGAATCTGCTCGACCTCTCGTGCAGCAACGTGCATAGCGGCACGCTGGGCGACGCGATCGCCAAATGGGACATCGCCGGCGGCGCGGGTGAAGCCGCGCAGAAACTGTTCCGTGCGGCCCCGGGCGGAATTCCGACCACGGTCGCGTTCAGCCAGGAAGCCACGTTTGCATCGCTCGATACTGACCGCAAGACGGGCTGTATCCGCAGCAAGGAAAACGCGTACTCGAAGGACGGCGGCCTCGCCGTGCTGTACGGCAATCTCGCGGAGAAGGGCTGTATCGTCAAGACCGCGGGCGTTGACGAATCGCAATGGGTTTTCTCCGGGCGCGCGCGCGTTTTCGAGAGCCAGGACGACGCTGTCGAAGCCATTCTGGGCGACAAGGTCGTAGCGGGCGACGTGGTCGTGATCCGTTACGAAGGCCCCAAGGGCGGCCCCGGCATGCAGGAAATGCTGTACCCCACGTCGTATCTGAAATCCAAGGGCCTGGGCAAGACCTGCGCATTGTTCACCGACGGCCGTTTCTCGGGTGGTTCGTCGGGGCTCGTGATCGGGCATGCATCGCCGGAAGCAGCCGAAGGCGGCACGATCGGTCTGGTGGAAGAGGGCGATGTGATCGAGATCGACATTCCGAACCGCAAGATGCACCTGGTGGTATCGGACGCGGAACTGGCGCGCCGTCGCGAAGCCATGGAGGCACGCGGCGACAAGGCGTGGCTGCCGGCGAATCGTGAGCGCGTGGTGTCGCAAGCGTTGCAGGCGTATGCCGCGCTGGCGACCTCGGCTGACCGTGGCGCGGTGCGGGACATCTCGCAACTCAAGCGCAAGTAAAGGGCAAGTGAAGGGCAAGTGAGGCGCAAGTGAAGTGAAACGGCCCTGCCGCCGCGAGGCGTCAGGGCCGTTCTATGTCTTCGCGTCGTTGACGGATTGGGGGCGGTGCGTTTGTCGGCGCGCGCATCGCACAACCGTCGATGTTTCTTGCGGGCGCACGGGATCCCTTTGCGAACCGGCTGCGCGGCTTCCTGCGAACAATCAACGCCGCAGGCTAGCCGCCGGCGGATGATGCTCGATCGACGCTCAGGCGAAGAGCTTCAGATGTTCGGCCAGTATGATGCTGCCGATTCCGATTAGCACGACGCCGCCCGCCATCTCCGCGCGTCTGCCCGCAACATGGCCGATGACACGGCCGAGCATGACGCCGATCGTGACCATCGCCATGGTGGCGAGGCCGATCGCGGCGGCTGTCGAATAAATGTTGACGTCGACAAAGGCGAGGCCCGCACCGACCGCCATCGCATCGATGCTGGTGGCGAAGCCCGTCAATGCCAGCAGCCAGAACGAATGGGCCACTGGTTTCTTCTCCTCAACGTCTTGAGCGGCAAAGCCGTTCATGATCATGCGGGCGCCGAGCACGAACAGCAGCGTAAACGCGATCCAGTGATCCCACGCGGAAACGTATTGGGCGGCTGCTTTGCCCAGAAACCATCCGACCAACGGGGTTAGCGCCTCGATGACGCCGAAGATAAGTCCTGTCCTCAGTGCTTCGCGCCAGTGTGGCCGATTGAGCGCGGCGCCTTTGCCGATTGCGGCTGCAAAGGCGTCGGTAGACATGGCGAAAGCGAGGAAGAGCGTGGCGACAGGATTCATGGAAGGAGAGGCTCAAGGTCGGGCGGAAAACCGCGACACACCGCCGCGCCCGACCGGTCGCGTGGTGTGTCGATGGTCTTGCCAACCAAATGGCTACCTGCACCACGGTCTGTGCGACCGAGAATGTTGACGCAGGCGCTTCTGGGTAGAAGCCGGCTACTCCCCAAAGACAGGGGCGAGCATATCACGATAGAAAGGCTTTGGTAATAATCGCCGCAAGCTTTTCGGCATGGCGACTTGCTCATGTACTACACGGCACGATAGAATCGCGCCTGCTCATTGGGGAGTAGCCGCCTCGAACGCGATGTTCGAGGGCGCATGTCAACATACTTGGCGAGTCGCAAGACCCGCTATGGCGTGCGCAGCTAAATGCCTGGCAAGACCGATGACACGCATTCCGACCTAACCGGGTCGCCGGAATGCGCGTCATCGCGTGCTTTCAGCGCGGCCCGGGTACAACAACCCCATGCAATCCTTCCTCGTCTCGACCAGTGTGGTCGGTCTCGCTGAAATCGGCGACAAGACTCAACTGCTGTCCCTGGTACTGGCTGCGCGCTATCGCAAGCCGATCCCCATCGTCCTCGGTGTACTTGCTGCAACGCTCATCAACCATGCGGCATCGGGCGCGCTCGGGGCATGGCTCGCGAGCGTTCTGAGTCCGGGGATTCTGAACTGGGCGGTGGTCGCGTCGTTCGCTGTCATGGCGGTGTGGATTCTCGTTCCGGACAAGCTGGACGACGCCGACGCGGTATTGACGAAGAATTCGATGGGCGTCTTCGGCACAACGGCCGTGACATTCTTTCTGGCCGAAATGGGCGACAAGACTCAAATCGTGACCATCGCGCTCGCTGCGCGCTTTCACGAGTTCTTTGGGGTTGTCGCGGGGACGACGCTGGGCATGATGCTGGCGAATGTGCCGGTCATCTATCTCGGACACAAGTTCGCCGACCGCTTGCCGACGAAGGCCGTTCACATTCTTGCCGCCATTATCTTTGTCGTGCTCGGTGGGCTTGCTTTGAGAACGGCGCTCTATCCGACGGCACATCCGCTGTTCTGATTCGCCTTACGTGCGACCCGGCTTCGATCGGCGCGAGCGTCCGTGCGATTGCGACTGCGCTTGAGTGCCGGGTTGCGTGTCCAGCGTGGCAAGCAGGTGCTGACGTCCCTCGTCGAGAATCTCATCCGCGAGCGCTGGGTCGGTGTCCGCGACAGCACGCGAAAGCAGCAGCGTACCGACCATCTGGCTGAACACAGCGATTGCCTTTCTGCGACTGCCTTCGCTCACGCCCTCTCTCTCTTCGATGACCTTGGCGAACAGTTCGAGGTTCGTCGCGAGCCCTTGCGCGTAAGAGCCGCGTGCTCCGTCGCCGAACCGGCGGGCGTCGCCTACAAAACCCGATAACGGGCACCCGGCTTCGATATTTTCGCGATGCTCGGGGGACAAATACCACTGGATGTTTTGCTTTACCGGGTCGGCGTCAGTCGATCTGGAGCTTGCAAACTGGGCGGCAAAAGCCTCTTCCCCTTCCTCTATCGCCTTTTCCATCACGGCGGCGACCAGGGCGTCTTTTGATTTGAAGTGGTTGTAGAAACCGCCCTGCGTGAAGCCCGCCGCCTTCATCAATTCGGCGAGCCCGACCGCATCGACACCGCGCTCACGAAACAGCTTCTCGGCGGCGGCCACGATCGCGTGCCGGTTTTCAGCCGCCTGTTGTCTGGAAACACCCACTCTCACTCCCTTCGGCCGACCTCGGCCCAATCGCATCCATCGAAAAATACAATGTCGATCACCATTGACATCGCCGAAACGGACGACCACAATCCATCGCAATGACAATGTCACTCACCATTGTCTTGAGTATAGCCTTCTTTGCCGGAACGTCCAGGCCGGTGAGGTGCAAGGGAAGCGACCCAGGCCGAATCCGCGAGCGACCTGCCGATGTTTGGCGAACGGTTCCTTGCCTGAACGCATCAGCCTTACCTGCCGCGACATCAACTTCAACTGCGAATGCAACATCACAGGAAACGATCATGAAACTCACTGGAAATACGATCTTCATCACGGGCGGCGGTTCGGGCATTGGCCGTGGATTGGCCGAGGCGCTCCATAAGCGCGGCAACAAGGTCATTATCAGCGGTCGGCGGCGCGGCCATCTCGACGAGGTGGTAGCGGCGAATCCCGGCATGGCGGCAATCGAACTCGACATTACCGACCCGGCCAGCATCGAGAAGGTAGCGGCGCAACTGATCGCGGACTATCCCGACCTCAACGTGCTGATCAACAACGCCGGGATCATGCTGCCAGACCAGGCGGCCGGTCACATCGACGACGCGCTGCTGGTGTCCACCATCACGACGAACCTCATGGGACCGATCCGCATGACGTCGGCGCTGATCGACCATCTGAAGACCAGAAACGATGCTGTCGTTGCCTATACCAGTTCGGTTCTGGCATTCGTGCCGCTGGCGATGACGGCAGTGTATTCGTCGACCAAGGCGGCACTGCATTCGTACATTCTTTCGCAACGCTTCATGCTGAGGAATACGAAAGTTAAGGTACTTGAAATCGCGCCGCCTTGGGTGCGCACAGACCTGATGAACAGCCGCGAAGCCGAACAGGCAATGCCGCTCGAACCCTTCATCGACGAAACGATCGCTGTGCTCGGAACGGATGTGGATGAGGTTCTGGTTGAAGGTGCGAAGCAGTTCCGTGGGAATCCGGGGCCCGGCGAACATGCATTCGTGAATGGCCTGAATGCGCAGATGGTGGAAGTGTTCGGCGGGTGAAGGGCTGCTTGCCGGATAGGGGACGGGGCGTGACTGCGGTTTCGCTTCTTACCGCTCCTTATCCTTTAGGCCAAATCAAACATTTGGCTTGCAAGGTTGAAGGCAATCCACTTGGCGTGACTTATAATCACCAAGTCGTCGGGATACACCCGACGATCAGGTTTGACAGCCTGTAGTCAGAAACCGCACACCCGCTCAGGCGGGGCGTGCGTCTACCTCTGCACGTCTATATTCCAATGGGCGGGCCTTGGTAGGGGAGCCGCAAGGCTCGCCGGCATGTTTCTGACCCGGTCTGTCAACCCTACTTCGTGCCCGCTCACCCACGTTTCCAGCGAGTGTCGGGCGATCCGAGAAGTAATAGGGAGATCGCGCCATGAGCAAGTCCACTAAAAAACAACCCGCTTCACGTCCACCTGTCGACGCACTCCAGTACGAAAAGCTTGCGCTATCGGCATTCGATTTATGTAACCGGCACCTGGATCAACTGAATACCTTGATTACACTTGCGTCATCGATATGTAGGAATCCTCCCATTACACTTGAGGAAAGACGACGCCGTCAGACACTCCTTGAATTGCTGGTGGATACGTCGGAGCGGTATCAACAGGAACTCCAGTGTGACCGTGAGTTATACCAGGTGATTGCGCTCGATGCAAAGGGCGTGCCGCAAAGCCGCATCACCGCTCGTCATGCGGCGACCCTGCTTGCGGAAGAGGTAATGCAGCGAGGTGGGGAATCGCTTGCGACTGAAAATGCACCATTGGAGGAAAACGGGTCGGCAGAAGATGCCGCGGCGTTGAGCGCTGAGGGCGCGGCAGAACAAGCGGTTGTCGCGGTTAGCTAGGTAAATCGAAAAAATCGGTGAGTGGCGGGTGGCCGTCCTGACCCTTCGGGGATGAGTGTACGGAGATAGTTTCGTCAGTCTCGATGCACTCACCGGCCTGCCGCCGTGCCCGGAGCCTATCTTGTCATCGAAGGCGTGCGCGTCGATGCGCAGTGATCTAGCTGCCATGGATTAGGCGTCTGCCTGTAATGGCTGCACCTCAACGGTGACATGAGACAGTCCCCTGAAGCGCCCCAGCACCGCATGGTAGAAGCGCGAGTCTCGCAGGGTTTCACCTGTTGCCACTGACACCACGGCGCTCATATGGCCGGGACCCACCCGCCATACATGCAGGTCGACCACCTTGTCTCCGCGATCCTCGATCGCGTGACGTACGCTCTCCGCCATGCGCCGGTCGGAGTTCATGTCGAGCAGGATCGCAGCCGTGTCGCGCATCAAGCTGTACGACCAGTTTGCAATCACCAGCGCGCCGATGACACCGGCGAGCGGGTCCATCCAGAGCCAGCCAAATGCGCGGGCCAACACGAGGCCTATGATCGCCAGCACGGAAACCGCCGCATCCGCCATCACGTGGATGTACGCCGACCTGATGTTGTGGTCACGGGTCGCTGTTTCATGCGCGTGGTCGTGGTGTTCATGTTCTTCGAATTCCACTTCGTGCTGGCCGTCCGCAATCCGCACGACGGCCTTGAAGGCGTGCGGCTCAGGAATTTCTTCCTTCGATTCCAGATAGCCGCCACGATCCGCCAGCGCGAAGACCTGTCGCGTCCCATCCGGCCGGATCGTCGTAACGGACACAGTAGAAGCGTCCAGTCGTGAACCGTCCGTCTCAGGCGCAATGCGGAAAACAGGTGGCACGCCGTCCTCGAAGATGGAAACCGCAAGCACGCCGGACGGCGCGAAAATCTTCCGCACTTCCTCTTCTTGAGCGTGGTGATCATGCCCATGCCCATGCCCATGCCCATGCCCATGCCCATGCCCGTGATCGTCGCCGCCCAGTAGCCACACGCTCGCCAGGTTGACAAGAAGCCCGACCACCGCGATGGGAATCGCTTCACCGAAATGGATGGGTACCGGCGACAGGAAACGGGATACCGCCTCGTAGCCAATCAGAAGCGCAATCATCGCGAGCACGATGGCACTCGTAAAGCCCGCGAGATCGCCAAGCTTGCCCGTACCGAACACGAAGCGGGAGTCGGTGGCGTGTTTGCGCGCGTAGGTGTACGCAAGGGCTGCAATGAGCATTGCGCCCGCGTGCGTCGACATATGCAGACCGTCGGCCACGAGCGCCAGTGAACCGAACATACTGCCGCCAACAATTTCAATCAGCATCATCGCGCTGCACAGTGCGATCACGGCCCACGTTTTGCGCTCGTTTTTTTCATGACCGACGCCCAGAAAGATGTGGTCATGTCCTGCGCCGAACGCGGCATGTTTGAAATCACTCATTTCTGACTCTATTTGAAATAGCTGTGAACGACTTCGATGAGTTGTTCCGTCGCGCTAGCGCCATCCTCCTCGCCGCTTTCCGCGTCGACGAGGTGATTCCTGATGTGGTCTTCCAGCACGACCGCGAGAAGACCGTTCATAGCCCCGCGACAACTTGTGATCCGTTGCAGCACGTCCGCGCAGCCGTGCTCTTCCTCGAGCGCCCGCTCGATGGCTTCGACCTGTCCCTTGATGCGGCGGACCCGATTAAGTAGCTTCTGTTTTTCCTGAATCGTGTGACTCATGCGCTCTCCAGATACCCCTAGGGGGTATGTAATTGCACGAAGTCTACCATAGGGGGAGGGGGTATCCAGTGCGGCTGCGGATGCGACTTTTCATGTAAAGGCCGTCAGCCGACACTTAAGCGATGTCTGATTCATCGACGACGGCCATGTGCCCGAACGGTACGCCCGTCTGTCATGCTGGTATTTCGCGTGTCGGATAGAAGAGTGAGAGTGCTTTATCGTCGGCTGTCGGCAATGGCGGCTACGAAGCGACCGCAACCGCTTGACGATAAGACTACAGACGATGCTCCAACCGATAAGTAGACCGAAAGCAGCCGTATCGGGTGCTTGAGCGCTACGGCGGCGGATGCCCGCACCCGTTTGGGTTTGTTCGACACCTGCCTTTGTCTGTTGCTGCGTGAACGTATGCATGACGCATGCGCGCAGGCGTCGAATAATTTAGAACGAACTGGGCCGGTCGTCGTCAGGCAAAGTCTTCGACCATCAACCGTCGATCGCAATCGGCTCTTAAACGACTGTTCGTTAATGAAGAACAACTGCCGCGGCGGAAACGCGGGTGTGTGAAAACCGCTCCGCGCGTTACGTTACGTTCGAGGTTCGGCAGACAGTGTTCCGCGCCACACTGGCATTTCAAGATCGCGACGCGCGGGAATCGATCGCCCGCGCGCCCTTGATTTGCAAGCCTTTCCTATGCACCCCGCGGTGCGCGCCCCACATGGTATGACCCTTGCGGTCACAACCCCAGGATTTTAATCACCGGGGGGTGCAAGTATGAATCGCAATTTCAAAATGACGACGATCGCCATGTGCGTGTCGTCACTGATGGTTCTTCAAGGTTGTGGATCGACATTGACCACGAAGTCGCCGACGCTTGGCACTGGTTCGGGAGGCGGCGCCATCACAGGTGGAGGCGGCGGGTCGGGAGGAGGGTCGGGATCCGGTGCAGGTTCCGGATCGGGGTCCGGCTCAGGTAACGGCACGCCGACGCCTACACCGACGCCTACGCCGACGCCTACACCGACGCCGACGCCGACGCCGACGCCGACGCCTACGCCGACGCCGACGCCGACGCCGACGCCGACGCCAACGCCAACGCCAACGCCAACGCCAACGCCAACGCCAACGCCAACGCCAACGCCAACGCCAACGCCAACGCCAACGCCAACGCCAACGCCAACGCCGACGCCGACGCCGACGCCAACGCCAACGCCGACGCCGACGCCGACGCCGACGCCGACGCCTACTCCGACGCCAACGCCAACGCCGACACCGACACCTACGCCCACGAGCGCCAACCCACTCGGCGTCGTGGTGCAGAACACCGGCAATGTCGTCACCGCGACCGGCCAGACTGTCTCGGCCATCGGCAGCCAGATCGGTCTCACGCCGATCCCCGGCGGCAACACCGCGACCACCACAGCGCTCGGCGGTGTGGTTTCGAATCTCGGCGCCGGAGTGTCAGCACTCGGCACGGGCGCTTTCAACGGTCTCGGCCAGCTAGGGAATTCGACCGACCCTCTCGGTACCACCCTCGCCAGCAGCGGCAACCTGGTCTATGACGCTGGCCAGGCGGTCAATAGCGCCGGACAACTCGTGACCAGCCTCGGCAGCGGCCCGACCGCTCCGCTCAGCCCGCTGACAAACCCGCTCGGTAGCACGATCTCCACCGTGGGCACAGCCGTCAGCAGCCTGGGCACGCAACTCGGCTCGACGCTCACCAACGGCCCGGTGCAGCAGCTCACGCAGACCCTGAGCACTGCCATCACGCCAATCACCGCGACACTCGCGCAGACCACCCAGACCGTCGGCGACACGACCGGTTTGGGTAAGCCGCTCGATGGACTGCTGTCGACCATCGGCCACGGCCTCAACACTGCGGGCGGCCAGATCGGCAGCACCACGGGTAATCCGATCGGCAAGAACCTGGGCAACGTCGTGACACAGTTGGGCAATACGGTTACCTCGGTCGGCGGCCTGCTGACCGCAGGCGGCTCGGGCAGCGGTAATCCGCTCGGCGGCCTGACCGGCATTCTCAATCCGGGCGGCGGTTCGTCCGGCAATCCGCTGGCACCGCTTACCAACATCCTCACTTCGCTGCCCGGCACGCTGACGGGCGGACTCGGCGGTATTGGCGGCTCGACCAATCCACTCGCACCTCTGGTCGGCACGCTGACTTCGCTGACCTCTTCGTTGACCAGCGTGGTCGGAGGACCCGGTAGTCCTTTGGCGCCGCTCACCGGCCTGACCGTCTCGGCAGGTGTCGCGCTGAACGGTGCAACAGGCAGCGCCAACAACCCGCTAGCACCAGCGACGTCAGTAGCATCATCGTCGACGGGCGCGCTACACGCCTCAGGCGGTTCAGGTGCGGCCGGCACGACCAACCTGCTCGCGCCCGTGACGGGCCTCGTCACCGCCCTGACGAGCGCGCTTGGCGGCGCCAGCGGAGGAACGTCCGGGTCGTCCGGCGCCGTGCCCGGTGGGCTGACATCAAGGAAGTAACGAAGGAAGCACGCATTGCGGAAAACGGCGGACCGGGCAACCGGTCCGCCGGTCCGTGCGGCACTGGGCCATCATGACTTTGCTTGCCGTCGAACTTAGGTAACGCCGAGCAAGTGACCGCGTTTCAGCTTCGGCACATATCGCTATGAGGCGAAAACCGGTTGTCATTGGCATCTGCCGATCAATGGTGGCATTTCGGCGACGTGAGCGCGCGATTAACCAATAACTGTTCGCCGTCAGGCGAAAGCGGTCGCATAGGCGGCGCATTGGTGCTATCCGAAATTCACGTGTCGCTAGCGGATAGCACCTGGTCGGGCAACGCGTGTCAGGCGATCCATCCGCCGTCGACCGTCAGGCTCTCGCCGGTCGTGTAGCCTGCTTCGGGGCTCGCGAGATACGCTACAGCTGCAGCGATTTCCGCCGGTTTGCCGAAACGGCCCACGCTCGCGAGCTTCGTCATCGTGGCGTGGTCTTCCGTGCCGGGCTGCGGAGCCAGTTCTGTATCGATCGGGCCGGGTTGCACGGCATTCACGGTCACGCCATATTTGCCGAGCTCGCGCGATAGCCCGCGAGTGAAGCCTCTGATGGCGAACTTCGATGCGATGTAGAGCGTTACACCGGGCAGCGGCGCGGCTTCGCCAAAGGCCGAACCTATGTTGATAATGCGTCCCCAGCCGGCCGCCACCATTCGCGCCGCCGCGTCTTTTGCCAGTTCGATCGGCGCACGAACATTCAGGTTGAAATGTGTGTCGTAAGACGTGTCCGAAGAATCGAGGAAGGGTCCGTACTCCACCGTGCCGGCGTTGTTGACGAGAATGTCGAGCCGCCCCTCGAAGCGGCCGCCGAACGCGCCGTTCAGCGCATCGATGAGATTCTTGATGCCTTCTGGTTGCGACAGGTTGGCGCCGACGGCTTCAGCCTCGCCGCCGGCATCGCGGATCGCCTTGACGACTGCTTCGGCCCGCGCCGCACTCGACGCATAGTGAACGATCACCGATGCGCCGTCCTGCGCAAGACGCGCCGCAATAGCTGCACCGATTCCACGCGAAGCGCCCGTAACGAGAGCAAGTTTGCCTTTCAGAGCTTGGGTCATGTTTTCCTCAACGGATAGGTTTGAAAGCGGTCCTCCGCGCTGAACAGCCGGAAGGGACTGCTGCATCGGAGCCAATGTTTCGTGCATTGGTTGATGCGTATCCTCCGCTCGGGCGGCATCGCCCGGTAGTCGCGGGTGAGGAATAGCTCCTATTCCCGCTGCGAAGAGGCAGGCCGGAGCAGTGGCACCCTGGTGCGAGGCGGCTGGACGGTTAGGCGGCTATGCGGTGAGGTTATCGCTGGAGCGCTCATTGAGGAGATGCTCGACAAACTTGACGAAGGCACGCGCCTTCGTGGTCGCCATGCGACCGGACAGAAACACTGCCCACAGGTCGATCGGCGGCAACATCCAGTCAGTCAGGACGGCCTGAACCGTGCCGTCCGCAAGTTCAGGGGCGAACATCCATTCCGAAGCGACAGCCAGGCCCATATGCGCGAATACCGCCGTGCGCATGCCTTCGGCTGCGTTCACGCTTATTCGGCCGGACAAGGTGACGTTCGAGTCGGAACCGTCACTGCGGCTGAACAACCACGACTCCCCGCCGCCTCGAACTGTGTGAACGACCGCCTGATGGCGGAGAAGGTCGCGAGGCGTTTGCGGAAGCCCCGCTTGCGCGAAATACGAGGGTGTGCCGACGACGACCCGCCGCCCGGTGGCGATGCGACGCGCAGTCATATTCGAATCGTCCAGGGCGCCCATGCGCAACGCGACATCGACACCCTCTTCGAGCAGATCGACGGACCGGTCGTCGAGCACGATATCGATGCTGAGATTGGGATGTCGATCGAGGAAAGACTTCAGTGCCGGCAAGACATGCAGGCGGGCGAAGGTGACGGCTGCGCCTATGCGCAGTCGTCCGGACAAGCCATCCGCCGATTCGCGTACCGCCTGTTCGGCCCGCTCTGCCTCATCGATCGCCCTGAGTGCATGATCGTAAAACCGTTGACCGGCATCGGTCGGTGCCAGGCCACGTGTCGATCTCAACAGCAAACGGGCGCCAAGACGTTCCTCCAACTGTGCAACTGCCTTCGAAACGGCCGGTTGGCCTAGCTTCAATCGGCGTGCCGCGGCGGAAAATGAACCCGCATCGACAACAGTTACGAAAGTCTCCATTGCCACCATGCGGTCCATGTGCGGTCTCCTGCAGGGTTGTCAGCGAAAGTGCGCAGTGTAGCGAAACGACGAACGTTTTCAGACACGCGAGCATTGTCGGGCAACGACATCGCCTGACGCGGCCAGATCGGGCGGAACGCGTGTTGAAATTCGTCGCCCCATAGTCTTACGCCACATCATTTCAACAATACTTGAAATATAGAAGTGAATGGCTTATCGTTTGCGCCATGGACTCAAATCTCGTTGTACGCGCCCTGAGCGCACTGGCTCACGAATCGCGTCTCGCAGTCTTCCGCCTGCTAGTCGTTGCCGGCCCCGATGGGCAGGCTGCGGGCGGAATCGCGCAGCAGCTTGGCCTATCTCCGTCCAGTCTCTCGTTTCACCTGAAAGACCTGTCACACGCGGACCTGGTGAAGTCTCGACAGGAAGGGCGTTTCGTCATCTACACGGCGAATTTCGACGCGATGACGGGCCTGATCGGCTTTCTGACGGAGAACTGCTGCGCGGGTGCAACCTGCGCAGCAAGCGATCTCCCCAACTTTTGCAATGACCCGGCATGCGGCAATAACGCGAGCAAGAAATGAGCAGCACTGACACAGCAATCCGCGCGAGCCGCCCGGCCATCGGGTTTTTCGAGCGTTATCTGACGGTCTGGGTCGCGCTGTGCATCATCGGCGGCGTCATGCTTGGCCAATTACTTCCCGGACTCTTCTTCGCGGTCGGCCACATGGAAGTCGCGCAGGTCAATTTGCCGGTCGGCGTACTGATCTGGGTGATGATCATTCCGATGCTCGTGAAGATCGATTTTGCCGCCATGACGCAGGTGAAAAGCCAATGGCGCGGTATCGGCGTGACGCTTTTTGTGAACTGGTTCGTCAAACCATTTTCGATGGCCCTGCTCGGTTGGATTTTTATCCGGCATGCGTTTGCGGCGTGGCTGCCTGCCGATCAGATCGACAGCTACATTGCAGGCTTGATTCTGCTCGCCGCTGCTCCGTGTACGGCGATGGTGTTTGTCTGGTCTCAACTGTGCAAGGGCGATCCGTACTTCACGCTGTCACAGGTCGCGCTTAACGATTCGATCATGATCGTTGCGTTTGCGCCGCTCGTCGCGCTGTTGTTGGGCCTATCCGCTATCACGGTGCCGTGGGACACGCTCGTCATCTCTGTCGGGCTGTACATCGTCATTCCCGTCATCCTTGCGCAAGTGTTGCGTAAGCGCCTGCTTGCCAGGGGCGACGCACATTTCCAGCGGATGGTCGCACATCTCGGCCCGTATTCGATCTGTGCACTTCTCGCGACGCTAGTCTTGCTGTTCGCGTTTCAGGGGCAAGCCATCGTCAGGGAGCCGCTGATTATCGGCATGCTGGCAGTTCCCATCCTGATTCAGGTGTTTTTCAATTCCGGCCTCGCTTACCTGCTCAATCGTCGGTTGGGGGTGGCGCATTGCGTTGCGGGACCATCCAGCCTGATCGGCGCGAGCAACTTTTTCGAGCTCGCCGTAGCGACTGCAATCAGTCTGTTCGGTTTTCAGTCAGGTGCTGCACTTTCGACGGTTGTTGGCGTGCTGATCGAAGTGCCGGTCATGCTACTGGTGGTCGGCGTGGTAAACCGGTCGCAGCGTTGGTACGAAGCAGGCAATCGCATCAAAGGACAAATGTAATGAGCGTCTCGATCTATCACAACCCGGATTGCGGCACGTCACGCAATACACTGGCGATGATTCGCAACGCGGGCATTGAACCTCGGATCGTCGAGTATCTGAAAACACCGCCAGACCGCGAGACATTGAAGGCACTGATAGCGCAAGCGGGCCTCACTGTCCGCGCCGCGCTGCGCGAGAAAGGTACACCGTATGAAGAGCTCGGACTGGGCGACATGTCGCTGAGCGATGAGCAATTGCTAGACGCAATGCTGTCTCATCCGATCCTTATCAATCGTCCGTTCGTCGTGACGCCGCACGGCGTGCGTCTCTGCCGGCCCTCCGAACTCCTTCTCGACATCCTGCCTGAGGCGGGAAACAAGCCCTTCACAAAGGAAGACGGCGAGGTAGTCGTCGACAGTGAAGGCCGGAGACTCAGCAAGTGATTGAAGATCTGCCCAACATCAGTGCCGCGCATCTCGATACGCCTGATCTGCAAAAGCTCACGCCTCGCGTCGTATCACAGCATCCGCCGCGTATCTTGTTGCTCTATGGGTCGCTGCGCGCTACGTCTTTTAGCCGTCAACTAACGCTCGAAGCTGAACGTATCCTGCGTCACTTCGGCGCTGAAACGCGAGTGTTCGACCCACATGGGCTTCCCATCGTCGATAGTGTCCCGGCAGATCATCCCAAGGTGGTGGAGTTGCGCCAATTGTCCGAGTGGTCGGAGGGACAAGTCTGGTGCAGTCCGGAGCGTCACGGCACGCTGACTGCTGTGTTCAAGAACCAGATTGACTGGCTTCCACTCGAAAGCGGCGGCGTTCGTCCCACTCAGGGGCGCACCCTTGCCGTCATGCAGGTATGTGGCGGGTCACAGTCTTTTAACGCTGTGAATGCACTGCGCGTGCTCGGCCGCTGGATGCGCATGGTGACTATTCCGAACCAGTCCTCAGTGGCGCAGGCATGGCAGGAATTCACCCCGGATGGTCGGATGAAACCGTCCGCGTACTATGAACGGGTGGTCGATGTGATGGAAGAGTTGTACAAGTTCACATTGATGGTCCGTGACCGCTCGGACTATCTGACGGATCGGTACAGCGAGCGCAAAGAAGCACACCCTGAACTTGCGGAGCAACTGGCCGCCGCTGCCATGGTTCATGAAGCAGCCGCTGCCAATGCCGACACCGGCTGAGTTCTCGATTCCCACCCAACGAACCCTCAACCAGAAAGCAAGCGCCGCACAAGCTCCGGAAACCGGGACGCGTCGATATCCTCAACAAAACTAGCCCGCAGCGCATCCGCTGCCGGGCTGAGCGATCGTCCCGCAAGTTCGACAAATCCCACGGTCCGTTCGATGCGCGGCGCGTCGAGCGGGATGAAGCGCAGCGTGTCCCGATACCGTTGCTTCGCAAGATAAGGCAGCACGGTGAGCCCGACGCCGCTTTCCACTGCGGCCAGCAGCGTGGTTGTATTGGCAATGAAGATGTTGTCCTGCTGGGCCGCTGCTTCACGCACGGCGGAAGGCAAGGCGCGCATTGTGCCGTTGCCGATCAGCAGATATCCCGACAGATCGCTCCATTCGACCCGCCGCTGCCTGAAAAGCGCGTGCCCGGAATTCACGACCACGCACATGACGTCCGCGATCAGCGGCGTAAAGCTCAACGCCGATTCGGACTCCGAGGCACTGGCGATGCCGAAATCGATCGCACCGGAGCGCACGCGGTCGTGGATGTAAGCGGCCGTGCCGTCTTCGACATGAAGCTGGATGCCCGGATAGCGTGCGGTGAACCGGCTGATCGCGCGCGGCAGCATTTCGTGAGCGACCGACGGCACGGCGGCGACCCGCACGCTGCCGCCACGCACTCGCGCGACGTCGATGGCGGCAGCGATCGTGCGTTCGTAGTGCTCGACGAGTTTCCGCGCTTCGCCATAGAGCATGGCGCCGAACGGTGTCGGCGTCGCATGGCTGCCTTTTTCAAAGAGCGGTGCGCCAAGCGCGGTTTCCAGTTCCTTGATGGATAGCGACAGCGCCGGCTGGCTGCGGAACACGGCCTTCGCTGCGGCCTTGAAGCCGCCATGCTCGACGACGGAAACGAAGTGCCGCAACTGCGCGATCTTTACATCCGGGAACCGGTCCATGGCTTAAATAAGTTTTGCAAATAAATTTATCAAAACAATTGGTTTTGATTATTTTACAGCTATTTCTAGAATCGGTCTCATGTCAAACGCATAGAGATCGACAATGAATCCTCAGACTTTTTTGAACTGGATCGACGGCCATTGGGTGGCCGGCGAAACGGTTGTCGAGAACCGCAGTCCGTCCGACACGGACGACCTGATCGGCTGCTACACGCAGGCAACCAGCGGCCAGGTGCACGCGGCCATTGCAGCGGCGGCCGTCGCGCAACCCGTCTGGGCAGCAACTGGACTCGAAAAGCGGCACGACGTGCTGCGGGCTATCGGCGACGAGCTGATCGCGCGCAGTCAGGAACTGGGGCGGCTGCTGGCGCGCGAAGAGGGCAAGACGCTCGCGGAAGGCGTCGGCGAAGTCACCCGTTCAGGACAGTTCTTCCATTACTTCGCCGCCGAGGTGCTCCGTCAGTTGGGCGGGAAGGCCGATTCGGTCCGCGCGGGCATCGAGATCGATATCCAGCGCGAGGCGCTCGGGGTCATCGGCGTGATCACGCCCTGGAATTTCCCCATGGCGACCGCAAGCTGGAAAATCGCACCCGCGCTCGCGTTCGGTAACGCGGTGCTGTTCAAGCCAGCCAATCTGACGCCCGCTAGTGCCTGGGTGCTCACGGAAATCATCAGCCGCCAGGCATTGCCTGCCGGCACCTTCAACCTGCTGATGGGCGCGGGCTCATCGGTTGGCAACGAGCTTGCTGCTTCCCAATCGGTCAACGGTATTTCCTTTACCGGCTCGGTGGACACCGGCCGGCGCCTCGCGGGCGTCGCCGCGCCGAATCTCATCAAGCTACAGATGGAGATGGGCAGCAAGAATGCGCTCGTGGTGCTCGACGATGCGGACCTCGACCTCGCCGTCGAATGCGCGTTTCAGGGCGCCTATTCGGGCACGGGGCAGAAATGCACAGCCTCGTCGCGGCTGGTGGTGACACACGCGGTGCACCGGCCGTTCGTCGAGCGGCTCACCGCAAAACTGCGCAGCGTGAAGGTGGGACGCTCGCTCGACGACGGCGTGCAGATGGGTCCGGTGGTCGATGCCCGCCAACTCGAACAGAATCTTCGGTACATCGAGATCGGCAAGCGCGAAGGCGCGCGGCTCGTGCATGGCGGTGAACATCTCGCGCAGCCCGAACGCGCATATTGCATGTCGCCGGCCTTGTTCGACGATGGCCGCAACGACATGCAACTCAATCGCGACGAAGTGTTCGGCCCGATTGCCTGCGTGATCCCTGTGCGCGACTACGACGAGGCGCTGGCGGTTTCGAACGATACGCCCTTCGGCCTGACGGCGGGCATCGTCACGCAATCGCTGAAGCACGCCACGCATTTTCGTCGCAATGCCCAGGCCGGCTGTGTGATGGTGAATCTGCCGACTGCGGGAACCGACTATCACGTGCCATTCGGCGGTCGCAAGTCTTCGAGCTACGGCCCGCGCGAGCAGGGTCCCAATGCAGCTGAGTTCTATACGACGCTGAAGACTTCTTACACGCGCGCCTGAACGGACGGGGAAACGCCATGAGCCTCCATAACGCTTTGCTTGTCATCGACGGCACGCAGTACTCGAACTGGAACCGGCAGATCTTTGAAGAGATGCGTGCCGGCGGAGTAGCCGCGGTCAATGCGACGATTGTCTACTGGGAGAATGCACGCGAAACGCTGTCGCGTATCGCCGAATGGAATTCACTTTATGAGCGCCACGGCGATCTCGTGATGCCGGCGCGCACGATGGACGACGTGGTACGCGCAAAGCGCGAGGGCAAGATCGCGATTCTCTACGGATTGCAAAACTGTTCGCCGATCGAGGACGATATCGGTCTCGTCGAGGTGTTCCGCGACCTCGGCGTGCGCACCATGCAATTGACGTACAACAACCAGAGTCTGCTTGCGACAGGCTGCTATGAGTCGTCCGATAGCGGTGTCACGCGGTTTGGCCGTGTGGTGATCGAGGAAATGAACCGCGTCGGCATGATCGTCGATATGTCGCACAGTGCCGAGCGCTCCACCCTGGAGGCGATCGAGATTTCCGCGCAGCCGATTGTGATCAGTCACGCGAATCCGAGCTTTTTCCACGAAGCCAAACGCAACAAATCGGACCACGTATTGCGTGCGCTCGCGTCGCGCGGCGGCCTGGTCGGATTCAGCCTTTATCCCTTTCATCTGAAGAACGGTAGCCGTTGCACGGCCGGCGAATTCACCGACATGGTGGCGCGGACCGTCGATCTGATCGGTATCGACCATGTCGGCATCGGCAGCGATCTGTGTCAGGGGCAGCCATATAGCGTGCTCGAGTGGATGCGCAATGGCCGCTGGAGCAAGGAGACGGATTTTGGCGAAGGCAGCGCGAGCAATGCCGCATGGCCCGAGCCGGTCAGCTGGTTCCGATCGAGCGCGGACTTTCCAAACCTGACGGCCGCGCTGGAGCACGCAGGTTTTGCCGACGCCGACATCGCGAAGATCATGGGCGGCAACTGGATGCGGATTCTGCGTGACGCGGAAAACAGCCGTTACGCGAGCGTGCCCGAGACAGATGAAGCGCAAGGCTGCGCAGTGGCGATGTCCTAGCCGCACCGCTGCCTCGTCACATCAATTCAAACGGTGCCGCCTTCATACAACAACGTACCGGCGCCATAACGATTTATCCTCCTGGAGGAGACATGGAAATTCCAACTACGGCAAGCATTGCAGCCAAAGGTCATGCAGTGGCTCATCGCAAAGGAAGCATCGACTGGCCCATTTTCTGGATCAGCGGCGGCTTCTTCCTGCTGTTCCTGATCGCAGCGCTGGTCAATCTGCCCTGGCTAACCACGGCGGTGGACACGGCTTTCACCTGGGCCACAAGAGGGTTCGGGCTCTACTGGCAAGTGCTGATGCTCGCCACCTTCGCGGTCAGTCTCGGCATCGCGTTTTCGAAGCTCGGGCGCGTGAAACTCGGTGGCATCGCGCAAAAACCGTCCAATTCGACGTTCAACTGGGTGGTGATCATCATGTGCGCGCTGCTGGCCGGCGGCGGTGCTTTCTGGGCAGCCGCCGAGCCCTTGATGCATTTCGTCAATCCGCCGCCCTTTTACGGCGTGCCGGGCAAAACCTATGCGGGCGGTGTCGCGGCGCTTGCGCAATCCTTCCTGCACTGGGGCTTTCTCGCGTGGGCCGTGCTGGGCAGTCTGCTGAGTATCGTGTTGATGCATTTGCACTACGACAAGGGTTTGCCGCTCGCGCCGCGTACCTTGCTGTATCCGTTGTTCGGCGCACGGGCTCTCAAAGGGCCGATTGCAGCGATAGCCGATGCAACGTCGATCATTGCGGTTGCCGCGGGGACAATTGGACCGATCGGCTTTCTCGGTCTGCAGATTGCCTACGTGCTCCATTCCGTCTGGAACGTACCCGACACGATCACCACGCAGGCGCTCGTCATTCTTGCGGTCACGGCGATCTTCACGGCGGCTTGCATTGCCGGCCTCGAAGGGCTGCGCTTCGTCTGCAAGATCCACGTGTGGCTGATGCTCGGACTCGCTGCATTCCTTTATGCATTCGGGCCGACCGAATTTCTGACTACGGTCTTTTTCAAGGCGTTCGCCACGCACATTGTCGATTTCGCGCAAACCGCCATGTATCGCGGCGATGGCAAGTGGCTCAATTCATGGACGCTCTTCTACTGGGGCTGGTTTATTGGCTACGCGCCGATCATGGCGATCTACGTCGCGAAAGTATCGCGCGGCCGCACGATCCGCGAAGTGGTGGTGCTGTTGTCGGTCGCGGCGCCGCTGATCACGATGCTGTGGTTCACGCTGGTCGGTGGCACCGGAATCGGTCTCGAACTGAAGTCGCCCGGCGTGGTAATCGGCCATGGCACGCAACCCGAGGCGCTGCTGTTAGGCGTTGCTCAGGCGATGCCGTTGCGTAACCTGATTTCCGCGTTGTTCCTGTTTCTCAGCTTCTTCTCGGTGGTGACGAACGGCGGTTCGATGGCCTACACCATCGCGATGGCGGTGACCGGCGATCGCGGCGAGCCTGGCAACTGGTTGAAGATTTTCTGGGCGGTCGGCATGGGTCTGGTGGGCGCCGTGTTGATTACGATGGGCGCCGGCGGCGTGAGCGCATTGCAGTCGTTCATTGTGATTACGGCCGTGCCTGTGTCGATCATCATTCTGCCTTCGTTGTGGGACGCGGTTCGTATCGCCCGCACGATGGCCGCAGAACAAGGAGTGAAATGATGGCGCACGACGCGATCATGGAAGAACAACGCGAGCGCCTTGCGGGAGTCGGCGAACCTGCGGACTCCGCAGCGTATCCCAGCGCACCGCTGCGCAGTCCCGACATCACGAACCGCACCGAACGTCTCGGCGCGATGCACGGTACCCGTCTGAGCTTCGTGCGTTCGCTCGTACGGCGGATGGCGCACGACAACTGGCGGGTCCGCGTCACCCACATGGATCTCGATGACAACGGCTATGGTGTTTGCATCTATACCATCGAAGCCTATGGCGAGCGCTACAGTCAGGTGATTTTCTCGCAGCATCTCGACGACGCCGAGCGGACCGACCGGGTCATCGCCCAGAAGTGGGACGTTACGTCAGCGCTGCTCTGCGGAGTTCCCAGCGCCGCCAACATTGAGTACTTGCGCGGGAATGTCCCGTTGCAGGAAGCGGGGCGTCTGCGTGCAAACGACCTCGTCCTGTGCCGCGCGAACAAGAGCGTGCGCAACTTTAGCTACGTGACGGAATGCCTTGCCGCGGGGAGGCAACCCGATCCCGCCATGTTCGAACGGGTCGGCTATCTGATCCGAACGACTGCGGTGTACGGCAACGGAAAATTCGGCATTGCGGACTATCCACGGCTCGTCGACAGCCAGGCGTTCAATCGCGGCTTCTCCGCGCAGATGTGCGCCGTCTTCGTGCTGCGTGACTTTAGCGTGCGGCTTGTCGAGCACGTTGCGGCGCGGCGCAATCCGCGCGCAGCGGTCAAGCTGGCGCACAGTTTTCGGCGCTATCTTGGGGTGGGCAATGCAACCGGGCTTGGCATGGCGCCGTTTCTCGTGCGTCATCCGATCCAGGTCGATCAGTGGATACGGGCACGCGAGACCGCGCTTGCTCGCGTGCTCGGCGTTGAATCAGTCGAACCCGCTGCGTTCGGACGCTGTATGGGATTGATCGCGCGTGCGGCACGCCACGTTACGCAGGTTCACACCGATCATCCGCAGGAAGCGGCGCGCAATGCGTTGATTCTTGCAGAGTTGCCACGGCTGGAGCGTGAACTGCGGATACGTTACGAACGAAAAGACACGTTCCGCTGGAGCGAGTTGTTTGCGTGGACGGCCCGGACGCTTTCCTGCGCGACGCAGGAAGTCTTCGTCACTGTGTTGCTCGAGCTTTATCCGGCCCTGGTGGATTCGATTGAATGCGCAACGCCGGTGGATGATGCGCAAACGCTCGATCCAGACATGTCTGTTGGCGAATTGCTCAAGATTGTCGAACGGGACTACCGATGGGTATTCGAACAGCCCGAAGCGCAACGTGACGACGATCATTTCTTCTGGTACAGGTCGGCGGAAAAGGAAGAGCCGCGGCTTGGCGTGCGTGTCGAGGAGAGAGGGGCGGAGCGGGAGGTTCCATTGGATATTGCGCGTCAGGTGCTGCGGCTGCACACGAAGCTGAAGGCGGAAGCGGACGGCTTACGCACTGTCGCGGAGTTTGTCGGCGAGGTGCCTGAGCATCGCGCCATCGTGCGGCGAATTCAGGCGCTCACATCGTACGCTTACGGTGAAATCCGTCACAACCTGCTGGCGCGAGACATGCTGCCGATCGATCTGATGCGAGCCAAGCTGTCCATGTTCGGTGCGAGCAAGTTCGATCCGAAGTCGAATCTCTGGGTTCGGGTCACGCTCTTTCAGGGCGCCCCGACGCTCGATGATCTGTCGCCGGAGATGGTCGACGATTGGGCGTTTCCGTGTGTGCCGGGCGGCAACGAAGTAGGGGGGCTTTAACGTGAAAATGGCAATCAACGAATTGAGCTCACTGTGCCGTAGCGCGCTGGAAGGCAGCGGCTGGGCGCAAGGCGATTATGAGGACGCTGCGCAAGCTGCGGTATGGCTGCAGGCGATGGACTTCGACGGCATGGATGCAATCGGTGCGCTGCTAGGCGCCGCGCGGCAGGAGGCATATTGTGTCGAGCCGGCGCTTGCGGCCACGCGGCGCACAGGCGCACAGGGAACCACCTCCTGCGCGGGGCTCGCCGGCTGCCTGCTCGCATTTGAGCTGGCGTGGGCGCGGGCGACGCAGTGTGGCGTGGGCACCGTGCGGGTGTCCAATGCGTTGTCACCGCGTTTGGCTCTGTATGGGCTGAAGGTCATGTGCAGGCGCGGCCGCCGGTTCGATCTTTCGTGGACAGACGCCGCTGGCCGGCATTTTGCCACCGCATCTGGACACGACGAGTATCCAGACTACCTGGGTTTCAGCGCCGAGGCAGCGACTACGGCGCCGGAACTCACGGTTTGTTGCAGGGTGGACGAGGCGGCATCGAAAGCATCGCGTGCCGGGGATGTGCCGCTCGCCGGAGCAATCGATCAGGCGGAACTGGAGGCGCGCTATCGCGATGCCTTGTGGCGCGGTATCGAGGTCCATGCTTCGCATCTCGACCGGTTGGTTGCGTGGAAGGACAAGGTGCTTGTTCCAGCCACGCAGGCGTCGCGTGAACACGGTGCAGGAGGCGCGGATGACGGATTCTAAGGTGCACGCGGAACGTGATCGTAACGTCAATGATGTCAGCGTAATCAGGACCGGTCTGCCGCAAAGCGCCACGCAGCTTTTCGAATGGGCGGTCCTCAGCAACGGCACGCTGTATACGGCGCAGATACCGGTGGGTGCCGATGGTGCTGTCGTTGCGGGAGGTATCGAGAAGCAGGCGCAGCAGGTCTTCGAAAATTTGATGCAGACGCTGGCCGCGGCCGGCGCGTCATATCGCGACGTCGCGCAGATTCTCATCTATGTGACGGATCGGGCGTGGTTGCCGGCCGTCAACGCGGTGTATCGGGAGCATTTCTCGGCGCCGTTTCCAAACCGCGCATCGTTCGTCGTGGCCGGCCTTGCTCGTGAGGAAATGCTGGTGGAAATCATGGCGTACGCCTGCGCGAGGCCGCAGGCGCGCTAGCGGCGCGCCTCACTGTTGACGGTTGAGCACACCGCCCCGTGTGTTGAGGCGCTCACGTTCTCAGGCGTCGCCGACCGTATCCGGCAGGATGAGCTGGTCAGGCAGGCGTGAAGGCGTGAATCGGGTCGCGACGTAGTAAAGCGTGCCAGGCACAATGATGCCGACGATCCACGATATATCCACGCCGCCAAGATATTCGACCCAATGCCCGGTATAAAAACCCGTGGCGACGAACGGCATCTGCACCAACACGCCCACCACATAGACGGCTATGCCCACCGGATTCCAGCGCCCGTAGCGGCCATTGGCGTCGAAGAGCGCGGGCACGTCGTAGCGCTCGCGCGTCACCCAGTAGTAATCGACGAGGTTGATCGCGCTCCACGGTGTGAAGAACACCAGCAGGAATAGCAAGAATGACGAGAATGCCTTCAGAAATGAATGCTGCCCGGCGAGCGCAAGAGCGCTCGACACGCCCACGGAGAGAATCACGAAAACGAGGCGCGTCCGTTGCGAAACTTCGCGGCGCTGACCGAGGCCGGTGACGATAGTCGCCACTGACATCACACTGCCATAGGCATTAAGCGTTGTAATGGTGAGCTTGCCGAGCGCAATCGCGAAGTAAAGGATCGAGGCGATCATACCTGTTGCGCCGAGACCGACGATAAACGCGACTTCGTGACCGGCGAAGCGGTCGCCCGCGAGCGAGGCGGCGAGCACGCCAAACGTCATCGAAACCTGCGCACCGATGACTGTTCCGCTGAATACAGCCAGGAAGGTATGGAGCGCCGAGGTGGATTTCGGCAGATAGCGCGAATAGTCGGCAACGTAGGGACCGTATGCGATCTGCCAGGACGCCGAAAGCGAAACTGCGAGCAGGAAAGAGGCGACGGTGAAATGCCGGTGAGCGAGGAGCGTGCCCCATGTGTGGCCGCTCAGGAGAGTGGCGAAGAGATACAGGAAGGCCAGTGTGCCGATGATGCTCGATACGCGACCCATTGCGTGAATGATTCGGTAGCCTAGCCCGGTCAGCAGGATTACCACGGCGGCAAAGATCAGGATCGCGACCGTATTGTTCACTGCCAGTAGTTCACCAATGGCCTGGCCGGCGAGCACCGTGCCGCCCGCGGAGAAACCCACGTACATCACGCAGACCAACACGAGTGGGATGATTGCGCCATAGACGCCAAACTGCACGCGGCTCGAAATCATCTGGGGCAAGCCGAGTTGCGGGCCCTGCGCGCCGTGCAAGGCCATGACCGAGCCACCAAGAATCTGCCCGATCAGAAGTCCGATCAGTGACCAGAATACGTCGCCGCCCAGCACGACGGCGAGCGCGCCGACCACCACTGCTGTGATCTGCAGGTTCGCCCCGAACCAGAGCGTGAACTGGCTGAACAAATTGCCGTGACGCTCGGCGTCGGGAATGTAGTCGATTGAACGCCGCTCTACCAGAGCGGTTCTTCCACTATGTGATGCGGTACGGGCCATTGTTGCGCTCCTCTCGGAAAGGGAACTGCTGAGGTATCGTGCCCGTGCGCGCCGCGATTCGGGGTGCGGCGCACGAGGCGTTGAACAAACTGGCTTGCGCCGTTCAAATCTGTGCCGCAAGTGACGGCACGATGTCGTGAAGATCGCCCACCAGACCATAATCGGCGACGCTGAAAATCGGCGCTTCCGGGTCCTTGTTGATCGCCACGATCACCTTCGAGTCCTTCATGCCGGCCAGATGCTGGATCGCACCCGAGATGCCGACGGCCACGTACAGTTGCGGCGCGACGATCTTGCCGGTCTGGCCGACCTGATAGTCGTTCGGCACGAAGCCCGCGTCCACTGCCGCGCGCGATGCGCCCAGCGCTGCGTTCAGCTTGTCGGCCAGCGGTTCCAGAACCTTCGTGTAGTTCTCGCCGTTACCCAGACCGCGGCCACCCGAGACGATGATCTTCGCCGAGGTCAGTTCCGGACGGTCCAGCTTCGTGACTTCACGGCTCACGAATTGCGACAGGCCGCTATCGGCGGCTGCTTCGATCTTCTCGACCGTTGCGCTGCCGCCTTCGGCTGCAACCGCATCGAAACCCGTCGTGCGCACCGTAATGACCTTGATCGGGTCAGCGGACTGAACGGTGGCGATCGCGTTGCCGGCGTAGATCGGGCGCTCGAACGTATCGGCGCTGTCCACGGCGGTGATGTCGCTGATCTGCGCAACGTCGAGCTTCGCGGCGATACGCGGCGCGATGTTCTTGCCGTAAGCGGTGGCCGGCGCGAGGATGTGCGAATAGTCCTTAGCGATGTTCAGCACCGTGGCTTCGACGTTTTCCGCAAGGCCCGCTGCGAGTTGCGGCGCGTCGGCCAGCAACACCTTGCTCACGCCTGCAATCTTCGCTGCCGCATCCGCTGCGGCTTGCGCGCCTTCACCGGCGACCAGCACGTGAATGTCACCACCGATCTTCTGCGCGGCTGCAATCGTGTTCAGCGTCGCGGCCTTGATCGACGCGTTATCGTGTTCAGCTATTACAAGATTCACCAGATTCGTCATTTCGTCCGTCTCCTCACAGCACCTTGGCTTCGGTCTTCAGCTTCTCGACCAGCGTCTTCACATCCGCCACCTTCACACCGGCGGAGCGCTTCGGCGGCTCGGCGACTTTCAGCGTCTTCAGGCGCGGCGTGACGTCGACACCGAGATCTTCCGGCTTGATCGTTTCCAGCGGCTTCTTCTTCGCCTTCATGATGTTCGGCAGCGTCACGTAGCGCGGCTCGTTCAGGCGCAGATCGGTCGTGACGACAGCGGGCAGCGTCAGCGACAACGTTTCAGCACCGCCGTCCACTTCGCGCGACACCGTCGCCTTGCCGTCGGCCACGACAACCTTCGAGGCAAACGTGGCTTGCGGCAGATTCGCCAGTGCGGCCAGCATCTGGCCGGTCTGGTTCGAATCGTCGTCGATGGCCTGCTTGCCGAGGATGACCAGTTGCGGCTGTTCCTTGTCGACCAGCGCCTTGAGCAGCTTGGCGACAGCCAGCGGCTGCAGTTCTTCGTTCGACTCGATCAGGATCGCGCGGTCCGCGCCGATCGCCAGCGCCGTGCGCAGCGTTTCCTGCGCTTGCGCCACACCCGCCGACACGGCGATCACTTCGGTCGCCACGCCCGCTTCCTTCAGACGGACCGCTTCTTCAACCGCGATTTCGTCGAACGGATTCATCGACATCTTCACGTTCGCGATGTCGACGCCCGTGCCGTCCGACTTCACCCGGACTTTCACGTTGTAATCGACCACTCTCTTCACTGGCACCAGGATTTTCATGCACACGCTCCAAAGTTACGAATACGTCAACCCAACGAACATTATAACGACTGCCCTTTCGCGGCAGCCGTGTCGCGGGCGCTCTAGCAGGAGGATATCGCTCCTCAGCGGCGTGACGGCAATATCGAACGATCGTTCTATTTTAATCTCGAAAAAACCCGGGCGACAACCCCGGGTTAAGACTTACGACTCTAATTTTGCATTGCCGCCGTGTCTTTTATGCCAACAGTAGGAAAACGGCCGAAAAAGCCGACCGTTGCATCACCAGGCCGTGATCACCGACCCGCCGAACTTGCTTTCGACGAACTGCTTCACTTCCGGCGAATGATACGCCGCGACCAGCTTCGCCACCCAGGGCTTGTTCCTGTCCGCTTCGCGGATTGCGATGATGTTCACGTACGGACCCTTCGGGTCTTCGATCGCGATGGCGTCCTGCTTGGGCTTCAAACCCGCTTCCATCGCAAAGTTCGTATTGATCGCCGCGGCGTCCACGTCGTTCAGCGAACGCGGAATTTGCGCAGCGTCGAGTTCGACGATCTTCAGCTTCTTCGGGTTGTCGACGATGTCGAGCGGTGTTGCCTTCAGGCCCGCTTCGGGGCGCAGCTTCAGCAGCCCCTGCTTTTGCAGCAACAGAAGCGCGCGGCCACCATTGGTCGGGTCGTTCGGCACCGCGATTTTCGCGCCCGGCTGCAATTCGGCAAGCGTCTTCACTTTCTTCGAGTAGATGCCCATCGGATACGTGACCGTGTCGGCGATACGGATCAGCTTGTAGCCGCGATCCTTCACCTGTGCCTGCAAGTACGGGTCATGCTGGTAGCTGTTCGCATCCAGATCGCCGCCGGCAAGCGCCGCGTTCGGCTGCACGTAGTCGGAGAATTCGACGATCTTGATGTTCAGCCCGTTCTTTGCCGCGACCGTCTTCACGACTTCCATGATCTGCGCGTGCGGGCCGCCGGTGACGCCGACCTTGATCGAGTCGTCAGCGTGAGCCGCCGTGGCGGCAGCGAACAGCGATGCGGCGCCGAGCGTGGCGGCCAGCTTGAGAATGAAACGACGTTGCATGATGGACCTTTTCTCAATTCTGCTTGGCGGGTTCCGATGACCCTTGTTTATTTATGGCTCAAACGACGCACGAGCCAATCCCCGAACGACTGCACCAGTTGCACGAAGACGATCAGGATTACCACGACCGTCACCATCACTTCCGGCAAGAAACGCTGATACCCGTAACGAATGCCCAGATCCCCGAGCCCGCCGCCACCGATCGCACCGGCCATCGCCGAATAACCGACCAGCGATACGAAGGTGATCGTCAAGCCGGCAACTACACCCGGCAGCGACTCAGGCAATAGCACCTTGAAAACGATCTGGCTGGTGGTCGCGCCCATTGCCTGCGCGGCTTCGATCAGACCGCGATCGACCTCGCGCAACGCCGTCTCGACCAGACGCGCGATAAACGGCGCTGCGGCGATCGTCAGCGGCACCACGGCCGCAGCCGTGCCGATCGACGAACCCACCACGAGGCGCGTGAACGGAATCACTGCGACCAGCAAAATGATGAACGGTGTGGAACGCACCGCGTTGACGATCACCCCCATCACACGATTCACGGCAATGTTCTGCAACACGCCCTGGCGGTCCGTCAGATACAGCAGTACGCCGAGCGGCAGGCCGACGACCGCGCCGACCAACCCGGAAATGCCCACCATCACGAGCGTTTCCCAGAACGACTGGACGAACATATCGAACATTTCACTCAACATACGACAGCTCCTCCACCACCACACCCTGCTCGCGCAGATACGTCAGCGCCTGCGCCACTTTCGCCGGTTCACCGCCCGCCAGCACCGCGAGCGAGCCGAATGCCTGCCCCTGAATCTCGTCGATCTGGCCGTGCAGGATGTTGAAGTCGAGTTCGTAGCGGCGAATCGTTTCCGACAGAATCGGTTGATCGACACCCGAGCCGGTGAAGGCGAGGCGCAGCAAATGTCCGCTGCCGGTCTTGAGGCGTTCAGCCACGCGCGCCTTCATGGCGGGCGGCAGTTCCTGCGCGATCACGTCGCCGATCAGCGCGCGCGTGACCTCATGATGCGGTTGCAGAAACACGTCGATGACCTTGCCCTCTTCGACCACACGGCCTGCGTCCAGCACCGCGACGCGGTCGCAGACCTGCTTGATCACGTCCATCTGGTGCGTGATCAGCACGATCGTCAGGTTCAGTTCACGGTTGATCCGCTTGAGCAGTTCGAGGATCGCGCGCGTGGTTTCGGGGTCGAGCGCCGAGGTCGCTTCGTCGGAAAGCAGCACCTTCGGCTTGCTCGCCAGCGCGCGCGCAATGCCGACACGCTGCTTCTGCCCACCGCTGATCTGCGCCGGATAACGGTCCTTCTGCGCCGACAGGCCGACCAGTTCGAGCAGCGGCAACACGTTCGCCTCGATCTCGTCGCGCTTCATGCCGGCGAGTTCGAGCGGCAACGCCACGTTCTCGTACACCGTGCGCGACGACAGCAGGTTGAAGTGCTGAAAAATCATGCCGATTTCGCGACGCGCTTCGCGCAACTGCGCGGCGGGCAGCGTCGTCAGATCGCGGCCGTTGACAACGATGTTGCCTTCGCTCGGGCGCGTCAGCAGGTTGATGGTGCGCACGAGCGTACTCTTGCCCGCACCGCTGCGGCCGATGATGCCGAACACCTCGCCCGCCGGAATCGACAGATTGACGTTGTGCAGCGCCTCGACCCAGCCCCGTGGCCCGGCAAACCGCTGAGAGATATTGCGTATTTCGATCATGGAAAACAAAACGGCGGGGTTTGCCAACGAGCGTTGTGCGCTCCCGACAAGCGGCCGCCGTTGCTTTTATTGGGATTTGAACCCGCGATTCTACCGCAGCACCGTCATTCCCTTTAATAATCAATTACGATCTTTTCATAACCATAAAGCATTAGAGGCATGCCCGAGGCGAGACGCTCGCGTGCGCACACCCGCTGCGACTATGATCGGGCGATTCGAAATCAGGACACGTTCAGGATAAAGGTCAACCATGGACACAACCCGACCCGGCAATGCGCGTCCGATAGCGGGCGCCCCGAAAGGCGGCGCTGCACAGCGCTCGACCGTCACGACGGGCGACGGCATCGAACTGCCTCTGTATCGCTGGCCCGCTACGACGCCCTTGCGCGGCACGGTTGCGCTTCTGCACGGACTGGCGGAGCATGCCGGGCGCTACGCGGCGCTGGCGGATCGGCTGAATTCGGCCGGCTTCGAACTCGTCGCCATCGATTTGCGCGGTCACGGGCATGCGCCGGGCAAACGCGTATGGGTGAACCGCTTCGACGACTATCTGCTCGACGCGCAGGCCTTGCTCGATGAAGCGGCAACGAGTTGCGCCCCGCTGTTCCTGATGGGGCACAGCATGGGCGGCGCGGTCGCGGCGCTGTACGCGATCGAACGGCTCAAGGCGAGCGGGCGCCGGCTCAGTGGCCTGATCCTGTCGAGCCCCGCCCTCGCACCGGGTCGTGACGTGCCGCGCTGGATGCTCAAGGTAAGCCAGGTGATCAGCCGCATCTGGCCGACCTTCCCGGCGATGAAAATCGACGCGGCCCTGCTCTCGCGGCTCGAGCCCGTGGTGAACGCCAATCGCAACGATCCGCTGGTTCATCACGGCGCGATTCCCGCGCGTACGGGCGCGGAGTTGTTACTGGCGATGGCGCGCATCGAACGCGGCCGGGCCGCACTACGCGTACCGCTGCTGGTGTACCACGGCACCGCCGACAAACTCACTGAACCCGAAGGTAGCCGCGATTTCGGCGCGCACGCGGGTTCGCCGGACAAAACGCTCACGATGCACGAAGGCAGCTATCACGAGACGATGAACGATCTCGACCGGGATCGGGTGATCGGCGCGTTGATCGACTGGATGGAGAAGCGGCTGCCCAGAGCCTGAGCGGCGGACGGCTCGCAAGCGTGCGGGTTTGCGCGCGGCCAGCGCACCGAAGCCACCTAACGCTGCCAGTCCGGCGGCCGTTTATCGATGAAGGCCTGCACGCCCTCGAGCGCGGAGTCGTCCATCATGTTGCAGGCCATGGTCTGCCCGGCCAGCTGATACGCCGCCTCGATACCCATTTCGAGTTGGCGATAGAACAGGCCCTTTCCGGCGCTCACCGCCTCCACAGGCTTCGCGCAGATGCTTTTCGCAAGTCGCGCGATCTCCGCATCGAGCGCATCGGCCGGCGCCACGCGGTTGACAAGGCCTTGCTGTCGCGCCTGCTCGGCGTCGATGAAATCGCCGGTGAGCAGCATTTCGAGCGCGGCCTTACGCGACAGATTGCGCGACAGCGGCACCGAAGGCGTCGCACAAAAGAGACCGAGGTTGACACCCGAGACGGCAAAGCGCGCAGTATCGGCGCAAACGGCCAGGTCGCACATTGCGACCAGCTGACAACCGGCCGCCGTGGCAATGCCGTGAACACGCGCGATCACCGGTTGCGGCAAGCGCTGGATCGTCAACATCAGTTTCGTACAGCGCGCGAATAAGGCCTGGTAGTACGCCAGCGACGGCGCCGCGCGCATTTCCTTCAGATCGTGTCCCGCGCAAAAGGCGCGTCCGGCGCCGGCGATTACCACCACCCGCGCATTGGACTGCGCCAGCGCCGTCAATGCCGACTGCAACTCGTCGAGCAGGGCTTCGGAGAGCGCATTGAAGGCGTCGGGCCGGTTCATCGTCAAGCAGACGACGCCCGGCACGCCGTACGCGTCGTGTTCCATTTCCACCAGTGAAGAAGCACTGCGCACTTCGGCATTCATGGCTTGCTCCTCGTTGAACTCGTACGGTTCGCGCGACCCGCTCAGCGCCCGCCGCGCGGAGGCTCAGATTCCGGCCAGCGCGCGCACATGCGCGACCACACTGCGCCCGAGCGCCGACAGGTTGTACCCGCCTTCGAGACAACTGACGATCCGCCCACGTGCATAGCGCTTTGCGATCTCGCGCACCTGGTCGGTGATCCATGCATAGTCGTCTTCAACCAGCCCCATGTTGCCCAGATCATCCTCGCGATGCGCGTCGAAGCCCGCCGAGATGAAGATCATTTCCGGCTTGAATTCATGCAGGCGAGGCAGCCACAGCATGTCGACCGCCTCGCGCACCGCCATGCCTTTCGAGCGCGCCGGCATCGGCACATTGCACATGTTGGGCGCCTGATTGTCGGCGCCGGTGAACGGATAGAACGGATGCTGGAAGATGCTGCACATCAGCACGCGCGAATCGCCCGTAAAGGCCGCTTCGGTACCGTTACCGTGATGGACATCGAAGTCGATGATCGCCACGCGCTGCATGCCGTGCACGTCGAGCGCATGACGCGCGGCGATCGCCACGTTGTTGAAAAAGCAGAAGCCCATTGCGCGTGCCGGCTCCGCATGGTGGCCAGGCGGGCGCACGCTGCAGAACGCGTTATCGAAGCGGCCTTCGATCACGGCGTCGGTCGCGGCCACCGCGGCACCCGCTGCGCGCAACGCGGCCTGCAAGGTATGCGGATTCATCGACGTGTCAGGATCGATTTCCGCGAGCCCCTGCGCGGGCGAACGGCTGCGGATGTAGTCGACGTGGGCTTGCGTATGCACGCGCAACAGCGCGGCATCGTCGGCGAGCGGCGGCGATTCGCGCTCGATCAGCGAGTCGATGCGGCTCGCGATCAATTGATCCTCGATCGCCTGCAGCCGGGCCGGGCATTCGGGATGCCACTGCCCCATATCGTGCAGCAAACAATCGGCGTGGGAATAAAAGCCTGTTGCCATGATTCTCGTATGCGGCGCGGCGCTCTCAAAGCGCGCGCGGCGTGTCTCCGTCCAGGGCGCGCACACCAGGCGCACCAACATTTGCCAAGTTACCACACCATGCGACTGTGACGCGCTGGGCACAGTTTTGCGGGAGGCGTCGGGTATACTGCCCCGATCCGTTTTCCCCTGTCTCTTTTGCACTGCGCCCCCAGCTCACTATGACCGTCAAGCTTGCTCTGTCCGCACGAAACCGGCTACGCACGAAGACCGCGGCCACCGCACTGTCTATCGCATCGTGCATGTTCATGGCAACCGGTCCGGCGCTCGCGCAAAGCGTCACGAAGAAACCGCTGCTGGTGGCGCAAAGCCAGCCGCAACCGGCGGTGCCGCAAGGGCAAACCTTCGAAGAAGAAATCATTCCGCAGCGCTACGCGAACAATGCCAATGTGGACGCGTTCATCAGCGACATGGTGGCCCGCTACGACTTCGACGAAGCCGCCCTGCACGCCCTTTTCGCGCGCGTGAGCTATTCGGCCACGGCGGTCAAGCTCGTCACGCCGTCGCCCTCGCCGTCGGTCAAGAACTGGCGCGTGTATCAGTCGCGCTTTCTCGACCCGGTGCGCATCAACGCCGGCGTGCGCTTCTGGCGCGCCAACCAGGCCACGCTGCAGCGCGCCTATGAAGAGTTCGGCGTGCCGCCGGAAGTGATCGTCGGCATCATCGGCGTGGAGACTATCTACGGCCGCTTCATGGGCAACTTCCGCGTGCTCGATGCGCTGACCACGCTCACATTCGACTATCCGAATACCGCCAATCGCGCGGATCGCCAGGCGACCTTCCGCAAGAATCTCGAAGACTACCTGGTATGGACGCGCGATTCGCAAATCGATCCGACCACCGTGCTCGGCTCCTATACCGGCGCGATCGGGATCCCGCAGTTCCTGCCGAGCAGCATCGTGGAATACGCGGTGAGCTACGACGGCAACAAACAGATCGACCTGCGCACGAGCCAGGCGGATGCGATCGGCAGCGTGGCGAATTATCTGCGCCAGAACGGCTGGGAAAACGGCCGGCCGGTCGTGTGGAAGATCGGCTCGGATGCCGGCAGCCTGGGTGTGGCACAAGCCGCCGCCGACGGCAAGCCGGAGCCGCATTGGCCGCTGGACCAGTTGCTGCGTGCCGGCTTGCTGCTGAACGAGCCAGACGTCGATATCGCGGCGGAAGCCGGCACGCCGGTGACCGTGGTGGATCTGCCGTCGCCGGGGCGAGGCACCGAGTACATGCTGGGCCTGAAGAATTTCTACGTGCTGACGCGCTATAACCGCAGTTTCTTCTACGCACTCGCGGTCTATCAACTGGGTCAGCGAGTCAAGGCGCAGATGGAAGCGAGCGACGCTGCGAACAACGCCGGCAGCGGCAATGCGGCGGCGCCTGACGCGGCTTCGCAGTAAGCTGGCGGCGCTTGGCGGACACTGGGCGATCAGGTCCGCGTCGCATTACAAACAGGTGGTAAGCGACATAAAAAAGCGCCGGTCAAACCCGGCGCTTTTTTTTGGTCAACTCAGTTTGAGGGTCGCTCGATGCGCCCGGGCGCAATCAAGCCGGGAACACACCCGTCGACAGATACCGGTCGCCCCGGTCGCAGACGATAAACACGATCGTCGCGTTCTCGACCTGGCGCGCAATGCGCAGCGCCACCTCACAGGCGCCGCCCGACGAGATGCCGGCGAAGATGCCTTCGACCGAAGCCATGCGCCGCGCCATCGCTTCGGCTGCGGCCTGACTCACGTTCTCGACGCGGTCCACACGGCTGCGATCGAAAATCTTCGGCAAATAGGCTTCCGGCCATTTGCGGATGCCCGGAATGCGCGAACCCTCTTCAGGCTGTGCGCCGATGATCTCGATCGCCGGATTCTGTTCCTTCAGATAGGTGGACACGCCCATGATCGTGCCGGTCGTGCCCATCGACGAGACAAAGTGCGTAATTCGCCCTTCGGTATCGCGCCAGATTTCCGGACCCGTACCTTCGACATGCGCGGCCGGATTGTCCGGGTTCGCGAACTGGTCGAGGATGATGCCCTTGCCTTCGCGCTGCATCTGTTCGGCCAGATCGCGTGCGTACTCCATGCCGCCCGTGACCGGCGTCAGGACGATCTGCGCGCCATAAGCAGCCATGCTCTGACGGCGCTCCACCGACAGATCTTCCGGCATGATCAGCACCATCTTGTAGCCGCGGATTGCCGCCGCCATGGCCAATGCGATGCCGGTGTTGCCGCTGGTCGATTCGATCAGCGTGTCGCCCGGTTTGATGCGCCCACGCGCTTCCGCCTTCTTGATCATCGACAGCGCCGGACGGTCCTTCACCGACCCCGCGGGGTTGTTGCCCTCGAGCTTTGCAAGGATCACGTTGTTGCGGCTGCGAATCTCGTCGTCAGTCAGCCGGACGAGTTGCACGAGCGGCGTATTGCCGATCGTGTCTTCAATCGTTTTGTAAGCCATATCGGTTCTGGTGCTCTCGATAGATGCGCGGGGTCTCTAATCCATCGATTCTAAACCACCATGCGCACGGTCGCCGTGCAGCCCTTCCGGGCGTATGGATGCAGGCGTTGCGAGCGAGCCCCCGCCCGAACGCAAAAAACCCGCGGCTGAGGACCGCGGGAGCCAGTCATCTACATGACAGCTGAAGGAGTGTTCTTGACCACTCCGACCATGAAGGGGAACAACGGTAACTGACGGGATGCGGGGCCGGGCGCACGGAGGTGACCCGCCTCGCGCGCCCGGCCCGCGTCAGGCTATTTCTTCACCGCCACAGTGGCGTTGCTCTTCTGAGTAGCGGCCGCGCTAGTCGAGTTGGCCGGGTTGGCGCCGTTACCCGAAGCGGGCGCGCCTTTGCTCTGTGCAGACGCCGCAGCCTGCGTGTTAGCAGCCGCGCCAGCCGGACCGACAGCGAGACCCTCCGCCTGCAGGCGCTCGACGGTATGCCCGCCCATGCCTTTGACGCGCTTGCCGAGATCGGCCGGGTCCTTGAATGGACCATGCGCTGAACGTTCTTCGAGAATGGCTTTCGCTTTGGCAGGACCGATGCCCTTGATGCCGCGCAGCGCATCCTCGTTAGCCGTGTTGACGTCGACCGCCGCATACGCGTGGCCGAAAGCGGCGAGCATGGCCGCGGTAACCAGAATTTTTCGAAACATATGGAATCTCCCTCGTACAACCGGTTGGCGACCATCACCAACCGGGAGATTCCAGTTTAAAGAGGTATCCGAAAGATTTACACCTGGCCGAATAGCCAACGTACGTACCGATCGACGCCTTCCTGCACGCTCAGGAACGGCGCGTCATAGCCGGCGGCACGCAGCTTCGTCAGGTCGGCCTGCGTGAAGCACTGGTACTTGCCGCGCAACGCATCGGGGAACGGAATGTACTCGATCAGTCCGCGCTGCACCTGATCCGCGAGCGACAACGGCGGCTCGTTGTTCAGCGCACGCAGCGTGTTGACCACCGTGCTCGCGATGTCGTTGAACGGTTGCGCACGACCACTGCCCAGATTGAAAATGCCTGACTTGTCCGGATTGTCGAAGAAGAACAGGTTCACCTTGACCACATCTTCGACAGAGACGAAATCGCGCGTCTGTTCGCCGGCGGCATAGCCGTTGTATTCGCCGAACAGCTTGACCTTGCCTTCCGCGCGAAACTGGTTGAAGTTGTGAAACGCCACCGACGCCATGCGCGCCTTGTGGGTCTCGCGCGGCCCATACACGTTGAAGTAACGGAAGCCGGCAATCTGGCTTTTCGCGGTGGGCAGCACGCGGCGAATCACCTGGTCGAACAGGAATTTCGAATAGCCGTACACGTTCAGCGGCTGCTCGACTTCGCGCTCTTCGACAAAACGGCTCGACCCGCCATACGTTGCCGCCGAGGATGCATACAGAAACTGGATGTTCTGCGCGAGACAGACGTCGAGCACCTCACGGCTATAGCGGAAGTTGTTGTCCATCATGTAGCGGCCGTCGGTTTCCATCGTATCCGAGCAGGCGCCCTCGTGGAAAATCGCGCGCACCTTGCCGAAGTCGCCCCGCTTGAAGCGTTCGACGAATTCGGTCTTGTCGAGATAATCGTCAATCTCGCAGTCGACCAGATTCTTGAACTTGTCCGCGCGCGTGAGGTTATCAACCGCGATGATGCGTTGTTCACCGCGCTCGTTGAGCGCCTTCACGAGATTACTGCCGATAAAGCCGGCCGCGCCGGTGACGATGAGGGTCATGGTGATCCTGCGGTAATGTGTTCAGTCGACGCCTCGCGGGCCCTGTTTACGCCGCTGAAGCTTAAGCGCGCAAAGCCGGGATTCCCGCGGGCCGCATCAATGAAAGAGTTCGTCGTAGTTGACAGTGGCGGTGCCGAGTTTGCCGACCACGATGCCGGCCGCGCGATTCGCGAGTCCGACCGCCTCGACCAGCGTCAAACCCGCGCCAAGCATGGCGGCGAGCGTGGCGATCACGGTGTCGCCCGCGCCCGATACATCATACACTTCACGTGCAACGGCCGAAGCGTGCAGGATACCGTCGTCGGAGAAGAGCGTCATGCCCTCTTCCGAGCGTGTCAGCAGCAAGGCCTTGAACGCGAGATCGGCCCGCAGTTTAGTCACACGCGCGATCAGATCCTCTTCGGACTTCCACTGCCCGACCACCTCGCGCAACTCGGCGCGATTCGGCGTGATCAGGGTGGCGCCGCGATAGCGCTCCCAGTCGTCGCCCTTCGGATCGACCAGCACCGGTTTGCCCGCCGCGTGCGCCTTCGCGATCATCTGCGTGACGTGCGTGAGACCGCCCTTCGCGTAATCCGACATCAGGATCACGTCGTGCGACGGCAGCAGGTCGTCGAAACGCGCGAGGCCCGCAAGCAGCACTTCGTGCGCCGGCGAGTTTTCGAAGTCGACGCGCAGCAACTGCTGCTGACGCGACAGCACGCGCAGCTTGATGGTGGTGAGCAAATCCGGATCGCGCTCCAGATGCGGCACTACCCCGCTTTCATCGAGTAATTGCACGATGCGCTCGCCGGGTTCGTCGTGGCCGACCACGCACAGCAAACCCGCTTGCGCGCCGAGCGCAACCGCATTGCGCGCCACGTTCGCCGCGCCGCCGAGCCGATCTTCCTGGCGCTGCACATGCACGACCGGCACCGGCGCTTCCGGCGAAATACGGTTCACGTCGCCGAACCAGTAGCGATCGAGCATGACGTCGCCGACTACCAGCACGCGCGCCGCCCCGAGGCGTTCGCGCGGCACCACGGTCAATGCCGCGGCGGGTGCGGGGTGAGCAGCCTCAGGCATTGCTGGAGACACCGGCCGGAAGTTCAGAGGGCTGGGCATAAGGTCGTCCGATCGAGTGATAGTCGATGCCGAGTTCGGTCATTGCGTCCGGCTCGTACAGATTGCGGCCGTCGAAAATCAGTGGCGACTTCAGCACTGATTTCAGATGCACGAAATCCGGGCTCTTGAATTCCTTCCATTCAGTGACGACCACCAGCGCGTCGGCGCCGGTGAGCGTTTCGTCCTGGGTGCTCGTGAAATGCAGGCGTGCGAGTTGATCCGGTGCGTCGTGCAGATCGAGCGCGAATACGCGGCGCGCCTCGGCTACCGCGACTGGATCGTACGCGCGAACCTGCGCCCCGCGCGCCAGCAATTCAGCGATCACGCGGCGGCTCGGCGCCTCGCGCATGTCGTCGGTATTCGGCTTGAACGCGAGACCCCACACGGCGAACGTGCGGCCGCTCAGGTCTTCACCGAGCTTGCCCGTGATCTTGCGCACCAGCACGTCCTTCTGCTTGTAATTCACTTCCTCGACCGCTTCGAGGATGCGCAGATTGTGGCCGGTTTCGGCGGCGGTGCGGATCAGCGCCTGCACGTCCTTCGGGAAGCATGAGCCGCCGTAGCCGCAGCCGGCATACAGAAAGTGATAACCGATGCGCGGGTCCGAGCCGATACCGCGACGCACCGCTTCGATATCCGCGCCGACCCGGTCCGCCAGATTCGACATCTCGTTCATGAACGAGATGCGCGTGGCGAGCATCGCATTGGCTGCGTACTTCGTGAATTCAGCCGAGCGCACGTCCATATACAGCGTGCGTTCGTGATTGCGGTTGAACGGCGCGTACAAACGCTTCATCAGTTCGCGCGCGCGCAGGCCGGCTTCGTCTTCGTCGCTGCCGAGTACGATGCGATCGGGACGCATGAAGTCGTCGACGGCCGCGCCTTCCTTCAGAAATTCAGGGTTCGACACCACCGAAAAGCGGTGCTGCGCGCTATTGGCGAGCCCGCGTTTGGCCAGTTCCTCTTCGACCACTGCGCGCACGCGTTGCGCGGTGCCGACCGGCACGGTCGATTTGTCGACGATCACCTTGAAGCCGTTCATCGTACGGCCAATGTTGCGCGCCGCTTCGAGCACGTATTGCAGGTCGGCCGAGCCATCTTCGTCGGGCGGCGTGCCGACGGCGATGAACTGCACCTCGCCGTGCGCCACGCCCGCTTCGATATCCGTCGAAAACGTGATACGGCGCGCCGCGCGCGTGCGCGCAATGATCTCCAGCAAACCCGGCTCGTGAATCGGCACGCCGCCGTTGTTGAGGATTTCGATCTTGCGCGGATCGACGTCGAGACAGAAGACGTCATGGCCGATTTCGGCGAGGCACGCGCCAGTGACGAGGCCAACATAGCCCGTGCCGACAATGGTGATTTTCATACGCTTTCCGGTGGAGGGTTCCGGTGAGGGTTTCTCGTAGTCAAAAACTAGGCCGTCATGATCCCGTCGGCCTGATCCGCCCGACGGGCCGCCGTCGTTGCGGCGCGGCTATACGGGCGCATTCGCGATTGCATCCGCAATTGCGTCCGCGTCAATTCGACGCCGTGATCGGTTCGACGCGACGCGGCGCATAGGTTTCCCAACCGCTGCAGCCCGGGCATTGCCAGTAGAACAGTCGCGCCCTGAAGCCGCAATTCTGGCACGTATACCGTGGCAGATTTTTGGTGCGCTGCCGAATTAACGTACGCATCAATTCGAGCTCGCTGCGCCGCGGCTCTTCCGCGACGGCTTCCTGAGCTTCCAGAAGACGCGTCATGCCCGCAAGGTTCGGCGACTTCTGCATCTGCGAGCGCGCCAGTGCATGTGCGGCGTCAGCTCCGCGTATCGCCGCAATATGCGGATAGGTCACGTCGAGCAGATCGTTCGACGGATAGCGGTCAACCCATGTGGTAAGCAGATCGGCACCATCTTGCGGACGGCCGAGCGCCTCATAGGCCTTCATCAGCTTCTCCGCGACGAGCGGTAGATAGGCGGAATTCTGCTCCTCGACGCGCCGCCACTGGACGATCGCCGCCTCTTGCGAACCGGCGGATGCATCGACGTCGCCGAACAGGATCGTGGCGCGCACGTTGGTCGGGTTCGCCTTTAACGCAAAACCGAGTTGACGGCGTGCCTCGTCGGCATTTTTCTGCTGCAGTGCTTCCTGGGCGAGCTCGCAATGGAACTGCGCGATTTCCTTGTCGAGCGACTCGGCACCCATGGTTTCCAGGTGACGCGCGGTATCGATCGACTTCACCCAGTCTTTCTCGATCTGGTAGATGGTGAGCAGCGCACGTTGCGCGCCCATCGCGTAGCTGCCGGTTTCGAGCGTGCGGAACGTTTCCTCGGCGCGGTCGAGCAACCCGGCCTTCAGAAAGTCCTGGCCCAGCTCGTACAGCGCGTGATCGCGCTCGGTGACGGGCAGATCGGTGCGGCTCAGCAGGTTCTGATGCACGCGAATCGCGCGGTCAGTCTCACCGCGGCGGCGGAACAGGTTACCCAGCGCGAAGTGCAACTCGATCGTTTCCGGGTCGAGTTTGACGACTTCGATAAACGCGTCGATCGCCTGGTCGGGCTGCTCGTTGAGCAGAAAATTCAGGCCGCGGAAGTACGAACGCGGCAGGTTGGCGCTTTCGGACAGCAGCGTCTTGAGGTCGTAGCGTGCGGCCATCCAGCCGAACGCAAAAGCGACGGGTATGACAAGCAGCCACCAGAAGTCTAGATCCATGCGATTAATGCAAATGTGCGGGACAGCGAAAACGGAAAGCCACGCTTGAGAGGCGCGGCAGAAGACAGCTTAGATCAGCGGCGGCATGGGCGGTTGTTCGACCACGACCGGGGCTTCGCGCGCCACACGCAACTCACGCTTGAGCCGGCCATTCTCCATGCGCAGGCGCACCATTGCCGGCATCGCCGAAACCAGGCCGGCCAGCAGCCCCACCGCGAAGAACGCGAGGCCGATCAGGATCAAAGGCGCCGACCACGCGTAGCCGGCGAGGAAATTCAGCGTAGCAGGTTGCGTATTGGAGAGCGCGAGCACCAGCAGGAGCACGAACACCAGCACACGGATCAGCCAGACGATAAATTTCATGAATAGGTCTCTTGACGGCAGTTGCGGGGTGACGCCGGCTTGATGACGCGTCGCGCCACGGTGTTGCCCGCGCCGAAGTGACCCGTATTGTAATGGATGCCCTCGCGGCTGGGCAGGAACTGGCTGATAGAGGACTGACGCGGGGAAAATTGCGGACGAAAAAAAAGCGCCCGAAGGCGCTTTTTCTGGTCTTTTGCCGTCTGGCTTTGGCCGCTGACGCTACCAATGCCATGCTGCGAACCGCACAGCGAAGCATTACAGGTCGTCGTCATCCGGCTCATCGGCCTTCAACGGCTCGCCCGAACGTCGGTCTACCCGCTCGCGCAATTCCTTGCCCGGCTTGAAGTGCGGCACATACTTCTCAGGTACCAGCACCTTCTCGCCCGACTTCGGGTTGCGCCCGACGCGGGACGGACGACGATTAAGGCCGAAGCTGCCGAAGCCGCGAATTTCAATCCGATGACCGTTGGCAAGCGCCTCCGACATCGCATCAAGCATCGTCTTCACCGCGAAATCCGCATCCTTAAGTACAAGTTGCGGAAATCGCGTAGCCAGCTGGGCGACCAATTCCGATTTGGTCATACTGCAGCAGACCTCTCAAGAAAACGCCGGGTCGCCCCCGTGTTTTTCGCCCCGAAGGAAGTCCCCTCGGAGGGCCTGGCGCAAAGCGCCAGGTTGGGGGCGTTCCTCAATTACTGGTTCTGACCGTCGAGCTTGGCCTTCAGCAGCGCGCCGAGGTTCGTCGTGCCGGTAGCAGCCGAGCTCGAATCCGACGAAGCCAGGCCGCGGATCGCTTCCTGTTGCTCAGCAGAATCCTTGGCCTTGACCGACAGGTTGATGCCACGCGACTTGCGATCGATGTTGATGATCATCGCGTTGACCTTGTCGCCTTCCTTCAGCACGTTGCGAGCATCTTCCACGCGGTCTTGAGCGATTTCCGAAGCGCGCAGGTAGCCTTCGACTTCCGCCGACAGCTGAACCACCGCACCCTTCGCATCTACCGTCTTGACCACGCCGTCGACGATCGAACCCTTGTCGTTCATTGCAACGAAGTTGCTGAACGGGTCGCCTTCGAGCTGCTTGATACCCAGCGAAATGCGTTCCTTCTCGACGTCGATGCCGAGAACGATCGCTTCCACTTCGTCGCCCTTCTTGTACTTGCGAACCGCTTCTTCGCCCGTTTCCGACCACGACAGGTCCGACAGGTGAACCAGACCGTCGATGCCGCCCGGCAGACCGATGAAGACGCCGAAGTCGGTGATCGACTTGATTGCGCCTTGCAGCTTGTCGCCCTTCTTGAAGTTGCGGCTGAAGTCGTCCCACGGGTTCGGCTTGCATTGCTTCATGCCGAGGCTGATACGGCGGCGGTCTTCGTCGATTTCGAGAACCATGACTTCGACTTCGTCGCCCAACTGAACAACCTTCGACGGTGCAACGTTCTTGTTCGTCCAGTCCATTTCCGACACGTGAACCAGGCCTTCGATGCCCGATTCGACTTCGACGAATGCGCCGTAGTCGGTGATGTTGGTGACCTTACCGAACAGGCGCGTGCCCGACGGGTAACGGCGCGAGATGCCTTCCCACGGATCGTCGCCCAGTTGCTTGATACCCAGCGAAACGCGGTTCTTCTCTTGATCGAACTTGAGGATCTTCGCGGTGACTTCCTGGCCAACCGACAGAACTTCGCTCGGGTGACGCACACGACGCCATGCGATGTCGGTGATGTGCAGCAGGCCGTCGATACCGCCGAGGTCCACGAACGCGCCGTAATCGGTGATGTTCTTCACCACGCCTTCCACGATCGCGCCTTCCTTCAGCGTTTCGAGCAGCTTTGCGCGCTCTTCGCCCTGGGTTGCTTCGATCACGGCACGGCGCGACAGCACGACGTTGTTACGCTTGCGGTCGAGCTTGATGACGCGGAATTCCAGCGTCTTGCCTTCGTACGGGGTCGTGTCCTTCACCGGACGCGTATCCACCAGCGAACCCGGCAGGAACGCACGGATGCCGTTGACCATGACGGTCATGCCGCCCTTGACCTTGCCCGTGATCGTACCGGTCACGAGTTCGTTGTTGTCGAGAGCCTTTTCCAGCGACAGCCACGAAGCGAGGCGCTTCGCCTTGTCGCGCGACAGGATCGTGTCGCCATAGCCGTTTTCCAGCGCGTCGATCGCGACGGAAACGAAGTCGCCCGCCTGCACTTCTACCTCGCCCGCGTCGTTCAGGAACTCTTCGAGCGGGATGTAGGCTTCGGACTTGAGACCAGCGTTGACGACCACGAAGTTGTGGTCAACACGCACGACTTCGGCGGAGATCACTTCGCCGGCGCGCATGTCTTGCTTGGTCAGCGACTCTTCGAACAGAGCCGCAAAAGATTCGGTATTCGGGTTGGAAGTTTGCAGGTCGGACATAAAAATCAAAATTTGCATGGTTCTCGCGGTGCCCGGCTGACCGGATGATCAGCAATGACGGCTATGTGCGAATGCCACGCGGGGTTAAGGGGTTAATACACGCTCCACGACACTCGCGGAGCACCTACTGACAACGCCTACTTCTACTGCGCCCGCTGCCCGGATATCCTCAGATACCACTCGGACATCAAGCATGCGGGACCAATGCTTCGTACCACTGCACCACCTGTTCAACCGCCTGGTCGATCGACAATGCCGAAGTATCAAGCAGCTTTGCATCCGCTGCGGGCTTGAGCGGCGCGGCCGCGCGCTGACTGTCACGCTCGTCGCGCTCACGCAAATCCCGGAGCAAGTCATCTATATTAGCAGAAAATCCTTTTTGGATCAATTGCTTATGCCGGCGCGCCGCGCGGGCTTCGACGCTGGCCGTCATGAACACCTTCAACACGGCGTCCTGGAAGATCACGGTGCCCATGTCGCGGCCGTCCGCGACCAGTCCCGGTTCCTTGCGAAAAGCCCGCTGACGGGCCACCAACGCGGCTCTGACGGGGGCGTGCACGGCTATCGACGAGGCCCGGCTGCCAACTTCCTCGGCGCGAATGTCGGCGGATACGTCGACACCGTCGAGCTGGGCCAGCCCCTCGCGGAAAGTAATATGGAGGTCGTCGATCAGTTTTACCAGCGCTTCGACGTCATCCTCCTCGATGTCGTAGCGCATGCTGGCAAGCGCGGCGAGCCGGTAAAGCGCGCCGCTGTCCAGCAAATGGAAGCCGAGATTCGCGGCAACCAGCGCGGCCACGGTGCCCTTGCCGGAGGCGCTGGGGCCGTCGATCGTAATGACGGGCGTTTGGTGAAAGGGACGGATCGGTTTCATCGAAAAAGTCGCACGTCAGTCGATTCAGAAGCGAATCAGGGTTGAGCGAGCGCGGTGAAGCGCTCGAAATAATCGGGAAACGTCTTGCCGACGCACTTCGGGTCGTTGATCCGGATCGGCACGCCACCCAGACTCACGAGCGAGAAGCACATCGCCATGCGGTGATCGTCGTAAGTGTCGATCGAGGCGTTCGGAATCAATTTTTCAGGCGGCGTGACGACGAGGAAATCCTCGCCCTCCTGCACTTTGGCGCCGACCTTGCGCAGCTCGGTAGCCATCGCGGCGATCCGGTCGGTTTCCTTCACACGCCAACTGGCAATATTGCGCAGCGTGGTGGTTCCGTCGGCGAACAGCGCGGCGACGGCGATCGTCATCGCGGCATCGGGAATCAGGTTGAAGTCCATGTCGATCGGATCGAGCTTGCCGTTGTCGTTGCCGACTCCGCGCACCTCGATCCAGTCGTCGCCCATCTGCAGGTTCGCGCCCATCTTGATCAGCGCGTCGGCAAAGCCGACGTCGCCCTGGATGCTGGAGCGGCCCACACCTTCCACCCGCAACGGTCCGCCGCCGAGCGCGCCGGCCGCGAGGAAATACGACGCCGACGATGCATCGCCTTCCACCATGATGGTGCCCGGCGACTGATAGCGCTGCCCAGCCGGCACGACGAAGCGATGCCATTCATGGCGCTCGACCTTGATGCCGAACCGCTCCATCAGCTTGATCGTGATCTCGATGTACGGCCTCGAGATCAGCTCGCCGTCCACCTGCACGACGGTCACGCCGCTTTCCGTGCGCAGCAGCGGCAGCGTCATCAGCAGTGAAGTCAGGAACTGGCTCGACACGTCGCCACGCACGCGGATCGGCGCGTCGGCCGTGATTTGCGCCGGGCGAATCCGCAGCGGCGGATAACCTTCGTTCTCTTCATAGTCGACTTTCGCGCCAAGCTGGCGCAAGCCGTCGACCAGATCGCCGATCGGCCGTTCGTGCATGCGCGGCACGCCGTGAATACGATAATCGCCGCCGTTCACCGCGAGCGCCGCGGTCAGCGGACGCACCGCCGTGCCGGCGTTGCCGAGGAACAGATCGGCGGTGCGTGCTGTAAACGCGCCACGCGTACCGGTCACGACACAAGTGTCGCCCTCGCGCTTCAGACGCACGCCGAGCTTTTCAAGCGCGTCGAGCATCACGCGGGTGTCGTCGGAGTCGAGCAGATTCGTGATCGTCGTTTCGCCTTCGGCGAGCGCCGCGAGCAGCAGCACACGATTCGAAATGCTTTTCGAGCCGGGCAAACGAACCGTGCCGGACGCACGAGAGAATGGTCCGAGATCGAGGAATTCCATGATTGAGTCCAGTTCCGGTTATTTCGAAGCGTCGCCGAGGGCTGCCCCGGCGGTGCGCTGCTCCTGCCATTCGCTGCGCGCGACCCGCGAACGCGTGAACACGGCTTCGAGTGCGGCGCCATCGGCGGCTTCGATCGCCGTGCGCAAGCGCGCGAGCACCGCCGTGTACGCATCGAGTTCGTCGAGCAACGCGGCGCGGTTCGCCACACACACGTCGCGCCACATTTCCGGGCTCGACGCTGCGATGCGCGTGAAGTCGCGGAAACCGCCGGCAGCGAACGAGAATTTCAGCGCAGCGTCGGGCGAATTGAGAATCTGCTCGACCAGCGCGAAAGACAAAACGTGCGGCAGATGGCTGACCGACGCGAGCACCCGATCATGCTGTTCGGGCGTCATGTCCCGCACGCACGCGCCGGTTGCGCGCCACATCGCGGCAACGCGCTCGACCGCTTCCGGCGCGTTCTCCGGCAGCGGGCACAACACGACGTTGCGATCCACGTACAGGTCGGGCAACGCGGCATCCGGGCCGCTCGCTTCACGGCCGGCAATCGGATGCCCCGGCACGAACCGGCCGATGCGCGCGCCGAGCGCCGCGCGTGCGGATGCAACCACGTCGGACTTGGTGCTACCGGCATCGGTGACAATCGTGCCTGCGTCGAGAAACGGCACAATGCGCTCGAGCAGCGCTTGTGTTTGCGCGACGGGCGCGGCAAGCAACACGATATCCGCGCCGGAGAGCGCGGCACGCAACGCGGCATCGTCGGTCAACGCCGCCGATTGGTCGATCATGCCCAATTCCAGCGCGCGCGCAGTCGACGCGGATGAACGCCCGACGCCGATCACGGTGCGCGCGCCCGTCGCCGCACTCCGCTCACCCCGCTCACGCAGCGCGCGCGAAAGCGATCCGCCGATCAGGCCGACACCGAAAATCACCAACTTGTTAAAAGAAAACGCGGCCACGTCGGTCACAGAAAAAGCGCACCTTCCGTCAAGTAAGGCGCGTGGTTCAAGGTCAAGCGCTTACGCGGCGGCAAGCGTCTGTTCGAGCGCCGCGAGGAATGCTTCGTTTTCGTCGGGCAGGCCGATCGTGATGCGCAGCCATTGCGGCAAACCGTAGTTGCCGACCGGACGAACGATCACGCCCCGCTTCAACAGTTCGAGGTTCACGCGGTTGCCCGCTGCGTCGTCGTTACCGACGCGCACCAGCACGAAGTTACCGTCCGACGGCACATATTCGAGGCCGAGTTTGTCGAACGCCTCGGTCAGTTGACGGTAGCCCTGCGCATTCAAAGCCGCGCTCTTTTCCAGAAACGCCTTGTCGTTCAGCGCCGCGATCGCTGCGGCTTGCGCCAGCGTGTTCACGTTGAACGGCTGACGCAGACGGTTCAGCAAGTCGGTCAATTCCGGCTGCGCGATGGCGAAGCCGACCCGCAAACCGGCCAGGCCGAACGCCTTGGAGAAGGTGCGCGATACCAGCAGATTGGGATAACGACGCACCCATGCGATCGAGTCGTAGCGCTTTTCTTCCGGCAGATATTCCGTGTACGCCTCGTCGAGCACGACGACCACGTTGCGCGGCACCTTGTCGAGAAACGCTTCGAGCTTCGCGCCTTCGATGAACGTGCCGGTCGGGTTGTTCGGATTGGCGACGAAAATCAGGCGGGTGTCGTCGGTGATCGCGGCAAGCATCGCGTCCAGGTCGTGGCCGTATCTGACGGCCGGCACAACGATCGCACGCGCACCCACGCCTTGCGTGGCGAGCGCGTACACGGCGAATGAATACTGGGCGTAGACGATCGACTGCCCCTTCTCGACGAACGCGTGCGCGGCAATTTCGAGAATATCGTTGCTGCCGTTGCCAAGCGTGACCCAGTCGGCCGGCACGCCGTAACGCTCACTCAGCGCGGCCTTCAGTTCGAAGGCATTCGCGTCCGGATAGCGGCCCAGTTCGCTGGCTGCTTGCGCCATGGCGCGTTGCGCCGACTCCGGCATGCCCAGCGGATTTTCATTCGACGCCAGCTTCACGATGGCCGCTTCGTCGAGGCCAAACTCGCGGGCCACTTCCGAAATCGGCTTGCCGGCGATGTAAGGCGCAATCGCGCGCACATAGGAAGGGCCGAAGGACGTTGTCATGAAAATCTCCGAACGACTAATTAGTAATAGATGAATATGCGACAGGCAAGCCCAAGCGGCATGAGCGTGCCTCGACAAACTCGACAAACATTAACGAGCGCGCGGATACGAGCCGAGTATCTTCAGGAATTCGGCCTTCTGGCCAAGCTCGGTCAGCGCGGCAGCAACCGCCGGTTCGTCCCGATGGCCTTCGACGTCGATATAGAAGTAATACTCCCACGTGCCGACGCGCGCCGGGCGCGACTCGAAACGGGTCATGGATACACTATGGCGCGCCAACGGCTCCAGTAACTTGAACACGGCGCCCGGCTCGTTCGCCACCGAAACGATCAACGACGTCTGGTCGTGTCCGCTCACCCCGGTGCGTTCCTTGCCGATCATCACGAAACGCGTGCGATTGTGCGGATCGTCCTGAATCAGCGCGTAAGCGACTTGCAGCCCGTAATGCGTCGCGGCGCGATCGCCGGCGATAGCCGCCACGGTCGGATCTTCCGCCGCCATGCGCGCCGCTTCGGCATTGCTCGACACCGCCTGGCGCTCGAGATGCGGCGCGTTGGTCGCGAGCCAGCGCTGGCACTGGGCGAGCGCCTGCGCGTGCGCACACACCCGCTTCACGCCGGTGAGACCGCCGCTCAGCGTCAGAAGGTTGTGATGAATCGGCAACGCCAGTTCGCCGCCGATCGTGAGCTGCGTTTGCAGCAGCAGGTCGAGCGTGCGCGACACCGCGCCCTCAGTCGAATTCTCGACCGGCACGACGCCGAATTCCGCCGCGCCGGCTTCGACCGAGCGAAACACCTCGTCAATCGACGGGCACGGCAGACCTTCGATCGACTGACCGAAGTACTCGTGCATCGCCTGTTCGCTGTACGTGCCGACCGGGCCGAGATAGGCGGCCTTGACGGTCTTTTCGAGCGCGCGGCTCGCGGACATGATCTCGCGCCAGATCGCGCTGATATGTTCGCTGGCCAGCGGGCCGTTGCTCATATCCTGCAGACGCGCGATCACCTGCTGCTCGCGCTCGGGGCGAAACACCGGCGCGTTGAAATGCTTCTTCACCTCGCCCACTTCGAGCGCCACCGCGGCGCGCTGATTGAGGAGCGCGATCAGTTGCGCGTCGAGCGCGTCGATGCGCTCGCGAAGGGGCTTGAGTCGGGTATTGAGTTCGTCGTCCATGCGTGAAAACGGCCCTGCCGATAGCTGCTGCACAAATGCGTGCTGGAAAGGATGCGCGTGCCTGAATAGCTGACCGACTCAGGCGCTGCGCTGTTCGAATTCCTTCATGTATTCGACAAGCGCTTTGACGCCTTCGAGCGGGACAGCGTTATAAATCGACGCCCGCATGCCGCCGACGGACTTGTGGCCCTTTAGCTGCACCATTCCCCGCGCTTTCGCGCCGGCCAGGAAATCTTCGTTGCGCGACTCGTCGGCGAGGAAAAACGGTACGTTCATCCGCGAGCGCGAGCCACGTTCGACCTTGTTCAGATAGAAGCTGCTCGAATCGATCGCGTCGTACAACAGCTTCGATTTTTCGAGGTTACGCGCTTCCATCGCGGTAAGGCCGCCCTGCTTCTTCAACCACTTGAACACCAGCCCCGCGATGTAAATCGCGTACGTGGGCGGCGTGTTGTACATCGAATTGTTTTCGGCGACGGTTTTCCATTCAAACGCCGACGGGCAGATCGCTTGCGCGCGATCCAGCATGTCTTCGCGCACGATCACGACCGTCACACCGGCCATGCCGATGTTTTTCTGCGCACCGCCAAACAGCACGCCGTATTTGGCGATATCCATCGGGCGCGACAGGATGTGTGACGAGGCGTCCGCCACCAGCGGAATATTGCCGAGATCGGGGATTTCGAACGTCTCGACACCGTGAATGGTCTCGTTGGTGCACAGATGCACGTAGGCCGGATCGTCCGACAGTTGCCATTCCGAGCGTGCCGGTGCGCGCGTGAAGCCTTCGGCTGTCTGGCCGCTCGCCGCGAGATGTGCCGCGCCGTACTTTTGCGCTTCCTTGAACGACTTCTGCGACCACGAACCCGTCACGATGAAATCCGCGCGTGCTTTCGCGCCCATCAGGTTCATCGGCACGATGGCGTTTTCGCCCAGGCCGCCGCCTTGCAGAAACAGGATGCGATGGCTGGCGGGCACCTGGAGCAACTCACGCAGATCGACGAGCGCTTCCTCATGGATCGACATGAATTCTTTGCCGCGATGGCTCATTTCCATCACGCTCATGCCGCTGCCCTGCCAATCGAGCATTTCGTCGGCTGCCTGACGCAGCACTTCTTCGGGCATGGCAGCGGGGCCGGCGGAGAAATTAAAGACGCGCATCGTGAGATCCTGGAAGCTGGCGCGAAAAACGAACAGATCGCGCGAAAATCGGCGAAGTTGGCGGCCGCAAAGCTAGCCGCCGCAAAATCAGCGCCGCGAACCCGGCACCCCGAGTTTGACGGTGCGTATTTGGCAACACGTATTGACGACACGCATCTGGCAACATTTTCGCGCCCAAAAAGAAAATGGCCGTCTGCGCATGTGCGCAAACAGCCATTATCGCATTGTCACCGCAAACCCGCCAAACCGGAACGCCACTCAGCACGCTGTACAGCTTGCCAAGCAACGGCTGGCGCGTCAGCGCTGCCTGTCGATCTTTGGGCCCGAAGCCGGCTTAGTTAGCAGGCTTAGCTGCCTGACTTACTTGGCCGGCTTGACCGAAGCGACTTCCTTGTCAGCCTGGTCGCGCGTTGCCTTGATCGATTGCGGCATGTACTTTTGCATCAAGCCATTCACCACGTCGCGGCCAACCTGGTCTTGCACCTGGATGAACTTGCGGCCGGTCGGGCTCTTGTAGAACGCGGTCAGATCCTTGATTTCCGACGTGCTGTAGTACTTCGCGTAAGCGTCGTACTGAGCTTGCATGGCGTCTTGACGGAAAGCGTCCGTTGCGAACACCTGGCCTGCACCGTCAACCAGCTTCGGCACAGCGTTCTTTTGCAGCGTCGGGACGGAAGCCTGCTTCTGCTTGTCCGTCATCGTCTTGTTTTCGCTCAGGGCGTCCGACAGGATCGCCGGAACCAGCTGCTTGGCTTGCATCTGGGCGCTGTTGCCGATTGCGCCAACCAGCTTTTGTGCATCGATTGCGTCCAGCAGGTCCTTGATTGCAGCCTGCTTGGCCGGATCAACCGGTGCTGCAGCGGCAGCAGCCGGAGCCGCCGGAGCCTGGCTCTGAAGCGCTTGAGCCATAGCGAAGGTCGGCACGAGAGCAGCCAGCAACATCAGTTGTTTGAATCGTTTTTGCATCATTACTCCCTAAGAGAAATTAACTTGAACTGCGAGCCGCGCGGGATGCGTGTCGGCCCGACACGCCATTACTCCCTGCGCAGCTTTCAACTAATAACTGAGACTGAAAGCCGCTGACGCGGATCAGGCCGCACCGCCATCTTCACCGCCGTTATCACTTTCGGCAGGACCTTCGGCGTCGCCTTCCACATCACCATCCGCTTCTGCCTCAGCAACCTGTTGCAGACCTGAAAGCTTGGTCCCTTCGTCAAGGCTGATGAGTGTAACACCTTGGGTTGCGCGTCCCATTTCCCGAATTTCCGATACGCGCGTGCGAATCAACACACCCGTATCGGTGATCAGCATGATCTGCGCTTCCTGATCCACCAGCGTGGCGGCGACAACCTTGCCGTTACGCTCCGACGTCTGGATCGCGATCATTCCCTTCGTACCGCGCCCGTGACGCGTGTACTCGGTGATCGGCGTGCGCTTGCCATAGCCGTTTTCGGTTGCGGTCAGCACCGACTGCTGCTCGTCGCCCGCCACCAGCAACGCGATTACGCTCTGGCCGTCTTCAAGCTGCATGCCGCGCACACCCCGGGCTTCACGGCCCATCGGACGAACGTCGTTCTCGTCGAAACGCACTGCCTTGCCGGAATCCGAGAACAGCATCACGTCGTGCTGACCGTCTGTAATGGCGGCACCAATCAGGTAATCGCCGTCATCCAGACCGACCGCAATAATACCCTTGCGCAACGGCCGGCTGAAGGCTTCCAGCGGCGTCTTCTTTACCGTTCCTAACGCGGTGGCCATGAACACGAACTTGTCCGCCGTGAATTCCTTGACCGGCAGCACCACCGTGATCTTTTCGCCGTCCTGCAACGGGAACATATTGACGATCGGACGGCCACGCGAGTTCCGCGAGCCCTGCGGCACCTCATAAACCTTGACCCAGTAGACGCGGCCGCGATTCGAGAAGCACAGGATGTGATCGTGCGTGTTGGCGATGAAGAGCGTGTCGATCCAGTCGTCTTCCTTCATGGAAGTCGCCTGTTTGCCGCGACCGCCGCGCTTCTGAGCGCGATATTCGGACAACGGCTGCGATTTCACGTAGCCGGCGTGCGACATGGTCACGACCATCTCTTGCGGCGTGATCAGGTCTTCGGTGTTCAGCTCGGTTGCGTTCAACTCGATCTTCGAGCGGCGCGCGTCGCCGAATTCGGCTTTGATCGACGTCAGTTCGTCGACGATGATCGCCGTAATGCGTTCCGGGCGAGCCAGAATGTCCAGCAGGTCGGCGATTTGCGCCATCACTTCGCGGTACTCGCCGATGATCTTGTCCTGCTCCAGACCCGTCAGGCGTTGCAGACGCATCTGCAAGATTTCCTGAGCCTGAGTGTCGGACAAGCGGTAGAGGCCGTCGGACTGCATACCGAAGGACGGGTTCAGACCGTCCGGACGGTAAGCCTCGCGACCACCGGCCGACGCGTTTTCCGTCTCGGCGCGTGCTAGCATTTCGCGCACCAGCGACGAATCCCACGGACGCGCCATCAATTCCTGCTTGGCGATCGGAGGAGTCGGCGCCGCCTTGATGATCGCGATGAACTCGTCGATGTTGGCCAGCGCAACCGCCAGACCCTCGAGCACATGGCCGCGTTCACGGGCTTTGCGCAGTTCGTATACAGTGCGCCGCGTCAGCACTTCCCGGCGATGCGACAGGAAGCACGCCAGCATTTCCTTCAGGTTCAGCAGCTTCGGCTGGCCGTCGACCAGCGCGACCATGTTCATGCCGAAGGTGTCCTGAAGCTGGGTCGCCTTATATAGATTGTTGAGAACGACTTCCGGCACTTCGCCACGCTTCAGCTCGATCACGACGCGCATGCCGCTCTTGTCGGATTCGTCGCGGATGTCGGAGATGCCTTCGAGCTTCTTCTCGTTGACCAGCTCGGCGATGCGTTCCAGAAGTGAGCGCTTGTTCACCTGGTACGGCAACTCGTCGACGATGATCGACATGCGCTGACCGCGGTCGATTTCTTCGAAGTGCGTAAGCGCGCGCATCACGACGCGGCCACGGCCGGTGCGATAACCATCGCGTACGCCGGCCACGCCGTAGATGATGCCGGCGGTCGGGAAATCGGGCGCCGGAATGATTTCGATCAGTTCGTCGATCGTGGCTTCCGGGTTTTTCAGCAGGTGCTGACAAGCGTCGACAACCTCGTTGAGGTTGTGCGGCGGGATGTTGGTCGCCATGCCGACCGCAATACCGGACGAGCCATTGATCAGCAGATTGGGAATACGCGCCGGCAGGATGGCCGGTTCGTTTTCGCTGCCGTCGTAGTTCGGCGTGAAATCGACCGTTTCCTTGTCGATGTCGGCCAGCAACTCGTGGCCGATCTTTGCCATGCGGATTTCGGTGTACCGCATTGCCGCGGCATTGTCGCCGTCGACCGAACCGAAGTTGCCCTGGCCGTCTACCAGCATGTAACGCAGCGAGAAGTCCTGCGCCATCCGGACAATCGTGTCGTATACAGCCGTGTCGCCGTGCGGGTGATATTTACCGATGACGTCGCCGACAATACGCGCCGACTTCTTGTAAGCCCGGTTCCAGTCGTTGTTCAGTTCGTGCATCGCGTACAGCACGCGCCGGTGTACCGGCTTCAGGCCATCGCGGACATCGGGAAGCGCACGCCCCACGATCACGCTCATCGCGTAATCGAGATACGAACGGCGCATTTCCTCCTCTAGGGAGATTGGCAGAGTCTCTTTGGCGAATTGATCCATTATCCGTATCTTTTACGTGCCAAGGCGGTGGCGTGAAGCTCGCTTGAAGCCTCTCGCTTGAAGCCCCTCTCGCCGCGCCTTCGCGTAAGCATTGCAGGCGCAACGCATCACGCGATTCTAACATGCCGCGCATCCGCCCCCGGCGGGGGTACGTATACCTATTAGCAGGCGAACCGAAATGGCGCCTGAACGCCCCATGATCGACTTGGGGCAGGCTCGATTTGTGCGTGGGCCAATCCGCCGCTCAGCCATGACTGGCGGTGCCTCCAGCGGATTACTTCTGTTGCGCATGCACCACAATTGGAGGGCGATTTGATCGGGGGCAGATTTTTTTATCGTTGGAAGGGAACGATATGGCAAAATGCCAACGCACAAAGAGTTAGACACTGCTCGAAGTCTACACAGCACGTTTTTTGTTCTACACCGATGTTATACTTCGAGCAATGTATGACTTGTCTTCGTCAACAGGCTCGCAGTAAACCTGCGGTAATCTCAATTTCGAGAGGAGAAATATGAATAAACTTTCAAAGCTCGCGTTCATTGCAGCTACCGCAGTTATGGCTGCATCCGCCATGGCGCAATCGGTGCCGGCGTCGCGACAAGCCACGAACGACAACTGGGTGAATGGTACCGGCGAATACGTGTGGATGAACGGCACGAACGAGCTTTGCTGGCGCGATGCATTCTGGACGCCGGCAACGGCCAACGCAAAGTGCGATGGCGCCCTGGTTGCCCAGGCTCCGACCCCGCCGGCTCCGGTCGCACCTGCACCGGCTATTACGAGCCAAAAGATTACGTATCAAGCTGACGCTCTGTTCGACTTCGACAAGGCTATCCTGAAGCCGGCTGGCAAGGAAAAGCTGGACGATCTGGCATCGAAGATCGGCGCGCTGAACCTGGAAGTCGTCGTCGCAACGGGTTACACGGACCGTATCGGTTCGGACAAGTACAACGACCGTCTGTCGCTGCGCCGTGCTCAAGCTGTCAAGGCATACCTGGTCAGCAAGGGCATCGAATCCAACCGTATCTATACGGAAGGCAAGGGCAAGCGCAACCCGGTCACGACCGGTTGCAACCAGAAGAACCACAAGCAACTCATCGCCTGCCTCGCACCGGATCGTCGCGTGGAAGTCGAAGTTGTCGGTACTTCGAAGCAGTAAGCTACAAATTACCGCAGCATCAAAGCCCCGCTTCGGCGGGGCTTTTTTTATGCCGCTGGCGCCGCTCGCCTCCTCCTCCGAGCGCGCCTGAATTGCCGCAACAGCACGCGCCAGCCATCGCGCGGCATTTTGCCGCCCCGCCGCTCGGCCTATATACTCAGGGTTTATCCTCGAGCGCCCGCTCAACGCTCTCATCGAGGCAGCTTCCGCCATGACCAACGCCGATCCCCACGAACTGCAGAAATTCAGCGACCTTGCACATCGTTGGTGGGACCCGAATGCCGAATTCAAACCCCTGCACGAACTCAATCCGATCCGCCTGGGGTGGATCGACGCGCACGCGCATCTCGCCGGCAAGACCGTGCTGGATATCGGCTGCGGCGGCGGCATTCTGACGGAGTCGATGGCGGGATTGGGGGCGCACGTAAAAGGAATCGACCTGTCGAGCCAGGCGCTCGGCGTGGCGGATCTTCACAGCCTTGAAAGCGGTGTAACCGTCAGTTACGAAGAAATCGCGGCTGAGGCGCTCGCGGCTCGCGAACCAGGCACGTACGACGTCGTCACCTGCATGGAAATGCTCGAACACGTGCCTCAACCGGCAGCCATCGTCGAGGCGTGCAAGACATTGGTGAAACCGGGCGGGTGGGTATTCTTCTCCACGCTCAACCGCAACGTGAAGTCCTATCTGTTCGCGGTCATTGGCGCCGAATATATCGCGCGGATGTTGCCCAAGGGCACTCATGACTACGCGCGCTTCATCCGCCCGTCGGAACTGGCGAGCTTCGTGCGCGCCGCCGGCCTGCGCACCGCCGATATCAAAGGTATCGTTTATAACCCGCTCAGCAAGCATTTCACGCTGTCCGACGACACGAGCGTGAACTACATGCTCGCCTGCCGCCGCGACGCCTGATCCCCGACCTGCCCGGACTCAAGCCACTCAATGAGCGATCCTACGCCCCTGCCCCAACGCGAAGACAACGAGGACGCCCTCGGTCTTTGCCAGGCTGTCCTGTTCGACCTCGACGGCACGCTGGCCGACACCGCGCCCGATCTGGCGGCCGCCGTCAACAAAATGCGCCACGATCGCAACCTTGAAATGGTGCCGCTCGAAGACCTGCGACCGCTCGCGTCGGCGGGTGCGCGCGGGCTGATCGGCGGAGCCTTCGGCATCGGTCCGCAAGACCATGAGTTCGCGTCGATGCGCGAGGAGTTTCTCGCCAATTACGAAGCGGACTTGTGCATCGAGACCACGCTGTTTCCCGGCATTCCCGAGTTGCTCGACGACCTCGATGCACGGGGCGTGCGCTGGGGCATCGTGACAAACAAGGCGGCAAGGCTCACCGAGCCGCTAGTTGCGCTACTGGGCCTCGAAGAGCGCGCCGGCTGTGTGGTAAGCGGCGACACGACGCCCCATTCGAAACCGCACCCCGCACCCTTGCTACACGCGGCACGCGAGTTGGATGTGGTGCCGGAACGCATTGTCTACGTCGGCGACGACTTGCGCGACGTACAGGCAGGTTTCGCGGCCGGCATGAAGACCATCGCGGCCGCCTACGGTTATTGCGGCAACGACATTCCGCCCACGCAATGGCACGCGCAACACGTCGTGCAATCACCCGCTGAATTGCTGAGGCTGCTACGCGATATCGACTGATCGTACAAACGGACCCGGCGCACTGAACGTAGCGCAGCACTTTGCGGCTTCACTGCGGCAACGCCGCAGCGCTACCGGAACAGCAAGACAGCGAAGCAATCAGACAGGACGTGGCTGTCAAACTATTGTAAAATGCTCGTTGGCCCAGATTTTTGGGCAACGAACCGCGGGGGCGACCTGGTTTCGACAGGGGTTGCGAAGCGGCTAGGGCATACCGAGGACCCGTCACCTCGTTAATCAATGGGAAAAACGTAACTGCAAACGACGAAACGTTCGCACTGGCAGCCTAAGGGCCGCCGTCCTCTGCCTAGTTCACTGACGGGCTAGAGTCGCAAGACCGGTAGCAATACCGACAGAGGTCATATACGTCAGATAAGCCTTGGCGGCGTCACGACGCCCGGGTCGAAAACTTAGTGAATCGCCGTCACGCAGCGTGTTCGTCCGCGTCGTGGTGGTTAAATCAAATGACAGAACTAAGTATGTAGAACTAGTCGTAGAGTGCTTCTGGACGCGGGTTCGATTCCCGCCGCCTCCACCAAACACCTTGCACGTAGTAGCAGCAAAGTTTTACCAAGAACCCCGGCGGCGTAAGGCTCTCGGGGTTTTTTGTTGCCGGCGCCGCGAAGCTCGCAATAGAACGCCGCAAACAAAAACGCCGGCAGCATGCCGGCGTTTCAATCAACCAAAAGCAGAACCCAAAGACGAACCGCGCAAGCAAAAACCGCTAGCTCGCGCGCTTACTCGTCTTTAGGGCATTGCAAATTACACCCATTCGGATCGCCATTGTCGCCGCGCTTGCGCATGGCCGACTTCTTGTCGGACTGGTATTTGTCCGAGGGCGCCGATGCTGCGAATGGCAGTTGCGGATGCTCGGCAAGACGGAACTGATCTTGCAGAATGCCGCCCGGCACACCCGGCGAATTCTGGGCGAAGGCAACCGAAGCGGTAGCGAGCAGCACCGTGGCCGCGGCGGCGGCAGCACATGCGTGAAGAAGAACTTTCATATCGATTCAGCGCGGCACAGCGCGCGGTCAAGGCGTAAGCGGAAAGCTAGATTATCCCAAACGAACGCCTCACGCAGTGACCGCCACATTAAATAGTTTACGGTCGCTTACAGCGCCGGTGGGCCGAGCCCGGTTTCGAGATCGAGCAGCTTGCCGCAGTCGTGCGGATCGTAGCCTTCGAGCTGGTCGACGTTATGCCGGAATGCGGCGCCGCGCAGCAGATCGATCACGGTTGCGAGCGGCGTGCGCTCGAGCCGGGTGCGGTCGCAGGCGAAGTAATAGTCTTCGTCGACAATCGGAATGAAGTCGAGCCCAAAGTGATGCGCCGCCGGCTCGACGCCGAAACCCACATCCGCCATGCCACTGGCCACGAACGCCGCGATCGCCGAGTGCGTGAGTTCCGTCGATGCATACCCGTTGACACGGTCCGGATCGACCCCGACCTTGCGTAGCGCGAGGTCGAGCAACATGCGCGTGCCGGAACCAGGCTGACGATTGACGAAGCGAATATCGTCGCGCGCGAGGTCGCCCAGGCCGCCGATTCCCTTCGGATTCCCCTTGCCAAGAAAGAGACCCTGCTTGCGCCTCGTCAGGTGTACGAGCACGTGACGCTGCGGATCGAGCCAGCGCCGGTAGGTATCGGCACAGACCGCGCGAAATTCGCCCAGCGGTAAGTGGAAACCAGCCAGATCGCATTCGCCACGAGCGAGCGCACTCACCGCGTCCGCGCTGTCGCGGTATTTGATATCGACCGGCAGATCGTTCGCGACCAGCGCCGTCACCAGCGCCGCCACGGCGTAACCGTGCGACGCATAGATCCTCACGTCGTCGGCGGCCGGCGCGAGCCACCGGTTCAGATCGCTGGCGACTTCGCTCGCCAGCGCCTGCATATTGCCGTCGAGCCGCTCGCCGCACAGACGCTGCGCGCGCAACACGGCCTGCCCAAGTTCGGACAGCACCGAGCCACGCCCGCGCTCCTTCGCGATTAGCGGACCACCCAAACGTTCCTCGATGCTGCGCAACAAACCCCATGCGTGACGGTAGGACAAACCCTTAAGCGTCGCCGCCTGCGCGATGCTGCCGGATTCGTCCACCAGCGCAAGGAGCGGCACGACGTCGGACAGGCTTGCCTCACGGCCATCCGGGCCCTTCACGACCAGCTGCGCCTGACACTCGATTCGGATCATATATGCTTAACCATTTCCTATTGCACGAGGCGTATCACCCGCCTATTGTTCGGCTATCCCATATCGAATATACGAAGCATAAGTGCACGCATTATGAATAACAAGTGCATATATGTCTTTGGAGGAGCCCCCACTTGGACGATTCCATCGCCGTCGCGCCGGAACAACTCGTGCAGCGTCACGCGCAGCCCGGCAGGTCGCTGCTAGCGGTATTGCACGCGATTCAGGACGAGCTCGGCTACGTACCCGCCGACACAGTCGCGCCTCTCGCGCGCGCCATGAACCTGTCGCGCGCGGAAGTGCACGGCGTCATCACCTACTACCACCACTTCCGCACGCAACCTGCGGCGCCCGTGACGGTACAACTGTGCCGCGCCGAAGCCTGCCGCAGCATGGGCACCGAGGCGCTCGCGCAGCATATCGAGGCGCACACCGGCTGCCGTTTTGACGCCGAGCATCATGACGGTGCGGCAGTCGAACTGGAATCGGTATATTGCCTCGGCCAATGCGCACTGTCGCCGGCGCTGATGCTCAACGGCACGCTGCACGCGAAAGTCACGCCCCAAAAATTCGACACGCTGTTCGCGGCCGCCAATAAATGCGTGGAGGTTACGGCATGACACGCATCTACGTTCCCTGCGATTCGTCGGCGCTTGCGCTAGGCGCCGATGCCCTCGCTCAAGCCATCGAAGCCGAAGCGGCCCGCCGCGGCATTGCCATCGAACTGGTTCGCAACGGCTCGCGCGGTTTGCTGTGGCTCGAACCGCTCGTGGAAGTTGCCACGGCTGAAGGCCGCGTCGGCTATGCGAACGTCGAAGAAAGCGATGTTGCCGCGCTCTTCGACGCCGGTTTTATCGAAGGCGGCGAGCACGCCAGCCGTGTCGGTGTGGTCGATGAAATACCGTATCTGAAGAAGCAGCAGCGCCTGACCTTCGCGCGCATCGGCATCACCGACCCGCTTTCCATCGACGACTACATCGCCCACGGCGGCCTCGAGGGCCTCAAGCAGGCCCTGGAAACCGACGGCGACGCCGCCTGTGAAGCGCTGATCGAATCCGGCCTGCGCGGTCGCGGTGGCGCGGCCTTCCCCGCCGGCATCAAATGGCGCACCGTGCGCGGCGCCAAAGCGGCGCAGAAATACATCGTCTGCAATGCCGACGAAGGCGATTCCGGCACTTTCTCCGATCGCCTCGTGATGGAAAGCGATCCGTACGTGCTGATCGAAGGGATGATCATCGCGGGCATCGTCACCGGCGCGACGGTCGGCTACATCTACGTACGCAGCGAATATCCGCACTCGATCGCAACGCTCGAAGCTGCGATCGCGAAAGCACGCGCCGCCGGCTGGCTCGGCGACAGCGTGCTCGGCTCGGCGGCGCACCGCTTCGAACTGTTCGTGGCGAAAGGCGCCGGCGCTTATGTATGCGGCGAGGAAACCGCGCTGCTCGAATCGCTCGAGGGCAAACGCGGCATCGTGCGCGCCAAGCCGCCCGTGCCGGCGCTAGTCGGCCTGTACGGCCAGCCGACGGTGATCAACAACGTCATCACGCTCGCGACGGTGCCGATCATCTTCGCGCGCGGCGCCGCGTTCTACAAAGATTTCGGTATGGGCCGCTCGCGCGGCACGCTGCCGTTCCAGCTCGCCGGCAATGTGAAGCAAGGCGGCCTGGTCGAGCTCGCGTTCGGCGTCACGCTGCGTGAGCTGCTATACGACTATGGCGGCGGCACGGCAAGCGGACGCCCCGCGCGCGCGGTGCAGGTCGGCGGTCCGCTCGGCACGTATCTGCCGGAAAGCCAGTGGGACATCCCCATGGACTACGAAGCATATGCAGCCGTCGGCGCGGTGGTCGGCCACGGCGGCATCGTCGTGCATGACGACACCTCGAATCTCGCCGAACTCGCGCAATACGCGATGCACTTCTGCGCGCTCGAATCGTGCGGCAAATGCACGCCGTGCCGGATCGGCTCGACGCGCGGCGTCGAAGTGATCGGACGGATCCGCAACGGCGATACGTCCACGCGGCAAGTGCAGTTGCTGCGCGATCTTTGCGACACGATGGTGTCCGGTTCGCTCTGCGCGATGGGCGGCATGACGCCGTTCCCGGTGTTGTCAGCGCTCGACCATTTCCCCGAAGACTTCGGTCTCGACAACGTACACGACCTCGCGCCCAAAGCGGCTGCGGCCTGACCCAGGAGCCTCACATGTCCGATGTGCTCAACTCCCCTGCCGGCGGCTGCGGCTCCGGAAACTGCGCGTGCAAATCCCAGGCGCAACAACGCGCCGCGCGCTCGCCCTTTGACGATACCGACTACGGCACACCGTTGCGTCATGCCGACGTCGACGTCACGCTGGAAATCGACGGCCAGGCGGTGACGGTTCCGGCCGGCACCTCCGTGATGCGCGCCGCCATCGAAGCCGGCGTCAACGTGCCGAAGCTCTGCGCGACCGATTCGCTCGAACCGTTCGGCTCATGCCGGTTGTGCCTGGTCGAAATCGAAGGCAAGCGCGGCTACCCTGCTTCGTGCACGACGCCGGTCGAAGCCGGCATGAAGGTCCGCACGCAAACCGATCGCCTTCAATCGCTGCGCCGGAATGTGATGGAGCTATACATCTCCGATCACCCGCTCGACTGCCTCACCTGCCCCGCCAACGGCGACTGCGAACTGCAGGACATGGCGGGCGTCACCGGCTTGCGCGAAGTGCGCTACGGCTTCGACGGCGCGAACCATCTGAAGGACAAGAAGGACGAATCGAACCCGTACTTCACGTACGACCCGTCGAAGTGCATTGTCTGCAATCGTTGCGTGCGCGCGTGTGAAGAAACCCAGGGCACGTTTGCACTGACCATTGCCGGACGCGGTTTCGAATCGCGCGTGGCTGCCAGCGAAAACAAGCCGTTCATGGAATCGGAATGCGTGTCGTGCGGCGCCTGCGTCGCCGCGTGTCCGACCGCCACGTTGCAGGAGAAAACCGTCATCATGCTCGGCCAGGCCGAGCATTCGGTCGTCACGACTTGCGCGTATTGCGGCGTCGGCTGCTCGTTCAAGGCCGAGATGAAAGGCAACGAGGTCGTGCGGATGGTGCCGCACAAGAACGGTCAGGCCAACGAAGGGCACGCCTGCGTGAAGGGCCGCTTCGCATGGGGCTACGCGACGCACAAGGACCGCATCACCAAGCCGATGATCCGCGCGAAGATCACCGATCCGTGGCGCGAAGTCAGCTGGGAAGAAGCGCTCACTTACGCGGCCTCGGAATTCCGCCGCATTCAGGCGAAGCACGGCCGCGATTCGATCGGCGGCATCACGTCGTCGCGTTGCACGAACGAAGAAACGTATCTGGTGCAGAAGCTCGTGCGCGCCGCGTTCGGCAACAATAACGTCGACACTTGCGCGCGCGTGTGCCATTCTCCGACCGGCTACGGCCTGAAGACCACGCTCGGCGAATCCGCCGGCACTCAGACATTTGCCTCGGTCGACAAAGCCGACGTGATCATGGTGATCGGCGCGAATCCGACCGACGGCCACCCGGTGTTCGGCTCGCGTATGAAGCGCCGTGTGCGCGAAGGCGCGAAGCTGATCGTCGTCGACCCGCGCCGCATCGATATCGTCGATACGCCGCACGTAAAGGCTTCGCATCATCTGCAATTGCGTCCGGGCACCAACGTCGCGGTGGTCAATGCGCTTGCGCACGTGATCGTCACGGAAGGCCTGCTGAACGAGGCATTCATCGCCGAGCGTTGCGAAACGCGCGCTTTCGAGCAATGGCGTGCGTTCGTCGCGCTGCCCGAGAATGCACCGGAAGCCACGGAGGAACTCACCGGCGTGCCCGCCGCCTCCATCCGTGAAGCCGCCCGCATCTATGCTACCGGCGGCAACGCCGCGATCTATTACGGCCTCGGTGTCACCGAACACGCCCAGGGCTCGACGATGGTAATGGGCATCGCAAATCTGGCGATGGCGACCGGCAACATCGGCCGTGAAGGCGTCGGTGTGAATCCGTTGCGCGGCCAGAACAACGTGCAGGGTTCGTGCGACATGGGCTCGTTCCCACACGAACTGCCCGGCTACCGTCACATTAGCGATTCGATCACGCGCGCGCTGTTCGAAGAAGCCTGGAATGTCACGTTGCAACCAGAGCCGGGCCTGCGCATTCCGAACATGTTCGACGCCGCCGTGCACGGCACCTTCAAGGGCCTGTACTGCCAGGGCGAAGACATCGTGCAGTCCGATCCGAACACGCATCACGTGTCAGCGGCGCTATCGTCGATGGAATGCATCGTCGTGCAGGATATTTTCCTCAACGAGACCGCGAAGTACGCGCACGTGCTGCTGCCCGGTTCGTCGTTCCTCGAAAAGGACGGCACCTTCACCAACGCGGAGCGCCGCATCTCGCGCGTGCGCAAGGTGATGCCGCCGGTGCCGGGTTACGCCGACTGGGAAGTCACGGTGATGCTGGCGCGGGCGCTCGGCTATGAAATGGACTACACGCATCCGTCGCAGATCATGGACGAGATCGCGCGTCTCACGCCGACCTTCCACGGCGTGTCGTACCGGAAGCTCGACGAGCTCGGCAGCATCCAGTGGCCATGCAATGAAAACGCGCCCGACGGTACGCCGACCATGCACATCGATACTTTCGTGCGCGGCAAGGGCAAATTCGTGATTACGAAGTTCATCGCCACGCCGGAAAAAGTCACGCGCAAGTTCCCGCTGCTGCTGACCACGGGCCGCATCCTGTCGCAGTACAACGTCGGCGCGCAGACTCGCCGCACGGAAAATTCGCGCTGGCACGACGAAGACCGTCTCGAGATTCACCCGCACGATGCGGAAGAACGCGGCATCCGCAATGACGACTGGGTCGGCATCGAATCGCGCGCGGGACAAACCGTGTTGCGCGCGAAAGTGACCGAGCGGATGCAGCCGGGTGTCGTCTATACGACATTCCACTTCCCCGAATCGGGGGCGAACGTGATCACCACCGACAGTTCGGACTGGGCCACCAACTGCCCCGAGTACAAGGTGACCGCAGTGCAGGTAATGCCGGTCGAGCAACCGTCGCAATGGCAAAAGGACTATTCGCGCTTCAATAGCGAGCAACTCGATCTGCTGAAGCAGCGCGAGTTGGCCAATGCAAGCTCGGGTAAGTGAGGCAAGCCATGGACAATCAGAATCTGATCGACATGGCGAACCGGATCGGAGATTTTTTCGATTCGATGCCGGATCGCGAAGAGGCGCTCGACGGCATCGCCGATCATATCCGCCGCTTCTGGGAGCCGCGCATGCGGCGCGCTTTGCTGGCGACGCTCGATGAGCCCGACGCGAACGGCGTCGAGATGTCGGGCATCGTCAGGGAGGCGCTCGTCAAGCATCGTGACGGGTTGACGCCTGCCGCTCTTTCTACGGCGGTGTAGGCGAGGCGCCGTTCGAACGGCGCCCGCCATCCATCGATAAGGCGGCCCACATCACGGGCCGGCCTGCACGGTCATTTCACAAGGCCGCCTGCTCCGGTATCACGCCCCCCACGGCGAACCACGCTTCGCAATGCCGCAGCAGACCGTTCAGATCGGAACCGGTGCGCCCGCGCGCGCAGATGTAGCCGTCCGGCCGCACCAGATAGAACGAAGGCCGTGTGCGCCCATAGGATTCGACGAGAGCCGGAGCGCCCTCGCCGTTCGTATCGGTCACGCGCCAGATGCGTACCGCGCCCGGCAACAGCCTCTCGACTTCGGCGGTCATTTTCTCCAATTCCGGGTCCGGCGGCGGCGCGTGCTTCGCGGCGGGATCGAGCGGCATGTCGTCGACGGGCTGCGGCGGCACCAGCAGGAAGAGCGAGAAGAACGCGGGATCGTGCAGATCGAAGATGCACCCGACACCCGGCGCGCGGCCAAGCGGGCCATCCACCACATGCACCAGCGCGTCCGGCGCGCGCTCACCGGCACGCGGACCGCCATCGAGGACGCGCTCGAGCGTCAGCGGACTGCGCCGGTACTGGATCGACAACTCGCTGATGGTCATCCGCGCCGCATCGCGCAAGGGACCGAGCGCGGCCAGCACCGGCATCACGCGCTCGCGCAGCAGCCTGAGCGGTCCATGATCGGCCTCGGCCATCTGCGTGATAAAACCGGTTTGCCGCAGCACGTCGCGCTCGATGGGATGCCGTTCCTGATGGTACGTATCGAGCAGCCGGTCAGGCGCACCGCCTTGCAGCACGCGCGCGAGCTTCCAGCCGAGATTGAACGCTTCCTGAATGCCGGTGTTCATCCCTTGCGCGCCGGCCGGGCTGTGTACATGGGCCGCGTCGCCTGCGAGGAAAATGCGACCCACACGCAGCCTGTCCACCATCCTGCTGTTCAGACGAAAATGCGACGACCATGCCAGGTCAGACACGTCGACGCGTTCGCGCACGCGCCGGGCGATCAGCGCCTTGCATTCGGCGAGCGACGGCGGCGCAACCTGGTTGAGCGGCGGTTCACCGAGTACGACGGGCGTGGCCGACGTCAAGACCGTAGCCTTTTCGGCGGGATGATCCGCAATCAGACGATGACGGCCATGGCCCATCGGGAACAGCGCGACGAGACCCTCGCCTGAAGCAAAGATATGAAACTCGTCTTCGGGCCAATCGGTTTCGGCGTGCAGATCGGCAAGCAGGAAGGTCTGCTCGAAGGTGTTGCCCTCAAAGCTCAAACCGAGCCGGTGACGGATCGTGCTATGCGCACCGTCGGCGGCGATCATGTACGACGGACGGATCGTTTCGGTACGGCCGTCCACGTGCCGCAAGGTCGCCTGAATGCCGGCCGAACCCTGCGAGAACGTCGTCAGCTCGACACCGCGTTCGATCGTGACGCCGAATGTCGCGAGATGTTCCGTGAGCAAGCGTTCGGTCACGGATTGGTCGAGGAACAGCAGATACGGATAGCGGGTGTGCAGCGGATCGAAATCGAGGCGCGCGAGACGCATGCCATTGGAAAAAAGATTGGCGATGCGCGCGCGATGACCGAGTTCGAGAAACGGTTCGACCAGCCGATGTTGTTCGAGCAGTTCGAGGGTGCGCGCCTGAATGCCGATGGCCCGCGAGTGCGGGTCCGGCTGCAACGCTTTCTCGATCAGACGTACGGGGATGTGGGCACGCGCGAGACTCATCGCCGCGGCGAGCCCGGTCGGACCCGCGCCGACGATCAGCACTGGCGACGCATCGTGTGCGGCAGCATCCATGCGGACCTCCGGAGACAACAGGACGTCCTAGTGTACGCCGCCGATAGCGCGCGTAACGGTGCGCTGCATCAATCGCGAGTATGACCCATCGCGCATTGATGCTCGGTGGTGCCAAGGTCGACTTGCAGTGTGGCGTGCTGCATCGAAAAACGTTCGCGCAGCGTGATCACGATGGCGTCGATCGACTCGTCGCCGGGATGGCCTGCCGGCATCACCAGATGGGCGCTGAGCGCATTGCCGGTGGTCGACAGCGCCCAGACATGCAGATCGTGCACATCGGTGACGCCCGGCTGTCCGGCGAGATAGTCGCGGATCGGCTGCAGATCGACGCCCGGCGGCACGGCATCCAGCGCCATGCGCACCGAATCGCGCAGCAGACCCCACGTGCCGTAGATCACCACCGCGACCACCAGCAAACTCATCACCGGGTCGAGCCACGTCCAGTCGGTGTACAGAATCACGAGCCCGCTGATCGCGACCGCGGCGGAGATGCCGGCGTCCGCGGCCATATGCAGAAAAGCGCCGCGGATATTCAGATCATCTTTCTGGCCGCGCATGAAAAGCCATGCTGAGAAGCCGTTGACGATCACACCGACCGTCGCGACGACGAACACGACCAGTCCCGCGACCGGCGCCGGGTTCATCAGGCGCCCGATCGCCTCGGCGACGATCACACCGCATGCGAACAGCAACAGCCCCGCGTTGGCAAGCGACGCGAGGATCGACGAGCTGCCGTAGCCGAAGGTGTAGCGTGCCGAAGGGCGGCGCGTCGAGAGCCAGGCGGCGCCCCAGGCAAGCAACAGGCCGAGCACGTCGGACAGATTGTGGCCGGCGTCGGCAAGCAGCGCGGTGGAGTGCGCGATCACGCCATAGACGGCTTGCACCACCACGATCGCTACGTTCAGTGCGACAGCCAGTGCGAAGGCGCGGCCGTGACCTGCGACGGGGGCATGGGCGTGGCTGTGACCGGCGTGGCTGTGACCGGCGTGGCTGTGACCGGCGTGGCTGTGGCCTGCGTGGCTGTGGCCGCCGTGGCTCAGGCCGGCGTCGCTGTGGGAGCCGGGGTTGTGGCCGGCTTGGCTACCGTGGCTGTGTTCGCCGTGGTTGCGCGTGCTATGGCTACCATGGCTGTGAGCAGCGTCGCTCGGCCCCTTGTCGGTGCCGTGGCTGTGGGTGTGGGCGTGGGACTGCATCCGGTCCGCGCCGGCGCCGTGCGAATCGCTCACCTGTACGCCGTGGTTCTGCGTGCCGCCCTCACCACGAGCGTCGTCGACCTCCGGACGAACCGCGCCATGACGATGCCCGCCCCGCTCGTCAGCCGCGCGCGCCTGGCTTTTCGGCTGCGCGTCGTCACCATCGGTCCCGTCGGACTCCCCTTCGAGCCATACCGGCGCGTGGTCGTCCTCGCGCTCTTCGGCGGCGTGGTTCGGTACGGTGGTTTTTTTCATGACGGATCCACAGGAAATTCGCCGGCCGGCTCAGCCACATGCTCGAGCATGCCGGTCAGCATCGCGCTGATATGGCGGTCGGCAGCAAGATAGAACACCTGCTTGCCCTGCCGCTCCGCGCGCACGATCCGCGCCGCGCGCAGCAGCCGCAGATGGTGGCTCACCAGCGACGGCGACAAACCCAGACCTTGGGCAATGGCGCCGACCGCGCGCCGCTCCTCGACGCACGCGAGCACGATGCGCAAGCGCGTCGGATCGCCGAGCAGGCGAAACAGGTCGGCCAGCGGCACGATCGTCTCCGCCGGACGGTCTTCGAAACCAGCAGCTAACCCAGCGGAAGCCAGAGCAAACGGCATGATTGGCATACATATGAACACGTGTTCATATGTTATAGATATCGAGACGACAGGTCAAATCGGAGGGTGGCGCGGCGAGTGTGGGAAAATGCGGCGTCCGCCTCACCCGAAATCCCATCCCTGCGTCATGCAACAAGTATTTGACAGCGCTTTCGCGGCGCATCGTGACGGCCGCCTCGACGACGCCGAACGCGGCTACCGCGCAACGCTCGACGGCAATCCCGCGCACGTCGATGCGTTGCATCTGCTGGGCGTTCTGCGCCATCAGCAGGGCCAGCACGCCGAAGCCGCCGAGCTCGTGCGGCGCGCAGTGAACCTGCGCCCGGAAGACGCGGCGCTGCAACTGAACCTCGGCAACGCACTCAAGGCGCTGGGCCAGATCGACGACGCCATCGAACAGTTCCGCAATGCGCTCACGCTGGCGCCGACCTTCCCGATGGCGCACTACAACCTGGGCAATGCGTACGCGTCGGTGGGGCGCCACGAAGACGCCGCCGACGCTTTCCAGAAATCGCTGCGCCTGCAGCCGAATGACGCCTCGTCGCATAACAATCTCGGCAACGCATTGCATGCGCTCGGCCGTCATGCGGAAGCGATCGCATCGTTCCAGCGCGCGCTCGAACTGCGCCCCGGGCACGCGGGCGCACTCAACAACATGGGCATGTCGCTGAACGCGCTTGAACGCGCGGACGAGGCGATCCAGCACTTTCGGGCGGCACTGGCAGCCGAGCCTCGTTTCGTCGCCGCGCACTTCAATCTCGCCAACACGCTCGACGCCACCGGCCGTCACGAAGAGGCGGTCGCTTCTTTCCAGGCGGCGCTCGCATTGCAGCCGAACCTGCCGCCCACCATCTTCGGGCTCGGCAACGCGCTCGCGGCGCTGGGGCGCCACGCGCAGGCACTGCCTTATCTGGAGCGCGCCGTCGGCCTCGATCCGCAATTCGCGCTCGCCTGGTTGAGTCTCGGCACAGCCCATCAGGCGCTCGGCGCGCATGCCGCGGCGGTGCGGGCTTTCGATCAGGCGCTGCGCCTGCGCCCCGATCTCCCATCCGCGCATATGAACCGTGCGCTTGCCTGGCTCGCGCAGCGCGATTTTGCGCGTGGGCTGCCGGAGTACGAATGGCGGCTGCAAACTACCGCGCAGCCGGTCATCCAGACCTTGCCGCGTTGGCACGGCGAGCCGATCGAACAGCGCACGCTGCTCGTGCATGCCGAGCAGGGTTTCGGCGACACGTTGCAATTCGTGCGCTTCGTGCCACTGGCCGCCCAGCGCGCCGCGCGCGTCGTACTCGAAGTGCAGCCGCAACTACTGCCGCTGCTCGCACCGGCCGCGCAAGCCTGGCGCGTCACCCTGATCGCTCAGGGCACGCCCCGCCCGGCGGCGGATCTGCACTGCCCGCTGCTGAGCCTGCCGCTCGCGCTCGGCACGACCTACGACACGATTCCCGGCCGCACGCCCTACCTCAGCGCGCCGCCCGCTTACCGCCGCAAATGGCGCGGGTCGCTCGGCGGTCATGCGAAGCGAAAGATCGGCATTGCGTGGTCGGGACGCATCCAGCAGAACGAAAACCGTTCGATGCCGCTCGCCGCGCTGGCACCGCTATTCGCGCTCGAGGGCATCGACTGGATCGTGCTGCAACCTGAGCTGAGCGCCGAGGAACGCGCGGCGCTCGACACGCATGCGCGTGCGGCGTCGATTCATCGCATGGATAAACGGATCGGCGATTTTGCCGACACCGCGGCGATCATCGAGCGGCTCGACGCCGTGGTATCGATCGATACGTCGATCGCTCACCTCGCCGGCGCGCTAAAAAAACCCCTGTGGCTGATGCTGCCGTTCGCGGCGGATTGGCGCTGGTTCGTCAACGAGACGCGCAGCCCGTGGTATCCGGGCGCGACGCTGCTGCGCCAGCCGCAACCCGGCGCGTGGAACGAGGTGGTGGAGGCAGTGGCAAACGAATTGCGCGACGGTTAGCAAGGACGGATTCGTCTGCAGCCTGTTGCCGATGTGCCGGTGCAGCGCTCAGAAAAAAACCCCGCGTTCTCACGAGCGCGGGGTTTTTGTTTGTCCAGACCAACCGGTGAATCTTCAGCCAGGTGTCCGTCAGGCGGTTCGATACTGATTGCGCGATTCCGGCGTGCGATACAGCACCAGCGTCGCGATCAAGCCGCAGATTGCCGCCGCGCCGAGGAACAACCCCGGTGCGGCCTTATTGGCGGTAGTGTGAATCAGCAGCGTCGAGATGGCCGGCGTAAAGCCGCCGATCGTCGTAGCAAGGCTGTACGCCAGCGAAAAGCCGGCGGTCCGCACTTCGACCGGCATCACTTCGGTCAGCGCCACCACCATTGCGCCGTTGTAGCTGCCGTACAGGAACGACAACCACAACTCGACCACCAGCAGGCGAACGAACGACGGTTCGGCAACCAGCCATTGCAGCGCCGGATACGCGGTGATGATCGTCAGAATCGTAAAGGCCAGCAGCACCGGACGGCGGCCGATGCGATCCGACAACGCGCCCGCGAGCGGCAACCAGACCAGGTTCGACAAACCGATGCAAACGGTGACAACAAGCGTATCGATCGACGACAGCTTCAGCACTTCCTTGCCGAAGGTCGGCGTGTAGGCCGTGATCATGTAGAACGACACGGTGGTCATGATGACCATGCCCATCCCGCCCAGCACGATGCCCCAGTTCGCGGCCATCGTCTTCATGATTTCCCCCATGCTCGGATGATGCTTGCGCGCCGTGAATTCCTCGGTTTCCTGCAGCGAACGGCGAATCAGGAACAGGAACGGTACGATCAGGCAGCCGATCAGGAACGGCACGCGCCAGCCCCAGGCCGTCATCTGGTCGGCCGGCAGCACCTTGTTGAGCACCACGCCGATCAGTGCGGCGAACACCACGGCGACCTGCTGGCTGCCCGATTGCCACGCGCAATAGAAGCCCTTGTTGCCCTTGGTGGCGATCTCCGACAGATAGACCGACACACCGCCAAGTTCAACCCCGGCGGAGAAGCCTTGCAGCAGCCGGCCGAACAACACAAGTACCGGGGCGAGGACGCCTATGGTCGCGTAGCCTGGGATCGCCGCGACCGTGAGCGTGCCGAGCGCCATCAGCCCGAGGGTGAGGATCAGGCCTTTACGCCGGCCGTGATGGTCGATGTAGGCGCCGAGTATGATCGCGCCCAGCGGACGCATCAGGAAGCCCGCGCCGAATACCGACAGCGACAGCATCAGCGACGCAAATTCGTTGCCGCTCGGGAAATAGGTCTTGGCGATCGCGGATGCGTAATAGCCGTAGACCATGAAGTCGTACATCTCAAGAAAGTTGCCGCTGACCACGCGGAAAACCGTCTTGACCTTGGATTCTCTGGATGAGGAAGGAGCGTGTGACGCAGTAGACATGACATTCTCTGAATAGCCCGTCGCCACGCAGACTGGTGGCGCTCGGGCAGTTGAAACGATCCACCGCGTTCGGCAAGCGGATCCCACGGCAATTTGAAACGCGCCGGGGGCGCTGCATTTTCATGCTGAACAGATTTACACGGTATCAGGGTAAACGTTGTGAAATACCCGAAGCCCGCAACACGTAATGTTACCTTTGATGGCACCGTTGCGCATTCCATACAGTTTCATTACAAACTACGCTTGCTCCCCTCGCGATAAACTTTTTGCAGACAGGCCATTCCCGTTGACCACCCTTCCGATGCAAACCTCCCCCGCACTTTCGTTGCGCCCCGCAACCCTCGCGGATGCAGCGCTGATCGCCTCGATCCATAGCACCAGTTGGCAGGCTACGTATCGCGGCCTGTTGCCGGACGCTTTCCTCGACGGCGAAGTGACGCGTGAGCGGGCCGCCTACTGGGAAGCGCGCCTGCGCGCGCCGGGCGGCGAGCGCCGCATGGTCCTGATTGCCGAACTCGCGGGCGAGCCGATTGGTTTCGTCTGTGTCGAGCGGCAACCGGAGTCCGCGTGGGGCGTTCTGCTCGACAACCTGCATGCGCTGCCCGGCCATCAGGGGATCGGCGCCGGCAAGCTGTTGATGCGCGCGGCCGAAGACTGGGCTCGCGCACAGGGAGAGTCGCAGTTATACCTTTATGTGCTCGAAGGCAACACGCCGGCAATCGGATTCTATGAAAGACAAGGCTGGCAGTTCGTCGGCGCCGAACCGGATCATATGGGCGGCGTGGATATTACTGCTTTGCGCTACGTGTACCGGCTGGATCGATGAGATGGCCGCGTCCGGTCGAGAAAGTACATGCCTAATAGGATTCGTCTGATCGATACCGACTGACGTGAAACGTACGCTGCCGGATGGTTTTCCATCCATTCGCGCCGGCGCGAGATGTGCGCTCATCCGCACGCACAACGGCGCGTTCACCGGCCCATCGCCCGGCGGATTTTCATGCGACAGCCGTCCCATCCCGAAGACACGCCCGCTATCTCATCATCCGCCGACCGCCTTTCGGGCCCGGGGCGTCTGGTAGCCGCGGCGGTCGCCGCGCATCGCGCCGGCCGGCTCGATGAAGCCGAGCCGCTCTACCGGCAAGCACTCACGCTTGACCCGCGCCATGCTGAAGCGCTGCATTACTTCGGCGTGCTGCATCATCAGCGCGGCTTGCACGCCGCCGCGGCGGCTTTGTTGGAACACGCCCTCGTAATCGATCCCACCGACGCGGCTTGCTGGAGCAATCGCGGCCTTGTCGCCGCCGCGCTCGGCAATCATCACGAAGCGACGCGGTTCTACCGGAACGCGCTGCAACTGCAACCCGATTTCGCCGACGCGCACAACAATCTCGGCGTGGCGCTGCAAGCGCAAAACGCTTTCGACGAGGCGATCCAGGCCTATCATGACGCGCTTGCGCTCGACCCCTCTCTGGCCGACGCGTATCTGAATCTCGGCACCGTGCTCGCCAGGCTCGAACGGCACGACGAGGCGCTCGCCTTCTATGAGCGGGCGCTGGCACTCGCCCCGTTTTCTGCCGACGCGTACTTCAACGCCGGCAATGCCCAGATGGCGAAAGGGGACAGCGCGGCGGCGATCGCGTGCTTTCGCCGCGCCGCCGAGTTGCGCCCCGGCTTTGCCAATGCGCACATCAATCTGGGCAGTGCAATGTGCAGGCTCGGCCACTATGCCGACGCCGAGCAGCAGTACCGCCAGGCCGTCGCCCTGAAGCCAAACGCCGCCAATCTCGTGTGCCTGGGCGCCTCGCTCGGCGCGCAAGGCCGTCTCGACGAGGAGGAAGTGTTCTATCGCGGCGCGCTCGAACTGGACCCGGACTATGCGCACGCGCACACGAGCCTCGGCGTCCTCGCGAGGAATCTTGGCGCGTGGGACGACGCCGAGCGCCACCTGCGGCGTGCCATCGCGCTCATGCCCGACAATCTCCCCGCTCGTGCCCACCTCGGCATGGTTTTACTGGCCGCCGGCCGCTATGAAGAAGCATGGCCTTATTTCGACGACCGCCAGGTCCATCTCACCCATGCCGACAGTCGCCACAACTCAATACGCCCGCAACTGCCGCTGCCGCAATGGAAAGGAGAGCCTCCGGACACCGCCAAGCGCGACAATGCAACGGCCCCGCGCAGCGCACGCCTGCTGGTCATTCACGAGCAAGGTCTGGGCGACAGCCTGCAGTTTGCGCGCTACCTGCCGTTGGCACTCGTACGCTTTGCGCAGGTTGGCTATATTTGCCCGCGACCTTTGCGGCGCCTGTACGAAGAGTCGTTCTGTACGCGTTGGCCTGGTCTCGTGTTGCTCGATCCCCTACGCCCCGAACTGGACAACTGGGACTGGTACTGTCCTTTGATGTCCCTGCCGATGGCGTTCGGCACCCGACTGGATAACATTCCCGCCCCCGCAACCTATCTGCATGCCGATTCCGCGCGCGCCGCCGCGTGGCAGGCGAGGCTCGCTCAGTTGCCCAATCCCGGACTTCCGCGCGTGGGCGTGGTATGGGCAGGAGGCCATTCAGGCATGGCGGAGGACAAAGTGCGCAGCATGACGTCCGCGCAAATGGCACCGCTGCTCGCCTTGTCACACGTACGCTGGATCAGCCTGCAAAAGACCGATGACGTTTCGAAGCGCGCCGATACGGCGAGCCAGGCACGCCTGACAGACTGGACCGATGAAATCGCCGACTTCGCCGACACTGCCGCGTTGATCGAAAACCTCGATCTGGTGATCTGCGTCGACACGTCAACGGCTCATCTTGCTGCGGCGATGGGTAAGCCGGTATGGCTGCTCAACCGCTTCGCAGGATGCTGGCGCTGGCTGCGCGATAGAAATGACAGTCCCTGGTATCCCACCATCCGCATCTTCAGCCAAGCACAGCGAGGCAACTGGGACGAGGTGCTCGTACGGGTCGCCGCAGCCCTGCAGCATGAATTCCCGCGCGAGTTCGTTCACGACGGCGGTCGGCATGCCCGGTGAATCGCTCGCAAGCCGCCAGCCAGTAAGCCGCTTTGCCTTCCAGCCTGCGGGGTCCCTGCGCCAAGGCTGAATACCACGTCCGTTTGGCAAGCCTGAAGCACTCCGTGGGATTGACATGGACTCCGGAGGATCGTCACTTCTTTTCGGAACAATCCGATCGTCAGCTCCGTCGCTTCGAGGCATCATCTTCGATACTCCACTGGCTTCGCAGCGACCGCTCCTGTCTTGGGCACAGCGCTCGCCTATGGCGTTGTGTACCGCGTTTTACGCGCATCGCTTCGAAGCCAGAGTCCCCTGAGCCGCCAGCCCACGGCCCCTTTACGAGCCGCTGCGAAGAAACCAATGTCGACCACGATCCCTCTCACCCTGATCGAAGGCTCCATGGCGCTACCTAGCCTGGCGCCGCTCGGTCGCCTGCTGCCCCCGCCATTCGGCCGCGATTGGGCACTGCTGCCGCCAGGGTACAGTTTGAGAGCTGAACTCAAGGCGCTCTACGCGGCCGTGTTACGTACCTTTTGTTTGAATGCGGAGACCATCCGCGCGCTCTGTCAATGGGAAACGCGGCGCTTGCCACCAACTGCGTCATCAGGGCTCAACGCAGCCGCTCCCTCGACGACTGTGTTCGACACACCGGTAGACGAATCTTTGCGAATGTCCACCGAAGCCGCACCTTTCTCGCCGGTTAGCGCACCGGCGGCTCCAGCCTCGCCGCGCGGGGCACAATTGCGTTGGGGTGCGCTAGCCGGAGGCGCCTGTGCGCTCGGCGGCGCCGCGATGCTTGCCTGGGTTGCGTTCGATCATCTGGCCCAGCGTCACCCGATTAGCGATGTCAAACCAGTGGCCAGGGCTCCGGCTCGCCAGCAAGCACAACTGGCTAATCCTCATTCGTTTGACGCCGCTGTCGTTTCCAATGCCACCGCCGACAACCATGCAGCGGTGCTTGCACCGAGCGCCGCGTCGTCGCCGGTATATGTGGGAGGCGCGTCCGGATCCACGCCCGCATCCGCACCCGCATCGCCTGAAAGTTTGCCGAATGCGCTTGCCGCTGCTCCGCTACGCGATTTCACGGCAAGTCCCGCTCCCAAAATCGTCACGCCGGTCAAAACCACGCCGGCGCGCGCTTCCGTCGGCAAGCACGTATCGCGCCGCCAGGATAAGCAGCGCAAAGACGCCGCGAACCGATACGAAAGAAGCAACCGCCGTTCGCAACTCACCATCGCAACGCGATTGGCACCGCAGTTGCCACGCACTTCGCCGATGAACGCCGAAGTGTCACAAATTGCCGTGCCGGCGATCGCGCAACGAACGACACCGGCGCCATCGTCGGCGGGTCCTTACTCGCCACTTGCGCCGTCGCAACTCGGTACCGGCGAATACGCGTCGATGACCACGTCAGCCGCCACCCACCTGCGCAATATTGCGCCGCCATCGCGCCCGGTTTCGTCGATCAATCCGCCTGCAACCGGCGGGACCGAATGGATCAATCACGTGTCGCAACGTCGCGTAACCGAGGTGCCCGACCAGTTCGCCAGGTAAGCGCCGTTATCTAAAAAACGCGAAACAAAAAAAGCCCGGCAATTCGTTTTGCCGGGCTTTTTTTGCACTCGTACGTCTACTTCCGGGTTGGCAATCCGAACTCAGTTTGCCGCTGCAATTGCATCACTTCGCCCTGCACCTGACGCAACTGCGCTTGTACCCGTTCCTTTTCCGCGTTTAGCGCAGCCGCCTCGCCTTGCGTCTGCCGCTGGTAGTCGTTGACCTTGGCCTGCTGCGTACGCGCAACATCGAGATCGGCCTGCAAGCGCCGCGCACGATCTTCCGACAACGCGATAATATTTTCGATATACGCCTTCTGCGCTTGCAACTGCGTGCGGCGAATCTCAACGTCTGCAAGTTGTGCCGTCTGCTGGACGAAATCCGCATAGATCGCTTCAGCACGACCGACGTCTTCCGATCTGATCACCCGCCAGAAATGCTTGTCCTGAAAAAGCGCGACGTAGTACGTCATTTCCTGCGGATAGAAAAACAGACTTGCGCCGTAACTGCCGTTATACGTGGTGCGTAGTTCGCTCAGCCTGGCGTCGTGAATCATCTGCATCAGTTCGGCAACGTTACCTTGTACGTCGCCAGCGGCAGCCGATGTACTCGATGCTGCGCTACGCAGCGCATCCGCGACCGGTTGCGGCGTTAGCGTATTCATGGCCGGCCGCGTGCCGACCAGAGGTGCGGCCTCGTCGCTTTGTGCTGCCAGCACGAAACCACCATGCTGCAACAGCGCACACGAGGTCGCGAGCAGCATGGCGCGCCGTACTATTAAGGGGTACTTCATACGTGCATGCTCCATGCAAATCCAAAACAGCCTTGGATTATCGCGCGGAATAGCCGTTAAGCGAAGCATTCAAACGCCGCACTGAAGGACTTTAAATCGAGATAAATCGATACCGAATGATTTGGCCAGGCGAAGCCGTCAGTCGCGAAATAAAAGATTTCAGATAGGACAAAAACGCAACAATCTGACTCGTGCGGACGTTTCGGAATCTGCACCGCACTCGCGCGAATTCGACCTCGAGCATCGTGACAATAGGGAGATAGCGGCCGCGAAGATGCCGGTGGCACGCTGCAAGAATCTTCGTGAACAACCGCACTCGAAAGCGCGGCTTAAAGGCATGGCCTTTAGACCGCGTTTCTGGAATCGCGTCTTTAAAACCGCGCGTCTAAAACCGCGTTTCGCGTGCCACCCGCAGGAAGGTGTCGAGCAACGGCGTGCAATCGAGCAATTCGGGACCGCCCGCGCGATGAAACTCCGGGTGCCACTGCACACCCATCACGAACGGCGCGCGCCGATAGCGCACGGCCTCGATGATGCCGTCCGACGCCGACACGGCCTCGATATTCAGATCGCGACCGAGCGTCTTGACCGCCTGATGGTGGATCGAATTGACGATCGCCTCACGCCGGCCAGGAAACATATTGACGAGCGTCGAGCCGTCCGGGAAATGAATGCTGTGCCGATGCTGGTCGTAGTTCTCGTTGACGTGCGCGCCGGCGGTCGGCACGTCGGTGGCGATGTCCTGATACAAGGTGCCGCCAAACGCCACGTTGATCAACTGGCAACCGCGGCATACGCCGAGCACCGGCTTGCCGGACTCGATAAACTCATGCAGCAGTTCGAGCTCGTACATGTCGCGCACACGGTCGCCCGGCCACTCGGGGCTCGTCGCCTGTTCGGCATAGGACTGCGGCGACACATCCGCGCCGCCCTGCAGCAGCAGACCGTCAAGGTGCTTCGCATAGTCGCGCAAACGGATATTGCTCGGGTGAAGCATGCCTTGATGGCCGACCGTCGGAATCATGAACACCAGCACGTCACGCGACATGACCCAGTGCGCGATCGATTCCTCTAGATATTGCAAGGTCTTGCCTCGCAGCCCCTTCGCACCCGGTTCGGGGTGGAAAATGCGCGCGGACACGCCGATGCGCAGCGTGCGCTGCGTGATCCGCTGACCGGCGCGATCGAACAGCTGGCGGGCGCGCGCCGCGATGATGCGTCCAAACACGGTCCATGCCGAGTCGCTCTGCTTAAGATAGCGCGGCGGCGACGGTGGCAAGGCGTTCGGCGGCGGCGGGTTCGTTGCCGTGAAATCCGGCGCAGCGCCGAACCCCGGCGGCGGCGAGCCGGCCGGGCGAGTCGCGGCCGCGGCTTCTTCCGCCTTTTCGGTGAGAACCACCTCGTCAGCGGGCACGCTCAATCCGCCTGCGAGCGTTTCGTTGCTCCCGGGCGCAGCGGGACGTGAGGCTTGAACCTTCGCGGCACGCTCGGCTTTGGCCGCCGCGCGCTCGTGAACCTCGGTCTCCTGTTGCGCAGTCGACGCGGCCGCCGAACTGCGTGCCTCGGCCGCATCGCGTTGCTGCGCCGTTTGCGGATGCGTGGGGGTGACCGTGGAAGCGCTATCAGGGTTGTCGGTGGACGATCTCACCGCGGCCTCTTCGGCAGCCGGTGTCACCACGTCCTTGACCGGAGACTGGATGGCGTCTTCATGCGAGAGCGGCAGCGTAGCCGCCGGCTCGGGCGGCAGCGTGTCGGGCTTTGACACGCCGGAAGTCACGCCGGACGAAGTGGGCGCCGTTGCGGACGTGGGCGACGTTGAAGGCGATGGCGTCCCCGAAGAGGACGACGGGCTGCCGGGCTGGCCGGCATTTTCAGGTTTGTTTTCGCTCATAACTGTCAGACAGGCGCCTTTCACGCGAACGAATGAATATGCCCTGATTATCCGCTAGCCCGGCAAGCCCGGCAAACGCGCACACAATTGCTCACATTGTTGCAGCTCAAGGTTGCAACTCAAGGCGTGAGATCAACGCGTTCAGGGATCAGGCTGCTCTTCAAAGGTTTCGCGCAGAGCGATCTGCATCGCCGCGTGGATTTTCACGCACCAGCGCCAGACCAGCGCCAGCAGCAGCGCGGCGCACAGCAGCACCACGGTCAGGAGGCCGGTCGGCGGCAAGATACTGCCGGAGAGCGCCGCCACCAGCAGAAATACGCCGACCATCGAAACCACCGGCACCAGATCCGAAATCGCATAACGGATCGCGCTGGTGAAGCGCCCCGCGGTCGCCGGCTGCACGCTCACTTCGGCGAGCAACAGCGCGAGCGATTTGGTCTTTCGATAGACCGCCACCAGGAACGGCAGCGACAGCACCAGCGCAATGCTCCACAGCACCACGCGCTGCATCGGCTCGGACGCCACCCAGTGCGCGAGCAAGGTGCCGGTGTACGGCGCGCTATACGACACGATCAGGAAGATCGCCGCGACCAGCGCAAGATTGACGGCAATCTGCAGAATGATCCGCCGCGTCATGCTGAACAGCGTCGGCTCACCGCTCCCGGTGCTCAAACTGCGCAGCCACTGTCCATACATGCTGAACACATTGGCAAGCGTGGGCGGCATGGCGCGGCCGAGGCGCTGTGTCAACGGATCCGCGGCGCGAATCAGGTAAGGCGTGAAAAGCGTGGTCAACGCGGAAACGGCTACCGCGATCGGATACAGAAACGCGCTCGTCACCTTCAACGTCAGGCCGAGCGAGGCGATGATGAACGAGAACTCGCCGATCTGCGAGACGGTCATGCCGACCCGCATCGCCGTGCGCCCATCCTTGCCGGCGAGAAAAGTGCCGAGCCCGCAGGACACGATCTTGCCGACGATCACCGCCACGGTAATCACCGCAATCGGCCACGCGTAGTCGAGCAGCACGGTTGGATTCAGCATCAGACCGATCGTCACGAAGAAGATCGCGGAGAAAGCGTCGCGCAGCGGCGCGATCAGATGCTCGATGCGATGCAGATGGCGCGACTCGGCCATGATCGCGCCGATCAGGAACGCGCCGAGCGCCATGCTGTAGTCAAGCTTCACCACCAGCAGACAGAAGCCGAAACAGAAGCCGAGCACCGACACCAGCAGCATTTCGTCGCTTTTGGCGCGCGCCACATAGTTCAGCGCACGCGGCACGACCAGAATGCCGACCACGAGCGACACCGTCATGAAGAGCAGCAGTTTGCCGAGCGTCACGACGGCGACCCCGGCGCTCAACTCCCCCGTCTGCGCAATGCCGGAGAGCAGCACCAGCATCGCAATGGCGAGGATGTCCTCGACGATCAGAATCCCGAACACCAGTTGCGCGAAGCTCTCGCGCTTGAGACCCAACTCGGAGAGCGCCTTGACGATGATGGTGGTCGACGAGATCGCGAGAATCGCGCCGAGAAACAGCGAGTCCATCGAACTCCAGCCAAATGCGCTGCCGATCTCGTAACCGATCCACAGCATCAACACGATTTCGGAAAGCGCCGCGACGATCGCCGTCGCACCGACCTTAAAGAGCTTGCGCAAGCTGAATTCGAGCCCAAGCGAAAACATCAGGAACACCACGCCGAGTTCACCGAGCGTCTGGATGGTCTGCTCGTCGTGGATCAGCTGGAACGGCGGCGTGTACGGCCCAATGATCACGCCCGCGGCGATGTAGCCCAGCACCACCGGCTGTTTCAGGCGATGGAACAGCACGGTGACGACGCCGGCGAGCGCCATCACGACCGCCAGGTCCTGAATGAAGCCGATGCCATGATGCATGGATGCGTCCCTTACAAAAAGTAATGTCTTAAAAAACGCAGTGTAACGTACTCATGCGACCGGCCGGCAACGCGCAAACGCCGGGAGGACGCGGGATTGGTCGAACCGGCTGAGATCCGGCCGGCCGTTTCATCCGAAACTTTTTTGACACGCTGGACACCTGTGAAATATCACAATAATATTTGCCGCATATTTTCTTGGGAGTCGAGTGATGCAGCAGGTGGCCTTCAATGTTGTAGATCGTTCCGGCGACAGCCACGCCGATATCGTCGAGGTGAATCGTCTGACAATTGCGGGCTGGGCCGGCCGGGACCAGGCGGCGATCGAGCATCACATCGCCGAGCTGGCCGAACTCGGCGTTAAGCGGCCGTCGACGACACCCTGCTTCTACCGTCTCGGCGCCGAACTGCTGACCCAGGCCGGACAGATCGATGTGGTTGGCGTGAAATCCAGCGGCGAAGCCGAATGCGTGCTGGTCCGCTCGAAAGCCGGACTGCTCGTCACCGTCGGCTCGGATCACACCGATCGCGAAGTCGAGGCCTATGGCGTCACCGTCTCCAAACAGGTCTGCCCAAAACCGGTCGCGCGCGACGCGTGGCGCTTCGACGACGTGGCCGGCCACTGGGATCAGCTTGAACTGCGCGCTTTCGCCGTGACCGGCAACGGCGAGCGGCGCGTCTATCAGCAAGGCAGCGTCGCGTCGCTGCTGCCGGCCGCCGACCTGCTGGAACGCGCGCCCGTGGCGGAAGGCGCCGCGATGTTCTGCGGCACGCTGGCCGTACAAGGCGAAATCGTCGGCATGGCTGACGGCGACGCGCTCGAGCTCGAACTGCACGACCCCGTCCTGAAACGCACACTGCGCCACGCTTATCGCGTGCACGCGCTCCCCATCGTCGCCTGAGGCACCCATGAGCACTCCTCCGCTATCCGCCAATGCCGACACGTCTTCCGACGCGTGGATCGAGGCCGCCGCCCTGCGCAAGATCACCTGGCGCATCATGCCGTTCCTGTTTCTCGTCTACGTATTGTCGTACCTGGACCGCGTCAACATCGGCTACGCGAAGCTGCAGTTCACCGGTGACCTCGGCCTTTCGAACGCGGCGTATGGGCTCGGCGCGGGGATCTTTTTCTTCGGCTATTTCGTGTTCGAAGTGCCGAGCAATCTGTTGCTGAAAAAATTCGGCGCACGCGCCACCATCGCCCGCATCACGATGCTGTGGGGGCTGCTGTCGTGCCTGATGATGTTCGTGCGCTCGGAAACGATGTTCTACGTGCTGCGCTTTTTCCTCGGCGTCGCCGAGGCCGGGCTGGTGCCGGGCGTGGTGCTGTATCTGACCTTCTGGTTTCCGTCCGACCGGCGCGCGCGGATGGTCGCCGTGTTCATGGCGGCAATTCCGGTTGCGGGCATCATCGGTGCGCCCTTGTCGGGCTTTCTGATGTCGGCGCTGCACGAAGCGCACGGCTTGCGCGGCTGGCAGTGGATGTTCCTGATCGAAGGCATTCCGTCGATCCTCGCCGGCTTCTGGGCGCTCGCCGTGTTGCGCAACACACCCGCCGAAGCCGCCTGGTTGAGCGACGACGAAAAGCGCGTGATTCTCGGCCGCCTCGCGCGCGAAAACACCGCCGCCGCGGCAGCCGGCGCCGAGCATAGTCTCTCGGTTGCCCTGCGCTCGGGCCGCTTCTGGCTGCTCACGCTGATCTACTTTTGCCTCGTCACCGGCAATGCGGGCTTCTCGTTCTGGCTGCCGCAGATCGTCAAGGATCTCGGCGTCACGAATCTCGTCACGAACGGCTTCGTCACCGCGATTCCGTACCTTGCGGCGGGTATCGGCATGATCCTGATCGGACGCTCGTCGGATATCACCGGCGAACGGCGCTGGCACTACGCCGTGTGCTGTTTCATCGGCGCGGCGGGTCTGCTCGGCAGCGCCTCCGTGACGAATTCGATTCCGCTCGCCGTCACCGGTTTGTCGATCGCCTATATCGGCATTCTGGCGGGCTTCGGCATTTTCTGGTCGATGTCCACCACCTTCCTGCAAGGCACCGCGGCCGTTGCCGGCATCGCCGTGATCAACTCGATTGCGAATCTGGCGGGCTATGTGAGCCCTTACGTGCTCGGCATCGTCAAGGACGCGACACATAGCGTGACCTTCGGGCTGGTGCTGATCGCGGGCGCGTTGATCGTCGGCGGCCTCGTCACGTTGATGATGCCGCGCGTCAAGGTGCAGCACGCCGCTGCGGTCACACCGAGGAGCGCCTGACATGCGGCGCGTCTGCGTGATTGCAGATGACACGCAGCCGTACGTCATACGCAAACGACGGCCGGCGAGCAATCGCCCGCCGACCGCCGTCCGCGCAAAACCTTGCTCTACAATGCGGACGACACCGCCCGCTCTTTCTTCACATGACGCTTTTGCAGACTGCCCGCCGTTCCAGTGCCCCTCGCGAAACCGCCTCGGCGAGTCTCGCCGAACAGGCCTACGCCTTCGTCAAGCGCGAGATCATCACGATGCGTCTGCGGCCGAGCGAGGTGCTGAACGAAGCGGAATTGATGGCGTTGACGGGCATCGGCAGAACGCCGGTTCATCAGGCGCTGCATCGGCTGGTGCACGAAGGCATGCTCACCATCATGCCGAGAAAGGGCATCATGGTCCGCCCGGTGTCACTCGACGACGTGCTGGCGATCATCGACGTGCGGCTCGTCAACGAGAGCTACTGCGTCGAGCTGGCCGCGCGCCATGCGCAGCAACACGATTTCGACGCGATGCAGGCCCTGCTCGAACGCTCGGCGGTTTGCGTCGCCGCGCACGATATTGAAGGCATGATGGACATCGACCGCGAGTTCCATCTGGCGATTTCGGCGGCCTCGCGCAATGCGGTGCTGGCCGACATCCTGCGTGGCTTGCATGAACGCTCGCTGCGCTTCTGGTTCATTTCGCTGTCCGAGCCGCATCATCTGGAAGACGTCCACGAAGAACATCTCGAACTGTTTCGCCTGCTGCGCGAACGCGATGCCGAAGGCGCCCGCCAATCGGTGCAAAAGCATATCGAAGCGTTTCGCGCGACCTTGTTCAGCCGCATCTGATCGAACGCATTTCATCGTACGCAACCAATCGACCTCGACCGGTTTTAGCCGGTTCAACCGGATTCCCCGACACCATGGCTACTGAATTCACGCCCTTCCCGCCGCTAGCCCAGCTTGCCGCCGACCTCGCCACCGGCCGCACCACGAGCCGCGCGCTCGTCGAAACCGCGCTCGAACGGATCGCCGATCCGGCCGGCCAGGGCGCGGCCGTCTTCATGCACGTCGACGCCGACAGCGCCCGGGCCGCCGCCGATGCGCACGACCGCCTGCGCGCCGCCGGCACCGTCCTGTCGCCGCTCGCCGGCATTCCGGTGTCGGTCAAAGACCTGTTCGATATCGAAGGCCAGCCGACTCGCGCGGGCTCCGTGGTGCTGGCCGACGCGCCCGCCGCCAAGGCGGACGCTGTCGCCGTCGCGCGCCTGAAGCGGGCGGGTGCCGTGATCGTCGGGCGCACCAACATGAGCGAATTCGCGTTTTCCGGACTCGGCCTGAATCCGCATTACGGGAACCCGCTGTCGCCATATCAGCGCGGCGTGAAGGGCGACGAGCGAATTTCGGGCGGATCGTCGTCGGGCGCGGCGGCGTCGGTCGCGGATGGCATGGCGGCCGTCGCGCTCGGCACCGACACCGGCGGCTCGATCCGCATCCCGGCGGCGCTGTGCGGCCTGACCGGCTTCAAGCCCACCGCCGACCGTATCCCCAAGCAGGGCGGCGTGCCGCTTTCTCCGACGCTCGACTCGTTCGGGCCGATCGGCGTCTCGGTCGCCTGCTGCGCGCTGGTCGATCGCATGCTGGCCGGGCTTGAGCCGCGCATTCCGTCGGCCCGGCCGCTCGAAGGCGTGCGCCTTGGCGTGCTGACCAATTTCGTGACCGACGGCGTCGAACCGGCAGTCGCCGCCGCAATCGACACGGCCCTCAAGCATCTGGAAGCGGCCGGCGCTATCGTTACGGAAGTGCGCTTCGCGCCGCTCGACCGTCTGCCTGAGATCAACCGCTTCGGCTTTTCCCCGATCGAAGCGTATGCGTGGCACCGTCCGCTGCTGGAAAAGCACCGCGAGCAGTACGACCCGCGCGTGCTGGTGCGTATTCTCAAGGGTCAACCCGCCAGCGCCGCCGACTATCTGGACCTGCTCGCCGAGCGCCAGGCCATGCTCGACGAAGCCGCGCGCACGCTGTGGCAACGCTTCGACGCGGTTGTCGCGCCGACCGTGCCGGTGCTGCCGCCGCGCGTGGCCGATCTGATTCACGATGACGACGCTTTCGGACGCACCAACGCATTGATCCTGCGCAATCCGAGCGCGTTCAACTTCCTCGACGCCTGCGCGCTGTCGCTGCCCTGCCATCTGCGCGGCGACGCGCCGGTGGGTCTGATGCTGGCGGGCGCCCCGCACGCCGACGACGCGTTGCTGGCCATCGGCCGCGGCGCCGAGGCGGTACTCAACGCGATTCGCTGACCAAAGACGCTCGGGGCGCCGAGCGGGCAACGAATGGGCATTGAGCGGGGCACTGAGCAGGGCACCGAGCGGGCATTCAGCCGGATTGCGACTTAAAAGCGCGATAAGCGCCAGGGCGGGGGTTCGCGCTAGAATCGCGGGCACCCGCCCTTTCCGTTTCCAGACAGCCACACGACCCATGAATAACGACAATGCGATGCTGCGCCGCGAGCGCTCCCTGCTGGTTCTGCTCGGCCTGATCTGCGTCGGCCTCGTCGCCGGCGCGCTCTATCTGCAATACGGCTTGCATGAGGATCCCTGCCCGCTGTGCATCATCCAGCGCTATTTCTTCCTGCTGATCGCGATTTTTGCGTTCCTCGGCGCGCGCTTCAACAGCTGGCGCGGCGTGCGGCTGCTGGAAGTGCTGGCGGCGCTGTCGGCTCTCGCCGGCATCGTAACCGCCGCGCGGCACGTGTATGTGCAGGCCAATCCGGGGTTCAGCTGCGGTTTCGACGCGCTGCAGCCGGTCGTCGACAGTTTGCCGCCCGCGCACTGGCTGCCGGGCGTCTTCAAGGTGGCGGGGCTCTGCGAAACGGCCTATCCGCCGATTCTGGGTCTGTCGCTGCCCACCTGGTCGCTGGTGGCTTTCGTCGTGGCCTTCGTGCCGTTGGCGCTGAGCCTCGTCAAGAATCGCCGCCGGTTCGACTGAACGCGCCCCGAGCCAGCTTTTTCGGCTGCTTAGGTTGACTTAACCGGCTTCGCGCCGGCCTTTGGACCGTTTTTCACGGTGGCTCGAAGGCCGGCGTTTTCATGTCGGCTCTGGCCCCGTAGAGTCGGCAAGACCGCACCACCGGCGCCCTGCGGGCACACACGCAGCGCCCTTTGCTCCCCGCTCTGCCCCGCCCCGCCTGATTTTCCCCATCCGCCCCGCCTCACGCAACTTCCCGGCGCGGCGCGAATCGTATCAATCACATGACCGCTTCCGAATAAGCTTCATGCGAGTTGGGAAATATTTTCGGGACAAGGTAATGCTATCTTCGGAACTGGATGGCGATCTACGTGCGCGAGGCCGGCTTTGGCGCGACCCCATGCGTAACGCGCGCCCGGTCCGCACTGTCTTTCGGATTCGCCATGACAACGCAAACCATCCGCTTTTATCACCAGGGGACCGTCCGTGAGGTCGCGGGCGTCCCGGCGGCGCGCACCGTGCTTCAGCACCTGCGCGACGATTTGCATTGCACGGGCACCAAGGAAGGTTGCGCGGAAGGCGACTGCGGCGCCTGCACGGTGGTGATCGGCGAACTGGATGCGCACGGCGGCCTCGCGTTGAAAGCGGTCAACGCCTGCATCCAGTTCCTGCCGACGCTGGACGGCAAAGCCCTTTTCACCGTCGAAGACCTGCGCGCCCCCGACGGCGCCCTGCACCCCGTCCAGCAGGCCATGGTCGATTGCCACGGCTCCCAGTGCGGTTTCTGCACTCCCGGCTTTGTGATGTCGATGTGGGCGCTGTACGAAAACCAGCCGGCCGCCGCCGGCCTGCCCACCCGTGACGAAATCAACGCCGCGCTGTCAGGCAATCTGTGCCGCTGCACCGGTTATCGCCCGATTGTCGACGCATCGCAGAAGATGTTCGACTATCCGCAATATCCCCGCGTGACGCTGGACCGCAAAGCGGTCGCCGACACGCTGCGTGAGATCCAGCGCCGTGACACCTTCGAATACGGCGCGCCCGATACGCGCGGCGCCGAATTCGGCTCGCCCGTCTTCCGTGCACCGGTCGAACTCGACGCGTTCGCCAGACTGCGCGCCGAACATCCGCAGGCGCGCCTGCTGGCCGGCAGCACCGACGTCGGTTTGTGGGTCACCAAGCAGTTCCGCGATCTCGGCGACATTCTGTATATCGGCAACGTCGCCGAATTGAAGACGATCGAACGCGATGCGCAGACGCTGACAATCGGCGCGGCGGTCACGCTCGAAGACGCGTACGCGGCGCTCGCCGTCGATTATCCGGAGCTCGCTGAGTTGTGGACGCGTTTCGCGTCGCTGCCGATCCGCAATGCCGGCACGCTCGGCGGCAATGTCGCGAATGGTTCGCCGATCGGCGATTCGATGCCCGCGCTGCTCGCGCTCGGCGCGGAAGTCGTGCTGCGCCACGGCGCCAAAACCCGCACGCTGACGCTCGACGCGTTCTACCTCGGCTATCAGAAAACCGCGCTCGCGGCCGGCGAATTCGTCGCGGCGCTGCGCGTGCCGCGTCCGGCTCGCGATCTGCGGTTCCGCACGTATAAAGTGTCGAAGCGCTACGATCAGGACATTTCCGCGGTGTGCGCGGCGTTTGCGCTGCACATCGGCGAAAACGGCCTGATCACGGATGCGCGCATCGCCTTCGGCGGCATGGCCGCGACCCCGAAACGCGCCGCGCAAACCGAAGCTGCGCTCACTGGCGCAACATGGAACGAAAGCACCGCGCGGCAAGCGATGAACGCACTCGTCGCCGATTACCAGCCGCTCACCGACATGCGCGCATCCAGCGCCTACCGGCTCAAGGTCGCGCGCAATCTGTTGTGGCGCTTCCACCTCGAAACGCGCGATGAAGCACCGCTCACCCTCTGCGACGTGAATGCGTTCGCGTACGAATCCGGTGCGACGGACGGTGCCGTGGCCGTTGCAAAGGAGCCGTCGTGATGAACCGGACCGATGCTTTTGTCGAACCTGCCGCGAGGCACGCTGCCGCGCACGAAAGCGAGACGGCGATCGGTGTGTCGCTGCCGCACGAATCCGCCACGCTGCATGTGAGCGGCGAGGCCATCTACACCGACGATCTTCCCGAATTGCAAGGCACGCTGCACGCTGCGCTGGGACTCTCGCGGCACGCGCATGCACGGATCGTGTCGCTCGATCTGGATGCCGTACGAAAAGCGCCAGGCGTCGTCGCGGTTCTGACTGCAGAAGATATCCCCGGCGAGAACAATTGCGGCCCGGTGCTGCACGACGATCCGATTCTCGCCGTTGACGAAGTGCTGTATCTCGGCCAACCGGTGTTCGCGGTGATCGCCGAGAGTCATGAACTCGCGCGGCGCGCCGCCGCGCTCGCCAAAAGCGACGACGTGGTGCGCTACGAACCGCTCGAAGTCGTCCTCACGCCCGCCGAAGCGAAAGCCAACAAGCAGTTCGTCCTGCCGCCGCTACACCTGAAGCGGGGCGACCCGGAGGCGAAAATTGCCGCCGCGCCGCATCGGATCCGCGGCACGTTCGAGGTCGGCGGCCAGGAACAGTTTTATCTGGAAGGCCAGATCGCGTACGCCGTCCCGAAGGAAATGGACGGCATGCTGGTCTACAGTTCGACGCAGCATCCGAGCGAAATGCAACAGGTGGTCGCGCATATGCTCGGCTGGCCGGCGCACAACGTCGTGTGCGAATGCCGGCGCATGGGCGGCGGCTTCGGCGGCAAGGAATCGCAATCCGCGCTGTTTGCGTGCGTGGCCTCGCTGGCGGCGAAACTGCTGCGCCGCCCGGTCAAACTGCGCGCCGATCGCGACGACGATTTCATGATCACCGGCAAGCGCCACGACGCGGTCTACGAGTACGAAGCCGGCTTCGACGATAGCGGCCGGATTCTCGGCGCGCGCGTGGAAATCGCCCTGAGAGCAGGCTATTCCGCCGACCTGTCGGGCGCGGTCGCAACCCGCGCCGTCTGTCACTTCGACAACGCGTACTACCTGTCCGACGTCGATATCGTCGCGCTGTGCTGCAAGACGAATACGCAATCGAACACCGCGTTTCGCGGCTTCGGCGGCCCGCAAGGCGCGCTAGTGATGGAAGTGATGCTCGACAGCATCGCGCGTCAATTGCATTGCGATCCGCTCGACGTGCGGCTCGCCAACTACTACGGGATCGGTGAACGCGACACGACGCCCTACGGACAACGCGTCGAAGACAACATCATCGCGCCGCTGACCGACGAGTTGCTGGAAACCAGCGACTACCGCGCGCGCCGCGAAGCGATCGCCGCGTTCAATGCGCAGAGTCCGGTGCTCAAACGCGGCCTTGCGTTCTCGCCGGTGAAGTTCGGCATCTCGTTCAACGTGCCGTTTCTGAATCAGGCCGGCGCGCTGGTGCATGTGTACAAAGACGGTTCGGTGCTCGTCAATCACGGCGGCACCGAGATGGGCCAGGGGCTCAACACGAAGGTCGCGCAGGTTGTCGCGAATCAACTCGGGTTGCCGCTTTCGCGCGTGCGCGTCACGGCGGCCGATACGTCGAAAATCGCCAACACCTCGGCGACGGCGGCCTCTACCGGCAGCGACCTGAACGGCAAAGCCGCCGAAGCGGCGGCGCGGACCATTCGCAAACGGCTCGCGGAACTCGCCGCGAGGCAGTTGGGCGGCAACGCCGATGCGGTGGAATTCGCCAACGGAGAAGTGTCGGTGAACGGTGGTGCGATGCCGTTCGAACAACTGGTCGGCGCGGCGTATCTGGCGCGCGTGCAGTTGTGGTCGGACGGTTTCTACACGACGCCGAAAGTGCACTGGGACGCGCAAACGCTAACCGGTCACCCGTTTTATTATTTTGCATACGGAGCCGCGGTGTCGGAAGTCGTGATCGACACGTTGACCGGCGAATGGAAACTGGTGCGCGCGGACGTGCTGCACGACGCCGGCCAATCGATCAATCCGGCGATCGATATCGGCCAGGTGGAAGGCGGCTTCATTCAGGGCATGGGCTGGCTCACCACGGAAGAATTGTGGTGGAACCGCGATGGCCGCCTGATGACGCACGCGCCGTCGACGTACAAGATTCCCGCCGTGAGCGATACGCCGGCGGCGTTCAACGTGCAGCTCTATCGGAACCGCAACGCCGAGCCGACGGTGTTCCATTCGAAGGCCGTGGGCGAGCCGCCTCTGTTGCTGCCGTTCTCCGTATTCCTCGCGATTCGTGACGCGATTGCGGCCGCGGCGCCGGATGCGGACCATGCGCCGCCGTTGCGCGCACCGGCGACACCCGAAGCGATTCTCGACGCGCTGGACGCGTTGCAACCGCCGACGACCGCAAACGATCAGGCAACCGGACAGTCGACGCAAGCGGCAAGCGCGTCCCCCACCACAACGATTTCAGCAATTTAAAGCCAGGGCCCGACGCGACACGAACGCGCCGCGCCACGCTCAACCGGCCGCACGGACACCCCGCGCGGCCCTGTATGGAGAACCGCCGGATGCAAGCCTGGCTACCTGACCTGCAACAACTGCTCGCGCACGGCGACGCCGCCGTGCTGGTAACGGTCGCGCGCGTCGAAGGGTCGGCGCCCCGCGAAGCCGGCACCAAGATGATCGTCACGCGCGAATCGGCCAAACATACGATCGGCGGCGGACACCTCGAATGGAAAGCCATCGAGACCGCCCGCCAGGTGCTGCGCGACGGCATGCGCTCGCCGCACGCACGCCGCCTCGAACGCTTCGCGCTTGGGCCGAGTCTCGGCCAATGCTGCGGCGGCGCGGTGATTCTCGCCTTCGAGCGCCTCGACATCGGCGATCTCGGCTGGATCACGTCGCTCGCAAAACGCGTGGCCGCGGGTCAATCGACGGTGCGTAGCGTATCATTCGGCCCCGCACCGGATGCGGTGATGCTGTCCGACCCCGAGCCGGGTGTCGATGCCGCCGACTGCCTGCTATGGGACGGCGCCGGCTTCGACGACAGCGGCGCGCTGCTCACCGAGACCATCGCGCCAGGCGACTTCCAGGTCGTGCTGTTCGGCGCCGGTCACGTGGGCGCGGCGCTGGTTCGCGTGCTGGCCACGCTGCCTTGCACCGTGCGCTGGGTCGACGAACGCGACGCGCAGTTCCCGCCGCTGGAAACGCTTCATGCGCCGAATGTGAAGATCGATCCGAACGACGCGCCCGACGAAGCGATCGACCAGGCCGCGCCGCACACGTACTTCATCGTGATGACGCACAACCATGCGCTCGATCTCGAGTTGGCCGAGCGCATTCTGCGGCGCGGCGATTTCGCGTTCTTCGGCATGATCGGCTCGCACACCAAGCGCAAGCAGTTCGAACATCGGCTGGCCGCGCGCGGCATCGACCCTGCGCAGATTGCGCGGATGAAGTGCCCCCTCGGCGTCGACGGAATCGTCGACAAGTCGCCGGAAATCATCGCGATCTCGGCGGCCGCCCAGGTATTGCAAGCCGTGGAGGCGAATGCGGGCGCGCATGCGGCGCAGACGGTCTGATTTGCAGCACAATCGACCTGCCGCCCGAACGCGAGTGCATCCTGCCACGCATCCCGCATCCGGCGCGAACCGACTCCAACGAACTCCTGACCGACCATGAATACAACAACCGCTACCTCACTATCGCTCGTCGAGAAAACCGCTCGCGCACCGAAGGCCGAGCTGCACATCCATATCGAAGGCTCGCTCGAACCCGAGTTGATCTTCGCGCTCGCCGAGCGCAACGGCGTGAAGCTTGCGTACGACTCGATCGACGCCTTGCGCGCCGCGTACGCGTTCACCGATCTGCAATCGTTTCTCGACATCTACTATGCCGGCGCGAGCGTGCTGCTGCACGAGCAGGACTTCTACGACATGACGATGGCCTATGTCGAACGCTGCCTCGCCGACAACGTGATCCACAGCGAAATTTTCTTCGACCCGCAGACGCACACAGAGCGTGGCGTACCGATCGCAACGGCAGTGGCCGGCATCGAACGCGCGCTCGCCGACGCGGAAAAGCGCGGCATGACGAGCAAGCTGATTCTGTGTTTCCTGCGCCATCTATCGGAAGAAGATGCGCTCGCTACCTTTGAAGAAGCGCGGCCCTTGTTCGAGCAGTACAAACACCGCCTGATCGGCGTAGGGCTCGATTCTTCCGAGCGTGGTCATCCGCCGTCGAAGTTCGAACGCGTGTTCGCCAAGGCGCGCGCGCTCGATCTGAAACTGGTCGCGCATGCGGGCGAAGAAGGGCCGCCGTCGTATATCTACGAAGCGCTCGATCTGCTGAACGTGGATCGCGTCGACCACGGGGTGCGCAGCATCGAAGATCCGGCGCTCGTCACTCGCCTCGCCGACACGCGCGTCGCGCTGACCGTGTGCCCGTTGTCGAACCTCAAGCTCTGCGTGTTCGACGACATGACTCAACACACTCTGAAGGACCTGCTCGATCGCGGCGTCGCCGTCACGGTGAATTCCGACGATCCGGCTTATTTCGGCGGTTACGTGAACGCCAACTATTTCGCCATCATCGACGCGTTGAAGCTCAACGATGCCGAGGTCTACACGATCATCCGCAACAGCTTCGAAGCGTCGTTCGTCACGCCCGAGCAACGCAGCGAACTGATCGCGAAGCTCGACGCGCACTGGCACCCTGGCGGCCCGCACTGACGGGCCAATGAATAGCAGCCGGCGGCGGCACGGGTTCGTTTCAGAGCCAGACTAAAACCGTCGCCCGTGCTGCGTAGCTCCCCACAATACGGAGACGGTTTTTCTCATGACTCAATCAGCACCAGCGGCACCCTCGGCACAGGCCGCCCAATCAGCATTCCGCGCACAACTGCTGACCTTCAACGGTGACCCCGCGCAATCGCCCAACGCGGCGGTCTTCAACGAAGACGGCTTGCTGATCGTCGAAGACGGCCATGTCGTCGCAGCAGGCGCGTATGCCGAGCTCGCGTCCCGACTCGCGCCGGGCACCCATGTGCAGGAGATGCGCGACAAGCTGATCGTGCCGGGTTTCATCGATACGCACATCCACTATCCGCAAACCGACATGATCGCGTCGCCGGCGCCCGGGCTCCTGCCGTGGCTCGACACGTACACGTTCCCGACGGAGCGCCGCTTTGCCGACCCGGCCTATGCACGCGATACGGCGAGCTTCTTTGTCGACGAACTGCTGGCTTGCGGCACGACCACCGCGCTCGTGTATTGCACGGTCCACAAGGACTCGGCCGACGCGCTCTTCACCGAAAGCGAAGCGCGCAATCTGCGCATGGTGGCCGGCAAGGTGCTGATGGACCGCAACTGCCCGGAATTCCTGCGCGACACCGCGCAATCGGGCTATGACGATAGCGCCGAATTGATCGGCCGCTGGCACAACCGTGGCCGCCAGATGTACGCGCTCACGCCGCGTTTCGCGCCGACCTCGACCGAAGCGCAGCTCGAAGCGTGCGGCGTGCTGGCGGGCAAGCATCCGGACATCTTCATCCAGAGCCACGTGGCCGAAAACACCGACGAGGTGAAGTGGGTCGCCGATCTGTTCCCGGGGCACCGCAGCTACCTGGACATCTACGATCATTATGGTCTGCTGCGCCGCCGCGCGGTGTACGGCCACTGCATCTACCTCGACGACGAAGACCGCAAGCGCATGGCGCAGACCGGCACGGTCGCCTCGCACTGCCCGACCTCGAACCTGTTCCTCGGCAGCGGCCTGTTCGACTTCGACAAAGCCGACGAAGCCGGCACGCCGATCGCGCTCGCAACGGACGTCGGCGGCGGCACCTCGTTCTCGATGCTGCAAACCATGAACGAGGCGCACAAGGTCGCGCGCCTGACCGGCCACCATCTGACGGCTACGCGCATGTTCTATCTGGCAACGGCAGGCGCTGCGGAAGCACTCGATCTGGCCGACAAGGTCGGCACCTTGAAGCCGAAGTCGGAAGCCGACTTTGTCGTGCTCGATCCGCAAGCCACGCCGCTGCTCGCGCGCCGTACCGCACGCACGGAATCGCTCGAAGAGCTGCTGTTCGCGTTCGCGCTGCTCGGCGACGACCGCGCGATCTACGAAACGTATGCGGCTGGCAAGCGTGTGCATCGTCGCGACGACGTGCGTCAGCATGCGCCGCGTGCGGCGAAAATCGCGGCCTGATGGAATCGTTGGGCTGAGTCCCGAGCCGATTCGGACAGTTGAATAAAAAACGGCGCTTCCTTCAAGAAGCGCCGTTTTTATTTGCCCATGCGATGCGGGCCGATCAACGATGCGTACACACGTCGTGCAACGCATTCAGACGGCGCACCGGATCGGCGACGTAAGGATTCGACTCATCCCACGCATAACCCGCCAGCACCGCGCTGATCATGCGACGAATCGAAGGCGTCTGGTCCGGATAGAAAATGATGTCCTGCAATTCGCCCGTGTACCAGCGTTCGACGAAGGCGCGGAAGGTATCGATCCCCTTGCGCAACGGCACGTCGTAAGCGGCCGACCAGTCGACCTGCTCGCCGTCCAGTTGCCGGTTCAAGGTCTGCACCGCGAGATGCGCGGAACGCAGCGCGATCGTCACACCGGATGAAAACACCGGATCGAGGAATTCGCCCGCATTGCCGAGCAGGGCATAGCCCGGCCCATGCAAACGCTCCACATTCGCCGCATAGCCGCCAATATGGCGCACCGGCATCAGGAACGGCGCGTTGCCGATCAGCGGCCCGAGTGTCGGCTCCTGCTGGATCAACGTACGCAGTTTCGCGTCGCGTTCAGCTTCCGGCACATCGAGGAAATTCGCCTCGGCCACGCAACCCACTGAAGAGCGGCCACCCGCCAACGGAATCATCCAGAACCACACGTCGCGGCGCTCCGGGTGTGTCGCCACGCAGATCTTGTTGCGGTCGGTCGCACCGGCCGGAATGCCGTCCAGAACGTGCGAAAAGATCGCGGCGCGGGTCGGCATGCGCGTCGGCGCTTCGAGGTTCAGCAAGCGTGGCAGCACACGGCCGAAGCCGCTCGCGTCGAACACGAACTGCGCCTCCACTTCGTACGCGTTGTCCGCTTCGTCGATCACCTCGAGCAACGGCTTCTTGCCGCCCTCGCCCGCCGTGCCCGGATGCATCGCGCGGACCGTGTGGCCGAAGCGCACGTCGGCGCCCTGCTGGGCTGCGCAACGAATCAGAATATCGTCGAACACCGCGCGCTCGACCTGGTACGTGGTGCCCCAACCAGCCGAATGCTTGTCGCGGAAGTCGAACGCCGACGACTGGCCGCGATGAACAAAATGCGCGCCGTTCTTGTACTGGAATCCGGCCTCGACCACTGCCTGCAGCATGCCCGCTTCTTCGAGGTAGGCCATGCTTTGCGGCAGCAGACTCTCGCCGATCGAGAACCGCGGGAAATGCTGGCGCTCCAGCACCAGCACCGAGCGTCCCGCCCGGCGCAAGAGCGCCGCAGCGACCGCACCTGCCGGACCTGCACCGATGATCGCGACATCGACGGTCACGCGCTTTGACGAATGTGTACTCAAAGTTGCCTCAATCGTTTGCTTGCTCTAGGCAGCGTTACGCTGCATCCTTACTTCTCGTTACAATTACGCTTCACAGCAAGAACACTCGCAGCAAGAACGCTATTTCGCCGGGGAGCCCAGCGTGTCGTCATCCGAAACATCCAGCGTGCCTTATGTGCCGGAAACCGCCTTCGGGATCTGGTTCCTGCGTACCTATACGTGGGAACACCATGTTCTGCGGGTCGCGATCAACGACCTCAAACGCCTGATCGACGCGCCCTTGCCGGTGGCGCCGGTTATCGTCGACGTCGGCTGTGGACAAGGCATTTCGTTCCGCCTGCTGGCTGACGCGTTCAAGCCGCGCCGCATTGTCGGCGTCGATTTTCACGAACCGTCGCTGACGCTTGCCGCCAATGCCGCCCACGCCTGCGGCGACAAGCTCGCCGACATCGACGTGCTGCACGGCGACTGCGCGCAATTGCCGTTGCCCGATGCCAGCGCCGACATCGTGTTCTGCCATCAAACCTTCCACCATCTGGTCGAGCAGGACCGCGCGCTCGCCGAGTTCCGCCGCGTGCTCAAACCGGGCGGCATCCTGCTGTTCGCCGAATCCACCGACGCGTACATCAAGTCGTGGGTGATCCGCTTGCTGTTCCGCCATCCCATGCACGTGCAGAAAAGCGCGGACGGGTACCTCGACATGATCCGCGCTGGCGGTTTTCGCTTCGAGCGGCGCAACGTCTCGCTGCCGTATCTCTGGTGGAGCCGCGCGAAAGACTTCGGCCTGCTCGAACGGATCGGCCTGTCCCATCCGCAACCTGGCAAGCGCCGTGAAACGCTGGTCAATGTCGCGGCGGTCAAGGCGGGTTGAATCTGTCTTGCGAGGGCGGCGGCGTCGCCATCGCCCTTTCAAACTTCACGACGTACTTATTTGCCGCGCAGCGTCACGACCTCACCCGTCAACGCCACGCCGGCGATCACTGCACCCGCACCACACGTGAACTCCGTCGCGCTCTCGCGCACTTCGTTCTTGTAGTTGCTCTTGATGTTGATCACCGCATTGCCGCCTTCCTTGCGCGCCCGTTCCTGCAACTCGATCACAGCCGAAAGGAAAACGTGCTGGCACGCTTCCAGGTCGCTCTTGCCGAAAGCGTTGGTCTTCTTGTTAGTGGCGAATTCACCCATCTTTTTCAGCACGCCCGGATGCGGCTGACCCGCGAAATACAGCGCAACGTCGTCACTGACCTTGCCCGGTTCGCTTTGCAGCGCCGGCGCGATCGGATAGTTGTCGACCGTATCGCGAGCAAAAGCCTGAGTGGCACTCAGCGTGGCGAGCGAAGCAAACAGCGCGGCAAACAGTACTTTGCGTTTCATTGAGACTCCTTGGTTGTTGTTGCTTTAGTGAGTTCCAGATTCGATTTGACCTAGTTCGCCTGCAGCACGACGAGCTGGCCGCTCACCGCGACCGCTGCCGCGCTCGGGCTCACCCCACAGGTGAAATCGGTCGATGAGTCGGTCTTCGTGCTGTGAAAACGCGTCGACACGTCGATCACGGCGTTCGCGTTGCGTTCGTGAGCCGCCGCGCGCAGCTTCTGCACGGCTTCAGCCAGCGCTTCGTGGCATGCGTCGTCCGGGCTCGATACCTTGCGCGCGATCCGCGCCGAAAAAGACACCTCTCCCAGATCAGCCGTCACCGGCGGGTGATTCTGCTGGCCGAAATAAACCGGCACACCGCCGCGCGACTGACCGGCCGCCGCCGCGAGCGGCACCGACTTCACGTCGGTCGCGCAGCCCGCCTGCGTCAGCACCACCACCGCAAGTGCTCCCAGTACAAAACGTTTTTTCATTGTTGTTGCCCTCGTTTTTTAAATGACGGCCGTTTCAACCGCCCTGCCACACTTCAAACATCAGGCTCGCGCAACTGCCGCCGAACCCGAATGAATTCGACATCGCCGTGCCGATGCGCGCGTCACGCGTCGCGCGCACCAGCGGCAACCCATCGACGGCGGGCTCCGGCGTCTCGATGCCCGTCGTCCCCGCGATGAAACCGTCGCGCATCATCAGCAACGTGTAGATCGCCTCATGCGCTCCGCATGCGCCGAGCGGATGTCCGGTCATGCCTTTGGTCGACGAGAACGCCGGCACTTCGCTGCCGAATACGTCGCGCAAGGCATGCAGTTCCTCGACATCGCCAAGCGGGGTCGACGGCGCGTGGGTGTTGATGTAGTCGGGCCGCCGGGCACCGCCATTCACTGCATCCAGTGCACCCGCGTCGCCCAGCGCGCCGCGCATCGCTCGCGTGATGCCGGCCGCCCGTGGCGTAACCATGCCGGCACTATCCGTACAGTCGCCGAACCCGGTCAGCTCGGCGTAAATACGGGCACCGCGCGCCAAAGCGTGATCGAGCGCCTCGAGCACCAGCACGCCGCCGCCCGACGCGATCACGAAGCCATCGCGTGCCGTGTCGTAAGGACGCGAAGCGCGCTCTGGCGTGTCGTTGAAAGCGCGCGACAACGCGCCCATCGAATCGAACATCAGCGTCATGTTGTCGTGCAACGATTCGCTGCCGCCGGCCAGCACGATCTGCTGGCGCCCGGTCTGAATCAGTTGCATTGCCTGACCGATGGCGAGCGCCGACGTCGTGCACGCCGACGACGGCGAATAGCTCACGCCCTCCAGTCCGAACACCTGCGCGACATTGGCCGATGCGGTGCTGCTCATCGCGTGCGGAACCGTGTACGGCGGCACTTTATCGACGCCACGGGCATTCGCAATCGACATCGCCACGTCGTAACTCGACATCGTGCCGACGCCCGAACCGATCACCGTACCGGCGCGCGGCGAACGCAACGCGGCGGGATCGAGCCCAGCGTCGTCGATCGCCTTTTTCGCGGCATGGCAGGCAAAGCGCGCGGTGTCGCCCATGAAACGTTCGAGCTTGCGATCGAACGGCGGCTCCTGCGCGACCGACGCGACGGCTGCCACCTGCGAACCGAAACCGCGCTCACGCCACGCGTCGATCCGCTCGATACGCGAGCGGCCCGCGCGCAACGCGGCCGACACGCTGTCGAGCGTATTGCCGAGGCACGACACGATCCCCATGCCGGTAATGACCACGCGGTGCAGCGCCATGCTCATCGAACGCGCCTGAAAATCAGCGACGTATTGATGCCGCCAAACGCAAAGTTATTGCTCATCACATGTTCGGCGTCGATCTCACGGCCCGCGCCGACGATGTAATCGAGCGGCGCGCAGGCCGGATCGACGTTATCCAGGTTCAAGGTCGGCGCATACCAGTTGCGTTTCATCATCTCGATGGTCCACCACGCTTCCAGCGCACCGCACGCGCCGAGCGTATGGCCGACATAGCTCTTGAGCGAACTGATCGGCATGCGCGCGCCGAAGGTCTGCGCGGTCGCATGGCTTTCGGCAATGTCGCCACGGTCCGTGGACGTGCCGTGCGCATTCACATAGGCGATCGCTTGCGGCGCGAGTTGCGCATCCTTGAGCGCGAGCTGCATGGCGATCGCCATGGTTTCGGCGGTCGGCTGGGTCATGTGCGCGCCGTCCGAATTGCAGCCGAAGCCGACAATCTCCGCGTGAATGCGCGCGCCCCGCGCCACCGCGTGTTCGTATTCTTCGAGCACCAGCGTCGCTGCGCCTTCCCCGACCACAAGACCGTCGCGCGCGGCATCGAACGGACGCGGCGTGAGATGCGGCTCGTCGTTGCGCGTGCTGGTCGCGTACAAGGTATCGAACACCGCAACCGCCGGGCCCGAGAGTTCTTCCGCGCCGCCTGCCAGCATCAGCGTCTGCTTGCCGGTCTGGATCGCTTCATACGCATAGCCGATCGCCTGACTGCCCGACGCGCACGCGCACGAGGTCGGAATGATCCGCCCTTTCAGATCCCAGAACAGGCTGACGTTGACCGCGGCGGTATGCGGCATCATCTGCACGTAGCTGTTCGACGTGACGTCGCTCATCGAACCGGTTTCGAGCATCGTGCCGAACGCGCGAATCGGCTGCACCGAACCCGACGACGAACCATAGGCCACGCCCATGCGGCCGTCCCTGATGCTGAGGTCTTCGGCGAGGCCCGCGTCGGCGAGCGCCAGTTCGCTCGCACGCACCGAATACATCGAGACCGGTCCCATCGAGCGGGTTTTCTTGCGCGGATAATGCGCGGGCGCCGTGAAGCCCGGCAACGGACACGCGAGCCGAGTATGCAGCGACTGGAAATAATCCCACTCGGATATCCGGCGCACCGCGTTCACGCCGCTCTTCAGGCGCGCTTCGATCACGTCCCAGCTATCGCCGAACGCCGTGACGCCCCCCATGCCGGTAATGACGACGCGTTTCATCACACCATCCCACCATTGACGCCGATCACCTGACGCGTGACGTACGAGGCCGCATCCGACATCAGGAAGCTGACCACGGACGCGACTTCGGCAGGCTGGCCGACGCGGTTCATCGGCACCGTCTTCAACGCGTGCTCAAGCGGCATCTCGTCGAGCATGCCGGTTTCGATCAGGCCCGGCGCCACGCAATTGACGGTGATGTTGCGCGTCGCCAGTTCGACGGCAAGCGCCTTGCTCGCGCCGATCAGCCCGGCCTTCGCTGCGCTGTAGTTGACCTGGCCGCGATTGCCCATCACGCCGGAGACCGACGCGATCGTGACGATGCGGCCGCCCTTCTTCGCCCGCACCATCGGCATGGTCAACGGATGGACCACGTTGTAGAACGAATCGAGACCGGTTTCGATCACGACGTCCCAGTCTTCTTCGGTGAGCGCGGGGAACGCAGCGTCGCGGGTCACGCCCGCGCTGCACACGATGCCGTAGTACGCGCCGTGTGCGGCAACATCCGCTTCGAGCACTTCGCGGCACACGGCGCGCTCACGCACGTCGAACTGCAGCACGCGCGCCGTGCCGCCTTGCGCGGCAATGCCCGTGGCGACTGCTTCAGCTTCGCTGCGGCCCGTGCGGCAATGCACGGACACCGCGAAACCGTCGGCGGCCAACTGATACGCAATCGCACGGCCAATGCCGCGGCTTGCGCCGGTAACGAGAACACGCCGGCTCATGAACTGAAACTCCCTTCGATGAATGACTGAAAATCGCGCGGCTGAAAAACCTTGATAACCGCCTCGGCGCAACACACCTCGCCGTGGTGGATCGTGCATTCATAGGCGCCGTGGCCTTCTTCGCTGCGCAGCAATTCCGTTGCGCGGATCTGCAATCGGGCACCGCCGGCGAACGACGGTTGCAAGGCCCGATAACTGCGCGAGCCAAGCAGCACGCCAGGACGCGCTGTACCGCCGCCGCGCATGGCCAGCAACGCGACGTGCGCCGCAATGGTCTGCGCCATCAATTCGATGCCGATCCATGCGGGCATCGCGCCGGCGGCGTCGGCATACCAGGCGTCGGCGCGGACGGTCGCCCGCGCGCTCACCGTGTCTTCGCCGAAAGTATCGACGCCATCGAGCAGCAGCATCGTGCCGCGATGCGGGATGATCGCTTCGATCGGTTGCTGGATGAGGTCCTGAATGGAAAGCGTCTGGGTCATCGCGTGGTCACCGTCCGAGGATCAGGCTGACATTGCTGCCGCCAAACGCAAACGAATTACTCATCACGTACTGCGACGCCGCGCCGTGCGGCAGAAAACGTTCGGTTTCGACCAGGTCCAGCGCCGGCAAAGCGGGGTCCGCCTCGCCGTCCCACACATGACGCGGCATCGGCACGGGCTGGGCCCGGTTGTCGCGCGCCAAAGTCAGCCACGCGAAGGCCAGCTCGGTGGCGCCCGCCGCGCCGAGTTGATGGCCGGTCAGCGGTTTGGTGCCGCTCGTCGCGACGCCTTCGGGAAAAACACGCGCCATCAATTTCGCTTCCATGTCGTCGTTCTTGCGGGTAGCGGTGGCATGCAGATTCACGTAGCCGATCGCCGACGATGCGATGCCCGCATCGGCCAACGCCGCGCGCAACGCGAGTTCGCCACCTACACCCTGCGGGTCCGGCGAGGAAATGTGATGGGCGTCGCTCGATTCGCCGACACCCGCGAGCCGTACCTCCGCTTCGTCGCGGCTCATCAGGAACACCGCGGCGCCTTCGCCGACATTAATCCCGCAGCGATTGCGGCTCATCGGATTGGTACGCATGGCGCTGGTCGATTCGAGCGAGGCGAAACCTTGCACCGTCAGCTCGCACAACGAATCCACACCGCCCACCACCACCGCATCGCAGAGCCGTAATTGCAGCAGCCGGCGCGCCGACGCAAAAGCCTTCGCGCTCGACGTGCAAGCGGTCGAGATCGTGAACGCCGGGCCCTGCACGCCTAGCGCGGCGGCGGCAAATGGCGCGACTGTGCCAATCTCCATCTGCCGGTAATTGAAGTTGGGGGGCAAATTGCCCGCTTGCGCCTGGTAGACGAACGCGGCTTCGGCCGCTTCGATCCCCGACGTGCTGGTGCCGAGCACCACGCCGATCCGATGCGCGCCGTAACGCTCGCGCGCCGCGGCGACTGCTGGCTCGATCTGCTGCAGCGCGGCCAGCAACAGGCGGTTGTTGCGGCAGTCGTAACGCGCGAGCGCGGCCGGCGGCGCCAGATCGAGCGGCGCGAGCACGCTGCCGACAAACGCTTCGCCAATGCCGGTGTGCGCGTTCGCCATACCGGGTGCATGAGCGGCGGCCAGCGCCGGGACGATTGCGTCGAGGCCGTTGCCGAGCGCATTGATCATGCCGAGCGCATGCAAATAAACTGATGGCGCCTTCATACGGCCCTCCTTGATTCCGATGGCATGCCGATCGGCGCGAGCAGCACCGACACCGCGATGCCGAGTGCGAGCGTGGCGCCGAAACTCTTCAGCGCGGGCATCGCGCTCATGCCGAGCATGCCGAACGACAACAACGTGGTGGCAGCCGAGAGCAGCACGCCCGTCCACACCGCGCCGAGATCGGCGTCCGCGCGCAAACAGCCTTCGCGCAGGAATACCGCATAGTTTGCGCCTACGCCGAGCACCAGCATCAGCGCGAGCCAATTGAAAAGATTGAGCGGCACGTGAACGTAACCGAACACCGCGAGCGTGACGCCGACCGCGAGCAACACCGGTAGCATCACGGCGATACCGCCGCTCAACCGGTCCCCCACGGAGACATCCTTCCGGGCGTACCGCAGAATCAACAAAACGAGCACGAGCGCCAGCGCGCCGCCGAGCCACCAGCCGCTGTCCACGCGGTACTCGCCGAACAGTTTCGACGCACTCGCTGCCTTGTCGACGAATACGACGCCGGAAACCGTCCGTGCGATGGCGATCAGCGCGGGTTCGTTCTGTGGCGTCACGCCTTGCGGAATCACAACGGCTGCATACGCTCGGCTAGCCGGATCGACCACGCCCAGCCATAGATGTTGGTACGGCCGTGACCACGAAGCGGCGAGCCATGTATCGACCGTGAGCAGCGGCTCCGGTTTGGCTTGCGCGGCAAGCCAGGCGTCGGCGACTTCGTCCTTGAACCCTGCCTGCAGCAGCAGTGCACGCAATGCCGCGGGATCGTTGAAGACGTGCTGTGCGAGCAATGCACGGTCTTCGTTTTGCTGTTTCGCTGACGGCACGAACTGCGCCACTGACTGATAAGTGCCGACCCTGTTCGCAGTGCCGTTCAGTTCGTCGAGCTTCGCACCCAGCGCTTCGGCCCGTTGCAGCACGATCTCCGGCGTCTCGCCACGCACCACAAAAAACTGTGCGCTGTTATCCACGCCAACCGCCGCGCGTACCTTGTCTTCCTGCGCGACCAGCGAAGGATCGCGCTGGATCAGCAAATGGATATCGTCGTCGCTCGTCAAACGCAGCCAGCCGGGAATCGCCACGATCAGCAATAGCACCGCGACGAACCATGCACGCTTGCCGCCGATCGTCCGATGCCAAACCGTCAGCAGCCGCGCGGCGCCGGCAAACAGGCGCTGCGGGCTGCGTTTCGGCGGCCGCGCGAGCAGCGCGGGCAACAGGTACAGCACGGAGGCAAACGCCGTCGTAATCCCCACCATCGCGAAGCAGGCAATCTGCTTGAGCGCGGGAAACGGCACCCACATGAGAATCGCGTAGCCGAGCAGGCTGGTGGCAAGGGCGACCGTCAAGGCCGGACGTACCGCGCGCGCACCGCGGCGCGAATCCCAATCACGACCCGCGCCAAGATAGACCACAAAATACTGGATCGAGTAGTCGACCGCCTCGCCGATCAGACTTGCGCCGAACACCAGCGTCAAAAGATGCAATTGGCCGAACACCAGCATCGTCGCCGCGAGCGCGCAGACAATGCCGAGCGCTGTCGAGACAAAACCTAGCAGCAATAGCCGCGGCGAGCGGAACACCCACATCATCAGCAGCGCAATCCCGCACAGCGACGCGATGCCGATCAGGTGCACCTCGCGCTCCGATGCGCTGCGTGCCGATTCCGCGTAAAACACCGCGCCGGTTCTCGCCACCGACACGTCGGGAAACGCCTGCTTCAACGTGCTTTCGCCTTGCGCGAGTGCGCTGAGTACGGCGCGCTGGGTCGTCGATTCGTAAGCCGAACCTGGCAGCGTGGCGACGATCAGCACGCTCGTCGCGGCACCGCGATGCGACACCAGCATGTTGTCTTCGAGTTCGAGATTCGACGTGGCGAGCGGCAAACCGCCGAGCCAATGTTCGAGCCAGCCGAACGGATCGTCGGCGAGCGACGTGCTCAGCGCGCCGCGCAACGGGCTGTAGATGCGCTGCGCGAGCGCGTCGCGCAAGCTCGCATTCAAAGCATTGCTGTGCACGAGCGTCGTACGGTCGGCGGGTGTCAGCAGACCGAAACGATAAGGCAGATACAGCGCCGCGATCTGCGACAGATCGAACGGTGGCAATTCCGCCGTCACCGAGCCGAACGCCCCGCTCTTCTGTAACGACGCGCCGAGCTGCTTTGCGGCCGCCTTCGCATGCGCGTCGTCATTGCTGGTGACGAGAAAAACCGTGCGGTCGCCGAGCGCGCCTGCCAGCGTATCGACCGCCTTTTCGGCGACCGGATCCGCTTCGGTGGCAGGCAGCAATGCCAGCAGATTGGTCTGCAACGGCGAAGGTCCGGCGAAACGCCAGCCGCAGTACAGCGCCGCGGCAAGCGCGAGCAACAGCCAGGCGGCGCGGATGCCCCACACCTGTTTCGCGGACCGCTGGCGCAGCACCTGCATTACGGCGCTCCGAACAGGCTGCGCTCAGCCGGCGTCGGCTCGCTTACCGCCGCGCTTTTTGCAAACTCGAGCTTCGTGACGTCGCCGTTCGCGAGCGTGATGCGCAGACTTTGCAGATAGTCGCCGCCATTCATCTGCAAGCCTTTGATCGACTGCGCAATCTGCGGCTGGTTCGGCGTGAGTTGCATGCGCCACTGCGCGGCGCTGCCTTCGGCCTGCACGTCGAATTGCGAATACAGCGCCGACAGATCGCCGCCGAGCATCGCGCGCATCATCTTCGAGACCTGGGCGACGCCGCGCGTGCCCTGGGCACTGCGGGCCGTTACGCGCTGACCGTTGGCGTTGACTTCGGTCACGCCTGCATCGGTGATCACGTAGGTGGCCTTGTATGGCGTCTCTATCTGCCAGATCACGCCACGCTCGCGGAAGAACAGCAGCGAGCCCGTGCTGACGAGCGGTTGCTTCATCGCGGCGAGCGTCTGCGTCTGCGTGAATTGCGCGCGCACGCCTTTCGCTTGTGCAAGATGGGAGGCGATTTGCGAAACCAGCGCCGGGTTACCGGCGGCCTGCGTTGCTTCTGCCGCGACCGCTACTGCCGGCCAGGCTGTCAGGCCCGATACGCCAGCGAGGGTCAACGTGCCCAGCACTAGCCCTGCGGCCGTGCCCGTCACCCTGCTGCGCAAGTTCATCGTCCCCATACGCGCTCCAGCTTTTCGAACACGACCGGCGGCGACACGAACTGCAACTCCTGGGTCGCGGCGTCGACCGCGACCTGGATCGTGTAACCCTTCGTCAGCCGCGTACCGGATGCACAATCGACGATCTCATAGCCTATTTTCAGGCGGTTTTCGTGTTCGAGCAGTTGTGTGCGTACTTCGATCGCCTGGCCATAGGTGGCCGGGCGCACATACTTCAGATGCGCCTCCACGATGGGCCACAGGTAGCCCGAAGCCTGCATCTCGCGGTAGTCGTAGTCGAACGTGCGTAACAGCGCCGCGCGGCCGATCTCGAAGTACTTCAGATAGTGGCCATGCCAGCACACGTTCATCGCGTCGACGTCGTGAAACGGCACTTCGACCGTCGCGCTGGCTGTCAGCACCTTAGGGGAGCCGGTCATGCGTTCGAGCCTCCGCGATAGTCGTGCAGCAAATCGCATGCGGCGATGCGGGCGGTCAGCGCGCGCAGATCGCTCTCCAGCGCGCGGTCTTCGTCGACGAACGGCGAGTGCGCCGTCACGCTGTCGATAAAGCTTTGCAGCGGTGCGGGAACCGGCGTACCGCTGTCGATCTTCAGGCGCAGACGGGCCGCTTGCACCGTCGCGAGCGTGTGCGCGGCGGCAACCTGCTCGGTCAACTCCAGCACGCGCAAACAGTCGCGCGCGGCGATCGTGCCCATGCTGACCTTGTCCTGATTGTGCGCCTCGGTCGAACGCGAGAATACGCTCGCGGGCATCGTGTTCTTCAACGCTTCGGCGGTCCATGCGGACGAGGAAATCTGCACGGCCTTGAAACCGTGATTGATCGCGGCGCGCGCCGGAGCCGCGCCCGACAGATTGCGCGGCAAGCCGTTATTGAAGTTCACGTCGACCAGCAGCGCGAGTTGCCGGTCCATCAGATCGGCAAGATTGGCGACCGCGACCTTCAGCGAGTCCATCGCGAACGCGATATGGCCACCGTAGAAGTTGCCGCCGTGCAGCACGCGCTCGTTGTCGGGATCGATCAGCGGGTTGTCGTTCGCGCTGTTCAGTTCGTTCTCGACATCGCGGCGCACCCACGACAACGCATCGCGCGCGACGCCGATCACATGCGGCGCACAGCGAATCGAGTAGCGGTCTTGCAGACGATGCCCCGGCGTATCGTCGCGCCCGCTCAGATCGCTGCGAATCCATGCGGCGGCTTCGGCCTGGCCTACGTGCGGCTTCACCTCGAACAGCGTTGCATCAAAATGCGCGGCACGGCCGTCGAGCGCCACGGTTGAGAGCGCCGTGAGACGCGCGCTCAGGCGCGTCAGATGATCCGCACGCGCGAACGCGAGACACGCGAGACCCGTCATCACCGCGGTGCCGTTCATCAGCGCGAGACCTTCTTTCGGTGCGAGCGTCAACGGTGTATGACCGAGCTCAGCCCATACCTCGCGCACATTGCGCAACGCGCCCTCGAACATCACGTCGCGCTCGCCAGCAAGCGCGGCGGCCACATACGAGAGCGGCGTCAGATCGCCGCTGGCGCCAACCGACCCTTCGGACGGAATACGCGGCAGCACGCCATGATTGATCAGGTCGGCGAGACGCTCGAGCAACACGGGACGCACGCCCGAAAAACCGTACGCGAGCGAATTCAGACGCGCGGCGATCACCGCGAACGTTTGCGCATCGTCGAGATACTGACCCATTCCGCAGCCGTGGTAACGCGTCAGTTGCAGCGGCAAGGCCTCGACGAGTTCCATCGGCACATCGACCACGCATGCGTCGCCATAACCGGTGTTGACGCCGTATACGGTCGCGCCGGCCGCCAGATGCCGGCGCAGGAAATCCGCGCCGCGCTGAATGCGTGCGCGCCACGCCGGATCGGCGCTCAATGCAACCGGCAGGCGGTGCTGGGCGATCGCGACGACCTCCTCGATCGTCAGCTTGCGCCCGCCGATCGTCACCGCCGCCGCGTTTGCGTGGGCGTTCTCATTCGCGCGGGCATTCGGCGCGTCGATCAGATCATGTTCGGCCATGTGTGCCTCGCTTGGGGCTGGCCCAGAAATCGAAGAAATTGAACCATTGATAAGGTGCCTTGCGGCAATAGTGTTCGAGGCGCGCCGCGTAACGCTGCGCCCACGCCGCAAGATGCTGCGTGCGCTCACGGCGCGGCAACTCGATACGCTCGGCAAACGGCTCGAAATACAGACGGTAGCCGTCACGTTCTTTCAGGCAGAAGAACAGATAGACCGGGCAGCCCAGCGCATGCGCCAGCACGTAGGGGCCTTGCGCGAACGGCGCGGTCGAGCCGAGAAATTGCGCATCGACTGTGCGGCCCGCTTCATGAGCGGGCACGCGATCGCCGACGATCACCAGCAACTCGCCCGAGTCGACACGCTCCTGCATCATCATGGCGGTCTCGGGACCGAAATCACTGACTTCGAGCAGATGCCGCGCGAACTGGCTATTCGCCGACGCCAGCACGCTATTGAAGCGCCGCGCATGTTCGGTGTAGACCACGGCGGTGACTTTCGCGTAGGCGCCTTGCGCGGCGAGCGCGCGAGTCATTTCCAGATTGCCGAGATGCGCGCCGATCACGAGCGCACCCTTGCCGCTCGCGACCAGGGCTTCGAATGCCGACGGATCTTCGAATTTGACGTCGCCGTTGTTGACACGGCCGGACCATGCCGCCAGCTTGTCGAAGCCCGATTGCGCGAACGCCAGCATATGGCGATAGGCGGACAGCCAACCCGGACGCGGCGTATCGCCGTGCGGCGCGGTTTGGCTGAGATGCGTGAAATAGTTGCTCGACGCCTCGCGCGCGGCACGGCCCGTGAGCAGAAAATACGCGACGATCGGATGCAGCCAGAGCGCGGTGAAACGGCGGCCGAACAGCTTGCAACTGAGCGCGAGCAAAGACATGCCCAGGTGACTGCCGCGTTCGGCGATGCGCCACCAGTCTTGCTGATTCTGTTCGCGCGACCCGGCCGGCTGGCCCGGTTCACCTGGATGATCCGGCTTACCCGGCTCGCGCGGCTCACTTGCAACAGCCGCGCGGCGTGGCATCACCTTGTGCGCGAGCAGCATCGGCAGACGCCACAGCATGCCGAACACGAGCCGCGTATGACTGCGGCTGATACGCACGTTGTCCCACAGCACATCGAAATGCGAGACGCCGTCGCTTGCATAGGTGACGCGCGTCGGAATCGAGCGGAAGGCCGCACGCCGCCAGTAAAGACGCACGAGAATTTCGATGTCGAAGTCCATGCGGGTCGGCAGTTGCACGCTGTCGATCAGCTCGCAGGCCAGCGCCAGTGGATAAAGGCGAAAGCCGCACATCGAATCGCGAATCGTCAGCGAAAGCGTTTCGATCCACACCCATACGTGCGTCAGATAACGGCCGTAAAGGCGCGCTTTCGGCACGCTCTCGTCATAGACCGGGCGGCCGAGGATCACCGTGCCCGGTTCCGCACGCGCCGCTTCGATGAAGCGTGGCACATCCGTCGCATCGTGCTGACCGTCGGCATCGATCTGCAGCGCATGCGTGTAAGCCGCGGCGCGCGCGGCACGCAGCCCCGCCATCACCGCTGCACCCTTGCCGCCGTTGACCGGCAAACGCAGCAGCGTGAGCTGCCCCGCGTACTGCCGCGCCAGCGCGGCGAGCACCTGCTGGGTCGCCTCATCGCTGCCATCGTCGACAACAAAGATCGGCAAGCCGTGCACCGCGAGGTGAGCCACGGTCGCGCCGATCGCGTCCTTGTGGTTGTAAATCGGAATCACGATGCATGCAGCGATGCTCATCATGCAGGCTCCCGATACACGATCACGCCGGACGCGCATTCACGCCCGCTCAAGCGGTAACTGAACTGCACGCGTCCACGTGCTGCGTCGTGCGCAAGCGTGAGATTGAGCACCGCGCCCGGGGGCACGGGCGCCATGAACTTGAGCCGGTCGATCGATGCCGGCGCGCTCACGGCCGGCACATGCTCGGCAGCCAGACGCACGGCCCAGTGCACCTGAACGACACCCGGCAGAATCGGCAAACCGGGGAAATGGCCGGCGAAATGCACGAGCGTGGGCGGCACCCGCAGTTCGTAGTGCAAGCTATCGGCGCTGCGGGCTTCGGCAAGCACTTCCATGCCGTCCGCGCGCGGCGCGAACGCCGCAGCGAGCGCGGCCACCGGCAGTTTGCCGCGCGCGTCGAACGGCAAGGCGAGGCGAAAACGCCAATGGCGCGGCAGCACCACCACATCGAAATACGCAGCGAGATGCCGGCGCAAGATCTTCGCGAATTGCACACGGCCTTCGGTGCGCAATGCTTCGCTGCCGGCTTCAGTGAGCGCCACCACGGCGCCGACGCGCTCGCGCGAGGCGCCTTCCAGCGGCACGATCGCCGCTTGCGCGACATACGGATGCAGCGCGAGACGCGCTTCGAGCTCCGGCAGAGACACGCGCTTGCCATCCAGCTTGAGCACACGATCGAGCCGACCCTGCAAGCGGAAGCGGCCCTCGGCGTCGAAGGCGATCTTGTCGTCCGTACGATGCCAGCCGACGTGATCGAGATGCGGCGAGCGAACGTTCAGCGCACCGTCTTCGTCGCAGCGCACTTCGATGCCGCACACCGGTTGCCATGCATCGGTCTGATCCTGACGACGCCACGCGATGCCGCCGGTCTCCGTACTGCCGTAGATTTCGAGCGGCGCGGCGCCGTAGGCAGCCGCATATTCCTGCGCGGCTTCCAGGGCAAGCGGGCCACCTGAAGAAAAGAATGCACGCGGTGCCGGCGTCAACGCGGCAAAGCCTGGCAACGCGGGCCAACGCGACAATTGAGCGGGCGTGGAGACGACCACCGTCGCCCCACACTGCCCGATCTGCGCCTGCAAATGCATCGGCTCGATGCTGATCGCGCGCTCAAAGGCGCGGCCCGCTGCGAGCGGCCACATGATGCGAAACAGCAGCCCGTAGATGTGATGATGCGGCACGCTCGCAAGCATCGTCGCATTGCCGACCAGCATGCCCCACTGCTTTTCGAGCGTGTGGACTTCGGCATTGAATTGCGCGAGTGACTTGCGGATCGGTTTGGGAGTACCGCTGCTGCCGGAGGTATAGAGCGTCAACGGGGCGTGCGGATCGATCGTATACACGGCCGGCCCGGGTAACGCATCGGTGTCCTGCATATGATGCGGCAGGTCCGCATCGGTCAGCACGGCGTCGTACGCGTCGGCGAGATCGGCGAGATAACCCGGTGTCGCATTGGCCGGAATCACCGGCTCCTTGCCGCACGCGAACAACGCAAACAGCGCGCAGGAAAAATCGAAAGGATCGTCGATACACAGCGCGTAGCGTTGCGCGTCTTGCGCCTGCAGTAACGCGACCAGCGCTGAAACGCGCGCGCGAAACGCAGCACGGTCGAGCACCGTGGCGCCGTCGCGGCATACCGGTGCATTCGCGACGGAGGCCTCAAGAGCCGCCGACAACAAATCATGCAACGCAATCATGCCGCCTCCGAACGCGCGGCTCGCGGCAGCACGACCAGATAACGCCAGATAATCTCGGCCACCAGCAGCACGCCGATCAATCCATAGGCGATCGCGCCGTTATAGAGCGACCAGTTCGCACGGCTCCAGTACAGCGCCGTATAAGCGGAGAACACACCGTTCAGCGCGAAGAAAGCACACCACACCTGGGTCACGCGCCGCGTATGGCGCACGGCGCCTGGCAACAGGTTCGGATTGCCCAGCCGCGCGAATTTTTCGATCATCGACGGCCCGCGCACCAGCGTCGCGCCGAACGCGATCAGCAGCCCCAGATTGACGAGCGACGGATAGAGGCGCAACAGCAGTTCGCTGTTGGTGAGTACGATCGCCGCCGAGGCGCAGCTCAGCAAGCCGACCACGGTCCAATCTATCGAGGAAAGCCGGCGCAACGAGGTCGCGACCGGACCGCTGCCGGCCCAGCGCTGCAGCCACAGAATCGCAAACAGCATGCAGCCGACGTAGCGCGGCGTGTCCCAGCGCCAGGCGCACAGAATCAGCGCGGGGTATGCGAGTTTCAACATAACCTGGAGCACCGCTTTGGCCCAGTGCCGCTGGGTGCCGGACGATGCCTCGAGAGGCTCGCTCGTCGCCGCTTGCATTCGCGAGCGCACGGCTGGCATCAACCCTGTGCCGCCAGCAGCGACTCGACTGCAACGATCACGTCGCCGACCGTGCGTACCGACTTGAACTCTTCCGGCTTGATGCGGCGGCCCGTCATTTCCTGCAGTTTGATCGCAAGGTCCACGGCGTCGATGCTGTCGAGATCGAGTTCTTCGAAGAGGTGCGCCTCGGGCGTCACGCGCTCCGGCTCGATCGCGAAGTTCTCTTTGAAGATGGCGCGGATGCGTTCAAGAATCTCTGCCTCGGACACGATTAATCCCCTTTTTTTGTGGTTTCGTTCACAGCGTCGACTGTTTCGCGTTGACTCGCGACCAGCGCGGCCAGCGTGCTGATCGAGCGGAAGTGTTCGCGGGTGCGTTCGTCGTTCGCTGCGATGGTCAGTTGGTATTGTTTGCGCAGCACGATGCCGATTTCGAGCGCGTCGATCGAATCGAGACCGATGCCGTCGGTATCGAACAACGGGGCATCGTCGTCGATATCGGCCGGGCTCAGGTCCTCCAGATCGAGGGCTTCGATCAGGAGCTGTTTAATTTCCAGTTTTAAAGAATCCATAATCGAACAGGTGCTGGGTGATATGTGCTTCGATGGCGCTGGTTACGCTGCGCGCCGCGAGAGACGGTGAAGTGTCATGGTCCGCAAGTTGCTCGACGCCGAACGGCTCGAGCACGTTCACGCGTATCCGGAACGCGCGCGCCGGCACGTCGTACCAGCGCATCTGCTTGGTGAATGCCGGCGGATCGCAATCCATCAGAACCGGCACGATCGGCGCACCGACCTTCAACGCCATGTGCGCGAAACCGCGTGAAAACGCGTGCAGCCGGTTCGGCGCCGGGCTGCGCGTGCCTTCGGGAAAAATGATCATCGTGTAGCCTGCTGCGAGCTGCCGCGCGCCGGCTTCGACGAGTTCCGAGGGATCGGCATTGCTCACATACTCCGCCGAACGCACGATTCCCCAGAAACACGGGTTGCCCCAGTGCGCGTTTTTCACCACGCAACAGGCCCGCGGCGTGAGCGACAGCAGCACCATCACGTCGAGGTAGGTCGGGTGGTTCGCGACTACGATTGCCGGAGCGCCCGCGCGCAATGCCTGCGCGCCCGACACCTCGAGCTCCATCACGCCGATGCACCGCAATACCGCGACCAGTGCGCGGAAGAACCAGTGGATCACCGTTGTCACTGCAAGCTGGCGCGAGGCCCGGTGCGGCCATAGCCACGCGAGCGGGAACACCAGCACCGAAAACAGCAGGCCGCAGACGCCAAACACGACGAAGGCCATGCCTGTCGCGCAGAACCGCCAAACATAATCAAGCCGCCTGTTCATGCCACCTCCAATGCCAGGCGGCGCCGGCGCCTTGCCAGACGACAGGCTTGCCGGTTTCCAGACAGTGCAGCAGCGCCTGGCTCTGGGTCGCGAAACTTTCCTCCGCGCCTGCTTCGCTCGCGGGGTTTGCCAGTTGCGCGGTCTCTGCAGCCTCGCCAGCCGCCCGCTCACCCGCGCCGGACAACGTGCAGGCCAACTGCCCCGCCGCCGCTTCGCCGTTCAGCAGGATCGCGACCGCGCCGCCCTGCACTTCGTCTTCAATCGTGCCGTATGCCGGATCGGCGGGCTCGTCGGCGTATACCAGCAGCACCGGCGAGCCGGGTTGCGTTGCGTACTGCGCATACGCTTCCAGCAGCGCATAACCGAGCGTCTGAGCGCCAGCCGAAATCGCGCTGGCGGCGGAGCGATCGTCGCGCGCGATACCGAACACGCCGGTCATGGCGTTCAGCACCGACAGACTGAAGGCGGTCGGCGAGACCGGTTCGCCGGCGCTGATCTGGCGCAGAATGTCCGTTGTGCGCCGCAATTCGCCGTGGCGTGAAGCAAACACGACCCGCACCTCGTCTTGCGCCACGCAATCGTGTGCAACCTTCAGGGCAACCTTGGACAATGTGCTCAGACGACGCCGCACAATCGGCTCGATAAAGCCGATATCGGGTGCGACAGAAGCGGCAGCAGGCCAGCTAGACCAGCGAGCGACCGGAATAGTCCAGTGCAGATCGGGCATATCGGTGTTCGCGCGTAAAAGCGATGAGGGCTGAGGGCCACTGACGGAATATGCAACCGTCACAGCGTGTGCGCGCCGCGCGGAACCACAATCTCCAGCCGGGGGTCAATCCAATCTTGTTATATGGGTTCAGCGATTTAACGGCACGTGGCCCCGATTATTTAGGTGCCTTTTGACAATTAATCTGCGGATTGGCTCAGGCGCCCTACGGTCGCCGGAATCATACTGAATATTGTGGATTAAATCAGCCACAAAAGACGTATCTATCTGTATCCGTGTCGCAGGTGCGACGGATCACTGGACAAACTCATGGAGGCAAGCCTGGCGGCCGTTGCACAACCGGCCACCGGCCGGCAAAGCCACTTGCCGCGAGCTTCGCGGACCGGCTCGCGGAGAGCGGTCTCGATCGGCACAACACGAATAGATGCCGAAACTTTCAACTAACTTTCGAAAATTCGTGTTTCGTTTCGGAACACTTCAATGCCTCAGCGCAACCGGTCAATCATACTCACGACTTACGAATGCTTACCGTGCAGCCATTTTTGCAAGGTCGTGCCTATTGCTACCGGCTTTCGCCCGATCAGACACGCGCGGGCTTACAAAGCAAACGGCCCGGCGGGAACAACCTGCCGGGCCGTTTTTTCTACTGCGCCGCAATCCAGGCCGTTCGATGTATCGACCCGTCGCTTGCGCTTACTGCACGACCTTCGCGCCCGATGCCGCTGCCGGTGCTGCCGCCGGTGAGGCGCTCGTCGTAGCGGCCTCGTTCGAGATCCCGCCATTCTTGTCGACCGGAATCTTCACCGTACGGACCACCCCATTGCCGAGCGGGAAATCGGCCAGCGCGCTGCGCGCCAGATAAGGCATGGCTCTCACCAGCGACGATTCGTCGTCGGAGCTACGCGCCGTCACGTTATAAACCTCCTTGCCGCTAGCACGCTCGGTGATCCGCACGCCGAGCAGATGCGTGAAAATCGGGTAGCTCTGGTTCACGTATGCCGTCGGATACGGTCCCCATGGACCCCACGGGCCCCACGGATCGAACGGCCGGCCCCAGTACGGCGACGGCCACGGGCTGTAATACACCGGCTGGGCGACTGTCACCATGTCCGAACGAATCCCGTACGACAGCCCCACCAGGTAGCGCGCCGCTGAAGCGTCGACCTGACGGAATGCGTGCGTGGCGAGTTCGTTGCCGACGATACGTTCGTAAGTAGTGAGTTCGAGGTTGCTCTTCTGATCCGCCGGCCGCGTGAAGGCATACGTGCGGGTGGCGTCGCTGCCGCTCCAGTCGGAAAACGCCGTGACCTGGGAGGTCACGTAGCTCGTGCAGCCGGATAGCAGCACCGTCAGCGCGCCCAGCAGCAGCGCGGCATGGCGGGTCCATCGATTGGTTTTCATGGTCTACCTCGTGTTGCCTGTTATTGCCAGTCCTTGCCAGTCCTGATCGGGTTCGTTAGCGCGCAGCCGTTGCCGCGCGGGCGTCCGATAATACGCTGACCTGGCGATTCGGTAAAAAGTTCGAGCCGCACGATCGGCCGAGCCTTTGTACAATGGCTCGACAAGCCCGGCTCGCGCGCCATGAGCACGCGTGACGGCTCGAGTCCCATCACTACAGAACGCCATGGCCGATACCGCAACGCCCAATGTGATCCGCCGCGCCGACTACGCGCCGCCCGCCTTCCTGATCGACACCGTCGCGCTGGAGTTCGATCTGATCCCCGAACGCACCGTCGTCAGGAACACGATGCGGGTGCGCCGCAACCCGGACGCGGCCCGCGCTTCGAATCTCGAACTGATGGGCGAACAACTCGAGTTCGTCAGCGCCGAGATGGACGGCGCCGCGTTTGCCAACGCGCATGCGCACGAGCACGGCCTCACGCTCGAGAATGTGCCGGATCACTTCGAACTCACGCTCACCAGCATCTGCAATCCGGCGGAAAACACCACGCTGTCGGGCCTGTATGTGTCGGGCGGCAACTTCTTCACGCAGTGCGAGGCCGAGGGTTTTCGCCGCATCACCTATTTCCTTGATCGCCCCGACGTGATGGCGACCTTCACGGTCACGCTGCGCGCCAGCAAGGCCGACTATCCGGTGCTGCTGTCGAACGGCAATCTGCTCGAAGAAGGCGATCTGCCGGACGGCCGCCATTTCGCCCGCTGGGAAGACCCGTTCAGGAAGCCGAGTTATCTGTTCGCGCTGGTCGCGGGCAAGCTGGTTGCGCTCGAAGAACGCGTGACGAGCGGCTCGGGCAAGGAAAAGCTGCTGCAGGTGTGGGTCGAACCGCACGATCTGGACAAGACGCGTCACGCCATGGATTCGCTGATCAACTCGATCCGCTGGGACGAGCAGCGTTTCGGGCTGGAACTGGATCTGGACCGCTTCATGATCGTCGCGGTGAGCGACTTCAACATGGGCGCAATGGAGAACAAAGGGCTCAACATCTTCAACACGAAGTACGTGCTGGCGAACCCCGAAACGGCAACCGACACCGACTTCGCGAACATCGAGGCGGTGGTCGGTCACGAGTATTTCCACAACTGGACCGGCAACCGCGTGACGTGCCGCGACTGGTTCCAGTTGAGCCTGAAAGAAGGCCTGACGGTGTTCCGCGATCAGGAATTCTCGGCCGACATGGCAGGCGGCGCGACCGATGAAGCCGCACGCGCCACCAAACGCATCGAAGACGTGCGCGTGCTGCGCCAGATGCAGTTTGCCGAAGACGCGGGTCCGATGGCGCACCCGGTGCGCCCGGAAAGCTACGTCGAGATCAACAATTTCTACACAATGACGGTCTACGAAAAAGGCTCCGAAGTCGTGCGGATGTATCAGACGCTGTTCGGCCGCGACGGCTTCCGCAAGGGCATGGACCTTTACTTCAAGCGTCATGACGGGCAGGCGGTAACGTGCGACGATTTCCGTCACGCGCTCGCCGACGCGAACGGCCGCGATCTCGCGCAATTCGAGCGCTGGTACAGCCAGGCCGGCACGCCGCGCGTCTCGGTTCGCACCCGGTACGACGCCGCGCAACAGCGCTACAGCGTGACGCTCACGCAATCTTATGGCGACGCAGCGCCGGCCGCGCGTGAAACACAAAAGGGGCCGTTGCTGATTCCGTTCGCGATCGGTTTGATCGGCAACGACGGCCACGACCTGCCGGTGCAACTGGAAGGCGAAAGCAAAGCTTCGGACGCCACCACGCGCGTACTGGAATTCACGCAGACCGAGCAGACCTTCACGTTCGTCAACGTCGCGCAGGAACCGCTGCCCTCGTTGCTGCGCAATTTCTCGGCGCCGGTGATTGTCGAATACGACTATTCAGCCGAACAGCTCGCGTTCCTGCTCGCACACGACAGCGATCCGTTCAACCGCTGGGAAGCCGGCCAGCGGCTCGCCACCCGCGAGTTGCTGACGCTCGCCGGGCGTGCCGCCACCGGCGTGCCCCTGCAACTCGACGACTCGGTTGTCGACGCGTTCGCCCGTGTGCTGACCGACGAAACGCTCTCGCCCGCTTTCCGCGAGCTGGCGTTGATGCTGCCGTCGGAAGCCTATCTGGCTGAGCAGATGGCCGAATCGAACCCGGCTGCCGTGCACGCCGCGCGGCAATTCGTGCGCAAGCGCCTCGCGAATGCGCTCAGGAAAGACTGGCTTGCGCTGTACGACAAGCACCGCACGCCGGGCGCCTACGAAGCCACGCCGGAGGCTTCCGGTCATCGCGCGCTGAAGAATCTTGCCTTGTCGTATCTGGCGGAACTGGACGATCCGGCTGAAGCCGTGCGTCTCGCGTCCGCGCAATATGACACCGCCAACAACATGACCGACCGCTCTGCGGCGCTCTCCGCGTTGCTCAATGCATCGGCCGCGAATGGCGGCAGCGTTCAGGCGCAGGAGGCGCTGGACGACTTCTACCGGCGCTTCGAAAAGGAGCCGCTCGTCATCGACAAGTGGTTCGCCTTGCAAGCCACGCAGCGCGGCAGCGCGCAGCGTCCGGTGATCGAGACCGTGCGCAAGCTGATGACGCACCCGGCGTTCAACCTGAAGAATCCGAACCGCGCGCGTTCGCTGATTTTCAGCTTCTGTGCGGCAAACCCGGCGCAGTTCCACGCCGAAGACGGCTCGGGCTACGCGTTCTGGGCCGACCAGGTGATCGCGCTCGACGCCATCAATCCGCAAGTGGCCGCCCGCCTCGCCCGTTCGCTGGAACTGTGGCGCCGCTTCACGCCGGCGCTGCGCGACGGCATGCGCGCGGCGCTGGAGAAAGTGGCGTCACAGGCGAAGTCGCGCGACGTGCGCGAGATCGTGGAGAAAGCGTTGGCGTGAGGCTTATCTGACGGCGCTGCTGAACGCGCTTCTGAAGACGCTTCCCGCAGCAAAAAGCCGGCACGTGTTGCCGGCTTTTTTTCGTCCTGAATTTGCGCCGTGGCGCGGCATTACAGTGCTCGACGTTAGCCGTCTGGACGACTATTCGTATCGACTCGGCAGGGTGAAAGTAAACGCATTCATTTAACGGTTTACGTTTAACGCACCGCGTTATATCATCCCATGATCACGACATTCGGCGACAAGGCTACGGCAGCAATCTTCCACGGCAAGTTCGTGCATTCACTGCCGCTCTACATGCAGGCGCTCGCACGCCGCAAGCTGCTGATGATCGATGCCGCGGAGTCCATCCGCAGCCTGCATGCGCCGCCGGGCAACCGGCTCGAAGCCTTGCAAGGCCAGCGCAGCGGGCAGTGGAGCATTCGCATCAACGCGCAGTGGCGCATCTGTTTTCATTTTGTCGACGGGGAGGCGCTGAATGTCGAAATTGTCGACTATCACTGATTATTGGGAGACCACCATGGTCATCAAACGCTCCGATCTGGGCAGTATCGACTTCTCCGACATCGGCACGGGAGAAAGCATCCCGGAGACTCACCCGGGGGAGATTCTGCGCAGCGAGTTCCTCGAGCCGCTCGGCATGTCCGTCAATGCGCTCGCACTTGCGCTGCGAGTACCGGCGCCGCGCATCAACGACATCGTGCGCGGCAAACGCGCCATCTCGGCTGACACCGCACTGCGGCTCGAACGCTACTTTGGCGCGAGTGCGCCGTTCTGGCTAAATCTGCAGATCGCGTACGACCTGCGCGTCGCCACCGCCGCGGCCGGCGAGCAGATCGAACGCGAGATCGAGCCGATGCCCAGGGCGAACCGGCCGAAACTGCCGAAAGTCTCGGCCGAACACGCCCGGGCGGCGGCGCTTGCGGCGAGCCTCACAGGCAATGTCACGGCCATCAAGGCTCGCCGCAAAGCGTGAATTCACGGGCCTTTGCAGGGTCCGGTAGCACCGTCGCCGGTTCTTGCACCTCAAAAGCACGGAACCGACACGGCGAGCGGTTAAAATCGAGACATTCCTCAAGCCTTCCCGGAGTACAGCAATGGCTTTGCAACGTCGTACCACTCTCACAAAGTACCTGATCGAGCAGCAGCGCGAGACCAACAACCTGCCGGCCGACCTGCGCCTTCTGATCGAAGTCGTCGCGCGCGCATGCAAGGCGATCAGCTACCACGTCAGCAAGGGCGCGCTGGGCGACGCACTCGGCACGGCTGGCAGCGAGAATGTTCAGGGCGAGGTGCAGAAGAAACTCGACATCCTGTCGAACGAAATCCTGCTCGAAGCGAATGAATGGGGCGGCAACCTCGCGGGCATGGCGTCCGAGGAAATGGAACAGTTCTTCCCGATCCCGGCCAACTACCCGAAGGGCGAATACCTGCTGGTGTTCGATCCGCTCGACGGCTCGTCGAACATCGACGTCAACGTGTCGATTGGCACGATCTTCTCGGTGCTGCGCTGCCCGGACGGCCAGCAACCCACCGAACAATCGTTCCTGCAACCCGGCACACAGCAGGTCGCGGCAGGCTATGCGGTTTATGGCCCGCAAACGGTGCTGGTGCTGACCACCGGCAACGGCGTGAACTGCTTCACGCTCGACCGCGAATTGGGTTCGTGGGTGCTCACGCAAAGCGATATGCGCATTCCGGTCGAGACGCGTGAATACGCGATCAACGCATCGAACGAGCGCCACTGGTATCCCCCGGTCGAGAAATACATCGGCGAGTTGAAGGCGGGTAAGGAAGGTCCGCGCCAGAGCGACTTCAACATGCGCTGGATCGCGTCGATGGTGGCCGATGTGCACCGTATCCTGAACCGCGGCGGCATCTTCATGTACCCGGCCGACAAGCGCACGCCGGACAAGCCGGGCAAGCTGCGCCTGATGTATGAAGCGAACCCGATGGCATTCATCGTCGAGCAGGCGGGCGGCGCCGCGACCAACGGCGAGAAGCGCATTCTGGACATCCAGCCGAAGAGCCTGCACGAGCGTGTGGCGGTATTCCTCGGCTCGAAGAACGAAGTCGACCGTGTCACCCGTTACCATCTGGAAGCAAAAAAGTAATCGCAGGGGCTTGCCAAGTTCGTAAAAGAGTCCCTATAATCTCGTTTCTCCTGATGCCGGAATAGCTCAGACGGTAGAGCAGCGCATTCGTAATGCGAAGGTCGGGGGTTCGATTCCTCTTTCCGGCACCACAAGATTCAAGCAAAAAGCCCAGTCCTCGTGACTGGGCTTTTTGTTTTCTGTCGCGGCTTTGCGAGATTCGCGGAGTCTACCCGCCAAAGTCCCATCGGTCGCATCGCGCAGTCATGCCAAGATTGCGAGCGACCACTGCATCTGCAACGATCAGGTTCTCAGCCGGCTTCGTGTCATACGCCAACACCGCTTCCTGCGGCGCTGACGGAAACCACGATATCCGGCCGGCACACTCGATTCCGACCTGGCGTCCTTGCCAGTAGACAGCGTTTTCCATGGTGAACTCTCTGAGGGGCGAAGACAGCCATCTTCCGCGCGAGGCGCGGTGCGTCCGTTAGCCAGCGCACCGTACGCCGTGGATCGCTGCCACAACCATAGGCGGCGCGGCGCGCCCTCACCGGCCCACGGCGCAATTCGCTACTAAAATGGCGCGGAATCTCTATTGAAACTCGCGCTTCTCCTTCAGGAAATCGATCAGCGCGCGCAATTTGAAGGGCATCTGCACGCGGCTCGCCGTGTACAGATAAAAACCCGGGAAGCTTGGACACCATGCGTCCAGCACACTCACCAGACGACCATCCGCGAGTTGCTCCTTCACGTAGTCGTCGATCACATGAAGGAGGCCCACGCCCTGCTCTGCCGCCCTCACCATCGTACGCAGATCGTTAGTGACCAGACTCCCGCGCGTCTCGACTTCGAACACGCGCGACGCATCGTCGGGCGGCGCGAACTCCCATCGATAAATACCGCCGCTGGTCGAGAAGCGGTAGCGCAGACAATCATGAGCCGCGAGATCGGCCGGCGTCGCCGGTACCGGGTAGCGCTCGAAGTAAGCCGGTGAGCCAGCGACGGCAATGCGGATAGCGCCGCCCAGCGGCACCGCCACCATGTCCTGCGCGACCCGTTCTCCGAGCCGGATGCCCGCGTCGAAGCCTTCGCCGACCATGTCGGCGAAACCATCGTCGAGTGTCAGGTCGAGGCGGATCTGCGGATAACGTTGTGTGAACTCCGCCAGATGCGGCAGCACCAGCATCTCGCTCGCGACCCTCGGCAAATTAATGCGCAAGGTGCCAGCAGGCTGATCGCGGGTTTCATCGAGCGCCTCAAAAGCGGCTTCCAGCTCACCCAGCGCAGGCAGCACACGAGCGAGGAATTGTGCGCCCGCCTCAGTCAAGGCGACACGCCGGGTGGTCCGGTTGAAGAGGCGCACATTCAGCTGCGTCTCGAGCGAGCGAATGCTTTGCGACAGCGCCGACGCCGTCACCCCGTATTCAGCAGCCGCTCGCGTGAAGTTGCCGTGACGCGCCACGCACACAAACGCCGTTAAGGCCGGCAACTGGGCTGGATCCATCTCGATCTCCATTATTAAGCCGCACTTCACAATGCTTGCAGACAGAGGTCATTTTTCCAAGTAAAAAATCAGCGCACGATTACTCCATCGATTCAACTCTTCCCGCCTGATCACTCAAGGAGACTGACATGACGATGGACCGCTACAACCTGCTCGGCCGCTCGGGCCTTCGCGTAAGCCCGATCGCACTCGGCACGATGACCTTCGGCACCGAATGGGGTTGGGGCGCGGAGGAACAATCGGCGCAACGCCTGTTTGACCTGTATGTGGATGCCGGCGGCAACTTCATCGATACCGCCGATCTGTACACCGAAGGCACCAGTGAAAAATGGCTGGGCAAATTCGTCGCGGCGCGCGGTCTGCGCGACCGGCTGGTGATCGCCACCAAGTACGGCTACAACGCCGAGACCGGCAATCCAAACGCGGGCGGCAACCACCGGAAGAATCTGCTGCGTGCGCTCGACGGCTCGCTTAAGCGCCTGGGCACCGACTACATCGACCTGTACTACCTGCACACATGGGACCGCGTCACCCCGGTCGACGAAGTGATGCGCGCGATGGACGACGCGGTGCGCGCGGGCAAGATCCGCTACGTCGGCCTGTCGGATACGCCCGCGTGGTTCGCCGGACGCGCGCAGACGTTGGCTGACTGGCGCGGTTTCGAACCCGTCGCGGCCATGCAACTCGAGTACTCGATGATCGAACGCAACGCCGAAAACGAATTCGCGGATCTCGCCGCCAATCTCGGCATGGGTCTCGTGCCGTGGAGTCCGCTAGGCATGGGGATGCTGTCGGGCAAATATCGTCCGTCGCAAAGCGGAGCGGCAAACGCCATTTCCGGCGACGGGCGTCTTGCGAGCCTCGCGAGCGCACCGCCGCCGGGATTCGACAAGCTGACCGAGCGCAACTTTCGCATCGTTGCGGAACTCGAGGCCGTTGCGAATCTGGCAGGACGGCCGATGGCTCAAGTCGCGCTGAACTGGCTGCATCAGAAGCGCGGCGTGTCGAGCATCATTGTCGGCGCGACCCGGCCGGAACAGTTGCAGGAGTCGCTTGGCTCGCTCGATTTCACGCTCGCTCCGGAATTGGCCGCACGGCTCGATGCCGTTTCGGAGCCTGCCCGTCCGTTCCCGTACTACATGTTTGCGGACGGCCATCAGGCGCGGATTCACGGGCAGGTCGAAGTCGCCGACAAATCCGCAGCCTACTCAGCACCTGTGAAAATTCCAGCGCCGAAAGCGTAAAAATCATCCGATGCAGGCGCCGCGCTTCTTCGAGGACGCGGCGCCTTTTTATTTGCGAAAAATAACCTGAAAAAACACTCCCGATCGTCAACGAATTCGGGCAATCGTTCGTTTACCAACAAATGAGGGGCTGAATGACCGCACTGAACGAATCGGTAATTAACGAACGTTCGGCCTAACGCAGAGAAAATCCTTCCAATGCGGCAGTGCACAAAAAGCACTGCCATTTGTTCATATGCTTACAGTTGAACAGACCATACTGTGATGCAATGGAGATAATGAGCGGAAGGCGCGCGGGGCAAGGCTGAGGAGGGCACGGCGGAGATATCGGACTGCTTTGTTTGACGGCGGCGAATTCGGCCGGATGCAGTCAACCAATAAATTCTATTCAAACATTCCGCTCCCGTGTCGGCCTGTACCGTTAAAGCAACACAAACATCTGAGCCGCATCAGACGCTGGTGTAAAACGGGGACCGAGGCAGATAATCGGTTTGTAAAGGAGAAAGATCATGGATGCCAAACCACCGAAGATTCCGACCCCGGATAAAGTCTTTAGCCCGGATCCGGAACCCGCTGGCGTCGAGTTTTTGGGTGCCGAACTGCCTGAGCACGTTCGCGCATTTTTCGACGAACAACGTAAGTCGTGCGACTCGAAGTAATTGGGCTGTGGCGCGATGCAGCATCTGCGTCCGCGCGTTCGGCGCGCGGTGACGGTTTGCACGCGCCCCTACGATTGTCTGTTGCCGCTTGCGCGGCGCGGGTTACGCCTGCCTGATCGCGGCGCCTGGCACATGTGGCCTGGCGCCTTGTTAGCGCACGTCTCTGACGGGCGTCTTTGAATAGCTGGTCGCTTGCTGGTCGTTTGTTGCAATCGATCGGCACGTCAGCCTGAGCCCGCCCGGCCTACCTACCTAATCCCGCTTAAGCCCATTTGACCGGCGCATCGTCTATTCTTCTGGTTTTTCTTCTGCGGCCATCCGGTCACTCCCCTCTTCGATGAATCGCTCGTATCGCTTTGGAGCGTCATGTGCGCTCGCTTTATTCACCGCAATCGCGCTGGTGCCCACTCCCGCCGTTGCGGATGGCGACGACACCGCGCTGACCAGCTTGATCGCCCTGGCATCGCAGCGTCTCGCGCTCGCGGAACCGGTGGCACGCTGGAAGTGGGCGAACCATCAACCGATTACGGATACGCCACGCGAGAACGCGCTGCTCGCCGACGTCGAAAAGCGTGCCGTCGCGGCGAACGTCGATCCGGCGTTTGCACGCGCCTTCTTCCAGGATCAGATCGACGCCAGCAAGGACGTGCAGAACGCGCTGTTTGCCAACTGGCGTAGCACGCGCCCGCCCGAAGGTCCCGCGCCCGACCTGGCCACCAGCACGAGGCCGCAGTTGGACCGGTTGACGCAGTCACTCGTGGCCGGACTCGCGCGCGTGCAGCCGCTGCGCACGGCGCAGGATTGTCCGTCGCGCGTGGCACAGTCGCTCGCCAACTGGAAATCGCTGACGCGCTACGACTCGACCCGCTCGAGCGCGTTGACGCGCGCGCTCGGCCATGTGTGCGAAACAGGTGGAGTCGGTGCGACGGGCTAGTCGCTCTGTGCGGTCTGCGCGGCCGGATCGGGGCCTCAAGTAACTCACATTCGGCCACCGCCCTACAGGCGGATTGCACCCGTATCAAGCAAAGGGACACCGCTGGGGAAACCCTGCCTTAAGCCAGAGTCGCCACCGGTATGCCGTTCGAAACGCTCAACGGCATCACACGCAAGCCGCGCGCAAGATGACTTTGCAGAAGCCGATAGGTCGACAACTCGAAGGGGCCAGTCACGCTCGATGCATGCAGTGTCGCCGCCTGCGCGAGCGAGGGCGCATGCCCGAGGTAATGCCACCGGTCGACAACGTGAAAAGCGCGTGCGTGCGACGCTTCTTCACGCTCCTCAAATACGACCGGACCTTCGAACGGCCAGGGCGCATCCACCGGATCGCTCTTCGTGACGCGCGGCACGCGGTTATGGCCGGGACGCAGTGTGGCGATCAACTGTGCCTCCGCGAGCATGGCACCCAGTTCACCGCCTGTCGCACGCCATTCGACCCGCCGCACTTGCTGCGCGAGCCGAATGTCCTTCGACGAACGTCGCTCGCCCGTCAGATGTGAGCGTAGCCGCTGACGCACGCGTACGCTTCGTCCGACATACAGCGGGAGGTCGTCTTCTCCATAGAAGGCATACACGCCGCACCCCGCCGGTGCGGTATCGAGCAGGTCTTCGGTGATGTCGCCCGCAAGCCGGTAGCGCCGTGTGGTGCGTTCGATCTGCGCTTGCAAAACCTCTAATGGCACGAGACCGCCGTGCAGACGCTGCCAGAACTGCCAGATCAGATCGGCGTCGGCCAGCGCGCGGTGACGATCGGACGGAACGAGGCCATGACGCTCCACCAGCGCGTCGAGTCCATGGCGTTTTTCCGCCGGAAACAATGCGCGCGACAGCCGCACCGTGCACAGCACATCCGGATCGAACGCCAGGCCGGCCCGGCGAAACGCTCCGCGCAGAAAGCCGCGGTCGAAACTCGCGTTGTGCGCTACGAAAAGTTTGCCATTCAGGCGTTCGAATAGAACCGGGGCGATGGCATCGAACGTCGGCGCACCTCGCACCATCGCGTTCGTGATGCCGGTCAGTTGCTGAATGAAAGAGGGAATCGGTTGCTGGGGGTCGACCAGGCTGCTCCAACGCGATACGCCGGCCGGCCCTATTTCAACCACCCCAACTTCGGTGATGCGATGTTCGCTGGTCGAGCCACCGGTGGTTTCAAGGTCGACGAAGACGATCGGCATAGCCAGAGCCGACTCTGGCACAAACTGTTCAGACATGGAAAAGGATACTTTGGACGCGTGGCTTTGCGGCAAGTATGCACCAGTTAGCCGCCTCGCACCCACCCCGTATTGCTTTGCCTTGGGTGCCACGCGTTGCAAAGACTGCATTTCGCACGATCCCTGACCCGCTCAGCGCTGCGCATTATTATATTTTTATGACTCCGGCTTGAAACTCCGGCTTAAAAACTTCGGGAGACACCACTTTACCGCCCGTATAACCTCATATATTTAATACGAACCAGATAGTTAATAAAATCAGGCACGTCGACATAATGAACGAATGTAAAAAAGCCTTCGCATCTGGCGAAGGCTTTTGGGGCGATCAGGATCACACTGCCCTGAGGCACGCGCAGAGCCGCGCGCGATTTACAGCGGCTGGATGTTCGCCGCCTGCTTGCCCTTCGGGCCCGCCTTAACCTCGAAGGAAACGCGCTGATTCTCCTTCAGCGACTTGAAACCTTCGGAGCGGATCTCCGAAAAGTGCGCGAACAGGTCTTCGCCACCCGAATCCGATGTAATGAAGCCAAAGCCTTTAGCATCGTTGAACCATTTGACGATACCAGTTTCCATATTCCAGTTTCCCTCGAGGTTTATCAAAATGGGCACGTTGCCCTCAAGCCGCACTTCATTGCCATTACGTCCGCGACAGAACATTTCAGAAGGCCTGCACAATCAGATCCGGCGATTGAAATTCAGCATTGCCGTTATACGGGGAACGAAGAATTACCGTCAAGCGAATTTTTCATATGCCCTTAGTACAGGTCACGATAATGCGATGCCGGATGAATCAAAATCACAGCAGCATAGTCAGCGAAAACCGGACAATCTTTCAAGTCAATATTACTTAATCGGTGCCAGATACTGGCAATATCGGCAAAAACTTCTCCCGCCAATGAAAATATGTAACAAGACATGTTTTTGGTAAGTGTTTATCCGAGTTGTTGCGCTGCACTCATCGCCGCATGATGGAAACCAGTAGCGAGAAGTAATTCGCTTCAGGGGAGATTACTATGCTGTTCAATGAATTCCGCCGCCTTATTACCTGGCTCACCCAACCGCATCAGCCGCGCGCCAGCACGGTTCCCGCTCAGTCTGAACCGGCCGCCACGTCACCTTCAGTGTTCGAATTTGATCCGATGTGGCATGGGGACCATTGGCAAAACTTGTTGTCGTCACCCATGGACGCACGCCGCTATGTGATGGAAGACTGGAGCATCTCAACCTTGACCGACTGGAGCGAAGTGGACAACGCCGCGCCAGCACACTGACTGGCGCCCGCGAAGCCATAACCAGCGAGCAAAAAAAAGCGCGACTGGGAAGTCGCGCCGACAAAGGTTTGGAGATCTTTTTCGTCAACGAAAAAGTCTGCTTCGGAAAGCAGAACTTTCAGTATAGCGGTTTAAACGCAATCGATTATTCGCATAATTAACAACCATCTGTTTCCATAGCAACAACAATCCTTTTTTGTATGATTTATCGCGTTGTTTTTTTGCATCGATTACTGTCGCAAATGAACAACGCAACTCCGTCAATTCGCTTCCCACTCCCCATCAATAGCGCTGAAAGCCTTTATCAGTAAGGCTTAAGCGGAATTCGTCCATCATTTCACATCCAGTAATACTTTATTGCGAAATTCGGAATGCGCGCTTTTGTGAGCGTCTCTTTACACTCTGCCTAACCGGAAACCGGCGCGTTTGGAGTACAACGCGTTTCTCATGCGGATTTCGCCTCTCGCTGCGCCCGCGTGAAGGTCTCCTTAAGCCTGGGTTCAAAAAGCCCACTCTAGCTCACGGAGTTACAAGATGAAGAAGACACTCATGGTCGCAGCCCTCACGGGCGTTTTTGCAACGGCAGCACATGCCCAGAGCAGCGTCACGCTGTATGGCTTGATCGACGCCGGCATCACTTATACGAATAACCAGCACGGTCACAGCAACTGGCAAGAAACCAGCGGTTCGGTGAACGGCAGCCGTTGGGGCTTGCGTGGCGCAGAAGATCTTGGCGGCGGTCTGAAGGCCATCTTCACGTTGGAAAACGGCTTCGGCATCAATGACGGCACGCTGAAACAAGGCGGCCGCGAATTTGGCCGTCAAGCGTTCGTCGGCCTGTCCAGCGATCAGTTCGGCTCCGTCACCCTCGGTCGTCAATACGACAGCATGGTCGACTACGTGGGTCCGCTGGCGCTTACCGGCACGCAATATGGCGGCACGCAGTTCGCCCACCCGTTCGATAACGACAACCTCAACAACTCGTTCCGCGTCAACAACTCGGTCAAGTACCAGAGCGTGAACTACGGCGGCTTCAAGTTCGGCGGCATGTACGGTTTCTCGAACCAGGCTGACGGCTTCGCCAACAACCGCGCTTACAGTGCGGGCGCTTCGTACAACTGGGGCGGCCTGAATATCGCTGCTGCTTACTTGCAACTCAACAGCAATGGCGCGACTGGCGCAGCGGCAGCGTTCAATTCGGGCGGCGCGGTTTCGAGCGACAACACGTTCTTCGCGGGCCGCCAGCAAACCTGGGGCGCGGGTGCTAACTATGCATTCGGCCCGGCTACCGTCGGTCTCGTGTACTCGCAAACGAACCTGTCGGGTCTGGCTGGCATCGGCGCCGGCGCGTCGGGTCAAACCGGTGGTATCGGCGGCTTCGGTGGCAGCAGCGCTCACTTCCAGAACTTCGAAGCTAACGCTCGCTACGCGCTGACGCCGGCAGTGAGCATCGCCGGTTCGTACACGTACACCCGAGCAAGCCTTGCTGGCACACGCCCGCACTGGAACCAGTTCAACCTGCAAACGGCGTACGCGCTCTCCAAGCGCACGGACGTCTATCTGCAAGGCGAATACCAGCAAGTCAACGAGAACGCTGTTGTCGACGCCGACATCAACGGGCTGGCCGCTTCTGGCAACAACAAGCAGGTCGCCGTGACCGCAGGTCTGCGTCACCGCTTCTAAAGCGGTCGGCAATCGCCGCAGTATCCAAGGCGCCGTTCGCGGCGCCTTTTTTATGTCGCCACGAAAGTTCGCTTAGCCAGCGGTATCGGGCGGCGGATACTTAACGTCCAGAATGTCGATGGACTGGGGGCCGGCCGGGGTGTACAAGGTCACCGTATCGCCGATCTTTGCCTTGAGCAGCGCCCGCGCGATCGGCGAAATCCAGCTCACGTGGCCAACGTCCAGGTCGACCTCGTCGACACCGACGATCGTCACGGTATGCACCTCGCCGTCTTCCGTTGCATATTCGACGGTCGCGCCGAAGAAAACCTGATCGACGTTTTCCTGCTTGCTGCTATCGACTACTTCGGCAATATCGAGTCGCTTGGTCAGAAAGCGGATCCGCCGATCGATCTCTCGCAGACGACGTTTGCCGTAGATGTAATCGCCGTTCTCCGAGCGGTCGCCGTTCGAGGCCGCCCACGACACCAGTCTGACCACCTCCGGCCGCTCGACATCGATCAGATGTAGCAGTTCATCACGCATGCGCCGGTAGCCGGCGGGCGTGATGTAGTTTTTCGTACCCGGTGGGATTTCGGGCTGCGCGACGTCGAGGTCGTCGTCATTCTCTTCACTCGACTCTTTGACAAAGGCCTTGTTCATGATGATCCGGTAACCGCAGCAAACGACTGCCTATCAAGGGTACACGATCAGGGCAATGAGACAAATCGCAGTTACATGCTTCCCTTTTTCAAAACCTTTGCTATAATCTCGTTTCTGCGTGCGGCTGTAGCTCAGTTGGATAGAGTACTTGGCTACGAACCAAGGGGTCGTGGGTTCGAATCCTGCCAGCCGCACCACTTATTCGAGGGCCTCCCTCCGGGGAGGCCCTATGTTTTACTCCGATTGTTTTATCCGGATTTATGCGCAGTTTCACTGAAACTGGCGTCATCTGTTTAGCGTGCGGCTGTAGCTCAGTTGGATAGAGTACTTGGCTACGAACCAAGGGGTCGTGGGTTCGAATCCTGCCAGCCGCACCACCTATAAGGGCCTTCCGATCGGAAGGCCCTTTGTTTTTGCGTGACCGGTTCTGCTATCGTCACGCCCCGCGGCCAGGCTTTTGCTTTTGCGCCCGGGCCAGCATCACGGCAACTATCGCGGCGCCGACTGAATATCACCGATCTGCCCATCGGGAGTCGGTATATCTTCAAACGAACTACCCACCGTGTCCTCGCCAATTGGCCGCGCACGCTCGCCGGTGACCGCCTGCTCCTGGCGCAACACGTCGCCCACACTATCGCCGAAGCGACTTTCCACGAACGCCCGCAGTAGCGCGATCTGCAGCGAGTCTCCGCGCCCTTCCACGGTTCGATGGCCGCCCTCGAATTCCGCGATGCAATGCGCCGCACCCCGATCGGTCCGCTCACGCACCTCCAGCCGTTGCGTACGTTCCAGCACCGCAGCGGCTGCTTCCCATGACCTGGACGGCGTAAAACGGCCGTCCCATGACCGGCCACGGTCAATGCCGCGAATCGAGACCGTTTCGCCGCTGTCGGTAAAGTAGATTTCGCGCACGAAGTCGTGCAGGCTGCGGGCGACCCAATAGTCGAGCGCCACGCCGGTGAGGTCAGCTACGTTCATAAGGGTTCTCCCTGAAGAACAGATGAGACTTACCGACGGCAGATGCGTTCGCGGTCTCAACGAAGGCGCTGCCCGGCGCCACCCGTGGGGCGCTCAGACGTCCGCTGCGAGCAGCTTCAGCCGGCCACAGATCAGTAGTCCGCCCGCTCGCGGTCGATCCGCATCCCGCCGTCGTGACGGTGATGCCCCTCATCGCTCGGCCGTTCGCGCGCGATCCGCATCACGTCCGGATTTGTCCGCACGCGGCGCATGACATTGGCGAGATGGACACGATCGCTCACCTGGATCACGAAACGCAGCACCGTGGATTCCTGCGACAGATCTTCGTCCATCGCGATGTGGACGATGTTCGCATCCGCCGACGTGATGTCGGCCGCCACACGGGCGAATACGCCCTTGGTGTTCTTGACCAGCACCTTCACCGCGACGTCGAACAGACGCCCCGGCTGCGGCGCCCATGCAACATCGATCCAGCGGCCCGGGTCGCGCTTGTGGATGCGCTGCGCGACGCGGCAATCGGTGGTGTGGATCGCCATGCCGAGGCCAATGCCGATATAGCCCATGATGTCGTCGCCCGGGATCGGACGGCAGCATGCGGACAACTGTACTGACATGCCTTCGGTGCCCGTGATAACGACCGGCGGCGCATGCGGCGCTGTGCCGTCGCGCGAACCGTCGTCGTCCGCGTCGCGGCCGCTCATCAGCACTTCGATACGCTTGGCCATGACCGCGGCGACACGCCGGCCGAGACCGATATCCGCGAAGATTTCCTGACGGTTCTTGTTGCCCGTCCACTGCACGAGCTTTTCCCACGCTTCCGGCGTCACGTCCGACAGCGCCAGCCCGTAGCCCTTCAGCGCCTGGTCGACAAGACGTTCGCCGAGCTGGACGGACTCGTTCAGGCGCATCGTCTTCAGATAATGGCGGATTGCCGAACGCGCCTTGCCGGTGCGCACGAAACCGAGCCACGCCGGATTCGGCTTCGAGTACGGCGCCGTGATCACTTCAACAATGTCACCGCTCTTCAACTCGGTGCGCAGCGGCAGCAGTTCGTTATTGATCTTCACGGCGACGCACTGGTTACCCAGGTCGCTGTGGATCGAATATGCAAAATCGAGCGCCGTGGCGCCGCGCGGCAGCGCCATGATCTTCGACTTGGGCGTAAACACGTAGACCGCGTCCGGGAACAGGTCGATCTTGACGTGCTCGAGGAATTCGCTGGAATCGCCCGCTTCGCTCTGGATGTCGAGCAGCGACTTGAGCCACTGGTGCGCGCGCTTCTGCACGTCGTTCAGATCCGCGCCGCCGTTCTTGTACAACCAGTGTGCCGCGACGCCCGCTTCGGCAATCTCGTGCATCTTGCGCGTGCGCACCTGGAACTCGATCGGTGCACCGAACGGGCCGACCAGCGTGGTGTGCAGCGATTGATACCCGTTCACCTTCGGGATCGCGATGTAATCCTTGAACTTGCCCGGCACTGGCTTGTAGAGCGCATGCAACGCGCCGATGCACGTGTAGCACTCGAGCGCGCTTTCAACCACCACGCGGAAGCCGTACACGTCGAGCACCTGCGAGAACGACAACTGCTTGTCGCGCATCTTCTTGTAGATACTGAAGATGGTTTTCTCGCGGCCGGTCACTTCGGCGTCGAGCTTCGCGTCGGCAATCGCGCGCTGCACCGACTCCAGAATCTTGCCCACCACTTCGCGCCGGTTGCCGCGTGCGGCCTTGACGGCCTTTTCGAGCGTGGCGTAGCGATGCGGGTTGAAGTTCGCGAAGCTCAGGTCCTGCAGCTCGCGATAGGTATTGTTCAGGCCAAGCCGGTGGGCGATCGGCGCATAAATGTCTAGCGTCTCGCGCGCCACGCGGCGGCGTTTCTCGTGCGGCACCGCACCGAGCGTGCGCATGTTGTGCAGCCGGTCGGCGAGCTTCACCAGAATCACGCGGACGTCGCGTGCCATCGCGAGCAGCATCTTGCGGAAGTTTTCCGCCTGCGCCTCTTCGCGATTGCGAAACTCCATCTTGTCCAGCTTCGACAACCCGTCGACCAGTTCCGCGACCTTCGCGCCGAATCGCTCGGCGAGTTCGGCCTTGGTCACGCCCTGGTCTTCCATCACGTCGTGCAGCAGCGCCGCCATGATCGACTGGGCGTCGAGATTCCAGCCGGCGCAGATTTCCGCGACGGCGACAGGATGGGTAATGTAGGGTTCGCCGCTCTGCCGATACTGGCCGAGGTGGGCTTCGTCGCTGAAATGGAACGCCGCCTTGACGTCCTTGATCTCTTCCGGCTGCAAATAGCCGGACAGAGCGGAGGTCAGTTTGGCGATCGAAACGACGTCATGCCGGCGCGGTTGCTCCGGCGTGGCGGTCGGCCCGAACAGATGGCGAAACGACTGTTCGAGGACCGCGTCGATGTACTTCCGTGCGGACGAGGGCGAGTCAGCGTCGTGTTCCACTTCCGTGGCGGTGGGCGGGGTCGTACTCATGTTCGCCTCCGTAGCGGTTAGGGTTGGACGCCGGTCTGCACGGTGATGCAATTACGTGTAGCAAATAGACCTGGCAAATACAGGCAATCGAAAACCGAACAGTGCGCCTTAAACCGGCACCTTCTTCAGCATTTCGACGCCAACCTGGCCGGCTGCGATTTCGCGCAGTGCGACGACGGTGGGCTTGTCGCGGCTTTCGATCTTCGGCGTGTGACCTTGAGCGAGCTGACGCGCGCGATAGGTCGCGGCAAGCGCGAGTTCGAAACGGTTCGGGATCTGTTTGAGACAGTCTTCGACGGTAATGCGGGCCATGTTGGGTTCCTTCTCAGTATGTCGCTTATTCTACCTTATGTGCTCGAACCATCGCCGCGTTCACGCGTGCGGCAGGTGGATGCCGAGCTGCACGAAAAGCTGCGTGTGGCGCGCGTATTGCGAGGCGAAGCGCGAACGCGTCGCGGCCACGAGGCAGCGCAGTTCACCGAGCGCGCGATCGAAGCTGTCGTTGATCACGACGTACTCCGCTTCGGCCGCGTGCGCCATCTCGCTGCCGGCCGCGAGCAAACGGCGCGTGATCACGTTCGGCTCGTCCTGGCCACGCTTTTTCAAACGCTCTTCGAGCGCCTCGAGCGACGGCGGCAGGATGAAAATTTCCACTGCGTTGTGAAACTGCTTCTTGACCTGTTGCGCGCCTTGCCAGTCGATTTCGAGCAGCACGTCATGGCCGCTTTTCATCTGCTCTTCGATCCACACGCGCGACGTCGCATAGTAGTTGCCGTGCACTTCCGCGCTTTCCAGAAACTCGCCGGCCGCGTGACGGGTCAGGAAATCGTCGACCGTCGTGAAGTGATAGTGCTCACCATCCTGCTCCTTCGGACGCGGAGGGCGTGTGGTATAAGAAATCGACAGACGGATCGCGTCGTCGCCGGCGAGCAGCGCGTTCACGAGCGTCGACTTGCCCGCGCCCGAAGGCGCGACCACCATGAACAGGTTGCCGGGATAAGCACCGGCGTAAGGGTTGCGCGGTGCGCTGGTTTCGCGTGTGTGGTCGGTCATGTTCTCGGGGCTCCTGCCTTACTCCAGATTCTGTACTTGCTCGCGCATCTGTTCGATGAGCAGCTTCAGGGTCATCGACGAATCGGCCAGTTCCTTCGCGGCCGCCTTCGAGCCGAGCGTGTTCGCTTCGCGATTCAGCTCCTGCATCATGAAGTCGAGGCGCTTGCCGACCTTGCCGCCCTTCTCGATCACGTGACGCGTTTCGTTCAGGTGAGCCGTGAGACGCGACAATTCTTCGGCAATGTCGATGCGAATGCCATACATCGTCACTTCCTGGCGAATCCGCTCGTTGATTTCCTCACGCGAGACGATCGTTGCCGCCGTATCGGGCGCGGCAATACCAAGCGCTTCCTGCAGACGTTCGACGATCTTCTGCTGATGCTTGGCGATCAGTTCCGGCACCAACGGTGTGATCTTCGTGACGATCGCTTCCATCTCGGTGACGTTGGCGAGCAGCATGGTCGCCAGTTGCGCGCCTTCACGGGCACGCACGTCGATCAGATCGGTAATCGCCTGCTTGCCGCAAGCAAGCACCGCGTCGCGCAACACTTCCGGCGCCACGCCGGTTTCGGCCAGCACGCCAGGCCAGCGCAGAATTTCGCCGGTGCGCAGGCGCCCTGCTTCCGGAAACGTCGACAGCACGGTGCGCTCGAGCAGCGCGAGTTGCGTCAGCGCATCGCGATTGACCGAGCCCGCGTTGGCCGACTGTTCGCTGCGCTGCAGGTTGATACGAATATCAACCTTGCCGCGCGAAAGTTTGTTCATCAGCATTTCGCGCAGCGTCGGTTCGCAGACGCGCACGTCTTCCGGCATCCGGAAGTTCAGATCGAGAAAGCGCGAGTTCACCGTGCGCAATTCGACCGATACGCTCACACCGCCGGTGCCCGAGGCCGCGACGAGTTCGCGCGTGGCGCTCGCATAGCCAGTCATGCTGTAGATCATCGTATTTCTCGCGATTGTGGCCATGCGTTTTGACGATGGCCGGAGAGTCGAATCGCCCGGCGTGTACGAGACGCGGGGCGGGGAATCCGCATTATCCCATTTTTACCGGCAAGGCCCTTTATACGCGGGCCGCCGCCTGCGCCGTGCGACTGCGCTGAGAGCCCCGGCGCAGGCGGCTGCCCGCCCGGCCACCAGGCCGCCCCGCGCCCGGCGCGATCGGCGGTAAAATCGCGCTTTCCCTCCCGCTTTTCTTCCAGACCGATCCCAACATGACCAACGACACCCAACGCCCCAGCGGCCGCCAGGCCAACCAGCTGCGCGACGTGCGCATCACGCGCCACTACACGAAGCATGCGGAGGGCTCGGTGCTGGTCGAATTCGGCGACACCAAGGTCATCTGCACGGCGAGCATCGCCGAGAGCGTGCCGTCGTTCCTGCGCGACCGCGGCCAGGGCTGGCTGACCGCCGAATACGGCATGCTGCCGCGCGCCACGCATACCCGCAGCGACCGCGAAGCCGCGCGCGGCAAGCAAACTGGCCGCACGCAGGAAATCCAGCGCCTGATCGGCCGCGCCTTGCGTTCGGTATTCGATCTCGAGAAACTTGGTGCGCGCACGCTGCATATCGATTGCGACGTGATCCAGGCCGACGGCGGCACGCGCACGGCCAGCATCACCGGCGCGTTCGTTGCCGCGCATGACGCGGTGGCAAAGTTGCTGGCCGCGGGCCGCATCGAAACTTCGCCGATCACCGATTACATCGCGGCGATTTCGGTCGGCGTGTATGACGGCCTGCCGGTGCTGGACCTCGACTACGACGAAGACTCGCAATGCGACACCGACATGAACGTGGTGATGACGGGCGCGGGCGGCTTCGTCGAAATTCAGGGCACCGCCGAAGGCGCGCCGTTCTCGCGCGACGAAATGAATGCGCTGCTCGATCTGGCAAGCGACGGCATCAACACGCTGATCGCGAAGCAGAAAGAAGCATTGGAGCAGAAGAGTGAGTGAAGGTCGTCAAGACAACGGCGGGGTTGCGTCTGACTCGCCGTTGAAGAAAGTCGTGCTGGCGTCGAACAACGCGGGCAAGCTGCGCGAGTTCGCGGCGCTGCTTGGTGCGGCGGGCATCGAGCTGATTCCGCAGGGCGAGCTGAACGTGCCGGAGGCTGAAGAGCCGTATCCGACTTTCGTCGAAAACGCGCTGACCAAGGCGCGTCACGCGGCAAAGCTGACCGGCCTGCCCGCGTTAGCCGACGATTCCGGCTTGTGCGTACGCGCACTGCGTGGCGCCCCCGGTGTTTACTCTGCACGTTATGCGCAGCGCGCCGGCGGCGAAAAGAGCGACGCGGCGAACAACGCACGGCTCGTTTCAGCGCTGGCCGGCGAAACCGATCGTCGCGCGTATTACTACTGCGTGCTGGCACTCGTGCGTCATGCGGACGATCCCGAGCCGCTGATCGCCGAAGGCCGCTGGCACGGCGAAATGCTGGATGCGCCACGCGGTGGGCATGGCTTCGGCTATGACCCGTACTTTTTCCTGCCGTCGCTGAAAGCAACCGCCGCGGAACTCGAACCGGCCGTGAAGAACGCCAGCAGCCATCGCGCGATTGCGTTGCGCCATCTGCTCGCTCGGCTGACGGAGGAAGCGTGATTCCGATCAAACCGGCGCCTGCCGACATCGGCAACGGCGTCATCAAGGCTTTCACGTCGCCGGGCAGTATTCGCCTGACGTCGTTGCCGCCTCTGGCGCTGTATGTGCACTTTCCGTGGTGCGTGCGTAAATGCCCTTACTGCGATTTCAACTCGCACGAGTGGAAAGGCGACACGTTTCCCGAAGCCGAGTATCTCGATGCGCTGCGCGCCGATCTGGAGCTCGCGCTGCCGCTCGTGTGGGGGCGTCAGGTCCACACGGTATTCATTGGCGGCGGCACGCCCAGCCTGCTGTCGGCTGCCGGGCTCGACCGCATGCTGTCCGACATCCGCGCGCTGCTACCGCTCGACGCCGATGCGGAAATCACGCTCGAAGCCAACCCGGGTACGTTCGAAGCCGACAAGTTCGCGCAGTTTCGCGCGAGCGGGGTGAATCGCCTGTCGGTGGGCATCCAGAGTTTCAATGAAGCGCATCTGAAAGCGCTTGGCCGGATTCACGATTCGACGCAGGCACGCCATGCGGTGGAAGTGGCCGCGACCACCTTTGACAACTTCAACCTCGATCTGATGTTTGCCCTGCCGGGGCAAACGCTCGCACAATGTCAGGCAGACGTGGAAACAGCGTTGTCGTTCGCGCCGCCGCATTTGTCGCTGTATCACCTCACGCTCGAACCGAACACGCTGTTTGCCAAATTCCCGCCGGCGCTCCCCGACGACGATGCTTCCGCCGACATGCAGGACTGGATTCACGAACGCACAACGGCCGCCGGCTATGAACGCTATGAGGTATCCGCGTATGCGCAGCCGCATCGGCAGAGCAAGCACAATCTGAACTACTGGCGCTTCGGCGATTATCTCGGCATCGGCGCGGGCGCGCATACCAAGCTGTCGTTTCCGAACCGCGTGCTGCGTCAGATGCGCTACAAGCATCCCACCACGTTCATCGAGCAGGCCAAAGCCGGCACCGCTGTGCAGGAAGAGCACGAGGTCGGGCCGCGCGATCTGCCATTCGAGTTCATGCTGAACGCGCTGCGGTTGGTGGAAGGGTTTCCGGTACATCGATTTATCGAGCGTACGGGAATGTCGATGACCTCGATCGAGCCGGCTTTGCAGGAGGCGGAACGGCGCAAGCTGATCACGCGCGACCACGAAAAGATCGCCCCGACGCCGCTTGGCCAAGCCTTCCTGAACGATCTGCAAGCGCTGTTTCTGAAGGATCCGCAGTAATTGCAGCGCCGCTGAGCCCCGCAACGGGGATTTTTCAGGTTACAATTTCGGGCTTGGAGGTGTGGCCGAGCGGTTTAAGGCACCGGTCTTGAAAACCGGCGAAGGAGTGATCCTTCCGTGAGTTCGAATCTCACCGCCTCCGCCAGACACTCAACGAAAAACGGGCCGCTCGGCCCGTTTTTTATTTCCGGCCACCGAATAACCTGTCAATTGGCGACGTGCCGGTACGGTCTGTCATCGCGCAATACATCGAACGGGTAAGCAACTGTAAATGAAACCCGATCAGATCGAGGTTTCGTAATTTGCCGTCACACGGCCCCCCGAACGAACCCTGCTGCCGGCTCCTCCAAGTCTTAAAGAGGGAGGAACCATGGTCAAACTACTGTTTATGATCGGCTTTGCATTGGGCCTGACCGGATGTGTCGTCGCGCAGCCGTACGGCTACGCACCGGCATACGGATACGCCCCCGGCTACTACGCCGCCCCGAGCGTCAGCGTGGGGGTTGGCGTCGGCGGTTATTACGGCGGTCGCGGGAGATGGTAAGCCGCAGCCAGGCCGGCGCCAGTCGATCTCCATTTGCTGGCGCTGTCCGCTATTAAGGGGAACCCCTCCCTCAACATCTTGCTCCCCCGGTCGATATCAAGACTATCTGTGCACTCAGCACAAGTCAGGGAGTTGCTCATGAAAATCCGGGCTTTGGCCGTTGCGTCGATTTGGGTTGCCGCGAGCACGGTCGTTCCGTCCGCATTTGCAGATACATTTGCGGGCACGTCAACAGCGCTGTCCGACGACGAGAGCGCCGCGGTGTTCGGCTCCGCCGGGTTGTCCAGTCTGCAGAATGTACGCGGCAGTGCATCGACTGGAGCGTGCGCAGCAACGGTTGGCGCGAATGCGCTGAAAGGGGCGAGCGGCAATATCGGCGTGAATCTGGCGTCCGGAACGCTGAATGCGCAGACCAATCAGATCGCCCTCGTCGGCACACCTCAAACCGCGATCGCCTCGCAACAGAATCTGCAGACCACCGCGCATTTGACGGGCAATGCCACCGCGGGGCTCGGCGCCGGTTCACTGGCGGCCGTGAGCGGCAACGTTGGCGTGAATATCGCGGCCGGCGCGGGCAATGCCCAATTCAATGGGCTCGTGATTCACTAAACCGATGCGCAAAAACACCTTAGCCAAGAGTTAAACCAACGCGGTCGCTTCGATCTCGATCTTCAAGCCGTAATGCAGATGAGGGACCGGCACGACGGCACGCGCCGGACGCGCGTCGCCGGCCCAACGCGCGTAGATCTGATTGAAGCTCGCCCAGTTTTCGACATCAACGATATAGACGCGCACCTGCACCAGTTGCGCAATGCTGCTGCCGGCGCCTTCGAGCGCAGCCTGAAGATTGGCCAGCACCTGCTCGGCCTGAATCTCGAACGAGGCATCCGCGAGTTTTTCGCCCTGCGGGTTGATCGGCAACTGCCCCGAGACGAAAACAAAACCATTAGCGATCGCGACATGGCTGTAGTGTCCACCTGGCTTCGCCAAAGCAGCGGGATTATCGAGGTGCGGCAGGTGCGGGTCGTGCTGACTAACAGCCATGAAAACTCCGAAGGGGATCGCGCCTAAGCGGCGCATGGCTACGCGCGGTGCACTGCAAGCACTTGCCGCGCATGTCACACGCTTACACGCTTACACGCTAAGCAGGCACATCCAGCTTCTCACGCGCATCGGCGCAGCGGCGATTCAGGTCGCGATGCATCAGCTGACTGTCGAGCAGCGCTGATACATCAGACAAACCGTAATCAAAGCGCAAGACGTATTCGATGTCTGTGTAATCGTGATAGGCGCCGCTGTCCGCCAGCTTCTGCGCTTCAGCAAAGGCAGCATGCTGCCGCTCGCCGTTCACCAAATCTCTGATCGCCATGATTGCCGCTCCGAGGAACAGTGACTCCATCATAGCAATGCAAATCAAAACGCACGGTAGCGCGCGCGCAACACCTGGTGTTTTCCGTAGACACGCTGATCAAGGCTGGGCGCAGACACAGTTTCGCCGCGCGTTTCGGCTAAGGAACAATGATCCGCGTTGAGCAACGGACCCGCACCTCATGCGGCCTCGCACAGACTCACACGAACACGGGCCGCTTCAAGCCGCGGCGACGGGCACCTTTGTACGATGCCATTTAACGACCAGAATCCGGCCGACGTAACACAACACACCAGCAACGCCTACAACAACGCCCATGCCCTTGGGCGAGCCGTCCTGCCAGAGTCCGACGGCGAGGCTCGACAACGCGCCGAGTGCCAACTGGACGGCGCCGAACACGGCGGCCGCGGCGCCGGCATTCACCGGATACCGATGCATAAGATCGGTTGTACAGTTGGCGGACAACAGTCCAACGACGCCGACCACGAAGAACAGACCGAAGACGATCGACCAGAGTCCGCCCCACCCGGTGAGCGAAACGAGACAGACGAACAGCGACGCGATGCAACTCACGGTCGCGGCAAACGAAATGATGGGCAACGAACCCAGCCGCCCGACGAGACGCGTATTCATGAAGTTACCGAACATGATGCCGACGATGTTCAACGCGAACAGAAAGCCGTAATGCTGCGCCGACACGTGGAAATATTCGATGTAAACGAAAGGCGTCGCGGTGATGTAAGCGAACATCGACGCGAACGCCATACCGCCGCACAGCATGTGCCCCCACGCAACCGGATCGCGCAGCAACCTGCCATAGGCGCCGAACGATTTCAACAGCGCCGAATGCGCGCGCTTTTCGGGCGGCCAGGTTTCCGGCACCTTGAGAAACGCGGTCACCGCGCACACTGCGCCGAATAGCGTCAACACGATAAAGACGACACGCCAGCCGCCGAGCAGCAGCAACTGGCCGCCGATCAACGGCGCGAGCAACGGCCCGATCGACGTGACGATGGCCAGCATCGACAGCACGCGCGCGGCGTCGGTCGGCCCGTGCGCGTCACGGGCGATTGCGCGCGCCAGCACTGAGGCCGCGCCCGCGCCGAGCGCCTGTACGAAGCGGAACGTCACCAGCGACTCGATCGAAAACGACAGCGCGCAGGCCACGCTCGCGAGCGCATACATGATGATGCCGCCGAGCAGCACGGGCCGGCGGCCATAGGTATCCGACAGCGGACCATATAGCAGCATGCCGATCGAAAAACCGAACATGAAGCTGGTGAGCGTGGTTTGCGCGGCGCCGGTGCTGATGGCGAATGCCTGCGCGATGGTCGGCAGGCTCGGCAAGTACATATCGATGGAAATCGGCCCGCATGCGGCAAGCGCACCGAGCAACAGAATCAGCCGGCCATCGGGCCGGCGTCTGGTGACGTGAGACATGGGAATCCAGATGAAGCGCCGCGCCGTGATCGGCAGCGAAACGCGGTGAAACGGCTCAAACCGCAGCTTGACGACCCCAATTGTACGCGACGGCTCAAGCATCCGCCGCGCCCGGACGCTGGTCGAACGGACCGCCCTGTCCCGCGGCAGGCGCGCCGCCGATCGGTTAAGCTGCCGCGAGAACGCGTGAGGGGCGCCCCGCAGCGGCGCCCGCGCCACCCTTTACCTGAATCTAACCCAGCCTACCTCGCCCCCGACATGACTGCTTTCCTGCTGATCTGGAGCCCCAAGAAATGGCCGTGGCCCGAGTTGCCTGACGTAGCGAAACGGGTTGCCGCGGGCGTGGCGGTGGCTGACGTGTGGGGATGCGGATTCGCCCGCAGCATCCTGCCGGGGGACCGCGTATTCCTGCACCGCGTCGCGCAGGAACCCAAGGGCATTTTCGGGTCGGGCTACGTCACACGCGCGCCGTACGAGGTCCCCGACCCGGCGACGAAGCGTGGCTACCGCTTGTGCATCGACTTCGTGTATGACTGGGTGGTCGACGCGCATGAAGGCGTCGTGATTGCGCGCGACGTGTTGCGCACGCATCCGTTTTCGGTCCAGACATGGGACGCGCAAAGCTCGGGAACCGTCATCAAGCCGATCGCCGAAGGCGCATTGGAAAAGCGTTGGGCCGAACTCACAGGCAAGCGCAAGCCACCGAAGGTGAATGAGCCAGCAGGCCTCATTCGCTCAAGCAAGGTAACGGCCCACAAGGCGGCAGCCGCGAAAACCGCGACAGAAAGCCGCGCAAAAACAAAGCCAGCGCCGGCCAAAAAACCCGCAGCAAAAAGCGCACGCAAGACCTAAACGCCGCCAGGGGTTGATGAAATACCGCGTCGGCGCGCGCAGCGCCGCCGGAGGTATGACTGCCTTGTCACGAGAGCCGAATGTGCGGGAACACAGATTCCAGATGCACCACTACCGTGGCTGCGCGGGGGACCCGCTTATGAGCTTGCGGTGTGAAGCCGCTTTCTTTGCTTACTTGTATATTGGTCCCAGTGTCCGGAAACTGATCCTTTCCGTTCACCGGAAGCGGTAGCCCGTTTTGCTTACCGGGGCTCACAGCCCGAAAGAAAGCTGGTGGCGCCGCTTCCACTTACCGCTTTGAACCCGAACAGTTGACTGAGCCTCGAGCTCGTATTTTTGCAAGTAGGGGTGCTGTGGTGAACCAGAACCAATCCTCCTCCGTTTCTCCTTTGTTCGTCGGCATCGACGTCAGTGGCGAGTTCCTCGATGTGGCCTTTCACGGCTCCACTGAGTACTTCCGGCTCGCCAATTCGCCCGAAGGTATCGCTGATCTAATCGCACGGCTGTCGCCTCTCAAACCTGAACTCATCGTTCTCGAGGCCACCGGCAAGCTTGAGAAAGCCGTCCTGGAAGCCCTGTGCAAGGCAGGCTTGCCCGGCGTCGCGCTCAACCCCAGATGGGTGCGCGATTTCGCCAGATCCACCGGCCACCTTGCCAAAACCGACCGTATCGATGCACGCGTCATCGCTCACTACGGCGCAGCGGTCAAGCCCGAACTCCGGGCGCTGAACGACGCGCAGTCCCAGCAGTTGCAGGCGCTCATCCTGCGCCGCAGCCAGCTCATGGAGATGCTCACCGCCGAGCAGAACCGCCGCAGGCGTGCTCACAAGGCCACGCATGCCAGCATCGACGAACTCATCGCCTTCCTCAAAAAGCGCATCAAGGATGCCGATGACGACATCGATTCCTTCCTGCGCTCCAACGAACTCTGGCGCAAGACCGAAGCCTTGCTGCGCTCCACGCCCGGCATCGGCAGGGGAACCGCGGCAACGTTGATCGCCTTTCTGCCTGAACTGGGCAAGCTCAGCGGCAAGGAAATCGCCTCGCTCGTTGGCCTCGCGCCGTTCAATGTCGATAGCGGCAAACAGCAGGGGCAGCGCCATATCAAAGGCGGCCGGCACATGGTGCGACGTGCCCTCTATATGGCTTGCGTCGCTGCCCAGAAGGCCAATCCCGACATCAAGGCGTTTTGTGACCGGCTGCGTGACAAAGGCAAAAAAACCAAGGTCGCCTTCGTCGCTGGCATGCGCAAACTGCTCATCCGGCTCAACGCCATGATGCGTGACGCTACGCCCTGGAGTCCGCCGAAATCATGATCGAATGAACCCCAAACACTTGACCTTCAATACAGTTGCTTTCTTTGCGGCGGCAAAGAAAGTAAGTGCCGCCCCGCACAGGGGCAACGCCAATAAACCACTAACAAAGCAAGGAAAGGCCAAAGATCCAGATCAACAAGAAAACCGCCGACCAGGCAAAAACCTCCCCCCCGCCCACGGCAAACAAAAAAATCAAGCCGAAGGCTTCTTATAAGCAACGCAATCAACCTCAACCCGACAATCAATCACCATAGAAGAAACCACACAAGCCCGAGCCGGCGGATTCTCGCCGAAGTACTCCCGAAACACCTTGTTGAAAGAAGCAAAGTCCCGCGGATCGTCGAGCCACACCCCACAACGGACGACATGCTCCGCCCCATACCCCGCTTCCTTCAGAATGGCGAACACATTCTGAATCGCCTTGTGCGATTGCTCAACGATACCGCCGTTGATCACCTCACCGTTTTCCATCGGCGTCTGCCCGGAAACGAACAACCAGCCGTCCGCCTCAACGGCCCGAGCAAACGGCATATGTTGACCACCGGTACCCTTGCCACCTTCAACGCCATATCGCTTCATCATCCAACTCCTTTAAAAGTCCGGCGCGCATCCAGCAAAACCACCACACGCGCCCCAATCGCTCGATCGAAAAAATCAAAACGCGCCGTGCGCATCACCCTTCGACGCCGCACCGCGCGCCACAAAATGCCCTGCCCGTTCGCCAGTCACCGCGCCATCGCGGTAAGTCAACACGCCATTCACCCACACCGCGTCGATACCATCAGCGGCCTGCTGCGGGTTCTCGAACGTCGCCACGTCGCGAACCCTGGCGGGATCAAACAACACCAGATCCGCGTGATAACCGATATGCACCTCGCCGCGCTGCGCGAGACCAAACCGGTGCGCCGACAAGCTGGTCATCTTGCGCACCGCCTCTTCGAGCGGCAGCAGCTTCGCATCGCGCGCGTAGTGGCCGAGCACGCGCGGAAACGCGCCCCACAAACGCGGATGCGGCAACGGATCGTTCGGCAAACCATCTGAGCCGACCATCGTCGCAGGATGCGACAGAATCCGCCGAACATCGTCCTCGGACATGTTGTGATAAACCGCGCCCGCAGGCTGCAAACGCTTGCCCGCCTCCTGTTGCGTGACGCCCCACTCGGCGGCTATCTCCTTCACCAGCTTGCCCGCCATCTCGGGATGCGGCTCCGACCACGTAATCGTAATGTCGATGTCGCCCGTCACCTGCTTCAGATCGAGCGTCGACGAACTGCGGTTGTACGGATAGCAGTCGCAACCGATCGGCTGCAAGCGGCGCGCGCCTTCCAGCGACTTCAGCACCTCTTCGCTACGCCCCCAGTTGGACGGCCCCGCGCACTTCAGATGCGAAATCACCACCGGCACATGCGCGTGACGGCCCACCCGGTAAGCTTCGTCCATTGCGTCGAGAATCGCGTCGAACTCGGTGCGCATATGCGTCGTGTAAAGCGCGCCAGCGGCGGCGAGCGGCTCGGCCAGCGCCATCACCTCTTCGGTCGGTGCGGAGAAGGCGGAGCCGTACGCGAGGCCCGAACTCAGGCCCAACGCACCGTTTGCCAGCGCCTCTTCGAGCTGCGCGCGCATGCCTTCGATCTCCTGCCCGGTCGCCGCCCGGTCCAGGCGGTCCATCTGGTTGCTGCGCAACGCCGTGTGCCCAATCAGCGCACCGACATTCACCGCGGGACGCGCCGCGTTCACCGCCTCGACATACGCAGCGAACGTCGGGTACTGAAACGCGTCACGCTCGCCGAGCAGGTTCATCGGATCGGGCGGATCGCCCTTCAACGAAACCGGCGACGCGCTGATCCCGCAGTTGCCGACGATCACCGTCGTCACGCCCTGGGTGATCTTCGGCAGCATTTGCGGCGAGCGGATCACGTGCGTGTCGTCATGCGTATGAACGTCGATGAAGCCCGGCGCCAGCGCACGGCCATTGGCCTCGATCACCTCTTCAGCAAGCCAGTTCGACAGATTGCCGATCGCGGCAATGCGGCCATCACGGATCGCGACGTCGCGTTCGACCGGCGGTGCGCCCGTGCCGTCGTACAGTTGCGCGCCGACGATCAGCGTATCGGCGGCTTCGGGATGCGAATGCATGGATCAGTCTCCTAATGGTTGTCGATCGCCACCGCCACGGTGCGTATCGAGCGCGTGCTTCATGCGGCGCAGCAATTCGCGGCTCTCGTCACCCTGACTGACGGCGAGTTCGGTAACGAGAACGTCGAGCGCCATCATCATCGCGTAACGTGACGACGACGGCTTGTAAATGAAATCGGTTTCAAAAGCGACGATCGGGATCACCCAATCGGCCAGCCTCGCCAACGGCGAAGCCGGCGCGGTCAGCGCAATCACGCTGGCTCCATAGCTGCGCGCGATCTTGCAGTTCTCGACCATCTCGGGCACACGCCCGGTGGTGGACAGCGCGATCACCACGCACTCGCGCGACACGGTGCTCGCCACCATCCGCTGCAACAAGCCGTCCTGATAGGTCGCGACCGGGCGGCCGAGCCGCACGAGCCTGAAGCGCATTTCGTCAGCCAACGCGGTCGACCCACCGCCCATGCCGAATACATAGATCATGCGCGCGGCGCGCAAGGCGGCTGCCGCTTCCGCTAAAGGCGCCTGACGAAGAAGTTGATGGTTATGGGCCAGCGCGGTTTGCAGTTCGTCGAAAACGCGAGTGGCGATGGGCTCCGGGGCATCGGTAGGGCCGCCCGCTTGCAGGAAGCGCTGACCGACCGCCGCAGCCTGCGCGAGCCGCAACTTCAACTCCCGCACGTCGCGGCAACCCACCGCCTTCGCAAAACGGGTCACCGTCGCGACACTCACCTCGGCCTGCTGGGCAAGCGCGCCGATACTGGCACGCGACGCGCCGGTCAGATCGTCGAGAATCAGCGCGGCAACCTTCCGTTCGGCCGAACGCAGTTCCGGCGCGCACTCGGCAATGCGCGCGACGATATCGAAGGCCAGCGGCTCGGCGGTTGAGTTCATTGAGGCGGTGTGAGGAGATCGCGGGCGTCCCGTGAAGGCTTACAAACAGACTCCGGGAAACCGTGGTACTAAATAACATTCGTTCACGCATCGTACTTTCGGTAACATAGTAAAGTCAACTTTGATTCAATTTAACCGGACGATGGAGCAGGGACACATGAAAGTTACAAACTATCAGGGCGCAACAATTGATCCTTATAGCAAGGGCTTGGGCATGGTCCCGGGCACCAGCATCCAGCTCATGGATGCGGCGCGCCTCGAGTGGAACCTGCTAAACGAAGACGTGAGCCTGCCCGCCGCCGTGCTATACGCGGATCGTGTGGAACACAATCTGAAGTGGATGCAGGCGTTCGTCGCCGAATATGGCGTCAAGCTCGCGCCGCACGGCAAAACCACCATGGCGCCGCAACTGTTTCGCCGTCAACTCGAAACCGGCGCATGGGGCATCACGCTCGCCACCGCGCACCAGGTGCGCGCGGCATATCACGGCGGCGTGTCGCGGATCCTGATGGCCAACCAGCTGGTCGGCCGCCGCAACATGATGATGGTCGCCGAGTTGCTGAGCGATCCCGATTTCGAGTTCTTCTGCCTTGTCGATTCGGTCGAGGGTGTCGAACAACTGGGCGAGTTTTTCACCTCGGTGCGCAAGCCGTTGCAGGTATTGCTCGAACTCGGCGTACCGGGCGGCCGCACCGGCGTACGCGACGAAGCGCAGCGCAACGCGGTGCTCGAAGCGATCGCACGCTATCCGGATGTGCTTAAGCTGGCAGGCGTCGAATTGTATGAAGGCGTGCTGAAGGAAGAACACGAAGTGCGCGAGTTCCTGCAAAGCGCTGTCGCCGTTACGCGCGCACTGGTCGAGGAAGGACGTTTTGCCCGTACACCGGCCGTTCTGTCAGGCGCCGGTTCGGCCTGGTACGACGTGGTCGCGGAAGAATTCGTGAAAGCCTCGGAGACCGGCAAGGTCGAAGTCGTGCTGCGGCCCGGCTGCTATCTGACGCATGACGTCGGGGTCTACCGCAAGGCGCAAACCGACATCTTCGCGCGTAATCCGGTCGCGAAGAAAATGGGCGAAGGCCTGTTGCCGGCGTTGCAACTGTGGGCCTACGTGCAGTCGATTCCGGAACCGGATCGCGCGATCGTCGGTCTCGGCAAGCGCGATTCCGCTTTCGACGCGGGCATGCCCGAACCGGCGCGCCACTACCGTCCGGGCACCGAGGCGCCGCGCGATATCGCGGCGAGCGAAGGTTGGGAGATTTTCGGCTTGATGGATCAGCACGCGTATCTGCGGATTCCCGCCGGCGCCGATCTGAAGGTGGGCGACATGATCGCGTTCGACATCTCGCATCCGTGCCTGACGTTCGACAAGTGGCGTCAGGTGCTGGTGCTCGATCCGTCGTACCGCGTCACGGAAGTGATCGAAACGTTCTTCTGATTCGCTTCTGATGAAAACGGCGCGCCACGGTGATGTAGCGCGCCGTTTGCGATGCTGCTGAGGTTCATGGCTTCGATGCAGGCCATGTCATGCATGGCAAACGCGGCGCTTGATCGGCGCCACGTTCATCTGCGATGCCCTAACGCGTCGAGCCGGTGTTAGCCACGTCCAACGCTTGCGCGACATCAGCCGACTCTGCGTTTGCAGCGTTAGCCGTCGCCGCCACCTCACCGATCCGCTCTTCCAGCATCTTCAAGGCCCCTGAGAGCGCGCTGAGCGCCTCATCCGGCAATGCCGTCATCGTGTCATGCAAAAAAGCGTTGCGGCGCGGCAGGCTGGCTTTGGTTATTGCCTGCCCGGCTTCCGTCAAGCGCACATTGGTCACGCGGTTATCGCGCGTATCCATGCTGCGCGCAATCCAGCCTAAACCCTCGAGCGTTTTCAACTGCCGCGTGAGCGCGCCCGGATCGACGCGCAAGCGTTCAACCAGCCGCTTCTGCGACGACTCGCCGGCTTGCTCGTGCAGTGCGAGCAGAATACGCCAGCGCGGCAAAGGCTGGCCAACCTGGGCCTCGAACGCCGACATGAATGCCCGATATGTGCGCCCGAATTGCTGCATAACGGCGACGCGGTCCTGTTCTTCCATGATCTGTCAGTAAAACGATAAGGCTAAAAAATCAATCCGCGTGAATCACCGGCTCGAGCTTGCGCTGGAGCTTGATTGGCGGCACGCGGCGGCTTTGCCACACGGACACTACGGCAATGATCGCCGCCATCGCGAGACCCAGATGAATCGCCGCGACGAGCGACTCACGCGCGCTCTCCAGCAACATCGCGCCGTTGTGACCCGCATGCTGCAGTTGGCCGAGCAAGGTGGTTTGCGCGTCGCGATTGATCAGGATTTGCGGATCGCCGAGGTCGGTGAACCATTGCGACGCGTGATCGTTCTCCAGCGCGCTGCGCACGCCGCTGGCGTACATATGGCTAACCAGGGTGCCGGTCAGCGCCGTGCCGATCATCCCGCCGATCATCCGTAGCGACTGCAGCAGCGCCGTGGCAATGCCAAGATGCTCACGGCCGGCCGTCTGCTGCGCGAAGATCGTTAGATTCGGCATGACGAAGCCGAGACCAAGGCCACCGAGCACCATGAACGACATCAGCAGCCATTGGGGCATGGAATGCGTCGCAACGACCACGCCGAGACACGCCAGCGCCACCAGGGCGAAGCCAATGTACAGCATCAGATTCGGATTGCGCACACGCGAGACGATACGGCCGTTGGCAATACTGCCGATCGTAATGAACACGACGAGCGGCGTAATAACGAGCCCCGCTTCTTTCGGCGACATCCCGAAGCCACCCTGAAACAACAACGGCGCGTAGAACAGCAACGAAAACATCGTGAAGCCACCAAGCACGGCCAGCGTAAAAAGCGCGGACAGACTGGGATTGCGAAACATATCTACCGGCAGAATCGCCGTCGGGCAGCGTTTTTCCCACTGCCACAGGCCGTATGCTGAGGCGACGCTCAATACGAGCAACGCGCAGACGCTCAACGTGACGCCATGCTTCGGCAAGAACTCAACGAACAGTTGCAGCGAGCCGAGCGCCACCGCGATCAGCAGCGCGCCAGGCCAATCAAGCCGCATCTTGCCTTCGTGCTCGATGTGCCGCAGATGCGGCAGGAAACGCCAGACGAAAAATAGGGACAACAGACCGACCGGCAGATTCACATAGAACACCGAGCGCCAGCCGTAGTACTGCGTGAGGAAACCACCGAGCGACGGACCCACTGCGTTCGCAATGCCGAACGCCGAACTCATCAGCACCTGCCAGCGCAGACGCACGACCGAGTCGGGGAACAGATCAGGAATGCAGGCAAAGGCGGTGCCGACCAGCATGCCGCCGCCGATGCCCTGCAAGCCGCGCGCGAGCACGAGGAACAGCATGTTGTTGGCGGCGCCGCACAGCACTGACGCCGCCGTGAATACGACGATCGATGCGATCACGAATGGCTTGCGCCCATAGTAATCGCCGAGGCGGCCGAAAATCGGCACGGTGATCACCGAGGTCAGCAGATATAACGTGGCAACCCACGCATAGAGCTCGAAACCCTTCAGTTCCGCGACGATGGTGGGCAACGCGGTGCCGACCACGGTCTGATCCAGCGCGACCAGCATCGAAACGAAGGAAACACCGAGCATCGCTAGCAGCGACTCACGAAACGGTAAGACTTGCCCACTCGAGTGGTGGGCCGCGGTATGGACAGCCATTTTTGATAGTGCAACAGTTGACTCGTCAAACAATCGGGAATCATACCACGGGGCGATGCTCTAAGCTGAACCCGCCGGCGCGGTTTACCGTAGCGGCAATCGACTGAAGAATGGAAACACATGACGCCAGGGAGGCACATGGAGCAGAGTTCGCTCGCAGCACATTCATTATCGGACGACGATCTGAGCGCGTTGCGACGCGCGAAACACGAGTTGGAGAGCCCCGCGCTGGCGATGAAACTGGCCAGCATCGTCGGCGCGCCGCTCGAAAAGCTGCTCTCGCGCATACCGGCTTTTGCCAACGAAAAGGTCACCGATGCGACAGAACTGGCACTGCGCAAGTGCCTCTCGATCGCACTGCGCACCTTGGGGCGGCAAGCGGGCGCCTCGCCGCTGATCGTGCCCGACAAGCCGAGCAATCTGCTGCACAAATTCGCCGTGGCCACGACGGGTGCGGCCGGCGGCGCGTTCGGTCTGTTCGCGCTGCCGGTCGAGTTGCCCGTCACGACCACGCTGATGTTCCGCTCGATCTGCGACATCGCGCGCAGCGAGGGCGAGGATCTGGCGTCGATCGACACGCAGTTGCAATGCCTCACCGTGCTCGGTATGGGCGGCACCTCGAAAGCCGACGACGACGCCGACTTCGGCTACTTCATCATGCGCGGCGCGCTCGCGCAGGCGGTGTCGAAGGCGTCATCAGAAATCGCGACGAAAGGCTTCACCGCGCATGGCTCCGCCGCCTTGCTGCGCCTGCTCAATACGATTGCCGCGCGATTCTCGGTGCAGGTGAGCGAGCAGATCGCCGCCAAATCGATTCCGGCGATCGGCGCAGTGCTCGGCGCGATGGTCAATACCGTGTTCATCGACCACTTCCAGCAAGTCGCGCACGGCCACTTCACCGTGCGGCGGCTGGAGCGGCAATACGGCCAGCAGGCAGTGGAGAGCGCCTATCAGGCGATCGACGTCACGCTGGACGGTTGAGCGGCTGTGCCACGCCCGCCCGTTGTACTCGTCACGCGGCGCACAAATGCCGCGGCGCGGTCGAGCGCGCGGCCTCCTTCCGGGATGAACGGCGTGAACAACGGCCAGACGTGCGGCATTTTCTTCCACACTTCGAATTCGCAGTCGACGCCTGCGGCGCGTGCGTTATCGGCGACGCGTTGCGAGTCATCCAGCAAGACCTCCGTGCTGCCCGCCATGATGAAGAGCGGCGGCAAGCCGCGCAGGTCGGCATAAACCGGCGAAGCGTACGGATGCGTAGCCGGGGCGTCACCGAGATAGACCTGCGCGGCGCGAGCGATCGCGGGGCCGCTGAACATCGGATCGAGACCGTCATTGTTGCGGATCGAGGCGCCGGCGGCGGCCAGATCGGTCCATGGGGAGAACAGCAAGCCTCCAGCAGGCAGCGGGTCACCGGCATCGCGCAAGGCAACAAGCGTGGCCAGCGCGAGGCCGCCGCCCGCCGAGTCGCCTGAAATCACGATCGACTCGGGCGGCGTGCCGTCGGCCACCAACCGCCGGTAAGCCGCGGTCGCATCATCGAGCGCAGCCGGGAAACGATGCTCCGGAGCAAGCCGGTAATCGAGCGAAAAGACCGGCGCGTTGGCACGCGTCGCCAGACCAAACACCAGCGAGCGATGCGTACGCGGCGAGCAGAAGTAATAGCCACCGCCGTGGCAATACAGCACGGTCGGATGGGTAGGGGCGCTCGAAACGCCGTCGACGCGTTCGATCCACTCGCCCTGCAGCGGCCAATCCTTCGCCTCCTGCAACTCCCGCAGACGCCAGCCAGCGGGTACTTTCGGCGACCAGACGCGCTTGGCGGTCAACGCGCGTGCCTTCTCGACATTGATGTCCGGTTTGAGGGTTTGCGGCCGGAACTGTCTGCGCAGATACCAGCACGCGAGTGCACTTTGCCAACTCATCGGGACACGCTCCTTCGCTAGTGTCCCGCCATGGTACGTGCGTTCGCCGATGCGTCGGTGGACGGTGGCTTCTAATCCTGAACAAGCGCGCGCCACCGCGCCGACCGGATGTTTCTCCTATCTAGTTCGCCGGCAAGATCTGCCCGCGAATTTCACCCATCGGGTTCTGCGCGGTATGAACATTGAAGTACCACTGGCCCGCCATCAAGTCCGTCACCTGCTGCTCGGAGAGCGCCGCCGATCCTTTGATCGGACTTGCCAGCGCTTCTTTCCCGACCGGCACCTGGACCTTGGCGTTCTGCCCGACCGGCGCGGGGCCATGGAAATGTGCGGCGGTTGCCGGACCGCTCAGCCCCTCGTAGGTCACAGTCCATTGCAGGGTTTTGGTCGACGTATCGAACGTGGCGTTCAACAGACCGTGCCCGTGGCTCACTCGCGGCGGCACTTCGCTCGACGGCTCGAGGTCCGCTTTCAACGCCACCGTATCCGCGAAGGCGACACCCGACGCCAACGCCCACAACACCACAGCCAGATTCAGCTTTCGAAGTGCAATCATCGTCTTCTCCGGACTTGATGCACCGCCGCACCGAAAACCCGGATGCGCGCGGAGCCACCAAATACTAGTGCAAATCCGTCGAACACGTTTGTATCTGGGGACACCCGACGCGACGACGATGCGCAATCGCATCTGCCAATAGAAAAAAGCACCGCGAACGGTGCTTTCTCTTCCTGCAGCAAGGCGTTTTAGAAGCGGTGACGAATACCCGTCGTCACCAGGCCTTGGCTCCTGCCCGACGACGGCGCATCGGTACCGAACACTTGCGATCCAATCTTGTTGCCCTTCGCGCCAACTTGCGCGACGCCTTCGAGGTACAGGTCGGTACGACGCGACAGCGCATAGTCAGCCTGCAGGCCGATCTGGTTCCAGTGGCTCGAACCGTTGGACACGCCCGGCGTGTTCTGCAACGCCTGCATGTACGTGTACGCCGCACCGAACGACAACGCCGGCGTCAGGTTGTAATGCGCGTTGACTTCGTAATTGCTATAACGCACCGACGCGTCATTGGCGACAAAGTTAAAGCGGCTTTGCGTGTACACGAGGCCAACCGAAGCCGGGCCGAATGTGTAGCTACCGCCGGCGCCCCACGTACGCTGCCGCTGACGCTCGCCCGCCACGCCGATGGTCGGCGCGCCGTCCTGGACCGCACCGTTCGCGTTGCCGCCGAGACCTTGAACCTGGCGATAACCGGCAGCCAGCTTCAGGCCGCCGTTCGAATAACCCATAGCCGCACTGTAGGCGCGATCATTCGCGAAAGCGCCGGCCTGGTTGGAAAAGCCATACAGACCGCTGAACGAGAAACCGTCATAGTTCGCGCTCTGGTACTTCACCGAGTTGTTGATGCGCATCGATGCGTTGGCGTTGTCGTTGTCGCCGAGATGGGCGAGATACACACCGCCCCAACTGCCGGTTGCGGTCAACGGCCCGACATAGTCGACCATGGAGTCGTACTGGCGACCCAAGGTCAGCGTGCCATAGTTGCTCGAAACGCCGACAAAGGCCTGGCGGCCGAAGCTGCGGTTACCTTGCCCCGTTGTGCCATTGGCAACGTTAAAACCGTTTTCCAACGTGAAAATCGCCGCGTAACCCCCGCCGAGATCTTCACGACCACGCATGCCCCAACGGCTGCCCGACGCATTGCCGCTCGTCACGCCGAACGACGCGGCATGCTTCGGCGTATCGCCGGGGGAAACTTCGTTTTGCACATATGTGAAGCCAGCATCGACGACACCGTACAGCGTCACGCTGCTCTGCGCATGGGCGGCGCTAGCGAACGTCGCGGAAACCGCCGCAAGGATCAGAATCTTTTTCATGATGTTCCAGATAACGTGTGATTATTGAGTCCTCGACTCGATTTATTTGCACAGCACGATTGCAGGCTCGGGGCGGCTTCATTCACAGCGACCGCTGCAGACGGGCTTGATTTGCAGGGCGGAGTTTAGGTGCCCAACTTTCAGAGACACCACGCGTGTTCGCACAAAATATTTTTTTACTTATTCGAAAGATCGGTATCGCAATATTGGCGAGCCTTGAGCCACAAGGCCGTCGATTTATCTCGTTTAATATTTAGCGATGCTTATCTAATTAAAACGTTGCGACTCTGCGACATCGTGCGTTCGGAAGTCTCATCATGGCTATTCGGCCGGTTCTTTTACCAGGCAGTTTGTTTGGCGATTACGATGCCCATCTGTTACAGCCAGCATTAGCACTTCGCGTCACGGAGCACCGCCGCAAACGGCACGGTTTCTCTCCGCGCTCAACCGAACACCAGCAGTTCCATGAGCGCAGGCGCTCCCGACCAAGTCCACTATCACGATGAACCAACTGCAGGCCATGCGCGTCTTTCTGAAAGTCGCCGAAAGCGGCTCTTTCGGACGCGCGGCTGCGAGTCTGGACATCTCCAATGCAGTGGTGACGCGCTATGTCGCGCTGCTCGAAACGCACCTCGATACGCGGCTTGTCAACCGGACCACGCGCAGCCTGTCGCTGACCGAAGCCGGGCTCGCCTATGCCGAAGGCTGCCGGCAGCTTCTCGATCAGCTGGATGCCATAGAGTCCCGCGTTTCTCAAAGTGCGACCGATCAATCCGGTACGCTGAAACTCGTGGCCGTCGCGTCATTTTCGCTATTTGCGTTGACGCCGCTACTGCAGCGTTATCGCCAGCAGTGCCCACGGGTCAAACTGGCGGTCACCCTGCTGCACCGGCCGGTCGATCTGGTTGAAGAGGGTTTTGACGTCGGCATCGTGGTGCCGGGACAGGTCAGCGGTGGCACGTTGATCAAGCGCGCTTTGTTCAAGGTCCGTTCGGTGGCGGTTGCATCGCCCGCCTACCTCGCCGCGTCGGGCAAGCCATCCACCCCGGCGCAACTTGTTGCGCACCCTTTTCTGGCGCCGTCATCCAGGATTCATAGCGCAGAATGGTGTTTCGTCGGCGCCGACGGAAAAGAAGTCACCGTCAAGATGAAAGCCAGCTATGCGGTGAACAACGCGGTGATGTTGCGCCAGGCGGCGCTCGCCGATATGGGCATTACGATTCTGCCGGAAAACCACGTCTCGGCGGATCTGACGAACGGTACGCTCGTGCAGGTGCTGCCCGATTACCGAATCAAAGATGCTGACAAGGAAGTTTCGCTGGTGTATCCCGGACGTCGGCATGTATCCGCTACGACGCGCTCGTTTGTGGATTTCACCGTCGACTATTTTCGGAGTAGAGCCGGCGCGAACCTTTCATCGATATTTACGAACAGTTAATTGCGCATTTTGTAGTGAATCTTTTGCGCTGTCCCGATTATGCTTCCGGTTGCGAGAAGTGACTCCTTCATCGAGGGATGTCTCCAAATCTTTAACGCGGCTTCGGCCGCGTTTTTTTTCGCCTGGACGGATCGTCGTCTGGTTTAGCGCTTAACACGCCAATCCGGTCGCTCAAACGGGGCAACAAGGCCTCATAGTGCCGCAGCGTGAGGCGACCAACGTCATGCGAGCAGTGCAGCCTGCTCCTCGATCCCATCCAGCATGGCATGGCATTTGCGGACCAACTCCAGTCCCTCGCTGCGCAAGCGTTCCGGTGTCTTGATGGTGATGTCCCGACGATAGTCTTCCAACGCGCCAAGCAGCGGCGGATACCGCAGCACGCTCGCCGCCCCCGCCACGCGATGATGCCACTCGCGCAGACGCTCGACTTCGACGTGCTCAAGTAACGGTAACAGCGCCTGCACGTCTTCGCGTACTGAAGAAACGAACGAATCGAGCAATGCCTTGACCGTCGATTCGCTCCCCCACAGCTGCGTCATGTGACTCAGATCGACTGGAACGAATGGCTCGGGGGCGCTATGCGTAGCCGCGCCGGAAATTTGCACCACGCCGACGGTTTCAGCCGGTGCGGCTTGCCACGCGCTATCCGTGCCAAACCACCGGCTTAGGTAGTCGCGCAGCGTGGCAAGCCGCGTCGGCTTGACGAGGCAGTCATCCATGCCCGCGTCACGGCATAACTTCAGGTCTTCAGGCGCGGTATTGGCCGTAATTCCCAGGATCGGCAGACGGCGTGCGCCGCCGCGCTCCTGCTCCCGAATACGCCGCGCCAGTTCGTAACCGGACAGGTTTGGCATGTGGCAATCCGTGATCAGACATCCATAGCTGGTTTGTTCCAGTGCGGCCAATGCCTCGGCGCCGTCGTTCGTCACATCGCAGGCAAAACCGAGCAATGCCAATTGATGACGGATCAATTCCTGATTGACCGGATGGTCTTCGGCAACCAGGATCAACCGTCCGCTGGCAATGGCCCGTTCGCGGTCCGGTGGTACCGTGGTGCCTTCACCCGTGCTCGACTTGACCCCAGATCGCGACGCCACCGGCGGCAAGCCAGTCATCGCCGCCGCGCATGCCGCGCCGAGACCGCGCCACGAAATCGGGTTGATACTGACGCGCACGTTGTTCTCAAAAATACGGTAGCCCGTCGGCTTTGGCTTTTCTGTCAGACGAATGATCCGCAAATTGGAGTCGACCTTTGCCGGCAGCATCACATCTTCGCTCGCGAAAATCATATCCACTCCGCCCAGTGCAGCCGGATCACGCTGTTCGACCGCACGCGGCGACACTTGCCGCAACTCGAGTCCGAGGGCCTGGCCAAAATTCATCAGCGCCTGCGCGACTCGCGCGTCGCCCGTCGCTACAACGCCACGCTTGCCGCGCAGGCCGCTCAGGGAGTAATGCTGCGATTCCACAGGCATGGTTAGACGTACTGTCATACGTGTACCGACCCCAGGTTCGCTACGCAATTCGAGCGTGCCGTTCATCAGGTCGATCAGCTTTCGGCAGATCGTCAGGCCAAGACCCGTACCGCCGAAGCGGCGAGTGGTAGACGTCTCCGCCTGCACGAACGGCTCGAAAAGCCGGGCTTGGACCTCTGGCGCAATGCCGATGCCCGTATCCTCGACGGTCATCTCAAGCGTCTGGGCGTTGCCGGACTGATCGACCATCGCAACCTGCACGTCGACCTCGCCCTGCGGCGTAAACTTGATGGCGTTGCCGAGCAGATTGAACAGAATCTGCCGCAATCGCACGCTGTCGCCACGTAACGTAGCCGCAACCTCAGGTGCGATATCCACGCGTACTTTCAACCCCTTCTCGTGCGCGCGGCCCGCAAGCAATCCAACCGCGTTGTCGACCAGCTCGCGCATGTCGATCGGTTCGGCTTCGATCGTCAACCGTCCCGCTTCGATTTTCGAATAGTCGAGCAAGTCGTCCAGGATCTGCAGCAGCGCGCCAGCCGACTCATGGATCATGCTCAGCATTTCCCCTTGATCCGCATCGAGTGGCGTGCGTTCCAGCACCTCGACGAGACCGAGCACGCCGTTCATTGGCGTACGGATTTCGTGACTCATCATCGCGACAAAGTCGTCTTTTGCGCGCGAAGCCGCTTCGGCCACGTCTCGCGCCCGCGCAAGTTCCTCAGAGCGCGCGTGCTCAACGCTCGCATCAACCCAGTAGCCGCTCCACACAACGCTGTCATCCTTTTCGCGGCGTGGCACCAGCTCCGCGCGCGCCCACCTGAGCTCGTCATCGACTTTGAAGCGAAATTCCATATTCACCGGCGTCGCGCAACGCGCGGATCGTTCCAGCTCGGCCAGCACGAAATGCCGATCTTCCTCACACACACGTCCGAAATCGATCTCTTCGTAACTCATCGACGACGCGCCGTTGCCACCCAGCAGATGTCGCGTGTCGCCGCCGATATACGGAAACGAATAGGTACCGTCCGCGGTGCGGCGCAGTTGAAATACGACGGCCGGCAATGAGTGAGTTACGTCAAACAGGCGCCGTTCGGTTTCGCGGGCGAGCATTTCAGCACGCCGGATATCGGTAATGTCGACCATCGTGCCCAGCACGCAACTCGGCCTGCCGTCGCTGTTGCGACAGATCCGTGTCCAGAACAGACCGTGCCGCAGATCTCCGGCTCCGCGCTCGAACTGGAGTTCCGCCTGGGCGATCTCACCACCTGTCAGCATCTTGCGCGTGAGTTCATCCAGAACGTGACTGTTGGCTTCGCCCCAAGTCTGGACATCCACGGCCGTGCGCCCGATTACTGCTTCACGGCTTAGGCCACACGCCTCTTCATATGCCCGGTTGATTGCGATATAGCGCCCCTCCAGATCCTTGGCAACAAGCGGATAAGGAACCATCTCCATCATGGTTTCCTGGAAATTCAGTTGTAGCTCAAGCTCGCGTTCGGTCTGTTTGCGCAGCCTGACTTCACGCTTCAACAGCAAATAGGCGCGCAACGTAACCAGCAGTACGAGGCCGATGCCGATTAACAACGGCAGAAGGCGCACCGCGGTCACGCTCCACACGCCCTGCTCGCCCGCGCTGCCGGTCACCGGCTGTTGCCGGGTGCGCCGCTTCTCTTGCGGTGTCGGAACGAGCGGGCGCGCAGTAAGCGTCGCTTGCGGGTCGAAATTGCCGGATAGCCAGCGTGCGCGGATCGCCGCATCATCGGCCGGATTCATCGCCGCGAGCGCGCGGTCGAGTTGGTCACGCAACGCCACGTGGTTACGTGGCACAGCAAAGCGTAAGTCAGCAAGTCTGTTGCGCTCCTCGAAAGCAACTTGCAGCCCGCGAAATTCTTCGGCGCTCAGCGCGTACTGAATGGACGGTGTGAAGCCAAAATAGGCGTCGGCGCCACCTTGCGCGACCGCCTGCAACGCGGCGTGTGTAGTGGTGAAAATCTCGAGATGGGCGCGTGGGAAGCGTTCGCGCAACGAGCGTTCCAGCGCAAATCCTTTCTCGACCGCGAGGCGCGCACCCGCAAGCTGAGCGGCGTTCACATACACGGCGCCGTTGCGACGGACCACGACCGATGCAGACGCCTGGAAGTACGGCGCAGTAAAGCTGAAACAACGTTCCCGTTCGAGTGTGCGAGCGAGACTCATGACCAGATCGACGTCGCCTGCGCAGGCGGCGGCCAGCAGTTGTGGCATGTCAGGGAACGTTTTCGGCTGAATCACGACATTCGGCCCAACCAGCATGCGCAGATAGTCGGCGCTCAAGCCAGTTGGCTCACCGTCCTGAAGCCCGTCAAAGGGCAACCAACCACTAGCCAGAACGCCAATGCTCAAGCTGGCAGGAACCGCGCCGCCCGCTGAAGGATACGGTCCACCCGTGGCCGGCTGGGCTGCCGCCGGCTGCATCTGCATGCCAACAAACACCAACGCTGCAAGCAGGCACCGCGATACACGCCCCAGCATCCGCCTCATCACGACACCGAGCACGACACCACGCAGTAGTTTCGTGAAAGGCATCATGAAATGACATGTGGCGGCGCTCACGCGACCTCGCCCTGACCAAGAGCGAACGAGGCCGCGTACCGTCGGGACTTGCAGCACAGAAATGAAAACAACGCACCTGCGGCAACGCCACCCAGCAAAGGCGCCGCCCAGAACAGCCAGAGCTGGTCAAGCGCCCAGTTGCCGACGAACAGGGCCTGACTGGTTGAGCGAGCAGGATTGATGGAGCCATTGGTAACCGGAATCGATACCATGTACACGATCGTCAGACACGCACCGATGACGAGCGGCGCGATCTGCCTCGACCTTCGCCGACTGGCCAACATCAGGCTCGCCATGACGAACGCGAACGACAGAACAAGCTCGATGACGAGCGCGGAATGTAGTTGATAGTCGGCAGGAGAATGATCGCCAAAACCGTTCGCTGCGAATTCGCTCGCGGCCAGGTCAAAACCCGGACGGCCGCTCGCTACATAAGCGAGCAGTCCCGCAGCTGCAGTCGCTCCGAGAATCTGGGCGGCGATATAGGGCAGCAAGTCCCGAACCGGGAATCGTTGTGCGACCGTAAAACCGATCGTGACTGCAGGATTAAAATGCGCGCCGGAGAGGGTGCCGAACGCATAGCTCGCAGTGACAAGCGCGAGGCCGAACGCGAGCGACATCTCAAGCACACTGTAGCCTTGCTGGGGCGCGCCAGTGTTCAATACGACGCTGCCGCAGCCGATGAACACCACCCACGCCGTTCCACTCCCCTCGACCAATAATCGCTTACCTAACGCTACCATTCCGCCCCCAGTCTTTGTTCAAATGGCAGACGGTGCATCACTCCAGCCGTTGAACATCTGCCCGAATTTTCCTGGCCCGGCAGCGCACAGCATCGCGAAATAACAGCTTTCGTCATGCGAGTGTTGGAAGTCGAGCCACAGTCAACTCAGAACTATGAAACGGTAACGTCGCGCAACCAATCAGAAGACTCCTAAAGTCGTAAGGAGCATTGACTGTCCAAGGATAGTTCTCTCACGCGGCTGTCAGGTTAAGCCTATCTGTCGCGCGTAGTCGATGAGGTCGTTTTCTGTTTCGAGACCGAGCTTGCGCATCGCGCTACGCTTCTGCGTGCTGATGGTCTTACCGCTACGTTGCAGACGTACCGCAATCTCATGGACTGTCAGACCCTGCACATATAGCTGGAAGACCTCCCATTCGCGTGCACTTAGCACGCCAGCGCGCGGCTGCGGCGGCGCATCGGATGTGTCTATCGCGATGCGTGCCTGATCAGACAGATAAACGCCGCCGGCGACGGCTGCCTCGATAGCTTCGATCAACGACCTGGCGGTGTCGCGTTTGTCGATGATTCCGGCCACGCCCAGGTGCAACAAACCGGAAAGCATGTGCGCATGACAAATCATCGTCAGGATAACGACGCTGGGGTGCGGGCGAGCCCGGAACAGGCGGCGCAGGAAAGATACGACGTTGCTGGCTCCGTCGATGCCCGGCATGCCGATATCCGACACCACGACGTCGCACGCATGGGTGTCGAGCAATTCGGCCAGCATCTGGGTATCAACCGCCTCGCCGACTATCTCTATGTGAGGGACCGATTGCAACAGGCGCATCACGCCAACACGAACGCAATCGTGATCGTCGGCCACGATGACGCGGATTTTTTGTGTCATTTTTTGTTGTGTTATCGACTGGCACTCCCTGCACGCGACGTGCCTCCCCGGGATATGCCAAGTGCATCTTCTGTTCGCCACGCCACCGGACCGGCGTGACGTCCCATCGGCTTAACGCCGGTTTTTCAGGCAGTCTTCAGAGACCACGCCGTGCTCGACGGCGAAGCGGAACAGTTCCGCGTCACTGTGCAAACCGAGCTTGCGCATCGCGGTACATTTCTGTGCGCTGATTGTCTTGACACTACGCTCAAGGCGGCCGGCAATCTCCGTCACACCAAACCCGGAAGCGTATTGCGTGAACACCTCAAGCTCACGACGCGACAACATTTGCCGGACAAAATCGAGGCGTTGCGCGACCGTCGCGTCGGCAATCAACGATCGCACCGCAGGTCCGAGGTAGCACTCATGAGCCAGCGCGGTGACGATTGCCACATGAATCAGATCGAGCCGGTCGCGTTTGCTGATCAACGCGTCGACACCGAGCGCGATGACCTTCTTCAATGCGGCCGCTTCGGTTTCCATCGTCAGCACGACAAGTGCAACCCCCGGAAAGCGGACCTTGAACTGCCTGACGGTTTCCAGCGCACTGTCGCAGAAACCGCATGGCATATAGAGATCCATCAGAACGAGGTCACACGGAATACGATCGGCTTCTGCGAAAAGTTCTGTTGCGTCGGCAGCACGGCCGACGATCTGCATGTCCGGATAGCCCGTCATCAGATTCTCGATTGCCAACAGAACCAGTGGGTGATCGTCTGCGATGATGGTTCGAACAGGCGTGCTTGAGTCAGCGTTTTCGTTCATTGTCTTTTTCTCCCCCGTACCTTGATTTCCTGTCGCTCTCTCCGGAGCAACTGGCCCTGTCGCGATCATTCAACATATTTCGGAGGATAAAAATAAGAGCGCTCCGAAATAGTTCAATCAAATCGCATGAATAATTAATTAGCTATGCGATTTAACTCACATAACGCCATGCGCACGAATATAGGCAAAAAGACCGGGGTCGTTGGTGACGCCGAGTTTAGTCATTGCTTCGCGTTTTTGACGGCTAACCGTTCGGCTATGGCATCCGAGCGCTACCGCGATCTCAGGAATCGATAAACCACGCACGAACATTCGTATCACCTCTGCCTGCTTGCGCGACAAAGGCAAAACCGGTGGCGGTTCGCATGCTTCGTCGCCAGGCTTGGCGAGCGCTTCGACGACGGAGCGGCCGACGTACACCTCCCCCTTGCCGCTTGCTTCGATCGCTTGCCAAAGCTCGTCGGTCGTTTCCATCTTACTGAGCGTACTGATCACACCATCTGACACGATAGCGCGCAGAATCTCGGTGTTCGTCAGAGCTGTCATCACGACGATGCGCAGTAATGGCCATGCACATCGGATTCGCCTGACAAGATCAAGACCGTCGTCGACCGCGCCAGAGACCTCCGGCATCGTCAAGTCGGTGACTAGCACGTCGCAAGGCGTGCTCTGCAACAGTTTGATCAACGAACCAGGCGTAACCGCCTCACCGACAATAGTGACACCGGCGTGCATTTCCAGTGCAGTCCGCACGCCAAGCAAAACGAACGGGTGGTCGTCCGCCAGAATGACTCGAAGATTCACGATTATTTCTCCCGATTGTTGTAGGTGTATTCGGCGAACATGCAAGGAAAATCCCGCTCGCTTCGCACTTGCCTGATGGCCGCCCAAGCTGGAATGGCGAGTCAAGGGCGGCCATAAAACCACTGCCGCATTGGGGAGAAAATCGGAACGTTCTGAAACCGGCAGACGATTTGATAGTCCATTGCGGCACTATCAAAGTAGGAATACATAATTATGCGAAGCGAATATGCGACAGTTTTCTCTCGCAGTTTTTCTCCGCTGTTTTATTTCCGACCAGAAAGCAATACAGCGACGGGAGCGCATCCCGTCGCTCCCGTCGCATGAACAACAACAAATGGGGCCGGCAGCTTCATGCCGTCGGTCGAGCTTGCCTCATCAGGTGGCATCGCAAGCGCGCACTCCTGCCGGCTTGCTTGCGCGAGCCGCGCGCGGAAACACCGGCAGCGCGAGCAATGCGCACATACTGGCTATCGCCCACACCATCGGCCACGAGCCCACCGACAACAACAGCGGAATCGCGAGCGGCGTCAGGAACAGCGTGAGAAAAACACAGGTGTTGCCGATCGCGAGCGCGGTACCTGCCCGGCTCGTCCCCGCAAGCGTTGCGAGCTCCGTGAAGGCCACGCCATGCCATGCGGACGCGCTTACACCACCCAGCACGATCATCAGCGCGAACACCGCAGTCATCGCCGCGTGGTGCATGCCGGCGAGTCCCGTCAACAGCGCAAGCGAGGCGAACAATACCGCAGTCAGCACACTGCAGGCGCGCATGTAGGCACGTCGATTACCGCGGCGATCGGTCCACGCTCCACTCCAGACCCGTGCAATCGCGGCGCCCAGTTGCACCGCAGCCATCGTTATGCTGATCGCCAGCACGCCCGCGCGGCTGAAGTCGTGAAGGAAGACGGTCCCAAACGTCACGACAGCAAGCTGCGGCACGCATAGTGCACCCGCGCCGAGCGCCACTCGCCATATGCTCACGTCACGGAGCGGCGAAACCTTCGCGGGCGCGGCACTCGCAATCGCCGCGTTGCGAGCCGTATCCGCGCTATTGCCTGTGGCATGCGAAGGCTCATGCAGCCAGCACCAGGCAAACACCGCGGTAATCGCGCACGCAAGGGCCAGCACCGTGTACGCGCTGGCAAAGCCGAATCTCGAGGCGAGCACCGGCAAGATCAGCGCGCCCAGACCACCGCCGGCCGGCACCGCGGTCTGCCGGATGCTCATCGCGAGGCCGCGCTCGCCGTCGCGAAACCAGGCCATCACCGCGCGGCCACTTGAACCGTTGACGCTACCGCCGAGCAGGCCAACCAGCAGCAGGCCGAGCGCGAGTGTCGCCATGTTCGGCACATGCGTGCCCGACGGCACCACGAACAACGCCAGCCCGGCCAGCGCCGCGGCAGTCGAAAGAAGTCCGAGCAACAACACGCGGCGGTCGCCCCAACGGTCGGTCAGAAGTCCCCATGGCAGCTCGCTGACCGCGATGCCCAGACCGAGCATACCCAGCACCAGCCCGAGCCCTTCGTTGCCGAGGTGATAACCCGAACGCAAGAAGACCGCTGTGGTCGGGATCCCTGAGAAAGCTGCCGAAAAACTCGCGTTCGCCGCAAAACCGACACCCAGCACCTTCCACCGATGACTCGCCGCACGCTCGCCTTGGACCTTCACGGCCGCAACTGAATCGCTTCTCATGACAAACTCCGCAATGAATGAATTGGGGGTATCCTACGGCTAGGTCAACCATCGGAAAAGCCGGAAATTCAGATGACTTCCATCGGATATACCGAATCATGAGTCAACGCGGATTTGATCTGACACAGTTGCGCACTTTTGTCGCCGTCGCCGAATCGGGCAGCATCTCGGCGGCTGCGGAGCGCGTGTTCCTGTCGCAATCGTCGGTGAGCGAACAGTTGAAGAAGCTTGAGGAGCGCGCCGGCCAGCCACTCTTTGTGCGCAGCAAGCAGGGGGTGTCCGCCACGTCGGCTGGCAGCCGCCTGCTCGATCACGCGCAACGCATCATCGCAATGAGCGAAGCGGCGTTCGAAGACCTGCAAGGCCGCTCGCTTGACGGTGAGCTGCGTATCGCGATCACGGACTACTATCGTCCGCTCGACATCGCTCGCATTCTCAAGCTGTTTTCGGAACAGCATCCGCGCCTGAAACTGCACGTCACCGTGCTGCCGAGCGCTGTGATCGACAGCAGTGCGGGCGACGATGCGTCGTACGACATCGGCCTCTCGTTGCGGCTCGTCACCGGGAGCGCGCGCGCCACCGGCCGGCGAGCAGGCGTTGGTGTGCAAAGCACCGTGGTGCGGCGCGAAAAACTGCTATGGGTCTGTGCGGCCGATGCCAGTCCGCGGCCGGGCACGCCTTATCCGCTGGTTTTACTGCCGTCGAGTTGCCAGTTGCAGCGTTTCGTTGTGAAGCTCCTCGACGAACACAAGGTGCCGTATCTGGTGTCGCATTCGGCCTCCGGGGTGGCAGGGTTGCAACTGGCGTTGAGGGCTGGGTTGGGTATTTCCTGCCTGAACGAATCGTCGATTGGGGGAGGGGTAGTGGCCTGCCCGGCGAGTGTCGGGTTGCCTGCGCTGCCTGTTGTGGAGTTTCATTTGTTGCCAGGGCGAGTCGGCGAAAGTGAGCGCGTTAGTAATGCGCGCATGGCGTTGATGCGGTTGTTTAGTTGACGCCTTGGGCGTCGGGGCTTGGTGGTTTTTTGGCTGTTCGGCGGTTTTGGTTTTTTTTGGATGTTGCCTTGCTGGGAGCTGTTTAGTTGTTGGTCTTTTGGCCTTTCCTTGATTTGTTAGTGGTCTATTGGCGTTGCCCCTGTGCGGGGCGGCACCTACTTTTCTTTGCCTGCCGCAAAGAAAAGTAGGCAAAAGAAAGCGGCTCACACCGCTAATTTTTAAGCGGGTCCCCCGCGCAGTAGCGGTAGTGGTGCATCTGGAATCTGTCGCCTCGCACATTCCGCTTTAGTGACAAGGCAGTCATACCTCCGGCGGCGCTGCGCGCGCCGATACCCAGTTTATAAAACCGGCCGCCGGATTTTCGCTTTCGCGGTTTGGTCCGTTCCCAGCTCGCCGTTGCGTCGCTGCCACCGGGCTGCGATTTCATTCTCCCGTTAGTCCCCGTTCCCCGATTCGCCGTTGCCTCGCTGCTCGCTCGATGCCGTTTCGCTCTCGCGCGTTTGCCCCCGTTTCCTGACTCGCCGTTGCCTCGCTGCTGCAAGCACAACCGCGGCAACGATCGCGATTGCACCGCGAATGCGACGCACCGACATCTTCTTTGAACTGGGTGTCGCCGATCATGGCGGGAGCGCCGTGCCGAGGCGAAGCTGAAGGCTCCCGCTACGCGAAGCGAGGCCGCTGGTTTCCCTGGCAGACCCGTCCGCGACGCACGCAGTGCGGAGTGGGAGCTGATGAGCGCCTTGTCGCTAACGCGGAGTGCGCGGGAACACAGATTCCAGATGCACCACTACCGTGGCTGCGCGGGGGACCCGCTTATGAGCTGGCGGTGTGAAGCCGCTTTCTTTGCTTACTTTCTTTGCGGCGGCAAAGAAAGTAAGTGCCGCCCCGCACAGGGGCAACGCCAATAAACCACTAACAAATCAAGGAAAGGCCAAAGATCCAGATCAACAAGAAAACCGCCGACCAGGCAAACAAAACCATCACCCCCCTACAACCCCACTCAACTCCCCGATCGCCGGCGCAGCCCCCAATCCCCCTCGCCGACCGGCAAAAGAAGAAACACCACCCCCCGTCTGGAAGACCGCCACAGCCGAAGTCAACCTGCGAGCCTGCTCCTCCAGCGAACTAGCCGCCGCAGCAGCCTGCTCCACCAGCGCAGCGTTCTGCTGGGTCACCTCATCCATCTGGGCGACGGCCAGATTCACCTGATCGATCCCTGTACTCTGCTCAATCGCCGCCGCGGCAATCTCACCCATGATCGAACTCACCCGGGAAATCGCCTCGACAATTTCAGTCATCGTCGAGCCGGAACGTTCGACCAGTTGCGAACCGGCCTGCACCCGCGCCGTCGAAGCATCGATCAAACCTTTGATCTCCTTGGCCGCCGCCGCGCTTCGCTGTGCCAACGAGCGCACTTCGCTCGCCACCACCGCAAAACCACGCCCCTGCTCGCCCGCACGCGCGGCTTCGACCGCAGCGTTCAGCGCCAGAATATTGGTCTGGAATGCGATCCCTTCGATCACGCCGACAATGTCGGCAATCCGCCGCGAGTCGTCGACGATGCCATGCATCGTGCCCACCACCTGCTCGGTCAGGTCCCCACCCTGTGCCGCCAGGCTTGATGCGCCCTGGGCCAATGAACTCGCCTGTTTCGCGTTGTCCGCCGTCTGCTTGACCGTCGAAGTCAGCTCTTCAATGCTGGCCGCCGTTTCTTCAAGCGACGCGGCCTGCTCCTCGGTACGTTGCGACAGATCGGTATTGCCCGCCGCAATCTCGCTCACACCCGTATCAATCGACTCCGTGCCGTGACGCACGGCATTCACCGTCTCGATCAGCGAGTCCTGCATCTTGCGCAACGCCGCGGCGAGACGGCCCATTTCATTGTTGCTCGTCACGTCGATCTGGCCGGTCAGGTCCCCGTTGGCAATTCGCTGAAACTGCGCAATAGTCGCGTCGACCGGACTGACAATGGCCCGCACCATAATCGCCCGCCCAACCAGGGAGCCCAGCAACGACAAGCCCATGCCGACCGCCACCGCAATGCAGATCGCGTAGAACAGATCCTGCGCGTCCTGATAGCGCTGGGCGCCATGATCGAGTTGCAACTGCTCGAGCGTAAGCATCGCCTTTTCGTACGCGCTATAGAGCGATGGCAGCTTGTGTGCCTGCAACTGCTCGAATGCGGTCTTGTCGCCCGACTTGAGCGCGGCCAGCGCCGGATCGACCCCCTCATGCAGGAAAGTGTCGCGCTTGTCCTGCATGTCCTTGATCAAACGTTGTTCGTCGGCATCCGTGCTCGCACGGCTCAGATAGTGGGCAAGACGATCGTTCGACGCTTTCTGGTACTGATCGAACCGCTTGAGCACCGCGGTCGCGCCGTCCTGATCGTTCAGGTCGACCAACGACGCATAGGTCGCCAAAGCCAGACGCAGGCGCAGCAGTTGTCCGGCGCTGCCTTCGAGATCGGCGACTGCGGGCGTGTCCACGGTGTACATCTGCTGCAGCGACGCGTTGCTCGAACGCAACGACAACAGTCCCGCAGCGGCGCCGAACAACAGCACCACGCCAAAGAACACAATCATCAGGGTCAGGCAGGTTCGAATCGACAGATTTTTCAGCATCGGGCTGGTCTCCATTGGGCTGCCTGGCTGGATGTTCAGAGAATTAGCCTCGGCCACGCGTGCTGCGCCCAAGCCCATCGGCCAGGCCCGCAACTTTTGTTTGAAATTTAAGCGAATGCCACATAGAGGGTCTACGGCGGGATTACAGAAAACTTTATGGTTGGTGACGCATGCGTTTGCGCTGCCTCAACCTCCGAGCGGAAGTCGGCGGCCGCTCGCGCAAGGACATTTGCGGGACTACCCGGGTGGTCGGCGAACGGCGGTTGGTAGAAAGTAACAAGGCGCGCGTTTCCGGAGCATTTCTATGTCAGAAATAGGCTCGGCTCTGCTGGTTTTCGCTTTGTTGCTTGTCGGTACCGGCTTTGGCGTGTGGGTGCGACCGTTGCTGCCCGAGGAGCACAAGGCGCACGAAACCGTGCAACTCATCCAGTTGGTTATCGGCATGCTGGTGACGTTCGCCGCTCTGGTGCTCGGACTAATGACGGCATCGGCGAAAACCAGCTTCGATACCGAATCGAATGATCTGCGCACCTTCGCGGCTGACCTGATCGAATTCGACACGACCATGCGGGAATACGGCAGCGATACGGATGAGGCCCGGCATCTGCTGCGCCTCTACACCGCAGCCGCGATTGCATCGACATGGCCAGGCGAGGCGGCTCCGACCGGTGACTATCCGCGGGACATCGGAACGCAGGACAACACGCAGAAGCTGGAGAACGTGCGGCTCGGCGACATGCTGACCGCCGTGGGCCGGCAGTTGCGGCAGCTGAGAGCGCACGATCCGTTAGAACAGCGCGCGCTCAATGATGCGCTGACGCAATACCGACGAACCGTGGATGCCCGGTGGAAAATCATCGAGGAAGCGCACAGTTCGATTTCCCTGCCGTTCTTCGTGACGCTGACCTTCTGGCTGTGCGTGATTTTTCTCAGCTTCGGACTGATCGCGCCGCGCAACGCGCTGGCATTGGTCATGATCTCGCTCGGAGCAGTTTCTATTGCTTCCGCGATCTATGTGATCGTCGACCTGGATACGCCGTTTTCCGGGCCGATTGTGATTTCCAGTTCGCCGATGAGAGATGCGCTGGAGCACCTCCGGCGGTGAGGGATTCTTGCTGACGAAGCTGAGCTGTGATTACCCGGCGATGCTGTCACTGTTGTCAGCTTCCCGGCCGGCAACCAGCAGGTCGTCGGAATAGTCGATCGTGTAGGCGTAACGCACCTTGGCGTAAGTCGCGAGCGGTTTGCCGACCTGCTTGCCCGCCGGGTTCGAAAGCTTCATCGGCGGCCCGGCCAATGCCGTGAACCCCAAGCCGTCCGCGCCGAGATAATGAGGCGCAGCGCTCGACGGCTGCTCCAGCGCAAAGTCGACATAGCACCGATGCGCAGTATCGACATTGAGGTCGATCCTGACGCGATGATCGCACGTCGGAAAGATGGCAGCGACACGGCCAGGGCATGATGCGTGTCGATTTTCATAGACACGAAAAACCCCGCACGAAGGCGGGGTTGATCGTTACATTCTGTGGTTACGCGTAAACCTCAAAACGGAATATCGTCGTCCATCTCGTCAAAGCCGCCGCCGGCCGGCGCGCTCGGCCGGCTCGAACCACCGCCGCCACCGCCGCTGCCGCCACGCGAAGCGCCGCCGCCCGAGACCGCACGGCCGCCACCACCGCCGCCGCTACGCTCCGACGGCTCACCGCGGCTGTAACCGCCTTCGTCGCCACCGCCGCCCATCGAGCCGCCACGGCCACCCAGCATTTGCATCTGCTCGGCGACGATTTCGGTCGAGTAACGATCGGTGCCGTCCTGAGCCTGCCACTTGCGGGTGCGGATGCGCCCTTCCAGGTACACCGACGAGCCCTTCTTCAGATATTCGGACACGATTTCAGCCAACCGGCCGAAGAACGACACGCGGTGCCATTCAGTCGCTTCCTTCATTTCGCCGGACGCCTTGTCCTTGTACCGATCCGTCGTTGCAAGGCGGATGTTCGCCACTGCGTCGCCACTCGGAAGATAACGGACTTCCGGATCGGCTCCGAGATTGCCGACGAGAATGACCTTGTTCACGGATGCCATGAGTTTCTCCTGTTGATTCCGTTGCGGGCGGCGCGGCAACACACGATTCACGTCTCAAGCCAGCGGGCCGGAGACCGGAACTGCGCCTCAGCCCGCCGCCAGGTGAGTTCTGAGTGAGCCTTTTTACGCCTTGCGCGGCGGCTGCTTCATCTGTGCGGCGATTATAAGCCAGCACAAAACAAGCCCCGAACAAGTGAAGAAAACAGCGCTCTGACCGTCCACTTTCAGCAGCCAGCCGCCGACCACGCCGCCCAGTGCAAGACCGATCGACTGTGTGGTGTTGTACACGCCGGCCGCCGCGCCCTTGCGGGTGCCAGGCGCCAGTTTCGACACCAGCGAAGGCTGCGACGCTTCAAGAATATTGAAGCCCAGAAAGTAGACAAAGAGAATCGCCGCCACACTCAGAATCGTATGCGGTGCGACGCCCAACAACAACTGTCCGATCAGGATAAGACCGATCGCCGACAGCAGCACGATCTTCATTTTTCCGCGCTTTTCCGCCGCGATGATCGCCGGGACCATCATCACGAACGAGAGGCCCATCACCGGCAGATACACCTTCCAGTGCGACGCGACCGGCAGGCCGCCGGCCTCGAGAATACGCGGCACGACGAGGAACAACGCCGTTTGCGTGGCATGCAGCACGAGCACGCCGAAGTTCAAACGCAGCAGCTCGACGTTATGCAGCACCTCGGCGAACGGCGCGCGCACGTGCACCGGCTTGGGCGCATCGGGCACGACCCACAGCACGAGACCGATCGCCAGAATCGAGAAGATGCCGACCAGCGTGAACAGGCCACTCATGCCGACCCACTGGAACACGATCGGCGCGCCGACAATCGCCGCCGCGAACGAAATGCCGATACTGCCGCCGACCATCGCCATCGCCTTGGTGCGATGCTCTTCGGAGGTCAGGTCAGCAATAAACGCGATCACCGCGGACGACACCGCGCCCATGCCCTGAATTACCCGGCCAACGATAATCCACGTCATGTCGTGGGCGCCCGCCGCGACGAAGCTGCCGAGCGCGAAGATCAGCAGGCCGGTCGCAATGACCGGTTTGCGCCCAACCTTGTCGGAAACCCAGCCGTAGAAGATGTACAGCATCGACTGCGTCACGCCGTACGCACCGAGCGCGATCCCCACCAGCAGCACGTTGTCGCCGCCAGGGATGGTCTTCGCGTAGATCGAGAACACCGGCATGATCATGAAGAGACCGAGCATGCGCAGCGCGAAGATAGCGGCAAGCGACACGGTCGCGCGCATTTCAGGCGCGCTCATGCGTGAGGATGTAGCAGACGGATTGGACATCGGGAGCGTTCTTTGAATGAGCTGGGCGGCAAGCATGCGGCGCGGCATTCGGGCCGGCGGCCTTGCTACACGCCCGCCTGGAGCCTCGCGGCGCCTTGTACTCGCGGAAATCGGCCCCAGTTAGACCTCTTCTCCGCGGCGCTGGACCGCTGCCTTACAGCTTGCCTCATGCCTTCTTCGGGCTGTCAGGAAGCCGTAACGGCGGTCTTGAAAAGTCGTTATAGTAGCAGGTTTAGCCTCCTCCTCTTTCCGCCAGGTCACGGGCCAAGTCTTGGAATAACGCGTGGAACAAATCCGTATCCGTGGGGCTCGCACCCACAACCTGAAGAACGTCAATCTCGACCTCCCACGTCACAAGCTTGTCGTGATTACGGGCCTGTCCGGCTCGGGTAAATCGTCGCTCGCGTTCGACACGCTCTATGCGGAAGGACAGCGGCGTTACGTCGAAAGTCTTTCGGCTTACGCCCGCCAGTTCCTGCAATTGATGGAGAAGCCGGACGTCGATCTGATCGAAGGCCTGTCGCCGGCGATCTCGATCGAGCAGAAAGCGACCTCGCACAATCCGCGCTCCACGGTCGGCACCGTCACCGAAATTCACGACTATCTGCGGCTATTGTTCGCCCGGGTCGGCACGCCATACTGTCCGGATCACGAAATTCCGCTGGAAGCGCAAAGCGTCTCGCAGATGGTCGACGCGGCGCTCGCCCTGCCGGAAGAGACCAGGCTGATGATTCTCGCGCCGGTGGTAGCGAACCGCAAAGGCGAGCACGTCGAACTGTTCGAGGAGATGCAGGCGCAGGGCTTCATCCGTTTTCGCGTGCGCTCGGGCGGCGGCACCGCCAATGAAGGCGTCGCGAAAATCTATGAAGTCGACGCGCTGCCGAAGCTGAAGAAGAACGACAAGCATACGATCGACGTCGTCGTCGACCGTCTGAAGGTGCGCGGCGATATGAAGCAGCGCCTCGCCGAATCGTTCGAAACGGCGCTGCGCCTCGCCGACGGCCGGGCCATCGCGCTAGAAATGGACACGGACAAGGAGCATCTGTTCAGCTCGAAGTTCGCCTGCCCGATCTGCTCGTATTCGCTGCAGGAGCTGGAGCCGCGCCTCTTCTCGTTCAACAATCCGATGGGCGCTTGCCCGGAATGCGACGGCCTCGGCCAGATCACCTTCTTCGATCCGAAGCGGGTCGTCGCGCATCCGTCGCTGTCGCTGGCGGCAGGCGCGGTGAAAGGCTGGGACCGGCGCAATCAGTTTTACTTCCAGATGCTGCAAAGTCTCGCCGCGTTCTACGAGTTCGACATCGACACGGCCGTCGAAGACCTGCCGGAGAAGGTCCGCAAGATTCTGCTGTTCGGTTCGGGCAAGCAGGAAATTCCGTTCTCGTACATCAACGAGCGCGGCCGCACTTCCGTGCGCGAGCATGTGTTCGAAGGGATCATCCCGAATCTGGAGCGGCGCTACCGCGAGACCGATTCGGTCGCGGTGCGCGAGGAACTGGCGAAGTATCAGAACAACCAGCCCTGCCCGGCCTGCGCCGGCACGCGGCTGCGCCGGGAAGCCCGTTTCGTGCGGATCGGCTCGGACGGCGACGCGCGAGGCATCTTCGAAATCAGCGGCTGGCCGCTGCGCGACGCGCTCGGCTATTTCCAGACGTTGCGGCTCGAAGGCTCGAAGCGCGAAATCGCCGACAAGGTAGTCAAGGAAATCGTCGCACGGCTGATGTTCCTGAATAACGTCGGGCTCGATTACCTGTCGCTCGAACGCAGCGCGGAAACGCTCTCGGGTGGCGAAGCGCAGCGCATTCGCCTCGCCTCGCAGATCGGCTCCGGCTTGACCGGCGTGATGTACGTGCTGGACGAGCCGTCGATCGGTCTGCATCAGCGCGACAACGACCGGCTGATCGCCACGCTCAAGCATCTGCGCGACCTGGGCAACTCGGTGATCGTCGTCGAACACGATGAAGACATGATCCGCATGGCCGACTACGTGGTCGACATGGGCCCCGGGGCGGGCGAGCACGGCGGCATGGTGATCGCCGAGGGCACGCCGAAGCAGGTGCAGGCGAACGCGGCGTCGATGACCGGGCAGTACATGTCCGGCGCCCGCTGCATCGAATTCCCGGACGAGCGCAAGGAACCGGACGAACGGCGTCTGCGCATCGTCGAGGCGTACGGCAACAACCTGCAGCACGTCTCGCTCGATCTGCCGGTGGGCCTCCTGACTTGCGTGACCGGCGTGTCCGGCTCGGGCAAGTCCACGCTGATCAACGACACGCTGTACCACGCGGTCGCGCATCACCTGTACGGCTCGTCTACCGAGCCGGCGCCGTACGAATCGATCGAAGGTCTCGAGCATTTCGACAAGGTCATCAACGTCGACCAGTCGCCGATCGGCCGCACACCGCGCTCGAATCCGGCCACCTACACGGGTCTGTTCACACCGATCCGCGAACTGTTCGCGGGCGTGCCGGCAGCGAAGGAACGCGGCTACGAAGCGGGCCGCTTCTCGTTCAACGTGAAGGGCGGCCGCTGCGAATCCTGCCAGGGCGACGGCGTGCTGAAGGTGGAAATGCACTTTCTGCCGGACGTCTACGTTCCCTGCGACGTCTGCCACGGCAAGCGCTACAACCGCGAAACGCTCGATGTGCAGTACAAAGGCAAGAACATCAGCGAAGTGCTCGACATGACGGTGGAGAACGCCTACGAGTTCTTCAAGCCGGTCCCGGTCGTCGCGCGCAAGCTGAAAACCTTGCTGGACGTGGGTTTGGGCTATATCCGGCTGGGCCAGTCGGCCACTACCCTGTCGGGCGGCGAGGCGCAGCGCGTCAAACTATCTTTGGAACTGAGCAAGCGGGATACCGGTCGCACGCTATACATCCTGGACGAGCCGACCACCGGTCTGCACTTTCACGACATCGCCTTGCTGCTGGAAGTCATTCATCGTTTGCGAGACCAGGGTAATACCGTCGTGATCATCGAGCATAATCTCGATGTAATAAAGACCGCCGACTGGGTCATCGATCTCGGCCCCGAGGGCGGTGCCGGCGGCGGCCAGATCATTGCGCAAGGCACGCCGGAGCAGGTCGCCAGGTCGAAGGCAAGTTTTACCGGCAGGTATCTGGCGCCGCTATTGAAACGCACTGCCAGCAGAAAGTAACGCAGCACAACACGGGTTGGAGACGGAATAAGCCATGGCCAAGCGGAATCAGGCGCGCGACGACGGGGAAGTGCAGGACCTACGCCCACGCCCGGTCAGGCTGACTAGCGACATGAGCCTGCCGAAGCTGTCGGCGGTCGAAATCGGCAGTTACGTGCTGATGCTGATCGGAATGTGGGCGGTCATCGAACTGCGGCTGCTCGGCGCCTTGCTGGCCGGGCTGCTCGTGTATCAACTCGTGCACACCATTGCGCCGCGCATCGAGCGGCATATGTCGAGCCAGCGCGCACGCTGGCTCGCGGTGGTGATTCTCTCGGCCGTGATAGTCGGCGCACTGACAGGGCTGACGCTGGGCATCATCGAGCACTTCGAGAACGACGTGCCGAGTGTGCAGAAACTGCTCGACCAGGCGATGCAATTGATCGACGAGGCGCGCGGCCGGATCCCGCAATTTATCGCCAACTATCTGCCGGTCGACACCGAGCAGATGAAGGCCAAGGCGACCGAGTTGATGCAGACGCACGCGAACATGCTGCAGCAAAGCGGCAAGACCGCGGCGCGCGCGTTCACGCATATTCTGATCGGCATGATCATCGGCGCGATCATCGCGGTCGGGGCGCAAAAGCATATGCACCGGCTGCCGCTATCCACCGCGTTCGTCACGCGCGTGGCCCGTTTCGCCGACGCCTTCCGCCGCATCGTCTTCGCTCAGGTCAAGATTTCCGCGATCAATGCGGTCTTCACCGGCATCTTCCTGCTGGTGATCCTGCCGATCTTTCACGACACCTTGCCGCTCTCCAAGACGCTGGTGCTGGTGACGTTTATCGCCGGCTTGCTGCCGGTGATCGGCAATCTGATCTCGAATACGATCATTGTCGCGGTGGCGCTCTCGGTGAGCTTTCCGGCGGCGATCATGTCGCTGATATTCCTGATCGTGATCCACAAGCTGGAATACTTCCTGAATGCGCGCATCGTCGGCGGTCAGATCGAGGCGCGCGCGTGGGAATTGCTGATCGCGATGCTCGTGATGGAAGCCGCGTTCGGCCTCCCCGGCGTGGTCGCGGCGCCGATCTTCTATGCGTACATCAAGCGGGAATTGATTTATCTGCGGCTCGTGTGAGCAGGCAGCAGCAAACAAAAAAGCGGCCCCTGCGGGCCGCTTTTTTTACGCTCAGAAGTCGAGGCGCGCGTTCAATGACAGCGTGCGCGGATCGCCCGGCGTCACGTAGTCCGCATACTGATATTGCCAGTAGCGGCGATTGAGCAGATTGTCGATCGCCGCGCGGAACGTCACGTCGTAGCCACCGATACGCGTGGCATAGCTCGCACCGAGGTTGACGAGCAGGTAGCCCGGCGCATTGAGACTGGCGCTTGGACGCACGTTGGTATTGCCGGTGAACTTTGCATCGGCGCCGATGCGCAACCCGGGCACATACGGCACGGAATAAGCTGCATGACCCGCCACGACGAACTGCGGCGCGCCGGCCACGCGATTGCCGTTATTTGCCGCGCCTTTTTCGTACTTCGTGTTGATCCACATGAGATCGCCGCCGACATTCCAGTTCGAGCCCAGACGCACGTCGCCACCGAACTCCACGCCCTGAAAGATCGATTGACCGTCCTGCGTGAAGACGTTCGCACTGTTTGCGTATTCCGAGCCGCGTTCGATCCGGAACAGCGCGGCCGTCGCGCTCCAGCGCGCGTGCTCGCTCTTGATCCCGACTTCGTACTGCTTGCTGCGCAACGGCTTGAGCTGCACCCCGCGGTTCGCGTACGTATCGCCCACGATGCTGCCCGCTTCCAGCGATTCGACGTAGCTGGTGTACAGCGTGGTGGTCGGCGCGAGTTTGAACATCAGCGCGACGGTCGGCGTCACGACGCCGTTCTGGCTATAGCTCGACGTGGTTGCGCCGGTAGTCGAATAGCCGTGCTGTTCGTAGTTCGTATAACGCACGCCGCCCAGCACCGACCAGCGCTGCGTCAGCTGGATCGTATCGCTCGCGAACAAGGCCTTTTGCGTGATGTCGCTGTTGCGATACGTGTAGTAATTCGGAGCGCTGTCGAAGGTATTGGTGTTCGGCTGATAGAGGTTGCCCGTGCCGAGCTGGCCGAAGAAACTGTTCGCGCCGTAGTCGTTGGTTTGCCGCTGATAAGCCGCGCCGAATACGAGTTGATGCTGGAACGGCCCGGTCTTGACGCTGCCCTCCGCCGACACCTGCCACAAGCTCAGCTGATGCCCTTCCTTGCCGGCGAAACGGCTATCCGTGTAATCGCCCGCGCTGTTCAGCAGGTAGTACGTGCTCTCGTTGCGATCACGCGAGCTTTTGCTGTAGCTGTAGGTCGCATTGAGCGTCCAGTCCGCGCTCAGGTTGTACTGCACGCCGGCGGTGTAGAGCTGCACATTCGTGTTCAGATGCTGGTCGGGACCGGAGAGGTCGCCCGTGCCGCCGCTCAACGTGCGCGGCAAGCTCGTGCCCGGATATTGCGCCGTCGAGATCGCCCCGGTAATGCCGCTCGCATGACGTTCCTGATACAGCGCGCCGAAGCTCGCCTTGAGGTCGCGGGTGATACGGGCATCGAGTGCCAGCGACACGGAATCGCGCCGCACATTACCTTCGTTGTAGGTCTTGCCTTCTTCGTGCGTCGCATTCAGCCGGTAACCGAACACGCCGTTCGGGCCGACGCGGCCGCCGAGATCGGCGTGTTCGCTCCACACGCCGGCCGTTTGATAGCCAATGTCGATGCTGCGTACCGGTGCGGTCGAAACCGGCGGTTTTTTCGTCACGTAGTTGACCACGCCACCCGGTGCGCCGAAACCATACATGAAGCCGGTCAATCCCTTCAGCAGTTCCACTTTTTCGAGTTGCTCGTACGGCATCGTGATGCCATAGCTGTTAAAGGGCAGACCGTCGATCTTGAAGCCCGACTGCCAGTCGAGTTGCATGCCGCGCACCGTCACATAGGTGGCCCATGCGTTGTAAGCGTTGCCGTTGTCGGTTACGGATGCGTCGGTGGCGAAAACATCGCCGAGTTTGGACGGCTGGCGATCCTGCAATTCTTCGCTGGTGACCACGGCGGTGGAGAACGGCGTGTCGAGTTGCGAGCGCGCGCCGAGCGCCCCACTACTCACGTCTTCTTTCAGGTGCTGCGCCGTATCTTGCGTCGCTGTGACTTTGACAGTCGGCAGCGCTTTTTCGCTTGCGTCCGGCGTCGCCTGGGTGACGGACGCCTGTTGCGCCCACACCCCATGACTCGCCGCAAATGCCAGACACGCCGCCAAGTGCAATGGCCGCACCATCAACCGTTTCGTCGGCTGCTTTACCCCGTTCTTTACGCTCATCGCTGATTCCGATTTTTCCAAGAAAATCATTCAAATGAGAATCATTCCCATTCAATAATGGCCGCGATGATGCCGAAGAATTATGCTAAATGTAAGCTTTTCCATGCGACATTTTGTCGCACATACGATGTCGATTTGGCCTGAAAGCCATGCCGGAAAGCGGTTCACACGGTATGAGCGAACGCGTTGCCCTCGCATCGCCGCGACGCACTTACGAGAAACTTGCAGTCGGCGGCACGATTCCATAAGATGAGAACAATTCCCATTTGCACTACGCCTTTGCTGTGATATTCCTTCAGGCTCCCCGCCGCTTTTCTCCGACTCAGCCATGAGGCGGCAACTCGTCCGCCTGCACCGCTGGTTCGGTATCGCCATTGCGCTGTTTCTGTTCATTGCCGGCCTGACTGGCGCGATCATCGCGTGGGATCACGAACTCGATGCGGCGCTGAACCCGTCCTTCTTCAAGGCGCGCGCCGTCGGCCCGGCGCTGTCCGGGCTCGAGTTGGCACGTCGCGTCGAAGCGGCTGATCCGCGTCTGCAGGTGACCTATCTGCCACTCACCGCCGAGCCTGGCCACACATTGCAAATGATGGTGCTGCCGCGCACCAACCCTGCCACGCATCAGCCCTACCCGCTCGACTTCAATCAGATCGCCGTCGACCCCGCCACCGGCGCCATACAAGGTCGCCGTGAATGGGGCGCCGTTTCGCTCGCGCCGCTCAATCTGATTCCGTTCATCTACAAGCTGCACTACACGCTGCACTTGCCGTTCACCGGCGGTATCGATACCGGCACGTGGCTGATGGGCATTGTCGGGATCGTGTGGCTGTTCGATAGCGTGATAGCGCTATGGCTGTCGTTTCCGAGCTTCAAGGCATGGCGCAAGTCGTTCGCGTTTCGCTTCGGGCGCGGCAGCTATGCGCTCACCTTCGATCTGCACCGCTCGGGCGGCGTGTGGATCTGGGGTCTGCTGGTGATCGTCGCGTTGACGTCCGTGTCGATGAATCTGTCGGCACCGGTCGTTCGGCCCGTCGTGTCGATGTTCTCGACGCTCACGCCTGATCCGATCAACAACCCCGAGATCCTGCGCAAACCTCAACCCGGCGATCAGGTCCTGAGCCGGGAGCGCATCGTGCAGCTGGCCGAGCAAGCCGGCAAAGCACAGAACCTGACTGTGCCGCCGGGTGGCGTCTACTACGCGGAACTCCTGCACGCGTACGGCGTCGGCTTCTACGCACCGGGCAACGATCACGGCGATCTCGGCCTCGGCAATCCGTGGATGTATTGGGACGCGGCCACTGGCAAACCGCTAGGCGCGCAGATTCCCGGCAAGGGCACTGCCGGCGACATCTTCATGCAGGTGCAATTCCCGCTGCACTCGGGACGCATCCTCGGTCTCGGCGGGCGGATTGTGATTAGCGCGATGGGGATTGCAGTCGCCGTGCTGAGCGCAACGGGACTGCTGATCTGGCTGAAGAAACTGAATGCGCGCCGCCGTTCGGCACAAAACGCACGGCTCGCACAGGGCGCGCAGAACGCGGGCGGGACCGCGATGCGCTCCTGATCCGCTGTTAGCGAAACACCACCGTCTTGCTGCCGTTCAACACGACACGATGCTCGACGTGCCACTTCACCGCGCGCGCGAGCGTCACGCATTCGACGTCACGGCCGATCGCCGTCAGTTGCTCCGGCGTCATGCTGTGATCGACCCGCTCCACTTCCTGCTCGATGATCGGACCTTCGTCGAGATCCGTCGTCACGTAGTGCGCGGTTGCGCCGATCAGCTTCACGCCGCGGTCGAACGCCTGGTAATACGGCTTCGCACCCTTGAAGCTCGGCAGGAATGAATGGTGAATGTTGATCGCGCGGCCGGCGAGGGATTCACACAGTTGCGGCGACAGAATCTGCATGTAGCGCGCGAGCACCACCAGATCGGCCTGATGCTCGTTGATCACTTCGAGCACGCGCGCTTCCTGCGCAAGCTTCGCGTCCGGCGTGCCGCCCAGCAGCGGGAAGTGATGGAACGGAATATCGTAACTGGCCGCGAGCTGATAAAACTCCTTGTGGTTCGAGATAATTGCCGGAATCTCGATACCCAATTGACCGGTGCGATAGCGGAACAACAGATCGTTCAGGCAATGGCCGATCTTCGACACCATGATGACGACGCGCGGCTTAACCGACGCATCGTGCAGCTCCCAACGCATGCCGAACTGCTCAGCCAGCGTTGAGAACGACGTACGCAACGCGTCCAGACCCGGATCGCCGCCCACCTGCTGGAAATGCACGCGCATGAAGAACTCGCCGGTACGGCCGTCGCCGAACTGCGCGGAGTCGAGAATATTGCTGCCACGCTCGAACAGAAAGCCCGAAACCGCGTGGACGATGCCGGGCCGGTCGGCGCACGACAGTTTGAGGATAAAGCTGTGATCGGTCGACATGACCTGGGTGACTCCCTTCTTCAGTGCGTGATGTGTTCGGTGTGTTCTACTCGATGCAAAGTGCAGCCGGGGCGTGACGCAGCCAGTTCGTCACACCGGCGCCCGAGCCGCGCTTAACGCTACACAAATGCCGGCGGCGCGAACAATGTCTCGATACCCTGACAGGCGTCCTCATCGATCCAGCGGCGGCGCAGCAAGCAGTCCAGCGTGGCGAGACTCGCATCTACAGTCATCGCGCCCTCCTCGATCCAGGCCGCCACTTCGTCGATCCGCGCGAGCCTATGTTCGCCCACTTCCCCGTCCTGGTTGCGCGGCGCGAAGTCGGCCGGCAGCGCGAGGTCGTAGATGAAAATCTGCTCGGCCTGCGTGCCTTCCGGCAACGATTGCAGCACGTGCGCGGTGCGTCCGGCCGTGGCACGCGCGGCGATCTCCTCGGGAATGCCCGCTTCTTCCCAGCACTCCTTGACGATGGTCGCCTTGACGCCGAAGCCCCAGCCGATCCCGCCTGCCACGACATTGTCGAGCATGCCCGGGTCGGTTGCCTTGGTGTCGCTGCGGCGCGCGATCCACAATTGCGGGGCGGCCGTCCGCGGGGCGCCATCCGCGTATTCTACGACGCCGTTCAGATGCACCGCGTAGGTCATCACGCCAAAAAAGCGCGACGCCGCGCGCTCGATGTACGCAAGCGGCGGCGCATCGAATGCGTTGCGGATCGCGTAGGTCTCGTTGCGCCAGCCGGGAATACGGCCCTCGGCGGCGAGCGCGCCGATCACGGAGCCGAGCGCCGCGCTGCGCAGATCGACGGTGTTGAACGCCGATGCGAGCACCACGCGCCTGCTGTCGATTTCAAACACATCGGGCCAGCGCGCGAGCAAGGGCACATCGGCCGAGCGGATCCAGCCGACCTGTTCGGCGTCGATCCAGAACGGCAAATGCGCGCGGGCGTCGAAGCGGCGCGCGGCGGAGATGCAAGGCAAAGTCATTCAAAACTCCAAACTGTTCTTCTGGCGCGCCCGGTTGCCGGCGTTCGCCCGGCCGCTTATTCAGCCATTCATTCAGCCACTTCAGCGACCTCACTCACATCAATCACGCAACGCGACACGAATCCCAATCGCGATGAAAGTCGCACCCGCAAGCCGATCGAGCCACACACCCACGCGTGGCCGACGCTTCAGCCAGCCGCCGATCATCCCCGCGCACACGCCGAACAGCGAAAACACCACCACCGTCTGCAACATGAACAGCACGCCGAGTTCAAGCATCTGCACCGTGACGCTTTGCGTGCCGTGCGGTTGCACGAACTGCGGCAGGAACACGACGAAAAACAGCGTCACCTTCGGGTTCAGCAGATTGCCGAGCACGCTCTGACGGAATACCGCCATCAATGGTTGCGGCGCGCGTTCATGCGCGGTGGCGAGACCCTGGCTGCGCAGCGCCTTGATGCCGATCCAGATCAGGTACGCGGCGCCCGCCAGCTTGATCACTTCGAACGCAACCGGCGACGAGCGCAGCAGCGCGGCCACGCCAAGCGCGGCGAGCGTGGTGTGGAATGTGATACCGGCCGCAAAGCCGAGCGCGGCGACGAGGCCAGCCGCACGCCCCTGCGAGATGCCGCGCGCGAGCACTTGCAGATTGTCCGGACCGGGTGCCATCGTAATAGCGATCGAAGTCGCGAGGAACAACAGGAAGTTGGGCATATTTCTTACCTTCTTTATGTGCGGGAAGAAGTTCGCATGCAGCGCTCAATGGCCGCTGAATTCAGTCACGGTATAAAGCGGCAGCCCGCCGTTGCGCAGCAGAGCCGAACCGCCCAGTTCAGGCAGATCGATAATCGCCGCGCCTTCCACCACCACCGCGCCCAGCCGCTCGAGCAGGATTTTGCCGGCCATCATGGTGCCGCCGGTGGCGATCAGATCGTCGACGATCACGACACGGTCGCCCGGCTTGCAGGCGTCCTCGTGAATCTCGACGGTCGCGGTGCCGTATTCGAGCTCATACGACTGCGCGACCCGCTTGTACGGCAGCTTGCCTTGCTTGCGGATCGGAATGAAGCCGAGGTTCAGCTCGTAAGCCAGAATCGGCCCGATGATGAAGCCACGCGCATCCAGCCCGGCGATGTAGTCGAGCTTCGCATCGATATAGCGCTGAACGAATAGATCGATCAGCACGCGTAGCGACTTCGGCTCCTGCAGGAGCGGCGTGATGTCGCGAAACTGCACGCCCGGCTGCGGCCAGTCGGACACCGTACGGATGTGGCTTTTGATGTAGTCGGCCGCATCGAGCGGCGCGCTCGCGAGCGCGTTGGACATGATGTCTCCGGATGGACCTCGACAGGTCCGATGAAATGCCAATTCAGGTGCGGCCGGCGCAGGCATGGCTGCCCATGCAACGCACGCAACGCCAACCGGCGAGATCATGCCACGCCGACCTTACGCGCTAGGCTGCGGCCGCGCCCGCCCGGCGATGCTTCGAAAGCCGCTCTTCGGCTTCGGCCAGCCGTTCGGGCAGACCGCGCAGCACCACAATGTCGCTCGCGCGCAGCTTGGTGGACGGGTCCGGCTCGACGCCGCGAATGCCGTGCCGCCGGATTGCCGTCACCTCGACGCCCAGATCGAACAGGCCCAGTTCCGCCAGCGTGCGGCCCACGGCGTCCGAGTTTTCGTCGACCGGCACCGATTGTAGCCGCACCTGTTCGTGGCCGTCGTCGTCTTCAACGTCGTCCGCGCCGTGGAAATAGCCGCGCAACAGCGCATAGCGCTCGTCACGCATTTCCTCGACCCGCCGCACCACGCGCCGCATCGGCACACCCATTAGCACCAGCGTATGCGAAGCCAGCATCAGGCTGCCCTCGACGATTTCTGGAATCACCTCGGTCGCGCCGGCGGCCAGCAGCTTTTCCAGATCGGCATCGTCGACGGTACGAACGATCACCGGCAGCGTGGGTTCCAGCTCGTGAATATTGTGTAGCACGCGCAGGGCCGACGGCGTGTTCGCGTAGGTAATCGCGATCGCCGCGGCGCGATGGATACCGGCCGCAAGCAGCGATTCGCGCCGCCCCGCATCGCCGAACACCACCGATTCACCCGCCGCCGCCGCGGCCTGCACGCGATCGGGGTCCAGGTCCAACGCGACGTACGACAGCCCCTCGTGCTCCAGCATGCGCGCCAGATTCTGCCCGGCCCGGCCGTAACCGCAGATGATCACGTGACCGCTTTGCTTCAGGCTCTGCGTCGCGATACGCGTCATCTGCAGGGACTGCATCATCCATTCAGTCGACGACAGCCGCAGCACGATTCGATCCGCGTTCTGGATCAGGAACGGCGCGGCCAGCATCGAGAGCAGCATCGCGGCGAGAATCGCCTGCAACAGGGTCGCGTCGACGAGGTGCTTGTCGAGAATCAGGTTCAGCAGCACGAAACCGAACTCGCCGGCCTGCGCGAGGCCAATACCGGTGCGCATCGCGACGCCCGGCGACGCGCCGAACAGGCGCGAAAGCCCGGTCACCATCACCGCCTTCAGCAGAATCGGGCCGACCAGAAAGCCGAGCACGATGAACGGATGGTCCCAGATCACGCGCGGATTCAGCAGCATGCCGGTCGTGATGAAAAAGAGGCCGAGCAGCACGTCGCGAAACGGCTTGATGTCTTCTTCCACCTGATGCCGGTACGGCGTTTCGGCGATCAACATGCCGGCGATGAACGCGCCGAGCGCGAGCGACAAGCCGAATTTGTCCGTGATGAATGCCGCGCCGAGCGTGACCAGCAGCAGATTAAGAATGAATAGTTCCTGCGAACGGCGCCGCGCCACCACGTTGAACCAGCGCGTCATGAAGCGCTGCCCCACGATCAGCAGCAAGGCCAACGCCACGACGATCTTGATGGCCGCTACCCCGAGCGCGCTGGCGAGATCTTTCGAATCGCCGCCCAGCGCCGCAATGACGATCAACAGCGGCACCACCGCCAGATCCTGGAACAGCAGCACACCGAAGATATTGCGGCCATGCTCCGTTTCGATCTCGAGCCGCTCGGCCAGCATCTTGCTCACGATCGCCGTCGACGACATCGCCAGTGCGCCGCCGAGCGCCACGCTCGCCTGCCACGTGATATGCACCCAGCGCTCCAGCACGAAACCGAGCGTGACCGCCACGGCAATCGTGCCGATCACCTGCAACAGGCCGAGGCCGAATACCAGCCGGCGCATGGAGCGCAGCTTGGAAAGCGAAAACTCCAGCCCGATGGAGAACATCAGAAACACAACGCCGAATTCGGCCAGGTTCTGCGCGCCCACCGAATCCGGAACCAGACCGAACGCGTGCGGCCCGACGACGATGCCGACCGTCAGATAGCCGAGCATCGGCGGAAGATTCAGAAAGCGAAAGATCACCACGCCCGCTACCGATGCAAGCAGCAGGAACAGCGTCATCTCGAGCGGGGAAATCATCGGCAAAAACGCATCGGTAAAGCGTCCTCGTTCGTCAGCGGAACCGCGCACGCAAAACGCCGTGCGACAAGGTTGTGGGGCCGTTAAAAACAGCGATAAAGGCAGCGGCTTGGGACAGCAGGCCCGGCGCGGCGAACAAGCGCCTTTGCTATACTCCGCGAATGATAGCGAAAATCAATGGCGACCGGGCACTTGCGCTCGCTCGCGACGTGCTCGACATCGAAGCGGACGCCGTGCGCGCGCTTTGCGATCAACTCGACGAGGGTTTCGTCGGGGCGGTCGACTTCATCCTGGGTTGCCGTGGGCGCGTCGTCGTTTCCGGCATCGGCAAATCCGGCCACGTGGCCCGCAAGCTCGCGGCCACGCTCGCCAGCACCGGCACACCGGCGTTCTTCGTTCACCCGGCGGAAGCAAGCCATGGCGACCTCGGCATGGTCACGGCAGACGACGTCTTCCTTGCGCTGTCCAATTCCGGTGAAACTGAAGAACTCGTCGCGATCCTGCCGCTCATCAAGCGGCTCGGCGCCAAGCTGATCGCGATGACGGGGCGCCCTTCATCGAGTCTCGCACAACTGGCGGACGTGCATCTGAATTCTGGCGTATCAAAAGAAGCCTGTCCGATGAATCTCGCGCCCACTGCCAGCACCACCGCCGCGCTCGCGCTCGGCGATGCGCTTGCGGTCGCGGTGCTGGACGCGCGCGGCTTCGGCCGCGACGACTTCGCCCGCTCGCATCCGGGCGGCGCGCTCGGCCGCCGCCTGCTCACTTATGTGCGCGACGTGATGCGCACCGGCGAACAGGTACCGAAGGTGACGCCCGACGCCACCGTGCGCGACGCGCTGTTCCAGTTGACCGCCAAGCGCATGGGCATGACCGCGATCGTCGATCGCGACGAGCGCGTGACCGGCATCTTCACCGACGGCGACCTGCGCCGCGTGCTCGAACGCGACGGCGATTTCCGCGAACTGTCGATTGCCTCGGTAATGACCGCCGGCCCGCGCACCATCGGTCCGGATCAACTTGCCGTGGAAGCCGTGGAACTGATGGAGCGCCACCGCATCAATCAGATGCTGGTCGTTGACGAAGCAGGCAAGCTGATCGGCGCACTCAACATGCACGACCTGTTCTCGAAGAAGGTGATCTGATGCCCGTCGCCCCCCTTACCGCCACTGAACGCGCGAGCCGCGTCAAGCTGATGATTTTCGACGTCGACGGCGTGCTGACCGACGGCGGCCTGCTGTTTACGGCGGAAGGCGACACGATGAAGGCGTTCAACTCCATGGACGGCCACGGCATGAAGCTGCTGCGCGGGGCCGGCATCGAAACGGCGATCATCACCGGGCGCAAGTCGGGCATCGTCGCGGCGCGGGTAAAGGAAATGAATATCACCCACGTCTATCAGGGCGTGCAGGACAAACCCCAGGCGTTCGCCGACCTGCTCAAGCAAACCGGCATGACGGCGGAACAATGCGGCTATATGGGCGACGACTGGGTCGACCTCGGCGTGATGCTGAAGGTCGGTTTCGCCGCGGCGCCGGCCAATTCGCATCCTGAAGTGATTGCCCGCGCCCATTGGGTCAGCGAGGCACGCGGCGGCCATGGCGCGGCGCGCGAAGTCTGCGACACCCTGCTGCGTGCGCAGCACAAATATGAAGCGCTGCTCGCGGCGGCCTGTAGCGGCGAACAGCGGGGCCTCGTCGGATGAATCAGTTTCGCTGGACCTCGCTGATTCCGCTCGTCGCAATGGCGGCGCTCGCCGGCATTACGTGGTGGCTGCTGCAAGCCACGCTGCCGCGGCCGAACGAAAGCCTGGTGCGCCCCAAGGAGCACACGCCCGACTACTTCGCGGACAACTTCTCGGTGTCCGAACTCGACCAGTCGGGCTCGACGCAGTACCGGCTGACCGCCCAGTCCCTGGTCCATTACGAGGATGACGAGTTGAGCGATCTGGTCAAGCCGGCCATGCGCGCGTTCCAGCCCGGCAAGCCGATCGTCACCGCGACCGGCGACACCGGCACGGTGAACGGCGACGCCTCGATCGTCAATCTGTACGACAACGCCCGCATCGTACGGGCCGCCGGCAACGGCGATCCGCAGATGCAAGCAGATTCGCAGCATTTTAGGGTGCTGGTCAACGACGATGTGATCGAGACCGAAAAGCCGGTTAAACTTCAGCGCGGCATGTCGGTGATGACTGCCAGCGGCATGAATTACAACAACGTCACCCGGGTGATGCAGCTGTTCGGCAATGTGAAGGGCGCGATTGCCGCGTCTGAAGGCTCCGCCAGCTCGCCCAAGCAACCCGGGTAATCCATTCCAGGCGTGACTGCATGAACGAATCGTTCCCCCGTTTTGACACCGGCCGCGCGCGTACCCTGTCCGCGTGCCGCGCCGGACTCGCTGCGCTGCTCGTCGCGTTGCCGCTCGCCGGTTTCGCGCCGCTGGCGCACGCCGACCGCGCCGACAAGGACAAGCCGCTGAATGTCGAAGCGGACAACATGACTTACGACGACCTCAAACAGGTCAACATCTTCACCGGCCACGTGGTCGCCACCAAAGGCACGATCGTGATCAAGGCCGACCGGGTCGAAGTGACGCAAGACCCGCAGGGCTACCAGTACGCCACCGGCACGTCGAGCGGCGGCAATCTGTCGTATTTCCGCCAGAAACGCGAAGGCCTCGATGAATACATCGAAGGCACGGCCGTTCGTATCGACTACGACGGCAAGCAGGATCTGACCACGCTCACCACCAACGCCACAGTGAAACGCCTGCAAGGTCTTTCGACGGTGATGGACCAGGTGCATGGCAGCGTCATCACCTATGACGGCCAGAACGACTTCTATACCGCGAAGGCGGGTAAAGACGTCGCGGGCCCAGGCAATCCGACCGGCCGCGTGCGGGCGATGCTGTCGCCGCGCAATGGCGGCCCCGCGCCGCTGAACGGCGCGTCGGCCACGCTCGCGCCGTCCACCACGATCCAGGGAGCACCGAACCAGTGAGCTCCTCCGCCTCCCTCCCTAATCGCAAACCGGCCGGCACCAGCAGTTCGCTGGTGGTCCGCAACCTGAAGAAGCGTTACGGCTCGCGTACCGTCGTCAAGGACGTCTCGCTCGACGTGAAAAGCGGTGAAGTAGTCGGCCTGCTCGGCCCCAATGGCGCCGGCAAGACCACCTCGTTCTATATGATCGTCGGCCTCGTGCCGCTCGATGCGGGTGAGATCGATCTGGACGGCAAATCGATCAGCCTGCTGCCGATTCACAAGCGCGCGTCGCTGGGCTTGTCGTATCTGCCGCAGGAAGCGTCGGTCTTCCGCAAGCTCACCGTCGAGGAAAACATTCGCGCGGTGCTGGAATTGCAGTACGAAGACAACGGCAAGCGGCTCAGCAAGGACACCATCACGAACCGCACCGAGGCCTTGCTCGACGAACTGCAGATCGCTCACCTGCGTGAGAATCCGGCGCTGTCGCTGTCCGGCGGCGAGCGCCGGCGGGTTGAAATCGCCCGCGCGCTGGCCACCAATCCGAGCTTCATTCTGCTCGACGAACCGTTCGCGGGCGTCGATCCGATCGCGGTGCTGGAAATCCAGAAGATCGTCAAATTTCTGAAGCAGCGTAATATCGGCGTGCTGATCACCGACCACAACGTGCGCGAGACCCTCGGCATCTGTGACCATGCCTACATCATCAGCGACGGCAGTGTGCTAGCCGCCGGCGCGCCGAGCGAAATCATCGAAAACGAAAGCGTGCGGCGCGTCTATCTGGGCGAACACTTCCGCATGTAAGTGCCCAAGGGATTACCGGCGGCGCGAACGCGCCCGCGCCGGGTCCTTTGCGGCATCCGCACATCAGCATTTTTGACCTGGGCCGTCCCGCGCCCGACGCTGGCGAAAACGGGCGCACGCGTAATTGCGAATGTCGCAATGTATCGCGGTCGTGGCAAACTCTCTACAATGAATCTCAACTTGCCATGAAAGCCAGCCTCCAACTCCGCCTATCGCAGCATCTTGCGCTGACCCCGCAACTGCAGCAGTCCATCCGGCTGCTTCAGCTGTCCACGCTCGAACTGCAGCAGGAAGTCGCAATGGCGATCTCGCAGAATCCGCTCCTCGAGAACGAGGACGACTGGATCGCGAGCCCCCTGCGCGTGGCGGCCGACGGTTCCCTGATCGCCCAGGCGCCCAATTCTTCGCCACCGTCGGACCAGATGGGCGGCAATACGTCGTCTTCGTCCACCAGCAGCAGCGAGCGTGCCGAGAATGGCGAACCGCAGGGTGTGGACGAATACAACGGCCTCGCGAGCGACGGCAACGGCGATGCGTCGCAATGGAATCTCGACGATTACGGCCGCTCCGGCAATGCGTCGGACGACGACGATCTGCCGCCGCTGCAAATTCACGAATCGAGCACCTCGCTGCGCGATCACCTGATGGCGCAACTCCGCGTCACCCAGGCGAGCCAACGCGACCGCGCGCTGATCACCTTCCTGATCGAATCGCTCGACGACGACGGCTACCTTGCCGCCACGCTCGAAGAAGTGCTGGCCGATCTGCCCGATGAGCTCGAAGTCGATCTCGACGAAATGAATGCCGCGCTGGCGTTGCTGCACAGCTTCGACCCGGCTGGGGTCGGTGCGCGCTCCGCGTCGGAATGTCTCAAGCTGCAATTGCTGCGGCTCGAGCAGTCGCCTACCCGCACACTTGCGCTCGACATCGTCGCCCATCATCTGGAACTGCTCGCGGCACGCGATTTCACGCGCCTGCGCAAGCATTTGAAGGCAAACGACGACGATCTGCGCGAAGCGCATATTCTGATCCGCTCGCTCGAGCCGTTTCCGGGCGCTGCGTACGGCAAGGCCGAGGCCGACTACGTGGTGCCGGACATCATGGTGCGCAAAACGGCACAGGGATGGCAGGCGGAGCTCAATCCGGAAGTGGTGCCGAAGCTGCGTATCAACCATCTATACGCGAATATTCTGCGCAATAACCGTGGCGATCCGGGCAGTGGATCGTTGCGCCAGCAACTGCAGGAAGCGCGCTGGCTGATCAAGAATATCCAGCAGCGGTTCGAGACGATCCTGCGGGTCGCTCAGGCTATTGTCGAGCGTCAAAAGAGCTTTTTTGTGCACGGCGAAATTGCCATGCGCCCCTTGGTTTTGCGAGAAATTGCTGATACGCTGGGCCTACACGAGTCAACTGTCTCGCGTGTGACAACCGGTAAATACATGCTGACCCCATTCGGGACGCTTGAATTTAAGTACTTCTTCGGATCACACGTTTCGACTGACACGGGCGGCGCGGCCTCATCCACGGCCATTCGCGCGCTCATCAAGCAACTGATAGGAGCGGAAAACCCGAAATCTCCTCTTTCAGACAGCCGCATAGCCGAACTGCTGGCGGAACAGGGCTTCGTGGTCGCACGGCGTACCGTTGCGAAGTATCGCGAAGCGCTGAAGATTCCGGCAGTCAACCTGCGCAAGTCTCTGTAGCCCGCCGCCTCCCGCGACGGGCATTTACCGGCCGCTCCGCAGTTGGCGGACAGGCCGGCCGATGCGACCTGCCAGAAGTCAGTCACCGGGGGGCGACTCAGGCAAGCCGACAGATCGACCGGACCTTCGTCATCGTGCGGAACAAGCGGCCTCTAGCTTGGAGAAGCACTATGAATCTGCAGATCAGTGGACACCACCTCGAAGTAACGCCTGCGTTGCGCGAATACGTGATCACCAAACTGGATAGGGTGCTAAGACATTTCGATCAGGTCATCGACGGCAGTGTGGTCCTCTCGGTCGACAACCACAAGGAAAAGGAAAAGCGTCAAAAGGTTGAAATCAACCTGCATCTCAAGGGCAAAGATATCTTCGTCGAGAGTTGTGACAGCGATCTCTACGCTGCGATCGATCTGATGATCGACAAGCTCGACAGGCAAGTGATACGCCATAAGGATCGCCTGCAAGGCCATCAGCATGACGCGATCAAGTACCAGCCGGCGCCCCTACTGGACGTGCCGCCGCAATAAGGAAAATTAGAAGGCTTTTTTTACATTCCTTCGCTTTTTCCCAGTTGCCGTTATTTACCCCAGCCAAACCGCCCGAAACCGGGCGGTTTTTCGTTTCCGGGCCGCTTTCTCACCCCGCGGCACAAGTCGGATCAATCCTGCAAAGAAACCCATGAAGCATGGATGGCGCGCCGCACCATCCGTGGCTACCCTGTTCTATAATGTTCCGGTTACCATCGGGGTCAAGCTAGCTCATACGGAAATCGGTCTGCCGGAGTCCTGTGCTTTCGGACTCCAACGCACGTCTTCCGTGAGCATCAAACGAATGGAACGCCACTCAAACGCCCCAGCGAGGAGAACCCAGGCCACGTTTTCGCCTGTCAACATGAATCGTTTAGCCAAATTTCTTCCCCTCGAGAACGTCGTCGTCGGACTATCGGTCACCAGCAAGAAGCGCGTATTCGAGCAAGCGGGCCTGATCTTCGAGAACCAGAACGGCATCGCCCGTAGCACGGTCACTGACAATCTGTTTGCGCGCGAGCGCCTCGGATCGACGGGGCTGGGCGAAGGCGTCGCGATTCCGCATGGCCGGATCAAAGGCTTGAAGCAACCGCTCGCCGCGTTCGTCCGGCTCGCTGAACCCATCCCCTTCGAATCGCCCGACGGCCAGCCGGTCTCGCTGCTGATCTTCCTGCTCGTGCCCGAGCAGGCCACCCAGCAACACCTCGAAATCCTCTCGGAAATCGCCCAGTTGCTGTCCGACCGCGAGACCCGCGAGCGCCTGCACACGGAAGAAGACCGCGAATCGTTGCATCGCCTGCTCACTCAGTGGCAACCTTGATGCATCGGCGATTGTCCGCGCGCCGTTTACCCGCCTGCTTACCCGCCTGCTCATGCAGCGGGTTACCCGCCGGCGTGCGGGTAACGCTGAGCAAGGAAAACGGTCCGCATTAGCGCCCCCCTTTGCCCGGAAAGCGGCCCACATTGGAGTCACTGACTCATGGATACGTCCAGCATCAACGCCCAGAGCATTTTCGACGACAACGCCGCCACGCTGAAGCTGAGCTGGCTGACGGGGCATGAAGGCTGGGAGCGCGGCTTTTCTTCGGAATCGGTCGCCAATGCCACGTCGAGCGCCGACCTCGTCGGCCACTTGAATCTGATCCACCCGAACCGGATCCAGGTGCTCGGCGACGCTGAAATTGACTACTACAAGCGCCAAACCGACGAAGACCGCTCGCGCCACATGGCCGAGCTGATCGCGTTGGAGCCGCCGTTTCTGGTGGTGGCAGGCGGCGTCGCGGCGCCCCCTGAACTGGTGCTGCGCTGCACGCGCTCGTCCACGCCGCTGTTCACCACCCCCATGTCCGCCGCCGCGGTGATCGACAGCCTGCGCCTCTACATGTCGCGCATTCTCGCGCCGCGTGCCACGCTGCACGGTGTGTTTCTCGACATTCTCGGCATGGGCGTGCTGCTCACCGGCGATTCCGGTCTCGGCAAAAGCGAACTCGGGCTGGAACTGATCAGCCGCGGCCACGGCCTCGTCGCCGACGACGCGGTGGATTTCGTGCGCCTCGGCCCGGATTTCGTCGAAGGACGCTGCCCGCCGCTGCTGCAGAACCTGCTCGAAGTACGCGGCCTCGGCCTGCTCGACATCAAGACGATCTTCGGTGAAACCGCGGTACGCCGCAAAATGAAGCTGAAACTGATCGTGCAACTGGTGCGCCGCCCCGACGGCGAATTCCAGCGGCTGCCGCTGGAAAGCCAAACCGTCGACGTGCTCGGCTTGCCGATCAGCAAAGTCACGATTCAGGTTGCGGCCGGTCGCAACCTCGCCGTGCTGGTCGAAGCGGCCGTGCGCAACACGATCCTGCAACTACGCGGCATCGATACGCTACGCGACTTCATGGATCGCCAGCGTCTGGCCATGCAGGACCCGGACAGCCAGTTTCCCGGCAAATTAATCTGAATCCGCGACACTCCGCGGCGCCGTGCCGGGGCCGCGAATGGCGGCTACAGCGGCACGCGCGCGGGGACCAGATGCTATGATGAACTGTACGGATTTCACGACCCCATGCGCATAATCCTGATCACCGGTATTTCCGGCTCCGGCAAGTCAGTTGCCCTGAACGCGCTAGAAGACGCAGGCTATTACTGCGTCGACAATCTGCCGCCGCGTTTTTTGCCGCAACTGGCCAACTATCTCGCCGACGACGGCCAGGAGCGCCTCGCGGTCGCCATCGACGCGCGTTCGAGCGCTTCGCTCGACGAAATGCCCGCGATGATCCGCGATCTGTCGCGCGCCCACGATGTACGGGTGCTCTTCCTGAACGCAAGCACACAGTCGCTGATTCAACGCTTCTCCGAAACGCGCCGCCGCCATCCGCTGTCCGGTTCCACCGCGCATGATGCGGACGTCGGCCTGTTGACGTCGCTCGCCGAAGCAATTGAACGCGAGCGCGAACTCGTGGCGGGCCTCGCCGAATTTGGCCATCAGATCGACACCAGCAATCTGCGCGCAAATGTGCTGCGTGCATGGGTGAAACGCTTCATCGAACAGGAAGATGCGGGGCTCGTGCTGATGTTCGAGTCCTTCGGTTTCAAACGTGGCGTGCCGCTCGACGCCGATTTTGTTTTCGACGTACGCACGCTGCCGAATCCGTACTACGATCATGAGTTGCGACCGCTCACGGGCCTCGACAAACCGGTGATGGATTTTCTCGACGCGCTGCCGGTCGTGCATGAAATGATCGACGACATCGAGAAATTCCTCGTCAAATGGCTTCCGCATTTCCGCGATGACAATCGTAGTTACCTGACAGTCGCGATCGGTTGCACGGGCGGCCAGCACCGCTCGGTGTTTATTGCGGAGACGCTTGCCGCGCGTCTCGCAACGTCGGCGAATGTCATTGTGCGGCACCGCGATGCGCCGGTCCCCATCGGCGAATCATCGAAGTTAGTGGCTTAACCGGCCGCGTCGCGCGGCCTCAACTCGAAGCGTTGCGCCATGTCTTCTTCTACTGTGCTTGCCGATGTGCCGCTGTTTCCGCTGCATACGGTGCTGTTTCCCGATGGACTGCTGCCACTGAAAATCTTCGAAGCGCGCTATCTCGATATGGCGCGCGACTGTCTGCGTGACAAGACGCCGTTCGGCGTATGTCTGCTGAAGAGCGGCGCCGAAGTGGCACGCGCCGAAGAGCCTTCGGTCCCCGAAGCAATTGGCTGTCTCGCCGAAATCGAAGAGTGCGATGTCGAAGCGTTCGGCATGCTGTTGATTCGGGCACGAGGCACGCGACGATTTCGCCTGCTATCGCATCGCGTAGAGGCGAGTGGCTTGCTCGTAGGCATGGCCGAGCCGCTTGGAGAAGACATCCCGCTCGAGGGTAATGAGCAACTGGCCAAATTCGGCGCGTGCGCGGAAGTGCTCGAACGGATTATCGCTACGATTAGAGAGCGGGATCCCGATAGCCTGCCGTTCGCTGAGCCGTTCAGGCTCGAAGATCCGTCATGGGTATCGAACCGGCTCGCGGAAGTGCTGCCGATCGCCCTTCGCGCACGACAAAAACTAATGGAATTGCAGGACGCAGGCGCGCGAATCGACGTGGTGCATCACTATATGCAGCAGCATCAACTGCTTTGATGTGACCTGCGTTTTACTGTGATTGCCTAGATCAACGAGCCCTGCAAGCCGTCCAGCAGTTTGCGCACCGGCGCAGGCACGCCGAACGAGTCAAGATCGCTTAGCGGGACCCATGCGGTATCCGCGTCGCCTAGCGCGGAGAATGCACCCGCGCGGCGATCCAGCTCAACCAGCCGCGGCTCGATATCCAGCTTGAAATGCGTGAAAACATGCGTAAGCGGCGCGAGCGGTGAAGCCGCTCCGTCGCCACCGAAGGCACGCGCACGTTCGGCGAGCGCGGCTTCGTCGGCGGCTTCGGGCAGGCTCCACAAGCCTCCCCAGATGCCCGACGGCGGGCGCTTTTCCAGCATCACCGCATTGCCGTCGCGCAGCACCAGCATCCATGTGCGGCGCGTCGGCACAGCCTTCTTTGGCCTTGCTGTAGGCAGTACACGCTGACGTCCGGTTACGTTGGCCACGCAGTCGGCGGCGAACGGACAGCGCAGACAATCCGGCTTGCCGCGCACGCACAAGGTTGCGCCGAGGTCCATCAGACCTTGCGTGTATGCACTGACCTCATCTTCCGATGCATTGGACGGCAGCAGCGATTCCGCCAGCGCCCACATCGCATTCTCGACTTTCTTTTCGCCTGGAAAACCTTCGACGCCGAATACGCGCGCCAGCACGCGCTTCACGTTGCCGTCGAGAATCGTGGCCCGCGCGCCGAACGCGAAAGAGGCAATCGCGGCTGCCGTGGAGCGGCCGATGCCAGGCAATTCCGCGAGTTCATCGGCAGAAGCGGGAAACGCGCCGCCATGCTGTTCGACGACCACCTGCGCGCAGCGGTGCAGATTGCGCGCGCGCGAGTAGTAACCGAGGCCGGCCCACAAGGCCATCACATCGTCCGCCGGCGCGGCGGCAAGCGAGGCGACATCCGGACAACGCGCAAGAAACTTTGCGTAGTACGGAATCACCGTCGAGACCTGCGTCTGCTGCAGCATGATTTCCGACAGCCAGATGCGATATGGGTCACGCGTGTTCTGCCACGGCAGATCATGACGGCCATGCTGGCGCTGCCACGCAATCAGCCGCGCGGAAAAATCAGACATAAGCGGGAAAGCTGGAGCAGCGGACGGAGCAGACGGGCGTAAGCGAGATGGCATTGAAAATTAGCGCTGGCAGGTGGGACAAAAATACGTGGAGCGCTGCCCCTGCACGATCTGTTTGATCGGCGTTCCACACACACGGCATGGCAGCCCCGCGCGATCATAGACGAAATAGTCGAGCTGGAAGTAACCGCTTTCGCCATCGCTGCCGACGAAATCGCGCAGCGTGCTGCCGCCCTTCTCGATCGCGGCGGCGAGCGTGACGCGCACCGCGTCCGCCAGCAAATCGTAGCGCACGAGCGAGACGCGACCCGCCGCGGTGGCGGGCCGGATACCGGCGCGAAAAAGGCTTTCGGATGCGTAGATATTGCCCACCCCGACCACGATCTCGCCCGCCAGCAACGCCTGCTTCACCGATACCTTGCGTCCGCGCGTCAGCCGGTGCATCAGCGCGCCGGAAAAACCCGGCGAAAACGGCTCGACCCCGAGCCCCGCGAGCAATGGGTGCTCGAGCACGTCGCCGGCTTCGCGCGGGTGCCACAGCACCGCGCCGAAGCGGCGTGGATCGCGATAGCGCAAAATGAATTCGTCGAAAATCCAGTCGATGTGGTCGTGTTTCGCCGCGGCCGGCGGATGCGGCACATGACGCAACACACGCAGCGTGCCGGTCATGCCCAGATGCACTATGAACCAGCCGGCGTCGATTTCGAACAGCAGATACTTGCCCCGCCGCTCGACCTTGCGCACCACGCTGCCGCGCAAGGTTTTCGCAAGGTCCGCCGGAATCGGCCAACGCAGCGCGGGCGCGCGCACATCGACGCGTTCAACCTTGCGCCCGGACACATACGGTTCAATTCCCCTTCGGGTAACCTCAACTTCTGGCAACTCTGGCATGTCTAACTGGTGTGCAACTTGCGTGAGTGGTTGTGCGCTTATTGTAGCGAGCGCGTTACAATCGTCCGAAACATTGAACGGATTTCCATGAACTTGTCCTTCGTGAAGCTGTTTTCGAAGCGCCCGGCTAGCGCATCCCGCGTGCCGCACGCCGTGTCCGCTCGCCGTATGCTCGGTGCCGCCGCGCTCGCCGTCTGGGCACTGGCTGCCGTGCCCGCGCACGCGCAGGATCCATCGCCCGACTCGGATGACACTTCCGTCACGCTGCCGGACCCGCTCGGCCCGGCAACGGCGGACGACCAGAAGTCGCTGCCGAATGTGCCGCTGTCCAGCCAGATCGTATTCCAGGTGCTCGCCGCCGAAGTCGCCTTGCAACGCGACCAGCCGGCGCCCGCCTATCAAACCTACCTCGCGCTCGCCCGCGATACGCACGACCCGCGCATGGCGCAACGCGCCACGGAAATCGCGCTGGCCGCGCAAAGTCCGTCGGACGCTTTGGCCGCCGCGCAATTGTGGCAGCAGTATGCGCCGAATTCGGAACGCGCCGCGCAACTCGACGCGTCCCTGCTCGTCTTGTCAGGCAAGCCTGACGACGCCTCGCCGATCCTCGCGCGAGAACTCGCGAAAGTGCCGGCCGACAATCGCGGCAGCGCAATTCTGGCGCTGCAGTTGCTGCTCTCGCGCGGTCCTAACCGGATCGGCGGTTTGCATGTGCTGCAAGATCTGCTGAAAAACGACCTGAACCGGCCGGAAGCGCAACTGGCTATCGCACGCCAGCAACTCCTTTCCGACGATGCGCCGGGTGCGCGCAAGTCGCTCGAACAGGCGCTCACGCTCAAGCCCGACTATTTGCCGGCCGCACTGATGCTGTCGCAGATGGGGCCGGAGGAGCGCAAAGAAGGCATCGCATCGCTCGAAAAGTATGTGCAGCAGAATCCGAAATCGCATGACGCCCGTCTCGCGCTCGCCCAGATGTATCTCGCGAGCGACCGTCTGGACGACGCGCAAAAGCAGTTCGAGATCATGCACAAGAACAACGCGGCCGACCTCACGCCGCTGATGGCGCTCGCGCTGATCAAGATCCAGCAGAAGAATTTCACCGACGCGCAAACCTACCTGACCCAGTACGCGCAGCAAGCCGAGAAAACGCCGGGTGCCGATCCGGGCCAGGCGTATATCTATCTTGCGCAACTGTCGCTCGAACAAAAGAACGAAGCGGCGGCGACGAACTGGTTGAACAAGGTTTCACCGTCGAGCCAGCAATTCATGCCGGCGCAGATCACACGGGCGCAACTGCTCGCCAAGCAGGGCAAGACTGACGACGCACGCAAGCTGCTGGCCAGCCTGCAATCGCCCGACCCGCGCGACCAGGCGCTGATTGCCCGCACCGACGCGGCGATTCTGTTCGACGCGAAGCGCTACCCGGAGGCGGAAACACGCCTGCAACAAGCAACGGCGGCCTTCCCCGACGATCCCGATCTGACCTACGACTACGCGATGGCCGCCGAAAAGACCGGTCATTACGATGTCATGGAAGCGCAACTGCGCAAGCTGATCCAGACGCAGCCGGATAATCCGCAGGCATATAACGCGCTGGGCTATTCGCTGGCCGATCGTAATCAGCGCCTGCCGGAAGCCGACAAGCTGATCGAGAAAGCCTCGTCACTGGCGCCGAACGACGCCTTCATCATGGACAGCGTCGGTTGGGTCAAGTACCGGATGGGCGATACGACAGATGCAATCAGGCTGCTGCGCAAAGCATACGACCTCCAGCCGAACGCCGAAATCGGCGCGCACCTCGGCGAAGTGCTGTGGAAAACCGGCGCGCAGGATCAGGCTCGCGCCGCCTTCCGTGACGCGCGCAAGCTCGAACCGGACAACGACACGCTAGTCAAAACGCTGCAACGCCTTCAGGTAAACGATCTTTGATGCGTCTTTCCCGCTTGATCTCCTTCCCCCGGGCGCCGCGTGGCGCGGCGCTCGGATTCGTAGCGGCAGCGGTTGTCGCGTTGGCCGGTTGTGCATCGGTGAAGCCGCAAGGGCCGTCCACGTCGAATGCGGCGACGGCCGTCACCGCGCAGACGAGCCGCGCGTATCAGGGCCGTTTCGCGATCCAGTACAACGATCAGAACGGCCAGCAGCGCAATGCTTACGGCAATTTCACCTGGCAGGAAACGGGTGATACGGTCACCTTGCAATTGCGCAACCCGCTCGGCCAGACATTGGCGATCGTGACCTCGTCGCCTGCGTCCGCCACGCTCGAGTTGCCGAACCGTCAACCGCTCACCGCCGACAACGTCTCGACACTCATGCAGAACGCACTCGGCTTCGCGCTGCCGGTCGAGGGACTGCGCTACTGGCTGCAGCCTTCGCCGGCCCCCACTTCGCGCGCCAGGACCGAGAAGGATCCGGACCAGCCCTCGCGCCTGAAGCAGATCACGCAGGACGGCTGGACGATCGACTACCTGGCGTATGCGGATGCACCGGCCACCGGCGTGAAGCGTCTGAACCTGAGCCGCTCGGAACCGCCGCTCGACATCAAGCTCGTGCTGGATCAGTAATCGCGCCTGTTCGCGCAACCTTTACCGCTTCTTCCGCGTCGCGATGGCGCATGTAGCCCTAACCCATGATTGAAACGACCGATTCGCTGCGCGATTGCCTCGCGCCAGCGAAACTCAACCTCTTCCTGCACATCACCGGCCGCCGGCCGGACGGCTATCACACACTGCAAACCGTCTTCCAGTTACTCGACTGGGGCGACACGCTGCACTTCAAGCGGCGCGACGACGGCCTTATCACGCGCAGCACCGAAATCGCCGATGTTCCGCCCGAGCACGACCTTACTGTGCGCGCGGCGACGCTCCTGAAAGCGCATACCGGCTCGCCCGAGGGTGTCGATATCGAAATCGAGAAACGCCTGCCGATGGGCGCGGGCCTTGGCGGTGGCAGCTCCGATGCGGCGACCACGCTGCTCGCGCTGAACCGTCTCTGGAAACTCGATTTGCCGCGACTGGAGTTGCAGGCGCTAGCGTTGAAACTCGGCGCGGACGTGCCATTCTTTGTTTTTGGGAAAAATGCGTTCGCACAGGGTGTCGGAGAGGCTTTAGACGTTGTACAATTGCCGCCGCGTCATTTCCTGGTTGTGACGCCGAGGGTTCATGTTCCGACTGCAGCGATTTTTTCCGAAAAAGCGTTGACAAGAGATTCGAAACCCCTCATAATTACGGACTTTCCTGCAGAACTTAGCTGCAACACTGATTGGCCAGAAAGTTTTGGCCGCAATGACATGCAGCAGGTTGTCGTGGGAAAATACGCGGAAGTAGCGCAAGTGCTGCGATGGTTTGAAAACATCGCACCAGCGCGGATGTCTGGGTCAGGTGCAAGTGTGTTTGCAGCGTTCCGTAGCAAAGCTGAAGCAGAAGCGGCGCAAGCCAAAGTGCCCAGCGAATGGAACAGCGCAGTGACTGCAGGTCTCGATCAGCATCCACTCTTTGCTTTCGCGTCATAAGTTTTGCGTCGTCGAATGTTCCCTCGTTCGGCGAAGCTCAAAGTTAGTGTAGGGGAGTCGCCAAGTTGGTTAAGGCACCGGATTTTGATTCCGGCATTCGAAGGTTCGACTCCTTCCTCCCCTGCCAAAAATTCTCGCATTTCCCTCGCCCCCAGCCTGAAGTAGGTGCACGATGAGCAGCCATGACGGCCTGATGGTTTTTACTGGCAACGCAAATCCCGCGCTTGCACAGGAAGTCGTCAAAATCCTCGGTATTCCCCTCGGCAAAGCAATGGTTAGCCGTTTCTCGGACGGTGAAATCCAGGTCGAGATTCAGGAAAACGTGCGTGGCAAGGATGTCTTCGTCCTGCAATCCACGTGCGCGCCGGCGAATGACAATCTGATGGAACTGATGATCATGGTCGATGCGCTCAAGCGCGCATCCGCCGGCCGGATCACTGCAGCCATCCCCTACTTCGGTTATGCCCGTCAAGATCGACGCCCGCGTTCGGCGCGCGTCGCCATCTCGGCGAAGATCGTGGCGAACATGCTGGAAATCGCCGGTGTCGAGCGGATCATTACGATGGATCTGCACGCCGACCAGATTCAAGGCTTCTTCGACATCCCGGTCGACAATATCTACGCTACGCCCGTGCTGCTCGGCGATCTGCGCAAGCAGAACTACGAGAACCTGCTGGTCGTTTCGCCGGACGTCGGCGGCGTGGTGCGTGCCCGTGCATTGGCCAAGCAACTGAATTGCGATCTCGCGATCATCGACAAACGCCGCCCGAAGGCGAACGTTGCCGAAGTGATGAACATCATCGGTGAAGTCGAAGGCCGCACCTGCGTGATCATGGACGACATGGTCGACACCGCCGGTACGCTCTGCAAGGCAGCTCAGGTTTTGAAGGAACGCGGTGCGAAGCAGGTGTTCGCTTACGCCACCCACCCGGTTCTGTCGGGCGGTGCAGGCGAGCGTATTGCAGCTTCCGCACTCGACGAACTCGTTGTCACCGATACGATCCCGCTCGGCGAAGAAGCCCGCTCGTGCGCCAAGATCCGTTCGTTGAGCAGCGCCGGCTTGCTCGCCGAAACGTTCTCGCGGATTCGCCGCGGCGATTCGGTGATGTCGCTGTTCGCTGAAAGTTAAGTATTTGCGAAGGCGCAGTGCGCATGGCAGTACGGCACGCTGCGCTTTTGCACAATTGGCATGAACGAACGAAGGTTCGTGCCATCGTTCTGGGGCCTCAGCCATAACGGCTTGGAGGCCCCGTTTTTACTGCCTGGTCGCGGGCAGTGCATTGGAGATTCAACATGAAAGTAGTCGCTTTCGAGCGTTCTTTGCAAGGTACGGGTGCGAGCCGCCGCCTGCGTATCTCGGGTAAGACCCCGGGCATCGTATATGGCGCTGGTGCTGAAACGCAATTGGTCGAACTGGACCACAACGCACTTTGGCACGCGCTGAAGAAAGAAGTTTTCCACTCGTCGATCCTGGAATTGGAAGTGGCAGGCAAGTCGCAACAGGTTCTGCTGCGTGACGTGCAATACCACCCGTTCCGTCAGCTCGTGCTGCACGTGGACTTCCAACGTGTCGACGCGAAGAAGAAGCTGCACACCAAGGTGCCGCTGCACTTCATGAACCAGGAAACCAACCCGGCAGTGAAGCTGTCGAGCGCGGTGATCTCGCACGTCCTCAACGAAATCGAAATCGAGTGCCTGCCGTCGGCACTGCCGGAATTCCTCGAAGTGGACCTGGCGAAGATCGAAGCGGGCCAATCGCTGCATGCCAAGGACATCGTCCTGCCGGCAGGCGTGGCGCTGGTTGCTCACGTTGACGCAGAAAACCCGGTCGTCGCTTCGGCAACGATCCCGGCTGGCGCAATCGCTGAAGGCGACGCCGCTGCTGCAAGCGAAGGCGAAACGCCGGCTGCCTAAGGCCTTTTGGCACTGAGCGAGCAATCCTCTCGAGCCGTTTCAATGAAACGGTCGATGTGACCCGCCGAGGTTCGCCCCGGCGGGTTTTTTTTCGGTTTTTTTCGGCTCGGCCGCATTCGACGCCCGAGCCAGATGGACCTACGCAATCATGATCAAGCTGATCGTCGGGCTCGGCAATCCGGGCGCTGAATACACCGCGACGCGCCACAACGCCGGCTTCTGGCTGGTCGATCAACTGGCGCGCGAAGCAGGCACGACGCTGCGCGACGAGCGGCGCTTCCACGGTTTCTACGCGAAAGCCCGGCTTCACGGCGAAGAAGTGCATCTGCTGGAACCGCAGACGTATATGAATCGCTCGGGGCAGTCCGTTGTGGCGCTTGCACAGTTCTTCAAAATTCTTCCGGACGAAATTCTGGTCGCGCACGACGAACTCGATATGCCGCCTGGCAGCGTCAAGCTGAAGCTCGGCGGTGGCAGCGGCGGCCATAACGGGCTGAAAGACATCACCGCGCATTTGTCCTCGCAACAGTACTGGCGGCTGCGGATCGGCATCGGCCATCCGCGCGACCTGATTCCCGAAAGCGCGCGAGCCGGCGCCAAGCCGGACGTCGCCAATTACGTGCTGAAACCGCCGCGGCGGGAAGAACAGGACGTAATCGATGCGTCGGTCGAACGGGCATTGGCCGTGATGCCGCAAATCATCAAAGGCGAACTCGAGCGGGCGATGATGCAATTGCATCGCAATCCCTGAACAGCCGGTTCACCCACCGCATCCACATCGCCAGACTTGCCCGACTTGCCGTACCGCCATCGACAGGAGAATCGCTTGAGCCGCTACTGGAGTGACATCGTCCACCGTCTGACGCCGTATGTGCCGGGCGAGCAACCCGCGGTTGCGCATCCGGTGAAGCTGAATACCAACGAAAATCCTTATCCGCCATCGCCGCGCGTGCTGGAAGCGATCCGGCAGGAATTGGGCGCCGCGGGCGAGTCGCTGCGGCGCTATCCCGACCCGAGCGCGCACAAGTTACGCGAAACGGTAGCCGCCTATCACGGCATTCACGCGGAGCAGGTGTTCGCGGGCAACGGCTCGGACGAAGTGCTCGCGCTCACTTTTCAGGCCTTGCTGAAGCACGACAAGCCGCTGCTGTTTCCCGATATCACTTACAGCTTCTATCCGACCTACGCGCGGCTCTTCGAAATCGACTATCGGACTATCGCACTCGACGACAATTTCGCCATCCATGTCGACGATTACACCGCGCCTAACGGCGGCGTACTGTTCCCGAACCCGAACGCGCCGACCGGACGACCACTGCCGCTCGCCGATATCGAGCGACTGTTGGCAAGAAACACCGAATCGGTGGTGGTAATCGACGAGGCCTACGTCGATTTCGGTGCCGAATCGGCCGTCGCTCTGATCGACCGTTATCCCAACATGCTGGTAATTCAGACGGTATCGAAGTCCCGCTCGCTGGCCGGCATGCGTGTCGGCTTCGCGTTCGGCAATCCGGAACTGATCGACGCACTGAACCGCGTGAAGGACAGCTTCAATTCGTATCCGCTCGACCGGCTGGCGCAAGTCGCGGCCATCGCCGCATACGAAGACGATGCGTGGTTCCGCGACAACTGCACCAAGGTGATTGCGAGCCGCGAGCGGCTGGCGGCAGGCTTGACAGCGCTGGGCTTCGAGGTGGTGCCGTCGGCGGCGAATCTGCTGTTCGCGCGCCACGACGGCTACGACGCCGCAACGCTCGTGGCACGGCTAAGGGAAAAGGAAATCTTCGTGCGTCACTTCAAGGCGGCGCGAATCGACCAGCATCTGCGTATCTCGGTCGGTACCGACGCGGAATGCGGCATTCTGCTGGATGCGCTGCGCGACATCTTCAGCGGATACGTCGGATAGAGATCGGTCAGCGATCGGCTAATCCGGCGTGCAGCCCAAAACGTTGCCGCAAAAGAAAACGGCGAGGCAGGCGCCTCGCCGTTTTTTTCTCTCATCCAACGCTCGCTCAGGCGCTCTTCGCAGCCTGTAGCGCGTGATACTTCGCCATCAGACCTTCCGCCGTCTCCAGATGCTCAGGATCGCGCGGAATGCACTCGACCGGACACACCTGAATGCACTGAGGCTCGTCGAAATGACCGACACACTCGGTGCATTTCTTCGGGTCGATCACGTAGATTTCCGCGCCCATCGAAATTGCGTCGTTCGGGCACTCGGGCTCGCACACGTCGCAATTGATGCACTCGTCGGTAATCATCAAGGCCATACTTCTCTCACTTCGCGCTGGCCGCAGCCAGCTTTGATCCGTCAAACCGCTAGTTTACGCCGGTTACGGTTGTCCCGCCGAAACACCATCATTCGGATCCAACGCAGCAACCTTCTCCTTTAGCCATTTCTCGACCGATGGGAACACAAACTTGCTCACGTCGCCGCCCAGTTGCGCGATTTCACGCACGATGGTGCCGGAGATGAACTGGTATTGATCCGACGGCGTCATGAACATGGTTTCGACGTCCGGCAGCAGATAGCGGTTCATACCGGCCATCTGGAACTCATATTCAAAGTCCGAAACGGCACGCAGGCCACGCACGATCACCCGCGCGTTGTTGCTGCGGACAAAGTCTTTCAATAGGCCTTTGAAGCTCATCACCTGAACATTCGGGTAGTGCCCGAGCACTTCATGAGCGATGTCGAGACGCTCTTTCAGCGTGAAAAACGGCTTCTTGTTGCGGCTGTCGGCAACGCCCACCACCAGCGTGTCGAAAATGCTCGACGCGCGTCGAACGAGGTCTTCGTGACCGCGCGTCAGCGGGTCAAACGTGCCCGGGTACACGGCGACTACCATGAGACTTCTCCTCTCTTCAGACAAATGGGCACGTCAAAGCGTCCACGCGACGCATTTGGCACCGACCGCACGCGTGACAGTAACCTGTCCGCCGCTTGTTTTGGAACGCGCATTATTCCTTATTTTCGCGCTGCAGCAAATGAAAGTGGACAGCGCCCGCTTTGCCTTGCCGCACGATTTCCCAACCGGCGAGTGTCTCGTTCCCCTCTAGCTCAAGCGCAGCGCCCGCCTCCACGTACAGAAAGCCTTCCGGGCTGAGCAGCGGCACCGCCAGTGCGAGCGCCTTGTCGAGCAGGTCGTCACCGAACGGCGGATCGAGGAAAACCACGTCGAACGAGCCCGGCGCGAGACTCGCGGCAAGGCGCAAACCGTCGGCTTCCGCGATTTCGATCGTACGTGCCGCCAGGCGCTCCTGATTCGCGCGCAACTGGTTTGCGGCCCGTGCGTTGCGCTCCACCATCAGCACTTGTGCCGCACCGCGCGAGGCGGCCTCGAAGCCGAGCGCGCCGCTGCCGGCGAACAGATCGAGGCAGCGCTGGCCGTCCAGCCGTTGGCCAAGCCAGTTGAACAGCGTTTCGCGCACACGGTCGGGGGTGGGGCGCAGACCGTCGAGGTCGAGCACGGGCAGCGGTGTGCGCTTCCAGTCGCCGCCAATGATACGGATGGCGTGCGGCTTGCCGCCTTTGGACGAAGCGCCGTGGGCGCGTGAAGGAGCAGAACGGGGCATGCAGTTTCGAATACGTGATAAGAAGGCCCCGCGCGCCGATGCGTGGGGGCTGGAGGGCCAACGTTACCACAGGGGCGCGCGGCGTCCAGCCTGGCCGTTCGGCCAATACGACGGCTGGCGGCGCGCCTGATAAAATGTGCGGCTTCCAGCGCCTTGCATCCCGCATCGCAACGCTGTCTGCCGCTCCCACGGGCTTGTCCCGGCTGCGCGCATCGGCGCGCGCTCTCACCACGCCAGATCATGTTCAGCTTTTTCAAACGATTCAAGGGTTCGAAAGAGTCCGATAACGCGCCAGAAGAATCGCGGACCGCGCCAGAAGCCTTGGCGGCCGAACCCGCCGCGGCGGCGCCGGCTGTGCCGGTTGCGCCCGCCACGCCTCCCGCGCCTCGGCCGGCTATGCCCGCTAGCGTCGACACTCAGCAGGCTGCCGCGCCGTCCACCAATGAACCTGAAGCGGCCGCGCTCGAAACCGTCGAAATCGTCCCGCCGCCTCAGCAGGACGCGAGCGCCAAGCGTTCCTGGCTCACTCGCCTGAAGACCGGTCTGTCGAAAACGAGTTCGAGCCTGACCGGCATTTTCGTCGGCACGAAGATCGACGAGGATTTGTACGAAGAGCTCGAAACCGCGCTGCTGATGTCAGATGCCGGCGTCGAGGCCACCGAGTTCCTGCTCGAATCGTTGCGCGAGAAAGTGCGCACCGAGCGTCTCACCGATCCGCAGCAGGTGAAAGCGGCGCTGCGCACGCTGTTGATCGACCTGCTGAAGCCGCTGGAAAAATCGCTGATGCTCGGCCGCGCCCAACCATTGGTCGTGATGATCGCGGGCGTGAACGGGGCGGGAAAAACCACCAGCATCGGCAAGCTCGCCAAGCATTTGCAAAGTTTCGATCAGTCGGTGCTGCTGGCTGCAGGTGACACCTTCCGCGCCGCCGCACGCGAGCAACTCGCGATCTGGGGCCAGCGCAACAATGTGACGGTGGTGTCGCAGGAAAGCGGCGATCCGGCCGCCGTGATTTTCGACGCGGTAGGCGCCGCGCGGGCGCGCAAGATCGACGTCATGATGGCGGACACGGCCGGCCGTCTGCCAACCCAGTTGCATCTGATGGAAGAACTGCGCAAGGTGAAGCGCGTGATCGGCAAAGCGCAAGATGGCGCGCCGCATGAGGTGCTGCTGGTGATCGATGCGAACACCGGCCAGAATGCGCTCGCACAAGTGAAGGCCTTTGACGACGCGCTCGGCCTCACCGGCCTGATCGTTACCAAACTCGACGGTACGGCGAAGGGCGGCATTCTCGCGGCAATCGCACGCCAGCGTCCGATCCCGGTGTACTTCATCGGCGTCGGCGAAAAGGTGGAGGACTTGCAGCCTTTCAGCGCGGAAGAGTTTTCGGATGCGTTGCTGGGCGGTTGAGCCTCGCGGCGTTCGTCGCGAAACCAGCAAAAAGGGCGCTCTTTCGAGCGCCCTTTCTTCATTCAGACCACCGGATTATTCCGCGTCGGGTTGAACACCCGGTGCTGCGCGAGCGAACGCGTCAAGTTGCGTTGCGTGATCGTAGATACGCTGAATGGTCGGAAACTTCGCCGTATCGACCTTGAAGCGCTGTGCGTTGAACACCTGCGGAATCAGACACGCATCGGCCAACGTCGGGGTGTCGCCAAAGCACAGCTTGCCGGTGCGCGGATCGCCCGCCAGATGCGCCTCAAGCGTCGCAAAACCCGCTTCGACCCAGTGCTTGTACCACGCGTCTTTCGCATCATCGTCGACATGCAGCGTGTGTTTCAGGTACTTCAGCACACGCAGGTTATTCAACGGATGGATCTCGCACGCCACCTGCAACGCCACCGCGCGCACATAAGCGCGGTCGGCCGGCGTGCCGGGAAGGAGGCGTGGCTCCGGATGCGTTTCCTCCAGATACTCGATAATCGCGAGCGACTGCGGCATTACTTCGTTACCGTCGACGAACGTGGGCACGATGCCATCCACATTCACCTTGCGGTACTCGGGCTTCAACTGCTCGCCACCGTCGCGCACGAGGTGCACCGGCACGTAGTCGTACGGCAGGTTCTTCAGGTTCAGCGCGATACGCACGCGATAAGACGCCGAACTGCGGAAGTAGCTATAAAGCTTCATGTTATGGGTCTCCTCCAGCCGCGCTTCAGACAACGCGTACGCTCAGCTCGCCGAGCCCGTCCACGCCGCCCTTCATGAGGTCGCCCGGCACTACGGCGCCCACGCCCTCCGGTGTGCCGGTGAAAATCAGGTCGCCCGGTTGCAGTTCAAACAGCGTCGACAGACAGGCGATCGTCTCGGCAACCGACCAGATCAGTTGCGATACGTCCGAATTCTGTTTTTCCTCGCCGTTCACCGATAACCAGATCGCGCCCTTGTCGACATGGCCGACCGTCGTTACCGGATGAATTGGACCGAGCGGCGCCGAGTGGTCGAAGCCCTTCGCGGTGTCCCACGGACGGCCCAGTTTCTTCGCTTCGGCCTGCAGATCGCGGCGCGTCATGTCGAGACCGAGCGCATAGCCGTACACGTGGTCGAGTGCGCTTTCGGCCGGAATGTCCTTGCCGCCTTTGCCGATAGCCGCCACCAGCTCCATCTCGAAGTGGACGTTTTTCGATAGCGACGGATAGGGGAATTCGCCAGTCGCGCCCGGCGCGACATACAGCACGGCGTCGGCCGGCTTGGCAAAGAAGAACGGCGGTTCGCGGTCGGGATCGTGCCCCATCTCGCGCGCGTGCGCCTCGTAGTTGCGACCCACACAGTAGATGCGACGCACCGCGAACTGCTCGCTGGACCCCACGACCGGCACCGCGACCACCGGTGCGGGTGCAAACACGTAACTCATCCCGTTCTCCGTTTTCTGGATTGTGCCGCGCGCGCGGCGATAAAGCATCGAGTGTAACGCGCGGCAAAGCACGCTGCAGCCAATCGGCACGGGCATGTGCGGACCGACGATCCCGGCGCATCGTCACGCGGGGTTGCCGGACCGCGGGCCGCCGGGTCGTCGGACCGTCTGATCGCCATAGATGCGATACTCACACCAAATAGTGTCCTTTAAATACCGTGGCCGACCGCCCTAAGGTGATACGCCCTCGTCCCATTGCACCCGATGACCGACTCCGCCGACACCGTCACTCCGTTCCCCTGTGCCCGCTATATCAAGGAAATCGGCCGCGGCCCGAACGGCGCCCGCGCGCTGACCGCCGAGGACACGCGCGCGCTCTACACCGCGATGCTCGACGGCCGCGTGGCCGAACTCGAGCTCGGCGCCGTGTTGCTCGCGTATCGCGTGAAGGGCGAAACCGCCGACGAACTCGCCGCCATGCTGGCTGGCGCGCATGCGTCGTTCGAACCGATTCACTTGCCGCATACGGCGTTCCGGCCCGTGTCGATCCCGACCTACAACGGCGCGCGCAAGCAGCCCAACCTGGTGCCGCTGCTAGCGCTGCTGCTCGCGCGCGAGGGTGTGCCGGTGCTGGTGCATGGCGTCACCGAAGATCCGGGCCGCGTGACAAGCGCCGAAATCTTCACGCATCTGCAGATCCCGCACGCGCAATCGCACGCCGATATCGAAGACGGTCTCGCCGAACGGCGCCTCGCGTTCGCGCCGATCGACGTCCTGGCACCTAAGCTCGCGCGCCTTCTTTCGTTGCGTCGGCGAATGGGCGTGCGCAATTCCACCCACACGCTGGTGAAAATCCTGCAACCGTTCGCGCCCGCGGGGCTGCGGCTCGTGAATTACACGCACCCGCCCTACCGTGACAGTCTCACGCAGTTGTTCAATACGCACCCGGACGCCGCAGCAGGCGGCGCCCTGCTCGCGCGCGGCACCGAAGGCGAAGCGGTGGCCGACACACGGCGCCAGGTGCAAGTGGATTGGCTGCATGACGGCATCTGCGAAACGCGCGTGCCGCATGAGCGCTCGTCGCCCGACGCGCCGGAAGTCGACTTGCCCGAAGCCCGCGATGCCGCGACGACGGCCGCGTGGATCAATGCCGTGCTGCGCGGCGAAGCGCCCGTGCCGAGCGCGATCGAACGGCAGGTGGAGTTGATCGTGGATGTCGCGCAAATGCCCGCCTAGCGACCGCGCAACGTGCCCGGCGCAAGTGCGACGCAGCGCTTGCGCCGCCGCGCGCACACGCCGTACTCGCACGCAGTAGATGACGAGCGCGGGTTGACAGGCCGCTGCAAGCCGTCATACATTAGACCTATGCGTTCCCTTCCGAACACCCTCCGAATTACCTCCGGCCGCCTCGCGCGGCCCCTATCGCTACGTCTAGCGTAAGCCGGGCGTAGCGCCGCGCGTTGGCAGCTTGCGTTGCCCAAAGCGCGGTCCTCACAGCAGTTCCGCAGTTCCCGTTTCACCCCCAACCGTAGTTCTTCACAACCTGTAGTCGTTTGCATTCGTCCGTTTTCCGTTCGGACGAAGCGCGAGGATCCAATGCACGTCACATGGGCAGCATCCACATTCGTTTTCGCCGTCAACACGACGGGATTCGTTCGCGCCCGTTCGTTATTGCCGCTAGCCACCGGCTGGCGCGCCGTGCATTCGTGGCAGCGCGCCAGCCGCTCGAGGCCACACCCTTTCGCATACGACACAACGAACGAGGCTCAACATGTTGCGCAATCCCGCTGAGAAATACCGCCCCTTCCCCGCTGTGCGCCTCACCGGCCGTAAATGGCCGAGCCGCACGATCAACCAGGCACCGATCTGGATGAGCACCGATCTGCGCGACGGCAATCAGGCCTTGATCGAACCGATGAATGCCGCGCAAAAGCTCGAATTCTTCGAAATGCTGGTGGCGATCGGCTTCAAGGAGATCGAAGCCGGTTTCCCGTCGGCCTCGCAAACCGACTTTGATTTCGTCCGCAAACTGATCGAAGAAAAGCGCATTCCCGACGACGTGACGATCGAAGTGTTCGTGCCCTCGCGCGCTGAACTGATCGCGCGCACGTTCGAAGCGCTCGAAGGCGCACCGCGCGCCATCGTGCATCTGTACAACGCGATCTGCCCGTCGTTTCGCAAGATCGTCTTCAACCAGTCGAAGCAGCAGATCAAGGCGCTCGCGGTAGAAGGCACGCGCATCGTCAAGGAGCACGCCCAGGCGCGGCCCGATACGCACTGGACCTTCCAGTATTCGCCCGAAACCTTCAACACGACCGAACTCCCCTACGCCCGCGAAGTATGCGACGCGGTCGCGCAGACATGGCGGCCCACGCGCGATCACAAGATGATCATCAACCTGCCTGCGAGCGTCGAGGCCGCGACGCCCAACGTGTTCGCCGACCAGATCGAATGGATGGACCGCAATCTCAGCTACCGCGACAGCATCGTACTGTCGGTGCATCCGCATAACGACCGCGGCACCGCCGTGGCCGCTACGGAATTGGCGCTGCTGGCGGGCGCGGATCGCGTTGAAGGATGTCTGTTCGGCAATGGCGAGCGCACCGGCAACGTGGACCTCGTTACGGTTGCGATGAACCTTCACGCGCAGGGCGTTGATTCAGGCCTCGACTTCTCCGATCTTGGCGCGGTGCGGCGCGTGGTCGAGCGCTGCAACCAGATTCCGGTGCATCCGCGACACCCGTACGCGGGGGATGCGGCGCATAGGCCGGTATGGAGCGATGAGGATCTGCAACGCGCAGCCGCCTGAGCGGCCTGAAACGGGGCGCCACAAGTCAGCACACGCGGCGCGACTCGCCGGCTTGTGCCCACCGGGCGCTCACGAGGCGTAACCGGTGCGATGCGGCGAAATACGGTGAGCTCAAAAGGCTCACTCTCACTCGATCGCGCAACGCGTCGCCTGCCACGCGATCAGACGCCATTGCCCGTCTTCCTGGGTGTGAATCGCCGTGTACGCGATCGGAAATAGCAGCGCCCCGTTATTCGCCTCCATTTCGATCAACGCGCGGCCGGTGACGACGCAGGTCTCGCGCCCCACCGGCAGCACCTCTTGCGACTGCACCTCGATCTGCCGATAGCGGCGGCGCCCGGCCGTAATACCGTCGATGAACTGTCGCTTCGTTTCGCGCTTGCCGTTCGTGTGGACGTAGCTCACGTTGTCCGCGAGCAGCGTATCGAGCAACTGCCCGTCACCGTCTACCATCGCACGAAAGCGTTCTCGCTCCAGCCCGCGAATCGCTTCGATTATCTTTGCCGCCATTGCTCAGCCCCTTGCACCGGTAAGCCGAACGTGGCCTCGGTCGTCAGAAGTTATATTGCAAATATAGCTGGTGGAAATTTATACCAGGATTGGGCTCTTTGATACCGCCGTTGGAAATATGCTGGAAGCGATAGCCGGCCTCGTACTGCTGGTGGCTGCCGAATTGCAGGCCGACGCCCGCCATGGGGGCGAACTGGAACGCTGTGGCGAGCGTGAGGTCAGAAGAAATTCTGGGACTCGTCAGGAGGCGAACACCGGCGCCCGCTTCGACATAAGGGCGAATCGGTCCAGAAGCCTTGATGAAGCGAATGATCGGCGTCACACCGATCTCCCCGATGTTTTCGTGCACATTCCCTTCGTTGGTGTGCCACCAGGCCACGTGCGCTTCGCCGATCAGCGCAAAGTGCCAGTCGCCGATCTGCCACCAGGTCAGATTCGGATCCCAAACAAAGCCGAGATCGAGTTTTTTAATGTGGTGATCGCCCACGCCGCCGGCAATCTGCACGCCAAACTGGTCGGCCGCAGCCAGTCCTGAAGCAGCAAGCAGAATAGCCGCCGAAACGCCTTTTACAGTCAGACCACGCAACGCATTCTTTTTGTTCTTCATCGGACACCCGAAAGCTAGCCGAACGTTGATCAGGGACCACAACCCTTATTTTAGAGACAATGTACATCTGGTGCTTAGTATGAAGAAACGCAAATTTTCGCAATTAGTCGCTTCCGTTTTAGAAAAAATCGGTCATTTATGAGAGCGCAAGCGCTTTGTTAGGAAAATCCTACGCTCTCTTGAAAATCTAGTGCGCCGCCTCCAATTGGCTATCAAAGTCTAAATTTCAATAGGAATTTGCGGAACTTGGATGCCCCTACGGCTTCTAAGTATTAGCACTCGGCAAATCAGAGTGCTAACATCCAACGCTGGAGTCGTTAACTGAATACGCTTTTGTCTGATTCCAAAGGAGTTTCCTACGTGAGCCATGCAATGACCCTTCCGAGTACTTTGAGCCCGTCGTCGGCTAAGGCCGCTTCGGCAGGTGCGCTGGCGCTCTCGCATTCCTCGCTGCTGCCCGGTCATCTGGGCAATATCGACGCCTACATCCAGGCCGTAAATCGGATTCCGATGCTGACGCCGGCGGAAGAACGCCAGTTCGCCACCGAATTTCGCGAGCAGGACAACCTTGAGTCCGCACGCCGCCTCGTCCTGTCGCACCTGCGGCTGGTCGTCTCGATCGCGCGCAATTACCTCGGTTATGGACTGCCGCACGCCGACCTGATCCAGGAAGGCAATATCGGCCTGATGAAGGCCGTGAAGCGCTTCGATCCGGAGCAGAACGTACGGCTCGTGTCGTACGCCATGCACTGGATCAAGGCTGAGATCCACGAATACATTCTGCGCAACTGGCGGATGGTGAAGGTCGCCACCACCAAAGCGCAGCGCAAGCTGTTCTTCAACCTGCGCAGCCACAAGCAGGGCCTTGGCGCATTCACGCCGGACGAGATCGAAGGTCTCGCCCAGGAGCTTAACGTGAAGCGCGAAGAAGTGGCCGAGATGGAAACGCGCTTGTCCGGCGGCGATATCGCGCTGGAAGGTCAGGTCGAAGACGGCGAAGAGTCGTACGCGCCGATCGCCTACCTCGCCGACTCGCACAGCGAGCCGACTGCCGTGCTGGCTTCGCGTCAGCGCGACAAGCTGCAAAGCGACGGTATCGCGAGCGCACTAGATGCGCTGGACGCCCGCAGCCGCCGGATCATCGAAGCACGCTGGCTGAAGGTGGAAGACGACGGTTCGGGTGGCTCGACGCTGCATGAACTGGCCGACGAATTCGGCGTATCGGCTGAACGTATTCGCCAGATCGAGGCGAGCGCAATGAAGAAAATGCGTGGCGCATTAGCCGAATATGCGTAAGGCTTAAAAGCCAGGACTTAAACACTTGGTCGTACTGGCTAGTCCGGTGCGCATCGGCTAGCCGCAAAGCCCTGCCCTCGCAAGAAGGCAGGGCTTTTTTGTGCCCGCTCAATCAGGCTCGCACTCAATCGCGACGCCCCTCGCCTCACTCAAGAACATGTCTATCAAACATCTGTTTCTTGACGTATCACAAACCTCATAGCAATACTGTTCCCACGCGCTGACATTCGCGACCCAATGCCGCAGCGTCGACTTATGCGTACAGGGTCATCGATCCTAAAATTAAGATGCACTTGCCAGACCGCCCAGGCGGCCTGGATCCAGCCGGATTCACCGGCGCGAAGTTGCCTTCGACCGATCATGACCATAGCCCTGAATCGCAATAGCAACCCTCGCCCGAGCCTGCGCAAAAGGTTCGGCGCCTGGGCGCGCGGTCCGACGCTGGCGCGGGATATCGCCATCGTCCTCGCCATCAAATTCGCATTACTGATGGTGCTCAAGTACGCGTTCTTCAATCATCCGCAGGCGGAGCATATGTCGCTGCCGCCCGCTCAAGTCGCACAGGCGCTGCTGTCCGTGCCTGGCCCGTCTCCCTCCCAAGGTGATCAACATGCCCGTTAGCGAAGTCGTAGAACTGTCGCGCCTCCAGTTCGCCATCACGGCGCTTTATCACTTTCTGTTCGTGCCGCTCACGCTCGGTCTGTCCTGGTTGCTCGTCATCATGGAGTCGGTCTATGTGATGACCGGCAAGCAGATCTACAAGGACATGACCCAGTTCTGGGGCAAGCTGTTCGGCATCAACTTTGCAATGGGCGTCACCACCGGTCTTACGCTGGAATTCCAGTTCGGCACCAACTGGTCGTACTACTCGCACTATGTCGGCGACATCTTCGGCGTGCCGCTGGCCGTTGAAGGCTTGATGGCGTTTTTCCTCGAGTCGACTTTCGTCGGCCTGTTCTTCTTCGGGTGGAAGCGGCTCTCGAGAGTCCAGCACGTGATCGTCACATTTCTCGTGGCGCTTGGCTCGAACCTGTCGGCGCTTTGGATTCTGGTGGCCAACGGCTGGATGAACAATCCGGTCGGCGCCACCTTCAACTACCAGACCATGCGCATGGAACTCGACAGCATCTTCTCGGTGCTGTTCAATCCGGTCGCCCAGGTGAAGTTCGTACACACCGTATCGGCCGGCTATGTGACTGCTTCGATGTTCGTGCTCGGTGTGTCGTCGTGGTATCTGCTGAAGCGTCGCGACACCGAGTTTGCGCTGCGCTCGTTCGCTATCGCCGCCGGCTTCGGTCTGGCCTCGACGTTATGCGTGATCGTGCTTGGCGACGAATCAGGTTATCGCACCGGCGAAGTTCAGCAGGTCAAGTTGGCCGCCATCGAATCCGAATGGGAAACGGCCCCCGCACCCGCGCCGTTCACGATCTTCGGCATTCCGAACCAGAAGGAAGAGCGCACCGACTATGCGATCCGCATTCCGTATGCGCTCGGCCTGATCGCCACGCGCTCGATCGACGAACCGGTACTCGGCCTGAAAGACCTGATGGCGCAGAACGAAGTGCGCATCAAGAACGGCATGCTCGCGTACGCTGCGTTGCAGAAGCTCAAGCTCGGCGACGCCACGGACGAAGCCAAGGCCGCTTTCGACGCGCACAAAAACGATCTTGGCTACGGCCTGATGCTCAAGCAGTTCACGCCGAACGTCACCGACGCCACGCCGGATCAGATCGCGCAGGCCGCCAAAAAGACCATCCCGCCAGTGGCGCCCGTGTTCTTCTCGTTCCGACTGATGGTCGGCCTCGGCATCCTGTTCCTCGCGACCTTCGTGCTGGCGTTCTGGTTCTGTGCACAGCGCTCGCTGCTGCTGGAGAAGCGCCGCTGGTTCCTGCGCTGGGCCGTATGGGCCATTCCGTTGCCGTGGCTTGCGGCTGAGTTCGGCTGGATCGTCGCTGAAGTGGGCCGTCAGCCATGGACCATCGCCGGTATTCTGCCGACCGCCTTGTCCGCCTCGAGCCTGACGCCAGGCGATCTCTACCTGAGCATTGCCGGCTTCGTCGTGTTCTACACAGTACTGTTCATCATCGAAATCATGTTGATGTTCAAGTACGCGCGACTCGGGCCTTCGTCGCTGCACACCGGGCGCTATCACCACGAACAGCCGCTGAATCAGCCGCTGCCGACCAACACGGCCGCTTGATTCGCCGCCACTCTGTTCCAAGGGAAAGATCATCATGGATTACGCAACCCTCAAACTGATCTGGTGGGTGTTGATCGGCGTGCTGCTGATCGGCTTCGCGCTCACCGACGGCTTCGACATGGGCGCGGCGATTCTGCTGCCCTTCGTCGCCAAAACCGATGCGGAGCGGCGCATTGTCGTGAACACGGTCGGCGCAACGTGGGAAGGCAATCAGGTGTGGCTCATCACCGCGGGCGGTGCGATGTTCGCCGCATGGCCGCTGGTGTACGCCGCGTCCTTCTCGGGTTTCTACTTCGCGATGCTGCTGGTGCTGTTCTCACTGTTCTTCCGGCCGGTCGGCTTCGACTACCGCAGCAAACGTGAAGACCCGCGCTGGCGCAGCGCGTGGGATTGGGCGTTGTTTGTCGGGGGGTTCGTGCCGGCGCTGGTGTTCGGTGTTGCGTTCGGCAACCTGCTGCAAGGCGTGCCGTTCTCGTTCGACACCGATCTGCGCGTCACATATCACGGCGGTTTCTTCGCACTGCTCAACCCGTTCGCTGTGCTGTGCGGGCTCGTCAGTGTGTCGATGCTGGCCGCGCACGGTGCGGCCTTCGTGAAGATGAAAGCGGACGACATCGTCGCCGAGCGTGCATCGCTCGCGCTGCGGATCGCTTCGCTCGCCGCCGTGGTGCTGTTCCTGCTCGCGGGCGCGCTTATCGCCACGATGATCGGCGGCTATCAGATCGTCGACGCCGCGCCGCTCGATACGGTCGCCAATCCGCTGCTGAAGAACGTGATCGGCGCGCCTGGCCTATGGCTCAACAACTACGCGCACTATCCGTGGATGGTGGCCGCGCCGGTGGCTGGCCTTGCGGGTGGCGTACTCGCCTTGTTGCTGGCGCGCTCGCGCTTTGAAAAGAGCGCCTTCCTGTCGACCTCGCTGATGATCACCGGGGTGATTCTGACGGCGGGTTTCTCGATGTTCCCGTTCATCATGCCCTCCTCGCTCGACGGCCGCAGCAGTCTCACGGTATGGGACTCGACCTCAAGCCGCATGACGCTGCAGATCATGCTGATCGCTGTGATCGTCTTCCTGCCGATCGTGCTGATCTACACGAGTTGGGTGTATCGCGTGATGCGAGGCAAGGTAACCGCCGCGGCGCTCAAGGAAAATCATCATTCGATGTATTGATCAGGAATACGGATAACAGGAGTTTGCGATGTGGTACTTCAGTTGGCTTCTCGGCATTGGCGTGGCGTTGGCGTTCGGCGTAATCAACGTGATGTGGCTGGAATCGCGCCGGCCTCTGGAAGCGGGCAAGCAGAAAGCACGTTGATGCATCCATTGCCGGTTGAGCACCGGTAAACGCAAAAGCGGCACCTTGATCCAAGGTGCCGCTTTTTTTACTCGCGTCCTTACTTAGCCGAAGCTGGACGGAAGACCGAAGTCAGCTCAGCTCGAAGCCTCGATGCGATTACGCGGGTTGCGGCGCCGTACCTGCCCCTGCACCGGGCGACAGACGCGTCGCCAGTTGTGCGGCGTAGCGCTGGGCGGCGTCACCCACTACGATATGGAACGTGTCGGCCGAAACCCACGCCGTGTCGAGCGTAGCGAGACGTTGACGATCAACCGCCGACGGATCGCGAACCACGATCCGCAGACGCGTTGCCGCCACCGCATCCAGCGACACCACGTTGCCCGCGCCGCCGAATACGGCGAGCCAACGCATCGGGTCCGGATCGAGCGCACCGCTCAGGGCACCGCTTGCAGCCGCGACCGGAGCCGCAGCAACAGCAGGCGCGGCCGCAACCGCCGGCTTCACCGCAGCACCGCCGCCTTGCGCAATCACCGTGCGAATTTCATCGGCGATGATGTCCGCTTCCGGTCCGATAATCACCTGCACGTTGGTCGCACCGCGCTTGAGCACGCCGCGCGCGCCGATCGTCTTCAGCTCGCTTTCCGAGACCTTGTTGGCATCGACCACCGACAGACGCAGACGCGTCGTGCAGGCATCCACCACAGAAAGATTGGACGCACCACCCAGCGCAGCGATATAACGCTGCGCACGCGGCACCGCGGCGCCCGCAACCGGCGACACAAAACCGCCAGCCTCGAACGACTCGATCTGTTCTTCTTCCGCGGCGGGTTCACGGCCCGGCGTCGCCATATTGAACTTGCGGATGAAGAAGCGGAACAGCCCGTAGTACACCACCGCGTACACAACGCCGAGCGGAATCGCCCACCAGCCCTTGGTCGACAGGCCGTAGTTCAGCACGTAGTCGATAAAGCCAGCCGAGAAGGTGAAGCCGAGGTGAATCCCGAGTGCCGAACAGATTGCCAGCGACAAGCCCGTCAGCACCGCATGGATCGCATACAGCACCGGTGCGAGGAACATGAAGCTGAATTCGATCGGCTCGGTCACGCCCGTCAGGAACGAGGTGAGCGCCATCGATGCGAGCAGGCCGAACACCATCGCGCGGCGCTCTTTCGGTGCCTCGTGATACATCGCGAGACACGCGGCCGGCAGACCGAACATCATGACCGGGAAGAAGCCCGTCATGAACGTGCCCGCAGTCGGGTCGCCCGCGAAGAAGCGATGCAAATCGCCCGTCACCGGCGCACCGCCCGGCGGCGTGAAGGTGCCGAACACGAACCAGGTCAGCGAATTGAGGATGTGATGCAGCCCCGTGACGAGCAGCAAACGGTTCAGCACACCGAACACGAACGCGCCGAGCGCACCCGCGGTAGTCAGCCAGTGACCGGCCGTGTCGATCACGCCTTGCACCGGCTGCCATACGTAGCCGAACACAATGCCGATCACCAGACAGACCACGCCGGTGACAATCGGCACGAAGCGTTTCCCTCCGAAGAATGCGAGGTAATCGGGCAGCTTGATGTCCTTGTACCTGTTGTACAGCAAGCCCGCGACGATACCCGCCACGATCCCGGACAACACGCCCATGTTGAGCTTGTCGTTGATGTCCTTCATCACCGCGATTTCGATCAGATAACCGATCGCACCCGCGAGACCCGCCACGCCGTTGTTGTCTTTCGCGAAGCCGACCGCCACGCCGATTGCGAACAGCAACGGCAAGTTGTCGAAGATCGCGCCGCCGGCGTCGGCGATCATCTTGATGTTGAACACATCGGGCTGGCCCAATCGCAGCAGCAAGCCGGCAACCGGCAGCACCGCAATCGGCAGCATCAGCGCCCGGCCCAGGCGCTGAATCTTCAGAAACGGATTCCCATCCATTGACACCTCCAATCCTTGTCTCGTTGTCGACTGTCGTCGTTGAGTTTTGTAGCGTTACGTCCTGACAATGCGAAGCTGGTTGCGGACTGTGTGGGGTTCAGTCCAAAGGCCAGGTTTCGCGACTCACTGCTCTTACCGCCTGCGCCGATTCGAGCGCCAGGGCATCCTGGGCGCGTTGGCGGCACAGCTGATAATCGAGGTTGCGCACGCGCGCCTTGATGCCCGGCACCGACACCGGGTCAACCGAAAGCTCGGTCACGCCGAGGCCAACGAGCAGCGGCATGGCAACGGGATCGCCCGCCAGTGCGCCGCATACGCCGACCCATTTGCCATGCTTGTTAGCGCCCTGCACGGTCGCTGCGATCAAACGCAGCACCGCCGGATGCAAACCGTCCGCCTGAGCGGCGAGGTCGGCCTGGCAGCGATCCATGGCAAGCGTGTATTGCGTCAGATCGTTGGTGCCGATCGAGAGGAAATCCGCATGCTGCGACAGTTGATCGGCGAGCAACGCGGCCGACGGCACTTCGATCATCACGCCAACTTCGATCGGTTCCGTACGGCCCGCTTCACGGGCGAATTCGTCGATGCGCTTGCGGATGCGGATCAGCTCGCCCACATCGGTCACCATCGGCAGCAGGATGCGCACGGCGCCGAGCGGCTGCACCGCCAGCAGACCGCGCAACTGGTCGTCGAGCAGATCCGGGCGCACCTGTGCGAGGCGGATGCCGCGCAGTCCAAGCGCCGGATTCGGTTCGGGCGGCAGCGTCAGATAGTCGACTTCCTTGTCCGCGCCGACGTCCAGCGTGCGAATGATCGCGGTGCGGCCGCTCAATGCATCGACGATGGCCTGGTAGCTCTGGCGATGTTCGTCCGTGGTCGGCGCGGCGGCGCGATGAATAAACAGCAGTTCGGTGCGCAGCAGACCGACGGAATCGGCACCGTTTTCGACGGCGGTTTTTGCGTCGTCGAGCGTGGCGATGTTGGCGGCGACTTCGATCGCGCGGCCGTCCGCAGTGACCGCGGCTTGTTGCGACGTGCGGCGATTCGCTTCGCGCATGCCGGCCAGGCGGCTACGTTCAAGACGGGCGCGTTCGACATCGAGTTCGGTCGGAGCAAATTCGAGGCGGCCGGTCGTGGCGTTTACCACGACCTGCGTACCTTCAGGGATCGCACGCAATGCATCGCCGACCGCCACCAGCGCCGGAATGCCGGCCTGACGCGCAAGAATCGCCGCATGCGAGGTCGCTCCGCCGCGCGCCATCACGAGCGCCGTGACGCGTGAACGATCCAGCGTGGAAAGATCGGAAGGCGTGAACTCTTCAGCCGCCAGCACCGCTTCGTCCGGCAGCGTGCGCGCCGCCGCATTCGTATAACCGAGCGCGCGCAATACGCGTTTTTCGATGTCGCGCAGATCGGCGGCACGTTCCGCGAGCAACGCGTCTTCGATATTCGTCAGGATCGCGATCTGTGCACGGATCGCTTCGCGCCACGCAAAACCGGCGCTCTTGCCGAGACTGATCAGATCGCGCGCGGCGTCGACCAGGGTCGGATCTTCGAGCAGCACACGATGTACGGCGAAGATACCCGCCTCACCTACCGCGCCACGCTGCGAAGCATCGCGCACGGTAGTGCCGAGGTCGGCGTCGACAGTGGCAATCGCCTTATCGAGCAGACGGCTTTCAGCCGCCGACGTGCCATTCGCCTTTTCCGGCGGATCGATATCCGCATCGTCCCAACGCACCAGCTTGCCGACCGCAACGCCCGGCGCCGCGCACACGCCCGCGAGCGTATTCGGCGCGAGCGTTTCACCCGCTGCGTGGGCAACGGCTTGCGGCGCCGGCGAGCTTTGACGTGCCGGCTTTTCTTCGACTTCGCCGTGCGCTTCACGTGTCAATTCGTGGGCGATCGCTTCGATCGCGGCTTTGGCTTGCGGACCGACGCCGAGCAACTCGACCGTCGCGCCTTCGCCCGCGCCAAGACTGAGCAGGCCAACCACGCTCTCGATTGCCCCCTTGCGCCCTTCGTAACGCACTTCGACACGCGCATCGAAACCGCGCGCCGCTTCACGAGCGCGTGCGGCAGGCCGTGCGTGCAGGCCGCCTGCGTGAATCAGCGTGACTTGCTGACGGGCCTCTTCGGTCACGTTGGTCGCACTGGCCTCGCGCGATGCCTGCGCCGCCTCTCCACCGCGAGCACGCAGCACCAGCAGCGGCGTTTCGCCGGCTTTCAGCATGCCGCCCGGCGCCCGCTCGACGATTTCGAACGCATCCGAATTGGCGATCGCGATGACCGAGACGAGGCTCGGCGCGTTCAGCGCAACCCGGTCCTGATCGAATTCGATCAGGATGTCGCCAGCGCGCACGGTTGCGCCTTGCGCGACCATCGGCGCGAAACCCTGGCCATTCAGCTCGACTGTGTCGATGCCGATGTGCAGCAGAATCTCCACGCCTTCGGCTGTCGCGAGCGTGACCGCGTGGCCGGTGCGTGCCAGATGGGTGATCGTGCCGTCGCACGGCGCGACGAGTCGCCCCTCGAGCGGATCGATGCCGATGCCATCGCCGAACATGCCGCCCGAAAACACAGGGTCGGGCACATTCGCCAGCGGCACGACCGGACCGGTCATCGGCGCGAGCAAAACAATTTGGCCTTCAGAATGGCTGATCAAGCGGGACTCCTCGACACGTCGCATCTGATTTCTCGTCAGTGAGTTTCGGTGACTTTGTTGAGATGGCGTGGCGCGTCAGGATTGCGCCCGCGTGCGGCGGCAAGGCCGGCAGCCATCACATAAAAGGACAGGATCGCGGCGATCGGATCGAGCGCCGCATGAGCGGTGGTGGCAAGCGGCAGCGTTGCTTCGGGCACGTCGCCCGGTGCTGCGAGCAGCACGCGCGCGCCGCGCGCCTGCATGTCGCGCGCGAGTTGCAGCAGGCCGGCCTGTTCAGGGCCGCGCGGTGCGAACACCAGCAGCGGATAGTCGCGGTCGATCAGTTCCATCGGACCGTGGCGCACTTCGGCGCTCGAAAACGCTTCAGCCTGAATGCCGGACGTCTCTTTCAATTTCAGCGCGGCTTCCTGCGCAATCGCGAGACCCAGACCACGACCGATCACGATCATGCGTTCGATGCCGCGCAGTTCGTCCACGGCTTTCGACCAGTCGAGCTTGCCGGCGCTCTGAAGCGCGTCCGGCAACGTGTTCAACGCGCCAAGCAACGCGTCGTCCTTCTGCCAGTGAGCGACCAGTTGCGCGGAGATCGACAGCATGGCGATATAGCTCTTGGTTGCCGCGACGCTCAGTTCCGGGCCGGCCATGAGCGGCAGGTGGAATTCGCATGCGTCCGCCAGCGGCGAGTCCGGCGCGTTCACCGCAGCGACCGTCAACGCACCGGCCTTGCGCAGCGCTTCCATCGTGCCGACCAGATCCGGGCTCTTGCCTGACTGCGAGAACGCCAGCGCGAGCTGATCGCGTACCTGCAGCGGCGCTTGCTGGAGCGTCGCAACCGACATCGGCAGCGACGCGACCGGCACGCCGAGGCGGCTCATCGTCAGGCTTGCGAAGTAACTCGCCGCGTGATCCGAACTGCCGCGCGCGACCGTCAGCGCGACATGACGCGGTTGCTGGGCGAGCTTCGCTGCCAGCGCCTCGACGCGCGAGGTGTCCGCGAGCTGCGCGGCGACCGTTTCAGCGGACGCCAGCGCCTCTTTAAGCATATTCGACAATTGATTCTCCTTCGACGTATGTCGCGGTCAACGCCAGTTCACGATCGAACACGACCACATCGGCCCACGCGCCGCGTGCAATGCGGCCGCGGTCTTCGATGCCGAGGTAGTCGGCGGCATAGCGCGACAAACGGTTTGAAACATCGGCGATCGGCAAGCCGATCGATACGAGATTGCGCAGCGCCTGATCCATCGTCAGGGTGCTGCCAGCGAGTGTGCCGTCGGCAAGACGCACACCGCCGAGGCACTTCGTCACATGCTGGCTGCCGAGGCGGTATTCGCCGTCGGGCATGCCGGTGGCCGAAGTGCTGTCAGTCACCACGTAGAGACGGGGAATCGCGCGCAACGCGGCGCGGATCGCGCCCGGATGAACGTGCAGCAAGTCGGGAATGATTTCGGCGAATTCAGCGTGCGCGAGCGCGGCGCCGACGAGGCCCGGGTTACGGTGATGCAGCGGCGACATCGCGTTGAACAGGTGCGTGAAACCGCATGCGCCGTGCTTGAGCGCGGCGACGGCGTCGTCGTACGTGCCGAGTGAATGGCCGAGTTGCACGCGCACACCACGCGCCGCCATCTCGGAAATAATCTCCATATGGCCGGCGATCTCCGGCGCCAGCGTGACCACACGAATCGGCGCGATCGACAGATACTTCAGCACTTCGTCCATCACCGCGGACACGGCGGCGTCCGGCTGCGCGCCGAGTTTGCCCGGGTTGATATACGGACCTTCAAGATGGACGCCGAGCACGCGCGCGCCGCCCGGTGTGCGAATCCGCGCGTTGTTGCCCAAGCCCGCGACGACATTCATCAGCTCGGCGCGCGGCGCGGTCATCGTGGTGGCGAGCAGGCTGGTCGTACCGTAACGCGCATGCGTGCGGGTGATGGTTTCGATCGCGTCGCCGCCTTCCATCACGTCGGAACCGCCGCCGCCATGCACGTGCAGATCGATGAAGCCAGGCAGGATGTACGGCGCGTCGTTCTTCGCCGGATCGGTGCGTTCGCCGGTCAGCGCCGTGATACGGCCGTTTTCGTATTCGAGCGTGCCGTGAATCCACCCATCGGTGGTGAGTATGTTTCCGGTCAGCATGAGTCTCTCTGGTGAGGCGTAATGCGGGGTGCGACTGAAATGCGCTCGATGGCGCCGCGCATGACAGCGAGCCGCGCGGCCTGCTCGCATGCGCCGGTCAGGCACATCGATCAGGTGCGCAATTCAGCGACAAAATCGTAGTAATCGTCGCGGCAATAGGTGTCAGTCAATTCGATCGCACGCTGGTCCGCGCTATACCCGATACGGGTGATGACCAGCAGCGCCGAACGCGGTTCAATATCCATCAACGCGGCGATCTCGCTCGAGGCGTTGACCGCGCGAAAGTGCTGCAAGGCGCGCACGATCGCGGCGCCGCGTTGTTCGAGATAGCTGTAAAGCGACACGCCGATCGCCTGCGGATCGGGCACGATCGCGGCGGGCAGCGCCGAATGCTCGACAGCCATGACGATGCCGTCCGCGCGCCGCAGGCGCCGCAAGCTCGTCACCGCCGCGCCGGGCGACAGGCCGAGGTGCACCAGCTCATCACGGTTGGCGGCGCGGATGTCGCGCTCGAGCCACACCGAGTCAGGCCGGAAGCCGCGTTGCTGCATCTTCTTCGTGAAACCGGTGAGCCGCGACAGCGGATCTTCGACACGCGGCGTAATGAAGCTGCCCGCGCCTCGCGCCCGCCGGATCAGGCCCTGCTCGACCAGCAACTCGATTGCCTTGCGCGCGGTGATGCGCGACACGCCGATCGCGTCCGAGAGCGTGCGCTCCGACGGCAGCGCCTCCCCAGCCGACCACACGCCGCAGTGGATCGCTGTCGCCAGATTGCGCGCGAGCTGCAGATAGAGTGGCGTGACGTTGCGAGCGTCAGGCATCAGTGCGGACCAACGAGTTTCCATGGGGCTCCGGCGGTCGTCTCGAAGAATGCGGCCTACGAAAATGAGAGCCCATTATATAACCAACATAATACCAGTCAATCAACTGGTCCCATGCCGGTACGAATTGGCGGAAAGCCTTGCTGGGTCGGCGCTAGAAGGCGATTTTCGTGCTCTGGAGGGTCGTTTACAGGGATCGGGATTTACCCGTATTCGAGATGCGCGGCGTATCCAGCAGGCCCATTGGTCCTCTATCGGGTCAAACGACATACCCTGAGAACGATACCTGTGTGATACCACTTTGGTGTAGCCTTCGGCCGTGCGGCTTTTTTAATGAGATGCCTTCCAATATAGTGCTGGGTAGCAAGCCACAAAAACTCCCCGGGGAGCAGCATTTGACAGATTCCGAGGCGCTGCGGCGTGCTCAGGCCGTCCGCCATTTCAACCGCTTCTATACCCAGCACATCGGTGCCCTGCACGAGCATCTGGCTAAAAGCGCCTTCTCGCTGACGGAAGTACGCGTTCTGCATGAACTGTCCCGTGGACGCGCGCAGACGGCGTCGGTGCTCGGGCGCAATCTCGGCCTCGACAGCGGTTACCTCAGCCGCCTTCTGACCAGCTTCGAACGACGCGACCTGATTACGCGGCGCCCGTCCGACTCGGACGCGCGTCAGTCGCTCATTGCGCTCACCGACAACGGTCACGCGGCCTACGCGCCGCTCGATACCGCGGCCATCGAAGAGGTATCGACGCTGCTGAACGGCCTTACCGTGCTCTCGCAGGAACAGTTGATCACCTCGATGAAGGTGATCGAGCGGATGCTCGACCGCAAGCCGAAACACGATCTCGTAATCCTTCGACAACCCCGTGCCGGCGACTGCGGCTGGCTCGTGCATCGGCAGGCGCAGTGGTTCTCCGCGCAATACGGCTGGGATCAATCGTTCGAAGGCCTGCTGTCGCGGATCGTCGCCGATTACACGCAACGCCATGATCCGGTGCGCGAAATGTGCTGGATCGCCGATCAGGACGGCATGGTGGTCGGCTCGGTGTGCATCGTCGGGGTCTCGACGACAGTGGCGGGCGTACGGCTCTTGTGGGTCGAACCGGACGTGCAGCGTCTTGGCATCGGCTCGCAGTTGATGAACGAATGCGTGCGGTTCGCCCGACGCGCGGGCTACACCAAACTCACGCTGACCACGGCCAGCACGCTCGAGGAGCCAAGGCGGCTATGCGAGCGCGCCGGCTTCCAGCTCGCCTGCACGACAGCGGAGCGGCGCTTCGGCAAGGATCTGATGATCGAGCGGTGGGAGTTGGAGCTGTAGCTTCGCCAAAGCATGCGCGACGCGAAAACAAAAAAAACGCCACGGCTTGCGACCGTGGCGTTTTCGTTTTCCAGCTTAGGATGAAAGGGGTGCCGCTTAGAACGATGGCACCACCGAACCCTTGAACTGCGTCTTGATGAACTGGCGCACGTCTTCCGACTGGTAAGCCGCGACCAGCTTCTTGACCCACGGCTTGTCCTTGTCCTGCGCACGCACGGCGATCAGGTTCGCGTACGGGCTGTGAATGTCTTCGAGCGCGATCGCGTCTTTGGTCGGCTGCAGACCGGCTGCCAGCGCGAAGTTCGTGTTGATCGCGGCAGCGTCGACGTCCGACAGCGAACGCGGCAGTTGGGCTGCGTCGAGCTCGACCAGCTTGATCTTCTTTGGGTTCTCGGCAACGTCGAGCGGCGTGGCGTTATTGCCATCCGTACCCGCGCCCGCCTTCAGCTTGATCACGCCTTGCGCCTGCAACAGCAGCAGCGCGCGGTTCTCGTTGGACGGATCGTTCGGCACCGCGATCTTCGCGCCTTGAGCCAGATCCTTCAGCGACTTCAGCTTCTTCGAATAGATGCCGAGCGGCGAAATGTAGGTCAGACCGGCGTTGACGATCTTGTAGCCGCGCTGCTTGACCTGGCTGTCGAGGTACGGCTGGTGCTGGAAGCTGTTGGCGTCCAGATCGCCTGCGTCGAGCGCGGCGTTCGGCTGCACGTAGTCGTTGAATTCGACGACCTTCACATTCAGGCCTTCGCGCTTCGCGACTTTCGTGACGACTTCCCAGATCTGCGCATCCGGGCCGCCGATCGTGCCGACCTTGATGACCTTGTCGTCGGCATGTGCGCCGAAGCTGGTGACAATCGCCGCACCGGCGACCACAGCCGAGAGGGCTTTGAGGATATTTCTGCGCTGCATGTAAATCTCGCTTTTTCTGATCGATGTCAGATTCGGGTGGAAGCCGGCGGCAGCGCTGCTACGCTCGCGCCGCCAACTGGACCGCAAATGGTCTCATATGCCCAGCGAGATGGGAAATATCACGATCGCATATCCTTATGCGCCTTGTACGTCTTATGCGGCGGCGTTCACGCGAAATGCGCTCACTGTGTCACGCAGACGCCCAGCCTGATCCTGCAATGACGCCGCAGCCGCCGCGGCCTGTTCGACCAGTGCGGCGTTCTGCTGCGTCACTTCGTCCATCTGCGTGACTGCGCGGCCCACTTGCGAAATCCCGCTGCTCTGCTCTTCGGAGGCCGCCGCGATCTCGCCCATGATGTCCGTGACACGCTGCACCGCTTGCAGAATCTCGCCCATCGTCGTACCGGCCTGCTGGACCAGCGTCGAACCGTTATGCACACGCTCCACCGAAGCGCCGATCAACTGCTTGATCTCCTTGGCCGCCGTTCCCGAGCGTTGCGCGAGGCTGCGCACTTCCCCGGCGACCACGGCGAAACCGCGGCCTTGCTCGCCGGCACGCGCTGCTTCGACCGCCGCGTTCAGCGCCAGAATATTGGTCTGGAACGCAATGCCTTCGATCACGCCGATGATGTCGGCAATCTGCCGCGAGCTGTCGTTGATCTCGCCCATCGTCCCGATCACGCGGCTCACCACGTCGTTGCCGCGCGTTGCGATTTCCGATGCGTTGTGAGCGAGGCCACTCGCCTGACGCGCGTTGTCCGCGTTCTGCTTGACCGTCGCGGTGAGTTCTTCCATGCTCGCCGCCGTCTCCTGCAACGAGGCCGCCTGCTGCTCGGTGCGCTGTGACAGATCGCCGTTGCCGGCGGCGATCTGCTGGGTCGCCGAGGCGATCGATTCCGCCGAATGGCGAATCTCGCCGATGGTCCGCTGCAAACGGCTCTGCATCTCGTGCATGGCCGCCATCATGCTGGTTTTATCCTGCGCGCGAACCTCGACCACCTGGGTGAGATCGCCCTTGGCGATGCTTGCGGCAAGGCGCGCCGCCTGGTCCGGCTCACCGCCGAGACTGGCGCGCACGTTGCGGATGATCAGCACCATCGCCAGCGAAATGATCGCGCCGATCACCAGCACGACGAGCAGGTGGCCCAACAGTGTTTGGTAGTAGACCGTGTCGATGTCCTTGATGAACACGCCGCTCGTGATGTTCCAGTCCCACGGCGCGAAACGCACCACGTAGCTGATTTTCGGCACCGCGGTTTCACTGTGCGGCAAGCGTCCGCGATATTCCGCGAAGCCTTGGCCGCTTGCTTTAGCTGCGTCGACGATCGCCACATACAGCAGCTTGCCGTCCGGATCCTTGAAATCGCCGACCGCCTTGCCGGTCATTTGCGGCAGCGTCGGGTGCATCAGCACGACCGGCTTCGAATCCATCACGAACAGATAGCCGGATTCGCCGTAACGCATGGTGGCGAGACGGGCGAGCGCTTCGCGCTGGGCGTCGGCCTCGCTCATCTTGCCGCTCTGCGAAAGCGCGTAGTAGCCCTTCACAACGCCCTGCGCTGCGTCGACGAGGTTCACCATGCCCGCCTTGCGCTCGGCCAGCATCGTGCTGCGCGTTTCAACCGCGCTCCACAGCCCGACGCCGAGCAGCCCCAGCCAGACGAGCGCGAGCGACAACCATAGTTTGCGATTCAAACTCATCCTGCTCATTGTTGCGATCTCTCTTGTGTTCGTGTTCGGTTTGCATGCCGATGCCGATGCCGTCTCGCGCGCTGCCAATGCGCTGACGACCTGGCGCGCAAACGATTGCTAGAGGTATATCGGCATGTCGACTGCGCGACTTGAGGCAACTTGTAAGCAAGCGATGGCTGAGAGAGCACAACATAAGCAGGTATGGATGGCGCGCAACGAATCGTCCGGTGACAGATAATCGAAGGCCATTGCCCGCAAATCCATGCGGCCCAGCCATTCGCTTACGAGAACGCTCATGTACGTCATCAATCTCATCTACACCGCATCGCTCGAACGCGTGGACGACGCACTCGAAGCGCACCGCGCGTTTCTGACAAGACACTTCGAATCGGGCGTATTCGTGGCTGCCGGGCCGAAAGTGCCGCGCGACGGCGGCATCATTCTGGCGGTGCGCATCGAGCGCGATAAGCTGGATGAGATTCTCGCCAGCGACCCGTTCGCCGAGCAGAAGCTCGCGCGTTACGAGGTGACGGAGTTCAAGGCAACGCGATTGGCGCCGGGAATGAATTTGCCGATGCCGGCTTGAGGATTACAGCGAAGGGATTTGAATACGGGCGCGCGGCAGAGGCACGCGCCCGTCTGCATCAATACGTCAATCGAGCAGCAGCTTGATATCGTGCACCCACGGCGTGGCGCCCTGGCCATCGCGCGCGAACAGACGCAGCTTGCCATCTGTGTCGAACACATAGCTCGCCGCCGTGTGGTCCATCGTGTAGCTGTCGGGTGTCTTGCCCGGTACTTTCGCGTAGTAGACGCGGAAGTCTTTCGTGATTTTGGTGAGTTGCGCCTGGTCCGCGGGACGCAAGCCGACGAACGTCGGATTAAACGCCGGCACGTATTGCGCGAGCAGGGCCGGTGTGTCGCGATCGGGATCGACGGTGACGAACAGCACCTGCACGCGCTTCGCGTCTTCCGGACCGAGTTGCTGGAGAGCCTGCGAGAGCTCGGCCATCGTGGTCGGGCAGACGTCCGGGCAGTGCGTGTAGCCGAAGAACAGCACGACTACTTTGCCTTTGTAATCCGCCATTGTGCGGATCTTGCCGGACGTGTCGGGCAGCGAAAAGTCGCTGCCGAATTGCGTATTGCCGGTGATGTCGAGATTCTGGAAAGCCGGCGGCTGCTTGCCGCAGCCTGCCACCAGCAGCGCACCGCCAAGTGCGCAAGCGATCAGGGTGACTCGCGCGGCGGCACGCGCCTTCTGCACAAAGCGTTGTGTAAGCATGGGTGTTACGCGCCGATCACGACGCGCGCATAGTGGTCGATCAACAGCGCGACGAACAGCACCGACAGATAGACGATCGAATAACGGAAAGTCTTGCGCGCCAGATCGTCGGAATACTCCCGATAGATCTTCCACGCATACGCGAGGAATACGGCACCGAGCAACACCGCCGCCACGAGATACACCGCGCCGCTCATACCGGAGATAAACGGCATCATCGTGACCGCGAACAGGATCACCGTGTACAGCAGAATATGCAGGCGCGTGTACTTTTCGCCGTGCGTATTCGGCAGCATCGGCAGACCGGCGTTTTCGTAGTCTTTGCGGCGATACAGTGCGAGCGCCCAGAAATGTGGCGGCGTCCACACGAAAATGATCAGCACGAGAATCCACGCGTCGCCCGGCACGTGGCCGGTGACTGCGGCCCAACCGAGCGCCGGCGGCATCGCGCCGGACGCGCCGCCGATCACGATGTTCTGTGGCGTGGCCGGTTTGAGCAGCAGCGTATAAATGACCGCATAGCCGACGAAAGTGGCGAGCGTGAGCCACATGGTCAGCGGATTGGCGAACGTGTAGAGCGTCCACATGCCGAGGCCGCCGAGCACGGCCGAAAACAGCAGGATCTGCGGGGTCGTGATTTCGCCGCGCGCGGACGGCCGCCACGACGTGCGACGCATCTTCGCGTCGATCTTCTGTTCCATCAGGCAATTGATGGCGAACGCCGCACCGGCCAGCAGCCAGATGCCGACGGTGCCGCCGATCAGAACGGTCCACGGCACCATGCCGGGCGTCGACAGAAACATGCCGATGACGGCGCAGAACACAGCGAGCTGCGTGACGCGCGGCTTGGTCAGGGCGATGTACTGGGAGACCCGGCTACCGGGCGTTTGGGAGAGTGTTGTGCTGTCCATGTGGGGTCACGCTGGCGCGGCATCGCGCGCAGGCAACACGGCGCGGCCGGGACGGCTATAAGCGATCCGAAAGTTTAACATAACGAGCAGAAGCAGCAGGATTGCGGCCCCCCCGTTATGCGCGACCGCAATGGGCAACGGCCATTGCAGAACGATGTTCGATAAGCCGGTGATGAACTGGATCAGCACCACCAGCAAGACGCCATTGGCCGGGCGCCGCAGCGACTCGAAACGGCGCAGCTTCAGCGCCAGCCACAGCAAATAGGCAACCACGACAATCGCGAACGTGCGATGCGTCCAGTGGATGGCGACCAGCGCGTCTTGCGTGATCATGTCGCCGTCGCCGGTCATACCGAGCGCGCGCCACAAGTGGAAGCCGTGCGCGAAGTCCATCGGCGGGATCCATTGGCCATTGCAGGTCGGGAAGTCCGTGCAGGCGAGCACCGCGTAGTTGGTGCTGACCCAGCCGCCCAACGCGATCTGCACGACCAGCAGCACGAGACCGGCGAGCGCCGCCGCACGCCAGCGCGCGGCCTCGGGCTCATGGGCCGGCAGCGGCGTCTGGCGCGCGGCCAGCCAGCCGAGCGTGCCGAGCAAGGCGAGGCCGAGCAGCAAGTGGGTCGTGACGATAATCGGCTGCAGCTTCATGGTCACGGTCCAAGCACCGAACGCGCCCTGCACGAGAATCAGCAGCAGCAGCGAAGTCGGCCACCACGGCGACACATGCAGCGGACGGCGCTTGATGCGTGCAGTCCACGCGATCAAGGTCTGCGCGATGATCAGCACGCCGATAGCCATCGCGAAGTAACGGTGGATCATTTCGATCCAGGCTTTGGTCATGCTGACCGGACCGGTGGGCATCAATTGATGCGCGGCGGTAATCGCGGCGTGCGCGATGAACGGCGACGACGTGCCATAGCAACCAGGCCAGTCGGGGCAGCCGAGACCGGAATCGGTGAGCCGCGTAAAGCCGCCGAACATCACCAGGTCCAGCGTCAGGAAGGTGGTAAGCCACACCAGCTTGCGGAATTTGTTGTCGTCGGCCTTGACCCACACATAGGACAACGGCAACAACGCGATACACAAGCCGATCAAGGCCAATTGCAGTACGAACATCTTTCTTCTTACCCTGGTTGCGGCGTCAGCCGATCCTCGACCATTTGAGCAGCTTGGTCAGGTCGCCCTTGATCTTGCTGGGATTCGGATCTTTTGGAAAGCGCATCATCAGATTGCCGTTCGGATCGACCAGGTAGATGTGGTCGGTGACTTGGGTGCCGGCGTCGGTCGGCAGCCATGCGGACACCTGCGCCGGGTTGGCAATCAGCATGTCGGTATCGGGATAGGCCTTTTGTATCACGTCGGACACGTTGCCTGCATCGGTGCGCAGCCACACTTCCACGACGCGCTCGCGTTCCGGGCCCTGAGCTGCGCGGATTTGTCGCATGAAGTACAGCTTGGTGGCACAAGCTTTGTCGCATGCGCTGTTGTCGACGGAGATCATCAGCCAGTGGCCGCGCAGCGACGCGAGCTTGAGCGGCTTGCCGTCTTCACCCGTCACCACGAGCGAATCGGGAATCGGCCGCTGCGGTTCGACCAGCGCGCCGTAGTTCGTGGTGCCGCCGGCCGGTTTGACCACGTAATAGACGAAATACGACACGGCGATCGGTGCGGCGCAGATGAGCGCCAGCAACAGCAGCATCCAGCGGCCCCGCTTCCACGATCCCCGGCTATTGGGTTGACCTGCCATCACTTGCGGAGCTGCGGGTTTGCCGGCTTGCGGCGAACGGGGAGATTGCGTCGACACTACGGGACCTCTTTCAGGAATAGCGCGGTTTCGGGCCCTTGTTGGGGGTACGGGAAACCACAGGCGATGCGTTACACGCTCTGCGCGTGCTCTTTCTTTGCGGCGCGGCGCGCGGCGTACAGGCCGAACACAAGGGCCGCGGCCGCCATGCCCCACCACTGGAACATATAGCCATAGTTGCGTTCGACGCCGGTTGTCGGCGCCGGCCAGTCGCGCACCAGCTTGTCACCGTCGTCGCTCAACTGCTGGATCACGAATGACTGCAACGGCAGCCCGGTTTCCGCGGCGTACGCCGCCGTATCCAGATTCTGACGGATCTTCTGATGCGCGGCGGACCCGCCCTGCCCCAGCTCGAACGCACGCGACGCATCGGCGCGCGCAATGCCTTCGATCTCGATCTCGCCTTGCGGCGTGGAGTACGGCGCGATGGTCTCGCGATTGCTCGTGTTGCGCGGCAACCAGCCGCGATTGACCAGCACATAACCGCCGTCGGCCAGTTTAAAAGGCATCACGACGTAAAAGCCCGGCTGATCGTTATACGGGCGATTATCCAGATAGACGACTTTGTCCGCGACGAAACTGCCGCGCGCTTTCACGCGATGGAATTCGATGTCCTTCAGTTCGACCGGCCGGGCACTGACAGGCACAGCGGGCGCATCTTCGAATTGCGTAATCTGCGCTTCGAGCGCTTCCTTCTGATGGGCACGGTCGCGTTGCCAGAAACCAAGCCGCACCGTCACCACGATGACAAGCAGAATCAGCAGTGCGGGAACCAGACGAAACTTCATCGAACGCGCTCCACCACCGCTTGCGGCCTCGCCCGGAACCTGCGGCAGACGCCGGCGCGCGGTGCGATAATAACCATCTTGCCTCTGCGCTTCCCAGTTTCAGTTGGTTCCATGCACATTCTCGTTCCCATCGCCTTCGTCCTGATCATCGCCAGCATGGTGTCGGCGCTGTACTTCATGATGCATGACAAGGGCAAAACCAAGCGGATGGTCTGGTCGCTCGCCACGCGGGTGGGTCTTTCGATTTCGCTGTTCCTGTTCATCCTATTCGCACACTGGATGGGCTGGATTCAGTCGACCGGCATTCCCTACGGGCGTTGAGCCCCGCGCAAAACGCCTTACGCCGCCAGACTCACCAAACAAAACGCCGCCCTGACAGGGTCGAGGGCGGCGCTGCATAACTTGCGTACTGCTTGTACGAAGCGCCCTGACAAAGGCGCTGCGCGAACGGCCTGCGCACTCCGAAAAAACCGGTCGGCGCAGGCCAGACTGCGTTACAGCCAGTACACGACGACGTACAGCCCAAGCCACACGACGTCCACAAAGTGCCAGTACCAGGCGGCGCCTTCGAATGCAAAGTGATGCTCCGCCGTGAAGTGGCCGCGAATCATCCGCACCAGCACCACAGCCAGCATCGTGCCGCCGAGGAACACGTGGAACCCGTGGAAGCCCGTCAGCAGGAAGAACGTCGAACCGTACACACCCGAGGACAGCGTCAGGTTCAATTCGTTATACGCGTGGAAATACTCGAAGCCCTGCAGGAACAGGAAGCAGACGCCGAGCACCAGCGTAGCCGCCAGCCAGATAATCGCTTTCTTGCGATGATCTTCACGCAGTGCGTGGTGCGAAACCGTCAACGTAGCGCCGGACGACAGCAGCAGCGCGGTGTTGATGGTCGGCACCGGCCACGGCTGCATCGACTTGAAGGTCGAAACCAGCGCTGCCGGACCGTTGTTCGGCCACACAGCCGAGAAATCCGGCCAGATCAGCTTGTAGTCGAGACTGCCGAGTTGATGCAGCGCGATTTCGCGTGCGTAGAAGAGAGCGCCAAAGAAAGCACCGAAGAACATCACTTCGGAGAAAATGAACCAGCTCATGCTCCAGCGGTACGACTTGTCGACGTTCTTGCCGTACATGCCGCCTTCGGATTCCGCGATCGCGTCGCCGAACCAGTGCCACAACGTATACAGCAGCCACAGCAGACCGACGACGACGCCGAGCGGTGCCAGCTCATGGTCGTTGATCCAGGCCGCAAGCGATCCGAGCATGACCAGCAACCCGGCAGCGGCGCTGATCGGATGCCGCGACGGATGCGGTACGAAATAGTACGGGCTCTCGTTTTGACCGCTCATTCTTGATTCTCCACTTCAGTCCAGTTGTTCCGGAATCTCCGGCTGTATCTTCGGCGGCGCGTCGATACCGCACCGCTTCACTCTAATTCGTGGGCTCTGCTGCGCCCCGTACTACGCTTGAGCCTGAATGCCTCAGCCCACCACCGCGCGCACGACCAGGATCAGCACACCGATGAAAATGGCCGCGCTGATCAATGCCGCCACGATCACATGCAGCGGATTCAACTGCGTGGCATCCGCTTCCAGATCACGACGCTTTCGCACCCCAAAAAACGACCAGAACACGGCTTTCATCGACTGGCCGAAACTGCTCTTGCGTGGCGCGCCGCTGTTATCGCTCATTACTCTTCTTCCTTCGCCCGCGGCGCAAACCGTCAGGCGGGATTGGCGGTGGTTGCCGCCGTATTGGCCGTGGGTGATGCACTTCCGGCCGTCGCCGCTGCCGGCGTATTCAACTCGAAGAACGTGTACGACAACGTGATCGTTTTCACATCCTTCGGCAACTTTGGATCGACCACGAACACCACCGGCATCCGCTTCGTCTGATTCGCCGTCAAAGTCTGCTGCGTAAAACAGAAACACTCGATCTTCCTGAAGTACTCGGTGGCCTGCTTCGGCGCATAGCTCGGAATGGCTTGCGCCTGTATCGTGCGCGCCTGTTCGTTGCTGACCTCGTACATCACTGTCGTCACTTCGCCCGGATGCACGTCGAGACTACGCTGCTCCGGCTTGAAACCCAGCGGGCCGCGCGCGTTCGCATCGAATTCGATCGAAATCGTGCGGCTCATGTCGACCTGCGTATTCCTCGCCTCGCGCACCGTGGCATCGCGCTGCACGAGGTTGTTGATGCCGGTGATCTGGCAGATCGCGCGGTACATCGGCACCAGCGCGAAACCAAAGCCGAACATCATCAACGCGACGATGAACAGCTTGATCAACATCGAACGGTTAAAAGAGCGATCGGCCTGAGCCGGCGGTTGCGTCGACATCTCAATCCTCAACAGACCTGCAAATCACACCTGTTCGCTGCGTCAGGCAAACCAGCACTGCTTGATGATGACGCTCGCGAAAAAGGCCGCGGCAATGGCGAGCATCACAAAACCGATCCGCCGGTTGCCCGCGCGAATCTGCTCGGGTGTACGCCTTTCTTGAGGATTGCGCGTCATGCTCGACTTTCTGAATACTTTCGTAACTACAGGGTGCCGCCGTTGTTCGCGTGGCTGCCCGGATCGGGTGGCGGCTTACGACCGCCGCCCGATCCGGCAAGCTCGCTGAACGCCAATTACTCGACGGTCGGCGGGTGTTCGAACGTGTGGAACGGAGCCGGGCTCGGCACGGTCCATTCGAGGCCCGTTGCGCCATCCCACGGCTTGTCGCCAGCCTTTTCGAGTTCACCGCCGCCACGATAGGCCGGCAATGCAACCGCGAACAGGAAGTAGACCTGTGCCAGACCGAAGCCGAAAGCACCGATCGAGATCACCTGGTTCCAGTCCGTGAACTGTGCCGGGTAGTCGGCATAACGACGCGGCATACCTGCGAGGCCAACGAAGTGCATCGGCAGGAACGCGAGGTTGAAGAAGAACATCGACGCCCAGAAGTGGATCTTGCCGCGCGTTTCGTTGTACATCCAGCCGGTCCACTTCGGCGCCCAGTAGTACCACCCTGAGAACAGCGCGAAGAGCGAACCCGCAACGAGCACATAGTGGAAGTGGGCCACCACGAAATAAGTCCCGTGGTACTGGATATCCAGCGGCGCCATTGCGAGCATCAGTCCCGACAGGCCGCCGAACGTGAACACGATCAGGAAGCCCACCGCGAACAGCATCGGTGTTTCGAAGCTCAGCGAACCGCGCCACATCGTCGCGACCCAGTTGAACACCTTCACGCCCGTCGGCACGGCGATCAGCATCGTCGCGTACATGAAGAACAGCTGACCCGTCACCGGCATGCCGGTCGCGAACATGTGGTGCGCCCAGACCATGAACGACAGAATCGCGATCGACGAGGTTGCGTACACCATCGAGCTATACCCGAACAGCGGCTTGCGCGAGAACGCCGGGATCACCTGCGACACGATCCCGAACGCCGGCAAGATCATGATGTACACCTCGGGGTGCCCGAAGAACCAGAAAATATGCTGGTACATCACCGGGTCGCCGCCGCCTGCCGCGTTGAAGAACGACGTGCCGAAGTGGCGATCGAACAGCACCATGGTGATCGCGCCCGCCAGAACCGGCATCACGGCGATCAGCAGGTACGCGGTGATCAGCCACGTCCAGACGAACATCGGCATCTTCATCAGCGTGAGGCCAGGCGCGCGCATGTTCAGGATCGTCACGACGATGTTGATCCCGCCCATGATCGACGAGGCACCCATCAAGTGGACCGCGAAAATCGCGAAGTCCATGCCCGGGCCCATCTGCGTCGACAACGGCGCGTACAGCGTCCAGCCCGCGGCGGTCGCGCCGCCCGGGGCGAAGAACGAACCGACCAGCAACACCGCAGCCACCGGCAGAAGCCAGAAGCTGAAGTTGTTCATCCGCGCGAAAGCCATGTCCGATGCGCCGATCTGCAGCGGCACCATCCAGTTCGCGAAGCCGACGAAGGCCGGCATGATCGCGCCGAACACCATGATCAGGCCGTGCATGGTGGTCAACTGGTTGAAGAACTCGGGGCGCATGATCTGCAGACCCGGCTCGAACAGTTCGGCACGGATCATCAGCGCCATCACGCCCCCGGAGAGGAACATGGTGAACGAGAAGATCAGGTACAGCGTACCGATGTCCTTGTGATTGGTTGCGAACAGCCACCGACGCCAGCCATGCGGCGTTTCGTGGGCATGGTCGCCGTGCACGTGCTCGTGGCCCGCGGTTACATCGTGTCCGATGCTAGACATGACAATCTCCTAATACGAATACTGCGGTGCTGACCATGAACACGTCAGGCAGCCGGGCTGATCTGGACACGCCGGGCTTCTTTCGCATCGCTGCCGCCCGTGATCGTTTCCGGCTTCTTTAAAATAATGTGATCTTCAGCAATGCCGGCTGCTTTCAGCGCGTCGCGCACGGCTTCGGCACGGGTCTTCGCAAGCTTCGCGTTGACTTCGGCAGAACCGGTGGCGTCGGTGAAGCCCGACAGCGTGAACTTCGCGTCCGGATGCGCCTTCGCATAGGCCGCGGCCGCGTCGACCGCCGCTTTCGCGTCAGCCGGCAGCGTGCTCTTGCCCGTGTCGAAGTAGATGCTTGCCGGGAGTGCGGCCGTTGCTGCCGCACTATCCGAACCGGCCGCTGCCGCTTCGGCACCCGAGGCGCCCGAAGCCGCTTCGGCACCGCTCGCTGCCGCGCCTGCGTCGGCCAGATGATTGCCGCCTTCCGGCAGCTTGCCGTTACGGGCGTCAGCAACCTGCTTCGGCTGGAGAATGTCGCCGGTGTGGTTGCCCCACGAGTTACGTTCGTATGTGATGACCGACGCGATTTCGACGTCGTTCAACGTCGGCGCCCACGAAGGCATCGCGTTCTTGCCCTTCAGCACCAGGCTGACGTGCTCGGCGATCGGGCCGTTGGCGATCTTGCTGCCGTCCAGCGCCGGGAACGCGCCTGCGCCCTTGCCGGTCGGCTGGTGGCAGACCGCGCAGTTCGCCGTGTACACCTTGCCACCGCGCTCCATCAACTCGGCCATCGTGTAGGTCTTGTTCGGATCGTCCTGGCCCGCAGCCATTTTCTGCTTCTGCACGCCGACCCACTTCGCGTAGTCGTCCGCCGACAGCACTTCGACCACTACCGGCATGAACGCGTGTTCCTTGCCGCACAGCTCGGTACAGAAGCCGCGGAACGTGCCGGTCTTGTCAGCCTTGAACCACGTGTCGCGCACGAACCCCGGGATCGCATCCTGCTTCACGCCGAAAGCCGGCACGTACCAGGAGTGGACCACGTCGTTCGCGGTGGTGATGATGCGGATTTTCTTGTCGACCGGGACGACGAGCGGATTGTCGACTTCCTGCAGATACGTGGTGGAAATCGGTTGACGGCCGTCGGTTTCCGCACGCGGCGTAGCCAGCGTGGACAGGAAGTTGATGCCTTCACCCGGGCCCTTCACGTAGTCGTAACCCCATTTCCACTGATAGCCGGTGACCTTGATGGTGAGGTCGGCATTGGTGGTGTCCTTCATCGCGACGACGGTCTTGGTGGCGGGGAGCGCCATCAGCACGACGATGATGAACGGCACAATCGTCCAGATGATTTCGACGGTGGTGCTTTCGTGGAAATTCGAAGCCTTGTGACCTTTCGATTTGCGGTGAGCAAAGATCGAATAGAACATCACGCCGAACACGCCGACGAAGATCACGAGGCAAAGAACCAGCATGAACATGTGGAGGCTGAAGAGCTCCTCAGCGATTTTGGTCGCAGGCGGCTGGAGATTGATCTCGTTGACGGCAGGGCCGCCCGGAACATCGCCCACTGCCAGGGCCGCACCGGCGAAAAGCAGTCCGCTCATCGCCAGCACGCCCATGAGGGCTCGCTTGATTGTTTTCATAGCTTCCTTACCCAAAATTTCCATTCAAACCCTCGACCCCGCTGGAAGGCTGTCTCACGCTCCCCGTGAACGCCGCGCGTCCCGACACGTCTAACAACGCGCGAGCCACATACGCAGTTCGCCTGCGAACTGCGCGCGCCGATACTGCGCGAGATGTTGCCCAATCATGATCGTCTGGCCGCGCGAGACCAGTTTGATCTGGTCACGCGGCGTTGCGCCCGGTTCGATCCGCACCCAGCGCGGATTGAATTCGAACTGCGTGAGCCGCTCGGCGCTGACCTGCTCGATCACGAGCCGGTTCTTAAACAGCCGGACACGCTCGTAATCGACAGCATGACGCGCGTATATGGCAAACGCGATGCCCACCGCCAGCAATTCGATACCGGTGAACGGCAACACCAGCCAGGCGCCGACCAGAACCAGCATGAAAGCAATTGCCAACGAGAACAACGCAAGCGATACGTAGAAACATACAAACTGCCGCGGCGATATCGAACAGTTGCGCTTCATCGTCCAGTCCTTGAGAACCGGTTCTGAATCCGCCAGCAGATCTGATGCTTCCATCGCTGCCTCCTGCCGACCCTCTCCAATCGCCGCCTGCGGCCATTGCTCGCGACCGCCGGACGGCTCCTCCATCCACTCCGCGTCACGTCATATTGCAGCCCTGTACCTCGGGCCTGCCGCCCCAAATGTGGGAACTCCGGGCGACAAACTGACGCATTATAGGCGCGATCCATAGCATCCACAAGCAAGCCTCAATCGGCCCACAAGCCAGGTGCGACAAGCCTCCGCGCCGTTTTGACGCAGCTTTCACGCGTCTTTTGAAGCGGTAATTTCAGACATAACAGATGTCCTCTTTACCACCTTGCTGATTCCTCACCGGTTCCTCGACGAACCTCGTCCGATGTCCTCGATCCGCACGATCCCATGACCTTCGGCCGTGGTACGCGGCACGGCTTTCCAGGCGTGCCCGTAGATCACCTCGAAGGTCAGCGCAATCGTGCCGTCGGGCCGCCGGCGAGCCTCGAGCGCCGCCAGCAAAGCCTTGTGCAGCCTACGCGCGACCGCATTCGAGCTGGCCTCGCGCTCGAACGGATAGGCGCCCCAGCGGCGCACGTCCGCGAGCAGCGACTCGGGCGACTTGTACGTAATGGTGAGCGTTTCCTGGTCCATCACGGGAATCTCGAAACCGCTCTCGACCAGCATGTCGCCAAGGTCGTGCATGTCGACAAAGTCGATCACATGCTTGCGCGAAGCCACGCCGTGCGCCGCCTCGACCTCGGCGTAAGCGCCGCGCAGTTCCTTTAGCGAATCGGGGCCGAGCGTGCTGAACATCAGCAGGCCATTCACTTTCAGCACCCGTTGCCACTCGGGAAACACGAGATCGGGCCGTGAGTGCCAGTGCAGGGCGAGATTGGACCAGATGAATTCGAAGGCGCCGGCCGCGAACGGGAGGGCCGAGAAGTCAGCCTGCGCGAAACGCGGGCCGCGGGCACCGAGCGCCTTGCCGAGCGTGGCCGGCAGAAAACGCCGCCAGCTCGTGTCGCCGGAATCGTGACGCAGCGCGCGGCTAAGCATGCCGTGCGACAGGTCGGTGCCGAATACCGGCGCCTCGGGGAAGCGTTCGCGCAATGCGGGGATGTCTTCGCCCGCGCCGCACCCGGCGTCGAGCACGCTCGCCGGCGCAACCTTGATGTAGTCGAGGCGCTCGCGCATGCGCTGCGCGATTTCGCGCGGCAGGAACGCCACGTTATCGAAGCTCGCCGCGCGGCGGTCGAAAATCTGCCTGAGGCGCCGGGAATCATAGGCCGGACGGCCAGATTGAGACGTAGTTGGGGGCATGGGTGTCGTACTGGCGTAGAGCACGAAGTATACTCGTTCGCTTCCTTCCATTCAGCGTGAAAGGCCTTCGCGGGCGGTCCAATCATGCCATTCCGAAAAAATTCCTTGTCTCCCGGCGCTGCGAACAGGCGTTTTGCGAGATTCACGCGCGGCTTGTATTCGGCATGGCCGCATATGGTGCACGCAGTGCTGCCGAACCTGTGCGCATTGTGCGGCAATTTGTCGCACAAGACGTTGTGCGCCGGTTGTGACGAGACTTATTGGAACGAAGGCAGGTTGCGTTGCACGGTATGCGCGGTCCCTCTGTCCGGAATGCGCTGGGCGGCTCACGCACGATATCGTTGTGCGGATTGCGTCGGCGAGCCGCCGCCGTTCGAGGTGACCCTCGCGCTCGCCGATTACCGCCAGCCGCTGGATGCACTGGCGCTTGGCCTGAAATTCCGCGCCCGGCTGATGCTGGCGCGCGAGTTCGCGCTGCGTCTTGCGCGTCTCGCGGAGGATAGCTGGGTCGACACTTCCGAGAGGCCCGACGTGCTTGCCCCCGTGCCACTGGCCGACAAACGTCTGACCGAACGCGGTTACAACCAGGCCTGGCAGATTGCCAGGCCCCTCGCCCGCGCGCTCCGTGTGCGCAGCGACGCGACCCTGCTTCATCGCGTGATCCACACCGCGCCGCAATCACGGCTCGACCTCGACGCACGCCGGCTCAACGTGGGCCGCGCGTTCAAAGTCGCCGGGCCGGTGCTGGGGCTGCATGTCGGCCTCGTCGATGACGTGATGACGACCGGCGCGACCCTCGAAGCCCTGGCGCGCACGCTCAAAACAGCCGGTGCGCGGCGCGTTACGAACTTCGTCGCGTTGCGCACGCCGAAAAACTAGTCTCTACCTGAAGCCACCATGTTCAATGTCGTTCTCGTCGAACCGGAAATCCCGCCGAACACCGGCAACGTCATTCGCCTGTGCGCCAACACCGGCGCGCGTTTGCATCTGATCGAGCCGCTCGGCTTTCCGCTCGATGACGCCAAATTGCGCCGTGCCGGACTCGACTACCACGAGTACGCGCAGATGAATGTGCACGCCGATTGGGCCGCGTTCATCGCCCAGGAAACACCCGATCCGGCGCGCATGTTCGCCTTCACTACCCGGGGCTCGGGCCGGTTTCACGAGCACGCGTTTCAATCCGGCGACTGGTTCGTGTTCGGCGCCGAAACGCGCGGCCTGCCTGACACGGTGCTCGACCAGTTCGCCAACGAGCAGCGCGTGCGTCTGCCGATGCGGCCGGGCAACCGCAGCCTGAACCTCTCGAATACGGTCGCCGTGGTCGTGTTCGAAGCCTGGCGTCAGACCGGTTTCGACGGCGGCGCCTGAAGGCGCGCCAATTCGGCTTCATAAAGCGCGAGCATGGCGTCGTCGAAGCAGGCGAATATCACACGCGTGATTTTCGGCGTGCGCGGCAAGGTTTCAAGCACGGTGCCGACGGCGATCTTCACTGCCTCGTCGGCGGGGAAATGGTAGATGCCGCAACTAATCGCGGGAAACGCAATGCTGGTGCAATGCGCCTGATGCGCCACTTCGAGCGCGCGCTGGTAGCAGGAGGCGAGAAGGTCGGCCTCGCCATGCGTGCCGCCGCGCCACACCGGGCCGACTGCGTGAATCACATGTTTGGCCGGCAAACGGTAGCCGCCGGTGATCTTCGCGTCGCCGGTCGCGCAGCCGTCGAGCGTTTCGCACTCACGCAGCAACTCCTTGCCGGCGGCGCGGTGAATCGCGCCATCCACGCCACCGCCCCCTAGCAGCGAGGTATTGGCAGCGTTGACGATCGCATCCACCGCGAGTGTCGTGATATCGACCCGGCGCGCTTCCAGTGTGCAATGGTTGAAACTGGGCATGGGAACCTCGCTGGTCCGAAGCGTCGATTAAACGTGGACAGCGATAGCAGGCAGCCGTTCAGCGCTTTTCGCGCCAAACGGCTGAAAGACAAGACTTATTCTGCTTTCGAATCGCGCCGCAGCAGGGCGCTGACGGCGTCGCGGGGCGCTACGCCGTCGAACAGCACGGCGCAGACTGCCTGCGTAATCGGCATCTCGATCGCATGAGCGCGAGCAATCGCCAGTACGGCTTGCGCGCAGCGCACGCCTTCGGCCACGTGCCCCAATCCGCCGAGGATATCGTCGAGCGTACGGCCCGCGGCGAGTTGCACGCCGACTGTGCGATTGCGCGACAGATCGCCCGTGGCAGTCAGGATCAGATCGCCCAGCCCGGTCAGACCGGTGAACGTCTCCGCCCGTCCGCCGAGCGTCACGCCAAGACGCGACATTTCCGCAAGACCACGCGTGATCAACGCCGCACGCGCATTGAGACCGAGGCCGAGGCCATCGGCAATACCCGTGGCAATCGCCAGCACGTTCTTTACCGCGCCGCCCACCTCCACGCCGACGATGTCGTCGCCGGTATAGATGCGCATGGCGCCGTGATGGAACGCCGCCACCGTGCGTTCGCGGCACGTCAACGACGTGCTCGCGATCGTCAGCGCGACCGGCAAGCCCTGCCCGACCTCGCGCGCGAAACTCGGCCCCGACAGCACGCCGTTACTGCCATGCCCCGGCAATTCAGCCGCAACCACCTGATGCGGCAACAACTGCGAGTCGGCTTCGAAACCTTTGCACAACCACACCACATGCGCCGGCACCTCGCCCGCGTCGTGCATCGCCCGGAACAGACCCCGCAGACCGGCGACCGGTGTTGCCACGACGCATAACGCGTCGTCGGCAAGCGCGTGGTCGAGCGCGGCGTTCAGATCCGTTTCATAGCGAAGCGACGGCGGCAAAGCAACGCCCGCCAGATAGCGGGCGTTTTCGTGCGAAGCGGAGAGATCGGCGATGAGCGCGGGTTCGCGCGCCCACAGCACCGTGTCGTGCCGCGCGGCCAGATGGCCGGCGAGGGCTGTGCCCCATGCACCGGCGCCGAGGACGGCAACCTTCATAGCCGGCACCGAACGGACGCGTTAATGCGTGACGCCGTTTTGCACCGCGCCTTCCTGGCCGCCCATTTGCGCGAGACGTTGCTCGTACAGCGCCTGGAAGTTGATCTCGGCGAGGTGGATCGGCGGGAAGCCTGCACGGGTGATCGCGTCGGCGATGTTCGAGCGCAGGTACGGGAACAGGATCGTCGGGCAGGCGATGCCGACCAGCGGGTCGATCTGCTCGGCCGGAATGTTGCGGATGTCGAAAATGCCGGCTTGCTTGGCTTCGATCAGGAACGCAACCTTGTCCGACACCTTGGCCGTGACCGTGCCCGTCACGAGGATTTCGAACACGGTGTCGGCGAGGCGCTCGGCCTTCACGTCGACTTCGACTTCAACCGACGGCATTTCCTGCTCGAGGAAGATGCCCGGCGAATTCGGCTGCTCGAGCGACATGTCCTTCAGGTAGATGCGCTGGATGTTGAAAAACGGCTGGTTGTTCTCGTCGGACATGATTGAGTGATTCCCTGATAGGTATGCATGGCGGCGGCCCGTGGCTTTACGGGCCGCCAGATCGTTGCGGCGCATCGCCCGCCCTGGCAGGGCCGGCGATGCGCCGACTTGTATTTCACCCGCCTCACTCGCGCGCCGGCCGGCGCATGAGTGGGACAGCTTGGTTCAGGCAGCTTCGAGCAGAGGCATCAAACCGCCCGCGCGATCGAGCGCGGACAGATCATCGTACCCGCCGACATGCGTCTCGCCGATGAACACCTGAGGCACCGTGCGGCGACCGGTCCGGGTCATCATTTCTTCACGACGAGCCGGGTCTTTGTCGATCAGTACCTTTTCAACGTGCTCGACGCCGCGCGACTTTAAAAGACGTTCGGCCATCTGGCAATACGGGCACACCTGCGTGCTGTACATGATCACTTTGTTCACTTGGCTGCTCCTTGTTTCACAACCGGCATACCGGCTTTCTGCCAGGCGTCGACACCACCGTCGAGAACATGGACTTCGCCGTATCCCGCATCCTGCACGATACGCGCTGCCTTGTTCGACTGCTGGCCGGTCTGGCACACCAGCAATACAGGGTTGTTCTTATTCTTCACGAGTTGCGCGACTTTCGCCTGCAACTCTGCAAATTCAAGATTCCGCGCCGCGGGCAGGTGGCCCTTGGCAAACTCGGCGGACGACCGCAGATCGATGACAGCCGCATTGCGCCGGTTGATCAGCTGGGTCGCTTCGGCGGCCGACAGGCCACCGCGGCCACGCCGGCTGATCGTTGGCCACAGCAGCAACCCACCGGAGATGAGGACGATTGCGATCAGTACAAGGTTTGTGTAATCAGTGAAAAACTTCACGGAAAATCCGCCGAAAAAGAGAGAAATCGAAAAGGGCAATCCAGCCATTATAAAATAACCGTCTGACGCGATGGCGGCGCTCCTTTAGAGGACCCTCGCAACGCTTCACCGCTTCCTCACTACCGACCGGCAATCTCATGTACAAACTCGTTCTCATCCGCCACGGCGAATCGACGTGGAACAAGGAAAACCGCTTCACGGGCTGGGTCGACGTCGACCTGACCGAGCAGGGCAATCGTGAAGCGCAGCAAGCGGGCGTGCTGCTGAAGGAATCGGGCTACACGTTCGATATCGCCTACACCTCGGTGCTCAAGCGCGCGATCCGCACCTTGTGGCACGTGCAGGATCAGATGGACCTGATGTATCTGCCGGTCGTGCATTCGTGGCGCCTGAACGAGCGCCACTACGGTGCGCTGTCGGGCCTGAACAAGGCGGAAACCGCCGCGAAATTCGGCGACGAACAGGTGCTGGTCTGGCGCCGCAGCTACGATACGCCGCCGCCGGCGCTGGAACCGACAGACGAACGCGCGCCCTACAACGACCCGCGCTACGCCAAGGTGCCGCGCGAACAACTGCCGCTCACCGAGTGCCTGAAAGACACCGTCGCGCGCGTTTTGCCGTTGTGGAACGAGTCGATTGCGCCGGCCATCAAGTCGGGCCGCAAAGTCGTGATCGCCGCGCACGGCAACTCGATCCGCGCCATGGTGAAATACCTCGACAACATTTCGGACGAAGACATCGTCGGCCTGAACATTCCGAACGGCGTGCCGCTCGTCTATGAACTCGACGAAAACCTGAAGCCGATCAAGCACTACTATCTGGGCGACCAGGACGCGATCGCCAAGGCGCAAGCCGCCGTGGCCAAGCAAGGCAAAGCGGGCTAAGCCTGGCTCGAGCCGCAACCCTGTGGCAAAAAATGCCGCGGGGTTGCCGAAGATGGGCGGGGGCGCCGCCCATATGGCTCGCGCGCCATCTGGCTGCCATCTTCCTGTTACCGCACATTACTTCATCATCGCAGCGCATCTCTCACGAACCAGGTCTGACCCGGGCTGTCGAATCACGATAGCCTGTGCTGCGCCCTGACTGGGCGAGTGTGCAGTTATACTTGTCCGTCCCCATCTCTATCGACGCTGCCACGCGCTTCCGACCGCAACAGACTCTATGCGAAAGAACCTGAAAAATATCGGCCTGATTGCCGCGGGCCTTGCTACCGGCGTATTCGCCACCCTGCAACTCTCCGCCTCGGCCCAGCAACCCGCCAGCGCCGCCTCGAGCGCCGTTGCACCGCTGCCACTGGACCAACTCAGGCTGTTTGCCGAAGTTTTCGGGCAAATCAAGCATGAATACGTCGAACCGGTCGACGACAAGAAGCTCCTCACCGCCGCCATCAAGGGCATGGTATCGAGCCTCGACCCGCACTCGTCGTATCTCGACAAGACCGATTACGAAGAACTGCAGGAGCAGACCAAGGGTCGCTTCGCGGGTCTCGGCATCGAAATTTCGTCCGAAGACGGCCTGATCAAGGTGATCTCGCCGATTGAAGACACGCCTGCCTTCCGCGCCGGTATCCGCCCGGGCGACCTGATCACCCGCATCAACGACAAACCTGTGCGCGGCATGACGCTCGACCAGGCCGTCAAGCAGATGCGCGGCGATCCGGGCACCAAGGTGACGCTGACCATCTTCCGCAAGACCGACGACCGCACGTTCCCGCTCACGGTAACGCGCGCGATCATCAAGGTTCAGTCGGTCAAGATGAAGATCCTGGCGCCGGGCTACGCATATATCCGCATCACCAGCTTCCAGGAACGCACCACGCCTGATCTGGCCGCGAAGCTGCAGGACATCGCCCGTCAACAGCCGAACCTGAAGGGTCTCGTGCTCGACCTGCGCAATAACGGCGGCGGTCTGCTGCAAAGCGCGGTTGGCGTGGCCGGCGCGTTCCTGCCGCCGAACTCGGTGGTGGTGTCCACCAACGGCCAGATTCCGGATTCGAAGCAGGTCTATCGCGACACGTACGATAACTACCGCCTGCAATCGTTCGACAGCGATCCGTTGAAAGACGAAGCACCGATCTTCAAGACCGTGCCGATGATCGTGCTGACCAACGCCTACTCGGCGTCGGCTTCGGAAATCGTCGCGGGCGCGCTGCAGGATCAGCATCGTGCGCTGATCGTCGGCAAGACCACGTTCGGCAAGGGTTCGGTGCAAACCGTCCGCCCGATGACGGCCGATACGGCCCTGCGTCTGACCACGGCGTACTACTACACGCCGAGCGGCCGTTCGATCCAGAACAAGGGCATCCGTCCTGACATCGCGGTCGATCAATACGCGGAAGGCGATCCGGACGACGCACTCGTTACCCGCGAAGTCGACTACTCGAACCACCTTGCGAACACGCAGGACCCGAACGAGAAGAAGGAAGCGGAACAGCGCGAACAGGAGCGCATGGACCAACTGCGCCAGCTTGAAGAGCAGAACGACAAGAAGACGCCGGAACAGCGTCAGAAGGATCGTGAGCGCAAGCCGGTCGAGTTCGGTTCGGCTGACGACTTCATGCTGCAACAGGCGCTGAACAAGCTGGAAGGCAAGCCGGTGCAGGAATCGAAGTCGCTGACCGAGCGGCGTCTGGCGCAGAACAAGCCGGCAACGTCGGCGTCCGCGCCGGTCGCGGTGAAGCCGACGCAACCGGTGCCGGGCGCTTCGGGCCCCGTCCCGGCCTCGGCGCCTGCTACGCAAAGCAATTAAGCAGTGAATCCAGCGTGTCCTTGCAGCCTGTCCGGCTGCAAGGGCACGTCGCGGCGGACGCTGGCGTATGCATCGCAATACATAGCGCAATACCCAACCCCAGCACCAGCACGAACACCCACTCCCTCGCGCGATTAAAATAACGAAAACGCGCATGGCAGGCCGCCGGCCCTGCTTTTCATTGCGCGACACTCCACGCGCCCCGCCATGAACGACGATCAACTGCTCCGCTATTCCCGCCATATCCTCGTCGACGAAATCGGCATCGAGGCGCAGCAGCGCTTTATCGACGCGCACGCGATCATCGTCGGTGCGGGTGGTCTGGGCTCGCCTGCAGCGATGTATCTGGCGGCGGCAGGCGTCGGCCGCCTGACGCTGGTCGATGCCGATACGGTCGACCTGACCAATCTGCAACGGCAGATTCTGCACGTGAGCGCGTCGGTCGGGCGCAAGAAGGTGGAGTCCGGACGCGACGCGATCGCCCAGATCAATCCCGAGGTGGTGGTGAACGCGGTCGCCGAACGGGTCGACGATGCGTGGCTCGATCGCGAGGTGCCGCACGCCACCGTCGTGCTGGATTGCACCGACAACTTCGCGACCCGCCACGCGATCAACCGGGCCTGCGTGAAACACGGCGTGCCGCTGGTGTCGGGTGCGGCGTTGCGCTTCGACGGCCAGATCAGCACCTTCGATTTCCGCGACGAAACGTCGCCCTGCTATGCGTGCGTGTTCCCCGAAGATCAGCCGTTCGAGGAAGTCGCGTGCTCGACCATGGGCGTGTTCGCGCCCACGGTCGGCATCATCGGCTCAATGCAGGCCGCTGAAGCGCTAAAGGTGATCGGCGCAATCGGCACGCCGCTAGTGGGCCGCCTCACGATGCTTGATTCACTGCGAATGGAGTGGAACACAATGCGCATTGCGCGCCAGCCGGATTGCCCGGTATGCGGGCAACGACATCGAGTTTGAGTCCGAACGAGACCCGAATAAAAAACGCCGCACATGTGCGGCGTTTTCCGTTTAAGAACCGGAGCAGTTTTCAGTGTCAGGCGAGCACCACCCGCTTGAGCGCAGCCTGCACCTCTTCCGGTTCGAACGAAGCCAGCACGTCGGCCACCGGCTTCTCGAGCGTCTTCAGATGCGAGCGCAGGACTTCCTGCTTGACCACCAGCAATTGGCTAGGATGCATCGAAAATTCGGTGAGGCCCATGCCGAGCAGCAGACGCGTTAAAGCCGGATCGCCCGCCATCTCGCCGCACACTGACACCGGCACACCGGCCCGCTTCGCCTCACGCAGCGTAAAGGCGATCAGATGCAGCACCGCCGGATGCAGCGGGTCGTACAAGTGCGCGACCGAGTTATCCGCGCGATCGATGGCCAACGTGTACTGGATCAGATCGTTCGTGCCAATCGATAGAAAATCGAGCCGCTTGAGAAACAGCGGCAACGCAATCGCGGCAGCCGGAATCTCGATCATCGCGCCGACCTGCACGTTCGGATCGTAGGCGATACCGGCATCGTCAAGCTGCCGCTTGGCTTCGCGAATCAGATCGAGCGTCTGATCGATCTCCTGCGCATGCGCGAGCATCGGAATCAGAATCTTCACCTTGCCGAACGCCGACGCGCGCAGAATCGCGCGCAACTGCGTCAGGAACATCTGCGGCTCGGAGAGGCTCCAGCGAATCGCTCTGAGCCCCAAAGCAGGATTCGGTGCGGTTTCGTAGCCGTCGCCGCCGGCCATCGAATCGAGTGGCTTGTCGGCGCCGACGTCGATCGTACGGATCGTTACCGGCAAACCGTTCATCAGTTCGACCGCGCGCCGGTAGGCTGCAAACTGCTCCTCCTCTTCCGGCATGTGGTGCTTGTGATTCATGAACAGAAACTCGGTGCGGAACAGGCCGACGCCGGTCGCGCCGGAATCGACCGCGGCGCGTGCGTCCTCGGGCAATTCGATGTTCGCGCACAGTTCGATACGCGTGCCGCACAATGTCTGCGTGGGCGAGAACTTCAGCCGTTGCAGCTTGCGCTGCTCAAGCGCCTTTTCGCTCTGCCGGTATGAATACTCTTCAAGCACGATCGGCGCGGGATCGACGATCACGATGCCGTGATCGCCGTCGACAATGATCAGGTCGTCCTGCCGGATCAGCGCGCTCGCATGCTGCACGCCGACCGCGGCCGGAATGCCGAGACTGCGCGCGACGATCGCCGTATGCGAGGTCCGTCCGCCCAGATCGGTGACGAAACCCTGAAACGTTTGCGTTTTGAATTGCATCATGTCGGCCGGCGCGATGTCGTGCGCGACCACAATCATCTCATCACAGGTACCGTGCACGCCGTCCACCAGCGCCCCCGTCGCGCCGGCAAGCGCCTTCAGCACGCGCTCCACCACCTGTTCGATGTCGGCTTTGCGCTCACGCAGGTATTCGTCTTCGATATCGTCGAAATGGCGCGACAGGCGCTCGAGTTGTTCCGTCAGCGCCCATTCGACGTTGTAGCGGCGCGTACGGATCAGGTCGATGGTTTCCTGCACGAGCATCGCATCGTTCAGGATCATTGAATGAACATTGATGAACGCGCCCATTTCGCTCGGCGCATCCGCGGCAAGATCGGCGCGCAACGTGTCGAGCTCTTGATGCACCTGCTGTTGGGCCGTGCGAAAACGCTCGATCTCGCCCTCGATCTGAGCGGGTTCGATCAAATAGTGGTCTACGTCAAGTGCAGCCGGGGCGATCAGATAAGCCCGCCCGATGGCGATACCGCGTGACACGGGAATTCCATGCAGCGTGAATGACACGCGCACCTCCTCTAGTTGTGTGATGCTGCGGCAAACCGCTGCAATGCTCTCAGACTCTCATTGTCATTATAAATTCCGCACCCTTTGCAAGTACGCCGGGGCTGTGTGCAGCGCAGCACGAAATACCGTAAGCGGCCACGAGAATGCGGCCTCATTGGCCCTGCGTTCGGGCAACGCTCCCCAACGCGCCGCCGGCACTATCGGCTCACGCCTTCGCACCGCTCGTGCACTACTCTTGCACGATTGTCTCGCGCTAAAAAAAATGCCGCGGACAGCCGCGGCATTTTGCTTCAGGCAACAAGAACGCGCGAATTCACTGACCTTCGCCAAATTTATCGGCAATCAGTTTCAGCAATGCGTCCATTGCCTCTTTTTCGTCGGCGCCCTCGGTTTCGATCAGCACCGTACTGCCTATACCCGCGGCCAGCATCATCACACCCATGATGCTCTTGGCGTTGATGCGGCGGCCATTGCGGCTCATCCAGATTTCAGCCTGGTAGTTGCCCGCGAGTTGCGTCAACTTGGCCGACGCGCGCGCGTGCAGCCCCAGCTTGTTCACAATAGTCGTTTCCTGTTGCAGCATGTGATGGTCCGAAGCGCGGGTGAATGTTGTGGTGAAAGGTGAAACTGCAAACCAGCCGCAATCGCGCCGCAGCCCGATCGCAATTGTCTAAAACCGTACGGTCCGCTTACAACCCGGTCGAGCCCACTTTCTGGGTCAGGTCGGCCTCGGGTGGCAACGCGGGCAAACAGTCGCCGGATCCCGCGGGAGGCGCAACCGGTGCCGGCGTGGCAGGTCCGATTGCGTGCACGCCCTTGGTGGCTCCGGCGAGCGCCTTGTCGACCAGCGTGTCGAGCGGCGTTGCGCGATAACAGACCGCGCGCACCAGCATCGGCAGATTGACGCCGCACAGCACGCGCACGTTCGGCACCGAGGCGAGCCGCCCGGCGATATTCGCCGGCGTGGCGCCAAACATGTCGGTGAGGACGAGCGCGCCGTTTTCTTCCTTGAGCCGCTCGATCTCCGAATGCGCGAATGCAACCTGCTGTGCCGGATCGCAATCCGGCGATACGTCGATCACACCGATACGCGCCGGCAAGCCACCGTAAATGTGCGAAATACAATCGCGCAACGCGGTGGCGAACGGAGCGTGCGCAATGATCAGAATGCCTGCCATGTCAGCCTTACTGCAAAAGATCGGCCCGAACCGTGGACCGGGACGAAACCCGGTTCGTAAGCACCCTCGACCGGCCGTGGGTCGGGAGCGCCGGAACGCACTATCTGACGAGCGGCCCGCGTCGCCCGATACCGCGACGGCGTTGGCGGCAAACAACTCGCCTACAGTCCGCAATCCATGCCCGCAGCGCCTCGCAGACGCCCTCGATGCGGCTTGGTGCGGGAGAGCGGGCATTGTATCAGGCCCATTTTCGCGCCAAAGCCGGCGTCTTGCTTGATGCGGATTTACTACACAGTTTGGGGGCCATGGCGGCCATTCAAGGGTTGCGCCTCAGTTGCGCCTCCTTTGTGCATCAAGCCGCCGCGCGCTCCAGAGCGTCGATGAACATCGCCGCGACGTCGAAGCCGGTCTGATCCATGATCTCGCGGAAACATGTCGGGCTCGTCACGTTCACCTCGGTAAGCCAGTCGCCGATCGCGTCAAGCCCGACCAGCAGCAGACCGCGTGCGGCGAGCACCGGCGCGAGCGTGTCGGCGATCTTGCGGTCGTGCTCGGTGAGCGGTCGCGCCACGCCCAGTCCGCCGGCCGCCAGATTGCCGCGGACCTCATTACCCTGAGGAATCCGCGCGAGCGAAAACGGCACCGCTTCACCGCCGATCAGCAGAATGCGCTTGTCGCCTTCCTTGATTTCGGGGATGAACTTTTGCGCCATCACCGAGCGCGCGCCGTCGTGGCTCAGCATCTCGATGATCGAGCCCAGATTCATGCCGTCGGCCTTCACGCGAAACACACCCATGCCGCCCATGCCGTCGAGCGGCTTCAGGATCACGTCGCCGTGTTCTTCATGGAAGGCGCGCAAGCGGGCGGCGTCGCGCGTCACCAAAGTCGGCGCCACGAACTGCGCGAACTCGCCGATCGCCAGTTTTTCCGAATGATCGCGAATCGCCTGCGGCTTGTTGAAGATGCGCGCGCCGCCGCGCTCGGCCATTTCCAGCAGCCAGGTCGACGTCACGTATTCCATATCGAACGGCGGGTCTTTACGCATCACCACCGCGCTGAATTGTTTCAGCGAACGCGGCGCGGCTGCTTCGGCGGCGTACCAGGTGTCGCGATGCAGGTCAGTTACGTCGCCGACGATCGCAAAGCGCTGCACGTTCGCCTCGACGTCGCCGCCAGTCCACGCCAGATGTTTCGGCTCGCAGGTGTAAAGCGTGTGGCCACGACGCGCGGCCTCGGCCATCATCGCGTAGGTCGAGTCTTTGTAGATCTTGAACTGCGTGAGCGGATCGGCGATGAAAAGAATGTCCATGAGGATTCCGGTGCGCCCTTAGGGCTTGGCATTGATCGTCAATAGGGTCGGTGAAAATGGCGACGGCGGCACGCACGCCGCCATTGCCCCTCTCGCGAGATTTAAACCTGAATCGCTTCCGGATCGGTCTTTTCCAGTTCGACCGATGCGGCCAGCAACCCGAGTCGCGCCACCACGCCGTACATATAGAAGCGATTCGGCACCGCTGCGCCGGGCTTGGCGTGCGCATCCGGCAGCGCCGTATGCTCGAAGCCGAGCGGCACGAAATGCATGCCCGGTGCGTTCAGATTCTGATCGCGCTCGCGGCTGCCGTGCACGCGGTAGAAGCCGCCGACCACGTAACGGTCGATCATATACACGACCGGCTCGGCGACTTCCTCGCCGATCCGCTCGAAGGTGTACACGCCTTCCTGCACGATCACGTCATGCACTTCGAGGCCGTCTTTGGTGGCGGCCATCTTGGCGCGCTCGCGCTTGGTCAGCGCGGCCACTTCCGACGCGTCGTGCACGGTCATCACGCCCATGCCGTAAGTGCCCGCATCCGACTTGATGACGACATACGGTTTCTCGGAAATACCGTACTCGCGATACTTTTTGGCGATCTTCTTGAGCACGCCGTCGATCGCATCGGCCAGCGCTTCTTCACCCGTGCGCTCCTGAAAATCGACCCCTTCGACATGCGCGAAGTACGGATTGATCATCCACGGATCGATTTCGACCATTTTCGCGAACTTCTTCGCGACGTCGTCATAGCAGGAGAAATGCGTCGATTTGCGGCGCACGGCCCAGCCGGCGTGCAGCGGCGGCAGCAAATACTGCTCATGCAGATTTTCGAGCACCGGCGGAATGCCGCCCGACAGGTCATTGTTCAGCAGAATCGAACACGGGTCGAAATTCTTCAGACCGAGGCGCCGCTGCGACCGCTCGAGCGGTTCGAGCACCAGCTTCTGGCCGTCGGACAAGGCAATCGTGACCGGGCCGACGATGCTTTCGTCGAGCGTGCCGAAGCGCACGTTCAGGCCGGCTTGGCGCATGATCGCCGCCAGACGGGCAACATTCTCGAGATAAAACGCGTTGCGCGTATGGCGCTCGGGGATCACCAGCAGATTCTTCGCGTCCGGGCAGATCTTCTCGATCGACGCCATCGCGGCCTGCACGGCGAGCGGCAGCACTTCCTGCGGCAGATTGTTGAATGCGCCGGGAAACAGATTGGTGTCGACCGGTGCGAGTTTGAATCCCGCGTTACGCAGATCGACCGAACAGTAGAACGGCGGCGTGTGCTCCTGCCATTCAAGCCGGAACCAGCGTTCGATGGCGGGCGTAGCGTCGAGGATCTTCCGCTCGAGATCGAGCAGCGGGCCGTTTAACGCCGTAACTAGGTGCGGAACCATTGATCACTCGCAGACTGGAGAAAAAAGATTGTAGAGCAAATGCTTTGTCCATTTGGGGACGGTTTCTCCATTCGCAAGCGGACGCGAATGCATTCTCGCTATCGTGATGATAGGCAGGGAAATCTGCTGTTCACAAGACGGGTCGCAATAAAAAAGCCCGCCGTAAAGGCGGGCCAAAGTCGCTGCGCTTATTTCTGACCCGCAAGCCCCTGGAGCTTGCAGGGGAATTCTTATTCGACGTGTTCGCCGTGCAGGCTGACGTCCAGACCTTCGCGTTCTTCTTCTTCCGTCACGCGGATGCCCATCGTCATGTCGATGATCTTCAGCAGGATGTAGCTCACCACGCCGCTGTAGATCAGCGTCGTCAGCACGCCCTTGGCTTGCAGGATCACGCTGCCGTCCGCGCCGCCGATGTCCTTGACCGCGAACACGCCGGTCAGCAGCGCACCCACGATACCGCCGATGCAGTGCACGCCGAACGCGTCGAGCGAATCGTCGTAACCGAGCTTGTGCTTGAGCCACGTGGCCGACCAGAAGCAGATCACGCCTGCCGCGATGCCGATCACCAGCGAACCCGCCATACCGACGAAGCCCGAAGCCGGCGTAATCGCCACCAGACCTGCCACGGCACCCGACACGATACCGAGCACCGACGGCTTACCCTTGGTTGCCCATTCAGCGAACATCCATGCCAGTGCTGCTGCCGCGGTTGCCACTTGCGTTGCGAACATCGCGAAACCGGCACGGCCGTCTGCCGCCACTGCCGAACCCGCATTGAAGCCGAACCAGCCCACCCACAGCATGGCGCCACCGATCAGCGTGAGCGTCAGGTTGTGCGGCGCCATCGCTTCCTTGCCGTAGCCGATACGCTTGCCGAGCACCAGCGCGCAGACCAGCGCCGCGATACCGGCATTGATGTGCACCACCGTGCCGCCCGCGAAGTCGAGGATGCCCGCGCTAGCCAGCCAGCCGGTCGGTTCCCAGACCATGTGCGCGATCGGCGAGTAGACGATGATCGACCACAGCGTCATGAACACCAGCATTGCCGAGAACTTCATACGGTCGGCGAACGCACCCGTGATCAGCGCCGGGGTGATGATCGCGAACGTCATCTGATAGACGACGTAGACCGTTTCCGGGATCGTCGGCGCGAGGTGGCTGACCGTCAGCGTGGTCGCCTTGTCGCCCTTGATGTAGTTCATGCCCGCCATGAAGAAGCGCGAGAAGCCGCCGATGAACGAGTTGCCCGGCGTGAACGCGAGGGTATAGCCGATCACGACCCAGATGATCGACACCAGACAGGTAATCGCGAAGCTCTGCATCAGGATCGCGAGCACGTTCTTCTTGCGGACCATGCCGCCGTAGAACAGCGCCAGACCCGGGATCGTCATGAACAGCACGAGCGCGGTGGAGGTCAGCATCCAGGCGGTGTCGCCCGAATTGATCTTCGACGAATCGACCGAGAACGGCGCGGTCGGTGCGGCAGGTGCGGCGTCCGAGGCTGCCGGCGCGGCTGCCGCGGCGCTGGCGGCAGGTGCGGCAGACGCGTCAGCGGCCGGTGCCGAAGCGGCGGCGGCGGCAGGTGCTGCCGAGGCGTCCGGTGCCGGCGCGCTCGCCGTCGTATCGGAAGCCGCTGCCGAGGCGGCTGCGGGGGCGGAAGCGTCGTCCGCGAGGGCGGCGCCGATACCGCCCGCGAGCAGCGAACCGGCCATCAGCAAGGACATCATTAATTTGCGCATCTTCATTTCCTCTTGTCGCTATCTGTGTCGCTATCTTTTGGTGTTACAGAGCGTCCGCGCCGGTCTCCCCGGTGCGAATCCGAATCACCTGTTCGATCGGGGTGACGAAAATCTTGCCGTCGCCGATCTTGCCGGTGCGTGCCGCGCGCTCGAGCGCCTCGATCGCCTGATCGACGATGTCGTCCGAGACAGCCGCCTCGATCTTCACCTTCGGCAGGAAATCGACGACGTATTCAGCGCCCCGATAGAGTTCCGTGTGGCCCTTCTGACGACCGAAGCCTTTGACTTCCGTCACCGTGATGCCCGAGACGCCGATGGCCGACAAGGCTTCGCGCGCCTCATCGAGCTTGAACGGCTTGATGATTGCGGTAATGAGTTTCATGAAATCCCTCGCTAAGTTGCGTAACCCGTTTGCGTAACCCGTTGCGTACCCTGTTTGCTTACCTGTAATCCGTTCGCGTGGTCTCGTTCCGACGCCGGTAAAAGCACCCGGCAGTGCGCGCGGGGCAGTAACAGCAACTCGCATGCCATGTTGTGTCAGACTTCGTCCGGGGCTCGCTGCGAAAGGGGCCCAAGCGGCCCTGGCTGAACGGCCAACGTTGGCGGGGCACGGTGGCGCGGCGTATGGATCGTTGCTAGAGTGTTCGAAGGCATTTAACGTTTGAGCGCGCACCAAACGGGCTCACGCGGCGGCGGCAGGTAATCGCCCATGCACCAAGACGAACCATTCGCCGGACCAAAGCACAGACGTAACTAAACATGCACATTTTTTGTGCATTAAGGGGAACACCATGAAACAACCGAACGATGTCTTTAACGATTTGCAGGCTCGCATGAGCGAGCTGTTCAAGAACTCGCCGGCCAAAGATGTCGAACGCAACGTGAAAGCGATGCTGTCGCAGGGCTTTTCCAAGCTCGACCTGGTCACGCGCGAGGAATTCGATACGCAGACCCAGGTGTTGGTACGCACCCGCGCGCGCCTCGAAGAGCTGGAGCGCCGCGTCGCCGAGCTAGAGCAGAAGCTGCCGGTCACGACGCAAACGTCCTGAGGCTTTGCGCGCAGCGTTGTAGCTGCGCAGTGCTGCACATCACTGGCAAGCGAGCCGTGACGTCATCAGCGTTTTAGGGGACTCGCGCGCGCCTGTGCGCGCCGTCCGACGGGAGAAAACATGTCGCTTGCCGTGGTGCGCAGTCGCGCGCCGGCCTCTGGCCGCGCGCCCGAAGTAACCGTCGAGGTTCACCTCGCGAACGGATTACCCTCTTTTTCGATCGTCGGCCTCCCCGATCTGGAAGTGCGCGAAAGCCGTGAGCGCGTACGCGCGGCACTGCAGAACTGCAGCTTCGATTTCCCCGTGCGGCGTATCACTGTCAATCTCGCGCCCGCCGATTTGCCCAAGGAATCGGGTCGCTTCGATTTGCCCATCGCGCTCGGCATCCTCGCCGCCAGCGGGCAGCTTCCGGCGGAGTCGCTGCTGCATCGCGAATTTGCCGGTGAGTTGTCTCTCACCGGTGCGTTGCGCCCCATGCGCGGCGCGTTCGCCATGGCGTGCGGCACGGCGCGCAGCGGCAGGGCGCCCGGCGCGCTGACATCGTTCGAAGACATTGCCATGGCCTCGGCTTGCCCGGCCACGGCCGCTTCGCCCCAGCCGGCGCGCACGCCCCAGCTTTATCTGCCGGCGGCGAGCGCGGCGGAAGCGGCGCTGGTGCCCGGCGTGGATGTGTACGGTGCCACGGACCTTCCCACGCTGTGCGCCCATCTCAACGGCGCGCCCGACGGGCAACTCCGTCCGGTTCCGGCGCCCGACCTGAGCGGCTTCACTCCATCCGTAGTGCCGGACATGGCGGACGTGATCGGCCAGCGCGGCGCACGCCGCGCGCTCGAAGTGGCGGCGGCCGGCGGTCATCACGTGTTGCTGGTCGGGCCGCCGGGCGCCGGCAAGTCGATGCTGGCGGCACGGCTGCCCGGCCTCCTGCCCACCATGACGGACGACGAAGCGCTCACCTCGGCCGCCTTGCTGTCCGCGAGCCGCGCCGGCTTTTCACCGTCGCAGTGGCGGCAGCGGCCGTTTCGCGCGCCGCATCATTCGTCGAGCGCGGCAGCGCTCGTGGGCGGACGCAATCCGCCGCAGCCCGGCGAAATCACGCTGGCGCATCTCGGCGTGCTGTTTCTGGACGAATTGCCTGAATTCGACCGTCACGTGCTGGAAACCTTGCGCGAACCGCTGGAAGCGAGCCGCATCACGATCTCACGCGCGGCGTTGCAGGCGGATTTTCCAGCAGCGTGCCAGCTGATCGCTGCAATGAATCCCTGCCCGTGCGGCTGGCGCGGCGACCCGGGCGGCCGGTGCCGCTGCACGCCCGACATCGCCGCGCGCTATCTGCGCAAGCTATCCGGACCGCTGCTCGATCGCATCGATATCCAGCTGGAAATTCCCGCGCTCACGCCCGCCGAGTTGTCGGCACGTTCCGATGTGTGCGGCGAGGCAAGCGCGACTATCGCGGCGCGCGTCAATACGGCGCGCGCCCGGCAACTCGCGCGACAAGGCAAGACCAACCGCGAGTTGAGCGGCCGGGAGGTAGACGATGTCTGCCGGCTCGACGCCGCCGGCGAAGCCCTGCTGCGAGAGGCCGGCGAGCGCTTCGGCTGGTCTGCGCGCGCGTACTACCGCGTGCTGAAGGTGGCGCGAAGCGTCGCCGATCTGGCCGGCGCGGACATGCCGGAGGTAAGTCACATCGGAGAAGCCGTTCAGTACCGGCGGGTATTCGCGGCGCAGTGAGGCGGCACGTCTTCCGTGCCGCTGGCGCTTCGACCGGAGCCGCACCACGTCACCACGTGTACTTCACGCCCGCCATCCCGGCGAGCCGCTGGTAGCTGCTGCTCGCAAAGCCCCACGACACGTTGCCCCACGTTTGCCAGCCGCGAGCGAACCGGTATTGCAGACCGGCTTTCAGTTCGGCGGCGTTGTGCGGTACGCCGTCGAACGCGATGGTCACGCCGTCCATCGAGATGGCGTTCTGGCGGTTGTTGTACCACCAGTTGGCTTCGAACGAAGCCTGAATCACATCGCCGCCCGCACGCGCGAAATCTCGGTAAAGGCGTGCGCCGAGGCGTGTCGTGATGCCGCCCGAGCGGTTGTCGGTGACGGTCGTGCCGTTGACCTCGGTATGGGTGCCCGCGCTGTAGTCGGTATAGATGAACTGGCCTTGCGGCTCGATCACCCAGTCGTTGCCGAATGGCTGGATGGCATAGCCCAGCTCGAGCGAGCCCGTCCAACTGTGGGCGCTGTACTGTTCGCCCGGCAACAACGCGCCCTGAACCTGATTGTTGAAGTTGCCGTATTGCACCCAGCTGTCCACGTACGCGCCGAGCCGGCTTTTTTCATTGGCGAACCAGGTCGCATAAGCACCGACGGCGTAGCCGTTCACCTGCCCGTGTGCGTCGTACGGATTGCCGTCCGCGCTGGCATTCGTGCGCATGTTGCCGTAGGCCGCCATCAGCCCCGCGTGGATGCGATCCACGCCGCGCCAACCCGGCCACTGCGCCACGTCGCCGCCTGCCTGCAACACTTCGCCTTGCGTGTTGACGCTCAGCTCGCCGCCGGCTGCCTGGCTGCGCAGGCTCGCCCCGGACACCCGCGCCCAACCGGCCGCCACGGGTGCGCCGCCATTCGGGCGCGCGCCGTCCGGCGATTGCGGGTCGCCTGTGCGGTCGTGCTGCGTCAGTAAGAACATGGTCTGCGCGGCGTACTGATTGCCCATGTAGACGCCCACCTCCGGACGCAGCAGCTTCGCCGGCGTAGGAGGCGGCGGTGGGGGCGGCGGGGGCGGGGGCGGAGGCGGCTCGGGCTTCTCCGAGCGCAAATACCACTGACCGTCGTTCGGATTGGCCACACCACCCTGAAACAGCCGGTATTCGTAAGGCCCGGCGACGGCCCGTCCGTCGAGCACGAAAGCGCCGGCGGCCGAGCGGCCGGCGTCGTTCACCTGCACGAGGCGGATGCCGTCTTCCGGCGTATAGGTGCCCGAGCCGCCCACGTGTTGCACGCTCACATGCGTGGCGCCGCCCGTCCCGACACTGACCGCATTCGCCACCAGCATGTCGCTCTGCGATGTCGCGCCTCCCTTGTCCAGCACGCTGTCGAGCAGGAGTTTGCCGCCATTCGAGGTATAGGTTCCGCCCACCACCAGACGGTCGCCCGTCACGCCGTTGGCCAGCGTGAGCGTGCCGTGGTTATCCAGATCTCCCGCGATCGTGAAGGTGGCGTCGGGCCCGCCGGCGAGTGCGGGCAACGTGTTGCCGACGCCAATCATTCCCATGTTCAGCACGGAACCGTTCACCTTGCCGTAGCCGCCGAGCGCGGCCCCCTCCGCCACACTGATCGCACCCGCGCCCGCCAGTTGTGCATCGGAATGCGACGCGTCGCCGATCACCAACGCGCCCGCCGTCACGTTCGTGTTGCCCGTGTACGTCTGCACGCTATTCAGGATCAGGGTGCCGGTTCCGCTCTGCGCCACCGCGCCGCTACCACTGACAACGCCGCCATACACGAGCGTGTCCGAGCGGTCGAAAACCAGTGTGCCGTCGTTCACCACGTTGCCGGCGAGGCTGCCGCGCGTGCCGCCGTTGCCGATCTGCAGCGTGCCGCCGTCGATGGTCGTACCGCCGGTATGGGCGACGTCGCCGGTGAGAACGAGCGTGCCCGCGCCTGCCTGCAATAGCGATCCGCTACCGCTGATCGCGCCGCTGTAACCGAGCGTGTCAGCGCGGTTGAAAACCAGCGCGCCGTCATTCACGACGTCGCCCGTCAGTGTGCCGCTCGTGCCGCCGTCGCCGATCTGCAGTGTGCCGGCCGCGACGGTCGTGGTGCCGGTGAAGCTGTTTTGCCCGGTGAGCAGCAAAGTCCCGAGGCCCCGCTTGATCAGCGCGCCGGCGCCGCCAATGGGACCGCTCAGCGTAACGGCGTACGCCTGGGTGTCGATCGAGCCGACGCTATTGAGCGTCACGGCCCGCGCACTGGCGAGCGACGCCGCGGCCTGCAGTGCGCCACCATTGAAGACGAGCGCGCCGGACGCACCGCCTAGATTCGCATCCGACGTCACCTTCGTCGTGCCGGCGTTGAAATACGTGCCGCCCGTATACGAATTCGCGGACGTCAGCGTCAGCGTGCCGCTACCTGCCTGCGCCACCGCACCCGAACCACTGATCACGGTGCCGATGTTCACCGCGTCGGCCCGGTTGAAGATCAGCGCACCGTTATCGACGATGTTGCCGCTCACGCTGCCCGTCGTCCCGCCATTGCCGATCTGCAGCGTCCCTCCCGCGTTGATCGTCGTGCCGCCGCCCACGCCGTTGTTGCTCAGCGCCCCGGTGATGGTCAACGTGCCACTGCGCACCGTGGTGGCAGCCGCCGTGGTGCCGGTGGTGGATACGTTGCCGCTCAGCAGCCAGTTCGTGCCCGCCATGGTCAGTCCGGCGAGGCCGACGAGACTGCTGTCCTCGTTGCCCGTTCCTTTCAGCGAAAGCTTGTTGCCCGCCGTGCCGGCGGCAACCACCAGATCGCCGTTGAGCACCGATCCCGTGTCGAGCGTGATCAGATTGCCGCTGCCCGTGACGGAGATAGCGGTCCCGCCGGTGCCGGTAAGCGTGCCGGAATTGTTGACCACGCTCCCAACCCCGGTGATCAGCAAGCCGATCGGACCGGCGATCGTGCCGCCGGCATTGTCGATTTCCGCCGAAGCATTGCTGCCAACCCATACGCCCGCACTCGAACCGGTGGCGTGGGACGTGATCGTGCCGTTGTTGACCAACGTGCCGAACGTATTGCCGGCGAATTCCACGGCATTTACGTTGCCGCTGGTTTGCAACGTGGCGCCGACATGATTGGTGAAGGTACCCTCCAGGCTGCCGCCACCTATGCTCAGGGCGACACCCGTAACGGCGACGGTCCCCGCATTGGTCCCCACGAAACTGCCGCCATTCGACGCGATGCCCGTGAAACCGCTGATGAGACCGCTCGCGCCTTGCGTGAAGCTGCCACCCGAGATGAAATTGACCGCCGTGCCCGACGCAGCGTTCGCGCTGATCGTGCCGTCGTTGCTCACGGCGCCGCCGTCCACAGCCATGTAGACGCCGTTTTGCGCGCCCGACACCGAAGCGCCCGCATGGTTATAGACGGTGCCGCCGTTCGACATCGCGATGCCGCTGTTCGCGCCGCCCTGCACGCTGCCGTAGTTGTCCACCCGCGCGCCGTTGGCCGCTGCCGAGGACAGATTGACGCCGTTGGCGGCGCCGCTGATCGATCCTTCGTTGCTCAGCGTCCAGTTCTGCGCGTTCGAGCCGCTAACGCCGTCGCCCGAGGCGGCGTTGACGACCGTGCCGCTCGGTGCGTCGAACCGGGACGCGCCGGGGCTCAAGGTCTGGAGTTGAATCGTGCTGCTGGAGGGCGGAATGACGACCTGCGCGCTGGCGCACGGCGCCGTGACGGAAGCAGCAATCATGCAAAGCGGCAAGGGCCGCAGAGCCAGCCTTGGCAGGCAGGTGCGATGTCGGCTCAGACGGGTTGAATGGCGATCAGGAATAGGGTTTTTATCCGACTCGCCGAATTGCCGTCTTATGTTTAAATGAATTCCGTCAAATAACTGCGCTTCTCCAGCAACATTTTTTGATTTTTTCATTGTTATCGTTCAGGAAATCACGTCATGACTGGGCGGCTGGACAGATGATAAATCCCCTAACCAGCCGTTCATACAAGCTATTTCCGTACTACAACGGAGCCTCGCTCACCGTTGTGAAGCTTGATCAGCAATAACCGGTTCGAATAAACCCAATGCGCATCAATCAGAATTGACGTGAATGACGTTAGCTCAGGATTGGCGAATCAGGAAACACCTTTCTCGAAACTTACTATGTGATTTAAGAAAGAACAAGCCGCACGCCATGCAAGGAGCATCGAATTCCGACGAATACTCGTATTACGCTCGCTGGCACCACTAAAACGGATTTCAAACAATGCCGCTGGCCGTCACGCACATCGGGCAAAACCCCTGTGGAAAAGATCGAACGATACATCGTGCACAAACTGCCTGATGACGAAAAAAATCGCTGTCAAGACTTGACTTATGCACACAGGCCCGTTCCAGATAGATTTTGAAACAACTGAAAGGCGAATGAAGTGCTCGCCGGGAAGTGCCTTGATTCAATTGACTTTTTTTGGCGTGGCGCCGACTCGAAAAACTAGCAGAAGGCCCGCCAGACGGCCTTGTGCGACCAAACAGCCGGACTTCTCAACAGAGTTATCCACAGGCTGCGTAGCCAAACCAAAAACCTCAACGTAAACCGGTAATTAGCGCGTGATGCTGCGAATGAACTTTCAATGTCACCGCTTATCCGAGACGCCGAGGTCGGCCAAAACTACCGGTTCTAGTACAGCTTGAACGATGTGAAAAACTGGTCGATCTGCTCCGGCGGGAGTGGCTTCGAAGCAATGATGGCCGCCTGATAAACGTGACGGTTGCGCGCGACGATTCGCGCGTAGACAAGCCGCGATTCGTGCTTCGAGCCGGCCGCACCGCTCAGATTCATTTCGAGCCCCAACACCTGACCGCCTGCGGCGAGCGGAATCTGCACGGCGTGAGCCTCGGGTGCGACGCCCACATTGCGCGCCAGGCCCGTGCGCAGGAATTCGAGCGCGGCGCGCTGGGTTTGCGGGTCGTCGTTTGGCAGCATCACCGTGCCCACTGCAAATACCGCGTCGCCGGCTTCGGCGGTCTGCATCGCCATCTGCATGGCGGTGCCGTCGATCTGCACCGCGCGCTGGTCGTTGCCCGGCTTGGCCGGCAAGTCCACGGTGTAGCCGTTGTCGTTGTTCATGACGGTGCGCCAATCGTAAGTCGGCGAGCATGCGCACAGCGTGGCGGCCAGCGCCAGTGCGCAGGCGGCTGTGCGCCACGGCGAGCGGCCTGCCGGCCGTAAAGCGTGATGAGCAGCGGGGAGACGGCAAAGACGAGGGGTGAAACGGCGAAATACGGGTTGGCGCATAGGGACGGAAGACCAGCCTGACGAAGTCGTAAAACCCTTATTATCCGCTCGCCGCGCCCGCCTGCCGCACGGAACGAATACGGCTACAATAGCGAAACCCAAATCGGCGGACATTCAAGCGGCGCATTCCGAAAGTGATGTGGCCCGAAAGTCCCGGCCGTTCGGCTCCAACCCGACGCACTGTCCCGCGCGTTCCGCGCGACTCTCGAGGTTCCGTTCATGAGCACCACCACCGTTTCCGCCACGTCTCCAGCAGCACGGCGCGCCAATCCGCTTCGCATTGTGATCATCGCTGTCGTGGCGGTTGCGCTGGCGGTTGCAGGCTATTTCGCGTTCGCCGGCCAGCAGCGCGTGCCCGATGCCACCTTCACGCTGTTGTCGGGCCAGAAGATTTCCACCGCCGACCTGAAGGGCAAGGTCTATCTGGTCAACTTCTGGGCCACGAGCTGCGACACCTGCATGAAAGAAATGCCGCAAATGGTTCAGACCTATAACCGCTTCAAAGGTCAAGGTCTGGAGTTTGTCGCGGTCGCCATGAACTACGACGCGCCCATGTACGTGACCAACTACACGCAAACGCGCCAGTTGCCGTTCAAGGTTGCAATGGACGACGGCTCGGCCGCCAAGGAGTTCGGCAATGTGCAGCTCACGCCCACCACCTTCCTCGTGGACAAGGACGGCAAGATCCTGAAGCGTTATGTCGGCGAACCGCAATTCGCGGAACTCGACGAGCTGCTGGAAAAAGCGCTGAAGGCAGCCTGAGCGCAACGCTCGCGCGGTCCGTCAACGCTTTGAAGATCCCCTCGAATCGCTTCACCCGCGCCGGCATGCGCCCTGCTGCCGGCGCATCAAATCCTCACCGCTCCCCTTCTCCCTTGGCCGCGAGGCCATATCGTTTGATCTTCTCGTAGAGCGTCGCCTTCCCAAGCTGAAGCTTGTCCGCCGCCAGCGCGACGACGCCGCCGGCCTGCTCCAGCGCCTCCGCGATCACCGCCCGCTCGAATTGCTCGACACGTTCCTTTAACGGTTGCGCCGCTACGCTGTCGTCCGCGAAAGACATAACCGGATCGTCGGCCACACCGAGCACGAAACGATCGGCGGCGTTGCGCAGTTCGCGCACATTGCCCGGCCATTCTCGCTGCATCAGGCTCGCGCGCTGCCGGTCCGTGAGAATCGGCGCGGGGCGTTGATAACGCACCGCGGCATCCAGCAGAAAGTGTTCGAACAACGGCACGATGTCCTCGCGCCGCTCACCCAAAGGCGGCAGCGCGATCGTCACCACGTTCAGCCGGTACAGCAAATCGCGACGAAACGAACCGTCCGCGACATGCTCAGCCATGTCGCCCTTCGCGGCCGCCACCACGCGGCAATTCACGCGAATCGGCTGATTCGAGCCAAGCCGTTCCAGCACGCCGTCCTGCAACACACGCAGCAACTTGACCTGCAACGCGAGCGGCATGCTTTCGATTTCGTCGAGGAACAACGTGCCGCCCGAAGCATGTTCGAGCTTGCCGATCCGGCGCTTGGCCGCACCGGTGAATGCGCCGGGTTCGTAGCCGAACATTTCCGACTCGAACATCTGCTCCGGCAGCGCGCCGCAGTTCACCGCGATAAACGGTTTGTCCCGCCGCGGCGACAGTTCATGCAGACTGCGCGCGATCAACTCCTTGCCCGCACCGGTGTCGCCGTTGATCAACACTGACGCGTCGGTCGGCGCGACATTCGCGATCAGCCGGCGCACCTGCTCGATCGCGGGACTACGGCCAATGATGCGCGGCGCCACCGAGTTCTGCCCGGCCAGTTCACGGCGCAACGCGAGATTCTCAAGCACCAGCTTGCGGCGCTCCAGCGCACGCCGCACGGTTTCGATCAGACGCTCGGAGGCGAACGGCTTTTCGATGAAGTCATACGCACCGTCGCGCATCGCCTGCACGGCCATCGAAATATCGCCATGCCCGGTAACCAGAATCACAGGCACGTCGGGCGCACGCTCGTGGCACTGCGCGAGCAGTTCGAGACCGCTTGCGCCAGGCAAGCGAATATCGCTGACGATCACCCCGGAGAAATCCGCGCTAATCATTTTCGCCGCGGATTCCGCCGACGCATGGCCGATCACGTCGAAGCCCGCGAGTTGCAAACTCTGCACGCTGGCGCGGCGCACCAGTTCGTCGTCTTCGATGTACAGCACTTGCAGGCCGTGGTTCAGCATGTCGTTCTCATTTGATTCAGGAACCGGCGATAAGCGGGTCCGAAGTATGGCTCGTCTGCACGCGCGCGCGGCGCAGCGTCAATACGAATAATGCACCGCCGTCCGGCGCGTTGCCTGCTACCAGCGTGCCGCCGCAGTCGCGCGCAATCGACGATGAAATCGCGAGACCGAGTCCCAGCCCCTGACCCATTTCCTTCGTCGTGAAAAATGGCTCGAACAGACGCGGCAGCACGTCGTCGGGAATGCCGGGGCCGTTGTCGCGCACCGCGAACGAGACGCTCGACTCGGTGGCTTCAACCTCGACCCAGATGCGCGGGGGTGTCATTCCCGCCGTTGCGTCGAGCGCGTTGCCGAGCAGATTGATCAGCACCTGTTCGAGCCGCAGGTCGTCGCAATGGGCGACAAGATCGCGGCGATCGTCGGCCAGATTCAGCGATGTACGCACGCCAGTGTCGGCATCGAGCAACACGAGCTCGACGTCGACGCCTTGCAGGCGTTTTTGCAGCAGCGCGACGACGTTGCGCAACGCTCGCATGATCGGCGCACGCGCGCTGCGCGGCCGGGCGCGCCCGACGAACAGTTTCAACTGATTGGTGATCTTGCCCATGCGTTCGGTGAGCGCCGCGATCGCTTCGAGATTCTCGCGCGCCGCAGCCTGGTCACCGCGCTCGAGCAGCACCCGTGTGTTGTCGGAGAAACCGCGCAGCGCCGCAAGCGGCTGATTCAATTCATGCGTAATGCCGGCCGCCATCTGACCCAACGCGGCGAGCTTGCTCGCCTGGATCAGCTCATCGTGCGCCGCGCGCAACTCCTGTTCGGCGCGCGTTCGCTCGGCCACTTCCTTCTGCAACTGTTCGTTCGCCTGCGAGAGATCCGCGGTGCGCTCGGCCACGCGCTGGTTCAATTCCGCATAGGCCTTTTGCAGCAGTGAACGGCTACGCATCACTTCGCGCACGCGGGCGCGGCGCATTCTCCAGTAGAACGCGAGCAGGACCAGCGACACATATCCGAAACCGGTAACGATAGTCGCGTTGCGCGCGTCGGCGTCGACCGGATTGACGGGCGACATGGTGATCAGGTGCCAGTCCGGCTCACCCATGCCGCGCCGCGACGCCAGATAGCGCGGCGCATACCGGCCGCCGCCGATGCGCACGATCTGCGCATTGCCTTCGAGCGTGCGCTCGATCGTCACCGGCAGTGGCGCAATCGGCTGCTGCGCATATTGACGCGCCTGGTAGATCGAATCGGCGACCTGTCCGGAGAGCGGCCGGATCGTGTGATATTTCCACGCCGGCACCGACGACAGAAAGATCACGCCGTGGTCGTCGGTAACCACCAGCGGCTCGGACGCATCCGCGCCCTGAAACCATTCGAGATCGAGTTTGACGACCGCCACGCCGACGATCCTGCCGTCGCGCCGCACCGGCTGCGAGATGTAATAACCTGGCGCCTGCGAAATCGTGCCGATACCGAAGAAGCGGCCCACGCCGCCCTTCACCGCATCGAGAAAATACGGCCGGAATTGATAGCCCGCGCCGATGAAGCTGCCCGGCCCGTGCCAGTTGCTCGCGGCGACGCAATAGCCGTCGAGCGGAATGATGTAGGTGACCGTTGCCCGCGCGTGGCGATTGAGGTCTTCGAGATACAGATTGGCGCGTTGGACGTTGGCGGGAGTGGGATCGACCAGCACGTCCTGCACGATGGGATGTTCGGCCAGCAGATAAGGCAACGATTCGTAACGCTCGAGCGTGCTTTTCAGCGCGCTCGTGGTGCGATCGACCCGTACCGCGGCGTTGCGCCGCAAGTTGTCGATGCCGCTTTGCCACGCAATGCTGTACGTGAGCCCGCACGCCGCCACGAGCCCGGCGACGAGCGCGAAGAGGATCAGCAGGCGGCGCGTCACGTTGGCAATTTCCGATCTTTGTGGATCGGCTATTGTGGCATAAGGCGGCGCGCCGCCGGCGCGAGCTTCCTCGGCCGACGGCGCGGGATCACGGTGCGCGGACGCTTTCATACCTGAACGTCCGCGACCGTGATCGGCGTGCTGGCGGGAGTCGTAGCCGGTACGCGGCTTAAACGCCAGCCGGCTCCTTAACCGCCACGTCACCCCGCAACGCGGCGTTCAGCTTGTTGCGGTCCAGTTCCTTTTCCCATGCCGACACCACGACCGTCGCCACGCCGTTGCCGACGATGTTGGTCAGCGCGCGGCATTCGCTCATGAAGCGGTCGATTCCGAGAATCAGCACCATGCCCGACAGCGGAATGGTCGGCACCACCGCCAGCGTTGCGGCCAGCGTGATGAAGCCTGCGCCCGTCACACCGCTCGCGCCCTTCGACGTCAGCATCGTCACCGCCAGCAGCGTGAGTTGCTGGGTCCACGTGAGATCGGTGTTGGTTGCCTGGGCGATGAACAGCACGGCCATCGTCATGTAGATGTTGGTGCCGTCGAGGTTGAACGAGTAACCGGTCGGCACGACAAGGCCCACCACCGAGCGCGAGCAGCCGAGCTTTTCGAGCTTCAGCATCAGTTGCGGCAGCGCGGCTTCCGACGAGCTCGTGCCGAGCACGATCAGCATCTCTTCCTTGATGTAGCCGACAAAGCGCAGGATGTTGAAGCCCACCACACGCGCGATGATGCCGAGCACGACCACCACGAACACGATCGAAGTCAGATAGAACGTGCCAATCAGCTTGAGCATGGGCAGCAGCGAGCCGATGCCGTACTTGCCGATCGTGAACGCCATCGCGCCGAACGCGCCGATCGGCGCCAGCTTCGTGATGATGCGCACGATGCCGAACAGCACGTGCGAGATTCCGTCGATGAAGTTCGTGACGACCTTGCCCTTCTCACCAGCCGTGGCCAGCACCGCGCCGAACAGCAAAGCGATCAGCAGGATCTGCAGGATTTCGCCCTGAGCGAACGCCGACACGAGCGTGTCCGGAATGATGTGCATCAGGAATTCGACCGTGCTCTGGCCGTGCGCCTTCGCGGCATACGACGCGACCGCCTTGCCGTCGAGCGTAGCGGGATCGATATTGAAGCCGACACCCGGCTTCAGCACGTGCGTCGCGATCAGGCCGAGCACCAGCGCGAACGTCGAGACGATTTCAAAGTACAGCAGCGCCTTGCCGCCGACGCGCCCGACCTTCTTCATGTCTTCCATGCCGGCGATACCCGTCACCACCGTACAGAAGATGATCGGCCCGATCACCATCTTGATCAGCTTGATGAAGCCGTCGCCGAGCGGCTTCATGTCGACGGCGAAATCCGGCGAATAATGGCCGAGCGCAATGCCGATGATGATCGCGACGATCACCTGCACGTACAGCACTTTATGAATGGGTTTCTTCACGATGTTTCCTGCGATATGGGTGAGCTCAAGGCCTGCCACGCTGCGCACCATGCGAACGAATGATCGTCGCGTTTGTGCACGGCATTAGGCCGCGACAAGACGACGAATTCAGAAATACCGGGAAGGGAAATCAGACATCGTTGTCTCCTTGCTTTAGTTGTCGGACCGTTGCGGCCGCGGATTCTAAATTGCAAGGTCGATGCCAGCTTGATGCGCAGCGAATCGCTTTGATTTTTATAGGTTTTTTGGCGTGCCACCGCTCACGCCGTCCGGGATTCCGGAAATCCGGACGAGGGGCGTCGGGGAATCCGGAATCCGCACCGGCGGCACCCCCGGGAAAACCCGGAGAGGCTTGTCGGGCGCGGCTGTCTGACTTCTATGCGCCGCCCTCTTCCAGCACCAACAGGTTTTCGTGCGAGAAACCCAGCGACACCGGTTGACCACGTTCGGGCAAGCCGCGATTCGGATCATTGAAGACATCGAGTGAGATGACCGCATCCTTCACGCGTGTTCTGATGCGCACCACCGCACCGAGAAAATTCACTTCTTCGACGATTGCGCTGAGCGTATTGCGGCCCGGCGCGGCCGGTTCCAGAACGATGGCTTCAGGCCGTAGCGCGAGCATGCGTTGCTTGCCCGCGTCGCCGGCCGGCAAAGCTTGCGTAGTGGTCAACTCCTGACCGTCGACGACCATCCTGCCGGATTTCGGGTCGATCACATGCCCCGCGAGAATGTTCAACGTGCCGACAAACGACGCGACAAAGCGCGTGCGCGGATAGTTGTAGATCTCCGAGGGCGAACCGACCTGTTCCACGCGCCCCTCATTCATCACCACGATGCGGTCCGAAATCGACAGTGCCTCTTCCTGATCGTGCGTGACGAAAATCGACGTGATGCCCAACTCACGCTGCAACGCCCGAATGTCTTGCCGCAACGAAATGCGAATCTTCGCGTCGAGCGCGGAGAGCGGTTCGTCGAGCAGCAGCACCTGGGGCTTGCCGGCGAGCGCGCGCGCCAGCGCCACGCGCTGCTGCTGACCGCCCGACAGTTGCCACGGATAGCGCGCGCCCAGATGCGGCAGCTTGATCAGTTGCAACATCTCCTCGACGCGCTTGCTGATCTCCGCCTGCGGACGGTGCGCGATCTTCAGCCCGAAACCGATGTTATCGGCCACGGTCATGTTCGGAAACAGCGCATACGACTGAAACACCATGCCGACCTTGCGCTGCCGCGTGCGCAAGTGCGTCACGTCCTTGTTATCCAGCCGGATGGTGCCGCGCGTCGGCGTTTCGAAACCGGCGATCATCCGCAGCACCGTGGTCTTGCCGCAGCCGGACGGTCCAAGAAACGTGATGAATTCGCCGCGCTCGATCTTCATGTCGAAGTGATGCAGCGCCGTGTTCGCCCCGAAGGCCTTATGCAGATTTTCTATCTCAAGGAATGCCATGATTCTCTGCCTTACCCGGTCAAATGAGTCCGTCAAATTTTCTGGCCGCTAAGCGCGCGGGCCGAACCGAATACCTGAATCAATCCCATCGCCGCCCACGTAATCACGAACGCGATAATCGCGAGCGCCGACGGTTCGTACGCGCGGTTCGCACCGATCAACTGCAGATACGGACCGAACGCGGGACGGTCGAGCAGACTCGCCAGCGTGAACTCGCCGATCACCACGGCAAAGGTGAGAAAGGCGCCGGACAGAATGCCCGAGCGGATATTCGGGAAGATCACCTTGAACAGGATCGTCGGCCAGCTTGCCCCGAGACATTCGGCGGCTTCGGTCAGCGAGCGCACATCGACGGCGCGCAAGCCGGCGTCGACCGCGCGATACATGTACGGCAGCGAGAGCGTCACGTAGCCGAACACCAGCAACAGATCGGTTGCGCGTTCGTTGCCGGTGAGCGGCAGAATCGAACTGCTGTTGTAGATGCGCAGATAACCGAACACGATCACGATCGCCGGCACCACCAGCGGCAACAGCGTAATGAACTCGACGACCGGCCGCAGTTTCGGCAACCGCAACTGCACGTAGTACGCGGTCGGCACTACCAGCAACACGCCGACAATGATCGTAAGGATTGCCATCAGGATCGAGTAACCGAACGAGGCCTGAAAACGCGGGTCGCTCAGCACCACGTGGTACGCCTCGAAGCTGTAGACGCCACGCTTCATGCGCAGGCTGAATTCGAAGGTCGCGAGCAACGGAATCAGAAAGTACAGCGAACCGGCGATCATCGCGATCCACGCGCCCGCACGCGATTGGCCTTTCATCGGCGCCCCCTTTCTGCGCGCGAACGCAACCAGATGTACCCGCCATTCGACAGCCCGGTCACGAGCACCATGCCGAGCGCGAGTGCGTAGCCGAGGTTCTGGTTGTGCATCACGTCGCCGCGAATCTGCGCGTACAGCAGGATCGTGACGATGTTGAGCGAACTGCCGGTCAGCGCGTATGCCGTGGCGACCGCGCCGAACGAATTGGCGAACAGCAGCAGGGTTGCGCCAAGCACGCTCGGCCACAGCACCGGTAACGCGACGTGGCGCCAATATTGGAAGGCCGTGCCGCCGAGGCAGTCGCATGCTTCGCGCCATTCGCGCTTCAGGCCATCCAGCGCGGGTGTGACGATCAGCACCATCAGGGGAATCTGGAAGTACAGGTAAGTCAGCGTGAGTCCCGAGAAACTCAGCACACTGAAGCCCGTCGAGTACAGATTGAAGTCGAGGTATTTCTTCAGCAGGACGGTCACGAGGCCGACGCGTCCCAGCGTACAGATGAAGGCAAACGCGAGCGGCACGCCGGCAAAATTGGAAGCGACGCCGGAGAACGTCATCAGCGTAGGGCGAATCCAGCCCGGCAGTTTGCCCTGCACCGCCGCCCACGCGAGCAGCAAGCCGATTACGCCGCCGCCGATCGCAGACGCGGCGCTCACCTTGAAGCTGATCCAGTAGGCGTCCAGCACCGTGGGCTGCAGCAGGTCACGGAAATTCGCGAGGGTGAAGTGGCCTTGGGGATCCTGAAACGCACCCACCATCAGAAAGCCGGTCGGCAGAATCAGGAACAACAGTGCGAAAGCAAAAAACGGCACTACGCCGATCCAGGCGAGAAAATGCGACGCGCGGCTCGGACCGCCGGCGCGAGGTGTTGGCGTGGGCACAGGCGGAACCAGTAATTCCGGCTGCACCGACCCAGCATCCGATGAAGCGCTCATAGCTCACCCTTGGGGCTTTCTGGTTAACGCCTGACGCGCCGCCCTGCTTGAGCGACGCGTCGTCTTTTCGAAACTGCGCGTTACGGATAAAAGCCGCGGCATGGGCGGCGTGCGATCGAACGCCGCTCCATCGCCGCCACCGCCGCCACCGTGTGCGCCACGGCGATTATTTGACGTTCGCGCCGACCGCTTCGTCCCAGTGTTTCGTGATGGTGTCTTTGTAGGCGTCCTGCTGGGACAACGTCGGGAACACCACATTCTTGTATGACGAAGGCGGCGGCAGCTTGTCGAGCAGCGCTTGCGGGACCTTCTTCTGCGCTACCAGCTCGTTATAGCGCATCGGATGGCAATAGCCGCCCAGCCAGCCAAGCTGGCCTTCATCGGAGTACAGATACTCCATCCACAGTTTGGCCGCATTCGGATGCGGCGCGTAGGCGCTGATCGCCTGCACGTACACACCGGCGACCACGCCTGTTTTCGGAATCACCACCTGTACCTTCGGGTTGCCCTTCAGGGTGTCGCGGTCGGCGAGCGCGTTGTAGTCCCAACGCACGATGATCGGCGTGGTGCCCTGTGCAAGCGAGGCGGCCTTGCCGATCACCGGCACGAAGTTGCCGCTCTTGTTCAGATCGGCGAAATACTTGAGGCCGGCCGTGTCGGCCTTGCTCACATCGCCTTTGCTTTGCGACATGCCGGCGGCAAACACGGCCTGGATTGCCTGATTGGCCGTGCGCGGGTCGCCTGCCAGCGAGACCGCGTTCTTATAGTCGGGCTTGAGCAGATCGCTCCAGTCGGACGGCACCTTGTCGATCATGTCGGCGTTCACTTCAAACGACAGTACGCCGTAGTAATCGCCATACCAATAACCGTCGGGATCTTTCGACTCTTTCGGAATCGCGTTCCACGTAGCCACCTTGTACGGCTGCAGTAACCCTTGCGCCTTTGCGGTCGGACCGAACGACAAACCCACGTCGATCACGTCGGGCGCCTGCGGCCCCTTGTTGCCCTTGTTCGCCTTGATGGCTTCCACTTCGTCGCCCGAACCCGCATCCGGATTCAGCTCGTTGATCTTGATGCCGTACTTCTTCTGAAATCCCGCTACCAGTTGACCGTAGTTGCACCAGTCGTGCGGCAATGCGATCACAGTGAGTTGGCCTTCCTGTTTGGCGGCGGCGATCAGTGCGTCGAGCGGCGCGGCCGAGGCGCTGCTCACCCCGGCTGCGGCAACACCCGCAGCGGCCAACATCGAAAATAAACGAGCTAATGCGGTGCGCTTCATAGTCTTCCCCATCCTCTGCCGAAATTGCTACGTTTGGAAAATTTCTGGTTTTCAGCTTCATGGGCGCGCCTCTGAACAAGCCCGCACCCGCGTCACGCTCAGCCCGGATTCGCCGGCGCCGAGAACATGTCGTATTCAAGCTTATCGATGCGATCTGTACAAATCATGTCGACGCCCCATTGGACAAGCAGCCGTGCGCGCTCAGGATCGTTCACCGTGTAGGCCAGCACCCGCAGGCCGGCCGCCTTGATCTCGGCAACCAGCGGCTCGCTCAGATACCGGTGGCTCGCGTGCAACGACACGCAATCCAGCTCCCGCACGATGCGCAGCCAGTCCGCCGGCACCTCTTCGAATAGCATGCCGCGTTGCAGCACGGGCGCGGCGGCGCGTGCGGCGGCAAGCGCCTCGAACGAAAATGACGACAGCAACGGCGGGGTCTGCCCTTGCCACAAAGTCAGCGCACCGCTTGCAACCAGGGTCCCCGTGATCTCGTCACGCCCCGGACAAGGTTTGATTTCGATGTTGGCCGCAATGCCATCCCGAGCGCAACGCCCGGCCGCCTCGGCGAGAGTCGGCAGGCGGGTGCCGGCGAACTGCGGCCCGAACCAGGCACCGGCGTCGAGCCTGGCCAGTTGGTCCCACGTGTGTTCGGCAGCAGCGCCATGACCATTGCTCGTACGTTCCAGCGTGTCGTCGTGCAGCAGGAAGAGCTGGTTGTCGGCGGAGAGCTTGGCGTCGAATTCGACCATGCGGTAGCCGTAGCGCACGCAGGCGTCGAAACCGGCCAGCGTGTTCTCCGGCGCCAGCGTGCCGCCGCAGCGGTGCGCCACCAGCCGCGGATAGGGCCAGTTGGTGGATAAAGTGCGATCAGTCCCGTTTGCCACGTCTCGTTACCTTCCATCCAGATAGAGCGGGTTGAGTATGCTCTCGACACGTTCCCAGCCGCCACTGCCGCCATGCAACCTTTACGCGCGAGCCCCTCGCGTAGTATCACGTCAATGGGCAATGCTGCGATAGCCGGCGGCACGGCTAACGCCGCGGCTCATTACGTCGCGTGGCGGTCACGCGATCTTATTGTCAGGATGCCGAACCATGTCGCTTCCAAGCGGCGCCGCGTGCAGCAAAAAATCGTCCAGGCGGCAGATCCCAAAGTCCATTATGGCAACGACATGGATCGATCAGATTGCCAAAAAACGCCGCAAATTGCTCGAAATCGGACATTTCAATTCCTTTCCGAACATTTGATGTTCGAAATAGGCATGGCACCTCGATCTGCGAAGGCTAAGATGAAATACACAAACTTGCAAGCTGCCAAAAAAATACAACACAATTCGACTAAAGTAGTAGGCTTGACATAGTCCGGACACACATCCGTGTCCACGATGACACTTTAAGAACAAGCCGTGTCAGCAAGCGTTCGCACCCAAGGAAAAATGCATGTGGCAGGAAGACCGTCATCAGAGAATTCGCGCGTTGCTGTCCACGCTGCAACGCGTGTCGACCGAACGGATCATGGCGGATCTCGGGGTATCGCGCGAAACCGTACGGCGCGATCTACTCGACCTCGAGGCGCTCGGTGAATTGCGGCGCGTGCATGGCGGCGCGATCAAACCCGCTGACGAGGCGCCGATCGCCGAGCGCGCCCATATGCGCGTCAAGTCAAAAACCGCAATTGCAAAAGCGGCCACCGGTTTAATCGCGAGCGGCCAGACACTTTTCATCGACGCGGGCACCACCACCGCGGCGCTCGCCGAGGAGCTGGCGAAACTGGCGAACCTGACGATCGTCACCAATTCAATCGACGTCGCGCTGAAAATGCGCGGCGCCGTGGATCAAACGGAAGCGGCCAACGAAGTGATCCTGCTCGGCGGCTCGATCAGCGATCGCGCCATGGCGACCACCGGTGCTACCACCGTGCTCGACATTCAGCGCTATCGGGCGGACATGGCCTTACTCTCGCCGGTCGGTATCGATCACCGGCATGGGGCGACCAACTACGATCACGCCGAAACCGAAGTAGCGCGTGCCATGGTTGCCAATGCGGACCGCGTGGTGATCCTTGCCGACTACAGCAAGATCGGTCAGCGCAGCCGGATTTCGTACTGCCCGGTCGATCGGATCGATGTGCTGGTCACCAACAAAAAGGCGGCCGAAGCTGCTGACTTTGCGGCGCTCAAAAAGAAGCTGGAAGAGATCGTTCTGGCTTAGGGGCTTAGGGGCTCAGGGCCTCTTTGGGACCCCTCGTAGGGCCTCGCCCTATTCCTTCACATACATCGTATCGAGCACACGCTTGCGCAAGCGCGTGTCACGCAATGCGCCGGCTGCGTCGAGCACCGGATACGCCGTCGAACAGAACAGCGAATTGAGCCGTTTCATATCGCTGATCAGATCCAGGTGCAATGCGCTGGTTTCGATGCTGCGCAAGGTTTGCCCGGCAAGCCGGTCCAGGTGCTTGTACGAATAGGCGCGCTCCAGGTCGCGAAAGCGCTCCTTTTCCGCCAGCAGCCGCTCGGCACAACGCAGATCGTTATTCAGAAACACCGACAGGCCAAGTTGCAGATTGCTGACGAGCCGTGCGTGCAGGTCGTCCAGCTCGCCCAGTCCCTCCGCCGAAAACGACAGCCGGTGCGCGATCTTCTTTTCCTCGATATCGCCGACGATTCGCTCGATGATGTCGCCCGCATGTTCCAGGTTGATCGTCAGCGAGATGATGTCAGTCCAGCGGCGGCTATCGGCCTCATCGAGTTGCTCGCGGGAAATCAGCGTCAGATAGCTTTTGACCGCGGCGTAGAGCTGGTCGACGTCGTCGTCCATGCGAACCGTTTCGCGCGCCTTATCGAGGCTATTGTTGTGAATCAGCTCAGCGACGTTGTCGAGCATGGTGCGCACGATGTCGCCGATACGCAGCACCTCCCGTGCGGCGTGAGCGAGGGCAAGCGTGGGCGTGGGAAGCGCGGCGGCATCCAGATGCAGCGGCCGCAGCTCACCGTTGGCGAGCGGCCGGTCCGGCAACACCCGCGTGCAGATGCGCGCGACCGGATCGATCAGCAACAGGCAGGCGCAGCAGCGCAACGTGTTGTAGATCACGTGAAAACCGACCACCGCTTCGCGCGGATTCGCGATCAGCACCGGCAGCCCGCGGGCGAGCAGCGGCGCGAACGGCAGGATCAGCAGCGCGCCGGCCAGCTTGAACGCGAGGCTGCCCAGGGCCAGACGCCGCGCCGCGGCGTTCTGCGCGAGCGTGCCCATCAACGCCAGCAAGCCGCTGCCGAGATTCGCGCCGATCACCAGACACAACGCCACCTTCAACGAGATAACGCCGGACGACGCAAGCGTCGCGGTCAACAGGACCGCCGCGAGACTCGAGTAGGACAGCATCGCAAATGCCGCGCCGACCAGCGCGTCGAGCATGGTGTCGCCGGTCAACGCACCGAACATCACGCGCACGCCGGCGCCTTGCATCATCGGCTGGGCGGCTTCGACGATCAGGTGCAGCGCCAGCAGAATCAGGCCGAGCCCGATCAGCGTACGGCCTACCTGGCCGAGACGGGTTTGCTTGCGCGACAGAAAGAGCGGCACGCCGAGCAGAATCAGGATCGGCGACAGCCAAGACAGATCGAGCGTCAGCAGGCGTGCCATCAGTGCGGTGCCGACGTCGGCGCCAAGCATGATCGCGAGGCCGCTGGTGAGCGGCAAAAGACCTTGCGCGGCGAACGACGTGACGATCACCGCCGTTGCGTTGCTGCTCTGCACGAGGCTCGTCACGCCGACGCCCGACAGGAAGGCCCGCCAGCGGCTGCTGGTGCTGCGCCCGAGGACGCTGCGCAGATCGGCGCCGAGCACGCGCAGGATGCCGGTACGTACGATGTGCGACCCCCACACGAGGAGCGCCACACCAGCCAGAAGGTTAAGGAGAATCAACATAAAACGCTACGCATCCATTCCTGCTGCCATGACCCGAACCGCATGCCGTGCGAATCGGCACCCGGGGCGTTTATGACAGTAGTGTTGCACATTTTTGCCTTATTGTAATTTTGTGCTTTTAAATATACGCTCGCGCAAAGCTGCGAGTTGCTGTGTGCCGGCTCATCGTCCGGAACACGGTTCGCTCGATCACTTTGTTTGCCCACTTCATCACAAGGACTCTGGATGAGCCGCAACCTTGCGCTATTCGACCTGGACCACACGTTGCTGCCGCTCGACAGCGATCAGGCGTGGGCCCACTTCATCGCCAATCTGGGCATAGAAGGCGCGGCGCGGCATGCGGAGGAAATCGACGATTACTACCGGCAGTACGTGGCCGGCACGCTCGATATGACCGCCTATCTGAACTACACCCTCGCGCCGCTCGCTCGCCACTCACGCGAGCAACTCGATGCGTGGCATGCGCAGTTCATGAAGGAGGTGATTGCGCCGGCAATCCTGCCGGCCGCGCGGGCACTCGTGCAGCGTCACATCGATGCGGGCGACCTGTGCTGCATCGTCACGGCCACCAATGTGTTCATCACGAAACCGATCGGCAAGGCGCTCGGTTTCGAACATCTGCTGGGGATCGATCTCGGCACCGAAGGCGGCGATCCGCTGGCGCGCTTTACGGGAACCGCAGTCGGTGTACCCACCTTCCGCGAAGGCAAGATTGTCCGCACCGAGGACTGGCTGGCTTCGCTCGGCCATCGTCTGGAAGATTTTCCGCAGAGCTGGTTCTATAGCGACTCGATCAACGACGTGCCGTTGCTCGAACGCGTCACGCATCCGGTCGCGACCAATCCCGACCCGCGTTTGCGAGCCATTGCCGCGGAACGAGGCTGGCCGGTGATTGAATTGTTTGCTTGAGAGTGCGCGCGGCGCGGTGGCCTTGGGGTGGTCACGAAGTGGCCACGAGATAGAGCCGACTACACACGCCCCTTCCACGGTACCAGCCGCCGTTCCAGCGCACGCATGCCGAGATCGAATAGCCATGCGATCAGTCCGATCAGCACGATACCCATCACCACCACATCGGTACGCAAAAAGCTCGACGCGTTGAGTACCATCTGACCCAGCCCCGCAGTTGCCGCGACCATCTCCGCGGCAACCAGCGTGGTCCAGCCGAAGCCGATCGCAATCCGCAAGCCGGTCAGAATCTCGGGCAACGCTGCCGGCAGAACCACATGGCGCACGATCTGCGTGAAGCGTCCACCCAGCGAATAGGCCGCATGAATCTGCTCGATGGTCGCGCTGCGCACACCGGCACGCGCCGCCATCGCAATCGGTGCGAAACAGGCGAGATAGATCACGACGATCTTCGCCGTCTCGTCGATGCCGAACCAGATGACCACCAGCGGCAGATAAGCGAGCGGCGGCAACGGCCGGTAGAACTCCAGCGGCGGATCGAGCAAGCCGCGGGCAACCCGGCTCACGCCCATCAGAATCCCGACCGGCACCGCCGTGACCGCGGCCAGTGCGAACGCGCCGAACACGCGCAACGCGCTCCATGCGAGATGTTCGGAGAGCGGCAACCCGCCTTGAATGCGTCCGTGCCACGCGTCCAGAAACGCGGCCCAAACCGCCTCGGGCGTTGGCAGAAATAGCGGCGGCAGCCAGTGGAGGTGCGTCGCGAACCACCACAGTGCCGCAAGCGTCGTGACCGAAACCGCGCTCAGTGCCGCGGTCGGCCCTTCGCCCGGCAAACGCCAGCCGCGTACCGGCCGCGCGTTACGTCTCGGCGGCTCGCTTGCCTGGGTTAGCGGCACGTTGCCCAAAGATTCACGCGAAGCCGTCACGACAGCACCTCTTCCTGATTCCGTTCATTTCGCTCGTGCAGACGGCGCACCAGCCGCTCGCGCCATTCGATGAACTCCGGCGACGACTTGACCGCGCGCGCATCGCGTGTCTCGAGAAAGCGCCGCGCGAATGGCAGGTCGTAGCTCTCGGCGATGCGGCCAGGCCCCGGCGTCATTACCACGAGGCGGGTCGCCAGAAACAGTGCCTCCTCCACGCTGTGCGTAATGAAAAACACTGTTTTGCGGGTGCGGCCCCAGACGTCCAGCACGAGTTCCTGCATCGACTCGCGCGTCATCGCGTCTAGCGCGCCCATGGGTTCATCCATCAGCAGCACTTGCGGATCGCTTGCCAGCGCACGCGCAATGCCCACGCGCTGCTGCATGCCACCCGACAACGCGTAGACGCGCGAGTGCGCATGCTTCTCAAGGCCAACCAGCGCCAGCTTCTCCCGCGCGATGCGTTCGCGCTGCGCCTTCGGCACGCGCTGAAAACGCAAACCGAGCGCAACGTTGTCGAGCACGTCGAGCCAGGGCATCAGCGCGTATTTCTGAAACACGACACCGCGATCCGCGCACGGCCCAAGCACGGGTTCATCGTTCAGCCGCACCTCGCCGCCGGTCGGTTGAATGAAGCCCGCGATGCAATTGAGCAAGGTCGTCTTGCCGCAACCGGACGCACCCAGCGCGACGACGAATTCGCCGGGCTCGATGCGCAAATCGACGTCGGCGAGCGCGACGGTCGGCGCCGCGCCGCGGACGCCTTCGTAGGCGACATGCAACCGCCGGATCTCAAGACCGCTCATTGCCGCGCCTCATGATGCTGATGGATAGGCTTGCTCAACAATCAGTGCGCCGCACGCTGCACGAATTGCGGATCGACGCCGGTCGAGTAATCGGCCAGCACATTCTGAATCGTGCCTTGCGTCTTCAGAAACGCAGCGGTCGCGGCGAGCGATTTAGCCGCGCCGGATTGCGCGCCACCGCCCAGCCATGCATTCGACGCCTGCTGGGCCGGCGTCGGGAATGCATACAACGCGAGACTCGCGGGCACGTCCTGCGCAGTGGCGCCGGACTCCTTCGCGACCGCCTCGACCTGCGGCGACGTCGCGGTCCATGCCGACGTGTGATCGCGATAGCTTGCATCGGTTGCGGCTAGCACCTTCACGAAGCGCGCGACAAACTCGGCGTTCTGGCTCGCGAACTTACGGTCGACGACAAAGCCATCGAAGGTCGCCTTACCGGTCTGCTGCGCGACCTGGCCCGACGTGATCAGCACCTTGCCGTTCTTCTTCACCTTCGCCAGCACCGGGTCCCAGATGTAAGTGGCGTCGATGTCGCCGCGCTCCCACGCCGCCGCGATTTCAGGCGGGCGCAGATTGACGATCTTCACATCCGACGGATTCACGCCGGCGTTCTGCAGCGCGACCAGTGTGTGAAAGTGCGAGGTGGACACGAACGGTACGCCAATCTTCTTGCCTTTCAAGCCGACAACACTGGTGACGTTCGAACCGTCGCGCGCAACCAGCGCTTCGGCGTCGTTGATATTGTCCAGAATCCAGAACAGCGAAATATCGACACCCTGCGACAGCCCCGCCGCGATCGGGCTCGATCCCGCTTCGCCGAGTTGCACAGAGCCGGAGGCCAGCGCGCGGATCACGTCTGCGCCGCTGCCGAGCTTGCGATAGGTGACTTTGTAGCCGGTGGCTTTCTCGACTTCGCCCGTGGCTTGCGCATAGCGCCACGGCACGACCATGTCCTGATACGCGATCACGACTTCTTTGCTGTCCGCGTATGCAGCGGAAGAAAACGGTGCGGACAGCGCGAGCAGCGCAGCGAACGCGGCGAGTGGACGAAGAAAGCGGTTCATCGAGAAGCCCCTTTAGTGTGTGTTGTCTGGGAGGATTTCGACTATAGGGAGTTTGTGCGCAGGCGGTTCTAATTAATCCGCGATTGCTAATGACGCTGTTCGAGCATTGCTTTTCACGCTCAGTTGGATCGGCGTAACTGCTGCGGTGGGCAGTAGATGGGTTCTAGCGAATGATTGCGGATCGGGATGACCGACGTCTGATGTGGCTTTCCCTTGTGATCCTTCACGATCATTGGTGGAACGCTCGCTTCGATTTGCATGCTGCTCGCACGGTACTACCGATAGCTCACGCAAGTAGAGCGCCAGCGCATGACTCAAGCGGCAAAAAAGGACCCGCCAGAAAGAACAAAGCCCGCAACCAGTGCGGGCTTTATTTTTCTAGACAGCAACTCGGTCTAAATCGCTCAAACCACCCCGGCTCCGTGCGCCTGCAGATCGGCGTGGTAGCTCGAACGAACCATCGCACCCACGGCTGCGTGCGTGAAGCCCATCTTGTACGCTTCTTCTTCGTACATCTTGAACGTGTCCGGATGCACGTACGAGCGCACCGGCAGATGGTGTTCCGACGGCTGCAGATACTGGCCGATCGTCAGCATGTCCACGTCGTGCTCGCGCAAATCGCGCATCACTTGCAGGATTTCCTCTTCGGTTTCGCCGAGGCCGACCATCAAACCCGATTTGGTCGCGACGTCCGGGTGCAGCGCCTTGAAGTCCTTCAGCAGCTTCAGCGAATGTGCATAGTCCGAACCCGGGCGCGCTTCCTTGTACAAACGCGGTACCGTTTCGAGGTTGTGGTTCATCACATCGGGCGGCGCGGCGTTCAGAATGCCGATCGCGCGATCCAGGCGGCCGCGGAAGTCCGGCGTCAGAATTTCGATCCGTGTTTCCGGCGACAGCTCGCGCGTCTGGCGGATACATTCCACGAAGTGCGCCGCGCCACCGTCGCGCAAATCGTCACGGTCAACGCTCGTAATGACCACATACTTCAGCTTCAGCGCGGCGATGGTGCGCGCCAGGTTGCCCGGCTCATCCACATCGAGCGGATCGGGGCGGCCATGGCCGACGTCGCAGAACGGGCAACGGCGCGTGCACTTGTCGCCCATGATCATGAACGTCGCAGTGCCCTTGCCGAAGCATTCGCCGATATTCGGGCAGCTCGCCTCTTCGCACACCGTGTGAAGGTTGTGCTCGCGCAGAATCTGCTTGATTTCGTAGAAACGCGAATTGCCGGTGGCCGCTTTGACGCGGATCCAATCCGGCTTTTTCAGCTTTTCGATCGGGACGATCTTGATCGGGATACGGGCGGTTTTAGCTTGTGCTTTCTGTTTTGCAGTGGCGTCGTACGCAGCGGCGGCGGCCGGCACGGCGTCAGGAGCGGGAGAAGCTGCGAGGTTCGCGGTAACGTCAGTCATTCGTTCGGTCCAGTCAGGCGGTAAGTGCACCGGCCTGCGGTTGGGCGACGGCCGCGGGACTGCCGTCGAGGTTTGCGGTGAGGCGTGCTGCAAAGGTACGGGCCACGTCGTCCCAGCCGGCGGTAACGCCCAGCGTTGCCATGTCGACTGTTTCGAGCCCCGCGTAGCCGCATGGATTAATGGCCAGAAACGGCCGTAAATCCATGTTCACATTGAGGCTCGCGCCGTGATAGCTACAGCCGTTGCGGATTTTCAGACCCAGCGCGGCGATCTTGGCGCCGGCGTGCAGCCCGGCGTCCGGCCCGGGCGCCACGTAGATACCGGGGGCGCCCGCCTTGCGTTCTCCGGCGAGATTATACGCCGCGAGGGTGTCGATCACGGCCTGCTCGATCCGCGTGACCATTTCGCGCACCATCAGCTTGCGGCGGCGCAGGTCCAGCAGCAGGTACGCCACCACCTGGCCGGGCCCGTGATAGGTAATCTGCCCGCCCCGGTCGACCCTAACGAGCGGAATGCCGCTATCGGCGGCCAATAGATGCGCTGGATCGCCGGCCTGGCCGAGCGTAAAAACAGGAGGATGTTCGACTAGCCAGATTTCGTCGGGTGTATCGGCGGTGCGCGCGTCGGTGAACGCACGCATCGCTTCGAAACTGGCTTCATAAGGCTCGCTGCCAAGCCAGCGCAGCGTTAGCGGCGCCGTGGCGGACGAGGGAGACGGGAAAACCGGGGTGGCGCACATGGTCCCGACAGTTTACCGAAATCTGGAGATCCCCGCCGAAGGGGCCTGCATCAGCCAGCGCGGTGTCGCTGCTTCGCTGCACGCCCGAACGACAGTCAACTCGGCGCCGGCCCGCCATGGCAGGCACGGCACCGCAGCGCCTTCATACCGTGCGCCAGCCCCCACGCATGCGGGCCGCCAGCCGTTCGCCGACCAGCGCAAACCAGTTCAGCGCACGTTCATCGCAACGCGTGGGTACGGAAAACGCGACCTTCGCATGCGTGCTGCCTTCGGCACTCAACCACAACCGTTCACCGCGCCGCAGCCGCAAGGTATGGCCGGGCTGCAGCCAGTAGTCTTCCGTGTCGTCGCTACGCGTCACCCACACCGCACCGCCGTGCACAACCAGCTTGGTGCTGCGCGCGACCTTCATAGGAATGGTTTCGCCTGTACGGATTTCAAAAGCGATGCTAGAGGAAATTTCTCGCATGATGCCCTCGCCAAAGTTCATTTCATGGCTACAATCGTAGGCGTAGCAAGGGTTTACGCAAAACGATCTATTTTCACCTCTATGTGAGAAATATTGCGATGGATCTCCGGCATCTACCCCCGCTAAACGCCGTCAAGGCGTTCGAAGCCGCAGCCCGCCACGAGAGTTTCTCGCGCGCCGCAGACGAACTGTTCGTCACGCACGGCGCCGTCAGCCACCAGATCCGGGCACTAGAGGCTGAGTTGGGCGTCACGCTGTTCGCGCGCGACGGCAAGCGCGTCCGGCTCACGGATACCGGCCGCCGCTACGCCACGCGCGTGCGCGCCGCGCTGACGGCGCTGGTCGAGGCCACCCGTGAAATCCGCGCCGGCGACCGCGAGCGGCGTCTGGTGGTTTCCATGCTGTCTTCGTTTGCGGCGCGCTGGGTCACTCCACGCATCGGCAGCTTTATCGAGGAGCATCCCCAATGGGACCTCGAACTGCTGTCCACCAACGCGTTAACCGACTTCGCGCGCGACGACGTCGACGTGGCGATCCGTTTCGGCTACGGCAAATATTCAGGGCTGCACGCGGAGTTGCTGCTGGAGGAAATCTTCTTTCCGGCCTGCGCGCCGGATTTCAATGGCGGCAAGCTGCCGCAAACCCCCGCCGATCTCGCCAAAGTCCCGCTGCTGCGCTCGGACGACGAACTCTGGCGTCCATGGTTCGACGCCGCCGGCCTCACCGACTGGCCGGAGCCGAAGCGCGGCGTGCTGTATCAGGATTCATCGAATCTGCTGCAGGCGGCCATCGACGGTCAAGGGGTCGCGCTCACACGCCGTTCGCTGGCAATGCACGAGATCGCGGCAGGGCGCCTCGTGCGGCTATTCGATGTGGATGGGCCGAGCCCGTGGCAGTACTACTTCATCTGCCCGCCGCAGATGCTCGAAACCGAGCGCGTCAAGGCATTCCGCGCGTGGGTCTTCGAAGAAGTGGGACGGTTCAAACTGCTTTTCGAGCGGGCCTGCTCAGCGGGGCCGGCAGCCGGCGCCGAGCTGGCGGTGGACACCTTGCGCGTCACACCGTAATCCTTGGGCACGGCGCCCGGCGTTAAAGCACCACCTTCACCATCGGATGGCCGGTGAGCGCGCGATAGATATCGTCGAGCTGCGCCTGGCTCGTGGCGCGCACCGTGACGGTCAAACCGGTGTAATTGCCGCCGCTTGACGGTCGCGTTTCGACACGCGCAGGGTCGACTTCGCTATCGAATTGCCGCACCACCGTGACAATCGTATCGGCGAACTCGGGATGCGACTTGCCCATGATCTTGATGGGAAAGTCGCACGGAAACTCAAGCAATGATTCTTTCGCGGGATTCATTCTCTACTCCTTGCTGCGCTTCTTGCGCTTCCTTGGCCTTGGCGCGCTGGTAGGCGGCGTACAACGCTGCAAACACGGCGCCCGGCTTGCCGTCGCCAACCGGCTGGCCGTCGAGCTGCGTGACCGGCAGCACTTCCTTGGTGGCGGAGCTGACCAGAATCTCGTCAGCGGCGCGCAACTCGGCTTCGGCAATCTCGCGCGCCTCGAAGCGGATACCACACTCGCTCGTCAGCTCTTCGATCAACCCGTAGCGAATCCCTTCGAGAATCTTGTGGCTGCGCGGCGGTGCGTACAGCACCCCGTCCTTCACCATCCAGATATTCGAAGACGAGCCTTCGGTCAGCATGCCGTCGCGAAACTGGATCGTTTCGAACGCGTCGTTTTCGGCCGCGTATTGCGCCATCAGCACGTTGCCGAGCAGCGAGACCGATTTGATATCGCAATTGAGCCAGCGACGGTCTTCCGCGCTGACGCAACGCACGCCCTGCGCACGCTGCGCGGCGTCCGGCAGATTCAGCGGCGTAACCATCACGAACACGGTCGGCTGGATGCCGGCCGGAAATGCGTGACCGCGTTTCGCGACGCCTCGTGTGATCTGAATGTAAGCGATCGCGTCCTGATCGGCGCGCAAGCCCGCGTCTGCTTCGTTGGCCGCGACCACGCGGTTGATCAGTTCGCGCCAGCCGGCGTCGTCGAACGGATTGACGATGCCGATCTTCTCCAGCGAGCGCGCGAGGCGCGCCAGATGGCGCCTGAAGCGAAACGCGGTGCGGCCGCCTGCATAGGGATACAACGGCGCAACTTCGTAAATGCCGTCGCCGAAAATAAAGCCGCGGTCGAGAACCGGCACACGCGCTTCGGACAAGGGCACCAGCTCGCCGTTCAGATAAACGATCGGGTCGAGCGAAACATCGGCAACAGCGGTCATCGCAAGCAGGCTCTTATTTCTTCTTGTTGAACATCAGCATCAGCGAATCCCACACGCGGCCGACCACGCCGGCTTGCGGCACAGCTTGCAACGCGACGATCGGGAATTGCGCCAACACCTTGCCGTCCGCCACGAGCTTCGCGGTGCCGACCTGCTGACCATTCGCGATCGGTGCGATCAGCGGATCGATCTGCTCGATCTGCGGCTTCACCTTGTCGCCCATGCCCTTCGGCACGGTGATGTACTGATCACCCTTCACGCCGATCTGCACGGTGTCCTGCGCACCCTTGTAGACGCGCGGCGTGCCCACGACCTGATTCGCCTTGTACAGACGCACCGTGTCATACGCGGTGTAGCCGTAGTTCAGCATCTTCAGGCTGTCCTGCACGCGGTCGTGTTCCTTGGTCTCGCCCATCATCACCGAGACGAGACGGCGCGAACCGTCGTTGGCGCCCGGCAGCGGGCGCTTGGCGCTCGCGATCAGGCAGTAACCTGCGGCTTGCGTGTGACCGGTCTTCAGGCCGTCCACCGTCGGGTCGATCCACAGCAGACGGTTGCGGTTCGGCTGCTTGATCTTGTTGTACGTGAACTCCTTGACCGAGAAGATGTTGTAGTAGTCGGGGAAGTCACGGATCAGACGCGCCGACAGCACCGCGAGGTCACCCGCCGTGGTGTAGTGCTGCGGGTCGGGCATACCGTTCACGTCGGCGAAATGCGTGTGCGCCATGCCGAGTTTCTGCGCTTCGGTGTTCATCATGTTGACGAACTGCGCCTCGCTGCCGCCCACCAGTTCGGCCAGCGCGATCGCCGCGTCGTTACCCGACTGGACGATCATGCCGTACACCAGATCGTGCACGGTCACCGGCTTGTTCGCCTCGATGAACATGCGCGATTCGTCGGTTTTCACGCGACGCACCGCTTCGCTCGGCATCACCGTCTGGTCCATCGTGATCTTCTTCGTCTGCAGTGCTTCGAAGACGAGGTACGCTGTCATCAGCTTGGTCAGCGAAGCCGGTTCGACTCGTTCGTCGGCATTGCCCGATGCAAGCACCTGATTGCTGGTTGCATCGACGAGCACCCACGAGCGCGCGTTCACCGCGGGCGGCGGCACTTGCGCGAACGCCGTGCTGGCGACCAGCGTGGCCGGCAGCACGATGCCGAGGGTGACGGCACGGCTAAGCGAATGGGGAACGAAAGAGGAAACTGACGGGAATGACGTGCGGCCGGACATGGAGAAACGCATAGGGTCGATTCGTGCGGAAAAATACATCGCGCGCAGGGCGCATAGTTTGGAGGAGCCGGTCGGCGAGCGTCAGGCCGTAAAAAACGGCACGGCGCCCATTGGACTTCCGGCAGCGCGATCGGTTCGCGCAGCACGCCTCGCATCCGGCACCGCTGCGCGCGAGAAAGAAGCTACGCGTCGCGCGAACTGCCGGGTGGGCGATGCTGCGCCCAAAAAAGAGCGCCCATTATACGCGCGCTATCCCGGTATCTTTGAGCAAAGGGTGGCGATTAATTTGCGTTTGCACGTACCTGTACCCCGGAAAACGCACGCATCGCGTCAATTAGCGCCATGCGTCGACAATGATCCGCTTCAGCACGTGCAGCTTGCGATGCAGAAAATGTTCTGCCCCCGGAATCACGACAACCGGTAATTCCTGCGGCCGGGCCCAGTCGTAAACCGACTGAATGGGAACGGTCTCATCGGTCTCGCCATGAATCACAAGCGTGTTTTCCGGCACGGGCGCAACTTCCCAACGGCTCGCCGCAGTGCCGACGAAAACCATCCGCTCGATCGCCTGGCCTTCTTCACGCAGCCTCGCAGCCACATGCGACAGCACGAAAGTGCCAAACGAAAAGCCCGCCAACACGAGGGGCAGATCAGCCTGCCCGGCTTGCGCGCGCATGTGATCGAGCACGGCGCGCAGATCGTCGCGCTCGCCGATGCCGGCATCGTGCTCGCCTTGCGTTTCGCCGACACCGCGGAAGTTCGAGCGGTATGTCACGTAGTTCAACTGCACGAGTGTGCGCGCCAGCGTTTGCGCGACCTTGTTGTCCATCGTGCCGCCGAACAGCGGATGCGGATGCGCGACCAGCGCGATGCCGCGCGGCGCGGCGCGGTTCTCGCGCATGTCGTCCGGCAGATCCAGCGCGACCTCGATCTTGCCGACCGGGCCGTCGATCAGATATTTCTGTGTGTGTACGTTCATGGCGACGCTTATTAATCGATTTTCAGACGCTCGACGATCTTGCCGTTCACGAGGTGCGAATCGACGATTTCATCGATGTCGCTCTTGTCGACGTAGGTGTACCAGACGCCTTCCGGATACACGACGAGCGTCGGGCCGAGTTCGCAGCGATCCAGGCAGCCGGCCTTGTTGATACGCACCTGGCCGGGGCCGGCGAGGCCCAGTGTCTTCACCCGCTTTTTCGCGTATTCCTGCATTTCCTGCGCGTTGCAATTCGCGCAACTCGGGCGCTCCGCGCCGGGTTCACGCTGGTTGAGGCAGAAGAAGACGTGGTGCTTGTAGAAGGAGTCCATGATGTCCGGGAGCGGGCCTGTAAGAGTGGGGAGTGGCGCTGCTGGCGCTGTGGCGCGCCTGTTGTGCGGACGATTATAGCGAGCGGGGCTGGCAGCCGCCGAACAGCGGACGATGTGCAGTCATTTGCCCGGCCCCACGCGCCGCCTGCGCTTATACGGGCTTCGCGCGCCGCTTGAGCCACACCTGTTCGACGAGATAGGCGAGCCACACCAGCGCGGCATATGGCCAGATCCACGCGATCCAGTGTGCGAGACCGTTGAAGTGCAGATAGCGGCCCTGGCGCCAGTCGGCCAGCACGGCATCGAAATACGGATTCACCGGCAGCAGATTGACGAACACCAGGGCCACCGTCAGCGCACAGGCCGCCAGCGCGGCACGCGACCTGCGCCGCAAGCGCAACGCCAGCAGTGCCGCGACGGTGCCGCCCACAAGCCCTGCCAGCGCGCCGGGCGTTGCCCAGTCGAACGCAAGACCGGATTGCGATTGCAGAAACGTCGCACCCGCCTTCACACACAAGGTCGTGACGATAAACACGATCAACAGCCGCACCAGCGGCGCATGGCGGCGCACCGGCAGCGAAGCCAGCACGAGTGCGGCGAACAGATTGAGCGTCGTGATCACGGCTTCCCACACGTCGTCCGGCAACCAGGCGGCGACCAGCGCCGGCCACGCGCCGACGTGCCAGGCCGAGGGCGTCCACGCGAGCAATGCATCTTGCGTCGTCGAATCGAAACGCAGCCAAAGCTCGCGCGGCCAGTTGCCCAGTCCGAACAGGCGCGGCGCCGGATACATCGTCGCGAACGGCCACGAGGCGACGAGACACGCGAGCGCCGCCGTGTCACGCTCGAACCAGAGCAGCCGCAAACGCCGCAGCAAACCGCGATCGAGCAACGCGCCCGTGGCCGGCGACACGATTGCCGCGCCCAGCAGCGCGCCGAGCGCGTTGGCAGCCAGATCGAGATTGGACGCAACGCGCGTCGGCAGATAGGTCTGCACCGCTTCCATCACGCCCGACAGCAATCCACCGAGCACGAAAGCTAACGCGACCGCCAGCGGACCGCGCCAGCGCGGATACACCGCGAGCACCACCAGCGCGCCGAACGGCATATAGCCGAGCACGTTCGTGACCACGTCGAACGCCGTCAGATACTGCGGCATGGGATCGGACAGATACGCAAACGGCGCGAGGCCGAGCGAACGCCAGCCGGAAAACGGATACCACGAGCCGTACACGATCAGCGCCGTATACAGCCCCAAGGCCTGCCGGGCAAGCGCCGACGGGCGGCGCTGCCAGGATTTGACGCTCATGCAGCGCTCCGTTGCGTGCGCTGCATGCCGGTCATTGCGCGGCGACCAGCGCCTGCACGCCCAGCCATGCGCTGATCTGCGCGACGAGATCGTCGCTGGCCGCGGCGAGCGCCTGCGCGCCGCCGGCCGCGTCCGCCGAACTGGACGGTGCCCGTGCGATGAAGGTGCGCTGGCCGATCACCTTGCCGTTTTGCGTCAACGTGGCGCGCGCGGTGACAGCCGCGTGGCTTTCCGACTGGCTGTCGAAGACCTGTTCGAACTCGCTCAGATCGACCTTCAGCACCGGCGCATGCACGCCGTCGGCACCGGTCAGCACCGTGCCGCGCGAACTCAATGCGCCGCGCAGACGCTGGGTCAGCAGTTGCGACGGCGCCATGGTCCAGTGGCTATTCGCATACGACGCCGTCTGCTGCGCGTCGGCGTAGCTGAGCCGGTAAATCAGCTTGTCGGATTCGAGATTGTCGGACGCGGTGACATCGAGCACCTTCACTGCCGGCAACGTGCCGGCCGAGGCCGCCGGACTCGGCGGCCCAAGGTCGTAGCGAATGTCCGAGATCGCCGCGGGGTTGCCGGCGCAGCCGGCAGCCAGCACGCCGAACGCGAGCAATACCGCAAGCGCGGTGCTCGAGGACAACAATCGGTGAATCGAGCGTGACATAACCATATTCCTTCTTCAAACCTTCAAATCGTTTCATTGAGCAGCGTGAGCGGCAGCGCGGGCGGCGGGCCACGTGAAGCCAGCTTCGCCCGGGCCCGGCGCCGATTTCGGCGCGCCGAACAGCACGCTGCGCGGATTGGTGCTGAACGTATCGGCAGCGCGGTCGACCGAACGGGCCGCCGAGCGCACGTCTTCGGCGAGCGAGTTGACGCGCGGCAGCGTGTCATAACCCACGCGCGCCGACAGTTCCTGGATCGAACTATCCATCGAGACCAGCGCGTCCCCGGCTTGCTGCGCCGCCGTCCCGACCTTGTTCAGGTTGGTCTCGAACGGTCCGTCCGGGCGGTTCAGACTGGTGATCAACGCGTTGGTCGACTCCAGCGTGCGATCCAGCGTGTTGATCGTGGCGGGCAGCTTGCCGGCGACCGGCGCCATCTGCTGAGTCAGCGTGGCGACACCGTCGGCGGCTTTCTGAATGCTCGCGGCTGTGCCCTGCAACTGGCTAACCATTTCCGGCGACAACAGATTGTCGACGTCGTCGGTGACTTTTTCGAGTTTGCGCAGCAAGACATCGCCGCGTTGCTGCAACTGGTCGAGCAAGCCCGGACGCATCGGCAATTGCGCCACATCTTTCGCCGACGACGCGAGCGGCGTCGGATCGCGCCCATTGTCATCCAGCTGGATGAAGGCAATCCCCGTCACGCCCTGGAACCCGAGGCTGCCGAACGTGGAGTGCGTGATCGGCGCGTGCGTGTCGACGAGGATGCGGATCAGAATCTGTCCCGGATGATCCCGATCGAATTTGATCGATTGCACCTTGCCGACGTCAAGCCCGCGATAGCGCACTGCCGCGTCGGTATACAGCCCCGTCACGTTGGTGCGGGCGATCAGATCGTACGGCACCCGCACGGAACGGTCGACGTTGAACAAAAAAGCCGCCACCGCGATCGCAGCCAGCAGGACCACCGTAAAGAGTCCCGCCCAGAAGGCGTGTGATTTGTTTTCCATAGTCAGGTTCCCTGGTTCACAGCGGCAATTCGGACGACGCCGATTCGAGCGCGGCACGCGGCAATTTCGCGCGGCGTTCCGGCGGCAGCGCCTGCAGCGCGCGGCGCCCGCGCAGGCCGAGGAAATATTCGCGGATAAAAGGATGATCGACGCCCGCCGCCTCTTCGACCGGCGCGGCGACCAGCACCTTGCGGTCCGCCAGCACGGCGACACGGGTAGAGAGCGCGATCATCGTGTCCAGATCGTGCGTGACCATCACCACCGTCAGACCGAGCGCGCGATGCAGCGCCGAGATCAGTTCGACAAATTCGTCGGACGCCTGCGGGTCGAGGCCGGCGGTCGGTTCGTCCAGAAACAGCAGTTCGGGTTCGAGCGCAATGGCGCGCGCGATACCGACGCGCTTGATCATGCCGCCCGAGAGCGCCGACGGCATCTTCGACGCGTGCTTGCACGGCAGGCCGACCATCTCGAGCTTGAGCATCACGATGTCGCGCAGCAGGTCCTCCGGCACCTTGCCGAGTTCGCGCAACGGCTGCGCGATGTTGTCGAACACCGACAGCGACGAAAACAGCGCGCCACGCTGAAACAGCATGCCGGAGCGGCTGCGCATGAGCAAAGCGGTTTCCGGCGAAATGGTGGAAATGTCTTCGCCGAACAGCTTGATGGTTCCCGACGACGGCCGCTCCAGACCGAGAATCTGCCGCACCAGCGTGGTCTTGCCCGAACCCGAACCGCCCACGATCGAGACGATCTCGCCACGCCGCACGTCGAAATTCAGATGCTGATGCACGATGTTGCGGCCGTAGCGCTTGGTGATGTCGATCACTTCGATCACCGGCTCCGCGATCTCCGGCATCGGTTGGCCGCGCACGGCCTGGGTGAGTGGCGCGATCATCCTAGCCCCACGTTCTGGAAGAGGATCGCGAACACCGCGTCCGCGAGAATCACGATGGTGATCGAGGTCACCACCGAGGTGGTCGTACCTTCGCCGAGGCTTTGCGAATTGGCCTTGATACGGAAGCCGAAGTGACAACCGACGATCGCGATCAGCATGCCGAACGCAACGCCCTTGCCCAAACCGATCCACAGATTGGCGACCGGCACGACGCCCGGCAACGCGCGCGCGAAGTAGCTCATGTCGATGCCGAGCACGATCTTCGCGGCGAGTGCACCGCCGGTCAGCGCGATGATGTTGGTCCACATGACGAGCAGCGGCATCGCCACGCCGAGTGCGACCACGCGCGGCAGAATCAAGCGCAGGCCGTGAGGAATGCCCATCACGCGCATGGCGTCGAGCTCTTCGGTGACGCGCATCACGCCAATCTGCGCGGTAATCGCCGAACCCGAGCGGCCCGCCACCAGAATTGCCGACAGCACCGGCCCCAGTTCGCGAATCACCGACAAGCCGAGAATATTGACGATGTACTGATTCGCGCCAAAAAGCCGCAGTTGCTGCGCCGACAGATAACTCAGCACGATGCCGATCAGGAAGGCCACCAGCGCGGTGATCGGCAAAGCCTTGGTTCCGGCGTTATAGATGTTCGCGGAGATTTCGGTCCACGGCGTGACCTTCGGTTTGCGCACGATCTTGAGCAGATCGATCACGACCTGCCCGAGCATGCCGAAGCCACCGTACAGGTGCTCGAAGAACGAAAAAATCGCGAGGCCGAGGCGCGTGAACGGATCGACCTTGACCACCGGTTCGACCTTTTCGCGCACCGTATCGAGCAGCGCGATGCGCTCGAAAATGTCGCGTTGCGTGTCGGTGAGCGTGGTGTCCGGCGGCATCTTGTGGCCCCATACGCGCCACAGTGCCTGCCCGCCGACGTGGTCCATCCGGACGATACGGGACAGGTCCCATTCGTAAATGCCCTGGGCGCCGCTCAGCGAATGCAACAAGGGGATCACGTGGCCGGTGGCCTTGTCGCGTGCGAGCGCGAGCGCCGTCCACTGGCCCGAAAGCCGGACGATCTTGCCTTGGCTGCCTGCCGCGACTTCAAGGCCGGGCGGAGTGTCGTAGTTCAAGGATCGCTGCAATCTGGTTATCGGATTAGGGGCCATTGTAACGAAGGCGCGGCGGATGAAGCGGGCTCGTGGGCTAGCGGCGTTCGCTGTCGCTACAATATGCCTCATGAACGCCTCCAAGACCCCACCCCAAGCCGCCGCGGCCGCCGACTGGCGGATCGACCGGGAGCGCGCGGTCGCGCTATTCGGCCCGCACGCGCATGACTGGCCGATCGAGATCGTCGAGGAAACCGGCTCGACCAACGCCGACCTGATGACGCGCGTCAAGGCATTGCCTCGCAAAGCCGGCGCGCTGCCCCGCCCGATCGTGCGGGTCGCCTATCTGCAAACCGCGGGGCGTGGCCGCCGTGGCCGTCCCTGGTATGCGGAGCCAGGCAATGCACTGTTGTTTTCCGTGGCATGCGTGCTGCCGCGGCCGCTCGAAGGGCTGGCGGGTTTGAGCCTCGCCGTCGGCGTGGCGCTGGTCGACGGGCTGCGCTCGTTGCCGGTCGCGGGCCCAGGGCAGATCGCGCTGAAGTGGCCCAACGACGTCCTGCTCGAAGGCGACAAGCTGGCCGGCATCCTGATCGAAACCGCATGGAGCACCGACGAAGCGAGCGCTGTCGTGATCGGTATCGGCACCAATGTGAAGGGCGCGGAAGAACTCGCGGCCAAGGTCGGCCAACTGAATGCCGACGTGCCGGCGCAGGCGCGCGGCGCCATGCCGACCGCGCTGCAACGCGCGCTGCCGAACGCGAACCTCACCGATACGCTTGCCGCGGAGCTGAATGCGCTTGAACCGGCGCTGCAGCGCTTCGGCGCCGAAGGCTTCGCGCCGTTCCAGGCGCGCTGGAACGCCGTGCATGCCTACGCAGGCCGCGAAGTGGTGTTGCTGGAGCAAGGTCAGGAACTGGCACGCGGGGTGGCGGCAGGGGTCGACGAGCGCGGGCAATTGCTGCTCGACACCGCTGCGGGCCGCCTGACCGTGGCGACCGGTGACGTCTCGCTGCGTCTGGCCGACGGTGCTGCATGACGCGCGGCGCGCCTTATCTGTTGATCGACGCAGGCAATAGCCGCATCAAGTGGGCGCTGGTCAAGCCGGACGGCACGCAAATCGCGGCCGGCGCGCTTGCGCACGGCGGCGCTGATCGACCTGACTGGTCGAGTTTGCCGACGCCGGGCGGCGCGTGGTTATCGAACGTGGCGGGCGAGGGTGTCGCGGCGCGGATTGCCGCCCTCCTCGATGCCCACTGGCCGCAACTGCCGCGCACGACGATCCGTGCCTGCGCACAGCAATGCGGTGTAACCAACAGCTACACGGCGCCGGGTACGCTCGGCAGCGATCGCTGGGCCGGCCTGATCGGCGCACACGCGGCGTTTCCCGGCGAGAATCTGCTGATCGCGACGTTCGGCACGGCGACCACGCTTGAAGCGTTGCGTGCGGACGGTTGCTTTGTCGGCGGTCTGATCGCGCCGGGCTGGACCTTGATGATGCGCTCGCTCGGCGAGCACACGGCGCAACTGCCGACGCTCGACGCCAACGCCGCGCGCGGCTTGCTCGACGCGGATGCCACGTCAGGCGGGGAACGCCGCGGCCCGTTCCTCGCGACAGATACGCCGCGTTCGCTATCGGCTGGGTGCACCTTGGCGCAAGCCGGTTTGATCGAACGCATGTGGCGCGATTTGCAGGACGAGTGGCAAGTGCCGGTACGCCTCGTGGTGAGCGGCGGCGCGGTGGACGAAGTGACAAGTGCGCTCAAAGTGCCGCATACTCGCCACGATTCGCTGGTGCTATCGGGGCTCGCGCTGATTGCCGCCGATCGCACGTTGGCAGACGGCGCCTGAGCCGCGGCCATCCGGAACAGCGGCTGAACTTATCGACCGGGAAAGACTAACGATGCTGCGCTGGCTGATCGCCATATTGTTTCTTGCCAACATGCTGGCATTCGTCGCGATGCGCGGCGTATTCGGCCCGACGCCCACAGCCGGCAGCCGCGAGCCGAACCACCTGAACCGTCAGCTCCACGCGGAATGGTTGAAGGTGCAACCCCTCACCGCAGCCGAAGCAGCCGACCAGGCAGTGGTAGGCGGCCCGGTGCCGGCGGCGCCGGTAGCGGCATCGGCGTTGCCGCAATAGAGAAGCGGCAGGGAGCGCCTGGCCCCGGCACTACGCCGCGCTTCGGCGACGAAAAGAAGAACGCATCGTCCGAACGCGGACGAACACCTCACCCTTGCGCGCGAACCTTCTTCAATAACGCGGTGGTCGAGCGCTCATGCTCGAAGGGAATCGCCAAAGCCTTGCCACCCCAGCCCCGCACAATGGCCGATTCGGGCAACACATCCATGTCGTAGTCACCGCCTTTGACCAGCACATCCGGACGCAGCGCCGAAATCAATTCAACGGGCGTCTTCTCGCCGAAACAAACCACGTAGTCGACACTTTCGAGTGCCGCCAGCAAAGCCATCCGATCCGCCTCGTTATTAATCGGCCGGTCGTCTCCTTTGCCGAGCATGCGCACAGACGCGTCGCTGTTGACGCCGACAATCAGGCAAGCACCGAGCGCTTTGGCATCGGCAAGATAAGTCACATGCCCGCGGTGCAGGATGTCGAACACCCCGTTGGTAAAGACAACCGGAGCGGCCATCGAAGCGCGAAGCTTCACCAGCGCGTCGCGCGTAAAAATCTTGCGTTCAAAAGTAGCGGCCATGATGGAGTCGCGAAGAAAAAAGAAGTGCCGCCACGATACACGGCGAACGGCATGAAGCAAAACGGCCCGGCAAGCTGACGCCTGCCGGGCCGTTCCTGAAACCTTAAGCCTTCTAAATCATCAAGCCGGCTGTTCCGCCGATTTCTGATCGGCCTGCAGGCGCGCGACCACTTCCTTGCGATAGCGGTTCAATTCCTGTGCCGTGTTGAACGTACGCTCGAACAGAATCGACAGGTTGTGCAGAATCCGCTCCACGACCTTCTTTTCCCAGCCGTCGTCGAAACGGATCTGTTCGTCGAGCCAGCGTTCGAGCCATTCCGGATCGGGCAGACGCGATTGAATCGTGTCGCGCGGGAACAGCGCCTGGTTCACGTGCAGGTTGGTGGGGTGCAGCGGCTTTTCCGTGCGGCGCGCGGATGCCATCAGAACGCCGATCTTGGCGAACGCAGCACGCGCGATGTCGCCGGTTTGCACCATGGCTTTCTTCATGTAGCGCAGATACGCGCCGCCATGGCGCGCTTCGTCGCGCGAGATGGTTTCGTAAATGGCCTTGATGACCGGCTCGGTGTGCCATTCGGCTGCACGGCGATACCAGTGGTTCAGGCGGATTTCGCCACAGAAGTGCAGCATCAGCGTTTCGAGCGGCGGCGCCGGGTCGAATTCGAAGCGCACGGCGTGCAGTTCTTCTTCGGTCGGGCACATTTCCGGCTTGAAGCGGCGCAGATATTCCATCAGCACCAACGAATGCTTCTGTTCTTCAAAGAACCACACGCTCATGAATGCGGAAAAATCGCTGTCGTGATGGTTGTCACGGAGGAACATTTCCGTGGCGGGCAACGCCGACCATTCGGTGATCGCGTTCATCTTGATCGTCGCTGCCTGCTCGTCGGTCAATAGCGATGCATCGAACTTGTCCCAGGGAATGTCTTTCTCCATGTCCCATCGAACGGATTCGAGCGATTTATAAAGTTCCGGATAAAGCATGGTGTTCATAGTCCCACCCCTGTTCTGCGCATACTGTCTGTGTCTGTCACTACTACATGTAGCACTTTTGCTGATGACGAACGAAACGCACCGTTTTGTGCGCCGTTTGTCGGCCAAGCATTCAATTTTACGCGGTAATCGGCTGCCTAGATGCATCGGACAGCAAAGAAGTCCAGCCGTTTGCGCGGCGCTGCTAACCAGAAGTTACGCGCTACGCGGCCAACCGTGGGTGAGGGATACCCTATGCCTGAGGTCGAGCCAGTTTGCGATGAATCCGCACCGTCCAGCCCTGCGCCGGGGATACCGGCGGCGATTGGAGCAAGGGCGGCTGGATTGGTTGTTTTCAGCGCGCGCCCAAAAGCCAAAATGAAGCTTACACAATGATAGCACGCTGACTATACGGATCCCGCGCGCTAACAGTCGCAATTCTGGTGCCCGATTGACTTCTCTCAATAAACAATCCGATTCGCGGAGTGTGACTGACGATCGGGGTCAAAACCATGACACGCGACGAATTTGCCTCGCCGCACCGAAAGTCCACCGGGCTTTACACCGCCATCGCATGGGTTGCATCGCCCGGCTTCGCGCCTACCGTTAAACGGGTTTCTTCGTCGCGCGCGCAGTATTGCCCGCACCGCTTGCACGCTTGGCCGTCGAAGTCGAAGTCGAGGTTGCCGGCGCGGCCCGCTTCGCCGCCGGCCGTTTGGCGGCAGGCCCGGCGTCGGCGGCCTCATCCGGTGCGTCAGCCGCATCCTTTGCCGACGCCTCCGCGCCCGCCGCTCCGGGCGAGTCCGTCGCCGAATCGCCTGACGCGGAGGCGCCCGCAGTGGGTTGGGTCATCGCAAACTGGGCGATCTGGTTGAACTGCGATTGCAGCAGATTCCACCAGGCGGAGGCGTCGAACGGCGGCGTAGCGGCCTCACCCTCGTCGGTTGCCGGCTCGGCGGCGGCCGACGAGTTCGCATTGTTCGAAGCCGGGCTCGAGGCCGAAGCTGCCTCCGGATGCGGCCAGCCAGCCGGCGCGGGACTCGGCGCAGCACCCGCGGAAGCCGGCTGCGCCATCGACGACTGCGCGAACGCACCGAATGCGCGCAGTGTCGCGAGCGTGGCGCGCTGCACTTCGAGCGCCTGAATGGCGGATTGCAGCATGTTCAGATTGAGCTTCAGCCACTGCTCGACCGCGCGCATATCCGTGATGCGCTTGTCGAGTTCTTCGACATTGGTCAGCGGCGCCATCATGTCGGACATCATCGACAGCGACGGCCCGAGGCTACCGCCCGCCTGCGCGCCGGAAAACGCCGAACTGAACGGCGAGAGACGCATCATGCCCCACATGTGTTCGAGCATTTCAGCGGGCGGAAACCCGGGGAAACCGGGAAAGGGCGGCGTGGTGCCAGGTGTATCGGTCATGCTTGTCGCCTCGCTGCATAAAGGGAAGGAAATAGCGCCGTCCCGGACGCGTCTGATTCGATCATACCGCGCGTGGCGCAGCGCACCGCGCTGAGTTCGGGCAGCGCTTCGGGCAACCGCTTGCGCCCCTCACGCGGCACCTCAAGCGCGGACCGGCGGAGACGTTGCACAAGCGGCGCCGGTCGCCGGTTTCAGGAACCTTCGTCGTCCCTGGTCCCGCTGCCCGGCGCGTGCCGCGGCCGCCCGCTCCACGGGTCCGCGCCGCCAAAATCCGGCGCGCGCCGCTCGCGTAGCGAGGTTACGCCTTCGCGCACGTCCGGCCCGGCGAAACCCATGAATTCCAGCGCCAGTGACGTATCGAACGCCGGCCCGGCCGAGCGCAGCCAGTTGTTCAACGCGTACTTGGTCCAACGAATCGCCGTCTGCGAGCCGTTGGCCAGTTTTTGCGCGACTTCGAATGCTTTGGGCCGCAGATCGTGTTCATCGACGGCAAGCGACACGAGACCGATCCGCTCAGCCTCCTCGCCGCTCACCGGCTCGCACAGCAGCAGGTAGTACTTGGCTTTCGCCATGCCGCACAGAAGCGGCCAGACGATGGCCGCGTGATCGCCGGCGGCAACGCCAAGGCGCGTATGGCCGTCGATAATGCGCGCCGATTTCGTCGCAATCGAAATATCGGCGAGCAAACCCGCCACGAGCCCCGCGCCGACCGCCGGACCGTGCATTGCCGAAACGATCGGCTTGCTGCAATTGATCACGTTGTAGACGAGATCGCGCGCCTCGCGCCACACGCGTGCGCGGACGTCGAAATCGGTCGCCATGTCTTCGACCAGTTGCAGGTCGCCACCCGCCGAAAAACCTTTGCCCTCGCCGCGGATGATCGCGACACGCGTTTCGGGATCCCGATCGATGTCGCGCCAGATTTCGGCGAGCTCGAAGTGCATCCGCGCGTTGGCGGTGGCCAGCCCGCTTTTGTTCGCGCCCTCGCCGCTCATCACGACTTCGAGCACGCCGTGCGGATGACGGTGCAATTGCAGCGACTGGTAGTGCGCGTAAAACGCGTCGTTACGGTGTGGTGCGTGCGACATGGTGAGCAATCCGTCTATCGATGTATCTGTTGAAACCGCTGCCTTGAGAGCCCCTTCTGCAGGTTCAGCTCGTTCGGCCCGTTTCGCGCTATGTCAGCGCGAAACTCACACAAACTCCCCGCGCAAACTCAATTCGGTTGATAAACCCATTTCCCATTCCTGATTTCGACCATCACGCGGGCCCGTTGATCGAGTCCGAGGTGATCGGTGGCGCTCATGTTGACCACGCCGTTGGTGTCCGCGAGACCACGCGTCGCTTCCAGCGCGTTGCGCAGTGCACGGCGAAATTCAGGCGTGCCGGGCGCGGCCTGCTTGAGCGCGATCGGTATCGCGTTGCCAAGCAACATGCCGGCGTCCCACGTGTACGAACCGAACGCCGACACGCTACCCGCTCCGCGCAACGCTTCAAAGCGCGCGATGTAGTCGAGCGCGAGACGTTTGGCCGGATGATCCGTCGGCAATTGCGCAGCGACCAGCACCGGGCTCGCGGGCAGGAACGTGCCATTGCAATCGGCGCCGCACACGCGCAGGAAGTCGTTATTGCCGACCCCATGATTGTGATAGATCAGCCCTTTGTAGCCACGTTCCCTGAGCGTCTTCGGCGGCAGCGCGGCGGGCGTGCCGGCCGCACCGACCACCACCGCATCCGGGTGGGTCGCGAGAATCTTCAGGACCTGGCCGGTCACGCTCGGATCGGTGCGATTGAAGCGCTCGCTCGCCACCATATCGATGTGATGCAACTGCGCGAATTTGGCGACTTCGGTGTAGAACGTTTCGCCGAGCGCATCGGCCTGGCCGATGAACGCCATCGTTTTGACGCCGTGTGCGCTGGCGTGCGCGGCGATCGCCGAGGCCATCATTGCATCGGTCTGAGGAGTCTTGAATACCCAGTGGCGTTTTGCGTCGACGGGTTCGATGATTTTCGCTGACGAGGCCAGTGAGATCATCGGCGTTTCGCCGTCGGCAACCACATCGATCATCGAGAGCGAATTCGGCGTGATCGACGATCCGATGATCGCGTCGACGTGATTCTCGGAGATCAGCTTCTTGGTGTCCTGCACCGCCTGTGTGGTGTCGGACGCGTCGTCGAGCACGATGTATTCGACGCTCTGCCCGCCAATCTGTTTGGGCAGCAGCGCGACCGTGTCGCGCGCGGGAATCCCGAGCGACGCGGCCGGCCCGGTGAGCGACAGCACGAGGCCGATCTTCACCTGCGCCAGGGCGATGGTGGGTAGCGCGGCACATAGCGCGGCGGCAAGGCGGCCGAGCCCGCGCTTGGATGGTGTTGCGCGTACGCTCAAGGCGCGAGCGCGCCGGGTTCCTCGTTCCAGGGATTCAAATCGCGGCATGCTGTCTCCTCACGTCGGTTTTTTCGTTCTGATGTACTGCCGATGTGCTGCTTGTCTTGTGCTTGCGCTGTGCCTGCGTTGCACCGGTGTGCTGCCGGCGCCCGCCTCACCTGCTGTTTCACGCGGGTTTCACATTCAGCGGACAGCCGCTACCCCGTGGTGGCCACCGCGCCAGTCAGTGTAGCGGCGCGTGATGGCGCCGGCATCGGGCGAAACCCTTTTGTAGATGTCAAATAAAGCGTGTGCCACCACCGCCTCGCTGCCACGTCTCGCGCAAAACCCGCGCCTCAATCAGTCGCTTTAGTCCAGCGGCGCGATACCCTGCTCGATCGCACCGAAAATCGACTTGCCGGCTTCGTCGAACATCTCGATCTTCACGGTATCGCCGAACTTCATGAACTCGGTTTGCGGCGCGCCGTGCTCGATGGTTTCGAGGCAACGCTTCTCAGCGATGCAGCAATAGCCGCGCTTCGCGTCCTTGTTCGACACCGTGCCCGAACCGACAATCGCGCCGGCGCGCAGATTGCGCGTTTTCGCGGCGTGCGCGATAAGTTGCCCGAAGTGGAACACCATGTCGGTGCCGGCGTCGGGCTGGCCGACCTTCTTGTTGTTCCAGTGGACGATCATCGGCCGGTGCAGGCGCCCTTCGCGCCAGCTCTCACCGAGTTCGTCGGGCGTCACCGCCACCGGCGCGAACGACGTGGCCGGCTTGCTCTGGAAAAAGCCAAAGCCCTTCGCGAGTTCAGCGGGGATCAGATTGCGCAGCGAGACGTCGTTGACGAGCGTCACGAGACGCACGCACTTGAGCGCCTGATCGGGCGTCGCGCCCATCGGCACGTCGGTGGTGATCACGGCGACCTCCGCTTCGAAGTCGATGCCGAATTCTTCAGACGCGCACAGCACATCGTCTTTCGGCCCGATGAAGTCGTCGCTGCCGCCTTGGTACATCAGCGGATCGGTCCAGAATTCCGGCGGCATTTCCGCGCCACGCGCGCGGCGCACCAGTTCGACATGGTTCACGTACGACGAACCGTCGGCCCACTGGAACGCGCGCGGCAGCGGCGCCATGCATTCGCTGGCGTCGAACGGGAAGGTGTTGCGCGCGCGACCCTGGTTGAGCGCGTCGTACAGGTCCTGTAGTTGCGGCGCGTAGAAGGCCCAGTCGTCGAGCACGCGCTGCATGGTGGGCGCGATCGCGTCGGCGATGGCCGCGGTATGCAGGTCGCGAGACACGACGATCAACTGACCGTCGCGCGTGCCGTCCTTCAGCGTGGCAAGTTTCATAGGAAAGTGAACCGTTAGTGACGATAGAAGGAATCTATTCTACGATGGTGAATCGGCGCGGCCCAAGTACCCGCCCCCTTTCTCACTTCTCACTGCCTTTGAACGCGCTCCGTGCGCCTTGCTCATGCCGCCTACTGCCCGCTCCGGCGCGATCCGCACCGACGCCGACTCCGCTGAACCGCTCGAACCGCACGGCGCGCCCGAATCCGACGACGAAAGCATCGAGGCTGGCGAGGAGAAGCTGCGCTCGGGCATCCAGTCGATCGAAGTCGGGTTCAGATTGCTCGATGTGCTGACCCACGAACCGCGCGCGATGATGCTGCGCGATCTGGCCCAGCGGGCAGGCATGAGCCCGGCCAAAGCGCACCGTTATCTGGTGAGCTTCCTGCGCCTCGGTGTGGTCGCGCAGGATCCGCTGTCGGGCCGGTACGAACTGGGTGGCTTCGCATTGCAATTGGGGCTGGCACGGCTTGCTCGCGTCGATGGCGTAAAGCTTGCGCGCATTGCGCTTGCCGAACTGCGCGACCGCCTCGATCTGACCGTGGGCATTGCGGTGTGGGGTAATCAGGGACCCACGATGGTCCATTGGATGGAATCGAGTCATCCGGCCAAGGCGTCACTCAAGCTCGGCGACGTGATGCCGCTGCTGAGCTCGGCCACGGGTTTGCTGTTCGCCGCCTATCTGCCGTCGAGCAAAACCGCCGCGATGCTGGAGCGCGAACTGACCGACTCGCGCCGCTCGTCGTATATGGGCGGCCCGCGCACGCCGGAAGCGGTCGAGCAGGTGCTGGCGGAGGTGCGGCAGCACGGAGCGGCGCGTGTTGAAGGCATGTTGCTGCCGACCATCCACGCGTTCTGCATGCCGGTGTTCGACTCGACGGGCGATCTCGCGCTCGGGTTGGTCGCGCTCGGTCACGAAGGCGCGTTCGATATTCGCTGGGGTGGCGAGATCGATACGGCCCTACGCGACTGTGCGCAAAAGCTTTCGTATGAGCTCGGGTATAGTGCGTCGCCCCGCTGACGTGCTGACGTGCTGACGTGCTGGCGTGCTGGCGTGCTGGCGTGCCGAGTTCAGGAACATCGCGCGCCGGCGATGGGTCGAAGCCGTTCGCGGCCCGTTAAATTCCAGACCCGGCGGCTTTTGCCATTGCCGTCGCGCCGGGATGCCGGAATTCCCCCAACCCGCCCCTTTACCGTCTGCCCGTTCGAATTCACCCGGCCATGTCCTCACCTTCCGCCACACGCCGCACTGATCGCACGCCGCCCGCCGGGCCGCGCGCCGGTCTGCGAGTGTGGCGATGGCTTGCGGTTCTGCTGGTGGTGGCCGTCCTGCACTGGATTGCCGCGCAGTGGGTCGAACGCAACCGCGCGACGCTGAATCCAGCGGACAACGAGCATGTACCCGTGCAGGTCGCCCTGCTGACACCCGCGCGCATCGAGCGCAATCCCGCGGCCGAAACGCCCAAAGCCGCGGCGGCGGCGCCAGCGCACAAGGCCGCCGCGAGCAAGCCTCGCGAACACGTGCTGACGGCAACGCAACCGGCAAAGCAGGCGCCCACGGTCACGGCCGCGTCCGATGCGGTGGCCAGCGCGGCCGCTGCGACGAGCCCCTCCAACGCCACGGCCCATGCAAGTGCGGCCGCATCGGGCACGGCCAGTGCCGCCGCCTCCGCCAGCGCGCCCAAAGCGGCAGCGGGTGTGAAATTCTCTGTTCCGCCGTCCGGGGAACTGCAATACGACACGTTCTACAACGGCGTGCGCAACCAGCCCGGCACGATCCATTGGACCAGCAACGCGCAAAGCTATGAGATGGTCGTTGCCGTGCCGCTGCCGTTCGTCGGCACGTTCACGTATTCGAGCCATGGCCGTATCGATGCATTCGGCCTCGCGCCGGAGCAGTACATCGAAAAACGTGGCCGTCGTCCGGAAGACGTGGCGATCTTCAATCGCACCGACAAAATGATCGTCTTCACACGCACGCCGGCTTCACTGCCGCTGCCGGATGGCGCGCAAGACCGCTTCAGCATGGTGATGCAGCTTGCCAGCCTCGTGCGTGGCGACCCTGCCGCTTACAAGCCGGGGGTGACGCGGCAATTTTTCGTCGTCGATAACGATAGCGGAGAGAACTGGCCAATCGAAACAATCGGCGACGAGACTATTCGCACCGCGCAGGGTTATCTCGAGACGCGTCACTTCAAACGATTGCCTCGCCACGATGGCGATCTGCGCCGCATCGACGTGTGGCTCGCGCCGTCGCTTGGCTGGCTGCCCGCGCGCATCATGCAGACCGAGCCGAACGGCACGCAGGTCGAACTCGTGTGGCGCGGCAAGCTCAATGCAGACGAAAGCGGTGCTGCGGCGAGCGGTTCTAATGACACCAGCGTTACGAACGGTGCTGGCGGCGCGGGTAGTGGCGACGCCATTTCGTCCGGCAGCGCGGCGAACCAGCCCTCCACGACCAACGCACCCGCGACGACGCCCGAAGCCGCACCTGCGTCATCGGTCAATTCGACCGCGCCTGGCAGCCTGCCTGAAAAACCCTGAGCCCGAGCGGGGTTTCGAACAGATCGCAGAAATTTTCAAGAATTAACACTTACGTTGTCAGAAGGCTACGCCATGGCGTGCGAAGCCCTGCGCGATTTCCGCGTACGCGGTAAGCTGATAACCGTATGTCGCGTGACGTTGACCATGGTGGGCTGCCACGGTACGGGCACGCTACCTGCTGCGATGCAGGCAATAGCAGACGCCTTCGAAGGCGCACAGTTCGAATGCTCGATGCGGCTCGTCTCTCGCCCATCGAACAGTCTCACCGTTTTGCTGCACTGCTTGAAACGTTTCCTGGAAAGCCGGTCTAACCGGTAGGTTCGGAACTTCACAAGCGTCAATCCGGACCCACCCCTTGAATTCCACACCACAAGCTCCACCTATGGCGCAGGAATGGCCAGGAGCCAACGGAAATAAGGAGTGTCGCCATGCAAATGATCTATAACAGCCCCAACTATTGTGTCGTCGAGTTTCCGCCGCAGGAAGGTCCTCTGGCCATGAAATCAGGAGGCTATGAGATCGTGGACAAGAACATGCAGCGCGAAATCTACATAGACGGTGCAATGGCGGCGAGCTTCCGCGAGCACGTGCAAAAACTGATCGAAGATGAACCGTCGCTCGACGAGGTCGACGAATTCCTCGGGCAGTTCGACAGTCTGATGCATCAACCGGTGATTCTCCACTGATCGAAGGGTTTCACGTAACGGTTTGGCGACAACCATCGACCGCGCCGACCGGCTCAGCCGGCGGCCTTTGCAAGTCGGTCTTCAGTAGTAACGCGGCCCAGCAGGCTTCCACCTGACTGGGCCGTTCTGTGTCAGCAGCAGTTTCTCCCGTTGTTTCCGCAGTTGTTTCCGCAGTTGTTTCCGCAGTTGTTTCCGCAGTTGTTTCCGCAGTTGTTTCCGCAGTTGTTTCCGCAGTTGTTTCCGTTGTGTCAGGCTTCAACCCATTGTTTCCAACATTTCGTTTTCGTCATCGTGCTTCCGCGCCGGCCGCGGCCGCCGTTGCGACCGGGTGCGCGCCCGCCCGGCCTGCGCCCGGCGAAACCGCCCCACAGCGGCTACAATGACAGGTTTCCCGCAAAAGCCGGCGCAAGCCCTCGTCCGCCATGAACCAGCCTGCTCAAATCGCCAAGCCAGCCCGTGCCGACGCCGCCTACACGCGCGGCGCGGAACTGCCCGCGCTGCTCAAATCGCGCATCCTGATTCTGGACGGCGCCATGGGCACAATGATCCAGCGCTACAAGCTCGATGAAGCCCGTTATCGCGGCGAACGCTTCAAGGACTACGGGCGCGACATCAAGGGCAACAACGAGCTGCTGTCGATCACGCAACCGCAGGTCATCGGCGAAATTCACGAGCAGTATCTGGCCGCGGGCGCGGACATCATCGAGACCAACACGTTCGGCGCCACCACGGTTGCGCAGGCCGACTACGGAATGGAAGACCTCGCCGTCGAGATGAATCTCGAATCGGCGAAGCTGGCGCGCGCCGCTTGCGACAAGTACTCGACGCCCGACAAGCCGCGCTTTGTCGCCGGGGCGATCGGACCGACGCCGAAGACCGCGAGCATTTCTCCTGATGTGAACGATCCGGGCGCCCGCAACGTGACCTTCGACGAGTTGCGCACGGCATACTACGAGCAGGCGAAGGCCTTGCTGGACGGCGGCTGCGACCTGTTTCTCGTCGAAACGATCTTCGACACGCTCAATGCAAAGGCCGCGCTGTTCGCGCTGGACGAGCTGTTCGAAGACACCGGCGAGCGCCTGCCGATCATGATCTCGGGCACCGTCACCGACGCATCGGGCCGGATTCTGTCAGGACAAACCGTCGAGGCCTTCTGGAACTCGCTGCGCCACGCCAAACCGCTCACCTTCGGTTTGAACTGCGCGCTGGGCGCGGCGCTGATGCGCCCGTACATCGCCGAACTGGCGAAGCTGTGCGACACCTATGTGTCGTGCTATCCGAACGCCGGTTTGCCGAATCCGATGAGCGATACCGGTTTTGACGAATTGCCGGCGGATACGTCGGGATTGCTGAAGGAGTTCGCGCAGGCAGGCCTCGTCAATATCGCCGGCGGGTGCTGCGGCACGACGCCTGAGCATATTGCGGCAATTGCCAAGGCGCTGGCAGAAGTGAAACCGCGCCAATGGCCGGGTCAATACCGCGACGCGGCATGAGCGGCGGCTCGCCGCTGAGCCGCCGCTGTTCCGCTATCGAACCCGACGCACGTAATCGAACGTAATCGCACGCCACCGTACGTAACCGCACGCAACCGAACCGCACTCACGCCATGACCGATCACACCATGCGCCTTTCCGGCCTCGAGCCGTTCAACGTCACGACCGGGACGCTCTTCATCAACGTCGGTGAGCGCACCAACGTGACCGGTTCGAAGGCGTTCGCGCGAATGATCCTGAACGACCAGTTCGACGACGCCATCGCGGTCGCGCGGCAGCAGGTCGAAAACGGTGCGCAGATCATCGATGTCAACATGGACGAGGCCATGCTCGATTCGAAAGCGGCAATGGTCCGCTTCATGAATCTGATCGCCTCGGAGCCGGACATCGCACGCGTGCCGATCATGATCGACTCGTCGAAGTGGGACGTGATCGAGGCCGGCCTGAAGTGCGTGCAGGGCAAGGCGATCGTCAACTCGATCTCGCTGAAGGAAGGCGAAGAAGCGTTCCGTCATCACGCGAACCTGATTCGCCGTTACGGCGCGGCGGCGGTCGTGATGGCCTTCGACGAACAAGGCCAGGCCGACACGTACAAGCGCAAGATCGAAATCTGCAAGCGCTCCTACGATTTCCTCGTGAACGAAGTGGGCTTCCCACCGGAAGACATCATCTTCGATCCGAACATCTTCGCGATTGCGACCGGTATCGAAGAACACAACAACTACGCGGTCGACTTCATCAACGCCACGCGCTGGATCAAGGAAAACCTGCCGTACGCGAAGATCAGCGGCGGTGTGTCGAACGTCTCGTTCTCGTTCCGCGGCAACGATCCGGTACGCGAGGCGATCCACACCGTGTTCCTCTACCACGCGATTCAGGCGGGGATGGACATGGGCATCGTCAACGCGGGTCAGCTCGGCGTCTACGCCGATCTCGATCCGGAATTGCGCGAGCGTGTGGAAGACGTGGTATTGAACCGTCGTGAAGACGGCACCGATCGTCTGCTGGAAATCGCCGACAAGTTCAAGACCGGCGCCGCGAAGAAGGAAGAGAACCTCGAATGGCGCAATCAGCCCGTCGAGAAGCGTCTGTCGCATGCGCTGGTGCACGGCATCACCAACTTCATCGTTGAAGACACCGAGGAAGTGCGCGCGAAGATCGCGGCAGCCGGCGGCCGTCCGATCAACGTGATCGAAGGCCCGCTGATGGACGGCATGAACATCGTCGGCGACCTGTTCGGCCAGGGCAAGATGTTCCTGCCGCAGGTCGTGAAGTCGGCGCGCGTGATGAAGCAGGCGGTCGCGCATCTGATCCCGTACATCGAGGAAGAAAAGAAGCTGATGGCCGAAGCCGGCGCCGACGTGCGCGCGAAAGGCAAGATCGTCATCGCCACGGTGAAGGGCGACGTGCACGACATCGGCAAGAACATCGTTTCGGTGGTGCTTCAGTGCAATAACTTCGAAGTGGTCAACATGGGCGTGATGGTGTCGTGCAACGACATTCTCGCCAAAGCCAAGGTCGAGGGCGCGGACATCATCGGCTTGTCGGGCCTGATTACGCCAAGCCTCGAAGAAATGGCCTACGTTGCCTCCGAAATGCAGCGCGACGACTACTTCCGCGTGAAGAAGATCCCGCTGCTGATCGGCGGCGCGACCACCTCGCGCGTCCACACTGCCGTGAAGATCGCGCCGCATTACGAGGGCCCGGTGGTCTACGTGCCGGACGCCTCGCGCTCGGTTTCAGTTGCGTCCAGCCTGCTGTCCGATGAAGGCGCGGCGAAGTACCTCGACGAGCTGAAGGCCGACTACGACCGTATCCGTGACCAGCATGCCAACAAGAAAGCCCAGCCGATGGTCACGCTCGCCGAGGCCCGTGCGAACAAGACCAAAATTGATTGGGCCGGCTACCAGCCGGTCAAGCCGAAGTTCATCGGCCGCCGGGTGTTCAGGAATTTCGATCTGAACGAGCTGGCGAACTATATCGACTGGGGTCCGTTCTTCCAGACCTGGGACCTGGCCGGCCCGTACCCGGCGATTCTGAACGACGAGATCGTCGGCGAATCGGCCCGCCGCGTGTTCTCGGACGGCAAGTCGATGCTCGCGCGCCTGATCCAGGGCCGCTGGCTGCAGGCTAACGGCGTGATCTGCCTGCTGCCGGCCAACACCGTGAATGACGACGACATCGAGATCTACACGGACGAATCACGTTCGGAAGTCGCGCTCACGTGGCGCAACCTGCGCCAGCAAAGCGTGCGGCCGGTGGTGGACGGCGTGATGCGCCCGAACCGCTCGCTCGCCGACTTCATCGCGCCGAAGGACTCGGGCGTGGCCGACTACATCGGCATGTTCGCGGTCACGGCCGGTCTGGGCGTAGATGTGAAGGAAAAGCAGTTCGAAAAGGATCACGACGACTACAGCGCGATCATGCTGAAGGCGCTCGCCGACCGCTTCGCCGAAGCCTTTGCGGAAGCCTTGCACGCCCGTGTGCGCCGCGATCTATGGGGTTACGCCAGCACCGAAAGTCTTTCGAACGACGACCTGATCGCCGAAAAGTACCATGGCATCCGCCCGGCGCCGGGCTATCCGGCCTGCCCGGACCATCTCGTGAAACGCGATATGTTCGACGTGCTGCAAGCCACCGAAATCGGCATGAGCGTGACCGAATCGCTGGCCATGCTGCCGGCGGCCAGCGTGTCCGGCTTCTATCTGGCGCACCCGGACAGCACCTATTTCTCGGTCGGCAAGATCGGCCAGGACCAGCTGGAAGACTACGCAGCACGCATGTCGTTGTCGAAAACAGACGCCGAGCGGGCGCTCGCGCCTTTGCTGTAGGCCTTGCGTGGCGGGAAACCCACTATATCGGGCACGCTAGGCTGAATATTTGCGGCAGTGCAAATTTCGGCTTTGTAGACTGAAATAGCTTCACCCCCGCCAGACGTGGCCAAAACGCGTCGGCTTATCAAATTGCAATCGTCAACGGAGAGAATCGTATGAAGAAGCTGACGCTGTTATTGACTGCTGTTTCACTCGCCGCAGGCGCCTCGGTGGCGCTGGCCCAGCCCGCCAGCTCGGTCAGTTCCTATTCGCCGCCTACACAAAAGCACGTCAAGAAGCCCAAGAAGCAGAAAATGAAGAAGGGTGCGTCAGCACCGATGGCAGCGCCGGCAGACGGCGCCAGCCAGTAAGCAGGCAGGCCCGGCAGACGGGCTGTCAAGCCCCGTGAAAGACAAGAGCCCGCAGATGCGGGCTCTTTTTCATTGATGCGTCATATTGCGCGCGGCGCAACCCGGTCCGCGCCGCCTGGCGCTGCAAGCGCCACCGCCGGCGGACGAAGCCAGGCTCAGATACCCCAGACGATATCCGCGTTTTCCTTCTTCGCGGCACGCAGCATGTCGAGGAACGGATACGCACGCTGGGCGAGCCCCGGCGGAATTTCGTGATGCTCGTGGCCCTCTTCACCTTCGTGGAAATGGCCATCGTGCTCGGCACGTTCCTGTTTGTCGAAGGTAATCGCCGCTTCGAGTTTGCTGATCGCAACGTCAAGTTCGTCGTGGATGATGACGCCACGCTCGCCGAGGCGCTTGCCGACAATGCCGACGAGGTACTGTGCAAGATTCTCCAGCATCATCACATCCGGGCAGGCCCGGCATTTAAAAGTAATCAGCATGACTGTTCCCTTTTTCGTTATGTTGGATCGACGCGCGTGCCGCTCAAAACTCGCCGCCCGCGCGCTTTGCGTTGGCACGCCGATCAGGCACGGCGGCCACGGCCCTTGGTGGGCATCTCATTGAACATATTAGCACCTGCTAAAATCCGTCTGAACGGAAAAGCGCGCCGCAATGCGCTGTGTACGGCGTTGCGCGGGTGGCCGGCCGGAGCGGTTGGCCAAAATCGCGCGAAACCGCGCACAAGCGCGCCAAGCCTCGCGGCAAGCACGCCGCGCGCCTGACGGCGCTCCGACGTGCCGGCTGCCTACCGGCCGGGGCTTCGCCGCTTTCCACGCTTCTGACGAATCGGCTGCGCGTCGCGCGCGGCCGCCGCTTCTTCCGCATTACCGGATTGCCTCACTGGACTCGCAACAAGCATGCTGCCCGCACATAAACGAACCCTCGAAACACTGCTCGCCGACACGGTGAAGCAGGTCGCTGAAGCAACCCAAGGCGCGACCGAAGCCGCCTTCGTCTCGCCCACGATCACGCTGGAGCGTCCCAAGGTGGCCGCGCACGGCGACGTCGCGTGCAATGTGGCGATGCAACTCGCCAAGCCGTTGCGCGCCAACCCGCGCCAACTGGCCCAGCAGATCGTCGACGCGCTGCTCGCGCAGCCGCAGGCAAAAGGCCTCGTGGACGCCGCCGAAGTGGCCGGCCCCGGCTTCATCAACCTGCGCCTCGCGGCGGCCGCCAAGCAGGCCGTGATCGCTGCCGTATTCGCTGAAAAGGAAGCCTTCGGCCGCTCGCAGCGCGACGCTGGCAAGCACGTGCTGATCGAATTCGTCTCGGCCAACCCGACCGGCCCGCTGCACGTCGGCCACGGCCGCCAGGCCGCGCTCGGCGACGCGCTGTCGAACGTGCTGGCTAGCCAGGGCTATGACGTGCACCGCGAGTTCTACTACAACGACGCCGGCGTGCAGATCCACACGCTCGCCGTGTCGACCCAGGCGCGCGCCCGCGGCCTCGCTCCGGGCGACGAAGGCTGGCCCGCTTCGGCATACAACGGCGAGTACATCGCCGAGATCGCGAAAGATTATCTGAACGGCGTCACCGTAGCCGCGAGCGACGGCGAGCCCGTGACGGGCGCGGGCGACATCGAAAACCTCGACGCGATCCGCCGCTTTGCGGTGGCCTACCTGCGCCGCGAGCAGGATATGGACCTGCAGGCGTTCGGCGTGAAGTTCGACCAGTACTACCTGGAGTCGTCGCTGTACAAGGAAGGCCGGGTCGAGAAAACCGTCGATGCGCTGATCGCCGCCGGCAAGACCTACGAACAGGAAGGCGCGCTGTGGCTGCGCACCACCGACGACGGCGACGACAAAGACCGCGTGATGCGCAAGACCGACGGCACCTACACGTACTTCGTGCCGGACGTCGCGTATCACGTCGCCAAGTGGGAACGCGGCTTCACCAAGGTCATCAACATTCAGGGCTCGGACCACCACGGCACGATCGCGCGGGTGCGCGCCGGCCTGCAAGGCCTCGGCATAGGCATTCCAAAGGGCTATCCCGACTACATCCTGCACAAGATGGTCACGGTCATGCGCAACGGCGAAGAGGTGAAGATCTCCAAGCGCGCCGGCAGCTACGTGACGGTACGCGACCTGATCGAATGGTCGGGCGGCGCCACGCCGGGCTCGGAAGCAGCGATCGATCTGATTGACGAAGAGACGATTCGCCGCGGCCGCGACGCCGTGCGCTTCTTCCTGATTTCGCGCAAAGCGGACACGGAATTCGTGTTCGACATCGACCTCGCGTTGAAACAGAACGACGAGAATCCGGTGCACTATGTGCAGTACGCGCATGCGCGGATCTGCTCGGTCATCGCCGAATGCAAGGCGCGCTATAACACGGACGAAAGCACGCTGGCCCAGCTCGACGTGTCGCCGCTCACCAGCGAACGCGCCATGGCCTTGCTGAACAAGCTCGCCGAGTTCCCGGACATGCTCGAGCACGCCGCCGACGAACTCGCGCCGCACGCGGTCGCGTTCTATCTGCGCGACCTCGCCGGGGAATTCCACTCGTTCTACAATGACAAAGCCGAACGCGTGCTGGTCGACGACGCCGCCGAGCGCAATGCGCGCGTCGCGCTGCTTGCGGCCACGCGTCAGGTGTTGGCCAACGGTCTCGCGACGATCGGCGTCTCCGCTCCCGTCAAGATGTAAGTCCTCCGGCGCAACATGCACGCGGCCGTCGTTATAATCGACGGCCGTTCCAGGATTCTTTTTGCAGGTGATTCATACGATGGCAAAACCACGCCGCACAACAAAGCAATCGCAATCGAAACAAACCGGGGGGACCTTTCTCGGTATCGTGCTGGGCCTGATCGTCGGTCTCGCGATCGCGGTGGTGGTGGCGCTGTATATCACCCGCGCACCTACGCCGTTTGTCTCGAAGGTCGCGCCGCCCGCGGCGCCCGACACCGGTGCAAGCCAGGCACAGCAATACGACCCGAACCGTCCGCTGCAAGGCAAGACGCCGGGCCAGCCGGTGCCGCAAGCCGCGCAGCCGGCACCGCCGAACACCGCCCCGGGCCAGACCAATTCGCAAACGCAGTCCGGCATGCTGGAAGAACCGCAGATCGTCGAAGTGCCGCCGTCGGCTGACAACGCGAATGGCACGGCAGTCGCGCCGAAACCCGCGCAGGACAACGGCACGGCCACTACAACGGCGAAGAAACCGCAAGGCTCCAGCGCACCGGCCGCCACCGCGGCAGGCTCGGCGCCGAAGAGCACGGTTGCCAACGCCAAGCCCGGTTCAGGCGCGGCGCCGGCACCGGCGCCGGGCGATGCGAATACGGGCTACTTCCTGCAAGTGGGCGCCTACAAGACCTCGGCCGACGCCGAGCAGCAACGTGCGCGTCTCGCCTTCCAGGGCTTCGAGTCAAAGGTCACGCAGCGCGATGCCGGCGGCGTCACTTACTACCGTGTGCGGATCGGCCCGTTCTCGAAGTTTGAAGACATGAATTCGAGCCGTCAGCGTCTGTCCGACGCGGGCGTGGATACCGCCGTCATCCGCTTTACGAAACAATAAGCAGGCAATCAATAAACGGCGATTTTTGCCGGAACGCGCCGCACGCCGAACTCCCGGCGTGCGGCGCGTGTCACAAGCACAATCGACAAACACAACGGACTAGAACGTCTGAGCCGACAATGAAAACGGTGACGGGCATTTGCGTGGCGCCACCGCTTTATCGCCTACTTGGGTCAACACAACATGAAAAAACTGCTGAGCATTCTGTTCCTCTCGCTGGGCCTGGTTGCCGCCACGGCGCATGCATCGCCGGCCGCGCCGGTGTCCGGCAAGGACTACACCGTGCTGGCCACGCCGCAGCCTACGGACGTGCCGGCCGGCAAGATCGAAGTCACCGAATTCTTCTGGTACGGCTGCCCGCACTGCAATGAATTCGACCCCTACCTCGAGGCCTGGATCAAGAAGCAAGGTCCGGACGTCGTGTTCAAGCGCGTGCCGGTCGCCTTCCGCGACGACTTCATTCCGCACTCGAAAATGTTCCACGCGCTGGACGCGCTCGGCCTCGCGCAGCAGCTCACGCCGAAAGTCTTCAATGAAATTCACGTCAACAAGGACTACCTGCTGACGCCGGAAGACCAGGCCAAGTTCCTCGCCAAGAACGGCGTCGATCCGAAGAAGTACATGGACGCGTACAACTCGTTCTCGACGCAAAGCGCTTTGCAGAAGGACAAGAAGCTGATGGACGACTACAAGATCGACGGCGTGCCGACGCTGGCCGTGCAGGGCAAGTATGAAACCGGTCCGGCGGCGACCAACAGCCTGCCGGGCACGATTCAGGTGCTCGACTACCTGGTGCAGCAGATTCGCGCCAAGAAGATGTAAAGCCGAGGCGCCGGAATGAGCTCACCCCTGAAGGTTTTCATTACCGGCGCCTCGAGTGGCATCGGCCTCGCGCTCGCCGCCGAATATGCGCGGCGCGGCGCGATTCTCGGCCTGGTTGCCCGCCGCGGCGACGCGCTCGCCGCTTTCCAGCAGTCTCATCCGCAGAATTCCATCTCCACTTATTCCGTCGACGTGCGCGACGCCGAGGCGCTCGCTGAAGCGGCCGCACAGTTCATCGCGCAGCATGGTTTGCCGGACATCGTGATCGCCAATGCCGGCATCAGCCGCGGCGCGGTCACCGGGCACGGCGACCTGCGCACCTTCCGCGAAGTGATGGATATCAACTACTTCGGCATGGTCGCCACCTTCGAGCCGTTCGCCGCCGCCATGGTGGCCGCGAAGAAAGGTACGCTGGTCGGCATTGCCAGCGTGGCCGGAGTGCGGGGCTTGCCGGGCTCGGGTGCGTACAGCGCGTCGAAATCGGCGGCGCTCAAGTATCTGGAAGCGCTGCGCGTCGAGATGCGCCCTCTGGGCGTCGGCGTGGTCACCATCGCGCCCGGCTATATCCGCACGCCGATGACCGAGCACAACCCGTACGCCATGCCGTTCCTGATGGACGCCGAGCGCTTCGCCATGAAGGCCGCGGGTGCAATCGAGCGGCAAACGTCCTTCGCGGTGTTCCCGTGGCAGATGCGCATTGCGGCCATGCTGTTGCATGTGCTGCCGCGCTGGCTCTACGATCGCGCGTTCGAACGTGCGCCACGCAAGCCCCGCGCCGTCACCGAATAAATCGAGCACATTGCGTCGATATCGACGAAAACGCGCGCGGCGCTTCCTGTGCGCTGACGCCGGCATCCGCTATCCATATGGATATGCGGATTAAATTGTTGTCGTCACAACCACCCTTCGATAAGCTTTCGCGAAGGCCAAAGCGCGCGTGGATGGCACCCGTCAAACCATGCGCAGGCGCCGGAAACGTATCACAATAAAGACGACGGCCAGACCGGTCGCCGCCCGTCAACGGAATACAACCACACAACCAGACGCACTGCCTGACTGCGCTTGTTATGGGAGATCCTATGCGCTTCAAACTGCTCGCAGCCGCCGTACTGTTCACGGCGCCCGCGCTCGTGCTCGCCAAACCGCTGACCGTCTGTACCGAATCGAGCCCTGACGGTTTCGATGTCGTGCAATTCAATTCGCTCGTCACGACCAATGCGTCGGCCGACGTGATCTTCAATTCGCTGGTCTCATACGACGAGGCCGCGAAGAAAGTTGTGCCTTCGCTGGCCGACAAGTGGGACGTGAGCGCCGATGGCCTCACCTACACGTTCCACCTGCGCCCGAACGTGCAGTTCCAGAGCACCGATTACTTCAAGCCCACCCGGCCGCTGAACGCCGACGACGTCGTCTTCACGTTCGACCGCATGCTCAACGACAGCAATCCGTGGCACAAGGTGGCGGGCGCGAGTGGCTTCCCGCACGCCCAATCAATGGGTTTGCCGAAGCTCATCAAGTCGATCAGCAAGGTTGACGACAACACGGTCAAGTTCGAGCTGAACGCCCCGGACGCGACCTTCGTGTCGATTCTGACGATGGGTTTCGCCTCGATCTATTCGGCCGAATACGCCGACCAGTTGCTCAAGGCCGGCAAACAGGTCGACCTGAATGCGAAGCCGATCGGCACCGGCCCGTTCGAGTTGAAGAGCTACACCAAAGACGCGGTGATCCGGTACGACGTGAACCCAACGTACTGGGGCCCGAAACCGAAGATCGATCGCCTGATCTACGCGATCACGCCGGACGCCACGGTGCGCGCGCAAAAGGTGAAAGCCGGCGAATGCCAGATCGCGCTGTCGCCGAAGCCGCAGGATCTCGCCGAAGCAAAGGGCGACAAGTCGCTCGCCATCGTCCAGACACCGGCCTTCATGACCGCCTTCGTCGCGCTGAACACGCAGAAGAAGCCGCTCGACAACCAGAAGGTGCGCGCCGCGCTGAACATGGCGTTCGACCGCACCACCTATCTGAAGGCGATCTTCGACAACACCGCGACGCCGGCCGTCAATCCGTATCCGCCGAACACGTGGAGCTACGACAAGTCCGTGAAGCCGTGGCCGTACGATCCGGTGAAGGCCAAGAAACTGCTCGCGGACGCGGGTTATCCGAACGGCTTCGAAACGACGATCTGGGTACGGCCGAACGGCAGCGTCCTGAACCCGAATCCGAAGGCTGGCGCCGAACTGTTGCAGGCCGACTTCGCGAAGATCGGCGTGAAGGCCGAGGTGAAGGTGATCGAATGGGGCGAATTGATCAAGCAGGCGAAGCAAGGTCAGCATGACACGCTGTTCATGGGCTGGGCCGGCGACAACGGCGATCCGGACAACTATCTGTCGCCGCTCTTCAGTTGCAACGCGGTTAAGTCGGGTATCAACTTTGCGCGCTTCTGCGATCAGGATCTGGACAAGCTGATCGCCGACGGCAAGGCAACGCCCGATCAGGCCAAACGCGCGAAGGCGTATGAACAGGCGCAACAGATCATCCATGACCAGGCGCTGTGGATTCCGCTGGGTTACCCGACGGCAGCGGCCATCACGCGCACGAATGTGAGCGGCTATCACGTCAGTCCGTTCGGACGGCAGAACTTCGGCGCGGTGGCCGTGCAGTAAGCTTGCGTCACGCCGCTGTAAAGAAAAGCCCCGCTTCAAAGAAAAGCCCGATTGTCATTCGCAATCGGGCTTTTTTTATCGACGTGTCAGTCTGCCGACGCGATCACGCCGAGAACCGGATCACTCCATCGGCATCCTGCGTGCGCTTCAACTCGCCCGCGAACCATAGCAGATGCAAGTGCGCCAGCGCCTCGCCCATTGCGAACGTCATCTGATGGATGTCGAGTTGGCGCTTGAACATCAGCGGCACGATGTCCGCGGCGCTCCGCGGCTTCTCCGCACAGGCCTCGCGCACTTCAGCCAGACGCGCGTCGTGGTGCTCACGCAATTGCCTGATGCGCGTACGCACGCCACGGAACGGCTTGCCATGCGACGGCAGCACGAGCGTGTCTTCGGGCATCGTCTCGTAGCGGCCGAGCGATTCCAGATACAGCGCGAGCGGCGTGCTTTCCGGCTCCATGGCGAACACCGAAACGTTCGTCGAGATACGCGGCAGCACCATGTCGCCGGAAATCAGCGTGCCGGTCTCTTCGCAATACAGCGCGCAATGTTCCGGCGAATGGCCGAAGCCGGTCACTACCCGCCACGTCTTGCCGCCGATCTGCACACCGTCGGCTTCACGCAAACGGCGATATTGATCGGGAATCGCCGGCACGAGACTCGCGTAGTAGCTCGTGCGATTGCGCAGCTTCTCGAGCGACGCCTGATCGTTCAGACCATGCCGCGCGAAATGCTCCGCCGCGGCGTCGCCGCCCGCGTTCGACCCGTCGCCGGCCGCCATCACGCGGGCCTGCATGTATTCGCCCAGCGTCGTCCACAGGCGCACATTCCAGCGCTTCTTGTCGCCGCCGCCGCAGATCCAGTGTGCGAGGCCAATGTGATCCGGGTGGCAATGCGTGACGATCACGCGCAGCACCGGCAGGCCGTCGAGCACGGAGTCGAACACCTTCTCCCAATTCTCCCTGATCGCATCCGATGCAATGCCGCAGTCGACGACCGTCCAGCCACGCTGACCGTCGATTTCATCGCGTAGCAGCCACAGATTGATGTGATCGAGGGCGAACGGCAACGGCATGCGCAGCCAGAACACGCCGGGCGCGACTTCCATCGCATGGCCCGCTTCGGGCATGGTGTCGTTGAACGGGTAGTCGAGTTGATGTTCGAGTGCATTCATTGGGCTTGTCTTCCTCCGTCGGCCGTCCGGCATGGCGAGGTATGCGATGCCGCACAGCGTGGTTGCGGCCCGGCCGGGACAGTCCGGTGCCGTATTGCTCTCTAGTTGCGTTTCGATCAGGTTGACGATAACGTAAACGTCGATTCTATCGTTCAATCCGATTTTCTGCCCGGACACGGGACGCCCCGATGAACACGCAATACACGATCACCGAGCTCGCGCGAGAATTCGACGTCACGCCCCGAGCGATCCGCTTCTATGAAGACCAGGGTTTACTCTCGCCCAGCCGCGAGGGTTCGAGCGGCTTGCGGCGCGTTTATTCGGGTCGCGACCGAACCCGTCTGAAACTCACGCTGCGCGGCAAGCGGCTTGGCTTCACGCTGTCGGAAATCCGCGATCTGCTCGACGTTTACGAATCACCGACCGACACCGTGCCGCAATTGCACGCCTTCCTTGCGACGGTGTCGCGCCATCGCGATGTGCTCGAACGCCAACTTGAAGATCTGAACGCGACGCTCGAAGACCTCGCACAATACGAAGCCCAGGCGCGTGCGCTGCTGGAAAGCGGCACACGCGGAACCCAGTCTGCGTAAGCCGCGACCAGGCGAATTCGACATGAATCACTTCCCCAAACTGCTGTCGTCCCAGATCGGCTTTGACGTCGCCCAGACGATGCTCGAAGGGTTTGATCGGCACTACCGGATTTTCCGCGACGCGGCGATTCATGCCAAAACGCTGTTCGAGGCGGCCGACTGGCACGGTCTGCAAACCCTGGCGCGAGAGCGCATTACCTCATATGACGATCGCGTCGAGGAATGCGTCGAGTTGCTCGAAGACGAATACGACGCCGAGAATATCGACAGCGAAGTGTGGCAGCAGATCAAGCTCCACTACATCGGTCTGCTGACCACGCACCGTCAGCCCGAGTGCGCGGAGACGTTCTTCAATTCGGTGTGCTGCAAGATCCTGCACCGTTCGTATTTCAACAACGACTTCATTTTCGTGCGCCCGGCGATTTCGACCGAGTACATCGAGAACGACGAACCGGCGGCAAAGCCGACTTATCGTGCGTATTACCCCGGCAAGGACGGCCTCGCTGCGACGCTCGAACGCATCGTCACCAACTTCCAGCTGGAGCCGCCGTTCGAGGATCTGACACGCGACGTCCAGTGCGTCATGCAAACGATCCACGACGCGTTCGGCGTGTTCGACGAAGCGGCCAACTTTCAGATTCACGTGCTCTCGTCGCTGTTCTACCGGAACAAGTCGGCATACATCATCGGTCGGATCATCAACGGCGATCTGCTGTTGCCGTTCGCCGTGCCGCTGCGCCACGTGAAACCCGGTGTGCTTGCGCTCGATACGGTGCTGCTCAAACGCGATCAGTTGCTGATCATCTTCAGCTTCTCGCACTCGTACTTCCTGGTGGACATGGAAGTGCCCTCGGCTTACGTCGAATTTCTCTGCACGATCATGCCGGGCAAACCGAAAGCGGAAATTTACACGTCGGTGGGCTTGCAGAAGCAGGGCAAGAATCTGTTCTATCGCGATCTGCTGCACCACCTGAAGCATTCGAGCGACTCGTTCATCATTGCGCCCGGCATCAAGGGGCTCGTGATGCTGGTGTTCACGCTGCCCTCGTTTCCGTATGTCTTCAAGCTGATCAAAGACCATTTTCCGCCGCCCAAGGAAACCACGCGCGAGAAGATCAAGGGAAAGTATCAGCTCGTCAAACGGCACGACCGGCTGGGCCGCATGGCCGACACGCTCGAATACTCGAGCGTGGCGCTGCCCATTTCCCGGCTCGACGAAGCGCTGATACGCGAACTCGAGAAGGAAGTGCCGTCCCTGATCGAACACGATGGCGACAACCTCGTGATTCGCCATCTATATATCGAGCGCCGGATGGTGCCGCTCAATCTGTTCCTGCAGAACGGCAGCGACGAGGACGTCGACCACGGCATCAAGGAATACGGCAACGCGATCAAGGAATTGATGCAGGCGAACATCTTCCCAGGCGACATGCTGTACAAGAACTTCGGCGTGACCCGCCACGGCCGCGTCGTGTTCTACGACTACGATGAAATCGAATACCTGACTGACTGCAACGTGCGCGCGGTGCCGGCGCCGCGTAACGAGGAAGACGAAATGTCGGGCGAGCCGTGGTACTCGGTCGGCCCGCACGACATTTTCCCGGAGACATACGGCACGTTTTTACTCGGCGACCCACGCGTGCGCCGATCCTTCATGCAGCACCACGCGGACTTTTTCGATCCTGCGCTATGGCAACGGCACAAGGATCATCTTCTGAAAGGCGAACTGCCCGACTTTTTCCCGTACGACAGCAGTGTGCGTTTCTGCATCCGCTATCCGGAACGATTCGCCGATACGGCGTCCGGACACGCGGAGAATCCGGCAGACGAACGCCCAGCGCGGGTGGCTTGAGCCCGGCGCGTCTATCGCGTCTCACGTGCCGCCCGCATCGTCCGAACCTTATACGACATCGACCGGTCAATCGGTCGAGCAACCGCCCAGACTCATCCATGAATACGAACGCTTCTCCCGCTGCCAATCCGCTCGCTCACCTGTTCGACAACAACGACGCGTGGGTGGCCCGCAAGCTGTCCGAAGATCCCGAGTACTTCTCGCGCCTCGCGCATCAGCAGACCCCCGAATATCTGTGGATCGGCTGTTCCGATTCGCGTGTGCCGGCCAATCAGATCATCGGCCTGCCGCCTGGCGAAGTGTTCGTGCACAGAAATATCGCCAACGTGGTGGTGCATACGGATCTGAACTGCCTGTCGGTCATCCAGTTCGCCGTCGATCTGCTGAAGGTCAAGCACATCATGGTGGTGGGCCACTATGGCTGCTCGGGTGTCGCCGCAGCGCTGCATGGCCGGCGCGTGGGCCTCGCGGATAACTGGCTGCATCACGTGCAGGACGTGCGCACCAAGCATGCCGCGCTGATCGAAGAGTGGCCGATCGGCGAGGCGCGGCATCGGCGCCTCGTCGAACTGAACGCGATCGAGCAGGTGATGAACGTATGCCGGACCACCATCGTCAACGACGCATGGGCACGCGGCCAGGAACTCGCCGTGCATGGCTGGGTGTATGGCGTACACGACGGCAAGGTTCGCAACCTGGGGATGACCGTCAACGACCCGGCGGCGCTCGATGCAACGTACAGGAACTGCCTCGCCGCGGTATCGGCCGGTGGCGCGTACAAGGAAGACAGCGACATGGCTGCCGCCGACGCGGCCCAGCTCGGTGCCGTGCCGGCGATTGTCGAAGGTGTGATCGAGGAACTCAAACATGAAGGAGGCAAACATGAGTGATACAAAAGCTGATCCGATCGTGATCGTCGGTGTGGCCCGCACGCCCATGGCGGCATTTCAGGGCGATTTCGCTTCGCTCACCGCGCCGCAACTGGGCTCGGTGGCGATCGAGGCCGCCGTGCAACGCGCGGGCCTGAAGCCGGAGCAGATCGACGAAGTAGTCATGGGCTGCGTGCTGCCCGCCGGCCAGGGCCAGGCGCCAGCGCGTCAGGCCGCGCTCGGTGCGGGCTTGCCGCTCGCCACCGGCAGCACCACGGTCAACAAGATGTGCGGTTCCGGCATGCGCGCGGCGATGTTCGCGCATGACATGCTGGCCGCCGGCTCGGTCGACGTGATCGTCGCGGGCGGCATGGAGAGCATGACCAACGCACCTTACCTGTTGCCGAAAGCGCGTAACGGCATGCGCATGGGCCACGGCCAGGTGATCGACCACATGTTCTACGACGGTCTCGAAGACGCGTATGAAAAAGGCCGTTTGATGGGCACCTTCGCCGAAGAATGCGCGGCGTCGTTCGACTTCACGCGCGAAGCGCAGGACGCGTTCGCCGTCGAGTCCCTGAACCGGGCGAAGCGCGCGAATGAAGACGGTTCGTTCACGTGGGAAATCGCGCCGGTGAAGGTGGAAAGCCGCAAGGGTGACGTGACCATCGACCACGACGAGCAGCCGTTCAAAGCGAACCTCGACAAAATCCCAACGCTCAAGCCCGCGTTCAGCAAAACCGGCACGGTCACGGCGGCGAACTCATCGTCGATTTCCGACGGTGCGGCAGCGCTCGTGATGATGCGCGAATCGACCGCGAAACGTCTCGGTGTCGAGCCGCTTGCTCGCGTGGTCGGCCACGCCACCTTCGCGCAGGAACCGGCCAAGTTCACCACCGCGCCGGTCGGTGCGATTCGCAAGCTGTTCGAGAAGAACGGCTGGCGCGCCGACGAGGTGGATCTGTACGAAATCAACGAAGCCTTCGCGGTGGTCACGATGGCGGCGATGAAGGAACACCGTCTGCCGCACGACAAGGTCAACGTGAACGGCGGCGCCTGCGCGCTCGGCCACCCGATCGGCGCATCGGGCGCGCGGATTCTCGTCACGCTGATCGGCGCGTTGAGACAGCGCGGCGGCAAGCGCGGCGTCGCGACGCTGTGCATCGGCGGCGGCGAAGCGACCGCGATGGGTATCGAACTGGTTTGACGCGCCGTTTGCCGGCGTTCTGAAGCTTGAGGTGATTCGATGAAGACAGTGTTGATCGTGGGTGCGTCGCGCGGCATCGGTCAGGAGTTTGTGCGGCAATACAGGAAAAGCGGCTGGCGCGTACTCGCCACCGCGCGCGACGGCGCCGCGCTCGACGCGCTGAAAATGCTCGGCGCCGAGACCTTCTCACTCGACGTCACCGAGCCCGAGGAAATCGCCGCGCTCGGCTGGCGGCTCGACGGCGAACGGCTCGACGTGGCGGTCGTGGTGTCGGGCGTGTTCGGCCCGCACACCGAGGACATCGAAACCATCACGGCTGAAGACTTCGATCTGGTCATGCACACCAATGTGCGTGGTCCGATGCAACTGATGCCGATCCTGCTGCCGCTCGTCGAAGAAGCCGGCGGCGTGTTCGCGGTGATTTCGAGCAAGATGGGCAGCATCAGCGACGCAAGCGGCACGACTGGCTGGCTGTATCGGGCGAGTAAGGCGGCGCTCAACGACGCGCTGAAAGTCGCCTCGCTCACTACCACACGCGCCACGTGTATTTCGCTGCACCCGGGTTGGGTGCGCACCGACATGGGCGGCGCGCAGGCGGCGATCGATCCTGCGCGCAGCGTGACCGGCATGCGCGAAGTGCTCGCACAGGCGGCCGCCGCGCACGACGCGTTCAACGGCCGCTTCTATCAATATGACGGCACGGCGCTCGACTGGTGAGAAGACACCTGGAGAGACTAAAAAGGAGACCGAGCCATGGTGCTTGATCAGGATCACCAGATGATCCGCGACGCGGTACGCACGTTCGTCCGCGAAGCGGTCACCCCGCACGCGGCGCAATGGGACCGCGAGCGTATTTTTCCGAAAGAGGTGCATCGCCAGCTCGCCGAACTCGGCGCGTACGGCGTGCTGGTGCCCGAGGCTTATGGCGGCGCCGGCATGGACGCGCTGGCGCTCGCGCTGATCCTCGAAGAAATCGCGGCCGGCGACGGCGGTACCTCGACCGCGATTTCCGTCAACAATTGCCCGGTGTGCAGCATTCTGCTGACCTATGGCAACGACGCGCAGAAACGCGATTGGCTCACGCCGCTCGCGCGCGGTGAGATGCTCGGCGCGTTTTGCCTGACTGAACCGCAAGCGGGCTCGGATGCATCCGCGTTGCGCACCACCGCGACACGCGATGGCGACAGCTACGTGCTGAACGGTGTCAAACAGTTCATCACGAGCGGCAAGAACGGCGATGTTGCGATCGTCATGGCCGTGACCGACAAGGCGGCGGGCAAGCGCGGCATCAGCGCGTTTATCGTGCCGACCGATACGAAAGGATACGTCGTCACACGAGTCGAGGAAAAGCTCGGCCAGCATTCGTCAGACACGGCGCAGATTATTTTTGAGGACTGCCGCGTACCGGCCGCGAATCTGATTGGCGCGGAAGGCGAAGGCTATCGGATTGCGCTATCGGGGCTCGAAGGCGGACGGATCGGAATCGCGGCGCAGAGCGTCGGGATGGCGCGTGCCGCGTTCGAGGCGGCATTGGGCTACGCGAAGGAACGCGAGAGCTTTGGCCAGCCGCTGTTCTCGCACCAGGCCGTGCAGTTCCGTCTCGCCGATATGGCGACGCAACTCGAAGCCGCCCGCCAGTTGATCTGGCACGCGGCGTCGCTAAAGGACGCAGGCCAGCCGTGTCTGACCGAGGCCGCGATGGCGAAGCTGTTCGCCTCGGAAGCCGCCGAGCGCATCTGCTCGGCGGCCTTGCAGATCCATGGCGGCTACGGTTATCTGAACGACTTCCCGGTCGAGCGCATCTACCGCGATGTGCGCGTGTGCCAGATTTACGAAGGCACCAGTGACATCCAGAAAATCCTGATCGCGCGCGGTCTTGCCTGAACGTCTGATGATCAAGCCATTGTTGTCGATGCAACGACCTTCCGACTGCCCATGCGGCGGCGCCGCGCCCGATCAGCGCAGCGGCGCCAAACCGCCCCGCTTCGCGCAATGTTGCGGCCGCTATATCGATGGCGGCGAAACCGCGCCGCGCGCGCTCGAACTGATGCGCTCGCGTTACAGCGCATATGTTGTGGGCGCAACGGATTACCTGCGGGCGACCTGGGCACCGCACACCTGCCCCGCGGAACTCGACGCCGACCCTGCTGCCCCCGACGCACCGCGTTGGCTCGGACTGCAGATCAAGGCCTTCACCGAAACCGACACCCAGCATGCAACCGTTGAATTCGTCGCACGATACAAGGTCGGCGGCCGCGCTCACCGGCTGCACGAACTGAGCCGCTTTGTCCGCGGCGACGACGGACGCTGGCGCTATGTCGACGGTGACGTCAATGAATAAGCCGCGCCTTACCTGCCCTTACACGAGGCAATGACGCAGAGAGCGTCGTGATTACATGTGGCCCTCTAACGAGGGCTTTTTTTCGTGTTGGCCCGACGCCACAGCGCGTATGTTGCAGCACATTACTTCGCACAGCCACGCAGCGTCCGCGAGGCGGCTTTGCTGCGCCGCCAAGGCGAAAGGACCCTGCTCCGCAGACGGCAATTTTTGCGCCACGGGTTCTCCTTGATTGCACAAAACAAAATTGTCGTGCCAGGATGGGGCCGTAGGTTTGTGACGTCACATTGCGAGAACAGGTGCATACCGAATCCGCAAAATGCGCAGGCTCCGGCCGATAGCCCACCAGTAAGGGTTCGACGGCGGTTTCAGGCGGCATGTGTGGCGCTCATCATCGGCGCGTGGGGTCGCGTCAGCCGTTTGGGTTCATCCCGTGCGATCTCGATCAGCGTGCGTGCGCATAGCGCACTACGTACGCGAGTGTGTTTTTGTTTGTCGAAAACGCCGATGAAAGGCAACTGTCAGCGATGACATTCGACGGACAAGGCATCACGGTGTTCTGGGCAGGTTTTTGAGGCAGGTGCGTCAATGGTGTTCAGCAAGGTTCTGACGAAGTGTGCGGTGACGTGTGCAACGGCGATATGCGCTGTCGCGCTCGCGCATGCCGACCCGCTTGACGACACCCAGGCAGGGCCTCTCACCCGCGCGCACGTGCCGCGCATCGCGCTCGACGACGACGTCTATTTGCCCACCGCCGGTCTCAACGAACAGATCATCCGCGTGCCGGTCGACGCTGCCGGCAGCATCACGCTCGAAACGACGATCTACAAGCCGGACGGCCCGGGTCCGTTTCCGATGATCGTTTTCAATCACGGCAAGATTCCTGGCGACCCGCGCACGCAGGAGCGCAGCGACCCGCTGCCGTTCGCGCGTGAATTCGTGCGTCGCGGCTATGTGGTGGTGGCGCCGAACCGCCAGGGCTTCGGCCATTCCGGCGGCACTTATCAGCAGGACGGTTGCGACGTCGAGCGCAACGGTATCGACCAGGCTGGCGACGTCGCCGCGACGATCAACTACATGTCGAAGCAGCCTTACGTTGACGCCACGCACATCGTGGTGGCCGGCACTTCGCACGGCGGTCTGGCGACGATCGCTTACGGGCCTGACGCTGCACCGGGCGTGCGGGCGCTGATCAATTTCTCGGGTGGTTTGCGGCAGGACGCATGCGCTGACTGGCAGGGCAACCTGACGCGCGCGTTCGGCGCGTATGGCGAGAAAACGAAGGTGCCTTCGCTGTGGTTGTACGGCGATAACGATTCGGTGTGGACCGCGCCGCTGGTGGCCGGCATGTACGCCGCGTATGCCGCGCACGGTGCGAGCGCGAAGATGGTGGATTTCGGCAACTACAAGAATGACGCGCATCGGCTCGTGGGCGATCGTGATGGCGTGCATGTGTGGTGGCCTGCGGTCGAGGCTTTCCTTGCCAGGGTGGGGATGCCTACCGGCGTGCAGTATCGCGTGGCGGATCCTTCCATGCCTAAGGCGAGTGGGTTTGCTGCTGTCGATGCGGTCGACTCTGTGCCGTATGTCGATGAAGCTGGCCGGAATGGGTATCGGAATTTCCTGCATCAGTATCCTAGTCGGGCTTTTGCTGTGTCGGATACCGGTGCGTGGTCGTGGGCCGAAGGGGGCGATGATCCGATGACGGTGGCGATTGCTAATTGCCAGAAGCAGAGTTCGGCGCCATGCCGGTTGTATGCGGTTAATAACTCCGTTGTTTGGGGAGGGGCTGGGTCTTCGCAGACGGCGGATTCTGCTGGTGGGCAGGGGGCTATTGCTAGCCGGAATTGAGGGTTAAGAGGTGGGGCCTGCTCGGCCGGTTTGTTGTTGATCTGGATTTTGGGCGTTTGCCTTGCTGTGTTTGTGGTTTGTTTTGGCGTTGCCTTTCTGGTCTTTTGGCCTTTCCTTGCTGTGTTAGTGGTCTATTAGCGTTGCCCCTGTGCGGGGCGGCACTTACTTTCTTTGCCGCCGCAAAGAAAGTAAGCAAAGAAAGCGGCTTCACACCGCAAGCTCATAAGCGGGTCCCCCGCGCAACCACGGTAGTGGTGCATCTGGAATCTGTCGCCTCGCACACTCCGCCTCAGTGACAAGGCAGTCATACCTCCGGCGGCGCTGCGCGCGCCGATACCCGGCTCATAAAACCGGCCGCCGGATTTTCGCTTCCGCGGTTTGCTCCGTTCCCTGACTCGTCTTTGCGTCGCTGCGATCAAGCTGTGGTTTGCTTCTCCCGTTTGCCCCATTTCGTGATTCGCCGTTGCATCGCTGCCACCGCGATGTCGCTTCGCTCTCGCGTTTGCCCCCCTCCCTGACTCACCGTCGCTTCTGCTGTAAGCACAACCGCGGCAGCTATCGCGATCGCACCGCGAATGCGACGCACGACATTTCCTTTGAAGCGGGTTCACCAATCAGAGCGGGAGCGCCGGGCCGAGGCGAAGCCGAAGGCTCCCGCTGCGCCGAGCGAAGCCGCTGGTTTCCCTGGCAGCCCCGTCCGCGACGCACGCAGTGCGGAGTGGGAGCTGATGAGTCCTTTGTCAACGGCGCGGAGTGCGCGAGGGCACGGATTCCAGATGCACCACTACCGCTACTGTGCGGGGGACCCGCTTAAGAATTAGCGGTGTGAGCCGCTTTCTTTTGCCTACTTTTCTTTGCGGCAGGCAAAGAAAAGTAGGTGCCGCCCCGCACAGGGGCAACGCTAATAGACCACTAACAATTCAAGGAAAGGCCAAAAAGACCAAAAGACCAACACCAGAACAAACCACGAAAACAGCAAACAAACCCCAAAACCCAGACCAACAACCAAACCGCCAAACAGCCAAAAACCCGCCGATCAGCCACAACCCACCCCATTTCCCGCCCACAAGGACCCACTACTTTGCCGTCGTCAACTCCGCCGATCGGCAACCTTCTGAGCGAAACAGAAACCACCTGCACGGAACAGCCCCCAACCCCAGCGCCGCAGGCAAAAAACCACCCCGAACCCCTAGTGCACAGCGCGAAATAAACAGCTAATCTCGACCCCGCACGCCATCGCAAGGCCGCGCGCAGCGCCAGAAAAAACCGCCGCGCGACTGAAAAGGCCCTAAAAAAAAGCCCGCCATGCAACGGCAAAAAAGCACCTCGGAGTACCCTTTGGAAAACTCAGCATCTCCTGAAGACTGGATTACCCGCAGCCTGCGTGCCGTCTGGCACCCCTGCACCCAGATGAAGCACCATGAACGCCTGCCGCTCATCCCGGTTGCGCGCGGCCAGGGCGCGTGGCTCTACGACCGCGCAAACAACCGCTATCTGGACGCGATCAGCTCCTGGTGGGTCAACCTGTTCGGGCACGCGAATCCGCGCATCAACGCAGCCCTCAAAGATCAGCTCGATACGCTCGAACACGCCATGCTCGCCGGCTGCACACACGAGCCCGCCATCGAACTCGCGGAGCGCCTCGGCGCGCTCACCGGCAACACGCTCGGCCACGCGTTCTTTGCATCCGACGGCGCATCGGCCGTCGAGATCGCATTGAAGATGAGCTTCCACTCGTGGCGCAATCGCGGCTTCGCCGACAAGCAGGAATTCGTCTGCGTCGCCAACAGCTATCACGGCGAAACCATCGGCGCGCTCGGCGTCACCGACGTCGCACTCTTCAAGGACGCCTACGATCCGCTGATCCGCAACGCACACGTCGTCGCGTCGCCCGATGCGCGCTTCGCGCAGCCAGGCGAAAGCGCAGCCGACGTCGCACGCCACGCACTCGATCAGGTCCGGTCGCTGTTCGAAGCCCGCGCCACGAAAATCGCCGCGCTGATCGTCGAGCCGCTGGTGCAATGCGCGGCCGGCATGGCCGTGCACGATCCGTCGTATATCGCCGGCTTGCGCGCGCTCTGCGATCAGTACGGGGTGCATCTGATCGCGGATGAAATCGCAGTCGGCTGCGGACGCACAGGCACCTTCTTCGCATGCGAACAGGCCGGCATCTGGCCGGACTTCCTGTGCCTGTCGAAAGGCATCAGCGGTGGCTATCTGCCACTCTCGATCGTGCTGTCGCGCGATGAAATTTTCGAAGCCTTCTATCACGACGATACCGCCCGCGGTTTCCTGCACTCGCATTCGTACACGGGCAATCCGCTCGCGTGCCGCGCGGCGCTCGCCACGCTCGATCTGTTCGCGAGCGACAACGTACTCGCCGTCAACGCGCAGAAATCGGCGAAGCTGAGGGCCGCGCTCGCGCCGCTAGCCGAACACCCGCACGTGCGCAATCTGCGTCAGTGCGGCACGATCTTCGCGTTCGACGCCGCAATCGACGATGCTCAGCAAGCCAAAACATTCTCGCGCCGTTTCTTCGAAAACGCGTTGCGGCGTGAACTGCTGCTGCGCCCGATTTCGACGACGGTGTATCTGATGCCCCCCTACATCCTGGACGACGAAGAAATCGCGCTGCTCGCCTCGCGCACACGCGAAACCTTCGAAGCCACGCTTGCGGAGACCCGCTAATGCATCTGCTCGACACACTCACCGAAGGCCTCAAGGAGATCGACGCGCGCGGTCTGCGTCGTCGTCGCCGCACGGCAGACACACCGTGCGCCGCGCACATGACGGTCGACGGCCGCGCAATCATCGGCTTCGCCAGTAACGACTATCTCGGCCTCGCCGCACATCCGCAACTGATCGCGGCCATCGCCGAGGGTGCACAACGCTACGGCGCAGGCAGCGGCGGTTCGCATCTGCTAGGCGGCCACTCGCGCGCCCATGCGCAACTGGAAGACGATCTGGCCGAGTTCGCCGGCGGCTTCGTCGACAACGCACGCGCGCTCTACTTCAGCACCGGCTACATGGCGAATCTCGCGACGCTCACCGCGCTCGCGGGGCGCGGCACGACACTCTTCTCGGATGCGCTGAATCACGCGTCGCTGATCGACGGCGCGCGCCTGTCACGCGCCGACGTGCAGATCTATCCGCACTGCGACACGGATGCTCTGAGCGCGATGCTCGACGCGTCGGATGCGGACGTCAAAGTCATCGTCTCCGATACCGTGTTCAGCATGGACGGCGATATCGCCCCGCTCGCCCGTTTGCTCGAACTCGCGGAACAGCACGGCGCATGGCTGATCGTCGACGATGCGCACGGTTTCGGCGTGCTCGGCCCGCAAGGTCGCGGCGCGATCGCCCAGGCCGCGTTGCGCTCGCCGAATCTGATTTCGATCGGCACGCTCGGCAAGGCGGCGGGCGTATCCGGCGCATTCGTCGCCGCGCATGAGACCGTGATCGAATGGCTCGTGCAGCGCGCGCGTCCGTATATCTTCACGACCGCGTCGGTGCCTGCTGCGGCGCATGCGGTGTCGGCGAGTCTGCGGATCATCGGTGGCGAAGAAGGTGACGCGCGGCGCGCCCATCTCCAGCAACTGATCGAGCGCACACGCGCGATGCTGAAGGCCACGCCGTGGCTGCCGGTCGATTCGCATACCGCCGTGCAGCCGCTGATCATCGGCGCGAACGACGCGACGCTCGATATCGCGGCCACGCTCGATCGCGCGGGTCTCTGGGTGCCGGCGATCCGTCCGCCGACCGTGCCCGTAGGTACGTCGCGGCTACGCATTTCGCTTTCCGCCGCGCACTCCCAAGCAGATCTGGACCGCCTCGAAGCGGGCTTGCAACAACTCGAAGCGAAGGCGGCATGAGTAAGTCGAATCAAAGTGCACTGTCGCTCTTCGTCACCGGCACCGATACGGAAATCGGCAAGACCTTCGTGTCCGCGGCACTCCTGCGCGGTTTCGTTCGCGAGGGCCTGCAAGCCGCCGCGATGAAGCCGATTGCCGCGGGCGCGTTCGAAGTGAACGGTGTATTGCATAACGAAGACGCGGATCAACTGGACGCCGCGTCGAGCGTCCTGCTGCCGCCGGCGCTTCGCACGCCGTATCTGCTGAAAGAACCCGCGGCGCCGCATATCGCCGCCGCGCTGGAAAACATCACGTTCGATCTCGACCACATCGTCGCTTGCCATCGGCAGGCTGTGCAGCAGGCGGACGTCGTCGTGGTCGAAGGCGTCGGCGGTTTTCGCGTGCCGCTGACCGCCACGCAAGACACCGCCGATCTCGCCGTCGCGCTGAAACTGCCGGTCGTGCTGGTGGTCGGCATGCGCCTCGGCTGCATCAACCACGCGCTGCTCACCGCCGAAGCGATCGCCGCGCGCGGGTTGACACTCGCCGGCTGGGTGGCGAATCGCGTCGATCCGGCCATGACGTTCCCCGACGAAAACATCGCCTCGATTCGCGAGCATCTGGCGCGCGAACACGACGCGCCCCTGCTCGGCATCGTGCCGCATTTGAGCCCGGCGTCGCCCGAGCTCGCGGCGGATCAACTCGACATCAACCGGCTCCTGCAGACGCTGCGCCACGCGCAGCGCTGAAAAACCATTACATCCATCCATGAGGATTGACGACATGACGCAACTGAACATCGCTCCGACGCCTGCCGACACGGCCGCTACCAACCAGAACGCCAAGCACGCCGCCGCAGGCGCCAAGCCGATGGCAAAGTGGCGCGTCGCCGACATCGTCGCGCTGTACGAACTGCCGTTCAGCGACCTGATGTTCCGCGCGCAGCAAACCCATCGCGAACACTTCGATGCGAACACCGTGCAACTGTCGACGCTGCTGTCGATCAAGACCGGCGGCTGCGAAGAAGATTGCGCATACTGTCCGCAGTCGGTGCATCACGACACGGGGCTGCAGGCCGACAAGCTGATGCCGGTCGATGAAGTACTGGCTGCCGCCAGGGCCGCCAAGGAAAACGGTGCGACGCGCTTCTGCATGGGCGCGGCGTGGCGCAATCCGAAGGACCGCCACCTCGAACCGATCAAGGACATGATCCGCGGCGTGAAGGCGATGGGCCTCGAAACCTGCGTGACCCTCGGCATGCTGGAAACTCATCAGGCGCAAGGTCTGCGTGAAGCGGGCCTCGACTACTACAACCACAACCTCGATACGTCGCCGGAGTTCTACGGCCAGATCATTTCGACGCGCACCTATCAGGACCGCCTCGACACGCTGGAACGCGTACGCGATGCGGGCATCAACGTGTGCTGCGGCGGGATTGTCGGACTGGGCGAATCGCGCCGCGAGCGCGCCGGCCTGATCGCGCAACTGGCGAACATGGAGCCGTATCCGGAATCGGTGCCGATCAACAACCTCGTGCAGGTGGAAGGCACGCCGCTGACCGGCACCGAAGCGATCGATCCGTTCGAGTTCGTCCGCACGATTGCGGTTGCACGCATTACGATGCCGCGCGCGATGGTGCGTCTGTCGGCAGGACGCGAACAGATGGACGAAGCGTTGCAGGCCTTGTGCTTCCTCGCCGGCGCGAACTCGATTTTCTACGGCGACCAGTTGCTGACCACCAGCAACCCGCAAGCCGAAGCGGACCGCAAGCTGCTCGAACGGCTGGGTATCCGCGCGGAAGCGGCGCAACAGATGCCGCAGGATCAGAGCGGTTGCGAACAGGGCTGCGCGCATGAGCACAACACGCAGGCAGCACCGAACTAAGCTGCTTACGAAGCACGTGCCATAAAAAAGGCCACCTCGTTTCCGAGGTGGCCTTTCTACGTCCGGATGACGATTACTTCTTGTCGACGATGATCTGATCGAACGTGCCGCCGTCAGAAAAATGCGTTTGCTGCGCTTTCTGCCAGCTGCCGAACATCTCTTCGACCGTGAAGGTCTTGATCGGCTTGAATTCGCCCGCGTGCTTCGCGAGCACGTTCTTGTCACGCGGACGCAGATGATGTTCCGCAATGATTTCCTGCGCGGCCGGCGACCACAGATAGTCGAGATACGCCTGCGCTTCCTTGCGCGTGCCGCGCTTGTCGACCACCTTGTCGACGATCGAAACCGGCGGCGCGGCCAGCAGGCTCACCGACGGATACACCGCCTCGAAATTGCCCGCGCCGACACCCGTATCGATCAACGACACTTCGTTTTCGAACGTCACCAGCACGTCGCCGATACCGCGTTGCGTGAAGGTCGTGGTCGCGCCACGGCCGCCCGTATCGAGCACCGGCACATTCTTGAAGATGGCCTTTTCGAAGTCGAGCGCCTGCGCATCGCTGCCACCGTGCTGCTTGCGATAACCCCATGCAGCCAGATACGTGTAGCGGCCGTTACCGGACGTCTTCGGATTGGCGATCACCACTTGCACGCCGGGTTTGGCGAGGTCGTCCCAGTCCTTGATGTGCTTCGGATTGCCCTTGCGCACGAGGAACACCATCGTGGTGGTGTACGGGGCACTGTCGTCGGGCAGACGCGCGCGCCAGTTGGCGGGCACCAGTTGGCCCTTTTCGGCGAGCAGGTCGATGTCGTTCGGCTGGTTCATCGTCACGACGTCGGCCTGCAGGCCTTGCAGCACCGATAGTGCCTGCGCGCTCGACGCGCCATGCGACTGGCGAATCGAGACGGTCTCGCCGCTCTTCTGCTTATATGCCGCAATGAAGCCGGCATTGATGTCCTTGTACAACTCGCGCGTCACGTCGTACGACACGTTCAGCAGCGACGTGTCCGCGTATGCTGTCGACACGCCGCCGAGCGCGAGCGTGATTGCCGTCATGCCGGCTGCCAGCCAGCGCGATGTCCCCGTGTTGCCTGCCATCTTTCTTGTCCCCGCCTGTCGATGATGAAAAACTGCGGCCACACAAACGTGCAGCGTGAAGCGGGATTCTAACGGATTGCTTACGTGTTCACTCGCGCCCGTTTGGACACTCAAACGAACGCATGCTGCGCGAGCTCGAGCGTCTCCTCGCGAAAGCGCAACGGCGCCGCGCAATGCACCAGGGTGTCGACGAAATACTTGGCACGCGGCCACGGCCCGAATCCCGCCGCGGTGTTGATATGACCTGCGTCGCCCAGATTGACGAAGGCGCTGCCGAAACGCTGCGCGAGATCGCGCGCGCCGGCGAGCGTCATCCAAGGATCGGTTTCGCTGCCGATCAGAATCGACGGCACGCCGAGACGTCGCGCGTCGAACGGGCCGGCGAAAGCAAATTTCTGCGGGCTAGCCGGTGCGACGAACAGCACGCCGACTACATCGTTCGCACACGACGCCTGCTGCAACGCATGCGCGGTAGCAAGGCAGCCGAAGCTGTGCGCGGCGAGCACGAACGGGCCACGTTCGCGCGCGAGCAGGTCGCGCAGCGACTTTGCCCACAGCGCGACGTCCGGTGCATCCCAGTCGGCCTGCTCGACGCGCAGCGAGCGCGCGAATTGCCGTTCAAGCCAGCTTTGCCAGTGCGCGCCTTCGCTGCCGTGCAGACCGGGAACGGTGACCAGTCGCGGCGGCCATGTCGATTTGGTGCATGAAAGCATGTGAGTCCCTCGCTGCCGGAATCCGGGAATTGATTGTCCCGCCTGACGCCGCAAGGGCGAACCAAGTTTTTGTGCTTTGTTTATGGGGCGAATACAGGGCCAAAACCGCACGCCCGTGCGCAAACGCGCGCGATTCGCGTCGAAAAAGTAGAATGAAGCCTATCCATAAAAGCAGGAGGCCCCATGCAGCAAGCGTCGTCTGAAGCGCGGCGGGCGGTGCAGCCGTCCCGCCGGGCCTTTTCCGTCATCAGACTCGCGCACGCATGCGCACTCCGGACCGTATGAAAATCCTTTTTTACATGCAGCATGCCGACGCCGCCGCGTGGCTTCACGACTTCGCCCGCGCGCTGCCGGAAGCCGACCTGCGCGAATGGCAACCCGGCGACACCGCACCCGCTGATTTCGCGGTCGTGTGGCGTCCGCCGCGCGAGATGCTGGCCGGCCGCGACGATCTGCGCGCGATCTTCAATCTCGGCGCGGGCGTCGATGCGATTCTCGGGCTCGAACACGAGCAACCCGGCACGCTGCCGCGCAACGCCCGCTTGATCCGGCTCGAAGACACCGGCATGGCTGCGCAGATGGCCGAATATGTCACGCATGCCGTGCTGCGCTATCTGCGCCGTTTCGACGAGTATCAGACGCTGCAAAGCGAGCGCCGCTGGGAAGTGCTCGAGCCGCACCGACGCGACACCTTCACGGTTGGCGTGCTCGGTCTCGGCGTGCTCGGTGCGCATGTCGCGCAAGCGGTCGCGGCGTTCGGCATGCCGGTGCGCGGGTATAGCCGCAGCGCGCGGCAAATCGACGGCATCGCGACCTTTGCCGGCGACGCGCAGTTCGACGCGTTTCTCGATGGCGTGAAGGTGCTGGTGAATCTGTTGCCGCATACGCCGGATACGGGCGACGTGCTGAACCGGCACACTTTCTCGAAGCTCGCGAAGGGTGCCTATCTGATCAACGTCGCACGCGGCGGGCATCTGGTCGAACAGGATCTGCTCGAAGCGCTCGCCGGCGGCCAGATCGCCGCCGCGACGCTGGACGTGTTTCGCGAAGAACCGTTGCCGCCCGACCATCCGTTCTGGCGGGAACCGCGCATCACGATTACGCCGCACATGTCGGCGCTCACCTTGCGCGACGAGAGCGTCGTGCAAGTCGCACAGAAGATAGTGGCGCTGACGCGCGGCGAGACGGTGAGCGGCGTGGTCGATATCGAACGTGGATACTGAGGGCGGGTTTGAACACCGCCATCGAATCCAGTTGAACAACTGAAAGAGCACCGCCACGCGCGGGCTCATTGCATGGGACGGAGACATATCATGGCCTTGCCACAACGCGTCAAAATCGTCGAAGTCGGTCCGCGGGACGGACTGCAGAACGAAAAAGAATTCGTCCCCACCGCGGTCAAGATCGAGCTGATCAACCGCCTGGCGGCGGCGGGCTTTCGCAACGTCGAAGCCGCGTCGTTCGTCTCGCCGAAATGGGTGCCGCAAATGGCCGATGGCGCCGACGTGATGGCCGGCATCGAGCGCCGGGCCGGCACGATCTACTCGGTGCTGACGCCGAATCTGCGCGGCTTCGAGGGCGCACTCGCCGCCCGCGCGGATGAGATCGTGATCTTCGGCGCGGCCAGCGAAGCGTTCTCGCAGAAGAACATCAATTGCAGCATCGCGGAAAGCATCGACCGATTCGTACCGGTCGCGCAAGCGGCGAAGGAACACGGCCTGCGAATTCGCGGCAGCGTGTCGTGCGCGCTCGGTTGCCCGTATCAAGGCGAGGTGCCGGTCGCGTCGGTGGTCGATGTGGTCGAACGTTTCGCGGCGCTCGGCTGCGACGAAATCGATATCGCGGACACCATCGGCGTCGGTACGCCGAAGCGCACGCGCGAAGTGTTCGAGGCGGTCACCCGCGTGTTCCCGCGCGAACGTCTGTCGGGTCACTTCCACGACACCTACGGGCAAGCGCTCGCGAACATCTACGCCGCGTTGCAGGAAGGCATCGAGATCTATCACGCGTCCGTGGCTGGGCTTGGCGGCTGTCCGTATGCCAAGGGCGCAACCGGCAATGTCGCGACCGAAGACGTGCTCTATCTGATGAACGGCCTCGGCATCGAAACCGGCATCGACCTCGCGCAAGTCGTCGCAATCGGTGATTTCATTTCGACGTCGATTGGCCGGCCGAACGTGTCGCGCGCCGGCAAGGCCCTGCTTGCCAAAGCACGCAGCGAACAGGCCAACTGCGTTTGACCCCGCATCTCGATCAGGACATAGAACAATGACGGACCACGCTTCTCTCGAACCGGACGACCTCACCGCGTTGCCCGATTCCGCGCGCCGCGTCGCGCAATTGTTGCGCGAGCGCGGCCACGCGGGCCGGATCGTGATGCTGCCGGAAACCGGCAAAACCTCCGCCGAAGCTGCCGCCGGCCTCGGCTGTTCGGTTGCGCAGATCGCCAAGTCGATTCTGTTTCGCCGCCGCGAAGACGACGCACCGGTGCTGGTAGTCGCGAGCGGCGCAAATCGCGTCGACGAAAAGAAGGTGGCGGCGCAAGTCGGCGAGATCGGCCGTGCGGATGCGAAGTTCGTGCGCGAGAAAACCGGCTATGCAATCGGCGGCGTGTGCCCGATCGGCCATGCCACCGAACCCGTCACGCTGATCGATGCCGATCTGCTGACGCTCGACAGCCTGTGGGCGGCGGCAGGTCATCCGCATGCCGTGTTTAATCTGACGGCGCAGGAGTTGATCGCGCTAACGGGCGCGCCGGTGATCGACGTGGCGCTGCGCGAGACGGCGTGACGCCATGACAGCGGGCATCGACAACGAAGACGACGAGGCCGCCGTGCCGTCACCCTGCATCAGCGTGTGCAGAATGGACGCCTCCACCGGCTGGTGCGAAGGCTGTTTGCGCACCATCGACGAAATCGCCGGCTGGTCGTTATTCGACGACGACGCGAAGCGCACGGTCTGGAACGCGATCGAGGAACGTCACGCGGAATTCATGGCCAGACAGGCAAAGGCCCAGCGATGAACGCTGCGCCTCGCATCGTGACGGTCGGCGAAACGTTCAGCTCGACGCTCGAACTCTCGGCGGAATCGGTGAAATCGTTCGCCACGCTCGTCAACGACCTCAACCCGCTGCATCACGACGACGCCTATGCCGCGCAAAGCCGCTTCGGCGGTCTGATCGCATCGGGCACGCAACCCACCGCGTATTTCATGGCGCTGCTGGCCACCCATTTTTCAACCTATGCGCAGCCACTCGGACTCGAGTTCGATATCAAGCTGAAGAAAGCGGTCCACGCGAACGATACGCTGACAATCACCTGGCGTGTGCGCGACGCTTACTGGAAGCCGAGTCTGAACGGCGATCTGACGCATCTCGAAGGCAGCGTGGTGAATCAGCGCGGCGACACCATGCTGATCGGCACGTCGACCATTCTTGTGATGGCGAAGCCCGAAGCGTCGGCGGAAACGAACGTGAACACAAGCGCACCATGATCACACTGCCTGAATCGATTCGAGTTTTCGAGCGCGGCTGGCTTTCGTCGAACAACGTACTGCTGGTTGACGACACGTGCGCCGCGCTGGTCGATACCGGTTACGCGACGCACGCGCCGCAAACCGTCGCGCTGGTGAAGCAGGCGCTCGGTGCGCGCGGGCTCGATCTGATCGTCAACACACACCTGCATTCGGATCACTGCGGCGGCAACGCGCTATTGCAGTCGACATGGCCGTGCCGTACCGCGATTCCCGCATCCGAAGCCGACGCGGTGCGCGACTGGGACGAAACCCGTCTGACGTTTCGCGCCACCGGCCAGCGCTGCGAGCGCTTCACCTTCACCGGGACGATCGCGCCCGGCGCGCCATTGCGGCTCGGCGCGCTCGACTGGCAGGTGCTCGGCGCGCCGGGCCACGATCCGCATTCGTTGATGCTGTATTGCGCGAGCGAACGCATCCTGATCAGTGCGGACGCGCTGTGGGAAAACGGCTTTGGCGTGATCTTTCCCGAACTGGAAGGTGAAAGCGGTTTCGCCGAAGAACAGTCGGTTCTCGAAACCATCGCGAAGCTCGACGTGCGGCTCGTGATTCCAGGGCATGGCCCACCCTTCACGAACGTCGACGAGGCGCTCGAGCGGGCGTTTTCACGCGTCGCGTGGCTACGGGCCGACCCGGCGCGTAACGCGAAGAATGCGTTGAAGGTGTTGATCGTGTTCAAGCTGCTCGAAGTTCGCGCGATGCACTTCGACACCGTGCTGCGAATGCTCGACGACGCCGCCGTGATGCACGCCGCCGCATCGATGCTCAAGCCGCGCGCCGAGTGGCCCACGTTAGTGCGAACGATCGTTGAGGAATTGGCCGTGCGCAACGGGCCATTGGAAATCGACGGCGAGCGTATCGTCGCGCGCCAAGGCTGATGCGGCGCGCACGCACGCAGAACACCGGAACCGTCGCCACAAAAAGAAAACCGCTCGACCATCATGGCGAGCGGCGGAAATTCTGTCGGACGTGATCAGCGTCGGTACGAATGATACGCGTGCCGGTTTTTTGACCGCATCAGTGATTTCCCTACAGAAGCTTGACGCCGCCTTTTAAACCCGCATACAACCCCTGCTACGAAACACCGTAGTGGCGCGAATAGGATCTCATTGGTTCGTCGATACGAACAATGCCGCGTGTTTTTGCTCCGGAATCCGTACCATTGTCTGCTGATACATCGGCACAGCGGTTATCGCGTCAGGTTGAGGACAAGCGTCTTTGCGGCACGATCCGCCAGCCGAGATTCACGCCGGCCGCCGCGAGCAGGATCAGCACCGCGCCGAGCACCTGAATCCACGCGAGCTTCTGCCCGAATGCAACCCCGTCGACAATGATCGCCACCACCGGATAGATGAACGACAACGCACCGGTCATCGAGGTCGGCAGTTTCTGGATTGCCCCATAGAGCAGTACGTACATGAGTCCCGTATTGACGACGCCGAGCACGATCAATTCGAGCCACTGCACGCCGCTGGCCGGCAGCGCATCGAAGCGCACGAACGGCGCCAGCATCACGACGCCGAGCGATACCTGGATCAACGCAATCAGATGCGGCGGCGTGCCCTTCAGGCGCTTCGTGATGATCGACGAAATCGCATACATTGCCGCCGCGCCCACGGCGTAGGCAACCCCGACCAGGTAGTGGCCCGGCACCGCCAACACCGCGGGCTCAACCTTCACCACGAACACGAGACCGACAAACGCAACCACCAGCCAGACCACAGTCGAAGCGCTGATGCGCTCGCGAAACACCAACGCGCCGAGCGCGACCAGCATGAACGGCTGCGTGTTATAGACGGCCGTTGCCATAGAAATCGACGCACGTGAATAGGCCGCGAACAGCAACAGCCAGTTGATAACGATCGCCGCGCCGCCAAGCAGCGCGAGGCCGAGCATCTTCCACGAAAAGAGCTTGCGCCTGAACAGGCCGAGCACCGCGCACACGAGCGCGAGCGTCGCGCCGCCGAAGATGCAGCGAAAGAACACGACATTGAACGGGCTCTGCTGCGACGACACCACCAGCCAGCCGATGGTGCCCGACATCAGCATGGCCATGCTCATTTCCGCCGCGCCGCGGCGAATCTCATTTGACGCCATGATTCGATCCTCGAATGGATTCCTGCATGAGAAGCAGTGTAATTAATCCGGCGACCCGAATACATGGCTAAACTTAAGTCTTCCGGCAGAGGAACCTAATAATCGAAGGCCATCATGTCTAAACGCCTTGCTCCCGCCACACCCGCGACACTCGATGAAACCGACCGCGCGCTGCTCGCCGCACTGGCCGCGGATGCTCGCCAGCCGGTCAGCGAACTGGCGCGTCTGGTTGGCCTTTCGGCGCCGAGTACGGCCGAACGCGTCCGAAGGCTCGAAGCGCAAGGCGTGATCGAGCGCTTTACCGTGCAGATCGATCCACGCGCGCTCGGCTTCACGTTGCAGGCTATCGTGCGCGTGAAGCCCTTGCCCGGACAACTGCATCTGGTGGAAGACGTGATCCGGCGGATTCCGGAATTTGTCGAATGCGACAAAGTGACGGGCGACGACTGTTTCGTCTGCCGCCTCTATCTGCATTCGATCGAGCAGCTCGACGAGATTCTGTCGAAGGTCACCGAACGCGCGGAGACCAGCACCGCGATCATCAAGTCGACACCGATCGCGCGCCGCTTGCCGCCGCTGGGCTAAGGCAGGCGCGCTGCCTTAGCTCTCGCGGCCGACTGAAAGGCCGCCGCCTTAGGTGTATGAAACGCGGCGGCTTACTGTTCAACCGCCTCGAAGAACGACAGCATTTCCGCGACCAGTTCCTCCGGTGCTTCTTCAGGAATGTAGTGGCCGCACGGTAGCGAACGCCCGCTCACGTCCCGCGCGACCTGACGCCATTCCGCGAGCGCGTCGAAGCATTTCTCGATCACGCCCTGTTCGCCCCACAGCACACGCAACGGACAACCGATCTTGTGGCCCCGCTCGATATCGGCCCGATCAAGTTCGAGATCGATGCCCGCCGAGGCCCGGTAATCCTCGCACATCGCATGCACGGCGCCGGGTTGTGCCAGCGCGCGGCGATACGCGTCGAGCGCTTCGGGGGCGAACGCCGCCAGGCCGGCGTGACGGCTCCCCATCACGGCGTCGACATACGCGGCCGGGTTCGCGCCGATCAGCGTCTCCGGCAGCGGCTCCGGCTGGATCAGGAAGAACCAGTGGAAGTAATGCGTCGCGAAAGTGCGGTCGGTGGCTTCGTACATCGCGAGCGTGGGCGCGATGTCGAGCAGCATCAAGCGCTCGACGGCGTCGGCATGATCGAGCGCCATCCGGTGCGCAACCCTGGCGCCGCGATCGTGCGCGCACACCAGGAATCGTTCGAAGCCGAAGTGGCGCATCACGGCGACCTGATCGGCCGCCATGGCGCGTTTGGAATACGGCGTGTGAGCGGCGTCGCTCGGCGGTTTGCCCGAGGCGCCGTAGCCGCGCAAATCGGTAGCGATGACGGTGAAGTGCTGCGCCAGTTGCGCGGCGCAGCGTTGCCAGATCAGATGCGACTCAGGATGACCGTGCAACAACAGAAGCGGCGGCCCCGCTCCGCCCTTCACTCCGAAAATATCGACGTCGCCCACGGCGACACGAAAGGGCGCGAAATCCTCGAAGGCCATAGCAGGTCTCTTGTCGTTTGGAAGTCAAACCATTGTAGGAGCGCAATGTGTCCGAGCGGAGTGGGATAGGCCACGCAAGCATAGAACCTGAACACTCCTTCCAACTGTTCAAAACGCACAGGGCACTGCGGCTTCGCATATAATCGAACGATCGTTCTTAAATTTTTGGGCGAGCGTGGTGAACAAGTGGTGAGATCGTGGCGGCTGCATGTCGCCGGCCAGTCTCGACGCACCCTAGGCCATGTGCCGCTAAACTCATTATCGCCGGGCGCCCCGTGCCGCACCGGTCCGCTTATCAGGAGACTCGCATCATGGCATTGCCCGCCGTCCTGCAAAAACTTGCGCTGCCCGTCGTCGCTTCGCCGATGTTCATCGTCAGCTATCCCGAACTCGTGCTGGCTCAATGTAAGGCCGGTATCGTCGGTTCATTCCCCGCGTTGAATGCGCGCCCGGCAGAACTGCTCGACGAATGGCTCACGCAGATTCAGGCGCAACTCGCCGAGCACAAGGCAGCTAATCCCGACGCGATCATCGGACCCATCGCGGTCAACCAGATCGTTCATCAGTCGAATACGCGGCTCGAACACGACGTGCGTGTGTGCGTCGAACACAAGGTGCCGATCTTCATCACCAGCCTGCGCGCACCGGCGCGCGAAATCGTCGACGCGGTGCATAGCTACGGCGGCATCGTGCTGCACGACGTGATCAATCTTAGGCATGCGCAGAAAGCGCTGGAAGCGGGCGTCGACGGGCTGATCCTGGTCGCGTCGGGTGCCGGCGGCCATGCGGGCACGACCTCGCCGTTCGCGCTGGTGGGCGAAGTCCGGCGCATGTTCGACGGCCCGATCGTGCTGTCCGGCTCGATCGCCAACGGCGGCTCGATTCTCGCCGCGCAGGCCATGGGCGCGGACCTCGCCTACATGGGCACGCGTTTCATCGCGACCAAAGAGGCGCACGCGGTCGACAGCTATAAGCAGGCGATCGTCAATTCCACGGCGTCGGACATCATCTACACGAACCTGTTCACCGGCGTGCACGGCAACTACATCCGCGAAAGTATCGTGAACGCGGGGCTGGACCCGGACGCGTTGCCAGAATCCGACAAGACCGCGATGAACTTCGGCAGCGACAAGGCGAAGGCGTGGAAAGACATCTGGGGCGCAGGCCAGGGCGTCGGCCTGATGGACGATGTACCGAGCGTCGATGAACTGGTCCAGCGTTTGACGAGGGAATATAACGACGCCAAAGCGCGGCTCGGCATCGCACGGTAAGGTGCGGTAACAGCAGCGGTAACAGCAGGACGGCGGCGACCGAACGCAGGCGCCGCCCGACATCGCCAGGCAGCGTGCCTAGCGCACCGCCAGTGCCTTGATCTGCTCGAGCGAAGGCCAAAGCGATTCGTTGGCAAAACGGTCGGCCAGGAAGTCGACAAACGAGCGCACCTTGGCCGACAGATGCCGCCGGCTCGCATAAACCACATGGATCGGCAACTCGCGAGGCGGCACGTCGTCCACCAGCAAGGGCACGAGGCGCCCCGCCGCCAGATCGTCGCCGATCACCTCGGTGCCGAGCATCGCGATTCCCGCACCTTGCAGCACGATCACGCGCTGCGCCTCCAGGTGGTTGACGATCAGATTGCCGGTTAATCGGACGCGCGACGAGGCATCGCCGGTCGCGGGTGCAATTTCGAGCGCGGACACGCCCGCGTACTGCAGATAATTGTGGCGCGCCAGGTCGGCAACGGTCTTTGGCGTGCCGTGCCGGCGCAGATAGGCGGGCGACGCGCACAGCACCAGATGCGCAGTCGCAATCTGCCGGGCAATCAGCGAAGACGATTTCAGCCCGCTCGGCGACGCCCGGATCGCCACGTCAAAACCTTCGTCGATCAGTTCGACTACCCGGTCGGACAAAGTCATGTCGACGATGACCTGCGGATACTGCGCGGCATAGTCGGCCACCGCGGCCATCACGTGGCTCAAGCCGAACGCCGATAAAGACGACACCCGCAAGCGTCCCTGCGGCACGACGCTCGCCGCGCCGACCACCTGCTCGGCTTCTTCGAGTTCGGTGAGCACCTGGCTCAGGCGTTCGTAGTATTCGCGGCCCGCCTCGGTCGGCGCAACGCGGCGCGTGGTGCGGTTGAGCAAACGTGCGCCGAGCTGCTGTTCGAGGTGCATCACATGCTTGCTCGCCATGGCCGCCGACATCTCCATGCGTTCGGCCGCGCCGACAAAGCTGCCGACTTCAACCACGTGGCGGAACACTTTCATGCTGACGAGGGTATCCATCTCAATCGCTCGCTTCAGGAATCAATCGACGCCATTCTGCCGGGTTTATCAAAAGCCGGGCGGCAAATCGAGCCGATGCGCAGACGAAGAATGGACGCCAGAAGCGCCAAAGCCCACCTTCCTGGGAAGGTGGGCTTTGGCGATATTGCGTGTTGCTGCGTGACGTTACGTTTAGTCGCGTGTCAGTGCCCGTGTCAGCAGGCAACCGGTATGGCGTCCGCGGCATCCGCTCGCGGACGCCGCCCGCCTCGACCAGGACGCCTAGAACTTGGCGCGCAGGCCGACGCCGTACGTGTCGCCGCTCGACTGGCTGCTGATCTTGTCGTACATATAAGCCGCGTAGATATCCGTGCGCTTGGACAGCGGGTAATCGTAGCCAATCGATGCCGTCTGGCGAGTCTGGTTCAGGCCGCCGCCGTCGCGCGAATAGGCATACGACGCCATCACCGAACCCGGGCCGGCCGGCACCGTGACGCCGCCCTGACCCGTATTCACGTGCCAGCTCGAGATGGTCTGCTGGTTGTACGTGTACATGTACTGGCCGTAGAACTTCACGAACTTCAGGTCGTACGACACGCCGGCTTGCGCCACGCTCTGGCTCTTCAGACCCGGAACGCCCGACGTATTGAAGCTGCCGAGGTCGCCCGGCACGCTGTTGAAGTTCACGTACTGGTACACCGCGGTCGCCGCGAACGGGCCGTGGAAGTACAGCACCTGGCCGCTCCACTTCTTCGCGCCGTTCTGACCCGCTGTATTGCCGAGCGCGTACATCGCGGTCGCGGTCAGGCCGTTGAAGTTCGGCGACGAGTACGACACCGCATTGCTCCAGCCCGAGTCGCCCGTCACGCCCTGATCGGTCGTGTAGGTCGGGAACGTGCCGAGACCCAGATACGTGTGAGCGATGATCGGCGAGAACACGTACGAGTCGACGAACGGGTTGAACAGAATCGTCGACACGAACAGCGGCGTGGTCAGGCGGCCTGCCGTTACCGTGCCGTACGGCGATTCGATACCGACGTACGCGTTACGCGAGAACATCGTGTCGCCCGTGAAGCGGCCGTACTGGCCGTTCTGCGCGAGGAAGAAGCCTTCGAGTGCGAAAATCGCCTTGTAGCCGTTGCCCAGATCCTCAGCCCCCTTCAGGCCCCAGTACGACGTCGACATGCCGCCGCCGGACACCTGGACCGCGGTCTTGTTGCCCGGGAATTTCTGCGCACCGACCCACTCGTCGACCTGGCCGTAGAGTTGCACGCTCGATTGTGCAAAAGCAGACGAGGCACTGGCCAGCAGAGCGGCACACGCAGTTGCCTTGAGGGTGGTCTTCAGCGCACGGCTGATGCTTGTTTTCATGGGTTCTCCTGTCTTTGTCAAAAGGGGTGTGGCTGTGCGAAAGGGGGCGCTCGCGCGAACCGTTGTTGTTGTCCGTTCGATCATCGAGTCAATCTGGGCGAGACCATCTTTGCGGACCATTTTTATGGACAAAAATATCGTGGGTTATTGCGGGTATAGCGTTCTGATTAGTTTTGTCATTTATCAGCCTGATAAAGCCGGCGCGGCGGGTGCCCTCATCGCGTCGCGGCGGACTTCGCGGTTCGGCGCAAAGCGTTACTGAGACTGAGCCTGAACGGTTGATAACGGCCCAGATGTCAGGGGGATGACGCGCCGCGCCAAAATCGACCGAATTTGACAACGGGCTGCGATTTGCTGCCGGATGTTTTCAAAAAAGTGTGGCGTCGAAACGTCACATTGACAGGGGGCTTTGAACAGTAGTGGCGTGTAATCCCGCAGTAAGCCGGTTTGATAGCCGGAGATACGGGTTTCACGGTGGGAACGGGGAAAGTTCGGTGGGAGGAAAAGCGCTGTGGAAGCACCTTGAGCGCAGGCGACGAACCCGACGCCCACACGGTGATCAGTTACGGTACGGACCTTCCTGCTGACGTGGGTCATCCCCCGGACGCTGCATAGCGCGCGCGGCGCCGCGCTCTTCGTTATACCGGGCGACGTCGGCGCGAATCGAACCGGTGCGAATCGGTGCGTTAGGCGGTGGCCGCGGCACCCCGCGCGATTCGGCGCTGACCGGTGTGATAGCGTCGGCGTACTGCACACCGCCGCGGCCGTCGTTGGGGTATCCACCCGGGCCGGCCACACGGCGCATACCCGGGTTGTAGGCGCCAAAGCCGTTACCGTAGCTGCCGGCGAAGTTCGCGCGGCCACGTGGCAAGCGGGCGTTACTGTCGGCCACGCTGGTGCGAGGCTGTCTGACATTGGCGGCGCCATGGTAGTAGCCGCCGTTGTGCGCGTCGCCTCGCATTGCGTGGCTAAACACCGCATGCGAACCACCGCCGCCGTGCGGCATGCCCGGCACTTTTGCGCAGGCGAACGAGCACAGCGCGGTGATAACCGCGCCCAATGCCCAGTGCTTCGTTCTCGACAACCCGTCCACCAAGTGACTCACATGCCCGAAGACCTGCCTGAAGCCCATCGTTCGAGCTGCGATGGACCTGTTCTGGGATCGGCGCAAGCGCTGCATCTCTGCTGCGGCGCGGGGCATCCCGATGGCCTTTGATCAGTAATTTATGGTTGCGGGCAAAGGGTGTCGAGCCAAAAAGTGTTAGGCCTCGACGGCTGTTGTAACACCTTGTTACTGCGACGTTTTTCCGCGACAGAGCCCTTGCGCGAAAGCATTGAAACAGCTTGCTGAAACGGCTGTCCCGAGATCCGCTGAAGGTGCTTTCGCATGACGAATCCCCCGCGGATTTCTGGCCGGATTGTCAAAACGGCAGTGGACCAAACCGATGCGCTCGCCAATACTGCAACTGACCGTGAGCATGGACTGAGGCGCACCGATCCCGCGTTCTAATGCGCAACGCTCATTAATCGATTCGGCAAATGAATTTGCATATTTAATCGGTTTTTAGCAACAATAGGCGTTTTTCATAGCTTGAGTCGGGCGCATCCGCGCGCCCGCTTTCCGCATCACCGAATCGAGATTCCGCCATGGCTCGCCCGAAACTGCTTCCCGACAATTTCACCCTGTGCCTTGTAAGCACCGTGATCCTCGCCAGCCTCCTGCCGGTCCACGGGCAGGCCGCTGTCGGATTCAACTGGGTGACGAATGTTGCAGTGGGCCTGCTGTTTTTCCTGCACGGCGCCAAGCTCTCACGCGAGGCGATCGTAGCGGGCGCGACGCATTGGCGTCTGCATCTGGTCGTATTGCTCAGCACGTTCGCGCTGTTCCCGCTGCTCGGTCTCGCGCTTAAGCCGCTCCTTTCGCCACTTGTCACGCCGGCGCTCTATGCGGGGGTCCTCTTCCTCTGCACGCTGCCGTCGACGGTTCAGTCGTCTATCGCGTTCACCTCGATTGCCAAAGGCAACGTACCGGCCGCCGTATGCAGCGCGTCGGCCTCGAGCCTGCTGGGCATCTTCATCACGCCCGCGCTCGTCAGCCTCGTTGTCACCAATCAGGCGGCAAGCGGCGGCGCCTCGCCGTGGCATACGGTAGGCAACATCGTTCTGCAATTGCTGGTGCCGTTCGTGGCCGGACAACTGCTGCGCCCGCTGATCGGCAAGTGGATCGAGCGCCACCGCGGCGTGCTGAAGTTCGTCGACCAGGGCTCGATCCTGCTGGTGGTGTACGGAGCATTCAGCGAGGCCGTGAACGAAGGCCTGTGGCACCAGATCCCGTTGTCCGCGCTCGGCGGACTGGTGCTGATCAGCGTTGTGCTGCTCGCCCTCGCGCTGGCCGTGACGATCGTGGTCAGCAAGCGGCTCGGCTTCGACCGCGCCGACCAGATCACGATCATCTTCTGCGGTTCGAAGAAAAGCCTCGCTGCCGGGGTGCCGATGGCCAAAGTGATTTTCGCCGCGCATGCGGTGGGTGCCGTGGTGTTGCCGCTGATGCTGTTCCACCAGATCCAGTTGATGGTGTGCGCCGCGCTCGCGCAGCGCTGGGGGGCTCGCGACATGAGCAGTGAAACCCGCGCCGCATCGCGCGAGCGGGCCGCCGCCGCCGTCGCGCGCCGTTGAATACGCGCGCAATGCAAACAGGACATTCATAAGCGCCCTCCCTGAGCGTCATTTGAAGAAAGCCGCCTTGTGCGGCTTTTTTGTTATTTCACGCTCAAACGCCGCCGCTGTCGCCTCAGCCGGACGGCATAGGCAAAGTCCTGGCCGCGGCAAAACCAGACGGCAGCGAGCCCGCTGCCGAAACTGGCCGGCGCACCACGCCGGTGCAACGCTTCACTAAAAGTTCACTTAATTCCGTGCCGGATAGGTCGATAAGTCATAGGTCGATCGCTACGCCTAACTGCCATGCAACCTCGTTCGCCCTCCCGATCCGCTACGCCGCGCATCGAGGAGTTGATCGCCCGGCGTGATCTGTCCGCCGTATTCCAGCCGATCATCGATTTCGACGGCGGCGCGATCCTCGGCTACGAAGGTCTGATTCGCGGGCCGTCCGGCACCTCGCTCGAAGCGCCGTTCGCACTTTTTTCGCAGGCGCTCGCCGAGGGCTGCACGCTCGAGCTCGAGCAAGCCGCCGCACGCACCTGCATCGACGCGTTCGCGAAGCTCGATGTCGACGGCAAGCTGTTTCTCAATTTCAGCGCGGGCGCGATCCGCCGGCTGGCCGAAGCACGCGACGACACGCTCGCGCTGCTGCGCCATCGCGGCGTCGATCCGCACCGGATCGTGATCGAGCTGACCGAGCAGAGCACGATTCTGGACGTCGCCAGCTTTGTGCCGGTGATCTCGGCGCTGCGCACCGAGGGCGCGCAATTCGCACTCGACGATTACGGCACCGCGAACGCCAGCATGAATCTGTGGGTGCGCCTGCAACCGGACGTCGTGAAGATCGACCGATTCTTCATTCACGGCATCTCCAGCGATTCGCTCAAGTTCGAAGCCGTGCGCGCCATGCAGCACTTCGCCAACGCGAGCGGCGCACGGCTCGTGGCCGAAGGCATCGAGGACGAAGCGGATCTGATCGTGGTGCGTGACATGGGGATCGGTTGCGGCCAAGGCTTTTTCTTCGGCCGCCCCCATGCGCAGCCGTCCCGCAGCGTCACTGAGGACGCCCGAGACGCGCTGCTCTCCGGCCACATCGCCGTGTTCCCGGAAACGACGCGCACGGTGAGCAGCGCATCGCCGTCGGGCGGCATGGCGTCGGCAAAGATGATGGTGCATGCGCCCGCCTTACCGCGTCACGCCACCAACAACGACGTGCTCGAGCTATTCAACCGTCTGCCCGATCTGCACGCGGTGGCGGTGGTCGAGAACGACGAACCGGTCGCGCTCATCAACCGCCGCAGTTTCATGGACCGCTACGCGCTGCCGTACCACCGCGAGCTGTTTGGCAAGCGGCCCTGCCTGCAGTTCGCGAACGCATCGCCGGTGATCATCGAACAATCGATGACCGTCGAGCAAATGGCCAAACTGCTTGCCAGCGACGACCAGCGTTACCTCGCCGACGGCTTCGTCATCACCGACAAACACGGCAAATACGCCGGTCTCGGCACCGGTGAGAATCTGGTGCGCGCGGTCACCGAGGTGCGCATCGAAGCCGCGCGCTACGCGAACCCGCTGACCTTCCTGCCGGGCAACATCCCGATCAGCTCGCACATCGGCCGCCTGCTCGGCAACGATGCCGGTTTCTACGCCTGCTATGTCGATCTGAACCACTTCAAGCCCTTCAACGATCAGTACGGTTACTGGCAAGGCGACGAAGTGCTGAAATTCGCGGCCGCCGTGCTCGCCGACGTGTGCGACCCGACCCGCGACTTCCTCGGCCACGTCGGCGGCGACGACTTCCTGATCCTGTTTCAGAGCGAGGACTGGAAAGATCGCGTGCTGCGCGCGATTCACCTTTTCAACGAAGGCGCCCAGCGCTTCTATGCGCCCGCCGACCGGCTCGCCGGCGGCATCCACGGTGAAGACCGGCGCGGCAATCCGACCTTCTTTGGCTTCGTGACAATGGCGATCGGCTGCGTACGCGTCGAGTCGGACGGCGGTCCGTCGTTGTATAGCAGCGAAGAAATTGCGTCTGTCGCGGCGCTGGCGAAGCGGCGCGCGAAGCACGAGGCGAGCGGTTTCGTGCTGATCGAGGCGGATGAGAGTGTGGCCCTGCTGCGCGGACAGGCCGACGTAGCGGCGATGTCTTTCGACTGAGTGCGCGGACGCGTCAACACCAGGATTGACGCGTTGTTTAGTATTTTTACTAAACAACATAAATCAGACCAACGCCCTTAGCTACGGGTATTTACGGGGGCGCATCGACGGTTTATGAGGCGGTTTTAGCGATGTTTTACTATACAATCGCTCGAACCCAAACACCGTACGGTCGCGCCGCCCGCGGCCGCTTCACTCGATGGCTACAACCATCCGCGACGTCGCCCGCGCGGCCAGCGTGTCGATCGGCACCGTCTCACGCGCCCTGAAGAATCAGCCCGGCCTGTCCGAGGCCACTCGCGAACGCGTGATCGAAGCGGCACGGCAGCTCGGTTACGACGCCGCCCAGTTGCGTCCCCGTATCCGCCGTCTGACTTTTTTGCTGCATCGTCAGCACAACAACTTCGCCGTCAGCCCGTTCTTTTCGCACGTGCTGCACGGCGTTGAAGACGCGTGTCGCGAACGCGGCATTGTCCCTTCCGTGCTGACCGCCGGTCCGACCGAAGACGTGATCCAGCAGATGCGCCTGCATGCGCCGGATGCGGTGGCGATCGCCGGTTTCGTTGAGCCTGAAACGCTGACCACGCTGGTGGCCATGCAGCGTCCGCTCGTGCTGATCGACCTGTGGGCGCCCGGCCTGCGCTCGGTGAATCTCGACAACGCCGGGGGCGCCACGGTCGCCATGCGGCATCTGTTCGAACAGCAGCGCAAGCGCGTCGCGTTCATCGGCGGCTCGCTCGCACACTTCAGCATTGCCCAGCGCGCGCTCGGTTACAGGCGAGCGTTTTTCGAAGCGGGCCTGCTGTTCGACCCCTCACTTGAGGTCACGATCGACGCCGGCCTCGATCCCGCCAGCGGCGCGGCGCGCGCGATGCACCAACTGCTCGACGCGCCCGGCCCGCGGCCCGATGCCGTGTTCGCCTACAACGACGCCGCGGCGCTCGCCGCGCTGCGCACGTGCCTCGTGCGCGGCATCCGCGTCCCCGAGGACATCGCGATCATCGGCTTCGACGACATTCCGGCCGCCGCGCATGCCACGCCGCCGCTGTCGACCATTTCGGTCGACAAGGAAGCGCTTGGGCGGCGCGGCGTCGAGTTGCTGCTTGAAGATGCCCCCCTTGAACTCGAAGTCCACTTGCCCGTCCATCTCGTTGCCCGTGCCAGCACTTTGGTAAAAACGCCATGACGCAATCCGATCTGCCTCACTCCGCCAACGGCGCCGCCGCGCCGCTCGTCGAGAGCTTCCGCAACCGCGACTTCCTGCTCTCGCATGTGCAGGACACGCTGAAGTTCTACGCGCCGAACGTGCTCGATCCGAGCGGCGGCTTCTTCCATTTTTTCCGCGACGACGGCTCCGTCTACGACAGGACCACGCGGCACCTGGTGAGCACGTGCCGCTTCGTCTTCAACTATGCGATGGCCTATCGCCAGTTCGGCGATCCGCAACATCTCGAGTACGCGCGCCACGGTTTGCGCTTCCTGCGCGAAGCGCATTGGGACGCGCAACACCAGGGCTACGACTGGGAACTCGAATGGCGCGACGGCCGCAAACGCACGCTCGACGCAACGCGCCACTGCTACGGCCTCGCGTTCGTGCTGCTCGCGTACTCGCATGCGGCGATGGCCGGCATCGAGGAAGCGAAACCGATGATCGGCGCAACCTTCGAGTTGTTGGAACACCGCTTCTGGGACGCCGCCGCCGGCCTCTACGCCGACGAGGCGACAGCCGACTGGCGCGTCAGTTCGTACCGCGGCCAGAACGCGAATATGCACACCACCGAAGCGCTGCTGGCCGCGCACGAGGCGACCGGGCATCTGGTCTATCTGGATCGCGCGGAACGGGTGGCGTCGAACATCACCCTGCGTCAGGCGAAGCTCTCGCAGGGTCTCGTGTGGGAGCACTTTCACGCGGACTGGTCGGTCGATTGGCATTACAACGAGGAAGACAGCTCGAACATCTTCCGTCCGTGGGGCTTTCAGCCCGGGCATCAGACCGAGTGGGCCAAGCTGCTGCTGATTCTGGAGCGCTATCGTCCGTTGCCGTGGCTGCTGCCGCGCGCCATCGAGTTATTCGACGCCGCCATGACGCACGCCTGGGACGAAGATCACGGGGGCCTCTATTACGGCTTCGGCCCGGATGGCACCGTGTGCGATCACGACAAGTATTTCTGGGTTCAGGCGGAGACGTTCGCCACGGCGGCGCTGCTCGGAAAGCGCACCGGCAACGAGCGTTTCTGGGACTGGTACGACGAGATCTGGCGCTACAGCTGGGCGCATTTCGTCGATCACAAGTATGGCGCGTGGTACCGCATCCTCACCTGCGACAACCGTAAGTACAGCGACGAAAAGAGTCCCGCCGGCAAGACCGACTATCACACGATGGGCGCGTGCTATGAGGTGCTGGCGCACGCACTGCCTGACGGCGCGGCCGCTGGGTCCGAATCCGCGGAGTAAGCACAATGAGCAACCTGAACGCGAACACTGACTTCCCCCTCTTCGTCTCCGCCGGCGACATCCTCACCGATCTCGTGCGGACCGGCGCCTCGCAATGGCTCTCGCGCCCGGGCGGCGCGGGCTGGAACGTCGCGCGCTGCGTGGCGCGGCTCGGTTTGCCGACGGCGAGCGCCGGCTCGCTGGGCGTCGATAACTTCTCGGACGACCTGTGGAACGCGAGCATTGCCGCAGGGCTCGACATGCGCTTCATGCAGCGCGTGGAACGGCCGCCTCTGCTGGCGATCGTCCACCAGACGCATCCGCCGGCGTATTTTTTCATGGGCGAGAACGGCGCCGACCTGGCCTTCGATCCGGCGCGCCTGCCGGCCGGCTGGATGGAGCACGTGAAGTGGGCACATTTTGGTTGCATCAGCCTCGTGCGTCAGCCGCTCGGCGATACGCTGGCCGCCCTGGCCGCCGAGTTGCGTTCGCGCGGCGTGAAGATCAGTTTCGATCCGAATTACCGGAACCTGATGGAGCACGGCTACGAGCCCACATTGCGGAAAATGGCCGCGCTGGCCGACCTGATCAAGGTGTCGGACGAGGATTTGCGGATGCTGTTCAAGACGGACGACGAGGCCGGCGCGCTTGCGCAGTTGCGGGCCATGAATCCCGCCGCTACCGTGCTGGTGACACGTGGACCGGAGACGTCCATGTTGATCGACGGCGCCACAGTGGTGGAAGCCCGGCCGCCTCGGGTCGAAGTGGTCGATACCGTGGGCGCCGGGGACGCGTCGATTGGTGGGCTGCTGTTCAGCCTGATGACCGCGTCGCAGCGGGCATGGCCGGAGCATCTTGCCTTTTCGTTGGCAGCGGGCGCCGCCGCTTGCCGCCACGCCGGCGCGCATGCGCCTTCATTGGACGAGGTGGTGGCGCTGCTGTAGTGTGTTTGCCTTGTAAGGCGCGTAGGGTTGCAGATGCGGCGGTAAGTGCGGCGATAAGTGCGGCTGTAAGTTCGATGGAAAGAGCGTCGGCGAATGCAATGGTAGACACCGGCTGCAAAAAATCGAGCGCCGTGCGCGCGATAAACCGAACCGCGATCATCGTGCTAGGATGAAAAAAACCACCCCTTTGGAACAAGGAGCGTTGCCATGGAGGACATCACCTACACCAAAGGCATCTACACGGCCACCGCGTCGATAAGAGAAGTACAAAGCGACACGTGGCAGGGCCTCGTCACCCTTTCCCGCGACGAAGGCGAAGCCAGCGCCGACCAGGAAACCACGGTCTACGAGGTCGAGGCCACGTCGTCCACGCCGGAGGAAGCGCTGGAGGAAGCCAAAGCCCTCGCCCACCGCATCCTCGGGGAGATCGAACTCTAGGCAACCCGGCGCCGCGCCCATCGCACGGCGCCTTTTGCGAATCAACCGGCTGGAGGCGAACATGGCTGAACAGCTCTTCCTCTACGGCGTGTACTCGATTCACGTCCGCCCTCTCGAACTCAGCGGTGCGCGCTGGGATGCGGAATACGAAATCCGGCATCGCGAGAAAGCCGTCAAGTCGTGGACCACCGTGGGCGGTGACAACGGCTATGCGGATGAAACCGAAGCCATCGCCGCAGCGCATCAGCAAGCCGTCGACGACATCGAACACGGCGCCGGCATTCCGAAGCCGCGAGCCTTTCCGTAGAGTCACTTGCCGCAGGCGCGTCGAGCGCCGGGCAGCGCCACCTCCATCGCCCCGGCAGCGCGCTGAAAATCCCCCGCCGCGCGCTAACCGGCGTGCTACGCTTTGCGCGTTTTCCATCTTCACGAGCACGCGATGGCGACTGACTCACCCGACCGTCTTTCCAGCATCGGCGACGACGAAACGGCTGCGCCGAGACGTCGTGCGCGCGGCAGCCGGGAAATGCGCCTGGACGATCGCGTCGTGGTCACGCACGGCATGCCCACGCCGCTCTGGCAGGATCTCTACCACCGCGCACTGGTCGTGCGCTGGCCGACGTTCTTTGTCTCGCTCGCGGTTTTGTTCCTGCTGCTCAATACCGTGTTCGCGTCGCTCTACATGCTCGGCACGGCGCCGATCGCCAATCAGTTCCCAGCGGGTTTCGGCGGCGCGTTTTTCTTCAGCGTCGAAACGCTCGCCACGGTCGGTTATGGCGACATGCATCCGCAGACTGTCTACGCGCATTGGATCGCGACCCTGGAAATCTTTGTCGGCATGTCCAGTATCGCGTTGGCGACGGGGCTGATCTTCGCGCGCTTTTCACGCCCGCACGCCAAGATCATGTTCGCCCGCTACGCGATCGTGCGGCCGCTCGAGGGCCGCATGACGCTGGTGGTGCGCGCCGCCAACGCGCGTCAGAACGTGATTGCCGAGGCGCGGGCGAACCTGCGCCTCTTGCGGCTGGAAACCACCGTCGAAGGCTTTACCTTGCGCAAGCTCTACGACCTGACGCTGGTGCGCAATCAGCACCCGGTGTTCAAACTGGGCTGGAGCCTGATGCACGTCATCGACGAAAGCAGTCCGCTATTCGGCGAAACCGCCGAAACGTTGAAAGGCCGGGAGGCATCGCTGTGGCTCACGCTTGAAGGTGTCGACGAATCGACCTCGCAGACCATGCAGGCGCGTCACATGTGGTCTTGCGAGCAGATCCGCTGGCAGTACAAGTACGTCGACATCATGCATGAGGAAAACGGCGTGAGTCACATCGACTACTCGCATTTCAACGACGTCGTGCCGCTCGATCCGGCGCCTGTTGCCGCGCCGGCGGCGAAAGCCCCTGCATCGTAAGCCGCGCGGCCTCCGGCTGAATCGCTTCCGTCAGAACTTGTGGCGAATCCCCACCACGCCCACCACCTGAATCTTCGAGCTCGACGGATTGCTGATCCCTTCAATCGCTGCCACCGTATTCGACGACGAGCGCTGATAGATCGCGTTCACATACAGATCGGTGCGCTTGGACAGGTAGTACTGCACGCCCGCGCTGGTTTGCAGGTAATGCACGCTCGGCTTCGCGCTTTGCGTCGTATTGACCTGCGTGTATGTTTCGCCGATCGCGAACATCACGGCCGGCGTGAAGCGGTAACGGAAACTGCCTTCGTAGTTGTTGAAGCGCTGTGACGCACCGGTTTGCAGATTGAACAGCGAGGTGGTGTACAGCATCCCGAACGTCGCATTGCCGAAGTCGTACGTACCGGCCGCGCCCCAGATCTGCTGTTTCGTGATGCCCTTCAGGAAAGTGAAATAGTTGTCCGACGGAATCGCACCGGTCGGATCGAGCGCCGGGTTATCGAGCACCACATACGCGACACCCAGATGCAACGGACCGTGCGCATAGGTGCCGCCGACGCTCCAGCTGCGGTTCGCCGCGAAGTTGGTCGCATTGGAGAAACCGTACATCGCATTGCCCTGAAAGCCCGCGAAATTCGGCGTCACGTACTTCACCGAGTTGTCGGTGCGAAACGAGTTGTTCAGGTCGTCGGTGTCGAACGGATGCAGCGCGTACTGCGTGAGCGACGTGCTCGCGCCAATCTGCAACGGCGCCAGCGAATCCTGTGCGGCATTGTACTGGCGGCCCATCGTGAAAGTCCCCCAGCGCTGGTTCGACAATCCCACCCACGCCTGACGGCCGAACATGCGGCCGTTTGCGCTCGCGGTGCCGGTCTCGATATTGAAGCCGTTCTCCAGTTTGAAGATCGCCGTGGTGCCGCCGCCCAGATCCTCCGTGCCCACCATGCCCCAGCGCGTGCCCTGTTCGTTGCCGCCGGTCGCCTGCCAGGTCGTGCTGCCTTTCTGGTTACTTGTGTAGGTGATGCCTGAGTCGACGATGCCGTACAGCGTCACGCTCGACTGCGCCATGGCGTTGCCCCCCGACACCGCGAGCACCGCACCCATCGCCGTACCTGTAAGCGCCATCACCAGACCTTTGCTGTTCATCTGCATTTCCTTGATATGAGTGTGTGAAACCGTCATGTCGAAGCCGATCGCTTATGGCCTGCTTGCCTCGACAATTTTGTTTTATTGAATAAAACAACGTATCGTTTATTATTCGAAATGCAAAATTGCTTGGTCAAGGTGTCGTAGAAATACTGGTTTGCCCGCATTGACGGCATTACGTGCTGCTGGGGGTTTTACTGAGTGACACCGCGCAAATCCTTGACCAGCAGGGATTTCAAAATAGATGACCCAGATTGCAAGGCTTTCGACGAGTGACTTGACCGGCAATAAGGTTCGTCGTTAAATATTGATATGCTGTTTTATTTAATAAAACACGCAAGCCACTGACTCAAGCCACGACGACCTTCAAAGCGCGTCGGCCACCCGAAAGGAATTTGTTTTGACGCCCGATAGCAACACTTTTGCCGCGCCGGCAAACGCGCCGTTCTTTATCGCGGAACCCACTGCGGCTGCGCTACCGATCCTGTTCGATTCGCCGCACAGTGGCATCGCGCTGCCGGCCGACTTCGGCACGTCCGCGCCGACCGCCGCGATTCGCAGTTCGTGGGACGCATTCGTCGACGAACTGTGGGCCGGCGTGCCCGAGCAAGGCGGCGTGCTGATCGGCGCACATTTCCCGCGCGCCTATATCGACCCGAACCGGGCGATCACCGACATCGACGTGCAATTGCTCGCCGAGCCGTGGCCCGAACCGCTCGCCCCGGAGAAGTACACGTTGCGCGGCATGGGGCTGATCCGGCGCGACGCGCTGCCGAATGTGCCGATGTACGACCGCAAGCTGTCGATCGCCGAAGTACGGCATCGCATCGACACGTACTACTTGCCCTATCGTGCCGCGCTCAGCGCCGCCGCCGAGCGTGCTTACGCCCAGCACGGTGCGCTGTGGCACATCGACTGCCATTCGATGAAATCGCGCGGCAACGAGATGAACGTCGACGCCGGCGCGGCACGTCCCGACTTCGTTATCAGCGACCGTCGCGGCACCACCGCCGACCCGGCCTTCACACAATGGGTGGCGGACTATTTCAGCGGCGCGGGCTATCGCGTTCAGATCAACGAGCCATATCAGGGCGGCGATCTGCTCACCGCCGTCAGCGATCCCGCGCGGCGCAGGCACAGTATCCAGATCGAACTGAATCGCGCGCTGTACATGGACGAAGCCGCGTTCGTCAAAAACACCGGCTTCGACACGCTCAAGCGCGACCTCGACGCTTTCGCCGCCGCGCTCGCCGGCTATGTCCGCGCCCAGCTTGCCGCGCCTCGGCCCTATCCGGCTCAATGACGCAACGAATGAAGGAACAACCGTGAACTACATCGTCGATTCCGTCGACAGCGCACTCAAGCTGCTAAGCCACGTGGCCGAACATCCAGGCCTTGGCGTCACCGAACTCGCCAACCAACTCGGCATCAACAAATCGCGCGCTTATCGCATGCTGTGCACGCTCGAATTGCATCGCTTCGTGGTGCAGGACACGCGTGCCTCGACCTACGCGCTGGGTCCGCAGGCCTTCGTGATCGGCGTCGCAGCCGCGCAGCAGAACACGCTGGTGCGCTCGGCGCAAAAGCACATGCTTGCGCTCAACCAGGCAATCAACGAGAACGTCGTGCTGCGCGTGCGCGAAGGGCTCGAAACCGTCTGCGTCGCGCGTTGCGAAAGCACGCACGAGATGCGCACCATCGGCGCGGTGGGCAACCGGCGCGCGCTCAACAGCGGCGCGTCCGGCAAGATCCTGCTCGCGTTCGCGCCGGACGCCGTCAAGACCGAATACTTCGCGCGGCTGAAAAAGCTGCCGCAGCCGCCGGACCCGATGAAGCTCGCCGACGAACTCGATGCGATCGCGCGCAAAGGCTATGCGGTCAGCGTGGGCGAAGTGACGGCCGGCGCGGTGGCGATTTCGGTGCCGGTGCGGGATGTCACCGGAGAAGCGGTGGCCGCAGTCAGTGTGTCGGGACCCGAAATGCGCATTAGCCGCATCGAGATTCCCGATTACCTCGAACGGCTGCAAGCGTGCAGTCGCACCATCTCCGCCGAACTCGGCTACACCGCGCCGCAAATGAATCCGCTGCCGGCATGACAGGAATCCATCCATGACCACGCTTGCTCCACCCACGGCCCCCACCGCCGACGACGACCAACCGCAAGGCAGCCATCCCGGCAGCGGCGGCGAAGAAAAGAAGCCGCACGGCAAGATGCTGCATCCGGTGGTGATGATGATCTGGGTCGTGCTCGCCGCCGTGGCGATGACCTATCTGATCGACGCCGGCCGCTTCGAGCGTCACGACAAGCTGGTGGTGCCGGGCACCTATCAGGTGGTGCCGAAGAGCCACAGCCTCGCCACGCTGATCACGCCCGGCGTCAGCAAAAGCACCCCCGAACAGGCCGCGCCGGCGAGCCTGGTGTCGGCCTTCGTCGCGGTGCCCAACGGTCTCATCAAGAACGCACCGCTGATTTTCATGGTGATGTTCGTCGGCGGCATGTTCGGCGTGATGCGCAAGACCGGCGTCGTGGACGCGGGGATCGACCGGCTCCTGCAACTCACCGCGGGCAACGTGTATGTGCTGGCGCCGCTGCTGATGGTGCTGATCGGCCTGGGCAGCACCTTGCTGGGATTCATCTCCGAATACCTCGTGATCATTCCGATGGTGATGGTGCTGGCGCGGCGGCTCGGCTTGTCGAACCTGTTCGCGGTCGGGCTGGTCGCGATTGCCGCGAAGGTCGGTTATATCGCCTCGGTGACCAATCCGCTGTCGCTCGCCGTCGCGCAGCCGATCGTCGGGGTGCCGCTCTTTAGCGGAATCGCAATGCGCATCGGCGTGTTCGTTGTGTTCCTGACGCTAGGCATTCTGTATCTGCTGGCCCACGTGCGTTTGAGCGGCTACCGGCTGGCTGTCGCCCGTCAAAGCGTCGATCAGCATCCGCAAGCCAGGCTGTCGGGCCGCCACAAAGCGACGCTGATCGTGCTGACCGTCGCCGCCGCCATGCTCGTGATCGGCACGCGTGAACTGCATTGGGGCAACGTGGATTTGTCCGCGTTCTACGTGTTCATCAGCATCGTGACGGCGGCTGTGGGCAGGCTCGATTCGCGCAGCGCGGCTGATGCTTTCGTCGACGGCATGAAGGGGATGATTCTCGCCGGCCTGCTGATCGGGCTCGCGGCATCCGTCGAACTGATTCTGCAAAATAGCCTCGTTCTCGACACGCTGATCGAGCATTTCACGCGACTCGCGCGCGGCCAGTCCGCGGTGTGGGTGGCGAACGGCCTGATGGCCGTGCAGATGGTGCTCGACGTGTTCATTCCATCCGTGTCCGGCAAGGCCGCGGTCAGCATGCCGATCATCGGACCGATTGCGCAGTTGTCCGGTGTCAGCGGCCAGACCTCGGTGCTCGCCTTCGTGTTGGGCGGCGGCTTGACGAATATGGTCACGCCGACCTCGGGAATGCTGCTCGCGTATCTCGCCACCGCGCGGGTCGGCTTCGGTCAGTGGATCAGGTTCATCCTGCCATTGTTCGTGGTGCTGCTGTTGCTCTCGGGCGGCGCCCTGGCGCTGGCCGTCTGGACTGGGTACTGAACCTTAGGCCGGCCGCTTTGAAAGGTATTCGCCCGCCTGCCGCAAAACGGCCGGCTGGGCGCGCGCTAATGCCGATTTCACCGTCGGGCGACACACCAGGGCATACCCGAACCCTTCCGTCGCGTGGCAGATCCATCTCAAAACTTCATTAAAAAGCGCGACCCGTCGCGCTGTTTCGTTGAACGCGTCGCCAAGTAGAAAAAATTCACTCCAATCGGCGCTAAAAAATAGAGTCTCTTTCGCCGCGTCACCTTTTGTGGTCCCCACCCACGGCGCGCGGATGCAAAACGCAATTAATGCATGGGATCGGAGTAAGCACTAAAGCGCCAACTCCGATCGACAATGGAGACTCACCCATGACCGCTCGCCTGCCCATCGACGGCACGCCCGCTCTCGCCGACTACAAGCTGTCCGACAACCTCACCGCCACGCGCGGCCGGATTTTCCTGACCGGCACCCAAGCGCTGGTGCGACTTGCGCTGATGCAGCGCGCCGCCGACCGCGCACACGGTATGAACACCGCCGGTTTCATCAGCGGCTATCGCGGCTCGCCGCTCGGCATGGTCGACCAGCAGTTATGGAAAGCAAAGAAACTGCTCACGGCGAGTGATATTCGCTTTTTGCCGGCGATCAACGAAGAACTTGGCGGCACCGCCGTGCTCGGCACGCAGCGAGTGGAATCGGACCCGGAGCGCACCGTCGAAGGCGTATTCGCGATGTGGTACGGCAAAGGCCCGGGCGTGGATCGCGCGGGTGACGCGCTGAAGCACGGCAACGCGTACGGCTCGTCGCCGCACGGCGGCGTGCTGGTGGTGGCGGGCGACGACCACGGCTGCGTGTCGTCGTCGATGCCGCATCAAAGCGACTTCGCATTGATGGCGTGGCATATGCCGGTGGTGAATCCGTCGAACATTGCCGACATGCTCGAGTTCGGCCTGTATGGCTGGGCGCTCTCCCGATTCTCTGGGGCGTGGGTCGGCTACAAGGCGATCTCGGAAACGGTCGAATCCGGTTCCACCGTCGATCTGGATGCGCTGCAGACCGAATGGACGATTCCACAAGATTTCGACGCACCCGCCGGCGGCCTGCATAACCGCTGGCCCGATCTGCCGAGCCTGACCATCGAATCGCGCATGCACGCGAAGCTCGACGCGGTTCGTCATTTTGCGCGCACCAATAGCATCGACAAATGGATTGCGCCGAGTCCGCATGCGAACGTGGGCATCGTCACCTGCGGCAAGGCGCACCTCGACCTGATGGAAACGCTGCGCCGACTCGATCTGACGGTGGCCGATCTGGAAGCGGCCGGCGTGCGGATCTACAAGGTCGGTTTGTCGTTCCCATTGGAGATGACGCGCATCGACGCGTTCGTGTCCGGTCTGTCTGAAGTGCTGGTGATCGAAGAGAAGGGTCCGGTCATCGAGCAGCAGATCAAGGACTATCTGTACAACCGCACGCAAGGCACGCGGCCGATCGTGGTCGGCAAGAACGCCGAAGACGGCACGCTGCTGCTGTCGTCGCTGGGTGAATTGCGGCCGTCGCGCATTCTGCCGGTGTTCGCTAACTGGCTCGCGAAGCACAAGCCGGCGCTCGATCGTCGCGAGCGTGTGGTCGATCTGGTCGCGCCGCAAATTCTTTCGAATGCCGCGGATAGCGTCAAACGTACGCCGTATTTCTGCTCCGGCTGCCCGCACAACACATCGACCAAAGTGCCTGAAGGTTCAATCGCGCATGCGGGGATCGGCTGTCACTTCATGGCGTCGTGGATGGAGCGCGACACCACCGGCCTGATTCAGATGGGCGGTGAAGGTGTGGATTGGGCTTCGCATTCGATGTTCACGAAAACGCGCCACGTCTTCCAGAATCTCGGCGACGGCACCTATTTTCACTCAGGTATTCTCGCGATCCGCCAGGCGGTCGCCGCGAAAGCCACCATCACGTACAAGATTCTCTATAACGATGCCGTCGCGATGACCGGCGGCCAACCGGTCGACGGCAGCATCTCCGTGCCGCAGATCGCGCGTCAGGTGGAAGCCGAAGGCGTGTCGCGTTTCGTCGTGGTCAGCGACGAGCCGGAGAAATACGACGGCCATCACGACCAGTTCCCGAAGGGCACGACGTTCCACCACCGCAGCGAAATGGATACCGTGCAGCGCGAATTGCGCGACACCGACGGCGTAACCGTGCTGATCTACGACCAGACCTGTGCGGCGGAAAAACGGCGTCGCAGGAAAAAAGGCGAGTTTCCCGATCCGGATAAACGTCTTTTCATCAACGAGGAAGTTTGCGAAGGCTGCGGCGATTGCGGCGTACAGTCGAACTGCCTGTCGGTCGAACCGGTTGAAACCGCGCTGGGGCGCAAGCGCCGCATCGATCAATCATCGTGCAATAAGGACTATTCCTGCGTGAACGGTTTCTGCCCGAGCTTCGTCACGGTGGAAGGCGGCAAGCTGAAGAAAGCCGCGGGCGCCGCGTTCGATCCGGTCGCGCTCGCTGCACGCGTCGACGCGCTGCCGATTCCCGCGACGCATCTCGATGCCGCGCCGTACGACATCCTGGTGACGGGCGTTGGCGGCACCGGCGTCGTGACGGTCGGCGCACTGATCAGCATGGCCGCGCACCTGGAAGGCAAGAGCGCGTCGGTGCTCGACTTCATGGGCTTCGCGCAAAAGGGCGGCTCGGTGCTGTCGTTCGTGCGCTTTGCCGCACGCGACGAGTGGCTCAATCAGGTGCGTATCGACACGCAACAGGCCGACGTGCTGCTCGCCTGCGACATGGTGGTGGGCGCGAGCGCCGATGCCTTGCAAACGGTGCGTCATGGCCGCACGCGCATCGTCGTCAACACGCACGCCATTCCGAACGCGACCTTCGTGCAGAATCCGGATGCGACGCTGCATGCCGATGCCCTGATCGACAAGATGCGCCACGCCGCGGGTGAAGAGCGCATGTCGACGTGCGACGCTCAGGCACTCGCCACGCGTTTCCTCGGCGACACGATCGGCGCGAACATTCTGATGCTCGGTTATGCCTGGCAACTCGGTCTGGTGCCGGTGTCGTTCGCGGCGATGATGCGCGCGATCGAATTGAACAACGTCGCTGTGCAGATGAACCAACTGGCGTTTTCGATTGGGCGTGTGGCTGCGGAAGATCCGGCGGCACTGGAATCGCTGTGGCAAGCACGGCATCAGGCCACGCAGGCGGTACGCGTCGATACGCTCGACGAACTGATCGCGCATCGCGAGGGCCGTCTGCAGATCTACGGCGGCGCGCGCTATGTGCAGCGATATCGCACGCTGGTCGACGCGGCGCGTCGCGCCGAAACCGCGGTCGATGCAAAGAGCGAGCGCGTGACGCGTGCTGTGGCGACGACGTTCTACCGTCTGCTTGCGGTGAAGGACGAATACGAAGTCGCGCGTCTGCATACGGATGCGGCTTTCCGTGAAGCACTGGAAGCGCAATTCGAAGGTGTCGCGGGCAAGGACTTCGGCATCAAGTTCAACCTCGCGCCGCCGACGCTCGCGCGCGCACAACCGGGCGTCAATCCGACCAAGAAGACCTTCGGTCAGTGGATGTGGCCGGTGCTCGGCGTGATGGCGAAATTCAGCAGTTTGCGCGGCACGATGCTCGATCCGTTCGGCCGCACGCTGGAGCGCAAGATGGAGCGCGAACTTGCTGACGACTTTGAAACGACGTTGCAACGCGCGCTCTCGAAGCTCAACGTGAACAATCTCGAGGACGTTGCAAAGCTCGCCGATCTGCATGCGCGTGTGCGGGGTTACGGTCACGTTAAGCTGGCAAATCTGGCGGGCGTGAAGCGCGGCGAGCGCGATCTCGCGGCACGCTTGCAGATCGAAGCGGCGACCAGCGCGTCGGTGAAGAAATCGTTGGACGAGGTCAAGGGTGCCGGTCAGTTGCGCGGCATTCCGGTGGTTGTCGCGAAGTAGTTCTTTCGCTTTGTACGATGAAAAATGCCGCTTCGAGTTGAACCTCGAAGCGGCATTTTTTTGCTTGCTGGATTGGTGACGCGTTGCATCTCGTAGCGTCGATTGTCTGCCGGATCGTTTTGCTACGCGCTGCGTCCCAGAGCGCCGGTTATCGTCCTGACGAATCAGCTTCGCTTTGAGTCCAGTAGCGCTCTCACCTGCGCGACTTTCTCCGCATCGACGGGTGCAAGACCGTTGCCGCCAACGCGCACCCCCGAACCGAAGTGAACCGCCTGAACCTGCGTCGCGCTCACGAAACCGGCAACCGCGTCGATGGTCAAACCCGCGCCCGCCAGCACCGTGCAATGTGAGCCGGCCGCTTGCCGCACCAATTCACGCACGATGGGCTCCGCTTGCAATACCGAAGGTTTGCCGCCCGAGGTCAGCACATTCGTCACGGCATCGAAACCGAGCAGCACGTCGAGTGCTTTTTGCAGATCACGCGTTTCGTCGAACGCGCGGTGGAAGGTGATCGCCAGGCCATCTGCCACATCGATTACGCGGGCGAGGCCTTCACGATCGATCTCACCGTCTGCCGTCAGCATGCCGATCACCACGCCGTTCGCGCCGGCCGCTTTGACCGCACGCACGTCGCGCAGCATGACGGCGTAGTCGTCGGCGTCGTACACGAACGAGCGACTGTGCGGACGTACGATCACGTTGACCGGTGCGGGCGCCGACGCGGCAACCACTGCTTCGATCAGGCCAAGACTCGGTGTCAAACCGCCCTCGCCCATCGCGGTGACGAGTTCGAGCCGGTCCGCGCCCGCCTGAAGGCCAAGCCGGGCGTCGGCGACGGTCGTTGCGATGACTTCGAGTAGAACGGACATAAACGTGGCGGAGGGTCGTCAAAAACGACATGATCGCAGAACCGCTGCTCGTCCTGCCAATCTGAACCACGGCTGTCGCCACTCGCCGTTCCGGTCTGAACTACCGGACCCCTTCGCTTGTTCTCCCGAGCGCCCCATCCGAACCGCTATTCTTCGACCCAATCGATATCGCCGCACAGCACGCAGGTCTGATCGCCAACGCGCGTGGCCATCGAAAGCGTCACGCACGGCAAGGCCTCATTGATCGACAGATACGGACGCGTCACATGCACGCGTTCCGGCGCATTGATCGCCGCACGGAAATACGGCCGACGCAGCCAGTTCGCCCCTTGCGCGTCGGCCAGCGGCAGAAAGCGCGTTTCATGCGCCGCGCGATCGGCGCGCAACACGACATTGCGGCCCGCCTGCTTGCCCTTCGCGTCGAGCAGAAAACAGCGTGCGGCATGGTCGAGCGCAAGGAAATTCCAGCACACTTCCTCGAGCGGCTCGCCGGCGGCAAGCCGTTCCGCAGCGCGCTCGAAGGCCCGCAGGTACGGGGTGAGACGGCTCGCATTGCGGCGCTCGCGCGCTTCGGCCTGATCGCGATAACGGTCGGTGACTTCGCTGATGCAAGTCGCGGCGTGCGCCGCGTCGGCCGCGCCGGGATTCGGCCGACCGAAGAAAAAACCCTGCACGAAGTCCGCATCGCAGGCGAGCGCCATCTGCGCTTCATGCTCCGTTTCGACGCCTTCGATCAGCACCAGCTTGCCGGCCTCATGCAGCAGCGCCACCAGGCCCGGCAGGATAGTCGCCATATCCGCACGATGCGCGGCGTGCGACAGCATGATGCGGTCCAGCTTGACGATATCGGGATTCAATTGCCAGATCCGTTCGACGTTCGAGTGACCCGCGCCGAAATCGTCGAGCGCGATCAGGAAGCCGCGCTCGCGGAACTGACGCACTGCTTCGACGAGACGTTCGAGATCTTCCGCCTGCTGTTCGAGCACTTCGAGCACGATCCGCCGCGGCGACAGATCGAGGCGCCGGAGATTGGCCAGCAACGCGGCGGCGAGATACGGATCGGTGAGCGCGCCGGGATGAATGTTCAGGAACAGCCATTCGCGCTCGGCGCCGAGCACCTTGAAGTTCTCCAGATGCAGCGTCTGGGCGAGCCGGTCGACTTGCAGCACGTCGCCCAGACGTGCGGCCTCGCCGAACACGTCAAGCGGCGACACTGGCCGGTCGAGCGCGTCGTGCGCGCGCAGCAAGCCTTCGTAGCCGACCGCCCGCATGTGCGAGAGGCTGAAAATCGGTTGAAACACGCTGGTCAGCGTCAGCTCGCCATGCTGCACCGAAAAACGTTCGAGCCCCGATGTCACCTCGACATCGAAACCATGCGGCGCTGCGGCCGTCCTTTCCTGTTGCGCGATCGTCATGCAATCCTCTCATGCGAGAGCCGGGCCGGTCCGGACGCGAAAGCGAACAACCTCGGCACCGATTCCCAAAATGTGCGTCATCGATATTCCTTAAGCAAGCTCCATGCGCACGCTGGCGCACATTCGAACGAAATTTGCATAGCCGGCTGCACCGGCGCAAGGGACGATGCGCCGCTCGCGGGCGTGACGCGCACCGTTCAGGTGCATCGCGTTGACGGGATGCCGGCCGCCGACGCGCACGGGGACTGGCCGGATGAGGGCGCTGGGGCTTGCAGGGTTGACGAGGGGGTGTCGCATCATCGGGCTAAACTTCGGCCTTGCGTCTTGCGTCTCACGTCTTATCTCTCACGCACGCCTTGTGGCCGGGTTGCGGTGACATCGCCAATGTTCGCCGAGGCGGCACCGCTATATCTTCAGAAATAGACCGATGGATATTGTCTTTACCGTACTGATTCTTTTGCTCGCCGTCTCTGCTTCCGGCATCTTTATCCGGATGCTGCCGATTGCGTTGCCGTTGCCACTCGTTCAGATCGCGATCGGCGCTTTGCTCGCATGGCCGAGGTTTGGACTGCACGTCACCTTCGATCCGGAAATTTTCATGATGCTGTTCATTCCGCCGCTGCTGTTCGCGGACGGATGGCGCATTCCCAAGCGCGAATTATTCATGGCGCGCCGTTCGATTCTGATGCTGGCCCTCGGGCTGGTTTTCATGACGGTGCTGGCCGTCGGCTACTTCGTGCATGCGCTGGTGCCGTCGATCCCGCTGCCGGTCGCCTTCGCGCTTGCTGCGGTGTTGTCGCCGACCGATGCCGTTGCGCTCAGCGGTATTGCCGGCAAGGGCAGGATTCCCGGGCGGCTGATGCATATTCTCGAAGGCGAGGCGTTGATGAACGACGCGTCGGGCCTGGTCGCGTTGAAGTTCGCGATTGCCGCGGCGCTGACCGGCGTGTTTTCGTTGCGCGACGCGTCGATCAGCTTCGTGATCATCGCGGTGGGCGGCCTGGCGACGGGTGCGGCGGTGAGCTGGGCGTTCAGCTTCGTATCGGCGCGCTTTCTGAGTCTTAATGAAGAAGGCGATCCGGCGCCGGGCGTCGTGATGACGTTGCTGATTCCGTTCGCTGCGTATCTGATTGCCGAGCGCTTCGAATTGTCGGGCATTCTGTCTGCGGTCGCGGCCGGCATGATGATGAATTACGCGAGCATAGTGAACGTCGGGCCGGTGTCGTCGCGCGTGCGGGCGAGCAGTACGTGGACGATGATCGAATTCGTCTTCAACGGCATGGTGTTCATTCTGCTGGGGTTGCAGTTCCCGCACATTCTTGGCCGTGCGCTGCTCGACGCGCACGAGACTAGCGACGCGCAGGTGGGTTTGCTGATTGGCTACATTGCCGCGGTGGCGGCGGCACTGTACGCGATGCGCTTCGTGTGGGTGTGGCTATTGCGCTGGTTCGCGAGCCGCGGTGCGGCGAAACACGGTGTGGCGAACGCCGTCCCTGGCTTGCGCACGGTGACCGTGACGACAGTGGCCGGCGTACGTGGCGCGGTGACGCTGGCGGGTGTGTTGTCTTTGCCTGAGGTGTTGCCTGGCGGCGCGCCGCTGCCGGGGCGGGATCTGGCGATTTTCATTGCGTCGGGGGTGATACTTTTATCGCTGCTGGTGGCGGTGGTAGCGTTGCCGCTGTTGTTGCGGGGTTGGCGGCGCGGCAAGGATCCGCATGCTGCGGAGGAGGCGATGGCACGCACGGCGGCGGCCCAGGCGGCGATCCGTGCTGTCGATGAGGTGCACGATACTCAGTGCGCGGATCTCGATGAGTCGGCATCCGCGTATGCCGCGGATGTCACCGCGAGGGTGATGGATGTGTATCGACGGCGGCTCGCGACGCTCGATGAGGAGCAGGAGCCACGGGAGTTGGCGCGCCGTGCCGATGCGCTGGAGTTCCGGATGAAGTTGGCGGCTATGCGGGCGGAGAGGAAGGCGCTGCTTGCGCTGCGGAATTCTCAGCAGATTAATGATGAGACTTTGAATAAGCTCATGCGGGAGGTGGATCTGGCTGAGACCGCACTTACTGTGCGGAGGAAATGAAGGTTTTGGTTTTGGTCTGGATTCTGGGTGTTGCCTTGTTGTAGTGGTCTGTTCTGGTGTTGGTCTTTTGGCCTTTCCTTGAATTGTTAGTGGTCTATTAGCGTTGCCCCTGTGCGGGGCGGCACCTACTTTTCTTTGCCTGCCGCAAAGAAAAGTAGGCAAAAGAAAGCGGCTCACACCGCTAATTTTTAAGCGGGTCCCCCGCACAGTAGCGGTAGTGGTGCATCTGGAATCCGTGTTCCCGCGCACTCCGCGTCAGCGACAAGGCGCTCATCAGCTCCCACTCCGCACTGCGTGCGTCGCGGACGGGTCTGCCTGGGAAACCTGGCCAACGCTTTGCATACCTGATGGTTTTTGGAATTGGGTATCGGCGCGCGTAGCGCCGCCGGAGGTATGACGGCCTTGTCACTAACGCCGAATGCGCGAGGCGACGGATTCCAGATGCACCACTACCGTGGCTGCGCGGGGGACCCGCTTATGAGCTAGCGGTTTGAGCCGCTTTCTTTTGCCTACTTTTCTTTGCGGCCGGCAAAGAAAAGTAGGTGCCGCCCCGCACAGGGGCAACGCTAATAGACCACTAACAATTCAAGGAAAGGCCAAAAAGACCAACAACAGAACAAACCACGAACCCAGGAAGGCACCGCCAAAAAATCCAGATCAACAACAAACCCGCCGAACGGCCAAAACCAAACCCAAAACCTTCAAGCCACCGGCCCCTGCGCCGGTTTCCTCCTCAAAAGAGCGTAAAGAATAATCGCCCCAAACGTCGCAGTCCCAATCCCCCCCAACCCAAAACCGCCAAGCTTCAAAGAAAAATCCCCAGCCCCAAGCACAAGCGTCACCGCCGCGACAATCAGATTCCGATTGTCGGAAAAATCCACCTTATTGACGACCCAGATCCGTGCACCGGTCACGGCAATCAACCCAAACACAACAATCGACACCCCACCCAGAACAGGTCCGGGAATGGTCTGGATCACCGCGCCAAACTTCGGCGAGAACCCAAGCACAAGCGCAATCACCGCAGCAATCACAAACACCAGCGTCGAATAAATCCTGGTCACAGCCATCACGCCAATATTCTCGGCATACGTCGTCACCCCAGTGCCACCGGCAAAACCCGACAGCATCGTCGCCAGTCCGTCGCCGAGAAATGCGCGGCCAACATAACGGTCGAGGTTCTGCCCAGTCATCGCGCTCACCGCCTTGATGTGCCCAAGATTCTCAGCAACAAGAATCACCGCAATCGGTGCAAGCAAAGTCATCGCCCGCATGTCGAAAACCGGCGCAGTAAAGTGCGGCATCCCAAACCACGCTGCGTTCGCCACAATCGCGAAGTCGATCGGCTTACCCATGCCGAGGCCATTCGTGACGATCGCGTAAATCACATACGCCATCAGCAATCCCACCAGAATCAACAATCGCTGCAGCATGCCACGCGCAAACACCGCAACCGCGCCAACGCACAGCACCGTCACCAGCGCCATCCACGAGTCGAAGTTGCTGCCGCTCACGCCATGCACCGCGATCGGCGCAAGGTTCAAGCCGATCACGCAGACGATCGCCCCAGTCACGACCGGCGGCATCAACGTTTCAATCCACTTCGTGCCGATCGCCGACACGATCAAACCAATGACCGAGTACACCGCGCCGCACGCAATGATCCCGCCCAACGCGACCGGAATGTTCAGGTTCGGACCGTGCCCGCCATACCCCGTCACGGCGATCACCAGGCCGATGAACGCGAAGCTCGAACCGAGGTAGCTCGGTACGCGCCCACCCACCAGCACGAAGAACAACAACGTGCCGATCCCCGACATGAAGATGCACAGATTCGGATCGAAGCCCATCAGCAATGGCGCAAGCACGGTCGAACCGAACATCGCGACAACGTGCTGAATGCCCATCGCCAACATCTGCGGCCACGCGAGCCGCTCGTCAGTGCCGACAATGCGGCCCTCGGCCGCGTTCGGCTGGACACGCCAGCGTGGGAAGTAAGAATCGGCCATGGCGGGGGTTCTCCTCTATCGGCGTTATGGTGGACGGCGCCGGGATATGCGCCGTCGGTGAATTACGCGCGAGTGTACGGAGAGCGACCAGGCCTGGCAAGGGCGGCAAAATAGGCCGCTCCGCCGCGCACGAGCGCATGACGAACGCCACGATCGCGTGAGGGCACAGCGTGAAGACCTCGCCTCAGAGAATCATCACGTGAATCAGCCGTGCCGCGCGTCCAGCGAGAACACCGTGACCGCCGCCTGCAACTGCCTCGCCTGATCCGCCATCGACGCCGCAGCGGCTGCCGCCTGTTCCACCAGCGCAGCGTTCTGCTGGGTCACGTCGTCCATTTGCGCAACGGCGCGATTCACTTCCTCGATGCCGGTGCTCTGCTCCTGCGACGCCGACGAAATCTCGCCCATGATGTCAGTCACCCGTTTCACCGCATGCGTGACTTCGGCCATCGTTCGGCCGGCCCGCTCGGCCAGTTCGGCGCCGCTGCCTACGCGCGCCGTCGAGCTCTCGATCAGTTCCTTGATCTCCTTGGCCGACACCGCACTGCGTTGCGCCAATGACCGCACTTCCCCCGCCACCACCGCAAAGCCGCGGCCCTGTTCGCCGGCGCGCGCCGCTTCGACCGCAGCGTTCAGCGCGAGAATATTGGTTTGGAACGCGATGCCTTCGATCACCGCGATGATGTCGGTCATGCGCTTCGAACCCGCCGCCAGCTCGCGCATCGTTTCGACCACGTCGCCGACCAGGCTGCTGCCGCGCGCCGCCACCTCCGACGCGCCATGCGCGACGCCCCCCGCCTGCTGCGCGTTCTCGGCATTCATCTTCACTGTCGACGTCAATTCCTGCATGCTCGACGCGGTTTGCTGCAAGGCGGCCGCTTGCTCTTCGGTGCGTTGCGACAGGTCGGTGTTGCCCTGCGCGATTTCGCCCGAGGCCATCAGGATCGACTCGCTCGATTCGCTGATACCCGAGACGATGCCCGCCAGCCGCTCACGCATGTTGCGCAGTGCGAACAGCATGCTGTCGGTGTCGCCCGCACGCGTGTCGACGCGCACGCTCAGGTCGCCATCGGCGATGCGATTGGCGATGTGCATCGCGTAATGGGGTTCGCCGCCGAGTTGACGCGCGAGTCGCCGCGCGATCACCATCGCGAGCACGGCGCCTGCCGCGATCGCGCTCAGCACCAGCGCGAGCATCACGATGCGCATGTGCCGATAGTCCGCACTCGCCTCCTGTTGAGCGTCGGTGGCTTGCTGACGGCGGTAGTCGATCAGCGTTGCAATGCGATCGCGCAGCGCCTCGCTCGACGCAATCGCGCGACGCACGAGTTCGTTGTTGTCGACGCCGGCCGGAATCGGTTCAAGTCCGATCTGCTGATGCACGATGCCTTCCCAGACGGCCGACTTGCGCAACACGTCGTCGAACATTTCCTGGCCCTTGCTGGTCGCGATCGTAGGGCGATACTGGTCGTAGGCCGCGTGCATCTCCTTGAGCGAGGCGACGATACCGTCCTTCAACTTTTGACGACCGGCGTCGTCGGCTGCATAGCCGAGATTCGCGGCGGCAAGATCGGAATCGATCTTGTGGCGGTTCGCCTCTTCCATCCAGTAGAGGCCATTCATATGCTGGTCGCAGATGGCGTTGGTAATGTCATGCATCGACGACAGCGTCTTCAGCGAAGTCCCGCCGATCACAAGACAAAACCCGATCACCACGGCAAATGCCAACAGCAGTTTCCTGAATACGGTCATGCGGTCGAACCACTTCATCTCACCATCCTTCATAAGCCCTTGGGGGACATTCGCGCCTTCGTGCCACCGCGACACATTTCGCGTTTTTCCGGATACGTGGCGACGCTGTCACCTCTTTTTACGGCGTCCATGACAGAGACTTGACACGATAAATGGCGGGAATAACCGGGACAGGATGATGTAAGGAAAGGTCGACGCGCGGGGCCGGATCGCTACGCCATGCGCGTCGCGCAGCAAGCCCGCGATTGGGATTTGTCTGATATATGGGAGGCGGTTCAACCCTTAGACTTTCTTTGCTGCGTTCGCCCCCATGAGCGCACGCGATGTTGTTGTAACTCTCCGACTTTCCGCTCACGCTCCCCGGCGTGAGCGGTTTTTTTTGTCCGCATTTCGTCTACAGGTGTCGTTAGCCATGCACCCATCAGTGCACGTTCGAATCTACGGATGCCTGACGAATGCATCAGCGGCAAGACAGAGCGTGTGGTCACGCACATCCTCTGGCCACGCGGCGACGATATCGTCAAAACGCACCTGATCGTCGGCATAGAGCGCGCGCGTGGCATCTTCGTAAGCAGGCAGATTGCCGGCGAGCGCGGTCATGAAGCGATACACCGATTCTTGCGCCGCACGTTTGCGGTCCTTGTCCTCGCCCGCCAGCCGCGCCGCTTCAACGAGTTTGCGCAGCGCGACCGAAGCGCCCCCCGATTGCCCGTTGAGCCAGTCCCAATGACGCGGCAGCAGCGTGACCTCCCTCGCCACCACACCAAGCTTGGGCCGGCCACGGCCACGCGGAGTGTCGTCTTCTCCCGCGTCGGCGATTGGTGCGGGCTGCCCGACGGGCGCCTGACTTGCCAGCCGGGCAAGAATCTCTTCAGGCGTGCCGCGCAAATCAAACTCGACCGGGCGACTCGTGACCGTGTCGAAAATCAGCACAGGCGCCCGTTCGCCACGCGCCAGCACCTCTCGCACGGCAAGCGCCACCTCGGGCGGTGTGCCCGAGGCGATACGTCGGTGCCCCTCGAAGGCGATGCAGGTAGCAGGATAGGGGGTCATGACAAACTCCGAGAAAATGAATTTGTCGAATTATATCCGGGTATAAATTAAATGCAATAATTTACCCGGGTGAAATTTATCGAGTCGCGCGTGCGCTACGGGATGCGTTATCCGCCCAGGGGTGCCGCCGCCCGCACTGGACGCGCTACACCGACCGGCATGCCGATGAAATGTCGCGGCCTCATCGTGCCGGCGACATCACGTCGCTGCGCCGATCCGCCCGCGCCGGAACCGGATAGCACAGCACGCGGTTGCGGCCGGCGTCCTTGGCCTCGTAGAGGGCTTCGTCCGCGGCGTTGACGAGCGCGCGGCTCGTCGTGAATACCTCACTGCTGGTACACGCAATGCCGACGCTGATGGTCAGCACATGGTGCGAACTCGCGACATGGCGAAGCTCGAGCGCCTGAACCGCGGCGCGGATTTTCTCGGCGATACGCGCCGCTGCGGCTTCGTCCGTATCCGGCAGCAGCACGGCGAACTCTTCACCGCCATAGCGCGCCGCGGTATCGCCCGGGCGCCGCACGTTCTGCCCGATGCAGCGCGCTACGGCAATAAGCGCGTCATCGCCGGCCGAGTGGCCGTATAGATCGTTGAAGCCCTTGAAACTGTCGACATCGATCAGCAGCATGGACAACGGCCTGCCATTGCGTTGCGCGCGCCGCCACTCCTCGTCCGCGTGTTCCTCGAAACAGCGGCGATTATTCAGACCGGTCAGCCCGTCGGTACGCGCCAGCTCGCGCAACTCTTCTTCGGCCGCGCGCCGCCGCCGCAGTTGTTGCGAGAACAGGATGGCGAGCGCGATGATCGCCACGTCGAGCGCCGCAATGAGCGTACCGATGATCCACGCGCGCCGCCGCCACTCCACGTAGATGTCGTGGGTGGAGAGCGCCACGTCGAGGATCAGCGGGTACATATCGATATGGCGGAACGCGTACCAGCGCTCGACACCGTCGATTGCCGCCGTGCCGAAGAAATCGCCGCTCGGCTCCTTGAGGAAGCGCGAATAGTTCGCGGTGCCGACCAGGCTTCGGCCGATAATATTGGGATCATAGGGGCGCCGCATCAGCATCGTACCGTCGTTCAACATCAGCGCCATCGAGCCACTCGGGCCAAGATTCATCCCGGCGAACAGGCGCCTGAAATACGTGAGTCGCATCGTGCCGACCACTACGCCGCCAAAGCTGCCGTCCGGCCGCGTGATGCGGCGGCTCAGCGCGATGCTCACGTCCTTGCCGGTCACCTTGGGCATGAACGGATGACTGACATACAACCCGACATTGGGCGAATCGCGCTGAACCTTGAAATAGTCGCGCTCGGCAAGATTGATTGGGCGCGGAGGCGTGGATTGCGAATCGAAGATGATGTTGCCAGCGGGGTCGAGGACGAGGATCGAACCGAGGTCTTTTGCGCTGGCAGCGCCGTCGAACAGCACCATCTGGCGGATCTTCGGCGGCAATTCCAGCACGCCTGGCTGTTTCAGGCCGTCGATGACGGCCCGCAGCGACAGGTCGTAAATCTCGAGATTGCGCGATACGTCGCGTTCGACCAGCAGCGACACATTGAAGACGGAATCCTGCGCGCGGCGCAGTGCGTCATCGCGCATCTGCGCCAATACCCACACCGCAATCGCAAGAATCGCGCTGGCCAGCACGATGCTGATTGCAATCACGATGTTGGGTCGGCGCGTCACCATGAGCTTTTCGTTCGAGCCTGCGCTAGCCTGAGCGCGTGAGAAATAGGCCGTGCCAGGCGGGCGCGTCCCCTGAAAACAGTAGCCTACCAGAGGCTGACACGCATCAAATGAGGGAAAAGGGAGGTTTTTGGCAGGCTGGGCAAGGTCTTCTGACGAGAACGGCCTGACAGGCCGCCGGAGTTAGCGCGGTTACGGCGCCCCTCGCTCAACCCGCCCGCAAATCGAGCTCCGGCTGGGATGCCGCGCGGCTGAGCGCACGGATGTCGGCCACCTCGAGCACCGCTTTGGGCGCGCCACGACGCGCGACCTCCAGCATCGCCTGGCCGATGTCTACGGTACTCAAAATATGGTTGGGGAAAAGCGCGCGCAGGATCGGCAGGACAAACCCGGCTGCTGCGTAGAACAAGCGGTACGAGCGGGTCTTCGAACGGGCGCCGTTCAGCGGTTCGATCACGCCGGGGCGAAACAGGTAGACCGCTTTGAACGGCAACCGCTGCAACGCGTTCTCGGTTCTTCCCTTGACCCGCGCCCACATACTGCGGCCGCGTTCCGTGCTGTCGGTGCCCGCACCGGACACATAGACAAAGGTCATCTGCGGATTGAGGCGGGCCAGTGTCTGCGCGGCGGCCAGCGTCAGGTCATACGTGAGCCGTGCATAGTCGGCCTCCTGCATGCCTGCGGACGACACACCCAAACAGAAAAAGCACGCGTCGAAGCCCGTCAACGCCCCCTCAATTGCCCGGTAGTCCATCAGGTCCGGCTGAATCAGCTCGACGAGGCGCGGGTCGAGCTGGCCGGTGCCGGTGCGGCCAACCGTCTGCACCACCTCGACGTCCTGTGCACGCAGGCATTCGCGCAAGACGCCCTGCCCGACCATGCCGGTCGCGCCAAATATCAAAACCTTCATAGCGTGTGCTCCTCGATCGCGCTCGGCCAGCGCACGTTGCAGAGTCCTTCCGAGACATCCCGCAAGCGCGCGGCGACTGCTTTGTCCTGCGCATTGCGGGAGAATTGAGCGTCACCCGGCGAGCGCCCGATCTGACGCGTAATGTCTGCCGTGGTCCAGTTTGCCATGTCGTTCGCCCTCAGGTGACCTTGATCCGAGCTGCCCGCTCAGTGTTCAGGCTTTCGCCGATGCAGCGGGAAACGGCGGCAGCGGCGACGGCGCGGAAAAATCGGTCGCGGCGCTGATCGCTCGCCACGCTTCGCCGCTAGCGGCGCGCGCCTTGTCAGCCTCGCCGGCGTAATGCAAGGCATCGCTACCGAGCAGGAGATGCGCCGGCAATGCATCGTGATACGCGAGCTTCAGTACGACTTGCGCGACCTTCGCGGGATCGCCGGTTTCATGACCAATGTGATGGGACAACATCTCCACCACCGCGCCGATCGACGGCACATAGTCGGGCAGCAAGGTCGGCATCGCAGCGCTCGCCCCCGTGCCCCAGTCTGTTTTCATACCGCCGGGTTCGAGAGCCGTCACGTGGACACCGAACGGCGCAAGCTCCTGACTGATGACCTCGGTGAACCCGCCAACCGCCCATTTTGCAGCCTGGTACGCACTCAATCCGGCAACGCCTACCCGGCCGCCCACCGACGAAATCTGGATGATGTGGCCGGCTCGCTGTTCCCGCATCACCGGCAAAGCCGCGCGCGTGACGTTCACCACACCATAGAAGTTCGTATCGATCTGCGCGCGGAAATCGTCCTCGGTGGTTTGCTCGAACGGCGACAGATGGCCGAAGCCCGCATTATTCACCACCACGTCGAGCCGGCCGAATGCGTCGACGGCGGCTTGCACCGCGTGGCGGGCCGCCGCCGGATCCGTCACGTCTAGCGCAACGGCTCGAACCTGTTCGCCATAGCGCGTCAACAACTCCGCCAACTGATGCGGATCGCGCGCTGTCGCCACGACGCGCTCACCCGCGCGCAACGCTGCTTCGACAATTTCACGCCCAAGCCCGCGGGCACTTCCCGTAACCAACCAGACCTTCGACATCGTGTGCTCCTTTGAATTTAAATGAGCAAGCAATCACTCATTAATCGCAAAAAAAACAGAAAAATTTAGTCCTGTGCAATCGCGTGCCAGAACGCTTCAAAGCCGGCCTTGCGATAACGGTCGGCATTGGCCGGTTCGCGAGCGATGAAATCCATGGTGGTTTCGGCCAACGCCCCCATGATCGCCGACAGGAAAGCCGGCGGATGATCACGCAAGGCGCCGCTCGCCACGCTTGCCTGAATCATTGCATTGATGTCGGCGAAGGACTCCATTCCCGTTGCACGCGTGCAATCGCTCAACCGCTCCGACACAGTCAATTGCGCCATGGCGCGGCGCTTTTGCGGCTGGGCCACGCCCCAGTCGACAAACTTGTTCCACACATGCTGCATGCGATCGTGCACGCTGGCTTGCGCCGGGTAAGTCGTCATCATCACGTCGCGCAGGTCCGCCTTGATGTCCAGGTAGAGCTCGTTCAGCAACTCATCCTTGTTGTCGAAGTAGGTGAACAGCGTGCCTTCCGCCACGCCCGCGAGTTTCGCAATGCGCGCAGTGGGCGCGCCCAGGCCCTGCTCGGCAACGATCTCCGTCGCGGCGGCAAGGATGGCGTTGCGTTTGTCTTCGCTTTTCGGACGGGCCATACGGGTTGTTCTGGCTACAAACAATAAATGAGTGATTGCTCAATCATACTTAGAGGCACTGACCGATGCAAGTCGTTTTTGCGGCTCGGGCTCTGGCCAAACTACCATTACCTGAAAAAACACGCCGAAAAATGAAATGACAATGAAAGGACAATGTTTTCATCACGTGCCTAAATATATCCAAAACCAGGCAAAAAGACCCCTTCCTCGTGCATCGCATGCAAATTGAGTAGAGAAATACCCGCAATTACTTCAGTCCGTGAGAATCCGATCCGATAACCGGTAAATGGGATACCCATTTGTTGCCCGACGTTCGACGCGCTCTCGAGAGGCGTCTTATGGCAGGCACAAAGGAGAAACCGCGCGGGGCTGCCGGCATTGCCGGCAGTCAGATAGACGCTCCCATGCCCGGACCTGAGAGTCCATTACGAACACTTCAACGTTTCGTTATTGGAGAAAAAACGTGTCATTAAAAAACCTCACCATCAAGACCAAACTCATTGGCGGCTTCGGCATGCTGTCGCTGATTGTCGTCGCGGTTTCCGGCCTTTCTCTGAAAGCGCTAAGCGATTCGACCGATGGATTTACCAACTTTGTACGTGGCATCAACGCACGCGCCGACATGGTCGTGCAGGTTCGAACCGCCGTCGACCGCAGGGCGATCGCGGCACGCAACCTTGTACTTGTCACCACCCCTCAGGACCTCGAAATAGAAAAAGCCGATGTGACCCGCGCGCACGAAGACGTGGCAGCCGACCTGAAAAAGCTCAACGACATGACCGCGAGCGCGGTCGATACGTCGGATAAAGCACGCAGCCTGGTCGCGGAGATCAACCGGGTCGAAGCGGATTATGGGCCGGTAGCCCTCAACATCGTCAATCTCGCGCTCGCCAACAAGAAAGACGAAGCGATCGCGGAGATGGACGTTCATTGCCGCCCGCTGCTCGCCAAGCTGATTCGCGCGACCGATGCGTATGCCGACTACACACGTTCACGCCAGGAACAACTGGTCAACGAATACACGGCTCACTACGAAAGCCAGCGCAACGTGCTGATCGCGATCTGCCTCATCGCGCTGGGGCTCGCCGTCGGCTCGTGCGTGATGATTACGCGCGCCGTGACCGGACCGCTGCGTTTTGCGATCGATGTCGCGCGCACCGTATCGGAAGGCGATCTGCGCACGCAGATCACCGTCGACGGCCGCGACGAAACCAGCAAGCTGCTGAGCGCCCTGCGCGAGATGAACGAACGGCTGACGGCGATCGTCGGACGCGTGCGTGACAGCAGCACCAGCATCGCCGGCGCGGCGCGCCAGATTGCGGCGGGCAATATGGATCTGAGTCAGCGTACCGAGCAGCAGGCCGCGTCGTTGCAGGAAACCGCTTCGAGCATGGAGGAACTCACTTCCACCGTTAAGCAGAATGCCGACAACGCGCAGCAAGGCAGCATGCTGGCGGCGAATGCGTCTTCGGTGGCGCAAAAGGGTAGCGAGGTGGTCGGTCAGGTGGTGAGCACGATGCACGAGATCAGCGACAGCTCGACCAAGATCGCCGACATCACGGGCATCATCGAAGGCATTGCTTTCCAGACCAACATCCTCGCGCTGAACGCGGCCGTCGAAGCCGCGCGGGCGGGCGAACAAGGGCGCGGCTTCGCGGTGGTCGCAAGCGAAGTCAGAAGCCTGGCGCAACGCTCATCGAGCGCGGCAAAGGAGATCAAGGATCTGATCGCTACATCGGTGGACCGGATCCGCGATGGCTCCGCGCTTGCCGGCGAAGCAGGCAAGACGATGGCCGAAGTGACTCAGGCGGTCACGCGCGTGACCGACATCATGTCGGAGATTGCGGCGGCATCCGTTGAACAGAGCCGTGGGATCGAACAGGTCAATCTCGCGATTACCCAGATGGACAACGTCACGCAGCAGAATGCAGCGCTGGTGGAAGAGGCCGCGGCGGCTTCGCGCTCGATGGAAGACCAGGGGCAGCAATTGAATGAAGCCGTGGCGTTTTTTCAGGTGAAGGACGCGCCGCATGCGACAGCGGCCGCAGCGGCTGCGCCGGTTCGGCGGGAAGCGCCGCGGCGCGAGGTTGCGGTTGCCCCCAAGCGCGTTGTGCGGGCTGCGTCAGTTGCACCGATTGCCCCGGTTGCCGCGCTTGCTGCTGTGGGTGCGGATGACGGGTGGGATAAGTTCTGATTCGTGAAAGTGCTGCGCTTCCCGCATGACAGGCACGCGGGAAGCGCAGTTCATCATGACGTGGCGCGTCGTCTTCGCGCCGGCCGGTCAAGCGCTTTTTTCTGCAGCGACAGGAAACGGCAGCGACTGAATCCGCCTGCCGGTGGCGGCGAAGATCGCGTTCGCCACCGCCGGCCCGACCGGAGCGACACCCGGCTCGCCGACACCCGTCGGTGCTTCGCCCGATTGCACGATATGCACCTCAACCTTCGGCATCTCGGCGAACCGCAGCACCTGATAGCCGTCGAAGTTGTTCTGCTCGACCTTGCCGTCCTTCAGCGTAATCGCACTGTGTAACGCCGCGCCTAAGCCGAAGCCGATGCCGCCTTCCATCTGTGCCGCGATAACGTCCGGATTGATCGGCGTGCCGCAATCCACCGCACAGACGACGCGCTCCACCTTCACATTACCGTCCTTGTCGACGGAAACTTCCGCGACTTGCGCGACGAACGTCTTGAACGCTTCGGCCACCGCGATGCCGCGCCCGCGACCTTTCGGCAACGGTTTGGCCGGGTCCCAGCCCGCTTTCTGCGCGGCGAGTTCGAGCACGCCCCGCATGCGCGGTTCGTGCGCGAGCAGGTCGCGGCGGAAGGCGAACGGGTCCTTGCCTGCGGCGTGCGCGGCTTCGTCGATAAACGCCTCGACCGCGAATGCCGTGTGCGAACTGCCGACTACCCGCCACCACAACACGGGCACGCCGGTTTGCGTGGTTGTCAGTTCGACCGAGAGGTTCGGAATCGCATAGGCAACGTTAGCGGCCCCTTCGACAGACGTCGAGTCGATCCCGTTCTTGACCATCACGCTGGCGAACGGCGTGCCGGCGAGGATCGACTGACCGACAATCCGATGCCGCCAGCCGACCAGCTTGCCGTCGGCGGTGAGGCCCGCGTCGAGCTTGTGGAAGTACATCGGCCGATAGAGACCGCCGTGGATGTCATCCTCACGGGTCCATTGCAGTTTGACCGGCGTGCCGTTCGCACCCAGCGCCTTCGCGATCGACACGGCCTCGACGATATAGTCCGAGCGCGTGTTCGCGCGCCGCCCGAAGCTGCCGCCCGCATACAGCGTGTGAATCTTCACCTGCTGCGGATCGAGCCCGGCCGTGCGCGCGGCGTTGCCCTGATCGACGGTCTGAAACTGGTCGCCGGCCCAGATCTCGCAGCTGTCCGCAGTGAGCTTGACGACGGCGTCGAGCGGCTCCATCGGTGCGTGAGCGAGGTACGGGAACGCATACGTGGCCGAGATTTTCTTCGCCGCGCCCGCGATTGCCTGGGTTGCATCGCCGTCCTTGCGGGCGGAGGCACCGGGCTGCTCGGCGAGCTTCCGGTATTCGGCCATGATCGCGTCCGAGCTGCGCTTTTCGGCCGCCGAATCGTCCCATTCGATCTTCAGCGCGTCGCGACCCTGCTTCGCCGCCCAGAAGCCCTTGGCGACCACCGCGACGCCACCCGGCACCTGCACGACCGAGACGACGCCGGGCACCGCTTTCGCGGCTGACGCATCGAATGACTTGACCGTCGCACCGAAGAGCGGCGGACGCTGCAGCAGCGCCACCAGCATGCCGGGGAACGTTACGTCGAGCGTGAACTGCGCGGTGCCGTTGGTTTTCGCTGGCACATCGACGCGCGGCACCTGCTGGCCGATCAAACGAAAATCTTTCGGCGACTTGAGCGCAACCGTATCCGGCACCGGCAAGCGGGCCGCGGCCGACGCAAGCGAGCCATAGGTCGCGCTCCGGTTGGTGGCCGCGTGATGAACGCTGCCGTCGCGCGTTGTCAGCTCGGACGTGGGCACCTGCCACTGCGCGGCGGCGGCGGAGACCAGCATCGCGCGCGCTTTCGCGCCGGCTTCGCGCAATTGCATCCACGAGTTGGCCATCGCCGAGCTGCCGCCCGTACCCTGGATCGTGCCGAACGCCAGATTCGCGTAGCGCTTCGCATCGGCGGGCGCGCTTTCGACACGCACGTCCTGCCAGTTCGCATCCAGCTCTTCCGCGACGATCGTCGCGATGCCGGTGTACGCGCCCTGGCCCATCTCGACGTGCTTCGCAATGACCGTGACGCTGTTGTCCGGCGCGACGCGCAGGAACGCATTGGGCGCGAACGTCGCGTCGGGCATGGTGGCGGCGAGCGCGCGGCGGCCCGTGCCCGCCCATTCGAAGCCGATGGTAAGACCGACTGCCGCGACGGCGCCGGCTGCTTTCAGGAAGGTCCGGCGCGACGGGCGTACCGCATCCTTGAGATCGAGATCGGTCGTCATGGTCAGGCCTTCAGGGTGGCAGCGGCTTCGTGGATGGCCGCGCGGATGCGGGTATAGGTCGCACAGCGGCAGATGTTGCCGTTCATCGCGGCGTCGATGTCGGCGTCGGTGGGCGTGGCATTATGTTCGAGCAAGGCTGTCGCGGACATGATCTGCCCGGACTGACAGTATCCGCACTGCGGCACCTGCAGCTTGACCCATGCGGCCTGGATCGCTTTGGCGGGCCGGCTTTCAATGCCTTCGATGGTCGTGATGCGCTTGCCGGCAATGGCCGCGATCGGCAGCACGCAGGAACGGGTGGCCTCGCCTTCCAGATGAACCGTGCAGGCGCCGCATTGCGCCATGCCGCAGCCGAACTTGGTGCCGTGCAGGCCCGCGTCCTCGCGGATTGCCCAAAGGAGCGGCGTGGTGGGATCGGCATCGACCGTAACGTTCTTGCCGTTGAGGACAAACGATGTAGACATGGAACCTCTCCGTGGGGAAAGCCCGGACTTGGCGCCGGGTGTACGCGGCAGTGTGTACCGGGTGCCGGCTGTTGTGCTTACACAATCCTGCAAATTTATTGAACAATTCTGCAAATCCAACAGGCAAGCCGCACCTGCCCGGCAGCGGTTGGGTATGCTCGATTCCGTCCACGGATTTCCATGCGCATGAAACAGCACTCCTCCCGGCTCGATCCTTCGGCGGCGCGTGAAGCGGCACGCTGCGAACTCGCCGCGCTCATCAGCCGCTTCGCGCCCACCGACGGCACCCACCAGACGGCAATTCCGTCGCTGACGTTCTATCGCTACTCACAGCCCGTGGATCTCGGCTGCGGCGTGACGAACTCCGCATTCGTGTTCGCGGCGCAGGGCGCCAAGCGGGTCATGGTCGCGGGGCAGGCGTACGTCTACGATCATCTGCATTGCCTCGTGACGTCGGTCGATCTGCCCGTGATGTCGCAGGTGACGCGAGCGTCGCCCGACGCGCCTTATCTGTGTGTGAAATTCGCACTCGATCCACAGCGCATCGTCGAGCTGGCGACGCAATTGCGTCTGCCCGAACCGGATGCCGCATCGGCAGGCGAAGGCATCGCCGTGGGGTCGTTGTCGGCACCGGTTTTCGATGCGGCATTGCGGCTAGTACGATTGCTCGATACTCCGGGTGACATTCCCGTACTCGCACCGCTCATCGAAAAGGAACTGCTCTACCGGCTGATGACGAGCGAGCAGGGAAAACGGCTGCGGCACGTCGCGGTGAACGGGAGCCAGACCTACCGCATCGCGCGGGCGATCGAGTGGATCCAGACGCACTACACCGAGCTTTTGCGAATGGAGACGCTGGCACAGGCGGTGAACATGAGCGTGTCGTCGCTCCATCATCACTTCAAGAACGTCACGACGCTGACTCCGCTGCAGTATCAGAAGCAGTTGCGGCTACACGAAGCCCGCAGATTGCTGCTCCGGCAGACTGGCGATGTCGGGTCGGTGGCGATCCGGGTCGGGTATGACAGCCCCTCGCAGTTCAGTCGCGAATATAGCCGGCACTTCGGCGCGCCGCCGCTACGCGACATTGCGCAATTGAGGCGTTTGGATGGGGTGGAGTTTCGGGAGTAGAGGTGGAAATAAAAACCCCGCGAGCCTTTCGGCTGCGGGGTTTCTGGACTTTCCTGGACAAGCTTGGATGTGATCTTTGGTGGAGAGGAGGAGGATCGAACTCCCGACCTTCGCATTGCGAACGCGACGCTCTCCCAGCTGAGCTACCCCCCCAACGTCCAAACAATTCTAGCACAGGCATTTTGCGTTTTGCCAAGCCCCCGCAGGGGTAAAACCCGGCGGCAAAACGCGTGGCAAAACATCACCTGGGCGGCGCGCCAGCCAGCACCCAATCCACTACTGCACGGATATCCGCATCGCTCATCGATTGATGCGCTGGCATCGGAATCATGCCCCACACGCCGGAGCCGCCATCCCTCACCTTGCGCGCCAATTTCGCCGGCGCTTGCGCATCGCCCTTGTACTTTGCAGCGATCTGCTGGAACGACGGCCCGACCAGTTTGCGGTCCACCGCGTGACATCCCATGCAGGCGTTCGAGTTAGCAACGATCTGACCGCGCGGCGCATCGGCCGCATGCGCTGAAGACGCAAATGCACCGCCCAATGCGCTAGCCATCAACACTGCGGCAATGAAAGTGGCGCCCCGCTTCATGGCGTGGTCGCTGCCGGATTACCCGGATGCACTGAGTTCGAGTTGCTGACCGGCGCCGGCGCCTGCTGCTCGAGCGGACGCGAACTCACCGAAGAGTCAGGAATCGCACCGACGGTCGGCGCATTCGCGTCCGGCTGCGCGGCGACTGCCGGAGTGCTGGCTGCAGCGGCCGCCGCAGCCGCTTCCTGCGGCTGGATGTACTGGAACACCTTCACAACCTGGACCACGCCTGGCACGCGGCTCGCAACGTCGGCGCCGCGATTGCCTTCGTCCATGGTGACGAGGCCCATCAGATACACCGAGCCGCGCTCGGCCACGACCTTGAAGTTGTTCGCCGAAATGTTCTTCTCGGCGATCAGTGCAGTCTTGACGCGCGTTTCCAGGTACGTGTCATTGGTACGCGACGAGAACGAGCTGGCCGGCATGATCGCCAGTTCGTTGACGATCGTGTTGACGTTATTCAAGCCACGCACGATGGTCTCCGCCCGCTGCTTCGACACATCCCCGGCCACCTCGCCCGTCAGCAGCACACGGCGATTGAACACCGTCACGTTGACGTGCGCGTTGTCGGGCAAGTTCTGACTGATCTGCGACAGCGCCTTTACCTGCAATTCACGGTCCTCGGTCTGCGCGCCGAGCGTGCGCCGGTCGGTCGCCACCAGCGCGCCGCCGCCCGCCGCGCCGGCGACGGCCAGAAAGCAACCCTGCAACGTCGCGGACAATCCCGCCGCGAACCCGACCACCAGCACGGTTCTCACCAGTGTCTTCTTGACGCGGAATACGCTCATCAACTAGCTCTCCTTCGGAATCAATCTCAGTCTTCGCCCAGCAACATGGCATCGATGCCGTCGCACAGACAATGGATGGTCAGCAAATGCACTTCCTGAATACGCGCGGTGCGATCGGACGGCACACAAATATGGATATCGGTATCGCCCAGCACTTCCTGCATGCGGCCGCCGCTCTTGCCGGTCAGCGCCACCACGATCATTTCACGCTCGTGCGCGGCCTCGATCGCGGCCAGCACATTGGCGGAATTACCGGACGTGGTGATTGCCAGCAGCACATCGCCAGGCTGGCCGAGTGCCCACACCTGCTTCGAAAAAATCTGCTCGAATGAATAGTCGTTAGCGATGGCGGTGAGCACCGACGTATCCGTACTCAGCGCGATCGCGGGCAAGCCCGGGCGCTCGCGCTCGAAGCGGCCGATCAGTTCGGCGGCGAATTGTTGCGCGCCGGCCGCCGAGCCGCCGTTGCCGCACGCAAGAATGCGGCTACCGTTGGCCAACGCGGCGAACAGCGTGTCGATTGCGGCGGCAATCGGCATCGACAGGGTTTCGAGGGCTTCGAGTTTGACTGCCGCGCTGTCGCGGAAGTGTTGTTGAATGCGTTCGACTGACATCGAGTCTCTGTTTTCTACCGCGAATGGACCGCAATGCGCGGTCGTGTTGTGAAGTCGTGCTGTGAAGTCATCTTGCGAGCCGTACCGGCCAGGCCCGTACGCGAGCGCAAGTTTATCGCACTCACGTGCGTTCTCAGCGCATCGCGTCAGACTTCGTCCGCGCGAAAAGCATCGCGCAGCCATACGAGCCGGCCGGCTTCGAACGCAATCACGTCGAAACGGCAGGCAGGCTCGTCGTGCGAATGCCTGCAGCGGGTAGCCAGATAATGCCGCGCAGCACGCACGATACGCTGCTTCTTCTGCCACCCGATGCTTGCGGCCGCACCGCCGTAATGCCGCTGCGCACGCGCGCGAACTTCAACGAACACCAGCGCACCGTCACGCTCGCGCATCACCAAGTCGATCTCACCGCCCCGGCACAGCACATTGCGCGCGACGAAGCGCAAACGCTGCCGTTGCAAAAACTCCATCGCGCGCGCCTCGAAAGCCGCGCCGACGAGTTTGGACCCGGCCGGTCTCGAAAAGTTGTGCGGCCGGATTGGGTGGCACAATGACGGCCTCGTTCCGTCTGTCTGCGTTTTCTGCCTCATGACTCCTCTCTCCGAACTCGCGCAAGGGCAGCAGTACCCTGCCGCCGCGCTTTATGTGGTGGCCACGCCGATTGGCAACATCGCCGACGTGACGCTGCGTGCGTTGCATGTGCTCGGACTGGTGGATCGCATCGCCGCCGAAGACACCCGCAACACGGGCCAGTTACTCGCGCGCTACGGCATCTCGAAACCGCTCGTCGCGGTTCATCAGCACAACGAGCGGGCCGCGGCGCTACGCCTGATCGAACATCTGCAAGCGGGCGAACGGGTGGCCTATGTATCCGATGCGGGCACGCCGGGCATCTCGGACCCCGGCGCGAAACTCGTCGACGCGGTGCGCGAAGCCGGTTTCCCGGTGATTCCGCTGCCTGGCGCAAGCGCGCTCGCCACCGCCTTGAGCGCGGCCGGCGACTGGGTCGCAACGTTCTCGTTCCTCGGCTTCCTGCCGCCGAAGGCCAAAGCCCGCGCCGCCGCGCTGCAACCGCTCGCAAAGCATCCTCATGCCATGGTGTTCTACGAGGCGCCGCATCGGATCGTCGAAACGGTGCAGGCATTGGCCGACGCATTCGGCGGCGAACGCAAGCTGCTGATCGCACGCGAATTGACGAAGTTACATGAAGCGCTGCACCGCGGCACCCTGGCCGAAGGGCCAGCGTGGCTCGCCGCCGATCCGAACCGGCAACGCGGTGAGTTCGTTCTGGTGGTGGAAGGCGCACAGCCGGAAGCCGTCGGCGAACACGATCACGACGCGCTGCTGGACATCCTGCTAGAAGAATTGACGGTGAGCAGCGCGGCAAAGGTCGCGGCGACCCTCACCGGCGCGTCGCGCAACGCGCTCTATACGCGCGCGTTGGCGCTGAAGAAAGACGAGGAATAAGGCGCGAGAAGGAATGTCCGCTGGCAAATCGGACTCGCGACGCGAACCCTGATCGCCGGGATCCAAGGGCGGCATGCATTCACCTGCTGTTGACGAACAATAGAAAAGGGCCGCGCGATGCGGCCCTTCGTCTTTCGGCTGACACGGCATGCGTTGTCGCCGTGCAGCCAGGCGTTACGAATGCGCTTGCGGCGCGCCCGCAGCCACTAAATTATTTCTCCGCGTTCGGACCGGAGTTCGATGCCAGCGTTTCATTCATCTCAGCGCGAGCTTCCTGTCGCGTCAATCCTTCGATCTTGACGCGCGCCGTACCGGCATGGCGCATATCGAGCGCGGTTGCGGCGGCCATCGACAAGTCGATCACCCGGCCGCGCGCATACGGGCCACGGTCGTTGATACGAACGACGACCGAGCGCGAAGTGGCCGGATTGGTCACGCGAACATACGAGCCGAGCGGCAACGTACGATGCGCGGCCGTAAGCGCGTGCATATCGTAGCGTTCGCCGTTGGCGGTGCGGCGGCCATGGAAGCCACGGCCGTACCATGAGGCGCGCCCGGTTTGCTCAAAGTCCGAAATGTCCGAACCTTCGTCCGTTAGCGGCTTGGCATCGGCCAACGACGGGCTTTTGGCGGCGGCATCGGAGGCCGGCGCGCTGCCAAAAGCTTGTGGGCCGAAGGAGGCTGCTTGCACTTTCTTCGTGCTCAGCGGAGCGCCGCTATCAGCCGTAGTGTTCGCGCCCGGAGGCGTAGCACAACCGGCCAGCACAAAAAAGGCAAAAATAGTCCCCAGACCACGGGATAACCGAGTTTTCATAAGACGTGCAATCAAATTGTCGAGCCGCATCACGCGAAAAGTTGAGCGTGTTGCCTGCGACTCCGGCGGCAATGGACGACAACGCGCCGCGCGGAAAAGCGCAGTACGTCAAAGCCCGGATGCGGCTCATACAGCCGCTACCGCACGGTTAATTTTCACGTCTGGCGCAACCTGTCCCCGGCAGCCTGACCAGACCCCACATGCCGCCATCGAACGTGGCAAACACGTTCTTGCGCGCGTAACTCAGCGCACAGGAACAGCGGCGTAGGCCCCACCCAGCGTCACGGCATTCAAGTCCGTTGCAGGCGCGCGGCGCCTGGCTGGGTAAGACGTGTGCATCGAAAGCATCGATACTTGACGGCTGCAAAAGCTGCTGCAGCCAATACTTGAGTGGCAATCCGCATACCCATTTTTGATGGGGACGCATCGCCTTGTGGCATGCACAATTCCTTGTGCATGGACCGCATTATACCCAAAACAAATTTTTGGGATGACAAGCGACTGAAAACCTTGAAGAATTTTCACTCGTGCTGCAAAAATGGGCACCCGAAAGCCTGCTGTGGCGGGGCTTCAGCGCCCTCGGCGAGTATCGACGAGACGCCGGTACAATCAACGTTTTCCCAGCGGCGCCGTCACCCATGAAAGTCACCTTGATCCCCGTCACGCCATTCCAGCAGAACAGCTCGCTGCTCGTTTGCGAGGCAACCGGACGCGCGGCCGTCGTCGATCCGGGCGGCGACCTGGATGTCATCCAGGGTGAGATCGCGCGTCAGAATGTGACAGTCGAAAAAGTGTTCCTCACGCACGGCCACATCGACCACTGCGCCGGCGCAAAGACGCTCGCCACGCATTACGGCGTGCCGATCGAAGGCCCACATCCCGACGAAAGCTTCTGGCTCGACAAGCTGCCGGATCAAAGCACGCGCTTCGGCTTTCCCGCTGCCGAGGCGTTCGAACCGGACCGCTGGCTGCAAGACGGCGAGACCGTGCAATTCGGCAACGAAATCCTCGAGGTCTATCACTGCCCCGGCCACACACCGGGCCACGTGGTGTTCTTCAGCCGCGCACATCGGCTCGCGCTGGTGGGCGACGTGCTGTTCGCCGGTTCGATCGGCCGTACGGATTTTCCGCGCGGCAATCACGCCGACCTGATCCGCGCGATCCGCGAAAAGCTCTGGCCGCTCGGCGACGACGTCACCTTCGTACCGGGCCACGGCCCCACCTCCACGTTCGGCGCCGAGCGCCGCACCAATCCGTACGTGGCCGACGGAGTCGTGGCATGAGCGGCGAAATCTATGTGAGCACGGATGTCGAAGCGGACGGCCCGATTCCCGGTCCGCATTCGATGCTTAGTTTCGCCTCCGCCGCGTACACGGAGGACAAGCAGCTGATCGCCACCTTCTCGGCGAATCTGGAGCTGCTCGAGGGCGCCACGCCGCATCCGGTGCAGGAAGCATGGTGGAAGACGCAGCCGGAAGCGTGGGAGGCCTGCCGCAAGGATTTGCAGGATCCGCAGGCCGCCCTCACAGCCTACGTCGAATGGGTCGAGGCGTTGCCGGGCAAACCGGTGTTCGTGGCGATGCCGGCGGGTTTCGACTTCACCTATATGTTCTGGTACATGATGCGCTTTGTCGGCCGCTGCCCGTTTTCGTGGTCGGCGCTCGACATCAAGACGCTGGCCTTCGCGCTGACCGGCCTGCCGTACCGCAAGAACATCAAGCCGCGCTTCCCGAAGCACTGGTTCGATGAACACCCGCATACGCATGTCGCGTTGGACGATGCGATCGAACAGGGCGCCCTGTTCTGCAACATGCTCAAGGATCTGCGCGCAATTCAGGCAGCCATGCCGGCGGCGAGTCAAGAAGGGGACGGCACAGGACAAAACCCCGCTGAGGAACCGGCAAATTAGGTAATCTCCCTCCTCGAAGCCGTTTTACATTGCGTTTCGTTTTCGAGACCTCTACCATGCGTTGATAGGGCGACGCCAACGGAGGCGCAGTTGACACTCGATACGTTCTCACAAAAAATCCTGCGCCTGCTGCAGCTCGACGCACGCCGGTCCGTGCAAGAGATTTCTGACCAGGTCGGCCTCTCGAGCACTCCATGTTGGCGCCGTATCAAGGACATGGAGCAATCTGGAGTGATCCAGCGCTACACGGCCTTGCTCGACCGCGAAAAGCTGGGTCTGCACGTCTGCGCCCTCGCCCATATCCATCTCACGCGCCATACCGAAGGCGGGGTCGAGCAGTTCGAACGGGAAATCGCCACCTGCCCGGAAGTCACCGAGTGCTACAGCACGACCGGCGAATCCGACTACATCCTCAAGATCGTCGCGCCGGATATCAAGGCCTACGACAGCTTTCTGCACGAACGCATCTTCAAGATTCCCGCCGTTGCTCAGGTGCGCACGAGCGTCGTGCTACGCGAAATCAAATTCGATACGCAACTGCCACTGTGAAGCGGTAAAGCGGCGGTTCAGGAATTCCGAACGGTTTTTCGATTCGCGCGACGCCGCTCAGGCGTTGCCGTGCGGTTCCGCGGCCTTGACCCGGGTTGTGGCCTGATCCAGCCTGGCTTCCGTCGAGGCGTCGCTCCTGTCCGTTAATAGGTCCAACCGTTGTCGCACCTCCAGCTTGCGGGCACCCAGACTGCGCCTGAGCGCGTCCAGATCGACGCCGGCAAGGGCAGGTGCATCCCGCTGGGCAGCGCGCGAATCCGACGCCGGCAAAACCACTTCGACATCGAGCCCCGTGCTCAAGTAGTGCAGATTGACCGACTCGGCCTTCGCGCCGCCCGCGGCCAGCGCCGCCTTGACTTCGGCGACGATTCGCTCCCGCGCCGGCAGATTGACAGGCGGGCGGGCGATCGCGTCATTCTCCGGGTCGACATGGATCAGCGCGTCGAGCACACGGTTGTCGGTCAGCAAGCGCAAGCGCGCTGATTCGGCGATGTAGTGCCCTTCCGAGACCGAGATCAGCGGGTCCACCAGAATATGCGCGTCGACAAGCGCGAAGTCGCCCATCTTGCGGGTACGCATTTCGTGCACGTCGCGCACGCCGGGCGTCGCGAGCAACAGCGCGCGCATGTCGGCGGAGGCGGCTTCGTCGAGCGCCCGGTCGGACAGATCCTGCAACGCGTCCCAGCCGAACGTCCAGCCCATGCGCGCCACCATAAAGCCGACAATTGCCGCGGCGATCGGATCGAGCAGGCGCACGCCCGCAAGACTCCCGACAATGCCGAGCGCGACGACCAGTGACGAAGCGGCGTCCGAGCGGGCGTGCCACGCGTTCGCAATCAACATGGCTGAACGCACGCGTTGCGCTTCGCGCAGCATGTAGCGAAACAGGCTCTCTTTGGAAATCAGCACCAGCACCGCGACCGCGAGCGCGCTCATATGCACGGCGGGAATGCTTTGCAAATCGGCGAGACGTGTTCCGGCGCGCCACAACATACCGACGCCGACCACAATCAGCAGCGCGCCCAAAAACAATGACGCAACCGTTTCATAGCGGCTGTGTCCGTAATTGTGATCCGCGTCAGGCTTGGCGCCACTGTGCCGATTGGCGATTAGCACGACAAAATCGGAAATCAAATCCGCTAACGAATGGATACCGTCGGCCACCAGCGCCTGGGAATGGGCAAACACCCCGATGACGATTTGCAGCGCCATCAGCACCGTATTGAGCGCAATACTGACAAAAGTACTTTTACGCGCGACGCGATGTTTCTCGGCGGACTGAACGGCGACGGTGGACGGCATCTTTGAATCGAATGAAAAAGTTCAATGCCTGCATTCTACCCGCGGCACCTCGATATGCGCTGGGGAGAGACAAAAAAATCCTTTTAAATCAGTTGCTTATCTAAACGAAAAGCATTCGCGTTCCAGTTTCATGGAGTACCTGCGACAAAGAACCACAACAATTTTCAGGGCGAAAAAAAACCGCGCCCTGAACGGTACGCGGTTTTTTCTGGCAAACAGCAGACGCTATAAGCGTGGCTGATTGACGGTACTGGTATTACTTCTGGATCAAAAACTTCTCGCGATCCAGACCTGCAATCCAGCGCGGCGGCTTGCCACGGCCCGACCACGTGCTGCCGCTATCCGGGTCGCGATACTTCGGCGCGACACCAGCGCGCGGACGACCGGCTTTAGCAGCCTTGGCACCACGGCCACCGCCGAGTTCAGCCAGAGTAATGCCGTAATCGGCCATTTTCTGCTTGATCTCATTCAGCACTTCAGCGTATTCACGTGACTTTGCTTCTTCGATCTGCTTTTCGAGCTTCTCGCGCTGGGCGAGTAGTTCCTTGTATGACGACATAGGTTCCCTTGTGGTTTGGATAAATGACTGCCAGTCTTAAGCCAGCTTGCCCTTTGAAGGTGATCATGCCTCGGAATTTGATGGCGAGATTAACACAAAATAGAAAGACTGCAAAAGGACCGTCGAGAAATTAATCCGAATTCGTTTCAAAAAATTTCAAGCGGCGGCGATGTTACGCGGTCCCTTTCAAATAGCTAATTTTCGCATTTTGCTGAAAACAGCAGCCTCGCATCAGTAATGGCTGAATTAACTATCAAAAAATGAAATTTAAGATAAAGAAATCACGCCAACATTTCATGCCATGAAAGCTTTTACATGAAACATCGGAACATATTGCTGCGTCCACACTGCATTGTTATTGCAGCATGAGTGTTTTCCCCAAAACAGCAATCAAGGCTTAATTAGCGTGGCGCTGGATGCAATCTTCGAGCGCCACATGCAAGGTTTCGGTACTGCGTTTCGCATCGTCGAAGGCAAAACGGGTGCGCACGCCGTCCCGCTTGAGATCAGCGCCATATCGGTCGATGCCGAGCAACTGAAGTCCCCGGGTGCCTGACGAACGAGCGGTGAAGTGCTCAATCAGCGCATTTTCTTCGTCAAAATCGAGTGGCGGCAGAGGATCGAGTTCGGCGCCGGCCAGCCAGCCCATCGCGCCAAAACCGCCGATGTAGCGCAGCCGTTCGAGCCGCATCGCCCAAAAAGCGAAATCGCCGAGAAGCAGGTACCGCTCCGCGTCCGCGTGATAGCGCAGATAGCGCTGCACGACGTCGGGAGTCGAGTCGACCGGCTCGAACGTACCGAGCAAAGTGACGCGCTCTCCGCTCAGCACGTCGTCCTCAGGCGCGTCGACGACCAGAAAGCCGGCGCGCGGATCGGCGTGCAGATTGTGCGTATGCTCGGCGAGCCGGCTTACGAGAATTGTCGGGCGGTGTTGCGGGTCCGGCGCGAACGGCAGCACTGAAGGATAAGGAAAACCCTCCGGCTGACGTGCGTGGGTGGCGAGCGTACCGATAGCCGCCTTATGCAGCAGATGTAGCGGAGCGTGAGCGGGAATGTTCACGTGCGCGGTCCTCGATAGATAAGTGTTGGATCAATTCGCTTCGAGCCTTCAAGCATAAGGTAGCGAGCTTCGTTAGAATCGGAAATTCGCTTACAAGGCGCTTTCTCACGCGTCGCTTCCACGAGATTTCAGTGTCCGACCGTTCGTCCGAATTCGCCTCCCTTCCCGCCGCTCATCGCGATCTCTCCGACACCGCACGCCAGCGCGCCCGGATTGCCACGATGGCGGTGTTCTTCATTGCCGGCATGATGTACGCGTCGTGGGGGGTGCATGTGCCGACCGTGCGCGACCGCTTCCATCTGAATCCGGCGATGCTCTCGTTCGCCCTGCTGGCCGTGGCCGGCGGCTCGATCGCCGCGATGGCGGCGAACGCTCCGTGGATCGCCCGGGTCGGGACACGCCGCGCCTGTCTGACCGGCGGCTGTGTGATGACCGCGTGTGCGGCGCTGATCCTGATCGTACCGGCTTACTGGATGCTGCTGATCGTGCTGGCCGTGTTCGGCGCCGGCATGGCCACGCTCGACGTCGCGATGAACGCGGAAGCGAGCGCTGTCGAGAAGGCGCTCGGCAAGCCGATCATGTCGGCGCTGCACGGCATGTTCAGCCTCGGCGGGATGTTTGGCGCGGCAGCAGGCGGCGCCTTGCTGGCGCGCGGCATGGCGCCGGCTGTCCACCTCGCGCTGGCTGCCGCGGTCAGCACACTGGTGCTGATCGCGGCGTGCCCATCCGTGCTGCCACATGTACCGCACGCCGATCATCCCGACGCAGCCACGCCGCGCGCCAATCGCTGGCGATCGCCAGCCTTGTGGGCGCTCGGTGCGATTGCGCTGGTCGCGTTAATCGCAGAAGGCGCGATGTACGACTGGGCCACCGTGTACATGCGCGACGTCGTGCTGTCTACGCCGGCTCTCGCGAGCGCGGCGTACGCGGCGTTTTCCGGCGGCATGGCCGCAGCGCGTTTCGCCGGTGACGCCGTGCGTGCCCGCTTCGGCGCACCGCAACTGGTGATGGCGAGCGCGTCGCTTGCCTGCGCCGGGATGGTCGGCGCGCTATTGCTGCCACATCCGGTTGCCGCGCTGATCGGCTTCACGCTAATGGGTCTTGGGCTCGCGAACATGATGCCGGTGCTGTTCGCCGCAGCGGCGAGCGTCAAAGGCATTCACGCGGCCGAAGGACTCGCGCATGTTGCCGGATTGGCCTACTTCGGGCTGCTGTTCGGGCCGGTGATGATCGGCGCGGTGACCCAGGTAACCAGTCTGCCGATCGGGTTGTCCGTGGTAGCCGTGTGTTCGGCGCTGATTGCGATCACCGGTCCAAAGGTGTTGCGGCGTTTGAAGATCTGACGCAGACGTGCACTGCGGCTCCATCGGCTGAACTCGCGCCATACGAAAACGCGCAACGTTGCGTTACGTTACGCGAGGCCTGCACACTGACGTGTTCCCCACCACATCGGCGAGCTCAATGCGCTCTCCGCCTCTCTCGAACCCCATCAAGTCGTTGATTAGCATGGGTTTTCCACGCCGACTGGTCTCGCAATCACAAATGGCATAGGCCTTGCAGTTAGCTCCCCAGCAGTTTCCAATTACGGGGGAGCAGACCATGAATCGCAATTTCAAACTGTCGGCGATCGCCATGTGCGTGACGTCGATGATTTTACTGACCGGGTGCGGAACCTCGACGCTCAACCCGGGCCTCTCGGGCGGAGGGGCAGGCGCTGGAGCAGGCGGCGGTGGCGGGACACCGACACCTACCCCGACACCCACGCCTACTCCGACTCCGACTCCGACTCCGACTCCGACTCCGACGCCTACTCCAACCCCAACGCCAACCCCAACGCCATCGAGCGCCAATCCGATCGGAGTCGTCGTCCAGAACACCGGCAATGTAGTCAGCACGACCGGCCAGACCGTCTCCGCGATCGGCAACCAGATCGGCCTCACGCCGATCCCCGGCGCGAACCCGGCCACCACGACCGCGCTCGGCAACGTTGTCTCGAATCTCGGTGCAGGCGTCACGGCGGTCGGCGCGGGCACGGCGAACGGCCTCGGCCAGCTCGGCAACGCCAAGGACCCGCTTGGCACAACGCTGGCGAGCAGCGGCAATCTGGTTTATGACGCGGGCCAGGCTGTCAACAGCGCCGGCCAGCTCGTGACGAGTCTCGGCACCGGCCCCACCGCGCCGCTCAGTCCGTTGACCACACCGCTCGGCGCCACGGTCTCGACGCTCGGCAATACAGTCAGCGGCCTCGGCACGCAACTGACCTCGCAGTTGACGAACGGCCCGATCCAGCAAGTGACGCAAACCGTCAGCACCGCGATCACGCCGATCACCACCACGCTGGCGCAGACGACCCAAACCGTCGGCGATACGACGGGTCTCGGCGCGCCGCTGAACGGTCTGCTATCGACCATCGGTCATGGCCTCGACAGCGCGGGCAGCCAGGTGAGCAGCGCGACGAACAATCCGATCGGTCAGAACCTCGGCAATGTCGTGAGCAAGCTCGGCGACACCGTCACGTCCGCCGGCGGCCTGCTGACGGCAGGTGGTTCGAGCAGCGGCAACCCGCTCGGCGGTCTCACCGGAATTCTGAATCCGGGCGGCAGCGGCGGCACGGGCGGCAATCCGCTCGCGCCTTTGACGAGCATTCTCACCGCGCTGCCCGGCACCTTGAGCGGCGGCCTGACCGGCGGCAGCGGCTCGAGCAGTCCGCTTGCGCCGCTGACCAACATCCTCAGCACGGTGACCGGCAGTCTCGGTAGTCTCGGCGGCGCCGGCGGCAGTTCGGGCAGCCCGCTTGCACCGCTAACCAACGTTCTCAGCACAGTGACCGGCAGTCTCGGCGGACTCTCCGGCGGCACCGGCGGCTCGGGCAGTCCGCTCGCACCGCTAACCGGCGTGGTCAGCTCGGTCACCGGCGTCCTGAGCGGCGCGGCCGGCAGCAGCGGCAACCCGCTGGCGCCGGTGACGTCGGCGGTCTCGTCGCTGACAGGCGCGCTTGGATCGGCGGCAGGTTCGGGCAGCACCGGTGGAAGCGGGGGCGCCAGCAATCCGCTGGCTCCGATCACCGGTCTGCTGAACACCGTCACCGGCGCATTGACCGGTACGGCGGGCTCGGCGGGCGGCACGACAGGGGGTGGTTTGCTCGGCGGTCTGGGCGCGCTGGCGCCAAAGAAGTGACGAATAACGACAGCAAATAACGACGCGGCAAAACAAGCGTTGAAGGGGGGGCAGCGAGCCGGGTCAACCGGCTCGCTGTTTTTTTATCGCTGTATCACACCTCGTGGTACGTCGCGTAATCGCGCGAGAAGTCGTTACCTTGCAGAAAATTGGTGTAGGTCATCGTCACCGTTGCATCCAGCCCTTCTACGTAATGCCACCAGCCGATCGGCAAAAAGAGTAATTCGCCGGGTTCGAGCGTGCAGTCGATCAAATGAGCATTGCGCATCGACGGGAAACGCTCGTAATCGATCGCACTGCCGTCCACCTGCGAATAGCAATGCAGCATATTCACCATATGCGGCGTATCGGATAACGGAACCAGCTTGATCCGTTTTCGGCCAATCACCTGCGCCATGAAGTTATTGGTCAGATCATGATGAAACGGCGTCTTCGTGCCCGGCGGCCCCATCCAGAAAAAGCCGGTATCGGGCGAGCCGGCATCGAGATATTCGCCGATAACCGGCACATCGGACCATAACGCCGCCAGTGCCGCGCGATTGTGCGAGGTGTTATTGGCGGTCATGTAGAAATCGTTAGTCGGGCCGCTGCGCTCGACGAGATCGGCATAATCGGCGAAACGCATCATGCGCTTGAGCTTCGGCTGATTGATTTCATAATCCGCGTCCGACTCGCGCCCGAACTGCACTTCGACTTCGCAATCCCCACAGCGCTCGCGAAAGTAATCGAAGCTCCACTGCGTGCGCGCCGGCCAGAAATCGAAAGCGCCGGTGATGATCACCGGCCGGTTCTGAAAGTAGTACTGCTCAAAGAATTCGTTGCGCGATAAGCGCTCGCGCCGTTCGATCTCGCCGCTTCCGGCACGCATGCGATTGAGCGCGCCGTACACCGACAATATCCATTCGCGTTTGCGCAAACGATTGCGCAAACGCGCGGCACCCTCGAAGTAAGGACTCGCGAGCGCGGTCTCGATTTCGTGTGCGGCTTCGGCCGGATCGAAACCATGCCCGACCAGCGCACCGTGCACAGCAGGGGGCGGCGCATCGAGCAGCAGATTCTCAGTAATCCAGCGGCGCCAGCTGTTATCGATCGAATGGATCGCAGTGGTCACGGCATTCTCCCAAACAATGTTCCCATACCCGCCAGCTTCGCAGCCCGCACCCCAAAAGAAAAGGCACGCTAGCCATGCGGCGCGCGTGCCTTTTAACTGCTTGACCGAAGACCCACAAAGCTGTCTCCGGTCATGCGGTTCTTACATCTTGACGACGTCGAGCAGCGTCTTCTTGCCTGCCTTGTAGTTGTACAGCGAGATCACGCCGTGTTGAAGGTCGCCCTTCGAGTCGAACGTGGTTTCGCCGATCACACCCTTGTAGTCGGTCGACGGCATCGCTGCCAGGATCTTCGCCGGATCGGTCGAGTTCGCACGCTTCATAGCGTCGACGATGATGTACACAGCGTCATACGTGAACGGAGCGTAGATCTGGATCGGCTGACCGAAACGCTTCTGATACTTGGCGAGGAACGCCGGGCCGCCAGCCATCTTCTCGAGCGCCATACCGGCTTCCGAGCAGACGATGTTGTCGGTTGCGTCGCCAGCCAGGTCCGACAGCTTGTCGGTACACACGCCGTCGCCAGCCAGAACCTTCGCGCGCAGGCCGAGTTGCTTGGCTTGTTTGGCGAACGGGCCGCCGGTTGCATCCATACCGCCGTACATGATCGCGTCCGGATTTTCGCCCTTGATCTTCGTCAGAATCGCGCGGAAGTCGACAGCCTTGTCGTTCGTCGCGTCATGCGACATCACGTTCAGGCCCAGCGACTTGGCGGTCTTTTCGAATTCGTTGGCGAGACCCTGGCCGTAAGCGGTCGAGTCGTCGACGATCGCGACGCTCTTCATCTTCATGGTCTTGGCGGCGTAGTTAGCCAGTGCCGGACCTTGTTGCGCATCGGTCGCCACGACGCGGTACGTCGTCTTGAAACCCTGTTGCGTGTAGGCCGGGTTCGTTGCCGACGGCGAGATCTGCACGATGCCCGCATCGCTATAGATCTTCGAAGCCGGGATCGAGGTGCCCGAGTTCAGGTGGCCGACCACTGCGACGACCTTATCGTCAACCAGCTTCTGCGCGACTTGCGTAGCCGTACGCGGGTCAGCTGCGTCGTCCTGTGCATCCAGTTGCAGCGTGATCTTCTGGCCGCCGATCGTCAGGCCCTTGGCGTTGATTTCCTCAACTGCCAGACGCGCGCCGTTTTCGTTGTCTTTACCCAGGTGAGCGATGCCGCCGGTCAACGGTGCAACGTGGCCGATCTTGACGACCTCGTCCGCCACCGCGCCGGTTGCCAACGACGCAAACAACATGGCCGCGGCGCTGATCGGCAACAGCTTTTGAATCTTGATGTTCATGTAAGTCTCCAGTTTCGGTCCCAAAAACAACGTAATCGCCCTGTGCCCCCGCTTCCCTACACGTGTCGCTCAGTCCCGTGGACGACCACGCCGGTTGCATCGTTCATGCACTTGGCCAGCACGTTCACCGGACTGTTTGTGACAGGCGGCAAACCGTACTTGCGCGCAAGTGTAGGCCAACAAATTAAATTGTGGGACTTTTTTGAGGAAGTGGGATGAACACTAATAGCGTTTATCCACCAGGAGCCGATTCAAATCGGAAGGATAGGCTGGAAAGCACCAGCCCATGCGGGTTTCCGCCAGGTGAGCCGTTCGTCTAACAACACGCCCTAAAGCTTTTGGCGTGTTGAACCGTTAATGTTTCGAATAGGCTTTGTGCTTAAAAACGAGGCGCTCCGCAGTGTGCTGGGAGACGCCAGTGAACTAGTTTGAATCAAGCTTCGAAGGCCGCGATCCGCGTGGCCGCGCCCTGCCATTCCTCTGCGAGCCGCCGGACCCGTTCCGCGACCCTGAGACCTTCCCGCCGCTTCCGGGCAAGCGGCGCACCTCGATCTGACCATAGAGACAGATAGTCGCTTTTCTCCGCACGGCTCGCGATTTGCCGTAGTTCCTGCGTCAAGGCGTTTGCACCGGATAAGGCGCGACCTTATTCATCGACTCGCTCAAGCGCAGCATCAACGGATTGCATGTGAGCGCGAGAAAATGAATTATCAAGAATGTTTCAATCGCCTTACGAGATCAGCAGCGCACCATGAGCGCCGCAAGCGTCACCGGGCCACACTCGGGCTCGCTGCAGGGCGTTTCTTTTGATGGCAAACTGACCGGCCCGCTTCAGGCATTCACGCCTCCGGCATTCATTCAGACCGACCTCACGCATCAACGCACTGGTAAATGGAGAGCAACATGAGCACGACTTCCCGCTGGATCGACATTCCCGCCGGCAACGATAGTTTCGGCGGCTATCTGGCGCTGCCCAAAGGCGGCAAGGGACCGGCCGTCATCATCATCCAGGAAATTTTCGGCGTGAACAGCCATATTCGCTCGGTCGCGGATCAATACGCGCAAGACGGCTACGTCGCGCTCGCACCGGATGTATTCTGGCGCGTCCAGCCGCGCGTCGAATTGACCTACGACGGCGCGGATCGCACGAAGGGCATCGAGCTGATGCAGAAGACCAACGTCGAGCAGGCCGTGGCCGACATCGGCTCCGCGGCTGCGGCCTTGCGCGCCATGCCGGAAGTGACCGGCAAGATTGCGGCGATCGGCTTCTGCTTCGGTGGCCAGCTCGCGTATCTGGCGGCCGCGCAAGGCTCGCTCGACGGCGCGGTTGCGTACTACGGCGGCGGCATCCAGAACAAGCTCGAAGAGGCGGCGAAGATCAAGGTGCCAATGCAATTCCACTACGGCGAACTCGACGCGCATATTCCGTTGTCGGCCGTCGGCCAGATTCAGGAACGCTTCGCCGGGCGCACCGACGCGGAATTCAACATCTATCCGAACGCCGATCATGGCTTCAACTGCTCGGACCGCGCGTCATATAACCAGCACGCCGCGGCGCTCGCGCATGGCCGCACGCTGACCTTCCTTGGCGAGCGCCTGTAATTCACGGCAGGCTCGGAATGCCCGCTTGTAGTCCGAGGCTGCAACCGGCAAACTCGACATTCAAAATAGAGAGGGCCCTAGCGTCGTGCAATCAGACTATCTCGCCCATGACGCCATCGGCCTCGCCGAACTGGTTCGAAGCCGCGAAGCAAGCGCTCGCGAATTGCTGGACATCGCGATCTCCCGCACGGAGGCCGTCAATCCCGCGATCAATGCGATTGTTCTGAAGGACTATGACGCCGCGCGTCAGCGTGCCTCGCGCGATGACGCGAGCAGAACAGAACGCGCGAATCATCCGGACCGTGAAAGCGCGCAGGCAGCGCTCGCGGGCGTGCCCTTTCTGATCAAGGATCTGGGTGCGGCGGTGGCCGGCTTGCGCATGTCGATGGGCAGCCGCCACTATCGCCACTTCATCCCCACCGAGGACGCCCCGGTCGTCGCACTGGCGAAGGCGGCGGGCCTCAATATTTTCGCCAAGACCAGCACGTCCGAACTCGGCCAGATGCCTTATACGGAGCCCGAACTGTTCGGCCCGTGCCGTAATCCCTGGAGTCTCGATCACACGCCCGGTGGCTCGAGCGGCGGCGCGGCCGCGGCGGTCGCCGCGGGCATCGTGCCGCTTGCGCACGCGTCGGACGGCGGCGGCTCGATCCGCATTCCCGCGTCCTGTTGCGGACTATTCGGTCTCAAGCCTTCCCGCGGACGTGTGCCGCGCGCGGCGCCGACGGCGCCGGTCGGCGAACTCGGTGTCGATCATGCGGTATCGCGCAGCGTGCGCGACAGCGCATTACTGCTCGACCTGCTGGCGGGCAACGCCGATAGACCGCTCGGCGCGCCGGGCACTTTCCTTGGCGCAAGCCGCGAGCCGTGCAAGCCGCTGAACATTGCCTACGTCACCGATTCGATGCTGGCGCCTTCGCTCTCCACCGACTCGCGCGCCGCGCTCGAAGACGCCGCACAACTCGCCAGTTCGCTGGGACACAACATCGAGCCGGTATCGCTCGGGATCGATTTCGCGGCAGTCCGCCATGCGTTCCTGATGCTCTGGTCGGTGACGGCGGAAGAAATGGTGCTGAACGCCGACCGCATCACGGGCCGCAAACCGCTGCGCGGCGAATTCGAGATCTCGACATGGGCCATGGCGCATGTCGGCCGCAAACTTGGCGAACGTGGCCTGCCGAGCGCACTGGAAGAACAACGCCGTATCACTGAACGCCTTACCGATTTGCTGAACCGCTACGACGCGCTTCTGTGTGCGACGCTTGCGGGCGCGCCGATCAAGATCGGCGAAATGCACCCTACCTCCGCGGAACGCATGCAGATGCGCGCCGTCACGGCCATGCCGCTCGAACCGCTGATGAAGAAGCTGTTGACCGAAGCGTCGAACAAGGCGTTCGCGTGGGCGGGATGCACGGAGCTGTTCAATCTGAGCGGACAACCGGCGATGTCGGTGCCGCTCTACTGGAACGCGCGCGGGTTGCCTATCGGCGTGCAGTTCGCCGCACGCAACGGCGGTGAAGCAACGCTGTTGCGGCTAGCCGCGCAGCTCGAAACGGCTCGGCCATGGTTCGACAGGCGGCCGCCGCTGATGCAGGCACGCAGCTAGACGAGGAGGCGGCTCGCGGCGTATCGGCCCAGTCGGGCCGCTTCATTCGCCTGACCGCAAAGGTCGGCAGATCGCTCACCAACGAAAAAGGCGTCTGCCGCGCAGAGCGGCAGACGCCTCGATGATCGGACCGTAGCCCGGCGCTGCCATGTTGCAGCGCATTGGCCGCGCCACTGAATGTGCGCGCGGCTGAAACGAAATCAGGCCTTCTTGTTATATGCGCTGCACCAACCCTTGCTCGCGACCTGCTTGCCCGCGAACATCGGGCAGCCCGCGTACGGGTCGGTCGGCTTGCCTTGATAGAAGCTGCAGTTGCCGCAATCCTGGCCGGCTGCATACTTCGCGAACTTCGCCTTGTCGACTTTGCTTGCGTCCGCCTTATAGCCGAGCGCCTGAGCGGTCGGATCGGTTTCGGCAACCTTCGGTGCGTCGGCGAAGGCCTGGCGCGACAACGCGAGAGTCGATGCCACGCCAATGCTGGTGATCAAAAACGTACGACGGGAAGATTTCATGGGGGACTCACTCCATTTATATTGAACTGATCGCCGTTCTGGTGACAGCGGTCCCCAAGGATAGCAATGAAGCCGTTACGCGTGACGACCCAAATGATAGAGATAAGCGAATCGGTACGACACCGCGCCCGAAAATCGAGCGCGGGGTGCCGGTTAATCGCATGAGCGTGAGAATCTGAGTGAAAACCCGAAGTGCGACGATTAGGCGCGCCCGCTCAATTCGCAAACGCGTTGCGCAATTGCCAGCGAGGCGGTCAATCCCGGTGACTCGATACCGAACAGATTGACGAGCCCGCGCACGCCATGAGCGGCCGGCCCCTGAATCACGAAATCGGCGGCGGGCTCGCCTGGGCCGGAAAGCTTCGGACGAATTCCCGCATAAGCGGGCTGCAGCGCATGGTCGGGAAGCGCGGGCCAGTACGCGCGAATCGCCGCGTAAAAGGCATCCGCGCGATGCGGGTCGACGTCGTAATTGATCGCATCGACCCATTCGACGTCCGGACCGAAGCGCGCCTGGCCACCGAGATCGATAGTCAGATGCACGCCGAGCCCGGCTTCGTTCGGCATTGGATAAATCAGCCTGCTGAACGGTGCGCGCCCCGAGATGCTGAAGTAGTTGCCGCGCGCGAGATAAAGCGGCGGCACATGGCGCGCATCGAGGCCGCGAATCGTGCGGGCCAGCGCGTTCGCCTGCAAACCGGCGCTGTTGATCACGCAGGCAGCGCTGATCGTGGTCGGCGCACTGCCGCCCACCTTGATGATGAAGCGGCCGTTGCTCGCCTCGATCGCCTCGACCGGCGCGTGGAACGCACACACCGCGCCGTCGCGCTCGGCGTCGCCCTGTAGCGCCAGCATCAACTGATGACTATCGACGATGCCTGTCTGCGGCGAAAACACCGCCTCCACACATTCGAGCGCGGGTTCGAGCGCTTGCGCCTGATCGCCGTTGATCCGCATCAGGTCGAGCACGCCGTTCTCGCGCCCTTTCGCCATGATGCTTTCGAGCTGAGGAATCTGATTGCGCGAGGTGGCCACCAACAGTTTGCCGCAGCGTGAATGCGGCACGTTGTGCTCGGCGCAGTATTCGTAGAGCATCTCGCGGCCGCGCACACAGAGCGCCGCTTTTAGCGAGCCGCGTGGGTAGTAGATCCCCGCGTGAATCACTTCGCTATTGCGTGAACTGGTGCCCACACCGATCGCCTCGGCCGCTTCCAGTACGATCACTTCGCGCCCGCGCGCCGCGAGGGCACGCGCCACGGCGAGGCCAATCACGCCTGCGCCGATCACTACACATTCGATCTGATCCATGTCCCTTGACGCGGCCAACCTTGCCGCGCGCTGCCTCGTTCACCCGATAACCATGAAGACAGGGTGCGGCTATCGAGAACCGCACACCGCTCGCTGTCGAACGCTCCTGGCCTTCCGCAACCGTCTGGAAACATTGCACGACGCTGCACAGACACAAATGCCCGCAGTCGGAACTGCGGGCATTCGGTCTCGAACAGGTCTAAAACGCATGCTTCGGACAGGATCAGTGTACGCCGCCGACGGCAGCCGCGCTCGACTCTTCATGCGGGCCGGATGCACAACGGCGGCGCGGACGGCATGTGCCACGACGCAATCGCACCTCGTAATTAGCAACAATTGCCGAAGCATTCACCTTATTTTCGGTATGGATACCCGATTTGCAACCTCAATAAACTCCGTTGAAGGGGGTTTTCACACAAAAACGGCGCAAAAAACCTCAAAAACCGATCGGTTTTCGGCGATTTCCGTAATCCAGCCTGATATCGCTGGCTTCAATTCCATCGCGCCCGTCAATGCGCGCCGCGCCGAAGCCATTCAGAATCGCCCGCCGCATTTCACGGGGCGACGCCAGCTTCAGCGCATCGAGCGCGGCGTCGCCGAGGGTTTCCGGAAAGCGCAGCCCCCAGTTATGCGCCGAGCGAATCTCGTGATAGATCGATTGGGCGATACGGCGCGCGCCGTCGTGATCCGGCGGCGGAATCTCGTACACGTTCATCCGGTTCAGAATCGGCTCGGGGATCGAGCGCTCGTCGTTCGCCGTCGCAATCCAGATTACGTGGCCGGCATTGATCGGGATCTCGGCGAATTCGTCGATAAAAGCCTGTGCCGTGTCGTGTTCCAGCAGCGCGTAAAGCGCGCCGAGCGGATCGTATTGCGAATCGCCGGTGGCCTTGTCGATTTCGTCGACCGTGATTACGGGGTTCGCGTAACTGCCGTTCACGAGCGCATCGAACACCTTGCCCGGCTTGGCGTTCTTCCATTGCGACGAGGCACCCGACAAAATCCACCCTGCCGTCAACGAACTCATCCCAACATACTGGTAGGCGGTACCGAGCAGGCGCGCCAACTGCTTGGCAAAGTGAGTCTTGCCGATGCCCGGGTCGCCCAGCAGCAGGATCGGCATGAGTTCGAGACGGTCCTCGGTTTCAAGACACAAGGCGACCTGCTTGCGGATGTCGTCGAGTGGCGCTGAAAAATTGGGCAGAGCGTCGATCAGATCGTCGATCGAGGGCATCCGGTTCGGCTTGACGCAGAAGCGCAGATTGCCGGTTTTCAGCATCTTTTCGTATGTGGCGCGCAGTGCCTCGTTCGCGCCTTCACCGAGATCGTTCAGTGCGTGCTCGACCTGATCGAGGTCGTACACCTGGCTGAAAGATGCTACGGCGATTTCCTGTTTGACCATGGCTGTTGTCATCGCTCACCCCGTCTGGCTGGCCTTGCTGCTACGGCGCCTGATGGGCGCCGTTCCAGGTTCAGTGTAGCGATGACATATTCGTGTGCAAGCCAGCAGTCGTGCGGCTCTGCTGCTAACAACGGCTTGTTTTCGGTGATACCTTGCCCCACCTGAAATACTGTATTGCTGAACCCGGCCCTGTTTGAAATGTCAGAAAGGCGTTCAGCGCATCAGGCGTAAGATGGCCTTCTGTCTAACCTGCCGGATGCAGTGACCGGAGATTTTGTTTATGTGGAAAACCAGTATCGCCGCGGTGCTGACCGCCGCGCTGTTCGGCACCTCACTGCTTGCCAACGCGCAAGGGTCGGCGCAGCAGGTCGTGCAATGGCAGCTGCAGGTCATGCGCGACGGCCAGCAGATCGATTCGTTCGACGGCACTACGACCGTCGGCCAGGCGCGCACGGACACGCATCACAAGGTGGTGCAGCACAACGTCGGCTGTAAAGACCAGCCTGGCGGCAGCATCGATCTGGCGCGCACGCTGACGGTCTCGCCGCTGCGGGCGGATGCGAGCGCGGTCACGTTGTCAATCGACGCGCAGGAAACGTTCGAGGAAGACGCCCCGCAGCAGACCGACACCGGCTGCAAGCTGCCGCCGCAACCGCGTCAGGTGAGCGCGAGCCATCCCGGTCTGACAGTGCCGGCCGGCCAATGGGCCACCTGGACGATCGTCGACAAGGATCCGAAGCTGGTCTATCGCGTGCGTGCGAGCCTTGCAAACAGTCCTGATTAGACCCGAGCCTGCGCTGGAGCAGTCGCACCAGCGCAGGTCCAGGCAACCTCGAGCAAACTCAAGCGAACAACCGAAGCCTCAACAGAACACGTGGACAACGCGGCATGCGAAACCCAGAAGAATTGATCCGCGAGAGCGCAGCGCCCAAGGATTTCATTGCGGTGAGCTGGAATCTGCACAAAGGCCGCACACCGCTCGGTTTTCAGGCCTGGCAGGCCATGCAGCGCTGGGTTCAGTCGACCCGCGCGGACGCGTATTTTTTACAGGAAGCGATGGCGCGACGCATGCCCTCGCCGATGCTGGCGAGCAGTTTCGGCTCGCCGCTCGCCGATCCATTAAGCGATGTCTGGCATTGCCAGGCCACTGAGATCGCACGCGCGGCCGAACTCGAAATTGCGCTTGGACCGAACGTGTTCAAGCCGTCATGGCGGCATGGCAATGCGATTCTGTCGCCGCATCCGCTCGACCTCGGCGGACGCTGGGATATCTCCGCGCACCGCTTCGAAAGGCGCGGGCTGCTGGTGGCGCGAGCCACCTTCGGCGGTCATTCGGTCACGCTGCTGTGCGCGCATCTCGCGCTCACGCGCTCGGCGCGCTTGCGGCAGATGAACTGGATCGCGCACTGGATCGCGAAAGAAGCACCGGACGGTCCGCTGGTGCTGGCCGGCGACTTCAACGACTGGCGCAACGACTCTGTGCCGCTCTTCGCCGAACACGGTCTGCAGGAAGTGGCCACATTGCTCGGCGAATCCGCTCGCACGTTCCCGGCCTTCTCGCCAGCGCTCGCGCTCGACAAGATGTTCGTGCGTGGAATGCAACCGGTCGAATGGATCCAGCCGACGCAGGAAACCGCGTGGCTCTCGGATCACCTGCCGTACATGGCGCGGTTGCGGGTGGAGTGAGCCCCGCTCCGAACTAGCCCTTGCGCGGCGTCCAGTTCAGCGCCGCGGCAATCTCCTCGCCTGGCTGCATCACGCAGCCGCCCACGTGCTCCCGCATGCCGACCGCGTTGAAACAATCGGTGGTGTTGGTCACCGGTTCCACGCACAGTTGCGTATCGTTGGCGGGCGCGAACACCACCATATGATTGAAGGGCGCGTCGGCGGTCATCGTCAATTGACGGTGTTCGTCGGGCCACGCAATCGTCGCCTCGCGCGACCAGTTGGCGAAGTTGTTGTCGAGCGCGAACGCATCCGGCGACATGCCGTGACGCAGCGCCTCGACCGCCGGGTGCGGACCGAGATGCGTGGGCAGCACGTCCGCGTCCGCGTGCCACATGCCTTGCACATTGGCGTAGACACGTGTCTGCGCAGTGCGCGGATAGTACGGATGATGGCCCATGCCGAACGGCATCGGCCGCTCACTCAGATTCTGCGCGGACATCGCGATACGCAGCGCGCCGCCGATCAACTCGATGTGTTGCCGCGCGCGATAACGGAACGGCCAGTCACCGGGCCGCTGCGAATCCGGCTCGTGTTCGAAGTGCAACTCCACCGAGCGCTCCGTGCTCGCCCCTACCTGCCAGGGACTCCGCCACGCATTGCCGTGCAGCGCGTGCGCAAAACGCTTGTCACTGCCGTTCAGATCGACCGTGACGCCGCCGAACTGAAAGCGCGCGTCGCGAATCCGGTTGCAGTAGGGAAAAAGCGGGAAGCTCGCCATGCGCAGCGGATCGCGTTCGTCGAACGCTCCCTGCGTGGCTGGCCGCAGCCAGTGCAGCAGGCCTGCGGGCGTCGACTCGTAATAAGCTGCCAGCGCGCCGCCGATTTCAGGCGCGACCACCACGCGTGTGGCGCCTGAAGTCAGCGTGACAAGCGTCGGCGCGATCGCGGGGTCGTCGAGCCACGTGAGCTCGGTGAGTTCATGGCCGAAGGGCCGGACCGGATTCAAGGAAACGTCGCGCATGGTCAGAAAAGGCCGGGCCTCAGGCGGATGGCGGCATGAACGCCCATCAATGTCTCCTATGGCATGCCGCGCACAGCGCGCAGCCGGCGAACCATCAAGGTTCGCGCGACCGAGAATCGCACGCCAAAGCACATCGGTCAATATTATTAGTAATAAATTTGTCTAATTTGACCCGTCCACGTGCTGCTAGAAGCTCCCAAATGGCGGGTTAGCGCGCGTTGCTGCGTGCATATTATTAGTGGTACCGTCGCACCACGAATGCCACCGGCATGCCCCTGTTTTTGCGCCGCTGCAACGCGGCCCGCACAATGAAAAAATCGACTCAACGCCGTCCGACCATGACCGACATCGCCAAGCTCACCGGCGTGTCGCAATCCACGGTCTCGCTGGTCCTGAACAACGCGACCGGCGCAAAATTCTCCGAGACCACCCGCAACAAGGTGCTGAAGGCCGCGCACGACCTCGGCTACCGGCTTTCGCTGCGCGAGCCGGTGTCGGCTTCGAACGACGAGCGCAACCTGATCGTCTATCTGGCCGACGAGATCTCCACCAGTCCACATCCGGTCGTCAACATCGACGGCGCGCGCGATGTGGCTTATGCAAACGGCAAGATGCTGGCCGTCTACTCGACGCACGGCAACGCCGACATCGAAAAGCAGGTGCTCGACGCCACACTGTCAAACCCGCACGTATTCGGCGTGATCTACGCGACCGTCTACACCCGCAAGGTCACACTGCCCACGGCGCTCTCGCAGGTGCCCACCGTATTGCTGAACTGCTATACGAGCGAAAGCGCGGTGTCGTCGGTGGTGCCCGCCGAGGTCGCGGGCGGCCATCTGGCGACCGACTATCTGCTGCAGGCGGGACATCGGCGGATCGGCTACATCAACGGCGAGCCGTGGCAGGACGCCTCGAAAGACCGTCTGAAGGGCTATCGCACCGCCCTCGCCACCGCCGATCTGCCGTTCGCGCCGGAACTGGTGCGCGACGGCGACTGGAGTTCGGGGCTCGGCTTCGAAATGACCCTCTCCCTGATGCGCGAAGCCCATCCGCCGACCGCGATCTTCTGCGCCAACGACCTGACCGCGCTGGGTGCGATCGAAGCGCTCAAGCAACTCGGCCTGCGCGTGCCCGAAGACATTTCCGTGCTCGGCTACGACGACCAGGAAATTGCCCGTCACACGCATCCGCCGCTGTCGACGGTGGTGCTGCCGAACTATGAACTGGGACGCTGGGCCGTCGAAACCTTGCTGCAGGAAGAACACAACCGCGCGGCCGGCGCACCGGTGCGGCACCGGCTGGTGAAACTCGACGGACCGCTCATCGAGCGCGGCTCGGTCAGGGTAATTACCGAGGCAAAAAAGCCGGCAATTAATATTATTAGTGATTGACCGATAATAATTCTCGATGAAATAATCGGCACGTGCGGTCGGGGTGAAGCAACCCCGCCGCCAGGAGAAACACTAAAAGCAAATACATCTCATCGGTACTGGAGGAAGACAATGGCGTCGCTCAACACGCAGTCGCGCAAGCACGTGCGCAAGCAACAGATTCGTCCGCTGGCAGGTTCGCTGCTGGCTCTGGCAATCGGGTTCGGCGTCGCCACTGCGCACGCCGACGACGCGTTGCCGAAGTTGCCCAACAAGACCCCGCTGAAAGTCGGCTTCGCGCAGACCGAAAGCAACAATCCGTGGCGTCTCGCGGAGACCAAGAGCTTCAAGGACGTCGCCGCGAAGTGCGGCTGGCAACTGGTCATGACCGACGCCAACAGCTCGAACGCGAAACAGGTATCGGATATCCAGAACATGATCGCGCAGCACGTCGATCTGCTGGTGTTCCCGCCGCGCGAAGAAAAGCCGCTCGCGCCGGTCGTGCTGCAGGCCAAGAAGGCCGGCATTCCGGTAATCCTGGTCGACCGCGACGTCGACCAGTCGGTCGCCAAGGCGGGCCGCGACTACATCACCTTCATCGGCTCCGACTTCATCGATCAGGGCCATCGGGCCGCCAACTGGCTGGTCAAGGCCACCGGCGGCAAGGCGAAGATCATCGAACTCGAAGGCACCACCGGCGCGTCGGCTGCGAACGATCGCAAGAAGGGCTTCGACGAAGTCATCGCGAAGAATCCAGGCATGACGATCATCGCCTCGCAAAGCGGCGACTTCGCGCGCGACAAGGGACGTCAGGTCATGGAAACGCTGTTGCAGGCACATCCCGACGTGACCGCCGTCTACGCGCATAACGACGAAATGGCGCTCGGCGCGATCGCCGCGATCAAGGCGGCCGGCAAGCAGCCGGGCAAGGACATCCAGATCGTCACGATCGACGGCACCAAGGGCGGCATGGATGCAATCGCCGCCGGTGAACTCGGCGCAAGCGTGCAATCGAGCCCGTTCTTCGGCCCGCTCGCCTGCGACGTCGCCCAGCGTTACGCGAAGGGCGAAAAGATCCCGACCTGGGTCAAGGTGTCGGACCGCTTCTACGACAAGAGCAACGTGCAGCAGAACATGCAGTACGGCTATTGATACGCGGCTATTGATCGACAGGCGCGCCGTCGTACACGCGGTTATGCAGCTTGAGGACTATGCCTGAACGGCGTGGCCCACGCGCTCCATACCGCGCGGCAAGCCTCTTCAGGGCAGTGCCCGCAGGACGTCCCCGCTCCGGATCAGTCTCCTCGGGGAGCGGGTGGCGAGAAGGGTTCGGAGCGACGCGCTCGTGGCAGCACGGGTCGTCGCTTCGCTTTTCATGAGCCGCCGCTTGACTTTGGTGCGGCGTAATATGGTTCGGCGAGACCGTCGGCATAGCGCCCGAACGAATGGTCACAGCGGCTCACATGTGCGTCCCACGCTGCAAGCTCAGCCGGCACGTGAAGCAGCACACGCATCAGGAGGACATCCGTGACGGAATCCGGCACGCAGACGCCACACGCCCCCCTCACCCGCACGCCGCTACTGGAGATGCAGGATATCGGCATCAGCTTCGGCGGCGTACCCGCGCTGCGCAGCGCCAAGCTGAGCGTGGCGGCCGGCGAAGTGCACGCGCTGATCGGCCAGAACGGCGCCGGCAAATCGACCATGATCAAGATCCTGACCGGCGCTTATCGGCGCGGCTCGGGCAGCGTGAGCTTCGAAGGCCGCGAAGTCGATTTCCGCACCCCGAAACAGGCACGCGAAGCGGGCATCAGCACCATCTATCAGGAGATCAACCTGGTGCCGTTTCGCTCCGTGGCGGAGAACATTTTCCTCGGCCGTGAGCCGCGCCGTTTCGGTCTGATCGACTGGCGCGCGGTGCATACGCGCGCCGCCGCCCTGCTCGAATCGTTCGGCTTGCAGATCGATGTGAAGAAACCGGTCGGCCGCTATTCGACCGCGATCCAGCAGATGGTGGCGCTGGCGCGCGCCGTCTCGTCGGATGCGAAGATGGTCATCATGGACGAGTCCACCTCGTCGCTCGATGAACGCGAAGTGGAACTGCTCTTCACCGTGGTGCGCAAGCTGCGCGACGACGGCCGCGCGGTGATCTTCGTCTCGCACCGGCTCGATGAACTGTACGCGCTGTGCGACCGCGTCACCGTGATGCGCGACGGCCAGACGGTCGTGCAAAGCACGATGGCGGAGATGGACAAGCTGCAACTCGTCACGACGATGCTCGGCCGCACCCTCGCCGCCGTCGTGCAGGAAGATGCCGCCGCGCGCGAGGCGAATCTCGCGCGGCGCGGCAAGCAGGCGATCGCCGCGGTGCATCTGGGCACGCATCCCAAGGTGAGCGATGTGTCGCTCGAAGTGCATGCGGGCGAGGCGGTCGGTCTCGCGGGCCTGCTCGGCTCGGGCCGCACCGAAACCATGCGCCTGATGTTCGGCGCCGATCCGCTTGAACAAGGCTCGTTGTCGATTGGCGGCGAGGCGGTGGCATTGAAATCACCACAGGATGCCATCGCGCGCGGCCTCGCATACCTCACCGAGGACCGCAAGGCCGAAGGCATCGTTCCCGAACTCTCGGTGCGCGACAACCTCACGCTCGTCTGCTTGCGCGCGCTGGCGAAGAACGGCGTGGTGGACGTGAAGAAACAGCAGGCGATTGTCGGGCGTTTCATCGCGTCGCTCGGCATCAAGCTGCGCTCGGCCGATCAGCCGATTCGCGAATTGTCCGGAGGTAATCAGCAGAAGGTCCTGCTCGCCCGCTGGCTCGCCGCTGAGCCTTCGCTGCTGCTGCTCGACGAGCCGACGCGCGGCATCGACGTCGGCGCGAAAGCCGACGTCGCGAAGATCGTGCGCGAACTGCGCGATGCGGGCCTTGCCGTGCTGCTGTCCGCTTCCGAGCTCGAGGAACTGACCGCCGTGGCCGACCGCGCGGTGGTGATCCGCGACGGCCGCACGGTCGCCGAACTGAACGGCGCCGACATGAGCGAGACCGCGATCATGGACGCCATCGCCTACGGCAGCGACGGCCAGTCGCAACTGGTCGAAGCCGCGCAAACGGCAAACGCCGCCCATATCGAAGACGCGTTGGAGGGCGACCGTCATGGCGCTTAAGTTGCACACCGAGTCGTTGCATACGCAGCCCACCCAAGCCTCGCAGCCGATACCGCTGCCGGATAACGCAGCGCCGCGCGCCACGGCGGCCTCGACAGTGAAGAAATGGCGGCACCTCGCCATGCAACGCGAAGTGATCGTGCTGCTCGCGATGGTGCTGTTCAATCTGATCTTCACCCCGCACTTCTGGTCGCTGCAAACCTTCAACGTCAACATGACGCAGGTGGTGACGATCGTGATCGTCGGCATCGGCATGACGCTGGTGGTGGCGACCGGCGGCATCGACCTATCGGTGGGCGCGTCGATGGCGATCTCGGGCGCGCTCGCACCGATGCTGTTCCTGAACATTCCCGGACCGGGCGGCATTGCGCTCGCGTTCGTGCTGCCGGTGCTGGCGGCAGCCGCGTGCGGCGTCTTCAACGGCTTGCTGGTGACGAGGCTATCGGTCCAGCCGATTGTCGCGACGCTGGTGCTGTTCATCGCCGGGCGCGGCATCGCCCAGGTCGTCACCGACGGCAGCCTGCAGGCGTTCAATACGCCCGCCTTCCAGTGGATCGCCCTGGGCAAGGTCGCCGGCGTGCCGTTTCAGGTATTGCTGATGCTCGCGCTGGTCGTGCTGTTCGCATGGATCGTGCGCAAAACGCTGTTCGGCCAGTATCTGCTGATCACCGGCGGCAACGAAAAGGCCGCCTACCTGTGCGGGGTGCCGACGGCCAACGTGAAGCTCATCGCCTACACGCTATGCGCCGCGCTTGCGGGGCTGGCCGGGCTGATCTCGATCTCGGTGAATTCGTCGTCGGATGCGAACGTGGTGGGACTCGGCGTCGAACTCGACGCGATCGCCGCGGTGGCGGTCGGCGGCACGGCGCTGACGGGTGGCAAGGCGTACATCGGCGGCACGCTGATCGGCGCGCTGATCATCCAGATGCTGCGCTATACGCTGCTCGCGCACGGCATTCCCGACGCGGCAGCGCTGGTGGTGAAAGCCGGCATCATCATCGCGGCGGTTTATGTGCAGCGGCGCTCACGGTAAGACACTTCCGGATTCGATGCGATGAAAAAGAACCTCCCCATCCTGATCGCCCTCGTCGCGCTCGTCGTGCTCGGCCTCGTGCGTTACGACCATTTCGGTTCGGCCTACAACATCACCTCGTTCTGGCGCTACAACTCGATGTTCGCGCTGATCTCGATCGGCATGGCCTTCGTCATCATCACGGGCGGGATCGATTTGTCGGTCGGCACGGTGGCCGCTCTGGCCAGCGTCGTCGCCGCGTTGACCAGCGTGTACGGCGGCTGGGTCGCCGTTCTGGCCGGTTGTGCGGCGGGCGTGGCCGTCGGCGTGCTCAACGGTCTGATCATCACGCGACTGAAAATCCTGCCCTTCATCGTGACGCTCGCCACCAGTCTCGGCGCGCACGGCGTCGCGCTGCTGCTCGGCAAGAACGATGCTGTGTCGATTGCCGCCGACTCGAACTTCGGCAACTTCGGTCAAGGCGATCTGTTCGGCCTGCCGATCCCGGGGATTGTGGCGGTGGTGGCGGCGGTAGCCGGCTGGCTCGCGCTGCGCAGCACGCGCTTCGGGCGGCATTCGCTGGCCATCGGCGGCAGCGACGAAGCGGCGCGGCTGATGGGCCTGAACGTCGACCGCACGCTGGTGATGGCTTACGCAGTCAGCGGCCTGCTCGCCGGCATGGCCGGCGTCATCCTCGCCGCGCAGTTCGGCGCGGGACAGCCGAACGAAGGCGTCGGCTGGGAATTGTTCGCGATCTCGGCGGTGGTGCTCGGCGGCACTTTGCTCACCGGTGGCGAAGGCTCGATTGCGATGACGATCGCCGGTGTGCTGCTGCTCGGACTGGTGTTCAATCTGCTGAATTTCGAGAATGGGCTTGGGTTCATCAGCCTTTCGGCGTACTGGCAATCCGTGATTCGCGGGGTTTTCCTGCTGCTGGTGATCGTGCTGCAGGCAAGGGTCCTGAAGCAGCGCGGCAAGAAGCGTGTGACGGCCCCGGCCTGACCGGCGACGCGCCGCGCGCGGTGCTTTGCCAGTTTTATCAGCAGGGTCAATGCTGCGGTGCACGGCAGGTTTCGGTATCATCCTGAAAATGTTGCCCGCGCGGCGCGCCTATCCGGCGCATGCCGGACAACCGGTGGCAGCCGCCCAGCGCGGTTTGCGCCCGTCGCCGTACCCCTGCTGAAGCGCGGATACCACCACGCCAACGTACTTCGTGGCGCCAATCGTGACTACTGCCGGCGCCGCCGCTTCCAGGTCCGGTAATCCGCTTCACCGCGCTAAACCGCCGCGCCGCAGCCCTCTGGCAGCGAGCGCGGTAAAATAGCAGATTGCGCGTGATTCCCGAGCTCGGGTTAGCGCAGCATTGCCCTTGCCGTGCCGGCCGGCTCTAACGACTGGCCGCCTTTTTCGCACTATCCAAGAAGCCATGAGCAACCTGAATTCACAAACCGTCCTGAGCGTCCATCACTGGACCGATACGCTTTTCAGCTTCACCTGCACGCGCGATCCGTCGTTCCGATTCGAAAACGGCCAGTTCACGATGGTGGGCCTCGAAGTGGACGGCAAGCCGCTGATCCGCGCCTACAGCCTTGCGAGCGCGAACTATGAAGAGCACCTCGAATTCCTGAGCATCAAGGTGCAGGACGGCCCGCTCACGTCGCGTTTGCAGCATTTGAAGGTCGGCGACGAAGTCCTGATCGGCAAGAAGCCGGTCGGCACGCTGATGGCCGACAACCTGCTGCCGGGCAAGACGCTGTGGCTGCTGTCCACCGGCACCGGCCTCGCGCCGTTCATGTCGATCATCAAGGATCCGGACATTTACGACCGCTATGAGCGCGTGGTCCTGACCCATACCTGCCGTTTCGTCGACGAACTGGCATACAAGGAATACATCACGGACCACCTGCCGGCGCACGAGCATCTGGGCGAACTGGTGCAGGAAAAGCTGCTGTACTACCCGACCGTGACGCGCGAAGCGTTCCAGAACCGCGGCCGCATCACCGAACTGATCGAAACCGAAAAACTGTTCGCCGACCTCGGTGTGCCGGGCTTCTCGCTCGAAAACGACCGCGTGATGCTGTGCGGCAGCCCGCACATGCTGCGCGACACGCGCAAGCTGCTCGACGACCTGGGCTTCCAGGAAGGCAGCAACAATGCGCCGGGTCACTACGTGGTCGAAAAGGCGTTCGTGGGTTAAGCGGACACCTGGATCGAGCGGCCAGCGCCGCGCATCAGCAAAAAGGAGCCTCCGGGCTCCTTTTTTGTTGCACGGTTACAAATGAGTGCCATTGTTTTAACATTTGGCGTCGGTATTATTCCTACAGATCGACCGTTGCAGAACATCAACCATTGCGTGAAATATACGCGCTAACCCTTGGTGTACCTGCATTTTTTCTTTTTTTAAGATATCATCGCGGCGCACGATCGGTCGGTTTGCACACCATCCGTGGCACGACCTGCATGTTACTGAATGTAAATTTCGTTACGCCACAGCGTAGCAATTTGTCCGTCGCGCACAACGCTTCAAAGACATCACTGGAGGCCAGAGACTCGCATGCGTTCTTTTGTCTTCGCGCCGATGCGCACCCGCTTCGCCGGCCACACTGCTTCCTGAGAGGGAAAGTCATGGATACGTCGGTTGTCGTCCCGGCTGTTGCCCCGGTTATCGTCCCGTTTGGCACTCACACTACGCCCTCACTCGCTCACGCCGCGCCGCAATCCGCTGCTGAGCGCGAACTCGCGCTGCTGCGCGCGCGCGTGCGCGAACTGTCGGCCGAACTCGTTCAGGCGCAGGAAGCGGCTTGCCGCCATGTCGCGCGCGAACTGCACGACGGCGTGGGCGCCGAGCTGACCGCGACGCGTTTCGCCCTTGCCGGCGTCGAAACCTGGCTGCCCGCCGATGCGCCGCAGCAATGCGCCGCGGCGCTGGCCGTTGCGAATCGTTCGCTCGACGCCGTATGCGCCGCCAGCCGCCAGGCCGTCGCGGAACTGCATGCACCGTCGCTCGAAGCGGGGATTGCCGGCTCGCTGTTGCAATGGATTCGCGACTTCGCCGCACGCACTAACCTGCGCACGAGTTTCGTCTGCGCCGCCGACGCACGGCTCGCGCGCCTGCCCACCGACGCTGCGCTGGCCGTGTTTCGGGTCGCCCAGGAAGCATTGAACAACATCGCGAAGCATGCGCGCGCCGAATCCGCCGACGTGCGGATCGAAACCGGCCGCCGTCACCTGACGCTGATCGTCAGCGACGACGGCATCGGCGTGACGCGCAACGCGCGCGACCGTCGCGGCCACTTCGGCCTGAGCGGCATGCAGGCGCGCTGCGCGGCTTTCGACGGCACGCTGCGCATCAGCGCCCGGCGGGTGGCGTCGCGCCGCAACGACAGCGGTGAAACGTCGCGCGGCACGCTGGTACGCGCACGCTTTGCGTGGGATGCGATGCTGGCGAGCGCACCGGGCGCTACGCGTCGCGCGCTGCAATCGTGAGCACGCCATCATGAGCCTGCGCATTCTGCTCGCCGACGACCATGCGGTGGTTCGCCAGGGCGTCCGCCAGTTGCTGCTCGACCGCGGCATCGCGCGCGAAGTCACCGAGGCGCAAAGCGGCGCCGAGGCGCTCGACGCCGTCGCCCAGCACAGCTACGACGTCGTGCTGCTCGACATTTCGCTGCCCGACATGAACGGCGTCGAAGTGCTCAAACGCCTGAAACGCAAGGCGCCGCGCGTCGCCGTGCTGATGTTCTCGATGTACCGCGAGGACCAGTACGCCGTGCGCGCGTTGAAAGCGGGCGCCGCCGGCTACCTGTCGAAAACCGTCGATGCCGCGCAGATGATCGGCGCAATCCAGCAGGTCGCGGCGGGCCGCAAGTACGTCAGCCCGGCCATGGCCGAAGCGCTGGCGGACTATGTCTCTTTCGACGGCGAACAATTGCCCCACGAAAAGCTCTCGGACCGCGAATACCAGACGCTATGCATGCTGGCGTCCGGCAAGCGGCTGACGGACATTGCCACGACGTTATCGCTGTCGGTGAAGACAGTCAGCGTGTACCGCACACGGCTGCTCGAGAAGATGAAGCTGCGCAATAACGCCGAGTTGACCTTTTATGTGATGAGCAACCGCCTCGTCGACCTGAATCCGGCGATGGCCGGCTGAGGCTTTTCTTCGGCGCTCGCTGCAGAGCATGCGAGCGCTACGGGCAGAACGACGAGAGAGCTATTCCCATCCTGATTGGCGGCGCAGCGGGCGAAAATCTTTCCCCCGCGCGGCTTCTTCAGACAAATGCCTCGCCCGGCACCCGTTCCTCAAGTATTTTCCGCCCGCCGCATCGCCGCCAGAAACACCGTCCCAAAATGGTGCGTGAGCGCGCATCCGCTAAAATCGAGGGTTTTCCGACATTCGGCGCGCAAGATGCGTGCACTACTGGAGACCCACCGCCAATGTCCCTGTTTCGCAAGAAGAACGTCGAGCACATGATCGCCGCGAGCGTTCAGAACGCCGGCCTGAAAAAAGCGCTTGGCGCGCTCGATCTGACTTTCCTTGGCGTCGGCGCGATTATCGGCACCGGCATTTTCGTGCTGACCGGCACGGGCGCCGTTCAGGCCGGCCCGGCGCTGATGGTGTCGTTCCTGATCGCGGCGGTTGCCTGCGGTTTCGCTGCGCTCGCCTATGCCGAGTTTGCGTCGACCATACCGGTCGCGGGTTCTATCTATACGTATTCATACGCGACGCTCGGCGAACTGGCTGCGTGGATCATCGGCTGGGACCTGATGCTCGAATACGGGCTGGCGACGTCGGCGGTATCGGTCGGCTGGTCGGGTTATCTGCAATCGCTACTGTCGGGTTTCGGCGTGAGCCTGCCCGTTGCGCTGACCGCGGCGCCAGGCGCGTTGCCGGGGCACGAGACACTGTTCAACCTGCCGGCTTTCCTCGTGATGATGGCGATTACGGCGTTGCTGTCGATTGGCGTGCGTGAGTCTGCGCGAATCAACAACATCATGGTGGCGATCAAGGTGACTGTGGTGCTGCTGGTGATCGGCGTGGGCGTTTTCCACGTGACGCCGGCGAACTGGCATCCGTTCATGCCGAACGGCTGGAACGGCGTGTTCGGCGCGGCGGCGGTGATGTTCTTTGCGTTTATCGGGTTCGATTCCGTGTCGTCCGCGGCGGAAGAAGTGAAGAATCCGAAGCGTGATTTGCCGATCGGGATTATTGCTTCGCTGGGTGTGTGCGCGGTGCTGTACGTCGCTGTGGCGGCTGTGGTGACCGGCATTGTGCCGTCGGCGCAATTCGCGAATATTTCGCATCCGGTGTCGTATGCGTTGCAGGTAGTGGGCGAGAAGTGGGTCGCGGGATTTATCGACCTTGGCGCCGTGCTGGGCATGCTGACGGTGATTCTGGTGATGGCCTATGGCCAGACGCGGGTCATTTTCGCGATGTCACGGGATGGCTTGTTGCCTGCGAAGCTTTCGAAGGTGCATCCGAAGTTTGCTACGCCGTTCTTTACGACTTGGCTGGTGGGGATTTTCTTTGGGTTGATTGGCGCGCTGGTGCCGTTGAATGTGTTGGCTGAGTTGATCAACATCGGCACGTTGGCCGCGTTTTCGATGGTGTCGATTGCGGTTCTGGTTTTGCGTAAGACGCATCCGGAGTTGCCGCGGGCGTTCCGGTGTCCGGGTGTGCCGGTTGTGCCGGTGTTGGCGGTCGCCTCTTGCCTGTTCTTGATGGTTAATCTTCAGGCGGTGACCTGGATCGCGTTTGTGGTTTGGTTGCTCATTGGGATGGTGATTTATTTTGGGTATTCGCGGCGGCATTCCAAGTTGGCTAAGTGAAGATTGAGTTGTTTGCCTAGGCGGCTGGCGGTTTTTTTTGGGGCGTTGCCGGGTAGTTGGTTGTTGGTGGTGCGCTTTTGGCTTTTTTGCTGGGTTCGTGGGCTGTATGGGGCTGGTTGTTGGCTCTTTTGGCCTTTCCTTGCTGTGTTAGTGGTCTATTAGCGTTGCCCCTGTGCGGGGCGGCACTTACTTTCTTTGCCGCCGCAAAGAAAGATAAGCAAAGAAAGCGGCTTCACCCCGCCAGCTCATAAGCGGGTCCCCCGCACAGTAGCGGTAGTGGTGCATCTGGAATCTGTCGCCTCGCACACTTCGCCTTAGTGACAAGGCAGTCATACCTCCGGCGGCGCTGCGCGCGCCGATACCCCGTTCCCATCCCCACCCGCTACGACTTCCCCCCGATCCGCCCACTGCGGTTTCGCGCCTTGATCCGCCCGCTGCGGTCTCGCGCCTTGATTCGCCCACTGCTGTTTTCGCGCCTTGATTCGCCCACTGCGGTTTTCGCGCCTCGATTCGCCCGCTGCGGTTTTCGCGCCTCGATTCGCCCGCTGCGGTTTTCGCGCCTCGATTCGCCCGCTGCGGTTTTCGCGCCTCGATTTGTCCAGATTGGGACTCGTCGGCGCATCGCTGTCACCAGGCCGCGGCCTCGCTTTCCCGGTTGCCCCGGTTCTCTGCTCGCTGTTGCCCCGCCGCTGCCCCGCTGCTGCGAGCGCAACCGCGGCAGCGAAAGCGAAAGCAACACACCGACATTTCCCAAGTGGGGTTGGCCAATCAGAGCGGGGGCATCTCGCCGAGGCGAAGCCGACGGCTCCCACTGTGCGAAGCGAAGCTGCTGGTTTCCCTGGCAGACCCGTCCGCGACGCACGCAGTGCGGAGTGGGAGCTGATGAGCGCCTTGTCGCTGACGCGGAGTGCGCGGGAACACAGATTCCAGATGCACCACTACCCTCTCCAATCCAGGGGACCCGCTTAAGAATTAGCGGTGTGAGCCGCTTTCTTTTGCCTACTTTTCTTTGCGGCCGGCAAAGAAAAGTAGGTGCCGCCCCGCACAGGGGCAACGCTAATAGACCACTAACAATTCAAGGAAAGGCCAAAAAGACCAAAAGACCAACACCAGAACAAACCACGAAAACAGCAAACAAACCCCAAATTCCAGATCAACACCAAACCCACCGCAGGCACACAACCCAATAGCGCCCCCACCCGATTTGTGCTTTACTTTTCGGCAGACCCATAAAAAAACCCCAACCGCAAAAGCGGCCAAGCTTGCAGTCCCCACATCGGACCCTACGGAACAGGCAGCTGAAGGCAGGAAAAACAAAGGTCCGGTCTCACCCCATAAGGAGACAGCTTCATGGCGATCAGCATCAGTCTGACGGTGAACGGCGCGCCCATCAGCGCCTCAATCGACCCTAACACCCTGCTTGTCCAGTTCCTGCGCGATCAACTTCGCCTAACAGGAACGCACATCGGCTGCGACACCGCCCAGTGCGGCGCATGCACGGTCCACCTGAACGGCCGCGCCATCAAATCCTGCAATATCCTCGCGGTCCAGGCCGAAGGCGCGGACGTGACCACCATCGAAGGTCTCGGCAAAGACGGCGCACTGCACCCGATGCAAACCGCCTTCAAACACTGCCACGGCCTGCAGTGCGGTTTCTGTACGCCCGGCATGGTGATGAGCGCGGTCTCGCTCGTCGAGCGTCAACCCAATCTCACGGGCGACGACGTGCGGGCCCAACTCGACGGCAACCTCTGCCGCTGTACGGGATATCACAACATCGTCAAAGCAGTGCTCGAAGGCGCCGACGGCATGAAGTCCGCCGGTACGGCCACCGCCGCAGCAGCGGCCACCGCGCCCGCCACCGCCTGAGGAGACGACGATGAACGCACCCGACACCCATTTCATCGGCACCTCCGTCGAACGTAAAGAAGACTATCGGTTCCTCACCGGCAACGGTCAGTACACCGACGACGTCGTCCTGCCGCAGCAAACCTACGCAGTGTTCCTGCGCTCGCCGCACGCACACGCAAAAATCAACAGCATCGATGTCACGGCCGCCAAACAGTCGCCCGGCGTCATCGCGATCTTCACGGGCGCGGACATGGCCGCGGACAACGTCGGCGGACTGCCGTGCGGCTGGCTGATTCACAGCACCGACGGCAAGCCGATGAACGAGCCGCCTCATCCGATCATCGCGCATACGAAAGCGCGCCACGTCGGCGACCAGGTCGCGCTCGTCATCGCCGATTCGATCAAGGCCGCGAAAGACGCCGCCGAACTGATCGAGGTCGATTACGACGTGCTGCCGGCCGTGGTCGACACCGCGCACGCAGCCGATCCGGGCCAGCCCGCAGTCCACGACGAAGTGCCGGATAACGTCTGCTACAACTGGGGCCACGGCGACAAAGCCGCGACCGATGCCGCTTTCGCCAAAGCCGCGCACGTCACCACGCTCGACATCGTCAACAACCGCCTCGTCCCGAATGCGATCGAGCCGCGCGCGGTCAACGCCAGCTATTCGGCACAGGACGACAGCTACACGGTCTACGTCGCGAACCAGAATCCGCACGTGGAACGCCTGTTGATGGCCGCTTTCGTGCTGTCCTTGCCGGAATCGAAATTACGCGTCATCGCGCCGGATGTCGGCGGCGGTTTCGGATCGAAGATTTTCCTGTACGCCGAAGACGTCGCGCTAACGTGGGCGTCGAAGAAGATTCGCCGGCCGGTCAAATGGACCGCGGAACGCTCGGAAGCGTTCGTATCAGACGCGCACGGCCGCGATCATGTGACCAAGGCCGAACTGGCAATGGACGCCGACGGCAAATTCCTCGGCATGCGCATTCATACGATCGCCAACATGGGCGCGTATCTGTCGACCTTCGCGTCGAGCGTGCCGACCATCCTGTACGCCACGCTGCTCGCCGGTCAGTACACCACGCCCGCGATCTACGCCGAGGTGAAAGCGGTCTTCACCAACACCGTTCCAGTCGACGCCTACCGCGGCGCCGGCCGTCCGGAAGCAACGTACGTGGTCGAGCGTCTGGTCGAAACCGCAGCACGCGAGATGAAGCTCGATCCCGCGGAAATCCGCCGCCGCAATTTCATCCGTTCATTCCCGTACGCGACGCCAGTCGGCCTCACGTACGACACCGGCGACTACGACGCCACACTGGACCGCGCGCTCGAACTCGCGGACGTGAAAGGCTTCCCGGCGCGCAAGCAGGAATCCGAAAAGAACGGCAAGCTGCGTGGCCTCGGCTACTCGTGCTACATCGAAGCCTGTGGCCTGGCGCCGTCGAACATCGCCGGGGCATTGGGCGCGCGCGCCGGGCTCTTCGAAGTCGGCCAGATTCGCGTGCATCCGACGGGTTCGGTCACCGTGTTCACCGGCTCCCACAGTCACGGCCAGGGACATGAGACGACCTTCGCGCAAGTGGTCGCGGACCGGCTCGGTATTGCGCTGGAAAGCGTCGAGATCGTGCATGGCGACACCGGCCGCATTCCGTTCGGCATGGGCACCTACGGCTCGCGCTCGATCGCGGTGGGCGGCTCGGCGATCATGAAGGCGCTCGACAAGATCGAAACCAAGGCGAAGAAGATCGCCGCGCATTTGCTGGAAGCCGCGGCGGAAGACATCGAGTTCAAGGATGGCGTGTTCCGCGTCGCGGGCACAGATCGGACCAAGGCATTCGCCGAGATTTCACTCGCCGCCTACGTGCCGCACAACTATCCGCTCGACGTGCTCGAACCGGGTCTCGACGAGAGCGCGTTCTACGATCCGAGCAACTTCACGTATCCGGCGGGTTCGTACGTCTGCGAGATCGAGGTCGATCCGCAGACGGGCGTGTGCCGCATTCAGCAGTTCACCGCGGTCGACGATTTCGGCAACGTGATCAATCCGATGATCGTGGAAGGCCAGGTGCACGGCGGACTCGCCCAAGGCATCGGCCAGGCGATGCTGGAGCGCTGCGTGTACGACAACGAGAGCGGTCAGTTGCTATCCGGTTCCTACATGGACTACGCGATGCCGCATGCGTCCGATCTGCCGAACTTCACCGTCGAAACCGCGAAAGGCACGCCATGCACGCACAATCCGCTCGGTGTGAAAGGCTGCGGCGAGGCGGGCGCCATCGGCTCGCCCCCGGCGGTAATCAACGCGATCCTCGACGCCCTCGCGCCGCTCGGCGTGACCGACCTGCAGATGCCGGCGACACCGCATCGCGTGTGGTCCGCGATTCAAGCTGCCAAACAACCCCACTAAGATCCTGAGCGGAGCATTCGACATGTATTCATTCGAGTATCAACGCGCGACGGATCCGAAAGCGGCCGTTGCAGCCATTAACGCCGACAGCGACGCAAAGTTTCTCGCCGGCGGACAAAGCCTGTTGCCAACCATGCGTCTGCGTCTCGCGCAGCCCTCGCAACTGATCGACGTGACGCGGATTCCAGCGCTTAAATCGATCAGCGTCGATGCCGGCAAGGTGACTGTCGGCGCAGCCGTCTGTCACGCGGATGTCGCGGATCACGCCGAGCTTCGGCGCGTATTGCCGGCGCTCGCGGATCTCGCCGCGCACATCGGCGATCGCCAGGTACGCGCGCTCGGCACGATCAGCGGTTCGCTCGCGAACAACGATCCAGCCGCCTGCTATCCGGCAGCGGCGATGGCGCTGGATGCAACCATCGTCACCGATCGGCGGCGGATTGCGTCGAGCGACTTCTTCGTCGGCATGTATGAAACGGCGCTGGCACCGGACGAGTTGATCGTAGCCGTCGAGTTTCCGGTGCCCGAACGCGCGGCCTATGAGAAATTCCGCAATCCGGCTTCGCATTTTGCGCTGGTTGGCGTATTCGTCGCAAAGTTCGCGAGCGGTGTGCGGGTCGCGGTGACGGGTGCGGCGGCTTCGGTATTTCGCGTGCCGGAACTGGAAAGCGCGCTATCGGCGAATTTCACGCCCGACGCCGCGCGAGCGGTGAGCGTCTCCGATACCGACCTGAACACCGACATGCACGCGAGCGCCGAATATCGCGCGCATCTGATCCCGGTGCTGGCCGCGCGCGCGGTGACGAAGGCAAACGGTTAGCGATCCTTCTGGTCAGCGACTGACGCGGCGTGCCCCGGCACGGCGCGTTAGCCGCGTTTCACCTTGCAGCCTCAGGAACATCATGCAACCGGCTTCAATCGACGACACTCTCGCGCAGCTCGCAGCCCAGGATTACTTCGCGAGCCGTGAACTCGCGACCGCGTTGTATCTCGCGCTGCGCATGGAACGGCCGCTGTTCGTCGAAGGCGAGCCGGGTGTCGGCAAGACCGAACTCGCCAAAGCCGCGGCGGGGATGCTCGGCACCTCGATGCTGCGGCTGCAATGCTACGAAGGCCTCGACACCGCCAGCGCGTTGTACGAGTGGGACTATCCGCGCCAGATCATGGCGCTACGTCTCGCCGAAGCCGCTGGTGAGCGGCCCGGCAACGACACGCTGTATCGCAGCGAATTCTTGCTGAAGCGACCGCTGCTGCAAGCGTTGATGCCCGACGAAAATCACCCGGGCGCGCGGCGCGTGCTGCTGATCGACGAAATCGACCGTGCCGACGAGCCGTTCGAAGCCTTCCTGCTGGAACTGCTTTCGGACTTTCAGATATCGATTCCCGAGTACGGCACGGTGCGCGCGGCGCAGCGGCCGCTTGTCGTAATGACGTCGAACCGGACACGCGAAGTGCACGACGCCTTGAAGCGCCGTTGCCTGTATCAATGGATCGGCTATCCCGAGCGTGATCGTGAACTTGAAATCGTCGCCGCGCGTGCGCCTCAGACGTCGGTGGAATTGCAACGGCGTGCCGTCGATTTCGTGCACCGGCTGCGCGGCATGGATCTGTTCAAGGCGCCCGGCATCGCCGAAACAATCGACTGGTGCCGTGCATTGGACGCACTGTCAGTGACGGAGCTCGACCCGCAATCGGTGCAGAACACCTTGGGCGTGCTGCTCAAGTATCAGGACGATCTGGCGCGCGTGGATGCCGCGCAGATCGCGCAATGTCTCGCGACGCCAGGGTAGCGGCGATGACCGCCTCCGCCGGATCACCGGCCACACCATCCGCGCCACTCGATACGCCTACCCTGGCGCGCAACGTCGTGCACTTTGTGCGCGTGCTGCGCAGTGCGGGTTTGCCGATGTCACCGGCCCAGGCCGTCGATGCACTCGCCGCGTTGCACTGGATCGACCTCGGCCGGCGCGACGATGTCCGTGCCGCGCTCGCCACGCTGCTGGTCCGCGCACCGGACGAACGCGACCTCTTCAACGCCGCCTTCGATCTCTTCTGGCGCGATCCGGATTGGGAAGGCAAGCTGCGCGCGCTGTTGCTGCCCAAAGTGCGCGATGGCCTGCCGCCGCCCAAGCGCAACAACCGCCTCGCCGATGCGCTGGCCGTGCGCACGCCACCCTCGCCGCATCGCCAGCCGCCGCAGGAAACCGAACAGCACGAACTGCACGCGCACGTCACCTTCAGTGCCGAAGAGCGGCTGCGTCATCGCGACTTCGACACGCTTTCCGCAGACGAATGGCGCACCTTGCGTCACCTGATCCGTGGCCAGCGTCTGCCGCTCGCCACCGAACCGACGCGCCGCCTGAAGGCTGCCTCGCACGGCACCCACGCGGACTTGCGCGCGAGCGCCCGGCACGCGGTGCGCGCGGGGGGCGACTGGACGGTGTGGAAATATCGCGCGGTGGTGGAACGCAAACCGCCGCTGGTCCTGCTGCTCGATATCTCCGGCTCGATGAGCAACTACTCGCGCGCGGTGCTGTATTTCTGCCACGCGCTGTTGCAGTCGCGTGAGCGCCTGCAGGTGTTTCTGTTCGGCACGCGCCTGACCAATGCGACGCGCGCGCTGCGCGAACGCGATCCCGACGTGGCAATCGCGACGCTCACCGATCAGGTGGTCGACTGGTCGGGCGGCACACGGATCGGCGCCGCGCTCGCCGAATTCAACCGACGCTGGGCTCGCCGCGTGCTGACCGGCCGCGCCACCGTGCTGCTCGTCACCGACGGCCTCGACCACGAAGCGATCGACGTGCTCGACGCCGAGATGGCCCGCCTGCGCCGCTTCGCGCACCGTATCGTGTGGCTCAATCCGCTGTTGCGGTTCAGCGGTTTTTCACCAAAAGCGCGCGGCGTGCAGGCGATCCTGCCGTACGTCGACGCACATCGTCCCGTCCATAACCTGGACAGTCTGACGGCGTTCGGCCGCGATCTCGCGCAACTCACGCGAGCGCCACGTGTGCCCCGTTTCGCCGTATCCGCCACGACAATTGCAGGAGCAACGCCATGGAATTGAGTGAAACCCATACGCTGCCGGTTTCCCAGCAGCGCGCCTGGGATGCGCTGAACGACACCGAAATCCTGCGCGCATGCATTCCCGGCTGCGAAAGCATCGACCCGGATGGCGACAATGCGTACGCGGTGGTGATGAGCGCATCGGTCGGTCCCGTGAAGGCTCGCTTCAAAGGGCGTATGCTGCTGACCGACATCGAGGCGCCGAACACTTACACCATCGTTTTCGAAGGCCAGGGTGGCGCAGCGGGCTTCGGCAAGGGCAATGCGCATGTCACTCTCGAACCCGAAGGCGATGACGCGACGAAGCTCACCTACACGGCCACGGCTCAGGTCGGCGGCAAGCTCGCGCAGATCGGTTCCCGGCTGGTCGACGGCGCGGCGCGTAAAATCGCGGGCGAATTTTTCAAGCGCTTCGGCGCGCAGGTCGGCGGCGACACGGATAGCGCGACGCCCCCGGAAGACGGCGACGCTGCAGCCGCTGACACGACGGCGCAGAATACGGAATCGGACGAGGCTGCGGACACTGAGTCTGGCGGCGACGAAACAAAAGGGAAGAAATCATGGAAAGCGTGGATCTCGAAGTTCTGAAGTCCAGCGCCCGTTGGCTGGAGGAAGGACATCGCGCGCTGCTGGTGACGGTGGTGAAAACGTGGGGCTCGTCGCCGCGTCCTGAGGGCGCGATGCTCGCGGTGCGGGACGACGGACTTGTGGTGGGATCGGTATCGGGCGGCTGCATCGAAGACGATCTGATTGAGCGCGTGCGGCAAAGGGGTATCGAGCAGAGCCGCCCGGAGGCGGTGAAGTACGGCATCACGGCTGAGGAAGCGCATCGCTTCGGACTGCCGTGCGGCGGAACGATCCAGTTGGTGCTGGAGCCCTTGACGCCGCAAAGCGGGATTGCCGAGCTGTGCGCTGCGGTGGAGGACGGCCGTCTGGTGGCACGCGAAGTCGACATGGTGACGGGCGCGGTGCGGCTCGATGCGGCGCAGGCGACCGATGGCGTGCATTTCGACGGTGAGCGTCTGTTGACGATTCACGGCCCGCGGTACCGGATGCTGGTGATCGGCGCGGGGCAGTTGTCGCGCTATCTGTGCAATATCGCGGTTGGGCTCGACTATCAGGTCACCGTGTGCGATCCACGCGAGGAGTACACCGAGGAGTGGAATATTCCCGGCACGAAGATCGTACGGACGATGCCGGACGATACGGTGATCGAGATGAAGCTCGATGAGCGGTGTGCGGTGATTGCGTTGACGCATGATCCCAAACTGGATGATCTTGCTTTGATGGAAGCGTTGAAGACGCCGGCTTTTTACGTGGGGGCTTTGGGGTCGAGAAGGAATAATCAGGCGCGGCGCGAGCGGCTGAAAGAGTTCGATCTGAATGAGGCTGAATTGGCCCGGTTGCATGGCCCGGTGGGGATTTATATCGGCAGCCGGACGCCGCCTGAAATTGCGGTTTCTATTCTTGCCGAGGTCACTGCGGCCAAGAATGGGGTTTCGTTGCCGACTTTATTGCAGGTTGAGGGCGCTAAGGCCGCGCGGGAGATAGCGGCTTCGGGTGGGGCTGCTTGTAGTGTTTAAGGTTTTGGCCTGTTCGGCGGTCTTTGTTGTTGGTCTGGCTCTTTGGCCTTTCCTTGCTTTGTTAGTGGTCTATTCGCTGTATTAGCGTTGCCCCTGTGCGGGTCTGGCTCTTTGGCCTTTCCTTGTTGTGTTAGTGGTCTATTGGCGTTGCCCCTGTGCGGGGCGGCACCTACTTTTCTTTGCCTGCCGCAAAGAAAAGTAGGCAAAAGAAAGCGGCTCACACCGCTAATTTTTAAGCGGGTCCCCCGCGCAGCCACGGTAGTGGTGCATCTGGAATCCGTGCCCTCGCGCACTCCGCGCCATTGACAAAGCACTCATCAGCTCCCACTCCGCACTGCGTGCGTCGCGGACGGGTCTGCCAGGAAAACCTGGCCGACGCTTCGCATACCTGATGGTTTTTTGAACCGGGCATCGGCGCGCGCAGCGCCGCCGGAGGTATGACTGCCTTGTCACCAGGGCGAAGTGTGCGAGGCGACAGATTCCAGACGCACCACTACCGCTACTGTGCGGGAGACCCGCTTATGAGCTGGCGGGGTGAAGCCGCTTTCTTTGCTTATCTTTCTTTGCGGCGGCAAAGAAAGTAAGTGCCGCCCCGCACAGGGGCAACGCTAATAAACCACTAACAAAGCAAGGAAAGGCCAAAGAACCAGACCAACAACAAACCCGCCGAACAGGCAAAAAAAACCAGCCCCTACAGCAATCCACAAACCACAGCAGCAACCACCGACCCACCCACCAACACCACCCCCACAACACGCCGCTTATTTAATTCAGTCCACAGCAAAACACCAGTCAAAGAAAGCAAAATCATCCCACCCGCGATCGTGTCGATCAACAAAATCCACCCAACACTCAACCCCACGCCACGGTGCAAATTGTTCATCGTAGTGAGAAGCGAGTTCTGCGTACGTTTCACCGCAACAAACCCATTCCCAACCCAATACTCGGCCTGCACATTCTGAGTAGGCCCAAAAATCCCGACCTGCCAGAACTCGGGCTGCATCGTGCTGCGATCACCCCACGCCACCGGATGCGCCGGCTCACGCTTCATCCGCCCCGGCTTGCCGTCGATTTTCAACTCGCCCTTGAGCCACTTCGCCATCTCCATCGGCGAACCCAGCTTTTTCTGCGGCACAGGAATCTGCATCTCCTCAACCTGCGGCTCACCCGAGGACACCTTCAACGGCCCCGCCCGATGGTTCAGCAAAAAACCCGTAACCCCAAACAACAACCCCAATACCGCACCCCACAACCCAACCCAGCCGTGCACCTTGCGCAACCACTTGATGAAATTCGCCCGCCGCGAACGCTGGCGTCGCGTCGCCTGCTCGGCATCGTCCAGCAGGCGATGACCCCGCTCCGGCTTATGAGCCGTGTACTGCGTGCCCCCGCCAACAGCAGGCTTCATATCGATCGAATCAGGCGCATTCACATCCAGACTCCAGGCGCAACAAGTTAACCCCTCACCAACGGCGACGCGCGACGGCTGCGCGCGCTCACATCAGCGACAACGGAAAGTTTGAAAGGAAGGGCCGGACAAACCCGGCTTGCGGTCCAGGTCGTCCGGCTGAGAGGCTGGCTGGCAGTCACAGAGGAGGAGAAATGTGACAGAAAGCTGGCGATACCTTTCAATTGAGAATGGATATCATTACACAGTTGACGCATTTGCTCAATCGCAATGCGCGGCATCCGCTTGACATCCGGGCCTCGCAACCCGACTCTAGGCAGCGATCCCGTCACCTTCCGGATGCCCGCCTGCCATGCGCCTCGTCTCCTGGATCTGTCTCGCGTCTCTCGGCTGGCTTGCCTGCGCTCACGTCGCGAACGCGAGCATCACGGCGAGGCTGGAGGATCCCTATACCAACGAGGGCGAAACGCAGACCTTCACAGTCAACGCCGACGGCTCCTTCTCCAAGCTCGATTCGATGACGCTGCGCGTGAACAGCGAAGCCGGTGTCGCGCGAGTGGCGCAACAGTACGTCTGGTTCAACCGGAATATGGCCGACGTGCAGATCCTCGAGGCGTACACGATCACCGCCGACGGCGTGCGCCACGACGTGCAACCCGACCAGATTCGCGACGTGCAGGAAGCGCGCTCATTCAATGCGCCGATGTTTCAGGACATCCAGGAAAAGGTGATCGTGTTCCCCGCCGTCGAGCCCGGCGCGCGGGTGCACCTCAGCTATCGCAAAACGCAGAAGCAGCCGCTTGTGCCAGGCGAGTTCAGCGACTTCACGCCGCCCGATCTCGTGCCGACGCGTAACTTCCGCCTCATCTACGACCTGCCCTCCGACAAGCCGCTTTACGCCGACGCGCGTGGCTTCACAGCGCTGCAACCGGTCACGCGCGAGGGCCGTACGCGCTACGAATATCGTTACGACAAGGCGCATTTCAGCCGGCTCGAGCGCGGCTCGATCGCGTACGTATCGTATGGCGACCGGTTGATGGTCTCGACCTTTCCGGACTACGCCACGTTCGCCGCCAGCTATAAGGCATCGTCCTCCGATGCGACCACGCACGACGTCACCGTCACGCGTCTTGCGCAAAACCTCACCGCGCACGACCGCACTCCGCGCGACAAGGCCAAGACACTGTACGACTGGGTGCGCCGCAACGTCCGCTACGTGGCGATCTATGTCGGGCGCGGTTCAGTGGTGCCGCACAGCGCCAGCGCGATCCTCGCGAACCGCTACGGCGACTGCAAGGATCATGTGGCGTTATACGGCGCGCTGCTCGACGCAGTCGGCGTTCGCAATGAGCCGGCTCTGATCAGCAGCGGCTCGATCTATACGCTGCCCAGCGTGCCGGGCTACGGCGTCATTAATCACGCCATCACATGGCTGCCCGATTTGCAGCATTACGCCGACTCGACGGCGTCGAATGTCGAATTCGGTTTTCTGCCGTGGTCCGATATGAACCGGCCTACCGTTCTCGTCAATCAGGGCGTGGTGGCGCAAACGCCGGCCACCGAATTGACGACGCGCAGCACCGATCTGTCGATCAAGGTCGAGCCCGATGGCTCGGCAAGCTTCACGTACCGGCTGGAGGCATCGGGTGCCACCGCCGAACAGGCACGCGCGATGTTGCGCGCGCAGACACCCGCGCAACGTGAAGAATCGATCCAGGCGGAACTGCGCAGCGCGAACCTGCGCGGCACGGCTACGCTGACCACCAACGATCTCAGCGTAGCCGATGGCCCGTTGACGATCACGATGAAAGGCACGCTCGAAAGTCTCGTGGTGCCGGGCGCGGCGGCATCGATTCCGGCGCTGACGAGTCTGGCCGGCGGCCTGGAGGCGGATACGCGTTACTGGCTCGGCGAACGGCAACGCACGCAGCCGTTCGTCTGTCATAACCTGGCGTTGCATGAACGCGCGCGCATTGAATTGCCAGCGAATTTCCACGTGCTCGACATGCCGGAGGCAAAACGGACTCAAGATCGCTACGTCGATTTTCAATCGCAGTACACGTTCGATCCGCTGGGCAACGTGGTGACGATGGCGCGTGACGGCACCACGCATTTCGACAGCGACGTCTGCACGCCCGACGACTTCGCGAAGATGCGCCCCGCGATCGAAGCAATCGGGCGCGACGTGCGCGCCGAAGTGATCGTCAAATCGACGCTGGTGGAATCGTCGAGCGTGGCGTCACAGGCGCCGTAGAAACGCAATCGCTCAAACCGGCCAGAGCGGCCCTTCCTGCATCGCGCCGAGCTGCTCGCGCAGTTCGAGAATGCGGTCCTCCCAATAACGTTGGGTGTTGAACCACGGAAACGCCGCCGGAAAGGCCGGGTCGTCCCAGCGGCGCGCGAGCCACGCCTGATAGTGAATCAGCCGCAGCGTGCGCAATGCTTCGACGAGATACAGTTCGCGCGGCTCAAAATCGCAGAAGTCTTCGTAGCCGGCGAGCAGATCCGCCAACGCCCGCGAAGCCTCGACACGTTCGCCCGGCAGCAGCAGCCACAAATCCTGCACCGCCGGACCCATGCGGCTGTCGTCGAAGTCGACGAAATGCGGGCCCGCGTCGGTCCACAACACATTGCTCGGATGACAATCGCCGTGCATTCGCAACATGCGAATATCGCCGGCACGCTCGAAGGCGCGCTCAACGCCTTCGAGCGCGAGATTCACCACGGTTTCCCATGCGGGCCGCACGTCGTCAGGCACGAAGCGGTGCGACAGCAGGAAATCGCGCGGCTCGTAGCCGAACGTGTTGATGTCGAGCGTGGGACGTTCGGTGTAGTTCTGGGTCTGTCCGACCGCATGAATGCGGCCGATAAAACGCCCCAACCATTCGAGCGTATCGCGCCGGTCCAGATCGGGCGCGCGGCCGCCGCGGCGTTCGAAGATCGAGAAACGGAAACCGTCGAAGGTATGCAACGTACGGCCTTCGAAAACACGTGCGGGCACCGCCGGAATCTCGCGCGCAGCAAGATCGGCGACAAAAGCGTGCTCTTCGAGAATGGCGGCGTCAGTCCAACGCTCGGGACGATAGAACTTGGCGACCACCGGCGGACCGTCTTCCACGCCCACCTGGTACACGCGGTTTTCGTAGCTGTTGAGCGGGAGCATGCGGCCGTCGGTGTACACACCGACGCTGCTGAGCACGCTGTCGAGCGCGTCGAGCACGATTTCCGGCTTGAGCCGGGCGAAAGGGACGGCGCTATCGGCGCCGTCCTGCGAGTCGAGATTGTCGTCGTTCATGTCCGCATTGTGCGCCGCGCCGCCGTCAAAGACGAGGGTGTCGGCACACCTTGCGGTTGACTGCCTGTTGCAACGGCATGACTACGGCGTGGCAACGATATGAATCGAACTCAAACCAACCAGTCTCAATGCACCTGCGCGCTCGCCGGACGCACCTGCTCGCCCGTATCGATCAAATCTTCGAGGAAAAAGGGTTCAGTATTCAGATGCTCTGACGTGCCGGGCTCGCCGGCATACCAGGCCACCATTGCCATGTCGCCGAGAATGCGCATGACGATCCCGCGTGCGCCTTGCGGCACGGCGATATGCACCGATCGGACAATGGAACCGATTTGCATGATGTTTCCCCGTTTCTCCCATAGCCGGCTTTATGGTTTCCTCGCCGGTCAAGGTGATGATAAAAGCGCCGCTTCGCCAATAACGTTGCGTACGCACCCAATCTGCTGCGCGTAAGACGCGTGAGAGGTCTGAGTCATTGTTCCCGTTTTGCGGGGCCATGGAAAGCGCGAACCCGAAGCTGCTAACCCGTCGTTTCGCCCCATCCCATTACGGCGCGCCCGACCGGTGCTCTGGACGTCACGCGTCGTAATGAGGCCATCATAAACCCTGACGGGGCGATATTTCAAAATCATGCGGCCACTGTTGTCGTGATCGCGAAGCGCGAATATTCACGTGCGGGGTCGTCGCACGGCGCGCACCCGCATAGCTTTTTCAGCGTATCCTTAACTCCTTTGTGTACTTTGCGTTCCCCGAGGAGATTGTTTCGTGACCGCATCGCCGGAATCCAACCGGACTGCTACTTCGGCTGTTCCTGCTTCATCTGCTTCTTCCAGCTCCACCGCCGTGCCTGAACCCTCCAACACGCCTTATCTCGAACGCGGCACGCGTGCCTATTGGCGCGCCAGCGTCGCGCTGCTGTTCGCCGGTTACGCCACCTTCTCGCTGCTGTATTGCGTGCAACCGTTGTTGCCCGCGTTCTCGAGCGCATTCGGCGTGACGCCGGCACAGAGCAGCCTGTCGCTCTCGCTGACCACAGCCGCGCTCGCGCTCGCGATATTCGTGGCCGGTTTCGTCTCGGAAGGCTGGAGCCGTCACAAGCTGATGACGGCGTCGCTCACGCTGTCCGCGCTATTGACGATTGCTGTTTCGATCGCACCGCATTGGCATCAACTGCTCGTGTTGCGCGCTCTCGAAGGCCTCGCGCTCGGCGGCGTGCCCGCCGTTGCGATGGCCTACCTCGCAGAAGAAGTGCATCCCGACGGACTCGGTCTTGCAATGGGGCTGTACGTCGGCGGCACCGCGATCGGCGGGATGGCCGGGCGCGTGATTACCGGCGTCGTCGCGGATCTGTTTTCGTGGCGCGTGGCGATCGGCACGATCGGCGTGCTCGGCATTCTCTCCATGCTCGCGTTTCGCGCGCTGCTGCCGCCGTCGCGCCATTTTGTGCCGCGTCGTGGGCTCGGCTTTGCTCATCATCGCACCGCCCTGCTCAAGCAATTCACGCGGCCTGGTCTGCCTCTGCTGTTTCTGCTCGGCTTTGTGCTGATGGGCAGCTTCGTCACGCTGTACAACTACATCGGTTACCGGCTGCTCGCGCCGCCCTATCTGTTGAGTCAGACGGAGATCGGCGCGATTTTCGTCGTGTATCTGACGGGCGTGGTGGCCTCGCCGTGGTCGGGACGCATGGCCGACATGTTCGGCCGGGCGCGCGTGCTGACCGCCAGTTTGCTGCTGATGGCGCTCGGGCTCGCCCTCACCATGCTCCATCCGATCACGGCGATTGCAATCGGGATCGCCTGCGTGACGTTCGGTTTCTTCGCCGGACATTCGGTGGCGAGCGGCTGGGTCGGACGTCTCGCGAAAGAAGCGAAGGGGCAAGCGGCGGCGCTGTATCTGCTTGCGTACTACATCGGCTCGAGCGTCGTCGGCTCTTATGGCGGCCATGTGTGGGCCGGTTTTGGCTGGAACGGGGTCGCTGGATTGGTGGGAGCGCTGCTCGTTATCGGCATCGTTGCCGCCACGCGTTTGCGTCAACGCGAACGGACCGCCGCGTGACAGAGCACTGCTGACCGGCTCCATGAATCCGGGCTTGGATGCCGCATGGACCCGCGCTTAAAGAGTTTGCACGGAACAGCTCCGCGCTAGGCGAAAAAGCATTCGGTGTGCATCGAACCGCCTAAAAAAGTAAGCCCTGTGTAAGCGAATACTTCATTTTTTGCGGCGTTTTTGCTGCGCCGCGCCAATCGCCCGAGCCCTTGTCGCGCCGGGCTTCCGCAGCGTGCGAGAGCAGCGCTGCAGCGCCGCAAGCGTTGTTATGTTGATCTAACCGTCGCCTATACTCGAATCAAGCGTCGGCGGTGCCATGACTCCAGCAAACAGAGCCACTGCCCGCGCCAGTATTAAATAAGGAGACGGGTATGACGACCTACTTCACGATCGGCGATTTCATTCTGGTCATTCCGATGGCGCTTGCCGGCGCGTTATTTGTCGGCGCGCTTCCCTGCAAAACAGAGTTGCGTCACAACGCGCTGCGGGTGCTAGGCGCGCTGCTCGGCGTGGTGTTCGCGGTCGTGCTGGTTGAGGGCTTGCCTGCGCTGGTTTAGCGCGGACCGGCGAAGACGGCCTCTACGCTTCGCCGATGGTTCGGTCGACTGAACGCAGTCGTTTCGGCCACTGCGCGGGAAACGCGTGTGCCTGAAAGCATCGACAGAAAAGCCGCCTCACGGGCGGCTTTTCTATTTCTGCGACATCAAACGCCGTGCGATCAGATTGCCTGATCCGTCGACGGTTTCTCCCACAGATTAATGCCGCCCTCAGTCGCGTAGCGATCGATCTCCGCCAGCTCGTCCTTCGAGAACGCGAGATTCTTCAACGCACCGACGTTTTCGCGCACCTGCTCCGCGCGGCTTGCACCGATCAGCACAGACGTCACGCGCGGATCGCGCAGCGCCCACGCAAGCGCCATCTGCGCGAGGCTTTGTCCGCGACGCTGCGCGATGTCGTTGAGCTTGCGCACGTGCTCGATGTTTTCCGGGCTCAGATGCTCCTGCTTCAACGAACCGCCGCCCGGCTTGTTGACGCGCGCGTCTTCGGGCACGCCGTTCAGATACTTGCCCGTGAGCAAACCCTGCGCAAGCGGCGTGAACGCGATGGCGCCCGCGCCGACCTTCTCGAGCGTATCCAGCAGCTCGCGTTCGATCCAGCGGTTGAGCATGTTGTACGCCGGCTGATGGATCAGCAGCGGCACCTTGTACTCGGCAAGCAGCTTTGCCATTTCGAGCGTCTTGGTCGCCGAGTATGACGAAATACCGATGTACAGCGCCTTGCCCTGCTGCACCGCGCTCGCCAATGCACCGGCGGTTTCTTCGAGCGGCGTATCGGCATCGAAACGATGCGAATAGAAGATATCGACGTAGTCGAGACCCATGCGCTGCAGGCTTTGATCGAGACTCGCCAGTACATATTTGCGCGAGCCGCCGCCCTGGCCGTACGGACCCGGCCACATGTCCCAACCCGCTTTCGACGAGATCAGGAGTTCATCGCGATACGGCTTGAAGTCGTCTTTGAAGAGGCGGCCGAAATTGGTTTCGGCGCTACCGTACGGGGGGCCATAGTTGTTGGCAAGATCGAAGTGCGTGATGCCCAGGTCGAAGGCCGTGCGCAGGATATCGCGCTGCGTGGAAATCGGCGTGGTATCGCCGAAGTTGTGCCACAAGCCCAGCGACAGCGCCGGCAGTTTGAGACCCGACTTGCCGCAGACGCGGTATTGCATGTCCGAATAGCGTTCTGAAGCTGCTTCGTAAGCCATTGCTAGTGTCCTTGATGGTGAAGTCGCCCGGCAATCAGGGGCGTGGAGGGTTCATCACGTACTGCGGGAGGCGTGCAGGTTTTATGTTCGGATAGCGGTGAGGCCAGATCGCTATGGTAGCCAATCGCCGCGCACCCTGCACACACCCACTATGCGGGATGGACGGCGGCTTGCGGCTCCCCTACACTTTGGCCGATCAAAGCTTATCGATAGGGGCGGGTTCATGGTGAAGGCGATTTCAATCGCGCTGATAGTCGGCGGTGTCGTGTTGTTGTATTTCGGCGGGCAGGCATTCAATTCGGTCAGCAGCGAGGTGTCTCGCGTATTTACCGGGTCGCCGACCAATAAGGCGATCATGCTGATTGTGGGGGGCGTTATCGCCACCATTGCCGGCCTGACCGGCGTGGCTGTCTCGGGCCGCAAGCGGTAAAGCGCCGCTTGGATGCGCGGTGCGGGATCAGCGAAGCTCCGCGCCGCGCAAGGCAAAAAGCCTAAAAGGCAATTTCAGGCTTGGCCGCCGAACGGGACCCCGGAAGCGGCACATTGCTCGCCCCGTGATAGGTAAACACCAAAGAGAATTTCACCTGATCGCTGATGTTCTTGCCAGCCGAGTGCAGCGTGTTGCAATGGAAGAACACCACGTCTCCGGCCTTGAGTTCGGGCGAAACCGCGGTGCGAATCAACGCCTGATTCTCCTCCAGATCGGAGCGGAAAAACTTGGCCTCGTCGAAGCGCTCGGACGTGAACGCGACGCTATGCGACTTCGGCACCAGCCACAATGCGCCGTTATCGACCGTCTCGGACCCCACCGCGAGCCACACCGACACCAGATCGTCACGCTCGAACGACCAGTACCGCACGTCACGATGCCAGCCGGTCAAGCTGCCATAGGCCGGGTGCTTGGTCATCATGCAATTGTGATGCGCCCGCGATAAGCGCGGCTCCTCACCGAAGTACAACTCCATCCAGCCGCGAATTTCCGGCGCGGTTGCCCATTGCGCAAATTGCGGATGGCGCCCGTAGGCATCCAGCAGCCGGCGAACCGTGTGGCCGCCCGGCGCATGCTTCGATTCCGGTGCGCCCGGATAACGAAGATCCGCCTCGAACTCGATCGGCGCCGCCGCCTCCTGCAACTGTCGCTCGGCAATCTGCTTCAGTTCGCCGCAACGCTCCGGCGACACCAATCCAGGCACAACGACAAATCCTTGCTCCCGCAACGTTTGAATCTGCTCTTTCTTCGAATGAAGTGACATGGTGTTCCGATACTTTCGACTGGCTGATGCTCGATTGTAAAACGGGCGCGATCGGACCGTGCGCTGTTTCGCCTTTGCAAAATCAAGGCTCCGGGCACGCCTTACGCACTACTTTCACGCGCGCCGGCGGTTTGCCCGGCACCTGCTAAGGGCAGACGTGCACGAAAACCGCCCGCAAAGGGCGCGACCCTGTTAGCGCGCACATCGCTATGACCCGTAAAAACCCGTAATCGCAGGGTAAAAACCGACTTTCTGGCGTCACGATTCACGTGTAGCCTGCACGTATGTTGATCGCTACTCCCGCACTTTTGCGGCGCGCAAGCGCCGTTCTGACCGGCTCCGCCGTCATCCGTGCCCTTTTCCCCCGAATTCCAGGCTTTCGCGCCGTTCATCGCGACACCGCCATTGGCACATTTGGTGCTCTTTATGGCGCACGCTCTTTCGCGCGACACGTTGCCTACTTGTGAAGCCATGCATACTCTTCTGAGCACCCGTCTTACCCGCGCCGCGCTGAAAGCGGCGCGTCCGGCACGCCGCCACGTGGTTCGCGCGCTGCGTCACCATGCCACCCGCACTCGCGCCTTGGGCGAACAATGGCGCGAAGCCAAAGCGGTCGACGGCATTCGCACGTGGTTCCATACGTTCTTCTCGGCGTTGCGCCTGCAAGGCAGTTCGCGGCGCTTCTCGCTGCGCACGCTGCTGCGCAAACCGACGCCGCTGCGCCTCTCCGCGCCGCGCCGCGCACCGGTCGCCGCGCCGCAAAACACAAGCCGCCGGCCGCGCCGCATGTCGACGAGTGGCAGTTCCGGATGGTTCGCGTTCGCGTTTGCGAGCCGGTGAATCAAGGCTAAATGAGCCGCTGAAGATGCAATAAAAAAACCCCGCACGGCTTGCGCCGGCGGGGTTTTTTACTGAAGCGGATCGCTCTCGTGCTTATCAGGCGAGCGCGGCGACCGGTTCGGTACCGGCAGCTTCAGCCAGCGCCAAAGCCTTGTCCGTGGCTTCCCACGTGAATTCCGGCTCTTCGCGGCCGAAGTGACCATAAGCCGCGCTCTTCTCGTAGATCGGGCGCAGCAGGTCGAGCATCTGGATGATGCCCTTCGGACGAAGGTCGAAATGCTCCTGCACAAGCTTCGTGATCGTTGCATCCGACACGCGGCCCGTGCCGAAGGTATTCACCATCACCGAAGTCGGCTGAGCCACGCCGATTGCGTACGAGACCTGGATCAGGCAGCGCGACGCCAAACCGGCCGCCACGATGTTCTTCGCGACATAACGGCCGGCATACGCCGCCGAACGGTCGACCTTCGACGGATCCTTGCCCGAGAACGCGCCGCCGCCGTGCGGCGCAGCACCGCCGTACGTATCGACGATGATCTTGCGGCCCGTCAGACCGCAATCGCCTTGCGGGCCGCCGATCACGAACCGGCCAGTCGGGTTCACCAGGAACTTGATGTCGCCCTTGATCAGATCGGCCGGCAGCGTCGGCTTGATGACTTCTTCGATCACGGCTTCGCGCAGCGTGGCCAGATCGATGTCCGGCGAGTGCTGCGTGGACAGCACGACCGTGTCGATCGCATGCGGCTTGCCGTCGACATAACGCACCGTAACCTGCGACTTCGCATCCGGACGCAGCCAGGGCAGACGGCCGTCGCGGCGCAGATTCGCCTGACGCTCCACCAGACGGTGCGACAGATGGATCGGCAACGGCATCAGTTCCGGCGTTTCTTCGCACGCATAACCGAACATCAGGCCTTGGTCGCCGGCGCCTTGATCGAGGTTGTTGTCGTGCGCGCGGTCCACGCCCTGGGCGATGTCGGGCGATTGCTTGTCGTACGCCACCAGCACGGCACAGCCGCGGTAGTCGATACCGTAGTCGGTGTTGTCGTAGCCGATGCGCTTGATCGTGTTGCGCGCGACCTGGATATAGTCGACGTTCGCCGTCGTGGTGATTTCGCCGGCCAGCACGACGAGACCCGTGTTGCACAGCGTTTCGGCTGCGACACGCGAATATTTGTCCTGCGCGAGGATAGCGTCGAGAATGGCGTCCGAAATCTGATCCGCGACTTTGTCGGGATGGCCTTCGGAAACGGATTCGGAGGTGAAAAGATAGTCGTTTGCCACGTTGCAGACTCCTGTTATGTGGTTACGGTTGAGTTTCACGTAGCCAGCTTCGGGAGCCTTGAAGCGGCGACGCTTTAGCGGATTACCTTACCGGCGGACGCATATCCAATGGATCGCGCCTGCCAGCTTCGCCCCGCAAGTTGTCTATTAACTCGGCGAAGCCCTTATTATAGCGACTTCCTTTGATTGTCACAGAGTGCCCACGCGTGCGGTATTACGTCCATCTTTCCGCTTTCCTGAATACAGCCCTGCAAGGCGCCCCGTTGCGGGGTGCCGCATGCTGAGCCGCTATGGCGCGAAGCTCGCAATCGGGCTGCTGAAATTATTTGCATTGTTGCCGTATGGTTTCGTCGCCCGCCTGGGCGATGGACTCGGCTGGCTGCTTTATCAGGTCCCGAGCCGGCGCAAGCGCATCGTCCATATCAACCTGGAACTGTGCTTTCCCGAATGGGATCGCGCGCGCCGCGAAGAGGTCGCCCAGAAGCATTTCCGGCATGCGATCCGCAGTTACGTCGAACGCAGCGTGCAATGGTTCGGCTCGGCGGAAAAGCTCGAAAAGCTGATCCAGCTCGACAGCGAGATCGACCTCACCGACCCGGATCTGCCGCCCACGCTGTTCCTCGGCTTTCACTTCGTCGGGATCGAAGCGGGCTCGATCTTTCTGAACTACTCGCTCAAGCGTCAATGCGGCTCGCTGTATCAGCCAATGTCGAACCCTGAGCTCGAAGAAGTCGCCAAAGCGGCGCGCGCACGTTTCGGCGCCGATATGGCGAGCCGTGCCGACAGCGCGCGCATCGTGCTGCGCTGGCTGCGCGATCGCAAACCGGTGATGCTCGGCGCGGATATGGATTACGGCGCGCGTAATTCCACGTTCGTGCCGTTTTTCGGCGTGCCCACCTGCACGCTGACGGCGGTCGGCCGTCTGGCGAAGGTCGGGCATGCGCAGGTGGTGCCGTTCATCGGCGAAGTGCTGCCGAACTACAAGGGTTATCGGCTGAAGGTGTTCAAGCCGTGGGAAAACTACCCCACCGGCGACGACGACGCCGACGCGCGCCGTATGAATGCCTTCCTCGAAGAGCAGATCCCGCTGATGCCCGAGCAGTACTACTGGGTGCACAAGCGCTTCAAGACCCGTCCGCCGGGCGAGCCGAGCGTGTACTGAACGGCTCTCAAAAAGCGTCGGAACACGGAAATAAAATGACAAATAAGGTGGCAAATAAAGCGCTGTCCGGCCCACCTGCAAGCGCGTCACTTACAATAGCGTGATGAAACTGAAATTCACCAAAATGCACGGCGCGGGTAACGACTTCGTCGTGCTCGACGGCTACACCCAACCGGTCAACCTGACGCCGGCGCAGGTGCGCGCGCTCGCGGACCGGCATTTCGGCGTCGGCGCCGACCAGTTGCTGCTGGTCGAAAAGCCTACCGTGGACGGCGTCGATTTCAGATATCGCATCTTCAATTGCGACGGCGGCGAGGTCGAGCACTGCGGCAACGGCGCGCGCTGTTTCGTCAAGTTCGTGCGCGACAGCGGCTTGACCGACAAGCGCAGTGTGCGCGTGCAAGTACAGAACGGCACCATTCAGCTGACCATGCAGGAAAACGGCGAAGTGCTGGTCGATATGGGCGCGCCCGTGTTCGAACCGGAGCGCGTCCCGTTCGCCGCCAAAGGCCTCGAAGGCCGCCGCGAGGGTGCTGACACGCTCTGGCCGCTCGACGTGAACGGCGTGACGCGCTGGATTTCGGTGGTGTCGATGGGCAATCCGCACGCGGTGCAAGTGGTCGACGACGTCGAAGATTTTCCGGTGCTCGTCGAAGGCCCGGTGATCGAGCGGCATGCACGCTTTCCGCAGCGGGTGAACGCGGGCTTCATGCAGATCGTCGGCCGCAGCGAGATCAAGCTGCGCGTCTACGAGCGCGGCGCCGGCGAGACGCTGGCGTGCGGCACGGGCGCGTGCGCTGCCGTCGCTGCCGGCATTCGCCGCGGGTTGCTGGATGCGCCGGTGCTGGTGCACACGCACGGCGGCAAGCTGACCATCACGTGGGATAGCACGCAAGAAGGCGCGCCGCTCTTCATGGCCGGCCCTGCGGCAACCGTTTTCGAAGGCGAGATCGAGCTGGCCGATTGAGCCGCGCCGGCAAAGCACCCGAGGCATTACCTGACTTAACGGCCGAGCGATCGGCCGAGGCAGTACCCGACACGCGGCCTGAAGCGGGCCGCTGAACAGGCCGATGAAGAGCCGGACCGAGCGGCGCTTTCACCGGCCGACCGAACTCATGACCGATGCGCCGCCCGAAGGCGTCGTCCCGTAGTCCTTTAGCCGAAACCATGAACGATCGCGAAGTCGCCGAATATCTGCTCGCCAACCCCGAATTCTTCGCCGAACACGCGGAAATGCTCGCGACGATCCGGCTTGCGAACCCACACGGCAAAGCCGCGGTGTCGCTGCAGGAACGGCAGATGGAAATGCTGCGCGACAAGAACAAGCATCTCGAACGGCGTCTGGCCGAGTTGTTGCGCTACGGTCACGAAAACGACAGCATTGCCTCGAAATTCAATCGCTGGACCATCCGCGTGATGGCCGAGCGTGATCCGTACGCGCTGCCGCGTACGATCTCCGGCGGCTTGCGCGATATTTTCGACGTGCCGCAAGCCGCGCTGCGCGTATGGGACGTCTCCGAGCCGTATGCGCAGGCCGATTTCGCACGCCATGTCGGTGAAGAAGTGCGCATCTTCGCGAACAGCCTCACCACGCCGTACTGTGGCGCGAATACTGGCTTCGAAGCGGCGCAGTGGCTGACGCCGGCGGTCTCGGCGGTGAATGGCGACGGGTCCGCAGACGGCACGGGTACAGGCGAATCCGCGCACGCTACCGAGTCGATTGCGCTGCTCGCGCTGCGCGACCCCGAAGGCAAAGAGGAAGCATCTGCCTTCGGCCTGCTGGTAATGGGTTCGGCCGACGCACGCCGCTTCCACGACGGCATGGCCACCGATTTCCTGACTCAGATCGGCGCGTTGGCGAGCGCGGCGCTGAGCCGCCTGCTGCCGCGCTGAGCCGTCAATCCCGCAAAGGCCATCGTGACCGACGCCGACCCGATCGCCGCCTATCTGTCGAATCTCGAACATGAGCGGCGGCTGTCGGCGCATACGCTACGCGGCTATACCCACGAACTCGAGGAGCTCAAGCTGCTGGCCAAAGGCCGGCCGCTCGAAAGCCTCACCGCCGTCGATATTCGCGGCGCCGTTTCGCGGGCTCATGCCGGCGGACTGACCGCCCGTTCGATCAGCCATCGGCTATCGTGCTGGCGTGCGTTTTACCGCTGGTTCGCGGGCCGCGTCGATCTGCCGGCCAACCCGGTCGCCACCGTACGCGCGCCGAAGCAGGCCAAATCGCTGCCCAAGGCGCTTTCCGTCGACGACGCCACGCGCCTGATGGAGAGCCCGCCGGCCGCGACGCCCGAAGGTTTGCGCGACCACGCGATGCTCGAACTGTTCTACTCGTCGGGCCTGCGGCTGTCCGAACTGGTCGGCCTCGACGCCCGTTTTGCCGATGCCGACGGCTACCGCTCCGCGGGCTGGCTCAAGCTCGACTCCGCCGAAGTCGAAGTGCTCGGCAAAGGCAACCGGCGCCGCATCGTGCCGGTCGGAAGCAAAGCGCTCGAGGCCTTGAATGCGTGGCTCGCGGTACGCGATCAGATGGTGAAACACGATCCGCACCCGCTGTTTCTGTCAGCACGCGGCAATCGGCTATCGCCGAATGTCGTGCGTGACCGGGTGAAGCGCGCGGCGCTGGTCGCCGGCATTCCGGCCAACGTGCATCCGCACGTGTTGCGGCATTCATTCGCCACGCACGTGCTGCAGTCGAGCGGCGATCTGCGGGCCGTGCAGGAACTGCTCGGGCACGCCAGCATCACCGCCACGCAGGTCTACACCGCGCTCGATTTCCAGCATCTCGCGCACGTCTATGATCAGGCGCATCCGCGCGCCAAAAAACGCGACTGATTCCGCTCTTTGCCTGTTGTTTTGCTACTTGCTACTTGCGGCTTGCGGCTTGCGGTCTCCCTCTTTGCTTCACCTGCCGTGTGCGTCCTGGTCCACGCGGCCTATTGCTCCTGCTGACACCCTGATGAATACCGTTACGCTCAAACCATCGAAAGAAAAATCGCTGCTGCGCCGCCATCCGTGGGTTTATGCCAACGTGATCGATCGTGTCGACGGCAATCCCGCTCCCGGCGCGACCGTGCTGGTGCGCGCGCACGACGGCCGGTTCCTCGCGCGTGCTGCCTACAGCCCGCATTCGCAGATTCGCGCGCGCGTGTGGAGCTTCGACGAGATGGAGCCGATCGATCACGCGTTCTTCAAGCGCCGTGTGCAGCGCGCGCTCGCGCATCGTCAAACGATGGTGCATAACACCGGCGCGGTCCGGCTGATTTTCGGCGAAGCAGACGGCCTGCCGGGCTTGATCGTCGACCATTACGTCGCCGAGGACGCAGGCCAGCGCAGCCAGTTGGTGTGCCAGTTCATGGCCACGGGTGTCGAGGCATGGAAGGACGCGATCGTCGCCGCGCTGGTCGACGCGACCGGCTGCCCGAATGTCTACGAGCGGTCGGACGTATCGATCCGCCAGAAGGAAGGGCTCGAGCAGATCACCGGCGTGCTGGCGGGCGAAGCACCGTCGGAAGCGCTGATTGCGAGCGAAAACGGCGTGCGCTATCACGTCGACGTGCGTAACGGCCACAAGACCGGCTTCTACGTCGACCAGCGCGACAACCGCCTGCTGGTGCAGGAACTGGCGAAAGATCGCGATGTGCTGAACTGCTTCTGCTACACCGGCGGCTTTTCGCTGGCGGCACTAAAAGGCGGGGCGAAGCGCGTGGTATCGATCGATTCGTCGGGTGACGCGCTGGCGATCGCGCAACAGAACGTGGCCGCCAACGGTTTCGACGCCGAACGCGCCACCTGGCTCGACGCCGACGCGTTCAAAACCCTGCGCCGCCTCCACGACGAAGGCGAACGCTTCGACCTGGTCGTGCTGGATCCGCCGAAATTCGCGCCTTCGCGTGAACACGTGGACCGCGCCGCGCGCGCCTACAAGGACATCAACCTGACCGGCCTGAAGCTGCTGCGCCCGGGCGGCCTGTTGTTCACCTACTCCTGTTCTGGCGCGATCGACTCGGAGCTGTTCCAGAAAATCGTCTCCGGCGCGGCGGCCGATGCACGCGTCGATGCGCGGATTCTCAAGCGCCTCGGCGCGGGAGTCGACCACCCGTTGCTCACCGCCTTCCCTGAAGGCGAATATCTGAAGGGTTTGCTGTTGCAAATTGCCTGATTGCCCATAGCTTGAGGGTTATTTCCCGCGCGCGGCGAAAGGGATTCGCCCCCGCCGCCAGCGCCGGCTTGACAGATATGTTTCAATATCCGGTTAGACCGGGTTGCGCGCCCTCGGGCTGCCGCCCCCGGCAAACCGGACTCGCAGACGCATTCGCTGCAAATCCCGCGCCGCGGATTCCGCGCGGTAATTTTGGGCGGTAATTTCGCGCGGTAATCGATCACGCACAGATTCACGTACATACAGGCGACCACCATGATCCCAGTGACCATCCTGACCGGCTTTCTCGGCAGCGGCAAAACCACCCTGCTCAAGCGCATCCTGAACGAAAAGCACGGCATGAAGATCGCCGTGATCGAGAACGAGTTCGGCGAAGAAAACATCGATAACGAAATCCTCGTGCAGGACACGAGCGAGCAGATCATCCAGATGAGCAACGGCTGCATCTGCTGCACGATTCGCGGCGACCTGTCGCGCGTGCTGGGCGACCTGGCGGCGAAAAAACAGTCCGGCGAACTGGATTTCGACCGTGTCGTGATCGAAACCACCGGCCTCGCCAATCCGGGCCCGGTCGCGCAGACGTTCTTCATGGACGACCAGATCGCTAACGAATTCCTGCTCGACGCGATCATCACGCTGGTCGACGCGAAGCACGCGAACCATCAGCTGGACGAGCATGAAGTGGTGCAGCGCCAGGTCGGCTTCGCCGATCGCCTGTTCATCACCAAGTCGGACCTGGTCGACCAGAAGCACCTCGACGATCTGCGCCATCGCCTGCTGCACATGAACCCGCGCGCGGCGATCAAGGTCGTCAATTTCGGCGAAGCGGACATCAAGGAAATCTTCGACCTGCGCGGCTTCAATCTGAATTCGAAGCTCGAAATCGACCCGGATTTCCTCGCTGAAGACGAACACGCGCACAACCACGCTCACGCGCATGACGAGCACGGCCACACTCATGCCGGCCACGACGATCACGATCACGAAAACTGCGATCACGACCACGGCAAGTGCGACCACGAAGGCCACGACCACGCGCATCACCATCATGCGCACCACGACGACAAGATCAAGTCGTTCGTCTACCGCAGCGACCGTCCGTTTGATCCGAACAAGCTCGAGGACTTCCTCGGCGGCATTCTGCAAATTTATGGCGAGCGCCTGCTGCGCTATAAGGGCGTGCTCTATATGAAGGGGGTCGACCGCAAGGTGGTGTTCCAGGGCGTCCACCAGATGATGGGCAGCGACCTGGCCGCGAAATGGCAGCCGATCGAAAAGAAGACCAACAAAATGGTGTTCATCGGTATCGAACTACCGCAGGACCTGATCACCGACGGCCTGGACGCCTGCCTGGCGTAAACCTCACGCTTTTGCCCATGCCAAGCCGAGGTGGCTTGGCACGGCAGGCGGGTTGGCTTACGCGATCAGGAGCGCACGCCCCGCGAAGGACGCAATTGTCTGCGGAATACACCGAAAAGCGTGCCGAAAGCCCGCTGAAATGTCGGTTGTGTGAAAAACACGTGAAAACCCTGCTGTATTAAACCGTGCACGACCATCGCTTTTTGGTCGTGCGCGCGTTATATTTTCGGGATATCAGTGCTCCGCCGGGGGATTTTCACCAGTTGCGGTGCTGGATTGTGATTCAGTTACAATACGTGCCCACTGGAGAATGACAACGAATTGCCCGGTCTGCGCGTAGTCCGCGCCGGGTCTGAAACGGCGCCGGAAAACCTTGTCCGGAAATCACGCCGACAATGCCGGCTGGCACAGCTGATAAGGCGCGCTGCCGGCAAGCAATGCCTCAGGAGCAATTGAGAAACGGTTTCCAGAGGAGTTCGGCCCCGCATTGGCGTACCGACGCCCGGCGTAACGACGCCCGGCGCGTGAGCGCAAGGCGCCTCGGCGTCACCGACAGCCCACCGTCCGTGCCCGCCAGCGCTCAGCGTCCCCCGTGGCGCCTTTGCGGGCAATACGAAAATGCGGGCACTATGTATGAGTTTTGCCTCACATTGAAGAAGCAAGCCAGATGACGACGAAACGACTCTTGACTGAAGCCGAAATCCTGAAGATGAGCGACAAGGATTACATGAATGAGGATCAGCTCGCTTTCTTCAAGAACAAGCTCGAACAGCTGCAAGCGGACATTCTCCGCAATGCCGGCCAGACGACCGAGAACCTGCGCGAAACAGTAATCGTGCCGGACCCGGCCGACCGTGCAACGATCGAGGAAGAGCATGCGCTCGAACTGCGCACGCGCGACCGCGAACGCAAGCTGCTGAAGAAGGTGCAGCAATCGATCGCGCGCATCGATTCGGGCGATTACGGCTGGTGCGAAGAAACCGGCGAGCCGATCGGCATTCCGCGTCTGCTCGCACGGCCCACGGCCACCCTGTCGCTCGAAGCGCAGGAACGCCGCGAACTGCGCCAGAAGCTGTTCGGCGACTGAACGCCTGCGGCGCGGCCTCGGCTCCGCGCCCTTTTTAAGCTGCTTCGTCGAGAGGCGCACGGTGATCTGTGCGCCTTTTTTCTTTTGTGTGCTCCTCCGCACACTCCCCCGCCCCGAATCCGTGTTTTTGTCTTATGCCATTTGCCGGCTCTTGATATGACCGCGCACGCCCTAAAATAGGTCGGACATGCGTTGCACGAGCGCGCGCCAACCGGTTGATCGTTTCAGCGTTGCGCGCCGTCCGCTTCCGGATTCACAGGATTCATGCGGTGGTGCTGCGCCACCGTGTCCTACCCGTTTTGCAAAGAGGAACGCATATGGAGCAATTTCACGGCACGACGATCGTTTCCGTGCGCCGCGGCGACAAGGTCGCGCTCGGTGGCGACGGTCAGGTCACACTGGGCAACATCGTCATGAAAGGCGGGGCGAAGAAAGTCCGGCGCATCTATAACGGCAAGGTGATGGTCGGCTTCGCCGGCGGCACGGCCGACGCGTTCTCGCTGCTCGACCGCTTTGAAGCGAAGCTGGAAAAACATCAGGGCAATCTGACTCGCGCCGCCGTCGAACTCGCCAAAGACTGGCGCACCGACCGCATGCTGCGCCGCCTCGAAGCGATGCTGATCGCCGCCGATGCCACTACTACCCTCGTCATTACCGGTAACGGCGACGTGCTCGATCCGGAAGGCGGCATCTGCGCGATCGGTTCGGGCGGCGCTTACGCGCAAGCCGCCGCGAAGGCGCTCGTCGACAACACCGAACTGTCGCCGCGCGAGATCGTGGAGAAGTCGTTGGAAATTGCCGGCGACATGTGCATCTATACGAACCATAACCGCGTTATCGAGACGATCGAGTAAGGACCTACGATGAGCACCATGACCCCTGCCGAGATCGTCTCGGAACTCGACAAGCACATCATCGGCCAAGGCCGCGCGAAAAAAGCGGTTGCCGTGGCGCTGCGCAACCGCTGGCGCCGTCAGCAGGTTGCCGACCCGCTGCGTCAGGAAATCACGCCGAAGAACATCTTGATGATCGGACCGACCGGTGTCGGTAAAACCGAAATCGCGCGGCGTCTGGCGAAACTGGCCGACGCACCGTTCATCAAGATCGAAGCCACAAAATTCACCGAAGTCGGCTACGTAGGCCGCGACGTCGACAGCATCGTGCGCGATCTGATCGAAATCTCGGTCAAACAGACGCGCGAAACGGAAATGCGCAAAGTGCGGACCAAGGCGGAAGATCAGGCCGAAGACCGCATCCTCGACATCCTGCTGCCGAGCGCGCGGCCGGTAGGTTTCGGCGCGAGCTCGAGCGCGACGGATACCGCCGACGAAGGCAGCACCACGCGCCAGACCTTCCGCAAGCGTCTGCGTGAAGGCCTGCTCGACGACAAGGAAATCGAACTCGACGTCGAACAGCCGCAAGTGGGCATGGACATCATGGGGCCGCCGGGCATGGAAGACATGACCGAGCAGATCCGTTCGATGTTCGCGAACATCGGCGGCGGCAAGAAAACGCGCCGCAAGCTGAAAGTGAAGGAAGCGCTCAAAGTCTTAACCGACGAAGAAGCCGGCAAGATGCTCAACGACGAAGAGGTGAAAACCAAGGCAGTACAGAACGTCGAGCAGAACGGCATCGTGTTTCTCGACGAAATCGACAAGATCGCGTCGCGTAATGAAGCCGGCGGCGGTGAAGTGTCCCGTCAGGGCGTGCAGCGCGATCTGTTGCCGCTGGTCGAAGGCACCACGATCAACACCAAGTACGGCATGGTCAAGACGGACCACATTCTGTTCATCGCGAGTGGCGCGTTTCATCTGGCCAAGCCGAGCGATCTGATTCCGGAACTGCAGGGCCGCTTCCCGATTCGGGTCGAACTGGATTCGCTGTCAGTGAAGGATTTCGAATCGATTCTGGTGTCGACCGACGCGAGCCTCGTCAAGCAATACCAGGCGCTGCTGGCTACGGAAGACGTGCACCTGGAATTCGCCGATGACGGTATTCGCCGTCTCGCCGAGATCGCGTATTCGGTGAATGAGAAGACCGAAAACATCGGCGCACGCCGTCTGTACACGGTGATCGAAAAGCTGCTCGAGGAAGTGTCGTTCTCGGCCGGCAATCATTCGGGCAAGGCAGTACAGATCGACGCGGCGTATGTGGATCGCGCGCTGAACGAAGTGGCGGAAGACGAGGATCTGTCGCGCTACGTGCTGTAACACCGAAACCGGCGTCGATGTGGACGCCACGTCACAGCCACACGCCTCGCACGTGATCCGATCACGCGTGAGACGTAAAAAAACGGGCCGTCTTGAGAAAGACGGCCCGTTTTGCTTGATGCTTCACAGCCCGCAAGCGCGGGCGGGTCTCAGCGCTTACTGCTTGACCGGCCGTTTTGCCAGTTTGCGTTGCAGCGTTCGACGATGCATGTTCAACGCACGCGCCGTAGCCGAAATATTGCCGCCGTGTTCCGCGAGCACACGTTGAATATGCTCCCACTCCAGACGGGCGACCGACAACGGTGTGGGATGCTCGATCGCTTCTTCAGCCTGCAAAGCGCTCGCTTCGCTTTGCAGCGCCGACAAAATCGTCTCGACATTGGCGGGCTTGGCCAGGTAGTTATCGGCGCCGTCTTTCACTGCCTGCACCGCCGTGGCAATGCTCGCATAACCGGTCAGCACCAGCATGCGCGCGTCCGGCTGCAAATCGCGCAACGGCGCGACGAGCGTCAGGCCAGAATCGTTGCCGAGATGCAGATCTACTGTGATCTGACTGAACTTCTGCTGGTTCGCCAACTTGATCGCTTCGTCCGCGTTGTGCGCTTCGGCCACTGTATAACCGCGCCGCGTCAAACCACGGGCGAGGATGCCGGAGAACACTTCATCGTCGTCGATCACCAGAAAATTCATATCGCTCATGCCTGTTTCTCCGTGTTGGATGGCGTAGTGCCTTGACGGCCCGCCCCTGATAACTTGCGCGCGGCAAGCGGCAGTCTCAACACTGCACGCGTGCCGCGCGGCTTGATCTCGCTGACGTCGGCCAGCTCGATCGATCCCTTCAGACGTGCCGCCGCTGAAAACGCCAGATACAGGCCCACGCCATGTCCACCCTGTGTGCTGTCGACCGGCATTGCGCCGAGCGATCCGCGCAAAGCGGCTGGAATGCCGGGACCGGCGTCGCATACCTCGAATACGATCTGATCGCCGCGCTCTGCGAGCTTGCACGACAGCGTGACGTGATCGCGGCTCGCACGCGCGGCGTTGTCGAGCAGAATTGTAAGAATCTGACTGACGGCCACCGTATCGTCAAGACTGACACCCTCGGGCGGCTCACCGATCCGCTCGAACTTCACATGCGGATGACGCAAACGCCACTGCTCGGCAAACGACTCGAGCCATTCGCCGACCGCTTGCCGGTTGGTCGTTGTCGATGCACGGCTGCGCAGCCGTGCAAGCGCAGACGTACAGAGCGTCATTTGCTGTTCGAGCAACTCGAGATCGGCGCTGTACGGCGCGAGGCCTTGATCGGTTCGCGCGGCGTCGCGCAATTCTTCGGACAACATCGCAATTGTAGACAACGGCGTGCCGATTTCGTGCGCGACCGTGGCAGCCTGCACGCCGAGCGCGACGGCGCGTTCATCGTGAAGCAAGCGCTGCTGCGCATCCCCGAGCGCTGCGTCACGTAGTCGCAGAGCGCGTGACATGCGCGCGACGAACCATGCAATCAGGCCAACGCTGACCATGAAGTTCACCCACATGCCGGCGCGATAGTAGTCGAACAGATTCGCCGGATTGTCGAGATTGAGCGGTACGGAATCGAAGCCCAACACTGCGTAGCAGGCTACGGCGAACGCGGCGAGCCACGCCATCAGTTGCCACGGCAACACGGCCGCGGCGATCGCGAGCGATGGCAGGTACAGCGAAACGAATGGGTTGGTGGTGCCGCCCGAGAGGAACAGCAGCGCCGACAGCGCGCCGAGATCGACCCAGATCTGGCCGAACAGTTCGAGATTGGACTCGGGCCGCTGTTGCGAGACACGCCACCATGTGAGTCCGTTGAAGATCACTTCGAGGGCAATCACGAGCAGCATGGCGGGCAGCGGCAGGTGCACGCCGTAGAAGATCTGCACGACCGCGATCGTCACCAGTTGGCCGATGATGGCGAGGCTGCGTAGCCAGAACAGATGGCCGAGGTTGACGCGGCCGGTGTTGGTTATACGATGCATGACTTTAGTTTACCTGTTCGGACTCGTCCGACTGACCTCGAGAACTCACACCGCTAACATGGAATTTTTGCGATAGCGCTGCACGGTTGTCGATCAGCGATCACCGGTTCATGCACCGCCTCAAGCCTTCCATGCTACCTAACTCTGACAGCGCGACGCCCATCTCATCAGCTTTCCTGACTTTTCTGCGACATGCTGCCGCAGCCAGACAAAACGGCACCGCACAAGCAGAGGCCACGTGGCTCGATAGCGCCGCACAGCTTCATCCGCTCGACGATGTATCGATTGCAACGCTCATCGCTACGCTGCTCGAGCAACATCGTCAAAATGACGCCATCGAACTCGCCGTCATTATTGCCCAACTCGATCCCCATCGCGCTCTTGCACACTTCCGAGTCGGCTACGCGCTGCAGATGGCAAACCGGCATGGCGACGCAATCTCCCCATATCGTCGCGCACTCGCCATCGATCCAGCATTCCCGCAGTTGCGCAACAATCTCGCTGGCGCCCTCGCACTTACAGGCGGCGATCTCAACGAGCAACTCGCTCTACTGGAAAGTGCCGTGCATGACGATCCCGGCCACGGCGACGCATGGATCAATCTCACTCAGGCACAGCGCGTCAATTTGAATCTGCCGCGCGCGCTCGAAGCCGGCGCACGAGCCGTGCAATGCGCGCCGCATAGCCCGCTGGCGCACAACAACTATGCGCTGGCGCTGCGTGAAGCGCAACGCTGGGACGAGGCTGAGCAAGCCGCAAAAACTGCCAGTGTATTAGCACCCAACAATGCCGCTATGCGCTCCAATCTCGGCATGCTGCAACTCGTGCGCGGCGATTACGCACACGGCTGGCTATCCCATGAAGCACGCTGGGATGGCTCGCTTGAATTGGGCGGCCTCCGCCCAGCCATGCCCGCGCCGACCTGGCAGGGTGAGTCGCTCGTCGGCAAAACACTGCTGGTGTGGGGCGAACAAGGCATGGGCGACGTCTTGCAATTCAGCCGCTATATCCCGCTGCTGGCCGCACGTGTTCATCGCGAAGGCGGCCGCCTCGTGTGGAATTCGTTTCCGCAAATGGGCGGGCTGCTCGCTCGCAGCCTCGGCGATCACGTGGACGGTTATTCGGCTGGCGGCGGCGTCGACTCTTTGCCGCCGTTTGACTACGAAATTCCGCTGCTCAGCTTGCCTTTGATATTCGGCACAAGCGAAGAGACCATCCCCGCTGAAATTCCGTACTTGCATGCTGACATCGCAGCCAGCAAATCGTGGCAAAAGAGGCTTGGCGAAGAAACGAGACTCAAGGTCGGTTTGGTGTGGACCGGCAGCGCCGGCCATCAGCGCAATCCATTCCGGCGAGTTGGCTGGGAGCGCTATGCGGAATATTTCGGCCACATGCAGAACGTGGCGTTCTATTCGCTGCAACCGGGTGCCGACGCAGACGTCGTGGCCGCGCGGGCAGCGGGTCTGCCGATGTCGGACCACAGCGCGGAATTCGCCAACTTCGACGACACGGCGGCGTTTGTCAGCGCGCTCGATCTGGTCATTACGGTTTGCACGTCCGTGGCGCATCTGAGCGGCGCGCTCGGCCAGCGCACCTGGGTCCTGCTGGACGTCAATCCGCATTGGGTCTGGTTGCTCGACCGTTCCGACAGCCCCTGGTATCCGAGCGCGACGCTCTACCGGCAACCACAATTCGGCCAGTGGGAGCCGGCACTGAAGGCCGTTGCACGCGATCTTGACGTGCTCGCGGCCCGGCATCACGCGACATAAAACCGTACAACGCTACTACCGGAGCCGCTCCGCGCCGCCGTCAAGGCAAACCGGCACCCGGCGCCGGGTGCACGGCCCGTGCAAGCTCCGCGGCGAGACATTCAGGGCACAGGCAGCGGCCGGACGGCTCGAGCCGGTCTAACGGCAGAGCCGGCATCTCACGGCACCAGCAGTCGAATGGCACCCCATGCATGGCGCAATCGAACGCATGACCGCAGCGCGGACAAAGCGCGCTGCTTTCAGAGCGGGACGCTGACGATTTCATAAGGGCCGGATGATCTCGCTTCAGCCTGGATCAGGAAACACAGGAAATAATGCCACGACTCGCGGGCCCCCGTCAGTCGGCCATTCGGCCAATTCACGGGGCCACGCGAACGGCGGTAAGCTTGCTTGCCGGTCGCAGCTCCAGGCCGTCCGTTGCGCAGTGCGCAAAGCCCGCGCCGCCCGTCACCGGGGACCATATCGAAAACCCTGTTGCAGCGCGCCAGTCCTGTACAATTCGCCCTGTTTTAACTGTTCCGTGCCAGAGCCTGCCGCCATGTCCGAGCTTCCTGACCTTTCGCAGATCGCGCCCACCCTGAAGGCTGAAATCCTGGCCGAGGCGCTGCCCTACATTCGCCAGTATCACGGTAAGACCGTGGTCATCAAATACGGCGGCAACGCCATGACGGAAGAGCGCCTGAAGCAAGGCTTCGCGCGCGACGTGATTCTGCTGAAACTGGTCGGTATCAATCCGGTCATCGTGCACGGCGGCGGTCCGCAAATCGACCAGGCGCTTAAGAAAATCGGCAAGCAGGGCACCTTCATTCAGGGCATGCGCGTCACCGACGAAGAGACGATGGAAGTCGTCGAATGGGTGCTCGGCGGCGAAGTGCAGCAGGACATCGTCACGCTGATCAACCACTTCGGCGGCCACGCGGTCGGTCTGACCGGCAAAGACGGCGGCCTGATCCACGCGCGCAAGATGCAGATGCCGGATCGCGACAATCCGGGCCAGTACGTCGATATCGGTCAGGTGGGCGAAGTCGAGGCGATCAATCCGGCGGTCGTGAAAGCGCTGCAGGACGACGCCTTCATTCCGGTGATCTCGCCAATCGGCTTCGGCGAAGACGGCCTGTCATACAACATTAACGCGGATCTGGTCGCGGGCAAACTGGCGGTCGTGCTGAACGCCGAAAAGCTCGTGATCATGACCAACATCCCGGGCGTGATGGATAAGGAAGGCAATCTGCTGACCGATCTGTCGGCACGCGAAATCGACGGCCTGTTCGCTGACGGCACGATCTCCGGCGGCATGCTGCCGAAAATCTCGTCGGCACTGGATGCGGCCAAGAGCGGCGTGCGTTCGGTGCACATCATCGACGGGCGTATCGAGCACTCGGTGCTGCTGGAAATTCTCACCGAACAGCCGTTCGGCACGATGATCCGCTCGCATTGATTCCTGCCTCAAACCCGGCCCACGCGGTACGCCAGCCAGGCGTGCCGCGTGGGCCGTGCAGTTGCAGCGCCGCCGCGCCCAGCTGTGACGCACAACGCGCCACCCTCCGGCGCAACGACACGTCTTCCTTTTCTATCGCCCTGCGCGTCGCGAACCGTCGTCAGCGTTCGCCACGCGAAGCGACTGCCTGCGCCTGAACGGCGTCCTCCATCATGCGCACCCCCACTTCCCGACGCCGTCGTCCGCACATCCCAGGTGGCAGTCCGGTCTGGCTGTTCGATCTCGACAACACGCTGCATCACGCCTCGCACGCGATCTTCCCCGCGATCAATCAGGGCATGACGCAGTACATCATCGACGCGTTGCAGGTCGACATCGACGAAGCCAACCGCCTGCGCACCGGCTACACGCAACGCTACGGCGCGACGCTGCTCGGCCTCGCCCGTCATCATCCGCTCGACCCGAACGATTTTCTGAAAGTCGTCCACACGTTCCCCGATCTCGGTTCGATGATCCGTCACGAACGCGGTATAGCGCGGCTCGTCGCGGCGCTGCCCGGCCGCAAGATCGTGCTGACCAATGCCCCTGAGGCCTACGCACGCGCGGTGCTGGCGAAACTGCGCATCGAGCGCCTGTTCGAACAGGTGATCGCAATCGAACACATGCGCGACCGCCGCAGTTGGCGCGCCAAACCTGACCATGCGATGCTGCGCAAGGCGATGCGCGACGCGCACGTCTCGCTCAAAGACGTGATCCTCGTGGAAGACACGCGTTCGCATCTGAAGAACTACCGGCAACTCGGCATCCGCACGGTGTGGATCACCGGTCATCTGCCGCGCAAACCGCATGCGGACGGCATCCCGACGCGTCTGCCGGGCACCGGCCGGCCGCACTATGTCGACCGATGCATTCGTTCGTTAAAATCGCTAAGACTGGGCACCCGCTCGGTTCGATTGAAGGGACAGCAGACGGGACGACAGCCATGCAGCCGATCGACAAGCCTGACGAAGCCGTAGCCGAAGACGAACCCACCCAGCCGGCCGCCCCGCGTGCGGCGCGTCTGAAGCCGGGCGAGCGCCGCGTGCACATCTTGCAGACGCTTGCCGCGATGCTGGAGGCGCCGAAGAGCGAAAAGATCACAACAGCGGCCCTCGCCGCCCGGCTCGGCGTCTCGGAGGCCGCGCTGTACCGCCATTTCGCCAGCAAAGCGCAAATGTTCGAAGGGCTGATCGAGTTCATCGAGCAAACCATCTTCGGCCTGATCAACCAGATCGCCGACAAGGAAAGCAACGGCGTGCTGCAGGCCCGCGCGATTGCGCTGATGTTGCTCAACTTCCCTGCGAAGAATCCCGGCATGACACGCGTGTTGACCTGCGAAGCGCTGGTCGGCGAACACGAACGGCTGACCGAGCGGGTCAATCAGATGCTGGAACGGGTCGAGGCGTCGTTGAAGCAGTGTTTGCGTGTGGCGCAACTGGAAGCGAACGCAAGGGGAGGCGAAAACGCAAGCCCGAGCGCCAATGCGCAGGCGGTCCCGCTGCCGCCAGGCTACGATCCGGCGATCCGGGCGAGCCTGCTGCTGAGCTACATCATCGGCCGCTGGCATCGGTATGTGCGCAGTGGCTTTGCGCGGCAGCCCGCCGAACACGCCGATGCGCAACTGCTGCTGATTCTTCAGTAGTCCGCGCGGTGCGCGAGTTCACAGCGGCGCCCGCGACGCTGCCGCGCGAAATTTTCCGCTATACTTTGCGCCTGACCGCGGCTCGCCGAAGTACCCGGGAGCGCTGTCCAGAGCACCTTGAACACCTGAACACGTAGTATCACGCGCCGATTTGCTGACTCGATTGCGGGCGCGCGAACTGCCGGGAACGTCTTTCCCGCGGTTCACTATAAATGCGGCTAAAGAGGTCGTCAGCCGCGCACATCGTTTCGCCTCCGTGCCTCGCCGACGCCAATCTAGCCGCCCTGTATCTGTTAAATGGCGGGATGAATGGAATCGATCGGTATCGTCGCTCCCCAAAAAATGCATTTCACCGAGCCGCTGCTCATGCAGAACGGCAGCTCGCTGGCCGGTTACGACCTGATGGTCGAGACCTACGGCACGCTCAACGCCGCGCGCAGCAATGCCGTGCTGGTGTGCCACGCGCTCAACGCGTCGCACCACGTGGCGGGCGTGTACGCGGACAATCCGAAGGACATCGGCTGGTGGGACAACATGGTCGGCCCGGGCAAGCCGCTCGACACCAACCGGTTCTTCGTGATCGGCGTGAACAACCTGGGTTCGTGCTTCGGCTCGACCGGGCCGATGAGCATCGATCCGGCTACCGGCAAGCCGTACGGCGCGACCTTTCCTGTCGTGACGGTGGAAGACTGGGTGAAGGCCCAGGCGCGCGTCGCCGATGAATTCGGCATCGCGCGCTTCGCGGCGGTGATGGGCGGCAGCCTCGGCGGCATGCAGGCGCTCGCGTGGAGCATGATGTATCCGGACCGCGTGGGCCATTGCATCGTCGTGGCGTCCACCCCGAAGCTGTCCGCGCAGAACATCGCGTTCAACGAAGTGGCGCGCTCGGCAATCCTGTCGGACCCCGACTTCCACGGCGGCAACTACTATGCGCACAACGTGAAGCCGAAGCGCGGCTTGCGCGTCGCGCGCATGATCGGCCACATCACGTATCTGTCGGACGACGACATGGCCGAGAAATTCGGCCGCTCGCTGCGTCGCGCGGAAGGCGCGGTGGACGCGTACAACTTCAACTTCGACGTCGAGTTCGAAGTGGAGTCGTATCTGCGCTACCAGGGCGATAAATTCGCCGACTACTTCGATGCGAACACCTACCTGCTGATCACCCGCGCGCTCGACTATTTCGATCCAGCCAAGGCTTTCGACGGCGACCTGACCGCCGCCGTCGCGCACACCACCGCGAAATACCTGATCGCCAGTTTCTCGACCGACTGGCGTTTCGCGCCGGCCCGCTCGCGCGAGCTGGTGAAGGCGTTGCTCGACCACAAGCGCACCGTGACCTACGCGGAAATCGACGCGCCGCACGGCCACGACGCCTTCCTGCTAGACGACGCGCGCTATCACAACCTGATGCGCGCCTACTACGAACGCATTGCAAACGAGGTGAACGCATGAACCAGCGAGCACTCGATTATCTGGCGTTGCGCCCGGACTTCCGCGCGATCGCCCGCTGGGTCGAACCGCGCGCCACCGTGCTCGATCTGGGTTGCGGCGACGGCTCCTTGCTGTCGCTGCTGACCGAAGAACTCGACGTGCAGGGCTACGGCATCGAAATCAACGACGCCGGCGTGTTGGCGTCGACGCAAAACGGCGTCAATGTGATCCAGCAGAATCTGGAAGACGGCCTTCGCCTGTTCGAAGACCGCAGCTTCGATTTCGCGGTTTTGTCGCAAACGCTGCAAACCATTCATCAAACGGCTGCGATCCTGCGCGAGACGGTCCGGGTGGGCAAGGAATGCATCGTCTCGTTCCCGAATTTCGGTTACTGGGCGCACCGGCTCTCGGTGCTGAAAGGCCGCATGCCGGTCTCGAAGTCGCTGCCTTACCAGTGGCACAACACGCCAAACGTGCGGGTGCTGACAATCAAGGATTTCGAGGCGCTTGCGCCGGAAGTCGGCATCGAGATTCTCGACCGCGTGGTGCTCCACGACGGCCAGGTGGTGCGGTGGGGGGTGAACTGGCGTGGTAGTCTTGCGGTCTATCGCGTCAAGAAAAGCTAACCCCATTTATCCACATGTCGAACCCGCCGCACGAGGCGCCTGCACTTACCGCTCACGAAGAACATCCCGGCTGGCGCGCGTTCCTGAATACGCGCATGCTGATCTGCGTCTTTCTCGGCTTTACGTCGGGACTGCCGCTGTTCACGCTCGTCTATCTGGTGCAGGCCTGGCTACGCTCCGAAGGCGTCAACCTGAAGGAAATCGGCCTGTTTGCGCTGATCCAGTTCCCGTACACCTGGAAATTCGTCTGGGCGCCGCTGATGGACCGCTACGTGCCGCGTTTGCCGGGCTGGCGTCCGGGCAGACGGCGCGGCTGGATGCTGGTCACGCAGATTCTGGTCGCGGGCGCGATTGCCACGCTAGGTTTCGTGTCGCCGCGCGACTCGATCTGGACGGTGGCCGCCTTGACCGCACTGGTCGCGTTCTTCGGCGCGAGCCAGGACATTTCGATCGACGCCTACCGGCGCGAGTTGCTGAGCGATACCCAGCAGGGTCTTGGCAATGCGGTGCACGTGAACGCTTACAAGATCGCCGCGCTGGTGCCGGGATCGCTGGCGCTGATTTTGTCCGACCATCTGCCGTGGACCACCGTCTTCATCGTCACCGCGGCATTCATGCTGCCTGGCATGGTTATGACGCTGGTCGTGCGCGAGCCCGAAGTGCATGGCACGCCGCCGAAGAATCTGCGCGACGCGATCATCGAGCCATTCCGCGAGTTCATTCAACGCGATGGCTGGCGCGGTGCGCTGTTCGTGCTCGGTTTCATCTTTCTTTATAAGCTCGGCGACACGATGGCGACCACGCTGTCCACGTCGTTCTTTCTCGACATCGGCTATTCGCGCACGCAGATCGGCGTGATCGCCAAGACCACCGCGTTCGGCGCGAGTCTGGCGGGCGGGATTGTCGGCGGAATCTGGCTGATGAAAATCGGCATCGGCCGCGGGCTGTGGATCTTCGGCATCCTGCAGATGGTGTCCACGCTCGGCTTTGCATGGCTTGCGCATCTTGGCCCGGCGTCGCCGGGTCTTGCCGTGATCTATGACATCGCTGTCTGGCTGAGCCAGGGTACGTCGAAGCTGCTCGCGCTGGTAGACATCGACTGGACAGTGCAGCTCGATCCGCGCTCGGTCGCGCTGGCGCTGGTCTACGGTCTCGAAACCTTCGCTACCGGTCTGACGATGGCGGCCTTCACCGCTTACATCGCCAGCACCACCGACCCGCGTTACACCGCTACGCAGTTCGCGCTCTTTACGAGCCTGGCTTCGGTACCGCGCACGCTGGCATCGGCGGCAAGCGGCTATCTGGTCGCGCGGATCGGCTGGTTCGACTACTTCATCGTGTGTACCGCGCTGGCATTGCCCGGCATGCTGCTTCTGCTGCGCATCGCTCCGTGGAGAACGCGGTCGTGACGGTGCTTCACTCAGAGCGCCTCGTGCGCCCGGAATCGGCTGCCTCGGGCATTGCTTCGCCCAAGTCTGGCCACACGCTGCTGCGCGCGGCGTTGGCGCTCGGTTGCGCGACGAGCCTCACGGTCGGCGCGCCGTCGAATGCGTACGCCGCGGCCGCGACGGCGGCCGGCACCAGCGCGCCGTCATCAACGTCGGCGCCAACGTCGTCGCCTTCGCCGGCACCCGCGGCGACGCCAGCGGCAAAGTCCGCAGTGGCCGCGGCGGGCTCCGAAAACGCGACATCGACGGCGCCCGGCGCGACCAGCGCTACAAACGCCGGCAGTACGCCCGCAGCCACCGCGCCGCCAGCTTCCACGCAGCAGTCCCCGGCGCCGGTGACCGCAAGAACGCCCGCGGCGACCTCCAGCGTCCCTGCACCGCCGACTTACAGCGCGCCGAACACGCAGTTACGCTATGGCGGCTACCTCGTGTTTCGCAACCTGATCCCGTCGCCGATGCTCGAGGCGCAAGCCGCTCAGGAGTTCAACGAGATCGTCTACGGCGCCGAGCACGCGAACAGTCTGTACGGCGACACCGACGCCCACGTCACACGGGTGCGTTCGATCATCGACAAAATGATTCCCTACTCGCTGAAGTGGAACGAGCGGGCAAAGAACTGGAAGTGGGATCTGGCAGTGGTGCGCTCGCCCGATATCCGCATGTACTGCCTGCCGGGCGGCAAGATCGTGGTGTACAGCGGTCTGCTCGATCGCGTGCGTCTGAACGACAACGAACTCGGCATGCTGATCGGTCACGAGATCGCCCACGCGCTGCGCGAGCATGCGCGCGAACGGCTCGGTGAACTGCAGGCCAGCCAGCTCGACTCATCCGGCACGATCCCGCAGCTATTCGGGCTCGCCGATCTGGGCGCGGCGCCGCTCGGCATCGGTTCGCGCCTGCTGGAGATGCGGTACGAGAACACCGACGAAACCGAGGCCGACGTGATCGGCAGCGACATTGCCTCGCGCGCCGGTTTCGATCCGCGGGCCGCGGTCACGCTGTGGGACAAGCTGGCCACTGCAACGCGCAGCAACCGCGACCAGGGCTTTATCTACGTGCACCCGTACACGCCGGCGCGGCGCCAAGACCTCATCAAGCGCTTGCCGGACATGCTGCCGCTCTATGCGAAGGCCATCGGCAAGAGCGTCGATGCGCTGCCGGACTATGCCGGCATGGGCCGCCCGCGCCGCAAACCCATCAGTAGCGAGTGAGGCGTGCAAGCCGCGGCGCTTGCGGCTTGCACGGTTCCTTGCGGCTCGGGCTAGCCGTCCTTACTTCTTGACCTTGTGGTCGTAATCGACTGTCAGCGGCGCGTGGTCGCTGAATTTGATATCGCGGAACACTTCGGTGCGTTTCGCCTTGCCGGCGATGCCCGGCGTGGCGATCTGATAATCGATCCGCCACCCCACGTTCTTCGCATACGCCTGACCGCGGTTACTCCACCACGTGTATTGCTCGGGCCGCTGGTCGAGCGTGCGGAACACGTCGACGTAGCCCACTTCGTCAAACAGCTTAGTCAACCACTCGCGCTCTTCCGGCAGGCAGCCTGAATTCTTCTGGTTGCTCTTCCAGTTCTTGATGTCGATCTCTTTGTGGACGATGTTCACGTCGCCGCACACGATCACTTCCCGTTCCTGGGCCAACTCGGCGAGATGCGGCATGAACTCGTCCATGAAGCGGAACTTGGCCTGCTGACGTTCGTCACCACTCGATCCCGACGGCACGTACACCGAGATCACCGACAGTTTGCCGAAACGCAATTCGACATAGCGCCCTTCCGGATCGAATTCCTCGCTGCCGAAGCCGATCACCACTTCATCCGGCTCATGTCGCGTGTACACGCCCGCGCCGCTATAACCTTTCTTCACCGCGTGCTGGAAATAACCGGTGAAACCGTGCGGCGACATGAACTCCGGCGTCAGATCGTCTTGCGAACATTTGATTTCCTGCACGCACAGCACATCGGCTTTCTGTTCGCCGAACCAATCGAAAAAACCCTTCTTTGCCGCTGAGCGGATGCCGTTCAGGTTGGCGGTAATCACACGCAACATGTCGTTCCCTTGATGTTCAATTCGTTTGTGGAGCAAAGGGCCGAAGGCACCGGATCATTCGACCTTGACGCCCTTCAGCGATTCTTTGGCAGGTGGATATTCGAGCTTCAGCGCCTGGAACGTGCGCAGCAACAACTCGGCGACCATCACATTGCGATGCGTCTTCGAATCGGCAGGCACCACGTACCACGGCGCGTAGTCGGTCGACGTCACGGCCAGCATATCGCGGTACGCCGCCTGATACTGGTCCCACTGCTTGCGCGCTTCGAGATCGGAGACGTCGAATTTCCAGTGCTTGTTCGGATCGTCGATGCGCGCCTGCAAACGCGCGCGCTGCTCGTCTTTCGAAATGTGCAGCATGCATTTGATAATGGCCGTACCGCTGTCGGCTAGCAACTTTTCGAACTGGCGAATGTGGCCACAGCGCTGCTCGAATGCTCCGGCATCCAGATTGCCAAGCACGCGCGGCACCAGCAAATCTTCGTAGTGGCTACGGTTGAAAATCGTCAGCTCACCGGCGGCGGGCGCCTGCGCATGCACGCGCCATAGAAAATCGTGCGCCAGTTCCATTGGCGTCGGCGCCTTGAACGGCACGATGCGCAAACCGAGCGGATCGACTTCATGAAACACCGCGCGGATCGTGCCGTCCTTGCCGCTCGTGTCCATGCCTTGCAACACCAGCAGCACCCGCCGTGTCCGTTGCGCGTGCAGGCACTCCTGCTGCGTGTCGAGGATCGCGCCGATCTCCGACAAGCGCGCCCGGTCGGCATCTTTTGAACCGGACGAAAAAGGTTTTGCGGACGGGTCGAACGCGTCGAGTGAGAATTTGTTGTTCTTCTTGCCGTCGTCGAAATACGGCACGCGGAAATCGTCGAGTTCGGGTTGCTTCGCCATTCACACACTCCGTGATCTGCGTTAAAACATCGCCCGCAAATGAAACGGGCCGTTGCCCCACTTTCGTTTCCGGCAACAGCCCGCGATGACCGACGCATTCGCACCGGTCACATTGCTTCGACTCAGGACAGCTTCTTCTTCAGCAGTTCGTTGACCTGCGCCGGATTGGCCTTGCCCTTGGTGGCTTTCATCGCCTGACCGATCAGTGCATTGAACGCCTTTTCCTTGCCGGCGCGGAATTCCTCAACCGACTTCGCATTCGCGGCGAGCACTTCGTCGATGATCGCTTCGAGCGCGCCGGTGTCCGAAATCTGCTTCAAACCCTTCGCCTCGATGATGCGATCGGCGGCGGCTTCGTCGGTGGCCTTCTCTTCCCAGATCGCGACGAAAATTTCCTTCGCGATCTTGTTCGAGATCGTGCCGTCGGCGATACGCTGCAACAACAACGCGAGTTGCGCGGACGAAACCGGGCTCTGCGCGATGTCCAGGCCTTCGCGGTTCAATTGCGACGACACTTCGCCCATCAGCCAGTTAGCCGCGACCTTGGCATTCGCCGGACCGACCTTGAGTACAACCGCCTCGTAGTACGCGGCCATCGCCTTGCTCGACGTCAGCACGTTTGCGTCATACGGCGTCAGGCCGTATTGCGTGACGAAGCGCTGTTGAATCGCGACCGGCAGTTCCGGCATTTCGTTCTTCACGCGCTCGACCCACGCCGCGTCGATCACGAGCGGCATCAGATCGGGATCGGGGAAATAGCGGTAATCGTGCGCGTCTTCCTTGCTGCGCATGGAACGCGTTTCGCGCTTGTCCGGATCGTACAGACGCGTTTCCTGCACCACCGTGCCGCCGTCTTCGATCAATTCGATCTGACGGCGCACTTCGTACTGGATCGCTTCTTCGAGGAAGCGGAACGAGTTCAGGTTCTTGATTTCGGCACGCGTGCCGAATTCCGCCTGACCGACCGGGCGCACCGACACGTTCGCGTCGCAACGGAACGAGCCTTCCTGCATGTTGCCGTCGCAGATGCCGAGCCAGGTAACCAGCGTGTGCAGCGTCTTTGCATACGCGACCGCTTCAGCCGCGCTGCGCATTTCCGGCTCGGTGACGATTTCGAGCAGCGGCGTGCCGGCGCGATTCAGGTCAATGCCCGTCATGCCCGCGAAGTCTTCGTGCAACGACTTGCCCGCGTCTTCTTCAAGGTGAGCGCGCGTCAGGTTGACGACCTTCTCGTATGCTTCCGTACCCGCCTTTTCGTTAGCCGGGACCTGAATCGTCACCTGGCCGCCCTGCACCACGGGAATTTCGTACTGGCTGATCTGATAGCCCTTCGGCAGATCGGGGTAGAAATAATTCTTGCGCGCGAAGATGCTGCGCGGCGCGATCGTCGAGCCAATCGCCAGGCCGAACTGGATCGCACGCTCCACGGCGCCGCGGTTCATCACCGGCAGCGTGCCCGGCAATGCCAGATCGACGGGGCACGCCTGCGTGTTCGGCGCGGCGCCGAATTGGGTGGCAGCGCCCGAGAAAATCTTCGACTGGGTCGACAGTTGCGCGTGGGTCTCCAGACCGATCACGACTTCCCATTGCTTGGTCATGGTGCTCACACTCCTGCCGGCGCTTTGCGGTGCCAATCGGTCGCGCGCTGGAACGCGTCCGCCACTTGCAGCATCCGGGCTTCATTGAAATAGTTGCCGATGATCTGCAGACCCACGGGCCGCTGTGCATTCGCGCCCGCGCCAAAGCCGCACGGCACGCTCATACCAGGCAAACCGGCAAGGCTCACCGACAGCGTATAGATGTCGGCCAGATACATCTGCACCGGATCGTCGCCCTTCGCACCGAGGTCCCACGCCACCGACGGCGCGACCGGCCCCATGATCACGTCACAGTGCTTGAACGCTTCCTGGAAGTCCTGCGCGATGATGCGGCGGATCTTCTGCGCCTGCAGGTAGTACGCGTCGTAATAGCCATGCGACAGCACATAGGCGCCCACCAGAATGCGGCGCTTCACTTCCGGACCGAAGCCTTCGGCACGCGACTTCTTGTACATGTCGAGCAGATCGCGATACTCCGCGGCACGATGGCCGAAGCGCACGCCGTCGAAACGCGACAGGTTCGACGAAGCTTCCGCCGGTGCGATCACGTAGTACACCGGGATCGACAGCTCGGTTTTCGGCAGCGAGACTTCCACCAGCGTCGCACCGAGTGCTTCGTATTGCTTCAACGCGGCGTCGATCGAGGCGCGCACGTCATCCGCCAAACCTGCGCCGAAATACTCTTTCGGCAGGCCGATGCGCAGGCCGGCGAGCGGTTTGTCCGCGCCGTCTTCTTTCCACGTCTTGCCGATGTAGCGTGTGAAGTCTTCGTCTTCGCGCGTGAGGCTGGTCGAATCGCGCTCGTCGAAACCGGCCATGGCGTTGAGCAACGTCGCGCAATCCGCGGCGGTCTGGGCCATCGGACCGCCCTGATCCAGCGACGATGCGAATGCGATCATGCCGTAACGCGACACACGGCCGTACGTCGGCTTGATGCCGGTAATGCCGGAGAACGACGCCGGCTGCCGAATCGAGCCGCCGGTATCGGTGCCGGTGGCAGCGGGGGCGAGACGCGCCGCCACGGCCGCCGCCGAGCCGCCAGACGAACCGCCCGGCACAGCCTGACGATCCCACGGATTCTGCACGGGACCAAAGTACGAATTCTCGTTGGACGAGCCCATCGCGAACTCGTCCATGTTGGTCTTGCCCACGCACACCATGCCGGCGTTCTGCAAACGCGCGACCACGGTCGCGTCGAACGGGCTCTCGTAATTCGACAGCATCTTCGAGCCGGCCGTGGAGCGCCAACCCTTGGTGACGAACACGTCTTTGTGCGCGATCGGCAGGCCGACCAGTGGGCCGGCGTGGCCGGTGTGAAGCAGTGCGTCGGCCGCTTTCGCCTGCGCGAGCGTCAGGTCGGCGTCGACCTGGATGAAGGCGTTCAGGCTATTTGCCGCGTCGATCCGCTTCAGATAGAGCTGCGCCAGTTCGACTGCGGAGCATTCCTTGGCCGCTAGGGCGGCACGCAGTTCGGTCAAGCTTTTTTCATGCATTGCGTTTTATCCTGGGCTTGATTCGCGAATCTTAGTCGATCATTTACTCGATCACCTTCGGCACGAGGTACAGACCGTCTTGCACGGCCGGCGCCGGGCGCTGGAACGCTTCACGGTCGACCGTTTCGGTCACCGCGTCGTTACGCAGACGCAGCGCGACGTCTTCGATCTGCTCGATCGGATGGGCCAGCGGGGCGATGCCGGTGGTATCGACCGCCTGCATTTGCTCGACGAGGCCGAAGAAATCATTGAGCTGGGCAAGCGTGTGCTCGGCTTCGCTATCAGCCAGTTCGAGCCGCGCGAGATGCGCGATGCGTTTAACATCGGTCAGGGTCAGAGCCATGCAGTCACCGGAAAATGTGGTGGACCGCCGCAGCGCGGGAAAAACGATGCTGCGACAGCGGGTTACGACACTGGAGGAAGACCTCGAAAAAGGGGCCAGCGGCGGCAAAAAGTGCCGTCCGTTTCCTTCAAAACATCCAAAATTATAAGGTATCATTACGCGTTCGACCCAAACCCGGACCGACTTACCAAGGCCTTTCTGAACAATTCCCAAAGATCGTTCGGATTTTTCTGTCCTGGCCTTGCACCGGCCTCCGGTAGACTCCCTCGCAGCTTCAAGTTCCTGTGGCGCCGCTTCCGCCCGGTTGAAGCTGTTATTTTTTCCGCTGCCGCCCTGCGCATACGTTGTGAGGGCCGGCCCCAAGCGAGACAGGATTTTGAATGTTCGGTTTTTTGCGCAGCTACTTCTCCAACGACCTGGCGATTGACCTTGGCACTGCCAACACGCTGATCTACATGCGTGGCAAGGGTATCGTTCTTGACGAACCGTCGGTGGTCTCGATCCGCCAGGAAGGCGGTCCCAACGGTAAGAAGACCATTCAGGCGGTCGGCAAGGAAGCCAAGCAGATGCTTGGCAAGGTGCCTGGCAATATCGAGGCGATCCGCCCAATGAAAGACGGCGTGATCGCCGACTTCACCGTCACCGAACAGATGATCAAGCAGTTCATCAAAACTGCTCACGAATCGCGCATGTTCTCGCCGTCGCCGCGCATCATCATCTGCGTGCCGTGCGGTTCAACCCAGGTCGAGCGCCGCGCCATTAAAGAAGCCGCACACGGTGCGGGCGCTTCGCAGGTCTACCTCATTGAAGAACCCATGGCTGCGGCAATCGGCGCCGGCCTGCCGGTGTCGGAAGCAACCGGCTCGATGGTTGTCGACATTGGCGGCGGCACGACCGAAGTCGGCGTGATCTCGCTCGGCGGCATCGTGTACAAGGGTTCGGTGCGAGTGGGTGGCGACAAGTTCGACGAAGCTATCGTCAACTATATCCGCCGCAACTACGGCATGCTGATCGGCGAACAAACCGCTGAGGCGATCAAGAAGGAAATCGGCTCCGCGTTCCCGGGTTCCGAAGTCAAGGAAATGGAAGTGAAGGGCCGCAATCTGTCGGAAGGCATTCCGCGCAGCTTCACGATCTCCAGCAACGAAATTCTCGAAGCTCTCACCGATCCGCTGAACCAGATCGTGTCGTCGGTGAAGATCGCGCTCGAACAAACGCCGCCGGAACTGGGCGCGGACATCGCCGAGCGCGGCATGATGCTCACGGGCGGTGGCGCACTGCTGCGCGATCTGGACCGCCTGCTCGCCGAAGAAACCGGCCTGCCGGTGCTCGTCGCCGAAGACCCGCTGACCTGCGTTGTGCGCGGCTCGGGCATGGCGCTCGAACGCATGGACAAGCTGGGCAGCATCTTCTCGTACGAGTAAGCGAGCCCGTCTCCATGTCAGTAGCGCGGATCAGGCAAACGGCCCCATGTGGGCCGGTTTGCCGTTGGCTGGGCCTGCCAGCCTCCGCGTGCTGAACGCGCGTCCCTAGCGCGCCGCCGTCTCACCCAACCGCTCACGCCCCCGGCGACCATGGAATACAGTCCGCCGCCCCTGTTCAAGCAAGGCCCTTCCGCCCTCGCACGGCTGATGTTTTTCGTCGTGCTCGCGCTGGCCCTGCTGATCTCCGATGCACGCTTCAAGACGCTCGAAATCGTTCGCGGCGTGCTCGGCGCGGGTCTTTATCCGTTGCAACGCGCAGCCCTCGTGCCGCGCGACGTTTTCATGGGCGCGGCCGACCTGGCGGTGACCAGCGCCACGTTGCGCAGCGAGAACGACAAGCTGCGCGCCAAAGATCTTCAGCTCGCGCAGCAAGCCAATACGGCCGCCGAACTGGCCGCCGAGAACACCCATTTGCGCGCGCTGCTGCAACTCTCGCAGCGCTCGACCACCCAATCGCTACCGGCTGAAATCCAGTACGACACGCGCGATCCGTTCACGCAGAAAGTCGTGATCGGCCGCGGCGCCCAGCAAGGTGTGCAGGACGGCTCGCCGGTCGTCAACGAAGACGGCGTGATCGGGCAGGTGACGCGCGTATTCCCGCTGCAAGCCGAAGTAACGCTGCTCACCGACAAAGACCAGGCCGTGCCCGTGCAGATCGTGCGCACCGGCTTGCGCAGCGTGATTTACGGCACGCCGAAGGGCGACACGCTCGATCTGCGCTTCGTGCCGATCAGCGCCGACGTGCAAACCGGCGACGAACTCGTCACCAGCGGCCTGGACGGCGTTTATCCGCCGGGGCTGCCGGTCGCCAAGGTCGTGCGGGTCGACAAACAGGCCGATACGGCGTTCGCACGCGTGATCTGCTTGCCGGTTGCGCCCGTGCGCGGTGCGCGTCAGTTGCTAGTGCTGCACTATCAGAACAACGTGCCGCCGCGTCCGGCGGAAGAGCCCGACGCGGCCACGACCGCGAAAGACGCCAAAGCGAAGAAGAGCGGCAAGGCTGCCGACAGCAAGGCTGCGGTGGATAAATCCGCTGCGAAGCCTGCGGAAAAGCCGGCCACGCCCCCCAAACCCGCGGAAAAGCCGTCCGCCAAAACCGCTGCCGCGGAGAAGAAAGCCGCCGCCGAAAAGAAGCCAGCCGCTGAAAAGGCTGAAAAGAACACGAAGCCGCCAGCCACGCCGGGGGCACAGCCATGAACCGTCCGCAATACATCCTGCAGCCGGTCAATCCGTATTTCATCGCGTTCAGCCTCGCTGCGGCGTTCCTGCTGAACCTGATGCCGTGGGGGCGCCTTGCCGGCGTGCCTGACTTTGTGGCGCTGGTGCTGCTGTTCTGGAACGTGCACCAGCCGCGCAAAGTGGGCATGGGCATCGCGTTCTTTCTCGGCTTGCTGATGGACGTGCACAACGCCAGCCTGCTCGGTGAGCACGCGCTGGCGTATACGTTGTTGTCGTATGGTGCGATTACGATCCATCGCCGGGTGCTGTGGATGTCGCTCGGCGTGCAGACTTTCGCGGTGATGCCGCTGCTGGTCGTCGCGCAACTGGTGCCGTTCGTGATCCGTCTGCTGACGGGCGCGGCGTTTCCGGGCTGGAGTTACCTGATCGACGGTTTCGTCGAAGCGGCGCTGTGGCCGATCGCCAGCGTCCTGCTGCTGATGCCGCAACGCCGCCCGGCCGACCCGGACGATACGCGGCCGATTTAATCACGCATCGAGGCCGCCGGCCGTTCCGATGGAACACGCTTATCCGGCCCGCTCGACGCGCATCGCTGTTCATGCCGCCCGGTTCGGGCCGGTTTGGGCGCACACTCATGATGGCCGTCACACGGCCTTTTGCAGAATCGCATGACCGAATTCAAGGACACTCAGCAACAGCTCTCGAAGTTCCGCCTGCGCGTCGCGGCGGCGGGCGTGTTCGTGTTCGTCTGCTTCGGGCTGATCGGTTTCCGTTTCCTGGTGCTGCAGGTCTGGCACTACAGCAAGTACTCGCTGCAAGCCGACGAAAACCGCATCTCGGTCGCGCCGATCGTGCCGAACCGGGGCATCATCACCGACCGCAACGGCGTCGTGCTGGCCAAGAACTACTCGGCGTACACGCTCGAAATCACCCCGTCGAAGCTGAACGACACGCTCGAAAACGTGATCGACAATCTCGCCACCGTGGTTTCAATTGACGCTCGCGACCGGCGCCGCTTCAAGAAGCTGCAGGAAGACTCGAAGAATTTCGAGAGCCTGCCGATCCGCACCCGCCTCACCGACGACGAAGTCGCGCGCTTCACCGCGCAACGCTTCCGCTTTCCGGGCGTGGAAGTGCGCGCGCGCCTGTTCCGCCAATACCCGCTCGGGCCCACCGCGGCGCACGTGATCGGCTACATCGGCCGGATTTCGCAGCGCGATCAGGACCGTATCGACGACGCCAGCGATGCGAACGACAGCGATCCGGATCATTACGATCCGCGCCTCGACGCGAACAACTACAAGGGCACTGACTACATCGGCAAGATCGGCGTCGAGCAGAGCTACGAGACGGAGCTGCATGGCCAGACCGGTTTTGAGGAAGTCGAAGTAACCGCCGGCGGCCGGCCTGTGCGCACGTTGTCGCGCACGCAGGCAACGCCGGGGAATAACCTGGAACTGTCGATCGATATCGGCTTGCAGCAGGTCGCCGAACAGGCCTTCGCCGGCCGCCGCGGCGCGCTGGTCGCGATCGAGCCGGCGACCGGCGACGTGCTGGCGTTCGTGTCCGCGCCGAGCTTCGATCCGAATTCGTTTGTCGACGGCATCGATCAGCAGACCTGGGACGAGCTCAACAACTCGCCCGACCATCCGCTGCTGAACCGTCCGCTGCACGGCACCTACCCGCCGGGCTCGACCTACAAGCCGTTCATGGCGCTCGCCGCGCTGACGCTGCATAAGCGCACGCCGGGCTGGGGCTTCCAGGATCCGGGGTCGTATACGTTCGGCGGCCACACGTTCCGCAACGACGTGCGCTCGGGCCAGGGCTGGGTCGACATGAACCGCGCGATCGTCGTGTCGAACGACACTTATTTCTACATGCTCGCGCACGATCTGGGCGTCAACAACATCGCCAACTTCATGAAGCCGTGGGGTTTCGGTCAGATCACCGGCATCGACATTTCAGGCGAAGCGCGCGGCATCCTGCCGTCGACGGAATGGAAGCGCAAAGCGTATCGCAAGCCTGAGCAGCAGCGCTGGTACGAGGGCGAAACGATCAGTCTGGGCATTGGCCAAGGCTATAACTCGTTCACCATTCTGCAACTCGCGCACGCCACGGCCACGCTCGCGAACAACGGTATCGTGATGAAGCCGCACCTGGTGCGTGACATCGAAAACCCGATCACCAAAGAGACGCGCCCGGTCGTGCGCGATCCGAGCGACCGGATTGCCGTGAAGCAATCGGACATCGACTTCATCAAGCACGCGATGGAAGGCGTCGTGACAAACGGGACGGCGTCGAAGGTGTTCATCGGCGCACAGTATCAGGCCGCTGGCAAGACCGGCACGGCGCAGGTCTACTCGCTGCAGGGCGCGAACTACAAAGGCCACGCGATCGCCGAACATCTGCGCGACCACGCACTGTTCATTGCCTTTGCACCTGTCGATCAACCGAAAATCGCCATTGCACTGATCGTCGAGAACGGCGGCTGGGGTGCGGAAGCAGCCGGTCCGATCGCGCGTCGTGTGCTCGATTACTACCTGGTCGGCAAGAACAAGCCCGGCGCTGAAGCAGCGGCTGTCGCGGCAGCGGCCTCGGCGACCCAGGATGCATCCGCACCGGAAGTGGGTGGCGCGGCCTCGCCGCAAGACGCAGCGCAGCCGGTCAAGATCGCGGCCGGCTTCACCGCGCTACCGATGCCGGGCGCGGCGTCGACGGCTGCGGCGGCTTCCGCTGCTGCGGCCGCATCGGCCCCGATGGCAGCGTCGTCAGCGGCGACGGCGGCTTCGGCGTCCGGCACATTCGGCGCGTCGGCGGCTGTGCCGGCGTCCGCCACGGCGAAGAACGCAGCGCCGCGTAAATCGGGCGTTCCGCACAAACCCCGTCCTGCCAGCGAGCCGGCGCCGACCGCGGCGCTGCCGTCGCGGGACGACAGTATTCAGCCTACGTCGCCACGCCAGCCGGTTTCCGGCGGCATCGACGAGTAAGGAGAAAGGCATGCAATTCGACAAGCGCGCCTGGCTCGACCGCATCAAGCGGATGTTCGTGGGCTTTGACCGGCCGCTCGCCCTGATCGTGTTTCTGCTGCTGTGCGTGGGCATCGTCACGCTGTACAGCGCGACGCTGGACATGCCCGGGCGAGTGGAAGACCAGTTGCGCAACATCCTGCTGACGTTCGTGCTGATGTGGGCGCTGGCCAACGTCCCACCCACCACGCTGATGCGCTTCGCGGTCCCGCTCTATACGTTCGGGATCGCGTTACTGGTGGCGGTGGCGCTGTTCGGCCTCACGCGCAAGGGCGCCAAGCGCTGGATCAACGTCGGCGTGGTGATCCAGCCGTCGGAGATTCTGAAGATCGCTACACCGCTGATGCTTGCCTGGTACTATCAGCGCCGCGAAGGCGTGATGCGTTGGTACGACTTTCTGGTCGGCTTCGTGATCCTGATCGTGCCGGTCGGTCTGATCGCCAAACAACCGGACCTTGGCACCGCCGTGCTGGTGTTCGCGGCCGGCTTCTTCGTCATTTATTTCGCGGGGCTCAGTTTCAAGCTGATCGTGCCGGTGCTGATTGCGGGCGTGATCGCGGTGGGCTCGATCGCGGTGTTCCAGGACAAGATCTGTCAGCCGGAAGTGCAATGGCCGCTGATGCACGATTATCAGAAGCACCGTATCTGTACGCTGCTCGATCCAACCTCCGATCCGCTCGGCAAGGGCTTCCACACCATTCAGGCGGTGATTGCAATCGGCTCGGGCGGCCCACTCGGCAAGGGTTGGCTCAAGGGTACCCAGGCGCATCTGGAGTTCATTCCCGAGAAGCACACCGACTTCATCTTCGCTGTGTTTTCCGAGGAGTTTGGTCTCGCGGGCGGCATCGTGTTGCTCACGCTTTATATGCTGCTGATCGCGCGCGGGCTGTACATCGCGGCCAATGGTGCGACGCTATTCGGGCGGCTGCTGGCCGGATCGCTGACCATGGCGTTCTTCACCTATGCGTTCGTCAACATCGGCATGGTGAGCGGGATCTTGCCGGTGGTGGGCGTGCCGTTGCCATTCATGAGCTACGGCGGTACCGCGCTGACCACGCTGGGGGTCGCGATTGGGCTCATCATGAGCATCGCGCGGCAGAAACGCTTGATGCAGAGCTAGCGTGGCGTGGCGCTTCGGCTGCCGCGCTGAACGCTGACAGACAAGACACCGGGCGAAAAAACACCGCGGACCTCGCAATAAAGCCTGGATAAACAAAAGGGGCGCTCCACTCAGGAGCGCCCCTTTTTTCATTTACTGCGGCTTCACTTCCTTCTGATCCCGCAATTGCGCGCTCAGTTCCTGATACTTGAGTTTCGCCGCCGGATCGCCCTGTACCGCCGCTGCCGCGTAGTACGCACGCGCTACGTTCAGATTCTTGTCCACGCCGTCGCCACCACGCTCGTAGAACGAACCGGTCACATACTGCGCGGTCATGTCGCCGCCTTGCGCAGCCTTCTTGTACCAGAGGAACGCCTGCCGGTTATCGCGCGTCGTACCGCGGCCATCGAGGAACTGATTGGCCAGCGCGAGTTGTGCCTGCACATGTCCCTGCTGCGCAGCCTTCAGGAACCACCGGTGCGCCTCGACCGGATCGCGCCCGACGAACTCGCCGTCGTCGTACATCTTGCCGTACACGTACTGCGCGTGCGACATGTTGGCGTCGGCGGCTTTGCGCAGCCACTTCTTGCCTTCGTCGACGTTGGCCGGCGCGCCTTCACCGTTGAGCAGCATCATTGCGTAGTTGAACTCGGCAAGCCGGCTGCCGTGCTCCGCCGCTTTACGGAACTCGGTCAGCGCCGCGGCCAGATTGCCGGCGTTGTAATCGGCGACCGCGGTTTGCGTCTCCGGATCGTTCGACTTCGCGACGCGATTGTCCTGCGCATACGCCGTCGCGCTCACCGTCAACGCCACCGCGACCGCCAGCCTTACCGCGACGCACTGCACCATCCCCTTCATGTCCTCACCTCCTGCAGCGCCTGGCGGGTCGCGCGCAACATCCACATGACGTCGGCGGCCAGAGCGATAAAACGAAAACCGGCATCGCGATGCTGCTTTGCGCCCGCGGCGTCCATGGCAAAAATTCCACTGGCGATGCCGGCCTTGTCGGCGGCACTCACGACGCGCGCCATCGCCGCCTGCACGTCGGCATGCTTCGAATCGCCAAGGTGGCCGAGGCTCGCGGCCAGATCGGCTGGTCCCACGAACAGGCAGTCGACGCCCGGCGTCGCCGCGATCTTTTCGACTTCCTGCACACCTCGCGCCGACTCGATCTGCACGATGGTCGCAATCTGCGCATTGGCGGTCTGCACGTAGTCGCGCCGCATGCCGTACGACGCCGCCCGCACCACGCCGGCGACGCCACGCTGACCGTCGAGCGCATCGGCCGTCGGATACTGCGTCAGACGCACAGCCTGTGCCGCCTCTTCAGCGGTTTCGATATTCGGGAACATCAGCGTGCGCGCGCCCGCGTCCAGTACGCGCTTGACGAGCCATGCCTCGCTGGCGGGCACACGCACGACCGGCTCGCTGGGCAGATGTGCGGCGGCGATCGCGCGCAATTGCGAGGTGACGTCGCCGCTATCGTTTGGCGCGTGCTCCATGTCGATCAGCAGCCAGTCGAAACCGGCGTGCGCGAGCGCCTCGGCGGCGGAATCGCTACCGAGCGACAGCCACAGGCCGAACAGCGGGTCCGCTTCTTTCAGACGTTGTTTGAGAGGATTCGTGAAGGTGCTCATTGCCGCGCCCCATGGCGATGCGACGCATCGCCTGAAACGCGGTTGGCAATGCCGGCGCGCCAGTATCGGCCGACGCCCGGGCCCTGACGGCCTGACTGCTTGCTGCGACGCAATGCGGTGACCAGCATGTCTCGCTCCGTGTGGTTATCGGAGCGATCATACCGTGACAATAACGCGGGGGTTGGGCCGCGAAGCTGAATCGCGCGGCCCCGGATTTAATCCCGGACGACGTCGGCCCAGCAATTCGGCGTCTCGAACAGACGCACCTTGTGCAGACGCAGATTCACGCCGTAATGCGCGTCGTACACGTTCGCGAGAATATCGAACGCAGCAGCGGCAAGATTTTCAACGGTGGGGATGCGATCGAGCACGACGGTCTTGTGCCCCGCCATGGTTTCCAGAAAGCCGCGCACCTGCGTATCGCCTTCGTAGACGAGAAACGCATGGTCCCATTTGTCAACCAGATGCTCGACCGCGAGCGACTTCACGTCGGCGAAGTCCATCACCATGCCGCGATCCGGCGCACCTTCGGTGTCGACCAGGTCGCCTTGCAGCGTAATTTCGAGCACGTAGCGATGGCCGTGCAGATTACGGCACTGGCTGCGGTGATCGGGGATGCGGTGGCCCGCGTCGAATTCGAGTTTTCGTGTAATCGTCAGCACGGCAAATCAGGGAATGTTCAGATACTTGTGGGTCTGCATCGACAGGCGCCATTGCGGATGGCGTTTGCACCAGTCAATCGCGAGCTTCGTATTGAGCTCGCGCGACGGGCCGTCCATCGGCTGGACGAGGAAATACTCGAAGTCGAGCTTCGCATACTCGGACAAACGCTGGTTGTCCTGCGGAATCACGACCTTCAGCTCGTTGCCCTTGGTGACGACGAGCGGCGCGTCGGCCTTCGGGCTCACGCAGATCCAGTCGATCGTCTCGAGCACCGGCAGCGAGCCGTTGGTTTCGATGGCGATTTCGAAGCCGGCGGCATGCAGTGCATCGACAAACGGCTGATCGATCTGCAGCATCGGTTCGCCGCCCGTGCAGACTACGAAGCGCTCGCCTTCGCCTTCCGGCCATTGCGACGCAATCATCTGCACCAGTTCTTCGGGCGTACGGTACTTGCCACCGTTCTCGCCGTCAGTGCCGACAAAGTCCGTATCGCAGAAGCGGCACACAGCTTCCGCACGATCTTCTTCGCGGCCCGACCACAGATTGCAGCCGGCGAACCGGCAGAACACGGCCGGACGCCCGGCATTCGCGCCCTCGCCCTGCAATGTGTAGAAGATTTCCTTGACCGCGTAAGTCATGCTGCTGTCTGCCTTGTGTTCCTGAAAATAATTGCCTGTTGTGCTGCGCATGCCTGAACAACGCGCGAGCAGAATTGCCGTGAGGCCGTCAGACCGGCTCGGTCACCTTCTCGCCGGCCAGGTACGCTTCATAACCGCGCTTGCGCAAGCGGCACGCCGGGCATTCGCCGCAGCCGAAGCCCCATGCATGCAGTTCGGCGCGCTCGCCGACATAACAGGTGTGCGTCTCGACGCGTACCAGCTCGACCAGTTCTTCGCCGCCCAACTCGTGCGCGAGACGCCACGTGTCGGCCTTATCGAGCCACATTAGCGGCGTTTCGAGCAGGAAGCGCGTGTCCATGCCGAGGTTCAGCGCGACCTGCAAGGCCTTCATCGTGTCGTCGCGGCAATCGGGGTAGCCCGAGAAGTCCGTCTCGCACATCCCGCCCACCAGCACCTGCAAACCACGCCGATACGCGATGGCGCCTGCGATCGTCATGAACATCAGATTGCGGCCCGGCACGAACGTATTCGGCAAACCGTTGGCGGTGGCGTGGATCTCGATCTCGCGCGTCATCGCGGTATCGCTGATCGAACCGAGCACCGACAGGTCGATCATGTGATCTTCGCCGAGGCGTTCGGCCCACGCCGGAAAGGCTCGTGCCACAGCGTTGCGAAACCCTTCGCGGCATTCGAGTTCGACTCGGTGCCGCTGGCCATAATCGAAGCCCAGCGTCTCGACAGTTTCATAACGTTCGAGCGCCCAGGCGAGGCACGTGGCGGAATCCTGGCCGCCGGAAAACAGCACCAGAGCGCTACGTTTAGCGTCTTTGCGGATCACCGTGAAACTCCGTGAATGATGAGTGCCACGTCGCGCTGCGCGAGGTGCGCCATGCAAGCAACGCGGCGCGACGCGTGCCGGCACTGTTGCCGGCCCAAAGCAGTATAGGCCGCGCCTTCCGCATGCAGAGTCGCTGGGCGCTTATACCGTTAATCGTCGGGCGAAGGATTCGGCACCTGTTGCGGCGCTGCCGTGTCGCAGCAGCGTGCGCAAAAAAGCCCAGCTTCGGGATACGAAAAGACATGTCTGGTGCAGTGCCGCGCCAATCGCGCGGCCGCACGCAAGTCCTTGAACTGGCGCGATTTTATCACGCGACGCACAATGCCGCCGAGCACGCCCCATCGCAGCACCACACAGGCGACGCCGCCACGAGAACGCCCACAAAAGGAAAAGCCCCAGGAATCTTGCGATTTCCTGGGGCTGAATCCTGGTGGCCTGGGACGGAATCGAACCATCGACACGCGGATTTTCAATCCGCTGCTCTACCAACTGAGCTACCGGGCCAACGAAGAACGAAATGATATCAAAGGGTCAGCAGCACGGCAAGCCCCCTCTCGAAAAAATCTGGCTTGCCCGACCCGGCACGCGTTACGCGGCCGTTACTCCCCTTTGTTCTTGCCGAGATCGACACCGAGCTGCTTGAGCTTGCGATACAGGTGCGTGCGCTCGAGACCGGTCTTCTCCGCGACGCGCGTCATGCTGCCGTTCTCGCGCGCCAGGTGATATTCGAAGTAAGCGCGCTCGAACGCATCGCGCGCGTCGCGCAACGGGATGTCGAACGAGATCGACGCCGTTTGCGCGGCCAATGCGCCGCTGCCCATACCATCCGACGACAGCATCGGCAATGAAGCCGCCGACGCCACGGTCGAAGCACTGGCCGGCAGCGCCTGCTTGGTGGCGATCGCGCCGCCCGGCGCGGCTGCGGCATTGCCCCGGGCGAGGCCCTGCTCGACCGCCTTCAGCAGCTTCTGCAACGCAATCGGTTTCTCGAGGAAATTGAGCGCACCGATCTTGGTCGCTTCAACTGCCGTATCGATGGTTGCATGGCCGGACATCATGATCACCGGCATGGTCAGTTGCCCTTGCGCGGCCCATTCTTTGAGCAAGGTCACGCCGTCGGTATCGGGCATCCAGATGTCGAGCAGCACCAGGTCCGGCGCCTGACGCAAGCGGAACTCGCGCGCTTCCTGCGCGTTTTCCGCCGCCTCCACGACATGCCCCTCGTCGCTCAGGATCTCCGAGAGCAATTCCCGGATGCCCATTTCATCATCTACCACCAGGATGGTTGCCATTTACGCTGCCCTTGTCTGCACTGTTGCTTTTGTCGTTCCCTGCGACGCATTGCCATGCGCCGGCCGCAGCCCTGCTCCAGGTGCCGCGGCATCGTCTGCCAGTTGAAGGAAGAGGATCGATATCTGCGCGCCTTCGATCACATCGCCCGCTTTCATGCGATTGCGAATGTCGATGCGCGCACCGTGTTCGTCGACGATCTTCTTGACCATCGCAAGACCCAGGCCTGTACCTTTGGCCTTGGTTGTCACGTAAGGTTCGAATGCACGTGTGAGGATACGCGCTGGGAAGCCCGGTCCGTTATCCGACACTGTTAGACGCACCGCGACGCGTATCTTGCCTTCCGCGTCGGGGTCTCCGTATTCTACTGTCCTCGTCTCGAGCAACACATGCGGTTGTTCGACGTCGGCCACGGCGTCCTGTGCATTCTGCAACAGGTTGTGAATCACCTGACGCAATTGCGTCGCGTCGCCGCGAATCGCCGGCAAGTCAGCGAGCTCCACCTGAATCGCGCCCTTGCCTTCTTCGATACCGTACAACGTCAACACTTCGCTGACCAGTTCGTTCAACTGCAGATGGGCGAGCACCGCCGGCGGCGTACGCGCGTAGTCGCGGAAATTGTCGACCATCTGCTTCATCGCCGCGACCTGGTTGACGATCGTGGTGGCGCCGCGCTTCAGCACGTCGGCATCCGACGGCGACAGCTTGTCGGCCAGCTTCATCTGCAAACGCTCGGCGGAAAGCTGAATCGGCGTGAGCGGATTCTTGATCTCATGCGCGAGACGCCGCGCCACTTCGCCCCAGGCGATCGAACGCTGCGCCGAGATCACGTCCGAAATATCGTCGAACACGACCACGTAGCCGGAGGTCTGCATGTCTTCCGCGTCGCGATCCGTGGCGGACACGAGGCGCGCGCCGCGCACAAGCAGCGTGAGCGGCTCCGTTTCACCCGGCACCTGTACCGAAAACTGCTGCTGCCAGTGGCCGCGATCGTCATGACCGTCACCGCTTGCGGCCTCGCGATCGGCAAACGCCTTGCGCACCATGCCGCCAAATTCGCTCAACACGCCGATCTTTTCCAGCGCCGAGCCCAGCACTTCCTGGAACTGCTGGCGGAATATCCGCTCAGCGCCGCGGTTTGCCGTGGTGAGGCGGAACTGCCGGTCGAACACGAACACGCCCGCGGTCAGATTCGCGAGAATGCTTTCCAGATAGGCCTTCGAATGCTCGAGCGCGATGCGGTTGTTCTCGACCGCCGCGCGCGCCTCGGACAACTGCCGCGTCATCGCATTGAACGACTGCGTGAGAAAGCCCAGTTCGTCGCGCGATTTGATTTCGCGCTTTGGCGTGTAGTCGCCTTCGGTCACCTCCTTGGTGCCCTGCGCGAGCAGAAACAACGGCCGGGCCAGCTGATTGCCGAGCGCGAGCGCCAGCATCATCGCGATGAAGGTGGCGAGGAACAGCGCGAGCGTCAGCGTGCCGATATACATCTTGCGCAAGCCGGTGCGGCCCAGCGCCTTCTCCTGATACTCGCGATAGGCGCGCTGCACCGCGTCGGCATTGCGCGCGAGCGTGGGCGACACCGGCTGCGTGAGTTGCAGGAAGCGTTCGGTAGGCTGCAGCAGCGACGCGTTCGAATCGGGAATGCGCTGCACGACGCGTAGCCGCAGCGCACCCTTGCCGCCATGCGCGTTCGGATCGCCGTCGACTTCACCCTCGATCGCCGCATAGCCGCGGCCACGGGCCTGGTCGATCATCAGCGGCGTGGGCAAGTCGTTCGACACCAGCGTCGCGTAATTGCCGGACGCCTGCGCGACCACGTGCATGTCCGGCGTCGCGCCCGACATGCTGCGCGTAGGTTCGACGATCGTCGCGTCCTGCACGCCGAACTGATCGCGCAGGCGCAGCAGCGTCAGTGTCGTGCCGGCGGCGTCCGCGCTCGCCAACTGCTCGGACATCAAGCGGCCCTTGGTCTGCAGATCCGACAGCGACGCGTCGAGCATGCCGCGGCCGAGATTCAGACCCGACGTCAACGCCGTCTCGACGTTCACGTCGAACCACGACTCGATACTGCGCGACACGAACTGGTACGAGACGACGTAAATGATGCCGCCCGGCACCACGCCGACCAGCGCCATGAAAAACGCGAGTTTTGCTAAAAGCCGCGTGCCGAACTTACCTTTCCTGAGCCGCGCGATGATGATGATGACGAGCGTCGCCACCACCAGCAAAAAGATCATCGCGACCACGAGGTTGGCCGCGTACAGCCACTGGTAATAGCGGTCGAAAAACTCGGTATTCGCGCTCGCCGCTGCCAGCAGCACGAGCAGCAGCACGGCCGTCACGGCGACCGTGGACACCAGCACGCGCACGACGATGCTGCTCACACTGGTGGCGCGGCGCACTCTATTTAGCACGTTCGGTCACCGTGAAGGTAAAGCGCTTCCAATCCGACGACAGGCTCCAGTCGCGGTTGTTCACCGCGTCGATCTGGAACGGCTTGGGCATCAGCGCGATGTCGAGCTGCATGCGCACCGAGGCGTTGTAGGTTTCCCCGACACGCACCTGGCTGCGGTCGATCACATGCCATGACGTGACGTGCTTGATCACGGCGAGCGCGTCGTTGAGCGTGCTGAAGCCGAGTTGCAACCCACCCGACGACACGCTCGACACACGATACTCACGCGTGAGCGGCTGGAACGACAGGCGAATGCTCTGCGACACGCTGACTGGCTGCTCGTCGAACCAGTACCAGCGTGGCCGGCTCAGTTCGAAGTCGGTTGTGAAATAGAGCGGGATCCCCTTGTTGACGGCGTCTTCGAGATTGCTGTTCAACTCGAAGTCGAAACGCGCGTCGAGGTTCCAGCCAGTATTGTCCGATTGCAGCGAGGCGCGCTGGACCGCAATCGAATCGGCATACGCCGCGCCCGGCACGGCAAGCCACACGGCCAGCGCGATCCAGAGCACGGCAGCGAGCCGAAGCGGGAAGAAGCGTTTGATGGTCACCGTTTCTGAAAGCGCGCGTAGAAAAATCCGTCGTGGTCTGAGTTCGAGCCGGCGCTATCTTCAGCGACATCTCCGGCATGGGACCCGGCCGATGTGTCGGCGGGCGCGCGGGCAACTGAAGGTAAAAGTTGCACCGGCGCGTCCAATCGTACCGCATCCTGATACTTGTTTCCAAACCACTGTGCCTGCAACTCGCCTTCTTCAGGAAAGATCGAACACGTAACATAGAGCAACTCGCCGCCTGGCTTCACAAGCGGCCACAGCGCGTCGAGAATGCGGCGCTGCTCGGCGACCAGCGCGGGAATATCCGACGCGCGGCGCAGCCAGCGAATATCCGGATGACGCCGCACGATGCCCGAGGCCGAACACGGGACGTCCGCCAGGATGCGATCGAACGGCTGGTCGATGTCGTCGTGCCATTTTGCCGGTGTGCCCGCGTCGCCGATACGCACTTCCGCTTCGAGCTTGAGCCGCAGCAAGTTTTCACCGATCCGCCGCGCGCGCGATGCGTCACTTTCGAGCGCCACGAGTTGCAAGTTGGCGAGTTCGAGCAGATGGCCGGTCTTGCCGCCGGGCGCCGCGCACGCGTCGAGCACGCGCATGCCGTCACGCACGCCGAGCAGTTGCGCGGCGAGCTGCGCGCCGGCGTCCTGCACGGATACCACGCCATCGTTAAAGCCAGGGATACGGTCGACCGGCATCGGCGTCGCGAGCTTGACGGCGTACTCACCGGCCCGGCTCGCGCGAATGTGCTGGTCGTGCAGCACTTGCAGATAGGCATCGACTGTCGAGCGGCGCGCGTTGACGCGCAACGTCAGCGGACCTTGCGTGTCGCCGGCGCCGAGCACGGCTTGCCAGGCGTCGGGCCACGCGGCTCTGACCGCGTCGATCCACCATACCGGGTAGTTCCAGCGCGCAACTTCGTCGGCTTGCGCTGCGTTCAACAGCGTTTCGCGCTCGCGCAGGAAACTGCGCAGCACAGCGTTCACCAGACCCTTCGCAAACGAGAACTCACGGCGTGCAGCGATGGCGCTCACAGCCTGATCGACGACCGTGAACGGGGTGTAGGCGGCATTTGCTTCATCATCGATCAGCAACGCGAGCGCACAGGCAAGCACATGGCCGACGTGCGGCGGCGGCGCCTTCTTCACCAGCTTCGCGATCAGCCACTCGGCGGTCCCGAGACGCCGCATGGCGCGGTACGCGATGTCCTGCACGGCTCCGCGCGCGGCCGCGACGCTGCCTTCAGGCGCGGACACGAATACCGATTGCAGCGCGGCGGGCAACGCCGCGCCGAGGCGTACGGCGCCGATGGCCTGGCCCGCGCAGTCGAGCGCAAAACCGAGCGATTCGGGCGCGAGGTGCAATATCGACAGACGGGATTCGCGCGGGCGCGCCAAAGGAGTAGCAGAACGCGAAGAAGGCTTTGGAGTCATGAAAGAGGCGAAGGCAGGCCGCGCGGTGCGCGCAACGCAAACAACATACATTGTAGCGTGGTGCGGGACGGGAGCCGCGGAGCCCGGACCGGGGCGAGAGATCAAACAAAAAAGGCGAGTCCGCGGACTCGCCTTTCGCGATGCCGGGCCTGTGAGCCCGTTACTCGAAGCGCCCCGTACGCGCCATTTCCATCAAACGTGCGATACGTTCCTCGGTAGCCGGGTGCGTGGAGAACAGGTTCGCAATGCCGCCGCCCGTCAGCGGATTCATGATCATCATCTGCGCGGTGGCCGGATGCTGCTCGGCCGTGGGGAACGGAATTCCGCTCGCGTAGCGATGAATCTTGTCGAGCGCCGAGGCGAGCGCCTGCGGATCGCCGGAAATCTGCGCGCCGCCACGGTCCGCCTCGAATTCGCGGGCACGCGAAATGGCCATCTGAATCAGCGCGCCGGCGATCGGCGCGAGCAACGCAACAGCGATGCCCGCAATCGGGTTGGTCGGACGACCGTTTTCGTCGCGGCCGCCGAAGAACATCGCGAAGTTCGCCAGCGCGGAAATGGCGCCCGCCATGGTTGCCGACACCGTGGAGATCAGGATGTCGCGGTGCTTCACGTGCGCCAGTTCGTGCGCCATCACGCCGCGCATTTCGCGTTCGGACAGCACGCGCAAGATGCCGGTGGTGGCGGCCACAGCCGCGTGTTCCGGATTGCGGCCGGTGGCGAACGCGTTCGGCGCATCTTCGTTGATCAGGTAGACGCGCGGCATCGGCAAGTTCGCGCGGGTGGCGAGTTCGCGCACCATGCGGTAGAACTGCGGCGCACTGTTTTCGTCCACTTCCTGCGCGTTGTACATGCGCAGGACCATCTTGTCCGAGAACCAGTACGAAAAGAAATTCATTCCAAGCGCGATCACGAGCGCGATCGTCATGCCGCGCGACCCGCCGATCATCCCGCCGATCACGATGAAAAGGGCCGTGATCGCGGCCATCAACATCGCGGTTTTGACCCAATTGAACATGTCTGCAACTCCTTGCCCTAACGCGGATTCATATCTGCACCGCATGATCGCGGCGACTGATTGTAAGCGAATTGTTAGATATGGGCGCGCGAGGAAAATTCAATCATCTTGAGGCAGTGGCGAGCTTGAGGCCCAAGCCAACGAATGCGCTGCCGACGCCGCGGTCCAGCCATTTCTTCACCGACGGCTTGCCGGAGAAACGACGGGTCACGCTGCCGGCGATCCACGCGACAAAACTGTTCCAGATCATGCTCATCACGACGAAGACCACGCCGAGCATGAGGAACGCCAGCGCCTTATGGTCGCTGCCGGTTGTGACGAATTGCGGAAAAAACGACACGAAGAACAGTACCACCTTGGGGTTCAGCACATTGGTCCAGAAGCCTTGCAGGAATAGCTGACGCAGCGATTTTGGCGTGCCGGCACCGCGCGCTTCGCCCGCGGCCTGGTCGGCCGCCGGCCTGGCGAAAACCAGCCGCACGCCGAGGTAGATCAGATAAATAGCGCCGACGAACTTGATAACCGTGAACGCGGTGGCCGACGCGGCCAGCAGCGCCGTCAAGCCAAACGCGCAAGCCAGCGAATGAACACAGCAGCCGGCGGAGATGCCGAGCGCGGACATCAGCCCTGCGCCACGCCCTTGGGCGACGCTGCGCCCGACGATATACGCCGTATCGGGACCGGGGGTCACGTTCAGCAGAAAGACCGCGACGACGAAAAACTCGAAATGGGTGATGCCAAACATGGGGATCCTCTAAACACGGCCTGCCCACGGCCCGTTGCATAGAGGATTCTAACGCGCCACAGGCTCGCGGCGGGGCTCCTGAACATCGGCCGAATGGACGATGTTCAAGGTAGGTTCAACTCGGTTATTTTGCTTCGGGAAGCTGGAAACGCTGACCGGCCGCCAATGCCGCACCGGCCAGGAATTCGCGCACCGGCAAGCGCTTGCCACCGGGTTTTTGCAGTTGCGTGAGACGCAGTGCGCCCTCGCCACAAGCAACCACGACGCCCTCTGGAGAGACGTCCACGATCACACCGGGCGCGCTGCTGCCTTGCGCCTCGGCCGGAACCGCCGCCCATATCTTGATCGACGTGCCGTCTTCCAGCGTGCCCACGCCGCCGGGGAACGGATCGAACGCGCGCACCTGGCGAGCGAGAACCGCAGCCGGCTTGCGCCAGTCGAGCGCAGCCTCGTGCTTGCCGATCTTTTCCGCGTAGGTCACGCCGTCCGCCGGTTGCGGCGTTGCCGCCAGCTTGCCGCTGCGCTCCAGTTCGGTTAGCGCGTCGACGATCAGCCTGGCGCCCGCTTGCGCGAGACGGTCATGCAGGAGGGCCGTGGTGTCGCTGTCCAAAATCGGCGTGCGCGCTTCGGAGATCATCGGCCCGGTATCGAGGCCGGCGTCCATCTGCATCAATGTGATGCCGGTTTCGGCGTCGCCCGCTTCGATCGCGCGATGGATCGGCGCGGCGCCGCGCCAGCGCGGCAACAACGATGCGTGAATGTTGATGCAGCCTAGCGGCGGAATATCGAGCACTTCTTGCGGCAGGATCAGACCATAGGCGGCCACTACCATCACGTCGTGAGGCGTGGCGCGCAGTTGATCGATCGCAGCGGTGGCTTCAGCCGGATATTTGCCGGCGCGGCGCAGCGAAGGCGGCTGCGCGACGGCAATGCCATGCTCCTGCGCATAGCGTTTGACCGGGCTCGCCTGTAGTTTCATCCCGCGTCCTGCAGGCTGATCCTGCCGGGTCAGCACGAGCGGCACCGGAAAACCGGCGCCGTGGATCGCGGCCAGCGCGGCCGCGGCGAACTCCGGCGTACCGGCAAAGATGACGCGCAACGAATGACTCATGAACGGGTGCGGTAGGCGAGGTGGACGCGCATTACATCGCGTGGGCGAGCTTCTTCATCTTGCTCTTGATGCGCGTCTGCTTCAGCGACGACAGGTACTCGACGAACACACGGCCCATCAGGTGATCCATTTCGTGCTGGATGCACACGGCCAGCAAGCCTTCGCAATCGATCTCGAAAGTCTCGCCCTTCTCGTTCAGCGCCCGCACGCGCACTTTCTCGGCGCGCTCGACGTTGTCATAAATGCCCGGCACCGAGAGACAGCCCTCTTCCGAGAGCTTCTTTTCGTTGCTCGACCAGATGATTTCCGGGTTGATGAAGGCGAGCAGTTCGTCGTGCGTTTCCGACACGTCGATCACGACCACGCGTTCATGCACGTCCACCTGGGTCGCCGCGAGGCCGACGCCCGGCGCGGCGTACATCGTTTCGGCCATGTCGGCGACGAGCCGGCGGATGCGGTCGTTGACCACTTCGACCGGCTTCGCAATCTTGTGCAGCCGCTTGTCCGGGTAATTGAGGATGTTGAGTAAAGCCATGATCTTGAGTGTGTTTTATAGGCGCCGCTGCCCGGTGGAAGGCTAGCGTTGGCCATTCGGCCAGGTTGTGGACGCATCGCGTTACGCAGACGATAGATGGTGTCGAACCGGTTCGATTCAACGCGCCACGTGCGCTAAACGACGGGCCCGCGCGGGTGGGCGCGGCGCTGCAGTTATTTCGGATGATGAAAATTTTAGCATGGCGCCCGCCTGCCCGCTGGCGCTATAAGAGGATCGACTCTCAATGCGTACCTTGCCCGCAACCCATATTGAACTCGCCGCCTGGCTGCGGCTTTCCCTTGCGCCAGGGCTGAAACCCGCCGCGCTGCGTCTACTGCTGAGCGCTTTTGGACTGCCGGAAGCGATTTTTAATCAACCGTTCGAGGTCCTTGCCGGGGTTGCAGGCGAAGCTGCGGCGCGTGCTGTACTGACACCGCCCAGCCTGGAGTTCGACGCGCAACTCGATGCGGTAATCGCGTGGCGCAAGCTGTCCGGCAACCATGTGGTGACCCTCGATGATCCTGCCTACCCGCCGGCGTTACTCACCATGCCTGATCCGCCACCGCTACTATATATAAAGGGCCGGTTGAATCTGCTGCACACCAGAGCGGTCGCGCTGGTGGGCAGCCGCAGCGCAACCCCACAGGGCGCCGAAGACGCCGAACGCTTCGCGCGTGAGCTTTCGCAAGCGGGCGTCACTATCGTGTCGGGGCTGGCGCTGGGTATCGACGGCGCCGCGCACCGGGGCGGTCTCGAAGGTGTCGGCAGCACGGTGGCGGTGATCGGCACTGGCGCGGATCTCGTATATCCGGCCGCGCATCATGCGCTGGCGCGGCAGATTGCGGCGCAAGGCGCGATCCTTTCGGAGTGGCCGCTCGGCACGCCCGCGCGCGCCGCCAATTTCCCGCAACGCAACCGCCTGATCGCGGGCCTCGTCAGCGGGGTTGTAATCGTCGAGGCCGCAATGCGCTCCGGTTCGCTGATCACAGCCCGTCTCGCCAATGAAATGGGGCGCGATATCTTCGCGTTGCCGGGCTCGATTCATGCACCGTTGTCGCGCGGTTGTCATCGGATTATCAAGCAGGGCGCGAAGCTGGTGGAGACGCCGGACGAGGTGCTGGAGGAGTTGGGTTTCGGCAAGCCTGTGGCAGCGAAGGGCGCCGGCCAGCAGGTGGCTCTCTGGAACGGTACGGGCGCACCTGAATCGCGCAAAACGCCTACGTCGGAAGGTATTCAGCGAGATTTGCCAGCGGCGCACTCGGTGGCGATCCAGCAGGGGTCAGCTACGGCGCCCGCATCGTCAGTAGAAACACAGCCAATCATGAGCGCCGAAGCGCTGCAACTCCTCGACGCACTCGGTCACGCCCCCGCCACGCTTGAAATTCTTGCCACCCGCACCGAGATGGGAGACGCAGCATTACAAAACACGCTGCTGCAACTCGAACTCGCCGGCCACGTGACCGCGCTGCCCGGCGGCCGCTTTGCACGAGCGACCCACGGCTGACCCCGCATTGACCAGGGTTGACCGCGATTTGGAATCGGCCATGCTACATTCGCGCCAAAGCACCTGATAAAAGTACGCAAGGAACCACCATGCCCGCGCTGAATCTCGACACCGACCAAGACCGGATTGCCGAGCGCGTCAACGAACCCGACACGCTGTTCGTCGCCTGCCTGTGCGCGGAGTGGTGCGGAACCTGCCGCGACTATCGGGAAGCCTTCAACCGCCTGGCGGATAAACATCCGGATATCTGTTTCGCATGGATCGACATCGAAACCCATGCGGACCGCTTCGACGATCTGGACGTCGAGAATTTCCCGACCATCCTGATCGAAGACTCAGTAACGACACGTTTTTTTGGCACGGTTTTGCCGCAGGCGGCGATTGTGGAGCGGATGTTGTCCGACCTGACGGCTGTGCCGGGCATCAGCGGCGCGCCCAAACTGCGGCCCGCGCTGACCGTCGCGTGAATGTGGCCACCGCCCGCTGAACCTTGCGGCACGGGCGTTGCGAGCGGTACACGGCGCGTTTTCCGCAGCTTGCACGGTTGCTGAGCGCGCAATTATCATGGCGCGCTTTTTATGGCACTTGACACGCCGCTCTCGCGCCGTGTGCTATAAAGCGGTCGTTATTGGGTCGCAAAGGTCGCAAACGAGGGTCGCGCTGGCAAAAGCGCACTCAAGGCCATCAACCCGGATCTACCAACCTCACATCGAGTCATGTCCAAAGCACTGATCATCGCCGAAAAGCCTTCCGTCGCGAACGACATCGCGCGCGCTTTGGGCGGTTTTACCAAGCATGACGAATACTACGAAAGCGACGAGTACGTCCTTTCCTCGGCAGTCGGCCACTTGCTGGAAATCGCCGCGCCCGAAGACTATGAAGTCAAACGCGGCAAGTGGAGCTTCGCCAATCTGCCCGTCATTCCGCCGCATTTCGATCTGAATCCGATCGCCAAGAGCGAGTCGCGCCTGAAGGTGCTGACCAAGCTGCTCAAGCGTAAAGATATCGATCGCCTGATCAACGCATGTGACGCGGGGCGCGAGGGCGAGCTGATTTTCCGCCTGATCGCGCAGCACGCAAAAGCCAAGCAGCCGGTGCAGCGCCTCTGGCTGCAATCCATGACGGCGGGCGCGATCCGCGACGGCTTTGCCCGTCTGCGCAGCGACGAAGAAATGCAGCCGCTCGCCGATGCGGCGCGCTGCCGCTCCGAAGCGGACTGGCTGGTCGGGATCAACGGCACGCGGGCCATGACCGCGTTCAACAGCAAGGGCGGTGGCTTCTTCCTGACCACGGTCGGGCGGGTGCAAACGCCGACGCTGTCGATCGTGGTCGAGCGCGAAGAAAAGATTCGCCGCTTCGTGCCGCGCGATTATTGGGAAGTGAAAGCGGAGTTCGTCTGCGCGGCCGGCTTCTACGAGGGGCGCTGGTTCGATCCGAAATTCAAGCGCGACGAGTTCGACCCGGAAAAGCGCGATTCGCGCCTGTGGGCGCTGCCCGCCGCCGAAACGATCGTCGCGGCCTGCCGCGGCCAGATCGGCACGGTGACGGAAGAATCGAAGCCGTCCACGCAACTGTCGCCGGCGCTCTTCGACCTGACCAGCTTGCAGCGGGAGGCCAACGGCCGCTTCGGCTTCTCTGCCAAGAACACGCTCGGTCTTGCCCAGGCGCTGTACGAAAAGCACAAGGTGCTGACCTATCCCCGGACCGACGCGCGCGCGTTGCCGGAAGACTATATGGATACGGTCAAGCAGACGCTCGGCATGCTCAAGGAGAGCAACAACTATCTGCCGTTTGCCAAGCAGGTGCTGGACAAGGGCTGGGTGAAGCCGAACAAGCGCATCTTCGACAACTCGAAGATCAGCGACCACTTCGCAATCATCCCCACGCTGCAGGCGCCGAAGAATCTGTCCGAACCGGAACAGAAGCTCTACGACCTGGTCGTGAAGCGCTTCCTGTCGGTATTCTTCCCGGCTGCCGAATTCCGTGTGACGACCCGGATCACGGAAGTGGTCGGCCATCACTTCAAGACTGAAGGCAAGGTGCTGGTTGAGCCGGGCTGGTTGCAGATCTACGGTCGCGAAATCGGCGGTGAAGACGCAAACCTGGTCCCGGTGCAGAAAGACGAAAAGGTCAAGACGGACAAGATCGCCGCCCAGCAACTGGTGACGAAACCACCCGCACGCTACAACGAAGCAACGCTGCTGTCGGCCATGGAAGGCGCGGGCAAGCTCGTTGAAGACGACGAATTGCGTGAAGCCATGGCGGCCAAGGGGCTCGGTACGCCGGCCACGCGCGCCGCCATTATCGAAGGGCTGCTCGGCGAAAAGTATCTGGTCCGCGAAGGCCGCGATCTGATCCCGACCGCCAAGGCTTTCCAGCTAATGACCCTGCTGCGCGGTCTCGGTGTGAAAGAACTGACCGCGCCGGAATTGACCGGCGAGTGGGAATACAAACTCTCGCAAATGGAGCGGGGCAACCTGCCGCGCGACGCGTTCATGCAGGAAATCGCCCGCATGACGCAGACCATCGTCAAGCGCGCGAAGGAATACGATTCGGACACGATCCCAGGCGATTATGCGACGTTGCAAACGCCGTGTCCGAATTGCGGCGGCCAGGTGAAGGAAAACTACCGGCGCTTCGCGTGCTCGAAATGCGAGTTCTCAATCTCGAAGATTCCGGGCGGACGTCAGTTCGAAATTCCGGAAGTTGAAGAGCTTTTGCAGAACAAGACAATCGGACCGCTGTCGGGCTTCCGCAGCAAGATGGGCCGTCCGTTCTCCGCGATCCTGAAGCTCTCGCTCGACGACGAGATCAAGAACTACAAGCTCGAATTCGACTTCGGTCAGGATTCGGGTGGTGAGGACGGTGAACCGCCTGACTTCTCCGATCAACAGCCGGTCGGCGCATGTCCGAAGTGCAAAGGTCGCGTGTTCGAACACGGCATGAGCTATGTCTGCGAGAACTCGGTCGCCAATCCGAAGACTTGTGACTTCCGCTCGGGCAAGGTCATTCTTCAGCAGGAAATCGCCCGCGAGCAGATGGCTAAATTGCTCGAAGAAGGACGCACTGATCTGCTGACGAACTTCAAGTCGTCGCGTACCGGCCGTAACTTCAAGGCGTTTCTCGTCAAGCAGAACGACGGCAAGATCGGCTTCGAGTTCGAGAAGAAAGAACCTTCGGCCAAAACGGCTGCGAAGACCGCAGCGGCCAAGGCAGCAGCGAAGGCGGCGCCCGAGTCGGACGACGAAGATGCATCGGTCGCAGTGAAGGCTGTGCCTGCCACCAAGAAGGTTGCGGCGAAGAAGGCGCCCGCCACCAAGGCCGCTGCTACGAAGACCGCAGCGGCCAAAAAAGCACCTGCGAAGAAAACGGCAGCGCGCAAAACCGGGTCGTAATTCTCAGGAGTGCGTGACCGGAAACACGCTCAGCTTCCGGTCAGCTCCCGAAATTGCCAGTAAAAAAGGCGCAGTCACTTCCGTGACTGCGCCTTTTTATTTGTCGGCCAAATAAGTTACAGCGGCGATATAGCGGTAGGCCGCGGTCGATTCGTCGTCTTTGCCAACGTCTTCGGCATCGGCGACAGTTCGCTGTCCAGCAGTCGTGACAGCGGCTCAGCGCCATCGAACGCTTCCGGTGGCATGTGATCCGCGGCATCGGGCGCGGTGGACGTGGCAGGCCTCTCAAGGCCGTCCTTGATCCACTGCTCGCCGAGCAGACTGTTCGGCGTCTGGCTGAAATGCTCGACCAGATGATCGATGAACGTACGCACCTTGGCCGGCAGGTGACGGCGGCTCGGATACGCGATGTTGATCTCGACCTGCGGCAAACGGTAATCGCCGAGCAAGCGCACGAGCCTGCCGCGCGTCATGTCGCGACCAATCAGATAACTCGGCAAAATCGCGATGCCCATACCGAGCAACGCAAACTGCCGGAGCATTTCCGTGTTGTTCGCCACGATCACGTTAGACGGACGCACACGCACTTCGCCTTCCGAACCCGTGAACACACGTTCGTCGCCCCAATACTCGGAGGGCAAGCTCAAACACGGATGCTCGAGCAGATGCTCAGGACGCGTCGGCGTGCCGTGCTTCTCCAGATAGGCGGGCGTTGCACACACCGTCATGCAACCCGTGGTCAAACGCCGCGTGACAATGCTTGCGCTGCGCATCTGCCGGGTGACCACCACGCCCACGTCGAAACCTTCTTCGACCAGATCGACCTGACGGTCGACCAGCGTGACATCGGGGATGACTTTCGGATAGCGCTCCGCGTATGTCTGCAACACGGGCGCAAGGTTATGTAACCCGAACACCACCGGCGCGACGATTCGCAATGTGCCGACGGGTTCGTGATTGCGCGCGACCACCATCTGCTCGACGTCTTCCAGTTCGTCGAGAATCTGACGGGCACGCTCGAGATAAACCTGGCCGGATTCGGTCAGGGACAAGCTGCGGGTTGTGCGATTAAGCAGCCGTGTACCAAGACGGCCTTCGAGATCGGCAACGTGACGGGTGGCAACTGCATTGGAAATATCCATCGCGCTCGCAGCGCGGGCAAAACTGCCGAGATCCGCCACTTTGACGAAAACTCGCATCGACTGCAAATGATCCATGGGACAACTCCTGCCGTGTTACAGCTTCCTGACAATTAGTGAAAACCAGTGAAGCGAACTTGGAATTCTCCTACGACTCGCGAAATCGTGCAGAAGTTGCCCGTGAAAGGCGAAATATTGTCGATATTTGTGCCACTGTGCTCCCCAGCGTGGGGCAGGAGTCGCGATTGTTCCGGTAATGGAAACAATCTGCTGCGCCGCAGCTTGCACTGTCTTTTTTGTTCGAACAGATGCAAAGGTTGGCCCGGCATTGCGAAATCAGAGGAAATCGAATGCCGAGGCGATATGGCAAAGAAAAACCGCCCGAAGGCGGTTCTTACGCGAAGTGAAGACTCACATAGTCACGCAGCGAGTTTTTCTTCAAACGCGCGTTTTGCCTCGGTCAAAGCAGGAGGCAGACCTTGCTGCAACGTATCAAAGAGTTCGGCATGCAGTTCGAGTTCATCGCGCCAGGCCGCGTCGTCGACCGAGATCACCTGCTGGAATTGCTCGCGGCTGAACTCGAGGCCGCTCCAGTCGATGTCCTCATAATGCGGCGACACGCCGAACGCATGCTCCTGGCCCTGCGCCTTACCCTCGATGCGCCCCACCATCCAGCTCAACACACGCATGTTCTCCCCAAAGCCCGGCCAGACGAACTTGCCGTCCGGACCCTTGCGGAACCAGTTGACGCAGAAGATCTTCGGCAGTTTGGCGTTAAGTTGCTCGAGACGCTCACCGGTTTTCAGCCAGTGTCCGAAGTAGTCGCTCATGTTGTAGCCGCAGAACGGCAGCATCGCGAACGGATCGCGGCGCACCACACCCTGCTGCCCCGCCGCCGCCGCGGTGGTTTCCGAGCCCATGGTCGCCGCCATGTAGACGCCTTCAACCCAGTTGCGGGCTTCAGTGACGAGCGGCACGGTCGTCGAACGGCGGCCGCCAAAGATGAACGCGTCGATCGCAACGCCCGCCGGGTTCTCCCAGTCGGCATCGATCGACGGGCACTGCGAGGCCGGCGCCGTGAAACGTGCGTTCGGGTGGGCGGCCTTGCGCCCACTTTCCTTCGCGCTCGCCGGCGTCCAGTCCTTGCCCTGCCAGTCGATCAGATGCGCGGGCGGCTCGTCGGTCATGCCTTCCCACCAGACGTCGCCGTCGTCCGTGAGCGCGACGTTCGTGAAGATGACGTTTTCCTTCAGCGTCGCCATCGCGTTGAAGTTGGTTTTCTCGCTCGTGCCCGGCGCGACGCCGAAATAGCCGGCCTCGGGATTGATCGCATACAGGCGGCCGTCCTTACCCGGCTTGATCCACGCAATGTCGTCGCCGATCGTGGAGATTTTCCAGCCGTTCAGGCCTTCCGGCGGGATCAGCATCGCGAAGTTGGTTTTGCCGCACGCCGACGGAAACGCCGCCGCGACGTGATGCTTGCGCCCTTCCGGCGACGTCACGCCGAGAATCAGCATGTGTTCGGCGAGCCAGCCTTCGGCGCGGCCCATGGTGGAGGCGATGCGCAGCGCGAAGCACTTCTTGCCGAGCAGCGCGTTGCCGCCGTAGCCCGAGCCATAGCTCCAGATTTCGCGCGACTCGGGGAAATGAACGATGTATTTGGTCTTGTTGCACGGCCACGGCACGTCTTTCTCGCCCGCCGCGAGCGGCGCGCCGACGGAATGCACGCACGGCACGAACTCGCCGTCTTCGCCCAGCACGTCGTACACTTTGCGGCCCATACGCGTCATGATGCGCATGTTGGTCACCACGTACGGACTGTCGCTCAACTCGACACCAATGTGCGCGATCGGCGAACCGAGCGGGCCCATCGAAAACGGCACAACGTACATGGTGCGCCCGCGCATGGCGCCGTCGAACAGGCCGTCGAGCGTCGCGCGCATTTCGGCGGGTTCCATCCAGTTATTGGTGGGGCCGGCATCTTCACGACGCTGCGCGCAAATGAAGGTGCGGTCTTCGACACGCGCCACGTCCGACGGATCGGACCATGCGAGATAAGAATTGGGACGTTTGGCGGGATTGAGCTTCTTGAGGGTGCCGGCCTCGACCATCTGGGCGCAGAGGCGGTCGTATTCCTCCTGTGAACCGTCGCACCATACGATCTTATCGGGCCTGGTCATGGCGGCAACGCGCTGGACCCAGTCGATCAATTTTCGGTGCTTGACCCACGAGGGCGCCGCTGCGGACACCTCGACGTTGGGCTGTCCTTCGAATGAGGGATGATTCATCGACTTGTCTCCGTTTTGAAAGCAATAGAAAAACGGTACAAGCCCAGAGACGCTGCATGCGAGAGGCGTTCAATTCGTCGCGACGGCATTTCTACAAGCCGACGCGGTATTGTGCAGGTCATCGTGGGCCACACAGCCCGTTGCGCGGAGGCGCCGATACACCGTTTTGCCGACGGCTTGTCTGCAACCGTCTGTAAAGCGGCTTGCCTCAACACGCAACAAACTGTTAAAAACGATGTCAATCGGCCTTTCCGTGGCGCTTCCGTTCTTCGCGGCAGCTTCTACAGTAAGGCATTCAGCCAGACCGGCATGTGACCTGGGTCACATGGTGGCACAGTCAGCATAACACTCCGTTCCGCACCGCTATGGTGCGTCGCAAGACACATACCATGAAGATTGCCATCCTCGACGATTACCAGGACGCCGTCCGCAAGCTCGATTGCTTTCAACTGCTGGCCGACCACGAGGTCAAAGTTTTCAACAACACGGTACGCGGTCTCGGTCAACTGGCGAGCCGTCTTTCCGAAGTCGACGCCCTCGTCCTGATTCGCGAACGCACCCGCATCAGCTCGCAATTACTCGACAAGTTGCCGCGTTTGCGCATGATCAGTCAGACTGGCAAAGTCTCCAGCCATATCGATCTGGCGGCCTGTACCGAGCGCGGCATCGCCGTGCTGGAAGGCAGCGGCTCGCCGATCGCGCCGGCCGAGTTGACCTGGGCACTCATCATGGCGGCTCAGCGACGGATTCCGCAATACGTAGCAAACCTTAAGCAAGGGGCCTGGCAGCAGTCCGGTTTGAAGACGTCGGCGCTGCCGCCGAACTTCGGGTTGGGCCAGGTGTTGCGCGGTCAAACGCTGGGAATTTGGGGTTACGGCAAGATCGGCCGCCTGCTTGCCGGCTACGGCAAGGCGTTCGGTATGAACGTGCTGATCTGGGGGCGCGAGCATTCGCGCGAAGCGGCGCGCGCTGACGGATATAGCGTGGCCGAGAGCCGCGAAGCGCTGTTCGAGCAGAGCGACGTGTTGTCGTTGCATCTGCGTCTGCACGACGACACGCGCGGCATCGTCAAGCAGGAAGATCTGATGCGGATGAAGCCGACCGCATTGCTTGTAAACACCAGCCGCGCTGAATTGCTCGACGAAAACGCGCTGGTGAACGCGCTGTCGCACAACCGTCCGGGGATGGTCGCGATCGATGTCTACGAAAGCGAGCCGATTCTGCAGGGCTACAGCCTGCTGCGCATGGAAAATGTGATTTGCACGCCGCACATTGGCTACGTGGAACGCGAGAGCTACGAGTTGTATTTCACCGCGGCGTTCCAGAACATTCTGGCTTTCGACGCCGGCGATACGTCCAGCGTCGCGAATCCGGAAGCCTTGCAGGGCGGGCGGCGGCGTTAATCTTCGGCGCCGCGGCGCCGTTGCCCCTCCAGGCTCAGCGCGCTTCGTGCGCGCCGGCTTCCAGCAGATCGGGCACACGCTCGAGAAAGGTCTCACCATCGGTTCGGCCGAGGTTGTACGCGTGCACCATCTGCGACGGGCTCGTGTAATCCCAACTCGAAATCGGCACCTTGCGCGACGGCTGCACATACAGCCGTTGCTGCACGCCGTGCGGCACGACGAACATCTGCGGCCGCGGGTAAAGACGCGTGACCATGACCAGCACGTTGCCGGGCGCTTCTGCGTCGAGCGCACCGACCGGCACATTGTCGACCATTCCGCCATCCAGCACCGGCCGGCCATTGCGTCGCAAAACCGGCGTGAACGGTGGCGTACTCGAGGATTGCAGAATCAGATCGGCGAGATCCTCGACTGTCGCGCAATCCTGCGCGCGCACGAATTCCGGATGAAAACCGAGCGTCTGACCCAGCGTTGGATGCAGCGTTTTCCGCACGTATTTCTCAATGTTGTACGCAATCAGGCCGGCGGCGACCGCGCTTCGCGCGCCGAGCCAGCGCGGCAGGTGCGATACGCCGATGCGGATTTCGGGCGCGTCGGCAAGCGTGGAGAATTTGTCGCTGTAGATGTCCAGTAGTGCCTGCCGGTAGATCCGGTAATGCGGAAAAACCGATTCGCCGCGCAGCAGATTGCCCCAGTACGCGTTGCGGGTGTTGTGGCGCAGCGCGCCTTCGTAATAGCGCATGACCCAGTCGGAATCGCGCGTGTAAAGCATGCACGCAGTAGCGGCGCCGGCCGAGATGCCGGTGATGACGCGCGGGCGGATAGCCAGTTCCGGCTGCACCACGTCCCAGAACCCCGCCTGCCACCAGCAGCGATTGCCGCCGCCAGCGAATACGACCTGATCGAACATCTTGGCTTTTTCCTCTAATACAGCTTGCGAGCCCGTTTGGGCCTCAGTCGAGCAGCGCGTAGGTGGTGGTGGCGTGGACGGCCATGTTGCCGGCTTCGTCGAATAACTCGACTTCGCCGAACACAAGATTGCGGCCCATGCGCAGCACGCGCGCGGTGATCAGGACGTCACCGTTGCGGACCGCACGCATGAAACTGATGTTGAGCGACACCGTGCTCATCGGCTTGAAGCCGCCGAGCGCGGCCGAGATGGCGACGATCATCGCCGTGTCGGCGGCCGCCATGAATACTTGCCCGCAGATCACACCGCCCGAATGACGCAGGCCGCCGGAAAACGGCAGCCGCAAGGTCGCGCTTTCTTCGTCGACCTTGACCGGGGTCAGCGTGAGCGCACGGACCCAGGGCGCAAGGATGCGGTCCAGCAACTCGTTAATCTCTTTGTCATCCATGGCGGTCCCCCGGTCGAACGCCGCGCGAGGCTTCGAGCGGCAGGTATCCGCGACATGATACCGGGACGGTGATCCCTATGCCTTCAAGGCGCCTGACGACGACGAGCTCCGGATACGGGGCCCTCCGCTCCGGAATTTTTAAGAAATCTGCTAAAGGGGCTTGGCAATCTCGGAAAGTTTCGGCATAATTTCGCTTCTGTTGGGGGCGTTAGCTCAGTTGGTAGAGCAGCGGACTCTTAATCCGTAGGTCGAGTGTTCGAGTCACTCACGCCCCACCACCGAATTTGGCAGTAGGAAATCAAGCACTGGCGAGCGATCGCGGTGCTTTTTTTTCGTCTGTAGCCCGCACGTGCAGGCCTCAAAAGCTGGCCTTCGCCGGAATCGGAGAATCCAGACCAAGCATTTCATCAATCTTTTCTGAAGCTCGAAGGTGGCATACATCAGCGAGCGCGGCCCCTATCGGGCGCGCCGAAATCCGTCGGCGCAGGTACCGTAAAATGAACTCACCTGCACACCCAGCGCGGTATCAAAATGCCGCCTCCCCCATTCCCCGCCATGCCATCGGGACCCACGATTCGTAGTTGCGGAGCCTCATCGCTATGTCCAAGTCCAAGCTAAAACCAGGCGATCTCGGTATCCCGCTTTCCGAAAAAGAATTCGACGAACTCGATGAATTTCTGGTCTCCGATCTGACGTCGGAGGAAACGTTAACGATCGAAGGGCTCGACGGATACCTGACCGCACTCGCAATCGGGCCGACTACCGTACCGCCCAGTTACTGGCTGCCGGGAGTCTGGGGGCCGAGCGAGGATGACGCACCTGCATTCGAAACAATGGATCAGGCGCAGCACATTCTCGGTTTGATCTTGCGGAATATGAACGGCATCGTCATCAGTCTGGAGGATGACCCCGACGAGTTCGAGCCGGTGTTCGGCTTCAGCCGCGTTGACGACAGCGAGCGCGAATACATCGACGGCGAAGCGTGGGCTTTCGGCTTCATGCAGGGCCTCGCGCTGGTTCGAGCAGACTGGCAAGCGCTGTTCGATAGCGAGCAGGGCCAGGCATGGCTAAATCCGCTGCATTTGATGGGTTCAGACGGACTGACGCCTGAAGAATTGGCGTTGATCGCCACACCGGAACAGCGCGAATCCCTCACCAACCAGATTCCCGCCAGCATCGCCGCGATCTATCGGTTCTGGCTCCCTTACCGTCAGGCCGTCCACGAACAGAAACTCACCGCCACGATCCAGCGTACCGAACCCAAGGTCGGCCGCAACGACCCATGTCCTTGCGGCAGCGGCAAAAAATTCAAGAAATGCTGCGGCGCTGCGGCGGAACTCCACTGAAAGCAATTTCCTTCAATACACCTCTGCCCACTGCCCGATACCGTTGAGCGTCGCAAATCCTGCGCACTCACGTATCGAGGCATCAGATGACCGTCTTACTCTCCATGGCCGCGTTCGCGCTGGCCTCGTCGATCTCTCCCGGTCCGGTCAACGTCGTCGCGCTCAGCGCCGGCGCGCAACATGGCTTCAATGCAAGCATGCGGCATGTAACCGGCGCCACCGTCGGGTTCACGTTGCTGCTATTGCTCATCGGCCTGGGGCTGCATGAGTTGCTCGCGTATTTCCCCAATCTGATCGACATCGTCAAATGGGCGGGCATTGGCTTTCTGCTTTACATGGCCTACAAACTTGCCGTCGATGACGGCAAGCTCGGCGCGGACAAGCCCACTCGCGGACCATCCTTCGCCTACGGCGCCGCAATGCAGTGGCTCAACCCGAAAGCCTGGCTCGCGTCTCTAGTCGGCATGGGCGCCTACGCGGCAGATGGCGACGGCCGGCTCGTCTGGCAATTCACTGTCGTGTATTTCGTGGTGTGCTATCTGTCGATTGCGAGTTGGGCGTATGCCGGCACCTTTCTGCGTCGGTACCTGCAGGAGCCGACGCGCGTGAGGTTGTTCAATCGCGCGATGGCGACGCTGCTCGCGGCTAGCGCGCTGTATCTGCTGATCGCGTGACACGAACCGCACAACCTCCCTTCAACTGCGATACTGCCCCGGCGTCGCAGCAACCAGCCGCTTGAAGGTCCGTTGCAGATGCGCCTGATCGGCAAAGCCCGCATCGAGCGCCACGTCCGCAATCGGATAACCGCGCCGCAGTTGCGCCCGGCTGTACTGGATGCGCCGGTTGATCAGATATGCATGCGGTGTCATGCCATAGCGCTGCTTGAACGCGCGGATCAGGTGCGAGGCGGAAAGCCCGGCCGCGTTGCAGACATCCTCCAGCTTCAGCGCACGCGTGCAGTTTTCGGCGATGAATTCCGCGGCCTGCGCGAGTTGACCGCTCGCGTCGTCATCCGGCAAGGGAGCCGGATTCAACTTCTGTTGCACTTCGGAGAAGAAGGTAACGGCGGCGCTTTCCTTGCGCATAAGTTCCCTATCGTCCTCCACGAGGATCGCGTATAGACGGTTCAAACCATCGAATAGTGCCGGGTCCGTCGTCATGGTCTGCGAGAAGGCGCGAAACGCGTGGTTGTCGCTGAAACCCAGATCGTGCTGCAACCCCGTGAGCCAATTGACTTCAACGTGCAGCATCCGATACGACCAGCGCTCGTCGGCAACCGGGTTACACGCGTGCACGTCGTCCGGATTCATCATCACCACCGCGCCGGCGCCGACCCATTCGCTCGCGTGGCGATTCACATACACGCTATGGCCGCCGGTCACCGCGCCGATCGAGAACGTCTCGTGCGAGTGTTTGGCGTAGCAGACTTCGCGGCCGTCTTCGATGGAACGCGCCTCGATGAACGGCAACGCGTCATCACGCCAGAACTTCGGCGCCGCAGCCGCCGCCGCTGACTCACTCCGGTCGTTCGTCCCGCTCATTGCCTGCTCCTCGATCATGCACTTTGTTCCATCACGGTCTTCGCGCCCGTGCCTAAGCACATTCGCGCGAACCACATCGTAACGGTGCAGTCCGCCACGGGCACAGAGATTTCGGCATCCCAAGCTTGCCAATCTCAATAACCTAGTTATATTATGACTAGACACACAAAGACTAGTCTATGCCGACTCCGCCCATGGTCCGTCACTCTCCGCTTGCCCTTGCCGTCCTCGCCATGCTGACTGAGGCGCCCATGCATCCATACCGGATGCAGCAGCTCATCAAGGCACGCGGCAAGGACGAGGTCATCAACGTCGGTCAGCGCAACAGCCTGTACCAAACGATCGATCGTCTGTTGCGCGGCGATCTGATCGCCATCCGCGAGACGGAACGCGACGGCGCGTTCCCGGAGCGCACGGTCTATGAAATTACGGAAGCCGGCCGCGACACCGGCCGTTTGTGGCTGCGCGAACAGCTCGCCCAACCGGCCCGCGATTTCCCGGCCTTTCCGGCCGCCCTCTCCTTCCTGCCGCTGCTCTCGCCCGATGACGTGTGCCGTCAACTCGTTACCCGCATCGGCGCGCTCGAACGGGAATTGATCCGCTTCGACGAGAACACGCGCCAGGCCACCGAGATACACGTACCGCGGCTTTTCCTGCTCGAAGGCGAACTGATGCGCGCACAACTGGTGGTCGAACTGGACTGGGTTCGCAGCGTAGTGGCCGATCTGAAGGCCGGCACCTTGACCTGGAGCCAGGAATGGCTTGACGAGATCGCGCAACGTTTCATCCTGCCGGCCGGCGAAACCAGGTACCGGCCGAGCCAACCTGCCGCAAAGAAGGGGACGAAGTCATGAGTCGCGAACCCATGGAAGTGATCGTGATCGGCGCCGGCACGGGCGGTCTCTGTCTGGCCCACGGATTGAAGCGCGCCGGTATCAATGTGAATGTCTACGAACGCGATCGCACTCGCGCGGACGGTTTGCAGGGCTATCGCGTCGGTATCAATCCGCACGGACTGGCGTCGCTGGAAGCCTGCCTGCCGCCGGCGCTGTACGCGACCTTCCTCGCGACTTGCGCGCGCACACCCGGCCACTTCAACATCCTGACCGAGCGAATGACCGAACTGCTCACGGTGCCGCTCGAAGACGAGTGGATGAGCGGCGGCAAATCGGTCAGCCGGATGACACTCCGGCAAGTGCTGCTCACGGGCCTCGAAGCGCACGTGCATTTCGACAAGACTTTCACGTCGTACGAACAGCATGCCGACGGCAGCGTGACCGCGCATTTCGCGGACGGCACCCACGTCACCGCGGACCTGCTGGTCGGCGCGGACGGCGCGCGCTCGAAGGTGCGCCGCCAGTTGCTGCCGCACGCGCGGCTGGAGAACACCGGCATCGTCAGCGTCGGTGCCAAGGTGCCGATGGACGAAGCGTCACGCGCGCTGCTGCCGCCCAAGGTGCTCGACGGCATTACGCTGATCAACGCGCCGAAGGGTTACGGCGGCATCGTGCACGTGATGGAATTTCCGTGGCGCGCGGACGGCAACGGCATGAAAGAAGGTATCGGCAGCAACAACGCCGAGCTGCTTTCGCGTTGGCCCGGACTGCTCTACGACAACACGCGCGACTATCTGATGTGGGGGGTCTGGGGCGCCTTGCGCAACTTGCCGGCCGATCCGAAACCGCTCGGACAAGCCGCATTGCTCGCGCTCGCGACGCAGATCACCGACGGCTGGCATCCGAATCTGCGCGCGCTGATTCGCGCGTCGGATCCGTCCACTGCGTTCAGTGTCGATGTGCGCACGTCGGTTCCCGTCGACGCATGGCCGACCACCAATGTCACCGTGCTGGGCGATGCGGTCCATCTGATGACGCCGGGCCGCGGCGTGGGCGCGAACACCGCGTTGCGCGATGCCGCGCTGCTCGCCTCACGTCTGGCCGATGCGCAACAGGGCAAGCTGTCGGGACGCGCCGCGGTCGCGGGTTACGAGGAGGAGATGCGCCGCTACGGCTTCCACGCGGTCGCGGAATCGCGCAAGCAGTTCGACGCAAGCGGCGCGCTGCATCGGCCGGTGGTCGGACGCATGGCGCTGAGCGCAATGCGCACCACCTTGCGCGTGGTGAACAATGTGCCGATGCTCAAGCGTCGCATGATCGACGCCGAGAATGAATTTCGCGGCGTCGATCGTCATAACCGCGGCGCGGCGGCAGCCGCGCCCGGTCAGTAACGCGATCGAGCGGTTACTTCGCGCTCACGTCGATATTGCCGAGGTATTTCGCTGCCAGCGTCTTCACCGTACCGTCGGCCTGGACCTTCGCAATCGCCGCGTTCAACTGGTCGCGCAGCGCGGTGTCGCCCTTGCGAATCCCGTAGGCAATACCGCTGCCGAGAATCTTGTCGTCGCGTACCGGTTGACCGACGAACGCGTAGTCCTTGCCGTCAGGTTTCGACAGAAAGCCTGTCTGTCCAGCCGGCGCGAGAACGAGCGTCGCATCGAGCCGGCCCGCCATGAGATCCGCGTACACCTGGTTCTGATCCTGGTACGGCACGACGATGACGCCGGCCGGCTCCCAATGCGTCTTCGCAAAGGTTTCCTGGATCGATGCCTGCAACACCCCGACGCGTTTGCCCTTCAACGATGCCGGCGTCGGCAGCAACCCGCTGTCGCGTTTCGCGATCAGTTGCGTCGGCACGCGATACACGACGGTGGTGAAATCGATCGCCTGACGGCGCTGCTCGGTCGCGTTCATCGCCGAATTGATCGCGTCGAACTTGCGTCCCTGCAGCGCGGGAATCAGACCGTCGAATGAGGTTTCGACCCATTTGCACGTCATATGCGCCGCGGCGCAAACAGCATTGCCGACGTCGATGTCGAGACCCTGCAGTTCACCGTTCGGCCCTTTGGATTCGAACGGCGGATATTGCGCCTCGAGTCCGAAACGCAGCGTCGAGGTGTCCGCGGCAAGAGCAGCCGGCGATGCGGCGATCGCAGTCAATACGCAGGCCAGCGCCAATAGAGGCTTAAGCACATTCATAGCAGGTCCCTTTTCTTTCGATAAATCAGATTTCACACAAGCGCCGGGCGCCTTCGATCAAGGTTGCATCATCTTTCGAGAAACTCAGCCGAATCAGGCCGGAATCCGTGCCGTCGGTATAAAACGCCGACAGCGGAATCGTCGCGACCCGCGCATCGCGAATCAGGCGCAGCACGAAATCGCTATCGCTTTCGTCGGAGAAGCCGCGAAAACGCGCCAGCATGAAGAAGCTGCCTTCGCTCGGCAACAACTCGAAGCGCGATTCACGCAGCGCATGGGCGAGCAGATCGCGCTTCTTCTGATAAAACGCGGACAGACCCAGGTAGCTATCGCGATTGGCCAGCGCATCGACGAACGCGTACTGCATCGGTGTATCGGCAGAAAACACCATGAACTGATGGACTTTGCGAATTTCGTCCATGAGTGCCGCCGGGGCAAGACAATAGCCGACACGCCAGCCCGTCACGTGATATGACTTGCCGAACGACGACACGATCACGCTGCGTTCCGCGAGTTCGGCATCGCATGCCATGCTTTGATGTTTGGCGCCGTCGAACACCACGTGTTCGTAGACCTCGTCGGCCAGAATCACGATATCGGTATTGCGCGTCACAGCCTTCAGGCGCGCGATGTCGGCTTCGCTGAACACCGTCGCGGTGGGGTTGTGCGGGGTGTTGATGATAATCATGCGCGTTTTCGGCGTGATCGCGGCGGCCACCTCGTCCCAGTTCACCCGAAAATCGGTGAGCGACAGTTTGATCGCAATCGGCGTCGCGCCTTGCAGGCGAACGATCGGACCGTAGCTGTCGAATGAGGGTTCGAAGTAAATCACTTCGTCGCCGGGATGCACCAGCGCGCTGATCGTGGAATACAGGCCTTCGCTGGCGCTGGCGATCACGGTGACTTCGCTTGACGGGTCGTAGCGTACGCCGTACAGCGTCTCGACTTTGTCAGCGAGCGCTTCGCGCAACGCGGCGATGCCGGCCATCGGCGCGTACTGGTTATGACCGGCGCGCATGGCTTGCGCGACACCTTCGACCAATTTTGCGTCGGGCGCGAAATTCGGCGCGCCTTGCGACAGGTTCAGCGCATCGTGCTGTGCGGCCAGTTGGCCGATCACGGTAAAAATCGTCGTGCCTACGTCAGGCAGTTTCGAGCGGGCTTGCATGGCGCTCTGCATAAGGCGTTCTCCCTTTCTCCATCCGGTTTGATGGATTAGGCATCAGCCAAAGAACCGTCACAATCGAAACTTTGTCATGCGCGGCATGCGTTTACGTCATGGCTCGCGCAATACGGCGCTGGGGCGGCCTATGGCAATGAATTCGGGGGTTTAGCGGAAGAAAATGCAGCGCGCAGCAAGCGCGCAAAACAGCCGAGGTATGACGTAATGTGATGCGAGAGTAACGGCTGCGACCGGGCGGTCGCAGCCGGCTAGCTGACTAACCGACGCTCAGGCGTCGTCCATCATGCGGACTTTGACTTTCTTGCCCTTCACCTTGCCGGCGCTGAGCTTACGCAGCGCGTCGCGCGCGATGCTGCGCTCCACGGCCACATAGGTCGACATTTCGGTCACGTTGATCTTGCCGATCTGCGAACCGGCGAAGCCGGCTTCGCCGGTCAGCGCGCCGAGCACGTCGCCGGGACGAATCTTTTCCTTGCGGCCGCCGAGAATCTGCAGCGTTTCCATCGGCGGCAGCAGGCGTTCATTGCTCGCGGGCTTGAGGTCGGCCAGCTTGTGCCACTCCACTTCCCGCTTTTGCGCCTGTTCGAGACTGCCCACGCGGCCCATCTCGTTCATGCTGGCGAGACTGAGCGCCCAACCTTCCTGATCGGCGCGCCCCGTGCGGCCAATGCGGTGCACATGGACTTCCGGGTCCGGCGTCACGTCGACGTTGATCACCGCTTCGAGCTCCGCAATGTCGAGGCCGCGCGAGGCGACGTCGGTGGCGACCAGCACGGAGCAACTGCGGTTTGCGAACTGGATCAGCACCTGATCGCGTTCACGCTGATCGAGTTCGCCGTGCAGCGCGAGCGCATGAAAACCCTGCGCGCGCAGCACGTCGAGCAGATCGCGGCATTGCTGCTTGGTGTTGCAGAACGCCAGCGTGCTCACCGGACGATAGTGATTCAGCAACAGCCCCACCGCATGCAGACGCTGATCCTCAGTAACTTCATAGAAGCGCTGACGAATCTTGGTATTGTCGTGCCGCTCGGCGAGTTTCACTTCCTTCGGATTGCGCAGGAATTGCTGGCTCAGCTTGACGATGCCGTCGGGGTACGTGGCGGAAAACAGCAGCGTTTGCCGCTCTTTCGGGCATTGCTTCACGACGGTCGCGATGTCGTCGAAGAAACCCATGTCGAGCATGCGGTCCGCTTCGTCGAGCACCAGCGTATTGAGCGATTGCAACGGCAGGCTGCCACGCTCGAGGTGATCCATGATCCGGCCCGGCGTGCCGACCACGATGTGCGCACCGTGTTCGAGGCTGGCGGTTTGCGGACGCATCGGCGTACCGCCGCACAGCGTCAGCACCTTGATGTTTTCCTCGGCGCGCGCCAGACGGCGGATTTCCTGCGTGACCTGATCGGCGAGTTCGCGTGTCGGGCACAGCACCATCGCCTGCACGGCGAAGTTGCGCACGTCGAGGCGGTTGAGCAGCGCCAGCGAAAACGCCGCGGTCTTGCCGCTGCCGGTTTTCGCCTGGGCGATCAGATCGTTGCCGGCGAGCGCGATCGGCAGGCTTGCGGCCTGAATCGGCGTCATCTCGACGTAGCCGAGCTGCGTCAGATTGGCGAGCGTCGCGGGCGGTAGCGGTAGCTGGCTAAACGGCGCGCCGGCTTGAGTGGGAGTGTTCATAGGGTGAGGGCTCGCTATCGACTGAAGAGGCTGAAGAGACCGAAGGGACCGAAGGCCAGGGACTATTCGGCCATCGGGCCGGTGGCGGGCCGGCCTTCGATCTGCTCGTACAGCACTGAGCCATCTTCGCCGTCGAACCGTTCGACGTAATTGCGCGCGCCGCACATCGGGCAACGGAACAGAAGTCCCTGCCCTTCATTCTTGATGACGACGTCCGACATTTCCCACTGCTCGCCGCAGGGCTGGTTTCTACAGGTAAACACGTTGATTCTCCAACAGGATTCGATTGTTTATTGGGCGAGCCGGATCAATGGCCCAGCCGTGAATGCCGTCACTGCCATGGTCAGCGCCGCCGTCAGCACAGGCCGAGCGCTTCAACCCAGATGCGTATGCCGCACCCGCGTCGCGCTCACGTCCATCTCGTTGAGACCCTGGACGATGCCGCAGTCTTCAACGGCCTGTTCGCCATGGCATTGCTCGCGCAGCGTGGTCAGTTGCACTTTCAGTTGCTTCAGTTCTTCGATACGCGTGTCGACGTGCGCAATGTGCTCGTCGATCAGGGCATTGATGCTGCCGCAGCCATCCGCCGGTGCGTCCGTCAGACGCAGCAATGCACGGATTTCGTCATGGGTCATGTCGAGCGCGCGGCAATTGCGGATGAAGCGCAGGCGTTCGACGTGCTTCGCCGTATAGCTGCGGTAATTGGCCTCGGTGCGCTCCGCTTCGGGCAACAGGCCCTCTTTTTCGTAGAAACGGATGGTTTCGGTCGTGCAATGGGCGATTTTCGCCAGTTCGCCTATTTTCATGGACCCTCCCGATTGCGGCCTTGACCTTGTAGTGGCTTCAAGGTGTTTACTAGACCACAAATCGAACCAGGAAGCCAGCCATGCCACACGCCGACCTCGCCGAAGCAGATCGCCCGGAACAAGCCAAAGCCTGTGCCCACGGGCACGAAGGGCATGCTCACGAGCATTTGGAGGACGACGCTCACGACCGGGAAGCGCACCGCCATGGTCATGCGCATGCTCATCAAGCCCACCGGCACGCCGAAGCAGGCTGCTGCGGCACGGCGCACGCGGCTGCCGCACCGGTCAAGCTCCCGCAATCGGAAGCCGTCGGCAACGACCGGCGCACCGCAATCCGCATCATGCAGATGGATTGTCCGACTGAAGAGGCGCTGATCCGCAAGAAGTTCAGCCGGATGCCGCAAGTGCGCAGCATGGACTTCAACCTGATGCAGCGGGTGCTCACCGTCGTGCACGCGCCGGACGCACTGGAAACGATCCTCGCCGCAATCCGTTCGCTCGACTTCACGCCTGAACTGGCGGACGCGAACCCGGCCGCGGCAGCCGCCGCTCCTCAAGCGCCGTCCAAACCGTGGTGGCCGCTGGCGCTCGCCGGTGTCGCCGCGGTGGGCTCAGAGGCGGCCAGTTGGCTTGGCGCCTCCACCTGGCTGGCTGCGGGTCTGGCGATCCTCGCGATCGCCGCCTGCGGCCTCACGACGTACAGAAAGGGCTGGGTGGCGATCCGCAACGGCAACCTGAACATCAATGCGTTGATGAGCATTGCGGTGACCGGCGCGCTGGTCCTCCAGCAATGGCCGGAAGCCGCAATGGTGATGGTGCTCTTCACGATCGCCGAACTGATCGAGGCGAAATCGCTGGACCGCGCCCGCAACGCCATCAAAGGGCTGATGCAACTCACGCCCGAACAGGCCAGCGTGCAGCAGGCCGACGGCAACTGGCAGCTCACGGACCTCAAGTCGATCGCGCCCGGCGCAGTGGTACGCGTGAAGCCGGGTGAGCGGATTGCGCTCGACGGTGAAATCGTCGCGGGCCGTTCGAGCGTCGATCAGGCGCCGATCACCGGCGAAAGCCTGCCGGTCGACAAGACCGTGGGCGACGCCGTGTTCGCCGGCACGATCAACCAGGCCGGCTCGTTCGACTACCTCGTCACGGCCGCCGCCAGCAACACGACGCTCGCACGCATCATTCACGCGGTCGAGGAAGCGCAAGGCACCAAGGCGCCGACCCAGCGTTTCGTCGATCAGTTCGCCCGCGTCTATACGCCGATCGTATTCGCGGCCGCACTCGCGGTAGCGGTGTTGCCGCCGTTGCTGTTCGGCGGACAGTGGCACGAATGGGTCTACAAGGCACTCGTGATGCTGGTGATCGCCTGTCCGTGCGCGCTGGTGATCTCGACACCGGTCACGATCGTCAGCGGCCTCGCGGCTGCCGCGCGTAAGGGCATCCTGATCAAAGGCGGCGCCTACCTCGAGCAGGGCCGCAAGCTGAGCCGGCTCGCGCTCGACAAAACCGGCACGCTCACGCACGGCAAACCCGTGCAAACCGAGTTCGAGATCCTCGCCGACGTCGAGGTCGTGCGTTGCCGGACACTCGCCGCCAGCCTGGCGGGCCGTTCGGATCATCCGGTGTCGATGGCAATCGCCGCAGCGGCAAAAAACGACAGCGTCACCCGTGCCACGGTCGATGCCTTCGAGGCACTCGCAGGCCGTGGCGTGCGTGGCGAAATCGACGGCTTGCCGTACTGGCTCGGCAATCATCGGCTGGTCGAAGAGCTCGGGCGCTGTTCGGCGTCGCTCGAAGCGCGGCTGGACACGCTCGAAGCACAAGGCAAAACCGTCGTGATGCTGGTGGACGCTGAACGCGTGCTCGCGCTATTTGCCGTCGCCGATACGGTGAAGGACACGAGCCGCGCCGCCATTACCGAATTGCAGCGCCTCGGCGTGCATGCCGCCATGCTCACCGGCGACAACCCGCACACGGCTGCCGCGATCGCGCAGCAAGTCGGCATCGAGGAAGCGCGCGGCAATCAGTTGCCCGAGGACAAGCTGAACGCCGTGGACGGCTGGTCGAAAAACGGCGCGACGGTCGGCATGGTTGGCGACGGCATCAACGACGCCCCCGCGCTCGCGCGTGCCGATATTGGTTTCGCAATGGGCGCAATGGGCACCGACACCGCGATCGAAACCGCCGACGTCGCCTTGATGGACGACGATCTGCGCAAGATTCCGCAGTTCATCCGTCTCTCGAAGGCGACGCATTCGGTGCTGGTGCAGAACATCACACTGGCGCTCGGCATCAAGAGTGTGTTCCTCGTGCTGACGGTGATGGGTCTGGGCACGATGTGGATGGCCGTCTTCGCGGATGTGGGCGCGAGTCTGCTGGTGGTAGCGAACGGTTTGCGGCTGCTGCGCAAATAGCGCGAGGCTCGCTTCAGTGCGCAGACGAACGGTCACCCGTGAGCGGGTGCGTGCCAGGCGCGGCCTTCAATGTCTCGGAAGGCCGCATGCCGAACAGCTTCCGGTAATCGGTCGCGAACTGGCTCAGATGCCAGAAACCCCACGCCGCGGCGACATCCTGCACCGAACGTGATGCAAGCGACGCATTACACAAATCGCGCCGCGCGCCGTTCAGGCGAATCGTCCGCAAATAGGTGGCGGGCGCCATTCCCAGCACATCCTGAAAGCAGTATTGCAACGTGCGACGACTCACATGCAAACGCTCGCACAACTCCGGCACGTTGATCGCGCGGTCGCGATGAGCCAGCACATACTCTCGCGCCTCCGACACGATCGACTGACGGCGCCCACGCGTGGGCATTTCAATCAGTTCATCGGACGGTAACGCGCCGACGTCGAACAACGAAGCCAGCACCGACGCCTGCAAATTATTGCGCGCGAACGCGGACAGTGGCGCACCGCTCGCCGCGCCGTCATCGAGAAGCTGCCGCAGCGAGGCGCACAGACGCGCCTTACGAGCCGTGCCGATCGACACGATTTCCATGTCCGGCAAACGATCGGCCAAACCGACGCGTTCGACTTCGGCCGCATATCGGCGCAGCACCTCACCCTTCACCACCACGCCGAAAATCTCGTAACCCGCCGAGGTCAGTAATTCGAATTCGATACCGCCCGGACGAACGGCGAGCGCATCGTCCGCGATAACCTGCCCGTCGATCCGACCGGAACCCTCGGGGCACATTGGAATGCCGAACCAGTAGGCGTCCTTCTGCACCTCGCAGGTTTGCCGCAGCGTATGGCTCGTGGTTTCGACGAACACCTGCATGTGATCGACACACAGCTCCGTCAAACCGCCGACGAAGCGGCCCGCCGTCAGTTGGTCGTAGGTCTGGTTCCAGCCGTGGAGATTGCGAGCCTGTTCGTCGGCGTCATAAGCGACGCGGGTCTGCACGCAAAAACTCGGCTGTTGCGCATGTGCCGATGCTGTCTGGCTGTCGTTGCGGAATTCAATCGTCATACCGGATCTGCGAAAACGAAGTATCGAGGCGAGAAGGAAGGCAATTCCCATGCCGAACGGCATTGCCGCTTTGGTTCCTTCTCACTTTGCCATGATCTCGCAAACCGGTGCTCACAACCTGTTCAATTTCTGAACAGCGCTGCGCACACTGGTCAGAAACGAAACGTTCATTCCTCCGCACCCTGATCCGCGCTGCGAGCCGCAGCCTCGCAGACGTGCCTGCTGCGCGTGCACCACTCACCAGCGCGGTGCATTGGCACAGTTCTGGCTCTAGCCTCTCGCGGCCAAGCGAAATATCGCGCCGAATATAGCCCATTCAATCATGTGAGGAGCACACAGATGAATCACGCAGAGATGCAGTTTCTGACTACCGAATTCCCGTACAAAAAGCAGTATGCGAATTTTATCGGCGGCGAATGGGTGAAGCCCGTGGGCGGCGAGTACTTCGACAACATATCGCCGATCACCGGTGAGCCGTTCACGTCGATCCCGCGCTCACGCGAAGCCGACATCGAACTCGCGCTCGACGCCGCGCATCGCGCGAAAACAGCGTGGGGTAAAACGTCGACCACCGAACGCGCGAACATCCTGAACCGTATCGCCGATCGGATGGAAGCGAATCTCCAACGCATCGCCGTGGCCGAGACGATCGACAACGGCAAGCCGCTGCGCGAAACGATGGCTGCGGATATCCCGCTCGCCATCGATCATTTCCGCTATTTCGCCGGCGCCGTGCGTGCGCAGGAAGGCGGCATCTCCGAGATCGACCACGACACCGTCGCGTATCACTTTCACGAACCGCTCGGTGTGGTCGGCCAGATCATTCCGTGGAATTTCCCGATCCTGATGGCAGTGTGGAAGCTCGCACCCGCATTGGCTGCCGGCAACTGCGTCGTGCTGAAGCCGGCCGAGCAAACACCGGCCTCGATTCTCGTGCTGCTCGAACTGATCCACGATCTGCTGCCGCCGGGCGTGCTGAACGTGGTGAACGGCTTCGGCCTCGAAGCCGGCAAACCGCTCGCGTCGAACAAGCGCATCGCGAAGATCGCTTTCACGGGTGAGACGACCACGGGTCGCCTGATCATGCAGTACGCAAGCCAGAACATCATTCCGGTGACGCTGGAACTCGGTGGCAAGAGCCCGAACATTTTCTTCGCCGACGTGATGAACGAAGACGACAGCTATTTCGACAAGGCGCTCGAAGGCTTCACGATGTTCGCGCTGAATCAGGGCGAAGTGTGCACGTGCCCGTCACGTGTGTTGATCGACGAAAAGATTTACGACCGCTTCATGGAACGCGCATTGAAGCGCGTGGCGGCAATCACGCAAGGCCATCCGCTCGACACGAAAACGATGATCGGTGCGCAAGCCTCGCAGGAACAGCTGGAAAAAATCCTCTCGTACGTGGATCTCGGCAAGCAGGAAGGCGCGGAATGTCTCATCGGCGGCGAGCGCAATACGCTCGGCGGCGAACTGAGCAAGGGATACTACGTGAAGCCGACCGTGTTCCGCGGCCACAACAAGATGCGCATCTTCCAGGAAGAAATCTTCGGCCCGGTCGTTTCCGTGACGACCTTCAAGAATGAAGACGAAGCGCTCGAGATCGCCAACGATACGCTCTATGGCCTGGGCGCCGGCGTATGGACGCGTGACGGCACGCGTGCCTATCGTTTCGGCCGGCAAATCCAGGCGGGTCGCGTGTGGACCAACTGTTATCACGCGTATCCGGCGCATGCCGCGTTCGGTGGCTACAAGCAATCGGGCATTGGCCGCGAAAATCACAAGATGATGCTCGACCACTATCAGCAGACCAAGAACCTGCTGGTCAGCTATAGCGACAAGCCGCTTGGTTTCTTCTAAGCGGTAACGACTCTGTCCGGGCGGGCCGCATTGCGCGGCTCGCTATTTTTCAGCGAGGACATGTGATGGCTGATGTGAAGGAAGTGGCTCGCGTGATCGCCACGCCTGCCGCGATCGAATTGATCGGGAAGCTACGCGCTGAACATGGGGCGGTGCTATTTCACCAATCCGGCGGATGCTGCGACGGCAGCGCACCGATGATGTTCCCTCAGGGCGAGTTCATGGTCGGTTCGTCCGATGTGAAGCTCGGCGCGATTGCCGGTGTGCCGTTCTACATGAGCGAGTCGCAGTTCGAATACTGGCAGCACACACAATTGATCATCGACGCGGTGCCCGGCAATGGCGGGATGTTCTCTTTGGAACGGCCGAGTGGCTTGCGATTTTTGACGCGCTCGCGGCTCTTCGAGGACGCTGAGAATGCGTGGCTCGAAGCGCATCCGGTGGAGCGGGTGGGTGCCTAGCGTTTTTATGTGACGCCTTCGTTCGGATTACTGCTGACTGCGGGCGTTACCGGCGCGCTCGCAAGCAGTGCATCGCTGTCGTCTTTCAAGCCGACGCCGGTCAATCCCAGGCGTCGGGCATGCGTCAGCAGATAGTGCAACTTGTGTGCGGCCGATTCGTAGTTAAGACCTTCAGGCCGCACGTTCGAAATACAGTTGCGTTGCGCATCGCTGCAACCCACTTTCGGCGCGTACGTCAGATAGATGCCAAGACTATCCGGCGAACTCAATCCCGGACGCTCGCCAATCAGCATCACAACCAGTCTGGTATTGAGCAGTTCGCCAACTTCATCACCAAGCGCGACGCGAGCCTGACGCGCGACCACGACGGGGCCGACCTTCCAGTCAGCCAGCTTTGCGCGGACGGCTTGCAGCAGCGGAATCGACTGTTTCGACGCGGCGAATGCCGAGAGGCCGTCGGCGATCACGAAGACCACGTCGGAGGATTCAGCCTTGAGTTGCACAAGCGCTGTGCGACTCTCATCGCTTAAACGCCTGCCGAGATCGGGCCGTCGCAAATAATGCTCGCGATCAGGCGCGGCGCTGTGCACATCCAGCGTGCTGAAGTTTTGCGCGCGCAGTTGTTCGTGCAGCACGTCTGTATCAAGCGGATGATGCACGGCGTCGCGCGCTTGCGCGTGTGACAGGTTAAACGCCAGTAGTGGCGCCGTCGGCAAACTGTTGCCCGCGCGGCCCAACGCGATGCGTGCGTTGGTGAACTGCCGCAGCGCATTCCATGGATTCTTTTCGAGGAACTCGCTCATACGGTGCCCATCCAGTCATTCGCGCCTTCCAGCAACGGTTGATGCGGCGAGGCACTCAGCAACGCGCCACGTGCGTCGGTAATCTGCATCGACTCCAGCCATTCTTCGAATTCCGGTGCACGGCGCAGGCCGAGCACATCGCGCACGTAAAGAGCGTCGTGAAAGGATGTGCTTTGATAGTTGAGCATCACATCGTCCGCACCCGGAATGCCCATGATGAAGTTGATACCCGCTACGCCGAGTAGCGTGAGCAGGTTATCCATGTCGTCCTGATCGGCTTCGGCGTGATTTGTGTAGCAGATGTCACAACCCATCGGCACGCCAAGCAGTTTGCCGCAGAAATGATCTTCAAGACCCGCACGCGTGATCTGCTTGCCGTCGTATAGGTATTCAGGTCCGATGAAACCGACCACCGTGTTCACCAGGAACGGATTGAACTTGCGCGCCACGGCATAGGCGCGCACCTCACACGTCTGTTGATCGACGCCGAAATGCGCATCTGCCGATAACGCGCTGCCTTGCCCCGTTTCGAAATACATCAGGTTATTGCCAACCGTGCCGCGGTTCAGCGATAAACCCGCCTCATATGCTTCCTGCAGTAGCGCAAGCGAAATGCCGAAACCTGCATTCGCTTTCTCCGTTCCCGCGATCGACTGAAACACGAGATCGACCGGCGCGCCCTTCTCGATCGCAGCGATCGTGTTGGTGACGTGAGTCAGCACGCAAGACTGCGTGGGCACCTGATAGCGCAGGCGAAAGTCGTCGATCATCAGCAGCAGCCTGGTGATCGCGGCGAGATTGTCGCTAGCCGGATTGATGCCGATCATCGCGTCGCCGCAGCCGTACATCAGACCGTCGAGCATTGAGGCGGCGATACCTTTGACATCGTCGGTTGGATGATTCGGTTGCAGACGCACCGACATGTGGCCCGGCAAGCCGACCGTATTGCGAAAGCGCGTAATCACCGGACGCTTACGCGCCGCAGCGATCAGATCCTGATTGCGCATCAGCTTCGAGACCGCTGCCACCATCTCCGGCGTGAGGCCGGCGGCGATACGCGTCAGCGCGTCGGCATCCGTCGTGCTGCTCAACAGCCAATTACGAAAATCGCCGACCGTGAGATGCGAGATCTCGGCGAACGCCTGCGGCGAGTGATCGTCGATCACGAGGCGCGTGACCTCGTCACTTTCGTACGGGATCAACGCTTCGTTGAGAAACGTGCGCAGCGGCACCTGCGCCAGCGCCATCCTGGCCGCGACGCGCTCTTCCTCGCTCGCGGCCGCGACGCCCGCGAGCTGGTCCCCCGAACGCTGTGGACTGGCTTTTGCCAGCAGCGTTTTCAGGTCGGCGAAACGATATGTGCGGCTGCCGATTGTCTCGGTGTAGCTCATCTTTACGACTCCATCGCCGCTGCTTGCACAGCGGCTCGATCCGTCACTCTTCGAGCAAGGCGTCCGACGGTGCTGCTTCGCGTTGATGGCGCGTCAACAGGAAGTAGACGTAGCCCAGCGCGAGGAAGATCGCGAACACGATGGCCACCAGAAAATTGAAGTAAACCATCGTAGCCAGACAAATCACCGCGGCCACCAGCGCGAACGCCGGAAAGAACGGAAACAGCGGCGCCCGGAATGGCCGCTCCATGTTCGGGTCCGAGCGGCGCAGCTTGAACAGCGACAACATACTGATGATATACATCACGATAGCGCCAAATACGGACATCGTCACGATGTTCGCCGTCAGCGTCTGGCCGCCGAACTGGATCAGCTCGTCGCTATAGATCGCGGCGATGCCGACCAAGCCACCCGCGATGATCGCGCGATGCGGCGTCTTGAAGCGCGGATGCACCTTGGAAAGCCACTCCGGCAGATAACCGGCGCGAGCCAGCGCGAAGATCTGACGTGAGTAGCCGAGGATGATGCCGTGAAACGACGCGACGAGCCCGAACAGGCCGAGCCACACCAGCATATGCATCCAGCCGCTATGTTCACCGACGATGAATTTCATGGCTTGCGGCAGCGGATCGTTGATGTTCGCGAGCTTGGTCCAGTCGCCGGCGGCGCCTGCGAACACCATCACGCCGATCGCGAGCAGCACCAGCGTCAGAATACCGGCGACATAGGCGATCGGAATCGAACGTTTGGGATTTTTGGCTTCTTCGGCAGCCATCGCCACGCCTTCGATCGCAAGGAAAAACCAGATCGCGAACGGAATCGCTGCAAACATGCCGTGAAACGAGCCCATGCTGAACGTGTCCGCGCCGGACCAACCGCCTTTCGTGAAGTTCGACCACTGAAAACCGGGTGACACCACGCCCATGAACACCAGCAATTCGAAGATCGCTAGCAGCGTCACGCACAACTCGAAGGCCGCGGCGATCTGCACGCCGACGATATTCAGCGCCATGAAGACCAGATACGCGCCCATGGCCGCGTGTTTCGGTTCGAGTCCCGGAAACTGTACGTGCAGGTAGGCACCGATCGCGAGCGCAATGGCGGGTGGCGCAAAGACGAATTCGACCAGGGTCGCCGCACCCGCCAGATAACCGCCGGTCGGACCGAACGCGTGACGCGCGTAGGCGAACGGGCCGCCAGCATGCGGAATCGATGTGGTGAGTTCGGTGAAACTGAAAATGAAGGTGGTGTACATCGCCGCGATAAAAATCGCCGTGATGACGAAGCCCAGCGTGCCGGCGCTCGCCCAGCCGTAGCTCCAGCCAAAATACTCGCCGGAGATGACCAGTCCGACCGCGATCCCCCACAGTTGCCACGTGCCGAGCGTCTGCTTCAACTCGTGATGCGCGACTTTACCGACGTGCTGACTTTTGGATTCTGACTTCATCGGACCCTCCTGATGTTGCCGCTTGCTCGACGCCGCAAGGCTTTGCGGTGCACGGGCGGACAGGCTTCAGCCGATGGTAGTGAGCCATTATTCGAGGTGTTATCGAAATTCGGCAAAGTTTGGGGGGCGATTGTGTGAGCGGATGCTTAATTCCGCTCACCCGTGCTTTGGCGATATTCGCAGGATTTGGTAAATGGGGACGTGGTACTTTGGTTCGCATCCCTTCGGCAATCTTCTCTTTATTGGCCACTTAGTCATGAACCCGTCGGACAATCGGGCGCGCTACGAAACGCGGTTGAGCCGCGTACTCGACCATATTTACGATCATCTCGACGAACCGCTGGATATCGAACGGTTGGCGGAGCTTGCCTGCATGTCGCCGTATCACTGGCATCGCATCTATCAGGCGATGTATGGCGAGACGGTGGCGACGACTGTGCGGCGTTTGCGCTTGCATCGCGCGGCGGGATATCTGGCGAATGGCTCGATGCCGATCGCGGAAATCGCCGAGCGTTCGGGCTATAGCAGTTTGCAGTCTTTCTCCCGCACATTTCGCGCGGTTTTTGGCATCCCGCCGGCGCAGTATCGCAAGCAGGGTACGCATAGCCGGTTTCGCCCGGCACTTTCAGGAGACGATCAAATGATGATGCGTGAAGTGGTGATTCACCACGTTGAGCCGATGGAGGTTTTGTCGGTGGATCACGTGGGGTCGTATATGCAGATCGGAAAGGCGTTCGATGGCTTGTTCGGCTGGTTGGCGAAACATAATTTGCTGGCAGGGCAGATGCGCATGATCGGGATTTACTACGATGATCCTGGAGTTGTTGCGGAGGATGAGTTGCGGTCGAAGGCTGGGGTTTTGTTGCCGCATCCGGTGCAGGCTTCGGTGACGGTGAGTCCGCCGGTTTCAGTGGCGCATGTGAAAGGTGGGGAGTACGCGGTGTTGCGGCATAAGGGACCGTATAGCGATATGCGGGCGGCTTATGAGTGGTTGTATGGGACGTGGCTCGTGCAGTCGGGGCGTGAGGCTGCGGATGCGCCGGTGTTTGAGGAGTATCTGAATAGTCCGAAGGAGACTGCGCCTGCTGACTTGCTGACGGAGATTTGTTTGCCGCTGGTTTGAGGGCTTTGGCCTGGTTCTGTTTGTTCTGTCCGCTTTGTGCATGTTTACGCAGCGTGCTTTCCGGATGCCTCTCTGGTTTTTATAGTCTTTGTATATGTATACGTAGTAATAGTTAACAAGCCTCGCACCTGGCTGTGGATAACTTGAATCTTCGTTTACGGATCAAGGGACTGCGGAATCGATAACCCTGCGGAGCGCGGGCGAACAGAGGCAAGGAGCCAGGGAAAACTTTTGACTGACCGCGCGAGGTCGCGGATTTATCAAGGTTTCGCCCACAACGTGTCAGGTGGCTTGTACAAAAGTTGTCCAGAGGGGGGTGTGGATAAGTGGGTGGGTCTTTGCCGGTGGGCTAGGTCGCTTGTTACGACCGGGTGACAAGCGGAGGGGATGTTTGTGCACGTGTCCTTCAATCGACACTTGTGTGAAACTTTGTCGCGAAAGATTGTTTCGTAGTGCCAATGCGTTGACAGCGCCTGGCCGCGTCGCTTATCTTCGACTCGCGGGTCGGCTGGTCAAGCTTGCCAGGGTACAGGCAGTATTCGTTCCGGGCACTACGGGGCTACCCCGTGGATTAGAAAGACCTCCGCAGTTCGTCGCATGAGCGTGACTTGCGCATTGCGCAAACGAGCTCACGCAGCACAAGACGCGTTGACTGGCTGGCCCGCCCCTACCTCTGCTCTATGCCGCAATCCTCCCTGCAATTTGTCACCTATGCGATCGCCGATGCCATGCTGGCCGGGCCGCCCGAGGCCGCCGCGATGGTCGAGCGGATGACGCTTGTGTTGGGCGAACGCGCGGATTGGATGAATGGATTGGCGCGCGGGATTGCGAAGCGATTTGGCGCGCGGTGGGACAGTGTCGACGGTAAAGAATTGTCGAAGGTTGTTGCTGAGAACACGGGGTTTGTCGCGGCCTGGAGGGGTGAGAGCCGGCCGCGGGTTGTGCGCGTATTACCTCGCCCGCCTGTTCAGCGGCCGCCTCCGCCCTGGTTGCACGGCGTGGCGTTGCCGCAGTTGCCGACGCTTGGCGATCTGGCTATGTGGCTGGAAGTTGAGCCGGACGAACTGGACTGGTTTGCCGATCGCTGGCGTGTGCCGGCGCAGAGTGCGGCGACACCGCTTCATCATTATTCTTACAAGGCGATCGAAAAGCGCGACGGTCGGTGTCGGATTATCGAAGTGCCTAAATCGCGTTTGCGGGCCTTGCAGAGGAAAGTGCTTCACGGTTTGCTCGATCGGGTTCCTGCTCACGATGCGGTGCATGGTTTTCGACGTGGGCGGAATACGGTGACGTTCGCGGCGCCTCATGCGGGTAAAGCGGTCGTGATTCGCTTTGATTTGATGGATTTCTTTGCGTCTGTGCATGCGGGGCGCGTTTACTCCGTGATACGTGCTTTGGGTTATCCGTTGAATGTTGCGCGGGCGTTGACTGGGCTGTGTACCAATCGTGTGCCGAGTGGTTGGCTGGTGGCGCCGGATGTGCGCGACAGGATCGATTGGCAGGAACGGCAGCGGTATCAGAATCGGCATTTGCCGCAGGGGGCGCCGACTTCGCCAGCGTTGGCGAATCTGTGTGCGTTTCGGCTGGATCTGAGACTCGCTGGGTTGGCGCGGTCTTTAGGGGCGACCTATACGCGGTATGCCGATGATCTGGCGTTTTCTGGTGGGGAGGATCTCGCGCGGATGGCGCGGCGGCTTGAGATTCGTGTGGCGGCGATTGCTATTGAAGAAGGGTTTGCGGTTAATTTAAGGAAGACGCGGGTGATGCGGCGGGGGACGAGGCAGCATCTGGCTGGGGTTGTGGTGAACAGTCACCCGAATCTCGCGCGGACGGAGTTTGATGTTCTGAAAGCGGTGCTGACGAACTGCGTGAGGCATGGGCCGGGTTCACAGAATCGCAAGGGGCATGAGGATTTTCGGGCGCATCTGGCGGGGAGGGTTGCGCATGCTGGGATGTTGAATGCGGCAAGGGGGGCGAAGTTGAAAGGGATCTTCGATCGGATCGCTTGGTGGCAGGTTCGTCCGGTCGATGCAGAATCCAGCAGGTAAATGCAGGCGGAGCCAGTATTCCCGGAAATGCGTGCATGCGGCTGTCGCCATGCGCGCCTGCACGTCTAGACGGGCGACGCGTCCCACTTGCTTCGGGAACCGCGCTGGTCCCAACCTCCAGCGGTCAGGTCTGACTGCCCCCTATGTTGAAGCCAGCGCCAATGCATTCTCAACCTCAATTCACAGGTGAAAAAAGGAATGCGCCCTGTAGCGCTTTACTCAATACCTCGCGACGCACTTTTGCGGCGACTCATCCAGACCTTTGCAAAACATTGGGTACGCATCCAGCAATAATAATGCGCTTTGCATTACCCCTTTTAGAAAACATCTCATTCTGATAAGTGCGAGATCACTATCTCCCGATCGGTAAATATTTTCCCGGGCGGGGTGTCGACGCAAGAGACGGATGCCGTTTTTACCGAAAATTCTGTTGCTCAGCCGTTGAATAGGTAATCGGTCGAATTTAACATTTGTTTTTCATTATACGATTGCGTCAAACGTCTGATCTTTTGTATTATCGCGCGATAGCGCGGGGGCGCAAATCGTATAATCAAGAGGCGGTATGGGAGCACGGGACATAATAGCGGCGATAAAGGGTGGCGTGTTACAAAGCGATCGCCTGCTGAAACTTGACACTCCGCTGGGCGCCAATGTCCTCTTGCCGCAAAGGCTGGCGGGTCATTCCCGCCTGGGTCGAGCTTACGAGTTCACGCTCGACGCCGTTTCGACCAACGCGAACATCGAGCTCAAAACGCTGATTGCCCAGCCCGTCACGCTCTGGATCCAGCAAATCGACCAGTCGTACGCCCCGCATCACGGTTATGTCCATACCGCCCGTCGTTTGGGCTCCGATAGCGCCATTACCAGTTATCAGATCGGCTTTGTCTCGTGGATGCATTTTCTGCGTTTCAGAAAAGATGCACGAATCTGGCAGGATAAACCGGTCGATGAAATTCTCACCGATGTCTTCAATATGCATCCGCAGGCGCAAGGTGCATTCCGTTTTGTATTGCGCAATCCATTGCCGCAGCGTTCGTTCTGTGTGCAATACGAAGACGACTGGAATTTCTGTCACCGGTTGATGGAAACAGAGGGACTGTTCGGCTATTTCGAGCAGGCCGCTGACGGCAAATCGCACACGCTGGTGGTCACGGACGACATCGGCACCCTGCGACCGCTATCGCCGCAAACCATCGACTTCTATCGCTCGGGTACCAACAGCGAGACCGATGCGTTTGTTCAGTGGAGCGGCACACGCACGCTGCAGAGCACTACGCTCACCACGCGGACGTTCGACTACAAGGCGCCGTCATCGTCCGCGAATCCCAAGGGAACGTCGATCCCCACACTGACCACGCAGGGCGACCTGCCACAGCAGGCGGAGGTGTACGAGTACACCGGTGCCTATACATACGGACAGCAGAACCGCGGCGATCATCTGTCGAAAATGCGGATGGAAGAGTGGGAATCGCGGGCGAAGCGTTTCCACGGTGTGGGCGCGGTACGTCGCATTGATGCCGGCCGCTGGTTCGAACTGGACAATCATCCCGACCACAACGCAGGCAGCCAGCAGGAGCGGCAGTTCGCGGTGATCGGCGTTGAGTGGGTGATCGAGAATAACCTGCCGGTTTCGAGCGGTACGACAGACTTCCCGCACAGCCTGAACGGAGCCGTCGCCGCCGCCCGCGCCGCTCATAACACGGACGCGTCCCTAACGATCAGAGCCAGCGACGGCAGCGAAGGCTTCTTTATGGCTACCGTCGAAGCGCAGCGCAAAACTATTCCGTTCCGCAGCCCGTTTGAACATCACAAGCCGGAGATGCATATGCAAACGGCGACCGTGGTCGGGCCCGCGAATGAAGAAGTCTTTACAGACTCATTGAACCGCATCAAAGTCCAGATGCATTGGGACCGCCTGAATTCCGGAGACGAAAACGCTTCATGCTGGGTGCGTGTCGCGCAGTCGCATGCTGGCGGTGGCCACGGCGCGGTGCACGTGCCGCGCATCGGCGAGGAAGTGATCGTTTCATTCCTCGACGGAGATTGCGACAAACCCATCGTCACCGCGCGTGTCTACAACGGAGCGAAGACGCCTGACTGGCATTCGAACGGCATCCTGTCCGGATACAAATCGAAGGAGTATCAGGGTAGCGGGTACAACCAGTTCGTGATGGATGACGCGACCGGACAGAACCGTGTGCAGATGTACAGCAGCAGTGCAAACTCGCAATTGCACCTCGGCTATCTGATTGCGCAGACAGGAAACTCGCGAGGCGCGTATCTTGGCAGTGGTTTCGATCTGAAATCGGATGCATACGGCGCGGTGAGGGCAGGCAAAGGCTTGTACGTTTCGACACATCCGACGACAGGCGCATCCGGTCAGCCGCTCGACGTCCGCGCAGCAAGCAGCCAGTTGAACAATTCTGAAAGCACGATCGAAGCGCTTTCGCAGGCGAGCGAGACGCATCAGGCGGAAAATTTGAGAGACGGTCACGATTCGCTGAAAAAATTCATCGATGCGACGCAGAACAGTGTGTCAGGTGCGGCAAATAACGGCGGTAACACAGCAGGCGGCGGCACGGGGAGCGCGAACGCATTCAAACAGCCGATTATGCTGTTTGCAACGCCATCCGGCATCGCGATAGCGACACAGAAGTCGACGCACCTCTCGGCGACCGAGCACATCAATCTGGTGAGCGCTCAAAGCACGAACATCGCGACGGGTAAATCCTTACTAGCGAGCGTCAGCGAGAAAATCAGTCTGTTCGCGCAGAGCGCCGGCATGAAACTCTTTGCCGGAAAAGGTAAGGTTGAGATTCGAGCGCACTCCGATAACGTCGAGGTAACCGCGCAGAAAACCCTCAAACTGCTCTCCGCAACAGAGAAGATCGAAGCGGCCGCGCAGCAGGAGATTCTGTTGACGTCAGGCGGGGCTTACATACGCATCAAAGACGGCAATATCGATATTCACGCACCGGGCAAGATAGACATCAAGGGAAATCAGCACTCATTTGCGGGTCCGGCCCAGATGTCCTATCCGTTGCCATTGTTACCTGTATCGGCTACACCCGAGATGTTCAGCCAGCGCTTCGACGCCAAGCCGCTGCTGGGTAGTGAATTCTCGATCCCCTACACCAACGTCCCTTACACAGTCAAGGATGCTGCTGGAAATACGGTGGCGGCGGGCACGCTCGATGAGAATGGCTTCACTCAGCGCGTTTTCACCCAGGACCAAACGAAGCTGAAGGTATACGTTGGCGACGATCCATGGCGGGTGTTCCTTGATTCGAAACACAAAGCAGAACACGACAATGATCTGCAAGCCTAAGGAAAAACACTCATGGCACTCGACGCAGACACTTCTTTGACGCAGCCACCTGTCTTGCCTGCACAGGACGATGAAAATGCCGGCGTGCAGACGTACGCGCTGGGCGACGCCGCCGCGCCGCAGACGACGCAACTGCAAGCCGACACCGCCAGTGCGCCAAGCGCGGTCCAGGGAAACATGAACGGCCCGGCGGACTCGTCAGTTGCTGCCAACATGCCAGCATCGCAGGAGCAACCTGTCGCCGCTCAGCGCTCGCCTGACACTGCAACTGACTCGTCTCCGGCAACCGCGGCGACGCCCACAACAGAGTGCCGTTTCGTCGGCCTCGACGGCAGCCCCATCAGCGGACTGCAGTACCGGCTGGAGGCCGACGGCAACGTCGAAATCGGAACCACGGACGACATGGGGTCTGCTTCTCCAGTGACGACCTTCGCAGCGGGTTCGAATTGCGCGGTGTATGTCAAACGGGACGATGGCACGTTCAAACAGATCACGGCATTTTCGATCCCCGAAGCGGACACCACAGTTACGTTGATGAGTCCGAGCATGCTTCTCGAAGGGGAGACGCAGCAGCATGGCGGTTCACCCGACGAAACCTACAAGGAGCCGCCAGCACCCGAGAATCAGGGTAGCGATTCCGAGGTGCATCCAGCTTACTCGGCGGAGCATGAGGCGTCGTCGGATGGCGCCGCGCCCAGCGCTTCTCAGGACGCGACAACGACAGCGAAAACACCAGCGGTAGACACGACGACTACGCCCGCGCAATCCGCGCCAACAGCGAACACGCCGCCGCCCGCAGCCAGTGCACCGCAGCCAAAACCAGCGCCCCCCGCTCCCGCTCCAGCCAAGAAAGCGGCTCCGCCGGCGGCAATTAAAGGCAGCACAGGTAAGGCACCTACCCTGACAACCGTCGCGACCAACCGCGACGCGGTTGGACATCCTCAGGCACAGCCTGAAGAAAGCTTCACCGACTGGGCTGGTCGGAAGGTGAATGGCGCCTGGCATTTCATTGAAGACTGGCTCGGCGTGACAACGAACCCGGTTGCAGGGAAAACTGTCCCGGGCGTGAAGCCGCCAGCGGGCGCCGCTGCGCTCTCGCCGGCGGTTCTCAGCCCCGCTGATGCGGCGAAGAAGCTTGCCACCATCGCAGAGGAGCAAACCGCATATTCGATGCCGTCGTCATCGACCGTCGTCAATCTGAAACAGATCTCCGACGGGACAATCAAGTACGGCACCAAAAAGACCAAGCAATCAAAAGGTCAGTGCTACATGTACGTCAAGATCGCTTTGTGGAAAGCGAATGCGATCAAGTTCGTGAAAGGCAAGGACGGCAAGTTCGCTGGCGGCGGTGGTAGTTACGCCAAGGTTGCCGGCGCCTTTCTGAAATCGCAGGGCTACGAAGACGTGACAGCGGAGCTTCCCGATGCGCGTTGGGCGTGGCCAGGTGACGTCATCGTCTATCACGTCAAAGGCGATACCGAGACCGCAGACGGCCACGGCCAGCCCGGACATATCGACATTCGCACTTACCACTACTACGTCAGCGATTTCAAACGAAACTACCTGTGTATGAGTGGTCCGAATGCCGACGGCACGCGCCACTTCTACGAGGTGAGTGGCATCTATAGGAAGCACGGCCTCAGCGATCCATTGCCTATTGCCCGGATGCGAGCATTCCTCAAGATTCTTCGCTCTCGCGAAGCCAAGACTTTCTTCCTGCTGGGCGACGACAAGACCTATCACGCTTCGCAAGGGGTTTACACGCTCCAGGGCGGAATTAAAGATTTCTCGACCTACCCGCCAGGCGCTTCGCACCAAGGTGCGTACCAGATGACCAAGTCCGTCTGGACCGCTGGGCAGCTTCTGGAACAGGGCGCGTTGCCAAACGATTTCTCGCCCCGTACTCAGGACAGGTTTGCCATTTTCTTGATGGAAGGTCGACCGGGACGCCTAGACCCGAAAACAGGGGAGCCCAGACTGTCAGCACTGGGCTATGTGCGCCTGGGCGACATTGATAATGCGGTGGCCCAACTGCGCGCCGAATGGGCTTGCCTGCCGGGCACTTCGCAGGATCAGGGCTACACGATGGCCCAGTTGAAAGCCGACTTTGATAAGTACGTTAAGGAATACAACAAATGAAATTAGGTGCACTCCTCATCGGAGTCTTGTTGGTACCGCTATGCTCCGCTATTGCATCTGCGCAGCAGACGACTGTGTCGTCAGCCGATGAGGCTCAAATCGATGCCACGGCAAAACAGTTCTATGCGCTGTCGCATCCGGATGCATCTTGCATATTCAGCAAGGTGGATGACTCGGGCAACCCAACGGATCCGCGAGTTCGCAGCAAGTCATTTCGCGACCAGTCATATACGCGGATCTTCAAGCCTCTCTTTTCCCAAAGCCTGTTCGCATACATGAAGCAATCCTGCGTTCTGGCAGAGAACTCGAGCGGCATGCTTGATATTCGTGTCTGGGATTCCGAGATCAATACGGATCCATCTGGCTATGGCAACAACGTCCGCCTCAAAATAACGCGTCCACTGAAGATTCTTCAGGCAACGCCGAACGAGGTACGGGCGCGAGTCGATTGGGCCGAATTTATCGGCAGCTCGAAGAAGGCCTATACGGTCGGCCGAACCGATCTCGTGTTTGTGAAAGAAGGTGGCCGTTGGCTGATTGACGATGCATTCACGTTGGGGGCGGCCAGCGCAACGCCGGGTCAATTCGACATGCCCGTCAAGGATTTCGATAACGCCGTGGGCGTCATTCATTTGCGCGACGGAAAGTCTTGATCGGCGGCGCATGGCGCCGTGACATCCGATAGCCCTGCGGTTCAGCAATGGTCGGGAGCTTTTTTTGATTCGATACAACATTGTTCATGGCGACAAGACGACCGCTGGCGGCACGGCGATCGCCTCCTCCAACAGTTGCCTAAACATGGACAAAGCACTGGTCATGCTCGGCGATTACGCTGACTGTCCAAAGTGCAATTCGAAGGGACGTATCGTCGGCGACGGGCCAAGAAGGCCGACCAAGATTATGGGCAGACAACCGGCGCTCAGTGATGATCTATGTATGTGCCGCTGCGAAGACAAGCCCCGGTTGGTCCACTCGCTTTCAGACATGTGGGAGACCGTTGACTCTGATGACGCGGGAAAGGGTTCTGGCCAGTCATCTGGCGCCAAAGACTGTGCAACCAGCGGAGCCGCCGAGTCTGCGGTTGGGCGGCGTTTTCAGTTCGTCCACAGCGAGACGCAGGAGCCTTTGGCAAACCGCAAATACATCGCCACGGTCGACGGGCAAACAAGGGAAGGTGTCACTGACGGGAATGGCTTTGCCGATATCGATGCTAGGCCTGGCAGCGATATCCAGGCTCATTTAGTGTTCCGGGCGCCAACTGGCGACTTGAAACCACAGCAAGGCTAATCATGTCGGACTATCACTACACGCCTGAACATTGGTCTACCGGCGACGCCGTTTCCAACTATAAAAGCGAACAGGTCGTGCCTGTTACCGTGAATGATCGAGCTGCAACACGGCAGGCCATCATCACTGCTCTGAAAAAATCCGGCTACTCGTTGGTTGAACGGTCCTCGTGGGAGGCCAAGCCGCCGAAGAACGCTCTGAAATCATCAAATTGGGATTACAGCGACGTAGTGATTCACCATGCCGGGCACAGCTATGCATGTGCCGTCAATGAGCAGGGCGCTATTGAGCAGATGAAGAAAGCTCAGGAATACGACCTGAAGAGTTTCGACGACATTGGTTATCACTATGCCGTCTCGTGCAACGGCGAAATTTTTGAAGCTAGAGATGTGCGGTTCGTCGGATCGCACGTTGCGGGAGACAACACGGGCAAGCTCGGCATCGTGCTACTCGAAAATCTTGCTGAAGCAGGAGAGGCTTGGGAGCAGGAATACAGCCGGAAATCATTTTGGCAAAAGGTCAAAGGGTCGCTGGACATCGGTCGCGATGCGATAGCCTTTGATCACGCGATGCCGACCAAAGCACAGATCGATGCCCTGGTCGCCTTAATTTCGGCCCTCAAGGAGTTCTTCAATCTCAAAGCCCTAGGCGGGCACCGCGAGTATCAGTTGCTTGCGCCGGGTAACGAGGGGCGCGCCTGCCCTGGCAAATACGGCATGCAGGTTGTCACCCAGATGAGAGGGAAGTTTGGCCTCCCCGCACCGTCAAAATGACAAGCTGATGCCAAGTGGCTGGTTGATAATGAAGGTGTGGCGCTCAAGTTGTTGCTGAATGAGTTCGCACCTCTTGGCGTCAGGAAGATCGGCGTGCACGGGCAACTTTGACTTTTCCTCTACTGAATTCAACCACTCGCCACTGCCCAGGTCAGGCCCATGCCCGTGTCCATCCGAAATGTCGAAATAGCGTTCGGCTACGTCGTTGAGCCATGCCTCGCTGCAGGGCTTGGATTTTGGTGCGCTGGGGATGCCTGTAGTTATTGCAAGCCAGCCGACAACCAGTAGAACAACAAGGCCAGCAACCACACCCATGATTTTCTTCATATTACGCTCATGTTTATTTCGATACTGAAGTGGATTGCAGGACTGTGGCTGCTCATGTCGCTTGTCGTCGTTTCCGTAGGATTACTTTCGAAACCCCAAGAAGCCGATATTGCTATCGTTTACGGCAATGAAGTTCATGCGGATGGTAGCCCATCAGGAAGGTTATCGGCAAGGCTCGATGAAGCGCTTCATTGTTATGTAAGCGGGATATGTCCTGAGATTATGGTAAGCGGTGGCGTCGAAAAACAAGGCGCCGATGAAGCTCTGGCAATGAAGAATTATCTTGTTGCCAAAGGTGTTCCCCGAGACCGGATAGTCATGGATAACCTGGGCCTTAACACATGGGACACCGCGAGAAATGCCAGCGCCTATATGAATGCGCACAATCTGCATAGGGCTCTTGTTATCTCACAGTACTTCCACATACCGCGCGCGACGATGGCACTGAAAAGATTCGGCGTCGAGCATGTAAGCGGTATGTATCCAGAGTTTTTTGAAATTCGCGATTTCTACTCTGTGATCAGGGAGGCTCCGGCCATCTTGTGGTATTGCGTGAGGAGGGACGCTTAGCGTCATGTGAATTTTCACACAGTTTGAAGACGCTGGTCACGGCCATAGGATATCGTGGTCCCAATGGCCGTGGTAGTTGCTTCAACGCCTCATCGCCATCGAAATAGGCCCGTATTTTAACCGGTGCCATCAAGGCCACCTGTCGCGCCGGGTCGAAACACGCGATCGCGTCCTCCACGATGCGCGAATCGTACGGCCCCGGCATCAACGCGGTTCTGCCGAACTCCGCGTAGGTCAATGCCGCAAGATGCGTTGCAAGGCCATCTCTGGAAAGGGGGGCCAAAACCAGCTAGCAAGGCTGCTCCGATATTAAGATCAGTTCACGGCTAGCGGACCATCAGATGGCCAAGGGATGTGGCTACATCGTTGGCTATCGCTGATTTATACGACTCGAGACGCGCTCTGGAATGCGAGCAGATTTCCCCTGCTCTCCCATTTGCTTTGCATATTGCTGATACATTTCTTTTGCCTGGGGAATCAGTTTGTCCTGCCAATACGCGTCAGCAAGATTAAGCTTCGCAACTACCCGGTCAGGATATTTTTCAACAATATGTTGCAAAAGCGGCGCCGAATCGTCAGAACGGCCATTCTCAATCAAATAAAAAGCAATATCATTTGCGTCCTGAACGCTGACTGCATCCAGGTTGTCGGCGAGTTCAAGCGGAACGTAAAATGGCATATTCACTATGTACTGCTTCAGGGTTGATTTGTCACGTTGCGCATTCTTAAACTTTTGAATTTCATCCGCGACGTCCTTTTTTAGCCCAGATTTTTCTTCATACTGATACGGTCCGTCATTTCCGATTCGCGGGCATCCCACCACTCTTGCAACCTGGCGAGAGCCGAACAAGTCACCCGAGGGAATATCCGGTTTTTCCCCAGTAATCTCCCGGATAAGGCACCAGTCTCCAATTTTTTTATTCCATTCATAAATATGGGTGAAAACCTGGCCTCCACGACTCGAACACGAGCCGTCAATTGCAATTTGCCCCTTTGCGGATAGCGGATACAGAGCCATCGAACTGCATTCGTCAAATTTGGCTTGATGATATTTGCGTTCCTTATTGGACGCGGAATCATGATAAACAATATCCATTCCCGCTGAATCGACTGAATAGGAAAAGCGACCAGCAGTCTCTTTTCCAGCGTCACTTGATGCAACGACAACTTCTATCGAAGATGCAAATGCGGGTGCTGTCAAAAAAACACACGCCCCGAGGATCAAAGTATTAATTAACCTGAAATTCATAGATGAAACTAGCTCCCTGAACTACTTAACTGTTGAAGTCGCTGTTGGGCATAGTTAAACACGCAGACGTTCTGGCCGATTCCATACCACTTCTTGTCTTTCGGTTGCCCGTGAGAATCCAGGGGATGTCCGTCTTGCGCATCTAACTCGAGATAGCGAGTGTAGCCTGCTTGCGCCTCAGCACGATTTTTCGTTTTCCCGGGCTTGTGTAGTCCGGGATCATTCCACAAACCCCAAGCAAACGACGCACGTTTTTCGTTGTATGCCCTGCTTTCTTTAAATTTATACTCCCCCGATCGATTCAATTTCATGCAAGATTGAATTCCCAAGGCCTCGATTGCTCGGTTTAAATAAGCTAACCGCTCGTCATAGTGCGTATAGCCACCGTTGATCGTGCGGGTGATCCAGATGAAATCGTCTTCGTCGCTCGGGCCAAGAAGATTCGAATGTATTGCGTAAAACCACGCAGCAGAACGAAGGGCATGAGGCGACTGCTCGAGTTTTCTCATAGCAGCCGGTCCGGAAGTCACGTCTTCTCCGGAATAATCTTGGTAGGCCTGGTAATTGGGTTGAAAAGTTATCTGGATCAAGCCGCGCCCACGCCAAGGGTCGTAGTCGAAGTGTTGACCCTGTTCCAGGGTGAACGCAAACTCACCGCTTTCTTGAAGCATCTGAGCGATAAAGTGTGCCTTCGCTGCACAGGATTTAATATTGAAGTCTTTAAACGCCTGATTCAATGGTTCAATATAAGAATTGAGATTCTGGTTTGTCGCGTGAGTTGCGATGCGCTTCAGCTGCGCGACGGTCAAATCGTCATGGCATGCACAAGTCGCTTGAGTGAAATTGCCGATAATTCCGAATGGATGCAAGTGAAATACCGTTGCGTCAGGAGGAAAGTGATCGACCGCTCCCGCTACACCATTCCAAATGCGCAAGTGTTCAATCCGTTTCATCTCCGCCTGCCAAACTGGCAAACCCGCGTGCATCTGCGGATTTAGTGCTTCCCACTTACTCATCTGGCCACCCCATTCGCTTTCATAGCGCACGATCAGGTGGTCGATACGATCGGATAGCCATGGCTTGCGCAGCGCAAGCTGCAATTCATGAGCCGTTATTTTTCCGTCGCGCTGTTCCTGACCGTCGATCGCGTCTTCAAGCTTCTTAAGGACGGCATCCGACCTCGCGCTATCGAATGAGGTTTGGAAGGTAGCAATCTCATCGGGCGTGCCCTCATTAGCGATGAAGAGCGCACGTTGGAACATCTCCGATACAGACGCGGTGTGATCGAGCACGTCGAAACCCGGCCAGTCCCACATGCTTTTCAACTCAACGAGCGTGTGGCCATGATCGCAGGCCCAGCCGTCAGCTGCGGCATCGTTCTCATCGGCAACTTGCGCTGCATACCACGTATTTCCAGCCCCGTCAGAGCAACGCTGCTTGCTGGCGATCGATACCACGCGCTGATAGGCCGCCGTTGGACCGGTCGGTGATTGCAGACTAAGTGGGAAGCTTGTCCAGGCTGAACGCGCACCTGTCGCAGCAAGATCGCTGCGTTTGATCCATAGCGGCGCGCTTGGCGGATGGGGATGTGCCGCCGAACTCACTTGCTGCACCTTGCACCAAACACCCTCAGACGGCGAATCAACAGTCGGCTTGATATTAACGCCGGCATTAATGGAACTGTCCTCTGCACGAGGCAACGCGAGTTTCGCCCCTTTTGAAATCAGCAGCAGGGTGCGATCCTTCGCTGGCAGGTGCTGTGCACGTTCACGACTGCGAGAGATGAAGGCGTTAATGTCCTCGCCTGTGAACACTTCCAAATGTAACAACGGCCGTTCACCCGCGACAGGTTTCAACTGACCATGTGCCCGAGCCTCGGCTAGGCGCTGATACTCGCCAAGATAAGCAACCAACTCCCCAGCCGCTATCTTATGGGGCTTCGGCAAGACATATATCTGATCCAACGCACTTGGCTTGGACTCGCTGTCCATTTCAGGCAGGTAAACCCAGCCCACTGAGGCGCCCGCGCTCGGTGACTGCCCTGCGTGGTAGCTCTGCACTGCCCCTTCCACGACACTCGAAATTTTGCCCCATTTGCCATGCGTGCTCGCTATTTCAACCTTGGTCCCGCGCGGAAGCCAGCCTAGGATCTCGCCGTTTGCCGAATGGGTTGATCGGATCCGCAAGCCTAGTTGGGCAGATGCGTCATGGCCCGGCGACGATAGCTGCGGGTCGGTTGATTTCGTCCCGACCGCATACTGCTTTGTCGCACCGTAATACGCAGGCAGAGCTTTTCCGGCGGTATGTTGCTGCGGATCAGCCTTGTAGCCGGCCCAAGCCAGCGTGTGCATGTACAGGCTGAAAAACGTCAATACATCTTGAGGGTTGCTTGCGGCAGTTGTCGCCGGCGGTGGTGCCGTATTTCCGGGGGGCGTCGATATCGGCACTGGCGGCAGCGCCAGCCGGTGGCGAATCAACGTGAAGCCGCTCGAATAGCCGGCCTTGCCCGCATCCGGATAAGTTAGCTCCTGGAGTTGCGAATCCAGGCGATACGCGACCACTTCGCCGTCTGCGATGCAGCGGACGCCGCCGTCCTGCTCGAACTTGTCGCTCGTCGATTGACTGAAATGAATTCCGCCATGCCATAGGCCATTGGCTCCGAGCGGATAGAAGCCGTCGTCTGCGGAAGCCAACGCGGTCAGGTAATCTTCCGGCGCAGCTTGCGTCTGCGCATTTTTCAGCGGAAACGGATACGCCCAACTTTGGACTTTTGACGGTTGATCTTGCTGCTCTGCCACACTGTGATCCTTTTCAAGTACCGAGTAGCGTGTCGGCGAACGGTTGAGAGCCCCACTCAGCAAAACGACCGCACTTACGAAATCGTCTTTGGGAAATCAACCAGAAAAATCCGGCGACCGACTTGGATTGATATCGCTGCTTTTCCAAGAGGGAAATTTGGGGTCTAGGCGAGTAGGCCCACTGAAGCTATGCTGCGCGCCCTTTATGTCGATCTTTCCCGGGGCATGTATCTCGATATTGCCGCCCTTCATTCGGATGTATGCACCGCTGGACGTTAGAAGGATTTCCTGCTTGGCCGTGGCTTCAATCCGATCTGTCGCAGAGATCAGCTTGACCGTTTTCTGTGCCGTCAGCTCGACGTTGTCGGCGTGCGCTTGAATCTCCACCTTGCCCTTGGCGGCAAACAACTTCATCCCTGCGTTCTGCACGAATAGGCTGATCTTTTCGCCGACGCTCGCTATTAACGATTTGCCGGTGGCGATGTGGGTGCTTTGCCCGCTAACAAGATTGACGTGCTCGGTTGCCGAGATGTGCGTTGACTTCTGCGTCGACATTGCGATACCGGCCGGCGTCGCGAACAACATGATCGGTTCCTTGAACCCGTTTGCGTTTCCGGTGCCTCCGCCCGCAGTGTTGCCGCCGTTACTTGCCGCGCCTGAGATACTGTTTTGCGTGGCGTCGGTGAAAGACTTCAGCGAGTCATAGCCGTCTTTCAGGCTTTCGGCCTGATGCGTTTCGCTTGCCTGTGACAGCGCTTCGATCACACTTTCCGAGTTCACCAACTGGCTATTGGCCTCGCGGACCTCGAGCGGCTGGCTCGATGGACCCGTTGCCGGATGCGTCGATACGTACATACCTTGCGCAGCCCGGACTGCGCCATATGCATCCGACTTCAGATCAAACCCACTCCCAAGATACGCGCCTCGGGAGTTACCCGTCTGCGCAATCAGATATCCCAGATGCAGCTGCGCATTCGTGCTTGTGCTGTAGAGCTGCACGCGGTTCTGCCCCGTCGCATCGTCCATCACCATCTGGTTGTAACCGCTGCCCTGATACTCCTTCGACCTGTATCCCGACAGGATCCCATTCGAATGCCAGTCCGGCGTCTTCGTTCCGTTATAGACGCGTCCGGTGACGATAGGTTTATCGCAGTCGCCATCGAGGAAAGATACGATGACCTCTTCGCCGACACGAGGCACATGCACCGCGCCATAGCTGCCACCGGTATCTGACTGGGCCACGCGCATCCAGCACGACGCGTTCTCGTCTCCATCGTTGAGACGATCCCAGTGCATGCGGACCTTGATCCGGTTCAGTTCGTCCGTAAAGACTTCTTCATTCGCCGGGCCGACCACGATGGCCGTCTGCATGTGCATCTTCGGCTTGCTGTGTTCGGACGGGCTGCGGAACGGGACGGTTCTGCGCTGGGCTTCGACGGTAGCCATGAAGAAGCCTTCGCTGCCATCTGCTGCCTTGATCAACAGCGACGCGTCCGTGCCATGCGCGGCGCGGGCGGCGGCTATGGTCCCGTTCAGGCTGTGCGGGAAGTCTGTCGTGCCACTGGACACCGGCAGGTTGTTTTCGATGACCCACTCGACAGCGATAACAGCGAACTGCCGTTCCTGCTGACTGCCGTTGTCGTGCTCCGGGTGGTTCTGCAGTTCGAACCAGCGGCCTGCATCAATGCGGCGGACCGCGCCCACACCGTGGAAACGCTTCGCACGGGACTCCCACTCTTCCATGCGGATCTTCGACAGCTGATCGCCGCGGTCCTGCTGGCCGTACGTGTAGGCGCCCGTGTACTCGTACACCTCGGCCTGCTGCGGCAGGTTGCCCTGTGTAGTCAGTGTGGGAACCGTCGTGCCCTTCGGATTCGCCCCCGTCGACGGCGACTTGTAGTCGAACGTCCGCGTGGTGAGGGTGGTGCTCTGCAGCGTGCGCGTGCCAGCCCACTGCACGAAGGCATCGGTTTCGCTGTTCGTACCCGAGCGGTAGAAGTTCACCGTTTGGGGAGACAGCGGCTGCAGGCTGGCGATATCGTCGGTAATGATCAGCGTATGAGATTTACCATCGGTGGCCTGCTCGAAATAACCAAACAGGCCTTCCGTTTCCATCAGCCGCTGACAGAAATTCCAGTCGTCTTCGTATTGCACGCAGAACGAGCGCTGCGGCAAAGGATTGCGCAAGGTAAAACGGAATGCACCCTGTGCCTGCGGATGCATATTGAAGACATCCGTGAGAATTTCATCGACCGGTTTATCCTGCCAGATTCGTGCATCTTTTCTGAAACGCAGAAAATGCATCCACGAAACAAAACCGATCTGGTAGCTGGTTATTGCGCTGTCCGAGCCTAAACGGCGGGCGGTGTGGACATAACCGTGATGCGGAGCGTACGACTGGTCGGTTTGCTGGATCCAGAGCGTGACCGGCTGGGCGATCAGCGTTTTTAGCTCGATATTGTCATTGGTTGAAACGGCGTCCAGCGTGAATTCATAGTCGCGACCGAGGCGTGAGTGGCCCACCAGCCTTTGTGGCAACAGGACATTGGCACCCAATGGCGTATCGAGCTTCAGCAGGCGATCGCTTTGCAACAAGCCACCTTTTATCGCCGCGATTATGTCCTGAGCACCCATACCGCCTCTTATTTATGCAATTTGCGCCCCCGCGCCATCGCGCGATATTACAAAAGATCAGACGTTTACCGCAATCTATTAAGAGGAAACAAATGTTAAATCAGCAATTTTTTCTTGCGAGAAGAATGCCTTTTGAATAACGGTAAAAATAACTTCGGTTTCCACGCTTGTTAACTGCGGAGTTCTCCCGCCCGCGAAAATCGGTCGCCGTCGTTCGCGGCACGTCCGCGTCACCTACCGGCCCTCTGCGACCTGCATTACAACGCCGTCCGGGCCGCGCGTCCACACGATCAAATAATTAACGCACGCATCAACCCGCCCGGTCTTATATCATCCCCTCCTATTGAGATAAGGACGATGCGGCCCACTCGTGTACGCACGCCTCCTCTGCTCTATTTCACCCCGCAAGACCGATCCAACTAGTCATCCACAGTCGCTTGGGGGAACCATCATCCGAAGAGACTTTGAAATGCAAAGTGACCTTGCTAGCTTGCGCGACCTCGTTCGTCAGTTCGCGGATGAACGCGACTGGGACAAATTTCACACGCCAAAGAACCTCGCGACAGCTCTAAGCGTCGAGGCGAGTGAGCTACTGGAGCCGTTTCAGTGGCTGACCACCGGACACAAAAGCGAACTGGACGACGGCAAGCAAACCGCCATTCGTCACGAAATGGCGGACGTATTGCTATACCTCGTCCGCCTTGCAGACAAGCTTGATGTCGACCTCTATCAGGCCTGTCTGGAAAAAATGGATATCAATGGAGTGAAGTATCCCGCCGAAAAAGTCCGAGGAGATTCGCGTAAGTACTCCGATTACCAAGACTAAGAATCAAGCTTTCGCGCGCCAGGTTAGCCAACCGGGACGTCATGCTCGAATTTCAACTGCCGGCGAACTCGAAGCGTATCGACTGCTTGCTATGTGGCTTCGCCAAAGATGGAACGCCGACGGCAGTCGCGATCGAACTGAAGCAATGGCAGACATGCAAGGAGTCGGAGGAGGACAACGAAGTCTCGACGTTCATCAATGGTTGCGCGCGCCTAAATTTTCGACGTCGCTGGCGATGGCACGGACGTTCACCGTCGCGCTCTTATAGTCCCAGCTCGCGCGCTGCACGTTGCCCGGCACGAGCTGACGCGAGGCCGACCACAGCGTGATCGAGTCGCGCGCTTCGGTGGCCGCGTCGCGGTGATAGCGCACCGTGCCGGCCGACGACTTCGGCAGTTTCATCGGGTCGTCCAGCAGCACCAGCGTGTGCACCGGCGACTCACCGGCGCCGTCGGCCGATGGGGCCGCTCCCCGCTTGCCCGCCGCCGTGAACCACGCGATGCCATCGCGACGGCACAGCCGCCGGATGAAATCCGCGTCCGACTCGTGAAACTGCAACAGCGTCTCGCGCACCGGATACTTCGCGCGATCCAGCGACGACAGGTCGAAATCGAACGCGCGCGCGAGCGCCGGACTCTTTTTCTGCCATTCGCCCAGCAGCTTCTCAATCACATCGGGGACACTCAGCGTGCGGAAGATGCGCGTATTGGTTCGCCCCTCCAGCACCGATAACGCATCGCGCATGGTCAACTGGTAGGTCGCCAGCGACCCGTCCGACTGGCCCGCGCGCGCGTCGGTGACGATCGCGCAGATCGGGTGCAAGGCGCCACGGTCGGTGACCATCTGCACCGACAGCGGCAAGCCGATGAACGCATTGAGCGGCAAGTCCGCGCGCGTCGACAGACACGTCACGTGACCCACAATGCCTGAGCACAGGCCCTCGCTGATGTCGATGCGATGCGCGATCAGCACTTGCTCAAGGCTCGACTGGGCTGAGCCCCAGTGCAGGCGGAAGGCGCGGAGCAGATCGGCGTTGCGTTTCCCGATAAATAACCAAGTGGATTTCCCGCATATTTATGCAATTGGCATTCGCCAGAATAATACTTTGCAGATATTCAATGTCGCATTGACACCGAGTCAAGGCGCTGATAATTTGCCACACGAAAATACGGATTTTCCACGTCCGCTAATCAACGCGCAGCGATTAACAAAATTGACAATTCCGGGGTAAGAAAATGGCATATTTAACTCGTACTCCATTGATTTCAGGGTGAGTCGATGTCTACGCCATTCTCGCTCTCGGGCCTGTCCGAGAATCCGTTGAGTTCCCTGTCCGGAGCGTTCAAGAATTTTGACCAACTGCTGTCGGTGTTCAGCCAGAGCCAGCGTCTCCTGAAAGTTCAGTTTGCGCCTGACGCCGGATTGCCTTCGAATGCGATGCTTCCACATCAGCTTCAAGGAAGTGAAGGCATCTGCGAATCGCTCAATTACACGCTCAGTTGTCTTTCGACCGACGCACGACTCCCGCTAAAAACGTTAATTGGGGTGCCAGTGGCATTCAGCATCGGCGATGTTGGAGGAAGCGACCGAACCGTTTGCGCAATCGTGACAGGTGCCCGGCAGCTCGCGTCGGACGGTGGCTTCGTATTAAATGAATACTCGTGCGAAGACGGCTTGTCTATTCTTCGCCATAGAACAACATGGCGCGTGTTCCGCAACGCTTCGGTTGTCGATATCACGACGACGATTCTGCAAGAGCATATTGGGGCAAACAGCGTCCTCGCCAGTGCATTTGCTTACGATACCGGTGACTTGACAGCGACATATCCTCAGCGTGAGTTTATGATGCAAGCCGGCGAAAGCGACGCAGCTTTCCTTAGCCGACTATGGCGCCGCGAAGGTATTTGCTGGTACTACTCACACGCGCTCAAAGACGGCTGGCCGCTGCACACACTGCACCTTGTTGACAATGTCCATTCGTGGAAATCGAATGCAGCAGGCACCGTTCGATTCCATCGCGCCGATGCAACTGAAAAGGACGACACAGTAATAACGTGGCAGGCACATCGCACGCTCGTTCCAGGTTCGGTGCTCGCTGCATCGTACGACTACAGTACCGCACGTGCTGACGAGGTAAACGAAACCAACGTGCAGGACCAAGGCAAACACGGCAAAGCGCTCGGCTCTACTCTGACCGAGTATCGCTACGACTCGCCGCACATCGCCAACGACTCCAACCATTACAGGCAAATCAATCTACGCAGACAGCAGGCGCACGAGCAGCAAGCCAAACATTTCGTTGGTGAGAGTGTTGTACGCGCTTTCAGCGGTGCAACGGGGACGGTGTTCTCTCTGACGGGGCAGGCAGAAATTGATGAGCATCCAGCCGAGCAACGGCGGTTTGTGCTGACGCGTGTCGAATTGAGCGCGCGCAATCACCTACTCACGGACTCTCCGGCCGGCAAATCGCTACAACTAGATAAAGACAGTCCCGTCTACCTCAATCGTTTTGAGTGTATCCGTGCCGACATCCCGGTCGTCCCTACGTGGGATCCTGCATGCGTTCCTGCGGTGGGACCGATGAGCGCGCGTGTTGTCGGCGCTGCGGGTCAGGAGGTGGATGTCGACGAAAACGGACGCATCGCGGTGCAGTTCCTGTTCACGCGCGGCGACGAACACCCCGTCGCTGGTGCAAGCGGTACCCCCGGCGATTCTGCGCGTGTACGTGTTGCATTGCCTTGGGCCGACGCGGGATTTGGAACAGCTTTCTGGCCGCGGGTGGGCAGCGAAGTATTGGTGACGTTCTTGCAGAACGACCCGGACAAGCCGGTTGTGACAGCAAACCTGCACGGCGCGAATCGCACGCCGACGCAATTTTCCGGTACCGGAAGCCTTCCTGGCAACTCCGCCCTATACGGCATCCGCTCAAAAGAGATGCGCGGTGCAGGCTACGGCGAATTGCAGTTTGACGATACAACTAACCAGACGAAAACGAAGCTTTCGTCTGAGCATGGCAAAACCCAACTGAACGAGGGGTGGATTGGACACCCGCGAGACGGTAGCAAATCCGACAAGCGCGGCGAGGGTTTTGAATTGCGCACGGATTTGTCAGGTGCTATTCGAGCAGCACAGGGTTTGCTGATCTCGACGGATGGGCGAGCAGGTGCTAGCGGGCAAGTCTTGGACCGTCAGGAACTTATAGGCCAACTTGAGGCCGCTCTAGCGATCGCAAAGCAGATCGCAGACCTTTCGCAGACCCACGACGCTGATGGCACCGATACCGCGCCACAGGAAAAGGCGCTCGATCAATTGAAAAAATGGGACAGCGATAAACCGGGAGGTGCCGCGATCATCGGTGTATCAGCACCTGATGGCGTCGTACTCGGCAGCCCTCGCAATATCGTAGCTTCCGCAGGTACGCACGTGGATGTTGTCGCGGTTCAGGACGTCAACGTGAGCACGGGGCGCAAGATTCTTCTGCGCGCGGCACAAGGACTATCGGCGTTTGCTAAGTCTGGCATGAAGCTGATTGCCGGCAGCGGCGACATTACCGTCCAGGCTCAGCAGGGACGGGCAGAAATTGGTGCGTCCGACCGTTTGCACCTGTATTCACTGAAAGAACTTGTGATCGAAGCACCGAGTCTGCTGTTCAAGGCAAACGGCGTTACCTACTCGCTTGCTGATGGCAAAGTTCTCGCGTCGTCGAGCGGTGAGCACAAGATCGAAACTTCGAGTTTTAGCTTTACAGGTGGAGGCGGAGGCAATCCAGATTTACCGCATATGCCTGCATCGACGCTGAAAACCAATGAACAATTTGCGCTAGCCAATCGCGCTGGCCAGGCCATTACGAAACTGCCGCATCAAGTTACCGATGAAACGGGCGCTGTTCGTGACGCTGGCCAACTTGGTGCGGATGGTGCACATGAGGCCATCGTGCAGGATACGCAGATACGGCCGCTGACAATCCGTCCGATTTCCTGATTTTATTTGTTTTCCCATACCGCCCATGTCTAATCCCGTCGCCGATGCCTCGCCCGTTCAGAAGCAGGCCGTCCGCCGCGTGCCTCTCGAGTTCGATCAAAACGGCGATCCTCAATTTTCGAGCGTCACAAGCCCAGACTCTTTTAAAGTTCACGCGCTTGGAGTAATGCCACCAAAGCACGTCATCCCGGTGATCTTTGTGCCCGGCATTATGGGAACTAATTTGTGTGCGAATGGGGCTGCCCAAAAACAGGGAACACCTGCCTGGATACCGCCAAACGGAGCAATGGCCGGATTGGGAGAGTGGTGGAGGCGCAAGGGTCAAACGCCGGTTGAACGTCAGGAGCAACTGTCTTCTGCAAACACCGAGGTTTATAGCGACGGAAAGGTCGGCCTACCTCGCACGCTCTTCACGCTCACTGAAAGTGAGGCGAAGCGTCGGGGCTGGGGAGAAGTGCACTTCGACAGTTACGCTGGCATTCTCGCCGAGCTAGAGCTTGCCTTGAACGATCAGAAATTGAACCCCGGCACTGGTGATCCCCGCGACTTGCCTGTATGGACAGTCGCAAAAACGCTGAAAGACGCCAAGGGCCATGACGTATTGAAGGAATGGGGACCCATCAAAGGCGATGTGCCGCCCCTAACGGACAGCGAATTCAATCGGCTCGCTGACTATTATTTCCCCGTTTGGGCATGTGGCTATAACTGGTTAGGCAGCAATGAGGATTCGGCAGATGTGCTGGTCCAAAGAATTAGCGATGCAATAAGCTGGTACAAACGTGGCAAGTACTGGATTTCAGTAGACCAGGTGATCGTGGTGACCCATTCGATGGGCGGTCTGGTTGCCAGACGTGCCGCGCAGAAGGTGGCCGATCAAATCCTCGGCGTCGTACATGGCGTGCAACCTGTTGGCGGTGCTCCTGTTGTCTATCGCCGTTTCCGAGCAGGCACTGAAACAGGTGGCATCTTCGATTTGATGGGTTCCATACTTGCGGCGATCATTGGTTGGGACGCTGCCGATATCACTTGCGTGATGGCAAACTCAGCAGGGCCACTGGAGTTGTTGCCTACAAAGTACTACCCACCGGGTTGGCTCAAATTTCAACAGGAACGCGACGGGAAAAATATCCCCCTGATGCCCTACCTTCCGGTCGTAACGCCCGACGACAAAATAAGCGACCCAAAGGATGGGATCACCGATCCATATCGGCAAATCTATAGTCAACGGGTTCAAGACGTGTGGTGGGGTATGGTGGACGATACATTGCTTGATCCGGCGGGAGTGGCGAGCAAGACCAAATCGACAGCGATGGACGCCTACAGCGACACGTTACTGAAGGCGCGGACATTTCACGATAACGTAAAGCTCTATTTCCATCCCAACACATATGCATACTATGGCAGCGATTTGAAACAAGTTGCGTTCAGCGAGGTTAGATGGGTAACGCGAAACGACGTGCCCGCCGATGCAACTGGTCAACTGCCGAGCCTTTTACCCGAGACATTCACTAAGCTCGGGCAGGCAACTGTCGCGGTGGACTCGCAAAAGGTGACCTTCTCGCTGGCAAATCGCGACAAGCCAAAGGATAACAACGACCCCTCTTCCGGCGACGGGACGGTGCCTAGCCCATCGGGCGATCTTGTCACCGGCGGTCCTAACCCGGGCCCAGGCAACCTGACGGTGTTTCGCATGAGAGGCTTTGATCACCAGCACAGTTACGGCAACTTGATAGTCCAAGGCAATGTACTGTATTGCATCGCCAAAATTACGCAGAAAGCCCCGTTGTTGAGCTAACTGTGCATTACGAGGGTTGACAATGAGAAAGATTCATCTCTCGATGGCCTTTTGTGCCTTCTTGATTACTTTGACTTGCTACGCCAAAGGGCCTGCAATGAGCGACACAAATACTTACTGCATCGGACGCTTCCTTGTTGATGTACCAAAGGATGCGCAAATCAACGGGCAAGCTTATCAGTACCTATATGGTCGGATTGACTCCGAGCACTCTGCAGCAGCTCAAGACGAATTGGCTACAGACGTAACCAAGAAGGAAAGTGCCTTAAAGCGCGTAAAAGCAGATCAAGGGTATTCGCTTGACTCAACGGTGTCAGCAGGCGCCGACAGCAAGATCGTCATCTCGAAGTCTGAGCCGTTTGGTCGCGTTCATTACGCATTCGATGCCTTCCGCGCTGACGCGAACACCGTATTCTCAATGCAGGCCAGCCCCTTCAGTGATGCGATCTTCAAGAATGAAGTGCTTCCTACGTTGAAGACGCAACTGTTGCCTAATCTGCGCGCTCGCGCACCCGGCGAAATTCCCTCGCAACCAGGCTTCTGCCTGAAGGACGGATTCATTGCGAACAGCGGGAGTGCGGCGCAGTTTGAAGATGCCGGGATCAGCTTCAAGTTTGCGCAATGGCCCGGGGTTCTGGTTTCGGTTCGGACGATGACCATAACGAAGACGGGCGAACCCAGCCTTCTAAAGCGCATGGACAGCGGGAGCGTTCCTGATGCGTTCAAAAATCTGGCCAGCCGAATTCAAATTCTCAGGCGAGGTGGGCGCGAAATTAACGGTCGCGGCGGGGAGGAAATGCTCTCGACGGTACCTGCCGAAGGCGGTTTCCACTTGCATCAGTTTAGATGGGAGGCTCAAGGAACGTCTGTAGATGCCCCCCTGAAACCGACGCTAATCGTCGAGTTGCAGAGCGGTATGACGTTAAGCAACGGGGAGCCCGTTCGTCCGAAGTTGACCGATGACCAGGCAATCGCTTTATTCGACGCAGTAGCTAACTCACTGCGCATTCGACCAGTCGGTGACGTCAAGACGAGTGACGCGGACCCGTCTCCTACGCTGCCACTCGGCGCACTCGCACAGACCGGCTCTATTTGTCCGCAAACGGGATGGTGGACTTGCCCTGAAGCAAGTTCACATGAGCTTGAAGGTGGCGCTCGTCAACATTTCGCCGCGGGCACCGTTTTGCCAACGGCCACCGTGTTAGGTACGCCGACCATCACTGATCGCATACGCGGTAGACAGCCTCGCCACATTATCAACACGACGTGGCGACTGGTTGACTACGACGCCGATCAGATCGACTCGAAGGGTACGACCGATTCGTGATTGTCCCGATCGTATATGGGCAGAGAACATTTTATGCTCGCGACAAATCGCGAGGCTTGACATGAGGACAATTCGTCTTTCGATAGCTCTTGGAACCTGCTTGGTTGCTGCGACTTGCTGCGCCAAAGGGCCTGCGATGAGCGGCACAAACACTTACTGCATCGGACGCTTCCTTGTAGATCTTCCTGCGGACGCTGAAGTCAATGGACAGGCCTATCAATATCTGTTCGGGAGAATTGATTCGCAGCGGACTGACATGGATGCCCAATCGTTCTCGGCGAATATGGAGAAGCGAGTTGTCGTCTTAAAGGCGACAGACGAAAACAAGGGGCGAACGCTAAAGAGCGTCGTCACATCCGATCCAACTGCGCGGGCGTTCGTCACGTCGCAGAAGCTATTTGGCAAAATTAATTACGGGTTCGAGGCTTACTGGCTTAAGGACCATCATCTGTTTACCTTGAAGACACAAGACATGGACGAGGCGGTCTTCCGGGAAAGGGTACTGCCTCGCTTGACAAATGAACTGCTCCCAAACTTGCGAGTTCGCAAGGCCGATGAGGTCCCTGCGCAACCAGGATTTTGCTTGAAGGATGGTTTCATTGCTAACGACGGCTCTGGGCAGCAGTTCGAGGATGCCGGAATAAGCTTCAAGTTTGCGCAGTGGCCCGGCGTCCTGGTGTCAGTGCGGACAATGACCGTCACCAAGGTTGGCGAACCGACACTTCTTCAGCGCATGGGTAGCGGCAGCGTACCTGCGGCCTTTGCAAATCTTGTGGGTCAAATCAAAACCCTCAGACGCGGAAAGCGCGATGTCAATGGCAGGCAAGGCGAAGAGATTTTGGAGACTGTGCCTGCAGAAGGCGGGTATCACTTGCATCAGTTCCGATGGGAAGCGCAAGGCACCGGTGTTAAGGAGCCTCTGAAGCCGACGTTAGTCGTCGAATTGGAAAGCGGCATGACGAGTGTGAACGGCGATCCCATTCGTCCGAAGTTGACCGATGACCAGGCGATCGCTGTATTCGACGCGGTAGCTAACTCACTGCATATTCGTCCAGTTGGCGACGTCAAGACGAGCGAAGCGGACCCGCACCCGACGCTGCCGCTCGGCGCACTCGCACAGACCGGTTCTGTTTGTCCGCAAACGGGGTGGTGGACTTGTCCTGAAGCAAGCTCACATGAGCTTGAAGGTGGTGGTCAGCAACATTTCGCAGCGGGCACCGTTTTGCCAACGGCTACCATGTTAGGTACGCCGACCATCGCCCATCGTATACGAGGTAGGCAACCCCGCCACGCTGTCAACACCACGTGGCGACTGGTTGACTATGGTACGACAGGAAACAAGGAAAGCGGCGCGACTGATCCAGCACCATTGCCACCAAACGGCCCCAAAGTCTGATCGGAGATTCAATGAAAAACGTCATACGTGTCGGCGATTCGACCAGTCACGGAGGAGTTGTTGAAACCGGCGCTAGCAACTTCATGGTTGAGGGGCGGCCGATAGCTCGCGTCGGTGACACCTGCGTTTGTCCAATGGAAGGTCATCAGGTCTGCGTCATCGCTGAAGGGGATCCGACGTTTGTCGTCGAAGGCCGCGCAGTGGCTTTCGATGGGCACAAGACAAGCTGTGGTGCAACGCTGCACGCGACGGCAGGAAATTTCGGTGGATCGTGATGTGCGGGAAGCACCCTGCGGCAGTATAGATATTCCGCAAATTCGCGATTCAATCGTTGGTTTGAACATCAGGTTAGCGCGCCGCATGAACCCATTCAACTACCGATGACTAAATTGAGCAATACGAGCGAGCGCGAAGTTGACAGCACAGCCACGTCGGTCGGCAGACTGTCTTTCTGGATTTCGACGACTACGATCACTGCTGCTATCACGGTTCTGGGGATAGTCGCAGTTTCAGGTCGTTCCACTGCGCGTTGCAAGGATGTTACAGGTACGCTCCTATGGCGGCCTTTCGTTATCGTCGCGCGGGTCGTAGGCGTGGCGACCGATTCTCCGGCGCTTTTTGCAATGGGTGCATGCGCAGTCGTCGGCTGCGCTGCCCTCCTCGCTCTTCTGCCTTTCGGTGTGACGTGGGCACGATTTGCAATCGCAGTATTCGGCGTATATGCCGCAGTCACAATAGCTGCTTGGATTGCAGGCGTTCAGGATAGTTGTCGAATCATGTAAAGGTACTTAAGTGCTGGCAGTTGTTCCGACAATACTCTGGATGTTTGAGAAAAACGGAGAGACGCACGCGGGTCGTCATACTAGTCGGCGATAGCACCAGCCACGGTGGAAAAGTTGTTACGGGTAGCGACATGTCACGCGTGATGGGCCGAAGCACTGCTCGCGTTGGAGATAAGTGCACGCGCCCCAAGTCGGGTAGTCGGGCCATCACGACTGCGTGATCATCGAGGGTGATCGAAATGTGCTGATCTACGGAAAAGCCGTTGCCTTCGACGGTCACAAGACATCATGCGGCGCCAGTTTGATTTCGAGTTTTTCGTCGTCCGGTAAGCAGCGAATGCTCGGTAGCCGCGTAGATGTTCGTTCGGTACGAGCCGTGGCGCAGAAGGGTCGTCACTCTAGCGCTGGTCGTGCGCGCGCCCAGTCAACTGGCCGACATAGCGGTATCGCGTTCGAGTATTTCGTGCGCGTCGGTCGCTCACAAAGGCACAGTTCAGGTGTGCCGCACGCATCCGAGACGAATCATACCGACAACAGCGGGCCGACAACTTCCTCAGGAACATCGGCTGGAATGGGGCCCAGTCGGCGTAGCCAATGCACGTAAGACATACATTTGCGTCAATTTCTCCCGATTGGCCGAAATGAACACAAAGGTATTGTGCGATTTGTGACCAGATGTAGTTTTTGAGATGAAAGCGATTTTAGAATGATGGCCCTTACACAAGTGCCACCGCAAAATGTTCGGCGAGACAGACGAAGACAAGAACGACGGCAATACTAGGATTGTATTGCCATGGGCGGTGATCGCATCGCTCTTGAGTTTGTTAATAAGTGGATTTGCCTATTCGCTCGGCGACGCTTACTACAGCTCGTACCTTCGAGAATTCTCGATCCACCACGGGGCATTTCCTGCGGATCACCAAACCCATTTCGTGCTGGCGTTTTGGGGTCTTTCGAACGCGCTCGGTTTCGCATACGAGTGGATTGGTGAACATTCTTCGCCTCTGCTCTGCATGATTGCCGCAATGCTCGTCCTACCAATCTCGGGCTGGCTCGCACTCAAACGGCAACAACGCGCTCGCGGAAAACCCCGTGAGATTCCGCTCGAACATACAAAAAAAGAGAGCTCTTATACGGAACGTTGCAGTCTACTTGGGGCTGTGGCGATCGTGTCTGTAATGATACTATCGCTGTGCTCATTCCTGTGCTCGGCCTTCGGTCTGTCATTCTACGTAGGTGAGGCTGCAGGCAGAAATGTCGCGCTGGCGGACAAACAAAAATTTGACAAAGGTTGTGAGCACTCGGAAATAAGGTGTTACAGAGTAGTCAAAGATGGAGTAGAGGTGGCACGCGGATTCGTAGTCGCTCAATCATCCGATCGTGTTGCGCTCTACTATATGGGCGATACAAGTTCGGTGCCTCTAAGCGATGCCATCATGCAGACGCTCGATACAGCGCCGAGTATTTCGGTGAAGTCATAGGCGCCCCTTTGCTCTACTACCTGAAAAATGCCTAAATCCTCGCGCTCCCTGCGCCGGAGCGATGCCACCCCCTCGATATGCAAAAGCGCGCCAACCTGCGTTCCTCAGCAAACTATCCATTGCCTAACCAAATATTGCTGCTGAGGCCGATTCGAGGTTTTGTTGCGTCTGCGTTAGGTGGAAAGCCGTGATGCAGACCGTCGATCGAGCTTCGACATGCTCAATCTTATAACGATCACGACGCTTTCGACCTCGGGATTTTTCAGTCTCAGGAAGAGTTGAAAAACGTGATCAAGAATATCGTGCAAGCACCGACAGGAGCAAGCCGATAAACACATTGAGCGGCAAGTCCGCGCGAGTCGACAGACACGTCACGTGACCCACAATGCCGGAGCAGGTCCTCGCCGAAGTCGATGCGATGCGCGGATCTGCACTTGCTCAAGGCTCAACTGGGGTCAGCCCAAGTGCAGAAGGAAGGCTCTACGGCAGAGTCATTTTCCTCCCCGATTTGTGCCGAGCCCTGCGCAGCAGCGTTGCATCGATGACGCTGAGGTTAAACAGTTCTGGGTTAAGGTTTTCGCCGACGCAGGTCCTATGGTTTTGCGCTTCCCCGCTGAATGGCAGGCTTGCCGAGCATGCACATCTTTCGATGGCCGCGTGTCCGCCCATGTTCTACGGAGGACTCACACATTCAATAACACGATCTTTGTTCAATCGGCGCGCCGAATAATATCGACCGCAACCGGCAGACTCATGTGCAATCGAATCGAATACTAAAGAGGACTGTTGACTCTGCCGATATCAACCGAAAGGAAATACCGCTCCGAATTTAAAGATAAATGTTTAGCACAGACGCGTATTCAAAACGAATATTTTTTTGCTCTTCCCAGTGATTCGGCAAGCTAACTACTACCCATGAAGAATTCACCCCTCCACTCATCCACGCCTCAGGAATGGCCTGAACATCTCAACACCGCAGCGCCTGTGTCGCCGATTGACGTTGTTCCTCCTGTTGGCGAACACCAGCTCAACTTTCCGGCGATGAACTCTGTAGCGTTCGAACAGTTCTGCTGGTGGCTCTTAAGGAAGGACCATACGCTAGTCGGCTGCAAACGTCTCGGCGGCACCGGGACGGGACAAGCGGGCATTGACCTCTTCGCATTCGACTCGCTACAACCCGATAAACTGGTCGTCTTCGAATGCAAGTGTTGGAAGGAGTTTGCTCCGACAAATCTCGGGGAGGCGATCGACAAATTCCTCCACGGAAGCTGGCTCAAGTCAACACGCAAATTCGTTCTAATCCTCGCGCAGCACGACATCGGCGGCGCTCTTGCGCATCGGTGGGAGGTCGAATATAAGCGCCTGAGACAAGTCGGCATCGACGCGGAGCTTTGGACAGGACACACCCTCACTCTCAAGGTGCAGGCATATCCCGACATCCTGTCCAAGTTTTTTCCTTGGAACAGCGTGCAGTCGTTTGCCAACGTTTGGATGCAGCGTGTGGCGTTTTACGAAGTAGCGAGTAAAGCCTTCTTCGATCCGCGAGAACACGTGGCCCGCTGGGCTCGCAAGATGGTTTCAAACGGGCAGGACGAGTCCCCGAACCGACAGGCCTTTGTCATCGACGAAACCCCTCCGAAGGTCGGCGCGACTCGGCGGGAGCGCGAGACGGTGTCGTCCAGCGACCACGAGGATTCGGACCAACGGGAATTCGTGATCGACGGCACCTATCGCACGATTAACCAGTTCGGCGAAAGCTGGCATTTCAAAGGACCTTGGTTCTCATTGAGTGCAATTCTCCCGAGCCCGCGGTTCACGCATGCTTCGGCTGCGATTACCTTCAATCGGCCAGACATGAGCGGCATGACCGTCACTTTCAGCCATCGATGGATGTTGGAGCGCCTGCTCTTCGCTGAAGGCGCTCCGCTGATGAATCAATACCGGGGATTCATCGTCGACCGGATGATGGATAGTCGCGATGAATACATCGTTGATCTACCGCATTGCCGACTGACGCTGCAGGAAGAAGGCGTGCGTGACTTGGCGGGTGCTGCCGACGCATTGACCGGCGCGATGCGAAGCTCGTTGAAGGCACTAGAAACGGCTTGGTCTGCGACGAACTTCCCGTTCATCATGCGGGGCAACATGAAAGTGGCGCTTGCCGCAATTCGAGTGGACGTGTGGCGCGAGATCGGGCGATTTGTCGAGGAACACGATGTGGGGCGCGGCGAAGGCCCATGGCACATGTTCGACGCAAATCCGAATGTGCTCAAGCCCTTCACCGAACATCCCAACGAGCGTTTCAACGCGGGATATCACGGCGTATTTTACGTCGCCAACGACATCGATGATCTTTCAAGGCACGGCGAACTCGTGCTGCTATGGCAACCGAATGAGCTTCTCCCAAATCGTGCCTTGTCATCGCGCGACTGGTGGCCCTGCGATTTTGCATTCGAGTGGCTCAGGGACGAGTTGCTCCCGGAAGTTAAGCGACGTCTGTATGAGCGCCATTTCGGAAGTCGTTGGAGGAAGATCCTAAACTACAAGCAGGCAGCTCGGTTTGCCCAAGATCTGGACGAAGCATTCGTCGTGCGGGATCTGCGCCAACGGCCATTGCTTCTAGACGGGACGTGGTCCGAATCGATCGTCGATACGGCCGCTGCGCTTCAACGGTTCTTTCATCTTTCAAGAGCGCCTGAGCCGTACCTGCGGCAACGCGATGTCGAGAACTTGTACCGCGCGACCGCCGTGCTCGCGCGGGGCGACCGCGGCTATGTCGGTTATGCCGGATCAAAGCTGTGCTTGGATCGCAGTCCCCAGGACCACGCGGATCTGATTTGCTCAATAGACGAGCACATCCGAGCGGGCCGAGTTGTCGCAAATGCTGCTGTGATCGACGGGGTATTTCGTGCAATGCTTGAACTGCTCGATGACAGCGATACTTGGGTTTCGGATGCAGATGCGAAGACTGTACGAGATGCGCTTGCGCCGTTTGCCCTTGTGTACGACGATGCAAATTTAATACTGAGGCACTTGCAATAGCCTCGAGCGGAGTCAGTTTTCACCTCTGGTGCTTCTCGGGGCCACGCTAAATCAACGCCCGTTAGGGCGAGTTTGCCTGAATCTAGCGATGGAATATGTGCTCTGTTTTATTGCTCGCCGAGCATTCGGTGCTGTTGCACAACACCTGACAATGCGCGAAAATACATCGGATGCCTAATAACATAGCCGAAGATCATGGCGCGTTATGTTTATAACGCACCACTGAACGATTGGTTCGTTGGAGCATGGAACAGGACGCGAACGCGCCCGACCGAGCATCAAGGAGAACGAGGAAGGAGATGAAGCGCGGGACGCATGGGCTGCCACCCACACGACCCGCTGACCACAACCAGCTCAGTGCAGGAGTTGATCATGGCTGACGCCAATCATAAAGCAGTTGCGCACGTAACCCAACGCATCTTGACCATTTCGTCACAAAGACGGCCGCGACCGATGAAAACCTTCGCACCAGATCATGTCAAATTTTTTCCAGATCTGCCGCCTGCGCCTTGGATTCGGCTCTCGGGGAGGTGGTTGGAGGAGGCGGGATTTGAAATTAGTGAAAAGATTCGCGTCGAAGTGGAAAGAGGGAGGCTTGTGATTACGCCTGCGAGATGACTCAGGTCTACCCTGCGGGGGCGGCCAGCGGAGCGTCCATCTTCTGTGTTGGCCGCCCGGCACCTTGCTGAACCCGTTCCCGGCTCGGTCCGGCGAACAGTCAGGAGGTGCGCATCGTTATAGAAAAGTTTGCGTATAAGCTGCGCCTAGGCAATACGCAATCAATGCTACCCGCGTGCATGTCAAAAACAACAGGCGTTGGTAAGTTTGTATCGCAGCAGTCCGCCTGCCGCAGACTCGGCTAACGGAGAATGCAAAAAATAACGCTATGCCCGATAATCTAGCGGAAAAATCCTCCGCGAAGGGCATTGCGATGACCGAACTAGAGCCGTATAACCCACTAGCAAAAAAGAATCTGGCCGAGAGCGTTGTCCGCGCGCTGCTAGATCAGACACCTAAGTCGTTGTCGAAAACTGAAGACCTTTCCGGTGCGGGAATTTACATAATCTACTATTCTGGCGACTCGGCACTCTACAAACCAGTGGCCGCGAAGAACCGTGGGAAACAATATAGACAGCCAATCTATATTGGCAAAGCGAGTCCCAAAGGGGGCCGCAAGGGTATCTTCGCGGATGACCAGCGTTCTGCTCACAGCAAAGCTCTTCACGAGCGACTCGATCAACACCATGCCTCGATAGACGAAGCGGAGAATCTAGAGGTAAGTGACTTCAGCTTTCGCGCATTAGTTGTGGATGAGATATTTATCCCGCTGGGTGAGAATATGCTGATCGAACATTACCGGCCCGTTTGGAACTTAGTGATTGATGGATTTGGCAACAAGGATCCTGGGCGGAGGCGCAAGGACCAGTATCAATCAGCATGGGACGTGATCCATCCTGGCCGAAAATTCGCTGAGAAACTGGGCGAAAATCCGATCTCGCCCGATGAGTACATCGCGTCGCTTCGAACATTCTACAGGTCTGGAAAGGTCGTCAAACCGAAGAAGCCTGCGCATGCGAAAGGGACGATGCAAGCAGATGAAGGGTAGATGTGCGGAGGTACCTTCGGACTTTTGCAGTTGCCTCGGTTCTACGATTAGCGATTCCAGACGCGACTACAAGCTCCGATATTGAGCGAATAGAAAAATGACAGGATCGGCCAACAGCTTCGTGCCGAAGTCGATTCGGTCTTTAGGTATTCTTGGAAACGCGTGGTGATTTTGAAATGTGCGCTGCCAACGCTGCTAGCACCTCCGAATTATGTGTTTCGCATTCCCAAACAATAAGGATTGTCCAGCCAAGCGCCTGAAGTTCGGCCTGCTTCCGAGCATCCCTGGCTACATTGCCGTTTAGTTTTGGCTCCCAAAACTCTAATCGCGACTTAGGTAATCGCGATGCGGAGCAACCGGGGTGCCGATGCCAAAAACAACCGTGCACGAAGAGGGCAATGCGACGGCTTGGGAAAACTAAATCCGGGGCGCCGGGCAAACGCCTGTCGTGGAGGCGATAGCGCAGGCCAGCAGCATGCAAAGCTTTCCGCACCCGCATCTCGGGTTTTGTGTCCCGCGAGCGCACTAGTGACATCTGAGCGCTACGTGCGGGATCGACGGTCATAGAACGATGCTATCCGTTTGACGATTGCTCTTCAACGATACCGATTGCAAGAGTATCGTCGTCTTCGATAACTTCTTCAGCAGTTATTGCCGCGTTCTGTGCGAACGCCGCTAATAGTTGCCGGACGATGCGTGCGCGGCTACGGTACGGTGGATTCGCTACAAAATGCTGAGCGAGACGCGCCGAAATCACGTCTGGAGACAATTTGTCCTCCAACGTTTCTGCCATCGCCCACGCCCGTCCCGGATGCATTACGTCCCAAGGAGAGCGCTTATTTGCGCGCGTTTTCGCGGCATCCCCGTGCTTACTGATCCCCCAGCAAATCTGGACTTCATTATTCCAAATTGGTCTGAATGTATTGATCAGGTGCCGTTCCGCGACCAACTGAGCGTTTGTCGCGCACACCAGCCGTCGGCACAGGAAATCTTCAATATTAAGCGGGTGGGGCAAGCTGTTCTTACTCGCATACTCGCCTACAGTTTTAATCATGCGGCGATGGTCTGCGAGACGCCCATATAGTTGTGGACCTTGCTCGCGCGACGTGCGTGCGTCGGCACCTTTCGGGTCCGCTTTCCCCACGTAAATCGGCGTTTCCGTGCGCGAGACAGTTGCGTAGGCGGGATGATCGCCCACATAGTAAATCGCGTAGACACCTGATCCGTAGGTGCGTGCGATCCGGGATAGCGGCACTTTGTCCTGCGCTATCAAGGCAAGCGCGACGGAGCGACCGGCGGTCTCGGGGTTTGTGGGATCAAAGGATGCCCCAGGGTCTTTGATCGGGTCAAAGTCAGCGCGCGCACTCTCGATCTCGCCCATTACGGCGAGCAATTCGGCCATTGCCTTATTGGCTGCGGGGCGTGTGAGGGTGGGCAGCAAGTCTTTTAGAACGGCGAGACGTTCGCGCAACTCGTCGATGACTGCTTGCTCAAGGCGAGGCTTCTTCGTCATTATGCAGCCACCTGCCCTTCGTTACCGGCGACGATCGCACCCGCAATCCAGTCTCCCAAGGCCTCTGCGAGCGGAGCAGGAACAGCGTTGCCAATCTGTCGCATGCTTTCAGACCAAGACCTTGGGAACAGATATGTATCAGGCAAGCCTTGAAGACGTGCGGCTTCTCGCGTAGTGAAATAGCGAACTGAGCCATCGTCAAGAACCATCATATTTTCACCTCCCGGAACACCATGGTCACCAGCCTTGAGCGCTTTGGCCGGTTGGTCAAGAGGACTGCCGGTATGTCCCGGATAAACGCGCGCGCCTGGTTGGAAGACGTGATTGGCTTGGCCATTTGGTTCACCGAGACCGACCAATGCATCGCGTACCGTCACCCATGCTCGGCCGCCTGGCGGTTGGTCAAGCGCTCTGAGCCGGTTTACCAAGACACGATCAGTTGTGGCGATCGCAGAATCGTCTGGCTGGACTATGCCGTGCCGTGCCCAGTATTCCCCGCTGACCCATTGCTCCCATAACAACCGCTCGCGGGAATGTGTCGGCACTGGCTGAGCTAGCGCGACACCCAGGTCCGTACGGACGCCAGCGACAATAACTCGATGCCGCTTCTGTGCCGCGCCATAGTCGGCTGCGTTCACTTGGGCCACGAAAACGCTATAGGCATGTGGCATATCGGAGTCTTCCAATCGCTCGGTGTGTGCGATCTGATCCTCTCCCGTAACACGTGTAAGTTCCGGGTGCTGGAGATGCGCGACGATCCACCGGAGATAGTGCGCGAAAGTTGGTCTCGACAACCCGCGAACATTCTCGAAAAGGAATGCGCGCGGTCCAACTTCTCTAACTGCGCGAATGGCCTCCGGCCACATATCACGTGCGTCGTCCTGGCCCCTGTGTTTTCCTCCAATGGAAAACGGCTGACATGGCGGACCGCCAGCCACCAAATCAAGGCCGGCAAAACGATGCCAACTTAGTTGACGAACATCCTCCGCCTTCTCGAGTGGCCATTCTCGGACGTGCCGAATTCCTCGTTTGCGATTGTGTACAACAGTCGCAACCGCCTCGGCATTCCATTCAGCCATAAATTCATGATGGAAGCCGGCGCGGGTCAAGCCTAGCGCTAGGCCGCCACAGCCACTAAACAATTCGACGCTACGCATCGTCTTCTTCCCCGGGTTGCAAGTTGAGTGGAAGTTGCGAATCGTCATTCGCCTGCTGTATCAAACGTTCGGCGGCTCGGCGAACGAGCCAAGCCAGCTTTACGCCATTCTGTTTGGCAATGCGCTCCAATTCCGCATGCTGTTGGCGCGTAAACGTCGTTGTCACGCGCACAGCGTCGCGCCCATCTTTTCCCATCATTAATCCGTCCGCGGCTTTCCGCGGCAATCCGCGGCTACTCACATTTTGCCCAGAATTATGTGCACGCACAAGCCTCCACAGGCATGCGCGGCCGCGTCAGCAATTCGAAATACTGTACATACATACAGTTGCTGTCAAGTTCTACGGCTCCCGCAGCAAACGTCGGTAAATCTTGAGAGCCATAGCGCTGCGACGCCGAAACGTTGAGGCGATGCGACTGTTCATCGATGCGGCGGCCGATGACTTAGGCAGAAGCTATCGTCGTTCCAAGTTGAGTTACGATCGACGCCACCAAAACGCTTTTGCAAATATTATTTATGCTTTGCAATAAATTATCGGAATAACATTCATATCTTTAGCGGCGTGCGCAAAAGATGACAAAATCCATAAAAGCTGAATCACATATCCAGGAACGACACTTCCTGCTTTAATTTTTTTGAATTCCGTCTCAACATCATTTTTTGATAGGAACGAGCAAGAAAGTATAACTTTCCGATGTAGCTTGTAATCTTGGAGAAGATTCTTAAGGTAATCATCAACTTTACTTATGTCGCCCTTTCTAACTCTATTAATTTCGCTCTGCACCGAATCTCGCCGGTATCGCTCAGAAAATTTATTCGTTATTTTTTTCGCTATTTGTTCTTTCGAAAAATACATATTGCCGAGATTCTTGATGCCTTGGCCAACCACATCATGCAAATTGCTCGCGGATGTGCTGACGTCCCCATGTTTTGAGTGAATAAAGCAAATGCAGGAATCTGCACTGTTAAGCGTTATGTGGTCCGCCCACTCATTACCTAAATCGTCGCAAAAAACGTAATCATCTGCGGCGTGAATTGCCTCCACAGCACCAAACATAGAGTTCGGATCAAATATCGTTGCAGCAGGCTGAATTCCACCTTTTTCGCTTATAACGGCGGCGACCTGATTCTTTACGACCAGAACGTCGAGGATACTATCAATCTCAGAGATGCCTGAAGAGTCTTCGAAACATCGCCCCATGAAATACATGAATTTCGGGTCTTTAAAACAAATGCTAAAAAATCCGTTTTTTATAATAAATTTTTGTAGCGATATTTCTTTTCCATTTTCAGATATTTTAATCCTTTGCAGTGACAAAGAGAGTAGGGTAATAGATTTTTCGTTTTTTCGAAGTCGAGACGTATTTTCATGGCCAATAACCTTAAGATCTTCGTCGACCTCGTACACCATCTCAAGCAGCTTAAATATCCGATCAAGTCGCCCCTTGTTGAGATTCAGTACTTTATTTTTTCGCGTTTTATACGAGGCGGGAAGTCCTTCTTTGACGATTCGATCATATAGCATTCCACTTTCAATCAGAATGGCAGATGGATCGGTGGTCGCCAATACCGCATTCAGTTCGACTAATTTAGCGAATGATTCCAAAAACGTTTTGTTAGGGCTCGGGTTTTTAATTAGATGTATCTGCTCGCTTGCCCAAAGAGCGATTTCGTCCAAGCCTTTCCGTTCCGAAGCCTCGACTACGCGTCCTGAGTTCGCGGATATTGTTTTAAGATTGGCCCCTTGTCGAATTTTTAGAAAGTATGGAATTGACCGGCCGGCCGCATGCGTCGATAACAGGCCTTTCAAGTCTGCCGCTTCATATGACCTCGCGCGCATCGCCCGCTCCGATATAGTCATGTTGCGCAACGCGATTTTTTGGAATTCGACCTCGTCATCATCAAAGGTCGAGGTTAGTAACGAATGATCAATCGGATTGAAATTTTCCTCAATACTATCCGTTACGTTTCCGCAACTTTTTTTGAAAACAGATATATAGCCACCAATCTCAATTAAAATTATATAGGCATATATAGCATCTTCAAACTCTTCATTCAGAAAGTACACCGGCCTTGAAGATTGAAATACCCTCGCAGAATATACATAAGTGAAATTCGAATTTTGGATTGCCCTCTCTTCCCTAAATTCGTCAATCAGAAAATCAGTGTTCTGGGCGCGATTCTCAGATGCGGAGTCAAGTACGCTCGCAACCGCGGCATCGGATATTTCTGTTTTTGAATAAAAGAACTGAGCGTTTTGCGTTATCTGTAAGCGGTGTGGCACGCGGCCTCCTTTTTCTATTTTTTTAAATGCTTGCCTGATCAAAAAATATGGCAATAGAACTAATAAACGCAATGACATGCCGTCGAGCAGGCTGGTACAAGAAGGAGAATAATCCAAAACCGAAGATGTAGCCAGCCTCTGCTTCACCATGGATATCCGGATGAATATTAAAGCCGGGTGCGGACATTTTCAATTTCGTACGCAAATGCAGCGCTTCGTCAGGCCTTCGCAGATGCGCATTATGCGACAACGTACTGAACCTCTTACAGTCACTCACGAATCGATTCAATTTAAGAAATGCCAGCCGGTTTCTAAGTAAATCTGCACGATAAGCCAGGCTAGCCGATCTCCATCGAGAAGCATGCGTGCACATAAGCGTTAATTTAAAAAAAACCCGCGATCAGTTAATCGCGGGCTTTCCGTTAATAGCGAAGCACTGCCAGTTGGCCTCCGGATCCTTATTAACTCATCGGAACGTTTCTTTTCAAAGCCGACATTCAAGCTCAAACATCAATATTCCCCGCCCTCAACGCATTCGACTCAATGAAAGCCCGACGCGGCTCCACATCATCCCCCATGAGCGTCGTAAAGATGCCATCAGCCGCAATAGCATCCTCAATCTGCACACGAAGAAGACGACGCACAGTCGGATCCATCGTCGTCTCCCAAAGCTGCCCGGGGTTCATCTCACCGAGCCCCTTATAGCGCTGCTTTGAAATATTGCGTTCAGCATCAGCCAGCAACCACTTCATAGCGCTCTTGAAGTCGGTAACAGCCATACTCCGCTCGCCACGTTTAATGACAGCCCCGGGCCCAATCAACCCCTTAAACGTATTAGCGGTATTGACCAGTTGTTGATAATCAGCAGTGAGCTGAAAATCCTGATCCAGCACAGAAACCTTCTGATTACCGTGATGCGTCCGAGCAACCTTCAGCGAGCGCAACTCTCTCACCGGGTCATACATCGTCGTGACCGTAACCTCAGGCTTCAACGCATCATCCCGCAGCTTCGCCTCAAGCGCCGCCGCCGAAGCCTCAGCCGCTTCCTCACTGGAGAGGTCAATAACAACCCCATCCATCACAGCCTCAAGCGCCCCAGCGTCATACAACCGGCTCAGTCGGTTCACCACAGCCTGAGCCAGCAAATAAGCCCGAGCCAACTCACCCAACGCATCCCCGGTAATCGGCGTAGCACCCTCAGAAGCCAACAACTCCGACCCCTGCAACGCCAGCTTCAGGATGTGAGCATTAACCTCAGCCTCATCCTTCAGATACCGCTCATCCTTACCCGCCTTGATCTTGAACAGCGGCGGCTGCGCGATATAGATATACCCACGCTCGATCATGTCCGGCATCTGACGATAGAAGAACGTCAGCAGCAGCGTGCGGATGTGCGCGCCGTCCACGTCAGCATCGGTCATGATGATGATGCGGTGATAACGCAGCTTGTCGAGGTTGTAGTCTTCCTTACCAATCCCACAACCCAGCGCCGTAATCAAAGTCACAATCTGCTCCGAAGAAAGCAGCTTGTCATAGCGCGCCTTCTCCACGTTGAGCACCTTGCCGCGCAGCGGCAAGATCGCCTGAAACTTCCGGTCGCGCCCCTGCTTCGCCGAGCCGCCTGCCGAGTCGCCCTCGACGATATAAATTTCCGACTTCGCCGGGTCCTTCTCCTGGCAATCCGCCAGCTTCCCAGGCAAACCAACGCCATCCAGCACGCCCTTACGACGCGTCATTTCACGCGCCTTGCGAGCCGCATCGCGCGCCCGCGCCGCATCGACAATCTTGCTGCAAATGATCTTCGCGTCGTTCGGCGTTTCCAGCAGGAATTCCTCGAGCGCCTTCGCGACCACATCCTCCACCGGCGCGCGCACTTCCGACGACACCAGCTTGTCCTTGGTCTGCGCGCTGAACTTCGGCTCCGGCACCTTCACCGACAGCACGCACGAGAGCCCTTCGCGCATGTCGTCGCCGGACGTCTCGACCTTCGCTTTCTTCGCGACTTCGTGATCGTTGATGTACTTGTTCAACACGCGCGTCATCGCCGCACGCAACCCGGTCAGGTGCGTGCCGCCGTCGCGCTGCGGAATGTTGTTCGTGAAGCACAGCACGTTTTCGTTGTAGCTGTCGTTCCACTGCATCGCCACTTCCACGCCCACGCCGTCTTTCTCGCCGCTGACGTGGAAAATGTTCGGGTGCAGCACGGCCTTGTTCTTGTTGATGTACTCAACAAAACCCTTCACGCCGCCCACGAACGCGAAATCTTCTTCCTTGCCCGTGCGCTGGTCGGTCAGCTTGATGCGCACGCCGTTATTCAGGAACGACAGTTCGCGAATCCGCTTGGCCAGAATGTCGTAGTGATATTCGACATTGCCGAAAATCGTCTCGTCAGCCAGGAAGTGCACTTCGGTGCCGCGGTTCTCGGTTTCGCCGATCAACTGAATCGGCGAGACAGCCACGCCGTCGATCTCTTCGATCACGCGGTTCTGCGGCACGCCACGGTGGAATTCCATGAAGTGCTTCTTGCCGTCGCGGCGAATCGTCAGGCGCAGCCACGCCGAGAGCGCGTTCACGCACGAAACGCCCACGCCGTGCAGGCCGCCGGACACCTTGTAGCTGTTCTGGTCGAACTTGCCGCCGGCGTGCAATTCGGTCATCACGATTTCAGCGGCGCTGCGCTTTGGATCGTGCTTGTCGTCCATCTTCAGGCCGGTCGGCACACCGCGGCCGTTGTCGGTGATCGAGATCGAGTTGTCCGCGTGAATGATCACCTGGATATCGTTGCAATGCCCCGCCAACGCTTCGTCGATGGAGTTGTCCAGCACTTCGAATACGAGGTGATGCAAACCGGTCCCGTCTGACGTATCCCCGATGTACATCCCCGGCCGCTTGCGCACCGCCTCCAGACCTTCGAGGATCTGAATCGAGGAGGCGCCGTAGCTGTTATCGGGTTGCGAATTGTTCGTTTCAGTCATGGATTTTTTCCGGTTCTGCGTTGCTGCTTGGTTGCTGCTCGGGACTTTTCAAAACACCATAAAAACGCCAAAGGGGCGCTGCGCCCCTTGGTGTGTTCTTGGTTTTTGGACGCGTTAGATGCGCATCGGCATCACGACGTATTTGAATTCGTCGTTCTCGGGAATCGTGATCAACGCGCTGGAGCTGGCGTCGCCAAGGCTCACTTGCAACATGTCGACCTTCAGGTTCGCGAGCACGTCGAGCAGATACGTGACGTTGAACCCGATATCGACGCTGTCGCCGTCGTACGCGATTTCCAGTTCTTCCTGCGCCTCTTCCTGATCGGCGTTGGTCGACATGATCTTCAACTGGCCCGGCTCGATAATGCAGCGCACGCCCTTGAATTTGTCCGACGTCAGAATCGCGGCGCGTTGCAGCGAGCGCTGCAGTTCTTCACGGCCGATCACGAACTGATTCTTGTGCGACTTCGGAATCACGCGCTGGAAGTCGGGGAATTTGCCTTCCACCAGCTTCGACACCAGTTCGACCTGGCCGAACGTGAACTTCACCTGCGTCGGCGCGATGTCGATCTTCAGCGTGTCGTCGATGTCTTCCAGCAGACGCTGCAGTTCCAGAATCGTCTTGCGCGGAATGATTACTTCCTGGCGCGCGAACGAGCCTTCGATCTTCATCGACGAGAACGCGAGGCGGTGGCCGTCGGTTGCGACTGCCATCAGTTGGTCGCCGTCTACCACCAGCAGCATGCCGTTCAGGTAGTAGCGAATGTCCTGCTGGGCCATCGAAAAATGGACCATGCCGAGCAACTGGCGGAACGTTTTCTGGGGAACCACCAGGTTCGCGCCGTAGTCTTTAGCCTGAGCGACGGTCGGGAACTCGTCGGCCGCGAGAGTTTGCAGCGCAAAGCGGCTCTTGCCGGATTGCACGGTCAAACGCTTGTCGTTCAAGGTCAGCGTAACTTGCCCGTCGGGCATCGCGCGCAAAATGTCGAGGAGCTTTCTTGCTGCCACCGTGGTCGCGACCGAATCGCCGCCCACGCCGAAATCGGCACGCGTGGTGATCTGCAACTCGAGGTCGGTCGACAGGAACGACACGTCAGGGCCGTTCTTGGTAATCAGCAAATTGGCGAGGATCGGCAACGTATGGCGGCGTTCGACGATGCCGCTCACGGTTTGCAGCGGCCTGAGGAGGTTATCGCGTTCGGTCTTGACCAGTTGCATAGAGTTCCTTCGTTGATATGACGGCCTGCGCGCCTGACTTGCCAGCCTTACAGCGCGCAGCCGCGGCTCCCCGCCGGCGCCACGCAGCGCCTGTCACGGCGTGAATTCCGCCCGCGGCCGCCGGGCGGTTAAACCTGTATTGTGCCTGAAAACGGAACCGCTCCACTAAAATGGGGGCGAGTTCCGAAATAAACAGGTCGAATTTCCCATCCAACCTGCTTAACCTTTCAGCGTTTGCTCCAGAACGTGCAGTTCGTGGTTCAGCTGCGCGTCCGTGCCGCGCTCGGCGGCAATCTTGCGCACCGCGTGCAGCACGGTGGTGTGGTCGCGCCCGCCGAACAGCTCGCCGATTTCCGGCAAACTTTTCTGGGTCAGCTCCTTCGCCAGATACATTGCGATCTGCCGCGGCCGCGCAATGTTCGCCGGACGCTTCTTCGAATACATATCCGCGACCTTGATGCTGTAGAAGTCAGCCGTGGTCTTCTGGATGTTTTCCACCGAAATCTGCCGGTTTTGCACCGTCAGCAGGTCTTTCAGCGCTTCTTTCGTCACTTCGATCGTGATTTCGCGGCCGTGGAACTTCGAATACGCGAGGATCTTGCGCAGCGCGCCTTCCAGCTCACGCACGTTCGAGCGCAGATGCTTGGCGACGAAGAACGCGACGTCTTCATTCAGGCTCACGAACTCCGACTGCGCCTTGCGCATCAGAATCGCGACGCGCATTTCCAGCTCGGGCGGCTCGATCGCCACCGTCAGGCCGGAGTCGAAGCGCGAGATCAGGCGGTCGTCGATACCGGAGATTTCCTTCGGATACGTGTCGCTGGTGATGATCACCTGCGCCTTGTTCGCGACCAGCGCCTCGAACGCGTAGAAGAATTCCTCTTGTGTGCGCGACTTGCCTGAGAAAAATTGAATATCGTCGATCAGCAGCAGGTCGAGCGAGTGGTAGTAGCGCTTGAAGTCGTCGAACGCCTTGCGCTGGTAGGCCTTCACCACGTCGGACACATACTGTTCCGCGTGGATGTAGCGAATCCGCGCGCCGGCCTTGTCCATCAGAAGCTGGTTGCCGATTGCGTGGATCAGGTGGGTCTTGCCCAGACCCACGCCACCGTAGAGAAACAGCGGGTTGTACGAGATGCCCGGGTTGTCCGCGACCTGAATCGCCGCGGCGCGCGCCAACTGGTTGGCCTTACCGGTCACGAAGTTGTCGAAGGTCAGCACGGGGTTGAGCTTCGAGCGCTCGTACATCGAGTCGTTCTCGCCGTTGCCGTTCGAACTCGCGCTCTGGCCCGGACGCCATGTGCGGCGTGCGGCCGCGGCTTCGTTCGCGTCGAGGCTGGGCAGATCGAGGTCGGCGGCATCTTCGGCGGCCGCGCGGGCGTTTGCGTTCTGGTCCGCCGCAGCGCGAGCGTTCGCGTTGAGGTTCGCCATGGCGCTGTTCGCGCTGTTGGCGCGCGCGGCCTGCGACGCCTGCACGGCGCCGACGGCTGCGTCCACGGCGGCCCCGCCACCGTTCGAGCCAGACGAATGGCCAGCGCCCATCGAACCAGACGTGGAAGCCGGACGCGCCGGCGCCGACGACGCTGCCGCGGGGGCGCGCATGCCGGCTTTCGGGTCCAGTACGAATTGCACGTCGACGGGGGTATGCCAGAAATCGCGGGCCAGATCGGCGATGCGACCGGAGAACTGGCTCTTGACCCAGTCGAGCTTGAAGCGATTCGGCGCAGCGATGCTAAGCGTGTTCGCATCGGCGTCGAAGGCGACCGGGGCCAACGGTTTGATCCACGTCACGTACTGCTGGGGCGTAAGCTCGCGCTCCAGCAGTGCGGAACAGTGTTGCCAGAAATCGTTCATCAAGTTGCTGTCGTTATGTATGCACGGCGGTTCGCCGCTGCCCCTGTCGCGCGTACGCAACAAGGCCCTGAGCAGCTAGGCCAAACCAGGCGCGATGGCTCCAGGCGCTTGTGCCACAAGGGTTTGCGGGACAAGCGAGCCGGAGCGGCGTGCAGGATTTTTGGGAAGTAAGGCGAGATTCTACCGCCAAAACGTCGGCGAAAGGGAGTTATCCACAGGGACGGATCGTCCTGTGGACGCCTCTCGCGGACAGGCCGAACCAGGCTAAACTATTGACGGTCAACGAAAAACCGGTTTAAATAGCGGGTTCCGCGAAAACCAATTCAGTAAACCTCCGGCCATTGCGCTTTCAGCGATGATCGCGCGGTTATTTTTCGATCAAGTGAGAGCAACATGAAACGTACTTACCAGCCTTCCGTTACCCGTCGCAAGCGCACCCACGGCTTCCGCGTTCGCATGAAGACCGCAGGTGGCCGCAAGGTCATCAACGCACGCCGCGCGAAGGGCCGCAAGCGCCTCGCCATCTAAGGCAGGCGAGCGGATTGCGCGCTCCGTCTGTGCCAGGCGAGAACCGCGGTGATGCGGGAGCGGCAGGGGCGCCGCAACAGGGCTCGGTTCCGTTGCGAGCGCAAGCCGCCTTCCCCAAAGCCGCAAGGCTACTGAAAACGGATGAATTTTCATCCGTTTTTCGTTTGCGCCCATGGCGCCGCACCGCACACTTCGTGGTGTACGGCCGGCCCACCGGCAACGACGCTCGCTTAGGCCTCGTGATCGGCAAGAAGTATGCGCCGCGCGCGGCCACGCGTAATCTGGTACGTCGACTCGCGCGTGAAGCCTTCCGGCTGCGTCGCGCGGAATTCGGCGGTTGGGATGTGCTGCTGCGTTTGCACACGCGCTTCGACAAGAAAGCTTTGCCGAGCGCTTCGTCGCCGCCGTTACGGGCGCTGTGCCGCAGCGAGATAGAGGCGCTGCTCGACAAGGCAGCGCGCGAGATTGTCCGTCGCGAGGCGCCGCCCGCGGAAGCGCCCAAGACGGAATGACGCTCAAGTGACCGCCCGCAGTGCAGCCCTGCTGCGCGGGCGTCGCCCGGTACTCCACGTTGCGCGGCGCCGTCCGGCCGCACCAGCCATGCAAACGGTACTCATCGCTTTACTGCGTTTTTATAAGGTTGCTGTGAGCCCCATGCTCGGCAACCGGTGCCGTTTTTACCCTTCCTGTTCTGATTACGCGCGCGAAGCAATCCAGTATCATGGCGCCGCGCGCGGGACTTATCTCGCCGCCAGGCGTATTTGCCGCTGCCACCCGTTTTCCGCGGGCGGCATCGATCTCGTCCCGCCTCCCACTTCTGAAAAGCGCTGACGCGCCGTTCCATCGACACTGAGACAACGCATGGATATCAAACGCACCGTCCTATGGGTCATCTTTTTCATGTCAGCGGTCATGCTGTTCGACAACTGGCAACGCGACCACGGACGCCCGTCGATGTTCTTCCCGAGCGCCAACCCGACCAAGACCGTCGAAGGCGCCGCTCCGGGAACCACGACGCCGGGAACCCAACCCGCCGATCTGCCGGCCACCAACGCAGCAGCACCGGGCAACGCGCCGGCTGCGGCTCAAGGCCAACTGATCAAGTTCAGCACCGACGTCTATAACGGCGAGATCGACACCCGCGGCGGCACGCTGTCGAAGTTGTCGCTCGTCAAGCAAGGCGACGGCAAGCAGCCCGATCTGGTGATCACGCTGTTCGACCGCACCGCGAACCATACGTATCTGGCACGCACCGGTCTGCTGGGCGGCGATTTCCCGAACCATAACGACATCTTCACGCCGCTGCCGAACCAGCCGCACGATCTGACGGGCGACGCCAAGTCGTTCCAGCTCAGCTTCGAGTCGCCGGTGAAAGGTGGCGTGAAGGTCATCAAGACCTATACGTTCACGCGCGGCAGCTATGTGATCGGCGTCGACACGAAGATCGAAAACGTCGGCACCGCACCGGTTACGCCGTCGGTCTATATGGAACTGGTGCGTGACGACACGCCGGTGGAAACGCCGCGCTTCTCGCACACGTTCATCGGGCCGGCTGTCTATACCGACCAGCACCACTTCCAGAAGATGACGTTCAGCGACATCGACAAGAACAAGGAAGACTTCGCCAAATCGGCCGACAACGGCTGGATTGCGATGGTGCAGCATTACTTCGCGTCGGCATGGATTCCGCAGCAGGGCGTGAAGCGCGACATCTATGTCGAGAAGATCGATCCGGCGCTGTATCGCGTTGGCGTGAAGGAGCCGGTGGCGACCATCGCGCCGGGGCAATCGGCTGATGTGTCCGCGCGCCTGTTCGCCGGTCCGGAAGAAGAGCGCATGCTCGAAGGCATCGCCCCGGGTCTGGAGCTGGTGAAGGACTACGGCTGGGTCACGATCATCGCCAAGCCGCTGTTCTGGCTGCTCGAGAAGATTCATAGCTATGTCGGCAACTGGGGCTGGTCGATCGTACTGCTCACGCTGCTGATCAAGGCCGTGTTCTTCCCGCTGTCGGCCGCGAGCTACAAGTCGATGGCGCGCATGAAGGCGATCACGCCGCGTATGCAAGCGCTGCGCGAACGCTTCAAGGGCGATCCGCAGAAGATGAACGCCGCACTGATGGAGCTGTACAAGACCGAGAAGGTCAATCCGTTCGGCGGCTGTCTGCCGGTTGTGATTCAGATTCCGGTGTTCATCTCGCTGTACTGGGTGCTGCTGTCGTCGGTTGAAATGCGCGGCGCGCCGTGGATTCTCTGGATTCACGACCTGTCGCAGCAGGATCCGTTCTTCATCCTGCCGGTGCTGATGGCCGTCTCGATGTTCCTGCAGACCAAGCTGAACCCGACGCCGCCGGACCCGGTTCAGGCCAAGATGATGATGTTCATGCCGATCGCGTTCTCGGTCATGTTCTTCTTCTTCCCGGCCGGTCTGGTGCTGTACTACGTGGTGAACAACGTGCTGTCGATCGCCCAGCAGTACTACATCACGCGGATGATGGGTAAGCCGAAGACGAAAGCAGCCTGATCGATGGCTTCCCTGCAGCGGGCGGCGCTAGCGCCCGCCGGCTGACAGGCGAAAACAGGCAAAGACAGACAGAAGCAGGTTGTAAAAAAGCCGCCCGGTTTGCACCGGGCGGCTTTTTTTATGACTCGCTCTTTGGTGGGTTCTTGTCTCTCGATGCGTCTTCAGGCTCGGGCGTAGCGTCGGTTGCCGGCTGTGTGCCGCCGTCGAACTCCGTGATCAGCTCTTCCACCAGATTGCGCTGTTTCGGCGACAAGCCCGCGAACCGGTTCGCCATCTGCGTCACCAGTTCGATCGTTTCCGGCGTCATTGGATATTTTTCACCACGGGCGAGCGGTTTGGTCTTGCTGGTTGGCACGGGACCGTAGTGCAGCCAGTGGACATCTTTTTGCAGCCATGTCGCCAACACCTGCAACTTATCAGGCTTTGGAATCGTCGTACCCGAGAGCCATTTGTGCGCGGTTTGCGGTGAAACCGCAGGACCGTTTCGATAGAGCAGGCTAAATGCCTTGGCCAGAGCGGTCCCGCCCTGGAGCTCGCTGGGGAGTGAGTCTTTCAGCCGTTTGGCGAAAGCAGCTTTTTCTTTGGAGGTCGGCATGGGCCAGATTGTGCAATTCGGCGCATACTCAGTGGACAACCAAACACGCTACTTTATAGCCTAAATAGGCTATTTTTAGCCTGAAATCGCCACCGAATACCGCATTCGACGATTTCGCCGAATCTCATCTTTTCCTTGTGCAGCCTGCGTTCTGGACAGTTTGTCGCGCCTATTTGTCGCAAAAGTGTCTCAAGCTATCTTAGCTTGTGTGAGATAAATCTTCATGAGTCTCATGGCGCGCGCGATGTCGTAGGAATCGGCCCGCGTCCGGAGAGCAGCGGATGCCCGCGTTACAATGCCCGGCGCTCACTCATGCGCTTTCTCCCGCATTCATCCCTTCTGATAGCCTCGTCTCCATGCTCGCCACCGATTCCGATCCGATCGTCGCCATTGCCACCGCACCCGGCCGAGGCGGGATCGGGGTTGTGCGGATTTCGTTCGGCCGCGCCGGGGAAGCCGCCGCGCAGCCGCTGATGCAAGCGCTCACCGGCCAGGTGCTCGCGCCACGGCACGCGAGCTACGTGCCCTTTCTTGACGAAACCGGCAACGCGCTCGACCGCGGTATCGCGCTGTACTTTCCCGCGCCGCACTCGTACACCGGCGAGCATGTGCTCGAACTGCAAGGTCACGGCGGGCCGGTCGTACTGCAATTGGTGCTGCAGCGTTGTATCGACGCCGGTCGCGCGTTCGGCCTGCGTCTGGCCGAGCCGGGCGAATTCACGCGGCGTGCGTTTCTCAACGACAAGCTGGATCTCGCGCAAGCGGAAGCCGTCGCCGATCTGATCGAGGCCAGCACCGAGGCCGCCGCGCGTTCGGCAGGCCGCTCGCTCGACGGCGCGTTTTCGCGTGACATCCACGCTTTGGTCGAAGACGTCATCACGTTACGAATGCTGGTCGAAGCGACGCTCGACTTCCCGGAGGAAGAAATCGACTTTCTCGAAGCCGCCGACGCCCGCGGCAAGCTCGCGCGAATCCGCGAGCGTCTCGCGCACGTGCTGAGCGAAGCGCGTCAGGGCGCGCTGCTGCGCGAGGGTTTGTCGGTGGTGTTGGCGGGACAGCCGAACGTCGGCAAGTCGTCGCTGCTGAATGCGCTTGCCGGCGCGGAACTGGCCATCGTCACGCCGATTGCCGGCACGACGCGCGACAAGGTCGCGCAGACCATCCAGATCGAAGGCATTCCGCTGCACGTAATCGATACGGCCGGACTGCGCGATACCGAAGACGAGGTGGAGAAGATCGGCATTGCGCGCACGTGGAGCGAGATCGAGCGCGCGGACGTCGTGCTGCATCTGCTCGATTCGCGCACCGGCATGACCGCCGAAGATGAAACGATCGCGGCCCGTTTCCCGAGCGGCGTGCCGGTGGTGCGCGTGCTGAACAAGACGGACCTGACCGGGCTCGCGCCGACCGTGACGCCGCTGGACCCGCATCTCGATCTCAGCGAAGTGCGGTTGTCGGCGAAACAGGGCGATGGGGTTGCGTTGCTGCGCGAAGAGTTGCTGCGCATCGCCGGCTGGCAGGCAGGCGCGGAAAGCGTCTACCTGGCGCGCGAGCGGCACCTGATTGCGCTGCGCGCGGCCGAGGAGCACCTGGCGACGGCTGCAGCACACGCCGATCAGAACGCTCAGGCGCTGGATCTGTTCGCGGAAGAATTGCGCCTCGCGCAGGATCAACTGAACTCGATCACCGGGGAGTTCAGTTCGGATGACCTGCTCGGCGTGATTTTCAGCCGGTTTTGTATCGGCAAGTAGTGAATGGCGGGAACACTTCGGTTAGCGGCTTAACCAGCATGCCTTACAAGGCCATTTTGCGTAGCACCCCGCACCCGCACATGATAAGTCTGTTGACCCAAACTTGCTGATTTTGTTGGTACACAGAGCGTAAGCCGGTTTAGAATTTCCGCTATCCCGGTACCCAACGAATCACCATGCCAAAGCTAGCCGCTCCCCTCACCGAAGCGCAAATCCGCGCACTCGAACCGCGCGCCACCCGGTATTGCGTCGCTGACGGCAACGGTCTCGTTATCGAAATCATGACGACGGGCACCAAGGTCTGGCGCTTCCGCTATTCGTTGAACGGCAAGCGCCAACCACTCGTCACGATCGGCGACTACCGGATGATTTCGCTGCGCGTTGCGCGGGCCAAGGCGCAGAAATACGCGGAGATGGTTGCAAATGGCGTGTCGCCAGTAGCGACAGCACGCCGCGACCGCGGAGCCGAGAGCAAGGTCGAGGTGTTGCGTGAGGGCGCGGAGCTTTATCTCGCCACGGAGATGGCCGGCAAGTCGGCGGAATATCAGCGCACCACGCGGCGCGCGCTCGAAAAAGACGTGCTTCCCGTGCTTGGTGCCAAGTCGATCAAAGCCGTCACGACTGACGACATTCGCGCGATATGCGACCAGATCAAAGGCCGCGGCGCGCCCAAGATGGCGCTGCATACACGCAACGCGGTCAAACGGCTTTATGAGTACCTGATCGCCCGGCAACTCGCGACGACCAATCCGGCTGAGCTTATCCCGGCCCGCTTCATCGCGACGCCGGACAGCCGCACCCGCGTGCTCGCCGCAGACGAAATAGGCACCATGTTGCGGGCGATTTACGCATCGAACATCCGACGTCCGCTGAAATTGGCTTTGCACCTGCTGGTGCTGACGATGGTACGGAAATCGGACATCGTTGAGGCAGCCTGGTCAGAGTTCAGCCTCAACGCAGCACGCTGGACGATCCCCGCCGCGCGGATGAACAAGAGCCGCGACCATGTGGTGTATCTCCCGCATCAGGCCGTCGCTCTGCTTCGCGAGCTTCAGGAGACCAAGGCCAGTCGCAATTTCGTCTTCCCGAGCGTCAGGGGTGACGATCGGCCGATCGCCAAAAGCACGCTCAATCAGGCCGTCAAATCGCTCGGACTCGACGTCGAGCATTTCGTCCTGCATGACTTTCGACGCACCGCCGCGACCCACCTGCGTGAAATGGGGCAGCCTTCGGATGCGATCGAAAAAGCACTGGCGCATACCGTCAAAGACACCCCGGGCGGAGCCGGCCATGCTGAGCACACGGCGGAACAGCGTCAGATCTTGCAACTGTGGGCGGATTTCGTCGACATGCAAATCGAGAGCGGCCGACCACGCGTGGCCGGCTGAGCACGGCAGCGGCAGGTATGCCAAACACGGCTAGCGGCTATCGCCGGACCGGTTGCCGTGGCTTGTCTGATCATTGGCCAGCGACATGCTTGATGGTACACAATTAGACAAATATCAAGCCAAACTGGCCACCCATGAAAGAGAACCCTCACTTTCGCTAGGTTCTCAATCACCCTGCCCCACGCCCTCTCAGCCCATTCACGTCAATACCGCCGCGTTGCCGGCCAACCCATCACGGCGTCCTTTTTTCCCGCCATTCATCGCCTAAACTGAAGCATGGATGCAAGCCGGGACGGAGGCCCCCATGTCAGAATCGTTGATGGCTTATTTGCTGGGACCGTTAGTCATGCTGGTGGTCGGCGTGGTGATCTGGGCCGCGTCCCACTATCGCGACAAATCAAAGCCCGAGCGCCTCGAGCGCTGGCTCGATACGCATTATGCGGAGTGGCTGCACCACAAGCACTGAGCAGAGACACCCAACAAGACAAGGCCGTCGCGTGTTGCGACGGCCTTTTTCTCTGTGGTGCGCGAGCATCGGGACTGCACACGCCCGCGCAGGTCATTCATTACCAGCCTGGCTGGGGCTGCTGCGGATACCCATATTGTTCCGGCGGCGGCGCACCGCAGCCGACATACGCGCGCTGGTACTGGTCATAGCAGTATCCCGGCGGCGGCCCGGCGTACACGGGCGCCGGCTGATAAACCGGCTGTGCGTAGACCGGTTGCTGGTAAGCGACCACAGGCGCCGGATTCAGCGCGGAGGTCACCACGGCACCCAACAGGGCCCCGCCGATCAGCGCACCGACCACATCGCCGCCATTGCCATGAGCCGACGCCGGACCCGCCACGCTCAGGCTCCCCACCACCAACAACGCCACCGCAATCTTTTTCATGTTTCGCTCCCGCCGTTCAGGCATGGAGCGGATTGTGTACGGTGCGCGCGGAAATAGATGCTGCAGTTGGTAACTGGGCATTACGGGTGTAACCCCTTAGGCGCAATACGCCACGCCGACCGCCATCCGCTCTTATGATCAATGTAAAATTCGCGGCAGACCCGTCGGCAAATCCGCCGACCCGTAAAGCTTTCCGATCCTTCGACCCCGAGACCTGCAAGTCGACGTCGGCGTTGAAACCAAGCAAAAAGTTAAGGGGCGTGCGCGTGAAACAATGGACCATCCGCCAACGGATTCTGTGCAGTTTCGGAATTGTGCTGATCGTGATGCTGGCAATGGCAATTGTCACTTTCGAGCAACTCGGCGGCATCGACCGCGACGCAAAGAGCCAGCAGGAAGACTCGATGCCGGGGCTCTACTACGCGACCGCCATGCGCGCGGCCTGGTTCGAGAACTACTCCGTCACGCAGCGCCTCATCTACGTCGATACGGACCCCGAATCCATCAAGCGCGACAACACCCGTTTGCAAGAGACCGAGCAAACCCTCCAGAAGCTCCTCGGCGACTACGGCGCGACCATCTTCCGCGACAACGACCGTGAGTTCTTCAACGCCTTCCGCCAGCAACACGCGCAGTACCTGCCGATCCAGACATCGCTGCTGAATGCTTTGCCGGCTTCGAAGGAGAACGCCGCGCGCATCTTCAACACCGAGCTCACGCCGGTCTGGGAGGCGGGCCGGGTGTCGGCACGCAATCTGGTCGAGAACAACAAGGCCGACGCCGATAAGGCCGCCGAAAGCATCCGCAGTTCGGTGGAGGCCACCCGTATCGTGCTGCTCGTGATGCTGCTGCTCGCCGCCATTGCGGCCATTCTGGCCGGTTACTGGCTGCTGCGCGCGGTCACCACGCCGATGGCGAAGGTGCTGCAAGTCGTCGACGTCATGCGCACGGGCGACCTCACGCAACGTCTGCAATTGAATCGCGCGGATGAAATCGGCGCGCTCGAAGCCGGCTTTAACCGCATGACCGACGAGCTCACCGCGCTGGTCGGCCAGGCGCAGAAGTCGGCGGTTCAGGTCACCACGTCGGTGACGGAAATCGCCGCGACCTCGCGCGAACAGCAAGCCACCGCGAACGAAACTGCGGCCACTACCACCGAGATTGGCGCCACGTCGCGCGAAATCTTCGCGACCTCGCGCGACCTGCTGCGCACCATGAACGAAGTGTCCGAAGTGGCGGGCCAGTCGGCGGCGCTCGCCGGCACCGGCCATGCCGGTCTCGCTCGCATGGAAGAAACCATGCGCCTCGTGATGGAGGCAGCCGGCTCGGTCAACGCGAAACTCGCGATCCTCAACGAAAAGGCCAGCAACATCAACCAGGTCGTCGCCACCATCACCAAGGTCGCGGATCAGACCAACCTGCTCTCGCTGAACGCGGCGATCGAAGCAGAAAAGGCCGGCGAATACGGTCGCGGGTTCGCCGTCGTGGCCACCGAGATTCGCCGTCTCGCGGATCAGACCGCCGTGGCGACGTACGACATTGAACAAATGGTCAAGGAGATCCAGTCGGCGGTAGCGGCGGGCGTGATGGGCATGGATAAGTTTTCCGAAGAAGTCCGGCGCGGCATGCTCGACGTGCAGAACGTGGGCGGCCATCTCACGCAGATCATCCAGCAGGTGCAGCAGCTCGCACCGCGCTTCTCGATGGTCAACGAAGGCATGCAGACACAAGCCACGGGCGCCGAGCAGATTACCCAGGCGCTGACGCAGCTCTCGGAGGCCGCGCAACAGACAGCGGAATCGCTGCGCCAGTCGACCCAGGCGATCGACGATCTGACGCACGTCGCCAACAGTCTGCGCACCGGTGTGTCGCGCTTCAAGGTGGTGGCCTGACGCGCCACCACTGGCTCATTCAGGCACACACGCTGAAGCCGACTATTCGCACGCCACCTCACTCGACCCACGCCGATGCTCTTCATCCTCTTCACGCTCGATAGCGAACGCTACGTGATCGACGCGGCGCAGGTGGAGCGTCTGATGCCGCTCACACCGCAGTCGCCGCCGAAGGCGATTCCCGGTGCGCCCTCGTGGGTCGCGGGCGTGCTCGATCACGAAGGCGCAGCGCTGCCGGTGATCGATCTGCCGGCGCTCGCGCTCGGCCGTCCCGCCGCGCAATTGATGTCGACCCGCGTCGTGCTGGTGCGCTATCCGCATGCCGGCACGGTACGCCTGCTCGCGCTCCTGCTCGAAGGCGCCACGCGCACGATTCGCCTCGCCGCCGAAGCGTTTCACGATGCCGGCATCGACATGCCGCACGCCCGCTATCTGGGCCCGGTCGCGAGCGAAGCAGGCAGTCTGGTGCAATGGATTCGCGTCGAGCATCTGCTGCCCGACGATGTCAAAGCGCTGCTGTTTCCCGAGGCGCACGCATGAACGCGCATCACGACAACGCGCCGCTCTATCGACGCTTCACCGATCTTCTGCATCGGACCATCGGGCTCGATGCGGCATCGCTCGGTCATAGCGCGATCGAACGCGCGGTCGATCAGCGCGCGGCCGCCTGGTGCGCGGACGGTCACGCCGATGCCACGCTCGCCGATTACTGGGAGGCTGCGCAAGCATCGCCTGCCATGGTGCAGGCGCTGGTTGAAACCGTGGTGGTGCCGGAGACCTGGTTCTATCGCGACGCCGATGCGTTCAAAGCGCTCGCACGTCTCGCGTCCGAGCGCCTTGACGAACGCGGTACCGCGTTGCCGTTGCGGATTCTAAGCCTGCCCTGCTCGACCGGCGAAGAACCGTACACGATCGCGATGACGCTGCTCGACGCCGGCATCGACGCCGCGCACATGCGCATCGACGCGATGGATATCAGCGAACGCTCGCTGGCTGTCGCACAAAAGGCGATATACACCCGCAATTCGTTTCGCGGCAATGCGTTGGCGTTTCGGGACGTCCACTTCACGCGTACCGGAGACGGCTGGCGTCTCGCACCGCGCATCGTCGATGCGGTCCGGTTCTCGCGTGCCAACCTGATGCAACTCGATGCCACGACGCTTGGTATCTACGATTTCGTGTTCTGCCGCAACGTGCTGATTTACTTCGACCGCGATGCACAACAAACGGCCTTGCATGCACTCAATAGCGTGCTGGCCGAAAACGGCACGCTGTTCGTCGGCCCTGCAGAAACCGGACTGCTGATGCGTTATGGCATGCAGTCGGCGAAGATTCCGTTGGCGTTCGCATTCCGCCGCGCCACGTCGACGGAAACGCAATTCAACGGCTGGCACACCGCGCCGCTCGCCACCGCAGCGGCACTGGCCATGACGCACTCGCCCGTGCCCGCGCTCGCGCCGCCGCAAGTGTTTTCGGCAGAACCCTTCGCGTGGCCTGATCCGGTGGCGCGCACGCCGTTCAATGCCGGCTCTTCACAGGCGTTTCGAGAAACTCCGCAAGTGCGCTCGACATTGAACGACGATATGCCGAAGTACGCGTCGCAAGCGCCGGCCAACGGCGTATGGAACAGCGCGGCCGTTCCTTTGAAACCCGCCGCGCAACCGTACGATCGCACGCTGCCGCACAGCGCGCCGCCCATCAGCGCCGCGCGCGACACGCTGCAATCCGCGCACGCGCTGGCCGATGCGGGCCGTCTGACGGACGCCGCGAACGCAATCAACGCTTATCTGGAACAGCATGCGCCGCATGCCGATGCGTTCTATCTCCTCGGCGTGCTGGCCGACGCCAGCGGCGATACAAACCTCGCCCGCGGCCAGTATCGCAAGGCGCTCTATCTCGACCCGCAGCACGCCGAAGCGCTCGCGCATCTGGCCACGCTGCTCCAACTCGAAGGCGATCGTAACGGTGCGCGTCTGTTGAAGGAACGCGCGTCGCGCGCACAGGGAGCGCAACGTGGTTGAGGAGCGCACCGTGACCTTCGACGATTGCTGGAATCGCATTGGCGTGCGCGGCGATTCGTCGTGCGAGCGGCTGACCGAGTACGTGCGTTGTCTGAATTGCCCCGTGTTCGAAGCGGCCGCGGCCAAATTGCTGGAGCGTCCGATTCCCCTTGTGGATCTCTCGCTACATGACGCGCGGACCTCACCGCATCAGCAACGGCAGCAACACAACCCGCAGGGCGCGACTGAGTCGTTCCTCATCTTCCGGATCGGCCGCGAATGGCTCGCGCTGCCTACGCCGATCTTCAAGCGTATCGTGCAGACGCGGCCAATTCATACCTTGCCGCACCGGCAGCATCGCGCAGTGCTAGGTGTGGTGAATGTTCAGGGCGACTTGCTGGTGTGTCTGTCGCTCGCGCATCTGCTCGGCTTCGAAACCGACACCACAGCAGGCGACGATCAGGCGCGCCACGGTCTGCCGCGTTTGCTGGTGGTCTCGCGCGCCGAAGAGCATGCGGTATTTCCCGTCGACCAGGTCGACGGCGTGCATCGGATCGCGGTTGCCACCTTTTGCCCGCCGCCCGCGACGCTCTCGCAAGCGGCCGCCGCGCATACGCGCGCCGTGGCCCCGTGGCGCGGCATGACGGTCGGCCTGCTCGACGCCGATGCGCTGTTCGATACCTTGAACCGGAGTCTCGGATGACGGACGACCCGCGCCGCCCGTCGCTGATCGATCTCTTCCGCGAGGAAGCGCGGACCCAGGCGCGCGTGCTCAACGACGGCCTGCTTGCCCTCGAACGCGCGCCGCGCGATGCCGCCGCGCTCGAGGCCTGCATGCGCGCGGCGCATTCGCTGAAGGGCGCGGCGCGTATCGTCGGCGTGCAGGTGGGCGTCGAACTTGCGCACGCGATGGAGGATTGCTTCGTCGCGGCGCAGGAAGGGCGCGCGTTACTCGATGCCGCATGGATCGATGAGTTACTGCGCGGTGTCGATATCGTTGCGCGCATCGGCAATGACGAGGATGAATCGGCACGTGACGCGGTGAGTGCGTGCGTCGCGTCGTTGCAAGCGCGTATGGCCGGTATCGTGCCGCACGGCGCGGCGATGCGGCGGGAAGGGCTGCCGCAGGCCGCTGCTGCGCCAACCGCGAATCCTGCTCGCGTCGCCGGATCTATGTCCGGCGCGGCCACGGAACCGCAAGCCGCATCTACCGACGCGGCCCATGACGCAGACGCCGCCTTCAATCTGCTCGCCAGCGCTCTGCGCGCCGAAGCCACACCAACACCGGCCACGTCAGCCGGCACGACAGCTAATCCGTGGGCGGCCGATTCCACCAGCGCGCCTGCCTCAAGCGCCTTCGGTTCAGCCGGAACAAGCCGCCTGACGACCGACCCCGGCCGCATGCTGCGCGTACGCGCCGACAACCTCGACCGGCTCCTCTCGCTATCCGGCGAATCGCTGGTCGAATCGCGCTGGCTCAAACCCTTCGCGCAATCGATGCTGCGCGTCAAGCGTGTCCAACGTGACGGCTCGCGTGCGCTGGATCAGTTGCACGAAGCACTTGCCGATCTGAAGCTCGATCCGCGCACACACGCCACGCTCGAAGAATTGCGCCGCCTCACCGCAGAATCGCAGCATCTGCTCGCCGAGCGCCTGGCCGATCTGGAGAGCTTCGACCGCCGCTCGACGCATCTGTCGCAACAGCTTTACGATGCCGCGCTGCAATGCCGGATGCGCCCTTTCGGCGACGGCACCGGCGGTCTGGCGCGCATGGTGCGCGACGTCGCGCGCTCGCTTGGCAAGAAGGTGCGCTGGCAACTGGTGGGCGAATCGACTCAGGTGGATCGCGACATCCTCGATCTCCTCGAAGCGCCGCTCGGCCACCTGCTGCGCAACGCGATCGACCACGGTATCGAAACACCGGCAATTCGTCTCGCGCGCGGCAAGTCCGAAGAAGGCACGCTCACGCTCGACGCGCGCCATACCGCCGGCTCGCTGCTCATCACCGTCACCGACGACGGTGCGGGCATCGACCTCGAGGCCTTGCGAGCCTCGATCGTGCGCAAAAAACTGGCGAGCGCCGACACCGCCGCGCGCCTGTCCGAAGCCGAACTACTCGAATTCCTCTTCCTGCCCGGCTTTTCGTTGCGCGACCAGGTCACCGAGGTCTCGGGCCGTGGCGTCGGACTCGATGCGGTGTACGACGTCGTCAAGCGCGTGCGCGGCACGGTGCGCATCACGCACGAACCCGGCCTCGGCACGCGCGTGCAGTTGCAGTTGCCGCTGACGCTTTCGGTGATCCGCAGCCTGCTCGTCGAAGTCGCGGGCGAGCCGTACGCCGTGCCGCTCGCGCATGTCAACCGCACGCTGCACGTGAGCCGCACGGAGATCGAACTGCTCGAAGGCCATCAGCACATTGCCTTCGACGGCCGCCGCATCGGCGTCGTCACCGCGCATCAGATTCTCGATACGGCGCCACCCGTCAACGAAGCCGAACCCGTCAGCCTGATCGTGATCGGCGACGGCGAGAAAACCTACGGCGTGGTGGTCGACCGTTTTCTCGGCGAACGGATGCTGGTCGTGCAGCCGCTCGATCCACGTCTCGGCAAGATCAGGAACATCACCGCCGGCGCGTTGATGGAGAACGGCGACCCGGTGCTGATCGCGGATGTCGACGACTGGCTGCGCTCGGTCGAGAAACTCGTGGCGGGCGGCGATCTGAAACACACGCAGCACGGCGCCGCCCTCGCCGCCCGGCGCGTCACCCGGCGCGTGCTGGTGGTCGACGATTCGCTCACCGTGCGCGAACTCGAACGCAAACTGCTCGCCACACGCGGCTACGACGTGACGATCGCCGTCGACGGCATGGACGGCTGGAACGCGGTGCGCAGCGAGCGCTTCGACCTTGTGATTACCGATATCGACATGCCGAGAATGGACGGCATCGAACTCGTCACGCTCATCAAGCGCGACCCGCACCTGCAGGCCCTGCCGGTGATGATCGTGTCGTACAAGGATCGTGAAGAGGACCGCCGCGCCGGCCTGAACGCGGGCGCGGATTACTATCTCGCGAAAGGCAGCTTCCACGACGAAGCATTGCTCGACGCAGTGCGCGATCTGATCGGCGAAGCTTACGGTTAAACCCACGGGTAAAACGGATGAAAATCGGAATCGTCAATGACCTGCCCCTTGCCGTCGAAGCGCTGCGCCGCGCACTGGCCGCACGCCACGACTACGAGGTGCTGTGGGTCGCGCAGGACGGCCAGCAGGCCGTCGATTTCTGCGCCGCACAGCGGCCCGACATCGTGCTGATGGATCTCGTGATGCCGAACGTCGACGGGATCGAGGCCACGCGCCGGATTATGGCGAAGGCGCCGTGCGCGATCCTGATCGTAACCGTCGACGTAGGCGCGAACGCGTGGCGCGTCTATGAAGCAATGGGCGCGGGCGCGCTCGACGCCGTGGACACGCCCTCGCTGAGCGGCCCGGACGCGCACAGGAGCATCGCCACCCTGATCGCGAAGATCGACCGCATCGCCGCGCTGGTCGCGGAACGCAACGCGCCTGGCACTGCCGCTGCGGCGGATACGAAAAGCGTGACCAATCGCGACACGCCGCTGGTCGCAATCGGCGCCTCGGCGGGCGGCCCGGCGGCGCTCGCCACCCTGCTCGGCGGTTTGCCGAAGGATTTCCCGGCGGCCATCGTGATCGTCCAGCACGTCGACGCGGCGTTCGCCGCCGGTATGGCCGACTGGCTGAACCAGCAGTCGGCCCTGCCGGTGCGGATCGCGAACGAAGGCGACCGGCCGCAAGCCGGCGTCGCGCTGCTCGCCGCCACCGACGATCATCTGCACCTGAAATTGCCCAGCGTGCTCGGCTATACGAACGTGCCGGCCGAAACGCCCTACCGGCCTTCCGTCGACGTGTTCTTTCATAGCGTGGTGGCCCGCTGGCCGGCGCGCGCGATTGGCGTCCTGCTGACTGGCATGGGCCGCGACGGCGCGATCGGGCTCAAGGCGATGCGCACCAAGGGCTACCACACGATTGCGCAGGACGAGGCGACCTGCGCCGTATACGGCATGCCAAAGGCGGCCGCGGCACTCGATGCCGCCGCCGCGATCCTGCCCCTGCCCCGTATCGCCGCGGCGCTAGCCGCCGCCATCGGCGCGGGCTAAGGCAGGGCAGGCACGCACTAGCCACAGACTAGCTCGCTAAGACTCACTGACACTCATTCTGGCTGACCAACATGGACACTTCCAAACCGTATCAGAACGCTACCGCGCCGGACGCCGCAGAACACGACGCGAACGCGCAGGCGTACGCGATGGACGCGCCCAACAGCGCCATCGACGACGCGTTAGCCCGCATCCTCGATAGCCCGTCTGCCGCCGAATGCCCGATCATGGTGCTGCTGGTCGACGATCAGGCGATCATCGCCGAGGCGGTCCGCCAGGCGCTGGCTGACGAAGGAAGCGTCGATTTTCACTACTGCGCGTCGCCTGAAGATGCGCTGCGCTGCGCGGAGGAAACCCGCGCGACGGTGATCCTGCAAGACCTCGTCATGCCCGGCACCGACGGCCTCACGCTCGTGCGGCAGTACCGGCAAAATCCGGCCACGCGCGATATTCCGATCATCGTGCTGTCGACCAAAGAGGAGCCGCTGGTGAAAAGCGCCGCCTTCGCAGCGGGCGCCAACGACTATCTGGTGAAGTTGCCGGATCGCATCGAGCTGATCGCGCGGATTCGCTATCACTCGCGCTCGTATCTGAACCTGCTGCAGCGCGACGAAGCCTATCGGGCGCTGCGCCAGTCGCAACAGCAGTTGCTCGCGACCAATCTGGAACTGCAGCGGCTCACACATTCGGACGGCTTGACGGGTTTGTCGAATCGCCGTTACCTCGATGAGTACCTGACCGCCGAGTGGCGTCGCGGCACGCGCGACAAAACCGGCCTCGGTTTCCTGATGATCGATGTGGATAACTTCAAGGCCTACAACGATACCTATGGGCACGTCGCCGGCGACGAAGTGCTCAAACGCGTCGCGCAAACCATCGAGTCATGCCTTGGACGCGCGCCCGATCTCGCGGCGCGCTTCGGCGGTGAAGAGTTTGCGGTGGTGTTGCCGGGCGCGTCGTCGGGTGGCTTGCGGCTGCTCGCCGAGAAAATTCGCTTGGCCATCGAAGGGCTCGGCATTGCGCATGCCGGGTCCGCGAGCGGCGTCGTGACGATCAGCGTCGGCGCGGCGGCCATCGTGCCGTCCGCCGCCGAACCGGTGACGACGCTGATCGAAGCCGCCGACGTCGGGCTGTACCGGGCGAAGCGGGACGGGAAGAATCAGGTCGCGGTGACTCGCTGATTGCCGGCTGGCGCCAGCGGCCCAAGAACGGGGACAGAGACGGATTCGGCGTGCTGTAACAGAGGTAGTGGACAATATCGTCGACTGCATCCCATGCTTGAACCCTACGGCAACCAAAAGGACGCGTGATGAGCTACGACGACAGCAACCCCTTCGCGAAGATTCTGCGCGGCGAACTCCCCTGCATCAAGGTGGCGGAAAGCGACGCCGCGCTGGCGTTCATGGACTTGATGCCGCAAGCCGACGGCCACATGCTGGTCGTGCCGAAGGAAGCGGCGGTTGAGATTTTCGACTTGTCGGACGCCTCGACGGTAGCCTGTATGCGCATGGCGCAGAAGCTCGCCATCGCGGTGCGCGCGGCCTTGCGCCCTGACGGCGTATCCATCGGACAGTTCAACGGCGCCGCAGCAGGACAAACGGTGCCGCACGTTCATTTTCACGTGATCCCGCGCTGGGAAGGACAGCCGCTGCGCATGCATGCGCGCGAAGTTGCCGACGCGGCCACGCTCGAAGCCTTGGCCATGCGCATTCGCAACCATTGGCGCGCACCAGCCGACGCCACCGGCGGCCCGGACGACCGAACTGGTCATGCCCCGTAATATGTGTAATGGCTCGTGAAACCAGCCGCACGCACGGTGCGGCTAGACTGGAGTCTGCCTTGTACCCACAGGGCAATTGAGTGTGGATCTCTTTTCAGCCTGCCCGAAACGGCAGGCTTTTTTATTTGCGGGTCCAATCGCTCAAAGCCGATGCCGCGCGCGCCGCAGCGGATGCCGCCAGTCGATACGCCGCGGTTTCGCGGGCATGGGCTGCATGTCGTGCAAATGCCGATGCTCCTGCCACAATTCGTCGGAGAAAAGAAACGCGACGATAAGTAGCGGGATGACCAGAAAGGCGCCTAATATCAAGTGCTCGATCACGGTAGCCTCCGTCGCAAGAGCCTGATTTCATTGTAGAGCACCGCATGTGCCCATACGGTGCCAGGCCCCTCACAAATTTGCGATAACGCGCGAAAAAGTGGCCTGCGACAACGCGCCGCCCCACCCTCGCCGAACCCGCGCGGCACCTCGCGCCTTACGAGAACGGCTTGCGCAAGCGTCAGGCCTTGTAAGAACTCCCCGCACCGAGCCCTGACTAACAGGAAACGCGAGCCCGGCTCTCACCTTGGGCTTGCGCGCACAACCCAATAATTCACCAATAATTCTCAAGGGGAATCCAATGACTATCGAACGCAGCAGCGAACTCACCCTGCGGCCGCTCGAGCGCACCGATCTGCGCTTCGTTCACGAAGTGAACAACAACGCAAAAATCATGCGTTACTGGTTCGAGGAACCGTATGAAACGTTCTCCGAGTTGACCCAGTTGTATGACCAGCACGTGCACGATCTGCGCGAGCGCCGCTTCGTGGCGATCGACAACGAAGGTCAAACCGTTGGCGTAGTCGAACTGATCGAGCTCGACTACATCCATCGGCGCGGAGAATTTCAGATCATCATCGCGCCCCATGCGCAAGGACGCGGCTATGCCACTGTCGCCACCCAGCTCGCGATCGACTACGCGTTTTCGGTGCTGAACCTGCGCAAGGTCTACCTGATCGTCGACAAGTCGAATACCGCTGCCATCCACGTTTATGAAAAGTGCGGTTTCAGGCACGAGGCCGAGTTAATCGAGGAATTTTTCGGTAACGGCCGCTATCACAATGCATTACGCATGTGCATGTTCCAGTCTGAGTTCTTCAAGACCGGTCAGCACGACGAGTAAGCTCCCCATGCAGCCACGTGCGTCATGCGGCAACGCATAACGCACCTGGCACCGTTTATCTTCTGTACGTACACCGTTATTTCGTGTTTTTTGATTAGTCGGGTGAATGACTTTGTGTGCAATGCACCAAGTGCGCCCTCTGATTGTATTAATTCGCTTAATTGGCGCCTCTCGTTTACGCCAATACGTACCGCAAAGCTTTACTGGCTAAAGCGCTGCGCCCCACCCGTCTTTTAGTTATCCGTTTCAATCCGCCCGATTTAAGTGCCTGCCCAAGGTTTAAGCAGGTGCGACAGGTGGTGCGACAATTCGCCGCTGTTGCGACCGCACACAAGATGTGCTTGTCGTTCTCTCGCGTTCTCCTAAAGTGCAAGGTGCGGGTTCGACGTTAAAGTTAAATACATAGCTAACCTGAGTATTCAACCCGCACCGGAGGAAAATATGAAAACGCGAATCGCCCTTGTTTTCGCCATTGCGGGATTGGCTGCCGCTTCTGTTCAGGCGCAAGACGTAATGGTCAAGCCACAGCAAACCATCCAGTTCAAGGCCAACGCGTACGGCTGTCTGTCGAAGGATAAGCTCGACGCCGCCGATGTCCACGCGCAAGCCGGTGAACAGCAAAAGATGCAGGAATTCTTCTCCGGATATCAGTGTGTTTCCACGCCAGAAAACTCGAATTTCCGGGTGGTTCGCGTAGTCGGCCATGATGTCGAATTCGTCAATGCCGCCAATAGCGATACCCAGGGCCTGTGGGCAAACGATCGATTCATTAAACAATAAGCTAAACGCCAACGCTGCGTCGAAACCCCAAAGCTTGAAGGGGTTTCAATTAACGCCAACCCTCCGGCTTTAAAAACCGGAGGGGGTGAACCTGCGAGTTAAAAAACGGCTGGGCGTGATGCCCGGCTGTTTTTTATTGCCGCTCGCCTTTGCGCTCTTTGCGCTTTGCTTTTATGTGACGCCGAAAAAAACCGATGCGGCTTTCGATCCGCATCGGTAATACGCCTTCTCGCAAAGCGCAGGGAGAAACGCTCAGCCGTTCAAACGGCGCTCAATGCGAATCGCGCGGCACCGGCGCGCCGCTCGACCCGACCAGAAAGTCGAGATCCGCCCCCTGATCCGCTTGCAGCACGTGTTCGACATAGAGCTTGTAGTAGCCGCGCGCGGGCGGCGCGGGCGGCTGCCACGCGGCGCGGCGGCGCGCGAGTTCTTCGTCGGTAATGTCCAGATGAAGCCGGCGGGCCTGCACGTCGAGTTCGATCATGTCACCGGTTTGCACGAACGCGAGCGGACCGCCCGCGGCCGCTTCAGGCGACACGTGCAGCACCACCGAGCCATATGCCGTGCCGCTCATGCGGCCGTCGGAAATGCGCACCATGTCCGTGATGCCTTTTTGCAGCACCTTCTTCGGCAGCGGCATGTTGCCGACTTCCGCGAATCCCGGATAACCCTTTGGCCCCGCCCCCTTGAGCACCATCACGCAATGCTCGTCGATGTCGAGCGAATCGTCGTCGATCTTCGCGTGCAATTCCTCGATGTTCTCGAACACCACCGCGCGGCCACGATGTTTCAGCAGATGCGGCGTCGCGGCCGACGGCTTGATTACCGCGCCGTTCGGCGCCAGGTTGCCCTTGAGCACCGCAATGCCGGCCTTCGGCTTGAACGGCTCGGCGAAGGTCGTGATGACCTTCTCGTCGTAGTTCGCCGCGCCGCGCACGTTGTCCCAGATCGTCTTGCCATTCACCGTCAGCGCTTCGCGATGTAGCAGGCCTTGCTCGCCGAGTTGCTTGAGCACAGCCGGCAAACCGCCCGCGTAGTAAAAGTCTTCCATCAGGTATTCGCCCGACGGTTGCAGATTCACCAGGCACGGCACGTCCGAACCCAGCTCCCAGTCCTCCAGCGACAACTCGACGCCAATGCGCTTGGCCAGCGCGATCAGATGCACCACCGCGTTGGTTGAGCCGCCGATCGCGGCATTGGTGCGGATCGCGTTTTCGAACGCCTGACGCGTGAGAATCTTGTCCATCGTCAGATCCTCGCGAACCATATCGACGATGCGCCGGCCCGCCAGATGCGCGAGCACCTGCCGGCGCGCATCGACCGCGGGAATCGCCGCGTTGTGCGGCAAGCCCATGCCGAGCGATTCGACCATCGAGGCCATCGTCGACGCCGTGCCCATCGTCATGCAGTGGCCGCGCGAGCGGTTCATGCACGACTCGGCTTCGGTGAATTCCTCCTGCGTCATCGTGCCGGCGCGCACTTCCTCGGACATCTGCCAGACGCCCGTTCCGGAGCCGATGTTCTTGCCGCGAAACCGTCCGTTGAGCATCGGCCCGCCCGACACGGCGAGCGCCGGCAGATTGCACGACGCCGCACCCATCAACAGAGCCGGCGTGGTCTTGTCGCAGCCGACCAGCAGAATCACGCCGTCCATCGGATTGCCGCGAATCGACTCCTCGACATCCATTGAAGCGAGATTGCGAAACAGCATCGCGGTAGGCCGCAAATTGGTTTCGCCAAGCGACATCACCGGAAACTCGAGCGGCAAACCGCCGGCTTCGTGCACGCCTTTTTTCACGTACTCGGCGAGCTCGCGAAAATGCGCGTTGCACGGCGTCAGTTCGGACCACGTATTGCAGATGCCGATCACTGGGCGTCCGTCGAATTCGTCGTGTGGGATCCCCTGATTTTTCATCCACGAACGATGCAAAAAACCGTCGCGGTCCTTGAGGCCAAACCACGCCTGGCTGCGCAGCGGCTTTTTAGTCTGGTTGGAATCAGCCATGAAATCTCCTGTTGGCAAGCATGTAGGGCGGGCGCGCGTCAGTGCACGCGCTTGCTGCGGCGGTACTGATCGAACAGCACCGCGAGCAGCAGAATCCCGCCGCGAATCAGGTATTGATAGAAGGTCGGCACATTCATCAGGCTCATGGCGTCCTGCACGGAGCCCATGATCAGCACGCCGACCAGCACACCGGAAATCGTCGCGACGCCGCCCGTTAGCGAAACGCCACCGAGCACGCACGCGGAGATCACGCCAAGTTCGAGACCGACCGATGTTTTCGGGTCGCCGAGACTCATGCGCGATGCCAGCATCACGCCTGCAAAACCCGTTACGAGGCCCTGCAATACGAATACTGTGATCTTGATTCGGGTGACCGGCAAGCCCGCGAGCAGAGCCGCCTCGCTATTGCCGCCGACGGCCAGCACGTTCTTGCCGAACACGGTTTTCTTCAGGAGAAAACCGAACAGCACGAAGCCGACGATGTTGCTCCAGATCGGATACGAAATGCCGAGGAACGCGCCGCCGCCGAGGTCGAAGAAACGCTCCTCCGAGATCATCACCGCGTCGCCGTTCGACGTGATGTAGGCGAGGCCGCGCACGACCTCCATCATCGCGAGCGTGACGATCAGCGAGTTGATCTTGTAGCGCGCGACCAGCACGCCGTTGACCAATCCGACCGCGCCACCCGCGAGCACACCGGCGGCGATACCGAGCGTCACGCTATGGGTCGCGGTGATCAAGGTGGACGCCACCACGCCGGCAAACGCAACGATCGACGCCACCGACAGATCCACTTCGCCGAGCGCGAGCACGAACATCATCGTCACGGAGATCGAGCCGATCAGCGTGACGGAAAGCAGCAGCCCCTGGATGTTTCGCGAGCTTAAAAAGTCCGGCACGGTGAACGACAATACCGCGAACAGGATGACGAACACCATCACGATGCCGGACTTGTTGATCAGGTCCCAGGTGCGTGCGGCGCGCGCGCTCAAGCCCGACGAAGCGACGGCTGGAGTAGGGGAGTCGGTTGAGGGTGTGTGCATAGTGTCTATTCCGTTTTCAATGGCGCAATCCGGTTCGGTTGCCTTGGGTTGCCTTGGGTTGCCATCCGTAGCCCGATACGCGTGGCGTTCCTAACGAGGCAGCGCGAGCTTGATCAGCGCATCGGGTGTGGCCTGCGCTTTCGGCAGGTTGCCGACGATGCAGCCTTCCTTCATCACGATCACGCGATCCGCCACACCGATCACTTCGGCCAGATCGCTCGACACAACGATGACCGTGCGGCCGGCCTCGGCGAGTCCGTACAACAGCCCGTATATTTCGCTGCGCGCGCCGACGTCGATACCGCGCGTGGGTTCGTCCATCAGGAACACGTCGATCTCTTCGGCGAGCCAACGCGACAGAATCACCTTCTGCTGATTGCCGCCGGAGAGGGTGCCAATCGGTGTTTCGCCGTTACGCGTTTTGATCGAAAGCTTGCCGATAAACTCTTTCGCGGTTTGCGCTTCCTTGCGGCCGTTGAGCACGTTGAAGCGGCTGAAGTGGCGGCGGCAACTGATATTGAGGTTGTCCGATACCGAGGCAATCGAAACGATGCCTTCCTGCTTGCGATCTTCCGGACACAGCGCGACGCCCGCACGCACCGCATCGCGCGGCGTGGCGAAGCGCACGCGCCGGCCTTTGAGCGCAATCTCGCCGGCCTCCGGTTTCACGGCCCCGCAGATAAGCTTCATCAACTCGGAACGTCCCGCACCGACCAGCCCGAAGAACCCGAGGATTTCGCCTTTACGTGCGCTAAACGAAGCCGGTTCGCGCAGGCCACGTCCCATCAATTCCCTGACCTCGAGTTGCACACCGCCGAGTTCGCGTGAGCGATAGCCGTACACGTCGGCGATCGAGCGGCCCACCATGCAACTGATCAGGCGATCGCGATCGAGTCCTGCGCCGGCTTCGAACGTATCGATGCGGCGGCCATCGCGAAACACCGTCACGCGATCGCACAGTTCGTAGACTTCGTCCATCCGATGCGTGACGTAGATAATCGCGCGGCCCTCAGCCTTCAATGCGCGAATAATCCGGAACAGCTGCGTGGTTTCGCGCGACGACAACGAACTCGTCGGTTCGTCGAACGCGATCACGCGTGCATCGCGCATCAGCGCTTTACCGATCTCGATCATCTGGCGCTGACCGATCGAGAGATTTTTCACCTGCTGCGCAGGGCCGATCTTTTCGCCGAGTCGTTCCAGTTCGCGCACTGCGCGTGCAAGCAGCGCTTTTTCATCAAGCACGCCGAAGCGGTTGGGCAGCGCACCGAGCATCAGGTTTTCCGCCACCGTCAACTCCGGCACCAGATGCAGTTCCTGGTAGATGATCGCAACGCCCGCCGCGATGGCCGCTTTCGTGGTGACGAACTGCTGCTCGACGCCATCGAGCGACAAGCTGCCCGCCGCCGGCTGATTCACGCCGGACAGCACTTTGAGCAGCGTCGATTTGCCGGCGCCGTTTTCGCCCATCAAGCCGTGTACTTCGCCGCGCCGTACGTCGAGCGACACCTGGTCGAGCGCGAGCACGCCGGGAAAGCGCACGGTGATGCCGTCGAGCCGCAGATACGGGTCAGCCGACGTAAGCGCAGGTGAGTGCGCCTCTGCGGGCAGCGCCGTTTCGCCAATATGAGAAACCGTCATCGAAAAGCCTCTAGCGGGGTGGACCAGCTACGCGGGCCGCTGTCGCGTCAGTGTTAGCGTCGACGTGAAAAAGAAGCCCGCTTCGCGCAAACTCGACTACAGGTTAAATACCGAGTTCTTTACGCACGTCCTGCCAGTTGCTGCGCACCATCAGCTTGCCGGTGGTTTGCGTATCGGCCGGCGGCTGCTTGCCGTCCTTGATCCACTCGACGAGGTTTTCCGTGCTCTCCTTGCCGTGCATCGTCGAGCTCACGGCGATCGTGCCGTAGAAGCCCGTCGGTTCCTTCTTCTGGAACTCGGCGAATGCTTCGCCCGCACCGTTGATGCCGACGCCGATCACATCGGCCGCCGGAATGTGCAGTTGTTCGGTCGCACGAACGCCGCCCAGCACGCTTTCCTCATTGAGCGCGAAGATCACCCACTTCTTGATGTTCGGATGCTGCGCGAGCACCGGCGACGATGCGTTGAAACCGCCTTCGTCGTCGGTGGTCTTCTGCGGCGCGTCGAAGATGTTTTCCTTCTTGAAGCCGCCGGCCAACAACGTTTCCGTCGCGCCGTCGGTGCGCAGTTTGGCGGTCGGCAGTTCGTAGTTCGTGATGCGCAGCGCGCCGACCTCTTCCGGCTTCCAGCCGCGGCGCTTCATCTCTTCGGAGATCGCCGTGCCGACCTGATTGCCGATCTTGAACGCCGACATGCCCAGGTGCGGCACATTCGGCAGCGGCTTGCCGGTGGAGTCGACCAGTTGATCGTCGACGGTGACGAACTTCATGTTGTAGCGCTTCGCACGCGCCTGAATCGCCGGTCCGAGCCGCACGTCGGGCGCGCAGATCACGAAACCTTTGGCGCCTTGTGCGCCGAGATTGTCGATGGCAGCGAGCACTTTCTCGCCGTCCGGCGTGCCGATGTTGACCACAGAGAAGCCGTCCTTCTGACCAAGCGCGGTGGCAGCCTTCTGTTCATTGATGAACCAGGCCTGCTCCGGCATCTTCACGAGGAAGCCGACTTTGAGCGGTTGATCGGCGTGCGCGGAGAATTGTGCGGCAAAGGGTGCGGCGAGGGCCGCGGCGGCGATCGCGGATAGCGTCAAACGGCGAAGCTTGCTGGTCATACCTGTCTCCTGAGGTTGAAAAGCTGCATTGATTTCGTTTATTTGCAGCGAGGGTGCACGGCGGCGTCAGCCGGAACGTGGATAAGGGTTCGGGTGAAGCGCGCAATGCGTGGCCGTGGCCGCCGTGCGGCAAGTCGTGCATCGAGAGATGGATTGACCCGTGGTCCGAGTTGCTCTCATGGCCATCAACTCGCAACGTAGGCCGTTTTCACGGCCGTCCAGAACGCTGCATCGGTGACGCCGTAGGCCGACGCCTTGCGACCCCCACCAGGCGCGTGATGCTCAACGACGGTGGTCGGCAGATTGATCGTGACGAGGCCGCACTGCGCGTGACGGCGGAAATGCCGCGCGCGGCTCAGCGAGCGCGTGCAGATGCCGGCGCATAACCCGTAGGCGGTGTCGTTCGCGAGATGCAGGGCGTGGTCGTAATCGTCGGCGTTCAGCACCACGGCAAGCGGGCCGAAAAGCTCTTCTCGCGCGATGCGGTGTTCCGGTTCGCCGGCGAACAGCGCCGGTTCGAAAAAGTAACCTCGGGTCGTGCGTTCAGCGCGTTCGAGTTGACGGCCGCCGCACAGCAATTCCGCGCCTTCCTGCTGACCGATCCGCACGTAGTCGAGATTGCGCTCCAACTGCGCGGCGTTGGCGAGCGGACCGATATCCGTACCGTGCTTCAGTGCGTGATCGACGCTGAGTTTTGCGAGCCTCGTCTGCAACGCGTCGACGAACGGCTCGAACACCGCGCGTTCGACGATCAGCCGCGACGCGGCTGTGCTGCGTTGGCCGGCGCAGCCGTAGGCGCCGCTGAGCGCTGCGTCGACAGCGCCGTCGAGATCGGCATCGGCGAGCACCACGAACGGATTCTTGCCGCCCATTTCCAGTTGCACGCGCGCCTGTCTCGCCGCTGCAACCTGTAGGACACGCGTGCCGGTTTCCGCCGAACCGGTAAAGCTGATCGCCGCCACCAGCGGATGCGCGGCGATCCGCGCGCCGACCTGCCGCCCGCTGCCCATCACCAGGTTGAATACCCCGGCCGGCAAGCCGGCCCGGCTCACGATCGATGCCAGCGCCGCCGCGCAAGCCGGCACGGATTCGGCCGGTTTGAAGACCACGCAATTGCCATAGGCGAGGGCGGCGCCGATCTTCGCGGCGGCAATCGCGAGCGGCGCGCTCCACGGCGCGATGATGCCGACCACGCCAAGCGGTTCACGCGTCACGTCGATTTCGACACCGGTGCGTGCCGATACCCCTGATTCAGCGGACACGCGAAGGGCTTCGGCGGCGAAGAACCTGAAGATCTGGCCGGCTCGCGTGGCTTCGGCCAGCGCTTCCGGCAGCGTCTGGCCGACTTCGCGCGCGAGCAGCCGGCCCAGTTCGTCACGGCGCGCCAGCATCTCGCTGCCGATCGCATCGAGCGCGTCCGCGCGGCGCTGTGCCGAACCCAGCGACCATTCGCGGAACGCCGCGCTGGCTGCTTCGATCGCGGTATCGGTCTGCCTCGCGTCGGCCCGCACGTACTCACCGACCGGCTCGTCAAGATCCGACGGATTGAGCGACACGCCCGTGGTCGCGCCCGTCTCCCAGCCGCCATTGATGTAATGGCGGAACGGACTGGCAACAAGCGGGACGAGCGGATCGCGATTCATCGACGGGAAGGCATTACCTAAGGAAAACTTGTGAGGACGCTCACAAAGTCCACGAATGGTATGAGCCGTCCCAATAACTTTCCAATCCCTTTTTCGGCCATCCCGATATCAATTTCGATATGGCATCATGGAGGCTTCACGACGGCAAATCGTCCAACAGACGGCCTCAGGCCGCATAGGGAGACAGGCCATGACGACTCGTAGCTACTCGAACTGGTTCGTGCGGGCGCGCCTCAAGACACGGCAGTTGCTGCTGCTTGCGGCAATGGAAGAGGAGGGCAACGTCCGGCGCGCCGCCGACGTGCTCGGCATGACCCAGCCCGCCGCGTCGCGGCTCCTGAAAGAGCTCGAGGACATGCTGGAGGTAAGTCTGTTCGACCGTACGCCGCACGGCATGCACGCCACGCTGTACGGCGAGGTGATGATCCGTCACGCGCGCATGGTGCTCTCGAATCTCAGCCACGCGCATGACGAAATCTCCGCACTACGCGCCGGTCTGGCCGGCCAGGTGCGGATCGGCGTAATCGCCGCAGCCGCCGCGACAATGGTGCCGCGCGCCATCGCGAGCGTGAAAGAACGCTATCCCCAGTTGCAGATCTGGGCGGAAGTGGAAACCTCGGACGTGATGCTGCCGAGACTTGCCGAGGGCGAACTGGACATCATGATCGGCCGGGTATTGGAGCGGCAAAATCAGCTCAAGGCGGAAATCCGCTACGAACCGCTCGCCGACGAGCCGCTATGTGTGGTGGCGCGTCCCGGCCATCCTCTCGAAAATGAAACAGGTTTGACACTGCGCGGAATCGTCAATGCGAGCTGGGTTTTGCACCCGCCGGGCAGTGTGCTGCGCCATCGCTTTGATCTGATGTTTTCGCAGATTGGACTGAATCCGCCCCAAAACGTAGTCAATACCAACAATTTTCTGGCAATTTCGAGCTTATTGCTTCAAAGCGACATGTTGGCGGTTTTACCCGACGAAGTGGCGCGCCAGTACCAACAGTACGGTGTTCTCAAGCGTATACCGCTCGATTTACCGTGCAGAATGGATACATTCGGTATCATCACGCGCCAGTCGCACCTGCTTTCGCCGGCGGCCTCCATCGTGCTCGAAGCCTTGCGGGAAGCCGCAGGCGAGGTGTACGGCAGCAGCTTCGAACCGGCAGTGGCGCGATAAATGCTTCTCCCGTTGCAATAGTCGCAAATGCAGCCGGCTTTCGGCTCGGGAGGAACACGCGATGTACACCAAACACCGAACACGGCAACGCGCCGTCGACGATTCTTTTTCTGTTCGCTCCGGCTCCGGTGGGGCGAGCGCCTGGTTTAGCAACGGCATGGCTCTCAAATCGACGATTTACAAGGCAGAACTCCAGATCGCCAACATGGACCGGCACTACTACGCCGACCATGCGCTGACGATCGCCCGTCATCCCTCCGAAACCGACGAACGGATGATGGTGCGCGTCGCCGCATTTGCGCTATTCGCGCAGGAACGGCTCGAATTCTGTAAAGGTTTGTCGGATGTCGACGAACCGGACCTCTGGCAAAAAGACCTGACGGGCGCGATCGAAACCTGGATCGAAGTCGGCCAACCGGACGAACGGCGCATTGCGAAGGCAAGCGGCCGCTCGAACGAAGTGATCGTGATCGCTTATGGCGGCCGCACCTCGGACATCTGGTGGCAAGGAGTGCGCAGCAAGGTCGAACGCATGCGCAATGTGACGGTCTGGACGCTTGGCGAAGACGTTGCCGCCGCGTTGGGCTCGCTCGCCGAACGGACCATGCGTCTGCAATGTACGGTGCAGGATGGCGAAGCGTGGCTCGGCAGCGCCGACGCCGATGCGGTGAAGATCGAATGGACGGTGTTGAAAGCGCCTGCCAACGTCTGATGACGCGGTAAGCGCTGGCTACCGCCGACCGCGCATGCCGCACTAACTTCGTCTATGGCTGCGCACGCCTGAATCGTTTGACAGCCGTCGGTCGCACCGGCCGGAACGTGGCGGCTACGCCCGTCATAGAGACGTCGCACGTGCTGCTTCGGGCGGCCCTTTGAGTTCGACCATATTGCCTTCCGGGTCGAATAGATACAGCGACTGACCAAACCCATCGGCGCCGTAACGCAAAGCCGCTTCGCCAGGCCGCGCGCCGTGTTCGGCCAGATGCGCCGTAAGCGCTTCGGCGTCGAACGGTTCGACACGCAAACACACGTGGTCCATATTCCGCCCCGCGCCCGGCACCCCATTCTCGGGATGATCGAGCTTCGCGCCAACCTTTAACAGATCGATCAGCGAACGGCCCGCACGTAATTGCGTCAGGCCCAGATCGGGCTGCTCCTTCTCGATGCTGCAACCAAGCACTTCGCAATAAAAACGCGTCATCTCCGGAACATTCGACGCCCGAATGACGATGTGATCGATCTCGCGGATATGGATTTTCATGTCGAATGCCCCTTGGCCGGGTCGCAGAACGGGTGAACAGCCATCAGTGTAGGAGATAGCAGGGGGCAGCGAGAACGGGCGATGAGCCGTGCGCGAGGGTCAGATCAGAAAACATCAGACGAAAAAAAGCCCGCTCTATGTGGAGCGGGCTGAATCCATATCAGGAGGAGACATGGAGGAGACAGGTACTAATATACACATGGGGTTGGTGCGACGCAATAACTTTTTAAGGGAAAACCCGATATCGTGCCAAATTGTCGCAGTTTGGGGCGAAACGAGCGCCTGGCGGGCGCCCGGAGCCTACGAGGAAGCGCAATGACAGAGCAAGAACCGGAGCGTAGTGTGTTGGCATGCGGCCTACATTGGTGAGCATCGACAGCGCTTTTTCGGGACCATCATGAACCGCACCGACCGTACTTTCCATACCGAAACCGGCAGCGAAACCGCCATTCGCGACACCCACTGGACCACCGACGCCGAGCGTTGGGACGCCGTCACCCGCCGCGAGCCGCAGGCCGACGGCGCGTTCTTCTACGCCGTCAAAACGACGGGCGTGTTCTGCCGCCCGTCATGTGCATCGCGCCAGCCACGCCGCGAAAATGTCGCATTCTTCACCGACGTCGACACCGCGCGCGCCGCGGGCTATCGCGATTGCAAGCGCTGCCAGCCCGGCGGCCTGCCGCGCGAGCTGGAGATCGTCAATCGCGCGTGCGCCGCGCTGGACGCCGATCCGCAACAGCGCCTCACGCTCGCGCAATTGAGCGACGCCGTGCATGTCAGCCCATTTCACTTGCAGCGCCTGTTCAAGCGCGTGGTGGGGGTGTCGCCGCGTCAGTACCAGGCCGCGCAGCGCGGCGCCGCGTTGCGCGATGCGCTGCAGAGCGGCTCGGACGTGACCCGCGCCACGCTCGACGCCGGCTTCGGCTCGCCATCGCGCATGTACGACAGCGCGTCGGCGGAATTGGGCATGGCGCCGTCCGCGTTCCGCCGCAAGGGTGCGGGGCTTACCGTGCGTTACGCCAGCGCACCGACCTCGCTCGGCTTCGTGCTGGTCGCTGCCACCGACAAAGGTATTTGCAAGATCGGGTTTGGCGACGATGCCGCGATACTCGCCGACGATTTACGCGGCGAATTCGCCAACGCCCAGTTGGTCGAAGATGCGGCGCGGCTCGCACCGTTCATCGCACAGATCGATGCCTATCTGCGCGGCACGCGGCAGGACTTCGACCTGCCTCTGGATATTGCCGCCACCGCCTTCCGGCAGCGTGTGTGGGACGCATTACGCCGCATTCCCTACGGCGAGACGCGCAGCTATTCGCAGATCGCAGAAGCCGTCGGTTCACCTCGCGCCGTGCGCGCGGTGGCGAGCGCGTGTGCGACGAATCCGGTCGCGTTGGCGATTCCGTGTCATCGCGTCGTGCAAAAGGGTGGAGCGCTCGCGGGGTATCGGTGGGGGCTGCCGCGCAAGGCCGCGCTGCTCGACAACGAAGCCCGGCACGCCGGCGACGTTTCGCCGGACAAACCTGAGCGCCGCGAACCTGCGGCCGTTACCGCCACCGCTAAACTGGACCACGCCGCGTGAGCACGCTTGACGACGTTGCAACACTCGAATTGCCCTTCAAACCACCCTTCGACTGGCCGCGTCTGCTGCGCTTTTTCGGTGGACGCGCGACGCCCGGCGTCGAAGCGGTCGAAGACGGCGCCTATCGCCGCGCGATCGATTGGGCCGGCGACAGCGGCACGCTGACCGTACGCCTGCATCCGCGCAAGCGCTGCCTCGTCGCGAGCATCGAAGGCCCGGCGAGCCGTCACGCCGACGCGCTCGCCACGCCGATCGCGAGAATGTTCGACCTGCACGCCGATCCCAGGAAAATCGGCCGTGAACTGGCCGCCGACCCGTGGCTCGCGCCGTTGATCGAAGCCGTGCCAGGTTTGCGCGTGCCGGGGGCGTGGTCGGGCTTCGAACTGGTGGTGCGCGCGATCGTCGGCCAGCAGGTGAGCGTGAAAGCGGCCACTACGATCATCGGACGATTGGTGCAGCGTGCCGGCGAGCGCATCGAAGGTCATCCGCATGAGCACACCGCGTGGCGCTTTCCGACACCCGCCGCGCTCGCCGCAGTGGATCTGGAAAAGATCGGCATGCCGGGTAAACGCGTAGCAGCCTTGCAGGGCTTCGCACACGCCGTGGCGACGGGCGACGTGCCGCTCGACAGCAAGGCCGCGGACGCCGACAGCCTGCGCGCGGCGCTACTCGCACTCCCTGGCATCGGCCCATGGACGGTGGAGTATGTGGCGATGCGCGCATGGCGTGATGCCGACGCGTGGCCCGCGTGGGACCTGGTGCTGATGCAATCGATCTGCGCCCGCGACCCATCGCTCGTGAGACCCACGCAGCAGCGCGCACGCACGGACGCATGGCGGCCGTGGCGCGCGTATGCGGCGATGCATCTATGGAACGAGGTGGCGGACCGGGCAGGGGCCGCGCGCGGCGGCTGACGTCGTGCGGCCATTGGCGCATGAGGGGAGTGGGTTGCGGGGCAAGCCATTTGTCCTGAAATTAGGCCGGGCGGTGTCGCCTGAAGGCCTGCCGAAGCGGCCTCAAGCAGCCGTTCTGGCGAGATGTTAAAGTGCCCGCTACCCGAAAATTCCGCCGAACGTTGTCAACCGCGCAGTGCTGCACCTGAGCAGTGAAGCGGTACATGGCGGCCGACAACGCCCGACACGCATCAATGCCAAACACGACACCTTCCCGCACGAACGACGCGCTGTTGCACCGCCTCTCGGTGCTGAGCTCAGGCCCGCAGCGCGACGCGCTGATACGTGGCCTGCGCGGCATCGAAAAGGAAAGCCTGCGCGTAACGCACGACGGCCGGCTCGCCTTGACGCCGCATCCGCTCACGCTTGGTTCGGCGCTCACGCATCCGTCGCTGACCACCGACTATTCCGAGGCGTTGCTCGAACTGATTACGCCGGCCGAGCACGACGTCGCGCTCACGCTCGAGAAGCTCGATACGCTGCATCGTTTCGTCTACGCCGAACTGGGCGACGAGATCTTGTGGAACAACTCGATGCCTGGCCTGTTGCCCGATACGGACGAGGGCATTCCGATCGCACATTACGGCACGTCGAATATCGGCAAACTGAAGTACGTGTACCGCATAGGCCTCGCGCTCCGTTACGGCCGCACGATGCAGTGCATTGCGGGCATCCACTACAACTATTCGCTGAACGAAGAAGTGTGGCGGGCATGGCATGCGGACCAGCAATCCACCGCCAATGCCGTCGATTTCCAGTCCGACCGCTACCTCGCGCTGATCCGCAATTTCCGCCGCACCAACTGGCTGCTGATGTACCTGTTCGGCGCGTCGCCGGCACTGGATCGCCGCTTCCTGCGCGATCGCAAGCACACGCTCGAGACCTTCGACGCCGACACGCTGTATCGTCCGTACGCGACCAGTTTGCGCATGAGCGATCTCGGCTACTCGAACACCACGGCACAGGCCGCGCTGCACGCCGACTACGACACGCTGCCGGGCTACCTCGACGCACTCGCGAAGGCCGTGAGCCAGCCGTACCCCGCGTACGAGGCAATCGGCACGCAACGCGACGGCGAGTGGGTGCAGATCAACACGAACGTGTTGCAAATCGAAAACGAGTTCTACTCGACGATCCGTCCGAAGCGCGTCACGTACCCGGGCGAGCGTCCGCTGCATGCGTTGGCTGCACGCGGCGTGCAGTATGTCGAAGTGCGCTGCATGGACATCGACCCATTCGAGCCGACCGGCATTTCGCTGGAGACGTCACGCTTCCTCGATGCTTACCTGCTGGTCTGCGCGCTCGACGACAGCGCGCCACTGCCGCCGGACGCCTATGCCGAGGCGAACCAGAACTTCGGCAGCGTGACGATGGAGGGCCGCAAACCGGGCCTCGAACTGACGCGCGACGGCAAGCCGATTGCGATGACGGATTGGGCGAACGAACTGTTCATCCAGATCGACGCGGCCGCCGCGAAGCTCGATGCATTGCACGGCGGCGACGCCCACGCCCGCGCCGTGGCGGTTCAACGCGCGAAACTGGCGGATGCGTCGCTGACACCGTCCGCACGCGTGTTGCAAACGATGCGCGACAAGCAGCAGAGCTTTCTCGAATTTGGCCTTGAGCAAAGCGAAGCGCACGCCGCTTATTTCCGCTCGCGTCCGCTGGATGCCGCGCAGACCAAAGAATTCACCGACCTTGCTGCGAAATCGCTGGCCGAGCAGGCAAAACTTGAGCGGGAAGAAGTTGGTTCGTTCGACGCATTTGTCGCGGCTTACCGGGCGTTCACACTGAATCGGTTCAGCGTGTAAACAACGTATCAGACGAACCCGGAAAAACGCCTTCAGAGCAAATGCCGTTCAGTGAATACTGAACGGCATTTTCATTTGCCGAACCGCAAGCGGTTTGATGGCCGCTTTTCCATTGCGCACAGGTAACGTCTACGCCAGGCGACCTTCGATACCCGGCCATACCGGCAAAATCTCCCCGCGCCTCGGCTATTCGTAAGCGCGCATGAAACACCTTGTCGGGGATGCGGTCCAACGTGTATGACACGTTCCGGAGCGGGAGGCTTTAACGCGATGAAAAAAGGTCTGTTGGCCGTACTGTGCCTGGCGGCGGCGGGGTGTTCGACACAGGGGCAGGTCGATCCGGGCGTGATGCAGATCGCGACCACGCCGTTGACGTGTTCGACGAAGGCTGAGTGTGACGTTTGGTGGCAGCGTGCGCAGACGTGGGTAGCGGGGCATTCGAAGTACAAGATCGAGTCTTCGACGGACACGTTGATCCAGACGGCGGGTCCGGACGGCGGCAAGCGTGCGCTCGCGTACCAGATAACGCGCACAGCGAATCCGGACGGCACGGCGACGATTGGTTTCGCTGCGCATTGCGACGGAGCGCTCGGTTGCAAACCGAACCCATGGGAAGCGGGCGCCGACTTCAAGGAATACGTACGAAGTGGCACGCCAACGGGCGCGCCGCAGAGCGGCGAGAAGCCATCGCAAGGTGCACCCACGGCGATGCACCCGGACGCATCGGGCCAATCGATCCCGGGCGAACCAGTAGCGCAGTGAGAGAAGGGAAAGCTCCCGCGGAAACAGCGAGCAGACGCAAAAAAACTCGCCGCATAAAATCCAGCGGCCGGTTTTATGAACTAGGTATCGGCGCGCGCAGCGCCGCCGGAGGTATGACTGCCTTGTCACTGAGGCGGAGTGTGCGGGAACACAGATTCCAGATGCACCACTACCGTGGCTGTGCGGGGGACCCGCTTAAGAGCTGGCGGTGTAAAGCCGCTTTCTTTTGCCTACTTTTCTTTGCGGCATGCAAAGAAAAGTAGGTGCCGCCCCGCACAGGGGCAACACTAATAGACCACTACCAAAGCAAGGAAAGGCCAACACCATAAGCAAACAGCCAAGGCGCCGCACAAGCACAAAAAACAGTCAATGCCCCATAGAAGGCCCAACCCCTTTCCGGGGTTTAGTAACCCAAACAAGCACCGCCAACACCAAAAACGCCGCACAAGAAATGCGAAAAAAGTCATTAGTGGCCATCATATAAGCCTGCGCCGTAACAACCTGATTCAACTGAGCGGTGAGACCATCCCCAGAAAGCCCGATCCCGGCGAGCGCATTGGTATAAGCATTGGTATTAGCCGAATAAACATTAACCGAATCGGTCAGCATCGCATGATGATAGATCGTGTCATTTTCCCAGTAAGTCGTACTAACAGCCGTCCCAATCGCCCCCGACAGTGTCCGAAAAAAGTTAGACAAACCGGAAGCACTAGCAAGCCGCTCATCCGACACGCTGGACAGCGTAATAGTAGTCATCGGCACAAAGAAGCAGGCAACGCCGATACCTTGCACCAACCTCGGCCAGATCACATGATTGAATGGCACATCGAGCGTAAAAGTCGAGTTCCAGAACGACACCAGCGCAAACACGATGAACGCAAAACTCGCCACCACACGCAGATTCAACCGATGCATATTCTTGCCGATCATCGGCGACAGAAACAGCGCAAGAATGCCGACTGGCGCCGTCGCCAGACCGGCGATCCCGGCGGTATATCCCATCACCGTCTGCAGCCACAGCGGGAAAATCACCACAGACCCGAAGAACGCCATAAACCCGAACGAAATAATCACCACCCCGAGCGCGAAGTTGCGATCCTTGAATAGCGAAAGATCGACAACGGGTTCCTTATCCGTCATCTCCCAAACCAGCAGGAACGCAATCGACACCACCGCGATAATCGCCAGCGTGACGATAAAGGTCGAGTTGAACCAGTCGCGGTCCTTGCCTAGGTCGAGCACCATCTGCAGACAAGACACGCCGATCACGAGCAACGCGAGACCGACCGCATCGATACGCTGTTTGGTGACCTTGGTCTCACGGCCGCGCAACAGCAGGAACGCGCACACCGCCGAGAACAAGCCGATCGGCACGTTGATATAGAAAATCCACGGCCACGTGTAGTTGTCGGTGATATAGCCGCCCATCACGGGCCCGAAAATCGGCGCGCAGATCACCGTCATCGCCCAGAGCCCAAGCGCGAGTCCGCGTTTTTCCGGTGGGTACGAGCGCATCAGAATCGTCTGCGAGAGCGGGACCATCGGCCCGGAAACAAGCCCCTGCAGAAGCCGGAACGCAATCAGCGACTCGAAATTGTGCGCGAAGCCGCACAGCGCCGAGGCGATCGTGAAAAGCAGAACAGACAGCGTGAACAGTCGCACCTCGCCGACACGCCGCGCGAGCCAGCCGGTTAGCGGGACCGCGATCGCTGATGCGACGGAATAGGACGAGATGACCCAGGTGCCCTGACTGGTCGCCACGCCGAGGCTGCCGGAAATGGTCGGCACGGCGACGTTCGCGATCGACGTATCGAGCACTTCCATGAACGTGCCCAGCGCGAGGCCGACGGTAAGCAACGCCAGCGCCCCGCCTTTCAGCGGCGCGGGTTCGGCGGCGGGTAGGGCATCGGCGGAAGCCGTAGCAGCCATGTGTGATTCTCCTCAACCGGGAAAGCTTGTCGCGGCAGCTTTATCGCACCCGTCTAACGGTGTGCTTACATGCCGGATCACCCTCTGCCCAGACAGACATTTTCAAACAACGGCGCGTTCAAAAGCGCCTCCTGGTTACCGCTCGCCGTGCTTTGCCGACGGCTCTTCGGGTGAGTCTTCCAGCGCTTCCTGCGTTGATTCCAGTCCACAGCAGCCGCCCGCGCCCTCACCGATGCCGTTCGCAATGAAACGGCCGAGCAGGTCGAGCAGGGTGGCATGCTCCGCGGCGGAAAACCCGCGCAGCTGCTCGTTCAGCACGGCGGCGCCCAGACTGGGCAATTGCCGCGCGGCTTCATGGCCTTGCGGCGTCAGCTCCAGCTTGACCATCCGGCGGTCGGCGTCGCTGCGCGTGCGCACGATAAAGCCTTTCTTTTCAAGGCGATCGAGCAAACGCGTCATCGATCCGCTGTCGTATGACATGACACGCGACAACTCAAACGGCGTGTTCGCGCGCTGCGCGGACAACATCAGAATCACACCGATCTGCTGAGCGGTCAGTCCTAACGGTTTGACTGCGCGGTCGGTTCGTTCGACGAGCACGTTTCGCGCTTTCGTCAGGTAATAGCCAAGACTCGATTCGAGTCGAATCTCATCCGCTTTGTAGGGGCCGTCAGTCATCGTGTATCCGGGAACATCGCCAAGCAGAACGAATTCTAGCTGCCTAAGCAGACAAGTCAAATTGGATTTCGCACGACGCGAGCAGCACAAAAAACAACACCACTCTTGCGACCGAGCAAAGTATCTTGAAATTTAATTGCATAGTCAATATTATGATAGGCAACGAGTTACGCGCAACCTGCGCCACCCGAGACCATGTTCTGACCGATTGTCTGCACGCCGCACCGGCGCCGTGCGTAAAGGATTTCCCCCATGCTGTACCTCAAAAACACCCTCGGCGGCCTAAGCCGCTCCCTGACCGATTCCGCAATGAGCAGCTTTCAAGGGCCGCATCGCTGGTGGAAACTGGCGTTGCTCGCTGTGCTGTTTGTGCTGCCCGGTGGATCGGTAGGCGTCGCGGTGCTTGCGTGGTTCGAGCATCGGCGGGTACAGAAGGGGGTTCAGACCGCCGCAGCAGCGAAACCAGCGGAATTGCCGGCTGTGAGCGTTGCCGTCGTCGGAGCGGTCAATGGCGTTCCGGCCATCTCAGTGAGTCCTGCTGGCGCCTGCCAGACGAGAGGTGATGCACCGTGCCGGGCTGCGGCGGGCAAGCTGGCCCGGCAGACGACGTCGTCGGATTCGCGGGTTTAAAGCGTCGCGGTTTAATTCTCTTCTTCTCGCTTCTCTTCTTCTCGCAAGGCCGGCGCCGGTTCCACGTGCAGCGCTTCGCGTCGCCAAAGGCAACCAGTCCGGTAACAGCACGTAACCATCCCGATACCGTAAGTAACACACCTTCGCCTTCCCTCGCATTACCCTTTCAGTTTGCCGCGCTCATGCGGCCCCATACGCTAACATTCCGGCAGAGCCATGATCTCGCCCGGCTGGCAGTGCCGCCATTGGCCGCACTGCGGCGTCCTGAAGGAATCCATTGCATGCAGTCTGATCGAATCTCGCGCGCGCGGACGCTTGCGCCCCGAGCCCTGACTATCGCGGTAGCCGCAGGCCTCGCCGCCTCGCTGGCCGGTTGTGCAGTCGGCCCCGACTACAAGCGGCCCGCGGCCGAGATCCCCGCTTCCTACAAAGAAGCCGCACCCGGCTGGAAGGTCGCCCAGCCTGCCGATCGGCAGGACCGCGGCGACTGGTGGACCATTTACGAAGACCCGCAACTCAACGCGCTCGAAGACAAGCTGAACACGTCGAATCAGACCATTGCCCAATATGCCGCCGCCTACCGGCAGGCACGTGCGCTGGTTGGCGAGGCACGCGCGGCGTATTTTCCGACCGTCGGCGCATCGGCGGGCGTGACGCGCTCCGGCTACGGTTCGTCGTCCAGCGGCGGCGCGACGACCTCGAGCCGCTCCGGCATCAACAACAGCTACAACGTACAACTCGACGCGAGTTGGGAACCGGACCTGTGGGGTTCGGTCACGCGCTCGGTGAATTCGCAGAAGGCCGGCCAGCAGGGCGCCGCCGCCAATCTGGCGAATGCGCGGCTGTCCGCGCAGGCCACGCTCGCGCAAACCTATTTCTCACTGCGCTCGCTCGACTCGACCCAGAGGCTGCTCGACGACACCGTAGCGGCCTATCAGCGCTCGCTGCAGCTCACGCAGAACCAGTACGCGGCAGGCGTGGCCGCCCGCTCGGACGTCATTCAGGCGCAAACGCAGCTACAGTCGGCGCAGGCGGCCGCGATCGACAACGGCGTGGCGCGCGCACAAGACGAGCACGCAATCGCCGTCCTGGTCGGCGAGCCGGCCTCGACCTTCTCGATTCCGCCCATGCCGCTCACCGCTACGCCGCCTGCCGTGCCCGCGCAGATGCCGTCCGCGCTGCTCGAGCGGCGTCCGGATATCGCGGCGGCCGAGCGCACGGCGGCGGCGGCGAACGAACAGATCGGTGTCGCGATTGCCGCGTTTTTCCCGTCGCTCACGCTGTCGGCTACCGGCGGTTTCCAGAGTTCGGCGTTCTCGCAGTTGTTGACCTTGCCGTCGCGCTTCTGGACGCTTGGTCCGCAGCTCGCCGCCACGATCTTCGACGCGGGCCTGCGCCAGGCAAAGACCGAAGCCGCCCGCGCGGTCTACGATCAGGACGTCGCCACCTATCGTCAAACGATCCTGGCGGCATTCCAGGACGTCGAAGACAACCTCGCCTCGCAGCGCATCCTCGAGCAGGAAATCGTCGTGCAGCGGCAGGCCGTGGATTCCGCGCGTCAGGCGCTCGCCATCGTCACGAACGAGTACAAGGCGGGGACGGTCGGCTATGTCAACGTGCTGACCGCGCAGACCACCGCCTTCACGGCGGAGCAGAAGCTGGAGAGCCTCGCCGGGCAGCGCATGGTGTCGTCGGTGGGGCTCGTGAAAGCGCTCGGCGGTGGCTGGGATGTTTCGCAAATGAACCGCGAAACGGGCGATGTGGCGGCACCCGCGCCGTTGCCGGCAGCGTCGGCCACGCCTGTGGCGCAAAGCGGCGCTACCACGCCGGCAGCGCAAAGCGACTAGGCGCGCGGCGCAAAGGAAATGCAAAAGAGGCAGGGCCGCGATAGGCGGCCCTGCCTCTTTTTTTGTACCCGGCGCGTCAGTGCACGAACGTCAGGGCGACGCTATCCGGCCCGTTCGGCCGTCCCAGCAGATTCAGCAGTCCGGCCAGATTGTCGCGAGCTTCCGGCGCGGAGCTGGCCGTCCCCTGAAACGACGTCGAGGCTGCCGACACAGTGCCATTGCCGGTCAGCATCAGCGGCCCCTTGAGGGTCGTCAGATCCAGCGTGGACGAGGCGCCTTGCGCCTGGAACAGCAGCCGGTAAGAGCCCAGCGGCTTGACCAGCGAGACGCGCGAACTGACGTCGTTCAGCGTCACCGTCAATTGGCCGAACGCTTCCTGATTGAAGCTGCGCCAGTCAGACCAGGCAAGGCGCACGTCGCCTTGCAGATCGAGCGTATTGAACGGCGCGCCGAGCCCACTCAGCAGCGAAGCCGGCACAGCCATCGCGCCGGACGTGACGGTGGCGGTGCGCGGCGTGATGTCGACGGTGATGGGGTCGGGCATCGCCTCGCTGTGCCGCATGGTCATGCGCACGTGGCCGGTGAAGAGCGGCCAGAAGGCAGTGCGCCATTCGATCCGCCCCGGCAGCAGGGTCGCGGCACTCATGTCGGAACCGGCAGCCAGCATGAGCGTCGCCGAACCGTGCCACAGCGAGCCGGCGGGATCGACGAGATTGACGTGGCCACGGGTTTGCCTCGCGAACTGCGGCGTGATCCAGGCGGCCGGCAACAGCGTGAGCATCACGGCCGCGCTGGCCAGCACTGCGATCGCCAGCCAGGGTAGCGCGGCGCGCAGGCGCCGCATCCAGTAAGTCATGCGAGATCCTGTAACGGCGCGGTCATTTGGCGGTAGACGGCTGCAACGATGCCATCAGATCCACCTGGCCGTCTTCCTTGAGAGCGGTCACGTGCGCTTCGGCGACCTGCACCTTGAACTGCTTGCGCGCGTCGTCGACCCAGCTCGTCCACGCCGGGAACGACACGTTCTTCATCTGGATCTGCACCGCATTGCCGACCACCTGCACCTGGGTCGCGGCCAGCCCATGATCGCCGAGCGAGGCGGTGAGCGCATCCTTCAGTGCCGCGCCGGTCGGCGCGACGCCTTGCGCCGCGGCGGAGAGCTGGCGCGCTTCATTCGCTTGCGCGGTCATCTGCGCCAACTGACGCTGCAGCGCAGGCAGCGATTCACGCAAGTGTGCACGGCCGTCCTGCGCAGGCGCCCACAGCACCGACCATGCGATCACCACGGCGAGCACCCCGCCGCCCCACGCCAGCAGCGTTTTTTCGCGCTCGGTGCGTTGGTCCCAGAATCCAGCCCAGCTTTGGGCGAGTTCAGCTTTCATTGTCCGTTCCTGATGGTCCACTTGCCGGTGTTGCTGTCGATCGCACCGGTCAGGCCGTTGCGCGACAGACGCTTGGCGAAATCGGCATCGAGTTTCACTTCAGGCTTGAAGGTCACGTCGAGCCGCCGGTCGTGATAGTCGAGCGCGGCGATGCCGTTGACTGGCACTGGCGCCAACGAACGCGCAAGGCCATCGGCGAGCGACAGAAAATCGTCCGGCGACAGCTCACCCGCCGCCACCCGCAACTGCTGCAACTGGCGCGACATCTGATCGGGCGCGTCGAGCACGACCGTCGTCTTGGGGAAGGTGTTCAGAAGCAGCTCGGTCATCTGCGTGTTGATCGCGTCGCGCTGACGCGCGAGCATCATCCACTGCACGTTCGCGCCGATAATCGCGATTAGCAGCGAGCCGACCGCCAGCAGGACCGGCAGGCGCAGGCGCCGCAGCGTCGCGCGATCGAGCCGCCACGGTTGCGAGGCAAACTCGAACTGGCACAGATCGAAACGGCACGCCAGCGCGCGGCGCGCGAGCTGCTCGAACGGCAGCGGGCTGGCCCCGTGCACATAGGCGGCAAGCCTGGCCGGACTGGTTGCTGCGAGACTCGGCTCGTTGCCGGGCACTTCCGTCAGCATATACAGCGAGACTGGCGCCGCGCCGGCGAGCGCGCTGAGCGTCGCGTTCACCGCGCTCGCCGGCACCGCCAGCCCTTCGCCTTGCACGCCGCGCGCGATAGCCAGTTCGACACGCGGTGCGCCGTTGTCCACCGCACGTTCGACCGCGCCTTCGAGCAGCAAGGCGGGCGCGGTCTGAACGACGGCGCCGAGCACGGCCGCCACCATCGGCGTGACCGACGCGACTTCTGGCGCCACGACCGGCGCGACACCCGGCAGCGATGTCGCCACGCTGGCCGTACCGGCCAGCACCGGCTCGCCGGCGTTGACCATTTCCGCGACTTCGGCGGGGGTGTCGAGCGCGACGGCTTGCGGCAGACAGCGCGTAACCGGCACTGCGCGCACGCTGCGGTGGCCCGCTGCGGCAAAGCCCTCGCAGATGAAGCGGAACCAGCCGCGATCGATGATCGCGAGCAACTGCCGGCCGCCTGCGAGCGGTTGCGGATCGACGGCGATGTGGCAGGTTTGCGGGTCCTGGATCAGTTGATCCTCGACGATATTCGGCAATGCCTGGCGCAGCCGCGGACCGCGCAACGGCGGCAGCTTGGCGGGCATCATCAGCAGGTCGCGGGCGGCGACCATCAGCACCGTCGACGAGGCGCGCGGCAGCAGCGCGAGCGCCGAGCGGCCCGCGCGTTGGGTGCGGCCCGATTTGTCGAGCAGCACGAACGGCAGGTCCGGCAGTTGCCATTCCTGCGACGGCACCGCCGGATCACGCGGCGGCAATAGAACGATCAGCGTGCTCAAAGGCCACTCTCTCTGGGAAAGGCGTTATTCATAATTGGTCTTGTACCCGCACGATACGCGTAGTGTGAGTCAAAGCATCGCGATAGACGAGGGTCGTGCGATCGACTTCCGCGCGTTCGTGCTGTACGCGGCCGTGGATCAGGAAGTAGCTCGTGTTGACGTCCATCTCATTCGGATCGATCGAGACCGACTGTACGCCGGCGCCGCGCAAGGCCAGTTGCACGTCGGCGACGTTATGGAAGAACACGGTCTGCCGGCGCGCGACGAAGGCTTGTGCGGCGGACAGGTTCATTCCCGGCACGATTGCGGCGACGACTTCGGCGGAGGCCGTATTCATGTTGACCGCCGATACGGTCGGCAGCACGGTGACGAAAGGCCGCAAACGCGCGACCATTTCCGGCGTATAGCCGGGGATATCGAGCAGCGAATCGACGCTGGTCATCTGCAGCGGCGCGACCGCGGCGTTGTCGTCGCCGTCCTCGATACCGGGCTTATCGGTGAAGCTACCGCCTATGGCGCTGCCACCTGCGGTGAGCGGGGTCGACGTCGTGCCTGCGGGGGACGTGACCGTCTGGAAACGTGTCGCCGATTGCGCGAGGCTCGAGCGCACCTGCAAGGCGGTGGCTTTCGCCAGTTGGCTGTTCACACCGAGAGACACGAGCAGGCGCTGATAGGCGCCGACCTGTTCCATGTTCACTTGCATGACGCCGGGCGCCGGGCTCGAGACCAGATTGCGGAGGTTGAATTTCGCCTGGGCGTCTTCGATGGAACCTGACAGGTAGGTTGCCTGGCCTTGCTCGGCTCTGACTTCGCCGATTTGTCCAAGGAAATCCGACAGACGTGTTTTGGCGATGGGGACGCCCCACAGGCCGCCCAGATAGGTGATGCCTGCCGAGGTGTCGCCCTCCGAGCGGAGAATCAGGCGCGTCCAGTCGAGCGCGCCGCGGGCGACCCATTGTGCCTGGGATAGGAGACGCTGGTTTTCTATCCTGCGGATCTGGACTTGCTGGCGCCAGAGCATGCCCGATACCAATATCGCTGAGAGCGCGACTACCAGTAGGGCGCTGATGATGGCTGCGCCGCGTTGGGCTTTGGGCTGTGTGCTTGCTTTGTTCGCCTTTTGCGGCGGGCTTGTTTGCGTTCTTCCCGTTTTGGCCTTTCCTTGTTTTGATATCGGTCTATTAGCATTCCCCCTGTGCGGGGGGGCACCTACTTTTCTTTGCCTGCTGCAAAGAAAAGTAGGCAAAAGAAAGCAGCTCAAACCGCTAGCTCTTAAGCGGGTCCCCTGGCTTGGAGGGGGTAGTGGTGCATCTGGAATCCGTGCCCCCATGTCCCCAACCGGAAGTGACAAGGCCGTCATACCTCCCGCCTCGCGCTGCGCGCTCACCGGAACGGTCCACTTCGCCCCCCCCCGGCCCCGGCCGGGGTAGGCGGGAGCCGTCGGCTTCGCCTCGGCGAAATGCCCAACCCGTTTTCCCGGCAATGCCGGTGTGTCGGAACTGGGGAGGGCGGCTGAAAAGGGCGTCACGCCCGAGAGCCCGACTGTTTGAGGTGTACCGTTCGGCGCGCGGAGCGCCGCCGGAGCTAATGACTGCTTTGTCACTGAGGCGGAGTGTGCGATGGGACAGATTCCAGATGCACCACTACCGATGGCTGTGCGGGGGACCCGCTTAGCATTAGCGGTTTGAGCCGCTTTCTTTTGCCTACTTTTCTTTGCGGCCGGCAAAGAAAAGTAGGTGCCCCCCCGCACAGGGGGAACGCTAATAGACCGACAACAAAACAAGGAAAGGCCAAAACGGGAAGAACGCAAACAAGCCCGCCGCAAAAGGCGAACAAACAGCACAACTACAAACCGTCGCGGAGACAACACCAAACCCCTCATCTCATTCTCCGACGAGAAAAACCCGCGTGACAGGCCGCGCCAACGACTTAGCCCCGACACTCACTTCCAGCCCCGTCACCGACCGCGGCAGCGGCGCATTCCCCAACTGGGGCACCTTCAAATTATTATCGTTCTCCGTAATGGCGCTCTGCACATCCTTCATCTGCGTGGTCCAGCCCACCTTGGGCACATAAAGACGAGCAGAAATAGCCGCGACACCGCCCATCAAAGGCACCGCCGTCCAGCCATCACCCTCGCCACCGCGCAGCGCACCACGCAACTCGCCCACATTCGCCAGCGGCGGCGACGCATACCGAATCACCCGCCCCTCGGACACGCGATACCTCACCACCTGCAAGCGCGGCGCCGTCCCCGGCAGCAAAATCTGCCGCACGATCTGCAGCACACTGCCGCTAATCGACACAGCGGCCTGCCCGGACTCATCGTCCGACGCGGCCTGGCGTGCGTCGATCCGCATCTGGTCGAATACCTGCGCAAAGACGCGCTCGTCCTCCATCGCATTCGTAATCGTCTGCCGGCCACGAATGATCTGGTCCAATCCGCGCCACGACAACACGGCAATCACCGCCATGATCGCAATCGCGACCAGCAGCTCGATCAGCGTGAAGCCACGCGCGCCCGATCGGCCGCGGCGCTCAGAGCGAACGGTTGTTTTCATTCGCGACCACCGTGACCATCTGGGCAAGATTGCCGGAACGCCCAGGCATCGTCACCATGACTTCCACTCGACGAAACACCGGATTCGGCGTCGCCGTCACATGCTCGGTACAAATCAACTGCAAATTGCCCTGCGAACAGTCAAAACTCGTCGAGCCGACATTCGGCCAGCCATGTGTCAAATGCAATTGCGCCAACGTATTGTCCGCGCTCCATCCCGCCAGCAGCCGTCGATGCAAATCGGCCTCGCCGTTCGCGAGACTCCCCACCGCGCGCAACGACGCCGCCAACGCAATCGCAATGATCGCCAGCGCCACCAGCACTTCGATCATCGTAAAACCGCGCTGCGCGCCGTGAACCCTCTCGCGCACGCCCATATTCCTGCAACGACGCATCTCAGTGCACCTCATAGCGGCCGTTGCCGGTACTGACAATCGTCGCGCGTCCCGCCGCCGAAAACAGCGTGATCTGCACGGGCACGTCGATCGCTTCGGTACCGAACACGACCCGGCTCGGGTGCGAATCCGACCCGGGATAATTGATCGTGACGCCAGTCACGCCACCCTCCCAGTTACGCGGCCCAAGCAGATCGTCGCGCAACGGACGCCAGCCGTCTTCGGTACGCACGTCGAAACGAAATCCGCCGTCGAGCGGTTGCCAGGCGATCGGCCGTGCGCGCACCTGGGCTTCGTCGCCAGCCGATTCGAATAGCAGCGCGAGACGCTGCGCCTCTTCGTTCAGATCGGTGCGCGGATTGCGCGTCATGGTCAGCGCGGTCAGCGATACCAGAATGCCCGCGATCACCAGCACCACCATCATTTCCAGCAGCGTGAAACCCGCCGCGCGCTTCGGGCCGGTGGCGCGAAAACCATCTGCGCCACGCCGGCCGCGCACGCGCGCGCCAGCGCACGCCGTGCCCGGCAGCGTCGCCGTACACGGAGTGTCCACAGGGGACTTGCAAGCGGACAGTCGCATAGTGCCGGCCACAAACGATCAACCAAAGATCAAGCAAAAATCAGAGAAACAATGCGTCGACAAGACGCGCGGTGGATCGCCAGAGAACTGGGAGCGATCCGCGCGCCTGATGCTCGACTGCGCTCAATGAATTATCAAACTACCCAACTACGAAACCACCGCGACTACTGCCACGAACCGACGTCCGCATCGTTGCCCTCGCCGCCGGGCTTTCCGTCCGCGCCATAACTGAACACATCGATCTCGCCATGCACGCCCGGATTCAGATACTGGTAGGTATTGCCCCACGGATCGTTCGGCAGACGTTCGAGGTAACCGCCGTCCTTCCAGTTGCTCGGCACCGGGTCGGTGGTCGGCTTTTCGATCAAGGCGCGCAGGCCTTGCTCCTGGGTCGGATAGCGGCCGTTGTCGAGACGATAGAGTTTCAACGCCTGCATCACCGTGCCGATGTCCTGCTTGGCGGCCACGCGGCGCGCTTCGTCCGGGCGGCTCATGATTTTCGGCACGATCAACGCGGCCAGGATGCCCAGGATCGCGATCACGACCATGATTTCAATCAGCGTGAAACCGCGCTGACGACGGCTGCGCAGGTTCGCGATTCCAATTCGTCGAGTGGTCGACAGTTGCATAGCTTGCTACCTCTTTTCAGGTGAAGTTTTCGATCGGGCGGGATTCGCGTGTCAGCCAATCGGGGCTGCCATTGAACACGCCCGGCCGGTCATTTTAATGTCATGCAGTTGAAGGGTTGCGAGAAAACGCCACGCACCCTCCAGTTTCTTGCGTCCCCTCGGGGATCCCGCGTTTCGCGCGAGATTAGGAGTACTTTCCCCCAACGCAATTTTCACAATAGTCCGTACAATATGCGCATGAACGCCATTCAAATCCGCCTTCTGTCGCTCGCACTGTTCGCCGTGTTTTGCGCGACCTTGACCTACTGGGTCATTACGCTCGCCACCACGTCCGGTGCGCCGTTGCCCGCTGCCGCCGCGCACGCGCAGGTCTCGACCGACCAGGCCGCCACGCTGTTCGGCGGCCAGCTCACCCGCAGCGCCAACCAGGACGTGCATCTGTTCGGCATCCTCGCTTTGCGGGAAGGCGCCGCGGCCATCGTCAGCGTTGGCGGTGAACCGCCCCATGCGGTGTCGATCGGCAGCGCGCTCATGCAAGGCGCCAAACTCTCTGAAGTCCGCCCCCGCTCGATCATCATCGACCGCAATGGCGCGCATTCCGAAGTATTCCTGCCGGCCAATCCGGCAGGTCCTACTATCTACGTGCGCTAGCCCAGACGTTCCGCCGCGCTTCAGCGGATTGCGCGGCGGCTGCCCCAAGGCGGCCGCCCCCGCATGCAATTGTCACAACGGCTGCTACACCCCTCGTTGCAGCCACGCGCAACTGAAGCACGTCTGCCCCTCTTGCCGCACCGCTTACTGCACCAGGTTGTTCAACTCGATGATCGGCAGCATCACCGCCAGCACGATCACCAGCACCACACCCCCCATCGCCAGAATCAGCAAGGGCTCGAGCAAGCTCGTCAGGAACATCGTGCGCCGCTCCAGTTCACGTGCTTCGCCGTCGGCCGCGCGGTCGAGCATGGTCGTCACGTCGCCGGTCGCCTCACCCGAGCGGATCAGGTGCACCAGCACCGGCGGAAACGTCTTCGTGTTGCCGAGTGCGCGCGATAGGGACGTACCCTCGCGCACCCGCACGATCGCATCGTCGATGTTCTCGCGCATCGCGTTATTGCTGAGCGTTTCGGCGGCGGCCTGCAATGCGCGCAGAATCGGCACGCCCGCCGCGGTCAGAATGCCTAACGTGCTGGCAAACCGCACCGTGTTGTAGCCGCGCACGAGCTTGCCGAGCAGCGGCGCCGTCAACAGCCACCGGTCGAACGCAAGGCGTGGGCCCGGCTGCTTCAGCACCGAGCGCACCAGATACACCAGGACGATCACGCCAATCAGCATCGCCCACCACCAGTGCCGCACGAAGCCGGACAAGGCCATCATCATGATGGTGAGAATCGGCAGTTGCTGTTTGGTGCTGGCAAACACATTCACCACTTGCGGCACGACGTAGCTCAACAGAAACGTGACGATGCCGAAGGCGATCAGCGTGACGATCGCGGGGTAGGTGAACGCGAGTACGATCTTCTGCTTGAGCGCATTGCGTTGCTCGATGTAGTCGGCGAGACGCGACAACACGAGACCGAGCTTGCCGGTATGCTCGCCGGCCGCCACCAGCGCGCGATAGATCTCGGGAAAGTCTTTGGGATGCTGCGTCAGCGCATTCGCGAGCGAATGGCCGCCGAGCACTTCCGCGCGAATCGACGCCATCAGCTCGCGAATGTAGTCGCGCTCTGACTGCTCGGTCAGCACCGCGAGGGCTTCGTCGAGCGGCAAGCCGGCGATCAGCAAACTGGCCAGTTGGCGCGTGAGAATCGCCTGCTCGCGCTGGGATAAACGCCGTCCCAGCGACAAGCGTTGATTGCGCTCGCCACGTGTGCGCGTCGCGGCCGGTTCAACGACGAGTGGTGTCAGTCCTTGCGAACGCAAATTGGTCCGCGCGCCGCGCGCGCTGTCCGCGTCGAGTACGCCCTTTTGCGCTTTGCCCGCCGCATCGATCGCTTCGAAACGAAATGCCGGCATGCGCTTATGCTCCGCCCGTCACGCGAATCACTTCTTCGAGCGACGTCAGCCCCGATGCGAGCCAGCGGTCCGCGTCCTCACGCAGCGTACGCATGCCCTGCGCACGGCCCGCCGCCAGAATTTCCGCATCGGAGGCGTTGCGGTGAACCAGCGTGCGGATCTCGTCGTCGATCAGCAGCAGTTCGTAGACACCGCGCCGTCCCGCGTAACCTGACTGGCCGCACTTGTCGCAGCCGACCGGATGCCAGCGCACGCTGCCGTCTTCCTCGACGCGCTCTTCGCGGCACACCGGGCACAAACGCCGCACCAGCCGCTGCGCCAGCACGCCAAGCAGCGACGACGCCAGCAGATACGGCTCCACGCCCATGTCGGTCAAACGGGTTACCGCGGAGGCCGCGTCGTTGGTGTGCAAGGTGGCCAGCACCAGGTGACCCGTCAGCGACGCCTGCACCGCGATCTGCGCGGTTTCCAGGTCGCGGATTTCACCGATCATGATGACGTCCGGGTCCTGCCGCAAAATCGAGCGCAGCGCCCGCGCGAAGGTCATGCCGATCCGCTCGTTGACCTGCGTCTGGCCGATGCCGGAGAGGTCGTATTCGATCGGGTCTTCGACCGTCATGATGTTGGTGGTCGCCGTTTCGAGCCGCGACATCGACGCGTACAGCGTGGTCGTCTTGCCCGAGCCGGTCGGCCCGGTCACCAGCACGATGCCGTGCGGCTTGCCGATCAGCTTGTCGAACTTGACGAGCGTGTCCGGCGCCATGCCGAGCGCTTCGAGATTCAGCCGCGAGGCGTCCTTTTCCAGCAGACGCAGCACCGCGCGTTCGCCGTGACCGGTAGGCAGGGTCGAGACCCGCACGTCGACCGGACGGCCGCCGACACGCAGCGTGATCCGGCCGTCCTGCGGCAGACGTTTCTCGGCAATGTCGAGCTGCGCCATGATCTTGATCCGCGAAATCAGCGCGCCATGCAGGGCCTTCTTCGGCCGCACGACATCGCGCAACGTCCCGTCGACCCGGAAGCGCACCACCGAAGAAGTCTCGAACGGCTCGATGTGAATATCCGAGGCCTGTTCGCGCGCGGCCTGCGTGAGCAGCGCGTTGATCATGCGGATGATCGGCGCGTCGTCTTCCGATTCGAGCAGATCCTCGACCTCGGGAATGTCCTGCATCAGACGCGACAGATCGACTTCGCCTTCCACCTCACCGACCACCTGCGCCGCGCTGCCGTCCTGACGCGCGTAAGCCTGGTTGATCGCCTGAGCCAGTTCGTCAGCCGGCACACGCACCACGGACAACGCGCCGAAGTTGCGCGCGACTTCAGCAAGCGCCGCATCGCTGGTGCGTTCGCTGATCCAGACTTCGAGGCCGTCGGCGTGCTGATGCGCGACCAGAATCTGGCCGCCGCGGGCGAAGCCATAGGGCACGAGACGCGCGGCCACCGCCGACGGCGCGATGCGTTCGGCATGCTCCGCCACAACTGCGGGCGCAGTCGCCGAAGCTCGGGCTGCTGCCGACGTTCGCGAAGCTGACGGCGGCGTGGACGGCGTGCTCACGGCTTCACTCCAGGCGATGCGGTGGACGGTCCCACGGTTACCGGATTTGTCTGTACAGCGGGGTTCGTCTGCACGGCGCCGCCGTTGGTAACAGGGTTCGTCTGCACAGCGGGGTTGGCCGGCACAGCGCCGCCGTTCATGACGGGAGCCGACTGCGGCACCATCTGCTGGCGACGCATCTGATCGAGATTGAACAGGTTCATCGCCGGCGAGCCACCCTGGCTCGGGCCGAGCGGCATCGGCGGCACCACCGGATCGTCCTTATCCTTCATCAGGTTGTTGTCCGACTTATACGCGCCCGTCACGCCCTGCACGTAGTCGTAACGGTTCGCCGTCACGGCCTGCGCGGTATCGCGATCGGTGATGATCACCGGGCGCAGAAACACCATCAGGTTGGTCTTCTGGCGAGTCTTCTGTTCCGAGCGGAACAACTGGCCGAGCCAGGGAATATCGCCCAGCAGCGGCACCTTGCTGTTGCTGACCTGATAGTTGTCCTGCATCAGGCCGCCCAGCACGATGATTTCGCCGTTATCGGCGAGCACCGTCGACTGGATCGAACGCTTGGTGAACTGCGGACCGGCCGGGTTGGTCGACACGTTGGTCGTGCCGTTCACGATCGCCGAATCTTCCGTGTAGAGCTGCAGCTTGAGAATCCCACCGTCGGTGATCTGCGGTTTGATGTGCAGCGTCAGACCCACGTCGACACGGTCATACGTGTTGAACGCCGAACCGGGGCTGGTGCCGCTCGTGAGATTCGAATACGAACCCGTCTGGATCGGCACGTTCGTACCGACCACGATCTTCGCTTCTTCGTTGTCGAGCGTGATGAGGTTAGGCGTGGACAGCACGTTCGCATCGGCGGTTTGCGACAGCGCCTGCAACAGCGCGCCAAGTCCCTGCACGCCGAAAATATTGTGCACCCAGCCGACGTTGAGCCCCTGCTGAAGACCCGAGCCACTGGCGAGCGCTGCACCGAGACCACCGGTAGCGGCGCCTGCCGCGGCGGCGGCCGTCAGATTGATAATGCTGTTGCCGGTGCCGGCCGCCAGATTGGTGCCGGCAAAAACCGAACTGTTCGCGACCTGCCATTGAATGCCGAGGTTGGCGTTCGTGGTCGAGTTCAGTTCGACAATCAGCGCCTCGATATAGACCTGGGCGCGCCGCGCGTCGAGCTGGTCGATCACCGCCCGCAGATTGCGGTACACCGGCTCGGCCGCCGTGATGATCAGCGAGTTGGTTGCCGCGTCCGCCTGGATCATGCCACCCGGCTGATTGTCGTCGCTCTTGTCCTTGTCATTGCCGAGCAGGCCGCCGGAACCGCTGTTCGAACCGTATCCGCCGCCGCTGCCACCCATCGGCGACGCTCCCGAGCTGCTGTTGAGCCCGCCCGAGGGCAGCGGCGGGGTACCCGACGTGCCTGTCGAATTGCTGCCGCCCAAGCCGCCACCGCCGTTCTGGTTGAACGAATTCGCTTCGTTCGAGCCGCCTGACGAGCCGGTGTCGCCACTGCCTTTGCCGAGCATCCCGCGCAAGGTCTTCGCGAGCTTCGTCGCGTCCGCGTTGCGCAGCGGCACGACGTGGATGTTGCCGGGCATGGTCGTGGGCGTGTCGAGTTCCCTGGCCAACTGCTTTGCGGCCGCGAGCCGGGCGCCGTTCGACGCGCGAATCAGCAGGGAGTTGGTGCGCGGGTCCGCGGTGATCGATACCTTCAGCGTCGCGTCGGTGCTGCCGATCGCGCCGGGGTCGAGCATCTTGGTCAGCTGCGCGGCGATATCGATCGCATTCGCGTTCTTCAGCGGCACCACCGACACCGACTGGCCGGCGGCCGTATCGACACCCGCGATGATCTGCGCGATGCGCCGCACGTTGTCGGCGTAATCGGTCACCACAATCGTGTTGTTGGCCGGGTAAGCAGCGACGGTATTGTTCGGCGAGATCAGCGGACGCAAGATCGGCAGCAGATTGTTGGCCGACTCGTTCTTCAGCGTGAACACCTGCGTGATGACCTGATCGCCCCGCGCCACCGGCGCATTGCCGACATAGGTCGGCACGCCTTGCAGCTTGGCATCGGCCTCCGGAACCACCTTCAGTACGCCGTGATCCTGCACCAGCGCAAAACCCTGCATCCGCAAGGCGGACTGCAGGGTCTTCAGCGCCTGGTCTTCAGGCACTGCATTTTCTGACACAAGGTTCAACTGACCCTTCACGCGCGGGTCGACGATGATCGTTTTGCCGGTTGCCGCCCCGATCGCCTTGGCCACCTGGTCGATATCGGCGTTCACGAAGTTGAGTGTCACCTGTGCCTGTGCTGTCTGCGCGGTGATCAATCCAGCCACCAGCAGCGCCGTTGCGACGCGACGCAATGCCATACGATTTCTTCTCATGGAATGTGGGTTCGAAGCCGACGGCGCGAGCCGTCGACGGTCATGCAGTGCGAACATTTGAGCAGGCCGCCGCCCTGTCGGTCTGCCAGCCGGCCCCATCAGGGGTCAATCCCCGGGATGCCGGACATCCAAAGTCCGAAAAAAATGAACAGTAACAGTTTTTCATGTCGGATTTGTCACAAAACAAGCGACCCGGTGTGATTACTCTAAAGACCGCCTCCAATCGTCAAGCAATTGAAAGCAAACGTGCTTGTGTGCGCCGACCCGCAGACGCGCTTCGTTTTACGCTCGACTATGTCGGTTAGCCAGCTTGACGGGTATCTGCCTGCCGGTATGATACGAGCCGTTCGAGGTGCTGGCAGCGACTTGCCGAGGCGGGTTTTCCCCGATGCCCGGCAAACGCCCGGCCAGCGAGCCTCACCGGCTTCCAGCGGCTGAAGTATGGCCGGTGCAATGCCTTGTCAAACCCTATACTTGCGATTTGCTTAGTCGTATTTATTGACTGATGAAACGAACCTTCGTCACTGTCGCCGCAGGACTTGCCGTGCTGATCGCAGCAGGGTCCGCGCGTGCCGATTGCTTTGACGAGGCCGCAGGATATCAGAAGGTGAACCCCCTGATTCTGCGCGCAATTGCGTGGCAGGAGTCACACAATCGACCGGATGCGTTGCATAAGAACGCCAACGGCTCCACCGACTACGGCGTCATGCAGATCAACTCGGTTCATCTGCCCACGCTCGCCCAGTACGGCATCTCGCAAGGCACGCTGATGGAGCCCTGCAAGAACGTCTACATCGCGGCGTGGCATCTGCGCCGTCAGATGAACAAGTACGGCAATACCTGGCAGGCGGTCGGCGCGTATCACTCTGAGACGCCGGCATTGCGTGACAAGTATGCGCAGCAGATCGCCGCCATCCTGCGCAAGTGGAATCTGATGCCGGCTGCGCACTGAGCCGTTCTCGCCGCGCGGCCCTTTTCCGTTTTGATGCACAATGCGGCTTCGTGCTGCCGCCGGTGTTCGGCCGTCTTCTGGCCCAGGAGTCATGCGACCCCACCCGGCACGCCCTCCAATCCTCTTGTCTTTCCGTACTGCGATGAACCAGCCGCTATTGCCCGTCACCGTCCTCTCCGGTTTTCTGGGCGCGGGCAAGACCACGCTCCTGAACCACATCCTTGCGAACCGTGCAGGGTTGCGCGTTGCCGTGATCGTCAACGATCTGGCGGCCGTCAACATCGACGCAACGCTGGTGCGCGACGCCGCGGAGCTTTCGCATGTCGAAGAACAACTCGTCGAACTGTCGAACGGCTGCATCTGCTGTACGTTGCGCGACGACTTGCTGGTTGAGATCAAGCGGCTGGCCGGCGAAAAGCGCTTCGATGCAATCCTGATCGAGTCGACCGGCGTGGCCGAGCCGATGCCGATCGCCGAAACCTTCACCTTCGTCGACGACGACGGCGTGTCGCTATCCGATATCGCGCGGCTCGATACGATGGTGACGGTGGTCGACGCGTTCAACTTTCTGCGCGACTACGGCTCCGCCGACGCGCTGTCCGAACGGGGCATCGCCGCCACTGAAGAGGACGATCGCACGCTGGTCGAATTGTTGATCGAGCAGATTGAGTTTTGCGATGTGCTGGTGGTGAACAAGGCCGATCTGGTGAGCGCCGACGAACTCACGCGTTTGCAACGCATCCTTGCGCGCATCAATCCGCGTGCCGTGCAGGTAGTGAGCCGTTTCGGCGAGGTGCCGCTTGCCGACGTGCTGAACACCGGACGTTTCGATTTCGACGAGGCGTCGAGCGCACCGGGGTGGCTGGCGTCGCTCAATCAGGAGCATGAACACGGCCATGCTCATCACGGTGAAGCAGACGAATTCGGCATCGGCAATTTCATTTACCGCGCGCGGCGGCCGTTTCATCCGGAGCGCCTGTGGGCGCTGCTGCATCAGGAGTGGCAGGGCGTCTTGCGCAGCAAGGGCTTCTTCTGGCTCGCCACGCGTAACGACATTGCGGGTTCGCTATCGCAGGCGGGTGGCGCTTGCCGGCATGGTCCGGCGGGCATGTGGTGGGCCGCTCAGGATCGCAGCGAATGGCCGGATGGCGACGACGAGCTGGCCGCCGAAATTGCCGCCGACTGGTACGGCGATCCGGACGATCTGAGCATTGGCGACCGTCGCCAGGAACTGGTGATGATCGGCGTCGGCATCGACCCGGCAGTATGGAAAGCGAAGTTCGATGCGTGCCTCGTCACCGAAGAGGAATACGCGGCGGGACCGCAAGCGTGGCAACAATTCGCCGATCCGTTCCCGGCATGGGATTTCGACGAAGACGACCATGACCACGATCATCATGATCACGACGGCCATGGCCACGGCGAAATCGTGCATCGTCACGATTGAGCCGGCGAGGCCGTTGCGCCTCACGCAACTGTTTAGCCGCGACGCCCGTCACGGCTAAACAGTAATTCCAGACGAAAAAAAACCCGCCATTGGCGGGCGTCAACTGCCGGGCAGTAATCTGCTTAGCGTTTGTTGACTGCGTCTTTGAACGCCTTACCAGCCGTGAACTTGACGGTCTTGGCGGCCGGGATCTTGATAGTTTCGCCGGTCTTGGGGTTACGACCCGTACGTGCTGCGCGCTTGCCCGAACCGAAGCTACCGAAGCCGATCAACTGGACCGCATCACCCTTCGACACAGACTTCTTGATCACTTCAAGCAACGTGTCCAGCGTCTCACCGGTTTGAGCCTTGCTGGCGCCCGTCTGTCCTGCGACGGCGTCGATCAGTTCCTGTTTGTTCATTAAGGTTCCTTTCTGAGTTTAGGTTGACACGAACAGCGCGAACGCGCCGATTATACGTGCGCGGGCCGCGCCGTCGAGCAGCTGCGGCTCCGGATCCCCTCCGGACAATTAGCATGGGGTAATTGACCGCCCCACGGCCGTGCCGCCGCTCCCTTCGCGGCGCTTGCTATGATAGCGCAGCGCAAACCCAATCAGGACAAGGGTTTCGAAGATTTAAGCGGTTCTGGGGCCGAGATTCAGGGGAAACCCTTCTTTTTTCTCTTCGCGGACCTCAATCGAAGGCTGAAACCCAGCGTGGACGGGGCTTAGCGTTGGTTTTTGCCAACGTTGCCACACGTCTTTTCGCCGCCTGGCGAGCTGCCCGCGCCGGCGGTAACGTCTGATCCGCTCTTTCGAGCGTCATTTTCCACCGCGCATGACCGATCCGTTGATCCCCGCCGTCCTCGCATTCCGCGACAACGGCACGCCGTTTTCACCGCGCTACGACGACATTTATCACAGCGCCGTCGGCGGTCTCGAACAGGCTGAATACGTGTTCCTCCAGGGCAATAAGCTACCGCAGCGGTGGCAGGGTAGGCGCGTGTTTACCGTGCTCGAAACCGGCTTCGGCATGGGCATCAATTTCCTCACGACATGGTCCGCATGGCGAGCCGATCCGGCGCGTTGCGAACGCTTGCACTTCGTTTCGACCGAGAAGCATCCGTTTACTCAGGCCGATTTGCGCAGCGTCTATGCAGCGACGATTTCGAATCCCGAAATTGCCGCGCTGGCGGACACACTCGCCACTGAATGGCCGATGCTGGTCCCCGGCACGCACCGGCTCGAATTCGAGAATGGCCGCGTCACACTGACACTGGTGTTCGCCGACGCGGCGGAAAGCTTGCCCGCATTGAGGTTATGCGCCGATGCGTTCTATCTCGACGGCTTCGCGCCGGCCAGGAACCCGGACATCTGGACGCCTGCGATCTTCAAGGCGCTCGCTCGTCTGGCCGGCGAAGGCGCCACGTTCGCGACCTACAGCAGCGCCGGCGACATCAAGCGCGCGCTGACCCAAAACGGCTTTGTGTACCAAAAAGTCGACGGCTTCGGCTGGAAGCGCGCGATGCTGGTCGGCCATTTCGCGCCACGCTGGCGTGTGCGCCGCTATGAACCGCCCGCGCCGCTTGAAGTCGATGAGCGGCACGCGATCGTGATCGGCGCCGGACTCGCCGGCTGCGCGGCGATCGAGCGCCTGGCCTCACGCGGTTGGCGCGTCACCTCGCTGGAGCGGCACGCATCGGTCGCTCAGGACGCCTCGGGCAACCCTGCCGGCGTATTCCATCCGATGATCTCGCGGGATGACAGCGTCGCTTCGCGCGTTACGCGAGCGGGCTTTCTCTATACGCTCAGACGTTGGGCCGCGCTCGAACGGCTGGGCCATCGTCCCTTGCGCGGCGCTCCAGGCCTGCTGCAGATCGCCGCGGACGACGACGAAGCACGTTCGATGAGCGAAGCAATCACGGCGTTCGGTTACCCGCCTGAATATGTCACGCCCCTATCGCTGAACGAAGCACAGCACTTAGCAGGCATGCCGCTCGCGCACGGTGGCTGGTTGTTTCCGCACGGCGGCTGGATCGACCCGGCGTCGCTTTGCGCCGCGCAGTGCGCAGCCGCGGGCGGGTTGCTCGAGCGCCGCTTCTGCGTGGACGTGGGGCGCCTCGAACGGTCCGGTAATCAATGGACCGTCTTCGATGTGGCGGGGCAGGCGCTCGCGCGCGCGCCGGTGGTCATTGTCGCAAGTGCGCACGAGGCCGCGCGCATCGCCGGTTTGCGTCACGCGCCAACCCGCAGCATCCGCGGCCAGCTGACCTTGCTGCCGGCCGGCACCGTACCTCCGCTCGGCATGCCGGTGATAGGCGAAGGCTACGCGGTGCCACTCGCCGACGGCGTCACGCTAACCGGCGCCACCTACGAACTCGACGACCCTGACACCTCGCTGCGCCCGGATGGCCATCTGGAAAACCTCGAACGGGTCGCGCAGATGCTGCCGGCTTTTGACGGCGTTATCGATCCGGCACGCGCGGCAGCGCTCGCCGGGCGCGTCGCGTTTCGCTGCGTGACGAGCGACCGGATGCCCATGATCGGCAATTTAGCCGACGAACCAGCGGCGGCACGCGACGCCCTGCGTCTGCGTGGCGCCTGGCCGCTCGATTTGCCACGTGTCGACGGCTTGTACGGCGCATTCGCTTACGGTTCGCGCGGTTTGGTGTGGGCAAGCCTGGGCGCCGAGTTGATTGCCTCCCAGATCGAAGGTGAGCCCTGGCCGCTCGAACGCGAGCTGGCAGAAGATATCGATCCGGCTCGCTTCCTCTTGCGTGCGTTGCGCCACGGCACAGCCGACTAAGCGCACACGCAAACAGCCGTGACGAAAAAGTTATCCACTGAAACTTGTGGATAACCGCCTTGTTAACCCGCGCAACTCATGTGGAACCGTTGTGGACGTAAACGGGGTAACTTTGCCGCCGCCGAAAATCGCCAAAAGTTACCCTTGTATACCCGCTGCTGCCGCACATGCTGTGCATCCTGTTATGCGAGCGACAACCCACTGAATCGATTCGGTAAACCGGGGTTATCCACAGAAAACGAGGCACCTTGTTAACTGTTACTACGTATACATACGGTAAACCTGTAAACAGAAGAACCCGCTCGACCTCGAGCGCAATCGCCGAGCTCGAACTTCCTGCAATGGGTAGAAAACGGCGTCCGCAGTGTTTCGGAAAAAACAGTTCTGCAACGTTGAATCGGTAACCTGCGCGAGCCTGATTCACTGGCAAAACGGTCGCATTTTCCGCGTCATGCGAAGTTAACGTACGTTTTTACCGTTTTGACGGCATGTTCCGGTCTTTTCAATCAAGTATGAAAAAGCTATGGCACAATCGCCGTTCTTTTCCGCGTCGTGCCTCGCCCTGGGCGGCACTCGCTGCAACGGAACGGTGCCGCTCAATCAGAATCTGATTCAAAGTCGACGGCGTTCTTTCAACCGTTCCGTGCCGGTTGCTACGGCCGCACCCCGAAATGCGTCGCGCTCCACGCGACCGCGGCGCATTCAGATCATCCGATCATTGAAAACTCGCAACGCGGGTCACGCGAAGCGATCGCAACAGTGAGCGCCTCATGTGCTCAGCCGCTCACCGGTGTTGAGGCCGGTTCGTGTCGTCTGCCGTTGCTGCCAAGGAGAACCCATCACAATGAAGTCGGCGTTTTCATTTTTTCCTGCCTGGCCACTCACTCCCGATGCCATTTTTTGGGCCGGTCTTGCGTTGCTCGCCGCGGGTCTGTGCGGTGAACTCTGCTTTCGCGCATGGCGCTTACCGCGCATTTCCGGGTATGCGGTCATCGGCCTGATAGCGGGCGCTGCCGGTTTCGGCGTGATCGACGCGCAGTCCGCGACCGCGGCCCGGCCGCTGCTCGACGTCGCACTCGGTTTGCTGTTGTTCGAACTGGGCAGCCGGCTCGATCTGCGCTGGATCCGCCGCAATCCCTGGTTGATTCTGTCGAGCGTCGCCGAGGCCACGCTGACGTTCGCGCTAGTGTTGCCGGTGCTGCTGTTTCTGAAGGTGCCGCTGATGGTGGCAACGGTGCTCGCCGCGATCGCGATGGCGACTTCGCCGGCCATGGTGATCCAGCTCAAAACCGAGTTGCGCGCGGAAGGCCAGGTGACTCAGCGGTTGTTGACCCTGACCGCGTTGAACAGCATGTACGCGGTGGTGATCGAAAAGCTGGTCTCCAGCTGGTTGCATCAGGAGGTTTACGGCAACGTCTATGCCACGATTCTGCAACCGCTTTATCTGCTGGTCGGCTCGCTCGTACTGGCCTATCTGCTTGCACGCACCTGCACGTTTTTTTATCGACGTCTGAACATGCAGGACGAGCATTCGTTTGTCGCGCTATTCGGCCTCGTACTGCTGGCGATTGCGATTGCGCACGTGTTCAAGCTTTCCACCATTCTTGCGTTGCTGGCCGCGGGCATCATCGTTAAGAATCTTGAAGCGCGTCCGCAGTTGTGGCCGGAACATTTCGGCACGGCAGGCTGGCTGCTGACCGTGATTCTGTTCGTGTTGACGCTGACTTCGTTCGAATGGAAAGACATCGCGCTCGGCGGCGTCGCTGCGCTGGGTCTGATTATTGCGCGGCTGGTTGCGAAACTGGTGGGCGTGATGGCCTTTGCCAAGCCGAGCGGTTTGAACTGGAAGCAGGGCATGGCCCTCGGTTTGTCGCTCTCGCCGATGTCGGCGCTTGCGTACCTGCTTGTCGACGATACCTACAACCTTTATCCGAATTTCGATCCACAACTGCGCGCGATCGTGATGTGTTCGATTTTCGTGCTGCAGATTCTCGGGCCGTGGCTCGTGTATCGCAGCCTGGCGCTGGTGGCCGAACGGCGCGAAGAGTAACGCAGCACTGCTACTCGATGCGCTGGATGCTTGATTTGCGCGCTTTATCCTCGCTTTATCCCGTTTATTCGTTTCAAAAAAACGGCCGGACTTGTGACACAGCCACGTGACACACCGGCCGACCTGACTCAGGGGACGCTATGTCACTCGAACCCTTCATCGATTCGAAACCGTTCACCTTCGGTGTCGAACTCGAAATGCAGATCGTGAACACGCATGACTATGATCTGACCAAAGCCGGCTCAGACCTGCTGCGCCTCATCAAGGATGAAAAAATCCCCGGCAACATCACGCCGGAAATCACCGAAAGCATGATCGAGCTGTCGACCGGTATCTGCACGACGCATGAACAGGCCGTCACCGATCTGCGCAAGATTCGCGACACGCTGGTTTCCGCAGCGGATCATCTGAACGTCGGCTTGTGCGGCGGCGGCACGCATGCATTCCAGCAATGGAGTGAAAGACAGATTGTCGATACACCGCGCTTTCAATATCTTTCGGAGTTGTACGGCTACCTTGCCAAGCAATTTACGGTGTTCGGCCAGCACGTGCACATCGGCTGTCCGGATCCGAACAGCGCGCTGTACCTGCTGCATTCCATGTCGCGCTTCATTCCGCATTTCATCGCCTTGTCCGCTTCGTCGCCGTTCGTACAGGGTGTCGATACCGGTTTTCATTCGGCACGACTGAATTCCGTGTTTGCGTTTCCGTTGTCGGGGCGTGCGCCATTCGTGCTGACGTGGGACAGCTTCGAGGAATATTTCTCGAAGATGGTTCACACGGGCGTGGTCAATAGCATGAAAGACTTCTACTGGGACATCCGGCCGAAGCCGGGTTTCGGCACGATCGAAGTGCGCGTGATGGATACGCCGTTTTCTGTGGATCGCGCGGCAGCGATTGCCTGCTACATCCAGACCCTTGCACGGCATCTGCTGCTCGACAAGCCGATCACGCCGAAAGAAGACGATTACCTTGTCTACACTTTCAACCGTTTTGAAGCATGCCGCTTCGGTCTGGCCGGCAACTGCATCAATCCGCAAACGAGCGAGCGCAAGACGATTTCCGAAGACATCCTCGAAACGCTGGATCTGATTGCACCGCATGCCGAAGCATTGGGATCGGGCAACGCGCTCGCCGAAATCGGCGCGATCGCACGCGGTCAGGTCAATGACGCGGCTTGGCTGCGCGGTGTCTTCGAGCGGGAAAAGTCCTTGCACGAAGCCGTAAGGCAGCAGTGTTTGCAGTGGCGAGCCTAGCCGGAGACGCGATCGCTTACGCTAAACCGTAAGGAAACCCGCTTCGTGCGGGTTTTTTTTCGTAAATAAATTTCCAGCTCGCGGGGTCTTAGGTTTTTCAAAAATTTACGTATACATACGTAGTAGTAGTTAACAAGCATTGCATCTGCCTGTGGACAACTGAATAATTCCCTGAAAAGTCAAAGTGCTACGTAAACCATAACCGGGCGGATCAAAGGTGCGTCGGAGCCGGTAAACGAGGACAACTTTGGTTAGGGCAGCGGGGGCTGGTTGCTTATCAAGAATCGGCACACAAGCGATCCCCTATGTTTTCCCATGGTTATCCACAGCTTATGTTGGATAACTTAGCTGTACGATTGGCCGGTCTCGCATAGAATGTCGCTTTAGCTGCCTTTGGCTGGTAAGGCGGTAAATTTTTGAGATAGTAGAAACCGTCTCGCTCGCTTTTGGGCGAGGCTACCCCACACAGGCTACGGGCTTGTTCGGCAGCGGTTCGCCGACATTGCACGCAAGCTTTAATAAACCAAACGAAGATTATGAGCGAAGGCGTATACGGAGAACAGGCAACCGGGCGAGTGACCCACAGCCTATTGCGATTGAGCACGGCCATGCGGAGCCAGGCTTGGGAATGGGCGGAGGGCGCAGGCCTTACGCCGACCCAGGGCGAAATCCTGGTCTTGCTGATGCAACGCAAGGGCCCGATGCGTCTTGGCGAAATTGCCCGCGAAACGGCGTTGACCGCCGCAACCACCAGCGACGCCGTGAGCACGCTCGAGACCAAAGGCCTGGTCGAAAAACGCCGTGCCCTCGACGACGGCCGCGCTCTCGCGGTCCGTCTGACGGCGCGTGGCCGCACCGCCGCGAAGCGCGCTGCGCAATGGCCGGACTTTCTGGCCAAAGCGGTCGGCACGCTGCGCGACGAAGAGCAGTCGCTGTTCTATCGCACGCTGCTCAAGACCATCCATCAGCTGGAAGTGCAAGGCACGATTCCGCCGCACCGCATGTGCCTGACCTGCACGCATTTCGAGCCGAGCAAGACGCCGAAGAAGACGCCGCATCATTGCGCGCTGCTCAATCTGAATATGTCGGACACAGACGTGCGTCTCGATTGCTCGGTGTACGAAGCGGCTGACATCGCCACCCAGAAGAAGACCTGGAAGATCTTCGCCCAATAAGGCGGCGTCTTTCAGGACATTCCGCTACACTGCCAAACCGTGCTCCGGCGGCCGGCGATTGCCGTCCGCTGGCCGGTTCGCGCCGCGTAGCGGCAAGTCTTTAGTCAACCTGAAGGTGGGGCAGGCTGATGAATCGCGAAGTTCTGGCCATTCGCCATGTGCACTTCGAGGATCTGGGCAGTCTTGAACTGGAGCTCGGCGAGCGCGGTCGGCCGGTGCGCTATCTCGACGTCGGCTTTGCCCGCATCGAGGCGCCGGACCCGGTCGCCGCATCGCTCATGGTGATCCTGGGCGGCCCGATCAGTGCAACTGACGACGTGCTCTATCCGACGCTCGTGCCGTTGCTCGCCATGATCGAGAAGCGGATCGCCGCCGGTTTGCCGACGCTCGGCATCTGCCTCGGCGCGCAACTGATCGCGCGTGCGCTCGGGGCGCGGGTCTATCCCGCCGGCCATACCGAACTCGGCTGGACACCGCTTACGCTCACCGATGCCGGCCGTGCGTCGCCAGTGCGCCATCTGGATGGCGCGCTCACGTCGATGCTGCATTGGCATGGCGACACCTTCGATCTGCCCGACAACGCCACCCGTCTCGCTTCGACGCCTGCCTGCGAAAACCAGGCATTCGCCTGGGGCGGGCACGTGCTGGGTCTGCAATGCCACCCGGAGATTCGCGCTGACCGGTTCGAGCCCTGGCTGATCGGCAACGCCGGCGAGATCGCCGGCCATGGTATCGACGTACGCCGCTTGCGGGCCGAGACGGCGCAGTTCGGGCCGGTGCTGGAAATCGCCGCGCGCCGGATGTTTGGCGAGTGGCTCGATCAGGTCGAACCGAAACCCTGATCCGCGCGCGCCTGCAGACAATGAGCCGCAGTGCTATGCTCGTCCGCTCTTGGGTTTTTACAGGGCGTAATCCATGAGCGCGCTTTTTTCTCCGCTCACGCTGCGTAGCGTGACGCTTCCCAACCGCATCGTCGTTTCCCCAATGTGCCAGTACTCCGCCGAACGTGGCGAGGCTACCGCGTGGCACATGATCCATCTCGGCAGTATGGCGCTGTCGGGCGCCGGCATGCTGTGCATCGAGGCGACCGCTGTCGAGCCTGATGGACGCATCACGCCGGGCGATCTCGGACTGTGGGACGACGCCACCGAGGCGGCGCTGGTGCCGGTGCTCGCCGCGATCCGCAAACACTCGCATATTCGCGTCGCGATGCAGTTGTCGCATGCGGGACGCAAGGCGTCGAGTCACGTGCCTTGGGAAGGCGGTCAACTGATTCCCGTTTCACAAGGCGGCTGGTTGCCGCACGCGCCGTCGGCGTTGCCGCATAAAGCGGGTGAAGAGCCGCCACTCGCGCTCGATACTCCTGGGCTGAACCGGATTCGCGAAGCGTTCGCGGCTTCCGCGCGGCGTGCCGCGCGCCTCGGCGTCGACGCGCTGGAAGTGCATGCGGCGCATGGCTATCTGCTGCATCAGTTCCTGTCGCCGATCGCCAATCAACGCAACGACGATTACGGCGGTTCGCTGGAGAACCGGATGCGCTTTCCGCTCGAAATATTCGACGTCGTGCGCGCCGCGTTTCCGGCCGACAAACCGGTCGGCGTACGTGTCTCGGCAACTGACTGGGTGGAAGGCGGCTGGACGCTCGAAGAAACGATCGTGTTCGCGCAGGAGTTGAAAAAGCGTGGCTGCGACTGGATCGATGTGTCGTCCGGTGGCGTCTCGCCGTTGCAGAAAATTCCGCTCGAGCCGGGTTATCAGATTCCCTTTGCAAGGGCCGTCAAACAAGCAACCGGCCTCACGACCATCGGCGTGGGCCTGATCACCGATCCGCTGCACGCCGAACAACTCATCGAAGAAGGTGACGCCGATCTGATCGCACTGGCGCGTGCATTGCTCTACAACCCGCGTTGGCCGTGGCATGCCGCGGCTCAACTCGGTGCGACGGTCGAAGCGCCGCCGCAGTATTGGCGCTCGCAACCACGCGAGCAAAAGGCGCTGTTCGGCGAGATTTCGTTCGGACAACGGTAAAGCTGCACACGCGCCTTGTGCGTTCACGTCTTTTTGACGGTTGAAGGAAGCTGTCTTGAGCGTGTAGGATGCCGGATGTGGCGCATGAGCGTCGCAGGTCGACGCGGCGCTCGCAAGGCGCCGCGTTTGCTATCCGCGTCAGAAAAAGCAGCGCGTCAGACGCGGGCGTTTCTGGCGATTGCCGGATCTTCACCCCCAGTTCTTCACAAGGATTCATTCAATGAGTTCACGCAGGATCGCCGTGCGCCGTTCGGGTGTGCACGGCAAAGGCGTGTTTGCCACCGAGCCGATTGCGGCGGGTGAACGGCTGATCGAATACAAGGGTGAGCGGATCTCCTGGAAGGAAGCGCTGCGCCGTCATCCGCATAACCCGGCCGAGCCGAATCACACGTTTTACTTCGCGCTCGATAACGGCAAGGTGATCGACGGCAAGGTGAATGGCAACAGCGCGCGCTGGATCAACCATTCGTGCGCGCCGAATTGCGAAGCCGAAGAGATCGACGGTCATGTATATGTGCACGCGCTGCGCGACATCGCCGAGGGCGAGGAAGTCTTTTACGACTACGGCCTCGTCATCGACGCACGCCAGACCAAGAAGCTGAAGAAGGAATACGAATGCCGCTGCGGCGCGCGCAAGTGCCGCGGCACGATGCTGGCGCCGCCGGAGAAAGAGAAGGGCGCGTCCAGGTCGGACAAGACGGCAAAGAAGGCGAAAACGTCCGCAAAAAAGGCGAAGAAGAAATAAAGCGGGCCGCCTCGGGTGAGCACCAGGTTGAACCTTGGTGAACTCGAGGCGGCCCTTGGCAGCGGGTTGAGCTGCTGCAGAATCAGATATCGATCGGCGCCGAGTGCGCCGATTTTTTTACCGGACGCCGCGCCTCGATATCCACGTCGTGGTGAACGCTGATCGGAATCAGCGGAATGCGCACGATGAAGCGCGCCCCGCCTTCCGGCGCATCTTCGTAATGCACGCTGCCGTGATGCAGCACCATGATGTCATGAACGATTGCGAGACCGAGGCCGGCGCCGCTATCCACACCGGCTTCGCTCTGACCGTCGCCGCGGAAGAATCGTTTGAACAGATCGGCTTGCTGTGTGTACGGTACGCCGGGCCCATTGTCCTCGACGATGATCTCCGCCATACGCAGTTCGTCGATCACGGTTTGCGACACCGTTACGGTAATCCGGCCGCCATCGAAGCGTGAAGGCGGCACGTACTTGAGCGCGTTATCCAGCAGATTGGCGATCACTTCGTGCAGCAGCACCGGATTGCCGCGCACCATCAGCGGATGATCGTTGGCCGGATCGTCGAGCCGCTGGAAGCCGAGGTCGACATGGAACGTCAGCGCGCGCGGCACCCATTCCGCACCCGTATCGAATGCGAGCGCGGCCATATCCACGTTCACGAAGCGTGCGGCTTGTTCGCCCGGTTCGGCGCGCGCCAGCGAAAGCAACTGATTCGACAGCCGTACGGCACGGTCGGCGGCTGCGCGCAGCTCACGGACCGCCGCAAGCGTCTGCTGCGGGTCGCGCGCGACCGCGGCTTGCTCCGCATGCAGCTTGACGGCGGTGAGCGGCGTGCGCAACTGATGCGCGGCGTCGGCGATAAATTTGCGTTGGCCGTCGAGGGCGGTTTTCAGGCGATCGAGCAGCGCGTTAAGCGCGCCGGTAAGGGGCCGGATTTCGACTGGTACATAGGTTTCGTCCACCGGCTCGAGCGACGTGTGGGTCTGCCGGTTCAGCGAGTCGGCGAGATCGGTGAGCGGATTGAGCTGTTGATTGACCACTCGCCACACGATCGCCCACCCGGCCAGCAGCAGCAACAGCAGCGGCATCATGATCGCGACCAGAAACTCGGCGGCGATGCGAAAACGATGATGCACCGGCTGACCGACTTCGACGACGATCGGATTACCGCTGGGCTGATCGACGCGCACCTGCGCCACGCGCACCGTTACGCCCTGATGCTGCGTCTCGAAGACGTACGCATAGTGCATGCGCCGCACGCTGGTGCCTTGCAGCGGCAGATTGTGGTCGCCGGCGATCTCGGTTTCGCCGGTGCTGATTCGATAGACGAGATGTTCGACCGGATCGGAGAACATGGCCTGCGCGAGCGGCGGCACCGTTACCTTCGCGTTAGGGCCGGCAATCTGGATCTGTTTGGAGATCGCGGTAGCGAGATCGGCAAGCGACCTGTCCACCACATGCTGCGTGTACTGCCACGCCAGCCAGTAAGCGATCAGGCCGCTCATCAGGGCGAGCAGCGAAAGGGGAGCAGCGAGGCGCCGCAGCAGCGTGCGGCGCAGACTATTGGCGGCCGGCTGGGGCATGATCGAACGCGCAGGAAAGGGGCAACGGCGAAACACACCGCGGCGCCGTGAAAACTTGCCGGTTGCCGGCGAACTGCGCACCGAGTGCGCGGCGCTGGCCCGGCGCCGTCAGGCCGCAACACAGCGTGCGGCCCTTGTGGCGATTATGCGGCCTGGCGGATTTCCTGCAACAGGTAACCGAAGCCACGCACCGTGACGATTTCGACACGGCAGTTTTCGAGCTTTTTACGCACCCGGTGCACGTAGACTTCGATCGCGGTGTCGCCGAGATCGCCGCCGAAGTGCGTCAGATGGTCTTGCAACTGAGCCTTGCTGACCACGCGGCCATGGCGCAGCAGCAGCATTTCGAGCACGGCGAATTCACGCGGCGACAGTTCGAGCGGCTTGTCATCGTTGAAAATGCGGCGATCGACGCCCGACAGACGCACACCGCCCAGCGACACTTCCGGACGCGGCATGTCGCCGTGCGGACCGCTGCGGCGCATCACCGCGCGAATGCGTGCTTCGAGTTCGGTGGGTTCGAACGGCTTCAGCATGTAGTCGTCCGCGCCCGAATTCAGGCCTTGTACGCGGTCGTTCAGCTCGTCGCGCGCGGTCAGGATGATCACCGGCGTGTGGCGATTGCTCTGACGGAAGCGCGCGAGCAGCGTCATGCCGTCGATCCCGGGCAGGCCCAGATCGAGGATCACCAGCTCGTGGCGATTTTGGGTGAGGGCCTGTTCGGCGAAAATGCCGTCATGGACCATGTCGACGGTGAAGCCGGCTTGTTCGAGACTGCTTTGGATGCCGCGTGCGATGGGGCGGTCATCTTCGATCAGAAGGAGTCGCATGGATTTCGCTCAAGTACAATGGTTTTAGGCGTCTGGGCAAGCGGTTCGCCGGAGCGCCTGCTGCACAGGCAGCATGCTGCGTGGCCGTGCCGGTATGGCACAAGGTGGTCACGAAACAGCTATCGAGCAGCCTGAAGTTGCACTGGCAGCCAAACAGCAGCCACCGGGCGAGCACGACGTCATGTCCGAGATAAGCATTCACGAACTGGAAGCCGCAATCAACTTCTGGCGCGCCCGCTCACCTTCGAGCGGCGACGAACTCGTTCTGTGCAAGGAGGCAAGCGCGCTCTCCAAGCCGTATGCGCTGATGATTGTACAGCGTCAGCAGACGCTATCGCCGGATCGTTTGGACGGGATTGCCAGGCAAGCGTGGGATTCTTACGTCCGCCTTAATAATAGCCTGTAGAACTGAAGGTTTGGGCGCCGGCTTGCCTGCAATGCCCTTTCATTACCGTCAAATCGCTCGATGCAGGGCGCATCGAGGTACCTAAGCGCTTGTATTAAGCTGTAATACTGTCGATAAATTGTGCCAATTTGATGTCCCGCTGGGTCAAGCCATTGGCTTCGTGCGTCGACAGTGTGATCTCCACCTTGTTGTACACGTTGAACCATTCGGGATGGTGATCCATCTCCTGCGCCTTGATTGCCACGCGTGTCATAAAACCGAATGCTTCGTTGAAGTCGGCGAACTTGAACTGGCGCTGGATCGCGTCGCGGCCCGCTACGGCTTGCCAGCCGTGCAGTTCCGTCATTAGCGTGGCGCGTTCTTCGGAAGTGAGTTTATTAATCATGATGCGACCTCGTTGATCTGAACCGGCACGCCAGTGGGCATGCGCATCCGCTATTTTTTCACGGATGCCGTCAGCCTGCTGTCGGATTGCTCCGATTGTGTTTTCAGATATCGCCGTCGGCTTGCCAGCCTTCCTGCGAGCCCCGCGTGAGGACGTCATCACACGTGAGCACGTCGCCTGCGGCGAAGGCCGGCTGCGCAGCGAGCCTCGCCAGCAGCGGCGCGAAATCGGTTTGCGCCACGCTGAACAATTGCGCGAAGTCGTCGATGACAAAGTAGCTTTTCTGGAACGTGTCGATGCGGTAGCGCGTACGCATCACGCGCTCTAGATTGAAGCCAAGCCGGTTCGGCGCCGCGCTTTGCTGGCTGTAGAGCGTCTCGCCTTTGCTCGATACGATGCCCGCGCCGTAGATCTTCACGCCGTTGGGACTTGCCGCGTCGCGGATCAGGCCAAACTCGACTGTGTACCAATAAAGCCGCGCGAGCAGCGGCAGCGCGCCGGCGTCGTTAGCGGCAAGCGCGGCGCGGCCGTATGCATGCATGTAGTCCGCGAACACTGGATTGATCAGCAGCGGCACGTGGCCGAACAGATCGTGAAAACAGTCCGGCTCCTGCAGATAATCGAGTTGGTCGGGACGGCGCATCCACCACGTCACCGGGAAGCGGCGGTTTGCCAGATGCTCGAAGAACACCTGGTCGGGCACAAGTCCCGGTACGGCGACGATTTGCCAGCCGGTCGCGGGCGTCAGCCTGGCGTTGATTTCGTCGAACGAGGGCACGCGATCGGACGGCATGCCGATACGGTCGACGCCCGCCAGAAATTCATCGCACACGCGACCCTTGAGCAACGCCGTTTGACGCGCATAAAGCTGCTGCCATACCGCGTGGTCGACGGCGCCGTACCGGTCGGTCGGCTGATCGATGGTGAAGTCGGCGCGAGTTTCGAGGCCGGCGTCGAATTGCTCTTTGAGTTTGGCGGTGTTGGCTGTGGACATGATGCTGCACGCTCTGCGGTGACTGCGGGTTGAAACGGTGATGCAAGTGTAGAGCGGCGAGCGTGCGGAAAGGGCGCAATGATGGCGTTATGGCATTGCGATATGCAATAATTGTGCAATAAATACGGATTCAATGCGGATATAAATCATGCTGGAACTCGATCACTTCGATCTCGCGCTGCTGGACGTGTTGCAGCGCTTCGGCCGGGCTACGCATCAGCAACTGGCTGAGCAGGTGCCGCTGTCGCCGTCGCAGATCGGACGGCGCTTGCAGCGCCTGGAGCAGGTGGGGGTGGTGGACGGCTATCGTGTCGTGTTGCGCCCAGAAAAATTGGGGCTTGGCGTGACTGCTTTTACGAGTCTGAAGCTGAAGCATCACGGCGACTCGATCATCGAGCAATTCCAGCAGCAGATCGACGTGCTGCCGGAAGTACTGGAATGTCACGCGGTGGTCGGCGACGCCGACTATCTGTTGCGCATTGTGGCACCCGACCTCAATTATCTGTCGACCTTCGTGATGAAGAAGCTGATGCGTGTGCCGGGCGTGGACAGCGTGCGCTCCAATATCGTGTTGACCACGTTCAAGCGCAATGGGCCTTTGCCGCTGGGTCATCTGTCGCCGGGGGCGGCCGCTGTTTGAGGCAGCGGCTTACAGTGTTTCGGTGCTGAGAGGCTTAAGGGCCGCGGTTTCAGGAGGCGGGTCTTCGCGGCCCTTGATTCGTCTTAGGTTTACGCGGCTTGCTTCGGTTCACTGTCCGGACTGAGCAAATCGACGTAGGCCACCGCCACCAGGTCCGATTCCGGCACGCCAAGAGTCTGGAACATTGCGTGCGCTTCGGCATGGCCGCTTTCTTCGTCGTCGTCCTGCGCCAGCACGACTTCGAGTTCGACGAAGTCGCCCAGACCGTCGACCCGGTCCAGATGGATCCGCGTACGGCCCGTCAGATACACATGGCGCTCCTTCGTGACGATGCCGCGCGTGGTCAGCGCCGTCGCCAGCAACGCGTGCATGGCTTCAGGGTTGGTCACCGGGCTGCGCGTGTAGTACGACGCCTTTGGGCCGTCGCGGTCGTCGCGCTGATAGAAGATCAGTTCGGCCGGCGTGCCGTCGTCGAATTGGCGCAGCTTCAGGCGGCCGCGCGGCACGTCGTAGAAAAAGTCCTGTTGGCGGAAGATCAGCGGGGCGTCCGGTGCAAGCTTTGCGGCTCGCTCGCGCAGTTGCTCGAAGTGCTGGGCGCGGGCTTTGATTTCAATGTTGCGTGCCATGTCAGGCTCCTGTCGAAGGATGGCGTGGTCGGCAGCTTCCGGTGTTGCCGGGGCGAAGCTGCCGGGAAGGGCAAGGTCAGACGGAACGGAAACGAAGCGGGCCGGCGCGTGAGCGCGAACCCTCAATCTAACAAAAAAGCGCGTGACGACGTTGTTTCAGCCGAACGCGATGCGGCTGTCATGAGCGCCGCTCATATCCGCGGCATATTCGGCCTGTTGTGCGGCACTTATATGACCCTATGTCGCCCATTGCTGCTCGATCAGCTTCAACGCGGCGGCAATTGCCGGTTCGTCCCGGCGCTCGGCCAGCGTGATGAAGCTTAGCTGGGTCGGTACGGTGATGCCTTCGACGATGGTCAACGCGTGTGCATGCGCTTCGGCGATCGCCGTGGCATCGCGCGCGAGCGTCAGACCGACGCCCGACTTGACCAGATCGAGCATCGACGGCTCCTGATCCACTTCCGCCACCTTAACCGGTTTTACGCCGGCTTCGTCGAAGCAGCGCGACAACAATCGATTGTGCGCGGAGGCGGGCGGCGTCCAGATCCACGGCAACGCGGCAAGCGAGCGCCAGTCGCGTGCGCCTTTCACGCGATCTTTCCAGCCTGCCGGCGCGAGCACGCGGTATTGGAAGTGCGTGAGCGTGACGGCGTGAAAGGCGGCGCTGTCGCGGCCAGCGTCGTCGGAGGGCAGGCCGATGTAGTAACCGACGTCCAGTTCTCCCGCCCGAACCTGCTCCAGCACCCAGCCCGACATGCCGTGGCGCAAGGCCGTTTCAATGTGCGGCCAGGTTTCCACCAGTTGCTTGAGAAAGCCGCCGAGACGCAGAAAAGCCGGATCGAGAATCGTGCCGATCCGCAGTCGGCCGCGCACTTCATGACGCAGCGATGCCGCCGCGCGCTGCACGTCGCTCGCCGCGCCCAGCGCGCGTTCCGCGTGGGGCAGCAGGGCCTGACCGTCGCGGGTCAACGAAAGCCCGTGCGAGGTCCGCGTGAACAGCGTCACGCCGAGCGTCTCCTGCAAATGCTTGATTTGCAGGCTGACGGCAGGCTGGGTCAGGTGAAGTTGCACCGCCGCGCGCGTGAGGTTGCCCTCGCGCGCGACGGTGACGAACGCCCGTAGCAGAGTCAGATCCATATCCTGATATTAGCGCGGCTTATAGCGCAGTTGAGCATTACTCATTGGATTTGTCGCCTCGAAGCGCCGTACGCTTGCGTTGATCACGCTGCTGGCAATGGGCGGAAGACCTTCACAGGAAGAGGACAGGACAATGAGCGAGACATATCAGGACGAGGCCGTGCGCAGTGAGACAAGCGCACGCGCGCTGACCCATTTCATCAACGGCAAGACGGTTGAAGGCACGAGCGGCCGTTTCGGCGACGTCTTCAATCCTGCGCTTGGCAGCGTGAGCGCGCGCGTGCCGCTGGCGAGCGTCGCCGAGGTGGATGCGGCGGTCGCGGCCGCCAGTGCCGCGTTTCCTGCATGGAGCGAAACCGCGCCGATCAAGCGGGCCCGCGTGCTGTTCAAGTTCAAGGAATTGCTCGACCGCCACCATGACGAACTGGCGGAGCTGATCACGCGTGAGCACGGCAAGGTGTTTTCCGATGCGAAGGGCGAGGTGATGCGCGGCATCGAGATCGTCGAATTTGCGTGCGGCATTCCGAATCTGTTGAAGACCGATTTCACCGACCAGATTGGCGGCGGCATCGACAACTGGAATCTGCGTCAACCGTTGGGCGTGGTCGCCGGCATTACGCCGTTCAATTTCCCGATGATGGTGCCGTGCTGGATGTTTCCGGTGGCGATTGCATGTGGCAATACGTTTGTGCTGAAGCCGTCGGAGCGTGATCCTTCCGCTTCGAACCGACTGGCTGAATTGCTGAAAGAGGCAGGATTGCCGGATGGCGTGTTCAACGTCGTGCATGGCGACAAGGTCGCGGTGGATGCGTTGCTCGTGCATCCCGAGGTGAGTGCGTTGTCGTTTGTCGGTTCGACGCCGATTGCGGAATATATCTACACGGAAGGCACGAAGCACGGCAAGCGTGTGCAGGCTCTGGGGGGAGCGAAGAATCATCTGGTGGTGATGCCGGACGCGGATCTCGATCAGGCGGTGGATGCGTTGATCGGCGCCGCGTATGGGTCGGCGGGCGAGCGTTGCATGGCGATTTCGGTGGCCGTTGCGGTGGGGCATATTGCCGATGAGTTGATCGAGCGACTGACACCGCGAGTGAAGAGCCTGAAGATTTTGAACGGGATGGAAAAGGAAGCCGAGATGGGGCCGTTGGTGACGGCGGCGCATCGCGAGAAAGTAGTGGGTTATATCGATGCCGGCGTGGCGGCGGGTGCGAAGCTGGTTGTCGATGGGCGGAGTCATCAGGTGGCCGGGCATGAGAAGGGGTTCTTTCTCGGCGGCACGTTGTTCGACGATGTCTCGACCGACATGAAGATTTATCGCGAAGAGATTTTCGGTCCTGTACTGTGTGTTGTGCGGGTGCCGGATTTCGCTTCAGCTGTGGAGCTTATCAACGCTAACGAGTTTGCTAATGGGGTGGCGTTGTTCACCTCCGATGGTGGCGTGGCGCGGGCTTTTTCGCGGCAGATTCAGATCGGCATGGTGGGCATTAATGTGCCGATTCCTGTGCCGATGGCGTGGCATTCTTTTGGTGGGTGGAAGCGGTCTCTGTTTGGGGATCATCATGCCTACGGGGAGGAGGGGGTGCGGTTTTATACGCGCTACAAGAGCATTATGCAGAGGTGGCCGGATAGTATTGGGAAGGGGGCTGAGTTCACTATGCCGGTGGCTAAGTAACTGGTTTTTGCCGGGTTGGCGGGGTTGTTGTTGATCTGGGTCTTTGGCCTTTCCTTGTTTTGTTATCGGTCTATTAGCGTTCCCCCTGTGCGGGGGGGCACCTACTTTTCTTTGCCTGCCGCAAAGAAAAGTAGGCAAAAGAAAGCGGCTCACCCCGCCAGCTCATAAGTGGGTTCCCCGCGCAGTAGCGGTAGTGGTGCATCTGGAATCCGTCGCCTCGCGCACTCCGCGTTAGTGACAAGGCGTTCATCAGCTCCCACTCCGCACTGCGTGCGTCGCGGACGGGTCTGCCGGGGAAACCGGAGGTGCTTTGCATAACTGATGGTGTAATGAACTGGGCGTCGGCGCGCGCAGCGTCGCCGGAGGTATGACTGCCTTGTCACTGAGGCGGAGTGTGCGAGGGCACAGATTCCAGATGCACCACTACCGTGGCTGCGCGGGGGACCCGCTTAAGAATTAGCGGTTTGAGCCGCTTTCTTTTGCCTACTTTTCTTTGCGGCAGGCAAAGAAAAGTAGGTGCCCCCCCCCGCACAGGGGGAACGCTAATAGACCGATAACAAAACAAGGAAAGGCCAAAGACCCAGATCAACAACAAAATCCGCCAACCCGGCAAAAAAAGCTTAGGAGACAAAACCATGAGCATCACAAAAAAAACACCCCCCCGCCTGGAAGGCGAATTCGACTACATCATAGTAGGCGCTGGCACAGCAGGTTGCGTCCTCGCCAACCGCCTATCGGAAGACCCGGAAATCCAGGTCCTGCTCCTGGAAGCCGGCGGCAAAGACGACTACCACTGGATCCACGTACCGGTAGGCTACCTCTACTGCATCGGCAATCCCCGCACGGACTGGCTCTACAAAACCCAATCGGAACCCGGCCTGAACGGCCGCTCCCTCTCATATCCCCGCGGACGCGTGCTAGGCGGCAGTTCGTCGATCAACGGCATGATCTACATGCGCGGCCAGCGCGAAGACTACGATGAATGGGCCCGCGTCACCAATGACGCGTCATGGTCCTGGAACGCCGTCCTCCCCATCTTCAAACGTAGCGAAGACCACCACGCCGGCGCATCCGAATCGCACGGAGCAGGCGGCCCGTGGCGTGTGGAAAAGCAGCGTCTCAAGTGGAAGATCCTCGAGGAGTTCTCGCGAGCGGCGCAACAAACCGGCATACCCGCCACCGACGACTTCAATCGCGGCGACAACACCGGCGTCGGCTACTTCGACGTCAATCAGAAACGCGGCATCCGCTGGAATGCCTCGAAAGCATTCCTGCGTCCGGCGCTCAAGCGTCCGAATCTCACCGTCATCACCGGAGCACACACCCAACGCGTCGTGTTCGAAGGACGTCGCTGCGTAGGTGTCGAATATCGTGGCGACAACACCGACTATCTTGCCAAAGCCCGTTGCGAAGTGATCCTCAGTTCCGGCGCAGTCAACTCGCCTCAATTGCTCGAACTCTCAGGAATAGGCAACGGCGCGCGTCTGCAGAATCTTGGCATCGAGGTCGTAAAGGATCTGCGCGGCGTCGGCGAGAATCTGCAGGATCATTTGCAATTGCGCATGGCCTATAAAGTCGACGGCGTACGCACGCTCAATACCGCCTCCGCCCATTGGTGGGGCAAGCTGATGATCGGCATGCAGTACGCCTTTTTACAAAGCGGCCCCATGTCGATGTCGCCATCGCAACTCGGCGCATTCGCCAAATCCGATCCGGACGACCGCCAGCTTACGCGCCCCGACCTCGAGTATCACGTGCAGCCGCTCTCGCTGGATCGCTTTGGTGAACCGCTGCATCGCTTCAACGCGTTCACCGCGTCGGTGTGCCAGTTGCGGCCGACCTCGCGTGGCAGTATTCATATCGAATCACCCGATGCTTCGACGCCACCGTTGATCGCACCGAACTACCTGTCCACCGACTACGACCGGCGTGTCGCCGCCAACGCGTTACGCCTCACGCGCCGCATCGCCGCGGCCCCCGCGCTCGCACCCTATCGGCCGCAGGAGATTCTGCCCGGCATCCAGTACCAGACCGAGGAAGAGCTTCAACAGGCCGCAGGCGCGGTCGGCACCACCATCTTTCATCCGGTTGGCACCTGCCGCATGGGCACCGCCGACGATCCCGGCACCGTCGTCGACAACCGCTTACGCGTGCTCGGTGTGGACGGATTGCGTGTAGTCGATGCATCGGTCATGCCTCTTATCACCTCGGGCAACACCAATTCGCCGACGCTGATGATCGCCGAACGCGCCAGCGACATGATCCGCGAAGACCGTCGCGCACGCGTGGCCGGCGGCGTCCCGGTTCAAACAAGTGCGGCGCCGTCTGTGTCCGCCGTGTGACACGCATGGAGGGCCAGCCTTGGGTTTGGCGCATGCAGTCGTCATCCACTAAGTGCAAATCCCAATGAATGCGCTGCATCATTGGCGCGACAATGGCAGCCATGCTGCGTGCCGCCCCATGGATTACCGTCCCGATTGGTGCAGCACGCCAACGAGCGGCACGGGGGTGTCGCCGTTATCAAACGTCGCGCAGCCGTTCGCGCGGAAGATCGTAGTGCTTCGCCTTACTCCGTATGGAAGGGAACATGATTCTCGGCGATACGATTCTCGAAACGCGCGGCCTCACCCGCGAGTTCAAAGGCTTCATTGCCGTGAACGGGGTGAACCTGCGCGTGCGCCGTGGTTCGATCCATGCGCTGATCGGCCCCAATGGGGCTGGCAAGACCACCTGCTTCAATCTGCTCACCAAATTTCTGGAACCGACTGCGGGCCAGATCGTCTTCAACGGGATCGACATCACCAATGAACGCCCGGCGCAAATCGCCCGGCGCGGCATCATCCGCTCGTTTCAGATCTCCGCCGTATTTCCGCATCTGACAGCATTGCAGAATGTGCGCATCGGTCTGCAACGCGTGCTCGGCACGGCATTTCACTTCTGGAAGAGCGAACGCACACTGCATCAACTCGACGATCGGGCGATGGATCTGCTCACGCAAGTGGGTTTGACCGATTTCGCCGATGTATTGACGGTCGAGCTTTCATATGGCCGCAAGCGCGCGCTCGAAATTGCCACCACACTCGCGATGGAGCCCGAGTTGATGCTGCTCGACGAACCCACGCAAGGCATGGGCCATGAAGATGTCGATCGCGTCACGGCGTTGATCAAGAAAGTCTCGAGCGGCCGCACGATCCTGATGGTCGAACACAACATGAACGTGATCGCCGGGATCTCCGACACCATCACCGTCCTGCAACGAGGCGAAGTGCTCGCCGAAGGCAGCTATGCCGAAGTGTCGAAGAATCCGCTGGTGATGCAGGCCTATATGGGCAGCGCGGACGCTGCGCTTGCCGGAGCCCACGCATGAATACGATTGCCGAGCGCGAAAGCGTCGAGGTGAGCGGCACGGCTGGGGGTGCCCCCGCGCTGGAGATCGCGGGTTTGCAGGCATGGTACGGGGAGTCCCATATCCTGCATGGCGTCGATCTGACGGTGAACCGCGGCGAAGTTGTCACGCTGCTGGGCCGTAACGGCGCGGGGCGCACCACCACACTGCGCGCGATCATGGGGCTAACGGGCCGACGCACCGGTTCGATCCGCATCGGCGGACGCGAAACCATCAACCTGCCCACGCATCGCATCGCGCATTGCGGCATCGGCTACTGTCCGGAAGAGCGCGGCATTTTTTCGAGCCTCTCATGCGAGGAAAACCTGCTGCTGCCGCCACCCGTCGGCGACAAAGCCCACATGATGTCGCTCGAAGAAATCTATTCGATGTTCCCGAATCTGCAGGAACGCCGCACGAGCCAGGGCACACGGCTCTCGGGCGGCGAACAGCAGATGCTGGCCGTCGCGCGCATTCTCCGTACCGGCGCGAGTCTGCTGCTGCTCGATGAAATCTCGGAAGGCCTCGCGCCCGTCATCGTGCAAGCGCTGGCACGCATGATCATGACGCTCAAGGCGCGCGGCTATACGGTCGTGATGGTTGAACAGAATTTCCGCTTTGCCGCTCCACTTGCCGATCGCTTTTACGTGATGGAGCACGGTGCGATCGTCGAGCACTTTGAGGCCAACGAGCTCGAAAGCAAGATGCCGGTGTTGCACGACCTACTGGGCGTATAAAAAGCGTCCGATTGCCTCTGATAACCACAAGTGAAGAAACAGGAGACAGGAATGAAAAAGAACCCACTCGCGCGGCTTGCCACACTATGTTTCGCGGTTGCCGCCGGCGCCGCGTTGACGATGACGAGCGCGCAAGCGGCCGACGATGCGGTGAAGATCGGCTTCATCACCGACCTGTCGGGTCTGTATGCGGACATCGACGGCCAGGGCGGCCTCGAAGCGATCCGCATGGCGATCGCCGACTTCGGCGGCAAGGTGAACGGCAAGCCGATTACGCTGGTCTACGCCGACCACCAGAACAAGGCGGATATTGCCTCGTCGCGCGCGCGTGAATGGTTCGATCGTGATGGCGTCGATCTGCTGATCGGCGGCACGAACTCGGCAACCGGTCTGGCCATGAACACGGTGGCCGGCGAGAAGCACAAGGTCTACATCAATATCGGCGCCGGCGCCGACACGCTGACCAACGAGCAGTGCACGCCGTATACGGTCCATTACGCGTACGACACCACGGCGCTGGCCAACGGCACGGGTTCGGCCGTGACGAAGCAGGGCGGCAAGACGTGGTACTTCCTGACGGCCGACTACGCGTTCGGCAAGGCACTGGAAAAGGCGACTTCGGACGTCGTGAAGGCGAATGGCGGCCAGGTGCTGGGCGCCGTGCGCGCGCCGCTGTCGGCTTCGGACTTCTCGTCGTTCCTGTTGCAGGCGCAGGCCTCGAAGGCGCAGATCCTTGGCCTCGCGAATGCCGGCGGCGATACGGTCAACTCGATCAAGGCCGCGAAGGAATTCGGCATCACGAAGACGATGAAGCTGGCCGCGCTGCTGATGTTCATCGACGACGTGCACAGTCTGGGTCTGGAAACCACGCAAGGTCTCGTGCTGACAGACAGCTGGTACTGGAACAAGGACGCCGCCACGCGCAAGTGGGCGCAGCGCTATTTCGACAAGATGAAGAAGATGCCGTCGAGCCTGCAAGCGGCTGACTACTCGGCGACCATGACCTATCTGAACGCGGTGAAAGCCGTCGGCTCGACAGACGGCGATAAGGTGATGGCGCAACTGAAGAAGACCAAGATCGACGACTTCTACGCGAAGGGCTACATCCGTCAGGACGGCAGCATGATCCACGACATGTACCTGATGCAGGTGAAGACGCCGGCCGAATCCAAAGAGCCGTGGGACTACTACAAGATCATGGCGACGATCCCGGGTGAACAGGCCTTCACGACCAAGGCGCAGACGCGCTGCGCGTTGTGGAAGTAAGCGCAGGCTGATAACCAGATGAACGTCATCCTGCCTTGACCGGCGGGCATTGCATACTGCCACGTTGGTACACAGGATGACGGCAGGCGCTTCACATGCCGGCACGCGGTCGGGCGGATGACTCGCCCATTGCACGCTGGGCGGACCGTACATAACCGATCTCACCCTGACGACGGCTTAACGGATTAAGGCTTCAATGGAAATCTTTGGCGTTCCGCTACCGGCGATGCTGAGCCAGTTGTTGCTGGGGCTCGTGAACGGCTCGTTTTACGCGATTCTGAGCCTAGGCCTTGCTGTGATCTTCGGCTTGCTCAACGTGATCAATTTCGCGCACGGCGCGTTGTTCATGCTTGGCGCGATGCTCGCGTGGATGGGCCTGTCGTATTTCGGTCTGCCGTACTGGGTGATGCTGGTGCTCGCACCGCTGATTGTCGGCGTGTTCGGCATCGTGATCGAACGCTCGATGTTGCGCTGGCTGTACAAGCTCGATCATCTGTATGGGCTGCTGCTCACCTTTGGACTCACGCTGGTTGTCGAAGGTGTGTTCCGTTCGATCTACGGTTCTTCCGGCCAGCCCTACGACGTGCCCGCAGCACTCTCCGGCGCGACCGATCTCGGCTTCATGTACCTGCCGAACTATCGCGCGTGGGTGGTGGTGGCGTCACTTGTGATCTGCTTCGCGACGTGGTTCGTGATCGAGAAGACGCGCCTTGGCGCCTATCTGCGCGCAGGCACTGAAAACCCAAAGCTGGTCGAGGCGTTCGGGGTCAACGTGCCGTTGATGATCACGCTCACCTATGGCTTCGGCGTCGCGCTGGCGGCATTCGCCGGCGTGCTGGCCGCGCCGGTGATTCAGGTCTCGCCGCTGATGGGCCAGCCCATGATCATCACCGTGTTCGCGGTGGTCGTGATCGGCGGCATGGGTTCGATCATGGGCTCGATTCTGACCGGCCTGATGCTCGGCGTAATCGAAGGGCTGACGCGTGTGTATTACCCGGAAGCGTCGGCGACCGTCGTCTTCGTGATCATGGCGCTCGTGTTGCTGGTGCGCCCGGCGGGTCTCTTCGGCAAGGAAAAATGATGCAGAGAAAAGTGCTTTACGGTCTGCTGCTGATCGCGCTGCTCGCGGTGCCCGTGCTCGGCATCTATCCGCTGTTCGTCATGAAGGTGATGTGCTTCGCGTTGTTCGCGGCGGCCTTCAATCTGCTGATCGGCTACACCGGTTTGCTCTCGTTCGGTCATGCGATGTTTCTCGCCTCGGCCGGTTATGTCACTGGCTATGCAATGCAGACGCTCGGCTTCTCGCCGGAACTGGGGGTGCTGGCCGGCACTGCTGCGGCGACGCTGCTTGGTCTGGTGGTCGGCCTGTTTGCGATCCGTAGGCAGGGCATCTACTTTGCGATGGTGACGCTGGCGCTCGCGCAGATGGTCTACTTCGTGTTCCTGCAGGCGCCGTTCACGCACGGCGAGGACGGGCTGCAAGGCGTGCCGCGCGGCAAGCTGTTCGGCTTGCTGGACCTGTCGCCGGACGCGACGCTCTATTTTGTCGTGCTGGCCGTGATGGTGGCGGCGTTCCTGCTGATCGTGCGAATCGTGCACTCGCCGTTCGGACAAGTGCTGGTGGCGATCAAGGAGAACGAGCCACGCGCCGTGTCGCTGGGCTACGACACCAATCGCTTCAAGTTGCTGGCTTTCATTCTGTCCGCGGGGCTGGCCGGTTTGGCGGGCTCGCTCAAGGTGCTGGTGCAGGGCTTTGAAACGCTGAGCGACGCGTACTGGACCATGTCGGGCCTGGTGATCCTGATGACGCTCGTCGGCGGCATGGGCACCTTGTTCGGCCCGCTGCTCGGCGCGACGCTGATCGTGGCGCTCGAAGACCGGCTCGGCGATATCGGCACGGCGCTGGCAGCCACTACCGGAATCGATTGGTTCCGCTCGCTTGGCGAGTCCGTGACCATCGTGACGGGCTTGATTTTCATTGCCTGCGTGCTGGCGTTCCGACGCGGCATTGTCGGTGAGATTGTCGCGCGAGTGCGGCCATTGCGAGCCTGAAACGGCAGCAGAATTTAAATTGATTTGGTCTCCGATATAATTCGGTACCTTTGAATCGGCCAGAGTTGCTCCTGTGTTGTGCGAGAATTGACACCCGCCGTCAAAGGCGCGCGAAACGTGCCCCAAATTTGTGCCGCAGTGCACCACTAGGGTAATTGCTAGTTGTAAGGGATTAGGTGCTCGTTTAATCTTCATGCAGTTCTGATGCACCACGAATTTTGCAGGTGGAGAACGAGGAGACAATGAGGCACTCAGTGCCCAGACGAAAGCGCTGTTGGATTGATATCCAACAGCGCTTTTTATTTGGCTTTTTCATAAAGCGCCATTCAAATCTTCCGCTAATTCGGTGACGCTTTTTTATTCGCCGAACCACGTCCGGATTCATCCGTTTCCAGCCTGCAAAATGCTTGCAGTGCGGGGCTTTCGTCCGCTAAACTCGCCATTCACCGACCGCCTGGTCGGCGATTGAAATTCACGGATTTAAATTCAATTGAATGACGGGGTAGTTCGAGGAGCAGGATGAAGTCGGCATTGCGTTGGATAAGCGCGGCATTGGTCGCAACGGGAGTATCCGCAGCATGGAGCGGCCATGCATTCGCGGACGTGAAAATCGGTGTAACGGTATCGGCAACCGGGCCGGCTGCATCGCTTGGTATTCCGGAAAAGAACACAATCGCGCTGCTGCCTAAAGAGGTGGCGGGCCAGAAAATCGATTACATCGTGCTGGACGACGCCACGGATTCGACCCAGGCCGTCAAGAACGCGCGCAAGCTCACCAGCGAAGATCACGTGGATGCATTGATCGGTTCGACCGTCGTGCCGAACTCGCTGGCCATGATCGACGTCGCCGCAGAAAGCACTACGCCGATGATTTCCATGGCCGCGGCGGCGAGCATCGTCGAACCGATGGACGCGAAGCGCGCATGGGTCTTCAAGACGCCGCAGAACGACATTCTGATGGCCACCGCGATCGCGCAGCACATGGCGAATCACGGCGTGAAAACAGTCGGGTTCATCGGCTTCGCGGATGCGTATGGCGAAAGCTGGTTCAAGGAGTTCGGCAAGGCGGCCGATCTCGCGAAGATCAAGGTCGTCGCGAACGAACGCTTCGCGCGTAACGATGCTTCGGTGACCGGCCAGGTGCTGAAGATCATGTCGCAGCATCCCGACGCGGTGCTGATCGCCGGCGCGGGCACCCCGGCTGCGTTGCCGCAGAAGACCCTCAAGGAGCGTGGCTACCAGGGCAAGTATTATCAGACGCACGGCGTCGCCAACAATGACTTCCTGCGTGTGTGCGGCAAGGATTGCGAAGGCACCTATCTGCCGGCCGGTCCGCTGCTGGTGGCGGAGCAACTGCCCGATTCGAACCCGGTGAAGAAGACTTCGCTCGCGTATAAGCATGCGTATGAAGCCGCATACGGCGCCGGTTCGGTGTCGACATTCGGCGGTCACGCATGGGATGCAGGCTTGCTGCTGCAACGCGCGATTCCGCTTGCGCTAAAGAAAGCCCAGCCGGGCACGCCTGCGTTCCGCGAAGCGCTGCGTGCGGCACTCGAAAACACGAAAGACATGCCCGCTTCCCACGGCATCTTCAACATGAGCGCGAACGACCATGCTGGTCTCGATCAGCGGGCGCGTGTGATGGTGGAGATCGTCGGCGGTAAGTGGAAGCTGTCCGGCGACTGAGCGAAGGCGAAGCGATACGGGACCCCATCAAAAAAGACGCGAGCAGTTGACGCGTCTTTTTTATTGACCGCGTTCGATGAAAGGTGATGAAAGAGCGGTCAAAGTGGGGTTAACGCAACGTGGCTGGGTAGCGGGTTTCGGGACAAACCCGCATTCGGGCGACAGTCTATTGACCGCAATTGATGCAAAACGCAATACTACTAACATGTTAGTGGTTGGTGCATAAGAAGTCGCAGCAGTGGTTCGCAGCAGGGGAGTAGCACCAGAACGGCGAGGGCGTTGACGCTGAGCAGGGAAAACCATGCTTGGCATGCCTGAACCCTATAACTAGATTCAGACACCCGGCCCGTGCGCCGGCTTACAGATACGCGCTTCAAAGCGTTTGGAGACTTGCATGAAAAAGACAAAGCAATGGGTACGCACCGGTATCGCGATGGCGTTGATGTGCGGCGCGGGCGCTGCCTTCGCGCAGGTGAAAATTGGCGTCACGCTGTCCACCACGGGGCCGGCCGCATCGCTCGGGATTCCTGAAAAGAACACGATCGCGTTGCTGCCGAAAGAGATCGGCGGCAAGACGGTGCAATACATCATCCTCGATGACGCATCGGATACCGGCAAGGCCGTGCAGAACACGCGCAAGCTGATCGACGAAGACCACGTCGACGCCATCATCGGTTCGACCGTTACGCCGAATTCGCTGGCGATGCTCGATCCCGCAGCCGAAGGCAAGACGCCGGTGATCTCGCTGGCGGCATCGGCCGCGATCATCTCGCCGATGGACGCCAAGCGCGCATGGGCCTTCAAACCGCCGCAAAACGACAGCCTGATGGCTGACGCGATCGCCGACTACATGGAGCATCACGGCGTAAAGACGGTCGGCTTTATCGGCTTTGCGGATGCATACGGGGACGGCTGGAACAACGTGTTCACCGCTGCGGCTGCGGCACACAATCTGAAGATCGTCTCCAACGAACGCTTTAACCGTACCGATGCGTCGGTGACCGGCCAGGTGTTGAAGACGATGAGCGCGAACCCGGACGCGGTGCTGATCGCCGGCGCGGGCACGCCGTCGGCACTGCCGGCCAAAACGCTCAAGGAGCGCGGCTATAAGGGCAAGGTCTATCAGACGCACGGTGTCGCGAACAACGACTTCCTGCGCGTATGCGGCAAGGATTGCGAAGGCGAATTCCTGCCGGCCGGCCCGATCCTCGTGGCGGATCAATTGCCGGATTCGAACCCGGTGAAGAAGTCGTCGGAAGCCTACAAGGCGGCGTATGAGAAAGCGTATGGCACGGGTTCGGTGGCGACGTTCGGCGGTCACGCATGGGATGCCGGTCAGATGCTGCAAGCTGCGATTCCGGTCGCACTGAAGACCGCTCAGCCGGGCACCGAGGCGTTCCGCGAAGCACTGCGTAGCGCGCTGGAAAACATCAAGGAACTGCCGGTCTCGCACGGCATCATGAACACCACGCCGACCAACCACAATGGCCTCGACAAGCGTGCACGCGTGATCGTGCAGATCGTCGACGGCAAGTGGAAGCTGCAGAACGACTAACAACAAAAAGCGGTACGCGCCTCTCGCGCAACTTGCGGCGCATGACTGATGCCGCATTGCCATTCTGTTCGATAACAATGGCAACGACCGCCGCGCCGTGTCCCGGCGCGGCGGTCGCCTTTTCTGGCATTGCAGGCCGGTGGCCGGCCGCGGGTTCTGCCGCCACGACTGTTTCCCGATTTCGATTTCGACGCTTCAGGACGAGGAAGTATGGATCTATCAATTGCGGCGATCCTCGCGCAGGACGGCATCACTACCGGCGCGATTTACGCGCTGCTCGCGCTCGCGCTGGTGCTGGTGTTCTCTGTGACGCGAGTGATCTTTATCCCGCAGGGGGAGTTTGTGTCGTACGGTGCGCTGACGCTTGCCGCACTGCAGACGCAAAAATTTCCTGCGACGTGCTGGTTGCTGATGGCGATGGGCGCGGCGTGCTTCGTGGTCGAGATCGCGGGGCTGGTGCGGCACCCCGAAAGGCGTCGGCATGCGGCTCGCACGCTGGTGATGCTGGTCGGCAAATATCTGCTGTTCCCGGTCGCGGTCTACGCGCTCACGCAAGGCGTTTTCCTGCACCCGCTGCCGATGATCGCGCAGATCGCGCTGACGCTGCTGATCGTCATTCCGATGGGACCGTTCGTCTACCGGCTCGCCTATGAGCCGATCGCGGAGGCAACCACGCTGCTGTTGCTGATCGTGGCGGTGGCCGTGCACTTTGCGATGGTCGGCCTCGGGCTCGTGATGTTCGGTGCGGAAGGCTCGCGCACCACGGCGTTCTCCGACGCGACCTTCACTCTCGGCAGCCTGTCGATCTCCGGACAAAGTTTGTGGGTGGTCGGCACGGCGGTGGTGCTGATCGGCGGCCTGTATCTGTACTTCGATCGCTCCATTTCCGGCAAGGCGTTGCGCGCGACTTCGGTGAACCGGCTCGGCGCGCGGCTCGTCGGCATCGGTACGACGCAGGCGGGGCGTCTCGCGTTCACGCTCGCTGCGGGCCTCGGTGCGCTGTGCGGCATCCTCGTCGCACCCTTGACCACCATCTACTACGACTCCGGCTTCCTGATCGGTTTGAAGGGCTTCGTGGGGGCGATTATCGGCGGCCTGGTCAGCTATCCGCTGGCTGCCGCGGGTTCGATCCTCGTCGGTTTGCTGGAGTCGTATTCGTCGTTCTGGGCGAGCGCTTACAAGGAAGTGATCGTGTTCACGCTGATCATCCCGGTGCTGCTGTGGCGAAGTCTGGCCAGCCCGCACTCGGAAGAGGAAGAGGAGTGACACGATGAAACGGATCATGCAAAACAAGTTCTTCTGGTTGTTCCTCGTGGTGCTGTTCGCGCTGCCGGTGCTGCCGCACCCAATTCACGTGCCCGAGTACTGGGTGACGTTGCTCAACTATATCGGCCTCTATTCGATCGTCGCGATCGGTCTCGTGCTGCTGACAGGTATCGGCGGGATGACGAGCTTCGGGCAGGCAGCGTTCGTTGGTATCGGCGCGTATGCGACCGCGTATCTGACCACGAAGTACGGCGTCTCGCCGTGGCTCGCGTTGATCGCGGGCGTGGTGGTGACGGCGTTGATCGCGCTGATGCTGGGCCTCGTGACGATGCGGCTGTCGGGCCACTTTCTGCCGCTCGGGACAATCGCGTGGGGGCTGGCGCTGTTCTACCTGTTCGGCAACCTGGAGATGCTCGGCAAGTACGACGGCATCAATGGAATTCCCGTGCTGAATGTTTTTGGCATCGACCTGGAGTCCGGCCGCCATATCTATTACCTGATCTGGGTGGTGGTGCTCGGTGCGGTGATTTCTGTTCAAAACCTGCTTAATAGCCGGCCGGGGCGAGCGATCCGCGCCTTGCGCGGCGGCGGGATGATGGCCGAGGCGATGGGCGTCAACACGGCGTGGATGCGGGTGGTGATCTTTGTCTATGCCGCGGTGCTGGCATCGATTTCCGGCTTTCTGTACGCCCATCTGCAGCGCGCGGTGAATCCGACGCCGTTCGGTCTGAACCACGGTATCGAATTTCTGTTCATGGCGGTGGTGGGTGGTGTGTCGCATGTCTGGGGCGCGGTGCTCGGCGCGGCGATCCTGACGGTGTTGCAGGACTATCTGCAAACCTTGCTGCCGAAGCTGCTGGGCGAGAACGGCAACTTCGAAGTGATCGTGTTCGGCATTCTGATGGTTTTGCTGCTGCAATACGCTCGCCAAGGCGTTTGGCCGTTTGTCGCGCGGTTTTTCCCGAAGGGGCCGCGCGCGCATCTGTCGGACCATGCCGAGCCGTTGCCGCAACGCAGCAAACCGGCCGCAGGCGAAAACTTGCTGACGCTGAATAAAGCTCGGAAGCAGTTCGGCGGTCTGGTCGCGGTGAACGATGTCAGCTTCGAGGTGAAAGCAGGGCAGATCATCGGTTTAATCGGCCCGAACGGCGCCGGCAAGTCGACCACCTTCAATCTGGTCACGGGCGTGCTGCAAGCGACGAGCGGGGAGATCACCTTCCGCGGCGAACGCATCGATTCGCTGAGTTCACGTGAAATCGTCAAGCGCGGCATTGGGCGCACTTTCCAGCACGTCAAGCTGCTGCCGGGCATGACGGTGCTGGAGAACGTTGCGATCGGCGCGCATCTGCGCGGCCAAGCCGGCGTGTGGCGCAGTGTTGCGCGGCTGAACGGTGCCGAGGAAGCACGCCTGATGGCTGAGGCGGCACGGCAGATTCGTCGTGTCGGGCTGGAGCAACACATGTACGACGAGGCGGGCAGCCTGGCGTTGGGGCAACAACGCATTCTCGAAATTGCACGTGCGTTGTGCTGTGACCCGACTCTGCTGTTGCTGGACGAGCCCGCCGCTGGTCTGCGGTATCAGGAAAAGCTGCAGCTGGCGGACTTGCTGCGTCGGCTGAAGGCTGAAGGCATGAGCGTGCTGCTGGTCGAGCACGATATGGATTTCGTGATGAATCTCACCGACCGGCTGGTGGTGATGGAGTTCGGCACGCGGATCGCAGAAGGCTTGCCGCAGGATGTCCAGCAAGACCCGGCGGTGCTTGAAGCTTATCTGGGTGGGGTGGAGTGATGGAGAATACGATGAATGCAACCGCACCGATTCTCGACGTGGATGGTTTGTCGGTCCGCTATGGCAAGGTTGAAGCGCTGCACGGCGCCGCGATTAAAGTGCGGCCCGGGCAAATTGTCTCGGTGATTGGGCCGAACGGCGCGGGTAAATCCACGTTGCTGAACGCGATCATGGGCGCACTGCCCACTACGGGGCATGCGAAAGGCGCGGTCCTTTACCAGGGTGAAGACGTCAGCGCCGTGCCAGTCGAAAAGCGGGTTGCGCGCGGCATGTGTTTGGTGCCGGAAAAGCGCGAACTGTTTGCGTCGATGACTGTTGAAGACAATCTGGTGCTCGGCGCGTATCGGCGCAAGCGGGCAGGGGAGCGTAACTTTCTCGATCAACTCGAACCGGTCTTTACGCTTTTTCCTCGCTTGAAAGAGCGTCGGAAGCAGGCAGCCGGTACGTTGTCGGGTGGCGAAAGGCAGATGCTCGCGGTCGGACGTGCGTTGATGGGCAAACCCGATCTACTGATGCTTGACGAGCCGAGTCTGGGTCTGGCGCCGCTGATCGTGAAGGAAATTTTCCACATCATTAGTGCGCTGCGGCAGACCGGTGTTGCCACGCTGCTGATCGAGCAAAACGCCCGTGCTGCGCTGCAGATCTCCGATTATGGTTACGTGCTTGAAACCGGTGAGCTGGCGCTGGAGGGGCCCGCAGCCGATCTGGCGCAAAATCCACGCGTGATTGAGACGTATCTGGGGCTGGCCAAGAAAGTGGCTTAGGTCTCTATTTTCGGTTGAATCGGCGTGGTTCAGAGCGGTGTGTTTCACGTGAAACACACCGCTTTTTTGTTGCCTGGCCATTCGGACGAAATTCGGGCCTAAACCGAACCCGTTATAATTCGCCCATACATTTTCCTTTGAAAGGCTCACGCGACGATCTGGCGTGAGATCCGCGATGCTTTTTCCCACAGAATTTGACGTAATCGTCGTCGGCGGCGGTCATGCCGGCACCGAAGCCGCCTTGGCTTCGGCTCGCATGGGCAATACCACGCTCCTACTGACGCATAACATCGAGACCCTCGGTCAGATGAGCTGCAACCCGTCCATTGGCGGGATTGGCAAGGGCCATCTGGTCAAAGAAGTCGATGCGCTTGGCGGAGCCATGGCGGCCGCGACGGACGAGGGCGGTATTCAATTCCGCATCCTCAATTCTTCGAAGGGGCCTGCTGTTCGCGCAACGCGCGCGCAGGCGGACCGTCTGCTGTACAAGCAGGCGATCCGGCATCGGCTGGAGAATCAGCCGAATCTATGGCTGTTCCAGCAAGCGGTCGACGATCTGATGGTGGAGGGCGACCGGGTGGTCGGCGCGGTCACGCAGGTGGGGATTCGTTTCCGCTCGCGCGCCGTGGTGCTGACGGCCGGGACATTCCTCGACGGCAAAATTCACGTGGGTTTGAACAATTACACGGGCGGCCGCGCCGGGGACCCGGCTGCGGTATCGTTGTCTGCCCGCCTCAAGGAATTGAAGCTGCCGCAAGGCCGTCTCAAGACCGGCACGCCGCCGCGAATCGACGGGCGGACGATCGATTTTTCGATGCTGGAAGAGCAGCCGGGCGATCTGGACCCGGTGCCAGTTTTCTCGTTTTTGGGACGTGCGGAGCAGCATCCGCGTCAAGTACCGTGCTGGGTCACGCATACGAACGAACGTACGCACGACATTATCCGCGGAGGTCTCGATCGATCGCCGATGTATACGGGCGTGATCGAAGGGGTCGGGCCGCGGTACTGTCCGTCGATCGAGGACAAAATTCACCGTTTCGCGTCGAAGGAATCGCATCAAATCTTCCTCGAACCGGAAGGGCTGACGACGAACGAGTTCTATCCCAACGGGATTTCCACCAGTCTGCCGTTCGACGTACAACTGGAGCTCGTACGTTCGATGCGGGGCTTGGAGCACGCGCATATTCTGCGGCCAGGCTATGCGATCGAGTACGACTACTTCGATCCGCGTGGGCTTAAGGCGTCGCTGGAAACCAAAGTGATCAACGGGCTATTCTTTGCGGGCCAGATCAACGGCACAACCGGCTACGAAGAAGCTGCTGCGCAAGGTTTGCTGGCGGGGATCAACGCCGGCTTGCAGGTGCAGGGCAAGGATGCATGGTGCCCGCGCCGCGATCAGGCGTATCTGGGTGTTCTCGTCGACGATCTGGTCACGCGTGGAGTGTCGGAGCCGTACCGCATGTTCACGAGCCGCGCCGAATACCGGCTGAGTCTGCGTGAAGATAACGCCGATATGCGCCTGACCGAGATTGGGCGCGAACTCGGCGTGGTCGACGACGTTCGTTGGGACGCATTCAGCCGCAAGCGGGATGCTGTTTCACGTGAAACAGAGCGTCTTCGCGCGACGTGGGTCAATCCTAAGACGTTATCGGCGGAAGAGGCGACTGCTTTGCTCGGTAAACCGATCGACCACGAATATAGTCTCGCTGACTTGCTGCGTCGTCCGGGCGTGACGTACGACGGCGTCTGCGGTTTGCGCGCAGGCGCGTGCGCTGCGCCTGAAATATTGGCCGAAGACGACGTTCTGCTCGCCCAGATCAAGGAGCAGATTGAGATCGGCATCAAGTATCAGGGCTATATCGACCGTCAAGCCGATGAGATCGAGCGGAATGAGTCGCACGAAAGCACGCGTTTGCCTGAGGGATTGGATTACGCCGAGGTAAGAGGGCTGTCGTTCGAAGCGCGTCAGAAACTGACGCAATTCCGCCCCGAAACCATCGGTCAGGCGTCGCGTATCTCCGGCATTACGCCGGCGGCGATCTCCTTGCTGATGGTTCACCTGAAGCGTGGTTTGGGACGTCGTGCCGCGAAACCCGCCGAACCCGGCACCGATAGCACGCCGGTGGTGCAATGACGCTGGTGCAGAAGGGAGGCGGTAACGAGGCGTTGGCGCCGCTGCTGGCAAGCGGCGTAGGCGAACTCGGCCTCGATCTGAGCGACGCGCAACTTGGCAAACTGCTCGACTACGTTGCGCTGCTGTCCAAGTGGAACGCCGTCTATAACCTGACGGCGATTCGCGATCCGCGGCAGATGCTGATTCAGCACATCCTGGATTCGCTATCGATCGTGCCGCATCTTGCTACGCGCGGCGCATCTTCCGTGCTGGACGTGGGTTCCGGTGGTGGCCTCCCTGGTATCGTGCTGGCTATTGTGCTGCCCGATTGGACCGTCACCGTGAACGATATCGTTCACAAGAAGACGGCTTTTCAGGCGCAGGCCAAAGCCGAACTGGGCCTTGCGAATCTGTCGGTCGTCACGGGCCGCGTCGAGACTTTGCAGCCGGGCGCCGAAGTACCGGCGAAGTTCGACGTAATCGTGTCGCGCGCATTCGCAGAGCTCGCGGATTTCGTTACACTGGCCCGTCATCTGGTTGCGGAGCAGGGCGCGATCTGGGCGATGAAGGGCGTGCGCCCGGATGGTGAGATCGAGCGCCTGCCGGCGGGTGCTCACGTAGAGCAGATCATTCGGCTGAACGTGCCGTCGCTCGACGCAGAGCGGCATCTGATCAAGGTTTTGGTGGACGCCGACAACTGACGGCCACCGGCACGCTCGGGGCGCACTCCAGCTACAAAACGCTTCCTACTTTATTCAAGCAGTTTCAAGCAGCAAAAGGGACACACCAACGATGGCAAAAATCTTCTGCGTTGCAAACCAGAAGGGTGGCGTCGGCAAGACGACGACGGCAGTCAATCTGGCCGCGAGCCTGGCAGCGCAGGGACAGCGAGTCCTTCTCATCGATCTGGACCCGCAGGGCAACGCCACCATGGGCAGTGGCATCGACAAGGCCGCATGCGCGAATACCGTCTACGAGGTACTCGTTGATGGGGTGTCGGTGGCGGATGCGCGAGTCCGTCCGGAGGCTGTCGGCTACGACGTGCTGCCTGCGAACCGTGAACTGGCGGGTGCCGAAGTCGAACTGGTCAGCGTGCAGAACCGCGAGCGTCAAATGAAGATCGCCTTGACGGCGGTCGAAATCGAATACGACTTCGTGCTGATCGACTGCCCGCCGGCGTTGTCGCTGCTGACACTCAACGGCTTGTGCGCCGCGCATGGCGTGGTGATCCCGATGCAGTGCGAGTACTTCGCGCTCGAGGGTCTGTCTGACCTGGTCAACACGATCAAGCAGGTGCACGCGAACCTGAATCGCGATCTGAAGGTGATCGGCCTGCTGCGCGTCATGTTCGACCCACGCATCACCTTGCAGCAGCAAGTCTCGGATCAGTTGAAGGAGCACTTCGGCGACAAGGTGTTCGACGCGGTGATTCCGCGCAACGTACGTCTTGCCGAGGCGCCGAGCTATGGCCTGCCGGGTGTCGTATTCGATAAGGCCTCGCGCGGCGCGCAGGCGTATGTGCAGTTCGGTGCAGAGATGATTGAGCGGGTGCGCACATTGAATGACGCGCCCCAGGCGTCCTAAGCGGATCGAGGAAGCACAATGAATGCAGTAGCAAGAAAGAAGGGGTTGGGCCGCGGTCTTGAAGCATTGCTGGGTGGCAGTGCCGATATCACCGAGGTGGTGACGATCGAGGGTGCGCCGAACGTGCTGCCGCTCAGCAAGCTGCAGGCGGGCAAGTACCAGCCACGCACGCGCATGGACGAAGGCGCGTTGCAGGAGCTGGCAGCCAGCATCCGTGCTCAAGGGCTGATGCAGCCGATTCTCGTGCGGCCCGTGTCGGCGGATAAGTACGAGATCATTGCCGGCGAGCGGCGTTTCCGCGCGGCACGCATAGCCGGTCTCGATGAGGTGCCGGTGCTGGTGAAAGACGTGCCGGACCAGGCCGCCGCGGCGATGGCGCTGATCGAGAATATCCAGCGTGAAGATCTGAATCCGCTGGAAGAAGCGCAGGGCATTCAGCGCTTGCTCGACGAGTTCAATTTCACGCACGAGCAGGCGGCTGAATCGGTGGGCCGCTCACGCAGCGCCGTATCTAATCTGCTGCGTTTGCTCAACCTGGCGACGCCGGTGCAAACCATGTTGCTGGCGGGTGACCTCGACATGGGACACGCACGTGCGTTGCTGGCCGTCGACGCCGCGACGCAAATCACACTGGCCAATCAGGTCGTCAACAAGCGCATGTCGGTCCGCGAGACCGAAAAACTGGTGACGGCGACCACCAAGGCTGCGCCGACAGTGAAGGCGCGGGCGAATCAGGACGGTGGCCGCGACACACGACGGCTCGAAGAGGAGTTATCCGATCTGCTTGCCGCAACGGTTAAGATCAAGCTCGGCCGACGCGGCCGCGGCCAGGTGTTGGTGGACTTCGGCGATCTGGACGCACTGGAAGGCATTCTTGTCCGGCTGCGGGGTAACGCTACGGCGTGAGGGTGGCAGGTTCGATCTGCGGCGGACGTTGAGCGGGCTTGCGGCCTCGTTGGGCCGCGCGTCTGCTGGCCGCTCGCAAAAGCCGTCAGGCGGGGTTCTCTTCGATAGCAGCGACGTCGCGGTTGTACTTGCCGCAGGCGTCGCCCGGTTGATGAATTCTCAGATCGATCGGTAGCCTACGCGGATTCGCATTGGATTCCTGATTATTTGGTGTGTTTAATAATCAGGAATCCAATATATTGAGTCGTGCCACCGTTTTCCCGATGGCGCCTGCATGGTGGGAGGGTGTGCCGTGAAGAGGCGGCCGTTTGCAGCGGTAGGGTAGGTGGTGACATGCCGTAGGAGGCGCCTGACTGCTTGCCGTGTCGGTCGCCCGATGGGGAGGGTAGCGTCCAACGGTCTTCGATTTCAATGAAGAAGGGCTGCGACCAACTCATAGCCGCCCGCGTCTACCCGGCTCGGTCCTTCATGTCCACCAAAGCTGGCGAAAATGATCGTCTGTTGCATTTTTGAGACGTCCGCAGCAGCGTCGAAACGACACATCGGCGAACTTCAATCGACCCGATTCATCGCACATGTTTTGCCATCCCCCGACCGCCTTACATTTGCCGTGTATAGGCCGCCCGAGCGGACGTTTCCGCATCGTGAAGGTCGTTTTCACACAGGTTATTGAACGGCCTAAAGTCTTGAATTGCCTGCAACTATCGCTTACAATCGCCCGGATTTAATTGCACGGCAACCCCGTAAGCGCAGCGTAAGCTCGCGGGCAGGAACAAGACTTTCGGAACACTGCGATGGCGGTTAAAACGTCGAATCAAGCGCCGAAGAATGGGCGTGACGACCACCGCGCTGAACGCACCGTTTCCGATGCGTCCACCGCTCAGCACGTTACAACTGACGATGCGTGGGATGTCGAGCAACAAGATAACAATATCGTTCCGCTCACCCGGGTCGAGGCTGAAAAGCTGTTTGGCCCGAATGTGAGTCGTCCATCGCGCGTTACGCCTTTCAAGGTCGTGGCGGCGCAAATGGTTTTGTCCCTGGGTGCGACGCTGGTGTGGTGGCTGTTCTACAAGCCGCCGGGCGCTGCTGCGCTGTCCGCGTTCCTTGGGGGAGCGATCTGCTGGGTGCCGAGCGCGCTGTTCGCGGCACGTCTTAGAACGCTGAGCGGCGCCAAAACAGCAATGAGCTGGATGATCGGCGAAGCGCTCAAGATGGGGACAACGATCGCGATGTTTGTAGTCATCGCCTTCTGGTATCACGACGTATGCTGGGTGCCGCTGCTCGTGACTTACCTCATCGCGCTCAAGACGTACTGGATCGCCCTCGCGTGGCGTTAAGGTCGTAGCAGAGAGTAGCAGCACAAAAGCAACACAAAATTCAGGCCGGCGCGTAGCGCTGGCGTAAGGAGTGCGGATATGACACGATCCGCACCCGGTGTGTTCCCGCAATAGAGCATTGCGGCGGGAACGGCCTAAGACGATTTTCGACAATTTGGGTGGCATTAACGATATGGCAGCTAGCGAAGGCACGCGCGCTCTGGATCCGTCCGAGTACATCGCGCACCACTTGCAGAACTTTTCCACCGCGCACCAGACGTCGATTTTCGACATTCATGTGTGGAATCTGGACACCCTTTTCTGGTCGATCGTTTGCGGTCTGGCCACCATCGCCATCCTGCATCTCGCTGCTCGCAAGGCAACGTCCGGCGTGCCGGGCCGTTTCCAGTGCGCAATCGAAATGCTGGTCGAAATGGTCGAGGATCAATCGAAGTCGATGATCCACGGCTCGCGCGCTTTTATCGCTCCGCTGGCATTGACCGTGTTCGTCTGGGTTGCCCTGATGAACTCGCTCGACTTCATCCCCGTCGATCTGCCGGGCCGCGTGATCGGCTGGCTGGGTCTGTCGGAAATCATCCCCCATCATCGCATCGTGCCGACCGCCGACCTGAACGGCACGCTCGGCATCGCGCTCGGCGTGTTCGTGCTGATGATTTACTACAACTTCAAGATCAAGGGCGCAGGCGGCTTCGTGCATGAACTGCTGTCGGCTCCGTTCGGTGCGCATCCGTTGCTGTGGATCCCGAACCTTGCATTGAACATCATCGAGTTCGTCGCAAAGACGGTTTCGCTCGGCATGCGGCTGTTCGGCAACATGTACGCGGGTGAACTGTTGTTCCTGCTGATTGCTCTGCTCGGCAGCATGTGGGGTTTTGGCGCGGACGCGTCAGTGCTCGGCTTTATCGGCCACGTCATCGCAGGCACGGTTTGGGCGATCTTTCACATCCTGATCGTTTTCCTGCAGGCATTCATTTTCATGATGCTGACGCTGGTGTACATCGGACAAGCACACGACAGCCACTAATCACGGCGTGTCGCGCGACGAATTGTTTTTAGTTTTGTTTTATTAAATCCCAGTTCCAACCAGTTCTAAAAGACTTTTCACAAAGGAGTGATCATGCAAGCTTTCATCGCCAACATCCAGGGTCTGACCGCCATCGGTATCGGCATCATCATCGGCCTGGGTGCAATCGGCGCCTGTATCGGTATCGGCCTGATGGGTGGCAAGTACATCGAAGCATGTGCTCGTCAGCCGGAACTGATGAACCCGCTGCAAACCAAGATGTTCCTGCTGGCTGGTCTGATCGATGCGGCGTTCCTGATTGGCGTTGGTGTGGCAATGCTGTTCGCGTTCGCGAACCCGCTGCTGTCGAAGCTGGCAGGCTGAGGTTCCTCGGAAGTTTGCGCCTGAGCTATAACTGGTAAAGGCGCAGGGCGGAACGGGCACTTGGGCGCTGATCGAATACAGAATCGATGAGCGCCTTGCCGTTTCACTTTCCGAACTAGCAACGTTTAAGGAAACACCGTGAATCTCAACGCAACCCTGTTTGCGCAAATGGTCGTGTTCCTGATCCTCGCGTGGTTCACGATGAAGTTCGTGTGGCCGCCGTTGATCAACGCCCTCGACGAGCGCTCGAAGAAGATTGCTGACGGTTTGTCGGCTGCTGAAAAGGGCAAGGCGGAACTCGAAGCCGCCCACAAGCGCGTCGACCAGGAACTCGCTCAGGCACGCAACGACGGTCAGCAACGTATTGCTGACGCAGAAAAGCGCGCAGTGGCAGTCGCTGACGAAATCAAGGCTCAAGCACAAGCTGAAGCCGCTCGCATCATCGCGCAAGCGAAGGCCGAAGCGGAACAGCAAGTCGTGAAGGCGCGCGAAACGCTGCGTGGCGAAGTCGCCGCACTGGCAGTGAAGGGCGCTGAACAGATCCTGAAGCGCGAAGTCGACCAGGCAGCTCACGCTGACCTGCTGAATCAACTGAAAGCCGAGCTCTGATCATGGCCGAACTTGCAACCATCGCCCGTCCGTACGCAGAAGCGCTGTTTGGCGTGGCCGAAGCTGGTGACATCGCCGCCTGGTCCACGCTCGTGCAGGAGCTGGCACAGGTTGCGCGTCTGCCCGAAGTGCTGTCGATCGCCTCGAGCCCGAAAGTAAGCCGCGCCCAGGTCAGCGAACTGCTGCTGGCCGCGGTCAAGTCGCCGCTCAAGGACAATGCGCAAGCGAAGAATCTGGTGCAAATGCTGGTGGATAACCATCGCCTGCAATTGCTGCCGGAAATCGCCACGCAGTTCGAAGAGTTGAAGAACGCCCGCGAAGGAGCGGCAGATGTGCTGATCGTCAGCGCATTCCCGCTCGAAGGCGCGCAGTTGAACGAACTCGTCGCAAGTCTCGAACGCAAATTCAAGCGCAAGCTGAAGCCGACGGTCGAAGTCGACTCGTCGCTTATCGGCGGCGTGCGCGTGACAGTTGGCGACGAAGTGCTCGATACCTCGGTCCGCGCGCGGCTTGCCAGCATGCAGACGGCTCTGACGGCCTGAAGCGCCCGAGGCGCTTCAGCAGCTGGCACGCAACAGAATTGACTATCAGGAGCGAATAATGCAACTCAATCCCTCTGAGATCAGCGAGCTGATCAAGAGCCGGATCCAGGGCCTTGAAGCGAGCGCAGACGTTCGCAATCAAGGCACCGTGATCTCCGTGACCGACGGTATCGTGCGCATCCACGGCCTGTCGGAAGTGATGCAGGGCGAAATGCTCGAATTCCCGGGCAACACCTTCGGTCTCGCACTGAACCTCGAGCGCGACTCGGTCGGCGCCGTGATTCTGGGTGAGTACGAGCACATTTCGGAAGGTGACATCGTCAAGACGACGGGCCGCATTCTCGAAGTGCCGGTGGGTCCGGAACTGCTCGGCCGCGTGGTCGACGCACTTGGCAACCCGATCGACGGCAAGGGCCCGATCAACGCGAAGAAAACCGACGCAATCGAAAAGATTGCTCCGGGCGTGATCTGGCGTAAGTCGGTTTCGGAACCGGTTCAAACCGGTCTGAAGTCGATCGACGCGATGGTGCCGGTTGGCCGTGGCCAGCGCGAGCTGATCATTGGCGACCGCCAGTGCGGCAAGACCGCAGTCGCAGTCGACGCGATCATCAACCAGAAGGGCAAGAACCTCTTCTGTATCTACGTCGCGATCGGTCAGAAGGCTTCGTCGATCATGAACGTGGTGCGCAAGCTGGAAGAAACCGGCGCGCTGGAATACACGATCGTCGTGGCCGCTTCGGCTTCGGAATCGGCTGCGATGCAATACCTCGCACCGTACGCCGGCTGCACGATGGGCGAATACTTCCGCGACCGCGGTCAAGACGCGCTGATCGTTTATGACGATTTGACCAAGCAAGCCTGGGCATACCGCCAGATCTCGCTGTTGCTGCGCCGCCCGCCGGGCCGCGAAGCTTATCCGGGTGACGTGTTCTATCTGCACTCGCGTCTGCTGGAACGTGCTGCTCGCGTCTCGGAAGAGTACGTCGAGAAGTTCACGAACGGCGAAGTGAAGGGCAAGAGCGGTTCGCTGACGGCACTGCCGGTCATCGAAACGCAAGCAGGCGACGTGACCGCATTCGTTCCGACGAACGTGATCTCGATTACCGACGGCCAGATCTTCCTGGAAACCGACCTCTTCAACGCAGGTATCCGCCCGGCAATTAACGCCGGCGTGTCGGTGTCGCGCGTTGGTGGTGCGGCACAAACCAAGGTCGTGAAGAAGCTGTCGGGCGGTATCCGTACCGACCTCGCACAGTATCGTGAACTGGCTGCATTCGCGCAGTTCGCGTCGGACCTCGACGAAGCAACCCGCAAGCAACTGGAGCGCGGCCGTCGCGTCACGGAACTGCTGAAGCAGCCGCAATATCAGCCGTTGCAAGTGTGGGAACTGGCTGTCTCGCTGTTCGCAGCGAACAACGGCTACCTCGACGATCTGGAAGTTGCGCAAGTGCTGCCGTTCGAAAAGGGCCTGCGCGACTATCTGAAGTCGAGCCACGCTGACCTGGTCAAGCGCATCGAAGATACCAAGGAACTCTCGAAGGACGACGAAGCCCTGCTGCATACGGCTCTCAAAGACTTCAAGAAGTCCGGCGCTTATTGATTTGCGAGTGATCCGCAAGGCATAAAAGACCTTGGAGCGGCGCGGGCCGCAGGCAACTGAACCCGCGCTGCTTAGATCGCTTTGCATGGGACCCGGGTAAGCGCTAAAGCGCTAACTTGGGCCGACAAGGAGCAAGCAATGGCTGGAATGAAGGAAATTCGCGGCAAGATCAAGAGCGTGCAAAACACGCGCAAGATCACGAAAGCGATGGAGATGGTGGCCGCATCGAAGATGCGCCGCGCTCAGGAGCGCATGCGCGCTGCTCGCCCGTATGCCGACAAGGTCCGCGATATCGCTGCGCACATGAGCCGTGCGAACCCGGAGTATCGTCACCCGTTCATGGTGTCGAACGAAGGTGCGAAAACGGCCGGCATCATCCTCGTCACGACCGATAAAGGGTTGTGCGGCGGGATGAACACCAACGTGCTGCGTGCGTCGCTGCAGAAGTTCAAGGAACTGGAAGGCCAGGGCAAGACGATCGAAGCAACTGCGATCGGCACCAAGGGTCTGGGCTTCCTGAATCGTCTGCGCGCGAAGGTGGTGTCGAATGTCGTGCATCTGGGCGACACGCCGCACCTGGAAAAGCTGATCGGCGCGGTGAAGGTGCAGCTCGACCTGTACTCGGAAGGCAAGGTTTCGGCGGTGTACCTCGCGTATACGCGCTTCGTCAATACGATGAAGCAGGAGCCGGTGATCGAGCAACTGCTGCCGCTGTCGGCAGAGCAGTTCGAGCGCAAGGAAGAGGACGGCACGACGCCGAGCACGCAGTGGGACTACATCTACGAGCCGGATGCACAGGCAGTGGTGGACGAACTGCTGGTGCGTTATGTCGAAGCGCTGGTCTATCAGGCCGTCGCGGAAAACATGGCATCGGAGCAGTCGGCACGAATGGTCGCAATGAAGGCCGCTTCGGATAACGCGAAGACGGTCATCAACGAACTGCAGCTCGTGTACAACAAGAGCCGTCAGGCCGCGATCACGAAAGAACTGTCGGAAATCGTCGGTGGCGCGGCGGCGGTCTGACCCTAACGGTCAGGCATGCCGCTTCGTGTGCGCCTTCGTGGCGCACCCCATCTTGGCGGTCCCATCGAAATTGCGCCTTTGCGCGAGTGAAGAATTGAGTATCTAAAGGAAAAGCGATGAGTACTACTGCTTTGGTAGAAGGCAAGATCGTACAGTGCATCGGCGCGGTGATCGACGTGGAATTCCCGCGTGACCACATGCCGAAGATTTACGACGCGCTCATTCTCGAAGGTTCGGAACTGACCCTCGAAGTCCAGCAGCAGCTGGGCGACGGCGTTGTCCGTACCATCTGTCTGGGTGCATCGGACGGCCTGCGCCGCGGTACGACGGTAAAGAACACCGGCAACCCGATCAGCGTGCCGGTCGGCAAGCCGACCCTCGGCCGGATCATGGACGTGCTGGGTCGCCCGATCGACGAAGCCGGCCCGATCAACTCGGACGTGGTTCGCGGTATTCACCAGAAGGCTCCGGCGTTCGACGAACTGTCGCCGTCGACGGAGTTGCTCGAAACCGGCATCAAGGTTATCGACCTGATCTGCCCGTTCGCGAAGGGCGGTAAGGTTGGCCTGTTCGGTGGCGCAGGCGTGGGCAAGACCGTGAACATGATGGAACTGATCAACAACATCGCTAAAGAACACGGTGGTTACTCCGTGTTCGCCGGTGTTGGCGAGCGTACCCGTGAAGGGAACGACTTCTATCACGAAATGAAGGACTCGAACGTTCTCGACAAGGTCGCACTGGTGTACGGCCAGATGAACGAGCCGCCGGGCAACCGTCTGCGTGTCGCGCTGACCGGTCTGACGATGGCTGAGCACTTCCGTGACGAAGGTCTGGACGTGCTGTTCTTCGTCGACAACATCTACCGTTTCACGCTGGCAGGCACGGAAGTGTCGGCACTGCTCGGCCGTATGCCGTCGGCAGTGGGCTATCAGCCGACGCTGGCTGAAGAAATGGGCAAGCTGCAGGAGCGTATTACGTCGACCAAGACTGGCTCGATTACGTCGGTGCAGGCCGTGTACGTCCCTGCGGATGACTTGACCGACCCGTCGCCGGCTACGACCTTCGGCCACCTTGACGCAACCGTCGTGTTGTCGCGTGACATCGCTTCGCTGGGTATCTACCCGGCAGTGGATCCGCTCGATTCGACCTCGCGTCAGATCGACCCGAACGTGATTGGTGAAGAGCACTACTCGATCACGCGCGGCGTGCAGCAAACGCTGCAGCGCTACAAGGAACTGCGCGACATTATCGCGATTCTGGGTATGGACGAACTGGCGCCGGAAGACAAGCTCGCCGTCGCGCGCGCTCGTAAGATCCAGCGTTTCCTGTCGCAGCCGTTCCACGTCGCTGAAGTGTTCACGGGCTCGCCGGGCAAGTACGTGCCGCTGAAAGAAACGATCCGTGGCTTCAAGATGATCGTTGAAGGCGAATGCGACCACCTGCCGGAGCAAGCGTTCTACATGGTCGGCACGATCGACGAAGCCTTCGAAAAGGCCAAGAAGATCCAGTAAAGGTCGGGTGTATAGAAGCGGGCGCCGGCCAATGTCGGTGCCCTCGAATTACGCTCACCAGGAGTCGATATGGCAACCATTAAAGTAGACGTCGTCAGCGCGGAAGAGCAGATCTTCTCGGGCCAGGCGAAGTTCGTCGCGCTGCCGGGCGAAGCAGGTGAACTCGGCATTCTGCCGGGCCACACGCCGCTCATCACGCGGATTCGTCCGGGTGCGGTGCGCATTGAAGCTGAAAACGGCGAAGAAGAGTTTGTGTTCGTCGCCGGCGGCATCCTCGAAATCCAGCCGGGCGCTGTGACGGTTCTTGCCGACACCGCGATTCGGGGCAAGGATCTCGACGAAGCCAAAGCCGAAGATGCACGCAAGCGCGCAGAAGAAGCGCTGCAAAACACGGGTTCGAACCTCGAATACGCGACCGCGCAAGCGGAACTGGCGTACGCGACGGCTCAGCTCGCTGCGATTCAGCGTCTGCGCAAGCTGCGCGGTCAGAGCTAAGCAATACGTATCAGAGAGAAAGCAGCCTTCGCGGCTGCTTTTTTTTGACCATTACTTGACGTTTACGGAAAGGTCAGCAAAATCGCAGATTCAACCCGCAGGCATTGGGTAATTGTCACGGCGACCGTTGGCGCAGAGGGCGGGTAACACTTGATGCCGTACGGACATACGCCGGTGGCACAATCGGTTTCAAATTCATTTCAATAGACTGGGCGAGCTTCCGCTCTCGGAGACAACACCATGGCAACGTACGCGTCAGGCGAAGGTGCACTCATCGAACCTCGAGACAATTTGTCGTATGTTCGCGGGTCGACTGAAATCCCGTTGAACGAAGCGACAGTCGGCCAGTTTCTGCGCGACACCGCAGCGCGCTTCCCAGACCGTCCGGCCGTGGTATTTCGCGAGCAAGGTATTCGCTGGACGTGGCGGGAGTTCTCGGAAGAGATCGACGTGCTGGCGTCCGGGCTGCTTGCGCTGGGTATCGAGAAAGGCGACCGGGTGGGCATCTGGTCGCCGAACCGTGTGGAATGGCTGCTCACGCAGTTCGCCACCGCGCGCATCGGCGCGGTGCTGGTCAACATCAATCCGGCTTACCGACTCGCGGAACTCGAGTACGCGTTGAACAAGGTCGGCTGCAAGGCGATCATCGCGGCCGAGCGTTTCAAGACGTCGATGTACCTCGAAATGCTGCAGGAGCTCGCACCGGAACTGGCGACGCAAAAGCCGGGCGAACTGCACGCCGCTCGCTTGCCGGAACTGCGCTACGTGATTCGCATGTGCGACACGGAAACGCCCGGCATGCTGACCTTCTCCGACGTAATCGAGCAGGGCCGCGCAACGCTTGACGTCGCGAAGCTCGATGCTATCGGTGCGACGCTGTCCTGCCACGAACCGATCAACATTCAGTTCACCAGCGGCACGACGGGCAATCCGAAAGGCGCGACGCTGACACACAGCAACGTCGTCAACAACGCCCGCTATATCGCGATGGCGATGCGGCTAACGGAGCAGGACGGCCTGTGCATTCCCGTTCCGCTTTATCACTGCTTCGGCATGGTGCTGGCGGTGCTCGCGTGCGTTTCGGTCGGCGCGAACATGGTGTTTCCAGGCGAGGGTTTCGATCCGGCGGCAACGCTCGCGGCCGTGGCTGAAGAGCAGTGCACCGCGCTGCACGGCGTGCCGACCATGTTCATCGCTGAACTCGATCATCCGGACTTTGCCAACTACGATCTGTCGCGTCTGCGCACGGGCATCATGGCCGGTTCGCCATGTCCTATCGAGACGATGAAGAAGGTCGTCGCGCGGATGCATCTGAGCGAGATCACTATCGCCTACGGCATGACGGAAACGAGCCCGGTGTCGTTCCAGAGTTCGACCACCGACCCGCTCGACAAACGCACCACCACGGTCGGTCGCATCCAGCCGCATCTCGAAGTGAAAATCGTCGATCCGCTTGGCAATATCGTGGCGGTGGGAGAAACGGGTGAACTGTGCACCAAGGGCTATTCGGTGATGCAAGGTTACTGGGGGGACGAAGCGAAGACGCGGGAAAGTATCGTCGACGGCTGGATGCACACCGGCGATCTGGCGACGCTCGACGCCGAGGGCTACTGCAACATCGTCGGCCGCCTGAAGGACATGCTGATACGCGGCGGCGAAAACATCTACCCGCGCGAGATCGAAGAGTTTCTGTTCCGCCATCCGAAGATCCAGAGCGTGCAGGTATTTGGCGTGCCCGACAAGAAATACGGTGAGGAAGTATGCGCGTGGATCGTCTTGCGCTCAGGCGAGCAGGCCACGGCGGAGGAAATCCAGCAGTTCTGCCAGGGCCAGATTGCTCACTACAAGGTGCCGAAGTACATCCGCTTCGTTGACGAATTGCCCATGACAGTGACGGGCAAAGTGCAGAAGTTCGTCATGCGCGATCGGATGATCAGCGAATTGAAGGTTCAAGAAGACAAGACGGCTTGATTGGCATGCTGGTTCGGCGCCACGCGTAAACCCGCGTGGCGCCGGCCGACATTTTTGAGGAAAACCGTTTGCTGGAAGAGGAATCGTGCGCGGGAAACGGTGCGGATGGAAACCGCCACAAATCGACCCGCCGTGAAGCTCGCAAACGTTTGACCAGACGAAAAAAAAGCGGGCCTGGAGCCCGCTAAAAACCACACGCTACGGGGTTAGCGCGAGGAGACCAAAGATGGAACCAACTGAGACGACGACCCTGCGTCGACTACGGCCCCAGCAGGGATGCCCCTTCACAGGGCTTCGGCTTACGCCGACCGGCAAGTGCATCGTATCCGCTCACACCACGCACCCAGCCACATCCGTGTTGAAACCGTTGAGGGCATTGTGGGCGAATTACCCTGGCAGCGCGGTAACAAAGTGTTTCAGGTTGTAACGCCCGCCAGATAAGGCGTTGCAGGATTTATTTCCAATCCGAAACGTTTTAAACGTATTTTTTACCGATGACAGTTGTGCAATTTCATACGCCTGATTGATGCTACTCGTGACGCATATCGCGGCGTAATCCGTTCAGTCGATTCCGCATGAAATGGTTGCATGCTCAACTTTTTCAGGACGGATCGGCTGTATTACAGGCGGTTTTCCAGCGTGACGAACCCCGCTTGATTGCGGACACCTCCGCACGCTGCACTGCAGCATTTCATGCATGCGGGAAAGACGGGTCAGAGGGCCGGTTCGTCGGCCCTCTGTTCAACTGGATTGCTCAGGTTTTGCTTAACACCTCAAACGCTGGTTACACGATTGTGTCAGCCGTGCAGGCTTATTAGTCAATCGACCCGCCAGGCTTTTCCAACTGGGCAGGACGCAGACGGCGTCCCACCCCAGCTACTTCAGCCACTTGTCCGAGATTGCCTGATACTCGCCGGTCGCGCGCGCGAGGTGCAGCCACTGATCGACGTATTGCTGGAACGTCACATCGCCGCGCGGCAGCAGCCATGCCTTCTCGCCGTACTGGAACGGCTTGTCCGGATGCACCGAGCAAAGACCCGGATTCAGCTTCTGCTGCAGCAGGGTCTCTGACGCATCCGTCACCATGACGTCGGCCTTGCCGGCGAGGATCTGCTTGAAGATCGTCACATTGTCCGGATAGACGGTCAGATTCGCGTGCGGGAAATACTGCTTGGCGAAACGCTCGTTGGTGCCACCCGGATTGACGATAACGCGGGTCGCCGGCTGATCGATCTGCGCTACCGTCTGATACTTGTTGACGTCGTCGCACCGGACGATCGGCGTTTTGCCGTCGATCATGTACGCCTGGGTGAAAAACGCGCGCTTCTGGCGCTCGAGCGTTGGCGAAACCCCGCCCACGCCGATGTCGCATTTCGCGACGAAGTCGTTCATCAGGTTCGACCACGACGTCTTGACGAACTCAGCCTTCACACCGAGCGATTTGGCGAGCGACTCGGTCATGTCGATATCGATACCTTCGAACTGGCCGTCTGCCTTGTAAAACGAGTACGGCTTGTAGTCACCGGCCGTACACGCGCGCAGTGTGCCGCGCGCGAGGATTTCGTCGAGCCGGGAGGGCGCCGCGGCTGTGGGGCCAGTCTGTGCCTGGGCCACGCCTGCGTGCATCAAAACACCGGTCAAAACGCCGAGCAGTGCGAGTGCTGCCTTGTTCATCGAGTCTCCTTGGTTGCGCGTAATTGTTTGGTAAGGCCGTCGGATGATAGCCCGGCAATTCGCGCTTGAACATTGGCCGTTCAGCTGAGTCACGGCAGCGCACGGCGCAGCGAGAAAGGCGGCCGCGAGCGAGGTGTGTGAGCGTTATTGCCCGGATCAAGCACGATGCGGCGAGCCGGCTCCGGTAAAATGCCCCTTTGCCTTCAGTCGTACGCAACGTGGCCCATAAACTCCTGAACGATACTTTCCTGCGCGCGCTGCTGCGCCAGCCGACCGACTACACGCCGATCTGGCTGATGCGGCAGGCTGGCCGCTATCTGCCGGAATACAACGCCACGCGGGCTCGTGCGGGCAGTTTCCTTGGTCTCGCGAAGAACCCGGCGTACGCAACGGAGGTGACGCTGCAGCCGCTGGAGCGCTATCCGCTCGACGCCGCGATCCTGTTTTCCGACATCCTGACCGTGCCGGACGCCATGGGCCTGGGTCTCGAATTCGTCGCCGGCGAGGGGCCGAAATTCGCCCGGCCGGTGCGCACTGAAGACGACGTCGCACGCCTGGCTGTGCCGGATATCGACGCCACGCTGCGCTACGTAACCGACGCAGTGCGCGAAATCCGCACCGCGCTCATCGACGCGCAAGGCCGTCAGCGCGTGCCGCTGATCGGGTTTTCAGGCAGCCCGTGGACCTTGGCGTGCTACATGGTCGAAGGCAGCGGGTCGGCGGATTTCCGCACCGTCAAATCCATGTTGTATGCCCGCCCGGACCTGATGCATCGGATTCTCGACGTCAACGCAAAGTCGGTTGCGGCATATCTGAATGCGCAAATCGAAGCCGGTGCGCAAGCCGTGATGATTTTCGACACGTGGGGCGGGGCGCTCGCAGACGGCGTGTACCAACGCTTCTCGCTGCAGTACATCCAGCAGGTCGTGAGCCAGTTGAAGCGCGATCACGACGGCGAAAAAGTGCCGGTGATCACCTTCACGAAGGGCGGCGGCTTGTGGCTCGACGAGATCGCCAATACGGGTGTGGACGCGGTCGGTCTCGACTGGACCGTGAACCTGGGCCGAGCCCGCGAGCGAGTGGGTAGCAAGGTGGCGCTGCAGGGCAATATCGATCCATCGGTGCTGTTTGCGCCGCCGGCGTCGATCCGCATGGAGGCGCGTGCCGTGCTCGACAGCTTCGGGAATCATCCGGGCCACGTTTTCAATCTCGGCCACGGTATTTCGCAGTTCACGCCGCCGGAGAACGTCGCCGAACTCGTAGACGAAGTCCATCGGCATAGCCGGGCGATTCGCAGCGGCGCGCATGCACCAACCTGACGCCGAAATCGTTGCCACTTTTGCTGCAATGCGGCGAACTGGGCTCTCGGTCTAAGGGAATATTTGTACGCAGGGGGCCGTCAGATGGCGCTCCCACGAAAGTCAAGACTTGACTTATGCACATTGTTCACGCTGCGGCGCGGTAGAAGCTTTCGTCGTGCCCCAGCCCTTGCACATTGCCGGCGCTTTTGATCTCAGCCTTGTCTGGCAAGGGTTTCGGGGGCTCACGACAAAATGTGCGAAACCCCACAGAACGCCGCTGCGGCGCGGTTCCCGGCCCATTCGAGCGAAGTTCTCAACAAAGTTATCCACAGGCACGCGGACCGATTGCAATTGTTCAGCCGAATCCAAAACTTAGCGCGGAAATTGAAGTTTTACTTTAACTTCGACGGGTTTGCCGTGTGTGTAATGAACGCTGTGGCGCGGCGTCGTGCCGCAGCCATGTACCTGGTCCGCAGCGCCGCGTGAGTGACGTTTTCGTTCGCGTCGCGCTGGATCATCCGCTGCCGACCTTGTTCGACTACCGTTGCGACACGCCCGAACCTGTCGCGCCGGGCATGTTGGTCAGCGTGCCGTTCGGCAAGCGTCACGTGGTCGGCCTCGTATGCGAAGTGACCACTCACAGTGATGTGCCGGCGGAGCGCCTGCGGGCCGTTAGCGCGGTCTGTGCTGCCTGTCCGCCGGTGTCGGCCGAATGGTTGGGTCTCAGCGCCTTCGCTGCTGACTACTATCAACGCGGCCTCGGAGAAGTCGCGCTGCCCGCGTTGCCGCAAGCCCTGCGGGATGCGTCACGCTGGTCGCGCCTCTTCGTGCCGGAAGAGCGTTACAGCCTGACGCCGGCGGGCCGCACCGCGCTGCCCGACGCTTTGCCTGCGCGCGCCAGCGCGTTGCGCAAGCTCGCCTCGGCTCTCGCCGAAGCCGAATTTCTGGTCGCCGCCGCCGCTCGCGCGCTCCACCCCAAAGCCATTGCAACCCTCGACGCATGGCAGGCCGAAGGCTGGGTTGCGCTGGAGGTGATCGAAGCCGCCGAGGCACTCGCCGCTCCGGTGTCGCCGGATACGCCGGCGCCCGTCCTGCCCACCCTCACCGACGAGCAGGCGAGCGCAGTCGACGCGATCCGCGACGCGAACGGTTTTGCGCCATTCCTGCTGCACGGCGTGACGGGAAGCGGCAAAACGGAGGTGTATCTGCGAGCGCTCGCGGAGATTCTGGCCGCGAAGCCCGACGCGCAGGCACTCGTCCTCGTCCCGGAAATCAATCTGACGCCGCAGTTCGAGTCGGCCTTCCGTGCGCGCTTTGCCGCGCTGGAAGGCGCCTCGATCGTCACGCTGCACAGCGGTCTTGCGGAAGGCGAGCGGGCCCGCAACTGGTTTGCCGCGCACACCGGGCGCGCCCGCATCGTGCTCGGCACGCGGCTCGCGGTACTTGCCTCGCTGCCGAAACTCGCGATCATCGTCGTCGATGAGGAACACGATCCGGCCTACAAGCAACAGGAAGGCCTGCGCTACTCGGCGCGCGATCTGGCGATCTATCGCGCCAAACAACTCGCTTTGCCGGTGGTGCTCGGCTCGGCCACGCCGTCGCTGGAAAGCTGGTGGCAGGCGGATCAGGGACGCTATAAGCGGCTGACCCTGTCGCGCCGGGCAGTCGCAGAGGCCGTTTTGCCGACCGTCAGGCTGATCGATCTGGAAGAAGAGCGCCGGCGCGGACGGGCCTCGGTGGAAGGTTTATCCGGGCCGTTGATCGCGGCGCTGAAGTTGCGGCTCGAGCGCGGTGAGCAGAGCCTCGTATTTCTCAACCGGCGCGGTTACGCGCCGCAGCTCGCCTGCGATGCCTGCGGCTGGGTGGCAGGCTGCCCGCGTTGCAGCGCCTACGTCGTGTTGCACAAACCCGAGCGCGCGCTGCGCTGCCACCACTGTGGTTGGGAAGCGCGCATTCCGCGTTCGTGCCCGGAGTGCGGCAATGTCGACATCGCGCCGATGGGACGCGGCACCCAGCGCGTTGAAGAAACCCTGGCGAGCGCCGTGCCCGGCGCCCGCGTGCTGCGCATCGACGCCGACAGCACGCGCCGCAAAGGCAGCGCGCAGGCGCTGTTTTCCGACGTCCACGCCGGCGAGGTCGATATCCTGGTCGGCACGCAGATGATTGCGAAGGGCCACGACTTCCAGCGCGTGTCGCTGGTCGGCGTGCTGAACGCGGACACCGCGTTGTTCTCACACGACTTCCGCGCGAGCGAACGGCTCTTCGCGCAATTGATGCAGGTGAGCGGTCGCGCCGGCCGCGCCGGTTTGCCGGGCGAAGTGCTGGTGCAGACTCGCTATCCGCGCCATGCGCTGTACCACGCATTGGGCCGGCACGACTACGTCGGCTTTGCCAGTTCGACGCTGGCCGAACGGCGTGACGCTCACTTGCCGCCATTCGTCTATCAGGCGCTGCTCCGCGCCGAAGGCCGCACACTCGAAGCCGCGCTTGCCTTTCTGCAACAGGCGGCCGCCGTGCTGACGCAGATCCCGGCCGCCGAGCGCGTGACAGTCTATGACGCGGTGCCGCTCACCATCGTCAAGGTGATGCACGTGCATCGCGCGCAATTGCTGATTGAGAGCGCATCGCGGGGGGCGCTGCAGGCTACGTTGCGCGCGTGGCAACCGATGTTGCGCACACTGAAAGGCGTGCTGCGCTGGAACCTTGAAGTCGACCCGCTCGACATCTGACGCCTGCCGCCCGACACCCTTCGCCGCGCCGCCCGTGGCGTTGCTCGTTACTCCTTTCAGTCATATTCATAGAGCGAATGGTCGTTTCGTTTTGCGCCGCCGCTCGCCTATATTTCGCCGAATCGGCGCATCGTTAGGCACAACTCCAACATTCCCGCGCCGATGTACCTCTACTCACTCGGGGCATGACGATGAGCGATACCAATCAAACGCTGCCGACCGGCGCGGCGCCCGGCAAAGATCGCAGTGGCCAAAGCGCGCACGGCGGCGGTCTGTTTTCCACCGAAGACTGGTGGGCCGTCTGGATCGGCCTGCTGGTGATCGTGATTGCCTGGGGGCTATTCGCCTCGGGCAGCAGCATCAAGTGGTTGGCGGTTGCGCCGGCCAAATGGTCGAACTTGGCGCAAGCCGCGCAGGACATCGGTAAGCGTCTGCCGGCTTATGTCGCGCTGTTCGTTGTGTTCGCCGTGCTGTTCGGCGCGAGTCTTGCCGCGTTGAAGCAGCGGATCGGCGCGTTCCTCGCGTCGTTCCTGATCCTGTTCATTGCATCGGCTTTGATCTTCACGCTGGGCGCGTGGGTCAATGCGTCGAAGTACAACCTAGAGCCGCCGCTGGTGGCGCTGGCGCTCGGCCTGCTGATCTCGAATGTCTTCACCTTGCCCGAGTGGTTCTCCGCCGGTCTGCGTGTGGAGTTTTACATCAAGGTCGGCATCGTGCTGCTCGGTGCGACGCTGCCGTTTACCTTGCTGGTGTGGGCGGGGCCGGTCGCGGTCGGGCAGGCGACCATCGTCTCGCTCGTGACATTCTTCGTGATCTTTTTTGCCGGCAAGGCGCTCGGCCTCGACCGGCGGTTCGCGGCCGTGCTCGGTGTGGGCGGCGCGGTGTGCGGTGTCTCGGCGGCGATTGCGATTGCCGGCGCCGTGCGGGCCAGGCGCGAACAGGCGTCGGTGGCGATCACGCTGGTCGTGTTGTGGGCGATCGTGATGATCTTCGTGCTGCCGTTCGCGTCGCGCTCGCTGGGACTATCGACAGCGGTCGCCGGCGCATGGATCGGCACCTCCGAATTCGCCGACGCCGCGGGCATTGCCGCCGCGCAAGCCTATGGCGACTTTGCGAAGCACGCGGGCGGTGCTATTGCGGGCGCGCCGGAGGCGTCGCTGCAGGCGTTTACGCTGATGAAGGTGGTGGGCCGCGACATCTGGATCGGCATCTGGGCCTTCGTGCTGGCGATTGTGGCGACCACGCGCTGGGAATCGCAGGACAGCGGCGTCAAATCCAGCGCCAAGGCAGGCGATATCTGGGCGCGTTTCCCGAAATTCGTGATCGGCTTCGTGATCGCATCCGCTCTGGTGACGTGGATTGCCAGCCACTACTCGCTGGCCGATTACCGCAAGGTGGTCACGCCCGAATTCGTCGCGCCGATTACCGCGCTGCGCACGTGGGCGTTCACGTTCTGTTTTCTGAGCATTGGCTTGACCACGCGTTTGCGAGCGTTGTCGGCCACCGGCCTGAAACCGTTTCTGGCCTTCACGGCGGGCGTGGTCGTCAATATCGCCATCGGCTACGCGCTGTCCGCGCACGTGTTCGCACCGTACTGGAATAGCTTGGGACAGGGCTCGTAATGAGCGAGGCTGTCCGCATTGCCGGCACGGCCCACGCACGCGGAGACGCGTGCGCGCCGCGCTGTGCAAGCTGCCGGTATCGCGCCGAGGATCGGCATTCACTGGAGCAGAGCATTCCGGGCCTCACCGTGTTCAGTTCCGGGTTCGGCGCGAGCGTGGCGGACAGCCGGCTCTGCCGTCTGCACGACCAGCTCGTTTCGCCTGATGACGCCTGCGCGCAGTTCGAGCCGATCGCGCACTTCTGACGCGCGCGTCGACGTCGCCACCGGTTGAGCCCGGGGGCGCCCATTCACTGTTTGCTGCGTTAATCGAGATCCTGGTCGAGACCTCAATCGGGATCGGGACCGGCATCGCCATGGCCTTGGCGAGCCGCCGGATTCAACCGTTCAATCGTTCGCCGCTGCCCGCACATCGCCTGCCGAGGCGCGTGAGGCCGGACGCGCGCGTCCATCCGCGGCCGTGCGTTTGCCCGAACCACCCGTCGCGCCACGGATGAACAGCACCGCGCACATCGCGCACATCGCCCAGATGCCCAGTATGACCAACCACTTTTCCATTTCACCCGTCCTCTAAAACCCCGTACCGCTTTTTATGTGCGTGCCGTGAGGCCGCCGCCACCCATGATCTGTATAACGGCGCGCAGAGCAATCTGATAAGGGTAAAAGCGAAAAGAATCACGCCAGGGAAAGTACCGATCGCAACCGCGCGTGCCGCGTACGGCGCTATCCGGCGCAAACCCCCGTCATATAAGGCTTCCACGAAGGTGCAACCATGCGTGGTGCATGGTTGCACCTTTTTATTGGGAGGCGTACGATTCGCACAACTTTTAGTCTCTTGCCAGCTATTCGTCTGGTATCCGAAGAAGGAAACATGGCTAGCACCACCCTCGGCGTCAAGGTCGACGACCTCCTGCGTTCCCGGCTGAAAGATGCCGCTACTCGCCTCGAACGTACTCCGCACTGGCTGATCAAGCAGGCGATCTTCGCATACCTCGAAAAGATCGAACACGGTCAGTTACCCCCAGAACTGTCAGGCCACACGGGCTCGGCCGATCTGGCCGACGGCGCGGCGGTGGAGCACGACGAAGACAGCGCATCGCATCCGTTCCTCGAATTCGCGCAGAACGTGCAACCGCAATCGGTGCTGCGCGCGGCGATCACCGCGGCGTATCGCCGTCCCGAGCCGGAATGCGTGCCGTTCCTGCTCGGTCAGGCGCGTCTGCCGGCCAATCTCGCGGGCGATGTGCAGGCCATGGCCGGCAAGCTGGTCGAAACGCTGCGCACGAAGAGCAAAGGCGGTGGCGTCGAAGGGCTGATCCACGAATTCTCGTTGTCGAGCCAGGAAGGCGTGGCGCTGATGTGCCTCGCCGAAGCACTGCTGCGCATCCCCGATCGCGCCACGCGCGACGCGCTGATCCGCGACAAGATCAGCAAGGGCGACTGGAAGTCGCACGTCGGTCAGGCGCCGTCGCTGTTCGTCAATGCCGCGACGTGGGGCTTGATGATCACCGGCAAGCTGGTGGGGACCAACAGCGAGGCAAGCCTCTCGTCGGCGCTCACGCGCCTGATCGGCAAGGGCGGCGAGCCGCTGATCAGGAAGGGCGTCGACATGGCGATGCGCCTGATGGGCGAACAGTTCGTCACCGGCGAGAACATCTCCGAAGCGCTGGCCAACAGCCGCAAATACGAAGCGCGCGGCTTCCGCTACTCGTATGACATGCTCGGCGAAGCGGCGACCACCGAAGCCGACGCGCAGCGCTACTACGCGTCGTACGAACAGGCGATCCACGCGATCGGCAAGGCCGCCGGCGGCCGCGGCATTTACGAAGGCCCCGGCATCTCGATCAAGTTGTCGGCGCTGCATGCACGCTATTCACGTTCGCAGCAGGAACGCACGATGAGCGAACTGCTGCCGCGCGTGCGCTCGCTGGCGATCCTCGCGCGCCGCTACGACATCGGCCTGAATATCGATGCGGAAGAAGCCGACCGCCTCGAAATCTCGCTCGATCTGCTCGAAGCATTGTGCTTCGATCCGGAACTGGCCGGCTGGAACGGTATCGGTTTCGTGGTGCAGGCGTACCAGAAGCGTTGCCCGTTCGTGATCGAATACCTGATCGATCTGGCGCGCCGCAGCCGTCACCGCATCATGGTCCGCCTTGTGAAGGGTGCGTACTGGGATACCGAAATCAAGCGCGCGCAAGTGGATGGTCTGGAAGGCTATCCGGTGTACACGCGCAAGATCTACACGGACGTGTCGTACCTCGCCTGCGCGAAAAAGCTGCTCGGCGCACCGGACGCAGTCTATCCGCAATTCGCCACGCACAACGCGCACACGCTGTCGGCGATCTATCACCTCGCGGGCAACAACTACTACCCCGGCCAGTACGAGTTCCAGTGCCTGCACGGCATGGGTGAACCGCTGTACGAGGAAGTCACCGGCCGCGACAAGCTGAACCGTCCGTGCCGCGTGTACGCCCCGGTCGGCACGCACGAAACGCTGCTCGCATACCTCGTGCGCCGTCTGCTGGAAAACGGCGCGAACACGTCGTTCGTGAACCGCATCGCCGATGAAAGCGTCGCGATCAAGGACCTGATCGCCGATCCGGTCGACGAAGCCTCGAAGATCGTGCCGCTCGGCGCGCCGCACGCGAAGATTCCGCTGCCGCGCAATCTGTTCGGTGCCGAGCGTCTCAATTCGATGGGTCTCGATCTGTCGAACGAACACCGCCTGGCCTCGCTGTCCTCCGCGTTGCTGGCGAGCGCGCATCACCCGTGGCGCGCCGCGCCGATGCTCGAAGACAACGAGATCGCCGTCGGTGTCGCACGTGACGTGCGCAACCCGGCCGATCATCGCGACCTCGTCGGCACGGTTGTCGAAGCGACGCCGGAACACGTGAGCGCGGCATTGGCGCACGCCGTTGCCGCCGCGCCGATCTGGCAAGCCACGCCGGTCGAGGCTCGCGCCGATTGCCTCGCGCGTGCCGCCGATCTGCTCGAAGCGCAGATGCACACGCTGATGGGTCTCGTCGTGCGGGAAGCCGGCAAGTCGCTGGCGAACGCCGTCGCGGAAATCCGCGAAGCGATCGATTTCCTGCGCTACTACTCGACGCAGATCCGCAACGAATTCTCCAACGACACGCACCGTCCGCTCGGCCCGGTGGTGTGTATCAGCCCGTGGAACTTCCCGCTGGCGATTTTCATGGGCCAGGTAGCGGCGGCCTTGGCGGCCGGCAACACCGTGCTTGCGAAGCCGGCGGAACAAACCCCGCTGATCGCCGCGCAAGCGGTGCGCATTCTGCGCGAAGCCGGCGTGCCGGCGGGCGCCGTGCAACTGCTGCCGGGCGACGGCGAAACAGTCGGCGCCGCGTTGGTGGCCGATCCGCGCACCCGCGCGGTGATGTTCACCGGTTCGACCGAAGTCGCGCGTCTGATCAACAGGACGCTGTCGAGCCGCCTCGATCCGGAAGGCAAACCGATTCCGCTGATCGCCGAAACCGGCGGTCAGAACGCGATGATCGTCGATTCGTCGGCGCTCGCTGAGCAGGTGGTCGCGGACGTGCTGCAGTCGTCGTTCGATTCCGCCGGTCAACGGTGTTCCGCGTTGCGCGTTCTTTGTCTGCAGGAAGATGTGGCGGACCGCACGCTGGAAATGCTGACCGGCGCAATGCGCGAACTGTCGGTGGGCAATCCGGATCGTCTGTCGATCGACGTCGGCCCGGTGATCGATCTCGACGCCAAACGCGGGATTGACGCGCACGTCGCGGCGATGCGCGAGAAAGGCCGCAAGGTCGAGCAACTGCCGATGCCCGAAGGCGGCGCACAAGGCACGTTTGTTCCGCCGACGCTGATCGAACTCGACAGCATCGACGAATTGAAGCGTGAAGTGTTCGGCCCGGTGCTGCACGTGGTGCGTTACCGCCGCAGCCAGCTGGACAAGCTGCTCGAGCAGATCCGTGCGACGGGCTACGGCCTCACGCTCGGTATCCATACGCGGATCGACGAAACCATTGCTCACGTGATCAGCCGCGCGCATGTCGGCAACATCTACGTGAATCGCAACGTGATCGGCGCGGTGGTGGGGGTGCAACCGTTCGGCGGCGAGGGTTTGTCGGGCACGGGGCCGAAAGCGGGTGGCGCGCTGTATCTGCAACGTCTGCTGGCGACGCGTCCTGCGGGCTTGCCGAAGTCGCTCGCGCAGTCGTTGATCGCCGACGTACCGCAAGCCGGCCCGAACGGGGATAATCGCGGCGACAATCCGTCCGCGGCCTTGACGGCACTGCGCGACTGGCTGATCAGCGAACAGCAGCCGGTGCTGGCCGCACGCTGCGACGGTTATCTGTCGCATATGCCGGCGGGCGCGACGGCGGTGTTGTCGGGCCCCACGGGCGAGCGCAACACGTACACGCTCGGCGCGCGCGGCACGGTGCTGTGCATCGCCGCGACGGCCAGCGGCGCGCGCGTGCAGTTCGCCGCAGCGCTGGCTACGGGAAATCGCGCGTTGTTCGAAGGCGCTGCGGGTGAACAATTGGTATCGCAATTGCCCGCTGCGTTGAAGTCCTACGCAAGCGTGAAGAAGAGTGCCGATACGCCGTTCGACGCGGTGCTGTTCGAAGGCGATAGCGACGAACTGCTCGCGCTGGTGAAGGAAGTCGCGAAACGTCCAGGGCCGATCGTTTCGGTTCAGGGCGTCGCGGCGCGCGCGCTGGAAAGCGGCGATGAAGACTACGCGCTCGAGCGTCTGTTGACGGAACGCTCGGTCAGTGTGAATACCGCGGCAGCAGGCGGCAATGCAAATTTGATGACGATCGGTTGAGCGAACCTCATTGATCCTTCAATAGAACGGAGGCGGTACGGCGACCCCGAAAAACCGCTCCATCCATACCTGGTACCAAGGAGAAGCTATGCAATACAAGATGAAACAGCTGGCAGGCGCAGCACTGGTTGCGGCAATGTCGCTGGCGGGGACGGCCAACGCTCAATCGACTGAAGACGTGAAGATCGGCTTTGCCGGTCCGATGACGGGCGCACAGGCCCACTACGGCAAAGACTTCCAGAACGGCATCACGCTGGCTGTGGAAGACATGAACGCCACCAAGCCGGTGATCGGCGGCAAGCAGGTTCGTTTCGTGCTGGATTCGGCCGACGACCAGGCTGACCCGCGCACCGGTACGACCGTTGCACAGAAGCTGGTGGACGACGGCATCAAGGGCATGCTCGGCCACTTCAACTCGGGCACCACGATTCCGGCTTCGCGCATTTACGCGAACGCGGGCATCCCCGAAATCGCCATGGCGACGGCGCCTGAGTACACGCAGCAAGGCTTCAAGACCACGTTCCGCATGATGACGTCCGACACGCAGCAAGGTTCGGTCGCCGGCGCGTTCGCGGTGAAGAGCCTGGGCGTGAAGAAGATCGCGATCGTCGACGACCGCACGGCTTACGGCCAAGGTCTGGCGGATCAGTTCGAGAAGGCTGCGAAGGCAGCGGGCGGCACGATCGTCGATCGTGAGTACACGAACGACAAGGCTGTCGACTTCAAGTCGATCCTGACCAAGCTGAAGTCGGTCAACCCGGACCTGATCTATTACGGCGGCGCGGATTCGCAAGCGGCACCGATGGTCAAGCAGATGAAGGCATTGGGCATCAAGGCGCCGCTGATGGGCGGCGAAATGGTCCACACGCCGACCTTCATCCAGATCGCGGGTGACGCGGCGAACGGCACGGTGGCGTCGCTCGCCGGCCTGCCGCTGGAAGAAATGCCGGGTGGCAAGGACTACGTCGCGAAGTACAAGAAGCGCTTCAACGAAGACGTGCAAACGTACTCGCCGTATGCCTACGACGGCGCAATGGCGATGTTCGACGCAATGAAGAAGGCTAACTCGACCGATCCGGCGAAGTATCTGCCGGTGCTCGCGAAGACGTCGATGCCGGCCGTGACGGCCGCGAACCTCGCGTACGACAGCAAGGGCGACCTGAAGAACGGCGGCATCACGCTGTACAAGGTTGTCGACGGCAAGTGGACGACGCTGCAAAGCGTGGGCGGCAAGTAAGCGGTCCCGCGCGTCCCGATCCAGCGGGTGTTGCCTAGAATGTGAAGTGAAATTCCGGGCGCGCCGCGCCAGTTAAAAAAAGCCCCGCGGGTTCTGCCCGCGGGGCTTTTTTATTGGGCCTCGCGCGGCATCTTTTTACGTTCCTATTTCTCACTTGCTGATTCCGGAATATTCCTGATTAAACCGTGCGTCCTAATAGGCTGATTGCCAATTATCAATTGACCCGCATCCATTCAGAGCCAATCCAGACGGGCCTGCTATGGTGATTGAGTTCGATGTCGATTGAACTCTGTGTTGGCCAGCCACTGAATAAAAATGTTTTTCCTGCGGCGGCAACGCGGATTAATTATTCTAATGAGGAAACTATGTTTGCTATTGAAGAAGCGGTTTTTTCGACGGACGTAATCGGCGACACGCAGGAAGAATTGAAGGCGAGAATTTCGGTGCATCCTTTCCTTGCCGCGTGCCGTGCCGGAACAATCGGTCGGCCGCGACTCAACCGGCTGCTCACTCAACATGCGAAGTACGGCGAGCACTTCACCCGCTTCCTCTCGGCGCTGATGGCGAACTTGCGCTCGGGCGACGACTGCTTGCGGCTCGCCGGCAACCTGCTGGAGGAAATCGGCCTCGCGGAAGACAGTCCCACGCCGCACTCGAAGCTGTACCGTGAAATGCTCGCCGATCTCGGCGTGAATCCGGCGGACGAACCCGTTTACCCGGAGACGCAAAATCTGATCGACACCATGTACATGCTGTGCCGCCAGACCGATCCGGCGAACGGGCTGGGCGCGCTGTGCCTGGGGGCGGAAGCGATCGTTCCGGTGTTCTACGCCGATATCGTCGAGGGGTTCGTGCAGGCCGGCGTGCCGCGTGAGCGACTCGGGTTTTTTACGCTTCATATCGAGTGTGATGACGGCCATGCCGACACCATGCGCGACATCATGGCGCGGATGGTCGCCGACGATCCGGCGTCGGTGGTCACGATGGTCAGCGCGGGCGAGGCCGCGCTCAATGCGCGTCTACGCCTGTTCGACCGTCTGATGGCCGGAGGCGCGCAATGAGCGAGCGGGACCGCTTCAGTTCAGTCGATTTTCCGCGCGTGCCGGCGGTGCTCGAAGCGCAGGTGCCGGACAAGGTCGTGCATCGCAACGTGCTGGGCGGCAACGACGCGGCGTTTTCAGCGGAACGTCAGCATCCCGTTGCGCTGGTGGACTTGCCGTCGCGCGTGTTGAGCATGACCATCGGCGGACTCAAGCCGGGACAGACGTCGCGCTTGCATCGGCACAATTACGAAACGCTGATTTACGTCACCGCGGGCCGTGGCTGGTCGCGCATCGGCTCGCACCGCGTCGAGTGGCAGGCCGGCGACGCGCTGTATGTGCCCGTGTGGGCGTGGCATCAGCATGGCAATACGGGCGACCAGGACGCGACCTATGTGGCGTGTGAAAACGCGCCGGTGTTGCAGAGTTTCGGTGTCGCTTTGCGCGAGGAAGCCGACGCTGAGGAGACGCGTTAGAGAGGAGACGTCGCCTGTGTGAAGAATGACGAGGCGACCTGTGCGGCAGCGGCCGTGCCGCACAAAACGATGGGAAACGCGCTGTTGCCGCAATGGCATCGGCGCGCACTCTTTTGGGCGATCGGCATGCGAGTCTACGAATCCGATGCGCGCAGTTTCCTGCCCTGCTCGCGAATCTGTTCCAACGTCGCACCCGGTGTACTCGCCTCTTGCGGCATGCGAATCTCGATCACCGCCGCGCGGTTTGCTTCCATCGAGCGATGAAGCGCCGGCAGAAAATCTTCAGTCCGTTCCACTGTCTCGCCATGCGCGCCGAACGACTTTGCAAATGCCGCAAAGTCAGGATTCGTGAGGCCGGTGCCGTGCACGCGATTCGGATAGTGCCGCTCCTGATGCATGCGGATCGTGCCGAAGTGGTTGTTGTTCACCACAATGAAGATCACATGCAGATCGTATTGCATCGCAGTGGCGAGCTCCTGCGCCGCCATCATGAAACAGCCGTCTCCGGCCAATGCGACCACTGCGCGTTGCGGGTAAAGCGATTTCGCCGCGATTGCCGCCGGCACGCCGTAACCCATCGCGCCGCTGGTTGGTGCAAGCTGCGAGCGGAAATGCCGATACGAGAAATGCCGATGCAACCACGTTGCGTAGTTTCCTGCGCCGTTGGTGAGGATCGCGTCTTCCGGCAGATGCGCGCGCAACTGCTGGATCACTTCACCCATTTGCACGTCGCCGGGAATCGGGCGTGGTTTGCGCCAGTCGAGATACGCGCGATGGGCCTCTTCCGCGGCGCCGCTCCATGCGAGTTTCCCGGTGGATGGTTCGAGCGCGGCAAGCAATGCCGCCAGTTCCGGCATGCCGGAGACGATCGGCAAGTCGGCGGCATAGACCCGGCCCAATTCCTCGGCGCCTTGATGCACATGCACCAGCGTCTGCTTCGTTTTCGGGATGTCGAGTAGCGTGTAGCCGTTCGTGGTTGCTTCGCCCAAACGCGGGCCGAGCGTGAGCAGCAGGTCCGCGTCGCGGATACGTTGAGCAAGCGCCGGATTGATACCGAGGCCGACATCGCCCGCATAGTTCGGATGCTCGTTGTCGAGCGTGTCCTGGAAGCGGAACGCGAGGCCAATCGGCAATTGCCAATTCTCGACGAAGCGCCGCAGGTCGGCACATGAGTCAGGCGTCCAACCGCTGCCGCCGGCAACGACCATCGGGCGTTGCGCGCCTTCCAGCAAGCGACGCAACTCGTCCATCTGAGCCGCGGACGGCGAGGCTGCCACACGCTTGTAACTGGGCGCGCCAGCCACTGCTTCGCAGGCGTCGCTCAACACATCTTCCGGCAACGACAACACGACTGGCCCTGGGCGTCCCGACGTCGCTGTGTGAAACGCGTGGCTCAGGTATTCGGGAATCCGCTTCGGATCGTCGATTTGCGCGACCCATTTGGCCATCTGCCCAAACATGCGCCGATAGTCGATTTCCTGGAAAGCCTCGCGGTCGAGATGTTCGCGCGCGCATTGTCCGATCAGCAGGATCATCGGCGTGGAGTCCTGAAACGCGGTGTGCACGCCAATCGAGGCATGCGTCGCGCCCGGTCCGCGCGTGACGATCGCGACGCCGGGGCGTCCGGTCAATTTGCCGACTGCTTCGGCCATGTTCGCGGCCGCCGCTTCATGCCGGCAGACGATGGTCTGGATGCGATCTGTTTCGTCGTGCAGCGAATCGAGCACCGCGAGAAAGCTCTCGCCGGGAACACAAAAAACACGTTCGACGCCATGCGTCAGCAAGGCGTCGACGACGAGACGCGCGCCGGTGGTTTGGGTCGTGGAAGAAGATTCAGAAGCAAGCGGCATTGCGATGAAGCCTCCAGGCGTGACGATGGGTGCGATCGATGCAGACGGGTGCTTGCCGCATCGGGTTGTCTATCAACGCCGATGGGCGCACCGACAGCTTACGCCGAGCGCGTGTCCGATGTCACGGCGCAGCGCAACCGCGTGCCCCGCTGCGTCAGCACTCGACAATATTCACCGCCAACCCGCCGCGCGACGTTTCCTTGTACTTCGTCTTCATATCGGCGCCGGTCTGCATCATCGTCTTGATTACGGAGTCGAGCGACACATAATGCGTGCCGTCACCGCGCAGTGCCATGCGTGCGGCATTCACGGCTTTCACCGAGCCCATCGCATTGCGCTCGATACAGGGAATCTGCACCATGCCGCCGACCGGATCGCACGTCAGCCCGAGGTTATGCTCCATGCCGATTTCGGCCGCATTCTCGACTTGCTCCGGCGTCCCGCCCATCACGGCCGCAAGCCCACCGGCGGCCATCGAGCAGGCCACGCCCACCTCGCCCTGGCAGCCTACTTCCGCGCCGGAAATCGACGCGTTCAGCTTGTACAGAATGCCGATTGCGGCCGCCGTCATCAGGAAGTCGATCACGCCCTGCTCGTTCGAACCCGGCATGAAGCGCGTGTAGTAGTGCAGCACCGCCGGAATGATGCCGGCCGCGCCGTTGGTCGGCGCCGTCACTACGCGGCCGCCTGCGGCGTTTTCTTCATTCACGGCGATGGCGTAGAGATTGATCCAGTCGACCATCGACAGCGGATCGCGCAGCGCCAGCTCAGGATGACCCGCCAACGCACGATACAACTGCGGTGCCCGGCGCTTGACCTGGAACGGACCGGGCAAATTGCCGTCCGCATCGGGATTGTTGATGCCGCAACCACGCGACACGCACGATTGCATCACGCCCCAGATCTTCAGCAGGCCCGCGCGTGTCTCCTCTTCCGTATGCCAGACGCGCTCGTTGTCCCACATCAATTGCGCGATGCTCTTGCCGGTCGATTTGCATAACGCGAGCAGTTCGCTGCCGCTGCGAAACGAATGCGGCAACTGCTCGACGGCGCTCAGCACCTTCGTGTTCGGCGCGCCTGCCGTCACCACAAAACCACCGCCCACCGACAAATATGTCGATTCGCGCAGCGTCTCGCCCTGCGCGTCGAGCGCGCGCAGTTTCAGGCCGTTCGGATGCTCGGCCAGCGCCTGGCGATAAAACGAAATGTGATCTTTTTGCACGAACGGCACGTCGTGCGTGCCGAGCAAGGCGAGCTTGCGCGATGTCTTCACCGCTTCGAGCCGTTGCGCGATGGTGTCGGGATCGACTGTGTCGGGAGCGTCGCCCATCAGGCCGAGCATCACGCCGCGATCGGTGCCGTGCCCCTTGCCCGTCGCGCCGAGCGATCCGTACAGGTCCACCTTCACCGAGGCAGTCGCGGCCAGCAGCCCGTCGCGTTCGAGCCCTTGCGCGAACATCAGCGCCGCGCGCATCGGCCCGACCGTATGCGAACTGGACGGACCAATGCCGATTTTGAAGAGATCAAACACGCTGACTGCCATTTACTGCTCCTGCTGATAAAAGTAAGGTTAGCGCGCCGGCAGCGGTAAGCACACGGCGAGCCACGCGGGCGGCGTCGGTGCGAGCTGCAGCGCGATCGGCGTATAGCGTCCGTCCAGACGCGCCGCCAGGTGATACAACTCCGTCGCGTTTTTCGGATCCCATTGGCCCGAATAGCCGGGCAATCCGGCTTCGCGACGTTTGGCATCGAACGGAACGCTCGAATGCACGAATTCTTCATGCGTCTTGCTGCCGTCCGCATACGGCGTGAGCCAGTTCAGCGCGGCAGCCAGCGACGCGCCATTCGCGCCCTTCTCCGGCAACCAGTTGCGGTTGTGGCGGCGCGCGGCAAGTGCCGCGGTCACGAGCGGCTGCAGGTCGTACGTGACGTAGTGCAGTGCGTCGCGCTCGGTGAAGTCCACGGTCGAGCCGTCCGGTGCGATGTTGTCGCCGATGTGCTCGTCGAACAGGCGCTGCGCCGCGTTGATCATCTTGCGGTTGTCCAGCGTGAACGCGGCCATCGCGATCAGTTTGACCCGGTGGCTTTGCCAGTTGTTGCGGAACGTGCCCTTGAGCGGCCGCGGCTGAGCGTCGATTTGCGCGATGTAGCCGTTCGCAAGCTTCGTCAGGAACGCCATTGATGCATTGCGCGTTTTCACCGGCAACGCGCTCGCGGTCATGTCGTAGGCAAGGATCAGGCCTTCAAAATGGGTTTCGTCGATCGGATTGAAACTGGGTTGATAAGTCGTGACCCACGCATACAGCAAGCGGTCGACCAGTTTCAGATAACGATCGTCACTGGTCGCGCGCCAGGCGAGCGCGGCGTCGCGCAGCAGATCCAGATCCTTCGCCGCCTCGACGCTTTGATCGTAGATGCCTTCGTGCGGCAGCGTGCCTTCGGTATGCAGTTTCGCCACCGCATGCGGCGGGTCGTTCAGATGTGCCTGCACATTGCTCACCAGCGCCTTGACGCCCGGATCGGCATTCGTGCGCTCACTGGTTTGCAGCGCGGGGGCTGCACAAAAATTCATCGCGGCCTGCGCCTGCCGCAGCGGCAGCAGCACCGCCGCGCTCGCCAGCAGTAATGTGCAAGCCTGTTGCCATGTCTGGGCTCGCGTTGCTTCGGTCCGGCTCTGCATCAATCGCACCTTTCGCGCCATGCGAAACTCCTCGTTAGGCTGATTCGGTGTGAGATGTTAGCCGTTTGCGGAGCCGAGCGACAGAACCGCGCAACGCCTGCTTACAACCTTCAGGGCGATGCGCGGTTAGCGGACACGCTTACTCGTAGTCGGCGATCGGCACGCAGGAGCAGAACAGATTGCGGTCGCCATACACGTTGTCCGCCCGGCCGACGGGCGGCCAGTACTTCTTCGCGATCAGTGTAGGCAGCGGGTACGCGGCGGTTTCGCGCGCATACGCATGCTTCCATTCGTTGGCAATGACCACCGCTGCCGTGTGCGGCGCGTGCTTGAGCGGATTGTCTTCACGGTCCGAGCGGCCTTCTTCGACGGCGCGAATTTCATCGCGGATCGCGATCATCGCTTCGATGAAGCGGTCGAGTTCCTCTTTCGATTCCGATTCGGTCGGCTCGACCATCAGCGTGCCCGGCACCGGGAAGCTCATGGTCGGTGCGTGGAAGCCGTAGTCGGCGAGACGCTTGGCGACGTCGTCGACGGTGATGCCGCTGGTTTCCTTGATCGGACGCAGATCGAGAATGCACTCGTGCGCGACCAGTCCGCCCGGGCCCGAATACAGCACCGGATAATGCGGCGCGAGTTTTTTCGCGACGTAGTTCGCGTTCAGGATTGCGGTTTCGGTGGCTGCGGTGAGGTTCTTCGCGCCCATCATCGCGATGTACATCCACGAAATCGGCAGGATCGATGCGGAACCGTACGGTGCGCCCGACACCGCGCCGATACCGTTCGGCGCGCGCTCGTAGCCCGTTGCAATCTGATTGGGCAGGAATTGCGCGAGATGCGCGCCGACCGCGACCGGGCCGACGCCCGGGCCGCCGCCGCCGTGCGGAATACAGAAGGTCTTGTGCAGATTCAGGTGCGAGACATCGCCGCCGAACTGGCCCGGCGCGCACAGGCCGACCATCGCGTTCATATTCGCGCCATCCACGTAGACCTGGCCGCCGTGCGCATGCACGATCTCGCAGATTTCGCGAACGTTCGCCTCGAACACGCCGTGCGTGGACGGATACGTGATCATGATCGCCGCGAGCTTGTCGGCGTGTTGGTCGGCTTTCTTCTTCAGGTCTTCGATATCGACGTTGCCTTGCGCGTCGCAAGCCACCACGACCACCTGCATGCCCGCCATTTGCGCCGACGCCGGATTCGTGCCGTGCGCCGAAGCAGGAATCAGACAGACGTTGCGATGCGCTTCGCCGCGCGATGCGTGGTAAGCGTGGATGATCAGCAGGCCCGCGTACTCGCCTTGCGAACCGGCGTTCGGTTGCAGCGACACCGCGGCGTAACCCGTTGCCGCAACCAGCATTTCTTCGAGCTGGTCGATCATTTCGCGGTAGCCGACGGTTTGTTCAGCCGGTGCGAACGGATGGATCTGGCCGAATTCGGGCCACGTGACTGGCAGCATTTCCGAGGTGGCGTTCAGCTTCATCGTGCATGAGCCGAGCGGAATCATCGAACGGTCGAGCGCGAGATCCTTGTCCGACAGGCTGCGCAGATAGCGCAGCATTTCCGTTTCAGAATGATGACGGTTGAACACGTGGTGCGTGAGGTACGCGCTGGTGCGCTCCAGCGCGGCCGGCACCGACGCGGTGTTCGACGCGGCGATGGCGGCGTCGAGCGCATCGACTTGCGGCACGTCTTGCGCGCCCGCGGCTTCCGCGAACGCGGCAAGCAGGTCGGCCAGATCGTGGCGCGTCGTGGTTTCGTCGACCGACAGGCCGACTTGCGTGTCGCTCACGCGGCGCAGGTTGATGCGCCGGGCTTTGGCGGCGTCGTGCAGCGCCTGGGTGCGCGCGCCGCTTTCGAACGTCAGCGTGTCGAAGAAGGTTTCGTTGACCAGCGTGTAGCCCAGTTGCTTCGCGCCTTCGGCGAGCAATGCGGCGATGCGGTTCACCCGCAGTGCGATCGTTTTCAGACCGTGCGGGCCGTGATAAACCGCGTACATGCTGGCCATGATCGCGAGCAACGCTTGCGCGGTGCACACGTTCGAGGTCGCTTTTTCGCGGCGGATATGTTGTTCACGCGTTTGCAGCGCGAGACGCAATGCCGGATTGCCTTGCGCGTCGACCGTCACGCCGACGAGACGGCCCGGCATCTGGCGCTTGAATTCGTCGCGTACGGCGAGGTAAGCCGCGTGCGGGCCGCCGAAACCGACCGGCACGCCGAAACGCTGTGTGTTGCCGACGGCCACGTCCGCGCCCCATTCGCCCGGCGGCGTCAGAACGGTCAGTGCGAGCAGATCGGCGGCGACCACCACGTGGCCGCCCGCCGCGTGGATCGCGTCAGCGAGTGCGCGGTAGTCGCGCACGTCGCCGTTGACGCCCGGATATTGCAGCAGCACGCCGAACGCATTCGCGTTCGCGGCGTCCGCGGCCGGACCCACTTTCACTTCGATGCCGACCGGCGTGGCGCGTGTTTTCACCACTTCGATGGTTTGCGGCAGCACGTCGTCGGCGACATAAAACACGTTCGACTTCGGCTTGCCGACGCGTTGCAGCAGCGTCATCGCTTCGGCTGCGGCGGTGGCTTCGTCGAGCAGCGACGCGTTCGAAATCGCCAGACCTGTCAGGTCGACGATCATTTGCTGGAAGTTCAGCAGCGCTTCCAGACGGCCCTGCGAGATTTCCGGCTGATACGGCGTGTACGCGGTGTACCACGCCGGATTTTCGAGCACGTTGCGCAGGATCACCGCCGGCGTGTGCGCGTTGTAATAGCCTTGCCCGATGTATGAGCGGAACACCTGGTTCTTCTCCGCCAGCTCGCGCAGCGCGGCGAGCGCTTCCGCTTCGCTCTTCGGTTGCACGAAGGGGCCGAGCGGCAGCGTTTCGGCCCGGCGGATCGTCTTCGGAATCACGGCGTCGATCAGCGCGGCGCGCGACGCGAAGCCGAGGGCTTCGAGCATGGCCTGCTGGTCGGCCGAATCCGGGCCGATGTGCCGTTCTGCGAAGGCGTCATGCACTTCGAGCGCGGCGAGCGAGAGAGGAGTGCGGTTCATCAGACGATCCGGGTGTTCGAGCTTCATGAGGTGTTCCTGCCGGCGCGGGCGTCCGTTCGACGGTTGAATCGGACGCGCCGCGCCTGTCGGGTTTAAACGTAAAGGTGCAACGTACGGTGAATCAGGCGCCGATCGACTTCGAGTAAGCGTCCGCGTCGATCAGGCGGTCCAGCGATGCGCCCGCGGCCGGCTTGATCTTGAAGAGCCAGTTTTCGTACGGCGCGCTGTTGACGCCGTCCGGCGTATCGGCAACCGCCGGGTTCGCTTCGATGATTTCGCCCGCGACCGGTGCGTAAATATCGGAGGCGGCTTTCACCGACTCGATCACGGCAACGGTGTCGCCGGCGTCAACGGTCTTGCCCAGTTCCTGGACTTCGAAGAAGACGATGTCGCCGAGCGCTTCCTGCGCGTGGTCGGTGATGCCGACCGTCAGCGTGCCGTCCGCTTCGGTGCGGACCCACTCGTGCGATTCGGTGTATTTCAGATCGGCCGGGATGCTCATCGGATGCTCCTATGCGGTGTGATTTGGTGGTGTTTCAAAGTGGTGACGCACGCGCCGGCTGCTTAAACCGCGAGCACCTTGCCGTTGCGCACGAACGGCAGTTTTACCACGCTTGCAGGGACGTTTTTGTCACGAATCTGAACGTGAACGGTGTCGCCCGGCTGCACGCCCTTCGGCACGCGCGCAAAGGCGATCGATTCCTGCATCGTGGGGGAAAACGTACCGCTGGTGATTTCGCCTTCGCCATGCGGCGTGACGACTTTCTGATGAGCACGCAGCACGCCTGCCGCCTTGCCGTTTTCCTTCAGCAGGATCAGTCCGACGAACGCGGCTTGCGAGCCGTCGGCTTCCAGCTTGCTCCGGCCGACGAAGTCGCGCGGCGAGCTCAGATCGACGGTCCAGGCGAGGCCGGCGTCGAGCGGCGAGACGTTGTCGTCCATATCCTGGCCGTACAGATTCATACCGGCTTCGAGGCGCAGCGTGTCGCGCGCGCCGAGGCCGGCGGGGCGCACGCCCTGACGCGCCAAGGCGTCCCAAAACTCGCAGACGGACGTGGCGGGCAGGACGATTTCAAAGCCGTCTTCGCCGGTGTAGCCGGTGCGGGCGATCATCAATTCGCCAAACGGCGTGTTGTCGACGATCGCAGCGTTAAACGGCTTGAGGAGTTCGGTCGCGGTGCGGCTGGACGGCGCGACTTGCCAGACCTTGTGGCGCGCATTCGGGCCCTGCACGGCGACGATCGCCAGATCGCGGCGCGGTGTAATGGTCAGACCGTAGCCGCCTTCGGCGTTGAGCTTGTTGAACCAGGCGACGTCTTTCTCGGCGGTGCCGGCGTTGACGACCAGCCGGAAGTGCGTCTCGCTGAAGTAATAGACGATCAGGTCGTCGATCACGCCGCCATTCGGGTTGAGCAGACAGGAGTAGAGCGCGCGGCCCGGCGTTTGCAGCTTGGCGACGTTGTTGGCCAGCGCGTATTCGAAGAAGGCGCGTACGCGCTCACCGGTGAAATCGACGACGCACATGTGCGAGACGTCGAACATGCCGGCGTCGGTACGCACGGCGCGGTGTTCGTCGATCTGCGAGCCGTAATTGACGGGCATGTCCCAGCCGCCGAAATCGACCATGCGGGCGTTGAGCGCACGATGGGTGGCGTTGAGCGGGGTGTGTTTGAGTTCGGTCATGGGGCCTCAGGCGTCTCGCGAAACAAAAAAGGCCATGCGGCGCTACGCCTCGCGGCCTGCCGGCTGCGAGCGGTTTGCGTTGCATGACCCCTCTGTCCTCGATACCTGAGAGATTGCGCTGCCGTGCGATGTGAAGCCGTGATCGCTACGGTGAAACGCGCGCCCCTTCGGTGGGCAGCTTGCCGGAATCTGCACCGCTATAAACGATGCAGACGGCTACTGCCGCTCTCCAGAGTGCGAAAAACCGATGTCTCGATGCTGCATTGACGCGGGTTTTTCGACGCGGCCGGTCCTTTTGCCTGAGAGTTTGTGGGTGTGCCCCTTCGGCGGCGCGGCCTGCGAATTTCTGCGGCCAGCACGCTCTCCCGACGCGTGCGGCGAATGTACGCGAGGGCCGGGGGCTTGTCAAATAAAGGCCCGCAACGGGCACGGGGGACGGCCCTGCGGGTTCGTCGAGGTCAAAAAAAAGCGCGGGACGCAATGCCCGCGCTTCTTTGCTTCAGTGCCTGAACCGGCGCGATTATTCGCCGATGGCGTGTGCCGCGTTGTCCAGTTCCTGGTTCAGCACGCGCTGCTCGTCGCTGGACAGACCACCGCCGTGTTGCGCCGCCATATCGTGCGCTTCCTGGCGGATCACGTCGAGACGGTGGTGCAATGCGCCGCCTTGCGGGGGCGGGTAATAGCCTTGGTTGACGTGAGCGTCAATGCGACGGCTCAGGTTGTCGATGCGGCCATTGACTTGATGGAGGCGCTCATCCGCGATCTGCTGCGGGTTGGGGCGCGGCGCCGGCGCGGGTTGCTGGGGCGCCACCACGCAGGCGGCGAGAGAGCTGAGCAATGCGCATGCTGCTACTGCGCGGGCGATACGGGGCATGGACTCTCCAGAAGTCGTTGTCGTTTTGTGTTGGTGCTACTGGGGTAGCAACGGATTGCCGGCGATTTACGCTGACCGCGAAGAGGGGGTTATTTGTAACGTTATGTTCCTTTCGGGATTGACAGGTGTGTTGCGCCGGACGGCGGCGGTGTTCGCGTGCCACCGCCGGACAATCCGAAAGGCAGGCAAGTGCCTTGTAAGTGCCCTGTAACGTACGCAAAAAAGTCAGCGAATACGCTCGAATGGCAGCCGGACTCCGTCTTCCGAACTCCGGGCAGCAAGCTCGATGATCGTCATCACGTCGACTGCGTCCTGAGCGCTGACTGGAAATTTCACGCCATTCTGGATGGCATCCGCCAAAGCAATATAGAAACCGACGTAATCACCATTGCGCGTAGGCACCTCCCGCTCCACTTCCTGACCGCCTTCGAGCACGCGCAGTACGCCCGCCGCATTGCCGGCACCGAATCCCTCGTCGCCAGGCCGCAGGCCTGCTTTCAACTGATCTTCCTGCGTGTCGAGACCGTACTTCACGTAGCTTCCCTGCGTGCCGTGAATCGTGAACCTCGGCGCAGCCAGCGCGGTCAACGCGCTGGCATGCAGTACCACCTCGAACTCACCGTATCCAAGTTGAATATGCACATAGTCGGGCGCGCTGGCCTGGTCGCGGTGCGTGCGAACCGTCGCGAACACCGTTTGCGGCGCGCCGAACAATGCCAATGCCTGATCGATCAGGTGCGGGCCGAGATCGAACAGCAAGCCGCCGCCGCGCGAAGCTTCCTCGCGCCAACGCTGCTTGACTTCCGGGCGGAAGCGGTCGAAATGCGATTCGTATTGCGTGATGCGCCCTAGCTCCCTGCTGGCGAGCAGATCCCGGACGGTCAGAAAATCACCGTCCCAGCGGCGGTTATGAAAGGGCACGAAGCGCTTGCTGCGGGCGAGTGCGATGTTGGCGAGCGTATGGGCGTCCGCCGCGCTTAGCGTGACCGGTTTGTCGACCACCACGTGCTTGCCCGCTTCCAGCGTGCGGCGCGCCAGGTCGAAGTGCGTGTCATTGGGCGTCGCGATGACGATACAGTCGATTTCATCGAGCGCCAGCAGGGCGTCGAGATCGGCCACCACCTTTGCGTGTGGGTAATCGGCCTGTGCGCGCTCGGGGTGGCTCGTCGCGATGGCCGCGACGCTCGCCCGCCCGCAGTGCTCGATCACCGGCGCATGAAAGGTCGCGCCAGCAAAACCGTAACCCATCAATCCAATCTTCAGCGATGCGGACATGCGTGTCTTCCTGCAGAAACGGCGCGCCGTTTTGCCACCGCGGCGACGGCGCGCAACACTGTAATTGTGGCATGTCTCGAAGACGGACTGTCAGCGTTGCCGCAGGCCCCTGTCAGGGATATCTGTCATCAGGCTGTTCAAGCCAGGCCTCGGCATGGCGTTGGGGTCGCCATCCGGCCGTCGGACGCAGCGCGCTGGTTTTGCTCGTCCATTTCCAGTCTGTCACGTTCATCCGCGTCATTTATCCGTGTTAACATCGCTGCTCTCGCGCAGGCGCGGCGAGCCGGAACCCCGCGGCACAAGCGGCGCCGTTCCAGCCGCCGGCCCCGCGCAGCATGCCCCCGGGCCTTCGGTCTCGCGATCCCGCACCTAAGCGCCCTCAACCGCATTACCCATCCACAGACGATGTCCGCAGGCCTGAACCCCGCTCAAGATGAAGCGGTCCGTTATCTCGACGGTCCGTGTCTCGTGCTCGCCGGCGCCGGCAGCGGCAAGACGCGCGTGATCACGCAGAAAATCGCGCACCTGATCGAGGCCAAGGGCTTCGAACCGCGCCATATCGCCGCCGTCACGTTCACGAACAAGGCCGCGTTGGAAATGCGCGAGCGCGTGGGCAAGCTGCTCGAGGGCAAGACGCTCACCACGCCCGGCAAGGAAGGCCGCAAAGTGCCCGTCAACCAGTTGACGGTCTGTACCTTCCACTCGCTCGGCGTGCAGATTCTGCGGCAGGAAGCGGAACACGTCGGTTTGAAACCGCAGTTCTCGATCATGGATTCGGACGACTGCTTCGGCATGATTCAGGAGCAGGTCGGCTCGACGGACAAGGGCTTCATCCGCAAGATCCAGTCGATCATTTCGCTATGGAAGAACGGCATGATCATGCCGGAGCAGGCGATCGCGATTGCCGCGAATGAAGATGAACACCAGGCCGCGATCGTCTACCGTAATTACGTGGCGACGCTGCATGCGTATCAGGCGGTCGACTTCGACGACCTGATCCGTCTGCCCGCCGAACTCTTCGAAAAGAACGAGCAGGTGCGCGACCGCTGGCAGAACAAGCTGCGCTATCTGTTGATCGACGAGTATCAGGACACCAACGCGTGTCAGTACGAACTGGTGAAACTGCTGGCCGGCAAGCGCGCGGCGTTCACGGCGGTCGGCGACGACGATCAGGCGATTTACGGCTGGCGCGGCGCGACGCTCGAAAACCTCGGTCAGCTCAGCAAGGATTTTCCGAAGCTGCATCTGATCAAGCTCGAGCAGAACTATCGCTCGACGGTGCGTATTCTCACCGCCGCGAACAACGTGATCGCGAACAACCCGAAGCTGTTCGAAAAGAAGCTCTGGTCTGAACACGGCATGGGCGACACGATCACCGTCACGGCTTGCAACGACGAAGAGCACGAGGCCGAATCTGTGGTGTTTCGCCTGTCCGCGCACAAGTTCGAGCGGCGTGCGAATTTTCGCGACTACGCGATCCTGTATCGCGGCAACTTTCAGGCGCGTATCTTCGAACAGGTGCTGCGTCGTGAACGGATTCCGTATGTGCTGTCGGGCGGGCAGTCGTTTTTCGACAAAGCCGAGATCAAGGACATCTGCGCGTATTTGCGCCTGATCGCCAACGCAAACGACGACCCCGCGTTCATCCGCGCGATCACCACGCCGCGCCGCGGTGTCGGCAATACGACGCTCGAAGCGCTCGGCTCGTTTGCGGGTCAGGCAAAAGTGTCGCTATTCGAAGCGGTTTATATGGGCGGCATTGAAGCCCGCTTGTCGCCGCGTCAGATCGAACCGATGCGCGTGTTCTGCGACTTCATGCAGCGGCTCACCGACCGCGCCGAGAAGGATGCGGCCGGCCCGCTGCTCGACGAGCTGATGGACGCGATCCACTACGAAGCCTATCTGTACGACGCGTTCGACGAACGTCAGGCGCAGTCCAAGTGGCAGAACGTGCTCGAGTTCATGGTATGGCTGAAGCGCAAAGGCACCAAGGCCGAACCGGAGGGTTCGGAGGCGAGTGAGGCCACCGGCTACGACACGGCCGACGGCCTCGGCGACACCGGCAAGAATCTGCTCGGCCTGATTCAGACCGTGGCGCTGATGTCGATGCTCGAAGGCCGCGAAGAGGATCCGGACGCGGTGCGGCTTTCGACCGTGCACGCGTCGAAGGGACTGGAGTATCCGCACGTGTTTCTGGTGGGTGTCGAAGAAGGCATCATGCCGCACCGTGGCGGCCCCGATGACGAACCGATCGACGACGCGCGCATCGAGGAAGAGCGGCGTTTGATGTACGTCGCGATCACGCGGGCGCAGCGCAGCCTGCATCTGAACTGGTGCAAGAAGCGCAAGCGGGCGCGCGAAACCGTGGTGTGTGAGCCGTCGCGTTTCATCCCCGAGATGCTGCTCGACGATGCGCCGCCGCCGACGCCGGAAGAAGCGCCGATGTCCCCGAAAGACCGGCTCGCGAGTTTGAAGGCGCTGTTGCAGAAGCCTTGAAGTAAGACCTTGCGGGCGGCGGGTGCATCGGCGGTTTTCCGCGCAGGCACGCTACAGTGGTGCGGCCCGCTGACTCGATGTCGGCCGGATGTCGAGCGGGCGCCAATTGGAGATCGCTCGCATGCCCACGCCGCCGCCCGCGCACTATCGCCGCGCTCTCGAAACCTACGTCGACGCGAAAGACAACACGCGGGCCGAGCGCATCGCCGAAGCCTTTGCTCCCGATGCCGTGCTCACCATTTCGCTCGCGACGTCGAACATCGCGTTTCCGGCGCGCACGGTCGGCACCGATGCAATTGCGAAAACGCTTGTCACTGATTTCGGCGCTCAATATACGCAGTGCCGCACCTATTACGTGTGCGATTCGCTCGCGGTCCGAGGCGACACGATCGACGCGCTGCCCTGGCTAGTGATAATGCGCGAACAGGCAAGCGGCGCATTGCGGGTGGGCCACGGCGTGTACCGTTGGAATTTCGACGCGACGCCGGCTGTGACGGGGTTCCATATCCACATTGCACGCATGGATGTCGTGCCGGACGAAGACGGCACTTTGCTCGATGCATTGCAGGACGGCCTGAGCTATCCATGGCTTGCGCCTGCCGAATTGCACGCGCATTTCACGTCGCTCGCTCGCAGCACGCCGGCGTTGGCATTTGTCGAAGCGTTCAAGCATCCCGCGGTGGCATCGGCTGGCATCTGATCTGCGCCGGCCGAGTATCGTCGTGAGAGAAACGCGTTAAAAAAATCCCTGCTCGTGTCGTCACGATGCAGGGATTTTTTGTTCTACAGCAACCGCCGGATGCCTTATTTCGCCGCGCTGACCATGTAGTCGACGGCGGCTTTCACGTCCGCATCCGAGGCATTCGAGCCGCCTTTGGGCGGCATCGCGCCCTTGCCATGCAGCGCGTAGTTGTAGATGGTGTCCATTGGGTCCTTCAGGCGCGGCGCCCAGGCTTCCTTGTCGCCGAACTTTGGTGCGTTCAGCACGCCGGCCGCGTGACATGCCTGGCAAACCTGCTGGTACAGCGCCTTGCCGGCTTGCGAGGCGTCCGCGCTTTGCGCAGCGCCGGCTGCCGGCGCAGCGGCTTGCGGCACGCTTGCCATAGCGGCCAATGCGGCGGCAGCTTGAGCAGCGCCGGCATCCGAAGCGCCCGCCGGCGCTGCGGCAGCGGCACCAGAAGCGGCGGCCGCCGCACCCGCGGCCGGCTGCGCCGGTTCAGGGAAGCTCGCGCCGGAATTGTTCGCCATGTACACCACCGCGCGGGCGATTTCGAAGTCGCTGTAGTCGTCCGGGCTGGTGCCGCCGCGCGGGGGCATCGCGCCCTTGCCAGTGAGCGCCGTGTGCCACAGCGTGTCGAAGCCCTGCGAAATGCGCGGGGCCCAGTCGGCGGTATTGGTGAATTTCGGCGCGCCTGCCGCACCCGACGCGTGACAGGCGGAGCAAACGGCCTTGTAGACTTCTTCGCCGGTCTTGTAGACGCGTGGCGCATTGGCGTCGCGAATGTCGACTTGCGCGAGCGGCTTGATGCGCGCGCTGACTTCGGCTTCGGAAAGACTGTCTGTCCCGGCACCGGTGCGTGTCGAATTATCGACGTAAATCACCAGCAGAACGATGATGACGATCGGTACCGCAAAACTGGCAATGATCGCGGCAATGAGCTGCCCGGGGGTTTTGATTGGGGCTCCGTGTGGTGCTTCGCTCATGCTTGTCTCGTCTCCGTGGGTATGTGAGCGGTACAGCGTGACGGCAACTTCTTGTTCTTTATTCAGCCACGGACGATTATAGACGGAACATTTCGACGGCGGCGAGGGGCTCGGCGCGGTGTTCAGCAGGCGTTTACCCGCATCGCGGAGCGTGGCCGGCGGCGCCTGGATGGCGGGCCGAAGCCGCCCAATCCCGCCATATAGGCCGTCCGGTGGACGGTTGGGCCGAAACCGGGTATCCTTTCGGTCTCGCTTTGGCGTCGCTCCTGTTCAGGTTGCCGCGCTTTCGTGTTGAAGCGCCCGTAGCTCAATGGATAGAGTACTGCCCTCCGAAGGCAGGGGTTGCTGGTTCGATCCCAGCCGGGCGCACCATCTGATGTTCCTCTGAATTCCCCTGAAGTCCTGAAATCCCTCGTCAGCTAAGGCATTGCGGGAAATTTGCGTCCGCAAAAAGCCAAGGAATCCCGCCCCAAAGCCCGCGGTCGCATAGCCCCAAAAGTCACATCCAAAATGGCCGCTCCTCGGAGCCTCACTGCGGTCATAGACGTCGACCGACCTTAGCGGCGCGGCCGCGCTCGCTTGCGCGTCCCAAGGCGGGGGCGCGAGCGTGCGGCAATCTCAACGTGCGACCGCGTCTCCGGCCACATTGCCGTGCCTAATTGGAGGAAGCCGCAGCGTAGCCGTGCTATCCGCCTTGAACACCGTCTTCCAGTCATCCTTCATATCGACGACGAGCCAGCCTTTCGCGCCGGCTTCGTCCAGACCCTTGTCGAGCTTGCCGCTTTTCGCCGAGCGGTCGTACGCGTACTCCCGCTCACCGTCGGTGTGATGCAGCAGTGCCGCGAGGCGCGGACCGTCGCCGGCGGCGGTCCATTCGAGCATTGGCACGTCGCCGTCGGCGTTGCCGAACGCGATCACAGGGCGCCTGCCGATCACACGGTCGATGGCGAGCGGTTTGGCGGCGCCGTCGACCAGATTGTCGACCTGCGCAAGCCGGGTCAGCGTGACGGCGCCGTTCGTTTGGCCATACTTGTATTTGACGGTGCTGCCGATCACCTGCTCGGGCGGAATGCCGTAGACACGCTGCGCCAGGTCGCGGACGAACTCGACATCGCTGCCCGTCACTAGATAGGTCCTGAAGCCATTGGCGCGCAGGTAGGCGAGCAGTTCGAGCATTGGCTGATAAGCGAGCTCGGCGTACGGGCGGTTAAAGCGCGGGTCACTCGCGGAGTCGAACCATTCGTGGACGAGCGCGGCGAATTGATCGCTGGTCATGCCGGCATGCGCGGCCGCCAGCACTCTCATCGAGCCGGCATCGCCGCTCCCCGCGATGCTTTTCAGATTGCCTCTCAGAATCGAGCGGAAGGGTTCCTGCCGCTTCCATTCCGGATGCCGCCCGGCCACCGTTTTCACCCGTTGCAGCGCGAACACCAGTTGCACCGAGGCAGGTTGCTCCGGCCACAACGTGCCGTCGTTGTCGAACACGGCAACCCGGTCAGCACGCGCAATGAAGTCCTTCGACTCGGGCGTGGTGACCAGCGTGACGAAATCGACAATCGAGCGTCGGGTCGCTGTGTCGTTCCATGACGGCAGCGCCGTGGCGGCCGATGCGGCGGCTTGCGACCCGCCCGCGTCGTGACGCGGCGTAACAGTGCAAGCTGAAAGAATTACAACGGTCAAAGCAATGCAGTACCGGTGCATCGTACGAATCATGAAAGCCTCATCAAAAGCGGTGGGTCGAAGCTAAAGCGAGCGCCAGTCTAATGGGGTGCGGTGATTGTTGCAGCCCATTCTGTTGCTTTTTAACGCGGCTGCCTCGATGCCGGCAATGCGCGATAGCAGATGCCGTCATGTGGATTCATATGAACCGGGTAAAAAAACTGGCAAGGCCATATCAGAAATATGCAATTGGAATGGCTATAAAAACCTAAGGCGGGCGGAAAATTCCTGAGCTTTCGATCGTGTTACAAATTTATCTCTGTAATCTCCTGAAACGTTTGCTACCATTCCGCCACAAGCTCACGCGTAGTGAACCTTTTATCTTCCGCATGCTTTGTTCGGTGCGGCGTTCTTGGGTCTGAGAGGAGCGTCCATGCAATCCCTGTGTCCGGCCGTGTTGTCTTCCCAGTCTGCTCGCAAGGTTTAGCGCTATTTAACTGCGCGTCTTTCTGTTCTGCGCATTTCCCGGCTGCACGTGGCTGCCGGGCGGGCGAACTCGCTTCCGCGATTAATGTGAGTTAAATCAAGAAATACGAATGCTATTTCCTGAATTCATTTGCTTTGGCAATGGGGAATACGTTCGCCTATAAGAAGTGCCCATAGACGAGGTGCGCGATGCGTTGTAAATGCGTGATTTTGGCGGCAGCGCTATATGCCGCCTCGGTGCTGCTGTCGCCTGCGTTCGCCCAGGCTTCCGCTGACGATGCCAATAAAAGTAATAACCCGCTGAACCTGGCTGCTTCATTCAACATCCAGAATTACTACACGCCGAGCGTGTTCGGCGCGAGCGCGCACACGAACGACCTGCTGCTGCGCCCCACCGTACCGATCGGCCCGAACAGCCTGATCGGCGTGCCGCAAATTTTTCGCGCCACGGTGCCGGTCAGCACGCGGCCTGACCCAAGCGGCGGCTATAACACCGGTCTCGGCGACCTGAACCTGTTCGACATTTTCCTGCTGTCCGAAGGCGACGTGCAGGTTGGCGTGGGCCCGCTCGTGACCATGCCGACGGCCACCGACCCGAGCCTCGGCACCGGCAAGTGGCAGGCTGGTCTTGCCGCGGTCGCGGTCAGTGCGACCAAGGCGCGGCTGCTCGGCGCGCTGGTGCAATGGCAACACTCGTTCGCGGGGCAAAGCAGCCGGCCCACCACGCAATCGCTTACCGCGCAGCCGTTCGGCATCTTCAACCTGCCGGGCGGCTGGTACATCCGCTCAACCGGAATCTGGACTTTCGATCTGCAGCACGGCAGCTACTACATTCCGGTCGGCCTTGGTGCCGGCAAGGCGTGGAAGGGTGGCTCGACCATCTACAACGCGTTTATCGAACCGCAGTACTCGGTCGCCCATTCCGGTGCCGGGGTGCCGAAGTTCACGATCTTCGCAGGCCTGAATATGACGTTCGGCAAATAGACTGGAACCTGAGAGAAAGCAGACATGACATCGACCTGGCCGCCCGCGTCCCGAGGCGTGTACGACCCCGTCGAGCGGCTCTATGGCTCTGGCCGGATCGTGCTCGACGGTGCCGGGGACCAGCCAGCGTCGCAAAAGCGCTAGGCCGCGCATGGACGAACCTGAGAACGATATGAACAAGAAAGCCGCAACATGGGTGACCGCAGCCGTACTGGCGTCGGTCGCCGCGCCGATTCTGGCGAAGACACCGCAGGGTCAGCCGGCCCATGCCAATGCCAGCGCAGCAGCGTCGGTGCCGGGTCCGGTAGCGGGCTATGCGATCTCCGACCAGTACGCGCGGCTGGTCGCGCGGCAGACCTACTTCTGGGCGTGGCCGATGGTGAACGTCTACGGCCGCTTGCTGGCGATGAGGCAGGTGCCGCAGCCGGGCCTGAATGGCGGCGTCGTGCCGGTCGCCCCGCCCAACCATCTGTCGATGCTGCGCGACTATATCCAGCCGCAGGAGCGCTTTGTCGCGTGTCCGAATCAGGACGTGGTCTACGGCTCCGCGATTCTCGATCTGAACCAGACCCCGGTGGTCGTGCAGGTGCCCGATTTCGGCAAACGCTTCTGGGTCTATCAGGCGGTCGATCTGCGTACCGACGGGTTCGCGAGTCTCGGCAAGATGTACGGCACGCGTCCGGGCTTCTATCTGTTAGCCGGGCCTGACTGGCACGGTCAGGTGCCGAAGGGCATCCGTCAGGTGTTCCGCTCGCCGACCGGCGTCGGCAGCTTCATCCCGCGCGTTTTCATGGACGACACGGCTGAAGATCGCGCGGCCGTGCAGCCGGTGCTCGCCAAGGTGGGCCTGTATCCGCTCGCCGAGTACGACGGCAAGGTCAAGGAGACCGACTGGTCGAAGTCGCCGAGTTTCGGTTCGGCCGGTGCCGCCGCGGGCGGCAACGCCGAAGAGATCAAGTGGGTCGATCCAAACCGGTTCTGGGATGAACTGCCCACAGTACTCGACGAGACGCCGCCGCAACCCGGCGAAGAAGCGCTCTATGCGCAGGCGCGCGCGCTGATCGCGGCGGCGCGGAAAGATCCGGCGATCAAGACCGCGATCGTCGAAGAAGCAGTGAAGGCCGAGGCGGATCTGGTCACGCCACTATTCAACTTCAACACCTTCGGCAAACAGCTGCCCGCCAACTGGAACACCATCAGCAACGGCGCTGCGTTCGGCACGGACTACTTCACGCGTACGGCGGTGGCGAAGTCGAACATCTTCGTCAACAAGCCAAACGAGACCAAGTATTTCTATGCCGATGCCGACGCATCCGGTCAACGCCTCGACGGTAATGCGAACTACACAGTGACGTTCGCGAAAGACAGATTGCCGCCGGTCAAAGGATTCTGGTCGCTGACCTTGTACAACGCGCATCACTTCTTCTCGCCGAACGCGCAAAACCGCTACTCGCTCGGCACCAAGAACAAGGACCTGAAATTCAATGCCGACGGCTCGCTGACGCTATATGTGCAGAGCACGAGCCCCGGCGACGACAAACTCGCCAACTGGCTGCCGGCGCCGGCCAACGAAGCGTTCTCGCTGTATGTGCGCGCCTACTGGCCGCAGCAGCCGGCGCTTGACGGCAGCTGGACGCCACCGCCGATCGTGCGCCAGCCGTGAGAATCGCCTCGTCGCGCATCGCTGTGGCTTGTGGCCGCACGTCGTCTACAGCCTCGTCCGCAGAGTGAGAATGCGGAAACTTATTTTCGTGAGGATGACTATGAGTCGCCGCAATCATTTGTCCGCAAACCGGTCACTCGCCAGGTGGGGCGCGGGTGCGCTTCTGACCACCGCAGGCCTGGTTGTCTCCCAGCAAGGATGGGCGACTGAAGGTGGCATCGGCCGGCCGATTACCGGTATGCAGGTCACGCCATACGCCGGTGTCGTGCCGCCTACCGACGACTGGATCGTGTCGGCTACCACCATCTACTACGAAGGCTCGTTAGGCGCGAGCAAGACCATTCCGATCGCCGGGCAGATTACCGCGGGTATAGACGTAACCGCCGTGTACACCATCGCCAACGCGGTGAAGACGTGGGGGATCACCGCGGGCGGCTGGAATTTCGCCTCATCGTTCGGCGTGCCGTTCCAGTACACCGACATCTCATCGTTCCACGGCCGTTTGCCGAACGACCATAACACCCAGTTCGCCGATCTGTTCTTTACGCCGATCGTCGCGGGTTATCACCTGACCAAGACCGATCACATCGCGCTCAGCGTACAGATCTATGCGCCGACCGGTGCTTATTCCACCAGCCGGCTCGCCAATGCCGGACAGAACACGTGGACCTTCACGCCGACGGTCGCCTATACGAAGCTGTTCCCGAAAGAAGAAATCGAGTTGTCCGTGAACTACGGCATCGGGTTCTACACGGCCAACAGCGATACCCACTATCACAACGCACCGGTCAGCGTGCTCGATGTGCTCGCGCTTAAACGCTTCGGCGGCTGGGGCGTGGGCGTCGTGGGCGGTTATATCCAGCAACTCGGTCATGACAGCGGTGGTCTTGCCGATGTCACCGGCGGAAATCAGGGGCATTCCGTGGGTCTCGGGCCAATGGTCACGTGGTCGGGCAAGCTTCAGAAAACGCCGGTGTCGGCGTCGTTGCGTTGGGTGAACGAGTTCAACGTCAGCAACCGGCCTAAAGGCAATGCGGTGGAGTTGTCGGTCAGCGCCACCTTCAAGTAACGGAGCGTGCGTTTGCTGATCCGTCATGCCCGGTGTGCGCCGTTGCGCGTCAACGCAGCCTTGTCGATCGAGGCCGATAAGAACCGCCGCCGTGTAAGACGCACCGCGGCAGCGGCTGCAGCGGTGCTGCTGATGTCGGCCCACGCTCATGCGGCGTCGAAATTCACCGATCCCGAAGACGGCGCATTCGACCTGAGCGATCTGCTGCTGACGCATCGCGGCGTCTTGCCTGTGCCGACGCTCATCACCGAGCCCGCAGTCGGTTACGGTCTGGGTCTGGGCCTCCTCTATTTCACGATGCCGAAGAAAAGCGCGGATGCACCCGACGACGCCAAGGCGCCGCCGAACGTCACCGGCCTCGGCGGCTTCGCGACCGGCACGCATAGCTGGGGCGTGGGACTGATGCACTTCCACACCTGGGACGACGATCACATCCGCTATCTCGGCGTAGTCGGCAAAGTGGGATTGCATCTGAACTACTACGGCATCCGCAACCAGCCGCGCGCGTACCAGCTCGATGGCATCGCGCTCGTGCAGCAGGTGTTGTTCCGGATCGGCGATAGCCATTGGTATGTTGGTCCGCGCTATACCTTCTTCGATGCCCGCACGCGCTTTAGCGGAACGATTCCGCAGGGGATTCGCGAGTTCGAGAAAGACCAGCGCGTTGCCAAGGCCGGCGTAGTGGTCGACTACGACACGCGCGACAACATGTTCTATCCGTCGAGCGGTACCTATGCGGAACTCGAAGCGGACCTCGCGCGCGGGGGGCTTGGCAGTTCCACCAACTTTCAGGAACAGACGGCGCGCGGCTATCAGTGGATTCCGCTGTCGAAGAGCTGGGTGCTCGGCCTGCGAGCCGACACCGGTTTCTCGCAGGGAAACATTCCATTTTTTGCGCAGCCGTACGTGTCGCTGCGTGGCGTATCCGATGCGAAGTTCCAGGACAGCAACCAGCTTACGGCCGAAGCCGAGATCCGCTGGAACGTCACGCCGCGCTGGGCGCTGCTCGGCTTCGGCGGGGTTGGCAGAGCCTATGGCCGTCTGCATTCGTTTTCGGAGGCGCCGACCGCGTTTGGCTTTGGTACAGGGTTTCGCTATCTGATCGCTCGCAAGCTCGGATTGTCGATGGGGATCGACGTTGCGCACGGGCCGGGGCAGAACGCTTTTTATGTGCAGGTGGGCAGCGCCTGGCGCTGACGAGAATTAACCCGTGCGGTTGAGTTCGCACAAAGGATGCGGCAGCGGGCTTCAACCAGGGTACAAGCGCCGATTGCCGCGTACGTGTTTCCGATGTTCGTGTTGAAGGAACCAAGCACCATGAAATTCACGATGAAGCGATCCCTGGTGTTGCTCGCGGGCGTCTGCACGTCGCTTGCGGTGACACTCGCGACGCCTGGGCAAGCGCTCGCCGCTGCCGCTGTGCAACCCGTGCCGACCACCTGGCCGCGCGACTTCGATAGCGCACGGCAACGCATCGAGCTGTATCAGCCGCAGGTGGAAGTGTGGCAGGGAAACCGGATCGAAGGTCGGGCGGCGTTCGCCGTCGGCGCGAAGGGCGCCACGCCGAACTACGGCGTCGCGCATTTCACCGCGCGCGCTGAAGTCGACAAGACGAGTTCGACGGTGCAACTGCTCGACATCGTGTTCGACAAGGTCGACATGCCGACCACGCCATCCGCAGCCGATGGCGTCAAGGAAGCCTTGCAGGCGCGCATTCCCAAAGGTGGCCTCGTCACGTCGCTCGAGCAACTGCAGGCCAGTTATGCCAGTACTCACGAAGGCAGTGCGCCCGGTCTCGCGGTGCAGAACAACGTCCCGAACATCATCTTTGCCGAGCGCCCCACGCTGCTCGTGCTGGTCGACGGCGACGCAAACTGGCGCGCGCTTGGCGACACGCACTATCAACGTCTGATCAACACGCGAGCGATGCTGCTCAAAGACGCGAGCGGCACGCTGCATCTGAATGCCGCCGGCTACTGGTACGAGTCGAGCGCGCTCGACGGCCCATGGCATCTGAACGCAACGCCGCCGCATGAACTGGTTGCCGCGGCGAACAAAGCGCAAACCAATCTCAAGTCCGATCCGATGTTGCCCGCCGACGGCAAGAAGCCCGCGCGGGCGCCGGACGTGGTGGTCGCCGCGCAACCGGCCGAACTGGTGGTGACGAACGGCAAACCGGCATTGCAACCGGTGAAGGGCGTGAATCTGCTGTCCGTCGCCAATGCCGACCATGCGCTCTTCGTCGAACCGGGCGACAGTCATTACTACCTGCTGCTGTCGGGCCGTTGGTTCAGCGCAGTGAGCCTTTCCGGACCGTGGACCTTTGTCGACGGCAAGAGCCTGCCCGCCGATTTTTCGAAGATCGCCGCCGACGATCCGCACGCGAATGCACTCGTCTCGGTGCCGGGGACGCCGCAGGCAAAAGAGGCGGCAATTGCGGCAACCATCCCGCAGACGGCGACCGTATCGCGCAAGACCACGACCTTGAAGGTCGTCTATGACGGTGCGCCGAAGTTCGTCGGTATCGCGGGCACGTCGTTGTCGTATGCGGTGAATACAGCGACACCGGTGATCGAGACCGCGCCTTCGCAATTTTTCGCCGTTGCCAACGGAATCTGGTTCACCGCGAGCGCGGCAAGCGGCCCGTGGCGTGTCGCCGATACCGTGCCGGCCGCGATCTATACGATTCCGGCGGCGTCGCCCGTGCATTACGTCACCTACGTTCACGTTTATTCGGCAACGCCCGATACGGTGGTGGTCGGCTACACGCCGGGCTACATGGGCGTGGTCGTCAATGCGGACGGGACCGTCGTGTACGGCACGGGCTATGTCTATCCGCCCTATGTCGGCGAGGTCTACTACGGCTATCCGGCCACCTACGGCTACGGCGCGGGCTTCGCGCTCGGCACCACGGTGGGCTTTGCCTTCGGCTTTGCGATCGGCGCCACGTGGGGCGCGCCGTCGCCGTACTGGGGACCGTATTGGGGCGGTGGCCCGTGGAGCTGGCAATACGCGAACGTCAACCAGGCCAATATCTACGGCCGCTGGGGGCAGGGCACCGTGACCCACGCGAGCGGCTGGAACGGCTGGACCGGCAATAGCTGGGCCGGCACGGCGGCGTCGGGCTTCAATCCGTACACCGGTGGTCACTTCCAGGCGAGCCGCGGCGCGGTCGAGAACGCCTACAACGGCAACTTCGCTGCGGGACGGCAAGGCTCGTTCAGCAATCCGTCGACAGGACGCAGCGGCGCGGCGCGCGGCGGTGTGGCGGGCAACGAAGCCACCGGCGATTATGCGGCGGGTCGGCAACGCGCCGGCTACAACGCGCAGACGGGGCGCTACGGCGCGGCTGAGGCGGGTGTGACCGGCAATGCGTATTCAGGCGATCATCAGGCGGGCACGAAGGGCATTGTGGGCAACAAGGACACGGGCAAGGCCGTCGCGTGGAATAACGGCAATGTCTATGCAGGCAGCGACGGCAACGTCTACCGGCACCAGCAAGGCGGCGGCTGGGAGCAGCACGGCGCCGACGGCTGGCAGCCCGTGCAGCCGAACGCGAGCCAGACCCAGCGGCTCGATTCGCTCAGGCAGGGGCATGACCTTGGAAATGCGCGCGCGAGTGGGCAGTTTCAGCCACAGCGGCATTTCGGCGGCGGGGGTGGGCGGTTCCGGAGGTGATGCGGTGGCGGCTGAGCCTGCTTAAAGATACTTGTCGCCTTGCTGGCGATCCCGGACTTTCTTCGCGGGATTGCCGTAGGTCACCGAAAAAGGCTCGACCGGTTTCATCACAATCGATCCTGCACCCACCACGCTGTGTTCGCCAATCGTGATGCCATGGCGCAGCACAGCGCCAATGCTCACCGCGGCGTGGCTGCCGATGCGGCAATTGCCGCCGGTGGTTACGCCAGGCGCCAGGCTCGAAAAATCCTCCATGATGCAGTCGTGATCGAGCGACGCCTTCGTGTTCACGATGCAGAACCGGCCCACGCGGCAATCGGCGTTGATCACCGCGCCGGCCATGACGACCGTACCGGCGCCGATGAGGGCCCCTTTGCCGACGCTGGCCGCTGGGTGGACCGCGCTAACGAACGGCAGGTGTGGAGAGGTAGCGGTTACCTTGGCGGCTACGTTCGCGCGAACGCTGTTATCCCCGATCGCGATGACCACGCCGTTCAGATCGTGTTCCATGGCAAGGCGCGCAAGATCGGATTCGCTACCCAGCACCGGATAGCCGAGCGTTGTTTCGCCTACCTTGCGAAAGGCGTCGATGAGGCCGGCAATCCGGTAGGACCCCTGCTTTTCGACAATGTCGATAACGACTTTGGCGTGGCCGGAAGACCCGACAAGCACGATGTTCTGCATGGTCCACGTTCCGCTTTTAAGACCGGCTCAATTCATTGAATGCCGGCAATGATGCTGACAATGCGTTCAACGTGCACCGGGTTCAGATCGGGATAGATTGGCAGGCACAGGATCCGTTTCGACGCCGCGCTGGCCGCACTGAGGTTGTCCTTGTGCGAGGACGGCAGGCCACGATACATCGGAAACTCGGAAATCAGCGGATAGAAGTAACGGCGCGCATAGATACCATGTTCCTTCAGGCGCTCGTAGAGTGCGTCGCGGCTGATCGGAAAGTGGTCTTCGACCTGGACGGGAAAGTAAGCGTAATTCGCGACTTTTTCGCCTGCGTCCGACAGGCAGCGGATGCCGGGTACATCGGCCAGCAGCTCGCGATACTGCGCGTCGATCGTCTTGCGTTTTGCCAATGCATTGTCGACGTGTTGCAGTTGCAGAAGCCCGAACGCGGCATTGATTTCGCTCATCTTGCCGTTGATGCCGGCTGCCACGACAGTTACTTCGTCCACGAAACCGAAGTTCTTCAGATGGTCGATGCGCTGCTTGGTCTTTGCGTCCGGGCAGATGATCGCACCGCCTTCGAACGTATTGAAAACCTTGGTGGCGTGGAAACTGACGATCGACAGATCGCCATGCTTGAGCACGCTGCCCTCTTCGGTCTGCACACCGAACGCGTGCGCGGCGTCGTAGATGACCTTGAGGTTGTAGTTGTCGGCGATCTTCTGGATCGCTTGCACGTCGCACGGGTGGCCGTAGCAATGCACCGGCATGATCGCGGTGGTTTGCGGCGTGATCGCCGCTTCGATCTTTTCCGGATCCAGATTGAGCGTGTCGGGGTCGACGTCCACGAAAACCGGCTTGATGCCGTTCCAGAGCAGCGAATGCGCGGTGGCGGCGAACGAATAGGGCGTGGTAATGACTTCGCCGTTGATGCGCAGGGCTTGCAGCGCAGTCACGAGCGCGAGCGTACCGTTCGCGAATAGCGCCAGATGCTCCACGCCCAGATACTCGCAGAGCGCTTTCTCGAGTTGCTGATGGAACGGACCGCCGTTGGTCAGCGTCTTGCTGTTCCAGATTTTTTCGAGGTACGGCAGGAACTCGGCCAGCGGCGGCAGATGCGGCTGAGTCACATAGATGCGTTCGTCGTCCAGTGACGTGATCGCACGAAGAGGAGCGCTTGAGCCCATGATTTCCTCGCTGCTTTTTTTTAGTCCGGGTCGCGGATGGGTATCGTCAGGCGGTTTGAACCGGGCTGCGGTCTGCCGTTTGCGCATCGTCCACACTGAAGGCCACGGGCGGCAGACCGTCGCGCCAGCGCTGCCACATCACATGGAGCGCTCGCGAGAGGCTTGCCGCGACCACTTCCGGTTGAAACACCGCTGACGCTCTGCAACGCTCGCGCAACCCCGTGCGTAGCGCCGCGAGCGCCGGTATGTCCGAGGCCAGGGCTACACCCCGGGTGACGAAATCATCCGCGTCGGTGGCCACGAAGTTTTCGAGGCCGGTGTGACTCAACCACGCGGCTGCTGCGCGGCTGGCCATTGTCTGACCGGCGATCGTCAGGGTGGGCACGCCCATCCACAGGGAATTCAGGACTGTTGTCGATCCGGTGTAGGGAAAAGTGTCGAGACAGATGTCCACCTGGAAATGCTGTTGCAGGTAGACGGGCACCGTCGAGCGAGGGCGGAAGCTGAGCCGGTCGCGCGAAATACCTTCCTGCACGAACCAGTCGATCAGCGTTTCGTCACCCTCCTCACCGCTCATCGAGCCGAGCACCATCCGCGAGGTGGGCAGTGCGCGCAGCAGCTTCGCCCACACGGCGATCACGTCGGCGCGCAACTTGTTCAGACGGTTGAAACTGCCGAAAGTGATATAGCCGTTGTGCATCGCCGGCAGAATGTTGACTGGCGGCGCATTCTTCTCAGGATGGAACGGCCCGATGGCGGCCAGGTGCACGAGTTTCTCGGAGAACTGGCGCTCGATGTCGCCGAACGGTGTGAAGAAGCGGTCGCTGAGGTAATAGTCCATGGCGTCGAGCCCGGTGGTCGCCGGGTAGCCGATCCAGCTCGCCTGAATCGGTGCGGGCTTGCGTGTCAACGCCTGAAGCCGGTTGCGGCCCGTGTGGCCACTCAGGTCGATCAGAATATCGATATTGTCGGCGCGAATCCTGGCCGCAAGTTGCTCGTCGCTCATGCCAGCGACCATGTTCCAGTGATCCGCCTGGCTATGCAATCGCAGCGTATAGTCGTCCTCGATCACGTGGTTGTAGTACATATGGAGCGTCAGGCTCTCGTCGTTCGCGAGCGGTTCCATGACCGGCATCAGATATGAAGCGACGGCGTGCCGGAACAGGTCGCCCGAGACGATACCGATCTGAAGGCGCCGCCCCGGCGTGCGGCTATTATTGTGCTTCGGCCATTTGGAGCGCATAGGCGCTTCATGAATTTGGGCAAACTTTCGATGTTCCGCGTAGATCTCTTCGGTATCAACGTTGGGATCGTGCGCGAGACAGAACAGGAGATTGCTGCGCGTCAGCGAGTTTTTCGGCTCAAGTTCCAGTGCGCGACGAAACGACGGAGTCGCTTCCTGCGAGGCGCCGTGTTCCAGCAATACCACGCCCAGTGTGCCGTGCGATTCGCCGTGCTGGGGCGTCAGTTCGACCGCTCGTCTGCATGAGGCGATCGCTTCACGGTACCTTCCGCGGGCAGCGAGGATGAGGCCCAACACGCGATGACCTTCTGAATAGTTGGGATTCAGCTCAAGCAGTTTTCTGGACTCGACTTCCGCGGCGGCCGGGTTGGCGGTCAGGCGAAGCAGGTCGGCGAGTGTATTGCGTGCTTCGGCGTCGTCGCTTCCCAGTGAAATCGCCGTCCTGAACGGTTCGATCGCCTCGACGTAGTGCCCGGCGCGATGCAATGCAATGCCGAGCGAACGCCATGATTGTCCGTGCGCGGGAAACCGCTCGGTCAGATCACGCGCGAGTTTGATCGCCTGTGGCAGCTGGCCTTTTTTGAACAGCGAGGCGAAGCGATTCAGTTCCTGCGGGTTCGGGCGGCGTGTATCGATCGCTGCTACGGGCTTGTTGTTGGCTGATCCGGCGGCGCGGGTCCCAGCGCTTTCCGCGGTAATGGAAGGCTGCACCTTCGGCGCTACGGCGGCGGTCGAGAGCTGCGTGCCGTCATACGCCATGCGCGTGATCAAACCGTTGACCGCCGGTCCCTTCAACCCTCGTTGCTGGCCCATTTCGAGCGCAAGCCATGCAGCCGGGATCTGCTCTGCATCGATTAGCGCATTGATGTAGGCGACCCAGAACTGACCGTTATCCGGCGCGCCGCCCAATGCGGCTTCGAGATACGGCAGCGCGTCGGCCGGTTGTTTGCGTTGCACGTACAGCACGCCGAGGTTGTACAGCACGTCGGTGTGGGCGGGTCGGGCGTCGAGGATCGCCTTGTACAGCGCTTCGGCGTCGTCGAACTCCTCCTTGTGGTGATGCGCCAACGCGGTCTGCAAAACCAGAGCGATGTCTTGCTCGAGTTGCTGTTCGGGCGTCAAGGGTTCAGCCGTCGGCTGCTCGTGGAGGAGAGTCATGGTCTCAGCGCAGAATGGTCTATGACGGAAATTGTGCGGTGGAGAGGGCGTTTCCGATGCGCGGAGATGACGGTGAAAAGGCCGCCTGTTTAGCGCATGGGGCGCGGCGGCGAAAGGCCGAACGCCATGAAAAAAGCCCGCACGAGGCGGGCCGAGGGAACGAGCGCGCCCTGACTTCAGCGCGTAGTTCTTATTGTTCGGTACTTCCATTCGATGCCGCGGAGCCGATCCAGAGTCAGGTTCCGCGGTGCGCCTTGCGTGGTGCGGCCGGAGGGAGGCCGTACCGCCAGCTCGCTTACAACCGGGCCATCCGCTGATATTCGCCAGCGGCTTTGGTGCGCCCCATCGCAGCTTCGAACTCGGCGTGCAATTCGTTTTGCGTGGTTTCCGCGTCGGCGAGCAGTGCTTCGTCGATGGCCTGAATCCGGCGGATCATCTCCAGCGCGGCCGGTTCCTGATCCGCGGACAGCGACATCAGCAACGGCGAACGCATTTCGGTCAGACGGGCCGCTTCCGGCCAGTCGGCGAGCGAGGCGGCCTGCTCGATTTCCCGGGTCATCGACAGCAGCCGTTCGATCAGTTCGGTCTGGTTCATTTCGATCGGGTCCATGGGCTCAGGCGTTGTTGGCCGACGCCAGCGCGCCGGCGCTGTTGGCGCCGCCGAACAGCGCGGTCAGGTACTGGGAATTGTTGTTCATTGTCGCCATCAGCGTGTCGAGCGCGGTGAACTGCGCCTGATACTGGCTCGTCAGTTGCGCAGTGTAATCCGCCAGCGCGCTTTGCTGCGTGGTGATGCTCTGCAGATCGGTATTCAACGCACTGGTGCGCGTATCGATCAGGCCGCCGGTCTGCGTGAAATTGGTGATGCTGCTGCTCAACTGCTCGGCAATGCCGTTGGTCGAGTTGAAGAGCGAGGCGACTGTCGCCGGACTGCTCGTCAGCGCGGCGCTCAGCGTAGTGTTATTGACCACCATCGTGCCGTCGGCCGGATCGTCCTTCAGCGTAATGCCGATCGCCGCCAGCGTGCTGCCCGTGGTGCCCGAGCCGACCGCGCCGCCTACGATCGTGGCCAGCGTGTTCTTGATCGTCTGCAGTGTCGAGTCGCCCAGCAGCGGGCCTTGCGATGAGGACGAGGAGTTAAATGACGTGAGCGTCGCCATCGTCGTGACGACGGTGTTGTAGAGGCTGACGAAATTGTTGATCGCGGTGCTTTCCGCCGTGGTGTCCGCCGCGACGGTCAAGGTTTGCGTCGAACCGGCGGCCGCCGCCGACAGGTTCAGTGTGACGCCGGAAATGGCGGTGGTCACCGCGTTGGTCGCGCTGCTCGCGGCGATTCCGCCGATCGTGAATTCCGCATCCTGGGCATACGAGCTTTGCGTCCAGGCGTTGCTCGAATTCGCCGACGTGAAGGACGATTGACCGCCTGTGGTGCTCGCGGTCGAGGTCACGCCAAGGCTCGACAGACCGTTGTCGGTAGTGGCGTTGACCGAGACGTTGATGACGTTGGCGGCGCCGGTGTTCGCCGCGCGCAGCACCAGGTGGGCGCCGTCCGAACCGGTCACGATGGTCGCCGTCACGCCGGGGTTGCCGGTGCCGGAGTTGATCGCAGCGGCGATGCCGGAGAGCGTGTTGTTGGTGCTGTCGACGTTGATGTTCATCGACTGGCTGCCGATCGAGATCGTCATCGTGCCGGTGCCCAGCTGCGTCGTCGCGCCGAAGGCTGCCGAGGACAACGCCTGCGAGCTGGCGATCTGCGTAACACCGATCGAGTAGCTGCCGGCGACGGCGCCCGAGCCTGCGGTGGCCGTCAATCCGGTGCCGCTCGCGGTGGCCGAGAAGGTCGACAGCGTGGAGCCGTTGGTGAGGCCCGCGATGCCCGACTGCAGCGCGTCCAGCGCGGCGGTCAGTGCGCCGTATGCGGACACCTGCGTGTTGTCGGTGGTTTGTTGCGCCGTCAGAGCGGCGGCTTGTCCCGCGGTCTTCGCGTTCACGAGTGCCGTGACGAGCGTCCCTACGTCCATCGACGTGTTGCCGGTCGAGCCGCTGATGATCGATTGCGCGGCCGATTGCAGCGCGGCATTGGCAGCGGCGGTCGATGCCGCAGTAGACGTGGTCGAGATCGAGGACATTGCAGAGGCTCCGGGCGTCTGGAAATCTGTATTGGGTGGTGCGCGATGCTACATCACTTCATGATTGGAATGCACAGCGGGAGGCGAGCCTCCCGTTGTCTGGAACCCGTCGATGCGCCGCACTCGCGCGCGGCGCATCGACGTTACTGCGTCAGCTCTTACTGCAGGAGCTTCAGAACTTGCTGCGGGTTCGAGTTAGCTTGCGCCAACACCGAGATACCTGCTTGTTGCAGCACTTGCGCCTTGCTCAGGTTCGCCGTTTCTTGCGCGAAGTTGGCGTCCGTGATTTGCGATTGTGCCGACGACAGGTCGGTCGATTCAGCTTGCTGCGACGTAGCGATTGCCGTGAAGCGGTTTTGTGCGGCACCCAGCGCCGCTTGCAGGTTATTAACCGTCTGCAGTGCGTTGTCGATGGAGACCATTGCTTCGTTCGCGCCAGTCACCGTGCTGATGTTCAGGTTCGAAACGGTCGGCGGCGCATTGATTGCGTTGATCTGAGCAACTGCTGCCGTTGCAGCATTGCCTGCCGTGGTACCCATCGACGTTGCGAGCGTCGAGCTGAGCGTCAGGGTCGTGATCGCAGTGCCCGAACCCGTGGTCGCGCCCGAGCTGAAGATTGCCGCGACTGCCGTCGAGCTCAGCGCCTGATTGTTCTGGTCCGTGAACGTGAAGCCACCGTTGCCGTCCGACAGAACGTTGACCGACGTGATTGCCGGATTGGCCGCCGACGTGTACGCGCCGTTGACGTCCGTCGTAACAGCCACCGTGCCGACCGTTTGACCCTTTTGCACCAGGCCGCCGCCGATCTTCGCAGCCGACATCGACTGGGTCAGGTTCAGGCTGATGGTCTGGCCAACGTTCGCGCCGACCTGGAACGTCACGTTACCTGCCGAGCCGTCCAGAATGTTCGTGCCGTTGTACGTCGTTTGCGACGCGATACGGTTGACTTCCGAGATCTGCGCCGAAACTTCTTGCTGCAGTGCTGCCTGGTCGCTCGACGACAGCGTGCCGGTCGATGCTTGCACGGCCAGCTGGCGGATACGTTGCAGGCTGGAGGTCAGCGACGACAGTGCGCTCGATGCGGTTTGAATCATCGACACGCCGTCATTCGCATTCGACACGCCCTGGTTCAGGCCGTTGATCTGCGTTTGCATACGCGTCGAGATCGCCAGACCTGCTGCGTCGTCCGCTGCGCTGTTGATGCGCTTACCCGACGACAGGCGCGTAATGGCTTGCGAGAGGGCGCTTTGCGAGCCATTAAGGTTTTGCTGTGCAACCAGCGAGTTGATGTTGCTATTGATTCCGAGCATGAAAATCTCCTAAATAAGCCTTGAGCCCAAAACGCCACGTTGGCATCGGCGGAAGCACTCGTTCATTGCTGGCCGCCTCAGTGAAGGTTGACGGCGCGTGTAAAAAAAACTTGAGGGACTTTGTGCAATAGCGACCCAATTGTCTTTACGGCGGATTACCCGATCACTCGTCTGTAAGCCGCTTGCAGCCTGGTTCGGGCGCTTCACTGCAAGTATTGAAAAGACGGCGTATTCTCGTTTTCTCCTGAGGCAAACCCTGGAGAAATCATGCAAAAGCGACGGATTGGACGTTCCGAATTGGAGGTCGCACCGCTTATGTTCGGCGGCAATGTATTTGGCTGGACCGCTGATGAAGCGACCTCGTTTTCTATCCTGGATGCATTTGTCGATGCAGGACTCGACTTCATCGATACCGCCGATGTCTATTCCGCGTGGGTGCCGGGCAACCACGGCGGCGAATCGGAAACTATCATCGGCAAGTGGTTCAGGCGGAGCGGCAAGCGCGACCGGATCGTGCTCGCCACCAAGGTTTCCAAGCACCCGCAGCGCAAGGGTTTATCCGCAGCGAATATTCAGGCGGCCGTCGAGGATTCGCTGCGACGCTTGCAAACCGATTACATCGACGTCTATTTTTCTCACGACGACGACACCGAAACGCCCCTGGTCGAAACGCTGGGCGCCTATCAGAAGCTGATCGAGGCGGGCAAGGTGCGGGTGATCGGCGCGTCGAACTACAGTGGCGCGCGCGTCGAGGAAGCGCTCGCCGTATCCCGTCAGCATGGGCTGCCCGAATACCAGTTGCTGCAACCGGAGTACAACCTGTACGACCGCGCCGAATATGAGCGCGACATCGAGCCGGTGGCGCTCGCCAATCAACTCGGCGTGGTGGTGTATTACAGTCTGGCCAGCGGCTTTCTGTCCGGCAAATACCGCTCCCAGGCCGATCTGGCCAACAAGGTGCGCGGCAGCCGGGTCGAGAAGTATCTGAATGAGCGCGGTTTGCGGATTCTGGACGCGCTCGACCGGGTTGCCGGGCGGCACGGCAGCACGCCGGCCACCGTTGCCTTGGCATGGCTGATTGCCCGCCCGAGTGTAACGGCCCCAATTGCCAGCGCGACCTCGGTCGACCAGCTCAAAAGCCTCGCCGCCGCCGTCCATCTGATGCTGACGGGCGCCGATATCCGCGAGCTGGACGAGGCAAGCGCCTGACCGTGCGCGAGGCCTGGCGCGATCGCTAAACCCCTGGTAGGATGGAGAGTTTCCTGATATCATCGGGAGTGAATTGAGATCTTTGCCTGTTTCGTCAATGTTTTTCATTGATGAAAGGTTGGCGAAACGGCAGCAGACGCGGCTTCGGCATGACGTTTGTCCGCGTTCCGCGGTGAACTCCCCACCTCTCTTTTCCGGCCTCCGTGGCCGTTATGCCTCTCGTTTCATTCATGGTTTGGCCGGGTTCTGCCCGCGTTTGCCTGTTACTGGCCATGAATCGGAACGACCGGAGGGCCGGCGCGTGAGCGGTATCCGCCACGCAATTTACCCCTATCAAGTGATTGAGTTAGGAATTACATGACGACGATTCTTCTGAAAGAAAACGAGCCGTTCGAAGTGGCGATTCGCCGCTTTCGTCGCGCAATCGAAAAGAATGGCCTGATCGCTGAACTGCGTGAGCGCCAATCGTACGAAAAGCCGACCACGGCACGTAAGCGCAAGAAGGCTGCTGCTGTGAAGCGCCTGCACAAGCGCCTGCGCAGCCAGATGCTGCCGAAAAAGCTGCACTAAGCACGTTTTTTCGCGCTGCATTTCGCGCACTGTACGCCGAACGGCGGTGTGAGCTTCGAAAGAAGCCACATCGCCGTTTTGCTTTTGGGGAATCGATTGACCTTGGGTTTTGCCGTTAACCGAGGCCCGTTACGCGGCGTTCTTCAGGCGCTCGGCGGACAGCCCGAATTGGCGGGCGATTGAAGCCAGACGCTCATGCCATTCCCACGTGCCAAACACATCGTGCACGTTTTGCAGGCAACTCAGCAGAGAGACTGTGGCCGGGTCGTATACATTGAGGCGGGCGCGCAGGAGGGCCTTTTTGAGCGCGGAGATACCGGCATCCATATAAGCCGGCACCTCGATGGGCGCCTTGCCGATGTAGCGCACCGGAACACCTTCCATTGAGCTCATGTAATCGCGTGGCTTGATGAAGCTGCCGACCGGGCAACCGCCGCAGTAGCCGCGGTAAGCGCCGCCACCACGCGGCAGCAAGGCGGCGCGTTTCTGACTGAACAGATGGTTGACGGCCTGATCGAAAATCTCCTGATGGGTCAGGAAGTTATGGGTTTTCATGGTTGGTCTCCCACGTATTACGCAGCGGTTATTCGTTGTTCGAGCGCATGAGGGGCAGTATCGGGCACACGCCAGCTAACGAATCCCCGACTAGCACGGCGAAAAGCCTTTAATTCCCGAGTTTGGCCCGTTTGCGTTCGCCTTTTATGCCGCTTACGCCACTGGCGACGCCGCCCGCCACAGTCGCGACTGGCACTTACCTTCTATAACGACTGGCCGTGTGAAAATTGTAGAGAGGGCTTTACCGGATAGCCGACGGTTGCCTGGAACGGAAGCGGCGCCCCCTCAGACGCGTGGCACGAGGTGCTGACTGGCAACCGCTGCCGCGGCCGCTTCAGCCGGCCTTGCGGTTGCGTCCCTTCTTGCCCAGCGCCGCGCATCGCGCGCGGCACATGCAGCTTGCCTCGTGGTCGTTCACCATGCCGACCGCCTGCATGAACGCATAGCAGATCGTCGAGCCGACGAATTTACAGCCATAGCGCTTGAGCCCCTTGCTGAGCGCGTCCGAAATTTCGGTCGACGCAGGCGCCTGTTTATATGACGCCCAATCGTTCTGAATCGGCGTCTGATCGACGAACGACCATACGAAGTTGGCGAGCGAGCCGTGTTCGGCCTGAATCTTCTGCACGGCGCGCGCGTTGGTGATGGCCGACTCGATCTTGCCGCGATGACGCACGATACTTTCGTCCAGCACCAGCGCATCGACATGTTCAGGCGTAAAGCGCGCGACCTTGTCGATCTCGAAGTCGGCGAAGGCGCGGCGATAGCCGGTCCGTTTGTTAAGAATCGTCGACCATGACAACCCAGCCTGGGCGCCTTCCAGCACCAGCAGTTCGAACAGATGCCGATCGTCGCGCGAGGGCACGCCCCACTCGGTGTCGTGGTAGTGTGCGAGCGCTTCGCTCGATACCCAGTTGCATCGCTGTGTCACTTTCGCGCTCCCGCGTTGTCATGTCGTCCGTCAGCATAGCGGAAGCCGTGCGCGCCGCAAGCTGGCCATTCGGCCGATTGCGGGATTGAAACTGACCTGCCACGCTAGCGTTATTCACCACCTGAACTCACTCGATTCGATGAATAAAGACCTCTTTTTGATCGGCATTGACGGCGGCGGCAGCGGTACGCGCGTCGTGCTCGGCGACGCGCAGGGCCGTGAACTGGCGCAGGCGGCGAGCGGGCCCTCAGGGCTGGGGCTCGGCGTGGAACGGGCGTGGCAGGCGATTGCGGCCGGCTGCGTCGAAGCATTCGCACGTGCCGGCATGCCGCTGGACTGGGCGCGCTGCGTACTCGGTTGCGGCCTGGCAGGGGTCAATAATCGCGACTGGCTGGCCGCGTTTCGCGCCCAGGCGCCGGCGCTAGCCGGGCTCGCGGTGGAAAGCGACGTGTACACCACCTTGCTGGGCGCGCATGGCGGCGCGCAGGGCGTGGTCGTTGCGCTTGGCACCGGCAGTCAGGCGGCCGTGCTCGACGGCAATGGCGAATGCAGGGTCGCCGGCGGCTTCGGTTATCCGTCCGGCGACGAAGCGAGCGGCGCCTGGCTCGGATTGCGGGCCATCGTACACGCGCAGCAGGCGCTTGACGGACGCGCACCCAACGACGATCTGGCCCAGGCGCTACTCGCCCACACTGATGCGCATGACCGCGACAGCCTGATTGTCTGGCTGTGCGAGGCCAATCAGACTGCTTATGCGAAGCTTGCGCCGCTTGTCATCGCCAATGCCTCGCATCCGTTCGCGGCGCGTTTGCTTCGCGAGGCCGGCGTAGACATAGGCAAGATGATTGCGGCGCTCGACCCTTCGGCGAGCCTGCCGGTCGCGCTGTGCGGCGGTCTCGGTGCACCGTTGCGCGAGTACGTGCCGCAGATTTATCAAGCTCGTTTGCGCGAGCCGTTGGCCGACTCGGCGCATGGCGGTTTGCAGTTAGCGCAACGCGAAGCGGCTCGCGTCGCCGGCTGAGAATCCCGGCCCGCGCCGAGCACGATCTCGCGCATGCACCGGACAACGGTAAAATGCGATCTTTGACGCTGCCCGGCTGCTCACACTATGTACAAAGTCATTGCCACGGACCTCGACGGCACGCTGCTCAACGCCGATCACCAGGTGGACCCGTTCACGATCGCGACTGTGCGTAAGCTGGAGAGCGACGGGCTGCACTTCGTGATCGCCACGGGGCGCCACTACTGCGACGTTGCGGGCATCAGAGATCTGCTGGGCATCAATCCGTATCTGATCACGTCGAACGGCGCACGCATTCATGCACCGGACAACACGGTCATCCACGCCGACGACCTGCCCCCTGCCGTCGTGCAGCGGTTGGTACTACCGGAAATCGTTGGCGCGCATGGCCGCGTGATCGTCAACCTGTTCGCCGACCAGGCGTGGTTGATCGACCGGGATGCACCGGATCTGCTGAAATTCCATCAGGATTCCGGCTTCAGATATGAAGTAACCGATTTGCCGAGTCACGACGGTGCCGACATCGCGAAGGCACTTTATATCGGCGATCCCGCCGATCTCGCGCAAATCTCGGCCAACCTGGAGCGCGAATTCGGCGACGCGCTGTACGTCACCTATTCGCTGCCGGATTGTCTGGAGGTGATGACGTCGAACGTGTCGAAGGGGCGTGCCTTGCAGATCGTGCTCGAGCGCCTCGGCGTCGATGCCTCGCAATGCGTGGCCTTTGGCGACAACATGAACGATATCGACCTGCTGGAGACAGCCGGCCATCCGTTCATGATGAACAACGCCAATCCTGATCTCATCACGCGTCTGCCGCACGTGCCGCGTATCGGGAACAACTTCGAAGCGGGCGTCGCGCATCATCTTCGCAAGCTGTTCTCGCTCGACGACGAACTGATGTCCTGAAAACGTAACGGCCCGCATCCTCTTTCGTGGATGCGGGCCGGCTGTTCGCCTTGGCAGGCGACCTTACGCGCCAACGCTACGGTCAGCCGTGCCATCCGCCACGGCGATCGCCGTGGTCATCGTGACCCCAGCGGTGGTCGTTGTGATCCCAGCCGCGGTAATCGCGGTGGTCGTCGCGGTAGTAGCCGCGGTCGTAACGATGGTCCCAGCCGCCATACCCGTAGTACACAGGCTGCGGCGCTGCATAGACGGGGGCAGGCTGGGCATAAACCGGTGCGCCGAGCGACAGCCCGATATTCAGATCCGTATGCGCTTGCGCGACGCCGCATGCGCCCGCCGCGAGTCCGGCAGCAACCAGCAAGTGAGTGACGATGCGTTTCATGTTGTTCTCCTGTGAGGCGACGTATGTGTGTCGCACAGGACCAATCTACGCATTCCGGCCGCTCATTAGTGAGACGAGATGTTACGGACTGCAAGCATCCTTGCAGCGCTTGAAAGGCGATAGAAGAAACATTCGAACGCGCCTCGCGTTACGCGTTTTCCGCTCAAAGTCCCGTCAGACAAGGCATCCCAGACACCTGGAGCGAGCCGGCATTCAGTTTTCGCCGCCTCGCGGCCGCATTGGGCGGCCTCGCTCGTAATCACGGCTTACACCTGTATTACCGGATTAATCAGCCGAGCCGGCGGAGGCGCCCAACGCAGCCGCCGAAGGGCTGCCCGGCAGCCCCGCGCAGGGGCAATCCGTAGCGCGGCCGTTCAATCCCTGATGGTCGAGCTTGAAACTGGCGTGGGCCGTGCCGTTTTGCCAAGTGAGGTGAACGATATAGATGCTGTCGAAGTCGTCGCTGTGCCAATTGGGGATATCGGCGGCATTGCCGCCGTGGGTGCTCATCATCTGACGCAGCAACTTCACGATCAGCTTATGCTCCCACGCAATGACAATCAGCTTGTTGCGATTCGACGGGTTGACGAGGTCGCTGCCGAGCTGATCGATCTGGGCGAAACCGTACGGCGTTTGCACCGGCATCTGAAACTGGATGGCGGTCGGCTCGATGGTTGCCAGTGGCCGAATGTAGTAATAAGGGTGGCCGCTGTCGTCCTTTTGCTGCCCGGGATCGGGTGCATAGATCGCATCCGGTTTGCCAAACTTGGCGGCGATGACCGCCGGCAACGCCAGCGCGCGGTTGAGCCCCTGGCAATTGAGCTGGCCGTAACCCTTGGCGGGCTTTTCGCCGTGGCGTACGAATACGAGCGTTTCGGTATTGCTGTCTGCCGCATGGGCCGTGGGCAAGGTTAGTGCGCCCATACACAGACCGCCGATGGAGAATGCGACGCCATGCAGGAATCCGCGGAGACGAGTCATCGGTAGCACCTGTGCGAGCTTGGAAAGTCGCACGATTCTAGCAGCGGCCCGTTGGCAGCCCACCGGGTTGCCAACGCCTCGTGCGTGCCAAGTCAAAGCGGGCGCCGCAGCGCCCGCTTTGACTGTCTGCATGGGCACGCCGCACACCCGGCGCACCGTTGAATTAGTTGAGCACGGGTTCCCGCGAACTGCCGCGGCGGTTTTCGGCAATGACCGGATACAGCACGCCTGCGATCACCGCGCCGATAATCGGGGCGAGCCAGAACATCCACAGTTGGTCCACCGCTGCGCCGCCAACGAACAGCGCCGGGCCAGTCGAGCGCGCCGGGTTAACCGATGTATTGGTGACCGGAATCGAGATCAGGTGAATCAGCGTCAGGCACAGTCCAATGGCGATAGGTGCGAAACCGGCCGGCGCACGCTTGTCGGTCGCGCCGAGAATGACGAACAGGAAGAAGCCGGTCATCACCACTTCGCAAATGAAGGCGGCCGCGAGCGAGTAATGGCCGGGCGAGCGCTCACCGTAGCCGTTGCTGGCGAAGCCGCTGGCGACGAGGTCGAAACCCGGCTTACCCGATGCGATCAACGACAGCACCAGCGCACCGAGCACGGCGCCGATCACTTGCGCAACGATATACGGCAGCAGGTCGCGAGCCGGAAAGCGGCCCGCGACGCTCAGGCCGACGCTCACTGCCGGATTCAGATGGCAGCCGGAGATGTGGCCGATCGCATAAGCCATGGTCAGGACCGTGAGGCCGAATGCGAGCGCGACGCCCACGAAGCCAATGCCCAGTCCGTGGACCGGACCGGCGAAGCTGGCGGCGAGCACGGCGCTGCCGCAGCCCCCGAGCACAAGCCAGAAGGTGCCGAACAGCTCGGCAGCAAGTCGCTTTGACAACGGCATGATTGGTAATCCTAAAATGTTTAGCGTGTGAAGTGGCATGAGTGCTAAGTGCCGATGCATGCCATTGAGCGCGCAATTTTAGGGAAAGACGGCCGGATTAGGTGTCAAGAATTGTCAATGTGGAGTCTCCTTTACCTATTATTCCGCGATAAAGATCATGTTTTACAATTCATCGACGCTTAATAATTATCAGATGATTTCTTCCTAAATCGGTATTATTGTCCATTGCGAATTTTTATAATTGCAGCTAGTCTGCGAGCGAATGAGTTCTAGAAAAGGGGAGAACCGAAATGTCTCAATATGCAGACCTCAAGGCGCAGATCGCCAAATTGCAGGCGCAGGCTGATGAAGCACGGCGTACTGAAATCGATAACGTTGTCGCTGACATCCGCCAAAAGATCGCTGAATACGGTCTAACCGCGCAGGATCTCGGTTTTGCCGTTGCCGCCCGGCGCGGACGCCCGCCAAAGAAGGCACCGCTGCCGGCCAAGTATCAGGACCCGAAATCGGGTAATACCTGGAGTGGGCGCGGCAAACCACCCAAGTGGATTGTCGGCAAGAACCGCGAACGTTTTCTGATTGGCGCGGCTTGAATATGCTGCCGCTCCAGATGAAAGCAAACTGAAGGTTGATTGGTGCCGGGTCGCTAATTTGCGATGCGCTAATCCGGGATGGAAGCGTATCCACGACCGCATTAAAAAAGCCGCCTCTGAAGGGCGGCTTTTTCGAAGTGGAAGCGGGTTAACTCCTGCTAACCGCTCGCGCAAACGATTCACAAGGCAAATTTACTTACGATTGGCGTGCAAACCGGAAACCGGTGTGAGCGATAGACGCATGGCTTAAGCGGCTGAACGCATAAAGATCCCAGTCGCTTAAGCGTGTCGCTCAGCCCTTACCCCATCGCTACCTGGCGCAACACCGGGCGGCGCGTCGCGTCGATCAGCGCCGAATAGCCATCAACGTAATTCCGAGCCATCGTTTTCGAGCTGAAACGGCGTTCGAATTGCGCGCGGATTTCGGTGCGCGACAATTCGTCCAGGCGTTGCAAGGCGGCCACCGCACCTTGAACGTCCTCGACAATGTAGCCGGTCACGCCGTGGTCGATCACTTCCGGCACCGAACCGCGGTTGAACGCGATCACCGGCGTGCCGCACGCCATGGACTCGATCATCACCAGGCCGAACGGCTCCGACCAGTCGATCGGGAACAGCAGCGCCTTGGCGCCCGACAGAAACTCGGGCTTTTGCGCCTCGTTGATTTCGCCGACGAACTCCACGTGCGCCATCGAGAGCAGCGGTTCGATTTCCTTCTTGAAGTATTCCTGGTCGACCTTATCCACCTTGGCGGCGATCTTCAGCGGCAAACCGCTTTGTGCAGCGATCTTGATAGCTGTATCGACGCGCTTCTCCGGACAGATACGGCCGAGAAACGCCAAGTATTCCGGCTTCTTGTGCGTTTGCGGCGTGAGCAGTCGCTCCGGCAGACCATGGTAAATCGTGTTCAGCCAGTTGGCCTGCGGCAGCGGCGCACGCTGCGAATCCGAAATCGACACCACCGGGACATTCGAGAATGCGTCGAACACCGGTTGCAGTTCCGGCAAGTCGAGGCGGCCGTGCAGCGTCGTCACGAACGGTGTGTCCATGGTGGAGAAGAGCGGGAACGGCATGTAGTCGAGGTGAAAGTGCAGCACGTCGAACTCATGCGCAACCTTGCGCACCTTTTCCATCATCAGGACATGCGGCGCCAGCGCATCGCGGATCGTCGGATCGAGGCGCAGCGCGCGAGGCCAGCAGGCGTCGAGGTTCGCGGAGGTGACCGAGTCGCCGCTCGCAAACAGCGTGACGTCATGGCCGAGGTCGACCAGCGCTTCGGTCAGGTACGAGACGACACGCTCCGTGCCCCCGTAGAGTTTCGGCGGGACAGCTTCGTATAACGGCGCAATCTGTGCGATTCGCATGCGTTGTTCTCCTGTTCAAAACGGCTTCGCACAGCGACGCTCGAGTAGAGCGGGGAGCGAATGCCTGACGGACGGTTGGGCGCGGTAAGCCGCCGCCCGGGGGTGCTCCGAACCTGCATCGGGTAATCCCTTAGCTTCATTATCGGGATCGGCCGCGCCAATTCGAGTTATTTTTCAAACGCTTAATGTTGTTACAGCGCGAAACATGATGCGTTACAGGTCGGCAGGAGGGCTGTCCCGATAGTCGGGAAGGCACGGCTGGTGGACATTCAAACGCTGAAGAAACATTAGCAAGGAGCGGTCCCGGGACCTCAGATCACGTCCGTTGCGCAGTAGTGAAAACGTCTTATAATTCTTCCTCACCGTTGCAAGGTGCGGATTGTGCGCTACGCAGAACTCACCATCTGGTTCACATTTCGGCCGCAAAGTTATCCGGATCGCATCGCGAGTCCCAAGCCACGCGGCAGTTCACCCACTTCAATCTGCTTTCTGACACCCTCCGTGTAGGAAGAATTCCTACACGAATGACGGATTAATCCGTCAGGTAGGCTGGGTGTCTGTCCGATTTTCGTTCGCCCCCCCTTTCGACACAATGCTCGCAAGACCAGAAACGAGCCGATTCGTGCGGTTTAAGTGCGCGCGTTCGAGCAAACGTTTCCGTAACGGCCTGACCAGCCAGATACACCCCGGGGGAATCATGAGCGCGACAAGCGAAATGCTCAATGAGATCAGAGAAGTCAACCTGTCTTATCTCCTGCTCGCTCAGCGTCTGCTGCGCGAAGACAAGCCGATGGGCATGTTTCGCATGGGGATTTCGGACCAGTTGGCCGACGTGCTCGCCAATCTGTCTTTGGCGCAGACCGTGAAGCTGGCGGCGTCCAATCAGGTGTTGTGCCGTTTCCGTTTCGATGACCATGCCGTGCTGTCCGCCCTTGCGGACAAAGGCAAATCCGGCGCCGTGGCTCAGGCGCATTCCGCGATCCTGATGGCAAGCCAGCCAGTCGAGCAACTCGGCTGATGGCAGCTTTTAGCTCAAATAAAGCGATCAGGACGGGGGAAATGCAAACGGATGGCCTATAAAAGTGTGGTGCAGGAAGTCAGGGAAATCACCCTGGCCATCGAGCTGATCGAACTCGGCGCACGGTTGCAATTGCTGGAAGCTGAAACCAGTCTGTCGCGCGACCGGCTGATCAAGCTTTACAAGGAATTGAAAGGGGTGTCGCCGCCCAAGGGCATGCTGCCCTTTTCGACCGACTGGTTCATGACCTGGCAGCCGAACTTTCACTCGTCGCTGTTCTATAACATTTACCGTTTCATGGCCGGCCACGGCGGCTGTCTGACGATCCAGTCGATCGTGAAGAGCTACCGGCTCTATCTGGAACATGTCCAGATGCACGACGACGAGCCCGTGCTCAGTCTTACGCGCGCCTGGACGCTAGTGCGCTTCTTCGACTCCGGAATGCTGCAAATGACCGCCTGCTGCCGCTGCGGCGGACATTTTGTCGCGCATGCGCACGATCCGCAGCACGCCTTCGTCTGCGGGCTGTGCCAGCCGCCTTCGCGCGCCGGTAAGACAAAGAAATTCGCCGACGCCCGGGCCCGCGAAAGCCTTGCCGCGCTTGCGGTTTGACCCACAAAGCGGCATTGGCCTACGGCGCGCAACCCGGTGCACGCGCCGTTATACACGTCCCAACCCCTACCCGGCGGGCTTTCCGGCCGCACTGGCCGGCGCCAGACCCTGACGGGCGGGTTTAACCCTCCTCTGGTTTACACCGGAGTGACGCGCCGCTTTTCCGTCAAAGTTTTCTGCTCCGTTGCCGTAAACCAGATTAACGACGGTCACCGTCGCTTCTTTGTGAGGGCTCGGCAGTGCTGATTTTCGTGGGAACACTCGTGACGCTATTGTCCGTTTTCGGCGGTTACGCGCTGGAAGGCGGCCATCTCGGCGCGCTGTTGCAGCCTGTCGAAGTGCTGATGATCGTCGGCGCCGGCGTCGGCGCGTTCATTCTCGGCAACGGGATGAAGACGATCAAGGCGACACTGCGCGTCATTCCGACCCTGTTCAAGGGCGCGAAGTACAACAAGGACGTCTATATGGAGCTGATGGCGCTCCTTTACGTCCTGCTCGCCAAGGCGCGCAAGGAAGGCACGCTGACGCTGGAAGCCGACATCGACGATCCGGCGAAGAGCCCGATCTTCACGCAGTACCCCAAGATTCTCGCCGACAAGCACATCATCGAATTCCTGACCGACTACCTGCGCCTGATGGTGGGCGGCAACATGAACGCGTTCGAGATCGAAAGCCTGATGGACGAGGAGATCGAGACGCATCACCAGGAAGGCGAAGCCCCGGCGCATGCATTGACCAAGGTTGGCGACGCCATGCCGGCATTCGGTATCGTGGCCGCGGTGATGGGCGTGGTGCACACCATGGCCTCCGCCGACAAGCCGCCTGCCGTGCTAGGCGAGATGATCGCCCAGGCGCTGGTCGGCACCTTCCTCGGGATTCTGCTTTCGTACGGGCTGATCAGCCCGCTCGCGAGCGTCGCCGAGCAGCGCGTGACCGAGTCGACCAAGATGTTCCAGTGCATCAAGGTGACGATTCTTGCCAGCCTGAATGGTTACGCGCCGGCGATTGCCGTCGAGTTCGGCCGCAAGGTGCTCTTCTCGACCGAACGCCCGTCGTTCGCCGAACTGGAAGAGCACGTGCGCCGCGTCAAGGCCAAGTAACGGGCGCCGGGAATCGATTCGATGAGCAAGGACAAAGACCGCGCGATTGTCGTCAAGCGCTCCGCGCCGGCCAAGAAAGGCCATCACGGCGGTGCGTGGAAGCTCGCGTACGCGGATTTCATGACCGCGATGATGGCGTTCTTCCTGCTGATGTGGCTGCTGAGTTCGGCGTCCACCGTGCAGTTGAAGGGCATTGCCGATTACTTCAACCAGCCGTTGAAGATCACCTTGTGGGGCGGCGATCGCAGCGCCGAGGACTCGAGCATTCTGAAGGGCGGCGGCCGCGACATTTCGACCGACGCCCAAGGCGTGACGCGCGCCACTGACGGCTCGACCGCGCGCGCCGAGCGCACCGCTTCACACAACAACGAAGACTCGGTGAAGCAGTTGCAAGGCGAGCTGGAGCGCCGCGAACAGGTCCGCCTGCACGATCTGCAGATCAAGCTGATGGCCGCGATCGAAGCGAATCCGGTACTGCGCCAGTTCAAGCAGCAGATCCGCATCGATTCGACGCTGACCGGCCTGCGCATCGAAATTGTCGACTCGCAGAAGCGGCCAATGTTCGCGACCGCGCGAGACGTCGTTGAACCGTATATGCGCGACATCCTGCGCGAAATCGGCCACACGCTGAACGACGTGCCGAACCGCATCATCGTGCAAGGGCACACCGACGCCGCGCAGTACGCCGGCGGCGAGAAGGGTTACAGCAACTGGGAACTGTCCGCGGACCGCGCCAATGCGTCGCGCCGCGAGCTGATCGCCGGCGGCATGGACGAGGCGAAGGTAATGCGCGTGCTCGGTCTCGCGTCGACGCAGAACCTGAACAAGGCGGACCCGATGGATCCGGAGAACCGCCGCATCAGCATCATCGTGCTGAACAGGAAGTCGGAGGAGGCGCTTGACCATGACGACTCCACCACGACTACCTTGTCGGACGACGCGGCCGGCTCCAAGCCGCTGCTGCAAAAGCTTGCGCAACCGGTGACGGTTGCACCGAAGGCGCCGGCGGTAGTGCCGGCGGCCCAGTAACAGACAACGATCGCGAGGTCGGCTCCGGCGCCCATGTGGCGCGGACCGGCCGGCGATCCATAGCGTAAGTGCAGCGAGGTTTTCATGATCAGGCACATTCTGGCAATCGACGATTCGGCATCGATGCGGCAAATCCTTGCCGCAACGCTGACGACGGCCGGTTATGAGGTGACGCTCGCGGCGGACGGCAATGAAGGGCTCGAAAACGCGCTCGCCATGCCGTTCGACCTCGTGCTGACCGACCAGCATATGCCGGGCAAGACCGGCCTCGATCTGATCACGGAACTGCGTGGCAACCCGGCCTATGAGGCGACCCCCATCCTCGTCCTCACGACGGAATCGGGCGAACCCTTCAAGGCGGCGGCGCGGGCCGCGGGGGCGACCGGCTGGATCGAAAAGCCGCTCGACCCCGACATGCTGACCGAACTGGTGGCGGCGTTAGCCGAACCGGGCGAGGCGTGAGCACCCCATAAGCACAACCTTTAGACAAGTTATAGAAGCTCTCGACGCAGCGGCGCGCAAGCAGCCCAAGCGTAGACAGGAACTCTCGCGGTGACCCAGGCATGACACTCGACATCACTCAGTTCTATCAGACCTTCTTCGACGAAGCGGACGAACTGCTCGCGCAGATGGAGCAGTTGCTGCTCAATCTGGATATCGCCCACCCGGACCCCGAAGACCTCGCGGCGATTTTCCGCGCGGCGCACTCGATCAAGGGCGGCGCGGCGACGTTCGGCTTTACCGCGCTGACCGAAACGACCCACATTCTGGAATCGCTGCTCGACCGCGCGCGCAATAACGAACTCGTGCTGCGCAAGGACATGATCGACACGTTCCTCGAAACCAAGGATGTGTTGTCAGGCCAGCTCGCCGACTATCGCGCGAGTGCCGAGCCGGATGCGGCGGTCGCCAAGGCGATCTGCGCGAAGCTCGAACGCCTGAATACGGAAAGCCGCTTCGACGCCGAACCGGTGCCGATGCCGACCGCGACGCCGGCACCGATCCCGCCGGCTGCAACCGCCACGCCGCTCGGCGCGGCGTCAGCGGGTCAGGGCGGGACCCCGCCCGAGCACGTCGTCGAACAGGCGGTGCAGGCGGCGGGCGAATGGACTGACGGCGAACCGGCACAGACCGGGCAAGCCGCGGGCGCGGGTGGCGACACCGGCCCACACCTGAAAATTACGCTACGGGGCGTAGGCGAGAAGGACCAGGAACTGCTGGCCGAAGAGCTCGGCAACCTGGGTGACATTGTCGGACGGGTCAAGAGCGGCGGCGATCTTACGCTGTGGCTCCAGACCGATGTGACCGCCGACGACATTACCGCCGTGTGCTGTTTCGTGATCGACGAAAGTCAGATCCTGATCGGCCGCGGCACCGCGCCGGCGGACGGCACGCAGCAAGGCGAACCTGGAACGCCCGACGCTGCCGAGTCGACCCCGACGCCAGCAGCACAGGCGGCACAGGCAGTAGAGGTGGAACGCGCAGCATCGTCGGCACCGGTGGCCCCCACCGCTGCGCCCGCCCAAGCCGCCACACATGGACTGTTCGATACCGCAAGCGCGCCGGCGGCCACGCCGGCGCCCGTCGCGGCTGCACCCGCGGCGCCGGCGGCAAGCGCGGCAGCACCCGCCGAGCAGGACCGCAAAGCGGGGCGCCCGGCTGCGGCGGCCGGCGGCGCGGAAGGCAGCTCGATTCGCGTGGGCGTCGAGAAGGTCGATCAGTTGATCAACCTGGTCGGCGAACTGGTGATCACCCAGGCGATGTTGGCCGAGACCACCAGCACGTTCGATCCGGCCTTGCACGACCGGCTCTTCAACGGCATGGCGCAGCTCGAGCGCAACGCGCGCGATCTGCAGGAAGCCGTGATGTCGATCCGCATGATGCCGATGGATTACGTGTTCAGCCGCTTCCCGCGCCTGGTGCGCGATCTGGCGGCGAAACTCGGCAAGGAAGTGGAACTCGTCACCTTCGGTCAGGCGACCGAACTCGACAAGAGCCTCATTGAACGGATCATCGATCCGTTGACTCACCTCGTGCGCAACAGTCTCGACCACGGCATCGAAACCGTGGAAGCGCGGCGCGCGGCGGGTAAGGATGCGACCGGCCAGCTGGTGCTGTCGGCGGCTCACCATGGCGGCAACATCGTCATCGAAGTGAGCGACGACGGTGCCGGCCTGCGCCGCGACAAGATTCTCGCGAAGGCGGCGAAGCAAGGCATGCAGGTCAGCGAAAGCATGACCGACGAAGAAGTCTGGAACCTGATTTTCCTGCCGGGCTTCTCGACGGCGGAGCAGGTCACGGACGTCTCCGGCCGCGGCGTCGGCATGGACGTGGTGAAGCGCAACATCCAGTCGATGGGTGGGCACGTTGAAATCACCTCGCATGCCGGCAAGGGCAGCACGACGCGCATCGTCTTGCCGCTCACGCTGGCGATTCTCGACGGCATGTCGGTGAAGGTCGGCAACGAGATTTTCATCTTGCCGCTGAACTTCGTGATGGAGTCGTTGCAGCCGCGAGCCGAGGACATCTACACGGTGGCCAACGGCGAGCGCGTGGTGCGCGTGCGCGGCGAATATCTGCCGCTCGTCGCGCTGCACGAAGTATTCACGGTCGAAGACGCCAAGCAGGAGCCGACCCAGGGCATCGTCACCATCATGCAAACCGAGGGGCGCCGCTTCGCGATGCTGATCGACGAACTGGTGGGGCAGCAGCAGGTGGTCGTAAAGAATCTGGAAACCAATTACCGCAAGGTGCACGGCATTTCCGCCGCAACCATTCTCGGCGACGGCAGTGTCGCGCTGATCGTGGACGTGGCGGCGCTGAACCGCGAAACGCGCCATGCACACGGCGCGATGAGCCTCGCATGACACTCGTCGAATTCACTCAACTTATTTCATCCCAACCGTTTGGGGGCTAACGTGGCAGAAGTCCAATCCATCAATTCGAGCGTCGCGAACGCGACGAATGGTCGCCGCGACGCGCAGCAGGCAGACGCCGGCGGTCAGGAATTCCTCGTCTTCACGCTCGGCGCCGAAGAGTACGGCATCGACATTCTGAAGGTGCAGGAAATCCGCGGCTACGACAACGTGACGCGGATCGCCAATGCGCCTGAGTTCATCAAAGGCGTGATCAATCTGCGCGGCATCATCGTGCCGATCGTGGACATGCGCATCAAGTTCCATCTGGGCCGCGTCGAATACGACCATCAGACGGTGGTGATCATCCTGAACGTCGCGCATCGCGTGGTCGGGATGGTGGTGGACGGCGTGTCGGACGTGCTGACGCTCGCCACCGACCAGATCATGCCGGCGCCGGAATTCGGCGCGACGCTGACGACCGAATACCTCACGGGTCTGGGCACGGTGGACGGCCGCATGCTGATCCTGATGGACATCGAGAAGCTAATGACCAGCCGCGAAATGGCGCTGATCGAAACGCTCGGCGCGTGAACGGCAGTATGTGCCGGGACGAAAGAAAGATCGAACAGGGAGCATCAAGATGCTGAGCAGGTGGTCGATTCGCACATCGCTGACGATGATGGGGATCATTCTGGTTGCGCTGACGGTAGTGGTCGGCGCGCTGGGTCTAACCGCGTTGAACGACGCGAGCCGGTCGCTCGACCGTATCGCGCGCGGCGACCTAGTCGCCATTCACGCGCTCGACGATGCGTCGTCGTACCTGTTGCGCTCGCGCGTCTCGCTCGACCGCTTCAATGCGTTGAGCGCGGCCGGCGACACCGAACAGGCGAAGAAGGTCCTCGATCGCGCGCAGGAACTGTACGGCATGGGCAACCAGCGCTGGCAGGTCTATCTCGACACGCAAAAGAACGGCGTGAGCCAGGCGCAACTGGACGAACTGCTGGCGCGCCGCACCTCCCTGATGCGCGACGGCATGGAGCCTGAATTCGCCGCATTGCGGGCGAACGATCTGGCCGCCTACCACGCCATTGCCGATACGAAGATCAGCCCGTGGTTCGTTTCGTACGACAACGCGGCGTCCGCGGTCGTCAAGGCGCTTCAGCAGCATGCAGTGGATCAGCAGTCGAGCGCGCAATCGGACATTTCGCTGATGACCACGCTGATCATCGGCGTCACCGTGCTCGCGTTGCTGTTGGTGGTCGGCATCCGCTTCGCCCTGCGCGGCCTGATCGTGCAACCGTTGAACGACGCGACCGCGTGCTTCGAGCGGATGGCCTCGGGCGATCTGTCCGAGACCATCGAAGTATTCAGCCGTAACGAAATCGGCCGCCTGTTCTCCGGCATCAAGCGGATGCAGGAAAGCCTCGCCGCGATGGTGAAGTCGGTTCACAGCAGCACCGAATCGATCGATACCGGCGCGCGCGAAATCGCGATGGGCAATACCGATCTGTCGCAACGCACCGAACAACAGGCCGCCTCGTTGCAGGAAACCGCGTCGAGCATGGAGCAACTGACCGGCACCGTGCGGCAGAACGCCGAAAACGCGCGTCAGGCGAGTCAACTGGCGGTCAGCGCGTCCGATATCGCGACCCGCGGCGGCGACGTGGTGAGCCAGGTCGTCACGACGATGCAGGACATCGCGACCAGCTCGAACAAGGTCGTTGACATCATCGGCGTGATCGAAGGGATTGCGTTCCAGACCAATATTCTCGCGCTGAACGCGGCGGTCGAAGCTGCCCGGGCAGGCGAGCAGGGCCGCGGTTTCGCGGTGGTCGCAGGCGAAGTGCGCAGCCTCGCGCAGCGCAGCGCCAGCGCCGCGAAGGAAATCAAGGAGCTGATCGGCGACTCCGTCGACAAGGTGCAAAGCGGCTCCACGCTGGTTGGCCGCGCGGGCACCACGATGGACGAGATCGTGCAGGCGGTGCGGCGCGTGACCGACATCATGGGCGAAATCAGCGCGGCTTCCGAAGAGCAATCGGGCGGCATCGAACAGGTCAACCGCGCGGTCGTGCAGATGGACGAGGTGACGCAGCAGAACGCCGCGCTGGTCGAACAGGCTGCGGCTGCGGCGGCCTCGCTCGAAGAGCAGACGCGTCAATTGCAAGCGGTGGTGAACGGCTGGAAGGTGGGCGGCGAGGCGCGCGGCAGTGCAGCGACGCGTGCCCCGGCTGCGGCACGCCCGAGCGCCGGCAAGAGCGGCGGCCAGTACGTGCAGTCGGCAAAGGCGCCGCCGCCGGCGTCCACTCATGCCGCGGCACACCCGGCAGCAGGCAAGACGGCAAAGACAGCAACTGCGGCAACCCCGGCAGCAGCACCGGCCTCGGCCACTCAGGGTGCCGACACCACACGTGTCGAACCGGCTCTCAAACCGAAGACGGCCCGCGCCGCCTCCGACTCCGCAGCACGCCCGGCCGCCGCAGGCGCCGCGACGGCGGGATCGGACGCGGACTGGGAAACGTTCTAGGAAGTGGCACAAAGACATGCGGTCATTCGACATCTCGCTCCCTGAGGGGCGAATCATCGAAGCACGCTCACAAAGCGTGTCGCGGGCCGACTGCGTGTTTGCAGAACTCGCGGGCGGGCGCGACCCCGCGAACTCAATCCCTTTCGCCAGAAGCAATCCTTTTGACGAAAAGCGGGATGGCTCGTATTGCAGGCGGAAACTCTCATGACGGCAACGCGCGCACAACAATCTCCGCGAGCGGCAGCTCCACAAGCGGCACGTGCCGACCGGGCTGAACCGCTTAGATCCGGCGAGCAAGGACGGGATTTCGAATTCACGTCGGCGGATTTCGCTCGTATTCGCGATCTGATTCATCACAGCGCGGGTATTTCGCTGTCGGATCACAAGCGCGACATGGCGTACAGCCGGCTGGCGCGGCGGCTGCGCGCCCGTGGCCTCGAGACTTTCAAGCAGTACCTGGATCTGCTCGAAGCGGAAAACGACCCGGCCGAGTGGGAGGCGTTCACCAATGCGCTGACCACCAACCTGACCGCATTCTTCCGCGAAGCCCATCATTTCCCGATCCTCGCCGAATTCGTGCCGCGCCGCCCGCAACCGGTTTCGGTGTGGTGCTCGGCGGCCTCGACCGGGGAGGAGCCGTATTCGATCGCGATGACGCTGATCGAAGCGCTCGGCGATAGCGGCGCGCGCCAGGCCACCGTGCTCGCGACCGACATCGACACGCAGGTGCTTGCGAAAGCCGAAGCCGGCATGTATCAGTTCGACCAGGTGAAGCACCTGTCGCCCGAGCGGCTCAAGCGCTTCTTCCTGAAAGGCACGGGAGCGCACGCGGGCCTCGTCAAGGTGCGTCCGGAAGTGCGCGCGATGGTGCGCTTCGAACAACTGAATCTGACTGACCGCGATTACCAGTTGCGCTCGCAGTTCGACGCGATTTTCTGCCGCAACGTGATGATCTATTTCGACAAGCCGACCCAGGCGCAGGTGCTTGCGCGCTTCGAGCCGCTGATGAAGTCCGGTGGTCTGCTGTTTGCCGGCCACTCGGAAAACTTCACCTATGTGACGCAGGCGTTCAAGCTGCGCGGCCAGACCGTCTACGAACTGACGCGCGACGCAGGCGCGGCACGCACGCCCGCGCGTGCCGCGAGCCATGCGGCTGGCGCAACGACAAGCGGGGTGACCGCATGAGCAGCACCCTGCCGATCGCCTCCAATCTGTACTTCGACAACCACTTCCAGCGCCCCGGCGTGAAGTTGTTGCCGAACGAGTTTTACACGACGGGCGAAGACATGGTGCTCGTCACCGTGCTGGGCTCGTGCGTCGCGGCCTGCATTCAGGACCGCACGGCCGGCATTGGCGGCATGAATCACTTCATGCTGCCCGACGACGGCGCGGATGCCGGCCAGCCCGCGTCGGATTCGATGCGCTACGGCGCGTACGCCATGGAAGTGCTGATCAACGAACTGATCAAGGCCGGCGGCCGGCGCGAGCGTTTCGAAGCCAAGGTGTTCGGCGGCGGCGCGGTGCTGGCCGGCATGACCACGATGAACATCGGCGATCGCAATTCGGAATTCGTGCGCCGCTATCTGGCGCTCGAAAAGATCCGCATCGTCGCCGAGGATTTGCAGGGCAATCACCCGCGCAAGGTCGCGTTCATGCCGCGCACCGGCCAGGTGATGGTGAAGAAATTGCGCTTGCAGCAGGAAGCAGGCGTGGCCGAGCGCGAACAGGCGCTCGTGCGGCAAAGCGCCGAAGCGCGTGCCGAGCGGCTCGCGGCAGCACGCAAACGGGTCGAGTTGTTCTCGACGCCGGCTGCCACGCGGCCCAGGGTCGAGCTGTTCGGCACAACGGCAGGCGGTGCGGGCGCGGGCAGCCCGAAGCCGCGTGTCGAGCTGTTCGGCGGCGGCTCGCGCCCGATTAACTCAAACAACGCCAGAACTACAGAGGAGGCGTGAGCGCTGTGCAAAAGATCAAAGTACTGTGCGTCGACGATTCGGCGCTGATTCGCAGCCTGATGACGGAAATCATCAGTGGCCAGCCGGACATGACTGTCGTGGCGACCGCACCCGACCCGCTGGTCGCGCGCGAGCTCATCAAGCAACACAATCCGGACGTGCTGACGCTCGACGTCGAAATGCCGCGCATGGACGGTCTCGACTTCCTCGAGAAGCTGATGCGCCTGCGGCCGATGCCGGTCGTGATGGTGTCGTCGCTGACCGAGCGCGGCAATGAAATCACGCTGCGCGCGCTGGAGCTGGGCGCGGTCGACTTCGTCACCAAGCCGAAGGTCGGCATTCGCGACGGCATGCTCGACTATTCGGAAAAACTTGCCGACAAGATTCGCGCCGCGGCCCGCGCGCGTGTGCGCCAGGCCGCGCCGGTGCAGCACGCGGCCACGCAAGCCGCGCATGCGCCTGCCGTCGCCGCGCCGCTCTTCAACAATCCGCTGCTCAGTACCGAGAAGCTGATCATCGTCGGCGCGTCGACGGGGGGCACAGAAGCGATCCGCGAAGTGCTGGTGCCGCTGCCGCCGGATGCGCCCGCGGTGCTGATCGCGCAGCATATGCCGCCGGGTTTTACGAAATCTTTTGCGCAACGCCTTAATGGTTTGTGCCGGATTACCGTTAAAGAGGCAGAGCACGGCGAACGCGTACTGCCGGGACATGCGTATATCGCGCCCGGCCACGCTCACCTGTTGCTGGCCCGCAGCGGCGCGAACTATATTGCGCACCTGTCGGACGAGCCGCCGGTGAACCGGCATCGGCCGTCAGTCGACGTGTTGTTCCGTTCGGCCGCGCAGCACGCGGGCAAGAACGCGGTCGGCGTGATTCTGACCGGGATGGGGCGAGATGGCGCCGCCGGGCTGCTGGACATGAAAAAAGCGGGGGCGTATACCCTTGCGCAGGACGAAGCGAGCTGCATCGTGTTCGGTATGCCACGCGAAGCCATTGCGCTCGGCGCGGCGGACGAAATCGCGTCGCTGCCGGAGATGAGCCGCCGGGTGATGGCGCGTTTGTCGTCGATGGGTGATCGCGTACAGCGGGTATGATGCGCGCGTATGGAATGAACAGGCGGTCATGCGCCGCATCAAGGATCAAGCAAAGGGAATGAAATGGATAAGGGAATGAAGATTCTGGTGGTTGACGACTTTCCGACAATGCGCCGGATTGTTCGCAACCTGCTCAAAGAGCTCGGCTACTCGAACGTCGATGAAGCGGAAGACGGTCAGGCCGGTCTCGCGCGTTTGCGCAGCGGCACCTACGAGTTCGTGATCTCCGACTGGAACATGCCGAACCTCGACGGTCTGGCCATGCTCAAGGAAATCCGCGCCGACGCCAACCTCACGCACCTGCCGGTGCTGATGGTGACGGCCGAGTCGAAGAAGGAAAACATCATCGCGGCGGCTCAGGCCGGCGCGAGCGGTTATGTCGTCAAGCCGTTCACGGCCGCGACGCTCGACGAGAAGCTCAACAAGATTCTCGAGAAGATGGCAAAAGCCGGGAGCTGATGTGAATCTGCCGACCAACGCGCAAAGCGCTGATGCGGTCAACGAGAGCGGTGACTTCGCGTCCGATCGCATCCTCGCCCGTATCGGACAACTGACGCGCACGCTGCGTGACTCGATGCGCGAGCTCGGGCTCGACAAACATGTCGAGCGTGCGGCGGAAGCCGTGCCCGACGCCCGCGATCGCCTGAAGTACATCGCGAACATGACGGAGCAGGCCGCCGAGCGCGTGCTGTCTTCGATCGAAATCGCCAAGCCGATCCAGACGCAATTGCAGCAGGACGCGGGCGAGCTCGACGCGCGCTGGGAGCAATGGTATGCGGCGCCGATCGAACGCGAGGAAGTGCGCGCGTTGATGAACGACACGCGCACCTTTCTGCGCGGCGTGCCTGAAGCGACGGGCGCGACCAACGCGCAGCTGATGGAGATCATGCTGGCACAGGACTTCCAGGATCTGACCGGCCAGGTCATCAAGAAGATCACGGATGTCGTCTACCTGATCGAGCAGCAACTGCTCGGCGTGCTGGTCGAGAACATCGCGCTCGAGCGGCGCGAGCAGTTCGCGGCGAACGCGGCGGCTCTCGCGGCCGAACCGTCGTCCACCGGCAGCCCCGAACATCTGCTGAACGGTCCCCAGATCAATCCGGAAGGCAAGACGGATGTGATGCAGGACCAGTCGCAGGTCGACGATCTGCTGGCAAGTCTCGGCTTCTGAGCGGCGCGCCCGCGAGGGTGCGCGGCCAACCGCGGGATCGCGGCCCGGTATTGGCGGCAAGCCGCGCTCCCGCGTGCGCTTGCTGTCTACCGACACAAACCACAGGCATACTACGGACTCAAGCAGCGGCACGGCTTTCCGGTGAGATGCAGTCACCGGTCGGCGGCACGATGAGGCATGACTTCTGAGTGCGGCCGCAGCGGTGCCGTATGATCTGCATACATGCGGCCGGTTCGCACGAGGTGCGCACCGAGCCCCAGCAGCTCGGGAGGAGCCTTGTCATGTGGAGTCGTGTACGTCGCGCCGGATTTGTTATCGCGCTAGCTTTACCCTGTTCGCTGTCAGCCGTGCAGTCCGCCCATGCGGCACTGGGCGGCGCCCCGATGACGCCTCCAGCGGATGCGTCGGTGTCTTCCCGCACCGTGCAGCCCGCCGCCAGTTCGGCGGCGGGAGCCCAAAGCGTGATGCGTTCCGCGTCCAGCGCGGCCTCTTCCACCTCGGCTTCCGCGTCCTACACGGTGCGTGAAACCACGTTGGGCAACGGCACGGTCGTGCGCGAATATCTTGCCGCCGACGGCTCGGTGTTCGGCATCGCGTGGCGCGGTCCGCAAATGCCGGATCTCAACGATCTGCTCGGCAGTTACTTCCCCCAATATGTCACCGGCGTTCAGGCCGTGCGCGCGGCGCGCGGAGGCGGTCACGGCCCCGTTGCGGTCAACCAGAGCAGCCTCGTGGTTCGCTCCGGCGGCCATATGGGCGCGTTCAACGGTCAGGCCTGGTTGCCGCAGGCGTTGCCTGCCGGCGTCAGCGGTTCCGACATCCAGTAAGGGCGGGGACAAACGATGCGAACCATGCAAAGTGCTGTGAAGCTCAAGGGCTGGATGCAGGCCGTTGTGGCCGTGGCGTTGGTGTCGGTGCTGGTCGCCTGCGGCGGTGGCGGCTCGAGCTCCAGCAACAATTCGTCGGATGCGCTGAACGGCGGCTCGCTGCCGCCCAGCCCGACCCAGCAGCCGATCGCCGCGAATGCCGCGAATACCGTGCCGATCACGGTCGCGCGAGGGGTGAACGGCGTCATCAATATTCCGACAGTTAGCGTGACCATTTGTCCGCCAGGCACGACAACCAATTGTCAGACCATCAACAACATCCAGGTCGATACGGGTTCGTTTGGGCTGCGCGTGGTCAGCTCGGCGCTGAATACTTCGGCGTTGCCGATCAGCACCCTGAGCAGCGGCGCGCAAATTGCCGAATGCGCGACGTTTGCCGACGGCTACACGTGGGGCACCGTGCGCACGGCGACCGTGCAGATCGGCGGCGAGACGACGGGCAGGGCCATCCCGATACAGATCATCGGCGACATGGCCGCCAGTACGGTGCCGGCAAAGGGTTGCGGCAGCGGCTCGGCGGAAAGCACGGCCAGCGATCTTGGCGCCAACGGCATTCTCGGCATAGGGACGGCGCTTTATGATTGCGGCCCCACCTGCGCGAACGCGGCAACGGCGTCCACTTACAGCAATTACTTTGCATGTCCTGGCGGCACATCCTGTGCCCGTACCGCAGTGCCGCTCCTCCAGCAGGTCGCCAATCCTGTCGCCAACTTCACCGGCGACAACAACGGCGTGATCGTGCAGATGCCGCCGGTGTCGAACACCGGTGCACCCTCCGCCACCGGCACGCTGGTATTCGGGATCGGCACGCAGTCGAACAATGCGCTGGCCGCCTCGCAGACCTTCGCCACCGACGGCTATGGCGACCTGAATAACAGCGTCTATAACGGGACGACCGTGCAGGCGTTCTTCGATTCGGGCTCGAACGCGTACTTCTTCTCCGATAGCTCGATCGCCCAGTGCCCCAGTAATTACGCCGGGTTCTATTGCCCGTCGGCCGCGCAAACCCGCTCGATCACGCTGTCCGGTCAGAACAGCACGACCGCCAGCGTCAGCATCGGCATCCTGAACGCGGCCACGCTGTTCGGTAACAGCAGCAACTACGCGTTCAACGATCTGGGCGGGCAGATCGGCGGCAGCAGCAGCTTCGATCTCGGCTTGCCGTTCTTTTATGGCCGCCACATGTACTACGGCTTCGACTTGACGGCGACCGGCGGTCAAGCACCTTACGTCGGCTTCTAGGCCGTAGGCGCAAGCTTTATGGAACCGGGTGGGCACCCGCGCGCGATAGCGCGGGTGCCCGCTTGACCCTGGCACGCTCCGTTGTCGGGGCGCAATCGCCACAGTCCCGCCAGCAAACGCCGCCGGGCGCTCCATCCCCCGAAATACCCCCCTTTCTCCAGCTTTATCCGCCGATCAGCGCTTGCGTCGAGCGGGAATAATCGCTCTCACTGGAAAGAGGCGCCGTGCCTCAGCCGACTGGAGAGCGTTTGTGGCAGAGGATAGCGACCTCGAAAAAACCGAATCAGCCACTCCCCGGCGCCTGCAGAAGGCGCGCGAGGAAGGGCAGATCGTGCGTTCGCGGGAGCTGTCGACGTTTGCGCTGCTGGCAGCGGGATTTTTCGGCGCATGGGGTATGTCCAGCCACATCGGCGAGCATTTGCAGGCCATGCTGCGTTCGTCCTTCACGTTCGACCATGCCACGGTGTTCGAAACCCGCCGCATGATGATCGGCGCGGGCGTGGCGAGTCGCGAAGGCCTGTACGCGCTGCTGCCGATTCTGGCCTTCACGGGCGCGGCGGCCTTGCTTGCGCCGATGGCGCTGGGCGGCTGGCAGTTTTCTTCGAAAGGACTCGAGCCCAAGTTCAACCGGCTCAATCCGATTGAAGGCTTCGGCAAGATGTTCTCCATCAACGGGCCGATCCAGCTTGGCATGTCGCTCGCGAAGACGCTCGTGGTGGGCGGCATCGGCGGCTCGGCGATCTGGGTCCGCCGCGAGGAAATTCTCGCGCTGGCGAATCAGCCGATACAACTGGCGCTCGCCAACACCGTGCATCTGATCGCGGTGTGCTGCGGCATGACGGTGGCCGGCATGTTCGTCGTGGCCGCGCTCGATGTGCCGTATCAACTCTGGCAGTTCCACAAGAAATTGCGCATGACGAAGGAAGAAGTGAAGCGCGAACACCGCGAAAGCGAAGGCGATCCGCATGTGAAAGGCCGGATTCGCCAGCAGCAGCGCGCGATTGCCCGCCGCCGCATGATGACCAACGTGCCGAAGGCCGACGTGGTGGTCACCAACCCGACGCACTTCGCGGTCGCGCTGCAATACACCGACGGCGAGATGCGCGCGCCGAAGGTGGTCGCCAAGGGCGTCAATCTGGTGGCCGCGCGGATTCGCGAAATCGCAGCCGAGAACAACGTGCCGCTGCTGGAAGCGCCGCCGCTCGCGCGTGCGCTGTATCACAACGTCGAGCTGAACCGCGAAATTCCCGGCCCGCTATATGGCGCGGTCGCCGAAGTGCTCGCCTGGGTGTATCAGTTGCGGCGCTTCAACACCGAGGGCGGCGTCGCGCCGGTCGCACCGACCGATTTCGACGTGCCCGCGGACCTCGACAAAGGCGGCGTGCCGGACGATGAAGCCGCGCAGGAAGCCGCCGACACGCTCAACCCCGCTAACGACAACGCTTCAGGAGCCTCCGCATGAACGCTCGCGCCGGATTCCTGTCCCGACGGCCCGATGCCTTGAGCAGCACCAATTTGCGCGCCCTCGCCGGGCCGGTGCTGATCTGCATGATCCTCGGCATGATGATTCTGCCGCTGCCGCCGTTTCTGCTGGATCTGCTGTTCACCTTCAATATCGCGCTTTCCGTGATGGTGCTGCTCGTCAGCATGTACACGATGAAACCGCTCGACTTTGCCGCTTTCCCAAGCGTGCTGCTGTTCTCGACCTTGCTGCGCCTGTCGCTGAACGTCGCGTCCACGCGCGTCGTGCTGCTCGAAGGCCATACCGGGCCGGACGCGGCGGGCCAGGTGATCGAGTCGTTCGGCCACTTCCTCGTGGGCGGCAACTTCGCGGTCGGTATCGTCGTCTTTGTCATCTTGATGGTCATCAACTTCATGGTGATCACCAAGGGTGCCGGGCGGATCGCGGAAGTGTCCGCGCGCTTCACGCTCGACGCGATGCCCGGCAAGCAGATGGCGATCGACGCCGATCTGAACGCCGGCCTCATCAATGAAGAGCAGGCGAGGAAGCGCCGCGCGGAGGTCTCGCAGGAGGCCGAGTTCTACGGCTCGATGGACGGCGCGAGCAAGTTCGTGCGTGGCGATGCGATCGCCGGTTTGCTGATCATGCTGATCAACATCGTCGGCGGACTGATCGTTGGCATGGTCCAGCACAACATGGACTTCGCGGCGGCGGGCAAGAACTACACGCTGCTGACGATCGGCGACGGGCTCGTTGCCCAGATCCCGTCGCTGGTGATTTCGACGGCCGCCGGCGTGATCGTCTCGCGCGTCGCGACCAACGAAGACATCGGCACGCAACTGACCGGCCAGCTCTTCACGAATCCGCGCGTGCTGATCATCACCGGCTGCATTCTGGTGCTGATGGGCCTGATTCCGAACATGCCGCACTTCGCGTTCCTGGTTCTCGGCGGCGGTCTGATTCAACTCGGCCGCACGATGAAGAAGCGCAGCGAGGCACGCAAGACCAGCGCGGCGCTCGTCGACGTCGCACCGGCCGCGATGGCGCCGACGGAAAACACCGAAGCCAGCTGGGACGACGTCACGATGATCGATACGCTCGGTCTCGAAGTGGGCTACCGGCTGATTCCACTCGTCGACAAGAACTCGGATGGCGAACTGCTCAAACGGATCAAGAGCATTCGCAAGAAGTTCGCGCAGGAGATCGGCTTCCTGCCGCCGGTGATCCATATCCGCGACAACCTCGAATTGCGGCCGAATGGCTACCGGATCGCGCTCAAGGGCGTCGAGGTGGGCGTCGGCGAGGCGTATCCCGGGCAGTGGCTGGCGATCAATCCGGGGCAGGTGTCAGCCGCGCTGCCGGGCACGCCGACGCAGGATCCGGCATTCGGGCTGCCGGCGATCTGGATCGATACGAATCTGCGCGAACAGGCGCAGGTGTACGGCTACACGGTGGTCGATTCGAGCACCGTGGTGGCCACGCACCTGAATCACCTGGTGGTCACGCACGCGTCCGAACTGCTTGGCCGCCGCGAAGTGCAGGCGCTGCTGGAGCGGATGCAGAAGGACACGCCGTCGCTGGTCGACGATCTGGTGCCGAAGTCGCTGCCGCTCACCACCTTGCAAAAGGTGCTGCAAAACCTGCTGGAAGAAGGTGTGCCGATCCGCGACATGCGCACGATTCTCGAAGCCCTGTCCGAACACACGCCGAAGATCACCGACGCGCACGATCTCACCGCCGCCGTGCGCCTCGCACTGGGCCGCGCGATCACCCAGCAATGGTTCCCGGGCGTGGGCGACATGCAGGTGATGGGCCTCGATTCGAATCTGGAGCGGGTATTGTCTCAGGCGCTTTCCACGGGCGCCAATCCGGGCCTCGAACCGGGTCTCGCGCATACGCTGCTCACTGAAACGCAGAAGGCCATGACGCGGCAGCAGAATCTGGGGCTCGCGCCGGTGCTGCTGGTGCAGCATGCCTTGCGACCCATGCTCGCGCGCTTCCTGCGCCGCAGCCTGCCGCAGTTGAAGGTGCTCTCTTACGCGGAAGTGCCGGATACGCGCAACATCAAGGTGGTGAATCTGATCGGGGCGCACGGTTAAGTCCCGCGTGGCCAGACTTGCACGATGATTCCCGGCCGTTAGCCGAAGTTGTTCCAGACCCATGATTTCCCGCCGGCGCTCCTTGGAGCGCCGGTTTTCATTTCAGCGTCTGACTTTGCGTGCCGCAAGCGTCTGGCGGAGGTCATGCTGCGTCCGCGAAAACACCGCTGGACGCGGCTCTGGCGCCTGTTTCAAACCGCCTCGCGCGTGCCTCGCGGCGCGTTTCCATCGCCCGAATTGCCCACCTTTAACGGTCTTTATCCACCGATCGTCGCTCGACAGGTTTCGCAATAATGATCTCAATGGGAAGCGGTATGTTGCCGGTCCGTTAGTCCGTAAGTCCGTTTACCTCATCGGGGGTCCAGCTTGAACATTCGTAAATTTGTCGGTGCTACCAGTCGCGATGCTCTGCGTCTCGTGCGCGAAGCGTTGGGCCCGGATGCCGTCGTTCTGTCGAACCGCACGATGGACGACGGCAGCGTCGAGATCGTCGCGCTAGCCGACAGCGACCTCGCCGCCATCACACCGAAGGCGCCGCGCGGCAGCGCGGGCGCAGCGCTGGCCATGCCGACGAACGCGACGGCTGCGACGAACGCGACGGCTGCGACGAACGCGACGGCTGCGACGAACGCGACGGCTGCAACGACTGGACAGCAAGCCGCGCTCGCCGCGCCGCGCGCCAATCCGTATGCGAGCGGTATGCCCGATGTGTTTTCGTCAGTGTTTGGCGCAAGCCCGGAAGCGGGCACCGAGAACATGACGCCGAATGTTTCGCATGCCGCTAGCGCTTCAGGCCCGGCTGCCAAGGCTGCCGCTCCCGCCGCGCCGAAGGCCTCGCTGCCGAACGCGCCTAAAGCAGCGCTCGCCGCGTCCGCTGCGGGCTCAGCTTCAGCGCCGGCATCGACGTCGCAACCGATCAGCATCGAGCAACCCAGTGCCCGCGCCGCAGCGACGCGCCTTACCGAAGACATCCGCGCGGACCTGCTCAAAGCTGCCGGCGTGCCCCCCGCACCCGCCGCCGACGCGCCGCGCACGATGGCCGAATCGAATCCCTGGCTGATCGATCACGCCCGCCGCATCGCGGCCGAACAGCAGCAGCAAGGTGCCTACAGCGCGCGCCCCGCCGCGATGACGCCGGCCGCCGCGATGGCCAAGGGCCTCGGCGCCGCCGTCGAACCGGGCGCACAACCGGCCATGCCGCAAGTCACGGACACGCCCGAATGGGCCCGCGAAGCGCAGCAGCTCGCCGCGCGCCGCGCCGCTCAGAAAGCTGCCCCGCCGCTGCCCACGGGTGACGACGCCCGCACTCCGGCTTCGGTCGCCGAAGCGATCAAGGCGCGCATGGAGCAGGTCGTCAACGACACCGTGATGCATGAACTGTCGTCGATGCGCGGCATGATGGAAGAACACTTTGCCGGCCTGTTGTGGGGCGACCGCCAGCGCCGCAGCCCGGCGCGCGCCGCGCTCACCAAGCACCTGTTCGCCGCCGGTTTCTCCGCGCAGCTCGTGCAGATGATGGTCGACAACCTGCCCGACGACGTCGACAACATGGAAGGCGGCATGGAGTGGGTGCGTTCGGTGCTCGAATCGAACCTGCCGGTGATGGAAGACGAAGACGCGCTGATGGAGCGCGGCGGTGTGTTCGCGCTGATGGGCCCGACGGGCGTGGGCAAGACCACGACCACCGCGAAGCTCGCCGCGCGCTGCGTGATGCGTTTCGGCGCAAGCAAGGTGGCGCTGCTCACCACCGATAGCTACCGGATCGGCGGTCACGAACAACTGCGCATTTTCGGCAAGATTCTCGGCGTCTCGGTTCATGCGGTGAAAGACGGCGCCGATCTGCAACTCGCGCTCTCCGAATTGCGCAACAAGCACATCGTGCTGATCGACACGATCGGCATGAGCCAGCGCGACCGCCTCGTCTCCGATCAGATCGCCATGCTATGCCGCGCCGGCCAGCCGGTGCAGCGTCTGCTGCTGCTCAACGCAACGAGCCACGGCGATACCTTGAACGAGGTGGTGCAGGCCTATCAGCGCGCACCCGATCAACAGCCGCTCGCCGGCTGCATCTTGACCAAGCTCGACGAGGCCACCAATCTGGGCGGCGTGCTCGATACGGTGATTCGCTACAAGTTGCCGGTGCACTACGTGTCGACCGGTCAGAAGGTGCCGGAAAACCTGTACGTCGCGACCAGGAAATTCCTGATCAAGAGCACGTTCTGCATTCCGCGTGACAACTCGCCGTTCGTGCCGCATGACGACGACATTCCGGCGCTGCTGTCCGCGCTGTCCGCAAGGTCGACCGCCGAATTGCACGAGGTCCGCTTTGGATAAATTCATTTCGGATCAAGCCGAAGGATTGCGGCGTTTGTTGGCGAGAAGCGGCTCGCGCGTGATTTCAGTGGCGGGTGGATCGGCCGGCGTGGGCTCCACGACGATCGTGGTGAACCTCGCCGCAGCGCTCGCGCAACAGGGCAAGGACGTGCTGGTGATCGACGAGTGCCTCGGCGGCAAGTCGGTGAGCGCGATGCTCGGCGGCGTGCGCGGCGCAGGGAATTTTGCGGCTGTGATGCGCGGCGAGATGGCGCTCGACGAAGCCACCGCACGGCACGCGCTCGGCTTCTCGGTGCTGAGCGCCTCGCGTCACAACCGCGAGGGCCACACGGCCGCGCAGTTGGGCGCCGTGTTGCGCGGATCCGCCGACATTGTGCTGATCGACGCCGAGCTCGACGAGCGCGGTCATCTGTCGCCGCTCGCAATGCAGGCGCATGACCTGATGATCGTGACACGGGTGGCCGCGCAGGCGATCACCGACGCGTATGCGTGCATGAAACGTCTGCACTACGCACACGCCACCGCGCAGTTTCGCGTGCTGGTGAATCATGTGCAGAGCGTTGACGACGCGCATACCGCCTTTGTCAACCTGGCCGGCGTGGCTGGACGCTACCTGACGGTGGCGCTGGAAGACGCCGGATGTATTGCCGCCGATGCGCGGATGGCGCGAGCCCTGGAGTTGTCGCGGTGTGTCGTCGATGCATTTCCATCGACACCGGCCGCACGCGACTTCCGGCATCTCGCTGCCGAACTGCAGTACTGGCCGATGCGGCCAGCGATGTCGTCGCAAGCGCCGTGGATGGCGCCAGCGACAGTTACAGCGGCGCAACACGCCGACCAACCGTCCGCGCAGCACGCCTGAGCGGCGGCACAAGGACAAGGGGAGCACGATGTATAACGCTCAGGGAAAGATCTCCCAAGCCGACGTTCTGACGAAGTACGCGCCGCTGGTGCGTCGCCTCGGCTTGCAGCTCGTCGCCAAGATGCCGGCGAGCGTCGATCTCGACGACCTGATCCAGGCCGGCATGATCGGCTTGCTGGATGCGGCGAGCCGCTACAAGGAAGACCAGGGCGCGCAGTTCGAGACCTATGCCAGCCAGCGGATTCGCGGCGCGATGCTCGACGAATTGCGCAGCAACGACTGGTTGCCGCGCAGCTTGCGGCGCACGTCGCGCGAAGTCGAATCCGCCGTGCACAAGGTCGAACAGAATCTGGGGCGCTCGGCAAGCGAAACGGAAATCGCCGAGCATCTGCAAATGCCGCTCGACGAGTATCAGTCGATGCTCCAGGATCTGCACGGCAGTCAGCTCATCTATTACGAGGACTTCGACCGTTCCGCGGACGACGAACCGTTTCTCGACCGTTATTGCGTCGATCATTCGGATCCGCTGTCGGCGCTGCTGGACGACAGCCTGCGCTCGGCGCTGATCGAGGCGATCGACCGCTTGCCGGAACGCGAGAAGCTGTTGATGTCGCTGTACTACGAGCGCGGCATGAACCTGCGCGAGATTGGCGCGGTGATGGAAGTCAGCGAGTCGCGGGTGTGCCAGTTGCACAGCCAGGCCGTGGCGCGTTTGCGTACGCGCCTGCGTGAGATGGCCTGGGCGAACGCCGAGGCGACGGGCGCCTGACGGCCCGATGGTTGACTGGCGGCGCGTGCAACGCCCGCCTTCCCGTTCTGTTTCTTCTCTTCAGTTACGCATCCGCCATCTCGTGCTCGGCGGCCAGCGCGAGAAACGCCGAGCGCGACATGCCGCGTGCCTGGGCGTAAGCGTCGATATCGTGAACCAGCGCCTCGGGCAGCGAGATATTGATGCGCACGGCTTTCTTCAGCGCCGGAATATTGCGCGTGGTGACAAATCCCCAGGTGAAACCGGCGTAGTCGGGATTGCGCCGATGTTCCTCCAGTGTTAGCCGCTCGGGAATCGGCAGGCCTTCATCGAGCAGCGTGTCCAGATGCGCCTCGATTGCTTCTTTTGCGTTCGCGTAGGCTTCTTCCAGCGAACTACCCGCCGAATGACAACCCGGAATATCGGGGACGATCACGCCGAACGCGTGGTGCGTGTCACCAGGTTCGATTGCGATCGGGAAAATCAGATTTTTCATTTCAGACCCGCCTGTTTCAGGATGCTGTTCAATGTGCCGGGCGGAAGATCTTTTTTCGGATGCGGGATGGTCACGAGACCGGCTTTTACCGCGTGCCGAAAATGATGGTGACTGCCCGATATCCGGATCAACCGCCAGCCATCCGCTTGAATGACTTTGACGACTTCGGCGCTGTTCATAATGCACTCCTCTTACTATACACACGATTACACAACCTCGCTAGTGGTTGACGTTCCGCTTTGCTCGCCCGACGTGGCGTTGAAAAGCCGTGAGCGACGGCGGAGAACCTCAGTGGGGGGAATCCGTGATTTCAACCTGGCGGGGAATTGCGCGCGACCTGGCCGGATGGCCAACGTGCGTCGGAGAAGGGCCTAAGCGCCCTGGGCGGAAGGGGAAAGCAAAAAGGGCTCGTCAAAGACGAACCCTTCTGTTCAAGGCAATCTACGCCATGGCGTCAGCGCGTGAAACGCGCCGCATAGCCAGATTTTCAAACCGCCGGTTGCGCCGGAATCCGTCCATCCGGGCCGTAGAAACCGACTTTCTGTGGCACGGCCACCTGCAGCGCCGTCAGAGCGCGCTGGTTGTAGTCCATGCGCACGCGGATCAGCTCACCGTTGTTCGTATTGAAGTGCCGCGCCCGCTCGGCGGCTTTCTGCAGCAGCGCCCATTGCTCGGCGATCCGCGTATCCGCGCTGGCCGCGAGCTCCATGCCGGGCCAGCCGGCCGGAAAGCCCATGTCAGCGAGCAGCCCGTCGCGCGTGGCTTCGAGTTTGGCGAGCGTGCCGATCAGTTCGGTTTTCTTCTCGATGACCGGCGGCAGTAATTCCAGCGGCGACAAGGCGGTCAATGCCTTCGTCTCGAGCGTCAGAACCGAGGCGAATGCCTCGACGGCCGAATATTCTTCGATGAGGGTGGCAAGCAGGGCGTCTTTCATCTCAACAACTCGCTGAACACGACGGCTCGCGCACGATTCGCGAGCCGGGTTTGTCGAATGCCGCCCGGCCATTCACCATACTTCGATGCGTCGATTAGTTGCCGGTCGACGAAGTTTTGCTTTGCAACAGTTCGCGTGCGGTATTCAGCACGCCGTCGGCGATCTTGCTCGAATCGATCGTCAGCGAGCCGTCCTTGATGGCTGCCTTGATCGACTCGACGTGCGCCGTGTCGATATCGGCCGAGCCGGACGCGGCGAGGCTGCGCAGATGCTGCGACAGACCCGACAGGCTGACGCTGGCGTCGCCCGAGCCGCTGGTAGTGGTCGGCGAGCTCGTGCTCGCACTCTGCGCGTTGCTGGTCACGCTGTTCGTCGCGTCGCCCGGCTGTGAGCGGGACAGGGCGTCTTTCAACGTCGGCAGATTCGAATTGGTTGTGGAATCGACTTTCACGATTGGCTTCCTGAACGATTTGATTCTGATAACGGCAAGCGTTGATCAAAACTTTAGCGCAATCGCTCCAGGTTTTACCTTTCCTTTCAAGATAATCCGGCCCCATCACGGCTGCCGCGGCTGTTGTAGCCACCGGGCCGGCCGCACGGGTCGTCGCGCCAGAATTCTCGCTGGCGCAGGGCTTCATAGCTGAATCTCCACCGTCGAACCATCCTTGACGATGCCGGAGATGATCTGGCCGTTAGCCGTCTTCACCCGTACCTGCTGGCCCGGCGAGGCGTTGTTCATCGCGCTGCCTTCGGCGGAAATCGCAAAACCCTGGCCGGCCGCGACGACCCGCACCGTTTGTCCGATGGACACCGCCGACGCGCTTTTTATCATGTCGCGGCGCAGGGGCATGCCGCCGGCGATCCGCACGAGCGACACCGAACCGACCGCCTGCGAGGGGTCCGTGACGATCGCCTGCGGCAGACCGGTCAGATCGCCGTCACGCGCGACGAGGTCGGCGGCCGTGAACACTTCGCCCGGCGCCATCGCGCGGGCGGCCAGATAGTAGGTGGCGCGCAGCGAAATGCGCGCTTGCAGATAGATGGTCCACGGCCGTTCACCGGCGCAACGCACGCCCACGGTCATCCGGCCCCACAGGCGCGCACCGCTGGGCATGAAGGGTTCGAGCGTCGTGCAGGCCGCGAGCCCGCGCGGGAAGGCCGGCGAGACGGTGATGTCGACCTTGCCGGGCAAGCCTGCGGACTGTTGTTGCAGGAATGCGAGCGCGGCGCTGCGAATCGCCTCGGCATCCTGTTGGCCAGGCAGCGGGGCGGCCTGCGCCACGGCGGCGGGTTGCAGATTCTGTTGCGCAACAGCCGGCGCCACCTGGCGCACCGACTGCGAGCGGCCGACGATAGCGGGCGGTGTCGGCATTGGCGCCGCTGTCGGTGCCGGTTTGGCTGCGGCTGTGGTGGCCGCGATGAGTTTGCCGTTCGCACCCAACTGAGGCGGCTCGCCACGCGAGGCCAGGCTGTCGAAGCCACCGGCCGCCGGCGCATTGCCGCCGATGGCGCTTTCGATACCGGCACCGTTGGCGCTATTGCCAGGCGCGGGCGCGCGTCCAGCAGTGTTTCCAGATGCGGTTCCAGGCGGGGGAATCGTGACGACGCCGTTCGCGTCGGGCTTGAAACTGGTGCGGATCATTTGCGGCGCGGCGGGCGGCTCGTCCGCGCCCGGAATGACGATCGAGCCGCTCGCGTTGGCGGCTCGCGTGAACTGATCCGTGTTGCGCCCGACCGAGCCCGGCGCCAGCGACTGTGCCGTCGCGGCAGCGAGCGTCGCCGCGGAGCCCGCGCGTTTGGCGGGTGCGGCCTGCATCTGCGCGGCCAGGTCGGCGAGGGCGGCCGGATTCTTTTCGCCCGGGCCCGGAATCACGATGGCGCCGCCGGTGTCCGGCGCCTGTTGAGCCTTTGTCGAGGCAGGCAGCAGCACGATGCCGCCGGCAACCCATACCGCGAGGTTCACGGCAACGCGAGCCAGCAGACGGCACGCGCCGCGGGATGCGCCACGCGCAGCACGCCGGAGCGCGCCCGCACTTCCACGATGCGCCGCCACGCGGCTTGCGTGGGGCGTCAGGTCGAAGGCGGGCTGGTCCATCGTGTTTCTCCATCGAATGCATCGGTACGCCTTGCATTCTAGTGAGCGCCCCCATTGCGCAAACGTTGAATAGAAGCCCCCTTTCCCGGTTATTCGTCCGATTGCCGCTTGCGTTCGGCCCATAAGATGCACCTCATGCAAAAAGGTCTTCCCGGCCGACGCAGGTTTTATGTGAGGCAAGCCCGGGAAGCCTCGGGAACGTTCTCCGGAGATTTCTATGCTGGACAAACTCGATGCCGAATTCGCCTTTGGCCGTCAGGCGCTCGATGTGCGCGCTTACCGGCAGGAACTGCTGTCGTCGAATATCGCCAACGCCGATACCCCCGGGTACAAGGCGCGCGATGTCGACTTCGCTTCGTCGCTGGCCGGCGCGCTGAAGAAGGCGGGCGGCGGCACGGGCACGGCCGCTTCGAACAACTCGACGCTCGCCATGACGCAGCCCGCGGGCGTGACGAGCGGCATGTCGATGGTGTCGACCGCGCCGGGCCACATGTCCGGTAAGGCGACGTTGACGCCGACCGGCGGCACGCCCGACGACTACGGCAATCTGCAATACCGCATCCCGACGCAACCGGCGCTCGACGGCAACACGGTCGATATCGATACGGAGCGGGTGCAGTTCGCGGACAACACGTTGCACTTCGAATCGGGCATGACGGTGCTGTCTAGCCAGATCAAAACGATGCTCGCGGCGATCACGTCGGGCTCGTAGTAACAGGTTACGAATACAGCGGCCCATGCCGCACAAAGAAAACGCAGTACGCACGAACAATCGCTACGGGATTTAACTTGAGGCCGGGTCGGCCCATGCAACTGCGGTGCATGGGACCGGAATAAGCGCTAAAGCGCCAACTCCGGTCGACATAGGAGAGGGAAGGGAACATGCCATCTTTGATGAACATTTTTGGTGTTGCGGGCTCCGCGATGTCGGCGCAGTCGCAGCGGCTCAACGTGACGGCGTCGAATCTCGCCAACGCGGACAGCACGACGGGTCCGGACGGCCAGCCGTACAAGGCCAAGCAGGTCGTGTTCGCGGTCAGCCCGATCGGCGGCTCGCGCACGGCCTCCGGCCAGCAGATCGGCGGCGTGCAGGTCACCGGCGTGGTCGACGATCCGACGCCGATGAAGACCGCGTACGACCCCGGCAACCCGGCCGCCAATGCGGACGGTTACGTCACGCTGCCCAACGTGGACCCGGTGCAGGAGATGGTCAACATGATCTCGGCCTCGCGCTCGTACCAGGCCAACGTCGAGACCCTGAACACCGCCAAGACGTTGATGCTCAAAACGCTCACGATCGGCACCTGAGGAGAGTTCCTTGACCACCCCTATTGGCAACAACGGCCCGACCGTATCGCAAACGCTGCTCGATACGATGAACGGCACGAACAGCGCGAGCGGCAGCACCAAGAGCGCGAGCAGTTCCACCAGCTCGACCGGCAGCACCTCGGGCACGTCGGCCACGGATCTGCAGAACACCTTCCTGCAACTGCTCGTCGCGCAGCTGAAGAACCAGGATCCAACCAATCCGATGGACAGCTCGCAGATGACGTCGCAGTTGGCCCAGATCAACACGGTGTCGGGCATCAGCCAGTTGAACACGACGCTTACCTCGCTCGCCACGCAGATGTCGGCAGGCCAGCAATCGCAAGCCGCGCTGCTGATCGGCTCGACCGTGCTCGCGCCGGGCAGCTCGGTGGCGGTCGCAAGCGGCAAGGCCGGTGCGTTCGGCGTGCAGCTCGCCAACTCGGTGAGCGATCTGCAGGTGGTCGTGAAGAATTCGGCGGGCCAGATCGTCAACACGATCGACCTCGGCAAACAGTCCGCGGGCACGATTCCGGTGGGCTGGACGCCGACCGATTCGGCCGGCAACACGCTGCCCGACGGCAGCTACACGATCAGCGCGGTCGGCACGATCAACGGTCAGCAGGCCACGGCCACGACGCTCACGGGCGCGACGGTGCAAAGCGTCGTCATGCAGAGCAGCGGTACGCCGGGCCTCGTGCTGTCGAACGGTACGACCGTGGGGCTGACCAGCGTCGCCGCCATCCTCTGATTCAGATTCTGTCAGTTACGACTTTCCAGATACGGAGACCGTCATGGGTTACCAACAAGGTTTGAGTGGTTTGTCCGCGTCGTCGAGCGACCTCGACGTGATCGGCAACAATATCGCCAACGCGAATACGGTTGGCTTCAAAAGCGGCGCGGCGCAATTCGCCGACATGTACGCCAATTCGGTGGCGACCGCGGTGGGCAACCAGGTCGGTATCGGCACCAAGCTGGCCGAAGTGCAGCAGCAGTTCTCGCAAGGCACGATCACCAGCACGAACCAGGCGCTCGACGTCGCGATCAACGGCAACGGTTTCTTCCAGCTGTCGAACAACGGCTCGCTGGTGTACTCGCGCAACGGCGTGTTCCAGCTCGACAAGAACGGCTTTATCACCAACGCGCAAGGCCTGCAGCTGATGGGCTACGCCGCGAACAGCGCGGGCATCATCAACACCGCGCAGACCGTGCCGCTCAGCGTGCCGACCGCGAACATCGCGCCGCAAGCCACGACCAAGATCGTCGCCGGTTTGAACCTGAATGCGCAGGACCCGCTGATGCTGGGTACGCCGACGGTGACGCCGGTGACCAGCACGGGCACGCTTACCACGCCGGGCGCGACCATCACGAACACCGCGTCGGGCACGAACAACGACACGTATACGGTCGCTTTCGACGCCACGACGACTCCGCCGACCTACAAAGTGACGGACACGACGCTCGGCACAACGTCCGCCTCCACGCCGTATACGGCTGGCACGGCGATCCAGCTCGGCAACGGTCAGACGATCACGTTCAACGGCGCGCCGGCCACCGGCGACACGTACAAGATCACGCCGACCGCCGTGGCGTTTAACCAGAACAGCTCGTCGACCTACAACTACTCGACCAGCACGACGGTCTACGACTCGCTCGGCGGCTCGCAAACGGTCAACATGTACTTCGCCAAGACTGCGGCCGGTACGTGGAACGTGTACGCAGGCACCTCGACCGGCACCGCAAGCCTCGTCGGTCACGCGAACTTCAACTCGTCGGGCACGCTGCTGGGCACGACCGACGCGGCCGGTGTCGCCACCACCACGCCGTTCGTTTTCAACTTCAGCATCCCGACCACCGACGGTTCGTCGACGCCGCAAAACCTGACGCTGAACATCGGCGGCACGACGCAGTACGGCGGCAAGGACGGCGTGAACTCGCTGCAGCCCGACGGCTACGCAGCCGGCACGCTGACGAGCTTCACGATCGGCGCCGACGGCACGCTGACCGGCAACTACTCGAACCAGCAGACCGCTGCGCTCGGCCAGATCGTGCTCGCGAACTTCTCGAACCAGAACGGTCTCGTGAACCTCGGCAACAACGAATTCCAGCAGACCTCGCAATCGGGTGTCGCGCAGATTTCGGCGCCGGGCGCGACCAACCACGGCGTGCTGCAAGGTGGCGCGGTGGAAAACTCGAACGTCGATCTGACGAGCGAACTGGTGAACCTGATCACCGCGCAACGCAACTATCAGGCGAACGCGCAGACGATCAAGACCCAGCAGACCGTCGACCAGACCCTGATCAACCTGTAAGCGACCGGGACCTCCCATCATGGATCGGCTGATCTACACCGCGATGTCGGGCAGCACGCAAGCGCTCGAGCAGCAGGCTATCGTCGCCAACAACCTGGCGAACGCCTCGACCACCGGCTTTCGCGCCCAGCTTGCAACTTTCCGCGCCGTGCCGATGGCGTTCGGCGACGGCAGTTCGATCAACGACAACACCACCCGCACCTTCGTGCTGTCGTCCACGCCGGGCGCCGACTATACGCCGGGGCCGATCCAGCAGACGGGCAATCCGCTCGACGTCGCGATTCAGGGGCCGGGCTGGCTGGCGGTGCAAACCGCCGACGGCGGCGAGGCCTACACGCGCGCCGGCAACCTGCACGTCGACGAGAACGGCCAACTGGTCAACGCGATGAACCAGGTCGTGCTCGGCAACGGCGGCCCGGTGTCGGTGCCGCCGGGGGCGGAGATCACGATCGGCAAGGACGGCACGGTGTCCGCGCTGACGCCCGGCGATCCGCCGACCGCGGTGGTGACGGTCGATCAGCTGAAGCTGGTGAATCCCGATCCGCAAACCATGACGCGTGGCGACGACGGCCTGTTTCGCACCGCCGACGGCAATGCCGCCGACGCCGATCCGGCCGTCACGCTGGCGCCGGCGTCGCTCGAAGGCAGCAACGTGAATCCGGTTGCCGCGATGGTCTCGATGATCACCAACGCGCGCCAGTTCCAGATGCAGACGAAGCTGCTGGAGAACGCGGACAAGAACGATCAGTCCGCCAACCAGCTGCTCAGCTTTAGCTAACGGGTTGTTCCGGGATTGCCCCGACACCTTGGAGAAGAATGATGAATCGCTCGCTCTATATCGCCGCTACCGGCATGAATGCGCAACAGGCGCAGATGGACGTGATTTCGAACAACCTCGCGAACGTCAGCACCAATGGCTTCAAGGGCTCGCGCGCGGTGTTCGAGGATCTGCTGTATCAGACCATCCGTCAGCCGGGCGCGAACTCGACGCAGAACACCGAATTGCCGTCGGGCATCCAGCTCGGCACGGGTGTGCAGCAGGTCGCGACCGAACGTCTGTACACGCAGGGCAACCTGCAGCAGACCGGCAACTCGAAAGACATCGCCATCAACGGCCAGGGCTTTTTCCAGGTGCAGATGCCTGACGGCACGACCGCCTACACGCGTGACGGCTCGTTCCAGACCAACGCCCAGGGCCAGCTCGTCACTTCGAGCGGCTATCAGGTGATTCCGGGCATCACGATCCCGAGCAACGCCACCTCGCTGACCATCGGCAGCGACGGCGTGGTGTCGATCACCGTGGCCGGCTCGACCAACAGCCAGCAGCTCGGCTCGATGCAACTGGCCACCTTCATCAACCCGGCCGGTCTCGATGCGAAGGGTGAGAACCTGTTCGCGGAAACGGCTTCGTCGGGCGCGCCGAACATCGCCCAACCGGGCCTGAACGGCGCGGGCAATCTCAGCCAGGGTTACGTGGAAGCATCGAACGTGAATGTGGTGCAGGAACTGGTGAACATGATCCAGACACAGCGCGCTTACGAAATCAACAGCAAGGCCGTGACAACTTCCGACCAGATGCTGCAGACCCTCAGCCAGATGCAGGTTTAAGGCTCAGGGGATCAGGAATCAAGAGCGCCTCCGAACCTGTCGCCTGGCGACAGGCCCCTCAACGGGGACCAGGAAAATTTGGGACGGCCCGGCGCTTTATCGAAAGGCAGTAATCAAGATGTCGCACTTCACTCGTCATCCGGTTCATTCGCGCACCGCTCAGGCGCTCGTGCAGCTCACGCTGCTCGCGACGCTGGGCGGCTGCGGCCTCGTGCCGAAGCAGCCGATCACGCAGCAGCCGATGACTGCGCTGCCGCCGATGCCGCCGCAGGCTCAATCGCCGGGCTCGATCTACAACCCGGGCTATGCGGGCCGGCCGTTGTTCGAAGACCAGCGGCCGCGCAACGTGGGCGACATCCTGACCATCGTGATTCAGGAAAACGTCAACGCGACCAAGTCGTCGGGCGCCAACGCGAATCGCTCGGGCAGCACCAACTTCAACGTGCCGACCGCGGGCTTCCTCGGCGGACTGTTCGGCAAGACCAACCTGAGCGCCACCGGGGCGAACGTGTTCAACGGAACCGGCGGCGCCAATGCGTCGAATACGTTCAACGGCACGATCACCGTGACGGTGACCGGCGTGCTGCCGAACGGCAATCTGATGGTGAGCGGCGAGAAGCAGATGCTGATCAATCAGGGCGATGAATTCGTGCGCTTTTCCGGCGTGGTGAATCCGAACACGATTTCCAACCTGAACGCCGTGTACTCGACCCAGGTGGCCGACGCGAAGATCGAATATTCCGCGAAGGGCTATCTCAACGAGGCCGAGAACATGGGCTGGTTGCAGCGCTTCTTCCTTAACGTGTCGCCGTGGTGATCATGCGTACCGTCTTTTCCCGCCTCGGCCGCGCCCTCGCTCTCGTCGCGCTTGCTTGCGCCGCGCTGCCGGCCGCCACGCCCGCCCACGCCGAACGTCTGAAAGACCTCGTGCAGATTCAGGGCGTACGCGACAACCCGCTGATCGGCTACGGCCTCGTCGTCGGTCTGGACGGCACGGGCGACCAGACCACCCAGACGCCGTTCACGACGCAAACGCTCGCCAACATGCTGGCGAATCTCGGCATCTCGATCAACAACCAGGCGGCGGGTTCGACCAACCAGCAGTCGTCGCTGTCGAACATTCAGTTGAAGAACGTCGCCGCGGTGATGGTCACGGCGGTGCTACCCCCGTTCGCGCGTCCGGGCGAAGCCATCGACGTGACGGTGTCGTCACTCGGCAATTCGAAGAGCCTGCGCGGCGGCACGCTGCTGCTCACGCCGCTGAAGGGCGCGGACGGCCAGGTGTATGCGCTCGGCCAGGGCAATCTGGCGGTCGGCGGCGCCGGCGCGAGCGCGAACGGCAGCAAGGTGCAGGTCAACACGCTCAATGCGGGCCGCATTGCGGGCGGGGCGATTGTCGAACGCGCGGTGCCGACCTCGGTCTCGCAGGCCGGCACGATGCAGCTTGACCTGAACGACATGGACTACGACACCACGCAACGCATCGTGGCCGCCGTGAACAATGCGTTCGGCAGTGGCACGGCCACCGCGCTCGACGGCCGCACGATCCAGCTGCGCGCGCCGTCCGATCCGGAACAGCAGGTCGCCTTCATGGCGCAATTGCAGAATCTCGACGTAAAGCCGGCGCAAGCCGCCGCGAAGGTGATCCTGAACGCGCGCACCGGCTCGATCGTGATGAACCAGATGGTCACGCTGCAAAACTGCGCGGTGGCACACGGCAATCTGTCGGTGGTGATCAATACTCAGCCGGTGGTGAGTCAGCCGGGCGCGTTCTCGAACGGCCAGACGGTAGTGGCCAAGCAGTCGCAGATTCAGATGAAGCAGGACAACGGCGCACTGAAGATGGTGACCGCCGGCGCCAATCTGGCCGAAGTGGTGAAGGCGCTCAATGCGCTCGGTGCGACGCCCGCGGATCTGATGTCGATCCTGCAGGCCATGAAAGCGGCGGGCGCTCTGCGCGCCGACCTGGAAATCATCTAAGGAAGACACAGGATGAATTCGGATACGACCAATTCCGCCAATATGGCGAACGACCTGACCCAGCGCTTCGCGCTCGACGTGCAGGGCTTCGGCAAATTGAGCGCGCAGGCCAAGGCTTCGCCGCAGGCCGGCATGAAGATGGCCGCGCAGCAGTTCGACGCGGTGTTCACGCAGATGATGCTGAAGAGCATGCGCGATGCGACGCCGCAGGACGGCCCGTTCGATTCGCACGACAGCGCCACCTTCACGTCGATGATGGATCAGCAGTTGTCGCAACAGTTGTCGCAGAAGGGCATCGGCGTGGCTGACGCGATGCTCAAGCAGATGATGCGCAATCAGGGCCTGCAGGTGGGCGGCGGCAGCGGCGCGGGCGGCGGTCTTGCCGGCATGGCCAATGCACTGGGTGGCGGCAGCGGCGGCGACGAAGGCCAGACCGCGGCGCTGAACGCGCTCGCCAAGGCCTATGGCAATGCGCAGGCCAATGGCCAACTGGCGATGGGTAAGGGCTACTCGGCCAACAGCGCGCTGACGCCGCCGCTCAAAGGCGACGGCAGCTCGCCGAAGGTCGATGCCTTCGTCGACAAGCTTGCCGAGCCGGCCCAGGCCGCCAGCGCGGCAACCGGCATCCCGGCGCGCTTCATCATCGGCCAGGCCGCGCTTGAATCGGGCTGGGGCAAGAGCGAGATCAAGAAGTCGGACGGGTCGACCAGCCATAACGTGTTTGGCATCAAGGCGACCAAGGACTGGACCGGCAAGACCGTCTCGACGGTCACGACAGAATATGTGAACGGCAAGCCGCAGCGCGTGGTCGAAAAATTCCGTGCGTACGACTCGTATCAGGAAGCGATGACCGACTACGCGAGCCTGCTCAAGGGTAACCCGCGTTATGCGCAGGTGATTAATTCCGCGCATGACGTGAATGGCTTTGCCAATGGCATGCAGCGCGCGGGTTACGCGACCGATCCGCATTACGCTAAAAAACTGATGTCCATCATGCAGAAAATGGGCTGAGCTGCCGTTAATGCAGGGGCGCGGTTGCACGGGAGTGCGCAGCCAGTCAGTTTTTGCAGTCTGATTTTCTCGAATAAAGTATGCACGCGACGGGGCCAGGTGCATAACAAGACGGACGAGGCCGGCCGCCTGTGGGCGGCCGGTCCACCCGCATAAGCGGCGTGATGTGTGCAATGTGCCGCTGATTGCCGCCTGGTTTCGATGCACCGGATTGCGCCGATCGCCTGTCGGTGTTCTAACGTTTGTGGCAAATATTTCATTAACCGCCCTAAATTTTGGCGCAATGCTGCCGCTAATCAGTTAGACCCGATACCGGAAAGCGTTGTAATGTCCGGTTGAATGCGCGTGCTGCGGCTTCGACGAAGACCGCGCGAAAGCCCCGGCAGGAGCCCTGGCACGCGCCCGCAAGAACATGCATACCGGCAAGCCCATGGATACTAACCAGTCGCACGGCCAGACCGACGCACCCGGCCAGTCGCACGCTCCGCTAGACGACAGCACACCCGATTTCGGCCGTCGCAATCCGCTGGAGATCGGCGTTCAGTTGCGTAACCTCGTCAATCGGGGCGATTTCCTCACCGTTGAATATGCGGGCGGTCAGCTCGTGACGCGCCTGCTCGAAGTCGACGTACGCGGGCGCACTTTCACGTTCGACTGGGGCGCGCTCTCCGAGCAGAACCGAGGCTTGCTGGCCGCGCCGCGTTGCCAGTTCCACGCCTCGCCCGACGGCGTGCGCGTCGAGTTCGTAACCGCCACACCGCGCGAAACCCGCTATGAAGGGCTGCCCGCGTTCGAGGCCGATTTCCCTGAGGTGCTGTTCTACGTTCAGCGCCGCGAGTATTTCCGCGTCGATGCACCGATTCTCGATCCGTATATGTGCAGCGGCCGTTTGCCCGAAGGCGACACGTTCCGCTTCGAAGTGCACGATCTGTCGCTCGGTGGCGTGGGCATGCGCACCACGGATGAGCGCGTGGCCGAATTGCCGATGGGCGCGCGCTTGCAGGATTGCGAGCTGTCGCTTGGCGGCTTCGGCCGGCTTTCGCTCGATCTGCAACTGGTGTCGCACCGCTCCATGGCGTTGCCGAACGGCACCCAGCGCTACCAACTCGGTTTTCGGTTTCTGACACTGCCGGGCAATGCCGAAAACACGCTGCAACGTCTGATTACGCAACTCGAAATGAAGCGCCGCTCGCTGGTGCGCTGATGCGGAATGGCCCTCAATTTTTCGTCGAAAGGGCCGTTAAACAGAATGTTCAAGTAACGCGGCGGCAAGCGGTCGGTGTCGCCCTTCAGGATGACGCATGTCGAGCAACCTCATCAATCTCGGACTCAGTGGACTGAACGCAGCCCAGTGGGGTCTTACGACGACCGGCCAGAACATCAGCAATGCGTCGACGCCGGGCTACACGATCGAAACCCCGGTCTACGCGGAGAGCGCCGGCCAGTACACGGGTTCCGGCTTCCTGCCGCAGGGGGTCTCGACTGTCACCGTGACGCGCCAGTACAGCCAGTATCTGACCACTCAGCTGAACAACGCGCAGAGCTCGGGCAGCTCGCTGTCGACCTATAACACGCTGATCTCGCAACTGAACAATCTGGTCGGGAGCCCGACTTCCGGCATTGCGAGCGCGATCACCAGCTATTTCACCGGTCTGCAGAACGTCTCGAACAACGCCTCCAGCCTGGCCACCCGCCAGACCGCGATCAGCGGCGCGCAGACGCTCGTGAACCAGATCAATGCCGCGGGCCAGCAATACGATGCGCTGCGCCAGAGCGTCAACACGCAGCTCAGCAACACCGTTTCGCAGATCAACAGCTACACGCAGCAGATCGCGCAGTTGAACGGCCAGATTTCCCAGGCCAGCACGCAGGGACAGCCGCCGAACCAATTGATGGATCAGCGCGATCTCGCCGTGTCGAACCTGTCGCAACTGATCGGCGTGAACGTGGTGAACAGCAACGGCAGCTACAGCGTGTTCATGGCCAACGGCCAGCCGCTCGTGTCGTCAACCAACAGCTACAACCTGGGCACCGCGCCTTCGACGGGCGATACCAGCGAATTGTCGGTGCAGTATCTCGGCCAGGCCGGCGCCAACCCGGCCGCCGCGCCGCAAAACCTGCCCGACAGCAAAGTCACCGGCGGCACGCTGGGCGGTCTGCTGGCGTTCCGCAGCCAGACGCTCGATCCGGCCGAAGCGCAACTTGGCGCGATTGCAGTGAGCTTCGCTTCGCAGGTCAATGCGCAGAACAGCCTTGGCATTACGCTCGCCGGTGCTCAAGGCGGCGCGCTGTTTTCGGTGGGCGGCCCGACCGTCTATGCGAACACGCAGAATACCGGCAATGCGCAACTGAACGTCTCGTTCGCGAATCCCGCACAGCCGACCACTGGCGATTACACGCTGTCCTATAACGGCAGCATCTACACGCTGACCGACAACTCGACTGGCAACGTGGTGGGCTCGGCGGCCAATCTGAGCCAGCCGATCAATGGCCTGAATTTCTCGACCACCGGCACGATGAACGCCGGCGACTCGTTCACGGTTGAACCGACCCGCGGCGCGCTCAACAGCTTCAACACCGCGACAACGGACCCGTCGGCGATTGCCGCCGCCGCACCGGTGCTGGGCGCCGCAACGGCGAGCAACACCGGCACCGCCACGATCACGCAAGGCACGGTGACGGCCGGCTACACGATGCCGAATGCGACCACCACGCTGTCGTACAACGGCACCGGCCTCACCGGTTTCCCGGCCGGCTCGACGGTGACGGTGACGGCCGGCACACCGCCGACCACCACCACTTACAACACCGGCACGACGCCGGTGATCCCGTATTCGGCGACCACCGGCGCGACGCTGACGATCAACAACGCGACGGCGGGCAACATGAACGGCGTGTCGGTCACGATCAGCGGCGCACCGGCTGCCGGCGACACCTTCACCATCGGCCCGAACACCGGCGCGAGCAACGACGGCCGCAATGCGCTGGCGCTGTCGAACCTGTCCAACGCAAAAGCGCTGGCTGGCGGCACGGTTACGCTGACGGGCGCCTATGCGAACTACGTCAACCAGATCGGCAACCAGACCAACCAGATTCAGACCTCGAGCACGGCGCAGACCGCGCTGGTGACGCAGATCACCACCGCGCAGCAGTCGGTCTCGGGCGTGAACATCAACGAAGAAGCAGCCAACCTGCTTCAGTATCAGCAGCTGTATCAGGCAAACAGCAAGGTCATCCAGACCGCGCAGACCCTGTTCCAGACGATACTTGGCATCTTCCAGTGAGGCGTTGAACATGCGTATCTCCAGCATGCAGTACTTCAACATGAACGTTTCGACGATGAGCGACCAGCAAGCTCAGCTGTCGCAACTGTACGCACAGATCTCGAGCGGCGTGAGCCTCTCCACGCCGTCGGACAATCCGCTCGGCGCGGCGCAGGCGGTGCAGTTGAGCTCGACGGCGACGAGCCTCGCGCAGTACACGACCAACCAGAATGTGGCGCTGTCTTCGCTGCAGCAGGAAGATTCGACGCTCGGCAGCGTCAATACCGTGCTGCAAAGCATTCACACGCTGGTGCTGCGCGCCGGCGACGGTTCGCTGAACGACGGCGACCGTGGCTCGATCGCGACGCAATTGCAGAGCTTGCGCAGCCAGCTGCTCACGCTCGCCAACTCGACCGACCCGCAGGGCAATGCGTTGTTTGGCGGTTATCAAAGCACCGCGCAGCCATACACCACCAACTCGGCCGGCGCGGTGACCTATTCGGGCGATACCGGCACGCCTGCCATGCAGATCACCCCCTCGCACACCATTCAGACGGGTGACAACGGGATCGCGATCTTCAACAGTGTGGCGGCGATCGGCACCAGCTCGGTACCGGCAGCGACGACCGGCAACACGGGCACAGGCGTGGTCAGCACCGTCAGCATGACGAATCCGACCAACCCGGCCAACGCGGACAAGTACACCATTTCCTTCACGTCGGCGACCACCTACACGGTGACCCAGACCACGCCTTCCGGCACGGTGACCACGGGCGGACCGCAACCGTTCACGGCCGGCTCGGCGATCACGCTGGGCGGCCAGACCGTGTCGATCAGCGGCGCGCCGGACGCGGGCGACAGCTTCACGGTGACGCCGGCCACGCAAGGCAGCACGGACGTGTTCGCCAACCTGAGCCAGTTGATCACCACCTTGCAAACGCCGGTGTCGGGCGGCGCCTCGACGGCCAGCTTCCAGAGCGCGCTGACCACCAGCATGACCCAGCTCGAAAACACGATGAACAATGTCGTGACGGCGCAGGCGGCGGTGGGTGGCCGCGAGCAGCAAGTGCAGGCATTGCAGACGGTTACGCAGAGCAACACCTTGCAGACGGCGAGCAACCTGGCGGATCTGACCCAGACCGACATGGTCAAGACGATCGGCCAGTACACGATGACGCAAAACGCGCTGCAAGCGGCACAGCAGGCATTCGTGAAGATTCAGAGCGTTTCGCTGTTCCAGTACCTGAACTGAACGCGGCAGTAGTCTGAAACAGGGAGGGGCGGAAGCCGGTGTGAGCCGGCTCCCGCCCTTCCTGTTTTCCGCGTACGCTACTTCAATCCTGCTGCAACCCGTCCCATCTGATCGATGCCGATATCGAACAGGCGCATGAAGAACGGAATCATGTTCGGGATCATCAGTTGCAGAAGCAGCATGCCGATCAGCATCGTCAGTGGAAAGCCGATCTGGAACACGCCGATTTGCGGCGCCGCGCGGTTCAGGATGCCGAGCGCGAGATTGGTGATCAGCAGAGCGACGACCACCGGCAGCGACAGCAGCAGGCCGGCGGAAAACACCGTGCTGCCGAAATTCGCCAGGGTGCGCCAGCCGGGTGCACCCAGAATGTTCGCCGACACCGGCACGGACTGGAAGGTGGCCAGCAGCGCGCTGATCATCTGCAAATGGCCGTCGATCACCAGAAACACCAGCATGGCGATGGTGTTCATATAGCTCGACAGCACCTGGCTCGAACTGCTCGCCTGCGCATCGAAGAATGTCGCGAAGCCGAGGCCCATGCCGAGCCCGACGAAATCGCCGGTGGCGCTGATCGCCTGAAACACGATCTGCATCGTCATGCCGAGCGCGATGCCGATCAGGAACTGGTTGACGATGATCCACACGCCTGCGGCGGAAAACACCGTGACTTGCGGCAGTGCGCCGAGCGTGGGCGCGACGATGATCGTAATGAAGGCCGCGAGACCGATCTTCACGCGTGTGGGCAGCGAGCGGTGGCCGAGCACCGGCGCGGTTGCCACCAGCGCGAGAATCCGTACGAACGGCCACAGGAACGCCGTGAGCCAGGCGTTCAGTTGGGCGTAGGTGACGGAAAACATGGCTGAGGGGAGGGGGCGAGCGCCGGGCGAAGGCCTGGGCCGCGCTCAGTTGACCAGCGAGGGAATGTTGGTGAGCGTCTGGCGCAGGTAGTCGAGCATGGTCGTCAGCATCCACGGACCGGCGATCACCATCGTAATCGCGATCGCGAGCAGCTTCGGAATGAACGACAGCGTGGTTTCATTGATCTGCGTGGCGGCCTGGAACAGGCTCACCACCAGACCGACCACCAGCGCGACCAGCAGCAACGGCGCGGCAAGCAGCAGGCCGACATACATGGCCTGGTGCGCGAGCGTCATGACGGATTCTTGATTCATGGCGTTTTCAGTGCGATGCGTGAGGGGTTAAGTGACGCAGCGAGGTGAACCGGCGGTTAAACAAAGCTTTGCGCGAGCGAGCCGAGCAGCAATTGCCAACCGTCCACCAGCACGAACAGCATCAGCTTGAACGGCAGCGAGATGGTGGCGGGCGACACCATCATCATCCCCATCGACATCAGCACGCTCGCTACCACCATGTCGATGATCAGGAACGGGATGAAAATCGTGAAGCCGATCTGGAAACCCGTCTTCAGTTCGCTCGTCACGAACGACGGCACCAGCAGCGACAGCGGCACGTCTTCCGGACCCTGCATGGGTGCGGCGTGCGAGATGCGGGCGAACAGCGCGAGATCGCTTTCGCGGGTCTGGCGCAGCATGAAGGTCTTGAACGGCGCGAGGCCGCGGCTGACGGCGGTCTCCATCGGTATCGAGCCGTCGGAGAACGGTTTGTAGCCGTCGTTATAGGCCTTGTCGAGCACCGGCGACATCACGAACAGCGTGAGGAACAGCGCGAGACCGACCAGCACCTGGTTCGGCGGCGTGGTGGTGGTGCCGAGCGCCTGACGCAGCAGCGACAAGACGATGATGATGCGCGTGAAGCTCGTCATCATCAGCACCATGGCCGGCAGGAACGACAGCATCGTGAGCAGCAGCATCGTCTGCACGCTCAACGAGTAGGTCGTACCGCCGTTCGGGCCCGGGCTCGTATTGAAGGCGGGCAAGCCGGCGGCTTGTGCGAACGACAGCGTCGGCAGCGCGAGCATCAGGGCCGGCAACGCCACAGGCGCCGCGCGGCGCAGGCTGGCAACGACTTTCAAAGCGATGCGGGACATGCGAGTGCTGTGCACTCGATGGCTTGACTGCGCGGGGCGCGATGATTGAAGACTGAACTGCATTACCGATCCCCGTTGCCTTGCCCGTTGAAACGTTTGCTCACTTCGCCTCGTAAAGCGTCGCGAAAGCGTTGACTGAAGGTGCCGGGCAATGCCGTGCCCTTAGCCGATGCATCCGAGCCGCCCGTTGCGTCCGGTTGCGTGCTCGCGACGGAATCGCCCGCGACCGAACCGGCGGGCAGGGTGTGCAGCAGACGCACATTGCCGGGTGCCGTGCCGAGCACGAGCCACGTGTCGCCGATCTCTACCACGGCGACGCGCTCCTTGCCGCCGAGCGAGGCGCCCCCAATCGTCTTCACGAGGCCGCTGCGATTGGCCGGCTGCAAGCCGAAGCGGCGCGCGAGCCATGCGCAGGCGAATACCAGGCCGATCACCACCAGCAGGCCGACGATGGTTTGCAGCACCGCGCCCACGCCGAGCGCCGGAACGGCTGTGCCGGCGCCGACACCCGATGCGATGTTTGCGGCGTTGTTGACCGCGTTCATGTCGGCTGCGTGAGCGGCTGATGCGGCGAAGCTCGCCACGCAGGCTGCTGCGAACACCAGCGCCGAGGTGGCCGTTGACGTCGTTGCCGTTGCGGTCGCTGCTGTCGAGGCTGCGGGCACAGTGCGATTGAAAAGATTGCGCGACGCATGCAGCATGGCGCGACCGGCAACGCGTTTCATCGATTCAGCTTCCGGATGCGTTCGGACGGCGTGATGATGTCGGTCAGACGGATACCGAACTTGTCGTTCACGACCACCACTTCGCCCTGGGCGATCAGGCAGCCGTTGACCAGCACGTCCATCGGTTCACCCGCCATGCCGTCCAGTTCCACCACCGAGCCTTGCGCCAGTTGCAGCAGATTGCGGATCGCGATTTTGGTACGGCCGAGTTCGACGGTCATCTGGACGGGAATGTCCAGGATCATGTCGATGTCGTTGCGCGTCGAGGTCGATTCGACCTTCGAGAGCGGCTGGAACACGCCGGCCGTGGCCGCGCTGACTTCCGTGTTGTCGTTCTGTTCGGCCAGCGCGCTGGCCCAGTCGGCCATCGCCGCGTCGTCTTCGGCGGCTGCGGCGTCGGCGGCCAGTTGCGGCTCGCCGGCGGCCAGTTCGGCCTCAGTCTTTGCGTTCAGGTCACTCATATCCACCTTCCTTCATCGTGTCGGCTGCGCTGATCATTTTCTGGACCCGCAACGCGTACTGACCATTGAAAATTCCGTAGCCGCATTCCATCACCGGCACGCCATCGACTTTCGCCGTGATGTGTTCAGGGATGTTGATCGGCAAAACATCGCCTTTGCGCATGTTCAGGATCTGTTCGAACGTAACCGGCACCTGTGCGAGGTCGGCGGTCAGTTCCACTTCCGCTGCCTGCACCTGTTGCGACAGCACGCGAACCCAGCGGCGGTCGACTTCCAGCGCCTCGCCCTGGATCGGCGACGACAGAATGTCGCGAATCGGTTCGATCATCGAATACGGCATGCAGATGTGCAGCGTGCCGCCCGTCGTGCCGAACTCGATCGAGAACTGCGTGACGATGACGATTTCGTTCGGCGTCGCCACGTTGGCGAACTGCGTGTGCATTTCCGAGCGCACGAATTCGAACTGCAGCGGGCGCACGCTTTTCCACGACGCCGCGTAGTGTTCGAACGTGAGATTGAGCAGCTTCATGATGATGCGCTGCTCGGTTGCCGTGAAATCGCGGCCTTCGACGCGGGTATGAAAACGCCCGTCGCCGCCGAACAGGTTGTCGACCACGAAGAACACCAGATTCGGGTCGAACACGAACAGTGATGTGCCGCGCAACGGCTTCACATGGACCAGGTTCAGGTTGGTCGGGATCGGCAGGTTGCGGGTGAACTCGCTGTACTTCACCACTTTCACCGGACCGACGGAGATTTCCGCCGAGCGCCGCATGAAGTTGAAGATACCGACGCGCAACAGACGCGCGAAGCGGTCGTTGATGATCTCGAGACCGGGCATCCGGCCGCGGACGATGCGTTCTTGCGTCGCGATGTTGTACGGACGTACCCCGGCGCGATCAGTCTGCTCGGTTTCCGAATCGGACTCGCCGGTGACGCCCTTGAGGAGGGCATCGACCTCCTCCTGGGACATGAACTCTTCGTGGCCCATTCCTTATTCCTCGTGCGTCCGGCGGTTAGTGATGGCAGCGTGAATCAGTTTCACTGCACGACGAATTCGGTGAACAGCACGTCCTGGACATGGATCGGCGCCGCGCCCTTGTCGGTCGGCTCTTCGATCAGCGTCCGGAGTTCGGCGGCCAGCGCGCGTTTGCCTTCCAGCGGCGCGAGTTCTTCCGGGTGTTTGTTCGACAGGGCGAGGAGGATGCGGCTGCGTACTTCCGGCATATGCTCGGTGAGTTCCTGCTGGGTTTTCGGGTCGTTGAGCTTGAGGGTCAGGCCGATACGCAGGAAGTGTTGCTGGCCGTCGTCCGATTGCAGGTTGACGGTCATCGATTCGAGCGGGAAGAACAGCGGCGCGGCGAGCGGCGGCGGAGCGCTGGCGGTTTCCGCCGACACCGGGGTCGGCGCGCGTTTGGACATGAAGAACCACACACCCGCGCCGGCAGCGCCCGCGGCGATGATCGCGATGAGGACGATCAGGATGATGCGCTTCAAGGGGCCCGGGGAAGCGGGCACGGCTTGCTGGTTTGCGGTCGTGGTTGCCATGAGGTTTGCTTTGCTTGCCTTTATTGCTGATGAGGGTGATTGTTGTTGATTTGCCTGCGGCGCGATGGGTCGAAAAGAAGGGGTATTGAGGGCTATCTCTGGTTTTTGCCTGGTCGGCGGTTTTCTTGTTGATCTGGTTTTGGGCGTTGCCTTGCTGTTGTTGTGGTCTGTTCTGGTGTTGGTTCTTTGGCCTTTCCTTGCTTTGTTAGTGGTCTATTAGCGTTGCCCCTGTGCGGGGCGGCACCTACTTTTCTTTGCCTGCCGCAAAGAAAAGTAGGCAAAAGAAAGCGGCTCAAACCGCTAATTCTTAAGCGGGTCCCCCGCACAGTGGCGGTAGTGGCGCATCTGGAATCTGTCGCCTCGCACACTCCGCCTCAGTGACAAGGCAGTCATACCTCCGGCGGCGCTGCGCGCGCCGATACCCCGTTCATATCGCCACCCCGCTACGGCTTCCACCCTCGATCCGCCCGCTGCGGTTTCGCGCCTCGATTCGCCCGCTGCGGTTTCACGCCTCGATTTATGCAGATACTGACTCGTCGGCAGCATCGCTGTCACCAGGCCTCGGCCTCCCGCTGCCGTTTGCCTCGGTTCCCTGCTCGCCGCTGCCCCGCTGCTGCAAGCTCAGCCGCAACAGCGATCTCAATCGCGCCGCGAAAGCGAAAACAAGAGCAACGCACCGACATTTCCGAAGTGGGGTTGGCCAATCAGAGCGGGGGCATTTCGCCGAGGCGAAGCCGAGGGCACCCGCTGCGCGAAGCGAAGCTGCTGGTTTCCCAGGCAGACCCATCCGCGACGCACGCAGTGCGGAGTGGGAGCTGATGAGCGCCTTGTCGCTGACGCGGAGTGCGCGGGAACACGGATTCCAGATGCACCACTACCCTCTCCAAGCCAGGGGACCCGCTTAAGAATTAGCGGTGTGAGCCGCTTTCTTTTGCCTACTTTTCTTTGCGGCCGGCAAAGAAAAGTAGGTGCCGCCCCGCACAGGGGCAACGCTAATAGACCACTAACAATTCAAGGAAAGGCCAAAAAGACCAAAAGACCAACACCAGAACAGACCACGAAAACAGCAAACCGCCGACCAGGCCAAAAACACAAAATCAAGCAAACGTATCAACCAACCCAACACTCCGCCGAACGGCAACATCAGCCACTACAGAATCAGAATCACCCGCGGCCCCGCCGCCAAAAGACCCGGCAGCCCCGCTGCCACTCCCACCAGAACGCCCAGACCCAGCACTCTGCTGCCCGCCCTGCCGAGCAAACCCATCGCTGACACTAGCGCTCCCCAACCCAATCCCATTCGATTCCATCGCCTCGCGAAGCTTCGGCAAGGCGGCCTCGACAGCTTCCCGCACCTGCTGGTGCTGCGAAACAAACAACGCATGTGCATGGTTATCGGCAACCTGCAACACAACCTGCAGCGGCCCCAGATCCTTCGGATTCAAAGTCAGCTCGGCGCTCTGCGAATGGGCATTCGACAAAAACACCACCTTCTGACTCAACGCGTCTTCCCAATCCGTCGTGCCCACCTGCGGCGACAACGCATTCGCCACTTCCGCCGCACCGGCGTTCCCCGTCGTCTGCACAGCCGTGGTCGTGCTCGCGGCCCCCGCCGCAGCCTGGCCGGCCGCCAGCGCCGCCGTCGCGGCATCGGCCGCACTCTTGAAGGAGGCCAGATCGTCAGTCTGCGCACCACCGGCAGCAGTCGCGCCCAGTGCGTCGGCTGCCGCCTTCGCCGCCGCCGATGGATCGGCCACGGTCGTAGCCGCGGTCGTCGATGTGGTCTTGCCGGCGCCCGATCCCTTGCCGTTGCCGAATAAACCAGCCGCCAAGGTCTTGCCGTCCGCCGATTCGGTCAGTCCGTTGCTCGCGCCAGCACCCAAACTGCCCGCCGGCGTTGCGTTCGCCGCCGCGCCGCTGGCAAGCGCCTGCGCCGGGACCACCGCCTGGCCGCTCGCCAGCGCGGCCAGCGCTGCCTGCAGGGCGTCCTGCGCGGACTTGGAATCGGTCGCGGAAGTCTTTTTGCCGGTGGCGCCATCCGTCGTGGGGTCCGTGCCAGCCTGCGTGGTCGCGGCGTCAGTCAGCGCGGCGGCAGGGTCGGTGCTCGCCGGATCGGCGGCGTTGTTCGCGTTGGCCTGCGCTTGCGCTTGTGCCTGCGCGGCTGCGGCGGCCGCTGCCGTACCCGCGTCGGTCTGCGTGGTGGTGTTGGTGGACTTCGAAGGTGTCGCGTTGTTCGTGCCGTTCGAGGCCTGCTGCGAGCCGGACGACGAAGCCGACGACGAGCTGGATGCAGACCCATTCGCCGAGCTGCCGTTGCTCGTGTTGCTGCTCGCGGCATTCTGGTTCTGCGTCGACGGATCGGACGGCGGCGGCGCGTCATGCACGCTCGACGAAGAGGCCGAAGAGGACGAAGAGGCCGAAGACGACGAGGAAGCAGACGAAGAAGATGAAGAGGACGGCGGAGCCGGCGGCTTGCTCGCGCTCTGCACCGCCGTGTTGTTCTGCAGGTTGATGCTCTGCTGCAGGGTCTGCGAGAACGGTGTGGCGTTCGCCGCCGCAGCCATGGCCGCAGTGGTGGACGTGCTGCTGGCGGAGCCGAGCAGTGAGCCGATCTGTGAAAGAAGCGACATAGGGAATCCTGTCAATCCGTCAAACGGGGTGTTCGGTCAGCGAGGCGGCGCCCGGGCGCGTCAAACGCCCTCGGCGCGCATCCTCAGAATGCGGGCGGCATGTTCGTCGGCATCGCGCTGATCGCGCCGCGCCGTGACTTTTGCTTCGGCAGCCTCGCCGCGCGCCTGCAGCACTTCGTACGAACCAAGCTTCTGCTTCTGGCGTTGCCAGTCGGGCTTGGCCGCCTCCACGCGCGCATTGGCGGTCACCAGCAGGTTGCGCTGCTGTTCGATGGCGGCGTCGAGCGTGTCGATGAACGCCTGGAAATTGCGCATGTTGCCGGCCGGCATGCCGGTCTGAGCGGTTGCCGTGAAGCGCGCGTGATATTCGTCGCGGTACTGCACCAGCGCATCAAGTTGCGATTGCACGTCGTTGCGCTCGCGCTGTGCGCGGCCCAGACGTTGCGCGGCCGCGTCCACATCGTCCTGAGCGAGGCCGATAAGTGTCTTGATCGGAAAATGTTTCGCCATCGTCAGCCTCCTTGGGCAAACAGAGCGTCCAGCATCTCGAGACTCGGTTCAAAGTTCGCGCATTCGCGGAAACCTTGCTGCAAAAAAGCTTCCATCCGCGGGTACAACGCAATCGCACGGTCGAGCAGCGCGTCGCGCCCGCTCGAATAGGCGCCGACGTTGATCAGATCGCGGTTGCGCTGGTAGCGCGACAGCATCTGCTTGAACATACGCGTTTTCTCAAGATGGTTATCGTCGATCAGCGCGGTCATTGCCCGGCTAATCGATGCTTCGATGTCAATCGCCGGATAGTGGCCGGCCTCGGCGAGCGAGCGAGACAGCACGATGTGGCCGTCCAGAATCGCGCGCGCGGAGTCGGCGATCGGGTCCTGCTGGTCGTCGCCTTCGGTCAGCACGGTGTAGAACGCGGTGATCGATCCGCCGCCCGCCGGGCCGTTGCCGGTACGTTCGACGAGCGCCGGCAGCTTGGCGAACACCGAAGGCGGATAGCCCTTGGTGGCAGGCGGCTCGCCCACGGCGAGCGCGATCTCGCGCTGCGCCATCGCATAGCGGGTCAACGAATCCATCAGCAGCAGCACGTGCTTGCCCTGATCGCGGAAATACTCGGCGAGCGAGGTCGAGTACGACGCGGCCTGCATCCGCAAGAGCGGCGAGACGTCGGCCGGCGCGGCGATGACGACCGAGCGCGCGAGGCCTTCCTCGCCGAGAATCTGTTCGATGAATTCCTTCACTTCACGGCCGCGTTCGCCGATCAGGCCGATCACGATCACCTCGGCGCTGGTGTAGCGCGCCATCGTGCCGAGCAGCACCGATTTACCGACACCCGAACCGGCGAACAGGCCCATGCGCTGGCCGCGGCCCACGGTCAGCAGCGCGTTGATCGCGCGCACGCCGACGTCGAGCACCTTGTGAATCGGCTCGCGGTTCAGCGGGTTGATGACCGGCGCCGACAGCGGCGCATCGGCATGCGCGCCGAGCGGGCCGAGCCCGTCGAGCGGGCGGCCGGACGCGTCCAGCACGCGGCCAAGCAGTTCCCAGCCGACCGGCAGGCGCTTGGCGCCCGCCATTGGATCGGCGATCGGCGCGCTTTCGAGCGGGTACACGCGCGCGCCGGGCAAGAGGCCGATCACCTCGGTGGTCGGCATCAGAAACAGTTTGTCGCCGGAGAAGCCAACCACTTCGGCTTCGGCCATCGGCAGCGAACTGCCGCGCGGCAGTTCGATCATCACTTCAGCGCCCACCGACAGCCGCAAGCCGACGGCTTCGAGCACCAGGCCGGCTGCGCGGGTCAAACGTCCGCAGGCCCGCATCGGTTTGGCGATTGCGTTGCGCTCGCGCAGGGCGTCGAGACGACCACGCCAGGCTTGCATGTGCGGGTTGCTCTCGAGTGCGGGATCGTATGGGGCAGGCTGGGGTGAAGCGGAACTCGAAGAAGTTGTGTCTGAAGCGGCCTCCGCGGCAGCGGATTCGCGGCTCGGCGGCGTACCCGCCTCCAGCCGCGCCGCGCCCGGATGACCGTGGCCAGGCTCGCGCAAGGCCGCTTCAATAGCCGCGACGGCGGCCGCGGCGGGCGTCAGCGCAGCCGGTGCATCCGCCAACGCCTCGGCGCCGAACGACGCCAGCGCCAGTTCGCGTTCGAGCGGCGTCAGATCGCTGGCGCGGATTTCTTCGAGCGTCGGCTTCACCATGTGCTCACCTTGCCGAGGGCGGCGGCGACGCGCTCCCAGCGTGTATCGATGCCGGCATCCACTTCACCGGTGCCGGCCTGGGCGCGGCAGCCACCGCGCTCGACCGCCGGATCGGTCCGCACGGTCCAGCCGCGCGTTTGCAGTTCTTCCATCAGATAGGCCTCGACGACCGGCAGGTCGGCGGGGCTGACGATCAGCGCAGGCGCGCCGACCAGCGCCGGTTCGCTGGCCAGCACCTCGCGGGCGGCGGCAATCAGCGCAGTGGGATCGTGCTGCACGTGCTGGCGCACCACCTGCTGGGCGATGTCCAGCGCCAACGCGACCAGGGTCTCCGAAATTGCGCCTTGCGCACCGTCGAGCGCTGCCTTGAAGGTCTCGGCCAGCGCGGCCAGACGCGCCGCTTCTTCGCGCGCTTCGCTCTGGCCCTGCTCGAAACCTTGCGCATGCCCCTGCTCGTAGCCGGCCTGATAACCGAGCGCCTGCCCGGCCACGTGACCGGTTGCGATGCCCTGCGCATGGGCGGCGTCGCGCACACGCTCGAGTTCGGCTTCGAACGCGCCGTCGTCGACTTCGGGCTCGGGCGGCGCCGGCGGCACCGGGTCGAACGAAGCCATCTCCCAGCGCTGGTAGGCCGAGAGGCTTTCCTTCGCCGCGGAGTTCTGATCAGACATACGCATCTTCCGCCTTGCCGCCTAGCGCGATCTGGCCGCTTTCCGCCAGATTGCGCACGATTTGCAGGATACGGCGCTGCTGCGTCTCGACTTCGGACACGCGCACCGGGCCGCGCGAATCGAGGTCTTCGGCGAGCAGTTCGGCAGCACGTTGCGACATGTTCGACAGGAACTTCTGGCGCAACGCGGGCGGCGCGCCCTTCAGCGAGATGATCAACGCCTCGGACTCGACTTCCTTCAGCAGCAACTGGATCGCACGATCCTCGAGATCGAGCAGGTTCTCGAACACGAACATCTGATCGATGATCTTCTGCGCGAGTTCCGCGTCGTACTGGCGAACGTTCTCGATAACGCCTTCTTCATGGTTGCTCGACATGAAGTTGAGAATTTCGGCCGCCGTGCGGATGCCGCCCATCGGGCTGCGCTTCAGGTTGTCGCTGCCGGACAGCAGGCCCGTCAGCACGTCGTCGAGTTCGCGCAGTGCGGCCGGCTGGATGCCGTCCAGCGTGGCGATCCGCAGCAGCACGTCGTTACGCAGACGCTCGGTAAAGCAGGCGACGATTTCCGAAGCCTGATCGCGGTCCAGGTGAACCAGAATGGTCGCGATGATCTGCGGGTGTTCGTTCTTGATGAGCTCGGCCACCGCCGCCGAGTCCATCCACTTGAGGCCTTCGATCCCGCTGGTATCGCTGCCCTGCAAAATCCGGTCGATGATCGCGCCGGCCTTGTCGTCGCCGAGCGCCTTGGTCAGCACCGAACGGATGTAGTCGCTCGAATCGAGCGAGAGGGCGGTGTGCTTCTCGGCTTCGCGCACGAACTCCTGCAGGACTTCGTCGATCTGCTCGCGCGTGATGTTCTTCAGCGCGGCCATCGCCACGCCGATCTTCTGAACCTCGCGCGGTCCGAGAAACTTGAATACCTGCGCGGCTTCTTCCTCACCGATCGACATCAGCAGGAGCGCGCTCTTCATTACGCCTTCAGCGCTCATCGGACACCCAATTTTTCACGACGGTTGCGACGATCTTCGGATCCTGGCGGGCAATGTTGCGCGCGAATTCCAGGTTCCGTTCGTATTTGTGCTTCGAGTTTTCCAGCGCGAGCAATTCGTTGTCGCTTTCGAGTTCGGCGACGCTGGCTGTAGCCGCGCGCTCGGCGGCGGGAATGCCGTCCAGCAGGATCGGTTCGTCCGGCGAAGGCAGCGCCGCGGCGGCGACCGGCTCCGGCGGCGGGAAAGCGCGGCGCAGCGCCGGCTTCACCATTACGAAGTACAGGAACAGGGCGACCGCGCCAATGCCGAGGTAGGTTGCGAGCTGCTTGGCGAGCGCGATCATGTCCGGCGTGCGCCACCACGGCAGGTCGGCATTCGGATCGATATCGGCGGTGAACGGGCTGTTGACCACGTTGACCGAGTCGCCGCGCGCGGCGTCGAAGCCCATCGCGTCCTTCACCAGTTGATTGACTTGCGCGAGCTTGTCGGCGGTGACCGGCTGCATGGTCGCGTGACCCTTGGCGTCGACCACTCGCAGGTAGTTGACCACCACCGCCACCGAAAGGCGCTTGATGCCGCCCATCGGCTGCTCCAGGTGCTGCACGGTCTTGTTGAGTTCGTAGTTGGTGGTCGAATCCTTGCGATCGCTGACCGGCGTGGTGGTCACGCCGCTCGCACCGTTACCGGCGACGATCGGCGCCGAGGCCGGTTGCGGCGGCTGGTTCGACAACGCGCCCGGCACGCCGGAGGCCGCGGCCTGGGACATTTCGGTGGCGGTGCTGGTTTGCTGGCTGCGGATTGCCGCCTGCTGCGGACTGCCGTTCGGGCCGTAGTTTTCCGAGGTCTGTTCGCTGCGCGAGAAGTCGATGTCGGCGCTGACCTGCGAGTGCGCGTTGCCCGAACCGAATAACGGCGCGAGGATCGCGTCGATACGTTGCTGGGTGCTGCGCTCGATCTGCTGGCGGTACTTGAGTTGCGAGGCGTCCAGCCCGCTGCCGGTGGACGGCTGCGTCAGCAGGTTGCCGTCCTGGTCGAGGATGGTCACGCCCTTCACCGGCATATCCGGCACTGCCGATGACACCATGTGGGTGATCGCCAGCACCTGGCCTTCGTCGAGCGCGCGGCCCGGGTACAGGTTGACCAGCACGGAGGCCGACGGCGCTTCCTTGTCGCGCACGAACACCGAAGGCTTCGGAATGGCCAGATGCACGCGCGCCGACTTCACCGATGAAATCGACTCGATCGTGCGTTCGAGTTCACCCTCCAGCGCGCGCTGGTAATTGATCTGCTCGGCGAACTGGCTGATGCCGAACTTCTGGTTGTCCATCAATTCGAAGCCGACCGAGCCGCTCTTGGGCAAGCCTTGCGCCGCCAGACGCAGACGCATTTCGTGCACCTGCTCGGACGGCACGAGGATCGCGCCACCGGCATCGGTGAACTTGTAGGGGATGTTGGCCGCCTGCAGCGCGGTGATGATGGCGCCGCCGTCACGGTCCGACAGGTTGCTGTAGAGCACCTTGTAGTCCGGCGCGCGCGACCACAGGAACAGGCCCGCGACGATGGCGACCAGCAACGCGACCGCGAAAATCAGCGGTGCGCGCGGGTTGCCGCGCATTTGCGCGAGACCCGACAGACGTTGGCCAAAATTGCCGCCCAGGTTGCTCCCCAGTCCGCCCAGGTCCGCGGCGGCGCCTGCCTGGCCGGTGCCGGCAGCGCTGGCGCCCGGCTGCGCGCCGGCGAGGCCCATACGGGCGTCGGGGTTGATCAAAGAGTTGGCTGACGAATCCATGCGTCGGGTATCTCCGGGATGCCTTTGCGTTCTGCCGCCTGAGCGCACCGAGGGTCGGCGGGCGTACGGACAGAGACTTTCACGATTGAAATTATCCGCAGCGCCGCTCAACCCGATTGCTTGAATAGAGCCGGGTTTCCCCCCTAGTTTCGGGGCTTTCCCTGAGGACCCGCTGCTATGCTTTCGTCCAGATCGGTACGGTTTCCGGCATGCCGGTCGTCATTCCCTGGAGAGAACATGACTTTGCCCGTAAACGCGCTCACGTCGGCACTGCAACAGATGCAGTCGATGGCGGCGCAAGCGACCGGCGGCAGCAGCCCGGCGGCCGATCAGTCCGGCGCGGCAACGGCCGGCGGGTTCGCCTCGGCGCTCAAGGCGTCGTTGGACAAGATCAGCGGCGATCAGACCAAGGCGATCGGCGAATCGCAGGCGTTCGAACTCGGCGCGTCCAACGTCTCGCTGAACGACGTGATGGTCGACATGCAGAAGGCCAACGTCGGCTTCCAGTTCGGGCTGCAGGTGCGCAACAAACTGGTGTCGGCTTACAACGACATCATGCAGATGTCGGTGTGAGTGCGACTCGGGCGGCAGGGCTGTTCCGCCCGCCCGAATGCCTGTGCTCCGGATGCAACACCGTGCGCTTGCACGGCAGGACGGTCGGCCCGGCGCGCCCGCGAGGCGCTTCATGGCAGGCGAACTTGCCGCGTTCAGCGCGATGTCGCCGCGATCGGCCCCTTAATCCTCCTTACACCGGCCTAAAGCTTTCCCGTTGCCTATCCGATAACCAGCTATAGGCAGAAATCTTGGGTGCGCAGCGCACCCGGACGGGGTGCCACGACCAACCGCAGTGCAAGAGAGGAGGAGCGCCGATGTTTTCCCCAGGACACTCTGGAGCCAATGCGTATGCACGCGTCGGCGTCGAGACAGGGGTGATGGGCGCGAGTCCGCATCGTCTGATCGTGATGTTGTATCAGGGCGCCCGGCAGGCGATCGCGCAAGCGCGCATGCATGTGCAGCAAGGCAATGTGCCGGCTCGTGGTGAGGCGATCGGCAAGGCGATTCAGATCGTCGAAAGCGGGCTGCAACTATCGCTGAACCTCGAGGTGGGCGGCGAGATTGCAGAGCGGTTGGACGCGCTATATACCTATATGTCGCGCCGGTTGCTCGAAGCCAATATAAAACAGAGCGAGGCGATGCTGGTCGAGGTCGATGGCCTGCTGGCGACACTCGAAGAGGCATGGATCGGGATCGCCCCGGAGATCGCGCGGATGGCAGCCCAGCCGGCCGCGGAAAGCATGAGATGACATCGAACGCAGAATATTTCGCCCGCTACGAGGCGATTGCAGCGATTTCCCGCCGCATGCTGACAGCCGCCCGGCGGGCCCTGTGGAGCGATCTGGCCCATTTGCAGGAGGAATACCGGAATCTGGTGGACGCATTGAAAGACGCGGAAACCGGCGTCAGGCTGGACGATGCGGAGCGTCTGCGCAAGTACACGCTGATCCGGCAGATTCTGGCCGACGACGCGGCGATCCGGGATCTGGCGAATCCGCGCATGGCCAATCTGTCGGCGTTGTTCGCCGGACGGCCGACTCGCGTGCTCAAGGAATTGTACGGGGCGCGCTGAGTGCGCCCGCGGGCAACACGCTGCCTCAGTCTGTCCGACTATATTTGAGCGTGCCGCTGCCAATGTGACCAAGGAATCGGTATGAACGGAATCGACACGGTCGTCAGTTCGCTGCTCGCGAACCGGGTCGACAGTCTGCTCAATCTTGCGCCGGGCAGCGCGACGGCCTCGCAGACTGGCGCTGCGGGCGTCGATACCGAAGTTCTCAACACCACCCCTGTCGCGCCTCCCGCAGCCCCGCCGGCTTCCGCCCAGACCGCGCTGTCCGCCGTCGCGCTGACGCTCAATGCGATCGTGAACTCTGGCGGCGAGGCGACGCCGGCCGTGCTCGGCCAGGCGCCGATCTGGCCGGCCGCGCCGGCGCTCGATATCGAGGCTGGTGGCTTGCCGCTCTTCGATACGGCTGCCCCATCCGCTGCTCCCTCCGCGAATCCGAATACCGCCGGCACCGCGGCCACCGCCAATGTCGCGGCGGCCCAGGTGCCGGTCGCCGCGCTCGCCGCCGCGCTCGAACAGACGGTCGGTGAAAGCGGCCTGTTTTACGAATCCCATCTCGCACAATGGCTGGCCGGTCAAAGCACGCCGGCCGCGCTGGCCGGCGAGGCGCAGAACAAGCTGGTGGCCGCCGCCGCGCAACTGCCGCTCAACTGGGCGAGCGACGCCGAGCAGGCTCCGTCTGCCAATGCGGCAGCCCGGCAGGGCGCGGGCGGTACGCCCAACGGCCCGGCCAACGGCGCGCCGGACGGCAACGCGGCAGGCCGGATGCCGTCGATCCAGACCGCGCAGGCCGCGCGTTTCGTAGCGGGCGAGGTGCTGGCGAGTTCGCTGTCCGACCTGAACGGCCAGCCGGCGCATGCGAGCTTACGCGGTGCCGCGACGCCGCTGGACGACGGCGGGTCGTCGCAAAACACACAATCGATGGCAGCCGCGGTTCATCCCGCGACCGTGCCGCTGGTGCGCCAGCAACTCGATCTGCTCGCTACCGGGCAATTCCGCTGGACCGGCGAAGCATGGCCGGGCGCCAAGCTCGACTGGACCATCGAGCAGGAAGGCGATGAATGGGATCGCAGCGGCGGCGGCACGGCGAGCGAGGACGATCAACCGTGGCGCACGCGGCTGACGCTGTCGCTGCCGACACTCGGCATCGTCGACGCGGACCTGACGCTGACGGGCTCACGGCTGGTCGCGCGCGTGCAGGCGAGTCCGGTTGGCGCGGCGCGCTTGTCCGTGCAGGGTGAGGATTTTCGTCAACGGCTCGCGGCGGCAGGCATCGAATTGCACGGGCTGACGATTCGCGAGATTGGCGGCGGCATGCCGGCTACCGCGGCGGGCGCCGCGGTAGCCGGACAGGCGGCGGCGTCCGCGTATGCGCGCTCGGCCTCGGCGGCATCTGCTGCCTCGGCGGCTGACAAAGCGTCGGCGGGGCATCGCGCGGGGCGGGCTGACCGCTCGTCCGCGCCGCTCGACGATTTCGATTGGGATATGTGATGAGCCGCAAACATCGCCGCAGCGCGGCCGCGCTCGTCTACGACGCACAAGGCAACGATCCCGCGCCGCGCGTCGTCGCCAAAGGCTACGGCATGCTGGCCGAGATGATCGTGCAGCGCGCCAAGGAGGCCGGTCTGTATGTGCACGAGTCACCGGAAATGGTCTCGTTGCTGATGCAGGTCGATCTCGATACGCGGATTCCGCCGCAGCTCTATCAGGCGGTGGCGGAGTTGCTCGCCTGGCTGCATCGGCTGGAAAGCGGTGCGGAGAATGAACCCGAAGGCGGAGCCGCTGCCGTGCATGACGTGACCGATGTGGTGGCGACGGACATAGCGGACGTTTCTGGCGGAGCGTCCAGGCGCTGAGGCGGAGGTGGGGCTGGCGGGCCCGACCGCCTATCGCCCGTCGCCCGGACAGCCGACCCCGGCCGCCCGTCGCCCGGATAGCCGGCCCCGGCCGCCCGTCGCCCGGACAGCCGTCCCCGGCCGCCCGTCGCATCAAAACCGCAGCATCAACTTCAGCAGCGCGTTCACCCGCTTGCCGTACGGCGGCGAGATCCAGCCGCGCGCATTCAGGCGCGCTTGCGTCAGCACCGGCTTCATCTTCGAGAAGTTCACGAAGCCTTCGTAGCCGTGATACGCCCCCATTCCGCTTGCACCGACGCCGCCGAACGGCAGGCTTTCGCACGCCAGATGCATCAGCGTTTCGTTGATCGCCATGCCGCCCGCGATGGTGTCGCGTGTGACGCGTTCGATCGTCGCGCTGTCGTCGGCGTAGAGATACAGCGCGAGCGGACGCGGACGCGCGTTGATCCACGCGATCGCGTCGTCGAGTGTGTCGTAGGGGACGATCGGCAGCAGCGGGCCGAAGATTTCCTCCTGCATCAACGCGCTCTCTTCCGGGGCATTCGTGACGGCGATCAGTGGGAAGCGGCGGCTTGCCTCGTCCGGCGTGCTGTCGGTGAGCGTGTGCAGCTGCGCGCCGGCGGCCTGTGCTTCGTCGGCAAGGCGCTGCAAGCGCGCAAAGTGCCGCTCCGAAATGATCGATGTGTAATCGAGGTTGTGCGCAAAATCGGGGTACACCTTCGCCATTCGCGCGCGCGCCCGTTCAATGAACGCCTGCTCCTTGCCACGGGGCACCAGCACGTAGTCCGGCGCGACGCAGGTCTGGCCCGCGTTGAGCGTTTTGCCGGCGATGAGGTTGTCCACCGCGTTGTCGAAGCGCGCGTGCTGACCGATGATGGCCGGCGATTTGCCGCCGAGTTCGAGCGTGACCGGTGTCAGATGTTCGGCGGCGGCGCGCATCACTTCATGGCCGATTTTGGTCGAACCGGTGAACAGCAGGTGGTCGAACGGTTGCGAGCTGAACGCGGCGGCGAATGCGGCGTCGCCATTCACCACGGCGACGTGTTCGCGAGCGAAGGTCTGGCCGATCAGTTGCTCGAACAGCGCCGAGGTGCGTGGCGTCAATTCGGACATCTTGATGATGGCGCGATTGCCGGCCGTCAGTGCGCTGATCAGCGGACCGGCGGCGAGCAGCACCGGATAGTTCCACGGCACGATGATGCCGATCACGCCGAGCGGCTGCGGCACGACTTTCGCGCGCGCCGGCATCAGCCATTTGCTGGTGCTGCGGCGCTGCGCTTTCATCCAGCGTTTGCCGTGTTTGAGCGCGGCGTCGATCTCCTCTTTCACCAGCAGGAATTCCGCGAGCAGCACTTCCTGTTTCGCGCGATTGCCGAAGTCGGCGCTCATCGCGTCGGCGAGTGCATCGCGATTGTCGAGCATGACTTTGCGCAGCGCTTTCAGATGTCCCGCACGGGTTTCCCACGACGGATACGGCGCGCGCAAATACGCATGGCGTTGATCGCGTAGCAGCGCTTCGAGCGCGGCGACTTCGGGTAAATCGTTCTTCATGGATGTCCACTCCCTGATGGATAACGGTGCGCGTTGAGTCGCGCTTATTGATATGTTGTCGGTTTGGTGCCGGGCGGTCCGCTTCGCTTCAGGCGGGAAATGCCCTTTCGATGATTGCCGCATGGTCGAACGTCACCGGCAGCGTGCCGTACACACGGCCGCTCTCGCCGCAGCCGTCGCCGAGACGTGTTGCGATGAAGGCCTCGGCGACTTCCGGCGGCGCATGCTTGAGCAGCAAGGTGGCTTGCGCGATCAGCACGATCTGCTGCGCGATCCGTCGCGCGGATCCTTCGCGATGTTCGGCGGGGCCGCTGAGCGTGGTCGCGAGCTTGCCGAGTGCGGCGCTCAAAGCGGGGTGCCCGTGCGCATCCGCTTGCCAGGCGGCGAACAGGGCTTGCGCCGCGTCGGGCTCGCGCTCCATGGCGCGCAGCACGTCGAGACACATCACGTTGCCCGAGCCTTCCCAGATCGAATTCACCGGGGCTTCACGATAGAAGCGCGCCATCGGGCCGGTTTCGACGTAGCCGTTGCCGCCCCATACTTCCATCGCCTCGCCGGTGAATTCCAGCGCGCGCTTGCAGACCCAGTACTTCGCGGCCGGCGTGACGATCCGGCGCCATGCGCGCTCGGCGGGCGCGGCCGCCGAAGCATCCGCCGACGCTTCGAAAGCGCGCGCGAGCCGCATGAACAGGATCGTCGCGGCTTCCGATTCCAAGGCAAGGTCGGCGAGCACGTTACGCATCAGCGGCTGATCGGCCAGATGCCGGCCGAAGGCGCTGCGATGCCGCGCATGGTGAATCGCCTGCACCAGCGCCGCGCGCATCAAGGCCGCGCTGCCGATCACGCAATCGAGCCGCGTGTAGTTCGCCATTTCGATGATGGTCGGCACGCCGCGGCCCTCGTCGCCGATCATGACGCCGAACGCATCGAAGAATTCGACCTCGCTGCTGGCATTCGAACGGTTACCGAGTTTGTCTTTCAGACGCTGGATCTGCACGGCGTTCTTGCTGCCGTCCGGTGCGAAGCGCGGCACGAAGAAGCAGGAGAGGCCTTCGTGGTCGTCGGTGCGGGCGAGCACCAGATGCGCGTCGCATTGCGGCGCGGAGAAAAACCATTTGTGGCCGACCAGGCGGTATTCCGCGCCACGGCCGCTGCCGCGCGTGGCGTACGCACGGGTCTGGTTGCTGCGCACGTCCGAGCCGCCCTGTTTTTCGGTCATCCCCATGCCGATCATCGCCGAATTTTTCTGCGTGAGCGGCACGTCGCGGGGATCGTGTTCGCGGGCGTAAAGCTTGTCGCGCAAGGTGTCGAACAACGCGGGTTCGCGTTGCAGAACGGGGATGCTGGCGAAGGTCATCGTCAGCGGGCAGAGCGAGCCTGATTCGAGTTGGGCATGCAGGAAGTAGCCTGCGCAGCGCGCAACCATTGCGCCGGCTTGCGGATCCGAAAACGGCAGCGCATGCAGGCCTTCACGACGCAACAGCGACAGCAGCGTATGCCACGAAGGATGAAACTCCAGTGCGTCAATGCGTTCGCCGCGTGGGCTGTGCGTGAAAAGCTCGGGTGTGTGGCGGTTCGCCAGTTCGGCGAGCGCGAGTGTCTCGGGTGTGGTGAGTGCCGCGCCGTGCCGCTGCAACGCCTCACGATGCCACGCGGCCCCGTCGCGGTCGAGGGCGGCGGACAACGCCACGTCGCTCGCAAACAGGTTGTAGTTCGCGAGCGGCGGCGCCTGATTCGTCACGTCGTGGGTGGGGCCGAAGCTATGCCGTTCCATCTGCTGTCTCCGTTCACCGGATGCGCGCCGTCGCTCTGCGACAGCGGGCTGTTTTATCGCGGCGTGTCGTGCCGCACGCTCAGAGGACGGCGCGCGGGGCGCCGTGTTTGAATGCCGTGCGCAGCGGCCTGGCGGGCGCATGCGCGTCTTTCATCATAGGGTCGCGGGCGTCTTTTCGTTTAGAGGGATCGCTCTGACAGGAACCCGCCGCCGCGCCCGAACGCTCCCTACAATGCCGATGAAACACACGTAGACAAGTGTGCACGAGACAGGAGCCGCCAGCAATGCGGTCCCAACAGGAGGCGCGGATGCAATACGACTACATCATCGTCGGTGCGGGCTCGGGCGGCTGTTCGCTCGCGAGCCGTCTGGCGGATAGCTGCCCGGACGCGACGATCGCCCTGATCGACGCCGGACCGCATACGGACCGCAATCTGTTCGTGAACATGCCGGTGGGCGTGGCGGTCGTCGTGCCGCACAAACTCAAGACCAACTACGGCTATCTGACGACGCCCCAGCCGGGGCTCGCCGGCCGCCAGGGCTATCAGCCGCGCGGGCGCGGTTTCGGTGGGTCGAGCGCGATCAACGCGATGATCTATACGCGCGGCCATCCGCTCGATTACGACGAATGGGCGCAACTCGGCTGCGAAGGCTGGTCGTGGGCCGAGGTGCTGCCGTATTTCCGCCGCGCCGAGGGCAACGAGCGTGGCGCCGATGCGTGGCACGGCGCCGACGGTCCGTTGACGGTGTCCGATCTGCGTTACCGCAATCCGTTTTCGAAGCGTTTCGTGCAGGCCGCGATGGAAGCCGGTTACAAGCCGAATAGCGACTTCAACGGCGCGGATCAGGAAGGGGTGGGCTTCTATCAGGTGACGCAGCGCGACGGACGACGCTGCAGCGTCGCGCGCGCCTATGTCTACGATCGCGAGCGTCCCAATCTCCATACCATCGCCGATGCGACGGTGCTGCGCGCGACCTTCGATCGCAAACGCGCAAGCGGCGTGGAAATCGTGCGCGGCGGCCGTACGGAAACCCTGGAAGCGCGAGCCGAAGTCGTGCTGGCGGCGGGGGCGTTCAATTCACCGCAATTGCTGATGTGCTCGGGGATCGGCCCGGCGGCGCATCTGCAATCGCTGGGCATACCCGTGCTGCATGACGCGCCCGAGGTCGGCCAGAATCTGATCGATCACGTCGACTTCACGATCAACAAACGGGTGTCGTCGATTGAGCCGACTGGCTTTTCGATTCGTGGCATCGCGCGGATGCTGCCGCAATTCGTGACCTTCATGCGGCATGGAACCGGCATGTTGTCGAGCAATGTCGCCGAAGCCGGCGGTTTCCTGAAGAGCCGTCCGACGCTCGATCGCCCGGATCTGCAACTGCATTTCTGCGCGGCGATTGTCGACGACCATAACCGCCATATGCACTGGGGCCACGGCTATTCGCTGCACGTGTGCGTGTTGCGGCCGCATAGCCGCGGCACGGTGACGCTCGCGAGCGCCGACGCGCGCACCGCGCCGGTGATCGACCCGCGGTTTTTCAGCGACTCCCGCGATCTCGATCTGCTGGTGGAAGGCGCGCAGATGGCGCGGCGCATTCTCGACGCGCCCTCGCTGGCGCTGCACGGCGGCAAGGAGCTCTACACGCATTCCGGCCAGAGCGAGGAGTCGTTGCGGCAGACCATCGCCGAACATGCCGACACGATCTATCACCCGGTAGCGACGTGCCGGATGGGCGGCGATGCGCGATCGGTGGTCGATCCGCAGTTGCGGGTGCGCGGCGTGACGGGACTGCGGATCGTCGATGCGTCCGTAATGCCGACGCTGATCGGCGGCAACACGAACTCGCCGACCGTGATGATCGGCGAGCGTGCGGCCGAACTGATCGCGGCGAGCCGGCGCGAGGGGCAAACGGCGCCCGCAATGGCATCGCCCGGCGTCGCAGGCGTGGCGGCTTGATGTCGCATCAATCGCCCTAATTTGGGTTGTAAATACAAGAATATTTAGGCGAACGTCGGCTAATTCGTCATAAATTGTGTCACTTCGTTTATGAGATTTCCCCAAACCTATAATCGCGCCGCGAAAAAGAGCGCGTCAGGTGATGCGTTCGGGAACTCAAGGAAGCGAAGCGATGAGTATCAATGTGATTCAGCTGATTCAGTCCGCATTGACGGACGGGGTCGTGCGACAGTTGGCGGCCCGCTTCGGGCTGCCACCGGATGCGACCCAGAAGGTGCTTGCGACAACCGGCCCTGCGCTGGTCGCCGGGCTGATGCAAAAGGGCGCGACGCTCGACGGCGCGCGTTCGCTGTTCGCAACGATCCTCTCGCCTGAGGTGAACGGCCACATCGCCGAGCAGTTGCCGCAATTGATCGGCAGCACCACCGGCGTGAGCCAGCTCGAAGGCGTGGGGCGCCAGTTGCTCGAGCGCGCGCTCGACCGCCGCGTCGATACGCTTAGCGATGAAGTGGCCGCTCAAACCGGCGTGCCCGCGCATGCAACGCATGCGATGACGGGTATCGTCGGCGCCACGCTGCTGGGTCTGCTGAAGCAGCATTTCCTCGAAGGTCAGGGCAACGTCGGCCAACTGCCGACCTTGCTGGGTCATCAACTGCCGGCCATTGCGCCGTACCTGAACGACCGTCTGATGACCGGCCTTGGCCTGAGCGGACTCGGCGCGTTCACCGGCAATATCCTGTCGCAGTTGAAAGCTGTCTCGTCGCATATCGATCATCCGACGCCTGCGGCCCGGCCGGTGGCTGAGGCCTTGCCGAACGTCCGCGTGCCGGCCGACGCCGTGGTGCGTGAAGAGCGCCGCTCGCACAAGGGGCTGTGGTGGCTGCTCGCGGCGATTGCCGCGGTACTGGCGTTCCTGTTCCTGCGCGGTTGCCACAATGAGCAACGCGACGGGCAACGAAGCGAACAAAGCAGCGAGCGCAGCGGCGAGCAAGCCGCTGCAACCGCGCAGCCCGCGCAGCCCGCGTCCGCACCGGTCGCAGCGTCGGCTGCGGCGGCTTCGGCTACTTCGGCGACTCAAGCCAGCGCCGCCAGCGAAGCGCAGCAACCCGCTGCCGCGCCGGCGCCGACCAGCGACAGCCAGCTCAGCTTCACAGTCGACGCTGCCGGCAAACCGACGCTTACCAGCACGGTCGGCAGCGAAGCCGAGAAGAACCAGCTGATCGAGGCGCTCACAAAGCGCTTCGGCACGGATGGTTTCGTCGCGAACATCACGGTCGATCAGGACACGAGGCCGGCCGACTGGCTCGCTCATCTGGACGGCTTGCTGCCGCTGATGGCATTGCCGGGCGCCGAGGTGAAAGTGGACGGTGCGCGCATCGAACTGAGCGGCAGCGCGGCAAATGCGAAGCTCGGCTGGCTCGACAAGCTGAAGTCGCTGTTTGGGGCGTCGTATCAGATCGGTTCGTTCAACGTCGAACAGGCCGTCGCCAACGCAACCGAGAACTTCCGCGGCGCGATCAAGAACCTGCTCACGCCGGATAGCTCGTGCGCGGCGGCGGACGTCGTCAAAGTGCTGAATCTGCAGGTGATCAATTTCGCGAGCGCCAGTGCCCGTGTGCCGGCCTCGGCGGTTGAAGATCTGAATCAGTCGGCGCAGGTGCTGAACGCCTGTGCGCGCAACGGCAAGACGGCCAGGCTCGAAGTGGCCGGCTATTCGGATAATGTCGGCGGCGCGCAAGCCAATCTGCAACTGTCGAAGAAGCGCGCCGAAGCAGTTCGCGCGTATCTCGTGAAGACCGGCGTGCCGGCGGATTCGCTGGTCGCGCAAGGTTACGGCGACGCGCATCCGGTTGCGAGCAACGACACGGCGAGCGGCCGTTTTGCCAACCGCCGCATCGAGTTTGTCGCGCGGCAGTAACGGCGTGTGACGGTGTTCGTTGAGCGTTCGCGATTAACGTTACCCGTTCCGGGTGAGCCGCTGAGGTGAACCTGAAAAACATGCCGCCCGCCTCGTGCCGGCGGCATGTTGTCGTCTGACCGGCTGCATGGGCGGCGGGCGCGTTTGCAGTGGCTACACGCGTGACGGCGGCGTCTGAACAGGCGCCGCGATGCCGCTCATGCCGATGCCCGGTCCCAGCATGAAATCGTCGCCGGCTTGGCCCGGCAGCGTCTCACGAGCCACGTCCAGCCAGGCGCGAGCCGCGTGCGACAGATAGCCGTTGCGGCGCCAGCCGATCGCCATTTCCCACGGAATTTCCGGTTCCACCACGGGCCGGCAAGTAAACTGCGCCGCGTCGAGGCGCCGGCAATACGGCGCTGGCAACAGCGCAATCCCGACGCCGGCCAGCACCAGCGCCGCCATGAAATCCCAGTGCCCGCTGCGCCCGACAATGGTCGGTGCAAAGCCGGCGCTGCGGCATGCATTCAGCACGACATCGTTGAGCGCGAGGCTCTCGCCGTAAAACACAAAGGGCTCGTTGGCGAGCGCGGCGAGCGGCACTTCGTGCAGGTCGTCCCAGCGCGAGCCGGTACGCGCGACCAGCCAGAGCAATTGCCGCGTCATCGGCAGCACTTCGATGTTTTCCGGGTCGACCGGTTGCAGCACGCCGCCTAATTCCAGCTCGCCGTGGATCAGCGCGGTTTCGATCGCGCGCGAACCCTGCTCGAACAGCTTCAGTTCGATTTTTGGGTAGCGCTGACGGAACGCGGCGATGGCCGGCGTGAACAGCGAGCCGCCCATCGGCGGAATGCCGATGGTCAACTCGCCACGGCCGAGCGTGTCGAGATCGTTCAGTTCGGCCTGCAACTGCGCGTGCGCCGCCAGCACGTCCTGACCGCGCTGATAGACGATCCGGCCGGCATCGGTCAGCACCATCTGCCGCCCGTCGCGCAACAGCAGCGGCGAGCCGATTTCGTCTTCCAGCGACTTGACCATTTTGCTGATGGTCGGCTGCGTGACGAACATCTGCTCGGCCGCGACGGTGAAGCTCTGTTGACGGACTACTTCGACGAAATACCGCAACGCACGTAGTTCCACGATCTCAAGCTCCAGAATTCCAATTTGGAATGAATTTCAGGATTGTAAGTCATTGTATTTATGTTGCGGAGCGGTCCATTCGGGGGTGTCCGGGGCTGCAGCCTTTCCAGGATGGGCTTCGCCACAAGCGGGCTACTATCGACGGTTTCTCTACCGTTCGGCCCGCAGCGCCCGCTTTGTCCATGACACCCATCTCGATCATCATTCCCTGCTACAACGGCGCAGCGACACTCGCCCGTGCACTCCGGAGTTGCCTCGCTCAGCCGGAAGCCGCGCAGATCATCGTGGTGGACGATGGCTCCGCGGATAGCTCCGCCGACCTGGCCGTGCGCTATGGGAATCTCGACCCTCGCGTGTGTCTATTGCGGATGCCGCACAACGGCGGCCCGGCCCGCGCGCGCAACTGGGGCGCGATGCATGCGGCTCACGGTCTGCTCGCTTTCCTCGATGCCGACGACGAATACCTGCCTGGCGCATTAGCCGCCGCGAGCGCGTTTCTCGCGCAGAACCCGCACGACGTCTCCGTGCGGCTCGACGTCGACTACACGGACTTTCCGGCCGAACTCACCGGCCATCCCGACTTCGCGATGCACGCTGCAACGCTTAGCAATACCGTGCCGAGCAGCCTGATCATCCGCCGCGCGGCGTACGCTGCACTCGGTGGCTTTCCGATGGATGACGCGTTTCGCCGCATCGGCGGCGAAGACGGCGCGTTTTCGTGGGCGTTGCGCGAGCTTTTCGGCAACCGGCGCTTGACCGATGCAAAGCGCGTGCGCATGCACTATCACGCCGGGATTCACGCCGAACGTTATTTCCGTGTCGCGCTGGGCATGCAGATTCCGGACCCAGCCGATGTGGCCGAAGCATTCCGGTTTTCGAGGCAGTTCGTCGAAACCGCCCGCGCGGGAATCGAACAATTGCGCACGGCCAGCGTCACCCCGAAGCCATCTTGATTTGCTACAATCGCCGTTCGTCTTCGAGGAGCGTTGCGACGGGTACTGCGAATCCAGCTATTCGCCGGCCGCCCGCCAGGCTCGGAGGCTTCAATCGGATGGCCAGGATGCGCATTGCGCGTTTCCAGCCACCGCATCGAACCGCGCTCACGTCAAATTTCTAGTCAATTTTTTAGAAAGGAGGGCGTGATGAACGCCGCAGTTCTCGATTCAAACAAGAAGCAGGATTTCCTCGTCGCCGATATGTCGCTTGCAGCCTGGGGCCGCAAGGAGCTGAACATCGCCGAAACCGAAATGCCCGGTCTCATGCAAACGCGTGAGGAATACAAGAACTCGCAGCCGCTGAAGGGCGCGCGCATCGCGGGTTCGCTGCACATGACGATTCAAACCGGCGTGCTGATCGAAACCTTGACGGCACTCGGCGCGGATGTGCGCTGGGCCTCGTGCAATATCTTCTCGACGCAAGACCATGCAGCCGCCGCGATTGCGGAGGGGGGCGTGCCGGTGTTCGCCTTCAAGGGCGAATCGCTCGACGAATACTGGGAATTCTCGCACCGCATTTTCGAATGGCCGAATGGCGAATTCGCCAACATGATCCTCGACGACGGCGGCGACGCCACGTTGCTGCTGATCCTCGGCTCGAAGGCCGAGAAAGACCGTTCGGTGATCTCGAAGCCGGAAAACGAAGAAGAAGTCGCGCTGTACAAGTCGATCGCCCGTCATCTGGACGCAGACCCGGTGTGGTATTCCACGCGTCTCGCGCACATCAAGGGCGTGACGGAAGAAACCACGACCGGCGTGCATCGTCTGTATCAGATGGAAAAGGAAGGGCGCCTGCCGTTCCCGGCCATCAATGTGAACGATTCGGTCACCAAGTCGAAATTCGACAACCTGTACGGCTGCCGTGAATCGCTGGTCGACGGGATCAAGCGCGCGACCGACGTGATGATCGCGGGCAAGATCGCGGTCGTGGCCGGTTACGGCGACGTGGGCAAGGGTTGCGCGCAATCGCTGCGCGGTCTGGGCGCCACGGTGTGGGTCACGGAAATCGATCCGATCTGCGCGTTGCAGGCCGCGATGGAAGGTTATCGCGTGGTGACAATGGAATATGCCGCCGACAAGGCTGACATTTTCGTTACGGCAACGGGCAATTACCACGTGATCGGCCACGATCACATGGCGGCCATGCGCAACAACGCGATTGTCTGCAACATCGGTCACTTCGATTCGGAAATCGACGTGGCGTCGACGCGCAAGTACCAGTGGGAAAACATCAAGCCGCAAGTCGACCACATCATTTTCCCGGACGGCAAGCGCGTGATCCTGCTGGCTGAAGGGCGCCTCGTGAATCTGGGTTGCGCGACCGGTCACCCGTCGTTCGTGATGTCGGCCTCGTTCACGAACCAGACGATCGCGCAGATCGAACTGTTCGTGCACGGCGACAAGTACGAAAACAAGGTCTATGTGCTGCCGAAGCACCTTGATGAAAAGGTCGCGCGTCTGCATCTGGGCCGTATCGGCGCGGAACTGACGGTGCTGTCGGACTACCAGGCGAACTACATCAGCGTCGACAAGAACGGTCCGTTCAAGCCGAACCACTACCGTTACTAAGTAGCGGTCAGGTAACCGCTTCCAGCTAATATTAAGCACGCAGGCGGTTTCAACGCATGACAGTTTGACAACAGGGCGGCGCGCAAAGCGCCGCTTTGTTCGCCATGCCCGCCTCGTTCCGTTCAAACGGACATCCTGCCTCAAAGGAGCTCTACATGACCGTGCTGCTGACCTGGCTGATCAACGCACTCGCGCTGCTGATCATCACCTACCTCGTACCGTCGATTCATATCCGCAGTTTCGGCACCGCACTGATCGTCGCGGTGGTGCTCGGGTTGATCAACACGATCCTGCGACCGGTGCTGATTCTGCTGACGCTGCCCGTCACGATCGTCACGCTCGGACTCTTCATTCTGGTGGTCAATGCGCTGTGCTTCTGGCTGTGCGCGTCGCTGTTGAAGGGATTCGAAGTGTCGGGTTTCTGGTCCGCGTTCTTCGGTTCGATTCTGTACAGCATCGTTTCGTGGCTGCTGTCCGCGCTTATTTTCGGCAACCGCAGCATCGGTTGATCTACTGAATCATGAACCCGATCGAACTTTCATTCGAATTCTTCCCGCCGAAAACGCAGGAAGGCGTCGACAAGCTGCGCGCCACCCGCGCGCAGCTTGCGCCACTCAAGCCCAAGTTCGTGTCCGTCACGTTCGGCGCCGGCGGCTCGACGCAACAGGGCACCCTCGATACCGTCGTCGATATGGCGAAGGAAGGGCTCGAAGCGGCGCCGCACGTGTCGTGCATCGGCTCGTCGAAAGAGAGCCTGCGCGCGATCTTGAACGAGTATCGCGCGCATGGCATCCGCCATATCGTCGCGCTGCGCGGCGATCTGCCGTCCGGTATGGGCGAAGTCGGCGAGTTGCGCTATGCGTCGGAACTGGTGAGCTTTATTCGCGCCGAGTTTGGCGACTGGTTCTGGGTCGAAGTGGCCGGCTATCCGGAGTACCACCCGCAGTCGCGCTCGCCGCGTCACGATCTGGAAAATTTCGCCCACAAGGTGAAGGCAGGCGCTAATTCGGCGATTACGCAATATTTCTTCAACGCGGACGCCTATTTCCGTTTCGTCGACGACGCGCGCAAGCTTGGCGTCGACGTGCCGATCGTGCCGGGCATCATGCCGATCACGAACTTCTCGCAGCTGATGCGTTTCTCGGAGATGTGCGGCGCGGAAGTGCCGCGCTGGATCGCGCGCCGTCTGGAAAGCTTCGGCGACGACCGCGAGTCGATTCGCGCGTTCGGGCTGGATGTGGTGACGGACCTGTGCCAGCGTCTCATCGACGCGAAAGTACCGGGTCTGCACTTCTACACGCTCAATGGGGCGGCGGCGACCAAGGCCATCTGCGAACGGCTGGGCGCTTGATGTCCGGGCGGCCGCCTGAAGCCTGAAGCCTGAAGCTTGACCAGGCAGCGTTGTAAAAAACCGCGCGGTTCGATCAACCGCGCGGTTTTTTTTTGCACCGGGCAGTCTCGCCGAGTTATCTCGCACGGTTAGGCCACGTAACCATCGCGTACAGAAAATCCCGGGCGTGAGGCCGCTATGAAGTATTTGCTGTATCGCAGTAAATGTGCGCCGCCAGGCGTTTTCCCCTCTGTCGTGTAAGCCCGCATTGAAGCCGATTTTTGCGCTATCTATGATCGGGGTGCAGCTGACCTGGCTGCTGTGCGGAGAACGTGATGACAGTACATCGATTGCTGTTTGCAGTTCGCCATACCTTCCTGCCAGTCCTGAGCGCGTGCGCGGTCCTCGCGGCGGGCCTCGCGCCGGCCGCCACCGACGCGGCCAGCTTGCCCGACAAAACCCTCGTGTTCTGCTCCGAAGGCAGTCCGGCCGGTTTCGATTCCGCGCAGTACACCACCAGCGTTGAATTTACCGCCGCTTCGTACACGGTCTATAACCGTCTTGTCGAATTCGCGCGCGGCAGTACCGATATCGAACCGGGCCTCGCCGAGAAATGGGATGTGTCGCAGGACGGCTTGCAATACACGTTCTACCTGCGGCACGGCGTGAAGTTTCAGACCACCGCGTTCTTCAAGCCCACTCGCGAATTCAATGCGGATGACGTTGTTTTCACTTACCAGCGGATGCTGGATCCGGACCAGCCGTTCCGTAAGGCGTACCCGGTGCCGTTTCCCTACTTCGCCGATCTCGGGCTGGCAAAGAACATTGCCAAGGTCGAGAAGCTGGACCCGTACACGGTGCGTTTCACACTAAAAGAGGTCGATGCACCGTTCCTGCAGCAGATCGCGATGCCGTTCGCATCGATTCTGTCGGCGGAGTATACGGATCAGCTACTCAAGGCCGGTAAGGCCGCCGATATCAACCAATATCCGGTCGGCACCGGACCTTTCATTTTCCGCAGCTACACCAAGGACGACACGATTCGCTTCGACGGCAATCCGGATTATTGGAAACCGGGCATCGTGAAAGTCGGCAAGCTGATTTTTTCGATCACGCTGGATCCCGCGGTGCGGTTGCAGAAACTGAAACGCGGCGAATGTCAGGTGATGAGCTATCCGCGTCCCGCGGACATTCCGCAGATCAAGGCCGACCCTGCGCTGGCCATGCCGAGCGAGGTGGGCTTCAACCTGGGCATCCTCGGCTACAACACGACGAAAAAGCCGCTCGACAACGTGCTGGTGCGACGCGCGCTGGATATGTCGGTCAATAAGAAAGCGATCATCGAGTCGGTGTATCAGGGCGCCGGGCAAATCGCGACCAATCCCATGCCGCCGACCCAATGGGGCTACGACAAGAACCTGAAGGACGCGCCCTACGACATCGACAAGGCCAAGGCCTTGCTGAAAGAGGCAGGCTACCCGGACGGCTTCGACCTGACGCTGTGGGCCATGCCGGTGCAGCGGCCCTACAACCCGAACGCCCGCCTGATGGCTGAGATGCTGCAGGCCGACTGGGCGAAGATCGGCGTCAAGACGACGATCGCCACGTACGAATGGGGTGAGTACATCCGCCGCGCCCATGCTGGCGAGCACGAGGCGATCCTGATCGGCTGGACGGGGGACTACGGCGATCCTGACAACTGGCTTGGCGTGTTGCTCGGCTGCGATGCGGTGAAGGGCAGCAATTTCTCCAAATGGTGCTACAAACCTTTCGACGACCTGATCAGGAAAGCGCGTGGCACCACCGATCTCGCTGAGCGCACGAAGGACTATATTGAAGCGCAGGAGATCTTCAAGCAGCAGGTTCCGTTCACGCCGATCGCCCACTCCACGGTTTACCAGCCGATCAGCAAGGACGTCACGGGCTTCAGGATCGACCCGTTCGGCCCGACGCAATTCATGGGTGTCGGCCTGAAATAGCCGCCGGCAACGGTCCGCGGAGCGCTTTTTTGCCGGGTCCGCCTCCAACGCCGCACGTTCCGGCCAGTGCCGGCGTGCGGCCGTTCTTATGCCTTATCTGTTTCCTATCGTCAACGGGGGTATTTTCCTCCGCTTGTTGGTGCGAGCCAAGCTCAAGTAATATCGCGCTACGCTGGCGTCAGCCGGCCTCGAACCTGGAGGAAACATGAAGCAAAACAATCTGTTGCGCGCCGCGCGTGTTACGACGCTCGTCGCAGCTGCAGCGGCATCGATGGTGGGCGCAAGTGTCGCGCGTGCCGAGATTCCGAATAAAACCCTGGTTTACTGCTCAGAAGGCAGTCCCGCGGGTTTCGATCCGGCCCAATACACCACGGGTACCGATTTCACGGCGAATACGTTTACCGTCTATAACCGTCTCGTCGAATTCGAGCGCGGCGGCACCAAGGTCGAGCCTGGCCTTGCCGAAAAGTGGGACGTTTCCGCCGATGGCAAGACCTACACGTTCCATCTGCGTCATGGCGTGAAGTTCCAGACCACGTCGTTCTTCAAGCCGACGCGCGAATTCAATGCGGACGACGTCGTGTTCACGTTCCAGCGCATGCTGGACACGAATCAGCCGTTCCGTAAGGCATACCCGGTTCAATTCCCGTATTTCACGGACATGGGCCTCGACAAGCTGATCACCAGCGTCGAAAAGGTCGATCCGTACACGGTCAAGTTCACGCTGAAGGAAGTCAACGCGCCGTTCATCCAGAACATGGCGATGGAATACGCGTCGATTCTATCGGCTGAGTATGGCGATCAATTGCTGAAGGCCGGCAAGGCCGCCGACATCAACCAGTTCCCGGTCGGCACCGGCCCGTTCATCTTCCGCAGCTACACGAAAGACGCGACGATCCGTTTCGACGGCAATCCGGATTACTGGAAGCCGAACGACGTGAAGATCTCGAAGCTGATCTTCTCGATCACGCCGGACGCCGGTGTGCGCGTGCAGAAGATCAAGCGCGACGAATGCCAGGTGATGAGCTATCCGCGGCCGGCCGACATCGCGCCGCTGAAGGCTGAAGCGAATATCGCGATGCCGTCGCAACCGGGCTTCAACCTCGGCTACCTCGCGTACAACGTGTCGCACAAGCCGGTCGACAAGGTCGAAGTGCGCCAGGCGCTCGACATGGCGATCAACAAGAAGGCGATCATCGAGTCGGTGTATCAAGGCGCAGGCCAGGCCGCGACGAACCCGATGCCGCCGACCCAATGGTCGTACGACAAAAACCTGAAGGGCGCGTCCTACGATCCGGATAAGGCGAAAGCGCTGCTGGCCAAGGCCGGTTATCCGAACGGCTTCGACATCACGCTGTGGGCGATGCCGGTGCAACGCGCATACAACCCGAACGCCCGTCTGATGGCGGAAATGATCCAGGCCGACTGGGCCAAGATCGGCGTGAAGGCGAAGATCGTCACGTATGAATGGGGCGAATACATCAAGCGCGCTCACGCAGGCGAAGACGACACGATGCTGATTGGCTGGACCGGCGATAACGGCGATCCGGACAACTGGCTCGGCACGTTGCTCGGTTGCGAAGCGGTGAACGGCAACAACTTCTCGAAGTGGTGCTACAAGCCGTTCGACGATCTGATCCAGAAGGGACGCGTCACGTCCGATCAGGGTGCGCGCACGACGGCCTACATGCAGGCGCAGCAGATTTTCGCGCAGCAACTGCCGTTCTCGCCGATCGCTCACTCCACCGTGTACCAGCCTGTCAGCAAGAAGGTGATCGACATGCGTATCGAGCCGCTCGGCTATGCGCGCTTCGACGGCGTCAGCGTCAAGTAAAGGTACTACAGTCAAGCTTACGCAGTAGCTTTTCGCACGGTTAGAAAACTGGTCGAAATGGTCCGGCGGCCGGGGTCACAAGCCCTCGTCGCCGGTTGCGTTTTTTCTTCATCAAGACCATAGGGACGAACCATGTTCCGCTTCGTTTTGCGCCGCATCGGCATGGTGATACCGACCTTCATCGGCATCACGATCCTCGCGTTTGCGCTGATTCACCTGATCCCGGGCGACCCCATCGAAGTGATGATGGGCGAGCGCGGCGTCGATCCCGCCATGCATGCCGCCGCGCTGCATCGTCTCGGACTCGACGAGTCTTTGCCGATGCAGTACATCCACTATGTCGGCCGCGCCTTGCACGGCGACCTCGGCACCTCGATCATCACCAATACGAGCGTGATGGGCGAATTCCTCGCACGCTTTCCGGCCACCATCGAACTGTCGATCTGCGCGATGCTGTTCGCACTGATCGTCGGTCTGCCGGCCGGCGTGTTCGCGGCGCTCCGGCGCGGCACGGTGGTCGATCACGGCGTGATGGGCACGGCGCTGACCGGCTACTCGATGCCGATCTTCTGGTGGGGTTTGATCCTCATCATGTTCTTCTCCGTCGATCTCGGCTGGACGCCGGTGTCGGGCCGCATCGCGGTCGAATACGACATTCCGCATGTGACCGGCTTCATGCTGATCGACGCATTCATGTCCACCGATGAAGGCGCATTCAAATCCGCGCTCAGCCATCTGATTCTGCCGGCCATCGTGCTCGGCACGATTCCGCTGGCGGTCGTCGCGCGCATGACGCGTTCGTCGATGCTCGAAGTGCTGCGCGAGGATTACATCCGCACGGCGCGCGCGAAAGGCTTGTCGCCCGCGCGCGTGATCATCGTGCATGCGTTGCGTAACGCGCTGATTCCGGTCGTGACCGTGATCGGCCTGCAGGTCGGCACGCTGCTGGCCGGTGCGGTGCTGACCGAGACGCTGTTTTCGTGGCCGGGTATCGGCAAGTGGCTGATCGACGCGATTGGCCGGCGTGATTATCCCGTGGTGCAGGGCGGTATCCTGATGATCGCTACGCTGGTGATCGTTGTGAACCTCGTCGTCGATCTGTTGTACGGCGTGCTGAACCCGCGCATTCGCCATACGAGGTAACTGGCCATGGCAGACATTCAAAACACAGTCCCCCAGTCGGTCACGCCACCCAGTGGCCGCGCAATAGCCGCCCGTGAATTCTGGGCGAATTTCTCACGTAACCGTGGCGCGGTCGCCGCCGGCATCGTCGTGCTGGGGTTGATCTTCATCGCGATCTTCGCGCCGTTGATCGCGCCGCATAGCCCGATCGAGCAGTATCGCGACTTCGTCAAGATTCCGCCCGCCTGGCTCGACGGCGGCAACTGGAAGTTCATTCTCGGCACCGACGAAGCGGGCCGCGACATCCTCTCGCGCCTGATGTACGGCGCGCGTCTGTCGTTCTGGATCGGCTTCGTCTCGGTGGTGCTGGCGCTGATTCCGGGCATCGTGCTCGGTCTGATCGCGGCATTCTTCGAGAAGTGGGCCGACACGCCGATCATGCGCATCATGGACGTGCTGCTCGCGTTGCCCTCGCTGCTGCTCGCCGTAGCGGTGGTCGCGATCATCGGTCCGGGTCTCGTCAACACGATGCTGGCGATCGCGATCGTCGCGTTGCCGGGCTATGTGCGTTTGACGCGTGCTTCGGCGCAGGGCGAATTGCAGAAAGAGTATGTGACGGCTTCGCGTGTTGCAGGCGCGAGCACGCTGCGCTTGATGTTCTCGCAAGTGCTGCCGAACTGCACCGCGCCGTTGATCGTGCAGGCTACGCTGGGCTTTTCGTCGGCGATTCTCGATGCCGCGGCGCTTGGCTTCCTCGGTCTCGGCGTGCAACCGCCGTCGGCGGAGTGGGGCGCGATGCTGGCCTCGGCGCGCGACTATATCGACAGCGCCTGGTGGATCGTCACGATGCCGGGTCTTTCCATCCTGATCTCGGTGCTCGCCATCAATCTGCTCGGCGACGGGCTGCGCGACGCACTCGATCCCAAACTGAAACGGATGGCCTGAAATGACCAGTTTATTGACCATCCGCAATCTGGCGGTGAATTTCAACGGCCTGCCCGCCGTTGACCGGATCAACCTCGATGTCGCGCCGGGCGAAGTTGTCGGCGTAGTCGGCGAATCGGGTTCGGGCAAGAGCGTGACGATGATGGCGCTGATGGGCCTGATCGACGCGCCGGGCAAAGTCACCGCGGACGAAATCACCTTCAACGGCAAGAATCTGCTGAAGGCAAGCGCAAGAGAGCGCCGCAAGATCATCGGCAAAGACATCGCGATGGTGTTCCAGGACGCGCTCACCAGTCTGAATCCGAGCTACACGGTCGGCTATCAGATCAAGGAAGTGCTCAAGCTGCACGAAGGTCTGCGCGGCAGCGCACTGGACAAACGCGCGCTGGAGTTGCTCGACCAGGTCGGCATTCCCGACCCGAAGGGCCGTATCGGCTCGTTCCCGCATCAGATGTCGGGCGGCATGAACCAGCGCGTGATGATCGCGATGGCGATCGCCTGCAATCCGAAGCTGCTGATCGCCGACGAGCCGACCACCGCGCTCGACGTGACGATTCAGGCGCAGATCATGGAGTTGCTGATCAAGCTGCAGAAGGAACGCGGCATGGCGCTCGTGCTGATCTCGCACGATCTGGCCGTGGTGTCCGAGGTCGCGCAGCGTGTCGCGGTCATGTACGCTGGCGAAGTGATCGAAACCAACTGCGTGCCGGATATTTTCGCCGCGCCCCATCATCCGTACACGGAGGCCTTGCTGGCGGCGATTCCCGAGCACAATGTGGGCGCGGTGCGGCTCGCCGCGCTGCCGGGCATGGTGCCGGGGCGTGACGATCGTCCCAAAGGCTGTCTCTTCGCGCCGCGCTGCAAGTATGTGGTCGACGATTGCATGAAGGCGCGCCCCGCGTTGGCGCCGATGCAAGGTCACGCCGAAGTGGCGCGCGTGCGCTGCATCAAACCCCTGAACCTGAGCGGCGACGCCAACGTTCACACCCATGGAGGCGCACGATGAACGCAGTATTCGAACCGCGGCGCCAGTCGGACCATGCGGGCGATCACGTGCTGGTTGCCGACAAGCTGGCGCGGTACTACACGGTCAAACGCGGGCTGTTCGCGTCCGGCACGGTGAAGGCGCTCAACGGGGTTTCGTTCGCACTCGAGCGCGGCAAGACCCTAGCGGTGGTCGGTGAATCCGGCTGCGGCAAATCGACGCTCGCGCGGCAACTCACCATGATCGAGGCGCCCAGCGCGGGCCGCCTGCTGATCGACGGTGAAGACGTGGCCGGCGCCGATCACGCGAAGATCGCCGCGCTGCGGCGGCGCGTGCAGATGGTGTTTCAGAATCCGTTTGCTTCGCTGAATCCACGCAAGACTGTCGAGCAGACGCTCGGTGAACCGCTCGCGATCAACACGCAACTGAGTTCGACCGAGCGCGCCGAACGGATCGCGCAGATGATGCGCACGGTCGGCCTGCGTCCGGAGCATGCAAAGCGTTATCCGCACATGTTTTCGGGCGGTCAGCGTCAGCGCGTGGCGATTGCGCGCGCGATGATTCTCGATCCGCAGATCGTGGTCGCCGATGAACCGGTGTCCGCGCTCGACGTGTCGATCCAGGCGCAGATTCTCAATCTGTTCATGGACCTGCAGGAGCAGTTCAAGACCAGCTACGTGTTCATCTCGCACAATCTGTCGGTGGTGGAGCACATCGCCGACGATGTAATGGTGATGTACTTCGGCGGCGTGGCGGAGCTCGGCGACAAGAAGCGGATTTTCTCGAACCCGCGTCATCCGTACACGCGTGCGCTGATGTCGGCCACGCCTTCGATCTTCGAAGCGGATCGCACCATCAAGATCAAGCTGCAAGGCGAAATGCCTTCGCCGCTGCATCCGCCGTCGGGCTGCACGTTCCATCAGCGCTGCCCGTACGTGATCGACCGGTGTCGCAGCGAAGAACCGAAGTTGCGTGAAGTGGATGGCCGTCAGGTGTCGTGTCACCGTGCCGAGGAGGTGGGGGACGTGGATGCCTGATGCAGTGGCGGCGCGTCGTCTTACGCGCCGCTCGCGTGATGACGGCCGCCACGTTGCTTTTGCGCGGCGCTGGAGAGCGCGTGCACTGACCGGTGCCGCGCTCCTCGGCGTTTGTGCTGTTTTTCATTTGAGCCCGGCGCCATTCGGCGTCGCGCATGCCGCCGGGGCAGCCGCCAATACGCCCGCTCAGGCAGGGCGGCCGGCAATCCCGGTGCCCAATCTGCCGGCGCCGCCGCGCGCCACCCTGCCGGGTTTCAATCCCCCTCCCGCCACGCCGGGCACTACCGCGAGCGGTCCGGTGCGTTTGCAACCGGCCCGCATGCCGTTCTATGTCGCGACCCGCGGCACCACGACCATCTACGTGCTTGGCACGTTGCACGTTGGCGATCCCGCCGACTATCCGCCCCAGCAGCCGTTTCGCGCACCGATTCTCGGCGCGCTGGCCGCTTCGCCGACATTGGCGCTCGAACTCTCCCCCGACGAACTGCTGGTCTCGCAAGACGACGTGTCGAAGTACGGCGTGTGCCGCCGGGACTGCCTGCCGGGTCTGCTACCCGAGCCGCTGTGGCGCAAACTGGCCGCGCGTCTGCGCGGCAATCCCGCGGCGCTGGATGAAATCAAGAAGATGCGGCCGTGGCTCGCGTCGCTGGTGGTCGAAACCTACGATTCGTTGAGCGCCGGCCTGCAGACCGAGTACGGCACGGAAGCACAGTTGCAGAACGTCTACATCAGGACGCGCGGCAAGATCGTCGGCCTCGAGACGCTGCATCAGCAGATGCGCGCGTTTACGGGGCTTACGCTCGCGCAACAGCGCGAAATGCTCGCGCAGGACCTGGTGCAGACGCCCGCGGAAAATGTCGACGATGTGAAGACGCTGCATCGGCTGTGGCGAGTAGGGGACGCCGACGCGATTGCGGCCTGGCAGGCCGCGAAGTCCGAAAAGTTGGCGCGCGACAAGCGCGTCTCCGATTCGATCGACAACAAGATCGTGTACGAACGCAACCGGCGCTTTGTGTCGCGGATGCTGCTGATCGCCGGGCCGAACAAACCGGTATTCGTGGCGATCGGCGCCTTGCATCTGGGCGGCCGCAAGGGTGTGCTGCAGTTGCTGCGGCAGCACGGGTTCGTGGTCGATGCGGGATGAGTGTCGTCCAGCCATGCGCTGGATGTCGTGACTCACTGCAGTGGTTCACTGCAGTCCTGAAAAGCAGGGCGCGGGCTATCAGACGCGCATCAACAAGTTGTTGCGCGCCTACATGCTGGCGCAGCAGCGCCGTCGTCCTTAAGGCGCGGTGTCGCGTAATTCTTCCGACACCCGCTGGACCACCTGCGCCCAATCGCCCAGAACTGTCTGCCGGAATAGTTTCATGGTCGGATACCACGGCGAATCGCTGCGCTCTTCGAGCCAGCGCCAGTCCGAATTGGCGGGCAGCAGCACCCAGACCGGTTTTCCCAGCGCGGCGGCAAGGTGAGCCACCCCAGTGTCCACTGCAATCACCAGATCGAGATTCATGATGAGCGCGGCGGTGTCGTCGAAGTTGTGCAGATCGGCGGTGAAATCGTGGGCCCGGAAAGTTTTGGGTGCATCGGCCAGTTGATCGTGCGCCGGGCCTTTCTGCAGCGCGTACCAGGCAATGTTTTTTACTTCGCTTAGCGCGGCCAGGTCGGCGAGAACCATCGACCGATAACGATCGTTGCCAAACGTCGGACTGCCGGCCCACACCAGGCCCACTTTGCGCTTCGATTGGTCGGCGGCAGCCACCCGTTTGCGCCATGTCTTGATCTTCGCCTTGTCGGCGAACATGTACGGTACGGCAGCGGGAATGGTCGACAGTTCGGTGCCGACGCACGACGGCACGCTCATCAGCGGCACCCAGAAATCGTACTCGCTATCGGGCTTGCCACTGAACGCGCGATGTACGCCAGGAATGCGCCCGACCAGCGGCAGCAGCGGCTCGCGCACACAGATGTCGACCGTGGCGCCCCGCCGTTCGAGTTCGCGCGCATAGCGTAGAAACTGGAAGTGATCGCCGAAACCCTGTTCGCCCATCACCAACAACCGGCGCCCGTCGAGCGGCTCGCCACGCCACTCGGCGACGTTCGGCACGGCGATCGCTTCGTAGTCGCGCTTGCGCCAGCGCTTTGCAAACTCCGCCCAACCCTGCTTGTAATCGCCACGCTTGAGCAACAGCCAGGCGAGGTTTTGATGCGCGTCTGCGTAGTCGGGGTCAAGCGCCAGCGCATGGCGGTAGGGACCTTCTTCCTCGTCGAGACGGCCTTGCGCGCCAAGCGAGCCGCCAAGGCAAACCAGATTGGTTGGGTTCGGCTTGAGCGCAACTGCCTGCCGATAATGGGCTTCGGCTCCGGCGTAGTCGCCGAGCTTGCCGATCACACTGCCGAGGTTGACATGCGCTTCGGCGTAACTGGGGCGCAACAGCAGCGCTTGTTGAAAGCTGGCAATCGCAGCGCTGTGATTGCGCTGCGCGGTGTGTGCATTGCCCGCGTTAAAGTGCGCTTCCGCCGATTGCGGGTCGAGTGTCAGCACCTCCTGGTAACACGCGAGCGCTTCGTCGTAGCGGTCGAGCTTGCTGAGCGCGGTGCCGAGGTTCAGAAGCGCGTCGATGAAGAGCGGGTCCGCGGCAAGCGCCAGGCGATATTGCCCGATCGCTTCGTCGAACGCGCCTTGCGCCTGCAGCGCGACACCGAAATTGTTGCGCGCGTCGGCGAAATCAGGCTGCAACTGCAACGCCTGGTCGTAGCAGATCATGGCTTCCTGCGGATGGCCGAGGGCGGCGGCCACGAGGCCGCGGTTACTCCAGCAGGCGGCATTCGTGCGATCGAGCTTGAGCGCCTCGCTCATCAGCTCCGCAGCGAAGCTATGGTTGCCGCGCTGATGCTGGAGCACGCCGAAGTAGTGCAGCGCCTGGGCCTGTGCGGGATCGAGCACGAGGGCTTCGCGGTAGAGCGGTTCGGCGGAATCGAGCCTGCCGGCCAGGTGTTCTTCGAGCGCGGCGTCGAGCACCGAGGCGAGGTAAGCGGAGGGTGATGTACCGGTGCTCGCGGTATCGGATTGAGGTTGATGTTCCATGAGGGCCTGCTGGAAAGCGCCGGCGGCATGCGTTACCCGCGCCGGCACGTGTGGATGGGAGACCATCCACCAGCTTATGTTTTCGCCCCTTTCCTGAGGATCGGACGCCTCCGAATTCGGCGGCGTCCATTCGCCACGGTCTATGGAACTACACCGGCCAGCGCGACAATCCGGCGCGATACCGGCACTTCTCGCGTGGCCTGGCCAACATTCTTACAGGAACATCAGGAAATTCAGCAGGAAGATGTTCACGACCAGCAAGGTCAAGGCGGTCGGCACCTGCACCTTGATCACCGCATTCTTGTCCGGCAATTCCAGTAGTGCCGCCGGCACCATGTTGAAGTTCGCGGCCATTGGCGTCATCAGCGTGCCGCAGTAGCCCGAGAACATGCCGATCGCGACCATCACAGCCGGATTGCCGTGGAACACGCCGACCAGAATCGGCACGCCGACGCCGCCCGTCATCACGGGAAATGCGGCGAAACCGTTGCCCATCACCATCGTGAAGAGCGCCATGCCGATGCAGTACACAGCCACGGCGATAAACCGGTAGTCGAGGCTGATGTAGGCCGTGGTCACGTGAGCAACCGCCTTGCCGACGCCGGCATCCGAGAACACGAGGCCGAGCATGCCGAGCATTTGCGGGAGCACCGCTGCCCATGACAACGCATCGACCAGGCGGCGCGCCTCTTTCATCGACTGGCCGACGGTGTCGCGCGTCATCACGCAGGCAATCGCCAGCGCGATCACGCAGCCGATGCCGAAGCCGATCAGCGTGACGTTGGCCTTCTCGATCAACGGTATGCCGCCGAAGATCAGATGGCTGGCCGACAGCGTAATGATCACGGTGACGACCGGAATCGTCAGCGCGGGCACGAACAGCTTGTTGCCCAGCCGCGCGGCGCTAGCCTTGCGCGCTTCGAGCGACAGCAGTTTCGGCTTGGCCGCGGTCACACCGCCGAAGCCCGCTGCGAGCGCCATCACGATGACCAGCACGCCGACCACGGAGGCCGGCAGCTTGTCGCCGATCAGAAAGATCAGTGCGTAGAGAATCCAGAAACCGCCGGCGGTGAAACGGCGCGGATGCTCCTTGTCCGTGACGATCATGCCGCCAATGACGAGCAGCACCACGCCCAGCAGCCAGAACAGATAGGTAATCGTGAGCGTCATGCTTTGTCTCCAGCGGCGGGTTGCGTCGGCGAAACGGATGCGGTGTTCGCTGCGGCATTGCCGCGCAGTTCGCGCTCGAGCCTGCGGTCGAGCAGATAGAGGCGGAAGCCGTGAATGATGAAGGCGCAGATCGCGGTCGGGATGCCCCAGACGGCCACGTGAATCGGCTCGACGACGATGCCTGCTTCTTTCAGGAAGGTCGTCATCAGCACGATTGCGCCGAACGCGACGAAGATGTCCTCGCCGAAGAACAGGCCGACGTTATCGGTCGCCGCCGAGAAGGCGCGCAGCTTGAAGCGAACCGCGTCGCTGATTTTGCCGAAGCGCGTTTCAGTCGCGCCTTCGGCCATCGGTGCGATCAGCGGACGCACCATCTGCGGATGCCCGCCTAGACCGGTCAGGCCGACAGCGGCGGTCAGTTCGCGCACCAGCAGATAGACAATCAGCAAACGTCCCGCGGTCGCGGCCTTGATGCCGCCGATCCACGCCTGCGCGCGCTCGCGCAGGCCATGCCGCTCGAGCAGACCGATCACGGCGAGCGGCAGCAGGATGATCAGCGGGATATTGCGGGTCTTGATGAAGCCGGTGCCGATTTCGGCGAGGATCTTTTCGGGCGGGAAGTGCGCGGCCAGACCGGTGATGATCGCGGCAACCGCCACGATCAGCATCGGATTGAACCGTAATAAAAAGCCGACGATGATGACGGCCACGCCAATGAGCGGCCATAGACTGACTGTTGTCTGCATCTGGATCTCCAAACAGGGTTTCAACCTCGCCGCTTGTGGCGGCTAACGTGTGCCGGCGCTGCTGACTCTCGCGCCGTTTTGTTGCCACGGCTCTTGCTGGCCGCGTTGCTTCGACTACACCTGCACCTGCTGCTTCTTGTTATTCGACGGTGTTGTTCCACTCGGGGTACTGCGAACTCTCCTGCACCTGGCAAACGCCCCGCAAGGAGCGGGGCGTTCAGGGCACGGCAATGGGTCGACTCACGCTGACGGATTCATGCGAGTCCGCGCGGCTCACACGCTCGCGGCGCCCGCCGCGTGTACTTCAATGCCGGCTTCCTCCAGCGCGCTGCGGATGCGCCGTGCGAACGCCAAAGCGTGCGGACCGTCGCCGTGCAGGCAGATGGTTTGCGCGTTGAGCGGCACCCAGTGTCCGTCCACCGCCTGCACGCGGCGCTCCCGCACCATGGCGAGCGTGCGAGCCAGCACCACTTCTTCGTCGTCGAGCAGCGCGCCAGGCTCCTTGCGCGGCACCAGCGAGCCGTCGGCGCGATAGCCTCGGTCGGCGAATACTTCTTCTACGGCGATCAGGCCTATTTCGCGCGCGGCGGTCACGAGGCCGCTGTTGGCCAGCGCGAACACGGCGACTGACGGATCGAAATCATGGACCGCCGAGACGATCGCGTCGGCGATCTTCGCGTCGCGCGCAGCCTGGTTGTAAAGCGCACCGTGCGGTTTGACGTGCGCGATACGCCCACCCTCGGCCTGCGCGATGGCCGACAGTGCGCCGAGTTGATACAGCACGCCCGCGTAGATCTCGCTCGCCGGCAGGTCCATTTCCTTGCGGCCAAAATTCTCGGGATCGTTGAAGCTTGGATGCGCGCCGATCGACACGCCTTTTTGCACCGCCCACCGCACGCAGTCGCGCATCGCATTGGCGCCGCCGGCGTGCCAGCCGCACGCGATGTTGGCCGAGCTGACGAGGTCGAGCAGCGCCTCGTCGGAGCCGCAACCTTCGCCGAGATCGGCGTTCAAATCGATTTCCATGGTGTTCCTCAACTAAGTGTTACAGCGCAGCGAGCGCCGTCTGGCGCGCGCAGCGTTCCTCGTGCATGGCGATCGCGGCGTCGATCTGCCGCAGATACGTACGTTCTTCCAGTAGCGCCTGACGCGCCTCGTAGACTGTCGTCGGGATGAAGCGGATGGCGGCGTTCAGGCGAACCTGGGCGAGCTTCCACAGGTCGGCCTGAATCACGGCGCCGATCTTCGGATAGCCGCCAGTCGTCTGCGCATCGCTCATCAGCACGATCGGCTGGCCGTTCGGTGGAACCTGAATCGTGCCGGGCAGCACCGCATGCGAGAGCAGATCGCTTTTCTCGCTGCGCTTGAGTTGCGTGCCGGCGAGACGGTAGCCCATGCGGTTGCTGTTTGGCGTAACCAGCCATTCGTCGGACCAGAACGATTCGTGCGCCGCTTCAGTGAAGCTGTCGTACTCGGGGCCCTGCAGCACGCGAATCGGCACGGCCCACGGCACGCCGGACGGATGCCGGCCGCGCCGCAGCGGCTCGTGAACCAGCACGAACTTGCACCAGGCCGGCGCTTTCACGCCGAACTCCGGCGCTTCCGGGGTGAAGCCGAGATGGCCGCGTTGGGGCGGCGCGCCGACCGGCAGACGATCGCCGTCGCGCAGCGCCCGGCCGCCGAGTCCGCCGAACTGGCCGGCGAGATCGGTACTGCGCGAGCCGAGCATCGGCAGAACGTCAATGCCGCCGGCGATGCAGACGTAGCCGCGCATACCGCGTTTGGCCGCCTGCAGAACCAGTTCCTGACCGGCCTGCACGGGCAGGCTCCACCATGAATAGACCGGCTTGCCGTCGAGCGTCGCACCGAATTCGGTGCCGGTGATGGCCACGCGCGTGGCGCGCAGAAAGCGCAGCACGGTCGGGCCGAAGGTAATTTCCAGGCCGGCCGCATCGGGCCGGTTGCCGACCAGCCGGTTGCCGACTTCGAGCGACAAACGGTCGAGCGCACCGCCCATCGCGACGCCGAGGTGCCGGTAGCCGTGGCGGCCGAGGTCCTGAATCGTAGTCAGGAGGCCCGCGCGGATCACATCGATCATGCGTGTATCCCCGCAACGGTAAAGCGCACCCGGTCGCCCGGTTGCAGCAGCGTGGGCGGGCGCCGGGCCGGATCGAACAGCGGTAGTTCGGTGCGGCCGATCAACTGCCAGCCGCCGGGGGAGGTGGCCGGATAAATGCCGGTCTGCTCACCGCCGATGCCGACCGAACCGGCCGGCACTTCCAGCCTCGGCGACGAACGGCGCGGTGTGTGCAGCGTTTCGTCGAGCCCGCCCATATAGGCGAAACCCGGCTGGAAGCCCAGAAAGAACACCACGTACTCGCCCTCTGCATGGCGTTGCACGACCTCGCGCACGCTCAGGCCGGTGTGATCGGCGACCGCCCGCAGGTCGGGGCCGAACTCGCCGCCGTATTGCACCGGGATCTCGACCTCGCGGCCGGTTGCGGGCGTGTCGCTCACCGCGTCCCAGGTTGCTTGCAGGTGGTTCACCAGCGCGTCCCGGTCGGCTTCGAGCGAATCGAATACGAGCGTCAGATTGTTCATGCCCGGCACGACCTCCAGCACGTGCGGCCAGTCGCGCGCGGCCTCGGCAGTGGCCCACACGCGCCGCTGACATTCCAGCGTGGCAGGCGGCGGCGCCTCGCAGACTAGCGCGGCATCACCGAACGGAAAGATTCTTGGCTGGCTCATTGCTTCATGGCCCTGGTCGAGTCGCAATTGTCGAACATATCGGACCCCGTGGTGTTCGTCTGGATGGGGCTGCGATGTTTGGAGAGTACATTATCAATAAAATATCGACAAATTATCAATAAGCGTTTTCGCCAGGCTCCCGGGAAGGGGTTGCTCGTCGTACACTCCCGACACCTTCCCTTCGTGCTTTCGAGAAACATCACCATGTCGCGCCACCCTACCAAGATCGTCTCTTCGGAACATCTCGTGTCTGACACAAGCGCGGAGTTATCCGAGCTCGAGTACGCACTGATCATGGCTGGCAACGCGTTTAACCGCTGGATGGTGCGCTGCATGTCGGCGGCCGGCGAAAAAGACATGACCGCGATCGAAGTTTCGCTGCTGCACCACGTCAGCCATCGCGAACGGCGCAAGAAGCTGGCCGACATCTGCTTCGTGCTGAACATCGAAGACACCCACGTCGCCACCTACGCGTTGAAGAAGCTTGTAGCTAGAGGGTATGTAAAAAGCGAAAAGACCGGCAAGGAAGTGTTCTTCTCGGCCACCGATGCCGGCCGGGAACTGTGTCTGAGGTACCGCGAGGTGCGCGAGAGCTGCCTGATCTCGACGCTGAAGGAAAGCGGCATGACCAATGAGCAGATCGGCGAGGCGGCGCAATTGATGCGCAATGCGTCCGGACTGTACGACACGGCCGCGCGGGCAGCGGCGTCTTTATAACGGGGTGGGGCCGCTGGGCCGACTGGAGGGCGCGCCGCGCGCCGTGCCCGTCAAACGCTTAATCCGCCGCGGATGGGTAGCAGCCGGCTTCCGTCACGATCAGATCGAGCGGGATGTCGTGGGTCTCGCGTTGCAACGCGTCCGTGCGGCACGCTTCATACGCGATGCCGAGCGTGACGGGTTTCTTCGCTCCCGGCCAGCCGGCAAGCGTGCGATCGTAGTAGCCGCCGCCGTAGCCGAGCCGGTAGCCGTCGGCGTCGAAGCCGACGCACGGCACAAATAGCAGATCGGGAATGACGACGCGCCCCGAGGTGGGCTCGGCGATCTTGTGATGGCCGATCTTCATCGGCGTATCCGGGGCCCATGCGTGAAATTCGAGCGGTGCGCCGCGCTCCTTGACGACCGGTAAGCTCGCCTCGCGTTGCGCGTCTGCCGCGAGCCAGACCGCGATCGCGGCGCGCGCGTCGAATTCGCCTGTCAGCGGCCAGTAGAATCCGACACTGCTCACGCCGTAGCGCTTCAACGCGTCGAGAATCCGGCGGCCGAGCGCAGCATTGCGTGCGGGCTCGGAAGCCGCTTGTAGCCTTGCTTCCAATAGCATTCGACGCAGCGCCTTTTTCGATTCTGCGACGGGGTTGCATGCTATGCTTGGGATCAATTCGCGCTCCAGAAACAACGATGTCAAAACGCCTCTATCAAGTATATCGCGCGGTCGCTCTGGCGCTTGGCGCCGCGGCACTCGTCGCATGCAGTACGGCCTCCGCCATCAAGCCCGTTCCCCTTTCTCAGCTTACGAACGACGACCAGATTTTCGTCCAGCTGCGCGAAGCCGCCCGCTCGAACGACGCGGCGCGTGCCGCGCAACTGGCGAGCATGATTCCGAACTATCCTGCGCCTTCGTATCTGGAGTACTTCCAGATCAAGCCGCAGTTGTTCGATTCCAGCGGCCATGCGCGCATCGATGCACCAGATGCGCTGGTGCTGGCGTTCCTGCAGAAATACGACGGCGAGGCCATTGCCGACCGCCTGCGCAACGACTACCTCACGGTGCTCGGCGCACGTCACGACTGGCGCAACTTCGATCAGCAATACGCGCGCTTCGTGCTGAACGACGATACGCAGGTGAAGTGCTATGCGCTCGAATCGCGTGCTGCGCGCGGCGAAAACGTTGCCGACGCGGCGCGTGCGCTGCTGGTCGATCCGAAGTGGTACGGCGACGGCTGCGTCGATCTGATTACGTCGCTGGCGGTCAATCAGCAATTCACGTCCGACGACGTGTGGCAGCAGATCCGTCTCGCGTACGAGCAGAATTACACCAGCACCGGCAGCAAGCTTGTCGATGCGCTCAGCAACCAGCCGCCCGACCCGGTGCTGTTCGGCCAGGCCACGAGCACGCCACCGTTGTTGCTGGCACGCGGCGTCGGCCCGGACACGCAGTCGCATCAACTCGCGTTGCTCGCTATCACGCGCATGGCGCGCAACGACCCGGCCATGGCCGCGGCCACGTTTGCTTCGGTGGCGCCGTCGTTGAGCTCACCCGAGCGGGCCATCGGCTGGGGCACGATTGCCTATCAGGCCGCGGTCAAGCAGATGCCGGGCGCGGTCGACTGGTACCGTCTCTCGGTGAATGCGCCGTTGTCGAACCCGGCGTATGAATGGCGCACACGCACCGCGCTGCTTGCGGGCGACTGGATAATGGTGCGCTGGTCGATCGAACAGATGCCGGCGGCGCTGCGCAACCAGCCGTCGTGGGTGTACTGGCACGCCCGGGCCCTCAAGCAGGCTGGCGACACGACCACCGCCAACCAGGAATTCGCGTCGATCTCGCAAGGCTTCAACTTCTACGGCCAGCTGGCTTCGGAAGAGCTGGGTCAGAAGATCACCGTGCCGCCGAAAACGACTGTGACCGACGCGGAAATCCAGCAGGCCGGCAACACGCCGGGCTTCGATCTGGCGCAGCGGTTCTATGCGCTGAATCTGCGGCTCGAAGGCAATCGCGAGTGGAACTGGCCGCTGCGCAACATGAGCGACCGGCAACTGCTCGCTGCGGCCGAATACGCGCGCCGGATTCAGTTGTATGACCGCACCGTCAACACGGCCGATCGCACGAAGAGCGAACACGATTTTTCGCTGCGTTATCTGTCGCCCTTCAAGGACATCGTGGAGCGCGACGCGCAGTCGAACGGGCTCGACGTCGAATGGGCATACGGGCTGATTCGCCAGGAGTCGCGCTTCATCATGAACGCGCGCTCGGAAGTCGGCGCGAGCGGTTTGATGCAGTTGATGCCGGGCACCGCGCAGCTGGTGGCGAAGAAGATCGGCCTCGGCCCGATTTCGCGCGAGCAGATGAACGACATCAACACCAACATCCTGCTCGGCACGAACTACCTGTCGATGATCTACAATCAATTCGACGGGTCCGCCGTGCTGGCCACCGCCGGTTACAACGCCGGTCCCGGCCGTCCGCGCAACTGGCGGCAATCGTTGCAGCGTCCGGTTGAAGGCGCGATCTTTGCCGAGGCGATTCCGTTCCAGGAAACGCGCGACTACGTGAAGAATGTGTTGTCCAATACGGTCTACTACGCGGCATTGTTCGAAGGCCGTCCGCAATCGCTGAAGGCGCGTCTGGGTTATATCGCACCGTAAGCGCTGGGCCGCCGCCGTGTCACTCTGATGCGGCGGTGCGCCACGCCAGCCGTTGCCGCGGCTTCCACCAGGGAGTCGAAAATGCGACACCAAGCCATTGCGGTCATCGGCGGTTCCGGTTTTATCGGCAGCCATCTCGTCAATGCCCTCGTTGAAATGGGCAAAGATGTGCGCATTGCCACCCGGCGCCGCTACAACGCCCGCCATCTCACCCTGCTCCCCATCGACGTGATCGAAGCCGACGTGTTCGATCCGGTGCAACTCGCACGTTTCGTCGAAAACGCCGATTGCGTCATCAACCTGGTTGCCACGCTGCATGGCAAACGCGGGACACCTTATGGTCCGGATTTCGCGCGCCTGCACGTTGAGTTGCCGAGTAAAATCGTTGCGGCGTGCGAAGGCAAGGGCGTGCATCGCCTGATTCATATCAGCGCGCTCGGCGCCGATCCGAATGGGCCGAGCATGTACTCGCGCTCCAAGGGTGACGGAGAAAAGGCCGTGCGTGCGGCGAATCTGGCGTGGACGATTTTCCGGCCTTCCGTGGTGTTCGGTCCGGAAGACCAGTTTCTGAACAAGTTCGCGTTCCTGCAGCGAATGTTCCCAGCGATTCCCCTTGCCATGCCGGATGCGAAATTCCAACCGGTGTATGTCGGCGACGTGGCGAAGGCGATCTGCAACGTGCTCGATCTTGATGCAGCGAGCGGCCATACTTACGAGCTGGGCGGTCCAACCGTCTATACCCTCGAAGATCTCGTCGAGTATTGCGGCGAGGTGATTGGCCGGCACGCGCGGATCATTCGCCTGCCCGAAGCGTTGGCGCGCTTGCAGGCGTTCACGTTCGAAATGGCGCCTGGCGTACCGGTGATTTCGCGCGACAATCTCGATTCGATGAAAGTCGACAACGTGTTGAGCGGACCGCTTGCGCCTGAACTCGGCATCGAACCCGTCAGCATCGAAACGGTCGCGCCCATCTATCTGACTGGCGCGTCGACGCGGTCACGTTTCGATACGTTTCGCGCCAGCGCGGGGCGTTGAATTTTTTATCCACTCCCTTATACAAAGATAGAGCATGAAGCTGCTTATCGGTGACAAGAACTATTCGTCGTGGTCGATGCGTCCGTGGCTGCTGTTCAAGCATTTCGGCATCCCCTTTGAAGAGGTGCTGATTCATCTGAATGAACCCGGTACGAAGGCTGCGATTCTGGCTTATGCGCCGACGGGTCCGGGCAAGGTGCCGTGTCTGATCGGCGAAGATGGGTCGGTTACGTGGGATTCACTGGCGATCGCCGAGACGCTGGCCGAGGGCTTTCCGCAGCATGCGCTGTGGCCGCGCGATCCGGCGGCACGGCGCCGCGCGCGCAGCGTGAGCGCCGAGATGCACTCGGGTTTCGGCGACTTGCGCTCGAACATGTGGATGAACATTCGCGCATCGTTTCCCGGCAAGAACGGCACACCGGGCGCGCTTGCCGACATCGCGCGTATCGAGGCGATCTGGAACGAGTGCCTCACGACCTACGGCGGTCCGTTTCTGTTCGGTGAATTCAGCATTGCCGACGCGATGTACGCACCGGTGGCGATGCGCTTCAACACGTGGCAGCCGGCCTTGTCCGAAACGGCCGCGGCCTATGTGCGTCGCGTGACGGCGTTGCCGGCCGTGAAGGCCTGGATCGACGACGCGCTTCGCGAAACGCACACGATTGCCTATCAAGACGTATGCCCATGAATATCTACGCGGTCGGCGGCGCGATTCGCGACGAGCTGTTAGGCGTGCCGGTGCAAGACCGCGATTACGTGGTGGTCGGCGCGACCCCTGAGCAGATGGTGGCGCAGGGCTATCGTCCGGTGGGCAAGGATTTTCCGGTGTTCCTGCATCCGCAGACGCATGAGGAATACGCGCTCGCCCGCACTGAGCGGAAGACGGCGGCGGGGTATCACGGCTTCCAGTTCTTCTACGCACCGGACGTCACGCTTGAAGAGGATCTCGCTCGCCGCGACCTGACGATCAATGCGATGGCGCGCGAAGTGCGCCCGGACGGTGAGTTGACTGGTCCGGTGATCGACCCGTTCAACGGCCGGGGCGATTTGCAGGCACGCCTGTTTCGTCACGTCAGCAATGCGTTTCTTGAAGATCCCGTGCGGATTTTGCGGATTGCGCGGTTCGCGGCACGTTTCATCGATTTCACGGTGGCGCCGGAGACGATGGCGCTGATGCGCAAGATGGTGAGTCAAGGCGAGGTGGACGCGCTGGTAGCTGAACGCGTGTGGCAGGAAGTGTCGCGCGGCTTGATGGAGAAGAAGCCGTCGCGGATGTTCGAGGTGTTGCGGGAATGCGGTGCGTTGGCGCGAGTTCTACCGGAGATCGATGCGTTGTTCGGCGTGCCGCAGCGGGCGGACTATCACCCGGAAGTGGATACGGGTGTGCATGTGATGATGGTGGTCGACCATGCGGCACAGCAGGGCTATGCGTTGCCGGTTCGGTTCGCGGCGCTCACGCATGACTTGGGTAAGGCGACGACGCCGCCTGATGTATTACCGCGGCATATTGGGCATGAGGGGCGCAGCGTGGATTTGCTGAAGCCTTTTTGCGAGCGGCTGCGGGTGCCGAATGAATGCCGCGATCTGGCGGTGCTGGTGGCGCGGGAGCACGGGAATATTCATCGCGTGATGGAGATGGGGGCGGCCGCGTTGGTGAGGTTGCTGGAGCGTAGCGATGCTATTCGGAAACCTGCGCGGTTTGCTGAAGCGTTGCAGGCATGCGAGGCGGACGCGCGCGGGCGGCTGGGGTTTGAGATGCGGGAGTATCCGCAGGCTGAGCGGCTGCGGGTTGCGCTTGTTGCTGCGCGAGGTGTGGATGCTGGAGCGGTGGCGAAGAGGCTCGCTGACTCGCCTGGTGGGATTAAGGATGCAGTGCATCGGGAGCGCGTTCGCGCTGTTGAAGAGGTTCTTAAGTGAGGGTTGGGCCTGCTTGGCGGGTTTTGTTGTTGGTTTTGCTCTTTGGCCTTTCCTTGCTGGGTTCGTGGTCTGTTTGGCGTTGCTCTCCTTGATCTTTTGGCCTTTCCTTGTTTTGTTAGTGGTCTATTAGCGTTGCCCCTGTGCGGGGCGGCACTTACTTTCTTTGCCGCCGCAAAGAAAGATAAGCAAAGAAAGCGGCTTCACCCCGCCAGCTCATAAGCGGGTCTCCCGCACAGTAGCGGTAGTGGTGCATCTGGAATCTGTCGCCTCGCACACTTCGCCCTGGTGACAAGGCAGTCATACCTCCGGCGGCGCTGCGCCGCCGAAAACCGGTTCCAAAAACCATCAGGTATGCAAAGCGTCGACCAGGTTTCCCAGGCAGACCCGTCCGCGACGCACGCAGTGCGGAGTGGGAGCTGATGAGCGCCTTGTCGCTAACGCGGAGTGCGCGAGGGCACGAATTCCAGATGCACCACTACCGTTACTGTGCGGGGGACCCGCTTAAAAATTAGCGGTTTGAGCCGCTTTCTTTTGCCTACTTTTCTTTGCGGCAGGCAAAGAAAAGTAGGTGCCGCCCCGCACAGGGGCAACGCTAATAGACCACTAACAATTCAAGGAAAGGCCAAAAGACCAACAACAGACCAGACCACAAACACAGCAAGGCAACGCCCAAAATCCAGCCCAACAACAAACCCGCCGAACAGGCAAAAACCAAACCCCTACAAAACCCTGGCAATCAACGACAAAACCATAGAAACCACAAGCGTCGACATAAACGGAAACGGATACTCCCGCCCAAACAGCCGCAAAGTAACATCACCGGGCATCCGCCCAATTCCAAACTTCCTGAGCCACGGCCAGCAGGCCGACAACACCGCCACCGCGATAAACGTAGTCAACAGCCAGCGGATCATCACCCATCCTCAAAGCAAAGAATCACAACGTATGTGACCGGTCGCCGCCGGAAAACGCCTGCAACGTGTCGTCGAGTCCACGCGAAAACGCAATCACTTTGAACAGTTCGCCCATCTCCGCCTCGGACAACAACTTTTGCACCGCATTCGCCGCCGGCAAAAACTTCGCCGTGTCCGTTGGATCAAGCGCCGATAACGCCTCGGTAATCCCCGCATTCAACAAAAACCGCGCCTGCGAAGTGAACCCCAGCAAGTCCGCACCGGCCTCAACCCCGGCTTCGGCGATGCCGGTAAACTCCACGTGCGCTGTGATGTCCTGCAAACCCGGATAAACAAACGGATCGCCATGCGCACGGTGCCGGTAATGGCACATCAACGTGCCCTGCGCACGCTGTTCATGGTAATACTCGTGACGCGGAAAACCATAGTCGATAAAGAACGCCGCGCCACGCGTGAGCATCGTGCAGACGGTTCGCGTGAATGCACCGGCGGCCTCGTGCGTTTCCGTAACGTAGTCTTCGCCAGCCGTGTCGATCTGGGCCAGAAACGCAACGTCCGCTGCCGCCGATACGGGACGGTCGTCGAACGCAAAAGCCTCATCCCGCCACACCACGCCACGTTCGTGCCAGCTCCCGCCGGTGAAGGCGAACAGCCGTACGGGCATCGCGTCCAACACCTCGTTGCCGATCACCACGCCTTCGAATCGCTCCGGCAACGCGTCCAGCCAGCGCACCTTCGCGGCCAGTGCGGGCGCCGCGCCCTCGATCGTCTCGCGTTGGCGCTCGCGCAATTCGCCTGACAAATCCACGATCGAGTAGCTGTCGAATTCGGCGCCCAGCGCGTCGAGCGCATTCAGCAAACCGGCGGCGAGTTTGCCCGTGCCGGCGCCGAATTCCATCACGTTGCGCGTGCCACTTGCCTGCAAGGCCTCGGCGAGCGGGCGAGCGAGCGTGGATGCGAATAGCGGCGACATTTCCGGCGCCGTCACGAAGTCGCTGCCGTCGTCGCCGCGCAGACCGAATTTGCGGGCGCCACCGCTGTAATAGCCGAGCCCCGGCGCGTAAAGCGCGCGCTCCATGTAGCGGTCGAACGGCAACCAGCCGCCTGCCGCGTCGAGCTCCGAACGGAGCTGCGCGACCAGCGCTTCGGACTGCGCAAGCGCGCTCGGGCCGGGAGCAGGTAAACTATCGGGTTGGTGAGCTTTCGGATTCATCCCCGCATTGTAAATGACCGCCTCTCTGGATACCGCCGCCGCCCGCGCGCCCGAAGCGCCGCGCATCGTGCTGATTACCGGCGCCGCCCGCCGCATCGGGCGCTCGCTCGCGCTCGGCTTTGCCGCGCGTGGCTGGGACGTGGCAGTCCACTACGGCGCGTCGCGGGAGGAGGCCGACCAGGTGGTCGCTGAAATCGTCGCTTTGGGGCGCCGGGCGGTGGCTTTGCACGCGGAATTGAGCGACGAGGCCCAGGTCGGGCAGCTTTTGCCCGCCTGTATGGCCGCGCTGGGCCGGCCCTCGTGTATTGTGAACAACGCGTCGCGCTTCGAGGAAGATACGGCGCTCAACGTCGGTTACGAGCTGCTGCTGAAGCTAACGGCAATGAATCTCGGCGCGCCGCTCGTGTTGGCGCGCATGCTGTTCGAACTCACGCCGGACACCGCGCGCACCGACGAAAGCCAGCGCGGCGTGGTCATCAATGTGCTGGACCAGAAGCTGTACAACATGAATCCGGACTACCTGTCCTACACGCTGTCAAAAGCAGCGTTGCAGACAGCGACGGTTGCGCTCGCGCAGGCGTTGGCGCCGAAAGTGCGCGTGGTCGGGCTCGCCCCCGGTCTGACAATGCAATCCGGCGACCAGACGCCGGCCGATTTTGAAGCCGCTCACCGTACTACGCCTTTGGGCCGCGCGTCGCGGCCGGAGGATATTGTCGCCGCCGCGCTGTATCTCGCCGATGCAGCGGGCGTCACCGGAACGACGCTGGTAGTCGACGGCGGGCAGCACCTTGTGCCGCTGCCGCGCGACGTAATGTTTTTGACGGGCGCCTGACTGGCGCGCGTGCGAGTTGCCGGCTCTGGCCGGCGGTCCGCACGCGTGTTGCAGCGTCCCTTTGCGTGCCCCGCACGCTTTTTTCGACTGGAACGAACATGTTTGCCGCTCTTTCGCACCCCCGGCTCGCCGACTGCCGCCGGCTCTTTCTGCGCAATTACGAAGTGCACATCAACATCGGCGTGCACGATTTCGAAAAGCGCGGCGAACAGCGCGTCGTGATCAACGTCGAACTGTTCGTGCCGCTCGCGTTGTCCACGCCGGTGCAGGATAAATTGCACGAAGTCGTCGATTACGACTTCATGCGCTCGACCATCGCGCGCCGCGTCGAACAAGGTCATATTCATCTGCAGGAAACCCTCTGCGACGACCTCGTCAAGGCGCTGCTCGATCATCCGCAGGTGCGCGCCGTGTGCGTGTCGACCGAAAAGCCGGACGTTTATCCCGACTGCGACGCGGTGGGCGTCGAAGTCTTTCGTATCAAAGAGGATTGAGCCATGAACGCTCAGGAAATCCTGAACGGCGCCGCGGCCCCTGAGGCGGCCGAGGCCGCGCACGCGCCCGCGGGTAAAACACCGCTTACGCGCCGCGAGCAGAAAGAAGCCTACGAGAACAACAAGCTGTTCAAGCGCCTCGCCCGCCAGGTCGGTGAGGCGATCGGCGACTTCAACATGATCGAGGACGGCGACAAGGTGATGGTCTGCCTGTCGGGCGGCAAGGACAGCTACGCGATGCTCGAAATCCTGATGCGGCTGCGCGAACGCGCGCCGATCAACTTCGACATCGTCGCGGTGAATCTCGACCAGAAACAGCCGGGGTTTCCGGAGCACGTGCTGCCGGAGTACCTGAAACAGCTCGACATTCCGTTTCACATCGAGAATCAGGACACGTACAGCATCGTCAAGCGGCTGGTGCCGGAGGGCAAGACCACCTGCTCACTGTGCTCGCGGCTGCGTCGCGGCATTCTGTATCGCGTGGCGGGCGAACTGGGCGCGACCAAGATCGCGCTTGGCCACCATCGCGACGACATCCTGCAAACGCTGCTGCTGAACCTGTTCTACGGCGGCAAGCTGAAGGGCATGCCGCCCAAGCTGCAATCGGACGACGGCAAGAATATCGTGATCCGCCCGCTCGCCTACGTGAAGGAAACCGATCTGGAAAAGTACGCGGAGTTGCGCGAATTTCCGATCATTCCCTGCAATCTGTGCGGCAGTCAGCCGAACCTGAAACGCGCGGAAATGAAGGCGCTGATCCGCGATTGGGAGAAGCGCTTCCCGGGCCGTGTCGAAAATATGTTCAACGCGTTGTCGAACATCGTGCCGTCGCACCTGATGGATCACAAGCTGTTCCCGTTCGCCGGCCTGCGCGCAAGCGGCGAGGCGGATCCCCAAGGTGATATTGCCTTCGACGAGGAGCCGTGCTCGACCGATGCCGCCGAAGGCGCAACGTTCAACGGATCGAAACCGATCTCGATCGTTCAGTTCGACGATCTGTGATCAGGCCGTGAAGTGTCCGGAAATCAGAGGTTTCCGGCCGATTCAGCAGGGTAGCCAGGCCGCGTGAGCGGCCTTTTTCGTTATGGCCTGCATGATAGAATCGTCGGCTCCAAACTCGTCTGATTGCCGACGCCATGAACATCGTGATTTTGGCGGCAGGCACCGGTAAGCGCATGCGGTCCGCGCTTCCCAAGGTGCTCCATCCGCTGGCTGGCCGGCCACTCCTCGCTCACGTCATCGAGACGGCCCGCGCGCTCAAGCCCACGCGGCTGGTGGTGGTGGTCGGTCATGGCGCCGACGCCGTGCGTCAAGCGGTAGCTGCGCCAGATGTCCAGTTCGCCGCGCAGGAGCAGCAGCTCGGCACGGGCCACGCGGTACAGCAGGCGCTGCCCTTGCTCGATCCATCCGAACCCACGCTGGTGCTGTACGGCGACGTGCCGCTCACGCGCGCCAGCACGCTGCGGGCGCTGACCGACCATGCAGGGCAGGGCGGCTACGGCGTGCTTACCGTCACACTCGCCGACCCCAGCGGCTATGGCCGCATCGTGCGCGATCAGCACGGCAAGGTGTCGCGCATCGTCGAGCAGAAAGACGCAACGCCCGAGCAGCTCAAGATCGCCGAGATCAACACCGGCATCATCGTCGCGCCGACCGAACGCCTGGGCGGCTGGCTCGCGGCGTTGAAAAACGACAACGCGCAAGGCGAGTTTTACCTGACCGACGCGGTCGAAATGGCAATCGAGGCAGGGCTCGAAGTCGTTACCACTCAGCCTGACGACGAGTGGGAAACACTAGGCGTGAATAGCAAGCAGCAGCTTGCCGAACTCGAACGGATTCATCAGCACAATGTCGCCGAGGCGTTGCTGGTTGCGGGCGTGACGCTTGCCGACCCGGCGCGGCTCGACGTGCGCGGCACGCTCGAATGCGGCCGTGACGTCTCGATCGATGTGAACTGTGTGTTCGAAGGCCGCGTCATCCTGGCCGACAACGTGACGATCGGGCCGAACTGTGTAATCCGCAATGCAACGATCGGCGCCGGTACGCGCGTCGACGCGTTCACGCACATCGAAGGCGCCGAAGTCGGTGCGAACGTCGTGCTCGGCCCCTACGCCCGGCTGCGTCCGGGCGCGCAGTTGCAGGACGAATCGCACGTCGGCAACTTCGTCGAAGTGAAAAACGCGGTGCTGGGTCATGGCTCGAAGGCGAACCATCTAACGTATATCGGCGACGCGGATATCGGCGCGCGCGTGAATATCGGCGCGGGTACCATCACCTGTAACTACGACGGCGCAAACAAATTCCGCACGATCGTCGAAGACGACGTGTTCGTCGGCTCCGATACGCAACTCGTGGCGCCCGTGCGGGTGAAACGCGGCGTGACGATCGCCGCGGGGACAACGGTCTGGAAAGATGTCGAAGAAGGCATGCTGGTCCTGAACGATAAGACTCAAACAAGCAAGCCGGGCTACGTACGCCCGGTCAAGAAGAAAAGCTGATGGGCGTGACGCGCGCGCGGAGCGTGCTCCCTGAAACCCAGCACTGAAAAGGAATAAGCCATGTGTGGGATTGTTGGCGCGGTTGCGCAACGTAATATCGTTCCCGTTCTGATCGAAGGGCTGCGTCGCCTCGAGTATCGCGGCTACGACTCCTGCGGCGTGGCCGTTCTCGGCGAGAGCGGGCCGCGTCGTGCCCGCAGCGTCGCGCGCGTCGCCGATCTGGACGCGCAGGTGCACGAAAGCCACCTTGAAGGCATCACGGGCATCGCGCATACGCGCTGGGCGACGCACGGTGCGCCGGTAACCGACAACGCCCATCCGATTTTCTCGAGAGATGCGCTCGCGTTGGTACACAACGGCATCATCGAAAATTACGAATCACTGCGGGAAATGCTGCGGGGCAAGGGTTACGAGTTTGTCTCGCAGACCGATACAGAGGTTATTGCCCACCTGATTCATAGCCTGTATCGCGGCGACCTGTTCGCGTCGGTGCGTGAAGCCGTCGGGCAATTGCACGGTGCGTACGCGATCGCCGTGCTGCACAAGGACCAGCCGCATACGGTGGTCGGCGCGCGGCAAGGCTCGCCGTTGGTGGTAGGACTCGGCAACGGTGAGAACTTCCTCGCTTCGGATGCACTGGCGCTTGCCGGCAGCACCGAACGCTTCATCTTCCTCGAGGAAGGCGACGTCTGCGAACTGTCGCTCGAGGGCGTGCGGATCGCCGATCGCGACGGCTACGAGGCGCAGCGCGAAGTGCGTCAGGTCGCGGCATATGGCGGCGCGGTCGAACTCGGCCCGTACCGTCACTTCATGCAGAAGGAAATCTTCGAGCAGCCGCGTGCGATTACCGACACGATCCCGCAAGCCGATTCGTTCGATGCGTCGCTCTTCGGCGAAGGTGCCGACCAGGTGTTCGCCGAGATCGACAACCTGCTGATTCTGGCCTGCGGCACGAGCTACTACTCGGGGCTGACCGCGAAGTACTGGCTCGAGTCGGTCGCGAAGATTCCGACCCAGGTGGAAATTGCCAGCGAGTATCGCTACCGCGAGTCGGTGCCGAATCCGAAGTCGCTGGTGGTGGTGATCTCGCAGTCGGGCGAAACGGCTGACACGCTGGCCGCGCTCAAGCATGCGCAGGCGCTGGGACATAAACATACGCTGTCGGTGTGCAATGTCGGCACGAGTGCGATGGTGCGTCAGACAGCGTTGTCGTTCCTGACCCATGCGGGTCGCGAGATCGGCGTGGCGTCCACGAAGGCATTCACGACCCAACTGGTTGCGCTGTTTGTGCTGGCCGCGACCCTTGGCAAGTTGCGTGGACAGGTGAGCGCTGAGCAGGAAACCGAGTATCTGAAACAGTTGCGCCACTTGCCGGCAGCGTTGAATAGCGTGCTGGCGCTGGAGCCGCAGATCATCGCGTGGTCGGAAGAGTTTTCGCGCAAGGAGCACGCGTTGTTCCTCGGGCGCGGCCTGCATTATCCGATCGCGCTCGAGGGCGCGCTGAAGCTCAAGGAGATTTCCTATATCCACGCGGAAGCGTATCCGGCCGGTGAGCTGAAGCACGGACCGCTGGCGCTCGTGACGGAAGCGATGCCGGTAGTGACGGTGGCGCCGAATGACGCGCTGCTGGAGAAGCTGAAGTCGAATATTCAGGAAGTACGCGCACGCGGTGGCGAGCTTTATGTGTTCGCGGATGCGGATACGAAGATCGTGAACGACGAGGGTCTGCATGTGATCCGGATGCCGGAGCACTACGGTTTGCTGTCGCCGATTCTGCACGTGGTGCCGCTGCAGTTGCTGGCTTATCACACGGCTTGTGCGCGTGGGACGGATGTGGATAAGCCGCGGAACCTGGCGAAATCGGTGACGGTGGAGTGAAGTTTAGTGCGGTGACCGGCGCGGCGATCCACTGAAAATCACAAGACTGCATCGCCGCGCTCGTCACCCTTCAATGTTTTGCGCTCAAGGCTTGCCCTCGTCGCGCGCATGACCTGGTCGTTGCTCGGCGCTTCCACCGTTCCTCTTTCGGCGCTGAAAAAGAACGCCGAATCCAACCGCAGCAATCAGGGCCGCCATCAGGGCCACCATCAAGGCCACCAGCAGGCCCGCGCTCATGCCAGACGTGCCATGCGATTCACTCGCGCCCGAAGGAGCCGAGGCGACCGTTGGCGAAGAAGCCTGAGTCTCCACGGGTTTCGGAAGCGCAACGCCGGCGGCACTCCCCTGGCGTACCAGAGACGCTTCTGAGGTGGGCAAGGCTTGTGACGCGGGAAGGGTGATGGCTTCCGAAGCGGGTCCGACAAGCGCCATGCCGGTAGCCGAAGCTATAGCCGGTGCCATTGCCGCGCGGGAGCCGGTTTCGACCGACCTCGCCATCGTCTTCCACTGCGCGAATACGGTGTCGATGCAGTGGACGTCGCTACAGGCATTGCGCGATTGCCGCCACTGGGCGAGCTGTCCGGGCGAGAGTTTGCCGCTGTTCAGGAGAGCCTGCTGCTGCGCGGAGATATCGTCGTATTCGTTGTTCAGGATGGCGTGGTCGCATATCACGCGCTCCGCCGGTTGGCGCGTGGTCGCACACTGAATATCGCTTGCCCACGCCGCGGACGAACCAAGCGCTGTCATCGTCAGCAATAAGGCCCAATATCGTCTCAGATGCACCAATCCCCCTGAAGTTTGATGGCCGTTTTTGCAATAGCCGTATTGGCTCGGTCGTGAGGTTTTACCATTCGGGAAAAATCTCGGCGTTCGCGGAGGTGGAGCACAAAATGGGCCTGAGAGGAAATCCAGCTCGGCATCTGGTTGCACAATCAGGACGTTGTCGTAAATGCCGGTCGCTGAAACTGCTCATTCCCTCACCACCTCCACCGCGGCCGCCGAAACGAACTCCGCCCGCACGCTATCACCGACTTTCAACTCATCGAGCGGAATGCTCGCCGCGGCCCTCAGCACCTGCTGATGCTTCGGCCCGCGTAGCGTCACCATCCGGCTCCTGCGGTCGATCTTCAACACCGTCGCGATAATCTGCACCCGATGTGCCGACGATGCGTATCCTGCTGAAGCCGGTATCGCCACGGTTGTTTCGATGCGTTCACGAACGCCTCGCGCCGTCACCTTGTCGATGTGAAGCAGCAGCGCCTGCTGGTATGCGATGTTCAGCTTGTCGCCAACCCGCAGTTTTCTGACATCGGCCACCTGGGGGTTCACATCGACATCCGCCAGGCGTCCATGCGAGCCTCGCAGCGTGACGCTGTTGGTGTCGGGGTGGATCGCCACGACACGGACCTGGGCGTGGACGACCTCGGCTTTTCCGAGTGCCGTTTGACCGGTGGCGTAAGCGTTGCCCTCCTGAGTGAAGCCGGATCGGCAGAAAGCGGCGATCAGCGCAGCCGCACTCCATACAACCATCGCCGATGAGCGCGCCTTGCATAGACGAGTCATTCGTTGCTCCCGAAGTGACCCGCTCTGCGGCGAAGCCGGGTCACGAACCTAAGCGATCAAGCCGAAGCCAGCCATACCCTTGCGCTCACAACTCCGGACGCGCCAGGTCACTGGTCACGATGTGCTCACCGTACACCTGTGCCGCCGCGATGGCTTCCAATTTGGTGGCGTAGGGTCCGAGTTCCGGTGCGCCGTCGAACGGGAACAGCACGCGGCCGTCGGTGGTTCGAACCACTTTCAGCACGCCGAAAAAGCGCCGGTAACCGGCCAGTTTCGACGTCGCGGATACTTCAAAGTCGTCCTCCGACGTCGCGGGAACGCTCGGAATGAATGCGGTCTTGCTCATACCTGAAAACATCTCTTGTTCAATGGGCCGGCACTTTCTGAAAGGTCGAGGCACGCCCGGTTGTCCCGGGAAGATACTCACCGGCAGCCCCATTGTCTCAAATCCCGGCGCATCGAACCGGATGCCCGTATCAGCCGGCCGGCCACGACGTGCGTTCCGCATCCTGGATCGCAACGATCGGCGCTGCAGTCGGCATCATCCTGCGGCCTTCAACGCCGCCTCATGCTCGGCCGCCAGCTCAACATCCCGCGCGTTCACCTTGACGAAGCTCGGCCGTGAGCAAATGCGGCTCGCATAGTCGACCACGACCGGCGTCTCAGGCACCAGCTTGAACATCATCCCCCAGTGAAGCGCGATGCCCCACAAGATGTCCGCAGCCGACATCCTGTCCCCGAGCAGATACGGTGACGCCTGCAACTGACTCGTCAAAGTGCCGAGCATCGAATCGAAGTCGCCATACGGCGACGTGGCAAGCGGCGCCGGCTCGCGCTTCATCGCCTTGTCGACCAGCGCCGGTTCGTAGCATGCGGCGTAGTAGACCAGCCAACGCAGATACGGGCCGCGCGACGGATCGTCGAGCGCCGGTGCGAGGCCCGCTTCGGGAAACAGATCCGCCAGATAGATGAAGATGGCGACCTGTTCGGTAATCAGCGCATCACCGTGCAGGATGGCCGGCACTTTGCCCAGCGGATTGATCGCGAGATACGGTGCCCTGCGTTGCTCACCGGCCTTCATGTTCAACACCTTCAACTGATACGGGACGCCGAGTTCTTCGAGCAGCGTGAGCGCGCTGACGGAGCGGCATTGCGGTGAGTGAAACAGTGTGATCGTGCGGTCGGTGGTCATGGTGGGAGCCTTTCTGGGTAAGTGTCGCGGAGAAAAAACCAGCGTCCATTTGGCGTTGGCTGGATGGCTCCATGCTAGACGCCCATACCTGTCAGTTTGTGTCAGGTATGACTACACTTGCGGGTATGAGAGCCAGCCGCCTCCTTTCCATCCTGATGACCTTGCAGGCGCGCGGACGCGTGACCGCGCAGTCGCTCGCCGACGAATGCGCGGTCTCGCTGCGCACGATCTATCGCGACATCGACGCCTTAAGCGCCGCAGGCGTCCCTGTCCACAGTGAGCGTGGTGCGGAAGGCGGCTACCGTCTGCTCGACGGATATCGCACGCGTTTGAACGGCATGTCGTCGCAGGAAGCCGAGGCGTTGTTCCTCGCGGGCTTGCCCGGCCCGGTGCAGGCGCTCGGTCTCGGCGCGGTGATGGCTGGCGCGCAAACCAAGTTGCTGGCCGCGCTGCCGGCCGAATTGCGCTCAACTGCCGAGCGCATGCGCTCGCGTTTCCACCTCGACGCCCCGGGTTGGTTCGCCGATGCGGACCAGCCCGCGAACCTGCCGCTGATTGCCAACGCGGTGTGGGAGCAGCATCCGCTGCAGATTCGTTACCAGAGCTGGAAGGCCGAAAAATTTCGCCGGATCGAACCGCTCGGCATCGTGCTGAAAAGCGGGGCGTGGTACGTGGTTGGGCGGGTCGGCACGGACAAGCGCATCTATCGTATTTCGCGCATTCTTGAATTGAGCATGCTGGACGAGACTTTCGAGCGGCCGGCCACCTTCGATCTGGCCACCTACTGGCAAGACAGCACTCAGCGTCTATCCGAAGAGATGCATTCGAGCGAGGCAACTTTGCGCCTGTCGCCGTGGGGCATGAAGATGCTCGACGCCTTTGTTTCGCCGTTCGCCCGTTCAGGCGCGAAAATCGGCGAGCCGGACCCGGTCGACGGCTGGTGTCTGGTCACATTGCCAGTTGGCTCCATCAGACAGGCCTGTGCGGAACTGCTGCGCTTCGGCACCGAGGCTGAGGTGCTGGCGCCGCCCGAATTGCGCGCTCATTTCGCCGAAGTGGCGGCTGCTTTGCACCGCCGCTACATGCAATGAGGGTGAGCGGTCACCACTAGCGTGGTCACCCTTATATGCGGCGTTGAATGGCCGGCATATCGCGAGGATGCGGCGCGATTCACGTCTTCGTCACACACGCTACCTAGAGTGTGCCCGCGAATAAAACTCTAATCCCCAAGGGCAAAACATGTCACAGCGCAGCGGGTTGCGTGCTTTCTTCATGGTCGTTTGTGCGGCCTTAGTCGGTATTATCGTCGCGGCGTGCGGCTCGTCGTCCTCGTCGATTGCGCCGACCGGGCAGCAGCAGATCCGCCATGTCTTCGTCATCACGCTCGAAAACGAAAACTACGCGACCACGTTCGGCGCCAATAGCAAGGCGCCGTATCTGTCGCAGACGCTGGCTTCGCAAGGCGCGTTGGTGCAGCAGTACTACGGCACCGGGCACGTGAGCCTCGACAACTACATCTCGATGATCAGCGGTCAGGCGCCGACGCCGGAAACCGACAACGACTGCATCACCTATCAGGACTACAAGCTCACCGGCATGACACAGGACGGTCAGGCGATCGGCTCGGGCTGCGTGTACCCAGCCAGCATCAAGACGTTGCCGGACCAGTTGACGGCTGCCGGCTACACCTGGAAGGGCTACGAGGGTGATATGGGCAACGACCCGACGCGCGAAGCCGCCACCTGCGGCCACCCGACGCTCAACACGACCGACCTGACCCAGTCGGCAGAAGCGCCGAGCGCGGCCGTGCCATTGGGCGATCAGTACGCGACGCGTCACAACCCGTTCATGTACTTCCATTCGATCATCGACTCACCCGGCTGCGGCCAGAACGTCGTGAACCTGAACAGGCTCACCACCGACCTGCAGTCGATCTCGACCACCGCCAACTTCAACCTGATCACGCCGAACCTGTGCGACGACGGTCACGATTCGCCGTGCGTGAACGGCCAGCCGGGCGGCCTGACGAGCGCGAACACGTTCCTGCAGAAGTGGGTGCCGATTATTACCGCCTCGCCGGCATTCCAGAAGGACGGCCTGCTGATCATCAACTTCGACGAAAGCAGTTACGCAACCGTCACGCAGTCGGCATCCGGCGAGGATCTGATCTTCGCCGGCTCGACCTGCTGCAGTCAGCAGCCCGGTCCGAATCTGCCGGCGTTCCCGCAGACTTCGTCGCTGTCGTACAAGGGCTTGACGATCAATCTGACCAAGCAGAGCTTCGGCGGCGACCAGACCGGCGCGGTGATGATTTCGAAGTTCATCAAGCCGGGTACGGTGTCGACGGTGCAGTACAACCATTACTCGATGCTCAAGAGCATTGAAGACATCTTCCAGCTGGGTTATCTGGGCTACGCGGGGCAGGCCGGCCTGGTCGGGTTCGGCAACGACATCTTCACGAACCTGTAAGCGATCAGATGCGGTTCTTTGCAACACGATTCACCGGGCGCACGGCCGCACGATGGGCGGCGCTCGCAGCGCTGATTGGCGCCGCATGGCTGCCGTTCGCGGCCGTGGCCGCACCTGTGCCAGCGGTGGCCGGCGCGCAGCCTGTCTACAGCGATGCGGCGGCGCTCGGCAAGCTGATGTTCTTCGATGCGTCGTTGTCGGCCTCGGGCAAGATGTCCTGTGCGAGTTGCCATAGTCCGTCGCATGCGTACGGCCCGCCTGACGGGCTGGCCGCGCAACTGGGCGGCCCCGACATGCGCCGGCAAGGCACGCGCGCCGTGCCGAGCCTGCGTTACGTGCTGAACCGTACGCCGATGTGGAGTCATGCGCAGGCGGCCAGCCTGTCCGAGCGGCTGAGCGAGACGGACAACGCGCCGGTTGGCGGCTTCGGCAGGGACGGACGTTTTAACCAGTTGCACGATCAGGCGAGCTTCCCGCTGTTCAATCCCGACGAGATGGCCAACCGGGACCCGGCAGCCGTCCTCGCGAAACTGGAGCGGGCGCCGTATGCCGCCCGTTTCAGGGAAGTGTTTGGCCAGAACATTTTCGTGGACCGCACGAAAGCGTTCGCCCAGGCGATGGCTGCAATCGAGCGTTTCGAGCTTGAAGACCCGAGCTTCCATCCGTACACCAGCAAGTTCGATTATTACCTCGATGGAAAAGTGCAACTAACGGCACAGGAATTGAGAGGCAAAAAACTGTTCGACAATCCGACGGGCGGCAATTGCGCCTCCTGCCACATCGACCAGGTGGGTGTCGACGGCTCGCATCCGCTTTTCACCGACTTCAACTTCCAGGCGCTCGGCGTGCCGCGCAATCCGGAGTTGCGTGCGAACGCGGACCCGAAGTACTTCGATATGGGATTGTGTGGACCGTTGCGCACCGATCAGTCGGGCGACAAAAGCAACTGCGGACTCTTCAAGTCGGTGTCGCTGCGTAACACGGCGACGCGCCAGGTGTTCTTCCACAACGGCCGCTTCCATACGCTGAAGGACGCGCTGCGTTTTTACGTGCAGCGCGACACCAACCCGGCGAAGTGGTATCCGAAAGACGCGCACGGCAAGGTCGATAAATTCAACGACCTGCCGGTTGCGCTGCGGGTGAATGTCGACACGACCGATGAACCGCTTACGCGTAAAGCGGGCGAGCGTCCCGTGTGGTCGGAGCAGGATATCGACGACGTCGCTGCTTTCCTCGCGACGCTGAACGACGATTACGTGTTGAAACCGAAGCAGTCGAAGTAGCAACTGCCGGCAACAGCAGGCGTATCCAACGGTTGCTTTTCATCAGACGATTTTCGCCGGTTTGATGCCTCTTTTTCGAGCAGGGATATAATGCGCGGATCCCTTTTCTTTTCCGTCCCCGTTATGAGCCGGTTACTTTGCCTGATCGTGCTTTCGCTCGGCCTGATGCAAACCGCCACGGCCGACGAAACCAATGACCGCATGTCCGCGTATCTGACGCAGAAATTCGGGCTGGCAAAGGAAAAGGCTCAAAAGATTTCCGACGCGGTACAGTCCGCTGCATCGAAATATTCACTGCCGCCGGCGCTGCTGCTGGCGATCATCTCGATCGAATCGCGCTTCAAGGAAAAGGCCAAGGGTCCCAATGGCGCGACCGGGCTGATGCAGGTGGTGCCGGGCGCCCATCGCGGGATGCTGAGAAACGTCAAGGACCTCACCGAGCCGACCACTAACATCGACATGGGTTCGGCAATCCTCTACGGCTACATGCGCTCGGCAAACGGCGACATGAACGCGGCGCTCAAGAGCTACGGCGGATCGCAGGCGTACGCAAGGAAAGTGAACTTGCGCGTGGAAGATTTCGCCGGCGTCGCCGCGCCTCAGGAGGTCGCATCGCATCTGAGCGCACAAACGGGCATGTGCGAGGCCGATCGTTGTCCGGCACCGGAAAACTGGGCCGACGCTTTCACGATACCGGCCGGCAACACAACGACTGCTACGAATGCCACGAACGCCGCCGGAGTGAACGGCGCGCCGACGCTGCAAAGCGCATCGCCTGCCACGCCGCACTGAGCAGTCGCTCTCCCTGATTTTCCTCTTTGTCATGCGTCCGCACTGAAGCTGCGGATCGAACTGTCACGCCATGCCCGGCTGCGCGGGGGCAAGCGCTGCGCGCTTTTTACGCACGCCTGGCAACCGCTCTACAATGCATTTCCATCTGAGCTCACGCTGCGCCTTTTTCGATCGACCATGTTCACCTCGTTTTCCAGAACCACCGCCGTTTCGCTTGCCGGCCTGCTAGCACTTGCCGCTTGCAGCAGCGCGCCTCAGCCAAAATTCCAGCAGGAATTGTTCGAAACAGGCGCAAGCCCTTACGCCCGAAACTTCAACTCGAGCACTACGGATACGTGCGAGGCTGCGCGCCGCGCGCTGTTGAGCCAGGGCTATCTGACGACGATGACGCGCACCGATACCGTCGACGGAACGAAAAACTTCCAGCCGACGGGCGATACCCACATCGTTGTCGAATTTCACGTGGTGTGCACGCCGGGAGAAGAGGCGAGCGATACGAGCATCGTCTACGTCAACGCGGTGCAAAACGGTTTTGCGCTGAAGAAAAGCGATACGTCGGCGAGCGTCGGGCTGAGCGTGCTGGGTTCGCTGTCGTTGCCGATCCGCTCGAACAACGACGCGATGGTCAAGATTTCGAGCGAGACGATTCCGTCGGGCAAGTTCTACGATCGCTTCTTTGGCCTCGTCGATCACTATTTGCAGACGGTGGTGCGCACGCAGCCGGTTGTGAGCAACCGCATCGAGACGCGCATTTTGCCGGTGCCGGTTCCGGTGCAGCTCGAAGCGCCGGCTCCGGCACTTCTTCCTGAGATGCCCGATGCAATCGACAAAGCTGCTGCCGCGATGGTGCAACCGGCAAGCGGAGCCAGCGTGGCGCCGTGAACCATGGCCATCGAACCTTGCCAGGTTCAGACTGATCAAGGGCTGATCAGCCTTTGATCTCATCACGTGGCAGTACTTATCCTATGTCTTTTACTTCACACGTATATATATGTAGTAATAGTTAACAAGGGTTAACCCCTTCTGTGGATAACTCTCCAATTCCCTGTCACATCAGAGTCATGCAGAAACCATAACCCTGCGGAACACGTCTGTAGAAAAACTACAAAGTCGGGATAACTTTGACGCAGCTTGCCTCGCACCGCGTCTTATCAAGATTTCGCGCACAGGCTGTCCGACGCGATATCCCGAAGTTATTCATAGGCAATTGTGGATAACTCGCGTATCCGGGCATGCTTTGACATTCGCTCGCCACCGTACAGACCGGGCCTCGCGAGGCGCGCACATTGAGGCTGGAAGGTACAAAGATTGCGTGTATGTTTTTGCAAGCGCAACTGTTGCTATTTAGTCAAAACCATTTCGGCAACGCCCTATCCAGGCATAGAGTTAAAGTGTTTTCTGAGGTTATTGGTGCAGTGCGGGGGTGTGCGATGAAACGTAGAACAGCACGACAGCTAGTCCGTCTTCTTTCAGATATCAGACATGCCAGCCACTGCACGACGCTGCGGGCGGCGGCTACTAACCGGGCCATATCCCTCGCATCCTCCGAGCATGACGAGGACAGTACCGATAGCGACGAAAGCAACGACGCCGCACACGAGGCGAATCACGACAAACCGGTCCGGAGCGGATCATGAGAGCGGCAAGCGAACAATCGCTGCGTTTTCTGGTCGAGAAATGGCTGGCGCCTGAACCGTCCGCTCCGGTTCGCGTTACTGAGTTCAGCCGCACCCGTCTTGGCGGCAGGCGTTATGTACGCGTGGAAACCTCTCCCGAGGCCGGATCGCGCGGTCTATTTTTCTTTCGTCACGACGACGGCTGCTGGTGTGTGTTTCCGCCCACTGCCGATACGCCCAAGCTTTTCACGCAGCCACTTGCTGCTTGATGACGGGCTAAACCCTCACGAAGCATGAGGCAAGCGATTACGCTCGCTCGCGGGGCGCCGGGCGGGCATCAGTTGGCACACGATCAAACCGGTGAGCGTGAGTGCGCATCCGAACAGCGCACGCGCCGACAGTGTTTCGCCGAGCACGAGCCAGCCGGCGAACGCGGCAAAAACGCCCTCCATACTGAAAATCACCGCGGCATGCGAGGGCGCCGCGTGTTTTTGCGCGACCACCTGAATCGTATAGGCGACGCCCACCGATAGCGCACCGCCGTACAGAATCGTCGGCGCGGCGCGCTCGAGCACCACAAGACTGAGCGGCTCGATCGCGAGACCGATGGCCAGACACACGACCCCGCAAGTCACGAACTGCACGAGCGCCAATATGAGCGTGTCGTGCCGCAGCGCGAAGCGGCCGACCAGCATCATCTGCACGGAAATCACCAGGGCGCCGGCAAGCTGATACCAGTCGCCATACAGGATCGAGAAGTGCTCGTTGACACTCAGAAAGTACATGCCGATCGCGGCTAGCGTCGCACCGAGCCACGTGCCGAATCCCGTTCGATGACGAAACAGCACGCCAAGCAGCGGCACGATCACCACATACAACGAACTGATAAAACCGGCGTTGGCGACCTTCGTGTATTGCAAGCCGATCTGCTGCAACGAAATCGACGCGGACAGCACGACACCGAGCAACACACCCGCACCGAGCAGTTCGCGTGCGCCGCCGGGTTCGCGTTTCGACAATTCCGCCAGCGCGGAGCGCCGCACGCAAACGATCAGGGCCAGCACGACCAGCGCGCCGAGCAGGAAACGCAGCCCGGTAAACAGAAACGGTCCGATCGTATCGAGGCTCAGACGTTGCGCGACGAACGCGGAGCCCCAGATCATGGCCGCGATCAGCATCAACAGATTGGCGCGCAGGTGTTGGCGTGTGTCGGGTTTCAAAGGCTGTTTTTCGAATCAGGTTGTCTTAACGAGGCGCTCTCGACTTAACCGTGATGCACGGCGTCTTGCGGCACGGACCCCTTTACCGGCACCGGCAATGGTAACGCGGGCAAGGTGACGACAAAACGCGCGCCACCCGAGGCCGCTTCTTCGAGCCGCACGTCGCCGCCATGAACCAGCGCGACGCGCAGCACGATCGCGAGGCCAAGGCCAAAGCCGCCGGTGTGCCGGTCACGGCTGGAGTCGAGCCGGTGAAACGGTTCGAATATGCGGTTGCGCTCGGCAAGCGGAATACCTGGACCGTCGTCCTCGACGATCAATACCAGTGCGCCCGCCGCGCCAGCGGCCGCGCTCAGCGAAATCGCCTGCCGCGCGTAGCGGGTACTGTTGCGCAACAGATTCAGCAACGCGCGCGCAACCAGTTTGGGGTCGCAGACATGATACGTGGGCGTACGGGCAACCGGCATACGAGAAACCGGAGCGCGGCCGGCAGGCGCAACGGCGGCGCCCGTACCCGCGGGGGACATGCCCGCCATGCTGACCGAAAGCGTCAGCGAGCGATCGGCGACGTCGTTGGCCATGCTCGCGGCCACGCTGTCGAGCAACTCATTCACCGACACCCGCATCAGCAGCCGATGCCCGTCGCCTTGTTCCAGGCGGCTCAAAGTCAGCAGTTCGGTGACGAGTTCGTCGAGTTCGCGCACGTCTTTGCGCAGTGCCATTTGCCTTTCGCGCTGACGCTCGGGCGACTCCGGCGACTGCAACAGCGCAAGGCCGAATTCGAGCCGCGCTAGCGGCGTCTTCAGTTCGTGTGAAATGCCGTGCATCATTTCACGTTGATGCAGGATCGACGCTTCGATCTGCTGAGCCATTTCGTTGAACTGTTGCGACAAGTCGTAGATGTTCGATTTCTTCGACAACTGTGCGCGGGTCGACAGATTGCCGGCGCCGAACGCGCGCGCCGCGGCTTCGAGCTTGCGCAACTCGCGCCAGTGATAGAGCACCCACACGACCACTGAAAGCAGCGTGGCGAGCGCGACCAGCGCATACGCGAATGCCTGAATCTCGACGGTGGTGGCCTCGTAGCGGCGCGAATTGACGACGGTGCCATCCGACAGCGGCAGGTAGTAACTCGTGGCGTCGTCGTTCAACACCAGCTTGCCAGCGCGCAACTCGCGCCATTGACGCTCGCCGACCAGCGGTTTGACCTCGTCGGTCGTCATCAGCCTGAAGTCCTGGGCGCCGTGTTTTTTCAGTTCCTCGAGCGCCGCAGCGCGTTCCGGGCCCGCGTGTCGTTGCAAGTAATCGTCGAGTACGAATGCGTACGTACGGTCCGTGTCGCGCTCGGTTTGTGTGACTCGCTCATGGAACAGTTGCGAGAATGAGATGTTGATGAACGCAATGGTGAGACCGCCACCGATCAGAACGATCAGATACAGCCGGATCAGGGAGCGGAGCATTCATTCCTCCCATGCCGAAGGACTAAACAGATAACCGCGGCCCCAGATCGTCTTGATTTTGTGCGGCTCGGGCGACGCATCTTCGAAACGCCGGCGCAGCCGTGAGATCCCGGCGTCGACGGTACGATCGAGGCCGTCGAATTCGATGCCGCGCAGCTGCCTGAGAATGTCGTCGCGGCTTAGTACGGTGCCGGCTGCGCGCGCAAGGATCAGCAGCAGGTTGTACTCGGCGGTCTTCAGCTCGACCGGCTGGCCGCGCCAACTCACGGCGCGATCGGGCGGCGAGATCACCAGTTCACCGAAGCTCAGCGTGCCGTCCTGCGTGGACGGCTCCGCACTTTCGGCCGGCTGCGCGCGGCGCAACAACGCGCGGGCGCGGGCGACCAGCACACGCGGCTCGATCGGCTTGATGACGTAGTCGTCGGCACCGGTTTCCAGTCCGGCGATCTGATCGAATACGTCGACGCGTGCCGTCAGGATCAGCACGGGCACGCGCGAAAAACTGCGGATTCGCCGGCAGACCTCCATGCCGTCCATGTTCGGCAGCATCAGGTCGAGAATCACCAGCGCCGGGTTGTGCTCGCGCACGGCAGCCACGGCGGTGTCGCCGCGTCGCACGATTGTCACATTGAATTCGTAGCTGTTCAGATATTCCCCGATCAACTGCGCGAGGCGATCGTCGTCCTCGATCAGCAGCACGCTGGTCTTAAGAGGGGCGTCGTTCATATGGGTCTCCACTATCAGGCGCCGATTCTATCCGCGCGTGCCGCGAGGGGATACGTCGCGAACATTCGCGAACACTTGAACACAATTGCGCACACATTCTCCCAACTTCAGGACAGACGTGGCACGGCGGGGTCCCTAGACTGCGGCTTCCGTTCCAAATAAAAAGTCCTGATCGTGCGCAAACGCCTCTCTTATCTGTGTATTCCGCTGCTTGGCCTGACCTGCTCGTCGATCGCTTACGCTGAGAATTTCTATATGTTTTCGCTGGCCGGCGGTGTGGCGCCGCGCTATCAGGGTAGCCGCGACTACCGCCCGTTTGTTGCGCCGTTGATCGCCGCGGAGTTCAGCAACGGCATCTTTTTGAGCCCGACGGACGGCCTCGGTTACAAGCACACCTTCGCCAACGGGCTGTTTGCATCCGCGGCGCTCAGCTATGACTTCGGCCGCACCGACAGCAATCGTGCCGATTTGCCGGGCTCCGACTACCTGAAGGGCATGGGCAAGATTCCGGGCTCGGTGATGGTGTCCGTACAGCTCGGCGCGCATCTGTTTGGTCCGTCGACCGTCAGCATCACGCTGGATCAACCGGTGACGCACACGAGCCGCGGTACGAGCGGGCACATCGATCTGACGGTGCCGGTGCTGCAAACCGTCGACAACGAAATCAGCATCACGGGCAGCGTGCATGCCGGTAGCGGCCGCTATACGCAGACCTTTTTCGGCGTGACCGATGCGCAGGCGAGCACGAGCCGCTTTCAGCCCTATGCAGTGAAGGGCGGGTTCGACAGCGCGAAGGTGTCGGCGGCCTGGACCTACAGTTTTTCGCCGCGTTGGTCGGTGCATACCGAAGGCGGCGTGACGCGCCTGCTCGGTGCGTCGGCGAACAGCCCGATTGTGCAGTCGAAGAACAACTACTTCGCGATCACGGCGCTGACGTATCGCTATTGATGCGCGTGTCGACGCGGCTGTTGGTCGGTTGTGCGGATCAACTCTCTCGACGATCTGACTTCCTTGCAAGGAGCTCGCGATGTTTGCATGGCAAACCCCTCTGTCCAACGCGTGGCAGGACAGCATGATTTCGTCGGCGCGCGCGCAGGCGATTGGCGTCGACAGCATGCTGCTGACCGGTGCGACTGGTTTTATCGGCGGCAATCTGCTGGTGACCCTGGTTAATGCCGGGCTGGTCGAACGCATGGTGTGTCTGGTGCGCGGCGCCAGCGTGGCCGATGCGCTCGCGCGGCTGCGCGCTGCGGCCGTGCGTTGCGGGCTGCCGCACGCTCGTGCACAGCGAATCACGGAAGCCAACGTGATGGTGGGCGAACTCGGCAGCGAGTTTTCGGAAATCGATCTGGCGCGGCTCGCCAGAGCATCGCACGTGATCAATTGCGCGGCGCTTGCATCGTTTTCGACACATCCTCAAGTGCTCGATACGAATGTGCACGATACTTTGCGTTTCGTGTCGCGTTTTGTCGGCAGCAAAAAGCTGCGGCGTTTTCTGCACGTGAGCACGGCGATGGCGTGCGGCACGCAATGTGGCGCGAATGTGCAGGAATCTTCGTTCGGCTATGGTGAAACCCGCCACCTCGTGCCGTACACGCAAAGCAAACGCGAAGTCGAACGCCTGCTGCGCAGCATGTATCCGAATCTGCCGCTGGTCGTGGTGCGGCCGTCGATCGTAGTCGGTCATACGGTGCTCGGCACACTGCCTTCGGCCAGCATTTTCTGGGTGTTTCGCGTGGTGCACACCGCGCGGCGCTTCACGGCACGGGCAATGAACCGCATCGACGTGGTGTCCGCCGACGATTGCGCGCGCGCGCTCGCGCTGCTGGCAATGAAGCCGTCGCTGGCGTTCGATACGTATCACGTGTCGGCGGGTTCGGAAGCGCCGACCATCGGTCAGATCATCAGCGCCATGGACGAAGCCACCGGCGTCTCCGGGCGCCGCTATTCGATGTGCCGCGTGGGCGACTTCGGCAGGATCGCGCGCGAGGTAGTGGGCCGTGACCGTTGCGGCAGCGGCCGTCTGCTCGAACATGCGCTGCGTCTGTACGCCGGTTTCGCGGAGCTGGACTACACGTTCGACAACCGTCGCCTGCGCGACGAGATCGGCTTCGAGCCGCTGCCGTTCACGGACTACGTGAGCGAATGCGTGCGGACCTCGCGCGGGGTGGGGATTGCCGAGCAGATGCGCTGGGATTTCAAATAGACCCTCACCAGGTCACTACCGGCGATACAGTGAGCGATTCGCGCGAGATTCGCGCAACGCCCGGGTGACTCAGGACACCATGGACTTACCATCGACTCATGCCGGCGACGGATTTTCAGGCAGACACAATGGACGAGAAAGACTGGATCGCCGGCGCCGCCAAGGCGCTGGCGATCATCGAAGCATTCGACGAAGAGCACGCACGTATGACGCCGACCATGGTGGCCACGCGCGCCGGGCTTTCGCGCACCGCGGCGCGCCGCTACCTGCTGACGCTGCGCGAACTCGGCTACGTAGACACCGACGGCAAGCTGTTCTGGCTCGCGCCGCGGGTATTGCGGCTCGGTCAGTCGTATCTGGATTCGGCGCGCTTGCCGCGCACCGTGCAACCATTTCTCCAGCGCATCACCGCAACCTTGCAGGAGACGGCGCTGGTCGCGATTCTCGACGAACACGACGTGGTGTACGTCGCGCGCAATGGCGTGAACCGGGCGATGGCGGTCGGCTTCGTGCTGGGCTCGCGGGCGAGCGCGCCGCTGTCGTCCGCGGGTTTGGTCCTGCTGGCGTTCCAGGCGCCGGAAAGCATCGAGCAGTGGCTGGCGTCCTATCCGATCAAGGTATTCACGCCGCATACGTATTCGACCGTCGAACGCTTGCGCGAAGTGCTGGGCGAAATTCGCCGCGACGGTTATGTCGTCACCGATCAGCAACTGGAACTGGGTATGCGTGGCGTCGCGGTACCGTTGCGGGACCGGCACGGCTCGGTTGTGGCGGCGATTAGCGTGAGTATGCCGATCGGCCAGGAGTCAGCGAACGCCGCGTTGCATCGGGTGCTGCCGACCCTCCAGGAAACCGCGAGTCTGCTTAGAAACCTGATCTGAATGCAGCACTAGGTAATCTCCCTGATATGGTCTGCTTAATGAGTGAAAGCATATCGAAAGCAAGCTGTCTCCCGGAAAATACATATCGACTTTTGCGCATGACAAACCGCATACACTGCGTAATACTCTCCCGCGGGGAGCGGGAAGGGGCCTCGAGCGCCGTCTGCTTCACCGTTAAGCTATTTCATTCAATTTGACTCAGTCGTCCAGGTTTGGGGAACAACACATGAAAAAATTCATCGTCTCGCTCGCAGCCGCATCGATCGCGCTGGTCTCCGTTCAAGCTTTCGCACAGGCATCGGACGCAGCAGCGCCGGCTGCTGCAGCTAGCACGCCGAAGAAGCACCACATCAAGAAGCTGAAGACGCACGGTAAGCGCGCTGCGGTTTCGTCGGCCGCTTCGGCAGCTGGCACGAACGACAAGGGCGCGGCAAACTAAGCATTTCGCTTGGTTTTGTCGGGCGAACCCTGCCGGTTTGCCTGCGCCTGCCGCTAGCCGGCGGGTGCAGCGCGGCGCCGGTCGAATACCGCCAGCAAAAAGGCCAGAGCTTCTGCTCTGGCCTTTTTGTCTTGAACGGCGGGTATTGGCCGCAGTTCAGTCCGCAAGGCCGCGCTTGATAACCTCGTTGAGCAGGCCGGTCATGCCTTCCGGATGGGTGGCGGCGCGCTCTTTCAGCTCCGTGACGAGGTCGCCATTCAGCTTGCAGGCGAACGCGACGAGCCCTTGGGCCTGGTCGAGCTTGCGCTGTTCACGGCGATCCAGCTTTGGCTCGGCGGCAGCGGCTTTGCCGAAGCGCTCGGCGGTCGACAGTTTCATTGCATTGTTCAGCTTGAGTGCCTTGTTCTTCTCAAGGTCGGTTTTTTTCATCGCCATACGGAAGGCCTCTGCCAGATAAGTAATCCCGCATTGTACGCATCGCGCCGCGCGTGGAGCTAACGGTGGCGATTGCGCGGGTAAGCGGCGCCCGAGCGCGGCTCGGACGGCGAGGAATTTGAGGCGTTGCGCGTTGTTCAGGCGGGCCGTTCGGGCGCGCCCGCCACGCTGTCCATCAAAGCGCGCATGCGTTGCCAGTGCGTGCCTTCCCAGAACACCCGCCGGCACACGTCGCAGGTGACGAACTGGTTGTGCCGTTCGAGCACGCCGTCGGGCGCGCGGTCGCCGACCTCATCTTTGGCGATACGCCGCAGCGGCGCATTGCACATCAGACACAAACGGAACGGTTGCGCGCTGCCGGCCAGATCCAGCCTTTCAAACACTTCGCGTAATTGTTCGCGCGGCCGCAGCGTGCGGACGTAGCAGCCATGCGTGATGGCGCGGCGTTTCAATAGCTCGCGGTCGCGTGTGAGAACGATGCGTTGCTGGGCGGCAGCGAGCGCTTCGATATCGGCGTCGGGATAGTGGTTGTCGTAGAGCGTATCGAAGCCGGCTAGCCGCAGCAGCGGGGCGAGACCGCCTAGATGCGCATCGGCAATGAAGCGCACCACGCGCAGCGGATGCTCGCGCACGCGCAATAGCGGCTGGATGTCCAGCGATTCAAACTTCGGATAAACGGAGATGCGATCGCCGTCGGATAGCGGATGATTGAAACCAACCGACTCACCGTTCACCAGAATCAGTTCGACCTCGGTGTGCGGCACCCCGAGCACTTCGATCATATGTTTAGCGGTGGCGCCGTGCGCGCAGGCGCAACTGAACGCGCGCCGGCGCAGGGGCCGGGCGAGAAAATCGTTCAGCTCCTCATAGAAGCGGAATGTCGCGGTGACCATCGCGTCAGTATCGCACCGTGTTCATTTGCGCGCTGTCCTGCACGTGTCGCGCGGGTGTGCTTTACTGCCAGTTCTTTAGAAGACGGAGCGACAGATGGACATCGGTTTTATCGGTCTCGGCGAGATGGGCGCCGCGATGGTTGCAAACATTTTGAAAGCCGGGCACCAGGTGCGCGTGTGGAACCGTTCGCCGGAACGCGCGCGGCCGCTCGCCGACGCAGGTGCGCAGATCGTCGCGACACCGGCCGAAGCGTTTGCTGGTGACGCAGTGTTCTCGATGCTGGCCGACGATACAGCGCTGCGCGAAGTCGTCACTGCGGCGCTGCTGGAACACGCGCCGCGCGGTTTGATCCACGTGAATATGGCGACGATCTCGGTGGCGCTGGCCGAGGAACTGGCGACGGCGCACGCCTCGCGCGGCGTCCATTACGTCGCTGCACCGGTGCTGGGGCGGCCCGACGTCGCAGCGGCAGGCAAGCTGACGATCGTGGCGGGCGGTCCCGCTGAGTCGATCGATCGCGTTCAACCGATTTTCGACGCCATCGGCCAGAAAACCTGGCGCATCGGTTCGTTGCCGCAACAGGCAAACGTGATGAAGCTCGCGGCGAACTTCATGTTGGGCGCGGCGGTTGAAACGCTCGGCGAGGCCGCTACGCTCGTGACGGGACACGGCCTTGCGATGCAGGATTTTCTCGATGTCATCACGAGCGGCCTGTTCCCGGGACCGGTCTATTCGGGCTACGGCAAACTGATCGCGGAGCAGCGCTACGAGCCGGCGCTGTTCAAGGCGCGCCTCGGATTGAAGGACTTGCGTCTTGCGCTGGCGGCCGCCGATGCGGTCACGACGCCGTTGCCGATCGCGAGCGTGGTGCGCGACAGCCTGATTGAAGCCGTGGCGCATGGCGACGGAGAGAAAGACTTCGCGGTGCTGGGACAGGTCGCGGCACGGCGGGCAGGGCGCTGAGCGGGCGCGGGTGCGTCAGGATGCGCACGGGCATAATGGCGCCCTGATCTTTTTCCGGATTGAGCTCAATGAGTCTGCATACCTGGTGGCTTTTCGTCGCGACTGTTTTCGTTGTTTGCGCGATTCCCGGCCCGAACATGCTGCTGGTTATGACGCACGGCGCCCGGCACGGCCTGCGCCGTTCCAGCGCAACCATGGCCGGCTGCCTGTCGGCGCTGGTGTTGATGCTGGCGGTGTCGGCGGCGGGTCTTGGTGTGTTTCTCACGGCGTGGCCGACCATGTTCAACGCACTGCGGATGATCGGCACGGCGTACCTCGTCTATCTGGGCATCAAGGCATGGCGTACGCCAGTTGACGAAGGCGCTGCCGGCGCGGTCGAGGAACTGTCCGCGAGGCCCGTGCGTTCGCGCTTCGCGCTATTTCGCAATGGCTTCCTGGTGGCCGGCAGTAACCCGAAAGCCATCCTGTTCGCCGCCGCGCTGCTGCCGCAATTCATCGACGCCGCGCAGCCCAAGCTGCCGCAGTTCGGCGTGCTCGTCGCGACCGTGGCGGTCATCGAGGTGAGCTGGTATCTGGTGTATGCCGGATTCGGCACGCGGATCGGCGCCACCTTGAAGAGCCGCAGCGTCGCCAGGACGTTCAATCGTCTGACGGGTGGTGTGTTCGTCGGCTTCGGCGCGATGATGGCGCTTGTGCGGCACTAGGCAAGTTATAGGCGAGTGGCGGCCTGCTACGTGGCGCTTAACGCCGCTTGCCAGGCACGGGACAATTTGTTGTACTTACGCAACGCTGAGGGTCAACCCTAATTTGCATGTTGCGACGCACCAAATCATTTGCTATAGTTCGTCTTGTCTCCTCCATGTCTCCTCTGATATGGATTCAGCCCGCCCACTTAGGCGGGCTTTTTTTGCCCCGAATTTCCCGCGGTTTTCCAGAAAAGACAAAGCCGGCTGGCCCCTGTGCGAGGCCGCCGGCTTTGGTGCATCTGCGCCGAACTCAGAACTTATACGAGACCGCGAGGAACGAGATGATCGGGTCGGCTTTCAGTTCCGACTTTGAGACGCCCAGTTCCGTGCCGTCCGCCGCCTTGATGATGACCGACGAGGTGGTTTTCAGCGGAATGTACGTGACCGATGCCACGAGGCCCCAGTGGTCGGTGATGTTGTAGGCGAGACCCGCATTGAACACCGGCTGCCAGGACGACGACGCCTTCGCCGACACCTGCGTTTGCCCCGGCTTGCCCGCACCCGCTGCCAGCACCGAGCCGAGATTGTTCTGCGTCGCGCTCACGAAGTTCGGGCTCAGTTGAACGTCCGAGAACCAGTTATACGACACACCAATACCCACGAACGGCCTGAAATGGGCCGTCGGCTCATTGAAGTAGTACTGGAACAGCAGCGCCGGGCTCCACTGACGCACGCTCTTTACGATCGGGTTGGCCTGCGGATCGCCCAGATTCTGTTGACCGAGCGCGCCCGCCGGACCCGGCGGCTGAATGGTGCCGTGCCCATAGATCTTGAAGACCGGCGGCACACCCGCCACCGTCGTCACGGCAATATGGTCGGTAAGGTAATGGCTGAATACGAGGCCGACAGTATTCGCGGTATTGGTCGACAAGCTCGTGCCGCTGGACGTGAACGAGTTCGGCAGACGCAACGGTGTGTTGATCGGTGTCGGCGCGACGTTAGTGGTCAGCGGCGTGCTCGAATCCTGCGGCATGACGTGGAACCAGCCGAGTACGGCGACGTTGTCCCCCGCGTGTTGTGCGTGCGCGCTGGCCGACAGGCAGATGGCCAGTATCGCGAATAAGATTTTCTTCATGTTGTTCCTCCTGAGGCGCGCGTTGCGTTCTATGCGCGCGGCGAGCGACGGCGGCCGGGCTGCGCGGCCGCTGCGCTGGATATTCGGTGGACGCCGGCTGCCGCGCGTTTGCTGTGCGTGGCAGCCGGGACACGAACGCCTCGTTGCGTGTCGGCAGCGCGTGCTGCGTCCATTACTGGACGAAGGCGCCGATCGTGAAGTACGGCGAGGCCGCGTTGGTCAGATCGAGGTAGCCGAACACGCCACCCGTGAAGATCATCTTTCCGGTCGGCGTGGTGCCTGTCGAAGCACCCACTTGCGTCGTCGTCACCACACCCGGCACGGTCTGCGTGAAGTCCAGATTCAGCGCGGTCGCGAGCGATGCCTGCGAGGCGTTGAACGGATCGAGCAGCGTGGCCTCCGTGCCTTCGAGCGCGGTGGTGCGATAGTCGAACTGGCTATCCACGCCGATGTACTCGCCGTTCTGCGAGTTCACTGCAATCGCGCTTTGCGGCGCCAGGATCGAGATGCCGGATTCGTCGTCCGCATACGGGCCGAGTGAGCCGTTCACCGGTGTCGTCACCGATGAATTCGCTGCGCCGGTCCGTACCAGAATCGGCACCAGCTGATTTTTCAGCTTGCCGACGATCATGTAGCCGCGAGCTTTGGGTGTCGTGGCAAGCGTCGGTTTAGCCTGGCCGAGGAAGTTGTCGGTTTCGAAAGCCCCGCTGCCGTCGGACGACTGCGCGAAGTTCGTACCCGGTTGCTGACACTTGCCTGCGTTGACCCCGGAGTTGTCGCACTCGGTCCACGTACCGTCCGCATTGATCGTGATCTTCGTATCGACCGCGACCGGCGCGAAGTTTTGCGACGGGACCTGGTGATAGCCGAGCTGGTTGTAGGTGCCGGCCACGTTCGCGATGTTCGTTTCAATCGACGAGAAGCCGATGAACGGGTAATACGGGAACGTCGTATCGGGCACCGCGCCTACGCCGAGAATCCCGGCGAAGGAAATTTCCGCCCCCGGAATCGTGCCGCCGGCCACGCCTTCGCCGACAAAAATCCGCGCCGGACGATTCGGGTCGAGGCTCGCGCCGTTCAGGCGGAACGCGCACTGATTCAGCTTGGTGGTCGGCAGCAGGGTTTCCTGGGTCAGCGTGCCGCTTGCGGTCTGGCCGGCGCGCGTCGGCGCGACAGTGCCCGTGGTGGCCGGGATCGGCGATTCGATATAGCTGATTTGCCACGTCATCTTGGTTGTGTCCATCTGCAGCTTGACCAGTTCGCCGTCACCGCCGCCGCCCGTGAACACCGTGCCGTAGTCGAGCGACGCAGGACACAGACGCACTTCGGTCACCGGTCCGTCGCCATTGCCGCCGCCACCGCTGCACGCCCCCAGTAACGGTGCTGCAAGAGCGAGCACCGAAAGGATTCTCCATTTCATACCGCCTCCAGAATTTTCTCGTTGTGAGTGGCAGGCTCCCTGTCCCGCCACCTTTTGCTCTATTTATGTCTCGTACTGCGAACTGCCGGTCCTTCAGTCCTTACTTGCTGATCTGCGCGCCGATGCCGAAGTAGGGGGCGTTTGGCGTATCTGAGTTCGCCGAGGTCGGCGTGAGGCCGCCGTTCTCAGCGCCCTGGATGGCGATGGCGTAGAGACCGCCGGACGCAATCGCAAAGCCGGTTTTGCCGTTGGTGTCCTGCACGCCGACGAGACCCGGACTCGGCAGCCCGTAGCCCAGACCAAAGCCGCTTTCCGCCGACGAGGTGCTCGGATTGATGAAGGTGCCGACTGCACCCTGGATCAACGTTGCGGTGTACTTGAAGTTCGAGTCCGCGCCAACGTAGCCGCCGTCGAAACCACCGGATGCAAGCGGCGTGGCCGCGGCGAGCATGGCGATGCCGGACTCGTCGTCGACCTTTGCCGTCAGCAGATTGCTCGTGTCGACAAAACCGGTGCGGACCACCAGCGGTACCGTGGCGCCGTTGACCTGACCGAGAATCATGTGGGCAACGCCGGACTTGCCGGTTGGGCCCAGAACCGGGAGCTTGAACTGCGCGACGATCTGCGGGGCCTTCTGACTATCAAAATACCCATTGCTGTTCAGCGTCAACGGATCGCCGGTGGTGAGGCAGCCGCCGGCGTTTGGCGAATAATTCGGATTCGCGGCGTTGCTGCTCGTACAGGTGCCGCTGGCGTCGAACGTTTCGACCGTGTTGGTCGCGACCGTCGCGTAGTTGCCCGACGGTGTCAGGTGGTAAAGCAGGCCGTTGTACGTGCCTGGCAGCTTGGTGATATCGGTCGTCGTGCTCGCGAAACCAAGAAACGGATAGAAGTCAAAATGCCGATTCGGCACCGCGCCGACGTTCGAGCCGAGCAGGCCGAGGTTCAGGCCACTGAACTGCACCGTCGCACCCGGGATGCCGCCACCAGCCACGCCCTGACCGACGAGGATCATCGGGGGATTCGGGTTATTGACGAAATCGGGTGTCGTGTAAGGCTGACCGTCACCGGCGGCGGTGCCGGTACCTGCGCCGAGAATGAAGGCGCAGCGTATTTGTTCGGCGGTCGGCAGCGCGCCGGTCGGCGGGTGGATCACGGCGCCCGTGATCTGTGTGCCCGCACGCGTCGGCGTGACTTGACCCGTGCGCAACGGAATCGGCGATTCGAGCCACTTCAGCGTGTACGTCATCGCCGTCGCGTTGATGTTCAGTTGCACCACTTCGCCACTGCCGGCGCCACCGAGAAAGGTGGTCTTCCCAATGTCCGCGGTAGCGGGGCACAGCGGGGCCGCGGCGGCGCCGGTGGCCGGCGGGCCCTGCACGCCGCAACTCGAGCCCGAGCATTGCGGGGCATTGATCGTGCCGGGATCGCTGGCCTTGCCGCCGCCGCAAGCAATAAGCAACGGCGTCGTAGCGATGGCCATCGCCAGGCCTCGAATAATGGCGTACGACATGCTGCTGTCTCCCTTCATGTAATTGTGCGAACTAATTTCGCTGCGCGTTTAATGCCTGTCAATTGAATGAGCCGTCTAAAAAGATCGATTCAAACAGGACATTTTTTGTCGGACGCACACTACGCGGGACTTCGGAGCCCTTTTAAACAAAAAAGGAATTTTCGCTTCCACAGTCGTACCGTTGCTTCGCTGCACGCCCTTGCCAGGCAAGCGTTACAGCAAAATGGCTCTATCTTCTTCGAACGACCGTTCGAGAAAAAATCCGGAGTTTCCCTATGCGGAAAACTATGCAGGACGGGTCGATTTGGGGAATGAATTACCGTCGGCTGGTAAGCATTCCGATTTTCTTTTTAAAGTAATGCGGGCTACTACTGATTAACGGCAAAAGAGGAGTTTGGCGGGCAGGTTTTTTAAAACAAAAAGGCCGGTCTGTAAAGACCGGCCTTTCAGTGGATTGGCAGTGGAAGACGTCTGTATCTCGAACTTGCTCAGCGTTTCAAGCCGGCTTCTTCGGCGGCGCCGATGGCGAGGTTCATGCACTGGATGGCCGCGCCCGATGCGCCCTTGCCCAGGTTATCGAGGCGCGCGACGGTCACGAAGCGCTCTTCGTTGCCGAACACGAACAGGTCGACGCGGTTGGTGTCGTTGTTCGCTTGCACGTCGAAGAAACCGCCGTCGAGATTCGCCTCGGAATCGAACGGTGCTACGTGCACGAAGGCTTCACCCGCGTAGTACTCGGCGAACAGCGCGCGCACGTCTTGCGGCGTGGTCTTCTTGGCCAACTGGTTCGGCGAGAAGAAGGTGGTGACCGCGAGACCCTTGTAGAAGTCACCGACGATCGGCGTGAATACCGGTGCCGAGTTCAGGCCGGTGTGCGCCGCCATCTCCGGCAGATGCTTGTGCGTGAGGCCGAGTGCATACGGGCGCGGACTCTTGAGCTTGTCGTTGCCGCCTGCTTCGTAGTCGGCAATCATTTTCTTGCCGCCGCCGCTGTAACCCGTGATCGAGTACGCGTGCGCGGCGAAGTCCGGCGCCACGACGCCGGCTTCGACCAGCGGACGCATGGCCAACACGAAGGCCGATGCGTGGCAGCCCGGCACGGCGATCCGTTTCGCGGTGCGCAGCCGCTCGCGTTGCGAGCGAGCCAGTTCGGGCAGGCCGTAGGCCCAGTCGGCCGACGTGCGGAACGCCGTGCTCGCATCGATCAGCACGGTGCGATCGTTTTCGACCAGCGAGGCCGACTCGCGCGAAGCGACGTCCGGCAGACACAGGAACGTGACGTCCGATGCATTGATGAGACGACGGCGCTCCTCGAGGTCCTTGCGCTTCGCTTCTTCGATACGCAGGATCTCCACGTCGGCGCGTTGCGACAGGTATTCAAAAATCTTCAGGCCGGTCGTGCCTTCCTGTCCGTCGACAAAAACTTTCGTGCTCATCTCGATCTCACTGGCTTACTGGAAACGGGGCGCGACACCGCGCCGGAACGCTATTTTAAGACCTGATAGCGACGGCTGTGCAAAAGGTGTGCAAAGCGGGGTTAAAAAACGACGATGCGCGTTGAAAGTGACATCGGCATGACGGGTTATGCGGCAGATGCACGCCGATGCAGGCCGGTTCCGCGCAAATTGACGATACGTGGGAAGCGCTGCGGCGCGCGCATCGCGCGCGTGGCGGTGAGACCGCCACGCGGGGCGAGTCTATGGAACCGTGCTATCAAACGCCTGCTTGCGCGCCCGCTTTCCATCTTGCCGTAGCGCCGGCAATGCGCACGCCGAACATCCGCGCCGTTTCCAGATCGCCCGCGGGCGGTGCTTCTTCCGGCGACGCATCCGCCGGGGACTGCGCCAGCAGGCCAGTAAAGCCGCCTACGTAGTTCAGATCGTTACGGGTGGCCGCCTTGGTGTTTGACGGCATCATGCCGGTGCCGACCCAGATCATGCTGTGTTGCATTGCCAGCGTGACGAAGTACTGGATCGTCGAGAACTTGTCGCCGTTCATGGTCGCAGAATTGGTGAAACCGGCGGCGATCTTGTCCTTCCAGGTTTGGCCGAACCACGGTTTCGAACTCGCGTCGGCAAATTTCTTGAAATCGGCGGACGGCCCGCCCATGTACGTCGGCGCGCCGAAGATGATGGCGTCCGCGGCCGCCAGCTCTGCCCAGCCGGCGTCGTCGATCTCGCCGACCGGCAGGAGCTTCGCGTCCGCGCCGGCTTCGAGCGTACCGGCCAGCACCGCCTCCGCGACTTTCTTCGTATGGCCGTAGCCGCTGTGATAAACGATGACGATCTTCGACATGGCATTCTCCGGCAAGTTGAAAAAGAGAGCTAAGGATAGCAGCGGCGCGTGGCGAGTTGATGGCGCCGCTACCGTCCGTAGTTGACCACCATCCGCGCACTGCCAAGCGTGGCGGTGCTGATCTCATGATCGAACATGAGCGCCGGGCGCCCTTGTGCGAGGCGCAGGTCCGCGGTGCTCAGCGCATAGACGGTGATGATGTAGCGATGCGGTTTGCCGGGCGGCGGGCAAGGGCCGCCGTATCCATCGAGATCGAAGTCGTTGCGTGCCTCGAGCGCGCCGAGTTTCTTCAGGAAGCCCGATGCGCTGGCGTTCTCCGGCAAGCTGCCGACGGTGGCCGGAATGCCTGCCACGGCCCAGTGCCACCAGCCGCGGCCGGGTGCATCCGGATCGAAGATCGTGATCGCGAAGCTGCGCGTGCCGGCCGGCGCATTGCGCCACGTCAATTGTGGCGAGCGATTTCCGCCCTGGCAGTCATCCTGATTAAAAACCTGCGCCGCATCCACGGCGCCACCCGCATGGAAGCTGGTGCTGGTCAGTGTGAACACGTCCTCGGCGAGTGCGTGTGGGATATGCGCCGCGAATAGCGCAAGACCCAGCATCGCGCAGGTGAAGGACGGCATCCGGCGGAACAGCGAAGCAAGCGAAACAACCAGGCAACGCGAGCGCATGTGCCGGTTCTCCTGTCAGGGGCGCGAGGCGGTTGTCCTCGCGAGGATTATTGTCCCTATTTTGTGCCCCAAGGTCGATTCAAGTCTAACATTCGCTTTGCGACGGCTCATTGTTGCCGCCGGCGGGTTTGGTGGACGTGAAATCGGCTATAGTCGGAGGAATTGTCCGCGCGAATACAGACCGCGCACTCGGTCAATTCAAGTACCAAGAATAGAAAGGTATGTCGGAAGTTTTGGAGAGCGGTTTATCTGTCGAGGGGAGGGCAATGCAAGATCCAGTCAGGGTCGTGGTCGCTGACGACCATCCGGTGATTCTGTTCGGCGCCGAACAAGCGTTGCTCAAGTTTCCAGGTCTGCAGGTCGTCGCGCGCGCGCGACAGTCAACCGAGTTGATCAAGGTGCTGCAGACCGTTGCGTGCGACGTGCTCGTCACGGATCTGGCCATGCCTGGCGGCCAGTACGGCGACGGCCTGCCGCTGATCGGCTATCTGCGGCGCAATTTCCCGGACCTTCCCATTGTCGTGCTGACGATGCTGGAAAACGCCGCGCTGCTCAAGCGGCTGAGCGAACTCGGGGTGACCTCGGTCGTCAACAAATCGGACGATCTGAGCCATATCGGGCTCGCGGTGCAGCACGTCAGCCGCAACCTCGAATACATGAGTCCGTCCGTCAAGGCGTCGCTCGACACGTTGCGCATGAATGCCGGCGGCAAGAACGACGACGTGATGCTGTCGCGGCGCGAGCTCGAGGTGGTGCGTCTGTTTGTCTCCGGTATGACGATCAAGGAGATCGCGGAGCACCTTAATCGCAGCATCAAGACGATCAGCACGCAGAAGAATACGGCGATGCGCAAACTCGGGATCGATCGCGATTCGGAATTGTTCCAGTACGCGCAGAGCAACGGCCTCTTGAATCTGTCTTCGCACTCGGCCGACGATACCGGCAGTGCGGCCTAGCCGCGACCATTCGTCCCGCCAGGCGAACTCCATGCGAACTCGATGAAAAAAGCCGCCTGTCGATGAGACAGGCGGCTTTTTTATTCCATCCGCATTAAGCGGCTGCGCTTACTGCGGCGTTGCGTTGGCGCCGCCGTGAGCCGCCGACCATTCGGCCGGTGCGTGCAGGAATTTTTCCACTTCGTCGAGCGTTTTGGTATCGAAGTAGTTATTTGCCTTGGCGACGCGTAACACGTCCCACCACGTGGCAAGCGCGTGCAGATCGACGTCGATGTCTTTCAGCACCGACACGCTTTCCTTGAAGATGTTGTAGTGGAACAGAACGAAGCAGTGGTTCACCGTTGCGCCGGCGGTGCGCAGCGCATTGATGAAGTTGATCTTGCTGCGGCTGTCCGTGGTCAGATCTTCGACCAGCAGTACACGTTGCCCTTCCGTCAGCAGACCTTCGATCTGCGCGTTACGGCCGAAACCCTTCGGCTTCTTGCGCACGTACTGCATCGGCACCATCAGGCGGTCGGAGAGCCAGGCCGCGAACGGGATGCCGGCGGTTTCGCCACCCGCAACCGCGTCGATCTGTTCATAGCCGACGTCGCGCAGGATGGTGGTTTCGGCCATTTCCATCAGGCCACGGCGCACGCGCGGATACGAGATCAGCTTGCGGCAGTCGATATAAACCGGGCTCGCCCAGCCGGACGTGAAAATGTACGGTTTCTCCGCGTTGAAGTGCACTGCTTGCACTTCCAGCAGCATCTTGGCGGTGGTGTCGGAGATCGTCTGGCGATCGAAGCCTGTCATGGGCGGATCCTTGGGTGTGAGCGAGGAGAAGCGGGCGCGAAGCCCGGTGGCGCAGCAAGCGGGGTATCCGCGCCATGATGGGCGGAATACGCGGCCGGTCGGTGGAGTACAGGCCGGCCGGTTTAACTGCGATTTTGCTGCGCGCGTAGCCCGACATTTTACCCGAAATGGCCCCTCCCGAGGAGGCTGTCGTGTGCATTCGCCGCGAATGACGGGCATAACGGCCACGCTGAACGGGACTTTCAGGGTTGGCTGGGCGCCGGTTTTATGGCTTGCTTGTGAGCGGCTTGGGGCACCTTTACACTCACGCGAATTTCCTGGCGGCCTTGCACGTTGGCCGTCGCCATGTCCTACGGAATGCTTTCAATGACTGCCGCTTCTTCTTCTGCCACCGAGACCTGTGAACCCGCCAGGCGTGGCTATGCGGGACGCGCGCTGATCGCGTCGGTGCTCGGTTACGCGATGGACGGCTTCGATCTGCTGATCCTCGGTTTCATGTTGCCGGTCATTGCTGCGGATCTGCATCTGAGTTCAGCACAAGCAGGTTCGCTTGTGACGTGGACCTTGATTGGGGCTGTCGCCGGCGGCCTGATTTTTGGCGTTTTAAGCGACTATTTTGGCCGCGTGCGGATGCTGACGTGGACGATTCTGATCTTTGCCATATTCACCGGCCTCTGTGCGTTGGCGCAAGGCTATACCGACCTGCTGGCTTATCGAACCATCGCCGGCATTGGTCTGGGCGGTGAGTTCGGCATCGGCATGACGCTGGTGGCCGAAGCGTGGCCCGCGTCGCAACGGGCCCGCGTGTCGTCGTATGTCGGGCTGGGATGGCAGCTTGGAGTGCTGGCGGCCGCGTTGCTGACGCCGCTGCTGCTGCCGATGATTGGCTGGCGCGGTATGTTCGCGCTTGGACTGCTGCCTGCCGTGGTGTCGTTTTTCGTGCGGCGCAGCGTTGAGGAACCGGCACTGTTCACCGAACGCGTTGCGCGTGGCATGCGCAAGCTGCCGCTCAAGCTGCTGGTGGCCGACGCACGCACCACGCGCGCCAGCATCGGCGTGGCGATTCTCTGTTCAGTCCAGAACTTCGGCTATTACGGGCTGATGATCTGGCTTCCGAGCTATTTGTCGAAGACCTTCGGTTATTCGTTGACCAAATCCGGTGTGTGGACAGCCGTGACGGTTCTCGGCATGGCGGCTGGCATCTGGCTGTTCGGCATGGCCGCCGACCGGTTCGGCCGCAAGCCCACGTTCCTGTTCTACCAGGTGGGCGCGGTGGTGATGGTATTCGTCTACGCGCATCTGACAACGCCGATGGCGCTGCTGATCGGCGGCGCGGCAATGGGCGTGTTCGTGAACGGGATGATCGGTGGCTACGGCGCGCTGATTTCCGAGCTTTATCCCACCGATGCGCGGGCCACCGCGCAGAACGTACTGTTCAACGTCGGCCGGGCGGTCGGCGGTTTCGGGCCGGTGGTCGTAGGCGCATTGGCCGCGCGCTATTCGTTCGGCGCCGCGCTCGTTTTGCTCGCGTCGATTTATCTACTCGACGTCTTCGCAACGCTTTTTCTGATTCCCGAACGACGCGGCGCCGAACTCGAATGACGTGTGCTCGACGCCCTCGCAGCGGTGAGCGGAATGGCCACTGGATGCGGCGCCGCAGCATTGCCGGCGCCTGTTTCGCTGGTGGCGAGCCGCGTTAACCAGTCAGTGCATCGACTCGTTCGGGGTGTACACTGATCGACCCGCGTAGCACTCCGCACCGTCTTGCGCTCCGCCGAGGTTCGACGCTGCGCCCAACCGGCGCACGCGAAAACCGCCGCCGTCGATTATCCATTCGATAGACGCGAAGCGCCGCCACGGGGCAGTGTGCCGGGCCCAATTACTTACGTCTCGCAGGTTAAAAAATGGACGAACAACTTAAGCAAAGCGCTCTCGCCTACCACCAGAATCCGAAACCCGGCAAGATTTCGGTCACGCCCACCAAGCCGCTGTCGAACCAGCTCGACTTGTCGCTTGCATACTCGCCGGGCGTCGCCGCGGCCTGTATGGCGATCTACGACGAACCGCTCGACGCGCAGAAGTACACCTCGCGCGGCAACCTCGTCGGCGTGATCACGAACGGCACGGCCGTGCTCGGTCTCGGCAACATCGGCCCGCTCGCCGCGAAGCCGGTGATGGAAGGCAAGGGTTGCCTGTTCAAGAAGTTCGCCGGCATCGACGTGTTCGACATCGAACTCGCCGAGTCGGATCCGGACAAGCTGGTCGAAGCGATCGCCATGCTCGAGCCGACGCTCGGCGGCATCAACCTTGAAGACATCAAGGCACCGGAATGCTTCTACATCGAGAAGAAGCTGCGCGAGCGCATGAAGATTCCGGTCTTCCACGACGATCAGCACGGTACCGCGATCATCGCCTCGGCGGCGATACTGAATGGCCTGAAAGTGGTCGGCAAGAAGCTCGACGAAGTGAAGCTGGTGTGTTCGGGCGCTGGCGCGGCGGCCATCGCGTGTCTGGATCTGCTGGTGAATCTGGGTCTGTCGAAAAAGAACGTGCTGGTCACGGACTCGAAGGGCGTGATCTACGAAGGTCGCGGCAATCTCGATCCCTCGAAGGAACGCTACGCGGCGAACACTGAAGCGCGTACCCTGGCCGACGCGATCCGTGGCGCCGACGTGTTCCTCGGTTGCTCGAGCGCCGGCGTGCTGAAGCCGGAAATGGTCGCCGAAATGGGCACGCAACCGCTGATCCTCGCGCTGGCGAATCCGGAACCGGAAATCCGTCCGGAAGAAGCAAAGAAGGTGCGCCCGGACTGCATCATCGCAACGGGTCGTTCGGACTATCCGAACCAGGTCAATAACGTGCTGTGCTTCCCGTTCATCTTCCGTGGCGCGCTGGATGTCGGCGCAACCACGATCACGGAAGAAATGAAGCTCGCGTGCGTGCGCGCGATTGCTGAACTGGCCGAAGAAACCGATCAGGGCGATGAAGTCGCCAAGGCCTACGAAGGCCACTCGCTCGAATTCGGCCCGGAATACCTGATTCCGAAGCCGTTCGATCCGCGTCTGATCATCAAGATCGCGCCGGCTGTTGCGCAAGCCGCGATGGATTCGGGCGTCGCAACCCGTCCGATCAAGGACATGGACGCGTATCGCGAAGAACTCGGCACGACCGTGTACCGCACCGGCATGGTGATGCGTCCGGTGTTCGCGGCGGCGAAGTCCGAGCCGGCGCGTATCGTGTTCGCCGAAGGTGAAGACGAGCGCGTGCTGCGTGCCGCGCAATTCGTGCTGCTGGAAAAGATCGCCAAGCCGATTCTGGTCGGCCGTCCGTCGGTGATCGAGATGCGTCTGAAGAAGATGGGCTCGAAGCTGAAGTGCGGTGAAGATTTCGAGGTGGTCGATCCGGAAGACGATCCGCGCTACCAGCAATGCTGGCAGGCATACCACGAACTCGGCGCGCGCGAAGGCGTGACGCCGGACGTCGCGAAGGCCGCGATGCGCAAGTTCAATACGCTGATCGGCGCGATCCTGGTGCGCCTCGGCGAAGCAGACGGCATGATCTGCGGGATGATTGGCCAGTACCACACGCATCTGAAATTCATCGAGCAGGTGCTGGGCAAAGCGGACAACGTGCAGAACTTCGCCGCGATGAACCTGCTGATGCTGCCGGGCCGCAACCTGTTTATCTGCGATACGTACGTGAACGAAACGCCGACCGCCGAACAGCTCGCCGACATGACGATGCTGGCTTCGCGCGAAATCGAAAAGTTCGGCATCACGCCGAAGGTCGCATTGCTGTCGAATTCGAACTTCGGCAGCGCGCCGTCGGCGTCGTCGCAACGGATGGCTGCGGCGCGCAAGCTGATTGCTGAACGTGCGCCTTCGCTCGAGATCGACGGTGAAATGCACGGCGACGCGGCGTTGTCGGAAATGGTCCGCAAGGCTGCGTTCCCTGGCACGACGCTGAGCGGTGAAGCGAACCTGCTGATCATGCCGAACGTCGAAGCAGCCAATATCGCGTACAACCTGCTGAAGATGGTTGGCGGCGAAGGCGTGACGGTCGGTCCATTCCTGCTGGGCGCGGAAAAGCCGGTGCACATCCTGACACCGGCCGCGACTGTGCGCCGCATCATCAACATGACGGCAGTGGCCTCGGCCAATGCACGCAAGCGGGTGAGCGCGCAGTAATGATGATTTGATGTCGAAGCGACGCCGCATCGCGGCGTTCGCGATAAGCCAGCAAAAGCGCCACGGAAGCAGATTCCGTGGCGCTTTTTATTTGCACGTTCTGAATTGAATGAGCGTTTGTCTGAAGGATTCTTAAGTCGATAAACGAGCTTTAAGACTGGTCCTATTCGATTCGCTGTGACACTTTTGTAAAGTTACTTCTGAGGCGCGGCACTACGCGATGGCAACGAAACAGTCGGCTGGTCACTTCGTTGCATCGAATCTGGCGTTGCGCTTCAACTCTGGTGTTGAGTAGTTGCAGTTCTGCTGATGAAGACAGTTGTACCAATGGGTTGTAGTAGTTGCAGTAGATGTGTGTTGTTGCAGTAGGTAGTTGAAGTTGCAGTAGGTAGTTGAAGTTGCAGTAGGTAGTTGAAGTTGCAGTAGGTGGTTGAAGTTGCAGTAGGTGGTTGAAGTTGCAGTAGGCAGTTGAAGTTGCTGTGGGCAGTTGAAGTTGCTGTGGGCAGTTGAAGTTGCAGTAAGTAGTTGAAGTCGCAGTAAGTAGTTGTTGTCTGGTAATTGTTTGTTTTTGGTTGATTGTTGTGTTGTTGGAAGGAGCAGTACCGCTTGTTCTTGTACACACGCATCACGTGTCGAAGCAGGCAAAAAAAAGGCGACTGTCCGCAAGGGCAGCCGCCTTTTCCATTTTCAGGCCAGCGTTGGCAAATCAAGCCGGCAATGCAATCAAGCCGCGTGCTGAGTTTTCCCCGCTTCCGGCGAGCGCCAGCGCGTTAGCAACTCGTTCCACTTGACCCGCACGCCCTTCAGATTATTTTCCTTCACATGGCCATAGCCGCGGATGCCATCCGGCAGATTCGCCAGTTCGACGGCCAGCTCGCGCTTTTGCGCAGTCAGGCCTCCGATCAGCTCACGCACCAGCGCTTCATATTCCCCAATCAGCGCGCGCTCAGTGCGACGTTCTTCAGTCTTGCCGAACGGATCGAGTGCCGTGCCGCGCAGGAATTTCAGTCTGGCCAACATATGCATGGCGCTGAACATCCACGGTCCATACTTCTTCTTGACCAGATGACCTTTGGCGTCCTTCTTCGAGAATGTCGGCGGCGCGAGATGGAGGTGCAGCTTCCAGTCGCCTTCAAAAGTCGCGTTCAGTTTCTCGATGAATGCCGGGTCGCTGTACAGGCGCGCGACTTCATACTCGTCCTTGTAAGCCATCAGCTTATGCAGATTTTTCGCGACCGCTTCGGTCAACGGCAACTGGCTGTCGATTGAATCGAGCGCGGATTCCGCCACACGCACTTGCGCCACCAACGCACGATAACGGTCCGCGTAAGCCGCGTTCTGGTATGCGGCGAGATAGTCGGCGCGCTTGTCGATCAGCGTGTCGAGCGCCTTTGGCGTATGCAGCGAGATGATCTTGTTGCTCGTCGTTTCCGCTGCGGCACCGCGTCCTTGCGACTGTGCGAGCTTGCGCACCGCGGGGAGGTCATGTGCGGCACGGCGCCCCCATTCGAACGCCGCGCGGTTCTTCTCGACCTGCACGTTGTTCAGCTCGATCGCGCGCATCAGCGACTGATAGGTCAGCGGCACCCAGCCGCGTTGCCACGCATAGCCGAGCACGAACGGGTTCGTGTAGATCGCATCGCCGAGCAGCGCGACGGCGAAGTGATTCGCGTCGACCATATCGACACCGTCGTCTCCCGCACCGGCGCGCACGTCCGCTTCCGTGCTGCTGCCGGGAAAACGCCAGTCGGGGTTCTTGATCAACGCGGCGGTCGGCGTGTGTGCGCTATTGAGCACGACGCGCGTGTGACCGGCCTGCATCCGCGAGACGCATTCGTCGCTTGCCGTGACGATCGCATCGCAGCCGATCACGAGACTGGCTTCGCCCATCGCGATGCGGGTTGCGTGGATGTCGGCCGGGTTCCTCGCGATCTGCACGTGGCTCATCACAGCGCCGCCCTTTTGCGCGAGGCCGGTGACGTCGAGTACCGTGACGCCTTTGTTTTCCAGGTGCGCGGCCATCCCGAGCAATGCGCCGATCGTCACGACACCCGTGCCGCCGACGCCTGTCACCAGCACGCCATAGGGACGCTCGATCGACGGCAACTCAGGTTCCGGCACCGGCGGCATCGCATCGGCGACGATGCCTGACGCCGCCTTCGGCTTGCGCAGTTGTCCGCCTTCCACCGAGACAAAACTCGGGCAGAACCCGTTCACGCATGAGAAGTCCTTGTTGCAGGTCGACTGATTGATCTGGCGTTTAGTGCCGAACTCGGTATCGAGCGGTTCCACGGACAGGCAATTCGACTTGACCGAGCAGTCGCCGCAGCCTTCGCACACCGCTTCGTTGATCACGACACGGCGCGCCGGATCCGGATACGTGCCGCGTTTCCTGCGGCGCCGCTTCTCGGTTGCGCAGGTCTGGTCGTAGATCAGGATAGTAGTGCCGGGAATCTCGCGAAGCTGACGCTGAACTTCGTCGAGCTGGTCGCGATGATGGATGTCGATGCCCGGCGCGAGACCGACGTTCGCCGAATATTTCTCCGGTTCGTCGGTGACGATCACGATTTTCGTCGCGCCTTCCGCAGCCAGTTGATGCGTAATCTGCGGCACGGTCAGCACGCCGTCGACCGGCTGGCCGCCCGTCATCGCGACGGCGTCGTTATAGAGAATCTTGTAGGTGATATTTGCTTTCGACGCGATTGCCGCGCGAATTGCGAGCAGGCCCGAATGGAAGTACGTGCCGTCGCCGAGGTTGGCGAATACGTGCTTGTCGTTGGTGAACGGCGCCTGGCCGATCCACGCGACGCCTTCGCCGCCCATCTGGCTGAAGGTGCTAGTGCTGCGGTCCATCCAGACGGTCATGTAGTGGCAGCCGATGCCGGCCATCGCACGTGAGCCTTCCGGCACGTTCGTCGAGGTGTTGTGCGGACAACCCGAGCAGAACCACGGCTTGCGTTCGGCTTCGACGCGCGGACGCGCCAGAGCTTTTTCCTTCGCTTCAATTACCGCGATGCGTGTTGCAATGCGCGCGCGAACGTCGGACGGCAGGTCGAACTTGTCGAGCCGCGTGGCGATCGCCTTGGCGATGATCGCCGGCGAAAGCTCGTAGTGGGCCGGCAGCAGCCAGTTGCCCATCGGCACTGACCATTCGCCGCCCGCGCCGTCCTTCTCGTCGAATTTGCCGAATACGCGCGGACGCTGCGCATCGGGCCAGTTGTACAGTTCTTCCTTAATTGCGTATTCGAGAATCTGGCGCTTCTCTTCGACCACCAGAATTTCCTGAAGACCGCGCGCGAACGCATGGGCGCCTTGTGCTTCAAGCGGCCACACACAGCCGACTTTGTACAAACGGATGCCTATGCGCGAACAGGTTTCGTCATCGAGGCCGAGGTCGGTCAGCGCCTGACGCACATCAAGATAAGCCTTGCCGCCGGTCATGATGCCGAAACGCGCATGCGGCGAATCGATTTCGACGCGGTCCAGTTTGTTCGCGCGCACATAGGCGAGCGCCGCGTACCACTTGTAGTCGAGCAGACGTGCTTCCTGCACCAATGGCGGATCCGGCCAGCGAATATTCAGGCCGCCTTCGGGCATCGCGAAGTCGTCCGGCAGAATGATTTTTGTGCGATGCGGGTCGATATCGACGGAAGCTGACGATTCAACCACGTCGGTCACGCACTTCATCGCCACCCACAGGCCGGAGTAGCGGCTCATCGCCCAGCCGTGTAAGCCGAAATCCAGATATTCCTGCACGTTCGACGGAAACAGCACCGGCAGGCCGCACGCCTTGAAGATGTGTTCCGACTGATGCGCGAGCGTCGAGGATTTGGCGGCGTGGTCGTCGCCGGCGAGCACGAGAACGCCGCCGTGTTGCGACGAGCCGGCCGAATTGCCGTGTTTGAAGACGTCGCCGGAGCGGTCGACGCCCGGGCCCTTGCCGTACCACATCGAGAACACGCCGTCGTATTTGGCGCTCGGATACAGATTGACCTGCTGTGAACCCCAGACGGCGGTCGCCGCGAGGTCCTCGTTGACGCCGGGTTGGAAGACCACCCGGTGCGCGGCGAGATGTTGCTTCGCTTTCCACAGAGACTGGTCGAGTCCGCCGAGTGGCGATCCGCGATAACCGGAGATAAACCCAGCGGTATTGAGCCCGGCCGCCTGGTCGCGTTCCTGCTGCAACATCGGCAGACGCACTAGCGCCTGGATGCCGCTCATGTACGCGCGGCCGCGTTCGAGGGTGTATTTGTCGTCGAGCGTGACGGAAGATAGAGCGGCTTCGAGCGAGGCTCGCTGACCTGCGTCTAGCGGGGCATTCATTATGTGTACTCCTCCACCCAGTTTGGGATCGCCAAAACTTTTGGGCCGCGGCATCTTGTGAATGCGTATGGCCGGGGTCGCCATATTGACGTGTTTTAAGTGATGGTAGCACTGGTAAAAACCCGCCGCAGCGTGTCCGGAAATGCGGCGGTGCAGCGTGATTTTCGCCAGATACAGACGGACGACTTTCTGCTTTCGAGTCGCACTGTAACAAGCTGTAAAAACTACAAATCTGCGGAACCGCAGTTGAAATGTCTGTCTAATACCCCACCTGCGAGCAATGTCTGCGCAACGCTCCGCATTCGGTGGAGCTTCAGGACAGCAGGGCAGTTAGAAAAGGAGTACGCATGAACACGAGAAACATCCAGACGTTCCTGATGGTTTCGGCCGCATTCTTCGCCATGAGCGCACCGGTGCGCTCGAGCACCAACTCGGGCAGCGCAGGAGCGCTGTCGAACGCGATCACCAGCACGGCGCAAGTCGCGCCCGCACGCGTTGCGGTGGAACGCCTTGCACGATCCGCGAAGGCCGACGAGGAAGATCAGAATTCGTGATGCGTCGCTGAAGCGACGTATTGGTTGAAAATCTGCCGCTGTCCGTGCTTCGGGCAAGGGCACAAACAATGAAGGGCGAGGATCGCAAGATCCTCGCCCTTTTTTATTTCTCTCAGATTCTGCGCCGGCTTTTAGTCGTCAGGCTTTGTCCTGGACCACGCCGCGGCGAATCTGATCCAGTTCGATCGATTCGAACAGCGCCTTGAAATTACCCTCGCCGAAGCCCTGGTTGCCCTTGCGCTGGATGATCTCGAAGAAGATCGGCCCAATCTGGTTTTCGGTGAAGATCTGCAGCAGCAAGTCGTCGGGGGCGCCGTCGATCAGGATCTTGCGCTTGCGCAATTCGTCGAGCGGCTCGCCGTGGTTCGGTACGCGGCGGTCGACCAGTTCATAGTACGTGTCGATCGTATCGAGCAGCGAGATGTTCGCCGCGCGCAAGCCGTCCACCGTGCGGTAGATGTCGTTGCTGCCCAGCGCGATGTGCTGAATGCCTTCGCCGTGGTACTCGTCCAGGTATTCCTGGATTTGACCGGCCACGTCCGAGCCTTCTTCGTTGATCGGAATGCGGATCTTGCCGCACGGCGAGGTCATCGCCTTCGATTTCACGCCGGTCACCTTGCCTTCGATGTCGAAGTAGCGGACTTCACGGAAATTGAATAGACGCTCGTAGAACTCCGCCCACTCCTGCATGCGGCCGCGATGGACGTTGTGCGTCAGGTGATCGATATAGGTCAGGCCGTGGCCGACCGGATGGGGATTCGCACCCGGGATCGGTTCGAAGTCGACGTCGTAAATATCGATGTTGCCAATGCTGCCCGCCTCGGCGCCGTTCTTGCCTCGCCAGCGGTCGACGAAATAGATCAGCGAGTCGCCGATACCCTTGATTGCCGGGATGTTCAATTCCATCGGGCCGGTCTTGTTGTCGAAGCCCCAGGCGCCTTTTTCCAGAGCCTGCTCGTAAGCCTTCGCCGCGTCCTGGACGCGGAAAGCGATCGCGCAGATCGACGGGCCATGCAGCCGCGTGAAACGTTGCGCGAACGAATGCTGTTCCCCGTTGACAATGAAATTGATGTCACCCTGGCGATACAGCGTCACGTCTTTGTGACGATGCCGGGCCACCGCAGTGAAGCCCATCTGTTCGAACAGCTTGCCGAGCGCTTTCGGGTCCGGGGCGGTGTATTCGATGAATTCGAAGCCGTCGGTGCCGACCGGGTTTTCCCAAGTTGAAACCTGCATTGTCTGTCTCCTATGTCGACCAGAGTTGGCGCTTCAGCACTTACTCCGGTCCCATGCAAGGCTAAATGTTGATGGGGGAGGGGGCGAGTTAGCGCGACTGAATGACGCAAGTGTAAAGGCCGGCTGGCGACGAAAACTTGCGAAATTAATCGTGCGTCGATACGCTTAAGCTATTTTCTAGCTTGATTTTCAATCTGGGTAGCAGGAAATGGCCAAAATAGAGATAGACGCCATCGACAGGCGCATTCTGGCAATCCTTCAGGAGAATGGCCGGCTGTCGAATCAGGAGATCGCTGAGCGCATCAATCTATCCCCGAGCCCGTGTCTGCGGCGCATCCGTCGATTGGAGGAGAGTGGGGTGATTCGAGGCTACGTTGCGCTGCTGGATCCGCAAAAGCTTGGGCTCGACCTGCTGGCCTATGTCAACGTACGGTTGGAAAAGCGCAGCGGTCCGGCGCTCGGCTCGCGCAGCGGGGCCACGCATGCCGATCTGTTTCGCGCGGCGGTGCAGACGTGGCCGGAGGTGGTCGCATGCCACGCCATGACGGGCGATATGGATTACCTGCTGCGTGTGCAGGTCGAGGATATGGCGCACTTTTCACGTTTCGTGCAGGAGCAGTTGCTGCACCACCCTTCTGTGATCGACGTGAAGACGAGCTTTTCGCTCGAGAAGTTCAAGGAGACGACAGCGCTGCCGATTTTGTGAGCACCGGGCTACCGTCAACTGACAGACAAACAAAAAGGGCAGCCGCGAGGCTGCCCTTTTTTCGCTCGAAACGCAGACCGGTTAAGCGGCCTCAGCTGCGGGCATGAACGATTCGAACAACTTCGACGCCTGACGCGCCTGGCGCTTAAGTGCGTAGTCAAACACCGCGGCTTGCTCCTGCAGCATTTCAGCAATGATGCTCGATTGATCCGCCGGCGGCAGCGTCAGATAGGCGTCGGCTTCGCCGTACGCGTATTCGATCTTCATGCCAGCCTTCTTCGCAATGTGCATCATGGTCGAATTGCGCGACAGGCAATGCATATAGAGCGTGGTGACATGCGTATTGCGGCTGCGGATGGCTGCGCGCTCGAATAGCTTGGAGCCGACCCCGCGCCCACGCGCGCTCTCCAGCACCGACACGCCGAATTCGGCTGTGCGCTTGTCGCCTTCGGCCGGCAGGTACGCCAGATGGCCGACGCCAGTGAGTTGCAGCTGACTGTCGAACACGCCAAAAACCGTGTCGCGCGTGAAATCGATCGCGCGGACGTAGTTCTCGATAACGTGGTTCGGCACGATCTGGCCGAAACGCAGGAGGCGGTCGTCTTCGTCAAGCGCGAGGAAGTGGGTTAGCAGCCGCTCGCGGTCGACGGCGGTGAGTTCGCGGACCAGAGCAGGCGTACGACCGCCTGACTGCAACAGACGATCATGTGCGACGATCGGCTCAGCGGTGCGGGGTGCAGTCATGTTCATGGTCGGGTTCTCCTTTTAATCGAGCGGCATGGTGCACCGCAAAAACGATTTTAGCGGAAACCTCGACTTGACACTAGGGAAAACCCGTATCGAAAACTGAAGCAAATGCCTAAAAAGATGGCGCCCTTTTTTTAATGTATTGATTATTAAGGGTAATTAAATTGAACGAGCGTTCGCGGCGAGTTGTTGCGTTCAGGCCACCTGCCGCAGTTATCTCGTATGAATAATGTTGCCCTGCGCAATCAGTTCTCGGCAGAGCTCAATCCGTGGTCCACCATATTGACCACCTGCTCGGCAAATTCCCGATAGCCCATCCGGCCGTCCGGCTTGAGCCAGGTGAACGTCCAGTTGATCATGCCGAACACCATCATCGTCAGTGCGGTCTGGTTTTCACGCGTGGCGCGTTCCGGATAGGCGCGTGCCAACTGCCGCGCGAACGCCGCGACCACGTCGCGCTGGCGGTTCAGGATGACCTCCCGCTGGGTGTCGACCAGATATTTCACGTCGTTGAGCAGCGCGACGTGGCGGCTGTGCGACGTCTCGTACTCGGACAGAAACGCGCGGATCAGTTCCGCGAAGGTTTCCCGCTCGGACAGTCCGCGGCGCTGGCTTGCCCCTTCCACCTCCGCGATGATCAGCATCAGTCGCTTCGTGTAGCGGTCGAGCAAATCGAACAGAATCGCTTCCTTGCTCGCGTAGTAGTGATACAGGCGTGCTTTCGAGGTGCCGCTAGCGGCGGCGAGGTCGGCCATCGAGGTGCTCGGGTAGCTGGTCTGTGCGAATTTCGCCGCGGCCAGTTCGAGAATCTGATCGCGTTGGGTTTCGTGGTCGGGTGCGCGGGTACGGGCCATGGTCGTCTATTTTATTAGTGTGGACAGGGGGCAAGCGCCGCGCACATTTCCAGGGTGCGCCAGGCGCCCGCGTCGCCGCGCAGCTTGATGCGGCGTGTTGAGGCCAGTTCGCGAAAGCGCCACAGGACGATGCTGTCGCTTACCAGATACCCGAGATCGGCGGTCATCAGTTCGGCGGCAACTCGCGCGGCGGGTTGCCAGTCGCCGGTGGCCTGTTCGAGAATCAGCGCGTCCAGGTCGGTGAAGCTGCCGCTCGTAAAAGTGTTGTCGCGCCAGCGCCGTGTCTCGCCATTCGCGTGCTTGGCTTCCTGCCATTCGAGTGCGAGGCGGCTAATGCGTAGAACGGAAATCGGCGCTGCGTCCGTCAGACGCCCTTGCAGTACAGTCGGAGCGAACATGCCGACGGAGGTCGCACGGTCTTTGCGGCTGTGCGCCCATGCGCCCGGATCGGTGAGGTCACGGATCGACAGTCGCACCTCATTGAGTCGCTGCGGGCTGTTGCGTAGGTGGTAGCAGACGCGGCGCAGCATAAGTTGATCGGCTGAGCTTTCACCGTGCCAGACCACCAGGTTCGCCTCGCTGCGTGCGATGTTCTCCAGCGCGGCTGCCTGCTCGCGGAATTCGCGCAGAAAATCACGCCTGGTGTCGGTGCTGACACGGTCCCAGAATTCCGCTCGCACGTCGGGTCCGTCATCGATACCGCGCAGCGGACCGACCGCCAGATCGTCGCGCAGTGCGTGCACGCGATCGTCGCGGCCCGCCTCGGCTAGCGCGGCGCGCAGTGATTCGGCGGCGACGTCGCCATTGGTGAGGTGGATGATGCTCATCGGCAGTGGCTTGGGCTTGCAGAAAACGACAAAAGACAAAAAAAGGGCCGCTCATCGATCGGAACAGGTGTCCAATCGAGAGCGGCCCCTAGTGTAAGCGGATCGCGGACCTGCTGAAAGCGTTCCGGGCGTCGTATGGCCAACCCGGCACACCTGGCTTAGCGTTCGTCGTAGCTCACGACCACACGATCGCTGATCGGATGGCATTGGCAGGTCAGCACGAAGCCGTCGCGGATTTCGTGTTCTTCCAACGTGTAATTCTTTTCCATCTTGACCTCGCCTTCGAGCACCTTTGCGCGGCATGTGCAGCAGACGCCGCCCTTGCACGCATACGGCAGCGCGAGGCCGGCACGCAGGCCGACGTCGAGCACGCTCACGCCCTGGTAAGGCAGGCGCAGCTTGCGCCGTTTCCCGTCGAGGACAATTTCGAGGTCGGCGGCCGGGGTGTCTTCGGTGATTTCGACCGGCGGCACGCCCGCTTGCGGCAGCGGCGAGCCGAAGCGCTCTACGTGCACCTTGGCCGACGGCACGCCCGCGGCTTTCAGTGCGGCCTCGGCGGCATCCATCATCGGGGCGGGGCCGCAGATGAAGGCTTCGTCGATTGCGTCCGCCGGCAACAGATTTTCGATGAAGGCCGCGCACTTCTCCTCGTCGAGCACGCCGTTAAACAGCTCGACGTCCTGCAAGTCGTCGGACAGCACGTGATAGAGCACGAAGCGGTTCATGAAGCGGTTCTTCAGGTCTTCGAGTTCTTCCGCGAACATGATCTGGTCGACGCTGCGGTTGCCGTACACCAGCGTGAAGGTGCTGCGCGGCTCGACTTCGAGCGTCGTCTTGATGATGGCGAGCACCGGCGTGATGCCCGATCCGCCGGCAAACGCGATGTACTGCTGGCCTTGATCGGCGTTCAGGTGGGTGAAGAAGCGGCCATCGGGCGTCATCACGTCAATCGTATGGCCGGGCTGTAGCGTGTCGAACGCGAAGTTCGAGAAACGCCCGCCACGCACGCGCTTGATGCCGATGCGCAGTTCGCCGTCGCGGTCGTAATCGGTGACGCCGACGCAGATCGAATACGAACGGCGCGTTTCTTCACCGTCGATGTGCGTTTTCAGCGTGACGAACTGGCCTTGCGTGAAGCGATACTGATCGCGTAGCTCGGCGGGGACTTCGAAAGCGACCGACACCGCGTCAGCGGTTTCTGGCCGCACTTCGCGGATACGCAGCGGATGGAATTGCGGGGTAGCCATATCAGTATGGTTTGAAGTAGTCGAAGGGTTCGCGGCAGTCGAGGCAGCGATAGAGCGCTTTGCAGGCCGTCGAGCCGAATTGCGCGAGACGCTCGGTATGCGCCGAGCCGCAGCGCGGACACGACGGCGCCGGCAGCGCGCGCGGCATGAAACGCAGCACTTTTTCCTGCGGCTGCACGGCGGTGCCGCAGTTGCCTGTGGGCGGTGCGATTCCGTAGGCGCGCAGCTTTTCGCGCGCGTCGGCCGTCATCCAGTCGGTGGTCCAGGCCGGAGCGAGGACCGTGGCAATTCGATACGGCTTCAGCTCGGCCACATCGAGCGCATGAGCGACGTCTTCGGCGATCTGCGACATCGCCGGGCACCCGGAATAGGTCGGCGTGATCACGACTTCCAGCGCGCCGTCGGCGGCGCGCCGCACGTCGCGCAGAATACCGAGTTCCCGAATCGACACCACCGGAATCTCCGGGTCAGGCACCGTTTCGAGCACGGCCCAAGCGCGTTCCAGCGTGGCATCGGCAGTGGGCGTGGCAGTCGAGGTCGTCATCGTGAAGTTCCGTCGGGTTCCGGTTTTGTGCGTGGCTGCGCGCTTACCAGGTCGCGCCGGGATGCTGGCGCGCGAGGCTTTGCATTTCAGCCAGCACGAAGCCCATGTGCTCCGAGTGCTCACCGTGCTTGCCGGTCGTGATGTGCTTGACCGCTTCAGGCAGCTTGAGCGTGGCTTCGTCGAGGGTGGCTTTGACGTCTTCGAGCCATGCTGCTTCCAGGTCCGACGTCAGCGGCCCGATGTCCGCGGCGGCGACGGTTTCTTCCACGGCGTCGGCACTGAAAAACTCACGCGTGTACGGCAGCAGATAGTCGAGTGCGGCTTGCGCGCGGCGATGCGATTCGTCCGTGCCGTCACCGAAACGGATCAGCCATTCGCTCGCGTGATGCACGTGATAGCTGGTTTCCTTGATCGACTTGGAGGCGATCGCGGCAAGCTGCTCATCCTTCGAAGCAGTGAGCGCCGACCACAGATGCGCCATCAGCGTCGAGTACAGGAAATTGCGCACGATCGTGACCGCGTAATCCTTCTCGGCTTGCGCGGTGCCGGCGAGCGGGCCGTAGTGCGGCAACTCGGCCAGCGTGTAGTTGGCGAATTCGCGCTCGGCGCGGAAGTACGCGTAGTCGTCTTCCGTGCGGCTTTTGCCGGTGAGTTGCTGTTCCAGCGTGGCGGCGTGCGTGTACAGCAAACGCGCCTGGCCGATCAGATCCAGACTCATGTTCGACAGCGCGATGTCCTCTTCGAGGATCGGGCCGTGGCCGCACCACTCGGTATTGCGCTGACCGAGGATCAGCGCGGTGTCCGCGAGGCGCAGCACGTACTGCAGATGTTGGGGCGTGATGTTCATGGCCGCGCTTACATGTGGTTGACTTCGTCGGGGAGCGTGTAGAACGTCGGGTGGCGGTAAATCTTGTCGCCAGCCGGTTCAAACAGCTCCGCCTTGTCTTCCGGCGCGGACGCCGTGATCGCCGAGGACGGCACCACCCAGATGCTTACGCCTTCCTGGCGGCGGGTGTAGACGTCGCGCGCCATGCGCAGCGCCATCGGCGCGTCGGCGGCATGCAGGCTGCCGCAGTGTTTATGGTCGAGTCCCTGCTTGCTGCGCACGAAGACTTCCCAAATCGGCCATTCCTTGTTCATTGCTGATCTCCTGATACTTTGTTCGGCTTGTCGCGTGAGTGCGTGACTGTATGAGTTAAGCGGCGTGCTGTTGCGCGCGCTGGCGCTGCTTTTCGGCGTGGGCGAGAGCAGCCTCGCGCACCCAGGCGCCGTCGTCGTGCGCTTTCACGCGGGTCGCGAGACGCTCACGGTTGCACGGGCCGTCGCCATTCACGACGCGCCAGAATTCTTCCCAGTCGATGTCGCCGTAGTCATAGTGGCCGCGGGCTTCGTTCCACTTCAGGTTCGGATCCGGCAGCGTGACGCCGAGCACCTTGGCCTGGTCGACGGTCGCGTCGACGAATTTCTGGCGCAGGTCGTCGTTCGAGATGCGCTTGATGCCCCATTTCGACGATTGATTGCTGTGGATCGAATCCTTGTCGCTCGGACCGAACATCATCAGCACCGGCCACCACCAGCGGTTCACGGCTTGCTGGACCAGTTCGCGTTGCGCTTCGGTGCCGCTCATCATCGACATGAGCGCGTCGAATCCCTGGCGCTGATGGAACGATTCTTCCTTGCAGATACGGATCATGGCGCGTGCGTACGGACCGTACGTGCAGCGGCACAGCGGAATCTGGTTCATGATCGCCGCGCCGTCCACCAGCCAGCCGATCACGCCGACGTCTGCCCATGTAGGCGTCGGGTAATTGAAGATGCTTGAATACTTAGCCTTGCCCGAATGTAGCGCTGCGATCAACTGGTCGCGCGACACGCCGAGCGTTTCGGCCGCACTATATAGATAGAGGCCATGGCCGGCTTCATCCTGCACCTTGGCGAGGAGGATCGCCTTGCGCTTCAGGCTGGGCGCGCGCGTGATCCAGTTGCCCTCGGGCAGCATGCCGACGATTTCGGAGTGCGCGTGCTGCGAGATCTGCCGCACCAACGTCTTGCGGTAGGCGTCGGGCATCCAGTCTTGAGGCTCGATCTTGCCGTCGGCGGCCATGACCGCGTCGAATTGCGCCTGCTCGGGCGAACCCGCTGCCGCGTCGAGCGGGGCGACATTGCCGGGGATATCCAGGGATTGCGTGTACATGGGGACGCTCTCAGCGGAAGTTGTCTGTGTTTGCGCAGTATAAACCAACCGACCGGTCGGTTAATAAATTTTTTGAGACGGACTGCGATCATCGATAGGGGCGTGACGGCGTGCCGCCGGCGGCGTTTCACTTGCGCCACTGCCCCGTGCGGACACTTAACCTATAAAATTGCGAATTGGCTGCGATTTGCGGCCTTCCTGCATCCCCCGGTACTCATGTTACGTCTAAGCGAAATCAAACTCCCGCTCGATCACCCCGAGAGTGCTCTCGAAGCCGCCGTCCGCGCGCGCCTCGCTGACCTCGGCGTGGCTGACGACGGGCTCATCCGTTACACCGTGTTCCGCCGCGCGCACGACGCGCGTAAGCGCGCCGACATCAAGCTCACGTATATCGTCGACGTCGAGGTGAAGGATGAAGCGGCCGCGCTCAAACGGCTTGCCGATGTACCGCACTGCGGTGTGACGCCGGACATGACGTACCATTTTGTCGCCAAAGCGCCGGCTCAGATGGCTTCTTTGCGGCCAGTCGTGATCGGTATGGGGCCATGCGGGTTGTTCGCGGGGCTGATCCTTGCACAAATGGGCTTTCGTCCGATCATTCTCGAGCGCGGCAAGGCCGTACGGGAGCGCACCAAGGACACTTTCGGGCTATGGCGTAAGTCCGTGCTCAATCCGGAATCGAACGTGCAGTTCGGCGAAGGCGGCGCGGGCACGTTCTCGGACGGCAAGCTATACAGCCAGATCAAGGATCCGAAGCACTACGGCCGCAAGGTGCTCGAGGAGTTCGTCCGCGCCGGTGCGCCGGAGGACATTCTCTATCTGAGCCGGCCTCATATCGGCACGTTCCGTCTGGTTAGCATGGTCGAAAAGATGCGCGCGACCATTCACGAACTGGGCGGCGAGGTGCGTTTCGAGTCGCGGGTCGACGATATCGAAATCGATCAGGGCAAGGTGCGCGGGCTCAAACTGTCGACGGGTGAAACGCTGCGCTGCGACCATGTCGTGCTGGCGGTCGGTCATAGTGCGCGCGATACCTTCCAGATGCTGAGCGACCGCGGTGTCTATATCGAAGCAAAACCGTTTTCGCTCGGTTTCCGGATCGAACATCCGCAAGGGCTGATCGATCGCAGCCGTTTCGGCAAGTTCGCGGGGCACAAGCAGCTTGGCGCCGCCGACTATAAGGTTGTGCACCATTGCAGCAATGGGCGCGCGGTTTATAGCTTCTGCATGTGCCCTGGCGGCACGGTGGTCGCGGCAACCTCCGAGCCGGGCCGCGTGGTGACCAACGGAATGAGCCAGTATTCGCGGGCGGAGCGCAATGCCAACGCCGGGATTGTCGTCGGCATCACGCCGGACGACTATCCGGGCGGCCCGCTCGCCGGTATTGCCTTCCAGCGTAAATGGGAAGAGCGGGCCTTCGAACTGGGTGGCGGCAACTATATGGCGCCGGGTCAGCTGGTCGGCGACTTTATCGCCGGGCGGCCGTCTACTTCGCTGGGATCGGTGGTGCCGTCCTATAAGCCGGGCGTGCATCCGACCGATCTCAGCACCGCGCTGCCCGACTACGTGATCGAAGCGATCCGCGAAGCTTTGCCGCAGATGGACAAGAAGATCGCCGGGTTTGCCATGCATGATGCTGTGCTGACGGGCGTCGAGACGCGAACATCGTCGCCGATTCGCGTGCGGCGCCGGGACGACTATCAGAGCATGAATGTCGAGGGCCTGTATCCGGCGGGAGAGGGCGCGGGATACGCGGGCGGAATTTACTCGGCAGCCATCGACGGGATCGAAGTGGCCGAGGCGCTTGCGTTGAAAATGACCGGGGCGTCGGCAGCGGGCTGATTGGCGATGCGTCTGCGCTTGCGTCGGATGACTGCGGCGCAGGCACCCCGCCTGAAATTCCGTACTTTGTCGTGCTCTTCGCACCGAGATCCGAATACGTCCGGTTCCCGCTCCAACGGCCGGATCTCCGTACTTTACGTTGTCGGTACTCAACGATCTTTCGATGCTGCCATCCTGATATGAGGCGCGGCGACAGCAGGGTGGCATCCGCGCGGTGAGCCGCGATGGCCTTGGCGATCGGGCACAATGCACGTTTCGCATCGAACTGACCACCCGAATGACCATTCGCACCCTGGCTGCCGCATGTGGCGCGGCGCTGCTTTGCCAATTCGCCGTTTCCTCGACTGTTTTTGCCGCCGACGCCTCAGCGCATTGGGTTACCGCGTGGGCAACTGCCTTGCAGCCCATCCCGCAGCGCTCGGATTTGCCGCCGCTTTACCGCGCTCCGGAAGTCGCAGGGCGGACGGTTCGTCAGATCATCTATCCCACGCTGGCGGGTAAATCCGCGCGAATTCATCTCAGCAACGAGTACGGCAAGACACCGCTTGTCATCGAAGATTTGCGCATCGCGCGCTCGGCCGGCGGAGCTGCTGCGCTCGGCAATGGCGATGCGCGGGTGACATTTGGCGGCAAGAATTCGGTGAGCGTACCGGCGGGAGCAGAGCTGGACAGCGACCCGATTGCCATCGACATCGTAGAAGGCGCGCCTTACGCGGTTAGCGCGTTCATGGGGCCGGACCAACGAATCGTGGCGTGGCATCGGGTCTCGAGCCAGTTGAACTTCGTTTCCTCGCCGGGAAATCATGCCGCCGACGCCTCTGCGGAGTCGTTTCGCGGACGGTTTACGCAATATGTGTGGGTGACGGGGTTGTCGGTGGATGCGCCTTCGGCGGTTGCAGTCGCTGCGATCGGCGACTCGATCACCGACGGCATGCGTTCCAGTCTGAATCAGAACCGACGCTGGCCGGACGCGCTGGCGCGTCGGTTCGCCAGCACTGGTGATCGCTCGACGGCGATCGTCAATCTTGGCATCAGCGGCAATCGCTTATTGAGCGACTCAGTCTGCTACGGCGATGCGCTCGTGCGGCGGTTCGACCGGGACGTGCTGGAGCGTCCGGGCGTGAAGACGGCGATTCTGCTGATCGGCATCAACGACATCAATTTCTCCGAGATGCCTGCACGTAACGGCCTCGACTGTGATTCGCCCCATACCTCGGTGACTGCTGCCGACCTGACTGCCGGTTATCAGCGGGTGATCGCGGATGCGCGGCGCCATGGCGTAAAAGTGTTTGGCGCAACGTTGACCCCGGCTTCGTTGCCGGCCTTGCGGGAGGCAATCCGCCTGGCGGTCAATCAGTGGATTCGGACCAGCCACGCGTTCGACGGCATCGTGGATTTCGACGCGGCGCTACGCGATCCGGCGCAACCGAGCCGTCTGCAACGAGCCTTTGATAGTGGCGATCATATTCATCCCAGCGACGCGGGATACGCAGCAATGGCTGGCGCGGTTCCGATCACAGCTTTAGTGAATTCGACCCGGAAGTGAGTCGTCAGAAAAAGATTTTCGCCAAAGCCTTGTCACATGGCTGAGGTTCGCCTATAGTTCGGCTCCTCGTTTGCGAACGAGGGCCGCGGCGGAAACCAGCGGCTGTGATGTCAATAAGGTTTTAAGCGAAAGCGGAAAAATATTGTTGACAGAACGAAAAAGAGCCTTCATAATCTCGTTTCTCTGCTGCTGATGCAGCGACGCAGAACGAAGCGGTACCGGTGGTTGCGCAGGTGGGCAACACGGTGCGGATTCGGTAGTGAATGCGGACTCGATCTTTAAAAATTAACAGCCGATAAGTGTGGGCGCTTGATGCGCGACGCGCGGTGGACTC
>NZ_CADFGE010000002.1:0-838418 GCF_902833645.1 Paraburkholderia fungorum
GAGTAGGTGAATCAGGGTTGTGATTGTATCAATGTATGAAAAGGTGATCGAAAGATTGCTTTGGAATACGGCGCAACACGAATACTCAACCTGTAACGATGTGAACCACGTCGTATTCCCAGTGAATACGACCGAGACACACCCGTTATAGGGTCAAGCGAACAAGTGCATGTGGTGGATGCCTTGGCGATCACAGGCGATGAAGGACGCGGTAGCCTGCGAAAAGCGGAGGGGAGCTGGCAAACGAGCTTTGATCCTCCGATATCCGAATGGGGAAACCCGGCCCGTATGGGTCATCCGTAACTGAATACATAGGTTACGTGAAGCGAACGCGGTGAACTGAAACATCTAAGTAACCGCAGGAAAAGAAATCAACCGAGATTCCCAGAGTAGTGGCGAGCGAAATGGGACCAGCCTGTACTCTTTATCTTCATTGTTAGTCGAAGGCTCTGGAAAGTGCCGCCATAGCAGGTGATAGCCCTGTAGACGAAAACAGCGGGGAAGAACTAGGTGTACGGAAAGTAGGGCGGGACACGTGAAATCCTGTCTGAAGATGGGGGGACCATCCTCCAAGGCTAAATACTCGTGATCGACCGATAGTGAACCAGTACCGTGAGGGAAAGGCGAAAAGAACCCCGGGAGGGGAGTGAAACAGATCCTGAAACCGCATGCATACAAACAGTCGGAGCCTCTGCGAAGGGGTGACGGCGTACCTTTTGTATAATGGGTCAGCGACTTACATTCAGTGGCAAGCTTAACCGATTAGGGCAGGCGTAGCGAAAGCGAGTCCGAACAGGGCGATTCAGTCGCTGGGTGTAGACCCGAAACCAGGTGATCTATCCATGGCCAGGATGAAGGTGCGGTAACACGTACTGGAGGTCCGAACCCACTAACGTTGAAAAGTTAGGGGATGAGCTGTGGATAGGGGTGAAAGGCTAAACAAACCTGGAAATAGCTGGTTCTCTCCGAAAACTATTTAGGTAGTGCCTCGTGTATCACCTTCGGGGGTAGAGCACTGTCATGGTTGTGGGGTCCATTGCGGATTACTACGCCATAGCAAACTCCGAATACCGAAGAGTGCAATCACGGGAGACAGACATCGGGTGCTAACGTCCGGTGTCAAGAGGGAAACAACCCAGACCGCCAGCTAAGGTCCCCAAATATTGCTAAGTGGGAAACGAAGTGGGAAGGCTAAAACAGTCAGGAGGTTGGCTTAGAAGCAGCCATCCTTTAAAGAAAGCGTAATAGCTCACTGATCGAGTCGTCCTGCGCGGAAGATGTAACGGGGCTAAGCAATATACCGAAGCTGCGGATGCACATTTATGTGCATGGTAGGAGAGCGTTCCGTAAGCCTGCGAAGGTGCATTGAAAAGTGTGCTGGAGGTATCGGAAGTGCGAATGCTGACATGAGTAGCGATAAAGGGGGTGAAAGGCCCCCTCGCCGTAAGCCCAAGGTTTCCTACGCAACGTTCATCGGCGTAGGGTGAGTCGGCCCCTAAGGCGAGGCAGAAATGCGTAGCTGATGGGAAGCAGGTTAATATTCCTGCACCATTGTTAAATGCGATGGGGGGACGGATCGCGGAAGGTTGTCCGGGTGTTGGAAGTCCCGGTCCTTGCATTGGAGAAGGCGCTCAGGCAAATCCGGGCGCGGAATTCAAGGGTGCGAGGCCAGTCGCTTAGGCGACGAAGCAATCGGAAGTGGTTCCAAGAAAAGCCTCTAAGCTTCAGTTTAACAGGACCGTACCGCAAACCGACACAGGTGGGCGAGATGAGTATTCTAAGGCGCTTGAGAGAACTCGGGAGAAGGAACTCGGCAAATTGGTACCGTAACTTCGGGATAAGGTACGCCCCTGTAGCTTGATGCCCCTGCGGGCAGAGGGTGAAGGGGTTGCAATAAACTGGTGGCTGCGACTGTTTAATAAAAACACAGCACTCTGCAAACACGAAAGTGGACGTATAGGGTGTGACGCCTGCCCGGTGCCGGAAGATTAAATGATGGGGTGCAAGCTCTTGATTGAAGTCCCGGTAAACGGCGGCCGTAACTATAACGGTCCTAAGGTAGCGAAATTCCTTGTCGGGTAAGTTCCGACCTGCACGAATGGCGTAACGATGGCCACACTGTCTCCTCCCGAGACTCAGCGAAGTTGAAGTGTTTGTGATGATGCAATCTCCCCGCGGCTAGACGGAAAGACCCCATGAACCTTTACTGTAGCTTTGCATTGGACTTTGAACCGATCTGTGTAGGATAGGTGGGAGGCTATGAAGCGTGGACGCCAGTCTGCGTGGAGCCGTCCTTGAAATACCACCCTGGTTTGTTTGAGGTTCTAACCTTGGTCCGTAATCCGGATCGGGGACAGTGCATGGTAGGCAGTTTGACTGGGGCGGTCTCCTCCCAAAGTGTAACGGAGGAGTACGAAGGTACGCTAGGTACGGTCGGAAATCGTGCTGATAGTGCAATGGCATAAGCGTGCTTAACTGCGAGACCGACAAGTCGAGCAGGTGCGAAAGCAGGTCATAGTGATCCGGTGGTTCTGTATGGAAGGGCCATCGCTCAACGGATAAAAGGTACTCTGGGGATAACAGGCTGATACCGCCCAAGAGTTCATATCGACGGCGGTGTTTGGCACCTCGATGTCGGCTCATCTCATCCTGGGGCTGTAGCCGGTCCCAAGGGTATGGCTGTTCGCCATTTAAAGAGGTACGTGAGCTGGGTTTAAAACGTCGTGAGACAGTTTGGTCCCTATCTGCCGTGGGCGCTGGATATTTGAAGGGGGCTGCTCCTAGTACGAGAGGACCGGAGTGGACGAACCTCTGGTGTACCGGTTGTCACGCCAGTGGCATCGCCGGGTAGCTATGTTCGGAAGAGATAACCGCTGAAAGCATCTAAGCGGGAAACTCGCCTTAAGATGAGATATCCCCGGGGCTTCGAGCCCCTTGAAGGGTCGTTCAAGACCAGGACGTTGATAGGTCAGGTGTGGAAGCGCAGTAATGCGTTAAGCTAACTGATACTAATTGCCCGTAAGGCTTGATCCTATAACAGGTGTGTCTTATGCAGATCACACACGGTTGAGATCAGTGTTGTGCCAGAAACAACACAACCCGCCGAATCTCCCTCTGGTGAGCATCACCAGAAACTACTTCTTCCAGATTGGTTGTNACGACAACAAGTCATGCCTGATGACCATAGCGAGTCGGTCCCACCCCTTCCCATCCCGAACAGGACCGTGAAACGACTCCACGCCGATGATAGTGCGGATTCCCGTGTGAAAGTAGGTAATCGTCAGGCTCCCCTGCAGCATCAGAAACCCCACCCCACAAAGGTGGGGTTTCTGCGTTTACGCACACCGGAAATTCCGGCAGGCACGCCGCTCACTCCTTGCCGATCCGCAGCGCGTTTGCGTAACCCGTCAGTTCCAGATACGCACGGCCCACGTCCGCACCGTCGCGGCTCACCCGCACTGCACCTTCCCAGTACACCGCGCCGGTCGACTCGCGCGAATCAAGTTCCTGATCGTCCATCAATGGATCGAGGCGCCATGTAAGCTCGCCGGTCTTGACCGTCATCGAGACGGGATAAGACGTGTTCGTGCGTGGCGATCTCCATGTGCGAACCGGAATGAAGTCGACCTGATTCTGATTGAATGTCGTCATTCGGCCATCGCGATTTCTGAGTGCTGCATGCGCCCATATCGCATGTTCGTCGCGACTGCGAACCTTGAAAGCCATCAAGGCCGAACCATCCGTCAAATTGGCGCCGAGCCAATCCCATCCGACTGCGTCGCTATCGAGCAGCGTGCTCGACCATTCGTGATCGAGCCACGCCGCGCCGGTCACGACCGTTTCCCCTGTCGATTTGCTGCCTGCCGCAACCGGTCGAACGACGTTGCCGGTCACGCGCAATTGAGGCTCGCTGTAGTAGTAGCTCGCCTGCTCGGGCCGCGGGCCTTTTCGGGAATAGCCCCGCTCACCCTGGATTAGCGGTGGCTGTGTCGGCGTCAACGCGAGGTGCAGCGCGAATCCGTTAGCGTCCGCTGTAACGTCGTAGTGGCCGTCACCGGCACGGATGATTTTCCAAGCGTCGAGTTTGACATCGGTATTGTCCGGCTTTGCATACGCCAATCCGAAGCCCTGGCGGGCAATGCGCTGATCGTGGGCAAGATGGCCGAGTGCGGGATCGCTCAACGCGGCATGCGCAATGATCAATTGCGTCGGCGCGAACGCACTCGGATCGGCGGGGTCGTGGCCGGTTGCCGAGCGAAAGAAGGTGATCTGGAAACCGAGCGGCCGGTTGTCCGGCGTAGTGAGCCAGCCGGTTGCGTACCACCATTCGGTGCGAAAAGCCGGGTGTGCGCCGGTGTCTTGCGGAAAGACGATCGGATGATCCGGCGTGACCGCAGTGAACGCGGGTGCCGCGGCGAATGCCGGCGCGATGGCAAGAAAGCCCATGCAAAGCAATGCGGCGCGCGCCTTGGCGCTTGGCCGCCGCGCACTCACAACGCGAACCGTCATCGCACGCGGCAATCCCTTCATCACCAATCCTCCTTCACCGCGCGCACCGCATCCACCGATACCGCGCCGCGTCCCGCAATCACCGCCGTCGAACACGACGAGGCCAGCATCACCAGCGCGACCGTGCCGAGCACGGTCCATGGAACGTGTAATGACATGCTCCAATGAAACGACTGCGGATTGACGACGAATACGAGGATCAGACTGATCGCGAATCCAAGCACAAACCCCATTGCGATACCACAAGCGGTGAGCATGCCGCCTTCAAGTGCAAGGATCGCGAGAACCTGCGAGCGGGTGACACCTACGTGTCGCAGCATGCCGAACTCGCGGGCCCGTGCGAGCGTCTGCGCGGAAAACGTCGCCGCCACGCCGAACAGGCCGATGACGATCGCGACGCCCTCGAGAAGATAAGTGACGGCGAAACTTCGATCGAAAATTACCAGCGTATGCGCGCGAATTTCACCCGGCTGCGACAGCTCCAGCGATGCACCGAAGGGCAGTGCACGCAGGCCGCTCATCACACGTTCGACACTCGTCCCCGGTAGAACCGTGACAGCCACATCCGTCGCGTTCGTGTCGCCGGTCAGGCGCCGGTAATCCGGAAGCCGTATCTGGATTGCGCCCGTCTGGCGCGCGTAATCACGCCAGATGCCGGCCACGACAAACACGTGGCCGCGCTCGCCGAGTGGCAACTGCAAGCGCTGGCCAAGCTTATATCCATACAGATCGACCATTGCTTCGGAGACCCAAACAGGTGTTTCTCCGTCGTGAAGTTGGGAGGGCGGCAATACCGCTCCGGTCATCTGCAGATTCGCGCCCGGATCGGCGGCATCGATTTTACGCGCGAGCAGGGCGACCTCGGGGCGTGCCGGATCGAGCGTGAGATGCGAGAAGCGCGCGAACGCGGCGGTCTTGATGCCGGGCACACTGGCCAGCAGTGCCTGTTCGTCGGGGCGCAAGCCACCGGTATCGCCATTCGGCGCCACGCGAACGTACAGATCGGCGGAGAGCAGGTGGCCTAACCAGTCTTCGACAGAAACGCGGAAGCTGGCCACCATGATGGCCATCGCGACGATCAGCGCAAAGCTCGACAGCACGCCGCCCATTGCGATCGATGCGTGGCCCGGCGCATTCGCGAGACGCGCCAATGCCAAAGTGTTCGCCGCGCTGGCGCGACGCCGCGCGCCAAGCGCACGGTTCGCTGCACCAAAGATCGAAGCGGTCACGCGCGGCATCAGCGCAATCCCACCGATCAGTAGTAGAGCGACGGCCAGATAGCCGCCGATCGGCATGTCGAACAGAGGCGGCGCCTGCGTGAGAGCGCCGGCAACCAGCAGACAACCCAGCGCGGGCCACGGCGTAGCCAGTTGCGCCAGGGCGCCTTCTTCGGCGCCGGCTTTGAGCGCCGCCGCAGGCCGCGCATGCGCTGCCTCCAACGCGGGGGCAAGACTGCCCAATACCGACACGGCGACGCCGAGCGTCAGAAACAGTGCGCTCGCCAGCGGCTCGAAGCCGACGTGCGGTTGCACGCCGGGAAAGTAGCCGCCACCCAGATCGCTGCCGAAAAAGCGCAACGCGCCGCTCGCCAGCGCATAGCCGAGCGCAAGCCCGGACAGTGAACCGAGCAGGCCGAGCAGCGCGCCTTCCATCAGGATCTGACGCAGCAACTGACCACGCGTCAAGCCAAGCACCCGCAGCATCGCAAACTGCGCGCGGCGCCGCACGACACCTAGCGCCTGCGTCGAAAACACGAGGAACGCGCCAGTGAAAAGCGCCACCAGTGCGAGCACATTCATGTTGATCCGATAAGCGCGCGACAGACGATCGGTGCGGCTTTCGGCATCGCGTGTTTCGGCGATCACCCACCGGTTGCCGAGTCGCGCCTGCAGATCACGCTTGAAGCGTTCGCGATCGACACCGCGTTCGAGTTGCACGTCGACACGCGACAGCTTGCCGACCTTGCCGAACTGCCACTGCGCGGCGGCAATGTCCATCACTGCGAGCCGCTGCCCAGGCCGGGTTCTCACGAGACCGCCGGCCACGCGCAAGTGCACGATCGATGTGCCGCTTTGCAGTGCCACGTCATCGCCGATCTTCACCTTCAACCACTGCTGCGCCGCGGTCGAAAGAAACACCGTATTGGCGGCGAGCGTATCGAACGGCCGCTCCGGCGCCGGCACGCCGATCAGTTCCGGCGCAATGCGGCTTGCCTTGAACACGTCGATGCCGAGCACGGGCAGCGCGGCATTCCGATCCGGCACGGTGACATCGAGAGCGAGTACTGGACTCGCCAGCGCGACACCCGGCTCGGTCGACAGGCGCGGATAGATGGACTCGTCGATCAAGGGCTGGGCGCCGCGCACCTGCAGATCGGCCTCGCCCGAGAGACTACGGGCCGCCGCCGAGAATTCATTGAAGGCCGCGCTGTTGATCAACTGAACGGCATAGCCCAGCGCGACACCGAGCGCGATCGTTGCAATTGCAACCAGGGCGCGGCCGCGATGACTGCGCCACTCGGCGCTCAACAGCCAGCGCGCGAGCAGGCGATGGCCTCGAATTCGCTGTAGCGGGCGTGGATCAGCGTGCATCGTCGGCTGAACGCGCAGTGGATCGAATAGCGGGTGGCGAGCCGGAAACGGTGTTGCGTCCCGGTGACGCGTGCAAACCACCGTCGCTCAGAATCAGGATGCGGTCTGCGACGGCCGCGGCTGCTTCCGAGTGCGTGACCATGATAGTGGCCGCACCGGTGGCTTTGCTTTGCGCGCGGAACAGGCCGAGCACGTCGTGGGCGGTATCGGGGTCGAGATTGCCGGTGGGTTCGTCGGCGAGAATCAGTTTCGGATGATGCACGAGCGCCCGCGCAATGGCGACACGCTGCAACTCGCCGCCCGACAACTGCCGCGGAAAATCATCGCCACGGCCGCCCAGGCCGACGGCCGCGAGCATATCGAGCGCGCCGGCCGTGGGCAGGTCGTTTAGCAGTAGTGGCAGCGCGACGTTCTGCGCCAACGTGAGATGGGGCAATACGTGGAACGCCTGAAACACGAAGCCCAGCTTTTGCCGGCGCAACCGCGTTGCCGCGTTGTCATCCAGCTGCGAGACCGTGCTGCCGTCGATGATCACGTCGCCGCTATCCGCGCTGTCCAAGCCCGCAATCAGATTGAGCAACGTCGATTTGCCGACGCCTGAGTCTCCCATGATCGCGACGAATTCACCCGGCGCGAGCTTGAAATCGAGGTGCGCCAGCACAACGCGGCCGGCGCCGTAGGTCTTGCCGAGTTCGCGGCATTCGAGCGCGGGAACGACACCTTCATCATAAAGCAGCATGCGGTATCCGATAGGTCTGGCCGGCGAGGGCGGCATCGAGCCGTGCGAAGAAACTGCGCTAATGCGCACGTATGCCGGCCCCTGAACCGCCGAAGTATATGCGGGTTCTGTAAGGCTCGCAGGCTACGTTGCCATCGCCTGATACCTGTCTGAAAGCAGGCGGGCGAGTCGGCCGTGCAGGCATTTTTGAGCGCATACCGGTGTTTCTTTAGAGTGCCGGATCAAAAAAAATTTCTGTTCGCGACCGCGCTAAATTTTTGCCGGCAGCCCGAAATCAGGCCCGAAGGCATGTTCTGCGCCTGCATGAACTATTCCGGTGCAAGCCTCGCGGGAAAGCATTCCTGCAAGAGTGCTTAATTGGCGGGCTATTGCTTTCTTCTGCATGCAAAAAGCATGGGCGATAACCTGTTGGGGCGAATTTGTGCGTCTGCACATTTTTCGCTATTTCGCAAGCGTGGACGTGACAACAATGCATTGCCAAGGGCGTTGCAGCGTTGTTGCGCTGCAAAAGTATTCTTATCTTGGTAATCTCCCACCCTTGGTCATTCGACTGCGGGTAAACGCGAAGCGGGCAGCACCGCTTCGGCGTCAAATTCAGCGAAATCCAGCCTACAGATCCATTTCAATGCTTTCGTTTTCGAAGGCGTTGGAGCGGCGTTTTGTATTTCAAGTTTTCAACAGAACACATGCCATTGCCTCCGCTTCTTAGCCTACTCATCTGGATCCCTATTGTCGCCGGCCTGGTGGTTTTGCGTGCCGGATCTGACGCGGCACGTAGTCGCACGCGATGGCTCGCGCTGATCGGCGCGATTGCCGGCTTCCTGCCGGTGATCCCGCTCGTGTCGAACTTCCGCAACGACGTGACGTCGATGCAGTTCGTCGAGAACGTTCGCTGGTCGCCTACGTTGGACATCGCATGGCATGTGGGCGTGGACGGGATTTCGCTGTGGCTCGTCGCGCTGACCGCGCTGACCACGATCATCATCGTGGTCGCTTCATGGGAGTCGATCACCGAGCGTACCGCGCAGTACTTCGGCTCCTTCCTGATGCTGTCGGGTTTCATGCAGGGCGTCTTCACGTCGATGGACGGCATGCTGTTCTTCATCTCGTTCGAAGCGACGCTGATTCCGCTGTACCTGCTGATCGGAACGTGGGGCAATTCGAACCGCTCGTATGCCGCGGTGAAGTTCTTCTTTGTCTCGTTCCTCGGCTCGCTGATGATGCTGATGTCGATGCTGTACCTGTACAGCCAGACGCACAGCTTCGATCTCGCGTTGTGGCGCGAAACGCATCTGGGCACCTGGGCGCAGGTGCTGGTGTTCCTCGGTTTCCTGGCCGCGTTTGGCGTCAAGGTGCCGATGTGGCCGCTGCATACGTGGCTGCCGGACGTCCACCTCGACGGCCCGACCGGCGCCGCCGTGATGATCGGCATGCTCAAGCTGGGCGGTTACGGTCTGCTGCGTTTCGCGTTGCCGATCGCGCCGCAGGCGAGCCACTTCTTCGCGCCGATGATGATCACGCTCTCGCTGGTGGCGGTGATCTATTCGAGCCTGCTGGCGCTCGTGCAGACCGACATGCGCCGCCTGCTCGCATATTCGACGATCGCCCACATGGGGCTCGTGACGCTTGGCCTGTTCGTCTTCAACCGCATCGGCCAGGCGGGTGCAATCGTGCAGATGCTGTCGTACGGCGTGGTTTCCGGCGCGATGCTGCTGTGCACGGGCATGCTCTACGACCGCACCAAGACCGCTTCGATTGCGGAATACGGTGGCGTCGCCAATACCATGCCGCGCTTCGCCGCCTTCGTGATGCTGTTCTCGATGGCCAATATCGGCCTGCCGGGGACCTCGGGTTTTGTCGGCGAATTCATGGTGTTGATGGGGGCGATCCGTTTCAATTTCTGGATCGGCGCAATCGCGGCCACGACGTTGGTCCTGAGCGCGGCCTACACGCTGTGGATGTACAAACGCGTGATTTTCGGCGCGATTGCCAACGCACGTGTCGCGAAGCTGCAGGACCTCGGCAAGCGCGAGTTCGTGCTGCTCGGCGCGATGGCTTTGCTGGTGCTGGCCATCGGTATCAATCCGAAGCCGTTCACCGATGCGATCGATCCGTCGGTCGGGACGCTGCTGGCTCAATCGGAACGGAGCGCACATCCTTCGGATTCCGTACCGGTTGACGGTGGCGAACATCTGCAGGCGGCGGCGCCCGCAACGGTGGCGGCACGCACGCCAGGCTGATCAGCGCGAAGCGTTGAGCAGGTGCAGCATTCGTTGCATGAATGCGGCCTTTTCCTGACGCGATTTTCGCTCCGATAAACGTCCTTTTCCGAGCATCCGACGCAGCACGATCATCCAGATCGTGCTGCGTTTTATCGCTTGTTTAAAGGGACTTTCGTGATCCGGCGGCTCCGCCGGTAGCGTGTGATTGAGCACAGCGGACCATCACGCGCATTCAGGCATGCGACAACATGTCGCGCGGTGTTGCGACGCAATAGATTGTTGCAAAACTGTGTGTTTATATCCGTTCGACGACCCCTTATTATGCGATCGCTTATAAAAAGGAGAGCGGTCGAATGACGTTCGTTGAAGTCGTAGAAAGAAGGCAATGGATATGAAAGGAAAGACTCTGCGAGGGTCGACAAGTTTCCTTTCCACCGGCCTCGTGTTGTTGCTCTCGGGTTGCAGCAACCTCGATATTTTGAATCCGAAGGGGAGTGTGGGGCTGGCCGAACGTGAGCTGATTGCGACGTCGACCTGGGCCATGCTGATCGTGGTGGTTCCGGTTATCGCGCTCACGCTGCTGTTCGCATGGCGCTACCGCGCTTCGAACAAAAATGCCGAATACCGACCGGGCTGGGTGCATTCGACCGGTATCGAAATCGCCATCTGGACGATCCCGACGCTGATCATTCTGTTTCTCGCCGTGCTGACGTGGAAGAGCACGCACGAGCTCGATCCGTACAAGCCGCTCGAGTCGCAGGTGAAGCCGATCAACGTCGAAGTCGTCGCGCTCGACTGGAAGTGGCTCTTCATCTATCCCGACCTCGGCATTGCCTCGGTGAACCAGTTGGCGTTCCCGGTCGGCACGCCGGTCAACTTCGTCATCACGTCCGACACGGTGATGAACTCCTTCTTCATTCCGCAACTCGGCGGCCAGATCTACGCGATGGCGGGTATGCAAACGCGTCTGCATCTGATCGCCGACGAAGCCGGCAATTACGCGGGCACTGCGGCGAACTTCAGCGGCCGGGGATTTTCGGACATGAAGTTCCGCGCGCTCGCCACCTCGCCTGAAGAGTTCAATGCGTGGGTCGCCAAGGTACGCGCCTCGTCCGACCGTCTCGACATGGACCGCTATCACGCGGTATCGGCGCCTACCGAGAAGGAGCCGGTGCGGTACTTCTCGTCGGTCGATCCAAAGCTCTTTCACAACATCGTTGCCCGATACAACAACGGTAACGTCCTCGACAACATGAAAGACGCTAACTGTGCGCCAAAGGGTAAGGGGTAACGCATGTTCGGAAAACTCTCACTAGACTCGATTCCGTACCACGAGCCGATTATCATGGTGACGGCTGCCGGGATCGCCCTCGGCGGTGCGCTCGTTCTGGGCCTGATCACCTATTTCGGCAAATGGCGCTACCTGTGGACCGAATGGCTCACCTCGGTCGACCACAAGAAGCTGGGCGTGATGTACATCGTGGTTGCGCTCATCATGCTGTTCCGCGGCTTTGCGGACGCGATCATGATGCGTACCCAGCTAGCGCTGTCGTATAACGCGCCAGGTTTCCTGCCGCCGCATCATTACGACCAGATCTTTACCGCGCACGGCGTCATCATGATTTTCTTCATGGCGATGGCGTTCATGGTCGGCCTGATGAACATCATCGTGCCGTTGCAGATCGGCGCCCGCGACGTGGCGTTTCCGTTCCTCAACTCGTTGAGCTTCTGGATGACCGCGATCAGCGCGATCCTGATCAACATCTCGCTGGTGATCGGTGAATTCGCGCAAACGGGCTGGCTGGCTTATCCGCCACTGTCCGAATTGCAGTTCAGTCCGGGTGTCGGGGTCGATTATTACCTGTGGAGTCTGCAGCTATCCGGTATCGGCACATTGCTGACCGGCGTGAACTTCTTCGTGACCATCGTGAAGATGCGCGCCCCGGGCATGACCTGGATGAAGATGCCGGTGTTCACGTGGACCGCCCTGTGCACGAACGTACTGATCATGGCCGCGTTCCCGATCCTGACCGTCACGCTCGCGCTGCTCGGTCTGGACCGCTACCTCGGCATGCACTTCTTCACGAACGACGGCGGCGGTAACGCCATGCTGTACCTGAACCTGATCTGGGCATGGGGTCACCCTGAGGTGTACATCCTGATCCTGCCGGCGTTCGGTATCTTCTCGGAAGTCGTGGCGACGTTCGCCAGGAAGCCGCTGTTCGGCTACAAGACGATGGTGTGGGCAACCTGCGCGATCATGGTGCTGTCGTTCCTCGTGTGGCTGCACCACTTCTTCACGATGGGTTCGGGCGCCGACGTCAATGCGTTCTTCGGTATCGCGACCATGGTCATTGCGATTCCGACCGGCGTGAAGGTGTTCAACTGGCTGTTCACGATCTACAAGGGCCGTCTGCAATTCACGACGCCGATCCTGTGGACCCTCGGCTTCATGGTCACTTTCACGATCGGCGGTATGACCGGCGTGATGATGGCGATTCCAGGCGCGGACTTTGTCCTGCACAACAGCCTGTTCCTGATCGCTCACTTCCACAACGTGATTATTGGTGGCGTGCTGTTCGGCTACCTCGCCGGATTCAACTACTGGTTCCCGAAGGCCTTCGGCTTCAAGCTGAATGAGAAGTGGGGCAAGGCGTCGTTCTGGTTCTGGCAGATCGGTTTCTGGGTCGCATTCACGCCGTTGTACGTGCTGGGCTTCATGGGCATGACGCGTCGTCTGAATCACTACGACAATCCGGATTGGCATCCGTGGCTGATGTTCGCATGGGTCGGCGCTGTGCTGATCGCCATCGGTATCGCTTGCCAGGTGGTGCAACTGGTCGTCAGCATCCGCGATCGCAACCTGGCGAAAAACCGCGACGTGACGGGCGATCCGTGGGACGGTCACACGCTGGAATGGGCAACGAGCTCGCCGCCCGCGTCGTACAACTTCGCGATCATTCCGGACGTGCGTGAACTGGACGCCTTCGCTGAAATGAAGTCGCGCAAGAATCAACCGAAGCCGGTGTATCGCGACATTCACATGCCGTCGAACACGTCCGCGGGTCTGGTTGTGGCGATGTTCTCGCTGGTGCTGGGTTTTGCCGCCGTGTGGCACATCTGGTGGCTCGCGATTGTCGGTCTGGTCGGTTCGATCGCTACTGTGATCATTTACAGCTTCCAGAAGAACGAAGGCTTTTACATCCCGGCTGCCACGGTAGCGGCGATTGAACAACAACGCTCCGGCGCCGGTGCGCAGGTCGCGATTGAAGAAAAACGCTCCGGCGCCGATGCGCAGGTCGCGTTGGAGGTGGATTGATGTCAAACAACACTCTTGCGGCGGGCCTGCATCATCACGATGCGCATCATGCCGATCACCCGCCGTCGCATTCGGTATTCGGCTTCTGGCTGTACCTGATGACGGACTGCATCATCTTCGCGTCGCTGTTCGCGGTGTTCGCGGTGATGCAGCACCAGTTCGCGGGTGGTCCGACCGGTAAGGATCTGTTCGAGATCCCGGGCGTCGCGCTCGAAACGTCGATGCTGCTGCTGAGCAGCATCACGTATGGTTTCGCGATGCTGGGTGCGCACAAGAACAGGAAGGGCGTGCTGCTGTTCTGGCTCGGCGTGACGTTCCTGCTGGGCCTCGCGTTTCTGGTGCTGGAAATGCGCGAGTTCTCGCATCTGATCGCCCAAGGCGCGGGCCCGAGCCGTAGCGCGTTCCTGTCGTCGTTCTTCACGCTGGTCGGCACGCACGGTCTGCACGTGACGTTCGGCCTGCTCTGGATGGCGGTGCTCGCCGTGCAGGTGATGGGACATCGCGATCTGACCGAGCGCGACATGATCCGCCTGACGTGCCTGAGCCTTTTCTGGCACTTTCTGGACGTCGTGTGGATTGGCGTCTTCACCTTTGTCTACCTTGCGAGCGTGATCTAAATGGACCATAGCCATCACTCACACCTGGCACATCCGGACGAAGGTCATAGCGGCGAAAGTCACGGCAGCTTCGGCAGCTATACGGTGGGTTTCATTCTGTCAGTCGTATTGACGGCGGCCGCATTCGGCCTCGTGCTGACCGGCACGTTGACGGGCGAGAACGCGTTGCTGGCGATCGCGGGCCTCGCATTCGTGCAGATCGTCGTGCACCTGATTTTCTTCCTGCACATGAATGCCTCGTCGGCACAGCGCTGGAACATCATGGCGTTCGGCTTCACCGTACTGACGGCCGTGATTCTGATCGTCGGCTCGTTGTGGATCATGCATAACGTCAGCATGCACATGATGTCCCGCTAGGCGGATAACGCAGCGGATCAAGAGAAACCCCGCAAGGCGAAAGTCTTGCGGGGTTTTTTCATCTGCGCCCAGGACATGCCATGCCGGCACTATCCGGCGATTCGCAATTGACCCGCCTCGAAACACACGGTAGCATCGTTTCCATGATCGCTTCTATCCATTCCCGTTCGCATTCTTTGCACGCATGCTGTTGCAGCCTGCCAAGGGGAGCCCGCGTCTAGCGAGTCGATCTGTATCGTCCGTATCCCTGAGGCCACCCGTCACTAGACCGGTGGCTTTTTTGTTTTGGCTTTTTTGTTTTGGCCGTTCTGCTCCGCATTTTTTCGCGTTTAACACCACGGGAGTTCACATGTCGCTCGTCCTGTACGACACCTGGTCGCGCACCTTGCGCGCTTTCTCGCCGATCCGGGCGGACCACGTCGGTCTGTATTGCTGCGGCCCTACCGTGTACGACCACGCGCATATCGGCAATCTGCGGACCTACATCTTCGAAGACGTGCTGCGACGCGCATTGGCATTGAACGGCTACAGCGTGCGGCACGTTGTCAATATCACCGACGTGGGTCATCTGGTCTCCGATGCCGACGAAGGCGAAGACAAGATGGAGAAGGGCAGCCGGCGCACCGGCGAGTCGGCATGGGCAATCGCGGAACACTATACCGCGGCGTTCATGAACGACTGGCGTGCGTTGAACCTGCTGGAGCCCTCGCTATGGTGCCGGGCGACCGATCACATAGCCGAACAGATCGACTTCATTGCCGCGATCGAGCGTAACGGCTATGCCTACCGCACGACCGACGGCGTTTACTTCGACACGAGCAAGCAGGACGATTACGGCTTTCTCGCGCGTCTCGATGCAGCGGGGCTGCAACCGGGCAAACGCGTTGCGCCAGGCGAGAAGCGGCACGCGACCGACTTCGCGCTGTGGAAATTCACCCCCCCGGATACCGTGCGGCAAATGGAATGGGATAGTCCATGGGGCCGGGGCTTTCCCGGTTGGCATATCGAATGCTCGGCGATGTCGGCGAAATACCTGAGCCCGTGGTTCGACATTCACTGCGGCGGAGAAGATCACGTCGCCGTGCATCACAGCAATGAAATCGCGCAAACGCTGGCGTGCCATGGAACCCGTCTCGCCAACTTCTGGATGCACGGTCATTTCCTTATGCTGGATGCCGGCAAGATGTCGAAGTCGGGTGGCGACTTCGTGCGCCTCGCGACGTTGACCGGGCGGGGCATCGATCCGCTTGCGTATCGTTACTTGTGCCTGAGTGCGCATTACCGCAGCAACCTGCGTTTCAGCATGGAGGCGCTCGATGCCGCGCAATCCGCGTTGGACCGTTTGCGCCGCGCGTATGTGCAATGGCCGGAAGGGGGAACACCCGATGACGTGTACGTCGATCGTTTCAGGCTCGAGGTCGATCAGGATCTGAATCTGCCACGTGCGCTCGCCGTGCTGTGGGACCTGGTGAGAAGCGATCTTCCGGCGGCCACGCGGCGGGCAACGGTCGATTGCTTCGACGCCGTGCTCGGACTTCGGCTTGCCGACTGGAAGGAGGACGTGTCGGCGATTCCCGCCGATATCGCGCGTCTCGCCGCTGAACGCGAAAGGGCCCGCGCGGCGAAGGACTGGAATGCGGCAGACCGTCTGCGTGACCGTTTGAAAACCGAAGGCTGGCAGGTGGAGGACAGCGCGAGCGGGCAGGTACTGCGTCGGCTCGACAAGGCGCAATAACGTGCGGAGCGCGTTGGCAGTCCCCCGTCGCGCGGGCGCACGTCATTGTCATGCCCAACCTCACGTCTACTGCGATTACGCTCCACCGTCATGCACAAGCGCATTCGGCCTGGTCAATGGAGGCTTCAGCCCTGCACGCTGCGCCATTCGGCGAGCAGGGCGGGCAATTCGCCCATGTCCCGGAAGACGTGAACCGCGCCCGCGCCATGCAGCGCAGTCGCGCTGCTGTGGCTCAATTCTTTCGGGCAGTAGCCGAACACCGTGGCGCCGGCGGCCACACCGGCCGTCACGCCCGTGACCGTATCGTCCACCACGGCGCAACGTTGCGGATCTACACCTAAGCCTGCGGCTGCGGCGAGATAGACATCGGGATAGGGCTTGTTGCGCGGTGTTTCGTGACCGCTGGAAATACGCCCTGTGAAGCAGTCGAGAATACCGGCCTTGGCCAGTTGCAACTCGACCTTGACGCGATCGGCGCCTGAAGCAACGGCAATGCGGCCGTCGAGTGTCGCGTAAAGCGCGCGCACGGCCGAGGCCGCGCCGTCAATCGCCACCAGTTCGCGATCGAGCGCCTCATTGCGGCGCGCGCGAAACTGCATGAGCCAGTCCGCGGTAATTGCGAAACCCGTGCGCGCCTCGATAAGTGCGGCTTCATCTCGAACGGCCTTGCCGACAAAGATCTGCATCGCCTCTTCGACGCTCAATTGCCAGCCTAATTCGCCGAGCATTTCGGTGAGCACGCGATTGGTGATGGGTTCGGAGTCGACGAGCACGCCGTCGCAGTCGAAAAGTACGGCGTCGAAAGGGAAATCAGCCATCGGGCAGGGTACGGAAAGTGGTCGCGGAACCGGCAAGGATACCTCACCGGCTCGCGCGGCGCCGCGCAAACATTATGCAAGCGCTACGCGACCGTTGCCCGTAAGCGCTCAGGAACCGGGCTTGTACCCGTCACTCAGCGTTTTCATAAACGCAATGATGTCCTGAATATCCTGATCCGTCATGGCCGGCTGATCGCCGAATTTACGATCGAACGGCGCGTCGGCGACGTCGACATTGGCGTGGTACTGCGGCGGCAGATCGTTGTATTTCTGTACCTTGCCCGACGCATCCCGCGGATAGATCTTCTCGGGCGCCGTATTGCGCAGGTTGTAGAAATCCATGACCTGTTTGAGGTCGTGATAAACGCCGTTATGGAAGAACACCTTGCGTTCGGCAACGTTACGCAGGGTCGGCGTCAGGAACATTCCGCAATACTGCGTCTCCGTCTTCATGTCGTCGCGGAACGGCCCGCACACGCCCATATCGAAGAACTTCGGATCCTTGTTGGCGGGAATCGCCGGATTGCGCGGCACACCAAGCGCCTCGTACTGCGTATCGGTAAACACCGGCGGCAGACCGTCCTTGCTGGGCTGGCTCAGGTGACACCCGGCGCAGTTAGCCTTGTCCTTGTCGTTGAACAACTGCAAGCCATGCAGCTCCGCGTGCGTCAGGCGCGCCTTGCCTTCGAGCCAGTAGTCGTACTTGCTGTTAAAGGCATGAAACGACTGATCCTCGGTCTGATACCGTCCCACTGCGAACATGGCTTCCGAAATCAGCAGACTCGGATTGCTGACGATGCCCGGCCCGAAGATCTGTTTGAACTGGTCCAGATACTTCGTTTGCAGCAGCTTGCGCGCGACATCTTCCTGCGTCGCATTGGCCATCTCCACCGGGTTGGTCAGCGGACCGATTGCCTGGATTTGCAGCGTATCGGCGCGGCCGTCCCAGAACAGGCCGCCTTGCGGCACCATTGCCGGAGCGGCCGGCGCGGCGAGCGCCGTCTTCTGTGCACGCTGTACGCCGGCGGCCTGCGAGGCCAGTTGCGTCATATCCACCGGCACGTCGGTATCGCCCTGATCCGGCCCGATGCTGAACGGAGCCTGGCGATACAGATAGGCCAGCGACGGCGGCGGCCGGTAGCCGGCCTGATTCATGTGCGCGCCGCCCAGTTGCACCGGAAACGCGTTATCCGGTGCGTACGAATGCTGTGGCGAGTGGCACGACGCACACGATTGCGTACCCGAAGCCGATAGCGACGCGTCGAAAAAAATCTGTTTGCCGAGCAGCGCAACCGCGCTCAGCGGCGCGTCTTGTGGACGCATCAGTTGAACCGGATTCGGATTCGCGCCGGTGATTTCTTCGACGATCGCGCCGACGGCGGGCGGCATCCGTTCCGGATAGACGAGCGCGTACGCGCAAACCACGAAGAGCGCAAGCACGATGCCGGCGGCACTCCACACGAGCAGCCCGAGCCACGGGCGACGGGTAATGACGGGACCCGGCTCACCGCCGGCAGGCAGGTGCGAGGGCAGGGCGGCGTCTGAAGGATGATTCATGGCGGTAGTGACAAATAATTCGATCGGGTTCGATCAAAAAGCAAATCGAGCCAGCACGTTTGCACTGGCTCGACGCCCAGCTACAGCTTGATGTGCTTCATACCCTGCTGGTGCCGCGCTTCGTCAGGTCACGCACGAACAGCACGCGTGCATGACCTGAGGTCGAATCCGTCAGAAGCGCACCAGAAGAGCCATTCACACGTGTCGCTCAGCTCGCCGGCGGCGCCGACAGCCTGGTGCCCAGGTTCTGGTCCAGATACACCGTCGGATTGTTGCCGGAGCCCGAGAAGTTGAACATGTTCATGATGCTGCCGGCGGTTGCATCGAACGAACCGTTGCCAAGGCGTTGACCGCCGAGCCAGTTGTCCTCGATGAACTTGACCACGGAGGCCTGGGTGATCGGCGTATCGTCGACGTAGTTGACCTTCGCCCACGGCGACACCACGATAAACGGCGTACGCGTACCCGGGCCGCAACGGCCGTTCACCGCGCCGCCATTCACACCCTGCGGTTGAACCGCGCCCGTTGCCGTGCACTGACCCGTACCGCTCAGGTTGTCGGTGCCGGCCACCGTCACGCCGCCCGCGGATTGCGCCGTGGTCGAATCGAACGACGAGTTCTTCGGCGCCATGAAGCGGTGATCGTACCAACCGTCCGAATCGTCGTAAGCGATGATCACGGCGGTGTTCTTCCAGTCAGGCTGTTGCTGCAGGAAGTTGATCACCTTCGTGACGAAAGCCTGTTCGTCGATCGGGTCCGAGTTGCCCGGGTGACCGTCGCCGACCGCCGGCGCCTTCAGGAAGCTCACCGACGGATAGTTGCCGGCCTTCACCGCGGCGAAGAAGTCGTCGGTGTCGTACTGGTGGTGAACCGGCGTAGCCGAGTTGTCCAGCGGATCGGTCATGCCGATCACCGCCGTCGACGACGGACGCGTGTGCGCGAGGTTGGCCGTGCTCGCGTAGTACTGGAACCACGCGTGATGCTGCACGTAGTCGGGCTTAGTCGCGTTCAGCACTTGCGAGAAGGTCGAACGGGAGCAGCCGGTGGTGTTGTTGGCGTTCACCGTGCTCAGGTTGAAGCCGCCCATGAAGCCGCCCCACGTGAGGCCCTTCGCGTTCAGCAGGTCGCCGATGTTCTTGTTGGCAGACGACATCGCGGCCGTCACCGTGCTCTTTGCCGCGATCGTGCAGACGTCGCCGGTCGGGTCCAGGTCGCCGACCAGCGTGAAGCCGCCGGTCGAATCCGGAATCGCGTTGGCCGAGGTACCGCCCGTCACCACCACGCCGTTGTTCTGGCCCGAGACCACTTCAATCGCGCCCGGCGTCGACGGACCGTACGTGTCCGTGTACGCGTTCTGGTTCATCGCGAAGTTCTGCGCGTAGTTCCACATTGCCGTGACCGTGTTGCCGTCGAAGTAGCCGAGCACCTGGCCCTTCGTGGCAAACGCGCCGGTGCTGCCGGCAATCGTCGAACCGGCCGCCGTGAACAGCGGGAACGAATCCATCGCGCCGTTGTTATACGCGAGCTGTTCCGCGGCATACGCGTGGTTCTGGCTCGACGTATTGGCTTGCGAACGATCGAGACGGAACGGCAGCAGGTCGGCGGGCGGCAGACCGAGGCCCGCGACCGTCACGGAGCCGACCGTGCGGCCCGCCGTGTTCGGCGAGGTCGACAGCGCGTTCGGGTTCGCGGTGATCAGATTGTTGCTGGCGAGGTTGTTGACCGTGGGCGTGCCCGCCGCCGCGGTGAATTGCGGCTCGCCGACCGGGTTGGAGGCCTGCGGGTAGGTGGCGAAGTAGTGGTCGAACGAAACGTTCTCGCCGAAGATCACCACCACGTGCTTGATCGGCGTAGCCGTCGCGACGGCATCCTGCGCCGATACGGTTGCTGCCGGCGTCGAAGCGGTAGCCGGCGCGGACGCCGGCGTGCTCACGCTATTGTTGCCGCATGCTGCGAGCGCAAGCATCGCGGCAAACGGGATGGGTAACAGGGTTCTACGGAACATGTGACTGGCTCCAGATTCGACTTCGCCGTTCAGCGTTTCCAGTGATGCACGTGTGGATGTTCGCTGGGGATATTGTTAGAAAGTTAGAAGGACAACTCAGACGTCTTACCGCTAGAAACAGCGCGCATTGAAACATCGGCTGATTAAGATTTCGGGGCGCGAACATTACGTTGCCTATCGGTTGCCATTCATTTGAATAACTTTCGCTGTCGTTCCACTTTCTGCGAGTCGCCCCGTGAGGGTGGCGCTGCCGGTCACGACTCGTATGCCACATTGAGTTTCTTTCAGTGCAAATCAAAACGACGGATTTCTCCGGCTGTTGCGTTCAAGAAGAAACGCAGCCGCTTCTGGCTTCGGCACTTAAGGGAGAAACCAGCATGACATCGACCAGACCGGTCCGCCTTCTGACTTCCGTTCTCGCTGCGGGGATCACGTGCGCTGCAGCGCTGACGACCGTGCCCGCTCTGGCGCAAGCGGTGATCGTCGCACCCATGGCGCCGCCGCCGCCGCGCGTCGAAGTGATGCCGGCGCCGCGTGCCGGCTACGTCTGGGATCAGGGTCGCTGGCGTTGGGACCATGGCCGTTACGTATGGGTGCCCGGCCACTGGCGGCCGGTCCGGGCCGGCTATCGCTGGGTGCCGGGGCATTGGGTGCAGCGCGGCCCGAACTGGCGCTGGGTCGAAGGGCATTGGGCCTGAACGTCGAGCGCCGTGGCGCGCTTTGTAATCCCACCGGAAAGGTTGCCATGAAAACGCTTGTGATCATTCTGCTGGCCGCTACACTCGCCGGTTGTGTCGTCTACCCGGCGCGGCCGGCCTACTATCGGCCGGCGGTCGTCGTATATTGAGCTCAATGCACCTTGCCACCTGCCCGGCGCGCACTGTTCGTAACGGTGCGCGCACAACCGATCGATCCGCGCTTCGCATTTTGCGTGCGTTGTGGAGCCGCATGCCTTGAGCGAACGCGATCCTGATGCGGAGCTGTTGGAAGGGGTTGCCAGGCAGGACCCGGCCGCCGTCCGTTCGCTCGTCGCGCGCAAGCTGCCGCGTCTGCTCGCACTCGCCACGCGCATGCTGGGAGATCGCATGGAAGCGGAAGACGTGGCGCAGGAGGTCTTCGTGCGGATCTGGAAACAGGCCCCGCGCTGGCGGGAAGGTGAGGCGAAGGTCGATACGTGGGTGCACCGCGTAGCGCTCAATCTTTGCTATGACCGGTTGCGCGGCCGCCGCGAAGTCCCCGACGACGACCTGCCCGACGAAGTCGACCCCGCCGCATTACCCGATGCCGCCCTCGAAGCGCGCGCCCAGGACGAGCGCGTTCGCGAGGCGCTCGCCGCATTGCCGGCACGACAGCGCGAGGCACTGGTGCTCAATTACTACCAGGAGATGTCGAACATCGACGCTGCCGCCCTGATGGGCATCACGGTCGATGCGTTGGAAAGTCTGCTGGCACGTGCGCGCCGCAATCTGCGCGCCCAACTGGCCGGCAGCGGCCTTAGCAAGGACAAATCATGACGCCCGAAAGATTTCATCAGATCGTCGAAGCTTACGGCGCCGATCCGCGCCGCTGGCCCCAACAGGAACGCGCAGCGGGGCAGGCGTGGGCCGCTGCGCACCGTGCCGAGGCCGATGCGATGCTGGCGGACGCGGCCGGCATCGATGCGTGGCTCGCGTCCGACAAGGTCGAGCCGCCGGGCGCGGCATTGCAGCAGCGCATCATCGGCAGCGCGCCGGCGCGGCGGCCCAGTGTGCCGCGCAAACGGTTATGGTGGTCGGGCGCGGCGGTGGCGGGCGTCGGACTGCTGGGCGGCGTGGCCGGCGCTTTTGCGGTGTCGTTCTTCGTGTTGACGTGGACGGCTCCGCCTGTGCATGAGTCTTCTTATTTAACCTCGAGCTTCGGTGGTTCATCTGCCGATTGGAGCGGCGAATGAACGGCCGGTCATGGAAAATCGTGCTGGTGGCTTCGCTGGTGCTTAACGTGTTCCTGGTGGGTGCGATTGTCGGTGGTGCTTATCAATGGTTCGCGGCGCATGGCGCGATGACGCCGGTACAGGCGCAGCAACGCACGGCGTTGCGTTTTGCTGCCGAAACGCTGTCGGCCGAGCGTCAGAAGGCCTTTCTCGACGGCTTGAAGAAAGCGCGCCGCGAGGGTCGCGATTTTGCCCGCGATGCCCGCGAAGGGCGACACGAAGTGTTGCGGCTGCTCGCCGCGCCACAGTTCGATCGCGCGGCGCTGGATGCCGCGCTGGCCCGCACGCGTGAAGCGGACAGCAGCTTGCGCGCGCAAGTGGAGGGCAGTGTGGCGGATTTTGCGGCCACGCTGTCGCCCGAGGAGCGCGTCGAATTCGCCGACAGCCTGAAGCTGCGCGGCCAATGGCGCGAACCGCAAGCGGCCGCCAATGCGAAAAAACCGCCGCAGCCGGCGGCCTCCAGTCCGACCTCGAGCGATGCTTCGAGTACAGCATCAGGGGCCGCTTCGGGTGGATAAAAATTTCTGGGCGAGCGCGACGGATTTCATCGTTGCGCTCGTTTAAAGAAATATCCAACGCCGAAGAGGACGGTATGTCTACCTCACCGAACATGAATGCCGCGGCGATTGCACTGAACCGCTTCGGCCTTGGCGCGCGTGTCGACGACACGCCGCCCGCCGACCCGAAGGCGTGGCTGCTCGCGCAGTTCGAACAGTATCAGCCGCGGCCTGCTGCTTGGGCGAACCAGCCCGACTCGGTGACGCTGTCCACCGAACTGATCCAGCAGCGCATGGAGCTGAATCAGTTGGCCCGGAAAAATCCGCAGAATGTCGGCGAGGGTGCGCTCGCCAGTCAGGGTAATGCGCAGACGAGCTCGCCAGGCGCCGGACAAGCTGCAACAGACACGCAAGCCCAAACTGCTAAGCAAGCCGAACGAAAAGCGCTGCGCGGCGAGATTGCCGCAATGTACCGTGCCTCGGTGAACGCGCGTGTCGCAAGCGCGCTGACCACGCAGACGCCTTTCGTGGAGCGGCTGGTTCATTTCTGGGCGAACCACTTCGCGGTGTCCACGGAAAAACCCGGCGTCGCCGCGCTGGCCGGCTCATTCGAAGCGGAGGCGATCCGGCCGCACGTGCTTGGCCGTTTCGAAGACATGCTGGTCGCGGTCGAACGTCATCCGGCCATGCAACTGTTTCTCGACCAGACGCGCTCGGTCGGACCGGACAGCGTAGCGGCCATGCGCGCCGAGCAGCGCAATCCAAACGTCAAACGCGGGCTGAATGAGAACCTCGCGCGCGAAATCATGGAACTGCACACGCTCGGTGTGCGCAGCGGTTATACCCAGGACGACGTCACCGAATTCGCCCGCGCGCTGACCGGCTGGAGCCTCGCCGGAAAACCTGGCAATCCCGGTAATGCGGCTAAGCGGGGCCGGTTTGGCGCGCAACCGGACGCGGCCCCTGGCACCTTCGTGTTTCGCGTCGCGCTGCACGAGCCGGGCTCGCGAACCATCATGGGCCGCCGCTATGACCAGCCCGGAGAAGAGCAGGCCCTGGCGGTCCTGCACGACCTCGCGAGTTCGCCTGCGACGGCGCAGCACATCGGCGGCAAGCTCGCCCGTCACTTCGTCGCGGACAATCCGCCGCCTGAAGTGAGCGAGCGGTTGGCGAGCGCATTCGAGCGCAGCGGCGGCGATCTGCCAACCGTGTACCGGACGCTGATCGACCTGCCGCAGGCGTGGTCGCCCGTCGCCACGAAGTTCAAGACGCCGTGGGAGTGGACCATTTCTTCGATGCGCGGGCTCGGCTGGCAGGACCTCGGCAATCTGCAGACTGCCCCCATCCTGACGCAACTCGGCCAGCCGGTATGGCGACCGGGTTCGCCCGCCGGCTACGACGACATTGCCGCGAGCTGGGCGGCGCCCGATGCACTCGTGCGCCGGGTCGATGTCGCGCAGCGTTTCGCGGCCCGGGTCGGCGACCGGCTCGATGCGCGCTCGCTCGGGCAGACCTTGCTGGCCGGCTCGCTCAGCGCGCCGACCGCCACGGCTGTGTCGCGTGCCGATAGCGCGTCGACGGCAATCGCGCTGCTGCTGGTTTCGCCGGATTTTCAACGGAGATGAATGCCATGCTTTCACGCCGCAAGTTTTTGAGCGTCGCCGCCGCAGGCGCGGGCGCGATTCTGGTGTCGCCGCAGATCGCTTTTGCAAGCGTCGCAACCGAGCGCCGCTTCATATTCGTCATCCAGCGCGGCGCGGCCGACGGGCTGAGCATCGTCATGCCGTATGCGGAACCCGCCTACGCGTCGCTGCGCGGCGCACTCGCGATCGATACCGGCAACGCGACAAAGCTCGACGGCACCTTCGCGCTGCATCCCGCGCTGGTGCAGACCGCCGCGATGTATGCGAATCGTCAGGCGCTGTTCGTCCACGCAGTGGCGTCGCCGTACCGCGACCGCTCGCACTTCGACGGGCAGAACGTGCTGGAGACCGGCGGCACCGCGCCGTATCAGATGAAGGACGGCTGGCTAAACCGGCTCGTCGCGTCGCTGCCGGCCACGCGCGAGAATGCGATTGCCTTCGCGCCGACCGTGCCGATGGCGCTGCGTGGCAAGGCGGCGGTGACGTCATACGCCCCCTCGGGATTGCCGCCGGCGCCTGACGATCTGCTGATGCGAGTCTCGCAACTGTACGACCAGGACGCGCAATTGCGCCCGCTGTGGGAATCGGCGATGACCGCGCGCGGGCTGGCGGGCGAGGCCGGTGCGCGTCAGGACCCGGCGAGCCTCGGCAAGCTTGCCGCTGGCTTTCTGTCGCGCGACGACGGTCCACGGATCGCGATGATCGAAACCGGCGGTTGGGACACGCATACGGCGCAGAACGCGCGTCTTGCCAATCAGTTGAAAGCGCTCGATACGATGCTCGCGGCGCTGCGTGACGGCATGGGTCCGGCGTGGAACAAGACCACCGTGTTGGTGGCCACCGAGTTCGGCAGGACTGTTGCGGTCAACGGCACGGGCGGCACCGATCATGGCACCGGCTCGGTGGCGATGGTACTGGGCGGGTCGGTAGCGGGCGGACGCGTGCTGGCCGACTGGCCCGGCCTGAAACCTTCCGACCTCTACGAAGCGCGCGATCTCAAACCGACCATGTCACTGGACGCGCTGATTGCCGGTGCCGCCAGCGAAAGTCTCGGCCTCGATCCGCAGCGTACGGCGAACACGTTGTTCGGCCAGAACGCGGGAATGCGGCCAACTACCGGGCTCGTGCGTGCATGACTTGAAAATTACCAGGGAGAGCATATGAAAATCAGATCGACTATTCGTGCCGTATCGCTTGCAGGCCTGAGTGCCGCCTTGTTATCAGCCTGCGTCGTCGAACCGGCGCGGCCGCCACAGCCCGCTCCGCTCGTCGAGGTGATGCCGCCCGCACCCGCGCCGGGTTATCACTGGGTGAAAGGCCACTATCGCTGGGAAGGCAATCACTGGGCGTGGGTGCCGGGACACTGGGCAGGTTGAGCGAGCGTTGCCGGCGCGCCGCGCGTGCCGACCCGATGATAACGGCGGCCGTAGTAGATCAGCGCATCGCCGCCGACCTGCGTATGCGCGGCCTTCACCGCGCAAAAGAACACCGTATGCGTGCCGACTTCGGTGACTGATTCGATCTCGCAGTCGAGCGAGGCAAGCGCGCCGAGCAGGACGGGCGCGCCTGTTGCGAGCGTGTTCCATTGCGCGGCGGCAAAGCGCTCGGTCATGGGCAGCGAGCCCGTGGCGAAATGCGCCGCAAGGGCTTGCTGATCCGCGCTCAAGACGTTGACGCACAGCGCGCCGTTGGCGCGGAAGGTCGCGTTGTTGCGGCTGCCGCGATTGATGCAGACGAGCAGGGTAGGCGGCTCGTCCGTCACGCCGCATACCGCGGAGGCCGTGCAGCCTGCGAGACCTGCGACGCCGTCGCTGCTGATGATGTTGACGGCGGCGCCAAGGCCGGCCATGGCGTCGCGAAAGATGTGCTTGTCAAGCATGGGGATCCGCGCCTCCGCGAAACCGGGCCGCCGTGTGGCTGGCAGGCAAACGTGCGTGGCCGAATAGTTTTTCACGCAATGTGCCGTCGCGATAAGCGTGTTTATAGGCGCCACGTTCCTGCAGAATCGGCACCACGAGTGCGATGAAATCGTCGAAGCATTCCGGCGCGACCGTGCGCGAGAGATTAAAACCGTCCACGCCAGTTGCTTCGGTCCATGCGATGAGTTCGTCGGCAATGCGTTCGGCCGACCCGACGAGCGGTGCCTGACGGCTGCCGAGCACCATCTGTTCGAGCAGTTTGCGCCGGGTCCATTGCGGGCCGGCGGCGCGCGTCATCGCCTCGACGTTCGAGACGATAGCCTGGCTCTTGCCGGTGTCGATCGGTTCGTCGAGGTCATAGCGCGCGAAGTCGATACCGAGCGACGCCGCCGCATGCACGAGCGCTGCCTCGCTGCTCACGTAACGCCGGTATTCGGCGTACTTCTCCTGTGCTTCGCGATCCGTGCGGCCTGTGATTACCGTTTGCCCGAGCAGCACCTTGATATCGTTCGCATGGCGCCCATGCGCCACGGCGTGAGCGCGGATATCGTCGACGATGGTTTTCACGGCGGGCTTCGCCTGGCCGTTGACGAACACGCACTCCGCGTGCGCCGCGGCGAACTGCTTGCCGCGCGCTGACGATCCCGCCTGGTAGAGTACCGGCGTGCGTTGCGGCGACGGTTCGCTCAGATGCATGGCGTCCACCCGATACTGCTTGCCGTGATGATGAATCACGTGGACTTTCGATGCGTCCGCATAGATGCCTTGCGTTCTATCACGCAGCACCGCATCGTCTTCCCAACTGGATTCCCACAGTTTGTAGACGAGTTCCATATATTCGTCGGCGAGATCGTAGCGGTCGTCATGGGCCATTTGCCCGGACAGACCGATCGCGCGCGACGCGCTGTCCAGATAGCCCGTCACGATGTTCCAGCCGACCCGGCCGCAGGTCAGATGATCGAGCGTCGACATGCGCCGCGCGAACAGATAGGGCTGCTCGACGGTGAGATTGGATGTAACGCCGAACGACAGGTGACGCGTAACGGCGGCCATGGCCGGAATCAGCAAGGTGGGATCGTTCACCGGCACCTGCACCGCACGGCGAATCGCCGCGTCGGGATTGCCGCCGTAGACGTCGTAGACGCCCGCCACGTCGGCGAAAAAAATGCCGTCGAACAGACCTGCCTCCAGCGAGCGCGCATAGTCGGTCCAGTACTGAAGATCGGTATAGCGGGTGGACTGATCGCGCGGATGAGTCCACATGCCTTGCTGGATGTGGCCGACGCAGTTCATGTCAAAAGCGTTGAGAACAATTTCCTTCGGCATGGTGTCTTCCGGCTGAGGTGGACGGATGCTTACGGGTGCAGTTCAGAACAGGCGAGCGGGCGGTGAAGCCGTGCGGGTATCGTGCGTTTAATATAGTGGACGAAAAATCACTATGCAAGACGTTGATTCTGGCCTTTAATGAGGGCTCAAAGTGAACGAGCTCACGGTAAGCTCACCTTTTTCCGGTTCCGATCCTTTCATGTCCGAATCCTCTGCTATCGATTTGACCGAGGCGATTTCCTCACGCGTCAAGACGGAGCGCGAAGCGCGTAACTGGTCGCTGAGCGAACTGGCGGAGCGCTCGGGGGTGTCGAAGGCGATGATCAGCAAGATCGAGCGGGGCGAGGCGAGTCCAACCGCTACCGTGCTCGGCCGTCTCTCGGGCGCTTTCGGTCTGACCTTGTCGACCCTGCTGGCGCTTGCCGAACAAAGTGGCGAGCGATTGGTGCGGCGGGCCGGGCAGCCTGTCTGGCAGGACCCGGAAACGGGTTATACGCGGCGGCGGATTTCACCGCCTACCGGCGGGGTGCTCGAGTTGCTGGAGATCGAATTGCCGGTGGGGGTGCGGGTGCCTTATCCGCCGGATGCCTTTGCGTTTCAGCATCAGCAGATCTGGGTGACGCGAGGGGTCCTGACTTTTCGTGAAGGCCGGCAGGTGTATCAGCTTGCGGAAGGGGATTGCCTGCAGCTCGGCGCGCCGCTCGAGTGTGAGTTCTTCAATGGCGGGAACACAGTTTGCTGCTATGTCGTCGGCCTGGTTCGACGGTGAAGGTTTTGTTGAATGCCGGGGCGGAACAGAACGAGGCGGGACGACAGGCAGCGCCGCAAATGGGCGCTTGCGACGCTCTCTATCGCAACCCGCCGTCGCTGATCAATTGCGCGGCGCGATCAACCCCCACCGCCGCCTTGCGTGCCGAGTGTCAGCTTGTTGTTCACCGATTTCACGCCTGCAACACCCTTGGCGACTTCCTCCGCCTGCGAAATCTGTGCGCTGTCGGGCACCGTGCCAGTGAGCGTCACCGCGCCGCCACGCGCGCGGACAAACACGTTCGACACATCAAAACCCTGGGCTTTCGACAAAGCCTTGCGTACGTCCAGACCCAGCTTGCGGTCCGCCTTCTTGACGGTTTTAGGGCTGGCAGCCGGGGCGGCCATGCTGTCGGAGGCCATTGCATCGCTCGCCTGGGCATAGGCGCTGGATGCCGTCGCCACACACAATGCGATGCCGAGTGCCTTCAATAGATTGACTGTTTTCACGTTTTCTCCATTCCTCGAAAAGTTGATGTCGCATCGTTGCATGCAAAAAACACGCGCCTGCAAGCGCTTTTCCGCCTGCACGGAGCTCCCTGTCTTGTAGAAGAGTGACGTCGTGAAGCTTCCAGCGCGTTTAAACAATACTCCAGCAAACGCGCAAGTGCTGAAAAAACTCACCCTGCCGCCCGTTGCCGGTTGCCCTATCATGGCGGCTTCGATCATCAAAGGCGCACCGCAGATGTCCGATGGCGCACAGCAACGATTGCACGAAACACGCACGGAACCCACCAGATCGTCGATCGATTACGGCTTGTGGGCATTGACCTTCAGCTACGTGCTCAGTCAATTTTTCCGCAGCTACATCGCCGTGATTGCCACTCAACTGATCGGCGATTTTCATTTCTCGCCGCAAATGTTCGGCTGGTTCGCGGGTTCGTTCTTTCTCGTGTTCGCCATCGCGCAACTGCCGGTCGGTCTGATGTTCGACCGCTACGGCGTGCGCGGACCCACCGCGTTTCTGATGGCTATCGGCGCCGCCTGTGCCGGCGTCCTTTCGATCACAACGAGCGCAACCGTGGCGCTTGTCGCGCAAGCCGGCATCGGGCTGGGTTGCGCGCCCATCTTCATGGGACTGCTCAATTACGTGCTGCGTAGCGGCCACGGCACGCGCAATGTGCGCGCGGTCACGACGGCGAGTGCGATCGGCATGGCGGGGGCCTTGCTGGCCGCGTTTCCGCTGAGCCGGGCAACGGCCAGCTTCGGCTGGCGTCCGGTCATGGTCACAGCCGCGCTCGCCATGCTTTGCGCAACGCTGGGCGTCGTGGGCGTCGTGCAGCGGCGCGATGCCGTCGAGCATGAGCGAAGCCTCGCTGCATCGCAACATGCGGCCGGCGCGGTGAGGCGGTACACGGGTTTCTGGACCTTGATGCCCGCCTGCCTCGCGCTCTCGGTCGGCAGCACGTTTCGCACGTCGTGGGGCGGACCGTATCTTGCCGACGTCTACGGCTTCGATGTCATTGCGCGCGGCAATGCGATGACCGTCACCAGCGTGATCGGAATCGCCGCGTCGTTTGGCATCCCGCTTGCCGTGCGCTTCTGCGCGCCCAAGCTGATCTCGTTGCTGTGGCTGATCGGCGGCGTGCTGGCGGCACTCGTGCTTGCGCTCGTTCCGGACGGCAACTGGGTACTCAGCGTCGCGTTGATCTGTGTGTTGTTCTCGGTCGGCTCGATCCATCCGCTCGTGATGTCGCAAGCGCGTGCCATCGTCGCGCCGCGCCGGCTCGGGCTAGGCCTGGGGCTGCTCAATAGCCTGGTTTTTCTCGGCGTGGCGCTAACCAGCAGTTGTTTCGGCTGGATCGCGGGCGCCGCAAAGCGAGCGCATCTATCGGACGCGGGAATCTACTCGGCGCTGTTCGCCGTGACTGTCGTGCCGCTTGCGATCGGCGCGATCGTCTATTTCTTCAGCCCGGTGGTGGCTGCGCCGAAAGAAGAGGCCTGAGCGGCGGCTTGCGTTTGTCTATAATTCCGCAGCCGGATCACTCGCGATCCGGGCCACGGTTTGTCTTTCAGATGGTGCCGTTTCGCAGGAGCGCGTTTCATTTTGAGCAAAACCAGGCAGAGCCCAATCGATAATCCGGCCGAGAATCTGCGCGCCGGCGACACTGCATCGCCCGCGGCATCCGCGAGGACAAGTTCAGTCCTCGCAAGCCGGACAGCACACGAGGCGCATAAGGACGACCGGCATTTCGTCACGGCGCTCGCGCGCGGACTCGAAGTGCTGGCGTGTTTCCGCTCGGGCGACAAGTCACTGAGCAATCAGGAGCTCGCCTTGCGTTGCAAGCTGCCGAAATCGACGGTCTCGCGCCTCACTCACACGCTGACACTGCTCGGCTATCTGATTCATCTGAAAGAGAGCGGTAAATATAGGCTTGGCACGGCCTCGCTTGCGTTGGGCAGTGCGATGCTGGCGCGGCTCGATGTGCGCAAGATTGCGCGGCCGGTGATGCAGGAATTGGCGGAGACCATCGGCGCGAGCGTGTCGTTGGGTACGCGCGATCGCCTCTCGATGATCTACGTGGAAAATTGCCGGGGCTCGGTAGCGCTCGCATTGACCCTGGAAGTCGGTTCGCGTATTCCGGTCGCCACGTCGGCGATTGGCCGTGCATGGCTTGCGGCGATTCCTGAACACGACCGTCTCAGCTTCATGGAGCAGGTGCGTGAGCTCGATCATGTGGCGTGGCCGAAAACCCGCCGCGGCATCGAGAATGCGCTCGAAGACTACCGCACGCTCGGCGTCACGACTTCGTTTGGCGACTGGCAGAAAGACGTGAACGGCATCGCGCGCGCTTTCCAGCCGGGCGGAGAATTGCCGATCATGGCAATCAATGTCGGCGGCCCCTCATTCAGGCTCTCGAAAGAATTCCTGCTCGAGGAGGTGCGCCCACGCCTGATCGACGTGGTGACGCAACTGGAAAGCGCACTGTCGCATTGAGCAGGCGAGGGCGTTCAGAACCACTGCGGCGCCATGCTGAGCGTCGTATCGTCGAGATCGCGCAGTGTGGCAAGCATTAGCGACACGCGCGGCAATTCCCAACGGAAGAACCACTGGCACGCATGCAGCTTGCCGCGATAGAAGTCGCCGTCAGCCTGGTTCTTCGCTTCAGCTTCAGGTAAGGCTGCGCTCGCAACGAGCGCCTGGCGCAACCAGGTCCAAGCAAGCACGATATGACCGAACGCTTCGAGAAAAGCGTTTGCGTTGGCAAGCGCGCGTTCGCTTTCGCTTGCCAGGGTGGGCAGTAACGCTTCGACGGTGCCGGTCAATTCGCTCCATGCGTTGGCGAGTGAATCCGCGTGCGCTTGCAGCGCCGGATGAACGCGCGCCGCCTCGATGCTGCGCTGTATTTCACGCCCCAGCAGTGCGAGCGCCGCGCCTTGTTTCATCACGACTTTGCGGCCGAGCAGATCGAGCGCCTGGATGCCATGCGTGCCTTCATGAATCATGTTCAGGCGGTTGTCGCGGTAGAACTGTTCGACCGGATATTCGCGCGTATAGCCATAACCGCCGTGAATCTGGATCGCCAGGCTATTCGCCTCGAGGCACCACTGCGAGGGCCACGACTTCACGATCGGCGTCAGCAGATCGAGCAGCAGGCCCGCTTCGGCGCGCGCGGTGTCGCTCTCGCCGGTGTTCTGTTCGTCGACGAGGCGCGCCGCGTACAGGCACAGCGCGTAGGCACCTTCCACATACGCTTTTTGGGCAAGCAGCATGCGGCGCACGTCGGCATGTTCGATCAGCGGCAATTGCGGATCGAGCGGGTTCTTGTTGTCCGGGCGCCGTCCTTGCGGCCGTTCGCGGGCGTAATCGAGCGAGGCCAGGTAGCCGCGATAGCCGAGCATGACCGCGCCGAGGCCGACGCCGATGCGCGCCTCGTTCATCATGTGGAACATATACGCCAAACCATGATGCGGTTCGCCCACCAGTTCGCCGATGCATTCGCCGCGTTCGCCGAACGACAGCATCGTCGACGTGGTGCCGCGCCAACCCATCTTGTGAATCAGCCCCGCCAGCGCGACGTCGTTGCGCGCGCCGAGGTTGCCGTCGTCATTCACGTGGAATTTCGGCACCGTGAAGAGCGAGATGCCTTTGACGCCCGGCGGCCCGCCAGGAATGCGCGCCAACACCAGGTGGACGATGTTCTCGCTCAGTTCGTGATCGCCGCCCGAAATAAAAATCTTGTTGCCGCGGATCGAATAGGTACCGTCTTCATTGGGCACCGCACTCGTGACGAGGTCCGACAGGCTCGAGCCTGCTTGCGGCTCGGTCAGCGCCATCGTGCCGAACGCGCGGCCCTCCAGTAATGCCTGCAGATACTTGCGCTTTTGCGCCGCGCTGCCAAAACGTTCGATCACGTTGGCATTCGCCGTGGTCAGCATCGCGTAAGCCGAGGTGGCGATGTTGGCGCTCTTGAAGAGCGACAGGCACGCAAAGGAAATCACCGCGGGCAACTGCATGCCGCCCCATTCGTAATCCTTGCCGGCGGCAAGAAAACCTGCGCCGCGCAATGCATCGAGCGCTTCCTTCACCGCGGCGGGAATCGTCACGCGCTGACCGTCGAATTGCGGTTCGTGTTCGTCGCAGAGGCGGTTGTGCGGCGCGAATTTTTCGGTGGCGACCGCGTGCGCTGTTTCGAGCGCCGCGTTGAAGGTCTCGCGGCTATGGTCGGCATGGCGCGCGCGCTGCGTGAGCGTCTCGGCCTCGAGCACTTCGAATAGCTGGAACTCCAGATCACGCGAGTTGATGATCAGCGCATCTTGCATGGGAGAAGACCCGTCCAGAAGTGAGCCGCTATGCAGAACAACTACGCCGCACGCGTGTCGGCACGCACGGCTCGCATGGGCGCGGCTCGATTGAAAAGTGCGGTATTCGGGTAAGTCCCGATGATCCGCCCATCGGCGATGCGTGTCAGTTTAAAGCAAAAGTGAATGAGCGTGCTTTTATTTACACGGTGAATTTCGGCACGTATGATGGTTGAAAAATCTGGAATGAAAGTCTGCATTGCAGAACAACTGGAGGAGCGGCGTAATGTCTGTGAAAGACCTGTTTCAACTGGACGGCAAGGTTGCACTGATCACCGGCGGCTCTCGCGGGCTGGGCCTGCAAATGGCCGAAGCGCTGGGGGAAATGGGTTGCCGTGTGGCGATCACCGCGCGCAAGGCCGACGAACTCGCCGAGGCGAAAACGCATCTGCAAAGCCTTGGAATCGAGGTGCAGACGCTGGTCAACGACCTGCAGCGCTTCGAGGGCATCCCCGGCCTCGTGGATGAAGTGATCGGCGCGCACGGCCACATCGACATTCTCGTGAACAACGCGGGCGCGACATGGGGCGCACCGGCTGAGGACTATCCGGACGAAGCGTGGCACAAGGTGATGAACCTGAATGTCCATGCGCCGTTTTTCGTCGCTCGTGAAGTGGGCAAGCGCAGCATGATCCCGCGCCGCGCCGGCAAGGTCATCAACATCGCTTCGGTGGCGGGCCTGAAAGGCTCGCCACCCGGCATGAACACGATTGCGTACAACACGTCCAAGGCCGCGGCGATCAACTTCACGCGGGCGCTCGCGGCGGAATGGGGCAAGTACAACATCAACGTCAACGCGATCTGCCCGGGATTCTTCCCCTCGAAAATGTCGGCAGGACTGCTCGACAAACTCGAAGGCGCCATCGTGGCGCGCACACCGTTGCAGCGCCTCGGCGGCGACGAAGACCTCAAAGGCCCGGTCGTGTTCCTCGCGAGCGAGGCGTCGCGTCACATCACAGGCCAGTATTTCGCGGTGGACGGCGGCTCGATCATCGTCTGACTCATGGTCTAACGGAGCGGTTCCGAGGCACTGCGCGTGGGTTCAGGCGCGCCGGGCCCACGCACACAACAGCTTTGCATGAGACGGGAGACGCCGCATGGATTTTCAGCACTCGGACAAAGTCAGGAATTTGCAGCAGCGCCTGAACGCTTTCATGGACGAATACGTGTATCCGGCCGAGGCGGTTTTCGACGCGCAGATGGACGCCGCGCGTGAATCCGGCAACCGTTGGCAGCCCGCGCCGGTGATCGAGGATCTGAAAAAGAAAGCGAAGGCCGTGGGTTTGTGGAACCTGTTTCTGCCCGAGTCGAAATACGGCGCCGGGCTCACCAACCTGGAATACGCGCCGCTGTGCGAAATCATGGGGCGCTCGCATATCGGTGCGGAGCCGTTCAACTGCTCCGCGCCCGACACCGGCAACATGGAAACGCTGGTGCGTTACGCCACGCCCGAGCAGCAGGAGCAATGGTTGTTGCCGTTGCTCGACGGCACGATTCGCTCGGCCTTTGCGATGACGGAACCGGAAGTCGCTTCGTCGGACGCGACCAATATCGAAGCGCGTATCGAGCGCGACGGCGGCGACTACGTCCTGAACGGCCGCAAATGGTGGACCTCGGGCGCCAACGATCCGCGCTGCAAGGTGCTGATCTTCATGGGCAAGTCGAATCCGGATCACCCGAACCGGCATCACCAGCAGTCGATGATCCTCGTACCGATCGACACGCCGGGCGTGAAAGTGCTGCGCCATCTACCAGTATTCGGCTATGACGACGCTCCGCACGGCCACGCTGAAATCGCTTTTGAAAACGTCCGGGTACCGGCCGGCAACATGCTGCTCGGCGAGGGGCGCGGCTTCGAGATCGCGCAGGGGCGGCTCGGGCCGGGCCGCATCCATCACTGCATGCGCCTGATCGGGCGCGCCGAACGCGCACTCGAGGCGATGTGCCGCCGCTCGCTCGAACGCGTGGCGTTTGGCCGCCCGATCGCCGACCAGGGGGTGACGCGCGAGCGGATCGCGAACGCCCGCATCATGATCGATCAGACGCGTTTTCTGGTGCTGAACGCGGCGCACAAGATGGATACGGTCGGCAACAAGGACGCGCGCCAGGAAATCGCGATGATCAAGGTGGCCGCACCGGCCATGGCGTGCCAGGTGATCGACTGGGCCATGCAGGTGCACGGCGGCGGCGCGGTCAGCGACGACTTCGGCCTCGCACGCGCATACGCGAACTCGCGCACGCTGCGGTTTGCGGACGGCCCCGACGAAGTACACCGCAATGCGATCGCGAAGATGGAGCTTGGACGTCACCTGGGGCGTTTGTGAAGCCGCCGGCGGCCACCTCTGATTCACCGGATTCATCAGTTGGCCGCATCCGCCATGCGGCGGATGTGAACGAAGCGCGTGCCCAGTGCAACGCGCACAGACAGTCAGGCAGGAGACGCCTATGAACGAACGCCATTATCCGCATTGGCCGCCGCACGTGCCAAAGCATCTGACGCTGCCCGAAACCAATATCTTCTATAACGCCGAGGTGTCGGCGGCGCGCTATCCCAATAAGCCGTTCATCATCTTCTATGACACGCCGGTCACGTTCGCCGCGTTCAAGGACGAAGCCGAGCGGATTGCGGGATTTCTGCAACAGGAGTGCCACGTCAAGGCCGGCGACCGCGTGCTGCTCTATATGCAGAATAGCCCGCAATGGATCATCGCCTACTACGGCATCCTGCGCGCAAACGCCGTCGTGGTGCCGGTCAACCCGATGAATATGAGCGGCGAACTGGCGCATTACGTCGAGGATAGCGGCGCGACTACGATCATTGCACCGCAATGCCTGTTCGCGAACGTCGCGCCGCTGATCGGCACTGGCCCGGGGCGCGGCATCGAGCATGCGATCGTCGCAACCTATAGCGACTACGTGAAGGGGCCATCGTCGATTCCCGTGCCGGAACTGGTGGCGGCGCCGCGCAAGACCTTCGATATGCCGGGCGTCACGCCGTGGCGCGAGGTGCTCGAAAAACATCTCGCGCCGGGCCCGCTCACCACAGGTCCAGATGATCTGTGCGTGATGCCTTACACCTCCGGCACCACCGGTAAGCCAAAGGGCTGCATGCACACGCACCGCAGCGTGATGAGCACGCTGCTGGGCGGTTGCGTGTGGTTCTCGGCGCCCTCGGACGGTGTGTATCTCTCGGTATTGCCGTTGTTTCATGTGACCGGCATGCAAGGCGGCATGAACAGCGCCGTGTTCTCCGGGGCAACCATCGTTATATTGCCTCGCTGGGATCGGGAAGCGGCGGCGCTATGCATGCAGAAATATCGCGTGAGCGCGTGGCAGTCGATCACGGCGATGATGGTCGATTTTCTGTCCAACCCAAAACTGGACGAATACGATCTGTCGAGTCTGACAGGCGCGCGCGGCGGTGGTGCCGCGATGCCGGAGGCCATCGCCAGAAAGCTCAAGTCACTGACGGGGCTCGATTACGTCGAAGGCTATGGCATGTCCGAGACGATCGCCGGCACGCACATCAATCCGCCGCATCGGCCCAAGCCGCAGTGTCTGGGTATTCCGGTGTTCGACGTGGACTCGCGCGTGATCGATCCGGTCACGCTGCAGGAACTCCCGCAAGGCGAAACCGGCGAGATCATCGTGAGTGCGCCGCAGGTGATGCAAGGCTACTGGCGCAATCCCAAGGCGACAGACGAAGCGTTTATCCAACTCGACGGCAAGCGTTTTCTGCGCACCGGGGATCTCGGTCATATCGACGAGGACGGCTATTTCTTCATGACGGACCGCCTTAAACGGATGATCAACGCATCGGGCTACAAGGTCTGGCCGGCTGAAGTCGAGGCGCTGATGTACCGGCATCCTGCGATTCACGAGGTGTGCGTGATCGGCGTGAAGGACGCGAAGCGCGGAGAAACCGTCAAGGCGCTGGTGGTGCCCGCCGCGGCGCATGCCGGTGCGATTAGCGAGCAGGAGATCGTCGACTGGGCGCACGAACAGATGGCGTCTTACAAGGCGCCGCGCATCGTCGAGTTCGTGACGTCGCTGCCCAAGTCGGGCAGCGGCAAGATTCTGTGGCGCAAGCTGCAGGAAGAGGATGCAGCGCGCACGGCGGCGGCCAGTCAGAGCGAAGGCGGCGCCCCATAGCGGTGACGGTACGGGAGGCGCATCGAACCACGATGTCTGACGGGGCATCGCAACTGGAAACGGGACAACGCATGAACAATTTTGCAGGTAAGGTCGCGGTGATCACCGGTGCGGGCTCTGGATTTGGTCGGGAGTTTGCACGGCTCGGCACGAAACTGGGTATGCGCCTCGTACTCGCCGACGTGCAGCAGGACGCACTCGACGAAACGTTCGCCGAAGTGAGCGCGGCCGGCGCGCAGGCGATCGCGCGCCGTGTCGACGTCGCGAAAGGCGAAGAGATCGACGCATTGGCGCGCGCCACGCTCGACGCTTACGGCGGCGTGCATCTGGTCTTCAACAACGCGGGCGTGGGCGGCAGCGGCGGCCTTGTGTGGGAGAACACCGAGCGCGACTGGCAATGGCTGCTGGGCGTCAACCTGTGGGGGGTGATTCATGGCGTGCGGGTTTTCACGCCCCTCATGCTGGAAGCGGCCAGACGCGATCCGGACTATCGCGGGCACATCGTCAATACCGCGTCGATGGCCGGCATGCTCAATCCGCCGATGATGGGCCCGTACAACGTGTCGAAGCATGCGGTGGTGTCGCTGACCGAATCGCTGTATCAGGACCTTTCGCTGGTCACGCAGCAGGTGGCGTGTTCGGTGCTGTGCCCGTACTTTGTGCCGACGGGGATTGCGAAGGCGCATCGCAACCGGCCGTCCGAACTCGCCAATGACACGCCGCCGACCTTATCGCAACGTGTGTCGCGTGTGATGAGCGAGAAGGCAGTGAGTTCGGGGAAGGTGAGCGCGCGGGAGGTCGCGGATATGGTGTTCAATGCGATCCGCGAAGAGCAGTTCTATATCTTTTCGCATCCGCACGCGTTAGCCGCTGTGAAAACGCGTGCCGAGGATATCGTCATGCCGCGTAATCCGACGGACCCGTTTGCGGAGCGGCCTGAAGTGCGCGCGCAGATTATCGAAGCGTTGAAAGGGTAGCCGGGAGCCGGCGGACGCTTCGCAAGGAGGTCTCGGACACGCGAGGTTTCTAAAATTCAAGGCGCCGTGGAAATCACGGCGCCTTTCCTGAATCCTTCTCCGTTCCTATCGCGTCATCACTTCGCCGCGGCCAACGAACTCAATCCCGCCGACTTCAACTGTCCGCCCTGAACCACCGCCGCCAGCGGATTGCCGAGCACAAAGCCGCCGCGTTCGTCGACCCCGCTCACACTGTTCGGATTGGCCTGCGGCGGCAGCGCTTTCACGGCCTTGTCGAACTGATTGCGGATCGCGGTCGCGTCGCTGACCGTGCCGGCCAACTTCATTGCAAGGGCCGTTGCGTATACCGCGGTGTAATTCAGCGAGACCTCCTGGCTCGGATCGCGGCCGCCGTGGCTCTTGCGGAAGCGTTCCACAAACGCTTTGGCGTTCGGCGTTTCGTCGCTGGCCAAGGGCAGTACCCCGATCGCGCCGTTCAGCGGCGCATAGCCGCCCGTGACCTTGGCTACTTCGTCGAGCTTGGCCTGGTCCATCACGATAAAGCCGCCCTTGAAGCCCAATTCGCGCGCCTGCTGTGCAATCAGCCCGGTCGGCTCGGATGGGCCGCCGATAAACATCACGTCCGGTTTGGCCGCCAGCACGCGGCTTACGCCGCTATAGAAATCGGTGGCGCGGTTATACGACATTGCATTGTCCGCGACGACCGTGCCGCCGGCCGCCTCCCATGCGGGTTTGAATGCGGCAACCCAGACCTTGCCGTAATCGGTATCGGTGGCCGCAAGCGCCACTTTCTTGCCGTACGTCGCCATTTCGTACTTGACGAACGAGTTCAGATACGACGTGAACGCGGGCGGAATACGTACGGTGAGTTTGTTGCCGCGCTCGCTGATCTGCGGCACGCTGGTGTAGGAGAGCAGCAGTAGTTTCTGCTGCTCGTTGCTGGTCTGCACGGCGAAGCCGCCACCCGAATGCGGCACGAGCACGACCGCGGCCTGCTGCTCCTGCGCGAGACGCCGCGCATTGATCGCGGTTTCGGCGGGGTTGTACTTGTCGTCGAGCGGCACGATTTCGAACTTGATCTTCTTGCCGGCCACTTCGATGCCGGCCTGATTGACATCGGCCGCCGCCATCTGCATTCCGTCGAGCACTTCCTGACCGTACTTCGCCGCGCCGCCGCTCAACGGGCCCGAGTAGCCGATATGGACCACCTGTTGCGCCATTGCGGCGCCCGTGCCCAATAGCGCAGTCGTCGCGACAGCCGCGCACAGGCCCGCCCGTGCGTACAAGCGTTTGATCGTCATACGTGTCTCCTTTGGGATTATTCGCATCGCCCCGGTGCATGATCTTCATGCGCCAGGCCGTGCGTCAATTTCGTTCAGCCGCCGACGTAAGCGCGCCGGATCGCTTCGTTATTCATCAGACTCGCGTGATCGCCTTCCAGCACGATGCGGCCGTTCTCGATCACGTACGCACGGTGCGCGATTTTCAGTGCCGCGAATGCGTTCTGTTCGGCGAGCAGCACAGTCGTGCCCGCGCGATTGATCTGCTGGATGACCTCGAATACCTGTTTGACCACCAGCGGTGCGAGACCGAGTGACGGTTCGTCGAGCAACAGCACCTTGGGCCGCGCCATCATCGCGCGGCCGATCGCCACCATCTGTTGCTGGCCCCCTGATAGCGAACCCGCCGCATGGTCCTTGCGTTCGGCGAGCAGCGGGAAGAGTGCGAACACCTGGTCCAGATTGCGCTGATTGCCGGCTTTGTCGCCGCGATGCACGTAGGCGCCGAGCGTGAGATTCTTCAGTACCGACATACCCGGGAACAGCTTGCGGCCTTCGGGACATTGAATCACGCCGTTCTTCACGATCTGCGCGGGCGTCATGCCGAGCAACTCGCGCGTGCCCAGGCGCAGACTGCCGCTCGCGGCGCGCCGCAGGCCGCTCGTGGCGAGGAAGATCGAACTCTTGCCCGCGCCGTTTGCGCCAAGCAGCACCACCAGTTCACCGTCGTTCGCGTGCAGATTGATGCCGTCCAGTGCGCGGAAGCTGCCGTAATCGAGCGAGACGTTGTCAAACTTCAGCATGCTCGCTCCCCAGGTAGGCGTCGATCACGGCCGGGGTCGCGCGAATTTCGGCGGGCGTGCCCTCGGCGATTTTCTTGCCGTAGTTCAGCACCATGATGCGCTCGGCGAGCTTCATGATCATATTCATCTTGTGCTCCACAAGGCACACCGTCACGCCGTGTTTCACCAGCTTGCGGATCAGTTCGGCAAGCCCTTCGGTCTCTTCGGGATTGACGCCGCCCGCCGGTTCATCGAGCAGCATCAGGCTCGGTTCAGTGGCAAGCGCGAGTGCCACGGCCGCGCGTTTGCGCTCTTCCTGCGAGATGTCGCCCGCCATCCGTTCCGCGATCGCCGACAAGCCGACGAAGTCCAGCGCCTCGCGCGCCTTGTCGCGGCAGATGCGTTCTTCCTGCTTGAGCCGCGCCGAATGAGTCAGTACGTCCCATAGCCCCGAGCGCGTCCGCAGCCGGTGACCGACGATCAGGTTGTCGAGCACGCTGGCTCGATCGAACAGCGCGGTCGATTGAAAGGTGCGCGCGACACCGAGGCGCGCCATCCGGTCGGCGCCCAGCTTTGTTACATCCTGGCCTTTGAAGAGGATGCGCCCTGAACTCGGCAGATGAGTGCCGCTGATCAGATTGAAGAAGGTGGTTTTGCCCGCGCCGTTCGGCCCGATGATCGCGTTGATCTTGCCGGCTTCGATATGCGTGCTGACGTCGTCCACTGCGACGAGGCCGCCGAAGCGTTTGCTGAGCGAGTGGATTTCAAGCATGGCGGTCTCCGCGCGCGCGTTGCGCTTGACGTGCGGCCATGCCGTTCTTCGGCGAAGCCGATTTCGCACGCCGGTTTTTTCTTGCGATATACAAACCGACGATCCCGTTCGGGAGAAAGATCACGAGCAGAATCAGGATCGGCCCGAACACGACGAAGCGGTACGCCTGCAGGAACTGCAGATACTGTGTGAGCCATGGTATGGCGAGCGCGCCGAGCAGCGGCCCGGCGAGGGTGCCGATACCGCCTACCAGCATGTACATGGTCATGTCGAAGGTGTGCTCGACGCCGGCCAGATCCGGGCCGAGAAAGCGCACGGCGCCCGCATAGAGACCGCCCGCGAACCCGGCATAGACGACCGAGAGCACGAAGGCCAGCACCTTGTTGCGCATCAGGTTGATGCCGAGCGATTGCGCGAGGCCGTCGCTATTGCGGATCGCCATGAAGGTCCGGCCGAGCAGCGAATTGACGATGCGATGCATCAGCCATACACCAAGCACGAGAAACGCAAACACCAGGTAATAGAGCGGCAGCGGGTTCTCAAACGACACGATGCCGAAGCCCGACGGCGCCGGAATGCCGACGATGTCCGAGACACCATGCGTGAGAGCGTCCCATTTCTCGATCACAAGAAACATGATGTAGCCGACGCACAGCGTGAAAATGGAAAAGTAATGGCCACGCAGACGCAACGACACGAGACCGACCAGCGCGCCCAGTATCGCGACAACCACACCCGAGGCAATAAATGCGAGCCAGAACGGCACCTGATGATCGACCGTCAGAATACCCACCGTGTATGCGCCCACCGCCATGAAGCTGCCGTGCGCGAGATTGAACTGTCCCGTATAGCCGGTAATCAGATTCAGCCCGACGGTGGCCAGCGCGAAGACGTAGGCGGTGGACATCACCGTGAGCATGTAGTCGTTGCTGGCCAGAAACGGGAACACGAGGCCCAGCACGAACAACAGCATCCATCCACGCTTGCCCTCGACTATTTTTATGACTGATTTCACGATGCGCGCAGTTCCCTGGTGAACAGTCCTTGAGGACGAACCGACAGAATCACCACCAGCAGCGCGAAGGCGATGATGTCCTTGTAGTCGGTCGAAATGTAGAACGCGCCGAAGCTCTCGGCCATGCCGATGATCAGGCCGCCCGCGATCGCGCCCGGCACGCTGCCCATGCCACCGAGAATGATGATGACGAAGGCCTTCAGGATCACCAGTTGGCCCATCGCCGGATAGACGAGGTTGATCGGCGCGTACAGCGTGGCCGCCACGGCGGCGAGCAGGCCCGAGATGCCGAAGGTCAGCATCGTCACTTTGTTGGCGTCGATGCCCATCAGCGAGGCGCCTTCGCGGTCCTGCGCCATCGCGATGATGCTCGAGCCGATCACCGTGTATCTGAGGAAGAGTTGCAGCAGCACCACCAATGCGAACGCCGCGCCGATGATCAGGAGGCGCTGCAACGGTGCGGTCACGCCGCCGAGGTCGACGATTCCGGCGTAGGGCGTAGCCATGCGATGAAAATCCGCGCCCCAGATCGCTTGCGCGCCGGCTTCGAGAAACAGCAGAAGGCCGATCGCGGCGATCATCGGATGCAATTCGGACGATTTGCGCAGCGGATTGAACACTAGTCGTTCAGCGAGGATCGCGAGCACGGCGACCGCGAGGCCGGAGCCGATCATGGCAAGCCAGTAGTTCAAGCCGAGCCTGCTCATCAGGTAGAACGAGACGAACGCGCCGACCATGTAGAACGCGCCGTGGGCGAAGTTCGGCACCGCGAGAATGCCGTAGACCAGTGTGAGTCCGAGCGCGACGAGGCTGTAGATGCCGCCCAGCGTCAACCCGTTGAGAACCTGCTGCAAAAACATATCCACGCTTTTACACCCTCCAACGGAAGGCGCGCGGTGCAGTGCTTCCCCTGGTTTCCAGGGAGGCATCGCCACACGCCTGACTACGGACGGGACAACAGCCGCTGCCCGAATCCGGCGGCCGTGATCGACGTTTGTCGACGCTCGTGAACGGTTTGAAACACGCGCGCATCGGCGTCAGTTGCAAAGGCTGCGCGAGAGAAATTTGGCACGGGCGTTCGCTTTCCGTCAATAGGTTTTTCCATTTGATTGTTCTGCAATGCAGATTATTAGGGAAGTCACTTAGATGGCGTATGCACTGAGCCAGTGCGTTTGACGAAGCCGTGAGCATCGCCCGGGAGCCGCGCCGTTACTGTATTCGGCATAGATAGAAAATTCATCCGCTGCGCTCAGAAGCAGCGTTGGTGAAAAGCGAAGTCGGCTTGACTTCACTTTGTGCGCACCAGTATTCTGCAATGCAGAAATGAATCACCGCTAACGCGCTCCCACATCCGCGCGCGAATGCTTCACAAAGCGGCCGTCAACATGATGCTCATCGCCTGGCTCAAGGTGTCTCCATGAATTCCGCACTTGATATCCCCAGCGTTCGTCAGATGGTGTCGCCAGAAGAGTGGCAGGTCCGTGTCGAACTCGCCGCAGCCTACCGGCTGGTGGCGTTGTTCGGTTGGGACGACCTGGTGTTCACGCATATTTCGGCACGTGTACCAGGCCGCGAGCATGAGTTTCTGATTAACCCGTACGGCCTGTTCTTCGAGGAAATCACGGCATCGAGTCTGGTCAAGGTGGACCACGAGGGGCAGCCCGTGATGCCGACTCCGTTCGACGTGAATCCTGCCGGCTTCGTGATTCATAGCGCCGTGCACGAAGCGCGGCCTAACGTGAACTGCGTGCTGCACACACATACGGCGCACGGCGTCGCGGTCGCAGCGCAAGAGGCCGGCTTGCTGCCGTTGTCGCAGCAATCCGGCTTCGTGCTGACGAATCTCGCCTATCACGACTATGAAGGCGTCGCGCTGCGCGATGCGGAGAAGGCGAGGTTGGTCGCCGATCTCGGTGAGGCCAATTACATGATGCTGCGCAATCACGGACTACTGACCTGTGGACGCACTGTCGCCGAAGCATTTCAGGCGATGTATCTGTTCGAAACGTCATGTCGTATCCAGATCCTCGCGCAAGCCGGCGGCAAGCTGATCGAAGTGCCGCAATCGATTATCGAAACGATGGGTGAGCAGGCGCGTCAAGTCAGCAAAGGCAAGGGCGCCGATCTGGTGTGGCCCGGCCTGCTGCGGCGTCTGACACGGCGCAATCCCGGCTACGATCTGTAGCGCGTCGCTCCGCATGATTCGTCCGGCGCACTGCTTCGCGCGGCACGCCGGCCTCTCGCGTTGCGCACCTGCGACTAGAACATGTGCCGGATACCGAGGCTCACACCGGCGGTTGTGCCGGTCGCTTCGTTCAACGCGTTGTTGACGGACAAGCCCGTATGCATCGCGCCATGGTTGGTGACGAAGCCCGCTTGTCCATACACCACGGTAGCCTTCGACAACGAATAATCGAGCCCGGTGGACGCGAGTATCGAATTGTTCGACGAGTTGTTGCCGTCGCGCGTGACCCACACGCCCGCATCGACGGTCAGCGCGGGGGTGAAGCGATAGCTGGCGCCGCCTGAATAGACGCGATCGTTGAACGACCCCGCCACCTTGTACTGCACGTAGGACGCCTTCACGGTCAGGTTGTTGAATACGTAGCTGGCGCCGATTGCGCGGCCGTCGAATTCGACCACGCTCGGAATGGCGATCGATGCCGCGCTTCCGCCGGCGTTGCCGCTGTAAAGCGCGGCATCGACGGTCAGCGAGCCGAGGTGATAACGCAGGCTCGCCGAGTACTGGCGCCCCGCCTGAAAATCCCCGGCTGTGCCACCAAGCGCCATCATCGCGCTGGCTTGCAGACCGGCGATTTCCGGCGACGTGTACGAAATGCCGTTCGGGTTGAACAGCCCGGTCACATAGACGTTGTTGAGGTAGGTGACGAGACCGCTGCCGAAGTACGACATCTCGCGCGGATCGAAGTCGTACACCGCGAGGAAGAAAGGCGAGAACTGCAAACCGGCCTTGACTGTACCGTAGCGGCTATCGATGCCGACCCACGCCTGACGGCCGAATTCGTTGCCGTTCGAATTGCTGAGCGAGCCGTTGGCGATGCTGATACCGCTTTCGAGTTCGAAGATCGCGCGCACGCTGCCGCCGAGATCCTCCGCGCCACGCATGCCGAAGCGCGAACCCGACAGGCCGCTGTCGGTAAACGAGTACTGATGCCCGGCGCTCTGGCCGGTTGCCGGGTTGAGTGTTTTGCTGGTGTAGAGCAGGGAGCCGTCGACGATACCGTACAGCGTGACGCTGCTTTGCGCATGGGCGTTTTGGGCGGCGCCTAGTGCGCATGCGCCGACTAATCCAAGAATGGTTCCAAGCCGATTGCGATAACTTGCCTGCATGCTTCGTGTCTCCGTGTTTATTGGAATCGAGTGAACTGGCGAAGTAATGCGTGTGCTGCAAGGTTCTGGCGATCTGTTGCGCGATGCGATTTCAATGGGCGACGAAAGACCTTCGCAACCTGCTAAGGATTGCAAAAGAATGGGTCTGCTGGAGCGTACTTCGAGTCCGGTTGCCTGCTGGCTTGTCTCCTGATCTGTGGGGTGGCTCGGCGCGGCTATGAGTTCATTGGTCGCGTGCTTGCGCACAGGATGCAGGCGCAATTTGGCACGACCGTTCGTTCTGTGTCAACGGGGGAAATCGCTCGATTGGACTGCAATGCAGGCCAGAATAGGGAAAACACCTGGCGTTTTCAGTGCGCTTGATTTGCACCGTAAGGCTATGTAATACAAGGAGATTGCGGGAATTATCCGGTTTGAATTGCCACCTATCCGCGTGACGTGGATGTTCTGCATTGCAGAACTATCTGGGAGTCGATTCAGCGCGTGCCGAGCGCCTCGATCAGCATGTCGACGAATGCCTTGACCCGCGCGGTCATTTGCAATTGTTGCGGATACACCGCGTAAATATCGGCGCCCGGTGTGCGGTATTCCGGCAGGACGTGGATCAGGCGGCCATCGGCGAGATACTCCGCGATATCCCATTCCGCCCGCATCAGAATGCCGTGGCCGTCCAGCGCCCACTTCACCGCGATCTCGCCGTCATTGGTGGTGAGGTTGCCTCGCACGCGAACCGTCTCGGTTTTTTCGGCTGAACCGCGTCCGCTGGTTAGGCGCCATAGCCCATAGCCGTCGTCGCCCTGACGAATGCCGATGCAGTTGTGTTGCGATAACTCCGCCGGGCTGCGTGGCGTACGCCGTTTAGCGAAATACGCCGGCGATGCGCAAAGCAGCCGCCGGTTGGACGCGACCCGCCGAGCAATCACGCGAGCATCCGGCGGTTCGCCGAAACGCACGCACACGTCGAACGCATCGTCGCTGATCGGCGGTGGGTCGACGGAGAGTTGCAGTTGCACGTCCACTTCGGGAAAGCGCCGCACGAACCGCGAAATCAATGGCGCCACGTGACTACGGCCAAAGCCGAGGGTCGCGTTCACGCGCAGCAAACCTTTCGGCGCGGCCTGCGAACCGCCGAGCAATTGGGCCAGGTCGTCCATTTCACTCAGGATGCGCCGTGCGCGGGTCAGATAAAGTTCGCCCTCCGGCGTGAGACTCATGCGCCGCGTTGTGCGGGTGACTAGCGACACCCCCGCACGCGATTCCATTTGCGCCAGATGCTTGCTCACGGCCGCGGTGCTCAAACCCAGTTCACGCGCAGCGGCGGTCAGGCTGCCGCTTGCGGCGAGCGTGGAGAAGAAGGCGAGGTCGTCCGGGTGTATCGCTGAGGTCATCTTGGTTGGGCAATCGACGGGCCAATGCGCGGGCTGAGGAGTGGGCTAAGAAGCGGGCCCATGAGCAGATCGGTCAGTGGGGCCATGTGCAGGCCGGCGAGCATCTCCGATCAGAACCCATTGTTAACTTCAGGTTAAGGATGCTTTGAGTTTAGCAGCGTTTTCACGAGCGGTCCTCGTTCTAGGATTGCGGTCAACCATTCAACATCCAGGAGACGCCCATGAAGACCTACCGCATCGCAACCATCCCCGGCGACGGCATCGGCAAGGAAGTCGTGCCGGCAGGCCAACGCGTTCTCGAAGCGATCGCCGCGCGAAGCGACGCCTTCCGGTTCGAGTTCGAGAACTTCGGCTGGGGCGGCGACTTCTACCGCGAACATGGCGTGATGATGCCGGCCGACGGGCTCGACGCTATCCGCAACAAGGACGCCATTCTGTTTGGCTCGGCGGGCGACCCGCATATTCCCGATCACGTGACGCTGTGGGGACTGCGCCTGAAAATCTGCCAGGGCTTCGATCAGTACGCGAACGTGCGTCCCACCCGCATCCTTGCCGGTATCGACGCACCGTTAAAGCGCTGCGGGCCGAAGGATCTCGACTGGGTGATCGTTCGCGAGAACTCGGAGGGCGAGTACTCCGGCGTAGGTGGACGCGCGCATCAGGGCCATCCGATCGAAGTGGCAACGGATGTGTCGATGATGACCCGCGCGGGTGTCGAGCGCATTCTGCGATTCGCATTCCGCCTCGCTCAGTCGCGGCCGCGCAAGCTGTTGACGGTGATTACCAAGAGCAATGCGCAACGTCACGCGATGGTGATGTGGGACGAGATCGCGCTCGAAGTCTCAAAAGAATTTCCCGACGTCAAATGGGACAAGGAACTCGTCGACGCCGCCACCGCGCGCATGGTCAACCGTCCCGCAACGCTCGATACGATCGTCGCGACCAATCTTCACGCGGACATTCTTAGCGATCTGGCCGCAGCGCTGGCCGGCAGCCTCGGCATTGCGCCGACCGCGAATCTGGACCCCGAGCGGCGCTATCCGTCGATGTTCGAACCGATTCACGGCTCCGCTTTCGACATCATGGGCAAGGGTCTCGCCAATCCGGTCGGCACGTTCTGGTCGGTGGTGATGATGCTCGAGCACCTGGGCGAGGTGGCCGCCGCGCAGCAATTGATGAGCGCGATCGAACGCATCACCGCTGATCCGGCGTTGCACACGGGCGACCTTGGCGGCACGGCGACGACCGTGCAGGTGACCGATGCCGTCTGCGCAATTCTCGCAGAGGAACCGGCGGCGCAGTTCAAGGCAGCCTGAATCCGGAACCCCGCAACACGCAACACGCAACGCACGCATTTCAAAAGAACATACCGCCCGGACGCACACGTCACGGGCGGTTCAAAGAATGGAGACTCGCATGGCCAATGAATTGCAAGCCCGCGTGGTTCGCAAGCTGACGTGGCGCATTTTGCCGTTCGTCATGCTGCTTTACTTCGTCAGCTTTCTCGATCGTGTGAACGTCGGTTTCGCCGCGCTCACGATGAATAAGGACCTGGGCCTTTCGCCGACCATGTTCGGACTTGGCGGCGGCATCTTCTTTCTTGGCTACTTCCTGTTCGAGGTGCCGTCGAACCTCATTCTGAACAAGGTCGGTGCGCGTATCTGGATTGCGCGCGTGATGGTGACGTGGGGGCTGGTGTCGGCGGCATCCGCGTTTGTCGTTGGGCCGAACTCGTTCTACGTGCTGCGTTTTTTGCTCGGGGTCGCGGAAGCGGGTTTCTTTCCCGGCATCATTCTCTATCTCAGCCAGTGGTTTCCCGCGCGTCAACGTGCAGTCGCGGCCGCGGCGTTCATGGCGGCCGCGCCTTTGTCGACGGCAATCGGTTCGCCCATCTCAGGCGCCATCATGCAGATGCCGGCGCTGTTCGGATTGAAAGACTGGCAATGGCTGTTCATCATCGAAGCGATTCCCGCTGTCATTCTCGGTTTCACCGTGTTGAAAGCGCTCACCGATTCGCCGGAGAAAGCGGCATGGCTCGCCGCGGATGAGAAAGCGTGGCTGATCTCAACCTTGCGTGACGAGCGCGCGGGACGTGAGTCGCAAGCAGGCCACGCAGCGGGCGCGCTCGCCGCCTTACGCGACCCGCGTGTGTGGATCATGTCGATGATTTACTTCGGCACGTCCGCGGGTCTTTATACGCTCGGCTTATGGGCGCCGCTGATCATTCGTCAATTCGGCTTCAGCGCGCTCGGCACGGGCGCATTGAATGCGATTCCCAGCGTGCTCGCCGTGCTCGGCATGGTGATGTGGGCACGCCACTCCGATCGCACGGGAGAGCGCACGTGGCACGTGGTGATCCCATGCGTCGCGGCAGGCGTCGGGCTCGCATGGGCTGGCTTTGCGGACACGGTCGTCGCGGTGGTGCTTGCGCTGATCGTCGTGAACGTGGGCATTAGTGCGGCGAAGGCGCCGTTATGGGCCATGCCGAGTACCTTCCTATCGGGCGCCGGCGCGGCGGCCGGTATTGCCATGATCAATTCGATCGGCAACCTCGGCGGCTTTGTCGGCCCATTTGCGATTGGCTGGCTGAAGAGTCTGACTGGGGGATATGCTGCCGGACTCTACGTGGTGGCGGCAAGTCTTGCGGTATCCGCCATACTTGCTCTCGCCGTTGGCCGGCGAGGCTATCGGGCAGCGCCGGCGCCGCAATGACCTCGCTCGCGGGCGGCAAACGCAGCCCGTCATCGCGCGTATTCAATGATTGAACAGGCGCGAGTTCTTGCCCGCGAAATGCATCGTTGACGATTGTGAAAAGCTTGTCGCAGGTGCGCCGTAACCCGAGCTGTCGCCGTAGCCCGACATCTTGTGCGATGGCTGCTGATTTTGCGTGCCCGGCTGATTGTTCTGCGTGTCGTGCAGCGAAACCGTGGGTGCGGGTGTGGCGCCGTTCGTGGGTGTGTTCATTTGTTGGGCGAACGACAGGGTCGGGATCGCGATGAACGAAGCGATGAGCATGACGTGTTTGAGTGCTTTCATGACGGTTCTCCAATTGGGTGAGGGTGCCGCACCGGCCATTTCCGGCCAGCGCATGTCTACACAATAAGCAGTTTTCCTTAACTTCTCCTTAGGGGAGGCGAAGGACCTTTTTCGTCATTTCGAAGACGGTACGCCGTCAGCCTCAATCCCCATCCCACCCCTGTCGTTCACGCCATTCGCGGGTGCGCTACCATGCCCGCTGGGCACCGGTGCGCTTGCTGCACCGCCGCAAGTCCGCCCGCCGCTTCTCCGGTTCAGGAGTTTTTTCGCCGGACCGCCCCGACTTGCTCTGGCGCGACACGCACGGCGAGCCCCCTCCATACCCCGCAAACCCTTGTCCAGCCGGGTTTTGGCCGCCGCCGGCCGGAACCCGCGCGGCCGCGGTGTCGTATTTCCACATGTGGTTGTCGCAAATAGTCGGCTAGGCGTACTTTTTTCTGGCAACTATGTATGCACAGCGCGGACGGACGTCCGCCACGCACGGAGAGCATTCAATGAATTCCCCCAAGGTCGTGGTCGAAGGGCTGTGCAAGGTGTTCGGCACTAACCCGAAACAGGCGATCGGCATGCTGGCAGGCGGCGCGACGAAAGAAGAAGTGTTCGCGCGCACCGGTCAGATAGTCGGTGTCCACAACGTATCGTTCGAAGTCAAGGAAGGCGAGATCTTCGTCCTGATGGGGCTGTCCGGCTCCGGCAAGTCGACGCTGATTCGCCTGATCAATCGGCTCGTCGACCCGTCGGCCGGCAAGGTGCTGATCGACGGCCGCGACGTGGTGAGCGTGCCGCGCCGGGAACTCACGGCGTTGCGCCGCAAGGACATGAGCATGGTGTTCCAGTCCTTCGCGTTGATGCCGCAGCGCACGGTTCTGTCCAATGCGGCGTTCGGACTGGAAGTGGCGGGCGTGGGCAAGAAGGAGCGCGAGAAGCGCGCCATGGCCGTGCTTGAACAGGTCGGCCTCGCACCGTTCGCGGAAAAGCTGCCGGCCCAATTGTCCGGCGGCATGCAGCAGCGCGTGGGTCTGGCGCGGGCGCTGGCCGTCAATCCGTCGCTGATGATCATGGACGAAGCGTTCTCCGCACTCGATCCGCTCAAGCGCAAGGAAATGCAGAACGTGCTGCTCGATCTGCAACGCGAGCAGCAACGCACGATCCTGTTCGTCTCGCACGATCTGGAAGAGGCGATGCGCATCGGCACCCGGATCGCGATCATGGAAGGCGGCAAGGTGGTGCAGATCGGCACGCCGCAGGAAATCATCACCAATCCCGCCGACGACTACGTGCGCGCGTTCTTCGAAGGCATCGACACCAGCCGCTATCTGACGGCCGGCGACCTGATGCAGACAGACGCGGTGCCGCTCATGCAGCATTCGCCGCAGATCGACGCCTCGAGCGTGGCCGCGACGCTCAACGGCAGCGCCGACTACGCGTTCGTGCTCGACGCCGAGCGCAAGATTCGCGGCTTCGTGTGCCGCGATGCAATGGGCAGTGCGTCACCGCAACTCAATCACATCGAGTGCATCCGCCGTACCACGCCTCTGGACGACGTCGTCGAACGCGTGGTGGCGAGCCGCGCACCGCTGCCGGTCGTCGAAGCGGACGGCTCCTACTGCGGTTCGATCAACAAGACGAACGTGCTGCACGTTCTCACGCGCCATCGAGGTTCCCATGTCTGAAGTCATTCCACTTGGCGCCTGGGTCGATCACGGCGTTCACTACCTGCTCGACCACGACGCGAAAACCTTCGATTCGATCGGCAAGGTTATCGAAAGTTTTGCCGCGCTGATCGAGCACGGTCTGCAAGCCGTGCCGATGTGGGCTCTGATGGCGTTTTTCGTCGGAATCGGTTTGTGGCGGGTTGGCTGGCGTTTCGCGCTGTTCACGCTGCTGGCAATGTTGCTGATCTATGGCACCGGCTTCTGGGACCAGATGGTGATTACCCTCGGCCTCACGCTTTCGTCGACCCTGATCAGCCTGCTGTTCGGCGTGCCGCTCGGCATCTGGACCGCGAAGAGCCGCACCGTCGAGATGATCGTGCGACCCGTGCTCGATCTGATGCAGACCATGCCCGCGTTCGTCTACCTGATTCCGGCGGCGATGCTGTTCGGTCTTGGCCGCGTGCCAGGGATTCTCTCCACCGTCATTTTCGCCATGCCGCCGGCTGTGCGTCTCACGTCGCTCGGCATCAAGCATGTGAATCGCGAAATCGTCGAAGCTGGCGAGGCGTTCGGCTGTACGCCTTGGCAATTGCTCTACAAGGTGCAGTTTCCGAACGCGCTGCCGTCGATCATGACGGGTGTGAACCAGACCATCATGATGGCGCTCTCGATGGTGATCATCGCCTCGATGGTGGGCGCGGGCGGTCTCGGCAACGACGTGCTGGCGAGTATTCAGCGGCTCGATATAGGTCTTGGCTTCGAAAGCGGTCTCTCGGTGGTGATGCTGGCGATCATTCTCGACCGCATTACCGAAAGTTTCGGCCGCTCGCCGGGCACGGCGCGGGCGCCGCTGCTGTCGGGCCTGCGCAGCGTCATGAAGGTGCGCCGCGCGCCGACGGCGCAGCACAGCTGAGCCGCCTATGAAGCGCGACGCGATTCCTACTGTCGAGGCCTCAACCGATTCGCCGTTGTCCGGGCTCGCGCACTTTGGTTTTCTGACGCTGCCGAACTTTTCGATGATCGCGTTCACGAGCGCGGTCGAAGTGCTGCGCATGGCCAATTATGTCGGCCGCGCGCAGCACTACAGATGGTCGGTGATTACACCGGACGGCGAGCCGGCTCGAGCGAGCAACGGCATCACCGTGAGGCCGACCACGACGCTCGCTGAAGCGGGTATGCCGGACGTGCTGATCGTCTGCGCCGGCTGGCATGTGCGCGATTACGTGAACGAGACGGTGATCGCGTTGCTGCAGGACGTTGCGTCGCAAGGGATTCCGCTGGGCGGACTGTGCACCGGGCCCTACGCGCTGCTGGCCGCGAACCTGCTCGACGGTTATCGCTGTACCGTGCATTGGGAAGATATGTCGCCGTTGCACAAAAGCTACCCGCACGTGCGTTTCGCCGATGAGCTGTTCGTGATCGACCGCGACCGGCTGACGTGCACGGGCGGCACCGCGCCGCTCGACCTGATGTTGAACCTGGTGGGCATGCGCCTCGGCCATGCGGTCGCGGCGCAGGTGTCCGAGCAGTTCATCGTCGAACGGATTCGCGGTTCGACCGACTATCAGCATATCCCGGTCGATGCGCGGGTGGGTTTCTCGCGGGCGGAATTGATCGAAGTCGTGCGCCTGATGGAGGCGAACATCGAAGAACCGTTATCGCTCGATGAGCTTGCGCGGCTCGTGCAATTGTCGCAACGTCATTTGCAGCGCATGTTCAAGATGTTCCTGAGCGTATCGCCGACGCACTACTACCTGACTTTGCGCTTGCGCCGGGCGCGCGAGCTGCTGCGCAACACGGACGCTTCGATTGCACGCGTAACGGCCGTGTGCGGCTTTCATTCGCCGTGCCATTTCAGCAAGGCCTATCGCGCGCAGTTTGGGCACGCGCCAAGCGTCGAGCGGCGGCTGTCGGCGTGACCGGGTTGACGTAAAAGAGTTGGCTTCGAGTAAGTCGGCGCGATTCATCGCGCCTGGAAAATCCACTTGATAAAACCAGTCTAGCTTCAATCACCCTGAGGGAACGCCATGAAACGTTTGTGGGCTGCGTCGTTGTGCGCGCTGTCGGTGTCGTCTGTCTTTGCCGTGGAACCTGCCACCTGCCGGGACGTCCGGTTCGCCGACGTCGGCTGGACCGATATTGCGGCAACCACCGGTCTCGCTTCGACGGTGCTCGAAGGCCTCGGCTACAAGCCGACCAAAACCATCGCCTCGGTGCCGATCACCTTTGCGGGCGTGAAGAGCAAGCAGATCGACGTGTTTCTCGGTTACTGGTCGCCGACCATGGATCCGATCATCGATCCGTTCAGGAAGGCCGGTCAGCTCACCGTGCTGTCCACGCCGAACCTGACCGGCGCGAAATACACGCTGGCGGTGCCTGATTACGCGTATCAGGCGGGCATCAAGAGCTTTGCCGACATTGCGAAGAACTACGACAAGCTCGACGGCAAGATCTACGGGATCGAACCAGGCAACGACGGCAATGCGCTGATCAAGAAGATGATCGACAGCAACCAGTTCGGCCTTGGCAAGTTCAAGCTGGTGGAGTCGAGCGAGGCGGGCATGCTGGTCGAAGTGAATCGCGCGATTCGCGATAAGAAGCCGATCGTGTTTCTCGGCTGGGAACCGCATCCGATGAACGTGCAGATGAAGATCGATTATCTGTCCGGCGGCGACGACGTGTTCGGGCCGAACTACGGCGAAGCCAAAGTGATGACGGTCGTGCCGACCGATTACTCGACGCGTTGCCCGAACGTCGCGAAACTCGTGTCGAACCTGCACTTCACGACCGACATCGAGAACCACGTGATGCTGCCGATCATGAACAAGACCGATCCGAACAAGGCGGCCAGGGATTGGCTGAAGGCGAATCCGGGCGTGCTCGACAAGTGGCTTGCGGGCGTGAAGACGTTCGATGGCAAGGACGGCTTGCCGGCGGTGAAGGCGTACGTCGCAGGGCAGTAAGAGGGACTCGGGCCTAGATCGCCTGGGCCCGCCCCGGAAAAGTCTCGTCGTAGCCCGAGCCGTCATCCGCTTCCGCCGCCGTGCCGCGTTGCTCGCGGTACATCATCGGCGGCAGGCCGAACTGCTTGCGGAACTCGCGGCCCAGATGCGAGGCATCGGAAAAGCCGCAACTGGAGGCAATGTCCGCGACCGTCTTATCCGAACTCGTCAGCAGCCACGCGGCGGTGCGCAAGCGTACCTGCTTCGCGTAGGCCTGCGGCGCCTTGCCGGTTTCCGCCTTGAAGAGCCGCTCAAGCTGACGCGGTGACAGATCGAGCTTGCGCGCCAGTTCGTCGAGCGACAGCGAGCGGCCCACGTGCTGTTCCATCAGCAGAATCGCGCGCTTCACCTTCGGATGCGCCGCGGGTGCAAGACCTGGTGGATGCGGCTGTGGTGCATTACCTTTCTGCATATCGTCGACCAGCAGAATGCGCAGTGCCTTCTGTACCGTGGCCGTTTCAAAGTGGCGCAGCAGGATCGCCGCCGCCACGTCGATCGACGCGCGTCCACCCGAACACGTGATGCGCCGGCGGTCGATCACGAACAGCCTGTCCGCCACCAGCGTCTCTTCATTGACCGCCGGAAAGCGTTCGATGAAATCCCAGTAGTGAAACCAGCTCACGCAGATGCGATGGCCGTCCAGCACGCCCGCGCGCATCAGCGAAAACACGCCCGTGCACATGCCGACCAGGGTTGCGTCGGTAGCGGCGGCGCGGCGGATGAAGGCGAGCGTTGCGTCGTTCGCGGCCGGCCCGGAATGCAGCAGGCCGCCCACCACCACGACGTAATCGAACGGCTCGGCCTTGTCGAAGGTTTCCCACGGCGTGATCTGGATCCCGCAACTCGCACGGACGGGGGCGAGGGTTTCCCCTATCACGCTCCACGAACAGCGCACGGGTTTGCTGAAGTCGCCTTCGTCCGCGGACAGGCGCAACAGGTCGACGAACCCGGAGAACGCCGTCAGCGTGAAGTTCGGCAGCAGGATGATGCCGAAGCGGATGCGCTGCTTCGAGGAGCCGTCGATCGATTGAAGGGGACGCGGTTCAGCGGAATTCATGCATGCAGCCAGCAAAAGAAAAGAGTTGAATCAAGCATAGCACCGGGGATAGCGGCCCATTCAGCGTTGTTCCGAGCATCGCGAACCGCAAGTCCGGCGCCTGTCGAAAATGCGTCAGAAGTCATCGCAAATGCGCCGCTGCGCGTGACCGGCGCTCCGCTTGACGTCACTATCCCACTGTCATGCCGTTTTTATTCTATCGGTCCAATTTGACGTGCGGTGCAATAGCGGCTAGTTGAAGCCAAACCGGCAACCCCGCTAAATCTGGTATCGCAACGTACAAGGCACACCATGAACGTCAGCGTTTTCGATCTGTTCAAGATCGGCATCGGTCCCTCCAGCTCGCACACCGTCGGGCCGATGATCGCTGCGTGCCGCTTCGCTTCGCACATCGAGGACGCCAATCTGCTTGGCTTCGTGCGCCGCGTCAAGGTCGAACTGTTCGGCTCGCTTGGCGCGACGGGCAAGGGGCACGGCACGGACAAGGCGGTGCTGCTCGGCCTCGAAGGCAATCTGCCCGATCTGATCGACCCGGACGTAATCGAGCCGCGCCTGCAAGCGATTCGCGAAACGAAGCAACTGATGCTGCTCGGCAAGCACCCGGTCAAATTCGACGAGCGCGAACAACTGGGCTTCTTCCGCAAGCTGATGCCGGGTGCGCCGGGTTCGAGCGTCGTGCATCCGAACGGCATGCGTTTTCAGGCTTTCGACGAAAACGGCCAACTGCTGGTGGAGAAAGAGTATTACTCGATCGGCGGCGGCTTCGTGATCAATCGCGAAGGCGACCGCGTCAACGGCCTGCGCGCCGGCGCGGACGTGCCGTATCCGTTTCGCACCGGCGACGATCTGATGCGCGTGTGCCGCGAAACCGGTTTGTCGATCGCGGAGGTGACGCTGCGCAACGAATGCGCGTCACGCTCCGAACAGGAGTTGCGGGAAGGCTTGTTGACGATCTGGCGCGTGATGTCGGCTTGCGTCGAACGTGGCTGCAAGGTGCGTGGCGAACTGCCGGGCCCGATGCACGTGAAGCGCCGCGCCGCCGACTTGTGCGCGCAACTGCGTTCGCGCTCGGAAGAGTCGTTGCGCGATCCGCTGTCGATGCTCGACTGGGTCAATCTCTACGCGATGGCCGTGAACGAAGAAAACGCGGCGGGCGGCCGCGTCGTCACGGCGCCGACCAACGGCGCGGCCGGCGTGATTCCCGCGGTACTGCATTACTACGTGAAGTTCATGCATGCATCGAACGACGAAGGCATCGTCACCTTCCTGCTGACGGCAGCCGCGATCGGCATCATCTACAAGGAAACCGCGTCGATCTCGGGCGCTGAAGTGGGCTGCCAGGGCGAGGTCGGCGTGGCCTGTTCGATGGCCGCTGCCGCGCTCGCCGCCGTGATGGGCGGCACGCCGACCCAGGTGGAAAACGCCGCCGAAATCGGCATGGAACACAACCTCGGCATGACCTGCGACCCGGTTGGCGGCCTCGTGCAGATTCCCTGCATTGAGCGCAACGCCATGGGCGCGATCAAGGCGCTGAACGCCGCGCGCATGGCGATGAAGGGCGACGGCCAGCACTACGTGTCGCTCGACAACGTGATCAAGACCATGCGCGAAACCGGCGCGGACATGAAGACCAAATACAAGGAGACGTCGCGCGGCGGTCTTGCCGTGAACGTCATCGAGTGTTGAACGGATCAGGAAGCAAAGAGTAACAACAGGACCCAAAGGACCAACGATGAGCCGCTATTCGATATTCAGCCTGTTGCGCAACGGGATGTCGTATCACGAGAACTGGGAGCGTCAGTGGAAGAGCCCGGAGCCCAGGCGCGAGTATGACGTCGTGATCGTCGGCGGCGGCGGGCACGGTCTCGCCACTGCCTATTACCTCGCGAAAGAGCACGGCGTGCGCAATATCGCCGTGCTGGAGAAAGGCTGGATCGGCGGCGGCAATACCGCGCGCAACACGACGATCGTGCGCTCGAACTACCTGTGGGACGAATCGGCCGCGCTCTACGAGAAGGCGATGAAGCTGTGGGAGGGGCTGTCGCAAGACCTCAACTACAACGTGATGTTCAGCCAGCGCGGCGTGATGAACCTTGCGCATACGCTGCAGGACGTGCGCGACACGGAACGGCGAGTGAACGCAAACCGGCTGAACGGTGTGGACGCCGAGTTCCTCACGCCGGAGCAGATCAAGGAAATCGAGCCGACCATCAATCTGAATAGCCGGTACCCGGTGCTCGGAGCGTCGATCCAGCGGCGCGGCGGTGTGGCCCGGCATGACGCGGTGGCTTGGGGGTTTGCACGCGGAGCGGATCAGCATGGTGTCGACATCGTGCAGAACTGTCAGGTCACGGGAATTCGCCGCGACGGCAGCCAGGTGGTCGGTGTGGATACCACCAAGGGCTTCATCAAGGCAAAGAAGGTCGCCGTGGTGGCGGCAGGCAATACGTCCACGCTCGCCGACATGGCCGGCATCCGCTTGCCGCTGGAGAGCCATCCGTTGCAGGCGCTGGTGTCGGAGCCGATCAAGCCGGTCGTCAATACGGTGGTGATGTCGAACGCGGTGCATGCGTACATCAGTCAGTCCGACAAGGGCGATCTGGTGATCGGTGCGGGTGTCGATCAGTACACGGGCTTCGGTCAACGCGGCAGTTTCCAGATTATCGAAGGCACGCTCGAAGCGATCGTCGAAATGTTCCCGGTGTTCTCGCGCGTGCGGATGAACCGCCAGTGGGGCGGCATCGTGGACGTGTCGCCGGATGCATGCCCGATCATCAGCAAGACCGACGTCAAGGGGCTTTATTTCAATTGCGGCTGGGGTACGGGCGGATTCAAGGCGACACCAGGGTCGGGTTGGGCCTATGCGCACACGATCGCGAAAGATGAACCGCATCCGCTGAATGCGCCGTTCTCGCTGGACCGCTTCTACACCGGCCACCTGATCGACGAACACGGCGCTGCCGCTGTTGCCCACTAACGCTCACGCCGAGGAAAACCAGATGCTGCTGATCGAATGCCCATGGTGCGGGCCGCGCGCCGAAACCGAATTTTCCTGCGGCGGCGAAGCGGATATCGCCCGTCCGCTCGATACGGAAAAACTCACCGACAAGGAATGGGGCGACTACCTGTTCATGCGCAAGAACCCGCGCGGCGTGCATCGCGAGCAATGGATGCACACGCAAGGATGCCGCCGCTGGTTCAAGGCGCAGCGCGACACGGTGAGCTACGAGATTCAGGGCTATGAGACCTTCGAGCGTCCGCTGCTCACGCTGGACGCCAATGAGGCAAACGCACAAGGCAAGACAAACGAGGGTAAGGCACCATGAGCCAGAAAGACCGACTCCCCAGCGGCGGCCGTATCAACCGCGCGATCGTCCTGAGCTTCACGTTCAACGGGCGCAAATACCAGGGCTACCAGGGCGACACGCTCGCCTCCGCGCTGCTCGCGAACGGTGAGCACTTCGTGGCGCGCAGCTGGAAGTATCACCGGCCGCGCGGCATCGTGACGGCGGGTGTGGAAGAGCCGAATGCGATCGTGCAGCTCGAAACCGGTGCTTACACGGTGCCGAACGCGCGCGCAACCGAAGTGGAGCTGTATCAGGGACTCGTCGCGACCAGCGTGAACGCGAAGCCGAGCATCGAGAAAGACCGCATGGCGATCAACCAGAAGTTCGCTCGCTTCATTCCGGCGGGCTTCTACTACAAGACCTTCATGTGGCCGCGCAAATTCTGGCCGAAATACGAAGAGGTGATCCGCGATGCGGCCGGCCTCGGCAAGGCGCCCGAGCAAACCGATGCGGATCGATACGACAAGTGCTTTGCGCATTGCGACGTGCTGGTGGTCGGCGGCGGCCCGACGGGTCTGGCGGCCGCGCATGCGGCGGCATTGTCCGGCGCGCGCGTGACGCTCGTCGACGATCAGCCGGAGCTCGGCGGCTCGCTGCTGTCGTGCCGCGCGGAGATCGACGGCAAGCCGGCGCTGCAATGGGTCCACAAGATCGAGGACGAACTGCGGCAGATGCCCGACGTGAAGATTCTGTGCCGCAGCACGGCGTTCGGTTACCAGGACCATAACCTCATCACCGTCACGCAGCGGCTCACGGAACATCTGCCGGTGTCGCAGAGAAAGGGCACGCGCGAACTGATGTGGAAGATTCGCGCGAAACGCGTGATTCTCGCGACGGGCGCGCATGAGCGGCCGATCGTGTTCGGCAACAACGATCTGCCGGGCGTGATGCTGGCCTCGGCGGTGTCGACGTACCTGCATCGCTATGCGGTACTGCCGGGCCGCAATGCCGTCGTGTTCACGAACAACGACGACGGTTATCAATGCGCGCTCGATCTGAAATCAGCCGGCGCTCAGGTGACGGTCGTCGATCCGCGCCCGGGTGAATCGAAGGGCTCGTTGCCCGCGCTCGCGCGCCGCTACGGCGTCAAGGTGATGAACGGTGTGGCCGTGACCGCGGCGCACGGCAAGCTGCGGGTCGCCTCGGTCGAGGTGGCGTCGTATTCGAACGGACAGGTAGGCGCGAAGCAGGGCGATTTGCCTTGCGATCTGCTGGCGATGTCCGGTGGCTGGAGCCCGGTGCTGCACCTGTTCGCCCAGTCCGGCGGCAAGGCGCACTGGCATGACGACAAGGCCTGCTTCGTGCCGGGCAAGGCGATGCAGGCGGAGACGAGCGTCGGTGCATGCGCGGGCGACTTTACGCTGGCACAGGGCATCCGCTTTGCCGTCGACGCGGGTGTCGAGGCTGCGCGGGCGGCGGGTCATATCGTTGCGCGGCCGAATCCGTTGCAGATCGCCGAGATTACCGAAGCGAAGATGCAACCGCTGTGGCTCGTCGGCGGCCGCGAGCTCGCAACGCGCGGACCGAAGCAGTTCGTCGATTTCCAGAACGACGTGTCGGCAGCCGATATTTTTCTGGCTGCGCGCGAAGGCTTCGAATCGGTCGAACACGTGAAGCGCTACACGGCCATGGGCTTCGGCACCGATCAGGGCAAGCTCGGCAATATCAACGGCATGGCGATTCTCGCGCAGGCGCTCGGCAAGACCATTCCCGAAACCGGCACGACAACGTTCCGTCCCAACTACACGCCGGTGACGTTCGGCACATTTGCCGGCCGCGAATTGGGTGAGTTTCTCGATCCGGTACGCAAGACGGCAGTGCACGAATGGCACGTGGAGAACGGTGCGGCGTTCGAGGACGTCGGCAACTGGAAGCGCCCGTGGTACTTCCCGAAACCGGGTGAGGACATGCATGCCGCCGTGGCGCGCGAATCGCTGGCGGTGCGCACGAGCGTGGGGATTCTCGACGCCTCGACGCTCGGCAAGATCGACATTCAGGGGCCCGACTCGGCGAAATTGCTGAACTGGGTCTATACGAATCCGTGGAGCAAGCTGGAGGTCGGCAAGTGCCGCTATGGTCTGATGCTCGACGAAAACGGCATGATTTTCGACGACGGCGTGACCGTGCGACTCGCCGACCAGCACTACATGATGACCACCACCACCGGCGGCGCGGCACGCGTGCTCACGTGGCTCGAACGCTGGCTGCAAACCGAGTGGCCGGACATGCGCGTGCGGCTCGCTTCCGTAACGGACCACTGGGCGACGTTTGCCGTGGTCGGTCCGAACAGCCGCAAGGTCTTGCAGAAGGTGTGTCAGGACATCGACTTCGCGAACGCGGCCTTTCCGTTCATGAGCTATCGCGAAGGTACCGTGGCGGGCGCGGCGTCGCGCGTCATGCGGATCAGTTTCTCCGGCGAGCTGGCTTATGAAGTGAACGTCCCCGCGAACGTGGGCCGCGCGGTGTGGGAAGCGCTGATGGCCGCCGGCGCGGAGTTCGACATCACGCCGTATGGCACGGAAACCATGCACGTGCTGCGTGCGGAGAAGGGCTACATCATCGTGGGCCAGGATACGGACGGTTCGATGACGCCGTATGACGTGGGGATGGGTGGGCTGGTCGCGAAGTCGAAAGACTTTCTCGGCAAGCGTTCGTTGACGCGGACGGACACCGCGAAGGCGGGGCGCAAGCAACTGGTCGGGCTGCTTCCGGACGACCCCTCGTTTGTGATCCCCGAAGGCTCGCAGATCGTCGCCGGTCCGTTCCAGGGCGATACCGCGCCGATGCTCGGCCATGTCACGTCGAGCTACTACAGCCCGATCCTGAAACGCTCGATTGCCATGGCCGTGGTGAAAGGCGGTCTCGACAAGATGGGCGAAACGGTCACGATTCCGCTCGCGAGCGGCAAGCAGATTGCGGCCAGAATCACCAGCTCGGTGTTCTACGACAGCGAAGGAGCACGTCAACATGTGGAATGAAACAAGAGGGACGGTGGCGGCGGTGAACCGCGCTGTCGGCGAACAAACGGGCGTGTGGCAGGAGTCGCCGCTGGTGGGGGTGGATGCGCTGCTGAAGAAGCATCAGGCGACGGCGTCGGCTGCGTTCCGCCTGAACGAGCGGCCGTTCCTGGAGCTGGTGAACGTGCGCGGCGACACGCGCGACGCGGCGTTCGTGAGCGCGGTGGAAAGCGTGCTCGGCTGCCGGCCGCCCGAGAAGGCGAACACCCTGGCGCGCGGGAATGGCTACGACATGCTGTGGCTCGGCCCGGACGAGTGGCTGGTGCGGTCGGCGACGGCGCACGACGCGACCCGTCCCGCGCCTTTGCTCGCGAAGCTCGGCGCGGCATTCGCGGGCGTGTTCGCGTCGGCGGTGGATATCGGCAGCGGCTATACGGTGCTCGAAATCAGCGGCACGCGTTCGCGTGAAGTGCTGGCGCGCGGTTGTCCGCTCGATCTGCATCCGAAACTATTCGGTGTCGGACAGTGCGCGCAGAGCCACTATTTCAAGGCATCGATGACGCTTTTGCCCACCGGCGCCGACAGCTTCGACATCGTTGTGCGCCGCAGCTTCGCGGACTATTTCGTCAAGATGATGCTCGACGCGGCTGAGCCGCTCATGTCGTGACAGGCGGCGAACGGGGGTCTTCTTATGGCACCGTTCGCGGCTCTTCCGGCCACCGACTGACATGACGTCGACACGTCTAGCCACCGCGCGTCTCACCGAGCGCGCGTGTCAACAGGGCGATGCCCATGCCGCACTCGCGCTGCTCGATCAGAGCATCGAGTTGCGGCACCGGCGCATCGCCTTGATCCGTTATCTCCTCGCGCAGCAATTGGGTGCGCCGCTGCAGTCGCGGCATCACGAATACGTCGAGAAAATCGCCGCCCGCCTGAGCGCGGACGTGCTCGCGCGCATTGCCGCCGCAGCGAGGGCGCGGCTTCGGTCGTAAGCGGCGCGCCTGCGCCCGCTCGGCCAAACGCGCGCCTGCGCCCGCGTGGCTGAACGCACGCATTGAACCCAGGCATTGAACCCCCGCATAAAGCGAACGACGCCCCCGTTCCATCCCGATGACGTATTTCTTCTATGTGGCCGAATTATGTCGGCGTCTACTGAAAATGCACTGATCGGAACGTCCACGCGGCAACTGCCGCATCAACGAGGGGATGACATGTCTACCGCTTTTCAGCCTCGCGCGAGCGCAGCCGCCAGACTCGAGCGACTGCCGTTCTCCGGATACCACCGGACCATCTTCATCATCATCGCGATCGCATTCTTTTTCGACTCCGTCGATCTCGGCACGATGACTTTCGTGCTCGGTTCGATCAAAAGCGAATTCCATTTGTCGAGTGCGACGACGGGGCTGGTTGCGAGTGCGAGCTTCTTCGGCATGGTAATCGGCGCGGCCGTCGCCGGATTGCTGGCGGATCGCTTCGGGCGGCGTCCGGTGTTCCAGTGGAGCATGGTGCTGTGGGGCCTGGCGTCATATCTGTGCTCGACCGCGCAGAGCGTCGAAGCGCTGATTTTCTATCGCGTGCTGCTGGGTTTCGGCATGGGCATGGAGTTTCCCATTGCGCAGACGCTGTTGTCCGAGTTCGTGCCGGCAACCTCGCGAGGCCGGCTGATCGCGCTGATGGATGGCTTCTGGCCGCTTGGTTTCATCACGGCGGGCGTGGTGTCGTATTTCGTGTTGCCGGCGTTCGGTTGGCGCACGGAGTTCGCCTTGCTGGCGATTCCCGCGGTATTCGTTCTGATCGTGCGCCGCGTCGTGCCGGAATCGCCGCGCTGGCTGGAACATCGGGGGCGCCTTGCCGAAGCGGACAAGATCCTCGCCGAGGTCGAAGCAAAGGTTATGAAAGCGGCCGGCCTGAGCCAGTTGCGCGCGCCGGTCATGTTGCAGGAACCGCCGGCCGCGAAGGGCACGAGCGCGTTTCGCGAGATCTGGAGCGTGGCCTACCGGCGTCGCACGATCATGGTGTGGACGCTGTGGTTTTTCGCATTGCTCGGTTTTTACGGGCTGACTTCGTGGCTCGGCGCGTTGATGCAGCAAGCGGGCTTTGCGGTGACGAAGTCGGTGCTGTATACGGTGCTGATTTCGCTCGGCGGGATTCCCGGGTTTATCTGCGCGGCGTGGCTGGTCGAACGCTGGGGCCGCAAACCGACCTGTATCGCGTCGCTGGCCGGCAGCGCGGTGATGGCCTATGTCTATGGACAAACCGCGCTGCATGCGCAAACGCCGACCTTGCTGATCTGTGCCGGCCTGGCGATGCAGTTCTTTATGTTTGCGATGTGGGCAGTCCTTTACACCTATACGCCGGAGCTTTATGGCACGGGAGCGCGGGCGACAGGTTCGGGCTTTGCATCGGCGATTGGACGCGTGGGGTCGCTGATCGGCCCTTATGTAGTCGGCGTGGTGCTGCCGATTTTCGGGCAAGGTGGCGTATTCTCGCTTGGCGCGATGTGCTTTGTGATCGCCGCTGCGGCGGTGTGGATCATGGGCATCGAGACGCGTGGGCTGGCCCTGGAGACGCTGGTGTCCGAAGCTGTAGAGGCGGACGCGCAGGGGGTGTTGAGTCCTGCGCGCGAGTGATTGTCCTGGCGGGGACTAAACCGCCGCCGCTTCGCGTTTTCTCGACGCCACGCCGCGGGCCACGAAGTACGGCGTCTCCACCCGCGCCAGCGCGTCGCGCCCGCGAATCCGGTCGGCGATCTTCTCCGCCAGCATGATCGTCGGCGCGTTAAGATTGCCCGTTGTGATCTGCGGCATGATCGACGCGTCGACGACGCGCAGCGCTTCCATCCCGTGCACGCGGCCCTCGCCATCCACCACGGCCATATCGTCATAACCCATCTTGCACGAGCACGACGGATGAAATGCCGTCTCCGCCCGCATCCGCACAAACGTGTCGAGCTGCTCGTCGGTGGTCAAGTCCGCGCCCGGATTCAGCTCGCGGCCGCGATAACGATCGAGCGCCGGCTGCCGCATGATGTCGCGCGTAATGCGGATGCCGTCGCGGAATTCACGCCAGTCGAGCGGATCGGCCATGTAGTTGAACAGAATGCTCGGATGCGCGGCAGGATCGCGTGATTTGAGCTTCACGCGGCCACGGCTCGGCGAGCGCATCGAACCGACATGCGCCTGGAAGCCGTGCATCTTGATCGCGTTCGAACCGTTGTAGTTGATCGCCACAGGCAGGAAGTGATACTGGATGTTCGGCCACAGATCGTCGTCGCGGGTACGGATAAAGCCGCCCGCTTCGAACTGGTTGCTCGCACCGATCCCTGTGCCGTTAAGCATCCATTCAAGTCCGATGGCGGGCTGATTCCACCATTGCAACGCGGGATATAGCGAGACCGGTTCCTTGCATTCGTACTGGATGTACATCTCCAGATGATCTTGCAGATTTTCGCCGACACCTGGCAGATCGTGCACCAGCGGCACGTCGAGTTCGCGCAGCCACGTCGAGCGGCCAACGCCTGAGCGCTGCAGCAATTGCGGCGAGGCGATCGCGCCGCTGCATACCAGCACTTCGCGGCGCGCGTGCGCAGTGACGGCATTGCCATGATGGAGATACGCCACGCCAATCGCACGCTTGCCCGAGAACAGCACGCGATCGGTCATGGCATGCGTCACGATGGTCAGATTGGGACGCGCCTTCGCACGATCCAGGTAGCCGCGCGCGGTGCTGGCGCGCCTGCCGTTGGCCGTAACCGTGCGATCCATCGGACCGAAGCCCTCCTGCTGATAGCCGTTGAGATCGTCGGTACGCGGGAAACCCGCCTGCACCCCGGCCTCGACCATCGCGGCAAACAGCGGATTGTTGCCGGGCTTGCTGGTCGTTACATAGACCGGGCCGTCGCCGCCGTGATACGCGTTTGCGCCGACATCGCGTGTCTCGGCTTTGCGGAAATACGGCAGGCAATCCAGATAGGTCCAGTTTTCCAGTCCGGGACGTGCTGCCCAGTTGTCGTAATCGAGCGCATTGCCGCGGATATAGCACATGCCGTTGATCAGCGACGAACCGCCGAGCCCCTTGCCGCGCCCGCACTCCATGCGCCGGTTGTTCATATGCGGCTCGGGATCGGTTTCGTACGCCCAGTTATAGCGCCGCCCTTGCAACGGGTAGGCGAGGGCCGCGGGCATCTGCGTGCGAAAATCGAAGCGGTAGTCGGGGCCGCCTGCTTCGAGCAGCAGCACGGTCACGTCCGCGTCTTCGGTCAGCCGCGAGGCGAGCACGTTGCCCGCCGACCCCGCGCCGACAATGATGTAGTCGTATTCGTTCGAAGCCATCGCCACTTCTCCTCAGAACACCGGTTGATACGGGCCGAGTTCGACCTGCACGGACTTGATGCGTGTGTAGTGTTCGAGCGTGGTGATGCCGTTCTCACGGCCCACGCCCGACTGTTTGTAGCCGCCCACCGGCATTTCCGCCGGCGACTCGCCCCACGTATTGATCCAGCAGATACCTGCTTCGAGACGATGAATCACGCGATGCGCGCGCGCCAGGTTCTCGGTGACGACGCCCCCGGCAAGACCGTAGGCGGTGTTGTTGGCTCGCGAGATCGCCTCGTCTTCGTCGTCGAAAACGAGGATGCTCATGACTGGGCCGAAGATTTCTTCACGCACGATCCGCATCTCGTCATGGCAGCCGGTGAAAACCGTCGGCTCGACATACTGGCCGTTGCCGAAATGGCCTTGTGTGAGCCGCTTGCCGCCGGCAAGCAGCCGCGCGCCTTCCTGTACACCGCTTTCGATGTGGCCGAGCACTTTCTGCAGTTGCGCGGCGCTGACCAGCGGACCGAAGTTGGTATCGGCGTCGGTGGGTGCGCCCACGCGAATCCGCTTGACGCGCTCCAGCACCAGCGCTTCGAACCGTTCCAGCACGCTGCGCTGCACGAATACCCGCGTGCCGTTGGTGCACACCTGGCCGGAGCTGAAAAAGTTGGCGCTCATCGCGATGTCGGCGGCGCGTTCGAGGTTGGCGTCGTCGAAGACGAGCAGGGGGGATTTACCGCCCAGCTCCATCGTCACCTCTTTGAGCGACGAGGCGCCCGCTAGCGACATCACTTTCTTGCCGGTTTCAACGCCGCCGGTGAACGAGATCTTTTCGATGTCGGGGTGCGCGGCGAGCATGGCACCGACGCGTCCGTCGCCTTGTACGACGTTGAAGACGCCCGCCGGTACGCCGGCTTCGGTATAAATCTCAGCGAGTTTCAGAGCCGACAGCGGCGTGATTTCACTTGGCTTGAAGATCATCGCGTTACCGGCCGCGAGCGCCGGCGCCGACTTCCAGCACGCGATCTGGATCGGGTAATTCCACGCGCCGATGCCGGCGCATACGCCCAACGGTTCACGCCGCGTATAAACAAACGACGACGGCCGCAACGGAATCTGCTGCCCTTCGATCGCGGTAGCCAGCCCCGCGTAGTACTCGATCACATCCGCGCCGGTGACGATGTCGACCGCCAGGGTCTCCGCGATCGCCTTGCCGGTGTCGCGAGTTTCGAGCATGGCCAGTTCGTCGTTGCGTTCGCGCAGAAGTTCGACCGCGCGGCGCAGAATGCGCGAACGCTGCATTGCCGTGAGTGCGGCCCATTCGCGTTGACCGGCACGTGCGGCTTGCACCGCGCAATCGACGTCGGCCGCCGAGGCCTGTTGCACGATCGCGAGCGTTTCGCCGGTGGCGGGGTCGACCGTATCGAAAGTTTCGCCGCCGGTCGCGTCGACGTAGGCGCCGCCTATGTAAAGACGTTGCGTTGCGAATACCGCCATGACTTTGCTCCTTTTTCTGAAAATGCCGCCGCTCTGGACGCGTGCTAATTGCGTGCTTCCAGCAGCAGATCGATGTAGTCGTTTGCCACGCGCAGCGCGGCCTTGGTGTCGAAGGGCTCGCCGGACAACGCACCGCGCAGCCATAGCCCGTCGATCAGCGCCGCGAGGCCGCTTGCCGCGCGGCGCGCCGCCGGACGGGGCAACGCTTTGGAAAAATCCGCGCACAGGTTCGAATTCAGGCGCCGGGTGTTCACGTATTGAAGCCGCCGCAACTGCGGCTTGTGCATGCTCTCGGACCAGAACGCGAGCCAGGTTTTCATGACCGGGCCGCTGGTCTGTTCGGCGTCGAAATTCGCCGCGACGACCGCGCGCAGTTTCGAGCGGGGATCCGCCTTTGCCGCACTGCGCCGCCTCGACGTGGCCTGCCACAGATCGCGCAGCACATGACGCATGGTGGCTTCGAGCAAGCCGTCCTTGTCGCCGAAATAGTGGCTGACGATGCCGGTGGAAATGCTCGCGCGCTGCGCCACCGACGCAAGCGTGGCGCCGGCCAGACCGGTTTGGTCGATGGTCAGCAGGGTGGCGTCGATCAGTTGAGCGCGGCGGATTTCGCGCATTCCGAGTTTGGGCATGGTGCTGGAGGCGGCGGGCGCAGGCAGGCCGCCCAAGTGTTCGATGGCGCATGTTAGTTTTTTTATATTGAACGGTCAATCAATAAAAAACGGGTTGCATCAGCACGTACACGGGTTGCGCCCGGCGTGTCGGTTCCAGCCAAACCCGTGTCGCGTTCGGTGCATGTCCTTTGTTTCAGCGGGCGCTACGCTCGTTGAACGGCACGCCACATCGAAGCGGGCGCGCCGCTCACAGAACATGGAGACAGGCAAATGAGCAGCAATCGCGGCGTCGTGTATCTAGGGCAGGGCAAGGTGGAAGTGCAATCGATCGACTTTCCGAAGATGGTCGATCCGCGTGGCCGGTCGATCGGCCATGGCGTGATCCTGAAAGTGGTCAGCACGAATATTTGCGGTTCCGATCAGCACATGGTGCGCGGCCGCACGACGGCCGAAATCGGCCTCGTGCTCGGTCACGAGATCACCGGCGAGGTGATCGAGGTGGGCCGCGACGTCGAAACCTTGAAGGTGGGCGATCTGGTGTCGGTGCCCTTCAACGTGGCTTGCGGACGCTGCCCGACCTGCAAGGCGCAGCATACCGGCGTGTGCCTCAACGTGAATCCGTCACGGGCCGGCGGGGCCTACGGCTACGTCGACATGGGCGGCTGGATCGGCGGCCAGGCCGAGTACGTGCTCGTGCCGTACGCGGACTTCAATCTGCTGAAATTCCCTGACTACGCGCAGGCGATGTCGAAAATCCGCGACCTGACATGCCTGTCCGACATTCTGCCGACCGGTTATCACGGCGCGGTGATGGCAGGCGTGAAGCCCGGCGCGACCGTCTACATAGCAGGCGCCGGGCCGGTGGGTATGGCGGCGGCCGCTTCCGCGCGTTTGCTGGGCGCGGCCTGCACGATCGTTGGCGATATGAACGAGGCGCGGCTCGCGCATGCTCGCAAGATGGGTTTCCAGACCGTCGACCTGTCGAAGGACGCGACGCTCGGCGAGCAGATCGAGCAGATTCTCGGCAAGCCCGAAGTGGACTGCGCGGTGGACTGCGTCGGCTTCGAGGCGCACGGTCACGGCAGCAGCGGTTCGCATGAAGAAGCGCCGGCCACCGTGCTCAATTCGCTGATGGAAATCACCCGGGCCGCGGGTGCGATCGGGATTCCGGGCCTGTACGTGACGGACGATCCGGGCGCCACCGACGCCGCTGCGCGCAAAGGCAGTCTGAGCATCCGCTTCGGTCTCGGCTGGGCCAAGTCGCACTCGTTCCACACGGGGCAGACACCGGTGATGAAGTACAACCACAATCTGATGCAGGCGATCTTGTGGGACCGCCTGCCGATTGCGGACATCGTCAACGTGACGGTCGTTTCGCTCGACCAGGCCCCGGACGGTTACCGGCAATTCGATGGCGGTGCGCCGAAGAAGTTTGTGATCGACCCGCATGGGCTGTTGAAAGCGGCCTGACGTCGGCATCGCGGTGCATGCGTTGTTTGTTCTTCAACGCATGCACAACGACGGCGATACGATCCAGCGCGTACGTCTGGCCCGCCGTGCTGCCTTTAACTGAAGCGCCGACCGCGAATCACGCCGCCATGACAGGCGCGGCGGCGAGGGAGGGGGCCTGCTTGCGCCGCTCGCGAGTCGGGGCGGTGCCGAACGCGTCGCGATAGCTCTTCGAGAAGTGGCAAGCCGACTGGAAGCCGCAGGCCATCGTGATATGCATGATCGACATGTCGGTCTGCAGCAGCAATTCGCGGGCACGCCGCAGGCGCAGCGTCAGATAGTAATGCGTGGGCGTCATGCCCAGATGCTCGCGGAACAGGCGCTGCAATTGCCGTTGCGACATGCCGGCGAGCCGTGCGAGTTCTTCGCGCGAAAGCGGCTCTTCGATATTGTTCTCCATTAGCGCGATCACTTCGAAGAGCGACTTGTTGGCCGAACCGAGCCGCGCCACCAGCGGCATTTTCTGTTGTGCGCTCGTATCGCGCACATGTTCGACGATGAACTGCTCGGCGATCTGCGTGACCCGTGCGGTGCCGACGCGCGGCGCGATCAGGTTGAGCATCATGTCGAGCGGCGCCACACCGCCCGTGCACGTCACGCGATCGCGATCGATCACGAACAGTTCTTTCAGAAAGCGCGTGTCGGGAAACTCCTCCTTGAGCGCCGACATGTTCTCCCAGTGAATCGCACACGCATAACCGGCCAGCAAGCCGGCACGCGCCAGCGCATAAGTGCCTGTGCACAGGCTGCCGAGCACGCTGCCCATGCGGGCGAAGCGGCGCAGTGCGATCAGATGGTCGGCGGTGGTCGCGCGCTGCACGTCGATCCCGCCAACCACGAATACGATATCCGGTTGACCGACGCATTCGACCGGTCCGGTACCGACCGCGAGGCCGTTGCTCGCCGTCACCGGGCCGCCGGTGGGGCTCACGATCGACCAGCGGTAAAGCGTTTGCCCTGTCAGGTAGTTCGCCATGCGGAGAACTTCGATCGCGTTGGTAAACGCGATCATCGTGAAGTTCGGCACCGGCATGAATGCAAAGTGCGACAACGACGCCGTGCGATCGGTGGACATGGGGGAAATGATTCCTTCGAATCTGTAATATCGCGTCGCCGTGGGGAGCAGCGACTGCTGCAATTTTGAGGACGGGCGCAACTAACGTGCCATCAGGCTAAACCCTCAGTTGCTTGTCAATAAAGAGGGATAGCTAAACAAACGGCACCAGAACGGAGCCGTCAGCGCCTGCCTGCGCACCCGAAGCGCGCACGACGATCAGTTGCAGTGCAGCAAAAACGCGAATCGCTAACGACCGTTCGAAACCTGTCATCGCGACTTGTCGAAAAAGGACGCGAATGGCGGAAAAGGCAAAGAACGCGTCTGAATTCGTAAATTGGCGCGCGGGGCTAACGTCAAGAATAGACCCAATGCAGAGCGGTGGCAGCAGGGCTTGTTAGCCCGCCCGGCAGCCGCTTGCGGCCCATCGCCAACCTCCTCACGGACCTACCATGTCGAACCCGAATCCTTTCTTCGAAGAATCGCTTGCCACGCGTGATGCGGCGGTGCGCGGCGCCATTTTGAAAGAGCTGGAGCGCCAGCAGTCGCAAGTCGAATTGATCGCGTCTGAAAACATCGTGTCGCGCGCGGTGCTCGAAGCACAGGGTTCGGTGCTCACCAACAAGTACGCGGAAGGGTATCCGGGCAAGCGCTACTACGGGGGTTGTGAATACGCCGACGTGATCGAAACGCTGGCGCTCGACCGGATCAAGCAACTGTTCAACGCGAAATTCGCTAACGTGCAGCCGCATTCGGGCGCTCAGGCTAACGGCGCCGTGATGCTCGCGCTGGTGAAGCCGGGCGACACGGTCCTCGGCATGTCGCTCGATGCCGGCGGTCACCTGACTCACGGCGCCAAGCCGGCGATGTCGGGCAAGTGGTTCAACGCGGTCCAGTACGGCGTGAATCGCGACACGATGCTGATCGATTACGAGCAGATCGAGGAACTCGCGCAGCAGCATAAACCGGCGCTGCTGATCGCCGGCTTCTCGGCTTATCCGCGCGCGCTGGATTTCGCCCGGCTGCGTGCGATCGCCGACGGCGTGGGCGCGAAGCTGATGGTGGATATGGCGCACATTGCCGGGGTGATCGCGGCCGGGCGTCACCAGAATCCGGTCGAGCACGCACACGTCGTCACGTCGACCACGCACAAGACGTTGCGCGGTCCGCGCGGCGGCTTTGTACTGACCAATGACGAAGACATTGCCAAAAAGATCAACTCGGCTGTGTTCCCCGGCCTGCAAGGCGGCCCGCTGATGCATGTGATCGCCGGCAAGGCGGTGGCGTTCGGCGAGGCGCTGCAACCGGGCTTCAAGACCTACATCGACAACGTGCTCGCGAATGCCCAGGCGCTGGGCGAAGTGCTGAAGGCGGGCGGCGTCGATCTGGTGACAGGCGGCACCGATAACCATCTGCTGCTGGTCGATCTTCGTCCGAAGGGCCTCAAGGGCAATCAGGTCGAGCAGGCGCTGGAACGCGCGGGCATCACCTGCAACAAGAATGGCATTCCTTTCGACAGCGAGAAGCCGACCGTCACCTCCGGCGTTCGCCTCGGCACGCCGGCGGCCACGACGCGCGGCTTCGGCGTGAGCGAGTTCCGCGAAGTCGGGCGGCTGATCGTCGAGGTGTTCGACGCGCTGCGAGATCACCCGGAAGGCCATGCCGCCACCGAACAACGCGTGCGCCGCGAGATTTTCGCGCTGTGCGAACGCTTTCCCATCTACTAAGCACGCCTGGAGCAAACGATGAGCACTTTGCACGACAACAGCATCATCATCGACGGTCTGAACATTTCGAAGTTCGAGCGCTCGGTGTTCGAAGACATGCGCAAGGGCGGCGTGACCGCGGTGAACTGCACGGTGTCGGTCTGGGAAAGCTTCCAGAAGACCGTCGACAACATTGCCGAGATGAAGCAGCAGATTCGCGAGTTCGGCGAAATCCTGACGCTCGTGCGCACGACCGACGACATCCTGCGCGCGAAGAAAGAGAACAAGACCGGCATCATTTTCGGTTTTCAGAACGCGCATGCGTTCGAAGACAACCTCGGCTATATCGAGGCCTTCAAGGACCTTGGCGTGAACGTGGTCCAGCTTTGCTACAACACGCAGAACCTGGTCGGCACGGGTTGCTACGAACGTGACGGCGGTTTGTCGGGCTATGGCCGCGAGGTGATTCAGGAGATGAACCGCGTCGGCATCATGGTCGATCTCTCGCATGTGGGCGGCAAGACGTCCTCCGAGGCGATTGCAGCGTCGAAAAAGCCGGTGTGCTACTCGCATTGCTGCCCGTCGGGATTGAAAGAACATCCGCGCAACAAGAGCGACGAACAACTGAAAGAGATCGCCGATGCGGGCGGCTTCGTCGGCGTGACGATGTTCGCCCCGTTCCTGAAGCGCGGCCCGGACGCGACCGTCGACGACTATATCGAAGCAATCGAATACGTGGTGAATCTGATCGGCGAAGATCAGGTCGGTATCGGCACGGACTTCACGCAAGGCTATAGCACCGAGTTCTTCGACTGGATCACGCACGACAAGGGCCGTTATCGCCAGTTGACGAACTTCGGCAAGGTGGTGAACCCGGAAGGCATTCGCACGATCGGCGAGTTCCCGAACCTGACGGCCGCGATGGAGCGCGCCGGCTGGAGCGAGACCCGCATCAAAAAGATCATGGGTGAAAACTGGGTGCGGGTGTTCGGCGAAGTCTGGACGGTCTGATTCTTCATTCACCGAACCTGAACCCATAAAAACGGAGCCCCCACATGCAACCCCAACTGCCGATCGACGTCGATCCGAACACCGGCGTCTGGACCACCGATGCGCTGCCGATGCTGTACGTGCCGCGTCATTTCTTCACGAACAATCACACGGCCGTCGAGGAAGCACTAGGCCGCGACGCGTATGCCGAGATTCTCTATAAGGCCGGCTACAAGTCCGCGTATTTCTGGTGCGACAAGGAAGCAAAACAGCACGGTATTGCCGGCATGGCGGTATTCGAACATTACCTGAACCGCCTGTCGCAACGCGGCTGGGGACTCTTCACGATCACGGAAGCCGATCCGTCCAGCTCGCGGGCCCGCATCGAATTGCACCACTCGTCGTTCGTGCTCGCGCAACCGGGCAAGGAAGGCAAGCTTTGCTACATGTTCGCGGGCTGGTTCGCGGGCGCGATGGACTGGGTGAACGATACCGCGCCGGCTGGACAGCGCAAGGGTCCGCCGTCCCATTCGCAGGAAGCGCGCTGCGCGGCCGAAGGCCACGATTACTGCGTGTTCGAAGTGTCGCCGCTCGCGTCGTAAGCGCAACGCGCGCCAGGCCGTACACAGCACTTTATTCCGAGGTCGATCTCGATGCGTTACCCGAACCTTTTCAAGCCTCTCACGCTGAACCAGCTGACCTTGCGCAACCGCATTGTCAGCACCGCGCACGCGGAGGTGTATGCGGAGCCGGGTGGTCTGCCCGGCGACCGTTATATCCGTTACTACGAAGAGAAGGCCAAGGGCGGCGTCGGCCTCGCCGTGTGCGGCGGCTCGAGTCCGGTGTCGATCGACAGCCCGCAAGGCTGGTGGAAGTCGGTGAATCTCTCGACCGACAAGATCGTCGATCCGCTCGCGCGGCTGGCCGAAGCGATGCACCGGCACGGCGCGAAGATCATGATCCAGGCGACGCATATGGGCCGCCGGTCGGCCTTTCACGGTGAGCACTGGCCGCATCTGATGTCGCCCTCCGGCGTGCGCGAGCCGGTGCACCGCGGCAACGCCAAGATCATTGAAGTCGAAGAGATTCGCCGCATCATCTCGGACTTTGCCGCCGCCGCGAAGCGCGTGAAGGACGCGGGGATGGACGGCATCGAGATTTCGGCGGCCCACCAGCATCTGATCGATCAGTTCTGGAGTCCGCGCACGAATTTCCGCACCGACGAATGGGGCGGCTCGCTCGAGAACCGTCTGCGTTTCGGCACCGAAGTATTGAAGGCCGTGCGCGAAGCGGTAGGCGCCGATTTCTGCGTCGGTCTGCGCATGTGCGGCGACGAGTTCCATGAAGACGGTCTCGATCACGAACAACTGAAAGAAATCGCTCAGGCGATGAGCGAAACCGGCCTGATCGATTACCTCGGTGTGATCGGTTCCGGCGCGGATACGCACAACACGCTGGCGAACTGCATGCCGCCGATGGCGCTGCCGCCCGAACCGTTCGTGCATCTCGCGGCGGGGATCAAGTCGGTCGTGAAGCTGCCGGTGATGCACGCGCAAAGTATCCGCGACGCGGGGCAGGCCGAGCGTCTGCTGGCGAGCGGCATGGTCGATCTGGTCGGCATGACGCGCGCGCAGATCGCCGATCCGCATATGGTCATCAAGATTCGCGATGGCCGCGAGGACGAAATCAAGCAATGCGTCGGCGCGAACTATTGCATCGACCGTCAGTACAACGGGCTCGATGTGCTGTGCGTGCAGAACGCGGCGACCTCGCGCGAAGAAACCATGCCGCACGTGATCGCGAAGACGCGCGGTCCGAAGCGCAAGGTGGTCGTGGTCGGCGCGGGTCCGGCCGGACTGGAAGCGGCGCGCGTGGCGAAATCGCGCGGTCACGACGTGGTGCTGTTCGAGAAGAACGACTACGTGGGCGGCCAGATCATGCTGGCCGCGAAAGCGCCTCAACGCGAGCAGATGGCAGGCATTGTGCGCTGGTTCGATATGGAGACGAAGCGCCTCGGCGTCGATCGCCGCCTCGGGGTTGCCGCCGACGAAAAAACCATCATGGCCGAGAAACCGGACATCGTCGTGCTGGCCACGGGCGGCTCGTCGTTCACGTCGCAAGTCGCGGCGTGGGGTGTCGAAGAGGGGCTCGCGGTCAGTTCGTGGGACGTGCTGTCGGGCAAGGTCGAGCCGGGCAAGAACGTGCTGGTGTATGACGGCGTCAGCACGCACGCCGGTGCGGGCGTGGCGGATTTCATGTCGAGCCGCGGCTCGAACGTCGAGATCGTGACGCCTGACGTGAAGGTTGCCGATGACGTCGGCGGCACCACGTTCCCGATCTTCTACCGACGCCTCTACGCGCAAGGCGTGATTCATACGCCGAACTACTGGCTCGACAAGGTCTACGAGGAAGACGGCAAGAAGATCGCCGTGATCCGCAACGAGTACACCGAAGAGCAGGAAGAGCGCGCGGTCGATCAGGTGGTGATCGAGAACGGCAGCACGCCGAACGACCAGCTCTACTGGGCGCTCAAGCCCGAATCGGTGAATCGCGGCCAGGTGGACGTGCACAAGCTCTTCGCTTCCGAGCCGCAACCGTCGCTCAGCGAAGAACTTGGCAACGGCCGCTTCCTGCTGTTCCGCGTCGGCGACTGCATTTCCATGCACAACATTCACGGCGCGATCTACGACGCGCTGCGCCTTTGCAAGGATTTCTGACGATGAGCCCCGTGTTTGTCATCACCGTCCTGTTGTGGTTGTCGGTGGCGGGTCTGGCGTTCGCGCTCGTCAAGCGCGCCGCGTACTGGCGCGAAGGCCGCGCCACGGCGGCGGGCGCGTACGGCTGGACCAATCTGCTGGCCATTCCGAAGCGTTACTTCGTCGATCTGCATCATGTGGTGGCGCGCGACCCGTACATCGCGAAGACCCACGTGGCGACCGCGGGCGGTGCGATCCTGGCGATGGCGCTGGTGTTCGTCAACTATGGTCTCGCGATCTATTCGCCGTGGCTCGACAAGCTGATCTTTCTGGCGGCGCTGGTGATGCTGGTCGGCGCAGTGTTCGTCTGGCGCCGGCGGCATGGTGCGAAGGCCGTGCCGGCAAGACTCTCGCGCGGACCGTGGGATCATCTGCCGCTGCTGCTCGGGTCGTTCGCGCTTGGTCTGGCGTTGTTTATCGCGCTGCCGGCCGCGGCGATGTCGGGGGCGCTTGCGATTATCGTCGCGCTGCTGATCGCGGTGGGCGCGTTCACGATGACCTTCGGCGCAGCGCGCGGCGGCCCGATGAAGCATGCGCTCGCCGGTCTGCTGCACCTCGCGTTTCACCCGCGTCAGGAGCGCTTTGCCGAGCGTAACGACAACGACCTCGTGCCGCCGACCGCATTGAAAGTGCCGCTGCTCGACGCGAAGGAATACGGCGTGGGCAAGCCGGTCGAATTCCGCTGGAACCAGTTGCTGAGCTTCGACGTCTGCGTGCAGTGCGGCAAGTGCGAAGCGGCATGCCCCGCGTTTGCCGCCGGGCAGCCGCTCAATCCGAAGAAGCTGATTCAGGATCTGGTCACGGGCATGGTCGGCGGCACGGACGAAGCCTACGCGGGCAGTCCGACCCCCGGCATTCCAGTGGGCAAACACGGCGGTGCGCCGGGCAAGCCGCTCGTATCGAGCCTGATCGAAGCGGATACCCTGTGGTCGTGCACCACCTGCCGTGCCTGCGTGCAGGAATGCCCGATGTTGATCGAGCACGTCGACGCGATTGTGGATATGCGCCGCAACCAGACCTTGGTCGAAGGCAGCGTACCTGGCAAAGGCCCGATCACACTCGCGAATCTGCGCGAGACCGGGAGTTCGAACGGTTATGACATCGGTGCGCGTTACGACTGGGCCGTCGATCTGCAGGTACAGGTCGCGCAACCCGGGCGCCCGGTCGACGTGCTGCTGATCGCCGGCGAAGGTGCGTTCGACATGCGCTATCAGCGCACGCTGCGCGCGCTGGTCAAGGTGCTGAATCGGGCGGGAATCGACTACGCGGTGCTCGGCGGCGTCGAAACCGATACCGGCGACACGGCCCGGCGTCTGGGCGATGAAGCCACCTTCCAGCAACTCGCAGCGAAGCTGATCGGCACGCTCTCGCAGTACGCATTCCGCAAGATCGTCACCGCCGATCCGCACGTGCTGCACAGCCTGCGTAACGAATATCGCGCACTCGGTGGTTTCTACGAGGTGCAGCACCATACCGCGTTGATCGAAGAACTGGTGGCGAGCGGCAAGCTGTCGCCGAAGGCGGTTGCCGCGTTCGCGGACCGCAAGATCACGTATCACGACCCGTGCTATCTGGGCCGTTATAACGGCGAGACCGAAGCGCCGCGCCGGCTGCTGAAGAGCATCGGCATCAAGGTGGTCGAAATGGAACGCAACGGCTTGCGCGGGCGGTGCTGCGGAGGTGGCGGCGGTGCGCCGTTGACCGACATCCCCGGCAAGAAACGCATTCCGGACATCCGTATCGACGACGCCCGCACGGTAGGCGCCGAGATCGTTGCGGTGGGCTGCCCGAATTGCACGGCGATGCTCGAAGGCGTGGTCGGCCCCCGTCCGGAAGTGCTGGACGTCGCCGAACTGGTTGCGGCAGCGCTGGAGTAACGCCATGAACATGCTCAAACGAATCGACCCGCGCCGGCCGTTCACGATCACAGCCGACGGACTCAGGCGCATTACGCTCGGCATGACGGGCGTCGCCGGCGCGACGGAATTCGCGGTGCATGGCGCCTCGGGGCCGGCGCATCGCGAGCATGCGAAGCCGCGCCGCACAACCGCGGCAGCGCAGCGCGTGCTGCTGGTGGCCGCGCACGCGGATCGCGGCGCGCTGGACGATCACGCGCGCCAGGCTCTCGCCGCGGCCGCGTTGATCGCGAACCCAACGACCGAAGTCGTACTGCTCGTATTCGGCGAATTCGCGGGCGATGCCGCCGCGCTCGGTGCCGACAAGCTGATCGAACTACCCATGTTCGACCGTCGTGTCTTTGCGCCTCTGGACGAACTGAACGCACTGGCCGCGTGCGTCGCGGCCTATGCGCCAGCGCACATTTTCCTGCCCGACAACGTCACCGGCGACGGCGATCTCGGCCGCCGCTATGCGGCAGCCGCGAACGCGAGCGTCGCGACGCACGTGGTTGAAATCGATGCCGCACATGTCGCGTCTTATATTCAGACGAATACGGCGTTCGCCGTGCGTGCGTTGCCCGAGGTCGTGCTGCTCGCGCCGAATGCGGTCGATCCGAAGTTGCCGTTCGTCGGCGCGGGCGAGCGGGTGGTGTGGCGTTTCGATGGCGAAGCGGCTTCCTCGAAAGGCATCGTGCGCGATCTCGGCATCGAGGAGATGGACGCGGCGCAGCTCGCGCTCGAGGAAGCGGATTTCATCGTCTCGGCAGGCAATGGGGTTAGCGATGTGCCGGCCTTCGAACGTCTGGCGGCTACGTTAGGCGCCGCGATTGGCGCAAGCCGCGTTGCCGTGGACGACGGCAAGTTCAGCCGCGACAAGCAGATCGGCGCGACCGGCAAGACCGTCGAGGCGAGCGTCTATATCGCGTTCGGTATTTCCGGCGCGGTGCAGCATCTGCAGGGCATCAAGGATTGCCGGCATGTGATCGCCGTGAATCTCGACGCCAGTGCGCCGATCGCCAAACGCGCGAATCTGACCGTTATCGGCGACGCGGGAGAAATCATCGCGGCGCTGAATGAAGCCGCGGCGGCTGCGCGTAGCGCACGCGGCACCGGTGCGGCGATATTGAATTCACCGGCTGTTGCGGAAGGAGCACTGGCATGAAGATCGCCGTACTGGTTTCGGTGGGGCGGCACCCGGTCAGCGGCACTGCGCGTTACAGCCGTAACGACGCCGCCGCGCTGACAATGGCGCTTTCGCTCGCCAGAACACACGGCGCGACGCTCGACATACTGCATGCGGGCGATGCGTCCAATCCGGCGTTGAAGGAATACCTCGCGCTGGGCGCCCATGCGGTCGAAGTGCTCGAAGTGCCTGCTTCTGCCGGACTGCCAGGCGATGCGGCAGCGCCGCTCGCCGCGCGGCTGCGCGGTTACGACCTGGTGTTGACCGGCACTCGTGCCGAAGGCGCATTCGACAGCGGCATGCTGCCGTATCGCGTCGCCAGTGCGCTGGAGATGCCCCTGGTCGGTGCCGCCGTCGATCTGACACTGCGCGACGGTTGCGCGGAAGTCCGGCAATTCATGCCGAAAGGTCTGCGCCGGCGCGTCGAAGTGCGGCTGCCGGCTTTGATCGCGGTGCACCCGATGGCCAACGCGGCGCCGACCTACGCCTATGCGAGGTTGCGCGAAGGCACCATCCGTCCGGTCGTGGAGAAAACACCGGCAAGCCCGGACACTGCCAATGCCGACGCTCTCGCCTGGACGACCCGTCCCGCGACCGCCAAACCGGTGCGCCTCGCCGCCGCCGAGAAGCGCTCGGGCCATGCCCGCATGCTCTCGGCGACGACCACGGAGAGCCGTGGCGGCAGCGTCGTAATTGAAGGGAGTTGCGTCGAAAAAGCACAAGTGATCCTTGCGTATTTGCGCGAGCATCAACTCGTGGATTACTGATTTCCGGTTCGGGCGAGCATGCGACCAGGAGGGCCTGGCGCGGCGCCAGACGTGACATGCAACGGAGCACACAATGAAAGTTTCGGCAGACGTTCGCGCAATGATCGAACGCCGCAAGAGGAATCACACGCTGGAAGCGCCGTTCTATACGGGCGAGGAAATTTTCGCGCTCGACATGGAGGCGATTTTCCGCAAGCACTGGATCCAGGTCGCGGTGGAACCGGACGTACCGGAACCGGGCGACTACATCACAGTGGAAATCGGCAGCGACTCGATTCTGATCGTGCGCGACGACGACATGCAGGTGCGGGCGTTCCATAACGTCTGCCGCCATCGCGGCGCACGTCTGTGCAATACGGATAAAGGCTCGCTCGGCAATATCGTCTGCCCGTATCACAGCTGGACCTACAACCTGAACGGCGATCTGATGTTCGCCGAGCATATGGGCGATCAGTTCGATCGTTGCAAGCACAGCCTGAAAGCGGTGCATGTCGAGAACCTGGCCGGGCTCATCTTCATTTGTCTCGCGGACGAGCCGCCCGCCGACTTCGCCGTAATGCGCGCCGCAATGGAACCGTACCTGTTGCCGCACGATCTGGCCGGCTGCAAGGTCGCGGCATCGATCGACATCATCGAAGAGGGTAACTGGAAGCTCACGATGGAGAACAACCGCGAGTGCTACCACTGCGTCGCGAATCATCCGGAGCTGACGATTTCGCTTTACGAATACGGTTTCGGCTATCAACGCACGCCCGCCAACGAAGAAGGCATGGCCGCGTTCGAAGCCACCGTGGCGCGCCGTACCGCGCAGTGGGAGGCGATGAAGCTGCCGTCGGCGGAGATCGACCGGCTGGCGGATCTGGTGACGGGTTTCCGCACGCAACGCCTGCCGCTCGATCGCGACGGCGAGTCGCAGACGATGGACGCGAAGGTGGCGTCGAAGAAACTGCTCGGCGGTTTTGAGCAGGCCGATCTCGGTGGTCTCTCGTTCTGGACGCAGCCCAATTCGTGGCATCACTTCATGAGCGACCATATCGTCAGCTTCTCGGTGATTCCGCTGTCGGCGGGTAAAACGCTCGTGCGTACCAAGTGGCTCGTCCACAAGGATGCGCGCGAAGGCATCGATTACGACGTGAACAATCTGACGGCCGTGTGGCGCGCCACCAATGACCAGGACCGTGCGCTCGTGGAGTACTCGCAACGCGGTGCGACCAGCAGCGCCTACGAACCGGGCCCGTATTCGCCTTTCACCGAAGGCCTCGTCGAGAAATTCTGCGAGTGGTATATCGGCCGCATTGCGGAGTACAGCAATGCACCCCAAACCCATGATGCCGGCGATGCGCCGGTTTCGCACGGCGAAAAAGTCGTGTCTTTTATGCGCTGAGCGCGATACCGCAACCAGGAGCGGGAGAAAACAATGATGCGCGATCAGGCGACGCTTCAGCTCAGTCCCGAGCTGGTTGCGAATCGTGAGCTTGCAGGCAGCGGGACGTCAAGCCGCGTGACGCAGCCGCGGTTCTGGGAGACCTTGCCGGCGCGTTGGAACAGCGATACCGACGACACGCTGGTGTGTTGCCTCGTCCGCCAGGAAACGCACGACGTCAAGAGCTTTTTCTTTCGTGCACCGTCCGAACGCGCGTTTGTGTTCGAACCGGGGCAGTTCATTACGCTGGAACTCGAGATCGACGGCGAGGCGGTGAATCGCTGCTATACGATTTCGTCGCCGCCCACCCGTCCGCACACTATTTCCATCACCGTGAAGCGGGTGCCGGGCGGCAAGGTGTCGAACTGGCTGCACGACAATCTGCATGCGGGCATGCAGGTTCGCGTGCTGGGGCCGTCCGGCGAGTTCACCTGTGCCCGGCATCCGGCGCGTAAGTTTCTGTTTCTGTCGGCGGGATCGGGCGTGACGCCGCTGATGTCGATGAGCCGCGCGCATCATGAACTCGGCGAAGATAGCGACATCGTGTTCGTGCACAGCGCCCGGACCCCGGACGACATCATCTTTGCGCGCGAGCTCGATCTGATTGCGTCGAATCAGGCCAATTTTCGCACCGCCTTCGTCTGTGAACGGCTTGGCGCGAGGACCAATTGGCCAGGCATCACCGGCTTTCTGAGCTTGCCCTTGCTTAAACTCATTGCGCCGGATTTTCTGGAACGCGAGATTTTTACCTGTGGTCCCGCGCCTTATATGCAGGCCGTCCGGAACCTGCTCGCCGAAGGCGGTTTCGACCGCAGCCATTATCACGAGGAAAGCTTCTCGTTTGAGACGATCAGCGAGGTGGCCGCGCAACTGACAACCGCGCATGTCGCGGATGCGTTACAGGCACCGACAGTCGCCGCTGAGCGTTTTACCGAAACACGTGAACAGGCGGCCGGATTCACGCCGGCAGAAATACCGCTCGAGACGGAAACGAAATTCAAGGTGAGCTTCGTCAAAAGCAACCGCGAGATCGAATGCGGCAGCGGGCAGCATGTACTGGATGCGGCAAAAAAGGCGGGCGTGCGGCTCGCAGCTTCGTGCACGCAAGGCATGTGCGGCACCTGCAAGGTCAAGCTGGTGTCGGGCGAAGTCGCCATGAAACACGCGGGCGGCATTCGTCAGCGCGAAATCGATCAGGGCATGGTGCTGCTGTGTTGCAGCAAACCACTGAGCGATCTGGTTGTCGATAAGTAAGACGAGAGCAGGCCCCGGGCCCCCGCCCAAGGTCGCCTGCGGACAACTGGATGTCGGAAAACGACGCTACCTGGCAATTCTGGCTGGGGATTCTAAATGCTCAATGGGTACAGGTTGTTTGGACGGCAAACGGGAGAAGGGCGATGAGACTGGTCAGAAAGATATTGATGTTGAGCGTGTTGAGCGCGGCGCTGGCGGCAAGCAGCGTAAGCGTGTCGGCCGATACCAAGCCGACCATCAAGATCGGTTACGTGGAGGGTTGGGACGACAGCGTAGCAACCTCGAACGTGGCCGCGCGCGTGATCGAAAAGCGCCTTGGCTATCAGGTGCAGCTCGTGCCGGTCGCGGCCGGTGTGATGTGGCAAGGTGTGGCGCGCGGCGACCTCGACGCGACGCTGTCCGCATGGTTGCCGGTCACGCATGGCGCGTACTGGAACAACTTCAAGGATAAGGTCGTCGACCTCGGCGCCAACTTCAACGATGCGAAGATCGGCCTGATCGTGCCGGAGAACGCCGACGTGAAGAGCGTGGGGGATCTCGAAGCGAAGAAGGCGGAATTCGGCTCGCGTATCGTCGGCATCGATGCCGGCGCGGGCGTGATGCAGAAAACCAGTGAAGCCATCAAGGCGTACGGGCTCGACTATCAATTGATGCCGAGTTCCGGCAGTGCGATGACTGCGGAGCTGGCTCGTTCGGAGGCGGCGAGCAAGCCGATCATCGTAACAGGGTGGAAGCCGCACTGGATGTTCGCCAAGTACAAGCTCAAATTCCTCGACGATCCGAAGAAGGTGTTCGGCGAAGCGGAGCATGTGGATAGCGTCGTCAATCCTCAACTGGAGACGAAGGCGCCTACGGTTGTCGCGTTCCTCAAGAAGTTTCAATGGAAACCGGGCGAGATCGACAGCGTGATGCTTGCCGCGCAAAACGGCGAGAAACCGACAGCCGCCGCCGATGCCTGGATCAGCGCGCATGGGGATCGTGTGGATAGCTGGCTGAAGTGATTTCGTGCTTTGTATGAAAGAGACGCCGCTCACATCGAGCGGCGTTTTTTTTCGTCAAGGAACGCCGCTCTTTTAGCGGCGTTCTATTTGGCGGCTATGGTGGCTCGCGCGGCTATTTCGGCTATTGCAGCACCACGGTCCGATCGCCGTTGATGAATACCCGTCGCTCGATAAATGCCTTCACGGCGCGTGCAAGCGTGATGCATTCGACGTCGCGTCCTGTCGCAAGCAGGCGCTCCGGGCTGTATGAGTGATCGACGCGCTCCACGACCTGTTCGATGATCGGACCTTCGTCGAGATCGTCGGTCACGAAGTGCGCGGTGGCGCCGATCAGCTTCACGCCGCGCGCATGCGCCTGGTGATAGGGCTTCGCGCCTTTGAAGCCGGGCAGAAACGAGTGATGGATGTTGATCGCGCGGGCCGTGAGCGCGCGGCTCGTCTCGCCGGAAAGAATCTGCATGTAGCGGGCAAGGATCATCAATTCGGCCCCTGAAGTGTCGAACAGATCGAGCAGACGCGCCTCCTGCTGCGGTTTGGTATCGGCACTGATCGGCAAATGATGGAAAGGCAGACCGTGCTGTTGCGCGAGCGGTTCCAGATCGCGATGGTTCGAGCCGATACCGACAATATCCATCTTCAACTCGCCCATTCGCCAACGGAACAGCAGATCGGCGAGACAATGTTCGAGTTTCGACACCATGATCAGCACCTTCGGCCGCGTGCCGACGTCATGCATCGCCCAGGTCATCCGGAAACGTTCGGCGATCGCTTCGAATTCGCGCTTGAGTGCCGCGATGTGCAGGGTCTCATTGGGATCGACGCCATGAAACACGCAGCGTACGAAGAAGCGCTCGCTGAGGTCGTCGTCGAAAACGGTCAATTCGTCGATATAGCAATGATGCCGGTCGAGAAAGCCGACGACGGCGGCAACTTGGCCCGCCGCACTCGGACAGGCGACCGTGAGAACCAGTTGATCGGGACGGGAATCGACGGACATGCGCACTCCACTGGGGGCTATGGGGCACACCGCGGGGCGCGGTATGCATCATCGCAGTAGAGCAAATCGGCGGGGTACGGGGATAGAAGCTAAACGCCGTCGCGCTGGAATGGGAGCGTCAGAGGCGGGCGGGGCGGCGGAGGCCCGGAGCGCCCCGGGCACAGCTCAATTTCAGGCGTGAGCAGGCGCCGCGTGCAACTCCAGACCAAGAGCGCGGATCACCTTGATGATCGTCGCGAAGCTGGGGTTGCCATCTTCGGAGAGTGCCTTGTACAAGCCCTCGCGCGAGATCCCGGTATCGCGGGCGAGTTGCGCCATGCCGCGCGCACGCGCGATCACGCCCAACGCATGCGCGAGGAATGCAGGATCGTCGCCGCCTTCGACCAGACAGGCCTCGAAATACTCTGCCATGTCCGCTTCGGTCTTCAGGTGTTCGGCCGAATCCCATGGCCGGGTTTTGATTTTTCCCATTGTTCACTCCGATTCAAGGTTCGCCAGCATCTTGTGTGCGGCTTTGATATCTGCGGGTTGAGTCGACTTGTCACCACCACACAGCAGGATCACCAGCACTGCGCCGCGCTGCACGTAGTAGACGCGATAGCCGGGACCGTGATCGATCCGCAGTTCGATAATTGGCGCACCGGCGGAGTTCGTGTCGCCGGGGTTGCCCATCGCCAGACGGTCGATGCGGGCCTGAATGCGGCGCCTCGCGATCCGGTCTTTCAAGCCGTCGAACCAGGCGTCAAATGTCTCGGTGGTGCGGATTTTCAACATTCAGAAAGTGTAATCCATGGACTACACATGTGTCAACCGCAGTTCACACTTCGCTTCCGGCTCTCCGATGCTCGGCCCTCATTCTGCGTCGAGCCCGCACTCACCGATTAACCATTGGCGGAATGCGCTGACCGCCGGTGTCGCCGCGCGCTGTGTGACGAGCAGATAGCCGCGCTCCGTGACCACGGGCGTGTCGAACGGCTCGACGAGTTGGCCGGTGGCGAGCAATTCGTCGACCAGCGGCGCCCAGCCGAGCGCGACACCCTGGCCCATGATCGCTGCATGGGCGACCAGCGTAAAGCTGTTGAAGGTGATGCCGCGATGCGCGGCGGGCGCATCCAGCCCCTGCGCCGCGAACCAGTCGGCCCATGACAGCCAGCGCGCCGGCTGGGTGGGTTCGAGATGCAGCAGCGGCAAGCTCGTCAGATCGGACGGCTTACGCAACTGCGGATGCGCCGCCAGAAATGCCGGACTGCACACCGGCGTGACACGTTCCGGAAATAGCTTGAGCGCGCCTCGCGCGGTCCAGTCCGCATCCTCGTCGCCGAACGCAATCACAACGTCCGCCTGATCGTGCGAGGGATCGAATACGGTTTGCGACGTGATGATCTTGACGTCGACGTCCGGCATCAACGCCTTGAATTGCGACAGGCGCGGCATCAGCCAATAGGTGGCGAAGCCGAAATCGGTGGAGAGCGTGAGGGTTTGCGGCGTGCGCCGTGCGCGAATCTCGGCGGTGGCCACGCGGATGGTGTCGAGCGCGTTGCGCACTGCTTCGAAGAGGCATACGCCGTCTTCCGTCAGCGTGACGCCACGATGGCCGCGTTCGAAAAGCGGTGCGCCTACGGCTTCTTCGAGTTGCACCACACGCTGACTGACCGCCGGCTGCGTCGAGCCCAGTTCACGCGCGGCCGCCGTGAAACTCGCAAGCCGCGCGGCGGATTCGAACATTGTCAATGCCTGCATTGGCGGCAAACGATCCTGCCTCGACATAAGGCCCCCTTATAGGCACATAACGATTTGCCGTCTTCACAGCTTCGAATTGGACGGCAATAGTGGTGTTCATGCGGGGCCGGCGTGCCGGCTATTCCGCTTGCAACGACACCTGCATCCGCATTTGCGATTCTATTCGAGGCGCGCCCCAATGCTTGAAACGAAACAGAATATCCTCATTCTGATGGCCGATCAGATGACGCCGTTTGCGCTGGCCGCATATGGACACCGTCTGACGAAGGCCCCCAATCTCGATCGCCTCGCCAAACAGGGCGTGGTATTCGACTCGGCGTATTGCGCCAGTCCTCTATGTGCACCGTCGCGCTTTTCTTTTCTGTCCGGCAAGCTGCCGTCCGCGATCGGCGCCTACGACAATGCAGCAGAATTTCCGTCGCAAACGCTGACGTTCGCGCACTATCTTCGCGCCCTTGGGTATCGCACGATCCTGTCCGGCAAAATGCATTTCTGCGGCGCCGATCAGTTGCATGGTTTCGAAGAACGGCTCACCACCGATATCTATCCCGCCGATTTCGGCTGGACGCCGAACTGGGACGATTTCGAAACACGTCCTACGTGGTATCACAACATGAGTTCGGTGATCGACGCCGGCCCTTGCGTGCGTACTAATCAGCTGGATTTCGACGATGAAGTCACCTTCACCACGCGCCAGAAGCTGTTCGATATCGCGCGTGAGCGGCATGCAGGCAAAGACGAACGGCCGTTCTGCCTCGTCGCTTCGCTGACGCATCCGCACGACCCTTACGCGATTCCTCAGAAATACTGGGACCTGTACGCCGATGAAGACATCGCATTGCCCACGCATCGCGATTCGCTCGATGAAGCCGATCCGCATTCGAAGCGTTTGCGGCATGTATGCGAAACCGACCGCACGCCACCGACCGAGCAGCAGATCCGTGATGCACGGCGTGCTTACTACGGCGCGATTTCCTACGTCGACGACCAGTTCGGTGCGATTCTCGAAGCGCTCGAACAGGCGGGGCTTGCCGAAAATACCATCATCGTGGTGACGTCGGATCACGGCGAGATGCTTGGCGAGCGCGGACTCTGGTACAAGATGACTTTCTTCGAAGGCGGCTGCCGGGTCCCGCTGATCGTGCATGCGCCGCAGCAGTTCGACGCGCATCGGGTACGCGAGTCGGTCTCGCATCTCGATCTGTTGCCCACGCTGGTGGAACTGGCGCGCGGCGGACAACCGGCGCGTTGGCCGGATTCGCTCGACGGTCAAAGTCTCGTCCCGCATCTGCGCGGTACCCAAGGCACCCATGATGGGCATGACGAAGCGATTGGCGAATACCTGGCGGAAGGCGCTATTGCGCCGATTGTGATGCTGCGGCGCGGGCGCTTCAAGTTCATTCATACACCGGCCGATCCTGACCAGCTCTATGACGTGGCAGCGGACCCGCTCGAACGCGAGAATCTCGCGACACACGCCGCCTACGCCAGCCAGGTTGCGGCGTTGCGCGAGGAAGTCGCGCGGCGCTGGGATCTCGCCGCGCTGCACAACGAAGTACTCCGAAGCCAGCGCCGCCGCCGGTTCCATTTCGAGGCCACGACACAAGGCACCGTCGCATCATGGGACTGGCAGCCGCATGTCGATGCGAGCCAGCGCTATATGCGCAATCACATCGACCTCGACACGCTCGAAGCAATGGCCCGTTTTCCCGCTGTAACGCGTTGATTCTCCACTTACGGTTCAAGCCACTTATCCTCCCAACACCCTCTCAGCTACAGGAAGCCGACATGATGAAAAAGCTCTTCAAACAGGCTGTATCCGGCGTTGCGCTGCTATGCGCGGCGGCCACCTTCGCCGTGGCGGCCGAGCCGCAATCCTGTACGCAGGTGAACATGGCGGGGCCTGGCTGGACCGACATCGACGCCACCAATGCGATGACCGGCGTGTTGCTGAAGGCGCTCGGCTACCATCAGAACGTGGCGAACCTGTCGGTGCCGATCACCTACCAGGGCCTCAAGAAAGGGCAGATTGACGTGTTTCTCGGCAACTGGATGCCGGCTCAGGCACCGCTAGTCAAGCCGTTCGAAGATGACAAGTCGATCGAAGTCGTGCATCCGAACCTGAGCAATGCGAAGTTCACCCTCGCCGTGCCCGACTACGTCGCGGCTGCGGGGGTGCATTCGTTCGCGGACCTCGCAAAGAACGCCGACAAGTTCGATAGCAAGATCTATGGCATCGAACCGGGCGCGCCGGCCAATCAGAACATCAAGAAGATGGTCGACGACAAGGCGTACGGGCTCGGCAACTGGAAGCTGGTCGAATCGAGTGAGACCGGCATGCTCACGCAGGTCGAGCGCGCCGTGCGGGACAAGAAATGGATCGTGTTCCTTGCATGGGAGCCGCATCTGATGAATACGAAATTCAAGCTGACGTACCTGGACGGCGGCGACAAGTACTTCGGGCCGAACTACGGCGGCGCCACGGTCAATACCGTTGCGCGTAACGGCTACGCCGAGCAGTGTCCGAATGTGGGCCGCCTGTTCAGGCAACTCACGTTCAATGTCGATCTGGAGAACGGCGTGATCACCGAGGTGCTGGAAAAGAAGACCGGTATCGATGCGGCCGCCACCGAGGCGCTCAAGCGCCACCCGGAATTGCTGAAATCGTGGCTCGACGGCGTGAACACAGTCAACGGCGCCAACGGCCTGCAAGCCGTGCAAACCGCACTGGGCGTGAAATAAGCGTGGCGTTTCACACATCGAGGTCGCTACTCGACAGATTCATGTCGCATCCGGTCGAATCTTCATAAATCTGGACTCGTATTCTTTAGCCGTCGATGCAAACATGACAAATCGTTACATGCATCGCCGATAGCTTCAATTCGTTTCAACCAGTCTCAGCCGATTTCGAACTGCCCGTCATGCGAGAAGCGCGGTGCGTTGCAAGACAACGCGCAGCGGAGATCGCTTTATCCAACGAAATACGCAGGCAAAGAGCAGGGGAGAATTAGATGAAGAAGAGAAATGCCGTTAGTCTTTCGGGACTTGCTCTCGCGGCAAGCGCGGTATGTGCGCCAACGGTGGCCCATGCGCAAAGCAGTGTCACGCTGTACGGGATTCTGGATGCCGGCATCACCTACGTGAACAATGCCGGGGGCGCACACCAGTTCAAATTCGACGACGGCATTTCCTACGGCAACCGGATCGGCTTTAAAGGCGTAGAAGATCTGGGCGGCGGTTTGCAGGCGGTCTTCGTACTCGAATCGGGTTTTCACCTGGGCAATGGCCAACTGGGATTCGGCGGTGCTGAATTCGGACGCCAGGCTTACGTGGGTATCAAGAACGGCTGGGGTACTTTCTCGTTCGGCAATCAGCTCGATATGACGGAAGAGTTCGTCTACCTGTACAACATTTCGGCATGGGCGAGCGGTTACGCGATCCACCAGGGCGACTTCGACCGGATGAACGGCGATCGTCTGCCGAATTCAGTGAAGTTCCTGTCGAACGATTTCTCCGGCTTCACCTTTGGCGGCATGTACTCGTTCGGCAACACCGCCGGCGACTTCCATCAGAAGAGCGCATGGAGCGTCGGCGCGCACTATGACCATGGTCCGTTCAACATGGGCCTCGCGTATACGCAGTTGAACAATCCGTATGGTATCTATGCCTTCGACCCGTACGCGATGATCGGCACGCGGACTTTCCTCGGCCAACCGACCGTGTCCGTCGATCCGGCCACGGGCGCGGTGACCGATCTGTATAGCGCGTCGGCATTTCCGGTGGATAAGCAGGGTGCGTTCGCGGTCGGCGCCGCTTATACGATCGGCAACCTGATGCTCACGGGCGACTTCACGTACACGACGATCAAGGGCTTCGGACAGACCTCGCATATGCAGGTGTACGAAGCGGGCGCGTCGTATAACTTCACGCCGGCGTTGTCGCTTTACGGCGGCTATCAGCACACGAGTTTCGAAGGCAATCACTGGAACCAGGGCTCGCTCGGCTTGCATTACCTGCTGTCCAAACGTACCGATGTCTACGTTTCCGGCGACTACCTGCGAGCCTCGAATGGCGTGAACGCGGTGATCGGCTACAGTTTCGCACCGTCGACGTCGAATACGCAGTCTGACGTGCGGATCGGCATGCGGCATTCGTTCTAAGGGTTTTCAGCGAATTGACGCGGGCGGCTTCCCGGATAGCGGGAGCCGCCCGCTGTCGTTTCGGCGGCCATCGAGGCGGCCGCCGTTATGCATCCGCGTTTTCCTTACTCCAGAAATCCGGCCGCGCGCCGATATGCAGCCGACCGCCGCGAATCGATCGCGTCTTGTCTGGCGCAAAGCCCGCGCTATGCGCTCAACGTGTTCCAGTTCTCGCACGCGGCAACGCACTGAGCGTGCCCGCCGAGCTGCGCCCCTCTCGGTACTGACACGCATTGCGCCCGCTCGTGAACATGTGCGAGATTGCCGTCCAGATCCCGGCAAAGAATCGCGTTGCGGACCGGTTGCCGCAGCCTTACCCGAAAGTGCCGGGATACCAACGCCGACGGCGCGGATAACGCAAAGCGAGGAATCCTATGTCCCAGCAGAAAGCAGCCGAAATTGCCGCGCGGCTCGACCGTTTGCCGCCATCGCGCACCATCTGGACGATGGTGATCCTGATCTCGCTTGGCGGCGTGTTCGAGTTCTACGACCTGTTCTTTACGGGTTACGTTGCGCCGGGTATGAACGAGTCCGGGCTTTTCAAGCCTGAATCGCTGGGCTTTCTCGCGTCGCTTCAACCGCTGGCCGTGTCCGGCTTTGGCACCTTCGTGTTCGCGACGTTTGCCGGTCTGTGGGTGGGCACGCTGGTATTCGGTTATGTCGCCGACCGCTTTGGCCGCCGTCTGGTCTTCACGTGGTCGCTGATCTGGTACATGGTGTGCACGATAATCATGGCCTTCCAGTCGTCCGGGCTGGGCCTCGATATCTGGCGCTTCATTGCCGGAATAGGGATCGGGGTCGAGCTGGTGACTATCGATACTTACATTTCCGAACTGATTTCAAGCGGCCAGCGTGGACGCGCTTACGCGGTCAATCAGTTCATCACGTTCTCCGTTGTGCCGGTGGTGGCGTTCCTTGCCTTCGTCTTGAAAGGCACCCGGCCGCTAGGGCTCGACTATTGGCGCGTCGTCATCCTGATTGGCTCGGTAGGTGCAATCGTGGTCTGGATCCTGCGGCGCCACATTCCTGAAAGCCCGCGCTGGCTGGCGCGGCATGGCAAGGTCGACGAAGCCGAGCGCATCGTTGCGGATATCGAGCGCCGCGTGGTCGCGGAAAAAGGCATTCAACTCGCCGCACCGCAGGCCGTCATGCCGGAGAGTCAGGCGGCGGGCACGTTGCGAGAAATTTTTACGTCCCAGTATCGCCGCCGCACGATCATTCTGTCGATTTTCAACATGGCCCAGGTGATCGGCTTCTACGGCTTCGCGGCGTGGGTGCCGACGCTGCTGATTCACCGCGGCATTCATGTGACTGCCAGCCTCGGCTACGCCTTCGTCATTGCCATTGCCAACCCCTTTGGCCCACTGCTCGGTACCTGGTTTGCAGACCGGGTGGAACGCAAGGTTCAGATCATTGGCGGTCTTGTCGTCATGGGCGTGGTGATTGCGGTGTTCTCGCAAGCTTCCGAGCCCTGGCTGCTGATTGCGCTCGGCGTTCTGTTCACGCTGTCGTCGAACATCATGTCCTACGCGTATCACGGCTACCAGGCCGAGCTATACCCGACTCGGGTGCGCGCGCGCGCCATCGGGTTCGTCTACTCGTGGAGCCGGATTTCCGCGGCTTTCGCCGGTCTTGCGATCGGGGTTTTGCTGCACGGCTATGGCGTACCCGGCGTCGCGGTCTTTATCGGTATCTCGATGATCGTCGCGATCTGCATGATTCTGCTCGGACCGCCTACTCGCGGGCTGGCTTTGGAGGCGATCAGTCACTGAGTTTCGGGCACCTTTCTTTGGGAACGGCATCGCCTGCGCCGGCGCGCGGCGTAGGCGTTGGCCGGCCGCGATCGGCTCACTGCCACGCCGGTCGATCCTCTTGCACGGCTTAATGTGTCCGCAAGGGTTTGTCTCTAGACATATCCGCACCGTCCATGTCGATAAACAGAGCGGGTAGCCGTGTTCAGGCAACGGCTCGCCGATCCCCGGGTCGCAGCAGCACGGCCGTAACGAGACCTGGGGCGAACCCTCGATAGCGTTGTGGAGCGTGCATGCACCGATTCAGTTTCACGCAAAAGCTCTGGCTGCCTCTGATCGTCAGTCTGATGGCACTCCTCGTGGTGTCCGTGTCGGCGGCATGGTTGTCCCGTCAGACTCGCATCGAAGAGCGTAAGAACGATCTGGTCAATGTCGCCCATGTAGGGCTCAGCATCGTGAAGGAATACGCGACACTTGCGCAGAGCGGCGCGCTCGCCGAGGCGGATGCCCGCAAACAGGCACTCGAGCGGCTGCGCAATATCCGCTATGGCGAAGACGGTTATTTTCTCGTCATCGATTCCAAACCGAGGATGGTCATGCATGCGATGAAACCCGCATTGAATGGAAAAGACCTCGCGGGAACCGCCGATGCCGATGGCCGCCATCATTACGTGACGTTCGCTTCGGTCGCGCAGGCGCCGAACGGTGGTTTCGTCGATTACGTGTTTCCCCATCCACACGATCCGGCCAATGCGGCGGTCGACAAGATCGGCTACGTCGTGCGATATGCGCCGTGGGACTGGATTATCGCTACGGGCGCTTATGTGGACGATATCGACGCGGCGTTCAAAGAGTCGCTCTATCTCGTGGGCGGCATATTTGCCGGACTCGCGGTACTGCTGTCGACGCTGGTCTCGTTCACTAACCGCAGCATTCAACGCACGATAGGCGGAGACCCGGCCTAGGCAGCCCAGGTGGCCGGTGAGATCACGCTGGGTAACCTCGCCATCGACATCGATACCCGCCGGACCGACGATTCCAGTCTGTTGCATGTGATGCAGCGTATGCGCGACGGGCTCGCCGACACGATTGGACAGATCAAGGACGCCGCCAGCAAGGTGGCGATGGGCGCGGGCGAGATTGCCGCGGGCAACGCCGACCTGTCCGCGCGTACCGAGAATCAGGCCGCCTCGCTCGAGCAAACCGCTGCCAGCATGGAGCAAATGACCGCGATGGTCAGACAGACGGCCGAGAACGCTCAAACGGCAAGTGAAATGACGGCGAATGCGGAGGAAGTCGTCAATCGCGGTGGCGAGATGGCCACGGCAGCGGCGTCGACCATGCAGGAGGTGTCGAGCGAATCGCACAGGATGGTGGAGATCATTTCAGTAATCGAAGGCATTGCGTTTCAGACCAATATCCTCGCGCTCAATGCCGCGGTGGAAGCGGCGCGAGCCGGAGACGAGGGGCGCGGTTTCGCTGTCGTGGCCGGCGAAGTGCGTACGCTGGCGCAGCGCAGTGCGAGTGCGGCAAAAGAAATTCGGGTTCTGATCAATCGCGCGGTGGGAAAGGTGCAGAGCGGCGTTGAACTCGTCGATAAAACCGGGCAGACAATCGAGGCTGCGCGCGATGCGATCGCGAGAGTGTCCGGGGTCGTACACGAGATCACGGCGGCCGCCAAGGAGCAAAGCGCCGGCATCAATCAGGTCAACATTGCCGTTACGCAGATGGATAGCATGACGCAGCAAAACGCCGCGCTGGTCGAACAGGCGGCAGCAGCGGCGCAGTCGTTGACGGAGCTGGCGCAACTGCTGCATGTCTCGACAGATAAATTTCATCTGCGGGAAGCGCCTGGTGGGTTAAGTCGGCCGGAGATGAAGGTTCGGACGGAAAACAGGGCGTCGCGCGGGCTGTCGGCAGTGTCATGATTGCGGCGGCACGGCACAGGACGTGCTTCGCGTGTTGGTAAACCACGCCAGCGTAAGTCCTGTGTCCTGGGCTGCACTGTGGCCGGCGCCTTCTCGGTAGAGAAGGGCTGCATGACAAACGCTCACGAGTCCGTGCCCGCAGCGCGTCGGCGTTTGTAAATGATGCGCGCAGCGATGTAAGGTTTTCCGCCGAGGTTCATCGTGCATCGTCGAGCAAGACGATGCTTGCGGGCACACAGCTTCGCAAGCAGGGAGTCATATGCGATACGAGCGGCAGATAGAACGGGGATACTACGAAGCGTTCACGCTGGCGCCACGCGACTGGGTGCCGAACAACAGCAAACTCGCCGTAGCGATCTATCGAACGGCGATACCGGGTGCAGGCGGCGATCTGGCCGCCGAATTCGAGGCGCTTTTCGAGCATAACCAGTGGCCGCCGCAATGGCGCGACGGTATCTTCGACTACCATCATTTTCATTCGACCGCGCACGAAGTGCTGGGCGTCGCGTCGGGTTCGGCCGATGTCATCATTGGCGGCCCGGGCGGAAGCGTGGCCACCCTGCATCCGGGCGATGCGCTGCTGCTGCCTGCCGGCACCGGACATTGCCTGCAGGCGTTCAACGGCAATCTGCGCGTGGTGGGCGCGTACCCGGCGGGGCAACAATGGGACATCAGGCGCGACAAGCTGACCCCGGAAGAACTCGCCGCAATGGAGTCGCTGCCGTTTCCCCCCAGCGATCCGGTGCTGGGTGAGCGTGGTCCCGTTGTCGAGCAATGGCTCGGCATGGCTTGAACCGACAGGTCTTGCGCCAGTCTCCCCGGAAGGAGCGCGACATGCCGGAGATCGCGCGGCAGAAAAGGATTTCGCGCGATGGCAACGGACGGACGCTGACCACTCAGCGGGCCACGCCACGCAAACGCTGATACCAGTTCATCAACGGCGTTGCGGAGATACCGTGCACGACCACGGAAGCGGTCACCACCGCCAGTGCGAGTGGCACGAGCGGCAGCACGTCGGCGCGCGGGCCATGCTCGAGTGCGTACGCGAGATAGTAAAACGAGCCGATCCCGCGAATCCCGAACCAGCTCATCAAGCGCCGCTGCGCGGGTGAGGCCGGTGAGCCGATCAACGACGCTTCGACGGCGAGCGGCCGCACAAGCACAAACAATACGACGATCAGCGCCGCGTTCGACCAGGTGAAGAGCGCCACAGGGAGCGACGCAAGGACGTTGCCGATGATCATCATCGTGGCCAGTTCGGCGATCCGCTCGAGTTCAACCGTGAAACCCAGCACCGATTCCGCCATGTACGCATGTGCTTTGCGCGGATGCGCGGCGGTCGCCTGGATGTCGCCCGGATCGACGGCCCCGATTGCGGCGGGCGCCGACCGCTTGCCGCTCGCGCGGTGTTCGGCCCGGCGCATCGCGACACCCGCCGCGAACACGGCGAGAAATCCGAACGTGTGGAGCAGTTGCGCAGCGCCGTAAGAAAGTGCGATCAGACCAAGCGCAAAGAAACCTTCGAGTCCAAGGGCCTGGGCGTGATGAGTGCGCAGCCAGGTGACCGCGTGGGTCGTCGTCCAGCTCAGCAGGGCGCCCACGGCTATTGCGCCGCCGATACCCCATATCGTCATGCCCAGAAAACCGAACGAAAACACCTGCTCGACGCCTGCTCGTGGGTCTGAACATAGCGCGAGGCCGGCGAGTACGAACGGTAGAGCAACACCGTCGTTCAGACCGCCTTCGCCGGAGAGCGCGAAGCGCACCCGGTCGAGATCGCCGGAATGGCGGACTTGCACATCATGCGCCAGCACTGGATCGGTCGGCGCCAGAATGGCGGCAAGCAGCAGCGCCGGTCCCCAGCCAAGCTTCAATATGCCGACGCCAGCCAGGGTCAGGAGCGGCACGGTGACGATCATCGCAAGGAATCCGAGCCGCAGCGGCAGGCTCCACATCGCGTCGAGCACCGGCACCCTCAGCCGTAAGCCGATCGCGAACAGCGACACCAGCAGCGCGATCTGCGTGAGGATGCGCAGCAGGGCGGCGTCGTGGGGAAGGGACAGCGCAAGCAGCCCGACGCCTGCCGGGCCGAGCACGAAGCCGGCAGCCAGATAAAACATCGCCGTGCTGCATGGCAGGCGCTCGAACATTGAACTCGCAATGCCCATGACGACGAAGATGCCGCCGGCGATCAGAAATGACGCTGTTTCGTGCATGCCGCTGAACCGGGGTGATCGTGTCAGCGGTACGTGCAATGCCTATGCCCGGGCTTTGTTCGAGCAACCCGAGCGTTGCAAAGCTTCTGCGAGGTGAGGTGAGGTGAGGTGAGGCGAAGCGAGGGGATAGCAGATCTACGGCTGCTCAACTGCCACCGGTGAGCACGCCGGATTCTGTCCGGTGACGACGATACATTTCGATTGTCAGCGCTTCGGCGTCGTGGGACAGAAACGTCGCCGCGCCTTCGGCCGAAGCTTCGGCGGACTCGATGACACGCGCGAACATCAATGTTTCATACTCCGAAACAGCGTCGTCCCACGATGAGTGCGCAGCCAGCAGCCGCGCAAGTTCGGCGGCGTCGAGCATCGCATTGTTCACGCCTTCGCCGCCGAATGGCGACATCACATGCGCCGCATCACCAATCAGCGTGAGGCCAGTGCGGTGCGTCCAGCAATGCCCTACAGGCAGGGCATAAATCGGCCGAACGGCAAATTGATCGTTGCTGGCGCGAAACAGATCCAGGATGCCTTCGGCGAAGCCCGAGTATTCGCGTATCAAGCCTTCCCGGACCGCTTTCGGCGACGTGAAATCGAAGCGCCGTTCCACCCAGCCGAGCGGAACGCGGAAGATCGCATAGCCGCGCAAATGCGCGTTACCGTTGCGCTGGACGATCAGCCCCTTGCCGTCGCTTTCCACGCCCATCTTGCCGCGACCGACCAGGCGCGCCAGAACGGGATGAGAGCGGTCGACGTCGTCGATGCCGAATTCGACGAAACACAGACCGCTGTATTGAGGCATGTACGGCGACAGCAGCGGCCGCACCCGTGACCATGTGCCGTCGGCGCCGATCACAAGATCGAATGGACCTTCAATGCCGGCGTCAAACAGCAGGTTCCAGCGTCCGTCGCCATTGTCCAGTACTTCGCGCAGCGGCCGGTTCCACTGAACCATGCCGTCCGGCAGGGCATCGAGCAGCATGGCGCGCAAAGCCGTGCGGTCGACTTCGGGCCGATTTCCGCTCGCGGTGTCGGGGTCCTCAAAAAGTACCTGCCCGTGTTTGTCTAGCAGACGTGTGCCTTGATCCTCATAGCGGGCGACCGCCTGGAATGCATCGGTCAAGCCGGCGCGTTGCAGTGCCAGCAGGCCGGACTCTTCGTGCAGGTCCAACGTGCCGCCTTGCGGTCGTTCGAGCGGATGCGTATCGCGCTCGAATATCGTGGCGGTAATCCCTTGAAGATGAAGCAGACGTGCAAGCGTGAGTCCCGCGGGTCCACCGCCGACAATGGCAATCCTGGGGTTTGCATTCATGAGAGATTTCATTAATATAGGTACCTATGCAATATATATAGGTGCCTATTGATATGTCAAGCGAATCGCACACCGAAGATCCGAGTCGGCCCATGAGGCTGATCGGCCAGGTGTATCGAAGCTTCGCGAGGCTGGTCGACACGCCGCTGCGTCAGTTGGGATTTGCGTATGGCCAGTTGCCCGTTCTGGTGACGCTGAAAAAAGCCGGCGCCCTGTCTCAGGCAGAGTTGGCGCGTACGACGCAGGTTGAGCAGTCCAGCATGGCTCAACTGCTGAGCCGGATGGAACGCGACGGTTTAGTCAAACGCGTGCCCGATCCGGCTGATGGCCGAAGCCGGCTCATCTCGCTGACTCCCCATGCCGCGAAGCAGATGCCCAACGGCAAGCGGGTCATGGACGAGGTTTGCGAAACAGCCTTGAGCGGCTTTACGTCCGAAGAACGAACGCAATTACTGGAGTTGTTGCTGAGAATCGACGCCAATCTGGAACGGTCGCTCATCGATAGGGATAATGGCTGATACGCAGACGTATCGGGAGAGGACGATGATAGAACGGCATAGGGTTACCACAGCGTTTGAGCTTCCGGGGCACCGGATCGAGCGGTCCTTCGGCGTCGCTCGTGGGATCGTCGTTCGGTCCCGATCCATCGTTGGCTCGCTTGGCGCATCGCTGCAGACAATTTTCGGCGGCAACATCTCGCTGTACACGTCGCTGTGTGAGCGAACGCGGCAGGATGCTTATGAACGGATGCTTGCCCAGGCCGCGGATCTGGGGGCGAACAGCATCATCGGCATGCGATACGACGCGACCGAGATTGCGAGGGGTATTACCGAGGTGCTGTGTTACGGGACCGCAGTCCATGCAACCGTGCTGGATTGAAGCGCATGTGACGAGCGAGGCTGACGGCCCCGACACGCGGTCATATTTAGCGCGCGGCGTGCCGTACCGAAGAGGCACCCGCTGCGGCCCGCATCTGGGCCAGCAGCGCTTCGCCCGACCATGACGGCCGCACGTCGCTTCGCTCGGCTTCGCGCACGAGCTCGCATAGCCGTTCGTTCACCGGCGCCGTCCGGCCAAGGCGATCAGCTAGGCGCACGACTTCGCCATTGATCCAGTCGATTTCCGTGGTGCGGCCCGCGGCCAGATCGTCGGACATCGACGAGCGCGCGAGCGGATCGATCGTCAGCATCGCGCGGCCCAGCCGTTCGAACAACGCATCAGGTAGGCCGAGAACACGCGGTAGCCAGGTGGCGGGAAGTGGCGTCACTTTGGCCGGCCGTATGTTGGCCAGCTTCAGAAGCACGAGTGCTTCTTTCTGCGCCATGCCGAGGCAGATCCGGTAGGCGCGCTGCGAGAGTTCTTCCTTCAGCGGCCGGTTGGACAGCGCGTTGATCGCGTTGTTGAGATTGAGCAGCAGCTTGGCCCACTGCACCGGCAACATGTCGGCGTGCTGGATCAGCGGCAGATCTGCATTTCTGAAATCGTCGACGAACGGCTGCAAGGCCGGCGTTTGCCGGATCTCCAGTTTCCCCGCCGAGCCCTGATGAAACGCAGCCGGGCTGCGTTCGACAACATTGAACGGCACCATCCCCTCTAGCACCGTTTGATGCGGCAGCGCCGCGCGCAGCACCTGCGCATTACCGACGCCGTTCTGGAAGCTGACGACCACGGCGCCCGGACGAAGCACGCTCGCCAGTTCCGCCGCGGCGGTGGGTGTCGCGGCGGACTTGACGGTCACCAGCACGAGGTCGGCTGCGGCTGCCTTTACTGCCTGCGTGGATACGTGGATCCGCTCTGGCGGTACGAACCAGTGTCGAGTGTCGTAGTGCGACAGGGTGATGCCTTGCTGCTGCAACAGGTCGGCCATACGGGCACGCCCGACAAAATCCACCTCGCTGCCGGCGGCAAGCAACCGTCCGCCGATATAGCAGCCAATGGACCCCGCCCCGTAGATGCAAATTTTTGCCATGTGGATTCTCGAGTGATCCGTCCAATTACAGCAGAATCGCTACAGGAAGCGAGTCGTGGCAAGTACTTTTCTCTGTCACCGGGCAGTCGATGAGTGCCGGCAATGGACGCATCGACGTCGTCAATCCGCCCCGGGTGGAGGAAGTGGCGGCGTCAGAGCTTTCTTCATTGATGGCGCCGCGTGTAGTACGTAGCTCTCGCGCTCATAGAACGCAATGGCGTCTGGCCGCGCGTCGAGAAAAATCGCGCTCATACCGCGAGCACGGGCGTCGATTTCGGCATATTCCATCAAGGATCGACCGACGCCGCTCCCTCGGCCCGCCGCATCGACCACGAGGTCATCGATATGCAGATGCGCCCCGCGCGCCAGAGTGTGAACGGGCCGCATGCCCATTACCCCGACAATCTTCCCGTCATCGAACGCGGCTACAAGCTCATAGCCCGAATGCGATTGGCGGCGGACTCGCTCTATGAATTCGGCTTCTTCAAGGGACCGAAGTTGAGTGATGACAGGGTATGCGTGCATCCATTCCGGCGGCGATAGTCTTCTAATTTCCAACTTGCTGCGGCTCTGGTCAGTCATGGCTCAAGTCGATTCTCACTCGGAAAAACCAGATTGTTGCACGGAGCATGCATAGCGAGGTTTTTTGATGGGATGGAGGACACGGAAGCAGCCGCGCGACATTGACGTTGCCTTGCGCGCTTCATCCCGGCGATATGCGATCCTGGGTAGTCGGCCTATGTAACGAAGCTGGATCTCGACAAAAGCCGTCTCACCGGGGCCACCGAAGTTTTACGCTCGAGCGCGTCACACCCCGAGCGCACGGCCGTCGCTGCGTGGATCGTGCGCGCCCGATGCGGCACCGTCCGATTCGATGCGGATCATGCCCGGGTGGCCCGCCAATGGGCTCTGCGCCGGAATGACGCTCACCTCATGTCCGCGTGCAGCGAGTTTGGCGAACACGTCGGTGCCGGCGTCCTCTTCGAGCTTCAGGGCATCGCGCGTATCGGAGAAGGTCTTGCCGAGCAGAAAGCGCGGACGGGCGAGGGCAGTGAGCGGGTCCATTCCGTAGTCGATCACGCGCGTGAGAATCGCGGCCAGCGTTTGCGGCTGACCGTCGGCGCCTTGCGTGCCAAATAACAGGTGTGGCCGGCCATGCTTCAGGTACATGCCCGGGTTGAGCGTGTGGAACGGCCGCTTGCCCGGTTGCACGACGTTGTGATGCGCGGGATTCGTGCTGAACGACGCGCCGCGATTGTGCCAGAGAATTCCTGTATCGCCTGCCACCACACCGCTGCCCCAGTCGAAGTAAACTGTTTGCAGCACGCTGACGCTGCGGCCTTCGCTATCCGTCGCGCCGATAAACACCGTGTCGCCCGGGCGGAACACATGAGGCCATGGGCGCGCTTCACGCAAGTTGATCGAGCGCGCATGCGCGTCGAGCACGGCGGGCGAAAGCATGTCGTCGACCGGCACGGCGTTGAACTCAGGATCGGACACGAAGCGGTCGCGCTCTACGAACCCGCACTTCACCGCTTCCACCAGCAAGTGGTAGTAGTCGGCCGTGCCCTCGGCGATTTGCGCGATGTCGAAACGATCGAGCATGCCCATAATCTGCAGGGTCGTCACCCCTTGCGTCGGCGGCCGCATGCTGACCAGTTCGCCGCCACGATAGGCCACACGCAGCGGCGCCTCATCGCGTGCCTGCGTTCGCGCCAGATCGTTCAACGTCAGCGGCGAACCGGCCTCGCGCAAACCCCGTGCGATCCGCTCTGCCAGCTCGCCCTCATAGAATTCGCGCGCGCCGAAGCGGGCAATCCGCTCGATGCTCTTCGCCAGCGCCGGTTGCGCGAAACGCTCGGCAATGGCAGGAATACGGCCGTGCGGTGCGAAAGTTGCCGCAAAGCCTGGCAAGGAACGCAATTCGTTCGCGCGCAGTGTGTGCCAGAAATGCTGCGAAGGCGTGACGGGAAACCCCTCCGCTGCATAGCCGAGCGCGCGATCGAACAGCGATGCCCACGATTGCTGCCCGCCCCATGAGGTCCGGCTGATTTGATAAGCCTGATGCCACGTGTCGACGGTTGCCGCCGTGGTGATCGCTGACGCAGCGCCGCGCAAAGGAATGGCGCCGCCGTACGGCGGCAGTTGCGCCGCGGCCTGGCCGATGCCCGATACCGTGCGCAACATGCGTTGCCGGTCGCCGATCACCCAGAATGCGTCGCCGCCGAGTCCCGTGAAATGCGGATAGGTCACGCACAGCGCCGCGCCGATGGCAATCGCGGCTTCGATCGCGTTGCCGCCCGCACGCAGTACGTCCAGACCCGCGGCGCTAGCAGCGGCGTGCGGGCTGGTGACCATGCCACGCGTGCTGCTGGCGAGTTTCAGATTGTGCATCAATGTTCCGCTACTGAAGATTCGCCAAGGTGCGCTGCGAGTATAGATCGCGCGCGAGGGCAAGCAACCCGCGGTCGCTGCCGCGCGCGCCGATGAGCGACAGCGCAAGCGGACGGTCGATTTCGTCGGTGAAGGGGAGCGTGATTTGCGGCAGGCCGCCAATCGCCGCGATCGAGTTCATCGTGAGCGCATCGTCATAGAAGCGGCCGATTGCGGCGCCCGATACGTCTTTCGGCAACAGCGCAACGGGCGTGGTCGGCATGAGCAGCACGGCATCGGGCGCTAACATCGCGTCGAGCACGCGGCGTAGTTCGTATTGCACGGCGCGCCATTGCACAGCCCGCTTTCGATCGAGCGTCTCCAGCCGCGCAAAGCGGGCCGCAATGGAGGGGCCGAAACGCGGCCGCGCCGAACGGATCCAGTCGCCGAGCGAGGCGTCGATTTCAAGGTCCTGTACGGCCTGATAACACGCGAGCCAACTCGCCTCGTTCCCCGCGAACAGCTCGAGCGACGTGTGCGCGCCTAACGATTCAGCTAGCGCGTCAAGGCGTAAAGCATCGTCGGGCTCGTTGCGCGCACGCGCGGCGAACGCCTCGGCGATACGAACCAGGCGCGTCGGCTGCCCGGACGGGAAAGCAGACGGAGGCGCTTGCGGCAGCAGTATGTCACCCACCGCGGCAAGCACATCGATTGATCGCGCGAACCAGCCGACCGTGTCGAAACATGGCGCGAACGGCAACACACCCTCAAGCGAAATCGCATCGTGACTCGGTCGCATGCCCGACAATCCGCAGAACGCAGCGGGAACGCGCACCGAGCCGCCGGTATCGGTGCCTAACGCAAAGTCCACCTCACCGCCGGCCACTGCCGACGCGGAGCCGCTCGACGAGCCGCCCGGCAACGCATGCGGCCAACGCGGATTGAGCGGCGTGCCGTCATGATGGTTCGCGCCTTCCAGGCTATAGGCGAGTTCGTCGGTAATCGTCTTGCCGTCGAGCGTCGCGCCGGCCGCCAGCAGCGCGTCGACACAAGGCGCATGACAACGCGCCGGCTCGTGGCTTCGCCGCCAATCGGGATTGCCGCCACCTGTCGTCACGCCCGCGACGTCGATCAGGTCCTTCACCGCAAAGCGCAGACCGTCGAGTGGCCCGGTCGCCGTCGCAGCCACCCGTACGCGAGGGCCAGGGATAAATGCACTCATGCGGCTTCCGCCAGGGCATCGACGATACGCGTCGAATCGGTGACGAAGCCAAAGCACTTCTTCACGTTCCAGACGGTGGCCTCCGTGCAGAACGCCGGCGACGACGTCGCGCAGCAGTCTTCCACCAGCACGCAGCCATAGCCGAGAAAGTTGGCGTCAGTCAGCGAATGCAGCACGCACTGATCGGTGTTCACACCCGCGAACATCACCGTGCGAATGCCGAGATTGCGCAGGATGCTGTCGAGCGGCGTGTCCCAGAAACCGCTGATGCGGTACTTGTCCACGCAGATGTCCTCGGGCAGGGGCTTGAGTTCGTCGACTACCGCGGCCGCCCAGGAATCCTTTTCAAGCACATGCGCGCCGTTGCTCGCGAGCGGTTCGCCGAGGCCCGTGCCGGTTCCGGTCGGTTTATATAGATGCAACTGGTTCGGCGGCATGTTGGCGAGGTCGGGCCGGTTTCCCCAGTTGACCCAGATAACCGGCACGCCGCGGTCACGCAGCGCCGGCAGCAGGCGCTGCAATGGTGCAATCGGTGCGCGGTCAACCTCGAAATCTCCCCCAATCTGGGCAACCCACCCTCCGTTGGTGCAGAAATCATTCTGCATGTCGATCACGACGATCGCCGTGCTACGCAGGTCGATGCGCACATTTTGCGGTTCGCACGACAGTGTCGCGACGATTGGTTCGGGCAGAGGTAACGACATGTCGACCAGTTTCTCGCTGGCACTCCAGCGATAGCGGCCGTCGCGGCCCAGCTGGCCGGAAACGCTTGTGCCATATGCGTCGTGCTGTTTCATCGGAGGTTCTCCATCGTGTCTGAATCGCCATAAAAAGGGTGCTGCCAGAACCTTGCCGCACGGTGCGGCTGCGCTGAACAATCCGCTGTTTCGAGCAGATCGGAACGAAGTCCGGCGCCGCTCAAAAGCACGGCATGGCATCGAAGTTGCATCTGTTTCGTTCATGAATAACCTACTTACCGAAACCAAACGCAAGAGGAATGCCAGAATGTCGATCAGCAGATTCAAAACCCTCGCCACCTGCGTCGTGGCGCTCGCCGTATCCACCACCGCGGTTCATGCCTTCGCTGCCGATCCGTTACGGGTCGGCGTGCTGATTCCCGGCTCGAAATCGGACAAGGGCTGGATGGAGTCCGGCTATGACGGGCTCGTTGCCGCGCAGAAGGAACTGGGTCCGAAGCTCAAGACGCAGATGATCGAAAACATCAATTACGCCGACATGGAGCAGGCGCTGACCAACCTCGCGTCGAAGAACCAGTTGGTGATCGGCGTGGGCGGGCAGACCCAGGCGTCGGTGCTGAAGATCGCCAGGCGCTTCCCCAATGTGAAGTTCGCGATCGTCGGCGGCAACAAGGGGCAGGACATGCCGCCGAACGTGGCCGGCTATGACGTCAAGCAGGCGGAAATCGCATACGTCGCCGGCGCGGCCGCGGCGATGCTGTCGAAGAACGGCGCGGTCAGCTACGTGGGCGGCATGGAGATTCCGTCAATCGTCAACGCCGGCAAGGAGTTCGGCAACGGCGCGCGCTCGATCAATCCGAAGATCAAGTACTTCGAGAGCTACACGGGCGATTTCGATAACGTCTCGAAGGCGAAGGAAGCGACACTCGCGGCCATCTCCCAGGGCGCGGACGTTCACTATCACATCCTCAATCTCGGCTTGCGCGGCATGGAGCAGGCAGCCAACGAAAAGCACACACATGTGATCGGCAGCTACACCGACCGCTGCGGCACGGACCCGCTGTATATCGCGTATTCGATTACCGGCGTCGGCTATCAGGTTCAGTATGCAATCGACCAGATGGCGGCTGGCACGTGGCAACCGGGCTATAAGGCGTTCGGCCTGGCAATGGGGCCGAAAGCGTCGGGCATGGTGGTTTGCAAACCGACGCCGGAGATGTCGACGAAGATCAGGCAGATCGAACAGGACATCGAGAGCGGCAAGATCAAGGTCTCGGAAGGCTGAGATGGACGTCACTCCAGCTTCTGCCGCTCGCGCAACGGCGTTGGCCGGTGAGGGCGCCACGGCCCACGCGAGTCACGACGCGCCGCGCACCGCGGTCCTGCGCATGGACGGCATCGACAAGCGCTTCGGCCAGTTTCAGGCGCTGAGCGACGTCTCGCTCGAACTCTTCGCGGGCGAAGTGCATTGCCTGCTGGGCGAGAACGGCGCCGGCAAATCGACACTGTGCAATGTGGTGTTCGGCGTGCATCAGCCCGATGCGGGCTCCATGTGGTTGGACGGCGCGCCGTATCGGCCTCACAGTCCGCGCGACGCCCTTGCGCACGGCATCGCGATGGTGCATCAGCATTTCAGTCTCGTCGAAGACGTGAGCGTGCTCGACAACCTGCTGCTCGGCCAGGTCCGCGGCTGGCTCGACCGCAAACGCGAGGCGCAACGGGTGCGCGCGCTGGTGGCGGATCTGGGTCTGGCACTCGATCCCGATGCGCGGGTCGCGGATCTGTCGGTCGGCGAAAAACAGCGCGTCGAGATCGTCAAGTGTCTGATCCGTGAGCCTCGGCTTCTCGTGCTGGACGAGCCGACCGCCGTGCTGCTGCCGGCTGAAATCGATGCGTTGCTCGACACCTGTGCGCGGGTTGTCGCGCGCGGTTGCGCGGTTGTACTGGTGACGCACAAGCTGGCGGAGATCCGTCGAATCGCAAGCCGTGCGACGGTGCTGCAAAGTGGCCGGGTGGTCGCCCGTTCGAGCACGCCGTCAGCCGATGTCGATACGCTCGTGCGGGCCATGATTCAACGGCCGGGGACTGAGGAACACGGCACTGGGCACAGCGCGAATCAAACTGCGAGCCCCGCGCCGCTGAAAAGCCGCAGCGCGTCACCCTACGGCCGGCCGCTCGCCGATGAAGCCTTGCAGATCGACGGTCTTACGGTGCGCGATGCCAGCGGCGTCACGCGCCTTGAAGACTGCACGCTGGTGGTCAACCGCAGCGAGATCGTCGGCATCGCCGGCGTGGAGGGCAATGGTCAGAGCGAACTCGGTGCGGTGCTGGCCGGCTTGCAGCGCGCGAGTGCCGGGCGCTTTTTCGTGCAGGGCAAAGATTGCACACAGGCTGCGCCGCAGACGTTGACGAAGGCGGGTGTCGGCGTGGTGCCGGAGGACCGGCACGCGGTTGGTTGTGTGCCCGACATGAGTCTGACGGAAAACCTCTTTCTCAACCGCCTCGACGATTACACGCGACGCGGCTTCATGCGCCGGCGCGCGATGCGGCGCGACGCCCGCGCGCTGATGCAGCGTTTCGATGTGCGTGCCGCGAGTCCCGATGTCGCGTTTCGCGGCCTGTCGGGCGGCAATCAGCAAAAAGCGGTGCTGGCGCGCGAGCTCACGCTCGAAGGGCTCGCCGTGCTGGTGGCGGCGCAGCCCACGCGAGGCCTCGACGTCGGAGCGGTCGCGGCGGTGTATGAGCACATTCGCGCCGCGCGCGACCGGGGCGTGGGCGTGTTACTGATCTCGTCCGAACTCGACGAGCTGATGGCGGTGGCCGACCGCGTCCTCGTCATGTATCGCGGCCGCATCATGGGCACCTGCGTGCCGGATGCGTCGCAAGTCAATCTTCAACGCGAGCGCATTGGCGCATGGATGGCAGGCCAGACAGCATGACTCCCACGACCTCTTCAACCTCTTCAACCTCGTCGACTTCTTTGTCTCTGGTCTCATGGCACGGTTCGCGGCGCGTGCGAACCGCGGCCGTGCTGGGAGGTGCCGCGCTCTTCGCGGTTGCAGCGGCGCTCGCGCTGATCGCAATCGTTCACGTGCCGCTCGGCGACGCGCTCGCCGCTTTCGCCGACGGCGCGTGGGGCTCGCCTTACGCGATCGGCGCATCGATCAATCGCAGCCTCGTGTTCGCGCTGGTCGGCAGCGGCTTCGTGCTGGCGAACCGCGCGCAGCTGACTAACGTCGGCGGTGAAGGGCAGATCGCGATGGGTGGCATCGCCGCCACTGCGGTCAGCCTCTATGGGCACGTCGCGCACTTGCCGCTCGGCATGTCGTTCATCATGCCGATGCTGGCGGCCGCGCTGGCCGGCGCGGCATGGGGCGCGATTCCGGGCTGGCTGAAAGCGCGCGCCGGCACCAGCGAGGTGATCAGCACCTTGCTGCTGACGTTCATTGCGGTGTGGTTTCTCTACTGGTGCGTGCAATCCGAAGCGCTGCTGCGCCAGCCGATGACCAACGCAGCCACGCTGCCCGAGTCGCTGGATATTCCCGACTCGACCAAACTTCCGCTGCTGTCGAGTGCAAGCTCCACGGGGCTGCATATCGGTTTGCCGATCACGCTCGTGCTGTGCATCGTAGTGGCGCTGGTGCTGGTGTATAGCCGCTTCGGCATGTATCTGCGCGCGGTCGGCCTGAACGCACTGGCGGCGCGCCGCGCCGGCATGCCGATCACGTCGACCATCGTCGGCGCGCTGGCATTGGCCGGTGCGCTCGGCGGTCTCGCTGGCGCACTGATGCTGCAAGGCGATCAATATTCGCTGAAAGCCGGCTTCTCGTCGGGCTATGGTTTTGACGGTCTCGTGGTCGGCTTGCTCGCGCGCGGCTCGATAACCGGCGTGTGCGCGGCGGCGTTGCTGTTCGGCTTTCTGCGCTCGGGCGGCATCAATATGGAAATGGTCGCATCCGTGCCGTCCGCGCTGGTGCTGGTGGTGCAGGGCGTCGTGATCGTCGCGCTGGCCGGCGGATCGCTGTGGCTCGAGCCGCAAGGAGCACGTCGATGAACGCGGAATTCGTAGCGGTTTTCGTCGGCTCCTCGATCCGGTTTGCCGCCCCGCTGATGCTGGCTTCGACCGGTGAACTGATCAGCGAACGGGCCGGCGTGCTCAACATGAGCGTGGAAGGCATGATGCTGTCGGGCGCATTTCTCGGCGCGGCGGGCGCATGGGCGACCGGCAATGCGGCGCTGGGTCTGGCGATCGGCATGCTCGGCGTGCTGCCGATCGCTTTGCTGCAAGCGTTCCTGAGCGTGACGTTGCGCGCCAATCAGATCGTCACGGGCATCGGCATCAACATCCTGGCGCTCGGCGCGACGACGCTCGCTTATCGCGAACTGTTCGGCGAACGCTCGAGCGCGGTGATTCCCGGCCTCGCGCGCTGGTCGCCGCCCGGTTTAGGTGCGATTCCGGTGATCGGCGAGCCCGTGTTCCATCAGGTGTGGCTCGTCTATCTCGGCCTCGCGATTCTGCTGGCAACCTCGCTCGTGATGCGGCGGACCGCGCTCGGTGTGGCGCTGCATGCGGTGGGCGCCGCGCCGAGGTCGGTCGATCAGTCGGGGCTGTCGGTGACACGGCTGCGTTATGGCGCCGTGCTGTTTTCAGGCGTTATGTCGGGTGCTGCGGGTTGTTTCATTTCGATCGGCGACATTCACACCTTCACCGAAGGGATGACTGGTGGCGCTGGCTACCTCGCAATCGCGGCGATCATCTTCGGCAACTGGAAGATCGGCCGCACAGTCGGTGCGTGTTTGCTGTTCGGCGCCGCGAGCGCGTTGCAGTTTCAGTTGCCCTTGATCGGTGTGCATGTGCCGACCGCGCTGCTGGCGATGCTGCCTTATCTGCTTGCGCTGATCGCGGTGGCGGGGCTGATCGGCCGGCAAACCGCGCCGCTTGCGCTAACCCAGCCGTTCCGGCGCTGACGCCGCGCTTACAATCCCGTGAAGTTACGCAACCCTGACGCATCCTCTTGACGCAACCCAGCCACCGCCAGGCTTTTCACCGATATGAAACGTGCTTCCGCCCGATCGACCTCCGCTGCATCGGCCATGCCCACGACCCAGCGTCAGAAGCTTGCCGCGGCGACCCGTCAACGCATCTTCAAGATTGCGATCGCCGAGTTTTCCGACAAGGGGCTAAGCGGCGCGCGCGTGGAGACGATTGCGAGCCGCTCGAAGGTCAACATCCGGATGATTTACCACTACTTCGGCGGCAAGGAGGCGCTTTATCTGGAGGTGCTCGAGTTCGTGCTGGGGCGCCTGCGGGAAGCCGAACTCAAACTCAAGCTCGATGTCGACCAGATCGAGCCCGTCACGGCCATCGTGCAGCTTTACGATTTCATCGAGGGGCACTTCGCGACCCATCCCGAACTGTCGAAGCTCCTGTCGTTCGAAAATCTGAACCGCGCCCGGGTGATGAAGCGTTCGAGCGCGATTCCCGAAATGTCATCGCCGGTGTTGAGCCTGCTGCGTACGGTGATCGCGCGTGGCGAAGACGACGGCTCGTTGCGCAAGGGCATGGACCCGCTTCATCTGTATGTCGCTCTGGTGAGTCTGTGTTCGTTTCACAAGTCGAACGCTTTTACGTTGTCGCGAATTTTCAACACCGACATGCTCGCCACGCAGTGGCAGGAAGATCACAAGGCGCAGGCACATGAGATGGTGCGCGCGTTTGTCGCTGCTGGTGCGACGTAACGCCTGCCGCGCTGTGCGCCAGGTTCGAATGCGGGGCGCAGGAGCCCCGAGTTGGGGAGCGCTGCACCATGACGCGATGATCGAAGGGCTGCAGCGCGGCCCGTCCGAGGCTCCGGGAAATCGTCGCAAAACCAGGCCGGGTAACGCTGACAGCGCGTTAAGCTGAGTCTCGAACCCACTTGGCATAGCGCGTGCTTATTGAGTTCAAACTTGTATTCAAGATTGAACTCAAGGAAAAACCTGTGTCTGTCCCCTCGCTCCTGAAGGTCCGCGGTCTCCTCTCGGCCTACGCCGCCAAACGTCTTACGCCGACAGAGGTCGTGGCGTCGGCGCTGGCTCGCATTGCCGACATCGACCGGCCGGAAGTCTGGATTCTGCGTGTGCCCGCAGCGGATCTCGAGGCCCGCGCCCGCGCGCTCGAAGCGCTTTACGAAGAGCAGGGGGGCGCCGTCTTCGAACGGATGCCGCTATTCGGCGTACCGTTCGCGGTCAAAGACAATATCGACGTCGCCGGCTTGCCGACCACCGCCGCATGCGAGTCGTTCAGCACGACGCCGGACACCTCGGCGTTCGCCGTGCAACGTCTCATCGACGCCGGCGCGATCCTGATCGGCAAGACCAATCTCGATCAGTTCGCCACCGGCCTTGTCGGCACGCGTTCGCCTTATGGCGCGGTGCGGAACACCGAATTTCCGCAGTATGTGTCGGGCGGGTCGAGTTCAGGCTCCGCGGTTGCGGTAGCCGCGGGTTGCGTGGCCTTTTCGCTCGGTACCGACACGGCCGGCTCAGGCCGCGTGCCGGCCGGGTTCAACGGGCTTGTCGGGCTGAAACCGTCGCTCGGCCTCGTCAGCAAGCGCGGCGTCGTGCCGGCTTGCCGCAGCCTCGACACGATCTCGGTGTTCGCGCACGACGTCGACGATGCCTGGCGCGTGTTCAGCGAAATCGCGTGCTTCGATCCGCTCGACGGCTACTCGCGCAAGGTGCCAGGTCTCGGTCTCTTGCGTGGCGCGCCGCGGATCGGCGTGCCGGATCATCTGGAGTTCTTCGGCGACGCGGCGGCGAGTCAGGCGTTCCGCGCCGCACTCGATACGCTCTCGACCCGTCTGTCACTCGAGCCCAAGCCGATCGATTTTCAGCCGCTCAAGCAGGTCTGCGCGTTGCTCTACGACGGTCCCTGGGTGGCCGAACGGCGCGCCGCGCTCGGTGCGTTCTTCGACACGCATCATGAAGCGATCGATCCGGTCGTGGCCGCGGTGATCGGCAAAGCCGACGGCTACAGCGCCGTCGACGCGTTCAACGGCCAGTACGCGCTAGTCGAGCTGAAACGCCACGCCGAACAGCTTTTCGAGGCGATTGACGTTCTGATCGTTCCGACCGCGCCTACGCAACCACTGATCGCCGATGTACAGGCCAATCCGGTCGAGTTGAACAGCCAGCTCGGCTACTACACGAATTTCGTCAACCTGCTCGATCTGTGCGCGTTGGCCGTGCCGTGCCAGCGTCGCCATGACGGCTTGCCGGCCGGCATCACGCTGATTGCCCCGAGCGGCGCGGACCGGCGTCTCGCCGAGTTGGGCGCCCGGATCCAGGCGCTGTTCGCGGGCGGCAACGAACTCCCGAGCGAAAGCGAGACTGCCGCAGTTGCCGAGCCGACAACGCGAATCGCGACAGCGGCGAACGCACTCGAACCGCTGCCGTTTCAGGAGCCGACTGTTGCGCTCGCTGTGGTCGGCGCGCATCTGCGCGGCCAGCCGCTGAATTGGCAACTGCAGGAAGCCGGCGCGCGTTTCGTTATGGCGACGCATACCGCCGCCGATTACACGCTTTACGCGCTTGCGAATACGCAGCCACCGAAACCGGGCCTCGTGCGCGTCACCGACCGGCAAGGCGCACCGATCGCCGTGGAAGTCTGGGAAGTGCCGCTGCGCAACTTCGGCAAATTCGTCGCCGACGTGCCCGCGCCGCTCGGCATCGGCACCGTGCAACTCGCCGGCGGCCTCGCGGTGAAGGGCTTCATCTGCGAGCCGGCGGCGATCTGCAACGGCAGTGGCGCACTCGATATCACCTCGTTTGGCGGCTGGCTCGCTTATCTCGACAGCCTGAACGTCGACTAAGGGCCAACGCTCTTCACCTCTCCACAAGGAATTGGACACCATGACCAGTCGCCGCAATTTCATCAAGAGCGCCAGTCTGCTCACGCTCGGCAATATCCTGCCGATTCAGTCGGTATTTGCCGCGCCGAAGACGACGGTCGGCGTGATCTACGTCGGCGCGCGTAGCGACTACGGCTACAACCAGGCTCAGGCGAGCGCTGCCGCCGTCATCAAGAAGATGCCCGATGTGAAGGTGGTGGAAGAGGAGAACGTGCCCGAAACCATCGCCGTGCAGAAGACCATGGAAGCGATGATCGAACAGGACGGCGCCACGCTGATTTTCGCGACCTCGTTCGGCTACTTCGATCCGCATGTGCTGAAGATGGCGGCGAAATACCCGAAGGTGCGTTTCGCGCATTGCGGCGGTTTGTGGAAGCAGGGCAATCCGTCGAACATCACCAGCTACTTCGGTTACATCGACGAATGCCAGTACCTGAACGGCGTGGTCGCGGGTCATATGACGAAGAGCAAAAAGCTCGGCTTCGTCGCCGCCAAACCGATTCCGCAGGTGCTGCGCAACATCAACTCGTTCACGCTCGGCGCGCAGTCGGTCGACCCGTCGATCACCACACAGGTGATTTTCACGGGTGACTGGTCGATGCCCGTGAAGGAAGCCGAAGCCACCAATAGTCTCGTCGATCAGGGTTGCGATGTGCTGACCTGCCACGTCGACGGTCCGAAGGTCGTCGTCGAGACAGCCGAAAAACGCGGCGCGATGAGCTGCGGTTACCACGCGAGCCAGGCGGCTCTGGCGCCGAAGGGCTATCTGACCGGTGCGGAATGGGACTGGGCGACGCCGTACAGGCAACTGGTCACCGGCGCACAGGCCGGCACCGCGCAGCCGAACGTGTTGCGCGGCGGCTTGAAAGAAGGCTTTGTGAAGATGTCGCCGTATGGCGCGAAAGTCAGCGCGCAGGCGAAGCAGAACGCCGACGCGATCAAAAGCAGCATGGTGGCCGGCAATTTCGTGATTTTCAAGGGGCCGATGAAGGACAACAAAGGCGGCACGGTGATCGCCTCCGGCACGAGCCATATACAGACCGACTACACGCTCGAAAGCATGAATTATCTGGTGGCGGGTGTCGTCGGTCAGATCTGACGACGGCCTGTGCGATTGAGTGAGTGTGCATGCGCGAAGGAGCCGTGATGCGTCCCAATGCCCCTACTGCGAGAGTGATCCTGTCACTCTTGCCCGCGCTGCCGACCGCGTTGGCGGTGGTCGGCACGCTGCTGCTGTTCTCGCTGTTCCTGCTGGTGCAGGGACAGCCGGCGCTCGATGCGATCGGGCTGATCTTCGAGGGCGCTTTCGGCTCGTCGTTCGCGTGGCAGAGCACCTTGCTGCGTGCGGCGCCGCTGATGCTGACGGCGCTATGCGTCGCGCTGCCGGCCCAGGTCGGACTGATCGTGATCGGCGGCGAGGGCGCGCTAGCACTCGGCGGCATGTGCGCGGCAATCGTCCCGCAGATACTGCCGCACGGCACGCCGTGGCTCGTCGCCACGCCCTTGATGGCGGTGGCCGGCATGCTGGCCGGCGGCGTCTGGATCGGCGCGGTCGGCGCGTTGCGGCAATGGCGCGGCGTCAACGAGACCATCAGCAGCCTGTTGATGTCGTATATCGCGATCGCGCTATTCAAGCATCTGGTGGAAGGGCCGTTGCGCGATCCCGCGAGCCTGAACAAGCCGTCCACCTATCCGGTACCCGATGCGATGATGGTTGGCTCGATCCCCGGACTCGACACGCATTGGGGGCTGTTCTGGGGCGTCATGGCCTGCCTCGCGGCGTGGGTGTTCGTGAAGTTCAGCACCAAGGGCTTCGCGATGCGCGTGGTGGGCGGCAGTCATCGCGCCGCGCGCCTGGTCGGCTTGCCGGTCAATCTGCTGGCCTTGACCGCATGCATCCTGGGCGGCGCTGCTGCCGGACTCGCCGGCATGTTCGAAGTCGCGGCGGTGCAGGGCAGTGCGAATGCGTCCTTGCTCGCGGGTTACGGCTATGCGGGCATCCTCGTCGCGTTCGCCGCGCGCCAGAATCCGCTCGCGATCATCGCGTGTGCGCTGATGATCGGCGGCATCGAGGCGAGTGGGTCACTGCTGCAGCGGCGGCTCGATCTTCCCGACGCCACCACGCTCGTCCTTCAAGGCCTCCTGTTCGCGAACCTGCTCGCGTGGGAAGCGCTTGGCGGGCGCATCGCCGCGTGGCGCGTCAAATTGCAGGCCGTCGCGCAGACCGACCTTCCCGTGCAACTGGAGCAGACCCATGCCTGATATGCACTCGCCCATCGCGATCCTGCTGCTGTCGCTGTTCGCCGGTGCGATCCGCGTCAGTACGCCTTATCTGTTTGTCAGCCTTGGCGAATGTCTGACCGAGAAAGGCGGCCGTGTGAATCTCGGCCTCGAAGGCATTCTGGTGTCGGGCGCGATGAGCGGCTATGCGGGCGCTTTTTTGACCGGCTCGCCATGGGCCGGCGTGCTGATCGCCGGCATCGCCGGTTTGCTGCTCGGTTGCCTGCATGGCCTCGTGTGTTCCTTGCCGCGCGTGTCCGATATCGCTTTCGGCATCGCGTTGATGCTGCTCGGCACCGGGCTCGCGTTCTATCTCGGCAAGCCCTTTATCGAACCGCAGGCGCCGATGCTGCCGTTTATCGATCTGGGGATGTGGACCTCGTCGCCGCAATTACACAACGCTCTGCATATAAACCTGCTGTTCGTGATTGGCGTTGCACTGGCCTTCGTTCTGCAATGGGGTTTGCGCAATACCCGCTGGGGGATGGTGCTGCGGCTCGTCGGCGATCACGCTGAAACGGCGCGTGCCATGGGCTACCCGCTCACGTCCGTGCGTATCGCGGCGACGGCGGTGGGCGGTGTATTCGCGGGCATCGGTGGTGCGTATCTGTCGCTCGTCTATCCCGGCAGCTGGAATGAAGGACTCTCCAGCGGGCAAGGGCTGATGGCGGTCGCGCTGGTGATTTTCGCGCGCTGGCAGCCGTTGCGTTGTCTGTGGGCAGCCCTGCTGTTCGGCGCGGCCGGCGCGCTCGGCCCCGCGTTGCAGGCGATCGGCGTGACGAGCGGCTATTACCTGTACAACGCGGCGCCGTATGTGCTGACTCTCGCGATCATGATCGTCAACTGCCGTCCGGATCGCACGCTGGCGGGCGCGCCGGGCGAGTTGAGCCTGACGCGCTGAGCGTGCGCTTGTGCATGCGTTTTTGCGTGCGCTTTTGCGTGCATCAAGGAACCTTATCAGGAACCCAACGAGGACCTCACCACCATGAACCGATTCATCGAAGCGAAGCCCTATCCGTGGCCCTACGACGGCAACCTGCGCGCGGACAACACAGCGCTGGTGATCATCGACATGCAGACGGATTTTTGCGGCCACGGTGGTTATGTCGACAAAATGGGCTACGACCTGTCGCTGACGCGCGCGCCGATCGAGCCGATCAAAAGCGTCCTGCAACTCATGCGCCAATCGGGCTTCACGATCATTCACACACGTGAAGGGCATCGCCCGGACCTCTCTGACCTGCCCGCGAATAAACGCTGGCGCAGCCGCCGCGCGGGCACCGACGGCGTAGGCATCGGCGACGACGGCCCGTGCGGCAGGATCCTCGTGCGCGGTGAGCCGGGCTGGGAAATCATCGACGAACTGAAGCCGCTGCCAGGCGAAATCATCATCGACAAACCCGGCAAGGGCTCCTTCTGCGCGACGGATCTCGAACTGATCCTGCGCACCCGCGGCATCGTCAATCTGGTGCTGACGGGCATCACCACCGACGTCTGCGTTCACACGACGATGCGCGAAGCCAACGATCGCGGCTTCGAATGCACGGTGCTGGCCGATTGCTGCGGCGCGACCGACAAGCGCAATCACGACGCCGCGTTGCACATGATCACCATGCAAGGGGGCGTATTCGGCACGGTATCGGACTCGCACGCGTTGCTCGCCACGTTACTGGCCACGACGACGGCGCCGGCAGCGGCGCTCGCCATTTCAGGCAGATAAATCATGACCACGGCGCCGAAGGCATTGGGCGTGGAAGTGCTGAACGCAAGCAAATCGTTCGGTGCGTTTCGCGCATTGGATAGCGTCTCGATCAAGGTCAAGGCCGGCACGATTCATGCGCTGCTTGGCGAGAACGGGGCGGGCAAGAGCACGCTCGTGAAAGGGCTGGTCGGCTATGGCGTACTCGACAGCGGACAGATCGCCGCCGACGGTCGCGAGGTCCATATCGCGTCGCCGCGCGATGCACAGGCGCTCGGCATCGGCATGGTGTATCAGCATTTCACGCTGGCGTCCGGCCTGTCTGTCGAAGAAAACCTGTTGCTCGCGCGCGGACGCATGCCGTGGAAAATCGACTGGAAGGGCGAGCGTGCCGCGCTTGCCGCATTCATGCAACGCATGCCGTTTCGCTTGCCGCTCGACGCGCCGGTGGCCATTCTCGCTGCGGGTGAAAAGCAGAAACTCGAGATCCTGAAGCAGCTCTATCTGCAGCAGCGTTTCCTGATTCTCGACGAACCCACCTCGGTCCTGACGCCGCAAGAAGCAGACGAAGTGCTTGGCCTGATGCGCGATCTGAGCTCACGCGGCGAGTTGACGGTGCTGATGATCACGCACAAGTTCCGCGAAGTGATGGCCTACGCCGACGATGTCACCGTGTTGCGCAAGGGCAGGCAAGTGGGCACGAGCGCGGTTGCCGACACAAGCCGCGACGAACTCGCGGCGTGGATGATGGGGACCGTCGCCAGTCATGCGCCGAACGAAATCCATTCGGAAAACGAAGCGTCATTGATGGCCGCGGTGACCGTCGAGCGTCTGCCACGCAAACCCGTCGACGACATGGCGCAAGTGCGTCTTGCACTGCGCGACGTATCAGTGGAAGACGATCGTGGCCACACGGCGGTCAGGCACGCGACGCTGTCCGTGCGGGCGGGCGAAATCCTCGGGCTGGCGGGCGTTTCCGGCAACGGACAGAAGGAACTGGTGGAAGCGCTGGTCGGTCAGCGCCGTGTGAAAACCGGCGACATGGAAGTGGCGGGCAAGGCCTACCATGCAACGCGCGAAGAGATGACACGAAGGCGCGTGTTCGCGATTCCCGAGGAGCCTCTGAAAAACGCCTGCGTCACCGCGATGAGCGTGGCGCAGAACCTCGCGCTGCGCGACTTCGATCGCGAGCCCTTGCGGCGCGGCGGCTGGTGGCTCGACCGGCGTGCTGTGCGCGAGCGTGCCGCACAGTTGATCTCCGAGTTCAATGTGCGTCCACCGCTACCCGAACGCGCCATCGGCACGCTGTCGGGCGGCAATGTGCAGCGCGCGGTGCTGGCGCGCGAACTCGGGCAGCCGGTGGATGTGCTGATTGTCGCGAATCCCGTGTTCGGTCTGGATTTCGCTTCGGTCGCCGATATTCATGCCCGTCTGATGGCCGCACGCGATGCAGGCGCGGCGGTGCTACTGGTTAGCGAGGATCTCGATGAACTGCTCGAACTGGCGGACCGTATCGTGGTGATCGCGGAGGGCAGGCTGGTGTTCGAGACGCCGGCGGCGCGCGCGGATCGGGCCGTGCTCGGTCAGCATATGGCAGGGCACGGCGATACCGCGGCGCATGACGCCGTACCCGCGGAACGAATGAAGGAAGCCATCGGATGACCCAGCAAACCGAGTTGACAATCGACGCCCAACCGGGTCCCTTCACCTTGGACTCCACAAAAACCGCGCTGATCGTAATCGACATGCAGCGCGATTTCATCGAACCGGGCGGCTTCGGCGAATCGCTGGGTAATGACGTGTCGCTGCTGGCCGAAATCGTGCCGACTGTCGCCGCATTGCTCGCTTTCGCGCGCGGGCATCGATGGCTCGTGGTGCATACGCGTGAATCGCATGCACCGGATCTGTCCGACTGCCCGGCGGCGAAACGGCTCAGAGGTGCGCCCAATGCCCGCATTGGCGATGCCGGACCGATGGGACGCATCCTGATTCGCGGCGAGCCGGGCAATGCGATCATCGAACCGCTCGCGCCGCTAGCCGGCGAACTCGTGATCGACAAACCGGGGAAGGGTGCGTTCTACGCCACCCGGCTCGGCGAAGAGCTCGCGATACGCGGCATCACGCATCTGGTGTTCGCGGGCGTGACCACTGAAGTTTGCGTGCAGACCTCGATGCGCGAAGCCAACGACCGCGGCTACGACAGTTTGCTGATCGAAGACGCAACCGCCAGCTATTTCCCCGCATTCAAACAGGCGACACTCGACATGATTAGCTCGCAAGGCGGCATTGTCGGCTGGACCGCGCCGTTTTCATCATTGACGAAACTCGACGAGGCAATTCCCGCATGGAGATAAATCAGCCGGAAGTGGTCGCTCAAGTGCAGGCGGCCTTTGTCGAATACGAGCGCGCGCTGGTCGACAACGACGTCGCGGCAATGAACGCGCTTTTCTGGCATACGCCGGAGACGGTCCGCTATGGGATTGCCGAAATCCAGCACGGCGGCGAAGCGATCCGTGCATGGCGTGAGCGCTGCGATCCGGTGCCGAAGTCGCGCAAGCTGCATCGCACCGTGGTAACGACCTTCGGTAATGACTTCGCCACCGTCAGCACTGAATTCACCAGCGACGCCACGCCTTTGCTCGGCCGTCAGATGCAGACATGGGCGAGGCTCGGTCCCGCCGACGGCTGGAAAATCGTCGCGGCTCATGTCAGCCTTATCGCGATGCCATGAAACGCCGATAATAAGAAAAAGAGGGATGAGGCATCAATGAACGACGATACGACGAATCTGCTCGAGCCCCCCGCAGGGCCTGAAACGCCGGGCGCTGCGGGAACGCAGGGCATGCCTGGCGTGCCGGCCGCCGCCAATCCGCTCGCCGAGCAGGTGTACCAGCAACTGAAGAACGATATCTTCAGCTTCCGCCTGTTTCCCGGCGACCGCTTTTCCGAAAACGGCATCGCGCAGCACTACGGCGTGTCGCGCACGCCGATGCGCGATGGCCTGTTTCGTTTGCAACGCGAGGGCTACCTGGAAGTCGGTTTCCGGCGCGGCTGGAAAGTTGCGCCGATCAATTTCGATCAACTCGATCAGCTCTACGATTTGCGCATTGTGCTGGAAGTGGCGGCTGTCGAACGGGTGGGGGTGGGAGGCGACGTCGCCCATGCGGCCGTGGAAGCGCTGAAGGCGATATGGTGCGTCGAGCCCGAATTGCGTGAGAGCGATCCGGTGAAGATGTTCGGCATGGATGAGAACTTCCACCGTCAACTGGTCGCGGCGACGGGCAACGCGGAGATGCTGCGCGTGCATAACGAAGTTACCGAGCGCATTCGCATCGTGCGTCGACTGGATTTTCTGAAGCCGCACCGTACGAGCGCCACCTACGACGAACACTCGACCATGCTAAATCTGATCGAGCGCAACCGGTTAACAGAGGCGATCATTCTGCTGCGTGCGCATATCACGCAGAGCAAACTCGAAGTGCGCAAGATCACGCTGTCCATGCTGGCCGCCGCGCGCGATAGCAAGTTGCCGTTTGTGTCGTGAGTGAGTTCGGCAAATCGTGGACGGTGCGGCTATTGGGGGGAGCGCCTGTGCGAATGGCTTGCGGAATTTGTGGGCGACGCATGCAAATTTGACCGGAAAAATACCAGTGCCGGTATTCGATATTGAATAGATTTTCATTTTTTCCGCTTCATCGCCCAGCTGTATTTCTAGCCAATAGGAAGCGGAATTCCCACCGTAAAATCACCAAGGGACTGTGCGCGTCGCGGCGTCGCGGCGTCGGATACGGCGCCAGGCTATTTTCTGCCCGAGTTGATGCTGACGAATCCTGCCATATCTGTTTTTCGCATACCCTATGGTCGTTTTTCCGCTGCGCCGACAACGGCCGGCTCGCGCCGATATGGGTAGAGCCGGGACGCACTATAATCGGCCGGATGCATCGATTCATTGAAAATCGGTCGACCACCTTCCGCCTTCCGTCATGCCTAAACAAAGAGCCAGCAAACACGTTCAGCCTGCGTTGCGCAGCCGAAAATCCCCGCAGGGCTTACCCACCGTGCAAGACGTCGCGCGTCTCGCGAAGGTGTCGGTCGGCTCGGTGTCGCGAGTGCTCAACGGCCGCGAGAATGTGGCGCCGGCCATTCAGGAGGCCGTGCGCGCCGCGGTAGCAGAGTTGAATTTCGTGCCGAACGTGGTGGCGCGCAGCATGCGCAAAGGCAGTTCGAGCGCGATTGGCTGCCTGATTTCCGACATCACGCAGCACACCGCCGCCCAGATGGTGAGTGCCGCCGAAGAGCGCCTGCGGGCAAGGGGTTTTGAGATTCTGATCGCTAATTCGCACTACGATCTCGAGCGCGAGCGGGCCATTCTGTCGAGCCTGAAGCAGCGCCGCATCGACGGATTCATCGGCGCGATTTCCGACGACGAGACGCCTTCCTATTTCAACTTCCTGCATACCCTGAACATGCCGGTCGTGCTGTGGGAGCGCGATGCACAAGGCGAATTCAATTCGGTGCTGACCGATCACGCCGACGGCTGCCGTCAGGCTGTGCGCTATCTCGCTTCACTCGGGCATCGCGCGACTGCGCTCGTGGCTGGACACGAAAACACGTGGGTAGGCCGCGAGATGGTGCGTGGCTATCAGGCCGCGTGCGAGGTCGCCGGCATCGCGCTCGATCCTGCGCTCGTGCTGCGTACCAGCGCATTTAACAAGGACGTCTGCCGCGCGCTGCTCACGGGTCCCGGGCGGCCTACGGCCATCATTGCCACGCTGAACGACGTGGCCATCGTGCTCGAAGTGGTGCGGGAAACCGGGCTGTCGATTCCGGCTGACCTGTCGGTGATTTCCATCGGCGAGCATGAGTATTCGGGCATCGCGTCACCTGCGTTGACCGTGGTGACGCAAAACCCGCGCGACGTGGGCCGCGAAGCAGCGGACATGATGTTGCAACTGATCGAAGGTTCCGCGCCGTCGGGCATTCGCCGCTCAAAACATCCAATGCGGATGATCGTGCGCGAGTCGTGCGGCGCGCCTTCCAGCCTGGCACGCCGCAAAAAGCGCTAGCCAGATTCGATTCTCAGGGTTTGTCCGACCGCAAAGTTGCTTGACAGCGGATTTTTCGTCGCCGACATTGCACACCTACCGTAAATGAATCGATTCACCAAACTCGAGGCGTGATATGGGTGACAGAAAAACCGGGTTACAGTCGAGGCAGGGCAACAGCGAGGAAGGCGGCCGTGCAGGCCGTCGACGGTTTATAAAAAGGGCAGGCATGCTGGCCGGCGCGGTGGCGACCGGACTCGGTCTTGATGGTTGCGGAGATGGCGGGATCAGCGCCGCGTCCGCGCAGAGCGTGGATACGCAGATTCCGGCGATCGTGCCGGCGCAAACGGCGCTTGTTGTCATGCATTATCAGACCGACATTCTGGGGCTCTTTCCGTCGGTCGCGCCCACTCTGCTCGCCAACACGCGCAAGTTGTGCGATGCGGCGCGGACCAAAGGTGTCAGCGTCTACTTCGCCAAGATCCAGTTTAGTCCGGGTTATCCGGAAGTCAGTCCTTTGAACAAGAACGGGCAAGGGCTCAAGCAGCTCGGCCTGTTCATCGACGACCAAATCGCCCCCGAGCTCGGTCAGAGGGCCGGCGAACCGCTCATCGTCGGGCATCGGGTAAGCGTGTTTTTCGGTACCGACCTGCAGGCGCGGCTTTCCGCGCAGGGTATCGACACGCTGATCATGCTCGGCATCGCGTCGACGGGTGTCGTGCTGTCGTCGGTCGCCTATGCGAGCGACGCGGACTTCCGCTTATACACCGTCAAGGATTGCTGTTACGACCCGGACCAGGTCGTGCACGATCATCTTTTTTCCACGGCATTCGATTCGCGCACGACGGTGCTGTCACTCGCCGATGCCTCGTTGCTGCTCGCCTAGGCGCGCCAGAGAGCGTTCTGAACCCGCTAGCCAGGGTTTCCGATATTCTTAAAACGTTGACTCGCCGCGCCAACCTCACTATTGTCTGTGAATCGATTCACTAAACCACAGAGAATCGGGCGGCATTGAAAAAACAGAGGATTTCATGACTTTCAGCAGCAGGCGACGACAAGTTCTCCGTGCGGGCGTCGCGGGCATCGCGGGCCTTTCCCTGCCGTTCGCATTCGAAGGCCGCGGGTTCGCGGCTGAGGCAGGCGTGCTGTCGGTCGCCATTCCGAGCAATCCGCAAACGCTCGATCCGATCAACCAGCCGAATCACGACGTGATGGCGATCAATCAGTTGATCTTCGAGAATCTGGTCGGCATTGACGCGCGCGGTCAGCGGGTGCCGCAACTGGCGCGCGCATGGACGATTTCGCCGGACAAATTGACGTACACGTTCGATCTGCAGCGCGGCGTGAGTTTTCAGAACGGTCAGCCGTTCACATCCGCCGATGTGAAATACAGCTTCGACTACGTGCTGAATCCCGTGAACAAGGCGTTCCGCCGGCCGTTCTGGACCGTGATCGAATCGGTGAGCGCACCGGATGCGCACACGGCGGTGATCCGCCTCAAGCGTCCTTACCGACCGCTACTCGACTACATGTCGAAGTACATGGGTATTTTTCCAGTAGGCAGCCGCGAGCAGCATCCGGCCGACTACTTCAAGCAGACGCCGACCGGTGTCGGCACCGGCCCGGCCATTTTCGTGCAGTCGAAGGCTAACGACTTCGTCGAACTGAAGCGCAATCCGGCTTACTGGGGGAAGGGCGAGCCGCATTGGGACAAGATCGTGTTTCGCATCATCCCTGAAGAGTCGTCGCGGCTTGCCTCGCTGATGTCAGACCAGACGCAGATCATCAGTGCGCCGCCGGCCCAGACGTTCGCGCAGATCCGCACGTCGGCGGGCCTCGCGGGCGACAGCCGTCCCTCGCCGACCAGCCCGCTGATGATGTGTCTGAACAACCGCAAGGCGCCGTTTGACGATCCGGCGTTTCGCCGAGCGGTATCGCTCGTGCTGGACCGGGTCAAGGTCTGCCGCGATCTGTGCTACGGCGCGGTCAAAGCGAGCAGCATGCCGTTTGCGTCGGAGTCCTCCTGGTACGACGCAGGCTCGGCTGGAAGCCTGGCGTTCAATCTGGAGCAGGCGCGAGCGGTGTTGAAAAGCTCGAAGTATGCGAGCGGCGCATCGTTCGATTTGCTGTACGTGCAGCCTGCGTATCTGATCGATACATCGTCGACGGCGCTTTTCATTCAGGCGCAACTGGCGTCGCTGGGCGTGCGCGTCAATCTGCGTCCGCTCGATTTCGGGCAGATGATCTCGCAGGTGCTGGTCGGCAACCACGCGGCGGCGTTGACCGGTTTCATCGCGCCGCCGGAGCCGACGTATCTGCTCAACGCGCTCTTCAGACCCGGCGAGAGTCTCTGGAAAGCGAGCGGCTACGAGAGCGCCGAACTGCTGAAACTGATCGACGACAGCTATCTGGTCGACGATCCGGCCGCGCTCAAGCCGATCCTCGCGAAAATTCAGCAGGTGCTGGCGCATGACTGTCCGGCCGTCTGGATCGGCGCGCTGGAAGTGCAAAATCTGTGGCGCAGCAAAGTGAAGGATTTCCAGGTGAACACCGGCTTCTCGTTGAAGCTCGACAACGTTTATCTCGCGAAGGCATGAGATCGATATGAGAGCCGTTTCGAGGCTGTTTTCGTCTGTGCTCGTGCTGCTGGTGGTGAGCGCGCTGCTGTTCGCGATGTGCCGCGCGACGCCCGTGTCGCCCGCGCGTCTGACCTTGGGCAGCGACGCCAGCGTCGAACAGATTGCCGCGTTCAATCATCAATACGGACTGGACCGGCCTGTCGCCGCGCAATACGGCAGGTGGCTGAACGGTGCGCTCGCGCTCGACTTCGGCAAGTCGTACGCGACCGGCAACCCGATCGGCCCGCAAATCGCCGATACGTTGCCCAATACCGTCGAACTCGTCACGCTGTCGTTCGTGTTCACGATCGTCGTCTCGATCGTGCTCGGCACCGTCGCTGCATTGAAGGAGAACAGCGGCACGGACCATTTGCTGCGAGCCGTGGCGATTGTCGGCTTATCCGTGCCGTCGTTCTGGCTGGGGTTGCTGTTGATCCGCTATGTCGCTTTGAAGACCGGGTGGTTTCCGGTGGGCGGGCTCACGCCTTGGTCCGACGGCATGGCGTCGCATCTGCTCGCGCTAGTGCTGCCCGTACTGACGATGTCCGTGTACTACATCTCCGTTCTGAGCCGTCTCGTGCGGGCGAACATGGTCGACGCGCTATCGCAGGATTATGTGCGAACCGCCAGAGCGCTCGGTTTATCGCCGTCGCGTATTCGCCTCTATGCGCTGAAGAACGCGTTGCCGTCGCTGGTGAGCACGGCCGCGATGAGTTACGGCTACATGTTCGGTTGGGCGTTGATCGTGGAGCAGATTTTCAATTTGCCGGGCGTCTCGCGTGCGTTGCTCACGGCGATTTTCCAGCGCGACTATCCGACGGTGCAGGCCATCGTGCTCGTGATCACGACGATCTTCATCGCGTCTAACACCTGCGCCGACGTACTGCATGGTTATCTCGACCCGAAGGCGAATAGAACATGATGGCTGATTCATCTCTCCCGAACGTGCAACACAAACCGCATACGCTCGGCACATGGCTCGCATCGGCCGGCCGCTTGCTGCGCGCGCTGATGCACGAACCGACCGGTGCGATCGGTCTCGTGACGATCGTGCTGCTCGTCGTGATCGCAGTGTGCGCGCCGTGGCTGCCCTTGAAAGATCCGCTGCAACTCTATATCGAACATCGACTGGAAGCACCGAGCGCGGCGTTCTGGCTCGGCACCGACCAGGTGGGCCGCGACATTCTGAGCCGCACGATCTGGGGCGCTCGTGCATCGCTCTCCATCGGACTGTGCGCGGTCGCGATCGGCCTCGTGCTCGGCATGGGCATCGGCCTCGTGGCAGGCTACAAGGCAGGCTCGTGGCTCGACGAAACGCTGATGAAAGCGATGGAAGTGCTCGCGTCGATTCCGCTATTGATCTGGGCGATCGCGCTCGTCGGCATTACCGGCACTGACACGCTACATCTCGGCATGCTCGCGATTTCGAATGAAACCAAACTGGTGCTGCTGATCGGCGTGCTGTACGCGCCGGGTCTCGCGCGGCTCACCCATAGTCTCGCGAAGGCCGAGTCGCAAGCGGAGTATGTCGCCGCACGGGTTCTGCAAGGCGCGAGCGGGGCGCGCATCATGTTCTCCGACGTTCTGCCCAACATCATCTCGCCGGTGCTGATTCAGGCGACGCTGCTGCTCGGCGTGACGATCATCGTGGAAGCGTCGCTCAGTTTCATCGGGCTCGGCGTGCAACCGCCTACACCGAGTTGGGGTGCGATGCTCTCCGACGCGCGCGCACTGATTTTCACCGACAACTGGTGGGTCTCGGCATTTCCGGGCGCGGCGGTGTTCGTCAGCGTGCTCGCCTTCAATCTGTTCGGCGACTCGATGCGCACGATTCTCGATCCGCGGCGGCGCAATGCGCAGGCGGCCAATGTACCGGGGGCGTCTCTATGAACGAAGCGCTGCTGTCTATTGAAAACCTGCGCGTCGCCTTCGGTTCGGGCAAGACGCAGACCGAAGTCTTACATGGGCTCGATTTGCAGGTGGGACGCGGCGAGGCGGTCGGTCTCGTCGGCGAATCGGGTTCGGGCAAGAGCGTAGCCTCGCTGGCGGTGCTCGGCTTGCTCGGCAACGCGGGGCGCATCAGCGGCGGGCGGATCGTGCTCGACGGCGAAGACTTGAGCCATGCGTCGGAGGCGCGCATGCGGGCATTGCGCGGACGGCGCATCTCCATGATCTTTCAGGATCCAGCAACGGCGCTCAACCCCGCCTTCACGATCGGCGCGCAACTCGCCGACGTGATCCGCGCGCACCGTCTGCTGCGCGGCCGCGCGATACGCGACGAAGTGCATGCCGTGCTCGCACGCGTCGGTTTCAAAGACCCGCGCGCCACGGAGCGCGCCTATCCGCACGAACTGAGCGGCGGCATGAAGCAACGCGCGATGATTGCCGCCGCGATTGTCTGCGAGCCGGCGCTGCTGCTCGCGGACGAACCCACCACCGCGCTGGACGTGACCGTGCAGGCGCAGATCGTCGAGTTGCTGCGAACGCTGGTGGACGAGATGGATCTCGGCCTCGTGTTCATCACGCACAACCTCGACCTGATGGCGGAACTGTGTTCACGCGCCGTCGTGCTGAAGCAGGGATACGTGGTCGAGGCGGGGCCGGTGGAGGATATCTTTCTGCGGCCTTCGCACGACTACACGCGGCATCTGATCGCGAGCATTCCGCGTTTGCCGGTTACTCGTGCCGCGCGCCGACATCAACCTGAGGAGCCGCGCAATGTCCGCTAACGTGCCGAACGCCACCTTGGCCGCGCAGCCGATCTTCGCGCTGCAGGAAGTCGGCAAATCTTATGCGCTGGCGCGTTCCCCGCTCGAGCGCATGTTCAACCGGCGCCGCTTTCATGCGGTGTCCGGCGTGACGCTCGAGGTGGCGAAGGGCGAGGCGCTCGCTATCGTCGGCGAAAGCGGCAGCGGCAAATCGACTGTCGCTCGCATGATGGTCGGCCTCACTGCGCCGACTGCCGGCTCGATCTGTTTCAGAGGCGACGCGTTGAACACGATGACGCGGGCGCAGAACGCGACGTTTCGTCAGCGCGTGCAGATGGTGTTCCAGAGCACGACGAATTCGCTGAACCCGCGCAAGACGATTGCCACGACGCTGGCGGAAGCGATCGGCAACGACGGTGTGCCGGTGCGGGAATTGCTCGACATGGTGCGTTTGCCGGCCTTCGTGCTGGCGCGCTACCCGCATCAGCTGTCGGGCGGTCAGCGCCAACGCGTGGGCATCGCTCGGGCACTTGCGCGCCGTCCAGAACTGGTCGTCGCCGATGAACCGACGTCCGCGCTCGACGTATCGATCCAGGCGGAGATCATCCGGCTGCTGCGCGAACTTCACCAGAGCGCCGGTGTGTCGCTGGTCGTGATCAGCCACGATCTGGCGCTGGTCAGCGAGCTGTGCGAGCGGGTGGTGGTCATGCGGGAAGGGCGCGTCGTCGAAGCGGGAGCCGTGGATCAGGTACTGTTCGAACCACGCGAGCGCTACACGATGGAGTTGCTGGCGGCGATCCCGAAAGGCATCGGCCGGCACCGCATAGGGGTGGCACCAGAGTAAGTGCCAAAGCGCTAATTCTGGTCGACACAGCAGAGGCGGTCCGAGCAGTAAAGAAGAAGATCCGGATCAAGCAGTGAGCCGGCCCACCTTGGATACTTTTTTTGAACCATTGGTGAATCGATTCATTTGCTATCATCAATCGATCGCTAGCCGACCGGGGTGTCGCGATTCCTTGTTTGGAGAAGAGCGGTGAAGGAAAAGTTATTCATCATGGCGGCTCTGCTGGGCGGCAGCGGTTTCGTTCATGCGCAGAGTTCGGTCACGCTTTACGGGATCATCAACGAGGCCGTCACTTACTCGTCGAATCAGGGCGGCCATAGCGCGGTGCAGCTGACCGGCAACGGCGAGTACGGCAGCCGCTGGGGACTGCGAGGCGCGGAAGACCTCGGCGGCAACACCAAGGCGATCTTCACGCTGGAGAATGGCTTTAACCCGACCAACGGCGCGCTCGGTCAGAACAACCGCATGTTCGGACGCCAGGCGTTCGTGGGTTTCTCGAATCCGGACTACGGCACGCTGACGTTCGGCCGCCAATACGACGCGATTGTCGGCACTTTGCAGACGATGACATCCAACGGTGCGTGGGGCGGTGTGATGTTTTCGCATCCGTACGACAACGACAACACCGACGACTATTTGCGCGTCAACAACTCGATCAAATACGTCTCGCCGAATCTGAAGGGCTTCACCGGCACGGCGATGTACGCGTTCAGCAACGCGCCCGACGCCTTTGCGAACAATCGCATGTGGTCGGTGGGCGGCATCTATTCGCAGGGCGCTTTTTCGATTGCGGCGGCATATTCGCTCTATGACCAACCGGGCGTGAACACCACGGCGAACGTGAATACGAACGGCGCGATCACCTGCTGCGATGCGCCGATCACGTCCAAACGCGAGCAGATTGCGGGCATCGGTGTGTCGTATGTGATCGGACCGGCCAAGCTGAGCCTGATGTACAGCAACGCGATCTACAACAACGTGGGCACGACGCTGACAAGCGGCATCAACTACCGCTTCAACAACTATGAAGCGAATGCGCGCTTCACGCTCGATCCGACGCTGTTCTTCGGCATGGCCTACACGTACACGAGCGACAACATCACCGGCGGTCCTGGCGGGCCCACGCAAGTGCACTGGCATCAGGTCAATCTGCTGGTCGACAAGTTCCTCTCCAAACGGACTTCCATCTATACCGAGGTGATCTATCTGCGCGCGGCGGGCGGCGGCTTTCCGCGGCCCACGGGCGGACCGTTGCCGGCGACTTCGAACGGCATGCTGGCTTCGCAGATTCAGACCATGTTGCCGTCCTCGGGACAGAACCAGGCCGTGGTCAGCGTCGGACTCGTGCACAAGTTCTAGCTCTGGCAGCGCTGTATTGACCGGCGCAAACGGGCCACGCGTTTGCGCCGCATCGACTAACAAGCAAGGTGTGTAATGACTGAAAGACTTTACCGGGCCGGTGTCGATATCGGCGGGACCTTCACGGATATCGTCGTGATCGGTGATGACGGCGTGATTCATACGAGGAAGGTTTCGTCCACGCCCCAGGACTATGGCATTGCGATCGTCGCGGGCTTGCAGGCATTGCTCGCGTCGCTCGACGCGCAACCGCGCCAGATCACCGAGCTGGTTCATGCAACCACCATCGCCACGAATACCGTGCTCGAAGGCAAAGGCGCGCGCACAGCGCTGATCACCACGCGCGGTTTTCGCGACGTGGTCGAGATCGGCCGCCTGCGCGTGCCGATGCTCTACAACCTCGCGTATCGGAAGCCGGAGCCGCTCGCGAAACGCCGGCACCGTTACGAGGTCGACGAACGGCTGCTCGCCGACGGTTCGATCGACACGCCGCTCGACGACGCGCAGGTGCTGGACATCGCGCAACGTATCGCCGGCGAGAAAATCGAAGCGGTGGCGATCAGTCTGATTCATGCGTACGCGAATCCCGAACATGAGATCCGCATTCGCGATCTGCTGCGCGGCGTGCTGGGCGACGCCGTCTATCTGACCTGCTCGCACGAAATCCTGCCGGAGATCCGTGAATACGAACGCACCAGCACGACCGTCGTCAACGCGTATCTCGGACCGGTGGTGGTCAGCTATCTGCATTCGCTGATCGACAAGCTGCGCGGCATCGGCATGACCGGCCCGGTGCAGATCATGCATTCGAACGGCGGCGTGATGAGCGCGGCCATGGTGATGCAGAAGCCGGCCACGATCATCGAGTCCGGGCCGGCAGCGGGTGTCATCGCGGGCGCCTCGGTGGCCGCCGCGTCGGGGTACGCCGATTGCATTACGGTGGACATGGGGGGAACCACGGCGAAGGCGGCCATCATCGAAAAGGGCGAGCCGGCGCGCACCACCGAATACGAGGTCGGAGCGGGCATCAATGTCAGCAGCAAGCTCGTCAAGGGCGGCGGGCACGCCGTCAAGTTGCCGTTCATCGACGTCTCGGAGATCGGCGCGGGCGGCGGGAGTCTGGTGCGTATCGACGCGGGCGGGCTAGTGAAGGTCGGCCCGGATTCGGCGGGCTCGGTGCCCGGGCCCGTGTGCTACGACGCGGGCGGCACGATTCCGACGCTCACCGACGCCGTGCTGACGCTCGGCTATCTGAATCCGGCGTTCCTTGCCGGTGGCGAACTGCGCATCAACCAGCAGAAGTCGCTCGAGGCCGTGCGCACGCAGATCGCCGAGCCCACGCACACGGATCTCTACGAAGCCGCCTATGGCGTTTTTTCGATTGCCGCCTCCACGATGACGCGCGCGGTGAAAGCCGTGTCGACGTATCGCGGCCGCGATCCGCGGGAATTCGCGTTGTTCGCTTTCGGCGGCAACGGGCCGGTGATCGTTCATGCAATCGCCGAATTGCTCGACATGAAGACGGTCATCGTGCCGCCGAGCCCCGGCGTGTTCAGCGCGCTCGGCTTGTTGTTCTCGTCGACACAACACGAGTTCATGCAAACGATGTTCTGCCGCCTCGATCATTCGGCCGCAGTGCAATTGGCCAACACGCTCGAAGACCTGGTGGCGCGCGCCACCGCGGATATGACGGCCGAGGGTAACGCGTTCGACGATATCGCCGTGACGTGCGCGCTGGATTTGCGCTACACGGGACAGGCCTACGAGTTGACCGTGCCGATCGAATGGCGGGCCGGTCAACCGCTCGATATCGCGCCGATCACTGCCGCGTTTCACGCGGAACACGAACGCACCTACGGCCACGCCTCCGCGGACGAGGTGATCGAGCTCGTCAATCTGCGCGCGGTCGGGTCGCTGCGCTCGCAGAAAGACCGCGCTTACGACGCGCAACGCGCCGGCGGAAGCCGGGCGCGTTCATCGGGTGCGCGCACGCCGGTGTGGCGCAGGGCGTATTTCGGCAAGACTCACGGCTTTATCGACACCCCGGTGATCGCGCGCGCCGATCTGCGCGCCGCGCCGATGAGCGGCCCGTTGATCGTCGAAGAATACGACTCGACCTGCGTCGTGCCGCCGAATGCCGGCGCGCGCGTCGATGCCTACGAAAACATCGTCATCACGTTTCTGGAGCAACCCGTATGACTACCCAGCAGGCCGCTTCGGCGGGCACCGACGCCATCACGCTTGAAATCGTCAAGAACGCGCTCGGCTCGATCGCCGACGAAATGGCGCTCGTCGTGCTGCGCACGGCGTATTCCCCGATCGTGCGCGATTCGATGGACTTTTCCACCGCGGTGTTCGACCGCGCCGGCCGCGTGATCGCGCAGGGTCTGACCTTGCCGATTCACCTCGGCGCGTTTCCGGCCGCGATGGACAACGTGGTGCGCCGCTTCGGCACGGCCGGCAAGCCAGGCGACATCTACATCATGAACGATCCGTATACATCGGGCGGCATGCATCTGCCGGACGTGTATCTGATTCAGCCGGTGTTTTACGAAGCGCGTATCGAGGGGTATGTCGCGACCATCGTTCACCACGCCGATATCGGCGGCATGGCGCCGGGCAGCATGGCGATCGGCGCGACGGAAATCTATCAGGAGGGCTTGCGCATTCCGTTGATGAAGCTGTCCGATGCCGGCGCTGTCAACGACGCGCTCGTCACGCTGCTGGAAACGAACTCGCGCATGCCGGGCCAGTTGCGCGGCGATTTGCGCGCACAGGTCGCCTCATGCAAGGCCGGTGAGCGCGGACTCGTGCAGTTGCTCGACAAATACGGTACGGACGGTTTCGGCCGGCTGGTCGAAGCGCTGCACGATTACGCGGAGCGGCTGACGCGCCAGGCCATCGGCACGATGCCGAATGGTGAATACCGTTACGAGGATTTCATCGACGGCCTGGGCGACACGCCCGTGCCGATCGCGTTTCGCGTCAAGGTGACGGTGGCGGGCGACACGATCCGCATCGACTGGACCGGCACCGATGCGCAGGTGCAGGGCGCGATCAACGGTCCGTTCGCGACTACGCAGTCGGTCGCCTATGCGGCGGTGCGCTGCGCGATCGGCGTCGATGTGCCGAACTGCGAAGGTTTTTCGCGACCCGTTCAGGTCTACGCGGAAAGCGGCTCGATTGTGAATCCGGTGGAGCCGGCCGCCTGCGCGGCGCGCGGGATTATCGCGTACCGGATGTTCGACGTATTGCAAGGCGCGTTCGCGCAGATCGTGCCGGACACGATTCCGGCGCTGGGTGAGGGCGGCCCGTCGGTCGTGTCGATTTCCGGGCGTAATCCGGATGGCGAGGGCGGCGCGCGTGGCGGCAACTGGTTGATCACCGACGGCGTGCTCGGCAGTTGGGGCGGCGGTCGCAACGACGGCTGCGAAGGCATTGCGAATCCGCTCGGCAATCTGTCGAACCAGCCGGTCGAACTGATCGAGGCACGTCTGCCGCTCAAGATCACCGAGTACGGTTTCGTCACCGACTCGGGCGGCGCGGGCCGGCAGCGCGGCGGCCTCGCCATGCGCCGCGCTTATGAGCTGCGCAGCGACCACGCGTTGCTCGGGCTGCGCTCGGACCGTCGCGCGCATCGGCCGTCGGGTTCGCATGGCGGGTTGAGTGGATCGCCATCGCTCAATCTGCTGACCCGCGACGGTCGAAGCACGTTGTTGCCGACCATGCCGAGCACCGTGACCGCGCTTCTCAAGGGCGACCGCTTCTGCCATATCGCGGCGGGCGGCGCGGGCCATGGCGATCCGTTGATGCGCTCGCCGCAAGCCGTACGCGAGGATCTGCTGGACGACCGCATCACGGAGCAGATGGCGCGCGAAGTCTACGGCGTCGTGCTCGAAGGCGCGGGGCGCGACATCGACGCGCGGCGCACCGCCGAGGTGCGTGAGTGGCTCCAGACGCTTTCCGGGCAGGAACGCGTCGGGAAGCAGGAGGCGCTATTCCTGCAATCGACCGGGGCCGATGCCGCGGCTATCGGCAAACTCTGACCACGACGGGGCGTTATCTATGTCCGCTTCAAATATCGAGCCAGACTTTGAGACGCAACGCGTGCGCTTGCTGCGTCCCAGTTGGGCCGAGCTCGACTACGGCGCCATCGCGGCGAATCTGGCGCTTGCGCGTGAGATGGTGGGACAGGCCACGAAAATCTACTTCGTTTGCAAGGGCGATGGTTTTGGCTTCGGTGCCGCGAAGGTAGCGCGCCTCGCGGCGCAAGCGGGTGTCGACGGCTTTTGCGTCGGCAGTCCGGAAGAGGGCATGGCGATTCGCAACGCCGGCGTCGATCGCGAGATTCTGCTGTTCGCCGCGACCTTGCCGGAGGATGCGGCGCAGGTCGCCGCGCTGGGACTGACGGTGACAATTCAGAGTCACGAAAGTCTGCGCGCGTTTATCGATGCCGGCGTCTCCGTCGATGCGTTCCTCGAGATCGATCCGGGCTTCGGGCGCTTCGGTTTTCTGCCGTCTCAATGGCAAGCCGCATTCGAGGCGCTGCGTCATCAATCGACCGTGCGGCTCAAAGGCGTGTACACGCATCTGAGTTCGCCAGAAAGCGATGATGTGACGCGCACTCAGGCTGACGTCTTCGATGCCGCGCTGGCCGACGCGCGCGCGGCAGGATTCGATAGCTTGACGACAATGCTAGCGAGCTCGCGGGTTATGCTTGCGCATCCACATCTGGCGTATCGGGCGGTCGACCCTGGTCGGTTTCTATACGGCGCGCTCGACGCCGACTGGATGGCGCGCGCGCCGCTGCGGCCGATGTTGCGGGCTGTTCGCGGCCGCATCATTCACGTTCAGGAGCATCCGGCCGGATCCGTGCTCGGGATTGGCTACGCGGAGCCAATCCGGCTCGAGCGCGCTGTGCGCATCGGCGTGGTGCCGATCGGCTTCTGGGACGGGCTGAATCATGTGCCGCCGCTGGGCCGTGTGCTGGTGCACGGACAGACCGCGCGTATCCTCGGGCGCCGCTCTTTCCAGCATACCGTCGTTGATATAACGGAGAACGTGCGAGCCCGTACCGGAAGCGTTGTGACATTGCTGGGACGGGACGGCGATCACGCGATAACGATTGACGAACTCGCGGCATCGTTGCGGCTGCCCGTCATGGAATTGATACCGCGGTTGGCGAGGAGCTTGCCGCACGTTGACGCTGAAGCGACGGATGTAGGCGGGCATTTAAGGCCTGTCAGGCCTTCCAAAGCTTGAATACCGGTTTTTGGAACAGTTGTCGTCTGAGCGACTAAACGAATGACCGCTCCGCCGTAGAAACCAGTCGTAGGAATCGCACGCGCCCGACGGCCGAGAAAGGTCGAGCAGGGACGTCCGGCGAGTGCCGTCCGGAATCCGATCACGGTTCACCACAAGAAGCGGCCCGCCGGGTGGCGTGGCTGAACGGCAAACCTGCCTGAGCGCGCGGCAAGCAAGAGATGTGAATCTACGCCAACGCCGTTGCGACTGAACTGCCGAAGCTGCCCGATGTGCAGAAGGCACGTAAGCGCCTCCCATACAAATGGTATCGCCGAGCATAGCGCACGGCCGAGGGCGCCGGTCGAGAGAGCGCTCGCAAGAACGGTGCGCCGAATCTTTTCGACATGAATGCCGCCGCGCGTACCATGGCCGCGTTTGTGGGCGAACACGCGCCCGATTCCATGCCAGTGCGTCCCGATGCATCCGATTACGAAATCTGCATGAAGGCGCGCACGCTCGCCAACGATTTTGTACTTCGTGCGCTCGGACTTGACGCCAATCAGGCGCCCGTAGTCGCGGCCCGCGCCTGCGCGGCATATGGTGTGCCAATGCCGGCATTCGAAGAACCGGCGCAACAGGTGCTGCGTGCGAAGTGCGAACTGTGGTGGCGGCGCCAACTGAGGCGCCTGCATATCCGGTCGCTGGAACATTCGAATAGCCCCGCAAGCCTCGGCACACGGATTCTTTCCTTCGCAGCTCAGAACCCGGCCGCCTCGCCATTTGCAAGTCGCAAGCTGTCGCCGGCGAACCTCTTCACGGCGGCCGAGCTGGCGACGATCGAGCTGGATGAATCCGCCACGACGCCGGGCATAGGCGTGCTGTTCTCACGCGTCGCCGAACTGCTCGGCATGTCGAAGAAGAAAGACGCGAGCGACGAAACGCGATTCGCTGACGTACGCCAGGCCGTCGAGACGCTCGCAGCGCACGGCAAGCAACAGGCCGACGCCGTCGCCGCCCTCACGCAAACCGTCGCGGAGCTGACCGGGTCGCTCAGCCGACGAGCGTTTTCATGACTATCTACGTGTGATGCGTTGGCGCATCGAGCATCCAGAATTCAAGGGGGGATTTCAGAATGGCGGGGATACTGGTTCCAGTGGTGGAAGGAGCGGTCGCGGAACTTGGGCCGATTTTGGCGCGCGCTGGCACAGCTTTGTTGGGCGGAGCGGCCGTAGCGGGAACAGCTAGTGTCTCGGGCGACACGTCGAAAGACGACAGCAAGACCGCACCTGTCGCGCGCGCACTGCCGCGCACCGATGAGAGCTGCAAGAAATTCCCGCCAGAAGGCGGGGTAAAGCTGCGCAAAAATCACGGTGTCAACTGGCCCGCCTATAGGTACCAGGCCCGTATAACCGGGTTTGCATTTGACGTGGAAGAATGCCTGTGGAGTGATGAATGGAACTGGCTTGGCATCGATTTTGACGGCTTTCAACCGGCCGACTGTCTGCTGCAAGAAACCAAGGGCAACTACGATCAATTTTTGGACGGTTCGATCCCAAAAGCTGACAAGTTTTTCAAGGGATTCGAATCAATGGAGGCAACGGCAGTGCGGCAAGGACGTGCGGTGAGTGCAAACCCTCCGGCTCGCTTGATCTGGTATTTCCAGACTCCGCTCGCTCAGCAACGCATGGCCATGCCATTACGCCGTTTGGGTATTTCTTCCGTGCTTCAACCTTGAGACACTCAATGAATATCACTGCTAGCTTCCGCGATCCGTCGCTAAGCGCGAGCGACTTCCCTGAAATCCTCGCGCGCATTTCAAAGATCATCAATGCACTCACAACGCGTGACGATTCCCTGCGCTATGAAAACTGGATGCTCAAAGGTGACACGCAGCAAGAAGCGTCCATGTATCACGTCTACGATAGTGGAGGCAGTGCTACGCCGGCGGCAATTGCGGTACTTCGCGAAGAATTTCGCGGTAAGGATGACTTTACATACGTAGCAATGTGGGACGGAAATCTCGAAACCAATGATGGTGCTTCTATCTCGTGCCACGTTGGGGACAAACACTTTCCCGACACCCTTAGCGTTCGCATCGATGGGGACGCTTGGCGCACGTATACAGCAATCGTGGATGTTGTCTCGGAAATAGTTGCGGTTTTTAGCCCTTTGCTCGTCGAAGTAACCTTGGATGCATACTCAACGAAACAAGTCTTCGACGACAAGCCTGGTGTCGGCTGGATGCTGTATCTGCCGAAAGTCATAACGGCGCAGCAGGTTCCCGAAGCTCACGCCCTGCTTCCTGTCCCTGAGAAGGGTAAAAAACAGGCCGGCACTATCATCGTTAGCGTGACGGACGGCCCTTTTTCAACAGACAACCCTGAACACGTAGAGACGGCTAACCGCATCGAAATCAGACTCGTCGACCAAGATCTTTTACCTAGGTACGTTGACCTTTAACGGCGGCGGACTCGGCACCAAAGATTCGTTCGCAAAGCGATCGTGCTTCTCCGCGATCGGACTAGCGGAAGTAGGGAAGGCGCGTGACATAAACCCGCGAGTGGCGGGTTATGACTCTCGCTCGCCATGCACGTATGCAGGCGGCCCGATACCCGCAAACATTCGACCTGAGCGCCACATTCGCGGCAACTCAACTGCCAGCGCGTGCCAGCGCGCGAGCACGGTCGAGAATGTTCCTTCGCGCTTGGCCCGCCGGATTTTGTCGACCACGTTCCAGCCACGCACATACAACGCGAAGCTGCGTTTGCTCGAAAGGAAATGCGGAGCGTGAACACCGACCCACGCGAGCAATTCGGCCGGTGGAACGTCCGGAGCCGCCGGATCGGGCTCGACGTTGGGGATTACGCGAGTTTCGGCGGAAGGCGTTGCATCGCTGGTGTTACCGCGCGCCGCGCTAGTCTCAAGCGCAAGCAGGCGTAGCATTTCGATGCGGTGCCACGGGATCGGGGAGCGGCCGGCGACATAGTTGCGGATCGTTCGCGAGCAACAGCGCAGTTTCCTAGCGACTTCGGCGATTGAAAGACCGTCGGTCAGCGCCAGAAACTCGTGCAGACCGCCATGTCGTTGTTCTGCGAACACCTGAGAACCCTCTGAAGTCTGAAGGGCGCGCAATCTAACGTACACATTAATCTCGCTAAATAGGTTGAAGATTGTAAGAAATGGGGATCGGGTGTTAGCGAGTAGGTTTGACATAATATAAATTATCAACAAATCGTGTGTAGCAGCTTTATGTAAATGTCGTGTTCTAGCCAGATAGAAATGTCGTGTTTTTGAATGCTGGCATGCTGGTCGGTCCGTTGCGAGATTCCGGAGGCGGCCATGTGTCCATGCCTGCAAGAATCACCCACATAGCATGACGGCCCATTGCGACTTACAGAAAACTTTCACATAAGAAATGCTCAAGCAATTAAGCATCCGCTCGCGACGGGATGTCGCACCGGGCATATGGATAAACCATTTATAGTGCACCGCACAAGCCCGTATGACCGGTAGATGTGATCCGATGGTTGTGTTATATTGCACCGCACAAACTTCGTCCGATCGGCAAGCGCGATCCGACAGCCGCGTCCGGCGTTGCCGGGTTGCGGACCGAGATGCCGCTGAAGTTGAGTCGCCGCACCTGTCAGCTACGTCCAGTTTCTGTCTACATCATCAAAATGAGGTCCCTGTGAAATACCTTACCCGTATCGCCGCGTCTGGCGCACTCCTGGTCGTCGCTCTCGGTATTGTTACCTTCGCCCAGATCAAGTTCGCTCCGCAATCGGCAGACAACAATCCGGTGGCACGGATCGTCCTGAACGTCGAATCGCAACTAAACGGTTGAGCGACTCCACCGCCGTATGTAGCACGCGCCCCGCAGGCAAGGAAAAACCCGCCAGGCTCCGAAGAGAACTGGCGGGTTTGAGCTACTGATTTCGGATTCACATGCCAGGCGATGGTAGCGGAGTTGACGCCTGCTCAGGCTCCCCCAGCGACCAGTCGACCTCCATGTCCACGGCATCCAACACCTTGGCAGCGGTGGCCACTGCCGCATCGGGAAAAAGGCCGCGCCGTCATTGATACCCGATGCGTTGCCCGCGGTCACCGTGCCGTCTTTTTTGAACGCCGGCTTCATCCTCCCGAGCGTCTCCATTGTCGTGCCGGGCTTCACGTGCTCGTCGGTGTCGAATCTCACTTCGCCCTTCTTCGTCTGTTTGACGATGGGAACGATTTGCGAATTAAAACGCCCTTCGGCGATCGCCTGCGCAGCCCGGCGGTGAGCGCGCGCCGTTGCGCATGGCGGTGGATAGATAGCCGCCGCGGCTCATCACTTCGACCCCTTCGCCGATGCCATAGTCGCAATCGCCTGGCAAAATATTCTGCGCTGCCGTCACGATGGCCTGCAGGCCGGACGAACACAAACGATTCACCGACATCGCCACCGAATCCATGGGAAGACCGGCCTGGATAGACGCCACCCGCGCCAGGTAAGCAAAGCGGGACTCGGTGAGGATCGTGTTGCCGACGGTCACGGAATGGATCGCCGCCGGGTCGACGCCGGAGCGCGTGAGCGTCTCTTTCATGACCGTACCGGCCAATTCCGCCGGTCGATGTCGGCAAGAGATCCGCCGAAAGTTCCGATCGCCGACCGGGCCGCGCCCAGCACCACTACATTACGCTTGCTCACAATGACTTCAGTTGCGATTGATTGACAGAGATTCAGCCGGCCTTGCGCCTGCGGGACCAGCAGCCATCCGTATTTTAAAAAAGAGTCTCGCAATCCTTGCCGTACGAAAAAGGGTTGTGTCGCGATGGGCGATGAGACGGCCAGCCGGACCCGGCAGGCCGCCGCGGTGGTCCGCGCGATCGACATCCTGCGATCCGTGCCCATGCCGGCGGCGCGCCTGACCGATGACATTTCGCGGTGGGGCAGCGCGCGCCGTCAGCGCGCTGCAAGCGCAGCGCACCCGCGCCTCACCGTTGGCGCTAATTTTCTCGGGTTTCCAAACCTTTCCCACCAAAACCCGCCTCTCCAAATTTTCCCCGCCGTTTAAGTCACCTCGTTTGCGTTCATGAGAATCTAGTCTGTCGCCTTGGAAGCAACTCCATCGCTTCCAAGGCGACAGACTTTTCTTCTCATCCGTCTACGAGGTTGAAATGGACCGCATCGATTCAGTTGTTTTAACGCAAAATACGGGCTACACGTCGCTCGAAGAACGATTCAATCAGAACACCGTAAAGAAAACGGAAAGGTTGCCGTTTACGGTACAGGTGGCAAGTAACCTGGCTGACCTCGACAAAGCCGTCGAGATGCGTCGCGCCGCCTATCGACGTCACGTGCCGGAATTCGCCGAGACCATGGTCGTCGAGACGTTGGACCGCGCGCCCGGCACCGTTGTGCTACTCGCGCAATCGCGTCTGGATGGTGGCCCGCTCGGCACCATGCGGGTCCAGACCAATACATTCGGTCCGCTAGCCGTCGAACAATCGGTCCGTCTGCCGGACTGGCTGAGTCAGGCAAGCCTCGCTGAGGCGACGAGGCTTGGAGTCGCGCGCGGTTCGATCGGTCGCATGGTGAAGGTGGCGCTGTGCAAAGCGTTCTTCATGTATTGTGCGCAGAATGGGGTCGACTGGATGTTAATTACGGCGCGCTCACCGCTCGATCGGGAATATGAAGCGATGTTATTCGGCGATGTGTACGGCCACAACGAATTCCTTCCGATGGCGCACGTTGGAGGGTTGCCACATCGCGTAATGGCGAAACCGGTTGCTTTGGTCCGTCAGCGTTGGGCGAAGGTTAATCACCCGTTCTACGGCTTCTTTTTTGAAACGGATCACATTGACATCGACATCACCAGCGCATCAAATCAGAGCGCAGCGGGCCATGAGGCTGATTGCGGTGGCCTGACGGGCAGCGCCTCAGGTCATCTGTGGCCGCTGAGCGAAACGTAAAGCAAGATGTCCGTCCGAAGAAATCCGGGCGGACAGGAGATCGGTCGCGTCAGCGCAGTCGTGCTTTCGCGACTGACTATCGCAGCATCACAATGAAACCAAAGTGAAGTCATTGGGGAAGGGCAGCAAATGACACGCGTTAAGTGGGCGCTCCGGGACCGACTGACCGGCTGGGCTTTTCAGCGGTTCTCGGTATACGTAGCGCCATTTGTGATTGTGCTCGGCAGCATCGCAGTCGTGTTCTGGGCGCCGCGCCAATTTGACACGACAGGAATGGTCGCGCTCAGCTTTCCCGTGATTCCGGATCCGTCGGCGACACTGTCACCCGCCACCGCCATCGCCCGCCTACGCGACGCCGCGCCCACTGCACGTTTTAGTACCCATCTCGCTGAAACACCCTTCTGGTTCATGCTCACCGCGCCTGCTCTGGGCGGCGCAGGCCCGACATTCATCGACCTGCCGTCGCGGCACGCACAGGCGCTGTCCTGCTGGCGGACCGGCCCCGTCCTGACGCTGCTCGGCGCGGCCAACCGCCAAGGCACGAGCGGAGAGATGCGCGCCAACAAGGCCGGCTTTGCGCTGAGGCTCGACGAGCACGCCGCTCAAACGCAGATCTTGTGCCGAGGCACCTTCTCCGGACCCGCGTATATCACCGCATCCGCAACGAACGCCGAGGAGCTCGAGGTATCCGCCCTCGACTTTACCCAGAGCGCGTCGCTGATCACTGGCGGCCTGCTGACGCTCGCGATCTTCGTATTCGTTACAGCAATCATCAATCGCGAATGGACTTACGTGATCTTTGCCGCCTGGCTCGTCGGCAATCTCCGGTTGAGCGCCAACGCAATGGGCTTCGATACCGAATGGATGGGCTGGCTCATTCCGCCTGACCATATCGCACTGTTGCGGGAATTCACGTTCGCTTCCTATTACGTGCTGACCACGACGCTCTTTGTGGAGCTTTTTCGCCGCGAGCTGAAAGCAATCGGCCTGCGCTGGAGCCTGCACGCCGTGCGGTATGGCGGCTGCCTGCTGATGATCGCCGCATGTACGCTGAGCTACGCGCACTTCATTCCCGTGCTCTGGGCGTGCGCCAGCTTCTGCATACTGGTGCTGACCTATTTCCTCGTACAGTTGTTCATCAAGGCCCGCTCACGGACCGTGCTTTGGTATGTCGCGTCAATGGGCATCGTGCTATTCGCGACGCTGTCGCAAGTACTCGCCGCCGCGCTCGGCGTGAAGGCGCTGGCCGGCGCGCTGAGCCCCGTGGTGACAGCACTGTCGTCGAGCATGCTTTGTGCGTTCGCTATTGCGGAACGTATGCGCGAAGAGCGAGAGCGGCGCCGACAAATGCAAATCGAACTGCGCAACACGTATGACGTCACGCCGATCGGCCTCTTCACGCTGAGCGGGGACAGCGCCTTCCTTCGCGCCAATCCGGCGCTGCACTCGATGTTGGGCCTGCCTCAACAGCACCACGGCGCGCATCGCTGGGCCGACTATTTCGCCCCGGGCGCCGAGCGCGCGCTCGCTGAACTCCTGGAGCGCGACGACTCGGCGTCGATCGAGATCGAGGGTACAGCCGGCACGAAGACAGAGGCGCGGCGCTACTCGTTGCGAGCGATTCGCGCGAACGGCTTCATCGAAGGCTCGCTCGAGGACGTGACGGACCGCTCGAAAGCTGTGGAGCGGCTGCACTTCCTGGCCGAGCACGACCCACTCACCGGTCTCCTGAACCGTCGCGGTATCGAGCATGCAATCAGCCGGCAAAGCGGCGAAAACGGTCCGTGGGCGCTCGCGTATCTCGATCTCGACCGCTTCAAGCTGTTAAACGACCTGTTCGGCCACGGGACCGGCGACGAGATACTGCGGCATGTCGCTGCGCGCCTCGTCGAGCGCCTCGGTTCCGACGTGCCGATCGGGCGAATCGGCGGGGACGAATTCGTCTGCGTGCTCGTGAACATGGAAATCGACGATGCGGTCGCGCGCTGCCGAGAACTCGTCTCGGCGCTAAACTCCGCACCGGTTAATGTCGACACGCGAGCGTTCCAGATCAGAGGATCGGTCGGCGTAGTCGAGTGCTCGCAAGGTGAGCGAGTCCTCGACGCCCTCGCCTATGCCGACCGTGCGTGTCGCGCTGCAAAACGCGGCGGCAATGCGCGGCTCGTCGCACTGCGCAAGGGCGCGCCGGCCTTTGAGGAGCGCGCCGCCGAGATCAGCCTGATCGAGGCGCTGGGACAGAGCCGGTTACCCGAGGGGCTGTTCCTCGTGATGCAGCCGATCATGTCGATGCGCGCACCGACAGAAGCGCTCGACTTTGAAGTGCTGCTGCGTCTGCGCATGCCGGACGGCTCGGTCGCGACCGCTGCGAAACTGATCGCCGCCGCGGAGGACTCCGGTACCATCACCGCGATCGACCGATGGGTACTCTCGACGACGCTCGCATGGCTCAGGGACAACCGCGCGTCGCTCTCCACCACTCGCTTCGTATGCGTGAACCTGAGCGGCGGTTCGCTCAACGACGAACAATTTCTCGACGAGCTGTTCGGGCTGTTTTCGCGTCACGAAGACGTCGTTCATTACCTGTGCATCGAAATCACCGAAAGCGTCGCGCTGCACGATCTCGAGCATACGGAGCGCTTCATCGCGCGCGTCCACGACATGGGTGCAAAGATCGCGATCGACGATTTCGGCGCGGGTCAGACCTCACTTCGTTACCTCAAGAAGCTGTCGGCCGACGCACTAAAAATCGACGGCGAGTTTGTGCGCACAATGTGTAACCATCCGGCCGACGTCGCGATCGTCGAGGCGATCATTAGCCTGGCACGCAATCTCGGCATGCGCAGCATTGCTGAATGGGTCGAAGACCTCGAGACCTTGCGCGCGCTGAATGAACTGGGCGTCGACTACGTGCAAGGTTTCGCGATCGCGAAACCGCAAGAGGCCGAGGACATTCTCACGGCCTCCTCGGCCGCTAGCTTCGTGACTAATACCGACCTCACACGCTATCTGAATGCGCAGCAGACACAGCGCGGCGGCGCTGATGAACAGCGCATGGAGCGTGAAAGCGCGGCCTGAAGCGGCTGGCCACGCCCAGACCACTGGCGCGTTCGCATTCTTCGCCGTGCCGCGTAAGGGGTGGCGGCTCTATACAACCGAGGTGGCCTCGCGGCGCTGGCAGGTTGATGAAGCGGCGACGGTAGAATGAAGTGGTGAAGAAAACGAAATCGCTTTATCACGGTCACCGCTTCCCTGCCGTCGTCATCAGGTGCGCGGTTCGGTGGTATTTCCGTTTCAGCCTGAGTCTGCGCGACGTCGAGCCGGCTCCACCAACAGGCCACCATGGAACAACAGAATTCCTATCGTGCTCTTCTCAAGATCCCCAGCCTGTCTTCGCTCATTCTTGCGGCGACTCTGTCGCGCCTCGCCGGGCGCATGTTCACCCTGACATTAGTGCTGTTCGTGCTGACGCGATTTTCGTCGCCGGCGTTGGCCGGATGGCTGACATTCGCCGCGATTGTCCCAGGCTTGGTCGTAAGCCCCATCGCGGGTGCGCTGCTTGACCGTATGGGCCCGACAACGGCATTGAGGATCGATCTGATCGCGAGCGCGATCTACATCGCCGCCATCAGCATGACCAGTTGGGTTGGCTGGGCCAGCATACCGGTTCTGTTTGTGCTGGTCGTGCTGCTCTCGCTTACCGGTCCGTTGGGCGCGGCGGGAACGCGAACCCTGCTGCCGCGTCTGGTGCCGGCCCACGCGCTCGATCGGGCCAATGCGCTGGACACCGCGGTCTACGCCGTGGTCGACGTGGTGGGACCCGGTTTGGCCGGGCTGATCGTTGCTTCGTTCGGACCTGAGTCCGCGCTGTCCGTCATCGCCGTGGCTTACGCGGGTGCGGCGATCTGTTTGTCTTACGTCCAGAATCTGCCCGGCCTCGCCTCCACCCAGACATCTCTGCTGCGCCAGACGATCGAGGGCATCCAGATGGTCGCGCGTCAGCCGACGCTGCGGGGACTCGCCATTTCCTATTCGTTGTATCAGGCCACCTGGGGCGTTCTCGTTGTGGTGGTTCCGGTATTCGTGGCTAACCACTACGCCAGCGCGGTGGGCAGTTCAGTAACCGGCTTGCTGTGGGCCGCGATGGGTATGGCCGGTGGCCTGGGAGCGCTTCTCGCCGGCCATCTGCGGACCACGGGCCGTGAACGCCTCATCATGGCGGCCGGGATGATCGTCACCGCCCTGGCCGCATGGCCGGTTGCAGCGGAATTCGGCTTTGGCGGCTTAGCCATCGGTTTGATGCTTGCCGGGGTGGCGTCCGGTCCAATCGACGTCGCGCTGCTAACCTTGCGTCAGCGGCGCACCGATCCGCGTCAGCTCGGCCGGGTGCTGTCCATCTCGATGAGCCTGAATCTCGCCGGCTTTCCGCTGGGATCGGCCATTGCGGGGATGGTGATCACGACCTCCCTTTCCGCGACGTTCGTGATGGCCGGCATCGCTTCAATCATAGCCGCCATCGCGACTGCATCCATACCCCGCGACCTTGATCGACCGGCCGTTTAGCGTCCTGTCGAGCGTGCCCCCGCTTTCAGTCGGTGATCGGACTTCAGTTCAGTCGACTGGACGCGATCCCGACCGGAGCGCACTCCTCCCCACCCGACGACCCACCAGGGAAAAAACCAGTGGACTGGTCTTTTTCATGGTGTAGCATCCAATCGTTACATCATTCAATGTAACAATAAAAAATGTCATCGTGCTGGGCTGCTGTACGCCTGTCGGACAGCATATTGGGAGGCAGGCATGGGCGAGAAGGCCATTCCACACGTCAACGTGGACGAGTTGGCGCAATTCCGCGAAGTCCAGCAACTGGCGTACCGGTGCGTCGAGAGCATCGGCGACCTGCTTCGACCGGGCATGACGGAAAAGGACGCCGCCCGGCTGCTGAGCGAATGGTTACAGGACCATGGCGTGCATGACTGGCTGCACAAACCCTTCGCCTGGTTTGGTGACCGTACCGCTTTTGAGGGCTTCTCCGGGCTGTCGCACATGGCGGGCTTCAATCTCGCCTTCTTCCCGGGTTCACGCCGTCTGGAAGAAAACATGCCGATCATTCTCGACGTGGCACCCGTGTTGAACGGGGTGATCGCCGATGTCGGCTACGCCACCTGCGTCGGTACGAATCCGATTCTCGAGCAACTGAAAGACGATCTCGCGGAACACCGCGAACTGATCGTCAGTATGGTCAAGCAACGGCGCACACTTGCCGACGTGGCGCGCGCGGTCGACCTGCTATGCAGGCAACAGGGCGTGGAGCCGCGCCATAAGGCCTATCCGTTCAAGGTGCTGGCGCATCGTGTCGCGAAACTGCACAACCCCGCCAAGCCGCGCTTCGTGGCGCGCTTCGGTCTGAACGCCACGCGCAATCTGGTCCTCGACCAGGTGAGCGCCGGCAGGAAAGAAGGCTGGTCGCCGCTGTGGTCGATCGATCGCCGTTCCGATCATGCACCGACGCCCGGCTTGTGGGCCGTCGAGCCGCATCTCGGCTTTCAGGGCGTGGGCGCCAAGTTCGAAGAACTGCTCGTCATCACCGAAGACGACGCCTACTGGCTCGACGACGACCTGCCGCATGTGCGCCGTTGGGCGCAGCGCGGACGGGCGTTGGCCGCGGCATGACGGAGGCGCATATGCAGCTTTTGACCGAACCCGTGCCGCTCACGCTGTACGAGGCGCCGCCCGCGATGCATCGCACGAGTTTCGCGGTGCGCCCGGGCGACGTGACCCTGGCCGCCAGCGCATGGGGCGGCCCCGCCCGGCCGACCGTGGTCCTCGTGCATGGCTACCCGTACCGCGCCAACTTCATCCGCTGCCTGTTCATGCCGCGCAAGCATTACGCGCACGCCCCAGTCCAGGCGATCGTGCCGACGCTGGACAAATACGTCAGTCCGGCGCTATCCGAAGATCTCTCGCGATGGGTGCCGAAGTACCGGCGCCGTGAACTGACCGCACGGCACCAGGTGCCGCTCACCCGCGCGATCGCCCGCATCAGCATGATGCCGCGCTGAACTCAGTGGGCTCACCAATCAGACGTCGGAGACCGTTATGAACCAGGAGCAAACCCAGCACAAGATCAAGGCCCGCCACGTGAAGTTCGACTGGAGCCAAACACCGATTCAATGGATTCCGGGCGATCCGTCGAGCACGCACATCATCAATGTGCTGAACCTGCTGTTCCCAGCCGGCGAGCTATGGTTCTGCCGCGTCTACAACAAGGCGCTGCCGCTCATTACCGACCCGGCCTTGCGCGACGACGCCGAGGGTTTTCTCCGTCAGGAAGCAGTGCATTCGCGCTCGCACGGCGGTGTGCTCACGCATTACTACAAGGCACACGGCATCGATACGCAGCCCTTCACGAAACAACTCGACTGGCTGTTCGGCAAGCTGCTCGGCGAACAGCCGCTTGGGCTGAAGATCGGCAAAACTCGCTTCTGGCTGCGCCAGCAGCTTGGCGTGATCGCCGCGCTGGAGCACTTTTTCGGCTATCTCGGCAACTGGGTGCTGAATGCCGACGGGCTCGATGCAGCCCACGCCGACCCCACCATGCTCGACCTGCTGCGTTGGCACGGTGCCGAAGAGGTCGAACATCGCACGGTGGCCTTCGACATCTTCCGGCATATGGGCGGCACCTATTTCGAACGCTGCTTCCATATGCTCTCGACCGTCATGCTTCTGCTGTACTTCCTGACGCGCGGCGCACGCTTCATGCATCAACGCGATCCTGCTGCCGGCAGGTACTACGGCTTTATTCTCGCGTGGCGCGCCGGAGCGCGGCGCCGTTGTCTGCCGTCGTTCTGGAAAATGATTGCGGCGGCGTTGCGCTATTTCAATCCACGCTACACGCCCCATCACGAAGGCTCCACTGAACAGGCGCTGGCTTATCTCGCGACCTCGCCGGCAGCGCGAGCCGCGGCTCACGGGGGCAACTGGGTTCGTAAAGCAGGCTAATGCGTGAGTTGACGCCTTTCCACCTTACATTTTGACATGTTATGATGCGAATCATTCTCATTTACAAAAGCGTCGCATCCACGGATCTGACGCGCCCGGTGGGCCATGGCGGCAAACGAATCGGCCCTGCATCACGAGATGCAGGCGCTCTACAGCAATCATCACGGCTGGCTCCACGCATGGCTGCGTAAGAAGCTCGGCTGTGCGCATCGTGCGGCCGACCTCGCGCACGACACGTTCCTGCGTTTGCTCGCCCGTGATGAACCGCTGGGTCTGCAAGAGCCTCGCGCGTTTCTAACCACGGTCGCGCAACGCGTGATGGCCAATTACTGGCGTCGCGAGCAGATCGAGCGTGCGTATCTGGAAGCGTTGGCGCTCGTGCCCGAGAATTTCGCGCCCTCACCTGAAGAGCGCGCGCTGCTTCTGGAAGCGCTGTGCGAGATCGACAGCCTGCTGGAACGGCTGCCGCTCGCCGTCAAACGTGCTTTCCTTCTGGCCCAGCTCGACGGATTGACCCACGCCGAGATCGCCGCACAACTGAAGCTTTCCATCTCGACCGTGAAACGTCATCTGGTGCGCGCCGGCGCACAGTGTTTCTTTGCGCTGAACGTGGCCTGACGGATCGACGGATGAACGCGAGCGCCAGACCCGATATTCCGCAACACATCGCCATGCGCGCCGTGCAGTGGTGGATGGAATTGCAATCCGGTAAAGACACGCGCGCCCAGCAACTCGCGTTGGCGCGCTGGTGCGCCGAGCATCCCGATCACGAACGCGCGTGGCAGCACATCTGCAGCGTCAGCAGTCGCTTCAGGGGACTCACCGAAGCAGGCACGGGCGTTGTGGACGCAGGCGGCGCAGCGGCCGCTCGCGCGGCGCTGACGCGTACCGGATCGGCCAGGCGCCGCGCGAGCGTCAAAGTCCTCGCGACCTTGTTGTTCGCCGGCGGCGCGACATGGCTCGCCGGTGAACACCTGCCGTGGCGCGCATGGAGTGCGGATGCGCACACCGCGCCCGGCCAGCGCCGCACCCTCACACTTGCCGACGGCACCCGCGTCACGCTTAACACCGACAGCGCCATCGATATCGGCTTCAACAGCACCGAACGGCAGGTGCGCCTGATCAAAGGCGAAATCATGATCGCGACCGGCCATCCCGCCGGCGAACAACGGCCGTTCATTGTCGAGACCGCGCAAGGGCGTTTGCAAGCCTTGGGGACACGCTTCGCCGTCAGGCAGCAGAGTGCGCTTAGCCGCCTCGATGTATTCGAGGGCGCGGTGCGGGTCAGCCCGCGCGACGCAGCCGGCCTTGCGCCGGTGGTCCGTGCCGGACAACGCGTCCGCTTCACGCACGACACCGTCGGAGCGGTCGAGCCGCTCAGCGAGAACGACGCGGCCTGGACGGATGGTCTGATCGTCGCGAGCGGCATGCGGCTCGGCGATTTCGTAGCCGAACTGGATCGCTATCGCGCGGGACATCTGGGTTGCGATCCGTCCGTGGCCGATTTGCGGATCTCGGGCACCTTCCCGCTCGCCGACACGGAGCGTGTGCTCGACACCCTGGCCGCAACCTTGCCGGTCAAGGTCGTATTCATTACGCGCTACTGGGGCACCGTGCGCGCAGCGCGTGCCTGAAACCGGCGAGCCCTGGCATCGCTGAAATTTTTTTCGTCTGTTGTGAGCTGTTTTCGAATCTCGCGTGACAAGGGAGATGAGAGCAACACATCGTCACCCTTCCAGCGAGCTTTGAACATGGGACAGTATCGAAACACCCGCCCCGGCAATAGCCGCCGTGGCAGTCGTGGCGCGATGCGCGCGCGGCACATTGCAACGGCCGCACTGATCTCCGCCGGACTGCCGTTCAACGTGGCGCTGGCGGCCGATGCGCCGTCTTCCGCCGAGGCGCCAGCGCGCAAGAACTACGACATTCCGGCCGGGCCGCTCGAAGCGGCGCTCAATCGCTTCGGGCGCGAAAGCGGGCTGTTACTGTCCTTTCCGGCGGCACTGACAGACGGGCGCACGAGCGCAGGCCTGCACGGCGATTACGACGTCAGGCAAGGCTTCGAGCGAATCCTGCGCGGCACAGGACTCGGCGCGACGCAGCAGGCCAATGGCGGCTATACGCTCGTCCCGCGCACTGAGGCGGCAGCGGACGACGGCGACCCGCACGGCACCACCCTCCCCGCCGTCACGGTCAGTTCGACAATGGTGAAAGCCGGCAGCTACCGGCCCCCTGCCGACTCGGTGGTAACGCGTTCGGACACGCCGGTGCTCGACACCGCTCAGGCCGTCAACATCGTGCCGTCCCAGGTGCTGCATGACCAGCGTCCGCGTAATCTCGACGATGCGCTTGCGAACGTGAGCGGCATCGTGCAAGGCAATACGCTGGCCGGCACGCAGGACACCCTGCTCAAGCGCGGCTTCGGCGGCAATCGCGACGGTTCGATCATGCATAACGGCATGCCGCTGGTGCAAGGGCGCGCGCTGAACGCGGCGGCCGACAGTGTCGAAGTGCTCAAAGGCCCGACCTCGCTGCTGTACGGCATCATGGACCCGGGCGGCGTCGTCAACGTGGTGAGCAAGCAGCCCTTGCTTCAGCCCTATCACGCGATCTCCGTGCTCGGTTCGACCTACGGACACGGCCGCAACGGCGCCGGCGCCACGCTCGATACAACCGGGCCGATCGGCGACTCCGGTCTCGCCTACCGGCTCGTGGTCGATCAGACCGACGAGCAGTATTGGCGCAACTTCGGCGAGCACCGCGAGACGCTCGTGGCGCCGTCGCTCGCGTGGTACGGACGCGATACCCAGGTGGTGGTGTCGTACGAATATCGCAAGTTTCTCTATCCGTTCGACCGCGGCACCGCGCTCGATCCGAAGACCAACCAGCCGCTTGCGATTTCGAGCCGCGAACGTCTCGACGAACCGTTCAACGAAATGGACGGCGAATCGAACCTCGCGCAAATCAGCGTCGATCACCAGATCAACGCGAACTGGAAGGCTCATTTCGGCTATAGCTACAACCGCGAGACCTACGACGCCGGTCAGTTGCGCGTGCAGGGTATCAACAGCACGACCGGCGCGGTGTCGCGCAGCAACGACGCGACGCATGGCGCGCTCAGCACGGACAGCTACGCGATCGCATACGTGGACGGTCATTTCAACCTGGCGGGTTTGCGCAACGATTTGCAGGTCGGTGTCGACAGCGAGTACCGCCGCATCTATCGCAAGGACCTGCTGCGCCAGGCCACGAAATATCCGTTCAACTATTTCAATCCGATCTACGGACGCGAGAGCCCGTCGACCACCGTGTCCGCAAGCGACAGCGATCAGACCGACACGCTGCACGACCGCTCGTTCTTCTTCCAGGACAATTTGCATCTCACCGACAAGTGGATTCTGATCGGCGGCGCGCGTTTTCTGAGCTACAACCAGATCGCGGGAAAGGGTCGGCCGTTTGTCGTCAATACGGACATCAACGGCAGCAAATGGCTGCCGCGCGCGGGCGTGGTCTACAAATGGACCGACACGGTCTCGCTATACGGCAGCTATACCCAGTCGCTCAAGCCGACCTCGACGATCGCGCCGCTTGCCACCGGCGTGGTGATCGATTCGTCGGTGCAGCCTGAAGAAGCCACGTCGTGGGAGCTCGGCGCCAAGATTGCGATGCCCAATGGCCTCAGCGGCACGCTGGCGCTTTTCAACATCGACAAGAAAAACGTGCTGGTGCAGCAGTACAACGACGCCACCAAACAGACCGACTGGCGCACGGCCGGCAAGGCACGTTCACGCGGAGTGGAGCTCGATGTGGCCGGGCAGATCGGCCAGCACTGGAGCGTGATCGCAAGCTACGCGTACATCGACGCGAAAACCACCGAAGACCCGTTGTATGCCGGCAAGCGCCTGTGGAATGCGCCGCAGAATACGGCATCGCTGGCTGCGGTCTATGACTTCGGCACGATCTTCGGCGGCGACCAGTTGCGGGTGGGCGCCGGCGCGCATTATGTCGGCCCACGCCCCGGCGATTCGGCCAATAGCTTCACGCTGCCGGCTTACACCGTCGCCGATGCCTTCGCCACTTATGAAACAAAACTCGGCAATCGCCATCTGTCGTTCCAGCTCAACGTGAAGAATCTGTTCAACAAGACCTACTACCCGTCGAGCGCGAACCGCTACTTCGTCGCGGTTGGCGACGCGCGCCAGGTCTCCTTGCTGTCGACGCTCGAGTTCTAGGCGTGCGCACGGACACCGTACGCACGATATGTGGGTTCAATGGATCAACAGGATATGGGAGTCACGATGAAACTCTGGAACCGTCGCGCTAACAAGGGTCTGGCGCCCGCCCGCAAACGCCGGACCTTTCTCACTACCGCGGCGAGCCTCGGTGCGGTGCTGGCGGTCGCGACACCCGCCGCGCGCGCCGCATCGAGCGATCCGCGCGCGGGCAAGAAAGTCGTGATGCTCGTGCAACTGAATGGCCCGAGCCTGGCCGTCGACCAGAAGATCGCGGCGCACCTGACCGCGCGCGGCTACAGCGTACGCATGCTGGATCAGGCGCAACCGCCCGAGGCGGTGGGCGACGCGGATCTGGTCGTCATTTCATCGACGGTCTCATCGAAACAGGTGGCGGGAGGCTGGCGCTACCTGGCCAAGCCGTTATTGACATGGGAAAACGATTTGCTCGACGACTTCGCGATGACGGGCAAGCGTCACGACGTCGATTTTGGCGAAGCGGAAAAGGAGCGTTACCTGTGGCTGGTCAACGCGCCCCACCCCATTGCGGCCGGCTTGCCGGCGGGCGTGACGAACGTCTACGTCAAGCAGGCCGCGATGAGCTGGGGCAAACCGGGCTTGGGCGCGACGACCATCGCAACGCTGTATGGCCAGCCTGAAAAGGCGGCGATCTTCGCCTATGAGAAAGGCGCCACGATGGACTACGAGTCGCTGGCGCCGGCCCGGCGCGTGATGTTCTTCCTGAACAACGACACCTTCGGCAACCTCTCGCCGGCGGGTAACAGTCTGTTTGATGCGGCCGTGGATTGGGCGCTCGGTTTAGCCTGAATGAGGCCTTGCCCATTCACGTTGAACGCTGGGCGATAATAAAACCTTGCCTCGCGCTGTAGTCCGTCGTCAGTTCCCGTCGGAAAGCAGACCGGGCATCAGTTAGAAGCCGCCCCCGCATCCGCGGCCGGTACGCCAGCCGTCTTGACCGCGCCAGCGCCATCCGTGTGATGCTGAATGTCATAAATCTCCCGATTACGCGCAATCTCCACCGCGGTAGGGGGATAGTCGTTATTGGGCGTCGGCACGAGCCCTTCGGCCTGAGCTTGTTTCAACTGAGCCATAACCTCAGCCCGTGTGAGTCCCGACGGATTGGATTGCGCAAACGCATTCGCTCCGAACGGCAAACTGAGCGCGGCAACAGCAATAGCGGTAAGCAGTTTCATGATGTCTCTCCGGTGAAGTGCAAGAAATGAGTGGTCTGAACCACGTTTCCTATTCTTGTCATTTCAGCTGTCGGAGCACTGACCCGCGGATTACCGTTTTGTTATCTATACGTCGCGCTTAAACAAAAGACCTCAAAGAAGAACGGCAGATAACAGAACCGTAATCTAGCGGACCGTCGCCGGTAAGCGCCTCTTCTCCACACTCCTGACTCATCAAGAAGCCCGCGTCGCGTGCCGCCAGGCGCTCCAGCAGGACGCTCGCCTCCCTCTGCCTCTTTTCAGGAAACCGTCATGTGGATCGTCAAGCTCGCGCTGCGCCGCCCATATACCTTCGTGGTTCTCGCGGTGTTGATCTTTATCGTTGGGCCGCTCACGATACTCCGCACGCCGACCGATATCTTTCCGAACATCAATATCCCGGTGGTCAGCATCGTCTGGACGTACAACGGCTTTTCCGCCCAGGACATGGCCAACCGCATCACGTCGAACTATGAACGTGCGCTGACCTCCGACGTCGACGATATCGAGCACATCGAGTCGCAATCGCTGAATGGCGTCTCGGTGGTCAAGATCTTTTTCCACCCGGGCGCGGACATCAATCGCGCGATCGCCGAGGCGGCTTCCAATTCCGCGTCGATCCTGCGCGTGCTGCCGCCCGGCACCCTGCCGCCGAACATCATTACGTACAACGCGTCGACAGTGCCGATCCTGCAACTCGGACTCTCCAGCAATACGCTGTCCGAACAGCAGCTCTACGACCTCGGCAACAGCCAGATCCGCACGCAACTGGCGACGGTGCAAGGCGCATCGGTGCCGCTGCCGTTCGGTGGCAAGGTGCGCCAGATCATGGTCGATATCGATCCGCGCGCGCTGCAAGCCAAAGGTCTTGCCCCGCTCGACGTGGTTAACGCCGTCAACGCACAGAACCTGATCCTGCCGGGCGGCACCGCCAAGATCGGCACGAAGGAATACAACGTCCAGATGAACGGCAGCACCGACACGGTGGCCGCGCTGAACGACCTGCCGGTCAAGACCGTGGCTGGCGGCGTGGTGTACGTGCGCGACGTCGCCCATGTGCGCGACGGCTACGCGCCGCAAACCAACATCGTGCGCAGCGACGGCAAACGCGCCGCGCTCCTCACCATCGAAAAATCCGGCAGCACGTCGACCTTGACCATCATCCAGCAGGTCAAGGCGATGCTGCCGCATATCGCCGCCGGTTTGCCGAGCGCGCTGCATATCACCGCGTTGTCCGACCAATCGGTGTTCGTGAAGTCGGCGGTGATGGGCGTGGCGCGCGAGGCCGTGATCGCCGCCGCGTTGACCGCGTTGATGATCCTGCTGTTCCTCGGCAGTTGGCGCGCCACGCTGATCATCGCGGTGTCGATTCCGCTTGCGGTGCTGACCTCATTGATCGCGCTGTCCGCGCTGGGCCAGACCATCAACATCATGACGCTCGGCGGGCTCGCGCTCGCGGTGGGGATTCTCGTCGACGACGCCACGGTCGCGATCGAAAACATCACCCATCATCTGGAAAACGGCGAGCCGCTGCACGACGCGATTCTGAACGGCTCCGGCGAAATCGCCGTGCCGACGTTCGTCTCGACACTGTCTATCTGCATCGTGTTCGTGCCGATGTTCCTGCTTTCCGGCGTGGCGCGTTATCTGTTCGTGCCGCTCGCCGAAGCGGTGGTATTCGCGATGATCGCGTCGTATTTCTTCTCGCGTACGCTGGTGCCGACCCTCGCGATGTATCTGATGCGTGCGCGCAGCAACGCACCGGTCAAGGGTAATGGCCCGATCGCGCGCCTGATCCGCTTCCAGGCCGCCTTCGAACATCGCTTCGAGCGGTTGCGCGAACGCTATCGCGGCGTACTTGGCTCGGCGATCGCGACGCCGCGCCGTTTCATCGCCATCTTCCTGTTGCTGTGTATCGGCTCGCTCGTGCTCGTGCCATTCGCCGGCCGCGATTTCTTCCCTGCCGTCGATACCGGCGAAATTCGCCTGCATTTGCGTGCGCCGACCGGCACGCGCATCGAAGACACCGCGCGCATCACCGATGAAGTCGAGGCCCGCGTGCGCAGCGTGATCCCGAAACAGGAGCTCGCGGCCATGCTCGACAACATCGGTGTGCCGGTGAGCGGCATCAACCTGACCTACGATTCCTCCGACCCGATTGGCCCGGAAGACGCCGAGGTAATGATCACGCTCGCCGCCGGCCACAAACCCACGGCCGCCTATGTGACGACGCTGCGCACCGTGCTATCGAAAGATTTTCCCGGCGTTACGTTTGCGTTCCTGCCCGCCGACATCGTCAGCCAGATTCTGAACTTTGGGCTGCCCGCGCCGATCGATATCCAGATCGTCGGCAACAAGCTCGACGCCAATCGTGTCGTAGCGAACCGCCTGCTCGAACAACTGCGCGGTGTGCGCGGGCTCGTCGATGCGCGCATCCAGCAACCGGGTGACGAACCCGCGATCAACGTCAATGTCGACCGTACCCGGGCAATTCAGGCCGGCCTGCTGCAACGCGACGTCTCGCAGAATCTGCTGATCGCGCTTTCCGGCAGTTCGCAAACCACGCCGAATTTCTGGCTCGATCCGAAGAACGGCGTCAGCTATCCGCTGATGGCGATGATGCCGCAGTACGACATCAACTCGCTGCAGGCGCTCGCCAATATTCCTGTTGCACAGAGCGGCGCTGCCAGTACGGGCGCGACGGCAGCGTCCATTGCGCCGACCGGCAACGGCCCCGCGCCGCAGAACCTGCTCGGCGCGCTGAGCACGCTGACGCGCGTCACGCAGCAGGCCGTCGTCTCGCACTACAACGTGCAACCGGTGCTCGATATCTTCGCGTCGGCACAAGGGCGCGATCTCGGCGGCGTGGCGGCGGACGTAACCCGGCTGGTCGATCAGATCCGCCCGCAATTGCCGCCCGGTGCGTCGATTGTGATGCGCGGCCAGGTGCAGGCGATGCACGATTCCTTCAGCGGACTCGCCAGCGGTCTGGTGTTCGCGATCGCGCTCGTCTATCTGCTGATGGTCGTCAATTTTCAGTCGTGGCTCGATCCGCTCATCATCATCAGCGGCCTGCCGGGCTCGCTCGCGGGCATTGCATGGATGCTGTTCAGCACCGGCACGAGCCTGAGCGTGCCGGCGCTGACCGGCACGATCCTGTGCATTGGCATTGCCACGGCCAACAGCATTCTGGTGATCAACACCGCGCGCGAATTCCACCACGGCGGCAAACCACCGCTGCAAGCTGCGCTCGAGGCGGGTTTCAGCCGCTTCCGGCCAGTACTCATGACCGCGCTCGCGATGCTGATCGGCATGCTGCCCATGGCGCTCGGCCTCGGCGACGGCGGCGAACAGAATGCGCCGCTTGGCCGCGCCGTCATCGGCGGCCTCGCGCTCGGCACGGTATCCACGCTGCTGTTTGTTCCCGTCGTCTACGGGACGGTGCATGCATGGCTCGACAAACGCCGCGCGGCTCGCACCGCCGCCCAGGAATCCCGCGTTCCCGCCCGCACACTTTGACTCCGACGAGAGCCCGCTCATGAACAACTCATCACTTCCACCCGATCTCGGCGACGGGCTTGAACCGGCCCGCGAGGCTGATCGCGCCGCCACGGCTGCCGAGGGCAGCGAAGCGTCACGCGCAGCCGACACCGCGCATGCCGCCGAGCCGGCCCGGCCGGCGAGCGCCAGCGAGGACCCACGCGCCGCCGGTTTGCCCACCAGCCTCAAGCCTCGCCGCCGCATGTGGCCGCTGGCATTGACCGGCCTTGCCGCGGCGCTGCTGATCGCCGGCATCGTGCCGCGGTTGCATGCCAGCGCCGCGCTCACGCAACAGACGCAAGCGCAAAGCGCGCTCAGCGTGTCCGTGGTCTTACCGCGCCCCGCGCCTGCTGTCCACGAATTGCTGCTGCCCGGCGCGGTGACGCCCTTCGCCGAAGCATCGATCTACGCGCGCACGAGCGGCTACGTGGCGCACTGGAGCGCCGACATCGGCACCCAGGTGAAAGCCGGTCAGACGCTCGCCACGATCGACGCCCCCGATCTGGACGCACAACTGCGTCAGGCGCGTGCCGACGAAGCCACCGCGCAGGCCAACTTCGACTTCGCGAAAACCACGGCGCAGCGCTGGCAGGAGATGCTGAAAACCCAATCGGTCGCGCAGCAGGATGCGGATACGAAGGTTAGCGACATGGAGGCGCGGCGCGCGATGCTGGCGTCGGCGCAGGCCAACGTCGCGCATCTGGCCGAGCTGGTGTCCTACGAAAAGATCACCGCGCCGTTCGACGGCACGATCACCGCGCGCAATGTCGATGTCGGCAGCCTGGTGACGGCGGGCGGCACGCCCGGCACGCCGGGTATGTCGGGCGAGCTGTTTCATATTCAGCAGACGGGCGTGCTGCGCGTGTTCGTCGACGTGCCGCAGAACGACGCGCCCTACGTCACGCCCGACACCGGCGTGTATCTGAGCGTCCAGCAGTATCCCGGGCGGCACATCGCGGCGAGGGTAGCGCGCACGAGCGGCTCGATCGATCCGGCGAGCCGCACATTGCGCGTCGAAGTGGACGTCGACAACAAGGACGGCGCGCTGCTGCCGGGCGCTTACGCGCAGGTGCATCTGCAGTTGCAATCGACCACTCCGGCGCTCGATCTGCCGGTGAGCGCGCTGCTGTTTCGTCCGGATGGCGTGACGGTTGCCGTGGTCGACGGCAATGGCCGTGCAGCGCTCAGGACGGTGCACATCGGCCGCGATTTCGGCACGCATGTGGAGATCACCACGGGCCTCGCCGCGACCGACCGAGTGATCGACAACCCCGGCGATTCGCTGAGTACCGGTCAGCTCGTGCAGATCGCGCCGGCCGCGCATGGCTGAGCGCCTGTCATGGAAAGGATGAGCCTAATGTCTTCAAACTCGCCGTCACGCCCGCCGTTGCGTCCGCTGTTGCGTCTGCAATTACGTCCGCTGTTACGCCGCTCGTTGGTGGCCGTGCTGATCGGCGCGCTGCTGAGCGCCTGCTCGACGTTGCCGCCGTACCAGCGCCCCGCCGTCCAGATGCCCTCGCAGTACGCAGGCACGGCGCCGGGTTGGGCCCAGGCCGCGCCGGCTGACACCGCGCCGCGTGGCCCCTGGTGGACGATTTTCAACGACCCGGTGCTGAATCAACTCGAAGCCCGCATCGACGTCTCGAACCAGACCGTGCGCAAAGCGGTTGCACAGGTCGAGCAGGCACGTTCGATGGTGGATTATCAGCGCGCCGGTTTTTTCCCGACAATCACGGCCGGTGCCGCGCAGGACCGTTTCCGGACCTCACAGAACGTCGAGGGCAAATCACTCGCGGGCAAGACCGTACCGGACTATTCGGCCGGCGTATCGGCGAGTTGGGAACCTGACCTGTTCGGCCGCGTGCGCGACAGCGTGACCGGCGCGCGGGCCGATGCCGCTGCGAGCGAGGCCGATCTCGAAGCCGTGCGTCTGTCGATGAGCGCCGATCTCGCGGTCGACTATTTCTCCCTGCGCTCGCTCGACACGCAAAAGAAGCTGCTCGACGACAGCGTAACCGCCTACGCCGCCGCCCTGAAGCTGCTGGAGCAGCAACTAAAAGACGGCGCGATCGACGCCTCCGCGGTCGCTCAGGCCACCACCCAACTCGAAGCGACCCGCACGCAGGACACCGACATCGACGTCACCCGCGCGCAGATGCAGCATGCGATTGCCACGCTGATCGGCGAGCCGGCTTCGAGCTTCACGCTGCCGCCGAACGGCTCGGCCGCGACGCCGCCGGCGATTCCCGTCGGCGTGCCGTCGCAACTGCTCGAACGCCGGCCTGATATTGCAGCCGCCGAACGACGTGTGGCGGCGGCGAACGCGCAGATCGGCGTGGCGCACGCGGCGTTCTTCCCCGATCTGGTGCTGTCGGCGAGCGCGGGCCTGGAAAGTACCTTCTTCGCGCCGTGGTTGAGCGCACCGAGCCTGTTCTGGTCGCTCGGCCCGCAACTGGTCGGCACGCTGTTCGACGGCGGCAAGCGCACCGCCAGCCTGCATGGCGCGACGGCGCAGTACGACGGCGCGGTCGCGGACTACCGGCAATCGGTGCTGGTGGCTTTCCAGCAGGTCGAGGACAATCTGTCCGCCCTGCACTCGCTCGCCGACGAAGCCGCCAGCCAGCAGCGCGCGACCACGGCCGCCGATCTGTCGTTGCGGCTCACGACGAATCGCTTCAATGCGGGGGCGGTCAGTTATCTCGACGTGGTGACGGCGCAGACGATTGCGTTGACGAATCAGCGCATGGCGGATCAGATCGCGGCGCGACGGCTGGAGGCGAGCGTGTTGTTGTTAAAGGCGCTGGGCGGGACGCTGCCCGCCCTTAAACCCGCCGGAACGTAAGCACGAAGCGCGTGCTCTGCGCGTCGCTTTCCGCATGCACGGTGCCGCCGTGTAATTCCATGATCGTGCGCACGATGGCAAGCCCGAGCCCCGTCGAACCCGGCGAGCCTTGCGATACGCCGGACGAAGGCAAGGCACTGCGCGACGGATCGATGCGATAGAAACGGTCGAAAATCCGTTCGAGATGCTCGGAGGCAATCGGCTGCCCCTGGTTCGATACGGTGACGCGTACCCTGTCGGCGAAAGCGTGGACATCGAGCGCGATCTCGCCGCCGCGTGGCGTATAGCGAATCGCGTTGGCAAGCAGATTGCTGACGGCGCGGCGGAACAGTTCGAGATCCGCCGTCAGCATCGCGGAACCGGAAACCTGCACGCTGACATTAGCTTCCTCGGCAATACCTTCGAAGTATTCGGCGATCCGCGTCAACTCCTGCCCCGCATCGAACTCGCGCATATGTTTGACGAATTGCGGATGCTCGGCACGGGCAAGAAACAGCACGTTTTCGATCATTCGCGCGAGGCGGTCGCATTCCTCCAGATTCGATGCGAGCAGCGACTCGTATTCCTCGGTGGAGCGTGGCCGGGCGAGCGCGACTTCGGTGGCGCCACGCATATTGCCAAGCGGCGTGCGCATATCGTGCGCGAGATCGGCGGTGAAGCGCGACAGGTGCTGAAAGCCGCGGTCGACGCGTTCGAGCATCGCATTGAGTGCGTTCACCAGGGCTTCAAGTTCGCTCGGGACGCGCGCCACCGCGATTCGCGTATTCAATCGATTGACCGTGACACCGGCCGCGCTCGCCGCGATATCGCGCAGCGGCCGCATCGCGGCGCGAATCAGCAGATAGCTCAGCAGCACCGCGAGAATCACACCCACCGCGCCGGCGATGTGGAGCTTGTCGCGGTAGCGGTCGAGCAGCCGCCAGCGGTCGCTCATGTTGCGCGCGATCAGCACGGTCGCCGTGTCGCCGTCATGCAGGCGCGCATCCGCGAGAATGCCGCGGATCGGCGCACCGTGCCGGCCGGTCCAGGCGCCGATGTCCGCGTCGGTAATGCGTGCAGAAGCGGCAATGCGCTTGAGCGGCGGCAACGCGTCGAGCGTCTGGACGCCGCCTGGTTCGGCGGTCTCGCCGGGATCCTGGAGATCGCTTGTCGCGCTCGCGTCGTCCGGCTCGCTTGCCCCACCCACTGCTATGGGAGCACTCGACGCACTGGAAACAGCGGAAACCGCCGAAACCGCGCTGCCGGCCGTGCCGCCCGGCGCCGGGAAGGTTTCCCCGGCATTGTGTTCGATCGCCATATGCCCATCGGGACCGAACACCTCCATCGACATCGCTTCATTACCCAGCACGAGACTGGTCAGGCGGTCGCCGTGCTCGCGGATCCCCTTCGCCGCGTCGAGCTCCTCAGCAAGCCGCCGTGCGTGGCGTGCGGCGAGCACGATGTCGAGATCGTCTTGCGCCTTGATCTGTTTTTCCAGCGCAAGGTACAGAAAACTCCCGACGAGCACGAAAACCGCGAGCGTGGTGACACCGAAGGCAAGCGCGAGCGTTGCGGCGAGCGAGCGGCCACGCATCAAGCGGTATCCTTCAGTTCGAGTACGTAGCCGACGCCGCGCACGGTGTGAATCAGCTTGACGGGAAAGTTATCGTCGATCTTGGTGCGCAGCCGGCGAATCGCCACCTCGACGACATTGGTATCGCTGTCGAAATTCATGTCCCATACATAGGACGCAATCTGCGTGCGGCTCAGCACTTCACCCTGACGGCGCGCCAGCAACTGCAACAGCGAAAACTCGCGCGGCGTGAGATCGATACGCGTGCCGCCGCGTTTCACGCGCCGGCGATTGACGTCCATTTCCAGATCGCCCACCTTGATCAGTTCGCTTTCGCGCGGCGGCCCCCGGCGTGCCAGCGTACGCACGCGGGCCAGCAATTCGACGAAGGCGAACGGCTTGACGAGATAATCGTCGGCGCCGAGTTCGAGACCGCGCACGCGGTCGTCGACATCGTCGCGTGCGGTGAGGAACAACACCGGCGTGGTCCGCGTGCTGCGCAAGGTCTTGACGACAGTCCAGCCGTCCATGCCGGGCAGCATCACGTCGAGCACGATCACGTCGTACTCTTCTTCCTGTGCGAGGATCAGCCCTTGTGGGCCGTCGTTCGCGACATCGACCGCGTAGCCCGATTCTTCCAGGCCTTTCTTCAGATAAGCCGCTGTTTTGAGCTCATCCTCGATCACCAGGATTCGCATGGGAGTGCTCCGCTGTGCTTGATCGCTAGATCATACCGGCAAGCGAAGCGCGAGATGATTACGATCCGGTAATGTTGGCGGCAGCACGCCGCGGTGCGGCACAACGCCGTTTTCAGGCTGGCCGCGCCGGCCGGTGGAAGCTCCAGCCAGACACGGTAAGATGGATGGCAGCAGCTACTGCCGTCCTACTCGCGCACTACTCGCGCGATCCCCGCGACTCGTTGCGGCGCCGGAATACGGCCAGAAGGAGCCAATCGTGTCTAAAAACCAATCTTGCCGCCGTCCCCTGCTCGCGCTGGTGCTCCTGCTACCGCTTCTGCTGCTGGCCCAGCCACGGCCCGCGTCCGCCAGCGAGGACAGTGCCAACGCCAGCGCGGAAGCCGCGGGCCAGCGTGCCCGCTTCGACCGGGAATTCTGTGGCGTCTCCGCGCAGGAGGTGGCCGAATACAAGGAGAAGCTGAGAAAGGTGCTCACCGAGGCCAGCCAGTTCGATACGCGCTGGCAGAACGGCTGGCGGCGCGGCGATAGCGATACGATCCAGATGCGCTCGCTGCAACTCAACAGCCCGGCGGAGTTCGCGGCGCGGGTCAAAAGCAATTGCGAACGCATCAAATGGCAGGCCGGCAACGCGCTGCGAGTACGCGCACCCCGGTAGTCCGCCTGCCGAAACTGTTATTCTTCCCTCTCTGCCGACCGCCACCTGGTCGCCTGCCGCCTCCGGGCGGCATTCCTAAGCGGCGCGCTCACGCGTCCGGTATCAGCGAGACAGGAATTTGAATGTTCGGTTTTCTGCGTGGCTATTTTTCCAACGACCTGGCAATCGACCTCGGCACGTCGAACACCCTTATCTACATGCGTGGCAAGGGCATCGTGCTGGACGAACCGTCGGTGGTGTCGATTCGTCAGGAAGGCGGCCCGAACGGCAAGAAGATCATTCTGGCCGTCGGCAAGGAAGCGAAACAGATGCTCGGCAAGGTGCCGGGCAATATCGAGGCGATCCGCCCGATGAAGGACGGCGTGATCGCCGACTTCAACATCACCCAGCAGATGATCAAGCGCTTCATCCAGATGGCGCACGAATCGCGAATGTTCGCACCGTCGCCGCGCATCATCATCTGCGTGCCGTGCGGTTCGACCCAGGTCGAGCGCCGCGCGATCAAGGAAGCCGCGCATAGCGCCGGCGCCTCGCAGGTCTATCTGATCGAAGAACCGATGGCCGCGGCCACCGGCGCCGGTTTGCCGGTGTCGGAAGCGACCGGCTCGATGGTGGTCGATATCGGCGGCGGCACCACCGAAGTGGGCGTGATCTCGCTCGGCGGTGTGGTCTACAAGGGCTCGGTGCGCGTAGGCGGCGACAAGTTCGACGATGCGATCGTCAACTACATTCGCCGTAACTACGGCATGCTGATCGGCGAACAGACCGCCGAGGCGATCAAGAAGGAAATCGGCTCTGCCTTTCCGGGCTCCGAGGTCAAGGAGATGGAAGTCAAGGGCCGCAATATGTCCGAAGGCATTCCACGCAGCTTCACGGTGTCCAGCAACGAGATTCTCGAAGCCCTCACCGACCCGCTGAACCAGATCGTCTCGGCGGTAAAGATCGCGCTCGAACAGACGCCGCCGGAACTGGGCGCCGACATCGCCGAACGCGGCATCATGCTCGCAGGGGGAGGCGCACTGCTGCGCGACCTCGATCGCCTGCTGGCCGAAGAAACCGGCCTGCCGGTGTTCGTCGCCGAGGCGCCGCTGACCTGCGTGGTGCGCGGCTCGGGCATGGCGCTGGAGCGGATGGACAAGTTCGGCGGCGCGTTTTCGTACGAGTGAGAGGGGCGTGGCAGTTGCTTTGCCACGCATTGCGTTGCTTGCATCAGGCGCATCGAGCGCACCGTGCTGCTCCAGCGCACCGGCGAACAACCCATTTCACGCCACCTTCTAAGAAACGACCAAATACTTGGTTGCTAGTCCCTGCCCCCCTCCCGTACCGTTCCCAGTTTGCGGACCCGTATTGGAGGACTCATGCCAGCATCCGAATCGCAGCTAAACCAGAATCCAGATCAACTTGGCGCAGACGCAGCGGAACTGTTCGCTGAAGACGAGCTGACCCGGCGTTTCATTCCCATCTTCACCCGCATCGCCGAAGGCGCGGTAGAACGCGAGCAGAATCGCGAACTTCCGTACGCTCCCGTGGAATGGCTGCGCGAGGCCGGCTATACCAGACTGCGCGTGCCGAAAAAGTACGGTGGCGAAGGCGTCACATTTACAGCGTTCCTCGCGCTAGTCACGCGGCTTGGCGAGGCCGACTCGAACCTTCCGCAAATCCTGCGCGTACACGGCGGGTTCATCGAAGCGCTGCTGGAAAGTAGCGACGAACCGCTGCGCGACCGCTGGTTCACGCGCATCGCACAAGGACAGATCATCGGCGGCGCCGTATCCGAGCGCACCGGCACCACCAGCAACAGCGTGCGTCTCACGCAAACCGACGGCGCCTGGTATCTGGACGGCGAGAAGTACTACACCACCGGCACGCTCTACGCGGACTGGGTCGACGTCACCGCACACGACGGACAGAGCGACGTGCGTGTGCTCGTCAGGAGCGACACGCCAGGCCTCTCGCGAATCGACGACTGGGACGGTTTCGGGCAGCGCCTGACCGGCAGCGGCACGGCGCGTTTCGAGCATGTGCCGGTCTCGCTCGACAATCTGTACCGCCGCTATAGCGCGGCCGAACCTCGCCGCAACAGTCTGCTGACCGCGTACTATCAGGCGTTGCATATCGCCAATCTGGCCGGTATCAGCCGTGCGGCGCTGCGCGATGCCGTGACGTTCACGCAAGCCAGGACGAGAACCTTCGGTGTTCCCGGTGAATCGAGCCCGCGCGACAATCCATTGGTGCATCGTGTCGTCGGCCGTCTCGCGAGCCTTGCTTACTCGACACAAAGTATCAGCGCATCGCTTGCCCGCTCGATCGATGCGGTATCCGTGGCGCGGCAGGAAGGCCGGGCCGACGAGCAAACCTATATCCGCCTCGATATCCAGACCTTCCAGGCGCAGCAGATCGTCATCGAGCAGACCCTGCAGGCGGCAACGCTGCTGTTCGAAGTAGGCGGTGCATCGGCAACCAGCGAAACGCGCCGCTTCGATCGCTACTGGCGCAATGCGCGAGTGCTCGCATCGCACAACCCGGCGATCACCCGCGAAGCCGCGATTGGTGACTTCTACCTGAACGGAAAAGCCCATCAGGAAAGGTTCGGTGTGGCGCGGAATCCGGAAGCCGCCACCGCTGCGACGCAGCTTTAAAAGCGCGCACCAAAAACGACTAAGGCCGCGTAAGCGGCCTGAAGAGCGCTGGCGGGAGGGAGGGGAATCTATGCTGATCCGCCCGGACGCCTGCGTGGCCCGGGGTCGCTGAAGAAAACACCACCGAAGGCCTGGAAGAAGCGCTGCGTCGCTGGTTTATCCCACACCGAAGCTCGGCTCGACGGCGCGGTCCGGATACGTGGATCACTTCGCCGGAGGCGTCCAGATACGGATGTCCGTCGCTTTCAAGGCGGCGGGAATCAGCCCGGCCGCGCGGTAGGTGTCGGCGATGCGCTGCTGCTCAGCCAGCTGATCGCGTTTCACCGGCACGATCTCATAGCTGCGGCGGCTATTGGCCAATTCGACAGTCGGCCCCGGAATGTTGCCCCACACCGGGCCGAGAATCTGCGCGGCTTCCTGGGGATGCGCTTTGACCCATTTGCCGGTGGCGTTCAATTCATCGAATACGACGCGCAGCACGTCCGGGTGCTTGTCGGCGAAGGCCGTGGTCGCCGTGTAAAAACGGTTGTATTGGGCGACCCGGCCGCTGCCGTCCGCCACCACGCGAACGTGCGCATCACGCTGCTGTGCGGCGAGGAATGGGTCCCAGATGGCCCATGCATCGATGTTGCCGCCACGGAATGCAGCGAGCGCATCGGGCGCCTCAAGATAGCGCACCTGGATGTCGTTGATCGTCAGCCCTGCTTTAGCCAGAGCGCTCAGCAGCAGGAAATTGCATCCCGAGCCTTTGGATACCGCCACGCGCTTGCCCTTGAGGTCGGCTACCGAATGAATCGGCGAATCCGGCGGCACGATGATCGCCTGGGCGGTGGGCGCGGAGGTTTCTTCGGCGTAGTACGTAAGCGGTGCGTTGGCAGCCTGCGTGAAGAGCGCAAACGCATCCGCGACATCCGCATGCAAATCGACGCTGCCGGCGTTCAGCGATTGCAGCAGGCCCGTTGAAAACTCGTGCCAGCTCACGTCATAGCCGAGCGCGTTGAGTTTCTTTTCCAGCGCGCCGGTTCGTTTCAGCAGGATGAACAGCGTCGACGACCGCTGGTAGCTGATCGACACGGTTTCGTTAGCGCTTGCCACGCTGGCCGACAGGACGCCGCCAATCAAGGTCAGGCACACGCAGAGGCGTCGCAGGATTCGCGAGCGGGAGAAAACGGATGGCATCGATCAACGTTCAAGTGCTTGGGGGAATCGACGAATATATAAAAGAACGACGCCCGCCCAAAGACCGATTTCATCGATCGATATGGGCAGAAATTGGAACGCGTGACGGCGGCATCGCTCATCATTCGAGGTTTGATACGAATTGACGGACACGCTTTCCCGTGGAGATTTCTGCATGACCTCGGCACTCCCTCCCCGCTTCGGCATCTGGGCATTGGTTCACGGCAGCCGTGCCGCGTTGCAGGACCCCGATGAACCGTACGACGCGTCATGGGCGAGAAACAAGGCGCTCGTTCTCGAGGCCGAACGGCTCGGCTACGACTCCGTGCTGGTCGCGCAACATACGATCAACCCGCACAATTCCGATTTCGATCAACTCGAAGCGTGGACTGCATCGGCCGCGCTCGCGGCACTGACCGGGCGCATCGAAATCATCGCCGCGATCAAGCCTTATCTGTATCACCCTGTGGTGCTGGCCAAGATGGCGCAGCAGATCGAGCACATCAGCGGTGGGCGCTTCGCCATCAATCTTGTCAACGCATGGAATCGCCCTGAACTGGAGCGTGCCGGCATCGGCTTCGCGGAGCACGACGCGCGTTATGCCTACGGGCGCGAGTGGATTACGGTGGTCGATTCCTTGCTGCGTGGCGAACGCACCCGGTTTCGCGGAGCGCATTTTAATGTGGATGACTATCTATTGCGGCCCGCGGACCCGTTTCGCAGCCGTCCGCGCATCTATGTCGGCGGTGAATCGGAACCGGCGCGGGAACTGGTCGCGGACAAAGGCGACGTCTGGTTCATCAACGGCCAGCCCCTCGCCGATGTCAAAGCGCTGATTGCGAATGTCGCGGGGCGCAAGCGCCCTGAGTCGCACGAGCCGTTGCGATTTGGTTTGTCAGCGTTCGTGATTGCGCGCCAAAGCGATGAGGCGGCCAATCGACACCTCGATCATCTCTTCACGTTGGCCGCGAAAGACGCCCCGTTGCGCGAGCAACAGAAATCGAACATCGACCCGAAGGCGGTGATGTTCCAGACCTTCGCGCAAACCCCACGTGTGGGCTCGAACGGCGGCACGGCCGCCGGCCTCGTCGGCAGCTACGACACCGTCGCGCAGCGGATCGCCGCGTTTCATCGCGCGGGAATCGAACTGTTCATGCTGCAATTCCAGCCATTCGAGACCGATATGCGTATTTTTGCCGAAGAAGTTATTCCACGGGTGCGCCGCCTGCTCGGCTGATCCACCACGCCGGTTACGCGGCGATCAGTTCGTTGCCGGCATGTGGCACAGTATCGTCAACCCCATGCGCTACGCTTGGCGACACTGAATAGCCCCGACGAGCCCCATGAAAAACCCGACTGCCTACGAGCCCCCGGTCGACGAAGACCAGCTTCTGCTGAAGTGGATCCGGCGCGCGCGCGAATCCCAGATGAGCCATTACGACATGGCCGACCTGCTCTGCGCGCGAGAGCGCGGCATCGGCTGGCTGGTTACCGTATTGACGGCCTTTGTGGGCACGGCCGTGTTTGCGTCGTTGAATGCGACAGCTGTGTCACCGGCGCTCAGGATTTCCGTGGGCGCGGTCAGCGTGGCGGCGGCGGTCTCCGCCGCGCTGCAAACATTCTTCCGCTACGCGGAGCGCGCCGAGAAGCATCGCGCGGCCGGCGCGCGCTATGGCGCGGTGCGGCGCAAGCTTGAAGCGATCTACGCCGGCGACGCGGATGCCCGCGACGGCCACTATCTGAGCGCGATTCGCGACGAACTCGACCGGCTCGCTGAAGATTCGCCGAACGTGCCGCCCCGCGTCTTTTACCGCACGCAGCGAACCCTCGCCGACGAACCGCGCAGAAGCCGCGACGCCTGACCGGCCATTCCCCGTCGCCTTAAGACTGGCGTATCGCGGACACCAGTAGCAGCATCGGCCGTTCGCGCTCTTCCGCCAGTTCAGGCCGCGCGGCAAGATCGGCCTCGGTCGGCCCCCACTCGTCGACATGGGCGATAGTGAGGCCCGCGCCGATCAGGTGATTGAGCAAGGTGCCGATGGTGCGGTGCTGCTTGACGACCCCGTCGGCCAGCCAGTTCGTCACGCGGGGCCCTTCTAGCTGGTAGCTGTCGAGTGGCCAGTGCTTATGGCCATCCGCATCGACCGACCAGCCTGGCTCACGCGGCGCCATGAAAATCGGGTGTTCGATCGAGAACACGAGGCGCCCGCCCGGCACCAGCGCGCGGTGCACCGTGTCGAACAGGCCGCGCAGATTTTCGATGTAGTGGAACGCGAGCGAGCTGTAGACGAGATCGAAACCGGCCTCCGGCAAGTCGAGATGTTCGAGATCGGCTCGGGCATAGGTCACCGCCTGATCGTTCGTCGACGATTCCGCCCGTTCCAGCATCTTCTGCGAAACATCGAGGCCGAGCACCGTGGCTGCGCCCGCTTCGCGCGCCCACCGGCAGAACCAGCCATAGCCGCAGCCAAGATCGATCACCTTCAGGCCAAGCATCTCCGGCAGCATCGCGCGCAACGCCGGCCATTCGGCGGCGCCGGCAAGGCCTTGCGTCGAGCGACCCAATTGACTGTAGTTCTCGAAGAAAATGGGGTCGTCGTAAATGTTCTGTGCCATTTGTAAATTGGCTTAACTTCAATTGAAGCAACGGCGCCGCCTGCTGTATACCTGCCAAACCCGCCGACGTGCGATTTGTCAGTGAGAATAACCCCTATTCGCGAGCACGTTTTTCGATCGGCGGTTCGCAACGCAATACGACCGCCGGGACCGCCGGTATTTACTTCTGTCGGGGCCCTTCTTTCGGGGCCTTCACGCCGCTCCGATTATGGTATTGTCCGACCTGCGCTTTAAAGCGCATTGCCACACTCAATCGGGAAGCGCAATCGCTCCCTAAAAAAAATATTATGGAAGTCCAAAACGCCCGTCGTTGGGCACCACGGGGAACACGCGTCTGGCTCACCGCGGCCGCCGCATTGGCGATCGCCAGCGGTGTGCGCATGTTGCTCCATCCGCTACTCGGACCGATCATGCCGGGCACCGCGTTCTGCATCGCGGCGGCCCTGGTCGAGTATTTTTGCGGGCTGGCGCCAGCGCTCGCGGTCATGCTGCTCGGCCTGGGTATCGCCGACTATCTGTTCGTCCCGCCCTACGCAGCCATCACCGTATTCAATAGCGCCGACCTGCTTCTGCTGATCTCGTATCCGCTGGTGACGCTGCTCGTCATCGTCTTGATCGAACGTCTGCGCCGGTCGCAGTTTCGCGCCGAACTGATCGCCTCGGTCGCGCAGTCACGCTATGAAATGCTGCTGCGGCACGACAACGAACGCTTGCTCGCACGCCGCGCCGTCGACGAAACGCACCGGCTGCTGCGCCATCTGTCGCACCATCACCGGACCTTCATTTTCATTCAGGCGCTCGAACGCGATGCGCTGCAGCAAGTGGACGACGTCAGGACGCCCGGCCTGTTGCCGCGTCTGCCCAACGAAATTGCGCCGGGTCCGCGTTTTGCCGACGTCGATACCGAAGACATCCAGCGGCTCAGCAAGGCGCTGTGGCCCGGCAGTCATCGCGTCCGCATGAAAGGCGCCGACGGCGCGTCGAGGCTGACCGAGTGCATGTGTGAACGCTTCACCACGCACGCCGGCGAATTCCTCGTGCTGCGGATCGGAGACTGATCCATGAGCCAGCCTACGAGCCTGTTCTTACCCGGCGACGACCATGCCGTGCTGATGCTGCACGGGCTGTCGAGTTCGCCGCTCGAATTACGCTTTCTCGCGCGCTATCTGAATGCCGAGGGTTTCACTACTTGCGCACCTGTTCTGCCGGGCTATAGCGCCGGTTCCGAAGAGGCGGCGATGGAAGCGTGGCTCGACGCCGCCGTGCGCGAATACGACGCGCTGGCCGCGCGCTTTGCTCACGTCTCGATCTGCGGGCTGTCGATCGGTGCGGCGCTGGCGCTCGCGCTCGCGCATCGCCGTCCCGCGGCGCGCTCGCTCGTGCTGTTGTCGCTGACGCTCTCTTACGACGGCTGGGCGATCCCCTGGTATCGATTCCTGCTCAACTGGGCGTACTTCACGCCACTACGCAAACGCTGGCGCTACCGCGAGGAAGCACCGTTCGGTTTGCGCAACGAAGCGCTCAGGGCGAAGATCGCCCGCGCCATGCAGCGCAGCGACTTCAGCGAAGTCGGTCCGTCGACGATTTCATTGCCGGCATTGCACGAGGCAAGCCGCCTCGCCGCGAGTGTGCGCACGCAGGTGCGCGACATCAAGACCGATTGCCTGATTGTTCATGCAATCGACGACGAGACGTCGAGCCCGCGCAATGCACGCTTTGTCGCCGCGAATATCGGCGCTGCCTTCTTACGAACAATCTGGCTGGACGATTCGTATCACATGATTACGTCGGACAACGAGCGCGAAATCGTCGCGCGTGAAACCGCGCTGTTTCTGCGCGAGAGTGAAGTGGCCCACGGCGGCGACGACAGCGGCAAGCAACCGGTGGTCTCGAAGGCCCTGGCGCGGCGCCTCAGACAACTCGCGGCACTCGGCAAGGAGCGCGTATGACCGCGCCGGCCAAGGCCACACGCGCGTCGCGGCGCAGCACGCGCAGATTCGGTCAAACCGCACGCCGGTCGTTGCTGCTCGCCGCGGCTCTCGGCCTGTGCGCCGCGCGCGCGGCCTACGCGGACGATGCAAGTCCGAATGCGACGCCTGACGCGGGCACTAGCGCGGCCGCCGACAGCAAATGGAAAATCGGCGTGGGGCCAGGTCTCGTGATCACCCCCAAATACCCGGGCTCGCGACAGCTAAGCTTCTTCCCGTTTCCCTCGCTGGATATCTCCTACGACGACCGGATTTTCTCGCAGGGTCCCGACGTGCTGGGTGTCAACGTGCTGCGCGGTCCGGCCTATCACGTGGGCGCGGCGTTCAGTTTCGACTTCCAGACTCGCAAGGAGTCCGACGACCCGCGTTTGCATGGACTGGGCGACGTGCATGGCGGCCCAAAACTGAAGCTTTTCGCCGACTACACGTGGTGGGCGTTTACCGGCTCGGTGGCGTTGTACCAGGATATCGCCGGCCATCATCAGGGGACCACGGTCAGCACGGATTTCGTGGCGTCCGCGCCGGTTGGCGGCTGGCTGTTCTCCGTGGGCCCGGGCTTTACGTGGGCGAACGGGACTTATACCCGGACTTTCTTCGGCGTATCCGGACAGCAGAGCGCGGCCTCGGGATTGCCCACGTATAGCACCAGCGCCGGCGTACGGGACATCCACATGAACGCCATGGTGACGTACGACTTTTCCAAACACTGGAATGGCTCGGTTTCCGCGACTTTCGGGCGGCTGGAACACGACGCGGCCAATAGCCCGATTACCGAAAAAAGATTCGAGCTCAATACGCTCGCTTCGGTGAACTACAAGTTCTAGTTTCCGGCTGCTCGCGCGCTCACTCGCAGCGCGCGAGCAGCACACGACCAGCCAAGCGGACTTCAGTCTTCCGTGCCGGACGGTTGATCGATTTCAATGCCCAGTTCAGCGGCCATGCGCCGTACCACCGCCTGAAGCCGGCTCAACTCGTCGGCGAGCCGTTTCTGCTCGGCTTTTACCGCCTCGAACGCCGACAGCGGCACTACCTCGTCTTCCCCACCCGGTTGCGCGAGCTCACTCGCGCTGACTTCGCCGCATAGCAGATGCATCCAGCGGTTTTCGCGTTCGCCCGGTGTGCGGGCCAGTTTCACTACGCGCGGCGGATCGTTGGCCGCCAGTTCGTCGAGGAACGCCTCGACCGACGAAATGTCGGCAAATCCATGCAGGCGCGCGCTGTTCAGGCGCAACTCGGCGGCGGTCTGCGGGCCGCGCAGCAGCAAGGTGGTCAGCAAGGCCGCCGACTGACTCGGCAAGCCCAGGACACGATTCATGTTGTGCTCGAAGCGCGGCACGCGGCTGCTGCTGCCTTCCATCACGAGGCTCAGGCGCTTCAGGCCATCGACGGCGGTCAGCACTTCGGCTTCGGTCGCGTTGATCACGGGCGATCGGCCGGTCTTCTGGTTGCAGCCCAAGGTCAGTGCGTTCAGCGAAAGCGGATAGCTGTCCGGCACGGTGTGCTGCTTTTCGACCAGCACGCCGAGCACGCGCCCTTCAAGCAAGGTCAACGCGCGGATGGAGGGGCGGGAAACAGCGTCGGGAGTGGAGTTCATAGAGGATGTCGCGGCAAGCGCCGCCGGGTCTCGTGGACAGTGTGCGTGATCGATGCACAGCCCCGTTGCGCAACCGGGCGGCGGGTTTTAGTTGGTGGGCACCATCATAAACGTCCAGGCCACGCGCGGTGTACGAATCTCTGCGATGAACCGGCCGCCCTGACCGCGTTCGCGTCCCTCGGATGTTTTTTTCTCGTTGACGAATTCCCACATTGGAGATAATTTCCCGAATATGGAAAACACGCCCTCCGACGACAACGCCATCGACCGCCGCATTGCCCAGCGTCTGCGAGCGCTGCGCGCCGAGCGCAACTGGTCCCTCGACGATCTCGCGAAACTCAGCAACGTCAGCCGCGCCACGCTGTCCCGCCTCGAAAACGCCGCCGTGAGCCCCACGGCCAGCGTGCTGGGCAAGCTGTGCGTCGCCTACGGCTTGCCGATGTCGCGCCTCATGCACATGGTCGAAGAAGACTTCGCGCCGCTGGTGCCGCGCAATGCGCAGGCCGTCTGGACCGACGCGAGCATCGGCTTCCGGCGCCGCTCCGTGTCGCCACCGGCTCAGGCGCTGAGCGGCGAGGCACTGGAATGCGAACTCGATGCCGGCGCGCGAATCGATTACGACGCATCGCCGCGAGCCGGCCTCGAACATCATCTGATCCTGCTCGAAGGGCAATTGCAGATCACCGTCGACGGCCGGAGTCACGACCTGCAAGCCGGCGACTGTCTGCGCTATCAGTTATTCGGCCCCAGTGCTTTCGCCACGCCCGCGCACAGCGCGGCCCGCTACATTCTCTTCATCGTCTGAGTTCCAGCTACCATGAGCGCCCCCAAAATCACGACCTTCTCCGCCGACGACCTCGTCCGGCATCTGCCCGAACTCGGCGCGCTGCTGCGTGCCTGCGTCCATGACGGCGCGAGCGTGGGCTTTGTGTTGCCGCACAGCGTCGCGGAGAGTGAGGCATTCTGGAGCGGCAAGGTGTTGCCGTCGCTGCGTGCGGGCGCGCTGGTCTTGTTCGTCGCGCGTCATGGCGAGTCGATCGCGGGCACCGTGCAACTCGATTACGACACGATGCCGAATCAACGCCATCGCGCCGAAGTGCGCAAGCTGCTGGTTCACCCGGCGTTTCGCCGCCAGGGCATTGCCAAAGCGCTGATGGCGGAGCTGGAGCGCCGTGCGCTGCAACTGCAGCGCAGCCTGCTGACGCTGGATACGCGCACCGGCGACAAAGCGGAGCCGCTTTACGCCGCGCTGGGTTATCAAACGGCCGGTGTGATCCCGCAGTTTTGCCGCGACACGCAGGAAGAGCGGCTCGACTCGACCACCATCATGTACAAGGCGTTGTGACGAGCCTGAGCGCGTGATTTAACGGCGCGCGTCGAACGCGATCCGCACGGCCAGGCCGGCGAGCACGGTGCCCATCAGCCAGCGTTGCACCAGCAGCCACACCGGCCGCCCGGCGAGAAAGCCGGCGATCGAACCCGCCATGCTGGCAATCAAGGCATTGACCGTGACCGCGATGACGATCTGCACGCAGCCGAGCGCGATCGATTGCGACAGCACGCTGCCGTGCCCCGGCGAAATGAACTGCGGCAGCAGCGACAGGTACATGACCGCGATCTTCGGATTCGCGAGGTTCGTGACGAGGCCCATCGTAAAGAGCTTGCGGCGGCTGTCGTGCGGCAGGTCGCGCACCTGGAACGGTGAGCGCCCGCCCGGCTTGACCGCCTGCCAGGCCAGATATAGCAGGTAAAGCGCGCCGCCGAAACGCAGCGCGTCGTAGGCATAAGGCACCGTCAACAGCAGCGCCGTGATACCGAATGCGGCACAAAACATGTAGAACACGTAGCCGAGCGCGACGCCGCCGAGTGACACGAGCCCGGCGCGCCGCCCCTGGCAGAGCGATCGCGAGATCAGGTAGATCATGTTCGGACCCGGCGTAAGCACCATGCCGAGTGAGACCAGGGCAAAGGCGAGCAACGTTGTAGCAGTGGGCACGGCGGCTCCTCTGGCGATTGAAGGCGGGCACTATGCCGCCGAATATAGCCGATGTCATAGCCGATGTCGCCCCCGCCAACCCCAATCGCCGTCCTGCCGATGGGGCTTTTCAGCTTGCCCGGCGCAAGTGCTCGGCGGATCGATTGGGCGCTGCATCGCACGAAACACTTGCGGCGAAATTTTTTGCCCGGTATTGTCGAGCCGTTCTGCAATGCAGTGCGGGAGAGATCGTCAGAGGCTTGTGACGACGCCGACGGAGCAACCGCCCCGGAAACTCTCAGGCAAAAGGACCGCGCAGCAGGAACATCTGGAGAGCGGCGCCGTGCGCGCCCACCGAAGGGGATTCCCGGCATGGCGCCTAGATCGCGCTCCTTTGCTCGCGGGAAGAAACTCTCAGGTACATGGACAGATGGGGCATCGACGCCGGTTTCGACACGAAATCGACACCGGTGATGCCCAACTACTCTGGATCATGTCATGTCACGAATCGCCATTATCGGCGCCGGCATTACCGGCGTCACGACTGCTCACGCCCTCGCGCAGCGCGGCCACCACGTCACCGTGTTCGAGCGTCATCGCTATGCTGCGATGGAGACCTCGTTCGCCAATGGCGGGCAGTTGTCCGCCAGCAATGCGGAAGTCTGGAACAGCGCCGCCACCGTACTGAAGGGCCTGCGCTGGATGCTCACGCGCGACGCCCCGCTGCTGCTCAATCCCATGCCCACGTGGCACAAGTATTCGTGGATGGGTGAGTTTCTGCGGCAGATTCCGCATTACCGCGCGAACACGGTCGAGACCGTCCGGCTCGCGATTGCGGCGCGCGAGCATCTGTTTTCGATTGCCGAGCGCGAAGGGATCGACTTCGATCTGGAGCGGCGCGGCATTCTGCACATCTACAAGACCCGCAAGGAATTCGACGCGGCGAACAAGGTGAATGCGTTGTTGCGCGAAGGCGGCCTCGATCGCAATCCGGTGACGGCCACGGAGTTGCAGCGGATCGAGCCTACGCTGCATGGCGATTTTTTCGGCGGGTTCTTCACGCCCTCCGACTCGACCGGCGACATTCATAAATTCACACGCGGCCTGGCCGACGCCTGCGCGCGGCACGGCGTCGAGTTTCACTACGATGCCGAGATCACAGCGATCGAGCAGCCGGCCGAAGGACGGTTTTCGATGACGGTCAATCTCGCGGGCGAGTCGCAGCGTTTTGCCTTTGAGCGGATCGTCGTGTGCGCGGGAGTGAAGAGCCGCGACTTTGCGGCGATGCTGGGCGATCACGTGAACGTCTATCCGGTGAAGGGCTATTCGATCACCGTATGCCTCGACGATGAAGTCAGCCAACAGCGCGCGCCGTGGGTGAGCCTGCTCGACGACAGCGCGAAGATCGTGACGAGCCGGCTCGGCGTCGATCGTTTCCGCGTGGCGGGCACGGCGGAGATCAACGGCTTTAACCGCGATATCCGCTCGGACCGGATCGCTCCGCTGGTGGACTGGACGCGCCGGCATTTTCCCGAGGTGTCGACTTCGCGCGTGATTCCGTGGGCGGGCTTGCGGCCGATGTTGCCGAACATGCTGCCGAAGGTGGGCCGCGGCAAACGGCGTGGGGTGTTCTACAACACCGGCCACGGGCATCTGGGCTGGACGTTGTCGGCAGCCACGGCGCAGGCGGTAGCCGGGGTTATTGAATAGGCCCACGCACTCGCGGGCATGCCGTTACCAGAATGCGCGCCTGAAAAGCCAGGTTAACATCATGGCTTGGTTCGGCCGATGACATTAAAGGTGCGCTCACCATTGAGCGCACTGCGGAACGCACTGCGGAACGCACTGCGGCACCACGCGAGTTTCTGCCGTAATTCCGGGCTCGGACGAGATGTGCACCGAGCCTATTCGCCGATAGTGAAACAAACAGGAGAGCGTCATGCCTCGCGACCACCTCACCGTGCGCAGCACCGGCAGCCCACGCTTTAGCGATGACCAGATCGCGGCGGAAGCCGTGAGGCGGCTCTCTTGGGACGCGGCCGTCCCCAGGGATAAGGTGAAAGTAAAAGTCGAGCGCGGCAGAGTCACCTTGCGAGGTGTTCTCCAGGACATCCATCAGAAAACCGCGGCGCTCGAAGACGTATCCCGCCTGTTCGGCGTCGCGGGTGTCACCGATCGAACCAGAATCAAGGCCGGATAGCATCAACCAGCTTGCAACAGTGCCCGGCAATGCCGTGCAATCTGCTTTTCCTCCTCGGTGTGAATCGCCCTCACCTTCCCCGCCGGATCGCCCTCCACCAGCCCCATGAAAGCGAGCCCATCACAGACGCGACGGCGAATCTCCGCGCTGTGCTCGCCGATGCCGCCCGTGAACACCAGCAAGTCGATCCCGCCCAGCAAGGCCGCATAAGCGCCGATCGTCTTACGCACGGCGGTAGCAAACGCCTCCAGCGCCAGCGACGCATTCGCATCCCCCGCCGCGGCGCGCTTCTCCAGCGCCTGCATATCGCTTTCGCCATCGGCGTAACCGGCCAGACCGCTCTGGCGGTTCAACAGCGTCTCCAGTGCATCGGCATCGAGATGCTCCACGCGCATCAGATACAGCAGCACACCTGGGTCGAGATCGCCACTGCGTGTGCCCATCGGCACGCCGCCGGTCGGCGTCAGCCCCATCGACGTATCGACGGACTTGCCGTTCTGCAGCGCACACAAACTCGAACCGTTGCCCAGATGCGCGAACACCGCTCGCGCTGGCAAATCGGCGCCAAGCCGCGTGACCAGCGATTCGTACGAAAGGCCGTGAAAACCGTAGCGAATCACGCCCGCATCCAGATAGCGGCGCGGCAATGCAAGCTGCGCCGCACGCGGCGGCAGTGTCGAATGAAACGCCGTGTCGAAACAGACGAAATGTTGCGCGTCGCTGAAGATCGCGGATGCCTCGTCGATCAAGGCGAGCGCCGGCGGAATATGCAAAGGCGCGAAATGCACGGCATCCTGCAAGCGCTGGCGCACTTCGGGTGTCAAGCGCTGATGCGCCCGCAGGTGCGGGCCGCCATGCACCACCCGATGCCCCACCGCCGCCGGCTGCGGGTGCTTCTGCTCCGCAAGGACGCGCGCGAGCACCTGCAACGCGTCGGTCTGCGATTCCAGCACGCGCTCCTGCTGCACCAGCACGCGGCCGTCGGGCGACGTGATGCGCAAGCTGCCGTCACTACGGCCAATTCCTTCCGCACTGCCGGCGAGCAGCAACGATTCATCGCCGCCCGCGTGTGTAAACAGCCCGAACTTCAGCGACGATGAACCGCTGTTCAGCACCAGAATCGTCGGAACCTGGGTGGCGTCTTGAGTATGCATGGGCCGCCTCGCTCAGCCTTTCCATGTCCAGTTGCGGATCTCTTCCTTATCGATGCCCTCGGCATGCGCATAAGCCAGATGTTCGATGATCTGCCCACGCAGCCATTCCTTCGCATGATCGCCGACGCCGCGCAACACCGGCACACGGTCGATCACGTCGATCGCCAGCGAGAAACGGTCGACCTGGTTGATGATCGCCAGTTCGAGCGGCGTGTTGATGTTGCCTTTCTCGCGATAGCCATGCACGTGCAGATTGTCGTGGTTGGTACGGTTGTACGTGAGCTTGTGCACCAGCGACGCGTACGAATGGAAGTTGAAAATCACCGGCTTGCTGGCGGTGAACAGCGAATCGAAATCGCGGCTGGACAGGCCGTGCGGATGCGCATGTTCGGGCATCAGGCGGAACAGATCGACCACGTTGACGAAACGGATCTTCAACTCGGGAAAGTGCTCCTTAAGAATCTGCACGGCGGCGAGCGCTTCCATGGTCGCGATGTCGCCGGCGCAGGCCATCACCACGTCCGGTTCGACGCCCTGATCCGTCGACGCCCAATCCCAGATGCCGATGCCCTTGGTGCAGTGCGTGACCGCGGCCTCCATGTCGAGATACTGCAAATGCGGCTGCTTGTCGGCCACGATCACGTTGACGTAATCGCGTGAGCGCAGGCAGTGATCGGCGACGCTCAACAGGCAATTCGCGTCCGGCGGCAGGTAAATACGCACCACGTCCGGGCTTTTATTGGTCACGACGTCGAGAAACCCCGGGTCCTGGTGCGTGAAGCCATTGTGATCCTGACGCCATACCAGCGACGTGATCAACAGATTGATCGACGGCACCGGTTGCCGCCAGCCGAGATCGCGCTTCGCTTTCTCCAGCCACTTGGCGTGCTGGTTGAACATCGAATCGATCACGTGGACAAACGCTTCATAGGTAGCGAGCAGTCCGTGCCGGCCGGTGAGCACGTAACCTTCGAACCAGCCTTCGAGCGTGTGCTCGCTCAGCATCTCCATCACGCGGCCGTCCACCGAGAGTTCGCCGCCGTCGGCGTCGCTGGCCATTGTTTCGGCCAGCCAGGTTTTCCCGGAGGCCTTGTAGATGGCGGTCAGCTTGTTGCTGGCGGTTTCGTCCGGGCCAAACACGCGGAAGTTCGTCATATTGTTGCGCATCACGTCGCGCAGAAACGTGCCGAGCACCTCGGTGGGCGACGTGTACGAACCAGCGGGCTTTTTCACCGCCACCGCGTAATCGCGAAACGCCGGCAGGTCAAGCGTCTTGCACAGCGAGCCGCCGTTCGCATGCGGATTGGCGCTGATGCGGCGCGTGCCTTCAGGAGCGAGTTCGCGCAATTCCTCGACCAGCCGCCCTGCTTCGTCGAATAGCGACTCCGGCTCGTAGCTGCGCAGCCAGTTCTCGACGAGCTTCAAGCTCTTATTGTTGGTGACCGGATCGAGCACCGGCACCTGGTGCGCGCGCCACGAACCTTCCACCTGATGGCCGTCGACTTCCTTTGGTCCGGTCCAGCCTTTCGGCGAGCGCAGCACGATCATCGGCCAGCGTGGCCGCGCCGCGTCATTGGACTCGCGCGCGTGCTGCTGGATGGCGCGGATTTCGCCGACGCATTGCTCGAGCGTCGCGGCCATCTGCTGATGCATGGTGTCCGGATCGTCGCCTTCGACGAAATACGGTTTGTGGCCGTAGCCGATCAGCAAGGCTTCGAGTTCCTCGCGGGGAATTCGCGCGAGGATCGTCGGATTGGCGATCTTGTAGCCGTTCAGATGCAGAACCGGCAGCACCGCGCCGTCGCGAATCGGATTGAGGAACTTGTTCGAGTGCCAGGAGGTGGCGAGCGGTCCGGTTTCCGCCTCGCCGTCGCCGATCATCACCGCAACGATCAGGTCGGGATTGTCGAACGCGGCACCGTAGCCGTGCGACAGGCTGTAGCCAAGCTCGCCGCCTTCGTGAATCGAGCCCGGCGTTTCGGGCGTGCAATGCGAACCGATGCCGCCGGGAAACGAGAACTGCCGGAAGAAGCGCCGCATGCCGGCTTCGTCCTCGCTGCGGTCGGGATAGATCTCCGAGTAATGGCCTTCGAGGTAGCTGTGGGCCAGCGTGGCAGGCGCGCCGTGACCCGGGCCGGCGAGATAGATCACGTTCAGATCGAGCTTCCTGATCAGGCGGTTCAGATGCACCAGCAGGAAGCTTTGCCCCGGGTCCGAGCCCCAATGGCCCAGCAGGCGGTTCTTGATGTGTTCGGGTTTGAGTGGTTCGCGCAACAGCGGGTTGTCGCGCAGGTAGATCATGCCGGCCGAGAGGTAGTTGCAGGCGCGCCAGTAGCGGTCCATCTTGCGCAACGTGTCGGGGTCGAGGGTGGTCGGCGGGGTGGGACGGGAGGTTGCTTCGGCCATGGCGTCGCTCCTTGAAAAGGACTGTCAGGCAGGTTAGCGGGTGCTGCAGCGATTGTTCGTGACGCGGCCGATGAAGAAAACCCGCAACGCTAGCCGATCTGTCATGCGCATGACATAACGCGGAGGGATCGGCAAAGGTCCGTTGCTTACGGTTTTTGGGAATGTGGCCGGGAATCGTCAGGGGTGTGACAGGAAGCGCGCGTCATGGTTCGACGCGATTGTCCAACGTCTGATCTTGCGACGGATGTGCGTCGCTTTTGTGTACGCGCGGTGTATGCGCGGTGTATGTGTGAACAGGAAGCATCGCGCGTGGAGCGGCCGATCCGACTGCCGGCCCGAACACCGGCCGGCGCCGGTTCGCTGCTATCCAGCCGGACGCTTTACGCCTGCTCTTTCTCTTTGCGTTGAGGTGGTTGGTAGCGCCATTTGCTGGCATTGGGATCGTTGCGCGCGTCGTCGCGTTCGCGTTGTTCGGCGCGCGCCTCGTCGGCCCGGCCGAGTTCGGTGCGCCGGTCGCGCACAGCGCCTGGGGAATCGGCTTGACGCAACGGCGATGGTGAGCGCCGCTGAGAAGGTAGTGACATACAGCCTCCCTTTTCGAGGATGTGGGGCGAATCAGTGTTTTTTTCCTGTCCAGCGGCGGTCCGGGCGACGCAGGAGACGAAGCTCACGCAGGTACAGTGAAGCGCCGAACATCAACGCCATGCCCCCCACGATGCCGAGGATTGCCGATACCATGATTTCCCCCTGGCGGGCCCGCCTGCCGCGCAGCGTTTGATCGCCGGCGACGTGGAGATGGGCACCCGGTTGAGCGCGCGGCTGGTTCTGAACCAACCTGACAAAAATGCACGCCAAGCAAGGATCATGCGCTCAATTGGCCGCCGTGTCTGTAAGCCATTGTGCAGCCGGGCCGTTGGCGTGCCAGAGACTCCTGCTCTTGAGCTAGACTTTAAGCGCACATTAAGTGAAGGCGCTTAAGCTTCGGGTGCCAAATGCGCTATGGCGGATCGCATCTGCCGCGTCCTCTACTGCTCGCCCCTCCTCTAGACGGTCACCATGTCGACAACCAGCCGCTTCAAAACGCCCCTGATTCTTGTTCTGTCGATCGTGCTGTTGTGCGCCGGCGTTGCCGTCCTGGTAGGCGTGTTCGGCTTGCTGGTTAAACTGTTCGGCGTTGGCTAGCACGCCACCGGCTGGGCCGGCCCTAACGGGAGACAAGCTAGGCACCCCCTGCTGTCCCTCCGCGCAGCAGCATATCGATGTCGATATCGGCCAGTTCCCCAATCCTCTCGATCGTCACGTCCGCGGGCGGATTGCTGGAAATCTCTTTGGGATCGAAAGCGTAATGTCCCTGGCGAGGAAAGACCGTGGTCAGCCGCTCGCCCCAGGCCTTCTTCATCGCCGTCAGAATCCTTAGCTTGTCGTCCACCATCACGTACTGCCGGGCCGGATAACATTCCATCACCTGATCGAGCATCTGCTCCTTATGGATGTAGATCAAAACCCGGCCCTCGACCTCGTCCCATAAGCCCGAGCGGGCAATCTTGCGCGGCTGGAACACCACGTCGCCGTCGGACAGAATCACCGACGGGCCGTAGCTGGACACATGTTTGATCGTATCCAGCGCCCCCGGATACAGCCGGTTCGCAAACGGATAATCGATCAGGAACGACGACATCAGCAGCAGACGCGTGTCCCGCGGATGCTCCAGCCGGTAGCGCTGCAACGCCCCAAGGTAATCGGCGTAGCCCAACTCCGCGCGCAAGCCTTCGAAAATTTCCCAGTAGCGCGCGCTGTTCTGTTCGCCAAACTCGCGCGCCATATGCGCGCGCAAATCCGCCAGCACATGATCGTTGTCCAGCAAGGTGTTATCGCAATCGAACAGGAACACGACATCGTGAGACGTGGCGTTAGCGGTTTCCATAACGGCTCCCGTGAATTAGCTCTTATGCCCGTCGACCGGCGTGGCCGCTTTTTCAACGTGGCCGCCGAAGTCGTGCCGCATCGCCGATAACACCCGGTTCGCAAAGTCCGCGTCACCCCGCGAACTGAAACGCGCGAATAGCGCGGCGCTCAGCACCGGTGTCGGCACGCCTTCGTCGATTGCCGCCGCGACGGTCCAGCGCCCTTCGCCCGAATCCGATACGCGTCCCGCGTAGCTTTGCAGATCGGCGTCGCCGGCCAGCGATCCCGCTATCAGGTCCAGCAGCCACGAACCGATCACGCTGCCACGCCGCCAGACCTCGGCGACCTCGGCGAGATCCAGGTCGTATTGGTAAAGCTCGGGGCGGCGCAGCGGCGATGTTTCGGCATCGGCTTCGCGCGCGTGTTTGCCGGCGTCGGCATGGCGCAGAATGTTCAGGCCTTCGGCATACGCGGCCATCATGCCGTATTCGATACCGTTGTGAACCATCTTCACAAAGTGCCCCGCGCCCTGCGGGCCGCAATGCAGGAAGCCCTGATCCGCGGTGCTGGCGCCGGCTGCGCGGCCCGGCGTGGCGGGCGCGGCGCCCGCACCCGGCGCGAGCGTCGAGAAAATCGGCTCGAGCCGCTTCACGACTTCGGCCTCGCCGCCGATCATCAGACAGTAGCCGCGCTCACGTCCCGCGACGCCGCCGCTGGTGCCGACGTCGACATAGTGAAGCTGACGCTTCGCCAGTTCGGCGCCGCGGCGAATGTCGTCGTGGTAATAGGAGTTGCCGCCGTCGATCACGATGTCGCCGGGTTCGAGCAAGGGCACGAGCTTGTCGAGCGTCTGGTCGACCACCGCGGCGGGCACCATCAGCCACACCGCGCGCGGTTTTTGCAATTGCGCGACCAGATCTTCAAGCGACGCGGCACCTGCCACGCCTTCCTGCTTCAGCTTGTCCACTGCGGCCGGCTGTACGTCGTAAGCGATGCATTGCTGACCGCCCTTCGTCAGGCGGCGCACCATGTCCGCGCCCATGCGTCCCAATCCAATCATGCCTAGCTGCATATCTCGCTCCGGAAAATGTCTCGTTGCGCGTTCCGATCTGGTTCGGCGTGCCGGGGTCTTACCGCACGTTCCGTGCGCGGTAAGCGACTTTCCTAACTGTAGTTGCTGTAGTTGCGTTTTGCGTGATCCGACGGACACACGGTAGCAGCCCCGGATCGTCCTTGCAGCGAATCGGGCCCCGCATGCGTCAAACGACGATACGCTTCTTTGCAGAGGTTTTGCGCAAGCTAAAGTTCCGGGCGTGGATCGGTAAGACGCCGTCGTCGTGAGGCAGGCTTCGATTTGGCCAACTATCTTCTTACACTTTCATTGGGCGCTAAAACACTAAAGGACCGGAGCACTGGAGCACCAAAGCGCGATCGCGTCGCGACCACCCTCGCAGCATTGGAGCAGTGAGGGCGACACCGGACGTGCGCAGAGGTGGCTGTACGACTGGAGTCTCAACGCCGCCGTGCCTGAACCTTCCGGTACTGCGTGCGCGCAAAACGCCGCACCGCACGCCACATCTGCGGATAGCGCTCACCCGGCACGGCGAACAGCACCAGCGCGCACAGCGCCAGCAAACCGCAGAACAGGAACGTGCCGCGATAGCTGAACGCCTCCACCAGCAAACCGGACAGCACGCCGGACAGAATCGAGCCGACCCGCGCAGCATTGAAGAACAATGCGGTCGCGCGGCCGGGCGACTGCGGCATCAGGTCCTGCACATAGGTCATGCCCAGGCACGAGGTCACCGCGACGACGAAGGCGTTGAGTATCTGCATCGGGATCAGCACATGGACGCTGCCGGCCAGCGACATCGCCACGAAATACACCGCGTGCACCGCCGCGCAGGCGCCGAGCCAGTTGGGCTTGTGCAGCGTCGACGACTTCGCGCCGAGCGCGAGCATCATCGGAATCTCCGTCAAGGCGCCGAGGCCAAGCATGACCGACACATCCAGATGCGTGCCGTTCAGGCCATGCACGATATAAAGCGGCAACACGATCATGGTCGCGTTCGCGGCGAGCCCGAGCAAGGTCAGCGCGGCCACGGCACGGCGAATGTCATTCGGCGAAGCAACGCCCGGCAGGTCTTCGTGCGCATTTTCACCGGGCGCGATCAGCGGTGGGACCGTGATCGAGGCGGACGGCTCGGCGGCCGTGTCCTCCACCGTGTGATCGCCCAGATGGCCTTGCGGCTCGCGCATGCGCCAGACGATGCTTGCGCAGGCCGCGAAACTCGCCGCCGCGAACAGGAAGAGCCCATAGAAGCCGGCGCCGGCTAGCACCAGCGCGCCCACCGACGGGCCGAACACCCACGCCGCGGACAGGATGGTCCGCAAGGTGGCGCTGGCGAAGGCACGCTCCGCGGCGCTTGATACCGGCAGCGCCGCGCGGCTGAACGAAAACACCAGCGACATGGCCGAGCCGCCCGCGCCGATAAAGACAATCCCGACCACCAGCAATAGCCGGTAGTCACGCACCACGCATAAGCACAGATAGCCCAGTGTGGTCGCCACCAGTGCCGCCAGCAGCAATGGCCGGTGCCGTCCGCTCGCATCGCTCCAGCGGCCGGCGAAGGTGCTGGCGAGCACCCCGCTGGCGGCGATCAGCGTCATGAAGAGGCCGAGCCTGAGCGGCGTCATGCCGGCGCGTTCAACGCCGAAGAGCGACAGATAAGGCGCGGTGAACGACATCGCCACGCCGAGCATCAGGGTCGCGGCGGCCAGTGGCTTGAAGCCCGGGATGTGCAGCAGGTCGAAAAAACGGGAGGTTTTCAACGCAAGTAGCGGTGGGTCAGGGAAAACAGGTTCGCGGCGCGTGACGCAAACCGCGGGTTTCATGGCCGGAACAACCGGAGGATTATCGGCTTGGCTTGCGGGAACGTAAACCTGTGCGCCTCACATCCCAAATTCGGGACACAAAAGATCGCGGCGGGAAAGCTGACGCCACCGGCACCGTTACCTCCCCTCGCCCGTCTGCTGCATGACTACGTAGCCACGCTTCTCGAGCGTCCAGCGATGCCACTGGTTGCCGTAGACACCGCAGGCAACACCGAACAGCACGGACAGCACCAATCCGATCGTGCCGATCGTGTCGCCCCATAAGCCACTGAGAAACAGTATCGTGCTGACACCCAGCATAACGAAAGCGGCGAACCACATTCTCTTCGACATCGCCCAGACGAAGCCCAGCAGCAACGCGCCCCAGCTGAAGCCCGTGGCGACCGCGACAACGTCGTCCTGCCCGGGGCGCTGAAGATAGATCCTTTCTGCCATGTCCTTTCCTGAATGCGATGATGCGGCTAGAGCGAATCATGACGTTTAACATGTCACGCTGGCAAGCGTATGCGCCTGCGTGACATCTTGGGGACGCCGCAGCCGCCGGCCCTCCTGGCGTAGCGCAACATCGCTCAGCGCAGTTCCGCATCGCTTGACTTACCGCACCTGATGCAGCCCGATTGCGCCGTCAAATTTTAGTTGCCTTGCTAACCATATTGCGTTTCAATAGCAGCCATGTTCGATCACTGCCTTTACTTCAATTCGTCCGCCTTGTCGCGGCTCGTCGAGCGCGAATGGGGCGCCGCGTACGCCGGCTTCGGGTTGACGCCGCCGCAGGGTTTCGTGCTGCGCGTGGTCCTTGCCACGCCCGGTTGTCTGAGCAGCCAGGTGGCCGATCTGCTGGGCATCGCGCGCCCTACCGTGACGCGGCTGATCGACAACCTGAACGACAAGGGGCTGGTGGAGCGCCGTCAAGGCGAAACCGATGGCCGCGAATGGCGGGTGTATGCCACCCGCGCGGGTAAGGCGCTTGAGCGGCCCATCAACGAAGCCAGCGCGCAAATAGCGAAGAATCTGCGCGCCAGGGTGGGCCCGGAGTTGTTCGAAGCGGCCGTTGCATCCATGCATGACGTGCGTAAGGCGCTGGGATGAGGTGCCTCGTCAAGGCGCCTCGGCATGGCGCTTTTTTACCAGATAGTTGTCTTGCTAACCATATACGGAGAGAAAATCGAATGAACCATCTGGCGAGTCAGCGCGGCACCGCAACGGGTAGGGTCACAGCAAGCGTGTCAGGCGGCACGCGAGTCGCGGCGAACTGGATATTCGGCGCCGCGATCGGGTTGTCGCTTTGTATCCTGTTGGGCATTGCGATTGCCTGCGCGCCCGCAGCGGTGCGCAGCAACAACGAGCGCTGCTTGCAAGCGCTCGCGAACGAGCAGCATGTCAGCGTCGAGGACTTTTTTCAGAACCCCGCCAAACAGGACGCTTTGGCCCTCGCGGCGGAGCAATGCGCGCGATGACGGCTTTGCGTCGCATTGCGTTGCCCTCGCCACTGACGATCCCGGCCATAGCTGATACTCTTTACCTAATCCACCCACGGCAGCGTCGCGCGCGAGCGCAAATCGCTGTCTGCGAAGGGAAAAAAGTATCGGAGCATTTATGGCAAGCCCAATCCCCTATTCTCCGCACGCGCCCTCCCGAGCGGAGATCGACGCCCTGCCGGGCGCCACGGTTATAGAATTCGGCACGAACTGGTGTGGTTTCTGCCAGGGCGCGCAAGCGTCGATCGCCAAGGCTTTCGAGCCTCATGCCGGCGTCCGGCATCTCAAGGTCGAAGACGGGCCGGGGCGCCCACTTGGCCGCTCCTTCAAGGTCAAACTCTGGCCCACGCTGGTCTTCATGCGCGACGGCGCCGAGGTCGCACGCATCGTGCGCCCAACCAGCGCCGCGGATATCGCCAGCGCTTTCGCTTCACTTTGATGCAGGAATTCGTCCGCAACCCGGACTAAAGAACGCACACCAGGGACGCACATCAGCAAAGACACCAAGGGAGCACACCTCATGGACACCCGTAGCGAGCTGCAAGCCACCGTCAATGCAATGGTCCAACCCGGCAAAGGTCTTCTCGCCGCCGACGAAAGCGGCCCGACCATCGCTAAACGCTTCAAGACCATCGGCCTCGAATCCAGCGAGGAAAACCGCCGCGCTTACCGCAACCTGCTGCTCACCACGCCGGGGCTCGGCGCCTTCGTGAGCGGCGTGATCCTGTACGAAGAAACACTCGGGCAGAAAGCGGACGACGGCACGCCGTTTCCACAACTCGCCGCGAGCAATGGCATCGTGCCCGGCATCAAGGTGGACCTCGGCAAGATTCCGCTCGCACTCGCGCCAGGTGACGAAATCACCGAAGGCCTCGACGGTCTCGCGAGGCGCTTCGCCGACTACAAGCGGCAAGGCGCGCGCTTCGCGAAATGGCGCGCGGTCTACAACATCACGGCGAGCCTGCCGAGCCGCCTTGCCATCGAAGCCAATGCCGACTCCCTCGCGCGCTATGCGGCGATCTCGCAGGAGGCGGGCATTGTGCCGATCGTGGAACCGGAAGTGTTGATGGACGGCGACCACACGATCGGGCGCAGCGCGGAAGTGACCGAGGCCGTCCTGCATGAAGTCTTTAACGCGCTGCACCGGCACCACGTGGTGCTCGAACATATTCTGCTGAAGCCCAGCATGGTGCTGGCGGGCGCCGAACACGCGCAGCAATCGACGGTTGCCGATATCGCCACGCACACCGTGCGGGTACTCAAGCGCACGGTGCCGTCGGCGGTGCCCGGGATTGTGTTCCTGTCCGGCGGCCAGACGCCGGAAGAGGCAACCGCCAATCTCGATGCGATGAATCGCCTCGGGCCGCTGCCGTGGAATCTGAGCTTCTCGTATGGCCGGGCGTTGCAGGAACCGCCGCTGCAAGCGTGGCGAGGCCAGCCGGGCAACGTCAAGGAAGCGCAGGCCGCCTTGCTCAAGCGCGCCCGTCTGAACAGCGCGGCGGCGCTCGGCAAGTACGACGCAGAGCAGGAAAAGGGCTAGCCTCGACGTGCCTGAGCCCCGGTCTCTACGGCTGCTCACGATTCGCGGTGGTGGCGCGCGCAATCTTGTCGAGCAGCGCCTGCAGCGAAACCGGCTTGCCGAGATGGCCGTCATAGCCGGCGCGGATCGCCCGCGTGGCGTCCTGCGGCCGGCCGAAGCCCGTTAGCGCAAGCGCCGGCACCGAGGCGGTGGCGGGCAGCTTGCGCAGCGCGGCGATCAGTTCGTAGCCGTCCATGCCGGGCATGCCGATATCCGAGAGGATCAGATCGAACGGCTGGCGGCCGGCAACGGCCAGTGCGTCAGCGCCATTGGCCTGAGGCCAGACTTGCGCGCCTTCGAGTTCGAGCAGGCTTTGGAACGCCTGCAGACTTTCCACTGCATCGTCGATCAATAGTATCCGCATGCCTTTGAGCAAGCTGACGTCTCCTGGCATCTCGCGGGTTTCGGGCTGCGCCACCGTACTGTCGGCCGGCAGCCAGACGCGAAACCGCGCGCCCTTGCCGAGGCCCGCGGATTCCGCCTGCACATGGCCGCCATGCATCTCGGCCAGTTGCTTGACGAGCGCGAGCCCGATTCCCAAGCCACCGCTATGGCGCCGATGCGCGCCTTCGGCCTGGCTGAACATATCGAATACGTTCGGCAGAAAGCCCGCTTCGATACCGCGCCCGGTATCCTGGACCTCGATGCAGGCATGACCGTCTTCACGCGAGAGGGTCAGGCTCACCTGCCCGCCCTGCGGCGTAAACTTCACGGCATTGCTCACGAGATTCCACAGAATCTGTTCGAAGCGCACGGGATCGACGTCGATAAAGAACGGCTCGGCCAGGCCGTGCACCGTCACGCTTACGTGATGTGCCAGCGCATCGGCTTCGATCGCGCTGCTCACCTGCGCCGTGATTGCCGCAATGTCCACGCGCGAACGCTCCAGCGCCAGTTTGCCGGTGCGCACGCGCGACAGATCGAGCAGATCGTCGATGATCTTCGCGAGGCTGATCACCGAACGGCGAATCGCATCGGCCGCGTCGCGCACCACGGGCAGTCCCTGCGTCGACGGTGCGCGGTCCAGCATGTCCGCCTTCACGTGGATCAGGTTCAGCGGGTTCTTCAGTTCGTGCGATAGCACCGCGAGGAATTCGTCCTTCAGCCGGCTGGCCGCTTCCACCTTCTGGCGCATCGAGCGTTCAAGAGAAATCTTGCGCTGCTCGAGTGCCTCAGTGCCTTTACGCTGTGTCAGATCGCGCACGATCTTCGCAAAGCCGCTGAAGTTATCCGATGCAACCGGCGTGATCACGCCGCTGCAATAAAGCCGCGTGCCGCTTTTGTGAACGTACCAGCGCTCGTCTTCGGCCCGGCCGTCGTTGCGAGCGCGCTGCCGCTCGGCAAGCGGTTCGTCGGCTTCGCGCTCTTCCGGCAGATAGAGCCGGTCGAGCAACTGGCCGACCATCTCGCTCTCGCTGTAACCGAAAATCCGCTCCGCGCCCTTGTTCCAGGTGACCACGCGGCCATCCAGATCCTGCACGACGATCGCGAAGTCGTTGGTGCTTTGCGCGGCGAGATGCAGGCGCGCTTCGCTCTGGCGCACCAGCTGCTCGGCGCGCCGCAATGCTGTGATGTCGACGATGGTCAGCACCGCGCCGTCGATATGATCGTCGGTAGTACGGTACGGCGACAGGCGCGTCAGGAAATGGCGGCCGTCGACGCCGCGAATCTCACGCTCGATCAGTTGCAGCGAGTCGAAAACAGTGGCCGTGTCGTCGGCCAATTGCGGGTAGTCGAGCCGGTGCGTAATGTCGTGCAGCGGGCGCCCCACGTCGGAGGGAATCACGTTGAACAGCTCCGTCGCGGCCGGCGTATAGCGCTTGATGCGCATCTCGCGATCGACGAATACCGTCGCGATGCCGGTCGAGGCGATCACGTTCTGCAGATCGTCTTTGGCCTTGCCGGTTTCCTCGATCTTCGCCTGCAACTCCGCGTTGACGGTAAACAGTTCCTCGTTCAACGACTGCAGCTCTTCCTTGCTGGTCTCGAGCTCTTCGGTGGCCGCGCGTAATTCCTCGTTGATCGCCTGCAATTCCTCGTTCGACGCTTTCAGCTCTTCGGTCGACGCTTCCGATTGCTCGACCGTGGAGCGCAACTCCTGCTTCGTGCGGTGCAGTTCGTCTTCGAGGTGGCCCAGCAGTGAATCCTGCGCGGCTGGTCCGCTCGGCTGAATGGCGGGCACGGCGGTCCCGGCCGCGCTCTCTTCGAACAGCACCAGCGCGAATTCCGGTGCATCTTCGGCACGCCGGTACGGGCGCACGATAATTCGCACCTGCGCCTCGGACGTGAATTCGATCGGCGCGGTCACGACCTCGCTGTTGCCGCGCATCGCCTGAAACAGCGCACCGCGCAGTTGCAGGCGCAAAGCCGGGTTCGCCAGCATGATCAGGTTATACGACGGTTCGCCGCGCACGAAACGCAGGAAACGGCCGGCGTGCTCGGACATATGCAGGATGTTCGCGTCCGTATCGACCACGACGCTCGGCGGCGCATAGAGCTCGAGAATGCGCTGATGCAAGGCCGAAAACGGCAGGCTCTGCGGCAGCGGCGGCGTGGGACCGGCGCTCGCCGTGGCAGCCGTGCCGCCGCTTTGCACGACCGGCATGCTGATCGGCGGGCGCACCGCGCTGGTCACCGCGTTGGCCCGGTAGATGCGGTTTTTCTTGTCGACCGGCGTGAACAGATCGCCTGCAGCCTCCGCGGATTCCGAACTGCCGAGCAGCAGATAGCCGCCGGGTTGCAACGCGAAGTGAAACATTTGCAGCACCTGGCTCTGCACGCTGCGATCGAGGTAGATCAGCAGATTGCGGCACGACACCAGGTCGACGCGCGAAAACGGCGGGTCGCGCAGCACGTTGTGCACGGCGAACAGCACCTTTTCGCGGATAGCCTTGGTCACACGAAAGTGCGAGCGCTCCGGCATGAAGAAGTGGCGCAGGCGCTGCGCGGAGACGTCAGCGGTAATTGACTCGGGATAGATGCCGGCGCGTGCGAAAGCAATCGCGCGCTCATCGATATCGGTCGCGAACAACTGGACCGGTATGCCCTCCTGACGCTCAGGATGATCGGCGAGCAGCATGGCGAGCGAATAGGCTTCTTCTCCGGTCGCGCAGCCGGCGATCCAGGCACGCACCGGATCGTCCTGCGATTTCTTCTGGAACAGCTTGGGCACGATCTCGTGCTCGACCACCTCGAAGGTTTCACGATCGCGAAAGAAATTGGTCACGCCGATCAGCATGTCCTTGAGCAACGCCGGGGTTTCTTCGGGATGGGTGAGGACGTAGTCCTGGTACGTCTGCAGATCGGCAATACCGTTGACCTGCAGACGGCGTTCGATACGCCGCAGGATCGTGGCACGCTTGTAGTGACGGAAATCGTGGCCGGTGCGTGCGCGCAAGGTGGCGAGCACACCTAGCAAAGCCCGCTCGGCGGTGGACACGGGATCGGGCTGCGCGGCGGCCAGCGTTTCGGGTTCGTCTTCGGCGGGCGGCAAGCGGATCGCGCGGGCGTTGTCGGCCAGTTCACGCAGCTTGCGCGGCATCTGCGCGGCCGGCAGCGAGAGGTCGACCATACCGGTGGCAATCGCGTTCTGCGGCATTTCCGGGTATTCGGCATCCGCCGGTTCTTGCGCGATAGTCAGACCGCCCTGCTCCTTGATGCGGCCGATGCCGGTCGCGCCGTCCGCGCCCGTACCCGACAGCACGATGGCAATCGCGCGTTCGCGGTGGGTGTCGGCGAGGCTGCGGAAAAACAGGTCGATGGCGATCGGGCGGGCGCGCGGCCGGCCGGCTTCGACGGGAGTCAGATGGCCGTCGTCGAACGACAGATCGTTCGACGGTGAAATGACATAGACGTGATTTTTTTCGACCTGGACGGGGTGCTGCACCTGCAGCACCGGCATGTCGGTAGCGTGCTGCAGAACCTGGTCCGCGCTGCTCGCATGGTCGGGCGAGAGATGCAGCACGACCACGAATGCCATGCCCATGTCGGGCGTGGCATTCTCGAAGAAATGCAGCAGTGCCTGCACGCCGCCGGCGGACGCACCGATGCCCACCACTGGAAAATCGAGCGAACGGGTCTCCGGGCCAGGCGTGCGCGCCGCCGAGACGTCCGCGCTGTCGGTATTCGTTGCTGCGTTGTCAGTTTGCGTGTCCGTTGGCGCGATTGATTGCGTGTTTGCCGGAGACGCCCCTGTTTCACTACCCGCCATACCCATCCCTTGTGCGCTACGCCGCGTGACGGCGCCCGCGCAGTCTTGCAGCGTCAGGCCTTCGCCGCTTTCTCACGGCTTCTTCCCGCATTGTCGCGTGTGTTGCGCCGCATTGCAAAGACCGGTGCCCGGCGGGCCCAGTCTTACGGTTCGCAAACCACCAGGGCGTGCAATTCGTCGATATTGAAGGGTTTGGCGAGTATCGCCACACCGAGGCGGCGCGCCCGTTCGAGTTCGTCGGCGTAGCCCGTCATCAGCGCGATCTTCTGCGCGGGCCAGGCGCTGCGCACCTTCTCAGCAAGATCGATGCCGTTGAGCCTGCCCGGCATCTGGATATCGGACAGCACGAGTTCGAATGTCGCGCCGCCGTTCAGCAGATCGAGCGCCTGATCGGCGGTCGGTTCGTGGTGCACTTCGCAGCCAAAGGTCTCCAGCACGGCGGCGACGCCGGCCGCCACGTCTTCGTTGTCTTCCACCAGCAGCACCACGCCTTTTGACGCCAGCGCTGGCTCCAGTGTCGTTTCCACCTCCGGCACCCGGGCTTTTTGCCGTTCGCGATAGCGCGGCAAGTAAAGTCTGACGGTCGTGCCGCGGCCGGGCACGCTGTCGATTTTGGCCGTGCCGCCGGCCTGTTCGCACATGGCGAGAACCTGGGCGAGGCCGAGACCGGTGCCCGAGCCGCGCAGCTTGGTCGTAAAGAGCGGCTCGAACGCGCGACGGACAACCGTATCGGGCATGCCCTCGCCGTCGTCGGAACAGGTGATCAGCACATATTCGCCGTCCGGCAACAAAGTGTCGCTGCCCACCAGGCGGTTATTCTGGCAACGGATCACGAAGCGCCCGCCGCGCGGCATCGCATCGCGGGCGTTGACCGCCAGATTCATGATCGCGAATTCGAGGTCGGTCGGATCGGCCAGCACCGGCCAGATGTTGTCGACCATGTTCAACGCAAATTCGATGTTGTCGCCGAGCGATGCGTCGATCAGCGGCGCGGCGTTCGGCAGCCACGTGGCAAGGTCGACCGGCTGCTGTTTGAGCGGCTGCTTCTTCGCCACGCTCAGGAGCTGCCGGGTCAACGATTCCGCCGTGGCGGTGGCGCGTTCGATGGCTTGCACCTCTTTTTCGAGGCTGTTGTAACGCTTCAAACGCGCAAGCTCGGTGTTGGCCGACACCACCATCAGCAGATTGTTGAAGTCATGCGCGACGTTGGCGACCAGATTGCCGAGCGCGCCCATGCGCTGCAATTGCCGGGTCGATGCCTCCGCGGAAAGACGCATGGCCACTTCCCCTTGCCAGCGCTCCCACGCGCGGCGCTCGTCGGCGAGCTGACGTAACGAGAAAAACACCAGCAGCCAGATCGCGAGGCAAGGCACGGCCGTGATCCCCGCGATCACCATGAAGTGCTGGCGCCATGCGTCGGCGATCGCGGCCGTCGCGTAGGCGCTCATCACATAGAGCGGGTAGTCGCCGACCCGGCGAAAAGCCAGCAGCCGTTCGACGCCGTCGACCGAGGAGGTCAGACGAATGTGGCCGAACAACTGCTTGTCGCGCAACGCCGCGCTAAACGCGCTGTGCGGGGTCGGCTTGGCGCCCTTGGGCCACGGGGGATAGCGCACCAGCAGGCTGGCATCCTGGCGGTACAGCCCCAACGAGAGCGACGGATCGCCATTCGTCAGATCGCGATAGAAGCGCGAAAAGTACTCGGTGCGCAGCGCCACGGACACCACGCCGAGAAATTGCCCGTTCTCGCCGGAACGGCCAATCGACGTATTGAACACATTGGTCTGCGACAGCGGCCCGAACATCGGCTGGGAAAAGTACGGCTGCGGCCGCATCGCCTTAGCGGTAACGAAGTCGTCGCGTTGACTCGTCGACATGACAGGCGCCGGATAAGCGCGGCTCGACACCAGCAGATCGCCGTTCGCACCGAGCAGGTAAATCGACGCGACCTGCGGAAAGTCGCCGCCGATTTGCCGCAACCGGTCGTGCAGGCTGGCTTCCTGCATACGAATCCGCGTGTCGTCGTCATTGCCTAGCAGATCCACAATGCGCGAAGCCATCTGCTGGTTGAGGTCCAACACTTTGACGGCCTGCTCCTCGGCCACGCGCGCGAGCCGGTCGATCACGTCGTTCGAGTCGGCAATCCGGCGCTGGTAGTCGAAATAGCCATAACCCGCCAGACAGGTCAGCGGGAACACAATCGACACGGCAAGCACGATCAGCAGCACGCGCCGCGTCGCCGCGAAATTACGCGACGGCATGGGGAAGTCGATTGCGGCACGCTCCGCACGTTGCACGGTCACGATCTCCATGAAAAATGAGTGGTCGGGTGGCAGTGCACAACGCCCCCACGTTGTTCGTGCGCTATTTCCTTTCCACGGAATTTACCGCACTTCCGCCGTTCTCCATAGGGTGCCGGGCCGTGAAAACGTTACACGCGCCGCGGCAGGGATTACAACCGGTTCACGCGAAAGCCACGCCTCGCTCACGTGCCGGCGGGCTGTTCGCCTTCGTCGCTGGTCAATTGTTCTTCCAGACGTTCGAATACGCGCTGGGTTGCGCGGCTCGGCGCGTCGAGTGCGAACAGCAGCAGGGATCGGCCGGTTACCTGATAGGCATCGCCCGCGCTGAATTGTGGCAACTCCGGGCGCACCGGCATGTTCGTATCCAGCAGACAGGTCCACTGATCGCCTTCGGGAATATCCGGCAGCGTGAAATTGACCACGTCGTGATGGGCATTGAGCACCAGCAGCAAGGTCGCATCGGACGCGGGACGCCTGATGCCGCTCGCCTGCGCGCGCCCGTCGATCACGAGGCCGAAGCAGCGCATTGCCGGGTCGTCCCACTGCTCCTGCGAAAGATCGGTACCGTCGGGCGAAAGCCAGCGCGCGTCGGTCACCTCGAGCGCCTCGTTGAATTCGCCGGTGAGAAAGCGTCCGCGACGCAATACCGGCAGACGGTGACGCAGCGTGGTCAGATTCTTGACGAACTCGGTCAACGCGCGTCCGTCGTCGTCGATGCCTTCCCAATCGACCCAACTGATCTCGTTGTCCTGGCAATATGCATTGTTATTGCCCTTTTGCGTGCGGCCAAACTCGTCGCCCGCAAGAATCATCGGCGTGCCTTGCGAGAGCAGCAGCGTAGCCAGCAGATTGCGCTTCTGACGCTCGCGTTGCTGGCGGATTTCCGGATCGTCGGTCGGGCCTTCGACGCCCATGTTCCACGACTTGTTGTCCGAGTGGCCGTCCTGGTTGTTCTCGCCGTTGGCCTCGTTATGCTTGTCGTTGTACGAGACCAGGTCGTTGAGCGTGAACCCGTCGTGCGCGCTGATGAAGTTGACGCTCGCCCATGGCCGCCGGCCGCGATGGTTGAACTTGTCGCCGGAACCGGTCAGGCGTGTCGCGAGATCGGGCACCTTGCCTTCATCGCCCTTCCAGTACTCGCGCACCGTGTCGCGGAAACGGTCGTTCCATTCGGCCCATCCCGGTGGGAAGCCGCCTACCTGATAGCCGCCGGGGCCGCAGTCCCAAGGCTCGGCAACCAGCCGCACACTCGAGAGCACCGGGTCTTGCCGGCAACTGTCGAGAAAGCCGCCGCCTTCGTCGAAACCGTGCGCTTCGCGGCCGAGAATCGTGGCAAGGTCGAAACGGAAACCATCCACCTTCATCTCGGTCACCCAGTAGCGCAGGCTATCGGTCACCATTTGCAGCACGCGTGGATGAGACAGATTGAGCGTATTGCCCGTGCCGGTGTCGTTGATGTAATAGCGCGGCTCGTCAGGCATCAGGCGATAGTAAGACGCGTTGTCGATGCCTTTGAAAGAAATCGTCGGGCCGCGCTCGTTGCCTTCGGCAGTGTGGTTGTAGACAACGTCGAGAACGACTTCCAGATTCGCGTTATGAAAGCCGTCCACCATTTCCTTGAATTCGCCCACCGGGTCGCTCGACGACGCGAAATAGCGCGGATCGGCCGCGAAGAAGCCGATCGTGTTGTAGCCCCAGTAGTTGGTGAGCCCCTTGTCGAGCAGGTAGCTGTCGTTGACGAAGGTCTGAACCGGCATCAATTCGACCGAGGTGACGCCGAGCCCCTTGATGTAATCGAGCACGACCTGCTGGCCGAGCCCCGCGAAGGTGCCGCGCAGATTTTCCGGTACGCCGGGGTGGCGTTTGGTAAAACCGCGCACATGGGTCTCATAGAAGATCACGCGCTCCCAGGGCAGCGCATTGCGTTCCGGATGACTCCACGAAAAATTGGCGTCCACCACCTTGCACTTCGGCACGAAGGGGGCGCTATCCCGTTCGTCGAATGACAGGTCGCCCTCTTCCGAATCCAGCGTATAACCGAAGATTTCCGGCGCCCACTTCAGCTCGCCGATATGCGCTTTGGCGTAGGGATCGAGTAAAAGTTTGTTCGGATTGAAGCGATGTCCATTTTCCGGCTCGTAAGGACCGTGGACCCGGTAACCGTACACCGCACCCGGTTTCAGACCTGGCACGAACACGTGCCAGACCTCGTCGGTGTACTCCGGCAGTTCGATGCGTTCGATTTCCGTCTCGCCGGTTTCATCGAACAGACACAGTTCGACCCGGGTTGCGTGCGCTGAAAACAGCGCGAAATTGACACCGCTTCCGTTCCACGTCGCGCCGAGCGGGAACGGTGTGCCTTCCGCGATGCGCGTCGAATAGCTGGTCTGGGATGACATAGGGATTCCTGTGGAAGCTGAGAATGCCGCACATGTGTTTGGCATGTGCAAGCTTGCTGCTCCAGCAAATTCCGGACCCAGACACCGCTCTGGCGTAAATTTTACGGTGGCCCGAGCGCAGGCATCGCGGCAGCCGATTCGAGCACGCGCAAGAGACGCTCCGGCGTCAGGGGTTTGGCACAATGCGCGTCGAAACCCGCTGCTTTGGCACGCGCCCGGTCGGCGCGTGAAGAAAATGCCGTACAGGCCACCAGCAGCATGTCCGAAGTCAACGGATCGGCGCGCAGGCGGCGCGCCAGTTCGAAGCCGTCGAGACCCGGCATCTTGATGTCGAGCAGAACCGCGAACGGCCGCCATTCACAGGCCGCCTCGCAAACGGCAAACGGGTCTTCAAGCGCGCGGCACTCGAAACCGTCGGCAGCCAGCAGCATTTGCAGCGCTTCAGCCGCTTCCCGGTAATCGTCGACCACGAGCACGCGACGGTTCGAAGCCATCGCATACGGGATGGGCCGCCAAACCACAACGTCATCGTTCTCGTCCATTCTGTTGTCGAACGTCACCTCATTCTCCCTGGTCTGCGCTGCCACTTCCTGTTTCGTCAACATAGCTCACCGGGCGCGCTGCCGCTTCCTGATTTATGCTGTCTTGACTCGCCCCGATACATCGTGCGCAAGCGCGGGTTGTTGTGCGGAAAGATCGATGAAACGCCCTTTCGCCGTGCATATCGTGCTGATTACGTGCATTGCGCATAACTTTGCATTCACTTCGACATCATTATCCCGCTGTATACGGACGGATATAGTCCCCTCGGGTTGGGGAAAACACTCAAACTTCGGTAACATTCCCTATTCGCGCCGGGCCCTGGAGTATTTACCGCCATATTTACCGCAGTATTTATCGCTTACCCTGGCCCACTGGCAGGTCACAGGATTCGATCATGAGCTTCAGCAAATACAACGACATAAAGATTTGCGCTAGCGGCAAGCGGACCATGGTGCCGGCGCATGGCGCTGGCTGCAATCCGTGCATGCCCCGTAGCGCCGAGCCGCTGAGCCCATAAGACGATGCAGAGCGCGTACCGTCCGCTGCCCTCCTCCGATGCCCTGTTCGAGCATGCCGCCTGCGGCCTGCTCGTGACCACTCCCGATGGCTGGATCCTGCGTGTCAACACCACCTTTTGCACATGGCTTGGCTATAGCGCGGCGGAACTCGCCGAGGCGAAGTCTATTCAGGATCTGCTGACTACCGAGGGCAAGGTGTTCTACCGGACGCACTGGTCGCCGCTGCTGCACAAACAAGGCTCAGTGGCCGAGGTCAAACTGAACATGCTGCATCGGGACGGCCACGTCGTGCCGATGCTGCTTAACGCAGTGAGCCGCCGTCATGGCGAAAGCAGCTACGTCGAAGTGGCGGCGCTGATCGTCGCGGATCGTCATAAGTACGAGCAGGAATTGCTGCTTGCGCGCCGCAACGCGGAAGCGTCCCTCGCCGGGCATCAGCTCGCGCAGAAAGCTTTGCAGGAAAGCCGTGACGTGCTGAGTCTCGCCATGCGCGGGGCGCGCATGGGTGCGTGGTCGCATGAGCCGGAATCGGGCAAATTCTGGTGGAGCCGCGAACTGGAAGCGCTCGCGGGCTATGCCGAGGGACGCTTTGCAAAAATGCCCGAGGGCTTTTTCGAACTGATCCACCCCGGCGACCTGAGCGCGCTCAAGCAGGCGGTCGACCTTGCCGTGGCAAACGGCGATGATTACGTCGCCGAATTCCGCTTCCTGCATGCGAGCGGCGACTGGTGCTGGATGGAAGGCCGCGGCCGCGCCACCTACGACCAGCACGGCGAGCCGCTGACGATCTACGGTCTCGGCATCGACATTACCGGGCGCAAGGACGCGCAGACCGTGCTGTTGCGTCAGGCTGCCATTTTCGAGCATCTGAGCGACGCGATCGTCATCACTGATCTGCGCGGCAACATCACCGATTTCAACGCCGGCGGCGAGCGCATGCTGGGTTACCGGAGGCGTGAAATTCTCGGCAAGCCAATTGCAATGTTCAATCTGCCGGAAGACGCATTGCGCATTCGCCGGGAAGCTCTCGCCGCCCTCGCCGCCGAGGGCACGTGGCGCAGCGAACTGGTTTTCGTGCGACGCGACGGCACCCACGGCGTCTGCGAAACGGTCGTCAAACCGCTGGCGAACGCACGCGGCGACATCTATGGCGCAGTTAGCGTAAGCCGTGACATCACCGGGCGCAGACGTGCCGAACAGCAACTGCAACGCCTGAACCTGGAACTCTCGAAGGCGGACCGCCGCAAGGACGAATTTCTCGCCACGCTCGCACATGAGTTGCGCAACCCGCTCGCGCCGATGCGCAACGTGCTCGAAATCCTGCGTCTGAAAGATTTTGCCGACCCGCAGCTAAGCTGGTCGCGCGACGTATTCGAGCGGCAATTGCAACACATGACGCATCTGGTCGACGACCTGCTGGAAGTGTCGCGCATCACGCAGGGCAAGCTCGAATTGCGCAAACAGCGGCTCGAACTCGCCCGCGCGATGCAGGCGGCCATGGAAGCGGCGCGGCCCACCGTGCAGGCCTCGGCGCATCATCTGAGCGTGACCTTGCCGCGCGAGGCGCTCTATCTCGACGCCGATCCCACACGGCTGTCGCAGATGATCCTGAACCTGTTGAACAATGCCGCCAAGTACACGCCGCCAGGCGGCGACATTTCGCTCGCCGCATCGCGCGAAGGCGATGAAGCGGTGATCGTGGTGCGCGATTCAGGCATCGGTATTCCGCGCGAGCATCTGAACAGCGTGTTCGAAATGTTCTCGCAACTCGCCCCTGCGCTGGACCGCTCGCAGGGCGGCCTCGGCATCGGTCTCGCGTTGGTGCGCGGCCTCGCCGAACTGCACGGCGGCACCGTGGCCGCATTCAGCAACGGTCCGGGCAGCGGCAGCGAGTTCGTGATCCGTCTGCCCTTGTCGAAAGCGATCCCGCAGCCTTCCGGTAGCGCGCCGCTCGATGTACCGCGCTCGCAAGGCTTGCGTGTGGTGATCGTCGACGACAATGCGGACGCCGCCGATAGTCTCGCCATGGTGCTCGAACTCGAAGGCCACGAGGTTCGCACAGCCGGTGACGGTATCGCCGGGCTGCAACTGATCGGCGAATTCGCCCCGCATGCGGTGATTCTCGACATCGGCTTGCCGCGCCTGAACGGCTATGAAGTGGCGCGCCGCGTTCGCAGCGATTATCACGATGCCGGCATGCTGCTGATCGCCGTCACCGGTTGGGGCCAGCAGCAGGACAAGCAGACCGCCGAAGCGGCCGGCTTCGACCATCATTTCACCAAGCCGGTCGATCCGCGCGAATTGCAGCGGGTTTTGAGGCGCTGACCCGGTGACGAACAAAAAGCGCATAGAAACAACAGACAGAAACTTCAACCGATGCCCGATGAAACCCAGATAGTCGGTGCCCTCGCCGCGCGCCAGATCGTTCCCGATGCCACGCAGCGTGATGCCATTGCGGCGCTCGTCACGTTGCTCGGCGCGAATGATAACGGGCACCGTCTGAAAACCGACGCCGCGCGCGCGCATCAGGGCGTGTATTGCCATGGGCTGCCTGGCCGGGGCAAAAGTCTGGTGGTCGATACGGTGTTCGAGTTGGCGGACTGCCGCAAACGGCGCGTGCACTTTCACGAGTTTCTACGCGAGATGAACCGGCGTCTGGTGAACGAGCCGCGCGGCGACGATCGGCTGGGCTCGGTCTCGAAACAATGGCTCGACGGCGTGGAGTTGCTGTGCTTCGACGAATTTCATGTGCACGATATCGCCGATGCATTCCTGATGGGCCGCTTTCTCGATACCGCGATCGGCCAGGGCACGCGCATCGTACTGACGTCGAACTACGCACCGGACACGCTATTGTCCGACCCGGAGTTTCACGAGCGCTTCCTGCCGACCATCGAACAGATCAAACGCTGCTTCACGGTGATTCACTTCGACGGTGCGCGCGATTACCGTTTTGGCGCCGAAGAAGCGGCACTTCCGCATTTTTTTGCACCGCTCGACCCGGCAACGCACGAAGCGCTACTGGACATTTTTGTGCGCTATGAAGGCAACGAGGCCTTGGCGTCAACCACCGTCAGCGCGGCAGGCCGGCCGCTCGTTGCACGTGCCGCGGGCGCGGCCTTGCTATGGGCGGACTTCGAGAGCCTGTGCGTGGCGAGCCGTTCGCACCTCGATTATCTGGATCTCGCCGAGCAATGGCATGGCCTGATTCTCGACCGCGTGCACACCGAATGGCTTGCCAAAGCCCACACGCTGCAACGGTTCATCTGGCTCGTCGACATCTTCTACGACCGCAAATGCGCGCTGTTCATCGCCTCCGATCAGCCGATCGAGGCGGCGCTCGGCGGACTGGAGGGCGCGCACGATCTGTCGAGAACACTCAGCAGGCTTGCGGAAATGCAATCGCATGGCTATCGCAACACGCTCGACGGTACGGCCGGTAGCGTGGAGACTGGAGCAACGGCGGTGCAGACGCTCGCCTCGCCGTACTAGCCGCGCGAACGCCTGCAAACAGGCCCTGCTACTGCTTGCCGGTCTTGCCCTTCACCCGCGCAATCTGCTGCTTCGCGGCGTCATACACGCGCTCGGGCGTGAAGCCGAACTTCTTCTTCAGGTCGGCCAGCGGTGCGGACGCGCCGAACGTATGCATCACCACCTGCGCGCCGAGCCGCCCGACATAACGATCCCAACCGAGCGTTGCCGCCTGCTCGACGGCCACACGTGCGTCCACATCGGACGGCAGCACGGCCTCCTGATATGCCTCGTCCTGACGCTCGAAAAGATCCCACGACGGCATTGAAACCACCCGCGCGGCAATCCCTTCGCTTTTCAGCTTCTCGTAGGCGTCGACGCAGAGCGACAACTCGCTGCCCGTGGCGAGCAGAATCACCTCGGGCTTCTGCCCGTCCGGCGCGTCGGCAAGCACATACGCGCCCTTCTGCACGCCGCTGGCCGGCGCATAGCGCGTGCGGTCCAGCGTCGGCAACGCCTGGCGCGACACGACAATGCACGACGGCCGCCGTGGATCCGACATGGCTACGCGCCATGCCTCGGCAACTTCGTTCGCGTCGCCCGGGCGCAATACGGTCAGCCCCGGCACCCCACGCAGCGACGCCAGTTGCTCGATCGGCTGATGGGTTGGGCCATCTTCGCCGACGCCGATCGAATCGTGCGTGAACACAAAGATGGACGGCACCTCCATGATCGCGGACAGGCGAATCGGCGGCTTCATGTAGTCGCTGAAAATCAGGAAGGTCGAACCGAACGGCCGCAAATTCGACAACGCGAGACCATTCACCGCCGCGCCCATGCCGTGTTCGCGAATCCCGAAGTGCAGATTGCAGCCGCCATAGTTGTCGTGCTCGAAACTACCCGCGCCTTCGAATTTCAGATTGGTCTTGGTGGACGGCGCGAGATCGGCCGCGCCGCCGATCATCCATGGCACGCGCGCGGCAATCGCGTTGAGCACCTTGCCGGATGAATCGCGTGACGCGATTCCCTTTGGATCCGCATCGAAGGTTGGGATATCGCTGTCCCAGCCCGCGGGCAATTCATGCGCTTCCATTTGTGCGAACTGGCGTGACAGGTCCGGATATTTCGTGCTGTATGCGTCGAGCTTCGTCTGCCATGCTGCGCGCGCCGCCTTGCCGCGCGCACCGATACCCTCTGCGAAGCGTTCACGCACGCCGTCCGGCACGTAGAAAAACTTGTCTTCCGGCCAGCCATAAAACTTCTTGGTCAGCGCCACTTCTTCGACGCCGAGCGCTTCGCCGTGCGCGGCGGAGGTGTCCTGCTTATGCGGCGCGCCCCAGCCGATAATGCTGTGCACCACGATTAGCGTCGGCCGGTCCGTGATGCTTTTCGCTTCGACAAACGCGGCCTCCAGCGCCGCGGCGTCGTTCGCGTCGTTCACCCGAAGCGTGTGCCAGTTGTAACCGCGAAAGCGGCTTTCCACGTCGTCGCTATACGCGAGATCCGTGTGGCCTTCAATCGTCACGCGATTGCTGTCGTAGATCCAGATCAGATTCGACAATTGCAGATGTCCGGCGAGCGACGCCGCTTCGTGCGAGATGCCTTCCATCATGTCGCCGTCGCCGCATAGCGCATAGACGCGGTAATCGAACAGCGGCACGTCCGGTTTGTTGAAGTGGCTTTCGTACCAGCGCGCCGCCATTGCCATGCCGACGCTATTGCCGAGCCCCTGACCGAGCGGACCGGTCGTCGTTTCCACACCGGTGGTCAAACGGTACTCGGGGTGGCCCGGTGTCTTGCTGTCGAGCTGGCGGAAATGTTCTATGTCGTCGAGCGAGACGGCGGGCGAACCGGTGGGCTTGCCGTGCTCATCCACGGCCTTTACGCCGGCCAGATGCAGCAGCGAGTACAACAGCATCGAAGCATGCCCCACCGAGAGCACGAAACGATCCCGGTTCGGCCAGAGCGGCTCGTCCGGATCGTAGCGAAGGTGGTTTTGCCACAGATGATAGGCAACTGGCGCCAGTGCCATCGGCGTGCCGGGGTGACCGGAATTAGCCTTTTGCACTGCGTCCATCGACAGCGTGCGAATCGTGTTGATGCACAACTGATCGAGGGCGGGATCGTTTTGCATAGGGACACTCCTTGTTCGGCGGTTGGGAACTCTTCGCCGGGACGACGTGCATCGGCCGTGCCCGGCGAACCGTGTTCGCGCGGAAGAACGTGGAAAGGACGCTTGAGGACCGCAAGGCCTATCGATGATGCGCCGATGCGCACAAAACTGCACGGCACGTTACATCGAATGCCCCGTTGTACCGATGATTGGCGGCGGCCCTTTCATTCGGCTTGCGGTTTTAATGGTGACCCAGCGGCCTCGTACGCATGCCCCGGTTGATCGACCTAACGCAGCTTCGCGACGTCCTTATCGGTCACCCGCGTGGCCGCCGGATTGCCGAACTGCGTCGTCACATAGTTGGTCAACGCGGCGACTTGCGCGTCATTCAACTGCGTGGCGAAGGCCGGCATGCCGACGTCGTTGGCGGCCGTTTTGCGCTGCACGCCGTGCAGGATCACCTGGACGAGGTTGCCCGGATTGGACGCACCCACCGTCGAGTTGTGCAGCAGCGGCGGATAGTAGCCATCCGGTGTGCCCTTGCCTTGCGCCTGGTGGCAGCTTGCGCAATTGCCGAGGTACAACCGTGCCGGGTCGAGCGTGCCGTCGCTCAACGCAACGCCGCGCAAACGCGTAACGTCGGTCGATGGCTTGCCCCACGTGCTGCGAGCTTGCGAACTGCCGCCCTCTACAGCCGGCACCGTGTGAACATACGTGGCGATTGCATCGATGTCCGCGTCGCTCATCTTCGAGAAACTGTGCTCGACGGCCTCGCCCATCGGGCCGGCCGCTTGCGCGAGACCCGGCACGCTGCCGGTTTCCAGATACTGCACGAGTTGCGCGTGGTTCCAGCCGCCAATGCCGCTATTGACCGACGAGGTGATGTTGTAGCCCTCCCAACCCGCCAGCACCGAACCGCCGAGGAAACCGCTGCCGGTTTCATCCAGTGCCTTCTCCTGCATCGCGAAGCCGCGCGGCGTGTGACACGTGCTGCAATGCGCGAGGCCCTGCACGAGATACGCGCCGCGATTCCAGGCGACGCTCTGATTCGGCTTCGCTTCATACGCACCGTTTTTCAGGAACACCCAGTTCCATACGGTCAGCGGCCAGCGCATGTCGAGCGGCCACGGAATGTCGCTCGCGCGCGTGGCCTCGTTCACCGGTGCCACGCCGTAACGGAAGTACGCATATAAGGCCTTCACGTCGTCGTCGCTGACCTTCGCGTAAGACACGTACGGCATCGCCGGATACAGATTGTGGCCGTCCCTCGAGACGCCCTTGCGCAGCGCGCGATCGAAGTCCGCAAGCGTCCACGCGCCGATACCCGTTTGCGGGTCCGGCGTGATGTTGCTCGAATAGATCGTACCGAGCATCGGCACTTTGAGCGGCAGGCCGCCGGCATAGGGCTTGCCTTTGGCGGTGCTATGGCAGGCCATGCAATCGCCCGCGGTGGCGAGGTACTCGCCGCGTTTGATCAACGCGGTGTCGGTGCCGCTCACCGGACTCGCGGAATCATCGGCCTGCGCCAATGCGGGCCAGGTCAACGCACCGGCCAGCAGCCAGAAAAAGGTCTTTTTCAGCACGTTTAAACTTCCTTCTTCAACTGGTCGGCCATGCGCAGTGCCAGCGCGGCGATGGTCAGCGTCACGTTGACGGTGCCCACGGTCGGCATCGTCGCGCTGCTCGAAATAAACAGGTTCGGGTGATCGAAGGTCCGGCAATGTTTGTCGACCACCGAGTCGCGCGGGTCGCTGCCCATGATCGTCGCGCCGGTAATGTGATTGTTCGGCGCGAATTCGTCCTGATACTCGATCTCGGTGCCGCCCAGCACTTTCGCCGCGTTCGTGTAGACCTCTTTGGTATGGACGGCGCCGCGTTTCACGTAGTCGTCGATCGCGTACGTGATCTCGGGGCGCGGAATGCCGATCGCGTCGACCTCCGTTTTGCTCGGCACGATGCGGTTTTGCGGCTGCGGGAGGATTTCGTGGAAGCAGTCGAACTCGACAAAGCGCGCCGAACGGTCGCGAATCTGCGCGTCCAGTTCAGCCGGCTTGATCAGCTTGCCCTGCTTGAAAATCTTCTGCGTTTCCTGGTCGATGCGTGACAGGTTCGACAGGTGGATCTTCTTGGCGGCCTCGTTCGCGCGGAACGGGCCGTCGCGAAAGCCGATCAGCGAGGTCATTTCCTGTGGACCGCGGCCCGGCCAGAGTTTTTCGTCCGCGTAGAACGTAATGCCCGTGCCCGGATGGTCCATCAGATTGCGGCCCACCATGTCGGAGCTATTGCCCACGCCGTGCGGGAAATCGTGGCTGGTGGACATCAGCATGATCTTCGGCGTTTCGATACCGTTCGCGGCCAGCACGAAATACTTGCCTTCCACGCGATGCTCGTTGCCTTGCGGATCTTTGTACAGCGCGGCGGTGATGCGCTTGTCCGCACCCACTTCGAGCTTGTAGACGACAGCGTTGACGATCAGCTTCGCGCCGGCCTGCTCCGCTTTTTCGACGTGTACGATGCCGTTGTACATTGCGCCGATCGGGCAGATCGGCATGCAGTTGTTATTGCCGCAACAGGTTGGGCGCCCGTCGTACGGACGGCTGTTACGCGCAACCGGTTCGGTCACCACGTGATAACCCGAGTCGAATGCGTTGAGCTTGCTCTTGATGGTCTGCTCGTTATACGAGAGCGGCAGCGGCGCCATCGGATACGGCTGGCTGCGCGGCGAACCGAGTTCTTCGTCCGTCGGCCCCCACACACCGAGCTCTTCTTCGGCACGCTGGTAGTACGGCTCCAATTCCTCGTAGTCCATCGGCCAGTCGCGGCCCACGCCGTAGGTGGTCTTCATGCGGAAATCGTTCGGCATGAAGCGCCATGCGGACGCGGCCCAGTGCCATGTCGTGCCGCCCACCGCGCGGATGTACTGCGAGTTGAATTTGTGCTCGCCCTTCAGGATCAGATAGTTGTTCGGCGGACCGTATTCCGGATGCGGCGCCCACGCGCTGGACGGATACGGCGCGGAGTTGTCCGACTTGTCGAACTGGTTGCGAAAGCGCTCGACGATCTCCCAGCGCGGCATGCGCGGGCCTGCTTCGAGCAGGATCACGGACTTGCCCGCCAACGCCAACTGATGCGCGACGATCGCGCCCGCAACGCCCGACCCGACTACGACGATATCGGCTTGTTCAGCCTGGTTTTGTGCATCGGCCATAGCTCAGGCTTGCCTTTCGATGGGTTTGGCGGCCCAGAAACCGGGCTTGTTGGGACAGTACGAACGAATGATCAACGTGTCGGACACCACGTCGTACATCAGCGCCTGTTCATACGTGACAACCTGATTGTCGACCGTGCCGAGATACCAGGCTTCCATGATCTTCAGCGCGAGCGCCTGCTGCGCGGCGTCGGCGGAACCGGCGGCGAGCGCGCCGGCCAGCTTCGGCAACTGCGGCGCGAGATCGGGCGTGGACTTCTGCAACGCGGCCAGCAGGCGCGTGCCGACATCGCGATCGAGAGCGGGTCTCGCCGTCAGCGATTGCGACAGCGTCATGAAGGCGTCGATGGGTGACACGGCCGAGTCGTCGGCCAGCGCCTTGAGCGTGAGCGAGCCGGTGAGGCCCGCGGCGGTCAACGCGAGCGCGCCTTGCAGCCAGCGGCGGCGCGTCATCGTGGACGGTTCATCGCTCGCGGCGAGCTCGCCGTGAGAGTCTTGTGGAGTCAATGTTGTTGTTCCCTTGTGAGTCGTTTTACTGCGTCAAAACTGATGCAACATCCCGACGTACGCCCCGGTTTGCGATTCACCCGCGAGTGGGCTTGTGTTATTGGTCGCATCGCGCGGCGACGCTTCGAGCGAGAAATTCGAATTGCTGCCGTTGCGCACGTAACCCACGGTGCCGTACACGAACGTGCGTTTGGAGAGGTTGTACGTGGTGCCGAGCACGTACATCATCGCGTGGCCGGACGGGTCGTGCGCGGCATCGCCGCCGCCGTCGCCGACCTTGATGTAATAGCCGCCCGCCGTCACTGCCCAGCGTGACTGAATGTTGTACGTGGCGCCCAGCCAGTAGTGATCGGCGCTATCGGCCACGCCCACCGGTGAATCCGGCGCCGAGTAATGCGTATAGGCGCCCTGGATCTTCCACGCATCGAAATGCACGTTCGCACCGGCGAAATATTCGCGCGAGGCCTGGAAGATGTTGCTGAAGCGGCCATTGCTGTCGCGCAGTTCATCGTAGATGCCGCGCACGTCGAAGAGCGGCGAGTGATACGTGAGCATAATGCCGTCGGAGCGGCCAAACTCGCCGGCCGCACCATTGTTGAACGCGCCCGCCTGATTGCCGAACGCGTATTGCGCCTGGACGTCGAAGCCCCACAACACCGGACTGTGATACTCGACGTTGTTGCTGGTCTGCTGCCAGTTGCGTCCGCGCACGAGCGAGGCCGAAGAAAACGCCTGCTGCACGAACGGATCGAATTCCCACACGCCGTCGCTGTCGATAAACAGATTACGCCCAGCCTGCAATGTGCCCCACTGATTGTCCTTCAGACCGACGAACGCGCGCCGTGACCACAGGCGTCCGCCACTGGTGGTGCCGTTCATGACTTGCAGACCGGTTTCCAGATTGAAGATCGCATTCAGGCCGCCGCCCAGATCTTCGTTGCCTTTCAGGCCCAGCATGCTGGTGCCCCAATCGCCGCCTTCAGCGCTCCAGCGGTTCGATGTGCCGCCCGCGCCGTTGTTGATGTGATTCAGATATTCCACGCCGCCGTCGAGACGGCCATATAACGTCACGCTGGTTTGACCGTATGCCAGCGGACTGACCACCGCCAGCGCCGCCATTAATTTTGTAGGTAGTCTCATTGTTTTTGCCGTGAGTTTCTTTTGTAGAAATGATGCGCAAAGCCGACTGCCGATGATTCAAAACTACTCAGCGTGTCGCACCGCGACCGACTTTGCGTCAAGCCACGAACACTCGGCGCCAGGCCCGTCTGCGAGGCCTCATGCATACAACGGAACGGTATGGGCAATGACCTGTTGCACCTACCGGGTTACACCGGCGTAATGCTTGTAATGCTGGAGCGAACACCGGATCCAGCCAGTTTGCGATTGAGATGTTGCAAAACTACACGCGTCGCGCACGAACTATAGGTGATCGGTGCTTGATAGCCTATCCATTTCACGCAATAAACTTTTGCGATCAGCGCGCTCGACATTGAGAATCCTCAGTTGAATCCGCATAAGCTGCAAATGAAACGCTTGGCGGGGAGAACGAAAGGTACTCGCGATAAGATAGTCGGTCATTCGGCCTCAGCCAAATCGAAACGCATTATTTGTTATTTGATTCATCAACATTCACCATTTGCCACTCGCCATGAACGCGCCTGAATTGACCGAAGACGAAAACCTTGGCCTTTACCAACGGGCGACCGAAACCGGCGCGGAATGGTGGCGCGTCAGCGTGGCGGACCGGCCGGAAAACTATCGGCTCGAGCATGGGGTCAATGAAGGCGCCGGCATCGGATCGGTGGATATCGATCTGGTGGTCGACGCGGAGAACCTGCGCGCGAAACTGAAGAAGTGGCGCCGCGAGGGCTTTGCAATCGATACACCCGATGCCTCAAACGAAGCAGGTACAGCGGAGCGCGTGGCCTTCATGCCGGAATTGCAGCGCGTCGCGGCGCGAGCCTCGGCAGCGAAACATCATTTGCAGGAACAGGAGGATGCACGCGAAACCGTGCGCATCGGCCGGGTCGACGTGCCGTGCGGTGTGGACAATCCGCTCGTGCCGCGCGTCAATCCCGCCTATCTGTTCTCCGAGCGCTTTAACGACATTGTCGAAGATATCGTGGAGAACCGGCGCGTGATGCTGATCGGTCACACTGGCGCGGGCAAGACCAGCTTGATCGAACAGGTAGCCGCACGCTCGCATCACGGCGTGTTGCGCTCGAACATGAATGGGCAAACCACCGTCGGCGATTTTGTCGGCTTCTGGACAGTCAAGGGCGGCGAGACGATCTGGGTGGACGGCGTGCTGCCCACCGCGATGCGCGAAGGCCTCTGGCTGATCGTCGACGAAATCGATTTCGCCGAACCGTCGATTCTCGCCGCCCTCACCGCCGTGCTCGAACCGCACGGCCGCCTTGTGCTGAAAGAAAAAGGCAATGAGATCGTCGCGCCGCATCCCGCCTTCCGGCTGTTTGCCACGGCGAATGCGGTCGGCGCGATGAGCCAGTTCCGTCACCTGTATCAAGGTGCGAATCTGATGAACGAGGCTTTTCTCGATCGCTGGCGTGTCTATATGCTCGACTATCTGACGCCCGCCGAAGAAGCCGACGTGCTGATGCGTACCCTCGCGCCGCATATGACACGCGCGCTCGCCACCACGCTTGCCGCGATTGCCGCCGACTGCCGCGCGGCGTTCGCCCGCGAAGACCTGTCGAGCGCATTCTCCACGCGGCGCCTGCTCGACTGGGCCGAACTGATGCTGCGCACCGGTGATCCTGAACGGGCTGCCGGTCCGGCGATTTACGCGAAAGTCAGCCCGGAAGACGCGGCGCTGATTCGCGGCATCGTTCGCCATCACATCGCGCCGGCCGCCTGACGCCCGCTGCGCACCCTAGGCGATCGCCATGAACGCAAGGCATCTCACCCGCGACACACAAGGTTTCGCGTTCGAATCGACGCTCAGCAAGGTCGCGCGCGTGCTGACCGGACAATATGGCGTGACGGTCGCGTTCAGTCCGGATGGACCGCGTGTCGAACCCGGCCGCATCGTGATTCCCGACTATGAGTTGAGCGGCGGCGTCGAGCGCGACGTGCTGATCGGCTATCTCGATCTGCTGGTAGCGCGCGCCAAGCACTCGTCGCTCGCGCAGATGGATGCGCAACCGGCCGGCGTGAGCGCGAATCTTGCACAGGTGATCGAGGACCGCCGCGTCTGCATGCAATTGCTCGACGAGTATCCGGGGGCGCGCTGGTTCATCGGCAAACTGCGTGCACATGCCGCCGAACAGGCGCGGCAACGCTGGCCGAAGCTGCATTGGCGCGACCGGCTGGTCTGGCTGGTGGAGCGTACGCTATGGGACGAGCAGCCGACCCGCACCGAAGCGGTCCACTCATTGCTGGCCGCGCTGCACGCCTCGCAGGATCTGCTGGACGAGGCGCGCAGAAGCCGTTCGAGCGCCCATAGCATTGCGGCGGCGCAAGCCCTGGTGGCGCGCGTGCGGGCTTTGTCGGCGGGCGATGTCAACAGCATGGTGTTCACTGCGAATCCGGTTGAAGACCTCGACACGGAAACCGCGGCTTCTTCGTCCGAACCGTTCAACGACGACGACATCGCCCTGCCCGACCAGGACAACGCCGCCTCGCCTCCGTCCGACAAAGGCGGCGGTGCGCAGGCGGAAAATGCGGTCGGCATGGGGCAATCGCTGGCCGATGCGCAGCAGCCGTCCGCGCGTTCCGAAGGCGAAGCCGCCGCAGTGTCAAACGCATCTCGCGACCGGCTGTCGATTCCGCTCGCCACCGAGTTCGACGAAATCACCGACGTCACCGGCCAGGGCGACAGCGCAACCTGGCGCGAGCTTCGCGCGCAGGCCCGCGCGGACACGGCACCGCTCAAGGAAAAACTCGAACGTGCACTGAGCGCCGACGAACGCACCCGCTGGCGCCGCGAACAGGAGCGCGGCGAAATCGATCGCACCGCGCTGGCGAAACTCGCCACGTCGCCGGGTTACCGTACGCCGTTTCGCACGCAGCGGGCGGCTAAAGGGCGCGACGTCGCCGTGAGCTTGCTGATCGATCGCAGCGGCTCGATGGCCGGGCGCAAGATCGAACTCGCGCGCCTGTGCGCGAGTGCGCTGTGCGATGCGCTTACGCAGTTGTCGTTCGACTGCGAAGTGCTCGGCTATTGCTCGCTCGAATCCGCGCCGATGAAGCAACTGTATGAAAGGCAACTGGCGGGCGGCGCGGATTTGCGGCGCTATAACCGCTTTGTCGAGCGGCTCGACCTGAAAGTCTACAAACGCTTTGGCGCGACGGATCTGAGCGGAATTGCCGAAATCGACTGCGGTCACGAGAATCCGGACGGCGAGGCGCTCGCCTGGGCCGCGACGCGGCTCGCCGATCATCAGACCGAGCGGCGCATCCTGATCGTCTTCTCGGACGGCTATCCGTCGACCGGCGACGGCGATCCGCAGGTGCTGCGCTACGATCTGCGCGAACGCGTCGCGGCGATCCACAAACGCGGCATCGAACTGGTCGGCATCGGCGTGCTGACCGATGCAGTCGAGGATTTCTATCCGCACAACGTGGTGGTGAGCCGTCTCGCGGAATTGCCGTCGACGGTGTTTTCGGTGCTGAGTTCGATGCTGCTGACGCGCTAGCGCGGCACAACGCGGGGTCGCGGATCGCGGCGGGCCGCGGACCGAACTATCGCAACGCGCAACGCGCTACGCCGATTTGAGCTCGACCAGTTTCGGTTCGAACGGATACTGCTCTATCTCACCGCCCCGTGCGATCACGGCCGTGCTCTCGGGAATCTCCTCCCACCAACCCGGCAGATCCGAAAGCGGCTCCGACAACACCAGGAAGGCGTTATCGCCCACCGCCGTGATGCGTGGGTCGTCCGGATACAGCTCGTGCAAATGCTGGAACGAGGTGCTGTGAAAGAGCGAGCGCGACTGTCTTTCACTCGAATAGCGAACCGCGACGATCTGTTCGCCATCCGTCGCGCAGACCGTCATGTTCAGCGGCTCATCCACCCCTTGTCTGCGCCCGACGTCTTCGACAAATCCCACCATGCGCTCGAGCGCGGTCACCGGCGCAAGTTCGAGACCGAAGGTCAGCGCGAGATAAAACAGCACCTCGGAATCCGTCGAACCTTCAACCGAGGCGAATAACTCGGGATCGATCGCCAGCATCAGCTCGCGGCGCACCAGAGGGAAGTTGCGCACCAGCCCGTTATGCATGAAGAGCCACCGGCCATAGCGGAACGGATGACAGTTGGTTTCCTGTGACGGCGTGCCGGTGGCCGCACGGATATGCGCGACGAACAATGGCGCGCGGATGGCCCGCGCGGCCTCGCGCAGATTGCGGTCGCTCCATGCGGGCTGGATACAGCGGTAGCGAAACGGGATATCGGTGGGATGGCCGTACCAGCCGATGCCGAACCCGTCGCCGTTCGTGGTGGTATGGCCGAGCCGCGAATGCAGGCTCTGGTCGATCAGCGAATGTTTGGCGTTGAACAGCACCGTTTCGAGTTGAAGCGGGTTGCCGGTATAAGCGAGCCAGCGGCACATGAGATTCCCTCCTGTCTTCGCTATTTGACCACGGGTTGCATCTGCGCGATCGGTATCAGGAACTCCGAAAAACCGGTCAGGATAATCTGCACGCCGATGCACAGCAGCAGAAACGACGAGACGCGCATCGCGACCTTGGTGCCGTCCGCGCCGAGATACTTTGCGAAAACCACGGCCCGGCTGTAGACCAGATAGACCGTGACCGCCACGAGGATCGAGATCCCCACCGAAGCGATGCCCGACAGCACGAACTCCGAGAGTTTATGCGTGCGGTTCGCGGTCAGCGCGATCGCGGTGGCGATCGAACCCGGCCCGGTAGTAAGCGGAATGGTGAGCGGAAAAAATGCCTTCGACATCGCGTTATCGGAATCCACCCGCTTGACGGCCGGTTGTTCGGCCGGCGTATCGGGCGCATTGAGCATCTGCCAGCCGCTCACCGCTACCGCGAGGCCGCCGCCGATCCGCAAGGCCTGCATGGAGATGCCGAAGAAATGCAGAATCGGGGTGCCGACAAAGAAGGCAACCAGCAGCACGCACATCACGTTGAAGGCGATCTTCTTGGCGAGCGCGGTACGGTCTTCGGTGGTGAGCGATGCGGTGCGGTCGAGAAAAACGAACGCCATGCCGATTGGATTGATGATGCTGATCAGCCCGGTGAAGCCAAACAGGATATCCGAGACCAGACTTTCGACCATATGCGATCCGTTTCGGGCAGCGGCTCCGGCGGCTTGATTGACTGACTGCCCGCCGGGGCGCTACGCTGAGTTGAAGTGCTGGGGCGCTCCTCGCTCCAGAGCGATGCCCGCGTTGTGTGAGGCAGATGATATCGCGGTGCGGCACGCAAATAGGTAAAAAAGGGACGATGCAAGCCACGCGCGGCGTTGCACCGCAGCAGACAGGCGCGGAAAGATGCGCGTGCAACTTTCAGAAAGCCTACACTTTTTTGACGGACTTTACGGGCTCGAAGCATCAGGCATAAAGTCCTCAGCGAAGCTGCACTTTCAACGAGACGTACTTACCGGTTCGAGGAGTTGCCCCCATGTTGCTTCGTGCACTCGCCGCGCTGCCGTTCATCGGCATTCTGCTCGGCGTCCCGTTTGTGAATCGTGTCGAACCGCTGGTATTCGGCATGCCATTCGTGCTGGCCTGGATCGTCATGTGGGTGGTCCTGAGTGCCCTCATCATGGCGATCGTCTACCGTCTGGATCCGAGCAACCGTCAGCTTGCGGCGGATGCAGAGGAGGCCCACTCATGAGCGCCCTCATCATCATTGCGGCCATTACGCTGTTTGCGCTGTACCTGGGCGTGCGCGCGCGGCGCGGCCACGACATGAGTCTCGAACAGTGGACCGTGGGCGGCCGCAGCTTCGGCACCGCGTTCGTGTTCCTGCTGATGGCCGGCGAGATCTATACGACCTTCACCTTCCTCGGCGGCAGCGGCTTTGCGTACGGCAAGGGCGCACCGGTCTACTACATTCTTGCCTACGGCACGCTGGCGTACATCCTTTCGTACTGGATGCTGCCGCCGATCTGGCGTTACGCGAAAAACCACCGCCTCGTTTCGCAGCCGCATTTCTTCGCGCGCAAGTACGATAGCCCGGCGCTCGGCACGCTGGTCGCGCTGGTCGGCGTGGCCGCGTTGATTCCGTACCTCGTGCTGCAACTCAAGGGCCTGGGCATCATCGTTGCGACCGCCTCGTATGGCGCGATTTCCTCGACAACCGCCATCTGGATCGGCGCCGCGGTGGTGACGGCTTACGTGACCGTCTCCGGGGTGCGCGGCTCGGCGTGGAACTCGGTGGTGAAAGATATCCTGATTCTGGCGATCGTACTGTTCCTCGGCATCTACCTGCCGTTGCACTATTACGGCGGCTTCGCCGACATGTTCCGCGCCATCGACACCGCGCGCCCGGGCTTCCTGAGCTTCCCGGCCAAGGGGTCGAGCGTGATCTGGTTCCAGTCGACCGTGCTGCTCACCGCACTAGGCTTCTTCATGTGGCCGCACTCGTTCGGTTCGATTTTCACGGCGAAGAACGAGCGTATTTTCCGCCGTAACGCAATGGTGCTGCCGCTCTACCAGCTCATTCTGCTGTTCGTGTTCTTCGTGGGCTTTGCGGCAACGCTGAAGGTGCCGGGCCTGAAGGGCGGCGACATCGACCTGTCGCTGTTCCGCCTGTCGTTGCAGACTTTCGACCCGTGGTTCGTCGGCGTGATCGGCGGGGCCGGGATTCTGACGGCGCTGGTGCCGGGATCGATGATCCTGACGTCGGCATCCACGCTGCTTGCCAACGACGTGTATCGCGGCATGGTGAGCCGCAATGCGTCCGACGCGACGGTAGCCAACCTCGCGCGCTTCCTGGTGCCGGTGGTGGCGCTGGTGGCCGTCGGCTTTACGCTGCACGGCGGCGAGACGATCGTGGCCTTGCTGCTGATGGGCTACAGCTTTGTGACCCAGCTCTTTCCGGCGGTGATCTGCAGTTTGATGCCTAATAACCGGGCGACCAAGTACGGCGCGTTTTGCGGGATTCTGGCGGGCGTCGCGGTCGTGACCCTGACCACCACGCTCCATCTGAGCATTGGGCAGTTGATGCCGTTTTTGCCCGACGCGCTAAAGGACATCAATATCGGCTTCCTGGCCCTCGCCGTGAACATCATCGTTTTCTTCCTGGTGAGCGCCGTGACGCAGCCGCGTCCGGCCGAGCAGACTCACGCGCCGGTGCATTGAGGCGTTCTGCGTAGCTTGCCGCATCGAGGTTAAAGGGGCTGGCCGCCTTAGGCGCCAGCCCCTTCTGTATTTTGAACTCGCGTGAAACCGTCGGCGCTCCACTCTTCCGAGTTCACGCCGTGATGGACGAAGAACAGGCCGTCAGGATCGTATTGGCGTTTCACGGCAGCCAGCCGCGCGTAATTGCTTCCCCAGTTCGCGTGCTGCCAGTCGGCTTCGAAGAAATTGCTCTCGGACAAGTAGGTGCCAGGCTCCGGGACAACCGTACGTAGTGTCTGCGCAGCCTGCGCGATTCGCGTTGCAGCACGTCGTCCCCGCGCTACATCGGGTTCGTGGCCCGGCATGCCGGGAAAGGCCGGAGCACCCTCGCCTGCAATGATCGCCAATGCAAAGGCGTCGAGTACGGCCGGGTTCATCGGGGTATCCCGGGTTGCGTTCAATGCGTCCGCTGGTGCCCCCGCGAGGCCCTTATTGAAGTGCAACGAGACCGTCCAGTGCCGGGTGCTTGCGAACAGCGCATCGGTCAGGCGCCCCCGCTGAGCGGGAGCCACCAGCGCGACAGGCAGCCAGGTCGAGGTATAGCCGTACAGATATTGCCCCGCTTCGCCGACGTTGCTCGTCCAGAAAACATTCTCTGCCGGCGCGCCCGGACGATCGTCAATCTTCAGCACGCCGGGCAGATGCTGCATGATGAACTCAGCGTCCCACAAACGTCGCGCCGGCAGGCTTAGCACCTGGGGCGGTGTTGTCGTGCAGCCGTGGGCGGGCTCCGCGATCCAATCGAAAAACGGTTGCCAGACTCGTGCGGCATCGTCCTGGTTCATGCCCTGAAACAGCATCGAAATGCCTAACGTGTTGTCGGCGTGGAAGGCGACCGTTTCGCCCCAATGCTCGCTCACCAGATGGTCGGCGCTGAATGCGACGAACTCGCCGATCAGCGCTTTGAACGCGTCATCCGACGATGCCTTCACTGTCGCGCGTACCAGACCGAACTGATCGGGCAACTCATGCGTGCGTAGCGTCAGGCTCGTAACGACGCCGAGACTGCCGCCACCGCCGCCCTTCAACCCCCAGAAAAGATCCGGGTGCGAGCATGCATTGACGATGCGCACCTCGCCATCGGCCGTGACGACTTCCGCCTGCAACAAACTCGCGGCGGCGGTGCCGAACCGTTTCGAAAAACTGCCGAAGCCGCCCCCTTGCACGAGCCCGGCCACGCCCACCGTCAGGCAGCCGCCGCCTTGAACATAGCGGCCACCACGCGTGGTCACGGCGTCGTACACGTGTCCCCACAGCGCACCGGCGCCTACCGTCACCGCGGGCGCGGGCTTCAGGCGCCCTTCGCATCCTGCCGGCACGAACGCATCGTGCAGGGTGATGTCGCGCATGGATCTCGTCCAGACCAGCAGCGAATCGGCCGCGTTCGACGTGCCCTGGTAGCTGTGACCGCCGCCTTTGACGACCAGCCGCAGACGATGCTCGCGCGCGAAATCGACTGTGCGCGCGACGTCGTTCGCGTTGGCGACAGCCACCACGTAGGCGCTCGGCGCCGATGTCCATGCATCGAGCCATCCCGAAGCCTGCGTCAGCGCCGGGGTGTCGCCGAGGTAGTAGGGGTTTTTCAGGCGCCCGAAGACTTCCATGCAAGCGGTGCCTGCAGGCGTTTGCGCGCAGATCGCCAATGGCGAAGTGACAGCGCTCAGGCGGCCCTCAACGGCCCGGTTCAGCTCCTGCCAGGCCCGCGCCGACGGCCATGACGGGTCGCCGGGCCGCATGCGGCGTCGGGTCGGGCCCGGCGGCGGCTCAGTTGGACCGTTCGAAGCGTGCTGGGCGTACGCAGGAGAGCGCGCTGCTACGCGCAGCAACGGCGCGGCGAGCGCGCCTTTTAGCAAAGTCCGCCTATCGAGTGCACACATCGCGTTGCGTCACCTTCGAACATGAACAGGGGCAGCATAGGACCATTAACGGCCGATGGACTACCCACGAGTTTTCGTAAGGACGGCAATCGCGCGGGCCGGCCGGGTGGTTGAGCGGCCGAGATCATGCGGCTCTTGCGGGCCTGCCGAGTGCCTGCCCGGCACGCATGGCGTTAGACTACGCTCCACTTCAGCCAACCTCGTCAACCGACAAATGAGCTACCTTCTTTGCTATTCGCCCGGCGCGGCCAGTATGGCGGTTCACTGGATGCTGATAGAAATGGGCGTCGAGTTCCAGACCCGTCTTGTCGACATCAACGTCGGCAAGCAGCGCGACCCTGAATATCTGCGGCTGAATCCGTCTGGCCGCGTGCCTACGCTGATGGTCGACGGCACGCCGCGCCACGAGTCGGCCGCGTTGCTCATGCTGCTGGCCGAACTGCATCCCGAAGCGGGCCTTGCCCCCGAGCCCGGCTCCGCTGAGCGCGCGGCGTGGCTGGAGTTGATGATCTATCTGGCCAACACGGTGCTGCCCGCCATGCGCGACTGGTTTTACGCCGATAGCGACGGCGATCCCGCGGGGGCCGAAGGCGTTCGGGCGCTTGCGAGACGCCGCATCGAAGAAGCCTGTGACCGGCTCGACACCGAGCTCGCCGACGGACGCGATTTTCTGGTCGGCGGCAAGCTCAGCACAGCGGATTTCCTCGCCGTCGTGCTGATGCGCTGGACCCGCAATATGCCGCGTCCGGCACTCGGCTGGCCGCATCTCGCGCGCTATATCCGCGGACTGCGCGCGCTGCCGTCGTTCATCGAATTGAATGGGCGCGAGGGACTCACCGAGTGGCGCAATCAGGACGATTGAGGTGCGCGCCGTTCAATCGCGGCCGGCAGCAGTAGCCATAGGAAAAGCGCTGGACAATCTGCGGGACCAGCAGGCCGTGGAAAGCGTTAGTGCGCTCGCGTGCCGACGATCACAATCCCGCGCGAAAGTCCACTGACGTAGTCGACCGCCAAGGCTCCCGCGTACAGTTGCGCGACCGGCACCCACGCCGCCGGATACTTGTAGCGCGCGACATCGAGCAACAGCGCGCTATCGCTTGCGGCGTCGTAGGCGGCCAGTGGCGACCAATGGCCGCCGCCTGTTTCACCGATGTCCACGCGCCTGAAGTTCAGCAACGCAAAGCGGCCGCTGCGGCTCGTCGTGTCGCGAATCAGATCGCGAAACTGGTCGAGCGTCAGATCGTTGGCATGGAACGCCTTCACCTCGACAGGAAATGCGCTCAGGGCCACGCTGAGCTGGTCGAGTGTCATGCCCTCCTTCGATACCCGCGCGGCATTGGCTACCTGTGGATCGACGTTGCGAAAGAAATCCTCCTGCGAGAAGAATGGAAAATCCGGATACAGCGTCGACGCGGGACGGCGGATGCCCAGCGCATTGAGCGCCATCACCGAAGTCGCAACCGAACAGTAAGCCTCGTTGCGCTGCGTTTCGAAGTATTGCGAAAGCGGCCAGTACGAGCGGTTGTGGGGGGTGGCCATCAGGCGCTTCTGGCCCGCCGGCTGCGTCAACGCAATGAGATTCGGGGGAACCGGCAGCGGCCCGTCGGCTGAGCGCACCGCAACCGAAGCAGGCGCTTGCGGCGCGTCCTGACGCTGGGTTTGATCCGCAGCCGGATTTGCAACCGGATTTGCAGCCGGCGGTAGCGGCGCGCAGGCCGCCAGTGTTGCCGTCAGCACAGCAACGATCCACTCAGGCCGGCTTGCACGCTCCAGGGCGCGCATCAACGAATATCTGGACATTGACTCTTCCGCTGCGGATGACTTCGGAACGACGGCAGCCGTGCCGACATATTTCATCGCATATCAGCAGGCCCCGATTTTTTAACACGAAATAAGTCGGCGCGTGCGTTCGCGCGCGAGGCGCAGGGTTGTGCAGCCGCTTGCTATACTCCCGCGGGCCAATTCTGGAGCGCGCGGCCGAACGGCTGGCCGCCGCGCTCACAGCCAATTCAAGTAGAACGGATCCGGAAATGAGCGACTTAAAGAGCGCTGCGTATGACACGAAATGCCAGCCTGGCTCTGCGGGGGCATTCGATAAAAAGCAGGATCAAGCCAGCGCAAGCGCCGCACCGATCGAGTCGATTGCACCGAGCGTACCGATCGCAACGGTTCCCTCGCCTTGCATCGACATCTGCAAAATCGACAGCAATACGGATTGGTGCATCGGCTGTCTGCGCACACGCGACGAAATTCGCGGATGGAAACACCTGTCCGACGAGTTACGCATCGTATTGATCGACGAACTATCGCGCCGCAAGTCGACGCTGACGGCTGAAAAGGCCGCGACGCTCTAAGCGGGTGGACATCATCAAAGGCGCGGATCAACTCGCCCCGTTTGCAAACGCGTAACTGTTCTTGCCACTACGCTTGACCCTGTACATCGCCTCGTCGGCGGACGCCACAAGGCGCTGATAATCGTCGACAGGATCAGGAAAACTGGCAATCCCGATGCTGGCGCGAACCCCGCCGACCCCTATCTCCCGGTCCGTTTGAGCGACGCAGGCAATCAGCCGCCTGGCGATTTCGCCCAGCTCCGCATTCGTCGAAAACTCGCACACCAGGATGGCGAATTCGTCGCCGCCGATCCGCGCGACCACATCGCCTTTACGCACCGACTCACGAAAGCGCTTCGAAACGGCGATCAGAAATTCATCGCCGACGCGGTGGCCGAGCGAATCGTTGACGTGCTTGAAGCCATCCAGATCCACATACAGCACGGCGATTTTGCAAGGCGCCGCGAACGCGCGCGATTTTGTCACCACCTCTTCGAGTGAGGCGAACAGCTTGCGCCGGTTCGGCAGCCCGGTCATTGCGTCGTGCAGTGCCGCCCATTCGAATTCGTTCGACCTGCCTGCCAGCAGGCGATTGCGTTTCGCATACATCCCCAGCGCGGTGATCAGCATGCAGAACAGCAACGCTGCCAATGCGATCAGCGTGCGCGCAATGTGAGCAATCCGCACGCGCACGTCGGCGCTGTCCGCGTCGCGTTGTGCTCGCCACCAGGCCGACGCGGCACCGAGCGCGGCATCCGTATCGCGCAGATCGGCGTCGGGTCCAAGCGAAGATGCGGGCAAACGCGGCGCCGCCGATGGACTGGCATTCACCAGCGCCGCGAGTGACGCGAGCCGCTGAGCAAGTTCGGTTCGCGCCTGCCGGTACCCCTGAGCCCGCTGGTATCCGGCGGCTCCGGCTTGCGCGGCGTCGGGCAGTCGCTGCCAGATGCCGACTACGTTTCGCGCGCTTTCCGCGCGTTCGACCGCTTCGAGAACGAGCCCCGCATACTCCTGCTTCAACTGGTCGGAGAAGATCGTCCGGATCTGCAGCGCCAGGTACAGAAGTCCTGTCAGCAGACAAATCAGCGCGGCCGCGGCGATCACAGCCGGGCCCGGCCTGAAGCGGATGGCGAGCGCGGGCCTCCCGGCAGCGAACCGGTTGCGCGCTCGCTCAGGGATGGGAATAGATGTCTTGCTGGCTTCCGGTGCCATGCTGACGATAGCTCACGCGACGAAAGAACGAACCCATGCGGGCGAACAGACTGCTCTTGTGCCGGGCATTGGCCGTCGAAGCCGACCGGCGATCCGACTGTGCAAGACGCGCGTCTCTGCCTGATCGGGCGACGCCCGATTGCTGCACGGGAGGATTGGCGGGAGACGCCGCGTGAAGAACGGCAGGCTGCGAAGCGGTGGCCGGAGTCGCGTCGGCTACGGCGGTCCGGCTGACCGTCGGCGCGGGAGGACGCGTAACCGGGCCGGACCAGGAGGCCTCTTTTGTCCCAGCCTCTTCCAGGGGTGATGCTGCCGCTGCTGTCTGCACGGGTACTGCGTGCGCGGGTACTGCGGCCGATCCGGCCGGTGCGATCGAATGCGCGGGTTCCGCGATCGTCTGTCTGACCACCGTCGACCCGGCCGTGCCGAGCGCCTGCCGCGCGCCCGAGATAGCGTCGGCGTACCTTTGCTGGTCGTGGTTGAACCAGACGCCATACGCGACCGTACCCACCACGCCGACAGCTAGCGCACTCGCTGTTGCAACGCATAATGCAAGACGTCCGAACCGCATGGGTGGCGGCGCAGCCGACGACGGCCGGCTGCCGGCGTCGAAGCGAGTATCTGGACGCTCCATGGTGGATTTTGGCAAATCAGTATCGTTGGACATCGCAATACTCTCCGGAATCCCTATGTCTGCCCTGTAGGGCAGACTTTGTTCATACGATTCAACGGCGGGTGATGTTCGAGGAATTTATTTTGTTGGATGAATCTATTTCGCGTCTCGTGCAGCCTCGCTACGGCAATGCTGCACTTTAAACAGCAGCTTGACGGATCCGGTACACGTCGGCGAAACAGGTAAAAGATTCAACGCCGCATGTATCAATAGGCGACACCGCGAACACTTGCGGTACAACTCCGGGCTGGGCGGATGGGAAGCGGTACGAACATGCGCGGTGCATCCTTATTATGCAATAAGCACGCCAACAGGCGCACTGCCCGCGGGCAGTTGCCGCTTTAAACGCGACGCATGACTGCGTGAGCGCGTAGCGCCCACGCAGGATCCGGCACCTATTGCACGGTGATCGTTTCTTTCATATTCGGGTGGATGCCGCAGAAGATCTTGTACACCCCGGGCTTGTCGAACTTGAACTGGTAGGTATCGTTTTGATCCAGCGCGGCAGAGCGAAACATGCCGGCGTCGTTCACGACAGTGTGCGGCTCGCCGTCGAGGTTTTTCCACGTCACCGTCGATCCGGCTTTGACGGTGAGCTCCATCGGCGAAAACATGAAGTTCTTGATGACCACGGTGTTGGGCGTCTGGGCTTGTGCAACGGAAAGCCCGGCCGATGCGGCGACGAGCGCCGAGCCGCCGAACAACATCACAAGCGTACTGTATAGAGAATTATTTCGCATAACTGATCTCCTGCGTGAAAGAAAATCCTGCAATCAAACGAGTGTTGTATCGTCAAGCGTCGCTTTGAGCGGATGGCGCTCGATCTTGATGCTGGTCACGCCGAGCATCTTTGGAAGTTGATCGCTCGCTACCGTGAGCGGCCCGGGGCCGGGACCATTGCCGGCGGTTGGTTGCGGATAGGCGGTCGAGCGAGCGGTATGGAACGTGATATTGCCTTCGACCTTCGACACGATCTGATGAATATGGCCGTTCAGTACGGTCACCGAGCCAAAACGCTTCAGATAGCTCATCGCCTGACCGGCGTCGCCCGTGCCCCATCCCCAAGGCTCGTAGATCGTCCACATCGGCATGTGGGCAAAGACGACGATCGGCGTGCTGGACGAGCGGCTCTTGAGGTCGTTTTCAAGCCAGGCGAGTTGATCGTCGCCGAGGCTGCCCAGGCCGTTAGGCTTGAAATGCATCACGTTGACGAGCGCGACGAAATGCACGCCATTGTGGTCGAAGCTGTAATAGCCTTTGTTGTCCGAAGCCTTGCCGAAGCGGCTGAAGTACTCGGTTCCTGGCCCGTCCGTCACATCGTGTTCGCCCGGCACGGTATGAAGCTCCGTGATATTCAACCCTGACATCAGCTGCGCCGCGAGATCGAATTCCGCCGGCTTGGAAAGATGCGTGATGTCGCCCGTGTGGATAGTCAGCGCGGGCTTGACCGGCATGGCATTGACGTAGTCGATCGTTTGCTTGAGCGTGCCCGCGACGTCCGGATTCGCCTCTTTATTGAAGCCGATATGTGAATCGCTGATCTGCAGGAAAAGCGGCACACCCATCGATGTCGCGGACGATTTCGCGTCGGCCGCAAGCGCCAGCTCCACGGGCGTGAGAATGCCGCCCGCGAGCACGAACACCGTGCCTACGCCCCCGAAAGCAAGACATTTCAGTGCGCCGCGGCGCGATGGGTTGAATGAATGATGTGACGACATGTCGACCTCACGATAAGGATTCGCAGGCAAACCGCGGGATCATCCGGCGGGCCACACGACTCGGTTCACCTGCACGACCACGGTGTCGCCGGCTTTATTCCCGGAAAAACGAAAATAGTGGTGGCGGGCGAATTCAGTGCCGGCGGCTTACAGGCTAAATACGATCGTCAACGCGGGAATAGCCACGCCGCGTCCGCAGTCTTGCAGGTGAGAGAACCTGAAAGGAGTAGTCAACATGGACATCATCGACATGGCTCGTACCTCGGGCATGGCCGTCATCCTCGACGGCAGGATCGGCCGCGAGGAATATCAGAGCGTGTGCGGCTCGCTGTCCGCGCTACAGCGATTCGCCGAGGCGGTGCGCCAGAGTACGGCACACGAGAGCCGATCCCGCAAGCGCGCGCTTACGCCTGCTCGCAAAGCATGAGGAACGCAGAAACCCGGCAGGCGCCGCGATATGCTCGACGTGACCCGGCTGCGGCGGCCCCTCAAGCCGTTTCTACGCAGCTTACGAATGGAAGGGAGGGTAAAGTGCGAGCGGAACTACGGCCTCTTCTGCGCCGCCTGCAACTGGGGTCCGGCGTCGTGCTGCTCATCTATCTGTCTTTGCATCTGGTCAATCATGCGCTCGGAATCTGGTCGCTCGATCTAGCCGGGCGCGGACTGATGCTGGCTCTATGGGTATGGCACAGCGTGCCCGGCACGATCCTGCTGTATGGTGCCGCCCTGCTCCATTTCGCGCTGGCTGTGCGCACGATTTACGGGCGGCGTCACTGGGCGCTCCCGCCGGACGAATGGATTCGCCTGTGGGCCGGGCTCAGCCTGCCTCTGCTGCTCATCCGGCATGCGGTCACAACGCGCCTTGCGGCGTCGCTATATGGTTTCGAGCCGAACTACGAGCGGATTGTGATATCGCTGATCACAAGCGGCACGCAAGGTCTGCAACTTGCGCTGCTTGCGCCGGGCTGGATTCATGGTTGCCTTGGCGTGTGGTTCCGCTTGCGTCATCATCCGGCGGCGCAACGCGCCAGACCGGTACTGTTTGCCCTGCTCGTTCTTCTGCCGTTGCTTTCGGCCGTGGGTTTTCTGCGAATGAAGCGGGCGGTCGTCGCAATGCATGCCGTTCTCCCCGCGCCCGATTCGAAACTGCTGACGCATCAGCTTGCGCTCGATACATGGCGTCACAGTCTCGTTACGCTGTATCTTGCCGTGCTCGCTAGCGCGCTTCTGGCGGGCTTGTTGCGAAACTGGCTGGAGAGCAGACCACGTTCGGCTTGAGGTGGCGATGGCACGGATCTGATCGTTCGAGATGGCGCCTTGCTCGATGAGCACCGCTCGCGGCGTATGGCTCCGATGGATGCAGTCGTACCGTGGCCCGCATCGCGAAGAATGCGGGCCACGTGACGGCTCTTTCACGACGGCGCGAGGCCGTCTGCCCACCCTGCCAGGCTTATTGCGCCTGCTGCGCCTGCGGCTTCAGCTTGAACTTGCCCTGATAGCGGATCGTCGGACGCAGGGACTGTGTCGTCGGCGCCGTCATCAACAACTGACGTGCGAGCGGCGTAGCCGTTGCGCCGCCCAGCGAACCGATACTGCTTTCACGCGACGGATCCGCCAGACCGTTCTTCACCAGCAGTTTGGCCTCGAGCTGCAAACTGGTCAGCAACACCGGGTCCTTCAGCGCGTTACCTTGCGTCAGCAACTGACTCCACGCGTTGTTGCTGTAGTTCGTCACGTAGTAGTCGAGGCCGCTCGGATCCGCGAGCACGGCGGAACAGCCGTTCAGACGCACCTGCATTTGCGTGTCCTTCATCGCAACCGTCTTGCGCGCGCTCAGTCCATCACCGTAAGCGAGCGTCAACGGAATCGTCCATTGCGTGCCGGGGTACTGGTTCTGGTTAGGGAACGGCGACTGCTTCAACGTGACCACTGTCTGATTGGTCGTCAGATCGCACTGGGTGTCGAGCGACAGCAAAGGCACGCCGGTTTGGCGCACGAAGCTGTCGCCAATCGCGACCATCGGCTCGCCGCTGGCCTTCGCCAGTTCGTCCCACAAACGCTTAGGCGTGCCGTTGCCGAGCGCGTAGTCGGCCAGATACGACTGCAACCCCTTGCGCAACACCTCTTCGCCGAGATAGTTTTCCAGCATCTTCAGCACATGGCCGCCCTTGTCGTACGTAAAGGGGCTTGCGCTCAGCACGAAGTCATTCGAGGCCCAGCCGTTAAAGTTCGGCTGCACCGGGAAGGAAGTGGACTTCAGATCGGCATTGATCACCGCATACTTGTTCTTCACGTCGTCGACCCAACTGAAGCGGTCCGGGAAGAAGCGCACCTTGGTCTTGTTCTCGAAGAACGTCGCGAACGATTCGTTGAGCCACACGTCGTCCCACCAGTCGAGCGTGACCAGATCGCCGAACCATTGGTGCGCGGCTTCATGCGTCAAAACCGTCACTCCATAGTCGGACATCGGGGTGCCGGGCGGCGGCAGAATATCGTCGGCGAACTCGAGAATCGCGCCCCAGTTCTCCATGCCGCCGAAGTTCAGATCTTTTTGCTCCTTGAAGGCGTCGTTCGCGGCAATCGTGTCGAACTTGGTGAGCGGCAACGGAATACCCGTGTATCGATAGTAGTAATCGAGCGCCTGCTTGGTCTGCTGCATGGCCGGTTTTGCCCAGTCACGCATGCCGGGTGGCGTGAAGATGCGCAGATGCAGACCCTTGTGATCGGGCAGCGGGCTCGCGAAGTCGTCTTCGAGAATGTCGAATTGACCACCGCCGAAGAAGAGCAGATAGGACGGCATCGGCGGGGTCTTTTCGAACGAGACCAGCTTGTAGCCGCTATCCACGTTCACCGCCGGTTTCTCCGCCGCGTTCGACACGACGTTCCAGTTTTGCGGAACTTCAGCGCTGACCTCATAGGTGGGCCGGAACGCCGGCTCATCCCAGCCCGGGAACCATTGGCGCGAGAGGTTCGATTCCCCTTGCGTGAGAATCGCGCCGCTGGTCGTGCCATCGGTCGACTTCAGATCGACGCGGAACACGCCCTCCGCCGCGGAGCAACCCGGATAGGGATCGTTGCCGCAACTGCCGCCGGTTTTGGCGACCGGGTCGTCATAGGTCTTGAAGTTGATGATGCCGCTCCACTCCATGTGCAGCGAGTAGTTGCCGGCGGCGATCTGCCCGCTCACGGGCCGAAGCTGGTAGAAATCGCCGTCATCCTGAGGCGTGGCGATCAACTGGATGTTGCCCGGCTGCAGCGTGATCGAGCCGTTGGTAAACTTGATACGGTGGCCGGCGATCGTGATCGCGTTGACGGACTTCAGCACCTTGATCTGAACGTCCGCGCGGCCGTCGAAAGAAGACAGCGCCGGGTTCGGCCGGAACCACAGCTTGTAGTTGATCGGGGTGACCGTGTCGGGCAATTCGACCGGCGGCACGCTCTTGTTGATCGAGGCATCCGCGACGATCGGCGCGGTAGGCGGCGCGAGCGCCGCGTCGGAAGCGGCCGTGGGCGCCTGGGCGGACTTGCTCGAAGGCGTTGACGAGCCGTCCGAACCGCCGCAGCCCGCCAGGACCATTATCCCGGCTAACGCCAGGCACTGTATCTGCAATCGGAAATTTATACGCATTATTAATCCTCGACTGACAAAATCGGCATAAAGAAAGTGCGTTGAGTGCTTAAGCTGTGTTTCTCTTTTTTTCAGCGAAAAAGGTCTCCCGCACTAGCCGCAGATTGCTAGCGAGAATATATGGACGTGTTACTACCTCAGCACTTGTGGCTGATTTTTAAATTGCGCTGGCTTATCTTTACAATCCTTTCGAAAAGCTGGCGTGAACCATTTTCTTCCGTTTTGAAGCGATCGCCAGACTGACAGACAACACAACGGCATACCTGCGTCTCCGGGCAGGTGAACAGGAACAAGGTCAGTTTTAGCGATAGTGCGTAGCCTAGTTTGGCAAACGTTCCCGTGTCAACTTCCTTTCACAATCTTTCCTGCACTAGTGCATGGTGTATGCAAACAGAATGACTCACGTAATAAACGGAGTTAATGCTCTAAAGGCTCGAATGCACGCCGGCTTCTACGAGAAACTTTATTTTATTGCGGCGCGGAGTGTGATAAGACGCGGGACAGCAGTCAATGCGCTGACGAAATTAATCCGCTGTCGAGTCCATGAAAGAAAATCCGCTGCTAACGGATGAAATGAGCGCAAATCGGCGTTGCCCTCAGGCGGGTATAAAACGCCGACTGCCCGCCGCCAACCTCGGCGAATTGATCGGCTGCGAGCGCCGAGCCGGCGGCCGCGCCGATCGCAATCGACACGATCGCGATGCGGCGTAGCCATCCGGCGCGGCCGGTCAGCGTGCCCGACACGCTGCGCCAACTGGCGAGCAAGGTCATGGCGAGTGCAACGATCGCGCAGCACATGACTGTATTTTCACGCGTTGAGCGCAGCGTTCGCGGCTGAGGTTGCCGAACGCACCGGAAACGGATTGCGCCACGCTTCGATCTCGTTCAGTTGATCGTGCCAGCGCTGCATTTCCGGAAATTCGCCAAGCGGCATGGCTGCGTTCTTTGCATACGGCAGCGCAATGGCGACGGAGAAATCCGCAACGCTCAGGCCGTCACCAAGCAGCCATTTACGGCCTTTAAGATGCTGCTCGAGCACGCTGGCGGACTTCCGAAACATACCCTGCTCTTCGGCCACTTTCGACGGATCGGGGCCGCCGAGTCCAAACACCGGCTTGATAATGGACTCGAAGTAAAGCATGCCGGCATGCGGATAAAAATGGTGGTTGTTCCAGCTAAACCAGCGCAGCACGTCGACCAGCCGGTCGTCGGCCGGCCAGAGGTTGGACTGCGCGCGACGGGCGAAATGGCTGATGATCGCGTCGGCTTCCCAGATACTTTTCCCGCCATCGACAAGACACGGCACCTTGCCATTCGGATTGATCGCCTGATAGTCCGGCTTGCGATGCTCACCCTTCGTCAAATCGACGAAAGCGTATTCGATTGGCAAACCTAAATACTTTGCCACTGCACAGGTTTTTCGCGGAGCCAGTGTCTCCGCGTAATAGAGCTTCATATTCGACCTCGGTATGAGTTGAATGTGTTTCCGACCTGCGTCAGTTGCCTTCGTCTTCCAGCCGAGCCATGAACGCGTCGAGCTTGTCGAGGGCCGTGCCCCAGCCGCTCCGATGAGCATCGCGTGCGGCCTCGTCGAAGAACTGTGCGTGCGTGAGCGTGAGTTCGGTCCCCTCCTCGATCGGGCGCAGGCTGAGCGTGACCTGCGAGCGGCGCTCGGGCAGCGTAACCCATTCCCACGTGAAGACGAGCTTGCGGTCCGCTTCGACCTCCAGGTATTCGCCGCGACAGTCGTGCGTTTCGCCATCCAGTGTCTGGAACACCACGCGAAAGCGGCCGCCCACGCGCGGATCGGCTTCGGCGCTGAGTACCGGCCCGGCGTCGGGCCCCCACCAGCGCACCATCAGTTCGGGCCGGGTCCACGCTGCATACACTCGGGCTGGAGGTGCCTTGATGCGCCGCACGATAGTCAGGCTCGGCTTTTCCTGGGTCATTGCCCGTCTCCCTCCACAAAATCGGCGAGCCGGTCGAGGCTCGCGGACCAGAAACGCTCATAGCGTCTCAACCATGCCATTGCCTCCTCCATCGGCCCCGCGACCAGATCGACCGACACCGTCCGCCCGCTCTTGGTACGCGATACCAGACCCGCGTCGCTCAGCACGTCGAGGTGCTTCATGACCGCGGGGAGCTTGAGCGGCAGCGGCCGCGCGATTTCCTTGACCGACAGCCCGGGCTCCCGCTCGAGGCGAGCGAGGATGGCCCGCCGTGTCGGGTCCACAAGGGCGGAAAACGTGCGATCGAGCTGACTGACTGGAGACTTTGCCATATGGTGAACTATAGGTGGATCACGAGCCCTGTCAAGATTTTTCGCAGGCTGCCCGGATCGCGCGGACTTGTGTTTGCGGCGTATCGCCGGTCCGTTGAAGATCGCGAGTCAGCCACCTTCGAGGGAACTGCTAGAGCCGCTCGCCGCAAAAAGTTTATCGGCTCTGCTGTCAGAATTTGTCATCTGGTCCGACTAAAGCCGGCGTAGACTTTCGCGGCGAGGAACTTATGATGAATGACATCGATTTCGAATGTACTGAATGCGGCAAATGCTGCCACGACCTGCGCCTCGCGCTGACGGTTACCGAGGCTATCGCGTGGCTCGAGCGCGGCGGGAAAATGGAACTCATTTGCGAGGCTATCCCGTGGCCGGTCGAGCCCGAAGCCGGCAATGCGCAAGCGGAATACAAACGGGCCCGGTCGTCACCGGCCATGAGCGGAAGCTTGCCGGTCCGTATTTCGATCGTGCTCGCCGCGGCATTCGAAGGAGCCTGTCCCAATCTGCGCGCCGATATGCGCTGCAATATCTACGAGCAGCGGCCGCTGGTCTGCCGGATCTATCCCGCGGAAATCAATCCGTTCGTCGAATTGGCGCCGCAGAACAAGGGCTGTCCTCCTGACGCGTGGCAAAACAAGCCGCTGCTCCGGCAGGGAATCCTGGTCGATGCGGCAACCGTCGAGCAGATCGAGCAGTCGCGGCGCGCGAATCAGCTCGAGGCGCCGCTGCGTATGCAGGTGTGCACCGAGCTCGGCCTGAACGAGGCTGCGCTTGCGAACGAGGGCTTTGTGATGGTTTCGCCGGATAGCGAGGCGCTGTTGAGCGCCCTGCGCAAAATACACGCGAGCGACCTGTCGCAGGACGCCGCCACGCAGTGGACCTTCGTGTCGAATCGCACTGGCACGGTTGAAACGCTCCAGTCGGTAGGCGCGGCCGGCCACCTCGTTGAAACCAGCGTTGCCGGCAACGCCCGGTATCACGGTTTTTTCCCGCCGTCATAGAGGCAAAATCGCCGGCGCCCGCCCGCGCACAGTTAGACGCCGCTGCTGCCGCCCACCGTCCTGATGCTCTTCCATTGTCCTTGCTGCACCTGGAACAGTGTGTACGGCGGCTTGATGAGATCGCCATACGGGTCGAAGGTGATGTTGCCAGTCACACCGGTCACCGTCACTTTCGACAGCGCGTCGACGATCTTTGCGCGATCGAGCGAATCCGCATTGTGAATCGCCTTGATCATTGCAAGCGCGGCATCGTAGGCAAACGGTGCGTACAGTTCGACATCCTGATTGAAGCGCGCTTTATAGCGCTTGCCAAAGGCCTGCGCGGCAGGCAGCTTGTCGAGCGCCGGGCCGGGCTCGAGATCCTGCGTGCCGTCCCCTGCGGTGCCCGAGATCTGCAGGAACGCATTGCTCTTCAGCGCACCTGCACCGAACAGTTGTGCCTGCATGCCTAGCGAGCGCATCTGCTTGACCAGCATCGCGCCCTGTTCATCCAGGCCGCCGAAGAAAATCAGATCGACGTTCCGGCTCTTGAGCGTGGTGAGAATAGCGCGAAAATCCACCGCTTTGTCGTTAGTGAATTCGCGGTCGACGATGTTGCCTTTCGCTTCTCTCGCGCCTTTTTCGAACGCATCCGCCAGGCCTTGCCCGAATGCCGTACGGTCATCGATGATGCCGATGCGCTTCGCCTTCATCTGCTCCACTACAAAATGCCCGGCTACGACACCGCCGATGCCGTCGTGCCCCATGGTGCGGAACACGTTTTTGTAGCCTTGCTTGGTGAGTTGTGGATTAGTCGAGCCCGGCGTAATCATCGCCACGTTTGCCTGGTGATAAACGGCCGAGGCGGGAATGCTGCAGCCCGAATTGTAGTGCCCGATCACGCCGACCACGCCGTCGTCGACCAGCTTCTGCGCCACCTGAATCGCCACGCGCGGGTCCGCCTGATCGTCCTGCACATCGAGCACGAAGGTGACCGGCTTTCCGCCAATCGTCGGGTGCTTCGCATTTTCTTCATCGAGCGCCAATTGAGCGCCGTACTGCAGGTCCTTGCCCACGCGTGCAACGGGACCGGTCAACGGTCCGACGAAACCGATCTTGACGACTTCAGGATCGGCCGCCCACGCCGACGACATAGCCGTGGCAAGTGCGCAGACGGTGACACTCAACAACCAATAGCGGCGATTCATGATGCGCTCCTTGCGAGATATAACGTCGCGCGATGTGAAGGTTGGCCGATCCGATGCGCGACGCGTCGAAACCGTCCTCAGATACTGATCGTGAAACGAGAAAACCTGTGCGCTCAACGCCTCGATGAAAGTCAAAAACGCGTGGCCGAGTAAGGCGGGAGATAGAGCGGCGGCGCGCGCCGCGCGATCAGATCGGCGACGATGCGCCCGCTCACGCCGGCTAGCGTCAAGCCGAGATGCTGGTGGCCGAATGCGTAGATCACCCGTTCGCTCGCGCGCGAACGCCCCAGTACCGGCACGCCGTCCGGCAAGGTCGGACGAAATCCGAGCCAGCTGCTATCCGGCCTATCGAGCGCGGGTAAGGCTCGCTTCGACGAAAACGTCAGCAGATCGATGAGCGAACGGTTGCGGGTCTCGCCGAACCCCGCGAGTTCGACCGTGCCGGCAACGCGCAGGCCATCGCTCATCGGCGTCATGTAGAAGCCGCGCTCGGCCCAGCCGACCGGCCGCGACACCAGTTGCTGCGCGCCTGGAAAGCGGACGTGGTAACCCCGTTCCGTATCCAGCGGGACGGGGTCGCCGCATTGCTTGGCAAACTGGGCGGAGCGAGCGCCGGTTGCGACCACTACGTGGCTGAAACGCCGCGTGGCGCCGGCGACGCTCAGGGCAGCACCGTCCCCGGCAGGCTGCACGGCGTCAACAGCCGAACGTTCGAGCTTCAATCCTTGCGCGGCAAGCTGTTGATAAAGTGTCTGAAGAAAACCGTGCGGATCGGAAAAATGCCAGCTATTGCTGAACAGCACAGCGCGCTCGAATATCGGTGCGAGGAACGGTTCGAGCTCGCGGATTTCGCTGCCGCCCAGCACCTCGAAGGTAACGCCTAGCTGCCGGCGCAGATCGAGTGCGGGACGCGCCGCATCGAACGAAGCCGCGCTCGAATAAAGATAAAGACATTCGTGGGGCCGGACAAAACGCGCCAGTTCTGCGTCCGCCAGCAGCGGCGCATAACCGTCATGCGCGCAATCGAGCAGCGCGGCGAGCGCGCCGGCGCTCGCTTCGTAGCGCCGCGGCAACGAACTCATCATGAAACGCACCAGCCATGGTGCAAGATGGGGCAGATAGCCCCAGCGCAATCTGAACGGGCTGTCTTTGGATAACAGAAAGCGCGGCAAGTCGCGGAATACGGACGGATTGTTGATGGGAATGCACGCATAGTGCGCGAAGGTCCCCGCATTGCCGAAAGACGCACCCTGCCCCACGCCGGCCGGGTCGAACAGCGTGATTCGATGGCCGTCGCGCATCAGCGCCGCAGCGCTCGCGAGGCCGATGAATCCCGCACCGATGATGGCAATCTCCGACATCACTTGCGTCCTTCCATCGAAGCGACGCCCATCCGCGACAGATAGCCGGTTGCGCTGCCTTCGCTTTGCCAGCGTTTGGCCGCCAGCAGATACGCGGCCGAGACGACGGCGAGACTCGCGAGGCTTGCCATCATTTGCGGGCGCAGTGCCGGGTCGGCGCCCATTGCCGCGAGCACGCCGACAATTGCCGCCACAACTGCATAGGATAGCCAGGGGAATAGCCACATGCGCAGCGTCAGACGCTCCGGTTCGCCGCGTTCGATACGATGGCGAATACGGATCTGCGCGCAAGCTATCGCCAGATAAACGAACAGCATGACCGCGCCGGACGCATTCACGAGGAACAGAAACACGCCTTGTGGCGATACGATCGCCGCGATGATGGCAAGGTAGCCCACCACGCTGCTCAACAGGACCGCCAGTCGCGGCACTTTGTGCGGCGTCAGCTTGAGCAGCGCACCCGGTGCGTCGCCACGCTCGGCGAGACGAAACAGAATCCGCGACGATACGTACAGGCCCGAATTCAGCGCGGACAGCACAGCGACCAGCACGATGGCATTCATGATGTCCGCGGCACCCGGTACGCGCATGGTTTCCAGCGCGGCGACGAACGGCGAGTGGCCGGTGACGATGCTGCTCCACGGCACGATGCACGCAATCAGAAACATCGATCCGACATAGAACGTGATGACCCGCAGGATGACCGAACGCGTCATGGCCGCAACGTTTCTGGCCGGATCGTCCGATTCGGCCGCGGCGATGGTGGCGATTTCCGCGCCGCCCACCGCGAAAATCACGGTCGGTACGGCCGCGAACACGGACATCGCGCCGAACGGCATAAAACCGCGGTGCTCCAGCAGATTCGTCACCGCACTGCCGGTATGTCCAAAGCCGAACACATACGCGGCGCCGATCGCAATGAACACGATGATGGCAGCCACCTTGATCGACGCAAACCAGAACTCGAACTCCCCATACGACTTTACCGAGAGCAGATTGATCAGCGTCATCACCGATAACAACACGAGGCCGATCACCCAGACCGGCGCCGGAATCCAGCGTTGCAGGATGGCCGCGCCGGCCACCGCCTCCACGGCAACCACGATCACCCAGAAGTACCAGTAGAGCCAGCCGCTGGTGAAACCCGCCCAATTGCCGAGGCCGATGCGCGCATATTCGGTGAATGAGCCGACGCCGGGCACCGCCAGCGCCATTTCGCCGAGCATGCGCATCACCATCAGCACGACGATGCCGGCCACCAGATACGACAGGCACGCGGCCGGCCCGACAGTGCCAAGCGTCGCGCTGCTACCGACAAACAGACCCGCACCGATGATGCCGCCGAGCGCAATCATCGTGACGTGCCGTTGGCGCAGTGCGGCGCCCAGTTTCGGCGCGGCGGGACCTGGTGAGGACTGAGGGAAACTCATCGGAAAACTCCTGCTGACAGAATCGGGACACTGTCCGGCGACACCGCGACATGCACGCAGCCAGACAAACTCTGACAATCAGAATCACACAATATTTTTTTGTGTGCAATTAAAACTAACATTGTGTGGCCCTGGCATTTTCCCTGGATGGTCTGTGGTTCGATCCTTGCAGCCAAGGGCGCTGCAACAACCGTGCAGTCCCGGCACGCTGGTTTTTAAGCGTTGCACGGGTGCTTGTCTGGTATAGAATCGGCAAAATTCCGCACAATCGCGGACAAAGTCGATTTTGTATGGAGACATCGGTTCTTATGGCTTCTGACAAAGACACGGCGCGTGGGTCCAACGGCGCGCGGGCGCAGATGAAGCGCTCCACCTACGTCGAGGTGTCCAGCTCGATCGAAAACGAGATTCGCAGCGGCGTTTATCCACCGGGCAGCCGCCTGCCGCCGCAACGGCAACTGGCCACCGAACTGGGCATCAATGTGTCGACAGTGTCCCGCGCGTACAAGGAATTGCAGTTGCGCGGGCTGGTGATCGGCAGCAAGCGGCGCGGCTCGCTCGTGACCGGCGGCGCGATGCCGAGCGTCGAACCCGCGCAGGCGGCCAGCAACGCGGCGATTGATCTGACCGTCAACCGGCCGGCCACGGGCGAATTCCTGAACTGCCTCGCGCGCACGCTGGCGGAATTGCCGCGTGATCCGCGTTACCCGCAATTGCAGGAGTATCAGCCGCCGCAAGGCCCCGTCTGGGCGCGCGCCGCCGGCGCACGCTGGATGGCCGCGCCGGGCTTCACGCCGGCACCCGATCACGTGGTGGTCACGAGCGGTGCGCAACACGGTTTGTATGCGGTGCTGAACAGCCTGATCGGCACGGACGGCGTGATCCTCGCCGATCAGCTCACCTACTACGGGCTGAAAGCGCTGGCGCCGGTGTTCCAGTTCGAGATCGTCGGCATTCCGAGCGACCGCGACGGCCTCCTGACCGACGAGGTAGAGCGCGCCTGCCGGCGCATGCCGGTGAAAGCCATCTTCACGGTGCCTAATCTGCAGAACCCGACCGTGACGACGATGAGTCTCGAGCGTCGCATGGCGCTCGTCGACATTGCACGTCGGCACGGCGTGGCGATCATCGAAGACGACGTCTACGGGCCGCTGGTTTCGCAGCGGCTGCCGACCATCGCGAGCCTGTGCCCGGAACTGACGTTCCACCTCGCGGCGACCTCGAAGATTCTCGCGCCCGGCCTGCGGCTCGGCTATCTGCTGAGCCCGCCGGACAGTTCCGCGCTGTGTGCGGAGGCGGTACGCACCACCGCCTGGATGCCCGCGCCGATGTCGATGCTGATCGCGTCGATCTGGATCGAGGACGGCACCGCGCGCCACATCATGGACGCACAGCTCGCCGAAATTCGCGCCCGACAAGACCTCGCTCGCGAGTTGTTGCCGCAGGAATGGCTGCAGACCGATCCGGCGTGCATGTTCGTGTGGCTCAAGCTGCCGCCGCCGTGGCGTGCCGACGACTTTGCGGCGAATGCGAAGGCGCGTGGCGTGGTGGTGATGCCGTCGTCGGCGTTTGCCGTGGACCGCTCGGAGATCGAGCACGGGGTACGGATCAACCTCGCGTGCGCCGCGAGCCGCGATCAACTCGTGAGTGCGTTGCGGCTGCTGACGGGCACGCTGAAGGATCGCCCCCGGGCTTTGTTCGGCACGATCTGATCGACAGCCGCCGTGCCCCGCGGAATGCGATGGCCTACCGCTTCACGCCGTACAGGTCTCAGGCAGAGCGCGTGGAGAGACGCTCCACACTTAGCCATCGGGCGATGCGTTTCAGTGCATGGCGCACGCGGCCACGTAGATGCGCCTGTCGCATATGGCGCCAGAAACGGTCCGGCACAAAATCCGCGAAACGTGCTTCTCGTTCCAGCAATGCCTTACCACCTGGCAAGTGGACAAACGAACAGCAGCGAAACCAGCGCACGTCCCGATAGTTATTGCCGGGCCAATGGCGGCCCACCGCCTGATAGGCGCCCACTTCGATCAGGCCCTGCCCCTCGTCGGCCAGGATGTTGAGCGCCGCCGAAATGAACGCTTCGTCGCCGTGATGTCCGAGCCGCTCGATTTCGCTGATATAGCGGGTGTAGCTGGCGCGAGCGCGCGGCACCAGCCGGCGCAATGCAGCGGGCGTCGCCATCAAAAACTCGCCGCCGTACCAGCGCGGATTTTTGAGCCGCCTGTCCGCGACGATTTCCAGGTCGGCGACAACGCGTTCGCTGCCGTACGGCGGAAATACCTGATCCGAAATATCGAAGGCGCCGAGCCCTGCTTCAGCGCAGCGCCCGATCAGATCGCGCGAGAGCGGCTGCAGCGCGACCATGTCGGCGTCGAGCAGCAACAGCATCGTGTCGGCTGGCAGCCAGCCGGCTATCTGATCCATCAGATCCAGCTTGAAATGCGCGGCGTAAAACGGCGTGTTTTTCGGCAACTCCATCGTCGCCTTCAGGGTCATCAGTGCGGGCCGGCGCTCGGGCGTCACCTTGTCGAGCCGGGGCGCGACCAGTGCCGGCGCATTGGTCACGATGGTCAGCTTCGGCATGCCGACCTGCCGCAAGCTGTTGTTCAGGCAGATCGCCTGACTCACGTACGACAGCGGATCGCGATTCCTCGAGTTGGGCCCCGGATTCGCATCGACATCCACATACACCAGCGTGCAAGGAAAAAGATTCACGTTGTTCCTCACCATGTGTGAGAGACGGTTCGCTTTTTCCAGCGCTGCCGTAATCGTTCGCGGATTGATCCACAGGCCGCATCGGGCGGCAAGCCAGAAGCCCGCGCGAGGTGGTGCGAGAGCCGTCGTGCCGCGGCTCGCGCCCTGGGGGCGTCACGCTCGAGCCGGGTGATGATCCGCGGCGATGGAATCGGATGAACCGGGCCGCGGCTATCAGGTATGAGCTATCGTTTCACGTCCTTGCATCCCCTTTCCGCCAAAAGCCAGCGAGACGCAACGCGGGCGCCGTCAATCGGCTTTCGGGAGGTCGAAAATACGCGCAGCGATCCGGTGTTTTGACATTTGCGTGAATAACTTACTTGGGTGCAGCAGTTGGGTGCATTAGCTGGGGCGCTTTAGCTGGGCAGATTGGCCAACGCCGCGCGACCTTCGCATCAGCTTTCGGCCACGCTGCTGTCTTCCCCCTCGCGCATGCCGTGCGAGATGAGCAAACGGTACAGTGTGGTGCGTGAAATGCCGAGTTCGCGCGCGGCGTCGCCGAGCCGCCCGCGATGGCGCAGCAGCGCGAGTTCGATGGCCTGGCGTTCCGCCGTCTCGCGCGCCTGGGCGAGCGTCACGGGCACGACTTCGACGTAGTTGGAGAGTTCGAGGTCGTCCGCGCCAATCGTTCGCCCTTCCGACATCACAATCGCGCGGCGCACCCGGTTAATCAGTTCCCGCACATTGCCGGGCCAGTCGTATTGATGCATTGCTGCGATCGCGTCCGGCGAAAAACCGTACACCCGCCGGCTCGCATCCTTCCGGTAGCGGTCCAGCGTGTACAGCGCGAGCAGTTCGATGTCTTTGCCGCGCGCGCGCAGCGGTGGCTCGTCGATTCTCAGCACGCACAAGCGGTGGTACAGATCCGCGCGGAAACGCCCGTCGCTAATCGCGGCCTCCATATCGACGTGGGTAGCGGAAATGATGCGCACGTCGACATCGATGGAGTCGATGCCGCCCAGGCGGTCGATCGTGTTTTGCTGCAGGAAACGCAGCAGGCTTGCCTGACTTTCGAGCGGCAGGTCGCCGATTTCGTCGAGAAACAGCGTGCCGCCGTGAGCGGCCTCGACGCGCCCTATTTTGCGTTGACTCGCGCCCGTGAACGCGCCGCGCTCGTAGCCGAACAACTCGGACTGCAGCAGATGCGGCGGTATCGCGCCGCAGTTGATGGCAACGAACGGCTCGTTACGGCGGGGCGAACGCGCATGAATCGCCGCCGCGGTCAGCTCCTTGCCGGTACCGGATTCACCGTAAACGAAGACGGACGCGTCGGTCGTCGCGACCTTGCGGATCGAGCGGAATAGCGCGAGCATGGCATCGCAACTGCCGATCATCTCGCCTTCCGCCATCGACGTATCGACGAACGCGGGTTCGCCGAGCGCGATCATGCCGCAGGCATGGCCGACGGTATCGACAATCCTGGCGTGCGCGGCAGGGAGTGTCACATAATCGAAGCAGTAGTCGCGCACCAGTCGGCGCACGGCGTGCGCATCGAGTTCCGGCGTCGCGGTCATTGCCACCCAGCCGACGTTCGGCATTGCCAGGCAGCCTTCCAGCGCGGCAATGTCGTGAACGTCGAACACGCTCGACAGATCGACCAGTCCGGCCGCCAGCGAGCCATCGTCCACGGCGCGCCGCACGTCTCGAACCGAGCCGATCACCTCGACCTCCCAATCGCGTTCCTCGAAGCTCGCCAATAGTTCTGGCGAAGCGTCGCGCGTGAATAGATGACACGCCGCGTCATGGCCTTCATTGTCTGCATTGTTTTTGGTTTTCCCGCAGAGCCTGCTCTGAGACGCGTTGTGCCCAGACCTGCGTCACTGCGTTGTTCTTGTTGCCCTGCCGATCATACGCGGCCTCCGTGGCACCGCAATGCGCCCTGACGATATTTGAAGATTCGCTTCGGAACACACGCCGGTCGTGTCGGCCAGGCACATCATCGCCGAACCGATCACGCCATTGAATCGACACCTAGTGCCTCAACTTCCTGAAAAATTTGCGAATCTCGGTTGCGAGCAGATCCGGTTTCTCCATCGCGGCAAAATGGCCGCCGGCCGGCATGTCGCTCCATTGCACCACGTTGAAGGTCCGCTCGAGCCACGTGCGTGGCGGCTGATTGATTTCCTTCGGAAAGCAGGCGAATCCTACCGGCGGCACGACGCGAGCCCCATCGGCGAAACGCATCGGCTGCAGCCGGTTTTCCCAGTACATCTGCATCGACGAGCCGATACTCTGGGTGTACCAGTAAAGCGAAATATTGGTGAGCAGCTCGTCTTTCGAAAACACCCGCTCGACGTCGCCGTCGCAATCGCTCCATGCGCGAAACTTCTCGCCGATCCATGCGGCGAGCCCCACCGGCGAATCGTTCAGCGCCGCCGCCGCGGTCTGCGGTTTCGTGCCGTGCATATGCGCATAGCCGCCTTCGAGCGCGGCCCATTCGTTCTTGTGCCGCAGATAGGCTTCCTCCGCTGGCGTGAGCGGTGTTTGCGCGGCGCCGCTTGCGGGCTCATACGAGCTCGGCAGGAAGTTGAGATGAATGCCATCGACGCGTTCATGATGCCTTGCCGCGAGCGCGATCGAGACACCCGCGCCCAGGTCGCCGCCCTGGGCGCCAAAGCGTTCATAACCGAGACCCCGCATCAGCGAGGCCCACAGGTCCGCCACCTGAACCGCGGATGTTCCGGCCTCTGTCGGAGCCTGCGAGAACCCGAAGCCGGGCAGCGATGGGACGACGACGTCAAACGCATCGGCCGGATCGCAGCCGAAGGCGGCCGGGTCGCACAGGCGGTCGAGCAACGCGTGGAACTCGAAAAACGATCCGGGCCAGCCATGCGTGACGACGAGCGGATAGCACGCTGGGCCAACCCCGCGCCGATGCACGAAGTGCACGCGCTGTCCGTCGACCTCCGCGAGAAATTGCGGCAGCCGATTCAGCTTGCGCTCGGCTTCGCGCCAATCGAAACGCTCGGCCCAGTACTGCGCGAGTTCGCGTAGCCACGCGGAATCGGCGCCTTGCTGCCACGCGGGCGATGGCGTCGCCGGGGCCCAGCGGGTTGCGCGAATACGCCGGCGAAGATCATCTATGTCGGCGTCAGGCACGGCAATCTGAAACGGCTCTATCTGCATGTCAGTTCATCCGGCACAGCGTGTGGGGGAATAACGGGCGCTTCACATTCGACCTTCGTCGTGCTGGCCACGTCCACCCGGCGGCAGCGAAGGCACAAAGCGGGCACGGCAATCCGCATGGTACACAATGAGCGGCCTCGGAGCATGAGGGCGGGACCGCTTCGTCGGCGAGAACAGAAAAGCCCGCAAAATGCGGGCTTTTCTGCTTACCTCTGCACCGGCCGGTTAGAAACGGTGACGGATACCCACCATGCCGACCACCTGCGAAGTGCCGCAGGTGCAGTTGCCCGCACAACGCTTCAAGGACGCGGCGCGAGGGTCAGGCTCGGCGCGCCGCCGGGTCCGGCCGGGTCCGGATTGCCGAACGCGGGCAGAGCACCGTCGGCACGGGCACGGGCGATTTCCGCACGCACCTGTGCACGTGTTATCGCCCCGCCTTCTGAATTCGCCGACGTGCCGGCGGCGGGCGTGAGTTGCGGCGCCGATTGCGCCGATTGCGCCGATTGCGCCGATTGCGCCGATTGCGCCGATTGTGCCGATTGTGCCGATGCGGCTTGCGCGGTTAGCTCGGCTCGCGGTACGGACTGCGCAGTTGACGCTGGCACGGTCGGCTTCGAGTCAGCCGGCGCGTCGGCCACGTTAGAGACTTCCGCCACCCCAGCGGGAACTGAGGGTAATGCGCGTCCAGTCGCAGGAGCGTCAACGGGACTCGCTGCCCCGCTCAACACGCTGCCCGCGCCAGCAGTAGTCACCGCTGTTTCTGGAACCCGCCGGGTCTTCGCATAGCTTGCGGGCACGCGCTTCGGCTGTTCGCGCGTCGCCACGTGACCCTCACTAGAACGGACCGTGTTGCTGGAAGACAGCGACGCAGCGTGAGCCGGTTTGATCCCTTGCCGCGTCGGCTGGCGCACCTGCACGGCGGCCTGCGCTTGCTGTGCCTGCTCCATGCGTGCCGCGACTTCTCTTTGCAGCGCGCGAACCTGATCGTCGCCCCGATGTGCCGGCCGTACCGCGTCCAGTTGCGCTTGCGCGGCAGCCAGATCGTTGCGCTGCAGACTATGGCGCGCCGCGTCGAGATTCCCGGCGATAGCTGCCGCCGAGCCGCCGGATGTCAGGACGGGTCCCGAACTTACCGAACCGCTGTTCGTGCCGCCGCCTGCGTCGCGAGCCAAAGTGTTTCCGTGCTCGAGACCCAGGTCATCCGCCGGCAGCCAGTTTTTATCCGACTGCGAAATATAAGCCGCGATCCCGAGCGTGCCGACAATCAGGCTCGTGAGAACGATCTTGCTGGGTTCACTAATCATGACGTCTCCCCTCGAATCGTGGACGTACGCGTGCGCGTTCGCGGTATCGCAAACGTGCCCGAATTCATCGGAGGGTTCGTAGCGAATTAATCGATGCCGCCGCAACGACCGCAAGTTCGGGCCGGTACAGGCACGTACGAACAGGAGTGCAAGCTGGATGCGTGCTATGTGCTATTTATAGCCACCAAACGTCGATCTGTCCGCATGTGTCTGGCGTGTTGTCCGAAAAAGCCAGCTTGCTGGCCAGCCATTTCCAGGACGATTGTTTGAACTGCGAAGCAATCAGCAGCGAATTTGAATTCAGCGTTTGAATCCGGCGCATGCGGGGAGCCCGGTACAGGCCTACACGAGCGGCCCTTCCGCCTGCTTGCCACGCACCGCAACCACAATCGAGCTGCCGACAATCAAGGCAATGCCGAGCAGCGACATGCTGCCGATCGTCTCGCCCCACGCGACATAACCGAATAACGCGGCCCATACGATGCTGGTGTAGTTATACGGCGCGAGCGCACCGGCGTCGGCCTGGCGGAATGCCATCGTCATCAGCAGCTGCCCGGCGGTGGCAAATCCGCCCAGCAGGGCCATCACCGCGAGCGCCTGAAGCGATGGCGTGCGCCACGCGAAAAATAGCGACGCTCCGGTGACGATCGTGCCGATCACCGTGAAATACAGCACCGTGGTGCGCGAATCGTCGGTGGCACGAATCCGCTTGATCTGAATGATCGACAACGCGCCGCAAAATGCGCTCGCAATCAGCAGGACCGGGCCGAGCCAACTCGAATGCGAACCGTCCGGCCGCACCACGAAAAGTACGCCGATAAAACCGATCGCGGCGGCGAGCGCATCGCGTGGCTTGAGCGTCTCCTTCAGAATAAGCGGCGCCAGAACGATCACCAGCAAAGTCTCCGAGTAGACGATCGCCACCGCCTCGCTGAGCGGCACATAAGGCAGTCCGGCAAAGAACAATCCTGAAGCGCCGAGCAAGGTCAGCGCGCGCACGGTCTGCCCCCGCACATCCATATGCCTGAGACGCTCGATGAGCGGTTTGCCGCGCAGGCAAACCGCGATGGCAGGCAGCAGGCCGAATAGCATCCGGAAAAAGGTCACTTCATTGGCCGGATAGGCGAGCGCCACCGACTTCGCCAGCGCATCGACCAGCGCGAAGCAGAACATCGAGACGAGGATCAGCGCAATGCTGCGCAGCGGCACGGCGGTGTTCCGGACTGCAGTGATGGGCGGCATGAGTTTTCCTGACGGCGCACCCGGCGGTGCACCGCCTGGATTGCACCCCAATGAAAGGGTTGTGTAATCGGAAAACGGATTATGCCTGCCGCGCCTCCTTTGCGCCGCCGGCATCGGCTGCACCCTCGCCTGACACCCTGCCCCCGCGTCTACGCCATTCCGGGTAAGTACCGATACAGGTCTGGCCAACTAATAATATTATTCATATCGATTTCCGCACTCATAGGAGCCAGACCAACTGTCAGAGGCCCTATGCGAGTTTAATAATAATTATGACCATCAATTAAGCGGGGACATCAGGAGATACAGGTGCGCAATTACTTTGTGCTGGCAACGCTCGCCATGCTGGGCGCTTGCGGCGGCAATGATGGTTCGCCGGACGTCGCCGCGTCGGCGAACAGGCAGATCGCGGCAGTCGATTCCTCAGCAGCGTCGGCGGCAGCCGCGGCCTCGGCAGCGGCGCTGGCGGATACGGCCAACGTGGAAGCCGAGTTCAGGGCGGCGAAGACCATCCCCCTCGGAATGAAGACAACGACGCCGCCGCTCGTGATCGCCGACCCCACCCTCAACCTTCCGCCGTACACGCCACCACCCCCGCCCACACCGGTTTCCACCACGACCCTCAACTTCGGCGACTTCACGAGTTACCTCGCGCCGGGGTCGACCCAAGGCTGGCAGCCCGGCACGAGCAGTTCGACCATCACGATTCCGCCGCCGGCCACCAACGGCACAGGCGCCGGCGACAAAACGGTTGCGCTCGCCAGCACCTATGCCACCGCGTCTTACGAAGCGGATGTGACAGTCAGCGCGCCGGTGGGCAGCGGCGCGGCGAACGCCGGTTTTATCGTCCGCACGACGAACCCCACCGCAGGCGGCCCGGATAGCCTGACCGGTTATTACATCGGCCTCGATACGGGTTCGCACGTGCTGCAGGTCGGCCGGGAAAACAACAACTGGACGAGCTTTATCGCGTACCCGATGAGCACGATCGTGGGCGGCAGCACGCACCACCTGAAAGTCACGACGAGCGGCACGGCCATCACCGTCGATCTCGACCAGCAGCGCGTGATCAGCGTCAACGACGCCACCAACGCGCTCCCCGCGGCCTTCCAGTCGGGCAGTTTCGGGCTGCGGCGCTTCGGCGTCGGCGCGAGCTTCAGCAACATCACGATCCGCACCTATCCGACCGTTACGTCGCCCCGCTTCGATTTCTCGAAAGTGGTCGGCGCGGTCTACACGCCGTCCAACGCGGTGAACGCGATCGATTTCTGGGAGAACTACGACCCCGAGATCGTCAATCGCGAGCTGACGTATGCGCAGACATACGGCATGAACACGATTGCCGTGTATCTGCACTACCTCGTGTGGGCGAACGATCGCGTCGCATTCCTTAGCAAGTTCGAAAACCTGCTGAAGATCGCCGCGCGGCATGGCATCAAGGTCTCGCCGATCTTCTACGACGACTGCTGGAACCCGACGCCCGCGTATGGCCCGCAACCCGCGCCGATCTGGGGCGTGCATAACAGCCAGTGGGTGCAGTCGCCAGGCACGCCGGTCGAGCAGGCGTACTTCCAGCCTACAGCGGCCAATGCCGGCACCACGTATAAGGCGAGTCTCGCGAGCTACATCACCGACTTCGTCGCACCGCACCGCAACGACCCGCGCATCATTTTCTGGGAGCCGATGAACGAACCGGGTTGCAGCGGCAACGGTTCGTTGCAGCAAACCCGCGCCGTGATGATGAACGACGCGCGCATCGCAATTCTGAATGCCGGTGCGACGCAGCCGATCAATTCGCCCCAGGTGCAGGAGGACGAAGGCACGTATTTCTCGGACTTTTATGCGTTCCATCCGTACAACAACCCGTACACGGGACCGGTGAACGGCAGCAATGTCAGCGCCTTGAATTCCGAAACGCTGCAGCGCGGCTTCCCCGGCACGACGGGACAGACGATGCCGGGCATTGTGTCGAACTATGGCGGCACGACGGGTTTCGTCGTGTGGGAACTGATGATTGGCCGCACCAATACGCGCTTCCACTGGGGTCAGGTGCCGAGCGCGCCCGCCACCGTCGAACCGGCCACGCCCTTCCAGGGGACGATCTATCCGGATGGCCACCCGTGGCAGACGTCGGAGGTCCAGGCCTTGACGGGCGGATTCGATGTGAAGCTGCCGGTGCTGCAAGTCGGCTACTACAACGATCCGACTTTCAACAGCGCGCCGGTCAAGACCTCGGTCACGCCGTTGATCGACTTCGACCTGAATACCGAGCGCGGCACCGATTCGCCTGATGCCTCCGCGGGCGTCAACGCGACCGGTTATGGCGTGCGGTGGACCGGCGCAATCGAGGCCGCCAGAACCGGGCTCTACACGTTCTCGATTAATAGCGACAACGTTGCGCGCCTGTGGATCAACGGGGTGCGGGTCATCGACAAGAAGACCTCGGCGCTGGCCACCGTGAGCGGCACCACCTGGCTCACCGCGAAGCAGCGCGCCTCGATCAAGGTGGAGTATGTGCACGGGTCGGGCCCGGCGAGCATGCACCTGTCGTGGTCGAGCCCAATGGCGAAGAACCCGGGGGCACTGAGGATCGTGCCGTCGGACTCGCTCGTGACATCGAACTAACGGAGCGATCGTTGCGCCAGTCGGCAGCGCCGCAGCCCAGCAACAACTGCCGACTGGTGGTGTCGTCAATCCGCGGGTTCAGCCGTTACCGCCGTGCCACAGCGTGAGCTTGTTCACCACGACCAGCACACCCGGCACGGTTCGGGCGATCTGCTCCGCCTGCCGGATCTGCTCGGCGCTATGCACCGTGCCGCTCAAGATCACCGCGCCGTCCCGTGCGCGCACGAATACGCCCGCCACATTGAAGCCTGGGGCCTTGTCGAGTGCTCGCCGGACTGCTATCGCCAGATTGTCATCGGACTGCGACCCGGTTTTACCGCTTGTCGTTGCGGGCGGCACGCCGGCGTTCGCCGTCCCATCACCGGTTTGCACGCAGGCCGAAAACGCCGCCGTCATGCAGACGGCTGCCAACAGACCGGGTACTCGTTTGCGGTTCACGTGGATGTCCGGTGGAAATGCGCGGCCTTGCCTCGAAACACTGTATAAAAACACAGTATAATAGCCTTTACGGATGGCCCCATTGCTTCGTGTGCGGGCTATTGCTCCCCAAGGTTTGAATCATGGTGTTCCAGCCAGGCCTGTTTGCCCCCGAACCCTTATCCCTCGTCAATGACGCGGAAGGCGGAATTCGATATTTACCTGATTCGATCCCCGCAATTGCCGCGCAACAGTGGTTCGAGCAGTTACTTGAAAATATCGGCTGGGTGAGCCAGCAGCGCATGATGTACGACCGGGAAGTGGCGGTGCCGCGCCTGCTCGCCACCTTCGCCCGCGAAGCCGAAGATCTGCCTGCGCCGCTTGGCGAAGCATTCGAGGCCGTACGCGCGCTGTTGGGCGCGCCATTCAATCGCGTCGGCCTGAATCTCTATCGCGACGGCAACGACAGCGTCGCGCTCCATGGCGACAAAACCGAAAAGCTGTTACCGGGCCAGCCGATTGCCATCGTCTCGCTCGGCGCGTGCCGCCGTATGTCGATCCGGCCAAAGGCGGGTTCCGGCCGGATCGTGCATGTGCAGTTGGAGCCAGGCAGTTGCATCGTCATGAGCTACGCCTCGCAGTTCACCCATGAGCACGGCATTCCCAAACTGGCGGGCGTGACCGAGCCGCGTATCAGCCTCGCGTTTCGCTGCTATGCGGCTTGAGGCCGACTGAGCCTGCCGCTAACCGAGCTTCGCGAGCAACGCCTTGGCCGCCGCTTCCGACGAAGCGGGATTTTGCCCCGTAATCAGATTGCCCGCGATCACCACGTGCGACTGCCAGTCCGGCCCCTTCGAATAACGTCCGCCATGTTTCTTCAACATGTCTTCCACGAGGAAAGGCACGACGTCGGTAAGACCGACCGCCGCTTCTTCGGAATTGGAAAAACCGGTAACCGGTTTGTCACGCACGAGCGGCGCTTGATCCGCCAGCTTCGTATGGCGTAGCGCAGCGGGCGCGTGGCATACGGCGCCGACCGGTTTTCCGGCGGCATAGAGCGTTTCGATCAGCGCAATCGAGTGCGGGTCTTCCGCGAGATCCCATAACGGTCCGTGGCCGCCGGGATAGAACACCGCGTCGTAGTCCGCGGCCGACACGGTGGAAAGTTTTACGGTACTCGCCAACGCGGCTTGCGCGTCCTTGTCCTTGCCGAACCGGCGCGTCGCATCGGTCTGCGCATCGGGATCGTCGCTCTTCGGGTCGAGCGGCGGCTGGCCGCCTTTGGGCGAAGCAAGCGTCATCTCGACGCCGGCATCCTTGAACACGTAATACGGCGCGGCAAACTCTTCCAGCCAGAAACCAGTCTTCCGGCCGGTATTGCCGAGTTGGTCGTGTGAAGTCAGCACCACCAGGATTTTCATGGAAACCTCGCGAGTCAGTTCAATTCGCGTGGCGCGGCACCGTGCAACGGGATCGCCGGCGCCGCGCGTTCTGGCAGTATAGGCGGCTATCCGACGCGCAGAAGCATCCCGCTCAAACTAGACGGCGTAAATTTCCGTGTTGTCCACTAAAGGCAGAAACTGTCCTGTACGCCCGTCGAGCGCGAGCATCGTGCCGCTTTCGATATCGAAGATCCAGCCGTGCAGCCGCACCGTTCTGTTTGCCAGCCCCACGGCCACGGAGGGATGCGTGCGAATGTTCGCGAGTTGAGCTATCACGTTATCCTTGACCAGCGCTTCGAGACGCTCGGTGTCCGATGCGTAGGTTCGTGACGCGTTGATCGCTTTCGCGGCGTCGGCGTGACGCAACCAGCCTGCCACTGCTGGCAGATGGTCGAGGTTCTTGCACGTGCAGATTGCCGTCATTGCGCCGCAATTGGAGTGACCGCAAATCACGATGTCCCGCACGCCGAGTACCGCCACTGCATATTCGACCGTGGCCGATACCCCGCCCGGCTCGGGACCGTATGACGGCACGATGTTGCCCGCGTTGCGAATGACGAACAGCGCGCCCGGCTCCACCTGGGTCAGTAATTCGGGGACGACCCGGCTATCCGAGCAGGTCACGAACAACGTCTTCGGACTTTGCGCGGTCGATAAGCGCTTGAACAAGGCGCTTTGCTGCGGGAAGACTTCACGTTGGAAGCGGATGAGCCCTTCGATGATTTCTTTCACGATTTTCTCCGGATAGTCAAAGCCTTAGCCTGCCGGAACTGCGGCAAAGGTCCAAGGCGTGTCTGCGATCGGTTCGCGGGACTATACCGCAGTCGCGGTTGCCATTTCATCCGGCGGCAAGCAAGCCGCAAACAAAAAAACCCCGGCTGTTACCAGCCGGGGCCAACTCTCTCGTCCGCACACCGGAAACCGTGCGGGCATGAATACTGTATCTGCGCAGACGCAGCGGATATACACGTGACTCTGGAAGAGTCCTTTCCACCGGTCGTCTCCGCTCTACATCGCTCTCCACTACTCGCCGGCTGCGCGGCGAAAACCCGAACGCGTTGCGCTAATGCGCGCTGCCACATTGCTGCATCGCCAGACGGCAACACGCACCGACACGCATAAGCGCAACACAACCAGGTCAGTCAATCCGCGCCGCGTTTCCGGCAAAGCTCACGATTTAACGGCTGTACATCGCATTCCAGTCCGCGGCAGATACCGCCGGACGGCCGCTTTGCGACGATCCCGCAACGCTGCCACCGTAGCCGCTCATGTCGCCATTGCGGGCGGCAATTCGTGCCTCCGCAGCCTGAATCGCTTCAGGATAATGCGCCTGGTCGCCGTCACCGACGTGATACCCGGCCTGCTGGAGTTGAATCAGTTCGGCACGCACCTGCTCGCGGGTGATGCGGGAATTCGATTGCGCAAAAACGGTGGCCGAAGCGGCAAGCGAAGCAACGATAACGACGGCCTGGATCAAAGACTTCATGATAAAAACAACCTCCGATAGTTAAGGGTGGGCGGTCTGTCGAGTCATACTCGTTGTGACCGCTGAACCCAATATAGGCGCCGCTTCCTCACGGAGTAACGGGCGCTCATCGAAGGGATTGTTGTTGAATCTGGAGAAATCAGCCGGTGCGCCGGCGAAAAGCAATCAGGGCGGGCCCGGCACAAAGATGCCGGACCCGCCCTGCCGTGTCAGGATTCGGGCCGCTCAGGCCTCAGTTGAAATCCCCGGTTTCGAGTTCCACTGACCGTCCCCCGTTTTTTTCGAGAACACGCCGCGTAGCATTTTCAATCCGCGCGCGATTGGCCTCGAAGGTCCCGACCAGATCGTGGGCCGACGGTCCCTCGTTGCCGAAATGGTTATTCAGCGCGTCCAGCGACACGCTGCACCAGACGTCGGCTCCATCGACATTGGCTTCGAAGGCGACGCGCGCCGCTGCCACCACTTCACGGCGTCCGGTGAATTCGATCCTCATAATGACCCTCCATTTGGTGAAAGTAATGCCGACGCCGCAATGGCCATGCCAAGCCGATCCGGTGCCACTTCAATACCGGCCTGACCCGCGCCGCCGCTAGCCGCGTTCAGCACACATTCTCCGCAAGGTGCATACTCGAGATCGGCCGCCTTCGGGCGGCCGCGCTTATGCGTCGCGGCATGCGTGTTGCCTGTTGTGCCGTCAGACGCTTCCAACATCCTAATACTACCGCCCCCATGTCCCGCAGCCCGCAATCGTCGCGTCGTTTAGTCATTGCCGCCGTCATGGCTTCAATGGCAATGGTCGCCATTGAAGCCACCATCGTTTCCACCGCCATGCCGCAGATCGTCGCGCAACTCGGCGATCTGCATCTCTATAGCTGGGTCTTCTCGTCGTTCCTGCTAACGCAAACCGCAATGACCGTGGTATTCGGCAAGCTTGCCGATCTGTACGGACGCAAGCCGGTCATGCTCGCCGGCATCGCGATCTTTCTGCTCGGCTCGGTGATGGCCGGCTTCGCGTGGTCGATGCCCGCGATGATCGTGTTCCGTCTGATCCAGGGGGTCGGCGCGGGCGCGATCCAGCCGGTCACGCTCACCATCGTCGCCGATCTCTATCCGGCGCGCGAGCGCGGCAAGGTGCAGGGTTATCTCGCCAGCGTGTGGGCGATTTCCGCGGTGGTCGGGCCCATGGTGGGCGGCTTCATCATTCACAATCTGTCGTGGGCATGGATCTTCTGGATGAACGTGCCGATCGGACTTGCTTCGGCAGCCGGCTTCATTGCGTTCCTGCGCGAATCGGAGCGGCATGCGCGGCCGTCGATCGATTTCGCGGGCGCGGCGCTGTTCATGGCGGCGATCGCGGCGCTGATGATGGCGCTCACCTATGCGGGCGACGACGACCTCGTCAAAGCCTCGCTCGCCGGTGGCGCATTCATGCTGTGCCTGCTGTTGTTCGTGTTCCAGGAACGCCGCGCGGTCGAGCCGATGATCTCGTTCGCGCTCTGGAGCCGGCGGCCGATTGCGGCGTGCAATGCCGCCACCGTGCTGGCCGGCATGATCCTGATGGGCGCCACCACCTTCCTGCCGATGTATGTTCAAGGCGTGCTGCACCGTTCGCCCGTGGTCGCGGGTCTTGCGCTCACGATGATGATGGTGGGCTGGCCGGCGGGCGCGACGCTCGCGGCGAAGTCATTTCACCGCATCGGCTTGCGGCGCATTCTGATCGGCGGCAGCGCTTTCGTGCCGCTCGGCGCGGTGTTGCTGCTGTTCCTGCAGCCTGGCGGCTCACCGCTCATCGCGGCGTTCGGCTCGCTCATCATGGGCTTCGGCATGGGTACGTCGAGCGTCAGTTCGCTCGTGCTGATCCAGGAGATCGTCAAGATGGACGAACGCGGCAGCGCGACCGCATCGAATCTTTTTTCGCGCAATCTCGGCAGCACGCTGGGCGCGACCTTGTTCGGCGCGGTCCTTAACTTCGGGCTCAGCCACTCGAAGAATGTGGCCGTGGTCACCTCCGACCAGTTGAAAGCGCTGCTGCAGAATCAGGTGACGAGTCTCGCCGACAGCGACATGATCCGCATGGTGCTGCATCAGTCGTTGCACCTGACTTTTATCTCGATCTTCGCGATTGCGATTTTTGTGGTCGTGCTGCTCGGCTTCGTGCCGCCCATCTCCATCGGGCCGACCAAGCAGATTCCGCTTGAAGCGTTGTCGCCGCTCGAGGATTGAGCGCCGCCGCGTGATATGTGGCGCTACGCGCCGCTCGCCGGCAACGCGGCGGCGAAGAAATCGATCGCCCGCTGGGCCGTTTGTGCGTGTACAGCATCCCGATCGACACCCGGATTGTCCTTGCAGATAGTCGCAAGGCGATCCATTACACCGGGCAGGCAGGTGTCGAGAAAGGTGTAGTGCGACGCGCCCGGCACCATCGTGACGCTTGCCTTCGGCAGCAAACCCGCGATGCGGTGAATGTTGGTGTCCAACGGCGCGGTCACGTCGGCCTCGCCCGCGAGCAGCGAGACGGGAATGTCGACGTCCGCGAACGAGTGGCTATCGAATGCCTCGCCTAGCGCCGGCGCGATTGCAAAGACCGCCTTGACGCGCGGGTCGCGGTACGAGTCGCCGGCGCGGTCCCGCGACGCCTTCGTTTCCGGCGAAAGCGTGGCGAGTGTCAACGCTGGGGCCTGAGGGTCGTCGTGGATTCTGGCGGCTTCCGGCGGATGACAGATCGCATCGGCCTGCGGCCCGGAGCAGAAACGCTCGAAGGCCGGTAAATCGGTTCGCGCGCCGGCCAGTTCGAGAACCGTGTAGCCACCGAGCGAGAAACCCACCGCGCCGATCCGGTCACGATCGACATGCGGGCCCAGCATCGGATCGGCAAGGACACCGTCCAGCACTTCGCTCGCGTCCGTGGCGCGCTCCCACCAGAGCATGAAGCCGTCGCGCGTCATCTGCTCCAACGCGTTGTTACCGGGATGATTCGCGCCCGCCACGATATAGCCCTGGGCCGCGAGCGCCGAGGCCAGCCAGTCGAGACTGTCCGCGCTACCGCCGGTGCCGTGCGACAGCACGAGCAGCGGATACTTCGCTCGCGCGCCCGACAGCGGGGCATCCACGACGGCCGGGTGCCCATGAAACAGCGGACGTCCTGGTGCGCCAAGATCATGGGCGAGTTCCGGGCTCGCCGGATCGGCCGGATACCAGATGGTCGTCACCAGCGCCTGGGTCCGGGCCCCGCGCCAGTTACGCGCCGCGGCCGGGTGCAACACACGCGCGGCCTCCCCCACATGCCAGGCGGGCGGATCGGCCGGCGCAGCGGCGTCTGCCCACAGGAAGGCCGCCGAACACGCGATGGCGGCACAGCAGAAACGAAACATGACTAATCCTTGCGAATGGGGATCATCAGATCCGTGACGCACGCATGCTGCAACCCGGCAATCGCCGGGTTCCGGTACACCTCGAGCAACGGACGGTTGTCGCGTGCATAGCCGCTTTGCGGCAGCCAGCCGCGGTAGAGCGCATGGAAGGTCGGTGCGATCAGCGCATACGGGCCGACCAGCCGATGGACCGCGTACAGGCCGCCCTCCACGCGCATAGGCTCGATTGCCTCGCCCGCTTCCAGCACATCATGAAGCGACGCGACAAGGCCCGCGTGATAGTGGAAACCGGCAGGCTGCGCCGGATCGCGCGTACAGACGCCGATACGCTGATCCTCAAGCGCGTTCGCGCCACAGCCGAGCCGCTCCATCAGCGAGCGAAAGGTTTGTCCGATCGTCGCCACCGGCCCTTCGTGGCGAAGGCACAGAAGATCGAGCGGCGCGATCTCGGTGAGTTCAACCGACGGCAGAGCCGACACCCGGCTTTCAGCCGCGTGTTCGCTGCCGGCCCCGTTTGCCTCATTGTCCCGGCGCCCTCTGGACGGCGTGGCCAGTCGCTTCTGCCGCGCCTTGAATTCGCTCGGCGTCACCCCGGTGAAACCGCGAAACGCGCGCGCAAAAGCCTGCGGACTGTTGTACCCGGCATCGTGCGCGACCATCGTGACCAAAGCCGCGGCATTGGTCAGCCGTTGCGCGGCCTGGGCGAGCCGCAGGCGCTGCACGGTCTCGACCACGCTTTCGCCGGTTAGCGCGCGATAGATCCGATGGAAGTGATAAGGCGACAGATGCGCCACCGCGGCAAGACTCTCGAGCGTATGCGGCGCGCCGGGTTCCACCAGAATCGCCTCGATTACGCGGGCGATCCGTCGACGATAATCGCGTTCGGTGCTGGGCTTCATCATGGCGCTAGGATAGCGGTCTCATGGACGGAAGACGGTGCAGAACTTGCGGCATTTACCCGGGCGCAGGCTCGGGTTTCAATACTACAAATGGACGAGTCTGGCGGGATGCGTGACGGCATCTGCTGTGCATCAAGCCGTCAAGCGCCATCCCGGCAGAGCTTCATCATCCACGCATAGACCGCGTCCACTGCAGCGGAGCGAGCCGGCTGAGCCGAGCGCATCAGCCAGAGCGGCGCCAGCGCGAACCCGGGCACCTGCGGCAAGATTTCCACGCGCCCGCTCGTCAAGGCCTCGCCCGCGGTTAGCCGCGACACCATCGCGATGCCGGCCTCCTGCTCGGCAGCCGCCACGAGAAAACGCGGGTCGCTGACCGTCATCGCCCGCCGCGTACGCAACCCACCCCGCCGCAACTCGGGCAACCATGGCGCCCAGTCCGCGTGCGCCTCGTGAACCAGCAAGGGAGCTTGCGTCAAAACATCCGGAAACGGCATTGAGCGCAGCCGGCGTGCGGTCGCAGGGCCGCAGATCGCAAGCGCCTCTTCTTCAAGCAGCAATTCGCACACGACTTCCGGCGTGCGAATCTCTTTCTCCGACACCACCAGGTCGACGTCGACACGATCGATCTCGTTGACCTCTTCGCCCGTCACGAGCCAGATCTCGAGGTTCGGCAATGCCTCCGAAAAAGCCCGCATGCGCGGCATCAGCCAACCGGATGCGAACTGCGGCGCACACACGAGGATCACCGAATCCGGATTGCCATACGGCTCGATCCGGTCGCGCCCGTCGGCCAGCGTGGCGAGCGCGGTCGTGACGGTTTGCGCATACAGCACGCCGGCGGCGGTCAACGCGACACCGCGTCCGATCCGCCGGAATAAGGGCTGGCCGGTCCATTCCTCGAGTTGCAGGATTTGATGACTGATTGCCGATTGGGTCAGCGCCAGTTCCTGCGCGGCGCGCGTGAAGCTGCCGAGACGCGCGGCGGCGTCGAAAGCAAGCAAAGCCTGCAAAGGGGGAAGTCTACGCATGGACATGGGGCATGTGGGCTCACGGCCAGATATTAAGAATATCGATACTTCCAGCAAGATTTTTCGCTTTTCGCCGGATTATTGCCCCGCAATCATAGCGCCAACGCCCTTCACGTGGTCTTAGCCTTTTCCGCCAGACATGAACAGTATTTGTGTCATGGCGTCCTTTGAAACCGACCGGATCGATCTGTATGTCCCAGACCCTTCACCAAAACCTGCACGCCCCGCACGCCGAAGCCATGCCCCCGGCGCGCGCTGACACGGCCACCGCCGGGCACCCCGCCGGGCCCACCTACGCCGGCGTGCTGTCCTTCATGCGCCGCCCTTATACGCGCGATCTCGCCGGCGTCGACGTCGCCATATCGGGCATTCCGCTCGATCTCGCGACCACCTTCCGCCCCGGCACGCGTTTCGGGCCGGCCGGCATGCGCGCGGCCTCGGTGCAATTGGCGGACCTGGGCGCGTTTCCGTGGGGCATCGATCCCTTCGACCATCTCAACGTGGTCGACTACGGCGACTGCTGTTTCGACGCCCACAACCCGCTCGGCATTCGCGACGCGATCGTTGCCCACGCCCGGGAAATTCTTGCCGCCGGCACGCGCATGCTGACCTTCGGCGGCGATCACTACATCACCTATCCGCTCCTGATCGCGCACGCTGAAAAATTCGGCAGGCCCTTGAGCCTGATCCATTTCGATGCGCATTGCGATACCTGGCCGGACGACAACCCCGATTCGCTGAACCACGGCACGATGTTCTACAAGGCCATTCGCGAAGGGCTGATCGACCCCGCCCGCTCGGTGCAGGTCGGCATTCGTACCTGGAACGACGACTTCATGGGCGTGCGCATTCTCGACGCGCCGTGGGTGCATCGCAACGGCACGCAGGCGACCGTCGACGAAGTGTTGTCGATCGTCGGCGATGCGCCGACCTACCTCACCTTCGATATCGACTGCCTCGATCCGGCCTTCGCACCCGGCACGGGCACACCGGTGGCGGGCGGTCTGAGCTCGGCGCAGGCGCTTGAAATCGTGCGCGCGCTGGGCGCCGTGAATCTGGTGGGCGCGGACGTGGTGGAAGTGTCGCCGCCCTACGACCACAGCGACGTTACCGCGCTCGCCGCAGCGCACCTTGCTGCCGACATGCTGTGCCTGATGCGTAATCAGAAGCTGCAACGCCAGCAGCGCGAGTAAGCGCCTGCGTGTAAGTGTCGTTACTCCTCCGTTGAAATCTCTCTGGATGATCACCATGCCCCATACCGTCATGAGCCGGGCGCCCGCGGCGCCAAAACTGGCCGCGCTGTTGCTCTGCGCCTTCTGCGCGTTCAGTTCGTTCAGCACCGCCGCGCACGCGGACGACAAGCAGCTCAATCTGTACAACTGGGCTGATTACATTGCCAAGGACACCGTGCCGAACTTCGAGAAAGAGTCCGGCATTCACGTGCGGTACGACGTCTACGACGGCGACGAAACCTTGCAGGCAAAACTGCTGACCGGGTCGACCGGCTACGACGTCGTGGTACCCACCTCGAACTTTCTCGCGAAGCAGATCGAGGCCGGCATCTACCAGAAACTCGACAAATCGAAGCTGCCGAACCTCGCGAACCTCGACCCCAGCCTGTTGAAGCTGGTCGCAGACGCCGATCCCGGCAACCAGTACGCCGTGCCGTGGGCGTGGGGTACCACGGGGCTCGGCTACAACGTGACGCGGGTCAGAAAGATTCTCGGCAACGACGCGCCGCTCGATAACTGGGACATCCTTTTCAAGCCCGAATATCTGAGCAAGCTGAAAAGTTGCGGCGTATCGGTGCTCGACGCGCCAACCGATGTATTCGCGGTCGCGCTGCACTATCTCGGCCGCGATCCGAACAGCGCGAACCCCGCCGACTACCAGGCCGCGTACGAAGCGCTAAAGAAGATCCGCCCGTACATCACGCAGTTCAACGCAACGAGCTATATCAACGATCTCGCAGGCGACGATATCTGCTTCGCGCTGAGCTGGTCAGGCGACGTGTCGATGGCGAGCCATCGCGCGCGCGAAGCCGGCAAGAGCTACGAGGTGAAATACTTCATTCCTCAAGGCGGTGCGCCAGTCTGGTTCGACATGATGGCGATTCCGAAAGATGCGCCGCATCCGCAAGCCGCGCTCGACTGGATCAACTACATCGAACGGCCCGAGGTTCATGCCGGCATCACGAACGAGGTGTTTTATCCGAACGCGGACGCGGCCGCCCGCAAATTCGTGCGCCCGGAAATTCTCAACGATCCGACCGTGTACCCGCCTGATTCCGTGCTGAAAACGCTGTTTCTGCTCAAGCCTTTGCCTGCCCCGATCAAACGCCTGGAAGGCAGGCTGTGGGCGCAGCTAAAAACCGGAGGGTAACGAGTCGGCGCCGCGCGAATCAGGCGCCTTTCGCGTACAGCGTGGACTCGGCGAACCCGTCAGCGGCGAGTACCTGCCCCACCAGAATCAGCGCCGTACGCTCGATGGAGGTCGTTTGTACTTTGCCGACGATATCGTCGAGCGTACCGACGATCTTCTCCTCATCCGGCCAACTCGCGCGATAGACCACCGCGATTGGACAGTCGCCGCCGTAATGCGGCCGCAACTCATCGACGATGCGTGCCAGATGACGCACGCCGAGGTGAATCGCCATCGTCGCGCGATGTTTCGCGAGGTCGGCGAGTTGCTCGCCTTCCGGCATCGTTGTCTTGCTGGCGAAGCGCGTGAGGATCAACGTCTGCGAGATATCGGGCAGCGTCAGTTCGCAACCGAGCGTCGCCGCGCAAGCCGCGGTTGCCGTTACGCCCGGCACGATTTCGTAGGGAATATCGAGTTCGCGAAGCCGGCGAATCTGCTCGCCGATTGCGCCGTACAACGACGGATCGCCGGAATGCACCCGCGCCACGTCCTGGCCTTTGTCGTGTGCGGCCTTGAGCAAATCAACGATCTGATCGAGATCGAGTTCGGCGGTATTCACGACCTGCTCGGCACTATGCCCGTCCAACACGGCGGCTGGCACCAGCGAGCCGGCGTACAGGATCACCGGGCAGCCGCGCACGAGGCGCTGCCCTTTCACTGTGATCAGTTCCGGGTCACCGGGACCCGCACCGATAAAAAACACCGTCATTCAGTACTCCATGATTCGATTGGCCGGAATGCCATGCATGTGCCATTCAAGCTGAGACTCGCAACGCTTCCAGCAAGTCGGCCACGTTTGCAAACTCGCGATCGACCGCGGGCAATTCAGGGCGACGCAGCATCACGACCGGCAAGCCGCGTTCGCGCGCGACTTCGAGTTTCGCTTCGGTGGCGCTACCCCCGCTGTTTTTACTGACGACGACGTCGAAGGCTTCCCCGCTGAACAGCGCTCGTTCGCCTTCCAGCGTGAACGGGCCACGTGCCGCCAGAATCCGCGCACGCGGATGGGTTTCGGATGCGTCGAGGCAACGTATCGTCCAGAACTGCCGCAGAGGGATTTCGTCCAGATGCGCAAGCGGTTCGCGTCCGAGCGTGAAAAGCGGCCGCTTGAACGAAGCGAGCGCCGCCGTGAGTTCGGCCCAATCGCCGACCATGCGCCAGTCGTCGCCGGCTTGCGGCAGCCAGGCTTCGCGCCGCAGTGCCCAACACGGCACGCGCGCCGCGCCACTCGCTTTCACAGCATTAGCGCTAATCCGCGCGGCGTACGGATGCGTCGCGTCAATCACCAGGTCGATACGTTCGTCCGCGATATAGCGCGCCATCCCTTCGCTACCGCCGAAGCCGCCCACACGCACCGGGCACGGCAGATCGTCCGGCACCTTGCCGAGGCCCGCGAGACTGTACACATGCTCATGACCGAGTTGTCTGGCGATCCGCACAGCATCGCCGGTGCCGCCGAGCAGCAGAACGCGCTTCATTGCACGGCTCCGATTACGGTTGAGGTGAGTTGCCGGACGCGCCGTGCGCGCCGTCGGCCTGTTTTGTGACCTCCAGCAACGTAATCGGCAACGCCTGACGCCACGTATCGAAACCGCCGAGCGGCTGAGCCTCGGCCAGCGCGATGCGGGTCAGCGTGCCGCCATGCTGCTCCCGCCATGCCGCGAGCGCCGCCTCGCCCTGCAACGTGACGGCATTGGCGACCAGCCTGCCGCCTGCGCGCAGACTCGCCCAGCAGGCGTCGAGCACGCCCGGCACCGTCACGCCGCCGCCGATGAACACGGCATCTGGCGCGGCCAATCCTGCCAGTGCCTCGGGCGCGCGGCCGGCCACCAGTTGCAAGCCCGGCACGCCCAGCGCATCGCGATTGTGTTCGATGAAGCGCTGACGCTCCGCGTGCCCTTCGATCGCGATCGCGCGGCAGCCCGGATGCGCACGCATCCATTCGATGCCGATCGAGCCACTGCCCGCGCCGACGTCCCAGAGCAATTCGCCAGGCGTCGGCGCGAGGCGCGCCAGCGTGATCGCGCGAACGTCGCGCTTGGTCAACTGACCATCGTGGCGAAAGGCGTCGTCGGGCAAGCCGGTGGTCAACGGCAAACGCGGCGCGCCTTCCGTTGCACGGCATTCGAGCGCCACCAGGTTGAGCGCCGCCACGTCGCCCGCGGACCACTGGTCGGCGCGTCCGTCGATACACCGCTCCAGGTCGCCGCCCAAATGTTCCAGCACGCTCATTCGTGTCGCGCCAAAACCGCGCGCGTTCAGCAACTCAGACAGCGCTGCGGGCGTACGCCCGTCAGCGCTCAAAACGAACACGCGCGCGCCGTCGTACAAATGGGCATTCAGCGCCGGCAATGGCCGCCCCACCAGCGAAACGGTGGCCACATCCTGCAACGGCCAGCCCAGCCGTGCGGCCGCTAGCGATAGCGACGACGGCGCCGGCAGCACCCGCAATTCACCGGCCGGCAATTGCCGCGCCAACGTGGCGCCGACGCCGAACAGCATCGGGTCGCCACTCGCCAGCACACACACGGGCCCACCACGCTCCGCCAGCAAAGGTGCAAGATCGAACGGCTTCGGCCATGCTGTCCGGCGCGCGGCCAGACGCCCGGGCAGCATCGCCAGATGACGTTCGCCGCCGTAGATCACCGACGCTTCCAGCAAAGCACGCCGCGCGGGCCTCCCCAAGCCGGCGAAACCGTCATCGCCTATGCCCACCACAGTCAGCCACGCCGGCATGCATCCATCCTCATTCTGTGTCTTCAAATCTTGTGCTGTGCCACGCCGGTCAAAGCGTCCAGCCTCGTTCTGCTGTTCGAAAAAAGGCATAATACAGCCGCCGGTGCCCTTCGGGGCCGAAGAGGGAACACAGTATCGCTGTGGCTGCCCCCGCAACTGTATGCAGCGAGTCCGCCTGCGCTACGCGCCACTGGTTTAACCGGGAAGGCGGCGGCGGACGATGACCTGCCAGCCAGGAGACCTGCCGGCCAGACTGTTCGTGCCAGCCACCATCGGGCGGGGTGTACCGATGCCGCAGCAATGCCTGTAAGGGCGGCGCTCGGGCTATCGCGCGACGCTCAACCCGGTGTCCGTCTTGAATCAAGCTTCGCCCTCCACTGTTTTGCCTGACGCGGCGCTCGCACTGCGGCCTTCGGCGTGTCCGGGGCTGCTGCGCATCGTCGCCGCGCGCGACGGTGGGATCTGCCGGATCAAACTGCCCGGCGGCGAGTTGAGCGCCGCACAGGCCATCGCGATTGCCGAGGCCAGCAGGCGGCATGCAAGCGGTGTGATTGAGCTGACCAATCGCGCGAATCTGCAGGTGCGTGGCGTGCGCAGCGGGCAAGAAGCGGCACTGATCGCCACGTTGCTCGACGCGGGCCTCGGACCGGCTGTCGAGCCGATTCGAGCCGACGCTGCGGTAGATGCCGCCAAGTCGCTGCTCGCGACTTCGGCGGACGACGTGCGCAACGTGATGCTAAGTCCGACTGCCGGGCGCGATCCATTTGCACTGTTCGACACGCGGCCTCTTTGCACCGAACTGCTTGCCTTGCTGCAGACCGAAGCGCGTTTCGCGGCGCTGTCGCCCAAATTCGCGCTATTGCTCGACGGCGGCGAGCGCCTTGCGAGAGTCGATCATCCGCACGATGTCTGGCTGGCGGCGACGCAAGCCGAAGACGGAGTGCGATTTGTGTTCGGCCTGGCCGGTTGCCCCGCTGCAGAGATGAACGCGAAACCTGGCGCCCTCGGCGCCGTTCTGCCCAAGCAGGTCACCGGCCTGGTTCGCGCGCTGCTGCATACGTTCCTCGACCTGGGCACCGCCGATGCCACGCGCATGCGTCATCTGCTTACCGCGCATTCCATCGACGCCGTCTTGCAGCACGCTCGTCAGTACGTCGATTTCCCGCTGTCACGCGACGCGTCGCTCGCACACTGGCAACGCGGCACGCTTGCCGATGCCACGCTGCGGCTCGGCGCGCATGCTCAACGCGTGGTGGGCCTGCAGCACGCGGGCGGGCAGCCGCCGCTTGGGCGCCTCGACGCCGCCGCATTACGCGGCCTCGCGGAACTCTCCCAGCAGCACGGCAACGGCACGCTGCGCATCACGCCCTGGCAAAGCGTATTGCTTCCCGATATCGCGGCGCATAACGCATCCGCCGCGCTCGCGGAAATGAACGCGCTAGGTCTCGCCTGCGATCCCGCGCAGCCGATTACGCACCTGATCGCCTGCGCCGGTTCCACGGGTTGCGCAAAAAGCCTCGCCGACACCAAGGCCGATGCACTGCTTCTGGCGAATCGCTTGCCCGCTGGCGTCGACGTTCATCTGAGCGGCTGTCCGCGCTCATGCGCTGCGACCCATTGCGCGCCGTACACGCTGCTGGCCACCGCGCCCGGCCTCTATGACCTCTATCGACGCAACGGCGAACCGGATTTCGGTGCGTGCGTCGCGCACCAACTTACGATCGAACAGGCCGCCGACATGCTCGACTCATTGGCCCACCCGGCCCGGAGCCCTTCAGATGCTTGATTACATTCGCGACGGTCAGGAGATCTATCGCCAATCCTTCGCGACGATACGTGCTGAGGCCGATCTTTCGCGTATTCCCGCCGACCTCGAAAAACTCGCGGTGCGTGTGATCCACGCCTGCGGCATGGTAGACGTCATTGAAGACCTGCGGTTTTCCGCGGGGGCGGGCGCCGCGGGCCGCACGGCGCTGGCACAAGGCGCGCCGATTCTGTGCGACGCCGGCATGGTGGCGCAGGGCATCACGCGCGCACGATTGCCCGCCAACAACGAAGTGATCTGCACGCTCACGCATCAGGACGTGCCCGCGCTCGCGCGCGAACTCGGCAATACGCGTTCGGCCGCCGCGCTCGAATTGTGGCGGCCGCATCTGGCCGGCAGCCTCGTGGTGATCGGCAATGCGCCGACCGCCCTCTTCTATCTGCTAGACATGCTCGACGACGATGCGCCGAAACCCGCGCTGATTCTTGGTTTTCCGGTCGGCTTTGTCGGCGCTGCCGAATCGAAAGCGATGCTGGCGGAAAATAGCCGCGGTGTGCCCTACGTCGTGATTCATGGCCGGCGCGGTGGCAGCGCGATGGCCGCCGCCGCGGTGAATGCGCTGGCGACGGAGGTCGAGTAAATGACCGTGCGAGGACGTTTATTCGGTCTGGGTGTCGGCCCCGGCGACCCGGAACTCATCACGCTAAAAGCGCTGCGCGTGCTGAAAGCGGCCCCCGTCGTCGCGTATTTCGTCGCGAAGGGTAAAAAGGGCAATGCCTTCAGCATCATCGAGGCACATCTGCATGACGCTCAGCAGCATCTGCCGCTCGTGTATCCCGTCACGACCGAAGCGCTCGAACCGCCGCTTTCGTATGAAGCGATCATCGCCGATTTCTACGACACCGCCGCGGAGATCGTTGCCGGCCATCTCGACGCCGGCCGCGACGTCGCGGTGATTTGCGAAGGCGACCCGTTTTTCTACGGCTCGTATATGTATCTGCATGACCGCCTTGCCGCGCGGTTCGAGGCCGAAGTGGTACCGGGCGTGTGTTCGATGCTGGGCGGTGCGGCCGTTCTCGGCGCGCCGCTGGTGTATCGCAATCAGAGTCTGTCGGTGCTCTCCGGCGTGCTGCCCGAGGACGAATTGCGCCGGCGTCTCGCCGATGCCGACGCCGCGGTCATCATGAAACTCGGCCGCAATTTCGAAAAGGTGCGGCGCGTGCTCGTCGAACTGGGGCTCGCGCATCGGGCGCTTTACGTCGAACGCGCGACCATGGGTAATCAACGTATTGTGGCCCTCGACGAAGTCGACCCGATGGCCTCGCCGTATTTCTCGCTGCTTGTGGTGCCGGGGGAAAAATGGCAAGGATGACGCCGCCCGCCATCGTCATTCTCGGCACGGGCGCGTTGGCAACCGCACGGCGTATCCAGACGCTGCATGCCGGTTCCCAGGTGCACGCCTTGCAGGGGCGCGTCGAAGCTGACGTCTCGTATGCGGAACTCCGCGCGCATCTGTGCGATCTGTATGCGCGGGGAACGCCGATCGTTGCGCTGTGCGCCGCCGGTATCGTGATTCGCTGCATTGCGCCCTTGCTGTCGAACAAGGGCGTCGAGCCGCCCGTGCTGGCCGTCGCGGAAGATGGCAGCGCGGTCGTGCCATTGCTCGGCGGCCTTGCAGGCGTCAACGTGATGGCGCGTGAGATCGCGGCTGAATTGGCTGTGCCGCCTGCGATTACGACCAGTGGCGAACTGCGCTTCGGCACCTGCGTGCTCAATCCACCCGAAGGTTATGCACTCGCCGATATCGCGCAAGGCAAGCGCTTTGTTTCAGACCTGCTCGCTGGAGAAAGCACGCGAATCGAGGGCGAAGCGCCGTGGCTCGACGATGCGCAACTGCCGCGCTCCGAATCGGCACGTCTCGCGATTCGCGTGACACCCCGTGCGTGGGAAGGGCGTGATGATGAGTTGGTGATTCATCCTCGGAGCGTGGTGGCGGCAGTCACCGTGCCGGGTGCGGGTGCGGGTGCTAGTTCTGGCTCGCCCTCTGCTACGAACGCAAACCTCAGCGCAAATTCCAGATCCGATTCCCGGACGGGTTCAGGCGCGCGGATCGCGGCGTTGGTGCGCGACGCATTGGACACGCACGGTCTTGCGCCGCTTTCGCTCGCGGCATTGCTGGCGCCTTCCGAACACATGTTGGACCCGGCGCTCGCCGATGCCGCAGCGAGCCTGAACGTGCCGCTGCGTTTTGCCCAGCCGCGCCCGCAGGACGGCGAACCGCCGAGCAATCTGCTGCACGCCGCGCTGCGCGTCCCTTATCAAACGCTGCACGACGACGCGGACGCAGGCGTTGCCCTCGCGTTGGCCGCGCTGGCCATCGACCCGCACACGATTGGCCGCGCGCGCGGCCGCCTGACCGTGATCGGCCTGGGCCCTGGCCGCGCCGACCTGATGGTGCCCGCCGCACGAACCGCGCTGAACGAAGCCACCGATATCCTCGGCTACGAAACCTACGTGAAAATGGCCGGCCCGTTGCGCGCCGATCAACGCGTGCACGGCACCGACAATCGCGAGGAAATGCAGCGGGCCCGCCATGCGTTCGAACTTGCTGGCACAGGACGGTCGGTGGTGATGGTGTCGTCGGGCGATCCTGGCGTGTTCGCGATGGCGGCTGCGGTGCTTGAGGCGCTCGAAGAAGGCGGTTCGGCGAACGCCGATTGGCGTGCGGTCGAACTCGCCATCGTGCCGGGGGTGTCGGCAGCCATGGCGACTGCCGCACAGGCCGGCGCGCCGTTGGGTCACGATTTCTGCATGCTGTCGCTATCCGACAATCTGAAACCGTGGACCATCATCGAAAAGCGCCTCCGGCATGCGGCCGAAGCGGATCTGGTGATGGCTTTCTATAACCCGATCTCGCGCGCACGACCGTGGCAACTGGATAAGGCACTGGATATCCTGCGGGAATATCGCACGGCAGCAACGAAGGTGGTACTCGGTCGCGATATCGGCAGACCGGGCGGCACGCTGCGTACGATCACGCTAAGAGAACTGCGCTCGTCCGATGTGGATATGCGGACGATGGTGATCATCGGCTCGTCGACCACGCGCGGGTTTACCAACGGCGTCGACGGTGGCGAGTGGGTGTATACGCCGCGCTGGTATGAGTGAGCGGTCGGCTCGCTCATACCACCCTCCTTTGGGGTAGCCGCCTGGTTCAACAAAGGCGCCCCGCTTAGCCCGCTAAGCCGCCACTTTCAGATCGTCAATCGCCCGCTGCCGCACCCCCAGATCGTCCCAAAGCTCCGGATGGCACGTGAACACCAGAATCTGGTGCCGCGTGGCCGCGTCGATCAATGCGCGCTTGATCGCGTCGCGCCGTGCCGCATCGGTATGCACGGCGGCATCGTCGAGCATCAGCAAGGTCGGGCGTCCCGATGCCTGCAACAGATCCGCATAGGCGAGCCGCGTCAGGATGCCCAACTGTTCGCGCGTGCCGAAACTCAACGCATCGAGCGTATCCGCTCGACCATAACGATCCAGCGTCGCGGGACTCAGATCGTCGCCGAGCGCGATCGTCGACTGCGGAAAAATCCGCTTCAGGTAGTGTCCGAGGCGTTCGGTCAACGGCGCGCGCAGTTGGGCCACCGCGGCATCGCGTTCGTCGACTAGCACCTCGTCGAGCAAACTCAACGCACCTGCCCGCAAGCTCAGTTCGTCTTTACGGCGCGTGGCCTGTTCCAGCGAAGCGTTCACGGCGGCGAGACGTTCGCCAAGCCCGGACGCGCCAACCGTCTCCAGTTGACTGCGCAATTGCGCAATCCGCACCTGCCGCTCATGCTGCTCGTTGCGCGCAAGCTCAGCCGACGCGCGATAGCGTTTCGCTTCAGCCGCCGGATCGTCGAGACGCGCCGCTTCCAGTTCGCGCTCACGTCCTTCGAGCTGTTTTTTCAGCGCTTCGACCTGCACACGCTGCTCGACGATTTTCGTCTGCCACTGCGCACGGTTGCGGCAAAACGCTTCGTCGCCCAGTTGGGCTTCCTTGCGCTGCAACTGAACCGCGAGCGACTCTGTCGTTGCGGTAGCGGTGGATCTGCTTTCCGCGGCCTGCGCCAGCACCTTTCTGGCGGCTTCCAATGCATCGCGCGCGATGTCGGCATTGCGGCGAGCTTCGTCGAGCGGCAGCGCAGCGGACGCATCGGGCAATAGCGCCAGCCGCTCATTCGAGGTCTGCAAACGTGCAGCAGCCGTCGCCAGGGCGGCACGCAACGCGTCGATACCGTGCGGCGCATGCACTTCGAGAATCTTCGCCTGACTTTTCTGCTGCGCGACCAGCGTCTTCCACTGCTCGTGCCGGGCCTCGGCCTCGCCCAGCGACGCCACGCCCAGCGCCTGCAATAACTGCGCATGACGAGCTTCGAGCGACGCCAGCTCGGACAACTGCGCCGACAGATCGGACACGCCCGGAATCACGCGCAATTCGCCAAGCTCGCCAAGGCCGATCCGCTTCTCCTCATCGACCCGTAACACACCATCACCGCTTACCTGCGTATCGCCGACGCTAATCGCACCCGTCAGCCGGTATTCGATGCGCGTCATCGCCGCTTCGGTACGCGCGCGCAGCACGGTCAATTCGGCATCGAACGATTGCAGCCGCTTCAACTGCGCTGCGTCGATTTCGAGCGCGGCAGCCGCGCGCGTCGCCTCCAGCACGGTCTCATTTGCCTTGTCGGCAGCCACAATCGCTGCTTCAAGCCGCTCGCTTTCGGCACGGTGCAGCGCAATCTGACTGCGCAGATCGCCCGCGGTCACTGCGGCGTTCGCCAGTTCCTGCGCACGCGTGGCGTCGGCATACACCTGCTCGAGTTGCGTCACGCTCGCCTGAGCCTGCGCATGTTCGTTCTGTATCGCCGCCACGTTGGCGCGCGCGGCATCGAGTTGCTGCCTCTCGCGTGCGACGGCCGCCTCCAGTTCGTTCGCCGCCTGCTCCTGTTGCAGCGAGAGGGCCAGTTCCGCGTCCTTCAATTGCAACGACTGTGAGAGCGCCTGAAGACTACGCTCGAGTTCCGCCGCGGCATCGGCACGCTGTTGCGCCTGCACCGCTTTCTGCTCGTGAAGCTCCCAGGGGCGTTTGCGTTGCGCGTCGTCGAAAGCTTCCTGCTGCGCGGCAAGCCGCACGATGTTGTCGTCGAATTGCTGGCGCTGCTGCTCCAGTTCGCCGCGTTCTTGCTGGAGCGCCGCCAACGCCTGTTCGGCCTCGGCCAACGGCCCGGTGGACTTCTGCGTACGCGCGGTAAGCAGTTGCCGCAATTCGCGCTGCACGGCAGCGATCAACGCGTCCTCGCCCGCGGACTCGCTGCTGCCCGAGAGCTGTGAAAGCGCGTCGCGCAGATACTGCGCCGCGTGCCCGGTGGAGTCGCGCACCTCCTGCGTGGCGCCCTGCTGGACCCACAACAAACCGGGGACGCCGGCGTTTTCCGCCTTGAGCGGCCCACGCGCGGCACGCGAAAAGCCGAGCAACGCGGCGAGCTTGTCTTCGGCTTCATCTTCACCGAACACCGCCTGACCGATTTTCAACTCACAGCGCTGCCGTGTGACGAACTGCTTCGACAGGCGGCACGCCGTGCCGTCCAGATCGAACGTCACTTCAACCGAGGGCTGCCCACCTGCCTTGCCCCACGGCAACAGGTCCTTCAGATGCGAAGCCTTGTAGCGTTCGAGGAACACCGCTCGCACGGCTTCGGCGATCGTGCTTTTGCCCGCCTCGTTCGGACCGGTGAACAGGTTGAGCCCGGGCTGCAGATCGTCGATGACAAGGCGGCCGGTGAACTGCCTGAATTCCTGAATCGCAATACTTTCCAGCTTCATGCGGACCTCGCTTCGCGCGGCAGTTCACGTTGAAAACGCGCGAGAAGCAATAACGCCTCCGCCGCGCGCTTGACCTTCTGCGGGTCGGACTGCGGGTCTTCCTGCAAGCTTCGCAGACGCGCCACCACCTTCGCGAGGTAGCCGCTCTGCGCGCCGAGTTCGGCGAGGTCGGCGGCGGTAGGCAGCACCTGCAGGCCGCTCAGATCGACGCGCAGCGCGCGCACCCGCGCGCGGGTTTCTTCCACCGCGACGCGAATCGCCTCCGCGTCGGCCAACGCGGCCGTGCCGCTTACCGTGACCCGCAGCACGTCGTGACTGCCCAATGCGCCAAGGCGCGTTCTGAGCGAATCCACATCCGTCGGCACCGAGATCGTTTCCTCCCAGCGATGCCATTGATATTTCCCCACCCGCACCGCTTCGACGGCCGGTACGGCGCCAGGCTCGCTCAGCGTGACATCGAGCATGAAGCCCGGCTCGTTGGCGCGAAACCGGTCCTGCTCGTGCGTACCGGCATACCAGGTACGCTCGTCGACCCGCAGATGGCCGTGCCAGTCGCCGAGCGCAAGATAGTCCAGACGGGCGCTGGCAGCACGCGTCGCAGCGATGGGGTTCGACGAATCGATACCCTCCTGCAGGATTCCGCTCACGCTGCCATGCGCGAGTCCGATGCGGTGATAGCCCGGCGGCGTTTCGGTTGTGTCGAAGAAGCCCGTGGTGTCGTCGTAGGTGATGCGTTGCGTGAGCGGCGCGCACAGCAATGCGCATTGGCAGGCGTCGAGGGTCACCACGCCGGGTTCGAGCACCACCGCCACGTTCGGCGCGATGCAGTTCAGGCGCTGTGCACGGGTCCACACGCTCTCGACCAGCGCGGCATCGTGATTGCCGGGCAGCATGATCCATGGGCCGGAAAATGCCTGCAACGCGCCGAACAGACGGCGAATCACTGTATCCGAGACGGTCTGCAAGTCGAATACGTCGCCCGCGACCAGCACGGCGTCGACCTTGCGCGCGGCGGCTTCCCCGGCGATCCGCCGCACGGTTTCGAAGCGCGCTTCCGCGAGGTGCGCGGCATCGTCCGGCTCGAACTGGCCGAACTGCGTGCCTATCTGCCAGTCCGCGGTGTGCAGAAACCTGATCACTGTGCCTCCATTCCGTTCAATTGCCTCGTGACTCAACCGTCATTCGGCGCTCATGTTACCGCGCCGGCCGCTCAAAGAAAGTCCCGGGCCGGTGCCACGCAGCAGGAACAGCAGCGCTACACTCGCGTTTCTGGACGATCGGATCAATCGCACCGCAACATTTAATCGACCTGCCCACGCTGCCCTGCTGCCGATGAACAAAGAAACCGACCTGAAGAAGGCCAAACGCACCCCCTTGCTGTTGCTGGCGGCCGCCACCTGCATTTTTGTCGTAACCGCTTTCATGCCACGTGGCCTCTGGGTGGACGGCATCAAGGCCGTGGCGGAAGCCGCCATGGTCGGCGCGCTCGCCGACTGGTTCGCGGTGGCCGCGCTGTTTCGCCGTGTGCCGATCCCGCTCGTCTCCGCGCACACCGCGATCATTCCAAGGAACAAGTACAAGATCGCCGACAACCTCGCGGTGTTCGTGCAGGACAAGTTTCTGGACGTGCCCTCGCTGGTCGGGCTGATCCAGAAGCACGACCCGGCGCAAAGCATCACCGGCTGGCTGACGAAGCCGGCCAACACCGCGCGCCTGGGCGACTACGTGGTCAGGCTGACGGGCGGCATTCTCGAGCTGACCGACGACGTGCGCATCCAGGTCTTCATCAAGGACGCCTTGCGCGACGTGCTGGCCAAAGTCGATCTGTCGCAATCCATGGGTGCGATTCTCGACACGCTCACCAAAGACGGCCGCCACCAGGAACTGCTCGATGCCGGCATCGAACAGGTCGTGGCGCTGCTGAGCGAGCCGCAGGCGCGCGAGTTTATCGCGGAACGCATCGTCGAGTGGGTGAAGAACGAGTATCCGAAGATGGAGATGATCCTGCCGTCCGCATGGCTAGGCGAGAAAGGCGCCGAAACGATCGCCAATGTCGTGAACCGGATGCTCGAGCAGATCAGCGAGAACCCCACCCATCAGTTGCGCCAGAAGTTCGACGAAGCCGCGCAGAAGCTGATCGTCAAACTCAAGAGCGATCCCGCCTTCCTGCAAAAAGGCGAGGAACTGAAGCGCTATCTGGTGGAAGGCGAAGCGCTGAGCACGTATGTGAAGGACATGTGGGGCGAATTGCGCGCATGGCTCAAGCGCGACCTGCAAAGCAGCGATTCGGCCCTGCATGCCCGGGTGATGGCCATGGGCCAATGGGTGGGCCGGGAATTGGCGCACGACCCCGCGCTGCGCCAGTCGCTCAACGACCACATGGAAGAAGTGGCGCGCGGCATGGCGCCGGACTTCGCCCAATTCCTCACGCGCCACATCAGCGATACCGTGAAGAACTGGGACTCACGCGAAATGTCACGGCAAGTCGAGTTGAATATCGGCAAGGATTTGCAGTACATCCGCATCAACGGGACGATCGTGGGCGGCTTCATCGGTTTGCTGCTGTATGCGAGTTCGCGCCTGTTCGAACTGTTGCGGCTGCACCTGGGCTAGGCGGAAACGGCGCTGCCCGTCAAAACGCCTACAATCCAGGCATATGAATTGCTCGGGCGCTTTATCCATCCGCCGCCTTGCCATTCGCGCGTGCCTCCAGACCAAGCGGCAGCGCCACCCTATCGAGAAGTGTGCTTATGAAAATATCGTTACCGCCGCATGGGCGGCCGAACCGCGTATACCCGCCGGGCACGCCCAGCCTGCATGGCCTCGCCTCGGTCATCACCGGCGTGGTGGTGGTGTGTGCGCTGTACTTCGGCCGCGCGGTGCTGATCCCGATCACTCTCTCCGTGCTGCTCAGCTTTCTGCTCGCCCCGCTGGTGCAGGCGTTGCGGCGCCTGCACATGGGTCAGTTGCCGTCGATCTTTATCGCCGTGCTGTTCGCCCTTGCCGCGTTGCTGGCTATAGGGGGGCTGATCGGCGCGCAACTGGTGCAACTGGCGGGCGATCTGCCGCAGTACCAGGAGGCGATCGAGCAAAAGATCGAGACGGTGCAGGAAAAAACCGTCGGCCGGGCCGATTCGCTGATGAGCCGCGCCGCCGCCGCGCTGCAGCGCGTCGCGCCGACCAAGCCGGCCCCGCCGCGCCTGACCGGGCGCGCGGCGCGCAACGCCCCCCCAGTACCGACGCCTGTGGAAGTGCACGAACCCTCGCCCACGCCGCTGCAACTCGCACAACGGGCGCTGTCGCCGGCGATCGCACCGATCGAGACGACCTTCATCGTGCTGGTGGTGACGATCTTCATCCTGTTGCAACGCGAAGATCTGCGCGACCGCCTGATCAGTTTGTTCGGCTCGCGCGACCTGCACCGCACGACCACCGCCATCGACGACGCCGCCGGGCGTCTGAGCCGCTATTTCGTCGCGCAACTGGGCGTGAACCTCAGCGCGGGGGGCATCATTGCGATTGGCCTCGCGATCATCGGCGTGCCGGGGGCGCTGCTGTTCGGCGTGATTGCCGCGTTGCTGCGTTTCGTCCCGTATATCGGCATCTGGATCGCCGCGATTCTTGCCGTTTTTCTCGCCGCCGCCATCCAGCCCCAATGGACCATGGCGGTCTACACGCTGATCCTCTTCATCGTCGTCGATGTAGCGGCCGGTCAGATCGCCGAGCCGCTGCTGTATGGCCATCGCTCGGGCCTGTCGCCGCTGGCGGTAGTGGTGGCGGCGATTTTCTGGAGCTGGCTGTGGGGGCCGATCGGCCTCGTGCTGTCCACGCCGCTCACGCTGTGCGTCGTCACGCTGGGGCGCTACGCCGACCGCCTGAACTTCCTCACGGTGCTGCTGGGCGACCAGCCCGCGCTAACGCCCGCGCAGAACTTCTATCAGCGGCTTCTGGCAGACGATACCCATGAAGCCATCGTGCAAGCCGAGCGCCTGCTGCGCGAGATGTCGCTGATCGACTACTACGACAACGTCGCGCTGGAAGGCCTCAAGCTCGCGCGCAACGATGCGATGCGCGGGGTATTGATGCCCGAGCAACTGGCGCGCATCAACGATGCGCTGGTCGATATCGTCGAGAACCTGGAAGTCGCCGACGGACTGCCGGATCGTCTGTCGCGCACGGAACCGGCCGGCTCGGCGGGTGTGACGCTGGCTTCGGCGTCAGCGGACCTTTCGGACCGGCACGACAGCCACAATCCGGCCCATACGCCGCCGCGCCACGAAAGAGAAAAGACCTCGGTGCTGTGCGTGCCTGGACGTGGCGCATTCGACGAGGTCACCGTGGCGATCGCCGTGCAATTGCTCGGCCGCCACGGGTTTGCGCCGATCATGGCCACGCACTCGGGTTATCGCAGCGCACATGCCGACGAGCCGAGTTTCAGGGACGCGCCGATCATCTGCATCATCTCGCTCGACGCGCCCGATTCGCCGCCGTATCTGCGCAATATGCTGCGGCGTACGCGGGAATGGCGGCCGAAGGCAACCCTGGTGGTTGGCGTCGGCGGAGCGCCCGAGGGCAGTCCGGAAACCGGTGCAACCAGCGCTTCGCATGCGGCGCCGACCTTCCGCGCGATGATCGAGGAATGCCAGGCGACGACGAGCGCGTACCACCTGCGCCAGCCCTTGCATGCGACAGGCGCGGATTGAGGTAGTCCTCGCAACGCCGGCATGGATCGAATGAAAGAGGCCGTGAGGTGCCGACGCACCTCGCGGCCTTTCTGTTTGCGCGGCTTCGATGCACCGAAACGCGAATACACCCATGCACCGGCGCAATGTACCCAAAATGAGGACAGCCACGGGCCACCCCTCCTGCATACTTCATCGATCGATTCGCACCGTCTTTAGAGCGCGTACAGCGCCGTGGCGGGCAATCCCCGGCATCGAAGATCCAGGAGACATGCATGAGCCGCAGCTTCAAACCCTATCCCTTCACGCCTCGTCACTACGCGGGCGCGGTGCCGCCGCTGGTCGACGGACGCGACCCCGTGCGGCGCGCGGTGGCGATCGTCGGCGGCGGTCCCGTCGGCATGACGCTGGCGCTCGCGCTGGCTCGCTTGGGCGTGCGCTCCGTGCTGATCGAAGCCGACGACGGCGTTTGCACCGGCAGTCGAGCGATCTGCATTTCGCGACGCAGTCTGGAGATTTTCAAACGCCTTGGCGTCGTGCAAGGCTTCCTGCAAAAAGGCCTGCCGTGGACCGGCGGCCGCAGCTTCTACCGCGACGCTGAAGTATTCCGCTTCACCATGCATCAGGACGACGAGCAGTCGCTGCCGCCGATGATCAACATCGCGCAATACCAGATCGAACAGTTGCTGCTCGATGAAGTGGAACAGCACGCCGATCTGATCGAGGTCCGCTGGCAAACGCGCGTGACCGGCATCGAGCAGCATGCCGGCGACGGCGCCACGGGCGCGACGCTCGCCCTGAGCACCGGCGACACCGCATGGACAATGCGCGCGGATTGGGTTGTTGCATGCGACGGCGGCCGCAGCACGATACGCGAGGCGCTTGGCCTCAAACTCACGGGCACGACCTACGAGGGCCGCTATGTGATTGTCGATATCGAACTGGAGAGTGCGCGCGCCACCGAACGCCTCGCCTATTTCGATCCGCCCTCCAATCCCGGCTCGACCGTGCTGGTGCACAAACAGCCTGACAATGTCTGGCGCATCGACTACCAGCTTCGCGACGACGAAGACCCCGAAGCCGCGGTCAGACCTGAAAACGTAATGCCGCGCGTGCAGAGCGTGCTCGATTCGATGGGCGAAACCGGTGCATGGTCGCCAATCTGGATTACCGTCTACAAAGCCAATGCGTTGACCCTCGAACGCTACCGTCACGGCTCGGTGCTGTTCGCTGGCGACGCCGCGCATCTCGTGCCGATCTTCGGCGTGCGCGGCGCGAATTCCGGCATCGACGACGCGGACAATCTTGGCTGGAAACTCGCTTGCGTGGTCAATGGCATCGCGTCGGCACGGCTGCTCGACAGTTACAGCGACGAGCGCGTTTTCGCCGCGCGTGAAAATCTGAGCTACGGGATGAAAAGCACTGAATTCATGGCGCCGCCGTCGTTCGCGTTCGACCTGATGCGCAAGGCCGTGCTGGGACTTGCCGAACATCATCCCGCCGTGCGGCCACTGATCAATCCGCGGCAGACGCATGCCATTGCGTACACCCAGTCCCCGCTCAATCAGGTTGCGGCCGCAGCGTCGGACGCGTTCGCCAAAGGCCCCGCGCCAGGCACGGTGCTGCCGGAGTGCCGCCTGCAACGCCTATGCGACGGCGCACCGGTCGACATCCATCTCACCGACCTGCTTGGGCCATGCTTCACCGCGCTTCGCTTCGGCCCGAACGCGGCACAAGACGAGGCGTGGCAGCAACTGCATCATGCGCTCGGCGAACACAGCATTCCGTTCAAGGCGGTCACGCTGGTCATGGCCGACGCGCCGCGCACCGCCTGCCCGTACGTGGTCGATCCGGCGGGACGCCTGCACGAGATGCTCGACGCGACGCCGGGCACCGTCTATCTGATCAGGCCGGACGGTCATGTGCTCGCCCGCTGGCGCAACGGCAGCGCGGCGAACGTGCAAAGTGCCGTGACGGCCAGTCTGACGAAATGACGCAAGAGGAATTCACACCATGACCGATAGCGAACTCGACGTCGTCTACACGACGCTCTGCACGACACTCACCACCGAAGGCGAAGCGCAAGCGCCTTTGTATCTGGCGCGCCTTGCGCTGCTAGCCATGACGGAGCTCGGCGATATGCAGCGGGCGTTGTCGCTGATCGAAGCGGCGAAGCTGCCGCCGGCCCCGGCCGTGACCGCATAACGCGGCCGGAGTACGGCGCAGCGCTGCCGAAGCAAGCCATCAGACGAAAAAAAACCGCCCCGCGAGTGAACTGCTCACGCGGGGCGGTTTTCTATGACTACGTTCACTGTCGTGGGTACAAGCCCAATGTACTCGCATGCAAGCGCGCGAGCCCGAGTAGCGCGTCCGTATATGGCGTCGGCACATTGGTGAGTTGCCCTAGTTCGCGCACCGCGGCCACCAGCGCGTCGAGCTCGACGGCCTTGCCCGCCTGCACGTCCTGCAGCATCGAGGTTTTCATCGCGCCGAGTTTGAGCGTGACCTCGTGCCGATCCGCCGGCGCCTGCTCGATCGGAATACCAAAGCGTGCGCCGATCTCCTTCGCTTCCAGCATGATGCTGGTGACGAAGTTGCGCACCAGTTCGTCGCTGAGAATCCGGTCGGTGGTCGCGCCGGTGATGGCGCTGATCGGATTCATCGTCATATTGCCCCACAACTTGTACCAGACGTCGCGCTGAATCTGCTCCGACAGCGACGCATTGAAGCCCGCGGCGCTCAGCGCGGCGGTGAGCGTTTTGACGCGTTCGCTCGGTTGTCCCGACGCCTCGCCGATAATCAGCCCATTGCCCTGATGGTGACGGATGACGCCCGGTGCTTCGATCAGACAACTGGCGTGCACCACGCAGCCCACCGTTTGCGCGGTGGGAATCGCGGCGGCGATCGCACCGTCAGGGTCGATCGACTTCAGCCGCTTGCCGGCGAAATCGCGGCCGAGTCCGTCGCAGAACCACCATGGCACGCCGTTCATTGCGGTGAGCACGGTGGTCCGCGAGTCCAGCAGCGGCGCGATATGCGCGGCCACCGACGCCATGGCCGGCCCCTTCACCGCCACCACGACGAGATCCTGCACGCCCAGATCCGCCGGCTGTTCGCTCGCCTTCACCGGCACGGTGTGCGTCACGCCACCTTCGATCAGACGCAAGCCGTGCTGCCGCAACGCATCGAGCGTCGCACCGCGCGCCACCACGCTCACGTCGTGGCCGGCCTGCGCGAGCTTCACACCCATCCAGCCGCCGATCGCACCCGCACCGTAGATTGCTACTTTCATCGATTCAATCCTTGCTTTGATTCCTGAGCCTGGCTTTGCGTTAAGCCTTGCGTTATTGCTTGCACTATTCCTTGCGTTATTCCTTATAGCTCGCGTCGATGCGATCCACGCGCCGCACCAGCGCGTCGAACACATCCTGTCCCGCACCGTGGCGCGGATCGAACTGCAACGAATCGCGTGAACAGCGGATCGCCACATCTTCCGGCACCGGCCGCGCGCGACCCATCGAGAATGTGGCCATCTGAATTTCGCACGCGCGGTTGAGCGTCCACAGGATAGCGAAAGTCTGCGGCAATGTGTGGCCCCATGAAAGCAGGCCATGGTTGCGCAGGATCACCGCCTGTTTGTTACCGATATGTTCCAGCAGGCGCGGCCCTTCTTCCGCATGCACCGTAATGCCTTCGAAATCGTGATACGCGATACGGTCGTGCAACTGCGCGCTATAGAAGTTGGTCTGCTCCAAACCGTTTTCGAGGCAGGCCACCGCGACACCCGCCGTGGTGTGCGTGTGCATCACGCAGTGCGCGTCGGCCAGACCTTCGTGAATTGCCGCATGCACGACGAAGCCCGCGGGATTCACCGGATACGGCGAGTTGTCGAGCACGCGTCCCTGAGCGTCGATCTTCACGAGATTGCTCGCCGTCACTTCGCTGTAATGCAGCCCGAACGGATTGATCAGGAAGTGACGCTCGTCACCGCTGACGCTGGCCGGTACGCGCAACGTGATGTGGTTGTAGATCATCTCGGTCCAGCCGAGCAGATCGAAGATGCGATAGCACGCTGCCAGTTGCACGCGCGCCTGCCATTCGTCGGGATGCATCGCCGCGGACTTCGGTGGGCTCGCCGGTTGTACTTCGAGAATCGTCATCAGGGTCTCCATTGTTATCGTTCACCGAGTCGAATGCGCAGCCGTTGCGCGTCGCAGCGCTTAAGCGCCTGCCACCACCGCCGCGATCGACGACGCCACATAGCCCGCGTTGCGCGCATTCAATCCGGCCACGCACATGCGCCCCGAACGCAGCACATACACGGCATATTCGCTGCGCAAACGCTCGACCTGGGCTTCGCTCAGGCCCGTGTAGGTGAACATGCCGCGCTGCGCGACATAACGCGCGCGCATCACTTCATCGACGCGGCCGGCGAGGCCGTCGTGAATCGTGCCGCGCATGGCCAGAATCCGTTCGCGCATAGTAGCGAGTTCCGCTTCCCACGAAGCGCGCAAGGACACGTCCGACAGCACATTGGCAACGAGCCGTGCGCCATGCGTCGGCGGATTGCTGTAATTGGCGCGCACCGCCGACATCAATTGGCCGAGCACGCGAGCCGCCTCGTCCCGGCTCTTGCACACCACGCTCAATGCGCCGCAGCGCTCGCCGTACAGCGAAAAGTTTTTTGAAAACGAATTGGCGGCGATCAACGGCACGCCCGCATCGGCGAGCAGGCGCACGCAGGCGGCGTCCTCCTCGAGGCCCGAACCGAAACCTTGATACGCCATGTCGACGAACGCAATCAGCTTGCGGCGTTGCAATACCGGCACCAGTTCCGCCCATTGCGCGGGGCTCAGGTCGACGCCGGTCGGGTTGTGGCAGCACGCGTGCAGCAGCACGATGCTCTGCTCCGCCAAGCGGCCAATCGTCTCGATCATGTCGGCGAAACGCAGGCCGCCGGTGTGTTCGTCGTAATACGGATAAGTGTTGACCGTGAGGCCCGCGTTTTCGAACACCACGCGATGATTTTCCCAGCTCGGATCGCTGATCCATATCTGCGAGGCCGGGAAATAACGCTTCAGAAAATCCGCGCCGACTTTCAGCGCGCCCGATCCGCCAATGGTCTGCAAGGTCGCGATGCGGCCCGCCGCACGCGCTTCGTGATTCGCGCCGAACACGAGTGCCTGCGCGGCGTCGCGGTACAGCGGCAGACCCGCCATCGGCAGGTAGGAGCGTGGGCCGATCGCGCCGAGCAGCGCGGTTTCGGCGTGCCGCACGGCGTCCATCACCGGCAGCTTGCCGGCGTCGTCGAAATAGATGCCGATGCTCAGGTTGACCTTGTTGGGCCGCGGGTCGAGTTGAAAGTCCTCGTTCAGGCTCAGGATTGGGTCGCCCGGATAGGCGGGAATGTGGTCGAACATGGCAATTCCTTGAGTGGAGCCCCGCGTGGGCAAGACGAAAGTCTAAGCGGGTTCCCTCCTCGCGTCGACCAGCACGAGTGTCGGCCAACGGCTCGCCACATACAATCAATCGTTTTTTCACGATTAGTAAGTTTTTCTTTAGAATCGCCTGATGCCACTTACGCGCGTCACCATCCGTCAGTTCGAAGCCTTCCTCGCCATCGTCGATTTGCACAGCATCGGCGCGGCGGCGGACCGGCTCGGGCTGACCTCGTCGGCGGTCAGCCAGTTGCTGGCCGAACTGGAATCCGAACTGGGTTTTCGCCTGTTCGACCGTACGACGCGGCGCGTCAACCTGTCGAGCGCGGGGCAGGATTTTCTGTCGTCGGCCGAATCGGTGCTGCGCCATGTACGCGCCGCCGCCCAATCCGCCGACGACATCCGCAATCGCGCCGCCGGCATCGTGCGGGTCGGCGCGCCGCTAGTGCTCGCAGCGACCGCGCTGCCGGTAGCCATCGCCGAATATGCGCGCGACAAGCCGAAGGTGGTCGTACGCATTTGCGATACCGTGGTCGAGCAACTGGTGGAACGCGTGGAAAGTGGCGACGTAGACCTCGCAATCGGCCCGGATCGCCAGAGCGGCACGCGGGTGCGTTGCGATCCGGCTTTCGCGAGCCCATGGGTGATGTGGTGCGCGGCAACGCATCCGTTGAGCGCGCGGCGCCGGGTGCAGTGGCAGCATTTGCGCGACGTGCCGATCGTGGCCACCGGCCGCGATCACGAGCGCGCTGTCGAACAGATGCTGGCGAATCTGCCGGTGGAAGCGCGCATCATTCCGGTGGATGTGGTGGACAACGTCACCACCGCGTTCGGCCTCGCTTCACAGGGGCTCGCCGTCACGCTCGCGCCCGCCTATGTCGCGCCGCTCGCGCGAACCTTCGGTCTGGTGATGAAGCGCATTGTCGATCCGGAGACCATCCGCGAGGTATGCGTGTATCGCTCGACCGAACGTGCGCTGTCGCCACCGGCCGACGGCTTCGCGGAATTCATCATGCCGTGGCTGAAGCGCTGGGATCGTGAGACGCAGGCCGACGCACGGGCTAAACGGGGATGATTGTCGAGCCGGGAGCGATTGCAGTCCGGCTGTTTGGCGGTAGCCCGTCAACTGCGGCGCCGCGAGGCGATCGCTGCAACTTCGGCGCGCCGGCTTCGAACCGCTCAGGCTCGTTTAGGGCCGCTCAACGCCACTCAGGCAGCAGAACATAGCGCGAACAATTGGCGCTGGCTGGAAATACCCAGCCGGGCGTAAGCGCGCTTCTGATACGTAATCACGCTAGTGGCCTTGATCCCCATTTGCGCGGCGATCTCGGCCGCATTGGCGCCTTCCAGCGTGCCGCGCAGCACGTCGATCTCGCGCGGCGTCAGTGTCGGGCAGGCCCGTCTCACGCGCGCCAGCATCGCGGCTGCCGTACCTTGCTGATGCTGGCCATTGAGCGCGTAATGGCTTTTCGCCGCATGCGCGAACAGGTGCGCCACGCTCTCCACATGCTCCAGTTCACCCGGTTGAAACATGCCATAGGCGCGGTCGCGATACAGATTGATCGACAGCCAGACGCTTTCCATTGGTTGCAGAAGCAACGATAAGCGGTCGGACACGTTGGGCTGCGCATAGCAGGCGGCGCGGTAGGCTTCGTTTTCGATTTCTTCGCTTTGCTGCTGGTGCAGCACTAACGCCTCCTGCGGCTGCTTCGCTTGCGGACGGCCGATGATGGCGCGATTGCCGTCGAGGGCATAGAAGTGCGTCGCGTAGTGGTCGGCGACATTGCGCAGAAAGCGGCCGCCCCGATGGTCGGCGGCGGAGACGGTACGCGGCCGCGCGTCGAACTCATAGGCAAAAATCGTGCACTGCGAAACGGGCAGCGCGTCGCCGACGGTTTTCAGAATACTTGCAGCAAGCGCGTCCGGGTCGGCATGCGAGATCGACATGACGAGGTCGGTAACACGCGAGGTATTGATGTGCCCGCTGCGGGGCGGTGTGGATACGCGCCAGGAACGCATGATAAAGGCGAGCTTGCCAAGCTTGGGTTTCGGTCCGGCAAGCGTAGCACAACGGGGCGCGAGCCAATGTCGAACGGGACCCGGCGTGGCAGCGGTTTCTGGAAGCGCGGGTGGCAGAACAGCGCAGTCTTCTGCCACGCGCCAGCCCGGTTGATTGACAATGGGCGGGGTTAGCGGGTCCACTGCGCAACGACCGTAGCCCGGCCGTCGCGAAAGACACCGGCTATCGCGCCTTGCAGCAAACCCGCGCGTCCATCAGAAGCGATAGTTGATCGAGATATCGGCTACACCGGTGGCCCTGGTGTGCGTAATTGGACTATTGCCCGCACTGCCGACCAGTTGTTCGAATGCGCCGTCGGCGGTGGCAAACCAGTGCTTGTCGAATAGCCATACCATGCTGACGCCGAACCCTACCGACTTGAAACCCGCGCTCGCGTGATACTGCGAATATTGCGAGTGCGCCGCCTGATTCTGGTTCACACCATACCAGGCATTCATGTAGTTAGAGTCCGCAAGCGTCACGTTCGGCCCGGCGAACCAGAAGAATTTCTTGGAGCTGCCCGGCAACGGCATATAAGCGCCGAGATCGCCGATCCAGCCGTTCGAGCCGCCGAAATAGCGCCGGACATCCGCGCGCAGCACGAGCGGGAAATCCTTCGACACGACATATTCCCCGGAGAGTTTGAGGCCCGGCGCGGGATTGATGTTGCCGAGTCCGTTCAACTCCTGCTGATCGTCATGCGCGCGGCGCCCGAGATCGTAGACGGCTGCAAGACTCGCGCGCCAGTTCTGCCCTTGGGCGAAGTTGACCCCGAGGCCTTCGCCGCTCGAAAAGAAGAACAGGTCCTTGTAACGCACGTCGACGCTTGGACCCGCCATCAGGTGATACCTGTCCGAGCCTTCGTAACGCGGCTGGAACGACGTCGCCGCGCCAACACGCACCTGCCAGTCCGGAATCTCCGGCTGCCACATCTTCTGCAGCGGAATGCCTACGGAATACTGCCATTCGCCCAATGGCGAAGGCGTTTGAGCCTGCGCCGAGCCCGGCAGAACGCCGATACCACCCAGGGTCACGGCGACCAGAGACTTTGCCGCGATACTTGTTCGTTTATTACGAATCTTGCCGATTCGCTTTCTACGGCTGTTCAACACCAGAAGCCTCCGTTCTCGCATTTCGCGAAGGGTTTAGGTTCTCGCCCGGACTCCAGAACTGATCACAAACGTCCGGGCGAATGCCGCATTTACTACGCGCAGCATGTAATTCTTTCAGCAAACGACATGCCTTGTCTGACAAAACGCAGTGGTCGAACCAGATGCCGCCCCGTCAATTGCGCCTTGGTACGAACCGTGACCTGCGGAAGATTTGTCGACGCATGCTGCTGTGCAAAATGCGGGCCTGGTCGCTGGAGGACCGGTTCGGACAGGGACAATGCAAGGACGGACCGACGGATGCTGACAAGCATGCCGTGGCGATGGTGACAGGCAGAATACAGCCACAAAAAAACGTCCGGCGCCGCGTGACACGGCGCCGGAACAGGAAGATTGCCGCCCGCGCGGCGTTTGCGTTGCTACTGCGCCGCTTCGACCAGCACGGGTTTGTCGCGGTAGAGATTCGGGAACAGCCGCTTCAGATTGGCGATCTTCGGCATATCGTTGATGGCGATATAGGCGGAGTTCGGGTGCAAGGTCAGGTAGTTCTGATGGTACGACTCGGCCGGATAAAAGCCCTTGAACGGCTCCGTCTTCGTGACGATCGGCGCCGGGAAAGCATGCGCTTTGTCGAGTTGCGCGATGTAACTTTGCGCGACATGCCGCTGTGTGTCATTGAGCGGGAACACCGCCGAACGATATTGCGTGCCGCTGTCCGGCCCCTGGCGGTCCAACTCGGTCGGATCCTGAATCACCGAGAAGTAGACCTGCAACAACTGCCCATAGCTGACCCTGGTGGGGTCGAACGTGACCTGCACGGATTCCGCGTGGCCCGTGTCGCCGCCGCTGACGATCTCGTACTGCGCCGTGTCGCGCTGACCGCCCGAATAGCCCGCGACCGCCTTCGTGACGCCTCGCACGTGCTGGAACACGCCCTGAACGCCCCAGAAGCAGCCGCCCGCGAATATGGCGGTTTCTTCGTGCGCGCTCGTGGCTGAGACGGGTTCGTCGAGCGCGGGCGGCGCAATGACAACCCCGGCTTCCGACGAAAAGGCCACGCGCTGCGCCAGCAGCAGCGCCAGCGCGCCGAGCCCGAGCGAAAGCGCGATGGCCGCGCCGCGCGAGCGGGCCGGTTTGCCGATGATGCGTTTCTCGATGTTCATGATGTCTGTCCTGATTCGATCAACTGGTACCGCGCGCAGCGGGCGTGAAAGTGAGCGCGAGGCCGTTCATGCAATAGCGCAGGCCGGTCGGTTTGGGACCGTCGTCGAATACATGCCCCAGATGGCCGCCGCAGCGCCGGCACAGTACTTCGTCGCGCGTCATGCCGAACGACTTGTCGGTCCGCGTGATGACCGCGTGATCCAGCGGCTGCCAGAAACTCGGCCAGCCGGTGCCGCTATCGAACTTCGTTTTCGAAGAGAACAGCGGCAGCGCGCAGCCGGCGCACGCAAACGTGCCGACGCGGTGCTCGTCGTTTAGCGGGCTGCTGAACGGCCGCTCCGTACCCGCCTCGCGCAGCACGCGGTACTGCGCGTCTGTCAGGAGCTTGTGCCATTCGGCGTCGCTGTGCGCGACCTCGTAAGCCGCCGCGGCGCCCAACTCCGCCGCGCGTGCGGTGCGCCACGCGGCGGTGCTGCCCGCGAGCGACACCGCGCCGATTAACCTGAAGAAACTTCGTCTGCTGCAAGCCATGATGATCGTCCCGGAAAGTCCGTACCGTTCACCCGTTCAGGCGCTGAACGCGCCGCCCGCGAGTGGTCCCGACACTTAGTCGGCCAGCCACGGTGTTTATGACAGCATGCGCCTCTTTTTGCGTGATGGCGGTGGTTACAGCGGAAATTTCGTGGTCGACAGAATCTCCTTGAGCACCATAAAGGAGCGGATTTGCCGGACGCCCGGCAGATAGAGCAACTGCTCCGCGTGAAGACGATTGAAGCTCTCGCTGTCGCGCGTGCGGATCGTCATGAAATAGTCGAATTCACCGGTCACGACGTGACATTCCATGCAGCCCGCCACCTTCTGCGCGGCTTTTTCGAACTCGGCGAACGACTCCGGCGTGGACCGATCCAGCACCACGCCGATGATCACCAGCATGCCCGCCCCGGCCGCCTTCGGGTCGATCAACGCGACGACGCCGCGAATCAGCCCCGACTCCTTTAGCCGCTCGACGCGCCGCAGACAGGCCGGCGCACTCAGTTTGACTTTGGCCGCCAGCGCCACGTTCGAAATCGACGCGTCGGTTTGCAATTGACGCAGGATCGCCCGGTCGATGCGATCGAGCGCGTGGAGCGAGTCGGCTCGCGCGGTTGCGCTTGGGGCGGCGGGCACCTCGGCGGCAACGGATCTGCTACGAACTTTTATTGTGCTCATTGTTTCCTGACCGGTTTTTTATTAGGTCATCTTCGATTGAATATTTTAAAAAGTATGCTGGAGAGAATTTATTTGCAAGCTCATTTCGAGCGCTTTTCCCTACCATCTGGATAGCGCGGCGGCTTGCTGCTCGCGCCGAACCTATCATTTCGGAGCTGCCATGAACCTGCAACGATTCGCACGTTACCCCCTGACTTTCGGGCCCACGCCGATCCAGCCGCTGAAGCGTTTGAGTGACCACCTGGGCGGCAAGGTGCATTTGTATGCGAAGCGTGAGGACTGCAATAGTGGTTTTGCGTTTGGCGGCAACAAGACGCGCAAGCTTGAGTATCTGATTCCTGAGGCGTTGGCGCAGGGGTGTGACACGCTGGTATCGATTGGCGGCATCCAGTCGAACCAGACCCGTCAGGTAGCGGCGGTTGCCGCGCATCTGGGGATGAAGTGCGTGCTGGTGCAGGAGAACTGGGTCAACTATTCGGACGCCGTATACGACCGGGTCGGCAACATCCAGATGTCGCGCATTCTGGGCGCTGACGTCCGGCTGGTTTCCGACGGTTTCGACATTGGTTTCCGCAAGAGTTGGGAGGACGCCCTGGCGAGCGTGCGTGCTGCGGGCGGCAAGCCATACGCGATCCCGGCTGGCTGTTCGGACCACCCGCTGGGCGGCCTGGGGTTTGTCGGTTTTGCTGAAGAGGTACGCCGGCAGGAGGTCGAACTCGGTTTCAAGTTTGACTATATCGTGGTGTGTTCCGTGACGGGCAGCACTCAGGCGGGGATGGTGGTGGGTTTCGCTGCCGACGGCCGTGCCGAGCGGGTGATTGGCATTGATGCATCTGCGAAACCTGCGCAGACGCGGGAGCAGATCATCCGAATCGCGAAGCAGACTGCGGAAAAAGTGGCGCTTGAGCGCGACATTACGAGCAAGGACGTGGTATTGGACGAGCGCTACGGCGGCCCGGAGTATGGCTTACCGAACGACGGCACGTTAGAGGCGATCCGCCTGTGCGCGAGACTCGAGGGCGTTCTGACTGATCCGGTGTACGAAGGAAAATCGATGCACGGCATGATTGACATGGTTCGCAACGGCGAATTCCCGGAGGGCTCACGCGTGTTGTACGCGCACCTGGGTGGCGTCCCCGCACTGAACGGCTACAGCTTCCTGTTCCGAAACGGGTAAAGAGAAAAACGGACGACGGGTCATAGAAATACGCATCGGCGCGCGCAGCGCCGCCGGAGGTATGACTGCCTTGTCACTAAGGCGGAATGCGCGAGAACACAGATTCCAGATGCACCACTACCGTGGCTGTGCGGGGGACCCGCTTATGAGCTGGCGGTGTAAAGCCGCTTTCTTTTGCCTACTTTTCTTTGCGGCCGGCAAAGAAAAGTAGGTGCCGCCCCGCACAGGGGCAACGCTAATAGACCACTAACAAAACAAGGAAAGGCCAAAAGACCAAAAAAACCAGCTCACCCTCTCAACCCCTCCCTCAAAAACGCCACAAAAGCCCGAATACTGACCGAACTCTGCCGATGCTGCGGATACACCGCATAAACAGTAGCCGCCGAAGGCAAAAACTCATCAAGCACACTCACCAGCAGCCCACTCTCAACGGCCTGAGAAACAATAAAATCAGGAAGCCGAACAATCCCAAGCCCGGCGATCGCAGCATCGCGAATCAACTCTCCATTATTGGCCCGCAGCGGCCCATGCACCTCAAACCCTTTCGAAACCCCATCCACAACAAAATCCCAACTCACAACCCCACCGTGCCCATACAACAGGCATGAATGCCGCGCCAGATCGGCAGGCCCAACCGGCGCCCCACGCCGCCGCACATACCCCGGACTACAACACACCACCATCCTCACATCGACAAGCTTCTGCGCGATCAGCGTCGAATCCGGCAACGTGCCGATCCGGATCGCCATATCGAACCCCTCACCCACCACGTCGACGGTGCGATCGCTCAACTCCATATCGAAGCGCACCTCCGCATGCTCACGTAGGAAACTCGCCACCAACGGCGACAGATGCGTCATCCCGAACGACATCGGCGCACTGACCCGCAGCAACCCACGCGGCCCCGCGCGCCCCGCCGACATGGCCTGTTCCGCATCTTCCACCTCGCCGAGGATGCGCCGCGCGCGCTCATAAAACTCCTGCCCGAGTTCGGTCACGGCCAGCTTGCGCGTATTGCGGATCAGCAACTGCACGCCAAGCCGTTCCTCCAGCGCCATCACGCGCCGGCTGACGAACTGCTTGGACAGCGCCAGCCGCTTTGCCGCCGCGGTGAAGTTATGAGCGTCGACCGTGGCGACGAAGATCCGCATGTCATCGAGTTGCATCGTATTGTCCACCTCATCGAGACACTGTTTCCTATTTACACCCGATTATAACCATCCTGATTGACCTAAACTGTCGTTCATGGATCGCGGCCAAACATCTGGCCGGATCGTCCACCAGAACCAGGAGAAACACGATGCTCGATATCAGACACGCCAATCAACGCGGCCGCGCGGAACACGGCTGGCTCAGCTCGCGTCATACGTTTTCTTTCGCGAACTATCACGATCCGAAACAGAACGGCTTTTCCGACCTGCTCGTGATCAACGACGACCGCGTTGCACCGGCTCAGGGTTTCGGCAAGCACCCGCACCGCGACATGGAGATTTTTTCGTACGTGCTGGAAGGCGCGTTGGAACATAAGGACACGATGGGCACCGGCTCGGTGATCGTGCCCGGCGACATCCAGTTGATGAGCGCGGGAACCGGCGTCGCGCATAGCGAATACAACCATTCGAAGAGCGAGCCGGTGCACTTCATGCAGATCTGGATTGCGCCGGCAAAGCAAGGCACCGCGCCGCGCTACCAGCAACGTCATTTTGGCGCGGACCAGAAGCGCGGCGTGTTGCGTCTCGTGATGTCGCCGGACGGTGCGGACGGTTCGCTGGTGCTGCAACAGGATGCCCGGGTCTACGCCGGTCTTCTGGACGGTGACGAAACTGCACGCCTCGAACTGGCCAGTAATCGCTATGCTTATATTCATGTGGCGCGCGGCAGCGTCACAGTGAACGGCGTCGAGCTTGGCGAAGGCGACGGCGCACGGGTCCGCGACGAACAAGCCTTGACCTTCACAAAAGGTCACGACGCGGAGGTGTTGGTGTTCGATCTGCGCAATATTGAAGTGTCGGAGTTGTGGGCTTAAGCGGTTCAGTGAAACAAGCCGATTAAGCGGCAGGCTTAAGCGTGGCTCGCTGCGCAGTTCGCGGCGAGCCGGCCCCTTTCCTTACCTTTTGAGAAAAATCATGCGCTATACGCTATTTGAAAACCAGAAAGACGCCGTTGTTCTCGTCGCCCGTATCCTGTTGATGGTGTTGTTCGTGATCTTTGGCTGGTCGAAGCTGACCGGCTTTGCCGGCACCGTCGCCTATATGACGTCCACCGGCGCGCCGGTTCCGGAATTGTCGGCGGTCATCGCGGTGGTGATGGAGTTTGTGGTCGGCATCGCGCTGCTGGTGGGCTTCTACACGCGCCCGCTTGCCCTGCTGCTGGCGCTTTATACGCTGGGCACGGCGATCATTGGCCACCACTTCTGGAACATGACGGGCGCCGCCCAGTACGAAAACATGATCAACTTCTACAAGAACATCAGCATCATGGGTGGATTGCTGCTGTTGTGTGTGACCGGAGCCGGCAAGTATTCGATCGACCGCCGTTAGGACCACGGTGCGCTTGTTCCGCAAGCGCAGCAAAAAAGCCGCCCCAATTGCCCGGGCGGCTTTTTATTTGCATCATCAAGCGGTGCGCGCTAGCCGGCAAACTGCGCCAGCACTCGCTCACGAATGGCCGGCCGGATATTCGACTGCGCCATATTGCCTTGATAATGCGCGACCACACGCGGGTTCATCACGCGAAACCACAGTGGCGGCACGTACGCGAGCATGATCATCGTCGCGTAACCGGAGGGCAACTGCGGCGCGCCGTCGAAATGACGCAGTGCCTGATAAGAGCGCGTCGGATTCGCATGATGATCGGCGTGACGCTGCAACTGGTACAGAAACAGATTCGTCACGATGCGATTGCTGTTCCATGAGTGCTGCGGCTGGCAACGCTCATAACGGCCGCTGGCGAGCTGTTTGCGGCCGAGCCCGTAGTGCTCCAGATAATTGACCACTTCGAGCAACGAAGCGCCATACACCGCCTGAATCAGCAGAAACGGAATCACCGTTTTGCCGAACAGCGCAACCATCGCGCCCCACAGCACCGCCGTCATCGCCCACGAATGCAGCACTTCATTGCGCCATGTCCAAGGCGACTTGCCAAGGCGTTCGAGCCGCTGCTTCTCCAGGCGCCACGCCGACGCGATACTGCCGAATACGGTGCGCGGCAGAAAACGCCAGAACGATTCGCCGTAGCGCGCACTCGCCGGATCGGGCGGCGTTGCCACGCGCACATGATGTCCACGATTGTGTTCGACGAAGAAATGACCGTAAGCGACCGGCGCCAGCGTGATCTTGGCGAGCCATCTCTCGAAGCCGTCGGTCTTGTGGCCGAGTTCGTGCGCGGTGTTGATCGACACGCCGGTCGCGGCGCCCAGCGAGAGCGCGAAACCGAGATAGTCGTACCACGTCAGCGCGTGCGTGCCGACGATCCACAGTGAGCCGAAGAACGACACATATTCGATGAAGGTGGCGAGATACACCACGCGGCGATAATAGCGCTCCCGTTCGAACCTGGGGACGACGTCTTCCGGTGGATTGCTCGGATCGTCGCCGATCAGATAGTCGAGCACCGGAATAATGCCGAACACGAAAATCGGCCCGAACCACCAGAAGATATGCCAGCCGGTCTGCAACGCCAGATTGGCGGCGTGCAGCGGCAAGGTGATGGTGAGCGCACCGAGCAGCCACAAATAGCGCTTGCCGTCGACCCACCGGGCGGGGGCTGCTTGCGATATTGCCATTGTCTCCCTCCTTGTTTTATGTCGCCTGGCGGCAGCACGCTGTGCGCTTGCGAACCAGTACGCCTGTCGGCGGGACGCGCCCGACCCCCAGATTTATATGGCCTGAGCGGTGGGATAGCCAAGGAATTGGCCCAGGTGGGAGGCTCCAAACAAAGGGGCGCTCAACGCGGCAGGAAGGATGGGCGTCGAGCGGGTGAATGAAACGGGCGTTTGCCTGTTTGCTGCAGTGCATTTCGGAGCGTCGGCGCCGCCGTCACGCGAAAACGCGTGCGATCGAAGCCGCATTCACGCGAATCCAGACCGACCACAAACAAAAACGGCGGCCCGCAGGCCGCCGTTCTCTACTCACACAACGCTTATCAAACTGCCGCTTCAGCTTCCGCCTCGCTGACCACTTCGTCTGCGTCGCTGTTGCGGATCAGGTGATCGAACGCGGAAAGCGACGCCTTCGCACCCTCGCCTACGGCAATCACGATCTGCTTGAACGGAACCGTGGTCACGTCGCCGGCCGCGAATACGCCCGGCACCGACGTGGCGCCGCGCGCATCGACGACGATCTCGCCGTGCTTCGACAACTCGACCGTGCCCTTCAGCCATTCGGTGTTCGGCACGAGGCCGATCTGCACGAACACGCCTTCGAGCTCGATGCTCTTCGTTTCGCCCGAGCGCAGGTCCTTGTAGACCAGACCGTTGACCTTCTTGCCGTCGCCGGTGATCTCCGTAGTCTGTGCCTGCGTCACGATGGTCACGTTGGCGAGACTGCGCAGCTTGCGTTGCAGCACTTCGTCGGCACGCAGTTGCGCACCGAATTCCAGCAGCGTCACTTCACGCACCAGACCCGCGAGATCGATCGCCGCTTCGACGCCCGAGTTGCCGCCGCCGATCACCGCCACGCGCTTGCCCTTGAACAGCGGACCATCGCAGTGCGGGCAGTACGCCACGCCGTGGTTACGGTACTCGCGCTCGCCCGGCACGTTGATTTCGCGCCAACGCGCGCCGGTTGCCAGAACGATCGTCTTTGCCTTCAGCACCGCGCCATTCGCCAGACGCACCTCGTTGATGCGGCCCGGGATCAGCGCTTCGGCGCGCTGCACGTCCATGATGTCGACTTCGTAGCTCTTCACGTGCTGCTCGAGCGCCATCGCGAACTTCGGTCCTTCCGTTTCCGTGACGGAGACGAAATTCTCGATCGCCAGCGTATCGAGCACCTGGCCGCCGAAGCGCTCGGCCACCACGCCCGTGGCAATGCCCTTACGCGCCGAGTAAATCGCCGCGGCCGCGCCGGCAGGGCCGCCGCCGACGATCAGCGTATCGAACACCGGCTTCTTTTCCAGTTCCTTCGCAGCACGCGCACCGGCATTGGTGTCGAGCTTGGCAAGGATTTCCTTCACACCGCTGCGGCCCTGGCCAAACACTTCGCCGTTCATGAACATGGTCGGTACCGCCATGATCTGGCGCGCTTCGACTTCGTTCTGGAACAGCGCGCCGTCGATCGCCACGTGACGGATGCGCGGGTTGAGCAGCGCCATCACGTTCAGCGCCTGGACGACTTCCGGGCAGTTCTGGCATGACAGCGAAAAATACGTTTCGAATTGATAGTCGCCGTCGAGATTGCGGATCTGTTCGATCACCGCGTCGTCGAGTTTGACCGGATGGCCGCCGACCTGCAACAGCGCGAGGACGAGCGACGTGAATTCATGCCCCATCGGAATACCGGCGAAACGGATGCCCGTTTCCTTACCCGGCTCGCCGATCGAAAACGACGGCTTGCGCTCGCTGTCGCCGCGGCGTTCGATCACGGTGACGCGTTCCGACAACGTCGCGATATCGTTCAGCAACGCCAGCAGCTCTTGCGATTTCGCGCTGTCGTCGAGCGAAGCAACGATCTCGATAGGTCTGCTAACCTTCTCGAGGTAGGATTTCAACTGAGTCTTGAGATTGGCGTCCAGCATGGCTTTCGATTCCGTGACGAGGGGTGTTGGGTCCCGCGCTGTGCGCATCCGGATAGGAGCGCGCAGCCCGGAGACGTACGAACCGCGGTAAGACGCGGTCCGCACGGCGATGCGCCGTGAGGCGCTTACTGCCAGAGGTCTTTAGACCTTAGATCTTGCCGATCAGGTCGAGCGACGGGGTCAGCGTTTCAGCGCCCGGCGTCCACTTGGCGGGGCAAACTTCACCCGGGTGAGCCGCGATGTATTGCGCAGCTTGCACCTTGCGCAGCAGTTCGCCAGCGTCACGGCCAATGCCGTTGTCGTGGATTTCGGCCAGCTTGATCTCGCCTTCCGGGTTGATCACGAACGTGCCGCGCAGTGCCAGACCTTCTTCTTCGATCAGCACGTCGAAGTTGCGCGAAATCGCCAGCGTCGGGTCAGCCAGCATCGGGTACTTGATCTTCTGGATCGTGTCCGACGTGTCGTGCCATGCCTTGTGCGTGAAATGCGTATCGGTCGACACGCTGTAGATTTCGACGCCGAGCTTCTGGAATTCGGCGTAACGGTCGGCCAGGTCGCCCAGTTCGGTCGGGCACACGAAGGTGAAGTCAGCCGGGTAGAAAACGAAAACCGACCACTTGCCCTTCAGGTCTTCTTCAGTGACGGTCTGGAAATCGCCGTTGTGATATGCCTGCGCCTTGAACGGTTTGACTTGACTGTTGATGATCGGCATTTACTGAGTCCTCTTTCTGAGTGGTTGGAAAGTGGAGTCAGTATGTCAGACACTGCTTAATAGGTAAAGTGGTGTGTTTCAATTATTTTGATAGTTTATTACTATTTGAACGGCTGCCGGAGGCTATTGCAGCGCATCAATCTTCCGGTAAATCCTTCATCAGCCGCCAGAGGGTTGTGCGGCCGATGCCCAGCGCCCGGCTTGCTGCGGCGCGGTTGCCGCCGGCCTGTTCGAGCGCGCGTTCGAGGTCCCGACGGCTGGGTGAACGACGGACCGGACTATCGCCGGTGAGCCTGGTATGATCCATCGCGCCGTCCCCGTCTGCGGCCACCTGACGCATCCGCCCGAACTCAGGAAACACCGTTTGCAGGTCCTGCCACTCGTCGCCGGCCGCATTGTTCAGATAAATAGCGGCGCGCGCGAGCAGATTTTCCAGCTCCCGCACATTGCCAGGCCATGCATAGTGCTCGAACAGGGGCGTGAGAAAGCTCAGCACCCGCTCGAGCGCAGCCTCCGATAGCCCGTATTGGCGCGCACTGCGCTCCAGCAGGTGCCGCGCCAGTTGTTCGACATCGTCGCGCCTGTCGCGCAGCGGCGGCAACGCTATCTGAAGCAGATTCAGACGAAAATACAAATCCGCGCGAAACACGCCCTGCGCGACCAGCGCGTGCAGATCGCGATGTGTGGCGGCAATCACCCGCACGTCGACAGGCGTCGCGCGCCCGGCGCCGAGCTTCATCACTTCACGCTCCTGCAACACGCGCAGCAGCCGGCTTTGCAGCGCCGCCGGCATCTCGCCGATTTCGTCGAGAAAAATCGTGCCGGTATGGGCGATTTCGAAAAGGCCCGGCTTGCCGCCGCGGCGCGCGCCGGTAAACGCCCCTTCCTCATGGCCGAACAACTCGCTTTCGATCAGCCCTTCGGGGAGCGCCGCACAGTTGAAGGCAACGAACGGGTTGCCGCGCCGCCGGCTGGCATTGTGGATGCCCTGCGCGACCAGTTCCTTGCCGGTGCCGCTTTCGCCGCTCAACAGCACGGTGGCGTCGTGAGCCGCACCCGCGCGGGCGAGCCGCCGCACCCGTTCAAGCGCCGGCGAGTTGCCGACCAGATCGTCCAGATGGTGCCGTGCGACCAGGTGTTTGGGCCGTTGACTGGTGCGCAGCGAACGGTCGATCCGCTGCGCGACCAGCGCGTCCTGCACCGTCAGCACCGAGCCCGAACGCAGGCCCTGCTCGACGATCGGCATACAGTTGACGATCAGCGCGCGGCCGCCGATCTGCTCGATTCGCTCCTCGACCGGCATGCCATGTTCGAGCGTCCCGCGCAGCAATGGGCCGACAGCGCGTGTCAATTGCGCCGCAACGTCCTGTTCGCGGTCGAGGCCGAGCAGATCCAGCATTGCCGGATTGATGGCTTCGAGCTGGCCGGCATCGTCGAAGGCGGCCACGCCGTCGCGCAAATGGGCGACGATCGTGTTCAGGCGCACCCGCTTCGATTCCTTCTGGCGGCTCACGCGCGCCAGTTCAACGGAGCGCTCGAACGCTTCTTCGACCGCGCCGAGCGAGTACAGAAAAACACTCTCCATGCCGGCTTGCTGGGCGAAATCGCAGGCCATGCCAGGGCCGATGATTACGCTGCAGCCCTCGGCCGCCAGATTCGCGACCGCCAGCCTCACTTCGTCGATCGAGCGATAGGCGCGCTGCTTCAGACCGATGTTCAGCCATCCGCGCAGGTCCGCGAGTTCGTGCGAGATGGTTTCATGCAGGACGAGGCCGATCTGCGCGCCCGGCCAGCTCGTGGTGGCGCGGGTGATCGCGCTCAGCACGTCGAAACCGTTCACCTTGACCATCACCACCGGGACGCTCAGGTTGTCGCGCAGGTAGGCGCCGTTCGATCCGGCGGCCAGTACCACATCGACCGAACCCGCGTCCACGTAGGCCTGCAGGGCCGTAACGGCAGCGCCGTAGCCTTCACGGACCGAAAAGAACCTGGCGCGATCGGCATAACGCGGCGCGACCGTCTCGCAAACCGATTGCAAGCGGCTGATACTGACCAGAGCAACACCTGGCAGGCCCGGTTGAGGACCGGCAAGAGACGACGTGAAAATAGACACTGCAGCGCTCCGTTCACAACTGGAACGTTCCATGAAACGTTTCATGGAACACACTAGCATTCTGCCACGAACCGAGCCTCTGCTCTCGCTCAGCCTAAGCTACTGATTGTTCGGCATTAATTCCAGGACCCGGCGAATGGCATGGTTCCTGCGCAGTCAGGCCGAGCTTCTATCACTTACTTCCCATCTGGAGACATACCGCCATGAGCACTTCCGCCACCCGCCGCGCCGCCTTCCGCGCCAAAGTCAATCAACGCCAGGGTCTGCTCGTGCCGGGCGCCTTTAACGCGATGAGTGCACGCGTGATCGAGGACGCCGGCTTCGAAGCGATTTACATCACGGGCGCGGGCGTCACCAACATGTCGCTCGGCCTGCCCGATCTCGGCTTCATTGGCCTCGCCGAAGTCGCCGAGCATTGCGCGCGGATTCGCGACGCGGTTGCCCTGCCGCTGATCGTCGACGCCGACACCGGCTTCGGCAACGCGCTGAATGTACGCCAGACCGTGCGCGTGCTGGAGCGCAGCGGCGCCGACGTGATCCAGTTCGAAGACCAGATCATGCCGAAGAAATGCGGCCACTTCGCCGGCAAGGAAGTCGTCAGCACGAGCGAAATGGTCGGCAAGATCCGCGCGGCAGTCGATGCCCGCGAAGACGGCAATCTGCAGATCATGGCCCGCACCGACGCGGCTGCGGTCCACGGCATTGAAGACGCGATCGAACGCGGTCATCGCTTTATCGAAGCCGGTGCGGACATTCTGTTTATCGAAGCAACCGAATCGCTCGCCGATATCGAGCGCCTTCCAGGACTGTTCGACAAGCCGCAACTGATCAACATCGTGATCGGCGGCAAGACGCCGGTGCAATCGCGTGAAGCGCTCGCCAAACTCGGCTACGGCATCGTGCTGTACGCAAACGCGGCGCTGCAAGGCGCGGTGCTCGGCATGCAGCGCGCGCTCGGCACATTGAAGAGCAACGGCCGCCTCGATGAAGACGCTACGCTGGTCGCGCCGTTCAGCGAACGCCAGCGCCTCGTGAACAAACCGCTGTACGACAAGCTCGACAAGGAGTACGCGGCGAAGGATTGAGCGGCAGTTCACCTGCTGGCGAAGACCGAACTGTTTCCGGCACCCATCCGCGCGCTCGCCGTCGGCTTGCCTTACGCGCTGACCGCTGCGATCCTCGCAGGTACGACCGGGTTTGTTGCGTTACGATTCGAGGCTAGCAGCCATGAGTCGTATCTCGACTGGTACGTCACCGTATGGTCTGCGATCCTGTTGATCGTCTATATCCGGATGCCGGAAACACGTTTTCGAAAGGTAGTCGCAAAAACATGAAGTCAACACGCGCTCTGAGTACGCGCCGGCGCAGCGGCGTCAGCGAATCCACACGCGGTGCGATGAGGAAGAGCTCATGACCGGCGGTGGCGCACGCAATTCGCACGTCGGCTGGCTGCCGTACATTGTGGCCGCCACCTTCTTCATGGAGTATCTCGACACCACGGTAATCGCCACAGCGCTGCCGCAAATGGCGCACTCGTTCGGCGTCGGACCGAACAGCCTGAGTCTGGGCATGACGGCCTATATGCTGGCGCTGGCGATTTTCATCCCGGTGAGCGGCTGGGTTGCCGACCGCTGCGGCTCGCGCACGGTGTTCGTCAGCGCGATCGGCGTGTTCACGGTGGCTTCGGTGTTGTGCGGCTTGTCGCAGAATGTGGCCGAATTTACAGCCGCGCGGCTGCTGCAAGGCATGGGCGGCGCGATGATGGTGCCGGTCGGCCGCCTGATCGTGGTCCGCAGTACGGAGAAGAGCCGCATGATGCAGGCGATCTCGACCATCACATGGCCGGCGATTGCCGCGCCGGTGATCGGGCCGCCGGTGGGCGGCTTCATCACCACGTATGCGAACTGGCGCTGGATCTTTCTGTTGAATGTGCCGTTCGGTCTGGCCGCAATGGCCATTGCGCTCGCGCTGGTGCCTAACCTGCGCGGCACCGAACGCAAACCGCTCGACGTCGTCGGGCTCCTGCTGAGCGCCACCACGCTGACGGCGATCCTGTACGGCGCCGAACTGGCGAGCCAGCCCGGCGAGAATCCCTGGGTGGCCGGCGCGGTCATCCTCGGCGGCTTGATGATGGGCGTGCTGGCGTTTCAGCACGCAAAACGTCACCCGCATCCGCTAATCGACGTTTCCACGCTGAAAATCCCGACTTTTTCCGTGACGGTGGTCACCGGCTCGTTCACCCGCATCGGCATTGGCGCGGTGCCGTATCTGATGCCGCTGCTGTTCCAGGTGGGTTTCGGCTTGTCGGCGTTCAAGTCGGGCCTGTTGTTGCTCGCGAGCGCGCTCGGCAATCTCGGCATGAAGGCCCTGACCACTCGCATCCTGCAACGCTATGGTTTCCGCATGGTGTCGATTATCGACGTAACGGTGGCCGGCATTTTCATCATTGCCTGCGGACTGCTGACGCCGAACGTGCCGCTCGTGCTTGTGTTGTTCGTCGTGTTCATTTACGGCGTGGCGCGCTCGATGCAATTCTCGACGCTTGCCACGCTCGCCTACGCGGACGTCTCACAACCGCAGATGAGCGCGGCCAGCACGCTATGGAGCGCCGCCGCCCAGATGACGATCGGTCTGGGCATTGCCTTCGGCGCCGTTTCGTTGCGCGCGGCAGCGGTCTTCAATGGCGAGACAAGCGGCCACGTTTTCACGCTGGACGATTTCCGTCTGGCGTTTCTGTTTGCCGGTGTGCTGACGCTGGTGTCCGTGACCGGTTACCTGGGCCTCGCGCGCAACGCGGGACAGAGCATCGGCGGCGGCTCGCGCAGCGTCGAGGGCCCGGCGAAAAGCTGACGACAACGCGGGCCGTGAAGCGGCAATGGAAGCGTGAATAGAAACGTAAAGAAAAACCACGCTGCCCTGCCGGCACTGCCTCCTTTGATTGCTGAACCAGAACAGGCGGAGAGACGCGATGCCAGCGAACGAGCTGACAATTTCAGACAACAAGGCCGATCTCGACATCGAGATGATCTATGCGTTCCTCTCCCAGCAGACCCCATGGGCGAAGGGCATGCCACGCGAGACGTTCGACCGGGCGATGGCCGGCTCGCTCTGTTTCGGCGCGTATATCGAAGGCAGGCAGATCGCGTTTGCCCGCCTGATCACAGACCAGGCGACCTTCGCCTACCTGTGCGACGTCTTCGTGCTGCCGGCCTATCGCGGCAAGGGATACGCTTCGGCGTTGATGAGGCACGTATTTGCCAGCCCACAGTTGACCGGTTTGCGCAGGATCGTGCTGGTCACGACCGACGCTCACCACGTCTACGAGCCGCACGGCTTCAAAGGACTGACGACGCCGGAGCGTTATATGGAACTGCACAATCCGGACGTCTACAAGACTGCTTGAGCGAAGCACGGGCGGCCGGACGCCGGTCCGGGCGTCACGCGGCCGAATAGCGGAAAAATCGCGCCCCTCGCGCGTATTGCTTGCGCGTCAGCCGTAGGCCCGCTCGCGCATCCACTTCGTCATGATCCATTTGTCGCCGCCGAGCACCGGCGCACCGCCGTGCAAGGTCAGCGGATCGAGTTGGCGCTGGCCGTTCATATAGCGGAAATACACCGCGCCGCCTTGTCGCGCCGCGACCGACATTCCCGCTTCCGGGAAAATCGTTTCGCCGCCGTCGGGCACGTCGTTCAGATAGATCACGAGGGTTGCCACGCGCTGGCCGCCCTGCGCGGTATGAACCGCGCTGCCGGCCTGATCGGGCGGAAAATAGTCGAAGTGCGGACGATATTCGCCGGTCGTGCCGTAATGCAGGATCTGCAGCCCCTCGCCGTTTTCAACCGGCCAGTTCATCAGACTCGCTATGCGCCGGTCCAGCCGCTCGATGAACGCGTCTTCCCCGCGCTGGTACCAGATGCCTTCGCTGGTGCGGTTACGGATTACATCTTCCTTGCCGGTGGCGGGATTGACCGTAGTCGAGCGCTTCAACCGATGCCGCGAGCGTTCGATCATCTCGTTGCATTCTTCGGGCGACAACACATCCGCGAACACGATTACCTGCGGCCGCTCGCAACGCATCAGCACGCGGACGTCGCGATCGTGCGCGCGGATCACATTGCCGCGCGCAACCGGCGGCGTGTCGTACTGGTAGGTTTGCGGCGCGGCTTTCGCCAGCGCGGCCTCGATCGCACCCGGCGGCGAGCCCCCCGCGTCAACCGGGTCCTTGCCAAACGCCCTGTGCACTTCCACGCGCGCGGCTTCCGTGGCGAAGCCGGCCTGCACCATCGCGTCGATCATCGAGTCGATGCTGCAACCGCGTGCCACATTGCTGCTCAGCCACGCTTCCCACGACGCATCCACTACCGGCATAGCATTCCCCGCTTGTTCATATCACGAAATACTGCATCAACTGGCCGGGCCATAGCAAGTCTGGATGGAGCGAAGCGGGTTGATGTCCGGCTGGTCTCCGGTTGATCTCTTAAGCGCTGCGCTGTCTGCGGCGATAGAGATCGAGGCCTTTTCTTGCCTGTGCCCTGATTGCGCGCTGCACGAAAGGGGTCCAGCCGAGCAGCACACCTTTGACGCCTAAAGCCTGACGGGTCCACCGCCAAAGGTCAAACGCATCGCGATGTTCGACGATGCGGCCCTCGCGAAACCTGAAGCGGGCGTCGATGCGGTTGACCACCGTGCGGCCTGTCTGACTGAAAGTGTAACGGGCCACCCAGTGAGCGCGACCATTATGCTCATCGGCTTCGACACCGTCGAACGTCAGCGAGAAGTCCTGCGCCCGCGCCACCAGCATGCGCCACATATCGCGCGCCTCTTCGCCGCGCAGCTCGCCAAAGGCCGGATCGCTGAAGACCACGTCGTCGGCGTAGCAGACGGCCATGGTGTCGGCGTCGCGCTGCTGGAACGCGGTGTAAAAACGCTCGATCAGTTCGGTATTGGGATGGCTCATTTGAAATGGCTCATTGCTTGTGCTGAAGCGTTGCCGGCCGTGGAGACGATCCGGAAAAGGAGCGCGCACCAGGACTTGAGGCGCGCAGGCAGCACACGATAGCGGAAAACGGCGCGGCCGGGGTGCGGCCTCTGTAACACTCGCGCCGCCTTTCGTTATATCCTGTCGAATATCACGGTATGCTTCGTGAAGCGCGGCTCGCCCGTCGCCCGCGCACGATGAAGCGAAACAAGCCAGCAGGAGCCAGCAGCGGTGCGTAATCCAGTTACAGCGCAACTTACAGCGGGACCCGCAGCGCCATCCACCTCGCGACCGATCGTGCGGCCCACCTCGGCCAACCCTTCGGGACGCGTTCCGAAGGATTTTTCGTCGACCATTGTTGCAGTCAAGTCGACGTCCGAACGAGGCCGCGCCGAGTTGATCCGCGATGTCGTCGATGCTTACCGGCGCCTTTATGGCAGCGTGCAGCGCTTCGTGTCGATGCTGACGGACGATCGCCTGAACTTCGCCTCGGTGGGCACCTCGGGTTCGCACTCATTGAACCAGTTGCTCTCGATCCTCGCCGACGAGGCCAGGGCGGCGGCGTTCGTCCGCCTGCGCGAGCTGAAAGCGTCGATTGAAGAGGCGCGCTCGGCCGAGCAGCTTCGCGACGCGATTTTCTCGGACGCCTATAGCAACGATCTGGCCGCGTTGCGCAAGGTGGTGGCGGAACTCGAACGGCTCGACACAGCCTTTATCGGCCTGTGCGTCGGGCACGTGCTGGATCGCCATAGCCACACATGAACGTTTTTATTTGCCCGGCGTTATATCTTTTCGAATATATCGAAAGCGACGCTTGCGTGGCGTGCATGACCTGCATGCCGAGCACGCAGGCTCAGCCAGCCTGACGCCAGAACCGGATTCGAGGTCCTCATGCACACGCCCCCGTTTCGCCTTGCCCAACCCTCGCGTCTCAAGCTGTCCAGCGACGAACTGGCCGGCACCGGCTTGCGCGCGGCCGATCCGTGCTGCACGCCCGCCAAAACGTCGTTCTCGAACACCAAACGGCGCGCGCGCCTCGCCGAGCTCGACGGCCAGTTGCATTGTTCGATCATCGGCACCTGTCTCAGCACACATGAGCTGCGCAAGCTGGTGCCTAAATTCACTACCCTCGACAGCCGGGACGCGAGCGATCTGGAGATTCATCACTCGGCGGTCGAACTCGCGATCGATGGCGGCGCGGGCGCCAAAGCCCTGCACAAGTTGCTCGACGAGCACTATGCGGCCGCGATCCGGCGCTTCGACAAAGCCGCCGACGAGGTCGAACTGCAGAAGCTCTGGGACGAAGCGCTGAAAAACGGCGACATCCCACCGGCTTACTGGGCGTTGATGACGCATCCGTATGCGAACCTGCACATCCGCCAGAAAGCGTTCGGCGAACTGCACATGCTGTCGCATCTGGTCGGCGCGGCGAATCGCGCGGACATTCGCAGGCTGGTTGCGCTCGAAGCGGAAAACGCCGAATTGAAAGAGAAAATCGAGCGGCAGCAAGCCCGTTTGCAGGAAATCAGCAGGCAGCGCGATGCGTCGATCGCCGCGCTCAATGAGCAGATCGCGCAGCTCACCGCGCTGACCGCGCGCCAGATGCCGACGGACCCCACGGACCTCGAAGCCGAAGTATCCAGACTGCGCGACAAACTGGCCGAGACCGACCAGCGGGTGGCCCTGCATACCAGCCGCCGCGAGGCCGCGGAGCAGCGGGTGCTGCAGGAGCGAGGCGCGGCGCTGGCGTTACGCAAGAGCCACGATCAGGCGCTGGCGCTCCTCAAACTGGTGCAAAGCGAATGTGATGCACTGGAGCGCGCAACGGTGGATGCCGCCCAAGGCCATGGCGCCGTCAGGATGCGGCAAGCGAGCCTGGACAGCGTACGCGGCAAACGGGTCGTGTATGTAGGCGGCCGCCCCGGCTCGAATGCCGCGCTCAAGCGGCTGGTGGAAGCCGCCGGCGGTGATTTCGTGGTGCATGACGGCGGCGTGGAAGATCGCAAGGGTTTGCTTGCCGCTGCGCTGCCGGGCGCGGATATCGTCGTGTTTCCGGTGGACTGCGTCGATCACGATTCGATGACGACGCTTAAGCGCGTATGCGAGCGCCATCAGATCGACTACTACCCGTTGCGCACGGCGAGCGTGGCGAGCTTCGTCGAATTGATGGACCGGCTGCGGCCCGAGCATCTTGCCCAGTTAGGTAATCCGCCGCCCTCGGCGTTTTGCCTGCGCCACGGTTGAGTTGCCGGTGGTAAGAGGTAGCCGCCAGCCGCTTACGCTTAAACCCGGACACTGAACCGGATAGCACTCCGACGCTTACGGGCGGATCAACCGGGTCAACTCGGCAATCTGTTTTGCGCAGCTTCGTTGCGCCTCGATTTCGACCTCGCGGTACAGACGAATAATGTCTTCGCCCACCGGCGTCAACGTGCAGCCGCCGCCGCTTTGACCGCCCTGCTCCGAATGGGTAGCGGGCACTTTGAGCGAGCGGTTCAACTCGTCGATCAGCAGCCATGCGCGCCGGTACGACATGCCGAGACTGCGCGCCGCCGCCGAGATCGAGCCGTGTTCGCGCACAGCTTCGAGCAGTTCGACTTTGCCGGGTCCGAGCGCAACAGCGTCGCCGCTCAGAATACGCATTCTGAAGCGCACTTCGGGGCGCGGTTTCGCGGATTTCGTCGCGGGTCTTGGTTTGGTTTTCGCGGTATCAGCCATGCGCGAAAGGATACACGAACCGCCTCGCCCTGCCACCCACGCTAAACGGCCTTCAATGGCCGCCGGGGAAGCAATGCCGGTAGTCTTCGCAACCCGGACAACCTGGAGCCGGGCCGGGCTCAAGCCCTAACGAAAGCGCGCGCTGCTGGGCAAGGAATTTCTTCCAGCGCAGATTGTCGACATTCAAGGCTACGAGCTTCGGGAAATAACGCGTCAGCATCCAGGTGACCTCTTCGCGGCCCGCAAGACCGAGGTCGCGCCACAGGTGATCGGGCCGCAGGCATGCGTGCGCGATGATCGAAGCAAGACAGTGGGCGTCGTCCGCGTCGACGGTGCCGCTGGCATGCGTGAGCAGGAGCGCGCGCAACGTGTCGACGAATGCCGCGTATTCGCCGGTGTCCACCGGTGGCAACGCGGATAGCGGCGCAAGCGCGGCCGCATGCGCGAAGTGCCGCGCCACTAGCGCGCGCCATGCCGGCTGCGGCAAGCCCAGCAGCGCGAGTTCGTGACGCACGTCGCGCACGGCAATCAGTCTGGCGAACAGTTGTGTATCGGGCGAGGCGGCGTCCGTCGCCCCAGCCAGCCACGTCGCCGCGCGCTTGGCAACCGGCTCATCGAGCGGCGTACGCAGCGGCGCGGTGCCGGGCACGGCACCTCCAACAGCAGGCGAAAGCGGTTCGTCAGGCATGGCGGCAACGCAATGGTGAGCAACGGACCATGTTACGCCAGTCGCCCAGATCGCCTACCCCAACGGCCTCAAAACATGCGCCTCGATACGGGCGAGTCGTTTGACATGGCGTGGGGCGGGCAGAATGTCCGAACCGGAAAACAGAATCGGCGCGCCGTCTTCGGCGTCGAGCGCGCGGCCGCCGCATTCGTATGCGACCAGCACGTTCTCGCCGATCGGGCTGTTGAACAACTCATGCCATGAAAACGTCACGACGTAACCATCGTGTCCGACGGCCACGAATACCGTGCGCTTGAACTCGCCCGGCACCTCGTTCGGCAGGCCCGCTTCCGAGAGCAAGGTCGTCAAACGCACGCCGCGGTATGGCTCGACGCTGCGGATAAAACGGTTCGTCGTATAGCAGCGCAGGTCGAAGGGCGTGGACAGCACGCTTTCGTACGCCTTGAGCCGCTCGAGGTCGAAAGACAACGGGCGCTGAAATCGTCCGCACAGGACGAGCGCGCATTCGACGGCAGGCGCGGCAATCTCATTCACACCATCCATATGCGTTTATCTCCAGCATTTCGTGTCTGAGCCGCTTGTTGGCTCGTTATGTCCGTGTGTATATTACGCTGCGATGATCGCCATGGGGCAAAAATGCGTCGGTACGCGCCGGCAACACGGGCGGCACCCGCTACGTGCGCACTTTCCCGCTCAATTAATCGATCGGACCAGGCGCGCAACGACGCACAACGCAAGGCGATGACGTCGTAATATATCGCTCTTAATAACGCATCGGGGTTAATCGCATGATTCGCAAGCTGCTGGCATCTTTCGTTGTCGTCACCGGCGTGGTGGCGGCCGCACCCGCCTTCGCGCAGGACAATACGGTCAACGTGCTGTACGCCGGTTCGCTCGTCAATCTGATGGAGCGCAGCGTCGGACCCGCCTTTGAAAAGGCGACCGGCCAGCATTTCCGTGGCTATGCAGCGGGCTCGAACAAGATCGCCAACGAAATCAAGGGCAAACTGCGGCGCGGCGACGTATTCATCAGCGCCAGCCCGAAGGTAAACACCAGCCTGATGGGCGAGGCGAACGGCAATCACGTGACGTGGTATGTGAACTTCGCCGAATCGCCGCTGATGATCGGTTACAACCCGCAAAGCAGATTCGCGGCGGACTTCAGGAGCAAGCGCTGGGACCAGGTGCTGCAGGAACCGGGCATCCGCATCGGCCGTACCGATCCGAAGCTGGATCCGAAGGGCGCCTTCACTGTCGAGATGATGACGAAGGCCGCGGCGCTCTACCATCAAGCGGATCTCGTCGAAAAAACGCTGGGCGACGCGGAAAATCCCGCTCAGGTTTTGCCTGAAGAAACGTTAGTAGGCCGTCTGCAATCCGGTCAACTCGACGCCGGCTTTTTCTACTCGACCGAAACCTCCGACCTGAAAATTCCGGCGCTCCGTCCGGCGCCCGAATTGCAGGCTAAAGCAAGCTACACGCTGACGATTCTGAGCGACGCCCCGAACCGCGACGGCGCGAGCAGCTTCGTCGACTTCCTGCTGAGCGCGCAAGGCGGTGCTCTGCTGAAGCAACACGGCGTCGATGTGATCAAGCCGACCATTACCGGCGATGTACAGGGAATGCCGCCTTCGGTCCAGGCCGTGATCGACGCGGCACAGTAAGATGGCAAAACCGGCGGTAAACCGGTCCGCCGCGCGACCGCTGCTGTGGCTGGCGGCGCTGCTTGCCGTGTATCTATGCGCGCCGTTTGTCGCGAGCGTGCCGCAACTCGGCGCGGCCGACTGGCCGCATGTCGACTGGCGCGCGGTGTGGTCGGCGGTCGGCATCTCGGCGGCGAGCGCCAGTGTGGCCTCGCTCGTGATTCTGCTCGGCGGCGTGCCGCTCGGCTATCTGCTGGCACGGTCGAACTCGCGCAAGATGGCGCTGCTCGGCTTCGTCGTACAGTTGCCGCTCGCCTTGCCGCCGCTCACGAGCGGCGTGCTGCTGCTGTTTCTGCTCGGCCCGTATAGCTGGGTCGGCCAGTTCACCGACGGGGCGCTGACGGATTCGTTTGCCGGCATCGTGCTCGCGGAAGTCTTCGTGGCCGCGCCCTTCCTGATCATCGCCGCGAAATCGGCGTTTGCCGCCGTGGACCCGGTGCTCGACGACGTGGCCGCCACGCTCGGTCACCATGCGGGCAGCCGTTTTTTCCGCGTGATGTTGCCGGTCGCGTGGCCGGCGATTCGTGCAGGACTCGCGCTCGCGTGGTTGCGTGCGTTCGGCGAATTCGGCGCAACGGTGATGGTGGCCTATCACCCGTACTCGCTGCCGGTGTATACGTACGTAGTATTCGGCGGCCAGGGTCTGCCGGCGATGATGCCCCTGCTGCTGCCAACGCTCGCCATTGCGATTGTTTGCGCGGCGCTGTCGGTCTATAGCGTTCGGCAGAAATCCGCGCTCGAACAAACCGAAAACGGCGACGACGCGCCGGAACCCGGCACGGATCTCACCGCCAGCCGGGGCGAGACCGCCGGCCGGCGTCTCGCCTTTCATCTGCAACGCCGCCTGGGCGCGTTCGAACTCGACATCGCGTGGACGCCCGCGACACGACGGCTCGCGATCATCGGACCGTCGGGCTCCGGCAAATCGCTGGCATTGCGCCTGATTGCGGGGCTCGAATCCAACGCATCCTGTTCCGTCCGGCTCGGCGCCACCGATTTGAGCCCGCTGCCGCCCGAGCGCCGCCAGATCGGTTATATGCCGCAAGACTACGGTCTGTTTCCGCACATGACGGTCGCGCAGCAACTCGCGTTTCCGGTCGACGCCGATGCCGCCAGCGCGCGTTACTGGCTCGAACACCTGGGTCTCGCGCAACTGGTCGCGCGCTTGCCGCATCAGTTGTCGTTCGGTCAGCGGCAGCGTGTGGCGCTGGCCCGGGCGCTCACGCGTCATAGCGAATTGCTGCTGTTCGACGAGCCGTTCGCGGCGCTCGATACGCCGCGGCGGCGGCGTTTGCAGCAGTCGTTGCGAGCCTTGCAGCGCGAGATAGCCGCGGTGACCATCATCGTCACGCACGATCCCGACGAGGCGGCTCTCCTCGCCGACGAAGTGCTGGTGGTCGAACAGGGCCGGGTGTTGCAAGCGGGTGCCATTGCCGCGGTATTCGAACAGCCGGCTTCGATGCGGGTCGCCGAACTGCTGGGCTTGCACAATGTCGGCGAGGGTTCGGTGACCGCCCCGGGTCGGATCGAGATCGGCAATGGTTTGACAATCGCAACGGCTCACGGCGACCAGGAGATTGCCGTTGGGCAACGCGTGATGTGGCGCATCTCGTCGCACGCCGTGCATCTTTGTCCCGATGGCGCGCATGCCGGCGTGGTCGAGGCGGTTGAATTACGGCGCGGCGAGCGGTATGTCAGGCTGAATATCGCGGGGGTACGGTTCGATATCGCCAACGGGGACACCCGCCTGCGCGAAGGAAGCCCCTGCCGGATCGATATTGACGAATCCGGCGTGTCGGCCTGGAAGCTCAGTTGACCCGCGGCTAATTCTCGCCCGCGTGAGCCCGCTTCCTGACGTCGGAAAACGCCGTGTCCACGAGCAGCTTTCCTGAATCGAAAACGGTGACGAGCGCCTCGTCCCAATCGCCTTCAACGGTGCGCTCGTCCCACGCCACCGGCAGCGTCGCCGTTCGATACTCGCCGGTGTGACGATTCTGCAGCAACGTAAGCCGCCCTTTCATCGACCGCTTGCCGGCATCCGTAACCGGATCCTTGTGGACGTCGTGCCATGCATCGCCAAGCCGGATGGCCGAACACTTCATGGCAAACCGCTGCGTATCGCGGTTGATCTGCTGCAACAAAGCACCGCCCATGCCGAACACGATGTTGTCCGCGGCGAAGCCGGCCCGATCCATGCCGGCAAGGATCGCTTCGATAGAGTCCGGATTCACACCGTCGCCCTGAATCACGCGGACGTTATTGAGCACGCGCCGCCCCTTGCCGTTCACTGTCGAACCGAACGAAGCCTCGAGTGCCTGCATGGTTTGCAGAACGATCGTCAGCGGATCGCCGGAATCCGGCCGGATCACCAGCGTGCCGCCCGAATCGAGCACCGCCTGCTTCAATTCCGTGCCCCATACCTTGAGCGCGGCAAACAGGTCGTAGGAATCGGAGACCACCGACACGATCGCCCCCGGCTTGCCGAACTTCGCGATCATGTTGCGGAAGGCGTCGGTTTCCCGCTCGCGCCCCCATGACGTGATCGTGCTGTGCTCGGCGGCCGGCACCGAGAACGCCGCCATCGGCTCGTTGTAGTAGTGGTTCGCGGCAAGCACGCCGAGCACCGTATCCGAACCCATGAAACTGACCAGATGTGCCGAACCGCCGATCGCCGCCGACTCCGCGCTCGACACGCCGCGCGCGCCGAAATCGTGCAGCTTGAACGGCAATTGCGTGAGGTCGTCGCTACTTTTCTCCAGCCAGGCGCGGATCGTTTTGCGCAGATGCCAGCTTTGCGTCGCGACCGTGATCGGATACCACACGCGCAGCAGCATGGTTTCCAGATACGAGGCCAGCCAGAACACCTGCGGATCGTCGCACTCGACCGTCATCAGCACATTGTGCGTGGGCACGACCGAGCCTTCCGGCACCGCGCGAATCCGCACCGGCAGATAGCCGCCGCGCTGCTCGACGATGTAACGCCAGCCGGCTTCGTTGAACGGCTCGCCGTGCGCCGTGAAAAACGCCTTCGCCTGGTCGATCATGGCCGCCGTAATCGGGCGGCACAGATACTCCTTGATCAGCATCTGCAGGCCGAAGAACAGCGTGCGGTCATAGCGGCCGCCGCGCGATTCGATGTATGAAAACATCGCCGACGCCTCGGGCGGATATTGCAGATAGTGCGACGCCTTGTAGGAATCCGTGTTGAGGATCGGATTGGACAGGATCGACGCCATGTCGTTGAACGGGTTGATATCGCTTTGCATGGGTGACGTTGCGCTGATGCGGCTCTCTCAAGGGTAATCGGACCGGCCGGGTATTTTGCCGCTTACGCCGTAGCCCAAACTACACCATACATCGTCAAAACACGCCCGGAATCACCCGGAACCGCACCTTACCCCGGTACGCCCGATACAGCTCGTCTTCGGACAGCAGCCGTTCCTCCCGCACAATGCGGCCAATCTGCAACGCAAACTGGCATCCGTAGACGATCACGTTCTGAATTCCGAAGTTCGCCAGCAAAAACCCGATATCCGTCAGGAAATACCCCAGGTACATGGGGTGACGCATGAACCGGTAAGCGCCGTGGGAGATCACCCCGCGATTGGCGGGCAAGATGCCAAAGGACCGGCTCAGCGACACCTTCGCAAACATCTGCCAGAAGATCCCCAGCAACTGCAATGACGCACCGGCCAGTTCCGGAATGAGCTGGGTCCCCGGCGACAGCCGCACGGCCAGAAAATAGAATGTTCCGCCTACCGAGCAAACGAACGCAAAAGGCGTCCAGTCACGTTTGATGGGCACCCGCGCAAACAGCGACAGGCCGAGAGTCATGAACGCGCTCACCACGAGCAGCAACAAGGTGATACGGGTGGGCGCAACAAGCCATTGCCTGACCGCCGCATAGGTAAAAATGCTCAGCATGAACCCCGCGGCGACACGCGCGGCGATTTCGACCGCCGCCTCGCGCCAGCCGCCGGCCGCCATCGCGCGGTCTTCCCCGCCGTATTCACCGCTGCCCTCACCGCTGCCCTTACCGCTACCCTCGCCGCCGACGCGAGCTGCCGCGCTGGCCGGCTCGCCGTTCGCGGCATTCTCGAGAGAAGCCTCTCTATCGACTTCCCCCGAGCGTGTGGTTTCTGTCATGCGTCACTCACTTCGATCTGCGAATTATTTTTCAAGTCTGCTGCATGAAGATTTCTGCTCCACCCGTGCCGCAGCGTAGCAGTCGCAACGGGCCGATGTCCATATCATGCCACGCGTCATGCCACCCGCGCCCGGATTCAGGCCGGGCGTGCGGGTTCCAGCGATCGGCCTGGTTCAGTGGCCCGGCTTCAACTGCGGCGGCACGTTAGGCCGCGCAGCGAACAGGCGGCCGAGCATGCCTTTGCGGGGCTCGGCGATGGCGGGCCACAGCATGTCGGCGAGCAGGCAGATGCCGCGCGCCAGCGCGCTGTCGTGGGCGGTGGTGACGAGCGGCACGCCGCGGTTGAGCGCCTCGTTGACCTGCTTGTCGTCGCGCGGAAGCTGGTGCGCGACCTTCGCGCCGAGGGTCTGTTCGAGGGTCGGCAGATTGATGCGAGCGTTCTTGTCGTATTGATTCACCACGACCCGCACCTTGCTGGGCGGATAGCCCAGTTCCCTGAAAATATCGAGCATCCGGCGGCCACCGTGCAGGTACAGCGGATTTTGCCGCACGACCATGCAGATCGCATCGCTGTGATCGAGCGCATGGATCGCCAACGGATTGAGGCTCTGGCCGATGTCGATCAGCACGGCGTCATAGCGCTCGCGCACCAGCGCGAGAATCTGCTCCAGTTGCGCGGGCAACATCGCGGCCGCCTTGAGCGGATCGCCGGCTCCCGCCAGCACGTCGAGGTTCGCGTGGACGTGCATCACGCAGGTATCCAGCAAAGCGGCGTCGAGACAGTCGATCTGCAGGCATAGATCGGCGAGCGTCACCGGCGGCGGCTTGTCGGCGAGGAGCAGGCTCGCGTCGGCGAATTGCTGACTGAGGTCGATCAGCAGCACGCGACGGTTACGCTGCGCGGCCAGCGACCAGGCGAGATTCACGGCGATCAGCGTCGTGCCGCTGCCGCCCTTGCACGATGCCAACGACACGATCCGCCCGGCACGACGCACGCCCGCGCTTTTCTTCCCGGCGATATGCGTGAGCGCCGCGGCAATCTCATACGCGTCCAGCGGCCATGACAGCACGTGCCGCACGCCGACACGCATTGCCGCGGTCAGCAGGGCCGCGGACGGCGCCGGCGTGACCAGCATGCAATACAACGCGGGCGAGCAGGCCAGCGCCTCTTCGACACCGTGCAACTCGCGCGCGCTCAGATCGACGTCGTCGACGATCAGCAGATCGGCGCTCCTGATTTCGCGGGCATGCACGCGCAATTGCCGCGCCGTGCCATAAGCGGTGCGCAAACGAAATACCACGCCGCTTTCTTCGAGGCGCGCGACGATATGCGGCGCGCGCTCCGCGCTGGACGAAATCAGAAAGATGTCGATCATGTCGGGCCTCCGCCGAACTGAAGCCTTCCGGTGGGTAAGGCCACGTCAATCCCGCTCCACTTTCAGACGTCGTCGTCGGGATCGGCTGGGTAGATGGCTGCGCCCCGATCGTGATCACGTTCGGGCAAAACCGGAATTTCATAGATCGCTTCGCGTAACACGTCGCGCTGAATCTCGGCCTGAGCCTTGCGTTTGATTGCCTCGGCGATCACCAGCGTGAGCAGATCGGCCGACGGCGCGGCGATCAACGACTGCTGTTGCGCAAAGTGCCGCGAGTAGAAGACGCCGGCGCCGTACGCCGTGTTCTGGTGATTCAGCCGCAATGCGGCCGGCTTGCTGATCGTTTTCATGACACCCCCGAATGAAGAGCCATTGCAAGGCCATCTCCAGGTAAGCCGTGCCCGCCTTGATGCGCGGGCACGGCGCCCAGTTCTCCTCGTAGCGTGTGCCCCTCTGTGGAGACTCAGGCCATTCCTCCCCGCTTCGTCGCGCCGGCCGTACGGACCGTGCGCTGCCCCTTCCCCGCTGCCGCTTCCCTATTCTTTGCTTCGCATGCCCGTAATCTGCCCGAGCACGGTATCTGTCGCTATGACGATCAGCCTCGACCGTTCACTTTCAAATCCGTCCAGTTCGACGGATAAAGTGGCGAGGTCAATGCTTCACGTCGTCCGGTGACGGAATGACCGATACTTCGTATCGCTCATTCGCCCCGTTTTTTTGACGTCCGTTTTTCAGTGGCCCCGCCGCACCCTCGTAAGACACATTGGCTTCCCCGGCCGCGCTTACGAAGACAAGTTTTGCCGCTGGGCTCCAGTTGCTGTTTCCCCGTGCATCCGGAGCCTGGCGGCAATCAATCTGCTTGTGAGACTCCTATTGCAATGGCTGTGCCATGCATCATCAATCCCTTGCTGGATGGAGTATTTGCTGCAACGCACCGCGCCAGGCCGGGTCACGCGGCACAGCTTGATTCGGATTTGACACGCGCCGGATTCAACGGCTAACGCAAGGCGGAAGGATCTACCTGCGCAGGCCATCGGCGCACTTTTTATCGGCCCCTTTCCGGCCACGCTTTGCGGCGTGCACCGGTCAAATATGCCGACGCTTCGGGCCACAAAACGGCTTTCGCAGCCGCTGCCCAAAATGTCGCAAGCTTGAGACGCGGTAATGCCTGGAAATTCGACGACGCGTCATTTATTGCCTGATTAACAGCATGAGATTTGCGGTCACTATGTGGTCTTACACTCACAGCCGGGCTTGACCTGCTATTTTTGAACGGCACGCCGATACGTTCCGGTGCGAAAAACGCTTCCTGATCCGGAATTGTTTATATGGCGCTCCAAAGCGCTTTCGCATATCGTTAGGCCATGCGCCGCTTAGAGCGCCTGTGCCAGGCCACCGAGGTAATAAACGGCTTTTTGTGATTCGGGGATGAAATAGTCAGGCAGTTTCAGCGGTGAACACTCATTCTGCTGCCTGTCCGAAATGCAGCGCTCGGCGGCTCACGCCGCTCCAAGTCCCCGTCATTGCCGCTACCGTGAATTTGCCACTGCCGGTCTGTCCAATTCGTCGAAAGCCGTTCTGAGAGAAGCAACGATCCGGGGGTAACATGAATACGATTAGCGCACCTGTCGACAGCGAACGCACCGTTCTGTACGTGTCGAGCGCGCCCGATCAGAACCTTGCCCACTTCCTGGCCGCATCGGGCTGGCAAGCAGTGCACGCCAAAAGCACGGCGATCGCCGAGCGCATGATCGAGCGCGCCAATATCAAGGTCGGCCTCGTCGAATTGCCCACGGACTGCACGTCCCAATACCTGTCGGCTCTGGCCTCGTGCATGCGGCGCGTCGAAACCAACTGGGTCGCGCAAATCGCGCCGGGCCAGTCGGAGAACGAACTGGTTAGCCGCTTTATCCTCGATTACTGCTTCGATTTCGTGACCCGGCCCTGGTTGAACGAACGGCTCGTGTTCGCGCTCGGCCATGCGCACGGACTGTCGAGCCTCAGGCACGCGCCGGTCGTCACGGAACCCTCGCTCGGCCGGCACGGCATGGTCGGGCAATGCGAGGCGATGCAGCAGTTGTATCGCCGGATCGACAAATGCGGCGTGACCGATGCGCCGGTGTTCGTCGCAGGCGAATCGGGCACCGGCAAAGAACTGACCGCACGGGCGATTCACGAGCGCTCGCCGCGCGCGGGCCGGGCGTTCGTCGCGATCAATTGCGCCGCGATTCCGCCGAGCCTGCTGCAAGCCGAATTGTTCGGCCACGAACGCGGCGCCTTTACGGGCGCGTTGCAACGCAAAATCGGCCGCATCGAAAGCGCCAACGATGGCACCCTGTTTCTGGACGAAATCGGCGACATGCCGCACGAGTGCCAGGCGGTCCTGCTGCGTTTCCTGCAGGAAGGCACCATCGAACGGCTGGGCGGCAGCGGACCGATCAAGGTCGACGTGCGGGTGATTTCGGCAACCCATGTCGATCTGGACCGCGCCGTCGACGACGGCCGTTTCCGCTCCGACCTGTATCACCGCCTGTGCGTGCTGCGGCTCGTCGAGCCGCCGTTGCGCGAGCGCGGCGGCGACATCAAGCTGCTCGCCAACTACGCGCTCAGCATGTACCGGCAGGACGGCGCGCGCAAACTGCGCGGGCTCTCGAGCGACGCGATCGTCGCCATGTCGAACTATCCGTGGCCGGGCAATGTGCGCGAGCTGATCAACTGCGTGCGCCGCGCGGTGGTGATGAGCGAGGGCCGCTTTATCACCGCGAGCGACCTCGGCTTGCCGGAAACCGACAGCGGGCCGGCCGTGACGCTCGCGGAGATCCGCAGCAAGGCTGAAAAGGACGCCATCGAGCACGCGTTGCAGCGGCATGGCTACAAATTGTCCGACGCCGCGGCCGAACTCGGCATTTCACGCGCCACGCTGTATCGCCTGATGCATGCGAACCGGCTGCATCAGGAACCGGCGGTCGGGCGTGCGCCGAATGCCAACGGCGGCACGGATGCCGACGAGGAGGCGGAGCGGCAGGCGCCGTATCTGGTTTGATTTTGCCGGCCGCCTGAACGGGCGAAGCTGCGTAAGTCTGGCGGCCCGGGCCGGGTGCGCCGGACGCGCCGGGCAGGATGGTTATCGCGGTCCAGCGCGCCAGAAGTCGTAACCGCCTATCGGATCTCCGCTGGCGTTGCTATGCTGAAAGCCGTTCATCCACCCGGGAGTGGACTTGGCCGATCCGCACGCTCCGGCGCTTGCGCGCCGCCCTTCCTCCGTCCTTCCGGCCCAGGCGAGTCCGTGCGACACGCTTGCCATCCACGCTCAGCCCCTCGGCCTCGGTCCTCCCTGCCGGCGCAAAAAGCTCGTGCTTGCCGCGACTATCCTTGGTTCGAGCATGGCGTTCATCGACAGCTCCGTGGTCAACGTCGCGCTGCCCTCGATCCAGACCGAGCTGGGCGCGAGCGTCGCGGCCATCCAGTGGGTGGTCAACGCCTATCTGCTGTTTCTCGGCGCGTTGGTGCTGGTGGGCGGCTCGCTCGGCGATACGCTCGGCCGCCGCACCGTGTTTATCGCGGGAATCGGCGTGTTCACGCTAGCGTCGATTGCTTGCGGCCTGGCGCCGGACGCCCGCGCCCTGATCGCGGCGCGCGCCGTGCAAGGCATCGGCGCGGCGCTGCTGGTGCCGAGCAGTCTTGCCATTATCGGCGCGGTGTTCGACGACAAGGAACGCGGCCGGGCAATCGGCACCTGGGCCGGCGTCGGCGCGATCACGTCGGCGCTCGGACCGGTGGCGGGCGGCTGGCTCGTCGACGCGTTTTCGTGGCGGGCGATTTTCTTTCTGAACGTACCGGTTGCGTGCGCAACCATCGCGCTGGCAATCGTCGCCGTGCCGGATAACCGGCGAAAAGACGAGCCATCCGGCCCTACCTCCACGCTCAACGGGCCCGCGCCGCCGAGACTCGACTGGCGAGGCGCGGCGACAGCCACCGCAGGACTCGCCGCGCTGACCTACGGCCTGACCATCGCCGCGGCGCGCGGTTTCGGCGATCACCGGGTGCAGGCTTTGATCCTCGCGGGCATGCTGGTGCTGGCCGGCTTTGTCGCGCTAGAAGCGAAGTCCCCTGATCCGATGATGCCGCTCGACGTGTTCCGTTCGCGCAACTTCACCGGCGCGAACCTCGTCACGCTGCTGCTGTACTTCGGCCTGGGCGGCGCACTGTTTTTCCTGCCGTTTACGCTGATTCGCGCCTATGGCTACAGCGCGACGCAAGCCGGCGCCGCACTGCTGCCGGTGCCGGTCACGATCGGCGTGTTGTCGCGTTTCACCGGCGGGCTGACGGGCCGTTACGGCGCGCGGCTCCTGCTGGGCGTCGGACCTGCAATCGCGGCGCTCGGCTTTGCCATGCTCGCGCTGCCCTGGGTACGCGGCGAATACTGGCGCGGCTACTTTCCAGCACTGGTCGTGCTCGGACTCGGCATGACGATTACGGTCGCACCGTTGACGACCACCGTGATGACCTCCGTACCGGCCGCGCGCACCGGCGTTGCGTCAGGCATCAATAACGCCGTTGCCAGGGTGGCGAGTCTGCTGGCGATCGCCGTGCTCGGGATCGTGTACGTGTGGTCGCACGACGCGGCGCTCGACGCGCGGCTCGACGCGTTGCATGTGCCCGACGCGGCACGCCAGACGGGACGCCTGGCGCAAACGGGCCTGGCGCAGGCAGGTAGCGATGCGGGGGCCGCGCCGTCCGGTGTTGCGCGGAGCCCTTCGCATGCCGAAGTGAACGCGGGAATGACCGAAACCCGGACCGAGACCCGGACCGAGACCCGGACCAAGACCGGCGCCCAAACCCAGGCCCAGACCGAGGCGTTGGGTGCGGCGCTGCGGGCGGTGGCGCTGGTGTCGGCGGCATGCGCGCTGGCCGGCGGGTTGCTCGCGGCGTTGACGATCCGCTCGCAACATGGGCCCTAGCGAGGCCGCGCTATTTCCATCGACAGTTCAGAAGGCGGTGAAACGTCGTGGTCAGCCGGTCGCCATACTGGCAACTGGTTACCTCAGACCATCACTGCCACCCGATCGGGAGCCTGCACATGATAATTACCTGCTTCATCCGCTATCAGATCGACCCGTTCCAGCGCGAAGCCTTCGACGAGTACGCTCGCAACTGGGGCCGCATCATTCCCCGCTGCGGCGGCCATCTGATCGGCTACTTTCTGCCCCATGAAGGCACCAACGACATCGCCTGGGGCCTGATTGCATTCGACAGCCTCGCCGCCTATGAAGCCTATCGGGCGCGTCTGCGCAGCGATGCGGAAGCGCGGGAAAATTTCCAGTTCGCGCAGACGAGGCGCTTCATTCTGCGCGAGGAGCGCACCTTCACTGAAGTGGTGGAAGGCACGCTAGGGGTGGCGGCATCGGGCGCGGTGGACGCAACGGAATAAGCGACGGGTACGCCGGCGGGTTCGCGACGGCGTGGTCGTCGGTGTCGGTGCCAGCGACGGCATCGTCCGACAGGCAGGCTTTTTGCTGGCGGACGTTACAATCCGGACCATCTGGCCGAGCTTTCGCATGGCCACCGAAAGCCGTCACGGATGGAACTTGTACGATCAATCCCGTGTCGGTTCAAGGTCACGCCGCCGAACCGGTTCACGCGTCCCGGCACCACCGTCCGAAGCTGGTACCCCGCTTTACACCCTATGCGCAAAATACTTCAAGCCTGGCTTTTCCTTTTTCTCATTCTGAGCACCGCGCCGGTCTTTGCCGCCGCGGTGCAACCCGCCGCCGCCTCCGGGGCATCCGCCGCCGCGCTTACCCTGACGCCCGAACAGGCCCGTCAGGCCCTCAGCGTCCTCAATGACCCCGCCCGCCGCGCGCAAGTCAGCGACACCCTCCGGGCGATCGCCGCCGCGGGCGCCCTCAGCGCTCCCCCTGCCTCAGCGGCAACCGCGGCTTCAGCGCCGGCTGCGGCCAGCAGTGCCGCCGCACTCGTTCCAGCCGCATTCCAGTCCAATGGCCTTGCCTCGCAACTGGCGCGTCAGGGTGCGCATTGGGCCGTGCGCCTCGGCGCATCGCTGCGCACTTCGCTCGCCGCGCTGCTTGACGTCGCCTCGGTGCGCGCCTGGTGGCATTGGCAATCGACCAACCCGCAAGCGCGCAGCATCCTGGGCCAGGTGACGTGGTCTCTGCTGGCGGCGCTGCTGCCCGCGTTCGGAATCGAATGGCTCGCGCGCCGCCTGCTGCGCCGCGCCTACAAGGCCCTCGCCGCACGGCGCGAACAGGCGGCCGACGACGCCAATGCGCCGCCCGCCGATGCGCCGGGCGCATCCGCCAGCACGCCCACGTCCTCGCCCACCAGCGGCAAAGCCATCGAGGCCAAAGGCAAGCAGCACGCCGCGCATCACTGGACGCTCCTGCAGCGTCTGCCGCGCGCGCTGCTGACCGCCGTGCTGCGCCTGTTGCCGCTGGCGATATTCGTCGCCACGGCAAGCGCGCTCATGTCGATCTTCACCACCGACGGCACGCCGCAGGACCGCGCGCTCGATTCGATCATCGACATCTATGTACTGTGCCGCCTGATCGTGATCGGCAGCGGCTTCTTCCTGCAACCTACCGCGCCACGCCTGCGTCTGTTGCGCATGGGCGATACGTGGGCTGTTTTCTTGCAGCGCTGGATCGTGCGGATCGTTGCCGTGGTCGGCGCCGGTTCGGCGATCGCGGAGATCGCGCAGTCGCTCGGCCTGAACGATGCGGCGCATCTCGCGCTGATGAAGGTGGTCGCGCTCGCCGGCCACATCATGATCTCGATCCTGATCCTGCGTTGCGCAAAGCCGGTCGGCGACCTGATCCGCAAGCGCTTCGCCGCGAGCAAGTCGCTGGAGATGTTCGGCCACGCCCTCGCCGACGCATGGGCGTGGTTCGCCGCGTTTATCGTCATGGCGCTCTGGTTCATCTGGGCGCTCGACGTGCAGAACGGCTATCACACGCTGCTGCATCTCGGCGGCATTACGCTGGCGATCCTGGTCGGCGCGCGGGTCGTCGCGATCGTGATTTTCGGCGCCATGGCGCGGCTCTTCAATGTCCAGGGCGATACGGCAAAGTCACTCGTGCAGGAGCATGCTTACCGCTATTACCCGCTGCTGCGGCGGATCGTGTCGTGGATTATCGGCATCGTCACCGCACTCGCGCTGCTGCAGGTATGGGGTGTCGACGTGGGCGAGCTGTTCCAGACCGGTTCGATCGGTCATCGGCTGGCTTCGGCGCTGGTCACGATCGGGGTCGCTGCGGGGATCGCGCTGGTGGTGTGGGAAGGCGCCAATGTGGCGATCGAAAAGCGGCTGGACCGCTGGACCACGAGCGGCGACCTGGTGCGCGCCGCGCGTCTGCGCACGCTCCTGCCGATGCTGCGCAGCGTGCTCTTTTGCGTGATCGCGCTGGTGGTAGTGCTCACCGGACTGAGTGAGATCGGCGTGAATATCGGCCCGCTGCTGGCAGGCGCGAGTATCTTCGGCGTGGCGCTCGGCTTCGGCTCGCAAAAGCTGGTGCAGGATTTCATCACCGGCATGTTCCTGCTGATGGAAAACGCCATGCAGGTCGGCGACTGGGTCACGCTCGCGGGCGTGTCCGGCACGGTCGAGTATCTGTCGATTCGTACCGTGCGGCTGCGCGGCAGCGACGGCTCGCTCTATACCGTGCCGTTCAGTTCGGTTTCGACAGTGAACAACACCAATCGCGGACTCGGCAATGCGGCGGTGAAAGTGAATATCGTGTTCGGCGAAGATGTGGATCTGGCAATCGCCACGCTGAAGGAAATCGGTGCCGCGCTGCGCGAGGACGAGAAATACAAGGACGGCATCCTGTCCGACTTCAGCTTCTGGGGCGTGGATGGCGTGGATGGCTCGGCGGTAACGCTGGCCGGCCAGATCCAATGCCGCGACACCGCGCGCTGGGGCGTACAGCGCGAATTCAACCGGCGCATTCTCGATCAGTTCAACGCGCGCGGCATCGCCATCGCAAACCCGCAACGGCATTTGCTGACGTGGGACCCGGACAGCGTGGCGGCCAAAGTCGAATCGAACGGCACGCCGCATGACGCTCCCAAGGCCGCACCGGAAAGCCAGGCGCCGGCAACGCCGGCAGCCGATACCTCGCTGAAAACAGCGGCCGACTCAAAGGCCGACTCGAAGGCCGACGCACCGCTCGACGATCAACCGCCAGCCGACCCTAAGCCGGCCGGTGGCCCAGGAACGCCAGCAAATCCTGGTTCAACCTCTCCGCATGCGTGAAGTAGAGGCCATGGCCGGCGCCTTCGTAGACGTTCAGCGAAGCGCCTCCGATCAGCGCCGCCGTGGGCCGGCCGGTCAATTCGAGCGGCGCTGAGGCGTCGCGGTCACCCTGCACGACCAGCGACGGCACGCGGATGCGGGCCAACTCCGCGCGAAAATCGGTGACGGTCTGAACGCGGGCGAGTTCGAGCATGGCCTGATGCGAGGTTTGCAGCATCATGCGGATCGTCCAGTCCAGCGGTGCGCGCGACGTGCCCGATCCGAAGTAAAGCGCGGCATTGGCCTCGATCCAGTCGGGGAAAGAGCGCCGCAGCGCAACGCGGCCTTGCTCGAAAAGGGCGGCGTCGATCCCGTTCGGGTTGTCTTCGGTTTTCAGCAGATACGGCGTGGCGGCCGGCGCGATGAACGCAACCCGTGCCACACGTTCCGCCCCATAGCGCGTCAGGTAGCGCACCACTTCGCCGCTCGCGATCGAATGCGCAACCAGCGTCACGTTGCTTAGATCGAGCGTGCTCAGTACGCTATCGAGATCGGCGGCGAGCGTGTCGAAGTCGTAGCCGCGCCCCGGATCGCTCGAACGGCCGTGGCCGCGGCGGTCATAAGCGATGCAACGGCAGCCGAGGCGCGACAGCGGCTCCATCTGATAGGCCCACATGTCCGAATTCAGCGTCCAGCCGGACAGAAACACGAGCGGCGTGCCGTGCCCCCAGTCGCGGTAGAAAAGACGCGTATGGTCCGCGGTGCGGACGGTGTTGGGTTCGTCGGTGAGATACGGTGCGGTTGCGTTCATGAGAGCCTCTTTACCTGGAGTCGCTGGGTCGGAATCGTTGTGCCGTGCCGCCACTTTGCCTGGCGGCGGTACGCAGGTCGATTACCTGGGAGGTAAAGAGATCGGCTTATGCCGATGGCGCGCCTGTTGCGCCTGTTGCGTTTATTGCCTCTATTGCACCTGCCACCAGCGCGGCAACAGCCGGCGCACTTCCGGCCGCCGGTAGCGGTCGTCGATCAGATGCACCACGCCCTGATCCTGCTCGGTCCGGATGACCCGTCCCGCGGCTTGCACGACCTTCTGCAACCCCGGATACAGATACATGTAGTCGTAGCCGTTGCCGAACTTTGCGTCCATCGTGCGGCGCATCTGCTCGTTGACGTCGTTCATTTGCGGCAGACCGAGCGTCGCGATGAAGGCGCCGATCAACTGCTGCCCGACCAGATCGACGCCCTCGGAAAACGCGCCGCCTAACACTGCAAAGCCGACACCCTGGCCCATGGTGCGAAAGCGCGCGAGGAACGCATCGCGTGCTGCCTCGTCCATACCCGGTTCCTGTGCCCATACCGGCAGTTCTGGGTGACGCTCGCGCATCAACCCCACCACCTGCTGCAGATACTCGAAGCTGCTCAGAAACCCGAGATAGTTGCCCGGCTGCGCGGCGTACTGCTTCGCGATCAGCTCGACGATGGGCACGAGCGAACGCTCGCGGTCGCGCCAGCGCGTCGATACATTGCCCGCCACGCGCACCTGCAACTGCTCGGCGCGAAATGGCCCTTCGACCTCGAGCCAGTTGGTCTGCTCAGGCAGACCCAGCGTGTCGCGATAGAAATGATGCGGATTGAGCGTGCCGGAAAACATCACCGTGGTGCGCGCGGCAGCGTAGCGCCCGGCGAGAAACGGTGCGGGGATCACGTTGCGCACGCACAGCGTGGCGTTGGTCTTGTCGCGCGGCGCGTAGCGATCCGTGCTGAGCGTGATGTCGAAAATCGAATGCTCGCCAAACTGCTCCGCCAGCGCGACGAAATGCATGGCGTCGAAGAAGAACCGCAATGACGCCTCGTCGATAGAAAGCGGCGCTTCGGCCAACTGGTCCGTCACTGCGCCGATCATGTTTTGGGCCGCCGCAAGCAGCTTGCCGGGTACCTCGGCGTAGACCTGATAGGTGGCGGTCTGCGCGCGTTTGACGGCGTTCCATTCGCGCTGAAGCCGTTCAAGCGGCCTCTTCAGGGTTGCCGGTGCGGTTTTGCGGGCGAGCCGGAACGCCGCCTGGTCGAGCGACGCGCTGTACATGCGGCGCGCCCGCTCGAGCAGGTTGTGCGCCTCGTCCACCAGCACGCCGACGCGCCACTGATTGATCTGCGTGAGCGCGTACAGCATCGCACTGCTGTCGTAGTAGTAGTTGTAATCGCCGACCACCACGTCGGACCAGCGTGCCAGTTCCTGCGCCAGATAGTACGGGCAGACCTCGTGCGCGAGCGCCGCTTCGCGCACCGACATGCGGTCGAGCTTCGGCCCGGCCAACGCCGCGCTGCGGGCTGCATCGAGCCGGTCGTAGAAGCCGCGCGCGAGCGGACAGGACTCGCCATTGCAGGCTTTGTCGGGATGCTCACAGGCTTTGTCGCGCGCGACCAGTTCCAGCGTTCTGAGCGGCAACCGCGTTGCGGACGGCGCGGCGCCCCGATGCAGCGTTTCGATCGCATCGAGGGCAAGCGCGCGGCCCGGCGTCTTCGCGGTGAGGAAGAACACGCGGTCGATCTGGTCCGACGCGCAGGCCTTGAGCAGCGGAAAAATCGTCGCCAGGGTCTTGCCGATGCCGGTCGGCGCTTGCGCCATCAACGGCGTGCCGTCTCGCGCGGCACGATACACCGACACAGCAAGCTCGCGCTGCCCGCTACGGAACGTGCCGTGCGGAAACTGCAAGGCGCTGAGCGCAGCGTTGCGCGCCGCGCGATGGGCCTCCTCCTGCACGGCCCAATCGAGAAAGCACTCGCATTGCTCGACGAAGAAAATCTCCAACTCACGTGCACTGTGTGTTTCGGCCAGCGACGTTTCCTTCTGGGTGCCAATATCGAAGTACACGAGCGCGACCGTCAATTCGGCGAGCCCGCGGGCACGGCATAGCAGATGGCCGTACACCAGCGCCTGCGCCCAATGCAGGGTGCGGTGATTGGCGGGCATCCGTTCGAGCGCGCCGCGATAGGTCTTGACCTCTTCCAGCCGGTTCGACACCGGATCGTAGCCGTCGGCGCGGCCACGCACCGTCAGGCCACGATGCGTGCCGCTTAGCGTGATCTCGGTTTCATAGCCGCCCGCGCGCCGCCCGGCCACCGTCACGTGGCCCGCCATGCCCTCCAGCGAGGTGGGAGCGGGCGTGAAGCGCAGATCCAGGTCGCCGCGCCTTGCGGTAAATTCGCACATCGCCCGTACGGCGACCACGTAGGTCATATGGCGCCCTCGTTCGCGGCACCGGTGGTGACGTTTTCGGCCGCCGCTTTCGGAGCTGCATTCCTAGCCGCTGTCGTGACCGCTGTCGCCGCCTCCCACACCGTCGCTGTCCCGGCCACAGCGGCATCATCATCGTCCCAGCGCACATCGAGTACGCGTACCGGCATGCCGTGCTGCGCGCAGTACGCGAGCCAGCGGATCTGGTTGTCCTGCAAGCGGTCGCCGGGGCCCTTCACTTCGATCAGCTCATAACGGCGCTCGGCCGGCCAGAAACGGATCAGGTCCGGCAGGCCTGAGCGGTTGCCGCGGATATCGCGCAGCAAACGCTCGAACCACAGCTTCAGATGCGCGGCCGGCAGACAATCGAGCGCCAACGTCACCAGTTCGTGCGTCAGCAAGCCCCAGAATACAAACGGCGATTGCAGACCCGCCTTGCTTTGCAGATGCCGCAGAATCGTTTCGCGATAGGCACTGCCGTCGAGTTGCGCAAGACAGGTGGCGAACAGGTCCGCGCGGCGCGCATGAAAATCCGGCGCGTGCAGATCGGCCGGTCCGCGCTGGAACGGATGGAAGAATGCCCCGGGCACAGCCGCAAATACCGGCTCCCAGCACAGCAAACCGAACAACGAGTTGATCAGCGCGTTTTCGACGTAATGAACCGGCGCCGACTCGCAAGTCAAATGATCCCGGGCAACGTATTCGACCGGTTGTGGCGCCTCCGGCCTCGGCAACACCAGTGTGCCGCGCTCGACCGGCCGTGCGGCAGGCACGCGCGCCACCCGCTCGCCGCGCTTGCGCCGCAACCGCGGCAGCATGCGCGCGACACGCTGCATTTCCTCTTCGCTTTCAGGCGCGGCAGCGGCTTGCGAAGCGAGCGCGAAGGCTTCGTCGAATCGTTCGCTGCGTTCGAGCACCCGCAAGCGCCGATGGCGCGCGCCTGGCCAGGCACAGCGCTCGTAGACGGCCAGTGCGGCGGCCCAGTTCCATTGACGCTCACAATGCTGGCCTATACGAAACAACAGTTTCGCGCGCCGCGTTTCGAGCCAGGGATTCGAAATTTCGATTGCGGCAATCGCGGCGACGAGTTCGTCGATCGCGGCGGCTTCAGCGTCTCCCGTGGGCAGCCATTCGAGTGCTTCGCGGCAGGCCTGCAGCGCAAGATAGACGTCCACGTCCGCACGTTGCTGGAATGCGCGCGACGACGGCGCGAACGCAACCTTCTCGTACTGGAACACGCCGAGATCGGCAAGCACGAACTCCGACCAGTCCTGCTGGAGATTGCCGAAGAACATCAGGCGCAGACGCTCGCAGAGCGGCGCGACGGCGACATGGAAAATACGGTCAGTGGTTTCGCTATGCCATGTGGACAACGGATGCGCGGTAACGCTTTGTTCGTCGCCTTCGTCTCCGCGGTCGGCGAACAACGGCCGCAGTGCTTCGAGCAGATCGGGTTTGCGCAAGCCCTTCGCGCCTGGAATCAACGCGATGGCGTCCGCAAAGATCAGCAGCAACTCGGGACGGGTGGTGAGCGCAAAGAGATCGTCGAGCGTCAGGCGCGGTTCAGTGTCGACCCAGCCGAGCGCCGCGAGGGGAGCAACGGCTTCGAAGGGACAACCGATCTCGTCATAAGAAAGGCGGCTGGCGCGGAACAGTTCGCCCTTGCGCATCAGCATGCGCACCAGCAACGCACGCGAAGGCTGCGGCAAAGCGGCGAAATCGCGCAGAAAACCGTGTTCGTGCGCGTCCAGCAGATCGTCGTAACGCTCGGCGAGCCACGCGAGCGCGCGCTCGAAGTTCAACAGGTAGTAAGGGGCATCAGCGCGGAGGTCTGACGGAGCATCTATTGCCACGGGGGTTTGACGGAACCTGTATGTTTATACAGTGATGATAGCAAAAACCGTGGAAGAACCAGCTAACCTACGCCTTATTGAAAGTGGTGCGACGTGTAGCGGTTCTCAAAGCGTTGCCAGAAGCTTCGACGCCGTGGACTTGAACACTGCGAAGGCCTCTCCGAACGTCGGCCTCATCGCTCCATAGACAAGCGGCAGCAGCACCTGCTCATACTCACGTTTCGTCTGCGCTTCTGTTTCCGCAGTCGCGAGAGCCGCGGTCATGGATTGCTTTGGATCGTCGACAAACGCGGCGTGATGGTGAAACTCTCCGCGATCGTATTCGACACAGTCTTTAAAGTGGGCAGCCGCTCGATCGACGAACGCCGCGTTCGAGCCCACGATGCAATAGGTGTCGTAAATGTGGCGCACCAATGCCTGATCCCACTTTTCCCGCACGCCGGCTCTGTGTTCCGCGTGACGGCGCAAAAACGACAGGACTTTTTCCGCGAGTGTTTCTTCGATAGCCACACACGGCATACGGATCGGCGCCCTTTCGCGGCCCGCCAAACGGTCGATCAGATAGCCGATAGGTTTTTGCACAACGGCAAAGCTCGGCGTACGCACTGTAAATTCGAGGCTTAAATGAGGTCGTAAGCTGGTGTGAGCGGTATAGCGCGTGTTGTAACGCCAACCGGACGCGAAGTAACGGTTCGCGTTAAGAGCCCGTTTTTCTTCTTCGACGAAGTGGAAGCCCAGTGCCTTCATCGCGTCGATTACGGCGTTTTTTAGCTTGCCGAGATGAGTCTTCACGCCGCTTTGCGTGAACCCGTGATCGGCATTCAACACCACTTTCAGATCGACGTCTTCGGACATCCGTTCGATCAGACCATGCGCCTTGGACAGGCTCGTACCACCGCAAAAAACGAACTGAATGTGCCGATGCTGAAGTTTCGCCAACGCATGCAAGGCGTCAGTGACGTGGATATCTTTCTCGAGAACGAAGGCAGAGAGGTTTCCGGCCAGCCCTTCCGCGGTAATCGAATCAATAAGCTCTTTCTGTTCTTCTGAGATTATTTTCATATTGAACAGTTTTATTGCCGAAACCTAATTTCCGCACGATGCGGCGATTGCCGGTGTTGATTACCGTGCCGGCCGGCAATTGAGTCGTTTCACCCGCGTTGTACAACTCGACTTGCCTGCTCGGGTAGACCTCGACACCCATCCTCGTCAAGGCTTGCTCGGCTAGAACCTCAACCGGCTGAACCGGGATCGGTACGCCTGACAGGACACTACGCTTGGCTTTTGCATACACGCCAACGCCGAGTTTAACGATGACCCCACTGTCGAGCAGTTTGCGAAGCGCCCGGCCAAGCTGGGCCTCGCTACCAAGACGGGCAAGCTCGGTCCGCAGGAACACATCGGACTCCCGCCTGGCAATTGCTATCTTCAGCCGGTCTTCGAGGACCATGACAAACTCCGCTCATAGAGTTGACCTAAATCAACATGCAACCCAATGATTATAATAACAAAAATCGAACAAATACCGATCATCGAGTTAGTATAACACGTGCCCGGATGAGATCGGGCGTCGTCCCCTGGAGCCAGGCCTGCACCAGATCCCTTACGACCCCGCCACCCACACCACCGTCAACGACCTCACCCCCTGCGCGCCGCGAATCAGCACGCCTTCAATATCCGCCGTGGCCGAAGGGCCTGTAACCAACGCGGCAAAGCGCGCGTCGCGAAAGTCATCGCGTCGGTACACGTCCTGCAAACCGTCGAGCAACTGCGCCGGATCGAGCAGCACCACCAGATGCTGCACGATGTACCCCAGCGCATTGACGCCATACTCGCGCTCGCTGAACCACACCGAACCCGTTTCAGCGACACCGAAGCGCGCCCGCACCACGCCCACCTCGACGTCCTGCAATGAAGCCGGCTCGGTTTCCGCCGTGATCTCCCGCGTGCCGGGCACTTCGAAAGTCGCCGAGGCCACCGACACCGCGTCGCCGAACCGCTCACGGATCAGCGCCGGCACGTCGGCCGCCGCCGACACGTCCACGCACGTGCCGCCCATCGCCTGCAATGCGGCCGTGAAGCGCGCCCGCAAATCCCCGCCCTGCGAAGCGAACAACGGCACTTCAGGCCGCGGACGCGCCGCCGGTTGTGCCTCGCGCACCTTCGCCAGAAAAGCTTCACGCGTTGCCATCGCCACCTCCGCGATTCTTCTTGTACCAGGCGTGGAAGGTCAGCTTCGGCGCCTCCGGCAACTCACGCTGCCGGCCCCAGATATTGAGCGGGTTGTACAGCACGAAATTCGGCAGCCGCCGCAGCGCGCCGCCCATCGACGACACCGTCGCCCGATATAGCGTCGGACTCGCGAGCAGACGCCCCGCCATTTTCAACACTTCCTGCTTCACGAACGGCACCTCGTGACGCTCGGCGATCACCGTGCGCCATTTGTAGATCTGCTCGTGAATATTGATCTTCACCGGACACACATTCGTGCAACTGCCGTTGAGCGTCGACGCGAACGGCAACGCGCTATAGCGCTTCAGATCGAAAGTCGGATTGATGATCGCGCCAATCGGCCCTGAATACGTGCCGCCATACGACAAACCGCCGCTGCGCCGGTACACGGGGCAGGTATTCATACACGCGCCGCAACGAATGCATTTGAGCGAGTACCAGAAATCCTCCATCGCAAGCCGCTCCGAACGGCCATGATCGACGAGGATGAAATGCATCTCGGTGCCCGGACGCGGCGCGCGAAAATGCGAGGTGTATTGCGTAATCGGCGAACCGAGCGCACTGCGCGACAGCATTCGGATGAAGACGCCGAGATCCGACACCTTGGGAATCAGCTTTTCTATACCGATCGACGCGATATGCAAAGGCGGCACATTCGCCGACAGGTCGGCATTGCCTTCGTTAGTACACACAACCACCGTGCCCGTCTCCGCCACCGCGAAATTGCAGCCCGTCATGCCGGCGGTTTTGCCGGCGACGAAATACGGCCGCGTGTTCATCCGCTGGCTTTCGGCGAGGTAATGAATATCGCTGTTGTTCGGATCGGTGCCGATGGTGCGGCCGAACAGTTCGGCCACGTCGGCGCGTAATTTATGGACCGCGGGCACCACCATGTGGCTCGGGTCCTGGTGATCGAGTTGCTGGATGCGCTCGCCGAGATCGGTTTCCATCACCGTGATGCCGCGCGGCTCGAGATACTCGCGCATCTTGCATTCGTCGGTGAGCATCGACTTGCTTTTGACGAGCGTGGTCATGCCGCGCTCGGACATCAGCTTGTGAACCAGCGCGTTGTGTTCTTCCGCTGTCGCGGCCCAATGCACCACAACGCCGTTGGCTTCAGCCGCGGCGGCGAACTGCTCGAGGTAGTCCGACAGATGCGACAGCGTGTGTTCCTTGATACCCGACGCCAGGTCGCGCAGCGTCTCCCATTCCGCAATGCCGTGCGCCTGCGCATCGCGCTTCTCGCGCAAATCCCATAGACGCTTGTCGTGAAACGCGACGTGCTCCGTCTTCCTGATGAAAGCGCCCGCGGCTTTCGCGTGATCGACCCGGCTCATGCGCGTGCTCCGTTAAGGACCTGCGCGATATGAATGAAGCGCGCGTCGGCTTTCATGCGTTCCGCGCAACCTTGCTGGTGCATCAGGCACGACATGTCGCCCGATACGATGTACTCGGCGCCCGCATTGAGATGATCGCGGACTTTGTCCTGTCCCATGCGGACCGACACCGGCTCCTCGGTCACCGAGAAGGTGCCGCCGAAACCACAGCATTCGTCGGGCCGCGACGGTTTGACGAACTCGATGCCCTTAACGCCTTCGAGCAAGGTGCGTGGCTTCGAAAACGGCGTCGCGGAGATCTCCGAAACCGATGCTTCCTTCAGATGCCGCAACGCGCTACAACTGTTATGCAGCCCGACGCGATGCGGAAACTCGGCCCATGGAAACTCGCGCGCGCCGACCACGTCGTGCAGAAATTCGACGAGCTCATAGGCGTTGGCACGAACCTTCGCGACTTCATCGGTCTGCGCGATCGCGGTCAAATGCTCGCGCACGTGATGGATGCAACTCGCGGACGGCCCGACGATGTAGTCGTAGCCGGCGAAGTTGTGCGCGAACACGCGCTCGGCGCCGGCGGCCTCGGCTTGCGCGCCGCTGTTGGCCATCGGCTGGCCGCAGCAGGTTTGCTCCTGCGGATAGTCGACCTCGATGCCGAAGCGTTCGAGCAATTCGAGCGTGGCGATGCCCACCTCGGGGTAGAACGCATCGATAAAACACGGGATAAACAGGGCGACTTTCATAAGCTCATTGAAAAGAAAGGCGGCGGCCGGCGATTCATCCACTCTAGTGCTGGAATCGTCGCGGCGCAGCTGTTTTCCGCCGACGCCATGCGTCTGGCCAGTCAGCGCGGTCGCTCGTCGTGAGCATGCATTGTGAGCACTCAGTCAGACTGGTCATGTTGGTCTGACCATGAATTATATAAGGAGCGCACCGCACGATGTCAACCGGAAATCAGAGCAGGAGCGAGTTGAGTGGGTCGACAGGAGGCGCGCAGGCGCGCAATGCGCCGCTCGCGCAGCGAGCGCGCATGGACTTCGAAAGCTCAGATAAACCGGAACATCAGACGCCCGGCAGAATCAGGAAATCACGCTCGGCGCAGGTTTCGTCGCGTCGTCTTTGTACATTTCACGCACAAAGGTCAAATGCCGCTCGGCGGCCTTGCGCGCCTTTTGCGCGTCACGCGCGATGACCGCGTCATAGATGGCCTGATGCTGACTCATCAACTGTTTTTCCATCGCCTCGTCATAATCGATCAGGCGATGGTACTGACGCATGCCTTCGCGAATCAGCGTATGGATGCCGTGCATCACATGGGCAAGCGCGATGTTATGCGTAGAGTCGGCAATCGCGAGGTGAAACGCGGCGTCCAGTTCCGCCAGGTTCACGCGATCTTGCGACTGCGAGCCAGCCTTCAACGCTTCGAATGCTTCGGTAATTTTCTGCAGATCGGCCGCCGTGGCACGTTGCGCCGCATACACTGTTGAAATCGATTCGAGACCCTGGCGCAGTTCGAGAATATCGGCACTGGTACGCGGATTCTGCAGCAGCAGTTCGGCAAGCGGCTTGGAAATGATCGGCGCGGTGACGTCGACAACCGTAAAACCGCCCCGCCCCGACGTTTCAATATAGCCGTCCGCTTCCAGCCTGATCAACGCCTCCCGCAACGACGGCCGCGACACGCCGAGTTGCGTGGCCAGATCCCGTTCGGCCGGCAACCGGTCGCCCGGCATCAGTGCGCCGTCCGAGATCAGTTGCTTGATCTGGTCGGACACCACGTCGGAAAGTCGTTTGCGCGTGAAGGACTGGATCGGGAGAAATGGCATGGGCGGCGCGGGTGAAGAAGTGGACGAATTATACCGTTCGCCGACCTTGCGCCACTGACGAAGCTAGCTCGCACCCGCCGCATAGAAGCTCGCCAGATCCCGCTTGAGGGTATGCAACGCGGCATCGTCGAGATAGATCATGTGGCCGGTCGGGTAGTAGGCGATACGCACGTTGGCATGCAGTTGCGCATCGACGCCCAGATGCGCAAGCGCGTACTCGGTTGCATAGAACGGCGTGGCAAGGTCGAAATACCCGTTCGCCGACATCACGCGCAGATGCGGGTTCTGCCGCATCGCTTCGGCGAGATCGCCTGCGGCGTACGGCTCGTTCAGGTGTTCCCCCCACCACTCGCGATGCTTCCAGTCCCATTGCGTCAACGCCTCGTTATTGAAGACGCGATAGCGGTCCGCGGGCGTGAAGTGCAGATCCTGCGCCAGATGCTGATGAAGCGCGGCATCGAAAGCGCTCGACGCCCCGGCCACCGACGCATCGAAATCGGGCCGCTCCGACACCCCGTCGTACTCGAGCCCTTCGAAACGCGCATCGAAACGGCCGACGCTGCGCGATCGATCGCGCAGCAACTGATCGCGAAAGCGCGACGGATAGAGGCGCAGGCGGCTTCGCTTCACATAATCGACGTCGAGTCCGGTGAACTGCGCGACGCGCGCGGCAATCTCGTCGCGCTGCGCGTCGGGTAATGCGTCGCCCTGCGCAAGCGCTTGCGCATAAGGCCCTCGGGCGAACGCGCGGGCTTCGTCGAGAAAAGCCGGCAGGTTGGCCGGCTTCGGCACGATCTTGTCGTGATACCAGGCAACGGCCGCGAAGCTCGGCAAATAGCTTTCGCTCTGGAAATCGGAGCCCGGTGAAAACGCCGCGGAATCGAGCACCGAGGACATCAGGATCACGCCATTGAGCGAGATATTGTTTTGTCCCAGCTCATACGCGAGCATCGCGGCGCGCGCGGTTCCGTACGATTCGCCGAGCAGATATTTCGGCGAATTCCAACGCTGGTTGACCGTCAGGTAGCGATCGATGAACTGCGAAAACGCGGCGAGGTCTTTATCGACACCCCAGAAGTCCTTCCCCGTGCCGTGCCCAACGATTCTCGACAAGCCGGCCCCCACGGCGTCGATAAACACCAGGTCGGTGGTGTCGAGCAGACTATCGGGGTTGTCATCCAGCACATACGGCGCGGGCGGCGTGTTCGCGGGACTCGCCGTGCGCACCCGCTTCGGACCGAACGATCCGATCATCAGAAACACAGTGCCCGCACCCGGTCCGCCGTTGAAGAGGAAGGTGACGGGACGCGTCGCGGGATTTTTCGTAGCCACGGTATAGGCGATATAGAACACGCTCGCATTGGCCTGGCCGCTATTGTCACGCAGCAGCAGGTTGCCAGCGGTCGCGGTGTAATCGATCTTGCGGCCGCCGAGCCGGATCGAATGCTGCGTCGCCGTGGCGTTCTCCGGCGGCACCGGAATCGCCGGAGTTTCCGGCTTGGCGTTATGCGGCGCGTTGTCTTCCGATTCGTTCTGACTGGCGGCGGCAACCCGTAGCGGACGGCCAGGGCGTGCAGGATTGGCGCCAGGCGCCCTGACTGGCTGACCGTTCGCATCGACGGCCTGACCGGCTGTTCCCGCCTGGGTACCCGGTTTGCCGGGCGCGCTCGCCGGACTGGCCGGCAACGCGGCGGTTCCCGAGCCGGCGGTGGCAGCGGAAGGTTCGTCCAGTTCGGCTGCCACGCACATCTGGCTGAACGCGGCGATAACGGCGAAGACAAGCGCCATCGCAATCAGCGCGGCCGCCACGGATCCGGCCATCAATGACCGGCGCAACGCGAGATAAAAGCGAATGGCCATGCAGTTTCCGTCCGCAAGTCGATAGGCGCCGATATTCCGGCCGTCCAGACTAAGACGAACTCGGCGAACGATTCTTGACGCAAGCATGAACGACGTCAATCGAAAACGGGCTCTAACGGGCTTTAACGGACTCTAACCGGCTCAAAAAAGCCCGTCCCCTGCACCGCGTTGCTTCTTCGAGGAGAAACGAAAGCAATTCGAAACAGTTAAGAAAGCCGACCAATTATCCTGCCCCCGCCAGCGGTCCACCTGTGTCCGAGCTTTCATCAGCGTTCTTTGCGCCCGTTTCCCCCTACGCCCGGTTGTGTGCCGGCAATCCCCCGACAAATGCGGCAATCCGCTCGCATGCATCGATCAGGCTCGCTTCGTCGACTACGAAACCCAGCCGCACGAAACCGTTCGCCGTTTCGCCAAACGCACTGGCGTCGAGCAACGATACGCCTTGAGCCCGAAACAGTTGCCAGGTGAAATCGACCGTGTGGAGACCGGTGCCGCTGACATCGACCATCATGAACATGCCGGCTTCCGGCAACAGGCAACGCAAACCCGGCACGTGGCGCAACCGTTCGAACACGACGTCGCGACGACGCCGGTATAGCTCGCGCATCCCGGCTACGATCGGCGCCTTGTTCTGCAGAGCCGTCAGCGCGGCCTGCTGGATGAAACCCGGCAAGCCATAGAGCATCGCCAGCGCGAGCCGCCCCATATGCTCGGTCAGGAGAGCCGGCCCAATTGCCCAACCCACGCGCCAGCCTGCCATGGCATGCGATTTCGACAGGCTGCCGAGCGTCACTGTGCGCTCCGCCATGCCCGGCATCGCGGCGATACTGACGTGCTCGCGCTCGAACGTGAGATCGGCATAGACCTCGTCGGACAGCACCCACAGATCATGCCGGCAGGCAAGCTGCGCGATGCGTTCGAGGTCGGCACGCGGCATCACCACGCCGGTCGGATTGCAGGGTGTGGCAAAGAAGATGGCCTTGGTGCGCGGCGTGAGCGCCGCCTCGAGCGCGTCGCAGTCGAGGTGAAACGCCCGCGCGGAGTCGACCGGCACCGGCACGAGCGTGGCGCCCGCGGCGCGCACGCAGGCCTCGTACGTAAGATACATCGGCTCGGGGACGATCACTTCGTCGCCTGCTTCCAGCAGACACAGCGAGGTGGCAAACACGCCGTTCTGCGCCCCCGCCGTCAGAATCACGTTGGCCGCGCTCACGGCGCAACCGGTGGTGCGCACATGTTCTTCGGCAATCGCCGCACGCAGCGGCTCACGCCCCGAGACGGCGCTGTAATGCGTATCGCCGCCGCGCAACGCCTCGATTGCACGTTCGACGATCGGCGCGGGTGTCGCGAAGTCAGGGTCGCCCACGCTCAGCACGATCACGTCTTCACCGTTGGCGAGCGCCTGCTGGGCAACACGGTGGATTTCCCACGCCGACGTGCGCCTGCCTTGCAAACGCTCGACCAGATTCGAGTACTTCATTGACTCATCCCGTTTCGACTTGACCCGCCAATGTAATGGGGCACGCGCGAAACGTCCAGATACGAAAAAGAGTCACGCGAGCGGTCAATCTCGCGCGACTCTACGGTGAATCCCGGCTTTAACGGCAGTGAAGAACGTTCAGACCTGGCGGCGCAGTTCGGCCGGCGGCACTTTCATCAGATGGCGGTACTTGGCCACCGTACGCCGCGCCACCAGCACGCCCTGATCGGCGAGCATCTTCGCGAGCGTTACGTCCGACAGCGGGTCCTGCGTGTTTTCCGCGGCGATCATTTCCTTGAGCAGCGCACGCACGGCCGCGGCCGAGCAGGTGCCGCCGCTTTCCGTGCCGAGTTCACGCGGGAAGAAGTGCTTGAACTCGAAGATGCCACGCGGCGTAGCCATATATTTGTTGCCGGTCGCGCGCGAGATCGTGGACTCATGCAGACCGAGCTCTTCGGCCACGTCGCGCAGCACCATCGGCTTGAGCGCGATTTCACCGTACTGGAAGAAGGCCTTCTGATGCGCGACGATGCACTCGGCCACGCGCTGAATCGTATCGAAGCGCTGCTGCGCATTGCGGATCAGCCAGCGCGCTTCCTGCAATTGCTGCGCGAGCGGCGAACGGCTCGCACCGGCCGACTGCGCGAACAACTCCGCATACATGCGATGGATGCGAGCACGCGGCTGCACGGCCGGATTGATCGACACCACCCACTTGTTGCGCACCTGGCGCACGATAACGTCCGGCACCACGTAGTTGTCGTCGGTACGGCCGTAGCTGTTGCCCGGCTTCGGATCAAGCTTGCGCACCAGCGCGCAGGCCACGCGCAATTCCGTAGCGCTACAGCCGATCTGCTTTTGCAGTTCAGCCTGTTCGCGACGCGCGAGACGTTCGAGATGATGCTCGACGATTTGCTTCGCCACATCGCGTCCCGGTGTATCCGCGGGTAGCGCGTCGATTTGCAGCGACAGGCACTCGGACAGCGAGCGGGCGCCGAGGCCGGGACGGTCGAGCGATTGCACGAGGCGCAGCGCGACCAGCAATTCTTCTTCCGTCAATTCAGGCGTAAGGTCGACACTTTCCGCAAGCTCGCTCAACTCCTGACGCAGATAACCATCGTCATCGAGTGCCTCGATGATGAAGCGGGCCACCGCGCGGTCGCGGTCGTCGAGTCGGTACAGGCGCAACGAGTCGTGCAGTTGCTCACGCAAGGTCGGTTGGGCGCGCGCCCATTCCGCGGGATCGCTGTTTTCCGAGTCGCCGTTCTGGCGCGACGAACCACGGCTGCTGTAGTCACCCGTGTAGTCGCCCGAAAACTCGCCCGAAAAATCACCGGGCATATCGTCTGGCCCCGCGCTTTCCATGGTGTCGCTGCCGCTGCTTTCAGCCAGCGGTGATTCGGACTCGGCCGCGGCGACCTGGTCCGTGGCGGGCGTAGCGCCAGAGTCTTCGCCTGGCGTTGTAGTGGCGAGCGCGACGTCTTCCGTGTCGGTCGAGTCGTATTCGAGAAACGGATTGGTATCGAGCGCGGTGCGCAACTCCTGCTGAAACTCCAGAGACGACAACTGCAACAGACGCACCGATTGCTGCAGACGAGGCGTGAGTGCGAGAGACTGCCTTGTGCGTAGTTCAATTGACGGCATTGTAGTGAGGTCCGGTTATTAGCTGAAAAATCGTACGTGACCTCTATAGAGCAACTGTCATACCAGCTTTCCCAACACGCTGTTTTTTCTAAGTTTTGCGTTTTCAGGCCCGCCGATTGCGCAGGCGCCGAGCCCCATTTTTACAAGTACCCGGCAATTTCCGGTCCTATGGCCGGTGCGGCGCCGGCAGGCGGACCGCACCGGCGTGTCCTCCTATTCTTCAGCCTAAATGCATGGGCGGTAACGGCTTTTTCCGGCAGCGCGCCATGCTGCGGCGGGCCAGGCACATACCTTGCGGATGAACTCGGTGTGGACGGGCGCAGCTCGTCGCCAGCAGACGATCGCAGGCAATGACTGCATCTTTGAACGCATCCTTCATCAATACCCAATGGAGAAACCATGAAGACTATCCAACTTCTGAAAACCGCCGGCAGCATCGCTTGTGTTGCATTCGCACTGAACGCTACGGCGCAGACCAGTGCATCGGCCCCGTCGGCAGCATCCGAAACCATCGGCCAGCACGTGGACGACGGCACCATCACCACCAAGGCCAAGGCTGAACTGCTCAGCGCGAAGAACGTCAAGTCGACCCACATTCACGTGAAGACCCGCAAGGGCGTGGTATGGCTCACGGGTTCCGTGCCGACTGCCGACGACAAGGCTGCGGCAGGCGAAGTCGTGAAAGGCGTCGATGGCGTCTCGAGCGTGAAGAACCATTTGAAGGTCGTCGCGGAATAAGCGCGGACGATTCTCCCGCTGGAATGCAAACGGCCCGACAATTTGTCGGGCCGTTTGTGATTAACCACGTCTACGCTTGAACGAAACCGTGTGCATTGCTCGCTTCACTCAGGCATGCTTCTCACTGAATTCGTTGAGCGGTTCAGGCGTTTTGCGTGGATCGAAATCGGCCCAACGCCCTTGCTGCCAGCGCCCGCTCGCGCGCTCGATCGCCGCGCCCCCTGCTTCGCGCAAGACGCGAGCCGCGTCGAACTGATTGTCGGGCGACACATGAACGGCGACCAGCACGCCGGAGTCGCGCGACTCCTCGTGAAACGCCACGTGATGGCCGGTATGACCGCGTTCACGCGTGCGCAACATGGCGCCGATCAGCGAGCCCACGTAAGCACCGACGCCCGCTGCAATCAGCGACACGAGCAGCGGCGCCGAGAAAGTCGCAAATATACCGACGCCGACTACCGCCCCCGCCACCGCTCCAATGGTGACGCCGATACCCGCGCCTTTCGGCGCTTCCTTCGCGGCCGGGTCGGTGCCAGTATCGCCGCCAATCGGGTAGCGTGCGTGCTGGCCGCGCGGATTGACAAAAAACAGCGTGACGTCTTCTTCGACGAACCCCGCGTTGAAGAGTTTTTGCGCCGCATCTTCAGCGGCGGGAAAAGTGGTGAAGCGTGCTGCGACGATGAGTGACATAAGGCCTCCTTGCATCGTTAAGTCGCGTTTCGCGGACCTTGCCGCCGCGCGGCCTTTTGCGCTGCACAAATGCGCGCAGACGGCAGGCATCTATCAGAACTACGCGGCGGCGCCGCGATCGGGTTCCATGCCTTCCACCCTGAACAGTCCACTATGCAACACTACGCCTTCCCCACCGTTGCGGTCGAGTGCTTCCGCGCAAACCGAACGGATACGGTTGCGGCCCCGGTTGAAGGCTGTGATCAACGCGGATTCGAGCGCGGAATCGGCGCCGAAATGATCTTCCAGCGCTTCGGCGCTGATCGCGCACACGACCGTTTCGCCATCGACGCGCGCCATGAATTGCACGGTCAGATTCGCGCCGTCGAAGACCGGCGGGTCGTCGGGAAAAGTAATGTGCATAAGGGAATCCTCATAGGCCGGACGCGGCAGGGTCGCGCTCATGACGAACCCTTCATTGCGCCGGCGAGTTGTTGCGCCATCGCGAGATGATGTCTGATGGTCGGCAACGCATGCGCGGCGGCCGCCTTCAACTGCGAATCGGTACCGCTCTGGCTCTCCTGCTGGAACAGATCGACCGCGCGCTGGTGCGCCTCCAGTCCGATCTGCTCGACATAGGCCTGATCGAATTCGCGACCTTTGAGCGTCTGCAGTTTGCCGACCAGCGCGGAGTCGGCTGCCGGCGTCACGGTGAGCCCCTTCTTCGCGACGAGCGCGGCCATGCCGTGCGAGAGTTTCGTATGGTCGGCGATCATCTGTTGCGCGAATTTCTTGACGTGCGGATCGCTCGAGTTCTTGAGCGCGATCCTGCTTGCCGCGATCTCGGTGGCGTCGGACTGCGAGGCATCCTGCACGAACTGCTGGTCTGCCGGCGAAAGTTGAGTGGCGCTCGTGGGCGCGTCGCTCGCGGGAGCGTCGCTGGCTTGCGCGCACACGGTGCCGACCGACGCCACGCCAAACCCTAGCGCAACGGTCATCACTTGTAGGGAATACCGGAATTTCATGCATTTTCTCCCTGGTCAACCTGTCTATCGAAGCGGGCCGGCCAACCTGGCCGCCAATCGCGTGCTGCCGTGCACGGTGCTCTCCACGCTGTCGTCGAAATACATAGCAAGCTACAGAGCAAATGCAGAGCAAGCCTTATGCCTTGTGATGCATCACTCGCCGCAAATCGAAGGAATGCTGGTTGCTCAGTTCTCCCTACATCGAAACGTAAAGGAGAAACGTCATGGCCAACCAGACTCAGACCCAAGGCGCACGTATCGTAGGCAAAGGCAGTGAGACCGCCGACGGTCCGGGCCCCGAGGTGATGGCAGCCGCCACCCTCGACGGCAACAAGGTGATCAGCAGCGACGGCGAGGATATCGGCAAGGTCAAGGACATCATGCTCGACGTCGGCTCGGGCCGCATCGCGTATGTAGTCCTCTCGAGCGGCGGCTTTCTCGGCATCGGCGACAAGCTGCTGGCCATTCCGTGGCGTGCGTTGACGCTCGACACGCAGCGGAAGTGTTTCGTCCTCGATATGACGGCCGAGCGTGTGAAAAATGCACCGGGGTTCGACAAGGATCACTGGCCGGCGATGGCTGACCAGACCTGGGCCACCTCCGTGCATCAGTACTACGGCAGCGAGCCTTACTGGGGACCCGCCCCGTATCATCGGCGCGACGACGTGGGGGTTGGCGACATTTCGGCGGCTTCGTCGGATGCGCCGGAAGCCGGCGGCGTAAAGCTATAGGACGGGAGGCAAAATCATGGGCGCGAGGAAAGCCACCGGCAAGACCAGCAGCAAATCGAAACGCCCCGCCACGGGCGGCAAGTCCGGGCGTCCGCCACGTCAAAGGCATGCTCGCGCGCATGCGGCGCATCGCGCGAAAACCGCCAGCCGAAGCCGCGCCAGGCAGCCGCAGAAGTGGTCGCATCACGTCATGGAGACCAGCGATGCGATGGATATCGAGCACGATATTTTCAAAACCGGCAGCGCGGAGTCGATCGCCGAATCGCTGAAACGATCGTCGACGCGAAGCCGCCGCCGCAAGGGCACGCCGTTCCAGTCGGCGATGTCGATGCTGAACTTCTATATCAATCGCGCAGGCAGGAATCTGCCGAAAGCGCGCCGCGACACCTTGCAACAGGCCAAACGCAAGTTGCGTGAGGCGTTCGGACGCGCACCATGAGATGACGTGTCCGGATGCTTAACCCTCAACCGGCCGCGCATGCTTCGTTTGCATGGCGGCCCCTGCCTGCGTGGTCACAAACGGAGTCGCCAGAACGGAGTCGCTAGAATACGATTCCTTGCACGCTGCAACAGGTTCCTCCCGTTCGATGACCGCTCCCGACAACTCAAGACGCGCAGAACGCGCGAATGCCGCCAATTCGCTGTTTGCTTTTCTCAAGACGCTGCCGCTCGGCGACCGCCTGGCCGAAGGCGGCGTGATGGCCGCGCAGGCGGTGGCCGGCGCCAGCCTCGCTTTCGCTATCGGGCGCTGGCTGCATACCGAACAGGCATTCTGGGCTGCGATTACGGCGATCGCGGTGAGTCAGCACAGTTATATCGACACCCGCAATCTCTCGCGCGATCAGTTCATCGGCGCGATGGTCGGGGGCATTTGCGGCCTCGTCGGCGCAACGCTCGGCGGCGGCAATCTCGCGGCTTATGCGGCCACCGTCGCCGTGGCAATCCTGACCTGCTGGGTCGTGAACGTCGGCAGCGCCGCGCGTTTGGGCGGCATTACCGCGACCATCATGCTGCTGGTGCCGGGCACCGGTTCGCCATGGGACAAGGCTCTGCTGCGCCTCGGCGAAGTCACGCTGGGCACGATCTGCGCGCTGCTGGTGACTCTGATCATGTCGTCGATCGAGAAACGCTGGTTCGGCAGACCCGGGAAGACTTAACCCTTAACGGGCATTCCGATCGCTCTCATGCGGTTGACGCCGGTAACGTCCCGGCGTCACCCCTACGCTCTGCTGGAACGCCTTGCCGAACGCGGCTTCCGATTGATACCCCACCGTCTCGCCGATCTCCGCGGCGCTACGCTGCGTGCGCCGCAGCAGGTCGCACGCAATCGTCATGCGAATCCGCGTGAGAAAGTCCATCACGCTCATACCCGCGCGCTCGTTAAAGTGGCGCGCGTAAGTCGCGCGGGACATCGCGGCGATCTCACCCAGTTCCGCGATCGTCCATGCTCGCTCGGGCATGCTCAGCATGTTTTGGACAGACGCACCGAGGCGCGCATCGGCCAGTAGAGCCAGCACGCCAGGACTGGATGCATGCCGTTCCCCATGCATGCGCAGGGCCATTGCGAAGAGTGCAAGGCTCAGTGCGGTGACGATTGCAAGCGCGCCAGGCTGACGCCGTTCGGCTTCGGTACGCATCAGCATAATCACCGTCTGCAGCGCGCCCAGTGTTTGCACGCCGCCGAGCGACACATGCAACGGATCGGGCAGCGCGTCGAGCAACAACGCGGAGGAACCGGGCGCGTAGACGAACCGGCCGCACAGAAGATCCAGATCCACGCCGAGGTCGCACTCGCCGCTCGAATCGCGCGTGTCGCCGCCATTGCCGCCATTGCCGACGGGATTGCGTGCCGGGTTGCATGCCGCAGGACAGGCTTCATTGACGGCGTGACTGCGCTCAGCATCGCGACCATCATTGCGGCGCACAGGCAGCATGCCGTCATGACCCAACCTGATCGGTGCGCCGCCGCCAGCCCGGCCGATATCGCGCACCCGATGCGCGGCGCCGCGTGGAAACAGCATGAAATCCCCCGCGCGCAATTCAAGCTGCTCGCCACTCGCCGTCTCGACGACGCAAGCGCCGTCCAGCACCAGGTGAAAAGGCGCAATTCCCGCCTCCATCGGCGCATGATCGACGTCGAAGCCGCCGCTGAACAGGCAACGCAGGTCGAGGCTGGCTTGCGGCCTGGCAAGGTCGATCAGCCGGCTAAGGGTATCCATGAGACGATCGCGCTAAAAGTTGAGCGAATCGAGTATTCAGGATGTCGCGGCACAGCGCAATACTTTGTCTCACGGCACCGGCATCCGCCGGCTTGCCCCCAACCAAGGAGCTCTGTCACGAGGAACTGAATCGATTACCGCAAGGAACTGTTCGGCCGTATCGGCGAGATCGCCAAAATGTCGCCGGATACGGTGAAGGGTTATCAAACGATCTCAGCCGCGGGTCAGAAGGCTGACCTGCTCGGCGCGAAGACGCGCGAACTGATCTCGCTGGCGGTCGCGGTAACCGCACGATGCGACGGCTGTATCACCGTGCACACCGCCGAAGCGCTGAAGCACGGCGCGACCCGCGAAGAAATCGCCGAAGCGCTCGGTGTCGCGATCGCGGTGAATGCGGGCGCCGCGATGGTGTACTCGGCGCGCACCATGGACGCCGTGGCCGCTTATCAGGCGGACCAGTCACCCTCGGCGTGAGGGAAGCCGCAGCTTCCCATACGCCTTGCACGGGCTAGAGCGGATGGCGCGCTTCTTCAAGCTGTTTGCGGCGCGCCTCGCCCTGGCGCTCCAGCATCCAGCCCGGGTACTCGGCCGGCAATACGCTGACCTTGTCGAGCTTCGCCAGTTCGTCGGCGTTCAGCGTGACACTGGTCGCCGCAATGTTGTCGTCGAGTTGCTCGATTTTCTTCGCCCCGACGATGACCGTGCTCACCACGCGTTGATGCAGCAGCCACGCGAGCGCGATCTGCGCCACCGAAACGTTCTTCGCCTCCGCGAGATCGCGCATCACGTCGATGCAGTCGTAAGCGCGTTCGCGATTGACCGGCGGAAAATCGAAGGTGGTGCGGCGGCTGCCCGCTTCGCCCTGCTGCTCACGCCCATATTTACCGCTCAGCAAGCCGCCCGCGAGCGGACTCCACACCATCAGCCCAAGCCCCTCGCTGCGCAGCATCGGCACGAGCTCGCGTTCGAGGTCGCGTCCCGCCAGCGTGTAATACGCCTGTAGCGTTTCAAAGCGCGCGAGACCGAGACGCTCCGCAATGCCCAGCGCCTTCACGATCTGCCACGCGGCCCAGTTCGACACGCCGACGTAGCGCACGTGGCCATGCTGAACCAGCGTGTCGAGCGCGCGCACGGTTTCCTCGATCGGCGTGGCCGGATCGAAGCCATGGATCTGATACAGGTCGACGTGATCGAGTTGCAGGCGTTTCAGGCTCGCCTTGACACCGTCGATGATGTGATAGCGCGAAGCGCCGCGTGCGTTCGGAAACCCGGCCGTTGGACCGAACACTTTGGTTGCGACCACAACTTTGTCGCGCGGCACTTTAAGGTTCTTCAGCGCCTGGCCTGTAATCTGTTCGGACAGTCCTTCCGCGTAGACGTCGGCGGTGTCGATGAAATTGATGCCGGCATCGAGCGCCCGGCCGACCAGCCGCTCCGCGTCCCCTTGCTGCAGATCGCCAATCTGCTTCCACATGCCTTCGCCACCGCCGAAGGTCATCGTGCCCAGGCATAGCTCTGAAACAAACACACCGGTACGGCCTAACGGGTTGTATCGCATCGTCGAGACTCCATTGAAGATTCGTGGTTCGGTGAGCCCTACAGAGTACTTCACCCGGCAAATTTCCACAGCGCGCGACACGTCGCACAAGCAGCCACCGAACGGACGTATGTTTCAAATTCATTACAGCGAGACGTCACTGTTACCGCTGAATGTTTCGCCTGGAAAAACAGTCCGATCCCTGGTGAGCCAGTCGCCATGCGGGTCTCCGGCAAGCGTCGGCGATTTGCAACATATTCGTCAGTTATGCCAGGGGCATTTGGAAAGTTTCGGTAAGACGTGTATAAGTCGGACCATTCCGCTCGTATGGTGCAGTGCCTTTACCAAAAGGACCACGCGTATGAAGAAGAAGAAAAAGTTTGGAATCGGCCTGGGCAGCGTCGTCCTGCTCTCCAGGGCGCTCACCCCTTCCGCGATGGCCGCGTGCAGCAATACCGCGCCGCCGAGCGGCACCACAGTCTCCTGCTCGGGCAGCGGCCTCCCCGCCGTCGTCGCGCAAACCGGCAGCACCGGTGTGACGATCAATGCCGACAACACCACCTCTGGCAACTTCGTACGCAGTGCCACCCCGGTCGTCTTCAGCGTCGACACCAACAGCACGATCACCAGCAGCGGCACTTTCTCGCTGACGGGCGGCGGCGGCACCGGCACCGCGCGCGGCGCCGTGCTGCTCGGCGTGAACAACGGCAATCAGATCACCAACGCGAACGGCGCCAGCATCACCACGAGCGGCGCCTATAACGACGGCATGGCCGCCAACGGCAGCGGCAACACACTGACCAACCGCGGCTCGATCACGACCAGCGGCCCCAACGCTTACGGCATGACGGCCGCGTGGGGACAAACGAACGTCGGGCAGTCGAACAACACGCTGATCAACAGCGGCACGGTGACGACCTCGGGCAGCAACGCACGCGCCGCATCGATTCTGGGCGGCAACGGCACCATCAACAACAGCGGCACGCTGTCCACCTCCGGCGCGAACAGTCCAACCGCTTATCTGCAAGGCAATAACGACCAGTTGATCAACAGCGGCACGATCACCGCGAGCGGTGCCGGCTCCGATGCGGTGTTCTCGAATACCGCGGGATCGAGCTTCGTGGCAACGATCCAGAACCTCGCGGGCGGCAGCATCATCAGCCAGAACGGCTCCGGCATCCGCACGCTCAATGGCAGCAGCACCATCACGAATGCCGGACTCGTGCAGAGCGGCATCGGCACGGCGATCACGATGGGCAACGGCAACAACACGCTGATCCTGCAAACCGGCTCCGTGATCAACGGCGCGGCCGACGGCGGCGCCGGAGGAACGGCCACGGTGATCCTGCAAGGCTCCGGCACCGCATCGAACGCGTTTACCAATTTTCAGACCTTGCTGATGCAAGGGGCGCTGTGGAACTGGACCGGCAGCGGGACCTTCTCGCTCGCGCATGTGCAAACCGGCACGCTCAGTCTCACCGGTACACTCGGCGCAAGCGCGACGGCGCTGGTCGATAGCGGCGCGACCTTGCAGGCGAATGCGCAGAACCTGCCCGCGAGCGTCACCGACAATGGCCTGGTACGCTTTGCCCAGGACAGCGCGGGCACCTACGCAGGAACGATCAGCGGCACCGGCGCGGTCGATAAAACTGGCGCCGGCGTATTGACGCTCGCGCCGACGGCGACCACCGGCAACACCTACTCGGGCGGTACGACTATCGATCAAGGCGGAATCGCGGTGGGCGCGGACAATGCGCTCGGCGCGAACACAGGTGGTCTGACGTTCAACAGCGGCACCTTGCAATTGACCTCGAGCTTCGACCTCGCCGGCACGCGCGCAATAACACTGGCAGCGGGCGGCGGCGCCATCGACACACAAGCGTTCAACTCCACACTCACGCAGGCCGTAAGCGGAAGCGGCGCCTTGACGAAAGCCGGCAGCGGCAGTTTGCTGATGACCGGCGTGAGCACCTATAGCGGCCCCACCACGGTCGCCGCGGGCAGTCTCGCGATCGGCGACGCTAGCCATGCGAACGCCGCGCTGACCGGCGGCGGCGCCACCACGGTGGCCGCCGGCGCGACGCTCGGCGGCTATGGCAGCGTGACGGGCGCCGTCCAGAACAATGGCACGCTGGCGGTGGCGAATGCACTGCCCTTGTTGGCCAGCGAGGGGACCGGCGCGTTCTCGATAAACGGCTCACTGCTCAATGCAGGACTCGTGCAGATTGGCGGTCCGGCCAGCGCCGGCGTCGGCAATGTGCTGAACGTGACGGGCAACTATACCGGCCAGAATGGCACCATCGGACTGAACACCGTTGTCGCCGGCGACGGCGCGGCGTCCGATCGCCTCGTACTGAGCGCCGGGACGGCCAGCGGTTCGACCCGTCTGCAAGTCACGAACATCGGCGGCCAGGGCGCGCAAACGATTGCGGACGGCATCGAGCTGGTTAAGGGGGCCAACGGCGCCACCACGGCTTCGAGCGCGTTCACGCTGGCCACACCGGTGAAGGCCGGCGCGTACTCTTACTACCTCGCCAAAGGCGGTGTGAGCGGCGGTACAACGGACAACTGGTATCTGCGCAATACGGTCGCGCCACTGCCCACGGCTACACCGGGCGAGCCGCCTGGCACGCCCGGCGAGCCCCCGGTCGCCGAACCCGGCGTGCCGGTTGCAGCCGAGGGCACACCGCCCTTGCCGCCCGCACCGCCGGCCGGCTCGGCCGCCACGCCGCTCTATCGCGTCGAAGTGCCGATCTACGCCGCGGCGCCCGGTGTCGCGCGTGAACTCGGCCTGATGCAGATCGATACGTTTCACGACCGCCTGGGCGATCAGGCCTTATTGAGCGAAAGCGGCACATTGCCTGCCGCATGGGGCCGCGTATGGGGTGGTCATAGCGTGTTGAGCCAGAGCGGTACGGCAAGTCCGCAATTCGACGGGTCCGTGTACGGCATTCAGGCCGGCCAGGATCTTTACGCGGATCACGGCGCGAGCGGCCAGCGCAACCACTACGGCGTGTTCGTCGGTTTCGCGCGGGCCACCGGCGACGTCGACGGCTTTGCGCTCGGCATGCCCAATCTCGCGGTGGGCCACCTTGCGATCAACGCGTATAGCCTCGGCGGTTACTGGACCCATGTCGGCCCGAGCGGCTGGTACACCGACGCCGTGCTGATGGGAAGCTCGCCGAACGTCGATCCGCGCTCGCGCGACGGCGTCGGCACGACGACGCACGGGAATGCGGTCACCGGTTCGCTCGAAGGCGGCTTGCCGATTCCGCTCGGTGCGGGCCTCTCGCTCGAACCGCAGGCGCAACTCGTGTGGCAGCACCTTGCGCTGTCCGATTTCAACGACGGGGTGTCGAGTGTCGGCTTCAATAGCGGCAATACTTTTGTCGGACGAATCGGTGCGCGCCTGCAAGGTCAGTTCGATGCCTTCGCGACAGCATGGCGCCCTTATCTGCGCGTCAGCCTCTTGCGCGAATTCGGTGCCGACGACAAAGTCACCTTCGGCGGAGGAACCGTCATGCAGGGGACGGTCGGACAAACCGAGGCGCAGCTCGGCGCGGGTGTGGTCGGCAAATTCAGCGCGTCCGGCAGCGTGTTCGCGACGCTCGGCTGGCTGACGAACCTGGGCGGCGCGCATCAGAGAACGATAACCGGCGACGCGGGCGTGCGCTGGATCTGGTAGTTTCCGCATAGCCAGCTAAGCGCTACCGGTGCGGCGCGGCACGATCCGCGCCGGTAGCAATTGCCAGCGCGCTTCACACCTTCCTCGCCCCCGGTCGGCCCTCGGCAAAGCCGGTAAAAACCTGCCAGACTGAACGCTGATCTTCGCTACAGGCCGGCGCTAGCCGTCCTCTGGATATGGCACGCCGCGCCCCCATCTATGTCAGCATGACTTCGGCCTCGACATCCGCGACCGCCTTGCGCGCGCACCCTGATTCCGCCAGCTTCGATCCGGCCTCGCGGACGGCGCCAGACGCCGCTGCGCGTCCCGCCTCCGGCCTTTCAACGGCCACTGTGCTCGATGACTTCCATCCCGCGGTCGCCGGCTGGTTCCTGAAGACCTTCCCGGCGCCCACTGACGCGCAGGCGGCCGCCTGGCCGCAGATTCGCAGCGGCCGCTCAACGCTCGTCGCCGCGCCCACCGGTTCGGGCAAAACCCTCACCGCCTTTCTGTCAGCGCTCGACGAACTGGTTCAGCAAGGCCTCGCCAACGGCGGTGTCCTGCCCGACGAAACCCTGGTGGTCTACGTCTCGCCGCTCAAAGCACTGTCCAACGACATCCGCATCAATCTGGAAGTGCCGTTGCAGGGCATCGCCGCGGAACTCGACGCGCGCGGCTTAGCGCCGCTCGAAATTCGCACCGCCGTGCGCACCGGCGACACTACGCAACAGGAGCGCAACGCGCTGAAAAAGCGCGCGCCGCATATTCTCGTGACCACGCCGGAATCGCTCTACGTCCTGCTCGGTTCGGATTCCGGCCGGCGCATGCTGTCGACGGTGCGCACGGTGATCGTCGACGAAATTCATGCGCTCGCCGGCAGCAAGCGCGGCAGCCATCTGGCGCTCAGCCTCGAGCGGCTCGACGCGCTGTGCGAGCGGCGCTTGCCGCGGATCGGACTGTCGGCGACGCAAAAACCGGTCAGCGCCGTTGCGCGCTTCCTGGTGGGCGGCGCGAGTATCGAAAGCCCCACTCCCGCGGATTGCGCGATCGTCGACGTGGGGCACATCCGCGAGCGCGACCTCGCACTCGAGATTCCGCCCGTGCCGCTCGAAGCGGTGATGCCTAACGAAGTGTGGGAACGCGTCTACGACCGGCTCGCCGAATTGATCGCAATGCATCGCACCACGCTCATTTTCGTCAACACGCGCCGTATGGCCGAACGCGCCGCGCGTCATCTGAGCGAGCGCCTCGGTAAGGACGCGGTCGCAGCACACCACGGCAGCCTCGCGAAGGAACACCGCTTCGACGCCGAGCAGCGCCTCAAACGCGGCGACTTGCGGGTGCTGATCGCCACCGCCTCCCTGGAACTGGGCATCGATATCGGCGACGTGGATCTGGTCTGCCAGATGGGTTCGCCACGCGCGATCGCGCCGTTCCTGCAGCGCGTGGGGCGCTCGGGCCACCACGTCGGCGGCATGCCGAAGGGTCGGCTGTTTCCGGCCTCGCGCGACGATCTGATCGAATGCGCGGCGCTGCTCGATTGCGTGCGGCGTGGCGAACTCGATGCATTGCGGATCCCGCGCGCGCCGCTCGATGTGCTCGCCCAACAGATCGTGGCCGAGGTGTCGAGCAACGAACTGAGCGAAGACGCGTTGTTCGACATGGTGCGACGCGCGGCCCCCTACGCCCAACTCGAACGCGAGCAATATGACGCCGTGCTGCGCATGCTCGCGGAAGGCTACACGAGCCGCAACGGCCCGCGCGGCGCCTATATTCACCGCGACGTAGTGAGCGGCACGCTGCGCGGCCGGCGCGGCGGAAAACTGGTCGCCGTGACCTCGGGCGGCACGATTCCCGAGAACGCCGACTATGCGGTGGTGCTCGAGCCGCAGGCGATCAATATCGGCACCGTCAACGAGGATTTCGCGGTCGAGAGTCTCGCGGGCGATGTGTTCCAGCTCGGCAACGCGTCATATCGCATTTTGCGGATCGAGAGCGGCCGCGTGCGAGTCGAGGACGCGCAAGGGCAGCCGCCGAATATTCCGTTCTGGCTGGGTGAAGCGCCGGGGCGCAGCGATGAACTGTCATTCGGCGTGGCGCGCCTGCGCGAAGAGATCGAGCGTCGGCTTGCCGGGAACGCGGACGATGCCGGTATCGATACCGATTCCATGGCTGAACGCCTGCAGCACGCGATCGACTGGCTCATCGATACCCTCGGTCTCGACGAAGCCGCCGCCCGCCAGATTGTCGACTACCTCGCTCGTGCACGTGCCGCCCTCAGCGTGCTGCCGACGCAAAACACGCTGGTCATGGAGCGCTTTTTCGACGAATCAGGCGGTACGCAACTCGTGATCCACACGCCGTTCGGCAGCCGCGTGAATCGCGCGTGGGGGCTCGCCTTGCGCAAGCGTTTTTGCCGGACCTTCAACTTCGAACTGCAAGCCGCCGCCACCGAAGACGCGATCGTCCTCTCACTCACCGGCAGCCATTCGTTCGTACTCGACGACGTATGGCGCTATCTGCATTCGAACAGCGCCGAGCATCTGTTGATCCAGGCGCTGCTCGACGCACCGCTGTTCGGCGTGCGCTGGCGCTGGAACGCCACCACCTCGCTCGGCCTGCCGCGCTATACCGGCGGGCGCAAGACGCCGCCGCAATTGCAGCGCATGCGTAGCGAAGATCTGCTGGCAAGCGTGTTTCCGGAGCAAGCTGCGTGCCTGGAGAACGTTGTCGGCGAGCGTGAACTCCCGCGCCATCCGTTAGTGGACCAAACCGTCGACGACTGCCTGCACGAAGCGATGGATAGCGACCGCTGGCTCGCTTTGCTGCGTCGCATCGAACAGGGCGACGTGCGGTTGATCGCCCGCGATCTGCCGGCGCCCTCGCCGCTTGCCGCCGAAATCCTCAACGCAAAACCGTATGCCTATCTCGACGACGCACCAATCGAAGAGCGCCGCACGCAAGCGGTACTGAACCGGCGCTGGACCGATCCGGCCAGCGCCGACGACCTTGGCGCCCTGGACGCCGACGCGATCAACAGCGTACGCGGCGAAGCATGGCCGCAGGCACGCACCGCCGACGAGATGCACGAAGCGCTAACGGGCCTCGCGTGCATCACCGGAACCGAAGCGGGTCACAACGAAGGCTGGCCGGCGTGGCTCGCGTCGCTTGCCGAATCCGGCCGCGCGACCCGCCTGCGGTTCGGCGGCGACGACGTGCTGTGGCTACCCGTCGAGCGCCTGACCTGTTTCCAGGCGCTCTATCCGGACGCGCCGTTCGAGCCGCCGCTCACCGCACCGAAGGGCTTCACCGAGACCTGGAGCGCCGACGACGCCCTGCTCGACGTGTTGCGCGCGCGGCTGACCGGTTTTGGCCCGCTGCCGGTGCACGCGATTGCGCAAGCGCTGCGCTTGCCGGCGGCATCTGTCGAACAGACCTTGCTGCGCCTCGAAGCGGAAGGCTACGTGATGCGTGGCCGCTTCTCGCCGGGCGCAAGCGAGGAAGAGTGGTGCGAACGCCACTTACTGGCGCGGATACACCGCTATACCGTGAAGCGCTTGCGCCGCGAGATCGAGCCGGTGGAACGGCACGACTTCATGCGCTTTCTATTCGAGTGGCAGCATCTGACGCCGGACACCCGCAGTGAAGGACGTGAAGCGTTGGCCGCCGTGCTTGAACAGATGGAGGGTTTTCAGGCGGCTGCGGGCGCATGGGAAGAAGACATTCTGCCGGCACGCGTGAAGGCGTACGCAAATACTTCGCTGGACGAACTATGCCGGGCCGGCAAGATCGTCTGGACCCGTCTGACCGAACGGGCACGCGGCGCGGCGGGGCCGGTGCGCAGCACGCCGATCGTGTTGCTGCCGCGCGCTCAGGTGCGTGTCTGGAGCGCGCTGATCGATCCGTCAAAGCAGCCGGAGCTATCGGCGCGGGCGCAGCTCGTTTATGACACGTTAGCGCAGCACGGCGCGATGTTCTTCGACGAATTGCTCACTGAAGTAAGCGGCTTGCGGATGGAACTGGAGAACGCATTGGGCGAACTGGTCGCAGCAGGCCTCGTGAATTCCGATAGTTTCGCTGGCTTGCGCGCGCTACTCAAACCTGCCGCCAAACGCAGTACGTATTCGAGCAGCCGCCGTGTCAGGTCGGGTGCATTCATCGGAGGAATGGACGACGCGGGACGCTGGGCGCTCGTCAATCGGCAAACCGTTGCCGCCGCGCCGGAAACTTCGCCCGCGCGTCGCCAGCAGTTCGCGCCCGAGACACTCGAACACATCGCGATGACGCTGCTGCGCCGCTATGGCGTAGTGTTCTGGCGTTTGCTCGAACGCGAGGCCGAGTGGTTGCCGCCGTGGCGCGATCTGTTGCGTGTTTTACAGCGGCTCGAAGCGCGCGGCGTGGTTCGCGGCGGCCGATTTATCAATGGGCTCGCCGGCGAACAGTTCGCATTACCGGAAGCGATTCCATTGTTGCGGGAAGTTCGGCGACATGCGAACGACGGTGCATTTGTGTGCGTTGCCGCAACCGATCCTTTAAATCTCGCGGGCACTTTACTGGTCGGCGAACGGGTGCCTGCTGTCGCCGGAAATCGGATTCTGTATCGCGATGGTGTTGTTATCGCGACACTAATTGCGGGGGCATTCTGGTTTGCCCCTGACGTGGAAACGATTCCCGCCGAACGGGAGCACGCACGAAGCCTGCTGGCGCGGCGATTCTAAAGCGATTTTGATTCGATTCTGAAACAATTTCTATGCGTTTTCGCGAGCTTCGCACGCATATGTGGCGCAACAAAAGTTTAAAGACAAAGCCCATTCGGATCGTTAATGTTTTATGGGCCCGAATATCAGTTGCTTCGCTACAATGAGGCAAGTCTTTAAGTATGATGAGACTGTTTGCCGCCAATCCACCTTCATGGTGGGGCCCATCGGCACACCGCCCAGGGATCTCATGAACGACGACCAACACGATCAGGTGCTTTTTGCGCAGTTCGGCACAAGCAGCCCTTGCTGGCGTTTGTCGAACGACAGCAACGCATTGGAACTCACGCCGGTCAGCGGCGACGTGCCGGCTAACGTCGCAATTCCGCTGAATCCCCAGCAGGCCTCGCAAATCCGCTGCCTCACCGGCATCACTTCGCACCTCGTTCTCGACGTGCGGCTGTTCGGCGAGCCGCTGCGCCTGCACCTCGTCGGAAAAAAACTCGCCAGCAATACCTGGGCAGGCACCGCTTCGGCCTACGACGATACGGAGTCCGTCGCACGCGATCTGGTCCATGGTCTGTCGTTCGCCGAACAGGTCGTCTCCGAAGTCAATTCGGTTGTGGTCATCGTCGACCAACACGGCCGTATACAGCGCTTTAACCGCCTTGCCGAGGAGCTCACCGGCGTCAAGGAAGAAGACATTGTTGGGCGCAATGTGTGGGCGTTGTTCATGAGCACTGAATCTGGCGCGGCATCGAGCCAGAACATCGCGGGCTTCTTCAATCGCGGCGTCTCGTACGAAGTCGAGCGGCGCGTGAAAACCCTGCGCGGCGAACGGCTCTTTCTGTTTCGCAACAAGTTCGTTCACAGCGGCAGCGGTGTCGACGAACAGTTTCTGATCTGCTCGGGCACCGACATCACCGAAGAACGGCTCGCGCAGGACCGGCTCACTGAACTGGCGAACACCGATTCGCTCACCGGCCTCGCCAATCGCAATGCGATCCAGGACAAGATCCGGACTGCGATAGAAGATGCGGCGCCAGGCGAATCGGTCGGCGTGCTGTTCCTCGATCTCGACAACTTCAAGAAGGTCAACGACCACTACGGCCACGTTTTCGGCGACCGGTTGATCTGCGACGTATCCTCGGCGATCCACGCCTGCCTGAACGAAGGCGACGCGCTCGCGCGCCTCGGCGGCGACGAGTTCATCGTGCTCGCCACCAGGTGCACCGCCCACGATCTCGAAGCAACCGCGCAACGCATTCTCGAACGCCTGCGCACGCCGTTTAGCCTGGGGCTCGTCGAGGTCTACACCGGCTGCTCGATCGGCATCGCGCTATATCCGGAGCACGGCGACAACCTCGAATCGCTGATCCGTTCCGCGGACACGGCAATGTACGTCGCCAAAGACGAAGGCAAGCGCACCTATCGCGTGTTCTCGCCCGACATGAACCGCAAGGTGGCGGAGTACATGTGGCTCGATACCAACTTGCGGCGCGGCCTCGAAGAAGGCCAGTTAACCCTGCACTATCAACCCAAGCTCTCGCTCGCCACCGGCGTGGTGCAAGGCGCGGAGGCGCTGGTGCGCTGGAACTCGCCCGAGCGCGGGCAGATCATGCCGGCGGAGTTCATCCGCTATGCGGAGGAATCCGGCCTCATCGGCGTGCTCGGCCGCTGGGTCATGGAAACAGCCGCGCGGCAAGCCGCCAAGTGGAAGGCCGACGGCTATAACCTGCGCATCGCGATCAACGTGTCGGCACGGCAACTGGTCGATACCGCCGTGGTGCGCCATTTCAGTGAAGCGCTGCAATGCGCGAATCTCGATCCCTGCCTGATCGATCTGGAGCTCACCGAGAGCTGCCTGATCGAGGACGAGGCGGCGGCGATCGATCTGATCACGCAGTTCCGCCAACTCGGCGCGCAGGTTCACCTGGACGATTTCGGCACAGGCTACTCGTCGCTCTCGCAACTGGGCCGCATTCCGCTCGACGTCATCAAGCTCGACCGCAGTTTCGTCCGCTCGATCAATGCCGACACCAAGGCGCAGGCCCTGGTGCGCTCGATGGTGGCGGTCGCGCAGGAACTGAATTTCAAGGTGGTCGCCGAAGGCATCGAAACCGAGGCCGAAGAGGTGTTCATGAAGGGGCTGGGCGTCGACTACGTGCAGGGCTTTCTGTATGGTCAGGCCATGCCGGCCGCGGAGTTCGAGCGCTGGTTGCAGGATAGGCAGAAGCTCAGGCTGATTGCCTGAGCTTCCGCGCAACCGGTGGCCCACAGGAAGTGCCCCGCCCCGAAAGAAGTCCCCGTGGAGTATTGGCGGCCCGCGCCCGCTGCGGTTCGCCGTCGTCGAGAGCCGGATCGATTCAGGCGAAATTGGCCGCACTGGAAGCTGTCTGGCGCAAATTTGAAGTACGGCGATTTTGCAGCATCACCAGCCGCTCCATGAAGGCCAAGTCCTTCTCTTCGATCATGAAGGCGGCATTCACCCAGTCCTCGGTAATTTCCATCAGTTCGGCGCGCGAGAGTTGCAAGACGCGCTGACGCGCCCGCAGCATCGCGCGGATTCCGTTCATCTTCGGCTTGAGCGTGTCAATGAACGTACGCGTCGCCATATAAGCGTCGCCCGGCTCGAACAGATGGTCGACCAGCCCCTTGCTGAAGTGCCATTCCGCCGTATGCGATTCGCCCACGCCGATCAATTCCTCGGCCAGACGCATGCCCACCTTGCGCGCGACCAGCGAATAACCGCCCATGCCCGGGAACAGATTGAATGCGATCTCCGGAAAACCCATGCGCGCATCGTTCTGCGCCAGCACGAAATGGTGCGCGAGCGCCGCCTCGAAGCCCCCACCCAGTGCCGTGCCCTCCACCATGGCGATCGAAATCGCTCCGGTGTCGAAGCCGCGTGCCGCCGCATGCACACAATCGACACAGGCTCGCGCGTACGACAGCAGCGACTGACGCTTGCCCGAGCGGATCGAGTCGGCAAAGAAATCGAGGTCGCCGCCGACATTGAACATGGTCGGAATCAGCGAACCCGTTACCCAGAAATCGATCGGCAGGCCGGATTCTCGTGCTGCCTGCGCGAGACCCAGAATGTCATGGACCAGTTCGAGATTGAAACAGGGACGCGGTTGTGCCCGCAGCATCATCCACATGATGTTACGGCCTTCTTCATAGTAAGCCGAGATTTGCGACAAATTGCCGGCCTCGAGGAACGGACGGCAGGCGTGGTGATTATGTAGATTCATTTTGAATGATCCTTTTAAGGTTAAACATTGGCATTGCAATGCGAGCCTAAAGCAGACCGGAATCGGATGGGAGCGGGGTAACCAACAGATGAATGCAACAGGTTCCCGGAGCGCCGCCGGACGGGGCTCTGCGGGAAGGCAAAATAGCGGAAAAGAGGATCGACGGACGCAAACGCTTGCGCACCGAAGATGGGCGAAATTAGGCGTGGATTGGGCAGCCGGTCACGATAAATTAGCGAACGAACGGTGTCTGGATTTCGTGCCGGATTTGAAAGAAAAAGAAATGGCTTTCGATTAGGTAATACAATCGAAAATAGTGTTTGCGGATATTTGCTTTCTGATTTGTGGCCTAACAGACGGACTATTCAATTCGCATAATAAAATGCGGGCGCCTCATGGCGCCCGCCGATTTGCCTGCAACGCTATTGCAAGAAAAGGGAAAGCGAAGTCCTGGTTAAGGCGCAGCCGCGATCACCTGCGCCACGGCCGCCGTCAGCTTCTTGCCGTAGGACACATGCAGAAACTCGTTGGGCCCGTGCGCGTTCGACTTCGGCCCGAGCACGCCGCACACCATGAACTGCGACTTCGGAAAGCCCGACTTCAACACGTTCATCAACGGAATCGTGCCGCCCTGCCCCATATAGGCGACGTCCGCGCCGTAGTGTTCGCGTGACGCCTCGTTAAGCGCGCTAGCGAGCCACGGCGCGAGTTCGGGTGCGCTCCAGCCGCTCGCCGCGCCGGCGTCCGGTTTGAAAGTGACCTTGGCGTTGTACGGCGGATCGAATTCGAGCAGCGCCTTCAGTTCGGCGACGGCCTTTTCCGCTTCGATCATCGGCGGCAGGCGCAGCGAGAGTTTGAATGCCGTGCGCGGACGCAGCACGTTGCCCGCATCGGCGAGCGCGGGCAAACCGGCCGCACCGGTCACGGACAGCGAAGGACGCCACGTCGAGTTGAGCAAGGCTTCCTGCGGATCGGTGGTGGTGGGCAGCACCTGCCGGCCGTCCTGGCCACAGGCCCACGGCAGCTTCTTCCAGACGTCGTCGCCGAGAATCCGGGCGGTCGCTTCCGCTTCGCGCAGCCGGTCTGCCGGGATCTGAACGTGAAAACCCTTCGGCAGCAAGGTGCCGTTGGCGGAGTCTTCGAGACGGTCGAACAGTTGCCGCATGATGCGGAAGCTCGACGGCGCAATGCCGCCGTAGCCGCCCGAGTGAATTCCTTCGTCGAGCACCTGAACTTCGAGGTCGCCCGCCACCAGTCCGCGCAGCGACGTAGTGAGCCACAGCTGATCGTAATTGCCCGCGCCCGAGTCGAGGCACACCACCAGACCGACCTTGCCGAGCCGTTCGCGCAGCGCGTCGACGTACGGCAGCAGATCGTAGCTGCCGGATTCCTCGCAGGTCTCGATCAGACCGACACAGCGCGGACGCTCGATGCCCTGCGCGTCGAGCGCCGCCAGCGCCGTGAGGCTCGCGTAGATCGCGTAGCCGTCGTCGGCGCCACCGCGGCCGTAGAGCTTGCCGTCTTCGAGCTTCGGCGTCCATGGACCGAGGTCGTTGCGCCAGCCGTCGAATTCAGGCTGCTTGTCGAGGTGGCCGTACAGTACGATGGTTTCGTCGCTGCCCGAGCGGGTCGCGGCCGTTTCGAAAAAGATCACCGGCGTGCGGCCCGGCAAGCGGACCACGTCAAGTTTCAGGCCGCGCACGGGTTGCTGCTCGGCCCATTGCGCCGCGTCGGTGATGACGCGCTCGAGATAGCCGTGCTTGACCCATTCGGGATCGAACGCCGGACTCTTGGCCGGCACGGCGATGTAGTCGGTGAGCGCGGGCACGATCTCGTCGTTCCATTTGCGGTCTACGAATTCGCGTAGCGTGTCCTGGTTGATGCGCTGAGTCTGCTGGGTCGTATCGTCGGAGATCATGGTGGAGTGGTCCGTGGCGGATCTGTTCTGTCGAAGCATCCATGATAGTCCTGATGCGCGATGCACTGAACCCCTCGGCCTACCTGCATGTTTCGCGGCGGCCCTGCGCAAACAGGACAATCGCGCGACAATCGGGGATACATCGCGTCCTGAGGAGCCAGGCTATGGGTGGCAACGTCGTGGTTCAGGCCATCGCCGCGGTGCTCGCGCTGGCGCTGTATTTTCTGCCGAGCATTCTCGCCGACCGGCGCAAACGTCATGACCTGCTGACGCTGGCGCTCTTCAATGCGTGCCTCGGCTGGACCGGGTTCGGCTGGCTACTCGCACTCTACTGGGCGATGCAGCCCAACCCGCCGAAGAACGTGGCCGGTGAAGTGATAGAGACGCGCAAGATCGTGCGGATGCGGGCGTTTTCCTCGGCGCTTCTGGTGCGTGTGCAAAGGCGCGCCGCGGCGCGTGAGCGCCCGGAAAACAAACAGCCGTAGTTCAAAGCGCAAGCGTGCGCAGCAATCGCAGCCGGCCAGTTAGCGGCGTGTCTGCTGCCGCGCGTCATAGCGTTCACGGGCAGCGTCGAGTTCGGCCGCGTTGTTCTCGGCCCAGTCATCGAGCGCCACCAGTGCGTCACTGAGCGTTCGCCCCAGCTCGCTGAGCCGATACTCCACGTGCGCCACTGCGCCCGGCTGCTCCTCGCGGATCACCAGACCGTTGCGCTCGAGTTCCTTGAGCGTCTGCGTCAGCACCTTCTGCGAGATGCCGCCGATCTTGCGCAGCAACGCGTTATTGCGCATCGGACCGGGCAGCAGCGCCGGCATGATGAGCAGTGTCCATTTTCCCGCGATCAGTTCGAGCGCAAGGCGCGACGAACAGGCCGCGTCGAAAACGTCGCCGCGATAGGCTTGTTCGGCCGATGTGAGGGACGCGCTGGCGGACTCGGGGAATGCCATGGTTACCAGTGGGTAAGTAATGGTGAGCGCATCACTATAGCTCTAAGCTGGCCGCTCATTAACCACTTACCGATGGGACTCATGATGGCATGGCTTATTCTGCTCGCCGCAAGCGCGGTCGAAATCCTGATGGCGCTGGCATTGAAATATGCAAATGGATGGACACGTTTGTGGCCGAGCATCGGCGGCGTTGCGGCCGCGCTCGGCAGCGTATTCTTACTGACGCTGGCGATGAAACACCTGCCGGCCGGTACGGCTTACGTGGTATGGACAGGGATCGGATCGCTTGGCATCACGGTGCTTGGCGTGGTGCTGTTCAACGACCCGGTTTCGGCACCCCGGGTGATTTGCATGACGCTGATCGTGTTGTCAGTGGCGGGGTTGAAACTGATCGACGGATAAGCCGGCTCGCGGGGCTAGTGCTAGTACGTGCCTCTGGCTGCTTCTCTCAAGCCGCCCGGCCGATCTTGCCCCACGTCACCGAGCCGGCCGGAATCGAGCGCGGTTCAGCCCGCACGCTCTCGTGCGCGAACATCTCGCGGCGCAGTTCGCCCTGTTCGTCGAACCACTCGCAAATCAGCCAGTCGCCAGGATTGAGCGCCACCGGCCCTGCGTAGGTCACGGTCATGCGCGGACCGCCTTCTTTTAACGTGACGACGTCACCGACACTGAAAGGGGCGGCTGGCGGTGTTTCAAATGCATCAATGATAGCGGTCAGCATATTCAATCCCTACGGAACCCGTTGCGCGGAAATAGTTATGGCCTGGTGCTTTGCAACATCGAACTGCCGAAGGAAAACCCCAAAGAGCTCGCCAAGATTAACAATCCGAATTAATCGCGGCAAGCGCTTTTTATTGATACCGTTTTCATAGGCGCTGGAATGGGTTTTCCATACCGGCAGCTAAGGCAAGACGCGCGAAAACCCGGCAGATCAAGCCAGCAGGCCGTCCGAGCAATGCCATCCACATGCAAAAATTACTCTGGAAAACCCGAATCTCAAGTAGAAAATGCGGGTTGCATTTGTCATATTTAATGCATGCCTGACAAGCCGCTCCGGGTTTATTCCAATCAGCTTAAAAGCAGAATTACCAGTGAACAAAAAACTAGCCGGTAAATCTCACACCACGAACCGGTTCGAGCGAGGGCATAAAAGTCGGCGGCGGCTTCAGTTGAAAACGATTCCCGGCCGGTTATTTTCAAACCGGCTGGGCGGCGTTCCGACGCAATGCGAGTTGCTGATGCCGTACCAGCAGCACGCTCAATCCGATACACACGAACATCAGACACGCGTTGATCGCGAGGCTGTACTGGAACGCGTGCGCGTAGGCAGCGGGTGTCTCGCGGCCGCCGATCACACCGAAAAACGCACCGCTGATGGCCGCCGTGCCGAACGCCGAGCCGATCTGCAAGGTCGACGACACTACGCCCGAGGCGAGTCCCGCCTTCTCCGGAACGACTTCCTGCAGCACGATGCGCATGATCGACGGCAGCAGCAGGCCGTGACCGACGCCCGCGCATACCAACCCGCAATAGAACAGCAGATCCGGGGTGGCGGCATGCGTCGCGGACCAGCCGGTAACCGTGAAACCGACCGTCATCATCGAGAAACCGAGCGCCAGCACATGGCCGCCGATCCGCTTGACCACCGCTGGCGACGTCAGCGGCCCAATCACGAAGCCGATCGCGAACGGCATGATGGCCATGCCCGAGGCCAGCGGCGACCAGTGCAGGCCGGTTTGCAGGAAGATTCCGTAGGTCAGGAAAAACGCGCTGTTGCAATAGAACAGAAATGCGAGCACGAGACCCAGCGCGAAGGCCGGGTTGCGGAACAATTGCAAATCCACCAACGGATGGCCGCCGCCGCGTTCGACGCTCCGCTCGGTCGCCACGAAGAGCGCGAACACGGGCACGGCAAGCGCGAACATCACGAAGGTCCATGCCGGCCAGCCGGCTTCGCGGCCGTGCGTCATCGGATAGATAACCAGCAGCAGCACCATCGAGAGCAACGCGACGCCCTTCAGGTCGATGCCGGTCTGCGTGGCCGGCTGATTTTCCGGCACGAACTTCCAGGTGCCGATGAAGGCCACGATGCCGATCGGAATATTGATGAGAAAGATGATGCGCCAGTCGAGCCCGAACGGATGATAGGTAATCAGCGCGCCGCCGCCCAACTGGCCGACGATCGACGACAGCCCGAAGACGAAACCATAGAGGCTCATCACCTTGGTCTGCCGATGCAGCGGCACGACCGCGCGGATGGTCGCGAGCACTTGCGGCGCCATGACCGCGGCCGCGATGCCCTGCACGATCCGCGAGATCACCAGCATATGACCGCTGGTAGCAAAACCGCACAGTGCCGAAGCGACCACGAATGCCGCCATCCCCGTCATGAACATGCGACGCCGTCCAAACAGGTCGCCGAGCCGTCCGCCGGTGATCAGCAGCACGGCATAAGCCGACGCGTAGGCGGACACGACGAGTTGCAGTTGCGCGTCGGTCGCGTTCAGGCCGGTGTGAATCGACGGCAGCGCCAGGTTGACGATGAAATAGTCGAGCGGCGCGAGGAAGGCACCGACGAACAGCACGGCGAGCGCCAGGCCCGGACGCTCGAAGCCGGCCGCCACCTTCCCGGAGACGGCGGCCGCGCGAGCGGCAACCGCGCCGGCACCAGGACAGACGGCAACGGTCCCACCCTCCGCCCCCGCGAGTGCCGCCGGAGCGGGCTTGATAGGATCTCTATTCATGACTGTTCGTTCAAGAATTAGGCAAAAAAATTAGACGAGCGCACGCATGGCGACGTCCACGATTCCAACCAGCGCATCTTCCGTATGGGCGACTCGCCCCAGCACACGCAGCCCTTGCATCACGCACAGCAGGAAATCGCCAACGGCTTTTTCGTCGAGCGTGGAATTGAAGGCGCCGCTCGCCTGCCCGCGAATCACCGCCGCCGCCAGCAAGGTTGCCATGCGCCGCTGAATGGCGGCGACGCGCATACGCAAGGTCTCGTCGTCGCGCGGCATCTCCAGTGTGGTATTGGTGATGAAGCAACTGCGCTCGCCAGTCAGCGCGCAGGCAACCCGGGCGTAATGCAGCAAGGCGTTACGCAATGCCTCGTCCGGCGGCACTGGTGCATTGAGCCGCTCGGCCAGCCGCGCGACCGAGCCTTCCGCGTAATGATCGAGCGCGGCGAGCATGATGCCGTGCTTGTCGCCGAAGACGCCGTACAGGCTGCCGCGCAGCAAGCCGGTGGCCTTGCAGAGGTCGTCAATCGAGGTGGCATGGTAGCCGTGATGCCAGAACACCTGGCTCGCGCTCGCCAGAACAGTATCCGTGTCGAACTCGCGCGGCCGCCCGCGGGGGGCTTCGCCGCCTTTTTTTACGGATTGCTTCCAGTTGCCAGATTGCTTCATGAAGCGGATATTATGACTAATCGTTCAAGAAAGCAAGGCAAGTTTGGATAGCGGGACGGTCCGGCAAAAATTCGCGCGCGCCTGTCGCCATCTACCCTCACTCGCCGGTCTGCTTACCCCACTTCTGTTCGGCGGCCGTGAAGAGCTGGTTGATCTCGTTACCGCTCGCGGCCTCCTTCGTGTAGTTGAAGGTGCCGTGATCGCGCATTTCATGCGCCGCGCGGAGAAACGCGCCCAACGCCGCGCGCGCCAGCGAACCGCCGACGCTGACACGCCGCACGCCCAGCGAACGCAGATCGTCGAAACTGAGCAGCACGCCCTGCAGCCCCATCAGCACATTGACCGGACGTTCGAGTGCGTCGACCACCGCGGCGATCTCTTCCCGCGTCTTGAGGCCAGGTGCGTAAAGCACGTCCGCGCCGGCCTCCTCATAGGCCCGCAAACGCCGGATCGTATCGTCCAGATCGGGCCGGCCCACCAGATAGTTCTCGGCGCGCGCCGTCAGCGTGAATGGAAACGGCAAGCTGCGCGCCGCAACAACCGCCGCACGCACGCGCTCCACCGCGGCTGCGAACCCATAGATCGGCTCATCCGCGTGACCGGTCGCATCTTCGATCGAACCGCCGACCACGCCCGCCGCCGCGGCCTGCATGATCGTTTCGGCGCAATCTTCCGGGGCATCGCCGAAACCATTTTCCAGGTCGGCGCTGACCGGCAAGTCGGTCGCTGCTGCGATGTCGGTGAGATGCGCCATCATCTGCGCGCGGCCCACCGCGTTGTCGGGCCGGCCGCGCGAGAATGCATAGCCTGCGCTACTGGTGGCGAGCGCCTTGAAACCCGCCAGCGCGAGCAGCCGCGCGGTGCCGATATCCCACGGATTCGGGATGATGAAGGCTTCGCCGGCTGCGTGATAGGACTGGAATTGCCGTGCTTTTTCGGTTTGTGTTGTCATTGACGATCCCATCGAAGACGTCGACCGGCCTCTCGCACTCGCGCGCGGCCGGAACGTCGTCATGTTCGTTAGATTACAAATGAGTGAGATGCACGGAACGCGGCTGCCGGCGGCAAGGTGTCCCCTGCCAGCCGGCGCTGCACGGATCTGCCGCGCACAAATCGCGTGCTCAGGTTTCGAGCTTCGCGTCCATCGTGATGGTGGCGTTCAGCACCTTGGACACCGGGCAGCCCGCTTTGGCGTCCGCAGTGGCCTTTTCGAATGCGGCTTTGTCGCCACCCGGGATTTTCACGGCCACATCGAGATGCACCGCGGTAATCGTAAAACCGCCGCCGTCCTTGTCGAGCGTGACGGTTGCCGTGGTGCCGATACGCTCGGGCGTGATGCCGGCCTTGCCCAGTTCCGCCGACAACGCCATCGAGAAGCAACCCGCATGCGCGGCCGCAATCAGCTCTTCCGGATTCGTGCCGATGCCGTCCGCGAAGCGTGTGGAAAACGAGTACTGCGTTTCCTTGAGGACGCCGCTGTCGGTAGAAATCGAGCCTTTGCCGTCCTGCAGGCCACCTTGCCAGACTGCTGATGCCTTGCGCTTCATCGCTCTCTCCTGTTTGTGCCCTGCTTCGTGCCGCTCCTCAACCCTACGTGATGCCGCCCGCAACGGTCCAGCCCGGATTTTCGTGGTATCGGCATCGGTCGCGAGTCGCCCGCAAGGATTTCCCTCGAGGGCGTGCCGCGCGGCGCGAGGGGCGCGGGCGTGGACCGGACTTCATGATAGGCGCTTCCGTGTGCCAGTGTCGTGACGGCAACGGCTTACGGTTCGAAAACGCGCGGAGCAAAACCCGGCGGCGAAACCTGCGCCCCCGCCACCCCCGCCGCCGCTATTCGGCGAAGGGCAAGCTCTCCTGCCCCACGGCGCGCATGTCGAACACGTTCAGCGTCATCGCCACCAGGGCATAGTAGCCAAGCAGTCCGACAAGATTGATCACCACCTGATGGCCAAAGCGCTCGACCGCCTTTGCATAGGTCGCATCGGACACGCGTTTGGTATCGTAGAGTTCACTCGCGAAATCGTGAATCAAGGCGTCATCGGCGTGAGCGAAGGACGGGCGATGCCCCAGGCGGATCGCCTCGGCATCGGCTTCGGCTACGCCCGCTTCCAGCGCGATCGGATAGTGGATGTACCACTCGGCCTGCGCCTGCCAGCGTGCCGCGGTCACCAGAATCGCCAGCTCCGACAGGCGCAACGGCAAGCCGGTGCGATAGCGGCAGAACGCGCCGAGCCGTTGCGCCTGCTGCGCCAGCTCCGGACTATGAATCCAGCCCAGAAACGGCCCGTTCAGGTTGCCGCGCGGACCGGACAATATTTCGTCAAGTACGGCCTTCTGTTCGGGCGTGGCATCGGACAGTTCGAAGTGCGGCAAGCGCTCGGTCATGGCAAATCTCGCAGAAATAGAAAGGGCGTCAGATGGCGGCCAGTGCGCCTTCGATCGCATCGGTGAGACGGTTGACGATCTCGTCGATGTCGCGCGCCGTGCAGATAAACGGCGGCGCCAGCAGCACATGATCGCCGATCTTGCCGTTGACCGTGCCGCCCATCGGATACACCATCAAGCCACGCGCGAACGCCTCGCGCCGGATCGCCGCATGCAGTTTCAGCGATGCGTCGAACGGCGCCTTGGTGGCGCGCTCGCGTACCAGTTCAACGCCGACAAACAGGCCCCGCCCGCGCACGTCGCCGATATGCGGATGCTGCGCGTAGTGTTCGCGCAAGCGGCCACGCAACTGCTCGCCGCGCGCCTGTACGTTCGGCAGCAGCCGGTCGTCAGCGATCACGCGCTGCACTTCGAGCGCCGCGGCGCAGGCAGTGGCGTGGCCGATATACGTATGCCCGTGCTGAAAGAAGCCCGAGCCGCCGACAATCGTCTGGTAAATGCGCTCGCTGACCAGCGTCGCGCCGATCGGCTGATAGCCGGCGCCGAGCCCCTTGGCAATCGTCAGCAGGTCCGGCGCGACGCCGTCTTCCTCGCACGCGTACAGGTAGCCTGTGCGGCCCATGCCCGACATGATTTCGTCGAGAATCAGCAGCACGCCGTAGCGATCGCACACGGCGCGGATCTTGCGGAAATACTCGCGCACCGGCGGCACCGCGCCGGCCGTCGCACCCACCACCGTTTCGGCGACGAATGCGGCCACCGTGTCCGCGCCGAGCTCCAGAATCTTCTGTTCGAGTTCATCCGCGAGACGCTGCGCGAACTGCTCTTCGGTTTCGTCGGCGCGCTGCTCGCGATAGGCGTAACACGGGCTTACGTGATGCGCTTCGATCAGGATCGGCAGAAACGGCTCGCGCCGCCACGCATTGCCGCCGATCGCGAGCGCCCCCAACGTGTTGCCGTGATAGCTCTGCCGACGCGCGATGAAATGACGGCGCTGCAATTCGCCCTTCTCGACGAAGTACTGCCGCGCCAGTTTCAGCGCCGCCTCGATCGCCTCCGAGCCGCCCGACACGAAATACACGTGTTCGAGCCCTTGCGGCGCGCTCGCCACCAGGCGCTCTGCGAGTTCCTCCGCGGCCTGGGTCGTGAAGAACGACGTGTGCGCGTACGGCAATTGCTGCGCCTGGCGCCTGATCGCGTCGATCACGCGTTGATTGCTATGGCCGAGGCACGAGACGGCTGCGCCGCCTGAAGCATCGATGTAGCGCTTGCCGGTGGAATCGATAATTTCAATGCCGTCGCCGGCGATCGCGACCGGCAGTGACTGCTTCGGCGAGCGATGGAATACGGTAGACATGGTTTTCCTGTTCCTTTCTATGGGCGACGGCGGCTCAGGCGCGCAGCGGCGCGGGCTGCAAGGAGGCTACGACGGCCTCGAACGCGCATTGGCCTTGTCGATAAACCGTCATCGAAACACGGTCGCTGCCGATGTCGAAAAGCGCTGTGGCGAGCGTGTTTTCGTCGTCGGGATCGAAGGGGTCGTCGCGGTAGATCGGCAAGCCCTCAGGGGCGCGATCCTGCAACATATTCAGCAACGCGGCGGGATTGATTGGACCGGCGTATGTGCTCAGCAGATGCTCGACGCGAGCCTGCCGGTCGCGTGAAGAATCGGTGACGATTTGCGCCTCGGCTTCGCAGCCAGCATGAATCAGATGATTCGCATGACCGGCGATCGCGGACACCGTCTGCATGGAACAGCGCTGCGCGCTGACTTCGACGCTCAGAAGACGCTCGTCGCCCGCACAGCCGAGCGTGTGATGAAAACCGCTCGCGGCCGGCGTGCCGCGCAGAATGGACAATGCTTCGTCGAGCGAGGCCGCATCGAGCACCGCGCGCGCGAGAATCATTCGCGGCACGCCGGCCGCAGGCAGGCGAATACGCAGGTTGTTGATAGCCTGTACGAGGCCCGCGCGGTTGGCCGCGAAGGTGTGGCCCGGCAACGATCCCGGGTAGTAGAAACTGACAAAGCCGGGCTTGCCGGCAGGTTGAACCTCGACCAGCGCGCAACGCTCACGCAGAAACGGATCGCCGTCTTCGTTGTGCGCGATGAAACGCGCATTGCCTTCGACTGCGGCTAACGTCGTGCAACCGTCCGGTGCGTTGTGAATCAACTCGCCGCGGCAATTCCACAAAAAGATATCTTCCGCCGACCAGCCCAGCCCCGCCGCCATGCCGTCGAGCTCGGCCAGCAGCACCGGAAAATGTGCGTGAGCCGCGGCACGTAGTTGCTGCACGAACGGCTCGCCGCGCCAGCGCCGAACCGCCCGCCACGCAACGCTTTGCTCCATGTATGCGGCGAACACCGGCCTCGCGAGTTCACCCAGCCGGAAGCCGATGTCATACGGCTCACCGCTCACCTGAAAAAGACTCAAATCCTGCCTGGACGCCACGGTTCGCACCTAATCAACAATCGGTACGTATTTATACTTCCAAACAACATTTGTTGTCAAACTGCATGTCGGCGAAACAAGCGGAGCGGGCCTGCTTCAAACCGCGCGGACCTGCACCTGGTTCAAACGACAAAGAAGAAGGACATCAAGGCACGTATGCGCCTTTGTCATGCAGCGATTGTTCTGCAATGCCGAGTTGTTCGACGGCCCCCGCCCCTTCCAGCGCGAGCAGATGCGCGACCAGCGATTCGGAAATCGCCGTGGCTGCCACCAGCGAAGGAAAGAACGACGGGCTTTCGTGCGAAAAAATCAGCACCTTGTCGGCGTTCAACGCGATCGGCGAGACCGCGCTGTCCGTGATTGCGATCAGCTTGCTGCCCTTTTCCAGCGCGGCCTCGGCGACACGCGCAGCCTCGACGGAATACGGCGCGAAACTGATAACGATGGTAGCGCTGTCGCGCGCCACCGTACGCAGTTGCATCTCCAGCGTGCCGGCTTCGCCGTTGAGCAGCGACACGGAGGGGCGAAACAACCGGTAGCCGTAGACCAGCCCGAACGCCACGGCATAACAGGAGCGAAAACCGGCGACATGCACGTGCGGCGCGCGCCGCAGCAGACGTGCAGCTTCCACGATCACGCGACTGTTATGCGCCGCGGTGACTTCGAGATTGTGTTGTTGCGCGACCAACAGGTCGTTAGCCAGCGCATCTTTCGATTTGACGAGCGAACGCGCCCGGCTGGTAAGCGGCTCGGGCCGCGTACGCACGCGCGCGACGAACAGGTTGCGCAATTCGTTCCAGCCGGGAAAACCCAGCTGTTGCGACAGGCGCACCAGCGAGGCCGGTTGCACCTGCGCCCGCTCGGCTACTTTGCGCATCGACGAGACCGCGACTTCGTCAGGATGGTCGAGCAGGAACGCCGCGCCCATCTGGAACTGCGGACTCAGTTCGGAGAATCGCGCCCTGATCAGGGCGGCGAGCTGGTCAAAACTGTCTGGCATGCGATGGTCCGGGCAACCGGCCGATAAAGATGACAACAAATGTTACCACCCGGGGCATCGCAGCCAACAGCGGATTCAGCGAAGATCCAGCGTGCGCCTCCTCGCGAAGGCGCGTATCTACAGAAGCGCCACTACCCGCACGTCACCCTGCTCGGCCGCCGACGCGACCACCTTGTCACCGATCCGCCGGAACGTGATCGATACCGACGAATCGCCGACTTTCAGGTCGCCGACTTCGAGCCAATCGATACCCTCAGGCAGCATGGGCTGTTCGATGATGACTTCACGCCGCTCCGCGTCGATCGTGATGCCCAGACAGGCTTCGAGCATCATGAACGGCGAACCCGCCGCCCACGCCTGCGGCAGACAGGCAACCGGATAGGCGGTGGGCGGCTCGCCGCGCCGCCGCGGGAAACCGCAGAACAGCTCGGGCAGGCGCATGTCGAAATTGACCGCGGCCTGGAAGAGCGCCTGCAGCAGCCGCACGGCCGCCGCCTTGCCGCCGTAGCGTGACAGGCCCCGCGCGCAGAGCGCATTGTCGTGCGGCCAGACCGAGCCGTTGTGGTAGGCCATCGGATTGAAGCGCGCCTGGCTCGCGGCCAGCGTACGCACGCCCCAGCCGGTGTGGAACAGCGTGGAGTCGAGCTCGCGCACCACCGCTTCGCCGCGCTCGCGCGAAGGCAGACCGAAGGCCAGCAGGTGGCCCGCATTCGACGCCATGACGCGGCACAGCTCGCCGTGGCCGTCGAGCGCGATGCCGTAGAAGCCGGACTCTTCCATCCAGTACTTTTCTTCGACGCACTGACGGATTTTCCTCGCGCGCTCGCTGTATTGCTTTGCCTGATCGTGCTGGCCGCGCAGCTTCGAAAAGTGAGCCATCGTGTCGAAGGCGGCACTCGCATAGGCCTGCACTTCGACGAGCGCTATAGGACCGTCGGGGAAGCGGCCGTCGGCGTGGAAGACTGAATCGTGGCTGTCTTTCCAGCCTTGATTGGCGAGGCCGCCGTCGGACTCGCGCTGATAGTCCAGCAGACCATAGCGATTCTTGTCGCACACGCCCGCGACCCATTGCGCCGCGCGCTCCAACGCCGGCCACAATTCGTCGATCAGCGCGAGGTCGTTCGTGCGGGCTGCATAGGCGCCGGCCAACACGATAAATAGCGGGGTCGTGTCGACGCCGCCGTAGTACAGCGCGAATGGCACTTCGCCGGTGGCGGCCATTTCGCCCTTGCGCATCTCGTGCATGATCTTGCCGGGCGCGGCATCGCGAAACGGCGAATTCTCGCGGGCCTGATGTTCGGCAAGAAAACGCAGTACGCCCGCCGCCAGCGTCGGTTGCAGCCACAGAGTCTGCAGTGACGTGATGACCGCATCCCGTCCGAACGGCGTCGAGAACCACGGGATACCGGCGTAGGGGTACGGCCCCGTGGCGAGATCGGTGGTCAGCAGGCCCAGGTCGGCCAGCGAACGGTCGATCCACGCGTTAAAGAGCGGATTGCTCGAACGCACACGCGCGGTGACGCGACGCCGTTCCCGCATCACCAGGTGGGCGTCGACCAGTGCGGCGCGCACGGCAGCGCGCCCGACCCGCGGGCGCTCCGCGTCGATCTGCGACAGATGGGCTTCACTCACTGCGTGCGTGGGTTGTGCGACTTCCGCGGCCGGCTTGTCCGCTTGCGGGACGACCTGCACCGAGACGGACAGATAGATCGACACGCACGCTTGCGCGGGCAGCTTGACGGTGTAATCCGCGCGATCGGCGAAGAGCTTGTCCGGTTCCGGCGAGAAGGCGATCTGCACATTGCGCGCCACGTCATCGAGACCGATATAACCGAGCAGCACCTCGCGGTTCTCGACACGTGCAGGTTCGACACGACCCTGTTTGTCGCGCTTGAGGCCGCGCACTTCGAACATGTCGCGGAAATCGCTGGCAAAGGAGATCGACAGCGGCACGACTGCATCGCTCGTGCCGTAGTTGGTGAGTTCGATGGCTTCGTTGAGCACGGTGCCCGAGAGCACGCGTACGCGTTCGACGTGGATCACGCCTTCCGGTGTGCTGTCGCCGCCGAGCGGCGGCAGCGGGCGATTGGTCAGATGCGCGGTGAACGAGGTGTTGTCGCTGCTGACACTGCCTGACAGCAATGAGGGCGCGCGGCCGCCGAAGGTGAGGCGCAATGAGGACAAAACGCGGGTGTCGTTGACGAACAGGCCGTCGTCATGGCCGGTGATATCGCCGAGGGGGTCATTGACGATGAAGGTGTCGCCGGACTTCAGCACGTGCTGGGTAGCGCTCGCGACGTTGAGGTTTTCCGTCGGGATGAATGCGCCGTCCGGCTCGGGTTCGTGGTGGTCGATTCCACCCGAGTGGGATAGGCCGCCGAGGGCTTCTGGCTGCTGCATCAAGGGCACTCCTGTGGTGATCGTAGTCGGTGTGGGGGTCGCTTTCGCGGGTCTGGGGGTGGGTGCGCGGCTGCGCGGCTGCTTCCGATTGTAGAAGGTCTGCACGCGTCAGACGAACTTATCACACGAGAGTTTCGGTTTTTGGTTTTTTGTTTTTCCCTCGCCGGAGGCGGGTCTGCTCGGTGGGTTCGCTGCTGAGATGGTATTTTTTTGGGGCTTTGGCCTTTCCTTGATTTGTTAGTGGTCTATTAGCGTTGCCCCTGTGCGGGGCGGCACCTACTTTTCTTTGCCTGCCGCAAAGAAAAGTAGGCAAAAGAAAGCGGCTCAAACCGCTAGCTCATAAGCGGGTCCCCCGCGCAGCTGCGGTAGTGGTGCATCTGGAATCCGTGCCCTCGCACACTCCACGCCGTTGACAAAGGACTCATCAGCTCCCACTCCGCACTGCGTGCGTCGCGGACGGGTCTGCCAGCGAAACCCGGGGGCTTCGTTTCGCGCAGCGGGGGCCATTGGCTTCGCCTCGGCGAAGCGCTCCCGCCATGATTGGCGCCCCCTACTTCATAGAAGATGTCTGTGCGACGCTTTTCGCCGTGCGATCGCGATCGCTGCCGCGGTTATAGCTGCAGCAGCGAAGCAACGGCAAGTCATGGAACGGAGGCAAACGCGAGAGCAAAACGACATCCCGGATCAGCGACGCAACAGCGAATCGGGGAACGAGGACAACCGGGAGAATGAAACGCAACTCGGTGGCAGCCATGCAACGCCGAGTCAGGAAACGGGGTAATGAGGAAACGGGGTAAATGAGGGAAGCAAAAACCCGGCGAGCGGTTTTATGAAGTGGGTATCGGCGCGCGCAGCGCCGCCGGAGGTATGACGCCCTTGTCACTAAAGCGGAATGTGCGAGGCGACAGATTCCAGATGGACCACTACCGCGGCTGCGCGGGGGACCCGCTTATGAGCTGGCGGTGTAAAGCCGCTTTCTTTTGCCTACTTTTCTTTGCGGCAGGCAAAGAAAAGTAGGTGCCGCCCCGCACAGGGGCAACGCTAATACACCACTAACAAAGCAAGGAAAGGCCAAAAGGCCAAAGCACCAAAACCCCAACAACAGACCAGCCCACGCACCCTGCAAGGAAAAAGCCAAAACCCCAGATCACCAACAACCCCGCCGACCAGGCGGCCTACCTCTTATCGAGCGCCCGAGCCTCGCGCTGAGTCTCCCCCACGAACAACTGCCGCGGCCGCCCAATCTTCTGCTCCGGATCGGCAATCATCTCATTCCACTGCGCAATCCACCCAACAGTCCGAGCCATCGCAAAGATACACGTAAACATCGCAGTAGGAATCCCAAGCGCCCGCTGCACGATACCCGAATAGAAATCCACATTCGGATACAACTTCCGCGACACGAAGTATTCATCCTCAAGCGCGATCTTCTCAAGCGCCATAGCAAGCTTGAACAGCGGGTCATCATGCAACCCCAACTCTTCAAGCACCTCGTGACAGGTCTCACGCATCAGCTTCGCGCGCGGATCGTAATTCTTGTAGACACGATGACCAAAGCCCATCAGCTTCACACCCGAGTTCTTATCCTTCACCTTCGCAATGAACTCAGGAATATTGTCGACCGAGCCAATCTCCTCCAGCATATTCAGCGCGGCTTCATTCGCGCCACCATGCGCCGGACCCCACAAGCAAGCAATGCCCGCCGCGATACAGGCAAACGGATTGGCACCCGAAGAACCCGCCAGCCGTACCGTCGACGTTGACGCATTCTGCTCGTGGTCCGCGTGCAGAATCAGAATGCGGTCCAACGCGCGCACCAGCACGTCATTCACCTGGTACTCCTCCGCCGGATTCGCAAACATCATCCGCATGAAATTCGCGCTGTACGACAGGTCATTCTGCGGATAAACGAAAGGCTGACCCACGGTGTACTTATACGCCATCGCCACCAGCGTCGGCAGCTTCGCGATCATGCGAATCGCCGATACGTCACGATGCTGCGGATTGTTGATGTCCAGCGAGTCGTGATAGAACGCCGACAATGCGCCAACCGCCGCCACCAGAATCGCCATCGGGTGCGCGTCACGGCGAAATCCACGAAAGAAGAAATGCATCTGCTCATGCACCATCGTGTGCTGCGTAACCGTGGTGACGAACTCCTCCTTCTGCTGCGCATTCGGCAATTCGCCCTTCAGCAGCAGATAGCACGTTTCAAGGAAGTCGGCGTTCTGCGCCAGATTGTCGATCGGATAACCGCGATACAGCAGCTCGCCTTTGTCACCGTCGATATACGTAATTTCGGAGTTGCACGCCGCCGTGGACATGAAGCCCGGGTCGTACGTGAACTTGCCAGTCTGAGCGTACAGCTTGCGGATGTCGATGACATCCGGCCCGAGCGTGCCCTGGTAGACAGGCAAATCAATCGTCTGATCGCTGTCGGAAAAGCTCAGCGTTGCGTGTGTCTTCGAGTTCATCTACACGTTCCTTTTACTTTCACATCGCACACGTGCCGGCATGCCCGATCGTCGGATCACCGCTTGGCATGCTCAGGCTCCGCTTCGCATTCTACGGTCCGAAAGAGCTTAGATTGCGACGATTGACCGCAACAATCCATCTCGACTGGCGCAACATTCATTGCACAGAAAATAAGCACCATCGCCGGAAACATGCGCAAATAACCGGCGAGTACACGGCCTGAGAAAATGCTGCAACCGCTCGGCACCGTTGCCAGCCAAATGAGGTTAGCGCGCTTACTGCAACAATGTTTTGCGGCAGTCAAGCTGCGCAAGCCCCGTCGCTCTGCGATACTGAAATCGTGTTTTGCTTCCCCTGCAAACACGTCGCTGTCTTTGGCCCGCCGTCCTACGGCGGGCCTTTTTAATCAGCCAGAAGAACAGGAAGGACCAGATGAACGCCTCTCTCGAAATGCTGTTTCCGGATCACGTCCACAACGAAGACAACGTGGTCACCGCACTGAATCATCAGGACATCGTCGTGGCTTTGTCGGCAGCACTAAAAGCGCAAGACGTGGCGGTATTGCATATGCTTTACCCGCGCACCGACGCGCGCACCCATCGCAGCCTCGACGCATTGGTGAATGTCCTGCATGGCCATGGGCTGCATGAAGTCGCGGATCTGATCGCGCATGAAGCGCACTATCTGCTGTTCAAAGATCCGGTCAAGGCATGGAAAGCCTTCCACGAGATTCGCAACGACTCACTCGCGATCGGCGTGCACCTCTATTACCACGGTCTCGTCGGCGAAGCCGCGGAACGTGCACTCGATAAAGACGCGCATCGCAAGGCCTGAACCGCACCAGGCGATCGATTGAAAGCGCACCGCCCCCGATACGCGGGCGAGTGCACGACGCGCTCATCGCGCGCTGATCAAACGTCCACTGAGCGAATGAACTCGTCGACGTAGCGATTGAATGCTGCCGGATGCGCGAGATTCATTCCGTGCGAAGCGCCACGCACCGTTTCGCGGCGCGAATCCGGCAGCCAGGTTTGCAGTGCGGTCGCCGTGCGGCGAAACATGTCGGGACTCTTCTCGCCGTCGATCAATAGCACCGGGCAGCGCACCTCGGCGGCCTGCTCGGGTACGTAAGCGGGCAACGGGTCGCGGAATTGACGCGCGAGCGTGTGGGCGTTGTCGGTCGCCATCCGGCGAAAGCCTGGCGTGCTCATGGCCCAGAACCCGGGCCGGCTCACCGAATCGACAAACAGCTGCAAGCCCGCTTCCACCTCCCCTGTTTCGATCAGTTGTGCGGCTTTCGCACGCAATGCATTGACGGTTTCCGGCAAAGTCGCGGGCGGGCGGCCGGCGATCTGCAACGGGCCGCCCGGGTCGGCCAGCGTCAACGTGCGCACGTATTGCGGATGACGCCGCGCGAAATGGAATGCCACGCAGCCGCCGCGCGAGTGACCCACCACGTGCGCCGGCCCGGCGCCGAAACGATCGATGAACTCAGCCACATCGTCCGCATGTTCGCTCCAGCTGAACGGCTGGTCGGGCTCGGTATCCGTCACCGGCCAGTAATGCGTGAGGCTCACCGAGACGCAGCGATACTGCTTCGACAAACCCGCCAGTTGAGGTTGCCAATAGCGGTAATCGCATAGCGAGCCATGCACGAACAGCAGCAGCTCACCTTTCCCGGCTTCCACATAGGGCATGCGCAGGCCACTATGCAGTTCGATAAAGGACGGAGAGGCAGAGGACGAAGCGGAAACGGACTGATTCACAGGTGGGTTCACGGACAGCGCGGCGACGGCTGAACCTGTCAGCGGCGACGGCTAGAAATGGATTCGAAGAAGAAAGCGGAGTCGCATCCCTAAAATTGGGATACGACGCGTATTGTCACACAGCCGTTGAATATCCGCTGAAGCTCGTTCGGCGCGCGGGGGGCGAATCACGCCGAATCACGTCGAATCACGTCGAATCACGTCGAGTCGATTCACTCGTAGGCGTTGTCATCCAGCAAACCGGCAGCCGCTGCCGCGCCCGCGCCTCGCACCGCGCAAGTGAGCGGTTCATCGGCGACGCGGACCTCGAGTCCGAGATCGTTGGTCAGGCGGCGGGCCAGATTGCCGAGCAGCGCACCGCCGCCGGTCAGGACGATGCCACTATGGGCGATATCGGTCACCAGTTCGGCCGGCGCCGTTTCAAGCGCACGTTTCACCGCGCCGATCACCTGACGCAACGGCCCCTCGATTGCATCGGCGATATCGTGGTTGCTCACCTGAACCGTACGCGGCAAGCCGTCGTCGACGCTGCGCCCGGTTGCGTTCATATGCTCGAGCGGCACGTCGCGTACGGCCGAACCGATGCCCTTCTTGACGTGTTCAGCGGTTTGCTCGCCGAGCAGCACGCCGTACAGGCTGCGCACGTAACTGACGATCGCCATGTCGAAACTGTCGCCACCCACGCGAACCGAGCCGCTATAGGCGAGGCCGCCGAGCGAGATCACGCCGACTTCGGTCGTGCCGCCGCCGATGTCGACCACCATCGAGCCAACCGCCTCCGACACCGGCAGGCCCGCGCCAACCGCCGACGCCAGCGATTCGCCGATCAGACTGACCTTCCACGCGCCAGCTGCCACCGCCGCTTCCTTGATCGCGCGGCGCTCGACCTGGGTTGCCCCCGCCGGCACGCACAGGGTGAAGGCCGCGCGCCGGCTGAACAGCGGCCGCGGGCGCGCCATGTCGACGAATTGCCGGATCATCTGTTCGGCCGCGGAGAAATTGGCGATCACGCCGTGCCGCATCGGCCGCACGGCTTCGACGTTGCCCGGAGCGCGGCCAAGTAACTGGCGCGCTTCGGTGCCCACGGCCGCCACACGTTTCTGGCCGGCGCCGGACTCTTTCTGGAACGCCACGACGGACGGCTCGTTCAGCACGATGCCGCCGTTGTCGGTATAGATAAGGGTATTGGCCGTGCCGAGGTCCACCGTCACGGAATGACGGAACAGTCGATCGAAAATCGGGTAATGCGGCGTCGGTCTGGCCATAGGAAGGCTCTGATGTGTCGTTATCCGCCCTTGCTGGGCAGTCTGAAAATGCGCCCCCGGTTACCCGAACCGCTTGGCACGCCCAGTTGGGCGTTGCGCGATCCGCGCGGCGGGGGTGATTTTCATACCAATGAGCAGTTAACGGCAAGCAAATCAGAATCTTTAGGGCCACTTTTCAATTCCGGGCGAGTCAACCGCGCGGCAAAGCACCCAACGCATGCTCCAGCGCCTGCTTGCCGAGCTCGACACCGTCCGCGTTTATCGTGTGACCAATGCCCGGCAACGCGTAGGCGTCGACCGCGTAACCGGCGCTGTTGAATGCGTCCGCGGCGTATTCCAGCTCCTGGACCGGGATCACTTCGTCTTCCTCGCCGTGCACGAGCGTGAGCGGCGTGCGGTTCTGCGCGACGATCACCGAGGCGAGCCGCCCCGAGTACGCGACCACGGCGGCCGCGCCTTCCGCGCTCGTCGCGACGTGATGCATCGCCATGATCGAACCCTGCGAGAAACCGACCAGCGCAAGGCGATCGAAAGGAAGCTGCCAGTACGCCAGTTCCGCCTCGAGTACGCGCCGCAAGGCCGGATAGGCGGCAGCGACACGGGTTTCGCGATTGCCTTCGTTGACGTCGCGCAGGCTGAACCATTGGCGTCCGCCGAAGCCGCCGTCAAAGGCCTCGGTGCCGTCGAGCGAGGCGAACGCCACGTCCGGCAGGCTCTCGCTCCAGATGTCCGCAAGCGGCATCAGATCGCGCGCATTGCTGCCCACGCCGTGCAACAGCACCACCAGCGCTCTCGCGTGCGTGGTCGACGGCGCGCGCCGCCAGCCGTGTTCGAATTGCTCCCAGGCCATAGTCAAATCCTCTCTTCGTACTCGCTGTACTTCCGGTTCGTGTCCGTATTTCCGTGTTTCCGCACGCACGCATGCACGCACGCGCGGCCAGCCAGGCTGGCAAGGTGCCGTCCTGCGCGGCGCCTCAGCCGGGAGCATACGCTGCCGGAACGCTTCCTGCCGTCCGATCTGCGCGCTTCGACTACGCCGGAACGTGAATGCAGGTATGCTTTTGTGGGCATTCGCGCAGCCGCCCGGCTCACTGCCTGGGCAGAGCATCACGCCGTATCAGACATCCGTTGCACCGCAATCCGGAGAATCGTTTTGAGCCAGCCCTCTTCCGCGCCTGCCGCCGCGCCGCCGGCACCACCGCCGCCGCTACAAGGCGGCAAACTGGTTCTGGCGACCATCGCCGTCGCGCTCGCCACCTTCATGAACGTGCTCGACACGTCGATTGCCAATGTGGCGATTCCAACCATTTCGGGCAACCTCGGCGTATCGGTCGACGAAGGCACCTGGGTTATCACGGTGTTCGCCGCCGCCAATGCCGTCTCGATTCCGTTGACCGGCTGGCTCACGCAACGCATCGGCCAGATCAAGTTGTTCGTCGGCGCGATTCTGATGTTCGTGCTGGCTTCGTGGTTATGCGGCATTGCGCCCACGCTGCCGATCCTGCTGATCGCGCGGGTGTTCCAGGGAGCGGTGGCCGGCCCGCTGATCCCGCTTTCGCAAGCGATTCTGCTCGGTTCGTATCCGAAGGAGAAATCGTCGACCGCGCTCGCGCTGTGGGCCATGACGGCCACCGTCGGCCCGATTGCGGGTCCCGCGCTCGGCGGCTGGATCACGGATAGCTATAGCTGGTCGTGGATTTTCTACATCAATATACCGGTCGGCATTTTCGCGGCCGGCGTCACGTGGATAATCTATCGCACCCGCGAATCGCCAACCCGCAAGCCGCCCATCGACGTGGTCGGGCTGGGCCTGCTGGTGACATGGGTCGCGTCGCTGCAGATCATGCTCGACAAGGGCAAGGATCTCGACTGGTTTTCGTCGCCGGTAATCCTGATTCTAGGCATCACCGCGTTGATCAGTTTCGCGTTTTTCCTCGTATGGGAGCTGACCGAGGAGAACCCGATCGTCGATTTGCGGCTGTTCACGCAGCGCAATTTTCTCGGCGGCACGATCGCGATTTCAGTGGCGTACGGCGTGTTCTTCGGCAACCTGGTGTTGCTGCCGCAATGGATGCAGGAGTATCTGAACTACCGCTCCGTGGATGCCGGCCTCGTCACCGCGCCGCTCGGCGTATTTGCGGTGATTCTCGCGCCGATCATGGGCCGCGTGCTGCCGCGTTCGGACGCACGTATCATCGCGACGCTCGCGTTTGTCGGCTTCGCGATTGTGTTTTACATGCGCTCGAAGTATGTGATCGAAATCGACACGTGGCACCTCGTACTGCCCACGCTGCTGCAAGGCATTCCGATGGCGCTGTTCTTCGTGCCGCTGACGGCGATTATTCTTTCCGGACAGCCGCCAAACAGGATTCCAGCCGCCGCCGGGCTGTCGAATTTCGCACGCGTGTTCTGCGGCGCGGTGGGCACGTCGATCGCCGGCAACGAGTGGAATAACCGTACGGTGCTGCATCATGCCCGGCTCACCGAGCAGGCCAGCGTCAACAACCCGCTGTTCAACCAGCAGATCGATTCGACCCAGTCGCTGCTGCAACTGAATCCGCAATCGGCGCATGCGCTGTTCGATTTCACGGTGAACACCCAGGCCGCGATGATGGGCCTGAACGACATCTTCTATGTGTCGGCGATCATTTTCATTCTGATCATTCCGCTGATCTGGATTACAAAGCCGGCCAAGGGTGGCGGCGGTCCGGGTGCGGCGGGCGCGCACTGATTCCGGGCGACGGCGCTGCCGCGCGAGCAGGCACGGCGGCGCCCCGCCGCATCACCAATTCGCAGCAGGATGCCAGTAGAATCGCGGCTTCAACGGTCCGAGCCCCAATGAACTACGCATCCATCCTCGAACAGATTCATCGCGATCTTCAGCCGTATCTGGGCGCCGGCAAGGTCGCCGATTACATTCCCGAACTCGCGAACGTCCCTGCCGGGAGTTTCGGCATGGCGATCGTCACGGCATCGGGTGACGTATTCCGCACCGGCGCCGCCGACACGCGCTTTTCCATTCAGAGCATTTCCAAACTATTCGCCTGCACGCTCGCATTCCGGCTGCTTGGCGACGAACTTTGGCAACGCGTCGGGCGCGAGCCGTCCGGCAACGCCTTCAATTCGCTGGTCCAACTCGAAGCCGAACACGGCAAGCCGCGCAATCCGTTCATCAATGCCGGAGCGTTGGTCGTCACCGATGTGTTGTGCCGCCGTTTCGTGCAGGCCGAAACCGCGCTGGTCGAATTCATGCGACGGCTGACAGGCGAAACCAGCATCGACTACGATTCGCGCGTCGCGCTATCGGAGTTGCAGCACGCGCACCGCAACCGTGCGATGGCGCATTTCATGGCGAGCTTCGGCAACATGGAGATGCCGCCTGAGGTGGTGGTCGATGCTTATTGCCGGCAATGCGCGATTTCGATGAGCTGCGTGGAGTTGGCGAAGGCGGCGCTGTTCCTGACCAACCATGGGGTGGTACCCGCCACCGGCGAGCGGATCCTCGACACCAGTTCCGCCAAACGGCTCTCCGCGCTGATGCTCACCTGCGGCACCTATGACGCGGCGGGCGATTTCGTCTACCGGGTCGGCTTGCCGGCGAAAAGCGGCGTGGGCGGCGGAATTGTCGCGGTGCTGCCGGGTGAGATGGCCGTATGTGTGTGGTCGCCCGGACTCGACAGCAATGGGAATTCGCTCGCGGGCGTGCTGGCGCTGGAATGGTTGACGACTTATACGGGGCGGTCGATTTTCTGATGCCGCCGAATAAACAATTCGTCGTGAGCGAGGTTGATTGTTTTCTTTGGCGCCGGGTGACCCTTCCACCGATGGATTGATGTAAAGGGCACGCACAGTCCGGAATTTGCGGGTTGGCGACTGGCCTCGGCCGCAAGACCTCCCCCTCGCCCATACGTCAGCTAAATGCAATCGCTAATGGTTATCCGGTGGATGATTGCGGTCTTCATTGCCGCCGCGCGCCTCGCCGCCGCGCTCACCGGATGGACCGCCCGGGTGCATGGGAGCCTGTCCCTGGGGAGCGCCCATCATGTGTCCGGGCTGCTGCGCAGGCCCATGCGAGTACCCCGGCTGCGGCGGCGTCGGCCCATGCGCGTACCCCGGCTGGGGCTGGGGTTGCGGCGGCGGGGCGCCGTGCATGACCGGCCGCGGATTCATAGCCGGACCGCCCGCCGCCGGCGGACCACCATGCGGCGGAGGAGCGCCCCGCATCGGCGGCGGGTGATTCACCCAGCGGTCCCGGTCGTGATACCAGGGCTGGCCGCGATAGTAATGATCCCAGTAAGTTCCGAACGAGAACGCCACGACCGGCAGTCCGATCTGCACGCCGTAAGCCATGATCGGCACCTCGCTCCCCTGGTACGGATAGTCGAGATATCCGCCGTAGACCCAACCACGCAGTCCGGGCGCTTCGACGTCGCACCAGCTGTAATCGGAGACGCAACCGTACACGGTGAGCTGCGCGCTCGGCGGCACTTGCGCCACCACCGGATAGTCCCCGGACGGACCCGCATAAACGTCCACAGGCTGATTCGTATACGCCAGCGATTGAGCGAATGCAACGCCGGACAGCGCCATCAGGCCGATGCCTCCCGCGACGATTCGAATGACGATTTTCTTTTGCACGATGCCTCCCTCGCAAAGAGTGGTCCATGCATGACGTGCTCTATTCGTCTCGTCGCGATAAGCGCGCCTCGGCAGCAGGTCCACCTTACTTGGACAAGACCGGGGGCGTTTGAATTGCACCCGTCCGTCTGCGCACTTACGGTTTGTCAGCGCTCTTACATTCAGCAATTTTCACGCTTCGTTGCTCGTTCATTAATCTGAGCGATATGAAGCTGCCGCAAGCGTTGAGCGTGGTAACGGTGACTTTGCCGAATGCCATGCTGAAGTAAAGCAGCGCGACAATCGCACCGCCCCGCACCGCCCGCACTCAATCCGCCGATATACGGTACCGCGAGACGCTCCCTATCACTCCCGTTCCATTCGTCCCCCTGCCGGCGCCGTCAGAAAATAAGTTTGACAAACTATCTTTAGATATATATCTTACGACACATCTTAAGACATAACCGGAGTACCCAAGATGCGTCATCACCCTCGTTTTTCCCGTTCGCGCGGCGCGGACGACGGCTTCTTCGCCGGACATGACCGCCCGTCGCTGCATGAGCTTTGGCACGCCTTCGCCCGCCGCTACGAGCGAGCCGGCGAGCGCGGCAGCGAGCGATATGAAGAAAGTTTCGAACGCCGTCACGGCAGCCGCGGCGACTGGCATGAGTTCCACGGCGACGCACACGGCCACGGTCGTCATGGACACCATGGCGAGCGCAACGAGCGCCGCGACCGCGGCGATCTCGGCACCCCATACGTCGGCCGCCACGGCTACGACCGCTTCTCGTTTCACGCAATGTGGCACGCGATCGGCCGGGGTCACGAGCATCGTGGGGGCGGCCGCGGCGGACGCTTCGGCGGCGGCCCCGGAGGCTTCGGTGGCGACGGCGACGGTTTTCCGCGCGGCCGCAAATTCAGCTCCGAAGATCTCCAATTGCTGCTGCTCTCGATGATCGACGCCCAGCCTAGCCACGGCTACGAGTTGATCAAAGCGCTCGAAACGCGCTCGAACGGTTTCTATAGCCCGAGCCCCGGCATGGTCTACCCGGCGCTCACCTATCTGGAAGAACTCGGCTACGTCACCGTGCAACTCGAGGGCAACCGTAAGCGCTACGAACTATCGGCAACGGGCCGCGAATATCTGACCGCCAATCGCGACCGCGTCGAGTTGATGCTCGCCAAACTGGCGCATATCGCCCGCAAGATGGATTCCGTGCGCCGCGCGTTCGCCGGCGAGGAGCCGGCCGACATCAGCGAAGGCGGCTGGTTGCCGGAACTGAGCCAGGCACGCCGCGCGTTGAAGCATGCGCTCCTGCGCCGCGACAACGTGCCGGCCGACGAGCAACGCCGCATCGCTGCAATTCTGATGCGCGCGGTCAACGAAATCGAAGGTGAAGGTGACGGCAATCCTGGCAACGACGCAACCAGCGGCGAACCGACCGTTTGAGACTACGCGATCTGCCACTCGCGCGCGAAGGCGCCCATGCGCACCTTCGCGCGCCAATCTAACCACGAGGAATGACACCCTTATGCTGACAAATGACAACCGCGCCGATCTGGCCGTCCATCGCGTACGGCATCCGCTGAAGTTCCGTCTGTTGCAGGTCAAAAAAGTCCACGCGCTGAATCCGCATCTGATTCGCGTCACGTTTACGGGCGAGGATCTGCACGACTTCGTCTCCGCTTCGTTCGACGATCACATCAAAGTGTTCTTTCCCGAACCCGGTGCCGACAAACCCGTGCTGCCGGAAGCCGGCCCCGACGGTCCGGTGTTTCCCACCGGCCAGCCGCGGCCGATCGCCCGGGATTTCACGCCGCGCCGCTTCGACGCCGAGGCACGCGAACTGGATATCGAGTTCGCCATGCACGTGGCCGGTCCGGCGGCAACATGGGCGGCGCAAGCCAAAGCGGGCCAGTATCTCGGCATCGGCGGCCCGCGCGGCTCGCTGGTGATTCCGACCGGGTTCGACTGGCATCTGCTGATCGGCGACGATACCGCGTTGCCCGCCATTGCCCGCCGGCTCGAAGAACTGCCGGCCGGCGCCCGCGTCGCGGCGGTAATCGAAGTGGCCGATGCATCAGCCCAGATCGAATTCACGACGCAAGCCGAACTGCATATGGTCTGGCGCCACCGCAGCGAATCGGCCTATCGCGGCGAGGCCTTGCTGCAGGCAGTACGTGAGATCTATTTGCCCGAAGACGGCGAAGGCTACGTATGGGCCGCGGGCGAATCCGCAACGATGCGTGCGGTGCGCTACCACCTGTGCACCGAGCGCGGCATCGACAAGTCGCGGATTCGCGCGGCCAGCTACTGGAAACAGGGCGCCGAAGCGGTACACGAATCGCTCGACGATTGACGATCCACAGCGTGCGTGCAGCGGATGGCGTACGTCGGTCAAACCGGGTGAGCGATGTGAGCCATGTGAGCCATGTGAGCCATGTAAGCCGGGTCAACTGCGGGGCCGCACGAAACTGGATCGCACGACAAGCGGCGTGCCCCGAACAACAAGAAGGAATTGACCGATGTACTCCATTAGCACTAAGCACGAGCGCCGCTTACTGTGGCTGCTTGCGCTGACGCAGTTCACCATCATCATGGACTTTATGGTGATGATGCCGCTCGGCCCGCAGATCATGCACGCATTCAGCATCACACCCGCTGCGTTTGCAACGGCCGTGTCGGCGTATTCGTGGTGTTCGGGGCTTTCGGGCCTATTCGCGGCGACCTATATCGACCGCTTCGACCGGCGCCGGCTGTTGCTGACCGTCTATGCGCTCTTCGCGCTATCGAACCTGGCGTGTGCGTTGGCCACCAGCTTCCCTCTCCTGCTTGCTGCCCGCGCATTTGCCGGCATTACGGGTGGCGTGCTGGGTTCGGTGATCATGGCGATTGTCGGCGACGTGATTCCGGTGCAGCGCCGCGGCGCCGCAACCGGCACGATCATGACGGCCTTTTCATTGGCCGCAATTGCCGGGGTGCCGGCGGGCGTGATGTTAGGCGCGCATTTCAACTGGGCCGCGCCCTTCTATTTACTGGTAGTGCTGTCGCTGCTCGTCTGGGTAGCGGGCTCGCAACTGGTGCCTTCGCTTACCGAGCACCTGAGTCGCCGCCAGCCGGCGCTTGGCGAGGTGCTGCCTGACTTGTGGCGGATCTTGAGCAACCCGCGGCATATGAATGCGTTTGCGCTGACCTTCATGATGATGGTCTCGCACATGCTGGTGATCCCTTTTATCTCACCGGTACTGGTTGCCAACCATGGGGTGGCGCCGGCGCAGTTGTCCTGGCTGTACATGGCGGGCGGCGCAGCAACATTCTTCACTTCGCGCCGCGTGGGCAAACTTGCTGACCGGTTCGGCACACGCCGCGTATTCCGGATAGCAGCGCTACTTTCGTTTCTACCCGTCCTGTTCGTCACGCATCTGCCGGATCTGCCGTTCTATGTCCTGGTCATGTTCTTCCCGTTTTTCATGGTGCTGATGTCCGCACGCATGGTACCGATGCAGGCACTCCTGACCACCGTCCCCGAGTCAAGCCGCCGAGGCGCCTTTCTAAGCGCCAATAGCGCGCTACAGGCTCTGGGCACGGGATGCGGGGCATGGATCGGCGGTCTGATGCTAAGCAGTTCACCGACCGGGCAGATCGTGGGGTACGGAACGGTCGGCTGGGCAGCGGTCGCCGTCGCGCTGGTCGCGATATTCTGGATATCGCGAGTGCACGGGGCACAAAGCTCATTGCCGCCAACCACGCCATTGGGAAGCAACGCAGTCGGCGAAGGCTAGAGAATCCGAGACAACAGGTAAGCCGGCGTCCATCCCGGAGCACCGCGTCGGCGCACGCGGTGCAGCCGGAAGAATGAAGGCCTTGTTATCGGGGTGAAATGGCCGAGAACACAGAAAAAACTGCTAATCCGGCTCACCCACCAAAGCCCGCCGCGCGGCCTCTCCCTTCGCGGAAGACGTATAAAAAACCCTCGCCCTGCCAATAACGATCTTCAACATGGCAATCACCGGCACGGCGAGGAAAATCCCCGCCACACCACCCAGTTGATCCCCCGCCAGCAACCCGACAATGACAAGAAACGGACTCACCTCCACCCCTTCACTCATCAGATAGGGATTGAGCACATAGTCCTGAAACAGTCTGTACAGCGCAATAAAAATCACCAGCCAAAGCAAATGCGCATACCCGCTGAAAACGGCCACCACCAGCGTAATGGCCACCGCCGCCAGCGGCCCGGCGAACGGCACAAACTCCAGCAAGCCTGCGCTAACGGCCAGCAAAAACGCATACGGCACACCCAGCAACGAAAAAACCACCCCGTAACAGATCAACGTCGCGAGCGACAGGAACAACAAAGCCCGTACATACTTCGACAGGAGCACATTCAGATCCGTGACGATCTCGCCCCACAGCACGCGATGCCGGTCCGTCAGCAGATCAAGAAACGCATCACGCATCTGCGGGCCTTCCTTGATGAGCAGAAAGCTCAGAATAGGAATCAGCACGAGGTAAATCAGATTGCTCGCTGCATGCATCACGCCGAGACCGACACTGCGCGCCATCGGCACGGCCTTGTCGGAACCGGTCTCGATCTGCCCGCGCACGAAATCCACAATTCGCTCGCGCAGCGGCTCGAGAAAATGCGGCAACGGAAGACGGTTAGGCACGTCGGATTTCATCAGTTCGGGCAGTTGCGCGAACAGACGGGTGGCCTGATCCTGCAGTTGCACACCGAATAGCGAACCTGCCACCGCGATCACCGCGACCACCACCACGAACACCAGCGCAATCGAGGCAACCCGCGGCACGGGGCGCGGCCGGAAGCGGTCGACGAAATCGACCATCGGGTAGATCAGATAGCTGAAAAAAACCGCGAATACGACCACTAACAATGTGGACGACGCGGTATAGATAATGAACAGCAGCAGCGCAATCAGAAACGCAGTCCAGACTTTCCTGGCTGTGCAGACGTCGAATCCCAGCATTAACTTTCCTCGAACAGACGGCGAACCCGGCGCCTGAAAGCCGCCGGGAACATCGGACAACCAGGCGCCCGCCAAGGCTAAAGACGCGCGCTTCGCGACGCCATGCACCACGCGTCGCAAAGCGCCGTGATCCGGCTTACATCAGCTTGCCCAGCAGAAATCCGACGCCGAGCGCAATCAACAACGCACCGAGCGGATTGTTGCGAGCGGTCTCGGCGACCTGCTCGACGCTGTCGCCATACTTCGCCTGAGCCTTACCGGCGAGCTGGCGGACCTTGCCCTCGGCCTGCAGGTCGACGTCGCCGGTCAGACCGCCGACCGCGTCCTGCACCTTGCCTGCCGCATCTTTCACGGTTCCTTCGATCTGATTTGAATTCATCATCGTTCTCCTTGAACAGAGTGAGCAAGCAGTCGCCCGCCGCAGCGGGCGCTTTACGGTTGTTGCCGGATTACTTCTTCACGCGGTCACGGACCGCGTCCGCAGCTTCGCCGACTTTCGACTGCACCTTGCCGGCCAGTTTTTCGGCCGCGCCCTCGGCCTGGGTCGTCCGGTTGCCGGTGACTTTGCCAATCGCTTCCTTGACGGAGCCCTTGACCTGTTTCGCCGCACCTTCGACACGATTCTTATCCATGACGATTTCCTTGAAAGGTTAGGTTGTGCACCAAAGACGTCGAGCACGTCGCGTCAGAAAAGCCTGAGCGCTTGCCCACGAACACTCGACGCAGGAACTCATTGTCCAGCTTCACCGCATCTGCCGACAGGCGCGAATGCACCTGATCGCCTGGTGCATTTGAACCGCATGCCCGCGCGCCTGAACCCGCGAGCCGATCTGCGCCGCCGCATCCCGCAGCGGCCCGGACGCATCTGTGTAGCACGCTTCGTTCCCGGCCACCTCGCCTGCGAGTGAAGCGCAATGGAAATCCGCCTAAGCCGTCTTCGAACCCTTACGGCGCGGCGCTTTGGCGGCTTTGCCAGGCGCGAGCCCGAAGTGGCCACGGCTTTGCGCCCACACGATCGCCTCGCCCCGGCTATGTACATCCAGCTTCGCATAGATCGTGGCGACATGGTTGCGTACCGTGTTCGGCGCGAGCCCCAGTTCTCTGGCGATTTCCTTGTCCGCGAGACCCGCGCACAAACAGGAGAACACATCCCGTTCACGCGCGGTCAGGTCGGCGAGATGGCCGCCGGCGTCGGGCGCGTTCGCGCGCCGCACGTTGACCAGTTTTTCGATCAGCGTCTGGCTGAACCAGGAAGCGTCCTGCATGACGGTTTCAATCGCCGTGACCAGCTCCATTTCGGAACGCTTGCGCTCCGTGATGTCGAGCAAGGTCATCAGCACGCAATCCTTGCCGTGAATGCTGACCGCTTCAGCCGACACGAGGCAGTTAAGCACGTCGCCCGCGTGATTGCTCACCTGGAATTCGACGTTGCGCAGGCTGCCCGACTCCTGCAACGCCGCGCTGATCCGCTCGCAGGCGTCGCCGTTCCACAGTCCGCTCCGGTCCAGCGGCTTGCCCAGCAGTTCTTCGGAGGAAAAGCCGGTGGTCGCGGTAAAGGCATCGTTGATATCGAGCGTCATATAGTCGCCGGCGACGAACAGCGCGGTAGGCACCGGCGTCATCCGGAACGACTTGGCAAAGCGTTCCTCGCTCTGCCGCAGCGCGCTCTCGGCGCGTTTGCGCGGCTCGAGATCCATGAACGTGAACAACATGCACGCTTCTTCGCCGATGTCGATCGGCTGTCCCGCCACCACCACGAACTTGTTGCCGCCTTCCGGCAGGCGCAGCAGCGCCTCCATCTGCGGAATCGTCGCGCCTTCGCTGAGCCGTTCGATTGCCAGTTCGCGCTTCTCCGCGCCTTCGAACACATCGAGTTCGTACACGGAGCGGCCTATGACGTCTTCGCGCACATAGCCGGTCATCTCCAGAAAGCCCTGATTGACCTTGATGTAGCGCTGATCGCTGAGGCGGCAGATAACCGCCGGCGCGGGGTTGGCGTTGAAGGTCTTCTCGAAACGCTTCTCGGCGCTCGCCCATTCGCTTGCATCGTGCAGGATCAGCGCAAGGCAGTCGGGCTCGCCGCGGGCATTGGTCAGCACGAGGCTGCGCACGCGGTGCACCCAGTTCACTTCATCGTCATGCGCGGGGAAAACCTCGACCACCACGTCGCTGAAACACTCGCCCGCCACCACCCGTTCGATCGGGTAGCCGCCTTCCGGCAGCGGGTGATTGTTGCGGTAACGCAGCCGGAAGCGCTCGCGGTATTCGGTGACGTCCGCGCCCAGTTGGGCGACTTCGGTGATGCCGTGCATCTGCAGCGCGGCCTGATTGGCCCAGACGATGGTCTGGTCCGGTTCGACGAGGATCACGCCCTCGGTCAACCCCGTAATGATCTGCTGCAACTGGCGACGGTCGGTCTGGGTGCGCAGTACCTTGTCGTCGGCTGGCGGCGGGGTGTCGTCCAAAGCGTCGGTCGACAGCGGTGGAGCGGGCGCGGCGGAGGGTGTTGCAGTCATTATTGTGGACGTGCGGGAAGCACGCGAGAGCCTGTCCAGACGCCAGAATCGCCCAAAACGCGCCGCGGCGCCAATGGTCAATGCACCAGGCTTACTGGTGCACTTGCACCAGGTGCAGCACGCAAGCAGCAAAAAGCGCCCGCCTTCGCCGCATGCTGCGTGGCAAGCGTGGCGGGTGCTGGTTACCGCAGGCGTTGGACTTCAGCCCTCGTCCGCTCCCAAGGCGGCCAACGGATGGCTCTCCCGCTTCCACGGCGAAGCCAGAAAATGCCTGACCCGTTCCGGCCTCACTTCCGCGAGTGTCGCGGGCGCCCAGCGGCTCTTGCGATCCTTGTCGATCAAGTGGGCCCGCACGCCTTCGCAGAAATCGCCTTCCTCGATCACCCGCTTGACGATGCCCAGTTCCATCCGGAAGCACTCCGCGAGGCTCATCTGCCGGCCGCGCAGCAATGCCTCGCGCGTGACATACAGCATCGTGGGCGAATGCCCGGCCAGCGCGTCGTAGGTAGACTGCAGCCACTGCCTCACCTCGCGCGGCGGCTCGCGCTCCAGATCGTGGCGCAACGTCGCGACAATCCGCTCGACGCTCGAACGCCGGTCGAAGTGTCTCAGGATCAATTGGGTAAACGGCCCCAATGCGGCGTGGGGAATGATATTGCAAGGCGGCTCGAACACGCCGCGCAACGCACCCATCAGATCCCCCGCGTGCGGCATGCGCTGCAGGCGCTCTTCGAAAGTCGCAAGCCAATCGGCCGGCACGCACAGATCCGCGAGTTGCAGGCGCAGCGCATCGGCGCCGGACAAGGTCGCACCGGTGAGCCCGACGTAAAGTTCGACTTCCGCCGGCATCACGCTCAGAAACCGCGTCGCGCCAACGTCGGGCAGGAAGCCGATGCGCGTTTCCGGCATCGCGACCTTGCTGCGCTCCGTGACAATGCGCAGCCGCGCCCCCTGACCGAGCCCCATGCCGCCGCCCATCGAAATACCGTCGAGCAAGGCGACCACCGGCTTCGGAAACCGGTGCAGCGCATAGTCGAGCCGGTATTCGTCGACGAAAAACGCCAGCCAGCGGCTATCGCCATTCTTCGCGAGCCGGTGCACCTCGCGCACGTCGCCGCCCGCGCAAAAACCTTTGGCGCCCGCGCCTTTCAGCACGAGGGCAACGATGCCGTCGTCGGTACGGCAATGTTCGACCAGTACGGCAAGCTCGCGCACCATTGCATGCGACAGCGCATTGAGCGCGGCAGGCCGGTTCAGCGTAATGATCGCCACACGGTTGACCACGCGAAACAGAATCTCGCGCTCCGCTTCCGCGCTCGTATCGGCTGTGACGCTCTGCAAAGCGCTCATCGACGGGGCTCCTGTTCGACGTTGGCACCCGGTTGGAGCTGCCCTGCGTGCTCAACCTGCGTCACCTGCCAGCGTGGCGCGCGTTTCTCGAGAAATGCATTGACGCCTTCACGCTGATCGGCGCCGTCGAACAGATCGACAAAGCGTTCCCGCTCCACCGCGAGCGCCGCCGCGCGCGGCACGCCGTTGCGGCCCTGATGAATCAGCGTCTTGCTGAAGCCGACCGCCTGCGGGCTCAAGGTCGCGACACGCGCGGCCATGCTCAGCGCGGCCTCGCGTGCAGCGCCCTTGTCCACCACTTCTTCGACGAGGCCGATACGCAAGGCGGTCTCCGCATCCACCCGTTCGCCGGTCAGGATCATCCGCTTGGCCCAGCCTTCGCCGACCAGCCAGGGCAACGTCTGCGTGCCGCAGCCGCAGGGCAGCAGGCCCACCGCCGTTTCAGGCAGCGCCATCACCGCGTGTTGCTCGGCGATGCGGATATCGCAGGCCAGCGCGCATTCGAGCCCGCCGCCCATCGCATAACCGTTGATCGCCGCGATCACCACCGGCCGCGCGTTCTGCAAGGTTTCGAACGCCGTGCCGAAGCGCGTCGCCGCTGTGCGTGCGACCTCGCGATTGCCGTCGGCGAACGTGTTCAGATCGGCGCCCGCGCTGAAGAACTTGGGACCGTCACCGCTTATCACGATGGCCCGCACGCGCGCTTCGCCGTTCAGACGTTCGATGGTCTGCTGCAACATCAGCAAGCCATCCGGCGTGAATGCGTTCGCGGGTGGCCGCTTGAGCGTCAGCAGCGCGACGGCGCCGTCGTGGGCATAGTCGAGTTCGATCATGACGCGTCCCTGCCCTTGCCGTCTTTGCTGTCGTCGCGGTAGAGCTTGATCACCGCGGAAAAGTCCAGCCGTCCCGCGCCCTTCGTGCTCATCGTCTGATAAAGCTGTTGCGCCAACGCGCCGAGATAGACCGGTTGACGCGCGAATTTCGCGGCGTCGGTGGCAAGCCCCAGGTCCTTGAGCATCAGATCGGTGCCGAAGCCGCCGGTATAACCGCGCGTGGACGGCGCGGTTTCGATCACGCCGGGCATCGGGTTATACGTGTCCGAACTCCAGCAGCGGCCCGTCGAGGTATTGATGATGCCGCCCAGCACTTTCGTGTCGATGCCGAGCGCCTCGCCCAGCGCCATCGCCTCGGCCACGCCGGCCATGGTGATGCCGAGCACGAGGTTGTTGCAGATCTTCGCGACCTGGCCGGTACCGGTGTCGCCGCAATGCACGATGTTCTTGCCCATCGCCGACAACACCGGCTTGACCTGCTCATACGCGCTCGCGCTGCCGCCCACCATGAAGGTCAGCGTGCCGGCCGCCGCGCCGCCGGTGCCGCCCGAAACGGGCGCATCGACGAAGGTGTTGCCGTGTTGCGCGGCCAGTTCGGCAAACGCCTTCACGCTGGCCGGGTCGATGGTGCTCGAATCGATGATCGGTACGCCTTTCGCGATTCCCGCGAGCACGCCGTCGTCCGCGGTCAGTACGCTGCGCACGTGCGCGGCCGCGGGCAGCATCGTGATCACGGATTCGACGTCGGTCACCGCCGCTTTCGGCGAAGCGGCCGCATTGGCGCCCGCCTCGACGAGCGCCTGCACCGCTTGCGCATTGAGGTCGAATACCTTGACCGTGTGGCCCGCCTTGAGCAGGTTGAGCGCCATCGGCGCGCCCATGTTGCCGAGCCCGATAAAGCCTATTTTCATGGTGTTGTCTCCACTGGACTGAATGGCTCAGCGCAAACTGATGGTCGTGTTGACGCCGTCGTTGACGGTGTCGTCGTCGAACCAGCGCGCGGTGACGGTTTTGGTCTGCGTGTAGAACTGCACGACCTGTTTGCCGTACGGCCCGAGGTCGCCGAGTTTCGAGCCGCGCGAGCCGGTAAAGCTGAAGAACGGCACCGGCACCGGAATCGGAATGTTGATACCGACCTGGCCGATATCGATCTCGCTCTGGAATTTGCGCGCCGCCGCGCCGCTTTGCGTGAAGAGACCCACGCCGTTGCCGAACGGATTGCGGTTGACGAGCGCGATCGCGTCGTCGAGCGTCGCGGCATTCAGCACCACCAGCACCGGGCCGAAAATTTCCTGGCGGTAGATCTCCATGTCGGTGGTGACGTCGGTGAAGACGGTCGGGCCGATAAAGTTGCCTTGCTCATAGCCGGGCACCTTCACGTCGCGGCCGTCGAGCGCGAGCGTCGCGCCCTCTTTCACGCCCTGTTCGATCAAGCCGAGAATGCGCTGCTTCGCGGTGCGCGAAACCACCGGGCCGATGTCGGTATTCGGCTCGCTACCCGCGTTGACCTTCAGCGTCTTCGCCTTGGCGACGAGATCGGGCAGCCATTGCTGCGCCGCGCCGACCAGCACGACCACCGAGGTCGCCATGCAGCGCTGCCCCGCCGCGCCAAACCCGGCGCCCGCCAGCGCGTTCAAGGTCTGCTCGCGATTTGCATCGGGCAGCACCACCGCGTGGTTCTTCGCGCCCATCATCGATTGCACGCGCTTGCCGTGTTCGCTGCCAAGGCGATAAACATGCGTGCCCACCGCCGTCGAACCGACGAAGGAAATCGCTTTCACCAGATCGTGCGTGCAGAGCGCGTCGACGACGTCCTTGCCGCCGTGCACCACATTCAGCACGCCCTTCGGCACGCCGGCTTCAAGCGCCAGTTCGACCAGTTGCATCGTCGACAACGGATCCTGCTCGGAAGGCTTCAGCACGAATGTATTGCCGCAGACGATCGCCATTGGGAACATCCACAACGGGATCATCGCGGGGAAATTGAACGGCGTGATGCCGGCGCATACACCGATCGGCTGGCGCAACGTGTAGGTGTCCACGCCGCCTGCGACGTTCTCGGCGAATTCGCCCTGCTGCAAGGTGCCGATCGAGCAGGCGTGCTCGACCACTTCAAGCCCGCGGAAAATATCGCCTTCCGCGTCGGGAATCGTCTTGCCCTGCTCGGCGCTCAAGGTCTTCGCGATACGCGGCGAATGCTCGCGAATCAGCGCCTGGAACTTCAGCATGATGCGCATGCGCGCGCCGACCGGCGTGTCCTTCCACGTCTTGAACGCAGTGTGCGCCGACTGGATCGCCTCGTTCACTTCATTCGCGGTAGCGAACGGCACGCGTGCGAGGACCTCCTGGGTGGCCGGATTGACGATGTCACGCCACTCGGTGGTTTTGGATTCGACGAACTCGCCGTTGATCAGCAGCTTGACGGTGGGGACCTGGTTCGAAGCAATTGTGTTCATGCTGGAACTCCTGTGCAGTGGCCATATCGGTGGCCGTATCGGTGACCATGGACGGCCCTATGAGGGCCAACCGGTGACTGGAAACAACGAATCAACGCAGATCCGGGAAGTCCTCTTCCCAGTACTCGCCGGGCAGGCGCGCGGGCTCGGTTTCGCGCTCCATTTCGCGGCGCCGCAATTCGACGCGGCGGATCTTGCCGGAGATGGTTTTCGGTAGCTCGCTGAATTGCAAACGGCGAATCCGCTTGTACGGCGCAAGCTTTTCGCGTGAGAACGCGAACACCGCGCGCGCGAGTTCGGGGCCGGCTTCATAGCCCTGCCGCACGGTGACGAACGCTTTAGGCACAGACAGGCGCAGCGCGTCGGCACTCGGCACCACGGCGGCTTCGCCGATCGCCTCGTGTTCGATCAGCACGCTTTCGAGTTCGAACGGGCTGAGCCGGTAGTCGGACGATTTGAAGACGTCATCGGCGCGGCCGACGTACACGTAGTAACCGTCATCGCGGCGCAGCGCGACGTCGGACGTATGGTAGAAACCGTTGCGCATGGCTTGCGCGGTGGCGTTGGCGTTGTTCGCATAACCGGTCATCAAACCGAGCGGACGTTCGGCCAGCGGCAACGAGATTTCGCCTTCGGTGACGGGCTGATCGTCGGCATCGAGGAGCTCGATCCGGTAGCCCGGGAGCGGTCGGCCCATCGATCCCGCCACCACCGGTTGGCCGGGCGGGTTGCCGATCTGGCAGGTGGTTTCGGTCTGGCCGAAACCGTCGCGAATCGTGATTCCCCACGCATGCCTGACGCGCTCGATGATCTCCGGATTCAGCGGCTCGCCCGCGCCGACGATCTCGCGCAGCTTCACCGGATAGTCGGTGAGATGTTCCTGCACCAGCATGCGCCAGACCGTGGGCGGCGCGCACAGCGTGGTGACGTTGAAACGCACCAGTACGTCGAGCGTATCTTTCGGCACGAAGCGCGGAAAGTTGTAGACGAACACGCAGGCCTGCGCATTCCACGGCGCGTAGAAGCAACTCCACGCGTGCTTGGCCCAGCCCGGCGAGCTGATGTTCCAGTGGATATCGTTCGGCTGCAGACCGATCCAGTACATCGTCGACAGATGGCCGATCGGGTAACTCTGGTGGGTGTGCTCGACGAGCTTCGGTTTGGAGGTGGTGCCCGACGTGAAGTACAGCAGCAATGGATCGGTGGAGCGCGTGACGCCCTCCGGCGTGAATTGCGGCGATGCATCATAAGCGGCGGCGATGTCGATCCAGCCGTCGCGCGGCGTGCCGACCGAGATGCGGGTCAGCGGCACGTCGAGCGCATCGAACTTGGCGAGCTCCGCGCTATCGACCACCACGAACTGCGCGCCGCCGATCTGCACGCGGTCGCGCACGTCGTCGGCGGAAAGCTGGGTCGTGGCGGGCAATACGATCGCGCCGAGCTTCATGGCCGCAAGCATCACATCCCACAGTTCGACGCGGTTCGGCAGCATCAGCAACAGGCGGTCGCCGCGCCCCACGCCGAGACCGCGCAGGAAGTTCGCCATGCGCGACGAGCGTTCCGACATCTGCGCGAAGGAGAGCCGCAAGCCGTCACTGGCCAGATCGTCGACGATCCATAGCGCCGGGTTGTCGTTGTCTCGCGCGATCACGTCGAAGTAGTCGAGCGCCCAGTTGAACTCGCCTGGCGCCGGCCACGCGAATTCGCGGTAGGCGCGCTCGTAGTCGGTGCGATGGCGCAATAACAGGTCACGCGCTTCGAGAAAACCCTTCGCTACAGTCATCGTCGTCTCCATTGTCGGCCGGCGTGAGCGCTTTGGCGCCTCGTCCGATCCCATGCTGATGGCGCGCTATGCGCTCTGCTTTTAGCTTCTGCTTTTTTTGTCCTGCTTTTTGCCCTGCTTTTTGCCCTGCTTTTTGCCCTGCTTCCAGACTATTTTGCGCTCAAACGCCGTTCGCTTCGCGTTTAAACCTGGCGCGCAATGACCATCCGCTGCACTTCACTGGTTCCTTCGTAAATCTGCGTGATGCGGGCGTCGCGATAGTGGCGTTCCACGGCGTAGTCCTCGAGATAGCCATAGCCGCCATGAATCTGGATCGCCTTCGAGCACACATCCTCGGCGATTTCCGACGCGAACAGCTTGGCCTGCGAGGCCTCCGACAAACACGGCAAACCTTCCGTGCGCAGCCGCGCCGCATGGTGCACGAGCAGACGCGCGGCGTTCAGGCGCGTGGTCATGTCGGCGAGCATGCTGGCGATAGTCTGGTGGTCCTTTAGCGCCTTGCCGAACTGGACACGTTCGCTCGCATAGCGGCGCGCGGCATCGAACGCGGCACGCGCGATGCCGACCGCCTGCGCCGCGATACCGATACGGCCGCCCTCGAGATTCGACAACGCGATGCGCAAACCTTCGCCCGGTTCGCCGAGCAGATTGGCCTCGGGAACCGCGCAATCCTCAAGCGAGATGGGACAGGTGTCCGAGGCGCGAATCCCTAGCTTGTGTTCGGGTTTGCCGACGTTGAAGCCCGGCGTATCGGTCGGCACGATGAAGGCCGACAGGCCGCGCTTGCCGCGCTCAGGATCGGTGACGGCAAACACGATCGCCACATTGGCGCGCGAGCCGTTGGTCACGAACTGCTTGTTGCCATTGAGCACCCATTTGCCGTCGCTGAGCACGGCACGGGTGCGCAGATTGTTCGCCTCGGAGCCGGCTTGCGGCTCGGTCAGGCAGAACGCGCCGATGGTGCGCCCGGTGGCCAGGTCCTTCAGATAGCGGTTCTTTTGCGCGTCGGTGCCGAAGTTCAGGATCGGCCCGCAGCCGACCGAGTTGTGCACGCTCATCAGCGTGGCGCAGGAGGCGCAGCCCGCGGCGATCTCTTCGATCGCGAGCGCGTAAGCCACGTAGTCGGTATAGGAGCCGCCCCACTCGGACGGCACGATCATGCCGAGGAAACCCAGCTCGCCCATTTGTGCGACCACGTCTGCCGGCAGCAACGCATCCCGATCCCATTGGGCGGCGTGCGGCGCGAGGCGCTCAGTGGCGAAGTCGCGCGCGGCGTCGCGGATCATCCGCTGCTCTTCGGTATAGAAGCTATCCATGGCTCAATCCTGTTATATGCATCGAGTCGCGGCGGCGAGGCTGGCTCGCCGGGTGTCTCCGGGCAATGCGTCCCGCGGTCGATTCAGTTCAAGTGTAGGCAAGCCGCTGGACAGGTTCGATGCTCAGCCCGATCATTCTGTTTGAGCGCATTTGCCATGCCTGTATCATGAAAGGCCGGAGCAGGCCGACTTTTCGGGGGATCGGCGCTTCGTTCCAAGGAAAATGTTGAGCGCGTTTGCCAGACAGCCACGAGAAACATGAAGAACTTCAAGAATGACAGAGGCACGATTTCCGTCAGCCTGGTCGAAGAGGCTCTGGCGTTGGCACGGGCGCGCGGTTTCGATGCGCTGCCGCTCGCCGAAGCGGCCGGCATTGCGGCCACCATGCTGGCGTCGCCGAAAAGCCGGGTTTCGGCGGCGCAGTACGGCGCGTTATGGGCCGGCATCGCCCGCGCGCTGGACGACGAATTCTTCGGTCAGGATTCGCACCGCATGAAGAGCGGCAGTTTCATCGCGATGACGCAGATGGCGTTGAGCGCACGTAACGGCGCGCAGGCGCTCAAGCGGGCGGTCGGCTTCATGCAGCTCGTGCTGGACGACCTTGGCGCACGGATCGAGACGGACGCGCAGCGCGTGCGGCTGCGCTATGTCGAACGCGAAGGCGCGAAGCCGCCCGCCATGTTCGCTTACGCGACCTACTTCATCCTCGTCTACGGCCTGTTGTGCTGGCTGGTCGGACGCCGCATTCCGCTGATCGAGGCGCGTTTTCGCTGCGCCGAGCCGCCTGCCGCGCACGAGTACCGTCTGATGTTCTGCGACGACATGGCGTTCGATCAGGCCGAGTCGTACGTCGACCTCTCGACGGCGTTTCTCGACCTCCCGGTGATCCAGACCAGCAAATCGGCGAAGCCCTTTCTGCGCGATGCGCCCGGCAGCTTCATCGTCAAATACCGAAATCCCGGCTCGCTTACCGCGCGGGTGCGCAAAATGCTGCGCGCACTGCCGATGGCCAGCTGGCCCGCCGCCGACCAGATGGCGCTGCGCCTGAATGTCGCCGAAGCGACGATGCGGCGACATCTGAAGCAGGAAGGCTATACGTATCAGTCGATCAAGGACGACTTGCGGCGCGACATCGCAATCGGCGAGTTGCAGGACAGCGGACGCACGATTGCCGACATCGCGACCGCCGTGGGTTTTGCCGAACCGAGCGCGTTTCATCGCGCGTTTCGCAAGTGGACCGGCATGCGGCCAGGCGACTACCGGCCGGCGCATGCGGATTTCACGCGCCGCACGGAATCGGACTAAGCTGTAAGGAGCAGGCCAGCCTTCCTGAGGTAGCGGCCCGCGCCGTCGATACCCGTCGGCATGGCGCGGCAGCCGTCAGCGATGAGCACGTATCCACGTCTCCCGTTCCGGCAGTCTGGTCCGCGCGCCGCGCTTATCCGTGGCGGCGTCGCGGGCCGGTTGATGCGCGGCATGACCGCGTTCGGCGTCCTGTTGGCGCTCGGCTTCGCGTTGTGCGAAAACGCACCGCCGGCCTCGGCTGCCCAGGCCAGCATCGCGCCTGATAGCGTGGTCGTGATTCCAGTGAATGGCGCAATCAGTCCGGCCAGTGCCGACTTCATTGTGCGCAGCCTGCAGCGCGCCGCCGACCAGCGCGCGCAACTCGCCGTACTGCAACTGGATACCCCCGGCGGGCTGGATACGTCGATGCGGCAGATCATCAAGGCGATTCTCGCTTCGCCAGTGCCTGTCGCCACCTTCATCGCCCCGAGTGGCGCGCGCGCCGCGAGCGCGGGCACCTATATCGTCTACGCCAGCCATATTGCCGCGATGGCGCCGGGCACCAACCTCGGCGCGGCGACGCCGATCCAGATGGGCATCGGCGGGGCAGAACCGCCGGCGGGCGGCGGTATGCCTGGTCTGCCCGGCGGCGGCGCACCCAAAAGCGAACCCGGCGCCGCTGCGTCAGCCGGCCCGGCGAACGCCGCCAGCGCAGCCACGCCGGCCAGTGCCGCCCTGCCCCTCGACACGCCATCCACCGAGTTGCGCAAACAGGTCCACGACGCGGCCGCCTATATCCGCGGCCTCGCCCAGTTGCGCGGCCGCAACGCCGTCTGGGCCGAACGCGCCGTGCGCGAGGCCGTCAGCCTGTCGGCCGGCGAGGCGCTCGCGCAGCACGTGGTCGATCTGAATGCGCGCGACATTGCGGACCTGCTACGCCAGGTGAACGGCCGCACGATCAGCACGAGCCGCGGCGACGTCAGGCTGAACACTGCCAACGCGCCGGTCGTCACGCTCGAAGCCGACTGGCGCAGCCAGTTCCTTGCGGTCATCACCGATCCGAATGTCGCGCTGATGCTGCTGATGATCGGCATGTACGGCCTGTTCTTCGAGTTCGCCAATCCGGGCTTTTTGCTGCCGGGCGTGGTCGGCGCCATCAGTCTGCTGATGGGGCTGTTCGCGATGCAGATGCTGCCGATCAACTACGTCGGGCTCGGCCTGATCTTTCTCGGCATTGCCTTCCTGATCGGCGAGGCGTTTCTGCCGACCTTCGGCTCGCTCGGCTTCGGCGGGGTGATCGCGTTCGTGATCGGTGCGCTGATGCTGATCGATACCGACGTGCCCGGCTACGGCATTCCGCTGCCGCTGATCGCGGCGGTGCTCGTGTTCAGCGTCGCGTTTGTGTTCGGTGTGTCGAGGCTCGCGTTGCGGGCACGACGCCGGCCCGTGGTGACCGGCTCCGAAGGGCTGATCGGCAGCCTCGGCGTCATGCTCGACGCGGGTCCGCTGCCTGGGGGCGTAACTGAAGACGTAACCGCAAACGCAGACGCAAGCGCAGTCGCAAGCGCAAGCGCGAATGCAGCGGGAATCGCCACGACCAACGCCACCGCGGGCGGCACGCTGGCCGGCTGGGCGCAGGTGCAAGGTGAGCGCTGGCGGGTGTCCAGCACGGCCCCGGTCGCAGTCGGTCAAGCGGTGCGCGTCACGGCACGGCGCGGACTGACGCTGACCGTGGTGCCCGCGGAAGTACAACAACAAGGAGAACACACATGATCGGTTTCACATTTGGCTTCAGCAGCATTCTGATTCTGCTGGTGGCGGTACTGATTGCATCGTCGATACGGATTTTTCGCGAGTACGAACGCGGCGTGGTGTTCATGCTCGGACGCTTCTGGAAGGTCAAAGGGCCGGGGCTCGTGCTGATCGTCCCGATCGTGCAGCAGGCGGTGCGGATGGATTTGCGTACCGTCGTGTTCGACGTGCCGCCGCAAGACGTCATCACGCGTGACAACGTGTCGGTGAAGGTCAATGCGGTGGTGTATTTCCGCGTCGTCGATCCGGAGAAGGCGGTGATTCAGGTCGCGCGCTATTTCGAGGCGACCAGCCAGTTATCGCAGACTACGCTGCGCGCGGTGCTCGGCAAGCACGAACTCGACGATTTGCTGGCGGCGCGCGAGCAATTGAACGCCGACATCCAGAAGGTACTCGATGCCCAGACCGATGCGTGGGGTATCAAGGTATCGATCGTCGAGATCAAACATGTGGACATCAACGAAACGATGATCCGCGCGATTGCGCGTCAGGCCGAAGCGGAACGCGAACGCCGCGCCAAGGTGATTCATGCGGAAGGCGAACTGCAGGCCTCGCAGCATCTGCTGGAGGCGGCGCAGACGCTTTCGCGGCAACCGCAGGCCATGCAGTTGCGTTATCTGCAAACCCTTACGACGATTGCCGCCGACAAGAATTCGACGATCGTCTTTCCACTGCCGATCGATCTGCTGAGCGCGGTGCTGGACCGCTTCAGCAAGCCTTCGCCTCCCTGAGACGAGCGGCACGCGGCCTCAATCGGGGCCGCTTTGGAGCGCCGGATGAAACGGTGCATTACGTTCAACCGGCTTAATCGAAATGCTTACGAAAAATTAAAATACGGGAGTCGTTTTTAACCGCTCCATAGGAGCCAATCATGAAAATCGTTTCTTTAGTTGGACTCGGCGCGCTGTTGGCCGCCGTTGGCATGAGCACCGCGTTTGCGCAAACTTCACGGCCTTACGACCCGGCGGCGCCGCTCACGCGTGCCCAGGTGAAAGCCGATCTGGCCGACTGGCGCGCCGCCGGTTACGATCCGCTCGACTGGATCGACTATCCGGACAACGCGCAGCGCGCCGGCCGCATTGTCGCCGCGCGTCGCGCGCAGCGGCAAGGCGCAAGCATGACCCAGTAACCGGTCTCACCCCAGCCTTCAAACGGCAAGCCGGCCGCCCGCGACTGCAACGGTTGCGGGCGATGCCGGCGCGGTGTTCCTTACCGCTGCGCAGATGACGCATCTGGCGCATCTGGCGCATCTGGCGCATCTGGCGCATCTGGCGCATCTGGCGCGCCTGGCGCGTATGTAAGGCATGCCTCTGCCGTCGCCCGCCTCGCAAAACCCTCCCTCCCCGCCGCAACGCCGCAAGCCTGTTTGCCACCTCGCGCCGCGCCACTCCGCGCGCCGACAAGGTATCATCACGCCCCTTCAGCGCAGCCTGCCGTCACGCAATCTGGGCGGCGCCGCCAATCATGACTACAATCCGCCGGTAGGCCTGGCTGCGTGGCGCATCAGCGATCAGACCCGTGTCGGACGGTGCGGTCGCCATGCGCGTGGCCTGCTCATCTGCTGCGCATAGCCCGTATCAACCACAAGAAACGCTTTTTGAACAACGAGAGACCCGCCACATGGACTCCATAAAACGATACTTTGGCTTCGACGCCGCCGGCACGGACCTGCGCACTGAAGTGCTCGCAGGGCTGACAACCTTCCTGACGATGGCCTACATCATCTTCGTCAACCCGGCGATTCTCGGCGACGCCGGCATGCCGAAGGACGCCGTTTTCGTCGCGACCTGCATCGTCGCCGCGCTGGCCTCGCTGATCATGGGCCTCTACGCGAACTACCCCATCGCGCTCGCGCCCGGCATGGGCCTGAACGCGTACTTCGCGTACACGGTCGTGAAAGGCATGGGTTTCACCTGGCAAGCCGCGCTCGGCGCGGTGTTCATCTCCGGCTGCCTGTTCCTGATCGTCACGCTGTTTCGCGTGCGCGAAGTGATCGTCAACGGCATTCCACATTCGATACGGATTGCCATCACCGGCGGTATCGGCCTGTTTCTCGCGATCATTTCGCTGAAAACGGCGGGCGTGGTGGTCGGCAATCCGGCCACCCTCGTCACGCTCGGCGATCTGCACAACCCGCATGTGATCCTCGCGGTGATCGGCTTCTTCGCGATCGTCACACTCGACTTTCTGCGGGTGCGCGGCGCGATCCTGATCGGCATTGTCGGCGTGACGGTGTTGAGCTTTTTCTTCGGCGGCAACCAGTTCCACGGCATCGTCTCCGCGCCGCCGTCCATTTCGCCGACACTGTTCCAGCTCGACATTCGCGGCGCGCTCTCCACCGGCGTGCTGAACGTGATCCTGGTGTTCTTCCTCGTCGAACTGTTTGATGCGACCGGCACCCTGATGGGCGTGGCCAATCGTGCCGGACTGCTGGTGGAAGGCAAGATGTTCCGGCTGAACCGCGCCCTGCTCGCCGACAGCACGGCGATTCTGGCCGGCTCGATGCTGGGCACGTCGTCGACCACCGCGTATATCGAAAGCGCGTCGGGCGTACAGGCCGGCGGCCGCACCGGTGTGACGGCGATCACCGTCGCCGTGCTGTTCCTCGCGGCGCTGTTTTTCGCACCGCTCGCGGCCGTGGTGCCCGGCTACGCGACGGCGCCGGCCCTGCTGTACGTGTCGTGCCTGATGCTGCGCGAAATGCTCGACTTGCCGTGGGACGACGCCACCGAAGTCGTGCCGGCCGCGCTCACCGCGCTACTGATGCCGTTCACCTATTCGATCGCCAATGGTGTCGCGTTCGGTTTCATCTCGTATGCCGGCCTGAAACTGCTGACCGGGCAAGCACGCAAAGTGAAGCTGGTGGTGTGGATCATCGCGGCGATTTTCCTGTTCCGCTATTTCTACCTCGGCAGCGAATAAACACGACGGCTTCTGGCACGCAAGCCGGGAACCGGTTCGGGACAAAACAAAACAAGACGCGGCATGGCAGGGCAGCGCTCAATGCGCAATGCGATGCCATGCCGCTCCCGGCTGAGAGCACGGCGATAGCGCCACGGTGTTTGGCCACGGTTCGGTCTGGATCAATAATCGTTTCCCTGAAGGCGTCCGTTCAGCTCTGGCACCCTTTATCATCCGATGATTGATAAAAACCAACGATCTGGTCACAGGAGTTCCCTGCATGTCCTACCACCGCGCCTCGGACCGTTATACGACGCCCGCGATCTTCTTTCATTGGGCGATTTTTCTGCTGGTCGCGCTCGCCTATCTGGCAATCGAAATTCGTGGGCCAAAAGGGTCGGACAGCCGGGCTTTGTGGAGCAGCGTGCACCTGTGGGCCGGCACCCTGGTGCTGGCGTTGGCGGTTCTGCGCCTGCTGTGGCGGCTTTGGGCCGGCGCACCCACGGAACTCACCGGCAACCGGCTGCTCGCGTTTCTGGCGCGCGCCGCGCATCTCGCCCTATATGCTTTTATCTTCGCGCAGCCGCTGCTCGGCATCCTGATGATCAATGCCGGTGGGCATCCGGTCACGCTCGCCTGGATCAACGTCAACTACACGCTGATCGGCGCGGATCCGGTCGCCAAGCCATTGCTCAAGACCGCGCATGTGTGGCTCGGCAACGCGTTCTATTGGGTGATCGGATTACACGCGCTGGCGGCGATTGCACACTATGTCGTGTTCAAGGACCAGACGCTGCGGCGAATGGTTTAAGCCGGCGCCGGGTCTTTGGCGCACGCGCTCAGTTGCGCCAGTTCGCTTCATAGAAGCGCACGTAACCGCTTCTCAGCACCAGACATTGCGCCCGTGTTTCCGACAGCAGACGTCTCGTCGCTGCTTCGATCCGGGCCCGGTGCGCGTCGAATGCGCCGACCATGTCTTCCAGACGCGGCGAGGCGGCGCCAAAGTGGTCTTCCAGTGCCTCGGCCGTGATCATGCATTCCACCCTTTGCCCATCGACCATTGCCGGAAACGCCAAGGTAAGTTCGCGACCTGAATATTCAGGGGTTTCGTTCGGGAAGAGGATCTGCATGGGATTCACCTGAAAGGTTGGGTGCTGCGCATGAATCGGTCGGTACTGCGCACGCTGGTTGAGTCTGGTCGCACTTGCAGCGCTTTTCCCCCTGGTCGGATGCCGGTAGTGCGGGTCCGTCACCTCGCGGTTGCGAGCGCGCCGTACTTCGCGCCTCGCGGAGGTGATTGGATTCACTGTAGACGAGTTCGGGCGCTGCGCAAGTTTTCCTTTTTGTTTGCTTGATTTTGGTGCCTGACGTGCTGTTTTGAGGCACCGCCCCCATCGCGTGAACTGGTTTTTCCTGCTGCGGGGGCTTTCGCTCCGCTCCCGTTTCGTCCTGTAATATCGGTGTTCAGCCGCAAGCACGCATCCACCCCGTATGCTGCACTGCGCAACGCAATGGCGGGCAACGCACCTGCCGGGTCCGATAACCGGAGACATGCTTTGACTCATCGTCCTGCCACGCCGGCCGCCGTCGGTCGTCCAGATGTCATCGCGCAGGCTCACGCCCGCTCGCTCGAAGTCGGCTTGCGGGCGTCGGAAACGCCGGACTTTCAGCCGCTGCGCCGCGTCGCGCTGCGTGAGCTGGTCGAGCGCAATCAGTCGCTCTATACGCACGCGCTTCCCGTCATGGAGACCTTGCACGCGCAGATTGTCGACACGCAAAGCATGGTGCTGCTTACCGACAATCACGGCGTGATTCTCCACAGTCTCGGCGACAGCGACTTCATCGAAAAAGCCAATCGCGTCGCGCTGTGCCCGGGCGTGTCATGGGCCGAAGCGGATCGCGGCACGAACGCGATCGGCACCGCGCTCGTCGATGGGCAGCCAACCGTCGTGCACGCCGGCGAGCATTTCCTGCACGCGAACCGGATCCTGACCTGTTCATGCGCGCCGATCGCCGATCCGTTCGGGCGCACCATCGGCGCGCTCGATGTCAGCGGCGACACGCGCGGCTTCCACAAGCACACGCTGGCGCTCGTGCGGATGTCGGCGCAGATGATCGAAAATCACCTGTTCTCCAATCAGTTCGCCGACGCGATTCGTGTCCACTTTCACGCACGCGCCGAATTCATCGGTACGCTGTACGAAGGACTAGCCGCCTTTGCCCCAGACGGCGTGTTCCTGTCCGCGAATCGCAGCGCGCTGTTTCAATTCGGCCAGCCACTCGCCGAGCTGCAAAGACAGCGCTTCGATGCGCTGTTCGGTACCGCGTTCGCCCGGCTGCTGCAACAGATCGCGCGCGCGCCCGGCGAAAGCGTCGAGTTGACCTTGCCAAGCGGCGTGCGGGTGGTCGCACGCGGTGAATTTGCCGCGCCACGCTATGTGGCTTCGGCGGAAGCCCTGCCTGACGCGGCGCGTGCGTCCGCGTCCAATGGCGCGCGCGCGACGGGTCGTCCGTGCGAAGCAACGCCACCCACACCGCCCGCGACACTCGAAACGCTCGATACCGGCGACCCACACGTCTCCGCCATCCTGCGACGAGTCGCCAAGCTGCGTGGCCGCGACATTCCGATTCTCGTGCTCGGCAAAACCGGCACCGGCAAGGAATGGCTCGCCCGCGCGATCCATCACGATTCGCCGCGGCGCTCCGCGCCGTTCGTTGCGTTGAATTGCGCATCCTTGCCCGATACGTTGATCGAAGCAGAATTGTTCGGCTATGAGGACGGTGCGTTCACTGGCGCAAAGAAACGCGGCAGCGTCGGCAAGATCGTGCAGGCCGACGGCGGCACGCTTTTTCTCGATGAAATCGGCGATATGCCGCTCGCCCAGCAAGTGCGCCTGATGCGTGTCCTGCAGGAGCGCACCGTCGTGCCGCTCGGTGGCACGCGGGCGATTCCGGTCGATCTGCGCATCGTCTGCGCAACCCACCGCAATCTGCGCGAGATGATTGAAGCCGGCACCTTCCGCGAAGACCTGTATTACCGGATCAACGGCCTCGTCGTCACGCTGCCGGCGCTGAGCGAGCGCAGCGATCTGGCCGTGCTCGTCGAGCGCATGCTGGCCTTGCAGGCGGATGGCGAGCGTTTGCCGCGGCGTGTATCCGATGAGGTTCTGGAACGGTTTGCGCAATGCCGCTGGCCCGGCAATCTGCGGCAACTGGCTAACGTGCTGCGCACCGCAAGCATCATGGCCGAAGGCGCGGAGCAGATCGAACTGGAAGATTTGCCGGAGGATTTTCTGCAGGATTGCAGGGATTCGATGGCCGACCTCGCCGCCCAGCCGTTGGAGGCACACTCGACCCACTCAGGCAATGCTAACGGGGGTGATGGGCGTGAACGACAGGCCGCACCCGTGCATGCATCACCCGCCCGGATGGAAGACTGGCAGGCCACCTTGATCGCGCAAACGCTCGAGCGGCTGGACGGCAATGTGTCGGCTGCCGCGCGCGAGTTGGGACTGGCGCGAAATACGGTGTATCGGTATCTGCGGCGCGGGAACACGACGCATTGACCCGGCGCCGCCGGATCATGGACGCCCGGCAGCGTGCTGCAAGCGCGTAGCGTGTAAAGTGTGGCGCAATCTGTCACCCGCTCACACGATGTCCGACTCCACCCGTCCGCCTCTCGTTCGCGTCGAGCCGCTCGGCCAAAGCTTCGAAGCGCCCGATTCGCTCACGATCCTCGAAGCCGCTGGCTTTGCGAATCTCCGCCTGCCGCGCTCGTGCCGTAATGGCACGTGCCGCACCTGCATTTGCAAAATGACGGCAGGACGCGTGCGCTACACGATCGAGTGGCCCGGCCTCAGCCGGGAAGAAAAAGCAGAAGGCTACGTCCTGCCGTGCGTGGCGATTGCGGAAACCGACGTGGTGCTCGAAGTGCCGGATGCGGTCGAGTTACAGGCGCGCGGCGAATAAGCTCGCAGCCGGCCTCAACGGCCGTTGCCCATTGCGCGGGCGATTTTCTTGTCGGTGTTGTACTGGCTCAACGCATACACCGACCAGATCGCGGCCGGAATCCAGCCGATCAGCGTGATCTGCAAGATCAGGCAGATGATGCCGGCAAACGGCCGGCCAATCGTGAAGAACTGAAACCACGGCAGAATGATGGCAAGCAATAAACGCATTCAGATTTCCTGTTTGTAATGACCTGGCGGCGGCGCACGCTCTTTGGCAAATATCGCGCTTGCGATCGCCTGAGCAAGTCCGTCTAGTTGATCGGCGCGAAACGCGGAACCTTGGCGCCGTCGATTTCGACCAGCTCGAAAAATACCGAAGCCGGACGCGTCCAGATCGTACCATTGCTGGCTTTGTACACGATCATCGTGACCGTTGGGTCGGACTCCAGCGTGGCCTCGCAAATCAGTTCGTAAATGCCGCCTTTGTAATGCCGATAACGCACCATCCAACTGCTCCTGTTCCGGTCGACGGAATGTATGTAGACGACCCGGCGCCCTCCGAAACAGAGCACGCGGTCTTGTTGCGGCCGTTATTTTAAACCCGTGTCGGGACGTGAAAAATCACGCGTTGAGACTCGCGCGGCAAGCGATCTACAGTCTCGATGCGCGCTCAAAGGAACCAGCGGTATTCCCGCGCGCTCACCTCGTTCATAAAATCCAGGTGGTCCTGCCGTTTGTTCTCGCAGTAGACCATGACGAACTCCTCGCCCATCCCCGCGCGCACCACCGGATGATCCTGCATTGCCGCGACCGCGGTGAGCATGTCCTTCGGGAAGTCGATCCCGCTCGCTCGGTCTTCATTGAGCGGCGCGATGGGCTCGCGGCCGGTGTCAAGGCCGTGCTCCATGCTGGTGAGTATCGCGGCCAGCACGAGGTACGGGTTCGCATCGGCGCCCGCCACACGATGTTCGATGCGCAGGTTGCGATCGTCCGATTCGGGAATGCGAATACAGGCGTCGCGGTCTTCAAAACCCCAACTGCCCCGGCTCGCGGCATTCGCCTTCCAGCCGTAGCGGCGAAACGCGTTGTGATTGGCGGCAAAGACCGGCATGCAATGCGGCAACAGCGCGAGACACCCGGCCACAGCGTGGCGTAATGGGCGCTGGCCGTCCGCCGCCAGCAGGTTGTTGCCGGCCTCATCGTAGAGACTCACGTGCACGTGCATGCCGCTGCCCGGCGCCTGCAAATAAGGCTTGCTCATGAAACTGGCGCGGTAGCCATGTTTCATCGCCACGCCGCGCGTGCTGCGGCAGAACAGGGCGGCCCAGTCTGCGGCGCGCAGGCCATCGTCGTTGTGGGCAAAGTTGATCTCGAACTGCCCCGGTCCCAGTTCAGCCGTGATTACAGTAGCTTCCACGCCCTGCTCGCGTGTGACTTCGACCATTTCATCGAGCACCCCGGAGAAGCGCGACAGACGCTCGATATGCATGTTCGGCTGGTCGTCCCTGTCGTCACAGAATGGATCGCGCGGGAACTGCGGCAGACCGTCGGCGAGCCGGGCGTCGAACAGGTAAAACTCCAGTTCGAAGGCCACGACCGGGCGGATGCCGCGCCGCTCGAAGCGTTTCAGCACGCGCGCGAGGACCTCGCGCGGTTCGAACACGATGGGCGCCGCGGTGCCGTCCGAGCTGATCAACATCTGGCCCAACAGCTGACTTTCCCATCGCACGGGTTTGAGGGTGCCGGCAATCAGGCGGCGCACCGCATCCGGGTCGCCGTCGTTAAAGCAATAGTCGCCAATCGGGTACAGGCCGCCCTGCGCACCCAGCAGAATGCAGTTCTGCGGCAGTTTCAGCAGACTGCCTCCCGCGACCTTCTCGAGCATCTCCACGGGGTACCGCTTGCCGTAAAAGTGCCCGGGGATGTCGAGGCAAATGAGGTCGACGTAGCGCACCTCGGGATAGGCCGCGCGGAAGGCTCTCACTTCGCTAAGCAGATCAGCGCTGGGGGACGTCATGGTGTTGTCCTTCTCACGCGCAAGCGCGAGGGTTGAGATTCAGTGCAAAGTTGCGATGGATCGGGGCCGGCAAGTCAGTGCCATGATGGGATGTTAAATTCACCGTGGTCGCTTATCACGTTCATTGACGATGTCAGTAATTAGCAATCCATATTTTTGTTCCGCATCAGCTCCGATGCTTGATCGAGCGGGCCGCCGCAATGCTAGGTGAACACCCAAAGCACCCGTGTCGGTTGATCGGAGAGGTTGGCGTAGCGGAACCGGGCGTGCGCCGGCACCTGGAAGCCGTCGTTAGGACCCAGGGTTACGGGCTGCGCCTCGTCGTCCAGCCAGATGGTCAACTCGCCCTCGAGGACGAAGCCACCTTGCTCGTCGCTGTCGTTCAACGGTTTGTCGCCGCTGCTGGCGCCGGGCGCCAGGTGGCTTTCCAGCATCGAAAAGCCCGCCGACATGTTCGGCGACACCAGCACGTCGGTCACGCCCTCGGCGTAATAGAGGGTGCGGCGTTCATCGGGTCGGGTCACCCAAGGCAGCGCTCGCGGCTTGCTCAGGTTATAGAAATACGTGGTAGGCACGCCAAGCGCTTCACCAATGGCGGTCAGATCGCCAACGGTCGGACGCGAAAGACCACGCTCGATTTGCGAGAGAAAACCCACTGAGCGGCCGATCTTTTCCGCCAATGCGCCCAACGTCACTTTCTTATGCTTGCGCAGGTCGCGAATCAGTATCGCAAGACCTTCGATTTCTTCCTGCTTGTTCACCTTCCATCCCCTCTTCAGGCTCTCTCAGACTCTGTCGCGCAGACGGTACCAGGTCTTACCCATGACCTCCAGCGGCGCCGCCAGCAACGCGCCGCCGGGAAACGGCGGATTCTCGATGGACCGATACAGATCCAGCAGATCATCGTCGCCGAGGATCGCGTCGGCGACGGCCCGGGCCGCGGCGAGCGTGGGAAGCACGCCGTGCCCCGAATAGCCTTGCAACCAGTAGCGCTCGCCTTGCCGGCCGATATCGGGTGTGCGTTTCATGCTGATATCGATATGTCCGCCCCAGGCAAACTCCAGCTCCACCCCACGCAATTGCGGGAACGCCCGTTCGAGGTAAGGCCGGGTGGCCGCGGCAATATCCTTGGGAATGCCGCCCGCGTACGTGCAGCCGCCACCGAATAACAGACGGTTGTCAGGACTGAGGCGAAAGTAATCGGGAACGAACTGGTTGTCGATCACGCAACTGTTGCGCGGCAGCAGCGAACGGGCCACCTCCGCTTGTAACGGCGCCGTGGCCACCTGGTAAGTGCCGACCGGCAACATGCGCCTCGCCAGTTGCCGGTCGAGGCGGTCGATATACGCGTTGCAGGCGAGGACCAGTACGTCGGCACGCACCGCGCCCTTGTCGGTGCGCGCTACATAGCCGCCGAGCCCGCCCGGCGTCTCGCCGTAATCCAGCACGCGGCTCTGCTCAAAGATACGTCCACCGGCCTGCTCGATCGCCGCCGCCAGACCCTGGGCCAGCTTTAGCGGGTTCAGGTGGCCCGCCTCGGGATCGTAGAGCGCCGCCTGGTAGCGCTCGCTCGCAATCCACGCCGGCATCTCCTCGCGAGGAATGAAGCGCATCCGGTCGTAGCCCCATTTCTCCTCGGCCTCCCGCTGCGCCTGCTGCAGCAGCGCAACGCGGCGCGGCAGCACCGCCGCCCACAGACTGCCGGCGCGATAGTCCGCATCGAAGCCATGCCGCTGCGGCAACGCCCGTATTTCTGCGGCGGCCCAGCACATGCTGTCCCATAGCCGCCGGGTACGCTCCAGCCCCAGTGCCGCTTCCAGCGGCGGCATATCGCATGACCAGCCGAGCAGCGCCTGACCGCCATTGCGCCCGGAAGCCGCCCACGCCACCCGGCTCGCCTCCAGCAAGATCACACGCTTGCCCGCCAGCGCGAGGCGTAGCGCCGTGTGCAAGCCGCTGAAACCTGCGCCGACGATCAGCACGTCGCAGTCCAGGCGCCCTTCAAGAGCCGGACGCAGCGGAATCGGGCCAGGATAAGTGCGCGCGTAGTAGCTCGCGACGTGCTCGGCGGACTGATGGAACATCTGCGCTGCCCCGTGAAAAATTAGCCAAATAATTTCATGAAAAAATAGCAGTTATTTTTCACGATGGCAAGCAGACAGTAGAACTGTCGTATCGCGCCGGACCATCCGGGAGCACGATGAAGCACGTCACACGGCGTCGATTTCAGGCGTCGATTGGAAGCAGCGTGAGGTGCGAGGGTGCACGCGCGACGCCGCGTTGATATCCTGCATCCGGTGCGGGGTCTCTTCGTGATGGATCTGCCCGACGAGATTCCGGCCGGCAAGCACGTATTTCAACGCCGGGCGTTTCAGCCAGATGGTCCATGGATAAACAGTGAGGACAAAAATGACTCTCGCGATCGCAAGCGCCATCTCGGACGCAGACGCGCCCAACTATGTCGTCAAAGTCGATGCGGGCACACACAGCCTGCTCGGTGATGAAGGGCCGCGAGAAGGCGGCCAGGATAGCGGCCCGGCGCCGTTCGAATTCGTGCTCTCGGGTCTCGCGGCATGCACGGCCGCCACGCTGCGGATGTACATGCAGAGAAAGGCCTGGCCGGGCGGCCGGATCAAGGTCGACACGGAATTGCACGTCGAGCGCGACGGCGGTCAATTCATTCGGCGCACCGTCTCGGTAGAGGGCCCGCTCGACGATAGCCAGCGCAACCGCCTCGCCGAGATCTGCGAGAAAACGCCGGTCACCTTGTTCATCAAACGGGGCACCCGGATCGACACGACCATGCAGTGACGCTCAGCCGCCCTCTTTCATCTGCTTCAGAATCTTATAGACGGTGGCGCGCCCCATGGTCAGCACGGCGGCCACATAGTTCGCGGAACTGCGGCCGCGAAACGCGCCTTGCGCGTGCAGCGCCTCGACGATTTCCCGCTTGTGCTCGCGCGTGAGCGCATTGATGCCGATTTGCCGCTCGCGCAGCCACGTGTGCAGGAACGTGTTGATGCGGTCCTGCCAGTCGTCGCGGAACAGTTCCTCCGCGGGCGCGGCGCTCAGATTGCCGCCCTTGATGAACAGATCGAGCGTGGAGCGTACATCTTCGAACACCGCGATGTTGAAGTTGACGCACAGCATGCCGGCCGGCTTGCCTTCGTCGTCGAACAGGATATTGCTGACGCAGCGCATACGCCGGCCGTCCCAGTTCAGCTTCTCGTAGGGCCCGATCGTCCGGCCCCGCGCCGCATAGTGGACTTCATCGAGCACCGACGGGCCGCCGACTTCGAGCTTCGACAGGTTGTTCACGAGATACGCGATCGTCTGGTCGCGCAGGTCGTGAATCACGACTTCGGCACAGGGGTAGAACAGCGCCGCGATACCGTCGGCGATGGATGCGTAGCGCTCCAGCAGCAGATCTTTCACGGGAGAGACGGTTGTCTTGCGCATTGATGAATCGCAGTGTTCGAGGGATGCGGCGCCGCTTGTGCTCCGAAGAGCCAGGCAAGGCGCCGGGGTTATGGCCGTCAGGCGCGGCAAGCACAACGCTGCCCGGCAGCGAGGCGCAATAACATGCAATAACGCGCCATTGTAACGACCCCACTCGACGACCGCGACCGCCACGGCATGAGGGACTGCGCCGCGCGGTTTTATTGCGGGGCCGCATCGCGCGCAGCGCTTTGATGGGCGTTCAACCAGACGATTTCCTCGGGTTCCCGTTGTTGCATCCGCACCGAAGCATTTTTGTCCGCGTGGCGGGCGCTTTTTTTTCGTGCGATAAAAGAATCTACCCTTTCACGGAGCAACAGATGGCCACGCTCGAAGCATTTCGCGCCGTGCTCGATGATGAAGGCACGCCGGAAATCATTCGCAACCACATCATCGATTCCCTGCAATACACGCTGCGCAATCACGGGCAGATTTTTACGTCGAAGGAAGTCGAATGGCTGGCCGGCTGGGATGACGCACGCATTCCGCTCGCCGCTTCACGCGAGTTGCAGAAGCGCGTCGCCGAAACGACCCGCTGAGACCCGCCTTTATCCTCCCGGCGCCGTCTCGGGCGCGGCGCGCCGGTCCGCTGCCGGCGCCCCGTCCGCAGCAGCCTTTTCTCGCCCAACGCCCCGCCAGTTGGGCGGTTTGCCCGCGCACGGAACTTTTTGCTATCCAATTAGCCCCATTTAGTGCATCATATTGGAATGGCTGTATTCCGCATCCGTAACACCGGCAGTATCAAGCACAGTTTCAATTGGCGTCTCCGCACCACCCCCGACTGTTCGACCGCCGCCTGTCGGCGATCCCGTCACTCCGGCAATGCGCCGCCTGCATTCGCCGTCGCGAGTTGTGCAGCTGAGTAGTTCATTTACGCGCCCGATGTCTGCGCGACATCAGCGTGTTTCTTCTCCATCGAATCCGCGATTTTGCGCGGCCGCGCTCATGCCCTTGCCATTGGGCCTGTGCCAACCCTTTTCCATGGCGGCGCGCCCCAAGGTGCAGCGCTGCCCGGCCTGTTGTGCCGCGCGTAACACGCGTGACACGGGGGCCACGTAATACAGGACACGTGCTTCATGAATTCAGCTATCAAGACGTACAAGGGTTACGAAATTCACCCGCTCGTCTATCCGCGCCGCCCGGCGGACGGTCAAACGAGCCGCAATCCGGACGCAGGCTACGACGCGTCGGTGCGCATCTGCCGCGTTGGCGCCAATCCGGCGGCCGACGGGCGTGTGTTCCGTCTGCAGTACCTGTTTCCGTTCGACGGCACGGGCAAGGCGCGCATTGCGTGCATGGCCCACGCCGAGCAATTGATCGACGGCCGCGTAGACGGCCAGTCCGTCGCCGATCTTTGAGCGGTACTATCAGCGAATCTGCTGGTGCCGCAGCAGTTGGCCCGAAAGCCAGCTGTCAACCGTATCAGATGTTGCGCCGGGCTTGACCGCGTGGCCAACACCCACTTATCCCATCGACCAGGAGTTATGCATGGCGAAAGAAGAACTGCTTGAACTTGACGGTATCGTCGACGAAGTACTTCCGGATAGTCGTTACCGCGTGACGCTCGACAACGGCGTCGTGGTTGGCGCTTACGCATCCGGGCGCATGCGCAAGAATCACATCCGTATTCTCGCGGGCGACCGCGTGACGCTGGAACTGTCGGTTTACGATCTGACCAAAGGCCGGATCAATTTCCGTCACAAAGACGAGCGCGCCACCGGTGGCGGCGGCGCACGCAATACGCAATTCCGTCGCCGTTAAAACTGGCGGCACGCTGACCGTTCATCGATCTGCTTCGTGACCGGTCAACGCGTGGTGAACTGTTGTTGTCTGGTTGTTCGCGAAGCCTTTCGCGCGCCTTCTCCGGCTTGAATCATTGACTCGAGCCTGAGCGGCGCGCCTCGGCGCCGCACACGTCACGCCCTCTTTATCTGCGCTTCCCTGCGCTTTCCGTGCCTTCCTACGCCCCGAACACCGCAACGAGATCCTCTCCGGCGGCGCTCTTGCGCGCCTGCTCGACCACCCGCTCTTCCAGTTCCGACAGATGCTCCCGCATCGCCGCGAGTGCCGCATGCAGGTCTCCCGCATCGAGCGCTTCAATAATCTGCCTGTGCTCGTCCGCCGAGCAGGTCGAGCCCTTCGACGGATCGAACAACGCCTTGTAAAGCTCGGTCTTCGCGACCAGTTGACCTACCAGGCCAAGCAATTCCGTACCACCCGCGAGCTCGGTCAGCAACACATGAAACTGGCCCGCGAGCCTCACGGATGCGTCGACCGCGCCCGCTCGTGACGCCTTCTCCTCGCCACGCACATGCGCGCGCAGGCGGCGCTTGTGAGCCGCACTCAAACTCCCGCACAAAGCCGCGACTATGCCGGCCTCGACGATCTGCCGGGCGCGATACACCTGCCGAATATCTTCCTCCGACGGCGACGGCACAAACGCGCCGCGATTCGCCTCGAGCACCAGCTTGCCCTCGAAACCCAGCCGCGCGAGCACCTTGCGCAACGCGCCACGCGTGCAACCAAACGCGGCAGCGAGATCGCGCTCGACCAGTTGCGCGCCCGGCCGCAAACGGCCTTGCAACAGCGCCGCCGTAATCGACGCGTAAATGCGCTCTTCGATCGTGACAGGGTCGTCTTCGATCACGGTGTGAAGAGGCGTTTCTGTAGCGGCAGACGATGCACTTCGGGAACGTGGGGCCATGAATTCAGTAACGGAAATGGAGCGATGTCGCCGGGCATTGTAGCGATGGCGCACGACCAGCGCCATGTGTTCACGGCGCGGCTACACGGCAGCCTATACCAGGAATCACAAAAAATGGTTAACCATTTAATGATACTATTGTTGACCAAAATAGGTCTCGGATGAACTTTTCGTTCTCTTCGACACGCTGTTCCAGCCATGCCGCCAAAGTCGCGCAGCTTTTTTGCGCTTACCGGCAGCGTCCACCTCTCGCCTCCAGGTCCATTGTGAATTCGCACTCCAGCGCCACTTCAGCCCGTGCCGACGCCCCCCCTGCATCCCACGCGCTGACGTGGCGTGATGCCTTGTGGCTGGGCGTGATCGTGGTGATCGGCATCAATTTGCGGCCCTTGCTGACGTCGATCAGCCCATTGATGACGACGATCCGTGCGGCAACCGGTCTGAGCTTCTACGGCGCGTCATTGCTGACGAGCCTGCCGGTTGTCGCGATGGGCATCGGCGCGTTCGGTGCCGGCGCGCTGACCCGTACGGTCGGCGAGACGCGCGGTGTCGCGCTCGGTTTGCTGGCGATCGGCCTGGCTTGCGGCGCGCGCTGGGCGACGGCCGCAAGCGGCGCCGGCCTGTTGTTCACGGCTGCGCTGGCGGGCGTCGGTGTCGCGGCGATTCAGGCCCTGCTGCCCGCGGTCATGAAGCAGCGCTTCCATACGCGGGTGCCGTTGGCGATGGGCGTCTTCTCGGCATCGATCATGGGTGGCGGCGGACTGGGGGCGCGCCTGAGTCCATGGGTGAGCAACGCGATGGGATCGTGGCATGCAGGGCTCGCGGTATGGGCTATTCCTGCGCTGATCGCACTGATCTGCTGGTTGGGTCTGAATCTTCGGTCTTCGGCCGGGGTTGCAGCACAGTCCGCTGTCACGCGTCCCGTGGCGCCTCTTTTGTGGCGCAAACGGCGCGCGTGGACACTTGGCCTCTACTTCGGCATCGTCAACGGTGGCTACACGACGCTCGTCGCGTGGTTGCCCGCGTTTTACCAGCAGCGTGGCGTGAGTGTCACGGATAGCGGCTCGTTGCTTGCCAGCATGACGATGTTTCAGGCAGCAGCAGCCTTATTGCTTCCGCTGGCCGCAGCGCCATTCCGGGACCGGCGGCCGTGGCTGGTTCTGGGCTTGTCCGCCCAATTCGTCGGCTTGCTCGGATTGATCCTATGGCCCGATGCGGCGCCATTGGTCTGGGTCGGCGTTGCCGGCGCCGGACTTGGCGGGACGTTCTCGTTGACGCTCGTGACCGCCATGGATCATTCGGCCGATCATCGCGTCGCGGGAAAGCTGGTCGCGTTCACTCAGGGTGTCGGGTTTATCGTCGCCGCCGTCGCGCCCGTTTTTGCCGGCATCGTTCGCGGCTGGAGCGGCGGGTTTGGGGCTGCATGGATCATGCTCGCCGTCAGCATAGCCGCCATGATTGCAGTCAGTTGCCTGTTCTCGCCTCGCAGTTACGCGCGGTGGTATTGATCAGCGCACGCGTTCGCTTTCGCTGCTTTGCCCGGTCGGGCGTCATCGCAAAACTGGCCGCCGGCATGAAGAGTGCGTGCTGCGGTGCGGGTGTGGCGTGATATGGCGCCCCGCTTCGGTGCACACCCCACGGACGCACCGCGCAAGTGCAGCCGCCTTTGCCGGCACCGCAGATAAGCCCGTGATTGCGTGAGCTTCGCCGTGGTTGGCCGGCACTGGCATACAGGTTGCTTTATCGATTGTCAGCCGTCGATAAACCCTCCCCCATGCTGCGTGTTCTTCTCGTTACCGATACCGACAAGCCGATAGGCGATCTGCGCGACGCACTCGCACGACTTGGCTACGAGATGCTGGCCGGCACGGCGACGCCGCAAGCGCTGCACCGCGTGGTGCAGAGCGAACGGCCGGACGTCATCATCATCGATACGGAATCGCCGTCGCGCGATACGCTCGAACAGCTCGCGGTGATGAATGCCACCGCACCCCGCCCGGTGCTGATGTTCAGCCACGACGCGAACCAGCAACTGATTCGCGACGCGGTGGGCGCGGGCGTCACCGCCTATCTCGTCGAAGGTCTCGCCACGGAACGGCTCGCGCCGATTCTCGAAGTGGCGCTCGCACGCTTTGCGCAGGAGTCGCAGCTACGCGAACGGCTCGCGCAAGTCGAAAGCGAACTCACCGAACGCAAGCTGATCGATCGCGCCAAACGCCTGCTGATGGATCAACAGAAGATCACCGAACACGCTGCGTACGCCAACCTGCGCAAACGCGCAATGAACCAGGGCGTCAAACTCGCCGAAGTCGCGCGTGCTGTTATCGCGTCGGCGGAATCGCTCAAATGAAGCGCCGCTCATGAACTCTGCCGCCTCCGCCTCCTCCTCGTCCGTGCCCGCACCGCTCGAGAAAACTCATCTTCGGCTCGGTTTCGTCGCACTGTCCGATGCGGCGCCGCTCATCGCCGCCAAGCTGCTCGAATTCGGCCACGCCCATGGCCTGACGCTGGAGTTGTGCCGACAGCCGTCATGGGCTGCCGTGCGCGACAAGCTTCTAAGCGGCGATCTCGATGCGGCCCACGTGCTCTATGGTCTCGTCTACGGTGTGCAGCTCGGCCTCGGCGGTCCGCAAACGGATATGGCCGTGCTGATGGTGCTCAATCGCAACGGCCAGGCGATTACGCTGTCAACGCGCCTCGCCGATGCGTTGGCCGAACACGGCAGCTTACCGAAAGCATTGGCGACGCTCGGCCGCAAGCCGGTGTTCGCGCAGACCTTCCCCACCGGCACGCACGCAATGTGGCTGTCGTACTGGCTCGCGTCGCAAGGCGTGCATCCATTGCGCGATATTGAGAGCGTGGTGATTCCCCCACCGCAAATGGTCGCCGCGCTTTCCGAAGAGAAGCTCGACGGCCTCTGCGTCGGCGAACCATGGAACGCAATGGCGGAAGCGAACGGTGTCGGCAGAACAGTCACTTATACGAGTGAGGTGTGGCCCGATCATCCCGAGAAAGTGCTGGCATGCCGGCACGATTTTGTCGAGGCGAATCCGAATACCGCGCGCGCCCTCGTCCAGACGATGCTTGAAGCATGCCGCTGGCTCGACGGCGCCGGACATCGCGAGGAGATCGCACACTGGCTTGCGCGGCCCGAATTCATCGGCATCGATGAAGCGTTGATCGCAGAGCGCTTAGGCAACGAGATCGCTGCATCGGCGCCGCATGGCCTGCCGGTACGGTTCTTCGACAACGGCGCGGTGAACTACCCGCGCGCCGCCGAGGGCGCCTGGTTTCTCACGCAGTTCGAACGCTGGGGCATGATCGACGCGCGCGCGGATTACGCGGAAATCGCGGCGCGAATCAATCAGACGCAGTTGTATCGCGAAGCAGCCGCGCGCGTTGGCGTAGCCGTGCCTGGCGATGAACATGCCCCACGGCTCATCGACGGCAAGGTGTGGGGTAGCGAGACGGTCGCCACCGCGTACGCAAGGAGCTTCGCTATCCGCGCATAGTGATTACAGCGTGGTCATCACGCGAGCGCGGCCTCTAACATCGGAAACCGCACGCTGACCACGAGACCACCACCCGGCGCCTCACTCAACGCGATCGACGCGCCATGCACGCGCGCAATTTCCCGCACGATCGACAAGCCCAGCCCGCTACCCTCGACCGCTTGCGTCGCCTCACTACGATAGAAGCGCTCAAACACCGCGTCGCGTTCGCCGACGTCAATCCCCGGTCCGTTGTCGATCACCTGCAGCAGCGCCTGCCCGGCTTCACATGCAACGCGTACGGTAATCACTGCCCCATCGCCGGAATAACGAATTGCGTTATCGATCAGATTGCCGACCAGTTCCGCCAGCAGATCGCTCTGCCCCATCACCTCGATACGCATGTCCTGTTCGAAGCCGAGATCGATGCCGCGAGCGCGCGCGACCGGCGACCAGTCGAGCGTCACGCTGCGCGCTACCTTGTGCAGCGGCACAGGGGCATGCTTGACGGTATATCCGCTGTCCGCATCGAGCCGCGAGAGCGACAGCAGTTGCTGCACGATGCGCACCGCCTGCTGCACCGCGCGATTCAGCCGCCGCAAATGCACGCCGTGCCGCCGGCTGCCGATCGAGGCTTCTTCACCGCCTTCGATATCGCGCAGCGCAAGCTCCGACTCGGCCTGAATGATCGCAAGCGGCGTCTTCAACTGATGCGCGGCGTCGTTGAAAAATCGCCTGCGCGATAACTGCATCAACTGCGTACGGCCAATGTACTGATTGATCGAATCGACCAGCGGCGCGACTTCGCTCGGCAGGCCCACCGTATCGAGCGGCGTCGGATCGTTCTCGGCACGCGCGGCGACTTTGGCCGACAGGCGGTTCAGCGGCCGCAAGCCGCGCGCAACCCCCAGCCACACAATGCCTAGCGCAAGCACCACCAGCAGGAATTCCTGTTGCAACGAGCCGATCAGAATTTCGCGTGCCAGCGCCTGGCGCTGTTCGATTGTTTCGCCGACCCGCACCAGCACCACGCGCGTTTGCGCGCTCGGCACGTCGTGGACCGGCAGCCGCAGCATCGCAACGCGCAGCGGGCGGCCACGAAACATGTCGTCGTAAAACTGCACGCTGTAGAGATCGCCAGACGCCTTCGTGCCTGCCGGCAAGTCCGGATAGCCGGTCACCACCCGGCCACCCTCCTCGCGAATCTGATAGTAGATATTGCCGCCGCCGTTCGATTCGAACATCTCCAGCGCCAGATACGGCAAATCGACTTCGATCTGGGCGTCGCGCAAACGGATGCCGTCGCGGATCGAGCGCAGCGAAAACTCCAGCGTGCGATCGAAGGCCGCGTGCGCCGCGTTCATTGCGCGTTGATACGTGAGCCATGCATCGAAAGCGAGTAGCAAAAGCAGGGGCAGCAACAACCAGAGCGCGACACGAACGCGCAGATTCGGCCGCGTCATACGTCTTTCGCTTCCAGCAGATAGCCGAGCCCGCGCAACGTCACAATGCCGACCGAACTGCGTTCGAGCTTCTTGCGCAAACGGTGCACGTAGATTTCGATAGCATCGGCATTCACCGATTCGTCGAGCCCGAAGATTTTCTCCGAGAGTGTGTCCTTGTTGATCGCGCGGCCGTTGCGCAGGATCAGCACCTCGAGTACCGAACGTTCGCGCGGCGTCAACGCGAGCGGCTCGCCGTCGAGCGTGAAGCCGCGATCGACACTGTCGTAAAGCAGCGTGCCGCACTGCGCGTGCAACGGCTCCTGACCATGACTGCGGCGCAACAGGGCCCGCGCACGTGCTTCCAGTTCAGTGAGCGCGAAGGGCTTGGCGAGGTAGTCGTCAGCGCCGAGATCGAGGCCGCGCACGCGCTCTTCCACCGAACCATGCGCGGTCAGCATCAAGACGGGCACCGCGTTGCGCCGCGCGCGCAGACGGCGTAGCACTTCGAGGCCGCCGAGCTTGGGCAGACCGATATCGAGAATCACGAGTGCGTAGTCTTGCGTGCGCAAAACATGGTCGGCGGATTCGCCATCGTGCATGCAATCGACGGTGAGTTTCGCGCTGGTCAACGCGTCGGTCAGCGAGCGGGAAAGGATCGGATTGTCTTCAACGAGCAGCACACGCATAAACAGAATCCCAGGGAAATCCATGAGGCGGATTCGACCATTGTGACGCATTTCTTTCGAAAACTGAAAGCATTCAGAAAGCATGATTCTCTTACCATTCGCCTACACAAAACAAACACAATGTTTTCTGGAGGAAGACGTGCAAATCTCTTTGAAGTATCTCGCCGTAGCGGTTGCATTCGCCGCAAACTCAGCGTGGGCGGCCTTTCCGGCCGGTTATCCCAGCGACTACCAGACCACCGTCGACGGAGCGAAGAAGGAAGGCAAGCTGATCGTGTATTCGGTCACGGACACCGCCCTCGTGCGCCCGCTCATCAAGGATTTTGAAAGCTTGTACGGCATCAAGGTCGAATACAACGACATGAACAGCACCGAGCTGTACAACCGCTACATCAGCGAGAACGCGGCCAGCAGCACCAGCGCCGACGTGCTATGGAGCTCGGCGATGGACCTGCAGGTGAAGCTCGTCAACGACGGTCTGATGGCCAGCTACGAATCGCCCGAAGCGAAGCAGTTGCCGCAATGGGCGCAGTATCAGAAGCAGGCATACGGCACCACCTACGAGCCGCTCGCGATCGTCTACAACAAGCGCCTGCTGCCGGCCGGCGAAGTGCCGCAAACGCGCGCCGATCTGATCAAGCTGCTGCAAAACAAGCCCGATCAGTTCAAGGGTAAGGTCACGACGTACGACATCGAAAAATCCGGTGTCGGCTTCAACTATCTGACGCAGGACGCGCGCGTCAATCCGCAAGTCACCTGGGATCTCGTGAAAGCCATGGGCGCAACCGGCCCGAAGCTGCAATCGAGTACCGGCGCGATGATGGAACGTATCTCGTCGGGTGAAAACCTGATCGGCTACAACATTCTCGGTTCGTACGCGCTCACCAAAGCGAAGAAAGACCCGTCGATCGGCTACGTCTATCCGAAGGACTACACGCTGGTGGTGAGCCGCCTCGTGACGATTTCGAAGAAGGCGCAAAGCCCTAATGCCGCGAAGCTGTGGGTCGACTATCTGCTGTCGCAACGCGGTCAGACCTTGCTCGCAAACCAGGCGAGCCTGTTCTCGATTCGTGCGGACGTAGACGGTGAAACGTCGATGGCCGGTCTGACGAAGCAGCTTGGCGACTCGCTCAAGCCGATCCCGATCGGCGCCGGCCTGCTGGTGTATCTCGACCAGTCCAAGCGGCTTGAATTCCTCAAGCAATGGCAACAGTCGATCAAGCGTTAAGCCTCGACTGACCTGACGGCGCGCGCGCCGAAACGCGCGGGCGCCCCACCTTTCCTGACTACCTGTCGATATGCGGCTTTTACGCTGCAGGGGGACACTCATGCTTTCCACTAGCGCAACCGGACACCGCGATGCCTCACCACGCGCGGCCGACGGCGGCACGATAGGCGCGCTGCCGCGCGGCGGTCTGCAGCCATTTGCGGGCTTGCTGCGCTGGCTCGTCGTCGCGGTGCTGACCGTCGCGGTGGCGCTGCCGCTCGGCTTCATTCTGCTGCAAAGCGTGCTGAACGCGCCGTTCTTCGACGCGAAACGCACATTCGGTCTGGCCGGTTTCGAATTCATTTTCAGCGATCCCGACTTCTGGTCCGCGCTGAAGAACTCTTTCATCATCGCGGGCGGGATGCTGTTCATCTCGATCCCGCTCGGCGGCATTCTGGCGTTCCTGATGGTGCGCACCGACTTGCCTGGACGCCGCTGGCTCGAACCGCTGCTGCTCACCCCCGTATTCGTTTCGCCGATGGTGCTTGCATTCGGCTACGTGGTCGCGGCCGGCCCGGTCGGTTTCTATTCGGTCTGGTGGAAGGCATTGTTCGGCGCCGCCGAAGCGCCCTGGAGCGTGTATTCGGTTCTCGCGATCACGATCATCGTCGGGCTCACGCATGTGCCCCACGTGTACCTGTATTCGTCGGCGGCGCTGCGCAATCTCGGCTCGGATGTCGAAGAGGCGGCGCGCGTCGCCGGAGCACGGCCGTTCCGCGTCGCGCTCGACGTCAGCCTGCCGATGACGCTGCCCGCGCTGCTGTTCGCGGGCGTGCTGGTGTTCTTCCTCGGCTTCGAAGTGTTCGGCCTGCCGCTCGTGCTCGGCGACCCCGAAGGCCATCTCGTGCTGGCGACGTACCTGTACAAGCTCACGAACAAGCTCGGCGTACCTTCGTATCACCTGATGGCCGCGGTCGCCGTCTGCATCGTCGCAATCACTTTTCCGCTGGTGCTGTTGCAACGACGCTTGCTGAAGAGCGCGAACCGCTTTGTCACGGTCAAGGGTAAAGCGGGACGTCAGACCGTGTTGCCGCTCGGCGCATGGCGTTGGGTTGCATTGGCAATCGTCGCGCTGTGGCTGCTGCTCACGGTGTTCGTCCCGCTCTCCGGCATCACGCTGCGCGCGTTCGTCACCAACTGGGGCGAAGGCGTGAATCTCGCCGACGTGCTGACGCTCGCAAACTTCACCGAACTGTTCGAACAGGACAACCTGGTTCGCGCGATTCTCAACACGCTCGGCATCGGGGTGATCGGCGGCGCACTGGCTGTGGGTTTCTATTCGCTGGTCGCCTTTGCGGGCCATCGCCGCAACGACTGGGCCACGCGCCTGCTCGATTACCTCGTGCTGCTGCCGCGTGCGGTGCCCGGCTTGCTCGCCGGTCTCGCCTTCCTGTGGATCTTCCTCTTCGTGCCCGGCCTGAAGGAATTGAAGAACTCCATGTGGAGCATCTGGATTGCCTACACGGTCGTGTGGCTCGCGTACGGCATGCGCCTGATTCAAAGCGCGCTGCTGCAAGTCGGACCCGAACTCGAAGAAGCGGGCCGCAGCGTCGGCGGCACCCGCGCGCGCGTCAGTCTCGACGTGACGCTGCCGCTCGTGCGCTTCGGCCTGCTCGCGGCATGGCTGCTGATCTTCATGATTTTCGAGCGCGAATACTCGACCGCGGTCTATCTGCTCTCGCCCGGCACCGAAGTGATCGGCGCACTGCTGGTGTCGCTGTGGGCGACCGGCGCGGTCGATCAGGTCGCGGCGCTTTCTGTCATCAACATCGCGATGGTCGGCGTCGGACTCGGCGTCGCCCTGCGCTTCGGAGTGAAATTGCATGGATAAGCTCTCGGTCGACAACCTGTTTCTCAGCTATGGCGACAACCCGATTCTGAAGGGTGTGTCGTTCGACCTGAACCCCGGCGAAGTGGTGTGCCTGCTCGGCGCATCGGGCAGCGGCAAGACCACCCTGCTGCGCGCGGTCGCGGGACTCGAGCAGCCCTCCTCGGGCCGTATCGAACTGGACGGCAAGGTGTTCTTCGACGGCACCGCTAAAGTCAATCTGCCGGTCGAACAACGCTCGCTCGGTCTCGTGTTTCAGTCGTATGCGCTATGGCCGCATCGCACCGTGGCGGACAACGTCGGCTATGGCTTGAAGTTGCGACGCGTATCGGCCGCTGAGCAGAAAAAACGCGTGCAGTCCGCGCTCGACCAGCTCGGCCTCGGCCATCTCGCCGCGCGTTATCCGTATCAGCTTTCCGGCGGCCAGCAACAGCGTGTGGCGATTGCGCGCGCGCTGGTCTACAACCCGCCCGTCATTCTGCTCGACGAACCGCTGTCGAATCTCGACGCCAAGCTGCGTGAAGAAGCGCGTGCCTGGTTGCGCGAACTGATCGTTTCGCTGGGTTTGTCCGCGTTGTGCGTTACGCACGACCAGACGGAGGCGATGGCGATGTCCGATCGCATCCTGCTGCTGCGCAACGGACGCATCGAACAGGAAGGCACGCCGGCCGAACTGTATGGCGCGCCCCGCTCGCTCTATACCGCCGAGTTCATGGGCAGCAATAACCGCATCGACGCGCGCGTGGCTGCGGTCGACGGCGAACGCGTGACGCTGGCCGGCGACGGCTGGCAATTGCAGGCTCAGGCGCGCGAAGCGCTCAGCGCCGGGCAAAACGCACAGGCCGTGATTCGCCTTGAACGTGTGCAGGTCGCCGATGGTCCGGGCGCGAACCGCCTCGAGGCCGACCTGATTACCTCGATGTATCTCGGCGACCGCTGGGAATACCTGTTCCATTGCGGCGATCTGCGCTTGCGAGCCTTCGGCCACGTGCCGCGCGCGGCCGGCCGCCACTGGATTGAATTTCCCGCCAACGACTGCTGGGCGTTCGCGCAGGCGAGCTAACAAGTGTCGATGGACCTGGCAGCACCGCATCCCCAACCGAAGTACAAAAACCAAGCACAGGAGACTGTTGATGAAGTGGAGTATGAAGAAGGCAACCCTTGGCATGACCTGCGCCGGCCTCGCCGGATTTGCAGCAACGGCGCATGCGCAATCGAGCGTGACCTTGTACGGCATCGTCGACGCGGGCGTCGAGTATGTGAATCACGCGAGCAAGGACGGCGGCGCCGCGCGGCTCGTGTCCGGCGGCAAGAACACTTCGCGCTGGGGCCTGCGTGGCGTCGAGGATCTGGGCGGCGGCCTGAAGGCGGTCTTTCAGTTGGAGAGCGGCATCAACATTGCGAACGGTCAGTTCGACGACGGCCCCGGCGCGATTTTCGACCGCCGCGCCACGATCGGCCTGAAAAACCGCTTCGGGCAAATCACGCTCGGCCGCAATTTCACGACCACCTATGACTACATGCTGCAGTTCGACCCAATGGGTTACGCGCCGAACTACTCGTGGGCGACCTCATCCACGGCGACGGGTGGCCGCAAGGACGGCTTGTTCTCGCGTTCGGCCAATTCCGTGCGCTATGACGGCACATTCTCCGGTTTCAAATTCGGCGCCATGTACGGCTTCGGCAACGTGCCGGGCAGCATGAAGTCGAGCTCGAAATATGACTTCGGGCTGGGCTACGAGAATGGTCCATTCGCCGTGGTCGCTACGTTCGACCGGCAGAACGGCGCCAACGACAGCGTGACGCCCGCGGACACCACCAACTACATCCAGGGCATTCACGCGGGCTTGAGTTATGACTTCGGCGCGGTGAAGGCGATGGCCGGCTATCGCAACTATCGGCGCACCTTCCACACCGCCGCGCCGACGTTGCGCAGCGATATGTACTGGCTTGGCGGTCAATACGACGTGACGCCGTTCTTCTCGCTGTTTGCCGCGGTCTATCATCAGGACATCAAGGATGCGAGCGACGCCGATCCGACGCTGATCTCCCTGCGCGGGCAGTACGCGTTGTCAAAACGAACCGTGCTGTATATGGCGGGCGGTTATGCCATGGCCAAGCATGGCAACGCGGTCAGCCTGTCGCGCGATCTGACCGGCGCAGCGGATACGCAAGCGGGTGTGACGGCGGGGATTCAGCACCGGTTCTGATGCATTGACGCGGGTAAAGCAGAGCGAGGCGCGTCGAAGGTCAATCCTTCGGCGCGCCTCGCTCGTCTGGTTTTAGATAGCTCTATACCATTCGATCGCCTAGAATAAATCGAGCAAACTGAACAAGCGCCCGCTTCGTTATCAGATTCGCGCCCATGCCGACAGGAGTCATGCCATGTCACAGACACGCCGCGATACCCCTGAAACGCCGCGCCACGGTCTGCTATGGTTCGTTGCATTGTGGCTACTCGGCGTCGGCGGCACCGCGCTCCTCGTGCTGCCGTTTCATCTTCTGGTCGCGGCAGCAATCCATCACGCGCATTGACACTTTTCCCGGCGCTGGCGCGTCCGTACCGGCCGCAACTCAAGACCGTCCAAGCGTGGGCGGCAACTGCCCAAGCTGCCGGAAAACCGACAACCAGTCCTCCAGGTGCCACGTCTTCGCGATCAGACTTCCGCGCATCTGATGGAAAGAGTGAATCGCGAAACTGATGTGTCTGGAACTGGCAGCAATGCCAAGTAGCTCCCCGGTTTGCGTGCCGCTGACCTCCGCACGAACGCCTACCCGGTCCCCATGAATCAGCACGTCGAGAATAGCGATTTTCATATCCGGCAACGCTGTGGCAAGGGTCGCGAATATGGGAACCATCTGGTCGGGTCCTGGCGACACGCCGACGGGCTCGGGAACATATTCCCAGTCCGGGGTCACCACCTTTCGTAACAAGGGGACGCTTTTCTGCTCGAAGGCGCGATAGAGCCCTTCAATCGCTTCACGGGTGACGGCTTCGTCGGTCGGTACAGTCATGTCCGGTTACTCCTGAAGATTGCATGGTGCTCGCGATCAGGGTAGCGGTTTGCGGAAAATGGTGCCGCCATAACCGAGCACGATATTGTCGACTTCAAACGGTGACGCTTCCTGCGCTTCGAGGATAAATGCCACATGGCCGGAACTCAGTTTGCTGGTTATCGCGGCGACCAGGTCGTCATCGAACGCGTCCTTGATTGCGTGCTCAGCCAATCCACCGCTCGCTCCGATCGTGAAGCCAAGGATCGACCCGACCGGCCCCCCGAGCATTCCGATCAGACCGCCAGTTAACGCACCGATCACTGTGCCCCAAAACGGCCGGGTCTGCTTGTCGAGCAAAATCAGCTTACCTGTAGCGTCCTTTTGAACCAGTACGCCGCTCTCGATTTTGAAACCAAGGTCTTTTTCCTCGAAATTCCTGAAATCCCGGCCCGCTCTTTCGGCAACGTCCACGCTGTCGAAAACTGCAACAATCAATTGCTGTGCCATTTGATAGCTCCTCGTATCGCTGACGGTGTCTATCAAAGATAGTGATTTTCGCAGCGCGTGCCATCGGTTTATTTCCGATGCATGGCATCGGTCGAAGTGAGCATCGACCTCCGCGCGCACTCTGCCGAGAATGTCCGGCGTGCAGTTGTTCAGCATCGTCACAATCAGCCGTACCCGCGTGGAGACCTCGCGCTGTGTCTGACTCAGGAGATTCAATTCCAATGGCGGCAGGTCGACACCCGGCAGGATGCGGACCAACCGCCCGTCCGCAAGCGCCTCCACACACGCCGGTTCTTCCAGCACGCCGATGCCCGCACCCGCGAGGATCATTTCATACATGGGCCGCCAATGACTCGTCCTGATCGCAGTGCGGATCGGCACGCTTTCCACCACCGTCGCGACGTGCCTGAGCGGCAACTGGTCCGTGCCGAACATGCCCTGCACCCGGATGAACGGATGCTTCACCAGTTCAGACGGCTCGGCAATCGGACCGTGCTGCCCCAGATAGCCCGGCGCGGCAACCAGCACGCGCCCAACCTGACCCAACTGGCGGGCAATGAAAGCCCCTTCGCCCAGTTGCCCAAGACGAAATGAAATGTCCACGCCCTCCGTCACCAGATCGACGATCCTGTCGTTCAGAACCAGTTCCAGCTCCAGTTGCGGATAGGTCTCACGCACCCGCGTCAATACCTCCGGCACGATCGTTTCGCCGAAGCAGTGCGGCGCCGCGATACGGATCGTGCCCCTGAGCTCCTCGCCGTCGTTCGACACCTCGGCGACCGCCTGCTCCACGGCATGCAGGATCCGCTTGCTGCGCTCATAGAACGTAAGCCCTTCAGGCGTGCAATTGAAAGCCCGCGCGCTACGCAGCAGAAGCCGGCAGCCCAGATACTTCTCGAGCCGCTCGATGCGCTCGCTCGCGGCCGGCTGACCGATATTGAGGTCTCGCGCCGCGCCGGAAATACTCCCGCGTTCAACCATCCTGACGTAGATGCGCATGGCTTCGAGCAGGTTCACCGTACTCAACCTCCATTCGCAATGCGAATTAATTGACGTCGCCTTCTGGGCCACAATAGCGAAGCCTGTTCGGATGGTAACGGTATGACAGGAGAATAAAAGACTGTCGGACCCAATATGAAGTATCGAAACAGACGCAGAGAATTACGACAGAATAATGTCGAAACATATCGGCGCCCAATCACGCCCGACACCGCATTGGCACAACGCCGGCTGGCTCAGCCCGCGCAACGCTATCGAACCGTCATTCGGCCTTCTCAAGGCCGCGTGCGAACTCGTTGAAGACCTTCACGCACTTTCCATAAAGTGCCTCGGCGGTATAACATCCCCGGGTGTATAGCAAACAGAAAGCATTCGCTCCACTCCTGGAATCCGTGACGGTTTATCCATAATCAATCCGATGCCTAAAGACGACATCCCAGAACCGCAAGCCGTATGTAATAACATTACCCGTAGCGCGATCTTCATCGTCGCGACCCTCAAGGATGGTCAGGACCCCGCTGAACAGGTGCGTGCGTGGTGCGGCGACGTTGCCGCCCTGGTGCGCTCGGTGGGCAAGCGCGTCCCGTCCGGCAACCTGTCGTGCGTGGTCGGCTTCGGCTCCGACGTGTGGGACACGCTGTTCGGCGCGCCACGCCCGGCGGCCCTGCATCCGTTTCGCGAATTCGGCTCGGGTGAACGCCGCGCCGTGAGCACGCCCGGGGATATCCTGCTGCACATCCGCGCGGATCAGATGGATCTCTGCTTCGAACTCGCCACGCAACTGGCGGGACGGCTCGGCGATGCGGTCACGGTGATCGAAGAAGTGCACGGATTTCGCAACTTCGATCTGCGCAGCATGGTGGGCTTCGTCGACGGTACCGAGAATCCGGAAGGTCGCGAGGCCGTGGACTTCACGCTTATCGGCGACGAGGATCCGGAATTCGAGGCAGGCAGCTACGTCATCGTGCAGAAGTACCTGCACGACATGACCGGCTGGAACGCGCTTTCGGTCGAGACTCAGGAGCGCATTATCGGCCGCACGAAACTGTCCGATATCGAACTCGACGAAGCGGTCAAACCCACCTGTTCGCACAGCTCGCTCACCACGATCACCGAGAACGGCGAGGAAGTGAAGATCCTGCGCGACAACATGCCGTTCGGGCGCCCCGGCATGGGCGAGTTCGGCACCTACTTCATCGGCTATGCGCGTTCGCCCGAACCGATCGAGCAGATGATGGAAAACATGTTCGTCGGGCGGCCGCCGGGCAACTACGACCGGCTGCTCGATTACAGCCGCGCGGTCACGGGCAACCTCTTCTTCGTGCCGTCGGCCAGCTTGCTCGAGGCGCTCGCGGATCGCGATCCGCAAACTGCCGCCGTGGTCGCGCCAGCGCCCGACTCCTCTTCATCCGCAGGGCCGCGTCATGACGGCTCGCTGAATATTGGCTCTCTCAAGGGAATCTCTCAACATGAATAATCTGCATCGCGAGCTTGCCCCCATCTCTCATGCCGCCTGGTCGCAGATCGAAGACGAAGTGGCTCGCACCTTCAAGCGCAGTGTTGCCGGCCGTCGAGTGGTTGACGTCAAGGGCCCTGGCGGAACCGAACTATCCGGCGTCGGCACCGGGCACCAGATCGCGATCGCCGCGCCGCAGCCGGGCGTTGTGGCGAAGCTGTCCGAGGTCAAGAGCCTTGTCGAGTTGACCGTGCCGTTCGAACTGCAGCGCGAAGCGATCGACAGCGTCTTGCGCGGCGCAAAAGATGCTGACTGGCAGCCCGCGAAGGAAGCCGCAAAAGAACTCGCCTATGCCGAAGATCGCGCGATTTTCGACGGCTACAAGGCCGCGGGTATCGGCGGCCTGCGCGAAGGCTCGTCGAACCCGGCGCTCGCACTACCGGCCGACATTGCCGCTTATCCGAACACGATCAGCAACGCGCTCGAAGAACTGCGGCTTGCCGGTGTCGACGGCCCCTATTCGGTGCTGCTTGGCGCCGACGCCTACACGGCACTCGCCGAGGCGCGCGACCAAGGCTATCCGGTCATCGAACACATCAAGCGGATTGTGAGCGGCGACGTCATCTGGGCGCCCGCGCTGGCAGGCGGCAGCGTGATCTCCACACGCGGCGGCGATTTCGAACTGCACCTCGGCGAAGAACTGTCGATCGGTTATTCGAGCCATACCGACACGGTAGTGCGCCTCTATCTGCGCGAGACGCTGACCTTCCTCGCGCTGACGAGTGAAGCATCGGTGTCGCTGACCCAGGCCGAATGACCCAGGCCGAATGAGGCAGGCCAAATAAGGCCGCAGGAACAAGCGCCTGCCCAGGCCCGGATCTACTTCATTTTCCGGGCCTTTTCGAAAGCCTCGTCGATCGTGCCGACCATGTAGAACGCCTGCTCCGGCAGGCTGTCGCATTCGCCGTCGACGATCATCTTGAAGCCACGAATCGTTTCCTTCAGCGATACATATTTGCCCGGTGTCCCCGTGAATACTTCGGCGACATGGAACGGCTGCGACAGGAAACGCTGGATCTTCCGCGCACGCGCCACGGCGAGTTTGTCTTCCGGCGCCAGTTCGTCCATACCCAGAATCGCGATAATGTCGCGCAGTTCCTTGTACCGTTGCAGCGTTTGCTGCACGCCACGCGTGATCGAGTAGTGCTCTTCGCCGATCACGTTCGGGTCGATCTGACGCGAGGTCGAATCGAGCGGGTCCACAGCCGGATAGATACCCAGCGAAGCGATGTCACGCGACAACACGACGGTTGCGTCCAGGTGGCCGAAGGTCGTAGCCGGCGACGGGTCGGTCAAGTCATCCGCAGGGACGTACACGGCCTGAACCGATGTAATCGAACCGGTCCTGGTCGACGTAATACGCTCCTGCAGCTTACCCATTTCTTCAGCCAGCGTAGGCTGATAGCCCACGGCCGACGGCATACGGCCGAGCAGTGCCGACACTTCCGTGCCTGCCAGCGTGAAACGGTAGATGTTGTCGACGAAGAACAGTACGTCGAGGCCTTCGTCACGAAAGTATTCAGCGATCGTCAGACCGGTCAGCGCGACACGCAGACGGTTGCCCGGCGGCTCGTTCATCTGGCCGTACACGAGCGTCACCTTGTCGAGAACGTTCGAATCCTTCATCTCGTGATAGAAGTCGTTCCCTTCACGGGTCCGCTCGCCAACACCGGCGAACACGGAGTAACCACCGTGTTCTTTAGCGATGTTGTTGATCAGTTCCATCATGTTCACGGTCTTGCCCACGCCTGCGCCACCGAACAGGCCAACCTTACCGCCCTTCGCAAACGGGCAGATCAGGTCGATAACCTTGATGCCGGTTTCGAGCAGTTCCGTCGACGGCGACAACTCCTCGAATGCCGGCGCCTTCTGGTGAATCGAACGCGTGTGCTCGCTATCGATCGGCCCAGCTTCATCGATCGGACGCCCCAGTACATCCATGATGCGGCCGAGGGTTGCCCTCCCGACCGGCACGGAAATCGGGTGACCGGTATTCTTCACCATCAGGCCCCGGCGCAAGCCATCCGACGAGCCCAGACAGATGGTGCGGACCACGCCGTCGCCCAACTGCTGCTGGACTTCGAGTGTGAGGTCCGAGCCTTCCAGCACCAGCGCGTCGTAGATCTTTGGAATGTGCCCAGGCGGAAACTCCACGTCGATAACGGCGCCGATGCATTGCACGATTTTGCCTTCAACCATCGTCAAACCTCATCGCGTTTTGCGGAATCGAGCAAACAGGCAGCGAATGCCGGAAGCTAAATGGGCGAGCTGCGTGAATGAATTGCGCTGCCTATGAAAGATAGTCCTTCCCGTCAAACTTGCCACTTGTTCTTCCCGATTCCTGCTATCGGTTGAGGAATCGCCTATCCAACCCACTCGCTAGCCGAACTGGAAACAGCCTGAGCCGATATTTAGAATCGGCGCGCGGAGGATGTTTCCACCTGGCAAGTTGCTCGATAATCCAGCGGAGTGACTTCGCCGGGTAAACAGAAGCTGACCCGCTCGTCGAGGGCTCAGGCCCGCAACGACGGTTTCAGAATCGCGGACACCTCATCGTCGGGAAGTACTTCAAAGCGATTTGTCACTTCGCCGCAATCGACGTGCACTCTTTCCAGAATTTCCGACGTGTACTTTCTCAACGTCGTCACCATCGTCCGCACCCGTGGCGGCACCGGACGTTGCGCCTGCGTCAGTACATTCAGATCGAATGGCAGCACTTCGAATTCCGGCAGGATGCGAACCAGCCGCCCGTCCGCGAGCGCCTCGACGCACGCCGGTTCTTCCAGCACGCCGATGCCCGCACCCGCGAGGATCATTTCATACATGGGCCGCCAATGACTCGTCCTGATCGCAGTGCGAATCGGCATGCTCTCCACCACCGTCGCGACGTGCCTGAGCGGCAACTGATCCGTGCCGAACATGCCCTGCACCCGGATGAATGGATGCTTCACCAGTTCAGACGGCTCGGCAATCGGACCGTGCTGGCCCAGATAGCCCGGCGCGGCAACCAGCACGCGCCCAACCTGACCCAACTGGCGGGCAATGAAAGCCCCTTCGCCCAGTTGCCCAAGACGAAATGAAATGTCCACGCCCTCCGTCACCAGATCGACGATTCTGTCGTTCAGAACCAGTTCCAGTTCCAGTTGCGGATAGGTCTCACGCACCCGCGTCAACACCTCCGGCACGATCGTTTCGCCAAAGCAGTGCGGCGCCGCGATACGGATCGTGCCCTTGAGTTCCTCGCCGTCGTTCGACACCTCGGCGACCGCCTGCTCCACGGCATGCAGGATCCGCTTGCTACGCTCGTAGAACGTAAGCCCTTCAGGCGTGCAATTGAAAGCCCGCGCGCTACGCAGCAGAAGCCGGCAGCCCAGATACTTCTCGAGCCGCTCGATGCGCTCGCTCACGGCCGGCTGACCGATATTGAGGTCTCGCGCCGCGCCGGAAATACTCTCCCGTTCAACCACTCTGACGTAAATCCGCATGGCTTCTAGCAGATTCATGGTGCCCATTCTCCCTGTGTACCGATTTCGCATCATCCGAATCCGTTCTTACGCATCGCAAGGCCCCGGCGTGGGGACCTGGCAATGCGTATTCGATGGAGAACAGAGTAAGGCCGGGCAGTCGCTCGCAGAGTGCACAAATCGGACCGGCTCCGGCCAGTACAGTTCTGCTACGATCTCGGCACCAGCCGTGCGGCACAGCCACGCAAGCGCGCATCAGCCGGCGCGGAGACCGGCACGGATGCGGCGGCAAAACGCTAAGGGAATCGTCCGATGAATCTCTACGAGAAGCTTGCAGACGATATCGAGAAACTGATCCGGCAAGGCGTGTACGGGCATGGCGAACGGCTGCCGTCGGTACGGCAGACCAGCCAGCAGCATCGCCTGAGCGTGACGACCGTCATCCGCGCCTATCTGCTGCTCGAAAGCCGTGGTTTGCTAACGGCGAGGCCCCAGTCGGGCTATTTCGTCAACTTCCGGGGCAACAGCGGCGAGCGGAAAGCGCTCGAGCTCCGGCCGTCGAAACCGATCCCGATTTCGTCGCCGGTCGATGTGAGCCGCCTCGTGCTGTCCACCTTGCGCTCGATCGGTGTCGACGACGCCGTGCCGCTCGGTTCGCCCTATCCCGATGCCACGCTGTTTCCATTCGAAAAGCTCAACCGCTACGCTTACGACGCGGGCCGGGGCAAGACCCGCTGGGGCGTGACGGATGCACTTCCGCCCGGCAACGCGGCACTCATGCGCCAGATCGCGCGTCGTTACCTCGAGAACGGCATGGCGGTCGATCCGAACGAGATCGTCATCACGGTCGGCGCGACTGAGGCGATCAACCTGTGCCTCCAGGCGGTCGCGAAACCCGGCGACGTGATCGCGGTCGAGTCACCGACGTTCTACGCGATGCTCCACGCGATCGAACGGATGGGCATGAAAGCGATTGAAGTGTCGACGCATCCGGAACACGGCATCGATATCGAGGCACTGGCCGCGATTGTGGAATCGCAGACCATCGCGGCCTGCATGATCATGCCGAACTTCCAGAATCCGCTGGGCTTTCTGATGCCCGACGAGCGCAAGCGCGAACTCGTGCAACGCCTCACGAAGTGGGACATTCCGGTCATCGAGAACGGTGTCTACAACGAATTGCACTATGACAGCACGCACCCGAGCACGTTGAAATCCTTCGACACGAAGGGGCTGGTGCTGCACTGCGGCTCGTTCTCGAAGACCCTCACGGCAGCGTACCGGATTGGTTGGGCGCTGCCGGGCCGGTATCGCGATAAGGTCGAGAAACTCAAGTTTCTGAACACCCTGACTTCTCCGTCGATCCCGCAAATGGCGATTGCGGAATTCCTCGAGCGCGACGGCTACGAGCATCACCTGCGACGAGTCCGGAAAGCGTATGCGCAGCAGGCCAATCTGATGAAGGCCACCGTCGCGCGTTTCTTCCCCGAAGGTACGCGCATGTCCAACCCGGCCGGCGGATATGTGCTGTGGATCGAACTGCCGCCCAAGGTCGACGCCATGCGGCTTTATAAGCTCGCGCTCGATGAAGGCATCACCATCGGCCCGGGCTACATGTTCTCGGTCTCGGAGACGACCTATCGGAACTTCATCCGCCTCAATTACAGCAGCGCCTGGTCGAGCGAGATCGAACAGGCGGTGATTACCGTCGGCAAGCTGGTTGCGAGGTGCGCCCGTTAGCACGGGCGCGTCGATGAGCGCCGCTAGGTCAGTTGGTACGAGCGCAGCGGTTGCACCTCGGCGGGCAGTTCGCAGCCGCATAGTTCGAGAACCGAGCGTTCGATATTGCGGGTTATCGCATCAAGCGCCAGCGCATTCGGCGCAAGCGAAAAGGGCTCGGCGACTTCGCTGGCGATCGCTTCCAGCGCAATCAGCGTATAGGAAATGAAAACGCAGAGCAGCGGCGTGAAGAACTCCGTCGAATCCACAAGACCGAACGGCAGCAACACGCAATAGGCGTAGACGGTACGGTGCAGCAGCACGCTGTAGGCGAACGGAATCGGCGTGGATGCGATCCGTTCACAACCACCCACCGTCTTTCCCAACTCGTCGATCTGCGCGTCCAGCATCCAGAGCTTCGTGTCCGAGATCAATCCGCGGACCTGCAGATCGGCCAGATTGCGACGAACGTCGTTGAGCAGCGCAGTCGGTTTGTAGCAGGTGTGCTGCAGTGCCTCGGCTCGCGTGCGTCCGAGCAGTCGAACGAGGTCCGGCGTCGGATCGGTCCCACGCAATTGATGCTTCAACGCGTACACGGCCGCAATCAGGGTATGGGCCATTTGCACGTTGTGCTCGCCGCGCGGCACGTAGCACAGCATCTGTGAAGTCAGCGAGCGCGCTGAGATCAGCGTGCTGCCCCAGAGATGGCGCGCCTCGTTGAAGCGCTCATAGCTTGCGTTATTGCGGAACGCGAGAAAAATCGCCAGTGCGAGGCCAAATAACGTGAACGGTGCCGTATTGAGCGGGATCTTCTCGCCGAAAATGCGCCCGTGCGTCAGCACGGCAAGACTGCTGACTGCCCCCATAAAAACCAGTTGAGGAATAATCGACTGCAATACAGAACCATTCCAGATAAACAGCAGCCGGAACCAGTTTTGCCCTGGCCTCACAATCATAACGTGCTCTTGTAATAGTCTGACTGCGCCGTCACCCTCAGTGGTAGCCGGCGTCCCCTTCGCGCACCTTGCCCCGGAATACGCGGTACTGCATGACGTTGTAGACGAGAATGACCGGCAACACGATCACCGTGCCGACCAGCGCGAACAACTGGCTCGAGTGGCTCGACGAGGCCTCCCAGATCGTCAGCGAAGGCGGCACGATGTTGGGCCAGATGCTGATGAGCAAGCCGCTGTAACCGAGAAAGCACAGCCCGAGGGTGAGCAGAAACGGGGTGGCTTCGTGCTTCAGACGCACCGAACGGAACACGCCCCACACGCAGGCAATCACAAGAATCGGCACCGGCAGGAACCAGCCGAGATTGCCGCTGCCGAACCAGCGATGCGCAACTGCCGGCAATCCAATCACGGTCCAGAGACTCACAATCATCATCGCGCCAAGCAGAACGCTCACGAGCGGCCGCATCAGTTCGCGCATCTTGCGCTGCAATTCGCCGTCCGTCTTCAGGATGAGCCAGCCGCAGCCGAGCGTCGCATACGTAGTCAGCACACCGATTCCGCAGAACAGGCTGAACGGCGAGAGCCAGTCGAACGGTTCACCGGCGAAGCGGCCGTCGACGATCTTGATGCCTTGCAGCAGCGAGCCCAGCACGATGCCCTGGCAGAGCCCCGCGAGCGCGGAACCGCCAATGAAAGCGAGGTCCCACGCGTGCTGGGTCCTGACGGCCTTGGCGCGCAATTCGAAGGCCGCTCCGCGAAAGATCAGACCCACCACCATCAGGATCAGCGGCAGATAGTTGGCCGGCAGCAGCGTCGAATAAACCACCGGAAACGCCCCGTATAGCCCGGCGCCGCCCAGCACAAGAAAGGTCTCGTTACCGTCCCAGACCGGTGCGATGGTATTGAGCATCACCTGCCGGTCGCCCTTCCCCTCGAAAAACGGAAACAGCAGGCCAATGCCGAGATCGAAGCCGTCCAGCATCACGTAGATGAAAACACCGAGTCCGATGATCGCGGCCCACACAACAGGAAGATCGATCTGCATGGCGTCACTCCCCTTCCAGTGCGTCGAGCGGGCGATTACGCAGCACCGGATGCCGGCGTGACTTGCTGCGCTCGAGATGCTCCTCCGGTCCGCGCTTCATCATCTTCATCATGTAGTAGAACCCCATGCCGAACACCAGGAAATACACCAGCACAAAGATCAGCAAGGAAACGCCTGCCTGCTGGGAACCGATCGGCGACACGGAGTCCGCGGTGCGCAGCACACCGTACACGGTCCAGGGCTGGCGGCCGACCTCGGTCGTGATCCAACCCGCCAGCAGCGCCACGATGCCGGAAGGCCCCATGCACAAAACGAAACGCTGAAACCAGCGCGTCTCATAGAGGCGGCCACGCACTCTGAGCAGCAGGCCCAGTAGCGCGGTCAACAGCATCAGCATGCCGAGACCCGCCATGACCCGGAAGGTCCAGAACACGATCGGCGAATACGGACGATCTTCGGGAGGAAACTCCTTGAGGCCGCGAATTTCTCCATTCCAGCTATGCGTCAGGATGACACTGCCCAGATGCGGGATCTGGATCGCGTATCGCGTCACCTCGGCATTCATGTCGGGCAGGCCGACCAGATTGAGCGCCGTGCCGCCTTTCTCGGTTTCCCACAGCCCTTCGATCGCGGCGATCTTGGCCGGCTGGTACTCGCGCGTATTGAGGCCGTGCGCATCGCCAACCACGATCTGTATCGGCGTCAGGAACAGCAGAATCCACAATGCCATCGAAAAGCTGCGTGTGACCGGTTTGTCGCGCCGGCCCTGCAACAGATGCCACGCGCCGCACGCGGCCACGATAAAGCCCGCGACAATGAAAGCGGCGATCGTCATATGCGCGAGGCGATACGGAAACGACGGGTTGAAAATCACCTTGAACCAGTCGACGGGCACGATCCGGCCATTCTCGATCGCGAAACCCTGCGGCGTTTGCATAAAGCTATTCGACGCGAGAATCCAGAAGGTGGAAATGAGCGTGCCCACCGCCACCATGAGCGTGGCAAAGAAGTGCGAGCGGGGACTGACGCGTTGCCAGCCGAACAGCATGACGCCGAGAAAACCGGCTTCGAGAAAGAACGCCGTCAGCACTTCATAGGTCAGCAGCGGCCCAGTGACGTTGCCGGCAACGCTGGAGAACCCACTCCAGTTGGTGCCGAACTCGTAAGCCATCACCACACCCGAGACCACTCCCATGCCAAAGCCGACCGCGAAGATCTTCGACCAGAACAGAAACATGTCCTTGTAGGCCGCATCACCGGTCAGCAACCAGCGCCACTCCAGCACGGCGAGAAAACTCGCCATGCCGATGCTGATCGCCGGAAAAATGATATGAAACGAAACCGTGAACGCAAATTGCAGCCTGGCGAGGTGAAACGCGTCGAAGATATCCATGTCAGGCTTCTGCCGAACGCACAACATGAACGGGAACCGACTTGTATGAAGGCGTGCCGCTCTCCTTGTCGATAAAGTCGAGCGGCACCAGCACGTTCGCCTCCGGATAATAGGCCGCCACCGAACCCGGCGCGATGTTGTACGCGATCGCCGTGATCCCGTTCAGGCGGAGCTGTCTGTTTGCCGAAACGGTTTCGATGTCGACCAGATCGCCGTGTTCAATTCCGCGCGCCGCCATATCGTCCTCGTTCATGAACAGCACGTCACGCCGGCCGAATACGCCCCGGTAACGATCGTCGAGCGCGTAGATGGTGGTGTTGTACTGGTCGTGGCTGCGGATCGTGATGAGGCGCAGCACATTTTCAGCGCCGAGAACGTCGGCATCTTCTTTCACGCCGCCATACACCGAGAACATCGCCTTGCCGGATGGCGTGGGCCACACGCGTTCGGTTGGAGGAAGCGGCATGCGGAATCCTCCCGGCACTCTGATCCGCGCATTGAATGCCTCGAACCCCGGCACGGTTCGCTCGATCAGGTCCCGGATCCGGTCGTAGTCCGCCACCAGGTTCGACCACGCCACCTTGCTGTCCGGTAAGGTGGCGCTGGCGATCCCGGCGATGATCGCCGGCTCGGAGAGCAGATGTTCGGACGCGGGCTTCAGCTTCCCAGACGAAGCGTGAACCATCGACATGGAATCCTCGACCGTAATGGACTGCCGGCCGGTCGCCTGGATATCGAGCTCCGTACGGCCCACCACCGGCAGCACATACGTCTCCTTCGCCACCAGCAGGTGCGAACGGTTGAGCTTGGTGCCGAGGTGAACGCTCAGATCGAGTTTGCCCATGGCCGGAAAGGACTGCCCGGAGTCGGGTAGCGCCACCGCGAAGTTTCCGCCCAGGCAAATCAGCGCCTTGGCCGTGCCGTCGATCATCGCCTGCATCGCCTGGACCGCATCGTGACCGTGCGCGGCGGGCGGCGTGAAACCGAATACGTCTTCGATCTGTTTGAGAAAGCTCGCGGACGGCTTTTCCGTGATACCTACCGTGCGGTTTCCCTGCACGTTCGAGTGTCCGCGCAAAGGACAGATACCGGCGCCGGGTTTGCCGATGTTGCCGCGCAACAGCAACAGGTCGGCGATCAGACGGACATTGGCGGTTCCCTTGTTATGCTGGGTAATCCCCATTCCATACGTGACAATCGTCGCGTTGGATTTTGCATAGGCGAGCGCCACTTCGTCGAGATCTTCACGGGTGAGTCCGCTCGCCTTCTCGATATCGTCCCATGACGTCGCTTCCAGATCGGCGGCAAACGCTTCGAAGCCCTGAGTATGCGTCGCGATGAATTCATGGTCGAGGACCGTCTTGCCCTGCTCCGCGTCCATCTGCAACAACGCCTTCATGATGCCCTTGAGGGCGGCCGCGTCGCCGCCCGCGTCGAGCTGGAAATAGGTCGAGGCGATTCGGGTCGAGCCGAAAGTCGCCATCTCGACCACGCTCTGCGGATCGGCGAAACGCTCCAGCGCGCGTTCGCGCAGCGGATTGAACACGATGATCGGCACATTACGCCGCGAGCATTCGTGGAGCGTGCCCATCATGCGGGGGTGATTCGTTCCGGGATTGTGGCCAATCGAGAGAATGAGCTCGGTCGTGTCGAAATCGTCCAGCGACACCGTGCCCTTGCCGATCCCGATCGACTGGGGCAAGCCGACGCTGGTCGGCTCGTGGCACATGTTCGAGCAGTCGGGAAAATTGTTGGTGCCGTACTCCCGGGCGAACAATTGAAAAAGGTACGCGGCCTCGTTCGATGCCCTGCCCGATGTATAGAACTCGGCCTCATTGGGCGAAGACAAGCCTCGCAGAACCTCGCCGATGCGGGCAAATGCGTCCTCCCATTCGACTGGCCGGAATTTGTCCATGGCGCGGTCGTAGACGAGCGGATGGGTCAGACGGCCGAGATCCTCCAGTTCGAAGTCCGTTCGTTGCAGCAGCGACGACACCGTGTTGTCGGCGAAAAACTCCGGCGTCACCCGCTTCGTGGTCGCTTCCCACGTCACCGCTTTGGCGCCGTTTTCGCAAAACTGGAAGGTGGACTTGTGCTCCTTGTCGGGCCACGCGCAACCCGGACAATCGAAGCCGTCAGGCTGATTGGTCCGCATCAACGTAATCGGCGCCTCGATGTTTTCCATTTGTGTGCGGACAGCCTGGGCAGTAGCTCGCAGCGCCCCCCAACCTCCAGCGGGCCCGTCGTACGGCCGGATTCCCGGAACTTCGCGTCGCGTGGTCATATGAGACTCCATGAGCCGCCGCAGGAAATCTGCGGGCAGCTTTACTTGGGGTTACGCCGCGTCACGGCGTAAGGCTTGAATGGAATTCAGTCTAGTTGCGTTGAGGCGCCGCGAAAGATACAGATCGAGCCGCAGCGGGCGTGCACAGTTCACGCACATGAACACCGCCCCCGCCTTCGATCAGGCCGGCAACCCGGCACACCGCCGACAATAACGCGGCGGTGCCTCCCTGCCGGATATGCACCTCACTCCTTCGATTCGGCGCTCGCAGTGGGTTCCGTGCTGCTGGCCTCTTTCGACGTCTTTTTCTTCGCACGTCCGTTGGCCGCCTTGCCGGCCGCCGTCTTCGATTCAGCAGGAGCAGCAGGTGCCTCGCTCTTGTTGAACTTCACTTCGTCGCTGTCCTTGTCGTAACTGACGTCGACGGTGTCGCCGGACTTCAGGGCGCCGCCGAGAATCTGCTTGGCGAGCCGCGTTTCCAGTTCCTGGCGAATCTGACGCTTCAACTCCCGCGCGCCGAACTCCGGCCGATAGCCGGCATCGGCGAGGTGATCGACAACCGAGTCGTCTATCTTGAGGGTAATGTCCTGCGCGGCCGCGGTGCGCACCACGCGTTCGAGCTGGATCTGCACGATCGAACGGATGTTGTCGCGCGAGAGCCCGTGGAACACGATGATCTCGTCGATCCGGTTCAGGAACTCGGGGCGGAAATGACCTTTGAGTACGTCCATCAATTCCTCGCGAATCGCTTTCTCGGTCTGACGATCCGCTTCGGGTTTCTCGAGGTTGCCCATGATGATCGACGCGCCGAGATTGCTGGTCGCAATGATGATCGTGTTGCTGAAGTCCACCACGCGACCCTTGCCGTCGGTCAGCCGCCCGTCGTCGAATACCTGTAGCAGCACGTTGTTCACGTCCGGGTGGGCCTTCTCGATCTCGTCGAGCAAAATCACGCTATACGGGCGCCGCCGCACGCGCTCGGTCAGTTGCCCGCCCTCGTCGTAACCCACATAGCCCGGAGGCGCGCCGATCAGCCGCGCAACCGCGTGACGCTCCATGTATTCGGACATGTCGATACGAATCACCGCCTGCTCGTCGCCGAATACCGTTTCCGCCAGCGCCTTCGCCAGTTCGGTCTTGCCGACACCGGTGGGTCCGAGGAACAGGAAGGTCGCAATGGGCCGGTTCTGCTGGCCGAGTCCCGCACGCGAAAGGCGCACCGCGTCGCTCACGGCAAGCACCGCGTCCTCCTGGCCGACCACGCGCTCGCGCAGCTTCTTCTCCATGTCCAGCAGCTTCTGGCGCTCTTCCTGCGTGAGCTCCGTGACCGGAATGCCGGTGAGACGCGACACCACTTCAGCAATCGAGGCAACTGTCACTTCGAGTGTTTCCGAGCCGGTCTTGCGCTGCCACGCCTCCATTTGCTCGTCGAGCTTCGTCTGCTTCTCGCCGATTCGTGCCTCGAAATCTTTCGCTTCATCGAAGCGCTTGCGGGAGGACGCATAGTCCTGCTCACGCTTCAGTTGGGAAATCTCGGCTTCGAGTTCCTGAATCGCCGCCGGCCGCGAGGTCGCGCCGATGCGCACACGTGCCGCCGCCTGGTCAATCAGGTCGATGGCCTTGTCCGGCAAAAAACGCGACGTAATATAGCGATCGGAAAGTTCGGCTGCGGCAACGAACGCATCGTCAGCAAAGGTTACCTGGTGATGCGCTTCAAGCTTGTCGCGAAGGCCGCGCAAGATGACGATGGTTTGCTCCACCGTCGGTTCCGGCACCAGCACCGGCTGAAAGCGCCGTTCGAGCGCGGCATCCTTTTCGATGTACTTCTGATACTCATTGAGTGTCGTGGCGCCGATCAGACTCAGCTCGCCACGCGCCAGCGCGGGCTTGAGCACATTCGCGATGTCGAGGCCGCCCTCTCCACCGCCTTGCCCGGCACCCACGATCGTGTGCAGTTCGTCGATGAACAGAATCAGTTCGTCCTGCTTCGCCGTGACTTCGTCGATCAACTGCTTCGCGCGTTCCTCGAACTCGCCACGGTATTTCGCGCCCGCCACCATGGAGTTGATGTTGACCTCGACGAGACGTTTGCCGCGCAGGACTTCAGGCACGTCGCCGTTGACGATGCGCTGCGCCAGCCCTTCGACGATAGCCGTCTTGCCGACGCCCGGCTCGCCGATCAGCACGGGATTGTTCTTCTTGCGCCGTGCCAGCACTTCGATCGTGCTTTCGATTTCCTGCGCACGGCCAAGAACCGGGTCCAGCTTACCCTGACGCGCCATGGCTGTGAGGTCGCGCCCAAACTTGTCGAGCGTGGGTGTGCCGGTGGGCGTATCGACGCGGCCGTCCTCCGCGCCCTTACCCACGACCTTCACGACCTTCTGCCGCAAGGCCTCCGGCGTCACGCCGTATTTCTTCAGCAGCGTGCCCGCAATACTATCGGGCACGGCCGCCAGACCGATAAGCAGATGCTCCGGGCCGACATACGAGTGCCCCAGATCGCGCGATGCCTGGAACGCATACTGGAAGGCCTTTTTCAAACGCGGCGACACGGTCATCTTGTCGACCGGTGCGTCGGGGTCCGCCGTTCCCGTTTGCGCGTGCTGATCGATATAGCCCTTGATGTCTTGCGGCGAGAGCTTGAGCTCCTTCAGAAGCGCGGTGCCCACGTCGGTATCCGCCAGCACGTACAGCAGGTGCTCGGTATCGAGTTCGTTGCGACGAAGCTCGTGCGCTTTCTCGGCGGCGCCTTGCAATAATTCGAGCGTTTGCTCACTGAAAGCATCGGTGGCATCGACTGATTCGCGCGGCACCTCGGCGGCGAATCCGGCATCTTCGTCGTCGTGTTCGGCGCCACTGCCCAGGCCGCCGAAGAAGCGCGACAGGCCGCCGCCCCCGAGCAACGAGTCGAACGGGTTGAGCATGCTTTGGTGCCGCATCAATTGACGGTAATCGTAGTCGCAAATCGACATGGTCTTCCGTTCGCCGTTTTGCACAACGGTCACTCGGGCAACAGCGGGACGGGCGTTACAGATTTCGCAGAGGGCTGGCATCGTAGACTCACCTTTTCGGTTAAAACATCCGGCTATGTCAAAGGTTATAGAACGCGTCGATGTGAATTGCGAACACGCCGGAGCCGCCGTCCACGGTCCGTTTGTTTTGTTCAATAAGCGAGGAACCGTGATAGCGATGGCCCATCGGACACCGCATGTCCTGAGATTCTTTATCCCGTCCGTTTTCGACGAGCACTGTCTGAAAAGTACGGATCGGTCATGCCACATTCATAAGCATGATTAGCATGACGAAACTCGGAATCCGTATCTGGATTCTATGAGCGGCTCATGCAGAAGGGAATATTGGCTTTTCCGATGATAGGCATTGGGTGGCATCCGCCCCGACGCGTTTCACCCGGATGGTCCGATTCACGGACGTGCAGCGGCGCTGCAGCGGCATGGCGCGCTGCGCGCCGGGTTTTACTGAACTTTATGAATCGCTATTGAGCGTGGAGCCGGTACTACCGCGCGCCGGCGGAAGTCATTGCCGTGCCTCGCGGCGGCCTTGCTCTTCAACGGTCAGGATCGCTTCCGGGGCGACTTCGAGACGGGCTTTCGGTATCGGCTCACCACTTTCATCGGAGAGACCATAGGTACCCTCGTCGATCTTCTGCAGCGCGCGTTCAATATCGCCAATGCGCTGGTCGTTCACGTCGTGCAGCGCCTGGTTGACTTCGTTCTGCGCCATGCCTTGGGCTACGTCCTCCGACTCTTCGGCCTCGTCGCCATGCTGCTCCTGAGCGGTGCGTTCGTCAGCGGTCGTCTTCTCCTCTCCGCCCAACAATTCGCGGCGCATTGCCTCGAGACGTTGACGCTGCTGCGCAATGAACTCGTCACTCAAATTGACCTGCTGCTGCGGCATGGTTTTCTCCCTGACCCCATGCGGCTTCGCACAAGACCGGTCGTTGCCTGCATCCACCGAAAGACTGTCATGCGACAGCGCGCTTTCATCCAGCCTAAGGCTAGGATAGTACTAATTTGCAAGGATCGAATTGCTATCTCGACGCTGGCATGGGGTCGCGCGTCGGACGAACTCACCCACCCAGTTCCTGAAACGCGTGCCCATTGGCCTCCAGCCCCTTCAGGATGTCCGGCGCGAGCTCGCTCTCCCACACATGGCCGTCGAATTGCCATTGGCTCGTGTCAACCAGGTCGGGCAGTCCCGCGCCCTTGCGCACATAGAGCCCGAGTGTCGGCTTCTTCAGGTTGAGGTAGAAATCGAATTCCTGCATTGCAACACCTCATGCGAGAGTCGGCGGACTCAACTATCGTCGACGTTGTCCGCGTAATGGTCGATAACGACTTTGCACTCGTCCACCACGACCTGAAGGAACGCAGGATCATTTCTCTCGACCCAGCGCTCCACATGAATAAAACGTTCTGTTCCCAGATCGGCAATGCGTTCCGGGTCGGCGGTCGTGACATCGACCGTGACGACGCCCCGGTTGGCTTGCAGTGGTGCGATCGTTGCGGAAATGAGAAACCGCCGATATGAGAATTCATTTTGCGCCATACAACCTCCTGCTACTGGATGATATGAGGGCCTGCCATTCTTTCGTACCGGAAGTCTATGAACAACTCATGACCCTGTGAACATGGCTTTTTCCGATGCCAGCTATTGGTCGACGCGGTCTGCCGGTCTGTCGCTGAGTTGCGATATCTGCGTGTTACAAGCCTGGAATTGCGGCATGATGACGCCACGGCGTCCGTAAGAAGAAGCATGCATGCCGGATTGCTGACAGCTAACGATCATGAACACGGCAAAGGAGAAAACGATGCCAACAGGCTCTGTTTCGTACGGCGAGTTTGAGATTACCGTGCACCCTGAGCGTAACAAGCTCGGCGCGTGGATCGCAAGTGTCAGTGTGAGCCGGGGCGGTCAGACTGTCATCGACGTTGTGCCCATGACCGTTCAGCCCGAATGGCTAACCGAGGAGGAGGCCGTGAGAGACGGGGTTGAATGGGGACGCCGGTATATCGATCGCGAATTCAACACGCCGCAGTCTCGCTCCTGGGTCGCCGAGCGTTCGCATGCGGAAAACTGGTTCCGTAATACCGAGGAATCCGATGGCTCGGAAACACGCGTGAGTGACACGTAGAGCCCACGGGGCAGGCTCCAGGGCAATCCTGGCCGCGCCGTGTGAATGCCCTGGCTTGGCGCGCCACGGCTCGCCGGTCAGTGCTTTCGCCCGAGATGTGCTTCGATTTGCCTGGCATTGAGCGTCGACAGGTCCTCGCTAACCTGCTCGAATATCAGCCGGCGTGTGTCCTCGCTGAGATTCGCCTTGACCATGCCGAGGAATTTGGGCTCGATGGCAAGCCTCAGCCGATTGTAAAGCTGGTGAAGCCGACCGGCTTCCAGATAATCGGAAACGCGCTTTGCGAATTTCTCACGGTCTTTTTCCGTGAGCATCGTGCCGGTGTATGCGGTGTTGATGAGATCTTCTTTCTCCTGCAGAGCGAGCGTCAATCCTGGCGTCTGGAAAACCCGCGCGCGACCGCCGTCAGCCACCACAAGCCAGGTCATATCGCTCATCATGCACCTCCAGGCAGGGATTTGTTCGCAAGTACGATAGCAGTTCGAGCGCACGACGCCCACGCCCGGATCACCGATTCATAGTATAGGTCTCAAAGTTCACGCTGAAGCCGCTTGTACAGCTTCAAAGCGGCTTTCGGTTTCGATCGATCGGCCGGCCTGCATATCCCGTACCAAACGGAGCGCGCGCTGTCTGACGAACCGGGCGCCAATGCGCGGCATGGTGGCGCCCCGGCTCGCTAATCAGAAATTGAAGTTATCGATATTGCTCGCATCGAACGTGGTCGGCGGTCCGAGAATGATTTCGCCCTGCGGTCCAATTGTGCGCTTGCCGAGCTTGCCGGCATCGAACGATTCGCCTTCCTTGCCGGTGATCGTTCCCGAGCACAGCGCGGCCGCCGCATAGGCCGCCAGATAACCCAATTGATTCGGGTCCCACAACTGGAACGCCTTGACCGTTCCGTTCTTCACGAACGCCCGCATCTGGTTCGGCGTGCCCAGCCCGGTCACCTGCACCTTGCCTTTGCTCGACGACGACGAGATATAACGCGCCGCCGCCGCAATGCCCACCGTAGTCGGCGCGACGATCGCCTTCAGATTCGGATACGCCTGCAGCAAGCCCTGCGTTTCGACGAACGACTTCTGGTCGTCGTCGTTGCCGTATGCGATCTTCACGAGCTTGATCTTCGAATATTCGGGCTTCTTCAACTCCTCCTGCATCCACTTGATCCACGTGTTCTGATTGGTCGCGTTCGGCGTGGCCGACAGCACGGCGAATTCGCCCTCGCCGCCCATCAGCTTCGCGACCAACTGGATCTGGCCTCGACCGATGCCCTCCGCGTTCGCCTGATTGACGAATAGCTGACGGCCCTCAGGCGCCGTATCGGAGTCGAAGGTCACGACCTTGATGCCTTGCGACATCGCTTTCTTCAGATAGGGCACGACCGCATTCGCGTCGTTGGCCGCGATCACGATCGCGTCCTGCCGCTGCGTAATCAACGTGTTGATGTATTGCACCTGCGACGATGCGCCCGCATCCGACGGCCCCACTACCTTGCCCACGCCGCCGAATTCCTTGATCGCGGCCATGCCGCCGTCGTCGGCAATCACTTCATACGGGTTGTTGATCTGCTTCGGCACGAAGGCAATCTTCAGGCCGCTTTTCAGACCGGCAGCGGATGCCGCGCAACTGATCGCGACGAGAGCGACGCAGAGCGCGGCCTTGCCGGTGTGACGTAGAGGATTGAACATGAGGCGTCTCCTGCTTTGTTGTTGGACGAATGGCTGTCCGGGTTGTCGGTATTTGGTATTCGGTATTTCTTCTGGAGCCGGTTCAGGAAAACGTTATGAGGATGCAGCGGACTTCGCGATAAAACGCCGGTCACGCGCCGCCCGCCAGCGGGCAACCAGGTTGGGAATCAGCACGGAGGCCAGCAACAGCACGCCGGTCACGATCGTCAGCGTTTCGCTCGACACGTCGTCGAGCGTCAGCGCGTTTTTCAGCACGCCGATAATCAGCAGCGACAACAGCACGCCGAACATCGAGCCGCGTCCACCGAAAATACTCACGCCGCCGAACAGCACCGCCGCGATCACCGACAATTCGAAACCTTCGCCGTTATCGCCGCGTGCGCTGGTGAAGCGCAGCGTGTAGACCACGCCAGCCAGCGCACTCATCGCGCCGGACAGCACGAATAGACGCAGCCTGATCTTCGCGACTTCGATACCGGAGAAAGCCGCGGCGGTCGAATTCGCGCCGATTGCGTAGAGGCTGCGGCCGAACGCGGTGGACTGCAGCAGCACGGTAAACAGCACCGCGCCGACAATCACGATCGCAAAGGGCAACGGAATGAAGGTCGGGCCGACCGTATTCATGCCGAACGCCGTATAGGCCGGCGGAAAATCCGCCACGGCCTGATCGCCGAGCAACACGTAGGCAAGGCCACGGAACAGCGCCAGCGTGCCGATCGTGACCGCGAGCGAGGGCAGATTGAGCCTGACGATCACCAGACCGTTCAGTAGACCCGCCAGCGCGCCGGCGATCAGAACGAGCACGATCACCACCGGCATCGGCAGGCCCATGTGCCACAGCACCCCCATCAGCGCACTGGAGGCGCCTAGCACCGATGCCACTGACAGATCGATTTCAGCAGCCACGATAATCAGCGTCATGGGCAGCGCCATCAATGCGATCTCGGTCAGATCGGCGAGAATATTGCTGACATTCGCACCAGTGAGAAACACCGGCGACAACCATCGCCCGAGCGCAAGCGACAAAGCCAGCACGACAACCAGCAGCACTTCCCATTGCAACGGCGTTTCGCGTTTGCGCGTGAGCAGCGCGGAATCGGGTTTAGCCATGATCGCGTTTCCTCATCATGCGTTTGGCGACGGAACGGGCCAGCAAGGTATCGGCGGTAATCGCGGCGACGATCAGCGCGCCCTGAATGGCCTGCTCCCAGAATGGCGAGACGTGCAGCACGACCAGCGCGATACTGATCACACCCAGCACGAGCGCGCCGAGCGTGGCGCCGAGAATAGTGCCCACACCGCCGGTGATCGCGACGCTGCCCACCACGGCGGCGGCAACCACCTGCAATTCGATGCCCTTCGCAGTGCTTGCGTCGACGGTGCCGAAGCGCGCGAGCCATAACGCGCCCGCAAAACCCGCAATTGCGCCCGACAGCAGAAAACCCGCCATTACGCGACGCTCGACGTTCACGCCGGCAAGCCGCGCCGCCTCCGGGTTCGAGCCGATCGCGTAATGCTCCCGTCCGCCGCGAAACTGTTTCAGGTAAACAGCCAGACCGGCAAGCACGACGAGCGCGATCAGCGCGAGCGTCGGTATGCCGAAGAAGGTGCCGGTAGCGAGACGGGAAAACCCATCGGGCAAACTGGTCGCGTTGATCTGGCCGCCGTGTACCCATGCATAGTCCGCGCCGCGAAAAATGTAGAGCGTGGAGAGCGTCGCCACCAGCGAGGGCACCCGCCCCACCGCAACGAGCAACGCATTGATACTGCCCGCCACCAGACCGATCGCGAGTCCGGCCAGCAACGCAACGATCACCGGCATCTGCGGAAAGGCAACGTACAGACTGCCGACCGCATAGGCGCTGATGCCGACCGTCGAGCCGACCGACAGATCGATATGCCGCATCAGGATCACCACCGTCATGCCGGCTGTGAGCAAGCTGATAATCGACACATTCAGCAGCACGTCACGCAGATTCTGCAGGTTCAGAAACTGCGGCTTCGCGAGCCCGGTCCCGACAATCAGCAGGATCAGCACGACAAACAGCGTGGTCTCGCGGCTCTTCGCGAGGCCCGCGATAAAACCGCCGGGCGCGCTGCCGCTGCGCCTCGGAGCCGGCGCCTGAACGGGTGCGGGATGGGTGGAAGAGTGGCACATTATGCCGCGTGCCCCAACGGAGGAAGCGGCTGACCGAGCGCGGCGCCCATGATGCGCTCTTCGTCGGCTTCGGCCCGCGCGATATCGGCGCTGATACGGCCCTCGTGCATGACCAGTACGCGATCGGCCATGCCGAGCACTTCCGGCAACTCGCTCGAAATCATCAGCACCGCCATGCCGTCGCGCACCAGTTCGGCCAGCGCGCTGTACACCTCGGCTTTGGCGCCGACGTCGATGCCGCGCGTGGGTTCGTCGATGATAAGCACCTTGGGATGAGTGGCCAGCCACTTGCCGAGCACGACCTTCTGCTGGTTGCCGCCGGAAAGCGTGCCGACCGGCGCATTGGGGTCGCCCGCCTTGAGACGCAAGCGCGTGCCCCACTTATCGGCCAACTGTGTTTCGCTGCGGGTGGAAATCAGGCCATGTTTGACGAGACGTCCGAGCACCGTCATCGAGGCATTGCGTGCGATGCTCAGTTCCAGCGCCAGCCCTTGCTGGCGACGGTCCTCCGGCACGAGCGCAAGACCCGCGCGTACTGCCGCCGCCGGACTGCCCGCGGCGAGCCGCTGCCCGCCGATCGAGATCTCGCCCGAGTCGAGCGGATCGATGCCGAAGATCGCGCGCGCCACCTCGCTGCGGCCCGCGCCAACGAGCCCTGCCAGCGCGACGATCTCGCCGGCGCGGACCTCGAAGGAAATGTCCTTGAACACGCCCACGCGCGTGAGTCCACGCACGGACAGGCGCACTTCGCCCGGCGGGCGCTCGGCCTTCGGATAGAACGTTTCCAGATCGCGGCCCACCATCTTCGCGACAATGGCTTCGGTGGTGAGATCGGCGGTCAGGCCGTCGAACACCTTCGCGCCGTCACGCATGATCGTGACCCGTTGCGTCAGCGTGAACACTTCGTCCAAGCGGTGTGTGATGAATAGAATCGCGACATCGCGTTCGCGCAGCTTGCGCACGATGGCAAAGAGCCGCTCCACTTCAGGCAGCGACAAGGCGGCGGTCGGTTCGTCCATGATCAGCACGTTCGCGTTCAACGACAACGCCTTCGCGATCTCGATCACCTGCTGATCGGCAATCGACAGGCCACGCACCAGTTGATCCGCCCGCAGATCGACCCCGAGCGAGGCCAGCAAGCCGTCCACTTCGCGCCGCATGGCGTCGTACCGAATGCGGCCGATCCGGTCGACCGGCTGCCGTCCCATGAAGATGTTCTCCGCAATCGACAGATCGAAGAACAGCGTCGGCTCCTGATAGATCACCGCCAGACCCGCATCGCGTGCTTCGGCAGGCGTCGCGAAGCGGCGCGCCACGCCGTCGACGCGCAACTCGCCGGTATCCGGCTGATGCACGCCCGCCAGAATCTTCACGAGCGTCGATTTGCCCGCGCCGTTTTCGCCGAGCAATGCATGCACTTCACCCGGCCACAGTGCGAGGTCGCCGTCGGATAACGCGCGGACCCGGCCGAACGATTTGCTCGCGTGCCGTAGTTCGAGCCTGGGCACAGCGGATGGGGATGGCTGCACTACGTGTCTCCTTCTTTTTTGCTTGCGGGAATGCGTCGGACGCGCCCGGTACGTCAAATACGATAGATACGCTCCGCGTTGCGGTAAAACAGTGCTGCTTTTTCAGCATCGCTCGCACCGTCGACGATCGACGCATACGCGTGCCACAAATCCTGGTAAGAGCCGAACAACCGGTCGACCGGGAAATTCGACGCGAACATGGCGCGCTCGACACCGAACGTATCGATCGTTTCGAGCACATACGGCCGCAAACTCTCAACCGTCCACTGATGATCGAACATGGCAAGCCCGCTGATCTTCACCGCGACATTCCTGCACCCGGCGAGCAAGCGCATGCCGTCGCGCCACGCGCGATAACCGGCGACACTGCTGCGATCCACGAACATGCCCGCATGGTTGACGATAAAAGCCGTATCGGCATGGGTGCGTGCCAGCTCCGCCGCCGCTTCCATCTGCGACGGATACAGTTGCAGATCGAACGACAGGTCGTAGCGGCGCAGCAACGCAAAATGTTCACGCCACTGCGGCTCGCGCATGAAATGACGTCCCACGTAATCGAACAGCTTGTTCTCGTGCACGTTCAGGATCTGCCTGATGCCACGCGTATTGCCGAACGACGCATGCGCCTCGAGTCGTTCCGCTGCATTCGCCGCGGACAGATCCACTGCGGCGACAATCGCATTCGGCATGCCACGCGAGCCCGGACGCTCCGCAATGGCTTGCAGCCAGCGGGTTTCCTCGACGGGATCGGCGGGGTCGTGATTCGCTTCCACGTGCACCAGTTTCAACACCTCGATATCGCCCGCCTCGCCAAGCAGATCGTCGAGCAGATAGTCGTGCTTCAGCGCGCGCGCGTCTCCCACGAACGACACGCCCGGGTTTTCCAGCCACGGATAACGATGCGTCTTCAGGTCCCACAAATGGATATGCGAATCGACAACCTGCATGCAACATCCTCCACGCCAGGGTCCAGGCAAAATCAGCTAAGTGAACTCAAATGAAAGACCGGTTCGAGCGGTTGCTGAAGCGGCGTATGGTCGGAGGCCGTGTGCATGATGTCGGCCATGTAATCCCACCATTTGCGCATCACGTCGAGTTGCGGCAGCGCATTCATCGTGTGATTCGTGGTGCGCGTCAGAACAGCGAATAGGTGGTTCGATTCGGCGTCGAAGAAAATCCGATAGTCGTGCACGCCGGCGTTGTGCAATGCATCAACCAGTTCAGGCCAGATCTGCGCATGACGTCGCTCGTATTCTTCCCGCATGCCGGGGTTGAGCACCATCCGGAAAGCGATTGTTTCCATTGCGGCCTGTCTCCCGTCGTATCCGGCGCTTTCCCTGAGGAGCGTGGAAGCGTCTGATACGACTATAATTCCTGCGTCGATAGCATCTCAATCCGTTGTTGGGATTGGGCGATCCACAAACCGAATCGCACCGGAACCATGAGCCAACACTCAGCTGCCATCGCACTCGTCAATCGGCTCAAGTTCAAGCACCTCGCGCTGCTCGTCGCGCTCGACGACGCGCGCAATCTCCATCAGGCCGCCGAGGCGATCAACGTCGCGCAACCCAGCGCGAGCCGCATGCTCGGCGACATCGAGGAAGCGTTTGGCTTCCTGCTGTTCGAACGCAACGCACGCGGCATGACGCCCACGCCGCTCGGTGTCGTCACGCTGGCCTACGCGCGCCGGGCACTCGCCGAGCTGACCCGGTTTGCCGAAGACCTCGACGTCAAACGGCGCGGCGGACATGGGCAGTTGACCGTCGGCGCCATCATGGGCGCCGCGCCCGACCTGCTGGCCATGGCGGTCGCCGCGCTGAAAACCGAAAGCCCCTTGCTGAACGTGCGCATTCTGGGCGAAACCAGCGACCAGGTCGTGCAATTGCTGCATCGCCGCGAAGTCGACCTGGCGCTCGGGCGCCTGACCAGTCCACTGCAGCACAACGACTTCAGTTTCGAGCCGCTCGCCCGCGAGACCTTGCTGCTGGTGGTCCGTTCGGTGCATCCGCTGGCGCAGCGCTCGCGCATTAGCTTGCGGGAGCTGATCGACTGGCCGTGGGTCGCGCAACCGGTCACCAGTCCGGCACGCGTGCTGTTCGAAGAGGAACTCGCACGCGCCGGCCTTGCGACGCCGGTCAATCTGACCGAGTGCGCGTCGATTTTCGCCACGCTGCAATTGCTCGAAAACTACGACGCCGTGGCCATGCTGCCCGAGTCGGTCGTGCGCGATCATGTGCGCGGCAAGCTGCTGGTCGCGCTGCCCCTTGAAATCGGCAAGAGCCTCGCGGGGTTCGGCATTCTCACGCGCAAGGAGGAAGCCCTCGCCGATCCGGCACTGCGCTTTATCGAACTGCTGCGTGGCTTCTCGCGCAAGCTGAAACGCGACGATTCCAGCACTGCGATCACCGAACCTGGGACCGCATCCGCGCCGGTTAGCTGAAGTCGGCATCGTCGCGTCGCTGTCGCGCTTCACTGCAAGTTGACGAACAGTCCGCCGTCCACCAGCAGCGCGGCGCCTGTGACGTAGCGCGCGCGGTCGGAGGCGAGAAATACCACGCAATCGGCGACATCCTCGGGACGGCCCAGGCGGCCCAGCGGAATGCGCTTCTCGAAGTAGGCTTTTTTCGCTTCGTCGGCGAGATCCTCCGCGTTCAGATCGGTTGCGATCGTGCCCGGCATGACCGAGTTGCAGCGAATGCCGTACGGCCCCAACGCTACCGCGCAGGACTGCATCAGCGAATGCACGCCCGCTTTGGTCGGCGTGTAATGCGTTTGCATGCCGCCGCCCACCAGGGCGCTGATCGAACTGGTCGAGACGATCGCGCCGCCCGTGCCCTGCGTTTTCATCTGCTGCGCGGCGGCCTGCGTGACGTAGAACGCTCCGTTCAGATTGACGGCCACCGTCGACTCCAGAATGTCGGGCGGTATGTCGAGAAAGGCATGGAATGGGCAGATGCCGGCATTGCTCGCGAGCACGTCGACCCGGCCAAACGCTTCGACCGTTCGGCGCACGAGTTCCTGACCGGTTTCGCGCGCGGCGACATTGCCTTCGACCGCGATCACGCGCCGTCCCAGTGCTTCGATTTCACCGATCACTTCCGCGACGGCCGAGCGGCGTCCGTACGATGCGTCGTTATCGCCCCAGTAGTTGATCGCCACATCCGCGCCTTCGGCGGCGCATGCAACCGCTATCGCGCGGCCAATGCCCCGCGAACCGCCGGTGACGATCACGACCTTGTCCTTGAGCAACACGTTCCTCTCCTGTTGGCTGAATCAGTACGATGTCGTGCAGATCGAAATCGAGGCGGCATCGCCTTTCTCGCGCATCCAACGCGTTCAGCGTGGATAGGGCCGCACCAGCGCGCATTCCGGATTGAGCCGCACGCCGAAACCCGGCGTGTCCGGCACTTTCATTCGCCCATTCACCGGCACCGGTTCATCGAGCAGCAGCGGCGTAAACATCGGCACCACTTCATCCGCTTTCGGCGCCATCATCAGAAACTCGGCGAACGGCGAGTTGTGCCGCGTCACGACGAAGTGATAGCTATAGACCGACGAACCATGCGGCACCACCATCACATTGTGGGCATCGGCAAGCGCGGAAATCTTGATGAGTTCGGTGATGCCACCGCACCAGCCCACGTCCGGCTGGATCAGATCGCAGCACTGCATTTCCAGCAGCATGCGAAAGCCCCAACGCGTCGCTTCATGCTCGCCGGTCGACACCATCATGCCGCGCGGCACGTTGCGGCGCAGTTCGGCGTAACCCCAGTAGTCGTCCGGCGGCAGGCACTCCTCGATCCATTTCAGACCGTACTCATGCGCCGTCTGCGCGAGGCGCGTTGCATACGGGACGTCGAGACTCATCCAGCAGTCGTACATCAGCCAGAAGTCGTCGCCAACCCGGCTACGCATCTCGGCGAGTTTCTCCAGATTCTTTCGGAGACCCTCCTCGCCTTCCGCGGGACCATGCTGCAACGGCAATTTCCCGCCGATGAAACCCATCTCCTTCGCGAGATCGGGACGCGCGCCGGTGGCGTAAAACACGAGTTCGTCACGCACGGGGCCGCCCAATAGCTGGTACACCGGCTCCTTGCGGACCTTCGCGAGCAGATCCCACAACGCGAGATCGACACCCGAAATCGTATTCAGCACCACGCCTTTGCGGCCGTAGTACAGCGTTGAGAAATACATCTGATCCCACATTTTCTCGATGTCGGTAACAAGCTGGCCTTCAAGAAAACGTGCGAGATGTTTTTCGACGATGAAGGCGCCGATCTCACCGCCCGTTGTGACCGCGAAACCGACCGTGCCGTCGCTCGCTTCGATCTCGACGACCAGCGTGCCGAGCACATTGATACCGAACGACTGGCGGCTCTGACGATACTCGGGGTAACGCGCCATCGGTGTGGCAATGTGATCGTCGATCCAGTGTCCGTCGGGTTGATCGTGATAATCCGCGCCGCCGCCGCGGACGATGAAGGCACGCACGTGCCGGATAGTAGGCATGGCCATGAAGAGGGCTCCGTTGTTGGTGCGTCTGACGCGCAGCCGAAAATGCGCCTAGCGGGCGCGGTGCAGCAAGTGCTGGAACGACCCGGATGAATGAACGCCGTCACGTCGCAATAGCGTGCCGATCATGAGCGCCGCGAGCAGGCTCGACACGCCCAATACGATCAGCCCGGCCGAGGTTGAGGAAAAGGTCCGTTCCGCGGCGGTGCGCAGGCTGGGCGCAATGAATCCGCCAAGGCCGCCGAGCGAATTGATTAGCGCGATGCCACCCGCCGCCGCGGCGCCCGTCAGGTAGCGCGTCGGGAAGGTCCAGAACAGCGGTTGCGCCGCGATAAAGCCGCTGGCCGCGAAGCACAGCGCGATCAGGCCGACCAACGGGCTATGCGCGAGTCCCGAAGCACCGATGCCGAGGCCCGCGAGTACCAGCAGCGCGACCGCCCAGCGCCGGTGCCCGCCGGTACGGTCGGCACGACGCGGCACGTACCACGTCACGGCCAATGCACACAGCCACGGCAACGCGGCAACGAGGCCCACGCGCAAGCCGACCGTGGTACCGAGCAAAGCGGCCACCTGTTGCGGCAAATAGAAGATCACCCCGTAGACGCTCATCTGGATCAGCAGATAGATCGCCGAGAGCAGCAACACCCGGCGATCCAGCAGCGCGGCGAGAATATGATGCGGCCCATGCGCGGATGCGGCGCGCGCATCGTCGTCGAGCGCGGCGCGCAAGGTGCTGCGCTCTTGCGCGTCGAGCCAACCCGCATCTTCGGGGCGATTGTCGAGATACCAGAACGCCCATACGCCGACCATGGAAGCCAATGCCCCCTCGATCAGAAACAGCCACTGCCAGCCGGCCAGACCCAGCATGCCATGCAGGTCGAGCAATGAGCCCGACAACGGACTGCCGAAGATAAACGCCAGCGGCGCGCCGAAATAAAACACGCCGACCGCTCGCGCACGCGCCGTTTGCGGAAACCAGTGTGTCAGGTAATAGATCACGCCGGGGAAGAAGCCTGCTTCGGCGACACCCAGCAGGAAACGCAGCGAGTAGAAAGCAGTCGGCGTATGCGCGAGACACATGGCCGCCGAGACAAGCCCCCAGGTCACCATGATCCGGCACATCCAGGCGCGCGCGCCGACCCGGTGCAGCAGAAGATTGCTCGGTACTTCGAACAGGGCATAGCCCACGAAGAACACGCCCGCGCCGAACGCAAAAGCCGCATTGGACAAACCCGTATCATGCTGCAACGCCTTCTGCGCGAAGCCGATATTGGCGCGATCGAGAAACGCCAGCACATACATCAGCAACAGAAACGGCAACAGCCGGCGCATTACCTTGCTGTTGATCGCCTCCAGCGAAGCGGGCGAATGCGGATTCATGTCGTCTCCTTCGCAGAGCATGCGGGTCGCGCTCTGCGTTTTTTACTCTTGCACTACCACGGCCGCCGCTCAGGTCACCCGGCGATAGCTCAGTAAGTGGCGCGGCCGCCGGACAGATCGAATACCGAACCGGTGCTGAACGCGCAGTCCTCGGAGGAGAGCCAGAGAATCAGCGACGCCGCTTCTTCCGGCAACAGAAACCGGTTCATTGGAATCTTCGAGAGCATGTAGTCGATATGCTGTTGCGACATCGAATCGAAGATCTCTGTTTTGGCCGCGGCCGGCGTGACCGCATTGACGAGGATGTTCTTCGTCGCCAGTTCTTTGCCGAGCGATTTGGTCAAACCGATGAGTCCGGCTTTGGACGCGCTGTAGTGCGAGGCGTTCGGGTTGCCCTCTTTACCGGCCACCGAGGCGATATTGACGATCCGCCCGTAGCCTTGCTTGAGCATCTGCGGCACGACCGCGCGGCAGGTGAGATACGGGCCGATCAGATTCACGTCGATCACGCGGCGCCAGACCTCGGGGTCCAACTCCCACGTCGTGCCGTTGCCGCCGGTGATGCCGGCGCAGTTGATCAGCACGTCGATCGCACCATGCGCCGCGAGTGTTTGCGCCACTGCCTGAGCGACCGATGCCTCCTGGGTGAGTTCGACCGTGACGGCCGTTACCTTGCCCAGTTCGCTGAGTTCCTGCTGACTGCGCGCGAGCCGCTCGGCGTCGATGTCCCACAAGGCGACCGATGCACCCGACTTCAGCGCTCGTTGAGCCACCGCGTAGCCAATGCCGCGCGCGCCGCCGGTAATGACGACAACACGCCCCTCCAGATCGATTCGGTTCATTGCTGTGCTCCTGCGGCATGCCTGCGAGGCTTGCCTTTCAGTTGTTGTATTTCTGCTGTTCGTGCTGCGTTTGCTTTCGTTCAGTCAATATACGAGCGGTGCGATACGCCAACAATCCGTGTATTGAAGGAGGTGATAACAAAAGCGAATCGGAGAGTGGGCGTCTTCATGTTTGGCGTCGGTTCGTAGGCGTCATCCCAGCCTCCGGTTAGACTTGCTTTCAGCCCAACTTGCGACGAGGTTTGCGACGTGACCGACAGCTCAGAAATCAAAGCGCTTCTGTTTGATGTATTCGGAACAGTCGTCGACTGGCGCAGCGGGGTCGCGCGCGACCTGCGCCCTTTCCTCGGGCGGCACGCAGCACACATTGACGCGTATGAGTTCGCGGATGCATGGCGGCGTCAGTATGTGCCCGCAATGGGCGAGATACGCAGTGGCCGCCGGCCGTTTGTCCGGCTCGACGTACTGCACCGGGAAAACCTGCTCAAGGTGTTAGCCGACTACGGCATCGACGTCGGTTCGATTCCCGCGGATGAACTCGACGCCCTGAACCACAGTTGGCACCGCCTCGACCCGTGGCCCGATTCCGTCGAGGGTCTCTTGCGGCTCAAGCGTCGCTTCATGATCGCGCCGCTTTCGAACGGCAATATCAGGCTCATACTCGACATGGCAAAACGCGCCGCACTCCCTTGGGACGCGATTCTCGGAGCGGAAGTCGTTCGCGCGTACAAGCCTTCGCCGCAGGTCTACCTTGAAACAGCCGAGATCCTTGGCCTCGAGCCTTCGGAGGTATGCATGGTCGCCGCTCACAATGGCGATCTGGCAGCGGCACGCCAATGCGGCCTCAAAACGGCGTTTGTCTTGCGGCCGACCGAGCATGGTCCCGCGCAAAAGAGCGACCTGCATGCCGAGCAGGCCTGGGACTTCATCGCGACGGATTTGAACGACCTGGCTACGCAAATCGGTTGCCCAACTTGAGGATTCGGACCTGCAAACAGTTGCTTATTTGCAGCCACGCCGGATCGAGCCCATGCAAGGCCTTTAATCGCACGCGCGCCGATCAGATGCGCTCTTCAGACGCCACGCACGAGGACGATCACGCGTCGCCCTGCCCGTCTTTTCCAATCACTACGCTTGTGTTTCGCTCGATTCGTACATGGCGTTGCGGATGATCCTTCAGATACTGCGCGCCGGGCGACGCGGAAGCGGTCATCACGGGAGCGATCCGGGTTCGACGGGCGTTCACTAATCCGTGCACGCCGGACACGCGATCGCTTTCGCCGCGGCCGGCTGTTCGCTCCGCCCAAAACTCACCAGCGCGGCGAGCCCCAGTAGCGCCAGCGTGCTGCCGAACAGAAAGTCGGCGGAGATGCCGACGTGGTCGACCACGACGCCGCCAATCAGCGATCCCAGCGCAATGGCAACCTGAATGATGCTGACAAACAGCGCCGAGCCCGCTTCCGGCGAGTCCGGCGTGGCGCGTTGAATCCAGATGCTGAAGCACAGCGGCAGCGCCCCGAACGAAACACCCCACGCGAGAACGAGCGCGGCGACCCCCGGCTGCGATTGCTGCAGGAGCGGCATTGCCAGCAGCGCGAACATGAGCAGGGACACCATCGCGCCAACCGATAGTTTCAGGTTGCGCGTCACCGTCGACGAAACGGCGAAGTTCGAGAAGAAGCCGATAATGCCGAAGCCGAGCAGCAGCCACGTGATCGTCGACATCGTAAAACTTGCATTGCGCAGCAGGAACGGCGTGATGTACGTGTACGAGGAAAAGTGCGCGCCGAACACGAGCCCCACCATCAGCATGCTTCTACGGGGATGCGGCCGGCGCAATAGCGCCACCAGATCGTGCAGTCGCAAGGCGGCATTCGACGGCAGGGACGGCACGAAGAAAAACTGGGCGACGAGCGCGACCGCGACCAGTCCGCCCGTCGCCATGAACGACGCGCGCCACGACGCGAAGCTGGCGATGAACGTGCCGAGCGGCACCCCGATCACCGTTGCGCAGGTCACGCCGGTGAGAATCGTCGCCATCGCTCTGGCCGAATCCTTCGGCCGAACAAGACGCGCCGACGCTGCCGTCGCCAAGGTCCAGAATCCGCCCAACGCGGCGCCGAGCAGCGCGCGTCCGACCAGCATGAATAGAAAGTCCGGCGCAAATGCGGAAATCAGATTCGACGCCAGCAGCAAGGCCGTGAGCAATAGAAATACCCGCCGGCGATCCATCCGTCCGGCCACCAGCATCAAACCGGGCGCGGAGATGGCAGCAATGACACCCGGCACCGTGACCATCAATCCGGCGGTGCCGGGCATCACGCCCAGATCCGCCGCGATGCGCGGCAGCAGCCCAACGGGTAAAAACTCCGTGGTCACGAAGGCAAAAGCACCGATTGCAACGGCCACGACAGCAAGCCAGGAGCGCAGGGACGACGACGCCCCATCGTCCGGCGAGGCCGTGCTCGCCGGCAGATTATCTTCCATCAACATAGTATTGTTTGCGGGTAACTAAACAACGGTGGGATTAGAGCAGTTGCACCGGACTAATCAATTCCCGAACGGCAAATCATGAATAAAAAGCAGGCGATATTGGCCTGCCGATGATTGCAATTGGAAAGACAGCGGGTGAAACCCTGAATAGCGCACACCTTAACATCGTATTAAATCGCTCGCTGACGACCCCGGAAAATTGCAGTCGGCCGTGTGGGTATTTCGATCGGAGCGAGGCAGCGCGAATCGGAAACAGAGGCGGTGTGCTGCTTCCCACCGCCTCCTGAACGGCCGTCGCGCTATCGGCGATTATCGGCCGACTACTGGCCCGACTACTGGCCGAAATAGACCCTGCATAGCGACCCGGACGAGCACGGCCGCCCCTGCCGGCCTCCCGCTTGAGCCGTGCCCGCGGCCACGCCGCCATAGGAGACGTTCTGCACCGGCTGGGCGGCCGGCAACGTGGTTTCACCGAACGACATGTCGGTGGTGTCTTGCACTGATTCGTTTGCGTTCTGCATCAACACCCGGTTCGGCGCGATTTCATCCTGCTGGCTGCCCGAGGCACCGGCCGTATTCGGTGCCAGAAAGAGAGCGGCGCTTGCCAATGCCATCAATAAACGTAGTTTCATGTCCAGACTCCTCGAATCCGGCGCAGCAACTGTCATCCCCTTCAAAAAGAATTGATCCGCGAAAAAACGTCCTATCGCCAGATCGACCTGACGGACGGGCGAATGCCTATGCGGGACTGCTGCGGCGAGTCACCGAACTAAACGAGTAAGTAATTGCCAAACCTGCGACGGGTCCGGGCGTGCCGGAGTGCGCCGGAGTACGCGAGCGGCACGTGTGGCTTGCCGGAATCGGTCGCCGCCAGGCTGGAAACGCAGATTGTGGTTCTGCAGTTCCGTTATAGGTCGGCCACTGCGGATTTCAAACCCGGCGCGGCGACCTGTTCGCACCCCGATCAACAACATGCGACAACAAAATCAATCGGGCTGGCGCGTGATTTACCCGAACAGTGCGTTATGATGATGGAATAACGCACAAATCAGCAGCCCACGCGAAACACCGGCGAAAGGCGGAGTGCGGGCGTGAGACAGGCGATTCGCAATCAATGTATCGTCATCACCGTTTTTTCCATCGCGGCCGCAAGGCTTACCCAGCCGTACCTGCCGCGCGGCGCAGCGCTTGAATATTGACTGATTGGCGCGGCCAGCCGTATAGGCGGGCTCGCTGGGCATAGGCAGTAACGCAATTTATGAGGCACCGTTTTTACGCTGCCAGCAGGATTTCCTTCGATCAATAACCTTACCGCGGGCGGACCCCATTTACATGGGCTCAATGCTGTCGCGGCTCCCCCTTGCAATCTGCAACTGACAGAACGCCACACGCTTTAGAAGGACGAATATCTTATGGACGAAAGGAAGAGAGATAGCATGATTGCGTATCTCCGCCATCGCATGGAAGAGTTTGGTATCAAACCAGAAGACCTCGCCGCCGTGCTGGCGGCCGAACCGAAGAGGCAAGCCGCCGCGCGTTACCGCAGCGCAACCGGAGATAGCTGGGATGGCCAGGGAGAAATGCCTCAATGGCTTAAACAGGCAATTAGCGCAGGTCAATCAATTGACCACTTCGAATTATCGGCCACGCCGGCACCTGCCCCGCAGCCGAGAAAACAGGTGGATTGGGTAAACGACCCGTTCGCCGGCAGCCCGCTTGCGCGCCAGACCAACCGCTAAGCCGTCAGATCGTACCGCTCACGCAAGCCGGCGCCTCCGTGTTCGCGGCAGTCTCCCGCGCCGCCGCGAACCGCGGCGACTCGATGAATGCGCTGACCTGCCGCACGATTTGCCAGAACACCTTTTCAAATACGCGGACCTGCTCCGGCTCAGACAAGCCGTTGGCAAGCGGATCGGCAAAGATCCAGCGACTCAACGAGGGCTCACCCGGAAAGAGCGGCGCATGGTGACCGGCGACGCATTCGTCCATGGCGATGACGATGTCCATTCGCGGCGCCCACTCGCCGGTGAACTCCAGCCAGCTTTTCGGGCTGAGCACGCCGAGGTCCGAAATTCCCGGCCGCAATTGCGCGATCGCAGTCGGGTGAACTCGCGCGGCCGGCTCTGGCCCCGCGCTGAATACGTCGAACCGGTGTCCCGCCAGTTCGCGCAGTAAAGCTTCGGCAATGATGCTGCGTGCTGAATTCTCTCGACAGAGAAACAGCACCTTGTATTTTCTGGTCACGCTCACCCCGTACCTGTGTTCTTTTTCTCTCTGTCGGATTCTGCCGCAGCAGTCTTGCGCGTTGGTGACACTTCCATGACTTGGTTTGTCGCACGGCAAGAATGCTTTCAGTATGCTGTCAACCGCGCGCCAATCCGGCGGCGCTCGCGATAACTGTTTTCTTCAGAACCGCAAGCCGTTCAGGAACTGGAACCAGAGTCCGCCCAGCACCCCGGCAGGGTGGGCGTCACCGGCGTTTTCTTCGCGCTTGCGGGACGTGCCGTGGTTGGCGGGGTCAGACGGCGTGCCTCGCCTGACGGCTGCATCATCCGTGGCTTGTGGCTGAGCCGTAGCTGCAACGTCGGGAGCCTCCGCTGCGTTTGCTGCTGCCTCGGCGGCAGCTTGCGCCCTCTGCGCCTCACGGCGCGACGCCTGCAAAGCCGACACGCTGTCGGCGATCTGCGCGGCACGCAACGCCTCGCATCGACGCCCCAGTAGCACACCGAACAGCACGTCGCGATTGTGGCCCTCGTCGGCGAAACGCATGGCAAGCGACACCATCTCGGCATAGGCCGCTTCGTCCGCGGCCCGCGCCGCCGTCTCGCGCTCGGCCTGCGCCTTCTGCTGGCGTGCGCGCTGCGCTTCCCAGCCGCGCATCTGCTCGGCATAGACCGTGTCATACACCTTGCGCTGCGCGGCGTCGGAGAGGATCGCGTACGCGTCCTTGATTTCCTGGAAGGTGGCGCGCGCAACTTCCTCGGCGCCGCTGTTGCGATCCGGATGCCATTTCATCGCGGCCTTGCGGTAGGCCTGTTTGATTTCTTCGCCGGTGGCGTGCATGGGCACACCGAGCATGTCATAGAGGGTTGCCATTGCTTGCTCGACCTCGCGGGGATTCGCTTCGCGGACCATCGTAGCATGCGAAAAACGGCTTTATCGTGAAGCAGCCGGCGCTTCTGTCACCGAACCTGCAGACAAAAAAAGGCCCCGCTACTGACGCAGCGAGGCCAAATCCCATGTCAAGGAGATGTCATGGAGGAGACGGCTCAATCATAGCCGTGCGTCATCGCACCCCCAAACAATGGTTCGCCATATGCTTATCCCGTGCGGCTTCAACTGCATTGCACAGGATGGCGCAGCGGGTTCCGAGCGGGTCCCTGAGCGGGTCCCTGAGCGGGTTCGAAGCCGCCTTCGAGGCCTTCGTCAAACAGGCCGCCGAGCCGCCAGTTACCCCGCCCGGTTATATCGTTAGAACAAAAAGTCGCTTCGCCCGGCTCGCCGCGCTCATTAAGATAACGCTTCAAAGTCCGGTTCGCCCCGGTTCGTCTGCGCGCAGCCCCGCGCCAGCGTCCCGTGAGCCGCTACCGAAGGAGTATTTCGTTGACCAGTTTCGATCATCAGCGCCGCCCACTTGTCATCGGCATCGGCGGCACGACACGCGCGGCGTCGTCGACCGAGCGCGCACTCGGCTTTGCGCTGCGTGGCGCACAAGCCGCGGGCGCGAATACCCGGCTGTTCGGCGGCACCTTCCTGCATAGCCTGCCCCACTACGCCCCGGAAAACCCCCAACGCACCGACGAACAGCTCGAACTGATCGAGGCCGTGCGCCATGCGGACGCGCTGATCATCGCGACGCCCGGCTATCACGGCGGCGTCTCGGGTCTCGTCAAGAACGCGCTGGACACGCTCGAGGAGCTGCGCGCCGACGAGCGGCCGTATCTGGATGGCCGCGCGGTCGGCTGTATCGTCACCGCGTATGGCTGGCAGGCCGCCGGCTCGGTGCTGACCTCGCTGCGCTCGATCGTCCACGCGTTGCGTGGCTGGCCCACGCCGTTCGGCGCGGGAATCAACACGCTCGAAACGCGTTTCGACACCGTCGACACCTGTTCGGACGCCAAGGTCGTCGATCAGCTCGCCACGGTCGGCCAGCAGGCCGCGCAATTCGCGCTGGCCTTCAACGCGCATCGCACGCCGACGGCCGCGCCGCTCGGCCAGGCCGCCAGGGAAGCACAACCCGCCCGTTTGCTGCACGCGGTTTAAGCGCACCTCGTGTGACCTCGTGGCCCGCGCCTCGCGGTCCACGAATTCTGCAAAAATCCTCCGAACTCCCGTCGGCGGCCGATTTTCTCGACCCGCCGCGCCCGCTCCGTTCCAAACCGTGCGCCACATAACAGACCATCCGCGAACAAGGCTGGATAGTGTCTTTACGCTTGGCGACTATGGACCGATCGAGCCTCCTGAAGACCGTTCCAGAACGTCGCTGATTTGCTTACGAGGAAAGATTGGTTCACCCGCTGCGCGGCGCGGCCTACGCTTGATCCTGCCCGCTGACTCACCGGTTGCCTGACGCACAGGGTTGCGTCCCGCCTGCCGGCTCCCTGGCAACACACGCGGGCACACTCACTGCCACGACCATGAATTCACATATCCGCTACAAAGGCTACGAAGTCGCACCGGCTGCGCAACAACTGCCTAATGGCCTGTTCGCTGCTAATCTGACTATCGAGAAAACCACCGCAAGCCGGGGTCAGGCCTATTCGTTCGACGCGCTCGACTACTTCTTCGACGAAGAACATGCGCTCGCCTATGCGTTCCGCTGGGGACGCATGTGGATCGACAGCCGGAAATAAGCCGCTAAACAAACCGGCAAAGCGGCAAACGCAGGCCTTCAGCACAGTCCTTATTGCCTATTGCTCATTGCGACACCTGACGTCGGTTTTGAAACGGCTGTGCCAGAATAGACGACACCTGAGTTCAAGGAGTCGCCTGCAATGACGTGGACCGTCGATCAACAGTTAGCTTTAACCGCAACCGAAGCAATCGCCGCGATCCAGTCCGGGCGCCTCAAAGCCGCAGACTATATAGCGACGCTGCTCGCGCGCGCGGCATCGCTGTCGAGCCTCAATGCGCTCACCACACTCGACCTCGATGGTGCACTGGCCGCCGCGCAGCGCATCGATGCATTGCCGCCCGAAGCAAAAGCGCAGTTGCCGCTCGCCGGTTTGCCCATCGTCGTGAAAGACAACATCAACACGGCCGGCCTGCAGACCTCGGCGGGCACGCCCGCTCTGGAGGGTTTCGTCCCGAAGACGAACGCGCCTTCGGTACAGCGGCTTCTCGATGCCGGTGCGATCGTGCTCGGCAAAGCCAATATGCACGAACTCGCGTTCGGCATCACCAGCACGAATCTCGCCACGCACGCCGGGCCGGTGCGCAATCCGTACAACCCCACCCTGATCCCCGGCGGCTCGTCGGGCGGCACGGCCGCCGCGATCGCCGCGCGCATTGTGCCCGCGGGTCTCGGTACCGACACCGGCGGCTCGACCCGCATTCCGGCGGCGTTGACGGGCACCGTGGGGTTTCGCCCATCGGTCGGCAACGGTGGCGCCGAGCGGCGCTATCACGACCCGAATGCCGTCGTGCCGATCAGCCATACGCGCGATACGGTAGGACCGATGGCCCGCACGGTTGCCGATGTCGCTCTGCTCGACGGCGTAATCACGGGGGCCGGGCCGTTGCCCGTGCTTGCCTTGAATGGTTTGCGCATCGGTTTGCCCGCGCCGCTCTGGGACGGGCTCGAAAAACAGGTGGAAGATGTCGCACGCGCCGCGTTGCGCCGTCTCGAAGCAGCGGGCGTCACCTTCGTGCCTATCGCGATGAGCGAACTGGAAACCCTGAACGGCCTGGTCGGCGGTCCGATCGCAGTCCACGAGGCACGTGAGGACGTGCGCGCCTGGCTCGTCGCCAACGATGCGCCGGTCAAGACCGTGGCTGAACTGGCGGCCCGCATTGCGAGCCCGGATGTGCGCGCGATCTACGACGACGTACTCGCCGACGTGCTCGGCGACCGTTACGACGCGGCACTGCTGCAGTGGCGGCCGCGTTTGCAGCAGTACATCGCAGCGACTTTCGCCGATGAGCGTCTCGATGCGCTGCTGTTCCCGACCACGCGCCTCACCGCGGCGCGCATCGACGACCTGAACGGTTCGTCGAGCGTCTCGATCGACGGCGCCGCGCCGATCGATACGATGGAAGCGTTCCTGCGCAATACCGATCCGGCCAGCACGTCCGGGATTCCGGGCTTGTCGCTGGCGGCCGGGCTGAGCGCCGCCGGCCTGCCGGTCGGCCTGGAGCTGGATGGCCCGCTCGGCGAGGATCGGCGGTTGCTGGCAATTGGCGTCGCGGTCGAGCAACTGCTCGGCGCACTGCCGGCGCCGGCGCTCTGAGGGGCAGCCTGAAGATGCCTCTCAAGGATGCCGTTGAACACACCGCTCAAAAACTGCCGATCCGAGTGCTGACGACCAGCAGGTTAAAGCACGCGCGTCTTCGGCAAACGATTCTGCGAACCGTCGCGGCATTGGCGCTCGCCTGCACCGCCGCGGCCTGCGCGCGCCTTGCCGCAATCGATTCGAATGCGCTCTGGAAAATCGTCGACGTGCGTTGCGTGCCGTCGCAACAAGCCACCGGCACACCGGGCCAATGTACCGTCGTCAATCTCGACAAACGCTACGCGATCCTGAAGGATATCGTCGGCCGCTCGCAGCATCTGCTGATTCCGACCGATCGCGTCACCGGCATCGAAAGCCCGTTCATTCTGGCGCCGAACGCGCCCGACTACTGGGACGACGCATGGACTTCGCGGCTTTACGTCGAGAAGTCCGTCAAGCGGACCCTTCCCGACAATCAACTCGGCCTCGAGATCAATTCGCAATTTCGCCGCTCGCAGAACCAGTTGCATATTCATATCGATTGCATGCAGGGCAAGATCAGCGACGCGCTGGCGCGTCACGCGAAGGACACTCCCGGCGAGTGGCACTGGGATACGCTCGACGGCCAGCGCTACCGGATCATGCGCGTCACGTCCCTCACTCAGGCCGACAATCCGTTTCGCATCGTTGCGCGTGACAACCCGAACAGCCAGGCAATGGCGATGCAAACCGTCCTCGTGACCGGCGCGGGGCCATCGGCGGCACAGGACGGCTGGCTCATCGTGAATAGCGGTCTGGATATCGACAATGGCAGCGGCACGGCAGAAGGTTTGCTCGATCATGCGTGCCGCGTGGCGGACGGTGGTTGAGCGCCGCTTGCCCGAGGTTCACAAAGCGTTCTGGGCGGCAGGCAGCGTCGGGCCGCATTGCGTAAGGGCCCGCGATGTGTCCCCCGGCTTTTGCATCTATATGCAGATGCATTGCTGAACAAAATGGTTCTAGTGCTGCCAATTGGTCCGTAGGATCGGTCTAAACCTGCATTCCGACCGATCCAGCCGATGGCGACATATCTCGACGACACGCAACGCAAGGCACTCGCCCACCAGGCCGCAAGCTGGACATGGCGCACACAATGGCCGACGTGGCTGCTGATCGTCACGATTTATGGAGGCTGGTTCGGCGTAGCGATGCACGCGCACGCGCTCGGCCTGCCGCTGACGACCGCGCTGCTGGCGCTGTTGGGCGCCTGGTACATGTCCCTGCAGCACGAACTGCTGCACGGTCACCCGACGCGCTCGCCGCGCCTGAACGCACTGCTGGGCTTCGCGCCGCTCGCAGTGTGGTTTCCGTACAGCGTCTACCGCGATGCGCATCTTCAGCATCACGACGATCCGCATCTGACGCGCCCGGAGCACGATCCCGAAAGCTATTTCGTGAGTCAGCCTGTGTGGCAACGCGCCGGTTTTGCGATTCGTGCGCTGCTGACCCTGCGCAATACCTTTGGCGGCCGCTTGCTGGTCGGCCCGGCTTTCGCAATCGCGGCAACTGGCGCGGATGCGCTCGGCAAAATCAAACGTGGCGATTGGCGTGACGTGCCGATGTGGCTTGCCCATCTGGCCGCGCTAGCCGCACTGACGGTGTGGCTGCAGCGCGTCTGCTCGATCCCGGCGTGGGTCTTTATCGTCGGTGCGGGTTATGGATCGTTGTCGCTGGGTTCGATCCGCTCGTTTCAGGAGCACCGTGCGGCACATGCTTACGAGCATCGCACCGTTATCAACGAGGCTGCGTGGTTCTGGCGGTTGCTGTTTCTGAACAACAACTACCATCTGGTGCATCACGACTTGCCGCACGTGCCGTGGTTCGCACTCCGGAAAGTCTATGAAACGTCCCGCCAGCAATACATAGAACGCTCAGGAGGCTTTCTGGTAAAGGGTTACAGCGAATGGCTGAAACTTTATACGTTCGCTTCGGTTGCGCCTCCGGTCCATGGTGAGCTATCCGGTTTGATCCAGAGTAATCCAAGGGCTTCCGACGATTTTGCAGGTCAATCGTGGGTCAAATTCATGGTAGTTTTCCGTCGAGGAGAACTCCCTGAAGCTAACCTACCCGCTACTGCTGAACGCCAAGCCGCAAGACAAGCCCTATAAGATTCGTGACAGCGACTCCATGTATCTGCTGGTGTCGGTCTCAGGTTCGAAGGTGTGGAAATTTGACTACCGGTTGGATGGCAAGGATTGCAGTTACACCCTCGGCCGATTTCCCGATCTCTCTATCGCGGACGCTCGTCAACTTCGTAACGCTGCAGCCAGCCTTGTCGCGTCCGGGGTTCATCCAAAGGCACACGAAAAGCATCTTCAACAGCAGAACGTTGCCCATTACAAAAACGCGCTCTGGCCGGTGTGTGAGGAATGGCTGAGCGACAACCGAGGGAACTGGACCGCGTACTATCACGGTCAAGCCACGCGCTTCCTTGCACGCTACGTGAAGGACTCGCAGCTCGGTGCAATGCCAATTCGCGACATCACAGTGGCGCACCTGTATGACCTGATCCAATCGATTGCAAAGCGCAAAACTCTTTCAGGCGATGAACGCAAGGCCGGGGCGCTCCTCACATCGCAATACGTTTGCGCCAACACCTTGACGCTGTATTCAGACGAGCGATTATCAGCGGACGAGTAGACTCGAATCCTGTCGCAGCACTCAAGCCATCGGATGTTGTAACGCTTCCGCCTACCCGACACAATCGAGCGTTGGAGGCTGATGAGCTCAAGCACGTGCTGGCGGCGTTTTCGGTCACCCGACAATTGGATTAGTTGGGTTTTGTCCTTCGGTCCAAGCTGCGTCGCGTTTTCTGCTCGCTTGCGTTCAGATCGCCTTCGGATGTAGCGCGGACATCCTATTCCGCCGAATTGCGGCTGTCGTTTCGGCGCCCAGCAGAAATACAAGCGCACAGAAATACAACCACATCATGAGCACAGCAAGCGAGCCCGCGGCGCCGAACGCGTTCGCCGTTCCAGCATGCGACAAATAAAAGCCAAACAGATATCGACCCGCTGTAAACAGGACTGCAGCGAGGGCTGCACCGGCCAGCGCGTGCCGAAATCTTACGGACACGTCTGGCAGCCACTTTATCAATGCAGCAAAGCCTGCCGTCAGAGCTACGAACGCAAGAATTGATTGCAGCACAAGGGCGAAGACTACGACGGGCTTGTCGCCAAAAATGGCGTGTCCAGCAAATTGAATCGCGGCATCCAGCACCAGCGAGACGACCATCAGAAATCCGAGTCCCATTGCCAACCCAAAGGACATCAGGCGCGCGCGAAGTAACAGGGCGAAGCCTTCGATGCCAGATTTTCGCTCGGCGTCAAACACGACATCAAGAGCGGTGTTGAGCGAAGTGAATGTCGCAGAAGCGCCGACCACAAGCAACAAGACTGAGATGACTGCAGCCACCCCTTTTCCCTCGGCGTAACGGGCATGGCCGACGATATCCTGCATGGCTGCAGCTGCGTCGGAGCCGAGTATGCCTTTCATATGTGCAAACAACTCCCCGCGTGCCGCATCCGCCCCAAAAAACCAGCCTGCGACCCCAAGCACGATTAATAATGTCGGGGCTAAGGAAAATGCCGAGTAAAACGCGATGCTCGCGCCTAAGGTCATGCAGCGGTCCGACGAGAAGCGCAGAACTATCTCCTGCGCTTCATCAAATTTACCTTTTTTCCTTGGCTTGCGGACCGTCTCGCGAGGATGACCAGCGAGTGACATAAACTCTCCCGGGAAGCAGGGCAGGGCAACACTGCGGCCTTGACGAAGGAGCAACCCTCGTACCACCCGACGGGTCGACGCGCGTATTCTCGCAGCCGAGATGCCTGGTTCAGTCGCCACTAACCGCACGCGTGCGGCCGGTACAAAACTTGCTGTGAACGATGAACCTTATCCTTCGGGGAGAACGATATGACGAACGATGCCGCCAGCGGTCCAACCGATGAAATTGCTTCTATGCCGGACACGTCCAGCCCGGCGTATGCAAGCGGACACCCCGTCACAAAAGTTTTCGACGCGTTCGCCAGCCTGGTAACTCGATGGGCGGGCTCGCCCCTCGCATTCTGCCTGGCTGTCGCTGTTGTTGTAGCGTGGGTAGTAACCGGCCCGCTGTTCCACTATTCGGACGGCTGGCAGTTGGTGATTAACACCGGCACCACCATCATCACGTTCCTCATGGTGTTTCTGATTCAGCAAAGTCAGAACAAGGACAGTGTTGCCGTTCATTTGAAGCTGAACGAACTGCTTGCAGCAAACCACGCGGCCAGCAATCGCTTAATTGGTATCGAAGATGCGTCGGAGGAAGACCTGCGCCGCATAGCGAACGCCTATTTCAACCTCGCTAAAAAGGCTGGCGAGCGCAATGGTCGGCAGGATAACGTCGACAGCTGTGTCGAGGAAGCGCGTAGAAATGCAACCCCGGAGAAAGAACCTGCGGACCGCAATCAGCACGAGATAGCCAGCTAATCGCTCGCTGCCTCCCCTGAAAAGAATGCCGGCAAAGCCGACGATGGATACCGACTATTTGGTGAGCATCCTGAGCAAAGCGGTTCAGAAAGGTCGCTATTACGGAATGTCCATAACTTTTACATGCACGCGCATGCGAGTGTCGACAAGCGGTTCCAACGCGTCGTAGCTGTAAGCGCTCAAGCTGACTCTCCGCATCCGCGCAAGCTTTGCACGCGGGCCGGTCAGTACAACCCGGCGGCCTGAGACCGAGTGTGGGGTGTCTGCGAATCAGTTACTGAACTCAGTGCTGAGGCCATTCAAAATCAGACATCGTCCGGTGCTACTTCAGCGTCGCGACGTATTCTCGGATTGGGGAGCAGGTCGGTCGGTGGCATGCGCTGCGTAGCGCAAGCTTTTAGATATTCATTGAGCGTAGAGTTCAATCCCTCCCCGGACCCCTCCCCCTAGCGATTCACAACCGCCGTGCCTGTTCCCCGTGTGCACTATTCCGCTGCCCACATCACACGGGTGTGGACAGGCGCCCTAAGGGCGGTGCCGGAGTTGCACACACTCGAACGTCTGACGCGCCGGCACTCCTACACGTGTTGACCAACGATTACTTTCGCATATTGATCAGCACATGCGACAGGCCCAATCCTGTTGCGAGATGCCAGATATAGAAACGCGAGTAGCGCACGCCGAACTTCGTCTCGATGGCCGTTCTAAGGCGCCCATTCGACCAATGGTCAGCATCGATGCCCTGTTCCCGGGGGAGACTGCCGTAAAGCTGACGCGATCCAGGCAAGCGCCGCAGCGTCGATAGTTCCGGGTGCTCGTCGGCTCGGCGCCTTGTGCGGCTGCATCCGGTCAAGTAACCCGAGATCAATGGTGAGTTTCCGGATGTACACGTCGGAAAACCGCAGGCCGAACTCGCGCTCGATAACAGTCGGCAATTTCGGATTTGACCAGCGATCCGTTTCAAAACCGTGCAACCGGGGCGACCCCTTTACCGTCTTGACAATCCAGGCTCGGGCTTTGTCGTCCAGCACCGATTTTCGTCCGCCCACGCTGATTCGTTCGATTTTTTCGATGCCTCCTGCGTCCAGCATGGCTTTGTATTCCTTGACCGTTCGAACGTTCATTCCCGCGGTCTCGGCGACGCTATCAACAGGCCAGCCTCTCTCGAGTAGTTTTGCTGCCTGAAGGCGCTTTGCGGCGATTGGCTTCAGCCCGGAGTTCGAACTCATGTGGTCTGCGGAAGTGTTGACGACATATTTTTGCATAGACTGCCGATCAGCTACGAAGCTTTGTCAGCAGGTCTGCCACGCCGGCCCGCGTGGCAATTTCCCAGACATAACGTCGAGAATACTCAACGCCCAGCCGACGATGAAGCACGATGCACAAACGTGCGTTGGTCCAGTGATCAGACTCTATTCCATGCACTCTCCGCGACTCCTTAACCGTCGCGGCAATCCATGCCAGCGTTTCGTCATTCATCCCGGAAGGCTTCTTGTCGCTATCGCGTCGGGCTGCAGCGCTGACTGCATCGAATCAGCTTACTTGACGAACTGTGACCAGGTTGACGCGTCCCCCAACCGTTGCACGGCTTCGAGTTACGGCACCGGAACGCGACCTGTCACGCGCAAGTTGCCGACTGTCTCAGATCTTCTTTCAAATATCCCCAATTCGACCCGCTACCTAGCGTGACGCCTCCCGACCTGCGGCAACATTTTTCGTCTGAAATATGGCGGAGACCGAATGTTGATCTGTGCCCATCAAGGCTCCGCGATCACGCTGTTTATCCGGAACGCCGATACATCAGGTCATTAATAGACCACGTCTTTTGTGACCAACCCACAGGGAATTGCACCAAATCGGGCAATATTTTCAGCCGGCGTCAGTGCGCCCGCGAGCGCAGGCCTGCGGACGCCGATTCAAGATCACGCCAGCCTGGCTGCCCCGGTGCATAACGAGCGCGGATATACGACGCGAGCTCAGCCATCTGCTTGTCGTCGAATACGTCACCGAATCCGGGCATGTAACCGAGCGATTCCGTTGCGGGCTGATCGATCCCATGTTGCAACACATGCAGAAGATTGTCCGGTGAGGCCTGTGCAACGCTGGTGTTCAGCCCCATCAACGGACGCACGCCGAAATGGCCGACGCCGCCCGATTCCGCATGGCACACCGCGCACGATGCTTCGAAAATGCGGCGGCCGTTTTCGAAGCCAAGCGTCGTCGAGCCCGCGTCTGTGGCAATTGAACGCGTGGCCGCAGCACGGGCAGACACCTCCGCGTCAACGGGTGGCGACAACGAGGCGACGTAGTGAGCCATCGCGCGTACATCGGATTCCGGAAGTGTAGCGAGCCCGGCGACGACGGGCGCCATCGGTCCCGCCGCCACACCGTGTTCCGCAGAAAAGCCCGTGCGCAAATAGTCGAATAGCGCGGCCTCGGACCACGGCACCGGCGACGCTCGCGAAGCCACCAGCGACGGCGCGTCCCAGCCTTCCGCGCTCCCGCCCGACAGATACGCAAAACCGCCCTTCTCCGCGCCGATCGCATTGCGCGGTGTATGGCACGCGCCGCAATGCCCCGCGCCGTCGACCAGATACTTGCCGCGATTCCACTGCGCCGAGCGCGTCTCGTCGGGGACGAACGGACGTGTGTCATGAAACAGCCAATTCCATCCGGCCACCAGTCGTCTTTGATTGAGCGGGAACGGCAAATTCGTTTTCGGTGGCGCGTTTCTGACCGGCGCTTGCGACATCAGATACGCGTAGAGCGCCATCATGTCGGACTCGCTCATCCTCGCGAACGCGGTGTACGGAAACGCCGGATAGAGATGCGAGCCGTCGCGCGAAATACCTTCGCGCATCGCTCGCGCAAACGCTTCGTATGACCAGGTGCCGATGCCGGTCTGCGCATCGGGCGTGAGATTGGTCGAATAGACGGTGCCGAACGGCGTGTCGAGCGCGAAGCCGCCGGCATTGGTCTTGCCGCCCGGCGCGGTGTGGCAGACCGCGCAGTCGCCTGCGGCGGCGATCTGACGACCGCGTTCGAGCGTAGCCGGCGACCACAGCGAAGTATCGATGGTGGAAATAGGTGCGATCGGCGCCGGCCCTGGCAGGATCGAGCAGGCAAGGCCGATCAATCCGCCCATCACGCCCCCGATACCGCCCCCGGCCAACCAACGCCGCCAACGCGACGGACGACGCATCTGCGCCGGCGCCTCAGCCAACGTAGCGGAAGGTGCGTCAGCCAACGCGCGGCGGATGCGCTCCGCGTCGAACGGGGGTGCACGGAAACGCACGCCGGTTGCGTCGAACAAGGCGTTCGCAATCGCGGCGGCGGCGGGCGCCGCAGCACGCTCTATCGTGTCGGCCTCCACGCTCGTCAAGGTACGCGCCGTCCCGGCAGTCGATTCGTTCAGCGCTCTCCCCGCCACACTCAGTTCATGCGACACCGCGGCATCGCCGTTCGCAACGCCGGTTTCATCGTGGGCTGACCGGGCAAGAAAGCGCACGCCGGTGGAGCGCTCGACCGCATCGGCCACCTGCCACGACGGCAAGCCCGAGACGCGCGCGGCACCCGGCTCGCCGGAACCACGGCCCGCGACCACGCGTCTGATCGCGACATCGCCAGTTTCACGATTCACGTCGACGTCCACGACCCACGCAGTCCAACTATCAGCACCCGGATTCGGGGTTCCCGTTGTGACGCGCACAGGCAAACTGCCTTTCTCATCCGACGATAGCGGCGCGCCGGGTTCGAGCGCTTCGCCGTCGAACGCGAAGCCGCGGCCGCGAACCCAGGGCGACGCCGGCTCAACCTGAGTCGCGAGCGCCCCGCCCCACGCGGCACGCTCGGTCACCATGCGGATCGTTTCGCGCGCGCCGCAGTCACGCTGCGTGTCGAGGTGCTGCAGGCGCAACGCGACAGGGTCGCGGTGCAGCGCATGAGCGAGTTCGTCGATGAACGATTCGCGGGCAAATGCGTGCGCCTGAACAGGAATTGCCCGGGCCGCAGAAGCTTCGACTGCCACGGACGTCTGAGCGTGCCGGTATACCAGCAAAGGCGCGCCAGGCTCGACGCCGTCATCGCACGCTGGAACCTCGTTGTGCTCCAGCCGCGCACGGTATTGCCACGTTGTCATCGTGCCGTCGCGCTCGTGGCCGGTCTCGACCATCAGGTCCGCATAGGTCATAGCAGCTGCATCGCCCGTTTGCGTTCGTACGGGCCATTGATACCTTTCCGACCGGTACAGTGCCGCACCGGTTTTTTCGTTCCCGCGCAAAGACTCAAGCGTACGTTCATCATCACGCACCGCTACGACGTCGTCACCGTTCTGATTCATGCACACCTTCATGTCGCAGATATTGCGCGGCGCGACGCACCGCGTTGACGATCTCGAAGTGCGTGCCGCATCGGCACAGATTGAAGCGCAGCGCGTCGCGGATCGCGTCGTCGTCAGGCTCCGGGTTACGGTCGAGCAACGCCTTCGTGCTCATGATCATGCCGTTCAGGCAGTAACCGCACTGCGCCGCCTGTTCGTCGATGAACGCGCGCTGCACCGGGTGCAGCGCATCCGCCGTCCCCAGTCCTTCGAGCGTCGTGACTTCGCGCCCGATCGCAATGCTCGCCGGCACGACGCACGAACGCGTCGGCTGCTCGTCGACGATCACCGTGCACGCGCCACACTGCCCGAGGCCGCAACCGTACTTCGGCCCATTCAGTTCGAAGTCGTTGCGCAGGATATACAGCAGCGGCGTGTCCGTCGTGGCGCCCTGAACGGTGCGACGAACGCCGTTGACGGTGAGCGTCAGCGGACCGGCGGGCGGACTCGAATGCGCCATATCTGGGCCTGTTCATAAATGAAAAGGGACGACGTTACAGCGGAAGCACGCAGCGCGCTATAGCGCCGGCGCCACGCGCTTCCGTATCGCGTGCTTGCCGCTCACACACTCAGGCCGAAGCGACCTCGGCGGCCGGCGACACGAGCGGTACGTTGAACACGTCGTAGCCAAAGACCCACGACGGGTCTTCATTCGTGCGCAGCCACGTGTTGTTGTGCGAGACCAGTTGGACCTTGGAGGCGCGCGCCGCGCGGTTCGCTTCGTACAGTGCGAAGGCACCCGCGTAGTCGCTTACGCCCACTTCGTCGAGACAACGCGTCAACATGGCTGCGTCTTCGATCGCCATCGCCGCGCCCTGCGCCATGTGCGGCTTCATCGGATGACATGCGTCGCCGAGTAGCACCAGGCGGCCACGGCTCCACAACGGCAGCGGATCGCGTTCGAGCAAAGGCCATTTCGTAATGGACGGCGATACGTCGATCAGATTCTGCACGTCCGGATGAAAACCCGCGAACGCCTCACGCATTTCTTCGCGGCTGCTTTCCATCATCGATACCCCCGTGGGCCACTCGGCCTGCGGCACGCCCGTGACGTAGTAGTACTCGTCGCGCGCCTCGGTCACGTAGTAGACCATCATGTGACGATCTTCCGACCACCACTTCACGCACATGTCATACGGTTTGTGGCCGAGCAGCGACGCGGGAAAGACCGCGCGATGCGCAACATAGCCCGTATAACGCGGCGGCTCCGAGCCCAGCAGGTGATCGCGAATCTTCGAGTTGACGCCGTCCGCACCAATCACGATGTCGGCCGTCTCGACCGAGCCGTCCGCGAAAGTCATACGCACGTCGCTGCCGGTGTCCTCGACAGACCTCAGGCATTTGCCGAAGACGATCGTGCCGGGCGCAACCGCCTCGGTCATCAGTGCATGAAAGTCGCCACGATGGACCGTCAGATAGCTCGCGCCATAGGCCTTGAGCGCGTGATCGCCGAGCGGGATCTGCGAGATCGCTTCGGCCGTTTTCCAGTCGCGGCTGTACCAGAAGTCGGGATGCGAACCCATCAGGTTCAGAGCGTCCTCGCAGCCGATGCGCCGCATGATCTTCATCACATTCGGCCCCAGGTGAATACCCGCACCCAGGCGTGAAAACGCCTGAGCCTGCTCGTAGAGCCTGACGTCATAACCGCTGCGTTGCAACAACGCGGCAGCCGCCGTGCCGCCGAGGCCTGCGCCGATAACGGCGATACGGGTTTTTCTCATGATGTTCTCCTGTTCGTGCGCCCGCCCAGCGACATGCTTCGACGGCCCGGTTGAGTTCGATTAAATGTAGCGTACACATTCGAAATTCTTTCGACAACAAAAATTTTTGTACACTCCAACGCCAACGTTATCGCCTATATACGTGCATTCACGCGTTTATTCTTGCTGTCGCTCGCCATGAACATTTTTATTCTGTTGAATTTTTATAATGCACACACTAGACTTTGCTTCAACGTACGACGCCCCTCGCCGTCGCAAGGCGCCGGGCATCACTCACATTGACCGGAGAGCATCACAATGACCAGGACATACCGGATCGGCCAGATCGTGCCGAGCTCAAACACCACGATGGAAACCGAGATCCCGGCCATGCTGCGACTGCGCGAGACGATCCGCCCGCAGCGTTTCACCTTCCATTCGAGCCGAATGCGCATGAAGAAGGTCGTCAAGGAAGAACTGGCGGCAATGGATGCCGAGTCGGACCGCTGCGCACTCGAGTTGTCCGACGCGCGCGTCGACGTGCTCGGCTACGCCTGCCTCGTCGCGATCATGGCTATGGGTCACGGTTATCACCGCGTGTCGCAGGCACGCCTGACGCAGCGCACGGCGGAAAACGGCGGCCAGGCGCCTGTCCTGACGAGCGCGGGGGCACTGGTCGATGCACTGCGTGTGATCGGCGCCAAACGCGTCATCGTCGTGGCGCCGTATATGAAGCCCTTGACCGAGCTCGTGGTCGACTACATCCGCCACGAAGGGTATGAAGTCATCGACTATCGTGCGCTCGAAATCCCCGACAACCTGGATGTGGGCCGCCACGATCCCGCGCGCTTGCCCGACATCGTCAAAAGCATGCCTTTCGAACAGGCCGACGCAATCGTGCTGTCCGCCTGCGTACAGATGCCGTCACTGCCGGCGGTCGCCAAGGTCGAGGCCATGACGGGCAAGCCGGTGATTACGGCCGCGATCGCCACCACCTACGCGATGCTGCGCGAACTCGATCTCGAACCGATCGTGCCGGGCGCAGGCGCCCTGCTGTCGGGCGCTTACTGACCGCCACCGCAGGAGGACGCACCATGACTACCTTCCTGTACGGCGCGAACGTCGCGGCCAACGGCATCCGCCAGCACTATCTGCGCTACGGCGGCGCCGACGGTTCACGCGCGAATCGCCCCGCCATTGTGCTGATTCCGGGCATTACCAGCCCGGCGATCACGTGGGGCTTCGTCGGCGAAGTGCTGGGCCGCACGCACGACACCTATGTACTCGACGTACGCGGCCGTGGCCTGTCGTCGGCATCGCCGACCCTCGACTACAGCCTCGACGCGCAAGCCGCCGACGTGGCCGCGTTCGTCGCGGCGCTCGGTCTGCGTGAATTCAGCCTGGTCGGCCATTCCATGGGCGCGCGCATCGCGGCGCGCGCCGCGCTGCATGCGCCGCGCGGACTCGTATCGGTGGCGTTGATCGATCCGCCGGTTTCCGGACCCGGCCGCCGCGACTATCCAGGCAAGCTGCCCTGGTACGTCGATTCGATGGCGCTCGCGCGAAGCGGCACCGACGCCGAAGGCATGCGCGCGTTCTGCCCGACCTGGACGGAAGCCGAACGCCAGTTGCGCGCCGAATGGCTGCATACCTGCGACGAGCGCGCGGTACTCGCCTCTTATGAAGGCTTCCACACCGACGATTTCCACGCGGACGCCGCCCGTCTTACGGTGCCCTCGCTGCTGATGACCGCGCAGAACGGCGACGTGGTGCGCGACGAGGACGTCGCCGAACTGCAGCGCGCCACACCGGCGATGCTGCACGTACGCGTGCCCAACGCCGGCCACATGATTCCGTGGGACAACGCTGCCGGCTTTTACGCCGCCTTCAGCGACTTCCTCGGCGCGCCGCTCGTCTACTGACCGTAAAAAGGAACCGTCGATGCCAGTCAGCGACTACCAATTGATCGAAGCGTGGAAGGAAGTGCTCACGCTCTCTCGCCTCGAACCCGGCCAGAGCGTCACGATCCTGACGAGCCCGGCCACGCATCCGCAGACCTTGTCGTGCGCACTCATCGCGACGCAATCGATGGGCGCGATCGTCAATCGGCTCGATCTGCCGCCGGTGAACGGCGAGAAGGCATTCAGCCGCGATTCGCTCGCCTATCTGGGCACCACGCCACTCACCGGCAACGGCCCCGCGATCGCCGCGCTGAAAGCGAGCGATCTCGTGCTCGATCTGATGACCCTGCTGTTCTCCCCCGAGCAGCACGACATTCTGAAGTCCGGCACGAAAATCCTGCTGGCCGTCGAACCTCCCGAGGTGCTCGTGCGCATGGTGCCGACCCAGGCCGACCGCACGCGGGTGCTGGGCGCCGCGAAGCGCATCTCCGCCGCGCGGGAAATGCGCGTGACGTCCCCGGCCGGCACGTCGCTCGTGTGTCCGCTTGGCGAGTTCGGACCCACCGCCGAATACGGTTTCGTCGACGAACCCGGCCGCTGGGACCATTGGCCGAGCGGCTTCGCGCTGACCTATCCGAACGATCGCACCGCGCACGGCACGATCGTGATCGATCGCGGCGACATCCTGCTGCCGCAGAAACGCTATGTGAGCGAGCCGATCGTGCTGACTGTTGAAGGCGGCTATGCGACAAAGATCGAAGGGGGGGTCGATGCCGCGTTGCTGCGCGACTATATGAAAACCTTCAATGACCCTGAAGGCTATGCGATCTCGCATATCGGCTGGGGGCTGCAGCCGCGTGCGCGCTGGTCGACGCTCGGGCTCTACGATCGCGAAGCGACCATCGGCATGGATGCGCGCGCGTTCGAGGGCAATTTCCTCTTCTCGCTCGGCCCGAACAACGAAGGCGGCGGCAGCCGCACCACGACCTGCCACATCGATATTCCGCTGCGCCACTGCACCGTGCTGCTCGACGATGATGTCGTCGTGCGCGACGGCCGCGTAATCGAATCGACCCTCTGAGACCTGATGCGATGAATGCTCCCCAAACGCACGCCGAAGCCCATGTGTATCAGCAGCAAGGGTTCGGCACACCGCTGCCCGTGCACGGCAATATTGGCCTCTTGATCGTCGACTTCGTGGTCGGCTTTGCTGATCCGTCTACATTCGGCGGCGGCAATATCGCACCGGCGATCGCACGTACCGAGACGGCGCTTGCCCACGCCCGCGCCGCGGGTTGGCCGGTCGCACACAGCCGCATCGTCTACGCGGAGGACGGCAGCGACGACAACGTGTTCTCGCTGAAGGTGCCGGGCATGGCGACGCTCACCGAAGACCATCCCAATAGCGCGATCGTGCCGGAACTGACACCCGCGAAAGGCGAACTGGTGGTGCGCAAGACCGTGCCGTCCGCGTTCTTTGGCACGCAACTCGCGCCGTGGCTTACGCAGCGCGCCGTGCAAACGCTGCTCGTGGCAGGTGCCGTGACGAGTGGCTGCGTACGGGCCAGCGTTGTCGATGCGATGTCGTATGGGTTCCGGCCGCTGGTGTTGTCCGACTGTGTCGGCGATCGAGCCGTCGGCCCGCACGACGCGAACCTGTTCGATATGCAGCAGAAGTATGCCGCGGTCATGCCGCTCACGGACGCGCTGGTCGCGATCGAGCAGCGCGTGCGTTGACGCATGAGCATGGTGCACATCCTGGGACTCTGCCCGTGAACCGCTCCGAACTTCTGGCACGCATCGGCCGCCTGGCCGTGATCCGCCGGCCGGCTGCGCCCGTCAGGCCCGCTGCGGGACAGCCCGGCAGCCTCTCGACCTACGTGCCGGACATACCCGAAGTCTTCGTCGCGATACTCGATGACGGACGGATCCTCGCGTTCAACGGTCACGTCGATCTCGGCACGGGCATACGCACATCACTCGGTCAGATCGTCGCGGAAGAACTCGACGTGCCGGCCAGGCGCGTCACGGTGCTGCTCGGCGACACCGCCGCCACGCCGAATCAGGGTCCCACGATCGCCAGCGCGACGATCCAGATTTCGGCGGTACCGCTGCGTTGTGCGGCGGCGCAGGCGCGCGGCGCGCTCTTCGAACTCGCGGCGCAGCGCCTCGGCGTCGCCATAGAACAGCTTGCCACTGACGACGCCCGGATTTTCTGCGCGGCCAACCCGAACCGCGCACATGTGACTTTTGCCGAACTGCTCGCTGGCCGCAGCATGACGCTTGAACTCGACATCGCCACACCCGTCAAGGATCCATCGACGTACCGGCTCGTCGGGCGTTCATCGCCGCGCGTCGATCTGCCGGCGAAGGCGACCGGCGCATTGACCTTTGTGCATGACATGCGCGTGCCCGGCATGCTGCACGGGCGGGTGGTGCGTCCGCCTTATAGCGGCATCGATAGCGGCGCTTTCGTCGGCACATCTTTCGAGCAGGTTGAACGCGAATCCGTCGCCCATATTGCCGGTGTACGAGACGTGGTGGTGATCGGCGATTTCATCGGCGTCGTGGCCGAGCGCGAAGAACAGGCGATTCGTGCCGCACGCGAGTTGCGCGTCAAATGGAAGCCGCTACCGCCGCTCGAATCTCTGGATGATCCAGGCGCTGCGATCTCCGCTGCGCCGGCAAAACGACGGCCTCTGCTGGAAGAAGGCGACGTCGAATCCGTGCGCGGCCTGCCCGGCACGATCACGCTGTCACGCACCTACGTATGGCCTTATCAGATGCATGGCTCGATCGGTCCATCGTGCTCGGTGGCCGACTTTCGCGAACCCGGCAAGGGACGCATCACCGTCTGGTCGGGCACGCAGAATCCGGTCTCGCTACGCTTCGATCTCGCGACCCTCCTGCAACGCGACGAAGCCGATATCGACGTCGTCCGCATGGAAGCGGCAGGTTGCTACGGTCGCAATTGTGCGGACGACGTCTGCGGCGACGCGCTGCTGCTCTCGCGCGCGGTCGGGGCGCCGGTGCGCGTGCAGCTTTCGCGTGCCGACGAACACACGTGGGAGCCGAAAGGCTGTGGCCAGGTGGTGGACGTCACCGGCACGGTCAGCGACGACGGCCGTCTGCTCGGCTACGACTTCGTGACGCGCTATCCGTCGAACGATGCACCGTTGCTCGCGTCGCTGCTGACAGGCGCCGTCGCCTCACAAGCGCGCGTCTTCGAAATGGGTGACCGCACCGCTGTCTCGCCGTACGAAAGCCCACACCGCCGTTTTGCATGCGACGATCTCGCCCCGCTCGTGCGTTCATCATGGTTTCGCGGTGTGTCGGCGCTGCCCAACTCGTTCGCGCACGATTCGTTCGCCGATGAAATGGCCGCGCTAACCGGCTGTGACCCACTGGATTTTCGGTTGCGCCATCTGAACGACACACGCGCCGCCGAACTGCTTGAAGCGCTTGCCGCGCGCGCCGGATGGAAGCATCGCAAGCGCGGCAGTGAAGCGGCTGACGGGCGCTATGCGCGCGGACATGGCATTGCATACGCACGCTACGTGCACAGCCGCTTTCCAGGCTTTGGCGCGGCATGGTCGGCGTGGGCGGTGGAACTCGTGGTGGATCGGATGACCGGGCAGGTGCGGGTCGAGCGCATCACGATCGGCCAGGACACCGGCACGATGATCAACCCCGACGGCGTGCGTCATCAGATTCACGGCAACGTGATCCAGGTACTGAGCCGCTCGCTCAAGGAGCGCGTGCGATTCGTCGACGGCAAGGTGGCGAGCCGCGAATGGGGCAGTTATCCGATCCTGACTTTTCCGGAATTGCCGGCCGTCGACATCGTGCTGATGCCGCGTCAAGGCGAACCGCCGCTGGGCGCCGGCGAATCGGCCTCCGTGCCTGGACCCGCCGCGCTCGCGAATGCGATCTACGACGCGACTGGCGTGCGCCTGCTCGCGCCGCCGTTCACGCCAGAGACTGTGCGCGAAGGTTTGCGCGCCGCCGGCAAGCTGCTGGCGGCTGAACCGGCGCAGGCGACGAATATTTAGGAGCCAGGCAAGACAATTACGGTGTGACTCACCTACTCGCCGTCTGCATCCGACTCCATCATTTTGCGCAGCAGAAACAGTATGGCGACGCGCTCGCCCGCATTCAGCGCGCCGTAGGTGCGCTCCGTGACCTCCTGGGCGAACGGCACGGTGCGCTCGATCAGTGCGAGGCCCGCAGCGGTGGGACGCACAACAAGCTTGCGTCCGTCGTTCGGGTCGGCGCCCACCTCGATCAGCGCGCGCGCCTTCAGGCGCTCGACGACGCCGCGGATCGTCGCCTGATCGATCGCGGTTGCTTTGACGATGTCGTTCAGTGAGCACGGTTGCTGCTCTTTGACCGCACACAGTGCGACGAACTGTGCGGCGGTCAGATCGGAATCAGGAATCTCTTCCTGAAAAATCGCGACGTGCCGTTGATACGCACGACGCAACAAGTGGCCGATCTGATCGTGAAAGTCGTAGGAATCCTTGCGCGGCGCCATAGGGGTACAAGGCCGGGCGGCCTGAAGACGAAAGAGAAAGAGTGTACACCCCCTAACCGGACCCTCAATACGACCTTGATCAAGCTGCCGCGTCGTGCAGCTTATTTGTAGCTAACACGCTTTACATTTTTCATGCACTTCCGCTGTGCAGGAAGCACGAACATGCCCGTGAAAAAGCACGAATTACGGGCATTTTTCGCTTGATTGAGCGAATCGACGAGGAAATTTTATGGGCTTGGACCGGTGTTTTCCCGCACCGTATTTTGGAGTGTATACGCTACGTTTTTAGCGTGATACACAGATATCTTCAAGCGAAGTGCGAGTGATCTCTGTCGCACGACATCCACCTTTTTTTCGCACCACCTTCCGGGAGTGGCAGTCATGGCGAATGTTTATCAGGGCAGTGCCGTGCTCGACACGAGCAGCACCGACAACAGCGATCTCTATCGCAAGGTTACGATCCGTCTCATCACGTTCTTCTGTTTGTGTTATTTCGCGGCGTATCTCGACCGGATCAACATCGGTCTCGCGAAGCTGCAGATGCTCGATGCTCTCAAGTTCAGCGATACCGTCTACGGCCTGGGCGCGGGTCTGTTCTTCGCCGGCTATATCCTCTTCGAAGTACCGAGCAATCTGATTCTGCAGCGGGTTGGTGCGCGCTTATGGATCGCGCGCATCATGATTACCTGGGGTCTGCTGTCGGGCGCAACGCTGTTCGTCACCACGCCGATGCAGTTCTATATCGTGCGCTTCCTGCTCGGCGTCGCCGAAGCCGGATTTCTGCCGGGCGTACTGCTCTATCTGACGCAGTGGTATCCCGATGCACGCCGTGCTCGCATCGTGGCGCTGTTCATGGTCGGCTTGCCGCTGTCGAGCATGATCGGCAGCCCGATTTCCGGCTGGATCATGGCGTTCTTCAATGGCGCACACGGCCTGGGCGGCTGGCAATGGCTGTTCCTGCTCGAAGCGCTGCCGTCGATCGCGCTCGGCATTGCGATCCTCGCGTGGCTGCCGAATAACATCGAATCCGCCCGCTGGCTCAGCGCCGCGGAGAAGAAAACGCTGCGCGCGAATCTCGACGCGGAGCCGTCCGGCAACAAGAGTCATTCGCTGAGCGGCGCCTTCGTCGACTTCAAGGTGTGGGCACTCGGCCTCATCGATCTGTGCGTGCTGCTCGGGCTGTACGCGACGAGCTTCTGGCTGCCGTCGATCTTGCGCGATACCGGCGTCGCCGATCCGTATCACATTGGGTGGCTGATGGCGATTCCGAATGCGTTAGCCGTGCTGAGCACGCTTTACTGCGGCGCCAGCTCCGATCGGATGCGCGAACGCCGCTGGCATATCGTGGTCCCGTTCCTCGTGGCGGCGGTTGCACTGGTTATCGCCGGTTCGGGCCACCACGGCACGGTCGCCACGGTCATTCTGTTCTCCCTGATCAATGCGGGCGCGGCCGCTGCGATGCCCGTGGTGTGGTCGCTGCCTTCGACCTTCCTCAAAGGCCCCGCGGCGGCGGCGGGCATCGCCTTCGCCTGTTCGATCGCGAACCTCGGCGGCTTCGGCAGCACATATTTCATCGGCTGGTTGCGCGATACGTTCCACTCGCAGAGCGCTGGCCTGTTCGGCTTTGCCGCATGCATGATCGTCGGCTGCACGCTTGCGTTGACGTATTCCGCCAAGCTCGTGAACCGCTGATCGGTTCTCTGCACAACAGCGCTGCCCTGTAATGGCGACCGCCGCGCCTAGACACCATCCCGCTCTCCTCCTGGCTCGGGCAAAGATCGGACGAGCGGGCCGTCGTCGGTGCGCACGGTCTTGCCGCTTGTGCCGTTGCGCTAATTGGTCGCTTGGGGCGGGCGCCCAGCGCCGGCTGGATAGCCCAATCCAAGTGCTTGCGACGATTTTGCGGGGGGAAATGCCCATGGCATTGACGTGGGCCGCGGACCCGCAGCCTCTTGTCTTCTGATGAAAAAAGTCGCCGGACGTTAGAAACACCGGATTGCTCGGGCTTCGACTACAGCCTGGACTGGATAGCTTTTGTCGAGCGCGCACCAGCAGCACTCAAGGTTCCGATACGTCTATTCGAAACGTCACGCCCTATCAATCCATCGTCTTGTCCCGTACATCGCCTGTAATGAGCCGGGTGCTGCGCCGGTAGGTGAGATACGCCCAGAGCCAATCGAGAATAACGATGGCGCGGTTCCGTCCGCCGACCAGGAAGGCGATATGAATTGCGCCCCAAAACCACCACGCGGGCTCCCCCCATACGCGAAGTTTGCCGATCTCGGCAACCGCCGCCTGACGTCCGATTGTGGCAAGGCTGCCGAAATGCCGGTAGCGAAACGGCGGCGGCGGCGGCCGCCCCTCAAGACTGGCCGCGATCACGCCGGCCACATACAGGCCCTGCTGTTTGGCCGCCGGCGCGAGACCAGGAACCACTGCGCCGCGCCATCCCAGACAGGATGCCGTATCGCCTATCGCATAGATCCTTTGCAGGTCCGGCACCGACAGGTCGGCGCCCACGGCAAGCCGTCCCGACGGATCAGCGGTCCGGTTCAACCATTGAGCCGCAGGCGACGCTGCCACGCCCGCCGCCCACAGAACGGTACGCGCGGCGATGCGCTGCCCCCCAATGTCGACACCCTTGCTGTCCACGCCCAGCACCCGGGTGTCGAGCCGGACCTCGACCCCGAGCGCTTGCAGTGAGCGTTCTGCTGCGCCCGATAACGTGGCGGCGAAAGTGGGCAGGATGCGCGGGCCCGACTGCAACAGGATCACGCGAGCGCGAGCCGGATCGATCTTGCGGTATTCCTCGGCCATCCCATGCCTGGCCAGTTCGGCGATGGCACCCGCCAGTTCGATGCCGGTGGGGCCGCCGCCGACGATCACGAAAGTCAGCCACGCGGCGCGCTCGGTCTCGCCCGCCGCGCTTTCGGCTTCCTCGAATGCCCGCAACAGGCGGCTGCGCACGTCGGTCGCATCTTCGATACTCTTCAGGCCCGGTGCAAAAGGCGCCCAACTGTCCTTGCCAAAATAGCTGTGGCGAGCGCCTGTCGCCAGTACCAGGTAGTCGAATTTCACGGATAGCGTGCCCACGTGTACCTCGCGCGCGACCGCATCCACCCCCGTCACCTGCCCTAACCTGACCTGAACGTTGCGCTGCCGCCGGAACAGGCTGCGAATCGGCGTGGCGATCTCCGCGGGCGACAGCGCGGCCGTCGCCACCTGGTAGAGCAGCGGCTGAAACAGATGATGGTTGCGCTGGTCGATCAGCGTGATCCGACAGCGCGCATTGCGCAGTCCCTGCGCGGCTGCGACGCCGCCAAAGCCTCCCCCGACTACGACGACATGGGGCAAATCCTCCGGGGAGGAATCGTCTTCCTGCGAACTGGTGCCCGTCCACCGGTCAAGCAGCCAATCGACGGAAAATGCGCCGCCGCCTGCGACCACAAGCACCAAAAGAAGAAGCAGGACTGCCAGCCGATCGTCGGTCGACATGGCGATACCGGCCACTGGCACCATCACCGCGATGACGAGGGCGGCCAAGCGCGTCGCACAGCCAAGCGCGAGCGCTAACGCGAGCGCCACCGCACACCATGCCGGGTGAACAAGAGCGGTCGCCGCGGCGCCCAACATCGATTTCTGCAACCACGAACCCGTTGGCAATACGAAGTTAACGAGTGAAGCGGCAAGCCCGACACGAATGACGAAGTGAAGAAGCGGACTCAGATAGCGTTCGAACCAGACATAAAGCCCACGCGCGAGCCTTATTGGGCGAAATGGAATCCATGACAATCCGCGCCCCAAAAGACTGTCCAGCGATATCGCCCCCGCCCCACTTACGATGAGCCACGAAAGGAGCGCAAGTTTGGCTCCTTGTGCGCCAACCGCCAGCGCACCGTGACTGTCGACGATTGTTTCGACGAGCAGCACCAGTGCGACAGGACGAGTCAGCAGCCCCATGGTAAGCAGCAACGGCACCACACTGTGCAGCGCTGCATCGAGCCCGGACGGGACATGCAGGCCGCCGGAGAACAGCCCATCGTGGGGGCCTTCTGCCATCGTCATGATCTGATGCACGAAGACGACCTGTCCAAACCATATCCGAGCACACAACAGCACCCAGGGCATACATAGCACGCGTAGCGCGAGGCCGAAACCGCAGGCACGTCTAAGGGTCTTTCGTAACATAGGGATAGAACGCCAAAATATCCATGAACGGCCCGGCGCTCCACTGCGGACAGAGAACAAACCGGCGGTCGGATGCACGGGGTAACCTGAAGGGCCTGGGCGGCAAGTCAGTAGCGCCTGCCCGTCTCTGGCTCTCCACCAGAAGTCGACGGCTCTGAAGGACCCTACCATCCACATCCGACTGATAGTTCGTCCCCGGCGGCCGCACGGTTACGGCGAACGACGAATTTTGCTTCGCCACTCGGATGCCAACCCGCGAGGAATAGCGAATGTACGTAATCGGCATTTTCGTTTAGCGATACAAAATAATTATGCTGAACGCGAGCCGTCAACTCTGTGCCGAACCCAGCCGGCACGCATGCGGCTCGTTCGTCTCCGACGACCGGAGCCGCTTCATCTTGTCGCCCTCGACAAAAAACAGCGGTGTGCTGTAACCGTCTGCCAACCGGCAACGAACTACTGCAAGCGGTTTGGCCGCGGCGGTTCTGGCAGATGTCGACGCTCCAAAGGTCGAAAGCAAAAAAATAGCGATTCCCCTGTAACCGGACATCTCCAGCCCGCGAACTAGATCACGTATCCATCACGGGTACCTTCCATCCCAACCACTGGAGAAATTCAATGTCCACAAAGATCACGGTCAGCTCCACCCTCCTCGCCGGCGTTGTCGCGAGCCTGCTTGCATCAGTCGCCCATGCAGCACCACTTACGCCCGCCGAAGGAGCCGCTGCTGTCGCCGCACACAAGGAGAAGTGCTACGGCGTTGCCCTGAAGGGGCAAAACGACTGCGCCGCCGGTCCCGGCACCACGTGTCAGGGCACGTCCGCGATGGATTTCCAGGGTAACTCGTGGAAGTTCGTTCAGGGCGGCACCTGCACGAGTATCGAAGTGCCGGGTGGCGGCCACGGCTCGCTCACTCCGTTGAAGTCCTGATTCGGCGAACGACACGAGGAACGGGGCGGCAATGGGCAATTCCACGGTGACAACGGCAGTCAGCCAGACAGACCGCCCCTCCACGCGATGCCTGCCGCACACGGGATGGGTTGCACCCGTTTCAGCCATCAGCAAGTGCCTGCGATCGTCGCGGACGGACTGGCCGACCTGACACGGATGATCCCAGCCGGCGTGTTTGTCGCCGTCCAACTTGGAGATTCATAGAGATGTCGAACCTACAGAACGTAAAACTGCCGATTCCGGACGTAGTCGTATCCGCGATTGGCACGGCGAGGCGGCTGATCCAGCAACTCGCACAACCGTGGCTCGTTCAACTCGTCCTGCGGCTTGCTCTGGCTGTGCCGTTCTGGAAGTCGGGCATTCTCAAATGGCACGGCTTCCTTCAACTGAACGATACGGCGATCGACCTGTTCACGGACGAGTTCAAGTTGCACCTCCCAGGCGGCCCGTATCCGTTTCCCGCCCCGGCTGTTTTTGCGTTTCTGTCGGGCCTCGGCGAGGTGACATTCCCGGTGCTGCTCGTGCTCGGCCTCGGAACCCGGTTCGCCGCGGCCGGCCTGATATTGATGACGTGCATTGTCGAGCTGACCGTACCGGACGGCTGGCCCATCCATCTGACCTGGTTGGCGATGGCACTGGGAATTGCAGCCTGGGGGCCTGGCCTGATATCGATTGACTATCTGCTTGGCGACAGATTGCCCAGGTCGTGACCGGGTGCTGTCATGGCGATGCGCAACTGCGTAAGAGAGCGACTGAATCGCGGCAACGATGCCACTGTCGTTTAGCGCTTCTGCTCGCTCCAGTCATGCATGCGTGTGTTCGCGTAGTTCACCCGGGATAAGTCCGCGCTCAAGACCGCCTTCGTGCAACCATGCACGCGTCTTCGCGGCCGCACGCTCAATCAGGCGGTCGCACTGTGTGTAGTCGTAAGGCGATACATCGAGCGGACACAGTGGCGGCACAACAAAGATCTCTGCGCGGGATGAGTAGGATTCCAGATCGCGCACAAGCTGACGCGCAATGAGAAGTGTCAGCGCATGCATGGCCTGCGCGATTGGGTTACCGGGCGGCTTGCGGATTGCGCAGGCAAACCCGGCCGGAAGCACAATGACGCGTGTCGCACCCAGTGAAATGGCCACGGAGATCGGCGTATTGTTGGCCACGCCGCCATCGACCAGATCCACGCCGTCGATGCGCACCGGCGGGAACACACCGGGAATCGCAGCGCTCGCGAGGACGGCGTCCACCAGCGGGCCAGACGACAGGATAATTTCTTTGCCGCTTTGCATGTCCGTCGCCACGATGTGAAGTGGTATGGCCGCATGCTCGACCCGGGAAAACGACAAATTCTTTTCCAGCAGCATGCGCAGCGCTGTGGCTTCGACAAGGTGGGAGCGGCGACTCAGCACCATCTCGAGCAACCCAAACATGGTGAGCGGCATGATGTCCCGCCGCCTGATCCGACACCACAGCGATTCGAGCTTGGCTACGCAATCGCCGTCGGGCCGGCCAGCAAAATACGCCGCATTGATCGCACCGGCGGATGCGCCAATCACGCAACCCGGATGCACACCATGATCAAGCAACTCGCGCAGCATGCCAACTTCGATCGCGCCGAGGCTGCCGCCGCCTGCGAATACGAAAGCGGTCAAGCCGGGTGGCGCGGACAAATTCGGATAAGTGGACATGTCTGCCTCTGCTGCCGTGTAATACCGGATCCCTTCCCACCGGAACCAGGTTTGCGCATGCCACGAGACGTGCTTCACGCCATGATCTTCCGTACCCGTATTACTACCGCGAACGGAATGAACCTCGACGATCAGTTTGCCTGGCTATTCCCTGCCCTCCATTCAGCGCCGGATGAAATTCGGCGTGCCGCCAGGCCCATAAGGATCGGGATTACCGAAACGCGGGATGGTACCGTTCATGCGAGCATGAGCCAATTCTTCACGCACCTGCTCGCGAGTCTTCGGACCTTGATTCGATCCTGCCGCCATTGAGTTTGCGTCAGCGGGCTGTACAGATTGAGCGCTCGCCAGCGCCGACATGCCGAGCGTTGCCACGGCCATGATCATCGCCAACTTGTTCACTTTCATCATTACTCTCCCAAAGGGGTATTGATGGGGGTATCGATCGACCGGCCCGAATGCCAACTAATCCCGGCCCTCCAGGTCCTCCGGAGTTCCCGGCGTCGATCGCTCAAGCACAGGCTTATGCCTGCGTTTCGTAAGGTATTTCGCCCGTTTGCCCGGATTGGTTACAGAACACGCAAAAAGTAAGGTTGGGTTTCAGTTACGCGGCACCAGGCTTTCGGCACGCATCTCTGCATAACGCTGGCTGAACACAGTGCGACCTTCCAGCGGTCCAACTCACCAGTTCAACAGCCGGGGCCCCAGCACCACGCCGGCAAGCGTGGGAATCAGCATGCCGAGGAGATACCAGACGGCCCAGAATGGCACACCCATCTCGGGGCAGTGGAAACAGTAAGCAATCGCGGCAGTCGCTCCCGCCAGCAGGCCGCCTGCGGCGCCGGCCAGCCTGAGTCGCGTGGGTGCCAGACCGCGCATCGCCCAGAACACCGTGATGAACATCGGCACTGAAAGCAACGCGATATTACGTGGACACACGCGCCACGTATTGCCCATGACGAGGGGCAAGCGCGCACCGGGAGGGGCCAACCACAACAGGACGAGCGTCGCAATCCACACGGCGAGCACAGGTGCGGCAAGCGCGGCCCATGCGCGGCCTACCGCAAATCCTGGCCGGGACAGTCGCGCCGTCGCCAGCAACGCAGCGAGCGTGAGGCACACAGGCAGAGCCAGCTTGATCCAGAAGAGCGGCAGCTTCATCGCCGCGCCGATATCGGGGCGAACGCCATAAACGATTGTCATGAGCACCGTGGAACCGACACCGCCGCATAACATCGCCCAGCCGAATCGCTTTGCCGACACGTTGTGATCGATAGCGGGCACCCCCGCGGCCAGCAGTGAAACCAGATCCTCTGTCTTCATGATGCGCCTTGAAACTTTAGTGCCAATGCTTTCAAACCGCGGTGCACGCCAACCTTGACCGCCGACTCCGACAGGCCGGTTAGCTTTGCGGTTTCAGTCACCGACAACCCTTCCAGCTTGACGTGCAGAATCGGCAGGCGCTGGCGGTCGGGCAACTGTTCGAGCAGCTTGCCTAGGTCACGCCGGGCCTCTGCCGGTTCGACATCGCAGGTAGCGAAGATCTCGAGCTCGTCGTCCAGCGGCATGTGCAAGGCTTCCCGGCGCGATCGTGCGCGAAAAAAATCCGCCAGTTTGTAGCGGGCGATCGCATGCACCCAAGCCGTCAACGGCTGGTCCGGATGGTAGGTATGGCGTCCATTATGCACTGCCAGCAAAATCTCCTGGACCAGGTCCTCGACATCGTCCTGCAGGTAGAAGAGACGCTTTCTCAGGAATCCGCGCAGATGCCCGGTCAGGTCGCAGAGAAAGGCCTGATAAGCCGCTGCGTTCCCATCCAGCCCCCGCAGGAATAGACCCTTCAGTCGCTCTTCGACGGGACTCGCCGGTCCATTTTCGGTAGTTCGGTTCATTGCGGGTTCTGGTTACAGTTGGCGCGAAATAAACTGCGTGAAAAACATTTACGCGGATAGCGGAGAAATGCTTCCCTCCTGGAGGCGTGGGGCGGAAATCTCATGTCCGGCCTCCGGCGGCAAGTCCGTCAAGAACCGGAAGCAGCTCGGCGGGGTCGGGACGTTTCGTGAAGTCCGGACTCACCTCGGCGTAAGCGATGATGCCTTCCTGGTCGATGACGAACCTCGCGGGCATCGGCAGCGTCCACGAGGGGTCATCGTTGAATGACGACAGGTCGGTCTCGAATGTGCTCAGGTACAGCTCGACAAGATAGTCCGGCAACGCGACACGCAGTCCATAGGCTGCCGACAGTTCACCGCGCGGGTCTCCGAGTATCGGGAAACTGAGGCGGTTCTCGTGGATCGTCCTGCGGCTATTGACCCCATTCTGCGGCGAAATTGCCATCAGGCTCGCGCCACGGGCGACGATATCGGGCAGCGCCGCCTGCAGCGCCCGAAGCTCCAGATTGCAGTATGGGCTCCATACACCGCGATAGAACGTCAATACCAGCGGGCCGTCGGCAATCAGCTTGCGCGAACCGATCGGCCAGTGGTCTGGATCCTTCAGGACAAAACGCGGCGCAACGTCGCCGACCTTTTTTGCTCGCTCAGCAAGACCGGATTCGATCAGTTCGTCGGTCGCCCGCTGGAGCGTATCGACGACAGAACGATGCACATTGTAAGGAGGCAGCCCGGACTCGAATGTCGCCTTGAAGGCATCGAGACGTTTCTGCAATGACATGACAGGGTTCTCCGGTTCGACGTCTGCTCACCGCTCGACAAATAGCGGAAAGGCAACGCTTCACCTGACTACGACGGACACTTACCTTCCGTCCTTTGGTCGTGGCTCGGCACCAAAGATGACACACGATATAAGCGGAATCGTTCCGCCTTTCCGGGTTTCCGGGCGTCCAGTAACAACCGATGCCGCGCGAGAAATTCCTTGGCTTTTTCTCGCCGGACTGTCATATCGCCTCCCCCACCTCGACCAATGCATGAACGATCCTCACCAGGAGTCAACTCATGCTATCCCGTCTGCTTGCTTCCGCTTCACTGCTTGTGGCGCTGCCCGTCGCCGCGGCAATGCCCCGACCGGTGGTCGTCGAACTTTTCACGTCCGAAGGCTGTTCATCGTGTCCGCCGGCTGACGCCTATCTGTCGGAGTTAAGTCAGCAGCGAAGCGACATTCTCCCTTTGGCTTTTCACGTCACCTACTGGAACAGCCTCGGATGGAAGGACCCTTTTTCCCTCGATGTCGCCACTCAACGCCAGGCTGAATACGGGCAACGCTTCGGCGACGGCTCCTACACGCCAGAGATGGTCGTCGACGGAACAACTGCCTTCGTGGGTTCGGACCGCTCATCCGCCGAGGCCGCGATTCAGAAAGCGAAGGCCGCGGATTCAACGTCCGCGCCGTTGTCCGCGGTGCGCAAGGGCAACGCCATTACTGTCTCGGTCGGTGCCGGCCCCGGAAGCGCGCGGGTGATTCTGGTGGGTTACGACGCGCAGCACACGACCGCCGTCGGGCGTGGCGAAAACGGCGGGCGAACGCTGAAGGAGTCCAACATCGTTCGCTCGTTCGAGCCGATTGGTCAATGGACCGGCAAACCGGCCATGTTCACCCCTCAGGTCCCTGCGGGTGAGAAGACCGCAGTATTGCTCGAGGCACCGGACGGACACATTGTCGGCGCTGCCCGCGTGACCGATGAGCCTTAGCGTGCGCGCCCTCCGCCCCGGGGGGACGCCTTATGAAAGCCCGATGTTCTTACGATCTTTTCGATGAGGAGCAAGCGATGCCCCGATTCACTCGCGTTGGCGCCTTCTTTGCCCTCGTCGCAACGCTTCTTCTTGCTCCATCGTTGGAGGCTCGTGCGGCGTCCTCGAACTGGGCCGGCGATCAGCGCGCCAGTGTGCGCATCATCACGGCAACCGACGCCGTTGCAGGCAACACGCTGCGGATAGGCGTCGAGTTCCGCTATCCGAACGGCTGGCATGGTTACTGGCGCACCCCTGGCGATGCCGGCATCGCGCCGATTTTCGACTGGTCGCGGTCCCGTAATGTCGCATCGGCATCCGTGTCCTGGCCCGCGCCGTCCCGCCTCGTTATCTCGGGTCTGCAAAACAGTGTCTATACGGGCGATTTCATTCTGCCGGTGAGCCTTAAGCTGGACCATCCGCACGAGGCGACCCGCCTTGCGCTGACGCTCGACTATGCGAGTTGCGCGAATGTCTGCGTGCCCGAACATGCGGAGGTGGCGCTCACCTTGCCGCCGGGCATGGACGGACCATCAAGCGAAGCCGCAGCGATCGCCGCAGCGGCGCAAAGGGTGCCGCAGACGCCCGCGCAGGCCGGAATCGACGTGATGCATAGCATGCTGGAGCAAACCTCCGCCGGCCGGCGCCTGAAGGTCGATCTGCGTAGCGAGGGCACCCCGTTTCGGTCGCCGGATCTGTTCGTCGAAGGAGCCGAAGCCGGTCTGCCCGCAGCGCCACAGGTACACCTTTCAAACCACGGCCACCAGGCTGCGCTGGAAGTCGATCTGCCACCCGCCGCTGCAGCGAAAGAGCCGCTGCGCCTGACCGTGGTGGACGGACCCAGAGCGGCCGAATTCACGGTCGCATCAGTCGTCTCCACGGGAGACGACGATCACGGCATCGTCGTCATTCTGGGCTTGGCGCTGCTTGGCGGCCTGATTCTGAACTTCATGCCATGCGTGTTGCCCGTTCTTTCAATCAAGGTTTTCTCGGTAGCGAAAGCGGCAGGCACCGAACGCAAAACGGCAAGGCGGGTGGCGCTCGCGACGGCCTTAGGAATCATCACTTCGTTCGGATTGCTTGCCACCGTGTTGTCCATCCTCAAACTCGCGGGCGCGTCGCTCGGATGGGGCATACAGTTCCAGCAACCGTGGTTCCTCGCAGGCATGGCCGTCGTCACAACGTTGTTTGCGGCTAGCTTCTTTGACTGGCTCCCGATCAATCTTCCGCCAATCCTTTCCGGAGGTGCGAGCGGTGCAAGCAATCGGGGGCCGCTTGTCGAGGCATTCGTCGGCGGCATGCTTTCTACGCTTCTTGCCACACCGTGCTCGGCTCCGCTCGTCGGCACTGTGGTCGGCTTTGCGTTGGCACGCAGTCCGTTCGAGATCACGGCGGTGCTTCTCGCACTTGGGGTAGGAATGGCGCTCCCATTCCTGACATTGGCGCTCGCGCCGTCGCTTGCGACGAGGCTTCCGCGCCCCGGCCAGTGGATGATCCAGTTGCGCAGAATCATGGGTCTACTGCTGCTGACAACGTCGATCTGGCTGATCGCGTCGTTATGGAATATTGCGGGTATGGCCGTCGCGTCACTCGTCAGTATCGTGCTGATTGCCATGCTCGCGGTGCGGGCCGCCGTGACCCGATGGGCAAGCTTGCGGACCGCGCGATGGTCAGGCGCGGCGACTGCGCTCCTTGCGTGCTGCGCCGTTGCAATTTCCTCGCTTACCTCGCCCGGCGCAGGAGCCCGAAGCGCTCCACCGACCGAATGGCAAGCGTTCGATCCGAATGCAATCAGCACGCTGGTCGCCAGCGGCAAGACTGTGCTCGTCGACGTAACGGCAAGCTGGTGTCTCACCTGCAAGGTCAATGAGCTATCCGTTCTGGACACGGCTGCCGTGCGCACCCGGCTCAAACAGGACAATATCGTTCGCATGCGAGCCGACTGGAGCCGGTATAACCCCGGAGTGCTTGCCTACATTCAGGGTTTCGGTCGTTTCGGCATTCCGCTCGATGTCGTATATGGGCCTCGCATGCCACAAGGGCAATTGCTGCCTGAGATCTTGCAAACTTCGACGCTCTTCCATGCTCTCGACAACGCCACGCCCGCCAAAACAGCGAAGAGCAATTCATCGGCCGGCCGACATGACACGATTTCTTCAGATGAGCGCAGACGCAACCGGCACATAGCGCGGATCGACCGCTTCTTGATAGTCTGCTGGCCCTCGCACGGGTGGTAGAGGTCCGCGACCCATAGACCGGCGGCAATTTTCGGCGAGTCTCCCGTTATGCGAGCCATGCGAATGCAGCGCTGCGGACTCCCGGCAGCCATTCCTTGCGCTGCGGTGCGGCAGACCCGTTCTCATAGGGATGTTGTCAGACTGGTGAGCCACGCTGGACTGACAGACAGGAGAAGGGTTTCCAACTGGCGGTCGACGCCGGTGATGACGATCGTCCCCATGACAACGAAAAGGGCGCCGAGCGTCCAGCGGGCCGTCTTGCCCCATGCGGCAAGCGTGCCTCGCACCTTCATCAGCGAAACTCTCGAGATCGTACCGAGCAAAACGAGCGGCAGTGCCGCGCCCAAACCGAACAGCGCCATCAGGATAGCGATTTGGCCGAGGTCCTGACCTTGTGCCGCCAGCGACGTCGCCGCACCCAGCGTTGGCCCGACACAGGGGGTCCAGACGAACCCCAGCAAGAGCCCGATCATTGTCTGCCCGAGCAATCCGTTGCCTTTCACATCGTCGAGCGCCTGCTGGCCCTTCGCACCGACGACCGAACTAAGCCGGGAGAAAAACCCTTGAAGGGTGCCCGATAACATGACAAGACCGAAAAACACCATCAGGCCCGCGGCCCAGCGTCGAAGAATCTCAGGGTCCAGTCCAGCCGACGCTCCGAGGGTGGCGAGAAATATGCCGACGCCCGCAAACGAAATGGCGAGGCCGGCTGCCAGCGCGATGATGCCGAATCGATGTTTAGCCAACGCTGATGTCGCGAGGATCGGGAGTAGCGGCAGAACACACGGGGACAACACCGATGCCGACCCGGCGACGAGACCTAATCCATACGTTGCAGCGGTGAATTGCATTACAACGCCTGTTCAAACACGGCCCGGATGGTGGCCTCCTGAGTCTGTCCCGTGGAACGCGCCACTTCGTGGCCGTCCTTGAAGACAACGAAGGTCGACTGCTGGGTTACCTTGAGTTCTCTTTTCAGTTTCGTTTCCGCATCATAGTCCGCGATGAAAATCGTCACCTGCTTCAACTTGGGGTCCGCAGACAGACGGTCGACAATCGGCTTTTGAACCCGACATGTTGGACACCAACTTGCGTGCAGATAGACCACCGCCGGCCGGCCCGATGACACGGTCTGATCGAAGCTTGCCTGAGTAAATGGCATTTCACCCGCGAACGTGGCGGCTGACGCCGCCAGCAACGCCGCGCCTACGATGTGTTTGACGAATCGTATCCGGTTCATGATTAGACCCTTTTGGCGGTTGCGAAAGAGAGGGAATTGTCGATGCTCCAATCCTAGTTCGGATATTCGGCAATATCGGTTACAGCGCCGCTCAAATCTGCTGCGCGCCTGTTCGCCGTTCCCGACGGGTCGCGTGTGCGTCCGGCGAAGCGGCGGTCTATTTCGCATTCCCGATGTAACCGAAGCGGGCTTCAGATCGAACTAGGGAATTAGCGATGGCGGCCGACGTTGGGCCGCCTTTCATTTCCCTTTTTGTTTCTATGTTTGCTTCTGGACCCCGAGATCGACATGGCCATGGATTTAAGCTTCGCATGCACGATGTGCGGCGATTGTTGTCACAATCTTCGTCTGCCCCTGAGCGTCAACGAAGCCATACGCTGGTTGGAACGTGGCGGTGACATTCAGGTCTTTTGTGAAGCAATGCCGTGGCCCGTCGAACCATCAACGGACGATGGACAGGTGCAACACAGGCGAATGCGGTCGTTTGCCGCCGACAGCGGTGAGCTTCCGATCCGCGTGATGGTGACAGTTGCGGCCGCCTTCGAGGGCGCCTGCCCGCACCTGCGACCCGATATGCGATGTGGCGCATACGAGGCAAGGCCCAACGTCTGCAGAATCTATCCGGCCGAAGTCAATCCTTTCATCGAACTTATGCCTGCGCACAAGGCTTGCCCGCCTGAGGCGTGGGCCGCCGACAGGCCCTCATTCATCAAAGGCGGTCGAATCGTGGACTCCATCACGGCGGATCTGATCCAGAACTCCCGTGAGGCAGCCGTTCGTGATGTTCCTGTGAAGGAGCGTCTGTGTGGAAATGCTGGTTTTCGTACCGCATCGCTGGCCAATGAGGGGTTTGTGACGTACACGCTACCTCCTCATGCAATGCTTGACGAGTTACACAGAGCGCTGGATCCTGCCGCGCCTGCTGCGCAAGCAGTGCAGTGGCGCATCCTGTCGAATCGACGCACGACCGTAGACACCCTCAATTCGGTGGGCGCTCACGCCGAAATGCACGCGGCTTTATTGCCGACCGAGGGCTACATCCCGCTCTTTGAAGCGAACTAGCGTCCGTTCCTTTGGATTCCGAAGCGCAGCAGGCTAGCCCTTTTATGCGCGAATGTGCGATGCCATGTCCGCCCGCGCCGGCCGCTCAGTTGATGCGGGGCTCGAGAAGCGCCAGCGCTGGCCGTACAACGCCCTCCAGCAGAGTACGCTCCGGTCTTGTTCGGGCAAGCACCCGTATGCCGAGATGCACCCCAAGCAGTAACCGGGCAAGATCATCGGCAGGCTGCGCGCTGGAAATCTCGCCGGTCTGCTGGCCCGCATTCACACAGCGCCGGAAAAACGCTTCGACCTCCACCAGTACGTTGGCGATCATCGCCTGAAAATCGGCGTCGTGTGGTGCAACCTCGAGCGCCGAATTGACCAGCAGGCATCCCTTACGGTCCCTATCGCGGACCGACCGCTCGACGATCTCCCGGAAGAAGGCCTTGATGGCTTCCAACGGCGGCAGGTTTCGCTCAAATCTCGATACCCGGTCACCGAAGCTACTTTCAATGTAATGTGCCAGTGCTCGTTCAAACAGCGACCGTTTATCCCCGAACGCGTTGAACAGGCTCGCCCCCGTAATTCCCATCCCCTGCGCGAGATCCCGGACGGAAGTAGCGGTATAGCCATAGACCCAGAACTGGTGGGCGGCGGCATCGAGGACTGCATTTTCGTCAAATTCCCGTGGTCGGGCCATGTCAACTCCTCACATCGCGTGACGTTTTCCCGGTCGGCATTGCAACGTCACACACGTTACGATATTCTAAATCAACTGATCTAAAATGACCTGAGGCAATGGCGCCTGCTGGGGTTCCACGAAAGCCATCACGCACGCATCAGGCGGTCTGAACGCAACGCACGGTAACCTCATGATCGACTTTTATTTTCACCCTACGCCCAACCCTGCAAAGGTTGCCCTGATGCTTGAAGAAACGGGCCTCGAGTATGAACTTCGGCCCGTCGACACCAAGAAGGGCGAACAGCACCTCGACGCTTTCCTCAAAGTCAACCCGAACGGCAAAGTTCCCGCAATCGTCGACAGGGACGGGCCAGGCGGGAGGGCAACAAGGGTGTTCGATTCCAGTGCCATTCTGCTTTATCTGGCCGAGAAGACCGGACAGTATCTCGGCGCCGCAACCGATCGCCCCGAACTGCTCTCCTGGCTGTTCTTCGTCAGTTCAGGTCTCGGACCGTTCTCGGGTCAGTCGGTACATTTCCAGCACGCGGCACCGGAGAAGCTGCCGTACGCGATCAACCGGTTCCGCCGTGAAGCAGAGCGGCACTATCGCGTACTCGACGACCAGCTCGCAGGCCGCGAGTATCTCGTCGGAGAAACCTATACGATCGCCGACATGTCCGCGTGGGGTTGGTTAGCACGCGCGGCTTTCGTCCGTCCCGGCACTGATGATCCGTTGGCGCCATTCGCCAATCTCAAGCGCTGGTTCACTGAAATCGACGCCCGTCCGGCTGCGATTCGCGCGAGAGCGGTCGGCACTGGCTTCGCGTTCAAGCAGGAGATGGATGAGGAAGCGCGGCACGCCCTCTTCCCGTCCAACTACCCAGCCGCATGACGTACAGAGGCGCAGGGGAATTCATCCCCTGCGACAGGCGATCCCTAGCTCCGAAGAATCAGATCAAACACGAACACGAGGAATGGAAATCAGGAACAGGCAGGGGTTGATTACGGGCGGCTCTAGCGGCATTGGCCTGGCACTCGCCCAGGTGCTGGGCGACCCTGCTGCACTCCACCGACGCTTTGCCGGCATGAAAGCCGTGCTCGAGGAAGGTGTTCGGGATCACTCTGCTCTTTGATCCGGGAGTCAGAACCGTGTATTCCGCAGAGCAGCGTCTGAAAACATTGCTTGTTGCGGGCCTCGCGGGCAACGCATCCGAATATCGCCTGTTCCTGTCCGAACTGACGCGTCACCTGCGGGGTTACCTTCGCAAGCGGATTCCACACCTCCACGACGACGTCGAGGATCTCGTTCAGGAAATCCTGCTTGCCGTACATAATGCACGTCATACCTACCGCCCGGACGAACCTCTCACCGCGTGGGTCCACGCGATCGCGCGTTATAAGCTGATGGATTTCTTCCGGACCCGTGCTCGACGCGAGTCGTTGCACGAACCGCTTGACGAGCACGACGACATTTTCGCCGAGTGCGACGACGAGCCGGCGGATGCCCGTCGCGATGTCGGTAAACTGCTTGGTCATCTGCCGGACAAACAGAGGCTCTCGATCCTGCACGTCAAGTTGCAGGGACTGTCGGTTGCAGAAGCCGCCCAGTTGACAGGGCTATCGGAGTCGGCCGTCAAGGTCAGTATTCACAGGGGACTTAAGGCTCTGGCCGCACACGTCCGGAGAATCGCATGAGAACAGATGATCTTGTCGGATTGCTCTCGACCGGCATAACACCCGTGCGAAGAGGCACCGCAGCCCGTCGCTTCGGCATCTCACTGCCTATCGCCACGCTTGGTGCAACGGCGTTGATGGCTATCGTGTTTGGCGTTCGCCCCGATCTGGCTGCAGTCGCCAAGACCCCGATCTTCTGGGAAAAGCTCGCGTTCCCACTGAGCCTGGCAATCGGTGCCCTGATTGCGACCGTTCGGCTGGCGCGCCCCGGCGCCAGGGTCGGAGCCGGATGGCCCGTCATGACGACTCCGGTGCTAGCCGTCTGGATCGCTGCAATCGTGATTGTCGTCACCGCGGCGCCGGAAGACCGGCTGCCTGCGCTACTCGGGCACTCGTGGCGGTCATGTCCGTTCAATATTCTTCTGCTCGCCGTTCCAGGCTTCATCACCATACTCTGGGCCGTCAAAGGTCTGGCGCCCACGAGTCTGCGGCTTGCGGGTGCCGCCTGCGGACTGCTTGCGAGTTCGATCGCGACGGTCGCGTACTGCTTTCATTGTCCTGAGATGAGTCCGGCGTTCTGGAGCGTCTGGTATACGGCTGGCATGTTGCTCCCAGCCGCGCTCGGTGCGGTGCTTGGTCCCAAACTCCTTCGCTGGTGAGCCACGCTCCGACAATACGCGCGGCAGTCCCCCTGATCAAATAACTGATGTCGACCGCCACAGGCAAAAAAACAAAACGCCTCTGTAACCAGACGTCTGTGACCCACGAATTAGATGACGTATCCATCACGGATACCTTCTAATCTCTGGAGAAATGCGATGTCCACAAAAGCCACTGTTAGTTCCACCCTGCTCGCCGGCGTTGTTGCGAGCCTGCTTGCATCAGTCGTCCATGCAGCACCGCTCACAAAAGCGGAAGAAGGCGCAGCCATTGCGGCCCACAAGGAAAAGTGCTACGGCGTCGCACTGAAGGGGCAGAACGATTGCGCCGCCGGTCCCGGCACGACTTGCCAGGGGACGTCGGCAATGGACTTCCAGGGTAACTCGTGGAAGTTCGTTCAAGGCGGCACCTGCACGAGTATCGAAGTGCCGGGCGGCGGCCATGGCTCGCTCACGCCGCTGAAGTCCTGAACCGGCCAACGGCTCGACGAACGGGAGCGGCCATGAACGATACCTCAGGAACAACCGCGGTTTGCGAGCCAGGCTGTTCGAGCGACGTGACGCGTCGCGCTCAGGCGCCTGTCGGAACCAGTTTCAAGCATGAGCACCTGAGCGCGATCCTCGCGGATGGCCTGCAGGATGGCTTCTTCGAAGTTCATGCCGAGAACTATATGGGCGCCGGTGGTCCGCCCCACCGGGCACTTGCGGCGATCCGCGAGGCCTATCCGCTCTCCGTTCACGGCGTATGCATGTCGATCGGCGGACCTGAAGCACTGGACCTCGCGCATCTCGCGCGCTTTCGCGACCTGGTGACGCGCTACGAACCCTTGCTGGTGTCTGAGCACCTCGCGTGGTCGTCGCACGGCGGCACATTCTTCAATGATCTCCTGCCCTTGCCGTACACGAAAGCAACGCTCGATCACGTGTGCGAACACATCGGCCAGGTCCAGGACGCGATCAAACGCCCCCTCCTTCTTGAGAACCCGTCGACCTATGTCGCGTTCGCGTCCTCGACATTGAGCGAAACCGAATTCATCCGCGCAGTCGTTCAACGCACCGGCTGTGGCCTGTTGCTGGACCTTAATAACGTGTTCGTTTCCGCGACGAATCACGGCTTTTCCGCCGCAGCGTATCTTGAGGGATTACCGCTCGAACAGGTGGGCGAAATACACCTGGCCGGACATAGCGAGCAGCGCGACGACGAGAACGAACGGCTGCTCATCGATAGCCACGACTGCGCTAGTTCCGATCCCGTCTGGCGTCTCTATCGGGATCTCGTTGCGCGAATCGGCCCAAGGCCCACGCTGATCGAATGGGACAGCAAGCTTCCCGCATGGCCGGTGCTGCGGGCTCAGGCACTATCCGCGCGGCACATCATGGCTGAAGAAGACGTATCACTCGCCGAGGAGGTCAGCCATGCGGGCTGAACATCCTTCGGGCGGCCACGCCGCCGCGTTTGCACCGGGTTTGACGGACCCGTCGATCGCCACGCCTGAAGACGTCATCGCCGCGCCGGGCAAGGGTGTGGTCAAGCGCTACAACGTTTATCGCAACAACGTCACGGTCAGCCTCATCGATGCGCTGGCAGCGGTCTATCCTGCTATCCAGCGCATCACCGGCGCCGACTTCTTCAGGGCGATGGCCCGTTTCCATCTGCGCGCGACGCCTCCCACTTCGCCACTGCTGTTCGAGTACGGACGGGACTTCCCTGCGTTCATCGAATCTTACGAATATGCGCGCGAGATGCCCTGGCTTGCGGATATCGCGCGCATCGAGCGGGCATGGCTTGATGCCTATCACGCAGCCGACCTGCCTGTGCTCGCCGCCGAAGCGTTAGCCGGGATCGAACCGGCGCTCCTCGCTGAAGTCCGTTTCACGCCACATGCGGCCGCAAGAGTGGTGCGCTCACGCTATCCAGCCGTGGCCATCTTTGCGATGAACCGGAACGACGGCCCCGTTACGCCGCTGCGCTCAAGCGAGGCGGAGGATGCACTCGTGACGCGCCCCGAAGATGAGGTGCTGGTATCGCGCCTGCCGGCTGGCGGTGCGGCCTTCCTGACCCATCTTCTCGAAGGGGCATCGCTGGGCGAAGCGGTCGCGGCGGCGTTTGAGGAGGCGCCCTCCTTCGACATCCAGGGCAACCTGGCAGGGATGCTTTCAGCCGGCGTATTTACCGGCATTCGGCACGGAGATTGACCCGGCTGTCGGACCGCTTGCCCGACAGCCGGCGCCCGTATCGCATCACGTATCCGCTTTCAAAACGTTGCGACGTTTTCCGTTGGGCCACATGAGAACTTCAGATCTTATACTAAGGCTAACTAACAATCTGACACCGATTGAGTCGAATTTTGCTTCGAAGCGGCTCAATCGCGCGCTTAGCGTCGGCATGGCCAGCAGCGCGGCTTTGCTGGTAGTGCTTTATGGCATCCGCAGCGACATGCCGGAATTGATACTGACGACGATGTTCTGGGTACGCCTCGCGTTTCCGGTAACGACATTCATCGCCGCGATGAACCTCGCCGGACGGCTTGGGCGGCCCGGCGCACCCGTCAGGCTGGCATGGTTAGCGGTCACACTACCATTCATTGTCATGTTGTTCGCTGCCACGTTCGTGGTATTCGCGACCCCGCCAGGCTATCGTCTGCAACTGATGTTAGGGACAACATGGCGTGTCACCACAGCGAATATCGTTCTACTCTCTCTACCATCGCTTGCCGCAGTGATGCACGCCTTGAAGGGACTCGCGCCCATCCACCCGATGTTGTCAGGCACAGGCGCCGGACTGCTCGCTGGCGCGCAGGGTCTGCTGCTCTATTCGCTTTACTGTTCGGAGATGTCGGTACCGTTCTGGGGTGTCTGGTACGTACTGGGCATCAGCATCACCGCCGGTATCGGTGCCCTGCTCGGTCCGCTCTATTTGAGGTGGTAGTCCGGGAAGAGCACGAGCACAATGCCCCCACGGGTTACCCGTATAAGGCTCTTCAAGCACGAGATGTGACGCACCGCGCGCATCACCCCGCCTCGGTCCATCGCATCTCCGATGCCCTGAGATGACTGCGCATTGCCGATTGAGCCGCGAGCGGGTCGCGCTCCTCAAGCGCGCGATAAATCGCTTCATGTTCCGCGAGCGCCGCCGCCCAGGTTTGCCCCGTTTCCGCGCGGCCGCTCAGACGCGCTGAAATCGGACTATGACGCTCGTCGAACAACTCGCTCACCATCCGGACCAGCACGAGATTGCCGGTCATCTCCGCGATACCCACATGGAACGCTCGATCGTGATCCAGCGGGGAACGCCCTGCGTTGATCTGCGCGCGCATCCCGTCGAGCGTCTCGCGCAGGCGGACCAATCGCTCGGGCGTAATCAGCGCGGCGGCCAGCACGATCAGCGAGCCCTCCAATACCGCCCGTGCCTGCATCAGCTCCGAAGGACTTTCGCCCAGGGCGGCGGTCGCATTCGGCGAACGCTCAGGTGTGCGGCACACGTAGACACCGGAACCCTGCCGAATCTCGACGGAGCCAGCAATCTCCAGTGCGATCAACGCTTCTCGCAATGAGGGCCGCGAAACACCCAATTGCTGGGCGAGATCGCGCTCGGGGGGCAAACGCGAGCCCTGGGCGAAACCACCCGACTGAATGAGCGCCCGTATCTGGTCAGCGATGTGTTGATAGAGACGTTTCGTCTCGACCTGTTTGAGTTGGGTGCTTGTCAAATGTCCTCCCTGTGAACCGTATGTTACCCGCTGCGCGCGTGATCGGCCTGCATTTTGGTCAGGCCAATTTACCGCAACAAGAACTCGCTAGAGATTATAGGCTCCCGTCCGTACGGCCGCCAATTAGCCCTGATTCTGCACGGTTTACGGTCCAGATCTTGGCTTTGCCCGACACCGGCGTCGCCACCAAGACGGTCGATCCCATCCGCCGATCCAAAAAGTGGCTTGACCAATTTTCACGATGTATCTATGATCAATTTGCCCCCACCGTTCGCTGCCGCAGCGGTTGCGGGTTCGATTCGCGAAGAACAAAACCACGTACCCGCCCGCCGGCGGCGTCACGAATTGGAGACAGCCTTGCTGGAATTCTCAACACGGCCCGCGCCGCGCCGCGCTCTTTCGGCACGCCCGCATTCTGGTCATGCCCGCCTCGCAGTCGCTCCGGGCAAACATCGGACGTCTGCCCTGTCCGCGCGTGTATCGACGTCCGAACCGGCAAACGCCCCGGCTGCCGATGCGCCCGTTCGCTCGTCGCGGCCTGACGAGAACGGCGAGTTATTGCGACTCACGGGCGTGACCAAGCGCTTCCCGGGCGTAGTCGCACTCGACAGCGTCAGCTTCGACTTGCGGCGTGCCGAGGTGCACGCCGTATGCGGCGAAAACGGCGCGGGCAAATCGACGCTGATGAAAATCATCAGCGGCCAGTACGCGCCGGACGAGGGTTCCATCGTCTATAAGGGCAGCGAATGCCGCTTCGCTTCCTCGCTCGAAGCCCAGGCCGCGGGCATCGCCATCATTCACCAGGAGTTGAACCTGGTGCCGCACCTGTCAGTGGCGGAGAACATCTTTCTTGCCCGTGAACCGCGCCGTGGGGTGTTCGTCGACCGGGCGCGTCTGCGCGCCGATGCGCAGCGCTGCCTCGACCGGCTCGGCGTCGACATCGCGCCGGGAACGCTCGTGCGCACGCTCCCGGTCGCACAACGGCAAATGGTGGAAATTGCCAAGGCACTGTCGCTGGACGCCGAAGTGCTGATCATGGACGAGCCGACATCGTCGCTCACGGAAACGGAAACCAGCCAGCTCTTCAGGATCATTCACGAGCTGAAACGCGCCGGTGTCGGAATCATTTATATCTCGCACCGGCTCGATGAAATGACCGAGATCGTCGACCGCGTCACCGTCATGCGCGACGGACGCTATGTGTCGACAGACGTGTTTCGCGAGACCACCATCGACAAGGTCGTCGCCCGCATGGTCGGTCGCTCGCTCGAAGACAAGTTTCCGCCGCGCACGTCCGTGCCGACCGGGGAGGTCTTGCTGTCGGTCGACCAACTGGCACGCGCGAATGTCTTCGGACCCGTCAGCTTCGAATTGCGGCGCGGCGAAATTCTCGGTTTCGCCGGCTTGATGGGGGCGGGCCGTACCGAAGTGGCGCGCGCGATCTTCGGTGCCGACCTGCCCGACAGCGGCACGGTCAAACTAGGTAACGAGACCCTCGCGATCCGCTCGCCGATCGACGCGATCCGGCGCGGCATTGCATACCTGTCGGAAGACCGCAAAGCCAACGGCCTGTCGCTCAACATGCCCGTCGCCAGCAACATCACGCTGGCAAACATGGCTGCGGTGTCGAACCGGCTGGGCTTTATCCGCTTCGCAACCGAGGCCGCCGTTGCGAAGCGCTACGTGGACGCCCTCGCCATACGCACTCCGAGCGTCAGGCAGATCGCGCGCAACCTGTCGGGCGGCAACCAGCAGAAGGTCGTCATCAGCAAATGGCTGTTTCGCGACTCGCGCGTGCTGTTCTTCGACGAGCCCACCCGCGGCATCGACGTCGGCGCCAAATTCGCAATCTACGAACTGCTCGACAAGCTCGCGGCGCAAGGGATCGGCGTGGTCATGATCAGTTCGGAACTGCCCGAGATTCTCGGCATGACGGATCGCGTGGCCGTTTTCCACGAGGGCGAGCTCGTGACGATCCTCGAGACCCGCCAGACGACACAGGAAGAAATCATGCATTACGCCTCCGGACGCAGCGGCGCTTCGGACACCTCGGGAGCTTCGCAATGAGCACGCTTACACGTCCCAGCCCTTCGCTCGCCAGCGAACGGCGCAAGGATCTGATCCAGAAGTTTGCCGCCTTCGCCAGTCTGATTGTGATGATCCTGGTGTTCTCCTCCACCAGCGAAGCCTTCCATACCGTCGACAACGCGATGACCGTCGCGTTGCAGGTGACCTCGATTGCCTATCTTGGCGTCGCCGCGACCTGCGTGATCATCACCGGCGGCATCGACCTCTCGGTCGGTTCCGTGCTCGCGCTTGCCGGCGTGGTGGCGGCCCTCGCGGTGAAGGCCGGCATGCCGGTCACCGTAGGGATGCTGCTTGGCATCGTGGTCGGCGCCCTGTGCGGCGCGGTGAACGGTCTGTGCGTGACGCGCATGCGCCTGCCGCCGTTTATCGCCACCCTCGGCATGATGCTCGTGGCGCGTGGCCTCGCACTGCAAATCACCGGCGCACGCCCGGTGTCGGGGCTGGGTGAAGCCTTCGGCGTGCTTGGCAACGGCACGCTGTTCAGGATCGAGACGATTGGGGCGGACGGCTTTCCGGACGTGAAGTTTCCAGGCATCCCCTACCCCGTGCTGCTGATGATCGTGATCGCCATCGCCGTGTCGATCATGCTGAGCCGCACCACGCTCGGCCGGCATATTTATGCGGTGGGCTCGAACGCCGAAGCGGCCCGGCTGTCCGGCGTCAATGTGGCGCGCGTGACGATGTTCACCTATGTGCTCTCCGGTGCGCTTGCCGGCGTGACTGGCTGCGTGCTGATGTCACGGCTGCTCACCGCGCAGCCGAACGAAGGCGTGATGTACGAACTCGACGCGATCGCCAGCGCGGTGATCGGCGGCACCTCGCTGATGGGCGGCGTCGGCACGATTTCCGGCACCGCGATCGGCGCTTTCGTGATCGGCATTCTGCGCAACGGCTTGAACATGAATGGAGTATCCAGCTTCATTCAGCAAATCATCATCGGCCTGGTGATTCTGGGCACTGTCTGGATCGACCAGCTCCGCAATCGCCGGTGAAATCCATCGGCGCTTCAGACCGGCTGGTCCGCAGCGCCGAGAAGTCCATGTACGACAACAAATCCTCACAGGAGTAGAGACATGCGCACATTTCAACTAAGCCTGCTGGCCGCCACGCTGATGCTGGCGACCGGCCTTGCCCGCGCCGCCGGCGGCGAGATCGCGGTTATCGTGAAGACGTCGAGTTCGAACTACTGGCAGAACGTGCAGAAGGGCGCGAATGCCGCGATGGGTCAGCTCAAGGGCTACACGATGACCTTCCAGGGCCCGGCGGCGGAAACCGCCATTGCCGACGAAGTCAACATGGTCGAGAACGCAGTGAATCGCAAAGTGGCCGGCATCGTGCTAGCTCCGTCCGACCCCGACGCACTCGTGCCGGCCGTCAAGAAGGCGTGGGAAGCCCATATTCCGGTCGTCATCATCGACTCGGCGCTCTCCGATTCCGGCAAGCAGTATTACCAGTCGTTCCTTTCGACCGACAACAAGAAGGCCGGCGAACTCTGCGCGAAGGCGTTGATCGATCGTGTCGGCCAGACCGGCAAGGTCGCGATCATGTCCTACGTGGCCGGCGCGGGCTCGGAAATCGGCCGGGTCGGCGGGTTCCGCGATTATCTGAAGGCGCATTCGCAACTGCAGGTGGTGGGACCTTTCTATTCGAATTCGCAGATGGCGACGGCGCTCAATCAGACTACCGACACATTGACCGCCAACCCCGATCTGAAAGGCATCTTCGGCGCGAATGAGCCCACCGCGGTCGGCATGGGCCGCGCGCTCGAGCAGTCTGGCAAAGCCGGCAAAGTGGTCGCGATCGGCTTCGACGGCAATCAGGACCTGCAGGGGTTCGTCAAGGACGGCACGCTTGCCGCCACCGCCGTGCAGGGTTCATACCAGATGGGCGAGCTGGGCGTGAAAACGGTGGTCAATCTGATCGAGAAGAAGCCCGTGTCGAAGAACCTCGACACCGGCGTCGTGATGGTGACCAAAGACAACATCGACAAACCCGAAGCGAAGAACGTGCTGTATTGATCGTCCAGGCGGAACCGGGCGGCTCGATCGAATGCGCGCCCGGCTGCCGCGGCAAGATGTACCCGAACTAACGCTGCGCCGCTCGAACCGGCGACGAAATAAGGATTGCTATGCTAACCGTGATATGCGAGACGCCAGGAACGCTGAGCGCACAGGAAAGACCCAAACCCGAAACGGGAGAAAACGACGTGCTGTTGCGCGTCAAGCGTGTTGGCGTATGCGGGACGGACTTGCATATTTTCACGGGAAACCAGCCTTATCTGGCCTATCCGCGCGTGATGGGCCACGAGTTGTCCGGCATCGTCGAACAGGCGCCGCCGCACAGCGGACTGGCAGCCGGCGACCAGGTCTTCGTGATGCCGTATCTGTCGTGCGGTCAATGCATTGCGTGCCGTCGCGGCAAAACCAATTGCTGCGTGAATATCCAGGTGTTGGGCGTGCATCGAGACGGCGCGTTCACCGAGTACCTGAGCGTACCCGCGCAGTTCGTCCACAAGGCCGAAGGCATCACGCTCGATCAGGCGGCCATGGTCGAGTTCCTTGCAATTGGCGCGCATGCGGTCAGGCGCGGCGACGTGAAGGAGGGTGAACGCGTGCTCGTCGTCGGTGCGGGGCCGATCGGCATGGCGGTCCTGACCTTCTGCAGACTGCGCGGCGCGACGGTGACCGCCCTCGACACGCGTGCGGACCGGCTCGATTTCTGCGTGCAACATCTGGGTGCCGCGGCAGCCGTGCAGATCGGCGACGGCGATCACGCGCGATTGTCGGCACTGACGGAGGGCGACTTCTTCGACGTGGTGTTCGACGCGACCGGCAACCCCAAGGCAATGGAGCGCGGCTTCCAGTTCATCGCTCATGGCGGCCGGTATGTACTCGTTTCCATCGTGGCCGACACGATCAGTTTTTCCGACCCGGAATTCCATAAGCGCGAAGCCACCCTGCTCGGCAGCCGCAATGCGACGCTCGAGGACTTCGAAACGGTCATTGAGGCGATGCGCGCCGGCCATATCCCGGACCGTGCGCTGAACACGCACAGACTCGCGCTAGCCGATGTCCCAGCTCGCTTTGCATCACTGCTCGATCCTGCCGGCGGTGTCGTGAAGGCTATCGTGGAATGTTAGCGATGCGCCCTTCGCATGAGGAAGACCAGGCACCGGACGCACCGCTCACGCAACCCATTCTGCAATTTGGCACGAGCCGTTTCCTGCAGGCGCATGTCGATCTGTTCGTCTCGGAGGCGCTCGAGTCCGGCCAACCAGGCGCGGCGCCAGGCGGCATTACCGTGGTTCAGACCACAGAAAACGCCGACAGCGCCGCGCGCATCGCCGCGCTCGCGAACGGCAGCGGCTATCCGGTCCACGTACGCGGACTGCACGCGGGTCGACTGATTGACGCGACGCTGACCGGGCGCGCGATACGCCAGGCCGTGCACGTCCGCAAGGATTGGGCTCTGCTGCGCGAGGCGATCTCCGGTCCTGTGCAGATCATTGTTTCGAACACGGGAGACCAGGGCTATCGGCTCGACGAACGCGACAACGCTCGCGCTTTCGCCGAGCCGAGCAGCGTACCGCACAGCTTCCCCGCCAGACTGCTGTCCCTCTTGCACACGCGTTGGCAAAACCGGCCCGACGCACCGCTATCGCTGTTTCCTTGCGAGCTGATCGAGAAAAACGGTGAAGTGTTAAGAGGCATTGCCGTGGAATTGGCGTTGCAATGGCACATGCCCGACGACTTTATCCGCTATCTGACGGAGCATTGCGTATGGGCCAATTCGCTGGTCGACCGGATCGTGTCGGAGCCGATCCGGCCCGTGGGCGCGATAGCCGAACCATATGCATTGTGGGCGATAGAAAAGCAGCCGCGACTGCAGATGCCCTGCGTCCATCCTTCGATCGTCCTCACTGACAATCTTCACCATTTCGAGCGACGCAAGCTGTTCCTGCTGAATCTCGGGCATACGTTTCTCGCCGAGCGCTGGTTACGCGACGCTCGGGCGGCTGAGGAGACAGTCTGCGGTGCGATGAACGACCCTGCCCTGCGCGCGGAACTGGAGAAGGTCTGGCAACAGGAGGTCTTGCCGGTATTCGATCTCCTCGGTGAAGGGGATGACGCGCTGGCCTACGTCGCACAGGTCCGCGAACGCTTGCTCAATCCCTTTCTGGCGCACCGCCTTGCCGATATTGCACAGAACCATGCGCAGAAGAAGCAGCGCCGGATTGCCCCCTTGCTGGCGTTGGCGGCCTCACTGACGCGAGCCAATGGCACGATAATCGATCAACCACTTCTTACGGAAATGATGGCTGGCGACATCTGACCCGATGGCACTGTCACGTTGCAGCGACGGCCGGGCAACATCGGGTGATGAAGAAAGCGAACTCGCTTTGCCAAGGTCGTCGTTTTTCGGCGACGATCATCAGTTATCCGATGCATCTCCGACGCTTTGCATCATCACATCGAAGAGCACACGTTTTGCCGCGCTATCGAGTCGCGTATACGCAAGACCGATACCGGTACGGTGACCAGGAAGATCAAGCGGACGCGCCACGACCTTGGGCGGCAGAGCCAGCGCCGCAGCAGCCGGAATAACGCCAATGCCGAGTCCCGCCGCCACCAGCGCCAGCATGGTCGGGAATTCGCCCAACTCCTGAGCGATGTCGAGCACCGCGCCCTGCTGTGTCAGCGCGACCAGCATCTCGTCGTAAAAGCCGGGCGCGTATCGCCGCGAGAGCACGAAAGCGGGCGAACCGCTTAGATCGGTCGGATGAATCAAGGGCTTCGCGGCTAGCGCATGATCTTCAGGCACCGCCACCACGAACGATTCCTCGAGCACAATGCGCGTTTCGAGTCCTGCGCCGCTCACGGGCATGCGTATCAGACCGAAGTCGAGCTTGTTGCCGTGCAAGGCGGCGATCTGCTCCGGCGTCGTCATGTCCTTCAACTCCAGCGTAATGAGCGGATAGCGTGCGTGCATGCTGCGGATCAGATCAGGCAGCAGTTTCGGCAGGACCGACGACACGAACGCAATGCGCAGCACGCCAATCTCCCCACGCGCGGAAAGCCTCGCGGTCTGCTCCGCGCGCATCGCCTGATGAAGCGTGGCGCGCGCTTCGGGCAGAAAGAGCCGCCCGGTGTCGCTCAACGCAACGTTATGCCGGTCGCGCTCGAAGAGCCGCACCTCCAGTTCCTCTTCCAGTGCCTTGATCTGCATGCTCAGCGCGGGCTGCACGATACATAGACGCTGCGCCGCGCGGCCGAAATGCAGCTCTTCAGCCAGTGCCACGAACGCGCGCAGGTGCTTCAATTCCATGGTGTCTCTCCGCAAGCGGTCGCTTGTTATCACGAATCATGATAACAACGTCACGAAAGACTATTGGCGCGTTTGCTGCACTTGCGTTGAACTTGTGGGCATTCAAGGTTACGGGCTGCCTCACTGGGCACGCAGTGCAGTCCGGTAAACGCCGGCCAGCACGGCAATACGCCACAAACAAAAGATCGGAGACATCGACATGCACTCATTCATCGCGAGCCGGACGCGCGGCGCGCAAACGCTCGCCGGTTTGACAATCGCATTCGCGGCATGCGCCGCACATGCCGCGGACTGGATCGTCTCGGGCAATGACGGCAAGTATCAGCGTGTCGAAGGGCGCGATACCTACCCGGCCAATGCTCAACCCGACACGCTCACGCTTCTCGACGCCAGCCGCTTTCCCCCGCAGGTCAAGCTTCAGGTAGAGGTGGAGAACGGTATTCAGGGACCGCCGCAGGCGGTCGCGGTCACACCAGACGCCACCGTGGCGCTGGTCGGCGCGCCTACCCGCTATGACCACGCCGCCAATAAACTGCTGATGGATTCCTTTGTCCAGGTCGTCGATCTGCACGCGTCGCCGCCCGCTGTCAGCCGGCTCGAGATCGGCAGCCATCCGCAGGGCATCGCCATCGACCGCAGCGGAAAACTTGCGCTCGTCGCGTGCGTCGACGGTAGCGTGGTGGTGCTCGGCATAGACGGAAACCGCGTGACGCTGACGGATACGCTGAAGATCGGCCAGAAGCGTCTGGCCGGCGTGAGCTTCACACACGACGCGAGGCATGCGCTGGTTGCACTGCGCGACGAGCAAGGCGTCGCCGTGCTGAATGTTGCGGACGGCCATGTCACCGACAGCGGCGTACGTCTGTCGAGTGGCGTGGCGCCCTACACCGTCGACGTATCGAGCGACGGTAAATGGGCCGTCGTGAGCGACGTCGGTCTCGCCGGCCTGCCCGGCTACGCGGGCACGCTCGCCGGCGACGCCGACGCGATCACGCTCATCGACGTGTCGCACGAACCGTTCCGCGCGGTGCAGCACTTCGCGGTGCCGTCGCTGCCCGAGGGCGTGGCGATCTCGCCCGACGGCAAGTGGATCGGCGTACAGGCCATGGACGGCTCGAACCTGACGCCGGACAACCCCGGACGCCATGCGCGCGGCAAGGTGCTTCTGTTCGCGATCCGCAACGGCCAGGCCGTAAAGATGTCCGAGGCGCCGGGTGGCGAAGCTGCGCAGGGCATCGTGTTTACCGCCGACAGCAAGCATCTGATCGTGCAGTTCAACGTCGAGAAGCAGCTCGCCATGTTTGCGGTGAACGGCGGCCATCTGCAGGACACCGGGCAGCGCATTGCGCTGACGGGCGGCCCTTCGTCGCTTCGTACGACCCCGCGCTGACCATCGTCAACTGAACACAACAGGGAAATAGCCCATGCGCTTCATGCCTCACTCGATTCCGACGCTATGCGGCTCGCTCGCCGGCCAGCCATTCACGTTCAACGTCAAGGTGCACAACGCGGCTTATCAGGCGCTCGGCGTCGACTATACATTTGTGAGCTTCGGTATAGAGGATGTCGCCGGTGCGATCAACGCGATGCGCACGCTCGGCATTCGCGGCCTGAATGTGACGATGCCGCACAAACAGGCCGTCATTCCCTACCTCGACGCGCTCGACGAAACGGCGCGCGAAATCGGCGCCGTGAATACGATCGACAACCGCGACGGCCACTTGACCGGCTACAACACCGACTGCAGAGGCGCGGTGCGCGCGCTCGAAGAAGTAACCTTGCTACCGGGCCGCCGCATCGCGCTGCTCGGCGCGGGCGGCGCGGCGCGTGCGATCGCCTGGGGCGTACGGCGCGCCGGTGCGGAGATCACGGTATTCAACCGCACCGCCTCGCGCGGAGAAGAACTCGCCCACCACTTCGGCCTTGCTTTCGGCGGCGATCTGAACGATTTCGATGCGGCCGGGTTCGACGGCGTGGTCAATGCAACGGCCGCCGGCTTCCGCGCGCCCGACGTCAATCCGCTGAAGCCCGAACAACTTGCGGCGCATCTGTTCATCATGGATGCGGCGTTTATCCCCGTGCGCACCAAGCTGATTCGCGACGCCGCTGAGCTTGGATGCCGCGTCGTCGATGGCACGCGGATGCTGCTGCATCAATTCTGCGGTCAGATCGAGCTTTACACGGGCAAGCCCGCGCCGCTCGATACGATGAGCACGGCCTTGCTCGACGAGATTGCACGCGTCGGCTAGAGGAGCATTCGGGTCATGAGTGACCGGAATGGCATTCCCGATTGGAGGAGACGACAAGATGAAAAACCAGCAAACCGTTGCAATGGACCCACGCAGTCCAGGTCATACCATCGGCGCGCGCGCCAATGGCGGCAACCACGAAGTCACAAACGCCGACCTGTATCGCGCCGCATGGGCTGCGTCGCTCGGCAGCGCTCTGGAATATTATGATTTCGCGCTGTACAACCTCGCGTCGGCGCTGATCTTCGGGCCGCTCTTCTTTCCGTCCAGCACGCCGGCCATCGGACTGATCGCGAGCTTCGGCGCGTACTTTCTCGGCTTCGCCATCCGGCCGGTGGGCGGCATCATCTTCGGCACGCTCGGCGACCGTTACGGACGCCGGTTCGTTCTGATGGCGACGATCCTTTTGATGGGCATCGCCAGCACGCTCATCGGCGTTTTGCCCACCTATGCGTCCGCTGGCATCTGGGCGCCGATCCTGCTCGTGGGGTGCCGCTTATTGCAGGGACTGGGCGCCGGCGCCGAACAGGCAGGCGCTGCCGTGTTGATGGCCGAGTACGCGCCGGCCAAACGGCGCGGCTATTTCGCCGCGTTGCCGTTCATGGGCGTGTTGCTCGGCACCGTGATGGCGGCTGCGATCTACTTCGCGCTGGTCCGCGTCGAAGACCTTTCGCAAAGCTGGCTATGGCGTGTACCGTTCCTGCTGAGCGCTGTGATCATTGCGGTGGCGATCTGGATCCGGCTGAAGCTCAAGGAGTCGCCGTCGTTTGCCAAACTCGAAGCGCGAAGCGAAGTCAACGAGAATCCGTTGAAGCACCTCATGCAGCATTCGAAACCGACGCTCCTCAAAGTCATCGGCATGCGCATGGCCGAGAACGGCGGTTCGTCGATCTATCAATCACTCGCTATTAGCTACATCGCAACCGCGACCGGCCTCAAAGGCCAGATCGGCCCGATCGCCCTGCTGCTCGCCGGCGCCTCGGGGGCGATCATCATTCCGCTGGCCGGCATGGCGAGCGACCGGTTCGGACGCATCCCCGTCTATCGCGCCTTCGCTTTTTATCAATTGCTGCTGGCCTATCCGACCTGGTGGGTGCTGAGCCTCGGCAACGCCACGGCAAGCATTGCGATGTTATGCGTCGCGCTGGCCGGCGTCTGGGGCATGTTCGCGACGCAGGGTGCGTTGCTGCCGGAGCTCTTTGGCGCGCAGCATCGCTATGCCGGCGTGGCGGTGGGACGCGAAGTGTCGGCCGTCATCGCAGGCGGCGTGGCGCCGCTCGTCGGCGCATCCATCATCGCCTGGGCGACGGTGCATTGGGGTGGACACGAAGGGACGCTTCTGGCGTGGATTCCGCTTGCCAGCTACGTCGCGATTCTTAGTTTGATCGGCGTGGTAACGACCTATTTCACACCGGAAACACGCGGGCGTGATCTCGATGATCTACGCGACGCTGCTGACGCACCGGTGAACGGTTTTGCCGCAGCAAAGCTCGCCGAAGAAAATTGATCGATACGAGCGCTACGGCGCGGGATCGCAACAGAATCCATGTCACCGCAGTGGCGAATTGATCGTCGGTATCCAGATCGTGGACGTCGCCTCATAGAAATTCTCAGGGCCGCCTACGGGTGGCCAGATCCCATCGGCGAAAGACTTTGCACGTATCGCGATGCGTTCATCCAGGCTTTCCCAGGGCCATATGTGCGTGATGCGCGGCACGCCGTCAAGCGCGTACATATTGACGGTCAGAGGGGAGCGTTTTGACCGCTCAGGCATCGCGGCCTGCCACGCCGCAATAGTAGGCACGAGTCCGCCTGGTCTTAGCCAGTAGGTGCGGAACTCGTAGTACCTGCCGAACGAACCCGGTTCGACGGGAGGAAGGAAAGGAAAGCCGGCGTAGCTCTCCATCTCGATCGTACAGGTGCTGCCTGCCGCTCCGAAAGGGTTCGCGTGATGTAACGCACGCGTTCTTTCCTGAGACAATTCCTCGGCATCGGCGAACCCTCGCAGAATGCGCACGCTCCCTAGCCGCCCGTTTTCCGAGGTCCATGCGCCGAGCCGGCAACCTGTGGTTTCGGGATGATTGAGGTAGGCTTCCGCGTTCGCGATCACCTCCGGCAGCTTCAGAATATGCGACGACAAGGTAACCAGTTCGTAGAGCATGTCAGATTCTCCTAAGTCCGTGAACGGTCTTCAGTCGACCGCCACAAACGAGACTAGACTTACCGTGGTCGCCTGGGAATTCCTCATCGGTTCACAAACTCTGTTAAAAAATCGCTATGTTCGACTGGCAAGATTTGCAGTACTTTCTGGTACTTGCGGACACCGGGACGCTCTCGGGCGCGGCAAGCAAACTGTCAGTCGAACACGCCACCGTGGGGCGGCGTGTAACGTCTCTGGAGTCGGCGCTCAGGCTGAAACTGATTCACCGGCTCCCCCGCAGCATCCGTTTGACCGAGGACGGAAAGGCCATCGCCATGCTCGCCCGATCCATGGCCCAAGGCGCCGGGACAATTGAAACATACGCGCTGCGGGCGTCGTCCACGCTATCCGGCACGGTCCGTATCAGCGTGCCGCCTACAGTGGGTAACTATTGCATCGCACCGCACATACGCACGTTCCGTGAATCGCATCCGGCCTTGAAGATCGTGATGGAGGGATCGCCCGACATAGCACCACTGGACCGAGGCGTCGCGGATATTGCTGTTCGCATGGTCAAGCCCGAGGAAGGCAGTCTCGTTGCACGGCGCATAGGCATAATCCGGTTTGGTCTATATGCCAGCCGTACCTATGCGGCGCGCCCTTCCGCGCAATGGGAGTTCATCGTCTATGACTCGTCGCTGGATCATGTGAAACATCAAAAGTGGCTACGTAAAAATATCGACGAGCGGCCCATCGTATTCGAAGCGAGCGATGCGACTGGGCAACAGATGGCCGCGCGCAACGGCGTGGGTGTTGCACTTCTGCCCACGATGATCGGCGACAACGACGCTGAACTGGTCAGACTGGACATTGGATCCGAGCCGCCCGAAACCGGGCTCTGGCTGGTGACCTACCCCGACCTGCGCCGTACGCCTGCGATCAAGGCTGTTATGGAATTCCTGGTCCACCACATCGGTCGAGAAACCCATTACGCCGATAAGGACGCCCGCAAATAGATCGCCGTCAACTGGGGCAGAAATGCGCCCCAGCGCGAAAATGTCATGCGTCTATCGCAAAAGATGTTCGCGCTAGCATCGGCAACAGTGGCACGTGAGCGGATTCAGCCCTTGCGCGATGTCTGCAAAGGCAATTCGCCGAAGAGTCGCCGGTATTCACGGGCAAAGTAACTGGCATCGTTCGACCGAACCGGCGCCCGACACGCGCGGCTCGGCATCATGGCGCCGGTATGGCGCGCGGCGTTCAGACGAATGCGAGGTAATGCTTCACGAAGCCGTCCGAGACCACTTCCCAGACCGTCGACGTCCCCTTCGCAACGAACCACGAATCGCCAGCCTTGAAGCTACGGGTTTCGCCCGTCGACTCGTCTGTAATGCGGACCTCGCCCTCGACCACCGTCGCCTGCTCCGAGAACGGGTAAACGAGCCGGAACTTGCCCTTGGTGGTTCCGAAATACGCCGCCGAAACAGGATCAGTCGGCGCCCCGTGCGTCATTCTGCCGAACGCCGCGACATCGCCCCCTTCGAGGATTTGGCCGCCGAGGTCGCTCAGTTTTCCCCAGGCGTCGAGTTCGGAAATCTTGATGCCGTGTTGAATCGCGGTAAGACTCACGTATTGGTACTCCTTATCAATCAGTTAGCGAATTAGAAGAAATCAACGCCGGCCATGCCAGTAGCCCGACGTCTGGTGCATCACTTTACCGAGCGAGACCAGGAACGCTCGATATTGATCCTTGCCCCGGATGCTCCCCCGCGGAATCGAACTCAACAGACGGTAGCGATCCGAGCCGCCCAGAATGCCCTCTGCCAGAATCTTGCAGATGATCTGGCTGGGCGTGACGCCGAATCCACAATAGCCTTGCACAAAGAACGCGTTGGGCCGGTCCGGCAGCGTGCCAATCTGCGGAAAAAGATTGAGCGTGGTGGCCATCGGGCCGCCCCAGGCCAGGTCGATCTTGACGTCCTTAAGATAGGGAAAGACTTCGAGCATCAGCCGCCGGTTCCACTCTTTCAGGTCACTCGGCATATGCTCGATGAGCGCCGTGGACGAGCCGAACAACAAACGATTCTCGTTCGTCACGCGATAGTAATTAATGACCGGCCGGATATCGCTATATGCACCGCGAATCGGACTGATGCGTTCGATCAACTCGTCGCTCAACGGCTCCGTCATGGAGTTGAACGCGTAGACATTGATCGTGCTTCTATGCAGTTCCGGTTCGAGTCCGTTGATGAAGCCATCGCATGCCCAGACGATCTTGCTGGCCCTGACGCTGCCCTTCGCCGTGCGCACATGAACCATGTCGCCGTAGGTGATCTGGAGTGCCGGGCTGTACTCGAAGATACGCACGCCGTAAATTTCCGCTACCGCCTTCGTTTCGCCGAGCAGCAGGTTCAACGAATGCACGTGCCCGCCGCCCATATGCAGCAGGCCTGCGTGATAGACATCCGATCCGATGATCTGTTTGACGTCGGCACCTTCCACGTAGCGGATTTCGTGCTGGCTGCCGAGCGACTTGAAGTCCTTTTCCCAACTGCGCAGCGTTTTCGCCTGGCGGGCGTTGTAGGCCAGATACCCGTAACCACTGCAAAAATCGGCGTCGATGTTGTATCGCTCGATGCGTTCGCGCATGATCTGCGGGCCGAGATCGCTGAGTGCGAAAATGGTACGCAGTCCCTCTTCACCGACATCCTTCTTGATCGCATCGAGGTCATGGCCGATTCCCGCCATTACCTGGCCGCCGTTGCGACCGCTTCCACCGAAACCCAGGTAGCGGGCCTCGAGTACGACGGTGTTTGTCACGCCGTTCTCAGCCAGTTCGAGCGCGGTATGAATGCCCGAAAAGCCCCCTCCAATGATGACCACATCGGCCTGGATATCCTCCTCCAGCGACGGGAAGCTCAGCTCGTATTTTTTCGTGGCCGTGTAGTACGTAGCGGTTTCGTCAATGTGCATCGTATTTCCTGCTGGCGCGTTGCATCATCAAAGCGCGCAAAATTAATCGATCGGAGCACCAGGTCGCGTGCCCTCGTCTGGCCGGGAGCGGACTCGCCGTGCCTAATGCCGGTTTAATGCTGTACATCGAGCTGCGCCGCCGGTACCTGCGGTTGCCCGGCCTGCATTGCGAGGCGGTCTGCACGATGCGATTTACTTTAAGCGCCCAGAAAGGCGACCGTTAGCGCATATCGGCAACGCATGACGCGCCACCGTGCGCACGACCGGCCCAGCGCAGGGCCCGCGCAGCAACATGCCGTCGAGACACAATGTGGGAAGCAAAAAATGAAGAGCTGTGGCACAAAGCGGCAATCCGCGCGGAACGCGGGTTAAACCAGGGTTTGTGCGGAGAGGTCGCGGTGATGCGAAAGCCCGCTGAGTTCTGGTGTATATACGTGCACGAGCCAGGAAACCCCATTCGGCTCAAGGTGTCTCGCGACCTGGTACTCGCCGCGCCCTTTTGCCCTCAAATGCCGGTTTTCCCACAGACCGGAAGCTCACGCCCTGTCACCGTGATGACTCGGGCAGGTGGCAGGAGATGGCGATGTCGGTATATGTCGATGAAGGATTCAGGCCCTGTGTCACAGAATGCGCGACCGTCGCGTTCCGGGTCTGTTTTGACGATCGGGTGCGGATCTTCGAGGTCAGCGCCGAGGCACTGATGACCTATTGTGGCGCAGCAAGCAAGCGGCGCCGCGATTTGCTTGTTGCGTTCGAGGCCGCGCAACTCGAGATACTGAAAGTGGTGGAGTGTAAATGGCCATTCAAACAGAGCGAGCCCGTGCGCCTGGGGCTCGACGAATTCCGAATGGTCAGACATTAGGTATGCCAGAATTGCGTCATGACCTGGATCGCCGCCCTGCCGATGTACAACGTGACGCCCGCGCTCGCGACTGCGTGGCGCGATTGGCTGGGCGACGTCTTAAGCAGGGTGAAGCCGGCCTGCCGCATCGTCGAGCCCGACGAGGAACTGCACGGCTTCTGGCGGCGCCCTAACGTATTGCTCTCGCAAACCTGCGGCTATCCCCTGATGCATGGATTGAACGAGCAGGTTCAACTAGTGGCCACGCCGCAATTCGATGCGCCGGGCTGCGAAGGCGCGGATTATTCGAGCGTACTGGTCACGCGGGTCGATGCGCCGTTCGATTCGCTCGCGGCGTGCCGCGGCGCACGGGCGGCCTACAATCAGGACGATTCGAATAGCGGCATGAACGTATTTCGCCACGCGGTGGCGCCGCTTGCCCGCAACGGCGCATTTTTCAGCGCTGTCCTGCGCACCGGTTCGCATCTCGGATCATTGCGCGCGGTCGTGGAAAATCGCGCGGACATCGCCGCGATCGACTGCGTGACATTCGCGTTTGTCTGCGATGAGCTGCCGGAACTGGCGCAACGGGTTCGGCAAATCGGCATGACGGCGGCGTCGCCGGGCTTGCCTTTGATCGCTTCCGGCAACGTGCCATCCGCAACGATCGAGACGCTGCGCGAAGCCCTGAGCGAAGCACACCGCACTCAGCCCGAGCGCGCCAAACGCTTGCGTTTGAAGGGCTTTTCCACGTTGCCGCTGACGGATTACGAACGGATCGAGCAACTCGAAAACGAAGCGCGCGCTAACGGTTACGTGCGCCTCGTTTAAGCCTTCTGCGCCTCCGGGCTGGATTACTAGCTTACGTCCAGCACCAGAAGCTGCGCCCCATCGGCGACCTGATCGCCGACCGCATACAGCACTTCCGACACCGTGCCTGCCGCCGGCGCACCGATGGTGTGCTCCATCTTCATCGCTTCCATCACGATCAGCGGCGTGCCCTTCTCCACCACCGTGCCTGGTTCGACCAGCACCGCGATCACCTTGCCCGGCATCGGCGCGGTCAAACGGCCTTCGCCGCCTTCGGCATCCGCGGCATGCGCGAGCAGGTTCTGCCACTCGAAGGCCAGCGCCTCGCCGAGGCAGAACACGTGGAACGTGTCGGCGTCGATGAAAACGCGCCCTGTCACCCGCGCATCGCCAATCGTCGCACGGTATTCGTGCTCGCCTGTGCCGCCCGACCACGTGAAGTTCTCGCGCACACCATCGTGTTCGAGCGTTTGCGTGGCGCCGTCGCGGGCAAACGTGACCGTGAAGACGCTGTCGCTTTCGTTTGCGCTGCGGTTGCTGTCAATGTCGCGCCAGCCTAGCGTCTGCGTGTAGCCGCTGTTCAGGCGCCAGTGCGATAGCGCATCCCACGGCGACGCGCCATGCGCGCTGCCGCCTTCGCGCGTCAGCAACGCGGCGCAGGCGAGCGCCAGCGCCTCCTTGAAAGGCTTCCTGGCCGGCGCGAACAAGGCATCGTGATGACGTTCGATCAAACCCGTATCGAGATCGCCCGTTGCAAACGGTTCGCTCGTGACGATACGTTGCAGGAATTCGACGTTGGTATGCGGCCCCACCACTTCGCAGGCCCGGAGCGCGCGATTCAGCCGCGCGAGCGCTTCTTCACGCGTCGCGCCGTGAACGATCAGCTTGGCGATCATCGGATCGTAGAACGGCGTGATGGTGTCGCCTTCACGCACGCCGCTGTCGATGCGAACCGAGGCTTTGCGGCCCGGCTCGCCGATCGAAAATTCGACCCCTTCCGGCATGCGCAGATGCTTGAGCGTACCCGTCGACGGCAGGAAACCGCGTGCCGGGTGCTCGGCGTAAATACGCGCTTCGATCGCGTGCCCGTCGACTTTCAGTTGTTCCTGCGAGAGCGGCAGCGGTTCGTCGGCGGCAACGCGCAGTTGCCATTCCACCAGGTCCTGCCCCGTCACCATTTCCGTGACCGGATGCTCGACCTGCAGACGCGTGTTCATCTCCATGAAGTAGAAATCGCCGGTGCCGGTCATGATGAACTCGACCGTCCCCGCCCCGACGTAATTCACCGCGCGCGCGGCGGCCACGGCCGCCTCGCCCATCTCGCGTTTGATCTCCGCGGACAAGCCCGGCGCCGGCGCTTCCTCGAGCACTTTCTGGTGACGCCGCTGCACCGAGCAATCGCGATCGAACAGATACACCGCGCCGCCGTGACGGTCCGCGAATACCTGCACTTCCACGTGACGCGGCCGCGTCAGATATTTTTCGATCAGCACGCGATCGTTGCCGAAGCTGCTGGCCGCTTCGCGCTTGCACGATGCCAGCGCCGCCGCGAAATCCTCAGTGCGTTCGACGACCCGCATACCTTTGCCGCCACCACCCGCGCTCGCCTTCAGCAAGACCGGATAGCCGATCGCATCGGCTTCGCGATGCAGCAGTTGCGCATCCTGATCGTCGCCGTGATAGCCCGGCACGAGCGGCACGGCAGCCGCATGCATCAGCGCTTTCGCGGCCGCCTTCGAGCCCATCGCGGCGATCGCTTCGACCGGCGGTCCGATGAAGACGATGCCGGCCGCTTCGCAGGCATGCGCAAAGTCTTCGTTTTCCGACAGGAAGCCATAGCCCGGATGCACCGCCTGTGCGCCAGTGGCGCGCGCGGCTTCGATGATGCGTTCGACCCGCAGATAGCTTTCCGCCGCGGTCGATCCGCCGATGTGCACCGCCTCGTCACAGGCGGCCACGTGTTTCGCGTTGGCGTCCGCATCGGAATACACGGCCACGCTCGCGATGCCGAGCCGCTTGCAGGTCGCGGCGACGCGGCATGCAATCTCGCCGCGGTTGGCAATCAGGATCTTGTTGAACATGAGGTGTCTCGGTGATTGTCCCGAAGTGTCCCGACGTGTCCCGTCGGGGGCCGGGGTGTTCTGGTGGAGGCCTGCCTGAGCCTCGGAATAAGTGCCTTCGCGATGCTTCAACTGCGCCAGGACGGCGTACGCTTCTCAAGGAACGACGCAACGCCTTCGCGGCCTTCCGCCCCGGCGCGCGTACGCGCAATGCGCGCCGCCGTGTCTTCGATCATCGCTTCGTTCAACTCGTGCCCGGCGATATCCTGCACCAGCTGCTTGCAGGCACGCACCGCTTGCGGACCGTTTGCGCAAAGCGTTTCGGCGATCTGCTGCACGGTAGTGTCGAGTTGCTCGATGCCCACCACTTCGCTGACGAGCCCGAGGCGATACGCCGTCGCGCAATCGAACTGCTCGGCGGTGGTGAAGTAGCGGCGCGACGCCTGCTCGCCCAGCGCGCGGATCACGTACGGTGCGATGGTCGCCGGGATCAGGCCAAGACGCGCTTCCGAGAGGCAAAAACGTGCGCTCTCTACCGCGACGACGATATCGCACGCCGAGATCAAACCCATGCCGCCCGCGTACGCGTCGCCGTTCACGCGCGCGATCACAGGTTTGCTGCAGCGATAGATCGACGCCAGCATGTTGGCGAGCAGCATCGCGTCGGCGCGGTTCTCCGCGTCCGAGTAAGCGGCCATCTTCTTCATCCAGTTCAGGTCGGCGCCCGCACAGAACGCCTTGCCGTTCGCGGCGAGCACCACCGCGCGGACGTCGTCGCGAGCATCGAGCGCCGTGAAGGCCGACGTCACCTCGGCGATCATGGTTTCGTTGAACGCATTGCGGACGTCAGGCCGATTCAACGTGACCGTGGCGATCTGCCCGGCGAAACCGAGATTCAGCGTTTCGTATTGCATCGTTGCAGCTCCTGCGCGTAGCGTTTGGTCACATTCTGAACACGCCGAAACGCGTGTCTTCGATCGGCGCGTTCATCGTCGCGGACAGGCCCAGACCGAGCACGTCGCGCGTTTGCGCCGGATCGATCACGCCGTCGTCCCACAGACGCGCGCTTGCATAGTACGGGTGGCCCTGGTGTTCGTATTGATCGCGAATCGGCTGCTTGAACGCCTCTTCTTCCTCGGCGCTCCACGAACCGCCCTTGCCTTCGATGCCGTCACGCTTGACCGTAGCCAGCACCGACGCCGCCTGCTCGCCGCCCATCACCGAAATGCGCGCGTTCGGCCACATCCACAGGAAACGCGGCGAATACGCACGGCCGCACATGCCGTAGTTGCCGGCGCCGAACGACCCGCCGATGATCACCGTGAACTTCGGCACCTTCGCCGTGGCTACCGCTGTCACCATCTTCGCGCCGTTACGTGCGATGCCTTCGTTTTCGTACTTGCGCCCGACCATGAAGCCCGTGATGTTCTGCAGGAACACCAGCGGAATCTTGCGCTGGCAGCATAGCTCGATGAAGTGCGCGCCCTTGAGCGCCGACTCCGAAAAAAGAATGCCGTTGTTCGCGATGATGCCGACCGGATGCCCCCAGATATGCGCAAAGCCGCAGACGAGCGTGGTGCCGTAACGGGCCTTGAATTCGTCGAAAGCCGAATCGTCGACGATGCGCGCAATCACTTCGCGAATATCGAACGGCTTGCGTGTGTCGACGGGAATCACGCCGTACATGCTCTTGACGTCATAACGCGGTGGCTTCGGCTCCTGCAACGCCACCGGCACCTGCTTCGTGCGATTCAGATTGCCGACGATGCTGCGCGCAATGCCCAGCGCATGCGCATCGTTCTGCGCGAGATGATCGACCACGCCCGACAGCCGCGTGTGCACGTCACCGCCGCCCAGGTCTTCCGCGCTCACTACTTCGCCGGTTGCGGCTTTGACCAGCGGCGGCCCGCCCAGAAAAATCGTCCCCTGATTCTTGACGATGATCGACTCGTCGCTCATGGCGGGAACATAGGCGCCGCCCGCCGTGCACGAACCCATCACGACGGCGATTTGCGGAATGCCCGCCGCGGACAGATTCGCCTGGTTGAAGAAGATGCGGCCGAAGTGATCGCGATCGGGGAACACGTCGTCCTGATTCGGCAGATTCGCCCCGCCCGAGTCGACCAGGTAGACACATGGCAAATGGTTTTCGGCGGCGATCTCCTGGGCCCGCACGTGTTTTTTCACGGTGATGGGATAGTACGTGCCGCCTTTGACCGTTGCGTCATTGCAGACGATCACGCATTCCTGTCCCGCGATGCGGCCAATGCCCGTGATGACGCCCGCGCCGGGCGCGTCGTTGTGGTACATGCCATAGGCCGCGAGTTGCGAGAACTCGAGAAACGGCGTACCCGGATCGAGCAGTTTCTCGATCCGGTCGCGCGGCAGCAGTTTGCCGCGGCCCGTATGTTTGTCGCGCGCAGCTTGCCCGCCGCCCAGTGCGAGTTTCTCGATCTTCGCGCGAAGATCGGCGACCAGCGCTTCGAGCGCCGCCGCATTGGCGCGGAAGTCGTCCGAGCGCGGGTTCAGCTTTGATTCGATGATCGGCATTGCGTGGCTTCTCCGGTGTCGACCACAGTTAGCGCGTTGACCAGAGTTAGCGTCCCGACCAGAGTTGACGCATTAGCGCCGAATCTGGTCGCAAAGCGCTTACGCTGCTCCTATAGCGCTGACTCTGGTCCCATGCAAAATTTGGTTCAAGCCGTCTCGGCAAACAGTTCACGGCCAATCAGCATGCGGCGGATTTCGCTCGTGCCCGCGCCGATTTCATAGAGCTTGGCATCGCGCCATAGACGGCCGACCGGGTACTCGTTGATATAGCCATTGCCGCCGAGAATCTGGATCGCCTCGCCGGCCATCCACGTCGCTTTTTCAGCGGTGTAGAGAATCACGCCCGCGCAATCTTTGCGTACCTGGCGCACGTGCTCCTTGCCGAGCGTATCGAGTTGACGGCCCACTGCGTAGAGATACGCGCGGCACGCTTGCAGCGTGGTGTACAGATCGGCGACCTTGCCTTGAATCAGCTGGAATTCGCCGATCGGCTGACCAAACTGCTTGCGATCGTGGATATACGGCACGACCGCGTCCATGACCGCGACCATGATGCCGGTCGGACCACCGGCGAGCACGGCGCGCTCATAATCGAGACCGCTCATCAGCACCTTCGCGCCGCCGTTCAATTGACCGAGAATATTTTCTTCCGGCACTTCGACATCCTGAAACACCAGTTCGCCGGTGTGCGACCCACGCATGCCAAGCTTGTCGAGCTTTTGCGCGACCGAGAAGCCCTTCATGCCCTTCTCGACGATAAACGCGGTGATACCGCGCGAATTCGCTTCAGGATCGGTCTTCGCGTAGACGACCAGCGTGTCGCAATCCGGGCCATTGGTGATCCACATCTTGGTGCCGTTCAGCACATAGCGGTCGCCCTTCTTGTCCGCGCGCAGTTTCATGCTGACCACGTCCGAGCCCGCGTTCGGCTCGCTCATGGCGAGTGCACCGACGTGCTCGCCGGACACCAGTTTGGGCAGATACTTTTCCTTTTGCGCCGTCGTGCCGTTGCGATGAATCTGGTTGACGCACAGATTCGAGTGAGCACCGTACGAGAGGCCGACCGATGCCGACGCGCGCGAGATTTCTTCCATCGCGATCATGTGCGCCGTGTAGCCCATATTCGCGCCACCGTATTCCTCCGAGACCGTCATGCCGAGCACGCCCAGATCGCCGAATTTGCGCCACAGGTCCATGGGGAACTGATCCGTGCGATCGATTTCCGCGGCACGCGGGGCGATTTCTTTGGCGGCGAAGCCTGCAATGCTGTCACGCAGCATTCCGATTTCTTCGCCGAGCGGGAATTGCAAACCGGGCAGGTTGCTCATTGCGGTGTCTCCAGAGTTCGTTGGCGGCCGCTCAGCCTGGGTAGGCGCGGCTGGTCCGAATGCGGCTCAGCGGACGGCGGCGGCCTTCTGGGCGTTCTGCGCTGCCAGCACCGTCCTGCACGAGGCGCGAAATGTTCAAGCCGCATTTCACGCTAGATTTACGTAAGCGTCAATAGGTATTTTGAGTAACACTCAGAAACTGGCCTGCCCGCATTCTCTGGTCTTGTGGCGAGGCTATAGCGTGATAATATTGTCGCTACCGGGGCTATCTGCCCCACAAAACTGAACTTAACTCATATGACGGTTGCCTTGAAGGCCGAGTTACCTGCCTCGCGCCGCCAACCGGCCGGGCGCAAGTCGCAGCAGCGCGTGAAGGAGATTCTGGAGGCGGGACGCGACGTCTTCTCCGAGAAGGGTTACGAGCGCGCGACGACGGCGGAGATTGCGCAGCGCCTGGGCATTTCCGAGGCGACTGTCTTCAGTTATTTCCGCGGCAAGCGCGAGTTATGCGCGCGGGTGATCGGCGATTGGTACGACGAGATCATTGAAGCGATCGAGTCCGGGTTGCCGCGTGACGGCACGGTGCGGCAGCAGTTTGCATTTATTGTGCGCACGCATTTGCGGCTGATGCTGGTTAACGGCACTGATCTGTGCGCCCTGGTGTTGTCCGAGGGCCGGGCCCGGCATCATGAGTTGAGTGAGGCGCTGACCGAATTGCAGCGGCGCTACACGGCGCCGTTGATGCGGGTGCTGGCACGAGGCCAGGAGAGTGGGCAGATCCGCGCCGACATGCCACTGAGGCTGCTACGGTCGATGGTGTTCGGGCCGATGGAACATGTGCTTTGGGATGCCACTCTGGCGAATCGGCATATTGATATTGACGCTACCGCGGATCAGTTGATCGATGTTTTGTGGGCGGCGTTAATGCCGGTGGATTTGGCTGTCAGTGCGTTGCAGCAGTTCAGGGCTGACGTGGCTGAGGCGAATCGGCGGTTTGATGAGGCCGCTCGCGCGGCGGGTGGGGTGTAGGGGGTGGTTTTTTGCCTGTTCGGCGGGTTTGTTTTTTGGTCTTGCTCTTTGGCCTTTCCTTGATTTGTTAGTGGTCCGTTCTGTTGTTGGTCTTTTGGCCTTTCCTTGGTTTGTTAGTGGTCTGTTTGGGTTGGTCTTTTGGCCTTTCCTTGGTTTGTTAGTGGTCTGTTTGGGTTGGTCTTTTGGCCTTTCCTTGCTTTGTTAGTGGTCTATTAGCGTTGCCCCTGTGCGGGGCGGCACCTACTTCTCTTTGCCGGCCGCAAAGAGAAGTAGGCAAGAGAAAGCGGCTCAAACCGCTAATTCTTAAGCGGGTCCCCCGCACAGTAGCGGTAGTGGTGCATCTGGAATCCGTGCCCTCGCACATTCAGCCCTAACGACAAGGCCATCATACCTCCGGCGGCGCTGCGCGCGCCGATACCCAGTTCATAACACCGCCCACCAAGTTTTTTGCTCCACCCATTTACCCCGTTCCCGGTTCGTCGTTGCATCGCTGCCACCAGATGCGTTCGCTTTCCCGCTTTCCCGCTTTCCCTTGTTCCCTTGTTCCCTTGTTCCCTTGTTCCCTTGTTCCCTTGTTCCCTTGTTCCCTTGTTCCCTTGTACCCTTGTTCCCTTGTACCCTGATTCGCCGTTGCCTCGCTGCTGCCAGCACAACGGCGGCAGCGATCGCGATTGCACCGCGAATGCGACGCACGCCATTTCATTGAAGTGGGGTTGGCCAATCAAAGCGGGAGTACCTCGCCGAGGCGAAGCCGACGGCTCCCGCTGCGCGAAGCGAAGCCGCTGGTTTCCCAGGCAGCCCCGTCCGCGACGCACGTAGTGCGGAGTGGGAGCTGATGAGCGCCTTGTCGCTAACGCGGAGTGTGCGGGGGCACGGATTCCAGATGCACCACTACCGTGGCTGCGCGGGGGACCCGCTTAAGAATTAGCGGTTTGAGCCGCTTTCTTTTGCCTACTTTTCTTTGCGGCAGGCAAAGAAAAGTAGGTGCCGCCCCGCACAGGGGCAACGCTAATAGACCACTAACAAAGCAAGGAAAGGCCAAAGCACCAAAAGACCAACAACAGAGCAGACCACGGACACACAAAAAAGCAACGCCAAAGAGTCAGATCAACAACAAACCCGCCGAGCAGGCAAAAAAACCAAAAAATACGCTAATCTACCCCTCCCAGCGAAGCTAAAAACCGAGCCCCCAAATGCCCTCACCGAAAACCGGCAAAATCCGCATCGGCATAGGCGGATGGACCTATGCCCCCTGGCGGGGCACCTTCTACCCTTCGGACCTCACCCAAACCCGCGAGCTCCAGCACGCGAGCAAAAAACTCACATCGATAGAAATCAACGGCACCTTCTACGGCCTGCAAAAACCGGCAAGCTACGAGAAGTGGTATCAGGAAACCCCGGAAGACTTCGTCTTCTCGCTAAAAGCCCCCCGCTACGCAACCAACCGAAAAATCCTGGCAGACGCCAACGAAACCATCGAACGTTTCTTCGCCAGCGGGGTGCTACTGCTAAAACAGAAGCTAGGCCCAATCAACTGGCAATTCGCCACCACCAAAAAGTTCGACCCCGAAGACTTCGAAGCCTTTCTGAAACTGCTGCCCGCCAGCATAGAAGGCCAAAAGCTGAAACACGCAATCGAAGTGCGTAACGACACCTTCAAAACCCCCGAATTCATCGCGCTAGCCAGAAAGTACAAAGTCGCCATCGTGCTGGCCGCCGACAGCGAATACCCGCAAATCGCCGACATCACCGCGCCCTTCGTCTACGCCCGCATCATGGGCACCAGCGACAAGGAAGCCAAAGGCTATTCGGCCAAAGCGCTCGACGCCTGGGCAGAACGCGCCCGCCAGCTCGCCGCAGGCACGACGCCGGTCGACCTCGAAACCTCGGCCGCGCCGCCCGCGAAAACCACCGCTCGCGACGTCTACCTCTATGTCATCAGCGGCTTCAAGGAACGCAACCCGGCCGCCGCCATGGCGTTGATCAAACGCCTCGAATAACGGTCATCCAGTCGGCACGCGCGAGTGTCATAATCCCGGCAACCAGGCAACGCACCGCCCCCACGCCTTCAGGCCGCAAGGCCGCTTCACATACAAGTCCGGGAGAATATTTTGAGCGCCATCGACAATCCTTTGCACGATCAGGAAGTCGGCTCGGCCGACGCCACCCAGGACACCACGCGCATCGACGACGTTCGTATCGGCGCGGTACGTCCGCTGATTTCCCCCGCCCTGCTGCAGGACGAATTGCCCGTGCCGCCTTCGGTGCAGACGCTCGTCGAGAAAACCCGCGCGGAAATCGCCGATATTCTGCACGGCCGTGACGACCGGCTCGTGATGATCGTCGGCCCGTGTTCGATTCACGACCACGACCAGGCGATCGAATATGCCCGCAAGCTCAAAGCCGCGGCGCAAACCTACAGGGACGATCTGCTGATCGTCATGCGGGTCTACTTCGAAAAACCGCGCACAACGGTAGGCTGGAAAGGCTATATCAACGACCCGCGTCTCGATGGCAGCTTCCGCATCAACGAAGGCCTGCGTCTCGCGCGGCAACTGCTGCTCGACATCAGCGGTCTCGGTTTGCCTACGGCCACCGAATTTCTCGATCTGCTCAGCCCGCAATACATCGCGGATCTGATCGCGTGGGGCGCCATCGGTGCGCGTACCACGGAGAGCCAGAGTCACCGGCAGCTTGCCTCGGGGCTGAGCTGCCCGATCGGCTTCAAGAACGGCACCGACGGCGGCGTGCAGATCGCCGCGGACGCGATCGTCGCGGCACGCGCGAGCCATGCGTTCATGGGTATGACCAAGATGGGGATGGCGGCGATCTTCGAAACGCGTGGCAATGACGACGCACACGTTATCCTGCGCGGTGGCAAGCAAGGGCCGAATTACGACAGCGCATCCGTGGAAGCCACCTGCGCGGCACTCAGGTCAGCCGGGCTGCGCGAGCAGGTCATGATCGACTGTTCGCATGCGAACTCGGGCAAGTCGCATTTGCGTCAACTGGAGGTAGTACAGGATCTGGCGCAGCAACTGTCACAGCGCGAGCGCCGCATTATCGGCGTCATGCTCGAAAGTCATCTGGAAGAAGGCCGTCAGGATCTGAAAACCGGTGTGCCGCTGCGTCACGGCGTATCGATTACGGACGCCTGCGTGAGCTGGGCGCAAACCGAGCCGGTGCTCGCAACGCTGGCAGAAGCAACCCGAAAACGGCGCGCGGGCTGAACTCGCCAATGTGGCCTGCACGATCTCGCCCAACCGGTAACCGGAACTAACGGCGAGGAGGCGAGCGTGCATGACGCAAAACCAGAAGCAAGCAACGACGGCATGAACGTCAGCGCGCAACTCATGCCCGCTCCACGTCCAGGCAACATCCAGGCAACGTCCAGGCAACCAGCGCCACACGCGCCGCACTAACCACCGTTTAAACACGCTCACGGGGTCAGGCAGCGCGTGATTCCTCACACCCGATGCATCGGACGCCGCGCGTTACAACAACGCGCGTGGATGCTCCGGCGCGAGGCGCGTTGCATTACGACGCGTTGACGGCTTCCTTGAATGCCTTGCCGGCGGTGAACTTCACCGTCTTGGCTGCGGCGATCTGGATTTCGGCACCGGTCGACGGATTGCGACCCACGCGTGCTGCGCGCGCGCCGGTCGAGAAAGAACCGAAACCGACCAGTTGCACCGTATCGCCACCCACCACGGCTTTGGTCACCGCTTCGACGATAGCGTCGATGGTTTGGCCGGTGGCCGCTTTGCTTTCGCCCGTCGCTGCGGCGACTGCATCAATCAGTTCCTGTTTGTTCATAGCACTTCCCGTATGGTAATCATGGAACCGGCGCCACATCTGTTGCGCCGGGACCGACACACTAACGCATAGGCGCATATTCGCGCAAACGTTGGATGTAAGCCTTGTATCGCCCGCCCAGCGGCAATTTGACGTTTTTTTGCGCCAAAGTCCTATAAGAATCGCGCGCTTACGCATTTCTCCCGCTTTACAGCGCCTCAGGCCGTATCACAATCCGTTGCAATTTCAGTGCTTTAGGGTCGGCAAAGTGATCGCCGCCATGCTTTTTTACTATGTTATGGTGGATCGTAGAGATTCGACATTCAGCACCATGCGCGCTCAGTAATAAAAAAATCCGGGAAGATTAAAACAATGAAAATTCTCCATATTGCAACATGCGCAACGCTCGTCGCATGGTCCCGCGCCACCGCTCCGTCCTGTGATATCGCCCGCGCCGGGCAGGCCGGCACGACGAATCCGCCCATTCCCGGCGCCGAAAACCAACGGCTCGTGCGTAGATTGATGCAGCACAAATGACTCAACCCTGCGCGGCCCTCCGGGCGTATTTACCGCCCAATCCTGGCGCGCGCTTTTTTCCCGTGAAAACGCCCTCAAGGTTTGGCGCTACGCCGCCGATATACAAAGCTGCGTGTGCGGCGCAAACGTTACAAGGACGGGAATGGTTCGATTAACCAGATTGAGGGAGGCGCTGTCGGTCGCGAGAAGCGACCCTGAACTCGTACGCGCGCAACTCCAGGCATTCAGCCGCCAGGTTCCGCTGCTCTATTTCATTCTGCTCGTGAACACGCTGGCGGTCGCCGTTACGCATCTGGCGTCGGCACCCGCATGGTTGTCGATCTATTGTCCTGGGGCGCTTTGCGCACTGTGCATCATCCGTTGCGTGCGCTGGTGGCGTGTCCGGCACCGGACGCTGACGCACGCGCAGGCCGTGCTCGAACTGCGCAAGCTGATCTGGCTCTCGGGTATCTTCGGCGTCGCCTTCAGCAGTTGGTCACTGCTACTGTTTTCCTACGGCTCGCCCTATGAGCAGGCACACGTCGCGTTCTACATGGCGACGACGGTGATCGGCTGCGTGTTCTGCCTGAACCATCTGCGAGCGGCCGCGTTGCTTCCGCTTTCAATCGTCATCCTAAGCTTTTCGACGTTTCTCGTTGCCACGGGTTCGTCTGTCTTCATCGCGATGGCGGTCGACATGATGCTGGTCGGCGTCGCACTCGCCTTCATCATCGAACTCTATTACCGGAATTTTGTCGGTGTGGTGCACGCGCAGCACGAATTGCAGGTGAGCCAGCAGAACACGCAAAGACTCAGCGACGACAATTTCCGGCTCGCGAGCATCGACAGCCTGACCGACCTGCCCAACCGGCGCAGCTTCTTCGCGTCGCTGCGCGCGCTATCGGAACAGGCGCTTGGCATCGGCGGCGGTTTCAATGTCGGACTGATCGATCTCGACGGCTTCAAACAGGTCAACGACATCTACGGACATGCAAGCGGCGATCTCGTGCTGCAGGAAGTCGGCGTACGCCTGCTGGCGCTGGCCGAGCCCGGCATCTTCTTCGCGCGCCTGGGCGGTGACGAATTCGGCGTGCTGGCTCAGCACAAACTGGCGAACGAGACACTCGTCGAGTTGGGCGAGCGTATCTGCGAAGCGCTCAGCCAGCCGTATCGGGTGGCCGGCAATGTTGCCGAACTGACAGGAACGATCGGTTGGGCCGCGTTTCCTGAAGCGGGCACGACAGTGCAGCAGGTTTTCGAGCGCGCCGACGCGGCCTTGTACGTCGGCAAGGAAGGCCGTCGCGGGACGCCGGTGATCTTCTCGACCGAACACGAAACACGGATCCGGCGCTCGAGTCTCGTCGCCCAGGAACTCCGCCATGCGAACCTGGAATCCGAACTGTTCCTTGAGTTTCAGCCGATTTACGACGCGCACTCGCAACGCACGATCGGCATGGAGGCGCTCGGGCGATGGCACAACGAGCGGCTGGGCGCGGTCAAGCCGGAGGAATTCATTCGGATTGCCGAGCGTACCGATCTGATTCTGCGCGTCACCGAAGTACTGCTGCGCAAGGCACTCGATGAAGTATCGCGCTGGCCGTCCGATCTCTATCTGTCGTTCAATCTCTCCGCGATCGATATTTCGACTTCGCCGCGCGCCCGCCGTCTGGTCGATATCGTGCTGGCCAGCGGCGTGCCCGCGCACCATGTCAACTTCGAGATCACGGAAACCGCGGTCACGCGCGATTTCGAGCAGGCCCACAGTTCGCTCACGATGATCAAGCAAGCCGGCTGCCGCGTCTCGCTCGACGATTTCGGCACCGGTTATTCAAGCCTCAGCTACGTGCATCGCCTGCCTTTCGATACGATCAAGATCGACCGCAGCTTCATGACCGATGTGGATTCCAATAGCGCATCGAAGAAGATCGTCAAGTCCGTGCTCGACCTGTGCAGAAACCTCGGACTCGAATGCATCGTCGAAGGACTCGAAACCTCATCGCAAGCGGACGTCGTCAAGGCGCTGGGCGCTCGCGCCATGCAGGGCTATCTGTTCGGCAGGCCGATGCGGGCGAGCGCGGTGCCGACCTACCTGGAGGCGGCGCGCGCGCAGAGTCACGTTCTTGCGACGTGAACAACGCTCGCCTACACCTGCTTTGCGAGAATCAGCGCGATGCGCGTCAGATGCCCCACGCATGCCCCACGCGCGACTAGCGCGGCACGGTGTCGTATTCCAGCTTCGGATACCAGTCGCTGCCACGGCCGCCGGGCGTCATGTCGAGCACCGTCCAGATCGGCATCACGTCGGGGGCGCCGCGCGGATCCTGACCGGGGTCCGCGGTCCACGGCCCCATCTCCGCGCCCCAGAAGTGCCGCACCGTGCCGCCTGAACGCGTGAACACGTTGAAGGCGGGAACATCGCCGCCTTCCGGATCTTCATCGGCGTAGTCGAGGTTAAAAGTATTGCCGTTCGACGAATACAGCCGCAGATGCCGCCAGCCGCGCTCTTTCTTGAATGCCACCAGCTTGTCGATCGGCGAGCGCCCGATCACGGCAAAAGCCACGCGTTGCAGGATATCGGGCATTTCGCCGTCGTAAGCACTCAGCAGCGAGGTGCACATCGGACAGGGCCGCACGCGCTGCGGGCCGTACATCCAGTTGTAGGTGACGAGCGTGTCGTGCGTGCCGAACATCTCCGCCAGCGTGACCATGCCCGCTTCGCCCTCGAAGCGATAATCCTGCGGCACGACCCCGCCGGGCGGCAGCGCGCGGCGCTGTGCGGCCACGCGTTCGATGTGGCGGCGCAACTCGATTTCCTCGGCCAGCAGATCGTTGCGGGCACGGCGATATTCCGCGCTCTCGCCCGGAAACCGGCGCGGCGAATCGGCCAGCAGGCGGGCCGGTTTCAGCGTTGATGCGGATGGGTCTACATTGCTCATCAGCCACCTCCTCTCACGTAAAAAAGGACAAAGGGCACGATTGCGGCGTACGGCAAGCGCGCATTTTTTTGCCCTCATAGAGCGACGACGAACGGCGTGCCGGCAAATCGACAATGTCGATGAAATTTTTCTGCGCGCCGTCCGCCGTGTCCGCGACCGCATCCGGGCGCCGCCGTTCGGCAAACGGACAAGACCGTGGCAAGCCGTAGCCGCCCCTCGGCTGACAATCGAAACCCTATTGCAAGGTATCCTTTCGCGAATCAACCCGCGCGCACCGACGCGCTCTTGCACCGTCACCGTTACCATTACGGCGCCCGCCGCCTTGGGGATGCACCATGCCGCTTCGTCTGCCACCTCTGCCCGCGCTTCGCTTCTTCGAGGCGGCCGGCAGGCATCAGAGTTTCAAGCTCGCCGCCGCCGAGTTGAACGTCACGCCTAGCGCGATCAGTCACGGCATCGTTGGCCTCGAGCAGTCGCTCGGTGTGGAACTGTTCGCGCGCGAGCCGCGTGGCATTTCGCTTACGGCAGCGGGCGCCGATTATCTGTCGTACGTATCCGAAGCGTTTTCGCTGATCGCAATCGGCACGCAGCGCCTGCCGAACCACCGCGCGAATCGCCCGATCGCGCTAAGTTGCGCGCCCACGCTAGCCTCGCGCTGGCTGCTGCCGCGGCTCGGCGCGTTTCGCTCGCGCTGGCCGGACGCGAACATCACCGTCGACACATCGCATCGTCAGGTCGGTTTTCCCGTCGACGGCTTCGATTTCGCCATTCGCCTGAGCCGTGCCCCGGTCGCGGGAACCGCCTGGACCCGTCTGTTCGGCGAACGCCTCGTGCCGGTGTGCAGTCCCGCCTATCTGGACAATCTGCGCAACGGGCACGGGCATCTCGATCTGCGCCGCGCGACACTTATTCACGTGAACTCGGCCAGCGAGGACTGGCAGGCGTGGCTCGATGGTGTCGCCGTCGAGGGCGACCCCGTCGATGGCGCCCCCGTCGATGGCGCCCCCGTCGACCTCAGCGACGGGTTGCGCGTCGACACGATCCAGCTCGCGTTCGAAGCCGCGAGCATGGGTCTCGGCGTCGCACTCGGCAGACGTCCGCTGATGGACCGCGATCTGGCGAGCGGCGCACTGGTCGAGGCCTGTCCACAAACCATCGCCTCAGCCAACGCTTATTGGCTCGTGAGCGCGCAAGACGCGGATAGCGCGGCGCATCGCCCGGAATTGCTCGACTTCAAACAGTGGCTGCTCGGCGAGGCAGCGCAATTCGCCAATCCGTCCGGTAGCGAAGTCACTGAACCGCCTCACCCCTATCGCTGAAGCGCTAAGTCTCCGAATCTCTGACCGCGACGTCACCCCGAACAGGTGAGCCACACTCACCTGTCGTCAAAATCATTTCCTTTGCCGCGTCTGACGCTCGCTGCGACCATGGTGTCGAAGGAGATCAGAACCATGTCCACCGCCAATAGCAAACGCTTCGCCTTCCCGCTGAGCCACACGACGCTCGTGATCATCGCCGGCGCGCTGATTCTGAGCGCCGCAATGGGTATCCGGCAGACCTTCGGCCTCTTCATCGGGCCATTTTCGTTCGATCGCGGCCTACCCGTCACGCTGATCGCTTTCGCCATCGCGCTGCACAATCTGGTGTGGGGTTTCGCGCAACCGTTCGCGGGCGCCGCCGCCGACCGCTACGGCTCGGCGCCGGTAGTCGCGTTCGGTGCGACGACGTTCGCCGCCGGCCTGGGTATCGCGGCAGTCGCGCCGTCCGGCCCAATGCTGATCGTCGGCATGGGCCTGCTGGTCGGGATCGGTGTCAGTTGCACGACGTTCGGCGTGGTGTTGCCGGCGGTCGGCCGCGTCGCCTCGCCCGAAAAACGCAGCATGGCGATGGGTCTTGTCAGCGCGGGCGGCTCGGCAGGCCAGGTGTTGATGATTCCGCTCACGCAGAGCATCCGCCTCAGTGCCGGTATCGCCACCTCGCTGTTCGCGCTGGCTTTTCTGATGCTGCTCGTCGCACCGCTCGGCATGGCGCTCGATCGGCGCCAGCGTGTCGGCACGTTCGTTCAGGAGCCACCCGCCGCACCGCTTCGCAAGGTGCTCGGCCAGGCCATGCGGCATCGCGGCTACCTGCTTCTCACACTCGGCTTCTTCACCTGTGGATTTCAACTCGCGTTCATCGCCACCCATCTGCCTGAATATCTGACGCTCTGTCATATGCCGATCGGACTGGGCGCCACGGCGCTGGCACTGATCGGCCTGTTCAACATGGCGGGCAGTTGGGGATGCGGCTGGCTCGGCGGCCGCTTCCGGCAGCACCATGTGCTCGGCTGGCTCTACCTGATTCGAAGCGTGACGATCGGCGCGTTCTTCCTGCTGCCGAAAACCTCCGCGTCGGTCGTCATCTTTGCGGCCGTGATGGGGCTCACCTGGCTCGGAACCGTGCCGCTTACGAGCGGGCTCGTGGCAAAAGTTTTCGGCACGCGGCACCTCGGCAGCCTCTTTGGGGTCTGCTTTCTGAGCCACCAGATCGGCTCGTTTCTCGGCGCGTGGCTAGGTGGCCTGGTGTTCGATCTGACCGGCTCCTATTCGCTGCTGTGGGAAGCCACGATGGTCGCCGGACTCATCGCCGCGATGCTGCATTTCCCGATCGACGACAGGACGGTCGGTACGCCGGCCATCAGGGCCGAGCCGGCGGGCGTATAGGCGAGCGCGTGGACGTAGGGGCAAGCGTGCGTGAACACGCAGCCGCACGCCGCCTGTCAGCCGCGGACCCGCGGCAAGCGCTCCGAGGCTATTTGCGGGGCGCATCCGCCGCTGCTTTCGGCACGCGCCCCATCAGATAGAACTCGTCGTTCGGGCGCATGGAAATGACGTTGGCCATCCGGTTCGACAAACCGAAGAATGCCGTGATGGCCGCGATATCCCACACGTCTTCATCGGAAAAACCATGCTCCCGCAAGATCTGAAAATCGGCATCGCCGACCGCGCCGGAGTCACGGCAAACCTTCAGGGCAAAGTCGAGCATCGCCGCCTGGCGCGCCGTGATATCCGCCTTGCGATGATTGACGGCCACCTGATCCGCCAGTAGCGGCGCCTTTTCGTAAATGCGCAGAATCGCGCCGTGCGCGACCACGCAGTACAGGCACTGATTCACGGCGCTCGTGGCGACCACGATCATCTCGCGCTCACCTTTGCTTAAGCCGCCCTCTTTCAGCATCAACGCGTCGTGGTACGCAAAAAACGCGCGGAATTCGTCTGGCCGGTGCGCCAACGTCAAAAACACGTTTGGAACAAAACCCGCTTTCTCCTGCACTTCAAGGATGCGCGCCCGGATATCGTCCGGCCATTCGCCCGGTTCGGGCACGGGGTAGCGGCTGATCGGCTGAAGCGTTGCCATGCGGTGTCTCCGTTGTCTCTGTCTATGCGGCGATTGTAGCAACCGGGCCGCGAAACACAGTTGCGCGACGCGCATTCCCATAACCCGCCTTCCAGACGTCCATGTATTCCTGTATTTTCGCTGGATTAATTCTCGAAGACCGAGAGGATCCATGGATCGTCTGGAGGCAATTTCAATTCTGGTGGCCGCGGTGGAGACCGGCAGTTTTTCGGCCGCGAGCCGCAAACTGGGGACGCCGCTGCCCACCGTCAGCCGCAAGGTGGCGGAACTGGAGGCGCATCTGAACGTGCGGCTGCTGGTGCGTTCCACCCGCAAGCTGACCTTGACCGACGCGGGCGAGGCCTACCTCGCCGCCTGCAAGCAGATCCTCGAACAGGTGAGCGAAGCTGAAAGCGCGGCCGCGGGCGAGTACAGCACGCCGCGTGGCGAGCTCGTCGTCACGGCGCCGATGGTGTTCGGACGCCTGCACCTGCTGCCCATCATCAACGACTTCCTCGCGACCTTCCCGCAGATCGCCGTGCGTCTGGTTCTGGCTGACCGCACGCTGCATCTGCTCGACGAACATATCGACGTTGCCCTGCGCATCGGCAAACTGCCGGACAGCAGCATGGTCGCGACCCAGGTCGGCACGGTCTGCCGGGTGGTGTGCGCGAGCCCACGTTACCTCGCGCAAGCCGGCGTACCGGAAAGCCCCGCCGATCTCGCCCGCTTTGCCTGCATCAATGTCGACTCGCTGCCGTCCGGGCCGATCTGGACCTTCGCGCCGCGCGGCGCGAAACAGCAGGCCGTGCCGGTCCATCCACGGCTGTCCGTCAATAATGCTGAGGCCGCCATCGATGCGGCTGTCGCCGGTGTGGGCCTCACCCACGTGCTTTCATACCAGGCCGCGCGGGCCGTCGAAGAAGGCAAGCTGCAACTGGTGCTGCGGGAATTTGAACCCGAACCGATACCGGTGAGCCTGATGCACGCGGGACAAGGGCCATTGCCGCTGAAAACCCGAAGTTTTATCGATTTCGCAACGCCGCGTTTGCGCGCCGCGCTAAGGAGCGACAGGGACCGGTTGCTCGGCGGCGGGGCGGCACATGTGGCCGCCCCGCCCCCTTGAATTTCCGCGGGTGTTCAGCCCGCTTCGCAGCGTCTTTTCACAAACCTGTGCTTAAATCCACAAGGTGCGCGGCTGCATGCGCGGCGGCCGGTTGAACGTGCTGCCTCATCCCGTTTCCCGCCGTCCGGCAGGAAGTAGCAATGCGTGACGTATTCGCAGCGCACGCCGACTGAGCAGGAACCGAGCGGAAACCTGAGCAGGGACTCGGCGCCGACTGTTTCAAATCCTTCCAGGGTATCAAGAGGAGCGTGGTTGTGTGGCATTTTCCGGTTGCGATTCCACCCTCGCTGGGCGTATGGGCCGTCTTCATGAGCGTGCTCGTCACGCAACTGGGCCTGCCGATTCCAGCGGCGCCGATGCTGATCCTCGGCGGAACCATGGCCGCAATGGGACAGACCACTTACGCCAGCGTCGTGGGCGCCGCTGTCGGCGCAACCCTGATCGCGGACACGCTATGGTTCTTCACCGGGCGGACGTACGGCCGGCGCCTGCTGAATCAACTGGTGCGCTTCTCGCTCTCGCTCGACACCACCGTGCGTGTCGCCCGCAACACTTATGAACGGTACGGCGCGCCGATTCTCACCGTCGCGAAGTTCCTGCCCGGCCTCGGCCTGGTCTCGGCGCCGCTGCTCGGCACCACACCCATCAATGTCGGTGTATTTCTGCTGTGGGATTTTATCGGCGCGGCGTTGTGGGCCAGCGTGTGGGTGATCGGCGGCGCGGCACTGCACGATCAGATCGTGCAACTCGTGCTGCTCGTGCGCCACAACGGCGGCACGATTTTCGACGCATTCGCGGCGATCTTCGTTGCCGCACTCCTCTATCGCTGCGTACGCCGCTGGCAATTTCGACGCTGGCTCGCGCACGTGCGCATCTCGCCTGATCAACTCGACGAGTTGATGAAATCCAATGAGCCACCACTGATCCTCGACGCGCGGCCACGCAGCATACGCGCGAAAGAATCGCACCGGATCGCGGGTGCGCAGTTGCTCGACCTCGACTCGCCGGAGCCGCTGGATCCCGAGTTACTGAAGCGGCCGATTGTCGTTTATTGCGTCTGCCCTAACGAAGCAACGGCCAAGCGGATCGTCAATCAGCTGCACCGGAAGAACATCCACCACGTCCGCGCGCTCAAGGGCGGTCTCGACGCATGGGAAAAGCGCGGCTATCCGGTCGAGCCACTGCCGCCCGACTTCGAGACGGCGATGGCTCATATGGCGGAAGACACGGGTGAAGAAGGCGAGTACACCGTGAGGGCGAGATTGGCGAAGTGACACCCGCACGACTGCGCGCCACGAAAGTTGTGGCGTGACAGTCCGCCGTTCAGCCGGACTGCTACGCCACGCCGTACGGTTCCCGGTCAGATCCTGGCGGTAAACGTCAAGCCAAAGACACGCGGGTCGCCATACAGCACCGGATACGCGCCATAAGACGGCAACAACTCCAGTTTTTTATAGACCTTGTTAGTCAGGTTCGTCACGTAGCCGGTCAGGATATATTTCTGATTCGACGACACATAGGACACGTGCGCATTCATCACGGTATAGCCCGACTGCCACAACTGCGGAATAGTCTGACGCGTCGCGCTGAAGTACTCGGTGCTGCGATAGTTGATATCGCCCCCTACTGCAATCGAGCCGACCGGCAACGGCACACGGTACTCGCCGCCGACGTCGATCGTCGTGTGCGGCGAACGTGCGAACGAATTGCCCACTGCGGTTGGCACATTGGCAAACTCGGTGAAGCGCGTATTCAGCAGCCCGAGGTTAGCGAACAGGTAGAGGCTGTTAGTCGGCTGCGCCTTCAATTCCAGCTCAAACCCATCGGCGCGCCCCTGCCCGGCGTTCGACAAGGTAGACACCGGCGCGCCGCCCAATGGATTCGGCGCCAGTGCAAACACCTGAATGTCGCGATAGTCGTAGTGGAAGACGCTGGCGTTCACGGTCAGGCGCTTGTCGAACCATTCGCTTTTGATGCCCGCCTCATAGTCGGTCAGGTACTCGGGCGTGACTGTCGAAACCGTGCTTTGCGTATAGGCGCTGCCGTTGTAGCCACCTGAGCGGAAGCCGCGCGCATAACGGATATAGGCCCGCACGTTGTTGCTGATCGCGTATTCGGGCGTCAAATCCCAGGTCGGCGCGCGCCACGTGTTGGTCTGGTTCTGCCGCGCGCTGACGGCAAGTGGCGACGTGATCGACGACGGGTCCCACCAGTTGTTCACATCGCTGAACGAAACGGGGCCGCTATTCTGCAAGCCGGTCAGATTGATCGTTTTGCGTTCGATCGTATAGCGCAGGCCGCCAGTCAGGTTGAAGCGATCGGTGAAACGATACTTCACGCTGCCGAACACGGCGGCGCTTTGCGTATGCTGGGTCAGTTCAGTCAGGTGGTAATACGTTGCAGACGGACCACCTGGCGCATCCGGCAAGCCGCCGCCCGCCCCCTCCTCGCTCAGTTCCTCGGTGAAGAAATGCGCGCCGGCGATCCAGCTCAGGCGATCGTTCTGCGGCGACTCGAGACGGAACTCCTGTGAGAACTGATGCGATGCGAGCGTATCGTGCGAACGCGCGGCGTCGTAAGGTGAATAGTCTTCATCGTCCTGATACCAGCGGTTCAGGCCTTCCAGCGCGGTAATCGAGGTGAGCGTCAACGCGCTGTTGATATGCCAATGCGCGGTCAGCGAGCCGCCATACGAGGCAATATGATCGCTCGACGGCGCATTGAGTGAAACCGTTTGCGGGTCGCTCGACCCGACGAAACCGAACTGGTTGGCACCGTTCGCGCCGGCCCCTTGTGCGTGCCATGGGTCGCCGCCGCCCGTGTAATTGCGGCCATGGATATTCAGCAGGAAGTCGGAATTCGAAGTCGGTACCGCCAGTAACTGGAAGCGCACCGCGTTATCGTGGAAGCCGCCGAACCGGCCGCCCGACACGGTGTTGGTGTAGAAGCTATCGCCGTTCTCGTGATAGACCGAAAGGCGTGCCGCCAGCACGTCGTTGCTGCCGATCGGACCGCCGATCGCGGCTTCGGCGAGGCGGCTGTTGTACTGACCGATACCGACCTTGCCGTAGCCATCCACGTCGAAGGTCGGCTTCTTCGACGTCAGACTGACTGCGCCGCCAATCGTGTTCTTGCCCCACAGGGTGCCTTGCGGACCGCGCAACACCTCGATATGGTCGAGGTCGAAGAGCGGAAAGCCTTGGCCAAACACGCTGTTGATATAAACGTCGTCGAAATAGACACCGATCGGGCTCAACGACAGATCCGACGGATCGTTGCTGCCGACGCCGCGCAGGAACCAACGCGGCCTTTCACGCCCTTCGGTGGACTGCGCCGTGAAGTTCGGCACGTACCTGGTGATGTCGTTAACCACCCGTAGTTCATTATTCTTGATGCTGTCGCCGCTCAATGCGGTCACCGCAACCGGCACCTCCTGAAGGCTTTCCTTGCGTCGGCGCGCGGTCACCGTGACAGTTCCCAGATTGGTATCGGCCACGGCCTTGTTCGCGTTCTTCGCTTTCGGCTTCCCCTGTACCGCTGGTCCGGCTGCGTCAGCAGAAGCGCCGCCTGCCGCACCGGTTGACGCGTTATCAACGGCCCATGCAGGCGATATCAGCACGCCACCGGCAAGCACTCCCCCGAGCGCGACGACGAGTGTTTTTCTCTTGAACATTGACTTCGCTATCCTTATTCAATCGTTGTTTGATTTCGCCCGCAACGGGGCTCCCATCTTCGTGCGCGAGCGATGCACCACGCATGGCGTTCTCTAATGCAAGTCGGATGCCAGGCGAAGAGGTCCGTCACGCAAGGCTTGTGTGAATGAAGCGAGGGGGTATTGCTGCTGGTGCACCCGTGAGATGGTGTTGAGGTGTTGCATACGCAGCACCTCGACGCGAACGGCTACGGATTAGCGATGGGAAAAGATGATTCTGAATCAGTCCATCAGGATTCCGAATCTGTTCTGGCGCAAGAGCGACAGCACACTTCGCAACTCATGCTGCTAACGCGGCGCCGCGTAACGATGCGATTGGGCGAGCGCGCGCGGATCGATCCACGCGTGGATATCGAAGTCAGCCGGCAGAAAACCCCATTCCACGAGGAAACGCTTGAAATCGTCGAGCGCGGCGATCGACGTATCGTCAAGATCGGTACGTAGGCGTTGATGTACGTCGTCGCCATAAGCAAGTCGCAGCCAGTCGTCTCCGGAGCCGGTTTCCCGGCCCAGATAGCCGAGTACTTCCTGCTTATGCCCGCGCGCCCAGCCGTCCACGTCGATCACCCGTGCCAGAAAGCGGCTAACGATCTCCGGATGGTTGTCGAGTGTGGCCGCATTGACGGTCAACGGCCGAGGCGAGCCGTTGTTGATGCGAACCTTCGGCTCCGGATGAAAGCCGATGTCGATCACGATGCGTGCGCCAATCAGATAGGCACTCTCCAGACCGAGCGAACCCTTCACATAGATGGCGTCGACTTCGCCCCGCACCAGCGCCGCGATTTCCGCGGAATAGAGACGGCGGCTGCTGACGCTGCCCGGATTGCTGAACGAAGCCGTGGGCAACGCGCCGCCATCCACAGGCTCGCGCACGTTGACAGCCGCCACGTCGATCAGCTCGACGTCGCGCGCGGACAAGCCTTCGAGTTCCAACACGCTGACGAAACCGCGCAACGCCGCCGCGCGAAAAATATCGATCCTCTCGCCCGCACGCCTGGGCAAACCGACGCGGCGCCCACGCAGGTCCTTCGCCGTGCGAATGCCCGATTCGGGTAACGCGACGATCGCCTGCGCTTCGTCCACCCACGTTAGCGCGATCACCCGGGTATCCGCCCCGCCCGAGCGCGCCCACAGCGCTGGAATGCTGCCACCCTGGCGAAACGAATTGTCCAATGTGTGATCGACGTGCGAGGCGCGCAGCGCCGCGTGCTGCGTTTCCTGCAACGAGCGTACGGTAATGCCGTCGCGCGCGAATTCATCGTCGAGCCAGCCGAGATGCGCGGCGATGCCAAGTGGCGTCGGCACCGGACAGCGCGTGTACCAGATCGACTGGATGTTGTCTAAAACCGAAGTGCTCATGAAGTGTTCCGGTGAGGAATCGCGAGATCGCGAGGTTGAGAAGCCGACGCGATTGATTAGCCGTTGTTGGCCGTCAATACCGATAGCCTGCTGATGCCGGCGTGCTCGATCGCCGCCATCAGCTTCGCTACGGTGCCGTAGGGCACGCCTTCATCGGCCTGCAGATTGAGTGCGACGTCCGGGTTGTTCGCCTTGAGCGCCGACAGTTCGGCGCCAATCAGGTGTAGATCGGTGGCCCGCTTGTCGAGGTACACCACGCCCTTTGCGTCCACACTGACGGTCACCGCCGGTTTCTGGTCGGCGGCTGCGGTGGCGACCGTTCTGGGCAGATTCACGTGCACTGCATTGTTCAGCAGCGGTGCGGTCACGATGAACGCGACCAGCAGCACGAGCATCACGTCGACGAGCGGTGTGATGTTGATTTCGCTCAGCACGTCGTCGTTATCGGAAGAGGATGAGAAAGCCATTATGCGAATGCCTCGTTGACGGTTTTCAGACTCGGCTGCGCACGGGCGGCCGCGCCCTGCACGCGGAATCCGGCCTTCTGCGCGAGCGTAACGAAATCGGTGGCAAAGCCGTCGAGATCGGCGCAGGCCGCTTTCACCCGGCGTACGAAGAAGTTATACGCAAGCACGGCCGGCACTGCGACCGCGATGCCGATGCCGGTTGCCACCAGCGCCTCGCCGATTGGGCCCGCCACCACGTCGATACTGGCCGACGCGCTGTGTGTGATCGCCGTCAGCGCGTGAATAATGCCGAACACGGTGCCGAACAGGCCGACAAACGGCGCGGTGCTGCCGATCGATGCGAGCACGGCGAGACCTGCTTCGAGACGGCGGCGTTCATTCTGGATCTGCTGGCGCAGGTGACGCTCCAGCAGATCGTGGCGGCTCCAGCTGTGTTCGAGGTCCTGACCATTGCCTTCGTCGGCGCGCTGCAAGGTCTCGAAGCCGGTCGCGGCCACGCGGCCCACCGGGCTCAACCCGGGCTCCACCGCGGCGGCCGCGTGGAAACTGCTGGCCGCCCAGAATTGCCGGGCAAAGCGCCGGCTCTGCACGCTCGCGCGCACGCTTTGCAGAGCCTTGACGACAATGAGGGTCCACGTCACCACCGAGAAAATCCCCAGCAGCCAGAGGGCGCCCTGCACGATAAAAGTCGTTGAAATGCCATTCATGATGATCGATTCCTTGTAGTTCAAAATCCGGGGCGAAACTCCGTTCAAGATCCGGATCCGGTGTTGAAGAGTCAGCACGCGCTTCGGCCGCCATGCGGATAGCGCAGGTCAACCCAGCTTGAAGTCGATCGGTACGTTGACCCAGCCGTCGATCGCTTCGTCCCCCCGTTTGGCCGGCACGAAAATCCAGTGCCGGACCGCGGCCAATGCAGCGTCGTCGAGCATCCTGCGGCCGCTGCTGGTCTTGATATCGACCGAGTCAGGTTTGCCGTTCGCCAGCACATGCACGCGCAGCAGCACATGTCCTTCCCATCCCTGGTCCTGCGCGATCGGCGGATAGTCGGGTGCCGGGTTGTGCAGATACGCGGCGTTGCCGATCGGCGCGGTTTCGGCCAGCGCCGCGGGTGGTGCCGCCGGCACGGGCGCAGATGGCGCCGGAACATGCACGACGGCTGTGTCGGCCGGGGCCGGTGCCGGCGCGGCTGCCACCAGTGGCGCGAGTGGCGCGGGCGAAGGCTTCGGCGCGGCTCGCGTCAGCGGGCGTGGCGGCGGCGCCTGCTGTTTGAGCGGCTGCGGCACGGGCGGCGGCGCCTGCTTCGCCTGTGGCAAGGGCACCGGTGGCCGCGTCAGCTCGACCGTCATCGGCAGCGGCCTGGGCGGCACGACAGGCGCGGGCGGTGCATCGTGTCCATGTCGTGCCACAAGCAGGAATCCTGCGTGCAACGCGAGGATCAGCAGCGCGGCGGCGCCGGTCTCGCCCCATGTCCTGTGTGTCGCGCGGGTCTCAAGTTCAACCTCACGTTCAACCTCATGCTGCACCGCAGGCACGCGCTGCTGCTGCTGCGGCTGCGTGGCCGCGGGCGCATTGAACCGCTGCACCGCCGAGCCGCGCCAGCGCGCCGCATGACGGCGCGCAGGCGTACCCGAACCCTCCATGGTGAGAAACGTCACGGTCTACTCCTTACTGGTTTGCGTGCCGCGCAAGAGCGCTCCAACTAAGCGACCCAGGCACGGCGATACTTCGATATGTCGGTGTACGGTTGCGGCTCGACCCAGGCGCGCGCATCGAAGTCGTGTTCGAGAAAGCCCCACTCGAACAGGAAGTCCTTGAACGCCACCAGACCGTCGATCGAGGTCTGCGAGAGATTGGTTTCCAGATGCCGGTGCACTTCGCTGCCATACGCGTAGCGCACCCACTCGTCGGATGAACGGGTCTCACGGCCGATGTAGGCAACGGTCTCGGCCGGATGTTTCGTCGCCCAGTCGCCGGCCGCCACCACGACGGACACGAACCGGCTGACGAGATCGGGGCGCGCGTCGATGAGCGCCTGATCCACTGTCAACGTGCGCGGCGTGCCGTTGCCGATACGCACCAGCGGATCGGGATGCGCGCCCAGGTCGATCACCACGTGCCCGTCGATCAGATGCACGGTTTCGAGTCCGGCCACGCCCTTCACGAAAATCGCATCGACATCGCCGCGCACCAGCGCAGCAACCTCGAGCCCGTACTCATGCGGCCGGCGAAACGACGATGCACTGCCTCGCGCGTCCTCCAGGCGGCCGATAGCGATCCGCGCTTCGGCCTCGGCGCGCGTCGGCTCGGGTAGATCGACCCATTGCGCGTCGCCGTGTCCGAGACCTTCGAGCTCAAGCGCGGTTAGAAAGCCCTTGAGCGCCGCAGCGCGCCAGAAGTCGATACTGATCGCATGCTGGGGCAGACCGAGACGCCGTCCGCGCAGATCGCGCGCGTGGCGGATGCCACTGCGAGGCAGCGTGACGATCGCCTGGAATTCATTGGTCCAGGAAAGGCCGACGACGCGCGTCGCTGCGCCTCGTGAACGTGCCCACAGCGCCGGGATGTTGCCGCCCTGACGAAACGACGAGGGCAAGCTGTGATCGAAATGCGACTCGCGTTTGGCGGGCTCGCGGGTCTCCTGCAGCGAATTCAGGGTGATGCCGTCCGGTCCGAACTCCTCGTCGAACCAGCCACGGTGAACCGCAATGCCGAGCGCGGTCGGCACGGGACAGCGGGTGTACCACAGTGCAGTGGACGTCGCGGCTTGCGCAACGGTTGTACTCATCGTTGAATTCCTTGGTTGTTGTCTGTGGACCTGAGCGCCACCGGCTTACGCCAGCGCGACCCGCAATGCCGAGGCCGTTCTGCGCGCATCGATCGCTCCCGCCACCAGCGGTAGAACCTCCTCGCCCACGCGGTACGCTTCTTCCAGATGTGGATTGCTCGCCAGAATGAAGGTCGATACGCCAATGTCCACGTACTCGGCCAGCCGCTCGGCGACCTGCTCGTGGCTGCCCACGATCACGCAGCCGGGACCGCCGCGGATCTTCGACATACCGGCCCACAGGTTCGGCCCGACAATCAGATTGTCGAAATGCTGGGTATTGCCCTGGTGCAGCGCGAACTGCCGCTTTGCCCCAACCGACTCCGAATCGCCCACGCCTGATGCGCGCCGCGTGCCACCCAGTTGCGTCGATGCGCTGACGGTGGCGAACATCTGCCGCAACTCGGCCCACGCCTGCTCTTCCGTCTCTCGCGCGAGAATGTCGATGCGCATGCCGAAGCGCAGATCGCGCTCCGCGTTTTGCGCATCGAGCGCCTGGCGGGCGCGGTCGATCACCTCTTTCTGTTTGGCCAGCGGCTCGCCCCAACTCAGATGCACGTCGCCGTGTTTGGCGGCCACCGCCATCGCGGCGTCGCTGGCGCCGGCCAGATAGATGCGCGGCACGGGCTGACTGGAGAGCGGCGCGACCAGGCCGCCTGCTTCGACCTGATAGAAGCGGCCCTTGTGCGTGTAGGGCTCTCCGGCGGAGTAGCCCTTCACCACGTCGAGAAATTCATCGGTGCGGGCGTAACGGCTGTCGTGATCGATAAAGTCGCCGTACGCGCGCTGATCGGCTCCGCCGCCGCCCGTCACGATGTTCCACTCCACCCGGCTGCGGCTGATCCGCTGCAGACTGGCGGCCATTTGCGCGGCATACGCCGGATGCATGAACCATGGCTGCATCGCGATCAGCAAACGCAGGTTGCGGGTTTCACGCGCCAGCGCGGCGGCCACCACCCACGGCTCCTCCGTAAAGCGGAAGATCGGAATCAACGCGCCATGAAAGCCGACCAGGTCCGCTGCGCGCGCCACCTGGGACAGGTAGTCGATGTAGCCGAACTCGTCGCTATCCGTTTTCGGCGCGACCCGCGAGGCCGTCTGGTTATTCCATTCACCACGGGTATGCCGGTCGTGCGCGCGTCTGCCGTCGCCATGCATCGGCAAGCGCCACAGAAATTCGACAGCCATTGATCTGTTCTCCTTGGTTTAAGCGTCAGGTCGGACTCGCACTGACACGAGCCGCAACCGGTTCGGCACCTCTCTAAGCACGGCCTATGCCAATTGCAATGACCCGGTCTCCGAGCGGCATGCGAATGCGCGACGGCCACACGCGTTGCGGCCTCATCGGCCCGCATCAACACGCATCGATCCCTGCTCTGACGGAGCGCGCACCAGGTGCTGCATCAGCACCCCACGTGTTGCCAGCGCAACACCGCTTCGCGCAACTGCTGCTGCAGCAACACTCGCCCACGCGGTCGCCACTCGATCCGCGCAGCCTGCCCCGGCGTGCGCAGCCGAGCCGCATGCCTGCCAAGGCCTGCCACAGCGACCGCGCGTGCCTGGCCTGGAATTTGCATTTATCCGTCCGCGCCGCCGCTACCGCTTTCGCGCGCCGGCCAGTGCGCAAGACGAACCTCGATATGGAAAACACACATGACAGACAGGCCCGATTCGTCATCGGACAAACAGCATCCCTTCTGGTACGCACGTTCACCGGTACCGACGCCGCTCGGCATCGCCGTGCATCTCGGCTGGCTCAACGGCGAATCGTCGGCCGACGGCGTCGCGATCCGCTCATTGCGCGACTCGGCCGGACACGACGCGTCGTCGATCAGCGACCACACGCTGGCGATGTCGTTTCGTCAGGGCGGCAGCATCCCGGCGATGTGGGCGCGCTCGCATCGAGCGGATACGCGCGTGATCGGTTTATCGTGGGTCGATGAATCGCAGTTGATCCTGACGCTGCCGGGCTCCGGCATTCAGTCGGTGAAGCAGCTACGCGGCCGGCGCCTCGCGATTCCGCGCCGCCCGACTGATCGCATCGACATTTTTCGCGCATCCGCATTGCGTGGCTTCCTCAATGCACTGAGCCTGGAGGGCATGACAACGCGCGATGTCGAGTTGATCGATGTTGAAGCCCGCACGCTGCAGGCTGTCGGAGACGATCCCGCTACGGAGCTCTTTACCTTGCCGCTCGGCCTTTCGAGCCGCGCGTTGTATGCCGCCGAAGCGAGCGCCCTGCTGCGCGGCGCGGTGGATGCGATCTACGTGAAGGGCTCGGTTGGCCTGGAGGTTGCGCAACTGATCGGTGCGCAAGCGGTAATCGATATCGGGTTTCATCCAGAACCGCATATCCGCAATAACAACGGCACGCCGCGTCCGCTCACGGTGAACGCGGAAGTGCTCGCCAATCATCCGGATATCGTCGCCGGTTTTCTGAAGCTCGTGGTCGCCGCGGGCGACTGGGCGCGCACGCATCCTGACGAAACCGCGCAGTACGTATCGCACGAAACCGCATCGGCGGTCGAGTGGGTTCACGCGGCCTATGGCGGCAACCTGCATCACCATCTCGGCGTGAACCTCGAAGCCGAATCGGTCGCGGCGCTCGACGACTTCAAGAAGTTCCTGTTCGAGTGGGGTTTCCTCGAAGCCGACTTCGAGATCGCCGACTGGATCGATCCGCGCCCGATGGCCGATGCGCTGCATTCGCCACTTAAGCGCCGGGCATGAATGAATGCACCGCCCGCTTCCACACATTACGTTCAAGGTCTGATCCGCACATCATGAAACGCTCATTTGCTCTCTCTCCGTTGTTGAGGCCTGCGTTAAGGCGTGCGTTAAGGCGCGCGTTCGTCGCATGGTCGATGACGCTGCCGCTCACCGCTGCCGCGCTGCTGGGCCCCTGCCTCGCACGCGCCAAGGACGCGCCGAAAGTCGTGCGAATCGCCGTGGTCGCCTATTCGAGCGGCGGCAAAACGCAGTACGCGGGTGCGTCCGCTTTAATCGACGCCGACAAGTCGCTGGAAAAAGCGCTTGCCGCACGCCATATCCAGTTGCAATGGGTGCCGGTCTCGACCGCCGCCGTGGGCACGCTGGTCAACGAGGCCTTCACGAATCACAGCATCGACTTCGCCGGCTACGGTGACCTGCCCTCGGTCGTGGTCAACGCGTCCGGCACGCATACGAAACTGATTGTGCCGGGCGGCGTGGGCAGCAACACCTATCTGGTGGTGCCGGCCAATTCGACGGCGAAGTCGATCGTCGATCTGAAAGGCAAGCGGATTGCGCTCAATCGCGGCCGCCCGTGGGAAGTCACGTTCGGCAAACTGCTGGCGGCCAACGGGCTGAAACTGTCCGACTTCAAGATCTACAACCTCGATCCGCAAGCGGGCGCCGCCGCCGTCAGCGCAGGCCGGGTGGACGGATTCTTTACGCTCTCGGACGCTTATCCGCTAGTGGACAAGCAGGTCGGCAAGATCATCTGGTCGACCAAGGAAGCTCCCGACGCATGGAAGATGCGCGCGGAACTCTGGGCCTCCGACGATTTCGTGCGTCAGTACCCCGACGTCACGCAACTGGTCGCAACCGCTTATGTACGAGCGGCTTACTGGATCTCGCAAGCGCAGAATCGCGATGCGTTCATCAAGATTCTCAGTGCTTCGGGTCAACCTGAAAACGTGGTGCGGCGCGAGTACGACGACGAAAAACAGCCGTGGAAAGAACAATGGGCGCCGCTTTTCACACCGTCGCTCAGCGCGCATTACCGCGATGTGTCGGCCTACAGCCAGCAGGCCAGACTCACGTCCGGCGGCGTGGACGTCAATAGCCTGCTCGCGCCACAGTTCGTGAACAACGCGTTGAAGGAACTCAAGCTGGAGCACTACTGGGATGCGAGCGCTACGACGAATGTCGCAAACCGCTGATACGGTGGTGGATGCCACGGCATCCAACCCACCCATACCATCCACGCCATCCGCAGCGTTCGCCCAGGCGCGTGCCTTGACGCGCCGCGTTTCGTGGTTGCTGTGGTGGGTTTCGCCGGCACTGCTGTTTCTGCTCTGGTGGTACGCAAGCGCGCGGCACTGGTTCGCGCCGCAACTCCTCGTCCCGCCGCACAAGGTCTACGACACCTTCCGTACGCTTGCTGCCCGCGGCGACCTGCAGGACAACCTGCTGATCACGTTGCGTCGTCTGGCAACCGGTTTCGCGTGGGGCTGCCTGTCCGGCATCGTGTGCGGCACCCTGCTCGCCGTGAACCGTACCTTCTCCGACTACGTACGCCCGCTCTTCGACATCCTGCGGCAGGTGCCGACGCTCACCCTGATCCCGATCCTGATTCTGCTCATCGGCATCGACGAGCCGTTAAAGGTAGTCGTGGTCGCCAAGGCCGTATTCTTTCCCGTCGCGCTAGCCACCTACGGCGGGGTGCAAGGCGTACCGCGCGATCTGATCGAAATGGCGCGTCACTATGGGTTGGGTCGCGCCAGGTTGTTGCGCGACGTGCTATTGCCTTCGGCCATTCCGTCGCTACTCACCGGCATTCGCATTGCGATTGCGCGTTCATGGCTCGCGCTGGTCGCGGTCGAGTTGCTGAGCGCCGACAGCGGCATTGGCGAAATGATGGAAATGGCGCGGCAGATGCTGCGTATCGACATCGTGATGGTCGACGTAATCGCCATCGGCCTGATCGGCTTCACCCTCGATCAGAGCATCGCCCTCGTGCAGCGCCGCGTGTTGCGTTGGCAAACGCCTAACCGTTGAACTCTTCTTCCGATAAAACGCCCTCCATGATCGCCCTGCACGCTACGTCCCCGCTACGCCGACGCGCCCGCGGCTTTGTTCTGCCGCTTGTCCTACTCGGACTCTGGCAACTCGCCGCTTATCGTGATGCCGTGCATCAGTACGCGTTCGTGCCGCTCGAGCAGGTGTTCAGCGCCCTTCTCGAACTGGCCAGAAGCGGAGAACTGGTCGTCGACCTCGGCGCGAGTCTGCGTCGTACTACCTTGGGTCTTGTCACCGGTACGATCGCCGGTGTCGCGGTAGGCGCGTTGACCGCGTTGTCGCGCAGTGCCGAAAAACTGGTGCATCCGTTATTTCAGGCCCTGCGCCACGTCCCGCTGCTCGGCTTGATTCCATTGATCAGCCTCTGGTGCGGCACGGGCGAGGTCGCCAAGGTATTCATCGTCTTCCTCGCGGCTTTCTATCCGATGGTGACAAGCAGTTTCGATGGACTGCGCCGTATCGATCAGCGCTATTTCGAACTCGCGCAGTCGTACGAATTGACGCGGCGTGGCTGGCTGCGCGACGTGCTGATTCCAGGTGCGTTGCCGGACGTGTTCGCCGGCATTCTGCAAGCGGTACCGTTCGCATGGATTACGGCGACCAGCAGCGAACTGTTATTCAACGCCGGGGCTGGCGTCGGCAATCTGATGCAGACAGCGCAGGCCGGCGCGCGCGTTGACGTGCTGCTGGTATGCGTGACAGGCGTCACGGTGCTGGCGGTGGCAATGGGCATGCTGTGCGAGCGCGTCGCACAGCGTTTGCTGCGCTGGCGCGATCACGCCTGACGGCGGTCGCCGGCTTCGCTCGCGTCGGCGGAATCCGGCTCGCCGGCGTCACGCAGCTTGAGGATGCCGAGTTGCGCGAGCCGTGCCCGCACGATGTTGCGCGACAAGTCGAGCAGACGTGAGGTACGCAGCTGATTGTTCTCGGAGAATTCGAAGGCGCTGCGATAGACCGTGTCTTCGATGTGCTGCCAAAGCCTGGGCGTACCGAGTTCCAGCAGATCGACGATGGCCTCGCGCAAAGCGCCGGTGGCTTCCGCGATATCACGCGGACGGCGCGCAGGATTGGCCGCAAGCGCCGCCGTTGCCGCAGGCGCATCTGCTGCCGGTGTGTGAGGCGCCAGCGAGAGCGCGGAAAACTGCAGATCGGCGACATCGATGAAACCGCCGCTGCTCACCAGCAGCGCATGATGAATCACGTTCTCCAGCTCGCGAATATTGCCCGGCCACGAGTGTGCGTGAAGCCGTTCGAGCGCGGCATCTGTGAGCGCCGGCGGCGTGATTCGCAAGCGCCTCGCGTAGCTCTCGAGAAAGTGCTGGATCAACGGTCCGATATCGCCTGGCCGCTCACGCAATGGCAGCAGGCTCAGTTTGACGACGTTCAGGCGGTAATACAGATCCTCCCGAAAGTGCCCGGCGCGTACCGCGGCTTCGAGATTCACGTTGGTCGCCGTGACCAGACGCACGTCGATCTTGACGGTTTTGCGCGAGCCTACCGGCACCACTTCGCGCTCCTGCAATACACGCAGCAGCTTGACCTGGGCGGCAAGCGGCAAGTCTCCTACTTCGTCGAGAAACAGCGTGCCGCGGTTGGCGGATTCGAACCAGCCAGGCTGGCTGCTGATCGCGCCGGTGAACGCGCCTCGTTCGTGACCGAACAGTTCGCTCTCAATCAGCGTCTCCGAGAAGGCGCCGCAATTTACCGCCACGAACGGCCCGTCACGGCGTTCACTCAGTGAATGCACGAGCCGTGCAATCAGTTCCTTGCCTGTGCCGCTTTCGCCGGTGACAAGTACGGTGGCGTCGCTCGGCGCGACCAGATGGATACGTTCGAGCAGCACCAGCGACTTCGGGTCGTCGAATGTCAGCGCTTTCGCACGTATCGTAATGGCGTGCGACGTGGGATCGGGGAAACTGAAGACAGCCATTGATCGACCAGCAAGGAATCCAAAGGGAGCCTCGACAATATCAAGCCGATCGTGCGTTGCGAACCAATACATCGAGCTAACAGTATGACGGAACCGGCAATAACGCTGCCCGGCTGCGTCGATACGACAGCGGCGCGGTTGATCGCTGCGCGCCGCCTGTCGTCACTCGTTGCCGTTCAGGCCGGTTCTCAAGCTAGTCCGGTCATCTTCCATTGCTGTTCGAGCACGCCGGGGCCGAACTCCTTCGACCCGCCAAGCGACTCTGCGAGGGCCTGGAAGTACGCCCCCTCTTCGAGAATCAGAATGTACTGCGAGACGTCGAGGATGTTTTTACCCCAGAAGGTCGCGCCGCCGTTTGCCTCGAGAATCGCCGGAATGTTCGGATCGCGCCGGATCGTGTCGACGATGAAACGCGGTTCGCCCGGCCGCCGGTCGATATAGACCGGAATTTCGCGGGCCTTCGTATGACGCTGAGCCGGCGCATACAGAATCGGCAACGGACGATGCGCGCTAGCCCACGCCCCGAGATACGGACCATGCACGTGAATGACCACGTCGACTTCGGGCGCTTCCTGGAACACGCCTGCATAGCGCGGACCATGGCCCGACGCTTTCGGATCGCCGTGGATCACCTTGCCGTCGAACGACACCACGACCGCCTGAACCTCCTGCGATTGCGCCCACGGCGTGGGCGCCGACACGGCTACGACGAGGTCCGTGCCCGGCACACGCTGATAAGCCTGGAAGGTGTTGGTGGCAGACAAGGTGCGGGTTTCCTTGAGGACACGCGCGGCTTGCGCGAACTCGCGCCGGATGCGTTCGACGAAGGCGACCAGTTCGCCGCTTTCCAGCGTTTGTGTGACTGACATGATGGGTCCTTGGACAAGTGAGGGATCGATGCGAGCGGTAGTTAGCAGCAAGCGTGCCAATCCACGCATCTCTCACGGTCTCATATGCAGCAGCCTTTTCGCCGCGCACCGCACATGACGCCCTGTGCCCGACCGAAGTCATTGTGCTGCTGGACCAACAGCGCATCATCAACGGCTGTTGCGCACGATGCAAACGGGACCCACGCACCGCTCGCGCCGCATCGTTGCAGGTCGATGTCAGGCGGGTTCCAACGTCCACGAGCAACGATGGTTCAGAACTTGCGTTGAAAGCCGCCCGGGTCCACTGAGTTCACGCCAGTAGGCTTCGTGTGGCCCGCACTCCTCTCACCATCGTTCAAGGCATCAGCATGAAAGCAGAAAATATTCGAGCGCGGATTACACGCGCATCGGCTCGTGTCAAACCCGGCAGATGGTTTGCCGCGCCATTAGCGGCATTGCTGGTTTCAAGTCTGGTTTTCGCCGCAGGCGCAAGAGCACCGGCCCCCGATCCGCTGCAAGGCGACGGCCGCGTGTCCGCGTTCTATACGTGGGAGAACGAGATTCCCGCGCAGCCAGGCGAGTTGCTCCGCTCGGAACAACTGCCGCCCACGCTCGGCCTCGCCAATGCCGGTCAGCAATTGCGACTGCTATACAGTTCAACGGATGGCGTCGGCGGTAAAACACCGATTGCCGTATCAGGCGCGCTGTTCCTGCCCAAAGGCCAGCCGCCGCAGGGAGGATGGCCGATCGTCGCGTGGGGGCACGGCACCTTCGGTATGGCGGATATCTGCGCGCCCTCGTGGTTCGGACGCTCGTATCGCGACGTACGCTATCTGAATGCGTGGCTTCAGCAAGGCTTCGCGGTAGTGGCAACCGACTATCAAGGGCTCGGCACGCCCGGGCCCAATCCGCAACTGAACAATCGCTCGAATAGCTACACGATGCTCGATAGCGTGCGGGCGGTGTTGCACAGCGTGCCCGGACTCGCCAATCAGGTGGTGCTGGTCGGGCAATCACAGGGTGGCTCCGCGGTATTCGCCGCGGCCGGCTACGCGAGCACATACGCGCCCGAACTGAATATTCGCGGCACGGTCGCAACCGGTGTGATTTACAACGCACCGAAGCAAACCCTTGCAACGCTTACCCCGTTCAAGACGGCCTATAAGCGTGACCCCAATCGGATCGATGCAACGCTCGCGTACCAGTTCTATTCCGTGCTGTCGGCGCAACAGATCGACCCTGCGTTGAAGGCTTCCGACATCCTCACCGATTCGGCACTGCCCATTCTCGAACAGTCGCGCATAAGTTGCCTCGCGTCGCTCGAAGACGACGCTGCGCTCGCCGGGTTGAGCACCGCGAACACCGTGAAACCAGGCGCCAACGCACGCTTACAGGCATGGTGGGACGACTATCTGAAGTTTCCGACCCTGAAGATCAAGTCGCCGGTGTTCATCGGGATCGGTGCGGACGACGGTCTCGCGCCGCTGGAACTCTCGCTGGCAAAAGACGCCTGCGCGGCAGGCACCACGGTCGAGGCGCATCTGTATGCAGGCCGCGAACATAACGGCACGGTCAACACGTCGCTGGAGGATTCGCTACCTTTCGTCAGGAAGGTGCTGGCAGGCCAGCCTGTGACGCCGGTGTGCTCGCCAGTCGAGCAGCAGCCACAGTCCTGATACGGCGCCGCGCATCTTCGGCACGACTTGCGGCGACCCATTGACGGTCACAAAAAACCGCTTGCGCGTCACCTTCAATGTGTGCAACATACATATATGCACATTGCACACATTGAGGCATCCCCATGACGCAGCGCACAGAAAATCTGCTTGGCGTGCTCGCCCTGCTGGTCACGGACGAAATGAACGCGCAGCCTACCGAGCCGGCACTGGCGGGTTCCACGGCCCGCGCCATGCTCAACGCGATCGGTCAGTATCCCGATTCATCCATCGAAGTGCTGCGTGAAGCGGTCGATCTTTCGCATCCGGCCGCGGTGCGTGCAGTCGCCGGTCTGGTGGAGGCAGCGTTCGTCGAAAAGAAAACGGGTGCGGATAAGCGTTCCGTCGCGCTTGCCTTAACGGCGTCCGGCAAGCGCGAAGTCAAACGTCTGCAATCGGCACGCGACCGGATACTCCAACGGATCGTCGGGCAGTTGGACGAGCGTGAGCGCGAGGTGTTCGAAAACCTGCTGATCAAGATCCTGTGGCACGAGACCCGCGATCCTGCACACGCCATGCAACTATGCCGCCTCTGCGACGACGGCCCCTGCCTGAAAGCCGGCTGCCCCGTCGAATGCCGCGAACAGGGCCTGCCGATGCCCGCGCAGAGCAGCCTATGAGTGCCGCCGCGCCGGTACGCTGGCCGGCGATCGCGGCGCTGACCGCGGTCTCAGCGCTCTCGCAGATCGGTCAGTTCGGCATCGGCTTCATGGTGCTGCCGGTGTGGCTGGCCCATCAGGGCCTCGACGCACCGCGCGCCGGCCTGTTCTCCGCTTCGCAATGGACTGGCATGCTCGCCGGCCTGCTGATCGCGCCGTGGCTGGTGGAGCGTATCGGGGCAAAGCGCACGGTGTCACTGGGTCTCGCCGCCACGGTGCTTGCGTTCGCCACGATGAGCTCGCTGAGCTGGCCGTTATGGCTCGTACCCGGCCTGTTGACCGGCTTCGGTATCGGCTTGCGCTGGATCGCCAATGAAACGTGGCTCTACCGGCTGGTGCCGGCTGAATCGAGTGGACGTGTAGTCGGCGTGCACGAAGCGCTAATTGCCAGCGCAGGCGTCATTGGCCCGGCATTGGCGGTGTGGTGCGCGGTCGACGGACGCATTACGTTCGCGGCCGGCGCGGCCTTCACCTTCGCGGCGGCCCTGCCGCTGTGGCTAACCGCATCGGACGATGCGCGGCCGGCTGCCGGCGCAGCCCGGTCCGCGCGAAGCAGCAGGGCTGGAAAACATAGCGTTGCAAAACGCGTCCCGATTGGCCCCCTGGTCAGTCTCGGCATGGTGGTCGTCGCCGCGGGCGGCATCGGCGATGGCGCGCTCTACGGCCTCTTCCCGCTCTTTGCCGATGCTCACGGCCTCAGCACCACGCAAACGGCCACGCTCCTCACGTTATTCGGTATCGGCGGCATGGCGCTGCAATTTCCAGTCGGCTGGTTCGCCGATCGCGCGGGTCTGGCTGCCACGGTGATCGTCTGCGCCGCGCTCAGCACGCTGGCGATCTTCGGTTTCGCGCTCGCCGCGCCCGCCTCGTGGCTCGCGGACGCGAGCGCATTGCTGCTCGGCGGCATGAACAGCGCGTACATCACGCTCGGCATGATTGCCGCGGCCTGCAGCGACAAAGCCGCGCTCACGCGCAACATGCGGCTGGTGTCGATCACCTTCACCGCGAGTTCGATCGTGGGGCCGCTTATCGCCGGTTTCGCCATGAAAGCGCGCGGCAGCGATATGCTGATGTGGCAACTGGCGATCATGAGTGGCACACTCGTCGCCTATACGCTCGGCTTGCGCGAAGGCAGGCGTCAACCCGATCGATCGTCGTCGATGGGCTGAGCCTGCACTGCGCCGGTTCCGTTTCAAACCTCTTCAGTTCAACTGAAGTGCCTAACGTTCAGTTGCCTGTTCAACCACGTGTTCAGCCACTTTCCGCTGCCGCCAAAGACACAACAGATCGCAGGCAATATGCGCGGCGGCGATCGCCGTGATCTCGCTCTGGTCGTAAGCGGGCGCCACTTCCACCACATCCGCGCCCACCAGATTCAACGCGCCGAGCCCGCGCACAATGGCCAACCCCTGTGCCGACGACAAACCGCCCGCCACCGGCGTACCCGTGCCTGGCGCGAAGGCCGGATCGAGACAGTCGATATCGAAGGTCAGATACGCGGGCCGCTCGCCGACAATCGACGTGATCCGCTCCACCGCCGCGCGCGTGCCGTGTTCGTGGACCCACGCGGCGTCGAGGATATTGATCCCCATGAAGTCGTCGTTCCATGTGCGAATGCCGACCTGCACCGAGGTCTTCGGATCGATCAGGCCGTCTTTCACCGCCTTGTAGAACATCGAGCCGTGATTCAGGCTGTCCGGGCTGTCGTCGGCCCAGGTATCGCAGTGAGCGTCGAAATGGATCAATGAAAGCGGCTTGCCGTACTTCTCCGCATGCGCGATCAGCAGCGGATAAGTAATGTAGTGATCGCCGCCGAGCGTCAGCATCTTCGCGTTCGAACGCAGGATCGTCCGCGCATGCTCGACGATCGATTCCTTGATCGTCATGGGATTGTGCGCGTCGAACCAGCAATCGCCGTAATCCGTCACGGCGAGATCGTCGAACGGATTGAAACCCCACGGATACGGATGCAACTCTGACAACTGCACGCTCGCCGCGCGCACTGCCGCCGGGCCGAGACGCGCGCCCGAGCGGAACGTGGTAGCCAGATCGAGCGGCACGCCGGAGACCACGACGTCGACGCCGTCGAGTTCGCGAGTGTACTTGCGGCGCATGAACGACAACACACCCGCATAGGTGTTCTCGATCGACGAGCCATAAAGCGACGCACGACGGATCGCACCGTCGCCGTAGATGAGTTCAGTCATGGATGACCTGATACCTGATAAACATGCCGGCGTTGCACACGGGGCTTCCTGGTGATGTGTGCAACGTCCGGCCCCGGATTCATTGGGAACGTGGCGGCTGCATTCCTGCAAGCCGCCGCGCTGGCTTGCGAATCCTTTAGCGCAGCCGAACGAGCGTGGACTTCAGCTCGGTGTACTTCTCCAGCGCGTGCAACGACTTGTCGCGTCCGTTGCCCGATTGCTTGTAGCCGCCGAACGGGAAGTTCATATCCCCACCTTCGTCATAGCAGTTGACCCATACCGTGCCGGCACGCAGCTTGCGCGACACTTCATGCGCGGTGGTGAGGTTCGAGGTCCACAATGCGGCGGCAAGACCATACTCGCTATCGTTAGCGATCCTGATCGCCTCTTCGACCGTGTCGAACGTGATCACCGACAACACCGGCCCGAAGATTTCCTCGCGCGCAACTTTGGCCCCGGCAGCCGGAATCTCGAAGATGGTCGGTTCGATATAGAAACCGCCGGTCTCCTGCCTGACCCGCGATCCACCCAGCAACAGCTTTGCTTCGGCACGGCCCGCTTCGATATAGCCGAGCACGCGTTCGAGCTGCACGTTGTCGACGATCGCGCCCATCGAGGTTTGCGGATCGAGCGGGTTGCCCGGTGTATAGCTACGCGCGGCGGCGATCAGCTTGTCGAGGAACACCTCCTTGATGTCGCGATGGACGAGCAGGCGGGAACCGGCGGTGCACATTTCGCCCATGTTGTAGAAGATCGCACCGGCCGCCGCATTCGCCGCGCGATCGAGGTCGGGGCAATCGGGCATCACGATGTTCGGCGACTTGCCGCCGAGTTCGAGCCAGACGCGCTTCAGATTCGACTGGCCGGCGTACTGCATGATCAGCTTGCCTACGTTGGTCGAGCCGGTGAAGGCGAGACAGTCCACGTCCTGATGCAGTGCCAGCAGCTTGCCAGGCTCACCCGCGCCCGGCACCACGTTGAACACACCGGCGGGAATACCGGCGTCCAGCGCGAGCTGGGCGAGGCGAATCGCGGTGAGCGGCGATTTCTCCGAAGGCTTGAGCACGACGCTGTTGCCCGCGGCGAGCGCCGGGCCGAACTTCCAGGAAGCCATCAGGATTGGAAAATTCCACGGCACCACCGCGGCAACCACGCCGATCGGCTCGCGTGTGACGAGACCCACCAGGTGATGATCGGCCGGCGCGACTTCGCCGCCGACCTTGTCGATTGCTTCGGCAAACCACTCGACGCAGTACGCCGCACCTGGCACGTCCACCGTGGTCGTGTCGGCAATCGGCTTGCCTGCGTCCAGCGTTTCGAGCAGCGCGAGTTCATCCATGTGTTCGCGGATCGACGCCGCCCAGCGCAACAGAATCGCCTTGCGCTTGCGTGGATTGAGGTCCGACCACACGCCGGCATCAAACGCGCGGCGCGCGGCCGCCACGGCGGCGTCGACATCCGCCGCGCCACTGTCGGCGACTTTGGCAAGCAGCCTGCCGTCGATCGGGCTCAGGCAGTCGAACGTACGGCCGCCCGCGGCAGCACGGTATTCGCCGTCGATAAACGCACGGCCTTCAATAGAAAGCGTAGCGGCTTTGTCTTGCCAGAAGGCGAGAGATTTCTTGTCCATCAGGATGCCTCAATGTTATGCGCTCGACGCACGCCGGCATCGACCTCAGGCGGCTTGGAACTGCGTCGCGGCGCGTTGGCGCGGAGTCTTTAGAACGTGGGCGGCGAGTTGGCCGACACGATCTCGCAGAGATGCTCCGCGCTGGGATTGCGAAAACGATGCGGCAGGCGGCTTTCGAAGTAATAGCTGTCACCAGGGTCGAGCAGCCACGTGACGCCGTCCACCGTCAGTTCGATCTGACCGCTGACCACCACTCCGCCCTCATGCCCCTCGTGCTCCAGCATTTCCGGCCCCGTATCCGACAGCGGTTGATAGACCTCGCGCAGAATGCCCATGTTGCGGTCTTTCACACTGGAGCCCGCGAGATAGAACTCGATCGACTCATTGCCGAGATTTGGCATGTCGGCGCGGCGCGATACAACCGAACGCTCCGCCTCGACTTCAAAGGTGAAGAACTCGGCGAGACTCATCGGTATGCATTCGAGCAGTTTCTTCAACGACCCGACCGACGGACTCACGCGGTTCTGTTCAATCAGCGAAATCGTGCCATTGGTCACCCCCGCCCGTTTTGCCAGTTCACGCTGAGACAGGCCATTCTTCTTACGGATGTATTGCAGACGGGTTGCTACTTCAATAGACATCGCTGAATTCTCTGACATGGAAGACGATCGGAACCCGTGGACTCGGGCAACAGTTGCCCGCGAGTGTTGAATATTCTAATCACTTTAATCTTCGCGCCGCTGGGGAAAACCCCTGAAAGGCTTCCGAAATATAGTAGCCGCAACGAATGTTCCCATGCCTGCGTGTTCTTATGACACCCCCGGGAAAGCCCTGATAAATCTTTTATAAAAATGATTTGACGGCATTATTGGCTCGTATACGATGGTTCACAGGCGGTCGTCATGCCGGTGTCACGAGATACGAGAATGTGTTTTGTGGCGCAGCGAAGCAGTTTCGCAACCGGTAGCTCCGACCATCCCAGCGTCCTGTTTCTTTAAACGCCCCGAGCGTTTTTGAGCAAGTCGTTCAATAGACATTAGAGTGTAATCGTGAGAGTCCGAGGCCCTTTGGTGAGATGGAATCGAAGTCAGGCGAGTTGTCCTCGCGCTGACGGCGCCATCGCCGACGGCAGCAACGGCAGCCTTGCGTTCCGCCGCTTCCTGTCCGTCTTCACAATCCTGTCCCGTCGTTCAGTACGACGTCACAACTCCATCTCCGCGCGCGCCTTCATTGCTGTGCGCACGGACGAAGTCGCCTCGCTGCTGCCGTAGCGCCTCCCCCTTTTTCGCCGTTCGATTCATCCGTTTGCGTGAACGCGCTCTATCGAGCCGTGCGTTCGTGCCTGTGCGGTGCTGTCTGCCGCCTATGCATTTCACGCGGATCAGAGACGTTGCGCGCCGCAGCGGAGCGAATCGAACGGCCAGCCTGATTACCACGCGCGGCGCGTTCAGTTGACGAAAGCCGCCCGCACTGCCCCGGTGGCCTGACGCCTCGCGTCCGGCTGCGGAATCGTGCCGCGCTGTGTTTAACGTTGTTCATGCCGCGTTCCGCGGGGAACACACACGTCTATCAGTTATGCGAAACAAACCCCTGGTCGGCATCAGCGCCGACAGAACGATGATGGGAGTTCACCCATCGCACGTCACCGGCGAAAAGTACATCGCCGCGATCGTGGACGGCTCACAGGCGCTGGCCATGCTGGTGCCGGCGCTCGGCGAGCGTCAGTCCACCGCGGACATTCTGGACGCTGTCGACGGGCTGCTGTTCACCGGCAGCTATTCGAATGTCGAGCCGCACCGCTACGGCGGCCAACCCAGCGCGCCCGGCACGTTGCACGACGCCGCACGCGATGCGACGACGCTGCCGCTGCTGCGCGCGGCGATCGCCGCGGGTGTACCGGTGCTGGCGGTATGCCGGGGCTTCCAGGAAATGAACGTGGTGTTCGGCGGAACGTTGCATCAAAGCGTTCACGCGGTGGCCGGCTTGAACGACCATCGCGAGAACAAGGAAGACGACCTCGACGTGCAATACGCACCGTCGCATTCGATCACGCTGACGCAGGGCGGCTTGTTGCAGCGCCTCGCGGGCGGCACGAGTGAAGCGCGTGTGAATTCATTGCACGGTCAGGGCGTCGAGCGGCTGGGCGTGGGATTGGTGGCCGAAGCCACCGCCCCTGATGGATTGATCGAAGCGGTGAGTGTGAAAGATGCGCGTGCCTTCGCGCTGGGTGTGCAGTGGCACCCGGAATGGAAGCATGCCAACGACGCGCTTTCCACCGCGATCTTCCGCGCCTTCGGCGACGCCTGCCGCGATCGAATGCGCACCAAGGCCGGCTATGGCGCGGCATCCGCCGCTGCCACGCATGCCTGAGCCGGTCGCGCACCAAAACTGAGAGAATAACCATGCATGAAATCGACGACTTCCTGAAACAGAACCGCGTCACCGAAATCGAAGCGATCATTCCGGATATGGCCGGGATCGCACGCGGCAAGATCATTCCGCGCAGCAAGTTCGAATCCGGCGAGTCCATGCGCTTGCCGCAGGCGGTGATGATCCAGACCGTCACGGGGGACTATCCGGAAGACGGCACGCTCACCGGCGTCACCGACCCGGACATGGTGTGCGTGCCCGACCCCAGCACCATCCGCATGATTCCGTGGGCCGTCGATCCGACCGCCCAGGTGATCCACGACTGCGTTCATTTCGACGGCACGCCGGTCGCCATCTCGCCGCGCCGCGTGCTGCGCCGTGTGCTCGAACTCTACAAGGCCAAAGGCTGGAAGCCGGTTATCGCGCCCGAACTCGAGTTCTACCTGGTCGATATGAACAAGGACCCGGATCTGCCGCTGCAACCGCCGATCGGCCGTACCGGCCGTCCGGAGACCGGACGCCAGGCGTACTCGATCGAAGCGGTCAACGAATTCGATCCGCTCTTCGAAGACATCTACGAGTACTGCGAAGTACAGGAACTGGAAGTCGACACGCTGATTCACGAAGTCGGCGCCGCGCAGATGGAAATCAACTTCATGCACGGCGATCCGCTGAAACTCGCCGACAGCGTGTTCCTGTTCAAGCGCACGGTGCGTGAAGCCGCGCTGCGCCACAAGATGTACGCGACCTTCATGGCCAAGCCGATGGAAGGCGAACCGGGCTCGGCCATGCACATGCACCAGAGCCTCGTAGACGAAGAAACCGGCCACAACCTGTTCACCGGTCCGGACGGCAAGCCCACCTCGTTGTTTACGAGCTATATCGCGGGTCTGCAGAAATACACCCCGGCGCTGATGCCGATCTTCGCGCCGTACATCAACTCGTACCGCCGCCTGTCGCGCTTCATGGCCGCGCCGATCAACGTGGCATGGGGTTACGACAACCGCACCGTGGGTTTCCGGATTCCGCATTCGGGGCCGGCCGCGCGCCGCATCGAGAACCGCATTCCTGGCGTCGACTGCAATCCGTATCTGGCGATTGCCGCAACGCTGGCCGCCGGCTATCTCGGCATGACGCAAAAGCTCGAAGCCACCGAACCGCTGCTCAGCGACGGTTACGAGCTGCCGTACCAGTTGCCGCGCAACCTCGAAGAGGGTCTGACGTTGATGGGCGCCTGCGAACCGATCGCCGAAGTGCTGGGTGAAAAATTCGTCAAGGCCTACCTGGCACTGAAAGAAACCGAATACGAAGCGTTCTTCCGCGTGATCAGTTCGTGGGAACGCCGACATTTGCTGTTGCACGTTTAAGACGTCAGCCGCAAACGCATAAAAACCTGGAGGCAGTATGAGCTACAGAACAGAAGAAGTCGCTTACGTGCAACCCGCGGCGCTCCCCGCCGCGAGCGCACAAGCCGCGCAACGCAGCACCGCTGAATACCGCGCGCTCGACGCGGCCCATCACATCCATCCGTTTTCGGATATGGGTTCGCTCAATCGCGCCGGCAGCCGCGTGATCGTCAAGGCGCAAGGCGTGTACCTGTGGGATTCGGAAGGCAACAAGATCATCGACGGCATGGCCGGGTTGTGGTGCGTGAACGTCGGTTATGGCCGCAAGGAACTGGCCGACGCCGCGTACCGGCAAATGCAGGAACTGCCCTTCTACAACACCTTCTTCAAGACGACGCACCCGCCGGTCATCGAACTCTCGGCCTTGCTCGCGGAGCTGACGCCGGAACCGTTCAATCACTTCTTCTATTGCAACAGCGGTTCGGAAGGCAACGACACCGTGCTGCGCATCGTTCACCAATACTGGGCAACGCAAGGCAAGCAGTCGAAGAAGGTCGTCATTTCACGCAAGAACGGTTATCACGGTTCGACGATCGCCGGCGGCACGCTGGGCGGCATGGGTTATATGCATGAACAGATGCCCTCGAAAGTCGAGAACATCGTTCATATCGACCAGCCGTATTTCTTCGGCGAAGCAGAAGGCAATCTGACGCCGGAAGAATTCGCGCTGGCCCGTGCGCAACAACTCGAAGCGAAGATTCTCGAAATCGGCGCGGACAACGTAGCCGCCTTTATCGGTGAGCCTTTCCAGGGAGCCGGCGGCGTGATCTTCCCGGCCGCGACGTACTGGCCGGAAATCCAGCGCATCTGCCGCAAGTACGACATCCTGCTGGTTGCCGACGAAGTCATCGGCGGCTTCGGCCGCACCGGCGAATGGTTCGCGCATCAGCACTTCGGCTTCGAGCCGGATCTGATCACGCTGGCCAAGGGCCTGACGAGCGGCTATGTACCGATGGGCGCGGTCGGTCTGCATGATCGCGTGGCCAAGGCGATCATCGAGCACGGCGACTTCAATCACGGCCTCACCTATTCCGGCCATCCGGTGGCCGCCGCCGTGGCACTCGCCAATCTGAAACTGCTGCGCGACGAGAAAATCGTCGAACGCGTCAAGACCGACACGGGTCCGTACTTCCAGAAGAAGCTGCGCGACACCTTCGCCAATCACCCGATCGTTGGCGAAATCTCCGGCGCGGGTCTGGTGGCCGGTCTGCAACTCGCGGCAGACCCGAAAACGCGCAAGCGTTTCGCCAATGGCGGTGACGTCGGCACGATCTGCCGCGACTTCTGCTTCAACGGCAACCTCATCATGCGCGCTACCGGCGACCGGATGCTGCTGTCGCCACCGCTCGTGATCAATAAGCTGGAAATCGACGAGATCGTTTCGAAGGCCAAAAAAGCCATCGACGCGACCGCACAACAACTCGGAATTTCGTAACGGCAGTTCGTTCCGGCATGCGTGCACCCACGATACACGCTCATGCCGGTTCTTCACATCAAGGGAAAAAACCATGAGCGTTTGTCATCTTCGTCATGCGGTCGCGGGGGCCGCGTTTCTCGCCTTCACGGGTTTTGCGGCGTTGTCGGTCACGCCGGCCCTTGCGGCCGACACGGAACTGAATGTCTACAACTGGTCGGATTACATCGCGAAGGACACGATTCCGAACTTCGAGAAACAGGACGGCATCCATGTCAAATACGATAACTACGATAGCGACGATACGTTGCAGGCGAAGCTGCTCGCGGGCAGCTCCGGCTACGATATCGTAGTCCCGACGTCGAACTACATGGCCAAGCAGATTCAGGCCGGCGTCTATCAGAAGCTCGACAAGTCGAAGCTGCCGAACCTTGCGAACCTTGACCCCGTTTTGATGAAGATGATTGGCGACGCCGATCCGGGCAACCAGTACGGTGTGCCTTGGGCCTACGGCACGGATGGTATCGGCTACAACGTGCAAGCCGTGCAGAAGGCACTCGGTGCGAACGCGCCGGTCGATAGCTGGGCACTCGTGTTCGACCCAGCGAATCTGTCGAAGCTGAAAGGCTGCGGCGTGTCGTTCCTCGATCAGGCGGTTGACGTATTCGCGGCCACGTTGCAGTACATGCACAAGGATCCGAACAGCACGAATCCCGCCGATTACCAGGCCGCGTACGAAGTGCTGAAAAAAGTCCGCCCGTACATCACCCAGTTCAATTCTTCCGGCTACATCAACGACCTCGCCAATAACGACGTGTGCGTGGCGGTGGCATGGTCCGGCGACGTCGGCATCGCCAGCCGCCGTACCGCGGAAGCCAAGCGTTCGTATCAGGTGAAGTTCTCGAATGTGAAGGAAGGCGGTTTGCTGTGGTTCGACGTGATGGTGATTCCCAAAGACGCACCGCATCCGGAAGCCGCGTTGAAGTGGATCAATTACATCGAAGACCCGAAGGTCAACGCAGCGATCACCAATGAAGTGTTCTATCCGACTGCGAACAAGGCGGCACGTCAATTCGTTACGCCAGCGGTTGCGCAAGATACGACTGTTTATCCGGGCGACGAAGTCCTGAGCAAAATGACGCTCATGAAGCCGATGCCCACCGACATTCTGCGCCTCGAAAACCGTCTTTGGGCGCAGCTTAAAACCGGCCATTAATTAAAGCCAAACCAATCACTTTGATCCCGCGCTCAGGGATCGCTCGAACCCTGAGCGCATGAATGGCAGTAACGGTAGTCAGCCTGCGCCGTCCACGCGCAGTCCCATGTTTTCCGATCGCAGCGCATCTTGCGAGTCGCTTTCCGCGCCTCGTATGGAGACACTTGCGCTCGCGATCCGCAAGGAATGGTTACATCATGAACTCGACGACATCCCATAGCGTAGCCGGCGCCACCCAGATGGCCCGCCCCGCCCCGACGACAAAATCGAAATCGGACGAATTCGTTCGCATCGAAAATGTCGTGAAGAAATTCGGCGACAGCACGGCTGTCGACAACGTCAACCTGAGTATTGCCAAGAACGAACTGTTTGCCCTGCTCGGCAGCTCCGGCTGCGGCAAGTCCACACTCCTGCGCATGCTCGCGGGGCTCGAGACGGTGACGTCCGGGCGCATTTTCGTCGACGGCGAAGATCTTGCCGCGATGCCGCCGTACAAGCGGCCGGTCAACATGATGTTCCAGTCGTATGCGCTGTTCCCGCACATGACGGTCGAAGCGAACATTGCCTTCGGCCTCAAGCAGGAGGGCACGCCGAAGAACGAGATCAAGGAGCGTGTTGCCGACGCGCTCAATCTCGTGCAGATGGGTAAATACGCGCAACGCAAGCCGCATCAGCTCTCCGGTGGACAGCAGCAGCGCGTGGCGCTGGCGCGCTCGCTCGTCAAGCGCCCCAAGCTGCTGCTGCTCGACGAGCCGATGTCGGCGCTCGACAAGCAGATCCGCCAGAAGACCCAGCTGGAACTGGTGAACATCATCGACAAGGTCGACGTGACCTGCGTGATGGTCACGCACGATCAGGAAGAAGCCATGACGATGGCCGGTCGTCTCGCGGTGATGAGCGAAGGCCGCATCGTGCAGATCGGCTCGCCCAGCCAGGTGTACGAGTTTCCGAACAGCCGCTTCTCGGCGGAGTTCATCGGCTCGACCAACCTGTTCGAAGGCACGGTGGTGGCGGACGAGCCGGACCATATTTTCGTCGAGAGCGAAGACCTCGAAACACGCATCTACGTGAGCCACGGCATTACCGGGCCGCTCGGCATGCCGGTGGGTATTTCGGTGCGCCCGGAGCGCGTGAAGGTGTCGCGCGAAAAACCGGCTACGCCGCACAACTGGACGCGCGGCGTGGTTTCCGACGTGGCGTACATGGGCAGCTATTCGCTGTACCACGTGCGCCTGCCGAGCGGCAAGACGGTCGTGTCGAATCTCTCCAGCTCGCACCTGATGAGCGAGGGTGCCCCTTCCTATAACGACGACGTGTTCGTCTACTGGTCGCCGGCTAGCGGCGTGGTGCTGACGCAATGAGCAATCCCACTACCTCCCCCGCGGCGCTCGGCGCGCCGTCCAGCGGCCGTCTCACCGGCTGGCTGAAGAAACGCCTTCCGTTGCTGGTGCCGTCGGGCCGCACGACGGTGATCGGCGTGCCGTTCCTGTGGCTCACGGTGTTCTTCGCGTTGCCGTTCGTGCTGGTGCTGAAGATCAGTTTCGCCGATCTGCGCCTGGGCATTCCGCCGTACACGGATCTCGTGACGGTCAAGGACGGCATGGTGCATTTCGCGATGCAGCTCGGCCACTACGCGTTCCTGCTGCAAGACGATCTGTACGTCGCGACGTATATCAGTTCGCTGAAGATGGCGGCGATCTCGACCTTCTTCTGCCTGCTGATCGGCTATCCGATTGCGTACTATATCGCCCGCTCGGAACCCACGAAGCGCAACCTGCTGATGATGGGCGTGATGCTGCCGTTCTGGACGTCGTTCCTGATCCGCGTCTACGCCTGGATCGGCATCCTGAAGGACGACGGCCTGCTCAATCACACGCTGATGGCCATCGGCATGATTCATTCGCCGTTGCGCCTCTACCACACGGATATTGGCGTGTATATCGGCATGGTCTATTCGTACCTGCCGTTCATGGTGATGCCGCTGTATGCGCACCTGGTGAAGATGGATCTGACGCTGCTCGAAGCGGCCTATGACCTCGGGTGCAAACCGTGGACCGCGTTCACGCGCATCACCTTGCCGCTGTCGAAGAACGGCATCATCGCCGGCAGTCTGCTGGTGTTCATTCCGGCAGTCGGCGAGTACGTGATTCCCGAGCTGCTCGGCGGCGCCGACACGCTGATGATCGGCCGCGTGATGTGGGATGAATTCTTCAACGATATGGACTGGCCGATGGCATCCGCCGTCACCGTCGCCATGGTTCTACTGCTGCTCGTGCCAATGGCCGTGTTCCAGTACTACCAGGTCAAGGAACTGGAGGGCGCGAAATGATCAAGCCAAATAAAACGCTTTCCAATAGCGTGCTGACGTTCGGATTTCTGTTCCTGTATATCCCGATCATCAGCCTGGTGGTGTATTCGTTCAACGAATCGAAGCTCGTCACGGTCTGGTCCGGCTTCTCGCTCAAATGGTATGGCGCACTGCTGCAGGACGGCGAACTGCTCAATGCAGCGTGGCTGTCGCTGAAAATCGGTCTGCTGACCGCGTGTGCATCGGTGGTGATCGGTACGTGGGCGGGTTTCGTGCTGGCCCGCTTCGGACGCTTTCGCGGCTTCACGCTGTTCGCCGGCATGATCAACGCGCCGCTCGTGATTCCTGAAGTGATTCAGGGCATCTCGCTGCTGCTGCTGTTCGTCGCGCTCGAACAGATGCTCGGCTGGCCGAAGGGGCGTGGTCTCTTCACGATCTGGATCGGCCACGTGATGCTGTGCGTTTCGTATGTGGCGATCATCGTGCAATCGCGGGTGAAGGAACTCAACAGGTCGCTCGAAGAAGCCGCGCTCGATCTCGGCGCCACGCCCTTCAAGGTGTTCTTCCTGATCACGCTGCCGCTGATCTCGCAGGCGCTGATGTCCGGCTGGCTGCTGTCGTTCACGCTGTCTTTCGACGATCTCGTGCTCTCCGCGTTCCTGTCCGGTCCGGGCTCCACCACGTTGCCGCTCGTCGTGTTCTCGCGTGTGCGTCTTGGCCTGAATCCGGAAATGAACGCGCTTGCGACGATCTTCATCACCACGGTGACGGTCGGCGTGATCGCCGTGAACCGCTGGATGCAGGTGCGTGAGCGCAGGCGCAACCGCGACATGCAGATGGCGTTCGCACTCGCCGATGCCGCCGACCCGTTACCGTCAGCACCACAACAAGCCACCGTACGGAAGTCACTCGATACGGCACGCGCATAAGAAGTCCTTTGCAATACGACCAATAAGGAGAATTTGCATGAGAAAGAAGCTCATCTGTCTGTTGGTGGCGGGGAGTTTGCCTGGCTTTGCCATGGCAGACGCCACCAGCGACCAGATCAAGGCGCTCCAGGCCCAACTCAACGCACTGCAAAAGGAGGTGAAGCAGTTGCGTTCCGAGGTAGCGTCCAGGCCGAAGGCAGCCGCAGCCAGCACCGCGGCGCCGGCTCCGGCTGTGGTGGCGGCACCGGTCGACATCTCCTCGCCGGATTACGGCAAGGCCCAGGCGACGCTGACCAACGATCAGGTCGATGCGATGAAGCAGCAGATCGCCAATCAGCAGCTGAAGGTCGACTCGCTGGTGGACGCGGCGAACACGGGCCCGATCGCGGGTTTGTCGGTGACGGGTTACATCGATCCGACGTACCTGTATAACCGCGCGCAGAGCAGCTCGTCGTTCCTGTTCGCGAACCACGAAAGCAGCTACAACTACTTCAACAGCACGTTCGGCGATCTGTACCTGGACATCAAGAAGACCTTCGGTGTCGGCCCGATGGCGCCGTCGGCCGAGATCACCCTGATGCCGAACCGCGGCAACGGTATTACGCTGCTGCAGAACGAGCACGGAGATATTGGCAACAACATCCTGAACACGGCGGTCGTCAATGTACCTCTGACGGCGACCACGACGCTCGTGGCCGGTTTGATTCCGAGCTTCGGCGGCTATGAAGTACAGCAGTCGAACCAGATGCTCACGCTCACGCACAACCTGCTGTATGACTTCTCCGACCCGGGCAGCTACATCGGGATCGGCGCGAACTATACGACGGGTAACTGGGCGTGGAAGTTCTTCCTCGGCAACGAGCAGTACCGCACGTATGGCGCGACCACCCAGATCGGCACCAACGCGCTGGGCGACCCGATCACGACCAGCAACAAGATCCCGACCTTCACCGCGCGTACCGACTACACGTGGTCGAGCGCACTGGATATTGGCGGGTCGTTCAATATCGGACGTCAGACGCTGCCCAGCGCGATCGATGCGAACACCGGTGCGGTCTCCTACGGCGTAGGCGGCCAGTCGCCCAGCGCGGGCGGCACATTCTTCTTCGGTGAAGCGGACCTGACCTATACCCTCGCCGACGTGCAGTACAACGCCGAAGTCGATTACGGTCAGCAGCAGAATGCCGCGTTCAACGGCGGTCAGGCGCAGTGGTACGGCCTGTCGCTGCTCGCGCACCGCAAGTTCAATCTGCCGGTGGTGGGTCGCATGGGTGCGACGGTGCGCTACGACCTGCTTGTCGACAGCAAGAACGGTGGCGGCGGCGGTGGTATTGCGCTGAACTCGAACGGCATGGACACGGCTGACGGCTTCGGCATTGGCGCGGACTGTCTGGCCAATTCGAAGGCGAACGGCGGTCTGGGCTTCGAGTGCAAGGGGGCCACCCGTCAGGACGTTTCGCTCGATCTGCTGTTCTACCCGACCCAGCAGATCACGGTCAAGGTGGAATACCGCCACGACTGGGCGAACAAACAGGTGTTCCTGAAGAACGACGGTTCGTACGGCAAGTCCAACGACCTGCTCGCGACGCAGTTCATCTACTCGTTCTAATACGACCCGCCTCACCGCGTGGCCCGGCCTTATGGCGGGTCACGCGCCAAGGCCTCTTCCGCATGCTCTGCCTATGCTCCGATTCTCAAACCAGCCTCACGTCGCCTCGTATTACGCAGCAACCGCCAACGACAGCACGCGCCACCCTCCGCTCGAAGAAACGCTCAACGTCGACGTCTGTGTGATCGGCGCGGGCCTCACCGGCATCTCGACTGCGTTGAACCTTGCCGAACGCGGCCACTCGGTCGCGGTGCTCGAAGCATCGAAAGTCGGTTGGGCCGCGAGCGGCCGCAACGGCGGCCAGTTGATCGGCGGCTTCGCCTGCGATATCGATACATTCGCGAAGTTCATGCCCGCGGATGACGTGAAGCGTGTTTGGGACATGGGGCTTGAAACCCTGGATATCGTCAAGGAGCGCGTCGCGAAGCATCAGATCGATTGCGATCTGACCATCGGCTATCTGACGGCGGCGAACAAGCCGCGCGATACGGACGCGTTGCAAAAATGGCGCGACGAAGCGCAACGGCGCTTCGGTTACGAGCGCTTCAGCTATGTCGACGCCGATGGCGTCGGCGAGTATGTTCAATCGCAACGCTATCTTGGCGGCCTGTTCGACGCGGACAGCGGCCATCTGCACCCGCTGAACTACACGCTCGGCCTGGCGCGTGCGGCACGCGAGGCCGGCGTGCGGATTTTCGAAGACAGTTGCGTCACCGCGTTGCGCGGGGAAAACGGCCGGCATGTGGCCGAAACAGCGCGCGGCCAGGTGAATGCGCAATTCGTTGTGCTTGCCTGCAATACCTATCTCGGCCAACTCGCACCGGACATCGCCAGCAAGATCATGCCGGTCGGCACCTACGTGATCGCCACCGAACCGCTCGACCCCGATCGCGCCGAAGCATTGATGCCGGCGAAAGCAGCCGTGTGCGACAGCCGCTTCGTACTGGACTATTTCCGCCCGGCGCCCGATAACCGCTTGCTGTGGGGCGGTAAAGTCAGCTACTCGACGTTCGCGCCTCGCAACCTCGGCGAGGCGATGCGCCGCGATATGCTGAAGACCTTCCCGCAACTCGACGATGTCAAAATCGACTACGCGTGGGGCGGCTTCGTCGACATTACGATGAATCGCGCGCCGCATTTCGGGCGCCTGTCGCCGACGGTATATTTCGCTCAAGGCTTCTCCGGTCACGGGGTGAACACCACCGGCCTCGCCGGCAAGCTGATCGCCGAGGCGATCGACGGCCAGGCATCGCGCTTCGATCTGTTCGGCAAGATTCGTCACCGCGACTTCCCCGGCGGCGCTACACTTCGCACCCCTGCCCTCGTGCTCGCGATGGCCTGGTATCGAATGAAGGATCTGCTCTGATGAACGCTCCGACTCCCGGCTTCAACACCCTCGACCACCGCGCCGATGCGCTGATCGCCAACTCGTACTACGAGGCGAGCGCGACCCGTCCGCTTACCGACGATCCGACGCTCGACGGCACTGTGGAGGCCGACGTCTGCGTGATCGGCGCCGGCTTCGCCGGTTTGTCGGTGGCGCTCGAGTGCCGGGCGCGCGGCCTGTCGGTGATCGTGCTCGATGCGCACCGCCCCGGCTGGGGAGCGTCCGGCCGCAACGGCGGACAGACCCTGGTGGGTTTCGCGAAAGACGAGATCATCGAGCGTCAGCTCGGTCTCGACGGTGCGCGCGCCGCGTGGGCGATGTCGGTGGAAGGCGTCGCTTTGGTGCGCGAGCGCATTGAACGTTACGGCATCGATTGCGATTTCACCGCCGGTTATCTGACGGTCGCGACCAAGCCCAAACGCGTGCCGGATTTGCGTTCGTGGATGGAGTCGGCCGCGCAACGCTGGGGTTACACGAAACTCTCGTGGCTCGATACCGATGAGGTGCGTTCACGGGTCGCGTCGCGACGTTATCTGGCGGGGGTCTACGATCCGTTCTCCGGCCACCTGCATCCCCTCAAATACTGCCTCGGTCTTGCCGATGCAGCGCGTCGTGAAGGCGCGCAATTGTTCGCGCATTCGCCGGTGATCGAAGTTGTGCGCGGCGCGCGACCCGTTGTGCGGACGGCCGGCGGTGAAGTGCGCTGCCGCTTCGTCGCCGCGTGCGGCAACGCCACGCTCGGCGGCGTGCTGCCCGCGCCGGTGGCCGCGCGTATCGCGCCGATCGCGTCGTATATCGTCGCCACGGAGCCGCTCGGTAAAGAACGCGCGGATGCCCTGATCAAAGGGCGCGAAGCGATTTGCGACAACAACTTCTTCCTCGATTACTTCCGTCTGTCGGCGGATCATCGGGTGCTGTTCGGTGGACGCGCGAGTTCGACCGGTGCGTCGCCCGCACAACTCGGCGAAGAGATTCGCCAGCGCATGATCGGCGTGTTTCCGCAGCTCGACGATGTGCGAATCGACTATGCGTGGGGTGGTTTTGTCGACGTGACACGCAATCGGGCACCCGATTTCGGCTCGATCGATCCGAATTACTTCTACGTGCAGGGGTTTTCCGGTCACGGCGTGGCGCTGACCGGGATCGCCGGGCGCGTCGTTGCGAAGGCCATGGCCGGTGAGACAGCGGCCTTCGATCTGTTCGCTCAATTGCGGCATGCGCGCTTTCCGGGTGGGCCGGCGTTGCGCGGACCGGCGCTGGAACTTGGGATGATGTATCACCGGATTCTGGAGTTGTTCTAGGCGATATCCGGATGCGTCATCGCTGCTGCGCCCGCAGTATTCGCGCCAACGCGCTGCAACTGATGCGGCTGATGCGAAAGGATGGGCTAGGCGTCGAGACGCGCGAGGGCCAGCGTCACGAAGAAGCGTACGCCGAGCGGCAGCACGTCGTCGTTGAAATCGAACTCGGGGTGATGGCAATAGACCCCGCCCTGTCCAAGTAGCACATAGGCGCCGGGGCGACGCAATAGAAACTCGGAGAAGTCCTCCGAGCCGTTGAGCGGCGGAAAATCGTGCAGCACGTTCTCCGCGCCGAACACTTGCTCCGCCGCCGCTGCCGCTGCTTCGGCCTGCACACGATGATTGATCGTCGCAGGCGAGCTGCCATAGAACGTCACCGCGATCTCGCATTCGGTCGCGAGTGCGACGCCCGCGCAGATCGACTCGATGCGCGCCTTCATCCGTTCGCGCACGCTTTCGTCGAACGTGCGCACGGTGCCCGTCATCTGCGCATGCGAAGGAATCACGTTCGACGTGGTGCCCGCATGAATGCTGCCGATGCTGAGTACGGCAGCCGAAGCAGGATCGATCGCGCGGCTCACCACAGTCTGCAGCGCGCAAATGAGTTGCGCGGCAGCCGCGATCGGGTCCCGGGTCTTTTCAGGCGACGAGCCATGACCGCCAACGCCGGTCACGTCGATCCGCATCTCGTCGCACGACGCCAGCATGGCGCCGTCGCGTACGCCGAACGTACCCGGCGCAAAATGCGGCGCATTATGCATGCCGTAGATCTCGTCGTACGGAAACCGGCTTTCGAGCCCGTCGGCCAGCATGGCCAGCGCACCACCGCCGGTTTCCTCGGCGGGTTGGAAAATCAGCACGAGCGTCCCGGCGAAATCGCGATGACGGCTGAAATGGCGTGCCGTGCCGAGCAGCATCGCGGTGTGGCCGTCGTGGCCGCAACCGTGAAATACCCCTTGCCGCAACGAGCGGTGCAACGGACGGCCCTCTTCTTCCATCGGCAGCGCATCCATGTCCGCGCGCAATGCGATGGTGCGCCCCATGCCGGGCGCCGTACGCGTGCCACGAATCACACCAACCACGCCCGTTTTGCCGATACTCGTGTGTGTTTCGATATCCCAGGCGCGCAGTTTCGCGGCAACGAGCTCGCTTGTGCGTGTCTCGTCGAAAGCCGTCTCCGGATTGGCGTGAATGTCTCGCCGCAATGCCACCAGTTCGTCGATGTCCGCATCGATTAGTTTCAGTCCCACTTTCGCTCCTTGTCTTGAGTGCTGCCGGCCGCGCGCCTCGTGGCCAGCGGCGCAGTGGCTATACTAGCCAGCCCCGCGACTGGTCAATTTCCAGTTTTTTATGTACATAGCCAACGCTTATGGGCCGCGGACACCATGAAAACCACTCAATTACGCACCCTCGTGGCGATTGCCGAGCACGGCACGCTGATGGCCGCCGCCGATGCGCTGTGCCTGTCGCAGCCGGCCGTCACCAAGAGCATCAATGAACTGGAGGCGCGCCTCGGCGTGCAACTGTTATTGCGCAGTGGCTCGGGAATTCGTTTGACACCGTATGGCGAAGCGCTGCTCCGGCGTGCGCGAACTGTCGTGACCGAGATCGCACGGGCCGAGCAGGAGTTGGAGGAGATGAAGTCGTCGGCCGGGCGAACACTCGAGATCGGCGTGTCGCTGCTCGCGGCGTCGATCGTCGTGCCTGAAGCAATTCACGCTTTCCGCAAGCGATTTCCCGATGTGCAGCTCGACGTGCACGAGTACCAGACCACGCGTCTCATCGACGGCCTGCGCGACGGCTCATTCGACATGTGCATCGGTTTTACCGGCGAAGGGGACCCCAGCAACGAGTTCCGCGTGACACCGCTCGGCACGGTGTCGCAATCGCTGGCGGTCAAGTCGGGCGATCCGCTGGCGGGCGCAACACAGCTTGCCGGTTTGCGGGAAGCGCACTGGCTCTACAACTACACGCGCAAAAGCGTGCCCGCATTCTGGGCCGCGCTAACCGCGCGCGCGGGTGATACAGGCGGGACGCTGGCGCCGCCTTCGAGGATCACGGTTTGCACCGCGCGGCGGCTCTATGCCGAACTCGCCAGCGAAGCGGGCGTGGTGAGCGTCTGGCCGGATTTCCAGTTGAACGAGGAAATCGAGTGCGGCACGCTGGAGCGCGTCGCGCTCGATTTCGCACTGCCGCCCCTCGCGCTCAGCCTGATTCATCGCAAGGATGGCGTGCTGGGCGATGCGGCGGAATATTTCATCGACTGTCTGAAGAACAACGCGCTGCCAGCCTGAACGCGCGGCGCGGCGCGAAACCGGACTCCGCTGCGCAGTGCCGCGCTGCCCCTGCTGACGCAAGGCAGGCTGCCGGCTTGAGCCACGCCTCCCGCACCACACGTCCCGTTCCCACCCTGCAAACTCACCGGCCTATCAACCTGCCACCTGGCGTTTACCCGAAAACGGCATTTTGTCGACTATTTATCGATAAATTATCGTGTTAGATTTCCTCGCCTACGCGTCATTGCAACCTGGCGCAACCCGTCGCATCGCGGGCGCAACCAGTCTGCGCGAGGCATCTGAAACAACACGCACAGCGGCAAAACAACGGCATAGCAGCGACACAGGAGAACAGCATGTGGGTCTTGATTGGCGTGCCGATCGTCGTACTCGGCTTCGCATTGCGCTTCAATGCGCTACTGGTGGTGACGATCGCGGGAGTCGCCACCGGCATCGCCGGGGGCTTGCAACCGGTGGAAATCGTCAGCGCGTTCGGCAAGGCATTCGCCGATAACCGCTACATGGGCCTGATCTGGCTCACGCTGCCCGTGATCGCGCTGCTCGAACGCAACGGCCTGAAGGAACAGGCCAAACACCTGATTTCGCGCCTGCACGCCGCCACCACGGGCCGCGTGCTGATGCTCTATTTCGTGATTCGCCAGATCACGGCCGCGCTTGGGCTCACTTCGCTCGGTGGCCATGCGCAGATGGTGCGTCCGCTGATCGCGCCAATGGCCGAGGCGGCCGCCGCGAACCGCTATGGCGAACTGCCCGACGCGGTGCGTCAGCAGATTCGCGCGAATGCGTCGGCGGTCGACAACATTGCCGTGTTCTTCGGCGAAGATATTTTCATTGCGATCCAGTCGATCCTGCTGATCAAAGGTTTTCTCGAGCAGAACGGCATCGTCGTCGAGCCCCTGCACGTGTCCGTATGGGCGATTCCCACGGCGGTGGCGGCACTCGTGATTCACGTCGTGCGCCTGCTGCTGCTCGATCGCAATCTCTCGCATAAGATGAATGCGCTGGGCGCGGCGGCAGGACAGCAACGAGGTATTGCACGATGACGATCAAGCTCGAATCCCTCTACGTGCTGGCCGGTTTGATGTTTGCCGCGTTCGCGCTCTTCAATCTGCAAGACCGCTCGAATCCACGCCGTATCGTCAACTTTCTGTTCTGGGGCATCTACGCGATCACCTTTATGTTCGGCGGGGAACTGCCGCATTTCGTGACCGGCTGTCTCGCGATTGCACTCGCCCTGATCGCCGGGTCCGGCAAGCTCGGCAAAGGCAAAACCGACGGCAATAGCGAAGCGGCCGCCACGCGCCGCGAAGCCAACGCACGGCGCTTCGGCAATAAGCTTTTCATCCCGGCGCTGCTGATTCCGGTCATTACCCTGCTCGGCACCTTGACGCTGAAATATGTACCGTTCGTCGAGCCGAAGAACGTCACGCTGATTTCACTGGTGCTAGGCACGCTGGTCGCCTTCGGCGCCGCGCTGTTCATGTTGCGCGACTCGCCGGTGCATGCGTTGAAAGACGCGCGGCACACCATGGATACCGTGGGTTGGGCCGCGATTCTGCCGCAGATGCTGGCCGCCCTCGGCGCGCTGTTTGCGATTGCCGGTGTGGGCCACGTCGTGTCGGATCTCGTGAAAACGTGGATTCCGGTCGACTCCGCTTTCGCGGTGGTCGCGGCTTATACATTCGGCATGGCGATCTTCACGATGATCATGGGTAACGCGTTTGCCGCGTTTCCGGTGATGACAGCCGGCATCGGCCTGCCATTGATCGTGCATCAGTTCCACGGCAACCCGGCCATTCTCGGTGCGATCGGCATGTTGTGCGGCTTCTGCGGCACTTTGATGACCCCAATGGCCGCCAACTTCAATATCGTGCCGGCTGCGCTGCTTGAACTGAAAGACCAGAATGGCGTGATCAAGGCGCAGTGGCCAACTGCTTTACTATTGCTGATCGTCAATACCATACTGTTGTACCTGTTCGTATTCCGCTTTTGAGGAGGCGCCGATGACTGTTCAACTCACGCCCGAATTCGCGTCTAAATTCGCCAATCTCGCACTCGCCCATCTCACGCGCGAGTATCCGAACAAGCTGACCCATTCGCTTGCCGGTCCGCAAGACGTGCAGGGCCCGCGCGCACTGCATCCGATTTTTTACGGCAGCTACGATTGGCATTCGTGCGTGCATGGTTACTGGCTCATCCTGCATCTGCTCGACCGCTTCCCCGATCTGCCTGAAGCAGCGCGCATTGTCGCGGTGGTCGACGAGCATTTCACCCCGGCGAATGTGGCCGGCGAACTGGCGTATCTCGATCTGGCGCATAACCGCGGTTTCGAGCGCCCGTATGGATGGGCCTGGCTGCTTGCACTAAGCGCGCAACTGCACACGCTGAAGCTGTCGGAAGCGGCGCGCTGGTCCAAGGTTTTTGCACCCTTGACCGAAGCCTTTGTCGAGCGCTTCGAGGAATTTCTGCCGAAAGCGACCTACCCGTTGCGCGTCGGCACGCACTTCAACATGGCATTCGCACTTGCGCTCACGCTCGATTTCGCGCGGCAAACCTCGCGTGAATCGCTCGAAGCGCTGCTGGTCAACACGGCGGAACGCTGGTTCCTGAACGATGTCGCGTGCCAGGCCTGGGAGCCGGCCGGCGACGAGTTCCTGTCGCCTTCGCTAATGGAAGCGGAACTGATGCGGCGGGTGTTGCCGCCCGCGCAATTCAGCGAATGGTTCAGGCGCTTTCTGCCGGATCTCGGTGCGAAGAAGCCGGCCACGCTGTTTGAACCTGTCACCGTGACCGATCGCACCGACGGCAAGATTGCCCACCTGGATGGCCTGAACCTGAGCCGCGCGTGGTGCCAGCGTTCGCTGGCGCGCGCGTTGCCGGCCGGCGACGTGCGCCGCACCGTATTGTTCGATTCGGCCGAGCGTCATCTTCAGAGCGCCCTGCCGCACGTGGCCGGCGACTACATGGGCGAACATTGGCTGGGCACGTTCGCCACGCTCGCGCTGGAAGCATAAGCGTGCTTTAGCAGAACCGTCGTTAAGCGGGCCGGATTTGAAGCGCGCTTAACGACCCCGGCCGGCGAACTCGCCGGCTCGACACATTACTGGCCAGTCAGCTTTTTAGGCTTCGGCGGCGACTGAACCTTGTTGTACTGAAACGCGGGCGTCGCCTTCAACGCATCTTTCGTCGCGCCTGCCAGATAGAAATTCCCCGAACGAATATCCAGTGCGGCGATAGGCACGGCTACGTCATGCGACGCCACGCCCAGGAATCCGCCCGCGGAGACAATGGCGGCGGACAGCGAGCCATCGGGGGCGACCACCAGATCGCGGATCGTACCGATCTTTTCGTTCTGATCGTTATACACGCCCTTGCCGAGAATGCTCTTCTTCACACTCCAGCCGCTCAGCAGCGCATTCGATTGCTCGACCGTGACGCTTAAGGGCTGCGTGCCGGCCACTTGGGCCTGCGCGCCAAAACTGGTTGCAGCTACCGCGACCACAATAACAAGCTTGCTCAACTTCATATCGTTCACTCCGTTTCTGATGGGCTTGACCGGCGCATGATCCACGCCGAAGGAATCGCTGCAAAACGATCATACAGACTAGCCGGCGCGTCTGCATCCAGCGCGTTCATCTGAACCGACCCATCACTCATCGTTGCCACCGAAAGAGTGGCGGCACGGCTCAAAGCGCATAACGGTAAAATCGAGCCAGGCGATGACGCCCGTTTAGAGGTGGCAGTTTGACTGAGCTTGAACAGGGTTTCATTCTGACCCGACATTGGCGGGATACTCCCGCCGGCACGGAAGTGGATTTCTGGCTGGCAACAGACGGCGGGCCCCGTCACATCCGTTTGCGCCCTCAGCCTTCAGTGGCGTTCATTCCGGCCGCGCACCGGGAACGCGCGGAAACAATCCTGCGCCGTGAGGCGCCGCTCGATCTGCGTCCGCTCGATCTATGCGATTTCCAGCATCGGCCGGTCATGGGACTCTACTGTCCGCAATACCGGCAATTGACAGGCCTCGAGAAGCGCTTGAAACAAGGCGGCGTCGACGTCTACGAGGCGGATATTTTCCCGCCCGAGCGCTACATGATGGAGCGCTTCATCACCGCGCCGGTATGGTTCGGCGGCGACGCGCAGCATGGCGGCCCGCTCATGAACGGCGAATTGAAACCGGCTACGGACTACCGTCCGTCGTTGAAGCTGGTGTCGCTCGATATCGAAACCAGCGCGCACGCCGAACTCTATTCCATCGCGCTCGAAGGATGCGGACAGCGTCAGGTCTATATGCTGGGACCGCCGAACGGTGACGCCGGTGGTATCGACTTCGACCTCGAATACTGCGAAAGCCGCGCACAGCTGCTGGAAAAACTGAATACGTGGCTGGAACGGCACGACCCCGATGCGATCATCGGCTGGAACCTCGTGCAGTTCGACTTGCGTGTGTTGCAGCAGCACGCCGAACAGTATCGCGTGCCGCTGCGACTCGGCCGCGGTGGCGCCGTGATGGAATGGCGCGAGCACGGCCACAAACAGAATCATTTCTTCGCGGGCGCCGCGGGACGATTGATCATCGACGGTATCGAAGCCTTGCGCTCCGCGACGTGGAGTTTCCCTTCGTTCAGCCTCGAATATGTGGCGCGTGCCGTATTGGGCGAAGGCAAGGCGATCGACAATCCTTATCAACGCATGGACGAAATCCAGCGCCGTTTCGACGAGGACAAGCCGGCCCTGGCGCGCTATAACCTGAAGGATTGCGAACTGGTCACGCGCATCTTTGCGAAAACCGAACTGCTGTCGTTCCTGCTGGAGCGCGCAACCGTGACCGGCCTGCCCGCGGACCGCAGCGGCGGATCGGTCGCGGCGTTCACGCATCTATATATGCCGCGCATGCATCGTCAGGGTTACGTCGCGCCGAATCTTGGCGACGTAGCCGGTGCCGCGAGCCCCGGCGGCTTCGTGATGGATTCGCGGCCCGGCCTCTACGATTCCGTGCTGGTGCTCGACTACAAGAGCCTCTACCCGTCGATCATCCGGACGTTTCTGATCGACCCGCTAGGGCTCGTGGAAGGCATGCTGAATCCCGCCGACGATCAATCGGTGCCGGGTTTTCTCGGCGCACGCTTCTCGCGCACGCGCCATTGCCTGCCTTCGATCGTCGGCCAGGTGTGGCAGGCACGCGAAGCCGCCAAACGCGCGCACAACGGGCCGCTTTCGCAGGCGTTGAAAATCATCATGAACGCTTTCTACGGCGTGCTCGGTTCCACCGGATGCCGTTTCTTCGACCCGCGCCTCGCGTCGTCGATCACGATGCGCGGCCACGAAATCATGCACGCCACGCGCGAGCTGATCGAGGCGCAAGGCTACGAAGTCATTTACGGCGACACCGATTCGACTTTCGTCTGGCTGAAGCACGCGCACAGCGAAGAAGATGCGAGCCGGATCGGCCGCGCGCTGGTCGAGCATATCAATGCGCAATGGCGGCAGGATCTGCAGGCACGCTTCGGACTCGAGAGCGCGCTGGAGCTGCAATTCGAGCGGCACTACAAGCGCTTTTTCATGCCGACGATTCGCGGCGCCGAGGAAGGCAGCAAGAAACGCTATGCCGGGCTGACTGTTTTGCCGGACGGCAGCGAAAACATCGTCTACAAAGGGCTCGAAACGGTGCGCACCGACTGGACGCCGCTTGCCCAGCAGTTCCAGCAGGAACTCTACGGGCGAATCTTCAGGCAACAGCCGTATCGGGACTATGTACGCGACTATGTGCGCGATACGCTGGCGGGAAAACTGGACGATCAGCTCGTGTACCGCAAGCGCTTGCGCCGCTCGCTCGGCGAGTACGAACGCAACGTGCCGCCGCATGTGCGCGCGGCACGCGTGGCCGACGAGTTCAACCGGCAACAGGGACGTCCATTGCAATACCAGAACGGCGGCTGGATCAGCTATGTGATGACAACCGCCGGACCGGAACCGCTCGAGACCTTGCGCTCGGCGATCGACTACGAACACTATCTGACGCGGCAGTTGCAACCGGTTGCGGATGCGATCCTGCCGCTGTTGCGCGACGATTTCACGACGTTGATGTCGGGGCAGGAACAGTTGTTCTGACTCGTTCTACTTCGAAATCTTCTCCAGCTCCAGCCCCTTTGTACGCGGCCCCATCAGACCGATCGCCAGCATCACGATCAGCATCGCACCGGCGATGAAGACGAATACGCCAGTGGTGCCGAAGTGCTTCAGCACCGCCGCGATCAGAAAGGCCGTGAAGATCGCCGAGAAACGGCTCCACGAATAAACAAAGCCCACCGCCCGCGCGCGAATGCTGGTCGGAAAGAGTTCGGCCTGGTACGCATGGTAGCTGTACGAAATGATGTTGCCCGCGAGCGTCAGACACACCCCGAGGCTCACCAGCAACACCGCGCCGGATGCCTGGCTGAACCACAAGCCGCACACGATATTCACGGCCGCCATCGCCACGATCACCGTCTTGCGCTCGAAGCGGTCGCCGATAAAGAGGCCGATAATCGGACCGATCGGCGCGGCCAGCGCAATCACGCTCGAGTACATCAGGCTTGTGGTGATCGTAATGCCCTGCTTGATCAGCAACGTCGGCACCCAGTTCGCGAAACCATAGAAACCGACCGTCTGGAAAATATTGAAGAGCGTCATCATCACGGTACGGCCGCGGTACGGCGGCACCCACATATCGCGAAAGCTGCCGCGCGGCGCAACCGGCACCGGCGCTGCGGGCGGCGGCAGTTCACGGCCATATTCGCCGCGCACCTTCGCTTCAAGTTCGCTCATCACGCGATCGGCTTCGGCAAGACGCCCTTGTTGCGCGAGCCAGCGCGGGCTTTCCGGCAACGCTCGTCGGATCCACCACACGAACAGCGCTCCGTGCGCGCCGATCAGCACCACCCAGCGCCAGCCGTCGAGACCAAGCAGCGTGCGCGGCACCAGCACGTAAGAGAGAAACGCGACTACCGGTACCGCCGTGAAACCGACGGCCTGTTCGCACGCGAAAGCCCGGCCGCGGATCTGCTTGGGCACCAGCTCCGAGATATACGTGCCGATCGTCACCAGTTCGACGCCGATGCCGATCCCCGCCACGAAGCGCCAGAAGTTCAAACCCGTGGCCGTTTCCTGAAACGCCATCACGACGTTGGCCGCCGTGTACCACAGCAGCGAGTACGTGAACACGGCGCGGCGCCCGAAGCGATCCGCCAGAAAGCCGCACGCGATCGTGCCGATGAATAACCCGCTAAACAGCGCGGCGATGAAACTCGCGACACCGGTCGAGCCGAACAGACCGTGCGTGGTCGCCGTCAACAGCCCGCTTTTGACGAGGCCTGGCGCGACATAGCCGGAGTACAGCAGGTCGTACAGTTCGAAGAAGAAGCCGAGGCTTAGCAGCACCACCAGCTTCCAGATGGAGCGTGTGGCGGGCAGCCGGTCGAGGCGCGCGGAGATGCTACCGGCGTCGAGCGTGATGGACGCAGCAGACGCCGCAGCCGTTGCGGAAGACGCCGCGCCGCCGGTGCTGCGCGCGACGGACCCGGCGTGATCGGGGGATGCCATATTGTTTGTCTCCTGGTAGTGCGCTCATGCAGGCGATGCACGACGATGCTCGCCGGGTCCGGTCTCGTGCCGGCCTTCTGGTTACTTTTGCGTATCGCACGCACCACGATGCCGGGCCCCAAGGTCCGGCCAGCATTCTAGCCGCGTGCGCGCTTCAATTGTTCGAAGGTGGTGATTTTTCCAGCCAGCGCGCTCGCTGCAACGGTGTAGGGGCTCGCGAGCCACACGTTGCCCGGACCGGAGCGGCCAGGGAAATTGCGGTTGATCGCGCTGATCGTTACCTCGTTCGCGTTGGCCGACTGCCCCGGTCCGCAGTTCGCGCACGAGCCGCAGCCCGGCATCACGAGCGTCACCCCCGCGCGCTCGAAAACCGGTAAATAGCCTTGTTCCTCACAATAGGCGCGCACTGCCATCGTGCCGAATTGCAGAAACAGGCGCGTCTTGTCAGGCACATGCATGCCGTGCTCCACACCCCAACGCAATACCTCGTGATAGAAGTCGAAGTCTTCGCGCTTGCCTGCCGTGCACGAGCCGCCATACGCGATATCGATCGCGACATCGCTCTCAAGTTGCGGCGCCGGCACGCCATTGCCCGGATCGCCCGGACGCGCGAGCATCGGTTCGATGGCGGTAGCGTCGATGCGAATCGTGTCGCGATACGTGGCGCCGGCATCGCTTTTCATCCAGCTTTCAAGGCTGAAGTCGACCCCGCGACGCTCCTTCAGAAACGCCACCGTGCGTTGGTCCGGTTCCACGATGCCCGTGAAGCCGCCCAGTTCCGCAACCATATTGGTCAGCGTGGCGCGTTCGTCGATCGACATTGCGCGCACCGCCGCGCCGCCGTATTCGAACACCAGACCGATCGCCCCGCCCGAGCGGATCGCGTCCATCTGCAACAGATGCAGCACGACGTCTTTCGCGGTCACGCCGTCGCGCAATACGCCGTCGATCTCGATGCGCAAGGTTTCCGGCACTTTGCAGCGCACATAGCCGGTCACCCAGCTATTGGCGATTTCTGTCGCGCCCGCACCGAATGCGAGGCAGCCGAGCGCGCCCGAATGCGGCGTGTGCGAATCGGTGCCGCACGCCACCTGCCCCGGCAACGCGTACTGCTCGGCCATCACCGCGTGACAGATACCCTCGGAACCCGGCGAGTTATCGAGCGCGCCGTGCGAGCGCACTGGATAGTCGCGCGAGAACGACGTGTGCCCTTCCATCAGATTGGCGACACCCGGCAGCAATCCGTCGCGGACGTGCGGAATGCTTTGTGAAGCGAGCACCAGATGATCCTGAAACGCGATGATGTGGTCCGGCTCATGCAGCGGCGCCGGCTTGCCGAACGCGCGATGCATCAGATGCGCGCACATGCCGGTGAAGTAGTCGTGGCTGAAGCGCCAGTCGGCGGCGATGAACACACCGTCGCCGCGCTGCGCGTGTTCAATGCCAGGATGAAGATGACGCTCGATGATCTTCTCGACCAGCGTCTTCGGCTCGGCCACGCCCGCTGCGGACTCGGCATTCTCCCCGCTCCGCACACGCGGCGCGGGCCAGTCGGCGAACTTGCTGTACGCGAGCAATCCGCCGCTGCGAATGATCTGCTGCGTGAGCGCGTCGCGGCCCTTGAGAAACTCGTCGATCGGCACCGCCTCTCCTGCGATCAGGCGATCGAGCACGGAGAAATCGGTGGTAGTGAGGATACCGATGTTGTCGCAATTCTGCTGATAGATGCGCTCGAAACTCTCGGCAACGATCAGGCGGATGCCCGCCGACAACTCCGCCAATGGACTCGATTCACGCGAAGAGCCCTTGCCGTAGCGCTTGCCCGCAACCGTTACCTGAAAGCCGCCGTCCTTGACCGCATTGCGGCCAACCGGCAGGCGCTCGCCTGCCTTGAAGCCCACGTACGGATACTGGCCGAGGCGTTCGTCATAGGTGAGCATGACGGTGACCGGTGTGATTTCGTCGGTCGAGACGTTGTCGCGCAGCGGACCGGCGCTGGCACGCGTGAAGTTTTCACCCGCCAGTTGTGCCTCGATCACAGCGGGGTCCTGGGACAGGTACAGCACGCGGCCGTCCAGACGAATCGTGTCGCTCATCAGCATTCTCCTTGCACGCACTATACGGCGCGCAACGGCGATGCCGAAGTGCTGGTCGAGCAACGCAGACGTCTCGTTTGGCGATGATCGGCGCGCCGTTCTTCCTCGCGTTGTCGTGACGCATCGTGACGCAGCCGCGGTCGCGGTGCCGGCCCGATCGCCCCGCTAAGCCCCGCCGCCGAGGAAGCCGACAAGCGCCGCCGCGCTCGCGCTTAACTGATCGCGCGACTTGAAGATCATGACGAGACGCCGTAACGCCCAGGCATCGCTCAGGGACAGCAGACGCACGTCGAGCGCATTCACATAGAGCAGCCCCACCTGCTCGGGCACGATCGCGATGCCGAGGCCGGCATGGACCATCCGGCACAGCGCGTCGAGGCTGCTGACGCGGATCTTCACGTCGAGTTGCCGCCCCGCGCCGGCCGCCGCCTGCTGGGCAAGCAGTTGCGTCAGCGCACTCTCGCTGCGCAGGCCGACAAAGCTGTCGTCGAGCAAGGCCTCGAACGCCACGTGCGACGCGTCGGCGAGACGATGACCGAACGGCACCAGCACCGCGAGGCGATCTTCCCGATACAGCACCTGCTCGAAGGCTTCGCTGCCCGCCACCGGGTTGCAGATGCCAAAGTCCGCGCCATGTTCGCCGACTATCCGCAGCACGTCCGCGCTGTTCTCCTCCTCCAGTTCGATCGACACCTCCGGGAACACCCGCCCGAATGCCGCTACGTCTTCGGGCAAGAACTGCACGATCGACGAAAGATTCGCCACCACCCGCACCCGCCCCTTCGCTCCCGACGAAAACCGTGACAACTCCGCGCTCATCTGTTCGATGCTGCCGATGATCGCCAGCGCATAGCGCAGCACGGTTTCGCCGACCGGCGTCACCGTAATGCCACGCGACTGCCGCTGGATCACCGGTAAGCCGATCAGCGCCTCGATCTCGGCAATGCGCCGGCTCACGGCGGACGACGCAATGAACTCGCGCTCGGCCGCGCGCGCGATGTTCTGCTCCTGGCAGACGGCGACGAACAGGCGCAGCGAGGTGAGATCGAGTTTCTTCAGAAGGTTTTCCATGGGCTCGCCTGGCGGGAATGCCTCGATTGTGACGTGCGTTGCCTGATTCGCCAAAGCACTTCCCGGGAGGGCCGCACACGCCGGCGGGCGGCGCCGGCATGCCACCAGGAAGGCTTGCTTTGCCGCGTGCATCCCGAAGCGTCGCTTTTTCGCGTCAGTTTCAACTCCTGCCCGCCGCTGCACCCGCAAGCCACACTGACTAAAAAACACCTATGATTTAAAAGCGCTTTTTGTCAAAAAGCAGCATTTAATCACTTCAGGAAACAGCTTATTGTAAAAAAGTAGAAACACTTTGGAACCGGTTCCATTTACCATGACGCCGCAATCCGATGACTGCCTCGGAGCGTCATGGCGCGCTCCCTTCTCGTGACAAAGAACAATATGGCTCAATCTCCTCTTACCTCCCGCCGCGGCTTCTTACGCACGGCCATCGCGCTGGTTCCCGCCGGAACGCTCGCCGGCTGCGAAGTCAAGCAGGCGGGCACGGGCGCCCAGGGCGCGAGCGGCGCCGCCGCCGCAGGCCAGGCTTCCGGTGCCGACTACAAGCCGCATTTCTTCGACGCGAAGGAATGGGCCTTCGTCCACGCGGCGGTCGACCGTCTGATTCCCGCCGACGGCGAAGGCCCCGGAGCGGTCGAAGCCGGCGTGCCCGAATTCATCGACCGGCAGATGGACACGCCGTACGCGCACGGCGCGCTCTGGTATATGCAAGGCCCCTTCCAGCAAGGCGCACCGGAGCTCGGCTACCAGTTGAAGCTCGTGCCGCGCGATCTGTACCGGCTGGGCATCGCCGCGGTGAACGCCTATTGCAGCAAAACCTATTCGCATCCGTTCGACGCCCTCGACGCGCCCACGCGTGACACCGTGCTCGCCGCGCTCGAGACCGGAAAGATCGATCTGGCGGACGTCCCGGCTACCGTTTTCTTCGGCCAGTTACTGCAAAACACTCGCGAAGGTTACTTCTGCGACCCGGTCCACGGCGGCAATCGCGACATGGGCGGCTGGAAGATGATCGGTTTCCCCGGCGCGCGCGCCGATTTCATGGACTTCGTCAACCAGGACGGCCAGGCCTATCCGTATGGCCCCGTATCGATCGAAGGAAAGCGCACCTGATGACCACGCAAACCAAACCCCACGCCGACGCGGTAATCATCGGCTTCGGCTGGACCGGTGCGATCCTCGCGAAGGAACTCACCGAGGCCGGCCTCAACGTGGTCGCGCTCGAACGCGGCGAGTATCGCGACACCTATCCGGACGGCGCGTACCCGAACACGATCGACGAGCTGACCTACAACGTTCGCAAGAAGCTGTTCCTCGATCTTTCGAAGACCACCGTCTCGATCCGTCATAACGTCGGCGAAACGGCGCTGCCGTATCGTCAGCTTGCCGCATTCCTGCCGGGCGAAGGTGTCGGCGGCGCCGGCCTGCATTGGTCGGGTGTGCATTTCCGCATCACGCCGGAAGAGCTGCGTCTGAAGAGCCACTACGAAGAACGCTACGGCAAGCGCTTCATTCCGGAAGGCATGACGATCCAGGATTACGGCGTCAGCTACGAAGAACTCGAACCGCATTTCGACTTCGCCGAGAAGGTGTTCGGCACCTCCGGCCAGGCTTATAAGGTCAACGGCAAGATAGTCGGCGACGGCAATGTGTTCGACGCGCCGCGCAGCGACAACTTCCCGCTTCCCGCGCAGTTGAACACTTACTCGGCCGAGCGCTTCGGCAAGGCCGCGCGCGAACTCGGGCTGCACCCTTACCGCCTGCCTTCGGCGAATACGTCGGGTCCGTACACGAACCCGTATGGTGTGCAGATGGGGCCGTGCAACTTCTGCGGATTCTGCAGCGGCTACGCGTGCTACATGTATTCGAAGGCCTCGCCGAATCTGAACATTCTGCCCGCGCTGAAGCCGTTGCCGAACTTCGAACTGCGTTCGCGCTGCCACGTGCTGCGCGTCGAACTCGACGATACGAAAAAGCGCGCCAAGGGCGTGACGTACGTCGATCCGGCGGGCAACGAAGTCTTTCAACCCGCCGATCTCGTGATCGTCGCGGCGTTCCAGTATCACAACGTCCACCTGCTTCTGCTGTCGGGCATCGGCAAGCCGTACGACCCGATTTCGGGCGAAGGCGTGGTCGGCCGCAATTTCGCGTACCAGAACCTCTCGACGATCACGGCGTTCTTCGACAAGGACACCTTCACCAATCCGTTCATCGGCGCGGGTGGCAATGGCGTCGCGGTGGACGACTTCAACGCCGACAACTTCGATCACGGCCCGCTCGGTTTCGTCGGCGGCTCGCCGTTGTGGGTGAACCAGGCGGGCACCAAACCGATCAGCGGCATCGCGACACCGGCGGGCACGCCGAACTGGGGCGTGGACTGGAAGAAATCGGTGAAGGACCACTACGCGCACACCATTTCGATGGATGCGCACGGCTCCAACATGTCGTACCGCGACGTGTTCCTCGATCTCGATCCGACCTATCGCGATTCGTACGGCCAGCCGCTGCTGCGCATGACCTTCGACTGGAAGGACAACGACATCAGGATGGCGCGATACGTGACCGGGCAGATGCACAAGATCGCGCAACAGATGGGGCCGAAGTCCATCGGCGTCTATACGCGCGAATTCGGCGCGCACTTCGATTCGCGCCGCTACCAGACGACTCACCTGGTCGGTGGCGCGATTATGGGCACCGATCCGAAGACCAGCGTGCTGAACCGTTATCTGCAGAGCTGGGACGTGCACAACGTGTTCGTGATGGGCGCGTCGGCATTCCCGCAAGGCATCGGCTACAACCCGACCGGCCTCGTCGCCGCGCTTGCCTACTGGTCGGCGCGCGCGATCCGCGAGCAGTATCTGAAGAACCCCGGGCCGCTGGTGAGCGTATGAAGAAAATCGACATCCAACGCCTGGGACAGGCATTCAAGCGCGTGAGCGCGGCGTCTGTTTGCGCCGTTGCGGCGCTGTGCGCACCGCTTGCCGTGCAAGCGGCAACTCCGGCACCCACTCCGCCGCAATCCGCCGACGCCGCGTTGATCGCGCACGGCGAATACCTCGCGCGTGCCGGCGATTGTATTGCGTGTCACACGGCGCAATCGGGCAAGCCATTCGCGGGCGGCCTGAAGTTCGACACGCCGATCGGCGCGATCTACTCGACCAACATCACGCCCGATCGCGATACCGGTATCGGCTCGTGGACCTTCGCGCAGTTCGATCGCGCGGTGCGCGCGGGCGTGCGGCCCAACGGCGACACGCTATATCCGGCGATGCCGTACCCGTCGTATGCGCGCCTGAGCGACGACGACATGCACGCGTTGTACGCGTACTTCACCCAGGGTGTCGCGCCGGTGAACCAGGCGAACCGTGCGGTCGATATCGTCTGGCCGCTGTCGATGCGCTGGCCGCTCGGCATCTGGCGTCATCTGTTCGCGCCGCAGCCCATGACGTTCGACGCGCAGCACTATGCCGATCCGGTGATAGCGCGCGGTGCGTACCTCGTGCAGGGTCTCGGCCACTGCGGCGCCTGCCACACGCCGCGCGCGGTGACGATGCAGGAGCGCGCATTGAGCGATCTGGACGGAAGCGAATTTCTTGCCGGCGGCGCGGCAATCGACGGCTGGGTTCCGTCGAGCCTGCGGGGCAACCCGCGTACCGGTATCGGCGGCTGGAGCGAGGCCGATCTCGTGCAGTTCCTGAAGACCGGACGTACCCAGCACAGCGCGGCATTCGGCGGTATGACCGACGTCGTTCAGCACAGCATGCAGCACATGAGCGACGCCGACCTGAGCGCGATCGCGCGCTACCTGAAGACGCTGCCGTCGACCGATCCGCAGGAAACGCCATACGTGTACAACGATACGGCCGCTCACGCGCTGCGTACCGGCGACGCCACGGCTCCCGGCGCCGCCGTCTACCGCGACAACTGCACCGCCTGCCACCGCAGCGACGGCCGGGGTTACACGCGCGTTTTCCCGGCACTGGGCGGCAATCCGGTCGTGCAGGGCAAGGACGCGACCTCGCTGATTCACGTGCTGCTGACCGGCAACACGCTCGAAGGCACGAAGAGCGCGCCGTCCTCGTTCACGATGCCGCCTTTCGGCTGGCGTCTGAACGATCAGGAAGTCGCCGACGTCACGAACTTCGTGCGCAATAGCTGGGGCAACACCGGTTCGACGGTCAGTGCCGCGGATGTCGCCAAGGTCCGCAAGACCGTCAAGGTGACGGCGCCGGAGATGCCTCCCGGCGCTTCACTAAGCCGATAAGCTCGCGCCGCCAGAAATCGCAAGCCGCTTCCCCCGCTTCCCGCAGTCTGCTCCGTTGTTCAGGAGCGGACTGCGGGTGCGCGGAAAAAAAGAGAGATCGCCATGCAGGCGACCTGAGATCGACGATCCAACCAAGTTACCACTACGATGAAAAAGCACTTGCTTGCTGCACCCCTGTTGTTGTCTTTCGCGGGTATTGCGTCCGCGCAGAGTTCCGTCATGCTGTACGGCATCGTCGATGCGGGTATCACGTATCGCAGCAACGAACGCACCGGCACCACCGGCGCTTACTCGGGACACTCGAACGTCGCGGTAACGAGTGGCAATCTCTCCGGCAGCCGCTTCGGCATCAAGGGTCAGGAAGACCTGGGCGGCGGCTGGAACGCCCTGTTCCTGCTGGAGGACGGTTTCGACATCACGAACGGCAAGACCGGCCAGAACGGCGGGTTGTTCGGCCGTCAGGCGTTCGTCGGGATTGGCAGCCAGCAATACGGCACGGTCACGCTCGGCCGCCAGTACACGTCGCTGAACGACTTCGTCGCGCCGGTTGCGCCGGTCGCGATGGTCGGCGGCTTTGGCGCGCATCCGGGCGACATCGACGATCTCGATCAGACCGCGCGGGTCAACAACTCGGTCAAGTACACGAGCGCGAACTACTCGGGCTTCACGTTCGGCGCGTTGTATGGGTTCGGCGGCCAACCGGGCAGCCTGAAGCAGCAGAACACGTGGAGCGTGGGCGCCGGGTACGGCAATGGCCCGTTGCATGTGGGCGTCGGCTATGAGCGTTCGGACAACAGCAAGAGCGGAACGAAGGATTCGACATACGGCAAATGGAGCGGCACCGACGACGGCCTGTTCAACTCGTCGATCAATGAAGGTTACGCGAGCGCGCAATCGCAACAGATCATCGCCGCGGGCGCGACGTACAACTTCGGACCGGCCATTCTCGGCGTGAACTACAGCAATGTGCAATACCGCTCGGGCGCCGATTCATTGTTCAACGGGCATGCAACATTCAACGTCGCGGGCGTATTCGGACAGTGGACCATCCGCCCGACCGTGCAACTGTTCGCGGGCTATAGCTACACGCGTGGCGGCGAGGTGCAAGGTGTCGACGAGCGTGCGCAATATCACAACGTCACGCTCGGCGCGCAGTACAACATGTCGAAGCGCTCCACGGTGTATCTGATGGGCGGCTATCAGCACGCGTCCGGTGTCACGCTGGATGCGCTCGGCAATCCGGTCGCGGCAACCGCATCGGTCAGCGACAAGGGCAACGGCCACTCGTCGGACACGCAGTCGCAGGCGATCGTCAGTATTGGCTTGCGGCACCGGTTCTGACGAGGCTCAGTGCTGTTACGGGAGCGCGTCGATCAGTTCAAGATGCCGTGCTTCCGTTTCGTCGTCCGCGGGGAACATGCATTCGATACGCAGTTCCTGCGCGGCGACGGCGCGTGGTGTGCCCACCGTGGCGACCATTGAAAAGTAGTTGAGGACCTTGCCGTCCTTGACGAAGCCGATGGGTATGACCGGCATGCCTGCTGTCGCGGCGCCGGCTCCCAGTGAGTCCTGGGAAGATTTCGCGTCCGCTTGCACGTCCGGTTTTACGTTCGGCTTCACATCCGGCTTCACATCCGGCTTCACATCCGGATAGGCGCGCAACGCGGCGAGCAACTCGCGTGTCTGCTCGTCGACCACACGGCCGACCGACTCCCGATAGACGCGCTGAATCAGGCTATCCGCCACTGTTTGCCAATCGGCCACGAACGGCCGCATGCCGTCCGGATCGAAAATCAGATGCAGCATATTGCGCGGCCCCTTGCGCGCCGCCATGTCGATAAAGCAATTGAAGAAACGCGGCGCCGCATCGTTGGTCATCAGCACATTCCAGTAGCGATCCATCACGAGCGCGGGAAACGGCTCATGCTGCCGCAGCATGCGCCCGAGTGCGCTGGTGACACTGCGCATCTCCTGTGCATTCCACGCGCTGTCGGCATACATCGGTGCATAGCCTGCGGCCAGCAGCAGCGTGTTGCGTTCGCGCAGAGGGATATCGAGCGCCTGGGCGAGATCCAGCAGCATCTGACGGCTCGGCACGCTGCGGCCGCTTTCGACAAAGCTGATGTGCCGCTGCGACACGCCCGCGTTGAACGATAAGTCCAACTGGCTGATACCGCGCATGTCTCTCCAGTGACGCAACAACGCGCCAAGTTCATTCGACGGCGTCTTCCGTTCGGGATTCGCGGGATTCATCGGTGTATTTTTTTCGCCAGTCGGTGCAGATCGGGTTGGGTGAGCGGCGGCGCCGGCGCATCCGTGGATGTCCGGCGCCACGCGGTAGTTAGAACCGCGTCGATCAGCATACTCCCTTCCCTGTTACTGAACGGCTCGGCGAGAGGCGACCGGCGCGGTCCAGGCGTGCTCCTGGAAAGGTGCTTCGAGTGCCGGCTTCGTGATGTTGCCGGTGTAGTTCGTGATCGTGGAAGCAGCCAGCACCGTGAGAACCTCGAGCACCTGGTCCTTGCGGAAACCCGCCTCGATAAACTGGTTCACTTCATGGTCGCTCAGGTGTCCGCGCTTTTCGATCGCCGTTTTCGTCAGCGTCGAGAGCGCCGCGTGCTTCTTGTCGGCAGGCGTCCGGCCATCGCGAATCGCTTCGACATCGGCGGATGAAAGCCCCTCTTTCAGCGCGAGAGCCGTGTGAAACGCAACGGCCCACGAGCACGCGTTCGTCACCGCGTTAGTCAGCAAAAGGGTCTGGATCTGCGCTTCCGTAAACGTGCCCGAATGGACTTTCTGGAAGATACCGATGAAGCCGCCGATCAGCACCGGCGATTCAGCCATGGCTCCCGCAATGTTGGGGATAAGGCCGAAGTTCTGCTGGAGTTGCCGCAGCACCGGCCGGGATGGTTCGGGTGCGGAATCAATCGTATGAATCTGGAAGGTCGACATGACAGGTCCTCGATCGTATGCGCCGCTCGGGATGAGCGGCGCGACGACCGAAGATTAGGCGTGTGCGTGCGGCTCGCCAATTACCTCGGATGTAATAAATTTCGAGCCGCCGTCACGCCCTCACCTGCCCCGCGTGCGTTGATTGGCGCGCTCCGGCCGCCTCATGCTCCAGTACGGCCAGTAATGAAAATGATCCAGTTGCCTGAGCCGCTTTCGATGCATCAGCTCGCGGTAATAATGAGCGGCGACGAACACGGGCGCCATCGCCAGCACGAACGAACCCATCACGATTCCCACTGCTTCACTCATCGCACCCTCCATGGCGGAACGGCCAGCTTCACTGCGGGTGTTGCTGCCCGCGTCACTGCTATCGCCTGGTACTTGCGGCTACAGGAGTCAGTTCGCCGTTGCTGCGTGCCGGTTTCGACGCTGAGGCGGTAACCGCCTCAAGATTGCTCTCCGCCATCTTCACGGCCTGTTGCCCCGTTTTCTGCAGTGTTTCACACAGGGTCGTGGTGGCGGCAATCGCGGATCTCCATGCGGCGATCGCGGCTTCCGACCCTGAGGGAGCACGTTTCGCCGCTTCGTCGACGAGAGTCTGCACGCGATCGTTATACCGCTCGTAGTAGGCCTGGACGAGTTGCGTGACTTCAGCCTGCGTAGCCGCTGCGATGTCGAACACCTGCCGGCCGTACGACAGCGATTTTTCCGCGCAGGGGCCGGCGAAATCTGCCGGCAGCGTGAACCATTGCTGCGGCTCGCCCGCAGCGGACATTTTGCTCATGTTCTCCTGCGTCTCGGCCAGCGTGGCCCTGAGCGCTTGCAGGTTCAGTGCGGCCAGTTTTTCGACACCCTCAAAAATCTTTCCGGCCACCTCCAAGAACGTGTCGACGTTGGTCTTGATGGCAACAGCCTGCTCGGGACTCAATAGACTCATGGTTGAATTCCTCAATTTTCGATCCGACGCGCGAACGCCCACCCGGACGGGCCGACAGATTTCGGTGGATCGCGATAACGAATAAATCGCAGCAGATATCGCCGATGCCTAGCGCATCCGGGCGACCGCCTTAAGAATGGAATCGCCTTCGCTGGTGATCTGAGGACGTGAGCGTCCCGACGCGAGGTTTTCCAGTGATATGAGTTGTCGCTCGATCAGCGCGTCGAGCTCGGCGCGGCCCAATTCGATCTGATCCGGCGCGTTCTTGATGAGCATTAAGGTAGCGAATTCATGGGGACTCAACATATCGTCTCCTCGATTTGGTCTATCTGACGTGGGGAGCATTAATTACCCCCCTCCAGCCTGAATGCCCGGCAAATATTTCTGCCGCCTCCGTAGAGCGATCATTCGAGAAACCGCTTCACGGAGCCGCCATCATAACCGGTAAATTTTCAATTGCAATATGCCGCTTGCGTTTTATCAAAACAGCCATTTTGTCTGTTGATTTCTGTTTCGTCTGCTTAATATTTTTGTATTGAATGACGTCCGGACGCGTCTCGCCTAAGGCCACGGATCACCGCCTCGCAAGGCAGACAGGCGAATTCGACCGATCTCCCGGGATTTTAAAAGATCGCTTACATAACAATATCAATTCACTTCTATGTCGCCTGGCTTCTATTTATACGTGAATATTATATTTACGGACCAGCGTTTTAATGCGGCGACCTTATACCCATACATTGCGAAATATTTATTACAACCCACGCGCATTGTCGCAATACCTAATATTCTGATCAGCGACAAAAGCTGCTTGCCTTCTTATCGGATCGGGCTGCGCGACCCGACACACCACCGGCCACGTCGAAGCCGGCGGCCACCATCGGCATCGCTCCACGTTCGAATCAGAACAGGTGATGTATCCCGCTCAGAAACACCGTCTGTCTGCCGCCCGACGCCGCGCCGATCCCAAGCGTATTCGCCACGGCCCCGCCACCGGCGGTCTCGAACATCAAGTCCGCGTAGACTTGCGTCGTTTTCGACAGCGAGTACACGTTCGCCACCGTAAGTTGCGTCCAGCGATGCCCGGCAAGCGTCGCGGACCAGGCTCCCGCCGCGATTTCTTCCGCCGGTGTCAGGCGCACGTTGACGCCGCCGTCCACGGTGCGAAAGTGCTCGCTGCCGCCGGCCGACTGAATCCTCACATCCGTCGCGAGTGCATGCAGCGTCACGCGTTCGAAGCGATACGATCCGCCTATTCCCGCGTCGCGCACCTGTTTCGCGTTGAAGCTCGCGCCGGGCGCGAGCGTTTGTCCTTCGAACGAAGTCAGACCGAGCCCGTTAGAGAGCGGCAACAAACGATCGCGGTATTCGGAGTAGACCGCCACCAGCTTGAGCGGCCCATTCGTATAGTGGGCGCCGAAGCTGATGGTCCGCCCATTCGTGTTGCTGGCCGAAGCGCCGGGAAACCCGTATAGCGCGCCGAAACTCAATCCGCTGTAGTTCGCGCTTTTCCATTTCACCGTACTCGACAGTTGTACCGGCAAGGTGCTTCCCAGGCCGTCGAGATTGCCGGGGTGAAATGCGGAGAAGTCGCCGAGCAGTTGACCGGTCGACACCGAGCCGAGCCAATCGAAATTCCAGTCGGTCTGGCGGCCGAGCGTCACGGTGCCGAACATCGGATCGGATATCCCTACGTAGGCCTGACGATTGAAGAAGGTACTGCTACTCGCCGACGCACCGGTTGTCGTGACGAAACCGCTTTCGAGCCTGAATACCACCGAACGGCCCGCGCCGATATCTTCGACGCCCTGGAAGCCGAAGCGGTCGGCCTGAAAGGTGCCCTGCTCGGCGATATAAGCATGCGCGCCGTGCAGATTGCTCACGTAGCCGAGGCCCGCGTCGAGACTTCCATATAGCGTCACACTACTTTGGGCGTTGGCCGCGGTGGAAACGACGAGCGCGGCCATGCACGCGACATCCGTCGCGCGGAAAGCGAAATTGGTTTTCATGGAAAAAGGATTGAAGCGTTTGAGGGAGAACTGCGAGGGCTTGCGTTAAAAGCTAAAAAAACCAAAGGCAGGCACTGAAACCCGCGATCAGATTGCCTGGACCTTCTCCACCGGCCTCACACGCCATGCGCCGAACACCAGGTTGACGACGATTGCGGTGAGTGTCCCCGCGGCCATGCCGTTGCCCAGGATGATCTGCGAATAGCCGGGGAACGACGCATACACGTTGGGAACAAGAATCGGCAGCAGGCCCACCACCAGCGCGGCCGCAAGCGTGTACTGATTGCCGCGTGCATGCAGGTCGACCTTGCCGAGCAGGTTCACGCCCATCACACCGATCATCGCGAATACGATCAGTGCCGTGCCGCCCACCACCGGCGCGGGAATCGCGTAGGCAAAGCGCCCGAGCGGCGCAAACAGCGCGATGACCATCAGCATCGCGCCCGCTGTCGCGGTCACGTAGCGTGAGCGCACGCCGGTGGTCTGCACGACACCGATATTCTCCGCGCTCGTGATGATGAGTGAGGTACCCAATAGCGAGCCGAGCAGCGACGCCACCGCATCGCCGCGAATCGTTCTCGGCACGTCGCGGCGCATGTCGATCCTCTTGCCCGTGATCTCGCCCACGGCCACCGTCTGCCCGGTTGCCTCGGCCATCGAAATGACGCTGAAAATCAGCATGGGCAGCGCGGCAAGCACATCGAAGCGCGGCATGCCGAAAGGCAGCAAGACCGGCAACGTGAAAATTGGACCGGCCCACATGCCGCCCGCCGGCATCAGTCCAATCGCCCAACCGGCACAGGTGCCGATCGCGAGACCCAGCAGCACGGCGAGCCGTCCCGCGGTGCCCTTGAACAGACGCGCCACCGCCAGCGTGGCCACGATCGTGAGCAGTGCGAGCCCCAATGACTGCGGCCGCGCGAAGCCAGGCGTTCCCGGCTGGCCGACGATGATCCCGGCGTAGATCTTGATGAGGCTCACCGAGACGAGCAGCAGCATCGTCCCCACCACGACACGCGGGAAAAAGCGCAGGCAGCGCGCGAATACCGGCAACACGAGCCAGTAGAACAGGCTGGTGAGAATCGCCGCACCAGCGGCCGTGCGCAGGTCCGTCTGCGTGGCGATTACGGCGAACAGCATGGCGGGCGCGCCGCCCGGCACCATCACGAAGGGCAGCCGTGAACCGATCGACCCGGCCCCAAGCGATTGCAGCAGCGTGCCGGCACCGCAGGCAAAGAAAGTCGCGCCGATCAGTTGCACGGTCATGCCCGGCGAAAGCGCCAGCATCCGTGACACCAGAAAAACCGCGGTGACGGGCGAAGCCGCCATCGACAGAACATGCTGCAGGCCGAACAGCACGAGTTGCCATGCGGGCAAGCGCGTATCGACGCTATGTGTGGCTGGGTCAGAATTCACGTTACCCCCGGGGGATCGAAAAGGCGGCGTTCAGGCACGCAGCCACGGCAATTGCTCGCGGCTGTAGCGGAAGGTCTGGAAGACGCTGTTCAACTGGCCGGGGCCGGTCTTGCGCGCCGCTTCGTCCGGGTACTCGCCGAACCACGGGATCACGTATTCCCACACCACCTCGCCCGCGGGCGTCACTTCGAAGAGACGACCCGTCGCGGACTCGGTGATGTGCGTGTTGCCGTTCGCGAGCCGCTGCGCGTTACCCATGAACGCGCTGTAGAACGCATTCACCATGTCGTCGGCGTACGACCACACGACTTCGTTGTTCTTCGGATCGATCTCGAGCACGCGCGAGAAAGCCACATGCGCGCCGCTGCGGAAATTGCCGTTGTCGAACGTGAGAATGTTGCCGTTGGCCAGCGCCACCGGAGCGTGCTGGTGCGATACCACGCTCGGCGGAATATGCAGCGTGAGCTCGCCGCTCCTGCGATCGACGGCGATGATGCCCGACGTGGTGCGCAGGCTCATCAGCACCTCGCCCTTTGCATTTACGCCCAGGCCGTTCACGAGCGGCCAGTGATACCGGCCGAAGCCGGACGCGATCGGAAAATCTTCGGGCTTCAGGTGCTCCCAGGCCTTCCATTCCCAGACCAGTTCACCCGCGCGATTCACTTCGCGGATCACATCGCCATACATGACTTCTTCGGGACCGTGCGCGGTGCCGCCCGGCACGCGCTCGGCAAACCCCGCCGGCACCGGTGCGCACGCGGCGTACAGCAGGTTGCCGTTGGCGAGCCACTGCGCGTCATGGTGGTGCGCCGGGTCTTCGTAATGCCAGACCACCTCGCCCTCAGGCGTAACTTCGGAGAAATCGCCGCCGTGCCACATCGACCACGGCGCGTAACGGTTTTCCGATTTTGCATGGTTGCCGTTGTAGCCGAGATTGCCGTTAGGAAGAATCACCGCGTGGCGGCCGGCCCGCACCGGCATCTTCCACTCGTGCACCACCGCGCCCTCGATATCGATCAGATAGACGTGGCCGCCCGCCGTTTGCGGAGCGATCAGCGTATACCCGCCGAATGAAACCCTGGGGTCGTGGGCGATGAGGCCGACGCCGCGGCGGCGCTGGGTAATTTGATCGACTGTCGTGGTCACGATTCGCTCCGTTAAGATGATGAAGCGAAATCTAGGCTATCCGTTCCGTCAATAAAACCTGATTATTCTTAACGGGCCGTATGGAAAAACTATACGGTTGATTTATGCGTCCAATATCGCAGACATTCCGTTGTTTCGACGAAGTGGTCAGACGTGGTTCGATCCGCAAAGCGGCCGACTCGCTGCACCTGACCGCTGCCGCTGTGCACCAGCAAATCCTCAACCTGGAGGAGCAGGTCGGCTCGCCGCTGTTCGACCGTTTGCCGCGCGGCATGCAACTCACCACGGCCGGTGAGATCATTATTGCTGCGGTGCGGCGCGGTCAGCGCGATTTCGACAACGCGATGACGCAGGTGGAGGATTTGCGCTCGCTGCGCCGCGGACATATCAACCTCGCGGTGTCGCCGTCGACGGCCGAGCGGCTGGTGCCCGAAGCTATCCAGGCGGCCATGAAAAGCTATCCGGGCGTCACGTATAGCGTGCGCTCCGGCAATGGCGAAAGCATCCTCAAGTGGGTGGAGACCGGCGAAGCCGACATCGGCTATGGCTTGCGCCGCAAGCCGCCGCCTGGCGTCGTGGAAGTGCGCGCGTTTTCCCAGCACCTCGGGCTCGTCACGCCGCCGGGGCATCCGCTCACGAAGCTCGGCAAGCGGCCCCGGTTGCGCGACTGTCTCGACTACCCGCTCATTCTGATGACCCCGGATACGGAGTTGCGGGCCATGGTGGATCAGATCGATCACCGCGAGCAACGTAAGGCACGCCCGCTGGTGGAGACGAGTTCGGTTTCGATGGTGCGCCGGCTGATCGCCGACGGTATCGGCATCGGCTTCCTGATTGGCGAGAACGTAGCGGAAGATGTCGCGCAGCGCAGGCTCGCGTGGACCGCGCTCGCCGATGCCGGCGCGAAGTCGTTCAGTTGCCTCTATCAACGCTCGGACCTGACCACGACCGTCGCGATGAGCATGTTCCTGCAGTTCCTCGGCCACGCGATCGAGCAAACCGAGAGCCAGTTCCACACCGCGTCGCAATCCGGCCGCAAACGTGCGCAACGAGTCAGCTAAGGAGTCCGGACGTGTTCGCAACGCAGAAGCGCTCCACACACGCCTGCCGCACGCGTTCGACCGTCACGGGCCACGCTTCGCCCGCTGCCCGGCGAAACAGCCGCAGCGTGTGCGGATACCACGGCGAATCGCTGCGCCCGTGCATCCAGCGCCAGTCGATGTCTTTCTCCGGCAGCATCACCCAGCACGGTTTGCCCAGCGACGCGGCCAGATGCGCGGTGGACGTATCCACGCAAATCACCAGATCGAGTTGCTCGATGATCGCGGCGGTGTCCGCGAAATCGTTCACCATCGAGCCAAGCTCCAGCAGCGGCTGAGCGGCTGGCGGATTGCGCGCCTCATCCTCCCCCTGGCCTTTCTGCAGGCTCACAAAGCTGATGCCGGGCACGCTCCAGAGCGGTGCGAGCGTGGTCAACGTGGGGATCGACCGGTTCGCGTCGTTATGGTGTTTCGGGTTGCCCTTCCAGACCAGGCCGATTTTGCGGCCGGGCGGCATGGTCTCGAGTATCGGGCGCCACTTTTCGACGAGCGACGGCTCGGCCGCGAGACGAAGCGCGCGCGGAATCGTATCGACCGTTGTGCGCAAATGCAGCGGCGCGCTCAACAGGCTCGTCCAGCAGTCGTAGGTGGAGGCAGCCACGCGGGCCAGTGCCGTGTCGTGATCGAGCACGGCGTCGATGCCGTCCACCGCAACCATCAGCCGGTGCAACGCCGGTGCGCACGCAAAGGCGATATGCGCGGCCCCTTGCGCCTTCAGCAACGCGAAATAGCGGCCGAACTGCAGCATGTCGCCGAGCCCGTCTTCCTGCCAGACCAGCAAAGATTTGCCGGCCAGCGTGTCGCCTTGCCACTGCGGACAGCTCAACATGGAACGCGTCTTGTGATGCACGAAACCCGGCTGGTCGTAGCGGCACTCGTACAGGCGCCAACCCTCTTCGAAGCGGCCCATGCCGAGCAACAGCACGGCCAGACCGAATCTGGCGTCGCCATAATCGGGGCGTAAAGCCAGCGCGCGACGGTAAGCGGCTTCGGCCTCGGGTAGCTGTTTGAGTTGCGCCAGCGCGGTCCCGACGTTGTAGTGCGCTTCAGCCAGATCGGGGCGCAGCGCGAGTGCTTGCGAGAATGCCTCGATGGCTTCGGGCAAGCGGTCGAGCAAACGCAGCACGCAGCCCAGGTTGTTGTACGCATGGACGATCTCGGGCCCGCAGCGAATCGCCTCCCGGTAGGCCGTTTCGGCTTCGGCCAGACGCTCCAGATTGGACAGCGCGAGGCCGAGGTTATAGTGAGCCTCCGCATAGTCCGGGCGATGCGCGATGGCCTGCCGGTAGGCCGCCTCGGCCTCGGGCAGACGCTTGAGATCCGCCAGCACCGCGCCGAGGTTGAGGTGCGCCTCGGGATAATCCGGGCGAATCGCCAGCGCGAGCCGGCAAGCGAGTTCGGCTTCGGGCAGGCGCAACGCGGCCTTCAGTGCGCCGCCGAGATTGTTGAGCGCCTCGGGATACTGGGGCTTGAGGGTCAGCGCCTGCCGGTACGCGGTATCGGCGTCGTCGACACGTCCGAGACCCATCAGCACGTTGCCCAGATTGTTGTACGCCTCCGCATGCGCGGGCAGCCCGATTAGCGCGTGGCGATAGGCGGCTTCGGCTTCATGCAGGCGGTGCAGTTCGTGCAACACGATCGCGTGGTTGTAATGGGCCTGGGCATAGCCGGGGTGGATCGTGACCGCCTGGCGATACGAGGCCTCCGCCTCGTCCTTGTAGCCCAGACCGTAGAGCACGGTGCCGAGATTATTGTGTGCGTCGGCCTGACCGGGCCGCAATGCGACCAGTTGCCGATAGACCGCCTTGGCCGCCGAGAGCCGCCCGAGCGACTTGAGCAGCATGCCGAGACTGCCGTACACCTCGGCGTAATCGGGTCTGGCGCGCAGGCATTGGCGCCAATGGTTTTCCGCGTCCGGCAGATTGCCCATCCCATATGCGCAGGCTCCGGCAATATTCAACGCGTCGGCCCGCGCGTCTTCCGGTACGGCGGCATGCGGGTCGAGGATTGGCTTCACCAGCGCCAGGGCCTCGGCGAATTGTCCGGCCGAGCAGAGCGACGCCGCCTGCTGATTGAGGTCGCTTATCGGGGATGCCCGCGTCGGCGTGAATGTCTGCGTGGATGCCATGAGTCGTCGTAGTGGGGCTGGCGGTATTCGGGTCGGCGGTATTCGGGCCGGCCCGAAGCGTCCGCCCGGAAAGCGCAACCTGTACCACGCAGCTTACGGCAAACGGCCGCGCGGCAAGGCCCGGAAATGAGCGGGTTTCGGGCTTCTAATCCCGCGCTATAAGCGGAATCAGACGAGAAAAGACTGCGCGGGAATGCTAGAATCGCCCGCGTCCTTACGTTGACCATCATGACTCTACGTTCCCGCAACCGCATGACCGCATGGCTTGGCCTGATCGCCATGTGGCTCGTCGTGTTCGCGCCGATCGTGAGTCAGATGCTGGTGTCGAACCGCGCGCACGATCCTTTCACCGTGCTGTGTTCGGCGCTCCAGCCGCGCACCCAGAGCCTCGCGAGCCCGTCCACCCAAACCAGCCCGGCACCGGTCCATCTCAGCCACGAAGACGCCTTCGGCGCATGCGGCTACTGCCACCTGCTCGAACACCACGTCGCCCTGCCGGGCATCGCGGTCGTCGAACCGCCTGCCGCGCTCGCGCTGGCGGGCACCGCGCCGTCCGCCCTCTCCACCCGCTTCACACCGCTTGGCGCGTTCCCGTCCGGGCGCCCACGAGATCCCCCCGCCGTTTCCTGATCGCCGTTGTTACCGGTCGCGCGTCTTCGCACCCGTTGAGGGCGCGCGCGATCGCCTGTTCAATGCATCAAGGAAACGTTCATGTTCAACTTCGCTCTGCGAAGGCTGCCCTTCTGCGCCCGCCGTGGCGCGCGGCGCATTCCGTCCGGCCGGCGGCCGCTGTCGTACTTTCCAGTGTATTTTCCCGTGTTGGCACCCGCCTTCGTGCCTGTCCTGATCGCCTCTCCGGCTCACGCGCAGAACGCCCCCGCCGATGCCACCCTGCCCGCGCTCAGCGTTACTGCCAATGCCGTTGCCGCACCACGCGCCGTCGACCCTAACCTGCCGGCCTCGGTCGAGACCGTGACGCGCGAGCAGTTCGACAACTGGAATGTCGTCAACACCGAAGACGTGTTGAAGTACATGCCGAACCTCGCGGTGCGCAAGCGCTTTATCGGCGACCTGAATTCGATCATCGCCGTACGCGGCACCAGCAACTCGCAGAGCGCGCGCGGTCTGGTCTATGCGGACGGTCTGCTGCTCAGCAATCTGCTCGGCAACAGTTATTCGTTTCCGCCACGCTGGTCGATGGTATTTCCCGACGAGGTCCAGCAGGTCGACGTGCTCTACGGGCCGTTCTCCGCGCTCTATCCGGGCAATTCACTCGGCGCCACGGTGCTCATCAGCACCCGCATGCCAAAGCAGTTCGAAGCCAACGCCGACGTCAAGGCCTTCACCCAGCATTTCAGCCTGTTCGGCGTGAACCAGAATTTCAACGGCAGCGAAGCGAGTGCCTCGATCGGCGACCGGATCGGCAAGTTCTCGTATTTTCTGGGCGTGAATCACCTGGAGAACACCAGCCAGCCACTGCAATTCGCCACGCTCGCCAGGTCCAGCACGCCCGCGAAGGCCGGCGACACGCCGGTGACCGGGGCGTACTTCTACAACAACCAGACCAATACGCCGACCGCGGTGCTCGGCGTGAACGGCGAAGGGATCGAGCATACGGTGCAGGACCAGTTCAAGCTGAAGATGCAATACGACTTCACGCCGACGCTGCAGGGCGCCTTCACGCTCGGCTACTGGCATCAGACCTATAACAGCGCGACCTCGACTTTCCTGCGCGACGCAAACGGCAACCCCGTATACAGCGGCAAGGTCGCGATCGGCGGCTACGAGTACACGATTCCGGCGGCCGCGCTCGCACCGAGTCTCGGCCACAGCGAGAACTGGCTATACGGGCTCACGCTGAAAACACGCAACGCCACCGGCTGGAACGGCGAAGCAGTTGCTTCGTACTACGACGTAGGCAATAGCGTCGCGCGCACCGCGAATTCCGGTGCGCCGGGCAACGGGCCAGGCACCGTGATCTTTGGCGACGGCACCGGCTGGAAAACGCTCGATCTGCGCACCACCTATACCCCAGTCACGCCGCAAGCGGGGTTAATGAACCACGCGTTGAGCTTCGGCTACCACTACGACAACTACTTCCTCGACAACGAGAGTTACAACACGCTGAACTGGCGCGACGGTTCGGCCACCTCGTTTGCCAATGCGTTCGCCGGCAAGACGCAAACCCAGGCGCTGTACGCGCAGGATGCATGGCGTTTCCTGCCGCGCTGGAAGCTGGTCTACGGCGTACGGTACGAAGACTGGCAAGCGTACGGCGGCTCGCAGGCGCTGCCCGGCGCAAGCATTCCGTACGCCGACGCGAGCCAGCATCACTTCTCGCCGAAAGCCTCGTTATCGTTCGACGTTACCGACGATCTCACCTTGCGCGCCTCGGTCGGCCGTGCCTATCGGTTTCCGACTGTGGGTGAGATGTTCCAGGGGCAAATCAACGGTTCATCGATCGTCAACAACAATCCGAACCTGAAACCCGAAGACGATCTCTCGAAAGAGCTGACCGCCGAATGGGCACACTGGAACGGCGTGTTCCGCTTCTCGCTGTTTCAGGACGACGTGAAGAACACGATCTTCAGCCAGACCGATACGACCGTGATTCCGAACGTGACGAACTTCCAGAACATCGGCAAGGTGCGCTCGCGTGGCGTGGAAACGAGCTACGTGGGACAGGATGTGTTAGTACACGGTCTGGATCTGCTGGGAAGCGTGGCATACACGCAGTCGAAGATCCTCGCGAATGCGCAGAACCCGGCCAGCGTCGGCAAGTACTTCTATCGGATTCCGCTGTGGCGCGTCAATCTCGCCGCAACGTATCACATCGACGAACGCGCGGCGCTCACGCTCGCCGCGCGCTACTCGGGCCGTCAGTACAACACGCTCACCAATACCGACACGAATCCCGATGTATTCGGCGGCACCAGTTCGTACACGGTGGTCGACGCGAAGCTGACGTTCAAGCCGACGAAGCTGAGTGAGATCGGTATCGGCGTGGACAACCTGTTCGACGAACGCTATTTCGTCTACCACCCGTATCCGGGCCGCACGTTTTACGTCGAAGCGAAGCTGCGCATGTGAACACCCAGTGTGGCCGGGCCATTTGCACTCGCGCTGTAGACCTGTCGTCCTGTGATCCGGGTCGAGCTGCTCGCGAGGCGCACACCGGCCCATGCGTCGCTGCGCAAACCGATCGACTCATTGTCTGTTTTCAGGAGGATTGAATGTCCACCACCCTTGCTCAACACACGACTTCGTCGACCGGCGCTGCGAACGCCGGTTACCGGACACTGTGGCGCTGGCACTTTTACGCCGCTCTCTTTGTGATGCCGTTTCTGGTGGTGCTTGCGATCACCGGCACGCTGTATTGCTTCCAGCCGCAAATCGAGCCGCTGCTTTACCCGCACCGCCTGATCGTCGAACCGCAGGCCACGCCCAGACTGACTGAAGAAGTCCTGCTCGCCAAAGCACGCGCGGCGATGCCGGCCAATGCGCGCGCGGTGACGGCGCCTATCTCCAACGCACCGAACCGCAGCACCGAGTTCATCTTCCGTCTCGCCGACGGCGAAAAGCAGAGTGTCTATCTGAACCCGTACAACGGCGAAGTATTGGGCACGCTGAGCGTCGAGCACCGCTTCATGCAGGTGGACCGCATGCTTCACCGCAAGCTGCTGCTCGGCAAGCCCGGCGAATTGCTGATGGAGCTGGCCGCGTGCTGGACGCTGGTGATGATCGGTACCGGCGTCGCACTCTGGTGGCCGCGCGAGAAAACCACCGCGCGCGCGGCGCTGGTGCCGCGTTTCTCGCTAAAAGGCCGCCCGCTCTGGAAGAACCTGCACGCCGTGATGGGTATCTGGCTCGCGCTCGGCGCGCTCGTCTTCGTGCTGAGCGGTCTGCCGTGGACGGGTTCATGGGGTAAGCAGTTCAAGGCACTTGCAAGCGCCGCCAATCTCGGCGCGCCACCGGGCGCATGGGGCGGCCTGCCCTTGCGTTCCGCGCTGCCGGGCATGGGCGCCGGCGCCGCCGGACAGGCGGCCATGGCGGATAGCCGTGCCGGAACGCAATCCATCGATGCGGCTCACGCTGCCCGGGCCGCGGTCCCCGAACACGATGAGCACGCCGAACACACTGAACACGGCGGGCACGGCGAGCACAGCGCACACGAAGCGAACATGGATTCGATGCCGGGCATGGTGATGGACGACCTGCCCTTGCCGCTCACGCCATGGGCTGTCGGCAACACTCCGGTACCGCAATCGGCCGATCCGCACACGGTGCAGGAGCTGCCCCTCGGGCGCATCGTCGCGCTCGTTGCATCGCTCGGTGTCCCGAGCGGCTACGACATCGTGCTGCCCACCTCCGCGACGGGTGTCTATACGGTTTCGTACTTTCCCGCCGACCCGAAAGACGAGCGCACGCTTTACATCGACCAGTACAGCGGTGCCGTGCTGAAAGACATTCGTTACGGCGATTACGGCGTGGTGTCGAAGGCCGTGTCGTACGGCACGTCGCTGCATATGGGCCGCTATTTCGGCGTCGCCAATCAGATTCTCTGCGCGGCGATTTCGCTCGGGCTGGCGGGGATGGCCGTGACCGGTTGCGTGATGTGGTGGAAACGGCGCCCCCAGCGCTCGCTCGGCGCACCCTCGCGCGAGCGCGCCGCACCGCCGATGCGTGGCTGGAAAACCGGCCTCGTTCTGCTCGGCATCGTCTTTCCATTAATGGGTCTCACGCTGCTCGCGGTATGGCTTGCGGACCGCACGATTTTCGGCCCCGCCGCGCGGCAAGCCGCGTAGGCAATCCACTTAGCGCTTCATTACCGCTGTCAAAAGCAAGGAGTACATCATGAAAGCATCACGCCAACTGCTACTCGCCGCGTTGTTGAGCGGAGCATCCCTGCAGGCCTTCGCGGGCACCGCGGCGAGCATCTCGGACTGCTGGATCCGCGCATTGCCGGGCGATCTGCCGTCGGGCGGCTATTTCAAGGCCAGCAACTCGGGCGAGCAGCCGGTCAATCTCGTCGGCGTCAGCGCCGACGCGTTCGGCATGGCCATGCTGCATCAAACGCAAAGCCAGGGCAGCACCTCGTCGATGGCGATGGTCGATCAGGTGGCCGTGCCCGCGCACGGCTCCCTCGTTTTTGCGCCGGGTAACTATCACGTGATGCTGGAGCACCCGAAACAGCCGCTCAAGGTCGGCACGACGATCCCGTTGACGTTCTCGTTCAGCGACGGCGAGAAAGTCACCGCCAACTGCGCCGTGAAAAGCGCGGGGACGATGAGCCAGTAACCGAGACCGGAATGTCGGCGGATCGACGGTCCGCCGGCAACGCGTGGACTGACGCTGCATGCCGCACCCGGCGGCCCCAACCCGCCCCCGTTTTCCGGCGTTGCACGCGATGCTCGATTAAGCTATATTTTGCTCGATTATGATCGTTTCGTAACCGAGCAAGGTAACGTCATGCAACGAACCCGGCAAGACGCGGTGGACGGGCTTCTGCCCGTGGAACGGCAACAGCTGATTCTGGAACGGCTACGAGCACGGGGCCGCGTCCTCGCTTCGGAACTCGCGGCGGAGCTCCAGACATCCGAGCACACGGTGCGCCGCCATCTGCGCGAACTGGCCGATCAGGGTCATTGCAAACGCGTCTACGGCGGCGCCCTGCTGATTTCGCCCGCCGCCAAAAGCGCTGCAGTCCGCATGCACGAAGCGGTGGACCGCAAGGCCTGTCTGGCCGTCACCGCTGCGTCGATCGTGCGGCCCGGGCAGATCATTCTGCTGGACACCGGCTCGACCAATGTCGCGATTGCCGCGGCGTTGCCTGACAACGCGGATCTCACCGTCGTAACGAATTCGCCCGAGGCGTGCGCGCGGCTTCTAAACCGGCCCGGCTTCGACATCATTCTGATCGGCGGGCGCATCGCCGCGCACGCAGCCGGCTCGACCGGCGCCACAGCCTTGCTGCAGATCCAGCAGATCAAGCCCGACCTATGCTTCCTCGGCACATGTGCGTTCGATCCGGACGAAGGGGTCGCCGCGTGCGACGCTGAAGAGGCCGAGCTCAAACGGGCGATGGTCAAAGCCAGCAGCCAGGTCGCGATTGCCCTGACATCGGAAAAGCTGATCACCGCCGCGCCGTTTTTCGTGGCGCCGGCGCGCGCCGTGGACTACCTGTTCGTCGAAGCGGATGTGACGGCCGAGCGGCGTGCCCTGCTCGAAACGGTTTGCGACAACGTCATGGTGGCGCGCTCATGAACACACTCAATAAGCCGTTCGTTCAACCGGACACCCGGCCGCTCAAGGAGCGTGTGGCCACCCTCGGCGTGTTTCTCGCCAACGGATTCGGGATCGGCGCCTGGGCGGTCGAAGTACCGCGCATCAAGGAAAGCCTGGCGCTCAGCGACACGTCGCTCGGCATCGCGTTGTTCGCCTTCGCATTGGGGGCCATCGTGGCGATGCCGCTCGCCGGACAACTGGCGCCGCGCTTCGGCAGCGGCCGGGCTACCGCGCTGCTCGGCGCGGCGTTTGTCGTCGCGCTGCCGCTGCCCGCCTTCGCCCCGAACATGGCGACACTGTGTATCGCGCTGCTTGCGCTCGGCGCGGCGAACGGCGCGCTCGACGTCTCGATGAACGGTCACGCCAGCACGATCGAAACGCAATGGAAGTCGCCAATCATGTCGTCGTTTCATGCGTCGTGGAGTGCAGGCGGCCTGCTCGGCGCGGCAACCGGCGCCATGCTGCAGAAAGGCGGCGTCGGTGTGATCGGCGGTCTCGTGCTGCCGGACGTGTTCATCGCCGCCCTGATTCTGGCCGCCGCGCTGCTCGCATTGCGCGATCTCGGCCCGCGCGTGGCCGCGTCTTCGAGTGGATTCGCGTGGCCCACGGGCGCCGTGATGAAGCTCGCGCTGCTGGCGTTTCTTTGCATGCTGGTGGAAGGCGCGGTGGCTGACTGGAGCGCGGTGTATCTGCGCTCGGCTTTGAGAGGCGAGGCCAGCGTCGCCGCGGTCGGCTATTCCGCGTTTGCCTTCTCGATGGCCGCCTGCCGTTTCGTCGGCGACGTCTCCGTGCGCCGTTTCGGTTCGAGCAAGGTGATCGGCTTCGGCGGGCTTCTGGCGGTGGCCGGGTTCACGCTGGTGTTGAGCCTGCCGAGCGTGGTCACCGCCTGCGTGGGCTTCGCCATGGTCGGCGTCGGTCTGGCGAATATCGTCCCGGTCATTTTCAGCGCGGCGGGCCGTTCAACGGCTACGCCGGCTATCGGTGTGTCGATGGCGGCCACAGCGGGCTATGCCGGCTTCCTCGTCGGCCCGCCGCTGATCGGCCTCGGCGCGGGCCTGCTCGGCTTGCGCCTCGCGTTATGCGTGCTCGTCCTGGCCACCATGGTCGTCTGCCTGCTGGGCGGTAAAGCGGTGCGCAGCGCGAGGCTGGTCTAGAACGGGCGCGGCGTGCGCGCGCAGCGGCCAGCTCAGCGCGCCGAGCAGCGAGCGCGGTTGCGCGCCGTCGTCGAGCCCGGTGGCCGGCCATTCGTGCTTCGCGGGCAGCCACAACGTGCCGAACAGGTGATCCCAGAGCGGCAGCAACTGCGTGAAGTTGTGGTCGAAGTGTTCGGCACGGTTCGAGTGATGCAGGCGGTGGTATTGCGGATTGTTGACCCACGCGGTAAAGCGGCCCAGGTCGATGCGCAGGTTCATATGCGCGAAGTAATTGCCGAACATGAAAATGATCGAGGTCACACCGACAATCCACGGCTCGACCTTGAACAGCACGCCCACCAACGGATAAAGCAGGCAGCCCTTGATGAGCACTTCGAACCAGTGATGCCGGAACGTCACCGTGATATTGAATTCGGTGGCGCTGTGGTGCAGCGAATGCAGTTGCCACAACACGGGCCATGCATGCTGCAAGCGGTGAAACGCATATTCGAGCAGATCGATCGTCAGTAGCACGATCACGATGGAAGCCACCGCGCTCCACCCGCGCGAGACCAGCACGATCCAGCCGCCGCCGAGTGCATTGACGATCGCGACGCTGACCATCGCCAACAGCGGCCGCACGGCTTCCGCGAGCGCCGAATACAGCGCCGCGTAGACGATGTTGAAGCGCTTGCCGGCCCGCGATTGCAGTAATTCGGCCGGCCAGCGTCGCTCCAGCGCCGCACCCGCGGCCATCGTCAACAGAACGAGCGCGAAACCGAGCAGCCACTGGCTCGCATGGTGCAGCAGTTCGCCAAACGGGTTCGACGCGAACATGTAATTCCCCGGTCAATACGGTGCGGTGCGCTCAGTCGCTCGATCACTCAAAACCGATCTGGCCATGATCGGCAACAGTCGGCCCGCTGCCTGAAACGCCGAAGGCAATCGTAGCCGCGGCGAAAGGCGTCGGACAATCCGATACATCAGAGGATAGCGCGATTCAACGCGATCTTCGCAGCCTGTTTCGCGGCGCGCAAGTGCCGCTCGCTGCGCCGGTTACCAGCTTGCCATGCAGGGTTCGAAGCGGGCTTTCACCATGTATGCGCTCACCCGTGCGTCAACTCAATACGCCACGAGAATGGTGACGCGGCGATTCGCGGCGCGCGCCGCCGCATCGTCGCCGATGATCAGCGGAAAATTGTCCGCCCTGCCGATCGCGGCCATTCTGTGCGGCTCGATGCCCCGGCCCGCAAAAAATCGAACAACGGCGCCGGCCCGCGCCGACGACAGCTCCCAGTTCGACTCGTACTTCGCGCTCGAGATCGGCACGCTGTCCGTGTGCCCTTCGACGAGGATGTTGTTCTTCGCTCGCTCGCGCAGAACCCCCGCGATCTGGTTCAAGACGCCGAAGGACTCCGGCAACAGATGTGCATCGCCGGAGTTGAAGAGCACCTTCGCGTTGATCGCGATCTCCACGCCCTGCGAAGCGTTCGAAATCGTAATCTGCCGGTTATCCTGAAGCGGCGCAAGCAAGGCAAGCAGTTGCCGTCTTGCCGCGTCGGGCACCGCGGGCGGAGCCTGAACCGCTTGAGCGGCCGTTGCCGTTTTCACCGCACGCTGCGCCAGTATCTTTACTTCAAGCTCGCGGTTCTTTGCCAACTGCAACGCATACAGCGCCAGGAACAACACCATCAGCGTGGTGATGAGGTCCGCATAGGAAATCAGCCAGCGCCCGGACTGCGCTTCATCGTCTGCGTCGCCATTCCCGTCAGCGTGCCGATAGCCGGTTTTGTCCGCCGCAAGGCGCTTGTTACCCGAAGAGGTGTTCATGCCAGGAACGTCTGTTTCCGAATGCGTTTAATCAGGTGCGCGGCTCGCCGGTGCCGGCTGGTCACGGCCGGCTTCGCGAGCGCGGTCGAATGCGCTCAACCCAGCAACTCGGCCGACCGTTCCCGGATGTCCCCCGCCAGCCGGGTTTCGATCGTATGCGGCGACTCCTTGCGTGAAATTGCGAGCAGGCCGTCGAGGTACAAGCGCCGGAAGCGCAACTCGCTGTCCACCTGCGCCCGGATCTTGCCGTACAACGGCAGGAACACCAGATTCGCCAACGCGAGGCCGTACAGGGTGGCCACGAATGCGACGGCAATCCCCTCGCCGAGTTGCGCCGGTTCGAGCATGTGGCCGGTGACCTGAATCAGGCCGAGCACCGCCCCCAGAATGCCGAACGTCGGCGCGTAGCCGCCCGCCTGCTGCCAGATGCGCGCGGCCGCCATGTGGTTGCGCTCATAGGCGTCCAGCTCCCGTTGCAACGCGTCTTCGAGTACGGCAGTCGACACGCCGTTGGCCAGAAGCTCCAGACCGCGTTTGGCGAACGGATTGAAGCCGCCGGCCTCGCTCACCTCGAGCGACTCGAACACAAGCATGCCGTTCAGCTTCGCCTGATCGCCCCACTCGAGCAGGACCGCGAGGCTGTCCCGGTCAACCTGGCGCGCCTTCACAAAGGCGAACCGCAGTTGCTTGATGCCGTCGTAAAACCTGGCCCAGGTGTTCTGGATCATCACCGCGCCGAGCGTGCCGCCGAGGACGATAACGAACGCCTCCGTCTGAAACAGCGAAGTGAAATGCCCACCCTCGAGCGAAAAGCCGGCCACGATGGCCGTTACGCCAAACAAGGCGCCAAATAGCGTCAAAAGATCCATACATCCTCTCGAACGGCTGCCCGGTCATCCGGGCAGCAATCCTGCAAAGCACCAGGCCGTCCGGCCGGCAGGCAAAGGCGTCAGGCACCCACATTGGCAAGCGGCGCTGCGGCGGCAGCCGAGAACTTGAGCGCGCGCACGGTCTCGATGAAGCGCTCCTCGATCTCGGCAATCTCGAGCGGATCGATCTTGATTTCGCGGCGCATGACCCACGACACCTCCTTCTTGCGCGCCTCGGTCATCACCGAAAAGAGGCGCTCGCAGATCGGCTCGCCGGTTACCGCAGCGAGCAATTTCGCGAGGTCATAGGTGTCGAACGCACTCACGGCTTCGAACAGCGTGCGCTGGTCGACCAGTTCCAGATCGGCCAGCGTCTTCAGCTCGCTCGTGCCCCGCGGATTGCGCCGGGAAAAATACGTAATGCCCTTTTCCTCGACGTAGTTCAGGACCCGCGTCTTGCGAAACGCGAAGACGTCTTCGGCAATTTCCGCATGCGCGAGCTTGTTGAGAATCAGGTTCTTCTCGACGCCGATCAGGGCTTCGAGGTCGGCCAGCTCGATCAGCTCCAGCTCGCTGTTGATGGACACGTCGAGATCGTGGTCCGCCACCTGCTGGGCCCGTTCCGTGATCCGCACCGGATCGAAGGTGACGAGCTGCCGCCCGGCCGCGCCGTCCTGCGCGGAATAGCGCGCCGACAGCGTGCTCAGGCGATCGGAGCGGCCCGGTTCGAGCGTCACCAGATTGAGTTTTTCCATACGCTTGAGCATTGCCATCACATGCGGACGCGAATGGCCGGCAATCGCATGGCACTTCTTGATGACTTCCGGCAGCGGCACCGAACACTCCTCTCCTTGAGCGCGGCGCGCGCGTCCGTCCACGCGGTCCGTGTTGTCGATGCCCGCCATCAACGAGAGGACGTGCGCGTACGAGAGCACGCCCGGAAGAAAATCGGCATGCGTATTGGTGGCGAGAACATCGTCCTTCTTCTTCACGCGTCGAATCATGGTGCGCACGATATGGCGCAACAGCGGCGATACGCGTTCGAGCTCTTCTTCGACGACGCCCGCCGCGATCACGGTCAATTGACAGAAGCTGATGGCTCTCGCGGTATGCGCGCGCGGTTCGGCGGGCAGCAAGGACGCCTCGCCAAAGAACTCGCCCTTGCCGAGCGTGGCGAGGATGACCTTCTTGTCATCGCATTGCGTGGAAATTTCGACTTTGCCGTCTGCGATCACGTAGATGACGGCGTCGCCCGCGAAGCCTTCAGCATAGATGACCTCACCTGGCGCCGCTGTGCGCGGCCATGGCGATCGTTGGTGATTCAAGATGTTCCCCCGGAGAGCTATTGCCTCGGCCATCCCGCGCTCTCATGAGGCGCGGGTATGGCCGATGGCCCTGACTTGTTTGACAGGATAACGACATGCAAAACGCAAATCTTTAACCTGACCAATCGTCAGTCGAATAGCTGCAACGGCGCAAACGTTTGGTGAAGCAGCGGCGGTCGGTGCGCGATCAGGCTGGGCATGCGCTGCAGCCCCCGGCTACCGTCGCGTTTCGCCCTTCGCGCCGCCAGTGACGCGCAAGGTGAAACCGCAGCATAATTTTCCGTTATTTCGCCGTGCCCAGATAGGCGGCTTTCAGCGCCTCGACGTCCAGCTTCACCATTTTCATCATGGCTTCGGCAACGCGGGTGGCCTTGACCGGATCGGGATCGGCGATCATGCTGATCTGCTCGGTCGGGGTGAGCTGCCAGGAGACACCGAAGCGGTCCTTCAGCCAGCCACAGGCCTCAGGCGAGCCGCCATCTTCGATAAAGGCATTCCAGTACCGGTCAAGTTCCGCCTGATCGTCACAGCTCACCATCAGCGAGATCGCGTGGTTGAACGAGTCGGGTCCTGAGGCGTTCATCGCGATGAAGGGCTGCCCAAAGAGAACAAACTCGACGACCTTTGTCGAACCGGCACTCGGCACCGCCGTCACCCGGACGACGCGTGAGTCCGGAAAAATCTTCGTATAGAACGCCGCGGCCTCTTCAGCTTGCGTGGAGTACCAAAGGAAAGGGGTGATCTTTTGAATCGTCATGGCAAATCTCCTGTCAGGATGGACAAAATGCGGAGGAAAACCGCGCGCCACCACTGAGACGACGAAGCAGGACCGTTAAAATCGACACCGGGTGCGGAAAAGTTTAACTTTTTTGCCTGCACGATGTCGGACAACCCCATCCGGCCTCTCGCGCCATCAAGGCAGCGTGATCGGCACCGGACGCGTTAGCAAGTCGACGTAAAGGCTGAAAAACCGGTTGTTGTCGAACTGCGTGACATAGGTGATCTTGTTCGGCGACGCCCCCGGCGCGGGCTGGTCGGGGTAGACCGTCACATGCCCCTGATCCTCGCCGCTCGTGGCATCGATATCCAGATAAGCGCTTTTCGTCTGCGTGGCATAGGTCGGATCCATGAAATACGCGATCGTCAGCGTATCGAACAGATGGGTGTTCTCGCCGAACGAACCGGCATTCACGATGCCGTACGCTCTCGTCACCGCTGTCTGCTTGTTCGGGTTGTTGACGATCTGATCGAAGATGCTCTGCGTAAGCGGTACCGTATCCGTAACATCGAGCGGAATGACGGCCTGCGGAATCGTCGTTTGAAGCACCGTGCGTACGGCCAGCGGATCGAACCACCAGTTCAGTTCACCCACGGCGTTCGCATTGCCCGGCACCGCCATCGCCCCGCCCATGTACACGATCTGCTTGATCAGCGGCACGATCTCCGGCGCCTTCATGATCGCCGTGGCGAGATTGGTGGGCGGCCCCACCTCGAGAATGGTGACCTGATTCGGATAGCGCTTGATGGTCTGGATCATGAAGTCCGCGGCGCTTTGAGCCTGCAGTTTCGTCGACACCGCGAAGCCATCGGGCGGCGCAACAAGCTGTGACTGCTGGGTCGGTTCAGGCCGCATCCACGCGCCGAAATAGCCTTGCGGATTGGCGGCCTGCTGCGCACGAATGCTCGCCACGTCGTATTGCAACGGATAGTCCGCGCCGCCGTAGACGCCCACCACGTTCTGCACGCCCATGCGCTCCACGGCCTTCAGTGCATCCGCTTCTTCCTGCAGCAACCAGTCGTTGCCGGTCACGACAGTCAACCCGAGCAGGTTGACCTTGCCCTGCCCCATCAACTGCGTGGTCATGGCGAACAACTGGCCGTCGTCGCCCATCGTGTTGAAGTCCGAGTCGATGATGACCTTCGGCGCGTTGGCGAGTGGATCGGTCGCCGTCACGTTGCCGCCGCATGCGGTGATGGTCAGCGATATTATCAGGATGCCTATATATTGTGGTTTCATGTTTCGTCCATTGATTCCAGTGGAGATCGCGATTAAACCAAGGGAACACCATCCGGAGATGGTGCCGGTCATTCAACGTCAAGCTACCCAGAGTTGCAGGTCGAACTGCCTCATGTCACAACAGGCATCCGCCTCACACTGCGCTGTCGACTTCCGCGCGAGTCGGAATCGACGGCTGCGCGCCGGCGCGCGTGACGGAAATCGAAGCCGCGCGTTGCGCGAGGCTGATCGCGCCTTCCAGCGGCTGCCGCGCGGCGAGTTGCGCGGCAAAGACACCGATAAAAGTATCGCCGGCCGCGGTCGTGTCGACCGCCCGCACCTGCGGCGCCGGGAAATGCGTGCCTTCGCCGCCCTCGGGCAGCAGGTAGGCGCCTTGCGAGCCGAGCGTGACGATCACATTGCGTGCGCCGCCGCGTTGCAATTCCAGCGCCGCCCGGCGCGCGCCGCTTTGCGATTCGACCGGCAGGCCGGCGAGTATCCCCGCTTCGACCTCGTTCGGCACGAGGTAGTCGACCAGCGGCAGCCATTCCGCGGGCAGCGGGCCGGTTGCCGGCGCCGGGTTCAGCACGGTGATCTTGCCCAGCCGCCGGCCCAGCGCAAGTGCCGCGTGGACGGAATCCCACGGCGTTTCCAGCTGGCACACCACGACGTCGCTGGCCTTGATCGCCGCTTCCTGACGCGCAACGCTCTCAGGGGTGAGTTCGCCGTTACTGCCCGCAACCACCACGATCGTGTTTTGCCCGTCGTCCGAGACCGTTACCATCGCCACGCCGGTAGGCTGCGCGGAGTCGACTTCGATACCCGCGCAGTCGATGCCCTCCGCTTCCAGATCCTGGACCCGCTGCGCGCCGTTCGCATCCTTCCCCACCCGCCCGATCATCGCCACGCGCGCGCCGATGCGGGCCGCCGCCACCGCCTGGTTGCCGCCCTTGCCGCCGGCAACCTGCGAGAACTCATGTCCGCCGATCGTCTCGCCCGGCCGCGGCAAATGCGGGGCACGGGCGACCAGATCGGTATTGATGCTGCCCACCACGAGCACGCGGCCCTGCTTCACTTCTTTCGACACTTTCACTCTCCCGCCGACCCGCCATGCGTGGTCGCCAATGGTCAATTATGCGGCGCGACGCCGGCTTCTATAGGTATCCAGCACGACAGCCACCACAATGACGGCCCCCGTGATAATGCGTTTGGTCGGCTCGGTCGCGCCGATCTGGGCGAGACCCGCGGCCAGTACCGAGATGATCAACACGCCAAAGAAGGTGCTGATCACCGAGCCGCGGCCGCCCATCAAACTCGTTCCGCCGATCACCACGGCCGCGATCACCTGCAGCTCGATGCCCGAGCCGGCGTTCGGGTCCGCGGCCTCGAGCCGCGAAATCTGGAACAGCGCCGCGAGACCCGACAGCAGTCCCATCAGCGCAAATACGGCAATCTTGTAGGGCCGCGGATTGACGCCCGCGAGGCGAACGGCTTCCTCGTTCGTGCCAATGCCCACCAGATAGCGGCCGAACACCGTGCGGGTCAGCACCCATTGCGCCACGATCATCACGACGATCGCAATCAGGAACGCGGGAGAAATGCCGAACGCAATCGGATTGGACAGGAAGTCGAACGCGTCGCCGATGTAGGCCGTGCGGGAGTTGGTCATCTGATACGCGAGACCGCGGGCCGCCTCGAGCACGCCGAGCGACACGATGAACGAAGGGATCCGCCAGGCCACGGTGATTGCCCCGGTCACGCAGCCCGTCAAGGCCGCGCCCGCCATGCCGAGCAACGCGGCGGGCAACGCCGGCCAGTGCCACTGCAGCGCTGCGACGCTGGTGAGCGCCGCGCCGAGCGCCAGCACGGAGCCAACCGACAGGTCGATCCCGGCGATGATCAGCACGAAGGTCATGCCGACCGACATCACGACCAGATCGGGAATCTGATTCGCAATCGTGCTGAAGGTGTCGTAGCTGAGGAAATGCGAGCTCAGCAGCGAGAACAGGACGATCATCCCGAGCAAGGCGCCGAGCAGGCCGAGGTAGTTCGAGAATCCCAGCCGCGTGCCGATCGGCTTCGCGTCTTTGGGCGGTTCGTTCTGCACGGTAGGCAGGCTGGTTGGTGCGGTCATGCTTCAATACTCCACAGATTTTTCGTCGGACGCCGGGGTGCCGGGCGCCCGTGCGTCGGGTTCGATCGGATCGTGCAGCAGCGCGTCACGATTCGTGTAGCCTGCGAACGCCGCAGCCAGCAGCGAGTCCTGGGTCCAGCTGCCGCGCTCGAACAGGCCGGTCATGCGCCCTGCCGACATCACCCCGATCCGGTCGCAAATCGACATCAACTCGCGCAGATCGCTCGACACCACCACCAGCGCGCGGCCTTCGCGCGCCAGCGCGCCCATCAACGCATAGATATCGAACTTGGCGCCGACGTCGATGCCGCGAGTGGGCTCGTCGAACAGCAATACCTGGCAATCACGCGCGAGCCAGCGTCCGATCACCACCTTCTGCTGATTGCCGCCCGAGAGTTCGGACACCGGTTGCGACGGCCCCGTGCTGCGGATGCTCATTGCGTCGATCTGTTCGCGCGCCAACGCCGCCTCGCGACGGCCGTCCACCACGCCATGCTTCGCCACCGCGCGCAGGTGCCCGAGCGAGATATTGGCGGCAATGGGCTGCGTCAGCAGCAGGCCCTCGCCCTTGCGATCCTCGGTGATCAGTGCGATGCCGTTCCTCACGGCGTCCGCGGGCGACGAGACTTTCACGGGTTCGAGCGGACCGCCGCCATGGGCGATCGATACCATGCCGGCATCCGCGCGATCGGCCCCGTAGATGAGCCGCATCAGTTCCGTGCGGCCCGCGCCGATCAAACCGCTGATGCCGAAAATCTCGCCCGCCTTCACCTCGAAGGACACATCGCGCACGACCGGTTCGCGGCTCATGCCCGTGACCTTGAGCGCCACCTCGCCAATGCGCCGCTCGCCCAGATCGATCCGCTCGCCGATATCGCGCCCCACCATCAGCGTGACCAGGCGGTCGGCCGAGAGATTGGCCATTTCGTCGACATGGACGAGCCGCCCGTCGCGAAGCACCGCGGCGCGGCGCGCGATCCGCCGCAACTCTTCCAGTCTGTGCGAGATATACACCAGCGCCACGCCGCGCGCCTTGAGCCGCTCGACCTGCTCGAACAGCAGGTCGACCTCGCGGGCGGTCAGCATCGCGGTGGGTTCGTCGAGAATCAGCACGCGGCAATCGCCGATCAGATTGCGCGCGATCTCGACCATCTGCTGATGCCCGATGCCCAGCGTGCCCACCAGCGTGTCGGGGTGGATCGCGTCGAGCCCGACTTGCGCCATTGCGTGCCGGGCGTCTTCGCGCAGCTTCGTACGGTCGATCCGGCCGAACAGGCCGCGCTGCGGCAAGCGGTTCAGAAACAGGTTCTCCGCCACCGAGAGAGTCGGCAGCAGGTTCAACTCCTGCATGACCATGCGCACGCCGAGCGCCTCGGCGTCCTTGCGGCTGGCCGGTGCGTAAGCCGCGCCGCCCAGCGTCATCGAGCCAGTGGTCGGCGTGACGAGACCGCCGACGATCTTGGACAAGGTGCTCTTGCCCGCGCCGTTCTCGCCGGTCAGCGCCAGCACCTCGCCGGCGTGCAGCTCCAGCGAGATATCGGCGAGCACCGGCCCGGCATAGGTCTTGCCGATGCCTTGCACGCTCAGCACGGGCGGGACGTCGGTCGAGGATGGGATGGGAGTAGACATCAGATCGATAAAGCGGGGACGAAGATCAAGCGGCGTGGCCCGCCCTTCATACGGGCCGGGCCACGCGTTGTGCCGGTCTTACTTGGTGACCAGATCGACAGGCGTTTCGACGACGCCCGACAATTCCGACTGCTTCTTGTGCTCGGCGAGCGCCTTGAGCGCCGTATCGATACCGAATACGGCCTGCTTGGCGGCGTACTGATTGGCGGTGGCGAGCACGCGGCCGTCGGCGAGCATCGGCTTGATCGCGTCGATGTCGTCGTAGCCCACCACCTGCACCTTGCCCGCCTTGCCTGCCGCGCGCACCGCCGAGACCGCGCCGATTGCCATGTTGTCATTGCCGCACAGCAGCGCCTTGACGTCCGGGTTGGCATTGAGAATCTGGCTCGCGACCGCGTTGCCCTTGTCGATTTCCCACTCGCCCGATTGCAGCGAGACGACCTTCATGCCGCCCGTTGCCATGGCCTGCTTGAAGCCGGCTGTGCGCTGCTGCGCGTTGGTGGTGGTCGACACGCCTTCAATGATGGCCACGTTGTCGCCCGACTTGAGGTGCTTGGCCAGATAGTCACCCACCTTCTGCGCGCCCTTCGCGTTATCCGGACCGACAAACGGAATGTTCAGGTCCTTCGACTTGAGCACGGCCGGATCCAGCTGGTTATCGATGTTGACCACGATAATGCCGGCGTCGACCGCTTTCTTGAGCACCGGCACCAGCGCCTTGGAGTCGGCCGGGGCGATCACGAGTGCGTCGACCTTCGAGACGATCATCTGCTCGACGATGCGAATCTGGTTAGCCGTATCCGTCTCGTCCTTGATGCCGTTCGTGACGAGATCGAATTTCGTGGGATTCTGCTTCTGATAGTTCTTCGCGCCGGTTTCCATGGTCAGGAAAAACTCGTTCGCCAGCGACTTCATCACCAGAGCGACTTTCGGCTTGTGGGCAGTCTGGGCGAACGCTGCGGGCATCGGCAGAATCGATACGGCGAGGAAAGCCGCGCTGGCTACGATAGCGCGACGCCGCGCCGGTTGGAAATGACGAATCATTAATGTCTCCTTTTTGCTCGTTCGGTCTACGTACTGATAGCCGTTGAGTCGCGTGATGGGCAGGTTCGCCACACTTGCCGCCACCCCCGGTGAAACCCTTGGGTTCCTTGCCAGATGCTGGGACGAGTACGGCCAGGTCCAATGCTATCCTCGCGATCCACGTTATGCTATGCCCAATTTTAAAACTTAGCGTTACAAAAATGGAACACATAGACTGGGACGACCTGCGGATTCTGGTGGAGATCGCGCGCGGCGGAACCATGCGAGCGGCCGCTGCGGCATGCGATCTGAGTGCGCCGACCCTGTCGCGCCGCCTGACCGAGCTTGAACGGCGGCTGGGCGAGCCGCTCATCGACCGGGTCCCGTCGGGCTGCACGGTCACGGCCTTCGGCGCGCGGGTGCTGGCCTGGGCCGAGCAGATGGAGGATCTCGCCCACCAGATCGAGCGCGCCGCGGACGTGACCGGGGGCGCAGCCGCTCACGGCACGGTGCGGATCAATGCCGTCGAATGGCCTTCTTACATTTTGCTTAAGCTGCTCGGTTCGTTCCAGGATCGGCTGCCCGGCCTCGCCATCGAAGTGCTGACTTCACGGCGGCCGTATAGCCTTGCCCGCCGCGAAGCGGACATCGCGCTGTGGTCCGAATGTCCCGACGAGGGCGATCTGTATGTCCGGCGCATCGGCAGGATCCGTTTTGGGCTCTACGGTTCGCGCGACTACTATCTGCGCCACAAGGCGGCGATCGTGCGCAAGGAATGGGACAAGCTGTCGTTCGTCGGTTATGACGACCGGCAGCCCGATCACCCTGCCACGCAATGGTTGAAGAGCCTGCCCGGCGCGCCGGCCCCCTCGCTGCGCAGCAGCTATGGCATGGGCGTATTCGACGGCGTGCTGGGGGGCTCCGGGCTCGGCGTGCTGGCTCAACTCGCGGGCGACACCACGAGCGACCTGGTCTGCGTCGAGAAGCACATCAAGGCGCTCGACCAAGACGTGTGGATGGTGCTGCATCCCGCCCTGCGCGATAGCGAGCGCATCCGGACCGTGGCTAACCTCATTGCCGAGATTTTTCGTTAGACCGGCGCGCGGGCCGGCGCGTCGAATCCGGCTGCTGGCTGCGTGCAAACCGTTCGTCGAAATCGCGTACCAGCATCCCGACTGTAATTGCGCCGAACCGCGCAAGCAACGCAGCTTCTGCCTCTCGAACCGTCTCTGACAGACGGACGTTGACGGCTTGCTCGACGAGACATTCCGGATGATCTTCCGTGAACAGTTCGGAAAAAATCGGCGGCTCCCCGACGGCCCGGTAGACGTCCAGCAACGTCAGTTCATCAAGATTTTTCGACACGATCCAACCGCCGCCGTGCCCTTTCTCGGACTGCACGTAACCCTGATCCCTTAGGCCGGCCAGCATGCGCCGCACGACGACGGGGTTCGTGCCCAGCATCTGCGCGATCGTTTCAGACGTCAGCGGGCCATCATGCCGGTCCATGTGAATCAGGGCATGCAGCATTCGCGACAGGCGGCTATCCGTTCTCATTCATCGCCTCAGGTTCAGGAAGCATGGCGGACGAACCCACTCACGCAACATTCGAAGTTGCGTTAAGTATAGCATCGCCCTATCATGCAACTCGTGATGTTTCATGAAGCGGTTGGCGTCATTTTGACCATGGCCCATCGGTGTGGACGTCGGCACAAACCAGGAGAAAGGATATGCATACCCAGCATGATGTGATCGTTGTGGGCGGGAGTTTCGCGGGCCTGTCGGCCGCCATGCAGCTTGCGCGCGCCAGAAGGAACGTGCTTGTCATCGACACCGGCTTGCCGCGCAACCGTTTTGCCTCGCACGCTCACGGCTTCTTCGGCCAGGATGGCAAACCGCCCGCGGAGATCATTCGCGAAGCTGCGTCGCAGCTTGCGGCCTACCCAACGGTTCAGTGGGTCAAAGGCGAGGCTGTCACCGCGCAACGGACTGACAACGCCTTCAGCGTCGCGCTTTCGGACGGCCGCATTGAATCGGCTTCCCGGCTTATTCTCGCGACCGGCGTGCGAGACGAACTGCCCGTCATACCGGGCTTGCAGGAGCGCTGGGGCAGGACGGCACTGCATTGCCCGTACTGCCACGGGTACGAGGTTCGGGACCGGCGTCTCGGCGTACTGGGCAATCATCCGTTGTCGGCTTACCAGGCGCTCCTCATTCCCGACTGGGGTCCGACGACGTATTTCACGCAGGGCACCTTCGAGCCCGACGCAGGACAACTTGCCCATCTGGCGGCGCGCAACGTTCGCATCGAGCGCTCGCCGGTAGTCGAACTGCTCGGTCAGGCTCCACACCTCGAGGCGCTCAGATTGGCCGATGGACGCGTTGTCGCGATCGACGCGCTGTTCGTCGCACCGAGGACGCACATAAACAGCACGCTCGCGGAACAACTCGGCTGTGCATTCGATGACGCGCCGCTTGGGCCCGTCATCAGGGTCGACGACCTGAAGCAGACGACAGTAGAAGGCGTCTATGCGGCGGGCGACGTGTCGAACAAGATGACCAACGCGACGTTTGCGTCGGCGGCCGGCGTGGCAGCGGGCGTCGGTGCGCATCATTCGCTGGTGCCGGAGCTGGCACAGCACAAGTAAGCCCTATCGCGGCGCGCCCTGCGCTAACCCGATGGCGGTCCGGACCCGGGCCGCCACTCGCGCGTCAAACACCCTTCTCTCATCCCCAAAGCGCTCACAGCGCCCGCCATCAGGTTGTTATTTTCGTTTACCGATGTAATGATATAACATTCTGGCGCGCCGAACAGCGTAGCCGAAGAACGTCGACAAGACGGAAACGCCTCCATCCAGTGCTCAACCCTGAATAAATAAAGATGAAAAACCGCACGCGCGTCTCTCACGCAGCCTTGCTGCTGTTCGCTATCGCCGCTCATGTCCATGCCGCGCCCGACGACGCTTCGGTGACGGGCGCCGTCACCGACACAGCGGGCAAGCCCGTCCGGAACGCCACGGTGAGCATTCAGACCGCAAGCGGCGCCGCCATCAGCGAAGCAAAAACGGACGCGGACGGCCATTTCGCGATCGCTCACGTGAGTCCGGGCACCTATGCGGTTGTCGTCACGGCCCCGGGGTTCGCGAGCGGCAGCAGCATCGCGACCACCACCGCGGGCGCGCCAGGCGCGGTCAGCATCAAACTCGCTCAAAGCGACACACTCGACGTTCAGGTGAATGCAAAACGTCTCGATCGGGCCCGCAATGGGCTGCAGCCGGAAACCGGCAGCAGCGTGTACCGCTTCAGCCAGGCCGATATCAACGCCCTGCCCGCGGGACAGGACACGCCGTTGAACCAGGTGTTGCTGCAGGCGCCCGGCGTGGCAAGCGATTCCTATGGTCAATTGCACGTGCGCGGAGACCACGCGAACCTGCAATACCGCATCAACGGCATCATCATTCCCGAGCCGATCAGCGGTTTCGGCCAGTCGCTCGACACTCGCATCATCGACCAGGTCAACCTGCTCACCGGCGCATTGCCGGCGCAGTACGGCTACCGCACCGCAGGCGTCGTGGACATCCGCACGAAGTCCGGCGATGCAGGCAACGGCGGGTCCATCGACGTGTTCGGCGGCAGCCATCAGACGATCAAGACCAGCGCGGATGTATTCGGCAGCCAGGGGCCGTTCAGCTACTACTTCAGCGGCTCAGTCGGCATGAACAACCTCGGGATCGAGAATCCCACCTCCAGTGCGAATGCGATTCACGACCACACCCGGCAGGGCGATGCGTTCGGCTACATGTCGTACATCATCAACCCGCTCACGCGCGTGAGCGTGATGTTCGGCACCACCAGCAACCAGTTCGAGATTCCCAACACGCCAGGCCTACAGACCAACTTCACGCTCAACGGCAACAACACCTTCGACTCAGCCCAGTTGAACGAAACGCAATCGGAGTTGAACAACTTTGCCGTGGTCGCGCTTCAGGGCACCAATGGCGGCGCCCTCGACTATCAGGTCGCCCTCTTTACGCGCTACACGCGAACCCAGTTCAATCCCGATCCGGTTGGCGATCTGCTCTTCAACGGCGTGGCGTCGCAGGATTTTCACAGCAATTCGGCCAACGGCGCGCAGGTAGACACAACCTGGCGGCTGAACGACAAGCATACGGTTCGGGCCGGTATCTTCTTCCAGCAAGAACACGCGGTGTTCAACGACAGCGTCAACGTATTCGCGACAGACAGCAACGGCAACCAGCTATCCGATCAACCGTTCAATATTCAGGATTCCAGCAGCAAGACCGGCTATCTGTACAGCGCCTACGTGCAGGACGAGTGGAAACTCACCGACAAGCTCACGCTGAACTATGGCCTTCGCTATGACAAGATGGACGAGTACGTCAGCGCGAGCCAGCTTAGCCCGCGCATCGGCCTCGTCTATACGCTTACGCCGACAACGACGCTCCATGCCGGCTACGCGCGCTATTTCACGCCACCGGCGTTCGAACTGGTGTCGGGCTCGACTATCAGCCGCTTTAACGGCACGACCAATCAGAGTCCGTCGAGCGAGAACGGCCAGGTACAACCGGAACGCAGCCATTATTTCGATCTCGGCGTGACCCAGCGCCTGGGCTCGAACGTTACGGTCGGACTCGACGCTTACTACAAGAAGTCGACCAACCTGCTCGACGAAGGACAGTTCGGTTCCGCGCTCATCTTCACGCCGTTCAACTACCGGCAGGGTCGCGTGTATGGGGTCGAGTTCACGGCCAACTACAAGCAGAACAATGTATCGGCGTACATGAATCTCGCGTGGAGCCGCGCACAGGGAACCCAGATCGATTCGGCACAGTTCAATTTCGATCCGGCGGAACTCGCCTATATCAACGATCACTGGGTCTACCTGGATCACGACCAGCGCATTACCGCTTCATTCGGCGGGACCTACGATCTCGGCAGAACGACGTTCACGTTCGACGGGCTGGTGGGAAGCGGTTTGCGTAGCGGCTTTGCGAACACCGACAAGCTGCCGCTCTATGCGCAGGTCAATCTCGGCGTGATACAGCACTTCAATCAGCCGCTGATCGGGAAGTTCGACGCACGGCTGATGGTCGTCAACGCGTTCAACCGCGTCTATGAGTTGCGCGACGGATCGGGTATCGGCGTGGGCGCGCCGCAGTATGGCCCGCACTTCGCCGTCTACGCCGGCATCACCAAGAATTTCTGATTCCGTCAGGCTATACAGAGCGACGAAGAGGTAGGACATGCAAGATTGGGCAAGTGTTCTGGCAGCGGTACGCGTGGGCGGATGGGTCATCTATCCGCTGACGGTACTCGCTATTCTGGCGGTCGCGATTACGCTCGAGCGGGCGTATGTGTTTCTGCGCTTTGGCCGCTTGCCGGGCACGCAGGGTAACGCGCACACCATCACGCACGAAATCGCCGCGCCCGGCTCGGCCCTCGATTGGGCCGGCAGATTAAAGGATGCGTCCAGTCAGAACGCGTTCAGACGCATGAGCGCGCCGTGGGCGCCCGATCCTTCCGTGCCGCTGTGGCTGCGCGAAGCAAAGGCGCAATCGGTTGCCTCGCAGATCGAACGCGACATGAGCAAAGGTTTCTGGGTGCTGGAAACCATCGTGACGGCAGCGCCTTTGCTGGGTCTGCTGGGCACCATTGTCGGCATGATGCATTCGTTCCAGTTGTTCGGTGGCGATGGCCTCGTCGATCCGGGCGGCGTGACAGGCGGCGTGGCACAGTCGTTGGTGGCGACCGCGATCGGCCTGGTGGTTGCCCTGTTTGCGCTCTTTGCATTCAACTATTTCTCGCGCCGGCTCGAACGGCTCATGGACGAACTCGAGTCGTTCGCCAATGCACGGCTCGGCGAAATCCGTCTTGCCGACACGCCCGCGGGAGCGCTGCCGTGAAGTTCAAGCGTTCGCGCGCGGTAAAGCGCGGCCGCATCGAAATCATTCCGATGATCGATGTGATGTTCTTTCTGCTGGCGACCTTCATGCTCGCATCGCTCGCGATGCAACGGCTCGACGCCGTCAAGATCAATCTCCCGGCCGGCCGCGCACAGCAAATGGCGGCCCATGAACCGCTTACGATTTCCGTGGACAGCAGCAACGCGATCTTTGTGAACCATCAGTCAGTTCGTCTCGATCAGATCGAGCCGATGGTGAAACGGCTGTTGCAACCGGACGGCAATGTCGTGATTGCCGCTGACGACGCTGCCGGCCACGGCGTGGTGGTTCAGGCAATGCTGGCCGCACGCCGTGCCGGCGCCGAGCGGTTCCTGATCGCCGTACATCGTGAATAAGCGGATGCGCGTGGCCATCGCCGCAGGCGATTCTCCGTCGATACGGTTCGCACTGGCGGTACTGGTCGCGCTAATCGTATGGATAGCGTTCCTGATTCAGGTAGGGCACTGGTTGCGTCCGTCGCCCGCCGCGCGCGTGCAGGACAAGCCCCTCGAGATGCGGGTGATGGAACTCGATCCGCCGAAAGCTACAGTTGCGACGCCTTCCGTGGCTCCGCCTGCGCCCGTTCAGCCCGCTGCGGGCAAACCACGGCAAGCTGCTGATCCGCGCGCTCACACGTCGACGCATTCACGCACGCCACCCCCTGTGCCGTCGAAGCCGGAGGCGCGTCCGGTGCAAAACGTACCGCCGGCTCAGTCGACGCCCGCAATGCAAGAGCCGAAGACGGCCGCCGAGCCGCCCGCGCGCACTGCCGCCCCCTCCGACGAAAGCGCAACCGCTATACCGTCCGCAAAATCAGTTGGCGACGCCGCGGCGCATTCCATTTCCCAACCGTTGCCGGAACTGCCCGATGATTTGCGCGAGCAGGCGTATCAAACCGTCGCGACGGCCCGCTTCGTGATCCACGCCGACGGATCGGTCGATGTGGAGCTCATCAAACCGACGCCCAATCCCCGGCTCAACCAACTCCTTCTTGAAGCGCTGCGCAAATGGCGTTTCTTTCCGGCGATGCAGGCAGGGCATCCTGTCGAAAGCCGGCAAGACATTCGTGTGCATTTCAACGTGAACTAGCGAAGCTCAGCCCTTCGTCGCGCCAAACGTCAAGCCGGCCACGAAATGCTTCTGCATGGCGAAGAACATCGCGACAGAGGGCAACGCGGCGAGAATCGACCCGGCGGACACAAGATTCCACGCAGTGGTCCACTGTCCCTTCAACGCCGCGACACCGACAGTAATCGGCGCGGCGTCGTCACCTTGCGTCAGACACAAGGCCCAGAAGTAGTCATTCCACACGAAGGTGAATACGAGAATTGCCAATGCGGCAAGCGCGGGACGGATCAGCGGCAACACGATCTTGAAGAACACGGTCCATTCGTTCGCGCCTTCGATGCGCGCCGCCTCAACCAGTTCGAATGGCAACTGCTTGATGAAGTTGCGCAGAAACAGCGCGCAAAATCCGGTCTGAAACGACACATGGAACAGAATCAGCGCGCTCACTGTGTTGAACAGACCAAGCTGCAACGACAGGTCCCGCACTGGAATCATCAACACCTGAACCGGCACGAAGTTGCCCGCGACAAACGTCGCAAACAGCGTGGAATTGCCACGGAACCGGTAGATGGCCAGCGCGAAACCCGCCATGGCCGCAAGCGCAATCGACCCCACCACGGCCGGCACCGTAATCAGCACGCTGTTCCAGAAGTAGTGCAGCATCGGGGAAGTCGTCAGCGCCTCGCGATAGTTGTCGAACATCGCGAAGTGCTTCGGCCAGCCCCAGTAATTGCCCTCGCTCAGCTCCTCGGTGGAACGCACCGAGGTCACGAGCACCGCGATCATCGGCAGCAGCCAGATCAGCAGCGCGAGCGGCAAAGTCAGTTTGTACGCGCGGCGCGTGAGCGGCTTCCATTTGTCGATCGGGATCGGAAACATGACCGGCTCCTTATTGCTCGGTGCGCAGCATGCGGCGCAGGTGATAAACGATGTACACCAGCATGATCGCGAACAGCACCACGGCCACCGCTGCGGAATAGCCGATACGGTAGTACTTGATCGCCTGGTCGTACATGTAGTACGCGAGCACCGTCGAACTTTCGAACGGTCCGCCGCCGGTCATGACCGAAATCAGATCGAAGCTGCGCAACGCGCCGATCACCGTGACGACGATCGCCATGAAGGTGGTGGGCCGCAATTGCGGCAGGATCACGTGCCACAGCATCGACCAGCCACGCGCCCCCTCCATGCGCGCGGCCTCGATCTGTTCGGCGTTCAACGAAGTCAAACCGGTCAGATAAAGAATCATGCAGTACGCGGTTTGTGGCCACAGCGCCGCGAACACAATCCCGAGCGTTGCGTAACGCGGATCGCCCAGTACCGGCACGCCGTGCCCGAGGATCAGCGCAAGCAAGCCGAAGGTCGGGTCGTAGAACCACGAGAAGATCAAACCGACCACAACGCCCGACAACACGAACGGCGCGAAGAACAGCGATTTGACGATGCGAATGCCGGCCACCGCCTGGTTCAGATAGAGGGCGACGGCGAGCCCCATCGGCGGTGCAAGCAGGAACAGCAGCAGCCAGATGAGGTTGTTCTTCAGCGCCGTGTAGAACGTCGGCGTATGGAACAACTCGATATAGTTGGCGAGACCGACGAAAGACGGGTCGGTCATCCCATCCCAATTGAAAAAACTCAGGCGCACGGTCGAGATGATCGGCCATACGACGTAGATCGCCACCATCACGCAGGCCGGCGCGAGAAACAGAAAAGCGGCGCGGCGCTGCCGTCGCGCGGTCGGCGACGGACGGCGCCGGCGCGCCACGCGAGGCGGCCCGCCGCGCGTAGCACCGCCCGATGCCGGCATGCCTGCACCGGGCAAGCCGGAATCGCCGGGTTCAGCAGGACCGCCAACGGTATGACGGGTGACGGAATGCGACACGATCATTCTCCCGATCGAACGTAGCGAGTTGACGCTTAGGTTGGCGGCCCGTTTATGCGTCAACGGGCCACTTCCGCTCACTTCTTGTAGATCCGCTTACGCGTCTGTTCCAGTTGCGCAAGGATGTCGTCGAGTTTCGAAGGATCGGAAATGAATTGCTGCATTCCCTTCATCCCTTCATCGGCCATTTCCTTCGTCATGTCGCGATCGTAGAACTGCGCAATGCCGCCCTTCGTGTTCGCGAGAATCTGGAAGCCGATCTTCGAGATTGGATCCTCGGGTTCAGGCGACTTGCTGTTCGCCGACAGCGAACCGAGCCCCTCCGCGAGCTTCGCACCGTTTGCCGGCGTTTCGACGAAGGCGAGGAACGCACGCGCATCCGCCTTGTTCTTCGCCTTCGTCGGAATATTCAGCGATTCGACCGGCCCCTCTTCGGCGGTCGGCACATTCGCGTCGATGATCGGGAACTGGAAGTAACCCATTTCCGGCTTCACGCTCGGCGGGAAACCACCGGTGATGAACGTGCCCATCAGCATCATCGCGGCCTTGCCCTGGAACAGGAACGGCTGCACCGCGTCCAGATCGTAAGAGAGCGAGTTGTCGATGAAATAGCCGGCGTCAATCAGTTGTTTCCACGTCGTGTAGACCTTCTTCACGCGCGGATCGGTGTACGCGATATCGCCCGCCATCAGTTTCTGATGGAACGCGTTGCCGTTCAGGCGCAGATCGAGATAATCGAACCAGCCCGCCAGCGTCCATGAATCGCGGCCTGCCACGGCAATCGGCGCAATGCCCGCCGCTTTCAGTTTCTTGCAGTCGTCGAGAAACTGGTCCCACGTTTTCGGCTCGCCGGCAATGCCGACCTTCTGGAACAGATCCTTGCGATAGAACATGCCCCACGAGTAGTACACGGTCGGTGCGGCGTACTGCTTGCCCTTATACGAGGACGCTTCCTTCGTCGACGCATACATGTCGTTCCAGCCGTTCTTCACCCAGTCGCTGCTCAGATCCTCGAACAGGCCGCGCTGCGCGTAATACGCCATCCGTTCGCCGTCATGCCAGTTGACGATATCGGGCGCGACGGTGGAGAGCCAACCGGGCAATTGGACCTTGTACGCTTCTTCGTCGATGAACGACACCTTCACGTCGGTACCGGGATGCGTTTTCTTGAAGTCGTCGATGATCGACTGCCAGACGGCGCGTTGACTCGCGCCCTTGAACGCGATGTTGACCGCGAGCGTGCCGGCCTGCGCCGTGTTGACGACGGAGGCCCCTGCGGCCGCCGCGGCCAGCGCGAGTGCCAGCAGAATCTTGCGAGGTTTCAGTGCCATGTTGCTGTCTCCTTTGCTCCGTGATTTTGCGTCGTTGTTGTTACTACATGGAATCCTTCGTTCAGCGCTTCAGATCATTTCCCTGATCGATAGACGGCCACACCCTGCGGTTCGACGGTGCGCGAACCGATCACGAACGCGTCGTCGGCGATATCGGCCAGCGTGTGCGCCTCGTCGCCGTAGTTCAGCACGTAGGTCAGCGCACCACGCCGGCTAAAGCGCACGCTGTCGCCGAGCGCAACCGGGTCGAGGCCGGCCTCCTGCGCAATCCGCGCGAACAGACGAACCGTGAGCGCATCGTCGAACAGGCTCGCGAGGTAATGGAACGCGCCGCTTTTCACGTAAGCGGGATGGCCATCGGCAAAACGGGCGCGTACGTCGAGCGCCTCCGTTGCATCGTTGCCGCTGTCGTCTTCGCCTTCGATGAAATCGCGCCAGTGGCGCGCCACGCCGCCTTCCGCGCTCGCGTTGCCGCTGTCTTCAAGCCGCACGGCTTCAGTCACATTCGGCCGCATCGATTCGACGCGCCACACGCGCAGCGGCAGCACCGAGGCAAGCGCGCCCGGCGGCAGATTGGCCGGAATCTGCAGGTCCTGCGTCTTCGAACCGGTACGCGGGCCGAGCACGACCTGCGCGCCCGAACTCGCCAGCCGCGCGGCGAAATCGGCCGGCACGACCGGCAACGGCGGCACGACGATCAGACGATAGCCGTCGAGCGCCGCATCGACCGGCACGATATCGACGTCGAGGCCAAGTGCGCGCAATGCCGAGTAGTACTCGAATGCGAAGCGCGGATAGTGAAAATCCGCTCCCTGCGGATGAATCTCGAAGAGCCACTTCGCTTCGTAGTCGTAGACGAGCGCGACTTTCGAGCGAATCGCGGCATTGGCGTCGGCGTTCGCGGCGAGCACCGCGCGAATCTCGTCGGCAACCTGAGCGGCTTCGTTGCCGCCAACATCGAGCCGGTTATCAGGCGTATTCAGACCGGCGTGCATCTGTTCTTGCGCGAACGGCGCCTGGCGCCAGCGGAAATACGATACGCAGCCCGCGCCGTGCGCGAATGCCTCCCAACTCCACAGCCGCACCATGCCGGGCAGCGGCGCCGGATTCCATTGTGCCCAGTTCACCGGGCCGGGCTGCTGCTCCATGACCCACAGCGGCAGCTTCGACATGCCGCGGTACACATCGTGATTGAACGACGCGAAGTCAGGGTGCCCGGTGCGCAGCCAGCGCGCCTTCACGTCCGGCGCAAACCACTGCTCTTCCAGCGCGCCGAGCGGATAACTATCCCAGGTCGCCACATCGAGATCGGCCGCCACCTTGTAGTGATCGAACTCGGTAAAGAGCTGCATGAAATTGTGCGCGACCGGCCGCCCCGGCGAATGCGCGCGGATGATCTCGACCTGCATGCGGTTGTAGCGTGCCACTTCGTCGGAGGCGAAGCGCCGATAATCGAGCCGGTGCGAAGGGTGCGCTTCGGTCACGGTCGCCACCGGCGCGTCGATTTCGTCGAAGCTGCGGTATTCCATGCTCCAGAACACCGTGCCCCATGCGCGGTTCAGCGCGTCGATGGTTTGATAGCGCGCCTTGAGCCACTCGCGAAAGCGCCCCACTGCCGCCGGCGAATAACTGACAACCGTGTGATGGCAGCCGAATTCGTTATCGGTCTGCCAGTACGCAACGGCCGGATGCTTGCCGTAACGCTCGGCAACCGCCGTGCAGATTCGCTGCGACGCGGTGAAATACGAAGGCGATGAAAAATCGTAATGACGGCGTGAGCCGAACGCGCGCGGACGGCCATCGGCGCCAATCGGCAAAATGTCCGGATGGCGGTCGATCAGCCACTTGGGCGGCGTCGCCGTCGGCGTGCACATGACCACTTGCAATCCGGCGGCGCCGAGTACGTCGACCGCGCGATCCAGCCAGCCCCAGTCATATTCGCCGGGCGTCGGCTCCATCCGGCTCCATGCAAATTCGGCGATTCGCACCTGCTGGATGCCAAGTGCTTTCATCCGGCGAGCGTCGTCTTCCCACATCGACTCCGGCCAGTGTTCCGGGTAATAACAGACTCCAAGGCGCATCCGAATGTCCCCTATGCGTAATGTTCGACGGATTCGAGCGAAGCAGCGGCAAAGCCGTCTTCGGTAAACAGGTGGCAGGCGCGGCTGGGGACGCGCAAGGCGGCGCGGTCTCCCGGCGCGAGGCGGGTGTCGCCCGGCGCCTTGGCGATCAACGCGGCGCCACCGGGTTGATCGAGGTGGACATAACTGTGCTCGCCGAGTTGTTCGACGAGCGACACGGTGCGGGTCAGCACGGCATCCTGCGTGTTTTCCGAACCTTCCGCGCCGAGGAATTCCAAGTGTTCCGGGCGCACGCCGAGCGTGACGGCCTGCGACGCATGGAGGCCATCGCCGCTGACCGGCACGCGCACGTTTTCATTTGTGTGATCGAGCGTGATGACCACGCCTTGAGGATCGATCGAGCTCACCTTCCCCGGCAAAAAATTCATGCGCGGCGAGCCGATGAAACCGGCGACGAAGCGGCTTCTCGGCCGGTGATATAGCTCAAGCGGCGCGCCGATCTGCGCGATGCTGCCGTAGCGCTCGGTGTCCTTGCCCGCGTGCAGCAACACGATCTTGTCGGCCAGCGTCATGGCCTCGATCTGATCGTGCGTGACATACACCACGCTGGCTTTGGCGAACTGCTTATGCAGCCGCGCGATTTCAATTCGGGTCTGGCCACGCAGCGTTGCGTCGAGATTGGAGAGCGGCTCGTCGAACAGAAACACGCCCGGCTCGCGCACAATGGCCCGGCCGATCGCCACGCGCTGCCGCTGGCCGCCGGACAGCGCCTTCGGCCGGCGCTCGAGCAGCGCCTCCAGTTGCAGGATCCGCGCGGCTTCCCGCACTTTGCGGTCGATTTCTTCTTTCGGGGTTTTGGCAAGCTTGAGGCCGAAGGCCATGTTCTCGAACACGGTCATATGCGGAAACAGCGCGTAGCTCTGGAACACCATCGCCACGCCACGCTGCGCCGCCGGGACGTCGTTGACGAGGCGCCCGGCGATCGACAGGTCGCCGTCGGTCACGTCTTCGAGGCCGGCGATCATCCGCAGCAAGGTGGACTTGCCGCAGCCCGACGGGCCGAGAAACACGCAAAACTCGTTCTCGCCGATCTCCAGGTCGACGTCGCGAATCACCGGTGCGCCGTCGCCATACGCCTTCTGCACGCCTCTCAACGAAATGCTCGCCATTGCATCAACTCCGTGATTTAATCGGCTCGACATCGAAGATTAAGCGCTTAATCAGCAAGGCCGAAAAAAATCGATCGCATGCGATCGTGGGCCTTGCCTGTCTCCGATATCGTTTTGTCTGTGCGGCAAATGGTGCCGCGCCTTGAGCCGCGATGCAAATGTCGGACAGCCATCTCATATATTGGAACGCCATGCCCACACTCAGCGAAGTCGCACGCCGTGCCGGTGTCACGCCTGCCACGGTATCGAACGTGTTGCGCAATCGCGGCCGGGTCGGCGCGAGCACCCGGCAGCGGGTGCTGGAAGCCGTCGACGCGCTCGGCTACCGCCCCCATCTGGCGGCCCGCGCGCTCGCCGAGGGCCGCGCGCCGACGCTGGCGTTGATGGTATCGAGCATCGCCAATCCGTTCTATCCGGAGTTCGCACTCGCCGTCGAGCATGCGGCGCGCAGCAGCGGACATTTCGTGATCATCTGCAACACCAACGAAGATCCGCTGATCGGGCGGGCGTACCTCGATCAGATCGCCGGCACGCTCTCCGAGGGCGTGCTCGTGACAAATGCAAACCTCGATTTCACGGACCTGCATACGACCGAATCGCGCGGCACGCCCGTGGTGCTGTGCATGTGGGAGCGGCCCAACGAGCCGCCGGGTTTGCCGTGCGTCGCGGTCGATTTTCGTCTGGCAGGTGAATTGGCCGGCACGCATCTGCTCGAACTCGGCCATCGGCGGATCGGCGCGATCGTCGGCAGCAAAGCCTCGGGCATTCACGCGGCCCGCTATCAGGGGTTTGTCGATGCGCTGCAGGGAGCCGGTGTGCCGAAAGGCCGGGTCGAGCATGCGCCCGATACGATCCAGGGCGGCTACACCGCGGCGCGCGAGCTGCTGGAAGCCGATCCGACACTCACCGCGATCTTCGCGACCAACGATCTGCCGGCGCTCGGCGCAATGCATGCCGCGGCGGATCTTGGCCTGAACGTGCCGCGCGATCTGTCCGTGATCGGCATTACCGATATTCAACTCGCGCGCGAGTCGCGGCCCGCGTTGACGACGGTCGCCGTGCCGACCGTCGAAGTCGCCGGTCTCGCGGTCTCGCTGCTGCGCGAACTGATCGAATCGTCGTATGGGCAAGCGGAGCGCCCGCTCGCGGCCAGCGTGCCGATGCGGGTTTCTTCCGCGCCGAAACTGGTCGTGCGTGCGTCCACTGGCGTGTCGCGATCGGCGTAACGTGGCCGTAACAGCGCTGCGGACGTTACGTAGCGAAGCTCGCGTGCATCCCTCCTCGCGCGCGGAGCCAGAATCCGCAAACGCCCGTGGCACGCGGCTTCGCGCCGAAAAACGCCGCTTCAACTAGTCTATCCATGCAGTTGGCACGGTCCCTGCAAACAGGTAGGGAAAGGGCCGAGCGCCGGCATGCGTCACATGCCGCCCGTGCTCCCCCAACCGGCCGGGCCAAGGCCATAACACGCAGGGATATTCAAATGATTGCCGACCTTCTGCAGGACGCCGACGTCGCAGGACAAACCATCGACGCGGACTCGCCCTTCGCCCAACACCATCCCCTGCAGATCGCGGTTTGCCTGCGCAAGCTGATGAGCGGACAGGACTTCGTGACGGTGGAATTCAACGGTCGCCAGATCGTGACGCAAGTGCTCGACGTCGATTCGCGCAATGCACGCTTCATCTTCGACGCCGGCAGCGTGGAAGTGGACAACCATGCGCTCGCGTCCGCACGCCAGTTGATCTTCCGCAGCTTGCCGGACGGCATACGCACGGAGTTCACGACGCTGAACGCTGATCCGGTCATGTTCGAAGGGCGGCCGGCTTTCGAGGCATCCTTCCCGACCCTCCTCTACTACGTTCAACGCCGCGAATTCTTCCGCGTGCAAACGCCCGTGCTGGATCCTTACACCGCCAGCGGACCATGCGCGGACGGCGGTTCGTTCCGGCTGGAACTGCAGGATCTCTCATTGGGCGGCGTGGCGCTGAAAACCGCCGACGAGCGCTTCGGCTCACTGGAAAGCGGCACCGTGCTGCGCGATGTCACGCTGCAGCTCGGCAGCTTCGGCACGCTGCAACTCGATCTGGAAATCGTCGCGCCACGGCAAATGACCACGCCGAAGGGCGACCGGCGTTTCGTGATTGGCTGCAAGTTCGTGCAGACGCCCGGGCGCGCCGAGCGAGTCTTGCAACGTGTCGTCACCCAGCTCGAGACCAGGCGTCAAACGCTGGTGGCGCGCGGCTGAATTTCTGCGGCGAGGCTGCTTCGAGCAGCCGCTGGCTTGAAAATAGCGCAGGATTCCGAACCGGTCTACCGAACTTCAGCATCTCGTTGACGCATCGGCACCGGCTTCAGGCCGCGCGCGCCGACAAGCTGGTGCGGCGGGATCTGCCGAATCGCGCTTTCGCCAGCGGGAGCGCCTGTGAGCAGATGGATTGCAAGGTCGAGCGTCGTCGAGCGGCGCGTCAGCATGAGGCACGTCACTTCGTTCTGCAAGGCGCGCGTGGCGTGCCAGCAACCCGGCCGCATGCAGATCCCCTCCCCTACGGGCACCTCGAAGGCAGCCAACGAATCAAGGTTCGGCTGCCCATCCGGCGTACTCGTCGCGACAATCTGCACGACAGGTCCGGTGAGCGGCACCACGGCCTGCTCCGTAAGCCAATGTGCCTCGAGCCGCAGCACCTCGGCTTCGCGATCGCGGTATCTGACCCACAAAACTTCAGGATTTCCGGACAGGCCGGCATCGAACAGATGCTCGCGCCAGAAATCGGATGACGGGCTTGCAAACGACGGCACCGCGCTATCCGTTGGGAAGGGTTTGCCCAGCATCCATCCATAGGGTTCGAAAGCGTCGGCAGTAAGCGCCTGAATGCTCAGAGGCGTGGTAGTCGGCATCTCGGTTCGGGCCTTTGATAATCGAAGAAAACATCACGGGGTGCCACTCAATGAGTCGGCAGCGCTTCGTCGGTGTCTGGAAAGAGCGCGATATCCGGGCCGTTCTCGAGGCTGAACTCTCGCATGACCTTTTGCGCCAGATGCATGATCGACTCGCATAGCAAGCTGTCCGGACTTCGCCGGAAAGATGCGAAAAGCGGCAGTTCAGGGACTCGATGCGTCACTTTCAGCAGTTGCAGATGCCCGGAGTCCAGCTCACGGGTCACGAACGCGGTGGGCAGAACCGCGATGCCGAAACCGTCGAGTACGAGCCTTATGATCGCCGCGACCGAAGACACGCAGTTGATTTGCACGTGCGGCTCGCCGGCGGCTGCAAACAGCCCCGCGACAAACACGTGCGGCGATGAATGACGGGCAAAGCTCACAATCGGGAAACTCGCCAGTTCGGCTTCCGATAGTGCTTCAGCCGACAGATTCAGCGATGGACTCGCTACCCATCGCATTGGCAATGCGCCGAGCGAAACATTTTCCGCGTCAGCGCCGGTGACCATCGTGCTCAAAAAAGCGATGTCCACGTTGCCATTCACCAGTTGCACGGACAGATTCGTCGAGGTGTCGCACGTCAGCTCGATCGTCAGGTTCGGATATTCGTCGCGCACCTGCCGCAGCAGCTCGGGCAGCCACGTATGCACGACGGACTCCATCACGCCGACCCGCAACAATCCGCTCACATGCGAGCGGTCGCTTACGCTTGCGAGCATGTCGTTCGTGAGCTTCAGAATCTGTTCGGCGAACGCTAGCGCTTTAGTCCCTTCCTGGGTCAGCTTGACATCGCGCGGCCCCCGATCGAACAGACGCACGCCGAACTCCTGCTCGAGCGCAGATATCCGGCTGGAGATCGCAGCCTGCGTCGCATGCAGGCGCTCGGCAGTCAGCCGGAAATTGCGCAGCTTGGCGAGCCACACAAACGTTTCGAGAAAACGGACATTCATCAGGCGCCTTGTACTGTCAGCGAACGCATCATCAGGTTCCAGGTGTCGCGGCCGTGCAAACGGACAGCTTCGGTAGATGGGCAGAGTTTAGCGCCGCAAAATCAGGTGCGTGACAACAAAAACTGGCCGACCGGAACAACTTTTTGTTGTGATCATCGCGGCTCGGCGCGCAAGGGGCGGCCTATCGGGAAAGCCCTGGGAAGCGATCAGATTTATCTATTGCCGGTCAATAAAATAAGTCGTTGGACGGAAGAATTTGGCGGTCGAACACTCATTGAACCGAAAATCAAGGAGCCGCCCATGTCACCCTCGTCCAGTCAATTGAATCGTATGCTGCAAGCGGGCGCCGCTGCGCTGCTGCTTGGTGCGGGCAGCGCGAGCTTCGCCGCGGAGCCGGTCGTGGTCCTGATTGGTCATGCCGCGCCGCTGACAGGCCAGCTCGCGCATATGGGCAAGGACAGCGAAAATGCGGCGAAGCTTGCAGTCGACGAGATCAACAGCCAGCATCCGGTTATCGGCGGCAAGCCGGTCCGTTTGCAGCTCGACGCGCAGGACGACGCTGCCGACCCACGCACCGGTACTCAAGTCGCCCAGAAACTCGTCGACGATGGCGTGGTAGCTGTGGTCGGCGACATCAACTCCGGGGTGTCGATCCCGGCATCGAAGATCTACAGCGAGGCCGGCCTCGCGCAGATCTCGCAAGGCTCGACCAATCCCACCTACACGCTACAGGGCTTCAAAACGACCTTCCGCGTCGTCGCGACCGACGCACTGCAAGGGCCGGCTCTGGCTCGCTATGCGGTCGACACCATGCACGCAAAGCGTATTGCGATCGTGGACGACTCGACCGCATACGGCCAGGGTCTCGCGCAAGAATTCGAAAAAGCAGCCAAAGCACGAGGCGCCGTTATTGTGAGCCACGATGCGACGACGGACAAAGCCATCGACTTCCGGGCCATTCTGACGAAAATCAAAGGTCTGAAACCCGACGCAATCATGTACGGCGGCTCGGACGCAACGGCCGGGCCGCTGGCGAAACAGGCGGCAAACCTCGGCATCACCGCAAAGGTGCTCGGAGGCGACGGCGCCTGCACGGAGAACATGACGCAACTTGCCGGCAGCGCGATTGACAACGTGACATGCTCGGAAGCCGGACTTGCCTTGTCAAAAATGCCGAAGGGTCAAGACTTCGATAAACGATACGTGGCGCGCTTCAGCACACCGATAGACGCCTACGCTCCATTCACGTATGACGCCGTCTACGTCATCTATAACGCGATGCAGCGAGCGAACTCGACCGACCGCTCGAAAATTCTCGCCGCGATGCCCGCCACGAGCTATGACGGCGTGATCGGCCACATTGCATTCGACCCGCACGGCGACTTGCGGGACGCTGCGATCACGATCTATCAGTTCAAGGGCAGCAAGAAGACCGTGATGGATGTCATCAGAATGTGATGCGGCCGAACGCAACGGACATTGCGTACATCGCGCACATCGCGTTCGGCTCCGCCACCGACGATTACCTTCGCGACGGCAGCCGTGTCCGTCGTCGAAGACCATCTGGTATTTCAACTGACTTGCAGGCATGCCAGGACTTTCCCGAAGTCCCGGCGCACGATCCTGCGTTGCAGCATTCCCGAAAAGCCCCGCCCCATATGCCCCGCCGCCCTGGCGGGCGCTTCCGCACGCCGACTTCCCGCCGATCGCATTCTTGACGGGCATCGCCGCGCCTGCTTTACTAAATCAACTCAAGTGATTTAGTCGTCCGGCTTCGGGCTGCAACTGAATCGCTTCAGATTCCAAACAGGTTCCAGGCAGATTGCAAAAAGGATTGCAAACAGGCGGCAAGCGCGCAGCGTTCGCGCGTGCCGCCGCCCGCAGTTCATAACGTCGTGACCAATAACCGGAGGAGCGTCCCATGAATCTGAATTCCCGCAGGCACCCTGTCGCCAGGAAAATCGTGTCGGTATGCGTCGCTGCATCGGCGGTGTGGTGCGCGAGCGCAAGCCAGGCAGCCGATCAGCCTGTCGTCGGTCTCATCACCAAGACGGACACCAATCCGTTCTTCGTGAAGATGAAACAGGGTGCCGAGGCGGCCGCCGCGAAAGACGGCGCCAAGCTGCTCACCGCCGCCGGCAAGTTCGACGGCGACAACGCGAGCCAGGTCACCGCCATCGAAAACATGATGACGGCCGGCGCGAAAGCGATTCTGATCACGCCTAGCGACACCAAGGCGATCGTGCCGAGCATCAGGAAAGCGCGCGCCGCCGGCGTGATGGTGATCGCACTCGACACGCCGACCGATCCGCAAGATGCCACGGACGCCCTCTTCGCCACCGACAACTTCAAAGCAGGCGTGCTGATCGGCAAGTACGCGAAAGCCGCGATGAACGGCAAGCCCGCGAAGATCGCCACACTCGACCTCGCACCCGGCGTATCGGTTGGCGTACTGCGCCATAACGGCTTCCTGGAAGGCTTCGGCGTGAAGGAAGGCGATCCGTCGATCGTCTGCAGCCAGGACACCCGCGGCGATCAGGCGAAGGGACAGACAGCAATGGAAAACTGCCTGCAGAAATCGCCGGACATCAACGTGGTCTACACGATCAACGAACCGGCCGCCGCAGGTGCGTATCGCGCGCTCAAAGCCGCGGGCAAAGACAAGAGCGTAATGATCGTTTCGATCGACGGCGGCTGCGAAGGTGTACGCAATGTGAAGGCTGGGGCGATTGCGGCGACCTCCCAGCAGTATCCGTTGAAGATGGCCGCGCTCGGCGTGACAGCCGGTGTCGAATACGCGAAAACCGGCAAGAAGGTCTCCGGCTATCAGGATACGGGCGTGACGCTGATCACCGACAAGCCGATGTCCGGCGTGGACAGCAAGGATACGAAGTTCGGCCTCGACAACTGCTGGGGCAACAAGTAACAGGCACTGAATGGCGGCCCACTTTCCCGGGCCGCCGACGGATGACGGCTGTGCCTGTCGCACAGTCCGTCAGATTCATGCATTGAGGACACCTATCATGTCGACTCCCTCCGCGCCCGCCGGGCACTCGCGCCCGTTCGCCGAACGCTTGCCGTCACTCGCTGAAATCGGGCCGCTGATCGCGCTTCTGTTGGCGTGCGGCTTCTTCATTTCGCAGAGCAACCGGTTCCTGTCGTTCCAGAACCTTTCGCTGATCCTGCAGCAAACGATGGTGGTCGCCGTCATCGCAATCGGCCAGACCCTGATCGTGCTGACAGGCGGCATCGATCTGTCGTGCGGGATGGTAATGGCGTTCGGCTCGATCATCATGACCAAATTCGCGGTCACGCTCGGCGTGCCGCCCGTTCTCGCGATTCTATGCGGTATCGCCGCGAGCACGCTATTCGGCGCGCTCAACGGCGTGCTGATCACGCGGATCAAGTTACCCGCCTTCATTGTCACGCTGGGTACGCTGAACATCGCCTTCGCACTCACGCAGATTTATTCGAACGCGGAGAGCGTCTCGAACCTGCCCGACGCGATCATGTTCCTCGGCAACACGTTCAAGCTCGGGCCCGCCGAAGTGACCTACGGCACGGTACTGACGCTATTGATGTATCTGGCGACGTGGTTCGTGTTGCGCGATACGGTGCCGGGCCGGCACCTGTATGCGCTGGGCAATAACCCCGAAGCCGCGCGTCTGATGGGCCTCTCGTCGCAAAAGATTCTGCTCACCGTGTATTCGCTGGCCGGCGCGATCTATGGTATCGCCGCGCTGCTGTCGGTGTCGCGCACCGGCGTAGGCGATCCGCAGGCCGGACAAACGGAGAATCTCGACAGCATTACCGCTGTGGTGCTGGGCGGCACGAGTCTGTTCGGCGGACGAGGCTCGATTGCCGGCACACTGTTAGGCGCGCTGATTGTGGGCGTATTTCGCAACGGTCTGACCTTGATCGGCGTCTCTTCGGTGTACCAGGTGTTGATCACCGGCATGCTGGTGATTCTCGCGGTTGCCGCGGACAAACTTTCCCATCGTCGCGGTTGAGCATTCAGGAGCCCGTCATGTCGACACCTACTTCCGCTTCCACCGCGATGCCCGTTCTGCAGGCGCGCGGACTGGTCAAACGCTATGGCAACGTCACCGCGCTCGACGGTTGCGATTTCGAAGTGCTGCCCGGCGAGATTCTCGCCGTGATCGGCGATAACGGCGCGGGCAAGTCGTCGTTGATCAAGGCGCTCTCGGGCGCCACCGTGCCCGACGAAGGCGAAATCCTGCTCGACGGCAAGCCGGTCAGATTCCGCAGTCCGCTGGATGCCCGCGCTCAAGGCATCGAAACCGTGTACCAGGAACTCGCGGTGGCGCCCGCCATGAGCATTGCCGAAAACCTGTTTCTCGCCCGTGAGCTCGTCAAGCCGGGCTGGCGCGGTTCGATCTTCAAGATGATCGACAAGCGCCGCATGCTCGAAGAAGCCACCGCGCACATGAAGGGCCTGCAGATCGGCATCCGTTCGATGCGCCAGGCGGTCGAAACCTTGTCCGGCGGCCAGCGCCAGGGCGTAGCCGTCGCGCGCAGCGCGGCGTTCGCGCGGCACGTGGTGATTCTCGACGAACCCACGGCCGCGCTCGGCGTGAAGGAAGGCAACATGGTGCTCGAGTTGATCCGCCGCGTACGTGAGCGCGGCCTGCCGGTGATCCTGATCAGCCACAACATGCCGCACGTGTTCGAAGTCGCGGACCGCATTCATATTCAGCGGCTCGGCCGGCGCGCGGCGCTCGTGAATACCAAAGACATCCATATGTCGGAGGCGGTGGCGATCATGACGGGCGCGAAGGAAGCGGACGTCAAGGCGATTGCATGATGTTTGCATCCCGCTGAGGGGCACGCGACGATGGAAACCACCAGCTCCCGCTCGCCTCTCGAGCGCACGGTCGGCTCGAATCAGGTCGGCATGCGGCAGTTCAACGAGCGAATCGTGTTGCAGGCGATCCGTTTGCACGGCCCACTGCCGAAAGCCGACGTAGGCCGTCTTACCCGCCTGTCGATGCAGACGGTGTCGATGATCGTCGACCGTCTGATCGACGATGGGCTGCTCGAGAAGCAGGCGCGGGTGCGCGGCCGTATCGGTCAACCGTCGGTACCGATCGCGTTGCGTGCCGACGGCGCGTACACCATCGGCATCAAGGTGGGACGCCGCAGTCTCGACGTGCTGGCGATGGATTTCGCGGGCCAGGTCGTATGCCGCGATGTCTTCGACTATGCCTACCCCGATCCACGCACACTCTTCCCCGCGCTCGAAAGCCGGCTGGCCCGCGTGACTCAGACGCTCGGCGCGAAGGCGGACAAAGTGGTTGGCGTGGGTGTAGCCGCGCCATTGTGGCTAGGCGGCTGGCGCGATTTTCTCGGCGCGCCGCCAGACGCGCTCGAAGCGTGGCATGAAATCGATTTGCGCAGCCGCATCGCGACGATGACGGGCCTGCCTGTCGAGTTCGCCAAAGACACCACCGCCGCCTGCGCGGCCGAACTCGTGATGGGCCAGGGGCGCGGGATTCACAATTTTCTATACCTGTTCGTCGGCACGTTTATCGGCGGCGGACTGGTGATCGATGGCCGTTTGCATGCCGGACCACACGACAATGCGGGTGCCGTCGGCTCGATACCGCTGCGGGACGGCAGCCCGCGCAAACCCGCGCGGCAACTATTGCACGCTGCATCGGGCTTCGTTCTGGAACAGCTGTTGAGCGACACGGGGGCGCCCCCCGCCGCCGCGCATGACCATCGCTCGCTGTCGCCGGACCTGTGGCGATTGACCGAGCAGTGGCTCGACACCGCATGCCCGGCCATCGCCAATGCGCTGACCAATGCGGCTGCCTTGCTCGACCTGGAAGCGGTCGTGATCGACGGCGAACTCGACCGTCAACTGGTCCGCGAAGTCATCCGCCGGACCGAGCGTGTGCTCGATCGCTTTGAATGGGAAGGGATGGTGCGTCCGCAACTGCTGGAAGGCACCATCGGCGCCGACGCACGCGCGATGGGCGGCGCGATTCTGCCGCTGTACGCGCATTTCGCCCCCGTTCACGAGCTTTTTCTCAAGCCGGCGACCCAGGCGGGCTACTAGACAGTGCTGCTCATTGCGCTTGCACGGCCACCTTCGTGATCGACGCGGTTCTGGCAGGCGGATTGTCATTGTCGAGCAACGGTTGCAACACCGGCGCAAGCGACTTGAGCAATTGCACCGACAGCGCACTCGTGAAGTTGTACCGGGCCGCGTACGGTTCGTGCACCCAAGCCGTCAATGTGCCGTAGAAGCGGTCTCCCATCACGAACACGAAGGTCGCGCTGCGGTTCACCTTGCGCGACTCGATCAGGCGCGCGCCTTTAGCCCACACATTGAAACGCTGATCGCCGGTGCCGGTCTTGCCGTAGATCTCCAGTGTCTGGCCGTCGGGGAACGTCATCCCCTGGGCGAGACGCTTCGCCGTGCCGCCCAGTACGACGTCACGCAACAGCCCTCTGACCACCCAGGCAATCTCCGGCGACAACTGCTGCTGCGGCGCTACCGCCGCGCGCTGGAAATGCGTTTCGTATGGCGTGTTTTTCGCGAAATCGAGTTGCGCGAGGGTTTCGGTCGGCACCTTGCTGCCGTCGTTCGCAATCACGCCAATCAGTTGCGCAAGCGCAGCCGGACGGTCGCCGGATGCGCCAATCGCCGCTGCATAGGACGGCGTGAGCGTCGCGAACGGATAGCCGAGCGCCTGCCACGATTTGCCGATTGCATCGTATGCGCGCAGTTCGACCATGCGCTTGATGCGGCGGTCCTGGGTGGCGTGATAGCGGGTCTTGAAGAGCCACGAATAGGTCGACAGGCGCACGCCCCGACTCGCGTTTTCCATCTGATCGAGCGTTGCATCGGGATGGGCGCGCAGATAGTTGAGGGTCCACAGTTCCAGTGGATGCACACTCGAAATGTAGCCTCGATCGTTCAGATTGAAGCGGTCGATCGCATACTTTTCGTACAGGTTCCCCAGATCCTCATCGTCCAGTATGGATGCGGCCGGTGTGTTCTTCAACGCGGCCCGCATCTTCGCGTTGAACCACGCGTTAGATTCGTCCGGCGCCACACTGCGCAAGACCGTCGCCACTTTGGGCGGCGATTTGCGCACGCCGAGCAGCAGCAGCGCCAGTTGCTGATCCGGCGTTTTGCCGTGGTACTTGGTGTAGAAACGACTCATGTACACGCGGCTTTCCTGATCGGCGAAACGCGTGAGATACATCTTGCGGATCGCCGGATCGCCCAGCCATTGCGACGACGGCCCGGTAGTCTGCACCATCTCATAGTGGACAATATCGCGCATCAACCGCACGAACACCAGATTCACCGAATGCTGGAAGGCCCGGTGCACGGTGAGAATGCGGCTGTTGTCGTCGGAGTCGAAGTTGTTGAAGGTCTGCGCCCCGCCACCCGTATAGAACGTTTCGCCCGGACTTGCCGAGTATTTGCGCTCCACGGCCGCATCGAGCATGGCTTGCAGCGAGCGGTCCGGGGTATGCATCAGATAGTCGAGCGCCCAGCGCGTAAGCTGATCGTTCGGATCGGGTTTCACCGCCTTGAGCTCCGCTATGCTCAGCGGGGCATAACGCGCATGCAGGTCGGAGACGATCTGCAAATACGTCACCACGGTACGCATTTTCGCGGTTGAGCCGAGATTCAGCCGCGCACCCGAGTTGATATCGAATGGCTGGTTGACGCTGTCGGTTTGCACCCGCACGAGGTTCGCACCGCCGCGCCGTTCGAATAGCGTGAAACTGTAGGCGATCTTCGACGGATCGTCGGAGGCGCGCAGCATTTCAAAGCCGACGATCCCGGCGGCTTTCGCACCGTCGCGCGTCGCGGCGGCAGCGAGACGATCACTCACCGCTTGCTGCACGGCGTCGTTGAGCGTACCCGTCGCCTGCAAGTCGAGCCGGTCGAGTTCGTAGAAACTCCGTATGCCGAGCGCCGCCAGCAGATGCGAACGCATCGACGTCACGGCCTTGCGCGACACGAATGAGTCCGTGTTCTGCGCCGGGTCTGGTGCGTGACGCAACACCACCTGCGCGGACAGCGCGGCATCACGCAGTGCCGGCGTAATGACACCTCCGTTCGCCAGCAGGCGGATATAACTATCCGTCCGGTGTTCGAGGTCGCTATAGCCGTGACGCAGGAAATACGACGGCGCACGCTGCGCGATCATCAGCGACAGTACCTGCCGAAACGCGATGCCCTGCGCGGCCAGGTTGGCCTCGGTCGACGGCGCTTTCAGGATGCGGTTGACCTCGTCGAAGTCGCGGCCGTACCAGGCGGCCAGACCGTCGCCAATGCCGTTGATTTCGCCTATGCCCGGTTGCGCGGCAAGCGGCACCGAGTTGAGATAGTGGACAACGATCTGCTGACGCGCGGACATGGTCTGCGGGCCGTTCAGGTAGGCACGCACCGAGGCCGACGCGATTTGCCGCAACTTCTCCGGCGGCGTTGCCGTACGGCCGCCCGCCGAGTGACGGAACTTCTCTATCTGCGTCGCAAGCGTGCTGCCGCCCGGTGTCGCCTGATGCCGGTTGAACACCCGTGCGCCCTGATCGACTAGCGCGCGGCTAAAGCGCCCCCAGTCGATCGCCGGATTGCGGTTCGGCTGATCCGGATCGAGCAGGTAGCGGTCTTCGATAAAAAGCAGCGAATTGACGACAAGCGGCGGGATCGAATCGAAGCTGTCATATACGCGGCCCGGAAACTGTGCGCCAAAGAGCGGCGCGCCGGTGCCGTCGAAGAGTTGCAGCCCCGCCTGATCTTTTTCGGCGTAGGGAATAAACAGACCGTCATCCGCCAGCGACAGCATCCGTTCGGAATCGCGCGCCTGCGCGCTGATTTCAAACCCGCGTTGCAGCAATCGCTGCTGGAACGACGGCAGCAACGCGTAGCCGAGGCGGGTGTCGTACGGACCTTTGTCTGCCTGAGGAAAACGGATGGAATGGCTTGGACCGTTGTCGACGGAAAAACCCACGTCGCGCGTGAGTTCGGAGAGATAGCGCGCCTGCAGCCGGGACGTTTCGATCTCGACCTGGATAAAGCGGGCCGCCAAAGCCAGCGCGAGCAAAAACGCTGCCGCCAGCCCCCATTTGAGCCACTTCCGGACAGACGTCGTGCCTGTCGCGCGAAGCGGTAACCGAACCAGTGGCCGATTCATGGCTGCTCTCCCCGAGCGTGCGCCGTGCTGTTGATTCTGGCGCACCTTCGATCAAGTGTAGCTCGGAAAATGAGCGTGCAATCGGTTCGGATTTACCCGACAGTGTCGCCGCCGCAACACCCCACCGCAAGGCATGGCGGAGCGCCGCCGGGCGTGAGATATTGGACGTCTTTCGCGATCCGGAAAAACGCCGTTTCAGGCGGTTTTCTGCCTCTGCACCGGCTGATTCTCAGCCTGCGCCACCTGCCCCACCGCCTGTTCACGCAATAATTCGATGAATCGCTCAGCCGGCGGCGACAGCACGCCGCCCTTGCGCGTCACGATCCCGAACGTCTGCGAAGGCGATTTAAGTTTGACCGGCACGAAGCGCAACATTTTCTGCTGCACGAATAACGTCGCGATCGCGGTGGGCAGGAGTGAAACCAGATCGGCACAGCTTTGCAGTAATGCGACTGTCACGAAAGTGGAAGCGGTCGAGATCGGGTTGTCCGGCATATCGAGCCCAGCCAGATCCATCTCCCGTTCGAGCAGAGCGTGCAACGGCATGTGCGACGGATACATGACCCAGCGGTGGCCGGCCAGGTCACGCAGTTTCACTTCCTTCCTGGGCAGCGGCGGGTGGCCGTAACCTACTACGACCGATAAGGGTTCGTCCGCCAGCGGTCGATAGTGATATTTCGACGGATCGGCCGCAACCGCTGCGCGCCCGATCACCAGGTCAAGCCGCCCTTCGTCGAGTTGCAGCAGCATGCGCGCGCTCGTGTCTTCCACCACTTCGATCGACAGGCCCGGCTGGCCGGCATGCAGATCGTTCAGCGCTGGCACGACGCACCCGGGAATCGCGCCCATGATCGCGCCGATCGCGAGCCGGCCGCCACGCCCCGACCGGATCTCCGCAACGTCCTGGCACAGCGCGCTCAGGTCCGTCGCGAGAAGCCGCGCGTAGCGGATCACGCAGTGGCCAAGCTGGTTCGGAATCATGCCGCTCTTCGAGCGATCGAAGAGCGGCGCCGCCAGCATCGACTCCAGTTCCTGTAATGCCTTGCTGGCGGCCGATTGCGTCATCGACATCGCACTGGCCGCTTTGTGCAGCGACTTGTGATCGTCGAGCGCGATCACCAATTGCAACTGCTTCATGCGCAGTCTCGACAGAAGAACGTTCAGGGTGTCTTTCATGGCGTGTCTGGACTCTGCCGAGGGTAAGTCGCAAAAGCGATCACAGGATGGAAACTATTCAATATACCCGCCGCGTGCCGCACCGTATAGTCGGCGCTGGAGACATTCAAACCGCCACGCCTGACCACGTCAGCACCTCTATTCGACCTCTACCGCCATGACCCAGACACTCAACCCAGCTCCTTTGCGCGGCGTGTTCCCCGTCGCGCCGACCATCTTCGACGACGCCGGCCGGCTCGACCTGGAAGGCCAGAAACGCTGCATCGATTTCATGATCGACGCGGGTTCCAACGGCCTGTGCATTCTGGCGAACTTCTCCGAGCAGTTCGCACTCTCCGACGACGAGCGCAACACGCTGATGCATGCGGTGCTCGAGCACGTCGCCGGCCGCGTACCGGTCATCGTCACGACCACGCATTTCAGCTCCCATGTGTGCGCTGAACGCAGCCGCAGCGCGCAGGCCGCGGGCGCCGCGATGGTGATGATCATGCCGCCGTATCACGGTGCAACGATCCGCATTGGCGAGCGCGGTATCTATGAGTTCTATCGCACGGTGTCCGATGCAATCGGGTTTCCGATCATGATCCAGGACGCGCCGGTCAGCGGCACGCCGTTGTCCGCGCCGTTCCTCGCGCGCATGGCGCGTGAGATTCAGAACGTGTCGTACTTCAAGATCGAAGTGCCGCAGGCAGCGAACAAACTGCGCGAGCTGATCGAATTGGGCGGTGACGCCGTGGTGGGTCCATGGGATGGCGAAGAAGCGATCACGCTGATGGCCGACCTCGATGCCGGCGCAACCGGTTCGATGACCGGCGGCGGCTATCCGGACGGCATCCGCTTGATTATCGACGCCTATGCGGCCGGCGACACCGAAGCCGCAGCCGCGCACTACCAGCAGTGGCTGCCGCTCATCAACTACGAAAACCGCCAGGGCGGCCTCGCGTCGTGCAAGGCGTTGATGAAAGAAGGCGGCGTGATCCGCTCGGACGCGGTGCGCCATCCTTTGCCGCCGATGCATCCCGCCACGCGGGCAGGCTTGCTGAAGGTCGCCCGGCGGCTCGATCCGCTCGTGTTGCGCTGGGGCGCATAAGCTCGGCCGGTCCCCGGGACGCCCATATACGCTGCCGCCGGCCTGGCGGATGCAGCCCGTCGAAAAAAAACCGCCTGTAAGATCGGGAGGAAATTGAGTAACATAGGCCCGCAAGCCCACCACTCCACTTTCCATGACCGCCGATCCTCGAGAACTGACGCCGGAAACCCTCGCCGAGTTGCTCGAACGCGTGGCTAAACAGGACGCCGTGGCACTGCGCGAGCTATATGATCTCGCCGCCCCGAAACTGTTTGGCCTCGCGCTCCGTATATTGAGCAGACACGAGTGGGCCGAAGAAGTCTTGCAGGACAGCTTCGTCAATATCTGGCGCTTTGCCGGCGACTACCGCCGGGCACTGTCCGCGCCAATGACGTGGATGTCGGCGATCGTCCGGAACCGTGCTCTCGATCACCTGCGGCGAGTCAATACGCAGGAAACGGAATGGAGCGATGCGTTGGACGACCTGGTGGCGAGTGGTGATCCGGATCCCGAAGCGCTGAGTGCGGTCAGCCTGCAGGCACGCCTGCTGGCCGGCTGCATGCAGCAATTGGAGCCGGCGCAGCGTCAGGCGGTCGCCCTCGCCTACCTGCGCGACCAGAGCCATAGCGAGATCGCCGACGTGCTGACGGTGCCGCTCGGCACGGTCAAATCCTGGATCCGGCGTGGCCTTGCCAAGCTGAAAACGTGTCTGGGAGGTCAGTGATGAATCTGCATCGCTACCCCCAACTGGTCGATCTGCTGGCCGCCGAGTATGTGCTCGGCACGCTGCGCGGCGGCGCCCGGCGCCGCTTCCAGTACTACGCGGACCACGACGCGGTGATTCGTAAGGTCATCGACGAATGGCTGCGCCGCATCTCGCCGCTGGCCGAACTCGCCGCGCCGCGCATGCCGCCGGCCACCGTGTGGCAAGCCATTGAACGGCGTCTCGACCTGAACCTGGCACGCGAAGCGGCACGCCCGCGCACCGTGGCCGAGAAGCCCGCGCGTCCGTCCCGCAGCATCTTCGAAAACCTCGCGTTCTGGCGCGGCTGGGCAATCGGCGTGACAGGCTTCGCCGTGATCGCCGCCGTGGTCGCCGTGCGCTCGCTGCTGCCGGGCGCCGCACCCACCCCCACGACGCCAACCGTCGCGCAACAACCGGAGGCCGCCGTTTCGCATGTCGCGGTGCTCAACGACAAGAACACGCATCCGGTCATGCTGGTGGCGTGGGACGAAACCCATGACACCATGACGCTGCATCCGCTCGGCAAGGTCGACTTGCCGGCAGGCCGGGTGATGGAGCTGTGGGGTATTCCGGCCAGCGGCCATGCGGTGTCGCTCGGCGTGCTGCCGGATAGCGCCAACGGCAAGGTCACGGCCGGCCGGCAGAAACCCGAAAGCTACGCGGCGCTGGCGGTCTCGATCGAAGCGCCGGGCGGCTCGCCGGATCACAATGCGCCGAGCGGTCCGGTGGTGTTCAGCGGCAAGCTGCTGCCGGTGTCCTGAGCCGTCTGTCGACTCCATGCAAAGCTTTTATGAAGCCAGTGTCGCCGGCCCTGCGGGGCGCACGACAGCTTACGCGCCGCTCGCCGGCCGGCGCAGCGTCGACGTCTGCATCATGGGCGGCGGCCTCGCGGGTTTGTCCACCGCGCTGGGACTCGCCGAGCGGGGCATCACCGACGTCGCCGTACTCGAAGCCGAGCAGGTGGGTTTCGGCGCCTCCGGCCGCAATGGCGGCTTCGTATTCGGCGGCTACAGTCTCGATTGCGCGGATCTGCTGAAAACCCTCGGGCCGGCCCGCGCGCGCGAACTCTATGCGCTGACCACCGACGCCGTCGATCTGATGAGAAGCCGTATCCAGCGCTACCGCATCGATTGCGATGTGACCGATGCCGGCGTGATCCTCGCCAACTGGTTCGACGAACCGGCAAGACTCGATGCGCAGCGGCGCCTGATGCGGGATTCATTCGGCGTCGAATGGGAACCCGTGACAGCCGCGACGCTCGCTTCGCAACTGAAGACGAGCCGTTATCACGGTGGCCTGTTCGAGCGCAACGCGTTCCACTTTCATCCGCTTAAGTATGTGCTTGGCGTCGCTGACGCCGCAGCCCAGGCGGGCGTGCAGATTCACGAGAAGTCGCCGGTGGTGCGCCTCGCACGCAGCGGCGCCCAAGGTGACGGCGCCGGCTTCGTCGTGCATACGCCGCACGGCGTGCTCGAAGCGCGTCACGTGGTGATGGCCGGCGGCGGCTATGCGCGCAACGTCTATGCACGGGTCGAGCGCGCCGTGCTGCCGATCGCCACCTACGTGATGGCGACCGAACCGCTCGGCGCGCGCCTGAAAGAGGCGATGGACACGCGCGCCGCCGTCTACGACACCCGCTTCGCCTTCGACTATTACCGCCCGCTGCCCGACACCCGCATCCTGTGGGGTGGCCGCATCTCGGTGCGCGAGCGCGACCCCGACAGCATCGCGCGCCTGCTGCGGGGCGATCTGCTGAAGGTCTATCCGCAGTTGCACGACGTGCATATCGAGTACGCCTGGGGCGGCCTGATGAGCTACGCGCGGCACAAGATGCCGCAAATCGGCCGCAGCGCGGACGGCGTCTGGCACGCGGTCGGCTTCGGCGGCCACGGCATGGCGCCGACCACCGTGTCCGGCGAATTGCTGGCGGCCGCCATTTCCGGTGAACGGCCCGTGCCCGATGCGTTCGCCACGTTCGGCCTGACGCCCGCCTACGGCGCGCTCGGTCTCGCGGCGGCCCAACTCACCTACACCGCCATGCAGACACGCGACGCGCTCGCGGCCCGGCGAACCTCGACACGTTCGACCCGTTCGCCCCGTTTGACACCGTAATGCCGCGATACTGTCATGCCACGGCGCGACGCCGGCGGCAACTCAATACGCCGCCGCTTATGCCCGGGACCCGCTCCGGGGGCGGATTTCGCCATGCTAGAATGCGCCGTCACTGCCGCTCGAATACACAATGAAAAAGGGAAGCAAGGCCGCCGAGCCTGATACCAACGGCATTGCGCCCGGCGCTGCGCGCGCCGACGCCAGGCGCAAGTACGATCCCGAACAGACGAAGCGCAACATTCTCGACGTCGCGACCCAGGAGTTCTCCGCGATGGGATTGACCGGCGCGCGCGTCGACGCGATCGCGGAGCGCACGAACACCACCAAGCGCATGCTGTACTACTACTTCGGCAGCAAGGAAGGGTTGTACCAGGCGGTGCTGGAAAAAGTGTACGGCGACATTCGCGCGCTCGAACAGGATCTGCACGTCAGCGAACTCGATCCGATCGAGGGTATGCGTGCGCTGGTCGAGTTTACGTTCGACTATCACGACCGCCAGCGCGACTTCGTACGCCTCGTGACGATCGAGAACATTCACGGCGCGAAGTACGTCGAGCAGGTGAAGAGCTTCAAAGGCCGCAACGTCACCGTCATCCATACGATTGAAGATCTGCTCTCGCGCGGTATCGCGGCGGGACTGTTCCGCAGCGACGTCGACGCCATCGACCTGCATCTGATGATCAGCTCGCTGTGCTTTCACCGCGTCGGCAATCGCCATACCTTCGGTACGGCGTTCGGCCGCGATCCATCGCACCCGCGCCTGCGCGCGCGTCATCGCGCAATGATCGTCGACGCCGTGCTGCGTTTCGTCCGCAAGGAAGACTGAAGCACAGCTGAAACGAAACAAGGGGGACGCGGCCTCGCCGCGTCCCCCTTGTCTATTCCATCAGCCGACTCGATCGAGCCTGAGGCTCAATCCACCAGCACGATCCGCTTGATATCGCCGACGATAAAGATGTACGACAGCGCCCCGATCAACGCGACCGCGCCGATGAACACCAGCGCGCCGACAAACGAGCCGGTTGCCGCGACGATGAAACCCACCACCAGCGGCGTGATGATCCCGGCCAGGTTGGCGGCAAAGTTAAAGATGCCGCCCGTCACGCCGAGCAAACCTTCGGGCGCGATATCCGACACCAGCGTCCAGCCGAGCGCCGCCATCCCCTGCGCGAAAAACGCCACCGATAGAATCGCGATCACCGCCACGTTGCTCTCGACATAGTTGGCGAGAATGATCGTCGACGCGAGCAGCAGGCCGGCAATGATCGGCAGCTTGCGCGCCACGTTCGCCGACGTGCCGCGCCGCAGCAGCCAGTCGGAGAAAATACCGCCGAACATCACGCCGATCGATGCGGCAATGAACGGCATGATCGCGAAGAAGCCGATCTTCAGCCATCCCATATGACGTTCGGTGGCGAGATACGTCGGGAACCAGGTGAGGAAGAACACCAGCGTCGAGTTGCCGGCGAACTGGCCGAGGCAGATGCCGGCCAACTGCCGATGCTTGAGCAGGCGGCCGATAGTGCGCCATTCGAAGCCGCTCTTTCCTGTTGCCGCAGCGGGTGCGCCGGAAGCAGCAGTGTCTTTCTTTGCGTGCGTCAGACCGCCGCCTGCTTCGATATAGTCGAGCTCCGCCTGATTGATCCACGGATGCTCATGCGGCTCGCGATAGAACTTCCACCAGACAAGGCCGAACACAATGCCGACAGCGCCGACCACGTAGAACAGCGAGCGCCAGCCGAACGCCCCCATCAGCATGAACAGGAACGGACTGAAAAACGCCAGGCCGATATATTCGCCGACGGTGTAGGTGCCGGTCGCCATCGCCCGTTCGCTTTGCGGAAACCAGGTGGCCACCACCCGGCTATTGGTCGGAAAGCACGGCGCTTCCGACACACCGAGGCCGAGCCGGAGTGCAAACAACGCGCCGATGCCGTGCACGAGCCCCTGCGCCAGCGTGCACAGCGACCAGAACGTCATCGAGAGGAAATACGTGAGCTTGCTGCCGAAGCGGTCGAGAAAGAGGCCGCCCGGAATCTGCGAAGCCACATAGCTCCACGAGAACACGGAGAACAGCACCCCCATGACCGCGGCGTTGATGCCGAGCTCCTTCGTCAATTGCGGCGCCGCGATGCCGAGCACCGTGCGGTCCAGATAGTTGATCATCGTGCCGATCGCCAGCAACGAGAGAATCTGGTAGCGCGCTTTCGAGCGGCGCACAGCGCCGGTTGCGGCATTCGTCTGGTGCGCCGCGTCGGCGGGCGTGGATGGAAGCGGTTGTGGCATGGTGTGTCTGTCTCCTCGGTGTGATTACGTACCGGACATATATGGTTTGTTTATGTGCTGCTTCTGCTGGCCTGGCGTTGCAACAAGGACTGGAAGTGGGTGTACACGCGCTCGGCATCGGGCTCCAGACCCGTAAAGATGCGCATCGCGTCGACCGCCTGATACACCGCCATGCCGCCGCCGCTGAGCGTGCGGCAGCCAAGCGCTTCCGCCGCCTGTAACAACGCAGTGCGGATCGGGAAATAGACGATGTCCGCGACCCACAAATCGCGATGCAGCAATTCGACCGGCAAAGGCAAGCCCGGCAATTTCGCCATGCCGGTGGGCGTGGCGTGAATCAGACCGTTGGCGGCCGCGAGCGATTCGTGCAGCGACTCTGTGCGCGAGTTGCCGGCTCTGACGGTGGACGTTGGGAAACGCTTCTGTAACTCCTCGGCGAGCGACGCGGCGCGCGCGGCGTCCACATCGAATAACGTGAGCGTTTGCGCGCCCATCGTCAACGCGGCATGCGCGACTGCCGCGCCCGCGCCGCCCGCGCCGAGTTGCACGACACGGCCAAGCGACACGTCCGGCAAACCGCGCTGAAACGCACGGGCGAAACCAGACCAATCGGTGTTGTGGCCGATCCGTTTGCCGTCCTTGAACAGAACCGTGTTGACCGCGCCGAGCGCGCGCGCGTCGGCGGACAGTTCGTCGAGTAGAGGAATAACCGCCTGCTTGCACGGGTAGGTAATGTTCAGGCCGTTGTAGCCCATGCGTTGCGCCGCGGTGAGCAGATCGGGAAGCGCCGCGATGTCCAACTGCAATGCTTCCAGATCGATGCGGCGGTACACATAGTGCAGGCCGAGCTTGCTGCCCTCTTCTTCATGCATCGCGGGACTGAGCGAGCCACCAATACCCGATCCGATCAGACCGACGAGAAACGATTTGTCGCTTGCCTGAGCATTCGCTTGTGCGCTCGCTTGTGGGTTCACCTGAGTGCTCATTTGGCCGCCCGATTCTTCAGGATGACTGCCATCCGCTCCAATGCGAGCACGTACCCCTGCGTACCGCAACCGACGATGATCGCCTCAGCCAGCGCCGACACATACGAGTGATGCCGGAATGCTTCGCGGCGATGCACGTTTGAAATATGCACTTCGATGACGGGTTTTTCGATCGCGCTGAGCGCATCGGCAATCGCCACCGAGGTATGCGTATAAGCGGCAGGATTGATGACGATGCCGTCGACCTTGGTACGTGCCGCATGCAGCCAGTCAATGAGTTGGTGTTCCGCATTCGATTGGCAGAAGTCGATCGACAGATCCAGCCGTTCGCCGGCGTCTCGGCAAAGTCTGGCTACGTCGTCGAGCGTTTCCGAGCCGTAGATGGCCGGCTCACGCGTGCCGAGCAGGTTGAGATTCGGTCCGTTGAGGACCAGCACTGATGCAAAACTCATGACGGGTACTCCTGCGAAGTAAGGCATAAAGCGGGCCACGGCACACGCCGCAGCTCTACAACGTGTAGCGCAGTGTGCGCGCATTGGCCGCCGCCGTCATTCGGGGTTTATACGAATTTGTACCATCTAGTTAGTTTGTATAAACTGTCGGAAAATTGCAGTATCGTGGGTGCTTGCGACCTGAGAGAACCGGCTTTCCGGTAACTGGCTAGACCATTTTTCGCATTGCAACATGACGGCCCGCAGGACATGAGGGCGCGGCACAGCGGCCGTCCGGCACCGTCCCAACCGTTGTTTTATTGTTTTTGCAGGAGCCGTTCATGCAACGTTCGATTGCCACCGTGTCGATCAGCGGGACTCTCGTCGAAAAGCTGACCGCCATTCAGGCGGCGGGCTTCGAAGGCGTCGAAATCTTCGAGAACGACCTGCTGTATTTCGACGGCTCACCTGCCGACGTGCGGCGCATCGCCGAGGACCTTGGGCTGAAAATCATGCTGTTTCAGCCGTTCCGCGATTTCGACGGGGTCAGCCCGGAACGGCTCGCGCGCAATCTGGATCGGGCGAAGCGCAAGTTCGACGTGATGCATGAACTGGGTACGGATCGGATTCTGGTGTGCAGCAACGTCTCGCCCGACACCATCGGCGACGATTCGCTGATGACCGACCAGCTCGGCGCGCTGGCTCGCGCGGCCGAAGCGGCCGGCGTAATCGCCGGTTATGAAGCGCTTGCATGGGGCAAACATGTGAAGACGTACCGTCACGCATGGAAGCTCGTCAATGCGGTGAATCATCCGAATCTCGGGCTGGTGCTCGACAGCTTTCACACGCTGTCGCTCAACGATGCGGTGGACGCGATCGCCGATATTCCTGGCGATCGCATCGCCTTCGTACAAATCGCGGACGCGCCGAAGCTCGCTATGGACGTGCTCGAATGGAGCCGCCATTACCGCTGCTTTCCGGGTCAGGGCGACTTCGATCTGGCGGGGTTCACCGCGCAGGTCGTGAAAACCGGCTACAGCGGGCCGCTTTCGCTCGAAATCTTCAACGACGGTTTTCGCGCCGCGCCAACCGCTATTACCGCGGCGGACGGCCACCGCTCGCTGTTATTCCTCGAGGAACAGACTCGCACGCTGCTTGAGGCCGCCCGGCAGCCGCGCGGCGACCTCTATCGATCGCCTGCCGCGCCTGCCCACGTCGGCTATCAATTTCTCGAATTCGCGGTCGACCACACCACCCGCGCCCATCTCGTCGACTGGCTCGGCAAGCTGCGCTTTCGCCAGGCCGGCCAGCATCGTTCGAAAGATGTGAGCCTGTTTCAGCATGGCGCGGCGTCGATCGTGCTGAACGCCGAACCGGATTCGTTCGCCAACGCCTTCTTCCAGCGGCACGGCCTGTCGCTGTGCGCGTCGGCATTTCGGGTAGACGACGCCAATCAGGCATTCGAGCGCGCCGCCGGGTTCGGCTACGCGCCGTTCTCGGGCCAGATCGGCCCGAACGAACGCGTGCTGCCCGCCGTGCAGGGGCCCGACGGCAGCCTGAACTATTTCGTCGACGAAACGCCGGACCAACCCACCCTGTTCGAAGCCGATTTCGTCCTCACCGACATCAACGGTCCGGCCGAAGTGGGACCGCTCACGCGCATCGACCATGTGTGCCTGTCCGTGCCGGCTCCCGCGCTGGACACGTGGGTTCTGTTTCTGCGGACCGCGTTCGGCTTCCAGGCCGAGCCGGGCGTGCTGGTGCCCGATCCATATGGCCTCGTGCGCAGCCGCGCGCTGCGCAGTCGTGACGGTTCGGTGCGCATCATCCTGAACGCGTCGGTGGACCACCACACGGCGGTGGCCGAAGCCGTCCACACTTACCACGGCTCGGGGCTGAACCATGTGGCGTTCGGCACCAGCGACATTTTCAGCGCGATTCCCGAGTTCATCGCCGACGGTCTGCCGGTGCTGCGCATCCCGCGCAATTACTACGACGACCTCGCCGCCCGCTATGCGCTGCCGGACGAGACGCTCGAAGCGCTGCGCGCACACAACATCCTGTATGACCGGGACGAGCGCGGGGGCGAGTTTTTCCACGCTTACACCGAACAGCTCGATCAGCGCTTTTTCCTGGAAGTGGTCGAACGGCGCGGTGGCTACGACGGCTACGGCGCGGTCAACGCGGCCGTGCGGCTTGCGGCGCAAGCTCAGCGCCGCAAATAGTCGTTCGCGCCCGACGACGGCTGTGGCTGTGGCTGTGGCTGTGGCTGTGGCTGTGGCTGTGGCTGCAGCGTAGGCTCGGGGCGACGTTCTGCCTCCGACCTTTCGTCCTCTCCCGTGAATCCACGCGGATCCACGGGAATTCGCGCGAACCCACGCGCGCGCAGGGAAATCGGGCACGCCTCCTGCTCATTCGGCTCAAGCGAACCAGCCGCGCCGATATAATGCCGTCTGATCCGCCGCCCGGCGCCATGCCCTCAGCCCATCCGGGCGTCGCGCGCGCCGTAGGCCGAATGAAACGCCAGGAGAGATATGAAGAAGTTCGCCGTAGTCCTTTCAGTTCCCCTGCTTCTCAGCGCTTGCGCTTACTTCCAGAAGAATCCGGATGCCGGCGAACCCGTCATCGACACCGTCACGCAGCGCTCAGTCAACGATGTGGTCGCCTGCCTCACGCAAGTGGCGACCAGCCACAATGCCGCGTTCAAGTCGACGGGTATCCCGCAAGGCCAGATGCTCGACTTCGGCGATTCGAATATCGTCAAGGTACGCAGCGACAACGGGGCGACCACTTATCGCTTCTACCCGGGCAAGCGCCATGTGAACAACATGTGGATCGAATCGGCGAGTAAAACCTGCGCGCCGTGAGGAAAGTCCGGGTAATAATCAACCCATGTGTAACCATCGGTAACTTGTGCCGACGCAATGATAGTGTCACGGTGTTACATCACAATGGTGTCTTAAGAATCGTTTAAGACTTCATCCGCATGATCCACCCGACACTATCCCGCACAAGGTGCGCTCCATGAACCAGCCCGATCACAACACGAACGAAACGACGGCGCCAGCGAAGCGGCCCACGATTTTGCGCCGCCTGCTGAGCCATCACGAACTGGCGACGCTCCTGCTGTTGCTGCACGCGCCGATCGACGCATCCGCGAAACCCGAGATTCCGCAGCTCCACGAAGCCGGCCTGATCGAAACGGTCTCCAGCGACGCCGGTGCTTCGCAAATCCGTCTGACGTCTGAAGGCAATGCAGTGCTGCGCGGGCTGGGTGTGAAGTAAGACAGTAGCAAGCGTGGTTTATGCCTGCCACACGCCGTACCCCGCCTCGCGTAGTCCAATCGCCAACTCCACTTCCATATCCTGTGCGCCGCGGTAAGGCATAGGGTTGAACACCTCATACAACTCGGGCAAGAGGCGCAGGCCGTAATCGCGCACATAGCGATTTGCCTGAATGCCGGCTTTGTGCCGGTCGAATCGCAGATCCGGGTCCAGTCCCGTCATTCCTACATACACGCAAGGCTTGTCGAACCGGTAATCCGGATTCGCGCGGCGAAAGCGCGCCTCGTTCCAGACGGTATCGTCCAGCGCGACGACGTAGACATAGTAATGATGCTTGCGACGAACCATGGGTGCCGGAGTTCAGCTTCGCGAGGTTCCGTGCAGCAGCATCCGGTACTCGGTCGGCGTAATGCCGACGGTCGCCTTGAATTGCCGCGTAAAGGCGCTGTGGTCGGTGTAGCCGCAGAGCGCGGCGACGTCGGTGACCTTGTCGTGCGAGACCAGCAGCGCGGTGGCGGCGTCCAGCCGCGTTTTCAGCAACACCTGACGCGGCGTCAGATGAAACACTTTGTGAAAGTAACGCTCCAGTTGCGCCACCGACATATCCGCCATCGCAGCAAGCTGTTTCAGATTCAACGGCTGCACGTAGTTTTCCTGGATGGATTGCACCACCGCGGCCAGCCGGCTGTAAGCGGGATGACTGCTTTCGTCGGCTTTCAGATCGCGGGAAATGCCGGCGAGGCCGACCACCTTGCCCGCGGGATCGCGCAACGGCTGCTTGCAGGTCAGGCACCAACCGGGCTGGCGGCCCGGGTACAGGTGCAGCTCCAGTTGATCGATCATCTGGTTGCCGACGTTGATGATCGCTTTGTCCTGGGCCGTGTAGATGCGGCCAAAGCGGCGCGGGAACACATCCTCGGCGGTCTTGCCGAGCAACGCGGCCTTTTCCTTGAAGCCGCAGCGCGAAGCCAGCGTACGGTTGACGAGCGCATAGCGCGCGTGCGCGTCCTTGACGAAGAACACGACGTCCGGCATCGCGTCGAATACCGGTTCGAGCAAAGTGAAATGCGACAGCATGCCGGACAGCGTTGCGTCGTCCGGTTCGAGCGGATGAGCCAGCGTGTTCATCAGGCGGATTCCGTGGTCGGTGCGGTTTGGTGTCGGTCGTGCGTTGCCGGCGCGCGCTTGCGCTCGATTATAGGACCACGCGGCTGCCGACAATATGCGGCAGCCGCGTGGATGCCGGGGTCATTCGGTCTGCGGCGCCTCCGCGCCCGCCCCCATCAAGGTGCCGATTTGCGCCGGACTGAATGGCGGGCGCGGCGCGGCGGCTTGCCAGCCGAAGTACAGTCCAGCGGCGGCGCCGCAGATTCGCCCCTGGCATGCACCCATTCCGCAGCGGGTATGCAGCTTGGCTTCGCGCCAATCCGGCCAGGCGCGCACTTCGCCAACGCTGACGTCTTCGCAACGGCAGAGCAGCGTGGCATCGTCGGGTGGCGTGCGCGCGGCGGCCTGTAACGCGAAGGCTGTTTCGACGCGCGTTGCGAAACGCTGCCATCGCGCGCGTTGGGTATGTAGCGCGACGGGGTTTGCCGAGCTGCGATTTGTGGCGACTTCGCTTACCAAGGTGCCCAAGGTGCCGCTCGCGCAGAGTCCGGCGATCTCCCCTTCCACACCCGCCAGTTCCGCACCGCCAATGCCCGTGCATTCACCTGCCGCCAACACGCCGCCGACTGAAGTTCGCTGCTCGCTGTCGACCACGATCTGCCCTGCTTCGTTGATCGCACAGCCGAGTGCTTGCGCAAGCGTGGTATTCGGCACCAGGCCATAGCCGCATGCGATACGGTCGCAAGCGAGTGTCAGTTGCCGGCGTCCGCGCTGGATGGTCACGCGCTCGACGCGACCATCGCCAAGCGCTTGCCGGACGATGCTGCCGGTCCAGTAACGCACCCCCGCGAAACCGCGCGTCATGGTCACGGCTTGCCGCAACTTCGCCGGCTCGGCCAATAAGGAAATTCCAAAGCGGGCCACCTCGAACGACGGCGCCTGCTCGACGACCGCCACGACTTGCGCACCGGCGGCACGCGCGGTGGCGAGTGCGGCAATCAGCAGCGGACCGCTGCCGGCAATCACGATCCGCTCGCCGCGCACCGGCATGCCGCCTTTAATGAGCGCCTGTAGCGCGCCCGCACCGGTCACGCCGGGTAGCGTCCAGCCGGCGAACGGCAAGAGCCGCTCACGCGCACCGGTTGCGAGAATCAACTGCCCGTAGCTGATAGATACGCCGCCGGGTTCCGCCGATTCGAGCAGCAGACCGCGCCGGGGCAAAGGCGCGATCACGCGAGTCGACGGCATAAGGGTGACGTTGGTTTGCATCTTCAAAGTGGCCAGGAGACCTTGCAGCGGCACTTCCGGCGGATGGCCGGGACCTTGCCGCCAGATTTGACCACCGGCGCGCGGATTGTCGTCGAGGACTGCCACCGTGGCGCCCGCGCGCCCCGCGGCTTGCGCGGCGTTCAGTCCGGCCGGACCGGCGCCTACCACGACGATATCGAAGTGTTGGTTCATCGTTTGCCTGTGGTGATGCCCGTGCCCTTGATGGCGGCAGTGGCTGTGGCGATGACCGTGCTCGCGTTGGCGTTGGCGTTGGCATTGGCGTTGGCATTGGCATTGGCATTGGCATTGGCGTTGCCGCTGCCGTTGGCGCTCGCGTTGGCATTCATCGCGCCCGCCGCGACGGTCGTGCGAACCACTTGCCCCTCTCGGCAAAGCGTCTGACACGCCAGCACATGCGCCCGCCCGTCGATCGTGACGCGGCACTCCTGGCACACACCCATGCCGCACAGCGCCGCGCGCGCCTCACCGCGAACCGACGTCCGCGTACCCCCTCCCACGCCCGCGATCGCAAGCGCCGCGGCCACGGTCGTACCCGCTCCGACCGCGACGTGACGGCCGTCGATCGTCAAGTGGAGGCGCGCTGCATGGGCATTAGTCACGAGTCACCATCTGTTGTGCAAAACGGCGCGGCAAGTAAGGCTCGACAGGAATCGGTGCGACGTCCCCCGTGATTTGCGCAGCCAGTAACTTCGCGCTCGCGAGCGAGGTTGTCACGCCAAGACCCTCGTGTCCGATTGCCAGCCACACGCCGGGTGAAAAATCGCCGGCGGGGCCGATCAACGGCAAGCCGTCGGGCGAAGCCGCGCGAAAGCCGGTCCACGCGCGAATGCCGTGGAGTGTCGGCAGAACCGGCAGATAACGCGCGGCACGCTGCAACATCTGGGCGAGCACCGGCATATCGACCGCAGAATCGGTCGTATCGAACTGGCGCGACGATCCGATCAATAACTGGCCCGTGGGCCGCGGCTGCGCATTGAATGCCACCGAGGTGCCGGCCGCATGATGCGCGCTCTTGATGTAGCCGAGTTCGAGCAATTGATGACGAATGAGCTCGGGGTAACGGTCCGTGATCAGCAGATGACCTTTCTTCGGCTGCAACGGCAGCGATCGCAGCAGTTGCTGAGCGCCCAGGCCATTGGCCACGATCACATGCGCGGCGCTGATGCGCTCGCCATCGGCCAGCGTCACGCCGTCGGCACTGACGGCGATGACCCGCGCGCCGAGCCGCACGCGAATATTCGCCACTCCTGAGGATTGTGTCAGCAGCCACTCGGCAACCGTGGGCGCATAGACGATACTGTCGTGCTCGATCCGCAAGCCGCCCGCCATCGACTGCGCCAGCGCCGGTTCGCACGCCCGCAACTCGACAGCGTCGAGCATCTGCGCCGACAAACCCTGCGCGACGAACGCGGCATGCATGGTGCGGGCGGCCTGCCATTCCTCGTCGTCGGCTGCGACCCACAGCGTACCGCAGCGCGCGAACGCATCGCGCTTGCGCAGTTGCGGTGCAAGCGCCAGCCACAAGTCGCGCGAGTAGCGGCTCAACGCGAATTCCGCGGGCGAGTCGTTCATCACGACGATATGGCCCATGCCCGCTGCCGTCGCGCCGCCGCCGATGCCCTCTGCGTCGAGTACCTCGACTCGCATGCCGAGCGCGGCCAGCTCCGCGGCACAAGCCGCACCGACAATGCCGGCCCCGACGATCAACGCGTCCGCCATCATGCGGTGCGAATGCCCCACGCGAACGGGTCGCGTTCGTCGAAACACAAGCGCCCTTCGGCCATGATGTGAGCGTGGCCGGTGATCGTCGGGGTCACCGAGACGCCATCGCCGGTATGGCGATAGCTCGCTTCGAATACGCTGCCGATAATGCTCTCCTGACGCCACACCGCGCCTTCGGCAAGCTTGCCGTCGGCGGCGAGGCAAGCGATTTTCGCGCTCGTGCCGGTACCGCATGGCGAGCGATCGTATGCGTTGCCGGGACAGAGGACGAAGCTGCGGCTGTCGATGCCGTCGCGCGAGCCGGCTCCAAAAAGTTCGACGTGATCGATCAACGCGCCTTCTGCGCCGGTGATGCGCTGCGCGATCAGCGCGTCGCGGATTGCCGCGCTGAACACGGTCAATTCGTCGATGTGCGTCGCCTCCAGCGCGTGCCCGTGGTCGGCAACCAGAAAGAACCAGTTGCCGCCCCAGCCGATGTCGCCAGTCAATTTGCCGTAGCCTGGCACGTCCACCTGCACGCCTTGCCGGTAACGATACGCCGGCACATTGCGCACGGCCACGCTGCCGTCCTCGTTGAGCGTCGCCTCGACAACGCCGACCGGCGTCTCGATCCGATGACGCCCCGGACCGATGCGGCCCATATGCGCGAGCGAGACGATAAGGCCGATGGTGCCGTGCCCGCACATGCCGAGATAGCCGACGTTGTTGAAGAAGATCACGCCGGCCGCGCAGCCCGGGTCGTCCGGCTCGCACAGCAGCGCGCCGACCACCACGTCCGAGCCGCGCGGTTCGGTGACGACGCCGGCGCGCCAGTCGTCGAAATGCGTGCGAAACACGTCCAGACGCTGCGCCAGCGTGCCGCCGCCAAGCGCCGGGCCACCCGACACCACCAGGCGGGTCGGTTCACCGCCGGTGTGCGAGTCGATGATATCGAGGGTTTTCATGATGCACATGGTAGGAACGCCGGCCGCCGCAGTCTTGGTGTGCTTAAGCGCGGATTATGACGATTTCAGCATAGTTATTGCGCTCGCCGCCGCACGCCCCGATCTTTGATCACTGACTGAGTCCACGGCTGGCAGCGCCCTTCAAGAGGAATAGGAAACGCATGCAAGCCCTTGCCAGCGCGACCCAGACGCATCCCGCGCGTCGTCCTGAAATAGCGGGCTTAGCCGATCTTGCTGGGCCTCCAGGCATGACGACTATGCCGAAATCGTCATCAGCCACGCATGAATCACGCAAGACGGCGGCATTTTCCCTGCTTACACTGCGCTTCAATTCAACTCACTCGGGAGAGCAGTCGTGGCGCATATCTGGGAAGGCGTATGGCCGGCGGTAACCACCAAATTCAACGCGGATTTCAGCATAGACCGCAAGTGGACCGGCAAGAATATCGAGGCGCAGATCGACGCCGGAGTGGACGGCATCATCGTGTGCGGATCGCTCGGTGAAGCATCGACCCTTTCGCTGGACGAGAAACTGGAGGTGCTCGAGATTGCCGTCGAGGCCTCACGCGGCCGGGTGCCGGTGCTGCTGACGATCGCCGAGAACAGCACGCTCGACGCCTGCCGCCAGGCCGAAGCCGGCAGCAGTCATGGCGCCGCCGGTTTCATGGTGCTGCCCGGGCTGCGCTATCTGTCGGACCGGCGCGAAACGCTGCATCACTTTCGCAGCGTCGCCGATGCGAGCGCGCTACCCCTGATGATCTATAACAATCCGCTAGCCTATGGCGTCGACATGACGCCCGAGATGTTCGCGGAAATCGCCGACGAAAAGAAGATCGTCGCGATCAAGGAATCGTGCGGCGACGTGCGACGCGTGACCGATCTGATCAACGTGGTCGGCGACCGCTTCGCGATTCTGTGCGGGGTCGACAATCTCGCCATGGAAGCGATCCTGATGGGCGCGCATGGCTGGGTGGCCGGTCTCGTGTGCGCGTTTCCGCGCGAGACGGTTGTGATCTACAAGTTGCTGAAGGCGGACCGGCTTGAAGAGGCGCGCGCGATCTACCGTTGGTTCGCGCCCCTGCTTGCACTCGACGTCTCGGCGAAACTGGTGCAAAACATCAAGCTGGCCGAGACGATTGTCGGGCTGGGCACGGAGCCGGTCCGCCCGCCGCGCCTGCCGTTGGCCGGCGACGAACGCAAGGCCGTCGATGCGTTGATCCGCCGGGCGATCGAAACCCGGCCGGTGCTGCCGCAAGTTTGAGTCGCAGCAGGCTCAAGCCGCCTGCTTCTCCGCACCCGCTTCACCCTGCCGCAGATGCAGCAGCCGATAGCCGCTCTTGTAAACGGGTTGCAGCCGGAAGTCGTTCTGCGGCTCAATCTCGAGCAGCAGGCGCAGGCGCGACACGTGGCTGTCGATGGTGCGGGTGAACTCGCGGAACTCACGGCCCCATACCATCGCGAAAATATGGTCGCGCGACAGCACGCGGCCGATATTGGAAAAGAACAGCGAGGCCAGCCGGTATTGCGTGCCGGATAGCGCGACCGGCTGGCCGCGCAGCATGACGAGCTGGCGATGCGTGTCGAAGTGGTAAGGCCCAACGTCGAAGCTCGCGGCGCTGAAACGGTCCGGATAGGCGCGGCGCAGCAACGCCGCCACGCGCTCGCGGAACTCGCCCGGCCGCAACGGCAGCGCGACGTAGTCGTCCGCCCCGCTGGCAAAGGCGCGCACCACGCTCTCCTCCGACGTCTCCGCCGAAGCGAACAGCACCGGCAGGCGGTCGCCGCCGACCGCGCGCACCGAGCGCAGAACCTCGGCGCCGGACAGGCGCGTGCCGTGCCAGTCCAGCACCAGCAAATCCACGGTGGAACGGGCGAGCGCCTTCGACATGGACAGACCGTCGTCGTAGGCCATACAGGTATGGCTGGCACTCATGAGGACCTTTTCGATCGACTGACGCATGACGGGGTCACGCTGAAGGATGGCAATGCGCATGGGATAACTCTTCACTGATAGCTCGGACGCGATTCTCAGAGGGACGCCCCAGTCATCCCATAGGAGCAATCCTAATTTACGCGCCGATCGCCCCCTTCCGACAGATGCCCGCCGCATTCCTACACGCGAAGGCTCCCGCTCGCACGGCGCGCACTGCTCGCGATACAGCCCATCCCCAGGAAGGCGGGTTTCAGGGAACTTTTTCCAATCTAATTAAGCACTTCCCTAAGCGAACCGCGGTCATCCTGTAAAATCCCCAGCCTGGCCCCAGTCGTCATCGCGCTAGCCCTATCCGGGCGGCGCGCCGGTGTCCCGTGCTCTACCCAGCGCTTGCCACACTTCTCGCCCGACGACCGCCGATTTTCCACGCGCTACGTGTGGCTCCCAATTCAACACAAAACACAAGCAATGCAAGCGACAAATCTGGGTGGAGCGCAGGCTGTCACCCCACGCCCTCTTGGGCGAAGCGACTACAAGACACTCGGCCTCGCCGCACTCGGCGGGGCGCTCGAGTTTTACGACTTCATCATCTTCGTATTCTTCGCGCCGGCGATCGGCCAGTTGTTCTTCCCTGCCGCGATGCCGGACTGGCTGCGTCAGGTGCAGACCTTCGGGATCTTCGCGGCAGGTTATCTGGCCCGGCCGCTTGGCGGCATCATCATGGCGCACTTCGGCGACCTGTTCGGCCGCAAGCGCATGTTCACGCTGAGCGTGCTGCTGATGTCGGTGCCGACGCTGATGATGGGCCTGCTGCCGACCTACGCGAGCATCGGCGTGATGGCGCCGGTCTTGCTGCTGCTGTTCCGCGTGATGCAGGGCGCGGCGGTCGGCGGCGAAGTGCCGGGCGCATGGGTATTCGTTTCCGAGCACGTACCGCAACGGCACGTGGGCTACGCGTGCGGCACGCTGACCGCCGGTCTCACGGCGGGCATCCTGCTCGGCTCGCTGATCGCCGCGGCGGTGAATCGCAACTTCGCACCGGCGGAAATCTCCGCCTACGCATGGCGCATTCCGTTCCTGGTGGGCGGGGTATTCGGCATGTTCTCGGTTTATCTGCGCCGCTGGCTGCATGAGACGCCGGTATTCGCCGAACTCAAGCAACGCAAGGCAATCGCCGCGGAAGTGCCGCTCAAGGCCGTCTTACGCGACCATGGCCGCGCCGTGATCGTGTCGATGCTGCTCACGTGGATGCTGTCGGCGGCGATCGTCGTGGTCATTCTGATGACGCCGACTCTGCTGCAAAAGCAGTTTCATATCGCGCCGGCCACCGCGCTGCTGGCGAATTGCGTGGCAACGCTGTGCCTGACGATAGGTTGCGTGATGGCCGGTTCGATCGCCGGCCGGATCGGCGCGGGGCGCACGATTTTCATCGGCGGCCTCGCGCTGGCGGTGACGTACTACGTGATGTTCCAGCAACTTGCCGTCGATAGCTCGGCGCTGGTGCCGCTGTACGCCGTGGCCGGTCTCTTTGTCGGCGTGATCGGCGCGATCCCGTTCGTGCTGGTCAAGGCGTTCCCGCCCGTCGTGCGATTCTCGGGCATCTCGTTCTCGTACAACGTCGCCTATGCGGTGTTCGGCGGCCTGACGCCGATCGCTGTTTCGCTGATGATGAAGTCGAACCCGATGGCGGCGCCGCTCTATGTCGGCGCGATCTGCATTCTCGGGGCATTGACTACGCTGTTTATCAAAGACGCGCCGCCAGCGCGCTAATCGAGCGACTCCACAACGGCGCGCGAATAGCGCGCCGTTGTTCGATCGTCTCCACGCCACGCTTTTACCGCGGCTTCGGCGGTTTGGGCGGTTCCGGCGACATCCACACTTCACGCCGGACCGAAACATCGCGTGCTGCATCGGCCTACGATTCAGCTCATGAACTCTTCCCACACGCCCCCCTCGCCCGCTCTCGGCCGCATCCTTGCGACGGTCAGCGTCGGCTTCGTCGTCACCCAACTCGACGTCACGATCGTCAACATCGCACTGCCGAAAATCGGTGCGGACCTGCATGCGAATGTCGCGGGGCTGCAATGGGTCGTCGACGCGTACACGCTCGCGTTCGCCGTGCTGATGCTGTCGGCGGGCGCGCTCGGCGACCGGCTCGGCATCCGGCGCATGTACGCGGCCGGTATCGTGCTGTTCGCGCTCGCGTCGCTCGCCTGCGGCCTGGCGCTCGGCGCGCCCATGCTGGTGGCCGCGCGGGCGGTGCAGGGCATCGGCGCGGCTGCCATGTTGCCGAACTCGCTGGCGCTGCTCAACCGCTCATACGGTCACGATCCGAAACTCCGGGCGCGCGCAGTCGGCCTGTGGACTGCCGCGGGTGCGATTGCGATCGCGGCCGGGCCGGTGGTCGGCGGTCTGCTGATTGCGGCATTCGGTTGGCGCAGCATCTTTCTCGTCAATCTGCCGATTTGCGCAGCCGGTTGGCTGGCGACTTTGCTCTGGGTGCCCCGCTCTGAGCCCGCGCGAAACGAAACACGGCAAACGGCGGCGGCCAACGCTGCTGCATCGTCCGGAATTCATGCGGCGACCGAGGCAGGAACAGCACGCGCAGCGAGCCCGCGCGGTATCGACCTGAGCGGTCAGGCCTTGGCGATCGTCGCGCTCACCGCCTTCGTCGCCGCGGTGATCGAATGGCGGCCATTGGGGCTGGGCCATCCGCTGGTAGCCGGCGGTTTCATCCTTGCGCTAATCGCCACGGCTGCCTTTATCGCGGTGGAATCGCGCGTCGCGGCGCCGATGTTGCCGCTCTCGCTATTCAGCAAGCGCACCTTCAATGCGGCGGTGCTGTTCGGCATCTGCGTGAACCTGACGTACTACGGCATGGTGTTCGTGCTGAGCCTGTATTTGCAGCGCGTGCGCGGCTACACCCCGCTGCAGGCGGGCCTCGCCTTCCTGCCGTTGACCGGCGGCTTCCTGATTTCGAATGTGGCGAGCGGCTGGGTGGTCGGACGGTTTGGCGTACGCGTGCCGATGATTGCCGGCGCGATTACGGCGGGGCTTGGCTATGGCCTGCTGCATTTCGTCGGAGCGTCCACGCCTCTGGCCGGCTTGCTGCTGCCGTTCCTGCTTATTCCGTCGGGAATGGGGCTTGCGGTGCCGGCCATGACCACCGCCGTGCTGGCTTCCGTTGAAGCCACGCGCGCGGGCACGGCGTCCGCCGTGCTCAATACTGCCCGGCAAGCAGGCGGCGCTGTAGGTGTCGCCGCCTTCGGCGCGTTGGCGAGCGGCGCGGCCGCCGCACAGATCGTCACGGGGATGCAGGCCGCGACAGCGATCTCGGTCGGCCTGCTGGCGATGGCCGGCATCATGGCCTGCCTTGTCCATCCGCAACCGCACGCGCCGGCTTCCATGCCTCACAAGACCGGCCGAGGGCAAGTGCCTGACTCGCGCTGATCAGATCATGATCCGATCAGCGCGACTGCGCGACTGTGCGACTCTTACAGCGACGCTTCCTGAATCGCGCCGGTGTCGATCGCACGCTCGATCAGCCCTTCGTTTTGCGCCTTCGCGATCGCGTCCGCGATCAGCTTTTCCGGCTGTTCGATTTCGGCCTTGATCGTGCCAATCAGACCCGATGCATCCAGAACCACCAAGGTTTTCGCCGAATCGGCAAGGCTGATGATGACGCGATGCGGCGTAGGCCCTTCGCCGAGACTTGCGCACAACTGGGTGACCTTGCCGCCAATGGTTTGCTCAAAACTTTGAATCATTATTTACTCCCTTGATTACAGCCAGAATCGAAAGCGACCGACACGGACTACGCCGACCGCGTCACTAGAGATTCAGTCCCCGGCGTGGCGATCGCGCGCCGTCGATACTGATACCGCCCGCTCCAGTCACGAACAGCAGCAGGAAACCGCCGGCGATACCAATGTTCTTCCAGAAGTGAATCACCATATCGCGTTCCAACGCGGGATCCGTGACGTTCCAGAAATCGTGGCCCAGCACGGCGGTTGCCACAGTGTAGACGGCCATGACGAGCGCGAGTGGGCGCACCTTGAAGCCGACGATCAGCAGCAAACCACCGAGCGCCTCGACAGCGGTGGCAATCGGCGCGGCGACCTGAACGAACGGCACCCCCTTCGAATGCAGATAGCTGACAAAGCCCGCGTAGCCCAGCAATTTCATCACGCCGCCCCACAAAAACAGCACAGCAAGGGCGATGCGCGCGATGAGGATCACGCCGGAATCGACGGGACGCGTCATGAGGGGCTCCTGTAAATGAATAAGCAGCAGACCCGGCCAGGCGGCCGCAGTTCCCTATTTTGCATCCGGTAACATGTGCATTGCCCGCCTTTTCCAAGCGCGGGCCGGCGTGAACGGCGCAATTCGCTTGTCTACGCTCGAGGATACGTCGCGACTTCGATCAGATTGCCGTCCGGATCGCGGCAATACACCGACGTCATCTTGCCGCGCGCGCCGTCGCGTTCAACCGGGCCTGCCTCGATCTCAACACCCTCGGCGAGCCAATGGGCTTTGACCTCGGCGGGACTCGCGCTAGTGACGAAGCACAGGTCGGCACTGCCCGGCACCGCCTCACGCCCGGTGAACCACGCGACCGTGTCCGCATCCGCCGGACGCAGATTGATCTTCTGATTGCCGTAGGTCATTGCCACCCGCGTGCCGGTGCGCGACTCGAACTCGGTGCGCCGCATGCCGAGCATTCGGGCGTACCAGGCCGCGCTGGCTTCCACGTCAGCGACATTCAGAACGAGATGATCGAGACTGTCTATCGAGAAGCTCATGGGTCCCACCGCCGTGACGAAGTGTTATTGCTGCGGCGCATCCGGCGCGAGCAAAACACCTTTTGTGAAAACGAAGCAGCCGTAACCGCGCTCTTCACCGGTCGCGATCACGCAATAGGCTTTGCGCGCCCGTTTATAAAATGCGAAACGTTCGACCGAAGCGAACGGCACCTCGCGCCCTTCCGCCGCATTGATCTCGATCTGCGCTTCGCGCTGAACAGCCGGCATCGTATCGGGCTCGCCCACGACTTCCATCCGCGAGGCAGGACGATCGATGAATGTATCCAGCGGCATCACCGACAGAATCGCGCGGATCGCACGCGGTGCATTCACGCCATCGAGGCGAAGCAGCTTGCCCAATACCGTCTCCTCTGCGACCGAAGCGGCCGGAAAATTGGCGTCGCAAACAACCAGTTCGTCGCCATGTCCCATTGAGCGGAGCGCATGCAGCACGTCGGCATTCAGCAGCGGGTCCAGATTCTTCAGCACGGTGTCTCCTTGTGGTCTGATTGGTGGCTAGCCAGGCCGAACGGGTTGTCCCGGTAGTGTCCCTGTAGCACGTCGCGATCGATTGTAGCAAGACCGCGGCGCACGGTCCGTTGCCGGTGGCTTATGGTCATTCAGCCTTGCCGCGCGATGCGGTGAGCGGCGTTCCGTTGACACGCTCCAGCGCAGCCATCCGACCAGGGCGAGCAGCACGAGACCCGCGCCGCCCAACACCGGCTCGCGCCAGGCCAGCAACGCAGTGAAGGTGAACGCGCGCGTGCCAGCCAGCAGAGCGAAGCCTGCGATCGCGCTGGAAAGCGCGTTGACCGCGCCCGACAGGCGCGCGAACGTGAGGACCGTACCAGGAACCGTGGCGGCAGCGGACTCGTGCATGATCGTCTCCGTGAAAAACCGCGTGTTGTCAGGTAGCGGCCGGTACCTGATCGAGGAAACCGGTCACCGCCTGCAGCCGCCCATGGGTATCGAGCAGGCCGAAGTCGGAACCCTTGACGATCGCTTCGCCCGCAGGCGTGGTCAGTGCCCACGAAAACCGCAGGCGGTTCGCGAAACCGTCGACCTCGGTCGTGCGGCGAAACGTGTGATGCGGGAAGCGTTCATGCACCGCACGGATCATCGCGTCGATGCCGTCGTGACCCGCCCCCGCCAGCAGCGGATCGCGATAGTCGGCATCGGCGGCCCACGTCGCGGCGATCAACTCGCGGCGGCGCACTGCATCCGTTTCATTCCATGCGTCGAAATAACGGTCGATCAGATCGGTATGCGCATTCATCTCAGACTCCTTGGTTGGCATGACTGAGCACTACGCCAGGCAGACACGTTGTATGCGGCGGGCTCGGAACACAGATTGGCGCCTCGGGCGCGGCGCGTCGATTACGTGAGAGGTAAGCATCCGGATGCACGGAGGGGAAGAGCCGTGTTTTTTCCTGCCGGATTGGCCATCCGGCCGAATCGTCAGGAGCGGCGTCAGCCGCTAACCTCGTGAAGCAAATGGGGGGCCGCGCGGCGTGGACGCACGGCATGTGACGAACTGAACGGGTGCGGACACGAGCCGCTTTTTCAATATGGTTTTTACTCTTGCAAAACCGTATCCATGGGGATACACTTCTCAACAGATCGGCTCACCTCCTGTGTACACGGTCAATCGCACCGAGGAATTCGACAGCTGGCTTGCGGGCCTCGCAGACTTGAGAGCGAGGGCAAAAATCCTGGTGCGGGTCCGGCGTGCGGAGCGAGGTCATTTCGGCGACGTAAAGCTGCTGGAGGACGGTGTATCCGAAATGCGCGTTGATAGCGGTCCCGGCTACCGGGTCTACTTCGCGCGCGAAGGGCGAATGGTGTACCTGCTGCTCTGCGGAGGCGACAAGTCCACGCAGGCGGCCGACATCAAACACGCCAAAGCAATGTGGGCAGCAATCAGAAAGGAACTGTCATGAGCAAAGTCAAAACCGCACGGTTCGATGCATCGCACTACCTCGATAGCGAAGAGATGATCGCTGAATATCTCAACGCAGCCCTGGAAGAAAGCGACGCCGACGTCCTGCTCGCCGCGATCGCCGATATCGCAAAAGCGCGCGGCATCGCAAAGGTCGCGGCCGACGCCGGGCTCGGGCGCGAAAGCCTCTATAAAACGCTCGCACCGGGCTCCAAACCGCGCATGGATACTGTGTTCAAACTGCTGCGCGCACTGGGCGTCAAACTTAATGCCGTACCGGAAGGTGTGGCGCACGCCTGATTCGCACCCGCCGTGTCCTTGACTGGGGCAACGCGCTGAATGGGCTGCGATTCGTGGGTGCGTGGGTGCGTGGGTGCGTGGGTGCGTGGGTGCGTGGGTGCGTGGGTGCGTGGGTGCGTGGGTGCGTGGATGTGTGTGAGCGCGCGGATGCGCCTACGCTTTCCCGGATATTCCCGTGTATTCCCCGATAATCCGTGGTATTCCATTACCTGCCAGGTAATGGATTGCTAACGCGCTTTGGCTATCATCGGTAGCATGAACACACTCTCTCTTGCGCAAACCATCCCGTCGAACGCTCCGACGGCAAGCCGCACGGTCGGCGATCTGCTGCGCGAATGGCGGCAGCGGCGAAGAATGAGCCAGTTGCTGCTCGCCGCCGAAGCCGAAATTTCAACGCGGCATCTGAGCTTCGTCGAGTCAGGCCGCGCGGTGCCCAGCCGGGAAATGGTCATGCACCTCGCCGAGCGGCTCGACGTGCCGCTCCGTGCGCGCAACGCGCTGCTGGTCGCGGCGGGTTATGCGCCGCTGTTCCGCGAACGTCCTCTTACGGACCCACAACTGGCCGCGGCGCGCGAGGCAGTCGAGTTGGTGCTCAAAGGTCATGAGCCGTATCCGGCCCTCGCGATCGACCGTCACTGGACCATCGTGGCCGCGAACAATGCGCTTGCGCCACTGCTTGCAGGCGCAAGCCCGGAACTGCTGAAGCCGCCAGTCAACGCAATGCGGCTGAGCTTGCATCCGCAAGGCATCGCAGCGTCGATCGTCAATTGGCATGCGTGGCGCGCACATGCGCTGTCCCGACTGCAGCGGCAAATCGACGTGAGCGGTGACGAAACGCTGAGCGCGCTGCGTGACGAGCTCGCCGCCTACCCTGCTCCGCCCGGTGCGCAAGCAGCCGGCCACGACGAGACCGCGAGTCACCAGGTCGCCGTGCCGCTGCGTCTGCGCACGCCAATCGGCGAGTTATCGTTCTTTAGCACAACCACGGTATTCGGCACGCCGGTAGATGTAACGCTATCGGAACTTGCCATTGAAGCGTTCTTTCCCGCCGACCAGCAAACCGCGGCGGCCCTGCGCGAGTTTGCCGAAAGTCAGCGCGCCGAGACGCAAAAGGCCGAAGCCGGGAAGTCTTAGCAGGCACAGCGGACCGCGGCGCCTCATCGAACGCGGCGTTGTTAGCGCTTGCGGCGCCATTCAGATCACATGGAGAGACGCACTCGATGAACAGCGCCGTACTGATCCGCCAACTTGGTCCGGCCGACCGCGACGCTTATTTCCAGCTTCGCCTGCGCGGTCTGAAAGCCCATCCGGAGTCGTTCGGCCAAGGCTATGAAGAAGCGCTGGCCAAGGGCGCTTCGCAGCATGACGCGATGTTGCAAGGCGCGCGCGCGGCCAAAGGCGATTTTCTGCTCGGCGCTTATGTAGTCAATGCGGCAGTCAATGCGGCAGTCAACGCGGCACCGGTCAATGCGCCGTTGATCGGCGTGGTCGGCTTGCTGCGCAGCCAGCGCGACAAGGAACAGCACAAGGCCTCTGTCATCGGCATGTATGTCGCGCCGGAAGCGACAGGTCGCGGCGTCGGGCGTGCTTTGCTCAATGCGTTGCTGGAACGGGCGGCGCAAGTAGAAGGCCTGAGGCAAATTCAGTTGATCGTGAATAGCCAGAATGAGGCGGCACGCAAACTCTATGAGTCGCTCGGCTTTCGCAGGTATGGCTGCGAGATCGATGCGCTGAACGTCAACGGGGTGTTTCACGATGCCGATCTGATGGCACGCTTCGTGTAACAATTATCTGCCGTTCGTCATTCAAACATCATGTCCGATTTCTCCACTTCGCTTCCACGCGTACCACGTCGCTTCGACATCAATCCAAGGCCGCTTGGCGCCGCGCTCGTGCTAATCGCGCTGGGCGCTGTCTATCTGGCGCAAACCGTCAGCGGTCGCCAGGCGGCGCTCTATATCGTCGGCGCGCTGCTGGGTATGTCGCTTTACCATGCGGCGTTCGGCTTTACCTCCGCATGGCGGGTCTTTATCGCCGACGGCCGCGGCGCCGGTCTGCGCGCACAAATGCTGATGCTGGCGCTCGGCGTATTGCTGTTCTTCCCGGTGCTCGCCGCAGGCACGCTGTTCGGCCGGCCGGTAGTCGGCCTGGTCGCGCCAGCCGGCACGTCGGTGCTGGTCGGGGCCTTCATGTTCGGCGTCGGCATGCAGCTGGGCGGTGGCTGCGCGTCCGGCACGCTGTACACCGTGGGTGGCGGCAGTACACGCATGATCGTCACGCTGGCCGCGTTTGTCATTGGCTCGGTTGTCGCGACCGCGCACATGCCGTTCTGGACCGCGCTGCCATCGCTCAAACCGCTTTCGTTGGTCAGCGCGCTCGGCGCGGGCTGGGCCATCGTGCTGAATCTGGCCGTTTTCGCCGTGATCGCGGCGCTCACGGTTGTGGTCGAACGGCGCCGTCATGGCCGGCTGCTCGACGAGCCGCCACGCGCGCCCCATGCGTCGCGCTGGTTGCACGGCCCGTGGCCGCTGCTTGTCGGCGCAATCGCTCTGGTGTTACTCAACTTCGCAACCCTCGCGTTGTCCGGCCGTCCCTGGGGAGTGACGTCGGCGTTCGCGCTGTGGGGCGCCAAGCTATTCGCCGCACTGGGTATCGACGTGGCCAACTGGCCGTATTGGGCCGCTCATGCCAACGCCGGCGCGCTGGCTGCCCCTGTTACGCGTGACGTCACCACAGTCATGGACATCGGGATCATCCTCGGCGCCATGACGGCTGCGGCGCTTGCCGGCCGTTACGCACCGGTCTGGAAAGTCCCGGCCCGCTCGCTGATCGCGGCGGTAGTCGGCGGCCTGTTGCTCGGCTATGGAGCCCGTCTGGCCTATGGTTGTAACATCGGCGCCTATTTCAGCGGCATCGTGTCAGGCAGCTTGCATGGCTGGCTATGGCTGGTCGCCGCCTTCGCCGGCAACGTGCTCGGCACCCGCCTGCGCCCGGTGTTCGGCCTCGAAGTCGAGCGGATGCGCGCAAACGGTTGCTAGAAGTTACAAATGCGGCCTCGTTTGTAACTGGGGCCGCACCAACCTGTTACATCTCTGATTTGTCCCCATAGCGGCGTCGACGAACGGTATTTATTACTTTTAATTGATCTCGCTTTCTATTTCCTTTCTGATTCGTCCAGATTTTTGCGGCGCCCTGCCAGCCGCGCGCCATTACTCAGATGAATAAGTCTGAAGCCCGGCACACAAGGGTTTCCATGGATTAGACGAAATTCTCAGGCGGCAAAAAATCCGCTATGCATCCTCTATTACAGCGCCGTGAAAGAGTTACCGAAATTTGATGCATTTTTTTGAGATATTTTTTTGAGAGGGGATTGATTTCTCGTTTTACCCTTCATACAATTCGTCCCAAGCTGTTACGAAATGTAACGCGATGTATCAAAAGGTCGCCATCTGTATCAGGTGGTGACACGTAGCCGGAGGACAACGTTTCCGGTGAGGCACAAAAGACATAACGGCAAAAAAAGCCGACATAGTAATTCGGGGCTTCGGAAACACAGAAAATGGACCGTAGCAGCGAGACGCTGGATTCAATCCGCGAGATCAACTTGTCTTACATCATGCTCGCGCAACGTATGTTGCGTGAGGACAAACCGGTCGGCATGTTCCGGCTGGGACTGTCGTCGGAACTGGCTGATTTGCTTGCTGGGCTGTCGCTAGCGCAGATCGTCAAGCTGGCCGCTTCCGATCAGCTTTTATGCTTCTTCCGCTTCAACGACCACTCGATGTTGTCGGCGTTGACGCAAACGACGAAGCACGCAGCAGTTGCACCGACTCACGCGGCGATTCTGCTTGCAGGCCAGCCTGCTGAGCAGTTTGCTTAATCGAGGTGACCGCGATGCTCAAGCGTAGCCTGACGGAAGACGCGCAAGAAGTATTTCGCGCCATCGCGCTGATTGAACTCGGCGCGCGCATGCAGGTACTCGAAAGCGAGTTGACGCTTTCGCGCGACCGCATGATCCGCCTGTACCGCGAGGTCAAAGGTGTATCGCCGCCCAAGGGCATGCTGCCGTTCTCGGCGGACTGGTACATGACGTGGCTGGCGAACATCCACGCGTCGTTGTTTTACAACACGTACCTGTTCCTGAAGAACGAAGCACGTTGCTCGCATCTGGACGCGCTGACCAAAGGGTATCGACTGTATCTGGAACATTGCCAGCACAGCGAAACCGAACCCGTGCTGGATCTGACGCGTGCGTGGACGTTGGTGCGTTTCTTCGACGCCAACATCCTGCAGTTGACCAAATGCTGCCGTTGCACCGGCAAGTTTGTCGCGCACAAGCACGATCTGCAGCACAACGTGGTGTGTGGCGCCTGCCAACCGCCATCGCGCGCCGGCAAGACCAAGAAGGCCGCGGCCGCTCGCCAGGAAGCGCTCGAAGCAGCGCAGATCGCGCAAGCCGCCTGAATCGGATTGAATCGATGAGGGCCGGTCCAGCCTGATTCGAACGGAAGCCCCCAGGAAAAAGGTCCGCCACCAACACGCGGACCTTTTTTATTTGGCTTTCGCCCGACGGCGGCCGCCAGGCTCCGCTCGGCCGCCACTTGTTGCCTCCTGATTTTGCCGCATCAGTCGCAGCCTCAGGTTTCGCCGCAGCCGCCTTCTTGGCGGCCGCCTCAACCCACCAGACCGACCGTCTGCACCACCAGCCACAGGTTCGCCGCACTGATCACTACGAACAGCGACCAGGCGAGCAGCCGCGTCGGCAGTCTGTTGGCGAATTCGCCCATCAGAGAGCGATCGTTGGTCATGCGAATCAACGGATAAAGTGCGAACGGCAGTTGCAGACTCAGCACCACTTGGCTTGCGACCAGCAGTTTGCCGACCGCGCCGTTGCCCATCATCTGCACGCCGATCAGCGCCGGAATCAAGGCCAGCGCCCGCGTGATGAAGCGCCGTTGCCAGCATGGAATTTTCAGCTTCAGGAAGCCTTCCATGATGACCTGCCCCGCCACCGTGCCGGTAAAGGTCGAACTTTGACCCGACGCCAGCAGCGTGATCGCGAACAATACCGCGGCAAAGCCGGTACCGACGATCGGCGCCAGCAGCTTGTAAGCGTCTTCGATTTCGGTAACCTGATTGTGGCCGGTCGCGTGGAACGCAGCGGCCGCGAGAATCAGGATCGCCATGTTGATCAGCAGCGCGATCACCAGCGAGACGATCGTGTCGATGCGCGACATGCCGATCGCCGACCTGATGCTGGCCGGATCGCGCTTGACCGCACGGGTCTGCACGATCGACGAATGCAGGTACAGGTTGTGCGGCATCACAGTCGCACCGAGAATGCCGATCGCCAGATACATCGGCTCGCGGTTGCTGAGCGCTTGCCACGAAGGAATCAACCCTTGCGCAACCGACGGCCAATGCGGCTGCACCAGCGCCAGTTCGATGATGTAGCCCACGCCGATCGTCGCAATCAGGCCGAGCATAATCGCTTCGAGGTCACGAAAATTCTTGCCCTTCAGGCCGAGCACGATCAGCGTGTCGAACGCGGTCAGCAACACGCCGGTGGTCAGCGAGCATTTAAAGAGCAAGTGAAAGGCCAATGCGCCACCGAGCACTTCTGCCAGATCGCAGGCCACGATCGAGAGTTCCGCGAGCAGCCACTGAAAACGGGCGACGCCAGGCGAATAGCGCAGTCTCGACAACTCGGCGAGGTCGCGCCCGGTGGCGATGCCCAGACGCATGCTCAGGCATTGCAGCGCCATCGCCGCAAGACTCGACAGCATTACGACGAACAGCAGGCTGTAGCCGTAGCGCGAACCCGCTTCGATATCCGTGGCCCAATTGCCCGGGTCCATGTAGCCGATCGAAATCAGCAGACCGGGGCCGGCGAATTGCAGGATTTTTTTCCAGAACGGCGCGCCTTGCGAAACGGCAACCGTGCCTTGTACTTCAGACGGGCAGAACGGCGCCGTGGCGGTAGTCGGTAATTTGAACTGCAATCCGGTGGTCTCTTGAAGAGGAATAAAACGCGACGCCTCATACCGGCCGCCGCGAACCGCTTCAAGTGTACAAAGAAACCTCCGGCAATGTCCCGCTCAATGCGTAGCGGCCGACGTCGCGCACGCGGTAGTCGAGCGGATCATGCAGCGTATGCACCCGGGCGTTGCGCCAGAAACGGTCGAGTGCGAGCGGTGCATGCGTGGCGCGCGCGCCACAGGCGTCGAACAGTTTCTCGCTGACGTCGAGCGCGGCGCGATGCGCGACGATTTTTGCCTCCGAGGTGGCGAGCGCCACGCGGGCGCGCGTTTCGGCATCCAAAGCCGGGCCCTTTTGCCATGCGTCTTCGAGTGCGTAGGCCGCGCGCGTTGCCAGCGCTTCCGCGCTTACCGCCTGCAGACGCATCTCGCCGAAACGTTGGATCAGGTAGGGATCGTCGGTAGCTTGGTCGACGCCGGAAGAGATCCACGGCTTGCCGTATTGCGTGACGTACTCGCGAGCTTCCTCGAGCGCACCCTGCGCGATGCCGACGAACAGATTGGTCAGCACCTGCTGCGAGATCAGCGTGCGCAGACTTGCGTAGGGCGTGTCGGCCCGCGCCAGCACTTCATGCGGCTCGACCCGCACGGATGCAAAGGAGACGCTGCCGCTATCCGTTTGCCGCTGGCCGATCGGATTCCAGTCTTCGTGAACGGTAATGCCCTCGCGGGTGGTCGGCACCACGGCGAATACTGCTTTGCCCGTAGTCGGATCGAGCGCGGAAACCGTCATCATGTGCGAGCCGCGCGTGCCCGAACAGAATCCTTTCTGCCCGTCGAGGCGATAGCCGCCGTCGCGGGTCGCGCCAGCAACGAGTCGCGTGTCGAGCGGGTTGACCGCATTGCCCCACCACCAGCGCCCCTCCACCGTGCCGCTCAGGTAGCGGGCACGTTGTTCCGCGTTGCCCCAGACATTGACGCTGACCACCTGCAGGCACGTGAAGCCCAGCAGATGCGCGAGCGCGCTGTCGACTCGCGCGATCTGCCGGATCGTCTCGTAGATCTCCGGCCAGCGCGCACCGAGGCCGCCGAGTTCACGCGGCACGGCGAGCGTCAGCAGACCGGCGTCGGCGATCCATTGTTTTTCCTGCGCGGCGTGGCCGCCGTCGCGGTCGCGCTGAGCCGCACTGGCACGCAATGCCTTGAGCAAGCCGGCGAGATCGCGTACCACGGGCGCGGCGTCGGTTGGCAAGTTTTGCAGCGCCTCGGGATAACGAGGTTCGTTCATTGAATGTCCACGTGAAAAAGTTTGGCGAGCAGCGCATGGCTTATCCGTGCGACCAACTCGAGCTCGATCGGATTCGCGAGAATCTTCACGCCGCCATCATGCGCGCTGCGCAAGCCGCCGGACAAAGCGGTCGCCCAGAAATTGCACCGCGGTCACGATCGCGATCAGCAACACGATTACGGTCACCATCACCGTGGTATCGAAACGCTGATAACCGTAGCGGATCGCCAGGTCGCCGAGACCTCCGGCGCCCACCGCGCCCGCCATTGCGGAGGAGCCGATCATCGCCACCACCGTAATCGTGAAGCCGCCGAGAATGCCTGGCAGCGCCTCGGGCAACAGTACATGCCAGATGATATGCCGGCGCTGCGCGCCCATTGCCTGCGCGGCTTCGATCAGGCCGCGGTCCACTTCACGCAGGCTCACTTCGGCCACACGTGCAAAAAATGGAATGGCCGCGATACTGAGCGGCACAATCGCGGCCCACACGCCGATCGTCGTGCCGATCAGCAAACGCGTGAGCGGCAGCAGCGCAACCAGCAAAATGATAAACGGCGTGGAGCGAAACGCATTGACGAGCGCGCCGAGCGTGTTGTTCACTACGCGTTTTTCAAAGATCCCGCCTCGTGTCGTGGTGACCAGCACCAGGGCGAGTGGAATGCCGACCAGTGCCGCGACGAAGGCAGATACACCAACCATGACGATGGTGTCGCGGATCGCATCGGCGAGCTCCGAAAGCCAGAGATCAGACATAGCCGAGCACCTCGACATGATTGGCATAGCGACGTGCGCGTTCCAGCAAGTTCGCAATCTGCGTTTGCACCGTGCCGTCCGCATTCGCGCGCACTTGCGCCGACACCACCAGACGTCCTTGCGCATGGCCCTGAATCCGGTCGATGCCACCATGCACGAAGCTCACCCGCCCTCCTTCCAGGCTCAATGCGGAGGTCAATCCGCCGAGGTCGGGCTCGCTTGCATCGCTGCCGGTGAAACGCACGTCCAGCAGAATCCGTGCATCCGCTTGCGCAATTTCGTGCAACGGTTTGACGCGCGCGGCCAGATCCGCAGGCAGATCGTGCACCAGGGTACGCAGCAACGCGCGCGTTGCGTCATGCTGCGGGTCGCCAAACACGCGCCACACGGAACCGGTCTCCACCACTTCGCCGCGCTCGATCACCGCCACCGTATCGCAGACCTCGCGAATCACCTGCATTTCGTGCGTGATCAGCACAATGGTCAGTTTGAGCCGCTGATTGATATCGCGCAGCAACGCGAGAATGGCCTGTGTCGTTTCGGGATCGAGTGCGGACGTCGCTTCGTCGCATAGCAGGATGTCCGGGTCGGTCACGAGCGCGCGCGCGATTCCAACGCGCTGTTTCTGCCCACCGGACAAACTCGCCGGATAAGCGTCGCGCTTGCTGGAAAGACCGACCAGATCGAGCAACCCATCGACCTTTTTGTCGATCGCGGCTTTCGGCGCGCCGGCGATCTTTAGCGGCAACGCAATGTTCTCGCGCACCGTTTTCGCGGAGAGCAGATTGAAATGCTGGAACACCATGCCGATGCGCCGGCGCAACGTAACCAGCCCGCGTTCGTCGAGTTCGCCGACACTCACGCCATTCACGCGAACCGCGCCGGAACTCGGTTTTTCCAGACCGTTGACGAGCCGCAGCAGCGTCGATTTGCCTGCGCCGCTGCGCCCGATAATGCCGAACACCTCGCCGCGCGCCACCTTCAGCGTGACGTTCGAAAGCGCCGCGGTCGACACACCGCGCGTGTTGGCGAAAAGCTTGCCCACATTGTCGAAAACGACAGCGTGCTGCGCGGTGTCAGGCGCAACGCGATTCAAGCCGCGGGATGGGGCGTCTTCAATGAACTGCGGCACGTCGAAAAGATTAGCCATGGCTGCGTTCCTCTCAGGCGTCCACGGTGGACGGTGCATCGGTTTGCGCACGACGCCGATGCTGCGCGCCGGCATGCACGTCGGGCAATCGCGCACGGCCGCCGCCGAACAGCTTTTCGCGCAGCGTGGGCGCCGGGTCGTAGTCTTCCTTGTACACGCCGCGATTCTGCAACTCCGGCACCACCAGATCCACGAAGTCTTCAAACGATTCGGGCATGACAGTACGCGTCAGATTGAATCCGTCCACGCCTGCCTCTTCTATCCACGAGATCAACTCATCCGCGATTTGCTGAGGCGAACCGACCACGGGCTTCGCGCGGCCGCCGAGCGTCATCTGTTCGAGCACCTTGCGTTTGGTCCACACGCCGCTCACGCTCTTCTTCGAAATTGCTTCAACGGCCGATTGCATCGATTCGGTCTTCACATATGAAATCGGTTCATCCAGCGCGTATTGCGAGAAGTCGATGCCGGTCGAGCTGGAGAAGTGCGCGATGCCGCCTTCGGCACTCGCATAGCGCCGGTACTCCTCGAACTTCTCCTGTGCGGCGCGTTCTGTTTCGCCGACTACAACGGTAATGCCGGCAAAGATCTTGATATCGTCAGGCGCACGGCCGAAGCGCACCGCCCGCGCCCGGATGTCGTCGACAATGGAGCGCGTAAGCTGCTTGTTCTGCCCGCCGACAAAGACACATTCCGCGTGACGCGCCGCGAAATCGACGCCCCGGCTCGACGAACCCGCCTGATAGAGAACAGGCGTGCGTTGCGGCGACGGCTCGCTCAGATGGATGGCGTCGATCGAATAGTACGGACCGTCGTGTTTCACCCGATGCACCTTGCCGGGATGCGAAAAGATACGCGCCGCGCGATCGCGCACCACGGCGTCGTCTTCCCAGCTTTGTTCCCACAGCTTGTAGACCACCTCCATGTAATCGTCCGCGCGGTCGTAGCGATCGTCGTGACCGATCTGCTGCGCGAGGCCCATGCCCCGCGCGGCGCTGTCCAGATAGCCGGTAACGATGTTCCAGCCCACCCGCCCTTTGGTCAGATGATCCAGCGTCGACATACGGCGAGCGAACAGGTACGGCGGCTCATAAGTCAGATTCGACGTGACGCCGAAGCCGATATGTTGGGTCACATGCGCCATGGCCGGCACGATCAGCGAGGGATCGTTGATCGGAATCTGCACCGATTCACGCAGCGGCGTGTCCGGACCGCCCTGATAAACGTCGTACACGCCGACGATATCCGCCAGAAAGATTCCGTCGAACTTGCCGCGCTCAAGCGTTTGCGCAAGGCTCGTCCAGTAATCGAGGTCGGTGTACTGTGCGGAACGGTCCCGCGGGTGCGTCCACAAACCATGGTTGATATGGCCAACCGCATTCATGTTGAACGCGTTCAGCAGAATCTTTTTCTTCGCCATCGTGTGGCTCCTTGCTCTATTTGACGCTGGCCGCGCGGCCTTCGCAGCCTTCGCAGCCTTGTTACGCAACTGAATCGCGCGCCTTACCACGCGACGGCGTAAAGATCGCCGAAGGCTTTATCGAGCGCCGCGCGCACTGCGGGCGAATGCTGATAGATCGAGATGAACTTGCGGATACGCGGGTCGTTTGCGCTTTCCGGGCGCACAACCCACTGAATCGCATAGTTCTTGTTTTCCACGCCGTCGAACAGCAACGCGCTATTCGGATCGGTGGTGCCCGCGAGCTTGATGAAGCTCGGATAGCCCTGGGCGAGATCGACATCGTCGAGCGAGCGCGCCAGCTGCGATGCTTCGAGCTGGACGATTTTCAGGTGCTTCGGGTTGTCGATGATGTTAAGCGTCGTAGCGCGATAGTCGATGCCCGGCGTCAGTTTGATAAGACCGGCGCGTTGCAGCAGCAACAGACCGCGGCCGCCGTTGACCGGATCGTTGGCAATGGCGACGGTGGCGCCGTCCTTCAGTTGATCGAAGCTTTTGATCTTCTTCGAGTACAGACCGATCTTCATGATCGTGCCTGGCGCAATCGCGACGAAGTTATAGCCGCCCTGCTTCTTTGCGTTCTCGAGAAACGGGATGTGCTGGAAATAGTTGACGTCGATATCCTTGTTGGCGAGGGCCGCGTTCGGCGTATTCCAGTCGGTGAACTCGATGATCTTCACGTCCAGCCCCTGCTCCTTCGCTTCGCGCGCGGCCACTTTGAGCGCTTCGATTTGCGGGCTGGTGGCGATACCGATTTTCAGCGTCGGGGTATCCGCCGCGGAAGCCGGCGCGGCAAACAAGGTCAGCGCGACGCCGAATACACTGAATACACCGCTCAGCGTCAGCGCGGGCGCGCGGAAAAAACGCTGCACGGCGGAGAGGGAAATGGGCATGGTGAGCTCTTTAGCGTTGTGGCGTGGCGTGTTTCGGGACGAGCCGATCCCACAGCACGCGGGCAGGCGCGCCGGAATCGGCCAGGCAAACGGATAACGGAAATCCGCAACGCGCGGTTTAACCGGCGCGCAGCGGCAATAGAGCGCGCGAGCGGATCAGCGCGGACAGCGGCAGGTTGGACAGGTCATCGCCTCTCTCCAGATGAGGTGCGAATCATGATAGACGGCGCGAAACCGGCGGTCTACGAACGGATTTTGGGAAGGAAAGCGGGAAAAATGATTTGGAGCGGCGCACCCCGCGCGTACATCGACTCACTCCGTAAGCAAAAAAACACCGGGCCGCGCTTTGGCAAGCGCGACCCGGCGTTCCTCATCGACCAGTAAACCGGAAGCCGACCCTAGCGCTTCGCCACCTGATCCACCGGCGCTGAAGCAGAACCAGAAACCGAGTTGCTCGATGCGGCGATCGCACCCGACGCCGGCGCAACCGCGCCCACCGCCGTATCGCCCGCCGGCTTCGCATCGCCCCAGCCACCGCCTAGCGCGCGAATCAGATTGACGGTCGCCACCGCCTGCGTACCCGACAAATGACTCGCCTGCAGTTGCGTAAGCAGCACCTGCCGCTCGCCGTCAATCACATCCAGATAGCTGACCGCGCCTTCCGTGTACTGCGTGCGCGACAGATGCGCCGCACGCTGCGATGCCTCGACCGCGTTGTTCTGCTCGCGTATCTGATCGTCGAGCAAGCGCAGATCGGCCAGATTGTCTTCGACCTCACGGAACGCCACCAGCACCTGCTGACGGTATTGCGCGACATCCTCGTCGTACTTCGAACGCGCTTGCGCCAGGTTTGCCTTGCGGCGGCCACCGTCGAACAAAGGCAGCGTGAGCGCGGTACCGGCGAACGGCCCGAGAATGAACGCACGGCTCGACCACATGAACAGATCGCCCAGCGTCGCCGATTCAAAGCCAGCCCCACCCGTGATATCGAGCTTCGGGAAGAATGCCGATTTCGCGAGGCCGACCCGCGCATTGGCCGCCATCATTGCCCGCTCCGCCGCCGAAATATCCGGCCGACGCTCAAGCAGTGCCGAAGGCAAACCTGCCGGCACGCGCGCCGTCACCGGCACGAGCGGCGCTTCCGGGAACGAGAAATCCGCCGGCGGCTTGCCGAGCAGAATCGCGAGACTGTGCTCGGAGGCCGCGCGCTGACGCGCCACGCCCACGGCGTCCGCACGCGCACTTGCCAGTTCGTTGCGAGCGCGCGAAACATCCAGTTCGCCGATATCGCCTTCCTTGAAACGGCGCTCGATCAGTTTCAGTGTGTCTTCGCGCAACGCCACGGTGCGGCGGTACAGATCCTGATCCGTGTCGAGTTCGCGCAACTGAAAGTAGTTTTGCGCGACGTCGGCCTGCAACGACAACTGCACCGAGCGAAACAGCGCTTCAGTTTGCTGCTCGTCGGCACGCGACGCATTCACGTTCGAACCGACCCGCCCGAACAGATCGGTCTCATACGACGCGCCCACCTGGGCACGCCAGATCGTGCCGGTCGTGCCGCCCGCGCTATCCGGCTGGAACTGCGAGGCAGCCGATGCCCGTTCACGCGTCGGGCCGAAGCCCGCGTCGAGCTTCGGGAACCAGTCCGATTTCGCCGCCTGGGTCACCGCGCGCGCCTGTTGCACGCGGGCCGCAGCCGCCTTCAGATCCTGATTCGCGGCAGCCGCCTGCTCTTCCAGCGCGTTGAGTTGCGGGTCGCCGAAAATCGTCCACCAGTCACCGCGATGCGCGTCGTCGGCGGGCTGCGCCTGTTTCCAGGTACCCGTGTCCTGCGGCGATGCGGCTGACGTAGCCGATGTACCCGACGTAGCGGACGCACCCGAGGCAGCCACCGGCGCTTCCTTGAACGCAGCCGGCGTATCCACCTCCGGCCGCTTGTACGTGGGCTCCACGGAGCAGGCCGCGAGCAACGCCACCAGCAAACCGCTGGCAGCCGCCCGGCCCCACCCGCCTAAAGATTCAAAGCGATTCATTTTTATTTTCTCCTCAGGCGTCCGTCAACGGCGCCCCAAGATGCGGTGCGTCTTTCTGCGCGACGTGAATCGTCCCGCCCGCCAACGTACGCAGCACCACATAGAACACAGGGGTCAGCATCAGGCCGAACAGCGTCACGCCGAGCATGCCGAAGAACACCGCGATACCCATCGCGTGACGCATCTCCGAACCCGCTCCACTCGAAAGCACCAGCGGCACCACACCCATGATGAAAGCGATCGACGTCATCAGAATCGGCCGCAGACGCAACCGGCTCGCCTCGATCGCCGCCGCCAGCGGCGTGCGCCCGTCATGCTCCAGCTCGCGCGCAAACTCCACAATCAGAATCGCGTTCTTCGCCGACAGCCCCACCAGCACCATCAAGCCAATCTGCGTGAAGATGTTGTTGTCGCCGCCCGTGAGCCAAACCCCGGTGAGCGCGGACAGCACGCTCATCGGCACGATCAGGATCACCGCGAGCGGCAGCGTCAGGCTTTCGTACAACGCGGCCAGCACGAGGAACACGAGCAGCACGCTGATCGGGAACACCCACAAACCCGCATTGCCGGCGATGATCTGCTGATACGTCAGGTCGGTCCATTCGAGCTTGACACCGTGCGGCAAGGTTTCCGCCGCCACGCGTTCAGCCGCCGCTTGCGCCTGGCCCGACGAGTAACCCGGCGCCGGACCACCGTTGATGTCGGCCGCCGTGTAGCCGTTGTATCGCACCACCATCTCCGGACCGTACGTAGGCGTGACCGTCACCAGCGACGACAACGGCACCATGTCGCCAGCCGCATTACGCGTCTTCAGTTGCAGGATGTCGTCGGCACGTTGACGGAACGGCGCATCGGCCTGGACCCGCACCTGATACACGCGGCCAAAGCGGTTGAAGTCGTTCACATACAGCGAGCCGAGATAGATCTGCATCGTATTGAACACGTCTGTCACCGGCACGCCGAGCTGCTTGGCCTTCACGCGATCCAGGTCGACGTTCAGTTGCGGCACGTTGATCTGATAGCTGGAGAACGTCGGTCCGAGTTCAGGCGTTTGCGCCGCCTTCTTCACGAATGCCTCCGCGGCCTTGTTCAGCTCCGCGTAACCCACCGCACCATGGTCTTCCAGTTGCATCTTGAAGCCGCCGAGCGTACCGAGACCCAGCACCGGAGGCGGCGGGAACACCGCCACGAACGAGTCCTTGATCGCTCCATACTGCTGATTCAATGCACCGGCAATCGCACCGGCCGAGAGCTTCTTGTTGCCGCGCTCCTTGAAAGGCTTCAGCGTGACGAACACGATGCCCGCGCTCGAACTATTGGTAAAGCCGTTCACCGACAGACCCGGGAAGGCCACTGCGCTTTCCACGCCCGGCTGCTTCAAGGCGATCGAACTCATATCGCGGATCACCTTTTCGGTACGATCCAGCGACGCACCGTTCGGCAATTGCGCGAAGGCAATCAGGTATTCCTTGTCCTGCGCCGGCACGAAACCGCCCGGCACGACGCGCGAGATCAGCACCGTTGCGCCCAGCAGGATCGCGTACACCGCGAGCATCGCGCCCTTACGGCGCAACACGCCCTTCACGCCACGGCCATACTCCGTCGAGCCGCGATGGAAGACCTTGTTGAAGCCCTTGAAGAAGCGGCCCAGCACGCGATTCATCAGGCGCGTCAGGAAGTCTTCCTTGGCGCCGTGACCGCGCAACAGCATCGCGGACAAAGCCGGTGACAACGTCAGCGAGTTGAACGCCGAGATCACCGTCGAGATCGCGATGGTCATCGCGAACTGCTTGTAGAACTGCCCGGTCAAGCCGGTCATGAAAGCGAGCGGCACGAACACGGCGACCAGCGTCAGCGCGATTGCGATAATCGGCCCGCTCACCTCCTGCATCGCCTTATAGGTGGCATCGCGCGCACTGAGCCCATTTTCGATGTTCCGCTCGACGTTCTCCACCACCACGATCGCATCGTCCACCACGATCCCGATGGCCAGCACCATCCCGAACAATGACAACGCGTTGATCGAGAAGCCGAATGCGAGCAGCAACGAGAACGTACCGACAATCGACACCGGCACCGCAATCAACGGAATGATCGACGCACGCCACGTTTGCAGGAACACGATCACCACGATCACCACCAGCGCGATTGCTTCGAGCAGCGTGTGGATCACCGCCTCGATACTCGAACGCACGAATTGCGTCGGGTCATAGACGATCTTGTACTCGACGCCGGCCGGCATATCTTCCGCCAGTTCTTTCATCGCGGAGCGGACCTGGTCGGAAATCGCCAGCGAGTTCGCACCCGGTGCCTGATTGATAGCGAGCGCCACCGCCGGTTTGTTATCCAGCAGCGAACGCAGGCCATATTCCGACGCCGCCAGTTCGATACGCGCAATATCACGCAGGTACGTGACGCCGCCATCCGGCGCCGTTTTGACGATGATGTCGCCGAATTCGCCCTCAGTCTTCAAACGGCCACGCGCATTCACCGACAACTGCAATTGCGTGCCCGGTACCGAAGGCGATGCGCCGATCACACCGGCTGCCACCTGAATGTTCTGCTCACGGATCGCGTTGACCACTTCGGTCGCCGTCAAACCGCGCTGTGCGACTTTCTGCGGATCGAGCCAGACACGCATCGCGTAGTCGCCCGAACCCCACAACTGCACTTCGCCGACGCCCTGAATTCGCGCCAGGCGGTCCTTGACGTTGAGCAGCGCGTAGTTGCGCAGATACGTCATGTCGTAGCGATTGTTCGGCGAGATCAGGTGGACCACCATCGTCAGCGTAGGCGAACTCTTGATGGTCGTGATGCCAAGCCGTTGCACGTCTTCCGGCAGGCGCGGCAGCGCCTGGTTGACGCGGTTCTGCACCAGTTGCGTCGCAAGGTCCGGATTGGTGCCGAGCTTGAAGGTCACCGTCAGCGTGAGATTGCCGTCGCTATTGGCTTGCGACTGCATGTACAGCATGTTCTCGACGCCGTTGATCTGCTCCTCGAGCGGCGCGGCGACCGCCTCGGCGATCACCTTCGGATTGGCGCCCGGATATTGCGCGTGCACCACCACCGAAGGCGGCACCACTTCCGGGTACTCCGAAATCGGCAGCTTGAAGAGCGAAATAATGCCCCCCAGCAGGATCAATACCGATAGCACACCGGCAAAGATCGGTCGATCGATGAAGAATTTGGATATGTTCATTGGAAGCTCTTAACGTTGGAGCACGCGCCCGCTATCGCCGGAAAATACGGCTGGATCAGACGAACTGGATAAACGCGGCGCATGAAGCTCACGAGTTCTTGTCCGCGGTTTTCGCTCGCGTCTGCGCAAGCGGTGCGCTATTCGGATCCTGATCGGCCGTCATCGGCACCATATGGGCGCGCACTGCATCGCCCGGACGCACGCGCTGGATACCGTTCACGACGATCCGGTCGGTCGGCTGCAGACCGCTCTTGACCACGCGCAGATTGCCCTGCATGCTGCCGACCGCGATTTCCCGGTAGACGACGTGATTGTTCTGGTCGACCACCAGCACGAACTTCTTGTCCTGATCGGTGCCCACCGCGGCGTCGTCGATCAGCAGTGCCGGATGCGGCTCGCTGCCGCCGACCTTCACGCGTGCATACAGCCCCGGAATCAATGCACCATCCTGGTTATCGAAACGCGCGCGCACCCGGATGGTGCCGGACGACGTGTCCAGCCGGTTGTCGACGGATTCGATCGTGCCGCTGCGCGAGTAGCCGCTTTCATCCGCCAGACCCAGGTCCACCGGCACCTTGCGGCCATCTTTCGCGCGGCTCAGGTACTGCAGGTAGGTCTGTTCGTCGACGTCGAACGATGCGTAGATCGGCGAAACCGACACTAGCGTGGTGAGCGGCACCGAGCCTGCCCCCGCCGCCACCACGTTGCCCACCGTGATTTCCGCGCGCGACACGCGGCCCGACACCGGCGCGACGATCTTCGTGTAGCCGAGATTGATGCGAGCCGTTTCCACGGCCGCCTGCGCGGCCTTCAGGTTGGCACTCGCTTCGCGCGCGGCGTTCTGCTTCTCGTCGTAATCGCGTTTGGCGATCGCGTTGTCGGCGATCAGGCGTTGCGCACGCTCCCAGTCGCTTTGCGTGTAGCCGGTGCGCGCCTGCGCGGCTGCGAGCTGTGCTTCGGCGCGGTCGACTTCGGCTGCGTACGGACGCGGATCGATCACGAACAGCGTGTCGCCCTTCTTCACGAGCGCGCCATCCTTGAAGTTGACGGACACGATCGTGCCCGGCACCTGCGAACGGACCTCGACTTTTTCGACCGCTTCGAGGCGGCCCGAATAGCTTTGCCAGTCGGTGATGGTCTTTTGCACCACGGTGGCAACATCGACTTCCGGCACGATGGTCGGCGCGGCAGGCGAGCTTGCATCGACGCGTATCGCGCCAAACGTGCCCAGCCCGGCCACCACGATGACGGCTAGTGCTGCAATCGCCACACGGCGACGGGAAAGAGGAAGGATAGTCATGTGAAGCTCCCGGTATCGTTGGTTAAAGTTCTGCTTATTTCTGTCTCAGCGATGGGCGCGCGCATCGAAGCGCCACTGAAAAAACCTGACCGCTTCCTGCAAGGCGGGCGGATGGTCGGCCAACGCGGCGTGCGAGATGCTGGGATAGCGGACCACCTGGGTCAGCACACCCGCGTCGATCAGACTGCTCGCGTATTTCTCCGCCTCCACATGCAGCACATCGTTTTGCGCCGTCGCGATCAGCGTGGCCGGCAGGCCCGCGAGACGTGACGACTCGAGCGGCGCGGCATACGGATGCATGCGTTGCGACGCTTGCGGCAAGTACGCGCGATAACACGCCGCGCATTCCTTCGCCGTGATGTCCGAACCCAGACGCTTCTCGTCGCCGAGACGCGTGAGGCTCGGGTCGAGCATCGGTCCGAACAGCGCCTGCGCGGCAATGCGCACGTCGCCGCGATCGCGAGCGATAAAAGCAAGGCAGTTGGCCAGTTGCCCACCCGCGTCGTGGCCCGCCACGCCAACCTTCTTGCTATTCCCGCCAAACGCGCGCGCTCTTGTCTGCACCCACAGCGCCGCGCGATGGGCGTCTTCAGGCGCCGCCGGAAACGGAAACTGCGGCGCCAGCGAATAACCGACCGAGACCACCAGTGCCGGTAAGTGTTCTGCGAAATAACGCGCGGCGTAGTCGGCCTGATCGATCGAGCCCTTCGTAAAACCGCCGCCGTGAAAATAAAGCAGTACTGGCAGTGCGGTTTTCTGTAAATGCCGGTACAAACGCAACGTTATGTCCTGGGCGTGCCCTTCGATCCGCACGTCAGTGACCTCAAGTGCCGTGCTGTCAGCTTGTGCCGGGCCGCTGGCGGCGGGCACAAAGGAGTACGGCGGTTTAAATGCATCCATGTCGAGCCGCGCAATGCGCATAGAACTTCAATGGTGCGAATTGTGGGTTCGGCAGACTCGTAAATAAATGCCTATAATCCGGCAACACAATTCGGCGCCCCTGAACAATCGAATGCGATTGCTCTGCGGATTCGATTCCTGCTCAGTGCGCCCGCCCCTTTCTGGAGGTTTGCAATGGACCGGCTTCAGGCCATGCAAGTGTTCACGCGCGTCGTCGACACCAACAGCTTTACCCGTGCGGCGGAAACGCTCGACCTGCCGCGCGCATCGGTTACCACCATCATTCAGAATCTCGAAGCGTTCCTCGGCACGCGCCTGATGCACCGGACCACACGGCGTTTGTCGCTCACGCCGGACGGCGCTGCGTATTACGAACGCTGCGTGCGCATCCTGGCGGACGTCGAAGAGACCGAAGCCAGCTTCCAGAGCGGCAACAAGAAGCCGCATGGCAAGCTGCGCATCGACATGCCGGGATCGATCGGACGCTTGCTGGTGATCCCTTCTTTATGTGAATTCCACACGCGCTACCCGGACATCGACCTGCAGCTGGGATTGACGGACCGGCCCGTCGACCTGTTGCAGGAAGGCGTGGATTGCGTTGTACGTGTGGGTGCGTTACAGGATTCGTCGCTGGTGGCGCGACGTATCGGTTTGTTCGAGGGCGTGACCTGCGCTGCCCCCGACTACATCGAACGCGCGGGCATGCCGACGTCGCTCGAGGACCTCGAGAATCACAAAGCAGTCAATTATTTTTCGAGCCGCACGGGGCGCACGATCGATTGGGCCTTCATGGTTGATGGCAAAGAAGTCGAAGTGAAAATGAAGGGCATTGTGTCGGTGAACGACGCCGATGCCTACGTAACTTGCGGACTGGAGGGTTTCGGTCTGATTCAGCCGGCGCTCTTCATGGTGCTGCCGCATCTGCGTTCGGGCCAGCTGGTTGAAGTACTGCCGGAGCTGAAGCCTTTACCGATGCCGATTTCCGCAGTCTATCCGCACAGTCGGCATCTGTCGCCTAAAGTCCGTGTTTTCGTAGACTGGATTGCCGAGCTGTTCGATCGTTGCCCGTTGCTGAGCGGGCGTGGCAGTCTGGACGCGATGTGCACGAAGCGTACTTTTGAAGAACGCGAATCCGCGCCGACGCTCGATACGCCGGTGATGACGGAATGGGTTGCCTGATTCGCACTAGTGAAGTACAGAATCTGGAACAGTGAATTCCGACCGCGGCTCTAATGCCGCGGTTGCCCTGCAGTAACCGGCGGGGCGAGCACGTTATCGCGATTGTTCTGGAATCGCGACAATTCATTTCGCGAAAGTGCGATTTATCCGCACTGGCTCGAAGTCTACATTTCACCCTGTCGCGGCGCTGCTTGCGCTGCAAATGAATCGACAGGAGTGAATCATGAAACGCAATCTTTTGGCAGGTCTCGCTCTTTCGCTGCTGGCCAGCGCGCCGGTGTTTGCGCAAGGCAGTGCTGGTGGCGGGGGTATTGGTCGTGCGGGCACCTATGAAACGCAACCTGCTCCGACTACGGGTGGGAAGACTCGCGCTGAGGTTCAGGCTGAACTGGTTGCAGCGTATCGGGATGGGTCGCTGCCCGCGTTGAATCGCACGTCGTACCCGAATAAAGGTTTGATTGGGCAGACGCAGGCTGCGCGCATTGCCTTGCAGGAAGGCAGAAATGGCAATGTGACACGTGTTGCTGATGGGCAGTAAAGCGGCTACGCCGCGATGATTCGGTTTCCATAAGAAATTTTCATTGCGGTTTTTTCGTTTTTTGTTTCGCTCTTTATCAAGGAGTACGTTATGACGCCGTCTGAACTCGATGATTGGGGTGTGGATGCGCCTGTTTGGACGCCTTATCGGGCGCCACAGCAATAGCGGTTTTTTTGCCTGTTTCGGCGGTATTGTTGTTGATCTGGGTCTTTTGGCCTTTCCTTGTTTTGTTAGTGGTCTATTAGCGTTGCCCCTGTGCGGGGCGGCACCTACTTTTCTTTGCCTGCCGCAAAGAAAAGTAGGCAAAAGAAAGCGGCTCACACCGCTAATTTTTAAGCGGGTCCCCCGCACAGTAGCGGTAGTGGTGCATCTGGAATCTGTCGCCTCGCACCTTCAGCCCTAGTGACAAGGCAGTCATACCTCCGGCGGCCTGCGCCGCCGAAACCCGGTTTCAAAAACCATCAGGTATGCCAGGCGCTCCGCCGGTTTCCCTGGTAGACCCGTCCGCGACGCACGCAGTGCGGAGTGGGAGCTGATGAGCCCTGTGTCAACGGCGCGGAGTGTGCGAGGACACAGATTCCAGATGCACCACTACCGTGGCTGTGCGGGGGACCCGCTTATGAGCTGGCGGTGTAAAGCCGCTTTCTTTTGCCTACTTTTCTTTGCGGCAGGCAAAGAAAAGTAGGTGCCGCCCCGCACAGGGGCAACGCTAATAGACCACTAACAATTCAAGGAAAGGCCAAAAGACCAACCCAAACAGACCACAAACAAAACAAGGAAAGGCCAAAAGCCCAGATCAACAACAAAAACCGCCGAGCAGGCCAAACCCTTACCTCTTAGGCACCCCTTCCCTCCACTCCCCCCAATGACTCACAATATCCTGCACAAGCGGGCTCCCCGCCCTATACAAATTCTCAATAGCAATCGTAAAACCCCCTTGCGCAGCATAGTTAAGCAGATTATCCGCACTAGTCTGCCCATCATATGGCCGATCAAAATCCGACCCGGCCCGCAGCACCGCAACGCGATTCAAATCCACCTTATGCACCGAGGCCGCGCGCTTAAGCGCCTCATACGTCGCGTTATCCTCCTGCTGCGTCGTGCAATAAACCCCCTTGCCGTCGGTCAAAATCCTGGTCCAGTCCCGCGCGCGCTGCCCAAGCAGCGTCCCTGACCACCAGGTGTCTCCAGCCAGCGTGTCGCATTGAATAACGGTAGGCGGCCGATTCGCCGGCGCATAAGAATACTTGGCTCGCGCTGCCTGCGCCTGAGCACTATCAGACAGCACCACACTGCGCGACAAAGCAAACGCCGTATCGGCCAGTTGGGAATTCAACTGGAACACCTCCGTCCGATAGTCGAGCGGCGGCTTGGCCGCAGGACTCGTGGTATTGATCCCCAGATACCCGGTAGTCCAGCCCGGCGGAATCTCCCGCGCATCGAGCTCCCACTGGATGCCGAAATCCACAAGATACTTCGCCCACGCGGCAGACCCGACCGTGCCCTGCTGCGGATCGATCCCGGCAATCCCCGCGACCATAAAGTACGTATGCCGCAAGTCGAAACGCGGCGAGAAGGTCAACGCCATGATCGACGCGGCAGCATTGCTATGCCCCATGCCAGTCGTCATGACACACACGTCCTGCTTGTTGCAATGAACCGTCGGGTAATCCGGTGACAGGCCGTCGACCGTAATCTCACGCCACGGCCCGAGGCGGTCCAGCCATACCTGCCCCTCGGGTGCGAACATCGAAATGATCATCACCTTGACCGGCAGCCCACGTGAGCCGCCGTCGCCTTGCCAGTAGCCCGCGTTGTCGTCAGCACTAGCCGGGCCGGACGTGAAAGCGGCGCAAGCCGCAAGTGTCATTGCGCAGAACGCGCCAAGTGTGCGAGTCAGCATCGGGATCCTTCCTTTTCTTTTGATGCAAGTTGGGAGAGGGACTGCTTTCAAGCCGAAAGAAGTATAGATGCGAAGAAATTATTTTCCACTACGTGTTGGGGCAATTCATGCACCGCGCCTGAACTCCCGCCTACCCGCATGCCTGTGCGGCCCGTCGGCCACCCAGCGCGTCAACGCCGCCGTTCTTATAATGAAGTACCTTCAGCACGCATCGCGTTTGCGCGCTTCAACCCAGGAGCATCACGATGGACTATGTGAAACTCGGCCGCACCGGCCTCGATGTATCGCGTCTTTGTCTCGGTTGTATGAGCTACGGCGTACCCGCTCGCGGTACGCACCCCTGGTCGCTCGATGATGAAGCGGCACGTTCTTTCATCAAGCAGGCACTCGACCACGGCATCAATTTCTTCGATACGGCCAACGTTTACTCGGACGGCACCAGCGAAGAAATCGTCGGCCGGGCGCTCAAGGACTTTGCAAGGCGCGACGAGATCGTACTGGCCACCAAGGTGAATAGCCGCATGCATCCGGGTCCGAACGGCGCCGGCCTGTCGCGAAAGGCAATCATGACCGAAATCGACAATAGCTTGCGACGCCTCGGTACGGATTACGTCGATCTGTATCAGATCCACCGCTGGGACTACGGCACACCGATCGAAGAAACCATGGAAGCACTGCACGACGTCGTGAAAGCCGGCAAGGCGCGCTATATCGGTGCATCGTCGATGTATGCATGGCAGTTCGCCAAGGCGCTGCATGTAGCCGAAAGCAATGGCTGGACGCGTTTCGTGACCATGCAGAACTACGTGAATCTGCTCTACCGCGAGGAAGAGCGCGAGATGCTGCCGCTGTGCGAAAGCGAAGGCATCGGTGTAATTCCGTGGAGCCCGCTGGCACGCGGACGCCTGACACGCGACTGGAACACCGAAAGCGCACGCTCGGAGACCGACGCGTTCGGCCGCACCTTATACGCGCAAACCGAAGACGCGGATCGCCGGGTCGTCGAGCGTGTCAGTGAGATTGCCAGGGAACGCGGGGTGCCGCGGGCGCAGGTGGCCCTCGCGTGGGTCTTGCAGAAGAAGCCGATCACCGCGCCGATCGTCGGCGCGACCAAGCTGCATCACCTGGACGACGCGGTCGCCGCGCTGTCGTTGAACCTGAGCGCGGACGAAATCCGCCGGCTGGAAGAACTGTATGTGCCGCACGCGGTGACCGGGTTTGAGTAAACGGTAAAGGGACCGGACGGGCATCGCGAGCGGGACAACGCATCAAACCCTCGGCACGTCCGGCTCAAAAAACACCCAGCGCACCTGTGGAAATGCCGCCTGCAGGTCCGCTTCGATCTCGTTGATCGCGTCGACCATCGCGCGGCCGCTCGCATAGTCGATCATTTCAGCCTGCACGGCCACCACAACGTGACGGCCCCATTGCAGCGTAATCATATTGATGATGCTGCGAATCTCCGACCGGGCGCGCAGATGCGCCTCGATCGCGCCGCGCACTTCCGGACCCGCCGATTCGCCGACGATCATGGACTTCACTTCGCGCGCCACCAGCCACGCAATCACCATCAACAAGACACCCACGCCGATGGAACCCAACGCATCATAGACAGGATTGCCGGTCACCATCGTCAGCAGCACCGCGACGAAGGCGATTGCAAGACCCGCTAGCGCGGCAATGTCCTCGCCGGCCACCACCAGCAGTTCGGACTCGCGCGTTTCGCGAAACCAGCGCCACAGGCTTTTATCGGGATGCGTCTTGCGGATCTCCTTGATCGCCCCCCACAGCGAAAGCGTCTCGAGCACGACCGAAACACCCAGTACGACAAGCGCCACATACGCGTACTGCAAAGGTTCCCGCGCGAACAGGCGATGCACGCCCTCGTACACCGAAAACGCGCCACCCACAAAGAACAACAGCAACGCCACCAGCAACGAATAGAAATTAATCTCGCGGCCACCGCCCATAGGATGCAACGGGCTCGCGGGCCGGCGCGCCTGGCGCAGGCCGAATAGCAGCAGCAACTGGTTACCGCAGTCGGCGGTGGAGTGAATCGCTTCAGCGAACATCGAACCGGAAGCGGTGAAGGCAGCGGCAGCGAACTTGCAGATGGCGATGCCGAGATTGGCGGCTAGCGCATAAAAGATGGCTTTCGGCGATTCTTCTTTCATCGTCGTGGCGGGGTTCCGTGAGTTTGCAGAGCGCTTTCAGTGAGCAAGAGTTCGTATTATGGCCATGCCGGACGGCATGCGTCCAATCCCGACGCTGTCTCGCGCCGGGTATCGCGACGTATGCAGCACATCTGCCCTTGCTCGCCCTTGCTCCCGCTTCGTCCCGCTATGCTCTTTCGAGCGCCGCCATCTCGCGCACGATCACCAGCAGCATCGACAAGCTCGCGCCGCCCGTGGCCCGCAAATCGGCAAGCAGGCGCGCGTAACGCTCGAGTTGCGCAGCGCGCTTCTCGCGCCATGTCTGAACCAGGCCCTCGGGCGTCGACGCCTCGTCGGCATCGGCCAGCGCGCTCGTGGTCAGCGCGCGTTTCAGGCGTGCGAGCTCCGCCAGCGCCGTAGCACGCGCCAGCATGTCCCAGTGCGTGGGTGCCGGCAGTGCGGCCGCCCGCTCGCTGATCCAGCTGTAGTTCAGCAACGTGCCAAGCGCGAAGTAGACGCCCGCCACGAGTTCGAGATCGCGCCCGCAGGTCGACGACACTTCGGCAATGTCTAGCAGCGCCGCCGAAATCTCACCACTGGCAATGCGCACCGCGAGGTCGCTATCGACACCGGCATCCACGAGCACGCGCTGCCGCTCGGACAGCGCTTCGAGATCGGCGGCCGGCAACAGCGCGGGCCATTGCGGCGCGAGCCGTTGCGCCGCGTCGCGGCAACGTGCGAGCAAGCCGGCGACATCGCCGTCGCTGACCGCGCCCGATTGCAGTTGCCGCAAGAACCACAACGCGGAACGTTCGACGAGCCGCGCCACTTCGACGAACATGCGTGCCTGCACGTCGTCGGCGACACGATTGTCGAGCGCGTCGATGCTGCGCCACACGTCGTCGAGATCGAACACATCGCGCGCCATGATGCAGGCCCGCACGATGTCGCCAGGCTTCGCATCGGTCTCTTCCATCAGCCGATGCACGAACTCGCAACCCACGCGATTCACCAGCGCATTGGTCAGATGGGTGGCGAGGATTTCCCGCCGCAACGGGTGGCGCTGCATCGGATCGCTGAAGCGTTGCCGCAACGGCTTCGGAAAGTACTCGACCAGCATGTCGCTGACGAGCGGGTCTTCCGGCATCGATGATTCAAGCAACGCGTCGTACAGCCACATCTTGCTATAGGCAAGCAGCACCGCGCGCTCCGGCGTGGTCAGCCCCTGTTTCGCGGCCTGGCGTTCAGTGACCTCTTCATCGCTCGGCAAGAACTCGATCACGCGATTCAGACGGCCCGCGCGTTCGAGATAACGCATCAGGCGCGCTTCGGCATCAAGCAACTCGACGCCATAACGGCCCGCGATCGAGAGCGCCTGAGTCTGGTAGTAGTTGTCCTGCAAGACAAGCAGCCCGACTTCATCGGTCATTTCCGCGAGCAGCGTATTGCGCTGCTTCCCGGTCATTTCGCCATCGGAGACGACGAGGCCCAGCAAAATCTTGATGTTGACCTCGTGGTCCGAGCAGTCGACCCCGGCGGAGTTATCGATCGCGTCGGTATTGATGCGGCCGCCGCGCTGCGCAAACTCGATACGCCCCAGTTGCGTAAGACCGAGATTGCCACCTTCGGCCACGACCTTGCACTGCAGATCGGCGCCGTTGACACGGATCGCATCATTGGCACGGTCGCCGACCTGCTGATGCGTTTCACGGGTCGCCTTCACATAGGTGCCTATGCCGCCGTTGTAGAGCAGATCGACAGGCGCCTGCAGAATCGCGCGCATCAATTCAGCGGGCGCAAGCGCCGGCGCGCTGATGCCAAGCGCCGACTGCACCGCCGCGGACAACGGAATCGTCTTGGCGGTGCGAGGGAACACGCCGCCGCCGGCCGAGATCAGCGACGGATCGTAGTCGGCCCAACTCGAGCGGTCCATACCGAACAAACGCCCACGTTCGGCAAGGCTTACTGCGGGGTCGGGGTTCGGATCGAGAAAGATATGCCGATGATCGAACGCGGCCACCAGTTTGATATGCGGTGACAGCAGCATGCCATTACCGAATACATCGCCCGACATGTCGCCGATGCCGACGACGGTGAAATCCGTTGCCTGCGTATCGACGCCCATTTCCCGGAAGTGCCGCTTGACCGACTCCCACGCACCGCGCGCCGTGATAGCCATTTTCTTGTGGTCATAGCCGACGGAACCGCCGGACGCGAAAGCGTCGTCGAGCCAGAATCCGTACTCCTGAGAGATCGCGTTCGCGTAGTCGGAGAAGGTAGCGGTGCCCTTGTCGGCGGCAACCACCAGATACGGATCGTCAGGGTCGTGCCGCACCACATCGGGCGGCGGCACGATCGTGGTACCCGCGAGGTTGTCGGTTAGATCGAGCAAGCCGCGCAGGAAGGTCTGATAGCACGCGATGCCTTCACGCATCCACGCGTCACGCTCGGCCAGCGGCGGCGGATTCTTCACGACGAAACCGCCCTTTGAACCGACCGGCACGATCACCACGTTCTTCACCATCTGCGCTTTCATCAAGCCGAGCACTTCCGTGCGGAAGTCCTCACGCCGGTCCGACCAGCGCAGACCGCCGCGCGCGACACGGCCGCCGCGCAAATGCATGCCTTCTACTCGCGGCGAGTACACCCAGATTTCGAACATCGGTTTCGGTTCGGGCAAACCGGGGACATGCGCGGGATCGAATTTGAACGACAGATACGGTTTGGCATGGCCCTCAGCATCGAATCGGTAGTAGTTCGTGCGCTGCGTCGCCTTGATGACGCCAAGGAATTGCCGCAGTATCCGGTCCTCGTCGAGATTCGGCACCTGATCGAGCGCACTGTCGATCCGCTTCAGCAAACCGTCGACGCGAACGTCACGCGTATCGCCGAGTACCGGATCGAAGCGCGCAATGAACAACTCCACCAGCATGCGGGCAATCGCCGGATTGCCGGTGACCGCGCGTTCGATGTACGCGTCGCTGAATGTCGAGCCCACCTGCCTCAAGTACTTGGCATAGGCACGCAGAATCGTCACCTCGCGCGCACTCAATTGCGCGCGCAGCACGAGGCGGTTGAAATCGTCGCTTTCGATTGCGCCGGTCCACACCTGTTCGAATGCGTCTTCGAACAGATCCTTCACGCGTTCGATATCGAACTCCGCATCGTCCGCGAGTTCGAGGCCGAAGTCGTGAATCCACGCAGGCGTGGCGTCGATAGCTTCGATCAGATAGGGCCGCTCTTCATCGACACGTACGCCGAGATGTTCGAGCATCGGCAAGCTGCGCGACAACGCAATCGGCAAGCCCGCCCGATAGACCTTGAAACGAAACGCCCGCGGCCCGGCCTCTATAGGACGGTACAGGTTCATGGCGAGCCGTTCGCTGCCCTGCACACGCTCGATCAACTCGATATCGCGCACCGCGGTGCGGGCCGGATAATCGTCGCGATAGCCAGCGGGAAACGAATCCGCATAGTGTTGCAGAAGACGATTACCCTGCTCTTCGCCGAATGCGTCGAGCAATGCATCGGCGAGATCGTCCTGCCAGCGGCGCGTGACCTGCACGAGCCGCGCTTCGAGTTCGCGCGTATCGACCTGAGGCATGCCGCCGGGTTTGGCGTGCACCACGAAATGAATCCGCGCCAGGGTGGACTCTGATAACAGCGGCGTGAACTCGACGCTTTCGCCGTTGAATGCGGCGACAAGCAGGTTCGCGATACGCTGGCGCAGGTCCGTGTTGTATTTGTCGCGCGGCACGAACACCAGACACGACACGAAGCGGTCAAAACGATCCCGCCGTATGAACAGACGCGTGCGCTGATGCTCCTGCAAACGCAGCACACCCAGCGCGATATCGTAAAGCTGGTCTTCGTCGGCCTGGAAGAGTTCGTCGCGCGGATAGGTTTCGAGCACCGTCACGAGCGATTTGGCCAGGTGGCCCTTCGGCAGGAAACCGGCCCGCCGCACGATGTTCGCGCATTTGCGCCGCACGATTGGAATTTCCGAGGCCGACACCAGGTAGGCGGTAGAGGTGTACAGGCCGATGAACCGCCGCTCGCCGATCGTCTTGCCGTCCGCCCCCGTCAGCTTGATGCCCACATAATCCAGATAGCCCGGCCGATGCACAGTTGCGCGTGAATTGGCCTTGGTGAGGAAAATGGGCGACGAGCCGGAGATGATATCGGCGGCGGCCGGCGGCAACGGTGTGACTTCGGCGGCACCCGCCGGGCGCAGTTCATCGCGCAGAATGCCGAGGCCGGAGCCGGGCACCGCGCGCAGGCCAAAGCCGTCGCCATGCTGCACGAGTTCATAGTCGCGCTGGCCGAGAAACGTGAAATGGTCGGCCACCATCCATTCGAGGAATGCACGAGCTTCGACCCCTTCGGGTCCTGCTTCGCCGGCCTTCATGCCTTTGACGGTGACGCGCGCGAGTTCGACGATCTTCGGCCAGTCTTCCACTGCGGCACGCACGTCGCGCAACACTCGGGCGATTTCGTCACGCAATGCGTCGAGCTTCGCTGCGTCGCCGCAACGGTCGACTTCGAAGTGAATGAACGAGGCAAGCTGCGAGCGCGTGTCGGTGGCGTCTTCGGCACCCTGGCTGACTCGCACGATGCTGCCGTCCGGACCACGCCAGATGCGAAAGACCGGATGCACGACTGAATGCAACGCAAGCCCGAGACGGTTCACCGCCATCGATACCGAATCGACCAGAAACGGCATGTCGTCGTTGACGATCTCGATCACCGTGTGATCGGAATGCCAGCCATGTTGTTCGAGTATCGGGTTGTAGACGCGCAGCCGTTCGCTGCCAGGCACGAAGCGCTGCGCGGTTTGCCAGTGTGCGAGCGCCGCTCCGTACAGATCGGCGATTGCGCGGCTCTGCAGATCGTCGGCGTCGACGAAATCGTAGTAGTGCCGCAAGAAAGGTTCGACGATTTTGAAGGCCGGCTCGGGCAAGCGCCCACGCGCAAATTCGAAGACATCGTTCAGCAGGTGCGTGACGGCTTCTTCATTCTTTGCTTGCATGATCAACTCCCCTGGCGGGCGGCAATAGCGCGTATCGCTCGATTCGCATGCATCGTCTGAAGAGGGATTATGCGCCTGCCGCCCCGAAAAGCGATGCATGAGCGCACTTAGGTTATACCCGTTGCCGTTATGCGTCGCGCTTCAGCGCTTCTGCCTAAAGCACGGCCTGCGATTCCCCGGCCTCCTGCTTCAGCCATGCCTCGACCTGTTCGCTGGTCCACGCCGGGTCGTCGTGCGGCAGGTCGTGGCCGGCCCACTGATGCTCGCGATGCGTTGCGCCCCAGGCCGCCGCAAGCTTCGCCGAACAGACCGGGTTGACCAGTTTGTCGGCGCGTGAAGAGAGAATCAGCAACGGGCAACGCGGCTTCGTTGCCGCCGCGCGAAAGCGCGCAGCCGCCCATAGCTGCCGTAGCGCGTTGCCCCGCAGCACTGGCGCGCTCCGGCGAATTTCGCTCCACGCTTCGAGATCCGCGCCCAACGTTTCGACGTTATTGCACGTGAGCCGATGGATGCCGCTTTCCGCGCGCGGCGCATCGAGCCAGTGAGCGGCCACGCCCACGAGGCCCGGCCACGCGGACGGACGCAGGCGTTCGTGCACGCGGCTGAACGGCCGCATGCTGGTGTTGATCAGCACGAGCCTCTCGATTTCGGCGGGATAGCGCTGCGCCCAATCGGTCGCCACCATGCCGCCAAGCGACATCGCCAGTACGCGATAAGGGCCTGGCGCCCCGGTTTGCAGCGCAGCAATCCGCACGAAGCCCACCATCTCTTCCACGCGAGCCGGTGCGGGCAAATGGTTGAGCTCGCCGTTGCCCGGCAGATCGAGCAACAAAAGGCGATCCGTGCCGGTCGCTTCGCGTAGCACGCTGGGCAATCGACCCCAGTGGCGGGTTTCGCGCGTCAATCCGCGCAACAGAATCCAAGTGCTCATAACACTGCCGGTTTGGACCAATGCTCAGTCGCGCTTTGCAGCAATTGCTCGCGACGCTTGCCTTGCGGCAGCCAGCGTTGCGACGAGAACGCCGCACGCGCGAGGAAATCGAGCAGATTCGCATGACGCCGCAGCACGCGCGCGGTGCGATGCGCCTTCACCGGATTGAACATGCCCTGGCGCGAAAACAGTTGGCGGGGATTCTTCTTGATCCACAACCACGAACCGAGTTCGAGCGTCATCGGCAGGAAGATGTTCGGCGCCGGCGCGCGGTCGTACGCGAAATCCCACAGGTCGCCGTGCAGCAGGTACTGGTGGCTCTGCGGTTCGAACGCGTAGCCATGATGCGGATGCGCGCGTTCGAACATGGTTTTGAGCATGTACATTTCCGGCAGATGCGCCATCAGCTTGCGCGTGCGCGCGTAAGGAAACCATATGCTATCGCGCCAGCCGTAACCCGAGTGGCAGTCGAGCGCAATGCTCAGGGGCCGCGCGGCCATTTCGGTTTCGACCACCTGCAGCAGCGCAGCCGCCTCCGGCTCCATGGGCTCGCCCGGCCGGCCGCGATACCAGGGCAGCCATGCACCCACCCGCTGGCCACCCGCGAGCAGCGGCACGCGTTCGTCGGCATTCTGCGGCGCGTTGCGCATCAGATCGACGCCATTGGGATTGGCCCGCGTGGCAGCCCACATGCCGCCCGGATTGACGATCGGCATAAAGATCAGACGAATCGACTGCAATTGCCGCACCAGCAGTTCGTCCCATTCCAGCCGGGCGAGCAGCGCGCGCATGTAGTCGAGCACGAGTTGCGAGCCGATCCGTTCAAGCCCGTGAATGCCGCCAAAAAACCCGATTGCGGGCGCGAGTGGATCCGTCGAGCCGATACTCGCGGTGTGCACGGCGAATTGCCGCCCCCGCACCGTGGTGTCGCAGACTGTGCGAATCTCGAAGCTGGCGCTGCCCTGGTCGAGGATCGACTTGAGATCTTCGTACTCCGCAAAACTGTCGGGAAGAAAGCTCAAAGGCTGCATGACGACATCGAAAGGAACTGCAAGGTTATTGGGGACGGCACACTCAATGACGCAATATAGCCTGGCCGCACACGGTCATGCGAAACCGATGCCGCACATCGTAGATCGTGTCACACGGGTGTCATTTTCTATTCGAACGAATGACATCCTGCTGCCTTTTCGGCGACTCAAAAAAGACACATGAAGATATAGTCGTCTAGACGTTGCGATGCCTTCACTCAACCGTCACAGACGCTTCCTAGAATGAGCCCCACACATGCCGGCAATGGCCGGATGCATCAAGGGGTACTTATGGAAACAATTCGGGAAGCAATCCGTATCGAACGCCTGAGCAAGACGTTCAGCAATGGCCGCAAGGCGCTGGACGAAATCGATCTGCGTGTCGAACCGGGCGAAATGGTTGCCTTGATCGGCGCCTCTGGTTCGGGCAAGTCGACGCTGCTGCGGCACATCGCGGGCTTCACGGCTTCGGATGCACAGCCGTCGCAGATCGCGATTCTCGGCCGGCCGATCCAGCAAAACGGCCGCATCGTCCGGGAAGTGCGCAGTATTCGCCGCGATATCGGTTTTGTGTTCCAGCAATTCAATCTGGTGAACCGGCTTTCGGTGGAGCGCAACGTCCTGATCGGCGCGCTCGCGCGGCTGCCTTTGTGGCGCCGTCTCAGCGGGCGCTTCCCGGCCGCGGAACGGGCGCTTTCGATGGCCGCGCTCAATGAAGTCGGCATCGGCGACCATGCGCGCGAACGCGCCGCCAATCTCTCCGGCGGTCAGCAGCAACGCGCCGCCCTCGCGCGAGCGCTGGTGCAACGCGCGCGCATCGTGCTCGCCGACGAACCCATCGCCTCACTCGACCCCGAATCGTCGCGCCGCGTGATGGAAATGCTGCGCACGCTCAACGTCGAGCATCAGTTGACGGTGCTGGTGTCGCTGCATCAGGTCGACATCGCCATGCAGTTTTGCCCGCGCACAGTTGCGCTGCGTCGCGGCAAGGTGGTCTACGACGGCCCATCCTCGTCGCTGAGCCCTGCCCTGCTAAAGAAACTCTATGGCGACGACGCCCGCGAACTGCTCGACGAGGCCGCGGCCGACAGCATGGCCCATCAGGCGGACAACGCCGTCAGCGGGAGCGACGCCAGCGCTCCGGCGAGCGACGCCGCCCCCAACTCGACACGCTATGCGTTCGCCCTCAATCCGGTGCACTCGAACTGAGCGCGCCGACCCATTCTGTTCACTCAACCGGACTTCAAAAGCGATGAAATTTCTGCGTTCGTTAGGTTCATTACGTTCACTTCGTTCATTAGTCACGCTGACTGTCGGCGCGGCCGCATTCGCCGGCGCCGCCACCGCACACGCGGAAGACATCAACCTCGGCATCATTTCGACCGACTCCTCCTCGGTGCTGAAACAGCGCTGGGAACCGCTGATCGAGGACATGAACAAGCAAACCGGCCTGAATGTCAAAGCGTTCTTCGCGACCGACTACGCCGGCATCATTGAAGGCATGCGCTTCAACAAGGTACAGGTCGGCTATTTCGGCAATGCATCGGCGATCGAGGCGGTGGATCGTTCGCAAGGCGAAGTATTCGCGAAGGTGCTGTATGCGAACGGCCAGCTCGGCTACAAGTCGGTGCTCATCACCAACGTCAACAGCCGCTTCAAGACGCTGGACGATGTGTTCAAGGACACGAAGGACGTCACGCTCGGTTTCGGCGATCCGAACTCCACTTCGGGCACGCTGATCCCCGGTTATTACCTGTTCGCCAAGCGCAACATATCGGTCAATACGGCATTCAAGGCGGTGCTGCCGTCGAGTCATGAGGCGAACCTGCTGGCCGTGGTGAACAACAAGATCGACGTCGCGACGAATAACACCGAGATGCTCGATACGCTCAAGCAACAACATCCGGACAAGTTCGCGCAAGTACGCGTGCTGTGGACTTCGCCGCTGATTCCGTCGGACCCGCTAGTTTGGCGCAAGGATCTGCCGCAAGCCACCAAGGACAAGATCCGCAACTTCTTCCTGAACTACGGCAAGACCGATCCGCACGAGAAACAGGTTATGGCCTCGATTACCGGTTACGCCGGTTTCGCGGCATCGTCGGATGCGCAGTTGCTGCCGATCCGCCAGGTCGCGTTGTACCGCCAGAAGCAGAAGATCGAGAGCGACACCCATCTTTCCGATGACGACCGCAAGACGCAGTTGGCCGACATCGACGCGAAGATGAGCGCACTCAATAGCGCCGTATCGAAGCAATGAACACGGTTGATCTGATCACGTCGCCCACGCGCGCGAGCGAAGCGCTCGCCGCGCAGGCGGCACGGCACCCCGCGCCTGCCGCGGGCAAGCGCAGCTGGTTGTCGCTCGTAGGCTGGATCGCCGTGCTTGCCGTACTGGGTGGCGCGTGGCACGGCGCCGACATGCGTCCGCTCGATCTGTTTTCCGACTCCGGCAATATGGGTCAGTTCGCCAAGGACTTCTTCCCGCCGGACTTCACCGAATGGCGCAGCTATTTGCACGAGATGTACGTGACGCTCTCCGTTGCCGTGTGGGGCACCGTGCTCTCGCTGGTGTGCGCCGTGCCGTGCGGCCTGATGTCCGCGCACAACATGGCGCCCATGTGGGTCGTACAACCGATGCGCCGCATGATGGACGCCTGCCGCGCGATCAATGAAATGGTCTTCGCGATGCTGTTCATCGTCGCCGTGGGACTCGGTCCGTTCGCCGGCGTGCTGGCGTTATGGGTGCACACCACCGGCGTGCTCGCCAAGCTCTTTGCCGAAGCGGTCGAGGCTATCGATCCGCGTCCCGCCGAAGGCGTGCGCGCGACCGGCGCCACCAGTCTCGACGAAATCATTTACGGCGTGCTGCCGCAAGTGTTGCCGTTGTGGATCTCGTATGCGTTATATCGCTTCGAATCGAACGTGCGCTCGGCGATGGTGGTCGGCATGGTCGGCGCGGGTGGGATCGGCGTGGTGCTGTATGAGGCGATCCGTTCGTTCAATTACGCGCAGACGGCAGCGGTGATGATCATGGTGATTGTCGTCGTGACGGTGATCGACATGGCATCCGCGTGGCTGCGAGAACGCGTGACCTGACCGTTCCGCGATTTCCGCGTGCCGGAGCCCCGGTGTGCAGGCATTACGCCTGCGCCCGGGTCGAGCAGCGGCTGACTGTCACCACAAAATGCCGCTCACTGCCACATAAAGCCCCTTCAATTTAGTCGCCCACCCCTCCATTCCGGCGTTCTGCTGGAATAATCACCTGCTTGCGGCCGGCTTTCGGCCTTTTTACTCTTCTTCCTGGCCTCCGATGGACACCCTAGTCGTTTCGCTGGTGCTGCTTTCCGCGCTGCTTCACGCCACCTGGAACGCGTTTCTGCATCTCTCCGAAGACCGTGTATGGCTGCTCGGCATGATGGCGATTCCGTATATCGCGGTCAGCGCAGTCGGCGTGGTCGTGCTGCCTATGCCCGATCCGGCGGCCTGGCCTTATATCTTCGCGTCCGTGGTACTCGAATTCGGCTACCTGCTGGCACTGATCCGAGCCTACAAGAGCGGCGACTTCGGGCAAATCTATCCGATTGCGCGAGGTCTTTCGCCGATGCTCGTGTTCGTCGGCGCGCTGGTGTTCGCGCACGAGGCACTCAAACCGCTGGCCGCAATCGGCGTGGCGCTCGTGTCGCTCGGCATCGTCTCGCTGGCATTTCGGCGAGGCATGCGGTTTTCCGGCGAAAGCGTGCCGTTCGCGCTGCTGACCGGTTTCTTCATCGCGGCGTATTCGGTCGTCGACGGAATTGGCGCACGCGTGGCGGGCAACGGCCTGAGCTACATCATGTGGGTGTATCTGATCTGGAATATCCCGCAGTTTCTGCTCGCCTGGCATTGGCGCGGCGGCGCCAAGGGGCTGTTCATCGGCCGCACGGTGGTGCTCAAAGGCATCGCATCCGGCGTGCTCGCGCTCACCGCCTATTGCCTGATCATCGAGGCATACCGCTACCTGCCGATCGCGATGGTGTCCGCGCTGCGTGAGCTGAGTTCGATCTTCGCGGTGCTGATCGGCTGGCTGTTCATGCGCGAAAAGCTGACCACTCGGCGTATCGTGGCATGCGCGCTGGTAACGCTGGGGGCGGTGCTGATACGGATTTGACGCGCACCGTGATGCGCCCTCACGCGAATTGCACCAGAGTCGCGTCGATCGCATCCGCGAGCGTATTGAAGGCAGGCGCGATCTCCTCGTCGGGCACGCATGCATAGCCGATCAGCAAGCCCGACGGCGCCAGCGACGGTTGCGCGTAATACCCCGACAATGGCCGCACGACGATATTGCGCTCCAGCGCGGCGGCGGCCACCGCACGGTCGTCGCTGCCTGCCGGCAATTGCATTACCAGATGCAGACCGGCATCGCCGCCCACGGCCGGCAGCGCATCGCCATAACGGTGGGCAGCGGCGTCCAGCAGGGTCTGGCGACGCTGCCCGTACAGCGTGCGCATCTTGCGGATATGCGACGTGAAATGCCCTTCCGCGATGAATTCCGCCAGCATCGCCTGCTGCAGCAACTGTCCTTCGCGATACAACTCCGCGCTCGCGGTCGCGAAGCTTTCGGCCAGCGCTTCGGGCACGACCAGGTAGCCGATGCGCAGGCCCGGAAACAGCGTCTTGCCGAAGCTGCCCACGTAAATCACCTGTCCGGACCTGTCCAGACCTTGCAGCGACGCCAGTGGCCGACTGCCGTAGCGGTATTCGCTGTCGTAGTCGTCCTCGATGATCCAGCACTGGTTCTGCCGCGCGTATTCGAGCAGCATGCGGCGCCGCGCGAGGCTCATCACCATGCCGAGCGGATATTGATGCGATGGCGTGACGAGCATCAGCTTCGGCGGCTGGGCGAGATCGTCGGCGGACGGATTGATGCCTTCTTCGTCGACGGCGATCGGCCGCGATTGCAGGCCGGACACGTGCAGCACGCTGCGCACGCCCCAGTAGCACGGGTCTTCGGTCCAGATCAGGTCGCCCGGATCGGACAGCAGACGCACGGCGAGGTCGACCGACTGGTGAATCCCGGTCGTGATGATGATCTGCTCGGACGTACAGCGCACCGAACGCGACGTCCGCAGATAGTCCGCCAGCGCGTGCCGCAGCGAGGCGAGGCCGCCGCCCGGCGCGTAGGTCAGCAAGTCCGGGCGCAGCCGGCGCCAATACTTGTTGTGCAAACGGCTCCATACGCGGGCCGGAAACTTCGTGACATCCGGCACCCCCGGCATAAACGCGCCCCATTGCCGCTTCGATACGCCGGCCCCCGCAATGAGCCGCGCGCCGCGTGCCGACAACGCGCGCTTGCCCTGCAACGACGGGGGCGGCGGCAATGATTCGAGCGGCGTGCCCGGCGCGTCGGCGTCGGCTGCGCCGACGATCTCGTCCGGCGCGCTATCGGCGACGAACGTGCCACGGCCGGTTGCCGAACTGACATAGCCTTCGAGCACCAGTTGCTCGTACACCTGCGTAACCGTATTGCGGCCGATGCCCAATTCCTGCGCCAGGAGACGCGACGACGGCACCTTGCTGCCCGCCGGCAATTCGCGCGACAGGATCGCCTGCTGCAACAGCCGGTGCAACTGACGATAGATCGGCTGGCCATTGCCACGATCGAGGCGCTGCGCCAGCCAGTCGGACAAAACGCTCGCTCGCATGATTGGCTCCTACTTTTTTATTGAAATGGCTCTGAAATTAAGAGCCAAATCTCATTATAGTCGCTGCATGTGCTGCGTTGAGCCCGCAGTCCCCTGCAAAATCGAGGAGCGAAGGAGATAACCATGAAGAATGCTGACCTGAAGAGCCGTAAGGACGCCGCCACGCCGCGCGGCGTCGGGGTGATGTGCGATTTCTACGCTGAGCGCGCGGAAAACGCCGAGTTGTGGGACGTCGAGGGGCGCCGTTTCATCGATTTCGCCGCGGGTATTGCCGTGTGCAACACGGGCCATCGTCACCCGAAGATTCTGGCGGCGATCCGCGACCAGCTTGATCATTTCACGCATACCGCGTATCAGATCGTGCCGTACGCGTCGTACGTCGAACTGGCTGAGAAGATCAACGCGCGTGCGCCGGGCGACTATCCGAAGAAGACCGCCTTCTTCACGACGGGTGCTGAAGCGGTTGAAAACGCGATCAAGATTGCGCGTGCCGCGACGGGCCGTCCGGGCGTGATCGCCTTCACGGGTGGTTTCCACGGGCGCACGATGATGGGCATGGCGCTGACCGGCAAGGTCGCGCCGTACAAGATCGGCTTTGGGCCGTTCCCGGCGGACGTGTTCCATGCTCCGTTCCCGAATCCTCTGCATGGCGTGACGACGGCTGATTCGCTGAAGGCGATCGAGTTTCTGTTCAAGGCCGACATCGATCCGAAGCGCGTCGCGGCGATCATTTTCGAACCGGTGCAGGGCGAAGGCGGTTTCTACCCGGCGCCGGCCGAGTTCGTGCGCGCGTTGCGCAAGCTGTGCAATGAGCATGGCATTTTGCTGATTGCCGACGAAGTGCAGACGGGTTTTGCGCGTACTGGCAAGTTGTTTGCCATGCATCACTACGACGTGGTGCCTGATCTGATGACGGTGGCCAAGAGTCTGGCAGGCGGCATGCCGTTGTCGGGGGTGGTTGGTCGTGCCGATCTGATGGATGCGGCGGCGCCTGGCGGTCTGGGTGGCACCTATGCGGGCAACCCGCTGGCGATTGCGTCCGCGCATGCTGTGCTCGATATCATCGATGAAGAGAAGCTCTGCGAGCGGGCTACCGTTTTGGGTGATCGCGTCAAGGCGAAGCTGATCGCGCTGCAGAGCGAAGTTCCGCAGATCGCCGATGTGCGTGGACCGGGCGGGATGGTTGCTGTTGAATTCTGCAAGGCCGGTGGGACTGAGCCGGATGCTGAGTTCACCAAGCGGGTGCAGGCGCTGGCGCTTGAGCGTGGGTTGCTGTTGCTGGTTTGTGGTGTTTATTCGAACGTGGTTCGGTTCCTGTTCCCGCTTACGATTCAGGATTCTGTTTTTGATGAGGCTATGGGGATTCTGGAAGCGGTGCTTAAGGAGAATGTTGCTGTAGCTGTCTGATCAGGGTTGGGGCTTGATCGGCGGGTTTTTTTGTTGATCTGGCTTTTTTGTTGATCTGGATTTTTGGCCTTTCCTTGAATTGTTAGTGGTCTATTAGCGTTGCCCCTGTGCGGGGGGGCACCTACTTTTCTTTGCCTGCCGCAAAGAAAAGTAGGCAAAAGAAAGCGGCTCAAACCGCTAATTCTTAAGCGGGTCCCCCGCACAGTAGCGATAGTGGTGCATCTGGAATCTGTCGCCTCGCACATTCGGCGTTAGTGACAAGGCAGTCATACCTCCGGCGGCCTGCGCCGCCGAAACCCGGTTTCAAAAACCACCAGGTATGCCAGGCGCTCCGCCGGTTTCCCTGGCAGACCCGTCCGCGACGCACGCAGTGCGGAGTGGGAGCTGATGAATCCTTTGTCAACGGCGCGGAGTGCGCGAGAGCACGGATTCCAGATGCACCACTACCGTGGCTGTGCGGGGGACCCGCTTATGAGCTGGCGGTTTGAGCCGCTTTCTTTTGCCTACTTTTCTTTGCGGCAGGCAAAGAAAAGTAGGTGCCCCCCCGCACAGGGGGAACGCTAATAGACCGATAAGAAAACAAGGAAAGGCCAAAAGACCAACCCCAGACCAGACCACGAACAAAGCAAGACTCCACCAAACAAAACCAGACAACAAACCCGCCGGGCAGGCCCAAACCTTAAACCCCAAAACCCTGGAGCAAAACCCAAATGCCAACGCTGACCCTCCAAGACCCCACTCTTCTAAAAACCCAAGCCTACATAGCAGGCGAATGGCAACCCGCCGACGACGGCGCCACCTTCGAAGTAAAAAACCCAGCCACCGGCGAAACAATCGCCGCCGTGCCCCGCATGGGCACCACCGAAACCCGCCGCGCAATCGACACGGCCAACGCAGCATGGCCGGCATGGCGCGCCACCACCGCCAAACACCGCGCCACGATCCTGCGTAAATGGCATGACCTGATGCTGGAAAACGCCGACGATCTGGCAAAAATCCTCACCACCGAACAAGGCAAACCGCTAGCGGAAGCCAAAGGCGAAATCCTCTACGCCGCCTCGTTCCTCGAATGGTTCGCGGAAGAAGGCAAACGCGTCAACGGCGATACCATCCCCACGCCGGCAGGCGACAAGCGCATCGTCGTAACGAAAGAACCGATCGGTGTCTGCGCGGCCATCACGCCATGGAATTTCCCGGCAGCCATGATCACCCGTAAAGTCGGCCCCGCACTCGCCGCCGGTTGCCCAATCATCGTCAAACCGGCCGAAGCCACACCTCTATCAGCACTCGCCCTCGCCGTGCTCGCCGAACGCGCCGGCGTGCCGCGCGGCGTGTTCAACGTTGTCACCGGCGAGCCGAAAGCAATCGGCGCCGAAATGACCGGCAACCCGATCGTGCGCAAACTGTCCTTCACCGGTTCGACGCCGGTGGGCCGTCTGCTGATGGCGCAGTGCGCACCGACAGTCAAGAAAGTGTCGCTCGAACTCGGCGGCAACGCACCGTTCATCGTCTTCGAAGACGCGGATCTGGACGCGGCCGTCGCGGGCGCCATCGCGTCGAAGTATCGCAATAGCGGTCAAACTTGCGTCTGCACGAACCGCTTCTATGTACACGATAAAGTCTATGACGCGTTCGCCGAAAAACTGCGCGTTGCCGTCGAGCAACTCAAGGTCGGCCGCGGCACCGAAGATGGCGTCACGCAAGGTCCGCTGATCAACGAAGCCGCCGTGCTCAAGGTCGAGTCGCATATCGAAGACGCACTCGCCAAAGGCGCACGCATCGTCACCGGCGGCAAACGGCATGCGCTCGGCCATGGCTTCTTCGAGCCGACCGTACTTGCGGACGTCACGCCGGCCATGAAGGTCGCGCGCGATGAAACCTTCGGGCCGCTCGCGCCGCTGTTCCGCTTCTCGTCGGACGAAGAAGTGATCCGCCTCGCCAACGATACGGAATTCGGCCTCGCATCGTACTTCTATAGCCGCGACATCGGCCGCGTCTGGCGCGTCGCGGAAGCACTCGAATACGGCATGGTCGGCATCAACACCGGGTTGATTTCCAACGAAGTCGCACCGTTCGGCGGCGTCAAGCAATCCGGCCTCGGCCGCGAAGGATCGCACTACGGTATCGACGACTACGTCGTAATCAAGTACATGTGCGTCGGCGGAATCTAACGCAAGAACGGCAAAAACGGCCGCGTCGGAATCTCCGACGTGGCCGTTTTATCTTGAGCGTGAATGCAGTGCCCTTCTCAGAACGAATGGCGAATGCCGGCCATCACACCGAGTTGCCCAATGCCTGGCGCGGGCGTCGTCCCTCCACCGCCCTGGCTCACCGTATAGGCAGCGTGCGATAAGCTCGGTGCGCCACTGTTCGAACGGCACTCGAAGGGCATGCAGCTTACTGCGATCGGCAGCGCGCTGCTGCCGCACGCCACCCTGCTGCAACGCGAAGCCGATCACGCGCGCGAGGAAATCGACGCGATGCGCGGTCTCGCGAAAGGAACGATTCGCGTCGGCGCGGCGGCGAGCATTGCGACGCTCGTGCTGCCGCTCGCGGTGAGCGGCGTCCTCGCGCGCTGGCCGAATCTGCGTGTGGAGATTATGGAAGGGGTGTGGGACGGTCTCGCGAATTGCTGGAGCAACTCAGGCAGTTGACTGCCGTACAGGGCTAAGCGCCCGCGCGAGGTCAAGGAGCCCATTGCTTCGCTCAACGCTCAATTGCAAAGCGGCCCCGCTTCCACATTGAAGTGAAGGCGGGGCCGCTGTCCAACGACATCAATCAGCTATCAGACGGGTGCGAGGCTATCGCTCACACGACCGCTGTTTAGTGTCCGAAGTTTGCAACCGGAACCGAGTAGGAGCTCGGGGTCACTTCACTGCGGCTGCCTGCTTGCGACGAGCCATTCGTGGCCGAACCGTAACCGCTGCCGTTTTGTGCGGCGACGCGCGCTTCCGCTGCCTGAATGTTTGCCGGATAGTCGTCGACGTTCGCGGTGGCCGGGTTGTAACCGGCCTTTTCCAGTTGAATCAACTCAGCGCGGACCTGAGCGCGGGTGACCGGCTGGTTCGATTGCGCAAAAGCCGCGAGCGGCGCAGTGATAAGAGCAGCGATAACAGCAGCTTCGATCAGGGATTTCATGACGACTACCTCCAGAGATTGTTTTTTGCCGCGCCGCAAACGCTTTTGTTTGCAGCCAGTGGACACAGTCTAGGAGTCGGCCGACCTAGGGTAAACCCCTAATAAGCGAATTCACTGTTGCTAAAAGCGACACAATTGTCACGAAAGGTCATTGAAAGCCCGGCAATAAAGCCGAAGCTGGCGCTGTCTCGCCCGACGGCAGCCCCGCTCCGCCGTTTCTGCCGCCTGTCACCTGCCGGTCGTTTCTCGGGCTGACGCCGAATCGCGCCCGATAGGTTCGGGAAAAATGCGAAGGCGACTCGAACCCGCACGCGACACAAATCGACGTGATCGACATGTCGGTCTGTTGCAGCAACTCGCGCGCACGGGTGAGGCGCAGTTGCAGATAGAAGTGGGTCGGCGTGTCTTTCAGCGACGCGCAGAACAGCCGCTCCAGTTGCCGCCGCGTCACGCTGATCTCGTCCGCGAGCTGGTCGGGCGTCAGCGGCTCCTCCATATGCTGTTCCATTGCTCCAATCACCTGAATCAGCTTGCGGTTGTGCACGCCGTAACGCGCTGCGATTTCCATACGCTGATGGTCCGAACGCTGCCGGATCCGGCTCACGACAAACTGCTCCGAGACCGCGGAAGCCAACGCCGCGCCATGCTTGCGGCCGATCAGGTCGAGCATCATGTCGATCGACGCCGTGCCGCCCGCGCAGGTGATGCGCCGCGCGCCGATTTCGAACAGCTCCTGGCTTGCGTTCAACGAGGCATAGCGCTCGCGAAAGGCCGACAGCGCCTCCCAATGCACGGTCACGCTATCCGCACCGCCGAGGAGCCCGGCTTCCGCGAGAACGAAGCTGCCCGTATCGATGCCGCCGAGCGTCGCGCCGCCGCGCTCGAGCCGCTTCAGACAATCGCCGAGCTCACGCGTATAGCAGGCGAGCGGCTCGAATCCCGCGACCACGAATACCGTCTGCGCCGCGTCGACGTTCGCGATTGCCGCATCCGCATTGATCGAAATGCCGTTGCTGGCCGCGACCGGCGCGCCATCGAGACTCAGAATGCGCCAGCGGTAGAGATCGCCGCGAAAGCGGTTCGCCACGCGCAACGGCTCGACCGCCGACATGAAGCCGATCGCCGAGAAGCCAGGCAGCAGCAGGAACGACATATCTTCGGGCATCGTGCACAGACTCGATCAGGAACTTACGGGGGCACTTAGTGGCACTTAGGGGCGCTCAGAGGTGCATGAGGGACACAAACCTCGGGCGCCACGCGGGGATTCCGGGCGAGCGTAGCAAGCAGCGCGCGATGCGGCAAGGCGCACCAAAATTCACCGGACGAATCGATGCTGCACCGCAATGACGACCGATGCTGGTTTTCCCTCGTTGTCGCATGGGAGCAAGAACGGGTCGCAGACGGTCGCTTTGGCGGGAATATGGGGCATTAACGTTACGTCACTCGTGCAGTGCGGACGATGCACAGGTCCAGCTCAGTGCATGACTCAATATCAGATCGCGCAATGCCGCACCATGCGGCGCAAGTCCGGAGGCCGCCCTGCTTTGCTCGGCGCGGCTGTTTCGAAACACGCTGTTTAACGTGTCAGAAGAGGGAACGTCATGAAGTTACGCGTCAAAGCTTTGCTTGCCTGTCTGGTCTGTCTGGCGGCCGTCACCGCCGCGCCGCCGGTCCTCGCGCAGGATCCCGACACCTGCCGCGCGGTGCATTTTGCCGACATCGGCTGGACCGACATCACGTCGACCACCGCGCTCGCGTCGACCGTATTCGAGGGACTGGGCTATCAGCCCGTGACGACCGTCGCGTCGGTACCGATTTCGTTCGCCGGCCTGAAGAGCAAACAGCTCGACGTGTCGCTCGGCTACTGGTGGCCCGTGCAGGAAAAGGCGATTGCCCCCTTCGTCGAGTCGAAATCGATCCAGGTGCTGCAACCGCCTAATCTGACCGGCGCTAAGGCGACCTTCGCCGTGCCCAGCTACGAATACGACGCAGGCCTGAAGACTTTCGCCGACATCGCGAAACACCGCGACCAGCTCGACGGCAAGATCTATGGCATCGAACCCGGCAGCAGCGCGAACGCGGCGATTCAGAAAATGATCGCCAGCAATCAGTTCGGCCTCGGCGGTTTCAAGCTGATCGAATCGAGTGAAGCGGGCATGCTGGTGTCGGTGGATCGCGCGATTCGCGAGAAGAAATGGGTCGTGTTCCTCGGCTGGGAACCGCATCCCATGAATATCACAATCGACATGAAATACCTCACCGGGAGTGATGGCGTATTTGGTCCGAACGACGGCGAGGCACGTGTCTATACGCTGACCTCCCCCGACTATCTGACGCGTTGTCCGAACGCGGGCAAGCTCGTGAGCAATCTGCGCTTTTCGACGCAACTTGAAAACGTGGTGATGCAATCGGTGATGAACAAGGAGAAGCCCGCCGATGCCGCCAAAGCGTATCTGAAGAAGAACCCGCAAGTGCTCGATGCATGGCTCGCCGGCGTGAAGACCTTCGACGGTAAGGACGGCTTGCCGGCGGTGAAAGCCTATCTCGGACTTTGATGGGGCCGCCTAGGTGGGGCCGCCCAGGCGGACCGCCCAGGTGTGCGCGCCCGGTCGGCCGCCGCCTCAATCCATCGAGTTGCACATCTCAATCCACAGGAACCAGCACGCATGAACCATGAAGTCATCGTGACCTGCGCGGTCACCGGCGCGGGCGATACGGTCGGCAAGCATCCGGCCATTCCCGTCACACCGAAGCAGATCGCCGAAGCCGCTATCGAAGCCGCAAAGGCCGGCGCAACCGTTGCACACTGCCACGTGCGCGATCCGAAAACCGGGCGCGGCAGCCGCGACCCACAGCTATATCGCGAGGTTGTCGACCGGATCCGCTCGTCGGGCACCGACGTGATCATCAACCTGACGGCGGGCATGGGCGGCGATCTCGAGATCGGTCCTGGCGAAGATCCGATGCGCTTCGGCGCCGGTACGGACCTCGTCGGCGGTTTGACGCGGCTCGCGCACGTCGAGGAACTGCTGCCGGAAATCTGCACGCTCGATTGCGGCACGCTCAATTTCGGCGACGGCGACTACATCTATGTGTCGACACCCGCGCAATTGCGCGCCGGCGCGCAGCGTATCCAGGAACTTGGCGTCAAGCCGGAACTGGAGATCTTCGATACCGGACATCTATGGTTCGCGAAGCAATTGCTCAAGGAAGGTTTGCTCGACGCGCCGCCGCTGTTTCAGATCTGCCTCGGCATTCCATGGGGCGCGCCCGCCGACACCACGACGATGAAAGCGATGGCCGACAGCCTGCCGGCTGGCGCGCAATGGGCCGGTTTCGGCATTGGCCGCATGCAAATGCCGATGGTCGCGCAGGCGATGCTGCTGGGCGGTCACGTGCGCGTCGGTCTCGAAGACAACATCTGGCTCGACAAAGGGGTCCACGCAACGAACGGCACGCTGGTGCAACGCGCGGTCGAGATCATCGAACGGCTCGGCGGCCGCGCGCTGACACCCGCCGAAGGCCGCAGCAAACTCGGCTTGCCCGCGCGCGGCGAGCGGCAACTGGAACGGCGTGCGGCGGGACAGTACGCATGAGCATGCCGCTTGTCCGTTGCGAACGGATAGCGTGCGCAGCGGTACCTGAGAACTCATAGGCAAAGGAAATATCAGCAATGGCAGTGATCGTCGATATCAAAACATTTGCGGCAATCGGCGCGGGCGTGATCGGCAGCGGCTGGGTGGCGCGCGCGCTTGCGCATGGGCTCGACGTCGTCGCCTGGGACCCTGCTCCCGGCGCGGAAAAACAGTTGCGCGAAAACATTGCGAACGCGTGGCCGGCGTTGGAGCGTGCCGGTCTCGCTGCGGGCGCGACTCCGGAAAGGTTGCGTTTCGTCGCGACGATCGAAGCCTGTGTCGAGCAGGCGGACTTCATTCAGGAGAGCGCGCCCGAACGCGAGGAATTGAAGCTCGCGCTGCACGAGCAGATCAGTCGCGCAGCAAAGCCGGACGCGATCATCGCTTCGTCTACTTCCGGCCTGCTGCCGAGCGATTTCTACGCACGCGCGGTGAATCCGCAGCGTTGCATCGTCGGCCATCCGTTCAACCCGGTGTATCTTCTGCCGCTCGTCGAAGTGGTGGGCGGAGAACTCACCGCGCCGGCAACCATCGACGCCGCGATGCGGATCTACAAGTCACTGTCGATGCGGCCGCTCCTCGTTCGCAAGGAAGTACCCGGCTTTATCGCCGACCGTCTGCTCGAAGCGTTGTGGCGCGAAGCGCTGCATCTGGTCAATGAAGGCGTGGCGACTACCGGTGAAATCGACGACGCGATCCGCTTTGGCGCAGGCATCCGCTGGTCGTTCATGGGCACGTTCCTGACCTACACGCTGGCGGGCGGCGACGCGGGCATGCGGCACTTCATGCAGCAGTTCGGACCGGCATTGGAGCTGCCGTGGACTAAACTGGTAGCGCCGCGCCTGACCGACGAACTGATCGATCGGGTGGTGGCCGGAACCTCCGAACAGGTTGGGCCGCGCTCGATCAAGCAGCTTGAACGCTACCGGGACGATTGCATTACGAGCGTGCTGGCAGCGATCGAGGAAGCCAAAGCCCGGCATGGCTTGCTTCCCGCGGAGTGACGCGGCCGGGTGCCGGCAAGCATACCGCTGTGCAGGCCGCTTGCGCTCCCGCAGCGGCCCATGCAACTCATATTGATGAAGGAGACGTTTGCCTATGCCAGATCACGCTGCGCTGCCCCACTATCGCGATACCGTGCGCGCCGAATGGGTCGATTACAACGGCCACTTGCGCGACGCGTTCTACATGCTGATTTTCAGCTTCGCGACTGACGCGTTGATCGACGTAATCGGACTGCCCGATCCGGTGCGCAAGGAACGCGGCCGCTCGATCTATACGCTCGAAGCGCATATCAACTACCTGCATGAAATCAAGGAAGGCGCGCAGCTTCGCGTCGATATGCGCGTGCTTGGGCATGATGCCAAACGGCTGCACCTTTACCTGGAGATGTTTGCTGACGATGGCGCCGAGCCGGTGGCCGCCGGCGAACAGATGCTGTTGCACGTCGATACCGGCGGTCCGCGCGCTGTTGCCTTCGACCCCGACGTCGAGGGCCGTGTTCGAGCACTGGCACAAGCGCATACCGCGTTGCCGGCGGCCAGGTTTGCGGGCCGCGTGATCGGCTTGCCGGTCAAGACCCCACGCAATGGGACCGAGGGCAGCAAGCATGCTTGAACCGGAGATCGCCGCGTTCATCGAACGAACCGCCGCCATCTATGCAGGGCATTCCACGTCCCTGCCGCCGAGCGAGCAGCGCGCGATTTACGAGCGCTATGCAGCAGCGCTCACGCCACCTTTGCCCGCCGACGTGATCGCCGAAGACGCCGTGTTCCAGGCGAGCGCCGGGCATCCGATCAGACTGCGGCGCTACCGGAATCGTGGAAAAGCGAGCGGGACGCCGACCGGCACCGTCCTGTACTTTCACGGCGGCGGCTTCGTGCTCGGCTCATTGGAAAGTCATCAGATCGTAACCGCACGTATTGCCGCGGACACCGGGCTCGATGTGATTGCGATCGATTACCGACTAGCGCCTGAACACCGCGCACCAGCCGCCCACGACGATTGCCTCGAACTTACGCTAGCCGCCTTGAAAGCCGAACTGCCGTTTGATTCGCTAGCGGGAAGCACCCTGCAACTGGCGGGAGACAGTGCCGGCGCCAATCTTGCCGCCAGTGTCGCCATGCGGCTACGCGACGACGGGGTTCAGGGCGTAAGCGGACTTGCACTGGTTTATCCGATGCTCGGCACCGAGCCGCAGATGCCCGCGCGGGAAACCGAAGCGCACGCGCCCATGCTGACGCTGGCGGACGTGCATGCGTTTCGCGATCTATATTGGGGCGAACACGGGAGTGACCACGCGCCTTATCCCGCGTGGACGATACCGCTCGATGGAACGCGTTTCGACGCACTGCCGCCGACGCTTGCCGTCGGCGTCGAACACGATCCGTTGCGCGACGATGCGAGAGTATTTGTCGAACGCGTCAACGCGGCCGGTGGCGAGGGCCGGTTATGGATCGGAACGGGCCTCGTGCATGGCTGTTGGCGCGCGCTCGAGTCGAGCCCCGGCGTGAAGGCATTGCATCGCACGGTCTGCCAGTTTCTAGGCGAGCATTCCGCCCTCTCGTGATGCCGTTGGACGGGATCGGATGAAGCGGGTCTTGAGTACAGCCGTTGGCCTTCATTCGCGGGTTGCCCCGTTCACGCCTCACGCCTGCGCCGCCGCGCCACTACGCCTGAACGAACTGGCAAAGAACAGTACCTGGTATTGCACCGCATTCGACCAGTACTCCCATGTATGTCCGCCTGGCCGCTCCGCGTAGTCATGCGGCACGCCCAATTCAACCAGCCGTGCATGCAGCATCCGGTTCGACTGAACAAGCGAGTCATTCACGCCGCAATCGATCGTCAATGCAATATGCGCATTTGCCAGACTACGGGCGTTTTCGACGATCGCCTCGTTGTTCCAGAAGTCGGCATGACGCGCCGGATCGCCAAACACCTCGTCGATGCCTGGTTCATCCTCGCACCCGCGGGGATCGACTGCCCCGCTAATACTGCCCGCGGCGCCAAATTCGTCGGGCCGATGCAGCGCGATATGCAAGGCGCCGAACCCGCCCATGCTCAAGCCCGTAATCGCGCGCGCCTGGCGCGTCGCAATCGTGCGGAAATGCGTGTCGATATAAGCGACAACTTCAGTGCCTATATAGGTTTCGTAACGGCTGCGCGGATCGACGGGGCTATCGATATACCAGCTCTCGTGACCACCGTCCGGCATGACGAGGATCACGTGATAGCGGTCGGCGAGCTTGCCGATATGCGAATTCGCGGTCCAGTCGGTGTAGTCGCCACCCGAGCCGTGCAGCAGGTAGACGACCGGGAAGCGATCGCCGGCTTTGCCATGCGTGTATTGGTCCGGCAGCACCACAGTCGCGTCGAACGACTTATGCATGGCCGCACTGGGAATGGCCACGACCCTGGACTGAAACGCCCAGACCGGGTTGGTGAACAGCAGCGTCAGAATGAGCCAGAACACACGAGTCATTTTCATGGTTTGTCGCTCTCCCCTTTCTATGTGTTCGACGAACACTGTCTGGCATCTGGCGGCAAAACGCTGACAACGACTCTAACAACGACGACTTACAACCAAATTTCAGCGAAGCATACGGTTCTGTCAGCCTCGCGCCACTCCCGGCGAGCAGGAGCGGCCCAAGCCGAAGCGCGATGCGGCGCGGCTCCCTGCAAAGCGAATACAGCGACGGCGACGCGTCTATTCAACGTGTGCTGAAAAACCTACCCGGCCCGGTGCAACGTCGGATCGCAACGTCAGCGCCGGAATGTCGTACGCCCCGCCGTTCTGCGGGCGAAATGCGATCGGCTTGGTGTTCCACAGGTCATCGAGCCGTTGTCCAAGCGCGTCGCAAATCTCCGCGAACCTCGCCGCATCGATCCGGCTGGTCCGATGAACGACGAACGGCGGCAACACGTCGAAACCGGGGTAATACAGCACCCCATGCTGAATCGGAAACAACACGTCGTCGATGGGTCCGTTGATCCCTCGCGGGCTGTAGTGAGACTCCCAGCCCCCGGTTGTCACCATCAGCATGGCCCGTTTGCCGGCCATGGATCCTTCCCCGTAACGGTCACCCCAGCGTGCGTCGGAGTGCTCCCCCACGCCGTACGCGAAACCATAGGCATAGACACGCTCCACCCAGCCTTTCAGGATCGCCGGCATCGAGAACCACCACAGCGGAAACTGCAGAATCACCGCATCCGCCCACTTCAGCTTGTCCTGCTCGAGTGCGATGTCCTGGCTTTGCCGCCCGTCGCTATAGGCGCGTTTCGAGTCGAGAGAGGGATCGAAACGTGCGCCGGGTTGCGTATCCAGGCTGTCGTTTGCATCGAGCGACGCTTTCCAGTTCATGGCGTACAGATCGGAGACCTGAACGACGTGCCCGGCGCCCTCGAGACGTTTTACCGAAAAATCCTTGAGCGAGCCGTTCAGCGACCGGGGTTCCGGGTGTGCATAGACGAGAAGAACATTCATGACCTGAGCTCCGTTAAGAGAAAACAGTACGATAGGTCTGTGTCCGGTATATTGGAAATGAATTGCCAATATGTCAGCTATTGCCATGAATAATCTCAGAAGACTGGACCTCAACCTGCTCGTCACGCTCGATGTTCTGCTATCGGAACATAATGTGACCCGTGCGGCGGAACGCCTGAACTTTTCTCAACCGTCGGTGAGCGTGCATCTTGCCAAGCTGCGGGATATCTTTGGCGACCCCTTGTTGCTGCCGGGACCTCGCGGCATGCGTCCCACCGCGCGAGCCGAGGAACTGCGTGAGCCTTTGCGCCAGGCGCTCGACGCACTCGAGCACGCGGTGGCGCCGGCCAGCCCATTCAATCCGGCCGAAGCAAACCATACATGGCGCGTGGCCGCCACCGACTACGCCGAATCGACGATTCTGCTACCCATGCTCGCCGGTTTGCGCGCGGCGGCGCCTGGTACCCGACTGGCGATCGTAGAGGCTGTCCCACCTCGCATCGCGAAGCAGGCGGAACAGGGCGATATCGATCTGGCCTTCCATACCAGCGAAGGCGCGCCGCCCGGATTACGCCGGCGGGTGCTGTTCAAGGAGCGCTACGTACTGGTAGGCCGCGCGGATCACCCGCGTCTGAAGCGACGACCAACGCTCGCGCAGTTCTGCAAACTGGAGCATGTGATTGTCTCTCCGGACGGCGGCGGGTTTAGCGGCGTTACGGATGACGCGCTAGCCGAGGTGGGTCTCGCGCGCAGGGTCGTGCTCTCGGTCCCGCACTTCCTGTTCATGAAGTCGGTTCTGGCGGACACCGACCTCGTGGCGATGCTGCCTGCGCGCCTGGTGCGCGGCAACAGTGCGCTCAAAATCGTCGAGGCGCCGGTTGAAGTGCCGGGTTACGAAATGGCGATGCTCTGGCATGAACGCTCTCATCGCGACCCGGCGCATCAATGGCTGCGGGAGTGCATCGCGGAGTCAGTGGCAACGTGAAAAGCGCGGAGGGAGCTCCGCCGCCTAGGTCGAGGTCAGCGCAATGAACGGTTGAAAAAAAACGTGTGTTGCCGCGTGCGCGGCAATCGCCACGCTTAGGCCATGGCGTCGGTACAGGTACGCCCACAAGATACCCGGCGCAAAAAAACGCAAGGTGTCGTAGACAAACGTGGAAGCGTGAAACGGCACATTGATCGCCAGGTTGAGTGCATGCGCAAGGATCAAGCCCAGCCAGTACGCCCCGGGCGTAATCGCACCGTCATGACGCCATACGCGGCCGATCAGGAACACGAATACCGAGCCGAAGAAAAGCTGATAGACAATGCCCTCGTTCAAGCTGCGTAATACGTAGTAAATCAAACGTACCCACAGCGAGATGCCCGGCAAGGATTCCGCACCATTGCCCGTCAACCGCGCGCGAAAAACGACATCGAGAAGCAGCAGATATGCCGCGACCAACACGCCGGCAATGAGCGAAACCCACATGGGATGCCTCAGCCCATATGGCATGATTTCAAGCCCGCAACGCCACGCGCAGTAGAGTCCGGAGACGCCAAAAGCGAGCATTGACAGCACTCGCACCGCGGGGGGATACACGCTTGCGTGAGCGAACGGGAAGAACGGCGGTACGAACGCGGCAATTGCGGCGCCGGCGGTCAACAAAGCGGCCAGAACTGTGTCACGCGCAGTGATGCGGTCAGCCGTGAAACTCGGCGCGGTCTCTTTCATCGTATCCCCAAGGTCGGCGCAGAACGGGTTGAGCCACGCTTGTACCACCGTTTGCGCCCGCTTTGCTATCCGGGTCTATTTTCCCTCATGCCTCGCGCCGATCGCGTCCAGTTCAGCGAGCGCATCGTCGGTCAGACTCAAGCGTGCCGCCTGCATGTTCTCGCGCAAATGTCCGAGCGACGAGGTGCCCGGAATCAGCAGAATGTTGGCTGAACGGTGGAGAAGCCATGCAAGCGCCACCTGCATGGGCGTCGCACCGATCCGTCGCGCGAGCGCGGACAGCGCCGAGGACTGGATCGGCGTGAATCCGCCCAGCGGGAAGAACGGCACATAAGCAATCCCCTGTCGCGCCAGTTCATCGATCAGTGCGTCGTCTTCGCGGTGAACCAGGTTGTAGTGATTCTGCACGCAGACAATCTCCACGAATCTCTGGGCCTCGGCCACCTGCGTTGCCGTCACGTTGCTCAAGCCAATATGGCGAACCAGCCCGCGCTGTTGCAGTTCGGCAAGCGCCGCGATCTGTTTTTCAATCGATCCTTCGGCGGGTGCATGCACGCTGCCCATGATTCGCATATTGACGACGTCGAGTGCGTCGACGCGAAGATTGCGCAGATTGTCTTGAACCCCGCGCTCGATATCTTCCGGTTCGCTCGCCGGCAACCACGCGCCATCGTCACCACGGACCGCACCCACCTTGGTGACGATCAGGAGGTCGTCCGGGTAGGGATGCAGCGCTTCGCGAATCAACTGGTTGGTGATGTGGGGGCCGTAGAAATCGCTTGTATCGATGTGATTGACGCCCGATGCCACCGCTTCGCGCAGCACCGCGATTGCCGCGTCACGATCTTTGGGCGGTCCGAATACGCCGGGGCCGGCCAGCTGCATGGCGCCATAGCCCATGCGCTGCACGAGATGGCCGGCCAGCGGAAAAGTGTCCGTGCGATTGAAGTTCGACATGGTGCGCTCCTTGATGTGAGGGGTTGAGCGGCAGTATGGCGACGATTGCACTGTTCGATAATCCGGTCTAGATTGCACGGGTTGTTAAACATTTTGAACAATGAACATGGAATTCAACGATCTTGCCGCCTTCGTTTCGGTCGCCCGTGCCGGCGGCTTTCGTGATGCCGCGCGCATCAGCGGCGTCTCGGCGTCAAGTCTGAGCATTGCCGTGCGTCGTCTCGAGTCGAAACTCGGCATGCGCCTGCTCAACCGAACCACTCGCAGCGTGGCCCCAACCGAAGCGGGACTGCGTCTGATCGAAAAGCTCACGCCCCTGTTCAGCGAGATGGAAGCCGCGCTGGACGTCCTGAACCGGTTCAGAGACAAACCGAGCGGCACACTCAAACTCAACGTCCCCTCGAGCGCCGCACGCATCGTGCTGCCGACCGTCATCCCCCGGTTCCTCAAGGCCTATCCGGACATACGCGTGGAAGTTGTGGTGGAGGACGGCTTCGTCGACGTGCTGGCAATCGGCTGCGACGCAGGCATTCGCTATGACGAGCGGCTCGAGCAGGACATGATCGCGATTCCAATCGGGCCGCGTGTGCAGCGTTTTGCTACGGCCGCAGCGCCGGACTATCTCGGCACCCATGGCCGCCCCGAACATCCGCGCGAGCTTCTCGCTCACGCATGCCTGCGTGGTCAATTTGCCGGCGGCGCGACGCCGACCTGGTACTTCGAGCAGAACGGCGAGGTGCTCCAGGTGAATCCGTCGGGACCGCTCCTCGTGAGACCGGGCGCGGCAATCGACCTGGCGATCAGCACGGCTGTCGCGGGCGTGGGGGTGATTCACCTGTTCGAGGACATGTTGCGCCCGCATCTAGATAGCGGCGCCCTGGAGCCTATCCTGGAGCCATGGTGGCAGCGCTTTTCCGGGCCGTTTCTTTACTATCCGGGCCGTCGTCATTTGCCGGCGCCGTTGCGCGTATTTGTCGACTTCCTGAAGGCAGACGGTCACGCAGAAAGTCCGGCATGACGGATGCCCTTCAACGCCGAGGCATCCGTCACGCAAGCTTGCCTCACGTGAGGCAAGCGAAGTCAGCGAGGCCGCTCAGAATGCGTGACGCATCCCCACGGTGACGGCCACTTGCGAGTTCGACGACGAAGGCGAGAGCGTGTTGATCATCGCGTGCGAGAGCACGGAGTCGGCCGGAGCGCCATGCACGTTCTGATAGACGCCTTCAAGATAGAAGTCGGTGCGCTTGCTGATCGAGTAGTCGGCCTGAAGCATTCCCGTATTCCATCCCGGCGACGAACCGTTATAGGCGCCGTGCGTATAGGTGTAAGCGCCCGACAGGCTCAACGCAGGGGTCAGCGCGTACTTGACGTTCGCTTCGTAGTTGTCGAGACGCAGCGAACCGCTCAGGCTGCCGGCGGAAGGGTCGTTTGCACCGAGGTAAGTGCCGGTTCCGAACGAGAAGACGCCCGACGCGTTGTCCAGTTGCGTGTGGCTCCAGACGAGGCCGACGGTAGCCGGCCCGAACGTGTAGTTGCCGCCCAGCGACCAGATACGCTGGCGTTGCGCAAGGAAATTCGCGCTGGTGTCGCCCGTGGTCACGGCGCCGCCCGCAGCGCCGCCCGCATTGTTGAATTGCAGATAGCCGGCCGCAAGATTGACGGGCCCCTGCGTGTAGGAAACGCCGAAACCGTATGAACGGTTGTTCGCGAAGCTGCCTGCCTGGTTGCTGAAGGCATACATCGTCTCGAAGGTGACGCCCCTATACGTCGGGCTCGTGTACTTGACCGTATTGTTCACAACGACCGAGTTGCCGGCAAGGTTGTCGTTTTCGAACGGATGCGCGGCCATGTTGCCGCCCCACGTATTGAACTCCGCCGTAAGCGGTCCGACAAGATCGTTCATCACGTCAAACTGGCGGCCGAACGTGAGGGTGCCATACGGATCGCTCTGCAAACCGACCCACGCCTGGGAACCGAAACCGTCGCCGGAGAAAGCCTGAGCGCCGTTATTCAGCAGGAAGCCTTGCTCCAGCTTGAAGACCGCATGCAGGCCGCCACCGAGATCCTCCGAGCCCTTGAGGCCGAACACCGTGTTCTGCGTCGAGCTGCTCACTTCCTGCCAGTTGCTGTGGCCGCCTTGATTATTTGTGTAGATCAATCCCGCGTCGATAAGACCATAGAGCGTCACGCTGCTTTGCGCATGCGCCGAAATAGCAAAGGCGCCCGAGAGCGCGACCACGAGTAAAGACTTTTTCATACTTGTTGGCTCCGTGATTAAGCAGTGGTGAATCTAATCCGCGATGTACGTTCGATACCGCTGGCGAGCGCGCAGATTGACACGAGACACGCGAACGGACAGGCAACGCACTGGCACGCCGGTGCGATGCGGTTGCCATACCGGTTCCACAAAAATTCGATATCGTCGGTTGGTTAGTCGGTTATTGCGTGTGGCGCATTGCAATGATTTGCCAATTGCACTTACTGACTACTGTGTGGTTTTCAATTGGATTACGCGAGCGCGTCTTACGAAGAGCGCTATCGGAAAAGGATAGTGCGATGATAAGACATCGAAAATAAATACCGCGTCAAAAAAATAAACGGGCGTGGTGCCAAAAGTACACTGGTGCATAAGTGCGCCCCGTTCGCGCCACTCGCGGTCGCTGCCGCCGTCGGTGCCGAAAACGCCAGCTTCGAGTCGGGTTCGTTTGTGATTCCCCTGATGGTTGCCGGATCGCTATGCGTGGTCGGCGCCCTGTCGTGTCTATTCGTGGTCGGTAAGGCCAAGCCGTTGCCCTTGCTTGCCCGTGCCCGAACGGCAAAGATTGCCGGGCAAGGAGCCGCCTGAAGGCGAGCGCCAGCCGCGGTTACGTCAAACCTGCTGTTCAGTTAGCCACGCTTCTGCAAGAGATGTTCCACTGGCAAAAATTGCGGTGATAATGGGGTGGAAAATTCACCCCGACGCACCCACTATGACCGACACACGCCTTAGCCCGCTGCGCAAATTTGCCGATTTCGTTCGCGATCAGCGAACCCGCCTGACCGAACAATGGATGAAGACCGTTTTTGGCGATGTCGATCTCGTCGAGGCGGACAAGCTCACGTACCAGCAACTGGCCGATCATCTGCCGGAAATTCTTGAAGGACTGTGCCGCGCGCTCGACGTCGAAGATCTCGAACGCGTCGAGCCGGCGATCGAACGCGATGCGAGACAACACGGCATAGTCCGCTGGCGCCAGGGCTATCGGATCGAAGAGCTCGTCCGCGAACTCGACCTGTTTCACCAGGTGCTCGATGAAGCACTCGAAGAATTCGCGAACCAGGACAGCACATTCACGCGCCGCCACGAAAGCCGGGCGCGGCGCATGGTTGCCGAAACCCTCAGCATGGTGACGCTCACGTCGATCAAGGAGGCGGTCAGCGAACGGGATCGCAAGATCGACGAGTACACCGGCAGACTCGAGCGCGTCAATCACGAACTGATGCTCAAGCAGCGGCTGGTCGGCGATCTCTACGAATCGCGCATGCAAATCACGCGTAGCGTGGTCCACGATCTGCGCAATTTTCTGAACGCGTTTTCGATCGCGCTGCAACTGATCGGGCGCGCGCCCGCAAAAGCAGAGACCGCGCTGGCGTTGGCTACGCGGCAGGCCGCGGATATGAAGCAACTCGTCGACCAGATGGTCGAGTACTCCGTCGTGCTCGGCGACGATACGCCACTCGCAAGCGAACAGGTCGAGTTGCGCGCGCTTTACGATGAACTCGTCGCCTCTTCGCGCCCCGCCATCGAGGCAAAGGGGCTCAAGTTGCACTCGACGTTCGACCCGGCACTATCCGTGGCGACCTCAAATCGTCTCAAGCTCAAGCAGATTGCCGTCAATCTGCTCTCCAACGCAACCAAGTACACGAAGTCCGGCAAGATCGAACTGGCCTTCGCAACGGCCGGCCCGGAGCACTGGCTGATTTGCGTGTCGGATACCGGCGTGGGTATCGCACCTTCGGATGCACACCGGGTTTTCGACGAATTCGAACGCGCTGCGGGCGACGATATTCCCGGCACGGGCTTAGGCCTCGCGATCGTCAAGGAGCTTTGTCACCTGTTGAACGCTCAGATCGACTTTTCGTCACACGAGGGCGTTGGGACCACATTCGAGATCCGCTTCCCACTGGGGCAGGAAAAAACCGAATGACCGTCCATCGGCAATGACAACAAGACCCGGCGATAAGCCTGGGTGTCGACCCTGCACAACAGCTTGAGGCGCAGCCTGGTGTCAAGCCGATCCCTGCTTACGTTTTTAATCCCGTCGCGGGGACGATTTTTCTGCAACGGGATCAGGCGGGCCTGGAAATTTAATTATTACGATTAACAAACAAAAACATTTAATTTCGTAATAAATAGCTGATTAACTCAAACCAGCTCCGCCCATAGGCGGATTGACTCACGCGCGCATTGAGGTGCAACTTTCCGAAGTTGTAGTTACGGAAATTCGGCAGCTCCTTGACAAACTCCGGCCGCGTCACCTATTTTTCTTCTGCCGCCAATATACGAATATCCGATTAAGGAAACACATCCCCCAAAGCATCGGAATATCTAATCCAGATATTTAGTTATTCTACGCATACGGCATAGAGACACAGATCTATGCGCTTTGAAGCATGTTGGTCTCAACCGCTGTACGCCAATGATTCACCGTCAATATTTCGAACTCCGATATATTTCTTTCCGGCGCGAGCGGCCTTTGTGAAACGGTATCTGAACCCACCACCAAGGATAGAGATGAAACGAGACGAGCGTTTTACCGGCCATCGCCATTATCGTCAAGGCAGGCTGCCGGCCATGGGAACCTTAGCGGTCGCAATCATCCTTCTCGGAGGCTGCGGCGGAGGAGACGGCGGCTCTTCCTCAGGCACGGCTGTGAGCATGCAGCAGACTGCAGCGAATCAGCAACTCACCCCCGAACAGGCCGCCGCGCAAGCATCGAGAGCCAATCAAACCTATATCGATCCGGTCGCCTATTCAGGCAACGCCACAGATGGCCTCGCGCCGGCTCAGGCCTCTGAGAAGGCTGCGATCATGCACTACCAGTGGAAGTTAGGCAAAACGCCGATTAACTACACCACGACCACCGGCCATCTGACGGCCTCCGATGCAAGTGGCAACCCCGAAGCCACGATGTCCTATGTCGCATACACCGCACCGAGTACCAACGGCTCGCCGCGGCCCGTCACGTTTGTCTACAACGGTGGCCCCGGCTCCGCTTCGATCTGGCTGCGGCTCGGCTCGTTCGCGCCGACGCGGGTCGCGACGCCCGACCCGCTGTTCGGGAACTGGCCGAACTATCCGATCGTCGACAATAAGGACAGCCTGATCGACACCACCGATATGGTCTTCATCGATCCGCCCGGAACAGGTCTCTCGGAGGCGATTCTGCCGAATACGAACCAGAAGTTCTGGACGACCGACGCAGACGTCAACATCATGCGTGACTTCATCCAGCGCTATCTGATGGTCAACAGCCGCAGCAGTTCGCCGATCTATCTGTATGGCGAGTCTTACGGCACGCCTCGCACCGACATGCTCGCACTGGCGCTCGAATCGGCCGGCGTGCATCTGACGGGCATCGTCCTGCAGTCGTCAATCCTGAACTATTTCGCGGATGCGATCGAGGCTGTCGCCATTACCGACTCGACGAGCGCACTGGCGTTGGATACGGATACGTTGGCGGGGTATTTCCCCGGCTACGCGGAAGTCGCTGCCTACTACAACCAGGTGTCGCCGGCGCCGCTCAATCAGGATCTGTACGCACTCCAGACCAGCCTGTTCGTCACGGCTGCGTACAACCAGTTCAGGCGGTATTCGCAATCGTGGGTGCTCAGTCAACTCGGCATACCGGATGCGCTCGGTACGCCAGTGTTTCCCAGTGCTCAGACGCTTCAGGCGTGGACCCTCCCATCCGGTTTGACCACCCAGGCGCTGCAGGGTTACTTCGGCGCGAACCCGTTCTCGACAAGCCTCCTGCCCGGCACGACAATCGGCCGCTACGACGGACGCGTGTCATTGCCGAATTCGGATCCGCGTCTGCAAAACGATGGGGACCCATCCGACATCCTGATCTCCCAGCCGTTCACTACGGCGCTGGCGACGCAGATGCCCGACTACCTGGGATATACCGCGCCGAACGCGACTTACTTGCCGCTGAACGACAACATCATCAACGTGTGGGACTTCTCGCATGACGGGCAACCCCTGCCCGACACGATCCCCGATCTGCTGGGTGCGCTGACGCTCAACCCGCAACTCAAGGTGCTGGCGGAAAACGGTTTTCATGATCTCGCCACACCGTTCCTGAATACCGAGAAACAACTGGCGCGGCTGCAAACGGTGCCCGGCCTGAAACCGGACTTACAGGTCAACTTCTTCCAGGGTGGGCATATGATCTATCTGGACGACGTCGCCCGGCCGCGAATGAAACGGGATCTGGTGCGCTTCTATCGGGGTACGCCGATTCCGGATGCGCTCGCGCTCTGGACGCTGCCCCCGCCGTGGCGCGACGAGAGTCCCGCCAGTCAGCCGACCGCGACCGCTACAGCGCAAGCCACGGCACCCTGACTGAACTGACGCGATGCGCCTCGTTCGCGATACTCTATTCACTCAATCAATGCGAGTCATCATGTCCCTTTTCGATATGTTGCGGCGTGTGTCCCCGTTACTCGTCCTCGGATGCCTGATTGGCAGCGCGCACGCGTTACCGCCGCAAGCGGTGGCGCCAGCCACACCGCCAAGCGGAGCGAGAGGTGTCGACGGGCCCTTCTTTCCTCAAAACCGTGTAGCGCCGGTCGCGCCGTCGACCGGTACGGCCCTGCAGCAGGAAGCCCAGCAACGGCTCGAAGCGCGGCTGGGCGCAAATACGGCCCTTAGCAATGGCGCGGCGGTCACGAAAACCCAGGCCCAGGCCGCGGGGCTCGGCTATGTCGCCAAGCACTTCGACCAGATCGATTCAAGCCACAAGGGGAGTGTGAGCCTGAGCGACGTCAGACAGTATCTTCAACAGCAGGGCCGCCAATAGCCAATAAACCGCCACGAGTCAGTGGCTATGAGTCGGGGCTGTTCCTGGCTGAAACAGCCCTTCTGACAAGCGCGAATGGCCGTTGCGCCATTCGCGCGCCTACCCCGCCCCGGCGCGCTTGCCGGCCGGCAAACATTCACTCATTACGCCGCCGCGATCGCTCAACCCGCGCACCACGATCTCGGACGACTTGCCGTCGCGTCTCGCCAATTCGGCAAGATCGAGCAATGCCGCGTATCTCGTCGAACAATCCTGTCGATGTTCAATCGCTCGATGCGCGCTATACGTTTCAGTGCGAGCTGCGTCCTCTCCTACTGCAATCGCCACACTCATCGCCACGATCATCGCTGCCAGCGTGGCCACCTTGCAAAACGTCCACCTGTGTAGCGCGTTGAAACGTGACCGGGGCGTGCGCGCGTTTGCCTGCCCGCTCATCCACGGCGGACCGGGACGCCCGGCCTCGCCGCCGGCTCCCGCTCGCAGGTTTTCACTCATGACCAGTGGGCCGGCACCCAGATGTTACCCACCCAGTGCCCCGGCACCCACACAACCGGACGCGGCACGGGCGCCACATAAACAACGCGCGGCGCAACATATACGGCTGGCGGGGGCGGCGGTGCATAAACCACCGGAGGCGGCGGCACATACACAACCGGAGGCGGTACGACCACAGCCGGCGGCGGTACAACTACAGCCGGAGGCGGTACGACGGCAACCGGCTTCGGTGCCACCACGACCGTCGTGCTGCCCGTCGCGACCACACCTGTGGTCACCACGGTCCCGCTTGTCGTCACCGTGTTGCCGCGTGTGCCCGTCGCGCTAGTCGACGTCGTCACGACACCCGGCGCAACACGCGTGGCCGTGCCGGAGTGATTCACTGTGCCGCCGTCGGACCCGGTCACCGTGCCCGAACGTGAGCATGAAGCGCCGGCGCAGTTGGTGGACGCCGAATGGTTGACCGTGTTGCCGTTCGAGCCCGTAATCGATCCGGACGACGAATACTGGCCTGGCGCCGTTCTGCTCACATCGCCGGATGTAGTGGCGGTTTTGCCGTCCGGTCCGGTAAGGCTGCCGGTATGCGAACAGGTGCCGCCCGCGCAATTGGTGTCGCCGGCATGCTGGACCTGGTTGCCGTAACGTCCGGTCGCCGTGCCTGAATTCGAGAACTGGCCTGGGGCGGTTCGGGTCACCGTGCCCGTGTTGGTCGCCAAACCGCCGTAGGGGCCGGCCACGCCGCCGGCATGCGAACAACTGCCACCGCCGCATGAGCCGTAACGCGCACCGTTATAAGTGCCGCGTGATGTGTAGGCGGTGCCATGCTGCGACCAGGCAAAGGCCGACCCGCTGCCGAGCGCGAGTACGGCCACGGCTGCACTGAGCGCAAGCTTGCGCAGCGCGCGGCGTGCGGATGCGGCGGTCGTCACGAGGGCCCGGGATGCGGCGCTGGCCGGAACGATGAACGAGCAGTTTTTCATGGAAAGTCCTTCCTGATTTCGGGCCACTTTTGCGCACTGCGGCGTGGCGACAAACGGACTATAGAAGGACCCGCGGACTTAATCAGCAGCGAAGATATGTCACCCCGTTTCACCGCGGCAGAGGCCCACGGGACAAGGCTTTTCGGGCGGTTCGAACAGGCCGTGACATCGCGCGACATAACTTGCTTGCGGCCAGTCCCGCCGCATGTCGCGTGCAGCGTCGAAGAGCGCGGCGCCCCTGTTCGACACCGCCTGACACTTTTCCGCAAAACGCGTGTCGTAGGGTTCGATGGATAGACCGGCGCAAACCGCCGACCTGTCACCCGCTTACTCTTCAAGAGGCGCTCATGTCGACAAAACGCGAGTCGAAGTCCAAAGCCAAGGCAAAAGAAAGCACGGCGAAAGCAGAAGGCAAACGACAGTCGTCCAGCAAAACCGCGGCATCCGGCAAAAAAGCCGCCGCACTCGCCAGCGGCACGAAGCAGCCGGCGGAAACTGCCGCCGCCACAGCGCTCCGGCCACGGATGCTGGACAGGCCCGTATTCGCACAGCCTCAACCAACCGCCGATCCAACGGTATTTCGCGTGCCCCATCCATCGGACGACGCGGCCTACAAGGAAATCGACTTACTCAATGCGGAGCACAAGCTGTTTCCGTTGCCCTTTCCCGCACCCAGAGGCGGCGTAGAGCCCCAGCTCACGCTCGCTGACGTCATGGGCGGCAATGCAACCGCCATCGACAGAATCACAGCCGCCGGACAACTGGTGTTTCATGCGCTGGGAGATTGTGGCAGCACGAAGGGCCCGGCCACCCAGAACGAAGTGGCCGACAAATTGACCGCCGACTTCAATGAAGCCAGTGCCAGCGAGGTGCCGCAATTCGCGTTGCTGCTCGGCGACGTGGTCTATAACTTCGGCGAAGGCCAGTACTACTACGATCAGTTTTACGAACCGTATCGGAACTATCCGGCGCCGATCCTCGCCTGCGCCGGCAACCACGACGGCATGGTGTCGCCCGAGGCGCACGCCGCCAGTCTCACCGCGTATCTGCGAAATTTTTGCGCGGAGAGCTTCGCCGTGACACCCGAAGCCGGCGGCTTGTCGCGCACGGCGCAAATCCAGCCGGGCGTATTCTTCACGTTCGAGGCGCCGTTCCTGCGCGTGCTGGTGATTTACAGCAACACGCTCGAAGATCCCGGCGTCATTGCGGACCCGAGGATCGGGACTACGCAGCTCGACTTTCTCGACGCCGCGCTCAAGCGCGTCAAGGCCGAGAAATTCAGCGGCGCACTGCTGATCGCGAATCATCATCCGCCGTATAGCGCGGGTGGCCACGGATCGAGCGTCGACATGCTGGCGCAGATCGACAAAATCTGCGAAGCCAACGGCGTGTGGCCACATGCGTTTCTTTCCGGTCACGCCCACAATTATCAGCGCTTTACCCGTACACGAAATGCGGACGGCACGCAGATTCCCTACCTGGTATGCGGCAACGGCGGACACGGACTGATCAAGCTCGCCGCGCAAGGGGCGGCCGCCATCCGCGCGCCGCAGATCATGCAGGCGGCGTCGGCCACTACGGACCAGGTCGTCCTCGAAAACTACGACGACACCAATTACGGTTATCTGCGCATTGTCGTCACCGCAGCGCAGTTGCGGATCGAGTATCACTCGGCGTCCGACGGTCTCAACACGAAAGCGCCAAACGACTACGTGACGGTCGACCTCGCCTCGCGCCAGGTGGCGCATTTCGTTGCGCCGGACATGGGGCACCCGAAGGCGGCACGAGCCGTGCGTGCTTTGGTGCGGCGCTAGCGGCGGAATCTCGCGCCGGGGCCCGGCGCCGCTCCTCCTCGTCCGGACGCCCGCGCCGATAATTGCCTCCGGGCGCGTTGCGACTACGATTTTTCGCAAACCTGCGTTTACACCGGATCACCTGTTTTTGCCGGGGCAAAACCATGTAATCTCTCGGTTTTCTTCCAGAACGAAAACAGATGAGTCGAGCGTTGGCGAGGGCACAACTACTACAAACGGGGGCACGCAGGCGCCGCCGCCCTATCGTTCTTCGTTTGCGCTGCACTGTGGTGCTACTGGCGTGCGGGGTCGCCGCCTTCGCACGTCCCGCTCAGGCAGCCGAATCCGCCTGCGGCGCCCAAGGCGGGCCGGCCGGCCGCCCCTCCGTTGGTCTCGTGCTGTCCGGCGGCGGCGCGCGAGGCTATGCCCACCTCGGCGTGCTGAAGGTACTCGAGGAAAACCGCATTCCGGTCGATTGCATCGCCGGCACCAGCATGGGCTCGGTGGTCGGCGGCCTGTACGCGAGCGGCATGACGGCGCAGGACATGCAAAACCGCCTCGCGGGGATCAATCTCGCCGACATCGCATTCGATATCACCGAACGCGCCGATCTGCCGCAATCGCGCCGCGAGGACGAGCGGCTGTATGTGAATAGCCTGTCGCTCGGCTACGGCGCCAATGGTTTCCGTTTGCCGGTCGGGCTTGTCCAGGGCAATCGCCTGCAGGCCCTGTTGCAGGACTGGACCTCCGCCGTGCCGGGCAACGTATCGTTCGACCGCTTGCCCATCCCCTATCGGGCGATCGCCACCGATCTGCGCACCGGCCAGAAGGTCGTGCTCGATCACGGTTCGCTGCCGCAGGCGATTCGCGCCAGCATGGCATTGCCTGGCCTGTTCGCGCCGGCCGATATCGACGGGCGCACGCTGGTGGACGGTGGCATTGTCAGCAATCTGCCGATCGAAACGGCGCGCGGCATGGGGGCGAACGTCGTGATCGCCGTCGATATCGGCTCACCGCTGCGGCCGCTGGATGCGCTGGCTTCGCCCGCCGACGTGATGCAACAGATGATCGGCATCCTGATTCACCAGAACGTTGCGCGCCAACGTGAACAGTTGCAACCCGGTGACGTCGTGATCGAACCGGCGCTCGGCTCGCTGAGCTTTACCGATTTCGCCAACGCGAGCCAGGCGATCGCGGCCGGCGCCGCCGCCACGCGCGCGGTGCTGCCGCAGCTTGAGCATCTGGCGCTCTCGCCCGCCGACTACGCCGCGTGGCGCGCCCGGCATGGTGCGCCGGCCATGCGTCCGGTACGGATCACGCAGATCGAGATTGCGTCGCAAGGCGCGGTGCCCGAGTCACGCATTCGCAATGCGTTGCATGTCAAACCCGGCGACGTGTACGACCCGAGTGCGCTCAACAAGGACTTGCTGGCGCTCTCCAACACGGGCGACTTCGCCAGCGTGAGCCAGCAACTCGTCGACGACGGCGACGACCATAAACTCGTCATCTCCGCGCAGCAGAAGCAATGGGGGCCGAATTTCCTGCTGTTCGGACTCGGTCTATCGAGTAGCTCGACAGACGAAGGCGGCTTCCGGCTGCATCTCGGTTATCGCCGGCCGTGGCTCACTTCGTCCGGGCTCGAAGGACGCGTGGACGGGACCGTCGGCAGCGACCTGATCGACCTGCACGCCGAGTTGCGGCAACCGTTGTCCACTTCATTCGGCTATTACGTCGCGCCCTATGTCGAGTTTCAGCGCCGCTACGCCAACCTCTACGACGATTCAGGCAACATCAAGGTTACGCAATACCTGTTGCAGACCGAGCGCGCCGGGCTCGACTTCGGCATACCGCTTGCGCGTCTCGGCGACTTCCGGATCGGCGTAGCGTACGCGCACGGCTTCGCTTCGCCGCAATACAATTTGCCGCTGGACGACGGTACGCCTAACCCGCCGCTGCTGTTCCCCGATATTTACGGGCGGCAGCTCAGCGCGCGCGCACGTCTCGTGATCGATCAGCTCGACGATCCGCTGTTTGCCCGCAAAGGTTATTTCGGCGAACTACGCGTGGAACGTTCGTTGTTCGCGGGCAGCGACAGCTTCACCGAGGTATATGGCAAAAGCATCGTCGCGGCCAGTTATGGGCGGCACAGCATCAACGCGAGCATAGAAGCGGGCAACGACTTCGGCGGCACCAACCTGACCAATCCGTTCGGCTTCACGCTAGGCGGCTTCCAGCATCTGTCGGCCTATGCCGCCGACCAACTGTCCGGCAATTCCATGCTGTACGGCCAGGTCACGTACATGAATCAGCTCGCTGTCTTCAACGCGTCGCCGATTCGCGGCCTGTTTGCGGGGCTGAGCATTGAAGCCGGCAACGTCTGGAACCGCGATTCCGAATTCGGCAGCGGACCGCTGAAGCGCAGCGTAACGATTTTCACCGCGTTGACCAGCTCCTTCGGACCGATATATCTGGGTATAGCATTCGCGCCAAGCGGCCGCCATAACTTCTACTTCCAGTTGGGCCATACCTATTGACGCTGCCCGGAACAGCGCATTTCACGCCACGGTCCCCACCGGCCAGCTCATTTCGAAGCGCGCGCCGCCGAGCGTCACGGGATCGGTGACGGCAATGCGGCCGTGGTGGGCGCGCAGCACCTGTTGCGTAATAGCCAGACCGAGACCATAGCCGCCGGTCTGGCGATCGAGCCGCACGAAGGCATCGAAAATGCGCGCCCGCTGGTCGGGCGGCACGCCTGTGCCGTCGTCTTCCACGTAGATTTCCACGTTGCCGTGCCTGACGCTCAGGCCGACCATGATTCGCGACTGCGCGTACTTACTCGCGTTGCGCAGCAAGTTTCGCATTGCGTAAGACATGAGGCGCTTATCCATGACAACGCGGAGCGACGGGTCGACCCCGGTTTGCGCGATCAGTTGCTTGTCCGCGTACAGCAACGTGGCATCGGTGATCTGGCTGTCGAACCATGCCGCAAGCGCGGTCGATTCGAGGTTCGATTGCAGCGAGCTGTATTCGAGGCGCGCGTAGGTCAGGCTCATGTCGATGAGCTCGTCGAGTTCGGTGACATCCTGGCCGATGCTTGCCAATGCGCTGTTGTATTCGGCCGCGGAAGCGGGTTCGCGAAGGTTCTCCAGCGCGAAGCGCACGCGGGCGAGAGGCGTGCGCAGTTCATGGGAGATGCCGTTGGTGAGTTCGCGCTGCGCGGCGATCAGGCGTTCCATGCGTTCGGCCAGCGCGTTCAGCGTACGCGCCAAAGGCCCGATTATCACGCTATGCGATTCGCGGGCACGGGTGTTGAAGCGGCCGCCGGTGAAGTCGATTGCGCGTTCGCGGACCATCACCAGGTCCAGCCAGACCGGACGCATCCAGCGGTAGGCGGTTATTGCCGGCAGCAACAGCGTGACCAATGCAATGGGTATCGACGCCTGTGCCGTTGCCAGCGTTTGCCAGATCGACGGCGATGTTTTAAGCGCGAGGCTCAGGGTGGTGATCGATGCCAACAGCACTAGCGCTGTTAGCGTTAGCAGGCGCAGGTAGACGCGCAGGTACAGTCTCGACCAGCTCGGAATCCGGTCTGCCCGCGTGTCCGTCCACGAGCGGCGGAAACGGTGTAAGCGCCACCTGACGTAGCGATAGGGGCTGAGTTTCTTTTGCTCCGCAGCAGGTGGCATTTCTTTCTTCTCTTCGCTTCTTTTGATGCGGTTGTGGTCTATCCGGAGCGCTGCTAGACCCTCTGCACAAATGCCAGAGTTTGCTCCGCTACCCTTTCACGTTCGTTGTCCAGTGTGATCATGTGATAGCTGTCGGTCAAGCGCACGAGGGTCACCGAGCGGCTCCCCAGATTCTCGCATACGAATTCCGCGGAACGGATGCTCGTCACCTCGTCTTCCTCCGAATGCATCACCAGGGTTTCGCACGTTACGCGGCCCAGCGCCCGCTTCACCGCGAAGCGCATCCAGTCGACCTGCTCGATCGCCGACAGCGGCACGTACGGATAGTGAACGCCGCTGCCCTTCTGCACATGGCGACGGATCAGGTTGCGAATACGCGCGTTCTTGATGCCGAACGGCTCGCCCTCCGGAACGCGAATCAGATGACGCAGCCCCGGCACGCAGTACATCAGATAGCGCAGCGGACGCAGACGCGAACCGCCCCAGCCGTCGAGGAATAACGGCGGCGACAGCAGAATCAGGCGCCCCGTCGTCATGCGCTCGCGCGCACTCAACATCAATGCGAGCAATGCGCCCATCGAAATGCCCGCGACGTCCACACGCTCGTAACGCGCTATCAGCTCGCGGTATGTGTGGCTCAGCAACTGCATGTAGTCGCTCAGCGTCACCCGGCTCAATGCGTCTGGGTTCGAGCCGTGGCCCGGCAGCGACGGCAAATGCACGTCGTAACCGATCTGCTCGAACTTGCGGTCGAGCGCGCCAAAATCATGGCGCGTGCCACCCAAACCGTGAATCATCAACACGGCATGGCCGGAGAGTGGGGAAACGCGAGCGGACATCACTAAGCCTGTGGTTGCACAAGCCTGCGATCCTAATCATCCGCGCCTTGCATGACTGTCGATTTGCTACCGCATTTGTGGAGTTTTGTCGGCCGATTTTTCGACGTATTACTCAATCGAAACTCAATGCCCACTCACTTTTGACCCCGGCTGCCCCTCAGTGCCGGCTACAGCAAACGCCTTCAGTCCCACGCCAGCTTGCTGAACTGATAGCCCTTGCCGCGGACCGTTTTGATGCGCTGCGGAGTACCGGAGTCGTCGTGCAGTTTGCGGCGCAGCTTGGAAATGCCGCCGTCGATCGTGCGGTCGAGGCCGTCGAATTCGATACCGCGCAGCTGCCGCATCAATTCGTCGCGGCTCACCACTTCGCCCGCGCAACTCACCAGTGCCCAGAGCAAGTCGAACTCTGCCGAGGTCAGATCGGGCAGGCTGCCGTCCGGCAGCTTGACCGTGCGGCTGGCCCGGCTGATCTCGAACTTGCCGAAGGTGTAGCTCTCGGGTTGAGCGTTCTCCACCGGCCGCGTGGTCACGCGGCGCAGTTGCGCCTTGATGCGCGCCAGCAGCACGCGTGGTTCGACCGGCTTATGCACGTAATCGTCCGCGCCGAATTCGAGGCCCAGCACTTCGTCGAACTGCTCGTCGCGCGCAGTCACCATGATGATCACGCCGTCGAATTGCTCGCGCGCCTCGCGGCAAATCTGAAAGCCGTCCTTGCCAGGCAGGTTCACGTCGAGAATCACCAGGTCCGGGCGGCGCTTGAAAATGGCCGGCACGGCGTCGTTACCGTGCAGCACCGTCTCGACCTCGTAGTCGTGTTTGCGCAGGTAACCCGCGACCAGCGCCGACAGGCGGTCATCGTCTTCGACAAGCAGAATCCGGAATGGCATGGGACGAATCGTTCAGGGCTAGTTGTTTCAGTAGCGGCGGGCAGCGGCGGCTGCGGCATAGCGCGGTGCACGGCCAGCAAGCGACTGTGACGCGCCGGATACCTATCCGCACAGCGCGGACCGGCCGGCAACGGCCGCACGAGCCGGCTCGACGCACAGCATAGCTGATGCGCCGCACATCTTGCGACACGCTAAACAAAACTCGACAAACGCACAAGTAATTCGACACGGACACGTAACCCGCGCGACTAGCATCCGCTCCGTTGAAGTAGCCAAAGGATTTGCCATGTCGACTGTCTCGAACGATGGAAGCCGCACCCGCTCGCCGTGGTTCACGCGCGCCGTTGCCTCCTTCGCGGTCATCCAGCAAGCCGCCCATTCACTCTACCCCGGCACCAGCCTGTTTCATCGCTGGCGACGCGTGCGCCTATGGCTGCGCTCGCTGATATCGTGGCGCTCCACGCAAATATGGCTCAAACGCTGCGCCATTTCGCCCTTGCACGATCTGGTGAAACGTCACCCCACCGCGCTTGAGCGCATGCACCGGCCGTTCCTCCATACCCGCTTCAGCCCGCGCGAGCGCCTGATGGCGAGCCTCGATCACCAGGCACTGACGCAGCAACGCGTGCCGCAACTCGCCGCGCGGATCGCCGCGGTCGGCTCGGCGACGATCGCATCGTTCGGGGTGGGCGCCGAGCGCTGGTATGTGTCGCTCGAGTCGATTGAACAATTCCAGAAGGAAGGCGACTGGACCCTGTGCATCCGCGATGCGCGCGACAGGCGCATTGTTTCCTGCACGTTCAGTCTCGCCTATCTCGGCGGCAAAGTACGGCGGCCACGTCTTTGCATCGGCTCCGTGCAGGGGCCGGACACGTCGGTCAACGGCCGCGAGCTGTTTCGCGCGCTCACCAAGCGCTGGTATGGACTGCGGCCGAAAGTGCTGGTGGTCTACCTCGCGCAATGTGTCGCCGCAGCGCTCGATGCAGGCGGCACCTTCATCGTCTCCAGGCAGGCACACATCTACGCCAACTGGCGTTACTGCCTGAAAAAGCGTCGTGTGGCCGCCGACTACGATCGCCTGTCGATGGAATGCGGCGCGCTCGCGCGCTGGAACGGCTGGTTCGTCCTCGCACCGCCGGCGCGCTACCTGGCCGAGCGTCAAGGTGACGATACCGGCAACGCGACCCGGCGCAAGCGTTATGCATTGCGAAGCACCCTCGCCGCCCAGATTCGTCGCAGCGTCACCGCAAGCACAACGGATCGACTCCGCGCGCCTCGCTTTATCGCCTGAATTCATTGCGATTTTTTTATTGACAAGACCTGCGGCAAAACGGCACACTCGATCTCATGTTGACGCACACCTCCCTCCCCGTCGCGATTAAAAATCGAACAATGCATGCCATCGTCGGCAGGCATTTGGGAGCACGTGCGCGTTAGCAGTCTGAATCTGCAAACAAGGACCCAAAGGCCCCGCCGGTAACGGAAGGGGCCTTTTGTTTTATGGGTGCTCCGTCCGCCGGCTCGATGACGGAGAGCAAGATGGATCAGGCAAGCCCGCAATGCATGGATGACGACTCAAGTCGGTCGGCGTGTCGACACAACGAGGGTCTTCCCAAGGTCGTACTACATTTTTCCGTAGCACCAGGCGCCACGCTGACATGGCGTGTCGACGCCGACAGCACACTCAGTGTGCAAGGCGCGCGCGTATGGCTCACGCGCGTCAACTCGCCCTACGATCATTGGCTCGAACCGGGCAATGAGTTCCGGCTGCGCCGCGGCGAACGTGTGTGGCTTAGCACGGATAGCGAACGCGGCGCGCGTGCGTCGTTGAGTTGCGCGCTGCCGGCCAAACGTGGTTTCGTGAGACGTTGGCTGGGATGGCTTGCAGGATTGGGACTGGAGGCGCCGGCGGCTCGATAGCGTGTCCCGAGACGACTCGATGATCGAACTTTCGTACCGTGGAAAAGCAAACACCCCTGCAACGAGGGGTGTTTGCCGATTGCCATGCCTAGCCAGTTACTGCGGCGTCACCTGCACGGCCGCCGCCGAAACGAATACCGCGTGGATCGTATCGCCAACCTTGACGCCCTTCAGATCGACGTCAGGTCCGACCTCGAGCGTTTGCGTCTGATAGGCGCCGCGCAGCGTGACGAGGCGCTTCTTGTGATCGATCTTCTGCACGGTGGCCAGCACTTCGACCTGGCGCGCGGATGCAAAGCCGCCCGAGGCCGGCGCATACACCTGCGTATCGACGCGCGCACGAATACCCTTGTCCGCGCCGATGACCTTATCCGCCTTCACCAGCAACGCATTCTTGTACAGGACATCGACCCGGTCGCCGATCTGCAGCTGATCGAAACCGGCGACCTGCTGGCTCACCAGCACGACTACCACGTTGCCGGCCGGCCCTTTGAGCGTGAGTGTGCGGGTGCCCGGATCGATACCCACGATCTGCGCCTTCAGATGCACCGGTTGCACCTCGCTGACGATGCCTTGCGCGGCACTCGCCATCGCGTCCTGCGCCCACGCCGGTTGCGCGGCGGCGAAAGCCGCCACCATCAATGCTGCTCCAATCGTCGCTGCCTTCATCATTTACGCGCTCCTCGATAAATTGTTCAATCTGGCGCCATGGCGATCTGAAACCCCAGGATGCCGATTAACGCCACGAATGCATCCAGCTTCAGGCGTTCACTTATTAAAGCGGTGCAGGGCGATGATTGTACATGCCTTACAAGAAGCTTCGGTCGTTTATATTGCGATTTTCAAATCAGCGAACAGCATGATGCGAAATCCCGCAGCACGGCCTCGCCGCGGTCTCAACCGGTTGACAGCAGCGCTTCAATCTCGCCTGCCATCCCTATACGGCGAGAATGCACAATATGCACACAGCATTAAACGCATACTGCATGGCGAGGGGACCGGTCATTATTATTTTCATCGACGGCATTCGTCACGATGCAATCTGAATCGGCCATTAACGACGATTAAACACACATTCAATTACCGGTGCGTCCAAACCGAGGGCAGAAATAAAACAGCCCCTTTGCGTGAGCAAAGGGGCTGTTCATGGTGTGGCTGCAAGATGTTATACGCGCAGCCTCGACGCTACAGACGTCGCTGCACCGCTGCGCCGATGCCAGACCGTTACACGCGCTCGATAGCGATCGCGATACCTTGACCGACGCCGATACACATCGTGCACAGCGCGAAACGGCCCTGCGTGCGATGCAGTTGATACATCGCAGTGGTCACGAGGCGCGCGCCGCTCATGCCGAGCGGGTGGCCGAGCGCGATCGCGCCGCCGTTCGGATTCACGCGTGCGTCGTCATCCGCGACGCCGAGCGCGCGCAGCACGGCAATACCTTGCGAGGCAAACGCTTCATTCAGTTCGATGACGTCGAACTGGTCGATGGTCATGTTCAGGCGCGCCAGCAACTTCTGCGTGGCCGGCGCCGGGCCGATGCCCATCACGCGCGGCGCAACGCCGGCCGTGGCGATACCCAGCACGCGTGCACGCGGCGTAAGGCCAAAACGCTTCGCGGTTGCTTCGTTCGCCAGCAGCAAAGCCGCCGCGCCGTCGTTCACGCCCGACGCATTGCCGGCCGTGACCGTGCCGTCGGGACGCACCACGCCTTTCAGCTTGGCGAGCGCTTCAAGACTGGTTTCGCGCGGGTGTTCGTCCTGCAGTACGGTAATCGGATCGCCCTTCTTCTGCGCGATCGTCACGCCGACGATTTCCTGCGCGAGCGTGCCGTCACGCTGCGCGCGCGCGGCTTTCTGCTGGCTGCGCAGCGCAAATGCATCCTGATCGGCACGGCTGATCTTGTAGTCGGTCGCGACGTTTTCGCCGGTCTCGGGCATCGAGTCGACGCCGTACATCTGCTTCATGAGCGGGTTCACGAAACGCCAGCCGATCGTCGTATCGAAGATATCGGCCTGACGCGAAAACGCGCTGCTTGCCTTGCCCATCACGAACGGCGCGCGGCTCATGCTTTCGACACCGCCGGCCAGCATCAACGCGGCCTCGCCCGATTTGATCGCGCGCGCGGCAATGCCCACGGCGTCCATGCCCGAACCGCACAGGCGGTTTACCGTGGAGCCCGGCACATCTTGCGGCAAACCGGCCAGCAATAGCGACATGCGCGCGACGTTGCGATTGTCTTCACCGGCCTGGTTCGCGCAGCCGTAGATCACGTCGTCGATCGCGCTCCAGTCGACGTCTTTATTGCGCTCCATCAGCGCCTTGAGCGGCACCGCGCCCAGATCGTCGGCGCGAACCGACGACAGCGAACCCGCATAGCGGCCGATCGGGGTGCGAATCGCGTCGCACAGGAATGCTTCGGTCATGTGATGTCTCCAGTTGATGTGCTGCGTGCGCTGTGCCGCCAACGGATGTCCGCCAGCAGCACGAGCCGGCTGCTCCGCAGCATCGGCCCGGCGAGTGCAATGGGAAACGGCCGCATGGCAGCCGTCGTATCAATTCAGCTTAGCGCAGGATAGTAAACGATGAGCCGGGAGTGGCGGTCATTTGTTCTATATACGAACACACGGTCATATATCGAACAACTAGCTGCGATGATAGGCGTGTCGCGGAAACCATGTCAAGCAAAGCCGGCTCCGGACCAGGGAATACGCGGGGGCGTATGGATATGAAGATTGACGTGCCCGCGCCGGGAAAAGTGCCCTTGCGCCGGCCTGCACGCGGTTTTGAATCATTCTGCGGCCTACGGTGCTCTCGCCCTTGCAACAGCGCCCCCGGCACAGGCCGTTATTAGCGTACTAGCGGATCGAAATACCCTCGTCGGCGATATAACTGCGAATCACATCGGCGAAACTGCGGTCCCCGCTCAAGCCAAGCCGTTCGGCGCGCGAGGCGTCCCACTGGCCCGGCCAACTGCCGACAATCTTCTCCACCCGCGCATCCGGCGCCCATACGATCCGCCCCGCAACCTCTTCGCCCGCCACGTCGCGCAGCGCTGCCACCATTTCGTCGACGCTCACCGAAATGCCCGGCAAATTCAGCGCGCGCTGGTTGCCGAGCGCGGCGGAATCAAGCTCGAGCCCGGCGATCAGACTTTCGATCGCTTTGCGCGGCGACAACAGCCACACGCGCGTCGAGCCCGCAACAGGGCACACTGCGGTTTCGCCGTTCAGCGGCTCGCGAACAATGCCGCTCGCGAACGACGACGCCGCCGCGTTCGGCTTGCCCGGTCGCACGCTGATGGTAGGCAGCCGCAGCACCCGGCCGTCGACGAAACCCCGCCGCGTGTAATCGTTGAGCAACAACTCCGCGATCGCCTTCTGCGCGCCGTACGACGATTGCGGATTCAGCGCGGTATCGTTCTGCACGACCTCGGGCAGATCGCCGCCATACACGGCCACCGAACTCGTGAACACCACCCGTGGCGTGTGCCCGCGCTGCCGGCAGGTTTCCAGCAGCAAGCGCGATGCGTCCAGATTGATACGCATGCCGAGATCGAAATCCGCTTCGGCCTGTCCGCTGACGATCGCCGCAAGATGGAAAATTGCCGCGGTACTGTTATCGATCACGCGATCGAGCACGCCGCGCTCGGCGATATCGCCCACTTCCGAACGCACGCGCGGGTCACCGAAATCGCTTCCGTGCACCACGTCGAGCAGCACCAGCTCGGTAATCGCTTGTGGCCGGCCGCGCTCGTCTTTCACGACGCCGCGCGTCAACAGTTCACGCGCGAGACGCTGGCCAAGAAAACCAGCACCGCCGGTAATCAGTACTTTCATGATGGGCTCCGTCCTCAGTTCTTATCAACGCGCGACGTTCAGATATGGCGCGAGCCAGCCGAGTCCCGCCGACGTGCCGGCACGCGGCCGGTATTCGCAACCGATGTAGCCGTCATAGCCCAACGTGTCGATCAGATCGAACAGATACGGATAATTCAGTTCGCCTGTATCGGGCTCATGGCGTTCCGGCACGCCCGCAATCTGAATATGGCCAATGCCTCCCATATCGCGTTTGAGCTTCACTGCCAGGTCGCCTTCAACGATCTGGCAGTGGTAACAGTCGAACTGCACCTTGAGATTCGGCGCGCCCACTTCAGCGCAAATTGCCTGCGCGTCGTCCTGACGGTTCAGAAAGAAGCCGGGCATATCGCGCGTATTGATCGGCTCGATCACGACGGTGATGCCGTCCCCCTGCGCGGCCTTGGCGGCATAGGCGAGATTCTTCAGATACACCTCGCGATGCCGCGCGCGCGGTTGATCCGCACCAATCAATCCGGCCATCACATGCAGCTTGCGATTGCCGAGCACACGCGTGTAATCGAGCGCGGTTTCGATGCTGCGGCGAAATTCGTCTTCGCGGCCCGGCAGCGATGCAATGCCGCGTTCGCCTGCCGCCCAATCGCCGGGCGGCGCATTGAAGAGCGCCTGATTCAGACCGTTCGACTCGAGCCGCGCCTTGATGTCGCCGGCACGAAAATCATAGGGAAACAGAAACTCCACGGCGTTGAAGCCGTCTTTTGCCGCAGCGGCGAAACGGTCAAGAAACGCGTGCTCGTTGTACATCATGGTCAGGTTGGCGGCGAAACGAGGCATGGCGGAAACTCCCTGGTAACGGTTTGGATCGGTGCGGAAGCATTCAATGGACGGGACGTGAGCGCCGGGATTGCCCCAATTGGCATCTACCAGCGCGCGCCGAACACCTTCCGAAGTTCTTCAAGCGCCGCCTCGTCGAGCGGCGCGGGGCGTGGGTTGGTCATCAGCCAGAGACGCGCGGTCTCTTCGAGCTCTTCAAGCGCATACGATGCATGCGCCACTGAGCGCTCCCACACCACCGGACCGAGCCGCTCGAGCAGGACCGCGCGAACCGTGCCCGCGAGCGCGGCGATCTGCTCGGCCACTTGCGGGTCGCCGGGTCGTCGGTAACGGATCAGCGGGACGTGGCCCACTTTCATCACGTAGTACGGGGTGATCGGCGGCAGAACATCGTTGTCGTGCCAGACGCCGGCGAGCGTCAAGGCAAGCAGATGCGTCGAATGCGTATGGACGATGCCGCGCGTTTCATCGTTGCGTGCATAGATGCTCCGATGCAGCGCAAGCGTTTTCGACGGTTTGCCGCCGGATACCGCGTTACCGTGCAAATCGACCTTGGCGATATCGGCCGGATCGAGCCGGCCGAGGCAGGCATCCGTCGGCGTGATCAACCAGCCGTCGTCAAGGCGCGCGCTGATGTTCCCCGCGCTGCCCACCGTATAGCCGCGCTGATAGAGACTCGCACCGGTCACGCAGATTTCTTCGCGCACGCGTGCTTCGTTCGTCGTATGAAGTGCGGGTGTGCCGGTCATGGCGTGGCTCCATCGAGGTGGCGCAGCGCCTTTTCGAAAAAGTCGACTGTGCCGAAGTTGCCCGATTTCAAGGCGAGCGCGAGCGGCTCGGCATCCGTCGTTGCCGTGGCCGGCACACCCGGATCGATCTGCGCGCCGATCCGCAACGTGCGCACGTCGAGTGCCTGCACCACGGCACCCGAGGTTTCGCCGCCCGCCACCACGAACTTGCGCACGCCGCGCTCGCGCAAACCACGCGCGATCGACGCCAACGTGGATTCCACCAGGTGCCCCGCTTCGTTGATACCGAGTTCACGCTGCACCGCTTTGACTTCGTCGGGCGTGGCAGTCGCGTAGATCAGCACAGGTTCGTCTTTATCCAGATACGGCTGCGCGAAGGCCAGCGCCTGGTCGACCACCGCTTCACCGCGCGCCGCCGCAAGCGGATCGATGCGGAACGCCGGCCGTCTCTCGCGCCAGGCCGCCACTTGCGCATTGGTCGCTTTGGAGGCGCTGCCGGCCAGCACCGCCGACAATCCTTCGACGCTCGGCAATTGCGCGGCATCGCCGCGTTCGGCGAGCAGGCCGGCGCGACGAAAGTTGCCGGGCAGACCTAGCGCTATACCGGAGCCGCCCGTGATCAGCGTCAGGTCGGCGCATGCCTCGCCGAGTACGTGAAGATCGGCATCCGATACCGCATCGGCGATCACCATGCGCACACCGTCGCTGCGCAATGCGCCGAAACATTCGCGTATTGCCGACACGCCTTTGGCTACGGTGTCGTAACGCACGAGGCCGACTTTCGAGCCGGTTTGCCTTTGCAGCACGCGCACGAGATTCGCATCGCGCATCGGCGTGAGCGGATGGTTCTCCATCCCTGACTCGTTCAGCAATGTATCGCCGACAAACAGATAGCCGCGATAAATCGTGCGGCCATTCTCGGGAAACGCCGGGCAGGCAATCGTGAAAGCCGTTGCGCCGGACTCGCTGGACAGCGTATCGAGCAACGCATCCGTGACCGGACCGATATTGCCGGCGTCGGTCGAATCGAACGTCGAACAGTATTTGAAGAAGAACTGGCGGCACCCTTGCTCGCGCAGCCAGTCCAATGCGGCGAGCGATTGCGCGACGGCGTCGGCGGGCGCAATCGTGCGCGATTTCAGCGCGACGACCAGCGCGTCGGCTTCAACGACATCGTTCGACGCGGGCACGCCGATGCTCTGCACCGTGCGCATGCCGCCGCGCACCAGCATGTTGGCGAGATCAGTGGCGCCGGTGAAATCGTCGGCGATGCAGCCGAGCAGCGCGCGTCTGGGCGAAGTGGCCATGGCAGACTCCGCGCTTACTTCGCCGCCGGCAAGTCGATGCCGGGGAAAATCTTGATCACCGCGGAATCGTCTTCGCCACCATACCCTGCACTCGACGCCATCATGAAAATCTGATGCGCCGCCGCGGATAAAGGCAAAGGAAACTTCGAGCCGCGCGCGGTATCGAGCACCAAACCGAGATCCTTGACAAAGATATCGACTGCCGAGAGCGGCATGTAATCGCCATTCAGAATATGCGGCACGCGATTCTCGAACATCCACGAATTGCCCGCGCTATGCGTGATGACCTCGTACAGCGCATCGGGATCGACCCCTTCGCGCAAACCGAGCGCCATCGCCTCGGCGGCCGCGGCGATATGCACACCCGCCAGCAACTGATTGATGATCTTCACTTTCGAACCCGCGCCGTGCGCCGAACCCAGCCGATAGACCTTGGCGGCCATTGCGGCCAGCACGTCCTCGCATGCGGCATAGGCCGTGTCGGGGCCCGACGTCATCATCGTCATTTCGCCGGATGCGGCGCGTGCGGCGCCACCGGACACCGGCGCGTCGAGCATCTGCAAACCAGCCGCTTCGATACGCTTGCCGAGCGCGATCGCGAAGTCCGGTGCGACTGTCGCGCTCGCGATCACCACGCTGCCGGGTTTCATCGTGGCGACCGCACCTTGCGCGCCGAACAGCACCGCTTCGGTTTGGGCGGCATTCACGACCAGCGTGACGACCACCTCGCATTGCGCGCCAAGCTCGGCCGGCGACGCACAGCCGACACCGCCTGCCGCAACGAACACTTGCAGGATTTCGCTGCGCAGGTCGCACGCGTGAACCCGAAAGCCCGCGCGCAACAGCGAGCGCGCGACGCCCATACCCATCGCTCCGAGACCGATAACGCCGACGTTTCTGGACATGCTTGACCTCTAACCTGGTTAGCCCTATGCACCCCGCAAGAGCCCAGTCCGGGGTGCCTCAGTTCGGTTCAGCAGATACCCGCTTCCGCAAGCCGCCGTGCGGCATTGTTCATATGGGTGCTCGCAGCATTACGCGCCGCCGCGGGATCGCCCGCCCGGATCGCCGCGACGATAGCCGCGTGCTCTTCACGCACCTGACGCGAGAAATCGTCGCGCAGCGCCTCGTTGCGCCGCGTCACCACGGTGCCGGCTTCGAGGTACTGGTTCAGGAAGACGAGCGTCTTGAGGAAATACGGATTGCCGGTGGCGACGGCGATCGCGCGGTGGAACGCGACATCTTCGGCGACACCGTTCTCGCCTTCGGCCACCGCTTCGTCGATCTTCGCGAGGGCGGAATCGATCGACACCAGGTCCGCGTGGCTGTGGTGCAGAGCGGCTTCCGCCGCCACCTCCGCCTCGATCGCCCGCCGCAGCGCGAGGATTTGCAGCACCGAGCCTGCTTCAACCGCTTCCGCATAGTCGATGCGCAGCGGCCGGATCGCGCCGTGCGCGGCGATGAACACGCCACTGCCCTGGCGTGGCTCGACCACGCCTTCGTTCTTCAGCCGCGAAATCGCCTCACGGATCACCGTGCGGCTCACTCCGAACTGCTGCGCCAGCACCGCCTCGGTCGGCAACTTGCCGCCACGCGCGAAAGTGCCTTTGTCGATCTGCCTGAGCAACTGCTGCGCGACGGTATCGCTCAGTGCGCGAACAGGAATCTTCTCGAACATGGGATGTCCCGATAGATCATGTTGTCGGGTCATCATACAAATTTACGAACCTGGCGGCATCCATGCAAACCCTCGGTTCGCTGCCCATCATGGATAGTGGCTCGATGGCCCAAGCGGCCGGCGCGCGGGTGTCTCGCCCGCCACCGTGGCGCGGCGGAATCAGACCGTTTCGCGCTCGACGATCTGGAAACCGACGTCGGTCACCCTGGCGTTGCTCTCGCCGCCCAGACGATCGAGCAGGCAGCGCGCGGCGGTGAGTCCGATGCGGGTACCGTCCACGCGCACGGTGGTGAGTTGCGGCGTGGTTTCGGCGGCGAATTCGAGGTCGCCGAAACCGCAGATCGACAGTTGCGACGGCACGCTCAAGCCGAGCTGTTTGCTCGCGCCAAGCACACCGAGCGCCAGCAGATCGGAACCGCAAAATACCGCGTCGAGTTGCGGCGCCTGTTCGAGCAGCGTCGGCAGTGCGGCTTTGCCGAGCGCAACCGAGCTCGGCGGCAACACCAGCACCTCGGCGACGTTGTGAATGCCCGCCTGTGCAAGCCGGTCGCGAAAACCGTCGCGGCGAGCGCGTGCGCGCTCGTCGTTCGCCGACACGAGGCCGGGTGTCCGCACATTGCGTTGCAGAAAGTGCCCGGCCACGGCGGCGCCGATCTGATAGTGCGAAAAGCCGACCAGCATGTCGATCGGCGTATCGGTCATATCCCAGGTTTCGACGATCGGCAGGCCCACATTGCGCAAGCGTTCACGCAAAGAATCCGTATGGGCAACACCGGTCAGCAACACACCTTCCGGACGCCGGCTCAGCACCGCGTCAAGCAAGGCCTCTTCGCTCGAATCGCTATAGCCGCTCAAGGCCAGCAACACCTGATAACCCGCGCGCGACATGGTCTCGCTGAACACCTGGATCGTGGTGGAAAACAGCGAATGGGAAATGGTCGGCACGATCGCCGCGATCAGCCGCGAACGCGCCGACGACAAACCGCCCGCAAGGCGATTGGGTACATAGCCGAGCTTCTGCACGACCTGCCGCACGCGTTCGAGCGTCTCGGGCGCGACCGTTTCGGGGCTATTGAAAACGCGCGACACCGTAATCGGCGCGACGCCCGCTTGCGCGGCGACATCCGTGATGCGCAGACCCTTGGCGCCGCCACGCAAGCGTTTCGCTGGCGCCGCCGCCTCGGTCATCTCGGGGCTGGCAGCGGCGGGAGGCTTGTGATTCGGCATGGCTCGGTGGCTAGGTGGCTAGATGATGGTTCGCGCGTATTGTAGACCGCGATAGAGCGTCCGCAGCGAAACGCTCCAACGTGCCGGGCGTACTGGACCGGAAGGACCCAAAGCAGTTCTACTCGGTCACGGGCAGATGGCTTTGCGCGATGGAGCCGCCTCGATTACGACGCAGGATAAACAACGTGACGACGGCAAACACCAGCAGACAGGTCGCCGGAATCAGCATCGGCGTCTTCACGCTGCCGGTGGTTTGACGCACCCACGGCACCAGATTCTGCGCAATGAAGCCACCGATATTGCCCAGCGAATTGATCGCCGCGATGCCCGCCGCGGCACGCGCGCCGAACAGGAACTTCGGCGGCAGCGTCCAGAAACACGGGATCAGCAAATACATGCATGGCGCGCCGAAGCAGAGCGCGGCAAACCGCAGGGTGTTGGTGGGCAGAAACACGGCGCTCAGGAAACACGCGACGCCAAGCAACGCGGACACAAGCATCGCGACGATGGCGCGATTGCCGCCGCGCAGCTTCGACGGCAGCCACGCCAGCACGACAGTCGCCATCAGCCAGGGAATGATGTTCAGCAAGCCGTTAGTCGTATTGCTGACGCCGAAGCCTTTCACCAGCGTCGGCAGCCAGTAGCTCACGCCATAGACGGAAATCGACAGCATCATGTAGTAGAGCGCCATGCCGATCACTCGCGGCTCGGTCAACACGCTCAGCAACGAGGCGTGACCGGCGTAGCGTGCCTTCATCTGCGCGCGTTCCCCGTCGAGCGTATCGGTGAGCCATTGTTTTTCGTCGGCGGAAAGAAACGCAGCCTGTTTCGGCGAAGCCGGCAGCAGGCGCAGCACAATGAAGGTCAGCAGAATCGACGGCAGACCCGTCACGATGAACACAAGCTGCCAGCCGTGCAGTCCCGCGAGGCCGCCCTTGTCGAGCAGCCAGCCGCAAATCGGCGCGCCTACCATGTTGCCCAGACTGCTGCCGACGGTGAAATAGCCGAGCATGCGCACGCGATGCCGCGACGGAAACCATAACGTCAGGTAGTAAATCACGCCCGGGTACAAACCCGCTTCAGACGCACCGAGCAGGAAACGCAGCACGTAAAACATGGTTGCGTTCTGCGTAAACGCGAGAAGTATCGTGACGATGCCCCACGTGAACATGATGCGCGCCATCCAGCGAGGCGCGCCGTACTTGTGCAGCAACACATTGCTCGGCACTTCGAACAACAGATAGCCGATGAAAAACAGCGACGCGCCTAGCCCGTACGCGACTTCGGACAGTCCGAGACTGCCGAGCATCTGCAGCTTGGCAAAGCTGATATTGGAGCGGTCGATATAGGCTACGAGATAGAGCACGCCGAGCAGCGGCATCAAACGGAGTGCCAGGCGATTGATCAGACGCGATTCGTCGATCGCCGGTGTCGTGATATTCACTATGTCTCCTGCGCTCGCGCCGTTCGCGCGAGCAATGGCTATTTGACGGCTCGAACCAGCGTCAGCGCGTTATTGTTTTTGTGCGCGCCATTGCGCGTAAGCAGCCAGTGTTTCCTCGTTCGGCGGATACGTGCCGCGCAGCGGCCGGCCGTCTTCGATGCGCTGCGTGATGAACGCTTCAAGTTGCTCCTGCTCGGTGGCGTCACGGGCGATTTCAGTTGCCATTTCGCGCGGCACGATGACCACGCCGTCCACATCGGCCACCACGATATCGCCGGGATACACCGGCACGCCGCCGCAAGCGATCGGCACATTCATATCGACCGCATGGTGCCTCGCCAGATTCAGCGGCGCACTCGCGCCGGCACACCAGATCGGCAAGCCCAGTTCCGCGATCGTGCCACTGTCGCGCACCGGGCCATCCGACACCATGCCGGCGACGCCACGCTTCGCCAGACGCAGCGCGAGAATCGAACCCACCGACGCGACCGCGCGCTCGCCACGGCAGTCCTGCACCAGTACGCTGCCAGGCGGCGCCGTTTCCACGGCTTTGCGCTGCGGATGATCCGGGTCCTGAAACACGCCAACGTGGTCGATATCCTCGCGAGCCGGGATATTGCGCAGCGTGAACGCCGGGCCGACCACATTCGGCGCGCCGGGCGCCGGTTTGACGAGTGGCGCGACGCCTTGCAGGAATGCGTTGCGCAAGCCGCGCTTGAAAAGCTGCGTGGTCAGCGTGGCCGTGCTGACGTGCCGTAGCTGTTCGAGCGTGGCCTCGCTGATGGCGATGTCGGGTGTGGTCATGAGAAGTCTCGATCGAGTTAGTGGATCTCGGGTTCGGTGCGCGTCGCAGCCGGCGCGCCTGGCTCAAACGGCGCGGCCTGTGCCTGACTTTGCGGCGCGCCCGGGTTCACGGGCTCTTCAAGGAAGTCGAAGTCGCAGCCCTTGTTGGCCTGCGTCACGTGCAGTTGATGCATCACGCCGAATCCACGCTCGAACGGCCGCTTGGGCGGTTGCCATGCGGCCTTGCGCGCCGCGAGTTCCGCATCGCTCACTTCGACGTGCAAACGCCGCGCCGGCACGTCCAGCTCGATCATGTCGCCGTCCCTGACGAGCGCGAGTGGACCGCCCACGAACGACTCGGGTGCCACGTGCAGCACGCACGCGCCATAACTGGTGCCGCTCATGCGCGCATCGGAAATGCGCACCATGTCACGCACGCCCTCTTTCAACAGCTTTTGCGGAATCGGCAACTGGCCCCACTCAGGCATGCCCGGCGCACCTACAGGACCCGCGTGCTGCAGCACGATCACTGAATCGGCTGTGACGACGAGGTCTTCCGAATCGATGCGCGCCGCCATGTCGGCGTAGTCCTTGAAAACCACCGCAGGACCACGATGTTTCTGCAGATGCGCTTCCATCGCTGCGGGTTTGATCACCGCGCCGTCCGGCGCCAGATTGCCGGTCAGGACCGCGAGGCCGTCGCTGGCAACGAGCGGATTGCTACGTTTGCGAATCACGTCGTCATTGAAAATTTCCGCGCCCGCAATGTTCTCGCCGAGCGTCGCGCCATCGACCGTCATCTGCGTGCCGTCGATCAGGTCGCCCAACTCGACCAGCAACGCGCGCAGGCCGCCGGCGTAGAAAAAGTCTTCCATCAGGTACTGGCCTGCGGGACGCAGATTGGCGAGCACGGGTGTAATGCGCGCCAGTTCGTCAAAGCGGGCCGTCGTCAGATCGATGCCAGCGCGACGCGCCACGGCAACGAGGTGCACGATTGCGTTCGTCGAGCCGGACATGGCCAGCACGGTGGTCACCGCGTTGTCGAACGACTTCGCGGTCAGGATGTCGGACGGTTTCTGATCGGTCCACACCATCTCGACGATGCGCTGTCCTGTCAGCGAGGCGAACTGCGCATGCCGCGAATCGACGGCGGGAATCGACGAGAAGCCTGCCAGCGTCAGGCCGAGCGCTTCGGTGGCGCTGGTCATCGTCGACGCGGTGCCCATCGTCATGCAATGGCCCGGCGAGCGCGCGATGCCGCTTTCGATCCCTTTCCACTCTTCTTCCGTGATCTTGCCGGCGCGCAATTCGGCCCAGTATTTCCACGTGTCCGAGCCGCTGCCCAGCGTGCGGCCGTTCCAGTTGCCTCGCAGCATCGGCCCCGCCGGCAGATAGATGGACGGCAGATTCATGCTGATCGCGCCCATCAGCAAACCGGGCGTGGTCTTGTCGCAACCGCCCATCAGCACGCAACCGTCGAACGGATAGGACTTCAGCAACTCCTCGGTTTCCATCGCGAGGAAGTTGCGATACAGCATCGTGGTCGGTTTCTGGAACGGCTCGGCGAGCGTCATTACCGGCATCTCGACCGGAAAACCGCCGGCCTGCCAGATGCCGCGCTTCACTTCCTCGACACGCTGCTTGAAGTGCGTGTGGCACGAGTTGATCTCGCTCCATGTGTTGACGACGGCAATTACCGGCTTGCCCATGTAATCAGACGGGTGATAACCCATCTGCGCGGTGCGTGAACGGTGGCCGAACGAACGCAGGTCGTTCACGCCGTACCAGCGGTAGCTGCGAAGCTGCTCAGGGGTCTTGCGGGTCGATGACACGGACATCTCCATGGTAGCGATACCATTGCGCTTCAAGGATCGGAATCCGGCGAAGCTTCTTGGTGGTATGCATGGTAGCGCTACCATCCGGGAAGCGTCGCTAAGGGATTCCACTGATGTGGGCGGGAGTCGGCCGGCGTGCATCTCGCATCGGCCCATTCACCGCGGGTGAAGGTGCCGATCGTATCGACAATTGCCGCTTGCTGCCGTCGAAAGAGTACGGTCATCGCTTTTTCGAACGACTGAACGTACGGCGACGAGGCTGTCGGATCAGCCAGCGCTTCTCGCACGGCGGTGGAGTCGCTCTTTTCTTGCGAGGGGTTGGGCGGCACATACACATGCAAGGTGAAATTAGGTCGCCGATCGGCGTATGGAGGGGAAATAGATGAGGCGCCGGGAGCAAGAAACTGCCGCCTTGCCGCGACCTATACTGTCGGCGAGCCAGGCCCGTTTTTTGTTTGGCGAATCAGAAGGCTTAAGTTATCGTCACGCCTTTGCACCGCATCGCGCCGGCCGAGCCACGCGAGTGCCGTGCGCCCTTCTTCGAACGCATCTTTCAAGGTCCATGAGCAAAGCCCTGCCGCCGTCTTCCGCCGTTCCTGACAACGCCGAACCGGCCTCGGACAAACCGGGCGACTCGTATGTGCAGTCGTTCGCGCGAGGCCTCTCGGTGATCCGCGCATTCAATGCCAGCCGCCCCGAACAGACGCTCACCGACGTCGCCGCGGCCACCGGCCTGACACGCGCCGGTGCACGCCGCATCCTGCTGACGTTACAGACGCTCGGCTACGTGGAGGCCGAAGGCCGCCTGTTCCGTCTCACGCCGAAGATTCTCGACCTTGGTTTCGCGTATCTGACCTCGATGCCGTTCTGGAATCTCGCCGAACCGGTGATGGAAAACCTCTCGGCGCAGGTTCACGAGAGCTGCTCGGCGGCGGTGCTCGATCGCACGGAGATCGTCTACGTGCTGCGCGTGCCGACTCACAAGATCATGACCATCAACCTGTCGATCGGCAGCCGCTTGCCGGCGTATTGCACGTCGATGGGCCGCGTGCTGCTGTCCGCGCTCGACGACGAAACGCTCGACGCGACCCTGAGTTCGGCGCCGCTCTACGCGCACACGCCACGCACGGTGACCGACAAGGAAGAGTTGAAAAAGCTGATCGCGCAGGTGCGCCGCCAGGGTTGGGCGATCGTCGATCAGGAACTGGAGGGCGGTCTGATTTCGTTGTCCGCGCCGATTCGCAACCGCCAGGGGCGCGTGATCGCGGCGATGAATATCAGCGGCAATGCTCAGCGTAATTCGGCCAAACAGATGGTGAAGGCGTTTCTGGAGCCGTTGCAGGAGGCCGCGCAGACCGTCTCGGAGATGGTGGCGCGGCGCGGCTGATTTGATTGCACGCAGGCGTTGTGATCAGGGCGCGCGTTTCTCTCGCGCGCGCCGATCCTGGCGGAAGCCCCACGGAGGGGCCGCGCGATCAATCGATCGGTTTATCGGCAGTCTCTTTCAGCATCGACACCGCAATCAACGACACGATCACACAACCGGCCACATAAGCGGCCGGCGCCAGCTTGCTGCCGGTCAGTTTGATGAGCCACGTCGCGACCAACTGCGCGGTGCCGCCGAATACGCACACGCTCAGCGCATACGCGATCGAAATGCCGGTGGCGCGCACGCGCCGCGGGAACGACTCGCACATCAGGGCAAATTCCGACGCCGATCCCATCGAGTAGAACAGCAGCATCAACGCGGTCGCCGACATGATGACGGGCAACTGCGGGAAGCGGTTGATCAGCATGAAGGACGGAAACAGCAGCAGCACCAGCACGCCGCGCCCGAATAGAATCGGCCGCTTACGGCTGCCGATACGATCGGACAGCATGCCGAATAACGGACACGTAATGAGCATGACGAGCCCCGACGCGACGCCGACCAGCATCGACAGCGACATCGGCAGGCCGAGCGTGTGGATCGCATAGGTCGGCATGTAGAAGGTCAGAATGTAGGTCGAGACCGTGCCGCCCATGACCGTGAGCGTAATCAGCAATAACGGCCGCAGATGCGCCGTGAAGAGTTCGTGTAGCACGCCGCGCTCGATGGCGTGGCCGTGCGCGCCGACCGGATCGTCCGCGAGACGGCGGCGCAGGTAGATGCCGACCGGCGCGATCAGCACGCCGATCAGAAACGGAATGCGCCAGCCCCAGCTTTCCAGCGAGTCTTTCGGCAAAGCGCCCGACAGCGCCGCCGCGATGCCCGACCCCATCAGCGCCGCGCCGCCTTGCGTCGCCAGTTGCCAGCTGGCGCGAAAACCGCGCCGGGTCCCGCCGCCCTGCTCCAGCAAAGTCGACGTTGCCGCGCCGAACTCGCCGCCCTGTGAGAAGCCTTGCACGAGACGCGCCAGCACGATCAGCAGCGGCGCGGCGAGACCGATCTGTGCATAGGTCGGCGCAATCGCGATCGCCCCGGTGCTGGCCGCCATCAGCATGATGGTCAGATTGAGCGCCGCCTTGCGGCCTTTGCGGTCCGCATAGACGCCGAGCATCACGCTGCCGAGCGGCCGTGTGATGAAACCCGCCGCGAACGTCGCCACGGATAACAGCAGCGAAGTCGTGGGATCCGCTGACGGGAAAAACAGCTTGCCGATGATCACGGCAAAAAAGCCGTACACGGTGAAGTCGAAAAACTCGAGCCAGTTGCCGATCACCGCCGCGGCGATCGCGCCGCGGCTGGTGCTTCGGGGGGTGTCCACAGCGCGGCTTCGATCCGTTGCAGTGCTCATCACAGGTCTTCCTCGTTGTTATGCTTGTATGTCCGGCGGTGCGAACTCCATGCCCGCTGACCGGCTTGTTATGAGCGCCGGGGATGCTTCAGCGGCGCCCCACCCCCCTCATTGCCCCAGATACCGCTCCACCAGCCGCGTCCAGAACGCCGCGCCGACCGGCAGATTGCGATCGTTGAAGTCGTAATGGGGGTTGTGCACCATGCAACCGTCTTCGCCCGCACCGTTGCCGATCCGCAGGAACGTGCCGGGCCGTTTCTGCAGCATGAAGGCGAAATCCTCGCTGCCCATGAGGATGTCCGTCTGCTCGACCACCTTGTCGTCGCCGACGAGTTCGCGCGCTACCTGTACCGCGAAATCCGTTTCGGCATCCGAATTGATCACCACCGGATAGCCTTCGATGTACTCCACCACCGCCTTGCCGCCATAGCTCGCCGCCTGGCTCTCGGCGAGTTCGGTAATGCGCTTTTTCAGCAAGGACCTTACTTCAGGGCTGAAGGAACGCACGCTCAATTCCAGCTTCGCGCTGCTGGAAATCACGTTGTTCGCGGTGCCCGCATGCATCGAGCCGACCGTCACCACCGCCGGCTGCGACGGGTCGACGTTACGCGCGACGATCGTCTGCAAGGCCATCACGATGCTCGCCGCCACCACCACCGGATCGACCGTCAGATGCGGACGCGCGGCATGACCGCCCACGCCCTCGATCGTGATGATCGCCTTGTCGCCCGCCGACATGAACGGCCCCTTGCGAAACAGCATCACGCCCGGCTCCTCGCCCGGATGATTGTGCAGACCGAACACGGCGTCGCATGGGAAGCGCTCGAACAGGCCGTCGTTGATCATCTTCATCGCTCCGCTGTCGATACCGCTTTCCTCGGCCGGCTGGAAATACAGATGCACGGTGCCCGAGAAATTGCGGGTAGCGGCAAGGTGCTGGGCGGCGCCGAGCAGCATGGTCGTGTGGCCGTCGTGGCCGCACGCGTGCATCTTGCCGTGCGTGCCGCTCGCATACGGCAGACCGGTCTGTTCGATGATCGGCAGCGCGTCCATGTCGGCGCGAATGCCGATACTGCGCGTGCCCGTGCCCAGTTTCAGTGTGCCCACCACACCGGTTTGGCCGACACCGCGCGTGACCTGCCAGCCCCACTGCTCGAGCTTCTCGGCCACCAGTGCGGCGGTTTGCACTTCCTCGTAGGCCAGTTCCGGGTGGTGATGAATGTGATGGCGGATCTCGCGCAGGCTTTCGGCGGCAGGCACCAGGTCGGACACTTCAGTAAAACGCGCGGCTTCGCTCATCTATCGCTCCATGGGAATTCAAGCCGCATCACGCGGCAAACAGGCAAGCACTATAGCCACGCCGTTTTGTTCGAATAAGATGCTGTTTTTTTCACCCCGATTAACAAGCTTTATATACGGGATTACCCTCATGAAATTGCAACAACTGCAAGCGTTCGTTGCCGCCGCCCATCACCGCAGCCTGCGCGCCGCCGCGCGCGAGCTCGGCGTGACGCAGCCGGCCGTCACGCATACGATCCGCGAACTGGAGAGCGCGCTGAATGCCGAGTTGATGATGCGCAGTGTGCGCGGCATCGAGTTGACTGCCTGCGGGCTTGCGCTGTTGCCGCGTGCCGAACAGTTGCTGGGCGATATGCGCCGCGCCGTCGAAGCAGTCGAGCAGGTGAAGGGGGAACTGGCCGGCAAGGTGAGCGTGGGCACGATGCCGTCGATCGCGCTGACCGCGTTGCCGCATGCGGTATCGAAGTTTCGCCGCGCCATGCCGCTGGTCAGTCTGCATCTGGAAGAAGTCACGATCCCGGATGCCGTCGCGCAATTGCGTAACGGCTCGCTCGATATCGCGGCGATTCATCACGTGCAGGCGCTCGACAGCGATCTGGTACAGGCGCCGCTCTACTCGACCCAGTTCGTCATCGCGATGCGCGCCGGGCATCCGCTCGCGAACGTCAGGCGCCTCCATGAATTGCTCGACGCGGAGTGGATCGTGACGGTGGGCGCGGATCACTTTCCGCATAGCGTGATGATGACGATGTTCAACGCACACGGCTTGCCCGTGCCAAAGCGACTGGTGCGGGCGCCGTCGTCATTCGCGGTGACGCTCGGGCTGGTATCGCAAACGGATGTGATCGGCTGCTTTACGCGGCCGCTCGCGCAAATGGTCGCGCCACTCGGTATCCGCGTCGCGCAGATCGAAGAAGCGCTGCCGAACTACGATCTCAGCATCATCTCGCGGCGTGATCTGCTGCCCACACCGGCGGTGCGGCAGTTCGTGTCGTGCCTGCAGGACGCAACCCGGGAGCGGATGGCTGCCACCGGGTAGCCTCCGCTTATCGGGCGTTGAGAACGTTGGTCACATCGCGAATATCGCCAACCTCTGTTTGCGCCTGCAAAAAAGCAATCAGCGCGTGCCCCGCGTCTTCCAGCGCCCCGGAGTTATCGATCGTCGTGCACCGGATTCCCGCCGGCAGCGAAAACGGCGCCCGGCGAGCGAGTCTCGACGCGACCTGTTCCGCCGATTCTCGCGCCCGCGCGCCGAGCCGCGCCTCGAGAATATGGGGCGCTGCGTTCACATGCACGACTTCCGCGTACGGATAGCGCGCCAGCGTATGCTGCAAATGCTGACGCGACCCGTTGACGACAACCGTGCAACCACGCGCAAGCCATGCATTGACTTCGATGCCGATGCCGTAGCGCAGCGAATGGCTCGACCATTCGAGCGCGAACAGACCGAGCACCGAGCGCGCCGCGAACTCTTCGACGCTCAACGCGACATGCGCTTCACCGTTGCCGCTAGGCCGCGTGATGTAGCGATGCGCAAATAGAATCGGCTCGCCCATCAGGCGGCTGCGCGCAAAATTCAGCAAGGAATCCTTGCCCGCGCCGGACGGTCCCATTACATAGATCAAACGACCTGCCATGGTTATCTCGCCTCACGGGTCTGGAACGGCACACGCTGCCACAAAACGAACGGCTCGCCGGGCGCGGGTTCGACAAAGAGCGCTGCGTGATCGATTGCGAGCGGCCCGAGCGCGGCTGTCCGCGCCTGCCACCATGCGACCAGCGCCGCGCGCTCAGCTGCATCGGCGAGCGAACCGGATAGCGTCATATGAAAACGGAATTCGTCGAAGACGTACGGATAGCCCCATTCGATCAGCAATGCACGCTGCCGTTCGCTCAGCGGCGCGGCGAGACGGCGAGCGAGCGCGCTGGCGGACGGCCTCGCGCGCAGTGCGTCGAGCGTTTGCAGCGCGCTCGACGCAAGCCGGCGCATATTCGCTTCGCCGTCCGGATCGGTGGGACGTAGCGCGACGAAATCGCCAAGCGTCGCGGCTTCGACAGGCAGAGCAAATCGGCTTTGAGCGCCGGCCCATTCGCGCGCTGCGTCGAGCAGATTCTGCTGGGTCACGCCTTCTGCAAGATGAAACGGCGCAACCAGCGTACCGTGCCAGCCATAACGACGCGGCGCTTCGGTGAGATCGGCCAGCGGACGCGCCAACCCTTCCGGTTGCGGCGAGATGCATGGTTCGCCGCTTTCCGCGTCGCGCGCGAGCCACGCCGATCCCGCCTGACACCACGCCGACTCGCGCGAAGGTGCGTAATACACGGCGAAACGCGCCTCGGTGCCCCACACCGCGCCGCTCACAGGTCGTGCTCCACCAGCAACTGCACACGGTCCGCCGCAAAATGCGTAAAGCCATATTTGACCGGCGTGCCTTCCAGATCGACGTCGACGTTCTCGACCCACAACACCGGCTGCTGCCGGTTGATATTCAAACGCCGCGCCACTTCCGGCTCAGGCAACACACTGCCGATACGGCTCCACTTGCGCAGATAGTCGGTCACGCCGAATTCCGCCATCGACTTCGTCACGCCGCCGGTGCGTTCCAGCACCTCCGGCAAATCCGGAAAACGCGCGGCCGGGTACCAGTTGCGCGCGAAGGTGAGCGGCACACCATCCGATTCGTGCAACGACTCGATCCGGTAGACCGATGCGCCCGCCCGCAGGCTCAGCGCCTTCGCGACGTTCGGCTCGGCCTTCACGCGCGCGGCCGACAACATCGTGCCCGCCGCCGCATGATTCTGTTGCCGCAAGTTTTCTGTAAACCGCGTACGCCGGCCAATCGTATAGTCGATCGCGCCGGGCTGCACGAACGTGCCGCGGCCCTGCTCGACGCTGACGAGGCCCAATGCCGCGAGGCCGAGCATGGCGCGGCGCACGGTGTGCCGGTTCACGTCGAAGCGTTTGGCCAGTTCGCCCTCGCTCGGCAAACGGCCTTCTTCGCCAAAGCCGCTTGCGGCGATTTCGGCCGCCAGAATCTGCTCGATCTGCCGCCAGACGGCAACGCCCGCGCCGCGTTCGAGCAGTGTGCCCGGCGTCGCGTTGTCGTTCGATGTCATGGTGCTGTCATTCCCTTGAGTTCAAATATTCGTCATGCCATGCATTGTAGTGCGCAAGCCGTGATGGAAATATGAATCGCAGCGTATGCGCTACAGGGCTGTGCAAGCATACGCTTAAACGTCTAGACGTTTAGACGAATAGATGCTCAAATGTCCACTCGCTGGATCAACAGGAAATTCGATGAGTGCCACTCTCGCCTCGCCTTCCTCCGCCATGCGGCGCGCATGGATGGCGGTACTGGCCCGCACGCCCCGCGCCGATCTCGAAGCCGCACTGAATCGCGCGCTGCAAGGCGTCCCGCCCCCCGCTTATGACTGGCTGCGGCCACCCGAAATCGGCCTCGCGATGGTGCGCGGCCGCGTCGGCGGCAGCGGCGACCCGTTCAATCTCGGCGAAGCCACCGTCACGCGCGCCACATTGCGCTTGCGCGCCACGGGTGAGGCAGCCGCGGCGGTGGGCGTTGCCTGCCATCTGGGCCGCGACCGCCGCCGCGCCGAACTGGCTGCGTTAGCGGATGCGCTGCTGCAAATGCCCGAGCATCACGCAGCTTTGCATCGGCAATTGATCGAGCCGTTTGCCGCACAGCAGGCCGCCGAACGCGCAAAGCGCCGCGAAGATGTCGCGGCGACACGCGTCGAATTCTTCACCATGGTCAGAGGCGACTGATGGAAAACTCGCAGAACGCATTGCCGACTTCATTGGCCACACTGACGCCCGGCTTCGCCGATCCGGTTCACGATACCCAGGCGGTATTCCGCATCCTGCTCGACGCGCTGTCGCGTCCCGGCACGGTGGGCGTCGTCGAAAAGGGTTTGCCGGAAGTGCGGGAGACGCCGGCCGCGCTCGCCGCATTCGCCGCGCTGCTGACGCTGTGCGACTACGCCACGCCTGTATGGCTTGCACAAACCGACGCGGCGCTGGCGTCGGCATTGCGGTTTCACACCGGCGCGCCAATCGTCGACGAACCCGGGCTAGCCGCTTTTGCCTATGTTCACGACGCAAGCGCAATGCCGGCGCTGGAAAGTTTTCCTCTCGGCGCAGCGGAATCGCCTGAGCAGTCGGTGACCCTGCTGATCCGCGTCGATGCGCTGACGGGCGGCGCGCCGGTCGAGCTGAGCGGCCCCGGCATCGAGCACACCGCAACGATCGCACCGGCCGGTTTGCCGGCGCATTTCTGGCGTGAACGCGCCGCCCTCGCGCCGCTCTTTCCGTGCGGCATCGATTGTTATCTCGTCTGCGGCAGCACGCTGATCGGCCTGCCGCGCACAACTGAAGCGAAGGTGAACTAATGTACGTTGCCGTCAAGGGGGGAGAACGCGCGATCGAAGCGTCGTGGCGTCTGCTCGACGAGGCGCGTCGCGGCGACACGCGGCTGGCCGAACTCAGCGTCGCACAGATTCGCGAGCAATTGCGTCTTGCCGTCGCGCGGGTGATGACCGAAGGCTCGGTCTACGACGAAGAACTCGCCGCGCTCGCGATCAAACAGGCCGCGGGCGACCTGGTCGAGGCGATCTTTCTGCTGCGGGCGTATCGCACCACGTTGCCGCGTTTCGGCTACACGCAAGCGATCGACACCGAAGCCATGCAGGTGGCGCGCCGCATTTCGGCAACCTTCAAGGACGTGCCCGGCGGTCAGGTGCTCGGCGCGACTTACGATTACACGCAACGTCTGCTGGATTTCGCGTTGCTCGCCGAAGGCGATGCCGGAACCGATGCAACGCGCGCTTCCCCACAGACCACTCCGTGCGCGGCCGAAGCCATGCCGCGCGTGGTCACGCTGCTCGACAAGGAAGGCCTGATCGAGCAGGAACGCCCCACGCCGGACGCGCCCGAACCCGGCGATCTGTCGCGCGAACCGCTCGCCTTTCCCGCAAACCGCTCCACGCGCCTGCAGAATCTCGCACGCGGCGACGAAGGTTTCCTGCTCGCCATGGGCTACGCCACGCAACGCGGCTACGCGCACTCGCATCCGTTTGCCGGTGAGATCCGCTTCGGCACGATCGCTGTCGAAATGGAACTCGACGAGTTGGGTGAGACGGTCGAGATCGGCGATATCGAGGTCACCGAATGCCAGATGATCAACCAGTTCGCCGGCAGCGGCGCGGTGCCGCCCACCTTCACGCAAGGTTATGGCCTTGCGTTCGGACACTCGGAACGCAAAGCGATGGCAATGGCATTGGTGGATCGCGCGTTGCGCGCCGAAGAACTCGGTGAGACGCTCGCCTCGCCAACGCAGGACATCGAGTTCATGCTTTCGCACAGCGATAACGTCGAAGCATCCGGCTTCGTTCAGCATCTGAAATTGCCTCACTACGTCGACTTCCAGTCCGAACTCGAACTCGTCCGGCGTCTGCGCGAAAAACATCGCGCAGAGGATAAAAGTCAGGATAACGATCAAGGCAAGGATCAGCAGGAGCAAGCCGCATGAACGCGCCAGATACCTCCCTCACCACCGCTTCGTACGACAGCGCCGCGGACGGCTACAACTTCGCCTACCTCGACGAGCAGACCAAGCGCATGCTGCGCCGCGCGTTGCTCAAGGCGGTTGCCGTGCCGGGCTACCAGGTGCCGTTCGGCTCGCGGGAAATGCCCTTGCCGTACGGCTGGGGCACGGGCGGCATTCAGGTCACCGCGGCGATCATCGGCAAGAACGATACGCTGAAGGTTATCGATCAGGGCTCCGACGAAACCACCAACGCCGTGAACATCCGCCGCTTCTTCGCACGCACCACGGGCGTGGCGACCACGCGACGCACAACCGAAGCGACGATCGTCCAGACCCGTCACCGGATTCCCGAAGCACCGCTCACCGACCGGCAGATTCTGGTCTATCAGGTGCCGATGCCCGAACCGTTATATCGGCTGGAGCCGCGCGTCGCCGAATGCAAGAAGCTGCATGCGTTGGCCGATTACGGCTTGATCAGCGTGAAGCTGTACGAGGATATCGTGCATCACGGCAGCATTGCCACCACGTATGACTACCCGGTGATGGTCAACCACCGCTATCTGAGCTCACCCTCGCCGATTCCGAAATTCGACAACCCGAAGATGCATATGAACCCCGCGCTGCAATTGTTCGGCGCCGGCCGCGAGCGGCGCATCTACGCCATCCCGCCGTACACCGCCGTGCGCAGTCTCGACTTCGACGATCATCCGTTCGAAGTGCAGAAGTGGCAGCATGCGTGCGCGCTGTGCGGATCGACGGAGAGCTTCCTCGACGAAATGATCGTCGACGACGCCGGCAAGCGCATGTTCGTTTGCTCGGATAGCGACTACTGCCATGAACGCCGCGGCGATCAGGACCTCGAGTTGCCCTCGTACGAAGCGCGCAAAGGAGAAACCGCATGACGCCGCTGTTGAGCGCCCGCTCGCTCACCAAACAATTTGGCGGCCGTAACGGCTGCAGGAATGTCAGCTTCGATCTGTATCCGGGCGAAGTGTTATGCATCGTCGGCGAATCCGGCTCGGGCAAGACCACCCTGCTCAATACGCTCGCGCTGAAAACCGAAGCCGATAGCGGCTCGCTTCACTACACGGCCACGCATGGCGAGAAGCTCGATCTGCGCGGCTTGTCCGAACCGCGCCGGCGTCTGCTGATGCGCACCGAGTGGGGCTTCGTGCAGCAGAATCCGCGCGACGGCCTGCGCAGCGGCGTCTCCGCCGGCGCGAATATCGGCGAGCCGTTGATGGCCGTCGGTGCGCGCCACTATGGCGATATCCGTCACACGGCAACGCGCTGGATGGAGCGCGTCGAACTCGACGCCACCCGTATCGACGAATTGCCGGCGGCGTTTTCCGGCGGCATGCAGCAGCGCTTGCAGATCGCGCGCAATCTCGTCACCGGGCCGCGTCTCGTCTTCATGGACGAGCCGACCGCCGGCCTCGACGTTTCGGTCCAGGCGCGCCTGCTCGATCTGCTGCGTACGCTGACCTCCACGCTGCATCTGTCGGTGCTGATCGTGACGCACGATATCGGCGTGGCGCGCCTGCTTGCGCATCGCCTGATGGTGATGCAAGGCGGTGAGGTGGTCGAGGCGGGTCTAACGGACCAGGTGCTCGACGATCCGCAGCATCCGTACACGCAAACGCTGGTTTCCTCGGTCCTGCCGGTTTGAGGCTCACAATGCAATCCATTGAAACAAGCAAGCAATCGCAAGCCGCCGAACGCGCGTTCAGCGAGAACAACGCGCTGATGCTGCGCGCGGTCGGTATCGGCAAGACCTTCACGCTGCATGGCCAGGGCGGCGTGCAGATCGAAGCGCTCGCAGGGGTGTCGCTCGAGGTCGAGCGCGGCGAGTGTGTCGTGCTGGTCGGGCCGTCAGGCGCGGGCAAGAGTACGCTGCTGCGCTGCCTGTACGGCAATTATCTGGCCAGTACGGGCTCCATTGCGATTCGCGACGCAGCGGCGGATCACGGGCAGCCGGCCTCGATTACCGGCGCCGAGCCGCACGACGTGCTGCGGCTGCGCCGCGGCGTAGTGGGTTACGTCAGCCAGTTTCTGCGCGTGATTCCGCGCGTGCCGACGCTCACGCTGGTCGCTGAACCGCTGCTGTCGCGCGGGGTGGCGCAAGCTGAAGCCGACGAGCGCGCCGCGACCCTACTGGCGAGGTTGAACGTACCCAGGCGCTTATGGACGCTCGCACCCGCGACCTTCTCCGGCGGCGAACAGCAGCGCGTGAACATTGCCCGAGGCCTGATCGCCGGCCATCCGGTGTTGCTGCTCGACGAGCCCACAGCCTCGCTCGACGCGGAGAACCGCGACGTGGTCGCCGATCTGATCGTCGAGGCACGCGAGCGCGGCGCGGCGATTGTCGGCATCTTTCATGACGAAGATACCCGCAACAAGGTCGCTACGCGCCGTCTCGAGCTCCAGCCGCCGCTACGGCACTAATTGACACGAAGCGGCACTACACTTAGCCGCCAGGCTGAACCAAACAAGCTGAACCACTGAGCTGAACACTGAGTCGAAGCACTGCGGTGCAATACTCAAGACTGACTACGGAGCAAGTCGATGTTGATCAGGAACGCTCGCATCGTGACGCGAGACGAAGTATTTACCGGTGTGATACGCATCGAAGACGGCGTGATTCGCGACGTCGAGCGCGGCACGACCTCGGCGCGCGAAGCGGAAGACTGGGACGGCGATTATCTGTTGCCGGGCCTGATCGAACTGCATACGGACAATCTGGAAAAACATCTGGCGCCGCGCCCGGGCGTGCAATGGAATACCGACGCCGCCTTCGTGATCCACGACGCGCAAGTGGCGGCAGCCGGCATCACCACGGTGTTCGACGCCCTCGCGATCGGTTCGCGCTCCAACGTCGGGCTGCGCGGCCGCGATCTGCAAACCCAATGCGCCGAGTCCCTCACGCGCTTCTCGGAGCGCAAGCTGCTGCGCGCCGAGCACTTTCTGCATCTGCGCTGCGAGATCGCCACCGCCGACGTGGTCGAGGTGTTCGATTCGCTGTGCGGGCATCCGTTGCTGCGCCTCGCCTCGGTGATGGATCACACGCCGGGCCAGCGTCAATGGCATGACCGCGAGCAATGGCGCCGCTTTCAGGAACGTAATGGCAAGCTGACCGACGAACACGTGGCGACCGCGCTGGCCGAACTGACCATCGAACAGGAACGTTATGCCGATACGCACCGGCGCGAGATCGTCGCGCGCTGCAACCGGCTCGGCATTCCGGTGGCCAGCCATGACGACACGCTGATCGAACACGTTGAGCAGGCCAAAGCCGAAGGTATCGTGCTGGCGGAATTTCCGACCACCCGTATCGCAGCCGAGACAGCACGCGAGCACGGCATTTCGACCATCATGGGGGCGCCGAATATCGTGCGTGGCGGCTCGCATTCCGGCAACGTGTCAGCGCTCGAACTGGCGAAGGCCGACCTGCTCGATATTCTGTCCTCGGATTACGTGCCTTCCAGCCTGATGACAGCCGTGTTCGAACTCGTCAGCAAGGCCGGCTGGACACTGCCGCGCGCCATGGCGACGGTCTCTGCCGAACCGGCCCGCACAGCGGGCTTGCATGACCGCGGGGCGATCGAAGCGGGTTTACGTGCGGACTTCGTGCGGGTCACGATGCTCGACGCCCTGCCGGTGCCGCGCGCAACCTATCGCGCCGGAGCACGGATCGTTTGACGAGCGGGTTCAGGCCTCGCTGGATACGGGCAGCAGCGGTTCGACCGCTGCCCAGCGCGTCCAGCGGGGCGTGCGGTCAGGGGCTTCGACGCGCAGGGTGCGTGAGCCGTCGTCGAAAACGAGGGATTCGATATGGAAGGCGCTACCCTCTTCAACACCGGCTTCGCGCACGTGACCGGATTGGTAGGTGAAACTGAGATTGCCCTCACGCAACAGCTCGAGGTAGGTATCGAAGTCAGTTGTGGATGAACGTGTGGCCCAACGATTCAGGAGGGTGGCGGCGATTTCGGCGTCGTACATTCTGGACCTCTCTGGGCATAAGCCGTATCCCGACTATAGCTGAAAATTCTGTATTGTGCTGCAGCGCACCATTGCCCGTCCACTATGGATTCACCTAACCCGCTTCCATGACAGATCTCGCTCCAAACAGGCATTCTCCGCGCATGTCTTGCGTCATCTGCGCCTACAACGAAGCGCCCCGCATCGGCGCGGTGCTCGCCATAGCCTGGGCTCACCCGTTGCTCGGCCAGATCATCGTGGTGGACGACGGTTCGACCGACGGCACCGCTGAAATAGTCGAACGCTTTCCGTCCGTGAGGCTGATTCGAGGCGGGGAAAACCGCGGTAAAAGCGCTGCGATGGCAAGCGGAATCGCCGCGGCGACAGGCGAGTGGCTCATGCTGCTCGACGCCGATCTGAAAGGCCTAACGGCCGAGTGCATCAGCGCGCTCGCCCTTCCCGTTTTACAAGGCAAGGCGCAAGTCAGTCTGAGCCTGCGCCAGAACAGCCTGCTGGCATTTCGCGCGATCGGCCTCGATTTTGTTTCCGGCGAGCGGGTCGTCAGAAAAACGCTGCTGAGCGAAGTCCTGCGGGAGGTTCACGGCATGCCACGTTTCGGGGTCGAAGTGTTCATGAACCGCCGCATCATCGAACGCCGCCTGCCGATCGCGGTCACGCATTGGCCGCGGGTCACACAGGCCCGTAAAACCGAGAAGCTCGGCTATTGGAAAGGCCTCCGCGCGGAGTGGCGCATGATCGCGGACCTCTTCAAGGCTGTGTATCCGCTCGCGCTGATTTCGCAGACCTTCCAGTTACTCTGCCTGCGTATCGACGATCATCCGCGGGCGAGTTTTGCAGCACGGATGAAAAAAGTGCCCGACTAGTCCGCACTGAAACGCTGACCTTCCCAGCGCCGGATGGCGACCTCTCATTCCGTTGCCGCCGGCAATGCGCTGCGCCCTCTCGTCGCGAGCGCTGCGAAACTCGCCGCGCCGAGCATCAACGGACAGTAGAGCGTCGCGAAGCGCCACAGTACCAATGCCGTGGCGATGCTCGCTCGCGGCACCCAGTTGGCGAACGCGGCGGCAAGCGCAATATCGCCGGTGCCGCCGCCTGCGGGCACGCCGGTCCACAGCGCGGCATGGAGGGCAACCGCCTGCACGGCCAGAACAAAACCCAAGGGCAGACGGTAGCCAAGCTCGCGCAAAATAAACCACAGCGCACCATAGCGAAGCAGCCACTGCTGGGTAGTCAACACCAGTAGCGCGGCAAGCCGCCACTTGGGGCCGCCCACCAGCTCCCGCCATTGCCGGCCAACGCTGCGGCAAAAGCGCGACACCCTCGCCCGGCGCTCGTGCAGCCACCGGACCCGCCGGCCCGTGGCATCCAACGTTGTCGCCACGCGCTGACGGTACAGCCAGCAGACGCCCGCGAGACACGCACCGCCTGCGAGAATCCCCAGCACGAGCGGCGCGCTCGCATGCGGCATCAATTGCATCAGTGGTCCGAACGCGAACAGCAAGGAGACCGGCACCGCGGTTGCGAAGAACGCGAGATCGAGCGCCTGATCCGCGCTGACCACCGTCGTCGCCAGCGACCACGACGCCCCGGCGCGCTGCAGCAAGCCGATATTGACGCCATAGCCTGCCGCGCCCAACGGCGAAACCAGAAACGCGAAATCGGCCAGCAAGGTGATGCCGACCGTGCGCAGGAAACTCACGCGCAATCCGAGCGCGGTTTGTATCAGTTGCAGTTTGCCGGCCTTGGCGAGGCCGCTTAGCGCAGCGCTCGCGGCAAGCGCGAGAAACACATAGAGAGGAACGCCGCCCAGCCCCGCGAAGGCCGCATGCGAATTGAGAGCGAATGGCGCGCCGACGGCGAGGCCGATACCGGCCAGCGCCACCAGCACTGCTGCTTTACGCGTATGAGATCTGATCAACGAGGGCCCCGGCAAGTGCGGCAAGGCCCGGTTTTCCGCGCGCGAAGCAAGGCGAGCGCTGCTTCGCGTGTGAAATCGAGGCCGTCCGAGGCCTCATGATAACCACTCGACGCTGCGGTTTCGTGACTAACGACTCGCTAACGACTAGCTAACGGCCAACAATCAGCGGCTCGCTATGAGCGGCTGACGGGCAGGCGGCAATTGCCCCCAGTCGACCAGCACTCGCTGGATGCTGCGGGCGTACGCATCGCGCTGCTTCGGCGTTTCCGGGTGATACGCGCCGATGGCGCGCCAGGTATTGCCGTACTTGACCATCTACGCCGCGACAAAAATTGGGGGCGGCGCAGCGCCGGCAAAATTACTTGAGCAGCGCCTGCTCGATCTGCCGTTGCACGGCGTCGAGATAAGCATGTGAAGCGTCGGACACGACGAGCCGCACAACCGGCGTCGGCGGCGCCCTATGGTCCTGGGCCGGCATCGGCGCAAGCGGCCTCTTTCGATGCGGCGCGGGTTCGCCTCGCAATGACCCTCGCGGCTCGTCGGCGCTCCGCATTACCGGCAACCGAGCAGCGCCTCAGGCCGTCGGCTCTGCCTCACGGCCTTCCGTTGCCCCTTCGCGCGCCTGTTCCAGCTTGCGTGCATCGAGCACGTCCTGATAGCGCAGATACCCGCACCGTCCACCGGATTTGGCCGCATACATCGCCGCGTCGGCGTTGAGCAGCAACTCCTCGACCGTGGCGCTGTCGTCCGGAAACTGACTAATGCCGATGCTCGCGCCCACCGTCATCCTTTGTCCGTCGATCACCAATTCCTCATTCAACGCGTCCATGATCCGCGAGGCGATCCCCGGTGCGGCCTCGGCGGAACGCGGCCCCTCGACCAACACGATGAACTCGTCACCGCCCAGACGCGCGGCCACATCCGCCGAGCACAGCACCTGCTTCAGCCGGCGAGCCACCGCAGCCAATACCTTGTCCCCAATCGAATGGCCGAACTGGTCGTTGATCTGCTTGAAGCGGTCGAGGTCGACAAACAAGACTGCGATCCCTTCCTCACGCCGCGTGGCCTCTTCGATAGCGGTCTCGAGTTTCTGCATGAACAACATGCGGTTCGGCAGGCCGGTCAAGCCATCGTGCGTGGCGAGATGCACGAGCTCGCGTTGCTTGGCATGCAACGCGTCCATTTGCGACTTGATTTCCCGGCGTAGACGATCGAAGCAGCGCGCCAGTATGCCGATCTCGTCGGTCCGTTTGAGCGGCAGTGTTTCCATTGCGTGCTCGGCGAACAGATGCGTTGCGGCGTGCGCGAGAATGTGCAGAGGCTTGGTCAGGGCACGCGCAAACAGAATTGCCAGGAACAGCGCCAACACGCTGAAGATCAACACCATGCGAATGATTCTATTACCCAGTTGGGTCGCGCCGGACAGTACGTTATCAAGCGGCTTGCCGAGACCGATCACGATAAAGCGGTTGCCCTCGGAGTCGCCGAACGGCCTGCGCACGAAAGCCAGCACCTGACCGGTCGCCTGCCGCGGCCGCACCAGACCGTTCAGCAGAACTTCGCTTTCTGTCTGATCGAAGAGCGGCTTGGTGGCGGAGAAGCTATCCTGCATCAGCACGCGGCGCCCCCGATCGAAGCCGAACGTTTTCGATACATCCGGATGAACCAGGAAGTCGCCCCATTCGTTGGCAAGATAGACCTGGTAATCACTCGGCAAATCGCTCTGCAAACGGTTGAGCAGGCGGCCCAGATCGATATCGATAATGACCACGCCCACCACCGCTCCACTCGCGTCCGCCACCGGCGTGCCGAGCCGCAGTGTGGGCTTGCCCTCGGCGGCATGCGTACCGTACTCGTGATTCACCAGGATCGGCGAGGTGTAAATGCGCCCAGGCGAGAACGCCAGCGTATCGAACACGTAGGCGAACTGGCCTTTCTCCTGCAAGCTGTCGCCCTCGACCCGCACGAGGCCGTCCCCATCGCGGTCGAAGCGGATCAGTTCGAGTCCGTAGTGCTTGCGGGTAATCAACCGGATTTGCAGATACTCGGGATGGTGAACCATGAAGCTGGCATACACCTTCGCCAACTGCTCGCGCGGCGCATTCGCACCCATGCCGTTGTCCGTGCGCACGACTTCCGCGGAAAACGGCAGGCTCGCGAGGACCAGCGCGTCCGCGCCGACGTCGTCGATCGCCATGGAAAAGCGCTGGCCCAGCAGCTCGGTGGATGTCAGCAGGCTCTGTTCGGCTTCGTTCACCAGCATCGTACGATTGGCACGATACGTGTAATAACCGGTTGCGCCGGATGCGAGCACGCCAATGCACGCGAGCAGAATCGATAACTTGAACGTCAAGCCGGGACGTATCATCAAAAGCGCTCCGACCTGTCACCGGACACGATTCGGGTCCATAGTTCTTCGCGCCGCTGAATATCTTCCACGGGACCGATCCAGACGATGTGCGCCTGGTCGTTGCCTTCGGCTGGCGCCGTCAACGTGTTGGCGAGCCCCTGACGTTGCGTGAGCAATGCACTGACGTCCGGTTCGATCATATAGTTGATCCAGGCAAGCGCGAGCTCGCGATCCCTGGCCGAACGCGTCATCGCCCAGCAGTCGAGCCAGGCGAGCGCCCCTTCGTCGGGGATCACGTAGCCCACGTCGGCACCGGCGCGGCGCAACGATTCAACCTGCTGGGTGCCATAGTTACCGAACATCAAGGCAACTTTATGCTGGACGAAGTACGCGGTCGCTTCTTCCGGCACCGTGTAATAGGTCAGCAGGTTGCGGCGCAGATCGACGAGCTTGCGGGCAATCACGCGCATCTGCGTGGCATCGAGCTGGAACGGATGGGGATATCCGAGCGCCAGCGCGGTGAACGAGAAATTATGCTGCGCGCTATTGAAGTCCAGCACCTTGCCGCGGTAACGCGGGTTCCACAATTCCCGCATCGAGCGCGGCGCAACGGCGAACTGCTTGCGGTCATAGATCAGCCCCATCGACGAATACGTGAATGGAATCGCGTACACCTGGCCCGCTGAGGTCAGCCCTTCAATCGATGAGCGCGCCTGAAACCGCGCCAACTGTTTCTTCGTATTGGGCAGACTGGTCAGATCGAGCGGCGCCAGCAGATTCGCGCGGGTATAGCGCTCGATTTCGGCGGTGTTGGCCGCGAGCACGTCGAACGGCGGCGTATCCTGGGCATGCATCTGCGCCCACAGCGCCTCGTCGGAATCCACCCACGTGACTTCAACCTTCGCGTTGTAGCGTGTTTCGAAAGTCTTGACGACGTCGGCGTCGGCATAACCTGGCCATGCCAGCACACGCAAAACGTTGCCGGCCGCCGCGACGGGCGCTGACGACAAAAGGCTAGCGCAAATAGCGGCATTTATCAGCAGCGTCAAAAAACCGGAAAAGCCGCGGCTGCCCAACGAATTCAGGCGCGCCGCCGCGACTGCAAATCGACACCGCAGCGATGGTTTGAAACAGCGCATTTCATCTGCCATCGAAATCGTTAGCATATACAACACCGCTTAGCAGAATGTCATTAAGACGAACGCAAACAGGCACACGGCCTTTAACCTTATACGTCGTACCCGCTGACTTTGTTCAGACAGAAATCGATACATTCGCACGCTGCGAAGGCTGCTGTGCAAAGCGTTGATAATAGCGCCAAGTAATGCATTTTTGGTCCCAGCCGAGACCCAATCGATAAAAACAATCGGCCGGGCTTCATTTGACAAATTTAACAAACACGCCCAACTGTATTTAACGGTACTTCAGGGGAAATCTTTAACTCATCGACAGTCAATTGAAACAATCGCGAGCGCTGTAATAATCCGCAATAATCATTGGAAAATAAACGCCATTCAATACCGGTTTTGTCGGCACCACGCATCCTGCGAACTATCCGCCGAGTTTCTCCATCGACCATCCCCGACCGCGATTGACCAACTTGTTTACGACATCGTTACAAGACCGTAGCAACGCATCGAATCAATGCAATTCGCATGGCGACACTGTTGAACCCTCACCACATTCAAGCCTTAAAAGCTATTGCCATGCGCCATCCGGTGTTTCACTAGCTACCCAATCTTTTTGAACTGATAAGCTTGGCGCGCGCTGCTGGCCGCCCCGGCCGGCAGCTTCAACCCAAGCCTGACCATAAGTCGCGTCAGGCATCCCGCAGCGGCACAACCGCATACGGGAGTATTTGAACTACCACCGAGGAGTTAAACAGTGAAAAAACTGCTAGCGGCTTTGACGGTTGCTCTGCTTGCAACCGTCTCGATTGGCGCACACGCTAAAGATTGGTCGACTATCCGTTTCGGCGTTGACGCCAGCTACCCCCCGTTCGAGTCCAAGGGCTCGGACGGCAAGCTCGTTGGCTTCGACATCGACCTCGGCAATGAAATCTGCGCGCGCCTGAAGGCCAAATGCGTGTGGGTCGAAAACGACTTTGACGGCATGATTCCGGCCCTGAAGGCGAAGAAATTCGACGGCGTGCTGTCGTCGATGTCCATGACGCCGCAACGCGCTGAACAGATCGCTTTCTCGTCGAAGCTGTTCAATACGCCGACGCGCCTCGTCACGAAGAAGGGTTCGGGCATCCTGCCGACCGCCGATTCGCTGAAGGGCAAGGCGGTTGGCGTCGAGCAAGGCACGATCCAGGAAACCTACGCGAAAACGTACTGGGAACCGAAGGGCGTGAAGGTCGTGCCGTATCAGAACCAGGACCAGGTCTACGCAGACTTGCTGTCGGGCCGTCTCGACGCATCGCTGCAGGACGCGGTTGAAGCTGAAATCGGCTTCCTGAAGACGCCGCGCGGCGCGGGCTACGAGTTCGCGGGCAAGGATCTGGTCGACGAGAAAATCCTCGGCAACGGCGCGGGTATCGGCATGCGCAAGGAAGACACCGATCTGAAGGCGAAGGTCGACAAGGCAATCGCCGACATCATCAAGGACGGTACGTACAAGAAGCTCGAGAAGAAGTACTTCGACTTCGACGTGTACGGCAGCTAAGCCGGCCATGCGCGCCTGAAGGCGCGCTTGTTCAGGCTTGCAAGGAACGGGCTCCGCAGCATACGGAGCCCGTTTTGTTTGGCGGCGCGCTTTGCACTCCGATTGCCGCGGCCGCCGTGCGAATCGCGCACGGCGCCGCGGAAAACCACGCGCCGCGTCATATCGGCTAAGATCGTGCGACGGCGGCGCCACCAACCGGGCTGCTCATGACCGGCCAAGAAGCACCCCGTTTCCTCCTGTAATCAACGACATAGCGCGGCACGCTCGCCATGCCCGCGGATTTGAAAACCATGCAAACCCAAACCCATCCGCTGATTGCCCCGACGCTCGGCACCGCCCGTAATCTGACGAGTTTTCACTATGGTCCCGGCGGCGGGCAGAAGATTTACATCCAGTCGTCGCTGCATGCCGACGAGTTGCCTGGCATGCTGGTCTCGTGGGCGCTGCGCCGCAAGCTCGCCGCGCTGGAAGCCGCCGGCAAGGTGCGCGGCGAGGTCGTGATCGTGCCGGTGGCCAATCCGATCGGTCTGAACCAGCATTTTCTCGGCCATCTGACGGGCCGCTTCGAGACCAACACCGCGCAGAACTTCAACCGCAACTTCTACGAGCTGTCGGCGCTGATCCAGCCTGGCATCGAAGCGCGCCTGAGCGGCGACATCGACGCCAATCGCACCGCAATCCGCGCGGCGATGCGCGAAGCGCTCGACGCGCAAGCGCCCGCAACCGAACTCGAATCGCAACGGCTGGCGCTGCAAAAGCTTTCGTATGACGCCGACGTCGTGCTCGATCTGCACTGCGACTGGGAAGCCGCGATGCACGTATACACGAATCCCGACCTGTGGCCGGAAGTCGAGCCGCTCGCCCGCTACCTGGACGCCAAGGCGTCGCTGCTGGCGCTGAATTCGGTGGGCAATCCGTTCGACGAAATCCACAGCTTCTGCTGGTCGGATCTGCGCGGCCGTTACGGCGACCGTTTCCCGATTCCGAACGGCTCGGTCTCGGTCACGATCGAACTGCGCGGCCAGCGCGAGGTGTCGTACGAGTACGCCGAGCAGGACGCTCAGGCGATCATCGAGTACCTGACCTCGCGCGGCGTGATCGACGGCACGCCGGCGCCGCTGCCGGCGCTCGAATTCGCCGCGACGCCGTTGGCCGGCGCCGAGCCGATCGTCGCGCCGATGAGCGGCGTGCTGGTTTACCGCTGTGAAGTCGGCACCTGGGTCGATGTCGGCCACGAGATCGCCGATATCGTCGATCCGTTGACCGATCGCGTCGTCACGCTAAAGAGCAGCGTGGCCGGCGTGCTTTACGCACGGCATCTGACGCGCTTCGCGACGGCCGGGCTGGAATTCGCGCGCATTGCCGGTGCGAAGGCGTTCCGCAGCGGATCGTTGTTGAGCAACTAGGCGCGCTTCCCGCCATGCAAATCGCCCGCTACTTCAGCGGGCGATTTGCGTTTACGCCTCTGTTGCGAAAGAACCGGTTACTCAGAAAGCGGGGATGATCGCGCCTTTGAATTGCGTGTCGATGTACTTGCGCACTTCATCCGATTCGTAGGCCGCGACCAGCTTTTTGACCCACGGCTTGTCGCGATCCTGCGCGCGTACGGCGATCAGATTCGCGTACGGCCCCTTGAGGTCTTCGATCGCGATCGCGTCTCTGGTCGGCTGCAAGCCGGCCTTCACCGCGTAATCCGTGTTGATCGACGCCGCGTCGAGGTCGTCGAGCGAGCGCGGCAATTGCGCGGCGTCGAGTTCGATCAGCTTGATCTTCTTCGGATTCTCCGCAACGTCGAGCGGCGTAGCATTGACGCCGTTGGTGCCGACGCCCGGCTTCAGTTTGATCACGCCGTACTTCTGCAACAGCAGCAGCGCGCGGTTGCCATTCGACGGGTCGTTCTGGATGCCGACCTTCGCGCCTTCCGGCAAGTCCTTCAGCGACTTGAGCTTCTTCGAATAGAAGCCCATCGGCGAAACGTAGGTCAGGCCGACGTTGACGATCTTGTAGCCTCGCTGCCTGATCTGGCTATCGAGAAACGGCTGGTGCTGGAAGCCGTTGGCGTCGAGGTCGCCTGCGTCGAGTGCCGCATTCGGCTGCACGTAGTCGTTGAATTCGATGACCTTCACGTTCAACCCCTCACGCGCCGCGACTCTCGTCACGACCGACCAGATCTGTGCGTCCGGGCCGCTCATCGTGCCGACCTTGAGTTGTTTGTCGTCGGCATGCGCAAACGTTGCCGTGAGCGAAACGGCGGCTATAGCGAGCAGATTCTGGATGATTTTGCGGCGTTGCATGCGTGTGTCCTCGAGCGATTCTGATTGATAGGCGCGGATCGTCGCATGCAGCCGAGACCGCCGAAAACCAATCGTTTTTCACACGCTTATATGCACGGTCAGGAAAAAGCTTATGAGTGCGAGTCCTTGTGCGATTCCAGGCAGCAAAGAAACAGGAGTGTCGCGCGGGCGCGACAGTTTCTAAAAAAACCGAAGCTGTCACATACCTTACTCTGCATTCCCTTAAATTTCGGGCCATCCCGCGACCGAGCCAAAGAGCACGGCGGGGCGATCGCTTAATTTTTAATCGGAGAAAGTCTTGAACAAGAAAGTATTGACCGCCGCTACTCTCGCCGTCTTCGCCAGCGCCGCTCACGCGCAAAGCAGCGTCACGCTGTATGGCCTGATCGATGCCGGTATCAGCTACGTGAACAATTCAAAGACCGCCACCGGTCACGACAACCTCGTCAAGTACGACGACGGCGTGGCACAGGGCAGCCGTTGGGGCCTGCGCGGCACCGAAGATCTGGGTGGCGGCCTGAAGGCGCTGTTCGTGTTGGAAAACGGCTTTAACAGCGGCAACGGCACCCTCGGCCAGGGTGGCGCGCTGTTCGGCCGTCAGGCATACGTCGGCCTCTCGCAGAACAACGTCGGTTCGCTGACGTTCGGTCGCCAGTATTCGTTCTCGACGGACTATCTGGGCGGCAACTACTCGACGGGTGGCCAGACCGTCGCGGGTAACTACGCTTACCACATCAACGACGTCGACCAGTTGACCTCGAGCCGTATCAACAACGCGGTCAAGTTCAGCAGCGCGAATTTCGCGGGCCTGACCTTCGGCGCGATGTACGGCTTCTCGAACCAGGCTGGCGCATTCGCCGGCGCGCCGGCAACCGGCACGACCGCGGCACCGGTCGCAGGTTCGTCGCGCGCATACAGCCTGGGTGTGAACTACGCGAATGGCCCGTTCGGCATTGGCGCAGCGTACACGGACATCCGTTACCCGAGCCAGGCAACCCCGGCGTTCTCGACCAGCATCGCCAACGTGACCACGGGCTCTGTCCGCGATCTGCGCACGTTCGGCGTGGGCGGCCGTTACTCGATCGGCGCGGCGACGCTGTGGGCGTTGTACACGAACACGCACTTCACGCCGGTCACGGGCGGCTCGACCACGTTCGCCGCGTATGAAGCAGGCGCGAAGTACGCATTCACGCCGGCACTGACGGCGGGTGCGGGCTATACGTACATGCACCTGAGCGGCGCCAACAAGGGCCACTGGAACCAGGCTGACCTGAGCGTCGACTACGCGCTGAGCAAGCGCACGGACGTCTACGCACTGGGCATCTACCAGATCGCAGCGGGCCGCAACGGCACGCAGGATCTGCAGGCACAGATCGGCTCCAGCACGAGCTACTTCAACACGTCGGGCACGGGTTCGGACAACCAGCTGGCCTTCCGCGTCGGTATCCGTCATAAGTTCTAAGCGGCTCTTGGCTTGCCGGCGAGGAGCGCAAGTTCCTTGCCGTCCTGAGGTTCCGGAAAACGCCCTGCGGGGCGTTTTTCTTTTGCGGAAGCGGCTTTTTCAACTCCCTGTGTTGAGGCAACGCCGTCTGATGGCGCCCCGCCACTTCGTCAACTTTGCAACGGTAACGGCTAACCGCGCCGCGCATCACAGTATCAGTCGCGCCCGGGCCACAGCAAACCCGGCCGCAGATGGCCAGCGCTACGCCGGACCGGACGTGTCCATCTGCGAGGCCCGCGCCAGTGCTTGCGTGTCGATGTACTCCCGGATGCTCGTCAGTCTGCCGTCACGGACCGTGATGGCGAAGATCCAGTCGTCTTCGAACGTCTTGTTCGTGGCTTTGATCGTCCCCCTGGCGAAGCCGACGACGACGACCCTGTCTCCTTGCGCGATGAACTCCCGCGGTTCCATTGACGTTTCTATCGACCTGGATGCGGTCTCAAGCAAATCCGTCAGCCCCGCGTGTCCGTGGCGCGTTCCGGCCAATGGCCAATCCTCGCCCGGGATGATCCACTCGATGTCTTCGGCAACCAGCGTCAGCAGACCCTTCCTGTCGCCGCGGCCGATCGCAGCGAAGAAGTCCTTCACGGTCTGGACGTTCTTATCGGTATCCATAGGAATTTCTCCATTTCTCCTGGATCGGAGCGCGCGCGAATAAAGTGTGTGAAACGTGGTCCCACGACTGGCGGGGCCGGCGGGCCAGCCACGGGAGCGCTTCGGGTCAGCCCTGCGCCATGCCCCCATCGACGGGAAGATCGATACCAGTGATGTACGAACTTTCGTCAGAGGCAAGGAACGTGACCGCTGCAGCGATTTCCTCGGGCATGCCCCTGCGGCCCATTGGGATCTGCGTGGTGAACTGTGCGACTGCCTGCTCGGCCTGTTCAGTGGTAAGGCCTGTCGTAGTCGCCAGGGCCGGGGTGTCGATTGCTCCGGGGCTCATACAATTAACGCGGATCTTGCGGTCTTTCAATTCCAGCGCCCAACCGCGCGCGAAGTTGCGCACAGCCGCCTTACTCGCGGCGTAAGCCGTAAATCCTGGAAGCCCGAGCACGTTCGAGACCGAAGAGTTCAGGATAATCGAACCGCCGTCTTTGAAGAGGGGAAGGGCCTTCTGCACCGTAAAGAACATTCCCTTCACGTTCACGTCGAAGGTCTGGTCAAAATGGGCCTCGGTAGCTACCGCGAGCGGTGCGATTGTCCCTGCGCCCGCATTCGCGAACAGAACGTCGATGTGACCACGTTTCTCCTTCACGACAGCGTAGAGCCGGTCCAGATCTTCCAGACGGGACACGTCGCCAACGACCGTCGTAACGTTTTTCCCGATGGCGGCGGCGGCCTCCTTCAGCTGTTTCTCCCGTCGCCCAGTAATCACGACGTGCGCGCCTTCTTCCACGAAGCGCCTGGCTGTGGCCAGGCCAATCCCGCTGCTTCCGCCCGTGATGACTGCAACCTTACCTTCCAGGTTTTTCATAATCTTTCGCCTTTCGTTTGGGGTGTAAAGCAGCGCCGCTGCCCCAACCGGTGCACAGGCGCTGTATCATCTGGATCGCCGATCCAGATCATGATTCACAATATCCGGATCAGTGATCCAAATATACGGATCGGTGATCCGTTTGTCAAGGAACCCCATGCGAGCCGACGCACAAAAAAATTACAGCCATCTACTTGCAGTCGCGCACGACGTTGTCGCCACGCACGGCGTCGACGCATCGATGCGAGATATCGCCCGCCGGGCCGGTGTCGGGTTGGCTACGCTGCTGCGTCATTTCCCAACGCGAGAAGCCTTGTTTGAAGCGTTGTTGTGTACGAATCTGGACGAACTGACGCAGAAGGCAGACGAACTCGAAACGTCGCATTCACCTGACGAAGCGCTCGTGTCCTGGTTTCGGGAATGGATGGCTTTCGCCCAAAGCTATAAAGGCGTCGTCGCCCTGATGGCGGCCGCCCACACGAATCCGGACTCCGCTCTTTATGCTTCATGCGCAGCGGTGCACTCAGCGAGCGCGCGACTACTGCTTCGTGCTCAGGCCGAAGGCACGGCACGCGCCGACATGAATGGGGACGACCTGTTCGGCCTCATGGCGGCGCTCGGCTGGCTCGTCGACCTACCGTCATTCGCGCCACGGGCCGATCATCTGGTTCACATTGTCACTAGCGGCATCCTTCCGGATCGGTCGGGCAACGATGTCGAGAAGCGACGAGTTGAATCGGATCGATAAGGCACCGGTGACGACGATTTCGAGCGTGTACTGCGCCCGCTTCCCTTCAAAACTATCAGAACTTGGTTGTCAGCCCGAATATGAGCGCAACCTGATTGGGTGTAGCCGAACTCGATTCCAGGTCCCCCACCGTCCCACCCGCCGATACGATGTGGTTACCATCTTCGCTGAAGGTAGTTCCGTGAGCGTGTGAATAGCCACCGATTGCATAGAGCGTAGTGCGCTTGGACAGACTGTATTCCACCCCGGCGGCCACGTTATTGTAGGTTGCCGACGAACCGCCGGTTGACCTCGTGTACGTGTATCCGATGTTTAACGCGACTGCCGGCGTCATCTGATAGTCCAGCGAGGCCGCACCTGTATTGAAGGTTTCTTTCCGGTTAAAAGCAGCAAAACTCGCGTAGGGTTTCCATTGCGCATTGCTATAGCGCACGTTGGCAGTCAGTTCGTTCCAGACATACTGGACGGCAACGTGGGTTATCAAGCGTGAGCCGACAAACGGGTCGTCGCCAAATAACGGCGTAACCGAACTGTTCTGAGTCTGGTCCGCCGTACCGACACCGCCAGCGCCGTCGTTCTTGGCAAAGACATATCCCGCCGCCGCACTGAAGGCGCCGTGAGCATAGGCGATCGATGCTGAAGAGGATTCCTGTGACGATGCATTGCCCGCTACGCCCCCCAAGCCGTACATCAACTCGAACTGTAAGCCAGCATATACTGGACTGCTGTACTTGATCGAATTTTGCAGGCGAAATGTATTGTCATTGTTGTCGACGTCTCCCGGTGTGGTAAACGCGGGACCATAGCCATCGGCCGTAAGCGGTTGAACCAGATCGACGGTCGTGTCCAACTGACGACCGACGGTCACTTTGCCGAAGACGTCGCTGTTGACCCCCACCCATGCATTTTTCCCAAACAGCCGGCCACCTTGACTCAGTTTTCCCGTATTAATGTTAAACCCGTTCTCGAGGTTGAAAATTGCCTGAAAGCGATTGCCCAGATCCTCCACTCCCTTCATGCCCCACTCGTTGGCCGTCAGGTCAGCACCTTGCAACTCGACGAGGGAGGCATGCCCGGTGTTGTTGTAATAAGCAATCGCGTTATCAAGTTCACCGTAAAGCGTGATTCTGCTTTGCGCATGGGCAGTGGATGCAACAGCCAGCATGACCAATGCGACGCTGCTGAAAACGGTCAGATTTTTCATCAAACATCTCCTATTTATATAGTTATACTAATTACACGTCAGAAATAAGCGACGATAGAGAACTACTACTCGTCTATGGCGCCGGCAGCGCCTCCCTGCCTGTTCGGTTAGTCGCCTCGCTCCAAATAAATCCGGTCAGACAGGCTCGTACACGCCGATCTTGTTGCTGGTGTCGAGATATACAAAGATACGGTGGGTGGCCGGATCGACGGCCAATGTATGCGCGTTCTTTTCTGTCTTCAGATGATCGACCACCTGCTTCGCGTCGAGATCGACGACCTCAGCGCTTCCAATCTTGTCGCCAACGAAAACCCGGCGGGCCGCTACGTCTACCGCAATCTGGTCGATATCGCCGCCCTCGAATGGGATGCTGTCGACTAGCTTGCCGTCCGGGCTGACGATCAGTATTTTCTTGTCGCGGCTGCCGATAATCAGATGCCCTGCCTGACTGTCGTAAACCATGGGCTTGGCCGCTTTCCTGAGATGGAAATCCCATACTGCAACGACCTGACTGGAGTTCGGATCAATCACGTCGACAACATTGTCGACGGGTTGGTAAATGCGATCCAGACCCGGTACGTATAGGTTGACGTCTGGACCATCTTTAGCGGGTTGAGGACGCAGCTCAATGTTGCCAACGCGCGCGAATGGCGCTTCACCCTCGAATACTGTTTCGGTATTGCTATCGTCATTGGCGACAAAAACCTTGCCGTTTTGCGTGTCTATTGTCACGCCATCGGATTTTTTGCCACCGGTATCGACACTCGCAATCTGCTTCAAGGTGTTCTTGTCGATAACCACCAATTTATTGGTCGTGGCGTCGGCAACGAACGCATACTTGTCGCCAACGGCGATCCCGTTACCATCCTCGATTCCTCCGATCACCGCCTTGACGGTCAGCTTGTCTGCATCAATGACCACGACATTGTGCTCGGGCGACTGCACGATCCAGGCGGTACGAGTCTGGGGATCGAAAGTCACCCAATCGCCATGCCCTCCATTTCCAGGCAGGGCGATTGTCTTGACAAGCTTATAGTGGGACTGCGCGCTCGCCCAGCAAGCATTGGTCAATGCAACTGCTCCTACGACGGCAATAACTGCGAGTTTCGAAATACGACGCATGATGTCTCCTGATTGTTTTCGATCTTGATGGTCCCACCGGCTGCACAGGCTTATTCGAATCTCAAATCGTTAGATTATTAGGATGCCTACTTTTATTGTCCGGCTTTTCTCTGCTTACCTTATGAAACGGCATCACTGAATTGCTACGGGTGCCGCGTCTGGCTATGCGCGGTGTGTTCTCCTCGCTATACGGCACCTGCAGGTAAAGCGCCGACCATACTTCTTTGCATTTCGCGTGGCAGTGAATTGGTTATTGAGCGCACGAGTCCATCGCGCATCTCACGGCTTAGCCGTTCAAAGCACGAAGTGTTGTCCTTACCTTCGGCTGCCTGCGCTGCATCGACATAGGACTCGAACAGCACCGGCCTTTCATTGACTAGAACTCACAAGCCATTCCCCACCTCGTGGACTAAAGAAACAGCCCTGCTTTTTATTAGGATCACTGAAATTCAGTCTAGGTTGTCAAATGCGTAATGTCAACACTTTACTTTTTTATGCGCCGGCCGACTCGAGGACCATACATTCGACGCGACATACCGTTCAATTGGCCGATAGCGCTGTACGTGCCGCCATTGCCCTTACATCGTCATCGCTGCACGGCGATGCGATAGGCTGGACGATCAATTACTCTTCCCAGCCAGTCCACGAGGAACGGCCGTTGGGCGTACGTCCCGAGAACATCGGCGAACTCCAGCGCCAGGTCGAACCAGCGAACTGCGGCCAGCGCGACGCCTATATCCGCAACCGTAAAGTGCCGCTGCGCAAGAAAGAGTTGGTGACTCAGCGCATCATCCACAATTCGGAGCAGACGAGCAGCTTCCAGATGCGAGGCTCTTATCGCGTCGTAATTGCGCTCGGCTTCCGGCACTCGCGTGAGGCCCAGAAATGCGACCCGCAATGTGGCCCACAGCGTCCCCAGTTGCCAGTCCATCCAGCGCTCGACCTCGGCACGCGCCGCCGGATTGACCGGCAACAATGCCCTCTCCTCGCGCGATGACGCGAGATAACGAACAATAGTGTTCGACTCCCATAACACAACGTCACCGTCAACAAGTGTCGGCACGAGACCGTTCGGATTTAGCGCAAGGAACTCCGGCGTATCTACCACGCCGAACTGCAGGCCTGCGTCGATGCGCTGAAAATCACGTCCTTCATTCAGACCGAGCTCTGCCAGACACCACATGACCTTCTGGACGTTGATCGAATTACGTCTGCCATACAGTTCCATGGATATCTCCCGATCAAATCATTGCGCCCAGACCGGCATGCACAAGCCCTGCCGCAAACAGCACGGCGAGCGGATTCATTCTGGGCCGCGCCACGAATAGGAACAACGCAATGGCCGCGAGGCCCCAGACAGTCCACGTTGCGGACGACGAACGCAGCACCGAAAACGCACTGGCGAGAATCAGCCCGGTTGCGACCGGTGCAAGTCCGCGCTCGGCCGTTCGATGCCACGGGTGCTGCTGGTGCCGCGTCCACGCAAGCGTTGCGCCGTACGCAAGTACCGACGACGGGACAAAAAGCGCCAGCGAAGCGACAGCCGCGCCAGGCCAGCCAGCCGCTTTCCAGCCGATCAGCGTAGTGAGCAGCGCGCCAGGCCCGGGGGCGGCCCGTGATATGGCAAACATATCGACAAACTCGGCCTGTGTTACCCAGCCGTGAATCACCACCGCCTGCTGGTTGATGTCGGCGACGATACTCTGGCCGCCACCAAGCGACAGCAGAGAAAGCGGTACAAACACAACGATCAATTGCAGATACAGGTTATCGCGCACGCTGCCCACTCCTCGAAGCAATGACCAAACCCACTGTGCCAACGATGATCGCGACCGGCACTAGCGGCAAGCGCAGGATACCGACAGCAAGGAACACGGCAAGGATCAACACCAGCGGCCAGCGCTGATCCGCAAGCAGCGCACGCGCGGTGCGCAATCCCACCGACGCGGTCATCCCCACCGCGGCAGCGGCTACACCTTCAAGAAACCGGTGTAGCCACGCAAGCTGTGAAAACTCGTGAAATATCGTCGCGAGCAACACGATTACACCCATAGGCGGGACGAGCAACGAGGTAACCGCCACCACGCTGCCGATGGCACCCTTCATTCGGTAACCCACGTAGATCGACAGATTCACGACATTGGATCCGGGCAAGATCTGCCCGAGCGTCAGCGCGCCGAGAAACTCCTCCTCGTTCATCCAGCCACGCTGCGTGACGACTTCGCGATAGATCCACGCGGATAGGCCGCCCCCGAAGCTCGTCAAGCCGACACGCGCAAACAGCAGCAGGATCTGCAGCAACGAAGCATCGGTCGCATCACGTCTCGTCGCTGCTTGCACGTTTGTCTACCTTTGTTGTCCGGGAGAGGGACTCAGACCGGGTGCGCAGCGCACCCGGAACTCATTCAATGCCGCTCGTTGGCGAGTCGATGCTCCGCCATCTGCTCCTCAGCTTCATGCAGCAGCTTCGTCGACCGCTTACGACGGCTCCAGATCGATGCGATGACGCTAATTGCCGCGCAACCAAACAGGCCGGCCGCGATGGGACTGCGTACGAACGTGCTCGGATCGCCCCCTGAAATCGTCAGCGCCTGACGGAACGACTGTTCAAGCGTATGACCGAGAATCAGGCCAAACAGCAACGGCGCCTTCGGGATGTCGAACTTGCGGAACGCGTAGCCGACGATGCCAAAGAAAAGCGCGAGAAACAGATCGAATACATCAGTGTTGAACGAGTAAACCCCAGCCGAAGCGATGACCAAAATCACACAAAGAAGCACGCCAGGCGGAACATACAGAATGCGCGAAAGGATCCCGACGAGTGGCAAATTGAGTACCAGCAGCATGATGTTGCCGATATACATGCTCGCTATCAGTCCCCACACAAGATCCGGCTGGGTATGAAACAGCATCGGCCCGGGCTGGATACCGTACATGATGAACGCACCCATGATCACCGCGGTCGCGCCGGAACCGGGGACGCCAAGGGCCAACAGATGCACGAATGCGCCACACGTATCCGCATTGGTCGCCGCCTCCGGCGCCGCGACGCCTTCGATCGCGCCCTGACCAAATTCCTCGGGATGCTTCGAGATTTTCTTCTCGAGCACATACGAGAGCATCGCCGCCAACGTGCCGCCGAGTCCGGGCGCCGCACCGCAGATGAAACCCACAATCGAGCCACGGAAGATCGCCGGACGAGCGCGGCGCCACTCCTTGCGCGTGAACCACAACTTGCCTTCCACCCGCACCGTATGCATCGTACCGCCGAGCGTCCCTTCAACCATCCGGCTGACCTCCGAAATCGCAAAGAGGCCAACCACAACGACCAGGAAGTTCACGCGGTCCTGCAACTGTGTCAAACCGAGCGTGAAGCGCGGTACACCGCTTTGCAGATCGATACCGACCGTCGCCAGGCCGAGACCCATGAACACCGCCATCATGCCCTTGGCTAGTGAATCGCCAGTCAGCGCGCCAACGGTCGAGAGCGCAAAACAGATCAACGCGAAGTACTCCGCAGGACCAAAATGCAACGCGACGGCTGCAAGCGGGGCGGCAACGAACGAGAGCGCAGTCACGCCCATCATCCCCGCGATGAACGAACTGACAGCCGCAATCGCCAGCGTCGCAGCCGCGCGGCCCTTTCTGGCGAGCGGGTAGCCGTCGAGCACAGTCATCACCGCGGCCGCGTCGCCGGGCGTATTTAACAGAATGGCTGTGACCGCGCCGCCATACATGCAGCCGTAGTAGATGCCGGTGAGCATCATGAGCGCGGAGGTCGGGTCCATGCCGAACGTGACCGGAATCAGCAGCGCGATGCCGGCAGACGGGCCGATGCCCGGCAGATGGCTGATCATCGTACCGATGAATACGCCTATGAGCGTGTAGAGAAGATGCATAGGCGTCGCGGCGACCGCGAGTCCATGCAAAATGCCATGCAAACTGTCCATGATGCGAGCGCCTCAGAAAGGGAGGAAGCCCGTCGGCATCGGAACACCGAGAAGCTGGGAAAACAGCAGGTCAAAAAACACCGTAACACCCAGCGCGATCGCGAGATTCGTCTTTAGACGGTTGCGATTGAAATAGATGAGCAGGCCGAACAGGAAGATCGACGTAGCAAGGAGGTATCCGACGCGTTCGAAAGCCAGGTAGTAAAGCGCCGTCCATGCCACCATTCCAATCAGGATGAGCGGATGATTTTTCGATTCACGCGCACTACTAGCGTGCTGTACTTCGGCAGACGCTGCGGACGCAGGTCTCACGGGCGTATCGATATGCGAATGCGAGCGATGCCTGTTACGCCCTTCAAGCAGCAACGTTAGTGCGGACGCAATGAGCCCCACACCGACAAGTGCCGGAAACGCCTTAGGGCCGAGCGGGTCGCTCAGTCTGACCTCCGGCAATCGCATGTCCATGTAAAGATAGACGACGGCCAGTGTAATCACGCAGAATGCGAGCCACACGTCGCCCTTGATGCTTTTCATGTCTCCTCCGATTCGATCCCGGCACGACAGCCAGAAAGGCAGTCGCCGCCGGTTCGTATAGCAAGCGGGGCCGCGCAAGCCGCTGCAGATTACCTGTCATCCACTGCGTGCTGCCAGTGCCATTCGCGCCTTATATCCGGCGCTTCACTTTTCGTTGTAGCGGCCAGGCCTCACGACTTCAGCGATCGTGCCGTCCGGCGCGCGGAACTTGAGCGCACCCTCGCCCTTCGCGGACAGAATTTCGCCGCCGTATTGCTTGATCCGCTCAGCGGCAGCTTCCTGGTCGTCGACTGTGACGCCCCAGTGATGCAGACGCGGACCGGCTCCGGCTAGTTGAGCCTCATGCGAATCCTCGCTGTCGTACTTCATGAGGGTGAAGTCTATGTGGCCGTCGGTCATGTGGCGCGAGATGTGTTCGCGATTACGCCCGGTCTTCACTTCCGTGAAACCAAATACTTCCGTGTAGAAACGTGTGGCCGCCTCGAGGTCATCGACCTTGACTGCGAGGTGAACGATGCGTGACATATGGTTCTCCATGTCGGTAGGTGCTACGGGTTAAGGGAAAGCGCGTTATTTGGCGAGGCCGAGATCGGTCAGCAGCGGGCTGAGGCGATCACGCTCGCCGTGAAGGAAAGCTCGTGTCTGCGTACTGCTCTGATAGTCTGCAGTCCATAGATTACGCTTGACGGCCACGGCCCACAGCGGCGACGCAGTCGCTTTCTGAAGGACGTTATCCCACCATGCAATCTCCGCGGGCGTCATGTTCTTCGGACCGACCAGTACGCGCCACGTCGTGAAGGCGACGTTCGCGCCCTGCTCCTTCCAGGTCGGCACCATCGCCAGCGCGCCGTCTTCCCGTTTGTCGCCGGAGATTGCAATCAGGCGCACTCGGCCCGCCTGGCTCGGCCCGAGCACAACCCCAGCCGGAGTCGCGGAGACGGTGACGTGCCCGCCCATCAGCGCGGTCATTGCCTCGCCACCCGAGTCGAAGAACACGACTTTCATCTTCTTCGGATCCTGACCCACGCTCTTGACGACAAGCGCCGCCGCGTCGTGGCTCTGCCCGCCCGGGGAACTCGACACCCCCATCGTGACCGACGAGGGGTCCTTCTTCAGCATCTGGATCAGATCCGCGCCTGACCTGATCGGCGAATCGCCGGGCGCTGAGAACACCACCTGCTCCGTGACCAACACGGCCAGCGGCGTTACATCGTCGATGCCGACGGTACTCAGTCCGGTGATGCGGTTCGTGATCAGGGGCAGCGCCTGGACGGAGACGTAATGGCCGTCGCCTTCGTGTGAATTGATGTAAGCGATGCTGACCGTGCCGCCGCCACCTGGCCGGTTCATGACGGTTACCGGTTTACTCGACAGCTTTTCCTGCTGGATGACGCTCTGAAGCGTGCGGGCTACGAGATCGAGCCCACCGCCTGGCGCGCTCGGCACGACAATCTCAATCGGCCGATGCGGTTGCCACGCGTCAGCCGCGCGGACATGTGCGGCATAGATTGAGATCAGCGCCGCGCAGACCCCCCACATGACGCCAGCTCTTCCAAGTCTCCTTCTCATTACATCGTCTCCTGTTTTTTTGGCGCTCTGTAGTCGCTTAGAAATTGAATGAGTCAAACGTACTGGCAGCGAAAAGCCGCTCCATCGGCACCTCCTCGCGAATCAGACCGTCGCTTTTGGCGTAACGCTGCAATGTATCGAGATCGGCGCGATTCTCCTTTACGCCGTAGCGCCAGTAGTCGTTACCCATCACCGATTTCACACGCTCGAATTCGGAAGTGATCCACGGATGCATGACGCGCAACGTGTCGGTGACCGCAAGTTCAGCCAACGCCAGATCCCGTGACTTCCTGAACGCCGCATATACGTTGACCGGCAGCCATGGGTGCTGCTCGACTAACGTCCGACGGATGCCGAGCATGTGCATGGGCGGAAAAAGGCCTGTCTTGCCGAACCACGCTTCCTCGTCACTCCTGAAGTCTGGAAAGAGCCGCTGTACGCGTTCGTTGCGACCGAAGCACGACGGCGGCTTCGGCGCGATTACAGCATCGATCTCACCGGCATCAAGCATTCCTGAGAGCGTCTGCTCGGCGCCTATCGGCTCGATACGGATATCTTCCGGCACGCTGTACGGGACACGCGCCTCACGGCCCGCCTGTTCCAGCCCCCCGACAATCCAGCTTACATCGCGACTATCAACACCGTATTCGTCACCGAGCATGCCGCGCACCCAGATTCCGGCAGTTTGCTGGAAATCCGGCACGCCGATGCGACAGCCCTTGAGCGCTTGCGGAGAATCGATACCGCGATCGGTGCGCACATAGATCGCTGAATGGCGAAACGATCTCGACAAAAACACTGGCACACCGATATAGCGGCTTTCTTCACGCGCCGTAGTCAGTAGATGCGTGCCGAGCGATAACTCGGAGATGTCGAATTCGGCGTGCCGAAATGCGCGCTGAAAAATCGCTTCAGCAGGGCCGCTCATAAAATTGATCTTGCAACCTTCGATCACGACCTTTCCGTCAAGCAGAGCGCGCGTTCGATCGGTAACCTGGCAAGCCAGTGATAGTTCAAGCATAGGAAAAATTGCCGTAGGTTGATGTGAAACCCGAGCACAGCCGTCAAAGTATTTTTTGCACTACTACCAATATGGAGTACAAATTAATCCGCTTGCACTTGACCGTTGCTAGAGCAGCCATATGTATCCGTCAGGTCCTGTGAATCACTATCGACTTGCACCGCTCCACTTCGTCAAGGCGTTGCGCTACTGGTTTCCCGGCGATCCCCATCCGCTCCGGCGGTCGCCATTCCGTCCAGCGCCATAAGCATCCGCTCCTTGCCTTTCGACACGTGACTGAAGCTCGTTTCATAGCCCAGGGTCGCATTCCCGGACTTCAAGGCACTGACGATTTCGCGGTGCTCTTCATTCGACTGCAACAGCGCACCGCGCTGAACCAGTCCGTGCACGCGGAACAGATGAAATTCCTTGACGAAGCCGCGATACAGCTTCGTCAGCCGCGAATTGCCGGTCGAGCGCACCATGTAATCATGGAACTCCAGATTCAGCGGATCAAAGCGCGAGAAGTCGCCTTTCTCCGCGGCTTCCTGCATCTGGTCGACATACGCATCGAGTTGATTTGCCATTTCTTGCGTCAGAATCGGCGCAAGTAACGACGCTGCCAATGCCGTAAGCCCCGCGCGCAGATCGTAGACTTCGATCGCGTCGTCGCGCGTTACGCGCTGGATGAATACGCCTCGTTGCGGGATCAGGTATACGAGTCCCAATTCGGCTAGCGACCGACACGCTTCCCGTACAGGACCGCGACTTACGGAAAGCTTGTCGGCAACAGCCTTTTCGTTCAGCCGTTGTCCAGGTTTGAGCTCACCGCTCAGGATCATTCGCTCGATCTCGTGCTGGACGACACCGGTCAGCGTGTTCGCCCGAAAGTCAGCCAGAGAGACGGTGGCAGGATTGTGGTCGGTTTCCATGAAATGCAGTCTAGGGAGCCGCCACAAAAATGTCAACATTTTATTTTTTTCATTCCGCTGTCACCGGGACTCGCGTAGCAGAAGGAACATGCGTCAGTCGAGAATACCTATTCCGCCGCTAGTCGCTCCATCGATCCGGCGCTGAACGCCCAACAGACGAGCGCTGACTCGTGCCGACGTCAGCGTCTACATGACGTTACAGCTGTTTTTCAATTGCAGCCTTATCGATGACCGACCAGACTTCCTGAATCTTGTCGCCGCGAAACTTATTGAAGACGTTTTCGGCGAACGCAACCCGTTTGCCGTTCACGGGAAGTCCGAGAAACGCACCGAGGGGAGCACAGTCGAAATGCAAACGGCTGGCAATGTGCGGCGGCTCGCAAACGAGGAGTTCAATCTCGAAGAACAAGTCCGGAATTTCGCGGAAATCTCTTTCAAGCATCTCGCGATACCCTGATGCGCCGATCGTTTTCCCGTTGTATCTCACGTCGTCGCTGACAAAACGTCCGAGCTTCGACCAGTCCTGCGCGTTCAGGCAGGCAATATAGTCTCGGTACACTTCCGAAAGATTGACTTCACCCATTGTCATTTCCAGCCGACGCCCGCGAACGCGATGTTCCCTGTACATGATCAGTGGAGTAACCGCAACCGCCCGTCCGGGTCCTGCGCAATGCGTGAACACCAATGCAGCGGTCCACCCTGCTCCGTAGACCAGTCTTCGTCCAGACAATACCGCCCGTCATCGGCAATCGACCAACGGGCCGCAGCTTTGCGTACTCCCTGTTTCGACCCGGGCTTTGGAAGTCGGCTAACTGTCGCGGTGCCGTCCGCGCCATTGGTCCATTCACGAACGCCACCGTTCTGCCCGATGCGACTCATGGTCGATCCCGGCACCGTAGAAAGCGCCTGCTCGCGCGTTAGCGCCTCGCCCTCATCCGCCAACGCGCCGGCACTGATGAAGCAAACAGCCAACAATCCGATAAGAGACCGCATACTCCCTCCACATTTCTTTCGCTTTACACACCTAAGGACTCGGGAAACGCTTCTACAAAATTGCGCGGATTGACTGGCTTGCGGTTAAGTCTAGTTCACTATGTCGACATATGCATCTGAAGGGGCGATTCCGACCCGATGCGGGCAGCCAATTTCTTGAAATCGGACGCCCATCAGGCCGGCTTCAAATCCATAATATTAGTCAGCCAAAGTCTGGTACGCTGCGCCCTTTGCTACCGCTTGCATTGGACCCGATGGATACCCCTTTCAACGATCGCGGCGTGTCGGTCACGCGTAACGCACTTTCATCGGCCGGCCAGGTCTTTCCGCTACGCGACATTGTCGACGTGCAGGTCGTCACCGTGCAGAAGAACAAGGTCCTGCCATACACGATCTCGCTCTTCGGACTCGCGGGCGCGATTGTCGGCGGCATATGGCGCTCGCCCGTCGGCATGGTGTGCGGCACGATGCTGATCGTGGTTGGCTGGCTCACGTGGGCAACCCAGGACGTCACGCACCGGTTGATGGTGCAGACCGGCAATGGAGAACGTGAAGCCCTTATGAGCATCGACCGCGAGTTCGTCGAACGCGTTGCGGCGGCCGTGCACGAGGCGAAGGCAGCCGCTGCGGCGCCAAAGGCCTGAGTCGCGGACGCACGCAGAACGCCGGCGCGCGTTAACACAATTTTGATTCGCGGCGCGGCAGCTTTTGCGCGTCGTTGAGGTGCGCGCCGCTAGAGTGGTTGGGTATCAACAACGCGCGCCGCCTCGCCGAATCGGCGCAACCATGATGCTCACGTCAGTAGCAACGCCTGAAATCTCCACCACTCGCGCACCCCGTGCACCGCGCGAATTACACACTCCCCGCCGCACGCATATCGTCGTGCCGCTCGTCATCATCGACGTCACCGTGCCGGGCACCTCGTCGGCCAATGGACGGCGCGCGTTGCATGCCGCGCTCGGAGACGATCTGCGTCTCTACATCGTGACCGTCGATCGGCAGCACGAGCGCGTGACTTTTCGTGTCGAAGTCACCTCGCGCTCGCTCGACGACGTGATCGGCCTGCTGGCGGCCACCCTCGATCGCGCCACGCTCGGTCGCGCGCAAGCCACCGTGATCCGCCGCCCGCGCGTCTTTTGACATAGATCAAAGTTTGCACGGACGACTGGCTAGTCGTCCGCAGATCTTTACACATCTTTGCAATTGCCCGCGAGTGGCCATGTAGAGTCGCCGCTCCTGTTACCGCGTGTCCCCTCCCGCAGGCCCTCGCAAGCGTCCCGGTTTCCCCGCCCACGCCACGGCAATCCAGTGAGATTGCCATCAGTGCTGTTCGAGTTGTCCACCCCGCAGCTCACCATGCATCGCCTTCGCCAGGGACCCGCCTTTTGCAAAGCGTGATCCTATGTCCTTGTCGTCTCTCGATGCCGCACGCCGGCATGCCGGTTCTGATTTCCTTGCTCAACTCCGTCGTTCAGCCGCAGCAGCGCTGATCGCAGTGGGCGCGCTCGCCGCACTGACCGGCTGCTCCGTCACCTTCCCTACCCCCACACCGCCGCCCGCTCAAGCCGCGCTGATCAACGGCGGCAACGACGGTATGCTGATTCCGTTGCATGTGGAGCGCGCGGACGAAGATCACGCGCGTCTCGGCCTGCCGATCCAACTCGACGGCAAGGCGTTGTACATGGCGCTCGACACCGGAACGCAAGGCACGCGGGTGCTGAAATCGGTGCTGCCCGGTTCGAACTATCCGAGTGCCGGCGGGGTGAGCTCGCTGTCGTTCGCGAACGGCGTGGAAATTCTCGGCTCGTCCATCAAGCTGCCGTTCAGCGTGGCCGGCACCAAGCCAGCGCTGATCGCCGCGCAGGCGGTGGACGTCGTGCGCTGCCTGCCGAACGCTCGCAAATGCGCCGGGATGGATGGCTACACCGGCGAATTCGGCTGGGCGTTTTCGGGCATCGTCGGCGTAGGCGCCGCGCAGCCGGACGATAGTTGCTGCACTCAACCCTTGCGCGCGTTGCCCGGCAACATCGGTCAACGCTATCTGGTGCACGCCAACTTCGCGAAGCCGTATATGGTGTTGAGCCCGTCGAATACGCTTACCAAAGACTACACGATGGCGCCGATGACAGTCTCGAAAGACGGTACGGCGCAATGGCCGCGGGGCTGCGTGAACGTAGGCGGCAAGATGACCTTCTGCGCGCCGCTGGTGTTCGCCACCGGCAGCACGGGCATGATCCGCATCGAAACCGACAAAGCGCCCAACTGGACCGGCGACGGTGAAGCGGGCAGCGTGCTCGACCAGGGCAACTATGAAGCGGCTATCGGCACGGGTTCATGGGTGCATCGTTACGAAAAAGCGCAAGTCACGATCGTCAAGGCGAAGCCGGATGCGAACCGGATCGTGGTCGGTTTGATGGCTATGCAAAATATCGATGTTCTATTCGACTTCGCGAACCGGCAGCTCGGTTTGTATGCGGCCCAGCAAAGCGAACGATTCGCCCCGTGAGATTCATCGCTCGATAAAAAGGCCGTGCGAAAAAAATCGCACGGCCTTTTTTCTTTTAAACACGCACCACAACCGCGTTCGTATCACGCCATATTGAGCGGATTCACGTGCCAGATGTTGCGTGCATATTCGCCGATGGTGCGATCCGACGAAAACTGCCCCATGCCCGCGACATTCTCGATCGCGCTCTCGGCCCATGCGCGCCGGTCAATGAACCGCGCGTCCACTTCGTCCTGTGCTTTCGCAAACGCGGCGAAATCGGCAAGCACCATATAGTGGTCACCCCAATCCACCAACGTGTGAAAGATATCCGAGAAGCGCAGTGGATCGTCCGGCGAGAAGAAGCCCGTGCGAATCTGGTCGAGCGCCATGCGCAGTTCCGGATTCTCCTCGTATAGTTGTCGCGGCCGGTAGCCGGTGGCGCGCAGGCTGTCCACTTCGTCAGCGGTATGGCCGAAGATAAAGATGTTGTCGCGCCCTACGGCGTCGCAGATCTCGATGTTGGCGCCGTCCATCGTGCCGATTGTCAACGCGCCGTTCAGCGCGAGCTTCATGTTGCCGGTTCCCGAGGCTTCGGTGCCGGCCATCGAAATCTGCTCCGACAGATCGGCCGCCGGAATGATCAACTCAGCCACGCTCACGCCGTAGTTCGGCACAAACACCACCTTCAGACGATCGCCGATCAACGGATCGTGATTGACCTTCTCGCTGACGTCGCCGATCAGCTTGATGATCGTCTTCGCCATGCGATAGGCGGAAGCGGCCTTGCCGGCAAACAGCACCACGCGCGGCACCCAATCGCGCTCCGGATTCGCACGAATCTGGTTGTAGCGGACGATCACGTGCAGCACGTTCAGCAACTGCCGCTTGTATTCGTGAATGCGCTTGACCTGCAGATCGAACAACGCATCGGGATCGAAATGCAGCTTCGTGTGATGCGCGAGCCGCTGCACGAGCCGCAGTTTGTTCTGCCGTTTGGCTTCGCGGAAAGCGTCGATAAACGCGCTGTCGTTGCGCAGCGTGCGCAGTTGGTCCAGCTCGAGCAGATTGCTGCGCCAATCCTTGCCTATCTGCTGATCGATCAGCGATGACAGTGACGGATTCGCCTGCGCCAGCCAGCGCCGCGGCGTGATGCCGTTGGTGACGTTGGTGAAACGGTCCGGATAGATGCGCGCGAAGTCGGCGAAGATATCGCGCGTCATCAGTTGCGAATGCAATTTCGATACGCCATTCACCTTGTGACTCGCGACAATCGCCAGATACGCCATCCGCACACGCCGTTGGCCATATTCGTCGACCAGCGAAATGCGGCGGATCATCTCGCCGTCATGTCCCGATTGCTCGCTGACATGCTTGAGAAATCCCGCATTGATCTCGAAGATGATCTCCAGATGACGCGGCAAAAGCCGCGCAAGCATCTCGACGTCCCACGTTTCCAGCGCTTCGGGCATCAAGGTGTGATTCGTGTACGAGAAAATTTTCGTAACGTGCTGCCATGCCTTGTCCCATGGCTGATGGTGAACGTCCACCAGCAAACGCATGAGCTCCGGAATCGCCAGCACCGGGTGCGTATCGTTCAGATGCACCGCGACTTTTTCGGAGAAACGCCCGAACGTGCTGTGCGTGCGCTGATAGCGGCGAATCAGATCCTGCATCGTCGCGGAAACAAAGAAGTATTCCTGACGAAGCCGCAACTCGCGGCCGGCCGGTGTCGAATCGTCCGGATAGAGCAGCCGTGAGACGTTCTCAGACATGTTCTTGGTGTCGACCGCGTTGCGGTAGTCGCCACGATTGAATGCACCCAGGTCGAGCTCTTCGGTGGCACGCGCGGACCACAGGCGCAGCGTGTTCGTTGCACTGGTCGCGTAACCGGGGATCACCGTGTCGTAGGCCGTGGCATTCACATGCTCGGTGTCGATCCATTCGACATGCTCGCCGCGCTGCACGGTACGTCCGCCGAAGTGCACCATGTACTTGATCTCAGGCCGCGGAAACTCCCACGGATTGCCCGCCCGCAGCCAGTAGTCCGGCGCCTCCACCTGCTCGCCGTTGACGATCTCCTGGCGGAACATGCCGTATTCGTAACGGATGCCGTAACCGAAACCCGGAATGCCGAGCGTCGCCATCGAATCGAGAAAACAGGCCGCGAGCCGCCCGAGGCCACCGTTGCCGAGGGCAGCGTCCGGCTCGATGTTGACCAGCATCTCCATGTCGACGCCGAGACTCGCGAGCGCTTCCTTCATCTGATCGTGAATGCCGAGCGCGAGTAACGCGTTCGTAAACGTTCGGCCGATCAGGAACTCCATCGACAGGTAATAGACGCGCTTGACGTCCTGTTCATATTGCAGGCGCGTGGTCTTCATCCAGCGCGCGACCAGCCGGTCGCGCACGGCGAGTGCGGCGGCGTGCAGCCAGTCATGCGGGTGAGCGGTAACGGCGTCCTTGCCGACACCGTACATCATGCGATTGGAAATTGAGCGCCGTAGCGCGTCGACGGTACTGTTGAGCTGGTCGAATTCCAGATCGACGGCTGTCATCGAAGCCTCCGGGAAATAGCGACACGACCTACGCAAACCGCATGGATGACGGACGGGAGGCGCGTGCCGGTCTGGCGGGTTAATAAGCAGAGTAGGACATTTTACGGCCCGTGAACATCGGCGAGCCAGAGCGGGGGTTCACGCACATGCCATGCCTACTGGAAGGTGGCGCTTCACGGATTTTGCGCACGGACGCGGTGCAAACCGCCCGCACGCGGCACTGCGCGCGTGCATCGGCCCGCAAAACAGGCAGGCGATGGCGAGGGGTGAAGGCCCCCTGCGTCGCAGAAGCATGCACGATTATTTTTTCGATGTGTGACTGGCCGATGAATGCGTTGACTGATTCGATGCGTGGTCAAATCGGAGCACCTCGTCTGCTGAACGGTTATGTGAAGTGAGGTGTGACAAGGTGAAACGCGCGTCAGTTCGAAGACGCGAGGCCGGGGTGACCGTTAGTTGCGTGTTAGCTGCAGTTTCGCTGCGTCATAGGCAGCTTACAAAGCGCCTCCGCCCCGCCAGGCTCCCAGCACGATTTCCGCGTCTCTGTAACAATCGCTTCATTCGCCGCGCGAGCCGCCTGGAACACTGCACTCGGCCTCTGCGCGCTTCATTCCATGCAACCCTGCCACTGGCGCGCCGCGCTGTCCTTCGGACGCGCCCGGTGCTGCGCCATGCCTAACCCGACGAGCCACGCCTTGTCCGACAAACCCAGCACTGCCCGCAGCGCGACACTTGACCAGACCTTGCCGGCAGACGGTCCGATGAGCGCGGCCAACCGCCGCGCGATGGCTGCGATCATGCTCGCGGTCGCGCTCGCCACGCTCGATACCGCGATCGCCAATACCGCCCTGCCCGCCATTGCCACGGATCTGCATGCGCAGCCCGCGGCGTCCGTGTGGATCATCAACGCCTACCAGCTCGCGATGGTCGCGACACTGCTGCCGCTCGCCGCACTCGGCGACATCGTCGGGCATCGCAGGATTTATATCGGCGGCATTGCGCTGTTCACACTGGCATCGCTCGCGTGCTCGCTCGCCTCGACGCTGCCGATGCTGGCCGCCGCGCGCGTGCTGCAAGGTCTCGGCGCAAGCGCGATCATGAGCGTAAACACGGCGTTGATCCGCTATCTATATCCGCCGCATCGGCTCGGACGGGGTCTCGGCACCAATGCGTTGATCGTCGGCGTGTCGTTCGCAGTCGGGCCGACGGTGGCGTCGCTGATTCTGTCGGTGGCCGCATGGCCGTGGCTGTTCGCGGTCAACGTGCCGCTCGGCCTGCTGGCTCTGGCCTTCGCGTGGCCCGCGCTGCCGCACACCGAGCGCGGCACCCACAACTTCGATCCGGTTGCGGCGCTCCTCAACGTCATCACTTTCGCGGCACTGATCTTCGCGCTTGGCGAAGCGGCCCAGCGCGCGTCGACGCAACTGGTGCTGAGCGCCGCGGCGATCGCCGTGGTGTTCGGTGTGCTGCTGATTCGTCGCGAAGCGGGTCACCCTGCGCCGATGCTGCCGGTCGATCTATTCAAGCGGCCGGTGTTTGCGTTGTCGGCGGTGACCGCGGTGTGTTCGTTCGCCGCGCAAGGGCTGGCGTTCGTGTCGCTACCTTTCTATTTCGAGGACGTGCTGCATCGCAGCCAGGTCGAGACCGGCTTTCTGATGACGCCGTGGCCGGTGGTGGTGGCATTGGCCGCGCCGCTGGCGGGCAGTCTGTCCGACCGCTACCCGCCGGGCTTGCTCGGCGCGATCGGCCTCGCGGTGATGTCGGCGGGGATGGCGTCGCTGGCCTTGCTGCCGGTGCATCCGCACGTGCTCGACATCGGCATTCGCATGGCGATTTGCGGCGCGGGCTTCGGCTTCTTCCAGTCGCCTAACCTGAAGGCATTGATGGCGAGCGCCCCGCCCGAGCGCAGCGGCGGCGCCAGCGGCATCGTCGCGACCGCGCGGCTGCTTGGGCAAACTACCGGCGCCGCGCTGGTCGCGCTGAGCTTCGGCATTGCGGGCCGGCATGGACCGACGCTCGCGCTCAGTACCGGCGCCTTCTTCGCCGGCGCGGCGAGCCTCGCGAGCGGGCTGCGGCTGTTCGCGCCGTCGCATCGCGCGGGCGTGCATGCAAAGGCGTCGGCGGATTAGGTGGACTCGGCGGACTAAGCAGAACGGGCGCGCTGCGGTGGCAGCGCGCCCGTTTTTTCAGCTACCTGCCTCTGCCTGAGCAACCGCTCAGCGCGCGGCGAAGTACCCCTTCACGGCGGCAATAAAGGTATCGATATCCGCGCGCGACACATCTTTGTGCGTGACGAAACGCGACGCGTAGAGCATCTGCGTGAGGATGCCGCGCTCCTTGAGCCACGCCTCGAGCGGCGCGCAATCCTGCTGCGGAAACTGCGCGAACACCATGTTGGTCGCGATCGACTGCACCTTGACGTGGTCGATCGCTTCCAGACCGGCCGCCAGATGCGCGGCGTTCGCGTGATCGTCGGCGAGACGCTCGACGTTGTGGTCCAGCGCGTACAGGCAAGCCGCCGCCAGCACGCCGGCCTGACGCATGCCGCCGCCCAGCACCTTGCGCCAGCGATGCGCCACCTCGATCAGCGCCTGGCTGCCGACCAGCACCGAGCCGACCGGCGCGCCCAGCCCCTTCGAGAAACAGATCGAGATCGAATCGAACGGTGCGCACAGCGCCGCGACCGGCTTGCCCGACGCAACTGCCGCGTTGTAGACCCGGGCGCCGTCCAGGTGAGCCGACAAGCCGCGCTGACGCGCCAACTGCACCGCCTCGTCGACGTAACCCGCCGGCAGCACCTTGCCGCCAATGGTGTTTTCCAGCGCCAGCAGCCGCGTGCGCGCGAAGTGGTTGTCGATCGGTTTGATCGCCGCGACGATCTTCTCGAGCGGGATCGACCCGTCGGCGGCATTTTCGAGCGGCTGCGGCTGGATGCTGCCCAGCACCGCCGCGCCGCCGCCTTCGTACTTATAGGTGTGTGCCAACTGGCCGACGATGTATTCGTCGCCACGCGCACAATGCGCCATCAACGCAGCCAGATTGCTTTGCGTGCCGCTCGGGAAGAACAGGCCGGCTTCCTTGCCGGCGCGCTCCGCGACCGTTGCCTGCAAACGCAGCACGGTGGGGTCGTCGCCCCAGACGTCGTCGCCCACTTCGGCGGCCGACATCGCCGCGAGCATGGCCGGGGTGGGACGGGTTACGGTATCGCTGCGCAAATCGATCATGGTGAGAGCCTTGTGTGTCCCGAGGTGTCCCGAGTTTGTATCAAAAAATTAGCTTATCCGCCCGACTTCGGCAGCCAGGCAAGCGGATCGACCGGCTGGCCGTTATGGCGCACTTCGAACTGGATCGACGCCACGCCCCGGCTATCCACGCCGACTTCGCCAATGGTCTGCCCTTGCGCGACAGCGTCGCCTTCCTTGACCAGCAGTGTACTGTTCTGTCCGTAGGCGGTAATCAGCGAGTCGTCGTGCTTGATGATGATAAGCGGGCCGTACGCTTCGATCCCCGTACCGGCATACACCACCCGGCCGGTCGCGGCCGCCTTGACCGGGTCGCCCGGATGGCCGCCGATCACGATGCCGTTCGACTTGCCCGGCGCAAAGGCTTTCAGTATGGGACCGCGCAACGGCCATTGCAGCACGCCTTGCTGCGCGACGTCGGCTTCGCCGGGCGCACCCGGTGTCGCGGTCGCACTATTCTGACCGGCAACATTGACCGGCGGTGTCACGACACTACCCGACGCCATCGGCGGAGCTACCCGCAGAACTTGTCCGGGATTGACCGGCGAATTCGCTGCGAGACCGTTCCACGCCGCAATCTCCTGCGGCTTACGGCCGTATGCTGACGCAATGGCCGCCAGCGAGTCGCCTGGATTGACGCGGTAGTAACCGGCCGGCACCGGGACCGTGGCAAGCGTGGTCGGCCGCGACGGCGCGCTGCTGTAGAACGGCGTGCTTTCCCACGGCATCGTCGTACAGCCGCTGATCAGTACGCCGAGGGTCGCCGCGATCAGCAACCGGGTCGCCGTGAATTGCCATTGTCTTGTCATGTGATTTTCCTCGACATTTTGATTCAACCGGATTCGATCAGCCCGAAGCATTTGCCGTGCCGCACGGTGCGGGCGTCACGGCGACTGTCCATTATGCCGCCGTGTGCGCCGGCTAAGGCTCCGCCATGGGCATGGGTGAGACGTCCCTCAGACGCTGCCCTCGGCCTCGACCACCAGAATGCGCGCCACGCCAATGGGATGCGCGACATGTTCGGTGCCCACCGACGCGTAGAACACGTCGCCTGTTTCCAGAATCGCCGACTGCTCGACCCCGCCCTCGCGATAGCGCATCTCCACGCGGCCATCGAGCACGGCGAACACCTCCTCGCCGTCGTTGACATGCCACTTGTAAGGCTGATCGGTCCAATGCAGACGCGTTGTGATGCCGCGCATATTGGCGATATCGAGCGCGCCCCAGGGACGCGTCGCGGTGAAGCTCTTGCTGCGGATGATCTTCATGGCGGATAGCTGGTTGAGAAACTTACGCTGCCGGCACGTTATCCGTGCTGCATACCGGCGTGCCCGGCCCGGCAGGATCGCGCGCTTCGACTGGCCCCATTATAGGTGCTGCGGCAAGCATGGCCGCCGACATGCGGCCGCCCAGGAGCATTAGTGTGATTATTGAATCCTTTCAGCCCTCGCCTATACTCAGTCATGCTGCCGCAACGCGCCGTAAGCAAAACGCCTGAATTCAGCGAGGAGTTGGGGATGAACAAAGCCACGTTTCTGGCCGTGCAGCTCAACGTCGACGACATTGCGGCGTCGCCCGGTTTGGTCGAATTGCTGAACACGCATCTGGTTTTCGCGGCAGACGTCGCCGAGGCCGCCGACGCATTGGTTCAACTGGCCAGCATCGCGGGATTGTCCAGTGGCGTCGAAGCCAGCGTTGAGATTCCGGCTCTGGCCATCGAACGGCTGCGCGAGGCGCTCGACAATCTCAGCGGTTACGACGAATCCTGGTTGCTTGCGCTGGAACCCAGCCGCGCGCTGTTCGACGAAATCGGCCGACGGCATCGCACCCTGCATTAAAGCTGCGCTCGCGGACAACCCATCAGCACCCCCGCGCACCGACGCGCACCCCGGCGCTCCCCATGCGCCGACGGTCCGCCAGTTTTCGCTCACCGCCCGAACCGCCTGATCGCCCGGCATACCTGAGCGTCGGCGCCATCCGAAGGTTTCGGGCGAGTCAACCGGAGGAACGCCGTGAAAAGTCTCCTGAACCGCCGTAGCGTGCTGGCAGGCCCATCGCATCTCGTGCAGGTCTCACGAGAGAACAGCGCCGATTCCGTATCGCCCGACGACAGTGAGGAGGCCGCGCTAGCCGCGGCGGCCGGCGTCGCTCCCGCTGGCTCCGCGGCCGGCTCACCCGCGGTTGCCCCGGCTGCGGAGCCGGCGCGGCCGGTGACGACGTTACGGCCGGTGCCGGTGGTGCCCTCGCAAGTCAGCGCGCGCGGCGTGCAGATGGCCGACACCGCCGAAGTCGAATGGCTCGCCGAAGAAGAGGCGCTGACGCCGTTTCGCGTATTTCGCAGCTTCGCCTATTCGGTGAGCCTGTTGTTCCACGCAAAGGAATTGACGTACTACGTCGCGCTGTATCAGGACGGCTCGTTGTGGCGCGCACTCAAAGCCGCCGACCTCGAAGCTGCGGAAACCGCCTTTCATCATTTCGAGGAACAGGCAACCCGGCTTTCGGATGGCGAGACGCGCCGCGCGCAACTCGAGGCGCAAAACGAGCAGTTGGCGCGCATGATCGCCCGCTCCGAGGCACAGGCCGAACGGTTGCGCTCGGATCTGCAACGGCGCGGCGCACAGGAACAGATCGTGTCGAACCGGCAGCATCAGGTGCGCAAGGAAGTGTCGCAACTGGAAGCGCAACGGGTGGCCGCGCAGGCACATCTGAACAAGGCGCATCGGCAGATTCACCAGCTCAATCTGACCAGCAACGAAGGGATTCCCCATTTGCCGAATCGGTGATGCCTGCTCCGAGATTGAGCTGGGATCGAGCTGAGATAGACCCAACGGCGAAGCAGTGCCGTAAACGACAAAACGCCGCCCGACAATTCCGGGCGGCGTTTTTTACATTGCTCGCCGCCAATCAGCCTGGCGGCGTTTGCATCAGCTTCAGCGCGATTTAGTTGCCGAAGTAGACCGAGTTGCGGTCATTGCCGCTCACCGGACGGCCGGCTTGCGAGGTGCCTGCCATCGGTGCGCCGTAGCCGCTGTTCACAGCTTGAGCGGTGCCGTTCTGAGCATCGACACGTGCTTGTGCGGCTTGCAGGTTAGCCGGGTAGTCGACATGGTCGCCGATCGGGTTGTAACCGGCCTTTTCCAGTTGCACCAGTTGAGCGCGGACTTCAGCGCGCGTCAGGGGTTGGTTCGATTGGGCAAACGAGGCAACAGGCGCAACCAGAGCGGCGGCAACGACAACAGCAGAGATAAGGGACTTCATGATGTAAACCTCCAGAACTTGTAGTTAATGCGCCTTGGGACCTGTTGTCCGTAGCGCTTAAGTAGAAGTTTAGGAGCGTTGACATGTAGGGGAAACCCCTAAAACGACGAAACTCTATTGCGATTTTCGAAACAGTAACCGGCCCGACGTACCGCCGCGCTATCAGTCCGATAGCTTTCAACAATAATCGCCTATCTCGATTTCAATCGCTCATGCGGCCCGGCGCGCCTTATGGCAAGCGCGCGCCGGGCCGCAATTCAAACGATCAATTCCAGTTCGCGTGGAAGCTGCCCGGCTTGTCGATACGCTCGAACGTATGTGCGCCGAAGAAATCGCGCTGGGCCTGTACCAGGTTTGCCGGCAGGCGTTCCGAACGATACGCGTCGAAATACGCCACGGCCGATGCGAAGGCCGGCACCGGCACGCCCGCATTGACGGCGGCAATCACGACCTCGCGCAATGCCGACTGGTAGTTCTTCGCGATGTCGCGGAAGTACGGATCGAGCAGCAGATTGGCAATCGCCTTGTCTTTCGTATAAGCGTCCGTGATCTTCTGCAGGAAGCGGGCGCGGATGATACAGCCGGCGCGGAAAATCTTCGCGATAGTGCCGTAATCGAGATCCCACTTGTACTCTTCCGAGGCGGCCCGCAATTGCGCAAAACCTTGCGCGTACGAAATCACCTTGCTGAAGTACAGCGCACGGCGCACCGATTCGATGAAGGCGTCACGCTCCACGCCCAGCGGCTTCGCTGCCGGCCCTTCCAGCACCTTGCTCGCGGCCACGCGCTGAGTCTTCAGCGACGACAGCACGCGCGCGAACACGGCTTCCGTGATCAGCGGCAGCGGTGCGCCGAGGTCGAGCGCGTTCTGGCTGGTCCACTTGCCGGTGCCCTTCTGCGCCGCGCGATCGAGGATCACGTCGACCAGGTCCTTGCCGGTTTCTTCGTCTTTCTTGTCGAAAATCTTCGAGGTGATCTCGATCAGGTAACTGTCGAGTTCGCCCTTGTTCCATTCGGTGTAGACCTTGCCCAACTCTTCGTTCGACAGGCCGACCACCTGCTTGAGCACGGCATAGCTCTCGGCGATCAACTGCATGTCGCCGTATTCGATGCCGTTGTGCACCATTTTCACGAAGTGGCCCGCGCCGTCCGGTCCCATGTACGCCACGCACGGCTCGCCGTCCGGCGCCTTGGCGGCGATCTCGGTGAGGATCGGGGCGACCAGGTCATACGCGTCGCGCTGTCCGCCCGGCATGATCGACGGGCCTTTCAATGCGCCCTCTTCGCCGCCCGACACGCCCGTGCCGATGAAATGCAGGCCGGCCTTCGCCAGTTCCTGATTACGGCGGATGGTGTCGGTGAAATGCGTATTGCCGCCGTCGATCAGGATGTCGCCCTTATCCAGCAGCGGCTTGAGCGATGCGATCGTGGCGTCGGTCGGTTCGCCCGCCTTGACCATCAGCAGAATGCGGCGCGGCTTTTCCAGCGACTCCACGAATTCTTCCAGCGTGAAAGCCGGCACCAGCTTCTTGTCCGGATATTCGGCGATGAGTTCGTCGGTTTTCTCGCGGCTACGGTTGTACACCGACACCGCGTGGCCGCGGCTTTCGATGTTGAGCGCCAGATTGCGGCCCATGACCGCTAGCCCCACCACGCCGATTGCCTGTTTGCCCATGTGAATTCTCCAGAGTCCAATGAATGTCGAGACGCCGCGCCGGAAGGAACGTCGGCGGGACGTCGAGGGTGAAAGGATAAAAGAAATGCCGGCTTGCCGCTCGCTGGCGCTCATGGGCGCCAGGCGAGTGGACTTTGCGCCGCGCGTGGGGCTTCGGGCGTCCACGCGCGGTCAATCGTTTTGTCAGACTCGTCCGACCCGTTAGCGTTTCCTGAACACCAGACTGAAATTGTTGGCCGGCATCGCGATGGGTTCGTCGCACACCAATCCAAGCGACGCGCCCAGCGCTACCACGGTTTCCATTTCGCGAACGCCCCACGCCGGATCACGGCTGCGCAACTGCCAATCGAATGCCTCGTTGCTCGGGGAGGTATGCGCGCCGCCGCGTTTGTAAGGGCCGTACAGATACAGTACACCGCCCTCGGCAAGACGGCGGCTCGCGCCGTCGAACAGCGCTTGCGTCGCGCTCCACGGCGAAATGTGAATCATGTTGATACAAACCACGGCGTCGAGTTTGCCCTGCGCGTCGACACCCCAATCCGCCTGATGCACGTCGAGAGCCAGCGGCACGCGCACGTTCGCCAGCCCTTCGTGCGCGGTCCATGCGGCAATCGACGCGCGTGCATCCGCATCGAGGTCGCTCGGCTGCCAGTCAAGTCCCGGAAGCGCGGCGGCGAAGCACACAGCGTGCTGACCCGTGCCGCTGGCGATTTCCAGCACGCGGCCGGTGGCGGGCAGCACCTCGCGCAATACGGCGAGAATCGGTTCGCGATTGCGTTCGGCGGACGGCGAGCGTTGCCGCAACGCCGGATGGGAATCAGTCATGTTCACTTTGTTTCAGTACAGCGCCGTGCGCACGCGTTCGGCGAGCTCACGGTCATAGGTCACCGCATCGAACTGCACGCCGTTGATGCGCCGGTGGATCTCACCCGCGCTCGGCAGGCGTGAACGTTCGACATAATGCGCCGGATCCCACAGTTTCGAGCGCACCAGCGCCTTCGAGCAATGAAAATACACCGCGTCAACGTCGATCAGCAAAACGGTGCGCGGCAGTTTACCTTCGACGGCGAAACTGTCCAGCAATTCCGGATCGTTGGAAATGCGGCCGCGGCCGTTCACGCGCAAACTTTCGCCCACGCCCGGAATGATGAACAGCAGCGCCAGATGCGGCTCGGCGATGATATTGCGCAGACTGTCGACGCGATTGTTGCCGATGCGGTCCGGCAGCGCGAGCGTGCGTTCGTCGATCACGCGCACGAAGCCCGGCGCGTCGCCGCGCGGTGAACAGTCGAGGCCGTCGGGACCGGCGGTGGCGAGCACCACGAAGGGCGCGACCTCGATGAACGCGCGATAGTCTTCGTTCACGTAGGGAATCTCTTTGTTCACTGCGCGCTCGTGAGGCTGACCGTAGATTGCTTCGAGCTGTTCGATCGTCGTCAACATCGGCGTTCCTTGGGTGTGGCGGTTTCTTGTGAAAGCAGCGCTGCGTGGGATAAAGATTATCGGCGATTTACGCGGGCCGCGCGGTTTCCGGCAACCAACCCACGCAACCTGCCCCCGCTGCGTAACTAGTCCAGTGCGAGACGGCCCGCGAGCGCGGTCAGCGTATCGGCGCAGGGTGCGGCAATTTTCAGCGACAGCAACGGATCGGCGCGCGTGCGCCCCAGATTGATCGCAACGATCGGCTTGCCCTGCTTCTGCGCCCACACGCAGAAGCGGTAGCCGGAATAAACCATCAGCGACGAGCCGACCACCAGCACGGCATCCGCCGCATCGAGCGCATGCGAAGCCGCTTCGACGCGCTCGCGCGGCACGCTTTCGCCGAAGAACACCACCGAAGGTTTCAGCAAACCGCCACAGTTCGTGCATGCCGGAACGCGAAAAGATTCCAGATCGTGCCACTCCAGATGCGCGTCGCCGTCAGCCGCGGTTTCGGCAGTGACGTTCAGCAGCGCGGGATTCCCGGCTTCGAGCGTCTGCTGGATCGACGCCCGCGTATGCTGCATACCGCAGTCCAGACACGTCACGCCATCAATGCCGCCGTGCAGCTCGATCACTTCGCGGCTGCCCGCGCGCTGATGCAAACCGTCGACGTTCTGCGTAACGAGCGTCGGCACATGGCCCGCTGCCTCGAGCCGCGCCAATGCGGTATGCGCGGCGTTGGGCTGCGCGTTGGCCACGACCGGCCAGCCGACCATGCTGCGGGCCCAATAGCGCTGACGCATCGCGGCCGTGCCGAGAAATTCCTGCAGCGTGATTGGCGGCGAACGCTTCCATGCGCCGTTGTCGTCGCGATAGCCTGGAATGCCGGAGTCGGTGCTAATGCCCGCGCCGGTCAGCACGAACAGACGCGGATAGCGCTGCACGAAGGTATGCAGGTCGTCCAGCGTGTGCGATGCGTTGAAGGGTTCGACGTATGCGGACTGGGGGTCGGTCATGACGGGGAGAAGGTGTGGCTGCGGCCTGGGTGTGAAAGCTGAAACGCCGGTTAGCGGCGCGTGCGCGGCTTGCTCTGCCGCTCGCGCGCGGTTCGCGCCGCCGGCGCCGCTTGCCTTGCTTGCCATTCGGCGAGCGCTGACTGATAGCGCTCGAGCGCTTCATCGTAGAGATCGAAGACACACGGATTGCAGCCGCTATGACAACAATCTTCGAGCTCGGGCTGCACGGGCGGCACCGGCTGCGGGTCGTCCTTGGGTGTGGCTCGGGGCACGGTGAATCGCTTTGTCGAAAAGGCGGGAAACGCTCAGTATAAGTTGATCTCCCGCGCGGCGCGCGGCGGCGCTCCGGGCTGAACGCGCGCCTGCAAAGCCCGCCCAGGCCGCTCCTGCAAGCCGCTCGCCCCGCGAAGCCCCGCCTTTCAGCCTCTGCCGACGAACGGCATCTTGCTCGCCATGATCGTCATGAACTGCACGTTCGCCGACAACGGCAACTCCGCCATATGCAGCACCGCGTCGGCAACATGTTGCACGTCCATCAACGGTTCGACCGCGATTTCGCCGTTTGCCTGCGGTACGCCTCGGGCCATCCGCTCGGCCATCTCCGTCGCGGCATTGCCGATGTCGATCTGCCCGCACACGATGTCGTATTTGCGGCCGTCGAGCGAAACCGCTTTCGTGATGCCGGTAATCGCGTGCTTGGTCGCGGTATAGGCGATGCTGTTCGGCCGCGGCGCATGCGCGGAAATCGAGCCGTTGTTGATGATGCGGCCGCCCCGCGGCGTCTGCGCTTTCATCAGGCCGAAGGCCGCGCGCGTGCAGAGAAACACGCCGGTAAGATTGGTGTCGACCACCGAGCGCCATTCTTCGATATCGAGTTCGTCGATATCCACCGGCGAGCCATTGCGGCCCGCGTTATTGAACAGCACGTCGAGCCGGCCTCGCCACGTGCGGATCGTGTCGAACAGCGCGGCGACGCTGTCGGCGTCCGTCACGTCGCAAGCCACGGCAAGCGCGTCGCCACCCCGTTGCCGCGCTTCTTCGGCCACGGCGTCGAGCGGCGCCTGGCGGCGACCGGCCAGCGCGACGCTATAGCCGTGTTCCAGCAGCCTGAGCGCACAGGCTCGGCCGATGCCGCTGCCCGCGCCCGTCACCAGCGCCACTTTCCTGATTCCCGTTCCCGTCACCACGACTCTCCTTGTTGCGTAGATGCGCTGCACGCGACACGTCCGGCAGGGCCAGGCTATCGATCAGTCCAGCCGATCAATCCAGTGCGCGGTCGTACGGGTTCGCGAACAGCGATTTCCTATCCGCCGAAGGCGGATAGTTTGGCCTTAGCACCATACAGCAGCGGATCGTCCATCACAAATGCAAAGGCACGGCGGTCTTCACGTTGGGTAAGGATTCCGAAAACGCGACCTGGCCGTTCTGGATCAGCGGAATCAATCATCCGGCGGCCCGACACGAACGCATGGATGCCTGACCGGTAAACCCGGCGAAGTCGGCGCTGAGGGACGGGCCAGCTTGTCCGGCGTGAAATCACGGACATCGCGACGCATAACGTCTTTCAACGTGCTTTCATTAGTTGTCTTTCCGGTGCAACACGATGCCGATCGGCGCATCAATGGTATTGTTCGCCGTTGCGCGCCGCATGCGCAATTCAAGCTCTTCCCCGGATGGTGGAAGGAAGACAGGAAGCACGCTTTATGAACCAACTCTTCACACAGCCGCAAGGTGCTGAGGCCGCGCCGCAGCGCCGCTGGCCGCGCACCGGCTACCCCCCAATGCTCACGGCCACCGCCGCCTGGCACGTATTGGTGCTGGCCGGATGCCTGCTGATGCCCTCGGCGTGGCCGTGGTGGCTGGCCGCGATCTTCGCGAATCACGCTATTTTCACCGTGGCCGGCCTGCTGCCGCGCACCTCGCTGCTCGGCCCTAACTGGACTCGCCTGCCGGTCGGCGCGCGCAACGCGGACGCGATCGCATTGACCATCGACGACGGTCCCGATCCCGTCGTCACCCCGCAAGTGCTCGATCTGCTCGACGCCTTCAAGGTGCGCGCCACCTTCTTCTGCATCGGCGAGAAAGCACAACGCCATCCGGAGATCGCACGCGACATCGTTGCACGCGGCCACGCGCTGGAAAACCATTCGCAGGTTCACCTGCACACGTTCTCGATCACGTTTCCAGCCGCACTCACACGCGAAATCGACGCGGCGCAACGTACCTTCGAAGCATTGAGCGGCGAGCGGCCCATGTTCTTCCGTGCCCCGGCGGGTTTGCGCAACATCTTTCTCGAGCCCGTGCTGAGCAAGCTCGATTTGCGGCTCGCGGCGTGGACGCGGCGTGGTTACGACACGCGCGAGCGCGATCCGCAAGTCGTCGCGCACCGGCTGCTCGACGGCCTTGCCCCGCGCGACATTCTGCTACTGCACGACGGCAATGCCGCGCTCACCATCGACGGCAAACCGCTGATACTCGCAGTCCTGCCGCGTGTGATCGACGAAGCCCGCCGGCGGCATTTGCGTTTCGTGACCCTGCGTGAAGCGCGTATCGACGACTGAATCGGCGCCCTTTCGCAGGGCTTAGCCGCTGGCTCGGCGGCGAGCCACGCAAACGCCGCCTCGCATCCTTCTCACACGCGGCGGTTACACCCGAAAATCCGCCGCCATGTCTTCGTCCGTGCGCGCCTCGAGCTCGCCGCTGCGGCAGGCTTTCAGAAACACGTCGTAATCGCGTTCCACCTGGTCCGCGTAGCTGGTGGCATAGCCGGTGAGGGATTCCGCGAACTGATCGCCACGGCCGATGTACGCGCTGACTTCGATCGCCTGGCCACTTGCCTTGGCATGCGCGCGCGCCATGATCCAGCCGCACAGTTTCGCGTAGCCTTCGAGGAGGTCCGTGTCGAACAGCTCGATGTTCGCCGACAACTTCATGTCGCGCAGTTGCCGGAAGTAGAAGTGGCGCCCTGACGGCCCGCTCGCCCAGCCGAGAAAAATATCGCTCGCTGCCTGCAGCATGCGCTGCCCGCGAACCACCCGCTCGCCCTCATGCTTGAGCGAGGGCGCCTTGTAGTACTGCGCGATCACCGAAGGCCGTGCCTCCTTGATCTGGATGAACAGCGGCTTGCCCATGTGATCGACGTTCAGCAGCACAAGGCAACGTGTGCCCACGCTGCCCACGCCTACTACCTTGAACACCAGGTCCTGTGCCGTGAAGTGGCTCAGCAACTCTCGCCGATCGTGCGACAAGGTTTTCAGGTATTCGCTCCACGTCCGCTCGATCAGCTTGCTCCAGTTGGCGGTCGTGAACCAGTCGTCGTCGGCAGAAAACAGCGTATTGACGCCATGCACATGAAAGAGCCCGGGCGGCGCATCGCGAATCGACCAGCGATTGCCATCGAATTCGGCCATTTTCTCCAGCAGGCTTTCGTGGGTACGGCCCGCCGCTTTCTCCATGCCACGGCGCACGACGCGGCGACGCTCCGGCGTCAACGCTGTCTCGGCCATCAGATCGAAGGTGATACGGTCGTACCAGAGTTCAAGCGCGCCGCATTGCGCGTATTGCGCCATACGGTCGCGATATTCTGTGGCGGCGGTCATTACCAGATGCTCCGCCGTGCCGCGGCTCAAACGCATATGGCGCGCGGCCACCACGAGGCTCGCGGTCAGGCGCTTCAAGTCCCATTCGAATGGGCCCGTTGCCACTTCGTCGAAATCGTTCAGGTCGAATACGAGTTGACGCTCCGGCGTCGCGAAGCCGCCGAAATTCATCAGATGGCCGTCGCCGCATATCGGCATGGAGAGACCTGTGTCGGGCACCCGGCTCAGATCGTGAGCCTGAATGATCGCGGTGCCGCGAAAGAACGTGAATGGCGACACCGACATGCGCCCGTAGCGCAACGGCACGAGCTTTTCGACCCGCCCTTCGCTGCTTTGCTTCAGCAGCTCGATCGGGTTGCGATGCAATTCGCCCACCGTGCGATGGCTCGACCGCTTCGAGTGTTCGCGGGCGGCGCGGCCACGGGCTTCCCGTTCGGCGATGGTGCTGGCTCTCATGTTCTTCTCCGGTTTTTGTATGAATTTACTATCGGTTCCAAAGACTGCTTCTGCCGGCACGGCGAGCTGTCACCAACGGTAGCCCACACCGCCGAAAATCACGTCCGAATCGCGATCATAGCTTGTGACCACCCGATTCCACGCGATCCGCGCTTCCCAATGGTCGGTCAGACGATACGCGCCGGCGATCGTGACGAGGCCGGAAAACTTCCCGGCGCCCGGTCCCGGCGACGCGCTGTTCTCGTTTTCATTAATCGCGTAGTAAGCGCCGAGTCCGAGTCCTAGCGTTACCTTGTCGTTGAGGAAGGCACGCGTCGCCCAGAGCTGGCTGGTCACGCCGTCGCGGCGGGCCACCTTGCTGCTGCCTTCGTGAAGATAACCGAGCGTCACGTCGAGGTATTTCGCGAGGCCGCGACGGTACTCGATCGCACCGCCCAGCGCGCTCGGCGAGCTGGTTGAATTGACGATGGTCTTGCCGAGATACACCGCGACTTCATTGTTGGTGACCTTGTGCGTGCTGCCGCTTGCCCAGTCGCGCGGACCGGGCGTGCCGGGAGCATCGAGCTGATAGCCGACGCCGAACATCAGGCTTGTCGCATCCGGCCCGCGTTGCACGTGCACGCGATTCAACTGCAGTTGCGTGATCCACCGACTCGACGCGTAGTACGCCGCGCGCACGCTATACACGACACCCCAGCCGTGCGTGTCCGAATAGCTCCCGCCTTGCACGGCGGTGGTGGTGTCAAAGTAACGGTATGGCCCGATGCCTGCCTGCACGACGAACTGCGGAGTTCCCACGGGAATGCGGCCCCATAGCTGGATCATCTGACCGTCCCTGTGATGGTCCGGAATGTGTCCTTCATTGAGCCACGTGAAACTCGCGGCAAAGTATTGCCCGAGCCCTTCCTGATAATTAAATGCCCAGGTGTAGGTGTTTGTGCTGCCCGCGCGAGAGCCGCCACCGAATAGTGAAAACTCCTGCGCGTGACCTGCGGTGGATACCAGCAGAAGTCCAAACCCGGCAGCGCACGAGGCCGCCTCGATTGCCAGTCTGCGGCTCACAGCAAAGTTCAGATTCCGCTTGCGCATTGCATCTCCGGATGAGTCGCTGTGACTGCCGGCATTCATGGCCCGGCAAAAAAACCGATTAGCGGTAAAAAGCGCCAGAACCGGCTGTCATTACAAATTGATTGCCATGCTAGCAGACCATTCGGTAAAAATGCCACCCTATGCTTTTTGTGTAATCGGTCATACACCTCGCTTCTCCACCATTCGGTCCGCGAATACAAAAACTGGTTGCGACCGCAACGACCCTCCCTGGTACAGCGGACAAAATTACCTGAAATTTAAATAAAGATTAACCAGTTGGTGAATATTTAGCTTTTCACGGATGCGCGCACTTCAGACATCGCGAATCCGGCCGTTTACCAGTACATACGGAATATTAGCGGCGAGCCCACAAAATCCCTTTAAATAGGGCATGTTCTAACGAACATGCGTCGCGCAAGGTAAACGGAGAGAGCATGTTTGTCGCAATTGGCTGGGTAGTGGTAATCGCTTCTGTAATCGGCAGTTTTGTCGGTGTAGGCGGGCATCTTCCCGCGCTCATTCAACCGTTCGAACTGCTATGCATTTTTGGTGCGGCGATCGGCGCTTTCGTTGTGAGCAATCCGACCTCTACGCTGAAGAAGACCATCAAGGCCATTCCTTTCGTGTTTTAAAGGTGGCGGATATACGAAGGAAAAATATCTCGAACTGATCGCGCTGCTTTACGAGTTGCTTCAGAAGGCGCGCAAGGAAGGCATGATGGCGCTCGAAACCGACGTCGCCGCGCCGGAAGAAAGTGTGCTGTTCCAGAAGTATTCGCACGTATTGAAGGACCTTCATCTGCTCGACTTCATCGTCGACTATTTACGCATGATGTCCGGCGGCAACGTGAACGTGCTTGAAGTGCAGGACCTGATGGACGAAGAACTGGCTACGCATCATGCGGAGTCGTCGGTGGCGGCCAATGCGATTCAGAAGATGGCCGACGGCTTGCCTGCATTCGGCATTGTTGCCGCCGTCATGGGTGTGGTTCATACGATGGGTTCAGTCGGCGCACCGCCGGCCGTGCTTGGCGAAATGATCGCCAGCGCCCTGGTCGGCACGTTCCTCGGCATTCTTCTCGCCTATGGTTTTATCGGGCCGGTCGCCGATCTGCTCAATGCGAAGGGTCGCGCCGAAGCCAAACCTTATCAATGCGTGAAGGCCGTGTTGCTCGCAGCGCTTTCCGGCTACGCACCGCCGATCGCCGTCGAGTTCGGCCGCAAGGTGCTGTTCACCGCCGACCGTCCTAGCTTCCAGGAGCTCGACGACGCCGTGCGCGCCACCAAAATGCCGAAATCGGCCTGACGCGGAGCGGCATCATGAATGAAAGAAGATCGCGCGCGTCCCGGCAGGAAGAGGCGCCCGCTCCCGTGATCGTGCGCCGCGCGAAAAAGGGTGACGACCATGGCGCGCATCACGGCGGCGCATGGAAAATCGCCTACGCCGACTTCGTCACTGCGATGATGGCGTTCTTCCTGCTGATGTGGCTGCTCGGTTCGACCTCGAAGTACGACAAGCAGGGTATCGAGGACTATTTCAACACCCCGCTGTCGAGCCTGCTCGGCGGCACCGAGGGCACGGCAGCAGCACGTCCTAACGTCATCCAGGGCGGCGGCCGTGACATTTCCGACAGCCGGCCCGGCGACGGCAAGAAGAGCCAGGCCGAACCAACGCCGCCTGCGAAGGTTCCACCTGTCGTCGCGCCTGCGGATGCCGCACGGCTTCAGCAGTTGAAGGAGAAGCTTGGCGCCATGATCGAGCAGAGCCCGGCGTTAAGGGCATTCAGGGATCAGATTCGCATTTCGATCACGAATGAAGGTTTGCGTATCGAGATCGTTGATTCTCGGAACCGGCCGATGTTTCCGTCCGGCAGTTCGAGGTTGCAGCCTTATGCCGAAACGATCCTGACGCAGATTGGCGCTGCGCTCAACGACGTGGAGAATCGCATTTCGATTGCCGGTCATACGGACGCGGTGCCGTATACCGCCGGTCCGGAGGGTTACTCGAACTGGGAGCTGTCGTCCGAGCGGGCCAATGCCGCGCGCCGCGCGCTGGTGGCCGGCGGCATGCACGACGAAAAGCTGCTGCAGGTGCGCGGACTGGCCGATGTGTTGCCACTGAACAGCAATGTCGCCGACGAGCCGACTAATCGGCGGATCAGTATTCTTGTGCTGAACAAGGCCGCGGAACTCGCGTTCTTCCACGACGGCGGCCGCACGACGATTGACGAAACGTCGCCCGCAAGTTCGGCTATACCCGACGTAGTGAGCCGTTTGCAGCCGGTCAGCGTTTCACGTAGCACACCATAGAATTTTTATTGGGCAGAGGTTGGGTGCGGATCGACTTCGGCTCGTGGGCTTTTCGTGCTTGCTGCAAAGCGCATGAGGTGTGTATAGAATCGTTCGCATGCGCCCTGCCCCAGATCATCACCATGAGCCCGAGCTTCCGCTCCACACGCCCAGCGTCTCGTCTGTGACGCTGGCGGCGATCATTGCCGTGATCGCGTGGATTTCGATCGTTGCGCAAGCCGACCTGACGATCGACCGCACGCTAGCCCGCGGGCTCGGCGTGCTTGACGGGGTTGCGCGGATGAGCAGTTACCTCACCAATCTTACGGTATTAGCGTGCGCGGTCTGCTTTACCTGCATAGCGTTACGAGGACGCAGCCTGGCGATCATACGTTTTTTTCGACAGCCAACCGTCGTGACCGCGGTCGTTGTCTACATGGCATTTGTGGGAATTGCCTACAACCTGCTTCTACGCGGAATGTGGTCGCCGAGGGCGTACAGGCTGCTGCTCAACGAATCTTTGCACAGCGTTTTGCCGATGCTGACGGTGCTTTACTGGGTGTTGTTCGTACCGCGATTTCATTTACGGTTACGGCATTGCCTGCTGTGGCTCATCTATCCCGTCGCGTACCTCGCCATCACTTTCTGGCGTGGGAGTTTGTCGGACTTTTATCCCTATCCTTTCATCAACGTCGACGTGCTCGGCGTCAGACACGTCGTCGTCAATTCCGCCCTACTGTTCGGGGGATTTCTGATGTTGATGGCCGTGTTCGTGGGGATCAACTTTAGGCGTAGACGCTGATCGCTCACCGTCAGTCCACCCAGGAAGAAAAAAGCAAGCGGTAAAAACGAGAAAAGGCGCGAACAATCGCGCCTTTTCTCAATCGATACAGTCTTACGTGCAGTTCGTGCTGCGCCTCACACCGCCGCCACAACCCTGCGCGGCGACAAAACCGACACCACAAAACTCACCACAATATTAGCTGCCAGGGCGATCAATCCGATATAAAGCGGATAGGTAGCACCACCGACATGCAAGGCAAACACCGGCTTAAGTCCTTGCGAAATAGCCAACCCAGTCCCCAGCACGATCCCCACCAGCCACCCAAGAAACAACCCTGGCGTATTCAACCGCCGCGTGTACAGCGAAAACACAATAGCCGGGAAAATCTGCAGAATCCACACCCCGCCCAGCAGTTGCAGATCAATCGCATACTGCGTCGGCAGAAACACGATAAACAGCAGCGCACCGAACTTCACGACCAGAGAAACAACCTTGGCGGTCGAAGCCTCCGCCTCAGGCGTGATATTCGGCGAGACGAGAGGACGCCACAAATTCCGCGTGAACAGATTGGCCGCGCCAATCGACATGATCGCCGCAGGCACCAACGCGCTAATCGCAATGGCCGCAGCCGCAAAGCCGACAAACCACGACGGAAACAGCGTATTGAACAGCGCCGGTACCATGTCGGACGCCGACTTGACATGCACACCGGCCGCAATCGCCATATACCCAAGCAACGCAATCAACCCGAGCAACAACGTATACGCCGGCAGGAAAATCGCATTCTTGCGCACCGTATTAGCCGACGAAGACGACAACACCGCCGTCATCGTATGCGGATACATGAACGCCGCCAGCGCCGAGCCCAAAGCAAGCGATGCATAAGCAGTGAACTGCGTCGGCTTCAGAATGATCCCGGTCGCACCGCCCTTGGCCTTGAAATACGTATCGGCAGCGTCGAACACATGCGCATAGCCACCGAGCTTCGCCGGAATCAGCCAGACCGCCGCGATCACGACGATATAGATCATGATGTCCTTGACGAACGCGATCATCGCCGGCGCCCGCAAACCGCTTGCATACGTGTACAACGCCAGAATCACGAAGGCGACGATCAACGGCATCTCGCCGGTCACGCCAAGCCCCTTGATCACCACCTGCATGCCCACCAGTTGAAGCGCGATATACGGCATGGTCGCGACAATACCGGTGATCGCCACCGCGGCCGGGAACCACTTGCCGCCGTATTCGCCCTGCACGTAGTCCGCTGCCGTGATGTGATTCTTCGCATGCGCGATCTTCCACAGCTTGGGCATCACCGCGAACACGAACGGATAGACAATGATGGTGTACGGCAACGCAAAGAAACCATACGCGCCCACCGAATACACCAGCGCGGGCACCGCAATCACGGTATAAGCGGTATAGAAATCGCCGCCCACGAGGAACCACGAAATCACCGTGCCGAACTGGCGGCCACCCAGACCCCACTCGTGCAATTGCGTCAGGTCGCCCCGCTTCCAGCGCGCGGCAAAAAAACCGATCACGGTGACAAGAGCGAAGAATGCGATAAAGACCGTCATCGCAACCGGGTTCACAGGATTGACATCGCTCATTTGACACCTCGGTACACGACGTAAATCAGCAGCGAGGTCAACGGAACCCACAGGAACTGATACCAGTAGAAGAACGGAAAGCCGGCGAAAGAGGGCCGTGTGTCGTTATAGAACGGCAACCACAGCAACGCGATGTACGGGATCAGCAAGACGATCCATAGCCATGAACGGCCGGAAGATTGGGAGGTCTCCACGAACTTCTCCTAAGTCTATTATTGAACCCGCGCGCCTCGGCTTTTGGCCGGGCACGCGGAAAACCAGTTACCTGATATTAGACGGCAAAACCGGTGTTTGCTTTTTGCACGGCACCAATCCGCCACCGCCAGGTGCACCGCAACAACGCGCCAGAAGGCGCGGCACGCCGCGGGGATGTAGTATTCGCCTTCGTGGGCGCCGTCACAAGCGCGCAACTACGTAAGCCAGCTACGTAATACTACGTAGCCCGTCGGCCGTTCTCTCTACGATGAAACTCAAAGCAAAGATTGTCCTGCTGGCGATCGTGCCCTTTCTGGCGGCCATCGCCAGTATTGAAATCGGTGTGCGCCGGGAAGCCACGGCGCTCGCCGAAACGCAGCACGCGACCACTCAGGCCGCCTACATGGCCAGCAAGGAAATCGAGCTCAAACACTATGTCGAGCTCGCGACCACGGCGATCGCCCCGCTCTACGACGCGGGCCGTGACAACGCACGCGACGATGCGATGCTGCGCACCCGCGCGCTCGACATTCTCGAGAAAATGGACTTCGGCAAGGACGGCTACTTCTTCGTCTACGACATGCACGGCCGTACGCTGATGCATCCGCGCGAACCCGGCCTCGTCGGCCGCGACCTCTGGGCGCTGCGCGATCCGAACGGCACGCCGACGATCCAGCAACTGCTCGCCGCGGCCTCGCGCGGTGGCGGTTATGTGCGTTACGTCTGGCATCGACCATCGACGGGCAAACTGGCGTCGAAACTGGGCTACGTGGTGCCGCTCGAACGCTGGGGCTGGATGATCGGCACCGGCATCTATCTCGACGATGTCGATGCAACACTCGCGCATATCGACGCAGGCGCGGCGGCCAACATCGATCGCACGATGCAGTGGATCGACGGCATCGCGGTGGCCGGACTCTTCGTGATCGCGTTGTGTGCGCTGGTGCTCAACGTCACCGAATACCGCAGCGCGGACGTAAAACTCAAGCGGCTCGCGCAGCAGGTGGTCGACTCGCAGGAAAACGAACGGGCGCGCCTGTCGCGTGAATTGCACGACGGCATTAGTCAGATGATGGTCTCCGTCAAGCTGCTACTCGAATCGGCATTGACGCGCTTCGAACGCAGCGAGGCACGTGTCCCCGCTGCAGAGGCCGCGCTATCGACAAGTATTGCGCGGCTCGGCGACACCCTGCGCGAAGTGCGCCGCATCTCTCACGCGCTGCGTCCCTCCATGCTCGACGACCTCGGCTTGGCCGCTGCCCTGGAACAGCTCACACGCGAGTTGAGCGACCAGTCCGGCATCGAGATCGGCTTCACGCAGATCGCCCATACCCATGCCGCGTCTTTGCCGGAAACGGTAAACACCGTGCTGTTCCGTATCGCCCAGGAAGCGCTGACGAATATCGTGCGGCATGCCCGTGCATCGAGCGCGGCGCTGTCGCTGGAGGTATCGAGCGACGCGGTCACGCTGACCATTGCGGACAACGGGTGCGGTTTCGACGTCGCGCACGCACTGGTCAATCCGCACGCGGGTGTGGGCCTGCGCAATATGCGCGAGCGGCTGGACTCGCTCGGCGGCAAGCTGTCGCTTAGCTCACAGGCCGGTCATACGATCGTGACCGCGCGCGTGCCAGTGGTAGCGTCCACGCCTCAATCGCCGGCCTTGCAGGAAATCTGATGATGAACGACATGCCCCTCGCCATCGCACGTTTGATTCTGATCGACGACCACCCGCTGGTCCGCGACGGCTTGCGCGCCCGGCTCGAAGCCGTGCGCAACATCGAGATCGTCGGCGAAGCCGGCAATGCGCAGGAAGCGCTTGCGCTCGCCGCCAGCCAGGAACCCCATCTGGTGCTGATGGACGTCGGCATGAACGGCATGAACGGTATCGCACTGGCCGGCCTGTTTCATGAGCGCTTCCCGGCAATTCGCGTGTTGATGCTGTCCATGCACGACAATCTCGAGTACGTGACCCAGGCGGTGCGCGCCGGAGCCAGCGGTTACGTACTCAAAGACTCACCGGCCACCGAAATCATTCAGGCAATCGGCGCGGTGCTGGAAGGCAAGACATATTTCAGCGCCGGGCTGGGCGCAAGATTGATTCAGGCCTCGGCGACGCAGTCGCCGATTGAACGGCTCACGCCGCGCGAGCGCGATATTCTCGATGCGCTCGCGGAAGGTCTGTCGAGCAAGCAGATTGCGCAACGCAACGATTTGTCGGTGCGCACGGTCGAAACGCATCGGCTGAATCTGAAACGCAAGCTCGATATCGAAGGCCAGGCCGAACTGATCAAGTTCGCTGTCGAGAATCGTCGTAAGAATCGTTGAACATCCGAACCGCCGCTGCATAATCTCGTCCAGGTAGCCGGAAATCACTGCCGTCGATCCGTCTGCCGCACGCTCAACACCCTGGAGCCGAAGACGATGAAACGCCTGATTCGACCGTACCTGGCAGGTTTTCTGGTCTGCATGGCCGCGACGCACGCTCATGGCGAAGCGCAACGCATCAATCGCGGGCACGACCCGTTCTTTCAGATATCCAAAGCGGTCAGTGACTGCCCGGTACCGCTGGGCCCGCTCGAGACCGAACAGGAATGGCTCGACGACAGCCATTACCGGATCGAGCGCGGCAATAGCTGCTGGGTGGAAGGCCGATGCCGTCTTTCCAACGCGTACCTGTATGACGCGGAAATTGCCGAGGCCGTGCAACGGCGGCTCGCCAATATCAACTACGCCACTCACTGGCGCGACCAGTCGACGCTGTGGCTCACGCTGCAACGCCGCTTCATTTACGTGCAAGGCTGCGTCGCGCCAGGCTTCGACAAACAGACGTTCCTCACGGAACTCGCGAAAACCGCGGACGTCGACCGCGTGATCGACGACACCACAAGCAACCCGCATGCAGCGGCCCTTCCCTACAGAACGCTTGCTGAGCCGGATAAACCGGTGATCGATCCCGGCAACTAGCCGCTATTGCGCAGCACTACCCCGGTCGCTGTTGTCCCGGATGATCTGCGCGATCAATGTGTCGGCGTCGCGCGAAACGTTATCGTGGACGCGGGTACTCAACGTGGCCGCCGGCGTATCGTTGCCGATCAGATGACCGCTGCGCACGTGCGTATCCACCGACACCTGCATCGAGAGACCAAGTCGCAACGGATGCGCAGCGAGTTCCGCCGGATCGAGCGAAATCACGATCGGCACGCGCTGCACGACTTTGATCCAGTTGCCGGCCGCGTTCTGCGACGGCAACATCGAAAACGCACTACCCGTGCCCGCCGAGAAGCCTTCCACGTGCCCGTGATACACCACCTGCGAGCCATACACGTCCGACACGATGCGCACCGGCTGCCCCACCCGCATGCTGCGGATCTGGCCTTCCTTGAAGTTCGCTTCGACCCATAGACGCTCGAGCGGGATGATCGACATCAGGGCGAGTCCTGGCCCGACCTGCTGGCCGATTTGCACCGAGCGCTGCCCGACCGTGCCATCGACGGGAGAAACCACGGTGGTGCGCTGCAGGTTCCGATACGCAAGCCGCAATTGCGCGGCGGCTTGCAGAACCGGCGGGCTGGCCTCGACCGGAAATTTTCCGCCGAGTGCGCGGGCAGCATCGAGCTGGACTTGTGCCGAAGCGAGATTCGCTTGCGCAACCGCCACCGCCTCGCGGGCGCGCGCCAGTTCTTCCGGCGAGACCACTTCCACCGACGCATGATCGCGCGCCGCCAGCGCGCGTTGCGCCAGCGCCAGTTCGGCGCGGCGCGCATCGATCGATTGCACGTAGAGCTTGCGCGAGATCGTCGCGTTCGCCACCTGGCGCACAGCGAGTGTCAGTTGCGCTTTGGCCTGCGCGAACGCGGCGGCCGCTTCCGCGTCGTCGAGCTTGACGAGCGGCTGGCCCGCGCGAACCTGACGCGTGTTGTCCACCAGAATATCGGTGACCGTGCCGGGTATCTGCGCGGCGATCTGCACGATGTTGCCCGCCACGTAGGCGTCGTCGGTCTCCTCGAAGAAGCGCGCGCTCAACCCCCAATACGTTAGCCACGCCAGACCGGCGAGCGCCACCACAGCGAAGAAAACAGCAAACCGGCGCCGCCGCGCAGTCCGTTTCGAATCGTGCGCGTCACCCGGTATGCCTGCCCCGTCTGCCGGATTTGCCTGCTGCTGGGTCCAGCCGGCGGCATGCTGTGCCTGTTTATCGTTGTGCATTCAATCGAAGTGCGTATCCGTGATGCGTGCGTGAGAGGGAAAGGTCGGCTGATAGTGCGAGATCGGCGCGCCGGCCACCTTGCGTACGTCAAAGCCGCCGCCGAGCGCGCCCACCAACGCCACCTGCAGCATTCTGCGGCGCCCCTGTAGATCGATTTGCTGGGCGCGCTCGTCGAGTAAGGACAGGTCTGCCAGCGTCACGTCCTTCTGCATGCCGATACCGCGACGGTGTCGCTCCTCTGCAATCGCGACGATCTTTGCGGCCGCGTCGACCGCGCGGGTCTGCTCCGCGGTGAGCGTATCGACCGTACGCAACGAAGTCAGTTGACGCGCAACGTCGCCGAGCGCCTCGTCGATCGTCTTGTTGTAAAGAGCGATCGCGGCGTCGACGTTGGCGTAATCGCCGCCGAGTTGGGCACGCAGCCGGGTTCGGTCGAAGATCGGCAAGGAGATCGCCGGTCCCACCGAGCCGGTCAGCGCCGCGCGCGAGAAAAGCGCGGCGGGCGTCAACGCCGTGAGCCCGGCAAAGGCAACCAGATTCACGTCGGGATAAAACTGCGCCCGCGTGGCGTCGATATTCGCGAGTGCGGCTTCGGCCCGCAGACGCGCCGCCACGATATCGGGCCGGCGGCCCAGCAGGTCCACCGGCAATTGCGCCGGCATTGGCGCGTCGGCAGCCGCTGCCAGTTGCGGACGATGCAGCGACAAACCCCGCTCCGCTCCGCGTCCCGTCAGCACGCCGATCTGCAGTTCGGTCAGTTTGATGCGTTCGTCGTTGAGTGCCTGCTGCGAAGCGAGCCGGCTTCGTTTAAGTGCTGCGTCGGCCGAGTCGTAAGCGTTATCGATGCCGCGCGCACCCCGCTCGCGCAGCACCGCATCGACGCTATCCGCGGCCTGCTGTTTTTGCAGCAGAATGTCCTGCATGGCATATCCGCGGTCGAGCTCGCAGTAGAGCGTCACGAGCGCAACGGTCAACGTGAGCCGTGCCTGCTCCGCATCGACGCGCGCCGCATCGCGTGTGGACAGCAGGCTGCCGGTCAGCGCGGCATTCTTGCCCCACAGGTCGAGCTGGTAGCTCAACCCGGCGAACAACGCCGCCGGCGAGACCACCGGATCGTTGAACAACTGCACCGGAATCTGACGACCGCCAACCGACACATTGGCCACGTCGTCCGGTTGCGGCAAGCGGGCCTTGCTGAGCGTCGCGCCCGCCGTGCCGGTAAGGCCGGTGAGCGAAGCAAACTGTTCGAGTTGGGCCTGCGCGGTGCCCACCCTCGCCCTTGCGATCTGCAGGTCGGGACTATTCTGCAACGCCTCAGCAACCAGTTCATCCAGTTGCGGATCGCGGTAGCGTTTGACCCAATCGGGTGCGGGCCACGTGCCGTTCGCGTTCGGCCCGATAGTCTGGACGAGCGCATCGGCGGATGGTTTAAGCGGTGTAACGCTAGTGTGCAGACCCGCATCGCTCACGCAACCTGTCAGCGCCACTGCAATGAGCAGAAGCGGTAAAAACAGCGGCAACGAGCGCGGCAAAAGCAATTGCATAGACTGTCTCACGACTGCCAGGTACGAGATACGGCACGCGCTACCGTGCGCGCTCCCGGCTCCGGCGTGCTCACCCCGGTGACCATCGCCGGGTCAGCCACAGTAGCTGCGTAAGCCGCCCTGGCCACGTTGGCCGCGAGTCGCGGACGCGTCCGCTCCAGCGGCCCCATGCGCCCGAAGAACCCATCGAAAACACCCTGCGCAATTGCTTTGAGCTTCGCCGCCTTATCTTTCTCCAGCAGCAGGATCTGCACGATTTGCCAGAGCGTCAGCACGTTCGGCACGATCGCGACCGGCAAACGCAATCCATATTGCAGCGCCAGGTGCATTGCGTTTCGCGCGCTGTAATAGCGGCGGAAACCGGGGTGATTCATCGTCGTCAATTCCAGAGGACCCAGTTTGTGACGACTCCGCGCGCCAATCCGATGCAGCAGCACGAGCGACGGCACGACATACACCGGCACATTTCGCAGTAGCGCGCGCAAGCAGTACTCGGTGTCGACATGATCGATAAACAGCGCTTCGTCGAAGCGGCCAAGCCGCGCGAATGCCTCGCGAGACACGACGCAGCCGGACGAAATCAGAAAGGCGCAGCGCTGCAACGGCGCGTCGGCCTGTATTGCCAATCTTTCGACCGCCAGCCCGCTCGTCGCGAGCTCGGGGAGGAAGCGCTGGTCGTTCTCATCGAAGATACGCGGGCCGGCCAGGAACGCCCGGCCGCTCATTGAGGCGCACCGCTCGCGCATCACCGTGAAGTAGTCGGCAGGCGCCTCGGAATCCTGGTCGAACAGCGCGACCGTCTCCACACCCGAGTCGAACAGCGTACTCAAGCCGCAATTGAAGGCGCCCGCAATGCCATTGCGATTACCGTGATGCTGCAGCGCGACGCCCGCCTCCCCCAACATCATCGCGGCGCGCGCGTCCGGCGAAGGCGAGTTGTCGACCACCAGCAGACGATCGCACCTGTCGCGCATCGCCACCGCGCGTGCGAGTTGCGCTTCGCTCGGATGAAACAGGATGATCAATGCGCCCAGGATCGTCATTGGAAGTTCCTCAGTGACCTAAAGCCATCGCCGCACCGCGCTTTGGACGCGTGAGCCACATCATCGCGGCGAGCACGAGGCAGGTGACGCTTGCCATGTAGAACATGTCGCCGGTCGCCATCATGTACGCCTGTTGCTGCACGACGTGATGCAAGGTGGCGAGTTCGCGCGCGCCATCGATACCCATGCCGTGCAGGCTCTGAACAAAGCGCTGCGTGTTGCCGGACGATTTCGTCACCGACTGCGCGACGACGTCGTAGTGATACAGCGCGCGGTTATCCCATAGCGTGACACTCATTGCCGTGCCGAACGCCGCCGACAGCGTGCGCAGGAAATTCGACAGACTGGAGGCCGCCGCGAGCTTGTCGTCGGACACGCGCGAAAGCGTCGCCGCGGTCAACGGAATGAAGAAGCACGGCAAGCCGATTCCCTGAATCAGACCCGGCGTGATGATCTGCGTAAAGGTCATGGTCAACGTGAAATGCGCATCCCACCACAGCACGCCCGCAAACACGAGAAAACCGAAAGTGGCCAGCACGCGTGCGTCGAAACGGGCCGCATAGATGCCAACCAGAATCGAGAACACCAGCGCCAGCACGCCGAGTGGCGCGGTGGCAAGTCCGGCCTGATACGCGGTGTAGCCCATCACGGCCTGCAGCCAGAGCGGAAAAATCACGCCGACCACCGAAAAGCTCATCATGCCAAGCGCAATGATCAGCACGCAGAACGAAAACGTACGGTCGCGGAACAGGCTCAGATCGATCACAGGATGCCGTTCGCCGGCCTCCCAGATCAACAGCGATACGATCGCCAACCCGGCGACGATCGCGAGCGTCAGGATCAGCGGAGAATCGAACCAGCCGCGATCATGCCCAAGATCCAGCACCATCTGCAGCGAGCCGACACCGACCACCAGCAGAAGAATGCCGGGCAGATCGATCGGCGCCGCCTTGGCAGCCGGTGCGTCGGGGCGCAGCATCGTCATGCACACCGCGAACGAAAAGATGCCGATCGGCAGATTGATCAGGAAGATCCACGGCCACGAAAAATTGTCGATGATCCAGCCGCCCACCACGGGGCCGAAAATCGGCGCGAGCAGGACGGTCATCGCCCATAGCGCGAGTGCCACAACGCGCTTGTCCGGGGGAAAGGTGCGCAGCAGGATCGTTTGCGAAAGCGGCACCATCGGCCCGGAGAAAAGCCCCTGCAAAGCGCGGCATACCACCAGAAGATGGAAATCGCCGGCCACGCCGCACATCAGCGAGGTCAATGTGAAGAGCACCACCGCGCCGAGAAACAGCCGCGTTTCGCCGAGCCGGCGCGAGAGCCAGCCCGTCAACGGTACGGCGATAGCCGCGGCCACGGAGTACGAACTGATTACCCACGTGCCCTGGCTATTGGACACGCCGAGGCCGCCGGAGATCGCCGGCACCGCGACGTTCGTTACCGTCGAATCCAGGACTTCGATGAAGGTGGCCAGCGACAACGCGAACGTCAGCAAGGCGAGTTGTGCGCCGCGCATACGGGCTACGCTGTGCTCGACTGCGGAGTCCGGGCCAGGGCCAATGGCATGCCCTGTATCCGCCGACAGCGGAGGAGCGGCGCTCATACGCTATGTCCGCTGGCGGCCAGTGCCGGCGACGCCGTGCGGCCGACAGTTTGCTCGCGCACGGCGGCCGGCATGAACGCTTCGATATAGCGTGCGGCGGTCTCGCAGCCGTCCGGCGACGCCGCGAGGCGGTCCTGCACGCGTCCGCACTGGGTCGCGATCGACGGGCTGCCAAGCACTTGCCTCAAGGCACGAGCAAGCGCTTGCGGTTGCAGCGGCCTGTCCAGCCGAACGCCGCATCCACTCACGACGACACGCTGCGCGTTATCGAACTGATCGTGCGCGAACGGCGTGACCACCTGCGCAATACCGGCGGCATAGGCCAGCGCAGCCGTGCCGATGCCGCCGTGATGCACCAGCGCACGGCAGCGTGGCAAGAGCGTCTGCAACGGCACGTAACGCCGCCTGAGCAACGCGCCGGGCGCGTCTGCGCGCACATCGGTCTCAATAGCAGCCGCTTCGGTTTTGAGCGCATCCGGTGTCAGAAGAATGCCGCGCAGCCCACCTTCCCTCAACGCCGCGCTCACGGCATTTGCATAGCGTTCCTGGTCGATCAGCGTCGAGCCTGCTGTGAAAACCACAGGCCGCTCGCCCGCAGCGAGAAATGCGTCGAGTTGCGGATCGGGCGCGATCGCGCTCGTGTCGTTGAACAGCGGAAACCCGCTGAGGCAGCGCGGCGCCGGCCAATCCGGTTGCGCTTGCGCGAACCAGTCCGGAAACAGGCACAGCACACCGTCGGTCGAATGCAGCCACTCGCCGAAAATGCGCCGCACCGGTGCGAGCCCCAGTTCCACGCGCGATCCATTCAATGCGGGGCCGCAGACCTTGTCGAGCACCTGTCGCTCGATTAGCCGCAGCAGCGCCGTTTTTACAGCCAACGGCAAGCCACGCGGAATCGTCAGACGCGGGTGGGTGGGCGGCGCATGCGCGGACAGCAGGGTCGACGGCGACACCTGTACCGACACGAACGGCACACGATACAACTCCTGCATCAGCCGTGCGGAAAAAGCCCATAACGTGCCGACCAGCACAGTATTGCTATCGGTCAACGCGGCCAGCGTGTCGAAATGCGGTCGCAGTGTCGGTGCGATCACCGCCCATAACGTCCGGAACGAAGTACGCGGATGCCATAGCGCCGGGTTCGCCATCGCCGCTTCATATTCAGCGGCGGTGCCGATTGGCACAAAAGCAAAGCCCTGGCGCACGGCAGCTTCCGCGAACGGAGGATGCGTGCAAAAGACGATCTCATGGCCGCGCGCGGCCAGCGCCGCACCGATGCCGAGCAACGGATGCACATCGCCGGCCGAGCCGATCGCGGTAATGATGACCTTCGCCATTCGGGCAGCTCAGAAGAGACCGGGAATCAGCGCAGCGACGTCGCGGCGATACTGTGAATACGCACGGCCGAAGTGACCGGTCAGCCAGCTTTCCTCGACCCGCACCTTGTACGCCAGCGATGCGAAAATCAGCGATAGCCCGACTACGCCACGCCATTGCGCGCCGATCAGCACGGCCCCCAGAAGGGCCAGCAGGCAGCCTGTATAGATCGGATGACGAACCAGCCCGTAAGGCCCGCTGCGCACCAGTTCATGCCCTTCCTTCAGCGTGACCGACACGCTCCAGTTGGTGCCCAGATGCAGCCGCGCCCACACGGAAAAAGCAAGCCCGGCGAGGAGCACGGCGAAGCCGGCCAGCTGGAGCGGCCCGATTGCATGCAGATCGACGGACAACGCCGCTGCGGCGAAGTCCGGCAACACGATCAACGCGCCGCCGCCAATCAGCGGGATCGACTGCAACGTGCGCGACAGCGATGCCTCCTTGCGCGCGGTCTGTTTGACCCGGCTCGACGTCGCGACCCAATACAGCAGCCACAACACCCACGGTACGACAATGGCAATGCTCTGAGCGATATTCACGGTAGTTCGACCTGTTGGAACGAGTGATCGGCGGTAGTCTGCAAGGCGACGTTGGCGATGTTTGTGATGTTTGCAATAGCGGGTTGCGGCACCGGCATGGTGGGTGAGCGCGCGCCGAACGCGTCGAAGCGCTCGAGCGCGCGGCCTGCCGCCTGTGCCGGCGGCGCGCCGAAGTAATCGAAAATCGCTGTCCTGACCTGGCGTAGCGCGGGCCGTCCTTCGAGATCGAGAAAGTGCCCGGCCTGCTCGATCGTGACAAACTCGGCGCGCTTCAGATGGGCGCTGAGCGAGCGGGCATCCTCAGGCGTGGTGTAGTTGTCGAGCTCGCCGTTGAGGAACTTCAATCCGCACTCGATGTTGCGAAACTCGTGCAGATAGTCCTCCGGACGAATGGCCAGAATCTGGTCGACGTGAAACGCCACCTGATCCTGCTCGTCGCGTGGGAGCGTGGAAAGATAGCGGTAGTTGTAGAGCTTCATGATGCGCGGCAGATGCTGGCCAACCGTATCGTTGAGCAGCTGCGCGGCCTTCAGATTTTCGCCGGCGGCGATGTGGTCGCGTGCCGCGGTCACATACGCGGTCATCGCCTCGTTGAGCCGCGGCGAGAACGACGCAATCACCGCGCGCCTCACACTGGTGCGCGCGCGAGAGAGCGCAAGCAGCGACGCCACCCCGCCCCACGACACCGACAACAGGAAAGCCGGCTCGAATAAGCCTATTAGATGCAACAGAATGTCGACTTCATCGTCTTTTGTAAGAACGAAGTCACACACGTTATGCGCTTTCGATTGACCCGCATAAGGTAAATCGAAACAAATCGGGTTATAGCGTTCACCGAGGTATTTGATTGTCTGCCCGAACGACGCTGTGGTAGCCAACGCGCCGTTGATCAGAATGACACTCTCGAAGGCCGGATCGAATACGTGACGTTCAACGTAGACTTTCAGGCCCGCCGGGAGCGGAACAAGGAGTTTTTCGATGGGCATGGCGTATTCGCATGCACTTGCGCAAGCAGGTGCGTACCGATACCGCGCCCGCACTCGCGGACGCCTTGCGGCCGTACTACCGGGGATCAGGCCCATGCGATCTGCCTTTACGCCGGCAAATCCGATCCGCGACGACCGCTGCTGCACCGAAAGCATGCATCACTCGATGTGATGTATGCCGACTCTCCCTGGCGCGCGCCTGAACTCCGGCTCGCTTCAATCGAGCGTTCGATGCCTCGTAATATATTTATATGTAATTCGGAAAAGCCTGCTTCAATCTGTACCGCATGCCACCCGTTGATGCGAGTCTGCATTCACTGCGTGAAGACTTCATGTCAATATACGATGACGGAAAGCTTTTTAACACACTTCAAAAATAAAAGCTAAAAAAAGTCATTGGGCATATGTTCGAAATCCACAGAAAAATGTAATTGAAAGGAATCGGCGCCGCGTGACGCGGCGTCATGGCGCCACAGTTGCATATTGAACGACAGGACATGTGCCGGAACAGCCCGCATGCTGCGCGAGCGAGCGCAGCATGCGGGCTTGCACGCGTTGGGTAGCAGGACGTGGCGTTGTCCAGACGTCAGAACGGGACCGGGGACAAGCGGTTATACCGGCGCGCACTCGCCGCCGATAGACACTACCGGACCAGCGAGAATGCTTCCCGGCTGGCAATCTCACCCGCGCCGTACACGCCAACCACCGTATAGTCGGACGCCACGCATTCGAACGTCGCGCCCTGAAACGTGATGACAAAGTGGCGTTGCACAGGACCGGGCGAACTGACGGCAGAAATCTCGGCGGCCAGCGACGAATTCATCACTTCGTGAACCGAGTACCGACTGAGCCCACGCGAAGCCAGCGGATGGATCTCGAGATCGGCGTCGCCTGGCGGGCCGAGCCGATGAAACACAGCATCGGGAAATAGCACGGTACAAAATGGATCGTCGTCGGAATCGAATGGCCCGAACCGTTCGAAGTCGGACTCGGCAATCGGATAAGCCAGAATCACCCGACGATCGCTGGAAACAATGAATGGTTCGGCAGCGTCGACTGCAGGCTGAGGAACAGAGTCCAGCAGGACGACATAGTCTTCCTGCTGGGGTGAATCGAGCGTGCTGGTCATCTACTTCAGAACTCCGTTGCGCTCACGCGCCGGCTTGCACCGTCGAGGTTTGCGGCGCCGCGGCAACAACCCGCTTCGCACCGGCTTTGGCTTTGCTGCCGGTCTTACGACCCGGTGTTTTCTTTGCAGCGGCGGTTTTCTTCACCGCAGCCTTCTTTGCCACGGCTTTTTTCGCAGCAGGCCTGCCGGCGCCTTTCTTTGCCGCAGTCTTTTTAGCCGCCGCCGTGCTCTTCTTTGCAGCCGCTTTGGACGCCACGGCCTTTTTCGCCGTCACGCCTTTCTTCGCAGCGACATTGCGGGTCGCGGCAGCGCCGTCGATCAGAAACTGGGTTCGGTCTTTAACCGTTGCGAGCCACGCCGGTGCCGGACCGCGTCCGCTCCAGGTGGCGCCCGTTTTCGGATCGAGATACTTCGGCGGCTGAGCACCTTTAGGCTGGCCTTTTTTCCCGGCCTTGGCGTGACTGACCGCAGCCTTTGCCGTGGACTTCAGTTCGCTCGCCCCTTCAATCAGGAATTGCGTGCGGTCTTTCACTGCGGCAATCCATGCCGGTGCGCGCCCGTGGCCTGTCCAGGTCGCGCCGGTTTTATGGTCGCGGTACTTCGGAATCGACTTGCCTGCAGCGCCTTTTGCCTTGCCACTTGCAGCACGTCCATTCAGGGCGCGCGCGGCGCGCCTCGCCTTTGCCTTTGCCTCGATATCGGCAGTAGTCAGACCGTGCTTGAGCATCAGGTCGCGAATCTGGTCGACCGCGGCTTGTGCTTTCCTGGCGATAAGCACGTCGGCTTGTGCCTGAAGCTTCTTCAGCTTTGCCTGGATTTGCTCTAACGTGGGCATTTGATCGCTCCTTATGTGGTAATCGATCGAACTATGCCATGAATAGCGTCGGAAAGGCAGATCTATGCCGCTATAAAGGCAACAGACTCACACGAGAATGCATACCGTGGAGTACGAACCTTTCGAGTTCGCTACCGGAGAACCGTATTCTTTAGCTATTCCGATTGCCGGCGATCTACCTAAGTCGGAGTAAAAACAACAACCTGGCGATCGGCTATGTACCGCACACTGCGCATGAACCGGTACTGCTGATCGTCCGCGGTTATCCGGTTGAGTCCCAATTGCGTCAATGCCAGCATCTCGTCGGCCTGAAAGGCAGCCACTACGCCGTGATCCGTCAACTCCTCCAGCGTGCCGGACGGATCGCCAATATAGACACTGCGTACCTGCGTGCCAATCCGCATCAGAACCACACTCTCGCCTTCGTCGAGCGCCAGTTCGAGATAGCCGGCAAGCGTTCGTAATGAATCCGGTGTGGAGGCCTGGGCCTGATAGATCGCAGCATTCGATGGCGTCATTTCTGTTTCCCCATCACCCGCATAGAGAGAAGCCGGCCGCTGTGCAATGCGGCAATAACTGCTTCTACTATAGGCAAGCATTCGGAGATTCAAAGGGCGGCCATTCATTTTTTTCGCCGGTAACCCCGCGTTACCAATCTCGCAGCGCTGTTTCACCTGTGTCTGGACCGCCCTTCTACACTCCGAACCGTATTCAGAAGCAAAGCAATGACGGTTCGGCAGTACTCGAATGCATCGCACCCGAATGTGCAAGGAGAAGGAAAATGAACAAGAAGATCGTTGGCGCGGCACTTGGCCTGGCCTTTCTCGCGGCATCGTCGATAGCATCGGCGCATGTGGACATAGCCGTCGGAGTCGGCATTCCCGTCGGCGTAGTTGCGCCGCCTCCCGTTTATGCCGCACCGCCGGTCGCCTATGGTCCGGCTCCAGTCACGGTTGCCTACGATGGCTATGGTGGTTATGGTGGCTATGGTGACTGGCGCGCACGCGAGTGGCGTGAGCGCCGCGAATGGCGTGAACATGAATGGCGCCGCGAGCAATGGCGCGAGCACGAATGGCATGAACGCGGCCGCTGGGGCGGCTATTGAAATAGCGCGCTACCGCGCCATTTCCGAAGAACTCATAGTCTGGACCGTTCACGCGATCCGCAGTCCGTACGCCGGCAGAATCTCCTGCGTCGTCACGAAGCGGTGCTCCTTGACCGCGTCGTGAAAGCGCCGGTAATCACTGTTCTCAAAGACGGCGCTCCACCGGGGCCGATCCCCGCTGTCGTCGTCGGACTGCAAACCGGTAGCTTTGTATTTCCAGGAGCCGATTCCCTTGGGCACGTACTCCGGAATCGACTCTGACAGGCCGGGAATCGCGCCTGTTTTCACCGCTTCGCAAAGGGTCTGCAGGCGCTTATTGTCGTCCGGGTTCCGATTGGTGTCGAGAAGCATGGTCAGTGCGGCTCGGACATCTTCCGGCAAACCGGCGTGGTTTTCGAAATCTTCGCGCCCCGCCACGTAGGCGCGCACCGCGCGGCAAGTCATCTCGGCCGCTTGCATGAACTCGGGCAGATTGTGCCTTTTGACGCGTACATTTCTGCCGTCGGTGTAATGCCATTTCGCCCACGGCTGGTCAGGATAATGCAAGGCCGCGCCGTGACCGACAGGCAGCGCAAGCGTCAGTACATCTTCCTCGATGTGCTCGACCAGATGTTGCGTGGCGCGTTTCAGACGGGCAAACCAGCCTTCCGGCGTGCAATCTTCAGCCTCCAGCATATGGACACGATTCGTCGGACTTTCGATTCCGGCGAAACCCTGGTGAGCCCACGTATCGACGTAGGTGTGAAGCGTCACACCGAGACGATGCAAAGCCGTATCGGCGCCTCGCTGCCGGATCGCCCGGCGCACCACTTCGCGGGCCACGGCGCTATCCGGCCGGCACACCGCTTTGTCTTCGAGCGTTTCCCCGACACCGGCGGGCAGAAAATGAAACGGCGCCCATACCAGCCGGTTCTGGTCATTTTCCGCGTTGGTATAGTCAAATAGTTTGTGCGCGGTGGCGAAGCGCTCGAAAGTTTCACCGCCTGAAAAACGCAGTATTCCTGACGTGGTCGCGTCGTCGACGTACTGGCAAGCATGCGCCACCGTGATTGCCTCCCCGGCTGCCATTCCGCCGATACGTGCAGCGATATAGACGACCCCGTAGTGAAAATCGATGTTCATAAAAGGCGCTCCCGACGCGCAACGAACGATGGCCAGAGATTCCGGAATGCGCAAGGCGGCAGTTGCAGCGCGGCGCACCAATAGAATGTAAACGACCGAATGCAATAGAACTTTAAAAGAAAACAATGTCGCCGGCACTCAACGAAACTCGTCGGCCACGCCGACGTCACACATGATCTGATTGCGTGTGCCGTGCTACGTAACTGGAAAGCCAGTCGCAATGCGAATCGGCACGCCGTGCCGCATTGCCTCTCATTCGAACCTTCGGGCCGCAATAGCTACGGCAATGAAAGCTAATGAACGAAAAGCAGCGACGAATGCACTGCCCCAAAAGAAAAACCCCGCTTCGATCTCCGAAGCGGGGTTTTTCCTGGTGCGCATCGCGCCGTATTACTTGACGATACCGACGAGTTCGACTTCAAACGTCAGGTCGCTATTCGCCGGAATCACACCGACGCTGCGCTCGCCATAAGCAGTGGCCGCCGGACAGGTCAGCTTGGCCTTCTCGCCGACTTTCATTTTCTGCACGCCTTGCGTCCAGCACGGAATCACGCGATTGAGCGGGAAAGTTGCCGGGCCGCCGTGCTTCGCCGAACTGTCGAACTCCGTGCCGTTGGCGAGCGTGCCGCGATAGTTCACCTTCACGACATCGTCAGCGGACGGTTGCGGGCCCGTGCCCTGCGTCAGATGTTCAACGATTACACCGGAAGGCAATTTTTCAGTGGTGGCAGCGGCCATTGCCGTGGAAGAAAGAACTGCCGCGGCGACCAGCGCAACGATAGATTTCAAAGCAAGTCTCCAGGTGGGTAGTGCGCGTCATTGTAGCGGATCACTTGTTGCAGCCACGGGGATCATGCACGCAGGTTTATTCGACGTCTTCATTCAATAGCGGAATCGCCCCGGGAATTGCCCCAGGAACCGATCCAGACAGCGACTCGCTTCTGGCGATTTCGCGTTGCGTCAGTTGCGCGGCCTGCTGCTCCATCCGCTTGAGCAAGCCGTCGAGCAGATGTGCTTCTTCATTGCTCAGGCAGGCCGCGAACTCGGCGTTATAGCGTTGCCCGCTCAGGCGCGCCTGTTCGTAGGCGAGACGGCCGGCTTCAGTGAGCGTGAGCACGGTCAGCCGCTTGTTCTGCGGCAGGCGCGTTTTCGCAATCAGACCTTTATTCACCATATTGGCGACACAACGGCTCGCCACCACCATGTCGAGCGCGGCCGATTCGGCGAGCCGGGACAGACTCGTGTCGGGGTACTTGCCGACGAACGCGAGAATGCGCCAATCGCGCCGGCTAATGCCAAGTTCCCGACGAAACATCAGCCCGACGCCCTGGGTTGCCACACGCGCCAGGTTGTGAAGCCGGTAAAGCAGGAATTCATCGATGTGCTCTGGATGCTTCAGCACAGGTGTTGATCGAGGGTCGGTCGCGGACACGGTGAGCGCACATCTAACAAAGGGTTGACGGCCATTATGACGTGCTTTTGCGGCAACGGCGCCGGCCTATTGTGCATTCGCACATATATTTGATTAGGTCAATCGTCGGATTCGTTTCTAGCATCGAGTCTTCTTCCCGGTCTTTCCCATTTCAGGCCGCAAGGCCGCAGACGGTGCTTATAGATGGCGGATACCCGCAACGTTCTCTTCATCATGTGCGACCAGCTTCGCCGCGATCACCTCGGCTGCTACGGACATCCCTACCTGCAAACCCGTCATATCGACGCGCTGGCCGCGCGCGGCGTGCGTTTCGACAACGCATTCGTCAGCTCCGGCGTATGCGGTCCGTCGCGCATGTCGTATTACACCGGCCGCACGATGAGCAGTCACGGCGCCAACTGGAACCGGGTGCCGCTCTCAATCGGGGAAATGACGCTCGGCGAATACCTGCGTCTGAATGGCCGCTCGCTCGCGCTGGCCGGCAAGACGCACGTGATGGCTGACGGCAACGGCATGCAGCGGCTCGACATCGCGCGCCAGAGTCCGCTCGGACTGCGCCTCTCGACCGGCTCGTTCGACGAACTCGACCGCTACGACGGTCACCACGAGCCCGGCAAGGAGAGCGGCTATCCGGCCTTTTTGCGTGCACACGGCTACGTCAGCGACAAACCGTGGAGCGACTTCGCAATCAGCGTGGAAGACGACAGCGGCGCGGTGCATTCCGGCTGGAAAATGCGCAACGTGCGCTGGCCGGCGCGGGTGGCCGAGCCGCATTCCGAAACGGCCTACATGACGGATCAGGCGATCCGCTACATCGAGCAGCAGGGCGACACGCCGTGGGCCTTGCATTTGTCGTACGTAAAGCCGCACTGGCCCTATGTCGCGCCGCGGCCCTATCACAATCTGTATTCGCTCGATCAATGTTTGCCGCTCGCGCGCAAGCCCGCCGAACTCGACAATGCCCATCCCGTGGTTGCCGCGTATCGCACTCACGAAGAGAGCGCCAATTTCGCGCGTGAAGAAGTGTCGAACACCGTACGGCCGGTTTACCAAGGTCTGATCCAGCAGATCGACGACCATCTCGGCCGGCTGTGGGACACGCTCGAACGGCTGGGCCGTTGGCAAGACACGTTGATCGTCTTCACCGCCGATCACGGCGACTTCCTCGGCGATCATTGGCTCGGCGAAAAGGAACTGTTCTATGACACCGTGCAGCGCGTGCCGATGATCGTCTACGATCCGTCGACGCGTGCCGACGCCACTCGCGGTAGTGCCGAAACGCGCTTCGTATCGGGCATCGACGTGGTGCCGACGGTGCTCGACGCGCTTGGCCTGCCGGCCTATGAAGAGCGCGTCGAAGGACACTCGGTTCTGGTACTCACGCGCGGCGAAACGGAGCATGCCGAAGGCTGGCGCGACTACGTGGTCTCCGAAGTCGACTATAGTTTCCGCCGCACACGTCTCGCACTGGGACGCAAGCCCGATGAATGCCGCGGCTGGATGGTGCGCGACACACGCTGGAAGTACATACACTGGCAAGGATATCGCCCGCAACTCTTCGATCTGGCGAACGATCCTGACGAATACAGCGATCTTGGCGCCGATGCGAGTCACGCCCCCATCCGCGCGCAAATGCATGCGAAGCTCGCCGACTGGTACGGCTCGTTGAAACAGCGCGTCACGATCGACAACCCGACGGTCGAGAGCAAGACGGACACGCACAAGGACTGGGGGGTCTTTTTCGGCGAGTGGTAGCACGGGCAACTGGCACGAAAGTACGCGCATGCGCCTCGATGAAAGCTTCAGATAGCGCCCCAGGCGCAGATTGACTCAGCGTCACACGAATAAATCATAGGCGCCCGGCATAACATACCGGACCGCAAGGAGACACCATGCAGCGCTCGCCCGCACTGACGCCCGACGACGCGATCTATCGCAAGATCGCGCGGCGCATCGTGCCGTTTCTATTCATCTGTTACGTGGTCAATTTCATCGACCGCGTCAATATCGGGTTCGCAAAATTGCAGTTCCTGCAGGACCTGAAACTCGACGACGCAGTATTCGGCTTCGCGGCGGGAATGTTCTTCGTCGGCTACCTGCTGTTCGAGTTGCCGAGCAATCTGCTGCTGGACCGTATCGGCGTGCGCAAGACGCTGTTGCGGATCATGGTGCTGTGGGGTCTTCTGACTGTGCTGCTGATGTTCGTCAGGAGCGCGAGCGTGCTGTATCTGCTGCGTTTCCTGCTGGGCGCCGCCGAAGCCGGCTTCTTTCCCGGCATCATTCTTTATCTGACGTACTGGTTTCCCGACCGGCAACGCGGACGCATCACGAGCCTGTTCATCATGGCCGTGCCGTTGGCGGGCATCATCGGCGGCCCGCTGTCGGGCTGGATCATGGGGCATTTCCACAACATGCTCGGCTTGCGCGGCTGGCAGTGGCTATTCCTGATCGAAGGGGTGCCGGCTATCCTACTCGGCGTAATGGCGATGCTCTATCTGGACGATCGCCCAATGCACGCCAAATGGCTGAGCGACGCGGAAAAGGCCCACATCACCGCCGCGCTCGACACGGATCGACAGCAGCGCGGCGCGCGCCACGCGCCGCCCGCGCAACTCTCCGACGTGTTGCGCAACCCGCGGATCTACCTGCTCTCGGCGATCTATTTCTGCGTGTTCATGGGGCTCAATGCGGTCGGTTTCTGGATACCAACGCTGTTGCGGCACGTCGGCGTGCAACAGATCGGCAATATCGGCTGGTTGAGCGGCGCGATTTCGGTTTGCACGGCAATCGGTATCGTGGTGATCGGACGCAGCTCGGATCGTCACGCCGAACGGCGCTGGCATGTGGCGTGCTGCGGCTTTGCGGTGGCCGGCAGTTTTCTGCTGCTGCCGCTCGCGGCGCACAGCGTGCCCTTCACCGTCGCCCTGCTGGTGGTCGCGTCGACCTGCATCTACGCGACGCTGAGCATTTTCTGGACGATCCCCACCGCGTATCTGGATGGCGGCGCAGCCGCGGCCGGTATTGCGACGATCACTGCGATCGGCGCGATCGGCGGTGCGGTGAGCCCTTCATTGGTCGGCATGCTGAAGGCCGAAACCGGCAGCGTCTACGCGGGCTTTGCCGTCATCGCGGCGCTCCTGATTGCCGGTATGGTCGCACTGCTGCGGGCCGTGCCCGCGCCGCATCGCGAAGCGGTGGGTACGGTGGGGCCGGTTGTGTTGAAGTAGGCGGGCGCGGGTTCGGGTTCTATTAATTCTGGTAGCCCGGACGGTGCATCGCGCATCCCTTTGCTGCGTCTGCGCTGTGAGCCTTGAAGTCCGCAAGCATCGTTTCGCGCTCGCGGATATCTGGGTTTGGCATCTGGAATGGGCGGGCGCGAGCGTGAGCGGATAAGTGGCCGTCCGCTTGTGTGATCCCCGCCTGGACATCAGCGCGGGAAGCCGCTTGCCGGCCGCCGCGCGCTGAGAAACGTCCCCTGGGTCAATGGCCGTGGCCGCCGCCGTAACCGCCGCCATGGCCGCCGCTGTTGCCGAAGCCACCGAAGCCGCCGCCATGGCCTTGGCCGCTGGCGCCTTTGCCGCCGTTGCCGTTGCCGTGACCGCCATCACCATGGCCACCGTCGCCGTGGCCGCCGTCGCCATGGCCGCCAGCGCCATGACCGCCATCGCCGTGGCCACCGTCACCATGGCCACCATCGCCGTGGCCGCCGTTGCCATGACCGCCATCGCCGTGGCCGCCATCACCATGACCGCCGTCGCCGTGGCCGCCAACACCATGGCCACCGTCACCATGACCGCCATCACCGTGGCCACCATCGCCGTGGCCGCCGTCGCCATGACCGCCATCACCGTGGCCGCCGTCGCCATGGCCACCACCACCGTGGCCACCGTCACCATGACCGCCATCACCATGGCCACCGTCGCCGTGGCCGCCAACACCATGGCCACCATCGCCATGACCGCCGTCGCCGTGGCCGCCAACACCATGGCCACCATCGCCGTGGCCGCCGTCGCCATGACCGCCATCACCATGGCCGCCATCGCCATGACCGCCATCACCATGGCCACCATCGCCGTGGCCGCCGTCGCTATGACCGCCATCACCATGGCCACCGTCACCATGGCCGCCATCACCATGGCCGCCGTTGCCATGACCGCCATCGCCGTGGCCGCCATCGCCATGACTGCCGTCGCCGTGGCCGCCATCACCGTGGCCACCGTCACCATGACCGCCGTCGCCGTGGCCACCGTCACCATGACCGCCGTCGCCGTGGCCACCGTCACCATGACCGCCATCGCCATGACCGCCATCGCCGTCGCCACCATGGCCATGACCGCCGTGGTGCCCACCATTACCACCGCCGTCACCGCTGCCGCCTGTTCCACCACTACCAGTTCCGCCACCACCCGTTCCATCACCACCGGTCCCACCACCCGCTCCACCACCACCCGC
>NZ_CADFGE010000002.1:838608-989987 GCF_902833645.1 Paraburkholderia fungorum
CCCGCCACCACCCGTCCCACCACCACCCGCCCCGCCACCACCCGTCCCGCCACCACCCGTCCCGCCACCACCCGCCCCGCCACCACCCGCGCCCCCCTTCCCGCCATCTCCACCGCTTCCCACACTCCCAGCCCCCAGTCCGGCCGAGTTCGACGTCGACCCGCTCGAGGAACCGCCTGCGCCCACACCAGTCGCCGAAGTTCCGCTGCCATTGCTGTTCTGTGAACCCGAAGACGACGTCGCCCCCAAACCTCCTGCCGCTGCCACGCCGGACCCACCGGCTGCGCGCGACCCGCCCTCCTCCTGTTTGCAGCCTGCCGCGTCAAATAACGAACAACTGATTGGCAACGCTTGCGCAATCAGCAGCTTCGTAGAATCGGCCGACGGCGCCACAGATGTCGCCGGATTCGTTTGAGCACCCGCCATCGCCGCATAAAGGCTCACCGCGACCGCCAACACCGCTTTGCCTGTCCCCAACGCCCGTGTTTCCCCGTTTTGCTTTTTCATTTCAGTCTCCTAAACATCTATTTGGAAATACAGATCCGGATAACGATTGAATCTCTGTTCGCTGTTAAACAATGAAACTTCAAAGCCCGGTCAACATTGCCGCGCGTCGCCCCAGAAAACCCTGACGCCCGGCATCTCTCCCACGGAAAATCCCGGCGAGATTTGACTCATCCGGGGAAAACGACACGCTGTGCGCGAACAATTCCTTGAAAAGGCACAGCAGGGCCCGATGGACGTTGAAGTTATGCGCAGCACCTCGCCGTGACCGTGCGCTAGACCACGCAATGCGATATAGATGACCCGTTTCTGATTAATTGCGTCTCGCCACTGTCAAAGATCGTTAACTCTCATCCGCCGCGCCGTATTTTTTAAAAATACGTAGTCCAGATTATTATTTTCAATTTAACAAAAAGAATCCCTTCTTCAGATGAATACGGCGGAGTTTTCCAGATAGCCAGGCAGCGCATCACGCAAACGAATAAGCGTTTGTCCGGACAGAAAGAAGGATCGGCAAAGACAAAAATGCGGGCAATCACACAGACACCACAAATCAGACGCGAGCGCGGCCACGCCCGCATGTCTTCAACCTGAGCGCCAGTTCAATGCACTGCGGCGCGTCACAACGCCTGAAAAGTTCGCCGGCAACGTGCTGGCCTTTCCGTCGCCTTGGACCACGCGCGGTCACAAGCCACGGTGCCCAATCGCCTCGCCTCACACCACCTTTTCCCGAAGCGTTTGCACCATCCGCCGCAGCGCCGGCTGGCGTAAATCGCACCGCAATGCGCGAACACTTACCACGCGTGCTTTCGCGCGACGCAGAGCGCAAACGCGGGTTTACCTTTGTTTGATATACGGGAGCAAGGCCGTTTACTGGACGTAACCCGAACCTGTCCAGACGCTTTCGATTTGCTTTGTTCAGCTGAATTGTGTTGCGGGTGTGCGTCCCCTACTAAGTGTGGAGGTGTGTCATGGTTAGCGTGTCCAGCAGCGCCGCCGACGAGCTCAAAGCCGCAATCCGAGGCGAACTGTTATTACCCGGCGACGCGGGTTTCGACGCGGCCCGCAGCATCTGGAATGCAATGATCGACCGGCATCCTGCAATGATCCTGCGCTGCGCGGGCGTAGCCGACGTGCGCCGCGGCGTGACGTTCGCGCGCGACCACGGCCTGCCGCTCGCGGTGCACAGCGGCGGCCACAACATCGCCGGAACCGCGCTGTGCGACGACGGTCTCGTCATCGACCTGTCGCCGATGAAATCCGTCCAGATCGATCCAGTGGCAAAACGCGCGTATGTGGAACCCGGCGCGACGCTGCGCGATTTCGACCACGAGGCTCAGGCCTTCGGGCTCGCCACGCCACTTGGCATCAACTCGACCACGGGGGTGGCAGGTCTGACGCTCGGCGGCGGTTTCGGCTGGCTAAGCCGTCGATATGGCATGACCGTCGACAATCTGATTTCCGCGGACGTGGTGACTGCCGACGGCGAGCTGCGGCATGCGAGCGCCGATTCGAATGAAGATCTGTTCTGGGCGATTCGCGGTGGTGGCGGCAATTTCGGCGTCGTAACACGCTTCGAGTTCGCACTTCATCCGGTCGGGCCACTTGTATATGGCGGCCTCGTCGTGCTGCCGCTCGATCAGGCGAAGTCTGCCCTGCAACAGTACCGAGCCGCTGCGGAGCAGATGCCAGACGAATTGAGTGTGTGGGCCGTTCTGCGGCTCGCGCCGCCGCTGCCATTCCTGCCGCCCGAGGTGCACGGCAAGCCGGTCATCGTATTCGCAATGTGCTACACCGGCCCGGTTGAAAACGGCCCGTCCGTGGTGGAGAACGTGCGTGGCTTCGGCACACCGGTGGGAGAACACCTTGGGCCGATGCCGTACGCCATGTGGCAGCAGGCGTTCGATCCGCTGCTCACACCGGGCGCTCGCAACTACTGGAAGTCGCACAATCTCGACGGCATACCGGACGGTCTCGTCGACGCGCTGCTCGAGGCGATCAGCACGCTGCCTTCGCCTCAATGCGAAATTTTTTTCGGGCAGATCGGCGCGCAGACGAGCCGGGTACCGGTCGAAGCCACGGCTTATTCGAGCCGCGATACGCAGTACGCCATGAACGTACACGGCCGCTGGGACAACGCGAGCGATGACGAGCGCTGTATTGCCTGGGCAAGGGCCTTCTTCGACGCGGCCGCACCCTTCGCGTTAGGCAGCGTGTACGTCAACTTCATGACGCAGGAGGAAGGCGGACGGGTGGCTGATGCGTACGGGCCGAACTACGAACGCCTCGTCGCAGTGAAGCACCGCTACGACCCGCAGAACCTGTTCCGCCACAATCAGAATATCCGTCCGTCGGCGTGAGGATCGAGAAAGAAAGAGAAAGAGAGAGCGGCGTCAGGCGAAGTGAATCCCAAGGTGAACGTCGGCGCATCACTGCTGTCTGATACCCAAGTCGTGGAGGTCAGGCACGCAAAATGCTGTTCAGCGGGCATACGGGTGACCGGCATCGGGGCTGTCGGCGTCCGGCGGGCGGGCGTCCGGGCATCCGGCGGACAGTCGGCATCGCGGCACTCGCTATTTAAATTAAAAACCGCCCCTTTCATCACGCACAAGGAGAACGATCATGCGCAGACGACAATTCATTATGACCACGAGCGCCGCTTTGGCTACAGCGGGCTTTGGCCTCGCCGGCTGCACGACCACCTCGTCATCCGCGAGTGGATCGCCTTCGGCCAATGCCGCCAAGCGCGACACGATCAACGCAGGGGTCGACTCCACCTTGTCGCGTCTCTACGCGAACGCCGCCGGCTCGCGCGAACTGGTCGCCAAAGCGCGCGGCGTGCTCGTGTTTCCGTCAGTGATTTCGGCTGGCTTCTGGATTGGCGCTCAGTACGGAGAAGGCGCGCTACGCGTAGGCGGCCGCACCACTGGCTACTACAGCACCGTCGCGGGTTCGTTCGGTTTGCAGATCGGCGCGCAGTCCAAGGCGCTCATCTTCCTGTTCATGACGCAAGAAGCGCTCGACAAATTCCTCAGCAGCCAGGGATGGGCGGCAGGCGCTGACGCAACCGTCGCGGTGCTGAAAATCGGCGCTAACGGCGCGGTCGATACCTCAACCGCCACCAGCCCGGTCGAAGCTTTTGTGCTGACGAACGGTGGCCTGATGGCCGGCGTGTCGCTCGAAGGCACCAAGGTCTCGCGTCTGATCATCTGAGCTAGGCGCGCTTGTTAAACACAGCGTGCCAACCACAATCAGGCACCGTCACGCGGCCGTGCAAGCGCCCGCGTGACGCCTCGATCAGCGCCCTTCCGGCAGCGTGAATACCGCAATCGCTGCCGTCAGTTGACCGGTCTGCGCCTTCAGCACATCGGCCGAAGCACTCGCTTCTTCCACTAGCGCCGCGTTCTGCTGGGTCGTCTGATCCATGCTCGCCACCGCGATATTGACCTGCTCGATGCCCGAACTTTGTTCGACCGATGCCGCGCTGATCTCACCCATGATGTCGGTCACCCGGCGCACCGCGTGCACCACTTCCTGCATCGTTTCACCCGCGCGATCCACGTACTGCGAGCCGCCTTCGATCTGCGCCGCCGACTCCTCGATCAGGGTCTTGATCTCCTTGGCCGCCGCCGCGCTGCGCTGCGCGAGGCTGCGCACTTCGCCCGCCACCACGGCGAAGCCGCGCCCCTCTTCGCCGGCGCGAGCCGCTTCGACAGCCGCGTTCAAAGCAAGAATATTGGTCTGAAAAGCGATCCCCTCGATCACGCCGATAATGTCGCCAATCCGGTGCGACGACTGCGAAATCCCCCGCATCGTCTCGACCACCTGGCCGACCACTTCGCCACCACGTGCCGCTGTCTCGGAAGCATTGTTTGCAAGCTGACTGGCCTGCTTCGCGTTGTCGGCGTTCTGCTTCACAGTCGCCGTGATCTGCTCCATGCTCGAAGCGGTCTCGCCGAGCGCGCTCGCCTGCTGCTCCGTGCGACGCGACAGGTCCGCGTTGCCCGCCGCGATCTCGTTGGAAACAGTTGAGATCAAGGTCGCGCCGCTGCGAATCTGCGTGATCGCTTGTGCCAGACGATGCTGCATGCGCTGCATCGCGGCGAGCAGGCTGACGTCGTCACCGGGTTTCGTTTCGACGACCACGTCGAGCTCGCCATCGGCGATACGCGAAGCAATCTGCGCCGCGTAGGCCGGTTCACCGCCGAGTTGCCGCAAGATGCTGCGCAGGATCACGCCGATCACCAGCGACACCAGCAGGCACAAAATCAGCGACGCGCCGACATACTGCGCGAGCGCGGTGTAGAACGCCGCGTCGATATCGTCGGTGAACACGCCGGTCACGATCGTCCAGTCCCACGGCTTGTAGAGCCGCACGTAATTGATTTTCGGCGCCATCTGATTGGAGCCCGGCTTCAGAAACTCCAGATGGATAAAGCCCTCGCCCTCGCGTTCGGCGAGATCGGAGCCGTCCTTGAAAACATGGCGTCCTTTCGGGTCCGTGAAACCGCTCATGTCCTTGCCTTCGAGATCGGCCCGCACACCGTGCATCAGCACCCTGGCATGCGGGTCCTCGATCACCAGGTAGCCGCCGGCACCGTCGTAGCGCATGGCGCGCAGATCGGCCATGGCCGCGCGTTGCGCGTCGGCAAGCGGCATCGTGCCGGCCGCGACGAGGCCGTTATAACGATCCAGCACGCTGTAAGCGACGCTCACGACGCTTTTCAGTTCGGCCTGGCGGTCGGCGATCATCGTATCGTGCGTTTTGAAAGCACCCCACAGGCCAATCGCCAGAATTCCCGTGCACATTACCGCCAGCGCAAGCCACAGCCGCACTTTCAGGCGAAAGCGTTCCATCTCCGTATTCCTTTGGACTTGTACTTGTATTCGAGGCGCCGCGTGAGAGCAGGCACTTCAACTATTTATGTCAGTCTTTGGAATAACGGCCCGGCGGCGGAAAACTTCAGCGTTTGTTCACTCGGCGGGCAGCGTCAGCGCGGCGACTTCGCACCGTGGCCATTGCCGCAGCACGTCGGGCGCCAGCAGCAGCTTGGCTGCCCGGACCCCTGCTCCCATCACGATCTGGGCGCGCTCCATGACAGCGGCGTCGACGAGAATGCGCCAGTCGTCCGGCAAGCCGAACGCGGTAATGCCGCCGAATTCCATCCCGCTATGCTCCACGGCGGCTTCCCTTTTGGCGAACGAAAGGCGTTGCGCGCCGAGTGCCGCCTTCACCGCCCCGTTGATGTCGAGGCGCAGCGAACCGAGCGAAACCAGCGCCGCATAATGTTCGGCGCCCTCCTTCTTGTAGCGGACCACGATCGTGTTGGCGCAATCTTCCAGACCAAAGCCGTAGCGCGCGCTGAATTCGGCTGTGTCCGACGCGTCGTCGCTCACGGCAAATACGGTCACGCCCTCGGGCGGGAGATTTTCGACGACATGCGCGGGCAAATGCGCGCTCAAGTGTTCTGCGGCAATGACGTCCAGCTGTTTGACGAGTTCGTGCGAGTGCATGGTGATAAGAAGGTGTGAAGGTTCATCGGCATTCTAATGGCATGCGTGCTTGCGGCGTGTCACGCCCAGGTGCATCCGGTGCTTGTTATAGTTAGTCACAGGCACACGGTTTGCGGGACGCGTCGATACGGCGAGGGCGGCGTCGATGCCACCTCACGGTAAATTCGCGGCAAGTACATGGCGTATCCGGCGCCTGCATCCCATTGAGAAAAACGACCATGGACATCGACACGCTTTCCGCCGAGAACCTCCAGTCGGTGGCCCGCAAGCAGGCCAACTGGGCAATCGGCGCATTCAAACAGTTTGCCGAGGACCGCTGCGCGGCCATGGCCGCCAGCATCGCCTTCTATGCGGCGTTCTCGCTCGCGCCCACGCTGGTCATGGTGATCGCCGTGGCGGGCTGGTTCTTCGGCGCCGAAGCCGCGCGCGGTGAGTTGTTCAACCATATTCATGGTCTGCTCGGCGACCAGGCCGCGGCGGGCGTACAGACCATCGTCGAGAACGCTCATCACAGTGGCAGCGCCGGCGGCATCGCGGCGATCATTTCGTTCACGATGCTCGCGATCGGCGCCTCGGCAACCTTCTCGTCGCTCAATAGCGCACTCAATCTGGTGTGGCCCTATACCGGGCCCCGCTCGTCGAGCGTGATCGCACTAGTGCGCGTGCGCCTGATTTCGTTCGGCCTCGTGCTCGGCGTCGCGTTCCTGCTGATCGTCTCGCTGGTGCTCGACACAGTCATCACGTTCATCGGCAAATGGTTATGGGGCGACTCGCCGTATGTGGTGATCGGCAATCTGCTGCAACTCGGTGTCGGCCTGCTGGTGCTGGCCTTCGCCTTCGCCGGCCTGCTGAAGTTTCTACCCGACGCCAAGGTGCGCTGGCGCGATGCGTTCGTCGGCGGAGTCGTAGCCGCCGTGCTGTTCTCGGCCGGCAAGAAGCTTTTTGCGCTGTATATCGCACACGCCGGGATGGCGAGTTCGTTCGGCGCGGCGGGGTCGCTGGCGGTGCTGCTGATGTGGTTGTACTTCTCGGCCGCCGTGCTGCTGCTCGGCGCCGAGTTTTCGGCGGCGCGCGGGCGCATGCACGATCCGCGCGGCGGCTGGGGCATGCAGGACGAGTCGCCGCCCGGAAGCCGCGCCAAGCTCGCTTCGGTACTGGCGGCATCGACCGTATCCGCCGATGCCGTGCCGCATGCAAAGAGCAGCAAGGTTCCCACGGCCTCGGCGGCGGTAGCAGCGGTGGCGTCAGCCTCTGCCGACGCCGCGTCAGCCTCGGCTTCGCCGCGAAATCGAACGCGCAAGCGAGCTTCCGCGCGAGCGGCCGCGGTGAAGATCGGCCGCTCGGTCGTGCTGGCCGAAGCCCACGCGACACGCGCCGCCGCCGTCACACTGACCAGCGCGGGCCGCACGGCCGTCGCGGCCGACCGCTATGTCCGGCGGCATCCGTGGACCTCGGTGCTGTTCGCGGCGGCAGCCGGACTGGCGGCAGCAACCGTAGCGCGCCGCAACGGAGACGATAGCGGCAGCGGCAGATGAGGCCCGAAGCGTTCTGAAGCAGGCCGGTCGTGACCCGTACGTGACCGCGACCGCAGTCCGCTCAGATGGATCACAACGCGTAAATGCTGTCCAGCGCGCCCGTCAAGCACAATGCCGGTCGCTTTTTACATGGGCGCCGAAAAACAGCCGGAACGGCTAGACGACTACATTACAACGACCATTCAAACAAGCGTCCAAATTACCAGTACCGAAGCCTTCACTATCAAGGAAACAACAATAATGCGCATTTCACGATGCAATATTGCGGAAACAGCAATAATTGTTAACAGGCTTTAAATACAAGGCTTTGCGTCGTTTGTCAGTTTTTGGCGACACTCTTTTTTTTCCAGTTCTTAACGCCTGAGGCAGTGAGCTATTCTCCTTTCCGCAACAACAAACTAATCATCTGCGTGGAGAAATGGATGAAACGAGTCGCACTGTCTACCCTCTCGCTGGCGCTTCTGGGCGTCACCGGCATCGCGCATGCTCAAAGCAGCGTCACCCTGTACGGTTTGATCGATGAGTCGATCCAGTACGCTCACAATACTGTCGATGCTTCGGGCAAGAACGCCAATCAAGTCGGTCTGGTCGGCGGCAACCTGCAAGGCAACCGTTTTGGCCTGAAGGGCACGGAAGACCTCGGCGGTGGCCTGAAGGCGATTTTCCAGTTGGAAAACGGCTTTGACATCAACACCGGTAAGCTCGGTCAAGGCAACAAGATGTTCGGTCGTCAAGCCTACGTCGGCCTGACGGGCGATCAGTGGGGTACGTTCACGCTGGGTCGTCAGTACGATCCGGTGGTCGACCTGGTTCAACCGCTGACGGGTGACAACTACTTCGGTTCCACCTTCGCAACGCCGGGCGACGTTGACAACAACGACAACACCTCGCGTACGAGCAACGCTGTCAAGTACACGTCGCCGGTGTGGAGCGGCTTCCAGTTCGAAGGCATGTACGCATTCGGCGGTGTGGCCGGCGCAACGGGTTCGGGTCAAACGTGGTCGGGCGCAGCAACATACTCGACGGGTCCGTTCAGCGTGGCAGCAGGTTACTTCCGTGCCGACAATCCGAGCTCGGCCACGCCGCGCGCTGCATGGGGCGGCACGTCGGATGGTACGTTCGACAACCAGATCAGCAACATCTACGGTACGGCCAAGTCGATCGGCATCGCTCAGGTGGCAGTGCAGTACGTTGCAGGCCCGTTCACAGCCAACCTGCGCTACAGCAACGCGCAATACAAGCCGGACGCACAATCGGGCTTCGGTTCGACCGAGAAGTACAACGTTGGTGGCGCATACCTGGGTTACCAGGCAACGCCGGCAATGCTGGTCGGTCTGGGCTACGTCTATACGAAGGCTAGCGGCGACACGGACGCAACGTACCATCAAGTTTCGCTGGGCGGCGACTACAACCTGTCGAAGCGCACGGACATCTACCTGGTCGGCGCGTATCAGCACGCAAGCGGCAGCCAGCGCATTGCAAACCCGATTCCGGGCTCGACTGGCACGGTCGTCGTCGACGCCGGCGCAGCAATCGGTTCGTACGGCTACAACTCGGCAAGCAGCTCGCAAGAACTGGTTAGCTTGGGCATCCGCCACAAGTTCTAATCGAACTTGACGGACTGCTGAAGCAATACGCAGTTGAAAAGCAGCCACGGGTGCAAACCCGTGGCTGTTTTTTTTCGCCTGATGGTTCTGGCTGTGAAGGCGGCTCAGTGCAGCACGTTGCCGACGCCTGAATCAGCCGTGGGCAAGGCTACAGCGTGGCGCAGCACATGGCGCCGAAGAAAACGGACGCAGACGCGCCCACCGTGGCTTAGCGTTGCGCTCTAGCCTTCTCCGCCTGCGCCAAAGTCTGCGCCGGTTTTGCATCGAATTCGTGCTCCACGCCGTCCGCCCCCACCGGCGCACGATGCAGCACCAGTGCACGATCGCGTTGCAGCAGCGGCACGTTGGGCGAATCCTGCCAGTCCGGATCGGGAATCTCACCGAATACCTGACGCAACCGCTCGCCCCACGTGCGATGAATCATCTCGAAGTAGGCATTGTCGTGATCGATCGAAACGAAGCGCGTGACGCGCAGCGAATCTTTCTCGTAGACCAGAAGATCGAGCGGCAGACCCACCGACAGATTCGAGCGCAGCGTCGAATCCATTGAGATCAGCGCACACTTGGCCGCTTCGTCGAGCGGCGTGGACGGTGTCAGCACGCGGTCGATGATCGGCTTGCCGTACTTGGCCTCGCCGATCTGGAAATACGGGTTCACGGCCGACGCTTCAATGAAATTTCCCGCCGCGTAGATCATGAACAGGCGCGGCCGATTGCCCGCGATCTGGCCGCCGAGAATGAAACTGCAGTTGAAGTCGACGCCGAATTCCTGCAACGCCTCGGCTTCGCGCTGATGCACACCGCGCACTGCGCGGCCGATCACGCGGGCCGCGTCGGCCATGGTCGCTGCGTTCCAGAGCGTGGGCTGGGAGGGATCGGTGGGCTCGGACAACTCGTGCAGCACCGCTTGCGTAAGCGACAGGTTGCCGGCGCCCAGCAGCACGAGCATGCGCTCGCCCGGCTGCTCGAACACCGACATCTTGCGCGCCGTGCTGATGTGATCGACGCCCGCATTGGTGCGCGTGTCCGACAGGAACACGAGCCCGTCGTCGACGGACATGGCCACACAGTAGGTCATAGGGAAAGTACCCGCAAAAAACGACAGAACGGCGCTATTGTAATGCCGCGCGCATGCGCCGCCCGCCTGCCGCCGCTATTGCGGCGTCTGTCCACTGACCGTGACAGACACCTTGAGCTGCTCTTCCAGACCGCCGATACGCCGGCCGCGCACCGGCGCGGCAGCTTCGTAGTCGCGCGCCACGGCGAGCCGGCAGTAGATCTCGCTGGCAAACGCGGCATGCGTGACGTCGACGGAAATCCAGCCCTGGCCATCGAGCCAGACGTCGACCCAGGCATGACTCGCGCCGTGCTCGACGTCGCCGGGTTCGATGTAGCCGCTCACATAACGCGCCGGGATGCCGCGCACGCGGCAACAGGCCAGCATCAGATGCGCATGGTCCTGGCACACGCCGTTGCCGAGCGCGAGCGCCTCGGCGGCCGTGCTGGTGACTTCGGTGACGCCGGGGTTGTACTTCACGCGCTGCACGATCTGTTCGGACAGCTCGATCAGATTGCCCGAACTCGCGAGGCTCGGCACCGATGCAGCCAGTTCGCGAACCGCCGCGTCGGCCTCCGTAAGACGTGTCGAGCAGGTGAAATGCTCGAGCGGGATCGGGCCGACCGCGTCAGGCAACAGGCCGTCTTTCAGTGCAATGGTGTCCACTTCGCCCGCCACATGCAGACGAATCTCGCCATGCGGCTTGTTGATGACGAGCGTGTGCAGCACATTGCCGTACGCATCGAAGGTGGCGTCGAGCTTGCCGGGCGCATCGATACTCCAGCGCCGCACCACCTGCGAGGCGCCGCTCGAAGGGGTCAGGCGCAATTGCTGGATCGAATAATGGACAGTCGCTTCGTAGCGATAGGACGTGTCGTGGCGGATCGTCAGGTACATAAGAAAACTCCGTCAGGCGACTGGCAGCATCAGATAGGTACGCGCAACCAGATTGCCGAGCTCGAACACGCGAGCAAGGAACTGCGTCAGATAGGCGTGCAGGCCGGCTTCGAAAATCTGCCGGATGTCGGAGTACAGCAACTCGGCGCGCAGCTTGCCGGCGAACCGTTCGCACTGGTTCGAGCCCGGCGTGCGCAGCATCGCCAGATTCGAACAGACGCCTTCGAGCGAAGCGAGCAGCGAACGCGGCATCTGCTGGTTCAGGATCATCAGTTCGACGACCCGCGCCGGCGTGACGACGTCGCGATACACCTTGCGATAAATTTCCAGCGCCGACACCGAACTGAGAATCGAGGTCCAGTAATAGAAGTCTTCGAGCTGGCGTGCGGCGTCGCGTGAATTCGGTTCGACGTCGGCAAAGCGCACGTCGAGAATCCGCGCGGTGTTGTCGGCGCGTTCGAGGAAGGTGCCGAGCTGCGTGAAGAAGAACGCGTCGTCCTGCAACGCGGTGCCGATCGTCACGCCGCGCGACAGATGCGAGCGGAACTTCACCCACTCGAATAGCGCGCCCGGATTGCTGGCCGCCTGGCCGGCCAGGGAACGTTCATTGAACTCGAGCCAGGTGTCGTTGATGGTTTCCCACCATTCGGTCGTCAAGGTGCCGCGCACGGCGCGGGCATTCTCACGCGCGGCCTGTAAACACGAGTGAATGCTCGACGGATTGGTCGCGTCGGCCACCATGAAATCGAGCACGTGTTCGCGAGTCGGTTCGTCGTAGCGCTGTGCGAAAGCGGCTTCGAGTTCGGAAATGCGCAGCACCGAGCGTTGCGCGCGCGCCTCCTGTTCGGGCGTCTGCGGCAATAGCAGCGCCTTCAGGTTGATATCGAGCATGCGGGCGGTGTTCTCCGCGCGCTCCATGTAGCGGGCCATCCAGAAGAGGTGATCGGCGGTTCGGCTTAGCATGACGGCGTTCCGTATCTGATGACGCAAGACCTGGGCAAAAAGTAAGGGTCCGCGCGGGTTATCCGTGTGCGCCGGCGGCAGTCTGAGCGATCTGCCGGCGCGTCAGGTTGCGGGCGCGGCTGCCTGCCGGGTGACAGGCGTTGCTGCATGCCAACTGCGTGGCAACTGCATGGCAACCGCTGATGCAACCGCGTCAGTCGACCATCCACGTATCTTTAGTCCCGCCTCCCTGCGACGAATTGACGACCAGCGAGCCCTCCTGCAACGCCACGCGCGTGAGACCGCCCGCGCACATCGTCACGCCCTTGCCGGACAGCACGAAGGGCCGCAGGTCGATATGGCGCGGCGCGATGCCCGTTTCGACAAAAGTCGGACACGCGGAAAGCGCCAGCGTGGGCTGCGCGATATAACCCGCGGGCCGCGCGATCAGGCGCTCGCGGAACGACTCGATTTCGGCTTTCGTCGAAGCCGGTCCCACCAGCATTCCGTAACCGCCCGCGCCGTGCACTTCCTTCACCACCAGCTCCGGCAGATGCGCGAGCGTGTAGGCCAGATCGTCGGGCTTGCGGCACTGGAACGTGGGCACGTTGTTGAGGATCGGCTTCTCGCCGAGGTAGAACTCGATCATTTCCGGCACGTACGGGTAGATCGATTTGTCGTCGGCGATGCCGGTGCCCATGGCGTTCGCGAGCGCCACACGTCCGGCGCGGTACGCGGTCAACAGACCCGGCACGCCGAGCGCCGAATCGTTGCGGAAAGCGAGCGGATCGAGAAAATCGTCGTCGACGCGGCGGTAGATCACATCCACGCGCTTCGGCCCCTGCGTGGTGCGCATGAACACGTAGTTGTCGTCGACGAACAGGTCTTTGCCTTCCACCAGCTCGACGCCCATCTGCTGTGCGAGGAACGTGTGCTCGAAATACGCGGAGTTGTACATGCCCGGCGTGAGCACCACCACGACCGGATCGTCGACGCCTTCAGGCGCCACCGAGCGCAGTGTGTCGAGCAGCAGATCGGGATAATGCGCGACCGGCGCAATGCGGTTCTGCACGAACAGTTCGGGGAACAACCGCATCATCATCTTGCGGTTTTCCAGCATATAGGACACGCCCGACGGCACCCGCAGGTTGTCTTCGAGCACGTAGAACTCGCCCTCGTCGCCCGCGCGCACCACGTCGACCCCGGCGATATGCGCGTAAACACCGAGCGGCACGTTGACGCCCTGCATTTCGGGCCGGTACTGCGCGTTGGTATAGACCTGTTCGGCCGGCACGATGCCGGCGCGCACGATGTTGCGATCGTGATAGACGTCGTGAATAAACAGATTGAGCGCCTGGACCCGCTGGCGCAAACCGGCCTCGAGCGTCTGCCATTCGCTGCGCGGAATGATGCGCGGAATCAGGTCGAAGGGAATCAGCCGCTCGGTGCCGGACAGATCGCCGTTCACCGCAAAGGTGATACCGACCCGGCGAAACAGCAGGTCGGCTTCCGCACGCTTGCGTGCGATCGCTTCGTTGCCCTGCTTCACCAGCCACCGCTCAAAGCGCGCGTAGTGTGGCCGCACGGCATCGTCATGATGACGCATCTCGTCATAGCATCGCATGTCACGCCCCGCTCTTGTTGTCGGATAGAAGGCGAATGCGCTGCGCATTCGGTGTTCGACAATCGTTCAAGCAAGCGCTATGCCATTGAGCTTTTCGCGCGCCAGACACGGTGCATGCACGCTAAAAGCGCATCCCGACCGGCATGCCTCGCTGCCATCGTACTGCGACGGCTCACGATGCGCTAGTACGGTGCATAAGGGACACCGTGGCGGGCGGCGGCGAATTCGCAAGCACAGCGGGCGCGCATAAAAAAATCCCCGCGGATTCGCATCCACGGGGATTCATACAACTTGCACTACGGATCGGCTCAAACGTTAAGCACGGTTAAAAGCGCACGGTCAAAAACCAACCGTTAAAAAAGCACGCTAAAAACCGCGCCGACGCATGAAACGCGATTAGCCTGCTGCAGCGTCTTTCAGCTTCTTCAGCGGACGTGCCTTGATGCGCACGCTAGCCGGCTTGGCCGGGAACCAACGCTCTTCGCCCGAGAACGGGTCTTTGCCGAAGCGCTTCTTCTTCGCCGGCACAGCTTGCACGACGATCTTCAGAAGACCCGACAGCGTGAATTCGCCAGCGCCCTTCTTGTGCACGGCGCCGAGGATCGTGTCTTCGAGCGCGGCCAGAACAGCCTTGGCTGCCTTCGGTTCCACAGCAGCGCGTTCAGCGACGTGTGCAGCCAGCGAGGCCTTCGTGAAGGTGTCCTTGATCGGCGACGGAGCGCTGGAAGCCTTCACGGCGACCTTCTTAGCTGCGACGGCTTTCTTCGCAGGGACTTTCTTTGCAGCAACCTTCTTGGTCGGTACCGGGGCAGCAGCCTTCTTGGCCACCTTTTTTGCGGAAGTCGGCATGTTTCTCCTACCTGTAGTGGTCAGTGAATTGCACGAAGCGCACACGGTATGTGCACGCTTCAACGCCGGATTCTACAAGCGCTAATACGATTTGCGCGAATCTTTTGTGTATAACAGCGAAGGTTTGTTGCGCGGCGCAGACTGCGCAATGCATTTTGAGGCTTGTTTTAGCGGGTAAACCTGTGTCCGCGCGCGACGGCCACGCTCGCAACACAGACACGTAACGGGCGTTACAAGTCATTTCAGTGCGTAAATAGAGGCACTTTCAGCGCCGGACGATGATCGCCGACGGTCCGCTGCGGTTGCCCGTCGCCGATGGATAGCGACTCGATAACTCACTCGTCACTCGCCGAAGTGCCCGCGATGCCCGTTCACGCGACAGAAAAAACACGCCCCCTGCAGCGAAAATCTCTGCATGGGGCGTCCAGGATGACTCCGCGACAGACAATCGCGGGCCGTTTCAATGCGCGATCATGGTCGGCTGACGTGCTTCAGATCGTGCTCGGTCTCCTTCACGTGAGCCCAGTACTCGTCCTCGTCGCGTGCCATGCCGAGCTCGCCGTTGCGATAGGCAATCGCCAGCGCCAGATTGGCCTCGGGTAACTCCGCATTGGCCGCGCGCGTCAGCCATTGCAGTGCAAGCGCGTCGTCGTGCGGCAGCGTGGCGCCGAAGCGATACTCGTTGGCGAGCTGGAATTGCGCGAGCGGCAGCCCGGCTTGCGCCGCCTGCTCCAGCCAGCGAATCGCCAGTTGAGGATTCCGCGCGACGCCATAGCCGTTGCGATAAAGCGCCGACAGATCGTAAGCCGCCTGCGCATCACGCGACGCGGCTACGCTCAGCCAGCGGCGGCTTTGCACATAATCCGGCGCGATGCCGGGCAGCCCGCGCAGCAGCAGATGTCCGAGCGTGCCTTGCGCGGCCGGCACGCCGTCGAGCGCAAGTCGGCGATACAACTCGACGCCTTCGCGCCGCTCGTCGAGTTGTGCCGAACTCACCAGCACGTCGGCCAATGCCTCGCGCGCCGCCACATTGCCGAATGCCGCGGCAATGCGCAGCCGCCACACTGGCCAGGCAGCGTGCGTCGCGGTCCCCTGCATCTGCCAATCGTCGATCTGCACATTGGAAACCTGCGTGCCCACGACCGTGGCGAGGGTTCCGCCAGCGATCGCGACAGCCACGCCAAGCGTCGCCGCCGCGACCGCCGGTCTCAAAGAGAAACGCGCCATCATTGGTTCAGGTTCACTGCGTAGACTCCGAGACCCTTGCCGGTGCCGTCGTCGGCCTGAAGCTGGGTGACGTTGGTGATGCCGTAGGTCTGCGCAAGCGGCGTCAGATTCGGCGGCGCCTTGAAAGTCACCTGCCCGGCCGTCGCCACCTTCGTGAAGCGCCAGCTACGATCGCTGCCGTTGTTCGCCACCTTGATGGACTGCAGCTTCTTGATGTACGCAATCAGGACGTCGCGGTTCGCATCCGGCGAGGCATAAATCGTCTTGCTGCCGTCCAGCCCCGGAAAACTGCCGCCGCCGCTCGCGCGATAGTTGTTGGTCGCGACGATGAACTGCTGCGTATCCGAGATCGCCGCGCCCTGATATTTCAGGTTGCGGATCCGGCTGCCCACGGCCTGCGTTACGTCGATTTCGTAGCTGAAATCCTTCGACGTGATCATGTCGAAGTTATAGCCCGGATAGGTACTGACGAGTGCCTGCGCCGCCGTGTTGGCCGGATCGATCTTGTTGAAACGCTTCGCCGCGGTTTCGAGCCAGGCCTTCAGATCGGCGCCCGTCACCTTCACCGCGTAAATCGTGTTCGGGTAGAGGTAGAGGTCGGCGGCATTGTTGATCGCGACATTGCCCTGCGCGACGTCGGTGAAATCGCTGCCGCCGCCAAAACCGCTCTTGAACGGCGCGCTCACCGACAAAACCGGGATGCCCGCATACTGCGGCAGATTCGCGTTGACGTAATCCTGCACGTACGCCGCCTGCGCCTGATTGACGATCTCGATGGCCGAGACGTCGCCCACGTCGGCGAAGTAGCTGGTCATGCGGAAATCGGTCGTGCCGATCGGCGTTTTCACATAGTTGATGGTCGCGCTGTGTTCGGCCGCGATCGCCTGCGAGATCGTCGGATCGACCGCCACGTAGCTGTTATCCGCGTTCTGGATCGAGCGTGCTTCCGCCGTGCTCGAACTGCGGTCCACCGTCCACGTGCCGTTCGCATAGTTCAGCGCGAGCTTGATTACGCCAAGATGCTTGCCCCAGAAATTCGCCATGACGGTCGGCACGCCGTTCACGGTGCCCTTCACCTTGTCCACGCCCGGCAGATTGAATTGCGAAACCGTGCTGTTCCTGTCGGGGAACACCTGGTGGGAGTGGCCGATCAGCATCGCGTCGATGCCGGGCACCTTCGAAAGATAGTAGCTGCCGTTCTCCATCGACGGCGAATAGGTCGAATTGTCGAGCCCGCCGTGCGACATCCCGACGATGATCTGCGCGCCCTTCGCCTTCATTTCCGGCACGTACTTCGAGGCGCTTTCCACCAGCCCTTGCGTATAGACGTTGCCGTCGAGCCAGCGTTTGTCCCACGCCATGATCGCGGGCGGCGTGAAGCCGATAACCCCGATCTTCACCGGCGCGCTGACGGTCTTGCCGTCGGGCGTCGTGGCGGTCAGCGTGCGCTCAAGGATGGTGTACGGCTTGAAAATCGGCTGCTGCGATTTCGCGCCGAGCACGTTGGAGAGCACCAGCGGAAAGTTCGGTCCCGCGCAGGCCGGTTGCGATGCGACCGGGCTCATGTTCGGCACGTCGAACGCGCTGCCGGTCACCTGGGCGAGGAACGGCAGGCCGTAGTTGAATTCGTGGTTGCCGATCGTGCCCGCGTCGTACTTCAGCAGGTTCATCACCTTGTAGACGCCGAGCGTGGTCTTGCAGTCGATCGGTGCGACCTGCGCCTGATAGTCGGCGAGCGCCGTGCCCTGAATCGTATCGCCGTCGTCGAGCAACAGCGTGTTCGGGAATTCCTTGCGCGCCGCCGCGATCAGCGTCGCCGTGCGCTCCAGACCGAGCGACTTGTCTTCGGCCAGCTTGTAATAGTCGTAGCTGAGGATATTGGTGTGGATGTCGGTGGTTTCCAGCAGCGCGAGCGTCGCCTTGGTGCCGCTCGCCACCTGCGGCTGGGATTGCGCCGTGTCAACGTCGCTGCTGCATGCCGTGATGCCGATCGCGCTCACCGCACCTAAGGCGCCCAGGGCGCCGGCCATGCGCAACGCACGCATCCTCTTTGCTTCCATAAACGTCAGTCGCATCCCTACTATCCTCCGGTTGTTGTCTTATCGCGCTGCTCCATCCGGGAGCGGCGTTGCATTACAAACAATTACAGAAGCGCAAGGTTACGGCTGCTTTATGACAATGATTTGTATGGCTTCAGATAGGTTTAAGTAATATTTGCGTGAGCTTAGGGTCATCAGCGCGCAAGGCGCGGCAGGATGCCGGCAAGCTTGCCGAGCGCCGCGTCGATATGCTCGACAGCGATGTTGCCGTAGCCGAACAGCACGCTCGGCTGCGGCTTCACGCGCAGATGGAAGGCGGCAAGTCCATACACACCGATCGACGCTTCACGCGCCGCACTCACGAGTCTTTCTTCGCTCAACGGCGCCTTTAGCCGCGCCGTCATATGAATTCCCGCACTCGGCACGATCGGCTCGAACCACGGCGCGAGATCGCCTCGCAGATGCTCGAGCAGCATCGCGCGGCGGGCCGCATAAGTCTTGTGCATGCGCCGCAGATGCTTGGCGAAATCGCCGTTCAGCATGAAGCGCGCAAGCGCGATTTGCGTAAGTGCGCAGCCGTGACAATCGGCGATCTGGCGAGCCTTCAGAAGCGGCCCGTAAAGCGACGCGGGCGGCACCACGTAACCCACGCGCAGCTCCGGGAAAATCGTTTTCGAGAACGTGCCCACATACGCGACGAGACCCGCGCGGTCGAGACTTTTCAGCGGCTCCATCGCCCGGCCTTCGAAGCGGTACTCGCAGTCGTAGTCGTCCTCGATGATCACGGCGCCGCGTTCCTGCGCCCATTCGAGCAGCTCGATGCGCCGCTCCAGGCTCATCGGCATACCGAGCGGGAATTGATGCGAGGGCGTCACATAGACCACCCGCGCCTTGTCCGGCAGCTTGCGTACGATCAGGCCTTCGCTATCCACCGGCACCGGCACCACGCGTGCGCCCGCGGCCGTGAAGCACGCCTGCACCGGCGGATAGCCGGGGTCTTCGAGCGCCGCGATTTCGCCGGGCCGCAACGTGATGCGCGCGATCAGATCGAGTGCGTGCTGCGCGCCTTGCGTGACGATCACGTCGTCCCAGTTGCTCGTGACCGCGCGGTTGAACGCCAGGTAGCGCGAGATCGCGAGGCGCAGTTCCTGCTCGCCGGCCACTTCGCGATATGAACCCGGACTGCGCGCCTGCACACGCAACGCGTGGTTCACGCAACGGCGCCAGACATCGAAGGGGAACAGCGACTTGTCGGTCGCGCCGCCGACGAAATCGTGCGGCGACGCCACCGTGGGCATCGGCAACGAAAAGGTCTCGGGCATCTGCTCCCACAGCGGCTGCGCACGCGCCGCGGTTTTCTGTTTCGCCTTCGCGCGCTCGCGCGCCGACTCGGCAGCCAGCGCATGCGACGAGCGCTGCACCGGCAGACGTTCCAGTCCATCGGCGACGAACGTGCCGGAACCGGCGCGGGCGTTCAGATAGCCTTCAGAAAGGAGCCGTTCGAATACGTCGAGCGTGGTCTTGCGCGACACGCCCAGTTGCGTGGCGAGATCGCGCGTGGACGGCAGGCGCGTGCCGCCGGCGAGCCGCCCTTCGAGTATGCCGGCACGCAATTGCCGGTAGATCTGTCCAGACAGATCGTGACGCCCTTCTACCGCGATATGGATCTCCATCCAGTGGTTACCTCAAATATCCGGGAAATGGTTATTCCGAAATACCAATGCCGACCGTAAGCTTACCTCCGTCACCGCCTTCGGAGCGGACATTTACGATAAGGAACAGCTCATGCAATCTCGTCTCGACTTCTACAAGGCCAGCCCGAGCGGCACTCGCGCGATGATCGCGCTCGAAGAAACCGTCGGCAAAAGCACGATCGACAAATCGCTCGCGGAACTGGTGCGGATTCGCGCGTCGCAGTTGAACGGCTGCGCGTTCTGCCTCGATATGCACGTGGCCGACGCTCGCAAGCACGGTGAAACCGAGCGGCGTCTGGCAACCATCGCAGCGTGGCGCGAAGCGCCGTTCTTCACCGAGCGCGAACGCGCCGCGCTCGAGTGGACCGAGTCGGTCACACTGATCGCTCAAACGCGGGTACCGGATGAAGTGTGGGAAGCGGTGAAGCCGCATTTCACCGAGCAGGAGATTAGCGACCTGACCTTGCTGATCATTGCGATCAACGGCTGGAACCGGATTGCGGTTTCATTCCGCAAATTGCCGGAGTAAACGTCGGAGTTGATCGAGCGTGACGAGTGGAAAGTGGAAAGTGGAAAGTGGAAAGCGGCAGCGTGGCGCCGCTCTCCGACGCGGCAGCGGCTTACTCCGCCACCGCGTCCCGCAACGCCGCCTCTCGCCGCGCATTTTCACGCGTTTCGTCGCCACAACGCTGATGCTCACGCGAAAGCTTGCGCATCAGCGGCAACAGCAGCACGGCAATCAGCGCACCCACTGCCGCGAGCCAGCCGAGGCCCGTAAACAGCTTGATGTACAACGGCAGCGATTCGAGCGGGTCCATGTCGCCCTTCGGCATCTGCGCGAAATTCGCCACCACGCTGCCCAGGTATTGCGACACACCGGTTGCCACGAAGTAAGCGCCCATCATGAAACCGCTCATCCGCACCGGCACGTAGCGCGCGATCATGGCGAGACCCAGCCCGCTCACCAGCAATTCGCCGAGCGAGTACAAGCCGTAGCCGCCGACCATGAACCACGACGACACCCGTCCATTCACCGCGTAGCTGCCGCTCGCCGCATACACGAAGAAACCGGCCGCCACCACCGCGAAGCCGCATGCGTATTTGACGGCCACCGGCACGTCTTTGCCGTTCTTCGCGAGCTTCGTATAAAGCAGCGCGAGCACCGGGCTCAGCAGCATGATCCAGATCGGATTGAGCGCCTGGAATTGCGCGGCGCTCCATGTGAACAGCGTCTCGCCGAACAGGACGAAGCGCGGATCGACGTTGCGCAGCGCGAACAGCGTGAGCGAGGTCGACATCTGCACGTAGAACACGAAAAACAGGATCACCTGCGCGGTCAGGACCAGCGCGGCGATCAGACCCGAGCGCTCCGAGCGCTCGCACTTCATCAGCATATAGCCGAAGATCGCCAGAATCGCGACGCCCGCCGTGTACACGCAAGCCACCGCAATCGCCTTGTGCTGCAGCACGAACATCGTGGCCGTGCCGAGCAGGACACCGCCCAGCGCGACCGCGCCGACGCGTTTCCAGCGGATCGGTTCGGCGTCCGGCGCGGAGCCGATATGCGCGAGCGTGCGGAACATGATGAAGTAGTTCAGCACCGATAGCAGCATGCCCGCGCAGCAGACCGCGAAGGCCGTGTGCCAGCCCCAATGGTCCTTGATCCACGGCGTCGCGAGCATCGAGAACGTGGAGCCGATGTTGACCGCCATGTAGTAGATCGTAAATGCACTGTCGATGCGCGCGTCGTCGCCTTCATAGATGCGGCGCACGAGATTCGCGGCGTTCGCCTTGAAAAGCCCATTACCCACCACGATCACGCCAAGCGACGCGTACATGTAGTTCAATTGCTCGTTGGGCAGCGCCAGCATGAAATAACCGGCCGCCAGCACGACCGCGCCGAAGATCATCGTGCGGCGCGCGCCGAGAATCTTGTCGCCGATCCAGCCGCCGATCGACGGCGATGCGTACACCAGCGCTGTGAACGCGCCCCATGTGAGGGTGGCGTGGCTGTCGATGAAGTTCAGCTTGTCGATCATGAACAGGACCAGCAGCGCGGCCATCCCGTAGTAACCAAAGCGCTCCCACATCTCGATCAGAAAGACCGTCGAAAACGAACGGGTCTGCGAGACCGGTGCGCGCTCCGCGGGGTTGGACGAATTCATCATGTACCTCTTGTACTTACGGTTGCGACGGCGCATGGACTGGCCATGCGGCGCGAAAAACGGATTCTGGAAAACGTTCAGCCGGCCGGACGCCGAGCGCTACGCGCATTGGCATACGCGTGCGCAATCAGTGGCGCGTTCATCTACACGTTCGTCTGGAAACTGAGCGGTGCGCTCATTTGCAGACTGACTGCAAAGCGAGACGCCAAAACCAGCAGAAAAACCAGGGGATGGGATAGAGGCCCGCCACGCGGTGCGCCCCGATGGAACACCTGTGCCCCGCAGGAAGTCCTTTTGGGGGTTTAGGGGGCGCTGCGCCACATTGGGCACTGGCTCCGGCAGGCGGAACGGGCTCAATGATAAAGCATCGCGGAACATGGGGCTCCGGCGGCCGGCGAACCAGCGGCAGCATGACGGCGGCCGCGTCTGGCGGCGAACGCTACGCTCGCGGCGGGAAAAATCGGCAATGATAGTCAAGTCCTCATGCCAGCCGGCGTTCGGATAGAACGTGCTGGACAATGCTCCGTTGCGCAGGATCGCTGCACGTGGAATGAAAAACAGCGGCCGGCATCGCGTCTGATACAAAGACGCGCCCTCGACCGCCAGGCGGCCAGATTCTGCAAATAGAAACACGATTCGTCACTCAGGGAATTCACTAGTGCCACGCCAATTACCGGTTCTTACAAGCAGTCCGCTACATTACGAAGTCCTATCTGCCTGAAAATAGGCTTTGATGTCATGCCTTTAACTAGCCGGGTACTCAACCTGCATCAATGCGCAACCATGCGCGTACCTTGTGCATGCCGCAATCTTTACCGCCTGCGCTGCCCGTTTCTCGCCGAATTGCAGTCAAAACGGCTGAGGCGAATTTCAGTTCTGGCAACATAGAGCGCTGTCTCGAAAACGCGGCCCCTTGCATGACCGGGTGCTGAACAGCCCGCCCACCCGGCTTGAGCCGCAATCAAACCATATTTACTTATATCAAACAAATTTTGACGGGCTAATTTCCTCCTGCTATGGTCACGACAATTCAAAAGAACAACCCGGCACTCGAACTTGGGAGCAAGATCCGCGCGCTGCGGCAACGGCTGAAGCGCACCCTGGATGAAACGGCAACAGCGGCGGGGATTTCCAAACCGTTTCTGTCGCAAGTCGAACGCGGTCTGGCATCGCCGTCCATCACATCGCTGGCCGGCATTGCCCACGCGCTCGGGGTAACGGTGCAGTATTTCGTCGACACACCAAGCGAAGAACGCTCGGTGTGCCGCGGCGATCAGTTGAAGTTTTTCGGTTTCGCGGACTCGGCCAATCTGTTTGCACGGTTGACCAACCTGACGGGGGGCCGTCAGCTCGAAGCGATCCTCGTGAGGATGCCGCCCGGGCAGAAGCGCTCCGAAGTCACCACGCACGCCGGGGAAGAATTTATGTATGTGATCAGCGGCGAAGTATCGCTGACGCTGGAAGGCAAGACGTTCGTGCTGCACGCGGGAGACAGCGCGCATTACGAATCGACGGTGCCGCATAGCTGGGCGAATACCGCGCGTATCGAGACGGTGGTCGTCTGGGTGGGTACACCAAGACTGTTTTAAAAAGCAGGCACCTTCTCCGGTTGATCCGGTCGGGGCCTGCCTGCATTACTAAACGTAAGGAATCCTGTATGTCCCGCAACCAGCACGAGCAACAAGGGCCGCCCCGGTCCGGGTACCACGGATAACCGGGCGCCCCGGCGCCGGCGCGTTCTTCCCCCGACCTTTCCTGCGATCTCAACCGATGAAAAACCCGTTCGTCCATAAAGCGGCGCTGGCCGCGCTCGTCCTTGCGTTTCAGTCCTCCGCTTTCGCCGTCACGGTGCCCGCCGGCGTCACACTCGCGGCCAGCCAGGAGATGACCCGCCAGGTGCCGACCGAAACCGAATCGCTCGACCCCGCGCATATTGAATCGTGGACCGGCAATACGATCGGACTCGACCTGTTTGAAGGCCTGACGCGCATGGATGCGAGCGGCGCGATCGTGCCGGGCGTCGCCGAATCGTGGTCGCGCACCGGGCCGACTACGTGGGTGTTCAAGCTGCGCCACGATGCGCGCTGGAGTAACGGCCAGCCGGTCACGGCAGCAGACTTCGTCTACTCGTGGCAACGCGTGCTCGATCCGAAGACGGGTTCCAAATACACCGTGCTGGTCGAATTCGTGAGGAACGCGAAGGCAATTCTCGCCGGCAAGGCGCCGCTCACGAGCCTCGGCGTGCGCGCCGTCGATCCTTATACGCTCGAAGTCACGACCGAAGTGCCCGCTGCCTTCTTTCCGCAGTTGACCGCCATGTCGACGATGGTCCCGGTCAATCGCGCGGTGATTACGAAGTTCGGCGGCGACTGGACGCGTCCCGGCAACTTTGTCGGCAATGGTCCGTATACGCTGACCGACTGGCAACCGAGCAACCGTTTGGTGGCCAGCAAGAGCCCCACGTACTGGAACGCCGCCAAGGTGGTGATCACGAAAGTGACCTACCTGCCGATCGAAAACGACGAAACGGCAATGCGCATGTATCAGGCCGGCCAGTTCGATTACACGTACTCGATTCCGTCGGGCATCTTTGCGCAGGTGAGCAAGCAGTTCGGCTCCGAACTGAAACCCGGGCTGCAGATCGCCACGTACTACTACAGCCTGAACAACGCCGACCCGGACTTCAAGGACAAGCGCGTGCGCCAGGCGCTGGCGATGGTGCTGGACCGCGACCTGCTGACCAAACGTCTGACAGCCGACGGCGAAATACCGCTCTACGGTCTGGTCGCCAAGGGCACCGAAGGCTCGGCCGTGTTTACACCCGACTGGGCGAGCTGGCCAATGGCCAAACGCGTCGACTACGCGCGCAACCTGCTGAAGGCGGCCGGCTATTCGGATGCGAAGCCGCTCAGCTTCACACTCACCTACAACACCAACGACCTGCACAAGAAGGTCGCGCTGTTCGCCACCTCGGAATGGCGCACCAAGCTCGGCGTCACCGCCAGGCTCGAAAACGTCGAGTACAAGGTGCTGCTCAAGCAACGCCACGACGGCAAGGTGCAGGCCTCGCGCGACGGCTGGTTCGTCGACTACAACGACGCCAACTCGTTCTTCGATCTGATCCGCTGCAATAGCGTGCAGAACGATCAACACTACTGCAACCCGCAAGTCGACAAACTGATCGACGAGGGCAACCAGCAGCTCGACGACGCGAAGCGCACCGCGCTGCTCACGCAGGCGCACGATCTGGCGATGAACGACTACCCCGTGGTATCGCTCTTCCAGTATTCGGCCGACCGCCTCGTCAAACCGTATGTGGGCGGCTACAAGTCGACCAACTACCTCGACCAGCGCGCGACGCAAGACATGTATCTGATCAAGCACTGAGCGCGGGAGGACTGTCATGCTGGCCTATACGCTGCGCCGCACGCTCTGGGCGATTCCGACGATTCTCGCCGTGATCACCGCGTGCTATCTGCTGCTGCACCTCACCCCGGGCGGCCCGTTCGACACCGAGAAGCACCTGTCGGCGGCCGTGCTCGCGAACCTCAACGCCAAATATCACCTCGACGAACCGCTGTGGCTGCAGTACCTCCACTACCTCGGCTCGCTGCTGCACGGCGACCTCGGTCCGTCGTTCCGCTACGCCGACTGGTCAGTCAACGATCTGGTGTGGAAGGCCTTACCAGTGAGTCTCGGCGTGGGCGGCGTATCGGTACCGATCGCGATCGTGATCGGCGTCACGCTCGGCACGCTGGCCGCCGTGCGGCGCGATCGTTTCATCGATCACCTGGTGATGGTGCTCGGCAATATCGGCAACGTGGTGCCGCCGTTCGTGCTGGGTCCGGTGCTGGTGTGGATCTTCGCCATCCTGCTGAAGACCTCCGAGGGGCAAGGCTGGCTGCCGGCCGGCGGCTGGGGTGAAGGCGAATGGCGCTACCGCGTGCTGCCGATCGTCCTGCTCACCATCATCAACGTCGCCGCAATCGCTCGCGTGATGCGCGGCAGCATGATCGAAGTGCTGTCGGGCAACTTTATCCGCACCGCGCGCGCCAAGGGGCTGCCGGGACGCACGATTGTGTTGCGCCACGCGCTGAAGCCCGCGCTGATGCCGGTGGTGTCGCTGCTTGGTTCGATCTGCATCTCGTCGATTACGGCGGCGGTCGTCACCGAGTCGGTGTTCGCGCTGCCCGGCCTTGGTCAACTGGTCGTCAACGGCGCGATCAACCGCGACTACACCCTCGTGCTCGGCCTCGTCGTGCTGACCACCGCGGTCGCTGTCCTGTTCAATCTGCTGGTCGATCTGGCGTATGCCTGGCTCGATCCGCGCATCCGGTACTGATCCATGCCCCGCTCAATTCAATCGACTGCCGCGGCGCTCGATCCGCTCGCGGCCATTGCCCGAGCGCCGCGTTCGCGCGGACCGCTCGCCACCGCCGCGCTGCGCTTCGCGCGCAATCGCGCGGCGTTTTCCGGCTTCCTCATCCTGCTGCTGATCGTGATTGCCTGCGTGGCCGGTCCGTGGTTCCTGCCGAACAATCCGATCGACAGCGACTGGAGCGCGATCAGCCTCGCCCCCACGCTGCAGAACATGCACTGGTTCGGCACCGACGAACTCGGCCGCGATCTGCTCGCGCGCACGCTGCAAGGCGGGCGCGTCTCGCTCGAAGTGGGCCTGCTCGGCACGCTGGTGTCGGGGTTGATCGGCGTGGCGTATGGCGCCACCGCCGGCTATCTGGGCGGCCGCGTCGACGCGGTGATGATGCGTATCGTCGACATGATGTATGCGATCCCCTACATGCTGATCGCGATCCTGATGATGACGATGTTCGGCCGCGCGTTCTATCTGGTCGTGCTGACGATCAGCGCGTTCTCGTGGCTCGACATGGCGCGCGTGGTGCGCGGCCAGACGCTGTCGCTACGCTCGCGCGAATTTATCGACGCCGCCCGCGCCATCGGTGTGAGTTCGCGTTCGATCATCGCGCGCCATATCGTGCCGAATCTGCTTGGCGTGGTGGTGGTCTACGCTAGCGTGACCGTGCCCAACATCGTGCTGACCGAATCCGTGCTGTCGTTTCTCGGCCTCGGCGTGCAGGAGCCCATGACGAGCTGGGGCGTGCTGATCCAGGACGGCGCGCAGAAGCTCGAATCGATGCCGTGGCTGCTGCTGTGCCCGGCGGTGATGCTGTGCGTCACCTTGTATTGCGTGAATTTCGTCGGCGACGGTCTGCGCGACGCATTCGATCCGAAGGACCGCTGACATGGCGCTACTCGAAGTCAAAGACCTGAGCGTGCGCTTTACGCGCCGCGAAGGCGCACCCGTCGACGCGGTGCAACGCGTGTCGTTTTCGCTCGAAGCGGGCCGCACGCTGGGTATCGTCGGCGAATCGGGCTCGGGCAAAAGCCAGACCGTGATGGCGCTGCTCGGCCTGCTGGCCGGCAACGGCAAGGTCTCGGGCGCGGCGACCTATCGCGGCGAAAACCTGCTGACGATGAGCGAAGCCGAGTTGAATAAAATTCGCGGCGACCGCATCGGCATGATCTTTCAGGATCCGATGACCTCGCTCAACCCGTTCCTGACGATCGAACGGCAGATGACCGAGACGCTGCAACTGCATCGCGGGATGTCGCGCCGCGAAGCACGCCGCCGTGCGATCGAAACGCTTGAAACAGTGCGTATTCCCGATGCCGCGCGGCGTATCGACATGTATCCGCACGAGTTTTCCGGCGGCATGCGGCAACGCGTGATGATCGCCATGGCCCTGCTCTCCGAGCCGGAAGTCCTGATCGCCGACGAGCCGACCACCGCGCTCGACGTCACCGTGCAGGCGCAGATCATCGAATTGCTGCGCGAACTGAATCGCGAACGCGGCACCGCGATCATTCTGATCACGCACGACATGGGCGTGGTGGCCGGCTTGTGCGACGACGTGATGGTGATGTATGCCGGCCAGACCGTCGAACAGGCGAATGCCGCCACGCTATTCGCCGCGCCCACGCATCCTTACACCATCGGCCTGCTGAACGCGCTGCCGCGTCTCACCGACGACGATGACCGTCCGCTGCAAACCATTCCCGGCAACCCGCCGTTGCCCGGTGAAGTCGGCGAAGGTTGCGCATTCGCGCCGCGCTGCACGTATTGCAGCGACCGGTGCCGCGAATCGCGGCCCGCGCTCACGGCGTCGCCAATAGCCGCCGGCGCGCTGCGCGCCTGCCACCGGCCGGTGCGGGACATCATCGAGGTCCAGCACGTATGAATCCTACTTCCATGGCAAAGCAGGCTCAGGATCAGGCAACGCTGTTGTCGGTCGACAATCTCAAGGTGCAATTCGGCGTGCCGCGCGGCGGCTTTCCGTGGTCCGGCAAGGCCATGCTGCGCGCGGTGGACGGCGTGTCGTTCAGCGTGCGACGCGGCGAAACCGTGGGTCTCGTCGGCGAATCGGGTTGTGGCAAATCTACCCTCGCCCGCGCCATCATCGGCCTCACGCCGGTGGCGAGCGGCAGCGTGCGCTGGCTCGACAAGGAAACCGTGCTGCCGGGCGCAGGCCGCGATACGTCGCGTCTGCGCCGCGATGTGCAGATGATTTTCCAGGACCCGCTCGCCTCGCTCGATCCGCGCATGACGATCGAACAGATCGTCGCCGAACCCTTGCTCACGCATGGCCAGGACGTTGCCCGCGCCGACGTGCAACGGCGCGTGCTGACCATGCTCGAACGCGTCGGCCTCAACGCGCAGCATCTGCGCCGCTATCCGCATGAGTTTTCCGGCGGTCAGTGTCAGCGTGTGGGCATTGCGCGGGCGTTGATCGGCGAGCCGCAACTGGTGATCTGCGACGAGCCGGTGTCGGCGCTCGATGTCTCGATCCAGGCGCAGATCGTCAACCTGTTGCGCGATCTGCAGCGCGAGCTGTCGCTCTCGCTGCTGTTCGTCGCGCACGATCTCGCGGTCGTCAAGGCCATCAGCCACCGCGTGCTGGTGATGTATCTCGGCCGTGTGATGGAGTTCGGCGACAAGCGCGACGTCTATGGCGCGCCGCGCCATCCGTATACGCGCGCGTTGCTGTCGGCGGTACCGGTGCCCGATCCGGTGGTTGAACGCGCCCGCCGTCATCTGCTGCTACGCGGCGAGATTGCGTCGCCGCTCAGTCCCCCTTCAGGTTGCGCGTTTCGCACGCGCTGCCCGGATGCGATCGAGGCCTGCGCGAGCGAGATTCCACAGCCTGTCACGCACGGCGCGAGCGCGACACGCGTCGCGTGCATTCGCGTGAACGACGCCCCGCAAAACGTCCCTCGGGGAACTCGCTAAAGAAGTTACCCCGGCAGTTCAAAAACGCATTCCCCGGCGCGGCGCCTCGTCGCGCCGTTGGATTCGCCCATGCCCCCATCGAGCCAGGCCGCAAGCAAAGGCCATCCGCTGCCGATGTCATCTGAAGCGTGCTGAGACGCTCGCCCCGCGAACACAGGTGGGAAACGATTGGGAAACGTTCGCCATTTACCGTGCAAGGCAGCTCGGCGAGCAGGGACACAGGTTGCCGCAACGCAACCTGACCCGCAATCGAGTAGCAGACGCCCCCCATCAAGCGACGAGGCAGACCCTACCCCTATGGACGCAAAAGACTTCCGAAATGATCCTCATGGATTCATGCAAGACAACGTTGTGATCGTCAACCTCAGCTCGAGCGATGTGAAAAGCTTCAGTTACGACGCATCCACCAGGTCGGTTGTACGTCCAGGAAAGGACTTCCTCATCGAGGCAACGGTTCGGCCAATCGCCAACGCGACTGTGGCCGGTTGCACAGGCGAAGTCTTCTCCCTCCGGAAGGCCGACAGTTCAGTCCCGGATGACGAAAAGCGCAAAATCTATTTCGTTCCCTACGCTCAGAACTCGCTGTGCGGCACGATCCTGAGCCGGCAGGCGCGATGGGTGTTTACCGCCACCATGGATGGCTGTTCGTTCGGCGTTGGATCGCAACCCGGCGATGGGACGGCCATGGTCGTGCACGCCAATGCCGGGGCCTCGGGAGGTCCAGGAGGAGGACGGGAACAGCAGGTCAAGATGCAGGCGCGCTTGCTGGAATCGACGTTCGGCACGCAGGGGCACACACTGGACAGCGTGGTCGATCCCTCCTCGTACATGGTGGATGCAGGAGGAACGCCGACAACGGGCACTGACCGCATACGCTCGACGACGTTCGGCCATAGGGTTCACGGAAGATGGGTTTTCTACACGTTGCGCTATCGCGTGAGCGGCAGCGGACTGGCGCCACACTACGTTCATGAAGGGGTCCACGCGCAATAGTACCGGCGCAATCGGAATGGCTCCGCGCGCGAGTTATCGCCTCTGCGCTACCGTTCCCGCGCCCCTATCCAGCAATACGCTCGGTGGTCATGGCGCGCGATAAGCCATGCATCGGCCGGCGCAGCGCAACATCGAACGGATTGGTCTGCGGGCCGATCGCCTCTGCCTGACGGCGCAGCAACTCGACCACCATCGGCAGGCGATCGTCGCCGAGACGCGCGGCCAGGGTGCCGACGCTCAACGCCGCCACTGCCACGCCGGTACGGTCCAGAATCGGCACCGCCACACCCGCCATGCCGTCGAGCACCCCGCTATTGCGGCCCGCGTAACCCAGTTGACGCACGCGTTCGATCTCGGTGCGCAAATACACTTCGTCAAGCACGCCATAGCCACGAATGCGCGGCACGTTAAAACGAATGATCTCTTCTCGCTCCGCTTCCGGCAGGAACGCGAGAATCGCCAGACTCCCCTGACCGACACCCAATGCCACGCGCCCGCCGATATCGCCGGTAAAAGAGCGAATCGGAAACGGGCCTTCGCAGATGTCGAGACACACCGCGTCAAAACTGCTTTTGACCAGCAGAAAGATCGTGTCGCCGAGACTCGCGCACAAGCGCAGCAACGCCGGACGGCACAGCGTGCGCATGCCGCTCGGATTGCCCGCCTGCGCGGCGAGCGCGAAGAAATCGACGCTCAGCCGGTACAGCTTCGAATTTTCGTCCTGTTCGACGATGCCCTCGGCAATCAGCGCATGAAGTATGCGATGCACCGTGCCTTGCGTCATGCCCACCGCCTTCGCGAGACGCGTGACGCGGCCACCGTCGGGTTGCGCCTCGGATAACGCGCGAATCACCGCAAAGGCACGCTCCAGCATGCCGGGGCCCGGCGCGTTGCCCGTTTCAGCCAGTGCGGAATCGGCATCTCGTTTGGCGGCAGCATTCATCTCCAGCGCTCCGAATTATTTCATTGACCGGAACACTATAGAGGGTTTTATTCCTGAATGGAATCTCCCCGGCGCGCCCGCTCCATTCGATCCTCGTCTTTATTCATAGGGATTTTCCGGACATCACGCAGTGGAACAGTTGAAGGCGGTTCCATTAAATACATTCCATACAACGGAATTTTTTTCAATCTTATATCGGCAAACGGAATTTGAAATTGACGTCATGTAATTTGGCTGGATAGAGTCGGCTCCATCGAGGCAGTAGCCAATTGAACCGGTGTCGATCCATCCAAAGGCCAGATCATGTCGTTCCTCACACTCACGGACGTCGCGAAATCGTTCGGCGAACTACAGGCAGTCGCCGACGTGAACCTGTCGGTTGAAAAAGGCGAGTTCGTTTCGTTGCTCGGGCCGTCCGGCTGCGGCAAGACCACCACCTTGCAGATGATCGCGGGCTTTGTGGAAACGACGCGCGGGCGCATCACGCTCGACGGCCGCGACATCACGCACATGAAACCGAACCGGCGCGGCCTCGGCATCGTGTTCCAGAGCTATGCGCTGTTTCCGCATATGAGCGTCGCGGACAACGTCGGCTTCGGACTCGAAATGCGCAATGTCGACAAGGCCGAGCGCAAGGAACGCGTGCGCGAAGCACTGGCGCTCGTGCGGCTCGATACGCTCGCGCACCGCTTTCCGCGCGAACTGTCCGGCGGTCAGCGGCAGCGCGTGGCGATTGCCCGTGCGATCGTGATCGCGCCGCCCGTTCTGCTGCTCGACGAACCGATGTCGAATCTCGACGCCAAGCTGCGCGAAGACATGCAGTTCGAACTGCGCGCCATCCAGCGCAAGATCGGCACGACCACCATCATGGTCACGCACGACCAGTCGGAAGCGCTGTCGATCAGCGACCGCGTGGTGGTGATGGAAGCCGGCCGCATTACGCAGATCGACACGCCGTACGAAGCCTACGAACGCCCGGAGAACAGATTCGTCTCGCAGTTCATCGGCAAGGCGAACATGCTGGCCGGCAAAGTCGTGGCGTGCGACGGCGACTCGATCCGCATCGACCTCGGCCACGATCTCGCCGAAACCGGCCGCACCGCGCAACTGCCTCTGCGCGAGCGTGCAATCGGCGTCGGCGACGCAATCACGCTGTGCATTCGTCCGGAGAAATTGCGCCTGTGCGCGCCGAACACCGGACGCTTGAGCGCCACCGTGACGAGCCGCTTCTTCCTCGGCAGCCAATGGCTGTATCGGGTGGATAGCCGGCTTGGCGAAGTGCTGGTGTGCTGCCAGAACGAAGGTACCGAGCCGCTGCCGGAAGGCGCGACGGTCGGGGTCGACTGGAACAGCGAGGCGATCCGCTTCATTCAACGGGATGCGCATCATGGCTAGCACGCTGCCCGCCTCGAAGAACAACAGCATGAAGACCGGGGATGCACGCCGCGCGCCGTGGCACGCCTTCCTGCCGTTGTGGCTGATGTGCGCGCCGGCGTTCCTGCTGTTTGTGGCGCTCGTGCTGGTGCCGCTGTTGATGACCCTGGTACTGACCTTCTACCGCTTCGATCCGTCGAGCGGTCCGATCGCCGCATTCCAGTTCGGCAACTACGCGGAAGTACTGAAATCCTCGTATTTCCACACGATCTTCCTGCGCACGTTCGGCATCGCCTTTCTGACCACCCTGCTGTGCATCGTGATCGGCACACCCGAAGCCTATGTGCTGTCACGCATGCGCGATCCGTATCGCTCGATGTTCCTGCTGATCATTCTCGCGCCGTTGCTGGTCTCGGTCGTGGTGCGCGCGTTTGGCTGGAGCATGCTGCTCAACAGCGGCGGCCTCGTGAATCAGGCATTCGCACTGGTCGGGCTGGGTCCGTACAAGCTCGAATACACCACCTTCGCGATTGTCATTGCGCTGGTGCACGTGATGCTGCCGTTCATGGTGATTCCTGTGTGGACCGCGTTGCAGAAGCTCGATCCGCAAACGGAAAATGCCGCGCTGTCGCTGATGGCATCGCCCGCCACGACCTTGCGCCGCATCGTGTTGCCGCAACTCACGCCGGGCATTCTGTCGGGCAGCCTGATGGTGTTTGGCCTCTCGGCAAGCGCGTTCGCGATTCCCGGCCTGCTCGGCGGACGGCGTCTGAAGGTTGCCGCCACCGCGGTCTATGACGAATTCCTCGGCTCGCTGAACTGGCCGCTCGGCGCCACTATCGCGCTCCTGCTGCTGGGCGCGAATCTGATCGTGATGCTCACTTACTACCGGGTTCTGGAACGCAAGTACGCCAGAAGCCTGGGCTGAAACGCGCGAGATCATCATGAGAAAAAACGGCCCCATTGCGCTGATTTTCCACACGCTGGTGATTGCGTTCGTGCTCGCACCGCTCGTGATCGTGGTGCTGGTCGCCTTCACCCCCGACGAAACGCTCACGCTGCCCACGCACGGTTTCTCGCTGCGCTGGTTCCGCGCCATCCTCGACTACCCGGATTTCATCTCGGCGTTCTTCAACAGTCTGAAGCTGGCATTCGCCTCGGCGACGCTTTCGCTGATCGTCGCGTTGCCCGCGGCGCTCGCGATCGGCCGCGCCCGCTTTCCGGGCCGTGCTTTCCTGAACGGCCTGCTGTTGTCGCCGCTGGTGATACCCGGCCTCGTGCTCGGCATCGCGCTGCTGCGCTTCTTCGCGTTGATCGGCGCGACCGGCTCGTTCGCGTGGCTCGTGCTCGCGCACATGATCATCATCACGCCGTTCGTGATGCGGCTCGTACTGGCCTCGGTCAGCGGTCTGGACCGCAGCGTCGAACATGCCGCGCATTCGCTCGGCGCCGACGCGTGGACCACCTTCCGCCGCGTCACCTTCCCGATGATTCTGCCAGGCATTACCGGTGGCTGGCTGCTCGCGTTCATCAACAGTTTCGATGAACTGACCATGTCGATCTTCGTCACCTCGCCGCAAACCGTCACGCTGCCGGTGCGCATGTACATGTACGCGACCGAATCGATCGATCCGATGATGGCCTCCGTCTCCGCGCTGGTGATCTTCATCACCGCCGGTGCGATGCTGCTGCTCGATCGCGTCTATGGGCTCAACCGGATTCTGATCGGCCAGCACTGATGTCTTCTACCGCTCTCTCACCCATGCCGTCGAATTTGCCGTCTTCCGAACCTGCCGTGCCAAAGCGCGATGCGCAATTCGTTCGCGTCGCGGAGACGCAGCGCGAAGCGCTCAGCTTTTTTATCGACGGTCACGAAGTCACCGCCTTGCAAGGCGACACATTGCTGACCGCCGTGCTGATGCACCAGCGCCGTGTGCGCGAAAGCGAATTCAGCGGCGCACCGCGCGCCGGCTTCTGCCTGATCGGCGCTTGCCAGGACTGCTGGATGCGCACTGAACAAGGGATGCGTTTGCGCGCGTGCTCGACGCCGGTGACGCAAGGCCTGCGGGTTATCACGCGGCTCGCCGCAACGGCTTGCGCGACGGCATCGGCTGCACCAGCTACATCGGCAGCGGCCGCGAACGGAGACCCGCAATGAGCGACGATCCCCGCGTGGTTATCGTCGGCGCTGGACCGGCAGGCGTGCGCGCCGCCGAAACCCTGGTTGCCGCCGGCATCAAGCCGATCGTGCTCGATGAAAATGCCCGTTGGGGCGGCCAGATCTATCGTCAGCCTCCGGCGAACGGCGCGTTCCAGCGCTCGAAAAAAACGCTGTACGGCTTTGAAGCGCGCAAAGCCGACGCGCTGCATACGACGATGGCAGCGCTTCTTCCGCACCTCGACTATCGCCCCGACACGCTGGCCTGGGCTTGTGAAGCGGGCCGGCTCGATACGCTGCATGCGGGACGGGAAATCAGCGTGCCGTTTTCGCATCTGATCATCGCCAGCGGCGCCACCGATCGCGTATTGCCGGTACCGGGCTGGACCCTTCCCGGGGTCTACACGCTGGGCGCGGCGCAAGTCGCCCTGAAGGCGCAGGGCTGCGCGATCGGACAGCGCGTGGTGCTTGCCGGCACCGGACCGCTGCTCTATCTGGTCGCCTATCAGTACGTGAAAGCCGGCGCACAAGTGGTCGCCGTGCTCGACACGAGCCCGCTGTCGCAGCAGGTTGCCGCGACGCCGAAGCTCGCACGGCAGCCCGCTACGTTCGCCAAAGGACTTTATTACGTCGCCTGGCTGAAACTGCGCGGCGTGCGGATCGAACGCGACGTCAGCCTCATCGGGATTCGCGGTGAACACGGTGTGAGCGCCATTGAATGGCGTGCCTCAAGCGGCCACCCGACGGCCGAAATCATGCCGTGCGATGCCGTCGGCATCAGTTTCGGCCTGAAGCCTGAAACCCAACTCGCCGATCTCGCCGGATGCCGCTTCCGTTTCGATACGCACAATCGTTGCTGGCTGCCCGAACTCGACCCTGCCGGCCGCAGCACCGTGCGCGGCATCTATCTGGCGGGCGACGGTGCGGGCATTGCCGGTGCCGATGCGGCTGAACTCGCCGGCCGCCGCACGGCGCTGGCGCTGCTCGACGATCTCGGCATCGCCCATCCACGTGGCCAGGGCATGCATAGCGCGGCCGCCCTCGAGCGCAGCCTGCAACGTATCGCGGTGTTTCGCCAGGGCATCGAAGCCGCGTTTGCCCTACCCACGCAATGCGCGGCGCAATGGCCCGACGACATGGCCGTATGCCGCTGCGAAGAAATCGATGCGGGCACGTTGCGGCGCTGCATCCGCGGTGACGAAGCGAACGAGATCAATCGCCTGAAAGCGCTCACGCGAGTCGGCATGGGCCGCTGCCAGGGGCGCATGTGCGGCGAGGCGGCCTTGACGCTGCTGGCGCAGGAAACCGGCAAACCGCTTGACGCCGTGGGCCGCTTGCGCAGCCAGCCCCCGGTCAAACCGATTCCGCTCTCGCCTGCCCTGTATGCCGAGGGCGTCGTCGACATTCCGGAGGAGGCGCGCGATGAGTGAGTCCTTGCACTACGACGTCGCGATCGCGGGCGGTGGCCTGGTCGGCTCATCGGCGGCGCTGGCGCTGGCGCGGCGCGGTCTGCGCGTGGGCCTGTTCGAGCGGCGTTATTGCGGCGCGCAGGCAAGCGGCGTGAACTACGGTGGCGTGCGCGTCCAGGGACGGTCGGCCGAACAGATGCCGCTCGCCATGCGGGCGCGGCGCATCTGGAATCGTTTGCCGGAACTGATCGGCATCGACGGCGAATTCACCGTGTCGGGACATTTGCGGCTGGCGCGCAGCGAAGCCGATCTTGCCGCGCTCGAAGCCTGGGCGGAGATGGCGCGCGGCCACGGACTGCAGGCGCAGTTGATCAGCGGCACCGCCTTCCGGCAACGCTATCCATGGCTGGGCGCTGTGGCGATCGGCGGCTCGCTGTGTGCGACCGACGGTCATGCCAATCCGCGCCTGGTGTCGCCGGCATTCGCACGCGCGGCACGAGCCGCTGGCGCGGACGTGCGCGAGCAAACCGAACTGACCGAAATCAGTCATGACGGCACGCGCTTCCAGTTACGCGCAGGCGATATGCGTATTAGCGCCGACTGGCTCATCAATTCCGCCGGCGCATGGGCGAATACGGTGGCCGGCTATTTCGGCGAAACCGCGCCGATGAAACCGATCTACCCGAACATGTGGGTCACCGAACCGCTGCCGCTTTTCATCACGCACAACCTCGGCGTGTACGGCGGCGGCATCTACGCACGGCAGGTGGCGCGCGGCAATTGCGTGATCGGCGGCGGCCGCGGACACGGCGACGGCGAATACGGTCAACCGTCGACGGAAACGACCCGCGCCGTGATGCGCGACGCGTGCGCCCTGCTGCCCGGACTGCGCGAGGCGCTGCTGATCCGCACATGGAGCGGCGTGGAAGGCGAAACGCCCGACGGCAATCCGATCATCGGAGCAAGCCGCACAGTACCGCGTCTGTTGCATGCGTTCGGTTTTTCGGGCGGTGGATTTTTGCTGGCGCCAGGGGTCGGCGAAATCCTCGCGGATCTCGTGATCGACGGCGCCACGGCCACTCCGCTCGACGCTTTTTCGATCGATCGCTTCACGGCTGTTGCTGCGTCGTCCGTCGCCTAGTTACTGCGTGGTTTGTTGCCCGGTCATCGCCCCGTTATCGTTTAGTGAAACTCAGGAGCCTCACAATGAAACTGTTGAAGACGATCGCGGCGCTCGCCGCACTGTGCGCATTCAGTGCCGCTGCGCCGGCATGGTCGGAGACCAAAACGATCTACATCGGCATGAACGGCGGTCCGATGGAGAAGGCTTATACGAGCCAGGTCCTGCCCGACTTCGAGAAAGCCAACAATGTCAAAGTGGTGGTGGTGCCCGGCACTTCGTCGGACATTCTCGCCAAGCTGCTTGCCAACAAGGCCAATCCGCAGATCCATGTGGTGTTTCTCGACGACGGCGTGATGGCACGCGCCGTCAGCATGGGCGTGTGCAAGAAGCTCGACGACTCGCCGGTGCTCAAGGAGCTCTACCCGTTCGCGCGTATGAAGGACGACATGGGCGCGGGCGTGCAACTCGGTATGACCGGCATCGCGTACAACAAGAAGCTGTTCGCTGAAAAAGGCTGGGCGCCGCCGACTTCGTGGATGGACTTTGCCGATCCGAAGTACAAGGGCAAAGTGGTATTCCAGTCCGCTTCGAGCAGCACCTTCGGCTTGCACGGCTTCCTCGCGATCAACCGTTTGATGGGCGGCAGCGAGCAGAACGTCGAACCGGGCTTCACGAAATGGGCGAGCACCGTCGGCCCGAACGTCGTGGAGTACGTGCCGAACTCGGCGAAAATTTCCGAAATGGTCCAGACCGGCGAAGCGGGCCTGTTCCCGTTGACGCCGACTGCCGTCAGCGATCTGCAGGACAAGGGCATTCCGGTCGGCTATGTGAATCCCAAGGAAGGACCGGTGTTGCTGCTGGTCGACCTGTGCGTGGTCAACAACAACCCCGATCCGCAACTGGCGCAGAAACTCGCGCAGTTCCTGCTATCCGCGCCGGCTCAGACAAAAGCCGCCGAGGCCGGCAAGCAGATTCCGACCAACCGCCTCGCGAAGATGACGCCGCCGATGCAGCAAAGCCTCGGCAGCGTCGACGACCTGGTGAAGAAAGTGACCGTGGTGGATTGGGACACGATCAATGCGCACCGCGCGCAGTGGGATACGCGCTGGAACAGGCAGATCGAGCGTTAATCAGAAGATCACCGAAATCGCCACGCCCAGCCAGATCGACAGAACGCCCGCAAGAAACATGTGCCGTGCAATACGGATGCGGGCGTCGCTGGTTTCCGGTTCGACCGGGCTGGTCGCGACCCACGGCACAAGGCCGAGACAGCCGAAGCCGATCATCGCGAACAGGAACACGAAGACGTCGGACGTTTGCCATTTCGTCTGATCGTACAGGCCCCAGTAGCCGAGAAAAACAATGCCGATCGAGAAGATCGTCGCCGAAGCGGCACTGAGCGCGGGTACGGATCCAGTTGGACTCGGCATGGCTTTACCTCCGAACGTTTAGGCTGCAGTGGCCACCCTGATCGCCCGCGCACCGGTCATTCAGGAGGTACGGGTCTGCCTCGCTTCATACGTCTTCAGATGACTATAGGCGATACGCAGCAGCGACAAGCCGTGCTCGCCCTTCTGCGCGTCGCCGCCGCGCGAAATCAGATCGCCGAGAATGTGATCGGCCTCGGTGTGCGAGTGGTTCTCGACGTCGCGCAACATCGAAGCGGTCAGCGGCGACGGCGTAAACAGCGTTTGGGTGGCTCTCGCGTCGAAATCGGGGCCCATCGTGAAGCCGTTGTGTTCCGCGACTCCGCGGCACTCGCCGAGCAGGTTTTCGATGATGCGCTTGCCATCCGGCGCCGCCAGAATATCGCCGACCGAACCGCGCATCAAGCACGTACTGGCCGCCAGTGTGGCGAGGAACACCCACTTTTCCCACATGCGCAGCAGGATGTTGTCGCTGACCACCGCGTCGAAGTTCGCGCCGGCCATTGCCTCCGCGATCGCCTGGACACGCTCGGACGCGCCGCCCTCCAGTTCGCCAAATGTGATCGCGTGCGTTTCGTTCAGATGCACGATGTGCTGATCCGCGTTGAGCGTCGCCGCGATCACGCATTGACCGCCCAGCACACGTGACGCACCGAACTTTTCCTTGAGCACGTCGATATGGCGCATGCCGTTGAGCATGGGCAGAATCAGCGTCGATTCGCCGACCAGCGGTGCGAAGGAATCGATCGCGTCGTCAAGACTGTAGGCTTTGCAGCTGAGCAGCACCAGATCGAACGGCTCCGCGACAACACCGGCGAGTATCGTCTTGACGTCCAGCAGGGTGAGATTGCCACGCGGGCTGTTGATGACAAGCCCGTCACGGGCGAGTTTTTCCGCCCGGCCAGCGCGCACGAGAAAGGTCACGTCCTGACCCGCCGCCGCAAGACGTCCGCCGAAATAGCCGCCTACGGCACCCGCCCCCACTACTAGAATTCGCATCTTTTGCCTCTCGATAGATTTGGGTCACGCGCACCGGGTCGATCAGCCAGCGCTTTGAGAACCGCGTACGCAGCACGTCTGCAGAAATGTAGCAAAGATTGACGATGCGCATCGGCCAGCGTGGCGGACCGGTTTGCTGCAACCCACTGTGCGTTACGTCAGATCAATCGGCGCGCCGCCAGATCGCTCCCGGCTGGTTCTACAGCGTGCCGCGGACGGTGCCCTCGTAAAGCGCGAGCATGCCGGGCACATCCACGTCGAGACAAACCACGGCCTCGGGCCGGCTGTCCCAGTCCGGCGCGGGCACCGGCATCGTGGAAGGTTTCTGGATGCTTTGGCCCACCGCGATACCGTCCGTCAGCACCCGTACCGGCCCACTGCGAACCGTATAGAGATCCGGCGCCAGCACATAGGCGACCGCCGAAGAATCGTGTACGTAAATACCCTTGAGTTGCGCGCTTTGCTCATGAAAGGCCTGGTAGTGCCGCGACACGTCCCACACGAATTGCCCGGCCGCACCGCCGCGATCGCGCAGCGACGCCAGATAGCCCTCGCTCATGATGGTGCGCTGCGTGACGTCGAGGCCCACGATCACCACCGGCCACGGCGCGCCGAACACGATATCGGCCGCATCGGGATCGCCGAGGAGGTTCGCCTCGGCGGCGGGCGTTACGTTGCCGAGCACGCCATCCGTGCCGAACGCGCCACCCATCACGACCACCTGTTTGACGAGCGAAGCGATCCGCGGATCGTCGGTCAGCGCCAATGCCAGGTTCGTCAGCGGTCCGACGGCAATCAAGGTGACTTCGCCGGGATGCGCGCGCACGGTGTCGATGATGAAGCGGTGCGCGGGGCGCGCGTCGAGCGGGGCTTCAACGCCGGCTTCGATCGTGATGTTGCCGAGGCCGTTATCGCCATGAATCCACGCGAGCGGTTCGGGCGCGGCGCGCCTGAGCGGTGCGGCGGCGCCCTGCGCTACGGGCACGCCCGGCGCGAACCGCCCGGCGAGAAAACGCGCGTTACGCGTGGTGGTCTCGATCGTGGCGTTGCCGAATACGCTCGTGAGCCCCAGCAAATCGATGTCCGGATGCAGCGCCTGAAAAACCAGCGCCATCGCATCGTCCACGCCGGGATCGGTGTCGTAGATAACCTTGTGCCTGCTCATAGATAGAACGCATCCGGCAATTGTTCACGAGCGGTGGTGTCGCGCGTCGCGCCATGCAGATTGCCGAGCCGGATCGGCAATTCGGGGCCGCCCAGTTCGATGATCACCTGGCGGCACGCGCCGCACGGTGCGATCGGGCCATCCGTATCGCCGATTACGGCGAGCGCGGCGAACTGGTCGCGTTGATAGCCCGCGGCAATCGCACTGAAAAACGCCGTACGTTCGGCGCAATTACACAACCCGTACGAAGCGTTCTCGACGTTGCAGCCGTCGAACACCGAGCCGTCTCTGGTCAGCAACGCCGCGCCGACCTTGAACTTCGAATAGGGCGCATAGGCCTTTTCTCGCGCCGCAGCCGCGCGTTCCAGCAGTTGTTCCATGTTCATGCGATATCCTCGATTCAATTCAGCGTCAGGAACATGCCCGCAATCGTGGCGCTCATCAGGTTCGAGAGCGTCGCGGCGAGCACCACACGCAAGCCATAGCGCGCGACTTCGGCGCGGCGTTCCGGCGCGACGGCGCTAAAACCGCCCGTCAGCACCGCGATCGACGCAAAGTTCGCGAAGCCGCACAACGCAAACGACAGAATAGCAAGGGTACGCGGATCGAGCGCGTGCAGGCCGGCGGCGCTCACGCTCGCGGCATCTTTCAGATACGGCGACAGCGATGCATAAGCCACGAACTCGTTCAGAATGATCTTCTGGCCAAGGAAATTGCCGGCGATGCTGGCTTCGCTCCACGGCACGCCGATCAGGTACGCAAGCGGCGCGAATACCGTTCCGAGCACCGACTGCATCGACAGTTGCGGATGACCGAACCAGCCGCCTATGCCGCCGACAATACCGTTGAGCAACGCGATCAGGCCGACGAACGCAATCAGCATTGCGCCGACCATCACCGCGATTTTGAGGCCCACGGTCGCGCCGGAACTCGCGGCTTCAATCACATTCGCGGGACGCTTTTCGTCAAAGCTGAGGTGCTCGAGATGCACGCGGCTCGGTTCGGTGCTCGGGTGAATGATCTTGGCAAACAGCAAGCCGCCGGGTACCGCCATGAACGACGCGGCCAACAGATAATCCACCCGCACACCGAGACCCGCATAGCCCGCCAGCACCGATCCGGCAATCGCCGCCATGCCGCTCGACATCACCGCGAACAGTTCGGCGCCGGTCATGTCGCGCGTGAACGGCTTGACCACGGCAGGCATTTCGCTCTGCCCCAGGAAGATCGTGGTCACAGCCGAGAACGATTCGAGCTTCGATACGCCGAGCAGTTTCTGGAATATCGTACCGAGCACGAGCACGATCCAGCGCATCACGCCGATGTAGTAAAGCACCGAAATGAGCGCGGTAACGAAGATGATGGCCGGCAGCACCCGCACCGCGAACACAAAGCCGCCGTCGCCGAAGATCTGGAACATCTTCGACTGCACGAGGCCGCCAAACAGGAACTCGATGCCCGCGTTGCCATAGTCGAGCACGTGATTGACGCCCGACGCAGCGGCCGAGAGAACCGTCTTGCCGAGCGGCACGAAGAGTATGAAAGCGCCGATACCGATCTGTGCGAGCAGCGCCGGGATGACAGTCCGCAAGCGGATGGCGCGCCGGTTGGTCGAAAAGATGAAAGCGATGAGCAACAGTACGGCAATCCCAAGGACGTTTCGTGCGATCAGTGCCATATCTCTTGATGTTCTCGTGAAAGTGGCAGTGATGCTAAACGAAACCGGTGCCGGAAAAAACTCTAAACGTTGCGCTGCCCGCATCTGACCGGTTCATGCTCCTCAAAGTCATTCATCGAGGCGGTCATTGTTGGATCAACGCCGTTCAGGTACGCTCACGCCAAAGGTGTTTCCCGCTCCGCTCCCGGCCTTCCCGCAGCCTGGGTGCTCCGCGCACGGTCGGACGCCTCGTTGCACTGTGGCTATCTTTCTTACTCAACGAGGTCGCCTATGAACGTCGGCATCTACGGAACGCTCGTCACGGCTTCACTGGTCTTGTTGCTGGGCAACAGGCTGGTCGGATGGATCCCCCTGCTGCGCAGCTATACGATTCCCGAACCCGTTGCCGGCGGCCTTCTGGTGGCAATCGTCCTACTGATCCTGCGCACCGCGAGCCACATTGAAGTGCGCTTCGATACCGCCATGCAAGCACCGCTGATGCTTGCCTTCTTCGCGACCATCGGCCTCAATGCCAACCTCGCCAGCCTCAAATCCGGCGGTCCGCTGCTGATGCGTTTTCTCGGCCTCGTGATCGGCCTGCTGGTTCTGCAAAATTCAGTGGGCATCGCCCTCACTTATCTATTAGGCATTGATCCGCTGTACGGCTTGCTGGTCGGCTCGATCACGCTGTCCGGCGGCCATGGCACCGGTGCGGCATGGAGCAAGGTATTCGCCGAACACCACGGGCTCCAGTCCGCCACGGAGGCCGCGATCGCCTGCGCAACTTTCGGCCTCGTGATGGGCGGCATTCTCGGCGGCCCGGTGGCGCGCGTGCTGCTGCGGCAGGTCGCCGGCAAGAACCAGGCGCGCAGCGCAGGCCATCCCGAGGATCGCGCCAATGCGCACGCGGACAAGCTCGCTGCGAACCGCGCCGAAGCGCCGCTCGCCTTCGAAGAGCCGAAGGCGGAACAGGCCACCACCCCTGGCGCCTTCATCGAGACGCTGGCGCTGATCGCGATCAGTCTCACCGCCGGCGAGGCGCTCTCACAACTCCTCGCCGGCACTGCGATCGAACTGCCGACTTTTGTCTGCGTGCTATTCGTCGGCGTGGTGCTCAGCAATGTGCTTGGGCTGGTAGGCAAACCCGTTCTCGATCATGCCGTCGCCCTGCTCGGCAACGTGAGCCTTGCGCTGTTCCTCGCCATGGCGCTGATGACGCTCAAGCTCTGGGATCTCGCCTCACTGGCGTTGCCAGTCGTTACGATTCTCGTCGCGCAGACCGTCTTGATGGCGCTCTACGCGATCTTCGTCACGTTCCGCGTGATGGGCCGCAACTACGATGCCGTCGTGCTCGCCTCGGGTCACTGCGGTTTCGGACTCGGCGCCACACCCACCGCCATTGCGAATATGCAAGCGGTCACGGCCCGTTTCGGCCATTCGCATCTCGCCTTTCTGGTGGTGCCGATGGTGGGCGCCTTCTTTATCGACATTGCCAACGCAATCGTCATCAAGGGATTTCTGGCGCTACCGATCTTTCATTAGCCGGTCTCACAGCGCTTCCAGCGCCAGCGCAATCCCCTGGCCGCCACCAATACACAACGTAACGATGCCTCGCTTCAAGCCGTCGCGGCGCATCGAATGCAGCAGGCGTGTCGTCAATACCGCACCGGTCGCGCCGATCGGATGGCCGTGCGCGATCGCACCGCCTTGCACGTTGATCAGCTCATCCGCGATGCCGAGTTTGCGCGCTACCGCGATCGGCACGGCAGCGAAGGCTTCATTGATCTCGAAGCGTTCGACGTCGCCGAGCTCCCAACCTGCGCGCGCCAGCGCCATTTGCACGGCGGGCACCGGACCGAGGCCGAACATGCCCGGCTCGACGGCCGCGACGCCATACGCCACCAGCCGCGCGAATGGCTCGATGCCGCGCGCCTCGGCGAACCCGCGCTCAGCGACCAGCATGGCGGCCGCTCCGCTGTTTAATCCCGGCGCGTTGCCCGCGGTAATCGTGCCGTCCGGACGAAATGCCGGACGCAATCTGGCGAGCGTTTCGACCGTGGTGTCCGGGCGCGGCTGCTCGTCGCTCGCAAAATGCTGCGGACCTTTACGCCCCGGAATTTCCACCGCCACCAGTTCAGCATTGAAATCGCCGCGCGCCTGCGCCTCGGCAAAGCGCTGCTGAGAACGCGCGGCCCAACGGTCCTGCGTTTCGCGCGTGAGGTCGAACTGCGCGACGAGGTCTTCGGTATGCCAGCCCGAATGCTCGCCGGAGAAGGCGTCGTTCAGGCCGTCGCGCAGCAGGCTGTCATGGACTTGCGCGTTACCCATCCGATACCCCCAGCGGCCGCCGTCGAGCAGATAGGGCGCGCGGTCCATGTTTTCCATACCGCCGGCCACGCTTGCGTCGCCCAGGCCAAGCCAGACTTCCTGGGCCGCGGACGCAATTGCCTGCGCGCCCGAACCGCACACACGATTGACCGTCAATGCAGGCACAGCGACCGGCACGCCGCCGCCGATCGACGCCTGGCGCGCCGGATTCATCCTGTTGCCGGCCTGAATCACGTTGCCCATCACCACCGAGGCCAACGCGGCCGGATCAAGACCGCTGCGCCGCAGCGTCTCACGCACCGCCACCGCGCCCAGTTCGGTTGCGGGCACTTCTTTCAGCGATCCGCCGAACGCGCCAATCGGCGTTCTCACCGGATTGCAGATCACCACTTCCCGTGTACTCATGATTCATCTCCAGTTGGCCTGCCTGATTCACCTACGCCACCCACTCCGCCCATTTCATCCATTCCACCGCCACGTCCGCGCGCATCAATTCGACGATGCCGCCGTGACCGTTTCGGGAACATCCCAGCCCCCGCCGAGCGAGCGGTACAGCGCGACCGCCGCGAGCGCATGTTCGCGTTTGGCCTGATTCAGGGACTCCGCGTCGCGCAGATGCGCCTCCTGCGCGGCAAGCACGTCGAGAAAATCCGTCGCGCCGCCCTTGTAGAGTTCGCTCGACAAATGCAGCGCCTGGTTCGATGCATCGAGCGCGCCACCCAGCCGTTGCACCTGCACCGCGCCGCTCACCAGCTCGCTGCGGTTGTCCTCGATCTCCTTGAGCGCCTGCAACATGGTTTGCTGCAAACCGAGTTGCGACTCGCGCATCCGGCTCTCGCTCGCGTCGATATTCGCGGTGATACGGCCGGCATTGAAGATCGGACTCGTCGCGTTCAACGCGGCGCTGAAGAGGTTGTCGGTCAGCGTCGGCAAGCCGAGATAGGACGAGGCCAACAAGCCGTCGGCGAGATTGAGCTTGAACTGCGGATAGCGCTGCGCTTTCGACACACCCACTTCCGCCGCGCGCTGTTCAACCGTGGCGTAGGCATTGCGTACGTCGGGCCGCTGCAACAGCGCCTCGGACGGCAGCGTCTGCGGTACGCTTTGCGCCGGCACCGGGATGTCGCGCGCCTGATGCGGATCGGCCAGCATCAAACCGTCGACGCTCTCCGGCGTGCGTCCCGAATAGACCGCGATCAGACTCAGTTGATGCTGCACGGTCGACTGCACGCGCGGAATCTGCGCCTGCAGATCCTGTAACTGATTCTGCGCACGCGCGACGTCGAGTTGCGTCGAAAGTCCATAACGCAAACGCTGCTGCGTAAGTTTCAACGCGCGGGCGCGAATCTGTTCGTTGTCGCTGAGAATCTGCAATTGCGCCTGCGCCCAGCGCAGATCGATATATGCCGCCGCTGTATTCGCCGCGAGTGCCAGACGCAGTTGATTCAAGGCCGCTTGCCGCCCCGACACTTGCGCCTGTGCCGCGAGAACGGCAAGACGTTCGCCGCCAAACACGTCCGGTGTCCAGCTCGCCGTCACGCCGATGCCGGCCTGACGCACATAGCCGAGCGGTGGCGGCGTATTCTGCCGGGAGTCCGCTGCATTCGCGCTCGCATCCAGTTCGGGCAGCAACGCCGCGCGATTTTGCGTCGCGATATCCTGCGCCTGCTTGACGCGTTCCACTGCGGCTTGCACATCGAGATTGCCCGTCAGCACGGAGTCCACCAGTTGATGCATGACAGGATCGCCGAATTGCGTCCACCACGCGTCCGCATTGACGCTGTCTTGAGGCGCATCGACATTCCACGCGGCCGGCGCGATGGTCTGAACCGACTGTTTCAGGTCCGCATGCGTTTCCGGTTGCACCGCGCATGCCGCGAGTGTCAGCAACGCCGCGCTCGCGAGTACTTTGAGAACAAATGGTTTCATGCTGGATTCCTCAATGAGCGTCGGGCGGCGGCGCGGTGTTGCCGAATGGGCGAGAGAGCAGCACGCTTAGCAAGCCGACGACAAAACAGAGCGACAGCGCAAAAAACGTATCGGAGAACGTAAGTACGAGCGCTTCGCGCATTAGCAGTGCATGCAACTGCCCGAGGCCCGCATTGGCCGCATTCAGCGCATCCCCGCCGACTTGCGCAAAATGCGCGCTTTGCCGCTGCAAGATCGATTCGACGACCGGACGGCCCGCGCTCAGATGTTCGTCGAGCCGCTCGTAGTGGAGATTCAAGCGGTCGTTGAGCATGGTGCTGCTCACTGCAATGCCGATTGCACCGCCCAGATTGCGCATCAGATTGAACAGCCCGCTGGCGGACCGCAGTCTCGACATCGGCAACGAACCGAGCGCCATCGTGACGATGGGTGGAATGCAGAACTGCTGGCCGATGCCACGCAACGCCTGCGGGATCAGCAACTCCTGCCAGCCCCATTGATTGGTCAGCGGCACATACAGATAACAGCCGACGCCGAACAGCACGAGGCCGAACACCAGCAGGATCCGCATGTCGACGAAGCGCGCGACCACCGAATAGGCAACCATCGCGACCAGCTGAAAACAGCCGACCGACAGCAACGCCACGCCGATCTGCAACGAATCGAACCCGCGCACACGCGACAGGAACAAGGGCGTAAGAAACACCGCGCAGAAGATCCCGATGCCGGTGATGAACGACAGCAGGCTGCCAATGCCGAAGTTGCGGATCGCCAATGCACGCAAATCGACGATCGGCTCCTTCGCGGTAAACGCATGCACGATGAACAGGAACCCGCTGATCGCGGCGATCCATGTGCACGTCACGATCACGTCGTCGCCGAACCAGTTCTTGCGTGGTCCCTCTTCCAGCACATATTCAAGGCAGCCGAGAAAACCGGACATCAGAAGGATGCCGAGGTAGTCGCCCTTCTTCAGCAGAGACAGATCGACGTTGTCGAAGTGCACGTACTTCGGCACCATCAGCGTCACGGCCAGGCCCGGCACCAGGTTCAGATAGAACAACCAGTGCCATGACCATTGCGACGTGATCCAGCCGCCGATCACCGGGCCGACGGTCGGTGCGAGCGTGGCAAGCGCGCTGATGGTAGTGGACGCAATCAGGCGCTGCTTGCCGGGGAACAGCACGAACGCCGTGGTGAACACCGTCGGGATCATCGCGGCGCCGAGCGCGCCCTGCAAACCGCGGAACAGAATCATCGAGTTGATGTCCCACGCGAGACCGCATAGCATGCTGGTCACCGTGAAGCCGAGCGCGGAGAACGCGAACACCCAACGCGTCGAGAATACGCGGGTGAGCCAGCCGGACATCGGAATCACCAGAATCTCAGCGATCAGATACGAGGTCTGTACCCACGAGAGCTCGTCCTGGCTCGCGGACAAACCGCCGCCGATATCCTTGAGCGACGACGCAACGATCTGAATATCGAGCGTCGCCATGAAAAACCCGATGCACATCAGCGTGAACGCAAGGACTTTGGTTCGCGTCGGCAGGTCGGCGGGATTGGCGAGAACTTGAGTCATGACAGGTTCATCCACGCGCCGGCGTGTTGCCGGCATCGACATGCACCTTCACCGTCGCCGAGAGTCCAGGCCGCAGCACGCCTTGCATGTCCTTCGGCACATCGAGACGCACGCGCACCGGCACGCGCTGCACGATCTTCGTAAAGTTGCCGGTGGCGTTCTCGGCCGGCAGCACGCTAAAAGTCGCGCCGGTCGCGGGTGCAAGGCTCTCAACCACGCCGTGAAACCGTTGGCTCGATGCATCCAGATCGACATCCACACGGTCCCCCACATGCATCTTCTTCAGCTGGTCTTCCTTGAAGTTGGCGTCGACCCACAGTCCGCTCGACGGCACCACGGTCAGCAGCGATACGCCCGTGTTCGCCAGCAGGCCGACGCGCGCGGTGCGATTGCCGACGTAACCGTCGATCGGCGAGCGGATCGTCGTGTACTCCACATTCAATGCCGCAACCCGTTGCGCCGCCTGTGCGGTGGCGATGCGCGCCTCGGCGTCGCCGATCTGCGCGTCGAGTACGGCGATCTGCCGCTGCGCTGCAATCAGCGCCGCGCTGCTGCGGTCGACCGCGGCATGCGCCTTGGACAGATCGGCGTCCGCACGCTCCACGACCTGGTTCGATACGGCGTCGTCCTTCACCAGTTCGCGGTAGCGCAACTGATCGGCGGCGCTGCGCGTCAACTCGGCGCCGGACGCGCGAACCTCGGCGGCCTGCTCGTTGATGGTGGCAAGCTGCAAGGATTTCTTCGCCTGCAATTCGGTGACGGCCGCCTGTGCGCTCTCCACTTCCGCGCTGGCCTGCGCGAGCCGAGCGTCGTAATCGCGCGCATCGAGGCGGATCAACACCTGATTCGCGTGGACAAACTGGTTGTCGCGCACCAGTACATCCGTCACGAAGCCGTTCACTTTCGGCGACATCACGGTCACATCGCCACCGACGTAGGCATCGTCCGTCGTTTCGACAAAACGGCCGACGAAGAACCAGTACGACGCAGCCAGCGCGAGCACGGCAAGCACCGCGATGATCGCGAGCAGCATCCATGGAATGCGCCGCGCCGGTTTGGCGGCGTTGGCCGCGCTGGGCGGCGCAATTGTCGAAGGTGTAGTGGACATGATTGTCGTCTGTGTGTATGCACTCGTTGCGTTGAAAAAACAGCGCGTGACAGCGCGCCGCCCGTGAGTCGCCGTACTTGCGACGGCTAGATTGAATCCCGTGTGATGGCGAACAATTCGCCTCGCAGCGCCGCCGCGCGCCTTTCGCCGAACCGGTGCTCGAATTCGGCCTGGGCGGCATGCCAATGTTCACGTCCTGCCTGGAGACGCTGCTCGCCTGCTGCAGTCAGCGCGATCGTCAGCGCCCGCGCGTCGGCACCGAGTGCCTCGCTCGACACCAGACCATTGCGGCGTAGCGGCTGGATCGTGCGGACCAGCGTGGTGCGCTCCATGCGCATGGCTTCGGCCATCTGTTTCATCGTCATCGGTCCGGTGCGCTTGAGCCGCCCCAGCAGTGAAAACTGTGTGATGGTCAATCCGACATTCGCCAGATGCCGGTCGTATATCTGCGACACATAGCGTGCGGCCTGGCGAATCGCAAAACAGTCGTCGTCGAAGAGCCCATCCATCGTTGCACGTCCCATTCGTGAGTGCGTATGCACACAATCAGGCAGACCAACGCTCGTTGAAACGAGCCGATCCATTCTGTCTATCCGGTGATGCTGAACAACTCGGCGCGCAGCGCTTTTGCACGCGCGTGGCCGAACTTTTCCTCGAACTCGTCCTGCGCAGCACGCCATGCAATGGCCGCCTGATCGAAGGTGGCTTCGCCCTGCTTCGTGAGACTGAACAGAAACGTGCGGCCGTCATGCTCCGCGGCTTCCGCGACCACCAGCCCGTCGCGTTGCAATGGCTTCATGGCACGGACCAGCGTGGTGCGCTCCATGACCATGGCATCGGCGAGATCCAGCATCGTCAGGTTCGGCGTTCGCGCGAGCCTCGCGAGAATCGTGAACTGCGCCGCCGTCAGCCCGACCTGGCCAAGATGGCGCTCGTAAATCTGCGTGACGTGCCGGGCCGCCTGGCGCAGCGCGAAACAATTGCATTCGTCGTAAGAGAGAGGACGGTTCATGGTAGGCAGTCTATATGTGCATACGCACAGAGTCAAGTTTGCTCGCGTTGAACACTGTGTTGCGAAATCTGCTCAGCGCGCAGGTCCGTAGCGAAGGTTCATACATACGTCCGTTTGAAATCCCGATGTAAGGCCCATGGCACGGCGATAAAATCCATGGCTCGAGTTTGGATTACTGCCACTATATACAAGTTCGCAGCAGCGGCTTAATGTTCACCCGCAAACATTAAATCTAATAACAGGCCAAGGAGACATTAATGTCATCCATAACAACTCCGGCGAGATTCGCAATCCGGATTGCATACGCCGTATCGATTATCTGCATTAATTCCATTGCCGCTACGGCTTATCCAGCTTGCCTGACCTGATAAAACGGCCTACGCCTCGGCCGCTGGTGCAGGCATGCGTCGGAGATGGCTTGCGAGCCTGTTTACGCGTATTTAAATCGGCCCATGGCGGCGATCCGGCTAAGGGCGTCCGATATTGGACGGGCATGACCGCACCGAGTCGCATTACTCGTCTGGCGAGGTAAAAAGCAAGCCGATACGTGGCTTCAGCCATTCAGACGGCAAGCAGAATCCCGGCTAATCGAGCCGCCTGATCGGGGTCATTGCAGCAGACGAATTAATAACGAACGGCGATTCATGAGGAGACAAACAAAATGGCATTCAAACAGCGCGGCGGTTCATCCGTCGCGACACGCGTCGCCACGCTCGTACTGCCTGTGGTGCTCGCCGCCTGTGGCGGCGGCAAATCCGACGACCCGGCAGCCGTAGCGGTACCGCAATGCTCGGGCAGTTCCTGCCCGCCGCAAGGTCAGCCGGCCGGCACCCCGGTTGTCGGCGCCAAGCTGTGCCCCGACACGCTCGACTATTCGACGACCTATACCGGCGGCTCGGGCAGCGGCGAATACATCAAGATGAAATTCGATTCGACGAAGAAGCAATACCAGATGACCTTCATCGAATCGGCCGTGCCGACTTCGGCGGGCCAGGTCAACAGCACGCGGGCCGGCATGACGATCACCGGCGACTACGACAACCCGGGCGGTGCATTTGCGCTGCCGACCGCCGAACAGAACCGCTGCGCGATCATGCTGAAGAACGGCAAGACCGCCGACGGCAGCTACAGCGTCACGATCAATCCGCAGGACCCGCCGATGCTGTTCGTCGGCCAGGGGATCATCGGCGGCGGGATTCCAGGAGCGACGATTCAGTTCGACGGACTCGAACCCTTCCCCGGATTTCTGATTGGTGCCGTGCCCTCGCGCACGTTCGACTCGTATCCGTTCCTCGGCTTCAGCGAAACCGTCACCGACTTCAAGCAGGTGGCCGGCGCATATAACGAACTGGGATTCCGCGTCAACCCGGAAGGCAGCTTCGCGCAGAGCGCCGACGGCCAATCGATGACCGGCTGGTCGCCGACCGCGATTCAGGCCAGCGAGACCCTCAACGCGGACGGCTCCTGTACAGCCGATTCGTCGCTGTACTCGTGCGCGATGACCGGCACGCCGTGGACGCTGCGCACCAATGCCGATGGCACGCCGGACAACGTGTTCGTCAGCGCGAGTTCGCCGCTGTCCCTGAGTTATCCCGCCGTCGGCGTGGGCGTGCTGCAACTGCTCTTCTCGCAAAGCCAGGCGCACGGCATCATGATCGTCGGCAAGGTGAACAACCAGCTCGTGCCGGTCGTGATTCGCGTCGGCTATGCCCATACCGATGCGAATCCGCTCAATATCACGAACAACGCGCTCGACGATCAGCTCGGCATCTCGCTGCTGGCGCCCGCCACGAAGATCGACCAAACGGCGCTGAGCGGCGGATACATCGGCGCCAACAGCGCTTCGGCATGCGGCGTGGTGACCAGCATCGGCCAGGGTTCCACCGCGATCTACTTCAACGGGCAGTTGGTCTATGTGGCCGTGGGCACGTGCGGCGACGGCAGCGCCTCGTTCAATGCCGGGGTGAACTACGGCGCCACGTTGTTCCAGAGTCCGTCGGCCGCGTTGCTGAATCCGTTCACCTCGGCGTTGTCGAGCAACTTCTCGCTCGACTTCACCCAGACCCAGCCGGGTCTCGTCAAGGTGACCGCGAACAAGGACCTGATGTCCGGCGGCACGGCTATCTACAAGGCGGGGGACACCGGCGTGATGGTGAGGGTGGGCCCGGTGTACGGTCTGCTGATGAACGGGGTCAATCAGCCCAGCTTGACCTACGATCCGGCAAACTATGCCGGCAAGGTGAATCCGTTTCTTTCGATTGGGGCGTTTGTGCAGTAGGTACGCGCTGCTGAAACGGAAAACGGCTCACCGGAGTAATCCGTGAGCCGTTCTGTTTTAGCGACCTGCTTCGCCCCCGCGCATTGCTGCGCGGTGCTGTGTGTTAAAGCAACCGATACGCCAATCGTGCCGCCGCCCTCGCCGTGCGCTTGTCCTGATCGAGCGACGGGTTGTATTCCGCGATATCCGCCGCGCGCAGCTTGCCCGACGTACGCACGCGCAGCACCATCGCTTCGACTACCGACAGCGGCACGCCTAACGCCGCAGGTGCCGAGACGCCAGGGGCGGTAGCAGCCGGGAGCACGTCGAGGTCGATTGTCAGATAGACATCGTCCGCTGCATCCAGCAACTGCTGGAGCTCATGCAGACGCTGCGGCAATTGCGGTTCCTGCATGTCGCTGTCGAGCACGTAGTGCACGCCAAGTTCTTCTGCATGGGCAAACAGCGAAGCGGTATTGCCCAGATCGCTGATACCGAAGCACGCGTAGTTGAACGGCACGCCGCGCTCGGCGCAATCGTTCGCGATCTGATCGAACGGCGTGCCCGAATTGGCGGGCCGCTTCTGGCGCAGATCGAAGTGCGCATCGAAGTTGATGATAAGCAGCTTGCGGGTTGCCGCCGAAGTGACCGACGCAGCGGCCACGCGAGCCTGATGCAGGCGCAAACCGCTATACGTCCCCCACGCAACCTCATGACCGCCGCCGAACACCAAAGGCCGGGCGCCGGCCGCGAGCACGTCGCTTATCGCGCTCGCGAGTTCCGCCTGCGCGCCTTCGAGGTCGCCGTCGTCGCAGATCACATCGCCCGCATCGGCAAGCGTCGCCATCGAGGTCTTCGCCGGCAGGCCGGCCAGCACCCGGCGCAATTCCTTCGGCGCATGTGCCGCGCCGGTACGTCCCTGATTGCGCCGCACGCCTTCGTCGGAGCCAAAACCGATAATCACCGGCGCATCGTTTTCAACTTGCAGTGCGCCGTGAAGCTTAACTTCATGCGCCGGCGCGCCGCCAAACGCCACCACCTGATTGAAAATACGCCGGGTGTCGCCAGGCTCACCGTCGTCGGAACGGCCGATCCACACCTTGTCGTCGAATGGAACTCTCATGCGCGCGACAACACCGCCTGCAAGAAAGCCCGCGTGCGCGGCTGCGACGGCGCCGAGAAAATCTCGGCAGGCGGTCCAGCTTCGACGATTACGCCGCCGTCCATCACCACCACCACGTCGGCGACTTCTTTCGCGAAACCCATTTCGTGCGTGACGACCACCATCGTCATGCCTTCGCTCGCGAGCAGCTTCATGACCTGCAGCACTTCGCCGACCAGTTCGGGATCGAGTGCGGAAGTCGGCTCGTCGAACAACATCACGCGCGGCTGCATCGCCAGCGCGCGAGCAATGGCAACGCGTTGTTTCTGACCGCCCGACAGACTCGCCGGCATCACATGCGCCTTGTGGGCAAGGCCGACCTTTTCCAGCAAAGCGGTTGCAGTCGCTTCAGCTTCGGCCTTACTGGCGCCACGCAGCATCCGCGGGCCCACCGTGATGTTGTGCAGCACCGACAGATGCGGAAACAGATTGAACGACTGAAACACCATGCCCACTTCGGTGCGCAGCGCATTCAGCGAGCGCTCCTTGAGCATCGTCCCATGGTCCACGAGACGATGCCCGCAGATATCGATCGTGCCGCCTTCCGCCTGTTCGAGCCCATTGCAGCAGCGCAGAAAAGTACTCTTGCCCGAGCCGCTCGGACCGATCACGACCACCACCTGCTGCGGCTGAATGTCGAAATCGATACCGTTGAGCACGGTGTGCGAGCCGAACGATTTGGTGAGCCCACGAATGCTGACGATAGGTTGATCCACTTTGGCCACGGTATTCATTGCACCATTCCTCCTGCACGCAAGCGGCGCTCCACACGATGCAGCGCGTAATTGGTCGCCTGCGTCAACACCAGATACACCAGTGCGATGGCCAGATACACCTCGAGCGAACGGTACGACACGCTAATGATCTTCTGGCCTTCATGCATCAGATCGTCGATAGTCAGCAGCGACACCAGCGCTGAATTCTTGATCAGTGCGATGAACTCGTTGCCGAGCGGCGGGATCATCCGCACGATCGCCTGCGGCAGAATGATCGCGCGCATGGCCTGCCCGGACGACATGCCGATCGAACGCGCCGCTTCCATCTGGCCGCGATCCACCGACTGAATCGCACCGCGTACGATCTCCGATACGTAGGCCGCCGAGTACAGGCCGAGCCCCAGCATTCCGCACACGAAAGCCGGCAACAGAATGCCGAATTGCGGCAAGCCGAAGAACAGCAGGAAGAGTTGCACGAGCAGCGGCGTGCCGCGGAAAAACGTGAGGTACGCGGTACAGAAGCCGTACACGATGCGCCGCTGCGGCGTGAGCCGGCCGATACCGATCAACAGGCCCAGCACGCAGCTCAGGCCGAGCGCGGCGGCGGTCACTTCGACCGTCACCAGCGCGCCATGCATGATGTCCGGCCAGCCGGCGATCACCGGCGAAAAATCGAGTTCCATTATGTCTGCTCAGCCGGTTATTGCGCGGTGGCGCCGAACCACTTCTTGACGATTGCCGCGTAAGTGCCGTCTGCCTTGATCTTCGCCAGCGCCGTGTTGAATTCCGCCTTCAGTTGCGGCTCGTCCTTGCGCACGGCAATGCCGTAGGCTTCGGTAGTCAGCTGTTTGTCGAGCACGCGAAAACCGCTGCGCGTCTTCACGAATTGATAGGCGGCGGGCTTGCCGGTCACGGCGGCATCGGCGCGGCCGATACCCACCAGGTCGAACATTTCCTGATTCTTCTCGACCTCGACGCGGTTGATCTGCGGGTAGTTGTCACGCAGGAAGCCGACCGACTTCGTGCCCACCTGGACCGACACTTTCTTGCCGTTCAGGTCGGCGATGGACTTGATCGGCGAATCGGCTTTCACCAGCGCCACGAGACCACCTGCGTAGTACGAATCGGTGAAGTCGATCACTTTCGCGCGCTCGTCGGTGATATAGATGCCGGAAATCGCCGCGTCGAAACGATGCGCGATCAAGCCCGGAACCAGGCCCTTGAAGTCGATATCAGTCCATTGCACGCGCTTGCCCATGACTTTCGCGAGCGCGTTCATCATGTCGACGTCGAAGCCGGTGCGCGCGCCGTTTTCGGTGAATTCCATCGGCGGGAAGGTCGCGTCGGTGGCGACGCTCAGCACATCCGCCGTTTGTGCGGATGCCGCGCCGGAAAAGCCGGCGAACGTCACCGCAAAGGTGACGCATGCGAGGGACAACAGTCGATTCAGTTTCATGGGAGGGCTCCTGGTGGTTCGTTCAGTTCGTTAAGTTCGTTCGTTATCCAGATCGAATGCCGGCCGCGGGCGGCCTTACCCGATCAATCGGTTTGCATATGCTCGGAAATAGCGCGGGCCGTACGTAGCGTCCCGTCGATGAATTGGTTTTCGCGGCCGATGGCACGCGTGGACGGCGCCATCAGCGTGATCGACGCGCTGCTGCCCGCGCCGCGTCCGCTGCGATGAAAGATCGGGGCGCTCACGCCCCACACGCCCGGATCGACCTCGCTGTCGCTGACGGCGTAGCCTTGAGCGCGAATCTGTTCGAGTTCGGTTTCGATCGCGGCGCGGCCGGCGGGGTCGTTGTCGAATACGCTATCGAGCACTTCGGTGCGCGCCTTGTCGGCCATGAACGCCAGCAGCGATTTCGCGGAAGCACCGGCTTTCAGCGGCACGGCGCGGCCCTTTTCGAACGAACAGCGCAACGAGTGCTGGCTATCGACCATTTCCAGGCACATCACCTGATGCTTGACCGCCACCACCAACCCAATGCTCTCTTGCGAGGCGCGCGCCAGTTGCTGCATTTCGCTACGGCTCGCTTCGACGAGCAGCGAATTCACATCGAAGCCAAGCGCAAGTTGCAAGCTGATCGGCCCAGGCGCGTAATGGCCTGCGTTTTCAGCGACAAAACCCCAGCGCTTGAGCAACGCGATCTGCCGGTACAGCGTGCTTTGCGCGAGACCGGTGACCGCGAGCAAATCCCTGACCGACATGGCCTTGCCGTGACTGGCGAGTGCCGCCAGCACCAGCAGCACGCGTTCGGCTCCCGTCACACCCTGTTCCGCGTTCACGATGAAAACTATCCACAATGAATAACGGATTCAGAATGCCAGAACATTCTCGGATTTCAAAAAACGGATTCCCACTGAATGGGAAAGACAGGCGAGGGTTTTCCCCGAAAGCGGGATAAAAGAGGCGTGCCGAAGCGCGCGCGGGGCACGTGAAGCGAATCTGTCTGACGGGAAAGGGGCTTGCTGAAGGGTTAAAAGCTGCTCAAAGCGCCAACACCGTCACCCCCACTTCCACCCGATGCGCCCCGCCGCCCAGAATCATCCCGCGCAGCAAGGACACGTCGCTGTAATCGCGCCCGATCGCGAGCGTCACATGGTCCATATCGGCGAGCACGTCATTGGTGGGATCGAGATCGACCCAGCCGCTTCCCGGGCAATATACCGACACCCACGCATGCGAGGCATCCGCGCCAATCAGGCGGGGTTGCCCAGGCGGCGGATCGTTGCGCAGATAACCGCTCACGTAGCGCGCCGGCAAACCCAGCGAGCGCAGGCAGCCGATCATCACCTGCGCGAAGTCCTGGCACACCCCGCTCTTCAATTCGAAAGCGCGCTCGGCCGGCGTATCGAACATGGTCGCCGAAGGCTTATAGTCGAAATCTTCGTGAATCCGGTGCATCAGATCGATCGCACCCGCCACGATCGGCATGCCGGGCGGAAAGCTCGGCAACGCATAAGCACGCAACGACGGCCGCGGCACGATATTCGGCGACGCAAAGCAGAACTCCACCTCAGGCCGGAATTCGCCGCCGACACAAAAACGCAGCGCATCCGCCACTTCTTCCCATTCCGGCGTCTCTTCGGGGTCGAGGTCGGTCCAGCGCGGCATGAGCGCCACGGTGGTTTCGCTCACGAGCTGCAAGCGTTCGTGGGGGGCGTCCAGCGCGAAGTACAGCACGTCGTTGCCGAATGCATCGATACGGCTGGTCCGATACGACGGTTCGGGGTCGATCTTTTCGCTGTGCGAGACCACACGCTGCCACGCACAGGCAATCGGCCGGATCGTCGCGAGATGCTGCGCGGTCTCCACATAGGTGGAATAGTGATAGGTCGTGCGATGCGAGACGGACAACACGGTCGGCGCGTTCTTCATGACCACACCTGCGAAGCGACCGTACTTGCATGGCTGAAATAGCGCGCGCTGATCTCATGCGCGGCCGCGCCGACATAGCCGCCAATCAGATCGCACACCGCAATCAGCTCGGCGTATGAACCGTTCTCGTCGACTTCGCACAGCGACTCGAGCGTCGGCAACGAAGCGGCAGGCGGCATCAATTCCGCAAACGGACGATGCCGCATGCTGCCCGCAGCCACGGCGATTTCGTCGAGTTTTTTGCGCAGGCGCTCATACACGCCGTAGATGCCGCGCGGATTGGTCGGCTCGATCACCAGCAGATCAAGCAGCGCCGGCACCTCGAAACGGCCCGGGTACAGCGAGCGATACGTCAGCGTGCTGTCGAACAGTTGCAGCAGCAGATCGAACCCGGCCGGCGTCGCGAGCTGGCCTTTGTCGGCAACCACACGCAAGAACGATGTCATCGTCCACACGCGTTCGATGTGCCGCCCAACGAATAACAGACGCCACGCTTCGTCGCGTGTCATGCGGTCGCCTTGCGCGCCGCTGATCGCCGACAATTGCACCGACAGGCGTTCGAGTGCGTTCATCAACGTCACGCGGTCATAGCGATCGTAACGCTCGCCACGCTCCGCACGGCCGTTGCCGTTTCCACTTCCATTGCCCTGACCGTTACCGTTCGAACCCGCGGCCGGCATCAAGGTCTGCAACGCGTCGCGGAAATCGTTGCGCGCCGCGAGGATGGTGCGCCAGTGATCGTTCGACAAACGCCCACGCACTTCGCCGTTCGAACGCGCCTGCCACGCGAGGTTCTGCCCGATGCTCGTCGGCCCGGTGCTGTCGCTCAGATTCGCGACCAGAGCACGCTCGAACACTTGCGGCGAGTTCGGCGCAAACATATCGCCCGACTGCACGAGACCGCAGTGCATGGCGAGTTCCACCAGCGTGGGGAACATTGCATCGGCGTCGTTGCCTTCGAGCGAGCCTAGAATCAGGCGCAACAGCCGCACATTGTTTTCGGCGCGCTCGCCATAACGCCCGGCCCAGAACAGATTTTCTGCCGCACGGCTCGACACGGTGCGATGCTTGCGCGCGAGATCGGCGGGTTGCATCGGCGAAGGCAGTAGCGTGAAAGTCGAGGTCGGCTGACTCGACAGCACCCATGTATCGACGCTGCTGCCGCCGTATTGCATCGACACCGTCGCCTGACGCTCGGCGGCCATGCGCGTGAAACCGCCGGGCATCACGTGCCAGCCGCCGTTCACGTCGGCGATTGCATAGACGCGCAGCACCGACGGACGGCGGCCCACCGTGCCGTCCTCATAACGCGGCGTGCAGGAAAAGCGCTGCGGCTGCTGGATCGTATAGACGTCGGGCATCGCCTCGATACGTTCGCGCCATGTCGAAAGACGCTGCCGGCCCTGTTCGATTCCCGGCGGCGCATCGCGGGGCGCGACCGGCCAGGTCGGCACAATGAACGCCTCGTCCAGACGCCCGAACGCGTGCTCGCGCGCCGCCTTTTCGCCGCACCACCAGGTCGCCACACTCGGCAGCACCAGGTCCTCGTCGAGCAGCACTTCGGCGATACCCGGCAAAAAACCATGCAAGGCGGGTGATTCGACAAAACCCGACCCCGGCACGTTCGAGACAATGACATTGCCCGCGCGCATCACCTGCAACAGACCCGGCACGCCGATGCTCGAGTCGGCACGCAATTCGACCGGATCGCAGAACGCATCGTCCAGACGGCGCAGCACGACGTGCACCCGTTCCAGGCCGCCAAGCGTCTTCAGATACAGCATGTCGTCGCGCACGGTCAGGTCCTTGCCCTCGACCAGCGTAACGCCGAGATAGCGCGCGAGAAACACGTGCTCGAAGTAAGTCTCGCTAAACGGCCCAGGCGTGAGCAACGCGATATGCGGCGAAGCGTCGGCGCCTGAACTGTCGTGCCGCATGGTGGCCTGCGCGGCCTGCACGAGTGTTGCGATCAGTTGCGAATAAGTCGGCGCGAGACGGCTCACGTGCATCGCGCGAAACGGATCGGCGAACAGGGCCGACACGATCAGCCGGTTTTCAAGCGCATAGCCGAGGCCCGACGGCGCTTCGGTGCGATGCGCCATAACCGTCCATTGACCGCCGGGCGTACGCGCCAGATCGACGGCGACCACCTGCAGATACTGCCCGCCTGGCGGCGTAAAGCCCTTCACGGAACGCAGATAGCCGGGATGTCCGAACACCAGCGCGGGCGGCAACTGGCCACGCTCGAGCAGGCGCTGCGGCCCATAAATATCGGCGACGATCGCATTGAGCAGATGCGCGCGCTGCGTCACGCCACGCTCGATATGCGCCCACTCGGCCTCGCTGATCAGGAACGGCAGCAGATCGAGCGCCCACGGCCGCGGCTCGCCGTTGTCCGCGTAGACGTTGTAGCTGATGTCGTTGTCGCGGATCTGCTGCGCGATCGATGCGCGGTGATCCTCCAGCCGTGCGATGCCGTCTTCGCCGAGCCGTTCGAAGAATTGCCGCCACGGTTCGCGCAACGCGCCGGAAGCATCGCGTAACTCGTCCCAATGTCCTTCGTAGGGCGGCAACAGCCGCAATAAGGACGAAGCGTCCGCGCGCGCCGCGGACGCTTCGAAGGGAAAAGTCGATTGAAAGGCCAAGGTCGTGTCGTTCTTAAAAGTGTGCCGTCGCGTTTCAGTCTACCAGGTTACCAGTAGCGCAGGTCCAACGTAAACGGAAACTCGAGGCTGCGCTGCGGCATCCCAACCGTCAGCGGCCCCGGTGTATGACCGGATGCGAAGAAGCGTGCGCGCCGACGGCTTTCCGCCTCGTAAGCATTTACCGGGAAGGTTTCGTAGTTGCGCCCGCCCGGATGAGCGACATGATACTGGCATCCGCCGAGCGAACGGTCTGTCCAGGTATCGACCAGATCGAAGGTAAGCGGCGCATCCACGCCGATGGTCGGATGCAGCGCCGACGGTTGCGACCACGCGCGAAACCGCACGCCGGCCACATATTCGCTGACGCGGCCCGTCGGCTGCAGGGGCACCGGCACGCCGTTCACGGTCAGCACATGACGGTTGTCGTTCAAACCGAGCGCACGCACCTCGAGCCGTTCCACCGACGAATCCACATAACGCACCGTACCGCCGGGCGACCCCTCTTCGCCCATCACATGCCAGGGTTCGAGCGCGTTGCGGATGGTCAGCGAGACGCCGTTCACCGTGGTCTCGCCGACCAGCGGGAAACGGAATTCGAAGTGCGGCGCGAACCAGCTGCTTTCGAAAGCGAAACCCGCCTGGTTGAGTTCGCCGAGCACGTCGTCGAAATCCATCCTGACGAAGGTGCCGAGCAGGAAGCGATCGTGCAGTTCCGTGCCCCAACGCGTGAGCCGCTGCGTATAGGGCGTGTGCCAGAAGCGCGCCACCAGCGCACGCAACAGCAACTGCTGCACGAGACTCATGCGTGCATGCGGCGGCATTTCAAAGCCACGCAACTCGAGCAGGCCGAGGCGGCCGGTCGGACCATCGGGCGAATAGAGTTTGTCGATGCAGAATTCGGCGCGGTGCGTATTGCCCGTCACGTCGATCAGGATGTTGCGCAACGAGCGGTCGATCATCCATGCCGGCAGGTTGGCGCTGTCGCGGCCGCCGAGCAGATCGATCTGCCGCTGCAATTCGCGGAACGCGACTTCGAGTTCATACACCTGATCGTTGCGCGCCTCGTCGACGCGCGGCGCCTGACTGGTCGGCCCAATGAACAGCCCCGAAAACAGATACGACAGCGACGGATGGTTGTGCCAATACGCGATCAGGCTCGCCAGCAGATCGGGACGCCGCAGGAACGGGCTATCGGCAGGCGTCGCGCCGCCGAGCACGAAGTGATTGCCGCCGCCGGTGCCCGTATGCCGGCCGTCGGTCATGAACTTCTCGCTGCTCAGATAGCTTTCGGCTGCTGACTGATACAGATACTCCGTGTTATCGACCAGTTGCGCCCAGCTCGAAGCCGGATGAATGTTCACCTCGATCACACCCGGGTCCGGCGTCACCTGCAGGACGCACAGGCGCGCATCGCGCGGCGGCGGATAGCCTTCGAGCACCACCTGCATCCGCAATTCGGCCGCCGTCGCTTCAATCGCGGCGAGCAGGTCGAGATAGTCGTCGAGTTCGGTGAGCGGCGGCATGAACACATGCAGCAGCGAGCGGCCGCTGCCGAACGCCGCGGTTTCCGCCTTCGGACCCGCGGCACGTTTCGGGTCGCGTGCCTCGACGCAGATCGCCGTACGCAGCGTCTCTTTCGACGACTGCCCGCGCGCCGGCGCCTCACCGTCGCCCGGTTGCGGGGCAAAGGCCAGCACGCCGCCGCCGGGCATGCCGCTCAACAGGTCCGCCGCGGACGACGACAGCGCCGCCACGCGCCGCGCATCGGCGGTGCTCAAGGTGCGGCGGGGCCCGGCGTCACCGTCGCTGCCGCTTTCGTACTGCATGCGCAATTGCGCGGCCGAACGCAACGGCACCGGGGGTGCAAACGGATCATGCGCATGCTGGTATGGATAGTCGGTCTTCGACACCCACGGCAGTGAATCCAGCGGCAGCCGGTAACCCATCGGCGAGTCGCCGGGAATCAGGAACATGCGTTCGTCGCGGAAGAACCAGCGGCCGCTGACCCACTTCGGCGCCTCGTTCGGCACGTCGCGTTCGCGTGCGAGCGGCAGCACATAACCCGTCGCGCCGCCCAGCCCCGCATCGAACACGCGCCGCAAACGCACGCGCTCCAGTTCGTCGTCCAGACGCGCATCGAGCGGATCGACGTTGACCGGCAGACGGCGCTCGCGCCACAGGTAGTACCAGACGTCTTCGAAACCGGGCTGAATGTGGTCTTTATCGAGCCCCAGCCTCGCCGTCAGGTGGGAGAGGAAACGTCGCGCGTCCTCAGCCGTGTAGGTGCCCGGCTCGCGTTCGTCGGCGAACAGCGTCGGGTCCTGCCAGCATGGTTCGCCATCGGCGCGCCAGTAGAGCGACATGGCCCAGCGCGGCAGCTGTTCGCCCGGATACCACTTGCCCTGGCCGATATGCAGGAAGCCGTTCGCACCGTAGCGCGAGCGCAGCTTGTCCATCAGCGCAACCGCGTAGCCGCGTTTGGTGGGGCCGAGCGCGTCGGTGTTCCATTCGGCGGCGTCACGGTCGCGCACCGACACGAAAGTCGGCTCGCCGCCCATCGTCAGGCGCACGTCCATTTCCGAAAGACGCTGGTCGACCTGCGCGCCCATTTTCAGCACGTCGTTCCACACCGCTTCGCTGAACGGTTTGGTGACGCGCGGCGTCTCGAGGACCCGTTCGATCGACATGGTGTGCTCGAACTCGACTTCGGATTCGTCGACCGCGCCGGAGATCGGCGCCGCGCTGCCAGGCTCGGGGGTGCAGGCGACCGGAATATGGCCCTCCCCGGCGAGCAGCCCGGAGGTCGGATCGAGGCCGATCCAGCCCGCGCCCGGCAGGTACACCTCGCACCATGCATGCAGGTCGGTGAAGTCGACTTCAGTGCCGCTCGGACCGTCGATGGATTTGACGTCGGGCGCGAGTTGCAGCAGGTAGCCGGAAACGAAGCGCGCCGCCAGCCCCAGTTGCCGGAGCGTCTCGACCAGCAGCCAACCCGTATCGCGGCACGAACCCGCGGCGCTCACGAGCGTTTCCTCGGGCGTCTGCACGCCGGGTTCCATGCGGATCAGGTAGCGGATCTCGCGTTGCAGACGCTGATTCAGTGCGACGAGAAAGTCGGCGGTACCCATCGGCGTGCGGTCGATACTCGCGACAAACTCCGCGAAACGCGGCGTCATGGGCCGCTTGATCAGGTACGGTGCGAGTTCGAGTTCGAGGCCGGGTGCGTACTCGAAGGGAAACTGTTCCGCCGACGGTTCGAGAAAGAAGTCGAACGGGTTATAGACGGCCATCTCGGCGACCAGGTCCACGGTCACCTTGAATTCGCGCGTCTTCTCGGGAAACACCAGACGCGCCTGGTAGTTGGCGAACGCGTCCTGCTGCCAGTTGATGAAGTGTTCGGCCGGTTCGACGCGCATCGAATAAGACAGAATCGGGGTCCGGCAATGCGGCGCAGGCCTGAGACGCACGACCTGGGGCGACAGCGCAACCAGCCTGTCGTAGCGGTAATGTGTGACATGATTCAACGCGACGCGTATGGACACACCAGACTCCTGGACAAAGGAAGGAAGGCAGCCCGCCAAAAAGCAAGCTTCATGCCGTTTATAGAACAAGCGCGAAAAAGCGCATGAACCGCCCGTACCGCCCGGACTACCGCCTGCTGCGAAGTTTGCCGCGCCGGCCGATCGTCCGGTCGATCGATCAGCGCGTCTTTCTCCAGCCTTTTCGCGCGCCACGCACCAAAGCGGCGCAGAGCCCATGCACGATCATGCACGTAATGTGCGTTAAACCAGTGACGTCTGGCAAACGCGGCATGAAGATTGCGCGTTGTCATCGCCCCATCACTGCCACCCATCACCGGGCCCGATCGATGAAAACCTTCCACTGCAATCGCTGCACACACCTCGTATTTTTTGAAAACGTCCGCTGCGAACGGTGCGAGTCCTTGCTCGGATATGTACCTGAACTGGCCGAAATCAGCGCCTTCGAAGAAGCCGGCGAAGGGCTTTGGCGCAGTCTGCATCCGGATGCCAAGGATGCGCTGTTCCGCCAGTGTCACAACTACGCGGTCGAAAACGTCTGCAACTGGATGATCCCGGCCGACTCGCCGGACACGCTGTGCCGCGCCTGCCAGCTCACGCGCACGATTCCGAATCTGAGCGTGCCGGACAACCGGCTTTACTGGTACCGGCTGGAAGTAGCGAAACGGCGTCTGCTGTACACCCTCGCCGCGCTCGGCCTCGAGGTGCCGTCGCATCAGAGCGACCCGGAGCATGGCCTCGCATTCGAATTCCTCGAGGAGAGCGGCGACGGCGCGCCGGTCATGACGGGCCACGACGACGGCCTCATTACGCTGAACATCGCCGAAGCCGACGACGCCTACCGCGAAAAAGTCCGCAGCGCGATGGGCGAACCCTACCGCACACTGCTCGGCCACTTCCGCCACGAGACCGGCCACTACTACTTCAACCGGCTGGTGCAAAACGACCCGCGCTGGCTCACGCCCTACCGCAAGCTGTTCGGCGACGAGCGCGCCGATTATGGCGAGGCGCTGACGGCCTACTACCGCGACGGCGCACCGGCGGACTGGCAGGCGTCCTTCATCAGCGCCTATGCAACGATGCATCCCTGGGAAGATTGGGCCGAGACGTGGGCGCACTACCTGCTGATCGTCGACGTGCTGGATACTTCGACTTCGTACGGCCTCGCCCTGTTGCCCGACGACCCCAGCGAGCCGACGCTGACCGACCGCACGCCCGTGGAAGACGCGAGCTTCGATAATCTGATGAAGCGCTGGTTTCCGCTCACGTATGCGTTGAACAGCCTGAACCGCAGTCTCGGCATGCCCGACGGTTATCCGTTCACGCTGGCCGCGCCGGTGGTGGACAAGCTGCGGTTCGTGCATCGGGTAATTGCGGCGGCCGGCGATAAAACGCCGCTGCGCGAACCCGAAAAAAAGCCCGCTGCCGAATAAACCGGCAGCGGGCCTCGTTTGATCGACGCCGGCTCTCGTTATCGAGCGTCGCTAAGCAGGCGGCCTCCCTGCGCGGCCTCAATACGCCACATAAGGGCCCGCGCCGCCGGGAGTTGTCTGCTGCTCGACAGCGGCATACACATTGCGGCCGTAGAAGAACGGCAGGCCCCAGTCGAAAACCGACGACTTCACAAACGCCGGCCCCGCCAGCAGCGGCAACGCCGAATCGCCGCTGTACGTCTGCGAAATCGAATCGGCATTGCCGACGCTGAAGTTCACCGCGCTCGTCGTGCCGTTCACCCCCTGAATCATCGCGCTCAACGCTTGCGTCGATCCCGGACAGTAGTAGGCGTTGTTCGGACCCGAGCAGGCCGGCATGGCACTCGTCTGAAAGAACAGGCCCGTCGAGCCGCTATCGAGAATACTGCTCGAATACGTCGTGCCGTTCTGCACCGTCGTGAAGGTGCCGTTCGACGGACTCACGCCGATCACCTGCGCACTGCCCAGCGAATTGTTGCTCTGTGTGCCGATGCCGAACACCAGTTGGCCGCTCACCGATTGTGCGCCGCCCGCCACCATCGGCAGGCTCAACATCGACCCGTTGTTGTCGGTGGCAAAGTACGGGATCGGGTTGGCGACCTGCAGCGCTTCGGCGAGCGGAATCGACGTGCATGCCGTGCCCTTGCAACCGTAGTACGTCCCGGCTAAAGCCTGCTGCACACAGTTCGCGCCGCAGTCGTGCTTGAATACGCCGATACCCAGGATGCCGTTGGCCTGCAACGAAGCCGGCGTGTTGCGCGAGGCGCCGTAAGCCGCGCAGTCGGCCGGCAGCGAAGCGTAGTTCGGATCGATCACCTGGACCGGCAGCGAGGCCGCTTTTTCGCCGGCGATCTGCAGGTCGGCGAGCTTTACCGAACCCCACGTGTAGCCGTCGAAGAACGCCATGCATTCGGCAACCAGATTGCCCGAGCCGTCCTTCTCTTGCGGCAGCGTCATCGACGCGGGCAGTTGCGAGGCGAATATGCGCACGCCCCACGAGCCGGTATCCACCAGCATGTGATCGATGGTTTGGCACTGGCTGGTGCCAGGCACGCAAATAGTAACGCTGACGAACGGCATGTTCGGCACGTTGCTGACACCCGAGTCGACCGTCACGCGCACGGCGTTGGCGGCAATCACCTGCGGTGAAGGCGAAGTATTAGTGACGGTGGGACCGGCCGACAGGCTCGTGCCACTGGAACTCCCCGACGAGGCGGAGCCGCTGGAGCCGCCGCCCCCACCGCCGCAGGCACTGACGAGCAGCGCGAGCAGCGCCGCGCCCAACAAGGTCACAAACGAAGACATATGACGCATGATCCGCTCCGTTATTGAATGACGCTGGCATCGACGCCCGCGGGCATCGCTTGCGGCAGATAGGCATAACCGGCGAACGCGCGCAGGTGGCCACCCGAGTACACCACCAGGTCGCTGCTGGACACCGCGAGCGGCGTGCCGCGGCGGGTTGCGGTAGCGGCGACGTACTGGTCGAACGAAGCACCCAGCACGGACTTCAGATCCGGCAGCGTCGGGCCTTCCCACGCGACACCGAAGACGATGCCGTTGGGCGCGACGTACTCGCGCACCAGCGTGCCGGACGGCATCGTAATCAGGTGTACCGAATACGCCCGTTGAGCCGTGGCCGTATGAGTCACGGCGTGAAGGTGCGTCAGATCGCTGTCGACAGTGCTGACGTTCTGACCAAGCGTGGCGTGTGCGGCAAACGACAGCGCGCAGCCGGCCCCGAGCATTGCGCGAGCAATGCCTGTAGTGAGCATCGGTTTCAAGAGATTTCCTTCGAGGTGAAACGCTCGTGACCGGCAGGTCAGCCGATCACGAACGGGAATTCAGGGGCGCACTCCGGACCGGCGGTGCCGGTATGGCATTCACACCGGTTGGGTTGCGTGAATGCGTCTACGGAGTGGCGGCGCGAAACTTTAGGCAGCGCGAAGCGGCGCGGCAATCGTTTGCGGGATGATTTAAACCTTCGGCGAGCACACTGCCGTTCGAACCTGTTTGATCAATGCAGACCGGATCGCCAACGGGCGGTGCTCGGACGCCTATTTTCCCGCTGCAAGCCGTTTAAAGCGAACACACGCAAAAAATAACAGGGCCGCAGCAGAAAAATGTCAATGCGTGCCGCATGAGGCGAACGATGTAAGCGGACACTGAATAATTCGCATCGAACCGCCTGTTTCCTCTGACAATTAAGGCGCCCAGGCGGCAAAAAAAATGCCGCGGATAACTTGAGGTCATCCACGGCATCCAGTGCTTCATTACGACATCTGCAGGTCACGCCGAATCCGGATCGCGCGATCCGGCGCGGCTGCGTTCGTTACTTTTTCTGCTGCTGCAAGAGTGACTTCAACTCCTGCACGTTTTCTTCCACGCGTTTTGCGATCACCGCATACGACTCAGCTTGCGTCTGATACGCGGCCTGCGCCAACTGCTGCATATCGGCGAGCGATTTATGCAGGCTTTGCTGGATCAGTTCGGCAGCTTTCGCGGGAGGCGCTGCGCCGCCTGCCGACAATTGCCCCGTGAGCGACTGCAATTCGCCCAGCGTGGCGCGCAGCATCTCGGTCTGTTTTTGCGCGAGCGACTGCATGCCCTGGAAAGCAGTCTGATTCGCCTGAACCAGTGCTTCCACGTCCTTGCGTCGCGCTTCCATGATGGCGGGTACGTCGAAGCCGGGGAGCTTGAACTGCTCCAGCATTTTGGTGAAATCGCCAAACGGATTGGCGGCGTCAGGTCGGTCCATGCGAAATCCTCCTTAACGGTTGAATACTCGCCCGCGATGCATCGCCGCGATGGGTTTCTGCGGCTCAAACACCCGTGGCGTCGTGTGCGCCGCACTTCCCGCAGAGGCTTGCCGCATCTGGGGTCGGACGGCACATTGGGTCAATCATGCGCCATCCGGCCACATTGCGCCAGCGGGCACACCCTGGCGCCGCCGGTCTGCGTGGCCGGCCGTGCCACGGTTCGGTCACGCGGCATGCAAGGCGCGGTAAGCTACGCGGCGGTTTCAGTAACCCGGCGAAGCGCCGTCTCGACTATCGTTGCCGATGTGCTCGCGCACTGTCGCGCCGGCACTGTCTCGATGGGAGCGAGATCATGAAAAAAGGCTGGATAAGCGCGGCACTGACCGCCGTTGTTAGCGTGGCCGCGACCGGTGCGCTGGCTCAGGAAGCGGCTCCGCCGCAGCCCGCACCGCTTCACACGCAGGGGGAACCGCCGCACGGTGACGGCCCACGCGACCCACGCGGACCACACTGGCAGCATGAACCGAAAGGCCCCGGTTTCGCGGTGATCAACGATCTGGAACAGTTGCGCCGCCTCTATGCAATGAGCGGACGTGAAGGCGAGATCGTGGCCGTGTATCACGATGTGCTGAACAAGACGCAGGATCCTATGCTGCGCCATTATGTGTACGACGCGCTGGCCCGCGAACAGTTGAAACCGGCCAACGCCGATCAGGCGATCGCCACGCTGCGTACCAGTCTGTCGGAAGACCTCGTCTCGGCGAACAAGTCGCCGCGCGGCCTGCCGCCTGGAACGCAAGCACCTGTGCCGCAATAAAGCGCGGCAGACTACGCAACCGAAGCATCACGCGTTCGAACGCCAGTTCGAACCTCGATCGCTGAAAACGCTTCCGCCAGAAAGCAGCGCAACCGTTCGGTGCGCTGCGTTAGCTTTCGCACATAGCCGCCATTCTGCCTACTTTTCATCTTCCCTCAGGTGATTAGGATTAGAGCACCGCAACGCTAGTGCCTGGTGAATCATGCGCTACCCGATGGACATGGCCGTCGCCGCTGCTCTTCTTGTCCTCGTTCTCCTTTGCATCATCGAGCTCGCCTTGGTGTGATGCCTCGCGCCGTTGTTCGCAACTCGTCCCGACCTAGCCTCCCGCGCTGCATTTTCGCTGTGACATAGCACGAAATAATTGTTGAGTGGAGTTCGCCAGGTCACTCGCCCATACTTCGTTTCGCTGCCGGTGCGTACCAAAAAGACGCATGAGATCAAGGGTGCTTTGCGCGAAATAGCGCGTGTGAATGCCCTCCCGACGATCAACGATCCCACGGTTGCCCGATCGTCGTAAGAGGCGTTCGAACACAACGGCACCGGGTGCCGACGACAGGATGAACATGTTGACTTCAGTGAGTTTCCTCAAAAAGAATGCCGCTCGTTTTGCATGCGTTGCGATGGTCTGCGGCAGCGCGCTCCTCACCGGCTGCGCCGGCGGCAGCATCAACAATGCGACTCAACGCAGCGTGGAGCCGCAGGTGCGCCCCGACAACATTTATGTCTACACCTTCGACAGCAGTCCGGAGCAGGTGAAGCTGGACAACGGCGGTATGCTGAAAAAATTGAAAGCGCAACTCGACGGTTCGTCCACCGCGCAAAAGCAAACCGCCGATGCGATCGCCGTGCGCGAGCAGGTCGCCAACGAAATCGTTCAGCAGTTGCAATCGATGGGGCTGCGCGCGATTCGCTCGGACGTCCCCGCCCCCGCCGACCAGAACGTGCTGCTCGTGCAAGGCAGCTTCGATACGATCGACGCCGGCAATCGCCGCCGCCGCGTGCTGATCGGCCTGGGCGCCGGCAAGAGCGAGGTGAGCAGTTCGGTGCAGATTCTGTACAAGCCGGCGGGCGGCACCGCAAGGCTGGTGCAAAGTTTCAACGCCAGCGGCGACAGCGGCAAGGCACCCGGCATGGCCGAAACTGCCGGGGTGGGCGCGGCGGTGGGCAGCATCGCGACTTCCGCGGCCGTGGGCGGTGGCTTGCACGCCATGTCCGAATCCAAAAAGACCGGAGTTTCAGCCGACGCCACACGCCTCGCCGACGCAGTCGCCAAACAGGTGGCGCAAATCGGCGTCAGCGGAGGCTGGCTCTCGACGCAGCATGTCAAGGGTTAAGCGCGGCGCCGTCAGGGTTTTCAGCAGAAAGCGGCTGCGGTTTTTGAGGCTGTCGCGGGAAAGTGATCCGTTCGCGCGTGCTGTCGCGCACCGCCGCTCAACACACGGCCGACGACGAATAAATTTCGTCCGTCACCATCCGGCAATATGCCGATGCGATGATGCCGGCTCGTACCCGCCCCTTGCGGCTCGAGAACGTGCAGCCGGATGCGCTGCAGTCCGACACCGCCCGGGGCGGGCACGTCCCGCACCAAACCTTGCGCCGGACCACGCCACGAGGCCGGGGTTTAAGCCTTCGCAGGACGCCCCGTCTTGACCGTCTCGAGCGACGACACCGCGGCAAGCAGGCGCTGCGGCGCTGCTGATTCCAGCATGATCAACCCTGCTCGCAGCAACTCGCTCTTCTTGACCGAGACGCCGGCTTCGAGGCACTTCTGCTTGAGCGACGCGATCCTGTCGTAATCCGATTTCGGCATCGTGAAGCTGTCGCGCACGACTTTCTCTTTCTTCGGCGGCTTGGCTTTCCTGGCTTCAGGTGTGCTGGCCGGCGCGGCTTCGGCAGTGGCCGAACGCTTCGGTTTAGCCGCCTTCCTGCCGGCGGCCGGCGCCTCCACTGCGGCCGGGCTCTTTGCTTTCGCCGTTTTCTTGACAACAGGCGCAGCTTCCGCCGATGCCGAGCGCTTCGCCTTCGCAGCCTTCTTCGCTTCAGGCGCGGCTTCCACCGGCGCCGCACGCCTCGCTTTGGCAGCCTTCCTGGGCGCAGGCGCGGCTTCGGCGGCTGCCGGGCGCTTCGCTTTGGCCTCTTTCCTGACGGCCGGCGCTGCTTCTGCCACCGCTTCTGCCACTGCTTTTGCCGCCGGCTCCGGCGCGGCTACCGGCTGCGCGCCTTCCGCCGCGTGCTTGGCCGAACTCTTGGGGAAATTGAATGACTTCCTGGTGTGCTCTTTGGTGACGGGTGCCGACATGGTTACCTCCGCAGTTATAATGGTATAAACAGTATATACCGTTTATTCGCGACTCGGAGCGGACCATGGAGCGCCGTGCGACGTCCCCGACCGGCACTCAGGATGCATTCAGCGGGATCAACCTCGGCTTCGTCAGGCTGTATGCGATCTGCCCAAACAGCGTATTCAGGCTGTTGGTTCCGCCTGCGGCGTTGGCGCAGGTGTCGGAATAGAAATACGACGAGTTAGTCGCAATCGATTCCATCGTTTTGCAGGCGGTGAGTTTATCGTTACCGTCACCACAACTCGGCGCCGACGCGGCCTCGCCACCCAGATAAGCCACCGTGTAGATCAAGGTGCCTGTGTTGTTCTTGATGGCCGACGCCGCGTTGATGGCCGCCTGACATTCACTTCCATAGGTGCTGCTGTAGGTACTACCCAGTTGGCTCGTCGTGGAAGACGCGATCCCGTCGCTGAGCAGGATAATCACGTTCTGTCCCGGCGGACTCTCCGTTGCGGCCGTGGCGGCCAGAGACGTTTGCGCCGCCGTGATCGCCTGGGCGTAGAACGTGCCTAATCCACCGGGCGCAGGCAAACCGCCGCAACTTCCGCCACCCAGCGCCTGCACGATAGCGGAGCCGGTATTCGCTTGCTGGTTGCTGCCCAGATAGCCTGAACTCGCGGAAGCGTACTGATAGCTGGCACCCGAAGCCGAATAACTGCCGGCAATAGTCGCTGAATTTCCGCTGCACGAGAAGTTGTACGTCGACGATGTTTGTGGCGGAAACGCCATCAATCCCACCTTGTCGCCGGCGTTGGTCAGGCCCGTGAGCAATTTCAGCGCGCCCGCTTCGGCGCACTGCAACCTCGTCTGCGCGACGCCTTTTGAATTCTTGCAGTTGCTGTCGGTCGTGGTGCTCATCGATCTCGTGGTGTCGAGGACGATCATGACGTTATAGAGCGCGGGCTCTGCGCCGCCTCCCGCCCCTGCTACCGACGTCGCACTGATTGTTTGCGAGTTCATGCCGAAGACTTTGGCGAAGAAAAGTGGCACGCTCGCCTGCTGCGTCACCTTGATGCCGTTGTATCCGGATGCCGCCTGTTTGTACGGCAGCGTGACGCTGGACAAGGTCAGGCCGGTTACCGTGGCAGTCGCCGGGTTGACGCCGCCCGGCATGGTATTGCCTTGCCCCGCCGTGAACGCCTGTGCGTCGCTGGCAGCCGTTGCCCACGGTTTGGTCCAGAGATCCACCGCGCCGGCCAGCGCCGCGGCATCCGTAGCGCTCTGCAGTCGCCTCTGGCTGTATGCCAGATAGCCGTAGTCGACAGCCAGCGACGCAAACCCCAGCAGAACGACCAGAGAAATCGCGACGACAACGGAGACAGCGCCGCGCTGGTCCGCCGGCGCGGCGCGAAGCCTAAGATTCTTCTTCATGATGCACGCCCTCCCAAACTGTCGGTCCGGTTCCTCTGCGCCTATTGCACGCGCTCCGCTGCCGTGGCATTGAGCGCGGTCGGCATCATCGAATAGAGACCGGACAAAGCCCCTTTAAACAGGGGCGAAAAATTACTGTAGGTCACGGTAACGGCGGCGGTCGCCACAGCCGATCCGCTGGCGGCGCTGGTCAGGTCTGCTGCGCAAGCCGCGTCGCTTGTGCAGTTGCCGCCGTTTACCGTGGCGGTGATCGACAGGTTGCCGGTGTTCAGCACCGCTGCCGACGTTTGCACCTGGGTTTGCGTTCCCGAATAGGGAGTGGTCGTGCCACGCTGCGACGCAAAATAGCGTGCGCCCGCCGATGCGGCGTTGGCGACCATGACGTAATTGCCAAGCAGCCAGCCGAACTGCGCGAGACCAAGCGCAATCACGAGGAGCACCGGGACGAGGAGCGCAAATTCGACCGCCGCAATGCCTTGCTGTTTCTTGTGCGTCATGACCGCCTCCAGTTCATGAACACGCCGCGACAGCCGCCAGGACCGGCGCGTGACCGAAGCTCGCGTTTGCAAGAGTTTCATTGCACGAGCTCCGACATGTTCGCGCTCAAGCTGGACGGCATGATGGACTTGAGACCGTACAATGCCCCGCCGAACAGCGGTGCAAATGCGTATCCGAGCGACACGCGCGCCTCGGTTCCCGCGGTCGGCGCCTGAGTGGACGTCCCCAGCGCGCTTGCGCACGTGCTGTCGCTCGAACAGGTCGTGCCGCCGACGCTCATGGTGATGGTCAGCGCGCTCTTCAGTACCGCGGTCGATGCGAGTATGGCCTGCTGCGTATCCGAATACGGTGTGGCGTAGCCACGCTCCGAGGCAAGCTGGTGGGCGCCGAGCGACGCCGCATTCGTCAGCATCACGTAGTTGCTCATCAGCCAGCCGAATTGCACCGTGCCGAACAGGCACGCCAGCAGAATCGGCAACACAAGGGCAAATTCCACGGCGGCCCCGCCGCGCTGATTCTTCCGTTTCATAGACCCTCCCCAATCGTCGTCCGACGCGTCAAGACTCCGGAGCACGCCCGCTCGATGGCGCGTGGCGGACTGTTTTGCGAACGCGCCACCGTCATCCCCCCGAACCCGTCATGCTGGGAAGCAGAACCCGGTAGATGTGGATCATGGCCGGCCCCATCAGCACGACGAGGAGCGCAGGGAAGATGCAGAAAATCAGCGGAAACAACAGCTTCAGCGCTATCTTGGCGGCCTTTTCTTCGGCGCGCATCCGCCGCCGGGTACGCAGCGTGTCGGACAGCACTCGCAGTGACGCGCCCACGCTCGTCCCAAAGCGTTCTGCCTGAATCAGCATCGCGCTGAAGGAATCGATATCCTCGACGCCCGTGCGCAGCGAAAAATTGCGCAGAGCCTTTTCCTTGGAGAAGCCGGAGCGCATTTCAAGCAGCATCAGCTCGAGCTCGCTCGCCACCGCCGGGCTGCGCAATCTGATCTCGTCGCCCACCTTCATCAGCGACGCATCCAGACCCAGGCCCGCCTCGACGCAAACGGTCAGCAGATCGAGCGTGTCGGGAAAGTCTTCCACCAGCACGCGTTTGCGCCAGGCAATGCGGCGCATCAACACCAGGTTGGGCAAGTACAAACCGATTGCGCCGAGCGCGGTCAGGAGGATCAGGCGCTCGAAAGTCGTCGCGGCGCTCGCCGTGCCGACGAGCCAAAGCAACGCGAGCGATGGCAGGGCGATCGCCAGCGCGGTCTTGGCGGCGAAATAGATCGGGGCCGCCCCCGGCGAACGCCAACCGGCATTGGCGAGATGCAGGCGCAGTGCGGATTGCTCCCAACCGTCCTTCGGCACCGACAGTTTCGAAATGGGCTCGGACATCTCCGCGATCTTTTCGAACCAGGAGACATCGGGCGCTTCCGGGCTACTATCAGCCCCGAAAGCGATATTCGCGCCGCCTGCCTGCTCGATCCGGCGCCGCAGATCATGCGGCGCGACAAGATGCATTGCGCCGAATACGGCGGCGAATACAACGGCGAACACGCCGGCCAGCAACAGGATCTGTGTGGCGTTTAGCGTCTGCATGATTTCTCCCCGATAACGTGTCGTGCACTCTGTCGCGAGCCGGCGGCACTACACCCGGATCTTGACGACGCGCCGCATCCAGAGCGCGCCGAACAGCATAGATAAGAGCACCGTCGCAAGCATTTTTATTCCCGCCGGGTCTTGCCAAAGGACATCGAGAAAACCGGGATTGCCCAGCATCATCAGCACGCCGGTCCCGAACGGCAGCAAGCCAAGCACCCAGGCGGACATCCTGCCTTCGGCAGAAAGGACGCGAACCTTGTCGAACAGCTTGAATCGCTCGCGAATCAGGGCAGCGATGCTGTCCAGCACTTCCGAGAGATTGCCGCCCGTCTCGCGCTGAATCACGACCGCGATCACGAAATAGCGCAGGTCCCGGATCGGCACGCGCGTGGCAAGGTTCGTCAAGGCTTCACTGATCGACACGCCATAGTTGATCTCGTCGAACGTGATACGGAACTCGCCGCTCATCGGCTCCGAGAACTCGGTGCCCACCATGTCGATCGCGCCGGTAAAGGCATGTCCTGAACGCAACGCGCGGGCGAGCATGTCGCAAACGTCGGGCAGTTGCCGCTCCAGCAGGCGGATGCGCTTGTTGCGGCGGCCCTGCACATACAGGACCGGCAACATGGCGGAGAGCGCCGCGCCGATTGCGGTGAAGAGCGGCGGCACCGCGAACAGCATGCCCGCGAGCAGGACGAGCGGCGGCAGCACGGCACAGGTGCCGATGAGCCGGGCGACCGTCCACGTCACGCCGGACTGCTGCAGGAACAGGTCGATGGCATGCACACGCGGCATCTGCAGCAGAAGCCGCGCGGGCAGCGACGAGCCGGCCAGCATGCGGGTCTTGAGAATCGAGAGCCGCTCGGCACTGACCTGTCCACCCGCGGACACTGCGCGAATCCGTGAATCGACGCGGCGCGCAACCGGTCCGTGCCGGCTGTTCCAGTATTCGTACGCGCCTTCCAGCGCCAGCGCCACGGCAACGAACAGCAGAATGATCGACGCATAAAAGATCGGGGTCATGCGAGTCTCCTCAAGCACCGTGTGAACGGATCGGGCGCTGAAACCATGCACGTCATGTCGTTTCGAAGCGCCGGGCCGGATCGTAGACATGCTCCGAGGGCGCGACACCGAACGCCTGCAAGCGCTCGGCAAACTTCGGCCGCACGCCGGTCGCGCTGAAGTACCCGCGAACGCATCCCTTCGCATCGACGCCGGAGCGCTTGAAAACGAAGATTTCCTGCATGTTGATCATGTCGCCTTCCATGCCGGTCAACTCCGAAATGCTGACGATCTTGCGGCGGCCGTCGGTGAGCCGCGTGGCCTGCACGACCACCGAAATCGCCGAGGCAATCTGCTGGCGCATGGTCTTGGTCGGCAGCGAAAGGCCGCCCAGGTTGATCATGTTTTCCAGCCGCGTGAGCGCGTCGCGCGGGGTATTTGCGTGTATCGTGGACAGCGAACCCTCGTGCCCGGTGTTCATCGCGTTGAGCATGTCGAGCGCCTCGGCGCCGCGCACTTCGCCCAGAATGATGCGGTCAGGGCGCATGCGCAGCGCGTTGCGCACCAGCGTGCGCTGCGTAATCTCACCGCGCCCTTCGATATTCGGCGAGCGGGTTTCCAGTCTCAGCACATGCTCCTGGCGCAGTTGCAGCTCTGCGGCATCTTCGATCGTGACAATGCGTTCGTCGCCGGGAATGAAACCCGACAGGACGTTCAGCAGCGTGGTCTTGCCGCTGCCCGTGCCGCCCGACACCAGAATGTTCACCTTGGCGCGCGCCAGTGCATCGAGGACCTCCGCCATCGGCGGCGTCAGGCTTTGCAGTTCGACGAGGTCGGACACCTGCAGGGGATTGGCGGCGAAACGCCGGATCGACAGCAACGGACCGTCGACGGCGCACGGCCGGATGATCGCGTTGACGCGCGAGCCGTCCGGAAGACGCGCATCGACCATGGGGCTCGATTCATCGATATGCCGTCCAACGCCGGAGACGATTTTCTCGATCACCTTCATCAGATGCGCGTCGTCATAAAAGGTCACATCGGTGGCTTCGAGACGCCCTCTTCTCTCGACGTAGGTATGGCGGTACGTATTCACCAGAATGTCGGATACGGTCGGGTCGCGCAGCAGCACTTCCAGCGGTCCGAAGCCGAACATCTCGTCGTGCACGTCGACCACCAGTTGTCTGCGTTCGAGATCGTTGGCCGGTGCTTTCTGATCTTCCAGAATGCGCCCGATAAGCGCGGCGATCTCCTGGCGAACCTGTTCAGGCGGCATGCGCGAAAGACGCTCCAGCTCGACGCGATCGAGCACGGCCTGATGCACCTCGCGTTTCAGCTTCTGGTACGCGGCGCGCATCATGCCGGCCTGCGGGTTCGACGGGTCGGATACGTCGCCCAAAGGCTGGACGCGTTGCGCGGAAATCTGCTCACGAAGCGACATGATGGCCCCCTTTGGCCTTACATCATTTCAAGTTTCGGCGGCGCCTGACGACCCAGCAGCCGCGAGAACACGGACGTGCGGCTGGCACGTCCCCGGCCCGGCGTCGACGCACCGTCGACGATGTTTTCCGCGAGCGTCTGCAAGGCGCGCGATACGCCGCTAGCACGGGCGGTCTGCGAAACCGGCAGTCCCTGATTCATGGCGTCGGACACGACCACCGGGTCCTCCGGAATGACCTGCCAGGCCCGCATGCCCAGCACCTGCTCGAGCGCCGAGCGGGCGCGTTCGGCCTGACGCGTGTAGCGATTCAGCAGCAGCCGCATCTGGTCGGGCGCATAACCGAGCGAGCCGAGAATTTCCTGCAGCCTGCGGCCGGCCCGGACATGCGGCATGCTCGCCTGCAGCACGATATGAATCTGTTCGCTGCTGTCGAGCGCATGCATCGACAGTTGATTGATGGTCTGCCCGAGGTCGAAGATCACGAAGTCGTAACGCGGCACGGCAACGCCCAGAATCCATTCGAGGCGGTCTTCCTTGAGCTCGGCCGCTTTGATCGGATCGCCCGCGCCCGCCAGAATGTGGAAGTTGTCGGTGACGTGCACGAGGCTCGCGTCGAAAAACGCGATATCCATGCGCTCGATCTGCGAACAGACCTGCGGCAACGTCGAGGGGGGCGTTTCGTCGGATACGAGGAAAGCGGCGTCGGCGAATTGCTGGTTGAGGTCGATCAGCAAGACCCGCTTCTGAGCGAGCTGCGCAATCGCGTGCGCGACGTTGCAGGCAATGAAGCTGGTGCCCGTCCCGCCCTTGCACGACATGAACGACAGGATGCGGGTTTCGCGCGTGCTGCCGGGCACGCACTGGGTCTGCGCGCGCCGCAGCGCGACACCCAGTTGGTGCGGATCGAGCGGCCAGCCGAGGACGTCGCGAAAGCCCGCGCGCATCGCCGCGATCAAGGTCTGCGACGACGTATCGGGCGTCACCAGGATACAGGTGAGCCGTGTATGGGCGTGGTGCAGCGTCTCGACCGCGGAGAGCTCGACGTCGCTCAGCGACTCGGCGTCGACGATCAGGACATCGAAAGCCTCGAGACTGTCGCCCCGCTCGCCAAGCCTTGACGGCCTGCCGCTCGCGCGGGTGGTCCGGCAACCGCCGCATTCGCCGATCAGACGCACGATCTGGGCGAGCCGCGCGCTGTCTTCAGAGAGAGCCAGGACATTGATCATGATGTTCTCAAATGGACAAACCAGGGTAACGGGCGAGTGTTGGCGTCAGTCGAGGCATGACGCGCCCGCCCGCAAGGCGCTCACTGACCGCCGGAGCCGCCGCCATTGCCGCTGCCGATGCCGATCACGAAAGCATTCGGGCTGATGACAGGTTGCTGGAACGACTTGTCGTAAGCCTCCTGTGCCGCCACGGCCGCCTTGCCGTCGACGCCCGGCGCCGACGGTGCATGCTCGCCCGCGTGCGGATCGATGATCTGCATCTGCGCAGCCATGCGCGCCGCTTCGCCAAAATGCTCGTCCCACACGGGCGTGCTCGTCATGCAACCGGCCAGCGCCACGCCAAGCGTCAGCGCGAGAGCCGCGCGAGCTGTCAAAACGAAATGTTCGAGTTTCATGAGATTCCCCTCGTCGCGCATCAATGTTCATCGGCAGGATGGGTTTCGCCCGCTTTGGCGACCATCTGCTGGCGGCTCGTCCCCATGCTCGTCACAGAAGCCGGTGCGGCGGCAGGCAATGGCGTCGCCGCGGGCGCGGCGCTACCGTCGGGCGGACCCGTCACGACCGGCGCCGGTTGGCCGGTTTGTGTATCGCGCGATAGTTGCGCAGGCGCTGCGCTCGTGCCTGCTGCGGGTGCGGGTACAGGTGCGGGCGTCGGCGGTGCGCCCGGCGCTGCCGGGGCCGGGGCGGCGGATTGAGGCTGACGGCCTTCCATGTTGCCGGTGGCATAAACGCCGGCGTCCGAGGTCTGCCTGAAGCTGTCGGTCGGCAACGGGTAGTCGGTGCTGCTCGGCAAAGGCTTGACGAGGTGCACGGTGATGATGAAGACGAGTTCCGTGCGGTCCTGCTGGAAAGACGTGCTGCGGAATAGCGCGCCCAGCACCGGCACCTCGCCGAGGCCGGGAATCGCCTTGAGCGACCCGGTAATGTTGTTCTGGATCAGTCCGCCAATCGCAAAGCTCTCGCCGTCGTTCATCTGCACCGTGGTCGAGGCGCGACGCGTCGTGATGAGCGGCAGGATCGCCGCTCCGCTGACATTGGTGGCGGTTACCGTCACCCCGGTCGGCGAGAGCTCCGAGACTTCCGGCGCGACCTTCAGGTTGATCCGGCTGCCCGCGAGTACGGTCGGTGTGAACTTGAGGCCGACGCCGAATTCTTCTTCCTGCAGCGTGATCGTCGAGCCGCCGGTACCGTTGCTTTGAGGAACCGGAATGAAGACCCTGCCGCCGGCGAGGAACGAAGCCTCCTGCCCACTGAGCGTCACGAGGTTGGGCTCCGCGAGAATCTTGCCGAGACTGTCGGTCTTCTGCGCGTCCACCGCTACGTTGAACGGCAGCTTGTTCGCCTTGCTGACGGCAATGCCGTTACCGACACCGGCAAGCAGGCTGCTCACCAGCGCGCCCGTCCATGAACCGAAACCGCCCTGGATGTTCACGGCCGCACCGAGCTGGTTGAGCAGCGTCTTCGAGACTTCCGCGACCTTGACTTCGAGCATCACCTGTTGCGGCGAATCGACCGTCATCATGTTGATGACTTCGGATGCCTTGCTGACGCTCGTGCTCTGCTGCGTCAGGCTGGAGCCGCCGGCGCCGAAGTTCGCGGTGCTCGCTTGCTGCTGTTGGGTGGGTTGGGCGCCCGCATAAGCGTTGGCAATCTCCATCGCCTGCTGGGCGGCCTGCGCGCCAGAAACGCGGCCCGCCAGCACGAGGTTGCCCGCCGCGGTCGATACCCTGATGCCACGCTCGGCGGGCAACAGTTGCTGCAGCGTCCGCTGCAAGCCGTCCGAGTCGATGTTGACGATTACATCGATGATCTGGCATTGACCGCTGCGCCCCTGGACAATCATGTTGGTCGTGCCGACCGTCATGCCGACGAGGTAAAGCGTGCGCGGCGACACCAGCGTCGCCTGCGCAACGGTCGGATTGCCGAGCGTGCGGTTGCGCGCCGGCTCGGCGAGCGGCACGAGGACCGACTTGCCCACGGCCACGGCGACACTCGATTCGTCACGAATCTCGCCGCTGCAGCTCGGCCCGCTCAACGGCACGGCGCCCAGCGATTTGCCGCTGGCCGCCGGACCCGACGGCATCGGCGACATGCTGATCATCATCGGCACCGGGCCACGGCCCACCGGCAACGCCGCGTTCGCGCCGCCCTTGCCGGGCGCGGACGTGCCGCCGATCTCCTGCGCGGCGCCGGATTGCGCGACAGCCATACCCGCGCACAGCGCCGCCGCGAGCACCGTGCCGCTCAGTGAGCGGCGACGCGCGTGGCTGCCCGACGAGAACCCCAGTTCTGTTTTCATGTCTTTATGCCCCCGTTGCTCGATGCCTGTTACCCGAGACTTTCGTTCTTGCCTTCGTGATGCCGGTCGCGCTGCCTGGTGAAGCGGCACGCCATCGCCGGCCTAAAAACATTCCACGCTGCCCGTTACACCCGACAACACGCCCACACAATCGCGCTTGGGCGCCGGATGAGCGGCATAACGCGCCCGCACCGGATGGACCGGCTCGAGCACCGGCGCCGAAGCCGGCACGTCGAGCAATGTGAGTTTGGTCGCGCCGTCGGTCGAGGGCGTCTGTTTGTCGACCTGGTTGCGCAGAACCAGCGACAGCGTGCCGACGCTGCGCGCGAGGTCGAGTTTCTCGGCCTGCTCGGGCGTCACTTCGAGCGTGACGGCGTTGACGACTTTCGGCGCCGTGTCGTCGCGGCTCACCTGCTGGGCCACCGCGAGGACGAGGATCTGTTCGAGCACGATCTTCGAAATGCTCTGCTGCGTGTCGGTCCCGCCGGGTTTCTGCGTATTCACGATCACGTCGACGTAGTTGCCCGGCAGCGCGAAACCGGCGACGCCGACCACGTCGTTCACGCGTACCGTTATCGCCCGGCGGCCCGAGCCGATCACTGCCGAGAGTCCGCCTTTCGTGCCGACCGGCGCGAGCTTCGACTCGAGTACCGGTTCGCCCGGCGCGAGACTCGTCAGCACCACGCGACCTTCCAGCCCCTTCTCGTCGGCAAAGGCGCCGGGCGGCACGCTGCCCGACGGCCAGTTGACGGTGCGGATGAGCGCGGGTGTCAGCGGCTCGCCGAGATTGACCACGCCCGCAGCCACGGCCACTGGCGTGACCGCGCTCGACGACGTCTGCAGCAGCCATCGCGAGGCCAGAACCACGGCAGCGAGGCCCGCCAGCATGGCGAACGCAAGCATGACTAAAGCGCGACGATTTTTCATGGCAACACTCCTGCATGGTTCATCAATACTTCCGGCATCGACCGGATGCCCGCGTTCGATACTCCTGCCCAACGTGGCCGCTGCCCATCGCAAACCACCTTCCCGCCTTCCCTGCGCGGCTAGAACGCCGCCGCGAACAGCACACCCAGCGTGCCGGCCGCCATTGCCACGCCATAGGGAATCGTTCCGACCGATTCGATTCCACTCGCAGCAACCTGCCGCGGCGCCAGGCGCCACACCGCCACGATCTGCCGTAGATTGCGAATGAGTTGCCGCAAGTGGCCGCGGCTCACCGCCAGCCCCAATGACCAGACCCCGCCGAGCAGAAAGGTGGCGAGGGCAATTCGGAAAGTCATCGCGGGGCCCACAAAGGCTCCGATCGTCAGCAGGAGCTTGACGTCGCCGGCGGCCATGCCGCGCAGCAGATAGAACGGCAACAGCAACGCGAAACCGCACGCGGCGCCCGAGAGCCACTCAAGTCCGCCATTCCACGGCCCGTGCAACCAGACCTGCACAGCGAATGCCGCTGCGAGGCCGATCGCGATGACGCGATTCGGAATCCGGCGCGCGGCGATATCCGTGCTGGCCGCCACGATCACCAGCACGATCACGCACAGCGGCACGGGTTGCGGTGGCAGGGGGGGCAGCGTCATGAGAGACCTCGTTTCGTCGCGGCTGATTTTTTTAAACCATGGCGGCAGCGATCCACATCCGCTACACACCGAATGGAGCTGGCCGGTTCGGACAGCCGGCGCGACATTCGCGTCCGACCGCAGAACCAGGCCCGGGATCGACGAACGAACCTCTCGCAGGCATCCGTTCGTCGGCGGCCGCCCTAGACCGATCCCGCGATATCGCTGAAAACCGCTTTGAGGTTCGTGCCGAGCGTGGTAACCGTCCCGATGATGACAAGAGCGATCAGCGCGGCGAGCAGACCATATTCGATGGCCGATACGCCGTCTTCGTCGCGAACAAAACGTGCTGCCTGGGCGATGAAATTCTTCATGACAGACTCCTTCGTATGTCTAAATAAAAACCCTTAACCAGGATTGGTTGGAGGGAACGTACTGCCGGCACTACGAAAACACTGGCGATCAGTCGTCAACAACGTGAAGGGTTGTCTGCGTGACGATTCTTTTCCGGTCCGGCTGCTGCTTCGAATCGTTCGGCCGTCACGTCTTCGACTTGCGCGTCCTTTTCATAGCAAGGGTGGGGCCAGCGACACGGAAAGGCCCGAAATATAAGGGACCAGCCTGATGGCTTGCGGCATGGATTTAACGTTCCCGCACAGATTGTCTCGCCTCCGCGACGTTTTTCGGTGTCGCCGGAACATGGCGAAATAGCCGGAGCACCGCGCCGGCTGTGGCTCTGAGGAATTTACTCAGGACATACCCTGATTCGACGCCTGCATCGAATCCCATGAAAACGGCTGCGCCTCGCGATGGGCACCTGCACAAACTGTCGCAGCCGTGAGACCGATATGCGCGCTTGCGCACATAGGCAGGTCCAGTTTCGTGTCGATGAGGGATTTTTGACCGCTCCTCAACGTGGCGCAGGAAAACGCCCTCTTGCAAGTCGATTAATTTTCCTCCAACAATGAGTGGACAGATAACGCGCAAACGTGATTCCTCACGCAGCGTTTTAGAGCAACGCTTAGGAATCTGAACAAACAATCCGAATGAGCGGATGAACCATGAGTTACATCCGGACATCACCGAGGCGGGGATCATGTACGTTTCACAGTCGGGCGCTTGCGGCAACGAACGCCGTGTTCGAAGTTTTCTCACTGCTGAGCGAGTGGTCGTGTACAGCATCGCGATGTTGGTGCTGTACATGCTGTTTCTGGCGGCCTGGGCATGGACGAGCAAGGGATTCACCACCGGCGATTTCACCAAACCGGGAATCGACTTTTCAGTTTTCTGGTCGGCTTCGTACGCGATGCTGCACGGCCCGGCGTGGCAGATCTACGACTACCGTTACTTCGAAAGAATCGAGGCGGCGCTATTCCAGCTTCCTCACGGCAGTTTTCTCCCGTGGCTGTACCCGCCGACCTTTCTGGTGCTCATCAAACCGCTCGCTCTCGTGCCGCCAGTCGTCGCCTATCTGACCTTTGTCGGCGTCAGCGTGCTCCTGTTCACTGTCGCCATGCTCAAGCTGTCCCGGCTCGCTACCGGCATGAGCAGCTCGCGTCTTGCCGCGCTATTCGTTGCTGCCTGTCCCTGCGTCTTCGTTGCGGCTGTTTTCGGACAAAACTCGCTTCTGACCGCCGCGCTGGCCGCGCTCGCTGTCCACTGGAGCTCGCGCCATCCGGTTCGCGCCGGTCTGTGTATCGGTCTGCTCGCCATCAAGCCGCAGATGGCCGTGCTGCTGCCCTTCGTATTGATCGCAGGGCGGTCGTGGCGCGCCTTTGGCGTCGCGGCATTGAGCGCGTCGCTGTTCGTCGCGCTTAGCGTACTGATCTGCGGTGCGAAGTCGCTGCACCTGTTCGTGCTCGGCACCGGGCTCGCCCGCGATCTCGTACTCGAACACTCCCGTCACTACTGGCTCGCCTCCCCGACCACGTTTGCGGCCCTACGCGAGGCAGGTGCGCCGCTCGCCGCGGCCTATGCAGCGCAAGCGGGCATAGCACTGATCGCCGTGACGGCCGCCTGTCTCATCTGGAAGTCCACACGCGACGCGCGCCTGCGCGGCGCGGTTCTGGCGGTCGCGACGTTGCTCGCGAACCCCTACGCATGGCACTACGAATTGGCCTGGCTTGGCATTGCCACCACCTGTCTCACGGCAATCGGCTTCGATACAACATGGAGACGCGGCGAGCAGGCGGTGCTGGTGCTTGCCTGGCTGCTGCCGGTCTATGAATTCTTCAATCGCCTGAGCGGCTTGCCGCAGATCGGACCGGTCGTCCTGCTATCGATGCTGCTGCTGATACTGCGCCGCGCGCGGATCGGCGACGAGGTGACGTCATGAACCTGAAATCGTCGCATGTGTTGCCGTCGGGTCGCCGGGTCGAGGCGGCCGGATCGGCGCATACGCGCTCGGCAAGCCGCGCTCACTGGCTCGACAGCCGACGCCTGTCGCTCTATTCGCTGGCGGCTCTCGCCTGCTACGCCGTTTTCCTCGCGGTCTATCTATACCGCGTGCTCTGGCAGCAGCGCGCCGATTTCCCGCCCCTGGCGATGGACTTCCTGCCGTTCTGGAGCGCGTCGTTCCTTGCGCAGCACGGGCACGCCGTCGACGCCTATAACCTCAAAGCGCTGACCGACGTCGAAATGAGCGCCGCGCCGTATTTCCGCACTATGGGCAGCATTCTGCCGTGGCTGTATCCGCCCAACTCGCTGCTGATCATGGCGCCGCTGGCTCTCCTGCCGTTTCAGGCGGCCGCCGTCGCCTTCATTGCCGGCACGTTCGCGCTGTTCGCCAAAGCCATTCACTCGATCGTGCCGCGCCGGCAGACCTTACTCGTCACATTGGCCTTCCCCGGTGTTGCACTGGTCGCGTTGATGGGACAGAACGGCCTGCTGACGGCGGCGCTGGCAGCGGTTGGACTGCTGGCGCTGCGACGCCGTCCGGCGATCGCGGGAATATGTTTCGGATTGCTTTGCATGAAACCGCATCTGGTGCTGCTCTTCCCGTTCGCCTTGCTTTGCGGCCGTTCATGGCGCGCGTTGCTGGCGTTCGCGCTCACAGCCGCATCGACGCTCGCGTTGGCGGCCCTGCTGTTCGGCCCGGGCACGTTCACCGCATTCGTGCACAACGCCGGCATGGCAGCCGGATTTGTCGAATCGGGACGCGCCGCCATGGCTCGGGTACCGACCGCCTTCGCGCTCGCGAAGCTCGCGCATGCCCCCGCGGCGTGGGCCTACGTGGCTCAGGCAGTCAGCGCCGTTCTGGCAATCGGCGCTGTCTGGTATGCGTGGCATCGGCCGTGCGCTTATGCGCTGCGCGCCGCGACCCTGATCTGCGCAAGCCTGCTCGTCAGTCCGTATCTGTACGACTACGACCTCGCCTGGTACGGCGTGCTGATTGCCTGGTATTGCAGCTACGGCATGGCCCACGGATGGCAGCGCGGGGAGCGCGAATGGCTGGTCGTTTTGTGGCTCGCGCCGCTGGCGGGGATGGTGGTCATAAGCCGTTTGCCGTTCCAGTTCCTACCGCTTCTCACGATGACGACGCTCGGCATGCTGGCGCGGCGTATCGCGGTCGAACGCAACCGTGCAATGCCAACGCATTGCACCAGATACAACCGATAAACAGGAAAAAAACGGGGAAATGCCATGTCAACTCATACCAGCAAACCATTGATCTCGCTTGTCGTGCCGTTCTACAACGAGCATCAGGCAATCGACCGGTTCTTCGCCGCCGTCGTGCCGATACTCGAATCGATCGAGGACACGCGTTTCGAAATCGTCTGCGTCAACGACGGCAGTAACGACGGCACGCTCGACAAGCTGGTCGCCGCCGCCATCCAGGACAAACGCGTCCGCGTGATCGACCTGACGCGCAACTTCGGCAAGGAAGCGGCCCTGACGGCCGGCATCGACGAAGCGGTCGGCGACGCCGTGATCCCGATCGACGCGGACCTGCAGGACCCGCCGAGCCTGATCCCGGTTATGGTGGAACACTGGCGCGCGGGCGCCGAGGTCGTGGCCGCCAAACGCACCAACCGGGCCTGCGATACCTTCGCCAAACGCACCGCGGCGGCGCTGTATTACCGCGTGCACAACGCACTCTCCGAGGTCAAGCTGCCTGAGAACGTCGGTGATTTTCGCCTGATCGACCGGCAGGTCGTCAACGCGCTGCGCAGCCTGCCGGAACGCCGGCGCTTCATGAAAGGCCTGTTCGCATGGGTCGGTTATCGAACCGTCATCGTCGAATACGAACGCGAGCCGCGCAGTGCGGGGCACTCGAAGTTCTCCGGATGGAAGCTGTGGAACTTCGCGCTGGAAGGCATTACGAGCTTTAGCACCGTGCCGTTGCGCAGTTGGACCTATATCGGCCTGTCGATTGCCACGCTGGCATTTTTCTATGGCGGCTTTATCGTCGGGCGCACGCTGTGGTCGGGCAATCCGGTTCCCGGTTACGCATCCACGATTTCGCTGATGCTGTTCATGGGTGGGATCGAACTGATCGGCATCGGCGTGGTGGGCGAATACGTCGGCCGGATCTACTACGAATCGAAAAAGCGCCCGGTCTATCTCGTGCGGCGCCGCTACCAGGAGAAGAGCAAAGTCACTGTGCTGCACCGCGAGCGGCACCCGGCACGCATACCCCATGCGCCACGCCCCGAAGTCGTGCGCAAACGCATGGCCGTCGGCGTGCGGGTCGTGACGGGCCGCCTCGATCAGCAAGCAGGTTAGAGGCCGGACTATCAACCACCTCACAGTGCAAGGAACTCATCATGTCACCTGACGCGTATCTGGAGATGGCCGAAACCGAAGCGGAACACTGGTGGTTCCGTGGCCGGCGCGACGTGTTGCGCAGCGTACTGCGCCGTCTGGCGCTACCCGCCGGAGCACGCGTGCTCGAAGTCGGTTCAGGGACGGGCGGCAACCTCGACATGCTGGCGGAATTCGGCAGGGTGAGCGGTCTCGAGATGGATGGCACGGCGCGCGCGCTCTGCTCGCAGAAAACCGGCGGCCGTTTCGACATCCGCGCAGGGCGCTGTCCGGAAGATGTCCCCTTCGGCATGGAGACTGGCGAACGCTTCGACCTGATCTGCTTCTTCGATTGTCTCGAACACATCGCCGACGACGTCGGCTCACTGGCACGCATGCAATCGTTGCTGGCGCCAGGCGGCGTGATCGTCGTGACGGTGCCGGCCTGCCCGCATCTGTGGAGCGCTCACGACGTCTATCTGCGGCACTTCCGCCGCTACAGCCGCGCTTCGCTGACGCAATGCGTCGCCGCGGCCGGTTACGAAATCGAGCGCGTGACGTATTTCAACTCGCTGCTGTTCCCCCTCGCGGTGGCCGCGCGATGGTTCGACCGCCTTTTCAGGCGCAGCAGATCGACGGGCGACGCCGTTCCGGCCCACCCGCTCAATGCCGCGCTTTATCGGCTGTTCAGTGCGGAGCGCCATTGGCTTGCGCACGCCGCGTTGCCGTACGGGGTGTCCTTGCTCGCGATCCTGCGCACACCACGGGAGAGCGCCGGTGAATAGCGCGGAACGAATCAAGCTACTGCGATTCGGCGTGTCCGGACTCTTTGCAACCGGGCTGCACGTCATGGTCGCCATGACGCTGATCGTGCGCGCCGGCACTGAACCGGCGTTGGCGAATGCGCTCGCTTTCGCCTGTTCGACAGGAAGCTCCTACCTCCTGAATACTTTCTGGAGTTTTTCGTCCGTTCCCGCGCTGGCGAATATCTGGCGTTTCGCCGTTGTTTCTCTGGGCGGCCTGACGCTGACTACGCTCGTCGCTCACGCCACGCAGATCGCCGGTGGTGGTCCGGCGTTGGGCATCGCGATGGTGGTCTGCGTGGTGCCGCCGGTTACGTTCATGGCGCACCGGTGGTGGACGTATCGGTGAAACCGAACGGAAACGGGCGGCGGAAATAGCCGAATCGGAGCCACCACGACGCAAACGGCAGGCGGAGCCGCCGCCGAACTGGCCGGCTGATCGCTGTTACTCGGCGATTGAAAAGCGCGCCGGGCGGCGTTGCGGCGCGCTGGTGGGGCGCTCCACGCGCGGGCTGGCGCCGCGGATGAAGAGAATCGCGCAGATAGCGACCATCGTCCAAATGCTGATAATTACGGTCAAGGCACTCATTACGGTCTTCAGAAGTTCGACACAGCGATTGATTCTGTCTGGCCTGACGGCCAATCAACGTGTCGTAGGTTGGTCGGTACCTTTGAGCAATAGCTCATCGATCAGGCACGTGGTCAATGCCAACTGCTTTTCGAGCGATACGCGCGCCAGTTCCGCGCCCACCGTGTCGCCACGCGCGACGGCGCTGTGGGTCTGCGTCGCGAGCCGCAACACAGCCTCCGATGCGAGGTGCAGGCCGCGCATCGTGCCCGCGTCGGAGTACGGCGCAGGATCTTTCCAGTCGGACATGGATACGTCCGGCAGAGCAACTTTGAACTGGTAACTCGGGTCGTGGCGGAAAGACATCTCAGGCTCCCTGCGCGATTGGCACGATGTCAGTGTGCGCCGACCACAGGGAGTCCAATCCGTTAAAAAGAAGCCAAATCTGGAGTTAATCCGCCGCCCTCGCGAAACAACGAGAAATTTGTTAAAAATGGGGCCGGGGCGCGATCTACGCTCAAGCCCGCATCGTCTCAGCCACGGCGGCTCATCTGCCATCTATTCCACTTCTTTGCGCCTGGTGCGCCGGGCCGTCCGATGCTCAGCCATTGCTCGCCTCGCCAGCGTACCCAAGGTGCGCATCTCTTTCTCCACGTCCGGGCTCCACGGACGGCCATAGTTAAGCCGGATGTGACGGCGAAATTCACGGCCGCGCGAAAAGATCGCACCGGGTGCTATCGCGATCTCGTGCGCTTCCGCCATTTCGAACAATCGCACTGCCTCTACGCCTTCCGGAAGCTGCACCCATAGAAAGAATCCGCCCGGCGGCCGGACCACCACGGTTCCCTTGGGGAAGTACCTTACGATCGCAGCGACCATCCGGGTCTGAAGGGACGCCAGTTCACGGCGCAGTTTGCGCAGAAGCCGGTCGTAGTCCCCATGCTCGAGATAGTCAGCAATGGCGCATTGCACGGGCACAGACGCGGGGCCCATCGTCAGCCAACGCGCGTGCTCGATTCTTGCGGCGTAGCGCCCCGCCGCTACCCAGCCGAGGCGCAGACCCGGCGCGAGGCTCTTCGAAAACGAACCGCAGTGCAGCACGAGACCGTCAGAATCGAAGCGCTTCGCCGGATAGGCCGGCGTCGAGCCAAAATGCAGTTCGCGGAACACGTCGTCCTCGATTAGCGGCACGCCATGTTTTGCCAGCAACCTGACGAGCGCCTCCTTCCGTTCATCGGAGAGCGTCGCGCCGGTCGGCTGGTGCAGCGTCGTCATAAACCAGCAGGCCCGTACCGGATGCTGCAGCAATGCCTGCGCCAATACACCGAGATCGAGGCCATGGTGCGGATCGACAGGGATTTCCACGACCTTCAGACGCAGGCGCTTAACCGCTTCTTGCACAGCATGGAAAGCAGGCCGTTCTATTGCGATGGTGTCGCCCGGTCGCGTGAGAACCTGCAGACACAGTATCAGTGCATCGAGCGCGCCACTCGTCACGACAACCTCTTCGACCGGGACCGTGACACCGGTGACAATGTAGCGAAGCGCGATCTGGCGACGCAGTTCTGCCTCCGCCTTTCCCGCCGACAACGCGTTGCGGGAACTCGCCATTCTCCGGGTTGCCGCAGTCAACGAGCGCGAAAGCCGGCCAAACGGGAACAGCAGGGAACTTGGCTCCGACGAGCCCAGTCCGGGATGCGCGCATCGCCGTTGAGCCTTCATGAAGCGGATAGTCACGCTGTCGCCATCAGCCTCGTCAATACTGCGCTTTGAAGCAATCGCCAGCGATTTCGTTGACGCAGGCCGACTTGCGACGAAATAACCCGAGCGAGGTCTCGCGACGATCAGGGCACGTCGTTCGAGGGTGTAGTAAGCATGGAAAACGGTTGAAGAGCTCACGCGGTACGCACTGCTCGCCTGACGCACCGACGGGAGCCGCGCGCCGGGTTCGAGCGTACCGTTCAGAATCAGGCTTTCGAACTCCACCGCCAGTTGCAGATAGCGCTTCATTAGTATGACATGCTAATTAAATGGAGCTGTCCCGCCCTGCTCCGGTCGCGAGTGGAACGCTTCATTCAGAAATATCGAACCCGCCAGCCGAGCACGGTTGCGGCTCCCCCCGGCTTTGAGGACGGGGCATTGGCGTTCTCGAGAAATACCTTCAGCCGGCTCGCGCCGAGCGCGCGGCTATAGAAGAACCCTTGACCAAACTCGGCACGGCTCGCCCGCGCGACGTTGTGGTGCGCCGAGTTCTCGATGCCTTCGACCACGACCACGGCGCCCATCTCATGGCCCATGCGCGTCAACGCATCGATCTGTCTGGCTCGCTCGTCGGGATTCATTCCGAGCACGTTCCTGTCGACCTTCACCATCTCAAAGGTCATCTCCGCCGGCAGTTCAGGTGCGACGTCAGTGGGACGCACGGCCGACAGGGCAAAGCGCACACCTCGATCACGCGCTTGCGACATCATGGGAACGAGACGTTTTTTAAACTTCCACGCGCTGGCCGCCTCGATCTTCAGAATGAGCGGCGGCAGACCGAGGGAGCCGACTTCGCCGAGGTGCGCGGTAAAGGCCGAACTTACCAGGTAAGAAGCTGGCGCGGTAATGCCCAGATAGAGCGATTTCGGAGCGCCGATTTCGCGCAACTCCTCAGCAGCACGCGTCAGAACGAAGCGCGTCATCGGTCCGATCAAACTACTGTTCTCGATGAACGCCATAAAGTGAGCCGGACCCAGAGCGCCGTACTTCTCGTTGTCCCAGCGCAATAGCGCTTCGACACCGACACATTGGGCTCGCCTCACGCCAACGACGGGTTGGTACTCAAGATGGAATTCGCCCCGACGCAGCCCCGCACGCGCCGCACGCAGGAGCGACTTGTCGTAGCGGAACCACCTTCTGAGAGCCCAGCCGGCAACAACGACCAGGACCGCCACCAGGACCGGCCACAATACAAAACCCACCAGGTTCCATGCCGGCGCGGACTGAGTAACAGTGGTCGCAGGAGGACTCGCCGGCGCGAGTGTGTCGGCGTCGATCGAATCCGGGTTCGGCCGCGTTTCGCAACCGGCGCCCAATGAGCAGTCAGGGACCGACGGTGCGGGTGGTTCCGGCGTCTGCTGCGTCCATTCGGCCCGCGACGTGGTACCGGCCACTGGGTCAGAGGCCGGAAGGCCGTCTTGTTCTGCCGCGTCCCGGTCGCCGATTCGCCACTGCAGTGCCCTCAGCAGCGACACAACGTTCGGCCCCGAACTGGCACTTGCAGCCGCCGTTTCAACGGCAACGTCACGTACGTCTTCCAGCGAATCGCAGCTATTCGTCGGTACAGACATCGGGCCCGCATCCGGTCCGGCGAGGGCCGCCGGAACAACGGGCAACTGCGCAATCGGCGCGCAGTCCGAGCCGAACCGAATCGGCGGCGCCGGTGGGCCTGCAAGCCAGTCCGTCAATTGTTCCCAGACGTTGCGTTCAGGCGTGAGAATGCGACTGGAACTGGTGTCGGCCGGCCCTGCCAGTGCAAGCGAGGTACACGTGCAGATGACCAGGACGACTGCCAACCCTTGTTCTGAGGCACAACGAAGCGCGACGAGGGCGCTGCGCCTGATCCTTGATACCGCAAACCCAAATGCCATTGATTGATCGCTAAAAGAAGTCGGCTTGAGAATCGTTAGCGGTCGGACCGCTATGCGTTGGCAAAACATCGAAAGATGAGGAACCGATCTGGCCCGCACTTTGCCAGCGTGTGTGCATCCGCAATAGAAGCAGATGGCAAAAGAAATGCCGTATCAGATGGAAAGTGGCTATCTTCTAAAGAGGGGCGCTGGTGGATTCGATCCGACGCCGGCTATGGTGCGTTCTGCGAGGAGTACACGTTGAAACGGTACGAGCGGTTAGCCGACCAACTCAGCGAACTCATCAAGCGCGGTGATCTGCCACCCGGCGCGCGTATTCCCTCGGTTCGCGCAGCCTGCAAGGCGTGGGACGTGAGCCCCGCGACGGTATTTCGCGCCTACTATCTGCTCGAGAGCCAGGGTTTGATCAGGGCCCGCCCGCGTTCAGGCTATTTCGTGTCTCCCGGTTCCATGGAAATACCGAAAGCGAGTCCCGCGACCCCGCCGGGTGCCAACTCGAAGACCGTCAATGTCAGCCACCTGGTCTTTGAGGTTCTCAAGACGATCAGGCAGGCCGACACCGTCCCACTTGGATCGGCGTTTCTGAGTCCTGCGCTGTTTCCGATGGCGCGCGTCGGAAAGTCATGCGCGACGGTCAATCGTTCGATGCACCCCGCCTGCATGGTTGACGGACTGCCGCCGGGGCACGAAGGATTGCGCCAGCAGATTTCGTTGCGATATCTGATGGCCGGGATGACGGTGCCCGTCGACGAGATCATCATTACGAGCGGCGCACTCGACGCGCTGACGCTAAGCGCCCAGTTGCTCGCCGCTCCCGGCGATGTGATCGTGATCGAAAAGCCGACCTTCTACGCAGCGCTGCAGGCTATCGAGCGTCTGAGGTTAAACGTCGTGGAGATTCCGGTCGACCCGGTGGAGGGGCATGATCTGGATGCCCTCGCGCAAGCGCTGCAGCACCATCCGGTTCGCGCCTGCTGGCTCATGACCTCATTCCACAATCCGACCGGGGTGACCCTGGACGATTCCAGGAAGCGGGCACTGGTCGACCTACTCGCCAGACACGAGGTGCCGCTCATCGAGGATGACGTCTACAACGAGCTGCATTTTGGCCCGCAGCCGGTGCGTCCGGCTAAATTCTTCGATCGGAAAGGTCTTGTCATACATTGTGGTTCGTTCTCGAAGTGCCTTGCGCCCGGGTACCGGATCGGCTGGGCGGCAGCCGGAAGATTCGCGGCTGGGCTGGAACGTGCGAAATGGATGACAACCCTATCGGCCAGCATGCCGGCGCAGCGCGCCATCGCCGACTATCTGGAGCACGGCGGATACGAACGTTTCCTGCACAAACTCCGTCGCGAGCTGGCCCTTCAGCAATCGCAGATGCTCGACGCGATCGGCCGGTACTTCCCGGCCGATACGATGGCAACGAGGTCTGACGGCGGCTATTTCACGTGGGTGGCGCTGCCGGATCGCGTAGACGCGATACAGCTCTTCCGAACTGCGCTCGATAGCGGGATCAGCATCGCGCCCGGACCTATCTTCTCGGCGGACGGCGGCTTTCGACATCATGTGCGTCTGAACTATGGCTATCCGTGGTCGGCACGGTTCGATAAAGCGCTTGCGACATTAGGCGCGCTGTGCGCTGATGAATCGCGTTGCGGCGCCTGGCTGGCCGGTCCGGTTCAGCCGGCGTGACAGGGATATCGCTCTCGACCGTTCATCACGGCCGGTGGATCGTGAAACCCGATTTTGCGGGCGTCAACCAGCAAGCCACCACTCGCGCGCTACCTACGATCCTGTGGGGCGCGCCGCATCGTCGATAAAACCCTTCAGCATCGCAAGCGTGTCCGCTTCGTCGATAGGCTTGTCGACGCGCCAGCGCAGCATGCGCGGGAATCGCACCGCAACGCCGGACTTATGCCGCGCACTGGCCTGGATGCCCTCGAAGCCGATTTCGAATACCAGCGTCGGCCGCACGCTGCGCACCGGTCCGAACTTCTCGATCGTCGTCTTGCGCACGATCGCATCGACCTGGCGCATTTCTTCGTCCGTCAGGCCCGAATAGGCCTTGGCAAAAGGTACAAGCGTGCGCACGCCGTCCGCTTCATCCCAAACCGCGAAGGTAAAGTCGGTGTACAGGCTGGCACGGCGACCGTGGCCGCGTTGCGCGTAGACCAGCACGGCGTCCACCGCATAGGGCTCGATCTTCCATTTCCACCACGTACCCGACGCTTTGGTACGGCCCACACCGTACATCGACTCGCGCTCCTTGAGCATCAATCCTTCGACACCGCGCGCACGGCTTTCTTCGCGCAACGCGCCCAACTCCCGCCAATCCGCACCGGAGACGAGCGGCGAAACGCGCAAGAGGTCACGCGCGAGCGTGCTGTCGAGCGATGCCGCCAGCGCATCGAGTTGCGCGCGCCGCCCGGCAAGCGGCGTCATGCGCAGATCTTCGCCGGCGGCTTCGAGCAGGTCGTAAGCGAGCAACGCGGCGGGCGAATCCGCGAGTATTTTTTTCGTCAACGTCTTGCGCGCAATTCGAGGTTGGAGACGCGCGAACGGCAACGGCGCAACGGCGCCCGGCTCCCACGCAAGAATTTCCCCGTCGATGACGAAGCCATCGGGCAAGGCCTCACCCAACGCGGCCACCTCGGGAAAGCGCTCTGTGATCAGGTCCTCGCCACGCGACCATAACCACACCCTTCCGCCGCGCTTGACGAGTTGCGCACGAATGCCGTCCCACTTCCATTCGATCAGCCATTGCGACGGATCGCCAAGCGTCTCCGGATCGGCCTGCAACGGATGCGCGAGAAAGAACGGATACGGCAAGCCGAGATCGCTGTCGTGCCGCGCGACCGCTTGCTGCGTATCCTCGGCCGGCGCCTCCGGCGCAATCAGACGCAGATAGCGCGCCGCGTCGGGCTTCTGCTGCGAGTCGGTCCATCCGACCATGCGCTGTGCAATCCGTTTGTGATCCACGCCCGCGATTTCCGCAAGCGCTCTGACCACCAGTTGCCGTGCCACGCCGACGCGAAAGCCGCCGCCTATCAGCTTGGTCAGCAAAAAGCGGCCGCTCCAGTCGAGTTCGTCCCAGTAGCCGAAAAGACGCGTGCGCAATTCTTCCGGCGCGAGACCGCGCAAAAGCAGCACGCGTTGCTCGATCCATTGTGTGAGCCCGAGTTCGGAACTGCGTTGCGCGGGCGGCAGGATATGAGCGATCGTTTCGGCAAGATCGCCCACTGCCTGGTAGGACTCCTCGAATAACCATGCGGGCAAGCCCGCACGTTCACATGCGAATTCGGTCAGCAGGCGCGTCGGCACCGATTGACGCGGTTTGCCGCCTGCCAGAAAGTACGACGCCCACGCAGCGTCTTCCGGCGCGGCCACGGCGAAATAAGTCGTGAGCGCCTCGAGCTTGTCACGCGTGGACGTGGTTGCATCGAGCGCGGTGTAGAGAGCGGCGAAACGCTTCATGAACGGCTCGCCGTATCGCTGGCTTCGTGCGGCTGTGCTTCGCCGTGCTCCGCATTTTCAACGCTTTCAGCGCGTGTTGGAGGCGCTGCCTCGTCAGCGCCCAAGGCATCGGCTTCCACCGTATCGTCGCCGTATTGCGTCGCGAATGCGCCTGCTTCGAGCCCTTGCTCGCGAAGCCAGCGGACCATCGGTTCGACTGAACCATGCGTGACGATCACGCGCCGCGCGCCGGTTTCGTGAATCGCGGTTTGCAGCGCGGGCCAGTCCGCGTGATCCGAGAGGATGAAGCCACGGTCGACGCCGCGTCGGCGGCGCGCGCCGCGCAAACGCATCCAGCCCGACGCGAACGCGTCGCTATAGTCGCCGAAACGCCGCAGCCACGCGCTGCCCTGCGCTGAGGGCGGCGCGACGATCAGCGCCTGCCTGAAGGCCGCCTTGTCTTTCTGCGCGACTTCACTGACGAGCCTCGTCGGCGGCAGACGAACGCCCGCGTCGCGGTATGCACGATTCAGCGGTTCGACCGCGCCGTGACAGAAGATCGGACCGATGCCCGCGTCGACGCTCGCCAGCACGCGCTGCGCCTTGCCGAACGAGTAGCAGAACAGCACGGACGCTCGTCCTTCGGCGGCATTGTGACGCCACCATGAAGCCACGCCGTCGAACACGCTTTGCGGCGCGTCCCACCGGTATATAGGCAGACCGAACGTGGATTCCGTAATGAAGGTGTCGCAACGTACGGGCTCGAATGCGTCGCAGGTCGGATCGGGGTCGAGCTTGTAATCGCCGGACGCCACCCATACCTGTCCGCGGTGCTCGATGCGCACTTGCGCGGAACCCAATACGTGCCCGGCCGGATGCAGCGAAACCGTCACGCCGTTTATGTCCAGCCTTTCACCGTATGCGAGAGTCTGCAGCGAAATATCGGGCAAGCGCGACAGCAGCACGCTCGCGCCCCTTTGTGCAGCCAGATAGTGACGATGTCCGAAACGGGCGTGATCCGAATGCGCATGCGTGATGACCGCACGCGCAACCGGCTGCCACGGGTCGATATAGAAATCGCCCACCGCGCAATACAGGCCTTCTCGCCGCGCGACCACGAGGTCCGCGCGATCGGTGTTTTCTGGTAAGCCCAATGTCGGTTCCGGATCCATTTCACTCCTGAAGCAAGTCGTATTCCTGGCACTAACCGCCGTCGTGGCGAATTTCTTGCTTGAATGCTTTCTCGAGCGCACCGGCAAGCGCCGTCACCGGGCGGCGCCGAACACGCGCGTGGCGAGGACGCATGCATTCCATCATCGACGAACACGCGTTGTATGTCGCGAGGCATCCTGGGCGCTTCATGCTCGAAACGCTCAAGGCGTTCCGAGCCAACCAGGGTTTGCTGCTCGCGGGCGCAGTCGCCTACTACGCGCTCCTTTCCATCGTGCCGCTGATGATTCTCATCGTTATCGCGCTATCGCGCATCGTGCCACAACATATTCTGCTGTCCGCGCTGGGGCATCTGCTGCAATGGCTGGTGCCGGGGCAATCGGAAGCGCTGGTGCGCGAACTGACCAATTTCCTTGCCCATCGCGCAGTGATCGGCTGGGTTCTGTTCATTACGATGCTGTTTTTCAGTTCGCTCGCGTTTACCGTGCTGGAAAACGCGATGTCGCTGATCTTCGTGCATCGCGTCGCGATACGGCGGCGGCACTTTTTACTCTCCGCCGTGATGCCCTATTGCTACATCCTTTTTCTCGGCGTCGGCGCGCTGATCGTCACTCTCGTATCGAGCGGGCTCGACGCCGTGGGCGCGGAGGGCATCGATGTATTCGGCACGCGCGTGTCGCTGCACGGACTCTCGCGCGTATTGCTGTACCTGCTGGGTCTTGCCGGTGAGATTTTCGTGCTGACGTCGATCTATATGGTCATGCCCGTGGGACGGCCGACGCTCAAGCACGCACTGTTCGGCGGCATTGTCGCGGCTGCGTTATGGGAAATCACGCGGCACGTGCTGGTCTGGTATTTCGCGACGCTCTCGCAAGTCAGCGTGGTGTATGGGTCGCTCACCATGGCGATCGTCATTCTATTCAGCCTCGAATGGCTCGCCACCTTGCTGCTGTTTGGCGCGCAGATCATCGCGCAATACGAGCGCTTCGGCCTGGAGCCGACCGGCGCGCCGAAACAGCCTATCAAAACAGGCTGAGCATTCGCTCCCCGCGGCTTCGCGCGAATCGAACGGTTCGTTGTCCTGTTGCTCCTGTTGCTCCTGTTGCTCCTGTTGCATACGTCGTCCATCCGGTTCTGCGCGGATTCATTTTTTGTGCGCCGGGGTGCCGCCACCTCCCGGAGGCTCGGCGTGCTCGCCTGTTCCGAGCGGCACTTCCGCTGTCTGCGCGGGATGCTCGGTCGAGCGCGGCGGATTCGTTTGCTGGTCGACGCCGGTCTGCACGACGGGCTCGATGCCGAGTGGGCTCGGCTCCACGTAATGCGTGCCGCTTGGCTTGTTGCGCTCTTTGACTTCAGGCGAAACGTCGGCCGCGCGCCCATGCTCGCGCGGGGTTTCGGAGTGGGCATCAGGGTGCTTGCCAGATTGCGAATCGGGGTTCATGTGGGGCGCTCCTTTCATCGACGGTGTCTTACTGGAGCAACCTGTGCAGCAACATTCGGACCGTGCGCGGCAGCGCCGGAGGCGCGGAGTGCACACGTGGTTTGGGCACACGCATTGCGGCATTAAAGGCGCAAGCGCCGGCGTCACTTTGTAAAAAGGAGAAACTCATGACGGTCACGACCATTCGCATATCGGATACCGAGGTGCAGGTCGAAAGAACGCTCTATACGTTCGCGCAGAAAAGCGAAGCGGATGCATTCGCCCAATGCGTAGTGAACGATTCGATCGACACCTGCTACCGCAACCATCCACCGCTTTCGGCGCGCCCTACGGTGCCGGACGAACATCCGGACGATCCGGGCCGCGGCAGTATGATCTCGCCTTCGCTCGGCGGCATGCCTTGAAACCCGGAGGTTCAGCGCAACTCGAGCCACAGCGGCTGATGATCGGACGAACGGCTGTGCGAATCCACGCCGCAAGCCGCGATGCGAGGCTTCAAATCTTCGGTGACGAAAACAAAGTCGCATGCGAACGGTCCGTCGGACCATTGTTCACGATCGTATAGGCCGACCGTCGAGGCGCGCGGCGCGTTTGGATGCGCGCAGGCCCAAGCGTCGGCGAATGCCGGCGCGTCCGGAATCGGTTCAAGCATTCTGCGGTACGCGGAATCTTCGAACGCGCTGTTGAAGTCCCCGCATACGATCGCGCTCATCGGGCGAGCCGTGTCGGCGAACGGACTGTCCGGCTTTTCCGCCTGCGCAGGACGGCGGGCATGGTCGCATGCCTCCCTGTGCACTTCGTGCAGCTTTGCCACTTGTGCCAGCCTTTGTGCTTCCGAGTAAAACTCGAGATGCGTGCAGATCACGCGCAACGGCCCGACGTCCGTGTCGATTACCGCTTCGAGCGCGGCGCGCAGCATTGACGGCTTCGCCGGGTCCGCCGGCCACGGCAATGAATGACGCAGCACCTGTCTGACAGGAAGATGGGTCACGATTGCATTGCCGAATTGGCGCCGCTGCCGCCCATTCCCGACCGGTGGAAGATCGGAGCCGATTACGTCGAACACCTGTGCGTGGGGCAGCAACGCGGCCAGCTCGGCGAATTGATCGGCGGAGGGGCCGCCCGCCAGTCCGCCCGCGGCGGGGCCCTCGTGAAAACCGCGCGTGACTTCCTGAAGGCAAAGAATGTCGAAATCGCACAGCGCTCCTGCTTCGCGCACGATGCGGGCGAAGTCGACGCGGCCATCCACACCGCGTCCCCATTGGATGTTCCAGTCAACGAGACGCATGACGTTCTCCCCTCCAGGCCACGCGTTCAGTTTAGTGCCGTTACCCGGGCCGCTTCCAGCATCGCTCTCCTGTACCGGACACCATCCCACAAACCGTACAGGTACTGTACCGGAATGCTTCGCTAGAATGCTCCATACGTTTTACTGATCGCCCCCGGAGCCACCCATGATGTCCTACCTCAGTCTCAGCGCGCTGCCCGCCGGCATCCTGTTCGCGCTCGTCACCACGATCACGCCCGGTCCGAACAATACGATGCTGCTCGCCTCGGGCGTCAACTTCGGCTTTCGCCGCACGCTGCCGCATCTCTCCGGCATCAGTGCTGGGGTTGTTCTGTTGATGCTGTCGGTAGGCATTGGTCTGGGCGAAGCCTTCGTGCACTTCCCGGTGTTGTACACGGTGCTCGAAGTCGCAAGCGTCGCGTATCTGCTGTATCTCGCGTGGAAAATCGGCACGTCGGGTGAACTGAAGGTCAAGAAAGGCGATCACCGGCCCATGAAGTTTTATGAAGCTATCGCGTTCCAGTGGGTCAATCCGAAAGCGTGGATGATGGTGCTGACGGCCGCCACCACGATCCATCTGAGCCAGAGCACCAGCATGAACGCGATCGCGATGGCGGCGATCTTTTACGTGATCGGTTTTCCGTGCATCTGCCTGTGGGCCGGGTTCGGCACCGCGATGCGGCGCGTGCTGTCAGACCCGAAGCGCTTGCGCATTTTCAACGTGGCGATGGCGCTGCTGCTGGTGCTCTCGCTGTATCCGATCGCGCTGAAGCTGCTCGGCCTGTCCGCCTGAGTACGTGCACCAGCACGAGCACGAGTACAAACGCAGCTGTGCTAGATCTCGCCGCGCCCGATTCGTTCGATGAAGCGCCACAGCGCGTCGTCGGTCGAATACGGCGCGTTGAAACGGAACCAGGCGCTCGGCGCATCGTCGGGACGAAAGTAGGAGCCGGGCGCGAGCCAGATGCCGTGCGTGAGCGCGGCGGTCGCCACTTCGCCCGCGCGTTCCGCCTCGATCGGCAGCCGCGCCCATAGAAACAGGCCGGCTCGCGGCCGGTGAAACAGTTCGAGACCGAGCGAATCGAGCCGCTCCTCGACGGTTGCGTGCGCGAGCTTGAGCCGCTCGTTCACGGCTTCGACGTGGCGCGCATAGCGCCCTTCGAGCAATACCTTATCGACGATCCGCTCGATCGCTTCCGACGAAGTCAAACCCACCGCCATCTTCGTGCGCGCCAGTTCGCGCAGCACCGCCCGCTCGGCGACCACATACCCGCAGCGCAGTCCCGGCGTCACCGTCTTCGAAAAACCGCCTACGTAGAGCACGCGCTGCAAGCCTTCCATCGCGGCAAACAGAGGCGCGCCGGGCGGCGCCAGCTCGCGGCTGACATCGTCTTCGATCACCCACATGCGCTGACGCTCGGCGATCTGCAACAGACGGAACGCCGCCGACATGCCGAACGTCACGCCGGTCGGATTCTGCAGCGTGGTGTTGACGAAAATCGCCTTCGGCTTGTGTTGCGCGACCAGCGCCTCTAGCACGTCGGTATCGACGCCCGCCGGCGTGCGCGGCACGCCGTGCACGACCAGCCCCGCGAGCTTGAGAATCTGCAGCAGATTGCAATAACCCGGATCTTCGACGATCACCGCGTCGCCCGCGCGCAGCAAGGTGCGCACGATCAGATCGAGCCCTTGCGTCGCGCCCTGCGTGAGCAGCACGTTGGAGACGTCGACCGGCAAACCGCGCCGGTCGAGCTGCTCGGCGATCCGCTCGCGCAGCGGCGCGAAACCGTACGGATGCCCGTAGTCGCCGAGCCGTGCCGCCGGCACCCGGCTCATGGCCCGCAGCGCATGCTGCAAACCCGTTTCGTTGATCCACTCGTTCGGCAGCCAGCCGCCGCCCGCCTTGATCGGCACCGAATGGTCGGCGAACACGTCGGACAGCAGCCAGGTCGCGGTCAGGCTCGGCGGTTGCCAGTCGGTCGGAGCGGCCCGTGCCGACTGCGCGCGCGCCGCGACCCGATAACCGGAGCCGCGCCGCGCCACTACAAGGCCCATCGAAACAAGACGGTTGTAGGCCTCCGTGACCGTGAAGGTGCTCAGCTCGTGGCTTTGCGCCAACTGCCGCACCGACGGCAACAGCGCGCCCGCGCGCAGCGACTGCGCTTCGATCGCGCTCGCGAAGCCCTGCACCACCTGCTCGACGAGCGTAGGCGCGGCGCGCCGGTCGCGCTCCAGTTGTAATTCGATCATGGTCAGAAGTGAGGAGTCGGCACAGTTATCGCGTTTCCACCAACACAGTTAGCGCCACACCGCGTCAACTGTTTATGCCGCCATTAAACCGCGAACGCTACAGTTTTGGCTATGCCCCAACGGAAGTCCCTTGGGGGACCACTTCGAGGAGAAAACCATGACTTCGCGCCCCGTCATCGACGATCTGTCGTCTTTCTGGATGCCGTTTACCGCCAACCGCCAGTTCAAGGCCGCGCCGCGCCTGCTGGAATCGGCCAAGGGCATGTATTACCGCACCACTGACGGGCGTGAAGTGCTCGACGGCTGCGCCGGTCTCTGGTGCGTGAACGCCGGCCACGGGCGCGACGAAATCGTGGCGGCGATTACCGAACAACTGTCGACGCTCGATTTCGCGCCGACCTTTCAGATGGGCCACCCGTTGGCGTTCGAAGCGGCCACCAAAGTCGCCGAACTGATGCCGGATGGCCTCGACCGGATCTTCTTCACGAACTCCGGCTCCGAATCGGTCGACACCGCCCTGAAAATCGCCCTCGCGTACCACCGTTCGCGCGGCGAAGGTCAGCGCACCCGTCTGATCGGGCGCGAGCGCGGCTATCACGGCGTGGGCTTCGGCGGCATTTCGGTCGGCGGTATCGCGCCGAACCGCAAGACCTTCTCCGGCGTGTTGCTGCCGGCGGTCGATCACCTGCCGCACACGCACAACCTTGAACACAACGCGTTTTCGAAAGGCCAGCCCGCCTGGGGCGCCCATCTCGCCGACGAACTCGAGCGCATTGTCACGCTGCACGATGCCTCGACGATTGCCGCCGTGATCGTCGAACCGGTGGCCGGCTCGACGGGTGTGCTGATTCCGCCGCAAGGCTATCTGCAGAAGCTGCGCGAAATTTGCACGAAGCACGGCATCCTGCTGATTTTCGACGAAGTGATTACCGCTTTTGGCCGCGTCGGCAAGGCAACGGCGAGCGAGTACTTCGGCGTGACGCCGGACCTGATCACGATGGCCAAGGCGATCAACAACGCCTCGATCCCGATGGGCGCAGTGGCCGCGAGCCGCACGATTCATGACTCGATCGTCAACAGCGGCGCACAGGGCGCCATCGAGCTATTCCACGGCTACACGTATTCGGCCCACCCGGCCGCGACCGCCGCTGCGGTTGCGACGCTCGACCTGTATCGCCGCGAAGGCCTGTTCGAGCGCGCTGCGACGATGGCGCCGAAGTTCGAAGCCGCGGCTCACTCGCTGCGGGGCGCCAAGCATGTGAAGGACGTGCGCAACCTCGGCATGATCGCGGGCGTCGAACTCGAGCCGCGCGACGGCGCGCCGGGTGCGCGAGCTTACGAAGCGTTCGTGAAGTGCTTCGAAGCGGGCGTGCTAGTGCGCTTTACCGGCGACATCCTCGCGTTCTCGCCGCCGCTCATCATCGACGAAGAGCAGATCGCGCACATCTTCAAGACCGTGGGCGACGTGCTGGCGACCGTGCAGTAAGCAGGGCTCGTGGAAAGGGGCGGCGCGCGTGGGGTGCGCGCGCCGCTTCGCTGCCCGCCTTGCGTGGGCCGACATCGATCCTCTCTCAGGTGCGAGGCATCGACACAGTGCGGCCGGTTTCCATCATGCGCCGCACGTCTGTTCAGGTACTCCCTTACTTCAATGATGCGCGCGGGTAGCCCTGGTGTGCGCAGCTTTCTTCGCTGCGGCCGAGCGGCCCGCGGCGCCCTTCGTCGCGGCGGCTTTCTTCGCTGCTGCGGAACGGCTCGCCGCTGGACGTTTTGCTGCGGCCGACTTCGTTTGCTTCGACAAAGCCGTGCGCGATACACCGGCGGTGCTTTCACGCTTCAATGCGTTGGTTGCGGCACGTGAGCGTTTCGCTGCCGATTCGCCGTTCGCGCTCTTTTTCGCCGTGCTTTTGTGCTGACCCGCCGCGTTATCTTTCGCTGCTTTCTTGCGGGTTGCCTCGCTGGCCGTGCCCTTCTTCGGCGACTTCACCGCAACGCCTGCACGGCGCGCTTCTGACAGACCGATTGCTATGGCCTGCTTGGCCGATCTCACACCGTGCTTGCCGGCGCGCACCCTGTCGACCTGCTCCTTGATGAATTCGCCGGCCTGGGTACTTGATGCCTTGCCGGCACGCTTATCGGCTTGGGCACGCTTGATGGTTTTCTGTTCGGGCATGACAGTTCTCCGGTTAGCTGTTGACTCTGTGGACTGAGCAACGCGTGTGCCGGGGTTGTGTGCCGCAAGGGCCGATGTGGTTCGAGGAGGTATTTACTGAAGATTTGGCACTTTTTTATGTGATGCGGCGGGCATCGGTATGGGCGTCGACGGCCGCATGGTTAGGCATGGGGGAGGCTCGTTGCGGTGCAGCGAAAGTTGGGGAAGTTGCCTTGTGACGCTCGCGCATAGCGTCTGGACGGCGTATCGTGATGGCAAGGGTTGGCGCCGTGGTCCGGCCCGACGGGAGACGTCCATGAAGATACCTACCGTTCGCGCAGGCGCGCATATCGAGGGTGTGCATTGGGTTGCCGAATATGCTGAAGACGTTCACGAGATTCGCGTGTTTCGTGAAGGGCAGGAAGTGGATGTGCACGATGCGCCGCCGGCGTTGTTTGGCGACGAGGAGAATGCCGGGTCAAAGAGCACGGCCGATCATCGGGGGGTGGAAGCCGCTGTGCTGGCTTATTTGAGGCGGTTTGTGATTGAGCATGATGCGGAGGAATGAGGATTTGAGTTTTTGCCTGTTCGGCGGTTTTGTTTGTTGATCTGGATTTTGGGCGGTGCCTTGCTGGGTTCGTGGTTTGTTTCGGGTTGGTCTTTTGGCCTTTCCTTGAATTGTTAGTGGTCTATTAGCGTTGCCCCTGTGCGGGGCGGCACCTACTTTTCTTTGCCTGCCGCAAAGAAAAGTAGGCAAAAGAAAGCGGCTCACACCGCCAGCTCATAAGCGGGTCCCCCGCGCAGCCACGGTAGTGGTGCATCTGGAATCTGTCGCCTCGCGCACTCAGCGCCGTTGACACAGGGCTCATCAGCTCCCACTCCGCACTGCGTGCGTCGCGGACGGGTCTGCCAGGGAAACCAGCGGGGCGCCTGGTACACCTGATGGTTTTGGAAAATGGGTTTCGGCGGCGCAGCGCCGCCGGAGGTATGACTGCCTTGTCACTAAGGCGAAGTGTGCGAGGCGACAGATTCCAGATGCACCACTACCGCTACTGTGCGGGGGACCCGCTTAAGAACTAGCGGTTTGAGCCGCTTTCTTTTGCCTACTTTTCTTTGCGGCAGGCAAAGAAAAGTAGGTGCCGCCCCGCACAGGGGCAACGCTAATAGACCACTAACAATTCAAGGAAAGGCCAAAAGACCAACACCAGAACAGACCACGAACCCTGCCCTGCAAGGAAGAGCCCAAAATCCAGATCAACAACAAAACCGCCGAACAGGCAAAAACCCCCCTCACTCCGCCGCCCTCAACTTCTTAACCTCAGCATCCGACGGCTGCACACTAGCGCCGTCCACATACCGATAAGAAGTCATCACCCCCTTCCCATCCTTAACCCCGGTAACCCCAACAAACGCCCCCATTGTCGACTGATTATCCTGAGCCCGATAAGTAATCGGCCCGAAGGGCGTATCCACCCCTAAGCCCTTGAACGCGGCAGCAAGCTTATCCGGATCCGTAGACCCAGCCTTCCTGATCCCCGCCGCAATCGACATCAGCGCCGAATACCCCACCACCGACCCAAGCCTCGGATAATCGTGGTACTTCGCCTGATACGCATCCACAAACTTCTTGTTCGCCGCCGTATCGATCGAATACCACGGGTACCCCGTCACGATCCAGCCAGTCGGCGCCTCCGCCCCCAACGGATCGAGATAATCCGGCTCGCCCGTCAGCAACGACACCACGCTGCGATCCTTGAACAAGCCCCGCGTATTACCTTCTCGCACAAACTTGCCGAGATCGGCGCCAAACAGCACGTTGAAAATCGCATCCGGCTTCGCATCGGCAAGCGCCTGCGTGACCGCGCCCGCGTCGACATTGCCCAGCGGCGTCGCCTGCTCTGCAACAAACTGCACGTCCGGCTGCGCCGCCGTCATCAGCTTCTTGAACGTCGCCACCGCCGATTGCCCATACTCGTAATTCGGATACACGAGCGCCCAGCGCTTCTTCTTCAGCTTCACCGCCTCAGGCACCAGCATCGCAACCTGCATGTACGTCGATGGACGCAGTCGGTACGTATATTTGTTGCCGTCGGCCCAAACGATCTTGTCCGTCAACGGCTCGGCCGCGAGGAAGAAAATCTTCTTCTGCTTGGCAAAGTCAGTCAACGCAAGACCCGTGTTCGACAGGAAACCGCCGAACAGTAATTGCACCTGCTCACGTGCAATCAATTCCTGCGCGACACGGATCGTGTCGCCCGGATTGCCGTTGTCGTCGCGCGACACCACTTCGAGTTGCTTGCCCAATACACCGCCCGCCGCATTCACCTGGTCGAGCGCGAGATTCCAGCCGTTCTTGTAAGGTCCGAGAAAGGCCGGCTGCGCCTTGTAGCTGTTGATCTCACCGATCTTGATGGTCTGCTGCGCGCTCGCGCCGACAGCCGCGAGCGATAGAACCGTTGAAACCGTGAGGCGAGAGATCCATCCTGCGCGCGTGGTCATGCGTTTCTCCGTTATCAAAAGGATTGCGGGAATGCGGTCTTTTTATCAAGCGTTGAAGCGTTTCGTGATTCGTTCAACGGTTCGCCCGGTAATTCCTTCAGCGAGCCGTGCTGCAAGTTCTGTTGCACACCGGCGGGGCAATGCGTTCGGCGACTTCACTCTGCCCGCGGCGCCGCGCGGATTCTGGCGACGCTTGCCGCGACGTCCTGCCATGCCGGTTTGCCGCCGGCGAATTGCTGACGCAGGTAGGACACGAGTTCGGCGACCTGCGCGTCGTTGAAACTATCACGGTAAGCCGGCATCGTACCGAGTTCGGGACGCGCAGGCGAGCCGATACCATCGAGAATCACGCGAATCAGATTATCAGGCGTCGCGCTGTGCAGATTCGTGTTAAGCGCCAGCGACGGATGCGCACCAAACAATTGCGGCCCGCTACCGGTGTGATGACAGGCAGCACACGCGCCATCGAACAGGCGTGCGCCAGGACCGGTTGCGGTACCCGTTATCGTGCTGGCCTGCTCATATTGACGCGCCATGGCCGCCGGATCCGCGTTGGCCTCGAGAGGATTCAACGAGGCCAGATACGTGGCCATCGCGCGAATATCGCTGTCGGGCAAAGCCGCCAGATCGTTGACGACCGGAGCCATCGGGCCGGCCGCCACGCCATGCAAGGGCGCGTGGCCGTAGCGCAGATAGCTGAACAGTTCGTCTTCGCTCCAGGGTACGGGCGCGTTGGAAAGCGTCGACAGCGCGGGCGCTTCCCATCCGTCCGCCATGCCGCCGCCCATGAAAGCGGCGCCGGTTTTCTCGGCGCCGAATGCGTTGCGCGGCGTATGGCATGCGCTGCAATGGCCGAGACCGTTCACCAGGTACGCTCCGCGATTCCATTGCGCGCTTTGCGTCGCATCGGCGGGCAAAGGGTTGCGTCCAAGGAAAAGCCCGTTCCATACGGCCATCAGAGGACGCACGCTGAACGGATACGCCAGCTTCGTTTCCGGCGGGCGCGAGCGCACCGGCGTCTGTGCCATCAGGTAAGCGTAAAGCGCCTTGAGGTCGTCGTCGGAGGTGTTTTTGAACGACGTGTAGGGGAACGCGGGATACAGACGATGCCCGTCGCGGCTGATACCTTGCCGCATCGCCCGCACGAACGCGTCGAGCGACCATGTACCGATGCCCGTTAGTCCGTCGGGCGTGATGTTGGTGCTATACACGGTGCCGAATGGCGTATCGAGCGGTTTGCCACCCGCGTTCGGCACGCCATTGTGGGCAGTATGGCAAACCGCGCAGTTACCCAGCGACGCGAGCAGCTTGCCGCGCGCCACCAGTTCGGGCGCGAACGCGCTCGCGAGCGGCGGCGCAATCGGCGCAATGGCTGCCGGCGACATGGCCAGTACGCCCAGCCAGCCGACCGCGCCCGCGGCGAGCGTGCCGAGAAAGCCGAATCGCCAGCGCTTCCTGCTGCGTGCAGTGGCTTCCTGCGCTTGCGCATCGGCGAGCGCGGCGCGAATCGTTTCAGGCGTGAACGGCGGCCTGCGAAAACGCACCCCTGTCGCGTCATATAACGCGTTGGCGATCGCTGCGGCACCGGGCAGCGAAGCCGATTCGCCGGTGCCCATCGGCGGCTCGCCGTGACGCGGCATCATCACCACGTCGATTACCGGCACTTCACGGAAAGTCAGAATCGGGTACGCGCCCCACTCCTGACTTGTCACCGCATTCTCGCCGAACGTCACGCGTTCTTTCAGCGCGCGGCTGGTTGCCTGGATCACGTTGCCGTGAATCTGATGGCGCACGCCATCCGGATTCACCATCGTGCCGGTGTCCTGCCCGACCACTACGCGCGTCACCGCAAGCTCGCCGCTCTTGCGGTTCACCTCGACGTCGGCAACCCACGCGGACCAAGCCGCGCCGAAGCCGGGGAATTTGCTGTGCACGTAGCGGGCGTACGCGAAACCTCTGCCGCGCGCAACGTCGCCCTGTTCCTGAGCCTCGTCTTTAAACGCGGCGGTACGAGGCTGCCAGCCGGCTTTCTCAGCCACAGCCTTGACGAGATCGATCGCCCGCGGATCAGTGAGATGTTTCAGCCGAAACTCAACGGGGTCCGCGCCCGCTTGCGCCGCGAGCTCGTCGATGAAAGATTCATGCGCGAACGTGTTCGGCAACGCGGACACGCCTCTTAGCCAGGACGCGCGCACGATCGGCGGCGTGTCGTCGCAAACGATGCGCATGGTCCGGTAGTCGTACGGCGGCACGGCCGTGCGGTCGCCCATTTCGAAGACTTGCGGCTGCGGGGACAGGGTTCCGGTAAGCAACAGCGCCAACGTGGGGGCGTCGTTCGATGGATAGCGCGTTGCGAAATCGTAGGCGGCGAGTTCGCCTTGCGCGCCTAAAGCGCCGCGCACGTCCATCAATTGCGCTGCACCCTTGGGCTCCCAGGCATGCTCGTCTTCGCGCGAGAGTTGCACACGCACGGGACTGCCGGTTGCGCGCGAGAGCAGCGCGGCATCGGCGGCGACGTCGTCCGCGCAATTGCGGCCATAGCACCCGGCCGCATCCATGCGCACGATTTCGATGTGCGCTTCGTCCAGCGGCATCAGCAGAGCGAGGTCGGCGCGCAACGAATGGGGATTCTGCGTACCCGACCAGACCTTCAGTGTCCCTTCCCGGTAGTCGGCCACCGCGCACGACGGTCCAATCGACGCATGCATCTGAAACGGCCATACGTAGGTGCGTTCCAACGTTCGGGCCGGGTCTTGCGCAAGCGCTGCGTCCATGTCGCCTTCGATCACCAGATCGCGCCGGCTGGCCGGATTGGCTCTTAGCGCGGCCTCCACTTCCTCGCTGGTTTCGAGCGGCGGCAAACCTTCTACTGTTTTCCACCGTACATCCAACCGCTTCACCGCCTGCTGCGCGATCTCTTCGCGCTCAGCGACAATACCCACGAAATCGCGGATCACCACTACCTTGACGATGCCGGGCAAGTCACGAAGGGAATCTTCATCGACATGCAACAGGCTATTGCCGATGAACTCGCCCTGCGCGATTCCCGCGTAAGGCGGCCGTACGACACGGCCGTGCAGCATGCCCGGCACGCGCACGTCATGCACGAAGCTCAGTTCTCCGGTGGCCTTCGCGGGAATATCGACACGCGGCGAGCTCTTGCCGACGATCCTGTACGTGTCGGGTGACTTCAAAGGCGCGTCGGTGGCGAGTGTCAGTTCAATACGCCGGCCGGCGATCAGTTCGCCGTAGCTCAGACCTTTGATGGTGTCGTCGTCACGTTGAAAGATCACGCCGTCGCGCACATCGAGTTGCGCCGGATCGACCTTCAAACGCGCGGCCGCTTCGGTCAGCAGGAATTGCCGGGCTTGCGCGGCTGCATGCCGTAACGGCACGGCCGATATCTGGATCGTCGCGCTCGCGATCGTCGGACCCTGATTCGGCGCCTCATTCGTATGACCCAGTACGATCGACACGCGCGTCAACGGCACATCCAGTTCTTCCGCGACGATCTGCGCGAGCGCTGTGCCTATGCCGGTACCGAGATCGACGTGACCGTTGAACGCGACCACACTGCCGTCGTCGCGCACGACAAGAAACATGTCGGCTTGCGTCGGTACGAACGTGGAGCGCGACCCCGGCTGCCCAATCGGCGCGCGCACCGGCGGTTGCGGCGGCCGCGTGACGAGCAGCACACTCTGCGCGTCGTAGAGGTGCTGCCGCGACGGCGGCGCGGCCCGCCGATCGACGCTGAAATCCGGCCCGGTCATGCCTGCGCTCCCCGATCCGGCACCGCTTGCACGGCAAGCAATTCCGCTGCGCGCTGAACCGCGCGCACGATCTCGACATGCGTGCCGCAGCGGCAGAGATTGCGCGACAATTCCCGCCGAATCGTTTCGACACCCGGATGCGGATCGCGATCGAGCAACGCTTTGGCGGTCATGATCATGCCGTTCAGGCAATAGCCGCACTGTGCGGCCTGTTCCTCGATAAATGCCTGCTGTACCGGATGCAGCGCGGTACGCGTACCCAATCCTTCGAGCGTGGTGATCTCGCGCCCCAGCGCAACCTTCGCGGTCGTCACGCACGAGCGCGTCGGCATGCCATCGAGCAATACCGTGCACGCGCCGCATTCGCCGAGACCACATCCGAATTTCGGACCGTTCAATGCGAGGTCGTTGCGCAGCAGATAAAGCAGCGGCGTATCGGCAGCGGCGCTGACCAGATGGGTCGCGCCGTTGACGTGCAGCGCAAGAGGCGCCGGACGGTTCATGGGAGTACCGGCCACGCCGTGCGGAAGGCGCTCAAAGCACCACCGGCACTTCGGTCGCCGGTGGCGTATTGCGGCTGCGCCTGCAGCGGATCAGCCCGTCGATCATCACCATGCCGACGCCGGGAATATCGCCCAGTTGCACGCTTTCCAGCAGCGTATCGGCCGCCGTGTGCTGTGCGCGATCCATGAAGACCAGATCGGCGGGACGCCCCACTTCGATCAATCCCTGACGCAGATTGCGTTGCCGCGCGGTGTTGCCGGTCGCAAAACAGAAAGCGATTTCAGCCGGGACATCCGCGAGACTCGAGATCAGCGCGATCATCCGCAGAATGCCGAGCGGTTGCACGCCGGAACCCGCCGGGCTATCCGTGCCGAGAATAATCCGGTGCGGACACTTCAATTCGATCGCATGGCGCGCGGTGAGCAGGGCGATCCGTTCATTACCGTTGTGAACGATCTCCAGCGCGCGGCTCGATTGCTCGCACAGATCGCATACGTGCCGATAGGACAGCGAGGTATGGCCGCCGTTGATGTGGCCGATCACGTCCGCGTCGGCAGCGAGCACCACGTCCCGATCGATCAGGCCCGAGCCGGGAATCGACGGGCCACCCGTGTGAATCGTGCTTTGAATGCCGTACTTGCGGGCCCACGCCACCATCTGTGCGGCTTCCTCGCCGCCCTTCACACTGCCCAGACCGACCTCACCGAGCAGCTTCACGCCCGCTTCCGAAAGCTCCTTGAAGTCCTCTTCGACCATGCCCTTCTCGATCACTGGCGCGCCCGCCATGACCTTCACGCCGCCACCGACACCCGCGCCGCGCATCCCTTCGAACGAACGCTGCGCGGTAATCGCGAGCGCCTTGACGCCGAGTACGTCTTTCGGACGCCCAGGCAAGTGCACTTCGCCGGCGGAGATCATGGTCGTCACGCCACCGTTCAGATTCGACTCGATCCAGCCCATCTGATTCTGCCGCGGCGTCCAGTCGCCGAACACCGGATGCACGTGGGAGTCGATCAGGCCCGGCGCGACCGCGGTGCCTTTGCAGTCGACCGTGGTTCGCGCGCCCTCGAGGTCACAGTCTTTCTCCCGGCCGATCGCGACGATCACGCCGTCGTCGATCACCAGCGTGTTCGCATCGAGAATCGGTTTGTCGATGTCGCCGGATAACAGCAGACCGATGTTCGTTACGGCGACCTTGCCCGACAAGCCTGTCAACGTCTCTGCTGCCATCTGCCTCTCCTTTCGCAACGACTGCCCCGCGCCGCATGCGCGCATACCCTCTGCACGCCGCCTTGCGCCGATGGAATCACACGCTCAGATAAGCGCGCCTCACTGTTTCATTCTTTGCGAGTTCGCCGATCGTGCCGCTAAAGCGAATCTGCCCTTTTTCGAGGACGTACGCGCGGTCGCTGACCAGCTCGGCGAAGTGCAGATTCTGTTCGGACAACAGAATCGATAGCCCTTCGCGCTTGAGTTCGAGAATCATGTTTGCCATCTGCTCGACGATCACGGGAGCAACACCCTCGGACGGTTCGTCGAGCAGCACAAGGTACGGGTTGCCCATCAGCGTGCGCGAGACGGTCAGCATCTGCTGCTCGCCGCCGCTCATCTGGCCGCCGGGGCGTCTGGGCATTTCGCCCAGATTGGGGAACAGGCGGAACAGTTTTTCCGGCGTCCATTGCGGCGCGCCTTCGCGCGGCGGTTGACGGCCCGTATCGAGATTTTCCATCACCGTCAGATCGGCGAACACGCGCCGGTCTTCCGGCACGAATCCCATGCCCATTCGAGCGATCCGGTAAGGCGGCAACGCCGTGATGTTCTGTCCGCGAAAACGCACTTCGCCCTGGCGGCGCGGCAATAGTCCCATCACCGCTTTCATCGTGGTCGATTTGCCGGCGCCGTTGCGGCCCATCAGCGCGACCACTTCGCCACGGCCCACTTCGAGACCGACGTCGAACAGAATATGCGCACGACCGTAGAACGCATTGAGGCCGGAGACCTTCAGCATCGGCTCGCTCATTGCAGCGCTCCTTGTCCCGGATGGCCGCCTGCCGCTTCATGCAACGGCGCGCGTGGCTGGAAGGTCTTGCCGGTGCCGAAATAGACTTCCTGAACGCGTGCGTCGTTGCGGATCGTTTCGCCGTCGCCCTCGGCAATCAGCTTGCCGCGCGCGAGCACGATCATGCGATCGGCGTAAGCGAATACAACGTCCATGCTGTGTTCGGTAAAGAGCACGCCGATCTTGTACTCCGTGACAAGACGCCTCGTCAGCGCCATCAGTTCGTTGCGCTCCCTGGGCGCCATGCCGGCGGTGGGCTCGTCCATCAGCAACAACTTCGGCCGATTCGCCAGCGCGATCGCCAGTTCAACACGTTTGACATCGCCATAAGCGAGCACACCGCAGGCGCGGTTCGCGTCGGCGCCCATGCCGACCTGTTCGAGCAGCGTCATGGCTTCGTCGGCGTAGCGCGAGCGCGCGGGTTTCCACAGGCCGAAAGTTTTGCGTTCGCGCGAGACGAGGGCCATCTGCACGTTTTCGAGCACGGTCATCGAATTGAAGGTCGCGGCAATCTGAAACGTGCGGCCGACGCCCAACCGCCAGATATCGCGTGGCCGCATGCCGACCAGTTCGCGATCTTCAAGACGAATCGAACCGGACGACGGTTGCAGTTGCCCGTTGACCATGTTGAAGCAGGTCGACTTGCCCGCGCCATTTGGTCCCAGCAGCGCGAGCAACTGGCCGGCTTCAAGATCGAAGGACACGTCGTCGACCGCTTTCAGGCCGCCGAACGACTTGGAGAGGCCGGATACGCGCAGCAGGCTCATAGCCCCTCCTTGATCGCCGTTCCTTGTGACGCCGCCGGAGCCCGCTCTTCCGCCTTATCCACCGTATCGTCGCCAAACCGCTCGCGAATGAACCCGACGATCCCCTGCGGAAACGCGATCACCAGCAACAGGATCGCGAAACCCAGCAACGCCTGCCAATAGTCGGTCTGCCGCGCGACGGTGTCCTGTAGCCAGGTGAACACCGCCGCGCCGACGATGGGACCGGTCAAGGTCTGCAAGCCGCCGAGCAGCACCATCACGAGGCCATCCACGGAGCGGCTCACGCTGATCACCTCGGGCGAAATCGTCCCTTTGGAAAAGGCATACAACGATCCGGCAAGCCCGCAAAACAGCGACGCGACAACGAACGCCGCCCACTGCACACGTTTCACGTCGATGCCGATGGCTTCGGCGCGCAACACCGAATCGCGCGACGCCCGCATCGCGTAGCCGAGCGGCGAGAACAGCATCTTGCGCAGCAGCCACACCCCCACCACGGCGCAGGCGAGCGTCAGATAATAAAAAGCGACCGGCGACGACAACCAGTTCGACGGCCACAGGCCGAGAATGCCGTTGCTGCCGCCCGTTACGTCGTCCCATTGGAACACCACGGACCAGACGATCTGCGCGAACGCGAGCGTCAGCATCGCGAGGTACACGCCGGAGAGCCGCACGCAAAACCAGCCGAATACCAGCGCGCCCGCAACGGCGAGCAAGGGGCCGAGCAGCAACGCGGCTTCCATCGGCAGATTCAGAACCTTGAGAAACAGCGCGGCGCCATACGCACCCAGGCCGAAATACGCGGCGTGGCCAAACGAATGCATGCCGCCGGGACCCATGATGAAATGCAGACTCGTGGCGAACAGCACGGCGATCAGGATTTCAACCAGCAGCACAGGCATATAGGGAAACGCGTTGGCCGCAAGCGGTGCGAGCACCAGCACCAGCAAGGCGATGGCCGCCAGCCACTTCAGACGCTTGCCGGCGGGCCTCAGGGGCGCTTCGGGCGCCGCCATGCCACGCACCGCCGCGCTCGCCTTCCCGAGTAAGCCCCAAGGCCGCACCACCAGCACCACCGCCATCACGACGAATTCCGCAACCAGCGTAAAACGGCTCAACGACAGATCGATACCGAACACCGATACATGGCCGATGCCGATGCAGAGCGCCTTGATCTCGGCGATCAGCAACGCCGCGATAAACGCGCCCGGAATCGACCCCATGCCGCCGACCACGACGACGACAAACGCATTGCCGATGGTCTCCAGATCGAGCGACAGATTCGCCGACATCCGCGGCCCTTGCAGCGCACCGCCCAGGCCGGCGAGAAACGCGCCGACAAAAAACACGCCGGTAAACAACCATGCCTGATTGATGCCGAGCGCGCCGAGCATTTCGCGATCCTGGGTCGCGGCGCGCACGAGCGTGCCCCAACGGGTGCGCGTCAACGCATACCAGAGCAGCAGCAACACCACGGGTCCGATCACGATCAGCGCAATATCGTAGGTCGGCAGCGGATGGCCGAGAAACTCGACCGCGCCGGCCAGATGCGGCGCACGCGGTCCAAACAGGTCTTCCGGGCCCCATAGCCACAACGCGGCGTCGCGAAAGATCAGCACCAGCGCGAAGGTCGCCAGCAGGTGAAACAACTCGGGCGCCTGGTAGATGCGCCGCAGCACGATCATTTCGACCAGCGCGCCGAGCACCGCCACCACCAGCGCGGCAGCCAGCACCGACAGCCAGAAGCCGCCCGTGGTATGGCCGAAACGGCTCGCGATGCTATACGCGACGTAAATGCCGAACATATAGAACGAGCCGTGCGCGAAGTTGACGATGCGCGTCACGCCGAAGATCAGCGACAAACCGGCGGCGACGAGAAACAGCGTCGACGCATCGGCGAGCCCGTTGACCATCTGTACCAGCAAATTCGAAAGCATCGCGACCCTTGAAATAGCTCAGCGCAAACCGTCTTCGCCCTTGATCTCACTCACCTGCAAGCCGCCGATGCGCGGCAGCGGCCGGCCCGAGGCAGTCACCGCGACGGCCACGACGATTTCATTCGCGCGCGGCGCATCCGACACGCGTGCCTCGATCGCGTCGAAATGGCTGCGTACGAAGGCGGCGTCCTTATGGCCCAGCGGCACGTCGATCGCGGTGCCGAGCGTACCCATTTTTTTCGCCGACGGCACCAGCGCCGCGCCTTTTTCAACCGCGACGCGCAGCGGGGCGCCAAGCTTGGGGTGCAGGATCGCCGCCGCGTGCTCGAGTTCACCCGCTTCGCCGACGATCGCGGCCTTGCCGTAGCTTTGCGCGTCGCCCGGTTTGATGCCGAGCGCTTCAACACACTTGTTGCCGAGCAAGGCGCCAAGTTCCTCGCCGGCTTCGATCAGCGCGTCCAGTTTCGCCTCGTAACGCCCCGCGTAGGGATTATCGATCACCGCGATCGCGACTGCACGGCGTGCCGGCGGTTCGACGGCCTGCCCCATTTCAATGCGTGTTTCATCGACCTGCACGACCAGCTTGCGAAGCTTGATTGCCATTTCACTCTCCCGGTTTCGATGCGTGTTACGCCGCTCAGCGCAAGCCGTCCTTGCCCACAATCGCCTCTTTCGCCAGGCCGCCGACACGCGCATGCACGCGCTGGCCCGTGCTCATCACGAGGATATACACCAGTTCGTCCGCTGCGGGGGCGCCAGGCACACACACTTCGATCGCGTCGAAATGGCTGCGTACGTAGCTCGCGTTGACATGTGTGAGCGGCACATCGAGCGCGGTGGAAGGCGCACCGACTTTCTTGGTGGACGGCACGATAGCGTTAGTCGGAACGCCGTTTTTCTCCAGCAGTTCACGCATCGCATAGCCGCCGGGCACATGCCACAGCGCGCCATGCTCGAGTTCGCCCCGCGAGCCGACGATTGCGCCTTTGCCGTAGCTTTCGATCGATGCGTGCGGCACCGCCATCGCCGCCAGCAGCCGTTGCGCCATGTCGAAGCCGATTGGCTTGAGCGCTTCCATGGCGTGCTCGATTCTGGCCTCGTAGCGGCCGGCGAACGGATTCGTCATTACCGCGGCAATCGCGCCGCGCCGCAACGGCTGCGCGGGTGCGGGGCCGAACTCGTGAAAAATGTCTTCGACGTGCGTCAGCACGCGGCGTATTTCGAACACGGAGCCTCCGTTGCTTATTTCAGGTTGCCTGTTGCACGTTGCTGACCCAGGCTGGTCGTCCCGGCGCGATTCCTGACCAACGTTTCCTGGTCGTGCAATCCCGCCACACGCGCCCGTCCTTGCAGGAACAATGCGGCGCCTTCGATCAAACCTTGTTCCTGCAAGCGCCGCGCCGCCTCGACACCACGCGCCAGCGCGAAGTCGATCAACGGTTGCGGCAAGGACGGCACGTCGACGGTCACGAGCATGTCGCCCAGATCGCTATCGTCTTTCAAAGACGACGCCGGCCTACGCACGATACCCGCATGATCCAGATTGACGGCATTGGCGAGTATCGTCGCGGCGGCATCGGCAGTGGCGGCGTTGCGAGCCAGCACGGTAACGCTGTCGGCAATGCCCAGACTAAAACTGCGCCCACGCCAGCCGCTGGTCGCGACGCCGCGAATCGGCGTCGCGGCATCGAGCGTCAGGTTGGCGTCCAAAGCTTGAGCGCCCGGCAATTTCGCGCCGGAGAACGCCGCCAGATCGGCGAACACGCCCACGCGATACTGTTGGCCTTCCGTCAGGTAGAGCGCGATATCGCCGCCGTTGTTGATGAAGGCGCGCGCTATACCCTCACGCGCGAACGCCGTGATCAATTCATCCGCGACGCTGCCCGCAACGGCCGCCATCGGCGTAATGTAACGCGCGCGATGAGGATGGCAGGCGCTCCACATGCGACGCGCAACGGGACCTTTCAACACGCAGTCGCTGTGCGCTGCGTGACCTGGAACAGGCTGCCGAAGCGGCCTCAACTCGCAGACCAGTTCAGGCAACACGTCGACAAAGCGTGCCCAGCAGACCTCATAGGCGGCCTGCACCGCCAAGGGTTCGCCGTCCGCACTGAGGATCAGATCGATCGGCCCGTGCTGCCAATGCCAGCGGGCCGCATCGAGCCGGGTGCGGGTTGCGCTCGTTGCATTCATTGTGTTCATCGGATTCGTCATGCCGTTCATGTTCGCGGTCAGCCCGGCATCGGCGGCATAGCGGGCGGCCACGGATTGTCCGGATGACGCGCCAATGTTCTGCGGGCAAGCGGCGCCCCCTCCGTATGGTCCGGCCCATTCGCGAGCACGCTTGCCAGCGAGCGCACCGCGTCGAGATGGCCGCCAAGATCGCGATACGCGTCGTACGTCATGGTGAATTCGATCGGTGCGACGATCGCGGGCGTCGGCACGGTGCCGAACGATCGATCGGGCATACGCGAAACATCCACCATCACGGTGATGCCGCCACCCGGCCACACATAGGCGGGCGCGCCGCCACAGGTGACGTTGACGAGCTTCTGTTTGATCGCGCGCGTCAGCAGGACCGGATTCTCTGTCGCGCCCGCTCTCAGGCTGCCGCCTGCGCCGCCAAGAAACAGCACCGTCGCAAGCGAAGGTTCACAGTTCTCGCCGATCCGTTCGACCGTGCGACGCACGGCCTCCGGCATGGCCGCGATACGCGGCACGAGGTCCTGATCGAGCTCATACCATTGCGCGTGTTCGCCGGTGGTCGACACCATCAGCAAACGCATACCCGGTTTTGCCACGGCGGGATCGAAACCTTCGACAATCGCCAGCGGGTCCTGAATGTCGGTGCCGCCCCAACCAGTGCCGGGGTTCGCGACCTGAAAATAGCGGCCGGGAGTCGATTTGCGGCCGCGAATCTTCAGACCTGAACGCGTCATGCCCAGGCAGCGGCCCGCCTGGTGTTCGGTCAGCACGCCGGTGATGTGATCGTCGACCACCACCACTTCGTCGACGTGGCCGAACCACTGCTTGGCGAAGATGCCAATGGTGGCCGACCCACAGCCCACCCGCATACGCCGCTCCTCCACGCCGTCGACAATCGGCGCCGCGCCCGCGCGAATCGTGAGACTCGCACCGCCGTCGATGGTCAGCTCCACCGCTTCCTTATTGCCGAGCGCAAGCATCATGTCGCAGGTGACGCGGCCTTCTTTCTTGCTGCCGCCGGTCAGATGATGAACGCCACCCAGGCTCAGCATCTGCGAGCCGTACTCGGCGGTCGTCACATGCCCGACGATCTCGCCGTGGCAACGCACGTTCGATTGCTCCGGCCCGAGAAAGCGGTCGGTATCGATCTTCACCTTGAAACTGCAATAGCTGAAAATGCCCTCGGTGACGACGGTGATCATGTCGACGTCGTCGAGCTTCGAGGCAACAATGAACGGCGCGGGCTTGTAGTCGGGGTACGTGGAGGATGCGCCGATGCCGGTGACGAACAGCGCCTGTTCCGCGGCAGGATCGTGCACTTCGGACGATGCACCAAATTCGACCGTAGACTCCACGCTATTCGCGATCTCTTCGGGCGAACGCGCGGCGCGCGACAGAAACACGACAGGGTCGACGCGAATCAGCCGCCCATCCGCATTCGCATAACGATCGCACGCGCCGGTGCGGCCTTCCGATATCTGGCACAACACCGGGCAGGCATTGCATTCAATCTTGTTCGACGCCATTCGCTCGCTGCGCGGCATCGCTTTCTCGAGCACGGTCGGGCCTGGTGTCGAGGCGGTTTCGCCGTCGACGCGCTCCGCACCGAAATCGACCTTCGTATGTTCTGTCATGGTGGGGTTCCCATACGACGACATTACAATCGGTCCTGCCCGGCTGACGAATCGCCCCTATTCAAAGGGACTTTCGCGTGATCCGCATTTTTCCATGTTGCGGTCACTCACCGTTCGTGTAGTATCCGCTACACCAAACTTGTTTGAAATCTACTCGATCAAAATAGACTGCGCAATGAGTTTCCCGGTGAGCATGTGAATGCTGCGGCGCGGCATTGCCGTAGGAATCGCGCTTCAGATCTACGCCGAGCAGCTGATCGTGCCGGCCATTTCGTCACGCGCAATATGGGCTGTATGATGAGGACGCGCCGCGCTCAAGCGCATCCGAGCTTGCCTTAGCGGCTGCGGCGCAGGCCGTTCAACCCGACGCTAACAAAGAGATCCGAGACCGCCATGAGTCCCACTGCCGCCCGCAAGCCGGGCGCCATCGGTATCCGAGCGAAGCAGGCGCAAGATACCCGCGCCAAGATTCTTAAAGCGGCCATCAAGGTCTTCGCCAAGCAAGGCTTTGCAAGCGGCCGAATCGAGAGTATTTCGAAGGCCGCGCGTTCGCACGACCGGATGATCTATTACTACTTCGGCAGCAAGGAACAGTTGTTTATCGAAGTGCTGGAGACGATCTACACGCAGTTCAATGAAGCCGAAAGCAGGCTCGATCTCGATCTGGGCGATCCTGTGCATGGCCTCGAGCAGATGGTCGAATTCGTCTGGCAGTACTACCTCGATCATCCCGAGTTCGTCACGCTGCTGTCGAGCGAGAATCTGCACCAGGGCAAGCACGCGAAGAAATCGTCGAAGCTGAAGGAGATTTCCGGCTATGCCATTTCGGTCGTGCAGAAGTTGCTCGATGCGGGCCAGGCGCAAAACGTCTTTCGTGCCGACGTCAAAGCGCGTGACGTGTACCTGATGATCGCGTCGCTCGGTTATTTCTATAACGCCAATCAGTACACGCTGGGTGCGTTTCTCGGCGAGCCGCTGATGGACAAGGCCGCACTCGCGCATTGGCGCGAGGTCATCAAGGATACGGTGTTGCGCGCGGTGCGCTTGCAGGTGCCGGCCGACATCGCCGTGATGAATACCAGCAGGATTGCCTGAAGCGCGCATTATGTGACGCGCGCTTCAGGACTTTGTTAAGGCTTTGCCGCTGCAGCGTCGTCTTCGCGGAACAGTTTATCGGCGAGGTGAAACGCCGAGTTGGCCGCCGGCACGCCGCAATAGATCGCGGTTTGCAGCAGTACTTCCTTGATCTGCTCGCGCGTCACGCCGTTATTTTTTGCGGCGCGCAGATGCAATGCGAGTTCTTCGCTGCGATTGAGCGCGACCATCATCGCGATGGTCAGCAAACTGCGCGTGTGACGCGGCAAACCTTCACGCGTCCAGATTTCGCCCCACGCATAGCGGGTAATCAGATTCTGGAACTCGTCGGTCAACTCCGTGCGATTCGCAAGCGACCGGTCGACGTGCGCGCTGCCCAGCACCGCGCGGCGCACGCCGAGTCCGGCTTCGTAGCGGTCTTCGTCGTTCATTTCTGCTCCGTCAGGAAGTCGAGCACGGTCTTCGTGAAGGTCTCGGCTCTCTCGATGTTGGAAATATGTGCGGCGTCCAGTTCGACATAACGCGCGCCCGGGAGCGCTTGTGCCAGCTCGCGGCCTTGTGCCGGGGTGGCGGCCAGATCGTGCGTGCCGCTGATCACCAGCGCGGGCACCTTGATGCCGGGGACTTCGGGCCGCAAGTCGGCGGCGTCGATGGCGTCGCAATTGGATGCGTAGCCTTCCTTGTCGGTGTGCACGAACACGTCGCGAATCATCGCAAGCACCACGGGTTCGCGTTCGATGTAGTCGGCGGTGAACCAGCGCGGCAAGACCGCGTCGGCCAGTGCGAGCATGCCTTCGGTGCGGGCCCTTGCGGCGCGCGGCACCCACACCTCCGGCGAACCGATGCGCGCCGCCGTGTTGCACAGCACGACCCGTTCGAGACGATTCCCGTGACGAGCGGCCAGTGCGACGCCGGTCAGGCCGCCCATCGACAGACCGCAGAAATTCGCGCGGGCGATCTTCAGCGAGTCCATCAGACCGAGCACATCGCCGGTCAGCTGGTCGATCGTGTAGGGACCTTTGGGCGCTTCCGAGTGACCATGGCCACGCGTGTCGTAGCGCAGCACGCGAAAGTGTTTGGACAGCGCCGCGACCTGCGGCGTCCACATCGACAGATCGCTGCCGAGCGAATTTGACAACACGATCCACGGCGCGTGGCCGTGACGGTCCCCGTCGATTCGATAGTGAAGCTCGGTACCGTTGACTGCGGCGTAGGGCATGCCGGTTACTCCTTGGAAAGGGCGCGTTTGGCGCGCGCGTGATGAAGTGCCAGCGCGGCGTCCACATAAGCGTGCGCCTGGCCGACATATTGAGCGGGATCGAGCAGTTGCTTCAGGCGCTCGATCGAAAGATGTTCGGTCACGGCGGCGTCCGCCGCGAGCACGTCGAAGAGTGCCTTGTGTTCGGCGATGGCCGCTTTCGATGCGCGCTCGACCAGATGATGCGCATCCAGCCGGCCGATGCTGTCGCCGAGCGCGAGCATCACCGCTTCGCCGAGGATCAAACCGTGCGTGACGTCGAGATTGGCGGCCAGACGCGGCACATTCACGTTGAGCCCCGCCGCGATCTGTGCGATGTTGGCGAGCGCGCCGCCCGCGAGGCGCGCGAGATCCGGCAGCGCGTCCCATTCGGCTTGCCAGCCGCCGAGCGCGCGCTCGTGCTCCTGCACCATGCCGGCGAACACCGTGGCCACCAGCCCCGGCGCGCGCGTCGCGGCCGTCAGCACAGCGGCGCAGCCAACCGGATTGCGTTTGTGCGGCATGGTCGACGAACCGCCCTTGCCGGCCGCGGCAGGTTCACCCAGTTCGTCGATCTCGGTTTGCATCTGCAAGGAGATATCGCGCGCGATTTTGCCGAGCGTGCCGATCAGCATGCCGAACAGCGATGCGGTTTCGGCGATGCGATCGCGCTGCGTGTGCCACGGCAAGGTGGGCACAGCCAGCTTGAGCTCCTGCGCCAGCGATTGCGTGACTTGTGGCGCCGCGTCGCGCAGGCTCGCCAGCGTGCCGGCCGCGCCGCCGAATTGCAGCACCAGCACGCGCGCGCGCAACGCATCGAGCCGCTCGTGATGACGCAGCAGTGCATCGAGCCACTGCGCGAATTTCAGACCGAGCGTGATCGGCAGCGCCTGCTGCAGCCAGGTGCGGCCGATCATCGGCGTCGCGCGGTGGGTGGCCGCGAGTTTCGCCAGCGCGTCGCACGTGGTTTGCAGGCCGCTGTCGAGCAGATCGAAGGTGTCGCGCAATTGCAGCACGGTCGCCGTGTCGATGATGTCCTGGCTCGTCGCGCCCCAATGGACGTACTTCGATGCCTCCGCGTCCGCCGCTTTGACGCGCGCGGTAAGTTGTTTGACGAGGGGAATCGCGAGATTGCCGCCGAGCGCCGCGTCGCGCGCAAGCGCGTTGGCGTCGAGTTGATCCGCATGGCAGGCGCCCTCGATCGCGGCTACGGCGCGGTAGGGAATCACGTTATGCGCGGCCGTGGCGCGCGCGAGCGCGGCTTCGACATCGAGCATCCGTTGCAGCGTGGCACGCGGCGACCAGATATCGTTCATCGGCTGGGTGCCGCAAAGAAGGCCGGTCAGACGGGCGCTGGAGTCGAGCATGATGGCGTCGATGAGGGAGTCGAAAGTAAGAGTTTCGCCGAAGCTGCATGGGCACGCCGCGAAGCGCATCCCTGCACGCTATCTAACGAGAGCGTACCGCACACGGCGTTGCGGCGCATCGTGCCCCGCACTTCGCCGCGACGGCGCGGTGGATGTGCGTCGCTGCCGCGTCTGTCGTACAGGGCGTACGGGCTCGCTATGTGCGATGCGCCGTGACATTACCCGAGCGACGTGAGGTGCTGTAAGCGCGCCTCACGCGCACTCTGATCCGCGACGGTGGCGGGACGCGGGACGCGACGTGCGCGTTTCGCTGCGCTAGCGGCTCGGCAGCTTCGCCGCTTTGCCGCTTTGCCGCTTGGCGGTTTAGCGGCGCAAGGCGTGCAGTTATCCGCAGGCCTGCCCTGTGCCGCGATGCTCAGGCCGCGCGAGCCGCTTGCGTGCCGTCGATCAGCGGTACGCCCGTCAGTTTGTGCAGCGCATCGAAGTCGATGTCCGAGAATATCTCGCGCACCACAAGCCCCTGATCGGTGACGTCGATCATTGCCAGGTCCGTATAGATGCGGTCGACGCAATTCACGCCTGTGACCGGATACGAACACTCCGCCGCGATTTTGCTTTCGCCCTGCTTGGTCAGGTGTTCCATCATCACGTAGACCTGTTTCGCGCCGATGGCCAGATCCATCGCGCCGCCGACTGCCGGGATCGCATCGGGCGCACCGGTATGCCAGTTCGCCAGGTCGCCCTTCGCCGACACCTGGAACGCGCCGAGCACGCAGAAATCCAGATGGCCGCCGCGCATCATCGCGAACGAATCCGCGTGATGGAAAAAGGCGCCGCCCGTGAGCAGCGTGACGTGCTGCTTGCCGGCGTTGATCAGTTCGTCGTCTTCCTCGCCCTTTGCGGGCGCCGGGCCCATGCCGAGCAGGCCGTTTTCGCTGTGCAGGAAGATTTCCTTGCCGGCGTCGAGATGATTGGCCACCAGCGTGGGCACGCCGATGCCGAGGTTGACGTAAGCGCCTTCAGGAATATCCTGGGCAACGCGCTTGGCCATTTCATCGCGGGTCAGTTTTTTCATGTCGTTCTCCTCAGGCGGCGGTCGCGGATGCAAGTTCGGCTTGATGCACCGCTTGCGGCACTTCGATCACGCGTTGCACGAAAATGCCCGGCGTGATGATGTTTTCCGGATCGAGTTCACCGAGCGGCACCACTTTCGACACCTGCACGATGGCCGTTTTCGCCGCGCTCGCCATGATCGGACCGAAGTTTCGGGCGGTCTTGCGATAGACCAGATTGCCCCAGCGGTCGCCCTTGAACGCTTTTATCAGCGCAAAGTCCGCATGTAGCGGCGACTCCAGCACGTAATGCTTGCCGTCGATCAGACGGGTTTCCTTGCCTTCCGCGAGCTTGGTGCCGTAGCCGGTGGGCGTGAAGAACCCGCCGATCCCCGCGCCTGCTGCGCGAATGCGTTCCGCGAGGTTGCCTTGCGGCACCAGTTCGAGTTCGATTTCACCGGCGCGGTAGAGCGCGTCGAACACATACGAGTCGGTTTGACGCGGGAACGAGCAGATGATCTTGCGCACGCGTTTGGCTTTGAGCAGCGCCGCGAGGCCGATATCGCCATTACCGGCGTTGTTGTTGACGATGGTGAGTTCGCGCGCGCCCTGTTCGATGAGTGCGTCGATCAGTTCGGACGGCATGCCGGCCGTGCCGAAGCCGCCGATCATGACGGTCGCGCCGTCGTGGACATCGGCTACCGCCGACTGAAGTGACTCGAAAATCTTGTTGATCATGTCGAAGTTCCTTTGGGGGCGCTGCGGGCCGCTGGGCGTTTGCTTTTTGCCTTGGCAGGCAAGGGCTTGGGCAGGACGGTCTCCGGGCCTGTGCTGGCGGCTGCTCGCCGGGTAAGGATGCGGGCTGGCGCCTTTGGTTTGTTCGTTGTCGATTTGTTCTATATACGAACTTGGATTCGATTAGCGAACGTTGAGGCGATTATGGTCGCCGTTTGGGCGAGTTGTCAAGGTTGGGGATTGCCCTTAATCATAGGAGGTGGGGGTGGGCCTGCTCGGCGGTTTTGTTGTTGAGCTGGAGTTTGGGCGGTGCCATGGATTTTTGGGCGTTGCCTTGCTGTCGTCGTGGTCTGTTCTGGTGTTGGTCTTTTGGCCTTTCCTTGCTTTGTTAGTGGTCTATTAGCGTTGCCCCTGTGCGGGGCGGCACCTACTTTTCTTTGCCTGCCGCAAAGAAAAGTAGGCAAAAGAAAGCGGCTCAAACCGCTAATTCTTAAGCGGGTCCCCCGCACAGCCGCGGTAGTGGTGCATCTGGAATCTGTGTTCCCGCGCACTCAGCGTCAGCGACAAGGCGCTCATCAGCTCCCACTCCGCACTGCGTGCGTCGCGGACGGGTCTGCCTGGGAAACCAGCGGCTTCGCTCGGTGCAGCGGGAGCCTTCGGCTTCGCCTCGGCGCGGCGCTCCCGCTCTGATTGGTGAACCCACTGCAAAGGAAATGTCGTGCGTCGCATTCGCGGTGCAATCGCGACCGCTGCCGCGGTTGTGCTTACAGCAGAAGCAGCGGTGATTCAGGGCGCGGGGGCAAACGCGGGAGCGAAACGGCATCGAGGGCGCAGCGAGGCAACAGCGAATCAGGGAACGGGACAACTGGGAGAATGAAACCGCAACCCGGTGGCAGCGACGCAACGACGAGTCAGGGAACGGAGCAAACCGCGGAAGCGAAAATCCGGAGGGCGGTTTTATGAACAGGGTATCGGCGCGCGCAGCGCCGCCGGAGGTATGACTGCCTTGTCACTGAGGCGGAGTGTGCGAGGCGACAGATTCCAGATGCACCACTACCGTGGCTGCGCGGGGGACCCGCTTATGAGCTTGCGGGGTGAAGCCGCTTTCTTTGCTTATCTTTCTTTGCGGCGGCAAAGAAAGTAAGTGCCGCCCCGCACAGGGGCAACACTAATAGACCACCAACAAAACAAGGAAAGGCCAAAAGACCAACAGCAGAACAGACCACGAACCCAGCGGGGCAACGCCCAAAAACCCAGATCAACAACAAACTCACCAAGCAGGCCCCACCCTCTATCCAGAATCCAGATTATTAAGCTACCCTTTATCCACCGAGGAAATACCCCAAAACACCCGCCGCAGGCAAAACCCCCCAATGCCCGACACAACCCTGGATCTAAACCTGATCCCCTACCTCGTAGCAATGGAAGACACCCGCAACGTAAGCCGCGCAGCGGACCAGCTCGGTGTCAGCCAACCCCGCGTAAGCACCGCGCTAGGCCGCCTGCGAGAATACTTCGACGACCCGCTCTTCGTGCGAACGTCAAAAGGCATGGAACCCACGCCGCGCGCACTCGCCATCCTCCCCGCCGCTCGCGACGCGCTGCTGCGGATCGAAAAAGGCATGCTCGACGTACAAGACTTCGATCCCGCCACCAGCACCCATACGTTCTCCATCGCGCTCTCCGACGTCGGCGAAATCGTCTTCCTGCCGCGGCTGCTGCAACTCTTCGCCGAACGCGCGCCGCAAGCGAATCTGCGCTCCGTGTCGCTGCCGCCCTCGCACGTGGAACGCGGGCTCGAATCGGGTGACGTCGACCTCGCCGTAGGCTATTTCCCCGACCTGTCAGGCAACAACTTCTTCCAGCAACGGCTTTTCACCCACCGGTTCATCTGCCTGATGCGCACAGGGCACCCGCTTTCGAAGGCGCCGCTCACGCTGCCTCAGTACGTGGCGTCGGGCCACGCCGTGGTGCGCGCCGAAGGACGCAGCCAGGAAGTCCTCGAACACTACCTGGAAAAGAAACGCATCAAGCGCCGCGCAGTGCTCGAAACGCCTCACTTCATGAGTCTGCCGTTCATCCTCGCGCGCACCGATCTGCTCGCCACCGTGCCGCACGCCATCGGCTTCGCGTACGTGTCGGAGCATGCGTCGATCACGCTGGTCGAGCCGCCACTGCCGTTGCCGCGCTTCGATCTGCGGCAACACTGGCATCGCAAGTTTCATAACGACCCGCGCGCGAGCTGGCTGCGCGGCATCGTCGCCGAACTCTTCAACGACGCTATGGACGAGTGGCCAAAGTAAGTTCACGCCCCGTCAGCGAAAGGGGCATCGACACGATACGGCGCAAAACATGGAACAATGGCCGCTACTCATTGAACCCGCGCGCCCCGTCTAGCGTCGACGCGCGCCCCCGGAGGAGCGACGGATGGCCAGCAGCAAAGCAAAGAAAGCCAAACCCGCAGCGGCAGTGGACCGCCCCAGCCGCGAAGAAGCTGAAGCAGCAGTACGCGTGCTATTGCGCTGGGCCGGCGACAATCCCGAGCGCGAAGGCCTGCTCGATACGCCGGCACGCGTGGTGCGCTCCTATGAGGAGTTCTACGCCGGCTATCAGGTCGACCCGCGCGAAATCCTGGCCCGCACCTTCTCCGAAGTGGACGGCTACGACGAAATGATCGTGCTGAAAGATATCCGCTTCGAAAGCTATTGCGAGCACCACATGGTGCCGATCATCGGGCGTGCACACGTTGCGTATCTGCCCGAGCATCGGGTGGTCGGCATCTCGAAGCTGGCGCGTCTCGTCGATGCCTTCGCCAAGCGTCTGCAGATCCAGGAAAAGATGACCGTGCAGATCGCCGATACGTTGAACGAAGTGCTGCAACCGGCGGGTGTCGGCGTCATTCTCGAAGCCGCGCATCAATGCATGTCCACGCGAGGGGTACACAAAGCAGGTGTCACGATGGTCACCTCGCGCATGCTGGGCACCTTCCGCACCGATCCGTCGACGCGTCGCGAGTTTCTGTCAATCGTGGGCAATCCGGGGGTGGTGGCGATCCCCAATACCTGAGCCACCTCAGGCCGTGCCGCGAGCCGTACGGCGCGCCGTGCGCATCTGGCCGAAGGTGGCCAGCAGCACGGCGCCAAGCACGCACGCGACACCCGCAAGCTGCGCCGCGCTGACCGGTTCCCGCAGCACGGCAGCGGCCAACGCCACCGCGCTCACCGGCACGAGCGCGGTCATCAGTCCGGCTTCGGCACCGCTGATGCGCGCAGCACCCGCATACCAGAGAACGAAACCGGCCACGGTCGGCACCAGCGCGTAATACAGCACGCCGGCCAAGGCGTCCGGACTGAACGGCACGCTCCAGGGCCGCTCGAAGAACGCCGGCACGATCGCCACCGCGAAACCAATGCCGCACATCAACGCCGACAGCGGCAGCGGCGCGACCGGCGTGTGCAACTTACGATTGAGCAGAATGAAGAGCGCCTCGCAAACGATCGCCGCAAACACCAGCGCATCGCCGACCAGCGAACGGGCTGCATGCGGCGCGGCGAAATCGTCGAGACGCACGGTACACACCAGCACGCCCAGGGTGGCAAGAACAATCGCGCCGATCAAGGCGGGCGCGGGGCGTTCGCCCAGCGCGAGCATGGCGACCATGCCGGACACGGCAGGCAAGGTGCCTGCAATCACGCCCGCATCGGCGGCCGAGGCGAGCTTCATCCCGCTGATGAGCAACACCGTATAACCGACACTGCCCGCCCCCGCCTGGGCAATCACGAGCACCGTATCGTGCCGGTCGAGACGGGGCCAGCGCACGCCCCGCCAGCGCATCACCAGCACAAACAGGGGAAACGCGATGGCAAACCGCAACGCGGTCGCGCTGAACGGCGGCAATCCGCTGGCGATCGATTTGCTGACGACAACCGTGCTGCCAACCCCGATCATCGCCAGCGCGCAAAACACATAGCCGACATAGCGTGAATTCATGCTGCTGTCCTGTTCCTGTATCTGAGCAGGCAGGTTAAGGGCGACCAATGCGTGCCGTCTTGAACGAAATTGCAGAGAAAGTACCCGCCAACAGTTCGACGCCCCCGTCAGCCTGGCGGATTACCGGCTCTAATCAGGCATGGATCTGGCTGGCAGCCACGTAGGACCAGCCGGTGCTTCGGCAACATCCATCGAGTATCCTGATCGAAATAGAACCCACCACAACGGCGTGGTTAATCGAACACAACAGGAGTCCCGCAATTGGTAGCGTTTCCGTCGGCGGCGGTTTCAACCTGGGGCGGCGCAGTCGTCTTTCTCAACGTTCTGCTGACACGCCTCGGGCTGCCGATCCCCGCGGTTCCCATACTGCTCTTCGCGGGCTCCGCGATTGCCGCCGGCACCTTGTCTTTCTGGCCGATCCTGCTGGCCGCGGTGCTCGGCGCGCTCATCGGCGACGGCACATGGTTCGCCGCGGGCCGCATCTACGGACGCAAGCTGATCGCCGCCTTGAGCCGGATCTCTCCGGTGGTCGATTCCAGGCTCGATTCGGCTCGCTCGCTATTCGAACGCTTCGGCGTGCCGCTCGTGTCGATCTCGAAGTTCGTCCCCGGACTGGGACTCATCACCCCGCCGCTCATGGGCACGACCGCCGTGGACAGCCGCATCTACGCCATGTGGGATCTCGTCGGCGCGCTGGCGTGGGCGACCTTCTGGCTACTTGGCGGCGCCGCGGCGGAACGGCAGTTGCATATGCTGCTCGCCGTCGTCAGAGCGCGCGGGGGCACCGTGCTCGACGTCCTGCTGGCCGCGGCGCTGATCTATTTGCTGTACCGCCTGCAGCAACGGCGCCGCGAGCGGCACCGTCTCGCGGATGCCGACTCCGCGAGCGACTCGCAGGCAACCGCGGCCTCACGCGGATGGCGCCGCATCATGCCGCGCAAGATTCTGGATGCCCGCCCAGCCGCATCGGCAGGCGAAGCGCCGCGCCCGCTTCCCGGTGCGCTGGCGCTCGACCCGCAGTCGCCTGAACAGGTCGACGGTGCGCTGCTCGCTTATGACATGGTGATTTATTGCATCTGTCCGGACAGCGCAACCGCTGTGGAGATCACACGCCGCATGCGCCTGAACGGCTATACGCGGATTCGCGCCCTGAGGGGTGGCCTCGATGCCTGGCAAAGGCGCGGGTTTCCCGTCGAGCCATCGGAGTCGGTGGACGATGCGACTAAGGGCAGACGCGCACCCGCATCGCACGCCGAGGCAGGCGGCACAGTGACGCTACGCGGCTTCGCCCCCCGGCGCGGCAAAGGCGCGTGGACAGGTCCCTGAACGATCAGCGATCAACGATCAACCAGCCCGACGCGCGAGCGCTGTCTCACACAACGCGTTGCCGTCACACGCCACGGTTCATCACGACGGGTCCTGCGCCATCGAACTTTTCGCCGACACCGCCGAGCTGACCCGGTTGCGCCCCGCCGCCTTGGCCGCGTATAGCTGCCTGTCGGCAGCGGCCAGCAGATCGAGCGCGTTCGCGCCGTCCGCCGGCACACAGGTCGCGCAGCCGATGCTTACCGTGACAGCGATCACCTCGCCGTCGTGATGCGCGACTCGCAGACTCTGCACCTTGCTGCGAATCTGTTCCGCGACGTTGAGCGCGCCTTCGGCTGCGGTATCCGGCAGGATGACGGCGAACTCTTCTCCGCCGTAGCGCGCCACCAGATCGACCGGACGCAGCACCGTCGCGGAGATGCATTCGGCCACGGCGGTCAGCGCCTCGTCGCCGCTTGCGTGGCCGTAGACGTCGTTGAAATGCTTGAAATGATCGATGTCGATGAACAAGGCCGATAGCGACTGCCCCGAGCGCCGCGCGCGCCGCCATTCTTCATCGAGACGCTTGTCGAGCACACGGCGATTGCTCAGGCCGGTCAACGGGTCGGTCGCGGCCAGTCGCATCAGCGCCGCCTGCGCCCGGGATTTGTCGCGTAACGCGAAAGCAAGCAGCCACGAGACCATCACGAACACCGCGCCGAAAGCAAGCGTCAACACGCCGACAATCGTGCTGCGACGCCGCCACGGTGCGAGCACTTCATCCACGGACGGCGCAACCGCAGCAATCAGCGGCGTGCCCGGCACACGTGCGTAGGTGAACATCCGGCGCACGCCGTCCACCGCCGAGATCGCGATATACGAGCCCGAGTCATGCGCGGCCATCACCTGGAAGGTCGGCGACCTCGCTATGCTTGAGCCGATATCGCGCGAGGAAAACGGCTTGCGCGCTAGCAAGGTACCGTCGTCCGTCACGATGAACACGGAGCCCAGTTCGCCGGTGTTGATCCGGTCCAGCAGATGCTGAAAATACTCGATGCGTATCGCCAGCAGCGCAACGCCGCCAAACCTGCCATCGGCTTCATTGATGCGCCGCGTGAGACCGATCGACAGCTTGCCGTCGCGCAGCCGCGAGCGGTACGGGTGCGACAGATAGAGCCCCGCGACCGGATTGCGTTGATGCACCAGAAAGTAGTCGCGGTCGCCCAGGCTCACCGAGGCGTCGATCTCGTCGTTCTGCGAGGCGAGCACCCGGCCGTCCGGGCCGAGTACATAGGCGCCGCCAAGGTAGGCCGCGGTGGTTGCGCGATCGAACAGCACGGCCCGCCGCAAGCCGGGAGGCAGGGTCCACGTGCCGGGATCGCGTGCCCCGTCCACCATTGCCTCCAGCGATAAATCGTAAATCTCGACATTTCGTTCGAGATCGGTGGAAATGATCGAGACGAGGTTTTGCGCCGTTTCGCGCGCATGATCGAGCGCGTCGGCGCGGCCGCTGCTCAGCGTCAGCAGCGTCAAACCGGCCATCGCCACGGCAACCAGCGTGCCGGCCACGCCCGCAAAAAACGGATGGTTGCCGACGTAGCGCGCCACCTCGGTCCCACCGGCGCGCGACATGAATCGCAACCGTCGACGCCGCGAAAGCGTTGGATGTGCCACGTGCGCATCGCCTCCTTCGCAAAAGGTCAAGCCGGCGGATCAATCCCGACGCATGGCCAATCGGCTTACTCGGGCCGCCTCGCCTGGGCACGCGGCCGCCCGCCGCGCCGGATTACAGTTTGCGCAGCAGTCCCGCTGCCGCGCGCATCCGGCGTTTGCGCTCCTTCCTGAACCAGCGAAGCGCTGCGTCGGTGTCGCCGGATCCGGCTAGCAAGTCCACGTTGTCGCGCAACAGCATTTCGCTCGCGACAATATCGTTGAGCGCACCAAAACGCTTCTGAATCCGCTTCAACCGCTTCAGCACGCGTTTGTGGTTGCCGCTCAAAACCGGCTCGAAAAACTCGAGCAGATAGCGCACTTTTTTTCCGGCCTTTCTGACGTCGTGGAAGGCGGTGTAGTTGGAGCGCTTCGCGCGAGACGCGCGTTTTATGCGTTTTTTTAGCGAACGTTCAGAAGCAGCCACCCGTTGATCGACGAACGTTTGCAGCGGCACCCGCTCATGAGCCGTGTTCAATTCCTTGCTGGCGCTGCTTAGCGCGTCTTGCAACAGACGTTTGACATCCGCGTTTGAAAGCGTTTCGCGACTTGTCGCCAACGCGTCGCCGCGCACTGCCTGGAGTTGCGGCGACAACTCGGGCGCAACAGGCTCGTTGCCGGCAATCAACGCGATCAGAATGTCCCAGTCGCGCGTCTTGCCGGCTGCCGTCGCCAGATACTTGTACAGCGCCCGTTGGCGCGTATTCCCACCTTTTTCCAGCAAGGGTTCGAACGCCCACCACAACGAGCGCAGCCGCCGCAGCGACACGCGCAGTTTGTGCAGCGCTTCGGGCGACGCGTCTTCATGCACCTCACTGGCATGTTCGATCGCCGCATCGACAAGCGGCGCCGCGTACGACGCAAAGGCAGCCTGGGCAGAGGGCTCTGCTTCGGCCGATGCACGATCCGCAGCCTGATTACCGACCTTGCGACTTGCTTGCATCACTGCACGTCCTTCAAAGGCCCATTTATGTCAGCCTAGCAAAAAAAGGTCCCGGTGGATATCCGCCGTCGCGTCACCTAAACTGCACGAGGATGTCCGGCAGAAAATGCACGTTGCATGAGCGGCTATCCGTAGTGCGCCTCTTCGGCCGTCCTGAATCGCGCTATGCCATACGAGCTTGCACGCGGGCTTGGCGGGAGTTGAACCGGACTCGCCATTCCATGGCACACCGTGCATTTCATGCCTAGTTATTTTCGGACCACTTATCATTATTGCGCGCCGTGCAATCTGCAGCTTACGCCGCAGCGACGGCCTCCACACCCTTCTCGCGAATCCGGACCCGCATAGCTGTCACGCCATCGTCATCATTGCGTCACACAGGCACCGCAGGATCGGCAGTTCCGCGATAACCTTTTTGGGGCATATGTCATGCCGGAACTCTCGTACCCGCAACCGGGCGCAGCAGAAGAAAAGGGGCGCAGTATTGGCCTCATCATTTTCCTCGTCGTGATTGCGATCGGTGCAGTGTATTGCGCCATGCACCTGGCAAGCGATCTACAACCGGTTCGTGAAAGCTCGGTATTGCCCTATTTCCTGCTCGGCGTTGCGCTCCTGATCGCGCTCGGCTTCGAATTCGTCAACGGCTTTCATGACACGGCCAACGCAGTCGCTACCGTGATCTACACCCATTCGCTCGCGCCTAACCTTGCGGTGGTTTGGTCCGGCGCGTGGAATTTCCTCGGCGTGCTGACTTCAACGGGCGCGGTCGCGTTCGGCATCCTGCAACTGCTGCCCGTCGAGCTGATTCTGCAGGTGGGCAGCAGCGCGGGTTTCGCGATGGTCTTCGCACTGTTGATCGCCGCGATCATCTGGAATCTGGGCACCTGGTATTTCGGACTGCCGTCGTCGAGCTCGCATACCTTGATCGGTTCGATCATCGGCGTAGGTCTGATGAATCAAATGATGCACGGCGCGAACGGCACAAGCGGCGTGGACTGGAATCAGGCGCTCGGTGTGGGCAAGTCCCTGCTGTTTTCGCCGCTGATCGGCTTCGTCGCTGCGGCCTTGCTGCTGTTGATCCTCAAGGCCGTCGTGCGGATTCCCGCGCTGTATGCGGAGCCGAAGGGGAAGAAGCCGCCGCCGTTCTGGATTCGCAGCCTGTTGATTCTGACCTGCACGGGTGTTTCGTTCGCGCACGGTTCGAACGACGGCCAGAAAGGCATGGGGCTCATCATGCTGATCCTGATCGGCACGGTGCCGACCGCGTATGCGCTGAACAAGGCCGTCACGCCGGCGGAAACGCAGACTTTCATCGCTGTGGCTCAACACGCCGCGGATACCCTCGGCAAGTACACGCAAGGCGTGGCGCCGTCCGCCAATCCGCGCGCCGACGTCGAAGCGTACGTGCGTACCCGTCAGTTGACGCCCGCCACCGTGCCGGCCTTGCAGCAACTCACCACGCTGATCGGCCAGCAGGTCGGTGCATCGGGATCGATGGCGGCCGTGCCGCAAGCTATCGTCGATAACGTGCGCAACAATATGTATGTCGCGTCCGAAGCGATTCGCCTGATGGATAAGAGCAAGCAGCCGGCCTTCTCGTCGGACGATGCCAAGGCGATCGACAACTTCAAGGCGCAAACCGATCACGCCACCAAGTTCATCCCGACGTGGGTCAAGGTCGCGGTCGCCATCGCCCTTGGTCTCGGCACGATGGTCGGCTGGAAGCGCATTGTCGTCACGGTCGGCGAAAAGATCGGCAAGCAGCATCTGACCTACGGCCAGGGTGCATCGGCTGAAGTGGTCGCGATGCTGACGATCGGCGCGGCCGACATGTACGGCTTGCCGGTCTCGACCACACACGTGTTGTCATCCGGCGTGGCCGGCACCATGGCGGCCAACGGCTCCGGCTTGCAATGGGGCACCGTGCGCAGCCTGATCCTCGCCTGGGTGCTGACGCTGCCGGTTTCCATCGCGCTGGCGGCCGGCCTGTACTGGCTGTTCAGGATGCTGTTCTGAATCGGCTGAAAGCGCCGGAACCGCTGTAGCCGGGGCAAGCCCGGTTGCAGCGAGCGCAAAAAAAGCGCGGTTTTTGCCGCGCTTTTTTTATCCCACCTGACGGGCCGAAACCCGCAACCCGCAGCCCGCTCAATAAATCTCCGGCACGATCATCGACGGCGGCACCGGCTGGCGGCTGTACTCGTCGTGATAAACCCGCGCGGGCAATTCGACCATCGGATGCTCGATCTCGTGGTACGGCACCTGGCTCAGCAGATGGTGAATGCAGTTCAGGCGCGCGCGCTTCTTGTCGACCGCCTGCACGACCCACCATGGCGCTTCGGGAATGTGCGAGCGCTGCAGCATGACCTCCTTCGCCTGCGTATACGCTTCCCAGCGGCGCCGGCTTTCCAGATCCATCGGACTGAGTTTCCACTGCTTCAGCGGATCGTGGATGCGGTTCTGAAAGCGGATTTCCTGTTCTTCGTCGGTGATCGAGAACCAGTACTTGAGAATCTGCACGCCGCTGCGCGCCAGCATCTTTTCGAATTCCGGCACTGAGCGGAAAAACTCTTCGTACTCGTCGTCGGTGCAGAAATTCATTACGCGTTCAACGCCCGCGCGGTTGTACCAGCTGCGATCGAACAGCACCATTTCGCCGCCCGCCGGCAGATGCGACACGTAACGCTGGAAATACCATTGCGTGCGTTCGCGGTTGTTCGGCGCCGGCAAGGCCGCCACGCGGCACACGCGCGGATTGAGCCGCTGCGTGATGCGCTTGATCGCGCCGCCCTTGCCCGCTGCGTCGCGCCCTTCGAAAATCACCACCAGGCGATGGCCCGTCTGCACGATCCAGTCCTGCAGTTTGACGAGTTCGCCCTGCAGACGAAACAGCTCGCGGAAGTACACCTTGCGCGCCTCGCGATGTTCGGGCGAGAAGCCGTCCGCGCCGTCGATGATACGGTCGTCGACCTCCATTTCGAGCTCTTCGTCGTACGCGTCGATGAGGTCTTCCTCGAAACGGCGTTGCCGTTCTGCCATGACTTCGGCCTCGGGTCTCGGATCCAGCTCTTTCATTAGGACTCTCCTGGCAACGGAAATGGTTAGGCGCGCGGCGCATGCGTGTCGCGAACGGGTTCGATTATCGAAGCGCGAGGTGTCAGCCGTGTTACCGGTGCGGCGGCCACGCGTTGCTGCGATGGATTCGCCCGCGGCCCGCGCGCCGGGTGGTGAGCCATGATAGCGACTTTTGCGCGGCTGCCCAGGCCCTAACGCAGCGGCTTCGCAAAGCTGAGTTCATGGCCGTCGGGATCGGTAATGTGAAAATAGCGCTCACCCCATGGCGCATCGGACGGTTCGAGCGACGGCTTCAAACCCGCCGCCAGCGCCTTCCGGTAGAGCGCGTCGACATCCGAGACGTAGAGGATCACACGGCCCCACCAGTTCACCGGGGCACGGGTGTCGACAATCAGGTTCAGATACGAGCCGCCAAATGCGAACGACGTGAACGCTTCGTTCGAACCGCCGAATTTGATCGGAAAACCCAGCGCTTCGTAAAACAGTACCGCGCGCGGCATATTGTGAGTGGCGAGCGTGATGGCGCTCAGCGATTCGATCCGTGGGCCGGCCGGCTCCGCCGGGTCGGTTCGCACACTTGGCGACGCAGAGGCTGCGGCTGACGTGGTAGGCGAGTTCATGGGCTACCTCCTTGTTCACATGGTAGCGCCGGACGGGCTTGTATGGCGCAGCGGACATTGAGGCTGGCGTTGGGGCTGGCATGAGGCTGGCATGAGGCTGGCATTGAGGCTGGCGTTGAGGCTGGCGTCGCCCGGCACGGGAAAGTGCCCGCAGCCGGCCTCGCCCCCGCCGCGTGGGCACTTGAAAACCCTTCCACCGCCCCGCATCTGGATTTCCGTTTATCCGGAGCATCGCCATGGGAAGCCGTCCACGCTTCATCGATGACCTGTCGCGCGCCGCATCCGACGCCCCCGGGCCAGATCCACTCAGCGTTTTATCCGACGAAGCCCTGCTCGACGCCTATTCTCGCACCGTCATCGGCGCGCTGGAACGCGTTCAGCAGGCCGTCGCCTTCATTTCCGTCGAACGCCGGCTGCCCGGTGCCCCCGCCGGGCGCGACAGTCGCGGCGGCACCGGCTCGGGCTTTCTGTTCACGCCCGACGGCTATCTGCTCACCAACAGCCACGTCGTGCATGGCGCCACCCACATCACGGTGACACTCGCCGACGGCGCGAAATTCGACGCCGATCTGGTCGGCGACGATCCCGGCAGCGATCTGGCCGTCCTGCGCATCGGCTCGCCGGAGCCGCTGCCGCACGTCGAACTCGGCGAATCGTCGAAGCTGCGAGCCGGTCAGATCGCAATCGCGGTCGGCAATCCGCTCGGGCTCGCGCAAACCGTGACCACCGGCGTAGTCTCGGCGCTTGGCCGCTCGCTGCGCTCGAATTCGGGCCGCATGATCTACGACGTGATCCAGACCGATGCCGCGCTCAATCCCGGCAATTCGGGCGGCCCGCTGATCAATTCCGCCGGCCAGGTGATCGGCGTGAACACCGCGATCATTCCCGGCGCGCAGTCGATCTGCTTCGCCACGGCGATCGATACGGCCAAGTGGGTCATCATGCAGATTTTCGCGCATGGCCGCGTGCGGCGCGCGTACATCGGCGTGGCCGGCACCACGAGGCCGCTGTCGCGCCGCGTGCAGCGCTATTTCGGCCTGGACTCGGCAAGCGGCGTGCACGTCATGGAGATCGTCAAAGGCAGTCCGGCCGCGCTCGGCGGTCTACGCACCGACGACACGATCGTCGCGATCGATACGCTTACGGTGCAAGACGTCGATAGCCTGCAACGCACGCTCGACGCGTCGCGTATCGACAAGCCCGTCAACGTGACCGTGTTGCGCGGCGCACAGCGACTCGAATTGACCTTGACGCCGGTCGAGCAAACAAGCTGATCGTGCCGTTGCAGAGCGGCTCAACAGAACCTCACACGCGTTTGGCTCGCGGATAAAAAAGGCCTCGCACTCAATCTTGTGCGAGGCCTTTTTTCTGCCTGCGGCGCATCCGCAAAGATGCGCCGCCTGGATGCTTTATTTAACGATTCAACTCAAGCGTTCACTGGATCACCCGCGTGACACCACGGCCGCGCGGATCGGCTGCCGCTTCCGGCGTGTCGCCGTTGACCTTGATCGCCTGAATGTCGCCGCTGAAATCCTGCCCCTTCAGCGTGTAGCCCTTAGCCTCGATCTGCTTGGCGAGTTCGCCGTCGATCGGCTTGTACGGCTCCCAGAAGATCGTGTTCGGCGGCAACAGTTGATGATGGAAACGCATCGCCGCAACCGCGTCCTGCAAGGGCATGTTGAAGTCGTAGATATTGTTGATCACCTGGAAGATCGACGTGAAGATGCGCGAGCCGCCCGGCGTGCCGATCACGAGCGACACCTTGCCGTCCTTCGTCAGAATCGTCGGGCTCATCGACGACAACGGGCGCTTCTTCGGTGCAATCGAATTCGCGTCGCTGCCCACCACGCCGAACATGTTCGGCACACCCGGCTTCGCGGAGAAATCGTCCATTTCGTCGTTCAGCACGATACCCGTGCGATCCGCCACCACGCCCGAGCCGAAGTAGCCGTTGATGGTGTACGTGTTCGACACGGCATTACCCCACTTGTCGATCACCGAGAAGTGCGTGGTTTCCGCCTTCTCCGGCATCGACGTGCCGAGACCCGGCTGCACGCTCTTCGTATCCGAAGGCGTAGTCGGGTTCACCTCGGCTGCGCGTTTCGCGAGGTATGCGTCGTCGGTCAGTTGTGCGACCGGCACCTTGTAGAAATCCGGATCGCCGAGATACTGCGCGCGATCGGCGAACACGCGCTTCTCGATTTCGGCAATCAGGTGCACGTATTGCGCGGAATTAAGTGTGACGTCCTTGAAGTCGGGTGCGATGTCGGCCTTCATCTTCAGCAACTGCACGAGACCGATGCCACCCGAACTCGGAGGCGGCGCGGTAATCACGTGGTAGCCATTCCAGTCTGCCTGGATCGGCTGACGCCACACCGCCTTGTACTGCTGCAGATCGGCCTTCGTAATCAGACCGTGACCGCGCATGGAAGCCGCGATCAGATCCGCCGTCTTGCCCGAGTAGAAGTCTTTCGCACCCTGATCCGAAATACGCTGCAGCACGGCGGCGAGATCCGGTTGCTTGAAGTTCACGCCCTGCTTCAGGTTACCGAAGTAGGTGTCGAAGTTGGTCTTGCCGGCAAAGTCTTTCGCTGCGTCGTCGCGGCGTTGCTGCAACTGCTCGCTGACCACGAAGCCGTCGCGCGCGTAGTGAATCGCCGGTGCAAGCACCTGCTTCCATTTGAGCTTGCCGAAGCGGCGTTGCGCCTGCCACATACCGTCGACAGTGCCCGGCACACCGACCGCGCGATAGCCGAACAGGCTCATGTCCTTGATGACTTCGCCCTTGTCGTCGAGGTACATGTTCTTCGTTGCAGCCAGTGGCGCACGCTCGCGATAGTCGAGGAAGTACGGCTTGCCGTCGACATACAGCGTCATGAAACCGCCGCCGCCGATATTGCCCGCTTCCGGATACGTCACGGCAAGCGTGAAGGCAATCGCGACTGCCGCGTCGACGGCATTGCCGCCTTCCTTGAAGATCTGTTCCGCGGCGTCGGCGCTGTACTTGTCGGCGACCGCAATGGCTGAAGCGGTGAGAACTGCCGGCTGCGCTTTCTCGGGCGCCTTGGCAAAGGCTGGCGTGGCTTCGAGAAGGCCGCTTGAAACGGAGACGAGCGCGACGAGCGCAAGTCCGCTAACGGACGATTTGGCGTTGTGAAACAACTTCATTGGATCCCCTCCGAGACGACTTCTTCATCTGACGTGAACGAAAGCTGCCTTGCGCTTATAACATGCGGGTCCGGCATTTGCGAACCCGTGGCGCGCATGGCGTGCATGCTGCGGCACACAAAAACCCCGCGCTTGACGACGCCGATTATCGTGAGCCGCGACGGTTCGAATTAACTCCGAACCCAGCTACCGCGCCGCACCAAAAGAACCCGCGCAAGCGCGAACACTCACGCGGTGCCTCTGCTGCCGCGGGCAATTTCATCGCCGGCACCTGGCGGCAGGCGCGCGGTCACCGGAATCGACAGGAACGAGAACAGGCCGACCACGAGGAACGCCGGCCAGAAGTCGGAGAACACGATAGTCGAATGACCCTGCACGTTATGCGAGATTTGCAGCACAATGCCGGCGATCGTCACCCCGAGCCCCAAGGAAATCTGCTGGATCACGCTCGCCACACTCGTCGCGCGGCCGACGTCGCGGCTTGAAATATCCGCGTACGCCAGAGTATTCAACGACGTGAATTGCAACGACGGGAAAAAGCCGCCGAACAGCACCACACACCAGATCAGCCAATGCGGCGTGCCGGGAAAGAACAGCCCGTAGACGGCAATGGCGAGGCCCGCGCAACCGGCGTTGAACATCAGCACCGTGCGGAAACCGAAGCGGCCGAGAATGCGCGACGCGGCCGCCTTCATGAAGATCGAGCCGAACGCTGACGCGCAGGTGATCGATCCGGACTTGAACGCTGTCATGCCCAGACCTTCCTGCAACGCGAGCGGCAACAGAAAAGGCACCGCACCGAGACCGATGCGAAACAGCGAGCCGCCCACCACGCTCGCGTGAAAGCTCGGAATGCGCAACAGCCGCAAATCGAGTACCGGCAATTCGACGCGGTTCGCGTACAGTACGTAAATCACCAGCAGCACCACGCCAATCACGCACATGCCGATCGATGCGGTATTGGACACCAGTCCGCCGCCAACCAGCGAGAGCCCCAGCATGAACAGCGACGCCCCGCTCGCCGACAATACGAAACCGGTCCAGTCGAGCCGGCCGGGATGCGCTTCGCGCACGTTGGCGATGTGTTTGTTCGCGAGCCAGATCCCCAGCAAACCGATCGGAATGTTGATGAAGAAAATCAGGCGCCAGTGCAGATACGTCGTAATGAAGCCACCGAGCGGCGGCCCCACGACCGGCCCGAGCAGCGCGGGCACGGTCAGATAGTTGACCGCGCGGATGAAGTCCGACTTGGGCACCGAGCGGAAAATAATGATGCGCCCCACCGGCACCATCATCGCGCCGCCGACACCTTGCACGAAGCGCGCAACCACGAAGGTGCCAAGCGAAGTGGACGCCGCGCACATCAGCGAGCCGGCCATGAAGATGCCAATTGCCGTGCGAAACACGGTGCGCGAGCCGAAGCGGTCGGCAACCCAGCCGCAAATCGGAATGAAGACGCCGAGGCCGATGACATACGCCGTCACGGCAAGCTTGAGGGTGATGGGGTCCTGGCCGAGATCGCGCGCCAGAACTGGCAGCGACGTCACGATGACCGTGCCGTCCACGTTTTCCATGAACATCGCACACGCGACGATCAGCGGAACAATGAAAGTGCCTAAAGCGAGAGGCATTGGCATGACGGCGGGCTGCAAGGCCGCCGGTGTAAAGCGGCAATTATCGCACTGCAACGACAACAGATGTTGCTAAACAGTGTCCTTTGGCATTCGCTAATCGCGGCTTGCTATCCGGTACCGAATAGTTGAGCGCGCAACGACGCGGCACAGCCTACGAAAAACAGGAGTAAAAAAGGAAGAAAACGCGATGCGATGATGAGCCGGAATATAGCCGGCTCATCATGCCATTCAGAAGCACTTCAAAAACAAATGCCGAAGCGGAACTCAGCGTGACGCGCTGACCAGCGGTTGCAACGACGGCAGAATTTCGGTGCTGGCGCGAGCGACGTCGTTCGGGAAGTCGATCTCGATCCACGGCGAGCCGGTCACGTCAGCCGTGTCGAATACCTGACTGCGCTCGAGCAGCAGGTCGCGCACCGCTTCTTCGTGCGGCATGTTGGCCCGGCCGCTCTCGACGTAACCCGCGACGATCTGCGTGAAACGTTGCGCGGTTTCCTGGCGGAAACGGAAGAATCCCACCGATTCGCCGATGGTGTCGTACTCGAGATTGACGGCGAGCTGCTTGCGCAACTCGACCGGCACGCCGTCTTTCAGACACAGCTTGACGGGCTCGTCGCCCGCTTCGAAATCACGGTCGATCAACAAACGGTTGACCGTTTCGCCCGCCACCAGCGCGTTCAGGATGCGCTCGTCGTAAAGCACGTCGGCATCCATCAGCAGCACGTCGCCGCCGCGCGTGAGCGCCTCGGCCACCGTGTGCACCGTCAGCACGCTACCCAGGTCGTAACGCGGGTTCAGCACGGTTTCCACCTTATGCGGCCAGTTGATGCGCTCCAGTTCCGCCTGCACCGATTCCGGCTGGAAGCCGAGCGCCAGCACGACCTCGGTCACGCCGGCGGTTTCAAGCATCTGCAGATGCCGTTCGAGCAGGCTCATGCCGTCGAACTGCAACAGGCACTTCGGGAACTGTGCCTGCGGCGGTTGCTGGAGACGCAGGCCTAGGCCCGCTGCGAGGATGATGGCACGCATGCGCAGTCCTTTGAAAAAATTCGGAGATTAATCGACAACCGGTACGCGCCCGGTGGCGCGCCGCCGTTGCCAGCTTCGTTCGCTGAAGTGCAACACCAGCAGTCCCGGCAAACCCAGCAGGATTTCACGTGCGCGCTTGGCGAGCGACAACGCCAGCGCCGCGTCCGGCGGCAGCCCCACCAGCGGCGCGAGCAGCAGATAGCCGCCTTCCTGCACGCCGAGCGAGCCCGGAATCATGAACGCCGCGCCGCGAATCGCTTGCCCGAGACTTTCGAGCAGCAGTGCGTCGACCCAGTCGACCGGATGACCGAGAAAGCGCAGCGCGAGCCACACCTCGACCGTGCCGACGATCCAGCCCGCCAGGCTCAGCGCAAAGCTCGCCGCAACGCGGCCGCGCTCGCGGTAGATTCCCTGCACGGCGGCGTCGACAGCTTCGGCGCGCGTCATCAGCGACGACCAGTCGCGTTTGCCGAACACCTTGGAGACCACGCCCAGCAAACGGCCGAACAGGCCGCGCCGCTGCGCGTAATAGAAGCCCGCGATCATCGCGCCCAGTACGCCGGTGGCAATGAGCGTGGCGGTCCGCAGGTCGTGAAGCGCGCCGTGTGCGGCGTAAGCGCCGAACAGCAGCAGCCCGAGCAGCGCGAAAACGATTTGCGCGACTGCTTGCGCCGTCGTGCTGACGGTAATGGCGGCCGCCGCGTCGCGCATGCGCATGCCGCGCTGGGACAGTTGCCGCACCATCACCACGGGGCCGCCGATCTGGCCGGCCGGCAACAGACTATTCACCGATTCGCCGATCCAGCGTGAGAACACCGCATCGCGCAGCGCGACGTCATGATGCACACCGTCGTGCCGGCGCCGGAACAGCACCGCGATCGCGCCGGCATCGAGTACCAGCGGCACGAGGTGGAACACCGCGACCAGCACGAGCCCCCAGCCTGCCGCGGCCAGCGCCGAGGCAACGGAGCCGAAGCCCTGCCACGCGAGCAGGCCGACAAACAGCGCCGTCCCGATCGACAGCAGAATCAGGGCCGCGCGTGTCATGCGTGGCCCTTGCCGCGCTTCGTCATTTGACTGAAGACCTGACGGAAACCGAAGTACGCGATTGCGTCCTTCATATTGGAGATGAAACGGCGCCACGGCCGCATATTCGGATCGGTGACGTACTCGAAAGTCAGCGACACGCGCATTTCGTTCGCGCCAGCCGGCGTGATGCGATGCCGCAGCTTGTCGCCGTCGAAGAACACCAGGCCGCCCGGCGGAATCTGCACCGAGCCCGGCTGGTCCGGCACGTCCGGATTGCGTGTGTGCAATTCGTAGTCGAGCCGGCACGACGATTCGTCGATCACGCCGAGCAACAACGTGTAGCGGCGGCCGTCATAGTACGAAGTATCGTAGTGCCAGCCGATGTGGTCGCCGGCCCGCGTGTAGTAATACAGCGCATACGCGTGCGGATCGTCTTCAGGCGACACCTGCAGCTTGTCGCCACTCAGTTGCTCGAGCCAGCCGATCAGTTCCTTCGACCGGTAAAGCTCGGCGATGAACGGCGCGAGGCGGTCGATCGTATGGCGGCTCACGCTGCCGCCCTGCTTGTGGCCCGGCAGATAGTTGCGGTTCACTTCGTCGAGCAGACCACGCGCACTCTGCACAAGCTGGTCAGTGACTTCGGGCGCGAGGAAATCTTCCAGATACAGGAACGCGCCCTGCTCGGCGAAATCCCTGGAGAGCCGCGGCGTGTTGAAGGTCCGCGTACGGCTCGCCACCGCGCGATCGGCATTCGGCGCAGGCGCGGCCGGCGTAACCGGCGAGCGTTCAACTGAGATTGGCGCGATCACGTCGTCTTCGGCGTGCATACTCATTCACTGGCCCACATTTGACTGGTTTCAGGTTGCTTGGCAGGGACGGCCGCCAGGCGGGCAGTGCGGCGCGAAACGCGCCAGTAATCGACCACGACCCATGCAGCAAAGAGCGGCGCGCCAATCGACGCCACCACTACGAACGGTGTGACGACGCTCGTCAGCGTGACAATGGGCAGCAGATACAACACGTCTTCGGTTTCGAATCCGCCCACCGAAGCCTGTTTGGTGCCCGCCTTGCCCGCCATGTCCTCGATGCGCATACGCAGGAAGAAAATCAGGGCGACCGCAACGCCGGCCACGGCGCCGAGCCATCCCGGTGAAACTTTCAATGCGCCGACATACGTCGTACCGATTCCCATGCCGACGAACAGCATGACGGTCACGAGCGCGTCACAAGCCAGATCGTAAAAATGACCGATCCGGCTCGATTTTCCGCCGATGCGCGCGAGCTCGCCGTCGGTATGGTCGACGAAGTTCGACAGCACGATCAGCAAGGCGCCCGCATTGGCTGAGGCAAATCCGCCGCGAGCGAGGCACAGCGCGCCCGCCACGCCGATCAGCAGGCGCAGCGTGGTCAGATGGTTTGGCGTAACCCACGTGTTGACGAGCGGCGTGACAAGCCGGCGGGCGAGCCGCGCATCCCATGTCCTCGGGGCCGGAACGTTCGACGGAATTTTTGGTAGGGAATTCATAACCCGGAAATATATACGGGATCGCGAAAGCGTGCTTTATTCCTTAACGTTTTCTTAAGGCCTCGCGTGCCCCTCAAGTGCCGGCTGGTGGGCAAAGTATGCCGAATCACGTTAAAGTGCGAATCCAGTTGCGCCTGTCATGACGGATCACTTCGATGCGCAGCGTTTTTTGGGTCGCGGCATTTGGCCGCCACCCGTTGCGAACACACTACATCGAACGCAGGTCGTTATTCACGCTTATGAAATGCCTGTTTTTCTCAGCACTCCTCGCGCTGACCACCGCGGCGCTGCCGCTTACCAGTCACGCCGCCGCTCTCGACACACCGCTGACCTGCAATGAAAGCGGTCATCAGTTCATTGCCGATCTCGCCCAGCAACAGCTGATCGACCCGAAGCCGACGCGAGTCGAAAGCAACTCCATCAATGCGTTTTCACCGACCCGGGGCGCCGACCTGACCGCCTACGGCTTTCACGTTTTCGCGGTGGTCGGCTACGAAAAAGACGACCCGATGTTTCGCGTCGGCGATGGCGAGCCGGTAGCCCGCTCGGCTTATGGCGTGGTGGTGTTCGGCAGCGAATCCAAAGTCCAGAACGCGCTCACCGAAGCCGGCAGCACGGCGATCGCGCACCGCGTGGCGCCGCTCATCACGGCGATTTTCTGCAAACGGAGTTGAGGCGGGCGGCGCGCTGCCGCCCGGCACCGCCACTCCCCTACAGCTTGATCCCCGCCGGATCCGCCGTCAGATACCCCACCGTCGCGCCAAAACGGTCCTTATAGTTCGCCCGCACGAGCGGATCGAGCGTCGATTGGACCTTGTCGTGCAACGGTGTTTCCCAATCGCCGACGTGCTGAAAGTTACTCATCACGTAAGTCCAGCCGTTGATTTCGTCGACCGCATGCAGGCCCGTCGACTCCGCCCCCGCCGGGCATGACAACACGCGCGCGAGCGTCTTCGTGTCGACGTTGTAAGCCCACAGGAAATTGTTGACGTGCATGCCGCTGTCTTCGCCGATAAACAGCGTGCGCAGTTTTTCGGAGAACTTCAGGTTATCCGGATTCGCGATGCGATCCGCGTTCGCCGTGTTGCCGAGCGCGTCGGCGGCCGGCAGATCCTCGCCGACCAGCGCCGCGGGCGCGGCCATATCGACCGGTACCCACTCGCTGTTGATCGCGCCGCCGCTGCGGTCGCGCTGGCCGCCCTTCATGTTCAACGCGTAGACCGCACCAGCGTTGATGGTCTTGTCAACCGCGACATCGGTCGACGCAGCATTACCGCGCACCATCGATTTCTCGATGCGCGACATCGCCGAGTACAGCACTTTGTCCTTGATATTGACCGTCGTGCCTTCGAGCTTCGTGAAGCCCATGCTGCCGCCTGCCAACGCGGCATAGCGGTGCGTTTCGAGGAAGGTCGCCGCCTTGGTCATGCCCGGCTTGACTCGCACCCAATTGAAGGTGCCGTTGTAGTTGATCTTCGTGTAAGTCGGATCGGCGGGATCCCTGGTCGCGATGTCCATGATGTCGCTCGCGCGCAACTGGTTGGCGAGCGCCTCGATTTCGTCGCTGCTCGCGTGGCCCAGATTGATCCATGAGAGCGTCGCCGCGCCCGCGCCGCTCGATGAGGTTTGCGTCCACTTCGCCACATACAGCGTGCCGGCCGACAGATCGGCCTCGCGATCGGCGATGAACATGAACAGGCCGCCGTTGGTCGCGTCGTCGCCCATCAGCACGGTGCGCTTGTCCGGCATCACCTGAATCAGTTCGTGCGAGATGCGGCCAAGGCAGTAGTGCTTTTTGATCGTGCCGGTGCCGTCGGGATTCACGGTCACTTCCGGCAGATGACCATAGTGATAAGGGTTGGCCGTCGTTTCGTCGCCGAACAGACTGCGGCTGAAGCCCTTGAACTGGCTATTGGTCGCGATCGTGGAAGCGTCCGGCTCGTATTCCTCACTCGACAGATGCGTATTCCACGGCGACAGGCTCGCGCCGCACGTGATCCACAAGCCATGCGCCTTCGACGTATCCACGTTGGAATAACCCGCCAGAGTGAGCTTGCCGGTAGCCGGGTCCTGATCGAGCGTGAGCACGGCAATCGGCGAAGGCAACTGGCCGTACATCGACTTCAGGCTCTGATCGCGGGTGGTGTACTCGAACTGCACGACCGCAAATACCGCATTGCCCTTGAGTCCCTTGACCGTCGGCTTGTCGAGGCGGATCAGGGAGCTGCCGTCCGGACAGTCCGAATAGAACTGGCGCTCCTTACCGGAAACGGATTTATCGATGATCGGCTGATTATTGATGTCGAAGTAGCCGCCGGCCAGGATCGTGCCGCCCTTGATGTTCGGCACCATATCGCCGGTCACGAAGAACGGCTGGTAAGCGAGCTTGAACGAGCGGCTGCTGCCGTCGCTCAGTTGCACCGTGAGGGTGGAGCCGACCGTGGTTTTCGCCATCGCGGTGGGGTCCGCCAGCGTCGGCGCGGCCATGGCGCTGAAGGCCGCCGAGACGAAGTTCGCCACCGGCTTGACCGGCGTTGCCAGGTCGTCGCCGCCACCGCAGGCGCTCAGCATCGACGCCGTAGCGAGGCCGCCTAACGGCAGCATCGGCACGCCAGTGAGTATTTTCAGGGCCTTGCGGCGGGAAAGGTCGAGCTGCTCTGCCATGTTGTCGTGATCCAGGTTTTGGGTAGCGTGGGTGATTGCACAGCCGGCACGCACTCAGATCCAAAACCGCATGGTTCACGCTCGCGCCGCTATGACGCGAGGATTCTATGAAGTCAATGTGAAAGTATATTGACAGCTTTCAGTAATATTAAATTTAGCAGTTTGTCAGTAAACCGTGGTACGCCCGGCTCAGCCCGGGCGGCGAAATTCGTTCTCGACCCACGCAGCGGCGCTCGCCTTGCTGAGCTTGAAGTTCGGTGCGACCTGCACTTGCGCGAGCTGTTCGCCGAACGTGTCGAGCGCGGTCAGCAGCGCGTACGGTTCGTCTTCGTCGGGAACAATGTCGAGCGTGATGTCGAGTTCGTCGTTGCCGTCCGCGCTGGCCACGCGCACTTCTTTATGCAACTGGGCGCGCAGTTGCTGCTCGTGGCGGCGCAGCACCTCAGACGCGGTTTTCACCAGCGTGTTGAATGCCGAGGTGTCGAGCGGCTTCGGATCTTTCTTGTTGCGGCCCATCGTCCACGGACCGACGAGCGCCGGTTCCGCTTCGCCGTCTTTGATCATGGCGACGGCCCAGCCTTCATCGTCTTCGTTCTTGATGACGCGCGCGGTCCAGCCGTCGTCGCGCCACAGACGCGCTTCGTGCACGGTTTCCGGCTGCGCTTCGTCAAGCTGCTCGGGGATGGCTTCGTGGATTTCGGGCGCGCCTTCCGTCGTGGGGATAGCAGGGGTGTCGGACGATGGAAGGGGGGTATCGGTCATTACAGGTTTACTCACGTTCGCGGGGCGGAAACACATCTCAAGCCTGCGATTCTACCCGCCCCGCGCGCGCTCAATCCGCCCTCTGACGACTGGATAAGCCGGTGCGAGCCCGTCGTTACGCGAAATAGTGCATTTCGTTATGCATGGGAACTTATTAATTCATTATAAAAGTTTCAAAAAAAACGCGGCCCGAAAGCCGCGTATAAAAGATGAAAAAGACACCCCTGGTCAAGGGGTGAAGTGAATTGTAGAACCGTAATACGCCCGGATAGACCATCCGAATTGGAAGAGTGCGTTGCAGAAAACAGAATGAATCGGATTCGCCTAACGATTCGCCCAAAATCCTTACCGGATATGACGAAGCGCGAGCGTCGCGATCGAGCAACATCGATAATTTGACAATTAGTTACAGCACCGGGAAATCCGGATGTTTCTCCTTTATTTATCCACACTTACGCAATTACAAATCGTCATTGCGAAATGGAAAAATCATTGTTGTGCCATACGCGCTTAAACATCTTAATAGCAGGAATACACTTCGCAGCGGATCGTCAGGCAGCCGGTGGAATCGGCTCACGCACTGGAATGCGATTCTCTACGCACTGTCCCGGAGTTATCTAAACATGAAAAAAACCCTCATCGCAGCAGGTCTCATGGGCGCGTTCGCCATCACGGCCCACGCACAGAGCAGCGTCACGTTGTACGGCACGCTCGACGCCGGCCTCGTCTACTCGAACAACCAGGGCGGCCACAGCAACTGGCAACAAGGCAGCGGTTCCGTATCGAACACCTACTTCGGTCTGCGCGGCAGCGAAGACCTTGGTGGCGGCCTGCATGCCATCTTCACGTTGGAGAACGGCTTCAATCTGAACAACGGCCAGGATACCGAGAGCAGCACGATGTTCAATCGTCAGGCTTTTGTCGGGCTGAAGAGCGATCAATACGGCGCGCTGACGCTCGGCCGCCAGTACGACTCCGTGGTCGATTACCTCGCGCCGCTGTCCGAAGCGGGCGCGGGCTTCGGCAACAATCTGGCCGCTCACCCGTTCGATAACGACAATCTGGACAACTCGTTCTCGATCAAGAACGCTGTGAAGTACACGAGCGCGAACTATGCCGGCCTCAAGTTCGGCGGTCTGTATGGCTTCAGCAATTCGGCTGGCCAGTTCTCGAACAACCGCGCGTGGAGCGCCGGCGCTTCGTACGACAACGGTCCGCTGAGTGTAGCGGCCGCCTATCTGCAACTGAACAACTCGGGCAGCTCGAACCTGAGCGGCGCCGTCTCGCAAGGCGACGGTACTGCCGCAGTCGCGGCGAACCTGCAGCGCACGTTCGGCGCCGGCATCAACTACACGTACGGGCCGGCAACGGCAGGCTTCGTGTACACGCACACGCAACTCGACGGCATAAGCGGCGTGGACGTCGGCGGTGTCACGCTGCCTGGCGTCGCGGGCACGAACCTGCATCTGGACAACTACGAGTTGAACGGTAAATACGCACTGACGCCGGCACTCAGCCTCGCCGCGTCCTACACGTTCACCGATGGCAAGATGTCGGGGTCAAACGGCTCGGGCGATCCGAAGTGGCACACGGTGTCGCTGCAAGGCGACTACTCGCTGAGCAAGCGTACCGACGTGTACGTGGAAGGTGTGTACCAGCATGCATCGGGCGAACTCGGCAACTTCGGTGCGAACGTGGCGGCGATCAACACGCTGGCGCCGTCGTCGACCGGCAACCAGGTTGCCGCTGCTGTGGGCCTGCGTCACCGCTTCTGAGTTGTTCTCTTCGCGTTCAGTGCTTCCGTTGCGCTGATAGCGCGTGTAGAGCGGCGCACCTCTGCGCTCCGCAACCGAAACCGCGCGTGACACGATTACGCGCGGTTTTTTCATGCGGCTTACGTTCTCACATTTCCACGTAGTCATGGTGACGGCGCAAGCACGCCGTGGGTATACTGAGGCCGGCTGCCTTCCTTGCCTCGACGCCGTTATGTCGCTACGTCGTAACGTCGCTGCGGTTGAACGGCGGTTTCGTCGCGAAGCATGACGCTGCGTTCAAGCGCGTCGCGTTTCGCCCGCGCCCCAAGTTCCCGAGTACGACCGGGGACGCCGACGACCGAACCATGAAAAGACTTCTCCTGCTTGCCCCCGCTGTTGCCGTCACTGCTTTTCTCGCTGCCTGTGGCTCTTCCAGCGGTCCCGCCCGCGATGCGTCCCAACCGATGATGTACGTGTCTTCGCAACGTGCCCCTGCCTATATCGCCGATTGCCTCGAAGACAAGCTGTCGCGTGTGCGAATGTCGCGCGTCGGCGGGGCGACCGAGATCGCGGTCGGTTCCGATTCGAACACCTCCTATTTCGTCACGCTGACGCCGTACAACGCCGGCTCGGTCATCAAGGTGATGCGTCCCGCGAATGCACCGGACGATCCGCCTGAACCGGAAATGCGCTTCGACATTGCGCGCTGTGCGACCTCCTGAGTTTTTGGTCGCACGATTGCGTGATTGAGCGGCGCCCTCCAAGCCACGCCGATACGTGATTTTTTATATCGCGTGTCGGCTATTTTTTTATCCGCTCATCTGCGAACATAGCCGCCCCCTGACTTTTATCCGACGCGCTGCGTCGTGAGGTTCGATGGCATCCAGCAAAGCACATCACGCGACCGGATTCGCGGCCGGTGTTATCGCGGCGGCGGTCGTCGCGCGCATCGGTGGCGGCGGCTCGTTTCATCTCGGCGTGCTGTTGAGTTTCATCGCCGGGGTGGCCGGGAGTACGGCGCCGGACTGGCTGGAAGTGGCATGGTGGTCACGCGCACGAAGACTGTGGATCACCCATCGTACGTTGACGCATTGGGGGGTGGGGTGGGTCGCGTTGCTCGTGGTTTCTTATCACTGGCTTGGGCGGTCTGGTTATGCTGCGCCCGCGTTTGGGTTTGCTTGCGGCGGGTTGATGCATCTGTTGGCCGATTGGCCTAATCCGCTTGGCGTGCCGTGGGTCGCCGGGCGGCACTCATTGAAGCTCTGGAATAGTGGGCATTGTGATTTGATTGTTGTTGCGGTTGCGTGGGTTGTTGCTTTCTTTGTTGGGGAGCGTGTTTGGGGGCATGGGGTGCTCGGGGTTTCGGTTTTGCGGGGATGGGGGTGGCTTTGACTCGCGTCTTCTGGGTTTTTTTTGGCCTTTCCTTGCTTTGGTAGTGGTCTATTAGCGTTGCCCCTGTGCGGGGCGGCATGTGGTGGTCAAGTAATCCTGGACACTTTTTCCGCTTTCCACTTTTTCTGCATGGTGACTTCGTATTCGGCGGGCGGCATGTTGCCGGCCGCCG
>NZ_CADFGE010000003.1 GCF_902833645.1 Paraburkholderia fungorum
TTCGGGCTGTGAGCCCCGGTAAGCAAAACGGGCTACCGCTTCCGGTGAACGGAAAGGATCAGTTTCCGGACACTGGGACCAATATACAAGATAAGCAAAGAAAGCGGCTCACACCGCTAATTCTTAAGCGGGTCCCCCGCACAGTAACGGTAGTGGTGCATCTGGAATCTGCGTTCTCGCACATTCGGCTTTAGTGACAAGGCCGTCATACCTCCGGCGGCGCTGCGCGCGCCGATACCCGGCTCATAAAACCGGCCGCCGGATTTTCGCTTCCGCGGTTTGGTCCCTTCCCAGCTCGCCGTTGCGTCGCTGCCACCGGGCTGCGGTTTCATTCTCCCGTTTGTCCCGTTCCCTGATTCGTTGTTGCCTCGCTGCTCCCTCGATGCCGTTTCGCTATCGCGTTTGCGCCTTTCCCTAACTCGCCGTTGCTTCGCTGCTGCAAGCGCAACCGCGGCAGCGATCGCGATTGCACCGCGAATGCGACGCACGCCATTTCATTGAAGTGGGGTTGGCCAATCAGAGCGGGGGCATCTCGCCGAGGCGAAGCCGACGGCCCCCGCTGCGCGAAGCGAAGCCGCTGGTTTCCCTGGCAGACCCGTCCGCGAAGCACGCAGTGCGGAGTGGGAGCTGATGAGCGCCTTGTCGCTAACGCGGAGTGCGCGGGGGCACGGATTCCAGATGCACCACTACCGTGGCTGCGCGGGGGACCCGCTTAAGAATTAGCGGTTTGAGCCGCTTTCTTTTGCCTACTTTTCTTTGCGGCAGGCAAAGAAAAGTAGGTGCCGCCCCGCACAGGGGCAACGCTAATAGACCACTAACAAAGCAAGGAAAGGCCAAAAGACCAACACCAGAACAGACCACAATCAATACAAAAAAAGCCCAACGGCATAACCCCCTTTTGATCAGACAAATAAAAACAACGGGTTTCCCCTCCCTGCGGAGCAACGAACAAGAACCCGTAAACACAGTAAGCGACAAGCCACTCGCTGCAAGCGAACTACAGAAAGAGCCCTTGACCGACCACCTCGCGAAAGCGAAAGCGAAACCCCTCCCGCTATGACTCTGAACAAAAAACTAGCCTCAATGATCGCCGTCCTCTGGACCGGCCTGATCCTGATCGGCGGCTTCGGCGCATGGCAAAACCGTGCGTCGATGATCTCGGACCGCCGTGACCAACTCGCCTCGCTGATCGACCAGGCGAATCACATCGTCAACCGCTACTACACCGTAGCCCAGCAACACACAATCACCGAAGACGAAGCCAAAAAACAGGCGCTAGAAACACTCGCCGCGATGCGCTACGGCAAAGACGGCTACATCTCCGTCAACAACTCGCAATCGGTCATGCTAATGCACCCGTTCAAACCGGAACTGGTCGGCAAAAACCTGACTCAATTCACCGACCCGGCCGGCAATCACCTCTTCACCGATATCGTCGAGGCAGGTAATCACGACGGCGGCGGCTACGTCGACTATCTCTGGTCCAAGCCCGGCAGCGACAAACCCGTGGCGAAAACCAGCTTCTCGCTGCGCTTCGCGCCGTGGGACTGGTATCTCGTCACCGGCATGTACATGGACGACGTGCAGAACGCGTTCTACGCCAATCTGCTGCGCTGGCTCGTCATCACCGTGACGCTCGGCGCAATCGCGACCGCGGTCATGCTGCTGGTATTGCGCAGCATCCGCCGCACACTCGGCGGCGACTTGGAAGTCGCGGTCGAAGCGGCTCAACTCATGGCGCGCGGCAACCTCGCCACGCGCGTGCCGATACACACGAACGACACCAACAGTCTGCTGCACGCGCTCCACACCATGCAGGCAGGTCTCGTCGATACGGTGTCGCGCGTGCGTCTGGGCACCGAAAACATCAACATCGGCGCAACCGAAATCGCCGCCGGCAACACGGATCTGTCGCAACGCACCGAGGAGCAAGCCGCGGCGCTCGTCGAAACGGCGTCGAGCATGGATCAGATGACGGTCAACGTGAAGCAGAACGCGGACAGCGCGCTGCAGGCCGCCCATCTCGCCGGCCAGGCTGCGGATGTGGCCACGCGCGGCAGCCGCGTGGTCGACGACGTGGTGCGCACGATGGGCGAGATCACCAGCAGCTCGCGGCAGATCGGCGACATCATCGGTGTGATCGACGGCATCGCGTTCCAGACCAACATCCTCGCGCTCAATGCGGCCGTCGAAGCAGCCCGCGCGGGCGAACAGGGACGCGGCTTCGCCGTGGTCGCCGCCGAAGTGCGCAGCCTCGCACAGCGCTCGGCCACAGCCGCGAAGGAAATCAAGGCGTTGATAGAAACGTCCACTCACACCGTCGAAGCCGGCGCGTCGCTAGTCGCCAACGCGGGTTCGACCATGGGCGAGATCGTGCAGTCGGTGCGCCGCGTGAACGAAATCCTCGAGGAAATCAGCAATGCGTCGCGCGAACAGAGCGCGGGCATCGAACAGGTCAATCGCGCAGTCGGCGAAATGGATCAGGTCACGCAACAGAATGCCGCGCTCGTCGAACAGGCCGCAGCCGCCGCCCATTCGCTGAAGGACCAGGTCGGCGTATTGCGCGAGGCGATCTCGAGCTTCGCGTTGCCGGCCTGAGAACGTCGGAGAAAAAAGAAGGCGCCCAACAGGCAGAGAGCGCCTCTTTAACACGCCGCGTCGGAGTAGACGCATTAATCGAACGAACCAGCCGCACGGATTTTCAAGTCCGCGCGGCTTTTTTGTGGGCGCTCGGGGCGACGGCTCAGGCCACAGCCACGTCCGCTTCAAAAAGATCGGAATAAAGCCCCTGTCATTCAGCAAACGCTTACTTCGCTCGATCCCGCAACGAAATTAAGCCGAATTTGGCAGTGCCGAATTCGGCTTAAGAAATTTTCATCAAGAGCCGCCGCTTCCGATAATGGCCGCTTTCGAACACGCGCCTCGCGGCAAGCTCCGATGCGCGGAGTCCTTGATCTCGCGAGCGCCGCCCCACCAAGGCTCGCCGCCATGTTGCTCCATTCCCTCTACCTGCTTGCGATCGTCGCCGAAGCCATGTCCGGCGCCATGATGGGCATGCGCCGCGGCATGGACCGCTTCGGCCTATGCCTCGTCGGCACCGTCACCGCACTGGGCGGCGGCACGGTGCGCGACGTGTTGCTCGGCCACTATCCCCTTGCATGGATCTCGCATCCAGATTACGTTCTGATTACAATTGGGGCGACGTCGATTGCCGCGGCCGGCGCCAGATGGTTGCGCAACTGGCAAGGGCTGTTTGTCACGGTCGACGCCATCGGCCTGATCGCGTTCACGATCATCGGTTGCGATGTTGCCGCGACACTCGACGTGAGCCCTGCCATCGTCGTGCTGGCAGGCGCGATCACCGGCGTGTGCGGCGGCATGCTGCGCGACCTGCTGTGCAATCAGATACCGCTCGTGCTGCGCGAGGAACTGTACGCCAGCATCGCGCTCGGCGCGGGCGCACTGTATGTGGCCCTGCAAGCCTGCGATGTCGCGTCGGGGCCGGCTTCCATCGTGGTGCTGGCAGGCGGCTTCACGGTGCGCATGCTGGCCGTGCGGTTTCGCTGGCAACTCAAGGTATTCACCGCCGCCGATTCGGGCGGCGCAAGCTAATCCCGCAGCACGCCACGCGCGTGCGGCTTTCATTCGAGGAGCCCGCTCGACAGTCACGCGTAACAGGCCGCCGGCGTTGCCGGTTTCAGCCCGCCACGCGAGCGCTGCTCGCTCACCGCACTCATGGTCCAAAAGAAGAAATCGCAGTCGCATGATCCGTACGCGCCCGTCGCGAAGAACCATTTGCTGGCCGCGCGCCTGCCGATGTGGCGCTCGAAACTCGTCATCCTGCTGGTGTTCAGCGCGTTCGCGTCGCTGGTTGCGCGCGCGTTCTGGGTGCAGATCGTCAATCAGGATTTCTACGTCGATCAGGGGCAAAAACGCTATCAGCGCACCCTCGAACTCGATGCCGCACGCGGGCGCATCGTCGACCGTAATGGCTCGCTGCTCGCCGTTAGCCTCGCGACCTATGAGATCTGGGCCTCCCCCAAGCTGCTCGACGAAGCCGCCTTCGCACCGCTGTCGAAGCTGCTCGACCTGCCGTTGGCGGAACTGCGCCGGCGTCTGAATGGCGACAAGACCTTCGTGCTGCTCAAGCGCCAGGTGGATGCGGACACCGCCGACCATCTGAACAAACTCGGCCTCGCAGGCATCACGCAAATCGCGGATTCGAAACGCTTTTATCCGGAAGGCGAATCGGCCGCGCACGTGGTTGGCTTCACGGATATCGAGGACAACGGCCAGGAAGGCGTCGAACTCGCCGCCAACGAACAACTGCTCGGCGTGCCGGGCCAGCGCGAAGTGATCCGCGACCGGCTGGGCCGGGTGGTATCCGAGACCCGGCCGCTGGTACCCGCGCAAAACGGCGACACGATCCACCTGACGATCGACCGGCGCATTCAGCAGCTCGCCTACACCCAACTGAAGGACGCCATCGCCAAACATCATGCTGAAGCCGGCAGCGTGGTGGTGCTCGACGCGCGTAACGGCGAGATTCTGGCGCTCGCCAATTATCCGAGCTTCGATCCGAACGATCGCGCGCGGCTAACCGGAAGGCAACTGCGCAATCGCGCGGTGGTCGACACCTTCGAGCCGGGTTCGACGATCAAGCCGGTCGTCGTCGCACTGTCGATCGACGAAGGCAAGGTGCGGCCGCAAAGCATCATCGATACCGCGCCGGGTTGGTACAAGATCGGCCCCGCCGTGATTCACGACACGTCGAATCATGGCGCCATGACGGTTGCCGAAGCGGTGCAGAAGTCGAGCAATATCGCACTTGCCAAGCTTGCGCTGAATCTGCCCGCCGAAACGATCTGGAACAAGTATCAGGAATACGGGCTCGGATTGAGGCCGGACTTGACCTTTCCGGGTGTCGCGTCGGGCAAGGTTCGCCCGTACAAACGCTGGCGTCCAATCGAACAGGCGACCATGGCCTATGGCTACGGCCTGTCCACTTCGCTGCTGCAGATTGCGCAGGTCTACACCGCCTATGCCGGCGACGGCACCCTGCATCACGTGAGTCTGTTGCGCAAGGACCAGGGCGCGGACAGGGACGCGGGTGCGGCCCGCGCGGCGCCGGCGGCGGACACAGGCCATGCGGTCACGACGCCCGCCACCGCGCGCGCGATCCGCTTGATGCTCGAAATGGCCACGGGTCCGGGCGGCACGGGGCGCGCAGCGGCAGTGGAAGGCTACCGGATCGGCGGCAAAACCGGCACGGCGCGCAAACAGGTCGGCGCCACTTACGCGAAAAACCGTTACCGCGCGCTGTTTGTCGGCATGGCGCCGATGAGCGATCCACGGCTGATCGTCGCCGTCATGATCGACGACCCGGCCGGCAAAGCGTTCTACGGAGGCACGGTGGCCGGCCCCGTGTTCGGCGCGGTGACGGGTGGCGCGCTGCAATTGCTGGGCGTGCCGCCGGACGCGTGAGGGTCTCCGCTGCTCCGTCAAATTACGCGCGCTGCCGTTGCCGCAGCAAGGGTCAGCGTGCAGCGCTATTGCTGGCCGCTTGCATCAGCGCTTCGATGCGGTTGCGGCCATTGCGTTTGGCGCAGTACATCGCCCGATCGGCTTCTTCTATCATCGCGTGACCGTGCACGGCCGCCTCGGCCGGCGTGCCGGTAATCGTGCGCGCCGCCACGCCAACCGACACAGTCAGTGCAATTCGTTCGCCGTGGTCGTCCTGCAAATCCAGTTTTTCGACCGCCTGCCGCACACGCTCGGCTACCGTCAGCGCATCGGCCCGATCGCCTTGCAGCAGCGCGGTGAATTCTTCGCCGCCGTAACGCGCCACGGTGTCGCCCAGCCGCACCTGCTGCCGCACACAGGCCGCCACCGCCGCCAGCGCGCGGTCGCCGGTCTGGTGCCCGTAGGTGTCGTTGATCAGCTTGAAATTGTCGATATCGATGAACAGACACGCGACCGGCACGCCATACCGGACGGCGCGCATGATCTCCTCGCGCAGCCGTTCGTCGAAGTAGCGGCGATTGGCGAGGCCGGTCAGCGAATCGGTCATACCGAGTTGCTTGAGCCGCTCGCGATGCGCGACGTTGTCGAGACTCGCCGTCACGATGCTTGCAAAGCGTTCCAGAATATCCGTCGCCATGCCTTCGGCAAAACGCGCGGGATCGTCGCTGCAGAGGCACAGATAGCCACTGGCGGTATCGCCGGCGGCAAGCGGCAACAAGATCGCGCTAGCCGGCGTATCGATGTCGCCGAAGAACGCGCGGCGCGCCATTTCATCCAGTTCGTTCAGCTTGCCCAGCCACGGCCGTCCCGCGTCGCACAGCCCCTGGGCGGCGAGACCACCTTCGCGCGAGGTTCTCAGATTGGCTTGATCGAGCGCATGCAAAGCGCCCGGCTCGAGGAGTTCGAGCAACATCGGCGCGCGGTCGTCGAGCCATAACACGACGCTCGCCAGCGAGAATTCTCGCGGCAGATGGCTAAACAGCGTGTCGAGAAACGACGTGAAATCCTGAGCGCCGATCAACCTCAACTCGACGTTCTGGAAGCGGCGCAGCGTGCGCTCATTGTGCTGCACCGTATCGACGAGCGAGCGAAGGCGGTCTGAGAGCGGCGTTTGAGCGAGATTCGTCACGTTATCGATGCGAGCCCGAAGGCGGAGCGAGGTCGGCGGCCCCAATCGCTGTAATAACGGCCAATTCTGTGAGGTCTTGAGGGTTGGATCATCGCGCGCGTAAAACAGCGGCTTGACGAGACGATCGGGCAAACGGACTCAGTGCGGGAATCCGGTCGCGCGCTTAAGTTTGGCTTTTAAGTTTGGCTTAATTCTTACCTGTAACTATCACACTCAACATCCCCTGTTGAGCCGCCAGAACATCGGCGGCGCTTTTTTCTCCGGGGGTGTCGCCGACGCGCGGATACATGGGCAGCATGCCTGCGAACAAGGAGTCAAACCATGGTGGAAGACACGGTATTCGAGTATTTGCGCGCGATGCCCGGCAACGAATGGGTGCGCCAGATCCACTCGTGCAAAGTCTCGGACCCTTTGCAGCCCCCTTGGGGACGCTCGTACAGGCTCGTCGAATGGACCATGAAACACACCCCCGAGTCGAGCCGCCGCGTGGTGCCCGCGGAAAGCACGCCACTCGAAATCGCACAGGCGGTCGTGTCGCACATTCCGGGGCGCCGTTTCTGCCAGCAAAGCGACGACTGATCTGGCCGAGCGCGTTGTTCGAATAGAAGTCCGAACCATCCGCCAGCTGCTTCGACTTTGTATCGACCTGAATTTTTCCGGCCTGCGCCCCCGCTTCATACAGAGAAATCCGCGTGGCGAGCGAGCATGAACCACCCGGGCCTGTATGCCGCATCCGGCGACAAACGCGCGTTGTATCTGACCACGCTCGAACGTTATATCGAGGCCGGCCGTCTCCCGAAGCTTGCGTCGGCGATTTTGCACAGCCTCGCGTTACGCTCCCGCGCGGGCGATTCGCGCGCGTCGTTGCGGGCCACGGCTGTTGCAAGGGTGGCGTTGCTATGCGGCGATGCGGGCAGCTAACCAGGCCTTTGCAATGGTTGACAGTCACGGCGAACGGTTACACCTATCATGGCTCGATTCATCCGACGCGCTATGGTCCCGACATGAACTATCCGTACGATGTACTGACTGCCGCCTGTCTTTTCATCATCGTGGTCTCCACGTCCATCATGCTCGCGCTCAGCTGAGCGTCGTAACCGCGCCCTTTTGACGGGGCTGATATTCGCTCGACACGCGCTACGCGTTTCCGTAAAAAGACGGGCTATACTGTATGCATATACAGTAATTTTCGTCTGAGCAATGCACCTTCCTCCCTTCGACCCTCCCACGCTCGCTGAACTGCGCGCCTGGTGGCGCACGTGCGATGAGCAGGCCATTCATCGGCTTATCCTCGAGATCCAGCGCCAACGGCTCACGTTGCTGGAATTGCGCAACCTGATCGACAGCGGCGTCCAGCAGGCGCGTGCCGCCGACCGCTCGCTAGTCGAGCGCGGCGAGCCATTAATGACACTACGCATACGGATCGCGCAAGAGGTGCTGCGTGTGGGGGATATCGACGATACGCGGCAGATGAGCCGCGCCGCACAGGAAAAGCTCGCCGTGCGCACTCAGGGCCAGATGGAATACGCACGTGAAGGCCGCTTGAGGCGGCAGCGGCGGAATATCTAGCTCGGGCACGGTGCCCGAGCTAACCGGCGTATTTCTGCGCGCGCCCGAACTTAGGCACGGCGCGCGGCAAGGTCGGTCCCGCTGAATCAGCGCGTTTGCGTCGCAACGCGCAGGCCGAGCGAAATAAACAGCACGCCGATAATCTTGTTCTGCCAGCGGCTAAGCCATGTCATGCGCTTGACGAGTTTGCCCAACGGACGAATGGTCAGCACGATCAGCGTTGTATAAAGCGCGCTCATGCCCACGAAGATCAATCCGAGCGTCGCGAACTGCAGGAATGACGAGCCGTGCTCCGGGTGAACGAACTGCGGCAGGAAGGCAAGGAAAAACAGCGCGGTCTTGGGATTCAACACTTCGGCAGGAATCGCCTGAAAGAAGGCCTTGGAAGCGGATACTGGCGCGACCGCCGGCAAATGCGTGCTCGCCTGTTTCTCGCGCAACGCGCGAATGCCCAGGTAGACCAGGTACGCCGCGCCGACGAATTTCACGGCATTGAAGGCAAGTGCCGAGGTCATCAGCAGGGCCGACAGCCCGACCGCCGCGCCTAGCGTATGGATGAAATCGCCCACGGCGATACCGAGACCGGTGAGTATGCCGGCCTTGCGCCCACCATGCACCGTGCGCGTCAAAACCAGCAGCACGGCCGGACCGGGAATCAGAAAGAGCCCTAGTACAACGGCGACAAACGTTCCTAGCGTTGAAAGGTCGAGCATGTCATCTCCTGGGTGGCGCGCCTCGTTCAGTGGACAGGGCGCGTTCAGCAGTCGATTATAGACATTCGCCGATTAGCCGTCGGCGATCCGTTACCATGGCGGGCACGGGGCTGCGTGAGATGCACACGCCCCATGAGTCCGCAACTTTTCCGTCCACTGAAGTCTTAGCCTTGCCCACCTATACCCTGCCCGCGCCGCTCAGCGCGGAACTCGAAATCCGTAAGAGCCGTTTCATCGCGCATGCGATACCGGTCGCCGACCGCGACGCCGCGATGGCCGAGTTGCGGCGTCTGCGCGACGAGCATCCCGGCGCGACGCATGTGTGCTGGGCGCTGCTGGCGGGCGGTCAGTCAGGCATGTCCGACGACGGCGAGCCCTCGGGGACCGCGGGCCGCCCCATTCTTGAAGTGCTGCGGCATCATGATCTGGACGGCGTGCTCGCGGCCGTCGTGCGGTATTACGGCGGCGTCAAACTGGGTGCCGGCGGGCTCGTGCGAGCGTACACCGATGCGATTGCCTCGGCCCTACTGGATGCGCCACGGGTGGAGCGGATTGCTCAGGTCACGCTGATCGTCGAAGTGAGTTATGCCGACGAAGCGAAAGTGCGCAGATGGATCGAAGCCGAAGGCTATGGACTCGTCGACAGCACTTACGGGATGCTGGTGAAGATGACGATCCGGCTTCCGGTCAACGCGGTCGACGATGCACGGCTGGCGCTCGTGGATATGACTCAGGGCAAGGCCGGTTTCTTCTGATCGCATTTGCCCTCCGCGCTCGTCGCGAAGAGGGCAAACGCAGAATCAGAACGCGTATCTTATGCCGGCAAAAACACTCCTTCCCTCCCCGGGATAAAAGATCGCCCCACTCGCGGTAGCGGCATTGGCCACCGTGCTGATATCGCTAACGTAGCGCTTGTTGGTCAGATTCCTGGCATCGACGAACACCGACACGCCATTGCGGAAATCCATTCCGGCTTGCAGGCCCAGCAAGGTGTATCCCGGCACGCGCAGCGTGTTGGCATCATCGGCCCAGGCGCCGGCGGGCACCCAATCCACGGTCGCCGACACATGAAAACCGTCTGGCCGCGCATAGCTCAACGCGGCGCGCAGCACGTTGACCGGCACGCCGGCAATCCGGTTGGATCCGTACTGCGGATCGTCCTTGAAACGGAAATCGCTCAGATTCCATAGCCCCGACAGCGTAATCCGGTCTCCCGAGCCCGGCTTGAAAACATCGCGCCACACATCGACCGAAGCACCCGCTTCAATGCCGCGCAACACGGTCTTGTTGGCGTTGAAGGTAGCGGCCGGAATATCCGGATTCGTCGTGTACTGCAGCAACTGATCGCGCACCATCGACTGATACGCCGTGAGGTCCCAACTCACCGCGCCACGCGTGCCGCGCGTCCCGACCTCCAGCGTCCACGCATGTTGCGACTGCAACGGCGTAAAGCGCGTGGTCGATGCGAACGACTGCGCGAGGTCGGTGAAATCCGGCGTGTCCTGGCTGCGGGTAATGTCGACAAAGGCCTGAATCTCGCGATTCGGCTGCCACAACAAACCGAGCTTCGGATTGATGCCGTTGTAGGTCTGGCTCGCCGATTTATAGGTTGGGTCGGCAGCGAGGCCGCCGTGGTCAACATATTCACGCACGTCACGCAGCGCCTTGACTCCTGTCATCAGCGCGACGGTCGGCAGGAAAAACAGCCGGTTCTCGACGTAGGCCTCGTAGTTGTAGGCGTTCTGCGACGCGTCGAGTGTCTGCGTGCCACGATTGCCGGCAACGTTCACGTACTGCCGCGCCTGCGTATTGCCGCCGAAAAAGCGTGCGCCCGCAATCACGTCGTTGCGCATGCCGCCGAGGTTCAGCGTTGCCGTATAACGAGGCGCCACGCCATAGGTCCAGCCGTCCTGGTCGATGACCTGAAAGATCGGGTGATAGAGGCTCTTGTGGATGGCCCACGTGTCGATGTCGAGCTGGCCGACGTCGAGTTTCACCGTCGTGCGGTTCGCGATCCGCTCCGTGCGTGTGTTGCGCGCCTGGTCGCCTGACAACGCGCTAGCGGCAGCTTTGGTTGGATTGTTCAGCGCATCGCTCAGGCTGAGCGTACCCGGCAATTGCTGATCGACGATGTATGCGCCGAGATAGAAGCGCGTCTCGACGTTCGGACTGAAGCGGTAACCGATGTTGGCGTTGAACTGCTCATATTGACCGCGCGAATGCTGGCGAAAGCCGTCGTTATGATCGACCGTGAACGTGCCGATGAAATCGAGTGGCCCCACCACGCGCGAAAACTGCGCACTGCTGCGCACCGTGCCAAAACTGCCGCCTTCGAGCCGCAAGATGTTCGGCGCGACCGCTGTGTGTGCAGTTGGCGTCAGAAAATCGATCGCGCCGCCAAGCGTCGAAGACCCGTAAGCGAGCCCGTTGCCGCCCTTGTAGACCAAGGTTGCCTGCAACGCGAGCGGATCGATCTGATAATAATCGCCGCTGCCGTCGGCCTGATTGGTCGGTATGCCGTCCTGCAGGATTTCCAGCCCGCGTGTGTGATAAGAACGCGCAATCCCCGAGCCGCGGATCGACAGACGCAACTCCTGCCCATAGCGGTTCTGCACGAACACGCCCGGCACGTCCTTCAGCACGTCGCGCAGGGTAAAGGCATACGTGTTCGTATACGACTCGCTATCCACAAAGCCCACTGAACCCGCCGTTTCGTCGAGCTTGCGCTTCTGCTGAACCGGCGTGCTGGACGTTAGAGAATGCCCGGCCTGCCCTTGCGCAACAACCGGCGCCAATAGTTTCGGCTCCGAAACGTCGGAGGGTTTGCTGGTCTGCGCAAGCGCGTGCGTAGCGAAGAAAACCGCGGCGCTCGACAGCGCGCCGCTTCTTTTGATGAATCGATACATAGGATGAGGTCCCGGCGCTGCATCGTGGCAGCGTCTTTTTTGAATGTGGCATATCGCGCGCATTCGATCAGGTCGAATACGCGTGTGAATGGGCCACGCGGCAAGCACACGCCAACAGGCACAGGCGTGCGCATGCAAGCACGCGCAGGCTCTGCTAGCTAACGATAAAAGCCGGTGGCGAAGGAAAGAGGGTCTGCGCGCTCAGGCAGGCATGCGCGTCGTCGTCGCAACAGCGGCATTCATGCGCGAGCACGCCACACCTGGCATGCAGGCAGACCGGTGGGAATCAGATAACGGCGGCAGGTGGGGCGCGGGGCTGCGCGGACAGATGCGGCGTAACGGACGGTGCGCTGACGCTGCCGTGGACGACAGCGGTATGCGCGAAAGCTGCTTGAGTCGCGAAGGCAAGCGGCACCGGTGGCACGGCCGGGAAATGTGCGAGCAATCCGCAATAGCCGCATGCTTCCCAATGAAACGCCAGCGAATGCGAGTCACTTGCGCCACTGCTCGTCGACGCATCGGCCTGCGCCGAACAATGGTCGACCAACGCCGCGTCGAGACGATCCCGCGCATTCAACGCCTGCGACACCGTAGGTGCGAGCGTTGCCATCAGGATTGCGAGCAATCCGAGGATACTGCCGATCTTCTGCAGATGGCGGCGCAGCATAGGGCGAGATGTTGGAGAAATGAAAGCCGGGAGATTATGCCACGCAGCTTCGCCGAAATCACACGCCGATCGACACGTAATGATGGATATAGCGGCCTGCATGAGATGACGCGCAAGTCTCGCGATTTTCACGCGCGACGGTTATTGTCGTGAGACAACTGGAACAACCGCCAGCGCATCGATGTGAGCGCGCGGATGCGGCATGGGTAGCAGCTATCCTCTAATGACGCAGTGCCTATTGAAGAAACGGCCCGTTATGATGAGCGGGGCCGTTTCAATCGGTCGCGAATTCCGGCCCCTGATCCTGTTAAGAAGACGAATGGGATCGGCTCGCTGTTACCATGCTGCTCTGTACCGGGATGACTCAACTTAAAAGGCAACCCCTCTGACCTCGACCGCCGCTTTTTCCAGCACAGCGCCCAAGTCGCCGCACCAGAGCCAATCTCAGCGGCAATCGCATGGTCCCATGCGTCCGGCCTTGAGATCCACTGTGCTCAAGGGTTGTGGCGCCGTAGCACTGCCGTTGATGCTGTCTGCCTGCTCCTGGTCGTGGTTCGGCCTGAATAGTCCACCGCGCGCGGCCGCGCACTCCACCGGCTGGCTCAGCGTCGCCCCTGCTCGCGACTTCGTGTACATGGCTGCGCGCAACGGCCAGGTTTCGCCGAACCGGATCGAAAACACGGCAATGACCGGCATCGTGCTCAAAAGCGACATCAACGAGGCCGTGCGCAACAGCATCGCCAGCAGGTTGCAGATTGCCGGTTTTCATCTCACCGAAGGCCGCAGGGTTTTGAGCGGAAGCATCGAGAAGTTCACGGTGGACGACACGCGCTCACCTGCATACTGGACACTGAAAATGCGCTACGTCGTGACCGATGCCGCGAGCCAGAAAGTGGTGTTCTCGACCACGAAGACAGTCCGGCAGAAGTCACCCAAATTCACCAGCAATACCATCGCCATCGAAGACACGGTCAAGCTGAGCGTCGATGCGCTGATCAGCGACCCGGGCTTTGTTAAATCGGTGAATTGAACGCGCGGACTGAATCGGCACGGCTCGCCGATTCGCTACAATCGGCAAATATCGGGAAATCGCGGAATCAGGGCGTTACAGGCGCCCGCGGCTCCGCGCACGCCCGTTCGTCGCAATCCCGTGCCTTTCTCCGTGCGAGCCGTCATGTCCCTCACCGCCTGGCTGTTCTTCCTGCCCGCCTGCTTCGCGATCAACCTCGCGCCCGGCCCAAACAATCTTCTGTCGATTAACGTCGCCGCGCGCCACGGCTTCATGACGGCCTTCGTCGGCGGCACCGGCCGGCTTGTCGCGTTCGCGTTGATGCTGGTGTTGGCTGCAACCGGTCTCGCCGTTGTGTTGCATGCATCCGAGTGGTTCTTTCTAGCGATCAAACTGGCGGGCGCCGCCTACCTGATCTGGCTGGCGATACAGTTGTGGCGCAGCGACGCCCCCGCGATCGACACGATGCAGCAAGACGACGCGTCGCTGTGGCGGATCGCGCGGCAGGAATGCCTCGTTGCTGCCGGCAATCCGAAGGCGATTCTGGTTTTCACCGCGTTCTTGCCGCAGTTCGTCGATATCGCCAAGCCGATGCTGCCGCAATTCGCGGTGCTCGGTGCGAGTTTCCTGGTGCTTGAGTGGGTGGCGATCGCGCTTTACTCGTGGGCGGGGATGCACCTTGGCAAGTGGCTGGTTCGTGCGAAGGTTCGGCGGTGGTTCAATCGCTGCTGTGGGGCGTTTCTTGGGGCGATTGGGGTGAGTTTTTTGCTGGTTCGGAGGGGGTAAGTCAATCCACGCCAAGCACGCGAGCTGGGACGCCCACCGCCGTGGCGTTAGGCGGCACGTCGATCATCACAACAGCGTTCGCACCAATCTTCGCTCCGCGCCCAATAGTCACCGGGCCCAGAATGCATGCTCCCGCACCAATAAGCACATCGTCTTCAATGACGGGCGCGCCGGGACGCCCTCGCCCTCCAATCACCACATTGGGCGCAATAATGATGTTGCTACCGAGTACCGCCTGCCGATGAACGACGATGCCGAGCCCCTGATAGCCGAATACCACATTGCGCCCAACCGTTACCGAAGGTGGCAGGGACACCGAGAAGACAACACGGTTAAGCACCTTCAAGCCCCAAGGTAGAAAGGGCACGCGCAAGCGATAAAGCAGATGTGCAAGCCGATAGATATGCAGCATGAATCTCGTCCTGTTTAAAGAAGCCGGAGCGGTTGCCCACTCATCCCCACGACCTGCTACCGCTCTACGATCAGCGCCTTACCCAACATCAGCGCGAACCTGCTATTGGTAACCAGATAGCGACGCCACATTCGGCGCGGCTCCTGCAGGACACGAAAAAACCATTCCAGTCCCACCCTTTGCATCCAACGAGGTGCGCGGCTGACTTTACCCGCCACCACATCGAACGTCCCGCCAACTCCCATTACAAAGTCGACACCGAGCGTGCCTTTCCAGCGGTTAATGAAGTTTTCCTTGGCGGGTGACGTAATCGCCACGAAAAGCATCCGCGCGCCAGACTCGCGGATGCAGTCGACAACCGGTTGTTGATCTTCGCCAAAATAGCCGTGGTGATAGCCGGCAATCCGAAGTCCTGAATAACGTCTCTCGCATATCGCGGCCACCCGCGCGACAACCTCCTCCGTCGCGCCGAGCAGATATACCGGCAGTCCCAGCCTCGCCGCCTCCGCAAGTAACCTGTCAAACAGATCAACGCCTGTAACACGCTCCGGTACTGCATGGCCGAGCATCCGGGCTGCCCAGACCACCCCCATTCCATCGACGCTGATCAGGTCGCAGGAATGGACTGACTGCGCGAGTTCCTTATCGGACTGCATATGCACGAGCTTCGCCACGTTGACCGCAACATGTTGCGTGAACTGCTTCGTGACAATCCTCGTTGAAATTGCGGAAACGGTTTCATCCATTGTCGCCGAGTCCATAGGACATCCAAGTATTTCAATGCGCTTCATAAAACCACTCTCTATAGCCTCCGCGAATCAATGGTTTATCGCGGATGGGATACTCATTTCTTCGAAACCGAAACCGGCCCGAAGAACAGCGTAATTTCACTGACATCGGATGGCGACGCATTCCATCCGGCCTTGTACAACCCCATCTTGAGATATGCGTCCTGCACCCCCGGATAGGCGTTCGGCGTCCCTTGCGATGCAAACACCGAATGCCCGTCTTTCCACAATTGAGTCGATGCGTGATGACCTGAATCGTCGGCAACATAGCGCAGCGCCCAGTTGACCCACTTGCCCTGATCGGCCTCGGCGCAACACAGCCACTTCCCTGCCGAAACGGTCATTGTATTTGCGCCTCCACGTTCGGAAATTGCGTACCGATTGCCTTGCAGGCTCAGCGCGATCGTTGGGCCGCCCGTCCACTCTCCTTGATGGATCTGCGTGACAATGACCGCCTGTTTGGTGTCGAACTTGAACCCAGCAGGAATGAAGGTGCTCCATCTCAGCAAATAGTCTGAGCCTTGCGAAAAACTCACTGCTTTCGGGAAGATCAACTCCGCACGAGGGACGCCGTTGGCAATCTTCGAAAAGTCTTCGGATTTTGACAGATGAACGCGTACGGCCTTCCTTCCTGGCATCACCGGATCATCAACTACGGCTATATCGCCGACATTCGCCTGAACGCCGATGTTCGCATCAACGCCACCGCTCCATGTCGTCGAGAACAGCTTGTCGTAGGTGCTCGCCAACGCTGTCATTTTCGGATCGGTCCAGACGACACCCATTTCCTGCGCGCTAACTACGCTACATAGGATTCCAAAAATACCAATCAGACTCCATCGGTAACCGGGCATGACGTTCATAGACCTTCCTCCCCTTTTGAATCGTTCACTACCCGATAGCAGTGAACGTACTGACTCACTATCGCGCCAACCGAATAGCGGCTTAGCGCCCGGGACACAGCTGCTTCCCCCATCGCATACGCGATATCGGGGCGCTCTATCAGAAACCGAATTCTTTTCGCAAGTGCGCGCACGCTTCCGGGGCGTACCAGATAACCTGTCACCCCGTCCTCGACCAGATCCAGGAAACCTCCCACTCCGGTGCCGATCACCGGTCGCCCGATAAACATCGCCTCCAACGTCGAGATGCCAAATGCCTCGAAATGACTCGGCATGCAAAACAGGCGAGCGTCGCGATAGAACGCGAGCTTTTCATCGCCCTGCAGCCAGCCAACGAAGCGCACCTGATCGCCTATACCGTAACCAATCGCCGCACGCGCCCATCTGTCTGTGTCGCCGCCCCCCGCCAACCTCAATTGGAAGTTCAGTCCTTGACGGGTCAATAGCGCCGTCGCTCTCAACAGCTCGTCAATCCCCTTTCCTTCCGTAAATCTGCCGACAAAAGCGACGTATGGCGTGACGTCGGTACCTTGCGCGTCAGAGCTGTCACGCAGCGCCGCACCTGCCATCGCCTCGGCCTCACACGCGGTGTTTCCGATCACATAGAGGCCATGTGCCCCCCCGCGATATCCTTGAAGCTCGGCCGCAATCGCCGATGACACCGCCACCACGCCGTCAGCCCCGCGAATAAAACATGACACCGCTTTACGCGTGAATGAGCCACTATTGGTCCAGAACTTGCGGAAGTTTCCCGCATGCAGATGGAAAATCGTCTTCTTTCCAATGAGCCTGGCAAGAACGTATAAGGTGAATTTCCGGTAAAACGATCCGCGGACCGACACATGGAAGTGAACCAGGTCGACGCCGTTCAACATCGCAATCAGAAAGCGCGGAATATCGAGCAGCAGAAAGCACAACAAAGAATTCACGCTCTGGAATCCATGTGTTTCGAAGATCGCTAACACCACCGCCTCGCGCTGGAACTGGTTTCGCTGAGCACCGAGTTCTGCGAGAACCGAAGCAATGCCGCCTCGCTGCCCATGGCCCGGTCCTACGTGCAGCACCCGCAACGGCGACGCTCTATAGTGCGCGTTCGAGTCAAAGTCATTGAGCTTACGCATCGCCGGACTTTTCCCTTGAAGCGGGATGCTCGGCAGCGGCGCGCTTGACAAGCACAGCGATCATGGCCAAGTACGGGCTGATGATCGCGGACACGAGGACGTGCCCCGCCGTACACGCCGTCGCCATCAGAACGATAAAAAACCACTTGCCAAACCGCGGCATGGCGCCGCCCTCGCCATAAAGGAACGCCTTGCCCATGCTCCACAAGTAGAGGACACAAACCGGCAAGCCCATTGCCAACACCAGATCCGGTACGTCGATCTCAACGAGATAGCGCACCACCGGATAGCCCCCCGTCAGCAGCGCCACGTAGCCCTCTTTCGCCACGTCGTCCCATACGTTAGAAAACTTGACGTCACGTCCGGACAGGGCCATGGTGAGCATGCCTGCGCCGCGAGTCTGGCCATGCTGGTACATGAAATATTGCAGGCTAAGCGCAACGGCGCTCTTAACGCCCGGCACCACCAGATAGACGACAACCGCGATAGCGGCCAACGTACCGACGACACCCAACGCGCGAGCGGTCGCCTTCGGCACCCGATATCTGGCATAGAAGTACGAACAGGTCACCGCGACGGTCCCGGCCATCGCGGCTTTCGTGCCAACCAGACCCGAAGCCAACACAATACTGCCAATCAGCGCGCCATTCCATACCGACCAACCAGACTTCAGCACTCGGAGCAGACCGTAGCTCAGGCCCACTATCATCAGTGCCGACGCTTCGTTCTGCGCATACACGATACCTTTGTAGCCGGACCTTATCTGCGTGTCGGCCCAATAACTACGAAACATATCGATCGAAAACACCGCACCCGTGACAATGGACAACGCGTAGGCCAGCAGCGTGAAGCGCATGATCGGTTCGAGCTCTTCCAGTTGCTGGGCACTCATTCCCGATAGCGCCGCAAAGCACACAAAGAAAGAGAATACTTTGAGAACGAACACTATCTGTTGCGCCAACTCAGCGCTCGACATATCGCCGAACGCGTAAGTCACGGCCGCCGCCAGAATCGCAAGCACCGCCAACAGTGCAGTGCGCCAACTCGACCTCTTCAACCTGCTACCCGCCAACAATACCAACAGCAGCCCAGCAACCATGCTCCCGCGAACGAACAACGAATAACGGGCATCGCCACCTGCGGAGTCGAACCCGTGCGCGGCTCTGACCGATAGAAAATCCGCGAACGGAGATAGCGCGAGACCACCAGCGAATATGATCCACCCCAGCGTGATTGGCGCCCGTCGTGTTGATTTCTGCACGCTCACGCCACTTTGGGCGCTTCGCCGGTGTAGTGATGCTGGGTTATTCATGACGTGCTCTTCCATCCTCGCCTGGAGACGAAAGCCGGTTTAACGCGACCGCGCCCCATCGAGCAGTGGTTCGCAGAAGGCGCAGCGGCCAAAGCGTCGCGTCATGCACCCACGTACGCGAACCGATGCGCACTTTGCGCTCCGGATCGATGCTGCTGGCTAGTCGTTCAAAGTCCTCCCACACGGCATAGGGACGGAGTTCGACCACGCGAGCAGCACCGTGATCCCGATGCCACGGCCAGTCATCAAGCAGCGTGCCGATTGGACCGTCCGTGTAGGCGAGTGCCTTACGGGCCGCTTGTGCGGACATCCAGTAGCCCACCGACCCTGAAGTCCACTGTTTGAACGGAACGCCAATTCTCAGCCCCTCGACAGTCGAGACCCGCCTCAGCGGTTCGTTGAAGTACGTCCACAACGACGCCGCGCGTCGCAACTTGGATCGTCCAAGCAATACAATGTCGGCGCAGCGAGACAACTCAAACTCATTCGCCCGGAGCACACAGGCAAAAAATGCTGGCTCCAGGATCGCATCGTCTTCGAGAACCACCGCGGCGTGTCCCGTGTCGGCAATCGCACGCCACACTGAACGATGACTCATGAAGCACGCGACCTCAGCGGGGGTCATTGCGCGTCCGTAACGATGGCGCGCCGCTTTGTCGTCATAGGCGGTACTGAGTTCGATTTCGGTAAGCGCACGCGCATCGACCGCATCCTCGATACGGAATGCAGTGTCATGATCAGTCAATACCTTGGCGATCGCCTCGCGACGGCCCGAACGCAATAACGATATGACGTGAATAGGGACTCTGCTCTCCATCATCGATTCAACAATTGAGTAAAGTGGTTGCGCAGCAACGGCTTGCGCAAAATCATCAACACATAGATACCGAGCAGCACCACCTCGGCAACGAGAAGCGATGCCGCCGCCCCGTCGGCGCCAAAACGCGGCGTCAGGACAATTGCAAGCCCAACATTCAGCACGCCTGCAGCCAACATCATCATCGTGCGGATACGCGTATTCCCGAACGGCACAAGCACCTGCAATCCGAGGAAATAAGCCAGATTGCCGAAGATGGTTGCCAGGCTGAGCAGCTTCAGCACCGACGCCGAAGCTGCAAAACCAGTGCCCAACACTGTCGCGAGTGGCGCCGAGAGATAGGCGACAGCGACCACTCCAGCAACGGTCGTTACCGCAGTGGCTGCAGTTCCGATCACCGTAAGCCGGGCAGCCGCCAAGGGGTGCCCTCTGAAAAGCGCGGCAACACGCGGGTAGCACACCGTATTAATCTGTGCCGGGACCATATTGGCCACGGTCTTCAGCTTGTCGGCCGCGATATAGATACCCACCTGATAAGGCGTCGTCGTTGACGCGAGAATGACCGCATTCGTTACGCCGAACAGGCTCACCGATGCGGACGACACAAACATGTCTGCACTTTCCCGAATGCGCCGCCAAACTGAATGTGCCGACACGCTCGGGCGGTGCAAAACGCCGAGGCGCCATGCGGCAACCAGCGAGAACAGTCCCGTCAGGACCGCCGTCAACCCCTGTATTGCCGCTGCAACTGCAACATCGCTACTGTGATGCACGAAAATGAATGTCAGCGGCAAACTGGAAAAGCGTCCGGCTAGCGCCACGGTTGAAAAAACGGAAAACCGCTCCAGCCCCTGCAGCAGCCAGTTCAATGTAAAGACATTGCCGATCACCGTCAGCCACGCTGCGAATACCACGGGGTACACCGATGCGAGCTTGCTATCAAAGTGCGCGACGACCAGCAGCGCGATGAACGAGATCGCACAAAGACAACTCTTGGCGATCATCGTCGACCAGATGAGCTCGTTAAGAACCTTCGGCTGGTCACGGCATTCGACCACCGCCTTGGGGCCACTCAGAAAGAATCCCCACTCGGTCACTAGCATGCCGTAGGTTGCAACCGCCGTCGCATAGCCGAGCACGCCAAAATGCGCCACGCCAAGCACGCGCGTCAGGTACGGAAATGTTGCCAGCGGCACAATATAGTTGCCGATCTGCCACATCATCAACGCAAGGAAGTTCATGCGCATACGCGCGGCCTTCGTTGCGGACCCGGCGTGCTTCATCTGCTCGCCGCTCACGAGATATCCCGGCATTGACGCGCCAGGCAGTGCGCAAGCTTACGCATGCGCCAGCACACCACGCGTATCGATCACAACTTTGGCCTGGAAGCGCACGTGATCCACGCGCCGGAACTGTGCATGGTCGACCAGAATGACGATGATGTCAGCTTTGAGCAGCGCTTCGGTCAATTCGCAAAGCTGAGCTTTCCCTTCAAGCGCCTCCGGCAATGTTCTGACGTTCGGTTCGACCACCACCACTTGTCCTGCGAATCGCTCCGCGAGTTCGCTGGCGATATGCAACGCCGGGCTTTCGCGGAGGTCATCGATATTCGCCTTGAACGCCAGTCCAAGACACGCGATCACCGGATCCTTGAAACGCCGCGCCGCGCGTTCGACCCGGTCGATCACGTAGCCTGGCTTATCGTCGTTCACTGCTCGCGCGGTACGAATCAAGCGCGCCTGCTCCGGAGCGGAGTCCACGATGAACCATGGGTCGACGGCGATGCAATGACCACCCACGCCGGGCCCCGGTTGCAGGATGCTTACGCGCGGATGTCGGTTCGCAAGGCGAATCAACTCCCAAACGTTGATATCAAGTTTGTCGCAGATGATCGACAGTTCGTTTGCAAACGCAATATTCACGTCCCGAAACGAATTCTCGGTAAGCTTGCACATCTCAGCAGTGCGAGCATCGGTCAGAATGCATTCACCGCGCACGAAGCTTTGGTACAGTTCGCGCGCCAGTTCGCTGCATCGGGGTGTCATCCCACCAATCACACGATCGTTTTCAACGAGTTCGCGAATCACGTGCCCCGGCAAAACACGCTCAGGGCAATGCGCGATACGAATGTCCGAGTTTTCACCCGACTGCTGCGGAAAGCTTAGATCAGGCCGAAGTTCCGCCATCCATGCCGCCATCTGCTCGGTTGCGCCCACCGGAGAAGTCGACTCGAGCACGACCAGATCACCCTTCTTAAGCACAGGAGCAACAGCACGGCTCGCCGCCTCGATATAGCTTAGGTCCGGCCGAAATCCGTCGGCGAATGGTGTGGGCACGGCGATTAAAAACGCGTCGGCGGGTTCCGGCACTGTCGTCGCTCGCAGATAGCCTTGCGTAACTGCTGCATGAACGAGCATGTCGAGTTCGGGTTCGACAATGTGAATAGCACCCTTGTTAATAGTGTCGACTGCGTGCTGATTGACATCGACACCGATCACGCGCTTTCGGCGCACCGCGAAGGCTGCTGCAGTCGGCAAGCCAATGTAGCCGAGTCCAACTACCGAAATAGTTTCGAATTCCATATTGATCAATCTGTAGAGTTATCTGTTTGCCGTTACGCCGCAAGGGTCGCCGCCGGGGGATTTGCCGTAAGTGCGCGGGCGATGCGCTCGCAAGCGTTGCCATCGCCGTACGGATTGCTGCCGCGGCTCATTGCGTCATACATCCTGGAGTCAGAAAGTAGTTGCGACGCGCCGTCAAAAATCTTCTGTGCATCGGTTCCGACAAGCTTCACCACGCCGGCATCCACTGCTTCTTGCCGTTCGGTCGTATCGCGCATCACGAGCACCGGTTTTCCAAGCGATGGCGCCTCTTCCTGAACGCCACCAGAATCGGTCAGAATCAGAAACGCGCGATCCATCAGGTAAACAAAAGGTAGATAGTCAAGCGGCTCAATAAGATGAACGTTCGGAATATTTGAAAGAAGGCGGTTCACAGGCTCGCGTACGCTTGGATTGAGATGCATTGGGTACACGATGTCCGCGTCTGGATGCGCACGTGCCAGTTGCGCAAGCGCCGAGCAGATACGTTCGAATCCGTCGCCGAAACTTTCCCGGCGGTGCCCCGTAACGAGAACGATGCGCCGATCCGCCTCGAGGTTCGGTAAGTGGCGCTCCGCTGAGGCGCGCAACTGCGGATCGTTCGCAAGCAACTCACGTACGTGCAACAGTGCGTCGATCACCGTATTGCCTGTCACTACGATCCGATCGTCTGGCACGTTTTCAGCAAGCAGGTTCTGACGCGCACGCTCTGTGGGCGCAAAATGTGTTGCCGCCAGCACCCCGGTCAGTTTGCGGTTCGCCTCCTCAGGCCACGGCGACAGGAGATTTCCGGTCCGCAGACCAGCTTCGACGTGCCCAACCGGAATGCGTTGGTAGAACGAAGCCAAACTTGCCGCCATCGTCGTCGTGGTGTCGCCGTGCACGAGAACGAGGTCCGGCCTGCAATCGGTCAGCACATCTCGCATGCCGAGCATGATGGAGGTCGTCACGTCATAAAGGTCCTGGCCTCGCTTCATCACGTTCAGGTCGAAATGAGGACGTATCCGAAATAGGGACAACACCTGGTCGAGCATTTCCCGATGCTGACCCGTCACGCAAACGAAACAGTCAATCCCCTTCGTATTCTTGAGCCGCCTCACAAGCGGCGCCATCTTTATGGCTTCCGGACGGGTTCCGAACGTAAGCAGTATCCGGCTGTTCATAGCGGCCACCACGTACTGAGCGTGTAAGTTTCACAGGTATGCATTGCATTAATGCCGCATGCCGGCGCCCAGCACCCGGTCTGATTTTCGGAGTTCATGATTCAGCCTTCTTTGCTTCGTATTCCGAGAATGCACCGTAGCTGCTGGCGCGTTGCGGCACATCAGTTAGCAGGATGCCGTTCACCGCTACGCCAGCGCTATTCAACTGACGCGTCGTTTCGCCTAGTTCCGCTGCGGAATGACGGCCATGGCGCATGACGAGCAATGTCGCGCCGGCATGTTTTCCGATCAGGACAGGATCGGTGACGGCCAGAACCGGCGGCGAGTCCACGATGACTACGTCGTATTCCTTGCCGAACTGCGCCAATACCTGGGCAAAGCGCTCGCTAATCAACAACTCAGCCGGACTCGACGGAACGGTGCCGCTCATGAGTACGTCGAGTTTGGGTAGAACCTCGCGATGAATCGCCTTTTCGGGAGCAATACCGCTAATTACGTCTGATAGCCCCGGCTTGCGCGGCAATTCAAAATAGGTGTGAACGTTGCCGCGACGCATGTCCGCATCAACAAGCAATACCCGCTTCCCTGTGGCCGCGAGCACCGTCGCGAGATTCACGGAGAGGAACGACTTGCCGACACCGGGCCGCGGCCCGGTGAGCATCACGATATTGTTGTCGGGCTTCAGAATGCCGAACTGCAACGCCGTACGCAGGCTCCTGATACCCTCCACGGCGATATCTTCGGGGAAGGCCGCGGCCAGCACGCGGGGACCCAACGCGTCTCTGCGAGGCGACTGTTGCAACTTCATTTGACGCTCGCTACGCGAAATGATTGCGTACACCGGCACGTCAACCGCGCGTTCGATTTCCGCCGGGCTCTCAAGACCGCGATTGAGTACGCGTCGTACGAATGCAATCGTGCATCCGAGTAACAGACCGAAGACGGCCGACAAGGCAACGACAAGCAGCTTCTTGGGTTTGACTGGCTTTTCTGCAACGACGGCGTAATCGACCGTACGCACGTTGCCCAACTGGCCCGCCTTCAAAATTCGCAATTGCTGCGTGCTGTCGAGAAGTTTTGTGTACAGGTCCGTATTCACCTGCACGTCGCGCATCAACCGCAGCGCCTGCTGTTGAATGTCGGGCATAGCTCCGACTTTGCGATCGAACGCATTCTGCTGCTGCTGAAGCTCGCCGATTTGCGCATCAATCGCCGCAACGGACGGGTGCGCAGCAGTAAAGCGCTGAACAAGCTGTGAGCGCTGCTGTTGCAGGTCGATCAATTTCGCCTTGCTATCGACGATCGATTGCAATAAAAGCTTGCCCTCCGCCTCCAGGTCGACGGTACCGTGTTGCGCCCGGAACGAGTTGTAACGCTGCTCGGCCTTGTCGAGATCTCCTCTCAACTGTGGAAGCTGCTCACCGAGAAAGCTGAGCATCTGCTCGGCCTGTGCCGACTTCCGGTCTACATTGCGCTGCACGTAGATATGCGCGATGGCGTTCACCGTCGCTGTAGTTTGAGCGGCATCTGTTCCATCAAGTGCGACTGAGATGATGCCGGACTGCTTGACCTTTTCCTTGATGTCGAGCGCCTTGCGTAGATCATCAATCGTGAGCTGGGTCGACGACCGGGTGACGTCGAACGTCGTACCAGCGTGGGCGACCATCCTGGCCACGGTCAACTCTATGGGCCCATACTCAGTCGTGCCACGTTCAGGATTTCCGACACGGCCGTGAAGTACCGTGTTGCCTTTCGGATCGCGAAGCTCAAAGCGCTCATTCGCCTCAGCGATAATCGTAAAGGTCCTGTCGTACTGCACGCGCGGCACGTCGAATTGCGTCATGTCGAGCCTTTCGCCACCCCACGCAAAATGACGCAGCCCCATTACCGGGTCGGCGAGCCCATCCCCCGAAGCACGCCTTGCAATTAGTGCTCCGATCACCGGGAAATAGCGTGGCTCGACACCGATATCGAGGTGTAGGCGGCTCACGGCTTCGCTGGCGACCATCCGTGAACGGATCAGTTCAATCTCCGCGTCTGCCGTCGCTTTGTTCTGGAAAAGCGAGGCAAGATCACCCAGCTTGTCATTGATGTTGCCAGCACCAGAGTCGTCGTCCACCTGAATCATGGCGTCGGCTCTATAGACGGGCGTTTCAAAGAATGCGTACGCTACGCCGAGAATCAGCATCCCGGCGGTAACAAGCGCGATCAAAAGCCGATTCTCGCGAATAACCGCAATGATTTCGGAAAGGTCGATTTCGTCGTCAGCCGACGCATCGGCCGCACGACTTTGTTTAAGCAGATTCATGATTCAGTGAGCCAACCTTGCAATAACGTCGCGCCAGTTCGAAATACCGTGTTCGATCTGTGCAAATGCCAGGTCAAATGCGGCGCGATGCCGCCGATAGGGATCGACGATGTCAATCTGATCGTGTTCGCCCAGGCGAAAGACCTTTCCTCTTGCGAACGGATAAGTCGTCACAATCAACTCGCGCTGCACCTGAGTCATGCTCAGGATCAGTTCGGCGGCACACACATCCTCGCGCGTCAGAGCGGTTGCCACATGATCACTGATATCCAGACCCTGCTCGCTCGCAAGCTGCATAGCTAGCGGATCAGCGCGCTCGCCAACCAACGCCCTGGTGCCTGCCGAACTCACGACGAGCTGCGGCAGCTCCCTCTGAAGCATCACTCGCGCGACCGGGCTCCGGCACACATTGCCCTCGCAAACCATCAGAACGCTACCGATCATTTCGCCACCACGCCTGCGGTCAACCCCGCGTTGACAAGCGGCATCAACAAACTCAGCACACGATTGAAGCGAACGAGGCCGCTGCCATCCACATACACGACATCCTTCGGCTCCAGGTCGAATTCCTTGGCGATCAACATTGCAACCGGCGAACTGCCGTCGAGGTGAAAGACCTGCGGTGCCTCGGTGAGCGAACCGCGAATCACAAACATCTGCGCGGCGTCAGCGGTGCTCGAGTTCACGCTTCCCGCCTGCGAAAGCGCATCCGCCAGCGTGATACGCCCGGTTCTGCGCGGAATGGCCGAAACGGGTTTGTTCACTTCGCCCATCACGTACACCGTGTTTTCGTCACGCGACACCACACGCAACATGTCGCCGGACTTCAGATACAACCGCGATGGGCTCATCCCCTGGGCAATCATCTGGGTCAGATTCACTCGATGCGAGACACCGTCACGCACCAGTACGACGTCACTCTGATCGGCCGTATCGCTGAACCCACCAGCCCTGCTGATCGCTTCGTAGAAAGTCATTGGCACGTCATTCACAGCCAGAACGCCGGGGTTATGCACCTCGCCATCGACATAAACCTGATGTGCCCGATACGACGCCATTCGCACCGTCACCTGCGGCTTGACGAGATACTTCGCCAGTGCGGTCGTCACACGCTGCTGAATCTCTTCGATATGCAAACCCGCTACCTGTAGCGTGCCCGCGTAAGGAAAGGTCAACTTACCGCCCTGGTCGACGACAAAACCGGCCATCGGGTCGGCCGGACGCGGCGACGACTGCGTCTGTGCCGAGCCCAGCGCCGCGGCAAACTCAGGGTGATCCCAGACGACGATCTGAAGCACGTCACCCGGGCCGACTGTATAAGCCTGGGGCGCCCCGGAAAGGAGTTGCGCCTGCTCCAGCTGCTTCTGCTTTTGCTCTTCGGACATGCGCTTGACCAGTGCAATATCGAGTTCCGTCAGCGGAATCTCCGGCGTACCCGCCGTGGCATCCACCTTCCCGCGCGCCTTGCTCAAATCCTCTTGCGCTGCGGGATCAGATGCTTTCGTGGCCCCCGCGGTATCGTTCGCAACCATGGCGCCAGCGGCCACGCCCGGCGCGTTCGCCGGATAAGCAAAGTCCGCTGCCGTGGTCTGCACCTGGCTTGACGAAGTCTTCATACGCATGCCAGGCGCCGCCGCGCAAGCGGACAGCAGCAGAGTCGCCGCAACTGTCAAAGATCCAAGACGACCGATCGTCTGCGTAGGGGTCACCACTAACATCCTGTTCAACCTGTTTCCTAAACGAGTCGCGCCACGCGCACCGCTCGTGTCGTCACGAGCCACTAGGCCATCCCAACTCAACTTCCATTTGCGTTCATGCCATGCGCGCCGGCCAAGCCTTGCCGAACTTCGCGCGCACTGACGCTCTCTGCCTGATACGAATACGCCGCACGTCAGTACGCGTTTCGATGCACCAGTCCCTTCACCACCGTGGCAACAACGATGCGCATATCCAGCCCGAACGACCAGTTGCGCAAGTAATAAAGATCGCGCTCGACCCGCCCCTGCATCTTCTCGATCCGATCGGTCTCGCCTCGAAAGCCGTTCACTTGCGCCCAGCCCGTGATGCCAGGTTTGATGCGGTAGCGGTGGATATAGCCGTCAACCAGACTGCGGTACTGATCGTCATGCTCGAGTGCATGCGGACGCGGCCCCACCACCGACATCTCGCCACGCAAGACATTGAGAAACTGAGGCAACTCGTCAAGGCTCGTGCGGCGCAGAAACGCGCCCACCCGCGTGATGCGCGGATCTCCGCGCGTGGCTTGGCGCACCACACCGGCTTGCTCTGCGTGCACGCGCATCGTGCGGAACTTGAAGATGCGAAAGACCTCGCCGTCCACGCCCTTGCGCCGTTGGGTAAAGAACACCGGCCCCTTCGACGACAGCTTGATAGCCGCCGCAATCGCGAGCATGAGCGGCGACAGCGCGAGCAATGCCGCGGCCGCAAACAGCCGGTCGAAGATCGCTTTCTGGAGCAACGCGCGCGGTGTCATGGGCGAGGCCATCAGATTGACGGCCGGAGCGCCGATCAGATCGACGAGGTGTCCATCGAACATCGCGAGACTGCGTACGTCGGGGATGAACCGCAGATTGACGAGGTCGCCGCTGAATTCATCGATTAGCCGTAATACCATCTGCTCTTCGGACATCGGCAACGCGATCCATACTTCTTCGATTCGTTCGCTTCGCACCCAGTGTGCAAATTCACGCACACGCTTGAATGAGCGCAAACCCGGAAAGTCAGGCTCGCTGTGCGGCTGCGTGTTTAAGGTGGCAACCGCCTTGAAGCCGGCGCTCGGCGAACTCACCATGTTGCCTATCACGCTATCGCGATGCGCCCCCGCGCCCACCACGGCCACCATGCGCAGATTGCGTCCCGCGCGGCGCATCCGGCCGAGCACGGTATGCACGAGCAAGCGCGATGCGACGAGTCCGCCCGCGGTCATCAGGGTCCAACTCACACACCAGAGCCGCGACACCGACGCCGTGCGGTGAAGCAGGAACATGATCGCGAGACCGCAAAGCTGCACCGCAATCCAGCCGAACACGATGTTGACGACAAGACGCCATTTCGAGCGACCGCGCCACGAGTCGTAAGTGCCGAACAGGGGCAACAGCAAAATCGCCAATGCCATGTCAAGCACCACAAAGGCGCCTTCGAGAATCGGATGTGCGGCGCCGGTCACCAACAGGAGCGAAGCAAGCGCCGCGCCGAGTGCGATCAACATCACATCGAGCAGACGCGCGAGTACGTTTTCGATGTACGCAAAATCCTCGCGAGCGGCGTGACGACTCATCGTGAGCATGGCGCTTAACCTGTCGTTCGGCCGCGCCGCAGTGCCGTACACTCGCCGCCATGCCATCCGCACACCAGCGGCACACACAAAAACACTTTCGAATTCTGCAAATCAATCTTCGACTTCACGGCATCGCTTCCAGGAATCAGTTCGCAATGCCATTCATCTGCATCACTTTTCAACGAAGCCGCATTCTCCTCTCAACGACATCCTGATCGATTGCGAAATTTCCCATTTCTGCCCGGTATCAATCAGACGAACTACGCCAATTTCTGACTGGTTCCGAGATACGCTCAGCGCCTCCCCACTCCTCTCTTCCATAACCAATCCCTAATACATCGGCGGAGAAACTTTAACTATCTGCAATTGCGTGGGAGACTTATGCTCGATCAATGACCCGCCGCCGCGGCAAGACCACATGCGGCGGCGGGCAAGCGACTTCTCATAGTCACAGGGGCGGCATCATGAAGATTTGCGTCTTCGGAGCAGGAGCGATTGGCGGTTTGATGGGCGTGCAACTGGCGCGCGTCGGCGCGGAGGTGAGTTTCGTCGCACGCGGCGCGCATCTGGCGGCGATGCGCGAACACGGCGCGAGGTTGATCATGGACGGTGAAACGTACAGCGCGCCGGTACGCTGTACGTCGGACCCGCGCGAACTCGGCGTGCAGGACTTCGTCATCATCACGTTGAAGGCACACTCGCTGCCGGGCGTGGTCGAGACCATGCAACCGCTGCTCGGCAAGCACACGGCGATCGTCACGGGCGTCAACGGCATTCCTTACTGGTACTTCTATCAGCACGGCGGAAAATTCGCCGGCACGCGCCTCGCCAGCATCGACCCGGACGGCAGCCAGTGGACGAGACTCGGTCCGGAACGCGCGATTGGCTGTGTGCTGTACCCCGCTGCGGAGATCGTCGAACCGGGTGTCATCAAGCACGTGTATGGCAAGAAATTCCCGATCGGCGAACCGAGCGGCGAACGCACGCCACGCATTCAGCAGTTGCACGAGATCATGCAGGCAGCGGGTTTCGATGCGCCGATCCGCGACAATATCCGCGACGAAATCTGGCTCAAGCTATGGGGCAACCTGTGCTTCAACCCGATCAGCGCGTTGACTCACGCCACACTCGACGTCCTCACCAGCGACCCCGGCACGCGCGCGGTATCACGCACAATGATGCTGGAGGCCAAGCGCATTGCGGATCAGTTCGGCGTGCATTTTCGGGTGGATGTGGAAAAGCGCATCGACGGCGCGGGTGCGGTCGGCGCGCATAAAACCTCGACGCTGGTCGATCTGGAGAACCGCCGGCCGATGGAAATCGATCCGCTCCTGACGGTGGTCCAGGAGATGGGCCGTCTCGTTGCCGAGCCCACGCCGACTATCGACGTCGTGCTCGCCCTGATCAAACTGCGCGAACGGATGGCATTGCAGGGCAACTGAACGTCAGTTCACGCTGCCTGCCCACCTCTCGCGGCAGGCGGCAGCGGCAGGCCCGAGGCAAGGATCGAACGCCAGGCGTTCGATCCTTTATTTACGCTGCTATTGATCGATCGCCAGCCACACTGCCTTCGGTTCGGTGAAGTTTTCGATCGCGACGTCGCCGTGCTCGCGGCCGAATCCTGAATCGCCCGAACCGCCCCAGGGCAAACGCACGTCGGTATAACCGTAAGTATTGATCCACACGGTGCCAGCCTTCAGCTCGCGCGCCACCCGATGCACCCGGCCGATATCCGCGCTCCATACGCCGGCCGCGAGGCTATACAAGGTGCCATTGGCAATCCGCAACGCATCGGCTTCGTCGTTGAAACGAATCACGCTTGCCACCGGCCCAAAGATCTCCTCCTGCGAAATGCGCATTTCATGTTCGACATTGGCGAATACCGTCGGCTCGACGAAAAAGCCCCGCTCGCCCACCCGCTCGCCGCCCGTCACGAGCGACGCCCCTTCGGCGCGCCCTGCCTCGACATAGCCAAGCACGGTCTTCATCTGCGCAGCGGAGATCAGCGGTCCCATCGACGTTTCGCGTGCCGCCGGATCGCCGACCTTGATTGCCTTCGCACGCGCCGCAAGACGCTCGACAACTTCGTCATACACATCGCGGTGGGCCAGAATGCGCGAGCCGGCGGAACATACCTGCCCCGTGTTGAAGAAAATACCGGACGCCGCAGCTCGCACCGCATTGTCGAGATTCGCATCCGGAAAGATCAGGTTCGCCGATTTGCCGCCGAGCTCTAGTGTGACACGCTTGAAATTGCCGGCCGCGCCCTGCAGAATGCCGCGCCCCACTGAAGGCGAGCCCGTGAAAGTCACTTTGTCGACGCCCGGATGCGCCACCAGCGCATCGCCGACCACCCGTCCCTTGCCCGTGACGATGTTCAATACGCCCGGCGGCACGCCTGCTTCGAGCGCGAGCTCGCCGATGCGCAAGGCGCTCAGCGGCGTCATCTCCGCGGGTTTGACGATCAACGTGCAACCGCACGCCAACGCGGGTGCGATTTTCCACATGCCGATCATCAGTGGGAAATTCCACGGCACGATCGCCGCGACCACACCGACCGGCTCGCGCAGCGTGTACGTCAAGGCGTCTGGACGCACCGGCACCACCTGCCCGTTGATCTTGTCACACCAGCCTGCGTAGTATTCGAGCGTATCGATCGCGGCGGGAATATCCTGACGCATCACCGCCGAGATCGGCTTGCCCGCGTCGAGGCTTTCCAGCGCGGCGAGTTCCTCCTGATTCGCGCGCATCAGACCGGCGAGACGCATCAGGATGCGGCCTCGTTCCGCTGCCCGTATCGCATTCCAAACTTTCAACGCGGCGCGCGCCGCGTGTACCGCGGTATCGACATCGGCGGCACTGCCTTGCGCAACCAGTGCAATCGGTTCTTCGGTCGCCGGGTTGATATCGATGGAATATTCGCCCGTGCCGGGCGGCAAACGCTTGCCGTCGATCAGCAGATCATGGCGCCTGAGGTCGGTTTCAGTTTCCATCATGAAGCTCCTTGTGTGGAATGTCGCGTGGGCTGACCAGCAGCGGATCGGTCAGGGCAGCGAACTGCGCCCACGCCGCCGCGGCGTTGGGTCTGAGGGAGCGGTTGCGGCGATGCACGAGCAGCGTCGTCAGATTCATCTCGGGAACCAGCGGTCTGCTCACCAGTGACGCAGCGGGTGCGGGCCAATGTCCACCGACAGGTAACACGCCGATGCCGATCCCGAGCTCGACCATGCGCGACACCGCCGCGACGTGTCCGAGCTCCTGGACCGGCCGTCGCTTCAGGCCGTGCGTAGTGAAAGCGAGTTCGAGCGCCGTGCGCACCCCCGCGTCGGCATTGAGCGTGACGAGCGCGTACTCCTGCAAGGCGCGCCACGGAACAACGGTTTGTCGCGCCAACGGATGCCCGGGCGGCATCACCACGTGCAGCTGCGTGTCGAAAACCATTTGAGCATGCAACTGATCGGAACTCAGGGGCTCCACGACCGAGACTACGCCGAAGTCCACTTCGCCCTGCTCGACGCTCGCCAGCACAGCGCCTTGCGCCAAGTCCTTGACCGACACGATCAGCTCCGGAAACGCCAAGGCGCAACGGGCCAGCCCCTGAGCCACCCAACTCGACGACAGCACGGGATTGCTCGCCAGCACGACCACGCCGGTGTGTCCGTCGTAAGCGGCGCGCTCCTCGCGCAAGGTCAGTTCGATTTCATCGAGCAGGCGACCGATTCTGCGTTCGAGACTCGCGCCCGCATGCGTCAGTTCCACCTGGCGTGTGGTCCGATCGAACAGTTTCAATTCGACCGCGTCCTCGAGTTCGCGCACACAACGACTCACCGCCGACTGTGTCAGATCGAACTGGCGCGCCGCGCGCGTGAAGCTCCGTTCACGCGCCACGGCGACGAACACCTTGAGTTGCTGCAGCGACACATTCATGAGGTTACCGCCGGGGGTGGGCAGCTCACTCTATTCGCCTGTCTGTTCAGGCCAATGGCTAAGCCGCGAGGACTTGCTGCCGGCAACGGCGAGCGCACCCTGAGGTTCGTTGTGCGTTTCGATCCAGCGCGAACGCATGGGCGCAAGAATGAACTTCGCCGAGATGCCCGCGACAATCGTGACGACCGCCGAGACGATAAAGACGAGATTCCAGCCGCCTGCCGCCGACAATACCGAAGCGATCGGCACCAGCAGCGAAGCCGTGCCCTTCGCGGTGTAGAGCGTGCCCGCATTGGCGGCCGCGTATTTGCTGCCAAAGGTGTCGGCACAGATTGCCGGGAAGATCGAGAAAATTTCGCCCCAGAACAGGAAGATCAATGCCGCGAACGTCATGAACGCATACGGGTTGCTGCCGTATTGCATGAGGCCGAGCAACGCCAGCCCTTCGCCGATGAAGATCACGAACATCGTGTTTTCACGGCCGAGTTTGTCGGAAATGAAACCGCATAGGGGGCGCGTAAAGCCGTTGCAGATGTTGTCGATCGAAAGCGTGGCGGTGAGCAGCGGCAGGGTCATGCCGAAGATCGTCATCGGGATGCGTGCGAGCCCCCAGTCTTTCGCAATCGGACCAATTTGCGCCGTCGCCATCAGGCCGCCGGCCGCCACCGCGACAAACGACACGTAGATCACCCAGAACACCGGTGTCCTGATCATCTGGCCCGGTGTGTAATCGACCTTGGTGACCGCGAACTTCTTCTTCGGCGCCGCCTGCTGGCGCAAGGTGGGTTTCTTCAGCAGCAGCGCGAGGGCGAGTATGCAAACACCCTGCAGGATGCCGAAGAAAAAGAACGTGTGCTCGTAGCCCGAGCGCGTGATCATGCTGGCGATCGGAATGACGGTGACGGCCGCGCCGGCGCCGAATCCCGCCGCCGTCAAACCGGCCGCGAGACCGCGCCGATCCGGAAACCACTTCAACGCATTGCCGACACACGTACCGTACACGCCGCCCGCACCGATCCCGGCAATGACCGCCGACACATACAGCATCGGCAAGGTCGTCGCATAGGAATTCATGACCCAGGCGAGACCCGCGCATACCGCGCCGCCGGCGACCACGGGGCGCGGACCGAACTTGTCGACCAGCCAGCCTTCTACCGGCACGAGCCACGTTTCGGTGAGAATGAAAATAGCGAAAGCGAGCTGGATGGACGCTTCCCCCCAATGATGTCGCGCATTCATCGGCGTCACGAACAACGTCCATGCATATTGCAGATTCGCTACCAATGCCATGCACATCATGCCGATGACGAGCTGCCACCAACGGTTCGCCCAGAATACGCGAGCCGTGGTCTGCTGAGTAATATCGTCCATGCGCCTAGTCTCCGCCATTTTTTAGCGTGCGGCCGGCCGTCGCGCCGCGCACCATGTGTCTCACCTTCTGGTTATGACCCGAATAGCCTTGCCATTCGGGAATATTTGATATTTGCGTCTTTAATTCGCATTATTCGAAAAAATCCTGCCTTAATCATTGCTTTTCAGATCAGTTGTTTTATTCCGATCAATTAAGCATCGGTACCGCGCCAACTTCTTCTTTCGCCACCGCCATGCGTCAGATTCAAGCGTTAACCCGAGTACCCGGCTAACCACCGCGCCGGCAATTCCGCTTCTAATAATGGCCCATGCTAGGGTCATTGCTGAATTACTAATAATTAAAGTTTGTTATTATGTTGATTCACATTTGCTTATACATTGGCCATGACGATGCGCAATGCGACTCTGCGGCAACTGAAGGTCTTTGAAACGGTGGCGCGCCACCTGAGCTTCTCGCGCGCCGCGGAGGAACTGCATCTGACGCAGCCCGCCGTCTCCACCCAGGTCCGGCAACTCGAGGAACATGCAGGACTGCCGCTGTTCGAACAGCTCGGCAAGAAAATCTACCTGACGCCGGCCGGCACCGAGATGCTCCACTACAGCCGCGCGATCATCCAGCAGTTCCACGAAGTCGACGAGGCGATGGGGCAGCTTAAGGGCGTGTCCGGCGGCAAGCTGAACGTCGCGGTGATCAGCGCCGGCGACTACTTCTTTCCGCGGGTGCTGGCCGAGTTCACGCGGCGCTACTCGGGCGTCGTGCTCAATCTCGCGGTACACAATCGCGCGGAACTGCTGCATCAGCTCGCGACCAACCAGACCGATCTCGCCGTGATGGTGCGCCCGCCGCACGAAACCGACGCGACCAATGAGCCGTTCGCGCCGCACCCTTATGTGATCGTGGCGGCGCCCACGCATCCGCTCGCGCACAAACGCAACATCAAGATGAGCCAGTTGGCGAACGAGGCTTTTATCGTGCGCGAGCGCGGCTCCGACACCTGGAATTCGATGGAGGAAGGCTTCGCCGGCCGTCTCTCCAATCTCAAGATCGCGATGGAGATCAAGAGCACCGAGACCATCAAGCAGGCTGTGATCGCCGGCATGGGCATCGCGTTCCTGTCCGCCCATACGATCAGTCTCGAGTTGCAGCTCGGCCATCTGGTCGTGCTCGACGTCGAGAGCTTTCCCGTCATGCTCAACTGGTACGTCGTGCATCGGAAGAACAAGCGCCTGCCGCCGGTTGCGGTTGCCTTCAAACGCTTCCTGATGGAGGAAGGCGCGAATCTCATCGAAAAAATTACCCGCGTGAAGGAATTGAGCGTCTATAAACAGTAGCTTATGCAAACCCATTAAAACTTTAACTATTTCAGGCTGATCAGTATCCCTATGCTGCAAGTGAGTTCTTTTACTTGTCTGCCGAGGAGGCCGATCATGAATTCCGCTCCGCTTGACGCTCATGCCAGCACGCTGTCCCCACGCGCTGCCGTGAGCAGCGCCGACGACGCCCACCTGAGCGCCTACAACGCCGCCTTCAGCGACCTCGGCCTCCGGTTCCGCTGGGACCAGACCACACTCGATGTGCTGAAGGAATTCAATAGTGAAGCGGCGCGTATCACAGCCTACATCGAGCGATTTCACGCGCATCTTCACCGAGCGTATGACGCCGAGTTTCTTGCCCAGATGATTCTGAGCAGGAAGCTCAGGTATTACAGCGAGTTCGCGCCAGCCAACGGGGCCAGCGAAGCCGGCGAATAGAGACTTCGGTGGGAGGCTCCCGCCATTCATCCAGCGTTCCGCTCGACGTATCCCTGTATTCATCTTTGACGGTACATCGCGCGGTGCATGGCGTGCTGGCGTACAGGCCCATGCCTGTGTGCGCCCATCTTCCCAGCATCGTGCCAGCCGCGACGATGCCGGTATGCTGCCGCGCGCACCATGCCCGGCGTGATCTCACGCAGCGCCCATGTTTGCTCTTCCCCTCCGTGCCATTCGATGCGCGCCAACACGCCTTGTTGCTTGCGCGTTCCCGCGTGACAACGCGCATCGCCGCGCGCATGGCGGCGTGCGCCGAACGCGTAGGCGCCGGAATTATGGAAGTGGGAGTGGGCGCGATTCGCCATCAGATGCATACCCAGCGCCGCTGCTAGCACGCTCATCGCCAGCAGCGCGGCGAGCCCGAACGGCTGGGCCTGCTCGGTGACGAAGCCGTAGCCAAGCCACCCACACAGCAGCAGCGCCGATACATTGACGATGCCGTGACCCGGACGCGCCGCCGCGCTGAGATTCAATGTGCCGCGCAGCATGCAGAACGCGATTGCGCACGCGGCAAAAACCAGCGCGCCGATGAACACCGCCGTATAGAGTTCGAAACGCTCGACATTCGTCCGTGTCACCGTCGTCACCATCGCCGCCGAAAGATAGCAGGCGAAGCCGCCCACCATCACAGCCAGCCCCATGGCGCTGCCGAACAACGCTACGAGGCCGGGCCGTTGCGTCATAGCACGACCTCACAGGCGGCGGTCAGCGCATTGCTCAACGTGCCGATCCCTTCGACCGTGATCGTCACGGTCGCACCATCCTTGATCGATCCGACACCCACCGACGTGCCGCATGCAATCACATCGCCCGGTTCGAGCGTCAAGTCCTGTGAAATCAGCCGCACCTGCTCGGCAGGAGAAAACACCATATCGGCAAGCGGATAGTTTTGCCGCTCCACACCGTCGAGCATCGTCACGAGACGCGCTTTGGACCAGGCGAAACCGGAAACGATCGAAGGTCCGATACAGCAGAACGTATCGAAGCCCTTTGCGCGGCACCACTGCGGAAAGTGGGGATTTTCGTTCAGCAGATCGGCCGCGGTCACGTCGTTGACCAGCGTGTAGCCGAAGATCGAATCCGCGGCCTCTTCAGCACTCGCATCGCGGCAGCGCCGTCCGATCACGATCCCGAGTTCACCTTCGTAGGCGATCTTGCCCGCATAGCTGGGCGGCCGCCGGATTGCCTCACCCGAGCCGATCACCGATCCCGCCGGCTTCAGCAGAAATAGCGGATGGGCAGGCACAGGCTTGTCGAGCTTCGCCGCGAGCGCATGAAAGTTATTCCATAACGCGACAATCTTGCCGGGCGCACATGGCGCGAGCGGCGTAAGTGCTCGTGTCGACAACACCGCGCCGGTCGGCACCGGTTGCTCGAGACTTTCGTACTCGTGCAGATAGCCGCCTTCCACCCGGCCGAACACGATGCCACCGTCGCTAGACATGAAACGCATCCACGTATCCATACGTCGCTCCTTGAGCCGTCAAATCGCGCCGGCGGTCCGCAATGCGTTGATCTGCTCGGGTGAGTAGCCGAGTTCAGCCATCACTTCGTCGGTGTGTTCACCCAGCAGCGGCGAGCGTTTGACTTCGGTCGGGCTGTCGGACAGTTTGATAGGATTGCCAACGGTTAGGTACTTGCCGCGGGTCGGATGATCCACTTCCACAATCGTGCCGGTTTTGCGCAGCGACGGCTCTTCGGCAATTTCCTTCATCGACAGAATCGGCCCGCAAGGAATGTCGTATTTGTTCAGAATCTGCATGGCCTCGAACTTGGTCTTGGTCATGGTCCAGCGCTCGATCTCGGCAAAGATGTCCTTCAGATGTGGCAAGCGTGCGGCCGGGGTCGCGTAGTTCGGATCGGTGGCCCATTCTTCCTTGCCGATCACATTGCAGATTTTTGCCCACACCGGCGCCTGGGTGATGAAGTAGATATACGCATTCGGGTCCGTCTCCCAGCCCTTGCACTTCAGAATCCAGCCTGGCTGGCCACCACCTGAAGCATTCCCCGCGCGCGGCACCGCTTCGCCGAACGTCCCGTTCGGATATTGTGGATATTCCTTCATCACGCCGGTGCGTTCGAGCCGCTGCTGGTCGCGCAGTTTTACGCGGCACAGGTTAAGCACGCCGTCCTGCATCGCGGCGAGCACCTTCTGGCCGCGCCCGGTTTGCGTGCGCTGATACAGCGCCGTGACAATGCCAAGCGCCAGATGCAAACCGGTGCCGCTGTCGCCGATCTGCGCGCCGGTCACTACCGGCGGGCCATCGTCGAAACCGGTGGTCGAAGCCGCGCCGCCCGCGCATTGCGCGACGTTCTCGTAGACCTTGCAGTCCTCGTAGGGACCCGGGCCGAAGCCTTTGACCGACGCCACGATCATGCGCGGATTCAGTTCCTGAATCCGCTCCCACGTAAAGCCCATTCGATCGAGCGCGCCCGGCGCGAAGTTCTCCACCAGCACGTCGCACTTCTGGATCAATGCCTCGAGCACCAGCTTGCCTTCCGGATTCTTGGTGTCGATCGTGATCGAGCGCTTGTTGTGATTGAGCATCGTGAAGTACAGGCTGTCCACGTCGGGAATATCGCGCAACTGCTCGCGCGTAATGTCGCCGGCGCCGGCCCGCTCCACCTTGATCACGTCCGCACCGAACCACGCGAGCAACTGCGTGCAGGTCGGGCCCGATTGCACATGGGTGAAATCGAGAATGCGCACGCCGTCGAGTGCTTTACTCATATCTTGTCTCCAGAAGTCTTCCGTCAGCTGCTTACCCTTTTGATATATCACATACCATATTTTACGGAGCGTCAAGCGAGGCTTATCCCGTAGCGCCAAATGACAGCGAATGGACGAACTAGGAAAATGTGCGCGAATCTGCTTCGAACATGCCGGCTAAATACAGCATCAGGGTGCGATTCAGACACTGCTGCATGGCACGATACGCAAGCCTCGCCTGGCAGATTCAGGGCACAGATACAAAAAAGCCTGCGGTGAACATCACCGCAGGCTTTTAATTCGCGCCGCTACTCAGGCGTCCGGGCAGCGATCAACTCAATCCAGAAAATCGCAATTGGCTTCGACAAACGCCGCCAGATCCAGCGAATGCTGGCGTGTAAGCCGCTCCGCGAGTTCGGTATCGCGCTGCTCGAGCGCCTCGATAATGCGCAGGTGATCGACGATCGAACGCGACGCGCGGTCACTTTGCGAAATGGTCATGCGGCGAATCGCCCGCACGTGGATGAAGATGTTCTTGATCGTGTCGAGAATGATCTGCGATTTCGACAGTTCGACGATCGCCTGATGAAACGCGATGTTGGCATCGGAATACTCGGCGATATGTTCGGCCGGCGTGGCGTCGCGAAAATTGTCGAACATATGGCGCAGACGGGCGATTTCCTCGTCCGTGGCGTGCAGCGTGGCCAGACGCGCGGCCATGCTTTCGAGCGCGGCCCACATCTGGATCATTTCGACAATTTCACGCTTGCTCTTGCGCACGATGTAGATGCCGCGGCGCGGCACCATGCGCAGAAAACCTTCCTGTTCGAGCAGCGTCATTGCCTCGCGCACCGGCGTGCGGCTGACGCCCAGCGATTCGCTCAGCACGCGCTCGTCGAGACGGATTTCTTCGCGATTCTGATAGATGTCCGCGTCGGCTATCGCCTGGCGGAGCATCGTATACGCCTGATCGCGCAAGCTCGCGCTCGCGCCGATCGGCTGCAATGACAACGTCAACGGTGTGGCCACTGCTTCAGTTTGAAGTTCTGACGACATTCATCGCCTCTTGTTGAACATGCGCACGATACGGCGCCGCCGGCACTGCGACGCCCTGCTCGCCCAGACCGACAAAACGGCCATGCTGCGCTGCAAGTTGCGCAACCGGCTGCGGAATCCAGCGGGTCAACAGAACGGTGGCGGCCGAGCCTAAACCCACGACAGCGACGGCGAGCAACGCGAAAGGAACAAATTCCATTTGCAACTCCAATGATTGAGTAAATGAACAGATGCCTCAATCATATGCTGCAATGCCGCAAATATCAATATTCCGTATGTAGTATATCAGGAGTTGTTGTTTCCAGACATCAAGTCAAGGTAGCACGATCGCCCGCTACAAGGCACGCCTGAATCGCCCAGACGGTCACGCCACCCTCCGCCTGCCAGTCGCCGCCCGGCTCCCGGTACAGCGCAATCGCATTGGCGAGGCGCAACTGCTTGCGAGCGACACCCTGCGTGATTCGGCGCGGCTCCGGCGTGCGGAGCCCAGCACAATCACTGAAGCAGCTTGGTGTAAACGCGTAAAACGCGCGCTATTCGCGCAGATGCGATCGATAATCGCGCAATCTGCATCGAATGCGGATTGTGAGATATGCATCGCGTCATTAACCTTCGGAAATCCTGCAACGGGTCGGCGGCGGCCGGCGCTGATTCCTGGGCTTATCTTCCGCCACGCGATCCCGAACCGCAGTCCGAGAATCCGAAGGAGACACCGTCATGAGTACCACCATCCCCAAAGCGCCGAAATCGGCCGTGGCCGGCAACAACTCCGCGCGCAGCCAGGCACGCAAGGCGGCGCTCGGCAGCTTTGTCGGCGCCGTGGTCGACTGGTACGACTTTCTGCTGTACGGCATCGTCGCCGCGCTGGTCTTCAATGCTGAGTTCTTCCCGAAGGTCAGTCCGGCAATGGGCACGCTCGCCGCCTTCGCGACCTTCGGCGTCGGCTTTCTGTTCCGGCCGCTCGGCGGCTTCGTGTTCGGCCACTACGGCGACCGGCTTGGACGCAAGCGCATGCTGGTTCTCACGGTCATGATGATGGGCCTCTCCACCGCCGCGATCGGCCTGCTGCCGGCTTTCTCCAGCATCGGCTGGTGGGCGCCGGTGCTGCTCGTGACCTTGCGCGCGATCCAGGGTTTCGCGGTCGGCGGCGAATGGGGCGGCGCGGCGTTGATGGCGGTCGAAAGCGCGCCGGAAAAGAAGAAGGCCTTCTACAGCAGTGGTGTGCAGGTCGGCTATGGCGTGGGTCTCGTGCTCTCGACCGGCCTCGTGGCGATCATCAGCCGTTCGATGAACAACGCGTCGTTCCTGAGCTGGGGCTGGCGCCTGCCCTTTCTGTTCAGTGTGGTGCTGGTGCTCATCGCGCTGTGGATCCGCTCGAGCATGGAAGAGTCGAAGGAGTTCGTCGAGAAGGTCGGCGCGCACGGCGAACGCAGCGTGCGGCTGCCGATCGTCGAGGCCTTGCTGAAGCACCCGAAGGCTTTCCTGCTGATCATCGCACTGCGCCTCGCCGAGTTGTTCACGATGTACATCGTGACGGCGTTCGCGCTGAATTACTCCACGGCCAATCTGCACATGCCGCGCGAGTTCTTCCTCTCGATCGGCCTGCTGGTGGGCGCGGTGAGTTGCGTGACGATTCCCTGCTTCGCGTGGCTGGCTGACCGTTTCGGCCGCCGCCGCGTGTATATCATCGGCGCGCTGGTCGGCATGTTCAGCGCGGTGCCGTTCTTCCTCGCGCTCGAAGCACGCTCGACGGTGTGGATCGTGATCTTCGCGGTCATGCTCGCCAACGTCGCCCACGATATGGTCGTGAGCGTGCAGCAGCCCATGTTCACCGAGCTGTTCGGTACCGAGTATCGCTATAGCGGCGCGGGGGTCGGCTATCAGGTGGCGAGCGTGGTCGGCGGCGGCTTCACGCCGTTTATCGCGGTGGCGCTGGTCAGCTTTGCCGGCGGCTCATGGCATCCGGTGGCGGCCTACCTCGCGATCGGCTGTCTGATCTCGGTGCTGGTGGCCGCGAAGATGAAGACCGGGCGTGGTGTCGCCTGACTCTCACCGTGGTTCTCACTGATCTCTGATTGTTGCGATGTTCCGACGGGCCGGCCGGGCGAAAACGCCACGCCGGCCCGCTTCTCTTTCGACCCCTTCTTGCCGGTTCCGGCATCCAGATCCCGCGCTTCAGGTCGTTCATTCCGATGCTTCATGCCGCGTTGCCGCAATTCGGCAAATTACGGTCGTATTTCACCAGGCTAATACCTTATGCATTTGCATCTCATATTGCAAAGGCTATGCCTGCGTCCTATCGTTCGTCCAATCGGGGCTTATATCGAATTTGCATACAACATATGAAATTCGAGTACATATATTGATGACGAATTACTTGCAATTTTTTTACGCCGCGACACTTAAGCATTGTGTATGAAGCGCCGATAACAAAGAATTCCTCACCGGAGACCGACCATGAGTAGTATCACCGAGCCGAATGGCACTTCAGGCTCAGCCCCATTCTTTTCCAAACAGGCCACCGTCGCGCAACCGGGGTTTTCGCGCTGGATGGTTCCGCCCGCGGCGCTCGCGGTTCACCTGTGTATCGGCCAGGCCTACGCCTTCTCCGTGTTCAACGGGCCGCTTACCAAAGTTATCGGCATTACCCAATCCGCCCCTGACGACTGGTCGCTGACTTCGCTCGGCTGGATCTTTTCGCTGGCGATCGTGTTCCTTGGTTTGTCGGCGGCGTTTGCCGGCAAGTGGCTCGAACACGTCGGTCCACGCCGCACGATGTTTACCGCCGCGTGCTGCTTCGGGGGCGGCTTCCTGATTGCCGCACTCGGCGTGCATCTGCATCAGATCGCGCTGCTCTATCTGGGCTACGGCGTGATCGGCGGAATTGGACTCGGGCTCGGCTATGTGTCGCCGGTGTCGACGTTGATCCGCTGGTTTCCCGACCGCCGCGGCATGGCGACCGGCATGGCGATCATGGGCTTCGGCGGCGGCGCGATGATTGCCGCGCCGTTGTCCGTGGCGTTGATGAACCACTTCCGCAGCGCGACGAGCATTGGCGTGGCCGAAACTTTCGTCGTGCTCGGCATTGCGTACTTCATCTCGATGTCGATCGGCGCACTCGCGATTCGCGTGCCGCCGGCAGACTGGAAGCCGGCCGGCTGGACGCCGCCCGCGACCAATCAGAAGAAGATGATTTCGCGTAACCACGTGCACATCGACCAGGCGTTGAAAACGCCGCAGTTCTATCTGATCTGGCTGGTGCTGTTCCTCAACGTGACCGCGGGCATCGGCATTCTCGGCCAGGCGTCGGTGATGATTCAGGAAAGCTTCAAGGGTACCGTGACGGCAGCCGCGGCGGCCGGGTTCGTCGGTCTGCTGTCGCTGTTCAACATGGGCGGCCGTTTCGTGTGGGCTTCGGCTTCGGACTGGATCGGCCGCAAGAACACCTACTTCATCTTCTTCGCGCTAGGCGCCGTGCTGTACTACCTCGTGCCCGGCTTCGCGGCTTCCGGCCAGATCGCTCTGTTCGTGCTCGCGTACTGCGTGATCCTGTCGATGTACGGCGGCGGCTTCTCGACGGTCCCCGCGTATCTCGCGGACATGTTCGGCACGGCATTCGTGGGCGGCATTCACGGCCGTCTGCTGACCGCCTGGGCCGCGGCGGGTGTGGCGGGCCCGGTGCTGGTGAACTACATCCGCGCTTATCAGGTGGAGCACGGCGTCGCCAAGGCGGATGCCTACACGATGACGATTCACATCATGGTCGTGCTGCTGGTGATCGGCTTCATCTGCAACCTGCTGGTCAAGCGTGTCGACGACAAGCACCACATGACCGACGCACAACTCGCCAAAGGCGCCTAAGGAGACTCGCATGTCGACCGTTCAAGCCGTTCATCCGACCAACAAGGTCAAGCTCGCCGTCTTCTGGCTGTATGTGACGCTGCCGCTGGCATGGGGCGTGATCAATACGCTCACGCAGGCCATGAAGCTGTTCAAGTAAGCACTGCACTGCGCTGCACAACCCCCGCACGATCGACCGTGCGGGGCGCAAAAAAAGCGGGCCGACGGCGCGCGCAAACCGCGCATTCGTCTCTGCCCGCTGTCCCTGCCGCCGGCCTCTCACCGGTCCATCGCCGCTTCAGATCTTCTCGAACAGCACATCCTGCGCGCCTTCCCACAGCACCTTCGTACCGAGTTCGCGCAGCTTTTCCTTGCCTTCGACGATCGTCAGGAAGTGATTGCCCGCGAGTTGGCCCAGCTTGCTCGCGAAGCAGCACGACCCGTACGCGAGGATGATCTCCGTTTCGCTGTAACCGCCCGGATAGAACAGGATGTCGCCAACCGACGGATGGCTCGTGTGATTTTCGAAGCCGACCGCCGCGCCGTCGTTTTCGAGTTTGAAGTCGCCAAGCGGAACCCAGCAGCCCTCGCCGCTCCAGCGCACGTGGATGAGCTTCTGACGGTACGGCAGGAGCTTCAGAAAAGCAGCCACCGTTTGCGGCGCGTCAGGATGCGTTTCGGCAGTAAAAACATGGCCGCAGGCGGTAATTCGAAGTCGGGTCATCGCTGGATATCCGTGTGACGGGTTGAGTGGAAAGGTCGGTCAGACGCCGGCCGGGGCGCGGCTGCAGGCGCAACATTCTGTCGGCCCGTGCAAGGCTTCGACAGATACACTTGCCGTCCAACTGGTCAGGCCAGTTGAACCAGTGGCGACGGCTACCGCTCGGGAAGCGGATCGCCGTGCCCCATCACCAACTATCAGGCTGTGCCGCAATGCTCCGCGATCCGTCCAAGGCCATGGCTGCTCCCGGCTTGTTGTTTCATGCTGCACGATGGCGAAAAGGTCGGCGGTAAACCGGCCTGAACACCGATCGGGCCCCTGCATGCCAGCTTTACCGGCGCGCACGCCACGAAACTTCGTAGTTTGCAAGCGATGCAATGCGCAGCAAACTGCGAAAAGTGCATGACGTCCGTTCCGGCAATTCAACGGACGGCAAAGCTGGCGAAGGAACCGGCGTCACCGTGGAAGTTTCGCACGCCGCCACGAGAACCTTGCCCTCGATACCCCTGCGACTATCTTGACATGCCAGGCCACGCGCGAACCTTGCGGCGCCGCCCGGCAGAACAGCGTGTCGCAACCGGCGAACCCCCGCGCGCCTTGAAGCGCCGGCGCACCGCTCGGGCATCGCATGCTGGCGAGCCGCTCATACGATTCAGCCGCACAACCCGACACTCAGCCGCGCAGCCGGTAGGCAAGCGGCGTCACGCCGTAGCCACGTTTGAACTGCACGGAGAAATGACTGGCGTTCTCGTAACCAACCGCAAGCGCGATTTGCAGCACCGGCTGATCGGTGGCACGCAGCAATCTCGCGGCCTCCTCGAGCCGCAAACGCGTAACGAACTGATGAGGCGTTTCACCGGTCTCGCGGCGAAACACCCGAGCAAAATGAAAGTTACTTAAACCGGCCTGTGCGGCCAGTTCGCCAATGGCCAGATCGGCGGCAAGATTGGCACGGATGTAATCGGTTACACGCCGGATACGGCGCGGCACCAGGCGCTCGGGATGCGATGGCAGGCAGCCCACCTGAGGGCCGCGCGAATAGTGTTGCAGTAAATGAGCGGCGAGCGCGTGGGCCAGCGCGTCGACATACAGCCGCGAGTCGGCGGGGTCGCCCGCGGCGCGATGCAGCGCGCCGAGCATCGCGGCGATCAGTGGATCGTGAAACTGCATCGCGTCGCCCAGCGACAGCTCGCGTGAGCCGCCCATTTCCATCTGGTCGGCGACGCTGTCGATCAGGCTGCGCTCCAGGTGCAAATGGACAGTCGACAGCGGCTCATCGCTGGTCGAACGCCAGCGCCACGAGACCGGCACGGGCGGCACGTACCAGACGTCGCCCATGCGCAACTCGGCGCTCTCCCAGTGCCCATTCACGTTGCGCTCGAGGTGTTCGGCGCCGCTGCCGAGCGTCATCAACGTGACGTCCTGCAGGCCAGGTGCTTCCAGCAGTTCCTGCTCGGCCGGTTCGAGGTACGAGCGCAGCACCAGGTGCCGCCACGGGCGATCCACGCTCGACACCAGTTTTTTTCCCGCCATATAGCGGTCGTAGGCAAGCGTCGTTGTCAGCCTTGGAATTTTTGCCATCACGTCTCTTCCTGGGAGGTCCCGTATGTACATGAGCAAACCCTGTCACACCCGCATCGCCGGTTAGAGGTCAGCGCAAGATCTCAAAAATGATAGCAAGGAACCGGCTACCGTAATATTTGGAAATAGTTAATCATCCAGGTTGTCGTCTTTCATGCGTTTTGAACGCTGGAGCTACCGTTTCATGGAACACGAATGCGATACGCTGCCGCATTGGCTAACCGGCTCGCCGCAAGGCGAAGCCAGCCACGTGTCGGCGGCTTACACCTCAGCGGTTGCCGCACAACCGGCTTACCCGGCCGGCACGCGGCAACCCGGGAATTCAGCCCACGCGGCTGAAGCATCCAGGGCATCTGCCCGCACCGCAACAAGCGTCGCGCCCGCAGGTTTCCTCACGCTCTTCACCGAGGAGGAGATCGGCACGCCCTCGCCCGCCGCGCGGCGGTCCGCGCCGATCATCAGTCCGCTGGTGCGATTCGGCAGCGCGCAGGACCGCATGGAGTTCGTGCGGCGGCGCATCAAGCAACTGGGCTTCGACTCGTTCAGCTATTCAGCCACGCGCACCACCGCGCATCACAAGACGATGTTCGTGCTGACCAGCTACGAGTCGCAGGCCTGGCTCACGCGCTATTTCCGCGAGCGTTATTTCGAACTCGATCCGCGCGTCGCGCTGGCGTCGCCGACCGGCATGCCGTTCCTCTGGAACACGGCCGATATGCGCGCCGACCTGCCGCGTGCGCAGATGCGCAGCGAAAGGCTCGGCGGGCTGATCGACATGCTGGAGGCCACCGGCCGTAAAAGCGGCATTCTTACGCAGATGCCGCTGCCCGAGCCGGAGCTGAGCGCCAGCCTGTGCTTCAACTCGGAGATCGGCAACCCGCGCTGGATGACGGAGTCGATCGTGGCCGAAACGCTGATGTTCGCGCACACGATCCACGAATTCATCTGGACGCACGCGAAGAGCGTGATCGGGATCGCGCCCGCGCAGCAGCAACAGCGTGTCACGCTGAGCGAGTTGCAGCACGCGGTGTTGAAGGCGGTCGTGCAGGGACAGCGCGACAAGGAGATTGCGTATTTCCTTGGGCTGTCTCCGCATAACGTCGACTATCACCTGCGGCGTTTGCGGCAGTTGTTCAACGTGCGCAATCGCGTGCAGTTGATCAACGTGGCGCAGGGGTATGTGACGTAGAAGAGCTTGAAAAAACACTGCGTCCGGCGCGATAAGCGCGCCGGACGCAGTGTTTGAACTTTTGCGCAACACTCGTTGCCGCCGCGATTTACTTAGCACCCGTTGCCGCTCGCGATGAGCGGCACTCGACTCAAACGCTGCGCATCGTGCGCAGGCAATCTGCCGCGAGCTGCTGGTAAATCCGGGTGCCGGACGATTTCGCCACGATCTCGTCATCGCTCAGGGTACGCACCACTCGCCCCGGCACCCCGGCCACCAGCACGCCCGCCGGCACCCGCCAATCCTTCTTGACGAACGCACAAGCGGCCACGATGCTCGTTGCGCCAAGCACGGCGCCGTCCATCACAACGGCATGCATGCCGACCATCGTGTTCGGTTCAAGCGTCGCGCCGTGAACGATCGCGCTGTGCCCGACATGACTGTCGACGCCGAGCCGGCAAGTGCTCGCCACACCGGTGTGCAGCACGCAACTATCCTGCACGTTGCTGCCACGCTCCACCACCACCGCACCGAAATCCCCGCGCAGGCTCGCATGCGGCCCGATGTAACAGCGGGCGCCCACCGTCACGTCGCCGATCAGCACGGCGCTCGGATGCACGTACGCTGACGGATCGACGCGCGGCCGCTTGCCGTTGAACTCGTAGAGCGCCACTGTGCCGCCGCTCCGGTTCAGCTCGCGGCCGCGAGCACGTGATAGTCGTCCGCGCCCCAGTAGGCGCGCATGCGCACAATCTTGCCGGCGGCGTCGAAGTCCATCACGTCGGTCACGTCGATGTATGCGGGCCGACCGTCCTGCCCCGTGATATGCACGCGAAAGCTGATCGACGCGCTGTTGCCGTGCGAGCCGCGCGGCGGCGCCATCAGTTCGAGCCGGGCGCCCACCGAGGTCGCGTAGGTATAGAACGTTTCGATCTCGCTGCGACCTTCTTTCAAGGGCGTGCCGACCGGATCTTCGACGCTCGCATTGTCGGCGAACAGCGCGACGACGCGAGCGGCATCGGCCGCATTGAATGCCTCGATATAGTCGACGAGGCGCGCTTTCATGTTTTCGCTGGCGTTCATCTGTCCTCCTAGCGCGCGGTGTAGCCGCCGTCGATCACCAGCTCCGTGCCGGTCACATAGCGGCCGGCCGGCGACACCAGATACAGAATGCCCGCCGCGATATCCTGCGGATCGCCGATCTTCGCGAGCGGTACGAGCGTTTTCATATGCGCGAAAATCTGCTCCGGGTCACCGAGCTTTTCGAACGCCTCTTCCAGCAGCGGTGTGCGGATAAAGCCAGGATGCACGGAATTCGCGCGGATGTTCTGCGCGGCGTACAGCATCGCCTCGGTCTTCGCCATCAGCCGCACCGCGCCCTTCGAGGCGTGGTATGCCGGCACATCCGGGCCGCCGACCAGCCCATACATCGACGACAGATTCACGATCGAGCCGCCGCCCGCCGTCAGCATGTGCGGAATCGCGTACTTGGTGCAGAGGAACACGCCCGTCACATTGACGTCGATGACTTTCTGCCATTGCTGCAGCGTCATTTCGTGCGTGGGCAGATTCGCCCCTTCGATCCCGGCGTTGTTCACCAGCGCGTCGAGCCGTCCAAAGCGCGTGGCGATTTCGCCGAACACGCGCTGCACGTTCTCTTCCTGCGTGACGTCCATCTTCCAGAACGCCGCGCGGCCGCCCGACTCGTTGATTTCGGCGACCAGTTTCTCGCCCGGCTCCGTCAGCACGTCGAGCACCGCGATCGCCGAACCTGCCGCCGCCAGGGTGCGGGCAGTCTGCGCACCGATGCCGCGCGCGCCGCCGGTAATGGCGGTCACCTTGCCGCTCATGTCGAATAGTTGATGAGGGAATGTCATACCGTCTCCGTCATGTTGTCATGTTGTAGTTGGGGTTGCGGCGGCGTGCGGACTTGAGCGGCTCGTGCCGGGCACCCCCGTCGAGCCGTTCACCCTGGCGCGCCGCATCCGAAGGATGCCTCAAACGGCGCGCCGTTCCGCGAGAAATTCCAGGCATTCGCGATTGAAATATCGCCGATGCTCGACCATCACCCAGTGCCCGCAGCGATTCATCAGAACAAAGCGCGCGTCGGCGCAGTGTTCGAGAAAACGCATTGCGCCGCTGGCCGGATTGAAGCGGTCGTCCGTGCCCCAGAAACCCAGCACCGGGCATTTGAGTTCGTCGAGCCGTTCGGTGAGGTTCGGCACACGCATGGTCGACAGCACTTCCGGCGGCTGCTGTTCGCACACGCTCAGCCGTTCTTCGACCAGTGCGTCAGTGACGAGGCTGCGGTCGAACACCAGCAGTTCGAGTAGTTGCCGCATCGTCAGGCGGTTCATCTGGCGGTTGGTGAAGAGCGACACCATCTTCTGGATGCCTTCCATCCTGAAGTAGGTTTCGCGCTCTTCGACACCGCCCGGCGCCATCATGATCAGACTGTCGACGTCGTCGGGATAATCGAGCGCGTATTGCAGCGCGATTGCGCCGCCGAGCGAATTGCCGAGCAAGGTGGCCCGGCCGATGCCGTTCGCCGTGAGTTGCGCGCGCAACGCGTCGACGAAGAAATCGAGCGTGTAGTTCACATCCGCGGGCTTCGACGACGCGCCGTAGCCCGGCAGATCGACCACGATCGCCCGGAACCCTGCCGCGGCGAACTGCGGGTAGTTGTACTTGAAGTTGCTGAAGCCGCTCGCGCCAGGGCCACTGCCGTGGATGAACACAACGGGTGCGCCGCTGCCGGCTTCGAAGTGATGCAGTGTCAGGCCGCCGGGGACTTCCGTGAATATCCCTTTGGGCGCCTGCAAGGATTGCGATGCGCTGCCGGACTTACTAGGCGCTCCGGCGTGTTGGGACTCGGTAGGCGTTGCGTTCATGCGCGCTTGTCTCCTAGCTCGCGCCGCGCTCGTTGGGCGCGGCAGATTGTATGAGGGTCGCCAGCGAAAGCATCATCCCTTTGAATCCACAGCGAGGCATCGTCTTTTCAGACTACGAGGCAGCGCCGCATTTCTCCTACCATCGGGCCCACATGGACAGACGGAGACAGCGGCAATGACAGGGTTCGATTTCAGCGGCAAGGTGGTGCTGGTGACGGGTGGCACCAAGGGAATAGGCGCGGCCATCGCGCAGGCTTTTCAAGCGGCAGGGGCAACCGTTTACATATGCGGACGCACACCACCCGCAAGCACCGCGGCGGGCATGTCTGAGAACACCCCACGCTTCATCGCCGCAGACGTACGCGAGATCGATGCCATCGACGCGATGCTCGCGCGGATCGAACGCGAAACGGGCCGGCTCGACGTGCTCGTGAACAACGCGGGCGGCGCGCCGTTCGCGCTCGCCGCGCAGGCCTCGCCGCGCTTTACCGAAGCCGTCATCCGCCTGAACCTGCTGGCGCCGCTGCATCTCGCGCAACGAGCGAATGCGCTGATGCAGCAACAAGCGGAAGGCGGCGTCCTGCTGTTCATCGGCAGCGTGAGCGGTTTGCGGCCCTCTCCCGGGACAGCGGCCTATGGTGCGGCGAAAGCGGGTTTGCTGAATGCAGTGCGCTCGCTCGCAGTGGAGTGGGCGCCCAAGGTTCGCGTGTGCGCGGTCAGCCCGAGTCTCGTCGAAACAGAAGCCGCCACGAGCGGCCACACGGGTTCCTCCGCGGCGGATGCCGCGTCCGCTCTCGCCAGCATCGCCGCGACGATTCCCGCCGGCCGTCTCGCGAAACCCGGCGATGTTGCATCCGCGTGCCTGTTCCTCGCCTCGCCGCACGCCGCCTATGCGTCGGGCAGCAACCTGATTCTCGAAGGCGGCGGCGAAGTGCCCGCCTTTCTCGCCGCCACCGATCTGCACAAGGCGTTCGCCACCCACTCATAGACGCATTCACGCGCGCCCACCTCGCATCCCTGGGGCAAGCGACTAGTCCGTTTTGACGATTCTCGCGCCGCACGTGCCCCCTAACCTCTGATCACAACAAATTTCAGACGTGACTACAGAGGAGACAGGATGCAGATCAACGGAACACAAGCGCGCGCACCGGCAATGCGCGCAGTGTGCGCGGCATGCAGACTCGCCGTGCTAGCAGCGGCGTCGGCGGCAACGATGACGACCTTCGCCACGCCCGCCTACGCGGGCGACACCGTCAATCTCGGCGCGGACACCACGCTCGACTACACCTTCACGCTCGGCTACGGCCTCGGAATGCGCACCCGCTCGCCGAGTGGCAATCTGCTCACGCCGGCGAACATCAACGGCGACGACGGCGACCGCAACTTCGCGAAGAACAAGCTGATCGAGAACCAGGTGAGCCTGCTGGGCGAGGTGAACCTCAAGCACGACGACTGGGGGGTCTTCGTGCGGGCCAACGTGTTCTACGATCAGGCTTACCAGCACCCGAACAGCAACAACGCGCCCTACACCGTCAACCACAGCGGCGCATACAACCAGTTCACCAGCGACGCAAGCTACTTTGCCGGCGGATATCCGCAGTTGCTCGCGGCGTACGCGTACGACACCATCCACCTGGGCAGCACGAGCCTGAACGTCAAGGTCGGCGAACAGGTTGTCGCATGGGGCGAGAGCGTGTTCTTCCCGAACATCGCGGGCGCCCAGGGGCCTTCCAATGCCACCGCGTCGTATGTGGCCGGTGCGGAGGTCAAAGATATCCTGCTGCCGGTGCCGCAGATCTCGACGCAATGGCAACTCGCGCCGAACTTCAGCCTGCTCGGCTACTACCAGTTCGCGTTCGAGCCTAACCGGCTGGTGCCGCCCGGCGGCTACTGGAGCTACTCGGACGTCGTCGGCCCCGGCGCGCAATACATCATCGGGCCAGGCGGCATGCAGATTCCGCGCGGCAACGACATCCGCCCGAACGGCGACGACCAGTGGGGCGTGGGCGCGCGCTGGCGCGTTTTCGGCGACACCGAGCTCGGCGCGTACTACCTGCACTACAACGACATGAACCCGAGTGTCGTGACGACGTACTTCCCGACACTGCAGTACCAGCAAAAGTACTTCGACCACATCAAGCTCACCGGCCTCAGCTTCTCGACCGATCTGAACGGCGTGAACGTCGCGGGTGAAACGTCGTACCGGCAAGGCGCCGCGGTGCTCGTGAATACCCCCACCGGGCCTCAGGCGACGCGCGGCGACGTCTGGCAGTCGAATCTCTCGGCGATCTATTCGATCGGACCGACCTTCCTTGCCGCGTCGCAAACGCTGGTGGGCGAAATCTCGTATGTGCACGCCGGCAACATCACGCCGGTCATGGGCTCGACGACGCTCACCAGCACGCGCAACTCCGCCGCCTTCGAGGTGGCATGGACGCTCAGCTACAAGAACGTCTTTAGCGGCTGGGACGTCGACGTACCGATCACCTATGCCGACGATTACACCGGCCAATCCGCGCTAAGCGGCGCGCTCGGTTCGCTGACCGGCGTGGGCGACCACCGCGTGACAGTGGGGGTGAACTTCACGCGTCTGAGCAACCTGAAACTCGGGATCGTGTACGCGAAATTCCTCGGCACGCCGGACCCGAACAATCGCCCGCTTGCCGACCGCGACTACGTGCTTGCCACCGCCACTTACTCGTTCTGATGCTGCAAAGCGCCCCGCGTATTGCGAGCATTGCGCGTATCGCACGCTTTGGGCGCTTAGCGGCAGGTATCACCCTTTGAATCAGCCGTCTTTTTACTGCAAGAGGATTTGGTCATGAGTCGAATTTTCAATCCCGCATTGCGTGTCTGCGTGTTCGCGGCAGGCGCCGCGCTCGCCGTCACACTGGGTGCCCCGTCGTTTGCCAAAACCAGCCCGGAAGATCTCGCCAAACTCGAAGGCCCGCTCACGCCGATGGGCGCGGAGCGCGCAGGCAACACCGACGGCACGATCCCCGCGTGGAGCGGCAAATGGTTCGGCACGCCACCGGGCGTCGACTACAAGCCGGGCCAGCGTTTCCCCGATCCGTATGCGAACGAGAAGCCGCTCTTCGTGATCACCGCGCAAAACATGCAGCAGTACGAAGCGCGTCTCACCGATGGCGAAAAAGCGCTGCTCAAGAAGTATCCCGACAGCTTCAAGATCCCGGTCTACCCGAGCCACCGCGATTTCAGCTATGGCGACGCCGTGTACAAGGACATTCGCCTGTACTCGCCCAATACCACGATGACGAAAGACCAGAACGGCCTGAAGGACTTCCCGCCGGTCACGCCGTTCCCGGTGCCGAAAAACGGCGTCGAGGCGATGTGGAATCTGCGCTTCGCGTCCGCGGTCGAAGGCGAAACCGCGACCTACGACCAGGCGGTGGTCTACCCCGACGGCAATATCGCGTGGGGCAAGGTGCAGTACGCGATTTACGGACCGCGCAGCGCGGACCATTTCGATCCGAAGAGCCCGTTGAACGCGAAGAGCTTCTTCCGCCAGACCACCATGCTGCCGCTCTCCGATCGCGGCACGATCATCACCGGCTACGAAATGTGGGACCAGGAAGGCTCCGACACCCGCCGCACATGGTCGTATAACCCCGGTACGCGGCGCGTACGCCAGGCGCCCGAGTTCGGCTTCGACCAGCCCGAAGGACCGGGTGGCTTTCGCACCGTCGACGACGACCGCCTCTTCAACGGTTCGGGCGAGCGCTACGACTGGAAGATCCTCGGCAAGCGCGAAGTGTATGTGCCGTACGACAACTACAAGCTGATGGACCCGTCGATCAAATACACCGATCTGCTGACCAAGGGCCATGAGAACACGCAATACATGCGCTTCGAACTGCATCGCGTGTGGGTGTTGCAGGCTACGCTCAAGTCCGGCTATCGCCATCAATACGCGAAACGGGTGCTGTATCTCGACGAGGACACCTGGAACGCGGTCGCTGCCGACAACTACGACGCACGCGGCACGCTGTGGCGCACCAACCTTGCCCCGACGCTCTACGCGTACGACGCCAAATCGTTCTACTCGACCGCCGTGTTCTATCACGATCTGATCTCGGGTGCTTATTACGCGGACCGTCTGTCGAATCAGGAACCGATGCCGGTGCTCACACGCGGCTCGCAACTGACCGAAGCGTACTTCTCGCCGGATGCGATTCGCGGCGCGGGCAACTGATTTCGTTGCCTCGCTAACGAAACCACGGCCGGGGACGGATTCAGGTCCAGCCCCGGCGCTTTTTCCTTTCTAATCGCGCCCGCCATGACTTCGACACTACATACCACGCTCGGCGACGAGCTTTACCGCGCATGGCACGAGCGTGCGCCGATCGCACCGTTTTCGGCGCGCGCCGAGGGTTTGTCGCTTGCCGACGCTTACCGCGTGCAGCAGCACTTCGTCGCCCGCCGCATTCAAGCCGGCGAAACCATTGTCGGCAAGAAGATCGGCGTAACGAGCCAGGCCGTGCAGGACATGCTCGACGTGCGCCAGCCGGATTTCGGCGTGCTGCTTTCCGGCATGCACTATGTCGCAGGCGAAAACATCCCGATCGACAAGCTGATCGCGCCGCGCGCGGAAGGCGAGATAGCGTTCTATCTGAAAGACGATCTGCGCGGTCCGGGCATCACGCGAGACGACGTACTTACGGCAACCGAAACGGTCGGCGCGTGCTTCGAAATCGTCGATTCGCGCATCCGCGACTGGGCGATTCGCATCGGCGACACGGTGGCCGACAACGCGTCATGCGGTGTCTACGTGCTTGGCGAAGAACGCGTCGCGCCACATACGCTCGATCTCGCGGCCTGCCACATGGTGCTCGATAAGAACGGCGCGCGTGCCGCGGAAGGCTTCGGCGCCGCCGCGCTAGGTCACCCCGCCGATGCAGTCTCGTGGCTTGCAAACACGCTGGGCGACCTCGGTGTGCCACTGCTCGCCGGAGAAGTGGTGTTGTCGGGTTCGCTGGCGGCGTTGATTCCTGTCACCCGTGGCGACCAGTTGCACATGCGGATCGAAGGTATCGGCAGTTGTTCGGTGCGCTTCATCTGAGCATTCATCCGAGCACTTCGTCTGAGCGCTTCACCGTCTTTTCCTTGAGGATGCATTGAATGAGCAAGATCAAATGCGCGTTGATCGGGCCCGGCAATATCGGCACCGATCTACTGTACAAACTGCGCCGCAGCGCGGTACTCGAACCCGTGTGGATGGTCGGTGTCGACCCGGATTCCGACGGCCTCGCACGGGCCCGCGAGATGGGTTTGAAAACGACGGCCGACGGCATTGACGGCCTGCTGCCCCATCTGGCCTCCGACGATATTCGTATCGCCTTCGACGCCACCTCCGCGTATGTCCACCGCGAGCATTCCGACAAGCTGACCGCGCGCGGCGTGCGCGTGATCGACCTGACACCTGCCGCGATCGGCCCATTCTGCGTGCCGCCGGTCAACCTCGCCGCGCAGATCGACCAGCAGGCCATGAATGTCAACATGGTCACCTGCGGCGGCCAGGCGACGATTCCGATGGTGTACGCCGTTTCACGCGTACAGCGCGTGGCGTATGGCGAGATCGTCGCGACTGTGTCGTCGCGTTCAGTCGGCCCTGGCACGCGCAAGAACATCGACGAGTTCACCCGCACCACTTCGCTCGCGATCGAACAGATCGGCGGCGCGGCGGTAGGCAAGGCGATCATCGTGATCAATCCGGCCGAACCGCCGTTGATCATGCGCGACACGATCCATTGCCTGACCGAGACCGATCCGGACGTCGAGGCGATCACGGCTTCCGTCCACGCGATGATTGATGAAGTACGCCAGTACGTGCCCGGCTATACGTTGAAAAACGGTCCTGTGTTCGACGGCCGCCGCGTGTCTGTGTTCATGGAGGTCGAAGGTCTCGGCGACTATCTGCCGAAATATGCAGGCAATCTCGACATCATGACCGCGGCCGCCGCGCGTACTGCCGAAGTCTTTGCCCAACAGATGCTTGCCGCATCCCCTGCCACTGCGTAAGGAGCTCCCATGTCATTAGCAGGAACCCGCATTACCGTCCACGACATGACGTTGCGCGACGGCATGCATCCCAAGCGTCACCAGATTTCACTCGACCAGATGCGCTCGATTGCGCGCGGTCTCGACACCGCTGGCGTACCGCTCATTGAAGTCACGCACGGCGACGGCCTGGGTGGCGCATCGGTTAACTACGGATTTCCGGCGCATACCGACGAGGCCTATTTAAGCGCCGTGATTGAAGACCTAAAACAGGCCCGGGTTTCTGCGCTTTTGATACCGGGCATCGGCACGGTTGAGCATTTGCGCATGGCGCACGGGCTTGGCGTGCACACGATTCGTGTGGCGACGCATTGCACGGAAGCGGACGTGTCCGAGCAGCACATAGGTCTTGCCCGCAAGCTCGAGATGGACACGGTGGGCTTTTTGATGATGGCGCACATGTCGCCACCCGAGCAGCTCGTCAAGCAGGCGAAGCTGATGGAGTCGTACGGTGCGAACTGTATCTACATTACCGACTCGGCCGGTTATATGTTGCCTGACGATGTGACTGCGCGCATTGGCTTGGTTCGTGCTGCGTTGAAACCTGAGACCGAGTTGGGGTTTCATGGCCATCACAATCTTGCGATGGGTGTTGCGAATTCGATTGCGGCTATTGCTGCCGGGGCCAATCGTATCGACGCGGCGGCTGCGGGGCTTGGTGCTGGTGCCGGCAATACGCCGATGGAAGTTTTTATTGCTGTGTGCGAGCGGATGGGGATCGAGACGGGTGTCGATGTGTTTGGGATTTCGGATGTTGCCGAGGATCTTGTCGTGCCGATTATGGATGCGCCGATCCGGATCGATCGCGATGCGTTGACGCTTGGGTATGCGGGAGTGTATTCGTCGTTTTTGCTGTTTGCCAAGCGGGCTGAAGCGAAGTATCGGGTTCCGGCACGGGATATTCTTGTTGAAATGGGGAGGAGGCGCCTGGTCGGTGGGCAGGAGGATATGATTGAAGATACGGCGTTGACGCTTGCTCGCGAGAGGGAGGTTTTGGTGTAAAGGTTTTGGGGGGTGTTCTGTTGTTGGGCTTTTGGCCTTTCCTTGCTGTGTTAGTGGTCTATTAGCGTTGCCCCTGTGCGGGGCGGCACCTACTTTTCTTTGCCTGCCGCAAAGAAAAGTAGGCAAAAGAAAGCGGCTCAAACCGCCAGCTCATAAGCGGGTCCCCCGCACAGCCACGGTAGTGGTGCATCTGGAATTTGTCGCCTCGCACACTCCGCACCTTTGACAAAGGACTCATCAGCTCCCACTCCGCACTGCGTGCGTCGCGGACGGGTCTGCCAGGGAAACCGGCGGGTTTACTTCGCACAGCGGAGCCACGGCTTCGCCGTGGCAAGGTACCAATGCATAAGCAACACGGCATTCTGGAGGTGCCATCGCGCCACGTACGGCGCACGGCAAAACGCAGCGGGTGGTGTTCAGAACTGGGCGTCGGCGCGCGCAGCGCCGCCGGAGGTATGACTGCCTTGTCACTGAGGCGGAGTGTGCGAGGCGACAGATTCCAGATGCACCACTACCGTGGCTGCGCGGGGGACCCACTTAAGAATTAGCGGTGTGAGCCGCTTTCTCTTGCCTACTTCTCTTTGCGGCGGCAAAGAGAAGTAGGTGCCGCCCCGCACAGGGGCAACGCTAATAGACCACTAACAAATCAAGGAAAGGCCAAAAAAGTCCAAAAGACCAACAACAGAACGGACCACTAACAAACCAGGAAAAAGCCAAACCGCCAGCTCAACAAGCAACCCGCCGAGCAGGCAAAAAACGCCCCCAAAAAATCTCACTCTTCAAACACATGCCGCAAGGCCCCACCCCTCCCCGCCCCCTCCCGAACCTTAATCTCCACGACCTTTCTCGCCGTACTGGAAGGCCGCACCTCCGCGGCGTCGACATAAAACTGCGAGTACCAATCACGCATCTGATACAACGGACCATCACCCTCACACAACAGCGGATTGTCAATCCGCGTCTTCGTATCCCAGATCGCGACGTCCTCATAAAACGCAGCCTGCGCCTGCTTCGAATAAGCACGCGCAATCTCCATGTTCTGCTCTTCGGATAAACCCGGCACCTTCTTCACCATCACGCCATACCGCAATTCGAAGCTGTTCATATCGACCGGCACATGACAGTTCAGCAGAATCGAATGAATCGGATGACCACCACTCTTACCCGTCATTTCCGTGATGTGATATGCCGGACCAAAGTAAGTGGACAGCGCGATCAGTTCGTCATCCCCCAGCCGCTCGCTGCGGCCAACCAGCAATTGCGTTGCCTTATGCCCTTCGAACAGATTCGCGAAATAATCGACCGGCGCGCCGTGCACAGTAGCAAAGTGAGCCATGTCGGAGATGTTGTCGACCAGCTCGCGGCAGTTCGTGTCGATCTTCATCAGATCCACAACCCAATCGGACCATTCGTCGGAAAAACATGCGTCGATACGGGGAATCGCAACATCTTCGCCCGGCGGATTGCCCTCGGGGTCATGCCAGATGAACAGCAACTGGTTCTGTTCGCAAGTCTGCCAGGCGCCGATCCTGGCCTTCGGCGGAATCCGCTTGCAGTACGGAATCGACTGGCAGTTGCCTTCGCCGTCCCACTGCCAGCCGTGAAACGGACACACCAGCGTGTCGCCGTCCACACGGCCAGTGCTCAGATCACCACCCATGTGCGGGCAGTAGCCATCGACCACGTTCACCTTCCCCTGTGAATCCATGAACGCAGCAAGACGTTGGCCAAAAATGTTCAGCGTATGCGGCTTGCCATCCTTGTATTCGCTGGCAAGACCAAGACAATGCCAGCCGCGTGCATATCGCTGCACCAACGGCTGCGCTTCAATTCTGTAGGGCCGTGCGGACATCTCTTATCTCCTCCAATGGAAAAGACGGCGCTTCTGATTAGCCGCCGTCATCAATACTTCTGCAGAGCGCGGGCAGATTTTCGTGCTCACGCCTGACGATAAGCGCCACGCACTCCGCCTTCATCGTCCCGATGGACTAGGGACTTCAGCTACGCCTCAGCGCCTCGCCCGCGCGTTGTTTGCACGGCACCCGCACGTCGTTAGCGCCCCGGATTGCCATGCTCGAGCGCAGCCGGCTCGACCTCGCCAGGAGCCGGTGCAGCACCGCGCACAGGTGCATCAGCCGCCCCGGTCGGGTTTCGTACGTTCGTAACGGCCACGCCCGCTGCGCCGATCCGCGAACCCGCGCGCCGCTCCGCCTGCTCCACCCCAAGCCATGCCGCCAGCGCCGGCAACAGAAACACCGCACCGAACAGGTTGACGAGAAACATGAAGGCAAGCAGCACCCCCATATCCACCTGAAACTTGAGTGCGGAGAACGCCCATGTCCCCACGCCGATGAACATGGTCACCGCGGTAAACAAGGCCGCGGTGCCGCGTTGCCGCATCGCCGCCGCGAACGCTTCGGGCAACGAGGCTCCGCCGCGCACTTCATGCTGCAAACGTTCGTACAGGTAGATGCCGTAGTCGACGCCCACCCCCACACCCAGCGTAATCACCGGCAAGGTGGCGACCTTCAGCCCGATACCGAGCCACGCCATCACCGCGTTGCACAAAATCGACACCACGGTCAGCGGCACGACGATGCACAACACCGCACGCCACGACCGGAAGGTCACGAAGCACAGCAACGCGATCGCACCGAAAATCGACAGCAACATCGCCACCTCGGCGTCGCCAACCGCTTCGTTGGTCGCCGCCATCACGCCGACATTGCCGCCCGCGAGCCTGAAAGCGATATTCGGCGTGTGATCCTGCGCCGCCAGACGTTTGATCTCATCGACGATATGCGCGATCGTCTTGCCTTCGTGATCGGTGGTGTAGATCAACACCTGAATCGCCTGACAGTTCTCGGTGTTCATACCGTTGTCGGGATCGAAGGCGCTCGAACCCTGGGTAAGGCCATCGCTCGAACGCGGCAGCGCACCCCAGCGCGGATTGCCTTCATTGAAAGCGGCAATTGAAATCTTCGCAAGCGAAGGCACGCTCACCACCGACTGCACGCCCGCCACACCGCGCATCTCCATCTCGAAGCGCTCGATTGCGCTCATCACCGGGTAATGCAGACAGGCATCGTCGTAACCGGTGGTCTCGACGATCACCGCGAGCGCATCGACGCCAATGTTGTACTGACTCGTGATGCGCGCGTTATCGAGGTTGTAGCGCGAAGTGGCGCGTAGCTCGGGAGCGCCGGCGCCAATGTCGCCAATCTGAAGCTTGCGCGACTCCCTCGCGCCGAACGCGAGCAATAACAGCGCGATCACGAACACGCCGAGAGCGGGCGCGGGACGCGCGAACATCGCGAAGCGCGTCCACAGGCGGCTGCCACCCTGCGCCGCGCGGTTTTTTGCACGCGCCAGCGTGCCGGCTTCCAATCGTGTGTACGACAAAAGAATCGGCAGAAAAACCTTGTTGGTGACGATCATCAGCAGTACACCGAGGCACGCCGTGACACCTAACTCACGCACGATCTCGATCTGGATGCGCATGATCACCATAAAGCCCAGCGCATTCGTCAGCAGTGCAACGGTGCCCGGCACGAACAACTTGCGAAAAGCGTCGCGGGCGGCATCGGTCGAGGACATGCCCGCAACCAGCGCCTGCTTCCACGCATTGGTCATCTGCACGGCGTGCGAAACGCCAATCGAGAAAATCAGAAACGGCACGAGGATCGACATCGGATCGATACCGAGGCCCAGCACCGGCAACGCGCCGAGCAGCCACACCACCGGCAGCAACGCGACGAACAGCGCAAGCACCGTGGTCTTCGCCGAGCGCGTGTAGGCAAACAGCAACGCAGCCGTAATCAGGAATGCGAGGGCGAAAAAGCCGATTACGCCGCTGATTCCCGCCTCCACATCTCCCACGAGCTTCGCGAAGCCGATAATGTCGACCTCGACATGCTGGTTCGAATAGCGCGCACGGATCTGTTCGAGTTGCCGCGCCACCGCGCTGTAATCCAGATGCTTGCCGGTAACCGGATCGGTCTCGCGCAACTCCGCGCGAATCAGCGCGGAATGCAGGTCATTACCGACCAATCGGCCGATCTGCCCTGAACGCGCCACGTTGCGGCGCACTTTGGCGAGATCGTCGGGATTGCTGCTGCTAAATTGGCCTGGCACGACCACGTCCCCGCGAAAACCCGCTTCGGTGACCTCCGTGTAGCGCACATTCGGCGTGAACAGCGAAAACACGCGCGAGCGGTTCACGCCGGGAATGAAGAACACGTCATCGGTCGCGTGGCGCAGATCGTCCATGAACGCCGGGTTGTAGATGTCGCCGCGACCCTTCCAGCGCAGACTCACGAGAATCGTGTTGGCGCCCGGAAAAGCACTCGCATAGCGGTTGAACACCTGCATATACGGGTGCTGCATCGGGATCATCTTGTTGAAGCCGGGATCGAGCCGCAGACGCGTCGCGGACCAGCCCAGCGCGACGGTCACCGCGAGACACAGCGTCAGCAGAATGCGCCGGTGCCGCATGATGGCGTCGGCGCAGCGCTCGACAAAACGCGAAAGGCGGGACGAAGAAGGACGGGACGATGCGTTCATGGTGCGTCTCACGGCAAAACAACGGGGAGCGCGGCGGGCGTGGCGAGTCGGTGGCCGGCGGGCGCGCTATGGAATTCGGCGAACGAAACCGAAGGATTCAGGACGGTGACGCGCCGAGCGACGCGTGCAGCGGCGCAAGCGGTGGCTGGGCCGCCGGCGAAACCGGCAGCAACGCCACGCCCGCCTCCCCGCCCAACGCCAGCTCGCCATGCCCGGCGTCGACCACGGCCGCGAGGCTCTGCACGCCGCCCACCTTGCGCACCGTGAAGCTCTGTCCGTTATCGCGCGAGATCACGATCGCACCGCCCTGGCCGACCAGCACCAGTTCGCCGTCGGACAGTTGCACCGCGCCGAAATACGAGGTGCCGACGTGACTGTCGATATGCGTCCACGTGCTGCCCTGATCGGTACTGCGCAGCACGTTGCCGCGCATGCCGTATGCGAGCCAGTCGCCGTTCTCCAGCTTCAGCACGCCGAATAGCGAACCCTGATAGGGCACGGGCCGCTTCTCCCAACTCGCGCCGTTGTCGGTCGAGAGGAGCAGCGTGCCGGTTTCGCCCGCGATGATCAAACGGCCACTTGCATCGCCGGCAATCGCATTCAGGTGCCGATCGTCGGCGGGCGTTTTCTGTTGGGTCCAGGTGGCGCCCGCATCGTGCGAAACGAACAACTGGCCGAAGCTGCCGCTGGCGAACACCAGTCCGCTCGCATTGCCCCACACCGACAGCAGCGGGTCCGAATGCTTGCGATCGAAGTGCACCTCGCTCCAATGCGCGCCGCCATCGACGGTACGTACGATCCAGCCGTCATGTCCTACCGCGATGCCGATACGCGGCGTGATAAAAAACACCTGGGTAAGCGCGGACGCTTCGTCGGAGGCCACCGCGGCTTGCCGCCAGGACGCGCCCGCGTCGTCGCTCAACAGAATGACGCCTCGCTCGCACACCGCGACGAGACGCCTGCCCGCTCGGGCAAGTCCGTTGATCTGCAGGCGGTCGGCCTGAATGGCAGTCGCCGCGAAAGCCGGCAGCGGGCGAGGCGAAAACGCAAACAGCGCCGCGCCCAGCACGGCAGCAGAGAGCAGCAAACCGGGTAGTGTTGATTTCATTTTTTGTCTCCTGTCGACCGGAGTTCGCGCTTTAGCGTGTCGTCCAGAGTTCGCGCCTTGTCGCGCTACTCAGGTCCCACGCAGAGCACTTACTCTGGTTCCATGCAAAGCTCCGAGTGCGGTCTACGCCGCTATTTCGAAGAGTGCCGCAGCGCCCATGCCGCCGCCGACGCACATCGTTACGACGAGATAGCGCACGCCGCGCCGCCGCGCTTCAAGCAAGCCGTGCATCGTCATACGGGTGCCGGACATCCCGAACGGATGGCCAACCGAGATCGCACCGCCATTCACGTTCAGACGGTCCGCCGGAATATGCAGTTGATCGCGGCAGTAGATCACCTGGCACGCGAACGCCTCATTCATCTCCCACAGCCCGATGTCATTCACCGTCAGCCGATGGCGCGCCAGTAGTTTCGGCACCGCGAGCGCCGGACCGATACCCATTTCGTCGGCTTCGCAGCCGGCGACAGCCATGCCGCGATACATGCCGAGCGGCGTCAAACCGCGCTGCTTCGCCGCCGCCGCGCTCATCACAACCACCGCCGCCGCGCCGTCGGACAGTTGCGATGCATTGCCCGCGGTAATGAATTCGCCCTGCGCGACCGCCTCGCCGCCGCTCCAGACCGGCTTGAGCGCCGCCAGACTGGCCGCGCTGGTATCGGCACGATTGCATTCGTCGCGGCTCGCCCGCACGGCTTCGCTGCCGGCCGGCTTGCCTTCCTTGTCGAACAGCGCGCGCTGCGCGTCGAGGGGCACGATCTCTTCGTCGAAGCGGCCCGCAGCCTGAGCCGTCGCCGTGCGCTGCTGACTCGTCAGCGCGTACTCGTCTTGCGCCTCACGTGAAATGCCGTACCGGCGCGAGACGATTTCCGCCGTTTCGATCATCGCCATATAGGCAGCCGGCTGATGCGCGAGCACCGCCTCGGAACGCGCGCGGTACGCATTCTTGTGCTTGTTCTGCGTGAGCGTGATCGACTCCACGCCGCCGGCCACCACGATTCGCGCATCGCCGCACAGGATGTTCTGTGCGGCGGTCGCGATGGTCATCAAGCCCGACGAGCACATCCGGTCCATCGCCATGCCCGGCACCGAAGCCGGCAAACCGGCCGCGGCCGCCGAGAGCCGGCCGATGTTGTAGCCCTGGCTTCCCTGCTGGGCGGCGCAGCCCATCAACACGTCGTCGATCTCGGCAGGGTCGAGTTGCGCGCGTTCGACCGCGGCGCGCACCACGTGGCCGCCGAGCGCGGGCGCTTCGGTGTCGTTGAACACACCGCGAAATGCCTTGCCGATCGGTGTGCGCGCAACCGAGACGATGACCGCTTCGTTCATGAGATTTCCTCTACGGGTTCTACAGGTTTCTACAGGTAGTAGCGGCTGATGGTGTCCGCTACGCAACCGGGTTTGGTCTCGCCGTCGATTTCCACGCTCACGCGAATCCAGGCCTGCACGCCGCCTTCAATCGCTTCGGCGCGCAACAACTGGCCGACGCCACGAATGCGCGCGCCGGCTCGCACCGGCGCGGGAAAGCGGATCTTGTCGCAGCCGTAATTGACGCCGAGCCGCGCGCCGTCGACACGCACGATCTGCGGCAAGAAAAAATTAACGAGCGAGAGCGTGAGAAAGCCGTGCGCGATACAGCCGCCAAACGGACCATGGCGAGCGCGTTCGGCATCGACATGAATCCACTGGTGATCGAGCGTCGCTTCGGCGAACAGATCGATGCGCGCCTGATCGATCGCGAGCCATCCGCTCGCGCCGAGCGTTTCACCCACGGCCGCTATCAGCGCTTCGGGATGGGCGAATAGGCGAGCGGGCTGGCCATGGCCGTCAACGTCGCTCACACTGCCAACGCCACGGGTGCCGCCGATGTCGCCGACTTCAGTCATAACGCGCTCCATCACGCGTGCTGACTGCTGACCGACAGCACTTCGCCGGTCATATACGACGCGTAGTCGCTTGCCAGAAAGACCATCACGTTCGCCACCTCCCACACTTCGGCGGCGCGTCCGAATGCTTCACGCGACGCCAGTTGATCGAGCAGGTCGGCCGAAGCCGACTTCTTCAGAAAATCGTGCAATGCAATGCTCGGCGCCACCGCGTTGATACGCACGCCGTACGGCGCGGCCTCGAGCGCGGCGCAGCGCGTCAGCGCCATCACGCCGGCCTTCGCTGCCGCGTAATGCGCCTGTTCCGCCTGCGCCCGCCAGCCGAGCACCGACGCGTTGTTCACGATCACGCCCCGGCCTCGCTGCTGCATGTGCGGCAGGATTGCCCGTGTCGTGCGGAAGGTGCCGGTGAGGCTAATGTCGATCACCCGCGACCATTCGGCATCGTCCATTTCGACGATGCGACGCGCGCCACCGAGCCCGGCGTTGTTGATCAGCACGTCCACGCCTTGCAGCCGGTCTTCGGCATCCGCCACCAGCGTGCGTACGTCCTGTTCCACCGAAACGTTGCACAAGCGTCCGTAAATCGCCTGTAAGCCGGTTTCGGCGCGCAAGGTGTCGACCGCCTGCTCAAGACGCCGCTCGTGAATGTCGGAGATGAAAAGCGCGCGGCAACCTTCTTCGGCGCAGCGTTTGGCGGCGGCGAAACCGATGCCCGCACCGGCAGCCGCCGTAATCAGCACGGATTTACCCGCCAGCAGTCGATGGCCCGGCACATAGGCAGGCGCGGTACGCACCGTTTGGAATTCGTTCATAGTGTTCCTCGAGGTTCTCTGGGCATACCGAGCCCGCGCTCGGCCATGATGTTCAGCTGGATTTCGTTGGTGCCCGCGTAGATGGTGTCGGCGCGCGAGAAAAGGAACACGCCTTGCAGACGGGTACGTTTCGCGTCGCTGCTGTCGATCAGATTGGCGTCGAGGCCCAGCACGTCCATCGCCAGTTGGCCCAGATCGCGATGCCAGTTCGACCAGTAGTATTTGTAGATCAGCGCTTCGCGGCTCAACGCGCCGGCGCCGTTTTCATCGGTAGAGGCGCCCGCCAGCATCCGCAACGCGTTGTAGCGCATCACGCGTAAGCCGGTCCACGCCCGCGCGATCCGTTGACGAACCAGCGGATCGTTCGCCACACCCGCCTCGTGTGCCGCATCGACCACCCATTCGAGCTCGCGGATGAACTGCATCTGCTGACCCAGCGTGGACATGCCGCGCTCGAAACCGAGCAAGGTCATCGCAATGCGCCAGCCGTCGCCCGGCGTGCCGACCAGATCTTCGGCGGCCGCGAGTGCGCCGTCGAAGAACACTTCGTTGAACTCGGCTCCGCCGTTCAATTGTTTGATCGGGCGAATCTCGATGCCGGGTTGATCGAGCGGCATCAACAGGAACGAGAGTCCGCGATTGCCGCGCGATTCGGCGTCGGTGCGCGCAATCACAAAGATCCAGTCGGAATCGTGCGCGAGCGAAGTCCAGACTTTCTGGCCATGCACACGCCAATTGCCGCTCCCGTCGCGAACCGCGCGTGTGCGGACGTTCGCGAGGTCCGAACCCGCACCCGGTTCCGAGTAACCCTGGCACCAGAACTGCGTGCCGTTCAGAATGCCCGGCAGAAACCGGCGACGCTGATCGTCGGTGCCGCACGCGATCAAAGTCGGCCCGAGCAAACCCTCGCCGATATGGCCCATACGCCCTGGACCGCCGGCGCGGGCGTATTCCTCATGAAAAATCACCTGTTCGGCGACGGACATCGCACGGCCGCCCTGTTCTTTCGGCCAGCCCAGCCCGGTCCAGCCGCCGCTCGCCAGTTCACGTTCCCATTGCTTGCGCAGCGCGGGATAAGCCTCTTCATCGCCGGGACCGCCGCGGTATTGCAGGCAGGCGAACTCGCCACGCAGATGGGTACTCATCCACCCGGCGACTTCCGCGCGCAAACGTTGCTGCTGCGTTTCGCTGTTCATCAGAGCACTCCTGCGAGGACAGCTTGCACGTGATCCGCATGCGCCGGCGGCAAGGGCCGGGTTACGCTCGAAGCCTCACTACGATCGATCACGTGTTCCGCGATAAACGACAGCATCTGCGCGGTCGTGCCGAATTGCGCGCTGCAAGCCTGTGCGCGTTTGAAATACAGTTGCGGGTCGTACTCCCAGGTGAAGCCGACGCCACCATGCAGTTGGATCGCTTCCTGAGCACAGAAACGGAAAGCGTCGTTGGCGGTGGCTTTTGCCGCGGCGATGTCGGCAAGCACGGGCTGCGGTAACGAAACGGCCGCCTGATTCCCTGCTTCATCGCGTGCCTGGTCCCAGGCTTGTGCCGCGCCGAGCACGGCCGAACGGGTCGCCTCGATCTCGACCATCATCTGCGCGCAACGGTGCTTGATCGCCTGAAACGACGCGATCGCGCGGCCGAATTGCACGCGCTCCGCTGTATAGGCAAGCGTGAGATCAAGGCATTGCTGCGCGCCGCCCAGTTGTTCGGCAGCCAGTGCCAAAGCCGCAAACCATACGGAAATTTCGAGCGCACGTTGCGCCTCGCCGCCACACGCGAGCAGCGCGTCGCGCGGCACATCGACCGCATGCAATTCGATACGTGCCAGCGGACGCGTCGCATCCAGCGTGGTGAGCGGCGTACGGCTGAGGCCCGCAAGATCGGCGCAGTTCAATTCAAACAGCGCGATGGTTTGCGACTCGTTGGCGATCCAGGCGGGCACCAGCACGAGATCAGCGCTCGCGCCATCGATAACCTGTGCCAACGCCCCAGACAAACGGTAACCGTAAGCCGTCTCTTCAGCGTAGACCGTCACCGAACGCGTATCAAAGCCGGGCACGGCGCACGCCGACGCGTTGCGCGTATCGAAACCACCCGCCGCATCCAGCGCGAGCGTCGCGCTCACTTCGCCGCCCGCGATCCGCGAGAGCCACACGCGAGCTGCGGCCGATTCGCACTGCGCGAGCGCAGTCGCCGCAAGGCACACCGTGCTGAAATAAGGCACGCAGGCGAGGCGCCGCCCCATCTGTTCCATCAGTAACACCAGCTCCATCGCCCCGAGGCCCGCACCGCCCGCCGCTTCCGGCACGGTCAGTGCGCACCAGCCGAGTTCGCCGCCGAGCATGTGCCACAGCGCCTCGTCGCGGCTCGCCGTGTGTTCGATCGCCTGCCGCACCGCCGCCGATGCGCTGCGCTCGGCCAGCACATCGGCGGCCGAGTCGCGAATCATGGTCTGTTCTTCGGAGAGAGCGAGGTTCATCGCGTCAGCTTCCGTAGACCTGCTGTGCCGGCTCACGTTCCGCGACCAGCTTCGCCACCGCTGCCCCCAGCGCGGTGACTTGCCAGCGCGCGCCGATGTCGATGCGCGGCCCCGTACGCCAGCCTTCTGCCACCGCGATCATGCCCCCCGCCGCTTCGAATACCTGACCGGTCACGTCGCGCGATTGAGCACTGCCGAGCCAGACGACCAGCGGCGCCACGTTAGCCGGATCGAAGTAATCGAAACCGTTGGCGGGCTTTTTCATCATCTCGGCGAACACGCCTTCGGTCATCGAGGTACGCGCCGCCGGCGCCAATGCGTTCACACGCACGCCGTAGCGCTGCAATTCCGCGGCCTGCATCAGAGTCAAAGCCGCGATGGCCGCCTTGGCCGCGCCATAGTTCGCCTGGCCGATCGACCCTTGCAGACCCGCCCCCGAACTTGTGTTGACAATGCGTGCGTCCACCTCGCGTCCTGCCTTCGACGCGTCACGCCACTCGCGTGCCAGCAGTTGCGAGAGACAGAAATGGCCACGTAGATGCACTCGCATCACGTCATCCCAATCGCTCTCGGTCATGCTCGTGAACATCCGGTCGCGGCAAATACCCGCGTTGTTCACAAGCACATGAATCGCGCCGAAGGCCTCATGCGCGGCGTCGATAATGCGTTGCGCCGTGTCGATCCGCGTGATGTCGTCGGCGTTCGCCAGCGCCCGGCCACCGGCTCGCGCGATCTCGTCGCAGACGGCTTGCGCGGCTTCCTGACGAATATCGTTGACCACCACCGCCGCGCCCTCGGCGGCGAACGCCAACGCGTATTCGCGGCCCAACCCTCCCCCCGCCCCGGTAATGATCACGGTGCGTTCGTTGCAGATTCCCATACTTGATCCTCGTAGACAGTGATGCGGCTGAGTGCGCCTGAGTGCACCTGGTTGCGCTTAGAGGCGCTCGATGATCGTGACGTTGGCCAGCCCGCCGCCTTCGCACATTGCCTGCAAACCGTAGCGGCCTTGCGTGCGTTCAAGCTCGTGCAGGAGAGTGGTCATCAGGCGCGCGCCGGTGGCGCCGAGCGGATGACCTAACGCAATCGCGCCGCCGTTCGGATTGGTCTTCTCATGCGGATAACCCAGTTCGGCGAGCCATGCGAGCGCCACTGAGGCAAACGCTTCGTTCAGTTCAACCACGTCGATCTCGGCGAGCGCGAGACCGGTCTTCTTCAATGCGTGACGTGTCGCGGGAATCGGCGCGGTGAGCATCCACAGCGGATCGTCGCCCAGCACGCTGAGGTGATGAATACGGGCGCGCGGCGTGAGGTTGTAACGCTTGAGCGCCTCTTCGGAGACGATCAACAATGCCGCCGCCGCGTCGCAGGTCTGGCTCGAGACAGCCGCCGTTAGCGCACCGCCTGGCATCAGCGGTTCAAGCGCGGCCATTCTGGCAAGCGTCGTGTCCTTACGCGGCGTCTCGTCATGAACGACTCCGGCGAACGGCACAATCTCGCGCGCAAAGTGGCCGCCCTCAATCGCAGCCAACGCGCGCCGGTGACTCTCCAGTGCGTACTGTTCCATCGTTTCGCGCGACAGGTTCCAGTGGTCTGCGATCCGTTGCGCCGCGTGAAACTGCGACACCGGCGCATCGCCGAAGCGCGCGCGCCAGCCGATGCTGCCCGAGAACGGATCGGTGAAACCAAGCGGCTCGGCCGCCGTCATCGCCGACGAAATCGGAATCTGCGTCATGGTCTGCACGCCACCCACAACCACCACATCCTGCGTGCCGCTCATCACCGCTTGCGCCGCAAAATGCACGGCTTGCTGCGACGAACCGCATTGCCGGTCCACCGTGACACCCGGCACCGTCAACGGCAAGCCGGCGGCGAGCCAGCAGGTGCGAGCGATATTGCCCGCCAGTGGGCCAATCGTATCGACGCAGCCGAACACCACGTCGTCGTATTCCTCGGCGGGAATGCCATTGCGGGCGACCAGCTCTTTCAATACGAAGCCGCCGAGATCCGCGGCATGCACTTGCGCGAGTCCGCCTTTGCGGCGACCGGTGGGTGTGCGCAACGCATCGACGATATAAGCCTGTTTCATTACGATTCCAGTTCGAAAGTGCGGGCCGGTCCGATCGGAGCACAGGACTCGATCAGCGCGTCGGCCACGCGGGCCTTGTGAAACGTCGTGTCGCCCCAACTGCCCGAGAGCGCCCAGATGCGTTTCATGAAGATCTGCAAGTCGAGTTCCCACGTGTAGCCGATCGCGCCGTGCACCTGCATCGCATGGCGCGCGGCGAGTTGCGCCGCGGCGGTGGCGACAAGCTTCGCGTGGGAGACGTAGAGCGCGCGCTGCGGGTCGTTGTCGGCGATCGCGCAGGCGGCCCGGTACACCACCGGCCGCGCGAACTCGTAGCGAATCGCGACGTCGGCGAGCAGATGCTTGAGCGCCTGATACGAACCGATCGGCTTACCGAACTGTTTGCGTTGCGCGCTGTAATCGATCGCGACGTCGAGCACACGCTGCGTGAGCCCGAGCAATTGCGCGGCGACGGCGAACGCACCCCGGTCGAGTGCGCGCGCCAGCAAGGGTTGCGCTTCGGAGACCGTCGCCACCCGCGTGTGCGGGGTTGCCTGCCACCCGAGCTCGAACAGCCGACGCGAAGGATCGACGCTCTCCACCGGATTCAATCTGCAAGCGTCGGGCGTGAGCCAATGCAGCTCGCCACCGCGCTCGCACAACAGAACCTTTGCGACGTGCGCGTCGCTGACATAAGGATTCACCGGATGTGCAATCGCTACTCGCGCCGAACCCGCCGCGATATCACGCAACAACGCATCGCGTTGCCCGCTCGCCGGCAAGCCTTCCAGCATGCCAACCGCCACGAGCGCCGTATCGAGTAACGGCTCGGGTCCCGCGAAATAGCCATAGGTCTGCGCAAGCAGTGCCCACTCCACGTCACCGAGTCCCAGCCCATCGAAATTTTCCGGCACCGACACGGCGGTCAGCCCTTGCGATGCGAACATGTCCCACATGCGCTCCGAGCGGCCCGTGGGCGTAGTCCACAACTCACGGATCAACTCCGGCGTCATCTCCGTCATCAGAAAGCGCTTGACGCTGCTGGCCAATGCTTCCTGATCTTCGTTGAATACGAAATCCATAGTTCCTCGCTCAATCCTTTACGCGTCTGAATGCCGGCTGTCACGGCTTAAGTGCTTGCATGCTTGCAGCACCGGCATCACGAGCGCGGCATACCCAACATCCGTTCGGCGACGATGTTGCGTTGAATCTCGTTGGTGCCCGCATAGATCGGCCCCGCCTGCGCGAACAGGAACCCGTCGAGCCAGTTGCCGAGCGCCGCGTGCTGCTCGTGCGTCTGCGGCACGACTTCGGCGTGCGCGCCGAGAATATCGAGCGCGGTCTGATGCATGCGCAGATCGAGTTCGGACCAGAACACCTTGTTGGTGCTCGACTCCGCACCGATGTGGCCACCCTTCTGCAAGCGGCTCGCGGTCGCGTAGGTGGAGAGCGCGTAGGCCTGCGCATCCATCCACGCGCTGATCACGCGCTCGCGCAAGGTGGGATCGCGATCAGCCTGTTCACGGTGCGCGAGGTAGAGCGCGCGCAATGCTTCGGCCGTGCGCTGAAAACGCGCGGGCGAGCGCAGCATCAGGCCGCGTTCGAACCCGGCGGTCGCCATCGCGACCTGCCAGCCCATGCCTTCGCCCGCCAGACGATTTTCGACCGGCACGCGTACGTCGTCGAAGAAAATCTCGGCAAAGCCGGTGTGGCCGTTCAACTGACGGATCGGCCGCACGGTGATGCCCGGCGTCGCAAGCGGCACCATCAGGAAGGTCAGGCCATGATGGCGCGTGGATTGCGGATCGCTGCGAAACAGGCCGAACAGCCAGTCGGCCCATACCGCGCGCGTCGACCAGATCTTCTGGCCATTCAGGATGTACTCGCCGCCCTTTCCTTCGTCGGTACGGATCGCGCTGGCGCGGATCGCCGCCATGTCGGAACCGGCGTTCGGCTCGGACCAGCCCTGTGCCCATACGTGCTCGCCCGCCGCCATCGCCGGCAGAAAGCGGGCCTTCTGCGCGTCCGTGCCGAAGTCCATCAAGGTCGGGCCGAGCAGGAAGATGCCGTTCTGGTTCACGCGCATAGGCGCGTCGGCGCGCCAGTACTCTTCTTCGAAGATCAGCCACTCGATCAGATCGCAACCGCGTCCGCCCAGTTCGCGCGGCCACGTCACCATGCTCCAGCGGCCTGAATGCAGCGTGCGCTCCCATTCCCGGTGCGCGGCAAAACCCGCCTCGGTATCGAAGCTCGGCAGCGGTTCGCGCGGCACATGGAGCGCAAGCCAACTGCGGATCTCAGCGCGAAACGCGCGTTGCGCCGGCGTGTAATCGAGCTTCATGCGCGTGCTCCGCCCTGGCGTTCGGCGTCGTTGCCGCCGTTGAACTGCGCGTCTCGTTTTTCGACGAAGGCCGAGCGTGCTTCCGCCGAATCGTTCGTCATGTACGCCTGCAAGGTGAAGCCCTGCTCCCAGCGATATTTGTCTTCGAGATCGCCGTCTTCGACACCGTTCAGCGCTTCTTTTGCAAGCTGCAACATCGCGGGGCTCTTCGCGGCGATCTTGCGGGCAATCTCGAAGGCCGCGTCACGCAGTTGTTCGCGCGGCACCACACGCTCGACCGCGCCGAGCCGGTACGCTTCGGCGGCGTCGACCATGTCGCCGGTGAAATACATCGCGCGCACTTTCTGCACGCCGAACATGCGCTGCAAATGCGCGCCGCCGCCCATCGCACCGCGATCGATCTCGGGGACGCCGAAACGCGCGCATTCGGACGCAACGATCACGTCCGCGGCGCCGCAGATGCCAATACCGCCGCCCAGTACGAAACCATGCACCGCGACGATCACCGGCTTCGGATTACGGTGCACCGCACGAAAGGTCGCGTAATTGCCGGCGTTGACCGCGACGATCCGTTCGGGATGCGCGGCCAGTTCCTTGATATCGACGCCCGCGCAAAAGCCACGCCCTGCACCGCGCAGCACAATTACGTGCACGCTGTCGTCGCGGCCGAGCGCGTCGATGGCGTCGGCCAACGCCTGCCAGCCGCGCGCGTCGAGCGCATTGACCGGCGGCTGGTCGATCACCAGTTCGCCGATGCCGCCTTCGCGTTCGATTCTGAACGGCAGCGAGCGGACGCTATTGATGGGTTCTGTCATGTCTCCGTCCCTGATGAAGGATGCTGATTTGTTTTAGCTGGCCATGCGCTGCGTTGGGGAATGCGCGACGTCATGCGTGAACCGGCTCGCTGCGCATCGCCGCGAGTGCGTCGAGCCGCACCAGGGCTTCTTCGACAATGCGTGCAATCAAGGTCTCGCACGGTTCGATCGCGCCGATCACCGCCGCGACCTGGCCGCTCGGCAGCACACCCTCATCCGGCCTGCCTTCGACAATCGCGCGCTGAATCAGAAACGGCGCGTTCGCCGCCATCAAGGTCTGACTCGCGGTGTAGCTGTGATCGCGCAGCGCCTTGAAACCGAGCGCGGCCATCTGGCTCAAACTCATGCCGCTCTGGCGGCGCCATGCTTCAGCCGTGCGCAACGCGAAAAGCGTGCGGCGCAGCGGGCCGAATGCTTCGAGACGCAGCAGATACGGGGTGTCAATCATGCGTTGCGGCAAGCCGTCCAGCGCTGCGGACACGCGGATGTGCGAAGGATCGTCGACCTCCACGTAGCGCGCGAGCGTCGAGCGCGGCACCGGCGACTCTTCGGCCATCAGGAAGCGCGTGCCCATCGCGATGCCCGCCGCGCCGTAGCCAAGCGCCGCCGCGAGACCGCGCCCGTCGTAGAACCCGCCTGCCGCGATCACCGGCACCTTCACTGCATCGAGTACGCGCGGCACCAGCAAAGTCGTCGGCATCGAGCCGGTATGGCCACCGCCCTCCGCGCCTTGCACGGTGACTGCATCGGCACCCAGCTCGACCGCTTTGGCCGCGTGTTTCGGGGCACCTACGGTGGGAATGCACATCACGCCCGCATCCTTGAAGCGACGGATCGTCTTTGCGTCCGGCCCGCGGCCGTAACTGACCGCGCGCAGCCGGTGTTTGATCGCCAGATCGACTACCTGCGCCGCGTTCGGCTGGAACATATGAAAGTTGATGCCGAACGGCTTGTCCGTCAGTTCCTTCACACGCAGGATTTCCGCTTCCACGCGTTCGGCTTCCAGCGTTGCGCCGGCGAGAAAACCGAAGCCGCCCGCATTACAGGTTGCGGCGACGAGTCTCGCATCGGCGACCCAACCCATCGCCGTCTGCACGATCGGATATCGACAGCCAAGCAAGTCGCAAAGGGGCGTATGCAGCGTCGCGCTCATGCGGCTTCTCCGCCGGCCTTACCGTTCTCCTGCGCGCCGCCGCCAGGCCGTTGCGACTCGGCCATCTTGCGCGCGTCATAGCCACCCAGTTTGTCGCCGCTCACCAGTTCGTTGTGCGCATGCGCGAAGTGATGCCAGGCGAACGCCGCATCCATTGCCGCGCGCTTGCCCTGCAATTCCTCGACATGATTTACGGCCTGCTTGGTCAGCGTCAGACCGAGGCGCGGCATACGCGCGATCTTCGCAGCGATTTCGCTCGTGACGTCCTGGAGTCGCTCGCGCGGCACGACGCGATTGACCATACCCATCTGATAGGCACGCGCCGCGTCCATCCGCTCGCCGAGAAACAGAAATTCCTTGGCGATGCGCGGATTCAGTTCATACGCGTGCGCGAAGTACTCGACGCCTGGAATGCCCATGCGAACGACCGGATCGGAAAAGAACGCGTCCTCCGATGCGACGATCAGGTCGCACACCCAGGCCAGCATCAGGCCGCCCGCTACGCATGCCCCCTGCACCATCGCGATGGTCGGCTTGGGCAGATCGCGCCAGCGGCGGCACATGCCGAGATAGACCTCCTGTTCGCGGGCGTACAGAAACTCGCCGCCTTCCTTGCCGACATGGTCGTACCAGAGCGAGGCGCGCTCGAACGACTGATCGATGTCGCGGCCGGGCGTGCCGATATCGTGGCCCGCCGAAAAATGCCTGCCTGCACCGGCGAGTACGATGACCTTCACCGCATCGTCGTTCGACGCGCGCTTGAACGCTGCGTCGAGCGCATACGTCATCTTTGAGTTCTGCGCGTTGTGATACTCGGGGCGATTCATCGTGAGCGTGGCAATGCCGTCGTTCACGCGATAGTCGACAACGTTGTCGTGGGTGACTTGCATGATGTCCCTCACACGCGACGCGGCGCGGGGTTGTTGCGCACGACGCCGGCCCGCAGGTTGTGCGGATCGAGCGCGCGCACGATGCGCAGGTCGTCGGCGCCAGGCGGCGGCGTCATCTGCATCTCGGGATGCGCACGCAGTTCGAAACCGGTCGCGTCCTGCACTTCGTCGAAACTCACGCCAGGATGCAGCGAGCGCACCTGCGCCGCATGATCCGCACCGCCGAAATCCATCACGCACAGATCGGTGATGACACTGCGCAGGTCGGTGAACGCGCGCATGCCGGGGATTTCTCGCGCCGGGTTGTAGCCCACGCTGCACACCATGTCGACTTCACCGGCCACGAACGTGCGCTTGCCGTGGCCGGAGACAAAAAACGAGTTCGCGTGATTGATGCTGTTGCCGGGAAAACCGCGTGCGCCGAGCAATTGCGTTTTCGGGCGGGCATAGTCGTCACCAAGCCAGGAAATGTTGGCCTGGCCGAAGCGATCGATCTGAGTGGGCATCACCAGCGCGTGACGTTTGCCATGCCACACACAATCGAATACGCGCTCATAGGTCATCAGACCGGACGCCTGCACGCGGTAGCCCGCTTCTCGCGGTCCCAGCGGCACGGGGCTCTCCACGAGATAGGCTTCACCATCGGTAAGCATCAAACCCGCGTTATAGGCGAGGCGTGCGAGACCGGCGGCCAGACGCGGCCCCGTACCGATGCCGGTTGCCAGCACCTCGCCGTCATCGCGCCAGACTCGCGCCGCAGCAACGATCATCAGTTCGGCCAGGGAATAATCGAGAGAGTCGCTCATTTGCGCTCCATTACAGAATCGGCAACGGCAACGCCGCTACATGGGACCGGCCACCCGCGCGTTGCAGATAGCCCGGTTCGTCGGCGCCTACTACGTCGCTCAGGTAGGCCGCGGTTTGCTGCGGATCTTCCGCGCTCGCGCAATACGCCTTCAGATGCGGTAAATCCCAGCCGTAAGCCGGCGCACACGAGGTGGGATGCGCGCCGCACGGTGCGTGCACCACGCCGCTCACGAGCGATCGCTCGAAGGTGTTGCGGCGCGCGAGATCGAGGTCCTCGCTCGCGAGCGAATCGACCAGCGTTTCGCTGCTGACGAAGCACTTCTTCGCCGCGCGGGCGAACCATGCGTCGAAGAACGGATCGGGACCGTCGATGCGCGTGTTACCCATCCTGTCCGCGGCATTGACATGCAGCAAGGCCGCGTCGAGCTCGAGCGCCGGCATTGCCAGCAGCGTTTCATCGCCATACGGTGATTGCACGGTGCGCAGATGCGGTGCGTGTTTCAACAGGTCGGTGCCGAGGCCAACGCGGGTCGGCAAAAATGGCAGACGTGCCGCCGCCGCGCGCAGGCCGAGTTGCAGCAAGCCTTCGTCGAGTTCCCAGACGTCGAGCGCGCCCTGTTCCCGCGCCCGGCGAAAATGCGGTTCGAGCGGAATCACATCCAGCGAGACGAAACCGAACACCAGCTTGCGGACTTTGCCTGCCGCGCACAGCAGCCCGACGTCGGGGCCGCCATACGCAACCACGGTGAGGTCCTTCAGATTCGAGCGGACAATCTCGCGCACGAGGGCCATCGGCTTGCGGCGCGGGCCCCAGCCGCCGATGCCGATCGTCATGCCGTCGGCGAGTTGCGCGACGGCTTCGCGTGCGCTGAGTGCTTTGTCGAGTGGTTTCATGCGTTATTCCTGCGGGTTTGCTGCGTGTTTTCCACGGGGTCGCCGCGGGTTTGCTACGAGGTCGACCAGATCACCCTGATCGCTCATTACGGCCTAGCGGAATCCAACGCTGAAATCGTGGCCCCACAGGCTCACGCGGGTCGCCTCGTAGACGTTGTGCTGCGTCCAGTCGACCGTCAGCCCGCCGTAGCCATATTCCATATCGAAGCCACTCGGGGTTTTCATGTAGAACGAAACCATGTGGTCGTTGCAATGACGACCGAGCGTGGCGGAGAGCTTCACGTTATGCGCGGCGACGCGGTCGAGTGCGCGGCCGACCTCGTCCATCGAGTCGACTTCAGCCATCACATGGATGCAGCCGGACGGCACGGCGAGATCCATGATCGCGAGGCTGTGATGCCGCGCGTTTCTGCAATGCAGGAAGTGGATGCGCTTTTCGGGTTCGGCGGGGTCGTCGGTAAAGCGCACGCGGAAGATGTCGGACAGCTCGAAGCCGAGTACGTCGCGCAGGAATGTGTCGGTCCCATCGAATTGCGGAGCGGGCAGCACGGCATGGCCGAGGCCCATCGCGCCGGTGACGAAACCGGGCACGCCGAGCGGCGAAACGAAGCGGCGGAAATCGGCACGCACGCCCCAGAAAAACTCATGCCGGTTGCCGGACGGATCGGTGCACCACACCATCGCCTGCACGCGGCGCAGCGCGGCTTCCTGCGCGCTGGCGCGGATCGGCTCCACGCCGGCGAGCTCCAGGCTGCGAATGGCGTCGTCGAACGCGGCCACATCGGCCAGTTCCCAACCCGACGCGAAGTAGCGATCGGCTTCGCCGGGTACGATCAGGTAGCGGAAATCGCGCTCGTCCATCTTCACGTACAGCGCGCCATCCGTTGCGTCCTGCGCCTGCATGCCCAGCACGTTTTCCGCATAGCCGCGCCATGTGTCGACCTCCGCCGACTGCACGACGACGTAGCCTAAAGCCCGTACATCGATCATCTCCGACTCCTCCAGAAACTGTTGTTGTCAGGCTTATTCTGGCGCTCCGGAGGGAGGCCAACATCGTCTGTTGGGACTAGCTTGCAGCGGTGTTTTGCGCGGTTTTCCGGTGGTTTTCGAGGTCGCTTCCAGCGTCGCTTTGGACCTCGCTTCCGACGTCACTTCGGACGTCACTTCGGACGGTCTCGCGCAAGCGGTACTTGAGCACCTTGCCGGCCGCGCTGACAGGCAACTGTTCGACCAGCGTGACATGCCGCGGCACCTTGTAGTTCGCCATGTTCTTGCGGGCCCAGTCGGTCAATTCTTCCGGGCTCGCGTGCTCGTCTGAACGCAGCACCACATAGGCATGCCCTACCTCGCCGAGCCGCTCGTCGGGAACGCCGACCAGCGCGACCTGCGCCACCGCCGGATGCGCGCAGAAGAGCCGCTCGATCTCCGCCGGATAGCAGTTGAAGCCGCCAACGATGAACATGTCCTTGATCCGGTCCGTGATGCGCAGATAGCCGCGTGCGTCGAGCGTGCCGAGGTCGCCGGTGTGCAGCCAGCCGTCGCTGTCGATCGTGTCGAAGGTGGTGTCCTGCTCGCCGAAATAGCCTTGCATCACGTTGTAGCCGCGAATCAGCACTTCCCCTGTTTCGCCGCTGGCAAGCGCCGCACCGCTGCTGTCGGCGATCCGGATCTCCACGCCGGGCATCGCGCGTCCCGACGTATTGGCAACCGTCTGCGCGTCGTCGCCGCCGCGGCATAGCGCGGCAAACCCGCATGACTCCGTGAGGCCATAGCCCGTCAGTACGGTTTCGAAGCCCAGTTGCGCACGCATCCTTTCGATCAGGCTCGGCGCAATCGCGGCCGCGCCAGTCACCGCGACCCGCAATGACGACAGATCGCGTGTGGCCAGGTCCGGCATGTCGAGCAATGCGTGATACAGCGTCGGCGGCCCCGGCAACACCGACACGCGCTCCCGGACAATGCGTTCGAGCACGCGCTCCGGGTTGAACACCAGATGCGGCAATACAGTCGCGCCGCTCGCGAACGCCGCGAGCCAGCCGGCCTTGTAGCCAAATGCATGAAAGAACGGATTGACGATCAGATAGCGGTCGCTTTCGCGCAGCGTCGCGATCTGCGCCCAATCGTGAACCGCTCGCAAGTTCTGGCCGTGCGTGGTCATCACACCCTTGGGACGCCCCGTCGTGCCGGACGTGAACATGATGTCCATCAGCGTGTCGGGACGCACGTCCGCCTCGCGGGTACGGAACAGGTCCAGCGCGGTGCCGGCCGCGCGCAGCAGGAATGCGTCCCAGGTCTCGTCGCCGGCGCTGCCCGCTTCCGCTACCGGGCCGTCGAACACCACGATCCGTTCAAGCGACGCGGGACGGTGCGGGGCCAGCATGGCCGGATACGAATCGCCGAGGAAGGTGCCACAGCAGAACAGCAGCCGCGCGCCGCTGTCCTCGAGAATCGCCGCGGCTTCGAGACCCTTCATGCGGGTATTGATCGGCACCAGCGCGGCGCCGGCGCTATGAATCGCGAGCGCCGCCACGATCCATTCGGCGATATTCGGCGCCCAGATCGCGACACGCTCGCCCGGCTGGATGCCGCAGCTCATCAACGCGCGCGCCGCTTCGATTCGCGCGGCGTCCAGTTGCGCATAGCTCAGGCTGCCCTGAACGGTTTCGATCGCGGTGCGCGTGCCGTAGCGCGCGGCGCCGCGCGCGATCAGCGCGGGCGTCGTCAGGATGTGGTTGAGCGTCATCAGTGTCTCCGAGAAACCTCGGCCTTCAGGTAGGGGGAGAATGTCAGGATGAATTCGATGGATGCGGTTCGAAGCGCGCGCAACAGACAGGAGTCGCACGTGCGAACCGCAAACCTAGTCGGGGAAAACCACGCGCAGCGTCGCGCTGGCAGGCATCGCACTACAGGCGAGTGTCCAGCCGTCGGTCAGATCGGCCGCATCGAGCACGTGGTTGGCGTTCAGGTTCACGCTGCCGCTCTCGACCCGGCACATGCAGGCGCCGCATAAGCCGCTGCGGCACGAATTCGGCGCCGGCACGTCGGCGCGCAGCATGGCGTCGAGCAGGGTTTCACCGGCTTCGCAGGTGAACGTGAAGGTGTCGCCGTCGAGCACGGTCTCAATGGCGGCGTTGGCGATGCAAGCAGGCCTGGAAGCCGGTTGGGCTGAATCGGAGGCTAAGGGCAGCTCGCGCGGTTGGGGCGCGGCGGATGCGGTACGTGCCTCGGGCAAGCCGGTCGTTCCGGATCCTTCGGACACCCCAGGCTCACGCGGCAGATCCGGCAGCGAAGCAAACCGCTCCACATGGACCTTCGCTCGTGGCAAGCCCAGCGCAAGCATGGCTGCCAGCGCGCTCTCCATGAACAGCGCCGGTCCGCAGATAAAGCATTCCTGCGTGCTCCACGGCCGCGCGAGTTCTTCCAGATGACGCTGCTGCGGAATGCCCTGCACGCTGTCGAGCCAGTGAATCACCCGCAACCGTCCCGCGTGCCGCTGCCCTAGTTGCCGCAGTTCTTCGCTGAAAATCACCGACTGCGCGTCCCGATTCGCGTAGATCAGGGTCAGCATGCCGCGCCCGTTCACCAGCGCGGACTTGACGATCGACAGCACCGGCGTGATGCCGCTGCCCCCCGCGAACAGCAGCAGGTCGCCGTCGAGCGAGCGCGGCGTGAACACGCCCGCGGGCGCCATCACGTCGAGCTCGTCGCCGGGCTGAATGCTGTCGCACATCCAGTTCGACACCCGTCCATCGCGCACCCGCTTGACGGTAATCTTCGGCGCGCGGTCGATGCCCGGCGCACTCGAGAGCGAATAACAGCGCTGCACGACAGCATCCGCGCACGGCACCTTGAGCGTGAGAAATTGCCCCGGGCGATAGCTGAAGGCATCGTGCAGCGCCTGTGGCAGATCGAACACGAAAGAGCGCGCGTCGGCGCTCTCCGCGATCACGTCCGCCACTTTGAGCCGGTGAAAACGCGAATCGGCCATGACGTGCGAACTCAGGCAATGCCCATGATCATCTGCGCATTGTCGACCCGATACTCGCTGCCGTTGATAAAGCGAGATTCATCGGACGCAAGGAACAGCACCAGATTCGCGATGTCTTCCGGCAGACACATACGGCCGTGCGGATCGACCGATTGCGTGAGCGCATCGCGGGTTTCTTCAGCCGCACCGAAGAACGGCGCGGTCATCGGCGTGAGAATGCCGTCCGGGTGAATCGTGTTGCAGCGGACCTTGTAGCCCTGCTGCTTGCAGTGCGCCGCGATCGCACGCGTCATCGCCGTCACCGCGCCCTTGCTGGCCGAATAGGCGCAGAACATGCCGAGTCCACCCAACGCCGCCACCGACGACATGTTGACGATCGAACCGCCCTTCTCCTTCATCGCCTTGACCGCCGCGCGGCAACCGAGAAAATAGCCTTCGGCATTGATGCGCAGCACACGCTGCCATTGTTCGAGCGTGGTGTCTTCAATGCTGCCGAGCAACAGCACCGCAGCGTTGTTGACCAGCACATCCGGTGTGCCGAAGGTCGTTTGCGCCGCGCCGAACACATCGTTCCAGCCGGTTTCCGACGAGATGTCGTGGCGCACGAACAGTGCGGCGTCGCCGATCTGCGCAGCCACTTCGCGGCCGGCTTCCTCGTTGACGTCGGTAAGCACGACACGCGCGCCTTCCCGGGCGAACAGCAACGCGTCCTGTTTGCCGACGCCGCTCGCAGCGCCCGTCACGACGGCGATCTTGCCTTTGAGTCTGTCTCCCATCTTCGTTCTCTCTTTCAGTGTCAGTCAGTTTCAGTCAGGAAATGGGCGGCGTTCGCGAGAACCACGCCCGCTGCGGCCCGGCCCGCCTGGCGGCCGGACCAGATACAGTCCGCGAGCGAAAGGCCGCTCACGTAGTGATTCGAAGCGAGACCGCACGCGGCGCGGCCGGCGGCGAACAAACCTTCGATCGGCGTGCCCTGCGCCGACAGCACCGCGTTGCTCGTCTCGTCGACTCGCAGGCCGCCCAGCGTGATCGACGGGCACGGGAAAACGCGGCTGTCCGATGAAATGTCGATCGCGTAGTAAGGTCCGTGCAGGAGCGGCTGCAACATCGCGGCGGATTTGCCGAACGCACGGTCGACGCCGTTCAGTGCGCCCAGGTTGTACGCATCGACGGTTCGCTTGAGCACCGCCGGATCGCAACCGATGCGTGCGGCCAGACCGGCCAGCGACCACGCGCGCTTGCGGCCCGCCAGCATCAACAGCATCGCGGGCACGCTCTGGAACGCCCACAGCTTGCCGCGCAAGCATTCCTTGAGCGCCTGCTTGACAAGCCGCGCATCGAGAATCAGCCACGCGTGCCCGTCGCGCGTTTCGCACATGGCGTGACCGAGCGCCGCGCCATAGACTTCCTCGTTGCAAAAACGCTCGCCGCGGCGATCCACGACGCAGCCTTGTGCCCATGCATAAGGCGGGTTAATGAAGCGCCATGCGGACACACGTTCGAGCCGCTCGGCCACCCCACCGGCGGACAAGCCGAGCCGGATGCCCGAACCGTCACAGCCTGTGGTGCCCAAACGCCAGTTCGGCAAGCAACGCGGCGCGTAGTGCGCCACCATCGACCGGTTGAAGATGAAGCCACCGGTGCTCAGCACCACGGCATCGGCCTTGATCGTGAAGAGCCGGCCCGCGCGCTGCTCGACGCGATGCAGCGCGGCGCGCAAGCGGTCGGCCCACGCGGGCATGCCGTTATGCAGACGCTCGGCCCAGCGCGCGAGCCGTCGATGGGCGCGCTGCGCACGGCCTGGCGCCACCTGCCAGACCTGCGCGCCGATCACCCGCCCGCCGCGGTCGGTAACCAGCCTGCGCACGCTGGCATGGCACATCGTGTCGACGAAAGGCTGCGCTTGCACGGCGCGCCGCAGCGTGTCGTACAGCACGCGCCCCGACATGCCATCGCCGACTACCCGGTGCCCACGCGGCGCCGGCGGATGTTCGCGCACGGCGTCACCCACCGCTTCGTTGCCCGAGTAGTACAGGTAGTAGCGGTTCTGCGGGTACGAGGTCTTGCGCGGCGGCACCGACGCGGCAAAGCGCACACCGAAGCGCTCGAGCCAGCGCAGCATATCGACGCTGCCCGCGCAAAAACGCCTGAGCGTCACCGCGGATACCGCGTCGCCCACTTCCTGCCGCAAGTACGCGAACATCGCTTCGGGTGTGTCGCTGTAGCCCGCTTCGGATTGATAGCGCGTGCCACCGCCCGCGTAGACCACACCACCGCTTTTCGCGCTCGCGCCGCCACCCTCGAAACGCTCGACGATCCGCACTTTCGCGCCGGCCGCCGCCGCTTCCAGCGCCGCGCAGGCGCCCGCCGCACCGAAGCCCGCCACCAGCACGTCGCAGACATCGTCCCAACGCACAGCGGCGGGATCGTCGACGACCAGGGGTGCTTCGACCGGCGTGGCCGATTCCGGCTGGGCAAACGAAGGGCTTTGCATCACGCGGCGGATCCGATCAGACCGCTGCACAACGCGCGGGCGCGGGCGCAGCAGCAGTGGTATAGACGCCGTCCACATACACCAGCGGATCCACCTCGCCGCTGATCAGCACCTGCTCGACCCGCCCGATAAAAATCGCATGCGTGCCGTAATCGAAGCGGCCGTCCTGCATGCAGAGCAGACTCGCCTGCGCGTCGTGCAGATAGGGCACGCCCTGCTGGGAGTTTTGCCAGTTGCCGGTCGTGAAGCGCTCTTCGCCCTTGAGGCGTCCGCTGCAATCGATCGCAATGTGCTGATGCTGCGCCGAGAGCACGTTCACGCAAAACGCCGCGCCCTTGTCGAGTGGCGGAAAAATCGACGACGTGCGGTTAATGCAGATCAGCAGCGAAGGCGGCTCGGTCGATAGCGAATCGACCGCGGTGGCCGACATCGAATAGCGCCGTTCGCCATCGCTGCAACTGATCACAGCGACTGAGCGCGCGAGGCGGCGCATCGCCAGCAGCATGTCGGCGCGCAACGGGTGTGAGGAAGTGAGTTCGGTCATGGCGTGACTCCGCGAAGTTCTTTGCTGGCAGCGCGTGCTGGTTCTGAGGGGCTGCTGTCGCGATCATCGCCGCCGTCGGCGAGATGATTCGCGGCGATGTAGCCGAAGGTCATGGCAGGTCCGAGCGTGGAGCCCGCGCCGGGGTAGCTCGCGCCCATCATCGACGCACTCGTATTGCCGATTGCATAGAGTCCGGCAATCGGCGTGCCGTCGGCGTGCAGCACACGAGCTTTGGCGTCGGTAAGGAGGCCGCCCTTGGTGCCGATGTCGCCCGCGTCGATACGCACGGCGTAGAACGGTCCGGTTTCAATCGGCGCGAGGCACGGATTCGGCTCGACGCCCGGGTCGCCATAGTAGGTGTCGAAGGCGTTACCGCCCTTGGCGAATTCTTCGTCGATACCGGTCGCGGCGTAGCGATTCATCTTCGCCACGGTGTCGCGCAAGCCTTGCGCATCGACGCCAATCCCTGCGGCCAGCGCATCGAGCGAATCGGCCTTGTGGAGCAGCGAACGGAACGCCGCCGGGATACGGTTATCCGGCATCATCGCGCCGGGCATGATCGGTCCGCACGGATATTTACGGCGGAATTGCGCGTCGAACACCATCCACGCGGGCACGCACGCTCCGGTTTGCGCATGGTCGCGATACATCGCCGGGACGAACTCCGAATACGGCGCGGCTTCGTTGACGAAACGCTTGCCGAGCCCGTTGACCACCACGCAACCCGGCAGATTGCGTTCGACGAACAGCGCGCGCTGCTTTTCCTCATGATCCACGTGAACTGTCGGCGCGCCCCACACGTGTTCCATCAACGCAATCTGCGCACCCAGTTTCAGACCGGCTGCAATCGCGTCGCCGGTGTTGTTCGGCGGCGTCGCGCTCCACTGTGCCTGCGTGGGATGTGGCAGATAGCGTTCGCGCATCGCCTGATTGCGCTCGAAACCGCCGGCCGCGAGAATCACGCCGCGTTTTGCAAGCACACGCACAGTCTGCCCGTCACGCTCCACCACGACGCCCGTGACGCGGCCCTCTGCCTCGAGCAGTTCGGTCATCGGCGCGTTGAGCCACAACGGAATGTCGCGATCGAGCAAGGCGCGGCGCAGGCCACCTGCCAGCGCGTTGCCGAGCGTCAGGCGCCGGTCGCGCCGCGAGCGGCTGCGCGCGCGCAGATCGAACCAGTAACGGCCGAACTGCTTTACCGCCAGGCCGATATAGCCCGGCGCTTTCGACAGCAGGACGTGCGCCTCTTTCGACGTCACCGCCACGCGTCCGCCGATCAGCGTCCCCGGTGAAGGCAGCCGCAGGCGCGCGAATTCTTCGCCGAGCGACGCGCCGTCCACCGGCAAGGGATCGAGCGCGCGGTACCCCGGCATCGATCCAGGCAGGCCCTGAAAGTAGTCCGCGTACTTCGGCAACGACTCATAGCGCACCGGCGTATGCGCTTCGACATAGCGCAGCATCTCGGGCGCCGTGTCGAGATAGGCGTCGATCCGCTCGCTCGCGGTCGCGCCCTGCGTGCAGGCGTCGAGGTAGGTTCGTGCAGCCTCGCGCGTATCCGTGACACCCATCCCGGCGATATGGTGGTTGCACGGAATCCAGATACCACCGCCCGACACCGCCGAAGTCCCGCCGTACACGTCGCTCTTTTCGAGCACCACCACGGACAGGCCACGATCGGCCGCGCGGCAGGCGGCCAGCATGCCGCCCGCGCCGGAGCCGACCACCACCACGTCGAACACGTAGTTCTGCGTTTGCTGTTGGCTCATGGCGCCATCCATCAGATGAAGAAATCCGTGTTAGGACGCCCGAGCATCACCGCGCCGAGATTCTGGCCGAAACGATCGAGGTTGTTCGCGTAGTGCGCGCGTGCCGCATGCAGATCGAGAAAGCGCCGCACCAGCGGATTGCGGTTATAGATGCCGTTACCGCCCGCGTAACGCAGCAGCGCGTTGGCAGCCTGCGCGCAGCGCTCGGCCACCTGTGCGGATTGATAACGGAAATGCACGCGCCGCTCGATCGAAACCGCCGCGCCGCCATTGACCGCCGCGAGCAGCTCGGCGAAGTTGCGCATCAGCAGCACTTTCATTTCGTCGATAGCGACGGCTGCATTGGCGCAGGCGGTTTGCGCGCCGGTGTCGTCGGTGGTTTTCGCGCCGCTGTTGGCGCTCACACGTGTCGCCGCGTAAGACGTGAAGTCGTCCAGCGCGCCTTGCAATGCGCCGATGCACGCAGTGCACACGGCGCGCACGAAAATTTGCGCAAACGGCAACTGGAACAGCGGTGCGTCGTTCACTGCAAGACCGGGGCTCGTGCCCATCATGCCGTCGATCGCCTTGTGGGTGCGATAGTCCGGCACGAACGCATCGTTCACCACGATGTCGTGGCTGCCGGTTGCACGCAAGCCCAGCACGTCCCAATCGTGTTCGATCGTGTAATCGCTTTTCGGCAGCAGGAAAGTGCGGTATTCCGGCGGCTCACCCTCTTTCGCCGGCGGCACCAGCGCGCCGAGAAAGACCCACTCGCACAGTTCGCTGCCACTCGAAAACTTCCAGTGCCCGGACAGCCGGAAGCCGCCCTCAACCGGCGTCACACGCCCCACCGGCATATAGGTCGATGCGATCAGCGTGGCGGGGTCCTTACCCCACACGTCCTGCTGCGCGCGTTCGTCGAACAGCGCCAGTTGCCAGTTGTGCACGCCGATCACGCCGTACACCCACGCGGTCGACATGCAGCCGCGCGCCACCGCCATCTGAATCTCGAAGAAGGTCTGCGGATCGAGTTCGTAACCGCCATAACGCTTCGGCTGAAGCACCTTGAAAAAACCGGCGGCCTGAAAATCGGCCAGCGTTTCGGCGGGAATCCGGCCATTCGCCTCGGCCTGCGCGGCACGCCCGGCAAGCACCGGTGCGAGCGCTTCGGCGCGGGCGATCAGTTCGGTTGCAAGGGCGTTCGAATCGTTGTCGCGATGCACGGCTGTCTCCATGATGGCGCGCAAGATGGATATCGCGCCTGTTTTGTTGGGTTCATCTTCGAGCGCCGGCTGCGGCGTCGCATCGTCTGAAGAGACTAGCGACGCCCGTCTCGCCCGTTGTTACGCGGCAACGTCAGGCGGCAACCTGCGCTTTCTGCTTCCCGCTCTTCAGGCGATTGAAGTACGGAATCACGTGTTCGCCGATATTGCGGATCGTTTCGAGTTGCGCTTCCTGAGACACCGTGCCCATCTGGCAGAGGAACAGCACTTCATCCACACCCGCTTCCATCAGACGGCCCACATAGCCGATGCAATCGTCGACCGTGCCGTACGCGTGATTCGGGTTCATCATCGACAGCGCCGGATCGCTGAAATCGACCACCACCTCTTCCGAGGCGAAACGCGAACGGATCACCATCTCGCCGGTGTTGCCCTTCACGAGGTCGTCGCCCCAGCTATCCGGGTTCGGACGCTCGCCGCCGGTGTACCAGTACGCCAGCGACTCCATGAAATAGCGCTGACCGCGAATGCCGATCTTGCGAGCCTGCTGGCCGTCGCTCAGCACGACGGTCGGGCACAGTGCGGCCAGATGCTGCGTCGGACGGAAACCGACCTGGTCCTCGGCCTTGCGGGTCGCCCAGGCTTCGCGATACAGCGCGTTTTTCTTCGCGACTTCATCGGGACCGCCGAAACCGAGCACCAGCGCACCAAGGCCACGCTGACCGGCGCGCAGCAGGCCGTCGTTGTTGGTGCATGCCATGTACATGGGCGGATGCGGGTCCTGAAACGGCTTCGGATGAATCGGCCGCTTAGGAATCTTGATGTATTTACCGTCGTGCTCGATCTCGTCCTGCACGAACATCTTCGGCACCAGGTACATCGATTCGTCGATCATCGGTTGCAGCTCGGCGAGGTCGTAGCCGAACGCGCCCGCTTCCTGCTGGCTGCCGCCTTTGCCGACACCGAAATGCACGCGGCCGCCCGACAGAATGTCGAGCATGGCCACGCGCTCGGCCACCTTGATCGGATGATTCATCGCGGGCGGCAGGCAGATCACGCCGTGGCCAAGGCCGATACGGGTCGTGCGGCCAGCCAGATAAGCGAGAAAGGTTTCCGGTGCGCTCATATGCGCGTAATTCGTCAGCGACGTGTGTTCGACGCACCAGACAGTATCGAAACCCATCTGTTCGGCGAGCAACGCCTGCTCGACGGTCTCCTTGAATACCCGGTGATCGCCTTCCCGCGAAGCGTCCGTGGTCTGGGCTTCGTAAATCAGAGAAAACTTCATTGCGTGCGTCTCCATGAATTTTGGACTGTGCTGAAACGGGCGGTCCGCTCCCGACCCACCGATTCCTACGATGATCGTGACGGTCCACGGAATGAAGTTTCAGTTCGCGCGTGCGGCGCGGCATCGTCTATTTGGATTAACGGTGTGTGCTTTACCGTAGAAGCTTTGATCGAAGGGGTGTTTGCCACGTTTTTGCCACGTGTTTGCCATATTCCCGGCCGCAAGTTTGGCGATGCTTTTTCATAACCGGGCTAGTCCGATTGGACCTCGTACGGCGTGCATCCGTGACGCTACGATCGGGCCGCTATACAACGCTGCTCAACTGATGGGAGTGCAATGCAATGAAGGCTTCGATGATGCTGTACCCGGTCGAGACGATCGATGCGGCGCTGCCGCTCTTTGTCGACGGGCTAGGTTTGACGGTGAAGTTTCGTGACGGCGAGCGCTATTGCGCGCTCGACGGTGGCGCGCTGAGCGTCGCGCTGGTGGCAGGCGAGGAACGGATCGTCGAACGCGCGGCGCTGGTGTTTCGCGTGGACGAAACCGACGACCTGTACGCAGCGATGGCGCGGGTGGTCGCGGCGGGTGCGTCAGTGCGCGTGCCGGTGCAGCAAGGGCCGCACGAATGGCGTGCGGTGCTGGAGGATAAGAACGGCGCGTTACTGGTGTTGTCGCAGAAGCGCGCGGTTTAAGGCCGTGGAGCGTGTGCCACGCCTGACAAAGGCGCGGCACACGTCGTCTCAGCCGGCTTCAACCAAGCGGCACCACACTGCCCAGCAGAATGCGTACGAGCGTGGCCTGACGCGTGACGCCCGTCTTCGAAAAGATGGCCCGCAGATGGGCCCGCGCGGTGTTCTTGCTGATACTCAATTCGTCGGCGGCCTCTTCCAGCGTCAACCCATTGGTCAGGAGCAACGCAAGCGAGGTCTCCGCCGGCGTGAGGTCGAACAGCTTGCGTACGATCTCCTGCGAGCCCTGCGATTTGCGATCGGGATCGCGCAGAAACAGCACCGTTGCCGGGCGGCGCTTGTTGTCCTCGGACCAGTCCGAGAGTGGAATCGTGCGTACCAGCACGCCGAGTTTCGGCTTGTCGCAACCACGCGTGATAGGCATGGCTTCGACAATCGGCGCGGCGGTGCCGAAGTGCCCCATCAGCGCATGACGCACGAGACGTTGCAGATTGCGGTTCTCCTGCGCATCGGTCGCTTCGACGTTGCCATGCACGATACGCAAGCCGTTGCTCTGCGCGAGAATCTCGTCGGCCACGCTATTGGTGCGCATGATCGCACCGCTCTCGTCGAGCGTCACCGTGCCCACCAGCATCCGGTCGATCGCGCTCGCATACAGCGTACGCTCCGACTCCACGATATCGAGCCGCGAATGCAATTCGACCGCGCGTCGCAAATGCGGCAGCAGCAACGCGCAAAACGCCTTGTCGCGCGCGGAAAAATGCTTCGAAGCGTGGCTGCGGCACACGCGAAACCGGCATTCCACGCCGGACTCCGTACGCAGATCGGCGCCCATGATGTAGCGGATATCGGCCGGCTTCAGAAACTGTTTGTAGAGTTCGCTGGTGAGCCAGCCCGTGTCGCCGAATACTTCGTCGACAGTGACCACGCGATCCGCCGGCAAACCGACGAACGGATCGAGCGAATAGTAGTAGTTGTTGTATGACGCTTCACCCGGCACACCCGAGCCCATTTCGGAAGCATGCACCATCAGGCCGCGCCGCTCGCTGGAGGGCGAACGCAGAATCAGGGTGGCATAGCTCGCGCCCAGCGAGGTGCGGATCAACTCGAGCGCGCCGGCCCACGGTGTGCTTTCCAGCGCCCCCTGATAAATGCGCGCGGTCAGTTCGCTGAACTGCGCAACGCTCACCTCGGCCAGTTCACTCATGGCCTGGCCCTCTTCAGGGGCCCATTTTGTCTCCATCAACACTCTCCGTCCTCCATGCGACTTTGCAGCGCGACGCCAAGCTTAAGGGCCGATCTGCTTGCTGGCATCGGGGGAAGTACTTAGCTGACGAAAGTTTCGCTGAGCGTGCGAACGAACTCTCGTCCAATCGGACGATGCCCCCTTGAAGCCGCCGCGTTTCAATGCATTCAGGGTTGCGGCGTGCGCGCCGAATGCCCTGATTTGCAGCGCGATTCGGGTTCGGCGCAGCCGTATCGCCTATACCCGGTATAGCCGCTTTCATCACATTCTCAGGAGACCCGATGGCGCTCGATCCTCAGGCGCAGGCCGTGCGCGCCGCTCTCGCCGGCATGCCCCCACTCGATTTCGCGCAACTCACCGTGCCCGCATACCGTGCGATGCTCGCCGCGGGCGGCGGTTTTGCACCGGGAGACTCCGTCGCGGCAGAAGAAGATCTGACGATTCCGACCGCCAACGGCCCGATTGCCGCGCGCCTCTACCGGCCTGCGCTGGAAAGCGCCGATGAGGGTGGCAACAGCGGCAACAGCAATACCCTGCTGCCCCTTACCGTCTTCTTTCACGGCGGTGGCTTCGTTTCCTGCGGGCTCGATACCCACGCAAACATTTGCCGTTGCCTCGCGCAGCGCGCGCGAACGGTCGTGCTATCGGTCGATTACCGGCTTGCGCCCGAAGCACGCTTTCCGGCCGCCGCGCTCGACGCGTGCGATGCCGTGCGCTGGGCGGCGGCCAATTCACGTGATCTGCGCGTGCGACCCGGCGCGCTTGCCGTGGCGGGCGACAGCGCCGGCGGCAATCTGGCGGCAGTCGTCGCGCAACAGTTGCGTCATAGCGCGGTGAATATCGCGCATCAGGTGCTGTTCTATCCCGTGGTGGATTGCGCCACCGAGCATCCGTCATACGAATCGATGGGCGACGGGTATCTGCTGACGGCGGACATGATGCGCTGGTTTAAAAACGAATATTTCGCACCGGACGCCGATCGCGCCGATCCGCTCGCGAGTCCGCTCGCCGCCGCCGATCTCCCGGGTATAGCCGGCGCCACCATCATCAGTGCCGAGTACGACCCATTGCGCGACGAGGCCGAGCACTATGCAGCGCGTCTCGCGCAAGCGGGCGTGCTTACGACCCATCTGCGCTGGCCGGGACAGATGCACGGCTTCGCCAGTCTGCTCGGTGCGCTCGACGCGGCCGACCAGGCACTCACGCTCGCAGCGCGCGCCTTGCGTCATGCGCTGCACGTCCAGAACACCTGACTCCGTTCACCCGAAAAGACATGACTGCATTAATCCGCCTCGCGGCCGAAGACGGTATCGCGACGCTCACGTTCGACCGCCCCGAGGCGCTGAACGCTCTCAACGAAGCGATGGCCAACGAACTGAACGCCAAGCTCGCACGCCTCGCTCACCACGACGATATCCGCGCAATCGTGCTGACCGGCGCCGGCAGCGCCTTCATGGCGGGCGGCGACTTGCAGACCATGCGCGCCGCGCTCGATGCAAAGCCCGCGGTACGAGACCGGGCGATCGGCACACTCGTGCGGCTTGCGCAAACCGTGGTCGAAACCGTCACGGGTTCGCGCAAACCGGTGATCGCCAGCATCAATGGTGCGGTGGCGGGTTTCGGCCTGAGCCTCGTCGCCGCCTGCGATCTGGCTATCGCCGCGAAGAGCGCGACGTTCACGTCGGCATATGGCCGCATCGGCACCTCCCCCGACGGCGGTGCGACCTATACGTTGCCGCGCGCGCTCGGCATCAAGCAGGCCGCGCAATGGATGTATCTCGACGAACGGCATAGCGCCGATGACGCTCTGCGGGCCGGTATCGTCAACTGGGTCGTCCCTGACGGCGAACTCGCCGCACAAACGCGCTCGCTGTTAAAGCGGATGGGTGCGCTCTCGCCGGATGCATTCGCGCAAACCAAGAATCTGATCCTGCACGCACCCGAGCGCAGCTTCGCCGAGCATCTGTACGCGGAACAGCGCAGCTTTCTGCACTGCGCGGCGGGCGAGGATTTCCGCGAAGGTGTCGACGCATTCTTCGAGAAGCGCGCACCTGTATTCGGCTCTGGCGCACGTTAAGCGTTTTTTCTTCGCTTGTTTAAACGCGGCAACCGCAATAACAACGACAACAACAGCAGCAACAACAGCAGTAGCACAGGGACAAACCCATGAAACTGGCCACTACCGACGAAATCGTCGCCGAGCTGAGAGCCGGCCGCATGATCATTCTGGTCGACGAGGAAGATCGCGAGAATGAAGGCGATCTGCTGATTGCCGCCGACCACGTCACGCCCGAGGCGATCAACTTTATGGCGCGCTTTGGCCGCGGCCTTGTCTGCCTGACACTGAGTGCCGAGCACTGCGCGCGCCTGAAGCTTCCGCCGATGGCGGAACAGAACGGCACGCAGTATGGCACCGCGTTCACGGTCAGCATCGAGGCGGCGCACGGCGTGACCACCGGCATCTCCGCTGCCGACCGCGCGCACACGATCCGCACGGCGATTCAGCCGGACGTGCGCGCCGAACATCTGGTGCAACCGGGCCATGTATTTCCGATCGCGGCGCGTGAAGGCGGCGTGCTGGTGCGCGCCGGACATACCGAAGCGGGTTGCGACCTCACCGCGTTGGCAGGCTTGACGCCCGCAGCGGTGATCTGCGAAATCATGAACGACGACGGCACCATGTCGCGTCTGCCTCAACTGATCGAATTCGCCGAACACCATGGCCTGAAAATCGGCACGATTGCCGATCTGATCCACTATCGCAGTACGCACGAGTCACTCGTCGAGCGGGTCGGCGAGAGACCGCTGCACACGCCGTGGGGACCGTTTCGCGCCATTCAGTATCGCGACACCGTGCGTCACTCCACGCATCTGGCGTTGGTGCGCGGCACGCCAATGCCCCATGTGCCGGTGCTCACTCGCGTGCACGAATGCTTCTCGCTGCTCGACCTGCTCGATGCGGAACCCTCCGCGCATTCATGGCCGTTGCACGCGGCACTGCAGAAAATCGATGCGGCAGGGTGCGGCGTGGCGGTTCTGCTCGATTGCGACATGCGAACCGATTCAATAAGCGGCGGCAACAGCATGCCGGCGCGCAGGGACGGCAGACTCTCCGGAATTGGCTCGCAGATCTTGCGCGACCTCGGCGTGCGTCGCCTGAATGTGTTGTCGAGTCCATTCAGGCTGCCGGCGCTGTCGGGGCATGAACTGGAAATCATGGCGTTCATTCCGCTTGGCGAAGCGGACCTGGAAAACCCGCACGCGTTCGATCGCGTGTCCGCCGCGCCGAGGATTGACGTGACATTGAAACCCCTGGCTCTTCGATCCACCGCGGTGATGCAGGCAAGCGCTCACCCGGCATCGTACGAACTCGAAGCCTCTTCATGGTGACTACCCCGATGACTCAACCCAATCAGCCCTATGTCGCTCTCGTTACCGGCGCCTCGCGCGGCGCCGGCAAGGGTATCGCGCTCGCTCTCGCCGCGACGGGTGCAACGGTCTATGTAACCGGACGCACCCAGCGCGAAGGCGACGCACCGTTGCCCGGCACGGTGCACGCCACGGCAATCGAAATCGACAGGCTCGGCGGCAAGGGCATCGCCCTGACCTGCGATCACGCCGACGACCGGCAGGTAGCCGAAGTATTCGATTACATCCGGCGCAACAGCGGGCGCCTCGACATTCTCGTCAACAATGCCACGACGCTGCACGACGAACTGATTCGCCCGGCGCCGTTCTGGGAGAAACCGCTGGACCTCGTAGACATTCTCGACGTGGGTCTGCGCTCCGCCTATGTCGCGAGCTGGCACGCCGCGCGTTTGATGGCCGCGCAAGGCGATGGGCTGATCGCGTTCACGTCCTCGTTCGGCGCAAGCTGCTATATGCACGGCGCGGCGTATGGGGCGCAGAAAGTGGGCGTCGATAAATTCGCCAAGGACATGGCGGTCGATCTGAAATCGTACGGCGTTGCCGCGGTCTCCATCTGGATGGGCATGCTGCAGACCGAGCGCACCGCGCGCGTGATCGCCGCGCATCCCGAGCAATATGCCGGTTTCAGCGAACTCGCCGAGACCCCGCAATTCACCGGACGCCTGATCGACGCGTTGTATCGCGACCCGCAACGTCAACAGAAATCCGGCCTGGTGCTGGTCGGCGCGGAGCTTGCGCGCGAGTACGGCATCACTGAGCTCGACGGTCGCCAGCCGCCTTCGCATCGCGAGGCGTTAGGCGGCCCGGTGCAGGCGCATCCGGCGATCGTGGCCTGATACGGAGTGCCGGGGCGATTGGCGCGGTGGTTCTGGATGCCCCGCCGTGCCGTTTCGTGGCGCTTCGTGCCGTGACGCTTCGTGCCGCTTTGTGCCGAGCCGCCTTGTGCCGTACCGCTTGGTGCGGTACCGCTTCGTTTCATCGCGCGTCGTGGCGCGGCGGGCGGCGCGGGCGGCTAGAAGCCGCTCACCACCATCGCGTACACCAACGCCGCACCACCGACCGCGCCGAGGAAGGTGAAACACTGTTCGTCCGCACCCGAGCGGCGCGCCCAGATTCTTCCAGCCAGCGCGGCCAATCCGGTGATGCCCAGAAACAGCGACAGCGACGATCCGGCCGTGCACACCATGCCGGGAAACTCGTCGCTCCAGGCGCATGCGTAGAGCTGCCGCACGGATACGCCAACCACACCGATCGCCACCAGCAAACCCGCAACCAGTCCATCCCGCTGAACTCTGGATTTCATCTGCATTCCTCCCGCATCACGCCCGTCCTCATCCTGCTTGTCCCCATTCCTATACGCGGCTCAAACGCCTGCCGCGTGGCTGTGCGCCTCGATACGGCGGACGAACAACCTTGTCGCGCCGCTCCCGGTTCATACCGTCATTGACGGCGATCGGAGGCATGCGGGCATCGTCCGGATGGACTAAGGGGATTGCCGGAGAGGGCTGACAGCAGGTTTCCCAACAGACCGACGGTGGGATCGCGAAGAGGCAATGCGCAGGACGTCGCGGAGAAAGCGGCGAAGGAATCGCGAGGAAACTATTGCGGCGGAGAACGGAGCCGTGACGGCAAACACCGTCACGTCCCCCCATCAAGCGTGCTGGCGTGCCTGTCAGGCCGTTTGCGGCCTACCCACAAACCACGTCCCGATCGCCTCTTCGATCGCACGCGCAGCGGACAACAATGCCGCCTCGCCGCGCGGCTTACCGACGATCTGAATGCCGACCGGCAAGCCGCTCGCACTCATCCCGCACGGAATCGCGATGACCGGCATGCCGGTGAGCGTCAGCGCGTAGGTGATCGCGAGCCAATCGATGTACGTCTCGAGGTGCCGGCCGGCGGCATCGCGAACATCGCGCGCTTCCACCGGGAACGGCAGCACGATGGAGGCCGGGCAGATCAGCACGTCGTACCGCTGCAAGAGCGCGTTCATCTTGTGGAACAACGCGCTGCGCGTGCGCTGTGCGGCGAGCATCGCGGGGTTATCCACCCGCAGGCCGAATTCGATGTTCCAGATCACGTCGGGGTTCAGCACATCACGATGCTGCGCCAGCACGTCTTCATAGTTCGCCGCGTACGAAATACCGCGCAGCGTGTGGAAAGCCTGGGTTGCCGTGCTCAGATCGATATCGCTTTCATCCACTCCCACGCCGCAAGCGGCCAGGCGGTCCATCGCCTTGCGGCAGATCGTGAGAATTTCCGGCTCGGCCGCCGCGATACCCAGCCCTTCGCTGAACGCAACGCGCGCCGGCCGCCGCGGACTGCGTGCATGATCCAGAAACGAGGTCGCCGGTTCGCTCAGAGACAAGGGCGCACAATCAAGCTCTCCGCACATCGCATCGAGTAACAGTGCGACGTCCGCCACGTTATGCGCCATCGGTCCATGAACGCTCATGGTCTCGTACGGGTTGGCAGCCGGCCCGTACGACACGCGCCCCGGCGTGGGACGCATGCCCACCACGCCGCAAAACGCCGAGGGCGTGCGCAACGACCCCGCCAGATCGGAACCTTGCGCGACCCATGCGGTGCCCGACGCCAACGCGGCCGCCGCGCCGCCCGACGAACCGCCCGCCGAGCGCGACAGGTCCCACGGATTGCGAGTCACGCCGAACACGCCGTTGTACGTATGACCGCCCGAGCCGAACTCCGGCGTGTTCGATTTCGCATAGACCACGCCGCCGCGCGCCTCAAGAAGTGTCACGCCGGCGTCGGATGTCTCCGGAACGCGGTCGCGATAGACGAGCGAACCGCGTGTGGTGCGCACCCCGGCGACATCGGTCAGATCCTTGATCGGCACCGGCAGCCCACATAGCAGACCGCGCTCGGCGACCGGCTTTTTCAGCAGTGCATCGGCATGGGCATAGGCACGCTCGAAACACAGCGTGGGCAGTGCGTTGACCCGCGGTTCGACGCGCGTCACCTGGGCGGCCAGCGTGTCGAGCAGATCGTGCGGACTGACGGCCTCCTCACGCAGCAGATCGACAATTTCGCACGCGCTTCGCTCAATAAGACTCAAATCGACGGACATGGCAGCTATCGGCTCCGAAGTAGGCACGCCCGTCAGTTTCGCATGCCGCGTGCGTTCGTATCGCCAGAACGCTCAACTCTTGAGCCGATACCCGGTCTTGAAGATCCATGCGACGATCGCGAGAAACACCGCAAGGAACAACGCGGTCATGCCGAGGCTGACACCGACATCCACATCGGCGAGGCCATAGAAGCTCCAGCGAAATCCGCTGACCAGATAGACGATCGGATTGAACAGCGTGACGACTTTCCAGAACGGCGGCAGCATATTGACCGCATAAAAGCTTCCGCCGAGGAACGTGAGCGGCGTGATGATCAGCAGCGGCACGAGTTGCAGTTTCTCGAAGCCATCCGCCCAGATGCCGATAATGAAACCGAGCAGGCTGAAGGTCACCGCGGTGAGCACCAGAAACAGAATCATCCAGAACGGATGCTGCACCTGCAGCGGCACGAACAGGCCGGCGGTAGCCAGAATGATCAGCCCGAGCAGAATCGATTTGGTGGCCGCCGCGCCCACATAGCTCACGACGATCTCCAGATACGACACCGGCGCCGACAGCAATTCGTAGATCGTGCCGGTAAAGCGTGGAAAGTAAATGCCGAACGACGCGTTCGAAATGCTCTGCGACAGCAGCGACAACATGATCAGACCCGGCACGATGAACGCGCCGTAACTGATACCGTCTACCTCCTTGATACGCGAACCGATGGCCGCGCCGAACACGACGAAGTAAAGCGAGGTTGAAATCACCGGCGCGATGATGCTCTGCATCAGCGTGCGCCAGGTGCGCGCCATCTCGAACTTGTAGATCGCGCGGATTGCGTAAATGTTCATGCGTTACCTCGTACCAGACTGACGAAGATGTCTTCGAGCGAGCTTTGTGTCGTATGCAGATCCTTGAAGCGGATGCCGGCATCGTCGAGCGCTTTGAGCAGAGCGATGATGTCGGTGCGGCCGCCGTCGCCTTCATACGTGTAGATCAGTTCGTTGCCGCCCTTGGCAAGATCGAGCCCATATCCGCCCAGCGCCGGGGGGACTTCGGCGAGCGGACTCTCCAGTTGCAGCGTCAACTGTTTCTTGCCGAGCTTGCGCATCAACGCGGTCTTCTCTTCCACCAGCATGATCTCGCCCGCATTGATCACGCCGATGCGGTCAGCCATTTCCTCGGCCTCGTCGATATAGTGCGTGGTGAGAATGATCGTCACGCCGCTCGCCGTGAGCGAGCGCACCAGCTTCCACATATCGCGGCGCAACTCGACGTCGACCCCCGCCGTAGGTTCGTCGAGAAACAGCACGCGCGGTTCGTGCGAGAGCGCTTTCGCTATCAGCACGCGGCGCTTCATGCCGCCCGACAGCGTAATGATCTTGCTATTGCGCTTTTCCCACAGCGACAGATCGCGCAAGACCTTTTCGATGTAAGCAGGGTTTTTCGGCTTGCCGAACAGGCCGCGGCTGAACGAGACGGTCGCCCAGACGGTTTCGAACGAGTCGGTGGTGAGTTCCTGCGGCACGAGGCCGATCAGCGAACGTGCGCCACGGTAGTCCTGCGCGATATCGCGGCCGTCCACCGTCACGCTGCCCTCGCTCGCATTGACGATGCCGCAGATGATGCTGATAAGGGTAGTTTTGCCCGCGCCGTTGGGGCCCAGCAAGGCGAAGATTTCTCCGCGGTTGATCGCCAGATTGATGTTTTTGAGTGCATGAAAACCCGTGGCATAGGTTTTCGACAGATTCGTGACCGAGACGATTGGCTGCATGGATTCGACGATGGCAGACACCGGTTTTTGATTGGAAGGGGGCGGTGCGAATAGGCGGCCGCACCCGCAATGTAATTGAAAGTGCGAAAGCGTGCAGCATAACCCCGATAATCCGGAAAACCGCCGGGCGCGGTCCCTCAGGGCTCGGCGCACGTGAAACTGGCGGCCAGATTCACGTTGCCCTTGCCGCTGTAGCGGGGAAACAGCGGGTAACGGCACAACGGGCGCGAGCGTCCGTTGGTGGTGGGCGCGATATCGGTGGCGGTCAGCGTTTCGGGCGATACGCCGCGCGTCACCCAGTTGTCGAGCGCGCCCAGCAGATCCACGGAGGGAATGAACACGCCGCTGCCATGCTGAAAACCCGGCACCATATAGAGCCGCATGAATGCATCGACCTGATCGACGCCGAAACGATCGACCAACGCTTCGTAGTAGGCGATCGTCTGGTTCGGGCTAATGACTTCGTCGGCGAGACCCTGCAGTGTGATGAGCTTGCCGCCGTGCGCGATGTAGCCTGCCAGATCGGGGTTCATCGCGCCGATGGTCTGCGACAGCGCGACAAGCTGGCCGCGATACTTGCCGGGATGCGACGGGTCGAACCTCAGCGAATCGAACGCCTCGTCGCGCGTCACGAAATAGCGGATGTAGCCGTCGCCCTGCGCGAACAGGTAGCCGTTGGCGAAGAAAGTCGGCACCGGCAAACGCTCGGCTTGATGCGCGAGCCCGAGCAGGCCGGTCAGGCGCGTGCCCTGAAAGACGTTATAGCCGGCATAGCCGGTCACGCCCCACGCCAGCCTGTAGGGCAACGCCAGGCCGTCGCGCATCAGCAGCAAGGTGGAGAGTTGCGCGTCGCTGAGGCACTCGTCGTGCGAGGGTGTTCGTCCGGCGCAGCGCAACGAGGCGATGATTTCCGCTTCGTGTTGCTGGCACCCGGCAACATCGCTGACGATGCCGTCCGCCGCGCCGTCGAGCCGGTCGCACACCGCAACCGTGCGTTCATACACGTGCTCGAGCAACAGCGGCGGGATGAAGCCGCCGGGCGTCGCGTATTCCGCCTGGCCGAGCTTCACGCCCATCAATCGCACGCCGGAAAAATTGAGCGCGGGGGAATTGGCGATTACGCCGTCGTAGTCGTCCGGGTAGCGCTGCATCACCGTGTAGCCTTCGCGGCCGCCCGTCGAGCCGCCGGCGAAATACATGCGCTGCGGCGGCCGGCCATACGCACGCACAATGAGCGCGAGCGCGGCGTCGTGCGTTTTCTTCAGATGCGCGTAGCCGAAATTCGTCACCGCTTCATCCACGAGGCCGAAGACCGCGAGTGACGAATTGCCCACATGCCCGGAGTCGTCGCCGAAGGTCGCATAGCCTTGCGCGAGCGGTGCGCGATCCGGTGAGAACGGCATCACGCCCGTGCCGCTCACCACCACGCCGTTATAGCCCCCGCCGCCAATCTGCAACGCGCGGCCGTTCCAGCGGCGCGGCAGATTCAGGTCGAAGCGGATATCGGGGGTGGTGGCCTTGAGCCCTTTGATACGGCCGGTGATACGGCAATATTCCCCGCCCTGCTGATTGCCGGGCGCGGTGGCCGCGATCATGGCAGCGCTTTCGATCAGCACGCCGGCTGTGGGTATGGCGATCAGTTCAGGAGGCAGCACGGCGCCCGCGAGTTCCGCGCAGCGCATGGCGAGCGGGGCGTCCTTGGTCGCGGCGAATGCCGCCGGAGCGTTCAAGCACAGCATCGCGCCGACGGCCATGAGCAGCGTGCGCGAACCTCGCGTCAAATTCACATGGCACACCAGGCCCGCACGCGCCCTCATCCGTAACGCGCGCGTCTGGCAGCCGTGCGCGACTGCTGCCCTTTCCAGTCGTTCCAGCCGCGCGCGATCATCAGCACTGCGCCGATGGCGACCAGATCGCCGCCGAGGCCGATCAGCGTGCCGCGAAAGCCGTGGAACGTATGCGGTGTCGCCGTATCGACGATCAGCGATACCAGCGTGCCGGAAACGAAACATACCAGCCCGGTGCGGCCGACCGTCACCACGGCCGGCAACCGCTGTGCAAGCCACGCAATGCTGCCCGCGCGCACGAACTGCGCGGCGAGCCAGGCGATAACGACAAAGTTGATCACGCGATCCACTGAAAGGTTCTGTTTAAGCACGCCGGGCAATGGCTGCGTCAGTATAAAGAGTTTGACGATCGCGAAGGCCAGCACGGCGACCACCGCGGCACGCGTGAGCCAGCGCGCCGCACGGGTGGCGTGAAAGCGCTCGCTGACGGGCTGCACCCGGCACAGAATACCAAGCACGAACATCAGTTGCCACGCAAACGGATTAAAAGCCCAGTCGGCCACGTCGTCAATGCTCAATAGCGCGGCCAGCGGCCGGGCGAGCGACCAGACCGCGAGGCTCAGACCCAGCGCCGCGAGCGGCGAGCGGCGCGCCAGCGGCACCGCGAGCGGCACGCACAGCGCAAAGATCACGTACATGGGCAGCACGCTCGACAGATACGGCTGGCGCCGCAGCACGGCAATATCGAACGCCGCGTGCAGCGGCTGAACCGCGAACGGCTGCCAGCCCGTGAGGTCGATCATCGGCTGGTTCAGATGCAATAGCGCGAGAATAGCGCCGGACAGCAGGGTCAACACCGCGGTCAACAGATAGGCACGATAGATTTCCCAGCAGCGCCGGACAAAGCGCATTGCCGCCGCGCTTTCGCCGCGGCCCGCGAGCACCGCCGTATACGCCGCTGCCGACGCATAGCCGCCGAGGAATACGAACACTTCCGCCGAATCGCACAACGCATAGGCGTGCAACATCAGATGCGACAGCGTGCTACCGGGAATGTGATCCAGCACGATGACGATCAGCACGACGCCACGGAAGAAGTCCACTTCGATCGAGCGTCCGCGACGAATGTCCATGCTGTTTCTCGCAAGATGGCGCGTGCGTGCCAGGCGCCGTGGAAGGCCGGTAGATGTCGTTGTTCCCGTTAGGAACCCTATGACAATAAATCGTTCCCGCCGAGTCCGTGCGCCCTGTCCGTGCGCGCTGACAACCACCCTTTAAACGCATTCGAGGCGGCAGCAATCTGAAATTCGGCTGTCGGTACACCGTAATACAGTTTCGTCCCGTGTTGATTCACGGAAAACTTGCAGCAAGTTTTGCGGCTTTTACCAGGTTCGGTGCGAATGCGATCGGTAAAGGCAACTGAAGGCAGCTGAAAAAAATCACACATTCCAGCGCGCGATTTTTTTCGCTTTTTTTCATCGTAGGATGAATTTATGCATTTCCGCTGGAAGACAACCCCATGAACAACAGGATCGCCGGCTTCGACGGATTGCGCGCGATTGCAGTCCTGATGGTCTTTTTTCAACACCGTCTGTTCGGTGAAATCGGTGAGATCGGCCACCTCGGCGTATGGATTTTTTTCGCGCTGAGCGGCTTTCTGATCATCGGCATTCTGTCCGCGCAACGCACACGTATCGAGAGAAACGACAGTGGCTTCGGCGCCGAACTGAAGCGTTTTTTATTCCGCCGCACGTTGCGTATCTTTCCGGTTTACTACCTGATGCTGGGCGTGATGTGCGTGCTGATGGCGCTGGGCATGGCAAGTCCTGAACTGGCGGGCGGCATGCCGTTTCATTTCGCTTATTTGTCGAACTTCTGGATCGGCTCCGTGCTCCATTACTGGCCGGGACGTTACTCGCACCTCTGGAGTCTCGCGATCGAAGAACAGTTTTATCTCGTGTTGGCGCCATTGTTACTGCTGGTTGCGACGCGGCGGCATCGGGCTGTGTGTCTCGCGATCATCGCGGTCGGGCTGGTCTCGCTGTTAGCGATGCGTGCGGCACAGTGGCAGGAAATCACCATCTACACGCATCCGCTAACCAACTTCTGGCTACTGGCTTTAGGCGGCATGGGCGGCCTGATGATCGCAGGAGAAGCGAGCCGCTTACGCGTCATGCTCGGACATGGCATGACGTTACTCGTACTGAGTGTGTGCCTTGTGGGGTTTTGCGCGACCGAGCCGAGGTGGAGCCAGTTGAACAGTCCGCTTGCCTTCACAATGGTGACCGCCGTGTATGGCGTCTGTATCGCGGCGCTTGTGGGTTCGATTGCGTGCTGCCGCAATGCAGTGGTGATCGGTCTGCTTGAAACCGGCTGGCTGGTGAACTTCGGGCGCATCAGCTACGGCTTTTATCTCTACCATAACCTGATTCCGGACCTGACTCGCAACCGCCACGCCACGGCGTTCTTCGGTGGCGTCGTACCGGTCTGGGCGCACGCCGCGGGCATTGTCGCGTCATTCCTGATTTCGCTGACGCTGGCCGTGCTGTCCTGGCGGCTGATCGAAGCACCGATTCTGCGCCTGAAAACACGGCACGCGCAGACGGACACGACGGACCCGGTCAGCGCGCAAAGAGTGCCGGCGCTTGCCGCCTCGCCTGCCGCCTCAGTTGGAACCTCCGCTGCCGCTCGCAACGAGCGTGCACGCAAGGGTGAAGACGTCACGTCAGATGCAATTTGAACGCGGCGAAGCTTACGATATGCCTTCATGCGATTTGAACGCAGGCACGGTATCATGCGGCCTCACTTAGCCGGCTGCTTCGATCCTTGCGCGACACGCGGGCACTGAACAGGCCGAACAATAAAAACAAGCCACTGCCCGCGAACGCCGCTCCACCTGGTCCGCGCGGTTGGCTCGCGGACACCAACGATGTTTCATTTCAGTTTTGCCGACGGCGTGCTTGGCGCGAGCCTGCAGACGCTCAGTCTCTACGCGCTGCTTGGCATCATTGCGGCGCTGCTGCTGGGCGGCATGGTCAAGGGCGTAGTCAGTATCGGCGTACCGCTGGTGGCGATGCCGATCCTCAGCCAGTTCATGCCGATCAAAGAGGCCGTGCTGTTGCTGTCGATGCCGATCATCCTCGGCAATATTCCTCAGGCGCTGGAAGGCGGCGACATGCTGCCGACAGTCCGGCGCATTGCTGCGCCGTTGATCGGCACGGTGGTCGGCAATATTGTCGGCGTGAGCGTATTGATCTCGCTGGCGCCGCATCGCGCGCAAGCTGCCGCAGGCAGTTTGCTGATCGTTGCGGCACTGCTCCTGCTGTTGTCGCCGCGGCTGACATTATCGCCGGCGTGGGCGAAGCCGGCGGGCTTCGTGCTGGGATTCGGCGCGGCCGTGATGGAAAGTATCGCCTCGGTGCCGGGGCCTTTGCTGGCGATGTATCTGATCGCCACCGGCGCCACGGGGAAAGCTTTTACCAAGCAGATCGCAATTATCCTGGTGGTGTCGATCATCACGCTGGTTGCCGCGTTCAGTGGCGGCGCGCATGCCAGTTGGAGCGATCTGATCATTTCAGCGTGTGCGAGCGTGCCGGTAATCATCGGCATGCTACTGGTACGGCCGCTGCGAGACCGCTTGCCGCCGGCGGCGTTTCGAGTGCTGGTTCTGCTGTTCGTTCTGGCCGCCGCCGCGCAGATGGTCTGGAAATCCGGGGTTTTATAAGGTTTCGGGTTCCGTGTGGCGGTCAATTCAGGCCGTGGAACGCGCCTTGCTGGTCATTGCTTACCGCAATCAACCGGAGAGCCCTCTTGGCAACCAAGGCAAATCCCCCGAATGAGCCGAATGAGCCGGACCGCAAGGCGGATGAAGATCCGGGCGGCCCGCCTACCGAGGTGTCCAAGCCGATTGGCGACGCCATCCCCACACCGGTCGAACCGGGTCTCGATAAGCCGTTACCGCAAAAAGGCGAAACACCACCACCGGCGCCCCACGCAGACGACGCGTGACGGGCAAATTGCTCAGGCAGCAGCCGGCTCGTGGACGATCTTCAGCGCACTCTTGTGCTCCTTGATCAACCGGTAAACCGTTTCGCCAGGAACGGTCTCCCGTTCGAGCAGCTCGTCGGCAATCGCGCGTAGGACAGGCTCATAGGCGTGCAGCAGTCCGTAGCACGACTCGTTCAATTCCTTCAGCAGCACGTTGGCGTGTTCGATGGCGTTCTTCATTTGCAGACCCGCGTATTGCGAGGGCAGCGCCGCGAGGCTGAACAGATCGCCGTCGCGATTGAAGCCGAACCTGGACACCATGTCGAGGCTGATGCGCGACGCTTCCTGCAGATCGGATGCGGCGCCACTCGATGCTTCGGAGAACGTGAGGATTTCGGCGTTGCGTCCGCCCAGCAAAACCTGAATCTCGTTGCGAATTTCAGTTTCGCGGTAGAGGTGCTTGTCCTGCGCCTTCGTGATCAGCGCGACACCCAACGCGCCGCCACGCGGCAAGATCGTCACCTCTTCCAGCACACCGGTGCCGAGCAGCGCGGCAACCAGTCCGTGCCCCGCTTCGTGCACCGCGATCCGCGTGCGTTCGTCCTCGCTCAGCGCCCGTTCGGCGCCGCTCACGTCGCCGATGCGCGCGATCTTGATCGCCTCCATGAAATGCCTCGACGCGATTTCCGTTTCGCCCGCTTTGCGCGCGACGAGGCCTGCCTGATTCACCACCATCGCGACGGTTGCCGGAGAAAGCCCCGTGGTCAGGCGCGCAAGCTGGTCGTAGTCGATATCGGCGGCTTTCGATTTCAGTTTCTGCGCGTAGAAGCGGAAAATTTCCGCGCGCTCTTCGCGGTCGGGCAAACGGACCTGCACGGTACGGTCGAAGCGGCCCGGACGGCGCAACGCCTCGTCCAGATTGTCGGGATGATTGGTCGCTGCGACGACGATGACGCCTTCGTTGGAAGCAAAGCCGTCCATTTCCGCGAGCAACTGATTGATGATGCGATTGCTCTCCGCTTCGACGGGACCGCCGCCGGTATCCGTGCGTTTGGCGAGGCCGTCGGCTTCGTCGATGAAGATGACCGTGGGAGCGTTCTTGCGCGCGAGTTCGAACAGGTGTTTGACCTTCTGAATGCCGACGCCGTAGTACTTCGCACTGAAATAGCTGCCCGTGATCGAAATGAAGTTCGCGCCGCACTCGCCGGCGAGCGCCTGCGCAAGCCGAGTCTTGCCGACGCCCGGGCCGCCGACCATCAGAATGCCGCACGGCGCACGCACGCCCATCGACGTGAATTGCTTCGGATCGGACAGATAGCCGCGGATGTCCGCGAGTGCCGCCTTGGCCTCTCCCGCGCCGATCACGTCGTCGAAACACAGCGTGGGCGCCTTGGTGAGCAGCGAGGCGCCGCCCTTCATCTCGCGGCGCATGTACCACACCATGCCGCCGATCAGCAACAACGGCAGCAGCAGACCGATCGTGTCGCGCAACAGGCCGAATATCGGCACCCAACGCGCCGCGCCGGTCCGGATATCGGCGTCGGGCAGCCAGACGAGCTGATACGACGCCGCCTGATCGGCTTTGGGTTCGCCGAGCAGCAGTGCGTGCGAGAACGTGGCGTTATGGTCGGTGACGAAGTATTTCGCGCCCTCGCGCGTCGACACCAGGATCGCATTGGGGCTCACGCCGATCGCTGTTACGTTGGCGGCGCGAACGTCACGCAGCATTTGCGACGCGTCTTTCTCTTCGTGTGTCCACGCCGAGGGATCGTGACGCATCTGACTCGCAATGCCGGTGAGCGCCGGATTGGCCTGCCCGTCGCGCTGCTGGTAAGCCCACATGCTCAAGGCGAGCAATACGGCGACGAGTAACGCACCGAGCGCCATGGCGATCTTGCGTACGCGTCTTTTCTCAAGCGAATTCTTTCCCGGCTTCATGAGTCACTTCCAAAAACAGGCCAAGACAGGCCTTCAATACTGGTCAAAATCAGGTGGTAGAGGCTGATGGGGAAGATCCGCTGATGCGACACCATGCGTGTGCGGAAAGAAGGACACCAAAAGAAGGACACCAAAGCATTTGTCCCTTTTAGCAGCCAACCCGCCGGCCAGGAGACCGGCTGGCCACTCATTCCGGGTTGCAGAAAAGGCCTGTTTCTACCGTCTATCCGACCTTCGATAGCGTCGGATTCAGGGAGCAATCGGCGCGCTAAAGCGATGCCCGGTTGCTCCGGCGCACAGTTTATCAGCGCTATATTCCCTGCGTATTCTTCAGATCTGAAAGTAACCGCGCCCTATTTAAAAGCGGTCAGAATGACAGCAAAGCGTGGATTATTAGAGACATTCATCCAGACACGGCGGATGGCTATAAACGGGTTTCGCGTGTCGCGTAGAAGAAGTTAACCGAGCGGGCGCCCGGCGGGGATGACACGTTAGTGGCAGTCCCCGACCGGTCGCTCGGCCAAGTCCGGCGGCGCCTACCTCACGCCGCCGGACGGACGTCGGGCAAGGCGCCCAACGTTTTCGCGGCTGGGAGGCGGACCTCTATGGGTCCATCCGCATTTCGCCGCACTCTCAGGTCCATCTTTTCTTATTGCCGGTGCCTGGTGGCACCGGTCGGCTCTCCTGCAACTACCCCCGATCCTCGCAACTCTTCCTTCGACAGATTCAAACGGCTATTCGTCGCCGCGGCCTGTTCTGTTATCAATGGACTCATTAAACGGCAGATGAAAACCATTCGCCGCCAATCGTCCGACAATAACCCAGCTTTTTTGATACGCTTTACCATACGTCTCAGTTTTGGACGATGGCGTGTTAAATATCGGGTTACCGCCGCTCGATCCGGCAGGACCGCGCCCCCCCAATTCGCACCGTCAATCCATGAATCAGCGCACCTTGCCGCCGCATCTGGCCGCTGCCGCCGCAGCCGAATCGCGCTCTGCGATTTCCGCGAGCCGCTTCAGCACGCATGCACTCCCAATCGAGGAACAATTTCTCGGCTGGCGCGAGCGTGTGGGCCATGTGGTCGACGTGCCGCCGTCGAAGGAACAGATCGTGGCGGGATTTCGCGGTGAGATCGATCTGTACGCGGTCGGCGGCATCGTATTTACAGATTGCCGCACGCAGGCATTGCGGCTGGAACGCTCAGTCGCGCGCGTCTCCACGGACTCGCGGCGCGACTACGTCTTCCATCTGTGCGTGGAAGGCGAAATCGGCGAAGTAACGGGGGTTCGCAAGAAACGCAGTGCGCCGGGTTCGGTGCAGGGCATCGTCGCGTTCGACATGAACCAGCCGTTTCGGGCCGCGCGGCCCGAAAGCCGGCTCCTGAATCTGTTCGTGCCAGCCGCGATCGTGGACGAGGAACTGGGCGACGGTTCGGCCATTCACGGGCGGATCGTTCCGCAGGGCTCACCGCTGACCGGTCTCGTGCTGGACCATATGGCGGCGCTCGCCAGGGAAATCCCCACGCTCGACCCGCTCGCCGCAGCAGACGCCTTCCATACAGGCGCCCAGTTGATGATCGCCGCGTTCCGCAAGGAAGCAAGCCTGACGGGTGCGAGCCGGGCGGCGCTGCAGGCGGCCGTGATGGGACAGGTGCGGCGTTACGTCGACGCCAATCTGCATCAGAGCGAGCTCACGCCAACCAGCGTGGTCCAGGCGCTGCAACTGAAACGCGCCACCATCTATCGCTGGTTCGAGCACGACGGCGGCCTTGGCGCCTACATCCGCAATCGCCGTTTGCGGGAAGCGGCGGACGAACTGGTCCGTTTCCCACATCTTCAGGTGACGGATATCGCGTACGGACTCGGCTTCCAGAGCGCGTCCGATTTCACCCGCGCATTTCGCCGCGCCTTCGACATGAGCCCGCAGGACATGCGGGCGCGGGCGCTGATCCTGCAGCACCACGGCGCGGGCGAGCTTACGGCCTCGGCTGCGAAGCGCGGGCAACACTCGCGCGGGGCGTTTCTGCCTCGGGAAATGCCCGCAGCGCAGCAAGCGTGAGCAGGGTCGCGGCCATCAGATACCACGCGGGGACCATCGGATCGCCCGTCCGGTTGATCAGCCACGTCACGAGGAACGGCGAAAATCCGCCGAACAGCACGACCCCGAAGCTGTAAATCACCGCCAGTCCGGCCGCGCGCCGATGCGCCGGAAACGCCTCCATCATCAGCACGGACGCCGGGCCGGCGTTATTGACCGCAAGCGCGACGTACGCCGTGATGATGACGAGCGCAGCGACATCGCCCACGCCGTGAACCAGCGCCCGGAATGCCGGCCATGTGCCCGCCAGCGCGGCCACGAGTGCCGCGTATTGCAGCGTCTTGCGGCTCGCGAGGCGATCGGCCGCGTACGCGAGGAGCGGCGTCACGACGAGGATCACGAGCCCGGAGAGGCAGGCCGTCAGCAAGCTGATCGCAGCCGGCCGATGCAGCGTGCGAACCAGATAAGCCGGCATATAGAAGACGGTGAGGTAGATGCCCACCGAAGGCGCCGCCATCATCAGCAGGCCGCAAATGATCGGACGAGGATGGTCCGTGAGCATGCGCCACGGGCTGAGCCGCGCACGCGGCAGCGGCGCGGCCACCGGCATCCGGCGGCGCAAATACCAGCCGACCGGTCCGATCAGCCCGCCCAGCACGAACGGAATGCGCCACCCCCAGTCCTGCATCGCGGCGGGCGACAGCAGCGCTGTCATGCTCGCCCCGACCAGCGCGGCGGCGAACGCGGCCGCGCCCTGGCTCGCGCCGCGCCAGCTCACCATGAAACAGCGATGCCGGTAAGCGGCCGACTCCATCAGCGAAGCCGACGCGGGCCCAATCTCCCCGCCTGCCGCGAGCCCCTGCATCAGGCGCGCGAGCACCATCAATACCGGCGCCGCCGGACCGATCGACGCATAGCCCGGCAGGCACGCGATCAACCAGGTGCCGACGGTCATGAGGGTTAGCGATAGTGTGAGACCGGCTTTGCGGCCACGGGTGTCGGCGACGTGGCCGATCATGATCGCGCCGAGCGGGCGCATCACGAAACCCGCACCGAAGGTGGCGAGCGAGAGCAGCAACGACGACGCGGGATTAACCGAAGGAAAAAAAAGATTGCCTATGATGACGGCGGAAAAGCTGTAGACGGTGAAGTCGTATGCGACGAAGCCGTTACCGACGACAATCGCCGTGACGATACGTCTGAGTTCGGCGCGGGACGGCGGAGTCCTTTCGCGGGCAGCGGTTTGCATGGATTGCGCTTGACGAGGAAAGCGTCGGGAGAGTCGGGAAATTGTTGGCGTGTCAATGGCGCTTTTTTACTTAACGGCGCGGCGAGACGCAACTTTACACGCCTGCCCCGATGTTTGCGCGCAACTGCGCAGGCGAATGGCGCAACCGTCCGGTGCAGTGTCGAACGCCGGGCAGTGCCTTCAGGCGCGCTGCTACACTTGCACACCGCCAACTTCCCGATGAATCCCGAGCCGCCGCATCGCGCGGAATCGCACTCAGCGCGAGCGCGCGCGGCCCATTCTTCGGCAGACACACTCCACGTTTATGCTTCGATTCGAGAACCTCAGCAAACGCTATAGCGAACGCATCCTCTTCCAGCACCTGCATTACGACACTGCGGCAGGATGCGTGGCGCTCAACGATGAATCAGGCAGTGGCAAATCCACATTGCTGGGCATGCTCGCAGGCACGATCGAACCCGACACGGGCGAGGTATGGCTCGGCGGCCACTCACTGCGCAGCGCGCCGCGTCTGGCGAAATCCGTGCTCACTTATGTACCGGAAGACTGCATGACGTATCCCGACGAGACGGGCCGCGCGTATCTGAATCGCGTGGCGGCGGAGCGAAACACGGTGCTCGACGCTCACACGCTCGATCTCGCGCATCGCTTCGGACTCGAACCGCATCTCGACAAGCGCTTCGAACAGATGTCGTTCGGCACGCGCAAGAAGATCTTTCTCACGGGGGCGGTACTCGGCGACACGAAAGTCGTGATCGCGGATGAACCGGTAGGCGGACTCGACGCGTCGGCGCGTGCGGTTCTGGTGGATCTGTTTAAAACGCTCGCTGAAACCCGCACCGTCTTTTTCTCGAGCTACGACCTCGCATTTACGCAAGCCTGCGAGGCGAGCACCCTCTGCTTTGCCGAGCTGGGTAAGGAATGAATAAGCGCGAGGCGGTTGCACCGGCATGGCAAGCAGATGGTGCTGCCGCCGATGAACGTGGGCTATTTCAATGAACCATCGTGACCGGCGTGGGGGTCCGCCTCGATAGAGAAGCGAACATGGCCAGCCTTCTGAAGAAGCCCATCTGGCTTGCGTCGATCACCATCACGTCGGGCCGGGTGCTTGCCGCGTAGTCGGCGATGGCTTTCGTGCGGTGCCCGAATACCCGTTTCCAGTGGTACGGCACACCTGCTTCTTCCAGTATGGTGCGGGCGTCGATCAACGCTTTCAGCATGGCCTGCTTTTCCATCCGCACCAGTGAGCTTCGGGTGTGGAAGGCTGCCGCGCGCCCCTGATCCACCGGCTCGAGTACTTCCAGCAATTCGACTTCGGTCACGCCACGCTCCAGAAACATGAAGGCCGCGTAGCGCGCGGCTTCTATCGCGCCGCCATGGTCGAGAACAGGAATCAGCATTCGTATCATCGAGAACTCCGGCAGGTAGCTTGTACTTTTAGCTTAGCCAATGCGGTATTAATGTCGTGTAAAAAAATGGCATTTAGAAATCTTCATGCTAAAGCACGCCGCAGTGGAATGTGTCCGCATGCAGGCACATTCCACTGCGGCGTACCGCGTTCTCACGATGTCTGTATCGCTGCGGGATTCAGTTCGATATGCAGAATGACCAGCCACCGCTTCGGACAATCCTCGGCAATCTGCAACTCCTGCTTACGCTCGCCAACCGTCTTCACGAAACCCTTCTCACGTGCGAAACCGAACGCGCGCCGCGCGTCGGATTGCAACCATAGGGTGAGCAGCCCGCATGTCACGCAACTGAAAAGCCAGATCGTTTCATGGGGCAGCGCGGCGTCGAGTTGCTGCGCGACGTACGTAAAAATAGTCGTGAGAACCTGATTGGTGACGAAGGCGATGGCGACGACCTTGCACATTCCCCTGAATATCATGGCGGGTCTCGAGGGCGTCATGGATTTTCAAACCCCGAGCATGCGGCGTGCTTCAGCTTCAGCTTCGGCCAAGGCCAATGCCGCGGCGCAATCGCGCATCGGCCGGCCGCAGCCACGCCCGGTAACCTGCTGGATCTGCCTGTCTTGCCGCGTGGTCGTTACGCGCAGTGCGCCTTTGAACATGTGGCCCGGCGCGGGGAATACGCACGCCTCGACGGTCACGTTACCCTTTGTTTGCTTGAATGCCATACATCCTCTTTCAATTCGCGGACTCATTCTTACGGCGGTATGCCAGATTTGAACTATACGGACGACACCGTAAAGACCGGGAAACGATTGCCGCGGGCGCCATAAAAATCCTGTGAAATTCATCGCACGCCGACCAGCCGGTACCCGACGCCGGCCTCCGTGACAAAGTGCTCAGGATGCGCCGGGTCGCGTTCGAGCTTGTGGCGCAGATGCGCCATGTAGATGCGCAGGTAATGGTGATTGTCGAGTCGCAACGGCCCCCACACCTCGCCGAGCAGTTGCTCATGCGTCAATACGCGCCCAGGATGGCGCACCAGCACGGACAGAAGGCGATATTCGGTGGGGCTGAGATGGACTACGTGGCTGCCGCGCACCACCCTTCGTTCACCGAGATCGATCGTGACCAGACCAAACTGAACCTGAGGCGTGCCGGCCCTGTCGCCGTTGGCCTGCCTGCGCAAATGGGCGCGAATCCGCGCGCTGAGCTCCGGCAGGCCGAACGGCTTGGTGAGGTAGTCGTCGGCGCCGGCATCGAGTGCGGCTACCTTGTCTTCCTCGCGGCTTCGCGCCGACAGCACGATCACCGGCATCGCCGACCAGCCGCGCAACTCACGAATCACCTCGATGCCGTCCATGTCCGGCAAATTCAGATCGACGATGACGAGATCCGCTAGCCGCGTCGCCGCCTGTGCGAGGCCCTGCGCGCCGGTCTGCGCTTCGAAGACACTCATGCCATTCGCTTCGAGGCTGCTGCGAACAAAGCGGCGGATGGCTTTGTCGGCGTCGATCACAACGACTGTTACGGTGGGATCGCTCATGAATGTGCCACGTCGGCAGCAGCCCGATGAGGTAGCGGCCAACGTCCAGGCGGGGTCTCCGTAATGATTGAACAGCAAAGAAAGAGCAACAGTAATCAACCGCTTCAATGCATCGGCTTGAGATCGTCCAAAGCGAGGTTGAGTTTCAGCACGTTCACGCGTGCCTCGCCAAAGAGGCCGAACTGCCGCCCCGACGTATTACGCGCAACCAGATCGTTCACCTGGCCGACCGTCAGGCCGCGAGCCTTCGCCACGCGCGCCGCCTGATAGGCGGCCGCCGCCGGACTGATCTCCGGATCGAGCCCGCTGCCCGAGGACGTCACCAGATCCACCGGCACCGGTTGCGACATGTCGTTGCCGGCCGCTTTCAACGCGTCGAGGCGGCCTTTTATTTCGTCGGCGAGCGCGGGGTTGGTCGGGCCGAGGTTCGAGCCACCCGAGTTCTGCGCGTTATAGGGCTGGGGCGTGGTGGCCGACAGGCGTCCCCAGAAATAGGCCGGCGCGTCGAACTGCTGACCGATCAGCGCGGAGCCGACCGTCTTGCCGTTCTTCTCGAGCAGACTGCCGTTCGCTTGCGCCGCGAAGGCCGTATGACCGATTGCGGTCACGACGATCGGATAGATCACCCCGGTGATCACGGTCATCAGGATGAACAGAACGAGCAGCGGACGAAGCAGCGTTTTCATGATCTTCACTCTATTGGGTCAGACCCAGCCGAACACGTTCAGCACCATATCGATCAGCTTGATGAACGGGAACGGCAGCAGTATTCCGCCCAGCCCGTAGATCAGCAGGTTGCGGCGCAGCAGCGACGCCGCGCCCAGCGCCCGGTATTTCACGCCCTTGAGCGCCAGCGGGATCAGCGCAACGATAATCAGCGCATTGAAAATCACCGCCGACAGAATGGCCGACGAGGGCGAGCTCAGATGCATCACGTCGAGCACACGCAGTTGTGGATAGGTTGTCGCAAACGCCGCCGGGATGATCGCGAAGTACTTGGCGACGTCGTTGGCGATCGAGAACGTGGTGAGCGAGCCGCGCGTCATCAGCATCTGCTTGCCGATCTCGACGATCTCGATCAGCTTGGTCGGATTCGAATCGAGGTCGACCATGTTGCCGGCTTCTTTTGCGGCCTGCGTACCGGTGTTCATCGCCACCGCCACGTCCGCCTGCGCGAGCGCCGGGGCGTCGTTGGTACCGTCGCCGGTCATCGCCACGAGGCGGCCTTCGGTCTGGTGCGTGCGGATCGTGGCGAGCTTCGCTTCCGGCGTGGCTTCGGCGAGGAAATCGTCGACCCCTGCTTCGGCTGCAATCGCGGCGGCCGTGAGACGGTTGTCGCCCGTCACCATGACGGTCTTGATACCCATCTTGCGTAGCTCAGCGAAGCGCTCCTTGATGCCGCCCTTGACGATATCCTTCAACTCGATCACACCGAGGCACCGCGCGGCACTCTCGCCACGATTATGTTGCGCGACGACCAGCGGCGTGCTGCCACGCCGCGCGATCTCCGACACGGCCGCGCTCAGCTCCGCGGGAAACCGGCCGCCGTGCGCCTCGACGTAGTGTTTGATAGCATCGGACGCCCCCTTGCGAATCTCCCGTTCGGGCAGATCGACACCGCTCATGCGCGACTGGGCGCTAAAGGCGAGGAAGGTCGCCTGCAACGCATGCATATCGCGTTCGCGAATATTGAAGCGCTGCTTGGCCAGCACGACGATGCTGCGCCCCTCCGGTGTTTCGTCGGCGAGCGAGGACAGTTGCGCCGCGTCGGCAAGCTGTTCCTCCGTGACACCCGGAGCCGGCGTAAAGGCCGAGGCCTGCCGATTGCCGAGCGTGATCGTACCGGTCTTGTCGAGCAGCAGCACGTCGACGTCGCCCGCCGCTTCCACGGCACGGCCCGAGGTGGCGATCACGTTCGCCTGCATCATGCGGCTCATGCCGGCCACGCCGATCGCGGACAACAGCCCGCCGATGGTGGTCGGAATCAGGCACACCAGCAGCGCGACCAGCGCCGTGATCGTGACCACGTGCCCTGCTTTCGCGGCCTCGACCGAGAACATCGAGAACGGCAACAGCGTGGCGGTGGCGAACAGCAGCACGAGCGTCAGCGCGACCAGCAGAATCGTCAGCGCGATTTCGTTGGGCGTTTTTTGACGCTTCGCACCTTCCACCATCGCGATCATGCGGTCGAGGAAGGCCTCGCCCGGATTCACGGTGACCCGCATGACAATCCAGTCCGACAGCACGCGCGTGCCGCCCGTTACCGACGAGAAATCGCCGCCCGACTCGCGGATCACCGGTGCGGATTCGCCCGTGATCGCCGATTCGTCGACCGAGGCGACACCTTCGAGGACCTCGCCGTCAGCCGGAATCACATCGCCGGTTTCGACCAGCACGACATCGCCTTTACGCAGTTCGGTCGCGGTCGTGATGCGGATCGGCGACTTGGGATGCGCCTCCTGCAGCTTCTTCGCCATCACGTTGTGCTTCGCGCCGCGCAGCGAAGCCGCTTGCGCTTTGGAGCGGCCCTCGGCGAGCGCCTCGGCGAAGTTGGCGAACAGCACGGTAAACCACAGCCAGAGCGCGATCGCGAGAATGAAACCGGCGGGCGCCTCGGCCTGCCCCCCGAGCGCCGCGATCCACAGAATGGTGGTCAGAATGCTGCCGACGTACACGCAGAACATCACCGGATTACGCAATTGATGACGTGGCGCGAGTTTCCTGAACGAATCGACGAGCGCCGGCCGGGCAATCGCCGGGTCGAACATCGAGCGCGCGGCGTTGCGCGCCTGGCCGATGTTGCCCGGCTGATGAACCGGCGGTTGGAGTCCGTTAGTCATGCTGTCCTCTCAGTCAATGTCCCGCGACCATGATCAGATGTTCAACCACAGGGCCGAGCGCCAGCGCCGGCACGTACGTGAGTGCGCCGACCAGCACCACCGTGCCGAGCAGCAGCACCACGAACAGCGGGCCGTGCGTCGGCAGCGTGCCGGCGGTGGCGGAGATGCGTTTCTTGGCAGCCAGCGACCCGGCGATCGCCAGCACCGGCACAATCGAGCCGAAGCGGCCGAACCACATGACGAAGGCCAGCGTGCTGTTGTAGAACGGCGTATTGACCGAGAGGCCGGCGAACGCGCTGCCGTTGTTATTGGCGGCCGAACTGTAGGCGTAGAGAATCTCGGAGAAGCCATGGGGCCCGGGATTGGCGATGCCCGCCACGCCGGCTGCCGTCAGCACGGCGATCGATGCACCGACCAGCACGAGCAGCGGCGTGAGCAGCACGGCAATCGACACCATCTTCATCTCGTACGACTCGATCTTCTTGCCGATGTATTCCGGCGTTCGTCCGATCATCAGACCGGCCACGAACACCGCAAGCAACGCGAACACGAGCATGCCGTAGAGACCCGAGCCGACGCCCCCGAAGATCACCTCGCCGAGCTCGATCAACAGGAGCGGAACGAAGCCGCCCATCGGCGTCAGCGAATCGTGCATGTTATTCACGGCGCCGCACGACGCGGCGGTGGTCGCCACGGTAAAGATGCCGGACTGAGCGATGCCGAAGCGGGTTTCCTTGCCTTCCATGTTGCCGCCGGGCTGCGTGGCCGACGCGGTTTGATCGACATGCAGCGACGCATACAGCGGATTGCCGTTCTGCTCCGACGAAATCTCACCCCAGCAGGCGAGCGCGAAAGCGATCGTCATTGCCGCCAGCACGGCATAGCCCTGACGCGGGTCGCCCACCATCCGGCCGAACACCACGCACAGCGCAGCCGGAATAACCAGCATCGCGATCATCTGCACGAAGTTGGAAAACGGCGTCGGGTTCTCGTACGGATGCGCGGAATTGGCGTTGAAAAAACCGCCGCCGTTGGTCCCGAGCATCTTGATCGCTTCCTGCGACGCGACCGGCCCCATCGCGAGGGTCTGCTTGTCGGCCTTGTTGTCCACCATCACCGGGTTGCCCTTCGCGTCCTTGACGGGATTGCCCTGGGCGTCGGTCTTCGGTGCTTGATACGTCGTCACCTGCAGCGTCGGCACGTCTTCGTACGACTTGAAGTTCTGAATCACGCCCTGGCTGATCAGGACAAGCGCAATCGCCGTAGCGAGCGGCGCGAGGATATACAACGTGATACGCGTCAGATCGACCCAGAAATTGCCGATCGTCGCCGTCGTATGGCGCGCGAAACCGCGAATCAACGCGACCACGACAGCAATGCCGGTGGCGGCCGAAAGGAAGTTTTGCACCGTCAGCGCGGCCATTTGCGTCAGATAGCTGACGGTCGATTCCGGCGTGTAGTCCTGCCAGTTCGTGTTGGTCACGAAGCTGACTGCGGTGTTGAAGGCGGCGTCGGGTGTCATCGGTCCGAAGCCTTGCGGGTTCGCAGGCAGCCATTGCTGCAGACGCAGAAATCCGTACACCGCGCCCACCCCGAGGGTATTGAACGCCAGCACGGCCAGCGCATAGCGCTTCCACGACATTTCGGCGCTGGGATCGACTCCGGCGAGCTTGTAGAACGCGGTTTCGATCGGCCGCCCGAACTGGCGCACGACCACCGAGGAACCGTCCACCACGCCGGTCATGTAACGGCCGAGCGGTATGGCGAGCGCAATCAGCACGACGATGAAAACGCCGGGCTGAACCAGGTTGTTGAGGTTCATTCGAGAGCCTCCGCGCGCAGCAGTGCATACACGAGGTAAGCGAACAGAATCAGCGTCGAGGCCGCGGCGAGCCAGGTCATCCAGGTAGTCATGGACGGCCACCAGGTGCGCGGTGCAGCTTGTCGCAGCCTATTACGAAGGCCGCAACGAGACCGCCGAACGCAACGATTGCGATGAGGTAAAGCAGATCCATGGCCCAGTCTCCACAAGGGACTCCTGTACCGTGAAATCTAGGAAAATCCGCGTAAACACAGCGTTAAGACTTGGCCGCGTTTCGTAAATATGACGGGAGCGGAAGGCAGAGAGCGCCGCGCCGGTGTAGCGGCAGACCACGCACCCTATGCCGCCTGAGCCGCCTTATCGTGCGCGGCCTGTTCGAGCCAGAGCCGGCTATCGGGAAACCAGAATGCGTCCGGGCGCGGTGGCGAAACGAGTTTCACCGGAAGGGCGGGATTGAAGATCTTCGACCAGGCTGACAGGTAAGACGGCGTCTTCACGAGAAACCCGCAATTGGCGAGAAGCAGGCTGGAAAGCAGCGCCTCGCGGCCGATCTCGAGTCCGGGATAGCCGCTGAAGTGAACGGGTGTGCTGCCGCATGCCAGGTGTTTTGCCGGTGCGACCGTGACTGGCTTGCCGAACGGCCACGCGATAAAGAAATCGATAAACGCCTGTTCGTCGCTCGATATGAAAATATGGTCGAGGTGCGGATTTTCCGCGAGCGCCGATTCCACCTGCCGGCAGAAGCTTCCCCAGGAAACCGGCACGGCCTCCAGGGTCTTGTCGGTGCCTCTGAAATGCGCGCCAAGGGTCGACGCGCCGATCCCGAGCTTGCGGCAGATCGCGTCGACTTCTTCGAGGATATGCGCGGCCGGCCGATAGTGGGCGAAGAACAGTTCGCTTGCGCTCCTGAGTTGAAGCAGGCATTCGTAACGCTGACGAAAGCCCAGATGGACCAGGTCGCGAACCGTCGACGTCCTCACTTTATGGGCGACCGCGACACCCGAGGCGGGACGCACGGGTTCGAAGAAAACCGTGAACCAGTCCAGTTTCCCCTCGGCGTCGCCATACAGCCCACCGCGCGCGCTAATGCACGGGGTGAGGCATTTCTCGTCGCAATACATCAGAATAAACAGGACCATCTGCATCACGGAGAAAAACCCGGAGTTCTCCTGAATCTCGATGGAAAAAACGCCCCTGTTCAAGCGTTGCCTGGCGTGAAGTGAGAGCCGGCGCGGCATGGCCACGGAATGCTTGAACCCCTCGCTGCGTCGGATCTGTTTCGCCCGATCGACCACCTTTCTCAACATGCCGACTCCTAATTAATTAGGTATTCTTTGAAATGGCACGGACCTGTTTGACTGCGAAGGAACGGACGACCCAGCATAGCATTTCAGGAAGTCAGCTCACGTAAGGTTCGCCCCGTCTTGGTGAGCTAGCGCACAAAGAATCGGTAAGGTTTTCCCTGGATCGGCGTGCCGCGCCGCCAACTCAACCAGGCAGTTCGCCGGTGTATTCGTACGCCACGGTTCCTTGCGGATGCCTGAACCACCCCGGGTCGCGATAGTCATTGCGCCCCAACCCCTCCCGCACTTTCACGACGCTGAACATGCCGCCCATTTCCAGCGCGCCGAACGGTCCTGTGCCGGTCATCATCGGCAGGGTGTTGTCGGGTAGCGGCATTTCCATGCCGCCCATCGAACCGCCCGTGCTGCCCATCGCCATGTAATCGGGCACCAGCCTGTTGATACGTTTCGCGAGGTCCTGCTGCGGCACGCCGATCAGGTTCGGCACCTGGTGCCCCATCGCATTCATCGTGTGATGGGACTTGTGGCAATGAAACGCCCAGTCGCCGGGCCGGTTCGCGGCGAACTCGATCGCGCGCATCTGGCCGACCGCGACATCCGCGGTCACCTCCGGCCAGCGCGCCGAGGGTTGAATCCATCCGCCGTCCGTTCCCACCACTTCGAACTGGTAGCCGTGCAGGTGGATCGGGTGATTGGTCATCGTCAGATTGCCGACGCGAATGCGCACGCGATCGCCCGCGCGCACCGGTAACGCATCGATACCCGGAAACACGCGGGCATTCCACGTCCACATGTTGAAGTCGGTCATCTCGTTCACGCGCGGCGTGAAGCTGCCTGGGTCGATGTCGTAGGCGGACATGATGAACACGAAGTCGCGATCCACCCGCATGACGCTCGGGTCCGTCGGATGAACGATGAAGCTGCCCATCATGCCCATCGCCATCTGCACCATCTCGTCGGCGTGCGGGTGATACATGAACGTGCCGTGCTTCTCGAGCTGAAACTCGTAAACAAAGGTCTTGCCCGGCGGAATATGCGGCTGCGTGAGACCGCCGACGCCGTCCATGCCGCACGGCAGGAGCATGCCGTGCCAGTGAACCGTGGTGTGCTCCGGCAGCCTGTTGGTCACGAAGATGCGAACCTTGTCGCCTTCAACGGCCTCGATGGTCGGCCCCGGCGCCTGACCGTTATAGCCCCACAGATGAGCACTCATGCCCGGCGCGAGTTCGCGCACCACCGGCTCGGCAATCAGATGAAACTCCTTCCAGCCGTTCTTCATGCGCCACGGCAGCGACCAGCCGTTCAACGTGGCAACGGGCGTGTATGGCCGCCCGGCCGGGGGCACGAGCGGTGGCTGCATCGCGGCCGTGGTCATCGTGGGCGCCTCGGGCAATGATGCGGCGCCGGCCTTGCTGACCAGTGCCGCCCCCAACAACGCGGCGCCGGAGCCGCTGAGAAAATTTCGACGAGACACCATGTCATTGCCCTTCAGAATCGGTGGATGACGCTTGCGGCGCCGTGGATACGAATGGCGCCGAGGCCATTGCGAGAGGCGGCAGACGGCCGCCGAGCGCCTGTTGCAGATCGGTCTGCGCGAGCCAGTAGTCCCTGAGCGCGTCGATCGCGCTGTTCACGGCGCCGATCTGGTCGCGCGAATCGGCGAGCAGTTCGAATACGCTCGCGAGCATGCCGTTATAGCGAAGCAGCAGTTCGTCCGACATGGTTTTGCGGATCGGCACCACTTCGTCGCGATAGTGCTTCGCTACGTCGTAGTTCGTCACATAGGCCGAATACGATTCCCGCACCTCGGAGCGCGCGTTGATCGCGGTCTCGGCGACGCGGTTCGCGGACCGTAGATAGATCGCTTCGGCGCGCGCCACTTTCGAGGCGCCCCAGTCGAAGAGCGGAATCTCGACGCCGATCTCGTAGCCCTGCTCGCGGCCATCGGAGCTCGTGAAGTTGTTCTGATACCCGACATCGAGCGCATTGATGAATCGCGTTGCCCGGCTCAGGCCTAGAGAACGTCCCACGCTTTGCGTCTGCAGCTTCGCGGCCTGAATATCCAGGCGGTTCTCCATCGCGAAGCGCTCGAGATCCGGCAACTCGGGCCGGGTTGCGGGCAGGTCGGGCAGACGCTCGGGGAGGTCATACTCGGCCTGCGAACCCCATAGGCCCATCGTACGAGTGAGTTTTTCCCGCGCGGATACGGACTGTTGCCGCGCCTTCGCCAGTTGCGCAACGGCTTGCGCGTAGAAGGCCTGCTCACGCGCGTAGTCGAGCTTGCTGAAATTGCCGGCCTGCTGCATGCGCAGCGCCAGCTCGGCACCGGCTTGCGCCGAGTCCTTCACCTGCTCCGCGTAGCCAGCCGATTGCTTCGTCGCGACCGCACCGATATAGGCGCGGCGTGCGTCGGCGGCGACCTTGAGCATGGCATCCGCCGCGAGCAGCCGGGTCTGCTCGAAACGGCCGCTTTCGATGCGTGTCGCCAATGGCAGCGTCAGCACGCTCAACAGGCCGAGCGTGAATGTGCGGCTGATGCTCAGATCGCTGCCCCCGTGTGTACGGCTGAAGGTGAAGCCGGGATTCGGCAATCGTCCCGCCTGCACCAGGTCCGCCTCGGCAATGCCGAGGTCGCTGTACGCGGCTTGCAATCCACGGTTGTTCAGCAGTGCGATCTGGACGGCGTCGTCCATGCTGAGTGGCCTGGACAACAGTTCTTGCGTGCGCCGGGCTACAGCGCTGCGGTTTTCGTCCGTTCTCACCAGCACGGCGTCTTTTCCAAGCCGCTGCGATGCCGTGTTGGAAACAGTGTCGAAGCCGCCGTCCTTCGAAAACGTCGTGCAGCCGGTGAGAACCACCAGCACGGTGACGGCGGCGATGACGCGGCTGTCTGGAAACGGAGTGCGCTTCATTTCGCCGGCTCCTCGTGATGGGCGCCGTGCTGGTCATCGTTGTCGCCATCGTTGTTGCCATCGTTGGCATCATCATCAGCGTCATTATCCGAATGCATTTGACCGTGGTTCATTCCGGCCCCGCCGGATGGACTCGCCACCGCGCGATTGAGCAATTGCCAGCCGGGTGTTTTCTGCTCCCGATAAGGTCGATAGTCCGCGAAGACTGACGGTACATTCACAGCAGGAACCGACGCCGCGGGATCCGCCGGATCGGGACGTGTGGGCATGGCGTGCACGAGCGCCGGCAATACTGCCGTCGCGCCGAGCACCGCCGCAATAAACGTTCGCATTGGTTTTCTCGTCGTATGCCACCCGGACGGCCGACGTGCAACGTGCGGCCATCAAGGCGAAATTGAACATCGCAGCTTCACGCTGCGAAAGAACTAGACGACAGAGATTCGGGGAGGTCGCTCGATGCCGTCGGTCAGAAACGACGCGACGCGGGCTGCAGGAGGAAGAGGTACGGCGAAAGGAATAACGGCGGCGGATATCGCCGCTTGCGGATCAGCCGGCAAACCACCGCCGAAACAGCAGGACGCGCAAGCCGCGCAGGTGTGAGCATGATGCGCATCGCCCTGATGACTGTGGTTCTGGGCCTGCACGCTAGCGTCATCATGGCCGCCAGCGGCCGTCATCATTTCGGCTCCGCCATGCTGATGGATCATCTCACTGGCATTCTGATAACGCATGGCCCCACCTTCCCCACCGATCTGCGAGGCCTCGCATTTCATGGAGACGACCGCGAACGACTGAACCGGAAGGCTCAGCGCGAGCAGCACGACGAGGAAAAGTTTGCGCCAGTAAGACATGGGTACGGAGTCTAGCACGCTGATTAAGAAGACTGTAAGGCAGGAAGCGCGTCGGCCAGTGCCATTTTTTTTACCCCGAGGGCTCACGGTCACTGACAACATGAACAAGGATAAATACGCTTGACCTTCCCGCGGTGGGAAGGTCCAAGCTCAGGTTCTGACTTCACACTGGAGGTGGGAAATGGAATTCGCAATCCCGGATATGACGTGCGGCGGCTGCGCCAATGCGATTGCCCGTGCAGTGACTGGCCTCGACCCCGCGGCGAAGCTCGACGTCGATGTCGCCGTTAAAATCGTGAAGGTCGCGTCGAGCCTGCCGCCGCAATGCGTCATCGAGGCAATCGAGGCGGCGGGCTTTCATGCTTCGCTCAGAACCTGAACAAAGCGCATCGGACCATGTCTTTCGCGTTGCGCGTGCCCCGCTGTTCGCAGCATCATTCATGGCCGTCTGATATCTCCTTGTCCCAAACGGAACACCCAATATGAAAAACATGAAAAATCTTCGCGCATTCCGTGCCCTTTGCGTCGTGAGCGGCATGGCGTTCGCCGTCGCGGCAACACCCGTCCACGCACAACAGGCGGCGTCGATGCCGGGCATGGACATGTCCCACCCGGCGGACACCGGGTCGAGTGCGTCGACCCATGCTTTCAAGGACGCCGACGAGAAAATGATGCAGGCCATGGATGCCCCGACCTACACGGGCAACGCCGACAAGGACTTCGTCGCGCATATGATTCCGCACCATCAGGGCGCGGTCGAAATGGCCCAGGTAGAGTTGAAATACGGCAAGGATCCCGAGCTGAAACGCCTCGCCCACAACATCATCAAGGCGCAACACGAGGAGATCGCGTTTATGCAGCGCTGGCAGGCGAAGCACGGCGACAAGTGACAACGGGCACGATTGCCGCCTCAACACTTTGACGTTTTGAAGTTTCAATGCCCTGCTTGACCCTCACGCAACGTCAGGTTTTAGTCTCCATGCAGGCATGAAGAAAGGAGCAATTTCGATGCTGCTGAAAGTAGGTGAACTAGCCAGGCGATCCGGCATTACGGTACGCACGCTTCATCACTACGACGCAATCGGCTTGCTCACGCCTTCTGCCCGCTCCGATTCGGGCTACCGGCTCTACAACCGCGACGACATCGCCAGGCTGCACCAGATTCAGGCGATGCGGCGGCTGGGCCTGTCGCTGGCCGACATCGGAGCCTTGCTGGCCAGACCGGACTCCTCCCTCGCTTCGATTGTCGAGCAGCAGATCGCAGCGCTGACTCGACAGATCGATCGGGCAACCGACCTGCGCGACAGGCTTCATCGTTTGCGCGGGCAGTTGATGACGGGAGAAGAACCCGATCTTGCCGACTGGCTAACCACGTTGGAGTTGATGACCATGCAAGATAAATATCTTACGCAGGAAGAGCAGAACCAGCTTCGTTCGAACAAGAGCGCCGGGGCGGCCGACTGGCCGGCATTGATTCAGGCGGTGCACGCGCTGATGGATCGCAACGCGCCTGTCGAAAGCAACGAGGCCCAGGCGTTGGCGCAGCGCTGGACCTCGCTGGTGGCCGATTACACCGGCGGCGACCCGGGTCTGCTGTCGAAGCTCGACACCATGCATCGCAATGAACCGTCGCTGCAGGTGAAAAGCGGTATTACGACTGAGCTGATGGCGTATATGACGCGCGCTATCAGGCACTCGAAGTTCGCGCTATATGCAAAATACCTGTCACCGCAGGAACTGCAACGCATGCGTAACAGAGACGAGCGTTACGTCTCCGAATGGCCGGGTCTCGTCGCGGAAATCCGGCGCGCCATGGAAAGCGGCAAAACCGCTCACGAGCCATCGGTTCAAAAGCTAGCGCTGCGCTGGATGGACCTGCTTAACGATTATGTCGGCCCGGACCCGGAAACTCACCGGAAACTGCACGCTGCCTACGAGAACGAACCCGCGATCCTGTCGGGCACGGGAATCGATCAGGCCATGCTCGCCTATCTTCGCGATGCGCTGGAGATCGCGCAGCCGCATTGAGGTGGTGTGGTGTAGCGCCACCGGTTGTGGGATGGCCTGCAACGTAGGGCGCGTGATTGGTTCGGTTTTCCCATTCGGTGTGAGGTAGTTAAGCACGGGGTGCCTGTCGCTGGGACGATCCATTCCCTTGGTAGCAGACACACCGTTCGCACCGAGCCAACCGGGTCGCTCAGAGCGCCCCCTGCGCGGCCAGCCCCGCCGGCTCGCCGAACTGCAGGGCCGCAAGCTGGGCATAAAGCGGCGAGCTCAGCAGAAGCTCGGCGTGCCGCCCCTGCGCGACGATGCGGCTTTGTTCCAGCACGACAATGCGGTCAGCCTGCTGCACGGTCGCGAGACGGTGCGCGATGACCAGCGTGGTGCGGTTCTGCGCGGCATTGTCGAGAGCCTTCTGGACCAGCCGCTCGCTGGCGGCATCGAGCGCGCTGGTTGCTTCGTCGAGCAGCAGGATGGGCGGATTCTTCAGGATCGCGCGTGCGATCGCAATGCGTTGGCGCTGTCCACCCGACAGTCGCACGCCACGCTCGCCGAGAAAAGTATCGTAGCCTTGCGGCAATTCTTCGATGAAACCGGCCGCGGCGGCCATATCGGCAGCCCGCTGCACTTGCGCCAGGGTGGCATCCGGCGCGCCGTAACGGATGTTGTCGAGCACGCTCCCCGAAAAGATCACCGATTCCTGCAACACCACGCCGATTTCTTTGCGCAATTCGACGAGCGGCACGTCACGCGTCGCGACGCCGTTGATCAGAATGCTGCCGGACTGCGGATCGTAAAAGCGCAACAGCAGTTGAAACAACGTCGTCTTGCCGGCCCCGGACGGCCCGACCAGCGCGACGTGCTCACCCGGACGAACATCGAGAGACAGTGCGGAAAGCGCGGCAATGCCAGGACGCGACGGGTACGAGAAACTGACGTTGTCGAAGCGGATGCCCTCGCCGCGCGCCGGCAGTGCAACCGTGGTCCCGGCCTCCTGCACCGGCGAGCGCGCCGCCAGCAGTTGCAGCAGACGCTCGGTGGCGCCGGCGGCGCGCTGCAGATCGCCCCATACCTCGGCGACCGCTCCCACGGCGCCGGCCGTGAACACCGCGTAGAGAATGAACTGGGACAACTGGCCCGCCGTCATGCGCCCGGCCAGCACGGCCTGCGCCCCGAGCCACAGCACGAACACGATGGCGGTGAACACCAGCACGATCACCACGGCGGTCAGCCACGCGCGTGCGCGAATGCGCGTGAGCGCGGTCTCAAAGGCTGCCTCCACCGCGCCGGCAAAACGCCGTGTCTCGAAGGGCTCCTGCGTATAGGACTGCACGGTCGGCATCGCATTGAGCACCTCGCCCGCCAGCGCGCTCGTGTTCGCGATCTTGTCCTGGCTCGCGCGCGAAAGCCGCCGCACGCGCCGGCCGAAGATCACGATGGGCGCGACCACCACGATCAGCGTCGCGATGATGTAACCGGACAGCACCGGGCTCGTCACCGCCAGCATCGTCAGGCCGCCGGTCAGCAGAAAGAAGTTGCGCAGCCCCATCGACAGGCTGGTGCCCACCACCGTCTGGATCAAGGTGGTGTCCGCGGTGAGTCGTGACAGCACCTCGCCGGTCTGCGTGGTCTCGAAGAACTGCGGACTCATCCCCAGCACGTGGTTATAGACTGCACGCCGCAAGTCCGCCGTAACCCGCTCGCCCAACCACGACACGAGATAAAAACGTGCCGCGGTGGCGCCGGCAAGTACCAGCGAAACGACGAAGAGCGCGAAGAAATAGCGATCGATGTGCGCCCGCTCGCCGCTCGCGAAACCGCGATCGATCAGGTATTTGAAAGCTACCGGCAACACCAGCGTGGCGCCCGCCGAGGTCACCAGCGCAAGAAACGCGAGCGCCCAGCGGCCGGCATAGGGCCGCAGGAAGGGAAACAACGCGAACAAAGGGCCGATACGCCGCGAGGCTGGCGAAGGCGGTGAAGACGGCACAGCATCTGGCATGAAGATTCCCAGGCGAATCGGAGGTCACCCAGATTGTGCCAGTCCCGCGGGTTTGAAGGCGGCTCTAACCTGCTTGCCGCGACTATCCATCTGTATCAAGATCGAGTCGACTCATCCGCACGAGGCCATGGTCATGACAGACGACACCGATCCCGACAAACTGAAGGGCCCCGGAGGTATGACGCTGCGCCAGATTCACCAGCAGGTGCAGAAAAGCGTTGAACGGGACCGCGAAGAGCAGGCCTCGCACCACGCTAGCGCGCCGCAGCGCAGCCGGTGGCAACGTTGGGTGCGCTACGTGTGGGGCCGCAGCGGGCGCCGCTAGAGCACGGCAGCCCGCTCAAGGTATCGGACCCCGCAAGCGATCGATCTGCTCATTGAGCCGGGCAACCGATTTGGCGAGAAACTCGGCTCGGGCATCGAGACGGGAAAGCAGCAACGTCACAAGCAGAATCGCGAACGTAAACGGAATGACGGCCGCCGCGAGCCATTCAGGCTTGACGCCATTCGCCGCACTACAAACCGATCCGACCGGGAAATTCGCCGCGGCCATCCCGGTGTAATGCATACCGGCGATCGCCGCGCCCATGACACAGGCCGCCGCAACGCGCTTGCGCATCACATGGTGCTGGTCGCCGTGGCGCAGCGTGTGTGCGACCCACAGCGCCGCGGTGGAAGCTGCGATTGCAATGACAATCGACGCAATGAAAATAGTCGGCTCGTAACTGATCGCGGGGTTCATCAGCATCGCGGCCATGCCCATGTAATGCATGCCGGCGATTCCAAAGCCCATCAAGACCCCGCCTACGAGCAGATGGGACAGCTTCAGACGTTCCTGCGTAACGACATGCAACGCAAAACCGGAGATGAGTACGGCGATAACGAGCGAATAACAGGTAATAGCGAAGTCGTAGCCGATCGGAATGCTTAGAGAAAACGACAGCATCCCGATGAAGTGCATCGACCAGATGCCGATGCCCATCACCAACGCGCCGGCCGCCAGCCATATGCGGCGGGCGCGAGCGTAAGTCAGCAGGGAAAGCCGATCGGCAAGATCAATGGCGGTGAACGAAGCTAGCGTCGCGACGATCAGCGAAACGACGACTAACCCCAGATTGTAGTGACTTTGCATGGGTCGGCGGCTCCTTGATGAAAGCTCGATTACCGGTTATCAACAGCCTCGCGCGGCTTGCCCGCCGACGAATAACTGCTCTCTATGAATCGCACTGGCCTATGCGATATGAATTTATTCTGAATCTCTTTGCGCCACCGGGTGATCCCGGCAGTTCGCGTATTCTAAACGCGCCTCGTACGCTCACGTGAGCACAATCGCGCGAGATGCATTTCTATTTCTCACGCCAATATTCGTTGAGCGGCGCCAGCGCCCTCTTTTCGCGCTGCTGCGGCTTCCTCTCTTTCCCGATCCGTCGCGGTGCGGTACGCACGGATCTTCATGAGCCACGGCATGCCAACGCGCACCGTGGCCCCAAACCGCCTTATTGCTTCGTCAGTTGACCGTAGCCGACCAGCGAGTTGTCAGCCGCCTTGAACAGATAGACGATGCTCCGTTTGTACAACGTCGTGCTGCCGGAAACGGGCAGGAACGTGATCGCCGAACTGCCGGTGTAGGTCGTGCCCGGGCGCAACGAGCAGCCGGCCGTCGTGCCCGTCAGGCTCACCGTGTACAGGTTCTTGCTGGAACCCGGCGTGGTCAGCGTCAGCGTGCCGGTGACACCGCAGCCTTGGAGCGTGCCGGTGAAGCCGCCGGCATTGTCGACCGTGATCGTCGTCTGACCTTGTGCCCACGTGCCCGCGACGCTCGACTGGGTGACCGCGAGCGCATTCGCCGGGTCGTAGTTCAACGCGAGATTCACGACCTGGCTATTGGCCGTATAGCTGCCCGTGAAGGTCCGGTTCGCGGCGAATGTGCCGCTTCCGAGGCTAGCCGTGTAGCTGAGGCTGCTGAACGTCTCGAAGCCGTTGAGCAACGACCAGCTCGACGCCGTCGTGGAGATCGTGCCGAAGAAGGTCCCCGTCACAAAAGAGAACAGGCCGTTGATATAGGAAAGATTGCCGGCCGGGTCCAGGAAAGCCGTCATGTTGGACGCGCCCGATTGTGTCCAGATGCCTTCGGAACCGTTGCCGGTAGCGGCCGTCGAACCGGCCTGCGGCGCGCTCAGGCTCGGCAGTGCCTCACCGGTCAAGGCCGGCGCCGATGCCGGCGCCGGTGCCGAGGCGGGCGTGGCGGCCGACGTCGACGCCGGAGCGGCAGCTGGCGTGCTGGCCGATTGAGCGCTCGGCGTACCGCTATCGCCGCCGCCTCCGCCGCCGCACGCGGCAAGCATCAATGACCCCAGCATTGAAACGAGTAGAAGTGATTTTGATGTTGATTTCATTTTCATTTTATTAGTTCAGAGTGCGGATTCTCAATCCCGCAAAATGATCGGTTAGATCTCGATTTACCCTGCGCAAAATCGCGCAAACCTGTATACGGCAGTAAAAGAAAAGTCTTTAACGATTATTGAAGAACTGCCTTTCGATAACACAGACTTGACGGAAAGCATTTTTTGCGATTAACGCCGCCATTGCTACGATGCTTATTATTCGCAATGCATAGAACGTGCTCGCTTCAAATACGAATATGTGCATGAATATCCATGACATGGAACCGGTTAATGACTGGCGATAGCGGGTGCACCAAACCAGCACATGCGAAAGAGTCGAAACGAAACGGGTGCGCTGGTAAAGTGCCGTCATCCCGTTGTTCCGCTAACCCATTCACACCTCGCGACGCCGCAATGCCGTTCAAGCCAAAACATCGAGGCGTCCGCGCCTCGCTCGCGCACCGCGCGCCGGCTCTGCCAGCCCTCGCGGGCGTCCTTACCCTAAGCTTGTGCTTGCAGGGATGCACGCTGCGTGGCGCGCCGTCGTATGAAATCTTCGGCGCCTATTTCCCGCTCTGGCTAATGAGCGCCGTAGCCGGATTCGTCGGCGCGGTGATCGCCCATCGGATCTTCGTCTCCACGGGGTGGGCGCAGATCGTCCCGTATCAGCTCTCGGTGTGCCTGGCAATCGGACTGACGGTCGCCGTGCTCTTCTGGCTTTCGGGAACAGGACAGCTCTTATGAAAATCGCCGGCTTGCGCAAAGCTTCCGTCAAAGGCCGCGTGATCGCGGGCGTGATTGTCGTGCTCGGCATCGCGGCGGCCTGGTACGGCTATGACCGGACCACCCGCTTCCCCTCCACCGACGACGCCACGATCGACGCCGACGTCGTCCACGTCGCCTCGCCCGTCGGCGGCAGGATCATCCGGCTGCCGGTGCAGGAGAACCAGCGGGTCGCCAAGGGCGACGTGCTCTTCGAACTCGATCCCGTGCCTTACCGGCTGGCGGTCGCGCAAGCCCAGGCCGATCTCGAAGTGGCTCGCGCGGCGCTCGATACGCGGCGCAGGTCGCTGGTCGGCGAGCGCGCCAATGCGGCCATCGCCGGCGACCAGACAGGCAAAGCGGCACACAACTACGAACTCGCCTCGCGCACCGTGCAGCGGCTCACGCCGCTGGTGGCGAATGGCTACGTGCCGGTCCAGCAACTGGATCAGGCTCAGGTCGCGCAACACGATGCGGCGCTGTCGCTCAAACAGGCGCAGGAGCAGAAGCAGGCCACCGCGCAGACGATCGGCGACGAGGCCGGCGCCGTCGCCACCGTGCATGCGCGCGAAGCCGCGCTCGCACTCGCGCAACGCGGCCTCGAAGACACCGTCGTGCGTGCGCCGCAGAATGGCTTCGTCACGGGGCTATCGGTGCTGGCGGGCGAGACCGTCGCACCGCATCAAGCGATCTTCACGCTGGTCCACGCGGACGAATGGTTCGCTGTCGCCAACTTCCGCGAAGGCGCGCTCGCGCGCATCCAGCCGGGCGATTGCGCGACCGTGTACTCCATGATCGACCGCAGCCAGGCGATTCGCGGCGAAGTGGTCGGGATCAGCGCGGGCGTGGCCGATTCGGACCGGATCAATCTGCCGCGCACCTTGCCGATCGTCCAGCAATCGGTGAACTGGGTGCGGGTCGCCCAGCGCTTTCCCGTGCGGGTGCGGCTCGATGAACCGGCCGCCCGGCTGGTGCGGATCGGTGCGAGTGCGATAGTCGAGGTCCGGCATGGCGCCGCCTGCCGGTGACATCGCCCGACCGGGCCTCGCCGATATCCTGAAGCTGCTCGCGCCCTATCCCGGTCGCGCGGCAATGGCAACCCGCATCGCGCTGATTTGCGCGTTGACGGCGTTTGTGACGAGCGCATACGGCACGCCGGAAGCCGCGATCTCCGCCTACGTCGTGTTCTTTCTGAACCGCCCCGACCGGGTCTTGAGCGTGGTGTTGGGCTCGGCCCTGCTTGTGCTGGTCACGCTGATCATCGCGGTCGTCACGGTAGTGGCCATGTTTGTGCTCGACGATCCCATGTGGCGGGTCGCATGCATCGCGGCACTCTCGTTCGGTCTCCTGTTCGTCACCTCGGCAAGCAAGCTGCGGCCGGTGGGCGCGATCATCGCGATGATCGTCGGCTTTGCACTGGACGAACTCGGCAGCGTTCCGTTCGGCGAAGTGGCGACGCGCGCCCTGCTCTACACATGGTTGATGGTGGCGATTCCGATCGGCGTATCGATCGGCGTCAACCTGGTAATGTCGCCGTCGCCGCGCAAGCTCGCCGGCCGCGCGCTGGCGGAGCGTCTGCGACTCGCGGCGCAGAGCCTCGCCGAACCCGAGGCGACGGCTCATGCGCTCGGCGCATGCCTGCGCGAAGGCGATGCGGAGATCGGCACGTGGCTCAAACTTTCGGTCGTCGACGGTTCATCGGTACGCACCGATGTCGCGCCGCTGCGGCAAGCCGTGTCGTCGACGCTAGCGATCCTCGTCGCAGCGGATCTCGCGGCGCGCGAACCGTCGGCGCGGCTGCCGGCATCGTTCGTCACGCCGATCGCCGCAACGCTGGAAGACATGGCCCGCATGCTCGAGGCGGGCGGCTATCCGGTCGACATTGAACTCAGCCTGCCTGGCAGGGCCGACCTGACGCCGCTTGCGAGGATCGTCGTCGAAGATCTGCAGGCTGCGATCGCCCGCTTCGCGGTGGTCGAAGCACGCGCCGATGCCGCAAGTGAAAGCAAAGCCAAAACCGCAGTCGTAACTGAAGCACAACCCCAAAGTCAACGCGAAGCCGGCGCCACGCCACCTCCCGCTGGCAAGCGCGGCGGGTTCTTCCTGCCGGATGCATTCAGCAATCCCGATCACGTCCGCTATGCGCTGAAAACTACCGTAGCGGCCATGTTCTGCTATTTGCTTTATTCACAGATCAACTGGCCCGGCATCCATACCTGCTTCATCACGGTCTACATGGTGTCGCTCGGCACCACCGCCGAGACCGTCGAGAAGATGACGCTGCGGATTGCCGGTTGCCTCGTGGGCGCGGTGCTCGGTATCGCGGCCATCGTACTCGTGACACCGGTGCTGACGTCCGTCGCCGGCCTGATGACGCTCGTGCTGATCGGCGCATGGCTGTCGGCGTGGATCGCTTTCGGTTCGCCGCGGATTGCGTATGCCGGTTTCCAGATCGCCCTGGTGTTCTTCATGTGCGTGTTGCAGGGCGCGGCACCGGGCTACGATCTGACGCTTGCGCGAGATCGCACGATCGGAATCCTGATCGGCAATGTGGTCGTCTATCTGGTTTTCACGCGCGCGTGTGGCCGGTCACCGTGGCCGCGCGTATCGACTCCGGGCTCGCCACGCTGCGCCAGCAGTGGGCACGGCTCGCCGCACTGCCCGATGCCGTCACGCGCCGGGCCCAGGCCGCAAGCGCCATGGCTCAGTGCGGCGCGCTTGAGCAGGACCTCGCGCTGATGCATTACGAGCCGTCGTGGGTCCGCCCCGACGCGCAGTGGATCGCTGAACGCCGCGCCGCACTGGCCAGGCTCGATGCACTGGAAGGGCCGATGTTCCTGCTCGCCGAGCGTCGCCGGGGCGATGCCGTAGTGGAGCGCTGGCTCGCGCAGGTCGTGGATGAGCCGGAACGCGACCCGGCGTTGCCCATCGCCTCCAGTGCGGCCTTGCCCGAAACAACAGCCAATGACGACACACGTATCGCTTTGCATCGTCTCGGCGATGCACGCCTCACTCAACTCGAACACGCTGCGTCGAACGACGCAGCGAAGGGACTCGCCACTCATGCGCCGGCTTAACCCTTCATTCGCACTGGCGATCCTGGCCGCTGCGGGTTTGACCGGATGCGCCACGTCGTCGCTGGACATGGCGCCTGATAGCCCCGACCGCCCGTGGCAACCGCAGACGGATGCGGCCGGCGCCATCGTGCCTAGGCCAAAGGCGCCTGCCGGGTCGGTTGCTTCAGCTAGCCCCGTTGCGTCCGCTGCGGCATCGGCCAGCTCCCCTCGCGGCTACGAACTCCCGGCGAATCCCGCGCTCGCCGCCGTACCGCCACCACCGGCGCTGGAGCAGGCACATGCTTACGATCTACCCGAACTGATCGATCTCGCGGAATCGGCAAATCCGCTGACCCGCATTGCGTGGAACGACGCGCGCAATGTCGCGCTCGCGGCCGGCATCGCGAAGAGCGCGTACCTTCCGCAACTCTTTCTCGCGGCGATGGGCCAATACGCCGGGCTCCATAATTCGACCACCTCCGTACTCGGTGAATCGTCGTCAAGCGCGACCGGGCACGGCATGACTTCAGTGGTCGCGCTGCAATGGCTGCTGTTCGATTTCGGCGGCCGCGCCGCCCGCGTCGAAGCCGCTTCGCAGGCATCGGTGATGGCGAACATCGCCTTCACCGCGGTTCATCAGCAGATCATTTTCGACGTCAGCGTCGCGTTCTACACGTACCAGGCCGCACGCGCCCGCATCGCCACCACGCAGCAGGGCCTCGCCAATGCCGAAGCGATCCTGGCCGCAGCACAGTCGCGCTACAGGCATGGCATCGGCACGGTCATCGAGGTGGCGCAGGCCAGCCAGAATCGCGCACAGGCCCGGCTCGCGCTCGTCCAGGCCCAGGGCGCCGAAAGCAACAGCTATCTCGCGCTGATTGGCGCGATGGGGATTTCCCCGCTCTCCAAGCCGAAAATCGCGGAGATGCCGGCGCATGCGCTTCCAGCCGTGACGAGCGATTCGATCGACCAGATCGTGTCGAACGCCATCGCGAGACGCCCGGACGTGTTGAGCGCGTACGCAGCCGAACGGGTCAATCTCGCGAAGGTGAAAGCCGCCGAATCGGACTTCATGCCGAAGGTATTCCTCTCCGCGAACGGCGCGTACAACACCGGCAGTTCGTCGATTTCAGCGGTTCCCGCCATCGGCCAGCAATTGCCGACGGTGAACCTGAGCGGCGGCCGCTACGGCGGCAGCGTGATCGTCGGTGTGGCGATTCCGCTGTACGACGGCGGCTTACGATCGGCGGTGCTCGCGCAGGCACGCAACGACGCCGACAGCGCGTCGACCCGTCTGATTCGAAGCCGTGAAGAAGCGGTTCGGCAAATCGTCGCCGCGCAGAATACGCTGCAGACGAGCCTTGCCGCGCAGGCCGCTGCAAAAGAACTGCTCGCCGCGGCGCAAACGACTTACAACGCCGCGTTCGACGCTTATCGGCAAGGAGTCGGTTCGATCACTGACGCGCTGCTCGCACAGAATCAATTACTCGCAGCGAAAAACGCGGACGCGGATAGTTACAGCAGTGCATTGGCGGCGGCAGCGGCGCTCGCGCTGGCGACCGGGTCGATCGAGTCGATTCCGATGCGCGACAACTGGTGAGTCGCGAGCCACGGCAAAACAGATCTTGTAACCGGCCCGTGTGCGAGGACGTTTTGACCAGCCGGTGTACCTCGAATTCGACAAGAGACAGGGTTCGCCGCTCCGGCCAACGTAGCAAACGCGATTGACCTTACATCGGGCCGACATTCCAGGCACGCGGCAGCATCGACAATCCGTCAACGACGGCGCACGCTTTTTGCTACATGGAGATACCTGTCGCAAGGCCACGGACAGGGGGGCGGGCACCTGCCCGGCCGACCCGCAGCGGAGGCGCTATGCGAGCAGTTTGCGACGAGGCACGTACGATACGTACGGTACGTACCGTACGTATTGCAATTCTTGCTGGAATGATTTCACTGCTTGCCGCATGCGGCGGTGGAAACAGTTCGAGTAGCGGCGGCAGCGCGGCCACGCCACCGGGCGGCGTCAATCTGCAAGTCGTCTCGTTCGGCGACAGCCTGTCGGACGTCGGCACTTATGCGCCGATTGCCAGTGCGGTCGGCGGCGGACGTTTCACGACCAATCCGGGGCAAGTGTGGGATCAGGACGTCGCGCAATATTACGGCGGTTCGCTAAGCGCAGCGTTTACGATCGACGTCGGCCACCAGTTGAGCGCGCAAAGCGGTTTCGGCTACGCAGAGGGTGGCTCGACGGTGGCCACGCCGGCGAACACGTACGATTTTCTTTCCGACGTGATCGGCAATGTCGAAATGCCGGTCAATCAGCAGGTTTCGAGCTATCTGAACGCGCACGGAAGCTTCAATTCCAATCAGTTGGTGCTGGTCTGGGCCGGCGCAAACGACGTGCTTCGCGCCGGCTCGCTGCCGGCCGCGGCGCCGACCGTGCAGACCGCGGCATCCACGCTTGCGCAACTGGTTGGGCAGATCGTTCAGAACGGCGCCACGCATGTGGTGGTGGTCAATGTGCCCAACATCGGCCTGTCGCCTAAAGGCATCGCTTCCTCCGACGGCGGAGCCAATCTGACCCAGTTATCGCAACTTTTCAACGCGGACCTGAACACGGCCTTGCAGGCCAACGACCTGCAAGGCAAGGTCATCCAGATCGACGCTTATACATGGGTCGGCCAGATCATCGCGAACTATCAGGCCAACGGCTTCACCGTGACCAACACCGCCCAGGCCTGCGACCCCAAGAAAACGCCGGACGATACGGCGTTACTGTGTTCACCGGCGACCTACGTGACAGCCAATGCCGACCAGACCTATATGTTCGCGGACGACCTTCATCCGACTACCCATCTGCATGCGCTGTTCGCCCAATACGTAGAGCAGCAGATCGCCAAAAGCGGGTTAGGTCACTGACGCGACTTCGCGCAACGGCGAGCGACCGGGAGGCGAGCGGCGCAACGCCCACGCATCGCTCGCGGCCACAATCGCACCCTGCAAGGCGGCACCGTGACCGAAAGCGGCAATCGCCACTTCTGGCGGATAAGGCACGGCTCGCGCCAGCATCGAACGCATACCGTCAGGAATCCCTGGGATACGCGCCATTCCGCCACCGATCACGATCCGCGACGGGTCCAGCATCAGCGTCAGATTGATGACGTGCCTCGCGAGGCACGCGAATGCGTCCTCGATCAGCGCCGCCACGTGAGGCAACGAGTCCTGCAACGCGAACGCCTCGTGCGTACTGACGTTTCGTCCTAGCAGAACGCTCACGCGATCAGCAATCGCACGGCCGGACACGAAGTCTTCTAGCGACGCGCCGCCATCGGCGAACAGCACTTCGTCCGCGACGCCACGCAACTGGTAGCCGATCTCGCCCGACGCGCCATTCGCGCCACGCAGCACTTTTCCATCGATCACCGCAGCCGCTGCCAATCCCGTCCCCAGGTTCAGATACAGGCCGCAATCGACGCCGACCAGCGCACCACAGCGCGCCTCCGCCAGTGCAGCGGCTTTGACGTCGGTTTCGACGGTGACGCACTGGGCGCCGAAGCCTGCGCGCAGCACATCGTGGAGCGCAAGCTGGTCCCAACCGGGATTGTTCGGCGCGAGCCGGATGCCGTCGGGTTCGATGATGCCGGGGGTGACCGCGGCCACTGCCAGAAACCGCCGCTCCACGCCGGCAAGCGTCTTCGCAATCAGCGCCCTCGCTGCTTCGAACATGCGCCGCATGACGGCCTCCGCGCCCTGCTCCGCCAGAGTCGGAATTTCCGTTTCATGAAGACGCTGCCCTGCTGGCGTGGTGGTCGCCATGGCAATCTTGGTGCCACCGAAATCGATGGCCAGCAGGAATCCGTTTGGATCAACATCAACATCAACATTAGCGCCGGTGCGCTGGATTTCAGTCAGGTCTTTAACGTGCATGCGCTTCGCTATTCACGGTTGCAATGTTGTCCGCCTGGCGTTCGAGATACACCTCACGGATAAGCTTCGGACCAAACGGCCATTGCCGCGCGACACGCGCCCAGATCAGGAACGCGATCAACCCAAGGACGAGCCAGCCGGTCGACATCAACTGGGATTGACGGTCGGTTGCATAGAAAACATAGAGCCAACCCAGCAGCGCAACGAGGCTCGGCACCGGATAGAGCCACTGCCGATACGGGCGATGCAGGTTCGGCTGACGGCGGCGCAGCACGGTCAACGCCGCGATCTGCGCCACCGACTGCAGTAGCACCGCGACGGCGACCAGCATGTTGATCACGGCGGTCAGATCGAAAAACGTTCCGGCCGCGGTGACCACACCCATCACCAGCAAAGCAATGTGCGGGAAGTTGTGCCTGGGATGCAGCTTGCCGAATGCGGCCAGAAACACTCCGTCGCGAGCCGCATAGAACGGCACGCGTGAGCCGCCGAGCAGCCCTGCAAAAACTGAAGCAAGCGCCGCCACCAGGATCAGAACGGTGACAATCGCCGCTGCGGCATGCCCCCAGTTGCGCGACACGACGAGCGACGCGACCGAGGTCGACTTGGCCACTTCCTGCCATGGCACCGTGCCGATCACGCCGATATTCATGGCGAGGTAAAGGACCATCATGGCGATGATCGAAATGATGATCGAGCGCGGCATGACGCGGCCGGGATTTTTCAGTTCATCGCCCATGTACGCCGTCGTGTTATAGCCGGCGTAGTCGTAGATGGCGATGATCAGGCCCGCACCGAGGCCCATGAAGAACTTGCCGGGATCGCCCGCATCGGCCGGCAACGTCGTTGCAAGGCTCAGATGGAAGTTCGAGTACGCAGCGGCAATGGTCAGCCCGACCGCCAGCATCATGATGATCCACAGCACCGTGCTCAACGCGCGAATCGATTCGATCCGCCGATACAGCGCGAGGACCACCAGCGCGGTCGCCACGACGCCGATCGCGTGCGTCTGCCACGCCGAAAGATTCGGCAGGAAGAACCCCAGGTACTGAACAAAGCCGATGATGCCCGTGCTCATGATGAGCGGAATGGACAGCATCGCGGTCCAGACGAACAGAAAGGGCATCAGCTTGCCAGTGCGGTATTGGAACGCTTCGCGTACGTACAGATAGGTGCCGCCCGCGCCAGGCATCGCCGCGCCAAGTTCCGCCCAGACGAGACCGTCCGCCATGGCCAGCACCGCGCCCAAAATCCAGCCGATGACGGCAAGCGGCCCATTCATCACGGCCACGATCGCCGGGATGGTCAGGAATGGGCCGACGCCGCAGATCTGAATCATGTTCACCGCGGTCGCCGAAAACAGGCCGACGGAACGGTGGAAATGCGGCGCATCGGCCGCCGGCCGCTCCGCCGCCCCAGCCAGCGCGGTTGAGGACGGCTCCTGCCAGGCAGAATCGCTCATGTATGTCTCCTTACGGCGTGCGCCGCGTTGATAGTCAGATGCTCCGGGGGTCCATCCGTTTTTTTGCGAATGATAGGAAACTTTCTTTACTAATGCAATCGCATCAAAAATGTTTTCAACTGTATCGACGGCGCGCGGCTTGCCCAGCCGGACAGTCGTTGATAGGATCGGCCATCCCGAAACCAGACGCCCCATGCACGCGCATCGAAAGAACAGCCGGCCGACAGTCACCGTCACGCGAGGTCCCGCGTTCGTCCGCCAGGGCAACGAATGGGCCATCTATCAGCATCTGTTGTCGCTGGCGCCCGCCTCCAGTCCGCAATTGGCGGAGAGCACCGGGCTGTCCAAGGTGACGGTCACGGCCGCGCTCGGCAATCTCGAGCGGCTGGGGCTCGTCGAGCAGACGGGTGTGCGCGGCGGCAGCGCGGGACGCTCGCCGCGGCTTTACGCGCCGCGTGCGCGAGCGGGTTTCGTGGTCGCGATCGACGTCGGCGCCAAATGGATCCGAGGCGCGCTCGCCGATCTGACCGGGACGGTGGTGGCCAGGCTCGACAAACGCACCCCTGCCCGCGTGGAACGGCTGGTCGCCCGAATCGTCGAACTGGTCGGCGCGATGCTTGAAGAACAGCACATTGCGAAGAGCGAGGTTCTCGCGACCATACTCGGCTCGCCAGGCGTGCTGGATGCGGAAAGCGACCGGCTGCGTCTCGCGCCGAACCTGCCGGATCTGGAGCGCGTGGGGTTGATTCCATCGCTGCGGGAAGCGTTCGGCGCCGACCTGCTGGTTGAGAACGACATCAACCTGGCGACACTGGGCGAACAGCAGCACGGCTTGGGGCGCGGCGTCGACAACTTCGTTTTTATGTGGGTCGGCACGGGCGTCGGGCTGGGGATCATCGCCGATGGCAGGCTGCATCGCGGCGCCCACGGTTTTGCCGGCGAGATCGCCGTGCTGCCCGCGGCTCCGGTAGTGGGCTCGAAGTCCGACGGAATCTATCGTCCGATGTTCGAGGTGTCCGCCGCGGCGAAGGGAATCGTCGCGCATGCGCAGCGGCTCGGCCTCGAGGTGGCCAACGCGGAAGGCGTATTCGTGGCGGCCCACGCCGGCGATCCGCGCGCACTCGACTGCGTGGCGGAAGAAGCACGGCAACTTTCGTGGGGACTCGCGTCGATTATTCCGATTCTCGATCCGAAGCTGGTAGTGCTCGGCGGTGGGATCGGGCGAAGCGGCGCCCTCCTGCTACCGACAATCCGCGCTCATCTCGCCGACTGGCTGCCGATTCCCGTGCCTGAATTCGCGGTGTCCGCAACCGCGACCGATGCGGTGTTGCTGGGAGCGATTGTGTTAGGCGTCGAGCGCGGACGGCTCAAAGCTTTTGAGCGGCTGGGGTACGCGACTTCGTAAGGAACTGAATAGTTTCTTCGCGCGTTCGAGCGACGCGTCTTGCATCTGATGAAATGGCAGGATTCCTACGCAGTGACAATCATGTGACAGCAACAGTGCGGGTCGACGCGAATCCGCAACCCGGCGTTCAGCACGTCAATAATCGGTAAACAGAAAACGTCGGGTAAAAAGCGGCACGGTGAGCTACCGCACACAAGCGGACCCCAGCGAGGTGTAGTTTGGCGGGGAGACATTTGAATCGAGAAACAACGTGGCTTCCACCGACATGCAGGATCGGATCAACCGGGCGGTGTGGAGCAGCCGCAGCGGGCGCAATGGGTTCGCCGTCGCCAGCGGATGGACCGATCCGGGTGAGGCGGCAGCTTTCGCCTGGGTGGCGCAGTATGCGCGACACCAGCCGGTTCTCGATGTAGGCGTCGGCGGGGGCCGAACCGTAGCCTTGCTGACGGCGATCAGCCACGACTACACCGCCGTCGACTACACGCCCGAAATGGTCACGATCTGCCGCCGCAACCATCCGGGCATCCGCGTGCAACAGATGGACGCCCGCGACATGTCGGCCTTTCCGGACGAGAGCTTTGGACTGGTCGTATTCAGTTACAACGGCATCGATGCGGTGGACTACCCGGGCCGCCGCGCCGTTCTGCGGGAGTTCAGCCGCGTGCTGAAGCCAGGCGGCCTGGCACTCTTTTCTGCCCACAACCTGCGCGGACCGAGCTACCGTCAAAATCCGCTGCATCTTCTACGCTTGCCAAACCTGTCGGTCAATCCGGTTTCAGTCTGTATCGATGTCGCCAGGATCGCCTATTCGCTGGCAATCGGCACCCTCAATTACTTGCGCTATTCGCCTCTCAATCGTGAGTTCGACGGCTACGCAATCCGGGTTTGTGCCGCGCACGAATTCGGCATTGTCATCATGTACACCGATATGAACACGCAGCTTCGCCAACTTGCCGAAGTGGGTCTGCACACAGAGGCGGTGTTCGGAAACTCGACGGGACGGCGCATACGGGAAGGTGACGATCTGAGGGATGAGTCATGGTTCCACTTTGTCGCGCGCAAGTTTACCGCGTGATAAATGGCGGTCCGATCACCATCAACCGCTTTTCCACTCCGGCTGCTGCAGCGTCATCCCATGTTGCCCCTTGTACGCAGCGACGGATGGCGGCGCCCATCCTTCGAGCATCGGTGGCGCAAGCTGGTAAATCTCGATGCCGAGCGGCCGGCACACTTCCAGCGGATCGCGCGCGTCCGGTCCCCACATCGGCACCGAGAGATCGCCACCCGGACAGGTCGACAGCGCACACAGCAAGTCGATCTCGGCGAAGAATTCGAGGTAATCCCCCTTCTTTGCCGGGCATGCTTTCATGAAATATTTGTCTTCCTGATTCAGGCCGGTGCACTGGAAAACATTCAGTACGTCGTGCACGTCGTACTCGGTCAATCCGTATGGAGCGATCGCGCGTGTGAGGTTGGAGTGGCAGTGAAAATGGAAATCCTCGCCGGTCAGCATCCGGTTCACATAGGGATCGCATCGCGTGCCAAGCAGATCGTGAACCCGCCCGCCGTGCTCGTCGACGCCGTAATCGGCCAGACTGTCATCGGTAATCGTCACCATCGGACGCAGGAACGGCAGCGTCGACCACAGACGGTCGAACGTGCTGACGTGCGCCTGCTGTAACTGGCGCGTACGCGAGGCCCACATCCGCTCGCGCGGATTGTGCAGGTTCCACATGTTCAGATCGGCCACCTGCGGACCCTCGATCGTCACGATGCGAAACACTTGACCCGCCTGCACGGTCCACGCCCGGCCCGAACGAATCGGCACGACGATCGATTCAATCAGCGTGCGGGTGCCGTGCTGCGAGGCGACGCGTTGATAGAACGACTTATCGACGTCAAGCGCCGAACCCTTGGTGGATTGATAGGCAGCAGGGTAGTTCAGCATGCTGAATGCTCCTTCATAAGGCTGGCGAACAGCCGCGCCCGGGCACACGGTAGCGGGCGGCATCCGGGCGTGTCGTGAATGATCGTGAATGAATCTGTCATCCTGCTCGTGTTTCAGACACTACACCTTAGTTGCTCCCTGTGCTTGTGCCTCGGCTCGAGCGCGCCAGGTCCCACGTCAGATTCGGGGACGTTGACGACGCGTATCCGGCAGCGTCTTCCTGAGTCCGACGAGCACAGGTTAGAGACGGTAAGATGATGCGCACGGAGGCACGACACATGGATGCTCACGAGCCTGTCACGCGGCCGGCACAACCTGTTTGCCGCCCGGTGCTGGTCTGGGACGCACCGGTGCGGCTGTTTCACTGGCTGGCGGTCGTGCTGGTCGCGGCGGCTTATGTCACCTTGAAGCTGAACTGGATCGACTGGCACGTCCGGGTCGGCGAGACGCTGCTTGCTCTCGTCATTGCCCGGCTGTTGTGGGGCTGCTTTGCCAGTGAGACGGCGCGCTTTCGCAGTTTCTTGGCGTCGCCCACGGCTGCACTTCGTCATTTGCGCCGCCTGTTTCGCCGCGAGCCGGATGTGCAGGTGGGTCACAATGCAGCCGGCGGCTGGATGGTCCTGCTGCTGCTCGCGCTGCTGCTCATCGAAACGCTGAGCGGGCTTTACGTCAACAACGACATCGCCGACGAAGGGCCATTGAGCGAACGGGTGCCCGTATGGCTCGCCAATGCTATTTCGACACTGCACGGGCTTGTTTGGGACGTGCTGCTCGCCGCGATCGCACTGCACATGGTCGTGATCGCTCTCTATGCGATAGCGAAAGGACACAACCTGCTGCGTCCGATGCTAACCGGCTACAAGCTCCTGCCCGCCTCGATCGACGCGCCGCGGCAGACGCCAGCTCTGCTGGCGCTGCTGCCGCTCGGCGTAGCCGCTGCCGTGGTGATGCTGCTCGCGGCGTATCTCTGAGCGTGCTGCGAATCCGGTCTCAGGGTGCCGCGTTAGCGGTGGCGTTGGTGGTGGCGTCAGCGGTGGCGTTAGCGGTGGCGTTAGTGGGTCGCGTCAGTTGCTCTTCGGCGGCACGACCTGGCCACGGATTTCACCGCCCGGGTGGTTCTTGGTGTGAACGTTGATGTACATATCACCGGCTTCGAACATCTTGGCTTCATCGGGGGACAGCGTGGCCTGGCCGCTGAGCGGGCTCGTCATCTCCATGGTGCCTTTCTGGGAAATCCAGACCTTCACGTCGGCGTTCTTACCGGCTGGGGCGGGTCCATGAAAATGCGCCATGGTGGCCTGACTCGACAATCCGCTAAAGCTGACGTTCCAGGTCACGACCCGCGTGCCGGGATCGTACGTGAGGTTCGCCTTACCGCTGCCAGGCGTCTGCACGGGAGGAACCTGCTGGGCGCCCGTCAACGGCACGTCGAATGAGACCGGCGCCGCTTGGGCCAGGCTCAGCGTGCCCGCCAGAGCCAGACCACCGAACACCATGAGAACGCGCTGCGAGATGGATCGTGACATTTGGTTTTCTCCTTTTTGGGGTTTGCCCTCGCTGGGCGGCAGCCATTATCGAAGCATGCGGACGACCTCGACGACGCCGCCGCCAGCCAAAGCTGTGACACAAGGATAGACGCAAGCCGCCGGTAACTCCAGGTGGAGCCCGATATCCGGTTTGCCGCAGGAAAGGCGCGGTCGCCCCTCCTCCTGATTGCCGGATCAAACCAATCGCGCGCGCCACGGCCGCAAGCTCAAACGGACGCCGCCGTCGGTTCCGACATCGTCACATAGTTCTTTACGCTGGAACGCTCCTGCATCCGGACATACCAGGCTTGAAGCGCCTCACACTCCGCCGGCACCGCCAGCTTCACAAGCCCCGCGAAAATCAAACCACCTATCACCGTAATGTCGGCCATCGAGAAGGCCTCACCGGCAACGAACGGCTGCCTCGCCAGAACAGCATTGAAGTAATGCATACCCCTCAGGGCTTTGTCGCGCTGACGGAACCCCCACTCGGCGTTCTGATAAATCTCGACGTCCGGTCCAAGCCCCGGCGTGGCGTGGTGGAAATAAACACTGACGGCGTCGAGCAACTCCAGTTCAGCGCGCTTGCTCATCATATGAATCACGCCCTTCTCGCGTGGTGTTCTACCGGTCAGCGTGGGTGCGCCATCAAGCGCGTCAAGGTATTCGGTAATGGCCGTGCACTCGGCAATCAAGGTCCCGTCGTCGAGTTCGAGCACCGGCAGCGTACCTGAGTAATTCCTGGCGAGGAACTCCGCCTTCTTGTGCTCGCCCTTCCAAAGATTGACCGTCACAAATTGAACGCGCGACTGCAGGTTCTTCTCGGCCAAAGCGATGCGGACGCGAGCCGGATAAGGGCCGGTGGGCCAGTCGTAAATCTTCATCGCAGCCGGTTTGTTCAGGTCGAAATTCACGATATCAAAACTCATTGCTTGCCTCTTTACAGTTTGCCTTCATAGGAACAGATGACGTCGGAACGTGTGCTGTTAGAGTCTACCTGCCACTTGGTAGGTTAGCTTTAGAAGCTATAATGCTCCCCGTCAACAGTCATTTTTTCAATTACGAGGGCGGCAGCAGTGAGGAACGACGCAAGCTCAAACTCCAGGGAAAACATCCTGGCGGCCGCCAAAAAGGTCGCGCAGGCGCATGGTTACGGCGGTTTGAATTTTCGCGATCTCGCGGAAGAGGTCGGCATCCGGGCCGCGAGCATCTACCATCATTTCCCCAGCAAGGCCGAGCTCGGCGCCGCGGTAGCGAGACGTTATTGGGAAGACTCAGCGGCTGCTCTGGATGCACTATTGGCCCAATCTTCGGACCCGCTTCGCTGTCTGCGTCAGTACCCCGACACGTTTCGCACGGCGCTCGCGAACGACAACCGCATGTGCCTGTGCAGCTTCATGGCCGCCGAATATGACGATCTGCCTGAAGCGGTGCAAAAAGAGGTGCAGACTTTCACCGATGTGAATGTTGCGTGGCTGAGCAAGGTGCTGTCCGCAGCAGCCGTGGTCAATTCCAGGGAGTGCGAACGGCGGGCTCGCGCCATCTTCGCCGCCATCGCCGGCGCTCAGCTCATTGCGAGAAGCCGCTCGGATATCTCGCTCTATGACGCATTAATTGACAGCTATCGCGTGGCGGGACTCCTGCCGGCATAGCTGGTCCAATCTTCGGCCGCCTCTCGCTGGACAGGAGCGCGTCGCGTCAATTCTTACTTCAGGAGCGGTGCCTTTTCGCGTGAACGAAAAATATACAGTTAACCTGTACAGATTAACTGTATACCTGCTATGGTTGCGGCATGAACAAGCCATCATCGCCGCCCCAATCTATCGACCTGGCCGCTCTTGCTGGCGAACTACGCATTTCCGTGAGCAGATTGGTGCGCCGCGCGCGAGAGCATTCGCAGACCGGCGACTTTACGTCGGCCCAGACGTCGGTACTCTTCCATCTGGATCGTGATGGCCCCGCTACCGTTTCCGCTTTGGCGCGGGCGGAGGGCGTGAAACCACAGTCCATGCGGATCACGGTTGCCGGCCTCGAGACGTTGGGCGTTATCAAAGGCAAAGCCGACCCAGCCGACGGACGCCAAACACTTATCGACCTGACCCCCAGGTTCAGGCGAGCGCTCCAGGCGAATCGGGCAGCGAAAGAGGATTGGCTGCTCCGCGCGCTCCAGGCGCAACTGTCCGCGCAGGAACAGGCAACGCTCGCCGCCGCGGTGGGGCTGCTGCAACGGTTGGCCGACTTCTGAACCCGCTCGGGTACTTCATGAAAACCATCCCACACATCGATCTACACAGCATCAGGAGCATCTGAAATGGATTGGCTGCATGTGGTCTGTTATTTTTTTGGCGGTGCCTTTCTGTCGAATGCGGTGCCACATTTCGTCAGTGGTGTGATGGGTGAACCCTTCCAGAGTCCGTTCGCGAAACCACCGGGAAAAGGACTGTCGTCATCGACGGTCAATGTGCTATGGGGTTTCTTCAATATCGTCGTCGGCTATCTTCTCGTTTGCCGCGTGGGCGATTTTGAGCTCAAGGTGACGAGCGACGCGCTGCCGTTCGGCATGGGCATCCTGGCGATGGGGCTGCTCGGTGCCCGGCTGTTCGGCAAACTGCACGGCGGCAATAATCCCGAACGTACATGAGCGCCTCGGCAACCGGTAACTTCTTTAGCGAGCCGGCGTCCGCCTTGAGTTACTCCTCCTTCCCGATGATTCCATCGGGAAGGACCAACACTGCTACCGGGCCTTGATCTCCGCGTAAGCCAGCATGGCATCACCCACCACGTTTTCTCCCTGCTCGTTGAGTGCCGCACCGGCTCCCCGGATATCCCGCACGTCCTTGTTCTGACCCAGCTTTATCTTCCCGACGAGGCGCGTGATCTCGATCTCCACGCCGACGATCGCCTTCAGCATCGCGTCGATGTAGTCGGCGGGGCTACCCGTCATCTTCCATGGCTTGGGCTGAGACGCCTCATGAGTGCGTGTCAGCCGGCCGACCACCCCACGAACGTATCGCTCGTCGTCGTGGATGCTAATGCGGCCGTAGGCATGTACCACGCGGTAATTCCATGTAGGCACCTGCTTGTGAAACTCGTGCTTGCTCGGATACCACGACGGCGAGATATAGGCGTCCCCGGCGCGAAACACAACCAGCACTTCGTCGCCATCGGCCACGTCCTGCCAGACAGGATTGGCACGGGCGACATGGGCATGCAGAACGCCGCACGTGCCCTCTGCGGCTTTCAGTTCAAAGGGAATGTGATTGGCGTCCATTCCGCTCCTGCCATGCGTGAACAGAATGCCAAAAGGATTCTCCTTGATCAGGGTATGCAGGACTTCAGTGCGAGGTTCGTCGAAATGGGCGGGTATGTACATGTCAGATCCGTTAAAGGCCATGACAAAATTTTCGCGCTAAACTGGTTCGTTTCGTAGAGCCAGTTTCGGCAAATATCACTGAACCAGAATGCAATGACCAGGCAACCCAGAACGGTCGAACTTCCGTCGATCGGCACGCTGGATCGAACGGCCGGCCAGCTAGGGCGTCAACTCGCCCAACTGCTGCGCGACGCGATACGTCGCGGCGATCTGCAAGCAGGCGAAATGCTGCCGTCCACGCGCATACTCGCCGCGTCCTTGCAGGTCGCACGCGGCACCGTTATCGAAGCATTCGATCAGTTGATCGCGGAAGGTTTCCTGACGGCAAGCCCGAGAGCAGGCACAAGCGTGGCGCACTCGTTGACGCCGCCTGCCGACGTCCAGGCGCGCCCGTCCCCGGTCGAGCCCGCTTCGCTTCCGGAACGTGCCCACCTGCTCGCGCAGGTTGCGCGTCAATTTTCAGCCGTACCGGCTGCCCCCTTCGCCGTGTCGGTGCCGGTTGGCCGTGCCCTGCCGGACGATATCTGGCGGCGGCTCGGCAACCGTGTGCGCGCCCGGGGTCCCGGCGCACCCGCGGGTTATGGCGATCCGCAGGGCGCACGCGCGCTGCGTGAAGCCATCGCCGACTACGTCAGACGGTCCCGCTCGGTCCGCTGCGAAGCCGGCCAGGTCATCATCACGAGCGGTACGCAGCAAGGTCTTTATCTGTCCTGCCAGGTGCTGCTCGACGCCGACGACTCAGCGTGGGTGGAAGACCCGGCGTACCGGGGCATCACGGCCATCCTCGAAAGCACCGGCCGTCCCGGGCGCATGATCCGGGTACCCGTCGACGCGGAAGGGCTCGACGTCGACGCCGGCATTGAACTCGGTGCGCCCGCCCGCGCTGCATTCGTCACGTCGTCGCATCAATACCCGTTAGGCATGCCGATGAGCATGGCAAGACGCAACGCGCTACTGACATGGGCTCGCACACACAATGCCTGGATCGTCGAGGACGACTACGACAGCGAACTGCGTTATGCCGGCCATCCGTTTCCGTCGCTGCAGGGACTCGATCCGAGCCGCGTGATCTATCTCGGCACCTTCAGCAAGATTCTGTTTCCATCGTTGCGTCTGGGTTATGCCGTGGTTCCCGACTACCTTGTCGATGCCTTCTGCGGCGCGCGCGTGCTGATGGACCGCAATCCGCCGAACGCCGATCAGCACGTACTGGCGGCCTTCATTGCGGAAGGCCATCTGGACCGTCATATCCGACGAATTCGCAGTGTGTATGCCGAGCGCCGCGTGCAAATCATCGAGACCGTCGAGCGGCTGCTGCCGAAGGAACTCGCCTGGTTGCAGCCCAGCGATCAAGGCATGCACATGGTGCTCTGGCTGCGCGAGGGCGTCGACGACACCGCTGTGGCGTCGTTAGCGGCGCAAAGCGGCGTTGCCGTACGGGCAGTGTCTCCCATGTATTCGGCTGGCAACGCCCGGCCGGGTTTGATACTGGGCCTCGGCGCGTTCACCGACAGCGAGATTGAAATAGCCGCTCGACATCTCGCCAGGTGTGTTGACGCGGCGGCGACAGGCGTCACGCGCAATGCAGCGAAACGGCCGAAGAAAAAAGCGACGCAAGATCGTTCTCACTAGCAACCCGGTCCGCAAGATGTCCCGTGGCGCCCGCGCACGCTATCCCACCGGACTACAATTGTTTATATGGCCTCCATCATGCATTGACCGCGCGCGGCAGCGTCGGCCAATGCATCGACAAAGCGGTCAGCCGGATTCACGACGGATCGGCAATTCAAACAGACCTGATCGCCGCCGGCCACGAGTGGTGCCCTGACAAAGGAGGGGCAATGGATTCGCAACCCCGCTCCCGCGTGGTCGTCAGACGCGCCGCCATCACGCTGACGGTCTTCGTGGCCGGATTGATCGTTGCCGGTCGCATCACCCGTGTCGTAGTCGACTGGTTGTGGTTTGCTTCAATCGGCTATGCCGACGTTTTCTGGACGGTTTTCTCCGCCAAGCTACTTCTGTTTGGCGCGGTGTTCGCAGCGTCGGCCGGCATCATAGCCGCGTCGGGCTTCGTCGCGCATCGTTACGCGCGACGCCCAGGCAGTTGGCAAGTGGAAGCGGCCCGTCTGTCAGGTCCGCCGGAGTTCATCAGCGAACTCGCGGACCAGCTCGCACCGCGGATTCGCTGGCGCGCCAGCATTGCCGGTAGCGCGATTGTCCTGGGGATGATCGTCGCGGCCAGCAACATCTCCAACTGGGATCTGGTGCTGCGCTTCCTGCATCAGGTGCCCTATGGCGAGCGCGATCCTGTCTTTGGACGGGACATCGGCTTCTATCTGTTCTCACTGCCCGCCTATCTGGTACTCAAGAACTGGTTGCTGCAACTGGTCTTCCTGAGTGCGATCGTTGCGGGCCTGGTCTATGGGCTGCGCGGCGACATCACGTTCGAGCGGCCGCCGCGCGGACTCTCTGCCCCGGCCACCATTCATGCTTCAGCGCTGCTCGGCGCGTTCTTCGTCGTGAAAGCGTGGTCCTGCACACTCGAGCGTTTCTTGCTGCTGTACGGCGATAACGGCGTCGTGGTCGGTGCAAGCTATACCGACGTCCACGTCGTGCTTCCGGTCTTGTGGGTACTCACCGGCTTCGCCCTCGTTGCCGCCGTCGCTTCGTGGGTCAACATGCGCCGGCGGGACTATCGCATTCCCGCCGCCTCGGTAGTACTGGTATTCGGCACCTCGTTCGTGTTCGCCGTGGTCTACCCGGCGCTGTTCGAGCGCTTCTATGTCAAGCCGAGCGAGCTGCAGCTGGAAATGCCCTACATCAAGCACAATATCGCGCTAACGCGAATGGCTTACGGCCTCTCGCAGATCGAAGTAAAGCCATTTCCGGCCGGGCAGGAACTGAATCTCACCTCGCTCGAAGCCAACCGCGCGACCATCGACAACATCCGCCTATGGGATGTGCAGCCGCTGATGGATACCTACGCGCAATTGCAGGAGATCCGGACTTACTACAAATTCCTCTCCGTCGATATCGACCGCTACCGGCTCGACTCCGGCTACCGGCAGGTGATGCTGTCGGCCCGCGAACTGGCGCCGTCGATGCTTTCTGCCAATGCCCAGACGTGGGTGAACCTGCACCTCCTGTTCACTCACGGCACCGGTGTCGTGATGTCGCCAGTCACCGAAAAATCGCCGGAAGGTCTGCCCTCTTTCTATCTGCAGGATATTCCGCCGGTCGCTCACGGCGGACCGGTGATTCGCGAGCCGCGGCTGTATTTTGGCGAAGGGGGTGAAGGCTATGTCATCGTGAAAGGCAGTGTTCCCGAATTCGACTACCCGAAGGGCAAAGATAATGTCTACACCACGTACAGTGGGCGCGATGGGATTGCGATCGGCCGCATCGCGCGCCGCAGTCTGTTCGCGTGGCACTTCGGAGATCTGAACATTCTGCTGACCGGCTACATCACGCATGCCAGCCGCATCCTGCTGCACCGTAACATTCAGGAGCGGGTGGGTACGATTGCTCCGTTCCTGCGCCTCGACCACGATCCCTATCTCGTCACAAGCAACGGGCGTCTCTTCTGGATGCAGGACGCCTATACGACGAGCAACTGGTTCCCCTACGCTCAGGCGGATTTCGACAACGGCGCCAATACCATCCGTAACGCGGTCAAGGTGGTAATCGACGCGTACAACGGCACGGTCGATTTCTATGTCAGCGATCCGGCCGATTCGATCCTGCGGACTTATCAGCGCATCTTCCCGGGTCTGTTCAAGCCTCTCGCGGCGATGCCGCAAGACCTGCAGCAACATATCCGCTACCCCGAAGATCTGTTCCAGGTTCAGGCGCAGCTATATCGGGCTTACCACATGGATGCGCCGGAGGTTTTCTACAACCGCGAGGACCTCTGGCAGTTCCCCCGGGAACTGGTCGGCATTGACGGGGGAAATAGTCCCGGCACACCGATGACGCCCTACTACATGATCATGCGCTTGCCTCACGAATCGCGCGAGGAGTTCGTCCTGATGCTGCCGATGGTGCCCAGCCAGCGCGACAACATGATCGCATGGCTCGCCGCGCGTTGCGATCCGCCCAACTACGGCAAGCTCGTCGTCTACTCGTTTCCGAAGGACAAGCTCGTCTACGGGCCATTCCAGATCGAGGCGCGCATTCAGCAAAACACCGAGATTTCCCAGCAGATATCGCTGTGGAACCAGATGGGTTCGCGCGTCATTCGCGGCCATCTGCTCGTCGTGCCGATTGAGAACTCACTCCTCTACGTCTCGCCGCTCTATCTGCGCGCGGAGTCGGGTCAGTTACCCGAGTTGAAGCGCGTGATCGCCGCGTATGGGGACCGGGTGGTGATGAAAGAGACCTTGGGTGAAGCGCTGGCGGCGCTCTTCGAAGAAAGCGCCCCGCTTGCATCGCCGCCTCAGGGCACGGCGGACGCGCGTGCCCGCGAAGCGCTTGCACACTATGACCGCGCCATCGCACGATTGAAGGCGGGTGACTGGAGCGGTTTCGGCGCGGAACTGGATGCGTTGCGGCCCCTGCTCGAGGCGCTGGGAGGCGGCCGTGCGGACGGGCAACAATGATTTGCCGCGGCGTCGCGCCGCCTGGTATCCGTGCCCCTGCACGACAGCCTGAAGCAACGTCCGAGCCGAGGGATTCGCACGTCAAGCTTGGAGAACCCGGTTGAGCCTGTCGTAAATGTTATGTTATAACATGTCGGATTAACCGGGTCGCGTTGTCGCGTTGACATACGCGCCTTGCCTTTCATCATTTCAAGGCCTCTCCCCATGCACAAGCTTCCTGTCACCGTGCTGTCCGGTTTTCTCGGCGCAGGCAAAACCACGCTTCTGAACCATGTCCTGAATAACCGTGAAGGCAAGCGGGTGGCCGTGATCGTGAACGACATGTCAGAAGTCAACATCGACGCCCAGTTGATCCGCGACGGCGGCAGCCAGCTTTCACATATCGACGAAAAGCTTGTCGAAATGAGCAATGGCTGCATTTGCTGCACCCTGCGGGAGGATTTGCTGATCGAAATCCAGCGTCTCGCGCGGGAACGGCGCTTCGACTACTTGCTGATCGAATCGACGGGTATCTCCGAGCCTTTACCGGTTGCCGAAACCTTTACTTTCCGCGACGAAGCAGGCCACAGTCTTTCCGATGTCGCGCGCCTCGACACCATGGTCACCGTCGTCGACGCCTACAATTTCGTGCGCGATTACGGCTCGCACGATTTTCTGGCCGATCGGGGCGAAACCATGGGCGAAGAAGACCGGCGAACGGTCGTCGATCTGCTGACCGAGCAGATCGAGTTCTGTGACGTGATCGTGCTGAACAAAACCGATCTCGTAACAGCGGATCAGATCGATCAACTCAAGGGCGTGCTGCGCGTGCTCAACTCGCGGGCGTCGATTGTGCAAAGCCATTTCGGGCAGGTTCCGATCGACCGGATTCTCGATACGGGGCTATTCGACTTCGAGGCCGCGTCGCAGGCGCCCGGGTGGCTGAAGGAAATGCGCGGCGAGCATATTCCCGAAAGCGAGCAGTACGGCATTACCAGCTTCGTCTATCGCGCTCGCCGCCCGTTCCACCCGAAGCGCTTCTTCGACTGGATTCAATGCGAATGGCCCGGCGTAGTGCGCTCGAAAGGATACTTCTGGCTCGCCTCGCGCAATCACGCTGTCGGCGAATGGTCGCAGGCCGGCGCGATCTCACGGCATGGGCGCGCGGGGACGTGGTGGGCGGCCGTGCCGAAACAGTCGTGGCCACAGGACCCCGAGGCGCAGGCGATGATTCGCAGCCGGTGGGACGGGCGCTTTGGCGATCGCCAACAGGAGTTGGTCCTGATTGGCACGGGCATGGACGAGGCGTCGTTGCGCGCGTCGTTCGATGTCTGCCTGTTAAGCGATGAAGAACTTGCCCGTTCGGAAACCGCGTGGCGTGACTTTCCCGACCCGTTTCCAGACTGGACACCGCCTCGCGGATGACACGGCACAGACGGGCTCGCCGGCGGCGTTAGGCAGGCGCCGGCGGAAGTCCAGGCGGCGTCGCTCAGGAAAGCTCTCGCATTGGCGTCTACGGGTTTTTCCCGATCCCGGCCTATGTCGATACCGGCGTCGCCGAACCGTCGTTGAGGTATGTTCAACCCCTCAACTGAAAGGCAAACACACCATGGCTACTGGAACAGTCCGCCTCCAACGCGTCTTGCGCGCGCCTCCTGAACGCATCTATCGGGCCTTCCTCGAACCCGATGCAATAGTCAGGTGGCTCCCGCCCTATGGGTTCACCTGCCAGGTCCACCACATGGATGCCCGCGTGGGCGGCACCCACAAGATGTCCTTCCGCAACTTCGGCACCGGCAATAGCCACTCGTTCGGCGGCGAATACATCGAACTGGTGCCGTTCGAAACGATCCGCTACACGGACCGATTCGACGACTCGAACCTGCCCGGCGAGATGCATGTCACCGTTTCATTGCGGCAGGTGTCCTGCGGAACAGAACTCTCCGTCGTGCAGGAAGGCGTGCCCGAGGTCATTCCTCTGGAGATGTGCTACCTCGGCTGGCAGGAGTCGCTCGTGCAGTTGGCCAAGCTGGTCGAGCCCGTGATTCCTGGTTGACGGAGCCGGCATAGCTGCGCGCCGCCACCGGCGCGCAGCTCATCGATTCGCGCAGTAAACCGGCCATTTCGCGTAATGGCCGGCGGCAGAACAGAATTCCTCCATCATCGACCTGTGCACTGCAGAACGGCTCATGCTCGACCGCTGCCATGCAGCTTGCCCACGATCCGCCGTAATCAAACCGTCACAGTTCGCAGGTAAATAGTCCGGCAACTGGAAATTTTTTCAGCATCCGGACGAATCTGCGCACTCATCAGGCAAAATTGACCGTATAGTTTTATCGCGCTACGCTGTCCGCGCAACCTGATCTGCTTTCTGCTGCTTTCTATCTCCCGAACATCACGCGAAACGGTGATCTCACAAGCGCGATCCGCAGGCGTAGGAGTCAGTACACAGCCATGAAAAGTGAAGTCATCGAAGACCTTGTCACCACGGCGGCGGAGTTTTCGCCCGACGCAATCTTCCTCGTCAGCGAGACGGGCCGTATCCGCCATGCCAGTCGCGCGTGCGAGGATATATTCGGCTACGCGCCGGGCGATTTCGCCGACCAGTTCATCATTGATTTCGTGGTTCCCGCCGATCAGGACGCCACGCGCCGGGAAGCCAAAGAGGTATTGGCCGGCCGCAAACGGGTAGGGTTTGAAAACCGCTATCGTCATAAGAATGGCAGCGACGTCTACGTCACATGGTCCGCGCACTGGCTGGAGCATGAGCGTTTGCGTGTCGGTGTCGCCCGCGACGTGACCGAACTCCGTCGCCGTGCGGCCGCGCCATCGGCACTGTTGTCCGTCCTCGCGCCGCACGAACGCAAAGTGGTTGAACTGCTGCTGACGGAGGCGACTGAAAAACAGATCGCCGAGCGGCTTGGCCTCGCCGCCTCGACCACCCATTCCTATATCACCGGGATCTTCCGCAAATACGGCGTGCGAGGCCGGGCGGGTCTGATGAGCCTGTGGCTCAAACATCTCTCCGGCGGCACCGCCCAGTCTGGCGACAGGTAAGCGCTGGGCTTCCCGGCGGCCCGAATGCCCGGGTTGTTCCCGCGCGGCATGAGCGCTCGCAAAAGAGCCGCCCGCTAATCAAGCGGGCGGGCTCTTCCAAATGACTTTTCCATGCGGAGCCCGCCGGTCTTGTACGTATTGTCCGGGCTCTTGCTGGTCTCTCTCAGGTTTCTGGCTTCGAATTTTTTGGCTTAACGATGGCGTCGCTAATACCGCCGACGACACCGAAAACCCATATATTGGAATCGATGCTACCTGAAAGAACTTGCCCAACGAAGCCTGCTAATCAGAGGGGTGTGCCCGATCCAGATCCCGGCGCGGGCCGCGCCGGCCCGCGTGCTCGCTTTCATACCCGCCAGGCCGGCCCCTCGGGAAAGTCATATTGATCGAGCGACGCCGCATGCATTTCAATGCTGTAGCCCGCGCGTTGCGGCGGCATATACCGGCCGTTTCGAATCACGACCGGGTCGACAAAATGCTCATGCAGATGGTCCACGTATTCGAGCACGCGGTTTTCCAGCGACGCCGACACGCAGATATAGTCGAACAGCGAAATATGCTGCACGTACTCGCACAAACCGACGCCGCCCGCATGCGGACACACGGGCACGCCGAACTTCGCCGCCATCAGCAGCACGACGATCACCTCGTTCAGACCGCCGAGCCGGCAACTATCGACCTGACAGAAGTCGATGGCCTGCGCCTGCAGCAACTGCTTGAACATCACCCGGTTATGGCAGTGCTCGCCCGTCGCGACGCCGACCGGCCGAATCCGCTGCCGGATCGCCGCGTGGCCGAGTATGTCGTCGGGGCTCGTCGGTTCCTCGATCCACCACGGATCGAATTGCGCCAGTTGCCGCATGTTCGCGACCGCTTCGTCGACATCCCATACCTGGTTCGCATCCATCATCAGCTTCAGGTTTTCGCCGATCTCCTCGCGCAGGATGCGAGCCCGGCGCATATCCTCCTCGAGATTGCCGCCCACCTTCTGCTTGAAGTGCGTCCAGCCCTGCGCGACGCCTTCCCGCGCGAGCCGGCGAATCTTGGCGTCGTCGTAACCGAGCCAGCCGGCCGACGTCGTGTAAGCCGGATAGCCGTGCGCCAGCATCTCCTTCTCGCGTTCGCCCCGGGTTCTCGCATGACGGTGCAGCATGGCGATGGCTTCCTGCGGCGTGATCGCATCGGTCACATAGCGGAAGTCGAGACAAGCCACGAGTTCTTCGGGGCTCATGTCGACGAGCAGCTTCCACACCGGCTTGCCTTCGGCTTTGGCCCACAGGTCCCAGGCCGCGTTCACGACAGCCGCCGTCGCAAGGTGAATCGCGCCCTTGTCCGGGCCGATCCAGCGCAGTTGGCTATCCGAGGTCAGCGTGCGCCAGAAAGCGCCCATGTTCGCGGCGATATCCTCGAGCGTTTTGCCGACGATCAGCGGAGCCAGCGCCTGCACCGCCGTCACGCAAATCTCGTTGCCACGGCCGATGGTGAACGTGAGGCCGTGGCCGGTAAAGCCTTTCGGCGAATCGGTTTCGAGCATCACGTAGGTGGCGGAGTAATCCGGCGCGGCGTTCATCGCGTCGGAGCCGTCGAGCGAACGCGAAGTCGGGAAGCGGATGTCCCGCACGGACAGCCTGGTGATCGTGGGCATCTGAACACCCTCCTGTTGGACAGCGATCGACTTCAGCCTATGAGCAAAGAGACCGGGTGCGCTCACCCGGTCTCTTTGCGGCCACCCTCTCGCCCTGCCATGCAGGACGGAAGACGCAGAGGACGCGTTGCGCCCTCCTCTGTCTTCGCGCCTTGCGACGACGCTCAGTCGTAGAGCACGGCGGCGATCTTGGGATCGCTGATATTGCTCTTGTCGTACCAGTAGAAGCCCGTGTCGACTTTCTTCGGCAGCTTCTCGCCCTTGAGCGCCTTGACCGCGGAGTCGACCACACACTTGCCGATGCCGATCGGGTTCTGCGTGATCGCGCCGTACATCAAGCCGGACGTGATGTCTTCCTTCTGTTCCTTGCCGGAATCGTAGCCAATCAGGACAAGCTTCTTGCCCGATTCCTTGACACCGATCGCGGCGCCCTCCGCCGAGCCTTCATTCGAGCCGAAAATGCCCTTGAGATTGGGGTTGGCCTGAATCATCGTCTTGGCGATTTCCGCCGACTTCAGATGGTCGCCGCCGCCGTACTGCACCGAGACGATCTTGATGTTCGGGTGCTTTGCTTTCATCTCGTTCAGGAAGCCGTCGCGGCGATCGACGCCGGTACGGCTCGTCTGGTCGTGGACGATCAGCCCCACCTCGCCCGCATCGCCGATCGCCGCGGCCATCTTGTCGGCGGCGAGCGCGGCCGCCGCAATGTTGTCGGTCGCGCAGGTGGTGAGCGGAATGTCGCTGTCGACGCCGGAGTCGAAGGCGATAACCGGTATTTTCGCGGCCTGCGCCCGCTTCAGCAGCGGAATGGCCGCCTTGCTATCGAGCGCCGCAATGCCGAGCGCCTGAGGCTTCTTCGCAAGCGCGGCCGAGAGCATGTCGATCTGCTTGTCGACCATCGCCTCGGTTTCCGGCCCCTCGAAGGTGATCCTGACGTTATGCTCCTTGGCCGACTGCTCCGCGCCGGCTTTGACGGCCTGCCAGAACTGATGCTGGAAGCCTTTCGAAATCAGCGGGATGTAGGTGTCCTGCGCATACGCAGCATTCGCCCCGCCAACGAGCGCGCCGACGCCGACCACGACACCGATTAGTCTTCTTTTCAACATGGGGTTTCTCCTCCTAAGTGGGCCATCAACCTCCAGCCTGGGGGAGCCTCTGGCGCTCCCTTTTCTTGATCTTTGATCTTTGATCTTTGATCTTTGACTTTGTGCCGTGTGGCGTTTGCCTTCGTCAGCTCTTCTTGCGCCGCAAAATATCGGCGTAGACCGCGAGAATGATGATGAGGCCGGTCACCACGATCTGCCATTCCTGCGCGACGGACATGATGCGCAGACCGTTGGTCAGCACGCTCATGATGAACGCGCCGATAATCGTGCCCAGAATCGTGCCCGCGCCGCCGCTCAGCGAGGTCCCGCCGATCACCACGGCCGCGATCGCTTCGAGTTCGTAACCTTGACCTAGCGCCGGCTGGGCCGAATTCAGGCGCGAGGCGATCAACAGTCCGGCAACGCCGCAAATGGCGCCGGCCAGACCATAAATCGCAATCTTCCACCGATCGACATTCACGCCGGAAAGCCGCACGGCTTCTTCGTTGCTGCCGAGCGCAAAGGTGTAGCGGCCGAGCGCCGTGCGGTTAAGCGTGATCGAACTCACGATCGCAAGGAAAAACAGGATCAGCACCGCATTCGGCACAGGCAGGTTCGGCAGCACATAGCCGATCAGCGAATCCTGCGAGATCCGGTAGAAGTTTTCGGTGTCGCTGAAATAGATCGGCTTATCCGCCGAAACGACGAGCGAAAGGCCCTTGAGCAGCAGCATCATGCCCAGGGTCGCAATGAACGGCGGTATTTTCATTTTCGCCGTGAGGGTGCCAGAAATGGTCCCGCAGATCGCCCCCGTGCCAATCGCGGCCAGCACGCCGGTCCACATCGGCAAATGCCAGTAGGTCAGAAACACGCCGCAAATCACCGCCGTGAACGTCATCAGCGTACCGACGGACAGATCGATGCCGCCGGTGATGATCACGAAGGTGCAGGCGATCGCCAGCACGCCGTTGACCGCCGTCGCCTGCAAAATTCCCAGCATGTTGTCCATCTGCATGAACGCGGGCGACGCAAAACTGAAAAAGACCAGCAGGAGAATCAGGCTCCCGAAGGCCAGCAGTTTTTGCACGGCGGTCGGCGCGAAGACGCGGGCTCTCAGGCCCGAGGCTCTCTCCTTGCTACCCAGCGCCGACGTATCCGATGGCAGTGTCATGTCATAGACCTCTCGAGGCTCACGCCGCTTTCAGGGTTTCACGCTGCGTCGCCAGTTGCATGATGCGCTCCTGGGTCGCCTCCCGGGCCAGCAGTTCGCCGGTAACGCGGCCCTCGCACATCACGACGATACGGTCGCTCATGCGCAGGATTTCCGGCAACTCCGACGAGATCATCACGATCGCCTTGCCTTGCCCGGCAAGCGAGCGCAGGAGCTTGTAGATTTCGCTTTTGGCGCCGACGTCGATACCGCGCGTCGGTTCGTCGAAGAAGAGCACGTCGCAGTCGCGCTCGAGCCATTTCGCCACGACAATTTTCTGCTGATTGCCACCCGAGAGAAGCCGCACCTCCTGCGTCGCGGACGGCGTGCGAATGGCGAGCAGATTGATGAAATGCGCGGCTGTCCGGCGTATCTCGGCACGGCGCAGAAAAAAGTTGAGCGACAGGAATTTGCGCAAGCTGGACATCACGATGTTCGCCTCGACGTTCATGCCGGTCGCAAGACCAAAGCGCTTCCTGTCTTCCGAGAGATAGCCGATCCCGCGCGCGACCGCATCGCTCGGATTCCTGATCGTTACTTTCACGCCGTTCACGACAATCTCGCCCGATTCGCTCGGATCGGCGCCGAACACTGCCCGCGCGACCTCGGTGCGACCGGCGCCCATCAAGCCCGCAAAGCCCAATATCTCGCCTTTGTGAAGCGTGAAACTGACGTCCCTGACGAGCGGGCCGGCGTTCAGATTCCTGACTTCGAGCGCGACCTCGCCTTTATCCGCCGTACCGTGAGAAGGCGCCACGTCGGTCAAGGTTCGCCCGACCATCATGCCGATGATCGCTTCGACGCTAGTGTCTTTCGCGGAGACGGTCGCCACATATTCGCCGTCACGCAGCACGGTAACGCGATCGGCAATCTGCTTGAGCTCATCCATCTTGTGCGAGATATAGACGATGCCCACGCCCCGGCTCTTCAACTCGCGGATGATACGGAACAGCTCGGCGATCTCGGCTTCGTTGAGCGCCGAGGTCGGCTCGTCCATGATCAGCACGCGCGAATCGAAGGACAAGGCCTTGGCAATCTCCACCATCTGCTGTCTGGCTACCGTCAGGGTGCTGACCACCGCGCGCGGGTCGAGATTCACATGCATGCGGGCAAGAATGTCGCGCGCCTGCGCGTTGAGCTTGTCTTCGTCGAGGAACAGGCCGAGACGGCCGCGCGGCTCCCGGCCGATGAACATGTTCTGGGCGACGCTCAGGTGATTCATCAACTGAAGCTCTTGATGAATGATGCCGATGCCCATGGCCTGCGCCTCGCGCGGGCTCGAAAATTCGACAGGCTGGCCGTCACGGAGGATCTCACCGGCATCGCGGGTGTAGACGCCGGCGAGGATTTTCATCAGCGTCGACTTGCCGGCGCCGTTCTCACCCATCAGCGCGTGGACTTCACCCGCCATGAGTTCGAACTGGACTTCGTGAAGCGCCCGCACACCGGGAAAGTGCTTGCTGAGCCGCTTGACGGAAATGAGCGGGGTCATGGCGCGCAAGGAACGACAATGGCGCCAGCGCCGCCGGCCCCATTGCGAGCAGCGGATTGAAAACGACATGCACGCCGCTGCGCCGGGCGTCGCCGGGTATCGCAGCTGAAATAACGGCGGAAATCGCAACGAGAAGCCAGACGCATTGCCTGGTGCCCTCAAACCGATGTGCGACGATTCTACGCCGCTGGACGGCGGTGGCTCAATTAGGCATTCCCTAATATCGGGTGCGAACGCATTGCACGCCGGAGTCCCACTATTTGAGGTCCGGCGTGAGACTGCCCAGCGCACCGAGAAAGGCGCGCCAGCGTGCCTGTCTGTTACTTTTCGGCCAGAACCTGCTGAATGACCTGCTCGAAGGTTTCCACCGGCTGGCCGCCACTCACCAGATACCGGCCGTTAAAGATGATCGCCGGCACGGACTGAATACCCTTCGCCTGGTATTCCTGTTCTTCCGCACGAACCTCGTCGGCATACGCGCCGCTTCGCAGCACCTCACCGGCTTCGCCGGCATCGAGCCCGACGGATCGAGCCGCTTCGGCCAGCACCTCGTGATTGCCCGGATCCTTGCCGTCGGAGTGATAGGCCCGCAGCAGCGCCAGTTTGAGCGGCAACTGTTTGCCTTTGAGGCCGGCCCAATGCAGCAGGCGATGGGCATCGAAGGTGTTATAGACATGCGTGCGCGCGCCGAAATCAAACCCGACACTTGCGCCACGCTCGCGGATTGCTGCTTGCGTTTCGGCGATCTGCTCCGGCGTGCGTCCGTACTTTTTGCCGAGATAATTAACGATGCTCTCGCCGTCCGGCCCCATCTCCGGATTCAGTTCGAAGGGATGCACGGTGACCTGGGCGTCGACCGTATCGCCTAAACGCGACAGCGCAAGCTGGAGCGACGAGAGGCCGATCGCGCACCACGGGCAGGCGATATCGGAGACAAAATCGATAGTTAGCGGTTGTTTCATGACTTTCCTGACGGGAATAAGCTGTGACACGGCCGCCTCGGTACCACCCGAAAACGGCCCACAGGGTAGCCTAGCCTGAATCGCCAATATTTGCAGGACCGCGCCGCGGCCCTCAGCCGAAGCACATCCGCGCGCAGGCTTCAGTCCGGCATCCCGTCATGCTCTCCGATTGGCCTCACGGGCCAGTCCACCCAGCGATCCGCGCGAGACCGTTCGTAGGCTTCGTTGAGCGGGTAACGAATGCGGTTGTCGTCACGCGGACGTTCGCCGATCACCATCAGCCTGACTTCGTCCTGCGTATTGTTGATGAAGGTGTGGCAGATGCCGGTGCCTGCCGGAAACGCGACGGAATCGCCTTCCGCAAGTGCATGAAGCACACCGTCGATCCAGACATCGGGCTTGCCTTCGAGCACGTACACAAACTCCTGCTCGGTGCTCTCGGCGTGCGGATAGGAGGTCCGCCGGCCAGGCAAAAGCCTTACGTGATGAATGCCGATACGCGTAATGCCAAGCGCGGCGGAAAGCGGTGCGTCCAGCGCCATTTTCTCGGTATCTCCGCGATAGGAATGCGCATCCGGTTCTTCCAGTTCAGTCCAGTGTTTGATGAAATCCGGACGGCTCATCGCTTGCTCTCCTTAAGGACTACGGTCGATAACAACGGCTCGCACAAAGCACGATACGTCTTCGGTTTCGCAATCAACACTCGCGTCGCGTCGAGGTCGCTTCGAGGTCACTTCGAGGTCGCTTCGAAGTCATTTAGACACGCGGATATTGAACGGTTTCCCCGGCACCCAGGCCCAGGTCGCAATGACCTTCGCGCCTTTCGGTCCGGCCGTGGTGACATGCACGACACCGGCACGCATCCGGTAGCTCTCGCCCGCACGAACGACCTGAGTGGGCTGACCGTCGGCCTGCACCGTCACCTCCCCCTCGAGTACGTACGCGACTTCCGGACCGGTCGCCTTATGCCACGGCTTCGACGCGTTCGGCGGAAATTCAGCAATCCCCATGCCCATTTCGCGATCGGTTCCAGGAACGGGAACCCGTTGCAAAACGACCGTGTCTTTCGCCGCCGGCGCGCTGTCCGCAGCTTTGACCGTTTGAACGCACATGAGCGAAGGAAGGAGAAGAAGAAGACAGCGAGCGCTTTTCATCGAAGATCTTCCTGGTCATTGTTGGCCGTTGGCCAGCGACGTGAGAATCCGGTATGCAGCGCTCACCCGTTCTTCAATGGGGAAGTTCTTGTTGGCGAGGATGACGATCCCCAGCCGCTTCTGCGGAATAAATGCGATGTACGCGCCGAAGCCGTTGGTCGAGCCGGTTTTGTTGATCCAGACGTCTTCGCGAGGCGCCTGCGGCGGCGATATTGCCGTGACCGGCGTTGCGTTGAAGATCATTGCGGGTGAATTGCCGTCCAGCAACGTCTGCAGTTTGACGGGATACGGATATTGTTCCCATATCAGATCCTGGGTCATCGGCCCGGCTTTGAAGTATCCGGTATGGGTCTCCGTCACCGCACGCTGGAGCTTCGGGTCCAACGGAATCAGATTCATATTGGCTTGCACGAAGCGAATCATGTCGGCCGCCGTGGTCCTCACACCGTAGGCCTCCTCGGACAACACGCCGGGTGCCATTCTGATCGGCGCGCCCTGTTTCGTGTAGCCCTGAGCGTAGTCGTTCAAGGCACTGGCGGGAACCTTGATGTAGCTGCGCTTCATATCGAGTGCGGGAAACAGCTGATTCTCCATCAACCGGCTGAAATCCTGACCCATGCTCTTCGCGGTTATCAGACCGAGCGCGCCGATACCGGGGTTGGCATACGTCCGATAGGTTCCAGGTGCATAGGTGGGCTGCCATTGCTGGAAATACTGCATCAACTGATCGTTGTTGTGGATCGTGTCCGGCACCTGCAACGGGAGCCCGCCAGGCGTGTGCGTGCCCAGACTGAGCAGACTGACCTTGCCGAACGGGCTATTGCGCAGAGACGGCAGATACTTGTCCGACTGATCCGACAAAGACAGATCGCCGCGCACCTGGGCGTATGACGCCAGTGTCGCCGTCAAGGTCTTGCTGACAGAGCCGAGTTCGAACAAGGTGTCACGCGTGACCGGTTGCTTCGTTTCCGTCGACGCGAGGCCATAGTTGAATACGTAGTGTCTGTCACCGTCGACGATCCCGACTGCCATGCCGGCGATGTTGTCCTTCGCCATGACCGGTTGTATGGCCCGGCTCACCGTCTGACTGATTCTGCTTTGCTGATCGTCGGCCGCGCGGCTAACGGTTGCGATTGCACAGGTAAAGAGGGCGGTTGCGATAACGCTGATGGCTCTGAGGTTCATGTCCCTAATATGTCGATTTTGCGTGGGGGCGTGAGGTCCGGGCGGACTCACCGGGAAAGAAGTATGCGTGCTCGCCGAGCCGCCGACTAACGACGATATCTTGTCCCAAGGGGAAGAAAATCTATCGCATGACATGCGATACCCCTCCTCCACCGCATAGCGGCCACCCGGCTTTCTCCCTCTCGCCCCCTGCGCCTACGATCAGTAAGCGCCCATATAATCGCGCTTGCCGATTTCGACACCGTTATGGCGCAGAATCGCGTAGGCCGTCGTCACGTGGAAGAAGAACTGCGGCAAACCGTAGTTTTGCAGATAGGCGCTGCCGACCAGCTTCTTCTCTTTCGGCGTACCCGGACGCAAAACGATTTCCCTGTTCTCGCTACCGTCGAATTGCGCGGCATCGAGCGAGCCGATGTAGGTCAACGCCTTGGCGATGAGCGCTTGCAGGTCGGCAAACGTGACTTCGGTGTCGGGCCACGACGGCACTTCGACGCCGGCCAGTCGCGAGCTCACGCCTTTGGCGAAATCGGCAGCGATCTGCACCTGGCGCACGAGGGGGAACATATCCGGGAACAGGCGCGCCTGCAGCAGCGCGTTCGGCTCGATGTTCTTTTCGGTGACGTGGGCTTCGGCTTTCTTCAGCACGTCGGACAATGCCGTCAGCATTTGCTTGAAAACCGGAACGGATGCGCTGTAGATGGAACTTGTCATGGTCACTCTTTCGATCGATGTGGGATGCCGGCGCGGAAGATGCCGCGCCGGTCGGTTGAATCTCTGGCCGGTCGTTAGACTTGTTGACTGGAGCGGCGCAAGATTACCATTGTCCTCGCGGGAATACTCATGCGGGAGCGCGGCACCTCTGCTTCAGGCGGCAAGCGGCAAGCGGCAAGCGGCAAGCGGCGACAGTACCTTCAGGTCGGCTTCACGCCAGAACAAACCAGCAAACAGGATCGATACTCATGAACGACAAGCAAGATGCAGCGCCAGACAGCACCGCAGCACGCGTCGCCTTGTGGCGAGCGCTGCATGTCGAGGCTGATTCCCTTCCGCACGTGCTGGACGACACCATCGGCCTTAAGCTGCTGGCCCCTGACGAGGGCTGGCGCAGCCGCGGAGACATGGACCCGCAGTTCACGCGGCCGTTTCGCGCGTCCATCGTGGCCCGTGCGCGTTTCATCGAGGATCTGGTCGTGGAGCAGGCGGCTCGCGGAGTCAGCCAGTATGTGATCCTCGGCGCGGGCCTCGACACCTTCGCCCAACGCAGACCGGAGCTCGCGTCCCGCCTCAAGGTGTTCGAGGTCGACCCACCCGGCCCGCAGGCATGGAAGCGTCAGCGCCTGATCGAACTCGGCTTCGGCGTGCCGGACTGGCTACGCTTCGTACCGGTCGATTTCGAGGCGGGCGGTTCCTGGCGGGACGAACTGGTAAGCGCCGGCTTCGATGAGAGCAAGCCGGCGATCGTGGTCTCCACGGGCGTCAGCATGTATCTCACGAAGGAAGCGAACGCGGCCACGCTGCGCGAAGTCGCCGCCCTCGCCCCAGGCTCGACACTCGCCATGACGTTCCTGCTGCCGCTCGAACTGGCCGATCCCGAAGTACGCCCCGGGCTCGAGATGGCGGAGAAAGGCGCGCGGGCAAGTGGCACGCCGTTCCTCAGCTTCTTCACTCCGCCGGATATTCAGGCGCTGGCCCGCGAAGCAGGCTTTAAAGAAGCCCGGCACGTCTCGGCGGCAGATCTGACGCAGCGCTACTTCCAGGGCAGGACGGATGGCCTGCGCCCGCCGAACAATGCCGAGGAACTGCTGATCGCGCATACCTAGCCGCCCGCACCCTTTCCGACCCGCACGATCATGCGAATGAGCCAGTCAGGTGAACACTAGCTACCTCGTCGGCGAATCCAGACCCGCACCCCGCGTGCGACGCCTGCTATGGCTCTGGATCGCGTTCTGGCTGCTTATGCTGGCGGTTGGGATGCAGAAGTCCCCGTGGTCCGGCAAACTGCTCGTCTGGCAGCAGCTCGTCGACTCCTGCTGCACGCCTATATAGACATGCCACCCGATACTTCAATACGTTGGGCATTCACCCAGCGGTTATCTTCGGACAGCAGCGCCGCAATCATCGGTCCGATATCGTCGGGCAGACCCGCACGGCCGAGCGCCGTCGCATCCGCCACGAGCTTGTTGATCTCAGGATTGTCGCGAACCATGCCGCCGCTGAAATCCGTAGCGATTGCGCCTGGCGCGACGGTATTGACAGCAATTCGACGCGGACCGAGTTCCTTCGCCAGATAACGCGTCAGAACCTCGACCGCGCCTTTCATGGACGCATACGGCGCACTGCCCGGAAAAGCGATACGGGTCAGGCCCGAGGAGATATTCACGATGCGGCCGCCGTCATTGATAAGGGGCAGGAGTTTCTGCGTCAGAAAAAACACGCCCTTGAAATGGACGTTGTAGAGCGCGTCCAGTTCTTCCTCGGTTGTCTTGTCGAACGGCGCGTGGTGCGAAATGCCGGCGTTGTTGACGAGATAATCGAAACGCTCGGCGCCCCGCTGGGCGAGCGACGCCCGAACCTGCTCCACGAACGAATCGAACGTCGTCACTTTGCCGGTATCGAGCGGCAACGCAATCGCTCTTTGACCTTCCTCCGCGACCAGACCGACCAGCTTTTCGGCTTCCGCCCGATTGGCGCGATAAGTGAATAGGGAATCGACACCGCGCTTCGCGAGATGGAGCACGGTATTGCGCCCCAAGCCGCGACTGCCGCCGGTCACGATTGCGATCTTCGAAACGGCGTCTGCTGATTCTCCTGCTGTCATGTTGCACTCCGCTTCAGGTGTAAGTGGACGCAAGCTTATTCCCGCCGACAGCGAGGTTTAATGCCCTAACTCCCCTACTTCTTGCCTGATCCTGCTCAGGGTTGCGCCGAATGAAACGAGAGGCAGTAACATGAACCAACGCGAATGAACCAATGCGGGCGCAAAGGAAGTTCTTATGTCGAATGCTCTAATCGAAAGTGTCAAACGCTATACCGACAAGCAGGCCGGAAAGGAGAGCCCGTTCGCGACCGCTATCGAGGGACTCCTCGTGCTCCGCTCCGATCACGAAAAGCACCCCGCTCATCTGATCATGAAGCCGGCTCTTTGCGTCGTCATTCAAGGCGCCAAGTGGACGCTATTCGGTGACAGGCGCTACGACTACCGGGCAGGACAAGCTTTGGTCGTAAGCGTCGAGATGCCGGCATTCAGCAAGGTCGTGCAAGCCAGCCCGGCCGAGCCGTACCTCGCTGTTGTGATTGAATTCAACCTGGCCATCATGCGCGAGGTCATGGCATGTCTCGATACGCCGCCCACGCCGGCAGACCATCTCGGGCATGGCGTTTTTGTCACCGACTTTGACGGCCCGCTCTCCGACTGCGTGCTTCGCATGGTGCGGCTGCTCGATACGCCTGACGCTATTCCCATTCTCGCGCCGATGATCATGCGGGAAATCTGTTACTGGATGCTGACGGGGCCTCACGGCAACGAGGTCGCCACGGTGGTGCTGGCGAACAGTCATGTGCAGAAAGTCGTTACCGCGATCCATGCACTCAGGGACCAGTTCACCGAGACCCTACGCATCGACGATCTGGCAGCGATTGCACAAATGAGCCCGTCGGCATTTCACCGGCAGTTCAAGGCGCTGACCTCAATGACACCGTTGCAATACCAGAAGCAGCTCCGCCTGCTCGAAGCGCGCCACCTGATGGCTGCGGGAACGGCCAACGCCGAGACAGCGGCCTATCAGGTGGGCTATGAAAGCGCGTCGCAGTTTAGCCGCGAATATTCGCGCATGTTTGGCGCGCCGCCCCGGCGCGATATAGAGACATTGAAAACGGCAACGGCCTAGCGTTTTTATGCAGCGGCGGCTTTTCGAAACCAGCCGCTGCCCGGTTTGCTGAACGGAAGAAAAGCGCATAAATCTGCGGCCCCGCCTGCACGCTCGATTCCGAAAAACCGGACACGCTATGGCGCCGCCTGGTGCTGTTCTAATAGCAAGCGACGCGGGACACGAAAACACCTTTTGTGGCGCCACCCGCGCCTGCATTGCCTACACTCAGATCACGCGCGTCGAACACCGAATGAACACAGCTCCGCGATCTGGGGCTGCGCGCGGGGCCTGCCGGCATTGTCCGCACGCAAACGCTCCGAGCGTTCGCCAAGGGCGAAGCCAGCGCGATTATCGGCAAGCTCCCATAAAACAGGCCGTCATGCGGAACACGAGCCGTTTTCTTTCCGCGACGCTTACTCAGGAGATCGCAATGAACGCAAACGCAAACAACAGTGAAGATATACGCGCCTTCGTGCAAACGTCAGAACAGGCCGGCGAATATGTCTGGGTCATCACGCTGGTCGACTTCGGGGCAAAAAAAGTCAAACGTTCGCTGGTTTCGGACGACAGGTTCGCGATGCGCGCCGCCGCACAGGACGCGGGCGAAGCGTACCTGAAGGGGCTAGCGGCGGACCGTTAGCGAAGCGCCGGGCAACCCTGATAGCTGCCTTACAGGCTCGCCTTGTTTTGGCACGTGGACAGACGAGGTCGGACAGAAGGCCTTGAGTCGGCAGCGAAAACTGCCGCGGCGCACCATGAACGCCATGCGCGTGCGCGGGAGTTTTATCTGCGTCTGGATGTCTGAGCTAAATAACGTAGGAATCGGTCGTGATCGAGGCGGCAAGGTTTGGCTCGTCGCCTCGCATCGAGCGCCGATTATTACCGACAGGAGGCCCGACATGCGGCGCATTTATTTCCTATTGCCCGATGTGCAAAGCGGGAAGTCGATCATCGACGAGTTGTTGCTGAAGCGGGTCGAATGGCGCCATATCCACGTGCTCGCGCGTCCGGACGTGCATCTGGAGCAGTTGCCGGAGGCGACGCTGACACAGCGCAGCGATCTGCTTCCCGCGCTGGCGCGCGGCACTGCCGCGGGTGGCGTGACGGGCATGCTCGCGGGACTCGTCGCGATGGCTTTTCCACCCGCGGGGCTGACGATCGCGGGCGGCGTCGTGGTTCTGATGACGCTGGCGAGCGCGGGGTTCGGCGCATGGACCGCGACCATGATCGGGATCGGCATCCCAAGCACCCGCTTGAAGCGCTTTGAAAGCGCGATCGAAAAGGGCGAGTTACTGATGATGGTCGACGTCGGCAAGGATCGTGTCGACGAAATCGAAGAACTGGTTAAGAGCCATCATCCGGAAGCGGACATAGAGGGAACGGATCCGACTATTCCGGCGTTTCCCTGAGCCGTCGCGGTCAAGCAGCGCCGCGCCAACCACTCGGCGCCGACAATCAGGGATGCGCGAAGTAGCCCGCCTGGCCGATATCGGTGAGAAGGTCCGGACCGGTCGGCGTCCAGTCCAACACCTCGCGGGTCCGTGCGCTCGAGGTCGGCAAATCCATCCCGACGAACATACCGAACCATCCGAAATGAGCCAGCGCCTCGTCCTTTGACATGGTGACAACCGGTACCCCGAGCCGCTGGCCGATCAATTCGGCAATCGCCTTGAACGGCACGCCCTCTTCAGCGATTGCATGATAGGGACCGCCGATCGCGCCGCGCTCGAGCGCGAGCCGGAAAACGCGGGCGGCATCCAGACGATACACGGCGGACCAGCGGTTAAGTCCGTCGCCCACGTACGCCGACACGCCCTTCTCCCGCGCGATGCTGATCAGCCGCGGGACAAACCCATGATCGCCTTCACCGTGAACGGACGGCGCCAGCCGCACCGTGCTCGCCCGCACGCCGCGCATGGCAAGCGCCTCTGCCGCCGCCTCCGACGCGCGAGGAAAACTGTCGGACGGTACAGGAGGACGATCCGTCTCGGTCGCCGCGTTGCCGTCATGCCTCAGCGACGCCGTGCCGGACGTGACGAGCAACGGACGCTCGCTGCCTTCGAGCACGCCGCCTAGTACTTCGATCGCCTGCCGGTCTTCCTCCGCACTCTGCGCAAAGCGGGAGAAATCGTGATTGAACGCAGTGTGGATGACTCCATCAGCCGCCGCCGCGCCCCGGCGCAAGCTGTCGAGGTCGGTCAGCGACCCATGGTGCGCCTCGGCGCCGGCTGCGGCGAGCGCCGCCGCGCCCTCTGCCGAGCGAGTCAGCCCGAGCACCTGATGGCCGTTCGCGAGCAACTCGCGAACAATAGCGGAGCCGACGAAACCGGTCGCTCCCGTAACAAAGACTCGCATCTGAAGTACTCCCGAATCAGGTTGATTGGGAGCAATCTACGAGGCAAAATCATCCTGTTAAAGCGGTGAGATTATCCGGGTATACGTCTTAACAGGCTAAGCATGGCGCAAGTGAACGACGACGAAAGCGGCAACCGCCTCGGCAGCTATCTGAAGAACCGCCGCACCAGGCTCGATCCCGCCTCCTTCGGTATTTCCGGTGGCCGGCGGCGCACGGCTGGGCTGCGCCGCGAAGAGGTGGCGCAACGCGCCAATATCAGCGCGGCCTGGTACACGTGGCTGGAGCAGGGGCGCGGCGGCAACCCGTCGGCGGAGGTGCTGGACCGCATCGCGAAGGCGCTGATGCTGACCGAGGTCGAGCGCGAGCATGTATTCCTGCTCGGCCTCGGCCATCCGCCCGAAGTCCGCTATCGCAGCAGCGACGCGATCACGCCCCGGCTGCAACGCCTGCTCGAAGCGCTGCCCTACAGCCCGGCAATTCTAAGGACTGCGACGTGGGATGTGGTTGCATGGAATCGCGCGGCCGCGGCCGTGCTCACCGACTACGCCACCCTGCCCCCTGAACGGCGCAACATTTTGCGCATGATCTTCTGCGACCCTCGCGTGCGCGCCGCGCAGTTCGATTGGACAAGCGTGGCCCGCATGGTGGTGGGCGCCTTCCGGGTCGATGCCGCGCGCGCGGGCGCCGATGCCGAAGTGGCGCCGCTCGTCGACGAACTGTGCCGGGCAAGCCCTGAGTTCGCCGCCATGTGGCAGGACAATGAAGTGCAGAGTCACGGCGACGGCATCAAGCGTTTGCGCCACCCCGTGCTGGGGCCGATCTCGCTGGAATACTCGTCGTTCGCGGTCGACGGACGGCCGGATCTTCGGATGGTGGTCTACAACCCGGCAACCCCGGTCGATCAGGAATTGATCTGCTCACTGATCGAGAGAACGCCGGTCATTGCCGATAAGTGAGCCCGGGCATTCTTTATTGCTCGGACACGGCCACACAGCAGGAATGCGGCAGGCATGCGGCAGGCGCGCAGCGAACCGCTCTGATTACGGTGTTTGCCCGGTTTCAATCGAGGCCGCCGCCGGCATGCGAGCCAGTTCGATGAAGGCCTTGAGGTAGTCAATTTCCGTATCGGTTTCGCGGGCGCCCAGGAAAATCTGCTTGGCGATGCCCTTTCGCCCCAGCCGCACCGGGACCAGGTTCATCTTGTCGGCATACTCTTCCACCAGCCAGCGCGGCAGTGCCGCGACGCCTCTGCCGCTGGCCACCATCTGCAACATGATGTCGGTGGTTTCGATCGCCTTGTGACGCCGTGGCGTTACGCCCGCGGGCATCAGAAACTGATTGTAGATATCCAGCCTGTCGGTCTCGACCGGATAAGTGACCAGCACCTCCCGGGTCAATTGCTCGGGTTTCACGTACTCCACGCCCGCCAGCGGATGCTCACGATTCACCACCAGCACCTGCTCATAATCGAACACCGGCTCGAAGCGCAAGCCCGGCTTGTAAAGCGGGTCCGGCGTGACGAGCAGGTCGATTTCGTAGCCGAACAGCGCGCCGATGCCGCCAAACTGGAATTTCTGCTTGACGTCGACATCCACGTCCGGCCAGCGCGCGAGATACGGCGACACCACCTTGAGCAACCACTGATAGCAGGGATGGCATTCCATGCCGATGCGCAGTGCCCCACGCTCGCCCTGCGCGTACTGTCTAAGACGCTCCTCGGCCAGATCCAGTTGGGGCAGCAGGCGGTTGGCAACCGCCAGCAGATACTCGCCCGCCTGGGTCAAGCGCAAGCTGCGGCCCTCGCGCAACCAGATATCCGTACCCAGTTGCTGCTCCAGCTTCCTCATGGAGTGGCTGAGGGCGGATTGCGTCACGCACAGGATGTCTGCTGCGGCGGTAAGCGAGCCGTGTTTGTCCACCGCCTGAACAATCGCCAGGTGAACTCTCTCAAGCATGGTGTATGAGCAAAACTAATGGTTCGTTGAATTAACACCATTTTACTTCATAAGACGCCTTAGCTAGCATGCCTCGATCCGCAACCTGATCGAACCAAGGCGACACGATGGCAACCACACATAATCTGGGCTTCCCCCGCATCGGCGCGAAGCGCGAACTGAAATTCGCGCTCGAGTCCTACTGGAAGGGCGAATCCTCGCTCGCCGAACTGAAAGCGCTGGGCGCCGAACTGCGCCAGCGTCATTGGGCGCACCAGGCCGACCTCGGCTTCGCCGCCGTCGGCGATTTCGCCTTCTACGACCACGTGCTGGACATGAGCTTCATGCTGGGCAACCTGCCGGAACGCGTGCGGGGCTTCCAGGGCGATGCGCTCGACAACGCCTTCCGCGTCGCCCGCGGCCGTTCGGCCAAAGGCGCCGAAGAGCACGGCGCGTGCTGCGGCGGCGTTGCTGCCGGCGAGATGACCAAGTGGTTCGACACCAACTATCACTTCATCGTCCCCGAATTCAGCGCCGGTACCGAGTTCAAGCTCGACCCGTCTCGTCTGCTCGAACAACTGGCTGAGGCCAACGCACAAGGCGTCAAGGCCAAGCCGGTGATCGTCGGCCCGGTGACCTACCTGGCGCTGGGCAAGGCCAAGGACGACTCCGACAAGCTGGCGCTGCTGCCGCGTCTGCTGCCGGTCTACGCCGAACTGCTGGCCACGCTGGCGGCGCAAGGCGTCGAATGGGTGCAGATCGACGAACCGGTCCTCGTCACCGAACTGTCCGCCGAATGGCAACAGGCGTACGTCACCGCATACGACGCGCTGGCGAACAGCAAGGTCAAGCTGCTGCTGGCGACGTACTTCGGCCAGTTGCTCGACAACCTGCCGCTGGCCTGCAAGCTGCCGGTGCAAGGCCTGCATCTGGATGCAATCAATGCGCGCGCTGAAGTCGCTGCCGCGATTGCACAATTGCCGCAGGACCGCGTGCTGTCGCTCGGCGTAATCAACGGCCGCAACATCTGGAAGACCGACCTCAACGGCGTGCTCGACTGGCTCGAGCCGGTCGCGAAGCAACTGGGCGAGCGCCTCTGGATTGCACCGTCGTGCTCGCTGCTGCATGTGCCGGTGGACCTGGCAAGCGAACAGAAGCTGGATGCGGAAGTCCGCTCGTGGCTCGCCTTCGCACTGCAAAAGCTGGGCGAACTGAAGGTGCTGGCGAGCGCGCTGAACAATGGCCGCGACGCCGTCAAGGCAGAGTTGGCCGCTAACGGTGCAGCGATTGCCGCGCGCCGCGCGTCACCGCGTGTGAATAACCCGGCGGTCAAGGCTGCCCTCGCGAAGATCAGCCCGGCCCTCGGTCAGCGCAAGAACACCTACCCGGCGCGCGCCGACAGGCAGGCTGCCCTGTTGAAGCTGCCGCCCTACCCGACCACGACCATCGGCTCGTTTCCGCAGACCGGCGCGATCCGTCATGCACGCAGCCAGTTCAGGAGCGGCGCATTGGACGAAGCCGGTTACAAGGCCGCGATGCGGGCCGAGATCGAACGCAGCGTGCGCGAGCAGGAAACGCTGGGGTTGGACGTGCTGGTGCACGGTGAAGCCGAGCGTAACGACATGGTGGAATACTTCGGCGAACAGCTCGACGGCTATGCGTTCAGCCAGTTCGGCTGGGTGCAGTCGTATGGCTCGCGTTGCGTGAAGCCGCCTGTTCTGTTCGGCGACATCAGCCGCCCGAAGGCGATGACGGTGGAATGGATCAGGTATGCGCAGTCGCTCACCAGCAAGCCGATGAAGGGCATGCTCACGGGCCCGGTCACGATCCTGAACTGGTCGTTCGTGCGCGACGACCAGCCGCGTTCGGTGTCGTGCTACCAGTTGGCGCTGGCGATCCGCGAAGAAGTGCTCGACCTCGAAAAGGCCGGTGTACGCGTGATACAGATCGACGAAGCAGCCCTGCGCGAAGGTCTGCCGCTGCGCAAATCGCAATGGCAGGAATACCTGAACTGGGCAGTGACGTCGTTCCGTATCGCCGCCAATGGCGTGGATGACGAAACGCAGATCCACACGCATATGTGCTATTCGGAGTTCAACGACATCATCTCGTCGATCGCCGACATGGACGCCGACGTGATCACCATCGAGACTTCGCGCTCGGATATGGAACTGCTGGACGCATTCGACAACTTCAACTACCCGAACGAAATCGGGCCGGGCGTGTACGACATTCACTCGCCGAACATCCCGACCGAAGAACACATCGTTAAACTGATGAAGAAAGCCGCCGAACGCATTCCGGCGCAGCGCCTGTGGGTGAACCCGGACTGCGGCCTGAAGACGCGCCAGTGGGAAGAGGTCATTCCGGCGCTGACCAACATGGTGGCGGCGGCGAAGAAGCTGCGCGCTTGCGTCTAACGCGCGTGCGCGGTCCGCTCCGTGCGAGTCGCGCTTGCCGCGCTTAACGCGTGAAACAACTGGCCGGCGCCGCAACCGGCAAGCCGGTTGTGTGAAAGATAGCCACCTCCTGGTGGCCATCTTTCATTTGCTGTCGCGCTTACGCAGCAGATACGTGTCCATGATCCAGCCATGGGCGCGCCGAGCCTCCGCCCTGACGCGCTCAATTTCGTCCATCACGTCGCGCAGCTTTCCCGCAATGAGAATTTCGTCGGGCGTGCCCACGTACGCTCCCCAGTAGATGTCCAGGTCTTCATCCACGAGATGCCGGTAGGCATTCTGCGAGTCCAGCATCACGACGACACTGTCGACATTCGCGGGGAAGCCTTCGGCGAGCGCGCGGCCGTTGGTGATTGCGATCGACCGGCCAATCAGGTTCAGCGGGACCTTATGCCGTGCGGCCAGCGCCTGGACGCTGCTGATCCCGGGAATCACGTCATAGTCGAACGCGTGCCGCCCCTCTTGCGCAATGGCCTCGATGATGCGGATCGTACTGTCGTAGAGCGATGGGTCGCCCCACACCAGGAAAGCGCCGACTTCGCCGTCGCGCAGTTCGTCTGCAATCAGGGCTTCGAACAGGCGTTGCTTGTCGCGGTTCAGCTCGTCGACTGTCGATCGGTAATCGGTGTCGTCGCGTCTGCGTTCAGGGCTGGTGGCCTCGACGATCCGATAAGCGTCGCCGTCGATAAATCGCTCGATGATCTGCTTGCGCAGCGCAACGAGTTTCTCCTTCGCGACGCCTTTATCCATCACGAAGAATACGTCGACCCGATTGAGCGCGTTGATCGCCTGAACGGTCATGTAGTCAGGATCCCCTGCTCCAATTCCGATGATCAGGATTTTTTTCATCACTTCAACTCCTGGCTAAAGCGGCGGAAGTCTCGGTCGAGCACACCCGCGGCTGATGTCAATTGATGCTGGACGCGCCTGCAAGCGCTCACGGATTGCCGGATATCAGCTCAATGCTGTCCAGTTGGGCCGCGCAGATATCCCGGACGATCCTCACGAAATCGTCGAAGTACGGCCGCCCCGCGATTGCCTTGGGTGCGACGGCATAGAGTTCGCTCCACAGTCCACCGGCGCCGACGCGCTTCGCGAGCACGTAGTCGTGGTCGACGTAATTCTTCACGCCCCAGTTCGGCAGCGCCGCAATGCCACGGCGGCTCGCCACGAGTTGCATGATCGCGATGGTCAATTCCGCGGTGCGCCGTTCGAGCTTGATCCCGGCCGGCTCCAGAATTTCGCGAATCAGATCGATACGCGATTCCGGCACGGGATAGGTGATCAGCGTCTCGCCTTGCAGGTCGTCGGGACCGACGCGCCGCTTGTTGCGCAACCGGTGTTCATTGGCGATCACGACCTGTATCTCGAACCGGAACAGCGGCGCAACGTGCAGATTGCGCCGCGTGGCGGGCTTCGAGCCGATCACCACGTCTGCCTTGCCCTCGTTCAGCAGTTTCATCGGGTCGGCATGGAACCCGGCGACCAGGTCGACTTCGACCTCCGGCCAGCGCCGGCGAAATTCATCCATGACCGGCATCAGCCAGTCAAAGCAGGTGTGGCATTCCAGCACGATTCGAAGCTCGCCGCGCACGTCGCCCTTCAGGCGAACCAGATCGCGCTCGGCGGTGGCCACCGCGGCCACCGTATCCCGGGCCAGCGCAAGCAGCCGCTCGCCGGCGGCCGTAAAACGCAGTCCGTGCCGGGTGCGTTCGAACAGCGACACCTCGTAGTGAGCCTCCATATCGCGGATCTGATGCGACAGCGCGGACTGGCTGAGATTGACCCGCTCGGCAGCGCTCACCAGCTTGTCGGATTCGGCGATGGCAATGAGCGAACGCAGATGACGCAGTTCAAGCATGGCACCGCCCGCGCCGGCCATGACAGTACAGAAAACAAGAGAAAAACCTGATATGAATGTGGTTCATATGATGATGAAAACATGTCGCTTGATGAATCATAGCGTGACTTGCACACTACGCGGCATTCACTCAAGGATTCCGCATGGCCCGCACTCACATATCCGGTTTTCCGCGCATCGGCGCACATCGCGAACTCAAGTTCGCCCAGGAATCTTTCTGGCGCGGAGAATCCGACGACGCCTATCTGCGTGAGGTCGGAAAAGCGTTGCGCGCGCGTCACTGGGAATTGCAGCGCGCCGCCGGGCTGGATTTCGTCGCGGCCGGCGATTTCGCATGGTACGACCCGATGCTGAACCTGACCGCCCTGCTCGGTGCGGTGCCGGAGCGCTTCGGCTTCGAGCCGAAGACCCTGTCGCTCGCCCAGTATCACGAACTGGCGCGGGGCAACAAGGCGCAGCCGGCCATGGAAATGACCAAGTGGTTCGATACCAACTACCACTACCTGGTGCCGGAACTCGGTCCCGACACGACATTCGACGGCGGCGTCGACTGGCTGTTCGAGGAAATCGACGAGGCACTTGCGCTAGATCTCGCGGTCAAGCCGGTGTTGATCGGACCCATCACCTATCTGTGGCTGGCCAAAAGCCGCGTGGCGGGCTTTGACCGCCTGTCGCTGCTGCCTCGGCTGGTCATCCGCTACCTGCGTATTCTCGACACGCTGAAAGCGCGAGGTATCGAGTGGGTTCAACTCGACGAACCCGCGCTCTGTGTCGATCTCGAAGCGGACTGGCTCGAAGCGTTTTCCGCCGTGTACAACGTGCTGGGCGACTCGGGCGTCAAGGTGCTGCTGGCGACCTATTTCGACACCGCCGCCGGGCACGCGCCAACCGTCGCCAAGCTGCCCGTGAATGGTGTGCATATCGATCTGGTCAAGGCGCCGCAGCAACTGGAGGCCTGGTGCTCGGCGCTGCCGGCGGACAAGGTCCTGTCGGTCGGTGTTATCGACGGACGCAACATCTGGCGCGCCGATCTGGCTGCCATTGCCGCTTCGCTCAAGAGCCTTTACGCGCAACGCGGCGAACGTCTGTGGATCGCGCCGTCCTGCTCGCTGGCCCACGTGCCGGTCACGCTCGCGTCCGAAAAGAAACTCGATGCCGAACTCAAATCGTGGCTTGCCTTCGCGACTGAAAAACTCGATGAGCTCAGCACGATTGCACTGGCGCTGCGCCACCTGGGCGCCGGGCTGCCGGCAGCGGCCCAGGCGGCGCTCGCCGCAGCGACCACCGCACTCGAGTCGCGCCGCCACTCCGGAGCGGTATTCAATGTGCTGGTTCAGCGGCGCGTCGCCGCTATCGCCGAGACCATGGCCAGCCGCAAGAGCCCGTTCGCCGAGCGTAGCCGTGTGCAGCGCCACTCGCTCAAACTGCCGCTCCTGCCCACCACGACAATCGGTTCGTTTCCGCAAACGCCGGCGATCCGGCAAGCGCGCGCCGCCTATCGCCGCGGCGAAATGCGCGCGCTTGAGTATCTCGAACGTATGCGGGCCGAAACGGCGACCGTCGTGCGGCGACAGGAAGAACTCGGGCTCGACGTGCTGGTGCACGGCGAAGTCGAACGCAACGACATGGTCGAATTCTTTGCGGACAAGCTCTGGGGCTATGCGCTCACCGAAAACGGATGGATCCAGAACTACGGCTCGCAATGCGTCAAGCCGCCGATCATTTACGGCGACATCTACCGGCCCGAGCCGATGATCGTGGACGCAGCCTGCCATGCGCAGTCGTTGACCGACCGCCTGGTGAAAGGCGTACTGACCGGACCGGTCACCATGCTCGAATGGTCGTTTGTTCGTGACGACCAGCCGCGTTCGACCACGGCGCTCCAATTGGCGCTCGTCATTCGCGACGAAGTTATGGACCTCGAAAAGGCCGGCATCCGCATCATTCAGATCGATGAGCCCGCCTTTCGCGAGGGCTTGCCGCTGCGTAAGGCGGACTGGTCAGACTACCTCGACTGGGCGACCCGGGCCTTCAGGATTTCGGCGGGCGGCGTTTCCGACGCCACGCAGATCCACACCCATATGTGCTATTCGGAATTCAACGACATCCTGCCGTCGATCGCCGCGCTGGATGCGGACGTGATCACGATCGAGACATCGCGCTCTTCGACGGAGCTGCTCGACGGCTTCGGCGAGTTCGCCTATCCCAACGGAATCGGACCCGGCGTATACGACACCCATTCGTCGCGCGTGCCGAGTGCCGAAGCCATGCAGCGCCTGCTCGAACGCGCCTGCGAGGTCATCCCCGCCGACCGTTTGTGGGTCAACCCCGACTGCGGCCTGAAAACCCGGGGCTGGCCGGAGACGGAAGCCGCCTTGTCCAATATGGTACTGGCGGCGAGGACACAGCGGCAAAGGCTTGCAGTCCAGTAAGCCAGACGTAATAACAACAGGAAACGTACCGCCAACGTCGTAGAGATTGACGGCAACCACTACGCATCGGTACGCTTCGCGCTGATGGTTCCCGTTACCGGGATCAAAGGGAACGCAGTACGAGCAGCCATGCTCCGAATCTGCGGCTGCCCCCGCAACTGTAAGCGGCGAGTCCGTGCCATTCATGACCACTGGAGCAGAGCACCGGGAAGGTCGGCACGTGACATTGACCCGTGAGCCAGGAGACCTGCCATCGAACCGAGGTCTGCGCAGCCGCACCGGGCGGGGTGTCCCGATGTGCAAGCACCGCTCTTGAGCGGTCGCCCGCTGCAACGACAGCCCAAGCCTCAGGATCTGTCATGTTCACTGCTGTTCAATCCGGTTCCCTAAAGGGGGAGCCTCGCGCCGGCGCGTCGTCGCCATGGATAGCGCTTTCGCCGCCTTCAGGATTGCCGCCTGGCCTGGCTCGTTCGTCCCCTGTCGCCTGAAGCGCTACGACGAACTGGAAGCCTGTTGCGCCACACATTAAATCTTTGAGCGCGGCTAAACGGCCCGCTGGCCCCTTGGTCCTCCAGCTCGCCACCCATATAGAAATCAGCAAGAACGAGCCCATCTCATCATGAAGTTCCGTCGACTCATCATCACCTCCGCCCTGACCGTCTCCGCATGGCAGGTTGCACAGGCCGCGGACGACACGCCGTTGCAGCAGACGGAGCAGACGCCGGCTGAAACCACGCTGCCGAATATTCTCGTCAGCGGCGACACGCAACATCTGCCGCAATCGTTCGACCAACGCTTCGCCACCACTCAGGTTCTGACGCGCGCCGATCTCGATCGTCTTACGCCCGCCGACCCGAGTATCACGCAGGCCCTCGCCACGCTGCCCGGCGTCACCATTTCGCAAACCGGCGGACCCGGTTCTTCCGCCGCGGTCAGTATCCGCGGTTCGTCGGCCAGTCAGGTCGCGGTGTTTATCGACGGCATCCGGGTCGGTTCCTCGACCACCGGGCAAGCTGCGTGGGCCGATCTGCCGACCTCCGCGTTCGACCGCGTCGAGGTGATCTCGGGGCCGGCGGCCGCCTCGTTCGGCGCGGACGCGATGGGCGGCGTCATACAGTTGTTCACCAACCATGCATCCAATCAGCCGAATCGGACCACCGTTTCGGTAGGCGGCGGTTCGAACAAGACCTTCGATACACAGATCCGCACGTCCGGCAGTATCCCGTCCACGGGTCCGCTTTCGGCACTCTCCGGACTGACCTACTCGCTCGGCCTGCACGACTACAACACCGCCGGGATCGATGCGACCCAGCCGTACGCCTACGGTCACGAGGACGGCCGCAATCCGTACCATGCGCAGGACGTGGACGCGCGACTCGGTTACGCGCACGACAACTGGTCGCTCTCCGCGTTCGCTCTGTATCACAAGTCCGATCTGTCGTACGACAATGCCGGCGGCGCCGACCGGCAGCTCGATCATCAACTGACGACGGGCCTCGCATTTCATCTGGACGTGACGCCGACCACCCAGTTCGACCAGTCGGTGGGTTATGCGACGGACCGCCAGTTCGTCTACGCGAACAACCCAGGCATTCCGTCCGATGAGTTCGATTCGACGCGTTTGAGCACCACGACCTCGCTAACGCATCAGGAGCGCGGGCTGACGCTGTTCGGTCTGCCGCTGTCCGGAGAATCAAAAGTTGCGTACGATTTCAGCCGTGAGCTGGCGTTCATGCCGGTGGATGTGCCTCAAGGCTTGCCGGCCCGCAACGATTCGTCTTTCTCGCTCCATCAGTCGGCCACGCTCGGCGCGCTGACGGTGTTCCTCGCGGGTCGCCACGACGTTGTCCAGGGTGTGTCGGTCAATACCGGCAATGTCGCCGTGGCCTATGCGATCACGCCGGTTTATACGGCGCGCCTCTCGTATGGCAATGCTTTCCGCCTGCCGACGTTTAACGATCTGTACTATCCGGGCTATTCGAACCCGAATCTGTTGCCCGAGCGCAGCGATACGGTGGAGGCAGCGCTGGACGCGTCGACCTCGATCGGCACCTTCACGGCCGCCGTTTATGACACCCGGGTTCATGACCTGATCTCGTTCAACCCCGCGCTCAGTATGCCCGTGAACATCGGGCGGGCGCACATCCAGGGCATCGATCTGTCCTACAAGGGCACTATCGGCAAATCGACGCCGGTTAGCGTTGCGGTCGGCATAATGAATCCGCAGGACGTCACGGATCAGACGTGGCTCCCCCGCCGTCCGCGCCAAACTATCAGCCTGAGCGTGGATCACATGTGGGACGAATTCCACCTGCACGCGCTCAGCACCGGCGTCTCGCTGCTTTATGGCGGCTCGACCTTCGACGACCAGTACAACACGACCTATCTGCCGTCGTACACGCGAGTCGATCTGCGCGCCGCGTACAGGATCAATTCGCACCTCACCGTCTCCGCCAACCTGTCGAACCTGTTTAACCGGCAGTACGTCACCGCATACGGTTACAACTCGCTCGGCCGCACGGCATTCGGCAAGGTGGCGTATACGTTCTAGGCGGAACCAGGCTCACGCTTTCTGTCGTCGGGTGACAACTCTCCCGACGACGTAGCCTGCGTATTGCCGCACAGAACCTTATCTAATCAAACCGCGAGTCGAGCGAGTCAGAAACTCGTAAAACGGTTGGACTTCGGCGTGAGCGGAGGCGATCTCCGCGATCTCCGGCTTCGCTTCATCAAGCGTCTTGCCACTCCGGTACAGCAGCTTGTAGGCCTGTCGAATGGCCTGTATTGCCTCTTTGCTGAACCCCCGGCGCTGCAACCCCGTGGTGTTCACACCAACCGGCGAAGCGTGATTGCCCTGGGCAATCACGAACGGCGGTACGTCCTGGGCGATGCCCGAACAGCCCCCCACCATGACGTGCGCGCCGATGACGCAGAACTGATGAACCGCAACCATCCCGCCAATAATTACGTAGTCGTCCAGAATTACATGACCGCCTAGCGTTGCATTGTTTGCCAGAATGCAATGGTTGCTCACGATGCAATCGTGGGCAACATGAGCGTTGACCATCAGAAGATTGTCGTTTCCAACCCGGGTAACGCCGCCGCCCTGGACCGTGCCGCGATGGATCGTGACGCTCTCCCGGATTCTGTTCCGATCGCCTATTTCCACCAGCGTCGGCTCGCCGGCGTACTTCAGGTCCTGGTTGTCCTCTCCAATCGTGGCGAACGGGTAGACGGTGTTGTCCCGGCCAATGCGGGTATGGCCGCTTACGACAACGTGCGACTTCAGTACGGTGCCTTCACCAATCTCGACATCGCCGCCGACGCAGCAATAAGGACCAATGCGAACGCCGGCACCAATCACAGCGCCCTCTTCAATCACCGCGGTCGGATGGATGACAGCCGTTTTATCGATCACAAACATAACCTCTCAGGAATGCCACTTTCGTGGCCGTGCAATTCAGATCCAATGCCGGAGCAGCGAGCTCCCATTCATTTCTTCGATCGATTATATGGGTCTTTATTGGCGCTTGCCGATCGGCCACCGGAACGCCTTATCGCGCCGCGCGAACAGGAATGTGAACGACTTTGCCAGCGTCTCGATCCACTTCGCGGGTTCCGTATTCCGCCGGCCCTCAGGGCCCCTTCCTTACAGATGGCTGTCTGAAAGCTCGTCGAGCGGACTGACTACGTGATCTCGTGCATCCCGCGCGTCACGTGCTCCAATCGGCCATGCTAGGCTACGCGTAGATTTCTTGCCGCATGGTATAAATTCCGCCGTCCGGACAAGAAACATCGAAGTTCGGGTGGTCCGCATAATCCCATCCGCTCCCCTCGCTTAGGCTAAACGCAGGCGATATAAGGTGGATCGATGATCGACGTGAACCAGCGTATTGTCGGGCGGCGGCGCCTGTACGTCGTGCTTTGCGGCTGCGCCGCGATGACGGGCTGCATGGTCGGTCCCAACTACCGCACGCCTGCCGCACCCGCTACGGACACGTACACCGCCACGCCGCTGCCCGGGCAGACGGCCTCTTCGCCGGGGGCTGCCGGCTTGCCCCAGCGCTTTGTGCCGGGCGAGGACATTCCCGCGGCCTGGTGGGCGCTCTTTCATTGCGAGCCGCTCGATACCCTGATCCGCCAGGCCATCGTCAACAGCCCGAACATCGCCGCGGCGCAAGCCGCCTTGCGGCAGGCGCGCGAAAACTTCAAAGCGCAAGCCGGCGGCACTCTCCTGCCCAGCGTCGACGCGCAACTCGGCGCCACGCGCGAAAAACTGAACGGCATCGCGTTCGGCCAGCCTGGCGTGGTCGACGAGTTCAATCTCTATAACGCGTCGGTGAATGTGTCGTACAAGCTCGACGTGTTCGGCGGCGCGCGGCGCGAACTCGAAGCGTTGCGCGCACAAATCGATTACCAGGATTTCCAGTTGCAGGCCGCCTATCTCGCGATGTCCGCCAACATTGTGACCGCGGCCGTCAAGGAAGCATCGCTGCGCGCCCAGATCGACGCAACCGAGCGGATCGCCACGGAAGAAGACGAGCAACTCGGCGTACTCGGCAAACAGTTCGAACTAGGCGGCGTGGGCCGTACCGCCGTACTCGCGCAACAGACCCTGCTGGCGCAAACCCGCGCCACGCTGCCGCCGCTGCAACAGCAACTCGACCAGGTCCGTCATCAGCTCGCCGTGCTGGCAGGCAAACTACCCAGCGACGCCGGCTTGCCTGAATTCAGGCTCGAGATGTTCTCGTTGCCCGAATCGCTGCCCGTGAGCCTGCCGTCGGCACTGGTGCGGCAACGGCCCGACATTCTCGCCGCCGACGCGTTGCTGCATCAGGCCAGCGCGCAAGTCGGCGTGGCGACCGCGGCGATGTATCCGCAGATCACGCTGTCCGCGAGCTACGGCGCGGAGGCCCTGACGCCGGCGCAGGTGTTCAAGGCCGGCAGCACGATCTGGAGCCTGGGCGCGGGCCTGCTGCAACCGGTCTTCCACGGCGGCCAATTGAGTGCGCAGAAGCGCGCGGCCGAAGCGGCGTACGAACAGGCCGACGCGCAATATCGCGAAACCGTGCTGCTGGCTTTCCAGAACGTCGCGGATTCGCTGCGCGCGCTCGATCACGACGCGACCGGCCTGAAAGCGCAGACGGACGCCTGGCGCTCCGCCAGCGATTCGCTGGACCTCACGCGCGGGCAGTACCGCATCGGCGGCGTGAGCTATCTGTCGCTGCTCGATGCGCAACGCCAGTATCAGCAAACGGTGGTCAGTCTCGCGCAGGCCCAGGCATCTCGCTACGCCGACACGGCGGCCCTCTTCCAGGCGCTCGGTGGCGGCTGGTGGAACGAGCCGGTGCCGGCCACCGCCGCAACAACGCATTGACGTAATCGGGCGGAACATTCGCCGCACCGCTACTCGCAATACACGCAGTAAGAAACGAACCGTCCGGCGCTTCGCCCCATGCCGTGCAAGGACACAACGATGACCGAAAGAAAACCGATGACAAAGCGGATGGTGATCATGCTGATCTGTGTCGGCCTGCTGCTGGCCGCGCTCGTCGGCTTCAACCAGTTCCGCTCGTACATGATCGGCAAGTTCATGGCGAGCAACGCGGCGCCGCCCTCCACCGTCTCGGCGATCGTCGCCGGCTATCAATCGTGGCAACCGCAGCTTGCCGCGGTCGGCAGTCTGCGCGCCGTGCGCGGTGTCGACGTGACTACCGAAGTCGCGGGCCTCGTACGCGAGGTGGCGTTCCGCTCGGGGCAGGAAGCGAAAGCCGGGCAAGTTCTGGTCCGCCTCAATGCCGACAGCGACGTCGCGCTGCTCCAGTCATTGCAGGCCGCGGCCGAACTCGCGCAGACGGTCTACACGCGCGACAAGGCGCAATACGACATCAAGGCGATTGCCAAGGCGCAGCTCGACGCGGACGCCGCCGACCTCAAGGGCAAGAAGGCGCAGGTCGCGCAACAGGCCGCGCTGGTCGACAAAAAGACGATCCGCGCGCCGTTTGCGGGACGCCTCGGCATCACCACCATCAATCCAGGGCAGTACCTCAATCCGGGCGACGCGATCGTCACGCTGCAAGCGATCGATCCGATCTATGCCGATTTCTATCTGCCGCAGCAACAGCTAGGCCAGCTCGCAATCGGCCAGACTATCGTGGTCGATACCAATGCGTATAGCGGGCAAACCTTCACGGGCAAGATTCAGTCGATGAACCCGCGGGTCGACAGCGCCACGCGCAACATCCAGATCGAAGCCACCGTGGACAATCGCGATCGCAAGCTGCTGCCGGGCATGTACGCGAACGTGAAGATCGACGCGGGCACCGCGCAGCGCTACCTGACGCTGCCGCAAACGGCCATCACCTACAACCCCTACGGCGCGACCGTGTTCATCGTCAAGCAGGGCGCGCAACCTAACGCGCAGGGCAAGGCGCTACCCGTCGCGCAACAGGTGTTCGTCACGCCGGGGCCGACACGTGGCGATCAGGTTGCGATTCTTAAAGGTGTCGAGGCCGGCATGCAGGTCGTGACGAGCGGACAGCTCAAGCTCAAGAACGGCACGCCGCTCATCATCAACAACAGCGTGCAGCCGGCGGACAATCCGAATCCGGCGCCTCAGGAACAATAGAGAGACCGCGCGATGACATTCACCGATCTCTTTATCCGGCGGCCCGTGCTTGCGTCGGTCGTCAGCCTGCTGATCCTCGTACTCGGACTGCGCTCGCTCGCCGCCCTGAAAGTCAGCCAGTATCCGCAGACCGAAAACGCCGTCGTCACGATCAGCACCGCTTACTATGGCGCGAATGCCGACACCATCGCCGGGTTCATCACGCAGCCGCTCGAAGCCGCGATCGCCCAGGCGCAGGGCATCGACTACCTGTCCTCGACCAGCACCACCGGCGTGTCGACCATTACCGCGACGCTGCGCCTGAACTACGACGCGAACCGCGCGCTGACCGAGATCAACACGCAGATCCAGTCGGTGCGCAACCAGTTGCCGCCGCAGGCGCAACAGCCGGTGCTGACGGTGCAGGTCGGGCAGACCACCGACGCGATGTACATGGGTTTTTACAGCGACGTGCTGCCGAGCAATAACGTCACCGATTACCTGCTGCGTGTCGTCAAGCCCAAGCTCGATTCGGTTGAAGGCGTGCAGACCGCCGAAATTCTCGGCGGGCGGCAGTTCGCGTTGCGCGCCTGGCTCGATTCGACGCGGCTCGCCGCCCATGGCGTGACGGCGAGCGACGTCTTTACTGCGCTCGGCAACAATAACTACCTCGCGACACTCGGCACGACGAAAGGGCAGATGGTTAGCGTCGACCTGAACGCGGGCACCGACTTGCACACCGTCGACGACTTCAAGCAGCTTGTCATCAAACAGAAGAACGGCGCGATCGTGCGCCTTGAAGATGTCGCGAACGTCGTGCTCGGCGCCGACAGCTATGACTTCAACGTCGCGTTCAGCGGCAAACGTTCGGTGTTCATCGGCATCAAGGTCGCGCCGGACGCCAACATTCTCGATGTGGCCAAGCGCGTGAAGGCCATTTTTCCCGGCATGCAGAAACAGTTTCCGACCGGCATGACGGGGGATATCGTTTATGACGCGACCGACTTCGTCAACACGGCGATTTACGAAGTCATCAAGACACTGGTCGAGGCATTGCTGATCGTCACCGTGGTGATTTTCCTATTCCTTGGCAGCTTGCGCGCGGTCATCATCCCGCTGATCGCGATGCCCTTGTCGCTGATCGGCACGTTCTTCGTGATGCAGCTACTCGGCTATTCGATCAATCTGCTCACTCTGCTCGCGCTCGTGCTCGCGATCGGGCTCGTCGTGGACGACGCGATCATCGTCGTCGAAAACGTCGACCGTCACATGATGGAGGAAGGCAAGACGCCGCTCGAAGCGGCGCTGATCGCCGCGCGCGAACTCGGCGGCCCGATTCTCGCGATGACCGTCGTGCTGATCGCCGTGTATGTGCCGATCGGTTTTCAGGGCGGCCTGACGGGCGCCCTCTTCACCGAGTTCGCCTTCTCGCTCGCCGGCGCGGTGACGGTGTCCGGCGTGATCGCGCTGACCTTGTCGCCGATGATGTGCTCGCGCTTCTTCCGCGCGGAGCAGGAGTCAGGGCGCTTCGCACGCTTCGTCAATCGCCAGTTCGAACGCGTTCATCGTGGCTACGGCCGTTTGTTGCACGCGACGCTCGACACCTGGCCCGTGTTTATCGTAATGGGCGCGTTGCTGCTCGCCGGTACGGTCTATCTGTTCATGACGTCGAAATCGGAACTCGCGCCGCAGGAAGATCAAGGAATTGTCCTATCGCAGATCCAGGGGCCGCCGAACGCGACCATTCAGCAAATGCAGACGTACGCCGACCAGGTATTCAACATCTCCAAAGCGTTGCCCGAATACTCGCAGATGTTCCAGCTTACCGGCGCGCCGACGCTGAATCAGGGCATCGGCGGCGTGCTGTTCAAGACATGGGACCAGCGCAGCAAGGGCGCAACCGCTTTACAGCAGGAATTGCAGCAGAAATGGAATCAGATTGCCGGGGCGCGCGTCGCGGCGTTCCAGTTTCCGCCGTTGCCGGGCTCACAGGGCTTGCCGGTGCAGTTCGTCATCAGCACGACCGAGCCTTTCGAGAATCTCAATGAAATATCGCAAACCGTCCTGCAAAAAGCCCGTGCGAGCGGGATGTTCTTCTTTGTCGACAGCGATCTCAAGCTCGACAAGCCGGAGGCGACACTCGTTGTCGACCGCGACAAGGTCGCCTCGCTCGGGCTTTCGCAGAGCGACGTCGGGCAAGCGCTCGGTTCGGCGCTCGGCGGCGGCTACGTCAACTACTTCTCGATTGCCGGGCGCTCGTATAAGGTGATTCCGCAGGTCTTGCAGACCGACCGCCTGAACCCGTCGCAGGTGCTCGACTACTATCTGCGCACGCCGGACGGCAGTGTCATTCCGGCCTCGACGATTGCGCATATCGAACACAACGTCGTGCCGGAATCCATCAACCACTTCCAGCAGCTCAACTCCGCGACAATCTCAGGCGTGACCGTGCCGGGCGTGTCGCAGGGCGAAGTGCTTGCTTTTCTGCGCAAAGCGACTGCGGAAGCCGCGCCGTCGGGATATTCGGCAGATTACTCCGGGCTATCGCGGCAATTCGTGCAGGAGTCCGGCGGTTTCGTCATCACGCTGCTGTTCGCGACGATCATCGTGTTCCTCGCGCTCGCGGCACAATTCGAAAGTTTCCGTGACCCGATCGTGATCCTGGTGTCGGTACCGATGGCGCTGTTCGGCGCGCTCATCTTCATCAACGTTGGCCTGACGACACTGAACATCTACACGCAGGTCGGGCTCGTCACGCTGATGGGGCTCGTCAGCAAGCACGGCATCCTGATCGTGCAGTTCGCCAACGAACTGCAACACGCCGGCAAATCGAAGCGCGAGGCCCTCGAAGAAGCGGCGGGTGTGCGGCTGCGCCCGATTCTGATGACGACGGCGGCGATGGTGCTGGGCGTCGTGCCGCTGGTGATTGCCTCGGGTGCGGGCGCGGCGGGCCGCAACGCGATGGGGCTGGTGATCTTCACGGGCCTGTCGATCGGCACCCTCTTCACGTTGTTCGTGGTGCCCGCGATGTATATGTTCCTCGCCGCCGATCATCATCGGGAAGCGGGTGTGCCGGAGGCGAGCTGAATCACGCGATGCCAGCCCACCCTACCGGAGGGCATTCGCCAGCACGCACAGTCGCTCAATGGCATGATATCGCCCTCGCGTCCTCACTTTCGAACCCTCCCGAACATGTCCAACCTGATCGTCCACGGCGGCGTCCCGTTACGCGGGGAAATCACGCCATCCGCCAACAAGAACGCTGTTCTGCCGATCCTTTGCGCCACGCTGCTCACCGATCAACCGGTGCGGCTGATCGGCGTGCCGGAGATCACCGACGTCAAGAAAATTCTCGAGATCTTTCGCACGCTAGGCAGCGAGGTGTCGGTGAATTTCTCAACCGGCATTCTCGACCTGCATCACCATGCAACCACCTTCGATCCGGCAACGCACAAGCTGCCTGAAGAGATGCGCTCGTCGATCATGCTGGTCCCGCCCTTGCTCGCGCGCTTCGGCGTGGCTCGACTGGAGAGCGACGTGAAGGGCTGTACGCTCGGCGTGCGCGAGATCGACCCGCACGTCGAGGTGTTCGAGCGGTTTGGCGCCCATCTCACGCGCACCGACGATTCGCTGATCGTGCGTAACGACCGGCGCATGGTTGCAAACGATCACTGGCTGGACTACGCATCGGTCACGACCACCGAGAACTTTGCGCTGTGCGCGGCGGCCGCGCAAGGCACGTCGACCCTCGTCAACGCGGCGTCGGAACCTCACGTGCAGGAGTTCTGCCGCTTTCTTGCCATGCTTGGCGTGGGCATCGAAGGTATCGGCACGTCGCGGCTCAGCGTAACGGGCGGCGGGCGGCTCGGCGGTGGCGAGTTCCGCTTCAGCGAGGATTTTCACGAGATCGCCACGTTTCTTGCGCTCGGCGCCATCACCGGTGGCAACATCGCGGTGAAGAATTCCGCACCCGAACAATTCCCGCTGATCGACAGGACATTCGCGAAGTTCGGCGTCAACGTGGAGCATCGTAACGGTTGGTCGCGTGCGTTAAGCGACGGCCCGCTGCACGTGCGCCGCCCGTTCACACAGAATATCCTCACCAAGGTCGAAGCGGCGCCGTGGCCTTATTTGCCGGTCGACCTGCTGCCGATCTTTGTCGCGCTTGGCGTAAAAGCCGAAGGCAGTGCAATGTTCTGGAACAAGGTCTACGACGGTGCAATGGGCTGGACCAGCGAGTTGTCGAAGTTCGGCGCGCATGTGTTCCTGTCCGATCCGCACCGGCTGATCACGTTCGGCGGCTTGACACTGAGTCCGGCGCGCGTCGAGAGCCCCTACATCATTCGTGTGGCGATTGCATTGCTGATGGTCGCGGCCAGCATCGAAGGACGCTCCGAGATCATGAATGCGCTGCCGATCCGGCGCGCGCATCCGCGCTTCGTCGAAAACCTGCGCTCGGTGGGCGCAAATGTCGAGTGGACCAGCAGCGAGTGAGTTAAGGAGGGGGCGTCAGGCGGGCGCGTTAACACCAACCGCATGGGCGCAGTGCCATCGAGGCGGAACTCCAGCGGACCGGATCGTTGGCCTGCAAACCTGACCTCCCTCGCGTACGGGCAAATAAAGACGTCGGCGCCAGCTAAAGGGTATACAGTGGGGCGGTCGGTCGCCAATGCGCGGCCTCCTGTTTCGGGGCTCCAACATGCGATCACCACTCCCACGCACTTCGGCTGCAGTGAGCAGCGAGAGCGAGTACGCGATCGAACGCAGGACGCGTGCTCATGTCCTCGACACAGCGGATGCTTTGAGAGCAGAGAAGAGACGCGTCACTTACGCCACGATCGACTCCAGCGCCAGCAAGTGGCGCTACTCGGCCGTGTGCGAGAAAGGCTGATCGCCGTGCTTCAATTCCCCAACCCCAGCCGTAGCTATGATGCCTCCCGGCATTGCGTATGTTTCTGGGGATACGACGACTCGCGCGAAATCACCTTCATGGTCGACGATGCGATGCTCAGAAACCTGCAGCCCGACGTGGGCTCGGACGAGCGGTCGGTGCTGGGCGCCTTCGACAAGTCGCGCGAAAAGGTTCTCGAAATCGCCAGGAAGCAGTACGTCAGCGGTCCACAGAATCGATATTTGATTTCGTGAGCGACATGAGCGACCGCCGCGTCGCAAGGCTGCGTTGCCCGGCAACGTGTCGCTTGAAGAAGGGAGTGCCGACGCATACACCCCCGCTCCGGCCGAGCCCGACGCACTGACGGCCTGAGGTTGTCGCAGGATCACGCCTGTCAGTGCACTTCGATCTCCTCGACCTCGCGCACGCCGATCAGTTCGCTGAGCATGTTGCGGTAAGCGACGAATTCGTCCGCGGACATGCGTGACAGCGAAATCGTCACCAGGTCCCGCTGTTCGTCGCTGTCCTCGTGAACGCTGATGTGCTTGAGCCGGGGGCCGTCCTCGCCGAACAGGCGGCACAGCACCGGCAGCGTGATCGCGCCCCGATCCACCTGAAGGCGCAGTGCCCGGCGCAGTTTGCCTTTCGTGCGCAACTGGCGCGCTACGGGCTTGACCCAGGTGAGCGTCGTCAGAATGATCACCGTGGCCGCTAGCGCCAGCACGTAAAGTCCGCCACCCGCCGCGAGCCCGATGCCGGCGACGGCCCAGACACTCGCTGCCGTTGTCAGCCCTCGCACCACTTCGCCACGCAGCAGGATTGCGCCGGCGCCGAGGAAGCCGATTCCCGACACCACTTGTGCGGCTACACGCGATGGATCGAGCGCGACGTTCGGCATCGAGCGGGTGTCCTCGAAGCCGAACGCCGAGACGATCATCACGAGCGCGGACGCTACGCACACCAGCATGTGCGTGCGCAAGCCAGCCGGAAACGCAAACCGCTCCCGCTCGAAACCGATTACGCCGCCCAGCACCGCGGCAAAGAGCAGCCTTGCGATCAGTTCGATATTGCCCGGCATCGCATCCTCCTCGTTAGCTTTTTTTTGTCGGCCCGATAGCGTCGGCCGTTGACTGCTGGGGCTGTAACTGGATTCATCTCGCGTCCTGTGAAGGTCGGATGTTCAGAACGTGCGCCGCATGAAGTAAGTGCAAACCGAGCTGAGCAGACCGACACATACGATGTAGAGCGCGATCCACCACGGCTGCAGGTTGCCGTAGTGCAGAAGCGCCGTTGCGACGAGCGGCGTGATCGAACTGGAGACAATGCCCGAGAGCTGGTACACGATCGAGATGCCGCTATAGCGCACCCGCGTGTCGAACAGTTCGCAAAAGAGCGCGGCCTCGGGTCCGTAGACGAACGCGTAGATCACACCGAGCACGATCACGATGGTCGCGGTTACGGCGGCGAGACTGGTCGAATAATGAAAGACCGCAAAGGCCGGCCACGCGCTCAGGCCGCAGGCCAGCGCGCCCCAGCCGAACACCTTGCGGCGGCCGATCCGGTCCGACAGGCGCGAGGCGATCGGAATCATGAACATCAGCACCAATGCGGCAAGCGTGACGGCCACGAGAATCGCCGACTTCGCATAGTGGTGGATGCCGATCAGATAGCTCAGCGCGAACACCGCGTAGATGTTGAAAATCACCCCGTCGATATAGCGCGCACCCCAGCCCAGCAGTACATTGCCGCGGTAATCGGTGAATACCTCGCGCGCCGGTACTTTCGCGACCGCGTGGGTGTCGCGAATCTTAGTGAATGCGGGCGTCTCGACGATGCGCAAGCGGATAAACATGCCCACGGCGACAAGCAGGATGCTGGCCATGAAGGCGGCCCGCCAGCCCCATTGCAGGAAGGCGTCGGGCGTGAGCCAGGTGGTCAGTGCGGCCACCACGCCGCTGCTCAGACACAGACCGATTGCGAGCCCGATCTGCGGATATGACGCGTACAGGCCGCGCTGTTTACGAGGCGCGTACTCGAAAGCCATCAGCACCGCGCCGCCCCATTCGCCGCCCAGCCCAATGCCCTGCAGCAGCCGCAACAGGAGCAGGCAGGCAGGCGCCCAGACGCCGATCGACGCATAGGTTGGCAGCACACCGATCAGAAACGTAGACACGCCCATGATGGAAAGCGTGAGCACCAGCAATGGCTTGCGTCCGAAGCGATCACCGAAATGGCCGAAGATCACTCCGCCGAGCGGCCGGGTGACAAAGCCGACCGCGTACACCGTATAGGCCAGCATGGTGGAAACGAAAGCGTTTCCGGTCGGGAAGAAAAGCCTGTCGAATACGAGCCCGGTAATCGTGCCGTAGAGGAAAAAGTCGTACCACTCGACAGTCGTGCCGATCAGACTGGCCAAGGCAACCGACTTCACAGACCTGGCGTCGACGCTTACCGCGCCGCCTCCTGCAATTTCCACTGCTTCCATTGCTTGTCTCCTGATAGTTGCCGGGCCCGTGACGTCGCTTGACGTCCGCTGCCTCGGCACATGCCGTTCATGCGGCTTTTGTTGTGCTGCAAAATACGCCGGTGCCAGACCGGATGATGCTTTCCCTCCTCACTCACCGTATGGTGATGCTGCTCCCGTTGACTCGCCGCTGCCAGAACTTCAGGCCGCGGCAGCGATGAAATTGCGTCCGCGTGGGCCGCTCAAGGCGTGCGCGATCATCCGGTCCGATTCCTCGGCGCTCACGCCATAGCTCGAAAACGAGGTACGCACGCCGAGTGCTTCGAGAAAACCGGTCAGGTAATCGCGCGCATCGGTCAGCGGACACGGAAAGACTTTCGCGAGCACGGCATCGCGCGACGCGTTCTTGCCCAGCGCGAGATCCAGCACCATGGGCAGCGTGAATGAACAGGCGATGCCATGGGGCAAGCCGTGATGGATCGTCATCTCATACGAAATGGAATGCGCCAATGCGGTCTTCGTGTTCGAGAACGCGAGCCCGGCTTTGAGCGCGGCGAGCGAAGCGCGCTCGCGTAGCGTCCGGTCCTGCAGATTGGCGACGAGAAGCGGCAGCGTAGCCAGCATGTCGCGCGCGGCGGACACGGCGAATTCGTCGGAAATCGGATTGGCATTGACGTTCCAGATGGCTTCTAGCGCATGCGACAGGGCATCGAGGCCGCTCTGCACCGTGACCGGGTGCGGCAGCGACAGCGTGAGATCCGGATCGACGATCGCGGCTTCCGGCCACGTCTGCGGAAGTTGCAGCGAATACTTGCGTTGCTTGATCGTGCGATCCCAGATCGTCGCCCACGGCGTCACTTCGCTGCCGGTGCCCGCGGTAGTCGGCACCGTGATCAGCGATTTCACGCGCGGCGGCGTGAACGGCTTGCCAGTGTCGAGCAAGGCCAGCAGTTCGTCGAACTCATTGCTTTGCGTTCCGACCATCAGCGTTTTGGCCGTGTCGAGCACGCTGCCGCCGCCGATCGCGACCACCACGGGGCAGTTCTCGTGCGTGCGCCAGAAGGCGCGGTACATGCCGGCGATATGGGTGACGTCCGGGTTCGGTTGCACGTCGTCGATCACCGCGACCACGCTGTCGCCACACAACTCGCGCACACGTTGCACGAGCCCGAGCTGCGCCGCCTCGGCGAAAGTCACGACCACCGCGCGGCGGCCGTTGAGAATGTCGGGCAGCCGCTCGATACAACCGGGGCCGAAATTGACCTCTACTGGATTCCAGAAAACACCGTTCATCGTCTCCCCTCGTTTGGTGGGTATTCGTTACGGATGAATTATGGAAAACATCGATGTATAGTAAAAATACAAATTTTTCGATCGATGTATTGAGCCAACCTATGCGACTTACTCAATTGCGCTCGTTCTACGCCGTCGGCAAGCACGGCAGCGTGACCGGCGCCGCCCGGGCGCTGCACGTCAGCCAGCCCACCGTCACCACCCAGGTGCGGGATCTGGAGGAGAGTTACGGGGTGGAGTTGTTCCACCGCAGCGGCCGGCGGATCATGCTGAGCGCGGCTGGGGAGACCCTGTTCGCGATTGCGCAGCGGATGTTCGGCAACGAACAGGAGGCCATCGACTTTCTGAAGGAATCTGCCGGTCTGAGCACCGGGATCATCCGCGTGGGCGCGGTCGGACCACTCCACGCCATGGAAATCGTCGCGGCGTTCCATCTGCGCTACCCGGGATTACGCGTATCGATCCGGCTCGGCAACTCGGAGGAAACCGTGCGCGGGCTGTTGTCGTATGAAACGGACGTCGCGGTGCTGGCGCAATACGGCGCCAACCCTCTGCTCCATTACGTGCCCTATCGGCAGCACCCGCTGGTCATCATCGTGCCGGCGGCACATCGGCTGGCGCGCCGGCGCAGCATCCGTCTGGAAGAACTGCGCGACGAAGCGATGATCATGCGCGAGCCTGGCTCCACCACCCGCAAAGCGCTCGAAGACGCGCTACGTCAGCACGGCATCGCGCCGAACTTTTCGCTGGAAGTGGGCAGCCGCGAGGCCGTACGCGAAGCGGTCATACTCGGACTCGGCATAGCCGCGGTGTCGGAGCGCGAACACGTCGACGATTCGCGGCTGCGCAAGCTGACGATCCACGGCGAGCAGGTGGTGACCCACGCACATGTCGCCTGCCTCGCCGAGCGCAAAACCGCGCGGCTCGTGCAGGCGTTCCTCGAGGTGGTCAATCAGGTACTGATCGAAAAAGACGCCGAGGGCGCCCTGCGCTAGACGCGATAGCGGCCAATGAAGCGGCCAATGAAACGGCTAGCCTCCGGCCCGCTTCGCGCTGTGGCCGTGCTTCTTCAACGCTTCGACGACCCGGTCGCAATGATCGCCCTGCACTTCGATCACACCGTCCTTGACCGTTCCGCCGGAACCGCAGGCGGTGCGCAACTGCTTGCCTAGCAAAGCGAGAGCCAGAGGGTCCAGCGCCAGCCCTTTAACGATCGTTACGCTCTTGCCGCCGCGGCCCTTGGTCTCGCGACTCACGCGCACTACGCCATCGCCCGCGGCTTGTGCTTTCGCAACCGTTTTGCAGATGCATTCCGCGAGCGCCTGCCTGCATTCGGGACACATCCGGCCGCCGTCGGTGGAATAGACAAGGCCGCCTTTTGAACTGCTCTTCATGATTGGCTTATTGAAAGACACGAAAGGTCAGGAACCGCAACGAGTTTAGCAAATGCGACCGAGCCGCTTCTTGCCAGCTCCGGTATCGAACGCCAAGGAGCACGCGGTCAATTGGCTGATTTGCGCACTTTTGCTATCATGTGCCCTGCATCCAGAGTCGGACCAGTCCGACGCCAACCTGCCTTCCCGGGCAAGGTGGAAGCCTTAAGGGCGATGCGGCCGATTGACGGCAACGAAGCGGGAGCGGCATAGCTTGCACCGGTTCGAACCAACTTACTTTCCGGAGCTTGCATGCGCGAAGATCTCTTCCCACTACCCGCGGTCGACCACGCAGAAAACTGGTCGCGACATCTGCCGGGTTTCCAGCTCACCCACGTTATCCATCTCGTCTCCATTGCAAGCATGGACGTGGTGTCGCGAGTCGCCGCACATCTGAAAGACCAGCAGGTTTGCGTCAGCAGTTTCGTCGTGCTGCGAAGCGGCAATATCCTGGATCAGAAGATCGTTTTAGACGGTATCGGCGAGCGGCAGACGCAATTGCTGCGCGAGAAGCTGCTGGCTCTCGACGGTGTATTGCGGATTCGCCTGGAACACCTGTTTGTTCGGCCGGATCCCGGCAAGGCGGTAAAAAACGATCGGCAGTCCGATCGAGCCACGCGCGAACTAGCGTGTCCATGCTAGACGAAAATCAGCAACGAGCGCCGCATTGAACAACGACCCGCTGCATACTGCCCGCTTGTCAGTTCCGTCGCCGGGCCGCTTGTTGTTGCCGGAGCCGCCGACGCTTGCTGCCGGCATCGTGCACAGTACGTTCAGCGTTCAAGGCGACGCCAGTCAAAGTTTTCTGGCCTGGCAGGAGCGGATGAGTCCTGTCTACGACATCCGGCCTTCCACGAGGCACGCTGAGGATACGTTCGCGGCCTCGCTGTCTCGCTACACGATCGACAATCTGAGCTTCTTCGACTTCCGCACCGGGCCGAACGTGGCTGTGCGTTCGCTGGGCCGGGTGTCGACCGAAAGCATTCGCGACATCAGCTTCAGCGTGTTTCTTGAAGGTCTGCCGGGGCAGTTCCTCGGCGGTAAGCCGCGCCGCGACGCGCCGCACATAGCGCACGCGCCACAAGTGCCCAGTATCCTCGCACTGGACATGGATCAGCCGTGCACCATCCAGAGTTTTCACGGCCGGCTACTGCTCCTTTTCGTGCCGCGCGCCCTGGTGGAAAGATCGTTTCCGGATGCCGCCTCGCTGCACGGCCGCTCGATTCACGCCACCACACCGCTGACACGCATGCTGATCGACCATCTGGTGGCGCTGAAGCGACAAATCGTCGGACTGAGCAAGGAGGCAGCGCATCAGTCCTTCGTCACTGCGATAGAACTGCTCGCCGCAGCGTTCGGCCGTGAAGCGGGTCTTTCCGGTAATGGCCGCGCCGCCGTGCGTGCGGCTGTTTATGGACAGGTTCGACGGTATGTCGAAGCCAATCTGCACGATCCGGCGCTGTCACCCGACAGCGTGTTGGCGTCGCTGCATTTATCGCGCGCCAGCGTGTATCGCCTCTTTGAACACGAAGGCGGCCTCGCCGCTTATATCCGCCGCCGCAGGCTGCGCATGGCGGCCGATGAACTGGTGCGCTTTCCGCATCTGGAAGTCCAGGACATTGCCGCGGGGCTGGGTTTCAACGATGCGTCGAGTTTCACGCGTGCATTCCGGCGCGCGTTCGACATCGCGCCAAGTGAATTGCACGCGTACGCGCCCTTGCTCCAGCGCGGGCAAACAACGCAGGAGCGTTTCAGATAGATGTGCACCGGCGGATGGTGCATGCCTGATCGGATCGCGGTTGATCCTGCTCTTGTGCATCATGCGTTGAGCGCCGCGATAGCGGATAGCAGCAGCGCAGAACGTACAGCCCGGTACGGCGTGGTAAGGCTCGGCCGGCCGTGATTCAGACCGGCCTCGCCAGGCCTCACGTTCGCTCCCATCAACTAGGCTTGACCCTCTGTGCTGCCGGCGTTTTTCCTCGCCTCGGTGCGCGCTTCGATTGCGTGCACGACGGCCGCCATATCGGCCTGACCGTGACCCAGCTCGACGGTCTCGGTATAGAGGTCAAAGCAGACATCCAGTAGCGGCGACGCGAGATTCGCATTGCGCGCCGCTTCGGCCGCGAGCCGGTTGTTCTTCAGCACGTCGAGGATCGACGCCTGCACCGTGAAATCCTCGTTCACGAGCTTGTCGACCTTCACCCGCGAAACGTTGCTCGCCATCGGACCCGCGTCGAGCACGGCCTGGAATTGCTTCATATCGAGTCCATAGCGCCGCGCCAGATGCGACGCCTCGGCAATCGCGGTCACCATCGGAATCAGAAACGTGTTGACCGACAGCTTCATCAGAAGTCCGGTCGGCACCGCCCCACAGACCACGGTTTCATGGCACATCGGCTTGAGGAGCGGACGCACTTCTTCCACGGCTGCGGGCTCGCCCGCCAGCATCGCCACCAGTTGCCCCGCTTCGGCCGGCTTGCGCGAACCCGAAACAGGTGCTTCGACATAGCGCCCTCCCGCCGCACGGATGTCGGCTTCGAGTCCACGCGAATAGTCGGCCGAGGTCGTTCCCATGTGCACGATCGTGTGCCGCGCGACGTTCGCCGCGAAGTCCGCGGTATGGCGGCCGAGCACCGCGTCGAGCGCCGTATCCGTCGCCATCATCAGGATCACGATGCGGGCTTGCCGGAACACGTCGCCGGCACTCTCCGCAACCTGCGCGCCCGCGTCGCGCAACGCAGTGCAACGTTCCGGCGTGCGGTTCCACACGATCAGTCCGATACCCGCGCGGGCGAGGTTGAGCGCCATGGGTTGTTCCATCACGCCAAGGCCGATGAATCCTGTTTTCATGCGTGTCTCCGTTTCTTATCCATGGCTTGTGGCCACGGTTGGGTGGATCGGTGCGCCCGCGGATGCAGCGCGCAGGCACGACAGCAGGGTGGCCGCTTTAGCGACCTACCTTGTGGCGCGCTCTCCGGACGGTGTCGACCGAGCCGGGCGACGCTCAGTCTATCTAAATCGTCATCATCATGACTGCCGTCGGGGCATTCGATCTGGTTACGTTCTGCGAAACGACAACGGGCGCGAACCGGCCCGGCTAGCTCGAACCCGCTCGCCGCCTCACCCTTGCCGGGCTTCGCGCAGCGCGTCCTGCATCACCACGCCGGCTGCCTCGATATGCGCTTTCGTCAGGCGCTTCGCGGTGCGCCGGTCGTGGGCAAGCACGGCATCGAGGATCGCATGATGCTCCGCAAGCGAGATGCGCTGGTAGCGTTCCAGTTGCCAGACGAGCCGCAGATACCGGTCGGTCTTCCTCCAGATTGCTTCCAGCGTCTCCAGCAGATGCCGTTTGCCGCACGGCTGATAGATAGCCCGATGAAATGCCCAGTTGTCGATCGACCAGTGCTCGACCTCGTGCGCATTCTCGTCGTGCTCGAGGATCGCACGGACCGCGGCTTCGTCGTCCGCGCCGAATGCGTCGATAGCGGAGTCGAGTGCCAGCAGCTCGAGCGCGATCCGCATTTCCGTCAACTCGACCGCTTCGAGCCTAGTCATCGCGGAGACGAACGCGCCCCGGTTCGGCACGATCGTGACAAACCCGCTGGCCTGCAACTGCACGAATGCCTCCCGCACCGGAATGTGGCTGGTGCCGAATTCCTTCGCAATCAGATCCTGCCGCAACTGCGTCCCCGGCACCAGGGTGCCGTCCGTGATGCGCTCGCGCAGGCGATCGGCGAGCGAAGTCAAAGAGAGCTTGCCATCTGCAGATTTTTTCACTTTAATATATTAAAACCATATTGGAGGTCCACGTGACGGTATCTCGCCTAAGAAATATCCCTGGTATTGGAGTCGACCGGATCGGCGACGCCGCGGATTGCCTGCGCGACCCGGACATTCTACGGCTTGAAAATCTCGATACCGACCTGCGGCCGCCGGCGCAGGCGCTGGCCAGTACCCACGAGGCCATCGACGACGACGCGGCCAACAGCTACCTGCCCTTTACCGGCCAGGCTGCGTTGCGCGCGGCGGCGGCCGACCGGGTCGGCCGCGCTGCGGGCGTCGCATATGACGCGGCGAGTGAATGCATCGTCTCCGCCGGCGGTCTGGCGGGGATTTTCAATGTGCTGCTGTCGATCCTCGAACCGGGCGACGAGGTCGTGCTGACGGATCCCACCTACGCCGGCCTGATCAACCGGGTGCATCTGGCCGCGGGCGTGCCGAGATTCGCGCGGCTGCAACCCGGCGCCGACGGCTGGCGGCTCGACCTCGACAGTCTTGCCGCGGCGATCGGGCCGCGCACGAAAGCGCTGCTGATCATGTCGCCTTCGATGCCGGGCGGCTACGTCGCATCGCGGGATGAATGGCTCGCGATAGCGGCACATTGCGAGCGCCATGGCATCTGGCTGGTTTATGACGCAGCGATGGAACGCATCCTGTTCGACGGGCGCGAGGTCATTCATCCCGCCGGTTTGCCCGGCATGCGTGAACGCACCATCACTATCGGCGCGGTTTCGAAGGAGTACCGGATGATCGGCTGGCGCGTCGGCTGGATCGTCGGACCCGCGTCGATCATGAACGACGTACGTCTCGTGAGCCTCTCGAACGTGGTGTGCCAGGTTGGAATCGCGATGCCCGGCGCCACCGCCGCGCTGACGGCAACCGACGACGGCGTGGCCGCAGCGGTCGCGGAATGGGAGCGCCGTCGCGACTTCCTGATGAGCGCGCTTGCTGACCTGCCGGTGATCCGTCCGCATGGCGGCTGGTCGATGCTCATCGACACCCGCAAGCTGGGTCTGGAGCCGGCCGATGCATCGAAGCTGCTGCTCGAACGCGGCAAGGTCGCCGCTACCCCGATGACGAATTGGGGACCCGCAGCGGACCGCTATCTGCGTTTTGTTTTCTCCAACGAATCCGTTGCGCGCCTGCATGACGTTCGCGAGCGCGTACGCCGGTCGTGGCAGACATGAGGCGGTCGGATAAAGCCGAATAGCGCGGCGCGCGCGCGTCAGTCACCCATTAATCTGCATTCCACATCATTCGCATAATGGAAGTCTCGCCGCACGGAGCCGTTCATTGATACGGCCCAGGCAGCCCGGCCGCGGCCGCCTGCTCCTCGCGCGCATACTGCGTGGGCGGACGACCGACGTGCCGCGTGAAGGCAACGCTGAAGGTACTGGCGGAGCTGTAGCCGACGCGTTGCGCAATCTCGGCGACCCGGCCTTCGTTACGGCGCAGCAGGTTCTTCGCGAGCGCCATGCGCCACGCGAGCAGGTACTCCATCGGCGCGACGCCCACCGCGCGGCTGAAGCGTTCGAAAAAGGTCGAGCGGGAAAGCGCGGCCTCCTTCGCGAGTTCAGCCACCGTCCATGGGTGCGTCGGGCGTTCGTGCATTCCGCGGATCGCGACCGCGAGACGGCTGTCGGATAGCCCCCGGACCAGACCCGGCGACGCATCCGTTCCCGCCATCGACCGCAGCGCCTCGATGAGCAGCACTTCCAGCAGCCGTGACAACACGACCTCGCGCGCCGGCCGCTGTTCCCGTGATTCCTCCCGTACGAGCTCCACAAGCGTGGCGAGCCGCTGTTCGCCGCGAACGTGCACGAGTCGCGGCAGCAACGAGACCAGCAGGTATGCATCCGGCGAGCCAAAGCTGCAGTGACCCGCCAACATGCGCGCGTCGATCGGGCTGTCCGGGGCGCCAATTCTGAATTCGCCGTTGCCCAGCGCGACGGGCAACGCTGTCTCGATCCCCGGCGGTGGCGGCTCGAGGCTCGACATCGAGACGCCGTAGGCCGCCGGAATCAGGACGAAATCACCCGAGAGGAGTTCGATCGGCTCGTGCCCGTCAATCGCGATGCGGCAGCCGCCCTCGAGAATCGCGCAATAAAGCGGCTGGCCGGCATCCGAGCGGCTGATGCGCCACGGGCTAGCGCCGAGAACGAGTTTGGAGAACCGGGCACCCGGCTGCAGCAGCATCACGACTTCGGCCAACGGATCGATCATCGCCGGACTCCTGCAAATGAAATTCGGATTTTTTATTGTAGCAAGTACGGAAGCGGCGCTCTATCGTATGGGCACATCCCCACCACCCTGGCAATCCTTTTGCCGGTAACCGGAGTTCCCATGAAAACCGTACTGATCACCGGCTGCTCTTCCGGATTCGGCCTCGAGACCGCCCGCTTCTTCCTCGCTCGCGACTGGCAGGTTGTGGCCACGATGCGCACGCCGCGCACCGATCTGCTGCCACGCTCCGAGCGCCTGCGCGTGCTGGCGCTCGACGTCACTAATCCGCAAAGCATTCGCGCGGCCGTCGAGGCCGCGGGCTCCATCGACGTCCTCGTCAACAACGCGGGCTTCGGTGCGGCGGCCCCGGCCGAACTGGTCCCGCTCGCGACGGTGCGCGAACTCTTCGAGACCAATACCTTCGGCACGATCGCCGTGACGCAAGCCGTCTTGCCGCAGTTCCGGCAGCGCAAGGCCGGCGTCATCGTCAACGTAACGTCGAGTGTGACGCTCAAGGCGCTGCCGCTGCTCGCCGCGTACCGCGCGAGCAAGGTGGCCGTGAACGCGTTCACCGAATCGATGGCGCTGGAACTCGCACCGTTCGGCGTACGGACGCACCTGGTGCTGCCGGGCCGCGCGCCCGACACCCGTTTTGGCGAAAACGCGCGCGCCCATATCCACGGCTTCGATCACGAAGCGTATGCCAGCCTTGCCCAGGACGTTGTTGCGAGGATGGGCGATACCTCTGCCCCGATCACGCATGCACAGGACGTCGCCGAAGCCGTGTGGCGCGCGGCGACCGACCCGTCGTCGCCGCTGCGCATTCCCGCCGGTGCCGACGCCGAGGCATGGGCAGCCGAGGTTCGCTGACCGAGCCGTGCCATTGCCCTGAACTGAAATCGGCAATGGCTTCCGCGCGCGATAGCGCAATACCGCAAGCAATACCGCAGGGAATACCACAAGGAGATTGTCATGCAGGACAAACCCGTCGCCCTGGTCACCGGCGCCAATCAAGGAATCGGTCTTCAGATTGCCAAGGATCTCGCGGCACACGGCTTCACTGTACTGGTCGGCTCGCGCAATCTCGAACGCGGCGAGGCTGCGGCTCAGGAGGTTGGACCGAACGCCCACGCACTTCAACTCGACGTGACGGATCAGGCCTCGATCACAGCCGCGGCCGGACGCGTGAGCAAGGAGTTTGGCCGCCTCGACGTGCTCATCCAGAATGCGGCCATTTCGAATACGGGCAAACTGCCCGGCCAGTCCGTCGAAGACTATGTCAAGAAGACGCGCCCGAGCAACGTGTCGCTCGATGAAATGCGCGCCGTATGGGACACCAATGTGTTCGGCGTTCTTGCCGTCTATCAGGCAATGCTGCCGGTCTTGCGCGCGACGCCCGGCGCGCGCATCGTCAACGTGTCGAGTGGCGTCGGCTCGCTAACGGCGAACTCGGACCCGGCCTTCGCCTATCGCGCGATCTTCGGCCCCGTCTATCCGGCCTCCAAGACGGCTCTTAACGCTTTGACCGTGGCCATGGCGATTGAACTCGAGCCGGAGGGCATCAAGGTCAATGCTGTTTCCCCCGGCTTCACCCGGACGAACCTCAATGGATATGCCGGCACGGAGCCCGTCGAGGCAGGCGCTCGCGAAGCGGTGCGCGTCGCGCTGCTCGGCCCGGACGGCCCCACCGGGACCTTTACGCGCTGGGAGAACGAAACAATCCCGTGGTGAGGCAGCCTGCAATGCAGGTTCCGTGGCAACGGCCGGCAAGAAGCCTGCGATTCGTGGATCGCGGGGGTTTGCGCCGGCACTGACAGTGACGTCATCCCCCTCGTTGCCTACCTGCGCTGCATAGTCTGGGCGACAGTGGGCACGGGGGAGCGGCGATTCAACGAGCAGTTGGCCGCCAGACAGCAGGCCCCGATCAATAAGGCAACCAGCACCGCAATCACGAGTTGATAGGTCAGGATGGTTGTGAGCGCATGGGTATGGGCAAGCCATCCCAGCCAGCCGAGTGGACCGAGTGCTGCGCCCAATGCAGCTACCCCGAGCAGGCCGAGGATGACTCTCATGGCAATGTCCTCTTCAGGATTTCGAACGGATACCGCACAGCGGATTATCTGCCAGAAGATCATCGCAAACAGCGAAATGCAGCAAGCATGCAGCCATCCAGAACCGGCCTTGCAAACTGGAAAACCCATGAGGCTCCACGCCACTCGTTGACGCTTGCCCGCTTACCGTCGGTTAGCCGATTCGGCGATTACATGCACGGCAGGCCCCGGCAACTTTCTCGATGCGAGCGAACAGACGGACACACTGCAGCGGATTTCTCTAGAGTTGACGAATCGTCGGTCAATCCTGACTTACGACGCCGCGCTGGCCGTTCAGCGTTAGCTCAACCTAAGGAAAAACAAATGCGTACGTCTCTTCATAAGGAAATCTCGCCCCGTTTCAATGAACCGGCCGACCTGAAGCCGGCCGCCAACAGTGCGCCCTTGACGCTCAAACACATCATTCAGCCCGAAGAGATACGGGACAATCTGCCCGCCGGTCAAGGCGGCGTCGGATTTCTGTTTCACGCGACGGACTGGGATACGCTTTCATTTTCTTTCCATAATGTGAAACCCCGCCAGGCGTCGTTCGAAGAGGAACTTTGGAATGCGAAGCCTTTTATTGCATCGCCTATCTATTCGGGCTCACAGCTCATAGGGGCCAATATTGCATGTCCGGTTCCTCTCGAGTTGTGGCTTGGGAGCCCACGCGGTATCAAGCGATTTCGGGAGACGCAATTTTTTCCTGCGCTGGAACTGGCAAGACAAGCGGGCTTGAACATGGTGGCGATGGGCGCCTCCACGCCCTATGCCTGCAACTACGGCGCACTCCCCCGCCATACAAAGCCGCCTCATATCACCACCGGACATGCCGCCACCGCAGCGATGCTGAAAGACTGGGCCGTCCACTGCTGCAATGAACTTGCGCTCGAATTCGGCAAGACGAAGCTCGCGCTATTCGGTGCTGCCGGACGGCTCGGCATTACCGCGGCTAAATACCTGCTCTATAAAGATGCGCCGAAGGAGCTTGTTCTGATCGATTTGCCGGACAAGGTCAACCTGCTGACGGAACAGGCCAAGGAGCTGATGGCCGCGGATCTGTCGGGACGGGTGCGGGTTTCGGTGCACACATTCAGTCAGGACACTCCGTTGCCACAGTTCGATGGTGCAATTCTCGTCAGCAGCACCAGCGTGCCCTACCTTACGGCTTCCGACCTCAAGCGGGCGCAGTTCTGGATTGACGACTCACACCCCCGGGCGGCAAGCACCGAGGCTGAACTCGCATCACGCGCCCACACGTTATATATTGAGTGCTTCGCCCGTGGCCCGGCCGGACTCAACACCCTGTTTCCGTTCAGACTGCCGTCCACCCGCGATTGCTATACCTGTTTTGCCGAAGGCTACGCGGCCTGGCAGGAAGGCATCGCTTCCGATTTCATCATCGGCAGTCCTCCTGTGTGGTCTGTTTCATATACTCACGGTCTTCTGAAGAAGTACGGGTTTTCGGTCGGACCTTTTCACGGTAAAGACGGTTCGACGATCGCCCTGAATAGCCAACTTCGTGGCAAACATGAGTTGATAGGGTCGTGAACGTGATTGGAGGCCAGATGGTGATGCCGCGCGAGAGTATGCGGGATTTGCTGGAACGAAGCCGGCTTGCAATTCGATGGGGAGGCATACTCGGCCTCCTGTGCCACCCCATTTACTACGTCGTCTGGACCTATGTCCTGCCGCAGCCGTACGACAACCTCGGGCTTCGGCTGAGTGCGGCGGCCGTCTGCATTCCGTTGATCTTTCAGGCGCGTTGGCCCAAGCGCTTTAACAACGCCCTGCTGATCTACTGGCATTGCTGTCTGATTTACGTATTGCCGTTTGTTTGTACATTCCTCGCGATCAGAAACTCATTCTCCACCATGTGGATGATGACCGAGGTCATGATGCTTTTCATCATGGCGCTGTGTATCGACAATCCGCTTTTACTGATGGCCTGCATCAGCGTCGGTATTTTTTCCGGTGCGCTGGCGGCGGTAGCCACCTCGCCGGCTCCGATCGTGCTGAGCGCGGCCAACCAGTCGGATCTCGCCGTGCTACCCGTCGTCGTTTTGTGCAGCATGGCGTTCAGCTATGCAATCAGCAAAGGGCGCATCTTTGTCGAACGAAACCGGGCTTTGCAGGCCCTCGCGGGCTCGATCGCCCATGAAATGCGTAATCCACTCAGCCAGTTGAAACACGTTCTGGATCGCGTGGAAGAGGCGCTGCCCGCCACGACGGAATCCGACCGGTCGCCGGCGCTGCCGCACGACCAGGCGGCCGTGCTTTATCGTCATGTGGCTCACGGCCAGTTGTCGATTGAGCGAGGCCTGCGCATTATCGCAATGACACTGGACGAAGTCAGCGCAAAACCCATTCGCTCGGATTACCGCGCCTATCTGAGCGCGGCGAATACCACACGTAAAGCGCTGGACGAATATGGCTTCAGCGATGAAAAGGAGCGCAGCAAGGTCAGGCTCGCGGTGCTGGAAGATTTCACTTTCAAGGTCGACGAAACCGTCTATCTTTTCACCCTGTTCAATCTGATCAAGAACGCGCTTCATCACATTGCCACGCATCCTTCGGCAACGCTCACACTCACGATCGACCGGCAGTGCGTGATCGTTCACGACACCGGCCCGGGGATTTCGCCCGACATCCTGCCGCATCTGTTCGAGCCCTTCCGCACGGCGGGAAATTCGGCTGGCACAGGATTGGGACTGGCCTACTGCCAGCGCGCGATGCGCGCTTTTGGCGGCACGATCAGTTGCCGCTCGGAAGTCGGCAAATTTACGCAATTCACGCTGCAGTTTCCGGCCGTTCAGGAGAGCGAGGTTGCGGAGCACGAGCGCCGGATCTTTGAACGCGCCGCGCCATTTTTCGGCGGCAAACGCATTCTCATCGTCGACGACGATGCCGCTCAACGGGCGAGAATCCGTCGCGCGCTATCGAAGGTGGGCGCGGACGTGAGCGAGGCCGCAAACGGCGAGACGGCGCTGGCCATGCTTCGGCAGGCAACGCCGTGGGATCTCGTGCTGATGGACATCAACATGCCGGGGCTGGACGGCTACACGACCAGCGAAAAAATCCGCGCGGGCCATCGAGATCCTAACTGGAACGTTCTGATCGTGGCCTACACGGTAGAGCCGAGCAATGTGGCACGCGTCCTCGCGCGGCGAGCCGGCATGGACGAACTCATCAGCAAATCCTGCAGCGTGGTGGAATTGATCAATACGCTGCAGACGCTCTTCGAGAACGGCAGCCGGCATCATCTGAAAGAGCGATTCGACGGCTTCGACGGCAAGACGATCCTGGTGGCGGACGACGACACCTACAGCAGGCTGGTTGCCAAAGGCTATCTGGAGCGATGCGGCGCAAGCGTCGTCGAGGCCGAACATGGGCAGGCGGTACTCGCCGGCCTGGCGGAGAACGACGCCATCGATGCCATCGTGATGGATCTGAATATGCCTGGCATGGGCGGTCTGGAAGTCACGGCGTTGATTCGTAATCGTGCCGACTCATATGCCAACGTCCCCATCATCGCCTTGACCAGTCAATCCGATATGGACGCCGTACAGGCCTGCCTCGCTGCAGGAATGAACGAGGTCATGATCAAGCCGGTGCAGGTCAGTTCCCTGTATGCGTCGCTTACCAGACAGTTCGCCCAGCAACGTGCGTTGAACGCTTCAGCGAAGGCGGATCTATCGCAAACATCGGCTGGCCCGATCAGAAAACCTGCGACGATCGCGGAAGACAGTCTGCTTGACGAGAAACATCTCGAAGAACTGGTAACGCTTGATTTGCTGGATCAGTCGTTCCTCAATGGCATTGAACAGATTCGCTTGCTCGTGGCGCGACTCCCCGCCAGTGTGGCCGCGCGTGATCTCGAATCGACACACGATGCATTGCACCGCCTTCTTGGCATCAGCGGCAATATCGGGGCAAAGGCGCTGTATCAGTTCACGAGGCAGATTTATCCCCGGGTGGTAGGAGGCGAATGGCCTTCAGAACCTGATTGGCTTGAATGGATTTGCATGTTGGGTGAACGCACGGCTGACGCGCTGCAGACGTATTTCGTTTCGGCGAACGCACGTCGCGATCATCGGGACGTGCTGAGCGGTGGATAGCGGCCGAGTGTAGCCGTCGGGTGGCTCCCCGGCATCTGCGATGCGCGTTCAACTTCTGGAACGAGGAAAACTCATCGTTATCGTCGTGCCCGCACCCAAGGCGGATTCGATCCCGAGGCGTCCGCCTGACGATTGCATGATACGGTTGCAAAAAATCATGCCCATGCCGTGCCCGCCAGACCCCGCGTAGGTCGTGACGGGGTCCTGCAACAGACGCGCCTTGATCTCCGGCGCAATCCCCGGACCGTTGTCGCGAATGCGGATCTCCGGTTCGGGCGCATCCACGACCTCGAAGCGCAACGAAGGCGCGCCTGCACCGTCGAGTGCACGCAACGCGTTGGAGAGCAGTGAAGAGAGTACGAGTGCGACGCAATTGGGCATTGCGTGCACGACGAAATCCCCTTGTACGTCGACCTGTATCCAGTCTCTCTGCGAGGCCGTAAACGGATAGGTATCGAGCAAGCTTGCGATCAACTGCGTCGCCTTGACCTTGCGCGCTCCGGCGCCCGACGCGAACGGCTGGCCTCCGTTCTGGTGTACGGCCGCCCAGAAAGAGGAGATCAGCGTCAGGCAGTATTGCGCGTTGTTCTGCATCGACGTTGCCGCCTCGCCGATCGCCCTTTGACGCTCCGGATCGTATTGCTCGGCAACATCGGTTTCGACGGCACGCGCAAAAAGCGAGATCGCCGCCAATGGCGTATTCAGTTCATGGGCGAGAAAAGCGAGCGTCTCATCCATTGCCGACAGGCGCTGCTGGCGCGTTTCCCGCTCCGTGTAGCGCGCGGTGGCCTGCCGCAGGACCTCGCGCAGCGTTTCGACCCGCAGCGGCTTTTCGAGAATGCGGAATACGTCACCGGTATTGACCGTCTGCAACAGCATGTCCTTGTCCGCATAGGCGGTCACAAGGATCCGCACGATTTGCGGATGTTCCTGCGCTACCTGACGCAGCAGATCGTCTCCCTGTCGCCCCGGCATGCGGAAATCGGTTACCAGTACGGCGATCTCCGCGGCGTGCTCACTCAGTACTGCCATCGCCTCGTCTGCGCCGCGAGCGATACGCACGTGGTAGTCCTCACGGATCGCGCGGGCGAAGTGGTTGCGCGACATCTCGTCGTCATCGACGAACAGGATGGAAAACGGCGCTTGCATGGTGTCACTCATCGAACTCCCGGCAGATCGAATTTGAACAGAGCCCGCTTCGCGGGTAATAAAACAATCGGATCGGATGCGCCGGATTGGGCACCCAGGCGTAGATCCGCCCTCGAAGGCTAAAGCCAGCGGCTATCGTAAGCGATTTTCAGAAGCGGGCAAGGCATGCAAGACGCACGGCAGTGCTTGAGCCCGCACGATTGGTCAATATCACTGATCTATCTGGCCGGCCGCGATGCCTCCAATCGGTCTGCGGCCAGGTGGATCGACGGTCAACGCTCCAGCGCACGCGCAAGAGCGACCATCCCCGACTCGATTGCTTTACTGTCGACAGACGCGAAGCCCAATACCAGCCCCGGCGGCGCCGGACGGTCGATCGCATACAGCGACAGCGGGCGCGTCTCGAGGCCCGCACGCGCCGCCCGGCGCGCCATGTCGGCGTCGTCGGTGCCGGGTTGAAAAAACGCCGGCGCATCGAGTCCGGCGACGATTCGCGGGACATGCAGGAGTCCGCAAAGATGCCGGTCGGCGGCCATCTTCAGTGCTTCGGCACGCTCGCCGTACAGCATGCGCATGCGCCGGATATGCCGGCCAAAATGGCCTTCCGCGATGAATTCGTGCAGTACCGACTGCTGATCCAGTGGCACATGCCGCGCCGTCAACGACAAGGCGGCCACGAACGGATCGACCAGACGGTCGGGCAAGATCGCATACGCGGTCCGCAGCGCGGGAAACAGCAATTTGCTGAAGGTGCCGCAGTAGATCACGTGTCCATCGTCGTCGAGACTCTTCATTGCGGCCAGGGGATTGCCCTCGAAGCGGTATTCGCTGTCGTAGTCGTCCTCGATGATCACGGCGCCTCGCTCCCGCGCCCATTCGAGCAGCGACAACCGCCGTTCGAGCGCGAGCGACGGCCCCAACGGCGCCTGCCGCCCGGCCGTGACATAGGCCAGACGTGCGTCGGGGGCGTGCTGCCGCGCCCAGTCCACATTGATACCGCCGGCGTCGACAGGTACGCCGACAACCCGTGCACCGGCTGCTTCGAGCACGAAACGCGCGCCCTGATAGCCCGGATCTTCAATCCACGCGCTGTCGCCAGGATCGAGCAGTAAACGCGCGCCCAGATCGATGGCCTGCTGGACACTGCCTAGCATCACGACATTTGCGGCGCTACACCTGATACCGCGCGATATCCCCAAGTAGCCGGCAATCGCCTCGCGCAGCGGCCGGTATCCTTGTGCTTCACCGTCGCCCAGCAGATCTCGCCGGCTGCGGCGTACGCGTCTTGCCGCGAGCCGTGCCCACAGTTCGAACGGGAACGCGTCGAGATCAGGTTGACTGGCACGAAAAGCCCGGGCGGCGCCGGGGCGCCCGCCCACGTCAAAGGCGCTTCGCGCGAGCAGACGGCCACGGACCGAGAGCGCGACGGCACGCGCTTGAGCACCGCCGTCGGTATCGCGATGGTGGTTGCGAGCGACCGACCGTCCGTCGCGCTTCCTGTTCGACAAGCGATCGCCGCTATCGGCATGCCGCCCGGACAGTTCGGGGAGTTCCGGCGCGACGAAACTGCCTCGTCCTACGGCGCCCGTCAGATAGCCTTCGGCGGCGAGTTGCGAAAACACGCCCAGTACCGTTCCGCGCGACAAACCGGATCGGGCGGCAAGATCGCGCGATGAGGGCAAGCGCGCGCCCGGCGCCAGACGGCCCGCCAGGATCGCCGCGCGCAGCTCGTCATATAGCCAGCGTTGCAGCGGCATGCCGTCCGGCCGCGGCGCCAGTGCAAGTTCAATCTGTTCAGCTCGGCGCATCGTCACTCGTTCAGATTGGCTCAGTCAATTTCGCAATAATGGATCTTTTTTGTGACCATTAAAAGCCCTATCGTCATCTCCATCGAAGGCGCCATACCGTGGCAGAGATTCAACATCGCAGACGGGAGAAGATAAATGACACACAAGGTTTTTGTAGCCGGCGCAAGCGGCGCAATCGGCACCGCGCTTGTGCCGCTCCTGGTCGCCGCCGGCTATGCGGTGTTCGGCAGCACCCGGCGCGTGGAGCGGGCGAAAAAACTCGAGGACGCGGGCGTCACGCCGGTGGTTGTCGATGTATTCGACGCGGCCGCGTTACGCAACGCGCTGCTTCACATCGCGCCGCACACCGTGATTCATCAATTGACCGACCTGCCGGCGGGACTCGACCCGGCCCGGATGGCTGAGGCGGTGACAGCCAACGCGAGGATACGTGACGAGGGGACGCGCAACCTGGTCGCCGCCGCAGTTTCGGCCGGCAGCAGCCGCATGATTGCGCAAAGCATTGCGTGGGCATATCGGCCCGGCGCGAAGCCCTACGACGAAAGCTGCCCGCTCGATATTGACGCGCAAGGTACGCGCGGCACCAGTGTGCGGGGTGTTGCCGCGCTCGAGCAACACGTGCTCGAAGCGAGGCCGCTGGCCGGCACAGTACTGAGGTATGGGCAGATTTACGGGCCTGGCACCGGAGCCGATGCTGCGGCCGGTTCGAGCCCGTTGCACGTTGAAGCCGCGGCGTATGCGGCGTTGCTTGCCCTTCGACGCGGCAACGCAGGCGTATACAACATCGCGGAGGATAACGCCGAAGTCAGCAGCGCAAAGGCGAAGCGTGAATTAGGGTGGTCGCCGGACTGGCGATCAGTGCCGCACTAATGACCCCGAGCATTTTGCCGGACCTGTCGGGCAGGCGCGCGATGCTTGCCGCGATCGTGGCGTCCGCGCTGATGGCGGGCCCGGCAGCGCCCCGATCAGCGATCGACTGGATTGCGAATCTTTGCGCGGGCGACGCGGCACCGTTGCTGTCTGACGCGTCGCAAGATGCCCGCGCCACGCGCCGCCCGGCTTCGACGGTCAAGGTTCTGTCGTGCGAGGCACTGCCTGACGCACCGGGCAAGTCGATAACGACGGCCATCGTCGACTTTCCGCCGCTCGGCTTTACGCCGGCGCACCGTCACCCGGGTTCGGTGACGGCCGTCGTACTGGAGGGGACGATCCGCTCGCAGTTGGAGGGCGGCGCGCCCCTCGACTACGTGAGCGGACAAACGTGGTTCGAACCGCCGCGCGCGCTCCATCTGTTCGCCGAGAATCCCGATCCGACCCACCCGGCGAGACTGCTCGCGACTTTCGTCACCGATACCGGTTGCGGGCCGCTGGTGTTACCGCCGAACCCGTGAGCCAGTCGCCGTCGATCACGCCGGGTTGACGAGTCCTAAGCTCGTGTTTGAGCGTACGTCTCCTTGCATACCTGACGCAACGCTTCGACGAACAGATTCTGCGCCGCGGAGTGTGGGCCCTCTGAACGGGTGAACAGCGCGATGGGCGGAAGCGTCCATTCGAACGAGTAAGGCACGATTGCTACACCCGCAAAACGAACCAGTTCTTCGGCAATATCCGAAGGCACGATCGACACCGCCTCTTCGCTCGAGGCAATCATTTCGCCAATGAGTTTGGACGAGTAACTCTCCACGACAGGCACCGGAGGTGCGGTGCCCGCCGCGAGAAACAGGTCGGCGACCTGCTCTCTCATCGGTGTATGAGGGGCGCCGAGAATCCAGTCCAGCGTCAGCAGCCGGCTCCAGTCGAGCTTCGTGCGCGCGAGTTTGGCCGCGAGACGCCGGTTCGCGATCAGACGGGGTTGCTGCCGGAACAGGACTTCAAAGCTCGCCTGTTTCAGGTCGACGGATGCCGCCGCCCGTCCGATCACAATGTCTACCGTATGGTCCTGCAACTGCAGTAAAAGCTGATCGCTGGTGCCTTCGTGGATGGTCACGGTCAAGCGCCGCTCCATGCCGGATTGCAGCCGCTTGAGCGCGGCCGACAGCATCTGGCCGGAAATAAATGGAATTACGCCGATGTGCAGGTGCGCCGCATGCCCCGACGCAACGGCCTTCATGTCGCGGGCCAGATGATCGAGATCGTTGATCATCGCCCGGGCCCGTTCGAGCACAACCGAACCGAGCGCGGTGGGCAGCATGCCGCGCGACGAGCGCTCGAAAAGCGGCGTGCCGAACATGTTTTCCAGTTCGGCCAGGGCGTTGGTTACGGCGGGCTGACTGCTGGCCATATGTTCCGCGACGCGCGTCAGCGAGCCGTGCTGCTGGATTTGCAGCAACAGCACGAGATGTCGCATCTTCAGACGCGCGCTCAGCCGCCTGACTATGTCGTTCGACTCAAATGTCATTGAGGGTCAAGACACCCATCACGAAAAAATGATGGGTCGATATTAAAACAAAATCATCTGCTTATGGCAGATCTCTAGAATCGCCTCAACGGATCGCGCCGGGACACGCCCGGCGCCCTCACCCAGGCGAGAACACCATGAAGCAGACAGAGACCGACCAGCAAGCCGCGTTCGACTACCACGAGTTTCCGACCCCCGGAAAGATCTCCGTCGTGGCAAGCAAACCGCTCGTGACCCAGCGCGATCTGGCGCTTGCCTACACGCCTGGCGTGGCCAGCGTCTGCGAAGCCATTGCGGCGGACCCGCTACAGGCACATCGCTTCACGAGCCGCGGCAACCTCGTCGGCGTGATTACCAATGGCAGCGCGGTGCTGGGCCTTGGGAACATCGGCGCCCTGGCTTCGAAGCCCGTGATGGAAGGCAAAGGCGTACTGTTCAAGAAGTTCGCCGGCATCGACGTGTTCGACATCGAGATCAACGAGACCGATCCGGACAAGCTGGTCGATATCATCGCCGGGCTGGAACCCACCTTCGGCGGCATCAATCTCGAAGACATCAAGGCGCCGGAGTGCTTCATCGTCGAGCGCAAGCTGCGCGAACGCATGAAGATTCCCGTCTTCCACGACGATCAGCACGGCACCGCCATCACGGTATCCGCCGCGTTTATCAACGGTCTGAAGGTGGTGGGCAAGGCCATTTCGGAGGTCAAGGTGGTGACTTCCGGCGCCGGCGCGGCGGCACTAGCGTGTCTGGACCTGCTGGTCGACCTGGGCCTGCCGGTCGAAAACATCTGGGCAACCGATATTGAAGGTGTCGTCTATCGGGGACGTACCGCGCTGATGGACCCGGACAAGATGCGTTTCGCACAGGAAACCAGCGCGCGCACGCTGGCCGAAGTGATCGAGGGAGCGGATGTTTTCCTCGGGCTCTCGGTGGGCGGCATTCTGAGCGCGGAAATGCTGAAGACGATGGGTCCGCGCCCGCTTATTCTCGCGCTGGCCAATCCAACGCCGGAAATCTTTCCTGAGCTTGCCCATGCAACGCGCGACGATGTCGTCATCGCCACCGGCCGCTCGGATTATCCGAACCAGGTCAACAACGTCCTGTGTTTTCCCTACATCTTTCGCGGCGCGCTGGACGTCGGCGCGACCACCATCACGCGCGAAATGGAAATTGCGGCGGTGCATGCCATCGCCGGTCTCGCGCAAGAAGAACAGAACGAAGTTGTCGCCGCCGCGTACGGCGCCTATGACGTGGCATTCGGTCCGCAGTATCTGATTCCCAAGCCGTTCGATCCACGCCTGATCGTGCGGATTGCACCGGCGGTCGCGAAAGCGGCGATGGAAGGCGGAGTGGCGACACGTCCGCTACCGGACCTCACAGCCTATGTCGAGCAGTTGCAGCAATTCGTCTACCACTCCGGCGCCTTCATGAAGCCGCTGTTCTCGACCGCGAGACGCCTCGTGCGCGAGGGTGGCAACGCGCGCATCGTCTTCACGGAGGGCGAAGACGAGCGCGTGCTGCGCGCCGTCCAGGTCATCGTCGACGAGAAGCTGGCGCGGCCGATTCTGGTGGGGCGTCCGGAAGTGCTGCTGGCACGCATCGAGCGATTCGGCTTGCGCCTGCGACTCGGGCAGGACGTCGAGGTGACCAACCCCGAATACGACGAACGTTTCCCCCAGTACTGGACAACGTACTGGGAATTGATGTGCCGCGACGGCATCACCAAGGAGATGGCGCGTGTCGAGATGCGGCGCCGCCTGACCTTGATCGGCGCGATGATGGTGCGGCTCGGCGACGCCGACGGCATGATCTGCGGCACGGTCGGCGCGTATCACGATCACCTGCGCTTTGTCGACCAGGTGATCGGCAAGAAGCGCGGCGCGCACACGTACGCGGCCATGAATATTCTGCTGCTGGATCAGCGTACGGTAGCGCTGGTGGACACCCACATCAACGACGATCCGAACGCCGAGCAGATTGCCGAATTTACGATTAGCGCGGCCAAACAGATGGAATGGCTGAACCTCACGCCCAAGGCGGCGTTGCTGTCGCGCTCGAACTTCGGTGCGGGCGGCGCGGCCTCGGGCGTGAAAATGCGCCGGGCGCTGGAGATCGTAAGGGAGCAGGCTCCGGAGCTCGAAGTCGACGGCGAGATGCACGGCGACTGTGCGCTCGACGAAGTACTGCGCTCGCGGATTCTGCCGACCTCGCCGCTCAAAGGCGCCGCCAATCTGCTGGTCTGCCCCAACGTGGATGCGGGCAACATTGCCTACAACCTGCTCAAGACCGGCGCGGGCAGCAACGTGGCAGTCGGCCCGTTTCTACTGGGCGTCAACGCCCCGGTGAACATTCTGACGTCCAGCTCCACGGTCCGAAGAATCGTCAATATGACGGCGTTGACCGTGATCGAGGCGAATCGCGCCCAGTAGCAGTCTTCCAATCGACGCTATAGGGATTGAATTGCATTCGTGCCGGGCTGGCAGCGCTTATCTCATGCCCCCGGCACCCTCACCCAGCCCTCCATCAAGACCCGCGCACTGCGGCTCATGATCGCCTTGGTGACCGTCCACTCGCCGCCTTCCTCGCGAGCCTCGGCCCCCACGCGCAAGGTCCCCGACGGATGCCCGAAACGCACCGCATCGCGCGCGCCGCCACCCGCCGCGAGGTTCACCAGGGTTCCGGAGATCGCCGCGGCCGTGCCGATCGCAACCGCGGCCGTGCCCATCATCGCGTGATGCAGCTTACCCATCGACATCGCGCGCACCAGCAGATCGACATCGCTCGCGGCAACCCGCTTGCCGCTGGAAGCCACGTAGTCGGCCGGCCTGGCGACAAAGGCAATCTTCGGCGTGTGCTGGCGCGTCGCGATCTCATCGATATTCTTGATCAGCCCCATGCGCACCGCGCCATGCGCGCGAATGGTTTCGAACATCGCCAGCGCCTTGTCGTCGCTATTGATCGCATCCTGTAGTTCGGTGCCCTTATAACCGATCGCGTCCGCGTTCACGAAGATGGTCGGGATGCCGGCATTGATCATCGTCGCCTTCAGCGTGCCGACACCCGGCACGTCGAGATCGTCGACCAGATTCCCCGTGGGGAACATCGCGCCGCCGGCGCCCTCTTCTTCGGCGGCCGGGTCCATGAATTCGAGCTGAACTTCAGCCGCTGGAAACGTCACGCCGTCGAGTTCGAAGTCGCCGGTTTCCTGCACGGCGCCGTCCGTGATCGGCACATGCGCAATGATCGTCTTACCGATATTCGCCTGCCAGATGCGCACAATCGCCACACCGTTATGCGGAATCCGGCTCGCGTCGACGAGACCCGCGCTAATCGCAAACGGTCCCACCGCCGCGGAAAGATTGCCGCAATTGCCGCTCCAGTCGACGAAAGCCTTGTCGATGGAAACCTGCCCGAACAGATAATCCACGTCATGATCCGGCTTGCTGCTCTTCGCGATGATCACCGTCTTGCTCGTGCTCGACGTCGCGCCGCCCATGCCGTCGATCTGCTTGCCATACGGGTCGGGACTGCCGATCACACGCATCAGCAGCGCGTCGCGCGCGGCGCCCGGCACCTGGGCGGCCTGCGGCAAATCCTGCAGCCGGAAGAACACCCCTTTGCTGGTGCCGCCGCGCATGTACGTCGCCGCAATCTTGATCTGAGGTTGGTGAGCCATGAAAGTAATGTCCTGATGAGAGAAGCTCAAAAGCCTTATGCCGCTGCCTTCGTCGATTCAAGAAAGTCCTGCGCGAAACGTTGCAGCACGCCGCCGGCTTCGTAGATCGACACCTCTTCCGCGGTATCAAGTCGGCACGTCACCGGCACGTCCACACGCTCACCGTTCTTGCGATGAATCACCAGCGTGAGGTCGGCGCGCGGTTTGCGTTCGCCGATCACGTCGAAGGTTTCGGTGCCGTCGATCCCGAGCGTAAGACGATTCACGCCGGGCTTGAACTCCAGCGGCAACACGCCCATGCCCACCAGATTCGTGCGGTGAATCCGCTCGAACCCTTCGGCGACAATCGCTTCCGCACCGGCGAGGCGCACGCCCTTCGCGGCCCAGTCGCGCGACGAACCCTGACCGTAGTCGGCCCCGGCAATCACGATCAGCGGCTGCTTGCGCTCCATGTAGGTTTCGATCGCTTCCCACATGCGCGTGACCTTGCCCTCGGGCTCGATGCGCGCCAGCGAACCGGCCTTCACCTTGCCGTCCTCCAGCACCATCTCGTTCTTCAGCGTCGGGTTCGCGAAGGTGGCACGTTGCGCGGTCAGGTGATCGCCACGGTGGGTGGCATATGAATTGAAATCCTCTTCCGGCAAGCCCATTTTGGCGAGGTACTCACCGGACGCGCTGTCCGCCAGAATCGCATTCGAAGGCGACAGGTGGTCGGTCGTGATGTTGTCGCCGAGCACCGCCAGCGGACGCATGCCCTTGAGCGTGCGCTCGCCGGCAAGCGCGCCTTCCCAATACGGCGGACGGCGAATGTACGTGCTCATCGGACGCCAGTCATACAGCGGATCGGCCTTCTCACCGGTATCCACGGAAACGGCGAACATCGGTTCGTACACCTTGCGGAACTGCTCCGGCTTTACGCTCGAAGCAACGATCGCGTCGATCTCCGCATCCGACGGCCAGATGTCCTTCAGCCGGATTTCATTGCCCTGGGCATCGACGCCCAGCACGTCCTTCTCGATGTCGAAACGGATCGTACCGGCGATCGCGTAGGCCACCACCAGCGGCGGCGAAGCCAGGAAAGCCTGCTTCGCATACGGATGAATGCGGCCGTCGAAGTTACGGTTGCCGGACAGCACCGCCGTCGCATACAGATCGCGATCGACGATTTCCTTCTGGATCGCCGGGTCCAGTGCACCCGACATGCCGTTGCACGACGTGCAGGCATACGCGACCACGCCGAAGCCCAGTTGCTCCAGTTCCGGCAACAGACCCGCCTCTTCCAGATACAGCGTCACCGCCTTCGACCCCGGCGCGAGCGACGTCTTTGCCCACGGCTTGCGAGTCAGCCCGCGCTGATTGGCGTTACGCGCCAGCAAACCGGCGGCGATCATGTTGCGCGGGTTGTTGGTGTTGGTGCAGCTCGTGATCGCGGCGATGATCACCGCGCCGTCCGGCATCAGGCCCGGTTCGTTTTCCACCTTGCCGCTGATACCGCGCGCGGCCAGATCCGAAACCGGCAAACGGCGATGCGGGTTCGACGGACCCGCCAGCGTACGGACCACGGTGGACAGATCGAACTTCAGCACACGCTCGTACTCGGCGTGTTTCAGCGTATCGCCCCACAAACCGGTTTCCTTCGCGTAGGTCTCGACCAGCTTGACGAGTTCGTCGTCGCGGCCGGTAAGCTTGAGATACTTGATGGTCTGTTCGTCGATGTAGAACATCGCCGCCGTCGCGCCGAATTCGGGCGCCATGTTGGCGATGGTCGCGCGATCGCCGAGTGTCAGGTTGGCTGTGCCCGCGCCGTAGAACTCGAGGTACGCGCCGACCACTTTCTCCTTGCGCAGGAATTCGGTCAGCGAGAGCACGACGTCGGTCGCGGTAATGCCCTCGGCCGGTTTGCCCGTAAGCTCCACGCCGACGATGTCCGGCAGCCGCATATACGACGCGCGGCCGAGCATCACACTTTCCGCTTCGAGACCGCCCACGCCGATGGCGATCACGCCGAGCGCATCCACCATCGGCGTATGCGAATCGGTGCCGACCAGCGTATCGGGAAAGGCCACGCCGTCTTTCACCTGCACCACCGGGCTCATGCGCTCGAGGTTGATCTGGTGCAGGATGCCGTTGCCCGGCGGAATCACGTCGACGTTCTTGAACGCGCGCTTGGTCCAGTTGATGAAATCGAAGCGGTCTTCGTTGCGGCGATCTTCAATTGCGCGGTTCTTCGCGAACGCATCGGGATCGAAACCGCCGCACTCGACGGCGAGCGAGTGATCCACCACCAGTTGCGTCGGCACGACCGGATTGACCATCGCCGGATCGCCGCCTTGCGCCGCGATGGCGTCGCGCAGACCGGCGAGGTCGACGAGCGCGGTCTGGCCGAGAATGTCATGACACACCACGCGCGCCGGGAACCACGGAAAATCCAGCTCGCGCTTGCGTTCGATAATCTGCTTGAGCGACGCCGTGAGCATCTCCGGATCGCAGCGGCGCACGAGGTTTTCGGCCAGCACGCGCGAGGTGTACGGCAGCTTGTCATAAGCGCCGGGCTGGATCGCGTCGACGGCGGCACGCGTATCGAAGAAATCCAGCTGGGTGCCGGGAAGGCGTTTGCGGTTGGCAGTATTCATGGCGTAGGGGAAAACAGTAATGATCCGGGGACAATAGCGGCGGCGAGCAATCGGACAGTCTGTGTAGTTTAGCTTGCGGTGGCGCACCGGCTTACCGCATGTTTCGTTGACGCGCTGCAAAAAAACGGCCTTGGCTCGGGGTTCCAGCGAGCCAAGGCCCAACTTCATCGCGCCGCGCTCATGAGACGCAATGGAGGAGAAACGCTTACGGCTTTGCGATTACGTGGCTCACGCGCTCGCAGCCTCAAACGCGCTTGGCGAGTGGCACGAACGGCAGGTCGTCCGGACCGGTGTAATTCGCGCTCGGCCGGATGATCTTGTTGTCGATCCGTTGCTCGATGATGTGCGCGCTCCAGCCTGCCGTGCGGGCAATCACGAACAGCGGCGTGAACATCGCCGTGGGCACGCCCATCATGTGATACGACACCGCGCTGAACCAGTCCAGATTCGGGAACATCTTCTTCGCTTCCCACATCACCGCCTCGAGCCGCTCGGCGATGTTGAACAGCTTCAGGTTGCCCGCTTCCTTCGACAGCTTCTTCGCGACTTCCTTGATCACCTTGTTGCGCGGATCGGAAATCGTGTACACCGGGTGGCCGAAACCGATCACCACTTCCTTGTTTTCCACGCGCTTGCGGATGTCGGCCTCAGCCTCATCCGGCGTCTGATAACGCGACTGGATTTCGAACGCGACTTCGTTCGCGCCGCCGTGCTTCGGGCCGCGCAGCGCGCCGATCGCGCCGGTGATCGCTGAGTAGATGTCCGAGCCCGTGCCCGCGATCACGCGGCCGGTGAAGGTCGACGCATTGAATTCATGCTCGGCATACAGGTTCAGCGACACGTGCATCGCGTCGACCCACTCCTTCGACGGCTCCACGCCATGCAGCAGGTGCAGGAAGTGGCCGCCGATCGAATCGTCGTCGGTTTCCACTTCGATGCGCTTGCCGTTGTGCGAGTAGTGGTACCAGTACAGCAGCATCGAACCGAGGGAAGCCATCAGCTTGTCGGCGATGTCGCGCGCGCCCGGCAGGTTGTGGTCGTCCTTCTCCGGCAGCACGGTGCCAAGCACCGACACGCCGGTGCGCATCACGTCCATCGGGTGGGCGGCGGCCGGAATCCATTCGAGCGCGGCCTTGACGTTCGCGGGCAGGCCGCGCAGTGCCTTGAGCTTCGTTTTGTAGGCGGTCAGTTCGGCCTGCGTCGGCAGCTTTTCGTGAACCAGCAGATAGGCGATCTCTTCGAATTCGCACGCACCTGCGATGTCGAGAATGTCGTAGCCACGGTAGTGCAGGTCGTTGCCGGTCTTGCCGACCGTGCACAGCGCGGTGTTGCCCGCCGTTACGCCGGACAGGGCGACCGACTTCTTCGGTTTGAAGGCGCCTGCGTTCGGCGTGCTGTTATCGGCTTCACTCATAATTTCGTCTCCAACTGCGGGGGTTGCGTTCGTGCGGCGATCTGCGCGCCGAGCTTGTCTTAGCGGGGTTCAATGCGGTGACCGGCGAAAACGGAAGCCAATAACGCAAAGAATGGGCCATGCGCGTCGCCAGCCGCTAAGTACCTGATTTAACAAAAAATCGTTCCGTCGCAAGCTCGTCGTGAAATTTCACAAATGAAATCATTGATTTCAAATTCGAAAGGTAGAGGCGCATAATAGCCGGACTTGTAATCTTCCGCGCCCCTCCTCCGACATGAGCCTTTCGCCGTGAGCACACCGCCCTTCGACCCCACGCAGCGCCCCCGTATCTGGGCCGTCAGTATCAGCCGGCTGCGCGATCTGTTCTTCGACATCGCCGGGGAATACGTGGAACGCGCCGATCTGCGGATCGTCGCGCGCGGCTTCGAAGACGCCGCGCATGAGATCGACGCGGTCGGCGCCGGCCGCCCCGACGTCGTGATTGCCGGCGGCTCCAACGGTGCGTATCTGAAGACGCGCGTTAGCGTCCCGGTCGTGCTGATCGGCCCGACCGGTTTCGACGTCATGCACGCGCTCACGCGAGCACGGCGCGACGGCGCGAAGGTTGCGCTCGTCACGCACGGCGACACGCCGGATGAAGTGCGGCGCTTCATTGCCGCGTACGGCATCGACGTGACATTGGCGTCGTATCAGTCTGCGCAGGACGCGGAGAGTGTCGTTCTCGATCTGCGCGATCGCGGCATCGACGCCGTGGTCGGCCCGGGGCTCATCGCCGATCTCGCGGCGAGCGCGGGCATGAGCGCGGTGTTTCTGTACTCGCGCGCGTCGATACGTGCCGCGTTCGACACCGCACTCGAAGTCGCGCAGGCCACCCGCCGCGAAACGGTGCGCCGTCAGCGGCTCGACAATCTGCTGCAGCATCTGCGCGACGGCGTGGTCGCGCTCGACGCGCAAGGGCGCGTCGAAGCGATGAACCGGCGGCTCGCCGACGTGCTGGCCATCGACGCAGCGCAAGCCGTGGGCCGTGCGCTGCTCGATCTCGCGCCCGATCTCGCCGGCAGCTTGCCGGATTCGGACGGCGATGCATTCTGCACGGTGCGCGGTGCGAGTTATGTCGTGCATCGCGGGCCGCTGGCAAGCAGCAACTCGGCGCCAGGCACCGTGTTGACGTTTCAGGAGTCACGCGCGGTCGAAAAACTGGATCGCACCTTGCGTGCGCGGCAACGCGTGCAGCAGTTCAGCGCGCGTTACCAGCTTGCGGATATTGTCGGCGTGTCGGATTCCATGGAACGAGTCCGTGCGCTCGTGCGGCGCTACGCCCGATCGGATGCCACCGTGCTGATTCTTGGCGAAAGCGGCACCGGCAAAGAAATGGTCGCGCAGAGCATGCATCAATTGAGCGCGCGGCGCGACTTCGCGTTCGTCGCCATCAATTGCGGCGCGTTTCCCGAGGCGCTGCTCGAAAGCGAGCTGTTCGGTTATGAGGAAGGCGCGTTCACCGGCGCGCGCAAAGGCGGCAAGGCGGGGCTGATCGAAGTGGCCCACCGCGGCACGCTGTTTCTCGACGAAATCGCCGAGATGCCGTTGTCGCTGCAGAGCCGTTTGCTACGCGTGCTGCAGGAGCGCGAAGTCGTGCGGCTCGGCTCGACGGAACCGACTCGGGTGGACATCCGGATCGTCGCGGCAACGCATCGCGCGTTGACCGAAAGCATTGAAGCAGGCAGCTTTCGCGCGGACCTGTACTACCGGCTCAACATTCTGAGCATCGCCCTGCCGCCGCTGCGCGAGCGGCCCAACGATCTGCTGCCGCTCGCGGCGGAATTGCTGCTGCAGGCCGCGTCGCGCGAGCCGAGACTGACAGCGCGGCTGCCCGATGCCGACGCGGCGCGGCGCGTGCTTGCTCAGCTAGCCGAGCCGCTGAAGCATTACATGTGGCCGGGCAACGTGCGAGAATTGCAGAACGTGATCGAACGGATTGCGGTTGAACTGGCCGATATCGACGCAAACCCGGACGCAAAACCGGACGCAAACCCGAACGCAGCCCCGGACAGAGACCCGGATTCGAACTCGAACGGCGCAACAAAAGCCGTCTTGACGCGCGAAGTACTGCGCACCGTCGCGCCCGAAATCTTCGCGCAACCCCAGGCGCGCGCGAAAAAAACGGCGCTGACGTTACGCGAGCGCAGCCGTCATGTGGAGGCGGACGAAATCCGCGCCGCGCTCGCCGCGTGCGACGGCGATCGCGATGCGGTTTGCGAGGCACTCGGCATCAGCAAGACGACGTTATGGCGGAAGCTGAACGCGGCGCCGTAGCCTGACTCGCGCCGCCCTGTTTCTGCGCGTTCGCTCCGGCGCGCGCGATGAACATGCTGGGCGTCATTCCGCAGCATCGTTTGAAATGCCGGCCGAAGTGGCTTTGATCGAAAAACCCCACCTCGGTCGCCACCACCGATCCCGGCATGCCCTCGAGCAACAACGTTTGCGCCCGCTGAATCCGCAATCCGCACAGATAGCGATACGGCGATGAACCGTACTGCTGACGAAACACCGTCGCGAAGCGCGACACGCTGAGCGCGGACAGCGCGGCGAGCTGCGCGAGCGTCACCGGTTCGTCGAAATGGGCTTCGATAAACGCCCGGGCGGCGTTGAGGCTGATGGACTGTTTCATGACGTCGCGATACTCGGGCGGAGCGCGGCTTCTTTCGCGAACCGGCTGACGGAAAACACGTCGAGCGGAATGGGCGTGCTACCCGTATCGACAAGTTCGGCCAGCGTCTCGCCAACACCCGGGCCGATCTGGAAACCCGAGCCGCAAAGGCCGAACGCATAGTAAAGACCGTCGACCTTGCTGCTCGGACCGATCACCGGCTCGCCGTCGGGCAGATAGCTTTCCACACCGCTCCACACGCGAATCACATGCAGCGGGGCCAGCGCCGGCACGAGCCGCCGCAACTGCGCGACTTGCCGCACGGTATTGCGCGGCAGGACCGAGGCGCGGCACGTCACGGCATCCGCTGGGCCAGCGGGACCGCCGCCGACAATGATGTTGCCACGCGGAATCTGGCGGAAATAGATGCTCTCCTCCTTGATCGAGGTGAACACCCCCATCGACGACTTGAACACATACGGTACGGGCTCGGTCACCGCCATCTGCGGCCCGCTCGCGACGAGCGGAACGGGCTCGCCGAACTGCTCGGTGAGACGGCTCGCCCACGCGCCCGCACAGATCACGAGTTGCGCGGCCCAATACACGTCGCCGCGCGCGCTCTCCACGCGGAACCGCTCGCCGTCTTTTTCGACCCGCACGATCTCGGTGTTTTCGATCACCTGAGCGCCGAGCCGCGCGGCCGCGCGACCAAAAGCAGGTGCAGCGAGACGCGGATTGGCGTGGCCGTCGAGCGGTGAAATCGATGCCGCCAGCACCTCGCGGCCTAGAAACGGAAAGCGGCTGAACAACGCATCGCCGCGCAGCACGGTGAGGTCGAGACCATAGGCGCGGGCAGCGAGCGCGTATTGATAGAAATTCTCCACGTCCTTCTGGTGATAGCACACGCGCGTGTGGCCCACCGGCAGAAACTCGATGTCCTCGCCCAGCATGTCCTTCGAACGTTGCCAGGTACGCAGCGCGCGGTTCGCCATCTCGAGTTGCGGCAACGCGCGGCCCTGCCGGCGAATGCCCCCGAAGTTCACGCCGCTCGCCTGCTGTCCCGTGAGTCCACGTTCGAGCAGGATTACCGAGCAGTTACGCTGCCGCAGAAAGAAGGCCGTGGTCGTTCCCATGATGCCGCCGCCGATCACGATGACATCGGCTTCGTTAGCTGTTGCCGCGCTCATTCGTTCACCTCTTCGGCAAGCGCCACCGGCAGTGGTTTGACGGGCGCCTGACCGCGCAGCCGTCCCACCGACGACAAGGGCACCGAAGCCGCCGCCGCAATGATTTCCGCGCCCGCGTGGCCGCAGTAACGCCCTTGACAGCGCCCCATGCCGACGCGCGAAAAGGCCTTCGCACGATTGGCTTCCTGCGCGCCGGTCGCGTGTACGACGCGGCGCAGTTCGCCGGCTGTAATCGCTTCGCAGCGGCAGACGATCGTTTCATCCGGTAAAGACGCGGCGAATTGCGCCGGCCATGGAAAGGCCTCTCGCAGGCCCGCGGCGAAGCGGGTGAAACGCGCGAGTTCGGCACGCAACGGCTCGATGCCCTGGACCTGCATGCCGTGATCGCGCAACGCCGCCAAAGCCGCGAGGCGGCCGGAACGCTCGGCGGCGTCCGCGCCGCGCACCCTTGCACCGTCGCCCGCCAGATAGATACCTTTGACGCTGCTGCGGCCGTCTTCGTCGATTTGCGGGAGCCACTGCTGCGCGTTGTCGTCGAACACAAAGCGGCACCCCGCAAGGTCCGCAAGCTGCGTCTCCGGACGCAGGTGATAACCGAGCGCGACCGCATCGCACGCGAATTCGAGTGGCTTGCCGCCAGGCAATGCAACCACAACGCCACTCACGCCGTCTTGCGCCGACCCTTTGATTTCCACCGGCTGCACGCCGCGATAAACCGGTACCTGCGCGCTTGCCAGCACACGCGTCAACGCAATGCCCTTCCTGAGCGCGGCCGGAATCGCCAGCAAACGCGGCAGCGCGGCCACCCGCTGCATGAAGGTCGACGTATCGAGCACCGCCGCCACCTGCGCGCCCGCCTTGACGTATTGCGCGGCCACCAGATACAGCAGCGGACCGCTGCCCATCATCACGATGCGCGAACCGATCGCACAGCCCTGCGATTTCAGCGCAACCTGCGCGCCGCCGAGGCTGTATGTGCCGGCCTGGTGCCAGCCCTTCACCGGCATCAGCCGGTCCGTCGCGCCGCTGCAAACAATCAGCGAATCGAACGGCAGGGTCCGATAATGCGTGCCGCTCGCCAGATGCACCGCGCCCGGCGAGATATTCCAGACCAGCGTCTCCGGCAGATAATCGATCTTCTGCTTCAGCGCATCGAAGCTTTGATGCAACGAAGCGGCGCGCTCGGCCTCAGTGCCGTACAACGTCTCGTAGCTGCGCGAAAACCCTTCCGGTTGACGCCGATAAATCTGGCCGCCGTCACGCCGGCCTTCATCGATGAGCGTTGGCCGCAGTCCCGCCTCGACCAGCGCCTGCGCGGCGCGCACGCCTGCCGGCCCGGCGCCGACGATCACTACACGCGGGGCCATACACCCTCCCCGGCTTCGGCCAGTTTCGTCACGATCGCCATGCCAGGCGCCGCGGGCGTGCTGCAGGCCCGTACGCGGTCGCCTTGCGCCGTCCAGACCCAGCAGTCCTGGCACGCGCCCATCAAACAGAAACCGGCGCGGCGGCCGTCGCCGAATTCGGAGTCGCGCAAGGTGCTCACACCGGTCAGCAAAGCGACCATCAACGTATCGCCTGCGGCGGCCTCGCGCGCGACACCGTCCACGGTAATCAGAAAGGTCTTGCGGCCCGTCTCCGCGAGCCGCACAAATCGTCCGCTCATGCCGGGGTCGCCTCCACGGTCTGCAAGCGGTTCAGTTCCGCCGCCGGATGATGACAAAGAATCTCCGCGCCCGAAGGCAGTTTTTTCAGCGACGGCGGCGTGACATTGCACATCCCGTCGATGCGTACCGGGCAGCGCGCGCGGAACGAGCACAACTCGGGCACATTGGCGCTCTCGCCCATCGGCGGCAACGCGGCACAACCGACCGCGCGGCGCGCGTCGAGCCAGCCCGGTTTCAGCGCGGGCACCGAATCGACCAGCAAGCCCGTGTACGGGTGATACGGCGGCGCCGCGAGCACGTCGCGCTGCCCGGCTTCAACGCGATGCCCCGCATACAGCACGATCACTTCGTCGCAAACCGCACGCACCGTCGAGATGTCGTGGCTGATGAACATGTACGACACGCCGAGTTCACGGCGCAATTCGGCCAGCAGATCGAGGATCGCCGCGCCGACCACCGTATCGAGTGCGGACGTCACTTCGTCGCAGAGGATCAGTGCGGGATCGGCGGCAAGCGCGCGCGCCAGATTCACGCGCTGCTTCTGGCCACCGGAAAGTCCGGCAGGCGTGCGCGTGGCAAGCGAGGCGGGCAGTTTCACCAGGTCGAGCAATTCCAGCATGCGTTTGTTCGCGGCCGTTCCCCGCAGATGGTGATAGAACGCGAGCGGGCGGCCCAGAATGTCGGCGATCGAATGGCTCGGATTCAGCGCGGTGTCGGCGTTCTGGAACACGATCTGGATCTGCCGGTACTGCTCCGGTGTGCGGCGCGATAGTTGCGCGGGCAACAGCGTGCCGTTGAAAAACACTTCACCGCGTGCGCGGTCGACCAACCCCGCTACCACCCGCGCGAGCGTCGTCTTGCCGGAACCGGATTCGCCGATCACGCCGAGCGTGCTGCCGCGCGGGATCGACAGGCTCACGTCGTCGAGTACGCGCACAGCGGGTGCACCAAAACGGTCGACGCGTCCGTAGCCCGCCGCGAGCCCGCGAATTTCGAGCAGCGGCGGGATATGCCTGGCGTTCTGCGGCTTTGCCAACTCCACTTCGGGACGACGCGTAGCGGCGAGTAATTGGCGCGTGTACGTATCCACGGGTGCATCGAGCACTTGCGCGACCGCGCCGTTCTCCTTCACCGCGCCGCCATTCAGCACGACGATGCGGTCCGCCATCTGCGCGACCACCGCCAGATCGTGCGACACGTACACGGCGGTGGTGCCGAGTTCGCGAATCACCTTCTTGAAGGCCGCGAGCACCTCGATCTGCGTGGTGACGTCGAGCGCGGTGGTCGGCTCGTCGAACACGACGACAGCCGGATCGGTGATTAACGCCATCGCGGCCATCAAGCGCTGCAACTGGCCGCCGGATACCTGGTGCGGATAACGCTCGCCGATCGTCTCCGGCGCCGGCAGCGCGAGCGCGCGAAACAGTTCGATCGCTTTCGCGCGCGCTGCTTCGGCGGACATCACGTGATGCAGCAGGGCCGGTTCGGTGACCTGATCCATGATCGTGCGCGACGGATTGAAGCCTGCCGACGCACTCTGCGCGACATACGCCACGGTGCGTGCCCGCAACCCACGCCGGCCTTTGGCATCGAGCGACAGCACCTCCACGTCGCCTACGCGCACCGAGCCGCCGCTGATCGAACATCCCGCCCGCGCATAACCGAGCAGCGACAACGCGATCGTCGTCTTGCCCGAACCGGACTCGCCGATCAGCGCCAGCACCTCGCCCTTCTTCACCGAAAAACTGACACCCTTGACGATTTCCGTCACCGGCCCCGGCGCCGCGCCCGCGACCACCCGCAGCCCCTTCACCTCAATCATGTCCCGCTCGGTCAGCTCAGCCATCACGCACCTCCATGGCTACGGCCGCGACGCCGCAGGTTGTCGATCAGCAGATTCATGCCGATGGTCAGCGTCGCAATGGCGACAGCCGGCATCAACACGGCAGGCGCGCCCTCGGACAAACCACCGATGTTCTCGCGCACGAGCGAGCCCCAATCGGCATTCGGCGGCTGCACGCCGAGGCCGAGAAAACTCAACCCGCTCAGCAGCAGCACGATGAACACGAAGCGCAATCCGAAGTCGGTGAGCATGGGATAGATCATGTTCGGCAGCACTTCCACCCGCGCGATATAGAAGATGCCCTCGCCGCGTGCTCTTGCCACCTGAACGTATTCGAGACCCATCAGGTTCACCGCGAGCGAGCGCGAAATGCGGAATGCTCCGGGTATGTAGGCCAGTGCGGCAACGGTCGTCAGCATCGTGATCGACGAGCCGAACGCGGCGATCACGACGAGCGCGAGCACCTTGCTCGGAATCGAAATCAGCGCGTCGAACAGGCGGCTCAGGATTTCATCGACCCAGCGCCCCGATACCGCGGCAAGCAAACCGAAGACCGTGCCGATCACGCTGGCGAGTATCGCCGCGGCCAGTGCCAGGCCGACCGTATAGCGCGCGCCGTAGAGAATCCGGCTCAGCATGTCGCGGCCAAGATAGTCGGTACCGAGCGGATACGCGGCGCTGTAGCTGCCGAAAATTTCCGTCGACGTCAGCGCGCCGCCCTTATACGGCGCGACCAGCGGCCCGATAAACGCGACGATCAGCCAGAATGCCACCATCACGAGGCCAATCAGGCCGAGCACGGAGAAACGATGCACCAGCCGCTTGAACACACCCTGCTTCAGCGCCGCCGCTTCGACAACCGGCGGCTCGACCACGGGCTCGCCGGCGTCGATGTCGTACAGCTCGGTGCCCGCATGGGGAATATGAGGAACGTGGGGATTGGTAGGTTGGCTCATCATCGACGCAGCCTCGGATTGGATACGATTTGACACAGGTCGGCGATCAGCACCAACGCGAGATACGCCGCGCAGAACACCATCACGCAGCCCTGCACGAGTGGCATGTCGCGGTTGGTGACGGCATCCACCATCAGGCTCGCGAGGCCGGGATAGTTGAAGATCGACTCCACGATCACCACGCCGCCGAACAGGTAAGACAGGCTCAACGCCACCGCGTTGGCAATCGGCCCAATGGTGTTGGGCAACACATGCCGCAGCACCACGCGCGCCGGTGACGCACCCTTGAGAATCGCCATTTCCACATACGACGAATTCAACTGATCGAGCACCGCGGCGCGCGTCATCCGTGACATCTGCGCGACGATCACGCAGCACAGGGTCATCACCGGCATCGCGTAGATGCGCAGCAGCGCGCCAAACGAATGCACCTCCGAGAGATACGACAGCGCGGGCAGCCAGCGCAGCTTGACGGCGAAGATCAATACCGCGATCGTGGCGATCAGAAATTCCGGCACGGCCACCGTCGAGAGCGTGAGCACGTTGAGCGTGCGGTCGAGCAGCGAACCGCGAAACATCGCCGACGAAATACCGATCACGAGCGCGAGCGGCACCGAGACCAGCGCCGTCAAACCTGCCAGCACCAGCGAATTCGGCAGGCGCGTGGCGATCAGCTCGCTGACCGGCAGATTGTTCGACAGCGAAGTGCCGAAATTGCCGCTGACAACGTGAATGAGCCACTCGAAATAGCGTTGCAGCGCAGGCTGGTCGAGACCGAACTGATGCCGCAAGGCCGCGACGGCTTCCGGAGTGGCCGCCTGGCCGAGCGCCTGCTGCGCGGCATCGCCGGGAAGCAGCCCGGTAATGGCGAACACGACTGCCGAAACCAGCAGCAGCGTAAGCAGTGCGAGGCCAAGGCGCGCGGCAATGAGTCGTTGCGCGTGTGCTTTCATCGAAAGTCGCCTCCTATCCGAGGTTGAAGCCGCACGCCGCGGGAGAGCGGCGTACGTATTGCCTGTGTTGCCTGGTGTGGTCTGTCAAGGCGCACCGGACAGACCCGCTTCAGGCATCCAGCCAGACGTTTTCCGCGAACATGAAACCCATCAGGCCGGCCAGCGGAATCGAGCCGAGCCCCTTGAGCTTCGACGTATAGGCATCGATCGAACTCTGGAACATCGGAATGCCGACGCCGCCCGTTTCATGCACCAGCACCTGCATGTCGCCGTAGATCTTCTTGCGCTTCGCGTCGTCCGGTTCGCCCCGCGCCGCAAGCAGCATCTGGTCGAACTTCGGGCTCTTCCAGTTCGCTTCGTTCCACGGCGCGTCCGACTTGAAGAATTGCGTGAAGATCACGTCGGCGCTGGGACGCGCGTTGACATTGCCGAAACCCAGCGGATGCTTCATCCAATGATTGGACCAATAGCCGTCGGCCGGCACGCGCGACACCTGCAGATTCAGACCGGCTTGCGGCGCCACCTGCTGCAGGAACATCGCCATTTCAACCGATCCCTCCGCCGCCGGCGACGCGAAAATCTGCATCGGCGCGCTGCCGACTTTGGCCTTCTGGAAATGGAACTTCGCCTTGTCCGGATCGAACGTTCGCTGCGGCAACCCGGCCAGGTAGTACTTGTTGGTCGGATCGATCGGCTGATCGTTGCCGATCGTGCCGTAACCCTGGAAGATCGCCCGGCGCATCTGCTCGCGATCCTGCAGATACATCATGCCTCGCCGAAAATCGTCGTTGCCGGTGATGCCGCCTTCGTCGCGCACGATCAGGTCGGTGTACTCGCCCGTCTTCGTCTCCAGCACGCCGAAACCGCCGGCACTCTTGATCTGCGTGGTCGAGCGCGGGCTCACCGAGTTGATCAGTTGCACGTCGCCGGAGAGCAGCGCGTTCACGCGGGCCGATTCGTCGCCAATGCCGATCAGTTCGACTTCGTCGAGATGCGGCAGGCCCGGCTTCCAGTAATTCGCGTTCTTCACGCCGACCGTGCGCACGCCCGGCGAGAATTCCTTGACCTTGAACGGACCGGTGCCGATCGCCGTTTTGAAATCTTTGGTGCCGTCCTTGATGATCTGGAAATGCGAGGTGGCGAGAATCACGGGCAGGTCGGCGTTCGGGCCTTCGAGCGTGATCGTTACTTCATTCGGGCCGGTCGCCTTCACTTCCTTGATCTGATCGGCCAGCGTTTTCGCTTTCGATGCCGTCGCCGGGTCCTTGTGGCGCATGATCGAATACACGACGTCCGCCGGCCCGAACGGCTTGCCGTCGTGGAACTGCACGCCCGTGCGCAACTTGACGATCCACACCGTCGCGTCCTTCGTATCGAGCGAGGTGGCCAGCGCCATCTTCGCGCCGAGATGCGAATCGAGTTCGGTCAGGCAGTTGTAGAACATGAAGCCGCGCACGTAGTCCGTGCCGAGCGCGCCCTTGGCCGGGTCGAGCGTGTCGGCGGCCGAAGCGGATTGCGTCGCCACCCGGATCTTGCCGCCCTGCTTCGGCTTCGCCTGCGCGAAGGCCGCACCGCTCGCGCTCAACAGGCCGGCGCCCGTCACCGACATCATGCCGGCCGCCGTCATCGCGCGCAGCACCTGGCGTCGTGATGCGCCTTTTGACGTCAGGCGCTCCAACTCGGTGCCGAGTCGAAGAGCGTCATGTTGCGAGGTTTCCTTATTCATCGAACTTCTCCGCGAGGGTGACAGGGATAGCTGCGTGGTTTTTTAGTGGCAGGTACAACAAGGAACAATCAATAGAAAATATCTTTGATGCGGTAGTACGTCCCCACCAGCGGCAGGAACCAGGGTTTGCCGGTATGGCCCGGAATCGCGGGCCAATCCGGCTCCCGCCAGGGATTGCGCTCTTCGTGGCCGTCCATCACGTCGGCCATCACCTGCCCCATATGCGTCGACATCTGCGTGCCGTGGCCGCTGTAGCCCAGCGAAAAATAGATGCCGTCGTGCTGGCCGGCATGCGGCAGACGGTCGGCGGTCATATCCACGAGACCGCCCCAGCAGTAGTCGATGCGTGCTTTCGCCAGCATCGGGAACATCGCGGCCAGCCCCTGCTGCAGAATCCTGCCGCTCTTCGCGTCCGACGGCCGCTCGGATGCCGTAAAGCGCGCCCGGCCGCCGAACAGCAGACGCGAATCCGGCGTCACGCGGAAGTAGTTGTGCATCAGGCGCGTGGTGGTGTACGCGCGGCGGTTAGGAAATACCCGCGCCAGCAGTTCCGGCGGCAGCGGCTCGGTCACGACGATGAACGACCCCACCGGCGCGAGCCGCCGCCGATACCAGCCGAACGGACCGTGCCGCGACGGGCCGGTGGCAATCAGCACCTGCCTCGCGCGCACTTCGCCGCGCGCCGAGGTGACCTTGAAACCGCTGCCATCCTTCGCAATCGCGGTGACTGCCGCGTTTTCATAGAGCTTCGCGCCGCGACGAACCGCGGCGTCGGCCAGTCCGACGGTGAACTTGCCCATATGCATCTGGCCGCCGTGGCGCTGCAGCAAGCCGCCGTAAAAACTGTCCGACTGGATTTCGCTGCGAATCCGCTCACGTCCAATTAGTTCGATATCCGTATCGACTTCGCGACGGATCAACTCCGCGGTCTTCTCCAGATGCGCGAGGTGATGCGGTTTCGACGCCAGCTTCAGCTTGCCCGTCGCGCTGTAATTGCAATCGATCTGTTCCTCGCGAATCAGCCGCTCGACCGTATCGACTGCATCCGAGAACGCGCGGTAGCAGGCACTGGCCCGCTCCACACCCAGTTGCGCGACCAGCGCGACAAAGTCCTGCGCGACGCCGGTATTGACCTGCCCGCCGTTGCGCCCCGACGCGCCGCCGCCTATGCGCCCCGCGTCGAGCACGGTCACCGAGGCGCCGCGTTTGCCCAACGCCTGCGCCGCCGACAGCCCGGTGAAGCCGCCACCGATCACGACGACATCGGCCTGGCCCTCGACCGGACCTTCACACGCCGAGACGAACGGCGGCGCGGTGTCGAGCCAATAGGAATCGAGCTTCATCCGGTCTGTCCTTGAGATGGGCAATGAGCGAGGCGATGAATGCGCAGACAACGCTTACCGTTACAGGCCGAGTTCCGCGGCCAGGTGCGGAATGCCGCTGACTTCGTAGTACTGGTAGTACGGCGTGGACGGCTCATGCCCACGATTGACGAAGGCCTTGTGCCTGATGCCCAGGTCGTGCGCGGTCATCAGGTCGTAGCGCAGGCTGGACGACACGTGCAGCACGTCTTCCGGATTGCAGTTCAACTGGTCGAACATGTATTCGAAGCCCTGCATGCGCGGCTTGTACGACTGCGCCTGCTCGGCCGTGAAGACCGCGTGGAACGGCGCGCCGAGTTTGTCCACGTTGCTCTGGATCTGGTTGTTCGACGCGTTCGAGAGAATCACCAGCTTGTACTTCTTCGCCAGACGCGAGAGACCTTCCGGAACGTCCGGGTGTGGGCCCCAGGTCGGCACGGCGAGATAGATATTCTCGGCTTCCTGTTCATCGAACGCGACGTTCATGCGCTTGCAGGCGCGGCGCAGCGCGTTGACCACCACGTCGCGATACGGCTTCCAGGCACCCAGCACTTCGTCGCGGCGATAGCCCGCGTAGAACGCCACGAGCTTTTCCAGGTCGTCGGCGTTCAGCAGGTGCCCGAACATTTCGCGAGTCATGTCGGCCATGCGGAATTTCGTGAGCGTGCCGTAGCAGTCGAAGGTGATGTATTTCGGTTCGAATTCGATCATGGTGCAGTCCTGTCGTGGTGGTGAACCCGGGAGCGAGTTCAGTGGCGAAAGAGAAGCTAATTCCTGTTAAAGATTTAATCAGTGCAAAAACACAGATGTTCCTGATTCGAGTGCGGCTGGTGACACAAACCATGCGTTTTGAGGCCGTCGCGCAGCACAGTCTGCGGTGGGCGGGCTGGAAGCCCCGCCCGTATTGGTGTTGCGGGATTTAAGGCCGCAGGTCGATCAGCACGCTCTTGAAGCGCAGGTTTGCCTCGTAGGCCTGACGGCCGAGGTCCTTGCCGATACCGGAGCGCTTGTAGCCGCCGGTGGGAATCATGAAGTCGGAGGTGCGGCCGTAGCGGTTGACCCAGACCGTCCCCGCCTCGAGGCCACGCACGAAGCGCAGCGCCCGGCCGAGGTCGGCGGTATGCACGCCAGCGGCAAGCCCGTAGTCGGGATGCTGGGCGAGCGCGAGCGCTTCTTCTTCGGTGTCGAAGGTCTGCAACGTCAGCACGGGGCCGAAGACTTCTTCGCGCACCGCTTCGGAATGGGGGGTGACGTCCGCGAGCAAAGTCGGGGCATAGAACGCCCCCGCGCCGGCGCCGCTCCGCACGCCGCCGTAACGCAGCGTCGCACCTGCCTCCAGCGTGCGCCCGACGATCCCTTCGATACGCGCCGCCTGTGGCGCGGAGATGATCGGCGACAAGGTGGTGCCGGCGGCCCACGTCGCGCCGGGTTTCAATTCGGCGAAGACCTTGCCGATGCGCTCGGCCAACGGCTCCGCGAGGCTGCGCTCGACCAGCAGCCGCGAGCCGGCCACGCACACCTGGCCGGCATTGCCAGTGATCGAGCCGGCGATCCGGCGTGCTACATCGTCCAGACGCGGGGCGTCGGCGAAAACGATCTGCGGACTCTTGCCACCGAGTTCGAGCGTGACCGGCTTGGTGCCGCTTTGCGCGCAGGCAGCCATGATCGCGGCGCCGGTGCGCGTGGAGCCGGTAAAGGTGACCTTACTGATCTTCGGGTGGCGCACCAGTTCGTCGCCGGTGACGCGGCCGTCGCCTTGCACCACGTTGAAGATGCCCGCCGGCACCCCCGCCTGCACCGCCAGTTCGGCCAGGCGCAACACCGAGAACGGCGTCATCTCCGAGGGCTTCAGCACGACCGCGTTGCCCGCGGCGAGAGCCGGCGCGATCTTCCACGAAGCCATCACCAGCGGGAAGTTCCATGGCGCAATCGCGCCGATCACGCCGTATGGCTCGGCGATCGTCATGCCGAGATGGTCATGGTCCGTTGCCGCCACGTCGCCGCCCAGCTTATCGGCGAATTCAGCGTAGAAGCGAATGCCTTCGGCGGTGAACGGCACGTCCCAGCCAATCGCCTGAGCAACCGGCCGGGTTGAACCGAGCGCCTCCAGACGGCCCAGATACGACGCATCGGCTTCGACCAGGTCGGCGAAACGGCGCAGGATCTTCGCCCGCTCACGCGGCGCCATGCGCGCCCAGGCGCTGGTTCTGAACGCCTGCCACGCGTTCTGCACCGCGCGATCCACCATTTCGGCGTCGGCGAGCGGCAACGAAGCGTAGGCCACGCCGTCCGAGGGGCGCAGCACCTCGATGCGAGGCTCGCCGCCTTCCACATACTCGCCGCCGATGAAATGTCCGCTGCGAACCGCGACGTCGTCCGGATTGAAGCTGTCCATGAGAAAGGTTTCCTGTGTGACTGGCTACTTGCTGTTAGTCCCGGGCGGTGCGTCCAGGGTGTGTCCGAACAACGCCGCCGCCATGACAAAATCGTAGAGCCGTGGGCGCGGCATATGTCGCCGACAAAAATCCCCGCGCAGCAGAACACGCTTGTAATGCGCGCCCAGACTGAGTGTTTTGCATCGATTCGCGCTGCGGCCCTGATGCATGGCCCGGATAAAAAGATCGTCCTAGTCACGCCACGCGCCGGATGACAAAGTGGCGGCGTAAGCCTTCAGCCATTCAGGGAGTACGGCGTGTCCGATTCGAATACCAGTTCGATTACCTATCGACCTTTCACCCAGGACGACATTGCGGCCGCGCACGCGCTGACGGTCGAGCTCAAATGGCCGCATCGCGCGGACGACTGGCGTTTCGTCGCGCAACTGGGCGTGGGTTTTGTCGCGGAAGACGCGAATGGCGTGATCGGCACGGCCTTGTGCTGGAAATACGGCGCCGACCGGGCCTCGCTCGGCATGGTGATCGTGTCCCCCGAACAGCAAGGGCGCGGCATCGGCAGAAAACTGATGGAGTTGGTGCTCGAGGAACTCGGCGGCCGCATCACGTTTTTGCACGCGACACCGGCGGGTCAGCCTTTGTACGAGAAGCTCGGCTTTCGCGCGGTCGGCACGCTCGACCAGCATCAAGGCGCGGCATTCCAGCCGCCGCTGGTTTCCCTGCCGCCCGGCGAGCGCTTGCGCCCGCTCGGCTCGAGCGACACGGCGCGGCTGGTCGAACTGGCGTCGCAGGCAAGCGGCCTCGACCGCGGCGACGTCTTGCCCGCACTGCTGAACGCCGCCGACGGCATCGCCCTCGATCGCGACGGCGAACTGGTGGGCTTCGCGCTCTTTCGTCGCTTCGGGAGAGGCTTTGCGATTGGGCCGGTGGTCGCGCCCGCGTCGGAGGATTCGAGCCGCGCCAAGGCGTTGATCAGCCACTGGCTGGCGCTCAACGAAGGCGTGTTCGTACGCATCGACACGCCGGGCGAGAGCGGGCTGACCGAATGGCTCACGCAGTTGGGGATTCCACGGGTGGATACGGTCGTCAAGATGGTTCGGCACGCCACGCCGGCCGATCTCGCGGGAGCGGCCAAAAGCAGCCCTTACCTGCAATACGGCATCATCAATCAGGCGATCTGCTGATCCATCATGGCCTTCCTTTATAAAGCGGACCCGGCGCGGGGCGCGCACTGGGCCAGACTCTTCGCGCAGAAAGCGCCCGATCTGCCATTTCATATCTGGCCCGATCACGGCGACCCGGCGGCAATCCGCTACCTCGCCGCCTGGCAGCCGCCGCACGATCCGACTCGCACGTTCCCGAACCTGGAAATCGTTTTTTCGGTCGGCGCGGGCATCGATCAGTTCGACCTGTCGGGCGTGCCGGCGCATATCCCGGTGGTGCGAATGATCGAGCCGGGCATCATCGAAGGCATGGTCGAATACGTCACGCAAGCTGTGCTGACGATTCATCGCGATCTGTTCGACTACGGTCTTCAGCAACAACAGCAGGTCTGGCGCGAACTGCCGCTCAAGCCGGCCAGTGAACGCCGCATTGGCGTGCTGGGGCTCGGCGTGCTGGGCACGGCCGTGCTGGAGAAACTACGGCTATTCGGTTTCGCGTGCGCGGGTTGGAGCCGCTCGCCACGCGAGATCGAAGGCGTCGAATGTTATGCCGGCGAAGGCGCGCTAGACCCGTTTCTCGCCCGCACCGACATCCTGATCTGCCTGTTGCCGCTCACGCCGGCAACGCGCGGCCTGCTCGATGCCCAACTGTTTGCGAAGCTGCCGCGTGGCGCGTCGCTGATTCAAACCGGACGCGGTCCGCATTTGAACCAGACGGATCTGCTGACTGCGCTGGATAGCGGCCAACTAAACAGCGCGATTCTGGACGTTACGGATCCCGAGCCGCTGCCCGCCGGGCATCCGTTATGGACGCATCCACGGGTCCGCATCACACCCCATATCGCCAGCGCGACACGGCCGGAAAGCGCCGTCGACGTGGTGCTCGAGAATCTGCGCCGTCACCGCGAAGGCCTGCCGATGCTCGGCCAGATCGACCGGACTCAAGGGTATTGAACGCGCCGCCGCGGCGCTGAACGAAACGCCCGCGCGGCGCGGCTTTTCAGCGTCCGCAGCAGAAAATGCCGAGACCCGGTATCAAAACGCGTCGCACGCGCTTTTCGGACAATTGTTTAGGTGAGCAGGCAATCGTCGTGGGTCAGTAGTATGGAACGGTCAACAGCCCCTTCCCGCGACGAGAACCATCATGCCGAATCATTCGCTCATCGAAGCCGACCGCAAACATCTGATTCACCCGGTTATCAGCTACCGCGCGCACGAAGCTCGCGGCGTCACCGTCCTCGAGTCCGCCCGCGGCGCGTTCCTGCGCGACGCGGCCGGCAACGAGCTGCTCGACGCCTTCTCCGGTCTGTGGTGCGTGAACGTGGGCTACGGCCAGCAAAGCATCGTGGATGCCGCCACAGAGCAGATGAAGAAACTGCCCTACGCAACCAGCTATTTCCATTTCGGCTCGGCTCCGGCAATCGAACTGGCGCAAAAGCTGGTAGAGGTCTCGCCCGCGTCGCTCCAACATGTGTATTTCACGCTGGGCGGCTCCGATGCGGTCGATTCGGCGATCCGTTTCATCACACACTACTTCAACGCAACCGGTCGCCCGGCGAAGAAACACATCATTGCGCTGCAACGCGGCTACCACGGTTCATCGACGATGGGCGCGGGGCTCACCGCGTTGCCCGCGTTTCACCGCAATTTCGATCTGCCGCTGCCGAACCAGCATCATCTGCCGTCACCGTATGCCTACCGTAACGATTTCGCCGACGACGCCGCGCTGATCGCCGCTTCGGTGGCCGCGCTCGAAGCGAAAGTGGCCGAACTCGGCGCGGACAACGTCGCGGCGTTCTTCTGCGAACCGATCCAGGGCTCGGGCGGCGTAATCGTGCCGCCGGTCGGCTGGTTGAAAGCGATGCGCGACAGTTGCCGTAAGCTTGGCATTCTGTTCGTCGCCGATGAGGTCATTACCGGCTTCGGCCGTACGGGTCCGCTATTCGCCTGCCAGGGTGAAAACGTCGAGCCGGATCTGATGACCGTGGCGAAAGGCCTGACCGCCGGTTATGCGCCGATGGGCGCCGTGCTGATGTCTGACGAAATCTATCAAGGCATCGCGGACGGCGACGCCGAAGCGGTGGTCGGCCACGGCCATACGTACTCGGCGCATCCGGTCAGCGCCGCGATCGGCCTCGAAGTACTGCGCCTCTATCACGAAGGCGGCCTGCTCGCGAACGGCGTCGCCCGTGGCCCGCGCTTCGCACGCGGCCTCGACGCGCTGCTCGCGCATCCGCTGGTGGGCGACTCGCGCCACCGCGGCCTGCTCGGCGCGCTCGAACTGGTGTCGGACAAGGACAGCAAAGCCGGTTTCGATCCGTCGCTGAAACTGTCGGAACGGATCGCCGCCGCGGCGTATGAAAACCGCCTGATTTTCCGCGCGTTCGGCGACAACATTCTCGGTTTTGCGCCGGCGCTGTCGTACACCGAGGCAGAGTTCGATCTGATGTTCGAACGCCTCGAAAAGACCCTCGACGACGTTCTCGCGCAAGCCGATGTTCGGGCCGCGTTGAACGTCAAAATTCATGCCACTGCGTGCTAGAGTAGAGGACTCTTCGAGACCCTTTCACCCTTCGCCGGAGCGACACCGTTACGATGAGCAGCGACAGCAAGCTGGACCGGATTGATCTGCGCATACTTTCCCAGTTGCAAAAGAAAGGCCGCATAACCAACGTCGAGCTTGCCGACGCGGTCGGCCTTTCGCCCAGTCCTTGCCTGATCCGGGTCAAGCGTCTGGAGAAGGCCGGCTATATCGTCGGCTACGGTGCGCAGATTCAGCTCGAAAAGCTCGGCGACGTGCAGATCGTGTTTACCGAGGTCACGCTGGCCGATCATCGGCGCGAAGACTTCATCAAGTTCGTGAATGCGATCAAGGACGTCGACGAGATCGTCGAGTGTCATCTGGCGAGCGGTGGCTATGACTATTTGCTGAAGTTCGTCACGCGCAGCGTGAGCCACTATCAGAGCATCATCGAGGGGCTGCTGGAGCGCGACATCGGCATCGAAAAGTACTTCAGCTACGTCATCATCAAGTCGCCGTTCGTGAAGAGCCACTACCCGCTCGAAACGTTGTTCTCGCAGAATCACACCTAATGCAACGGCCGGCACCCGTTACGGATAATCGCTAAAGCGCGAGGTCGGCTCATTTCCCGTGCTGGCCGGCGTATAACCCGGCACATTGGCGCGAAACTGGTTGAGCAGGCCGTTGTCGACCTGCGAAAAACCTTTGAGCTGCAGTTGCATCAGCACACGCGTGCCGGTGCTGGGCACCGTGGTCGAGGTCGCGTTGGTGTACTTCTCGAACGCCACGCCGAGCGACCAGCAATCCGTATCGTATTGAAGTCCCAGCAAACCTGCGATCAAGCGATGCGCGCTCATGTCGTAATTTACCCGCGCAACGCTGACCACGTTGTGCAGCAGCGGCCATTGCTCGGACACGATGAACTGATTGACCGGTTGATAGTCCAGCGTGCTATTGGCGCGCGTATAGCGATACGCCACATTCAATACCTGCCGTGCAGCAGGCGACCAGCCGAACCCGGCTTCGGCATTCGTGAGGTAGTGGTTGGCCTGGCTGTACTCCACCGCCTGCTCTGCTGAGAAACCCTGGCCCAGCTTGTACGACGCACCGGCTATCACGCTGGTGCGGGCGACTGTACCAATGGGATCGCCAACGTTGAGGGTCACCTGCGGCGTGTGAAAATCGTACTGCTCCGCCAGAACGAAACGGGCTCGCTCATCGCCGCTCGCAGGATCGATGAAGCGCGTGGTCAGGGCGCCCGTGAGGCGATTGGCATCGGACACCCGGTCATTGCCGACGAAGCTGTTCGGCATGAACAGTTCCGCGAGCCCGAAGTCGGCCGTCGCCGTATCGAACAACGGCGCGAACGACTGATTGCGGTAAGGCGTGTACACATAGAACAGCCTTGGTTCGAGCGTCTGGATATACGACTGCCCGAAAAGCCGCACGCTGCGTTCGAAGCGCATTCCCGAATCGAGACTGAGGGTCGGCACGTTGATGTCGAACGTCTTAGGCTGGCCGGCGGGCGCGTTCGACCCGATCGTGGTCAGGTCATACGCGGCGAAATGCCAGGCGAGCTTGGGCGTGATGAACCAGCCGGGATGCTCGATCGGATAGCTGACGTAAGGGTCGAAAACAAAGCGGCTGCCTTGCGTCGCATCCGCCGTCGAAATCGTGAAGCGCGTCGCATCCGCTTCGGCGCCGAAGTCGAAGCCGCCCACGTTATAGCGCGCGTAATTGACATTGACCTGCGGTTCGCGGTTATAGGTCGAGTCGCTGGTAAAGGCCTGCCAGCGTTGTTCGCGAGCCAGCACGCTCCACGGTCCGTTTGAGTAGGTCAAACCCGCTTCCTGCTGATACAGCGTGGTGGACCCGGTCGGAAACGCGACACCCGACGCAAGATCGGTCACCACCGTCGAGTCCGAAACCCGGTTGTAGTTGACGTAGGCGCCAAAGCCCGAACCGAGCTTCCAGGTCTGATTCACCGCAATCGAGTAACGGTCGGTGTTGGTGATCGCGTCGTGCGGCAGCCACGCGACTGATATCGACCCTGAATCGTTCGGTTGCAGATAACGATAGTCTGCCGTCAACATCTCGCCTCGTTTCGACATGATGCGAGGCGTCAGGGTTAGATCGTAATTCGGCGCCAGGTTGAAGTAATACGGTAACGCGACGTCGACGCCATTGGTCGAACTGAACGAGAAGGTGGGCGGCAGGAAGCCGCTGCGCCGCGCGCCGGACAACGGAAACGATAACCACGGACTCGCCAGCAGCGGCACCCCCTGAAAGAACAGCACACCGTTGTGCGCGATTCCTTCATCGCTGCCGGTATCCATGTCGAACTCGGAGGCCTTCAGATACCACGCCGGGTCCGACTCGCATTGACATGTGCTGTATGTACCGTGATGCACGACCGTGCGTTCGTTATCGACCAGATCAGCGCGCTGGGCACTACCCCACCCGCCCGTCAGATAAAACCGGTACCTGGGCACGCTGATCGTTCCTTCATTCGCGTCGACGTAGAAATGCGCGTCCGGACCGTTGAACACATTGCCATCTTTGACCAGTTGCACGTGCCCATATGCATCGGCCTTGTCGGTATCGACGTCGTAGTGCAGCGCATCGCCTTTGACGATCGACGCGTAGCGCCGCAGTTGCGCGTTACCTTTCAGCGAAACGTCCGTGCCGGTCGTGGTGGTCATCGAATCGGCCATCGCTGAAGTCGCGGCCCCGACGCCCGCCATTAGCGGATGTTCCGTCAGTTGTGGATCGAAGCGCAGGCCCCAGACGCCATCGAGCGATTCCGGAATCGCGGCTGCGCCGGCCAGTTGCGCGTAGCCGGCAATCGGCACGCATCCAACCGCGCCCAGCATGAACGAAACGAGAGGCCTTAAACGTAGGCATCGAAATACACCGCGTAGTATCAAAACAGATAGGGATCGGAAAGGATGACAGACGCATCAAGGCAAGCAGAAGCCCCGAGCTGCGCGAGGATGAACCACCGCGATTGCGCGCGGTACTACTGGAGCGTGACGTCGTGAGAGTGGGCATCCGCCTCGCCCGCCGCGCTTGCTGCGTTCGCAGCACCACCCAGCGCCTGCAGAAGATGCGGAATCTGTTCGGCGGGCAAGGAAAACGAAAGCCCTGCGCTGCCGGATAAACGGAAGCGGATCACCACCATTTCCATACCGTGCAATCTGCCCACTTCCCAGCCCTGGCAGTGCAGCGCGAACCCCATCTCCCGATCGTTATGAATCACGCGGTCGGCATGCTCGATCGCATTCGGCAGCGCCACCAGCAGATCGTTGAGCACCGAACGATGAAGCGCCGCGGTAGGTTGATTGCCGTGTATCAGCAGATACTGGCCGTCGGCGGTGAGCTGCATGTCGCTGATCGAGTTCAGCACGAAGGTCGACGGATCAGACACGGCGTGCGCCCTCCTGCGTCGGTGTGCCCGCGACATGGTTCACAATGCGCCGCTGCGCGGCGCTCACCGTGCTCCCGGACATGTCGCGCAGCATGCGCTTCGACGCCATGGCCAAACGTGCCGAAAAAATCGGCGAAGAGCTGACGCGCAGGACAGCCGCAACAACCGCCGGGGAAAGAAATTCGATCATGACCCGTTCTCCAAATGGTGCTACGCAGGTAGCGGAAGCCGACCATTTGACGATAGCAGCGCAAGAACCACGTCAGGTTACGGGCGCACTACGCTTCCTTCGGATCTGTAACGCATTATTTCCACGCTCCCGCCGTAATCCGCGCCAGGCTGAGCAACCGGCGCAATACACACGTTAGCAACCCTAATGGGCGGAAAGTTTTCGGTAACAGAGAGCGGGAAAAAACGCTCCTATACTTCGCGCTTCCCAGAGCCACGGAACCTCGTTTCGAATGCATCGCTCGCTGTCAAGCGTTCTTGTTTGCGCCTCGCGCGCTGCATCAGGACAGAACCCCAAGATGAATCTTCAAGCTTTAACGAGGCGTATCGCGAGCGCGCTCCCGCTCGCCGGCATCACGCTGACCGCCGCGCCGGCTCACGCGGCCCAACCTTTCATCGTGCAGGACATCCGGATCGAGGGACTCAAACGCATCGAGCCCGGCACCCTGTTCGCCTATCTGGCTATCAAGCAAGGCAACACCTTCAACGACGACAGGGCTTCCGAAGCCATTCGCGCGCTCTATGCGACGGGATTCTTCAACGACGTCAGGATCTCGGCTAAAGGTACGACCGTCATCGTTCAGGTTCAGGAACGCCCGGCGGCAAGCACGATCGATTTCGCCGGCATTCACGAGTTCGACGAGGACAACCTGACCAAGGAATCTTGACGCGTTCGATGGTCAACAGCCAGTTGGGCAGAGCGGAGAGCCAGAAGGCCAGTCTCGATGTTGCCGTCTGCCGCTTGCGCGGCGTGATAGACGCCGATCCGTCCGCCCCCCGGTTCATTCGGACCTTGCGCGGACGAGGCTATATGTTCGTCCCCTCGCCGGAACCGCTACCCTCGCAAGGCAGGCGCGATAGTACGCACCACACCGCGCTATTTCCGGTCCTGAGCCACGGCTAGCTTCGTGATCGGCAAGGTCATCGCGGCGTCGATCACGTCGACCAGGTCGATAGCGCCGAAATAATCGTCATACAGGCCACCGGTCGCCGCCAGCAGGCCGCCGAATCCGTAGTGGAAATCCGCCGGAACAACGGGCCTGAACCCCGAGGCGTAGTGAATCTGTGGCGAGCATCCGCCCAGATCATCCGCGTCGGCTGCGGCAGCGCTGCCATTACCTCGGCAGAGGGCATTGACGCTCTCCGGGCGCAAACCATGGCGGATCGAAAAGCAGCAGATCGACACCACAGCGAGAACGAGTATGAGAATGCGCATAAACGAAACGCTCGCAGTTTTATTCCGTGAATCAGACAGCCATAGGAGACCGAAGTTTTTTTGGCCGAATTACAATCCCTTCCCGCTGCGCTGGCCGGCTGCGCTGGCCGGCTGCACTGAGCGACTGCACCGAGCCGCTTCCGGCAACGCGGTCAACCGCGAAGCCAGGCCGCGCTCAACCGCGCCGCAGACGCACGCGGTTCGCGGGCGTGGTGGGGTCGTCCGTGAGCGTATGACGCTGGCCGTTGCGATGCACGCGTACGCGCTCCCTGATCTCGGCTACCGTGGCGGCGCCTCGCACGGCGATGCAGGAATACTCGCCGTTTCTGTTGATCCACTCGACAATCCGGCAGCACTCGCCCCAAGGTTGCATGAGCGGCGCCGAAACGCGGCAGCCGCGTATCTTCACGACGTCTGTTCGCCGTGACGCGCCGGCACCGTTTTGAGCCTTGCCACGGCCTCCGGCAGCAGCGGCTGTTTTGCGGCCAGGTTGGAAACCCCGCGGCTCGACATGGTTCACAGATGAGGACATTTGCATGAGATTGCTCCACTAACACGGAACTGACCACCGGACAGGGCCTCTGCGTCAGGCCACCTTAAAAGTGCCGTGCCATCATATTCAGACAACACGCAGACACAACGAAGAAAGGATGGAGAAGTTGTGGAGATTCACCGGTAACCGCGGATTGACACAGCATTCATCTAGAATTCAGCCATGCAAAGTGAAACCATCCGAATCCGTCCCGGCCGCCCTTTCGGGACCCTTCTCTCGCACGTGCGGCAGCAGCAGCGGATCGACATACGCTTTGGCATCACCTGGAAAATGTTCCTCGCGGTACTGGTCGCATGCCTCGCGATTTCCCTGACAATGGGCTATGCCCTGCGCGTGAGCTTTGAAAACGGCTTCCTGCATTACGTCCGGGAGCGCAACGCCGGGCGCATCAAAGCCGTCATGGCGAAGGTCACGAGCGAATACGCCGCTCACGGCAACTGGAATTTTCTGCGGGACCATCCCGACGTGTGGGTCACGCTGCTCGACAGCGCCGCACACGACGCGCTGCGCGAGGAACTCGCCACGGCGCAGACAGGCAAACTGCCCGGCTGGCGAACCTTTCCCGGGAGCGGCAGCGTTCAGCAACTGCTCGGGCCGCTCTCAGGGCCGTCCGAATCGCCGCACTGGGGCATGCGCCTGCCGTCGGCGCCGCCGCCCAATCCGGATATCGCCATGGAGCGTGACCGTGTGTCGGCAAGCGGTGTCGTCAGTGGCGACAATCGGTATGACCGGGCGCCGCCTTCGGCCGCCTTGCCGTCTTTGCCCTCGTTGCCGCCGCCCAGCGCCTCGTCGCAGCATGACGGTGGAGCGCGCGACACGCCGCCCGAGGGACCGCCCGTCACCCTCTACGACGCCCGCCACGAACTGGTGGCAAGCACCGGCCAGTTGCCGCCTCCGGGCAGTGCGATGAGACCGGTTGTCTACAGCGGCAAGGTCGTGGGCTGGCTCGCCGTGAACGGGCCCGATACCCTTTCGGACGCGGCCGACATCGCCTTCCAGGCTCAGCAGAAGCGCTCGACCTGGCAGATCGCCGGCGTTGCTGTCGTGCTCGCGGCGCTGGTCGCGCTGATACTCGCGCGCATCGTGCTCGCGCCGGTCAAACGCCTGATGAACGCGACCCATCGCCTCGCCGGCGGCGACTATACGACCCGGGTGCCCGCCGGACGGCGCGACGAGCTTGGCCGGCTGGCAGGCGACTTCAACGTACTGGCCGACTCACTGCAGAAAGCCGAGCGCTCGCGGCGCGATTTCATCGCGGACATTTCACACGAGCTGCGCACGCCGCTCGCGGTGCTGCGCGGCGAACTGGAAGCCATCGAAGACGGCGTGCATGTGTTCAACCGCGATTCGCTCACCTCGCTGCAAACCGAGGTGAACATGCTCAACAAGCTCATCGAAGATCTCTACGAGCTTTCTCTGAGCGATGTCGGCGCACTCAGCTATCGCAAGACGCCGACCCATGTCGGGCAACTGGCGCGAGCTTCGATCGAGGCCATGCGGGAGTCGTTCAAGGCGAAACGAATCGCGCTCGAGCTGACCTGCACACCGGAAATCGCCGACACGACGTTCGCGGTCGACCCCGCGCGCTTCGTACAACTGCTGAAAAATCTGCTGCTGAATTCATTGCGTTACACCGATCCGGACGGCCAGGTCCACGTAGCGCTTTCGCAAAGCGCCAGCGGTTGGCAACTCGACGTGCAGGACTCGCTGCCCGGGGTACCCGAGGCCGCACTCGATCACCTGTTCGACCGCTTCTATCGTGTGGACGAATCGCGCAGCCGTCAGAACGGCGGCGCGGGCCTCGGCCTCTCGTTGTGCCATGCGATCGTGACGGCGCATGGCGGTACGATCGGCGCCACCGCCTCGCCGCTCGGCGGCGTCTGGATCACGGCGCGCTTTCCGCCGGAAGGAGACTGACAAGATGACCGAAGGGCGTCCCGCGCACATCCTGATCGTCGAGGATGAACCCAAGCTCGCCGCCGTGCTCGAAGCGTATTTGCACCTCGATGGTTTCGCCACCACGATTCTCAACGACGGCCAGCAGGTCATGCCCTTCATTCGCTCGACGCCTCCTGCGCTGATGTTGCTGGACCTCATGCTGCCCGGGCGCAACGGCATGGATATCTGCCGCGAGCTACGGCAATTTTCCGCGTTGCCGGTGATCATTCTGACCGCGCGCATCGACGAGATCGACCGTCTGCTGGGTCTCGAGATCGGTGCCGACGATTACGTCTGCAAGCCGTTCAGCCCGCGCGAAGTGGTGGCGCGCGTCAAGGCGATCCTGCGCCGGGCCACGCCGGCGGCCGCGATTGCGACGGCCGACGGCGTGCCGCAAGCGCCGCACGGTCTCGAAGTCGACGAGCAGTTTCATCTCGCCTTACTCGACGGCAAGGAACTCAAGCTCACGCCGCTGGAGTTGCGGCTCCTTGCGCTGCTGATGAAATCGCCGGGGCGCATTTTTTCGCGCGACTATCTGCTGAGTCATCTGTATGCGGATCACCGGGTGGTCACCGACCGCACCATCGACAGCCATATCAAGAACCTGCGCCGCAAGCTGCAGGCAGCCCGGCCCGACAGCGAGCCGATCGCGTCCGTGTACGGCGTGGGTTACCGTCTGGAAATCTGATCGCCGTGAGGGGATGCCTCAATGCCATCCTGATTCGCCGTCAGCGGTTCTCGAACTCAGCTCGTTTGCACCGCTACCGTTGTGTCAGGCGGCGGACTCCATTGCGCGAACTCCTCGCTCAGAAAATCGACGCACACCCGCACTTTCGCCGACTGAGCGAGCCGCGCGGGGTACACCGCCCACAGGTTCGCGGGTTGCGTGACGTCGGGAAGAATCTGCTGCAACTGGCCGCTGTCGAGCAAGGGCCGCACGTCCCACATCGAACGCAGCACTATTCCGCGCCCGGCCAACGCCCATTGCACCGCCACTTCGCCGTGATTGGTCGACAACGGTCCCGTGACCTTGATCGACGCCGCTTCGCCGCGCACCGTCAAGCGCCATAAACCGAAGGGATGGTCGCGTTCCTTGATCGCGAGACACGCATGCGAGGACAGATCGGCGACCTGCCGCGGGGTGCCGTGCCGCGCGAGATACCCTGGCGACGCGCACAGTACGCGATGATTCGACGCGAGCCGTTTGGCAATCAGATGCGGGGCGATCTCGTCGCCGATACGGATATCGAGGTCGAAGCCCTCGCCACCCACGTCGACGAGACGGTCGAACAGATCGAGCCGCACGCTCAGTTGCGGATAGCGCTCGGAGAACCGGGCCAGCGCGGGCGCAACGAAACGGCGGCCGAAGCCGAAACTGCTGGAAATGCGCAGCTTGCCGCCGGGAATGCGGCGCGTGGTGGAGACGTCTTCCACCAGCTGGTCGACGTCGTCGAGAATCTTTTCGGCCCACGTGTAGACACGTTCGCCAGCCTCGGTAATCGCGACACGCCGGGTGGAACGGTGCAATAAGCGCGTACCGAGCGTAGTCTCGAGCACGTTGATGCGTTTGCTGACATAGGCCGGGGAGACCGACAGCGCCTCCGCCGCCGCGCTGAAACTCGATTTGCGCGCCACCTCGCAAAACACGCGCAAATCGTCGAGATCGGGTGACGGGACGGCATTCATGGGCGGCTGCTTTGTACACGAATCGTGCACAGTGGCTTAACTAAAGCAGTCATTTTAAGCGTAAACAGCAGGAATAAAATAACCGTCATCGAAACTCAAATGTCCCAACGGAGGAGCAGGAACATGGCGAAGACCTATCGGATCGCGGTCATACCCGGCGACGGCATCGGTGTCGAGGTGATGCCTGAAGCGATTCGCGTGCTGGACACGGTAAAAAAACGCTTCGGTATCGAGCTGGAGTATCAGCACATCGAATGGGCGAGCTGCGACTACTACGCGAAGCACGGCAAGATGATGCCGGACGACTGGAAAGCGCAACTGCAATCCGCCGACGCGATTCTGTTCGGCGCGGTCGGCTGGCCCGACACGGTGCCCGACCATATCTCGCTGTGGGGCTCGCTGCTGAAGTTCCGCCGCGAATTCGACCAGTACATCAATCTGCGCCCTGCGCGCCTCTTCGCCGGCGTGCCTTCGCCGCTCGCGGGCCGCAAGGCGGGCGACATCGATTTCTGGATCGTGCGCGAAAATACCGAGGGCGAATATTCGTCGGTGGGTGGCGTGATGTTCGAAGGCACCGAGCGTGAGTTCGTGCTGCAGGAATCCGTGTTCACGCGGCACGGCAGCGAGCGCGTGCTGAAGTTCGCATTCGATCTCGCGCAACGGCGCGAACGCAAGAAGATCACCGTGGCGACCAAGAGCAATGGCATCGCAATCAGCATGCCGTGGTGGGACAAATGCGCGGCCGGCATCGCGGCGCAGTATCCGGACGTGACGTGGGACAAGCAGCACATCGACATTCTCTGCGCGCGCTTCGTGCTGAACCCGGACCGCTTCGACGTGGTGGTCGCCACCAATCTGTTCGGCGACATCCTCTCCGATCTCGGTCCTGCCTGCACCGGCACGATCGGCCTTGCGCCGTCGGGTAATCTGAATCCGGACCGCAAGTTTCCGTCGCTGTTCGAACCGGTGCACGGTTCGGCACCCGACATTGCCGGCAAGAACATCGCCAATCCGATTGCAATGATCTGGTCGGCCGCGATGATGCTCGATTTCCTCGGCAATCACGAGGGCAAGGAGCGCGAGGCGCACGACGCGATTCTCGCCGCGATCGAAGCAACGCTGATCGAAGGTCCGCATACCGGCGACCTCGGTGGCAAGGCGAACACTACGGAAGTTGGCGAGGCCATCGCGGCCAAACTCGCCTGAGCCTGTCGATCCCAATTCTCTGCGAGGTCACTTTCGAATGAGCACCGAAGCCTATCCTATCGAAGTCGCATTCCCCGATATTTCGGTTCACGAACAATCGTCATCGGGTATTGCCTACGTTCATACGTTCGACTCCGGTGAACCGGGTCCGCATGTGATGATCAACGCGCTCACGCACGGCAACGAAGTGTGCGGCGCGATCGTCGTCGACGAACTGTTGCGCCGCGCGTTAAGGCCGCGTCGTGGACGCCTCACGCTCGCCTTTGCGAATGTCGCCGCCTATCGGCGCTTCGATCCCGCGAAACCCGACGCGGCGCGTTTCGTCGATCAGGACTTCAATCGCGTCTGGACCGCGGCGGCACTCGACGATACGTCGCGCACGTCGAGCGAACTGGCTCGCGCGCGCGAAATGCGCCCGGTGATCGACACGGTCGACATGCTGCTCGATCTGCATTCGATGCATGAAAAATGCAAGCCGTTGATCGTGGCGGGACCGCTGCAAAAAGGTATCGACCTTGCGGTACGGCTCGGCACACCCGCCACGGTGATCTGCGACGAGGGCCATCCCGAAGGCCGCCGCATGCGCGATTACGAAGGCTTCGGCAACGCGGACAGCACGAAAAACGCGTTGCTGATCGAATGCGGCCAGCACTGGGAACGCAGCGCGGTTACCGTGGCGCGCGACACGACCGCGCGCTTCCTGCTGCTGGCCGGCACGATCGACGAAGCCGATCTGCCGGACGGCTGGCTCGCACCGCTGCCGCCTGCCCAGCAAATCGTGCGCGTGACGCAGCCGGTGGTGGCGACCAGCATGGACTTCCGTTTCGCGGCGCCCTATACCGGCCTGGAAGCGTTTCCGGATGCCGGCGCGGTGATCGGCTGGTCGAACGGCGAAGCGGTGGTCACGCCTTACGACAATTGCATGCTGGTGATGCCGTCGCTGCGGCAATTGCGGCCCGGGGTTACGGTCGTGCGGCTGGGCAAGATCGAACGAACCGTGCCGAATACCGGCGCGAGTACGAACTGATACACGATCACGATTGGCCGATGAATCGGCTCGAGCACATTCAAAAAGGTAACGTGAAGATGAAGGTACAAAGCATCAGGCAAAGCGTGAATCTGCAGAATCTCGAGGACTGGGGCACGGCAGGACTGCCCGGCACGACGCCGCTGCAGATCTCGGGCGTGCAACGCGTCATCAAGGGCAGTGAGGCCGTCGACACCGGTATTTTCGAATGCACGCCAGGTACGTACCGCCGCGCGATCAAGCAGGCCGAAGTCATGCACTTTCTCGCGGGGCGTGGGCGCTTCACGCCCGATAACGAAGAGACCGTCCATTTTGAAAGCGGTGACACGCTCTTTTTCGAAGCCAATACAGAGGGACTTTGGGAAGTCGAAGAGACTATGCGAAAGGTTTATGTGATTTTTTAAGCAACGCCTGAAAGAATGACCTGAGCGCCGCGTCCCGGCGCTTGCCTACCCCGCTCCCTTCTTTGCATTCCACGCCCAGCGCAGGTTGCGCCGCGGCATCCACAGCCGTTCCGGCGCCCCGCCCCCCCAATTCGACGCGCATCTACAACATGCTCGGGTAATCCCGCGTTGCTCCTCATTATCAAACTGCTTACAGTGCCGCTTGTTCGCATAAAGAATCACAGTTCTATATACGAACAAAACTGATAAAAATTTCGACGACCGGGTCGCCCAGATCCTCTCGCAGGTCAGGCAGGTCGAATTGGAGAGCTCCGCATGAATCGCAACATCACAATGACCCGGATCGCTTGCGCGATCGCAACGTTGGCCAGCACGTCCGCATTCGCACAAAGCAGTGTCACGCTGTACGGTATCGTGGATACGGGTATCGGCTATGTATCCAGCCAGGCGCCGTCTCTCGGCTCGACTTCCGGCGGCAGATCCGCCGTCAAGATGATCAACGGCGTGTGGGCCGGCAGCCGCTTCGGCCTGAAGGGCGGAGAAGATCTCGGTGGCGGCACCAAGGCCATCTTCCAGTTGGAATCCGGTTTCAATTCCACCACCGGCGCACAGCAATATACGAACGCGATGTTCGGCCGCCAGGCCTGGGTCGGCGTGACGAACCCGACCTGCGGTACGTTCACCGCGGGCCGTCAATACACCGCGTACTACACGCTGCTGTCGCCGTATAGCCCGACCACGTGGCTAACCGGCTACTACGGCGCGCACCCAGGCGACGTCGACGCACTCGACACGATCTACCGCGCCAACAATTCGCTGGTCTATACATCACCGAAACTGTACGGCTTCACGTTCAGCGGCTCGTATTCGGTGGGCGGCGTACCGGGCAGCCTGAACCGCGGCTCGACATGGAGCGGCGCGATCCAGTACCTCAACGGTCCGGTTGGCGTCGCAGTCGGCTTCATGCGCATCAACAATTCGACGCTGGGCGGCGGTGCGTACGGCGCGGATTCGACCGTGTCGAACAACGGCGCGCAACCGGGCGTCTCGGCTGTCACCAACGGCTATCAGACGGCACAGGCGCAACAGCGCTTCGCGGTCACCGGCGGCTATAACTTCGGTAACGGCTGGGACGTGTCCGCGGCATACTCGAACGTGCAGTACATTCCGGGGGTGGGTTCGAGCTTCCGCGATACGGCGATCTTCAATACGGCCGGCGTCGTGCTGCACTGGAAGCCGACGGCCGCATGGGACTTCGCGACCGGCTACAGCTACACGCGCGCCACGAAGGCGAACGGCATCACGAGTTCGGCACAGTACCAGCAGGTCAACCTGTCCGAGTACTATGCACTGTCCAAGCGCACCGGCCTCTATGCGCTGCAGGCGTTCCAGCGCACCAACGGCAACACGCTCGGCACGGCGGGTTCGGGCCACGTCATAACGGCCACCGCTACCATCGGCGACGGCTTCCAGAGCGCGCCGTCGTCGTCGCGCAGCCAGTTCGCCGCCGGCGTGGGCATCGTGCATCGCTTCTAAGCGGCGTACGATCGTAAAAGAAAGAAAAGGCTTGCCGCGACGGCAGGCCTTTCAGCATTCAGCAGTGAGGAGACCAACATGAGCCGCAGCACCGCCGTGAACGTTCAAACGTTTATCAACGACCATCCCTTCTCGCCGTTCCAGTGGCTCATCTTTTTCATGTGTTTCATCATCGTCCTGCTGGACGGTTTTGACACAGCGGCGATTGGCTTCATTGCACCGTCGCTGATCTCCGAATGGGGCATCACGAGACCGGCGCTCGCGCCAGTGCTCAGCGCGGCGCTGTTCGGCCTCGCGTGCGGCGCGCTCGGCTCAGGTCCGCTGTCCGACCGGCTCGGCCGGCGCTCGATGCTGCTCGGCTCGGTGCTGCTGTTCGGTGTGGCCTGCTTCGCCTCGGCGTTCTCGAACAGCATCGAACACCTGACCATCCTGCGCTTCGTCACCGGTGTCGGCCTCGGCGCGGCCATGCCGAACGCCGTAACGATGATGGGTGAGTACTGCCCGGATCGCCGCCGCGCGACCGTGATCAATCTGATGTTCTGCGGTTTTCCGCTGGGCGCCGCCTTCGGCGGCTTTCTCGCCGCGTGGATGATTCCGCACTTCGGCTGGCGCAGCGTGCTGCTGCTCGGCGGTGTCACACCGCTGTTGCTGCTGATCGTGCTGGTGCTGAAGATGCCGGAATCGGTCCGCTACATGGTGGCCAACAGCCAGCCGGTCGAACGGATTCGTGCCGCGCTGGCGCGTATTTCGAGCGAAGCGGCGCAGGCCGGCAGCTTCGTCATGACCGAAACCGCACCGCAAACCGGCGGCAAGGGCATGAGCGTGGTGCTCTCGCGGTCGTACATCATCGGCTCGGTAATGCTGTGGATCGCCTACTTCATGGGTCTCGTGATCTTCTATGCGTCGATCAACTGGATGCCGATTCTGCTGAAGGATGCCGGACTCACGCCGCAACGCGCGACGCTGATTTCCGCATTGTTCCCGCTCGGCGGCGTGGGCGCCGTGCTGTGCGGCGTGCTGATGGACCGCTTCAACGCGAACCGCATCATCGCGGCCTGCTACGCGCTGACGGCGGTGAGCGTGTACTTTATCGGCCAGGCGGTCGGCAATGTCGGCGCGCTGGTGTTCATCGTGTTCGTGGCGGGTGTGCTGATGAATACCGCGCAATCGTCGATGCCGGCGCTTGCCGCGGCGTTCTATCCGACCCAGGGCCGGGGCACGGGCGTGGCCTGGATGCTGGGGATCGGCCGCTTCGGCGGGATCGCGGGTTCGTTCCTCGTGGCCGAGTTGACGCGCCGCCACTTCACCTTTGGCGGTATCTTTGCGATGGTCGCGATGGCGGGTCTGATTTCGTGCGTGGCCTTGCTGATCAAACAGGCGGCACGCCCGCATGTGGTGGCGGAGGCTGGAGCGAAAACGGAGTCGTTTGGACATTGAAAAGGTGAGTGAGGCACGGGTGAAAAGCACCGCGCCTCACTTCCCGATACACTACGCCGTTATTTGATTCGTGCGGTTGCCGCGATGGGAAATACCACCGCTTTTGCGCCGTCGTCCATCTAACGACAGGACTCCAGTAATGAAACGCGTAGCTGTATCGGCCCTGCTCGCGCTGTGCCTCGCTCAACCTGCGGTTGAAGCCGTCGCGCAGACGGTCAGCAATCAATGTTTTGCAATCGGCGACATTGCCGGTCAGGTAGCGTCGTGGCGCGCACACAAGAAGACCAAAGCGCAAGCGCTCGACCAGGCGAAAAAATATTACACGAATGAAGCCGACCGCCAGGCGGTCTACGGCATCATCGAGAAAATCTACCGCCCCGGCGCCCCGCATATGACACCCGATCAGGCCAGCATGGCGTTTACCTCGGAGTGTGCGGACCAGCACAAGGCGCAGGCAGCGGATCATTGACCCCGGAACTCAGCGCGGCTTTACGTGCTTCGATACTACAGGCGCGGGAAGCCGCCTGTAACGACGACACTGCGTAGCGCCGCCACAGCAGAAAATGCTGTGGCAACCCGAAAATAACGCTCCGCGCACCGTCAACGCCCCCATGCGATGATTTCATCCACTGCGGCGTGCGCGTAGCATCAATCTGCCAGTCGACCAGATCGACCGTATGTGTGCGGCCGCGCCGCCGCATCGACGACCCACCTCGCCTCGTCCAGAAGCCCTCGAAGGAGCAACCGATATGTCTCTCGCTTTGACTCGTCACGACCTGATTCACCCGCACAACCTGATCGACGGCAAGTGGGTCGACGCCGCCGATCGCGCCCGCTTTCACGTCACCAACCCGGCCACCGGCGACTTGATCGTCGAAGTCGCCAACAGCAGCGCCACGGACGCGCGCGCCGCCACCGACGCCGCCGCCCGCGCCTTCCCCGCGTGGCGCGATAAGCTGCCGCGCGAACGCGCCGAGATTCTGCGCCGCTGGCACGCGCTGATCGTCGCCAATACGGAAGACCTCGCGAAACTGATGTCGACCGAACAAGGCAAGCCGCTCGCGGAAAGCCGTGGCGAAGTCGCCTACGGTGCGTCGTACGTCGCCTGGTTCGCCGACGAAGCGACCCGCATTTACGGCGATCTGATCCCGCAGCAACAGCGCGGCAAACGCATGAGCGCCGTGAAGGAACCGGTCGGCGTGGTCGCGGCGATCACGCCATGGAATTTCCCGCTGGCGATGATCGCGCGCAAGATCGCGCCCGCGCTCGCCGCGGGTTGCACGGTCGTGGCCAAACCCGCGGAAGACACGCCGCTCACCGCGCTCGCGCTGGCAGCGCTCGCTCAGGAAGCGGGCTTGCCGGACGGTGTGCTGAACATGCTGTCGGCTTCGCGCGAACAGGGTATTGCGGCGGTCGCCGACTGGCTTGCCGACGCGCGCGTGCGCAAGATCACGTTCACCGGCTCCACGCCGGTCGGCAAGCACCTCGCCCGCGAATCGGCCGGCACGCTGAAGAAGCTGTCGCTGGAATTGGGCGGCAATGCGCCCTTCATCGTCTTCGACGACGCCGACCTCGACGCCGCGGTCACCGGCCTGATGGCCGCCAAGTTCCGCAACGGCGGCCAGACCTGCGTGTGCCCGAACCGGGTCTACGTGCAATCCGGCGTATATGCACGCTTCGCCGATCTGCTCGCGCAGCGCGTCGGCGCGTTGAAAGTTGCACCCGCAACCGATCCGGACGCGCAGATCGGCCCGATGATCAACGAACGCGCCATCGACAAGATTGCCCGCCATGTAGAAGACGCCGTCAAACACGGTGCAAAAGTGCTGACAGGCGGCAAGCGCCTGGCCGAACTCGGCCCAAACTACTATGCGCCGACCGTGCTGACCGATGCAAAGGACGGCATGCTCGTCTGCTGCGAAGAAACCTTTGGTCCGGTCGCGCCGCTGTTCCGCTTCGATGAGGAAGCCGAAGCGATCCGCCTCGCGAACGACACGCCGTTCGGCCTCGCTGCGTATTTCTATACGCAGGACGTACGGCGCATCAATCGCGTGGCGAGTCAGCTCGAAGCGGGCGTCATCGGCATCAACGAAGGCGCGGTGTCGAGCGAGGCCGCGCCGTTCGGCGGCGTGAAGGAATCGGGTTACGGCCGCGAAGGTTCGAAGTACGGGCTCGACGATTACATGTCGATCAAATACACGTGTCAGGGCGGACTGGATTGACGGGTTCCCGCCGGTTCCTGCCGGTTCCTTCACTTAGCGCGCCATCCCATCCGACCTCACGCCTCGCTTCACGCGGGGCGTGAGCGCTCAGTCAGCCCCCCGCCGTCACCCTTCCCTCGTCATGCACCCCATTCATGACGCTCATTTTTGTCCCTAATTTGACCGGGTTTTCTCGCGGTTCCATGGTTCGGCCATGCCTGCCGGATTCGTAGCGCCGGAGTTCTATTTCCTGCCGCCGCTTCTCACCATGCTCGAACAGAACGCGCGCGGCATCCGCATCGAGATCGCGAACTTCCCGGTAGACTGGGTCAGCGCCGCCATGCACAGCGGCAAGATCGATCTGGCGCTCGGCTATGTGCCGGGTCTCGATCCGGGTTGCGTCAGCAGGACGCTCCTTGTCGACGAACACGTCTGCGTGGTGCGGGCAGGCCACCCGCTGCGCAAACAGAAGCCGACCAAGGAGAACCTCGCGGGCTTGCGCTGCGTGTACGCCAGCACCAACGCGACCGGGCACAGAATGGTCGAGCAATGGCTGGAAGAGCTGAATCTGCGCCGGGATATCGTCTTGCGCCTGCCGCATTTTGTGGTGGCGCCCGAAATCGTTCAACATACCGATCTCGCGGTCATTTTCCCGAGGAGGGGCGGACCCGGGCATTGCATGGCTCCTCGATGTGATTTACACCCTGTTCCATCGGCCTTCGGCCGACACTGAGGCGAAACCTGTATGAATCTTCGGGCTTTACAGTGCTTTGTGATCCTGGCGGAAGAACTCAATTTCAGCCGCGCGGCCGAGCGGCTGCACATCGCTCAGCCCGCGCTCAGCCAGCAGATCCGCTCGCTGGAGGAACGGCTCGGCACGCAACTGGTCGATCGGGCGCGGCGCCCGTTGAGTCTGACCGAAGCCGGCCACTATCTCTGCACGGAGGCGCGTCAAATACTGGGTTCGTTGGAACAGGCGAGTCTGGCGACCCAGGAGATCGGTGTCGGCCGGCGCGGTTGGCTCAGCATCGGCTTCACGCGCTCGTCGATGTACAGCATCCTGCCGCCCGCGCTCAAGGCATTTCACAACGCGTTCCCGCAGGTCGAACTCAAGCTCTTCGAGTTGCTGACCGAAGAACAAACCGATGCGTTGCGCGACATGCGCATTCACATCGGAATCGGGCGGCAGCCGCTCGCGGTTGAGGGTTGCACCTCTTATCCGCTACTGCGCGAGCGCGTCATGGTCGCGCTCGAAGCGGGTCATCCGCTTGCCGCGCGCAAGACCGTGCGGATTGCCGATCTCGCCGATACGCCGTTGATTCTGTATCCGAAGCACCAGAACGCACAGTTCAAACACTCGGTGCAAACGCTCTATCGCGATGCGGGCGTAACGCCGGTCATCGCTCACCAGGCCTACGAAATCCAGACCGCGATCGCACTCGTGGCCGCGGGTCTGGGCGTCACGTTTATCGGCGAATCCGTTGCACGGCATGGACGCGCCGACGTCGTGTTCCGTCACCTCTCCGGTCCCGGTTCGTCATACCGCTCCACGCTCGCCGCCACCTTCCGTACCGACGACGCGTCGCCTCATCTGCGTGCTTTTCTCACCTGCCTCCCCGCCCCGCTTGCCGACGCGACACTATAAGCAAAAGCCTATACAAGCATAAGCAAGCAGTCTTGGACTCCGTGTAGAGGCGTTCTTATCATGAAGGTTCTGCTTTAGCCGTCAAAATGCGCGGCTAACGGGACACTGCCGGCGTTCGATCCGGCAGGCCAACTATAGGAACGCAGCCACGGCTCCGGCCGTCGCGGCACGGTAGGAGACAGCATGACCTCATTCGACGAAACCGCAACCATGCGCAAGGTGTACGGGCGACTAATGCCCCTGCTCTTCGCGATGATGTTCTTCAATTATCTGGACCGGATCAACATCGGTTTCGCCGCGCTGGACATGAACAGGCAACTGGGTTTCAGTCCAGCCGTGTTCGGCTTCGCGGGCAGCATTTTCTTCTTCGGCTACATGCTGCTAGAGGTACCGAGCAACCTGCTGCTGCATCGGGTCGGCGCGCGCCGCTGGATTGCGCGCATCCTGCTGACGTGGGGCGCGGTCGCGGCAGCCACCGCGTTCGTCTTCAACGATTCGAGCTTCTATGTGCTGCGCTTTCTGCTGGGCGTGATGGAAGCAGGCTTTTTGCCGGGCGTGGCGGTCTATCTGACCAAATGGTTTCCGGAACGTTACCGTGCCCGCGCGGTGGGCGGCTACATCATCGCCGGTTCGTTTTCGGCGGTGCTGGGCGGTCCGCTCTCGACAACCTTGATGACTTACGCCAACGGCGTGTTCGGCTTGCAGGGATGGCAGTGGATGTTCATTCTCGAAGGCCTCCCGGCGATGGCGCTGGGTCTGCTGACGCTGCGCATCATGACCGAACGTCCGGCCGATGCCAACTGGCTCTCCGACGAAGAAAAACATTGGCTCGAAGCGACGCTCGCCGCCGAACGCGAGACGGTGGGCGGCAACACCCATTTTCCGCTGCTGCGCGTGGCGAGCGACATTCGCGTCTGGAGTCTCGCGTGTCTGTTCGGCTGCGCGCTGGTCGGCATCTATGGCCTGTTCCTCTGGCTGCCGCAGATCGTCAAGAGCCTCGGTCATCTGAGCAATATCGAAGTCGGTTTTCTGTCCGCCGCGCCGCCGCTGCTCGGCGTATTGGGCACCTTCCTGATCAGCCGCAGTTCCGACCGCACCGGCGACCGCAAGAAGCATCTCGCCTTTGTGTACGGCATGAGCGCGCTGGCGATCGCCGGCAGCGCTTACGCGCCGAATCCCGTGATCGCGTATGCCCTGCTGTGTCTGACCGGCCTGTTCATCTATGCGGGCAATCCGCTGTTCTGGAGTCTGGCGTCGTCGTTCAGAACCGGCGCCGCGGGCGCCGCGACGATCGCGCTGATCAACACCATCGCGCAGTTCGGCGGCCTGGTCGGCCCCTGGAGCATAGGCCTGGTGCGCAATGCGACCGGCAACTTCAAGCTGGCCCTGCTGACCATCGCCGCGTTTCTGGTGGTGGCGACGATCATTGCACTCGTGATGCGCGTCGCGCCGGCCGAAGATGAAAGCACCTCGCTCGCGGCCGGCGATCCGGCGGCCGGCGACCCGGCGGCCCGCACCTGATCCAAGCATTCACAAGCACACCCAACGGGTTTTCAATATCATGATTATCGATTGCCACGGTCACTACACCACCTCGCCGCCGCAGCACGAGGCCTGGCGCGCGCAGCAGATCGCCGCGCTGAAAGACGGCGCTTCACCGCCACCGCGCCCCACGATTACCGACGACGAAATTCGCGAGAGCATCGAAACCGGCCAGATCCGCATCCAGCGCGAACGCGGCACCGACCTCACGATTTTTTCGCCGCGCGCCGCCGGCATGGGTCACCACCTCGCCACGGCCGAGGCCAACGCGGTCTGGTCGAGCGAATCCAACGACCTCATTCATCGCGTGGTGTCGCTGTTTCCGCGCAACTTCGTCGGTGTGTGCCAGTTGCCGCAGGCGCCAGGCGTGGCCCCAGCCAATTGCATCGCCGAATTGCGGCGTTGCGTGGAAGAGCTGGGCTTCGTCGGCTGCAATCTGAATCCGGACCCGTCCGGTGGACACTGGTCGGGACTGCCGCTCACGGACCGCTCCTGGTATCCGCTCTATGAAGCGATGGTGGACCTCGACGTGCCGGCGATGATTCACGTGTCCTCGTCGTGCAACCCGAATTTTCATGCGACGGGCGCGCATTACATCAATGGCGACACGTCCGCATTCATGCAGTTGCTGCAAGGCGATCTGTTCGCAGACTTCCCGAGTCTGCGCTTCATCATTCCGCACGGCGGCGGCGCGGTGCCTTATCACTGGGGGCGCTACCGCGGACTCGCGCAGGACATGAAGCGGCCGTTGCTCAGCGAGTACCTGATGAAGAACGTGTTCTTCGACACCTGCGTGTATCACCAGCCCGGTGCGGAACTGCTCGCCAGGGTGATTCCCGTCGAGAACATTCTGTTCGCGTCGGAAACCATCGGCGCGGTTCAGGGTATCGATCCGGAAACCGGCCACTACTACGACGACACGCGGCGCTACATCGACGCAATCGAATGGCTCAGTGCCGCGGATCGTCAACGTATCTACGAAGACAACGCCCGCGCGGTGTACCCGCGGCTGTCGCGTCAACTCGAACAGCAATTCGCCACACAGGGGGCAACAGTATGAATTCCGCAATCAATCCCATCGGTTGGCGCGAGTACGCATCCGCGCCCCAGGCCAATCCGGCCACGCTCGACGCGTTGCGTGAACTGGCGGTTTCGCTGCTCAGCGACAACATGGCGCGAGCGAGCGGCATGGTCGGCTTGCGGCCGTATCATCAGCCGAAGCCGATGGCGGGCACCGCGGTCACCGTTCACACCCGCCCCGGCGACAACCTCGCGATCCACCGCGCGTTCGACTTTTGCCGGCCGGGCGACGTGCTGGTCATCGACGGCGCCGGCGAACTGACTCAAGCGCTAATGGGCGAGATCATGGCCAGCTTCGCGGAGAGCCTGGGCGTGCAGGGGCTCGTGATCGACGGGGCGATCCGCGACGTCGGCGCGCTGCGTCAGCGCGACTTCCCGGTGTACGCGCGTGGCGTGACGCATCGCGGACCGTACAAGAACGGACCGGGCGAAATCAACGTGCCGGTCACGGTCGGCGGAATGGTGGTTCATCCGGGCGATCTCATCGTGGGCGATGAGGACGGTTTGCTCGCGATCTCGCCTGCGGACGTCGAAGCGGTGATCGAAGGCGCACGACGGCAGCATGCGAAAGAAACCGCGGCGTTGAAATCGATCGCGAATGGATCGTTCGACCGTTCGTGGGTCGTGCCGCAGCGCGACCGGATGATGAACAACTGACTTCACGCGCGGCGCGTGAGCGGGCATGATGCTGAGGATACGGTCGCATCCCACGCGCCGCGCGCCGTATCATCGGCTCAACCCTGCAGGAACTGTGTGCTCCATGGCGGAATATCTGAACGCTGCAACGCTCCTTGAACTCGCGCAACGTGCAGAACAGCGCGCCGCCGCGCCATGCTCGTGTACGAGGACACCGCTGGACGGCTGGCAATCTCAGCCGCTGTCACTTGACGAAACGCAGTTCGAGGAAGTCGGCACGCTCGCGCCGCAAGACGATCCGGAACCCACGTTCGGCGAGTACCTGCCGGGCAAGACGAACTACTGGTCGGCCGACGCTCCCATCGCGCCGCGGCACTTCCCGTATAACCGCTGCGCTGTCTGGCAGTGCACGTTGTGCAGCCGGCTTTATCTGCGCTACACGGAAGGCGGCGGCTACTTCGTCGATCGCAGGATTCGCGCCGTACAGTCGGCGCTGATCGAAGACGTCGCGCTTCCTGATTAAAGCTTGCAGCACCGAATGCCGGCAACTCGCACCTGACCTAATGCCCAGGCTTTAGCGCAGCATACGTCCCCGGCGTGATCCCATAGGCCCGTTTGAAAAGCCGGTTGAGATGGCTTTGATCGTAAAACCCCACAGCCGCCGCGGCCGTTGCCGCGTTCTCCCCCGCCGCAAGCATGCGTCTGGCGGCGAGCAGCCGCACCTGCGTTGCATAGGCGTGCGGCGGCAGTCCAAACTCCTTGCAGAAGGCGCGCGTGAGGTAATAACGGCTTAGCCCCACCAGTTCAGCCAGTTCGTCGACCGGGATATCGCGCTCATAGTTGGCGGCGACGTATTCGCGCACTTGAGCCATCTTGCGGGCTTCGCGGCGACCCTCGCCGAGTTCGTGCCGCGATTGCCCATAGCGCCCGACCAGCATTCCCATCGCGGCCCACCAGTTCGCCTGCCGCTCCATCATCGGGACCGAACCGTGTTCGTCGAGACTGGCATGCGCCTTGGTCAGCAGACCGGCAAGATGCGCGTCCTGGTAGAGCCCTGGTGGAATCAGCAGCGGTGTGTCGTCACGCGAATCGGGCGAGAACACCGCGCCTAGTGCCCCCAGCCCTTCCATGTCGAGATAGATGGCGCGATAGTTCCATTCGCGGCCTTCCCACACCTCCCCGCTGTGATACTCGCCGGGGCCGAACACGAGCACGCTGCCGCGTCCCGCGACGTCGGTGCCGGTACGCGTATGACATTGCCCCGCGCCGCTTTGCGTCATGACGATCACGAGTTCGTCATGCAGATGCCGATCGAATTTGTGATCGCCGTAGCGCGCGATCGCGAGACAGGCGCCGTCCAGCGCGCCGTCCCGCCAGCACACTACCTCTGGTTCGCCTTTGTCCGATGTGTCCATGGCCGCTCTCAACGCTCCGGAATGCCTGTTACACCAATTCTATTCTGACCCGGCGATTGCGACGCCCCTTGTTCTCGATCTTCACGATGCGGATCGGTCTCGATTGCGCCGTATTGGTCAGATGCGTGCCGCCGCAGGCCTGCCGGTCCAGGTCGCCGATCTCGACGATTCGCACGGTGCCGTCGGAGGTCGGCGGGGGCGCCACCGAGAGGCTGCGGATCAGACCCTGCGTCGACTTCGCTTCCGCTGCGCTGACGTAATAGGTTCGCACATCCATGGCGCTGCGGATCACCTCGTTGACAGGTTCCTCCAGCAGGCGCAGCGCGTCGTTGTCCGCTTCGGGCAGATCGAAATCCATCCGGGCAGTGCCGTCGGCATTGATCTGCGCGCCGGTCACGAGCGCCCCGGCGAAGCGCTGATAGACGAGAGCGTTAAGAATATGCGTGGCGGTATGAAGCTGGGCGACGGTGGCACGCCGGGCCGCGTCGACGGCCACGTGCACGGCGCCATTCAGTTCGAGCGGCTCGTCGAGCAGATGCCACAGCATGCCGCCTTCCGGCGCCACGCCGGTAATGTGCGCGACGCCTTGCGCGTGCGTCAGCACCGCCGCGTCCGACACCTGGCCGCCGCCGCCCGGATGCAAGGCCGTGCGCCCCAGCACGACCGCGCCGGGGCGCGAGGCGATCACGCTCGTTTCGAATTCGAGCAGGTCCGGCTGCTCATGGCAAAGATAGTGCGCCACCTTGAAGTCCCCGCAGGAAATGACTGATGACGCCCAGCATACTCAGTCTCATGGGACGCCGTCTTGGTCAAAAATGCCCTCGGCAGGTCGAATCATCGGAATAACCAGAATAATCGGGGCCGGACCGCGGCTGAGGAAGTCGCTCAAAGCCGATGAAGGACGGTCGTATTGTCGTGAAACAGCGCAAGCCGCTCACGCGGCGAATACGAGGCCGACGTCGGTATTGGTGAGATGCAGGTCATCGCGGATCAGGTCGGTATTGATGACATGCAGGTCATCGCGGATCAGCCCAGCGGCCGCCGACAGGCTGACGCGGTCGGGATACGCGATGAACGACATCGCACACCTGATCGCGAGAATACTGTGGTTGCGAGAATTGCCTGCGAACTCTCACACGTTGAGAGACCAGGATTGATTCGCCCTGAAGATGCCGTCCAGAAAGAGACTCGCCGTTGATATAATTTTTCAGCGCGTACGGCAACGGGCAAGCCCTGGCAAAACATTCATCTCGCCCGTCAACCGTCAATCTGACTGGAAGATTCGATGTCCCAACAAATTGCCAACACGAGTCGACCGCCTACCCTCACCGGGCTTTTCCTTATATTCAGCCGCATCGGGCTCACCAGTTTTGGTGGCGGGTTGAGCGGCTGGCTGCTGCGCGAATTCGTCCAGGATCGCGACTGGATCGGCGAAGAAGACTTTCTGAACGGCCTCGCCATCTCGCAGGCGCTGCCTGGCATCAACGTCAAGAATATGGCGATCTGGATCGGCCACCGTCTGCTCGGCTGGCGCGGCGCGTTGCTGGCCGTCACCGGCATCATCGTTCCGCCCGCCATTCTGATTATTGTTCTCGGCACGGTTTTCGAGCATCTGCTGCACTTCCCGCTCGCTCACATCCTGCTCGCCGGTGCGGCCGCGGCGGCCACCGGCCTGTCGTTGTCGATGGGCGTGACGACCGCGCTGCGAGTGCCACGCAAACTCCTCCCTCTGCTCTTTCTCGCGGGCACCTTCGTCGCGGTCGGCATATTGCGCCTGCCGCTGGTGTGGGTCGTGATAGGCGCGGGCGGTCTGAGCGTGCTGGTCGAATACATCAAACTACGCAAAGCATAGCCATGTCGAATCGCGCTCTTCTACAGCTTGCCGCTGTTTTTGCGCCCTTGTCGTTGGTAACGATAGGCGGCGGCCAGGCCATCATCGCCGATATTCAACGGCAGGTTGTCGACGTGCACGGATGGATGACACATGCGCAGTTCGGTGTCGACTTCGCGATTTCACGCATGGCGCCAGGCCCGGGCTCGCTGCTGGCCACGTTGATCGGCTGGCAGATCGCCGGGTTCTGGGGCGCCGTGGTGGCCACGCTGGCCTTGCTCGCGCCCACCGGCTTCCTGATCTACGGGGTAACCCACGTCTGGGCACGCTATCAGGGCGCGGCCTGGCAACTGGCGCTCGAGCGTGGGTTGCGCCCCGTCGCCTCCGGCATGATTCTCGCCGCCGGATGGGTTCTGCTGAAGTCGCTGGACGGCGGCCTTCCGGCCAAAGCGATTGCGATTGCTTCAGTCGTAACGCTGCTCAGTACCCGAATCAACCCGCTCGTTCTATTGCTTTGCGGGGCCTTGCTGCTGCTCGGCATGTCCGAACTCAGTGCGAGCCTGCCAGCCATGTTCCAGGTACATACGGCGGGCTAGGCGCGGTTTTACGTTTGGTCTCATGCGCTTCACCGGCTGCACGTGAGCAGCCGTGCTGTCCACCAGGCTCGCGAGCCGCGATCGGACCTCGCTGCATGCGACTAAGACCGCGATGTGTGTCAGGCGTTCATGGTTCGCTGAGTGACCGCGGTTTGTAGGAAACCAGGATGTCGATTGTCGAGGCGGCTAATGACGACCCGATTTTCTCTACTTGCGCGAATCGGTATCTAAAGAACGGCCAGCCAGCCCCCGTCGACGTAAATGATCTGCCCGTTCACATAGCTCGACGCCGCCGAAGCCAGATACACCGCCGTGCCGACGAGCTCTTCCGGTTTGCCCCAGCGTTGCGAAGGATTGCTGCTCTTGACCCATGCGTCGAAAGCGGCATTCTCGATCAGCGGCTTGTTCATGTCGGTCAGGATGTAGCCCGGCCCGATCGCGTTCGCCTGAATGTTCGAGCCCGCCCACTCGGCGCTCATCGCACGGGTCAGCATCTTGATGCCGCCCTTCGCCGCCGTATAGGCGCCGACCGTCGCGCGTCCGGCCTCGCTCGTGAGTGAGCCGATGTTGATGATCTTGCCGCCCGTGCCGCGCGCAATCATGCGGCGTGCGGCCTGTTTCGCGACGATGAACGCGCTTGTCAGATTGGTGTCGATCACGCGCTGCCAGTCGCTCAATGCCAGTTCGACGAGCGGCTTGCGAAACTGGATGCCGGCATTGTTGATCACGATATCAATCTGCACGCCGTCCTTATCCCACTGCGCGAATGCCTCGGCAACCGCCTGTTCGTCGGTCACGTCGAACGCCCGGCCTTGCGCGTTGAAACCCTTGTCGTTCAGACGGGTGGCCGCCTGCGCCACCGTATCGGCGCGCGTGCCATTCAGAATGACGTTCGCACCGGCCGCGGCCAGCCCCTCGGCGAGCGCGAAGCCGATGCCGCGCGCCGAGCCGGTAACGAGCGCCGTGCGGCCGCTCAGATCGAATAGCTGTGTCATGTGTGTCCTTGCGATGTTCAGAAACGAGGCGCGAGTGCGCCCCTCGCGGTTCCGTCAGCGGTCGCGCGTTTGGCGGCAAGCCTCGCGGCGTTCGGCTCGATGATCAGACGCAACTCCATCATATCGTCGATAAGACCAGGCTCGGCAGCGCCCGCCCGCGCGCGCCACGTGAGAATCGCCGCAAGCCATAGCACCGGGTTCTTGCGAGCGATACGGAATCCCTCCGCAAGCCAGCCGGCCACACTCCGGACACTGACCACGCGGCTGTCTGGACAGGTCAGCCCGCACGCAGGTCGCGGGTATGCCGGGATTGCCGTACTGCCTGAATAGCGCATGTTCACGACCGCTTCCTTTTCACGAAAGTGCATCGAACGTGGTACCGAATGTAGTCGGCGACGATTTCGTCGACCACCTGCTTCGGCAGACTCCGCAGTTCGTGGCGCAATTGCTGGATGAATGCGTCCTGCGTCATCGCTTTTCCCCTGTTCCTGAGGACGTACCGGACAAGGCCAGCACGCCATTGACTTCATCGACAAAACTGCGCCATTCGCTTCGCATCTCCGCCAGACTGTTGCGGCCCGCCGCTGTCAGCGAGTAATACTTGCGCGGCGGCCCCGAGCTGGACTCCACGAAATACGTCGACACCATGCCTCGGCTTGCAAGCGGCGCATCAGCGGGTAGATCGTGCCCTCGCTGATTTCCATGGTTTCCGAGAGCGTCGAGACGAGCTCGTAGGCGTAGCTGTCGCCGCCGGCGAGGACAGCCAACACGCACATGTCGAGGGTTCCCTTCTTGATCTGCGTTTTCATTCAGTTCCATTACATATCAGTGTGCATAGCAAGGTACTGTTCTATGCACAGGACGAGACTACCCTGCGATCATTCGCAGCATTAATACAAAGGATTAGAAAACAGACTTGTACTTATTGTTTTTGGCTTCCGATAAAGGCACCAGGCCATGCGCGCAATGGCTGCGTTCATCCACTGCAACCGCCATGCCCCAAGGAGAAACCCATGACGTCCTATCGCCCCGCGGAGCCACCACCGCCTTCGGACAGCGCCCCCGCCAACATGAACCGGATCGCCGTAGCGAGTGTGATCGGCACGACCGTCGAGTGGTATGACCTGTTCGTTTTCGCCACCGCCTCGGCGCTCGTCTTCAACAAGGTGTTCTTTCCCGGCTTTGTGCCTCTCGTCGGCACCTTGCTGGCGTTCGGCACGTTCGCCTCCGCCTATCTGGCGCGAATTGTCGGCGCCGCGCTGTTCGGGCATTTTGGCGACCGTCTCGGACGCAAGGCCATGCTGCTGGTCTCGCTCATCATCATGGGCGTTGCGACGTTCTCGATTGGCCTGCTGCCGAACTACGCGTCGATCGGAATCTGGGCGCCCATTCTGCTGCTCACCTTGCGCGTCATCCAAGGACTCGCGCTCGGCGGAGAGTGGGGCGGCGCCGTGCTGATGGCCGTGGAACACGCCCCGGCCAACAAGCGTGGACTGTATGGTTCGTGGGTGCAGATCGGTGTGCCCGCCGGCACCCTGATCGCCAATCTGGCGTTTCTGGTCAGCAATGCCATGCTGTCGAACGAAGCCCTGCTTTCGTGGGGCTGGCGTATTCCGTTTCTCGCGAGCGCGTTGCTTGTGGGGGTCGGTCTGTATATCCGCCTGAATACGTCGGAGACGCCGTCTTTTCGCAAGGTCAAGGAAGCGGACGCTCAGGTCAAACTGCCGATCGCCGAAGTACTCACGCGCTACTGGAAGCAGGTTCTGCTCGGCGGCATCGCGACCATGTCGACGGGTACCTCGTTCAACCTGATCGTTGCCTTCGGGCTCACCTATGGCACGCAGACTCTTGGCTTTTCGCGTAACGCGATGCTCTCGATTGCCTTGATTGCCTGCGCGCTCTGTATCGTGTTGTTGCCGGCGTTCGGCAAGCTCTCCGATATCGTGGGCCGCAAGCCGGTGATTATCGGCGGCATCGTCGCGGAAGCCCTGCTCGCTTTTCCGCTTTTCTGGCTGCTGGATACGCGCGAATTTTCGTTTGCATTGCTCGGCTATCTGCTGATGATGACCGCCTTTGCGGCCAACTACGGCCCTATCGCCACCTTCCTCGCCGAGTTGTTCGGTACCGAGGTGCGCTACTCCGGTCTCTCGGTGAGCTATATGCTGTCCGGACTGCTCGGCAGCGCGGCTACGCCGATTGTCACCACGGCACTGCTGTCCGCCACCGGCCGCGGTTCGTCGGTAGCGTGGTACATGATGGGCTCGGCGGCCGTCTCGGTCATCGCGCTCCTGCTGCTCACGGAGACGCTGCGCCGCGATATCTCGTCGACGGCGCGCGCCCGTGCCGCCACGGCGAGCCTTTCGTGAAGGCCTGCTATGGAGCCTGTTATGGAAACGGAAAAGATCTCGCTCATGCCAGCCACCGCGGAATCATCGTTGCTGCGCAGCCTTGAAGCCGTCAGCTTCCCGACGCTCGGGCATTTTCTGGAGAACGGCTTCGCGGATCATCGCCTGCGCGCGATGGTCCCCAACGTGAAGGTGATCGGCCGCGCGGTGACGCTCAAGCTGCTGTCGCCCGACGCCATTGCCGTGAACCGTGCGCTGTCGCAACTCGAACCTGGCGACGTGCTGGTGATCGACATGAACGGTGACCACACGCATGCGCCGGTCGGCGCGGTCACGGCATGCGCGGCGCTCAACGCCGGCGCGCGCGGCGTGATCGTCGACGGCGTGGTGACCGATCTCATCGAACTACGCGGCACGGGGCTGCCGGTGTTCGCGCGAGGCACCTCTTTACTGACGACCAAGAAACGCGACACGGCGTCGAGTCTGTTCGACGAACCGGTGGCGTGCGGCGGGATCATGGTGCGCCCGGGCGACATCGTGCTGGCCGACGACAACGGCGTGCTGTTCGCGCCCGCACCGGCACTCGCCGCGGTGATCGACCTCGCGCTCGCGTCCGATCGCGCGGAGCCCACGATCCTTGCCCGGCTTAACGCCAAAGAACCGGTCCACGAGGTTCTGCAATGCTTCATGCCGGCAAATATTCGCGCCGCTAATGATCAGCATTAGAACAATGAAATTGACGGATACTGGCACGCTAACGAACACTACGTGCGCGACATATAGCGATCCAGCCACATACAGCAAGTGAGACTTTCGGAGACTTCTGCAATGCAATCCACGCCAACATCCGATCGCATAAGCGACAAACAGGCGCCGCTGGGCACCGAACAGCAGGTACGGGAGGAACTGGCGGCGCTGTACCGGCTGGCCGCGCACTTCCGCATGACCGACATGATCGACACGCATATCACGGCGCGCCTGCCCGGCTCGCCGGGCGAGCCGCCGGCATTTCTGATCAACCGCTATGGTGTGCTGTTCCATGAGATGCGCGCGTCGGACCTCGTGAAGATCGATCATCTCGGCAACGTCATCGACGAACGCGCGCGCAGCGAGCCCGCGCTGTTTCGCGTGAACGCCGCCGGGTTCACGATTCATTCCGCCATTCACGCCGCGCGCGACGACCTGCATTTCGTGATCCATACGCATACGGCTGCCGGCACAGCGGTATCGGCGCAAGAACAGGGGCTGCTGCCGATCAGTCAGCATGCGCTGAAGTTCTACGGCAAGCTCGCCTACCACGACTACGAAGGCATCGCGCTCGAACTCGGCGAGCGCGAGCGTCTGGTGCGCGATCTCGGTTCCTGCAAGGCGATGATTCTGCGCAATCACGGCCTGCTGGCGGCCGGCGCCACGGCAGCCGAAGCCTTCCACGAGATCTATTTCCTCGAGCGGGCCTGCCAGGCGCAAATTCAGGCGCTGGCCGGCGGCAGCGCGCTGCGCATTCCACCGCGGGAAGTGTGCGAGTTGACCGCGAGCCAGTTTTCCCGCGCAGACTCCGCGGAAATTGCGGAGCTGGCGTGGCGCGCGGCATTACGGCTGATCGACGATCCGCAATCCGACTACCGCAACTAGGCCCGCTTTCCGATTCAACGCAATGACCAAACTTGTTCTGATGAGCCGTGACTACGACATGTCACATCTGGTGCAGCCGATTCAGGACGCGGCTCCCGACCTCGACGTCGTGATGCACGGCGAGCAATCCGCCGGCGATGCGGAAATCGCCGTGTGCTGGAATCCACCGGCCGGCGCGCTGGCAGCGCTGCCGAAACTACGGCTCGTGCATAGCATCGCCGCGGGCGTCGACAACATTCTGTCGGACCCTGCCCTGCCTGCCGTGCCGCTATGCCGGGTCGTCGATCCGCAACACGCACGCGGAATGAGCGAATTCGTTACGTGGGGCGTGCTGCACTTTCATCGTCAACTCGACCGCGTGCTCGCCAATCAGCGTCTCGACCGCTGGTTTCGCCACGACCAGCGCGATGCGTCCGAATGCGCGGTGGGCGTCATGGGACTCGGCGAAATCGGCAGCCGCGTCGCGACGGACCTGCAGCGTTTCGGTTTCGCGGTGCGCGGCTGGGCGCGTAAGCCCCGTGAGCTTCCCGGCGTAACGACCTTCGCCGGTCCCGAGCAATTCAAGCCATTTCTCGAGGGGACCGACATCCTCGTGTGCCTTCTGCCTCTCACGCCCGAAACCCGCTGGATTCTCAACGCGAATACCTTTGAACACCTGCGGCCGGGCGCGAAACTGATTCACGTTGGCCGCGGCGAGCATCTGGTGCCAGCGGATCTGATCGCGGCACTCACGGGCGGACAGATCGGCGGTGCGATCGTCGACGTGTTCCCGACCGAACCGTTACCGCCTGAAGATCATTTATGGCGCGCGCCGAATCTGATCGTGACGCCTCACATGGCGTCGGTCGCAAGCTCGGCGACGATCGGCGCGCAAGTGGCGCACAACGCACGCAGGCTGATCCGCGGCGAACCGCTGCATAACCTGGTCGACGTCACGCGCGGTTATTGAGTGCGGTTATCGAACGGTCGTCGACCACGGTTATTGGGTTCGGCTGCCAGACGAAGCGCTAAAGTTCGGCGGCTTCCGTCTGGCCATCTATGAACACATTCAACGCATCGATAAACGCGGCTTCGGCCGTGCTCAGCTTGCGGTCCTGTGACCACAGCATGTAGATATCGAGGTCGGCCACGCCGCCGTCCGGCGGCAGCCTTTGCAAGCGGCCCTGAGCGATGTCGTCGCGCACCACGTGTTCCGGCAGGCAACCAATGCCGAAGCCCGCGAAGATGAAACGCCGCACCTCGGTCATGCTCGACGATGAGCCGACCACGCGCCCCGTAAAACCCATCTCGTCACGAAAGAATGTGAGTGGCGACATGTGGTCGCCCACCTTGTCGCCGGTGAAAGAGACGAATTTTTCGCCGGCCAGGTCGGCCAGCTGAATGTCGCTGCGTCCAAAGAGCGGATGATGACGTCCGCAGAAAAGTGCATACCGTTGCCGCAAAAACACGCGGCTGTCGAGCCGTTTGGGCAACGCGCGCCGCGGCGTCAGTCCCAGCGTTGCGGACTTTTGCTGGAGGCTGTTCACCACGTCGGCGCTGCGCATTTCCTGGCTTTCGAGTTCGATGCGCGGATACGTGCGATGGAACTCCGCAAGAAACGTGTCGTAAGCCGGAAAATCGATGCCGCTGACGGTGCTCACGCGCACCATGCCGGAGATATCGTGATCGCGATCCACCTCGGCAAGCGACAGGCGCGAGATCGTGCCGTACACGTCTTCAGCAATCTGTTTCACTTCGATACCGGCCTGCGTGACCTCGATACGCGGACCGTGGCGGTCTACGAGGCGCAACCCCAACTGCTCCTCAAGACGGCGCAACGCCTGGCTCACGGCAGGCTGCGTCAGATGCAAACGCGTTGCCGCGCGACTCACGCTGCCCTCTTTCGCAATGGCGAGAAAAGTCCGCAGCAGGTTCCAGTCAAGGCGGTCGTTCAGGTAAGTATCCGGGCGGTCTTTGCTCACGATGAGCCTCACTGTTCACATCATCCACGAAAATTATACTGAGGATTAGAATTAGAAATTAGACTTATCATTTTTGATTACCGATAAAGGCATCACGACGAACCCGACGTGGCGATTGCGCCGCGGCTTCAGGAGTATGTGATGCTAAAAATCAATGGTGAGCGGCTCTGGACGAGCCTGATGAACATGGCCGCCGTCGGCGCCACGCCCGCGGGCGGTGTGCGGCGCCTCGCGCTGACTGAGCAGGACGCGGCCGGCCGGGCGCTTTTTTCGCAATGGTGCGTCGAAGCCGGGCTCACGATGTCGGTCGACAAGGTGGGCAATCTCTTCGCGCGGCGCGCCGGCAAACGCAACGACGCGGCACCCGTCGCGAGTGGGAGCCACCTCGACACCCAGCCGGAAGGTGGCCGCTTCGACGGAGTCTACGGCGTGCTCGCCGCGCTCGAAGTCGTCCGCACGCTGAACGATGCGGACATTCAAACCGAGAAGCCCATCGAGATCGTCGTATGGACCAACGAGGAAGGCGCGCGCTTCACGCCGGCCATGCTCGGATCGGCGGCCTTCACCGCCGTCATGCCGCTCGCGCAGGCGCTGAACACGCGCGACGCCAGCGGCACCTCGGTCGAACAGGCATTGCAAACCACCGGCTACGCCGGCACGCGCGCCGTGCCCGGCATCGTCTTCGACGCCTATTTCGAAGCGCACATCGAACAGGGGCCCGTGCTCGAGGAGAGCGGCGTGCCGATCGGCGTCGTGACAGGTGGCCAGGCAATTCGCTGGCTCGACGTGCGCGTGCGTGGCCAGGCGGCGCATGCGGGCACGACGCCGATGCAGTACCGCCGCGATGCGCTGTTCGCGAGCGCGGAAATGGCTGCGGAACTGGAGCGCATCGCAGCGGAGTTCTTCCCGCTGGGCCTCGCCACCATCGGCGAATTGCAGATACGCAACGCCTCGCGCAACACCATTGCCGCCGACCTGACCTTCACCGTGGACCTGCGGCACCCGGACGACGCACTCATCGGCAACATGGAAACAGCGCTGCGCGAACGCTTCGACGCGATTGCGAAGCGCCGCCGCCTGACGGTCGAAATTGGACAGCACTGGGTCAGCCCTGCCACGCCGTTCGACCCGCAGTGCATTGCGGCTGTCAGCAACGCGGTGGAGGCGCTGGATTATCCGCATCAGCGCATCATCAGTGGCGCCGGGCACGATGCGATCCATCTCGCCAAACATTGTCCGACGGCGATGATCTTCATCCCCTGTGTCGACGGTCTGAGCCATAACGAAGCCGAAGACGCGTTGCCGGAAGACGTCAGACGGGGCACGGATGTACTGCTTCACGCGATGCTGGCACGCGCCGGACAAGCCGCATGAACACCCGTCAAGCGGTGCGTGCGCCGGGCGTGCGGCGTACATGGCTCTTCGTACCCGGCAACAATGCGGCGGCCCACGCCGCTGCGCTGCGCAGCGGCGCCGACGCTGTGGTCGCCGACCTGGAAGAGATGACCTCGCCACAGGAGCGGCCTCAAGCACGCGAGCGCATTGTCATGCTGCTGCGCGAAGCAGCCGGCGACGGCATATTCGCCTCGGTACGGATCAACACACTGGAACACGACGGCCATGCCGATCTCGCAGGCATCATGCCCGGCAAGCCACGGGCAATCTTTCTGCCGCACGCGCAAAGCACGGCCCAACTGGCCGCGCTCGACGATGCGCTCGCCGTCATCGAGCGCAAGCTGGGTATTCCGGCGGGCTCGACGGAGGTGGTTCCAGTTATCGAATCCGCGCAGGGTCTGGTCAATCTGGGCGCGCTGCTGCACGTGGGAGCACGCATAAAGTGCTGCATGCTCGCGGTCGAGGACCTCGCGGCAAATCTCGGCGCACGCCGCACGCCTGGCGGCAACGAACTGCTTTACGCACGCAGCCGCTTTCTGATCGAGTGCGTTGCGGCCGGTTGCGTGCCGATCGATCTCCCTTGTACGTACCGCTCAGCACAGGTGCTCGAGCAGGACCTGGACATCTCCACGCAACTCGGCTTCGCTTCGAAAAGCGTCGTGTTTGCCGAGCATGTGCCGGCGATTCACCGTGCGCTGACACCCTCGACGGAAGACGTGCGGGCGGCGCATGCGCTGATCGACGCGCATACCGCCCAGCAGGCGAATCCGTCTGCCGCTGATGGCTCGATATGGATCGACTACCCGGAGCGCAATAACGCGCAACGCCTGATCGCCCGTGACGCCCTGCTGCGCGCCTTCGACGACGGCCGCAACGGGTAGGGCCGGCCAACATTAGTCAACAGGATTCCCCATGTCCCATTCTGAACAGACGCATCAGCCTGTGCGCGCCGCCACCGCTGCTTTTATCGGCACGGCCGTCGAGTATTACGACTACTACACCTATGCGACGGCCGCCGCGCTCGTTCTCGGCGACGTGTTCTTCCCGAGCAGCAATCACTTCCTCAGTACGATGGCCTCGTTCGGCACGTTCTTCGTCGGCTTCATTGCGCGCCCATTGAGCGGCGCCGTCTTCGGTCATCTCGGCGACAAGCTCGGCCGCAAGAAAATGCTGCTGCTGACCATGTTCCTGATGGGGATCGCCACGACCGGCATCGGCCTGCTGCCGGGCTATAGCAGCATCGGCATCTGGGCACCGGTTTCGCTGGTGCTGCTGCGGATTCTGCAGGGAATTGCCGTGGGCGGCGAATGGGGCGGCGCGGTGCTGATGGCAAGCGAGCACGCACCGGCGGGACGCAAGACGTTCTTCGCGTCCATGCCGCAGATGGGCAGCCCGGTCGGTTTGATTCTTTCGCTGGTGTCATTCAGGCTCGTCACCTCGCTCGATCACGACAGCTTCGTGGCCTGGGGCTGGCGCCTGCCGTTTCTGGCCAGCTTCGTGCTGTTGCTGATCGGCATGGCGATCCGTCTCGGCGTCAAGGAGTCGCCCGAGTTCGAGCAGCTTCGCAAGAATCGCGAGGTGCTGAAGTCGCCCGTCAAGGAAGTACTGCGCACCGCGTGGTATCCGATCGTGATGGCGGCAATGGCCACGACGATCGGCTCCGCCGGATTCTTCTTCACCAACACGTTCATGATTTCGTATGTCACCGGTTATCTCGGCATGTCGAAATCGTTCATTCTCGATTGCCTGTTTGTCGTCACCCTCATCCAGTTGGCATCGCAACCGATTTCAGCCCTGCTGGCCCAACGCGTTGGAGAAACCCGCTTTCTGACCTGGGCGGCTCTCGTGTCCATGTTCACGCCTTACCCGATGTTCCTGCTCGTCAAGACGCAAAACCCCGCCGCGATCGTGGCAGGCATCTCACTCGCGGTGGTGGTGCTGTCCGCGACTTACGCCGTCATCGCCGGCTTCATGACGCCGGCATTTCCCACGCAGGTCCGGTACTCCGGCATTTCGATCGCCTATCAACTGTGCGCGACGATTGCCGGCGGGACGACGCCTTTGATCGGCACGATGCTCGCGCAGAATTACAAGGGCGAGTGGCTGCCGCTGGCGCTGTTCTTCACGGTGCTTTCGGCCGTGTCGCTGATTGGAATCGTGGGGCTTGGACGGTATCGCAAGGGGATCCGTGCGGAGGAACCGACTGCGATGCTTGTCAATTAGCGCCGGCTGGCATGGGATGATCAGGCGCGGCGCGAATCCGGCCGGCAACGCGCCTTCGATCGACGTCATGCGCGCTTAGAGCGACGCTCCTCCGCACATCACGATCTGTTGCCCGGTAATCGCGCCCGCTTCGGCGCCGAGCAGAAAGGCGGTCAGCGCCGCCACTTCCGACGGTTTGACGAAGCGGCCGATCGGCGGCAATTTAGGCGGGGTACCGGCTCGCGCGGGATGGCTGAGCAGCGGGGTATCGGTGGCGCCTGGCGCCACCACATTAACGGTGATGCCGCGCGGAGCAAGTTCGGCGGCCCAGGAGCGGGCCATGCCGACCAGCGCCGCTTTGGTCGCCGCGTATTGGCTGCGGGTGACAGCGCCGTTCGCGGTCCGGCTGCCGATCAGCACGATACGGCCGCCTGCAGCCAGGTTCGGCAACAACGCATTGGCGAGATATGCCGCTGCGTCGACATGAATTCGCCACATCGCCGCGCCGTCTTCGGCGGCGAGTTCGCCGAGCGGCGCCGTGCGCATGAATCCTGCCGCATGCACGAACGCGTCACAAGCGCCGATAGCGTCGACCACGGGCTCCAGCGCGGCAAAATCAGTTACGTCGACGGGAGCGATGGTCAGGCGCTCGACCTGATGCGTTGCCGGTGTCCGGCACAAGCCCGTTACACGCCACCCATCCTCCAGCAGACGTTGAACGATCGCCTCGCCGATTCCCGACGACGCCCCCGTCACCACCGCATGCCGTTGTCCACCTGCTTTCGCTGTCACTCCGCTTCTCCTTGAAAAACGGTCACGGAGAGACGTCGCGAACGCTTATCGAACCGCCACGGTCTCCACCGTCACCTCGCCCCGTTCGTCGAACAAGGCCAGTTCCTGCGGCTGAGCCGCGTTATCGGTGATCAAGGTCCAGTCGCGCTCGAGCGGCGTCCAATGCTGCTGGCTGGCGCGGCCGAGCTTGTCGGCGGTGACGAGCACGAACACACTGGCCGCCTGACGGATCACGCACTCCTTCAGATACGCCTGCTCGGCCGTCGCCTCACACAGGCCGCGCGTTGCTGTCACGCCGTCCGCGCCGAGAAACGCCTTGTCGAAACTCAGGCGGCTCAGCGCAAGCTGTGCGAGCGGCCCGAGCGTACTCATGCTCGACGAGCGGATATCGCCGCCGATCAGCGTCACCCGCACCTTGCTGGCGGCGAGCGCGCCGACCACCAGCAGGTTATTGGTCACGACGTGAATCGAACGATGCCCGATCAATTGCCGCGCCAGCGCCGCCGTGGTCGTTCCGCCGTCGAGAAACAGCGTGTCGTCCTCCTGGACATGCAGGAGCGCGGCGCGCGCGATCGCATCCTTCTGCTCGCGAAAGCTCTCGCTGCGCTCGTCGAGCGACGCTTCCGGTTCATGCGCGCTGACCGCTGCCGCGCCGCCATAGGTGCGCAGAATCTGGCGGTCGTCCGCGAGTGCCCGCAAGTCCCGCCGCACGGTCGCCTCGGACATGCCGAAGTGCTCGCACAGCGTACCGACATCTGTCATCCCGCCCAGTACAGCGTGAAGCATCGCCTCGCGGCGTTTCGCAACTTTCATGATCTTGGATCGGAGGAACCGGTTAAGCGACAGCGCGCCAGCAGCGCGCGAAAAAGTGTGCCTAGTGTAGCGAATTTCCATTCGTACGCCGCGTCCCTTTCCGGTTCGCTCAAAACCGGCCGTTCCCCCCTGCTGCCTGACTTACGACTTCAACCGCGCACCCACGTTTCGTCGACGCTCACGTACTTGATCCGTTGACGGAAGTAAGTGAAAGCAATATGCAATGCGCCGTCGGCGGATTGCACAATCGACGGATACGAATACTCGCGGTTACGCTGCTCGGCCGAGTTGTTCGTCATGCAGTAGCCGTCGCCGATTTCCAGAGTGCGCCGACGTGTCCAACTGTGGCCGCCGTCTTCGGAAATCGCCAGTGACATCGGGCTTCGCGGCGCGCCCCAGAACGCGCTGCCGCGTGCCGACGCGCCCTGGTCGCGCAACGCGCCGCTGTCTTCGGAGTCTTCGATATCGTCGTACAGCGAGGCGCGCCGCCCGGTGGCATGCGACGCGTCGCTCTCGTTGTACACCAGCGCGAGATGGCCATTTTTCAGCGACACGAACTGGATCGACGAATTGTTGTTCGGCAACGTGGTTGCTTGCGGCGCGCTCCACGTGCGGCCATCTTTCGAGCGGCTCGCGTATATGAAGTCCGCCCAGCGGCTGCGGAACAGCGCGAGCAACGAGCCGTCTGCGAGCACCTGTACGTTCATATGCACGCAACCCACGCTATCGGGCACCTCATATTCGCGCCACGACTGTCCTTGGTCCTCGGAAATGAGCACGGCGCTGATATCGTTGTTGCCGATCCAACGCTCGCCGGGTTCGGTACGACACAGAAACACCGGACACAACCACGCGCCGTCCGGCATCACGACGATCGGCTGGCGCACGAAGGTGCCCGCGCGATCGAACAACGTTTCGATCGGTCCCCAGCTCATCCCGCCGTCGGACGAGATGCGCCGCCGCACAATCGCGGTGTTCTGATGTCCGGACAACTGCGCGGTATAAGTCAGCCACAAGCGGCCATCGGGCGCGGTGAACAGCACGGGATTCTGCTCGGAGCGCGTCGGGTCGTTCGACAGTTTCTCGGGCTCGGACCAGACGCCGGCACCCGCACGCAAGCGCGACATGTAGACCGACACGTCGGGAATGCCCTCCTGCGTACCGCCGAACCAGGCACACAGCAGGTCGCCATCAGGCAGCGCATGCAGATTGGCCGCGTGATTCTGCACGCATGGAGACGGCAAATACGCTTCGCGGCGTTGCGCGTCGGCGTAGGTCACGCGTACGTGGCTGTCCCACGCCGTCGAGGCCGGGGTCTCTGCGAGGATGGAAGTCATCCGGGGTTCTCCTGAATACGTCACTTCAATGTGATTCACGATGCTGAAGCCGCTCGCCGCTCGCGCCGACAGGCTTGGAACCCGACGGAAACAGCAACTTTTCCAGCACGATTACGATAGCCGGCGTCACCAGCGACACATACATGTTGTCGATGCCGAACGGATTGCCGAGCAGATACCAGACCGTCGTCGAGATCGTTGCGATGATCAGCGCGGCCATTGCGCCACGGCTGCTGTTGAAGAATGGCAGATAGATGCCGATCAAGGCCACCACGGAGACCGTCAACCGCAACGCCCGCGTGAAGAACGACAGCGCGAGAATCTGCGGAACGAACAGCACGAACACGAGCGGCACGAGTCCGACCACCAGCGAAATCCAGCGCGTCATACGCAATTCGACGTCTGGCGTCGGGTTGTAACGCGGCACATAGAAGTCCTTCACCACCAGCGATGCGATCGCAAGCGCCACCGTGCACACGCTGACGAAAATCGACGCCACCAGCGAAGTCGTCACCACGCCGGCCAGCAGCGGATTCATATGCTGCAGGAACACCGGCAGCGCATAGAGGCTCTTGATGTGGGGAAACAGAAACTTGGCCGCGACGCCGAGAAAACCCAGCGCGATCGAGATCGGCACGCATAACGCCGCGGCAAGCAGCGAGGCATTGCGCGCCGCCGCCGGCGAACGGGTCGCGGAAATCGCCTGAATGATGAACTGGGTCGAGAAGATCGCGCCGGCCGTGCCGATGATCCACGCGCCGATCGTACCGTTGCTCAGCGAGCCGTTCCATGTGAAGTAATGCTCGGGCATCTGCGCCATCATCGGCTGGATGCCACCGGTCATCTGCCACGCCACGATCACCAGAATCGCGATGCCGATCAGCTTGACCGCGCTATGCACGATGGTCAGATAGGCGACGCTCTTCAAACCGCCCCAGGCGAAATACACGGTACTGACAATCGCGGTGATCACCGCTGCGGTGGGCAGGTTGATGCGCATCACCGTTGAAATCGCCGCTGCGCCGCTCACATAATTGCCCACGTTCACGAGGAACAGCGCATAGATCATGATCGCCGAGACGACCAGCTTCGCACGCTTGCCGTACTTCATTGCGATGAATCCGGAGATCGTGAATTCACCCGAACTGTAGAGGCGTTTGGCCATGAACAGGCCGAAGAACAGAAAGCCGATCGACGCGGCGATCACCGACCACGACGCCGCGATGCCCGCGCTGAACGCTTCCTGCGAGGTACCGATCGTCGACTTCGCGCCGATGAACTCCGACATCAGCAATACCGCGACGACCATGGCCGGCATCGAGCGCGACGCCACCATGAACTGCTCGGAATTGCGGCTGCGCAGCCGGACGCTGAACCAGCTGGTCAGCAGGATGTAGAGCACGACCATCCCGATGATGATCGCTGTGTCCCAGTAGCTAAAAGTTGCCATGGTGTCTCCAATGTATTTTGACGACGTCTTCGCATCGAAAATTCGGCCGCCGGGCGTGTCCCCGCCTTCTCGCCGGCCGAGAATCTGTTTCCACCGCACGAGCGGCAAGGTGTTGCCGGTTGTTACCGGTTTGCGGCCCGCGCTCAGGCTTCCTGCTCGGAGTGCCGCGTCGCGAGATCGAGTGCCTGCTTCAGCGCCTCGAGCATGCTGCGTTCGTCGGCGATCCCCTTGCCGGCGATGTCGAAGGCCGTCCCGTGATCGACCGAGGTGCGGATCACCGGCAGACCGACAGTCACGTTGACGCCAGCCTCGAGGCCCATCACCTTGACCGGACCGTGGCCCTGGTCGTGATACATAGCGACCACCACATCGAAGTCACCGCGGCCGGCGCGGAAAAACAGCGTGTCGGCGGGCAACGGGCCTTCGACGTCCCAGCCGCGCGCCTGCAGCACCTGCACCGCCGGAATGATCTTTTCCTCTTCCTCGCCGTAGCCGAACAAGCCGTTCTCGCCCGCATGCGGATTGATCCCGCAGACGCCGATGCGCGGGCTGTCGATCCCGGCACGCACCAGCGTTTCATGCGCGCGCTCGATGGTCCGTTGCACGAGCCCCGGTTCAATGCGCCGAATCGCATCGAGCAGGCCGATGTGCGTCGTCACGTGAATCACGCGCAGCTTCGGCGCGACGAGCATCATAGACACTTCGTCGATACCCGTCAGATGCGCGAGCATCTCCGTATGCCCGGGGAAAATGTGGCCGCCTGCGTGCAGCGCTTCCTTGTTCAGCGGCGCCGTGCAGATCGCGTCCAGTTCGCCGGCCGAGGTCAGTTTGACCGTGCGCGCGATGTACTGATACGCCGCATCGCCCGCGATGGCCGAGAGCTTGCCGTATGGCAGATCCGCCGGAATCAGGCCGAGATCGATGCAATCGACCACACCGCACTCGAAGCCGGCGTCCGCGGGACTGTCGATCGAGCGCACTTCGAGCGCGGCGCCCGCGCGCTGGCCCGCATCGCGCAAACGCGCGGCGTCGCCGATCACGAGCGGTCGGCACTGTTCGTAGACGGAGGCATGGGCCAGCGCCTTCATGACGATTTCGGGGCCGACGCCGGCAGCATCGCCCATGGTGATGCCGATAACTGGACGATAGGTCATGGTGGTAAGTCCTTTGAGGGTGGCCTCGATAGGCCGGGCAAGGCGTTGAACGCCGGCGAGTTTTCGCCAGGCAACATGAAGCGTGCCGGGATGGCCGAAACCGCCGGCTTTGGTAACGACGTAAAGGCGGCGCCCGTTGTGATCCGCGTGCAGCAGCGGCACACCGCTTTCGATTTCTTCGACAATCCGCAACTGGCCGATGCCGGCAGCGGACAGCAACGCGCGCGCGGTCTCGCCGCCGGTGGCGATTACGCTGCCGGCGAACGGCAGCGTGGGCGCAAGCAATGCTGCGAGACGCCGGGCGAACAGCAGGCCGTCGGCGACGCTGCTGCGATCGGACTGGCTCAGCGAAACGACCACGTGGCGCCCCTGTTGCAGCGCTGCGCTCACCTTGCGCGGAAGATTCGCATTCGCTTCCGTGGGCGGCTCGGCGAGCAGCGTCCGCGTGTCGACTTCGAACGCAACCAGCGCGCTGCCCGCTTCTGTTTTCAGCCGCTCGATCTGCGCGTGGGACATGCTCGACATGCTGCCGACCACGGTCAGTACCGGCTGACCCGGCGTGTGCTGCGCCGGTGTGGCGAGCTGCACCGCATCGGCCAGATTCAATGCGCACATCAGATCGCCTGCGAGCCCTGCCGAGCCGACCCAGAACACGCCGCGCAACGTTGCCGACGCGCGGGCGACCCGGTGCAGGTCGTCCGCCGTTTCGCTGTCGCACACCACGGCCTGAATCCCGGCCTCGCGCAGCGTGTCGAGCCGCTCTGCCAGCAGAGCGCTGTCCGCCCGAACCTCGGCCAGCGTGAGCGCAACCGCGTGCACGCCGTATTGCCCGAGCATCGCGGGAAGATTCGCTTCGCCACCGATCCCTTCGTTGCGCCATACCTCGGTGTCTTCCACCGCCACGCCGTTCAGCCACTGGCGTGCGTCGCGTGTCGTGCGGCCGGCGGCTGGAAACGCCGGCGCCACGATCGCCATGCCGGCGAGCGGCACAAGCGCGGCCACTTCCGCCGCGAAGTTGCCGCGCAGCGTCGAATCGACTTTCTTGTAGAGCTTCGTCTGCGCGCAGCCCAGTTCGCGCCACAGGTCAGCATGACGGTGCGCCGCCGACGTAGCATCCAGCCGGCGCGAATCGGCGTCGACAGCCAGCACGTCGAGCGCGTCGGTCACATCGTGCGGGTCGTTCGCTTCGCGCGTTGCAGCCGCCGAAGACGCGCTCGCATCCAGCATCACGACACTGCGCAAGCCGAGGCGCGCGCCTGTCACGGCGCAGTCGGCTGTCCCCGACAGATCGTCGCCGATGATCAGGAGCCGCAAGCGGCGTTCGCGTGCAGGCTTCATGGCAGCAGACGGCGATAGATTGCCTTCATGTCGTCGAGCGAAAGCGGTTTCGGGTTGTTGCCGAGCAGCCGTTTGACTTTCGCCGCCGCCACCGCGAGCGCATCGAGGTCGTCTTCGCTGACGCCGAACTTGCGCAGATCCTGGGGAATATCGACCGCCGCCGTCCACTCGTTGATCCGCTCGATCAGCTTGCGCGCGGCGGCCTCTTCGTTGTCGTCGTGCGCGCAGAGCGAGAGCGCATGCGCGACGTCGGCGAGCCGGCCCGCACAGGCATCCATATTGAAGGCCATCACATGCGGCAACAGCATCGCGTTCGCCACGCCGTGCGTGATATTGAACATGCCGCCGAGCGGATACGCGAGCGCATGCACCGCGGCCGTGCCGGCCGCCGTCAATGCGAGGCCGCCGTACATCGAGCCGAGCATCATGGCTTCACGCGCCTTGATCGATTCGCCGTGCTCGTACGCTTCGACGATGTTCGCGCCGATCAGCCGCATCGATTCCATCGCGAACATATCGCTGACCGGATTGGCCTTGGTCGAGATGTACGATTCGAGCGAATGCACGAACGCGTCCATGCCGGTCGCCGCAGTAATCGCTTTCGGCAATTTCAGCGTCAGCGCGGCATCGAGAATCACGAGTTGCGGCAACAGATGACGGCTCACGATGCCGACCTTGAGGGCCTCGTCCGGCAACGTGACGATTGCATTGGGCGTGACTTCCGAACCGGTGCCGGCGGTGGTCGGCACAAGGATCAAGGGCACACCCGGTTTCCTGATCAGATCGATACCGAGCCATTCTCGCAGCGGCTGCTCATTGGTCAGGCGCACGGCAAACAGTTTGGCCGCGTCGAGCACGCTGCCGCCGCCGATCGACAGGATCGCGTGCGGCGCGAACGGTGCGATCTGCTCGCTGAACACGCTTTCCACGTTGCCGATGGTCGGCTCAGGTTCGACATCGCGCACGATCAGCACTTCGACATCTTTCTGCGCAAGTGCGGCCGTCACGCGATCGATCACACCGAGTTGCTCCATCGCGGGCTGGGTAATCAAGGCAATGCGTTTGACCGGCGTGTCGAGCAAGGCAAGTTTGTCAGCCAGCAGGTCAAGGCTGTGCGCGCCGTGCACGATGTGCTTGACGGTCTGGAAGTGATAGGTCGAGGTCATGACGGTAAGTGGTTGGCGATAGAGCGGCGTGGCCGAGGTGTTTTAACGTGACGCGTCGCGGTACACCGCGAGCGCCTGTTCGAGACGGGCGCGGGCATTGGCATCGAGCGGCTGGGCGGGTGAACGCGCCGGACCGGCCGGCATGCCGAGCATTTGCGCCGCGGTCTTCAGCACCACCGGCATCGTGCCGAGCGCGAAGGCGTCACGCAGCGCGCGCAGCGATTCCTGCGCCTTGCGTGCGGCCGCGATATCGCCAGCCTGAAAGTGCTTCCAGATCGACGTGACGATATCCGGTACCGCATTCGTGGTCGCGGCCACCGCGCCGTCGCCGCCTGCGATCAGGGTCCACAGAATCATCGAGTCGGTGCCGGTGAACACCGCGAAATCGTCGCGGCGCAGATTGATCAGTTGCAGCAAACGGTCGAAATCCCCACCGCTATCCTTGATACCGCGAATGTTGGGGATCTCGGCCAGGCGGCGCACCGTGTCCACGGTCAAGGTGATGCCGGCCTTCGCGGGAATCGTGTAGAGCATCACCGGCAAGGTGGTGGCCCGCGCGATCCGTTCATAGTGCGTGAACAGTTCCGGCTGCGTCGCGCCGTTGAAATACGGTGTGATCACCGACACCGCATCCACGCCCACGTCGAGCATCTTGCTGTTCAGATCGATCACGTCGCGCGTGGCATACGCGCCGGTACCGGCAATCACCGGCACGCGCGAGCGCGCCTGGTCGACGGCGATTTTTGCGATCCGCAGTTTCTCCGCTTCGTTCAACGCGATGAATTCGCCGTTGGTGCCGAGCACGAACAGCGCATGCACACCGGCCTCGATCAGGCGTTCGATCAGTGCGCGCAAACCCGCTTCATCGACCTCTTCCGAAGCCGTCATCGGCGTGATGAGGGCGGGAATGATCCCTTTGAACAAGACTGTCATGCTCGACTCCACTTCTACGAAGAAAGGCTCGAGGTTGTGGCTCGAGGCCTTCCTGTTTAATCAGACTGCTCGAATCGTTCAGAACTTGTGACGCAAGCCCAGCGCCGTGACGAACTGATGCGAGGTGCTCGACGCCGTAATGGGCCACAGCGCCGCGGTTGCCGCGCGGCCCGTCGAATCGATCCCGCTCGCCGCCTGCCAGCCGGCGCTGAGATACACGTCGGTGCGCTTCGACAGGAAGTAGTCGGCGCCGGCGTTCACCTGGTTGTAGTGCGCGTCGCCGGCGCCGTGCGTACGGGTGTAGTTGTAGGCCACACCGAGCAGCGTGGCCGGCGTCAGCTGATAGCGAAAGTTGGCTTCGACGTTATCGAAGGTCGCGGTATCGCCGGCAAAACGCGCCACGGGTGCGGACGCCGCGCCCGACCCCAGATCCTTGAACTTCGAGTTCGAGTAGATCAACCCAAAGGTGGCCGCCCCGAACGTGTACGCGCCGCCCACCGCCGCGATCTGAAGCGTACGCGCGGACGCGTAGCCGGAGTAGATCGGGGTGTTGTTCGGCGAGATCGCCGCAGTACCGGCCGTGCCGTCGAACAGTCCGGTGTTCGGCGTAGTGGCGTTCATATAGGACGCCGCAACCACGAATGGACCGTTCGCATAGGTGGCGCCGAGCCCCCAGACGCGGTTATTCGAGAAGTCGCCGGCGGTGCCGCCAAAGCTGTACAAGCCGCTGAAGCGAAAACCCGCATAGTCATTACTGGTGAACTTCACGCTATTGCTAATCCGCTCATTCACGTAAAGGTTGTCCGTATTGCCCGGATGCGCGCCAAGACCGCCCGCCCACTGATTGGCCGCCGTCAGTGCACCGAGAAAATCCGCGGAGGTGTCGTTCTGCCGCCCCGCTGTCACCTTACCGAAACCGCCGCTCAAACCCACATAAGCGGCGCGCCCGAACTCACGGCCGTTCTGACCGAGCGTGCCGGCCGTGCTGCTAAAACCATTCTCGAGGACAAACAGCGCGCTCAGGCCGCCGCCCAGATCCTCCTGACCGCGCAATCCCCAGCGGCTGCCAGACAAGGTGCCGCTCGACATCTGGAGATTCGAGTGGCCTTTCTGGCTGTTCGAATAGACGAGCGACGTGTCGATCAATCCATACAGAGTAACGCTGCTTTGCGCGTGCGCGCTGGTCGTGGCCGCACCGAGTACGCCCAATGTGGCCAGGACCTGGAAGGAACGCTTCTTCAATTGTGTCTCCGTGATTTTTCTTGATGGCAGGCCATGGCGCTTCGGCCACTTGCAGACGGTCGAGGCCTGCTGACGTGAGCGTTTCGCTCAATATAAACGACCGATTCGGTCAATATAATGATCGATTCAGTCGTTTGCAAGTATTTTTTTTGATTCGATCATGAAAACGATTGATTCGATCAATTTTGCGTCAACCGATCACGCAGCCGATGCAGCGGGACACAAAACAGTCGGCGGGAGGTGGCTATCGGGTAGGAGGTTGCTCGAAGTGACATAATTCCCGCGTCGTTGCTTTGCAACGCGACCACTACTTTCACGCCGCAAAACCAGGAGATTCAGATGAGCAAGGGATATTGGGTAACCGCGTACCGCGCGATCAAGGACCCGTCGAAGCTGGCCGCGTACGCACAGTTGGCAGCACCCGCGGTGGCCGCAGCTAATGGCAAATTCATCGTCCGCAGCGCGGCCGAAGAAGTTCGTGAGCAAGGTTTGAAGGAACGGACCGTCGTGATCGAGTTTCCGACCTACGAACAGGCCGTTGCCGCCTATGAAAGCGACGCCTACAAGAAAGCGCTTGAAGCCCTGGCCGACGGCGCCGAGCGCGATCTGCGCATCGTTCGCGGCGCCGAGTAACGCGTACGCTCAGGTGGCCGCGGCGGCCTGCACAAGTGCGCCGATGCCGTCGATCGCTTTCATCAACTCTGCAGGCGCGCCATGCCGCGCCTGCAGATAGCTCGTAGCGTTATACGAGAACCACACCTCGCCGGCTTCGTCCTGCCACACCAGCACCTTAAGCGGCAAATCGAGCGCCACGCTCGGCGCGGCCAGCATCAGCGGCGTCCCGGCCCGCGGATTGCCGAACACCAGCAATTGCGACGGCGGCATCGCCAGCCCCGCGCGCTGCGCATCCGCGGCGAAATCGATACGGGCAAACAGGATGATGTGCTTCGCTTCGATCAGCGACGCAAACGCGTCGGCGCCCTGCTCGACCGTGCGTTGCGTGGGTACATTGACAATGCCGTTGTCGGCGGTGAGCGCGGACATGGATTTCCTCCGAGTGTTGACGTCTGTTATCCCCTCCTTCGTTCTAGTCGCCGATTCCGCGATTTGCCAACTTCAACGAAGCGATCCGTAAGGATTTCCTGACCCGAAGTTCAGCATCGACCGTCCATTTTTTCTCGATGTCCCGACAGCCCCGGAATAAATGACCGCATACGATGCATGCATCGTCTACCGTCATTTGCCTGGGGCTGTCATGTTCCCTTACCTGTCCGAGCGCGAGAATTCCGTCGAGCATATCAACACGATGTGCCTGAATTTCTTCGACGTGTGGTGCGAAAGCAGAAGCGTGGTGCCGTTGAGGCATCTGCTAAGCGGTTGGCCGTTGACGAATAGCGACCCGGAATCCCTTCGGCGTCTCGCCACCGCGCTGCGCGATCTCCGACGGCATCATCTGTACGACGCCAGGGGCGCCTCGTTTGAGGAACTCTGCGAACTGTCGGATTGCGTCGAGGATCTGCTTGCCCTCTCGTCGCTATCGTCGCTCTCGTCCCAGTCGACGTGGGCGACGGGCAATGCGTAGCACGTAGCGCGACCGGAGAAGCAGGGCCTCGCGCCAGTGAACAGGTAACCGGCAACCGGCAACAGGCAACAGGCAGGGGAGAAAGCGTGCATTTCAACGAAATCAGCGACGAGGAATGGCGGCAGTTAGCGCCCATCCTGTCGGATGCGATCATCGCTCATGGGCAACGCGGCCGGCCTCGTGTGCGAGTGCGACTCGTGGCCAATGCCGTGCTGTGGATCCTCACCACCGGCGAATCGTGGTCACGCTTGCCGGGCACTTTCCCGTCCGTGCCGACATGCCGGCGCAGCCTCGAAAAATGGCGGTCGACCGGTGCCCTCGCGGAAATGCACCGGCTTCTCTCAAACGCCGGCCGCAAGTTTCGCTGCGGGCCGGACGGCCTGCCGGAACTCCGCCATGCCGCGCCAAGGACCATTGAGCGTCAACCCAGGGACGAGGGCCTTCGGCAGGTATTCTGGAAAGATCAGGCAGCGTGGCAGACACCGGAGGCCACACGGCGGCCGCGTCTCACGATGGATACGTTCACCCGGATCGCACAGCAGTTGCCGAATGCTTCGCACACCCGGCCTGAGCATGTCTCGTCCTGCGGGCCGGCCGAGCGCCCGCAGATCCTTCATCGGACTGTCTCGCCCTGGATGGGTCTTGCGTCGAACGGCCGATGCGAACTCGATCCGCGCGGCTATGTTATTTATCTCGTCGCCGATCCGGTCGCCAACGGCCGCTTCCGCGGCTGGGCCGAGATCGTGCGGGATGCCCGGCGGATGGCGCGCTCCGGACTGATTGGCCCAAGCTTCAGGAACAGCGAGGCGGCCCAGCAATATGCCTTCGAATGGGCGCGGCGCTGGATCGACGAGGCACTCGGCAACAATAGCGAGGACGCCGAGCTCGAGAACGATCTCTGGCAGCGAAAACTCCGCTCAGGGTAAGCGGGTGCACAGCGGTCCATTAAAGGCACGCCCGCGCGATCACGATTTCTCAGAGCATCCAGTACTCGTCTGGAATTCTGCGGTCCGCTTCGGAGAGGTAGGGATTATCCAGTTGAAAGGTCTTGCGCAACGCGGGTTTTGCGAGGCCCAGCGCATTTTGAATGTAGGGATGCGAATTAAACAGTTTCATGTAAGTCCCGTCGCGATACGCCAGCACGAGCCCCCGCTCGATCGTCTGCGCGAGCGCCGCGTGGCCCGTCGCGACGTAAAAAATAAAATCGGACCGGTACTTCAGCATCAGCCGGTTCTCTACGACCAGATCAGGCTCGAGATGCCGGCGAGCCTCCAGTTCGGCGAACGCTTCAACCACGCCTCTTGGAAAATAGTCAACCCGCCCGCTCTGGGTCATTTCGAACAGCGACTCGTAAGTCGACGTTTGAACATCCAGACCGGTTGTCCGCAGGATGTCGGTATCGATCCATCCTAGCCCCTGACAGCACGTGAACGCTTTCAGATCCGAAAAGCGCTCGACTCTGTCGAAATCGCGTTGCCGGTCCTTTCTTATGATGAATATCCGATAGCCGATCAACCCGCGATGGATCGGAATCCGCACCACGTTCAGGCCGCGTTCGGACCTCGCCTCCATGCTCGTCCAGTGCAGATTGATCGTATTGTTGCCGTTTGCCAGTTCGGCCAGCGCGCGGCCACGCTCCATGACAATGTCGGTCTGCTGCGCCGTATAGGCGGCTTGCGCCGTTTTCATCGCCAGATCGAGGACAGCGAGCGCAAACGCGGCATGCACGTCCCCACCGGGACGAATGCGTGGATAGACGATACTGAAAGGCCCGGCCGACGCGGCAGGCGTGCCAAGCGCCAAGCCCGCGGCGCCCAGCGCGGCCAGTACAAAACGCCTGCGATGCATGAATGGAAAGGTTTCTCGACACGGGATGGTGCGCCCGGATTGGCGCATCGCCGCTCAGGTGCGCACCTGAACGGTGTTTCATCGTGCCATGCGTAACGCATACTGGCAAACCGTGCTTTCCCGCTGCCGCAGCAGGCGCTTCAGTGCGCCGGCGTGATCAGTGAACCGCGCCGAACATTGCGTTGACCCCTTCCACGGGCGTCAGTCCTACGTTGAAATAGCCCTCCAGCCTCGAGGCGGTCGCGTCGTCGAGTATGAAAGGCGGCCGGATGAAGCCGGTCGAAAACGCATGGTCATACCATTCGCTCATCCACACACGCAATTCCGTCTCGTGCTTCGACAACTCCGCCGAGTGCTCCGCGCTCATTCACGACCTCCCTTGTCCGGCGCTGTCAGATCACGCCACGAGCCGCTCAAAGCCCATCCTGCCAAGATTGTCCACGGGCGGGAATACATGCCAGGTGCCGTCGCCGTGCCGGTAGAAGAACAACACGATCGGACCGCCGGGCCGGCTGACTTCGATGCAGACCCGGCAGCTCGTCCCGTCCCGCGAGGCATGCAGCGCGAGCAAACGGGCCGGCAGTGCGCCCGCGGTTGCCTGCAATTTCTCGCGCAAGCCGCGCAATGAGTCTCTCGTTGCCATCGCTTCCGCCCCTCGCGCAACTCGTTCGCGTCTGACAATCGTGGGCCAACGGGATATTTTTTTCCGTCAGGAGCAATGGATTGTGCATTCAGGAAACACTGCTTCGAGGCTCAGGATTTCCTGAATCGCGCGCGTTACTCCGTGACCAGACCGTGCCTGATTGCATATCGGATCAGCTCGGCGTTGTTGTTGAGGCCGAGCTTCTGCATCAAGCGCATCTTGTGGGTGCTGATGGTCTTGGCACTGAGCGAGCATGATTCGGCGATCTCGTTGATGGCCTGGCCGGCCGCCAGCATTTGTAACACCTGGAATTCGCGGTCGGACAGAACCTCGTGCGGCGGCGCGTCGCCGGAATGGGTTTCGAAGACCATCGCATCGACCAGTTTCGGATCGATGAAGCGGCCGCCTCCCGCCAGCTTGCGGATCGCCGCGAGAAGCACGTCGGGATCGCTGTCTTTCGTCACATAGCCGGTTGCCCCTGCTCGCAGCGCGCGCGAAACGACCTGCGCCTCGTTGTGGATACTCAGCACGAGGATCGGCAAAGGAGGTTGCTCGGCACGCACGCGCCGGATCAGATCGACCCCGCTGATCCCGGGCATCGTCATGTCAAGCAACACCAGATCGAAGCGCTTCGTACGCAGCCAGTCGAGCACCTCCGAACCTTGCGCGGCCTCGGCGGCGACGACGATGTCGGCGGTCGTCGCGATAATCTGTTTCAGGCCGCCCCGCACGACAGCGTGGTCGTCGGCAATCAGAACGTTAATCATGTGTTTTCCCCGCCTGTGAGCGGAATGTGAATGGAAATGGCTGTGCCCATGCCGGGTGCGCTGTCGATCGTCATCACGCCGCCGATCAGGCGGGCGCGTTCCTGCATGCCAAGGAGACCGTACGAATAGCCCCTGCTCGCCACGACCGGATCGAAACCGCAGCCGTCGTCGCTCACGTGGAGGTCGAGCGCGGCCGCGTTGCTGGTCAGCGTCACGTCGACTCGCGCCGCATTCGCATGGCGCCCGGCATTGGTGAGCGAGGCCTGAACAATGCGAAACACGGCCGTAGCGCAGGCTTCCGGCAACACAGGCTCGCCGCCGTTGATGTGCAACTGGCACGGAATGCCGTTACGGCGCACAAAATCTTCAACCAGCCACTCCAGCGCCGACACCACCCCGAAGTTCAGCGCCACCGGCCGCAGATGGTTCGCGACGTTGCGGACCATCCAGATCGTTTTTTCGACAAGTTCACGCATGTCGTCGGCTTTGCGCATCGCATCGGAATCGTGGCCGAGGCGCATTTTAAGCAGCGAAACATCCATCCTCAAGGCGGTCAGCAGTTGGCCCAGTTCATCGTGAATTTCCATCGCGATACGCTTGCGCTCCTCCTCGCGAATCGCCTCCATGTACGCGGACAGTTCGCGCAACTGATTGCGCGATTCGAATAGCTCCTGCTCGATGCGCTTGCGCGCCGTGATGTCGTTCAGGCCCACGTAGATCGCCGGCGCATCGTCGAAGGTCGCCACGCGCGCGGTCGCCATGGCCCAGAACGACGACCCGTCAGCTCGCCGCAAATGGACTTCGCTGTTGCTGAAGCTGCCTTCATTGCGCAGATGCGAGACCAGCCGGTCGCGATCGCCGGCATCCACGTAGAGGTCGACGATATTGGTCAGCATGCCCGCGCGCGCGTCGAGACCGAACAGTTCGCGCAGCGGTTCATTCGCGTACAGAATGACGCCTTCGGGCATCGACGTGATGCACAACGGAATGGGGCTGGTTTCGACAATCGTGCGAAAACGCGCTTCGCTTGCCTGTAATTTCGCTTCCGCCCGGCGGCGTTCGTCGACCTGGGCGGACAGCCTCGCGTTCGATTCCGCCAGTTGCCTCGTGCGCTGCTCGACCTGCTGTTCGAGGACATCGCGCGCGAGCGACAATTCGGTCTCGGCCTGCTGGCGCACCGCCACCTCTTTGAGCAACTGGCGGTTCTGCGCGACCAGTTGCCGGTGCATCACGCGCAGCGCGAGGTGAGTTTCGATTCGCGCCATCATTTCATTGACGCGCACGGGCTTCGCCACATAATCGACGCCGCCGGCCGAGAAGCCCTCGACCATGTCGTCGCCGCCCGTCAACGAGGTCATGAAGATCACCGCGATATCGCGTGTGCGCTCATTCGCCTTGAGCCGCCGGCAGGTCTCGAAGCCGTCGATACCCGGCATCTTCACGTCGAGCAGGATCAGGTCGGGTTGTGAAAACAGCGCGCGTTCGAGCGCCTCTTCGCCATCCAGTGCAACGAGTACCCGAAAACCGCGCTCTGTCAGGCTATCGACAACCACACCGAAATTCGCGGGCGTGTCGTCCGCGATAAGGATCGTCGGCCGTTCGCCGGCCTCTGCGTTGGCTTCGTTCATGGCTTGGGCTCGACATTCAGGTATCGTTCGACCAACTGAAGAATAGCCTTCGATTGATAGTCCCGGGCGAGCGCGCGCAACGGCGCCGTGAACGCGTGGTAACGCGGATCGCGCGCCGCCATTGTCTCGGCCCAGACAATGATTTCATGCATGTCGCCAAGGCGGGCGAGATGATGGAGCTCTTCCATCTGCTGCCTGGGCACGGCCGCGAGGCCGATCCCGGGCATATTGGCGCGCGTGGACGATGCCGGCGTCGCTTGAATCCAGGTTAGTCCGAGCAATATGGCGATCTGGGTCAGCAACGCTTCGAGATCGAGCGGTTTGGACAGGAAGGCGTTGGCGCCCGCGTCCATGCTCATCGCCCGGTTGGTTCCGGAAGGACTGGCGGACATCGCAATGATCGGGAGCTGGGCGAACGCCTCCAGTTGGCGCAGCTTGCGGGTCAGCTCGAGTCCATTCATTTCGGGCATCACGATGTCCGTGAGAATGAGTGCGGGGTGTTCGTGCTGCGCCTTCTCAAAACCCTCACGACCGTTTTCCGCTTCGACCGTGGCAAAGCCGAGACGGCCCAGCAGGTCCACCACGATCGCGCGATTGATCTCGACGTCGTCGACCACTAGCACCTTGCGGCGCGGCCCTTCATAACCCTGCACGGCATCCGGGCGCGACGCCGCGGCCGTGGCCTTGGCTGTATGTGATACCAGCAGCACGTTCGCCGCCGGCAGTTCGAAGCGGAAAACGCTGCCCTGCGCGACGCGGCTTTCGACCTCGATCTTGCCGCCCATCGCACTCACGAACTCCCGGCTGATCGCCAAACCGAGGCCGGCCCCACCGGCCCGCCGCTCGGCTGCGCCTAATTGCTCGAAGGGCTCGAAGATCGTGTTCAACTGATCGGGACCGATGCCGATCCCGGTGTCGCGCACCTCGAAACAGACACGGTTCGACGCCGACCTCGAGATATACAGGCCGACGTAACCAGAATCGGTGAACTTCACCGCGTTTGCAAGCAGGTTGAGCACCACCTGGCGCAAGCGCCGCTCATCGGCACGCACCCCCGCAGGTGCATCCGCGGCAATCTCGCAGATGAAGCCAAGACGCTTTTGCTCCGCCTTCACGCCGATGATTTCCCGAATCACATCGACAAACCCGGCCAGACGCACGTCACAGATTTCGACTCGCAGCTTGCCCGCTTCAATTCTCGCGAAATCGAGCGTGTCTTCGATCAGGGTCAGCAGATGTTCGCCGCTTTTGCGGATCGCCTCGACGCGTTCGCGCTGCCGCTCGCTCAGCATCGGATCGCGCGCCAGGATCTGCGCATAGCCAAGAATGCCGTTCAGCGGTGTGCGTAGTTCATGACTCATGTTCGCCAGGAATTCGCCTTTGGCCCGGTTGGCTGCTTCGGCCAGATTGCGGGCCTCGCGTTCAGCCGCGGCATCACGCTCGTCGCGATACGCGTAATACAAACGCGCGCTCATCGTATTGAACGCGGCCGCCACGCGGTCGAGTTCGTCCGGCTCGCGGGGCTTGCGCCGCTGGAGCATGAACGGCTGGGGCGTTTTACGGAAATCGTAGCTTTCCACCGTGCGCGCAATCGCAGCGACGTGCCGCATCACGAGACGGGACAGGATGTAGACGATGAACAGCGAGACGAGGAAGGTATTGGCGGCCTGCGTGACCAGAATCATCGCGGCGGTTCGCATTAGCTCGTCGTACAGATCGAGCAGCGTCGCCTCGACGTAGAGCTCGCCGATCTGCCGCTCCTTGCCCTGTACGCTGTAGACCAGCGGAAACGTGCGGGCGACGACCGGGCCGGCCAAGCGCTGGCCGGCGCTGATGTAGGCGGATTGTCCCGTCGCCCCCGCCTCGCGAATTTCCACGGCGCGGATGTCGGCGAGACGCAGAATGCCGTTCAGTTCCAGTTGCAGTTGGGCACGGTCCAAGCGCCAGAGGGCTTCAGCGAGACTGTCGCGATTGCTGCGGTCGATGTCCGCGAGGCGGCTCTCGATCTGCTCGACTCCAAGGTGGTAGTCACGGTACAACTGCAAGCCTGTCAACAGCACAGTGACGGCGCAACTGACCAGCAGCACCGTCACGAGCAGCCGCAACACAAGGCTGCCCCGCAAGCGGCCGATCAAACTCCACCATGTGTCGAACAGATTGTGCTTCATACATCCCCGCGAGTGCTACGGTTCTAGTTTCGTCTATTCTGCACTCGTTGCCGCAGCGGAATACCGACACGTCGGGCGCCGCGTCGGCAGGTGGCAATTCAAGGTTTGCGCCTGCCTGGCCAGTCGATGGTGAGCCCATTCGGGGTTTTCCCCCGGGCTTTAGCGGCGCTCACGCGAAATGAAACGCGCGCTGACTCCTCCGAAGAAGAGCGTTTATATCCCGTACAGGACCCGCACCACCGGCGGCGCATCGGCTACCGCCTTCTGCACATAGATCCGGGGATACAACACGATCTCATCGATGCAGGAAACCAGTTCGCAGAGGACCGGCCAGATGCGTCCGCCAAGCGCGTCGGGATTCGACCTGCCGAGTTCGCGCAAGCCGTCCGCCAACCGTTTCACGGAGGCGTGCCCCTTATCCGGCAACGGCCAGCTATGCAACAGGTAACCGAGCGGAACGACACTTCGGCTTTCGCACCACGACTCGAACAGGTGCTGACACGCGGCGTTCAGGCGTTCAAACACGCGTTCGTGACTTTCTGAATGACCGCTCATGAAAAGCCCATTGAACAAGACGACGATAAATCATCGTAGGGACGCCGGCGGCAGCACGCAGTCAGGAAGCCCGGAAAAATGCACTTCCGGTCTGCTGAATATACCGTCAGGAAATCCTGAATGCCGCCGTCAAGGCTCTCAGGTCAGACATGCTCTGCACCCTGTCGAAATCCGCCTGACGATCCTTCCGTATGATGAATATCCCGCACCCCGATCAATCCGCAATTTTCCGGAATCCGTATCACCGGCAAGCCGCATTCCGCTTCTGCGTCCATGCTGATCCAAAGCAGATGGATGGCGTTGCCATGCAGCGGCAGCGTGCCGCGATTCGTGTAAGCATATAAAGACGCGTTGCTTGCCAAGCAATGCGCCATGTACCGCTCACCCATCTAGCCAGAGGAGTCGCCCGTGAGCCCGATATCTTCGCAGATCTCCGCCGCCCAGCACGCACTCGATACCGAGCCGCAGTACATCGATGCGCCCCTGTCGGCGGCCGCCGCGTTCCTCGTCCTCGTCGTCAAGGACGATGCCGCGTCGATCGCCACCGCCCGCTCCGTGGTCGCCAGCATCGACGACCTCGTCAAGAACGTCAGGATCCGGGCCAATCAGGCCGTGTTCACCTGCAACGTCGGGATTTCGCATCGCGTGTGGGGGCCGCTCACCGGGAAACCCGCGCCCAGCGAATTCGCGCCGTTCCGGGAAGTGCGAGGCGCCACGCACACGGCGGTGGCCACAGCGGGCGATCTGCTGTATCACATCCGTGCCGACTCCACGGACCTGATCATCGAGTTCGAGAAGATTCTGCTCGAGGCCTTCGGCGACTCCGTCACCGCAGTCGACGACGTGGCCGGCTTTCGCTACTTCGACGGACGCGACCTGCTCGAGTTCATCGACGGTACTGCGAACCCCGACGGCCTCAGCCTGCCCGCCGCGACGATCGTGGGCGACGAAGATCCGGCCTACGCCGGCGGCAGCTACGTCGTGATCCAGAAGTATCTGCACGACCTCGCGGCCTGGCGCGCGCAGACCGTGGAGGCTCAGGAGGCGATCATCGGGCGCACCAAGTTCGACAACGTCGAGTTGCCGGACGCAACAGAAGGCCAGAAGTCGCACAAGACGCTCTGCACGATCGAAGACGCCGACGGCGAGCACGACATCCTGCGCGACAACATGCCGTTCGCGATCCCCGGCCGCGGCGAGTACGGCACCTACTTTATCGGCTATTCACGTCATCTCTGGGTGATCGAGAAGATGCTGGAACGGATGTTCATCGGCAATCCTCCGCCGCTGCACGACCGGATCCTGGACTTCTCGAAGGCCGTCGCCGGCGTGACCTTCTTCGCGCCGGCCCGCAAGTTCCTGAGCGACCTGGGCGATTGACGGAGCGTTCATGTACAGAGACTATTTGTTCTACTGAGAGAACGCGCGCCAACAAGCTTACGGAGGCAACATGGCACCTGATCGAATCATGTTTATCCGGCATGCGGAGAAACCCGACGCCAGCGCGGGTCTCGGGATCGAAGCGGACGGCAAGGCCGACGAGGAAAGTCTGGCGGTTCGCGGCTGGCAGCGTGCCGGCGCGTTGGCACGATTCTTCTGTCCGATCGACGAGACGCGTGCCGAGCGTCTCACGCCGGCCACAATATTCGCCGCGGGAAGCGGTCCCGCCAGTAAGAGCAAGCGCTCGATGCAGACCGTGACGCCGCTCGTTGCGCTGCTGCGGCAAACATCGCAGGTGAACTACATCGCGACATACCTGAAGGACGATGGGGCTGCGCTCATGACGGATGTGCTGACGCAACGCGGCATCGTGCTGATCGCGTGGGAGCACAAAGTACTGCCATCGCTGATCGGACACGTGCCCGGCGCGCCCGCGGTTCCTGCTGCATGGCCGGATGAGCGCTTCGACATGGTCTGGATACTCGAGCGCGCAGAGGGCCGATGGTCATTCTCGCAACGTCCGCAACTGCTGCTCGCGGGCGATCGTGCCGAGCCGATCAGGTAGCCCTGCCGGTGTGAGCGAAAACGTCGCCGCGGCGGCTCGTCAGTCCGCGATGCCAGCGATACCCGAAGGCTTGCTCCCGATTAACTCGCTCAGTGCGTCGCTCACGGTTTCCAGCAGCACAAAGCGCAACTGGTTTCGTGCATCGACGGGGATGTCCTCGAGGTCCGGGGCATTACGCGCCGGCAGCAGTACTGTACCGATACCGGCGCGCAACGCGGCCAGCACCTTTTCCTTGATACCGCCCACCGGCAGAACGACACCACGCAGACTGATCTCGCCCGTCACCGCGCAATCGCTGCGCACGGCTCGGCCCATCAGCAGCGATGCAATTGCACTGAATATGGCCACCCCGGCACTGGGGCCGTCTTTCGGGACCGCGCCGGCCGGCACGTGGACATGAATGTCGCGCTTGTCGAAGGCCGTACAGTCGATATGCAACGCCTCGCATTGCGACTTGACCAGGGTCAGCGCGGCTTGGGCACTTTCCTTCATCACGTCGCCCAACTGGCCGGTCAGCACCAGCCGGCCCCCGCCGGGCGTGCTGCTGGCTTCGATGAAAAGCAGTTCGCCGCCAACAGGTGTCCATGCCAGGCCGGTCACCACGCCGGGCAAACTGGTGCGCATCGCCATCTCGCGCTCAAAGCGGTGATGCCCCAATATCGACGCCAAACGATCGGGTTCGATCCGTTCACGCGTGGCCGGGTCCTCGGCAACGCGCAACGCAACAGAGCGGAATACCGAGCCGATCTGCCGCTCCAGGCTGCGCACGCCTGCTTCGCGTGTGTAGTCGCGGATGATGGCGCGCAGCGCCTCGTCGCTCAGTTCGCATTGTGCGGGGGTCAGCCCGCACGCCTCCAACTCGCGTGGAACCAGAAAGCGCCGGGCGATCTGAAACTTCTCGGCCTCGGTATAGCCGGGTAAATCGAGAATTTCGAGGCGGTCCCTCAATGGCCCGGGAATACCTTCGAGCTGATTGGCCGTGGCAACGAACACGACGGCGGAGAGGTCGAACGGCACCCCCAGGTAATTGTCCCGGAAGGTGGCGTTCTGCTCGGGGTCCAGAACCTCGAGCATCGCCGCGCCCGGGTCGCCATGCACGCCATGGCCGAGCTTGTCGAGTTCGTCCAGCAGCATGACGCAATTGCGCGCCCCCGCTTTGCGGATCGCCTGGACGATATTGCCGGGCATGGCGCCGATATACGTGCGCCGGTGGCCACGGATTTCCGATTCGTCATGCACGCCGCCGAGACTCACCCGTACGAACGGCCGCGCGAGTGCCTGCGCAATGCTCTGTCCCAGTGATGTCTTGCCCACGCCAGGCGGGCCGAGAAAGCAAAGAATGGGCGCCTTGCCTTGGGGATTGAGCTTTCTGACGCCGAGATACTCGAGGATGCGGCGCTTGACCTTTTCCAAGCCGAAATGCGCGTCGTCGAGAATCTGCCTTGCACGGGCAATGTCGATCGGCGCCTCCGGCGCAAGCGCCCAGGGCAGTTCGGTCAGCCATTCGAGGTAGCTCACGCTGATCGAATATTCCGACGATGCCTCCGGCATCCGTTCCAGCCGGCCGAGTTCCTTGCGGGCATGCGCTTCGACATCCGGCGGCATATGCGCGGCGTCAATCGCCTCGGCCAGCTTGCGGGCTTCTTCGCGGCTTTCGACGTTCTCGCCGAGTTCCTGCTGGATGGTCCTCAACTGCTCGCGCAGCATCATCTCGCGTTGGCGCTGATCGATCCGGCCGCGTGTCTGCTCGCCGATTTCCTGCGACAGGCGCAGAACTTCGATCCGGCCGGCGACGGCGTCGAGCACCTTGTCCAGCCGTTTGCAGAGGTCGAGCGTTTCGAGGATCTCCTGCTTACGGCCCGGCGGGATTTCGAGCAGGCCGGCAACGGTGTCGGCGAGCAGGCCAGGCGACTCGATCGCATCCAGGGCCCGCACAAGCTCGCCTCCGGCATTGGGCAGCAGCCCGATCATTTCCCCCGCGCGCTGCCTCAGCACCAGCGTGCGCGCGTCGATAGCGGAGTCGCGAAGCGTGGTATCGGGCAGCATTTCCACCTTGGCGGCCCTGAACCCGAGACCCGCCACCGGCGCGACCAGCCGGAAGCGCTCTACCCCCTGGCATATCAGGTGATGTGCACCGTCCTCCGGACTGGTGATGTAGCGCAGCACGTTGGCGACGGTGCCGATCGTGTTGAGACCGTCGAAGGACGGGTCCTGCACCTGCGGATCGCGTTGCAGCACGATGCCCAGGGGCTGCTGGCGTTTCATCGCAGCTTGCACGTCTTCCTTGGTCTGCCCACGCCCCGCCATGAGCGGCAACACCATACCCGGAAACAACACGGCATTGCGCACCGGTAGCAGGATCAGGCTGTCCTTGGGGAGTGCGGGCATAGGCTCCGCTTCCGGGCTCGCCGGATTGGTCTCAGGGGCCACACTGTCACTGTCCGTGCTCATCTTCGCTCCTCAAACCGCCCGAGCCTGCCGGGCTCAATCCAGCCTCTCGAAGTCCAGCAACAGGCAACCATGTTCGAAATCGCGCCGTGCCAGGCGATAGTGCCCGGCCGGAAGCCGGATGTGTCGCTCGAAGCGGCCATACGGAATTTCCAGGCAGTGGATCACGCCCCCCGCGAAGGCCCGAGGCATGGTTCGCTCAGCCGCGATGATCAGCATCGCGCCTTCGAGGTCCAGGCTCAAGCTATCGGGCGACACGCCCGGCAGTGCGACCACGATCGCCAGCCGGCCGTCCTGCTCGTACACCTCGATGGGCGGCTCCCATACCGGCGCCCGCGCACGCTGCCCCGCTAAACGAAAGAACTGGCGATGCATGCGCTCGGCGCGCTCGAGTGCGTCGACGGCGGTTTCCCACATCATGGTATGGCGGGTGAAGGTCACGGCTGGCTCCCTGCCTGTTCTGTCAGCCCAACGCTGGCTGTCCATTTATCAAAGGCCAAGCCCGCACGCGTGTCAAGTCAGCACAGACGAATGCAGCGAACGCGAGGCGCTGTGCCGGAACTGCGCGTCGCGCGCCCGGGCCGGTAACACCGCACGTGACAGCACTCGCTGCGTGTCCGAACCATGCTATCCATTCGTTGTGGTTTGGGCTTTGGACAGCGCCTCCACCAGCTTCAATTCGTCATCCAGCGAAAGATTGGTGTAGAGCACAGTCCCGCCCAGTTTCGCGAGATCGGCTTCCACTTTATCCAGCGTCACATCCTTAAGCAGCGCAAACAGCGCGGCCGCACCAGGCTGTATTTTTTGCTCCAGCGACTTCATGAAATTGTCATTGACACCGTGCTCGCTCAATTTGCCCGCCAATGCCCCGGATGCCGATCCCACCGCGGCGCCCAGCAACGGATTGAGAAACAGCCAACCGATCAGGCCGCCCCAGAATGCCCCTCTCAGCGCACCTGCCGCGGTTGGGTTTACCGTCTGATGTAATTTGATTTTGCCGTCGGCCGTGCGCTCAACGACGACCGCATCCTGCAGTTGCAAAAGGTATTCGCTTTGCAGTGTCTGCAACTCCTTCAATGCCTCTTCTGCAACCGCCAAGTCCTGGTAGGTAATCGCAATCAACGTAGACATGACATGGCCTCAACAGAGTGGAAGGTGGTGATCAGAACGTGAATTCGGAGATGACAGCTACGCCATCCGCGCCTCAGGCCGGCGGGTCCAGAAGTCGAGGTTGGACCCGTTGATTATAGTCAGGATGAACGCGGGCAATAGAGACCGAAATGTCGATGTACTTATCAATTCGCCCGATAGTTACTATCGTTTTCAACGCCTATTGATGCGAGCCGCTAATCGCGGCGAGAATGTCAGACAGCTAGCTCTCTCTGGTGTGGCCATACTCGTTTCATCGTCCCGATGCCCGCCCTTTCTCTGACTCCCGCCGAGCGCGCCGCGCTGCGCACCGAGGCGCAGGCGCTCAAGCCCGTCGTCCTGATCGGCGCCGAAGGGCTGACCGATGCTGTGCTCGCCGAAATCGACGTCCACCTCGCAGCGCACAATCTGATCAAGATCCGCGTGTCGGACGACGACCGCGGCGCACGCGATGCAATCTGCGAGCAGATTTGCGGCTGCCTCGATGCCGCCCCAATCCAGCATATCGGCAAGCTGCTGGTGATCTGGAAACCTGAAGCGAGCGAGTCCGATGCCATGCGCGGCGTGCATGGCGTCCGCGCGGATACCGGCGTGGCGAGGAAAGGTGCTGCGCCGCGCGTCGTCAAGGTCGTCAAGCGCTCGCCCAATGCACCGGCGATACGCCGTTCGAAGCGTCGAAAACTGCTGGTCCGCGGCAACGAGCGCGTGACCGCGGGCGGCAACGTCAAACGTGCGAAGAAACGCCAGACGAGCGCGAAGCGCCAGAGTCAGGGCCACAAATAATCCGCACGCCGATGGCCCGCGAAGCATGTGCAAACCAATCTCGTGCGCATTGCACTGGTACTTCCTTTCGAGCAGTATTCATGCGTGACGCCAGTGCACTTCATCCGAAAGGCAACCTGTAACGCATGAATTTTTTCATGAGAGGTACTTTACGATGACCCAACAATTGATCGTCGCGGTTTTCAGCAACGTCACCGATGCGGAAAAAGCTGCCGCGGATTTCCGGACACTCGAGGGAGAAGACGCGAACTTCAAGATCGACAGCGGCGTGATGGTTCAAAAAGACCTGGCCGGAAAAGTGAGCCTGCTCGGCACGAAGACACAGCCATTCTGGGGCGTTGTAATCGGTGCCATAACGGGCGGCCTGATTGGCATGCTCGGTGGACCGTCCGGCGCCCTGCTCGGTTTCACGATAGGGGCGAGTACCGGGTTAGCCGGCGTTGCGCTCGTCGACATCCTGGATCATGAATTCGTCGACTCCGTCAGCGGCGACTTCGCGCCGGGATCGTTTGCAATCATTCTCGAGGCTCGCGAAGCGACGCCTGCAGCGCTCGACAAAGTCGTTGCCGCTCATCATGGAATCGTCTACCGCAAGCCACTAGGTGCGTGAACCGGGCAAGCGCAGTGCACCGGCCTGATAGGGTTCTGGATTGACGCATCGGACATTAAACCGTCCACGCGGCCTGTTATGATCGCATCCGTTCCGGATTGATGAAAATGACCCAGACACTCGACGAAGGAGAGGTGGCATGAGCGGCTTGCGAACCATAATGAGTCTGTCGATCGTATACGTGTGTTTGCTGGCCGGCTGCACGTCGACAATGGCGCAGCAGATTAAACCCGAGGACGTATCGGACTTCAAACCGGGCGTAACGACCGAGCAGCAAGTGCTTGCGAGATTGGGCACGCCGTCGTCAAGCTCCATCCTGCAAAATGGATCGACGTTCCTGGTGTATGCATCCACCGAGGCACGGCCGCTTTCGGCGCTTTTTCTTTCGAACCTGAATCCGACAGTGGGCGGCAACAATGCCGCGCCTACCGCCACGATCAGTTTCGAGTTCGGGCCGGACGGCATATTGCGGGACTCACATACCGTTTCTTCGGGCTTCGCTCCGCAGACGCCCCGGCAGCCATAAGTAAACGGGCGCGGGGCGCTCATCCGCCTTCAGTTGATTGCTGCCGCGCGTCGCGCCCCCCGACCGAAGCTTGTTCCAGCCACCCTGGCTGACAAAGCACCGGCGCTCGCAGCCGATGCGGCAAAAGCGGATCGGGAAACCTTCTGAGCGAAAAACGGCGGCGGCACACTAAGTTTGCGGCGCTTGCCAGCCTAAGCCGAGGCTTTTCTGCAGCGACACAAAGTCCTTCAGCAACTCGGCCTGCCCGGCCACGACGTTCTGCTGCGCGGTGAATTCCGTGCGTTGCGTATCGAGCAGATCGATCAATGTAGCGACGCCCGCGGAATAGCGCTGCCGCATCAGCGTGGCCGAGTGCGTTGCGGATGCCTCCACCTTTTGCAACGCGACGACGTGCTCACGCTGATGCCCATAACGCGAGAGCGATGAATTCGCGTCCTGCAACGCGCCGAGCACCGCTTTGGTATAACGCGCCTCGGCTTCGTCTCGCGATGCTTCAGCCGCGTGCACGCTGCCCAGCGTGCGCCCAAAATCGAGCGCATTCCATTGCAAATAGGGCGCACCGATCCAACTGAAATTGTTCTTGCGCACGAGGTGGCCCGGATCGCCCGCGCTAAAGCCGATATCGCCGAGCAACGTCACCTTCGGGAAAAAATCGGCGATGTGTTCACCGATCTGCGCATTGCTCGATGCAAGACGCCGTTCCGCCGCACGAATGTCGGGGCGCTGTTGCAGCATCACCGACGGATCGCCGACGGCGACCGTCTCCGGCAACACCGGCAGCGGCCGCGCGGCGGCAAGCTGTGCGTCCAGCGCGCCCGGTTCACGGCCGGTGAGCACGGCCAGGCGGTCGAGCGAATCGGTGAGTTGGGCATCCAGTGGAATCAACGTCGCGCGCGTATTCTCGACCTGCGTGCTCAGGCGTTCGACATCGATGTCCGCCGCCGTACCGCGTTCACGCCGCTGCTGCGTGAGCGTCAACATCTTCTGCTCGGTTTCCGCCTGACGCCGTGCGAGTTCAAGCCGCGTCTGCTGATCGCGTAGTTCCACGTAGGTCTGCGCAACCTCGGCTGCGAGCGATACCTGGGTGTCCGCAAGATCGGCGTCGACTGCTTGCGCATCCGCCGACGCCGCTTCGATCGCGCGCCGTGTGCCGCCAAACAGGTCGATTTCCCACGTGGCGTCGAATCCCGCGGTATAGAGCTGCAGCGGACCGCGCCCCGTCGAAGAGCCACTTCCGCCTGAGGAGCTCCCCGAACTGAGCGAACTCAGATCAGGCTCGCGCATGCGCACCGCGGCGACTGCGCCTGACACCTTCGGCAACTCGTTCGCACGTTGCACCTGCAATTGCGAACGCGATTCCCGCAGCCGCGCCTGTGCGATATGCACGTCGGGACTGTGCGCAAAGGCGGCGGCAATCAGATCGTTCAACTGCGGGTCGTTGAACGCGAGCCACCACTGGTTCGGCGCGCGCGTTGCAGCCATGCCGGAGGCCGGCGTACGCACGAAGGTCGTACTGTTGCGGGCGTCCTGTGCAACCACGGGCGCGCCGTGATAATCCGGGCCGACCGTGCAAGCCGACAAGGCGGACAGAAGCGCGGCGGCAGTCAGGGCGAAACACGAGGGACGAATAAACATCATGTTGGAATAAGACATTAGTGTCCGGCAGACGAAGGCGACGGCGCATTGCGGCGCGGCGTTTTCAGAAACAGCGCAAGCGGAATGCAGGCGAGCAGCGCGATGCCGAGCAGATAGAAGGTTTCCGAATAGGTCATCACGACGGCCTGCTGCTGGATTTGTGCCCCGAGTTGCCCAAGCGCGCGCATCTGCGAGTACGCCATGTCGCCCGTGTGGGCGAACCAGTTCGCCGCGCTCCCCGCCAGGCTCTCCTGGCCGATCAGCGAATTGGCGCTGACGGACTCGCGGATCATCGCGGTATGAAACGTGGTGCGCCGGTCGATCACGGTGCCGATGATCGCGAGGCCGATCGACCCGCCGAGGTTGCGCGCCATGTTGTACAGACCGGCGGCGTCGCCGGAATCTTCGCGCGATACGGCCGCCATCGACGCCTGATTGAGCGGCATCATCGCGAGCATCTGCGCGGTGCCGCGTATCAGTTGCGACCAGACGAAATCGTGTCCGACGCTCTGCGCGGTCAGGCTGATGTCGATCATGCAACTGATCGCGTACAACACCAGCCCAGTGATCACCAGCACGCGGAAATCGACTTTGCCAAGCAGACGCGGCAGGATCGGCATGATCATGAAAGCGGGCAGCCCGGAAAGCAGCATGATCGCGCCGGACTGTTCCGCGTTGTAGCCCGCCACCACGCCGAGAAATTGCGGCACCAGATACGACACGCCGTACAGCGCCGCGCCGACCGCGGACACAATCACAATCACGCTCGCGTAATTCGGGTTGCGCATCAGGCTCAGGCGCACGATCGGCTTCTTCGCGGTCATTTGCGAAGCGGCGATCAGGAGCATGCCGAAGACCGACAAGCTGGTGAGCGCGACGATCATCGAGGATTCGAACCAGCGCTCGCGCTGACCTTCCTCGAGCACGACGGTCAGCGAACTCAGACCGATCGCGAGGCCGACGATGCCGAGCCAGTCCGCCTTGAGAAACGCCTCCCAGTGCGGCCGGTCCGACGGCAGACCGACGATCAACAGCGTCATCAGCGCCAGACAGATCGGCAGATTCATGAAGAAGCACCAGCTCCAGCTAATGTTCTCCGCGAGCCAGCCGCCGACCACCGGCCCGAGCAGCGGTCCGAGCAAGACGATCAGGCCGAACATGGTCATGCCGACCGGCAACTGCGATAGCGGCAGGCGCGTACGGATGATGGTCTGCGCCGTTGGAATCAGCGCGCCGCCGGTGAAACCCTGGCCGATGCGGCCGGCGATCATCATGGGTAAGGTGTGCGACCAGCCGCACATCATTGAAAACGCGATGAACAGCGCGGAATTCGCCAGCAGGAAATTGCGCAGGCCGAACACGCGCGTGAGCCATGCCGCAAGCGGAATCATCACGATTTCCGACATCAGATAGCCGGTTGAAATCCACGTGCCTTCCGTGCCGGTAGCGCCGATTTCGCCCTGAATCTGCGGCAGCGCGGAGTTCGTGATCGAGATGTCGAGCGTCGCCATCAAGGCGCCTAGCGCGCCTGCCGCGACGGCGATCCAGTCACCTACGCTGGCACGCTCTTCGGCGTGCGGTGCGGCCGGGTTCGCGGACGTAGCGTTGCCCGGTTCAGCCACGATGATTCTCGGCATCAATGCGTGAGTCACGATCGCGCGCGGAACGCGTGTCGACATCCACGGTTACCGAGAGTCCCGGCAGGAGCACGCTGCGGGTCTCCGCACCCGTATCGATGCGAATCCGCACGGGCACGCGCTGCACGATCTTCGTGAAGTTGCCGGTGGCGTTCTCCGGCGGCAGCAACGCGAATTGCGAGCCCGTGCCGGGTGAGAAACTGTCGATCACGCCATGCAGCGTATGACCGGGCAACGCGTCGACGTGCAATTCCACCGGCTGGCCGACACGCATCCGGCCCACTTGCGTTTCCTTGAAATTGGCCAGCAGATAGGTGTTCTGCACCGGCACGACCGTCAGCATCCGCGTGCCGGGCTGCACGTACTGACCCACCCGCACGGTGCGATCGCCGACCTTGCCGCCGAGCACGCTGCGCACCACGGTGTTGTCGAGATCGAGTTGCGATTGCTGCGCGCTTGCCTCGGCCGCTTCAAGTTGTGCGCGTGCCTGCGCGAGCTGCGCGGTGGCCGAGCCGATCTGCGAGCGCGCGGCGGCGACCGCTGCGGCGTTTGCGGCAAGCGTGGCGTTTGCCTGATCACGGCTGCTGGTCAGTTCCGCCAGCCGTTCACTCGTTTCGGCGCCGGTTGCGACGAGCGGCGCATAGCGCCGCACTTCGTCGCTCGCATGGTGGGCGTTCACTTGCGCGACCTGCTGCTGTGCCTGTGCCTGCGCGATATTGGACTGCTGCTGCTTGATGTCCGCCTGCGCGCGTTCGATATCGGCCTTGCGCGCATCGATCGTGGCCCGCGCCTGGTCGAGCGCGACCTGATACTGGCGGGCGTCGAGATGCACCAGCGGGTCGCCGGGCTTCACGACCTGGTTGTCCGCGACGTAAACCTCCGTGACGTAGCCGGCGATCTTGGGCGCGACCGTGACGCTGTCGGCCTGCAAATAGGCGTCGTCGGTGGATTCGATAAAGCGCCCCACCGTCCACCAGCGGGCGAACCAGACGGCCCCGACAATCAGCGCGACGATGCCGAGCGCGAGCAGCACCGTTCGCCGGCTGGGACGCCTGGCATTTGATGCCGGCGTATCTTCTGCCGGTAGCGGACGGGAGGGAGAACCTGCGGTGGTTGACATCTTGTTAGTCCAATTATTTCTGTCCGGCAAAATTATTCCAGTTGGTACAATTGTGTCAAGTGATATATTTCGGAAGAAATCCTCCCAGAGGTTCTGGCCGAGGCGCCCTTCCCCACAAAGACTTACTAAGGGGCGCTCCCGTCAAAGAAATGCCTTTGGGGCGCAACGAAAAGAAACGCGGAGAGCAATGCATGAACACCGCAAAGAGGCTGCGCCGTCCGCCGGAAGGCGGCTATGCGCGCGGCGACGAGACGCGTCGGCGAATCATCGAAGCGGCGGTAGAACTGTTCGGCGAACATGGTTTTGAAGGCGCTTCGACGCGCGACATCGCGGCTCTCGCGGGCGTCAACGCACCCGCGCTGCAGTATTACTTCGAGAACAAGGAAGGGGTGTATCGCGCGTGCGTCGAAGCGCTCGCCGACGATGCGTGGAAGACCTTCGGGCCAGCTATCGCGGATGCGCAGGAAGCATTGCGTGAAAACGCCGGCACCGCGGCGCTGATCGACGCCTACATCCGCATTCAGGGAGCGGTCGCGGACGGCGTTTTCGCGAAAGGCGAGAATCGCGGCCGGCGGCTTTTCTTCGCGCGCGAGCAGGCCGGACAGGAACCCGAAAGCGCGACGCGGATTCTGGCGAGCCGGATCCGTCAGCCGCTCACCAATGCAACCGCAGCGCTCGTCGCGCGAATTTCCGGGCGCGCCGCCGATGATCCGGTCACGCTGATCCGCAACTTCAGCCTGCATGGGCAACTGGTGATTTTCCACGTCGCGCAACGCTCAACGCTGTCGATGCTCGGCTGGAAAAGCATGGACGCGGAGAACATGGAACAGATCAAGTCGACCATCCGCGACCAGACGCGCATATTGCTCGAACAATGGAGCCGGGAACGTGACGAGGGGTGTGCCGCTGCCGTGGCTCGCACGGTGAAGGAAAAGCCACGCAAGCAGCCGTGATCCCCAAACACCGCGATCAAGGCGGCATTCGTGGTCCTGACGAGAAAGGGTCTAGGTGGACTTACCTTCGAACCGCTGTCGCGCGAATGCACTCCATGAAAAGGCTTAGCCCATCCGTGACTCACTCCGATTCGCTTCAAGGTCTTTCCGATATCCTGGCGCCGGGTTTATCAGTGGTGTTTTGCGGCATCAATCCGGGTCTCCGTGCGGCGTCGACCGGCCGGCACTTTGCCGGCAGAGGCAATCGGTTCTGGCGGACCCTTCATCTGGCCGGTTTTACGCCTGGACAGATCGATCCTCAAGACGATCGCACAATCCTGCAGTACGGCTGTGGGCTGACCACCGTGGTCTCGCGGCCGACCGCACGAGCGGACGAACTGTCGCAAGGGGAATTCAAAGCCGCCGCGATCGAATTCGAGCGGAAGATCGAAGGATATGCGCCGCACTGCGTTGCCTTCCTCGGCAAGATGGCGCTCAGCGCGATGTCGGGCACGCGCGACATCGACTGGGGTCCGCAACCGGCATTATTCGGCGGCGCCCGCGTATGGGTGTTGCCCAATCCCAGCGGCCTGAACCGGACATTTAGCCTTGACGCGCTGGTGACGGCCTATCGGGAACTCCGTCTGGCCCTGGCGCCGGCCGAAGCAGGTCTGCGCGATGTTCCGCGTCAGTGAGATCTGCCCCGTTTATCAAACTGAAGATGGTCAGTTCTGGCGCGACGCTTTGGCCCGGTCAAAGAATCCGAACAGAAGCGCCGCAATCGTGAACCCCAATACCACGATGCAAACGCCACTCCATCCGGCCCACGCCCAGGCCGCCCCCGATAGCAACGCACCGAGCGCGCCGCCGATAAAGAAAATACCCACGAAGAGCGCATTCAATCGGCCGCGCGCCGCCGGGTTGATGAGATTGATCGCGCGCCGTCCGAGCGTTTGATCGGTGATCAGACCCGCGTCGAGCGCTGCCGCGCCGGCAACTAGCAGCGCGAGTGCGAGACCGGGATGCGTGGTGACCGGGAATCCGCCCCAGCCCGCACCGGCCGCGCCCATGACGAGCACAGCCGCAATCATCAACAGATGCGCGATCAGTTGTGTGATGCGCTGCGCCCCGCGATCGCCGAGATAACCGGCGAGTGGCGTGACGATCGCCCCGCTCGCACCCGCCAGTGCAAACCCGGCGATGCCGTGCATGCCGAGCGAGAACGGCGGCTGCGCCAGCAACAAGGCGATGGCGGTCCAGAACGCGCTGAACGCGCCAAGCCCGAGCGCCGCCAGCGTGGCGCGGCGTTGCAGGATGGGTTCGGTGCGCAGCAGCGTCCACAGGGAGCGCAGCAACGCTGGATAACGGGCCGTTGCGAGCGGCCGGTGGGTCGGCAACTGGGTGTACAGGACCACGGCAAGCAGCGCGTCGGCGCACGCCTCGATGCCGAAGAACGCGCGCCAGCCGAACGATCCCGCGATCACACTGGCAAGTGGGCGTGACAACAGAATCCCGATCATCAGCCCGCTCATCACGTTGCCGATTGCCCGCCCACGTCCGTGTTCAGGCGCCATCGACGCCGCCATCGGCACGAGCATCTGAATCACGCTCGACGTCGCGCCCGCCAGCGACACCGACAGGAGAAACAGCCAACCCGACCGGGCGAGCGCCGCAATGCCGAGAAACACCGCACAGCACATCAGCGTCCGAAAAATAAGCTTGCGGTTCTCGAGCAGATCGCACAACGGCACGAGCAGAAGCAGCCCGGCCGCGTAGCCCAACTGCGGCAGCATGGCGATCAGGCCGGCGAGTTCGGGCGGCAGGTTCAGCGCGCGGCTGACGGGCCCCGTCAATGGTTGCGCCGCCGTCAGGTTCACGATGATCAATCCGACCGCCGCCGCGAAAAACAGCGTGAGCGGCGCGGTCAGGCCGGCAGCCGGCGCCGGCGAAGGTACGGTCGCGGCAGACAAGGGAGGCAAGGGCCGCGCAGGCGTCTCGGCAGGTTGATTCATCGTTCCACTCCGGTTGAATTAGCTCCGGCTTATCGTACGGATGACGATGTTATGCGACAATTGAAATATGTCGATAATCTTTATGCGAGTTAGTTATGAACACGCGTGACTTGCAGGCTTTCGTGGCGGTGGTCGAAAGCGGATCGATGGTGCGGGCGGCGGAGAAGCTGTTTCTCACGCAGCCTGGGCTCACGCGCCGCGTTCAGAATCTGGAGACCATGCTCGGCGCGGAGCTGCTGGACCGCCAGAGCAAACCGCTCAAGCCGACCGCGGCGGGCAATGAGGTGTACGGTCTGGCGCGCACGGTACTGCGCGCCGTCGACGACCTGATGGCCGTGGCGTCGCCCGATAGCGAATCGACCGGAGAGTTGAGAATCGGCGTCCCACCGTTTCTATCCGAACTCGCGCTCGAACGGCCCGTCGACCGTTTGCGTAGTGCCTTTCCGAAGCTGACGCTGCGCGTGACCGCCGGCTGGTCGCCGGGCTTGTTGCAGAACGTGGAGCGTGGCGCCGTGGATGCGGCCGTCGTGTTGTTACCCGTCGGCATTCCCCTGCCCGAAGCGATGACGGCCGCGCGACTCGGCGACAAACGGGCCATCGTTGTGGCGCCGCGTTCTTTCGGCTTGACCGACGAACCGACGACGCTCGCCGAGCTTTCGCGTCATCCATGGGTGTTGAACCAGGACGGCTGCGGGATGCGGTCCGCGCTGAGTCGGGCGATGTCGTCGGCCGGCTTGCAGTTCAACGTCGCGGTCGAGGCGTTTGGGTCCGAGTTGCAGCTTTCGCTGGTGGCCCGGGGCATGGGCATCGGGCTCGCCGTGCCGGAAATGCTGGAGCGCAGCGCCTACCGTGAATCGCTGCAGCGCATCGACGTGACGGACTTCCACAACGTGCTCAACGTGTGGCTCGTGCACGGCATGCTGCCCGGTCGCCTGGTGCGGCCCGTTGCGTTGATGCGCGACGCGCTTGTGGAGAAAATGGAGAGCGATCTGGAGCGCAGCGCGTAGCCGCTCAGCCTCGCTCTGTCCGGGCGGGTCTGGTTCCGTCTATCCGGCCGCGCTAACGGAATCAGTTTGAACAGCCAGCAAATCCCGGCAATGCACGAGCGCGTCGCGCACTGACGCGCCACCGGCATGCGGGGCGGATTCAACAGTCTCGCCGCCAGGGAGCAACTGGACGAAGGCGATAAGTAGATTACGGAAACGACTTGGGAACGCGCCTGCGCAATCATTTCGGCGAAGGTGCCCGCGTACGGAAACGGGCGAAATCCTCCTCGACCCGGTCTGGCCGGTTGTCACACCTTTTGGGCCGGTTTCCTCACGCACTCTCCATGGACAAACTACGACTATGAGCACCCCTCAGGAAGAGTTCCAGCGTGATCCGTACGATTTTCTTTCGAATAATGTGGTTTATCCGAGCATAAACGTGCTTCGCCAGGAATATCTGCTTCCGGCTGTCGGCGGGGAAGCGTTCGTTATCAGGCCAGCGCCTGTCAGTCCCGTCACCGTGAAAAAAGTGCCGAACGCGAATTCAACGACAGGCGACGTCTTCGCGCTGGTCAGGGGTGGTAACAAAGACCCATTCGCCCTGCGCGCGTACTACTTGCCCTATATGCAGAATAAAACTTGCGGCGGCGTTCTGCACAAGAGCGCCGAGTGGATGTTTACCGCTGCAATGGACGGCTGCACGTTCGGCGCCGGCTCCGTCACTGCGGACGGCGTGTGTGCCTCGCCGTGCATGCCAATGCGGCAAGCGCGGGCCAAGGCGGCCGCGACGAACAGCGCAGACAGCAAGACGAACAGATCGCGACCACGTTCGGCAAACGTTCCGGCGACAAGTGGGAGTTTTTCGTGCTGAGATTTACCAGTAAAAAAGCCGGCGATGATCAGTTCGCGCGGGGCTACCTGCATAAAGGCATAATCGGCGCGACCAGTTGAACGGGAAACATCGATCTGTCACCCTCGGCGGCTACGGCCGGGGCACCGGGTCGCAGCCTGTTGATCGTTGAGAGTTTGCGGCTTGTAATCAGGTCGCGAAGCCCCACCCTTTCCGGTACTGCAAGCCGGATTCGGTGTTGTCCTTGAAGTACTTTGCATCCGTGCCCGGCGTCCAAACGTACCCGGTCTTCGCGCTATTTGGAACACCAATCCGTTTGCCATGGTCGGTCCACTTTTTCATCTTGTCGCCAAAGGCGGTAAAGAACTCGGCCGGCTTGCAGACGATGTTGGCCCACGGATCGATGATCCACTGGTCGTCACCCGCGTAGTCCATCGTCTTGATCGAACCGAACGCGGGCGTGCCCTTCATCAGGATGCAGAACTGGTGGTCTCCGGGATCGTCGATGATGGCGATCCATATGTTTAATTTCTTGCTTTGAAAGGCGAAACAGAGAAGCCATGTCATTTCGGCGCAATTGCCGCCTCGGAGTCCCTGCTTTTTAATAATTTCACCCATCTCAGCGGGAGTGGGCGGCCTCTGCAAGAGACTCGTTAGCAGCTGCCTCTTGCCTTGAATCGTCTGGCGTATCTCACCGGCAAGCGGCTGATTGGTATTTCTCCTGTCCGCTTGCCCTTCCTTTAATGTCAAACCCTCGGCCGGTGGTTCATCGTATCGCTTGTTATCCGACTTCTTGCCCGAATGCTCAGGGCCGTCGAAAAAAGCCCGAACCCATTTGTTCATAACGGTGGCGTTGCCCTTGGTGTACATGAAACCTCCCGTTTGTCATTCGTTCGCGGAGAGCCCCCGTCAGAGCCTGCTGGCGAGCCTGGCTTCGTCCTCCCGCCAGGTTACGAGGCAATCGTTTCCCAAGCGTTTCCTACGGTGTGCAGTAAGCGTGACACCAGCGGCGTCCTGATTGGAGATTGCGATTCTTCAGGTTGCGGAGCCGAACTGAGCGCCAACGACCCACGGTGTGAGTTCGTTGATTCGGTTGATCGGGGTCGGCGATGCGTGTACGCACGAAGCGCGGATAAGCGTCAGGATCGACGCCGTTGAGTTTTGCGATGCCAATGAGGCGGGCGATTGCGGCGGCACGCCAGAGCAGACCGAGGCCTTTTATACGGGCGTCTTTCCGGCCGAGGCTGGCAGCTTCCAGACTGGAACTGCCAGGGGGTTAGTTCAGGCGACTACCTTCTGCTCCCCGGCCGCCTGTTCGCGCATGCGACGGGCTTCGTCGCGCAGGAACTGCTGGTAATCGTCCAGATCGCCGTCGAATGGCTCGACGCCACCCTTGGTGACGAGCCAGAACTCGTCGCATACCGCGCGCAGCAGCGACCGGTCGTGACTGACCAGCATCACCGTGCCTTCGAATTCGTTGAGCGCCATGCCGAGCGCTTCGCGTGTGGCCAGGTCGAGGTGGTTGGTCGGTTCGTCGAGCAGCAGCAGGTTGGGACGCTGCCACACGATCATGCACAACACGAGACGCGCCTTTTCGCCGCCGCTCATCGTGCCGACCGCCTGATGGACCATGTCGCCACTGAAGTTGAAGGTGCCGAGGAAGGTTCGCAGCGATTGTTCGGTGCCGCTCTGGCCAGGCGCGCGCAGGTGCGCCGGCGTGTCCCTGGCAAGACGGATCATGTGTTCCAGCGGCGTGTCCAGAGGACGCAGCACATCGAGTTCCTGCTGTGCGAAGTAGCCGATGTTCAGGCCTTTGCCTTCGCTGATTTCGCCGGCAATCGGTGCCAGCTCATGCGCCACCGTCTTCACCAGAGTGGACTTGCCCTGGCCGTTGGCGCCAAGAATGCCGATGCGCTGGCCGGCCAGCACGGATCGGTTGATGCCCCGCACGATGACCGTCGGCGGCGTGCCCAGCGGCGCGTCGTCCGGCGCCGGATAGCCGAAACTCGCGTCCAGCATCGACAACAGCGGGTTCGGGACGTTGAGTGGCTCCTTGAACTCGAAGGTGAACTCTGCATCGGCCAGCACCGGTGCGATCTTCTCCATGCGTTCGAGCGCCTTGACCCGGCTCTGCGCCTGCTTCGCCTTCGAGGCCTTGGCCTTGAAACGGTCGATGAATTTCTGCAGGTGAGCGATCTTGTCCGCTTGCCTCGCCACCGCGGCCTGCTGCAACACCAGTTGCTCGGCGCGCATTTCTTCGAACTTGCTGTAGTTGCCGCCGTAACGCACGAGTTTGGCGTTGTCGACGTGCACTGTCACCTGCGTCACCGCGTCGAGGAATTCGCGATCGTGGCTGATCACCACCATGGTTCCCTGATAGCGCTTGAGCCACGCTTCCAGCCAGACCAACGCGTCGAGGTCGAGGTGATTGGTCGGTTCGTCGAGCAACAGCAAGTCGGACGGACACATGAGCGCGCGCGCCAGTTGCAGTCGCATACGCCAGCCGCCGGAGAAACTGTTGACGGGCTGGTCGAGCTGCGCAGCGCTAAAGCCCAGGCCCTGGATCAGCGCCTGGGCACGTGCAGGAGCATCGTGTGCGCCGGCGTCGTGCAGAGCCATGTACGCGTGCGCCATGCGCATGCCGTCGTCGCTGGCCTCGGCAGCGGCCACTTCGGCCTGCGCGGCCAGCAGGACCGTGTCACCTTCGATTACGAAGTCGGTCGCGCTTTGCTCGGTCTCCGGCATTTCCTGCGCAACCTGGCCCATCCTCCATGCAGCGGGAATCGAGAACTCGCCGCTGTCTTCGTGCAGCGTGCCGTTGAGAAGGCCGAAGAAGGAGGACTTGCCGGCGCCATTGCGGCCGACCAGGCCGACCTTTTCGCCGGGGGTGAAGGTGACGGACGCGTTATCGAGTACGACATTGACGCCGCGGCGCAGGGTGACATTACGGACGGAAATCATAGAGGGCTACTTCGGAGAGGATAGGCATGATAGCCGACCGGACGTGCGGGTTGACTCTTTTCTGGCCGCATGGGTGAAAAACCGCTTGCGCCTGGGAGGCGCCGGCGTGCCGAGCACAAGCGAAAGCTTATGCAAATCCATGCGACTGCGCGCCGACGCCGTTGCCTATAGCGTGATTCACTACGGCACGTCGCCTCCTTTCGAGGGAGTGTTCTACAGATTTGCTACGCCATCTTCGCCTCGGATGCAGCCTGCGCGACTACCATTCACGTTTCCATGCCGCACGCGGCGCATTCCTATCTTCAGGTTTTCGCATGAGTCTATTAATTCGTTTGCTGCTTGTGGTACTCACCAGTCGTCACCGGAGTCGGCTGCACGTGCTCGATACGTGTGTCACGCCTTTTCGTGTCTGGCTAAACGACCTCGATGTGTTGCTGCATATGAACAACGGCCGTTACTTCACGATTCTGGACCTCGCTCGCGTAGATCTGATGATGCGTAGTGGCCTATGGCGGCAATTGAAGACACGTGGCTGGTATCCGGTCGTCACGCTGGAAACGATGCGTTTTCACCGGTCGCTTGAGCTTGGCAACCGTTATAACGTCCAGACTCGCGTGATCGGTTGGGATGAAAAGCATATCTTCATCGAACAAGGGTTCGTGCGCGATGATGTGCAAGTCGCATTGGCCGTGGTGCGAGCACGCTTCCTGAAGCGAAGCGGCGGCACCGTAACGACGGCGGAGTTGCTGCAGTTGGCGGAGATTACGCAGCAGTCGCCGGAGTTGCCTGGATGGGTTGCGGGATGGAGTGCGGCTGAAGGAGGTATGGCGTCGACGTAGTCTTCGCTTTCGGCCTCGCCCGCCCCGCACCACCCCGCCTCTGACCACGGCAGATTACATGCCTCCAAATGGCTTCTTCACCGTCAGCTTGTTGGTCACTGACGTCACGCCGGGAACGCCCCGCGCGATCGCCTCGACTTTGCCGATCTGGGCAGCTTCCGTGACCGTGCCATTCAGTGTCACCGCGCCGTCTTTCGCGATGACACTGATGTCTCCGGCGCCGATTTCCTTGTACTTCCCGATGGCAGCATAAACCTTCCGGCGCAGCGCACGATCCGCTTTCCTGCCCATGGGCGCCGCTGCTCCCGACCCCGGCGCCGCGGATGCACCTTGCGCACTGGACGAGCTACTGGCTGCCTCACCGGCCTGGCACCGCGTGGCCATGGACATTGAAACAAACAATGTGACGACAGCCAGCCCAAGTATCTTGATTGTTTTCATGGATTGCTCCGCTTGATGAGGGTGACGAAATCAGAAGTTATGGCGCAGGCCGATCATGGCCGCAGTGGTGGAGACACCCGGCGCAACCGGTGCCCCATAGATGATCGTCTGGTTCATCGTCCCCTTGTTGTCGACGTAGCCGACTTGCGCATATACCTTGGTCCGTTGCGACAGGTTGTATTCGGCACCCACCGATACTTCGCTCGAATGATTCGCTGAGTGGTTCCGGTCCTTCAGGTAGTAGTAGCCCGAGGTGATCTTGAAGTGCGGATTGAACTGGTAGCCGAGGCCACCCGACACCATTTCGAAGTCAGCGGTGCTGCTCTTCGCCGGATTCTTGCCGATGCCGTACGAGGCGGATACGGAAAACCCACTGATCGTATACATCGCGCCGAAATAGTAGAAGCGGTTATTGCTCTGGCCTGTCGCCGGCGTAGCCGGAGCCGCCGGATAGGTCAGCGGATACGGATTGGTGTCATGTCCGTTGTAGTACACAGCGGACAGGTTCAGACCGTAATTCGAGTACTTGAGCACGGCCGACTCGCGCGTGCCGCCCTGGAACTGTCCCGCGACGCCACCCGGCGCGTACTCCAGCGCAAGCGAAGCACCATAGAATTTCGGCGAACTGTACACCAGCGCGTTGCTGTCATAGAGCGCGCCGATTGGCGCATTCGTGCTGGTGCCGGCCCAGCCCGCTGCCTGGTTGATGCCGAGCCACGCAGTCAGGATGCTGCCGAAATACTGCGCGCCGCGCACATCGGTTTCCGCCATCGCGTAGATCATCGGGATGATCTGCCGGCCGGCGTCGAACGTGCCAAACGGTCCGGTCGCGCCGACCGTCGCATACTGGTTGAAAAGCGCGGTCGTGCCCGGCGTGTCGGAAAGCCCGAATTTGCCGGTCGTGGTGTTGAACGAGCCTTGCAATTTGAACGTAATCCTGTAGCCACCGCCAATGTCTTCGATTCCCTTCAAGCCCCAGTAGCTGGAATAGATACCGCCGTCCTTCAGTTGGTAGACATGCCCCTGGTTACGCGCGGTCGGCTGGAACGTCGCCGCCGACGTGCTTTGATACAGGAGTCCGTTGTCCACCACGCCGTAGAGCGTAACGGATGACTGGGCATGAGCTGACGCCGAAAAAACTATCAGCACTACCAAGCAGCTTGATTTCAATTTCATTTCGTCTCCTCCAGGTTTTATGCTCGCCGGGCGGTGCCCGGCGGCTTATGGCTTGCTGCTCTGATGAAACTGTGTTGCTGCGATTCCGGTGTCTTAGGCCGACAGGTAATGATCGCCGAACTGGTCCCGTAACTGGTTCTTCAGAATCTTGCCCGTTGCACCGAGCGGAACCGACTCGACGAACACCACAGCGTCCGGTTTCCACCACCTGGCAACCCGGTTGTCAAAGAAGCTAAGCAGTTCCTCGGCGACGAGCGCGCTACCTGGCTTCTTCACAATCAGCAGCAGCGGCCGCTCGTCCCACTTCGGATGCCGCGCGGCGATGCATACCGCTGTCGCGACTTCCGGGTGCAGGTACGCGACATTTTCGATGTCGGTCGAGCTGATCCATTCGCCGCCGGATTTGATGACATCCTTGCTGCGATCGGTAATCTGCATGAAACCGTCGGGATCGATCCTCGCGACGTCGCCGGTCGGGAACCAGCCGTCGCGCAGCGGCGGCGTGTCGTCACCGCCGAAATATTCCCGCGTGACCCAATGACCGCGCACGAGAAGATCGCCCGTTGCGGCGCCGTCCCACGGCAATGCGTTGCCGTCCAGATCGACGATCTTCATGTCGATGCCGAACACCGGGCGCCCCTGCTTCGCCTGAAGCGCGTAGCGCTCTTCCACGGGCAGAGACACCTGATGCGCCTTGAAACTGCAGACGGTGCCAACCGGGCTCAATTCCGTCATGCCCCACGCGTGCACGACGTCGACGCGATGACGCTCCTGGAACACTGCCGTCATTGCCGTCGGGCAGGGAGCGCCGCCGATAATCGTGCGCTGCATCGACGAAAACGAACCCGCAATTGCGTCGACATGCGCAAGCAGTCCTTGCCAGACAGTCGGCACGCCGGCCGACAGCGTGACCTGTTCGTCCTCGATCAGTTCATGAAGCGACTTGCCATCCAGCGCCGGCCCCGGAAACACCAGCTTCGCCCCCACCATGCAGGCGATGTACGGCAATCCCCATGCGTTCACATGGAACATCGGCACGACCGGGAAGATCACATCGCGCGCCGAACAGTTCAGCGAATCCGGCAACGCCGCCGCGTAGGTGTGCAGCAGGGTCGAGCGGTGGCTGTATAACACGCCCTTAGGATTGCCGGTCGTCCCGGACGTGTAGCACAGCGATGACGCGCTATTTTCGTCCAGCAATGGCCAGTCGAAAGCATCGCTGTGTCCGTCGACGAGATCCTCGTAGCACAACAGCGTCGTGGCCAGATCAAGGTCTCGAGGCATGTGCGCGCGATCTGTCATGGCGACGAAGATTTTCGGGCTTTTGACGCGCGGCGCGACGCTCTCGATCAGCGGCAGAAACGTCAGGTCAAAGAACACGACGCGATCTTGCGCATGCTCGATGATGTACGCGAGCTGATCGACATGCAGACGCGGGTTGAGCGTATGCAATACGGACCCGGCCCCGGACACGGCGAAGTACAGCTCCATATGCCGGTAGCCATTCCACGCCAGCGTGCCTACCCGCTCGCCCGGCTGGATACCGAGGCTTGCGAGCGCGTTGGCCATGCGGCGCGCGCGTTGCGCAAGATCCCGGTACCGATACCGGTGGATGTCACCCTCGACCCGTCGCGACACAATTTCCTGGCCGCCGTGATGGCGTTCAGCATGCGTGAGCAGCGAAGCGATCAGCAGCGGTTGCTGCATCATCAAACCTTGCATCCTTGTTCCCCTGAATGGCGGTGTGTTCCCGCGCGGCATGGATCACGATGCCGCATTGCAAGCCGGTGCGGGCGCGGCCCCGGCGACCGGGTTCTCGAGACTCACGAACAGCTTTCCGTCAACGGCACGGACTGGGAATGTCGTCAGGCTCAAGCCACTGGCGCCCGGCATGCAACCGGTGCGAAGGTCGAAGCGCAGACCATGCGCCGGACAGCTCAGCACGCACCCGTCGAGATGACCGTTTGCGACCGAGGCGCCCTGGTGGGGACACGAGTCGTCAATCGCGTGGATCGCGCCGTCGATATTAAAAAGGACAATGCCGCGGCCATTGATGAAGGCCCGTTTTCGCTGGCCTGGTCCGATTTCATCGACCGTGCCAACCGGTATCTGATCAGACGAGTTCATGGATCAGCGCCTCCGCCATCGGCCATTCACCAAACCCCGCGGCCGGATTCAGGTGACCGACTTCGCCAAGGTCGACGAGCCGGCTGCCCCAGTCGTTCGCCATCGCCGCCGCGCGCTCGAACTGCGCGAGCGGATCGTTGCGGCTCGCACCGACGATGCTCGGAAACGGCAGCGGTTCGCGTGGAATCGGCAGCCAACCGTTCTGAGCGAGCGCATCGAAGGCCGGATAGCCTGCCGGCAGCGGCGTCTCGAGGTCGGCCGGAGCGGCGAGCAATGCACCGTGAATCTTGCGGCTATGCTGTTGGGCCCAATGCACCGTGATCATCACGCCGGCGCTATGCGCAACCAGAATCACGGGACCATCGATTTTCGCGAGTGCGGCATCGAGCGCCGCGACGCGTGCCGCGCAACTGAGTTTGTCGTGCTCGAGCGGCGGCACCGAGACCGCTTTGGGCAACTTTTGCTCCAGCAGCGTTTGCCAATGCTCCGCGACGTGGTCGCGTAAGCCCGGCACCAGCAGGATGGTCGGTGTTGTGTCGAGAGTCATGAAGCGGCCTCCTGGCCCATCAGTACGGCTTGTCACCGATAATTCCGGCGCGCTCCATCTTGCGGTGGCACGGCGGGTAGTCCATCACTGCATAGTGCTGCGTGCTGCGGTTGTCCCAGATCGCGATGCTGTTGGGTTTCCAGCGCCAGCGGACCTGGTACTCGGGGATATAGGCCTGGCTGACGAGATAACGCAGCAGGTCACTCGCGCCCGGATTGGCGTCCTGCCCGAAGCGCACACGCCCCGGCGTGTGGTAGTTGGTGAAATGGGTGGTAAAGGCGTTCACGAACAACACACGCTCATCGGTCTCCGGGTGCGTGCGCACAACCGGATGTTCCGCGTCAGGAAATTGCGTCTTGAGCGCCAGACGTTTTTCGATCGGCATTGCAGCCCCGAAGCTCGCCTCGATGCTATGGCGAGCACGCAGGTCCGCGATCTGCAGCTTGACGTGGTCGGGCAGGTTCTCGTAGGCGAGGACCATGTTTGCCCACATCGTGTCGCCGCCGACGGGCGGGCACGCCACACAGCGCAGGACAGCGCCGAACTGCGGCGCCTCGCGCCAGGTGGCATCCGAGTGCCACGCGTTTTCATACCGGTCGTTGGGCTGATCCGGGTTCTTGTAGATGCGCACGAGGCCAGGATATTCCGGGTCGCTGCCGGCAACGGGATGGTCCTCCAGTTCGCCAAAACGGCGCGCGAACGCAACATGCTCGGCGCGCGAGATGTTCTGATCGCGCAGAAACAACACCCGGTGTTTGAGCAGCGCCGCGCGGATTTCTGCAAACAGGCCGTCGTCGTCGATGGCATCGGCAAGATTCACGCCGACCAGTTCGGCACCGATGGCGCACGTCAATTGTTCGACTCGCATGCTGTTCTCCTCAGATGACGAAGACGGACGAGCCGGTCGTCTTGCGCGATTCAAGGTCGCGGTGGGCCTGCGCCGCGTCCTCCAGCGCGTAACGCTGATTGAGTTCGATCTTGATGCGGCCCGCGGCGACATGTCCGAAGAGTTCGCCGGCGAGTGCGTCCTTCTCGGCGGGGTCCGCGATATAGTCCGCCAGCGCGGGGCGCGTCAGGTAGAGCGAGCCCTTCATTGCCAGAATCTGTGGATTGAACGGCGGGATCGGCCCGGAGGCTGTGCCGACGCAGACCATCAGGCCACGGCGCCGGAGCGAATCGAGCGATGACTCGAAAGTATCCTTGCCGACACTGTCGAACACGACGTCCACGCCGACGCCGTTGGTCAGTTCGCGCACGCGCTTCGCAACATCCTCCCGGCTGTAGTAGACGATGTGGTCGCAGCCATGCGCACGAGCCACCTCGCCCTTGGCCTCGTTCGAAACCGTGCCGATCACGTTGAGGCCCAGCAGCTTCGCCCATTGCGACACAATCAGGCCGACACCGCCGGCGGCCGCATGCAGCAGGATGGTGTCGCCCGCCTTGAAATCATGAATGCGGCGCATCAGGTATGACGAGGTCAGGCCTCGCATCGTCATACCGGCAGCGGTTTCGCAGGAGATCGCAGCCGGCAGCTTGATGAGCGGCGCCGCCGGGACCAGGCGTTCCGTGCTGTAGGCACCGAGTGTGTTGAGAAAGCCGGTATAGGTCACGCGGTCGCCAACCGCGACGTTGGTCACCTCGGAGCCGATTGCCTCGACCACGCCTGCAGCCTCGACACCCATGCCTGCGGGCAGCGGCACGGGGTACAGGCCGGTGCGGAAGTAGGTGTCGGCGAAATTCAGGCCCACTGCCTCGTGGCGCAAGCGAACCTGTCCAGGACCGGGATTGCCCACTTCAACGTTTTCATAGCGCAATACTTCGGGTCCGCCGGTTTCATGGAAACGCACTGCTTTTGCCATATCGATTCTCCTATCCTTTACTTGAACTGCGAATTTATTTGGCGCGTGACGGACCTGCCTGTCCTGCTCTCAGGCGCACTTGTCAGGTCCAGACCTCGCGGGTGACGGTCGGGTCAGCAGCCGGCCTGTTCACGCAGGGCACTCACGCGATCGAGGTCGACGCCGTAATTCCGCTTGCCGATGAAGAAGGCGGCCGCTGCGACGAGCGGTGCGAACGGCACGAATTGCAGCGCGCCGAGCAGCCCGACCCGGTCAGCGACGATACCCGTCAGGATGGCAGCGGGGGCCAGCCCCAGCAGGTTGTTCGCGAGCGTCAGGGTGGCAAATGCCGACGCATGGATCGACGGCGGGGTGAGGTTCGCCACCATTGCACCCGAGGGGCCGGTCGCGCCCGCGCTGAAGAACATGCCGGCGCCAATCACGACGAGCTGTGCCGGACCCGCCGGCATCCGGAAACCGATCGTGAGCAGCACGAAACAGATCAGACAGAAGGCGATGGCCGTGCTCCACTTCCTTTCCCGTCCATGCTTGCTGAGCCGGTCGGTCAGAATCCCGCACACCACCATGCCGAAAGCGGTTGCCAGTACGAACATTGCCGCACTCATGGCGGCCTTGCCGGTGGACATGCCGTAGTAGCGATTCAGGAAGCTGGGCATCCACGCCCATACGGCTGCCGGGACCAGCAGATGGATGCCGCTGCCAACGTAGGCGCATACGACCGACTTCGTCGAAAAGAGTCCTTTCATCAGCGCGCGCAAGCTCATGCATACACCGTGGCCCTGCGCTTGCCGGCTCACACTGGCAGGCTGCAGCAGCGCCAGCCGTTTTTCGGTGACGGCAAACCGGTAGAGAACCAGCAGCACGATCCCCAGGGCCGCCATTGCGCCGAACGCCGCGCGCCAGCCCAGGTGAGCGGCGACTGCACCGCCTAGCGCCATACCCAGCACTGAACCAAACGCCCCGCCAGCCATGAACGCTGCCGTGAGCGTGGAGCGCAGCCGCGCCGGAAAGATACTGAGGACGACGGCGATGCCGACGCTGCCATAGGCGGCCTCACCGATACCGACGAAGGCGCGCGCGAGCAGCATCTCGCCATAGTTCGTCGCGAGCGCGCAGCCGAGCGTCGCGAGACTCCACATCGCCGCCATCAGGACGATGCTCTTCACGCGGCCCCAGCGGTCGGCAAGCACCGACAGCGGAAAGGTGAGCACGCCGACCATCAATGCGACCACACTGCTCAGCGAACCGAGCCGGGTGTCGGAAAGGTTCCATGTGGCCTTGAGCATCGGAAACACCGCATTCAACACCTGCCGCGACATGTAGTCAGAAAGCAGCAAGCCGACCGTCAGCGCAAATACCACCCACGCATACGCGCGCACGTCTTTTTGCGTCGTCGAAACATCGGCCGTCGTCGGCTCGGCATGCGTGAACATGAGTCGTCTCCTTCGTGTCCAGCTCGTTGGCGACCGCCTTTGACCAGTTGGGCAAAGGCGGCCTTTATGGATACCGTGCAACCCTCCCCGGCATACCGGGGAGCCCTACCTTGAAACTCGACATCCGCAAAGCGTCAGCGGCATTCCAACCGCTCACGCCGCGCGCAGCGGCAGATTCTTCACGCCAACCTTGCGATTCGGCGCCATGCCGTTGGCCGCGAGCGTCTCGTCGACCGTTTCGTACTGCACGCCGATGCGGTAGATGTCGCGCGCCTCCTTGCCGGACGCAATCTCGCGGCCCAGTTCGCGCGCCACGCGCACGCACTGCTCGATCTGCTGCACCGAAGTCATCCGGTTGCCGTGCTGGTCGATGATCGTGTCTTCGATGCCGCAGCGAGGATGCAGGCCCATGGACAACGCCATCATGTTGAACGGCAATACGTTCTTGAGCAACGACTCGGCCGTGAGCGTACAGCCGTCCGGCGCGCGGTGCACGAAGTTGAAAAAGTTGAACGGGTTCGGGCCGTCGAAGCCCCCGCCGATCCCGATCCACGTCAGATTGAGCGGCCCCTTGTAGGCGCCTTTGCGCACCAGACGATCGAGTGTCTCGAGCGCATGGATGCCCGTGAGCTGGAAGTGCGGCTGGATGCCCGAGGCCTGCAGGCGGCGCAGGTGCTCCTCGACCCATGCCGGACCGGCCGGAACCGTCATTTCGCTATAAGCGGCCATGAGCGCGGGATTGGACAAGGAGGTGCCTTCCAGGTACGCCGGATAGAGCAATTCCATGATGTTCATCTGCGTGGTGTTGATCGCCACCGTCACCTGATCCGGCCTCGGATCGAGATCGGCCAGCATGTGACGCGTATCGTCGGACAGCCACTTCGCGGCCTGGCCGTCGTCTTCCGGCGCGAACGAGATCGAACCGCCCACCTGGATGATCATGTCCGGCACGGCCGCGCGCACGCCCGCGATGAGTTCGTTGAATTTCGACAGGCGCTTGGAGCCCTTGCCATCCAGTTCACGCACGTGCAGGTGCAGGACGGTCGCGCCGGCGTTGTAGCAATCGACGGCCTTCTGGATCTGCTCCTCCATCGTCACCGGAATGTCTTCCGGAAAGTCTTCGGGCATCCATTCCGGGCCGTAGGGAGCAGTCGTGATGACAACCTTGTCCTGGTTCTCGGGGTGCAGCGAATCGTCGAGGAATTGCATCGTGTTCTCCAATTAGGGGACGGTGTTCCGACGCTCGCGGCACGGCTCGCCGCATCAAAACTGGTCGGAACATGATGAACCGTTGAGATCGCACGATACGGCAATCCTGCGTTACACTTTTGTGATTGGGCGCCATCCTTTTAGGATTTCATGCCACTGCGTGTTAACACCAGTATGGGCGCGCAGCAGGCATTTCATGACCGGACACAGCGGCGCAGCCTGCGAGACGGGCGCGGAGACACAGCAATGGAAACGATGTTGCGCTCGGTGGCCATGAGCGGCTATTTCGATGTGACGCGGCGGGCCGGACTGAACCCGGTCGAGCTTGCACAGCAGGTCGGAATCGATACCGCAGCGCTTGCGAATCCGGACGATCGCATTCCGGCAGCCGCTGCGTGCCGACTGCTGGAACTGACGGCCGAAAAGGCGTCATGCCCGACTTTCGCACTGCAGATGGCCGAGACCCGGCAGAAGTTCGGTACCGGGGTGGTCAATGTCCTGCTCGCGCACAAGCGCACACTGCGCGAGGTATTGCTGGCCACGGCAGAGTACCGGCATCTGTTGAACGAAGCGCTTGCTGTGTACGTCGAGGACGTGGGCGAAACGGTTACCATCCGCGAAGAACTGGTCGTCGAGCCGGGCATCCCAACGAATCAGGCGATCGAACTCGCGGTCGGTGTTCTCTGGCGCCACTCGAGCGCCCTGCTTGGCGATCACTGGAAACCGCGCGCAGTCCATTTTGTTCATCAGGGACCGAAGGACCTGACGTTTCATCGCCGGTTCTTCGGCTGTCCGTTGGAGTTCGGTAGCGATTTCAATGGCTTCGTGTGTGCGGCCGCCGATCTCGACTACCCGAATCCCGCCGCTGACCCGGAGCTGGTGCGATATGCCGAGAGCCTCGCGGATTCACTCAACGTGACGGGTGTCGATTCGACCGCGCTGGAAGTACGCAAGGCGATCTACTTGTTGCTGCCCATCGAGCAGGCCACCGTCGAACGGGTTGCCCGCCATCTACGTCTAAGCGTTCGCACCATGCAACGCCAACTTGAACTGGCGCAGACCAGCTTCTCGCGTCTGGTCGAGGAAGTCAGAGGCGAACTTGCCGTGCGCTACATGAGCAATCCACGCTATCCCATCGGAAGGGTTGCCGCACTGCTAGGCTATTCGCAGCAGGGTTCCTTCACGAACTGGTTTAATTCACGCTTTGGCGTGACGCCGCGTGACTGGCGCAACAGTCATCTGAAATGATCGCGTTGCGCGAAACACCTCGCAATGCGCATGCGCCCTTTCAGGACGTCCACCATACCTGGTTCGGATCGAACACCGGGAAGGCCGAACTTTCGGGCGCGTTACCGAGAGCGAGCCAACTTGGCGCGAGATCGGAGCGAATCATCACGCAATCGATCTCCAGAAGACAGGGGAAATGTCCCGAATTGTTTGGAACGAAAGCACTGAGCGAAAATCCGCAACGTTCGTACTCCGTGATGGCCTCGCGAAAGTCGACCGAGGTCTCGTAAAGCTTCGCGATCGCCAACTCGCTTTGCATCCCAACGAACTCTCGCATGATGCCCGCTGAGGCCTGCACGATCTTGACATCGAAACCTTGCGTGTCCATTTTCAGAAACGGGCGTTCGAATCCGTACTCGGCGCGCAAGCGCCGTAGCGTGGTTTCAAGGCGCTCTGTCTTTACCGTAATGGTCTCCGCGACCGAATTCACATGGCGGAACAGCTCGACATCGTCATTCTTCGGCGCGCTCAGTGAGCTGAACTGACTTGCACGCATCACATTGAACTGTGCGTCGCCGTCCGACTCCGAAATGGCTAGCTCAATTACGGTCCACTTGTCATCGCCCTCGGCGCGTTCCCGAGCGATACGGGCATCGTGCGGATTGGGTTCGAACGAAAAAATGTAGCCTTTATAAGCCGCTTTCTTTCTCAGCATCTCGGCGTATTCGCCCTGGCTGGCCCCGATATCGAAAACGCAATCGACATCGAGGTACGCCAGTAGTTTTGTCAGTTGAATATGTTCCCATGTCGCATAGAGCTTTCGCTTGTCAATCACGGTGGCGTTTTTGACCATATCGAAGGACTTCTTTGGCAATCGGGCAACTCGTTGAAGCATGGACATGACAAAGCCTCCTGTTCGCGCGTTGAGTGCGGTCGGAATCCTGCTGCATCTGCGGCCACGTGTAGCGAGACTTGGGGAAATACGATTGCTGCCGGTCCATATACGGCCTGCAAGGATCGAGGCGATCCGGGTTCTTCAATGGAGAATAAGGCGGTTCGTGGCATGGGTTCCGACGATGATGCTCAACAGAATAGCAGCCAGAAAGCGTGACAGCGAGTAGTCCGCAAAAAGCGTACATCCTCGTAAATTGACGAGATTTCCTCTGAAGAATTAGACACTCGCAATCGACCATAACGAGCACGCATGCGTGCCCGTTTCGGCGCGAGTAAGGCGTCTTTTTCGAGCTACAGGTCAAACCCGAGTTGCGCGCTGCCAAGCGGTGTCAGATCGTCAACCGTCGCGCGTCCGGTGAAATCCACTTCGAAATGATCGGCCGGGAAATCAGGCGGGCTTTCACCTTTGAGAAAGCTCGGCAACTGACGCTTCAGATAAGCGTCGTTCTTGGCGCATGCGGGCGCCGAGGCGATGTACATCACGTTGCTGTAACCCGCGCCCTTATGTTCGTCTTCGACCGCGTGGATCACGTCGCTGTGCCAGAACACCGTGTCGCCCGCTTCCATTTTGGGAATCGACGACAGCGCCTCGAACAACGGCGCATGAAACTCCGGCTTGATGGACAGCGCCCGCCCAGGCATCGCACCGCATAGGTCGTCCTCGGCAACATCGTCCTGTAGCGCGCGCAGCAGGATGTACGCCATCGAGTTGGCAATCGGTACGAGTTGCAGCGTGCCGTCGCCCGGACCTTGCGGCGTCAGGGCGGTCCAGCCCTGGAACGTGCGAAACATCGAACATACGGCGGGCGACGCGATCTCTTCCACGTCAGGTCGGAACGCCGCGTCGAACGGATCGTAGTCTCGCCAGTTCCCCGCGAACACATGGCGATACACCTGGCGGAAATTGCTTTCGATCCAGCGCTCGACCGAGCCGCCATCGCAATGCGCCGACAAGCCGAGCGACGCGGAACCCGGTGGCCTGCGGCGCAATCGGTCGGCATAAGCCGGCACGCGCTCCGGATCGAAGTGCACGCGGCCCTCGCTCTCGTTGCGCCACAACCGGTTCAGGAATACACGTGCCTCGGTCAATGCAGCCGACTGACGGGCCAGCACTTGCGGCTTCGACCAGTACACGCCATAGATCTGCGGCTTGCTGGACGCCAGTTGTCCAAAGTACTTGTCTTCGGCGCGGTTTTCCAGGTGCTTGTCGAGGTTATTGCGATCGACATAGTGGGCAATATCCTCGTCCCAGCCCTGCACCAGCGCACGAGGGAATACCTTCCGGATCACGCATGCACCGCGTGCCTTGACGAGCGCAATCTGGTCCGCGGTGACGCGTTGTTCGGTGATGTCGGAAAACTGGATCTCGGGAATGACATCCTCACCTCGATCGCGTTGCGCGGCGATTCGTTGCGCCTCGGCGCCGATCGATTCTTCGACTTCGGCGAAGACCTCCCGGTAGTTCGGCAACGCTGCGCGCAACGTTCTTTTCGCTTGCCGGATCGCGCTCGGCAGGTCCTCGATTTTCAACGCCATGACTGTCTCCCTATCGATTGGATATGGGCGAGGATATGATGTGAACGCACTCCATGGTGATACTATTCAGCCAATTAATTTGCGTTTCCGGCCATGAAACCAGCCTATGAACACGTCGAGTTCGGCAAGGACTGTTCGCTCCGGGTTTACCATCGGCGGCTTCCGCGTATTCCGTTCGAGTGGCATCACCATCCCGAGTACGAGCTCACGCTGACAATGAACAGCCATGGCAAGCGCTACATCGGCGACTCGGTCAACGCATATGAAGCCGAGGATCTCGTCCTCGTGCCGCCGGATCTTCCCCACACCTGGGCATCGAATCGTTCGATCGACCCATCTGCGCCGCAGGTCGCCATCGTTATCTGGTTCGACGGCGATTGGGCGCGGCGTATGGCGGATTGCTGCCCCGAATACGAACCGCTGCGCAAGCTGTTACGCAGGGCCGCGTGTGGGTTGGCGTTCGAGCCGCCTGCTGGCGAATCGATGCGTGAGCGTCTGACGCAATTACTCTCGAACGAGGCACGCGAGCGCCTAAGCGCCGCCCTCGATATATTGTGCATGCTCGCCGACGCACCGGGCCAACCGCTCGCCTCGCCCAGTGCTTTCAATCATCCTGCCACGGGGCCGTCCGGCCACGAACCCGAACGGATCAACCGGGTTCTTTCGATGATTGATGCGCGCTTTGCCGAACCGCTGCGCATCTCGGAACTCTGCGCGGCTGCGAGCCTGTCGGAACGCACACTGACGCGTTACTTCGTTCAGCATATCGGTGAAAGCGTCGGCCGTTATATCGCCCGGGTTCGCATCGGGCACGCATGCCGGATGCTGTCTGATACCGCTCTGCCGGTCGCCGTCATCGCGACCCGTTCGGGCTTCGCGAACATCGCCAATTTCAATCGGCAGTTCAGGGCCGCCAAACAAACCACGCCGGCTGAATATCGACGGCTGTTCACATCGGCGGGCGCGGCGGATCAGGAAGTAGATGCGCGCCTGAAAGAACGATCGCCATCGCTTCAAAGGCATCGGACATTGGCGGGTCAGCGAGACGACTCAGAGACTGGCTAATCATGCCGCGCGCTTCAGGAATTTGCGGCGCTGGCGGACCGGCAGTGCGCCAGGACGAATTGCCCGGACGTACTCATGTTCGAGACTCGGGTTGTTCGCGAAGGCTGACGCGGTTCACTCTGACGCGAAGCAGATTCTGGAAGCGAAAGCGCGGCAACTGGTGGGCGGCTTACCAGTGCCTCAGGTTGCCGCCGCTCAGAATCTGCAAGCCGTTAGCGCTTGTATCCATCAGTTAGCGTCGTAAGAAATGCAGCCACGTCGTCGATATCCTGCTCCGACCACACGGGACGCTCGCCCGCTTTACGCGTGAGCGGTTCATCGGTCGTATCGACATTCACCCGCAGCGCAACCGGCAGGTCGTTGAATTTATCGACCTTGCCGTGCGCGTCTTTCGGATACCACTTCGCCGGATTGGTGTCGCGCTGCACGTAAAAGCGCAGTGCGTCCTTCAGCGTATGAAAGCGGCCGTTGTGGAAGAACACCCGACGAGTGGCCGTATTACGCAGCGACACCGACTTGAAGAGTCCGCAGTTGCTTTTGTCGCCCGACTGATCCGTGCGCAACGGCCCACACAACCCCATATCGAAGTACTTCGGGTCGGCGTTCGCACGCAACTCAGGATTGCGCGGCACACCGAGCGCCTGGAAGTTGAAGTCGGTGAAAAGCGGATGCGAGCCGTCGACGCCTACCTGGTCGATGTGGCAGGAGGCGCAATTGCCGCCCGTCGGGCTGTCGAACAGTTTCTTGCCTCTCAACTCCTGCGCCGTCAGTTGCACTTTGCCGTCGAGGTAGTAATCGAACTTGCTGGTGTAGGGGTGGAAGCTTGGATCTTCGAGCTCGAAACGCTCGATCGCGGCCATCGCCTGCGCGAACGCTTTGGTGCGGTCGGCAAAAATGTTCTGGCCAAACACTTCTCTGAAGCGGGCGGCATAGGGCGCCCGCTCCAGTTTCGCGAGGACGGCTGCCGGGTCCCGGTTGGCCATCTCATTGGGATTGAACAGCGCGAAGCTCGCCTGATCGTGCAACTGGTTAAAGCGCCCGTCCCAGCCGAAGCCGCCAACCGGTGCGTTGTCCGTCTCGCTCAGCCGCTCGGACAGGCTGGCCGCCTGCGCATGACTCCACATCGGCGTGCGGTTCAGCACGTAGCGCAAGCTCGGCACGGCGCGCGTGCCTTGCCGGTGCATGTCGGGGCCGCCGAACTGCGCGGCCAGCCCGTTAGGCGGGCCGTACGCGTGCGACGGGCTATGGCAGCTCGCGCACGACATCTTGCCCGAGCCCGACAACGACGCATCGAAGAACATCAGCTTGCCGAGCGCCGCGGCGTCGCTGTAGACGGGCTGTGCGTCGTTGGGCGTCGCGCACGCTGCTATCGGTAGCAGTGCAGCGCCCGCCAGTACAGCGCGCGCTGCGAATCGCGTTGCGGAGACCATCATCGGCTTAGAGGTTCGTGAAGATGTCGTTGCCGAATCCGACCAGGCCGGCCTGCCCCGCGTAGCCCAGATAACCCAGCTGGAAGATGTCTTCAATGCTCTTGAGCATCGAGTAGTGGTTGTACTGCACCGTCGACACCGTCCCCGGCTTGATGAACCTCGAAATCATCACCGCGCCGGTCTGGTCGCCGCCGAAGCTCTGCTTGGTCAGGTTGATCGTCGCGCCCTTGTATGACAGCGACGAAGTCTGCGGGAACGCCGGCAGATTCGGGCCGGGCTGCTGGCTACAGCAGGTTGTCCCCGCAAAGGTCAGTTGCGTTTGGCCCGCCGAAGGCTGGGTCACGGACGCGTAGCTGCTTTCGTCGAAGTTGATGATCAGCAGGCCGTCCTTCTGGAATGCCGGCGAGGCGGTAATAATCGGCACCCATTTCTGCAGGAACGTATTCGCGCTCGTCAGACCGCCCGGCTGGCCGTTCACGCACGGCGAATCGTGACCGTCGTCGCACAGGTTCGGCGTGATCAGATTGAAGTTGGCGGTGGTCGAGATCGACTGCAGGTCGGTGGTGAGCCTGTTCAGATTTACGACGTTCTGGCCGCAATCGGGCGAATCGATGATTGAGTGGAAGTACATGAACGGGTTGTGACGCGTCGCGTACTGATCGCCCTGCGGTACCGCTGCACTCGGTGCTTCTCCAATCTGCGTGAGGTCGGTCGTGTTGAGCGTCGGGTGGCCGCACGTAGCGGCTTCGCGCGTCGGGTCGTTACCCATGTCGTCTTCATAGCCCTTCCAGGTGTAGCCGGCGGCCTTCAACTGGTCCGGCAATGTCTTGATGCTGGCCGGATACACGCAGCCCGAGCCGATCGCCTGACCATCGGGCGTCATGCCGGTCAGTGTGAAATCCTGATAGATCGGGCAATCATTATCCGTTTCCGGCGTCGGCGCCTGACCGCTGATCATCGAGATGTAGTTGTCGAGGCTCACGTGCCCGGTGCCGTAGTACTGCTGCACCAACGCGCCTTGCGAAGCCAGCGTCTGCGACAGATATGGCGCCTTGCTATTGGCGCCGAACGTGGTCGCGTAGTTTTCGTTTTCGAGCGTGATGACGAAGACGTGGCGAATCTGCTGCTGCCCGGTCTGTGCGATCGATGAAGACGATGAGCCGCATGCGGCAACGATAACGCCAATTAAGGCGGCAGAAATGGCAGCGAAAAGTGTGCGCATCCGGGTGCGTTTTGACATTCCTTTCCCTTTTAATTGTGTTTTACCAAGCTGATTGGTTCGATATACCTTTCTATTATTTTGTATACCGAACTAAATCAGATTGAATCGATTAACCCGCGATCACCCATCACGGCCCATTGGCAAAAGAACCGGTGTATCCCGCGATCGGAGCCGCCGTTTTTGGTGCATGGCGAGGCTAACATGGCAGGCTTAACCGCACGTAGTCCATCTCGACTAGGGAGAAACGACGACTGCAGCTCCGCGGTCCACGCTGCCGGCGCAGCGACAACGGCACGGCCACCGGTTCAATCGGTCCGTTCGTCGTGAATACAGCAGAGCAAATCTGTCAAGCGGTGCGGGACTTCAATCATGGAGTGGACGCTTCGGGCAGATGAGGGCCGCGAGCGACGGACGCGCATAACGGTGCATCAGGCCGCAGGGATCGGGCCGCCAGGATCGCGCTGTCGGCGATAGCAAAGAGGCGCCGTGCGCTGATTCCATGCACGAAGAAGTCAGCCGGTTTTACGCAGAACCGCTTCGACGCTGGCACCGATCGCAAGCAGACGCCGGTCGCCCATGTGCCGCCCCATCAACATCAGGCCAACCGGTGCCTTGCCTGCCTCATGGCAAGGCACGGATAACGCGCATAGATCGAGCATGTTGGCAATTGCCGGATTGCGCAGCAGCAGCCGATTTGTCGACGTATAGACACTTTCATCAGCCAGATCCGCAATCCGTGGGGCAACGATCGGCACAGTTGGACACACCATCGCATCGGACGGCTGCAACTCGCCGTCAGCCTGCCGGCATAACAGCGCACGGCGCGCCTTGGTACGCTGGTACTCCGCCGTACTTTGCTGGCTGCCGAAACGGATGCGGGACAAAACCCGCAGGTCATACCGATTCCCCTGCCTCGCGATCAGATCGACGTGCCATGCCCACGCCTCCGCCGCCACCAGGCCGCCGTGTTGCCCCAAGCCGGCAAGCGCGTTCCAGCTCCCGAATTCCACGTTCCGCACCAGATCCGGTCGATTTGCTGATCACGGACCGTGCACCTGCACCAGCGCCTATGCGGATATTCGCTCAAGCCAATCTCGAGGCCAGTTGGGGACACTCGGACGAGCAGTGACGCGAGTCACATCTTCATCGACATGGCAGCGCGGCGGAGACCGTCATCGTGTTGGGGAAGGCGGAGACGCTCGATTACTACACCCACCGATTCGACATCATCGAACTTGGCCGGTTTCGCGAGCGGGACATTGAGCGACTGCGCAAGCAAGCCGCTCAATTCACCTCGGGCACCGAACTCTGCTCGTTCGCCTCGCGGACCTGACGCGACCGCCGTATGCGTTCCCGGCCATGATCCAGGTGGCTTCGGATCAAACTCTCAGTGAGATTCGAATCACCAGCGGCAATTGCCTCGATGATCGCTTCGTGCTCGTGAGCAGACTGCTCGATCGCTTCTTCGTCAAGCGTCAGGGCTGTTTGCCGGAACAGACTGAGTTCGCGGACGAGACCCCGGTACGTATCGAGCAATTTCTCGTTGCCGACCGCCGCAGCCATCGTGTCATGAAACTGCAGGTTCAGGTGGCCGTAAGTCTGCGCGTCGTGACTGTTCTGCGCGCGTTTCATCGACTCGACAATCTGGCGCAGCGAGTTCAGATGTTCGGCCGAGATACCATTGGCCAGCAATCGGCCAATGTGTTCGTCCAACATGGCGCGGACCTGATAGATCTCTTCCGCTTCCTTAAGGGACAACATCTTCACCGATACGCCGTGATTCTTTTCCGTGCGCAGCAATCCCGCCTGTTCGAGCGCGCGAAAAGCTTCCCGCACCGGACCGCGCGAGACGCCCAGCCGAGTGGCCAGTTGTGCCTCGTTCAGCTTGTCACCCGGAGCGAGTTCGCCACGCAGAATCAGGCGTTCGAGCTCGTCCTGCACCAGCGTTGTAAGCGAGTGCTTTTTAAGCAACTGGATTGTACCGATCGATGGCGCGTCACTCATGGCGGACAGAGCAGAATTAATGTCTAACATTAGCAGACTGAATCGTCAACTGTCAACAAAATGACGGCTGGGTAAGGCATTTGAAGAGTGCCGCAGGAACGTCTGGAGACAGGGTCGCGCCGGCAGCGGCATAGGCGTCAGTGGAAAGATCCATTGCGGCGCGGCGCATCCGCAAGTTCTCTTTGGTCGCTTCGCGCTGATTTTCCGGGCTACTGCCTGGTCTCACTCTTCGACGAATAGCGCTGAGCCCATTGCGCAAGGATTTTGGCGCGGTTGTTTGCCGCCCACGTGAAGTCGTTTTTGACCAGCAGGCTGGCGTAATTCGCCGGCACATTCGGCAGCGGTTTGGCCGTCCCAGGCACTGCCGTGATCGCATAGCTTCTCGCGTACAGCGAGTTCGCTTCCCGGCTCGACGCAAAGTCGGCAAGCTTTTTCGCCGCGTCCAGCTTCGTCGTGTTCTTCATGATCGCGAACGCCTCCAGATCCCAACCCAGCCCCTCCTTCGGGAACACAAGATCAATCGGTGCGCCCTGCGCCTTCAGGGTAGCCGCGCGGTATTCGAACGAGATTCCGATTGGATACTCACCTGATGCAGCCATCGTGCACGGCGCGGAACCCGAATGGTTGTACTGCGCGATGTTCTTGTCGAGCGCATCCATGAATTGCCAGCCGCCCTGCTCGCCGAACAGTTGCAACCATGCGGTCACGTCGAAATATCCCGTCCCCGAGGAGGCAGGGTCCGCCATCACGATCTTGCCCTTGTAGACCGGTTTCGTCAGGTCCTGCCAGCTCTGCGGCTTAGGCAAATGCTGCTCCGCGGCAGCCGCGGTGTTGAAGCAGATCGTCGCGCCCCATACATCCATGCCAAACCAGTTCGGCGGCGATTTAGGGTCGCGGTACGCAGCGCTCATGGCAGGCAGATTCTTCGGCGCATACGGCAACAACATGCCGTCGCTTTCGAACTTCGCGATGCTGGTGGCCGCGAGGCCCCAGATCGCATCGGCCTGGGGGTTGTTCTTTTCGGCAAGAATCTTGGCTGTGATCACGCCAGTCGAGTCACGTACCCATTTGATCTCGATGTCCGGGTTGGCTTGCTCGAATGCGTCCGCGTACGGCTTGAGTTGCTCGTCCTCGAGCGCTGTATAGACCAGCAGCGTGGTCTTGGCGACCGCCGTAGCCGTGCTGCCGACCAGCAGCGCTATCGCGGCAGTCGTCATTAGCGCGATCGTACGGACACGGTGCAAAGGGCGCGCGCTGCGCTGAGCGGTGACTGTTTGCTTGAACATTTCTTACTCCCGGTATGAGGATTTTTCACAAAGACCTCACCGTCGCCGGCGTATCAATGCGCTGACGTGATGAGATTGCCGCTGACAACAGTGGCCAGTCCGCCTTTCAATCCAGAACGCTAACGAAATTGCCACCAACACCCAGGTGAGCCGCGCGGGCGACGCAACCGTCTTCGTGCTCTTACGCGACGATCTTGTGGGGTGAAATCTGCTTCACGCCCATTTCCGCGAGTGTTTTCTCGATCGCCCTTGCTGCGCTGCGCATGACATCGCGGTCGACGTCACCAATACATCCGACACGAAACGTATCGACTTCAGTCAGGTTTCCCTGGTAAAGGATGAAGCCCTTGGCCCTGACCTTTTGGTAGAACGTGCGGAACTCGTAAGCCGGATCCTCCGGCGCGTGAAAGGTCGCATTCACGTTTCGTCTCCGTACTGTTAGTAGATCTGATAGATGTCACGCCTTGTCGGACTTGCCCGCCGCTTGCGCGAGACGGCTGAGCGCGACATCGAAGAACCAGGGTTTGGCGCCGGCGTCCTCCGCGCTTTCCTTGCGGCGAATCGCGTCGCGTACGACCAGTGAACCCACGTAGCGAATCGGTTCCGGCGGGAACACGCCGCGCGGCCCACGAACGAGCGGTGAGCGCGTCCATGCATTGTCGAGACCGAGTACGAGTGAAGACAGGATCTCGCCGCCCATATAGCTCGGACCGACGCCGTTGCCTGAATAGCCGAAGCCGTAGAACACGTCATGCCGTTCGTCGAGCCGGCCAAAGAACGGCAATCCGGTGGCCGACCGATCTGACGGCCCGTTCCAGCTTGCGGCGATCGGCACCGACGCGAGTTCAGGAAAAAAACCGCTCAGATCGCGCGCGAGCGCCGCCCGATACGGCGAGGGTTGATCGAATACCGGCAGCACGCGGCCGCCATACGCAAACGTATTGCCGCCCTTGCCGAGCATCAGCCTGCCATCGGGCGTAGTGCGGTAGTAGTAGACAAAGGTCCGTGAATCCAGCACCGACAGACCGTTCCTGAATCCCAGACGCTCCAGAATTTCAGGTGCGCGTTCGGTGATGATCATGTCGCTCGATACGAGCGCAATGCTGCGCTCGAACTGCGGGAAGGTTTTTGCCATCCACGCGTTGATCGCCAGTACAACGCGCTTTGCGCGCACCTCTCCGTACGTCGTGCGGACCAGCGGACCCGGCACATAACTCAGCGATTCGAAGGCGGTCTTCTCGTACAGGCGAACGCCCATCTCCAAGGCGACGCGCCGCAATCCGCGCACGAGCAAGGCGGGCTGCACCGTCGCGGCGACAGGCGAGAAATCACCCGCGAGGTGCCGCTTCGACCCTGCGCGCCGGCGGACTTCTTCGACGTCGAGACTGACGAATGAGCCCATGCCGCGTTCATCCAACGCGGCTTTGACGGCCTCGGCGCTGCCGATCTGAGCGGCGCTCGTCGCGGTGTATAACGTGCCGTCGACGCGAATCTGCGCATCGATTCGATGCTCGCGGCAGAAGGCCGTGATCTTATCGACCGTCTGGCGAGAAGCCTCTACGAGCCGTAGTGCCTCACTTTCGCCGAATAGTCGGCGCAGTGTGAGAAAACGGGTTTCCCAGGTCAACAAGCAACCGCCGTTACGGCCACTCGCACCCGCACCGCAAATATCCGCTTCGATCAGCACGACATCCAGATGCGGATTGGCGCGCTTTAATTGCAGCGCTGTCCAAAGACCGGTAAAGCCGCCGCCGACGATACACACATCGGCGTTTACCGCGCCCTGCAAAGCCGGCGCGTCAGACGCTTCGCCGCGCAGTGCCTGTTCAAGCCAGAAAGGTCTCATCGTTATTTCCTGTTTGCTCTGCCAGGGTGTGTTATCGGTTGCGCGACGTATAGCGCCAGCGTTGCGTGCGTGCCAACAGAAAGCGATTCACTAACGCATAGAGCACACACACGAGGGTCGAGGTCACCACAATCAGCGTTGCCATCGCCGCGGCCGGCCCGATTTGTCCGGCTTCATCGAGATTCAGGATCGCCACCGACGCCGGTTGCGTCCCCGGCGAATAAAGGAAGGCAACCGCCGAGATCGTCGTCATGCCGTTAATGAAGAAATAGCGGCTGATTTCCAGAATGGCCGGCAAACATACCGGCACGGTGACGCGGAAAAACGTGGCATAGAACGGCACTTTCAGCGACGCGGATACCGCCTCGAACTCGTTGTCGATCTGTTTGAGCGCGGTAATGGCGGTCAGATGGCTCGACGAGTAGTAGTGAATGATCGTGACGATGGCAAGCAGCGGCAGCGACCCGTAGAGAAAATTAAGGGGATTGGCCGGATGATTGAAGAAGAAGATATAACCAATCCCAAGTACGAGACCCGGCACACCCATCGGCAAAACCGCGCACAGATTGATGACTGGGCGCAGCCAATCCATACCGCGCGTTTTCTCGATCAGATAGGCTCCGCCAAACACCAGCATAGTCCCCGCTGTCGCGACCAGCGCCGCCATTTCCAGGCTGTTTTTGTATGCGCCGATGATGCCCGCGCCGATGAGCCCCATCCGGTAATGACTCAGCCCGAGCGTCAGGTTGTACGGCCAGAAGTGGACAAACGAGCCATAAATCGAAATCCCGACAATCGCCATCATCAGAAAACACACGACACTGCAGTACGCCAGCATCGCCAGGTCGAAACCGCGCGACCTCTTAGGTTCATATGGCACCGAGCGCGCGCCAAGCAGCGAACGCTGTTTGCGCCTGACGAAAAAGTCGGTAGCAAAGCTAAGGAGTGCCGGCAACAGCAGCAAGATGCTCACCACCGCGCTGGTATTGAAATCCTGCAGACCGACGATGAGCTTGTACACGTCGGTGGACAGCACGTTGTAAGAGCCGCCGATCACGATCGGTACGCCGAAGTCGTTCACACAGATGGTGAACACCACCATGGTCGCGCTGATCAGCCCATACTTCGCGCCGGGCAGCGTGATCGTGAAGAACTTGCGCAAACGGCTCGTACCCATTGCGTCTGCGGCTTCATACAGGCGGGCGTCCGTCAATGACAGCGCAGTAATCAGGATCATCAGCACGTGCGGCATTGCCGCGTACACCAGACTGGCGATGATTCCCGGTGCGCCATAGATGCTGTGACCGGCTGTCCAGCGCCGCAACAAACCCGCGTTGCCGAACCAGTAAATAAACGACACCGCCGACAGTAGCGTCGGTGCGAGAAGCGGAATCAGGGCGATGTTGCGCACGAGTCCCTTGAGCGGCATGCAACTGCGCGTTAGCGCGTACGCGAACGTGAAGGCGAGCGGAATCGTAATCGCCGTCACCGAGACTGCAATGAACAGCGAATGTCCGACCGAATTCCACAGTGCCGGGGTCCGGAAATACGACGTGAAATTGGCGAGACCGACGAAGCGCCCATCGCGATCCTCGACGCATCGCATGATGACCATCGTGAGCGGCGCAAGCAGGGCCAGCAGCAGAAAACATCCCATCAGCAGCATCCCGGCATGGCCGATGCGATCCTGCCAGTGAGTACGTTGCCGCACTTCGGCAAGCATCGCGTCTTTTCCCGGTTCGGTGAGTGTCGTACTCATTGCACCCTCCGCTGGTCTTCACCGAAGATCCGCACGCGGTTGCCGAGGACAGCGAGATTAAGCACCGAGCCTTCCTGCAGGTCGAATTCAGTCATATCGTGATACGACAGATCGGCCAGTACTTCGGTCCCGGGCATGCCGTCCACCTGAACGCTGACCCGGCAGAATGCTCCCAGAAATTCCAGCTTCCCGATACGGCCACTCAGCGTGTTGCCGGCTTTCGTGTCGACGCCCCGCACGACGAGATCCTCCGGACGCAGGAACAGCGACACTCGCGAACCGCCCTTGAGCGACTCGCTCACCTTCACACAGTTCAGGCCGACGTCACCCACCTGGATCGCGCCGTTCGCACTCACGGTGGCCGGCAGAATGTTGGCCTTGCCGACAAAGTCGGCAACGAACGGCGTTGCGGGCTCGCGATAAATCTCGGTCGGTGTGCCGATTTGCTCGATCACGCCGTGATTCATCACCACGATGCGGTCGGCCATCGAAAGCGCCTCCTCCTGATCGTGCGTCACCATGATCGTCGTCACCCCGAGACGCTGTTGCAGCTGGCGGATCTCCTGACGCAAACGAACCCGCACCCGCGCATCGAGCGCAGACAGAGGTTCGTCGAGCAACAACAGACCGGGCGAAGTAGCCAGCGCCCGCGCGAGAGCGATGCGCTGCTGCTGGCCGCCGGACAGTTGACCGGGATGTTTTGGGCCGCTATCGGGCAGACCGACGAGCGCGAGCAGTTCGGCCACACGCTCGCGGATCACCGCTTTGCGCACTTTCCGGTTCGTCAGACCGTAGGCGACGTTCTCGTTGACCGTGAGATTCGGAAACAGCGCGTACGACTGAAACACGATGCCGTAATCGCGCAGCATGGGCGGCAGCATCGAAATGTCCTTGCCGGCCTGCGCGATGGTGCCCGCGCTTTGCGTCTCCAGACCCGCGATGATTCGCAGCAAGGTGGTCTTGCCGCAACCCGAAGGGCCCAGAAAACAGACCATTTCCCCCTTGAAGATTGTCAGATTGACATCCTTCAGAACCGGGGTCGAACCGAATTGCTTGTGAATCCCTTCGATGCGCAGGTAATCCAACATCGTCATCCTCCTGGAAATTACTGTTCCGCCGCCGTGCTCTGGCCCTTCCTGGTCTTAGCCGACAACGCCCGCACTTCCTTGATTTCACGGCGACTACGGCTTCGCGGTCGCGCGGTCTCCTCCCGAACCCATGGCTATCGGGCAAGAACACTCATCCGCTCGACCGACACGGCCGCCTTCTGACCCCATACGTCGATGCCCACGAAATTTCGCCCGGCTGAGGGCTTGCGGGCCGTGTAACCGTAGAGTGTATTTTGCCATCTGCATGTTGTTGACAATCTACGATTCACGAAGTTTAATGTCAAGCATGCAAAAACACTTTTCGATGCGTCCCGTGGAAACCCCTAATTCAGACCGCTCGCAGCGAAACCCGGCGCATCGGAATACCGCTCTCAACCCTCACCTGATCGCTCAAAGGAAAACCTCATGAACACGAACACTCGAACGCTCAACGTAAATGGGCGTGACTACCGGTGGATGGACCAGCCTCTCGTCGTGGTCTGTGTGGACGGTTGCGAATACGACTATTTGACGGAGGCGGCTCGCGCCGGGGTCGCTCCGTTTCTGGCCCGGATTCTGGAAAATGGAGCCGCGCTCAAAGGCGACTGTGTCGTACCGAGCTTCACGAACCCGAACAACCTGTCGATCGTGACGGGCGTGCCCCCCTCGGTGCACGGCATTAGCGGCAACTACTTCTTCGATCGCGAGAGCGGCGCCGAAGTGTTGATGAACGACCCGAAGTACCTGCGCGCACCGACGGTATTGGCCGCGTTCGCCGATGCGGGTGCAAAGGTCGCGGTCGTTACCGCGAAGGACAAACTGCGCCGCCTGCTTGGCAACAAACTGAACGGTATCTGCTTCTCGTCCGAGAAAGCCGATGAAGTCACTCAGGCCGAAAACGGCATCACAGGTGTGGTGGAGCTGGTGGGCAAGCCGGTGCCGGACGTGTACAGCGCCGACCTGTCCGAGTTCGTGTTCGCGGCCGGCGTGCGCCTCCTCGAGACCCGCCCCATCGACCTGATGTACCTGTCGACCACCGACTACGTGCAGCACAAGTGCGCACCGGGCAGCACCGGGGCCAACGCGTTCTACGAAATGATGGACCCCTACTTGCAACGCATGGCCGAACTCGGGGCCACCGTCGCGATTACGGCGGACCACGGCATGAACGACAAGCATGACGCGGCCGGCAAGCCGAATGTGATCTATCTGCAGGACGAACTGGACGCATGGCTCGGCGCCGGCGTGGCACGTGTGATCCTGCCGATTACCGATCCGTATGTGGTGCACCACGGAGCCCTGGGCTCGTTTGCCACGATCTACCTGCCGGCTTCGGTCGATCAGGCTCGAGTACTGGCCAAACTGCGCGAGCGCACAGGCATCGAACTGGCGCTCACTGGCGCGGAAGGCTGCGAGCGCTTCGAGCTGCCGCGTGATCGACTCGGCGACATCATCGTGGTTTCCGGGCGGCATGTCGTGCTCGGCACCAGCGAATCGCGCCACGACCTGTCGGGTCTCAATGCCCCGCTGCGCTCGCACGGCGGTCTCTCCGAACAGACAGTGCCGCTGCTTTTCAGCCGCCCGGTGACACAGGCCGTGTCCCAGAGAAAGCGTCTGCGCAATTTCGACATCCTCGACCTCGCGCTCAACCACCTTCAATAGTCGTCAATAACCTTCTTGCACATCAGGAGACAGCATGAATGCCATCGTGGAATCGCGGCCATCTTTGCCGGTCCGTCATGAAGCCCTTCGAATCTGCGGAGAACAGATCCGGCGCGAACAGGTCATCGAGGTTCTGAATCCGTACAACGGCGAACTGGTCGGCACCGTGCCCAAGGCGACGCTCGCCGACGTGAAGCGCGCCTTCGCGTACGCCCACGCTTACCGCGCCAGACTCACCCGCTACGAGCGCTCGCAGATCCTGCGGCGCGCCGCCGAGATCGTGCGGGAGCGCACCGAAGAGATTTCCGCGCTGATTACCGCCGAAGCCGGGCTGTGCCGGAAGGACTCCCTGTACGAAGCGGGCCGTGTCAGCGACGTGCTGATCTTCGGCGCCAACGAGGCGCTCAAGGACGACGGCCAGGTATTTTCCTGCGATCTGACGCCCCATGGCAAGAAACGGCGCGTCTATACGTTGCGCGATCCTCTGCTGGGCGTGATTTCCGCCATCACGCCGTTTAACCACCCGATGAACCAGGTCGCGCACAAGATCGTGCCGTCCATCGCGACGAACAACCGGATCGTGGTCAAGCCGTCGGAAAAGGTGCCGCTGTCCACCTATCTGCTCGCCGACATCCTGTACACCGCCGGCCTGCCTCAGGAAATGCTGCAGGTTCTCACCGGCGACCCCAAAGAGATTGCCGACGAACTGATCACCAACGAGCATGTGGATCTGATCACCTTCACCGGAGGCGTGCCGATCGGCAAATACATCGCCGAGAAAATGGGCTACCGGCGTGCAGTGCTCGAACTTGGCGGCAACGACCCGATTATCGTCATGGAGGACGCCGATCTCGACGAGGCCAGCACGCTCGCCGTGTCGGGCTCGTACAAGAACTCCGGCCAACGCTGCACGGCGGTCAAGCGGATGCTGGTGCATGAAGCGGTGGCCGACCGTTTTGTGGAGTTGCTGGTGGAAAAGACCCGCGCGGTGCGCTATGGCGACCCGGCAGACCCGGCCACCGATATGGGCACCGTCATCGACGAGGCCGCAGCAAAGTTCTTCGAAGCGCAGGTCAACGACGCGGTGAGCCGCGGCGCGAAACTGCTGTACGGCAACATTCGCAAAGGCGCGCTCTACTCGCCGACCGTCGTGGACCACGTGACGCCCGATATGCCGCTCGTCAAATACGAAACCTTCGGACCGGTGTCGCCAGTTATCCGCTTCCGCGACATCGACGACGCGATCCGGATCTCGAATTCGACCGACTATGGACTGTCGTCCTCGGTCTGCACGAATCGGATGGACTACATCACGCGCTTCATCGCCGAACTTGAAGTCGGCAGTGTCAATGTGCGTGAAGTACCCGGTTATCGGCTTGAACTCACGCCGTTCGGCGGCATCAAGGACTCGGGTCTGGGTTACAAGGAAGGGGTGCAGGAAGCGATGAAGAGTTTCACTCACGTGAAGACATACTCGTTGCCCTGGAGTTGAGTATCGATTTTTCCCGGTGTCTCCGGCGAACGCCGCGAACATCGGGAAGAATGATTCCGACATGTTCTCCTCCATTCGCGCACGCATCTTCGTCTGGGCGTCGCGATCGTTATGGCCGCACCGGCGTCGGCGCCCTCGCTCAATTCAAGCTTGACCAAGGTGCTTGCTCTAGCGCGCATGAACGGCCACTGCTATGGTTGCTGCTTTCACTTAACTACGTCGCATCCGGACCATGCTACGGGGAACGCCGGACTCTCCGAGGCAGTCTCCCTAAGACATAGAATGTGTTTTTTGTGGCGTATCGACTGACTTTGTTGCAAACCTTAGCGCGAATTTCATGCGTCGATACAGGTGCCAAACGGACTTGCAGAGGAGAACTTTGATGACCAGCTCAACATATACCGCAGTGGCTGCTTCCGAAACGGGCGATCCGTTGTTGCTGACTCCCGGGCCGCTTACTACCTCGCGCACCGTCAAGGCTGCGATGCTGCACGATTGGGGCTCGCGAGACGCGAACTTCGTCGAGATCAACCGATCCACGCTCGCGCGCCTTGCCGACATCGCGAATGGCGCGGGCGAGTGGGTGACGGTGCCGATGCAGGGCTCGGGCACTTTCGCGGTCGAGGCGATGCTGACGAGCTTTGTGCCCCCGGACGGCACCGCGCTCGTGCTGATCAACGGCGCCTACGGCAAGCGGGCGAAGCGCATCCTCGAGATCGCGCGGCGCGAGACGTTGGTCTACGAGACTGCCGAGGACACGCCGCCCGACCTCGGCGAGGTCGAGGCGATCCTCGCACGCACGCCCTCGATCACCCATGTGTTTGCCGTCCACTGCGAAACCACGGCAGGCATACTGAACCCGATCGCGCAGCTTGGCGCACTCGCGGCGAAATACGGCAAGAGTTATCTGGTGGACTCGATGAGCGCGTTTGGCGCGCTCCCCCTCGACGTGCGGTCGATGCACATCGACGCGGTAGCCGCATCGTCGAACAAATGCATTGAGGGCGTTCCCGGCCTCGGCTTTGTGATCTGCCGGCGCGAGGCGCTCGAGCGGACAAAGGGGAATGCGACTACGCTGGTGCTCGATTTGCAAGACCAGTGTGCCAACCTGGAGAAGACCAGCCAGTACCGCTTCACGCCGCCGACCCACGTGATTGTCGCGTTTCATCAGGCACTCGAAGAGTTTGTCGCCGAAGGCGGTGTGGCGGGTCGCGGGGCACGCTACCGGAACAATTGCCGGATACTCGTTGAGGGCATGCGCGCGCTCGGCTTCAGGCCGCTGCTGCCTGATGCGTTGCAGGCTCCCATCATCGTCACGTTCCATATGCCCACGCATCCGCGTTTCGTGTTCCAGCGCTTCTACGACAGCCTCAAGCAACGTGGCTTCGTGATCTATCCGGGCAAGCTCACCGTGGCTGAATCGTTCCGGATTGGCTGCATCGGCCGCATCGGCGAGCCCGAGTTGCGCGCCGCACTCGCAGCGGTCCGCGAGGTGCTGGACGAGATGGGTGTGACCGAACTCGGCGCGTCAGTCACCGGCTCGTGAGCGGCTGTCAATCGCAGCATTCGTGCAACGTTCGAAACTGGAAACACGGCGTTCTGCCCGTGAGGCGCAGCAGCGCACCGACCTGCGCCCTCAGTGACTGAAGATGCGGCGCCCCACTACTTGTGAATGGCGCCGCGCACGCTCGTCACATCGCGTGTCGTAACGGGCGGCGCCGCGTTGCCCCACGTATTGCGGATAAACGTCAATACCTGGGCCATTTCCTCATTGGTCAGTTTGTCCGCGAAGGACGGCATTTTGCGCGAGGGCGGCCCATTCTCCGTGTGCGGAGCCGCGCCGCCTTCTACCAGCAGACGTACAAGCGATGTGCTTTGGGGCGCGAGCACCGCGGGATTGCCCGCCAGACGCGGATACTTCTGCGCGACGCCGAGCCCGTCCGCCTGATGGCAGCGCGCGCAGTAGCTCTGGAAAATGCCGGCGCCCGGCCGCTCGACGTCGCCGGTACGCAGCGCCTGCACGGTTTGCTGCGCCGCGCGCGAATGCATGTCGTAAAGCCCGGCCGGCTCACGCGCCGGCAAGCTCTTCAGGTACGCGGCGATGGCGTTCAGGTCGTCATCGCTCAGATACTGCGTGCTGTCTTCGACGACCTGAACCATGCTGCCGAACGTGACAAGTCCCCCACCGTGCCCGCTTCTCAGGAACGCTGCGATGTCCTGCGCCGGGACGCGTCCGAGACCCGCACCGGGATCGCCGGTCAGATTCGGCGCAAACCAGTGATCGTTGGTGCCGCCTGTCAGGTACAGATGCGCATTGCCGTCATAGCCGCGTTCCTCGTACGCCGGACCGCGCGGCGTATGGCAGGCGCCGCAGTGGCCGAGTGATTGCACGAGGTAGGCGCCACGATTCCACTGCGCATCGTGTCCGGGCTGCTGCACATATCGCCCGCCCGGCACGAACGCCCAGTCCCAGAACATCAGCGCCCAGCGCTGGTTGAACGGAAAAGGCAGGCGCGTTTGCGGCGCCGGCTTTGCGACGGGTTTGACGCCATGCATGAAGTAAGCGTACAGCGCGTGCATGTCGTCGTCGTTGATCTTCGCGAACGATGGGAACGGCATTGCCGGATAGAGCCGCTTGCCGCCGGGCGCAACCCCGTCGCGCAGCGCGCGGGCGAAGTCGTCATAGGTGTAGCGGCCGATTCCATTGACAGGATCCGGCGTAATGTTCGACGAGTAGATCGTGCCGAACGGCGAGGCCATGCCCAGGCCACCGGCAAACGGAGCAGGCAGGGCCGCAGGGCCAGTCTGGCCGGCGGCGGGCGCTGCGGTGTGGCAGCCCGCGCAATCGGCCGCTTTGGCCAGATACGCGCCACGGGCAACCAGTGCGGCATCGGGCACCGCTTGTGCGACCTCCGCAGGCGGCGCAGCCTGCTCGGCCGCACGAAGCGCCGCTGATCCGCCCAGCGTTCCCCCACAGAGCAAAGCGCAACCGGCCAACAGCGCCGCGTACAGTCGCCGGTTGCCGGGCCGGCCATTGAGGCGACCTTTCGCGGCCAGGAGTAAAAAAATGCGCACGTTCATCTTCACCACCGGCATGGCGACACAATCAGCACCGCGATGTCGGTGGCGATCAGTGCGAACACGAACAGCGTACTGCTCATCACCCCCACCCGCGCGAGGAAACCATCCAGCAGACCAGGTTCATCATTCGCATTGCCTGGCATTCCAGAGCGAATCCGTTTGACAAATCGGACGTTGTGCCATGCAGTGACGGCACCACAACAGCCAAGCACCAGACAGACGGCGTTGACGACGAGAATGGCCGCATTGAGCCACGGTATCGCCGGGGCCGCCAGCGGACGCGTGTGAGGAAAGCAACTTTGTGCGGCCAACGCCTCTGTGATGCCCATCTGCACAACCCATGCAAACGGCGCGGCAAGCATGCCGATCAACACGCGCGAGCCGTGCAGACGTGGCATACCGGCGAGCGTCGACGCATGCGCCGGTGGTGGCGTGTCAATTCTGGCCGGACTCATGATGCGCCCCGCAACAGATAGGGCGTCAGATACAAGGTGGTGAAGATAAACAGCCACACCACATCGACGAAATGCCAGTACAGGCCGCCGATCGTCAGCGCGACGCAGCGCCGTTCGTCGAAGTAGCCAAACGCCGTCCACAACAGCAGCAGGAACAGCACGACGATGCCCACCGCGACGTGCATCATATGAAAGCCGGTGATCGTAAAGTAAAGCGAGCTATATAGCTGCGCAGTCAGTCCGTATGGGTGGTTATGCCATTCGCGCAACTGGATGCCCATGAACGTCACGCCGAGTACAACTGCCACCGCCATCGACGCAACGCCCCAGCGTAAGCGTCGCCGCCGCACGCAGCGCTCGCAGAACCAGACAAAGCCGCTGCTCGACAGCAGGATACCGGTGTTGAGAATGCCGAGACCAAGCTTGGGCAGCCCCTCCGGCGGCCATTGCTGACCGGTTTGCGACGCAAGGTACAGATACGAAAAGATCAGATAACCGAACAGCGCCCCCTCGGTAACGATCAACGTGAGACACCCCCACCAGCCGCCGGAGCGCTCGCCGGCACTGCCGACCGGCAGGGTGTAGTCGCTGCGTGCTGTGAGTGCGTCCATGTCAGTCCCCCGCGTCGGTCACGGTCTGCGGTTCGCGCTGGATCAGCGCGCGTTCGGGCCACAACCACACGACGATGGTGACTGCACACGCGAGCAGCGCCGCCGCGGTAAAAATCCCGGCGCGCAGCGCGAGCCCGGCGAACACCAGCGTCGCGAACAGGCCGAGCCAGAACGGCGCATACGAGTCGTCCGGCATTTTCAGAATCACATCCGGTCTGCCTTCCAGCGCCGTGGTGCCGAGCGCCTCGCGGCCTTCGCCTAGCAGGAACCCTTCATCGAGCTTCGAACGTTGACGTGGCGCCTCGCCGGCCGTCCCCTCCTCCATGCGCCCTTCCCACAGCGGGTGCCGACTCGCGACGAACGGCAGCACCGCGAAGTTATACGGCGGCGGCGGCGACGAAACGGACCATTCGAGCGTCGGCGCATCCCACGGGTTGTCGCCGGCAATCGCACCATGCCTGATGCTATACAACAGATCGACAAGGAAAATCAGCACGCCGAACGCGAACACGAACGAACCGAGCGACGTTACCATGTTCACGGTATTCCAGCCCATATCGGGCGGATAGGTATAGATGCGCCTCGGCATACCCAACAGCCCGGCGATATGCATTGGAAAAAACGCCACGTTGAAACCGACGAACATCACCCAGAAGCCGATCTTGCCAAGCCGCTCGCTCATCATCCGGCCGGTGAATTTCGGAAACCAGAAGTAGATTCCGCCGATCACCGGAAACACGTTGATGCCGAGCAGCACGTAGTGCAGGTGCGCGACCACGAAATACGTATCGGTCAGTTGCCAGTCGAACGGCACGGCGGCCGTCATCACGCCCGACACGCCGCCCACCACGAACAGCAATACAAAGCCGGCGAAGAACAGGAACGGCACACGCATGACCGGCCTGCCCGTCCAGATCGTCGCGATCCATGCGAACGTCGCGACCGCGCTGGGCACCGCGATCACCATGCTGGCCGAGCCGAAAAATGACAGCGCGAGCGGCGGAATGCCAGTTGCAAACATATGATGGATCCACACGACAAAGCCCACCAGCATGGTCGCCACAGTGGAGATCGCCACCGGTCCGTAGCCGACCAGAGGTCTGCGGCAAAACACCGGCAACGCATCGGAGACGATACCCATTGCCGGCAACACAACCGCGTACACCCACGGGTGCGCGAAAATCCAGAACAGGTGTTGCCACAGCAAAGGCCGCCCGCCGTTGAGCACGTCAAAGAAATGGGTCCCTACGCGCCGGTCCAGCCAAAGCAGAAAAAACGCCAGGCTCACCGAAGGAACTGCCAGCAGGTTGGCGCCCGAAGCGGTCAACGTGCCCCACACCAGCACCGGCAGCCGGTCGAGCGACATACCCGGCGCACGCATTCGCAGCAGCGTGACGACAAAGTTGATCGAACCGACGGTGGTCGAAATGCCGAGCAGCACCATCCCGAGCGCATACACGTCGATGTTGGGTCCCGTGTTGTACTCGAGGCCGGATAGCGGCACGTAGTTGAACCAGCCCGCATTCGGCGCTTCGCCAAGTGGAAAGCTCGCATAGAGAAACAGGCCCGCGAACACAAACACCCAATAGGAAAATGCATTGAGGCGTGGAAACGCCATGTCGCGCGCGCCGAGAATCAGCGGCCACAGATAGTTCGAGAAGCCGGACAGCACGGGCAGCGCGTACAGGAAAATCATCGTCACGCCGTGCATCGTGAAGAGCTGGTCGTATTGTTCGGGCGTGAGCAGCGTCGCGTTGGGGCGCGCCAGTTGCAGACGCATCAGCAGCGCTTCAATGCCGCCCGCCAGCAGGAACAGAAAGGCGGTCACCAGGTAGCGCAGACCAATGGTCTTGTGATCGACCGTCGAGAACCAGCCGCGCCAGCCCGGCCGCGCTTCCCATAGCTCCCGCAAGCGCTTCTCCTCAGCACTGCCTGCTTCGATACGGCCGACGCGCAATGTGCGCGACAGCCGTAACGGGTCGGCTTGCGCGGGTGACACGGTGGGTGCGGCCATCGGCTCGACTCCTTTGTCAGTGCAGCGTGGACAGATACGCGGACAGCGCGGCGGCATCGGTAACGCTTAGCGCGATGGACGGCATCAGCGAGTCCGGTTTGATCCGTTGCGCGTGCTGGACCCAGTCGAGCTGATGCGCGGCGGTATTGGTCAGCGCGCCGGCGGCCAGCAGCCGGCGCGAGTCGAGATGCGTCAGATCGGGCGCCTGCACGCCCAGCGCATCGGTGCCGCGCACCGTGTGACAGCCGGCACAGCGCTCGCCGAAGAGCCGCTGACCCGCCACTGCTTCCGCGCCGCTCACCGGTTGCGCGGCCTGCCCCTGAGCGCGGCGCCACGCGTCGAAATCCTGAGCGCTTTGCGCGACCACCTCGAACGCCATGTGCGCATGCTGCGCGCCGCAGAACTGCGAACACTGCCCGCGATAAGTGCCCGGCTGATCGGCCTCGATCCATTGTTCGTTGGTCTGCCCGGGAATCGCCTGGGTTTTGCCGGCCAGCTGCGGCACCCAGAACGCGTGAATCACATCGGCGCTCTGCAATTCGACCTTCACCGGTTCGCCCACCGGAATATGGATTTCGTTGGCGGTCACGAAGTTGCGAGCCGGGTCGGGCGCATCGCTGTAAGCGACTTTCCACCACCAGTCGTAGGCGGTGACGGTGATTGTCAGGTTCGGCTGCCGGACCGGCGACGCGACGGTTTCGAGCGTCATCAGCACATAGACAAGCGTCGCGAATAACACGACCGACGATATCCCCGTGCCGACATAGACCCACGCCATTCCGCCTCTATCCCCATGCAACGTGGCCGGGTCGGCGCGCGGCCGTCGGCGCATGATGGCTATACACAACAGCACCGCCACCAGCACCGACACCGAGACGGCCAAGGCGGCGAGCATCCAGCCGAGGCGCATGGTGGGCACGGCAGCAGGACCGGCCGCGTGCAGAAAATAGTTGAGCGGCGCGCCGCCCGGCGTGCCTTGCGCGGCGGCGGGCGGCGCGCCGAACGCTACGGCGAGCCATGCCGGCACCGCCCATCTGCGCATGGCAGGGCCGCCGCGAACTGTCGTTGCGAATCGTCGCCGTATCCGCATCCGTGCCGTCTCCGTGAACTCTGGTTTCTACGGCAGGACGCGCCGAACAAGAAGGTCCTGCGTGTGTGCAGGTAGCAAAAAACAGGCCGCGCCGCAAAAGGCCGGAGTCGGCAAACGCGTGTAACGCCATGCAGGTGTGCCATCCCGAAAGCCGTGGCAGCAGGGCCAAACGGGCACATCGATTGCTGACCTACGTCGATACGCCGTAGACGCACGCAGCCGACGCAACGCACCGCCAGGGGTGCGCGTTGCGCCGACAAAATGTCGCCCGCCGTGTGGACTTCTGGCGCGATCCGAATGCAGGTCTTGACGATCACGCTGTCACGTTTTGCGAAAAAAGTACCCTTCGTCGGAACAAATTCCAATGTCAGATCAAAGCGCCTCCTCTCAGACCGACCAGGACCGTGAAAGAACCGGTGACCCGCCGGAGGGCACCCCCAGCAATCAACATCAGCAGAGCAACCAGGACGGCAAGGAAGGCAAAGACGGCGACTCGTCGGACACCCGCAAGCGCTCCGGCAAGAAACCTTTGATCATCCTCGGCGCGGTAGCCGTTCTGCTCGCGATTGCCGGGCTCGTCTGGTGGTTCGCGACTCGCAATCAGGTCAGCACCGACGATGCCTACACGGACGGCAACGCCATCACGATGGCGCCGAAAGTATCGGGCTACGTGGTTCGGCTCGCGGTCAACGACAACGTCTATGTGCACAAAGGCGACCTGCTGCTTGTCATCGACAAGCGCGACTACCAGGCGCAGGTGGACGCGGCACGCGCGCAACTGGGCCTCGCGCAGGCCCAGTTAAACGCGGCCCAGGTACAGCTCGACATTGCGCGCGTGCAATATCCCGCCCAGTACCAGCAGGCGAAAGCGCAGATCTCGTCGGCTCAGGCGAACTACCATCAGGCGCAGGCTGCGTACGAGCGCCAGCATGCGGTCGACCAGCGCGCCACCTCGCAACAGAATATCGACACCGCCGACGCGCAGCGGCAAACGGCCAGCGCCAACGTCGAACAGGCCCGCGCGCAACTGCAAACCGCGAGTCTCGTGCCGCAGCAGATCAGACAGGCCGCAGCCGCCGTAGAAGAACGGCGTCAGCAGGTTCAGCAAGCGCGCGCGCAACTCGAGCAGGCCGAACTCAACCTCTCGTATTGCGAAGTGCGTTCGCCAACGGACGGCTGGATCACGCGCCGCAACGTGCAATACGGCACCTTCCTGCAGGCAGGCGTATCGCTCTTTTCGATCGTCACGCCGCAAGTCTGGATCACCGCCAATTTCAAGGAGTCGCAACTCGAGCGTATGCGTCCGGGCGACAAGGTGAACGTCGAAGTCGACGCCTACCCCAAGCTCGATCTGCACGGCCATGTCGATAGCATCCAGCTTGGCAGCGGCTCGCGCTTCTCGGCGTTTCCCGCAGAAAACGCAACGGGCAATTTCGTCAAGATCGTCCAGCGAGTCCCCGTGAAGATCGTGATCGACGACGGTTTGCCGCGCGATCGGCCGCTCGCGCTCGGCTTGTCGGTGACGCCGAAGGTTTACCTCAAATGAGCGCAAGCGACGCAAGCGGCTCGAATCCGCCCCAGCAGGACGGCGCGCAGTCGAACTGGCAGCCCGCCGGCAACCCCTGGTTGATTGCCGTGGTTGTCACGCTCGCCGCGTTCATGGAAGTGCTCGACACGACGATCGTCAACGTGGCGCTGCCGCATATTGCCGGCACCATGTCGGCAAGCTACGACGAAGCCACCTGGACATTGACGTCGTATCTGGTCGCCAACGGCATCGTGCTGCCTATTTCAGGATTTTTGGGCCGTGTGCTGGGCCGCAAGCGCTATTTCCTCGTCTGTATTGTCGCGTTCACGATCTGCTCGTTCCTGTGCGGTATCGCAACCAATCTCGGGCAACTGATCGTATTCCGGCTTCTGCAGGGCTTCTTCGGCGGCGGTCTGCAGCCGAATCAGCAGTCGATCATTCTCGACACCTTCCCGCCCGCGCAGCGCGGCCGCGCGTTCTCGATCTCGGCGGTTGCGATCGTCGTCGCGCCCGTGCTGGGCCCCACGCTCGGCGGCTGGATCACCGACAATTTTTCGTGGCGCTGGGTGTTCCTGCTCAACGTGCCGGTGGGCGTGCTCACTTCGCTGGCGGTGATGCAACTGGTCGAAGATCCACCGTGGCGCAAACGCGAATCGAAGGTGTCGATCGACTATATCGGCATTGCGCTGATCGCAATCGGTCTCGGCTGCCTGCAGGTCATGCTCGATCGCGGCGAGGACGACGACTGGTTCTCGTCGCCCTTTATTCGCACCTTTGCGATCCTGGCGGCGCTGGGAATCGCCGGAGCGATCTGCTGGCTGCTGTATGCAAAGAAGCCTGTTGTCGATCTGGACTGCCTGAAGGACCGCAATTTCGCGCTCGGCTGCGTGACGATCGCCGCCTTCGCGTCGGTGCTTTATGGCAGCGCGGTACTGGTGCCGCAACTCGCGCAGCAGCAACTGGGATATACGGCGATGCTGGCCGGGCTCGTGCTGTCGCCAGGCGCACTGCTGATCACAATGGAAATTCCGCTTATCAGCAAGCTTATGCCCTATGTGCAAACGCGCTTTCTCGTCACCTGCGGATTTTTTCTGTTGACGTGTGCACTCGCCTATTCGCATACGCTCGTGCCGGATATCGACTACGCCACGCTCGTCAAGATGCGCAGCGCACAGTCTCTGGCGATCGGCTTCCTGTTCGTGCCGATTACCACGCTCGCCTATCTGACCGTGCCGCAGCGCCTGAACGACGATGCGTCGGCGCTCTTCACGATGTTTCGCAATGTGGCCGGTTCGATCGGCATCTCGCTGTCGACGGCATTGATCCGAGAGCGCACCCAGGCGCGCATGGCCCACCTGTCCGGGCATCTTTCGCCGCTCTCGCAAAACTATAACGACACGCTGCAACGCACCGCGCAAACCGTCGCGGATATGACGGGCCAGCCCTTCGCGCAGGCCTTGCAGACCGCGTCAGGACGCCTCTACGAAACCTTCATTTCACAAGCGACGATTCTGGCCTATGTCGACGTGTTCGCGATTCTCGCGGTGTTCTGCTTTCTGTGCATTCCGGTCACGTTCTTCTTTTCGCCGGCCAAAGCGGCCGGCGGTGCGGGAGGCCACTGACATGTCGCGTGTGGTCGCCGCTCTTTCACGGCGTGTGCTGATCGTGGCGCTTGCCGGCTCGCTTGGCGCATGCACGGTCGGTCCGGATTTTCACGCGCCGCACGCCGATGTTCCCGCGCAATGGCACGATCCGCAGCAAGCGGCGTCCGCAGCAGGTGCGGCATCGTCCGAGGCGGCGGCTTCAAAGCCGACCGAGGACTCCGATCCCGATCCGCGCTGGTGGCGCAGCTTCGGCGACCCGACACTGGACGCGCTGATCGACCGGGCCGCCAAAGGCAATCTCGATCTGCAGGAGGCGCTGCTGCGCATCGTCGAAGCGCGCACCCAGGTGCAAAGCGCCGCCGCTCAAGGACTGCCGGATGTGCGCGCCACCGGCAGCTATGCGCGCGAACAGCTTGGTGTCAAAGGTTTCCTCGAATCGCAAGGGGTGTACGACAAAGTCGACCAACTGGGTGCGCCGAACTCGCCGGTCAATCAGATAGCGCCGGGCGCGGGCGCCGCAGTGCGAAACGGCGCCAACAACCTCCTCGATCAACTGACAGCGCCCGTCAATCTCTGGCAAGCCGGCTTCGACGCGTCATGGGAACTCGACCTGTTTGGCCGCGTGCGCCGTTCGGTCGAAGCAGCCAGGGCACAAACCCAGGCCGCCATCGAGAGCCGCAACGACGCATTGCTTTCGCTGGAGGCGGAGGTCGCGCAGACCTATGTGCAATTGCGCGGCGCACAAGCGCAACGGCAGATCGGCGCCAACCTCGTCGACCAACAGCGCGAGATCGTGACACTCACACAGAGCCAGGCGCGGGTGGGCCTCGCCAGTGAACTCGACGTGAAAAGCGCGGCCGCGCAGCTCGCGCAAACGCAAGCGCAGTTGCCCCAGTTCGATCAGCAGATCGCCCAAGCGCTGAATGCGCTCTCGTATCTGCTCGGTGAGCCGCCGGGCTCGCTTGCCGGCGAACTCTCGGCGCCTGCCGCCGTGCCGCCGGTGCCGCCCGCGGTGCCGGTGGGGCTGCCCGCCACGCTGGCGCGGCGGCGGCCGGACATCCGTCGCGCCGAGGCGAATCTGCACGCGGCGACAGCCAATGTCGGGGTAGCGGTCGCCCAGTTCTACCCCGACATTTCGCTGACCGGCGAAATCGGTACACGCGCGACCCACGCAAGTGATCTGTCGCGCTGGTCGCATCTGTTCTATTCATTCGGCCCGAGCATTTCGCTGCCGGTGTTCGAAGGCGGTGCGCTCGTGTCGAACCTGCGTCTGTCGCAGGCGCAACAGGCAGAAGCAGCGCTGGACTACCGCAAGACCGTGCTGATGGCGCTGCGCGACGTGGACAATGCGCTCGCGGTGTACCGCACCGATCAGGACCGCCGCGCCGCGCTCGACGCGGATGTCGCCGCGCAGCAAGCCGCCTTCGAGCTGGCGCGCGAAAGCTACCGCAAGGGTCTTGTCACGTTCATCAACGTGCTCGATGCCGAGCGGCAACTGGCACAGGCCCGCCAGCAGGACGCGCAAGGCACGATGCAGGTCAGTACCGATCTGGTTGCACTTTACAAGGCGCTGGGCGGCGGCTGGCAGGACGCAGCAACAGCGGCCGCTGCACCGCGCGCGCCGCATCGGTTCGAACCGATGCCGCAGTAGCAGCATCAAGGCGACAGATACGGAGCACCGTGCGCACGGCCGGCTCAGTGACTGGCGCTTCGCCGCGAAGCACACGACCATCTTCCTGCCGCGCGTATTTCTTTCGAAGCGGGCTCCACCGGCGGCCCAATGGAGATTCCACCCGAAGAGAGGCTCGACCATGCAACTCATGCCACTTGTCCTCACCTGGCAAGACTTCGCTATCCGCCTGGCGGTGGCGCTGGCCGTCGGCACCGCGATCGGTTTGAATCGCGGCGAATCGGGCAAGCCCGCAGGCTTGCGCACGACATTGCTGGTTTGCCTCGCCGCCTGCATCGCGATGCTTCAGGTCAATGTTCTGCTGCAGCAAGCCGGCAAACCCGAACATTCATTCGTCGTGCTCGATCTGATGCGTCTGCCGCTCGGCATCCTGTCCGGCGTCGGTTTCATCGGTGCCGGCGCGATTCTGCGCAAGGACGGTCTCATCACGGGTGTGACGACCGCCGCCACGCTGTGGTTCGTCACGGTGATCGGACTATGCGCGGGAGGCGGCCAGATTGCGTTGGCCGCCGCAGGCACCGCCCTTGGACTCGTCGTGTTGCAGGTGCTGGGCGTGCTCGAACGCCATCTGCCGCGCAATCATCACGCATGGCTAACGATCGAATACGCCGCTCTATCGCACGAGCGCGACGCAGCGCTCGCGCGTCTCGAACAACAGCGCTGCCACGTGGAGTCGAAGGGCATGCGCATGAATGCAAGCAACGGACTGCTTGAGGAGCGCTTCGACGTCCGCTGGCGCGCGACGCTGAAGAACGACGCGGTTGAACGCGCGATGAACGCGCTCGTCGGCGCCAGTCGTCACGCCGCGTCATGGTCTGTCGAGGAATGAGGCCGGCCGCCATGCCGCATCACGCCGGAACGGACGTATGAACGCCGTCGGCTCGCAAGGAGGTGTATTACGCGCGGGCCGTCAACGTCGCCGGTTGGCGCACGCGAATTCTTACGTTGTCTTTACCGTTTCTACGCCGAACCAAACAAAACAGACAGGTACGCGCGTTGCTCGACGTTGGAATACGCGCACTCAACCCGCGCTGCCGGACGCTGTGGATCACGCGTATTTACCTGACCTCGGGCGCGGCATGGCGTTACGCGTTGGACGCGACTCATGCCCGTCATCCGTTTGTGGAGACTGCAATGACTCAAACCGTCGGTGATTTTATTGTAGAAAGACTGCATGCCTGGGGCGTACGGCGTATCTACGGGTACCCGGGAGACGGCATCAACGGCGTGTTCGGTGCGCTGAACCGGGCGAAGGGAAAGATCGAGTTCATTCAGGTCCGGCACGAGGAAATGGCGGCATTCATGGCCTCGGCGCATGCGAAGTTCACCGGCGAATTGGGCGTATGTATCGCCACTTCCGGACCGGGCGCCTCGCATCTGATCACCGGACTTTACGACGCCCGTATGGATCATATGCCCGTGCTGGCGATTGCCGGTCAGCAGGCGCGTGCGGCACTCGGCGGCCACTACCAGCAGGAACTGGATCTGGTGTCCATGTTCAAGGACGTCGCCGGTGCGTTCGTCGAACAAGCCAGCGTGCCGTCGCAAGTCCGGCATCTGGTCGACCGTGCGGTACGTACCGCGCTGTCGGAGCGCAAGGTCACGGCAATCGTGCTGCCCAACGATCTGCAGGACCTCGCCTATGAAGCGCCGGGCCGCAAACACGGCACCCTGCACTCCGGAGTCGGCTACCGCGCCCCCCGACTCGTTCCCTACCCTGACGATCTGCAGCAAGCTGCCGAGGTGCTCAACGCCGGCAAGAAAGTCGCCATTCTGGTCGGCGCCGGCGCGCTGCACGCTACTGACGAAGTCATCGCCGTCGCGGAAAAGCTTGGTGCGGGCGTTGCCAAGGCCCTGCTCGGCAAGGCCGTGCTGCCGGACGATTTGCCCTGGGTCACGGGTTCGATCGGGCTGCTCGGCACCAAGCCCAGCTACGAGCTGATGAGCGAGTGCGACACCTTGCTGATGATCGGCTCCGGTTTTCCCTACTCCGAGTTCCTGCCGAAAGAAGGCGCCGCCCGCGGCGTGCAGATCGACCTCAAGGCCGACATGCTGAGCTTGCGCTATCCAATGGAAGTCAACCTCGTGGGCGACAGCGTCGAGACGCTGCGCGCGTTGCTGCCGCTGCTCGAACAGAAGCAGGACCGCGCATGGCGCAAGAAAATCGAAGACTGGACGGCCGACTGGTGGAAGACGCTCGACAAACGCGCCCATGAAGCCGGCAAGGACGGTATGAACCCGCAGCGCAGCGTCTGGGAACTCTCGTCGCGCATCCCGGCAAATGCGATCGTTACAAGCGATTCGGGCTCATGCGCGAACTGGTATGCACGCGATCTGAAGGTCCAGCGCGGCATGATGTGCTCGCTCTCAGGCGGTCTCGCATCGATGGGCGCGGCGGTGCCCTACGCGATCGCCGCAAAATTCGCGTATCCCGAGCGGCCCGTGATCGCGCTGGTCGGTGACGGTGCGATGCAGATGAACAATATGGCGGAACTCATCACGGTGGCCAAATACTGGCAACAATGGGCCGATCCGCGCTGGATCTGCATGGTGCTCAACAACGGCGATCTGAATCAGGTGACGTGGGAGCAACGGGCGATGGAAGGCGATCCGAAGTTCGAGGCGTCGCAGAACATTCCTTCGGTGCCCTATCACCGTTTTGCGGAGTTGATCGGTCTCACCGGCATTTACGTCGACGACGCCGAGCGCATGGGCGAAGCATGGGACCGCGCGCTGTCCTCGGACCGCCCGGTCGTGATCGAGGTGAAGGCCGACCCGAATATTCCGCCTCTGCCGCCGCATATCACGTTGGCGCAGGCGAAAGCATTCGCATCGACGCTCATCAAGCGCGATCCGAACGAAGGCAACGTGATCGTCGAGACGGCGAAACAGGTACTCGACGCCGTGCTGCCGGGGCATCGCGACAAATGACGCCGGACGAATTTTCGCGTGACGCGCGTGATCTGCCTCGGTTATGTCTGGGGCACGATGGCAGCGCTAAAGCGCATGGCCCCTGCGCGACGCCCTCATCGCATTGACAAATGTAAAGTCCGACGCCGACAGGTCCCGCCTCGTCGGCGTCGCGTGAACATGCGGATATCCCGCAAGCGCGGACAGCGGCCGCGCGCCCATTACGCGCGGCGCGGCTGACTCGAGAGTTGCTCGATCAGTTTCCTGTTGAATGCGGGCAGATCGTCCGGCTTGCGGCTCGTGATGAAGTTGCCATCCTCGACAACCTGTGCGTCCACCCACGTGCCGCCGGCATTGCGGATATCGTCCTGCAAACTTGGCCAGCTCGTCATCTTGTGGCCCTTGACGATGCCCGCCGAGATCGGCAGCCAGCCGCCATGACAGATCACCGCCACGGGCTTGCTGGCGCCGTCGACGGCACGCACGAATGCCTGTGCTTCCGGAATCACGCGAATCGCGTCGCTGTTCACCACGCCGCCGGGCAACACCACCGCATCGTAATCGTCGGGACTGACCTTATCGAACGTGACGTCCACGTCGACTGTTTCACCTTTGTCGACGTGCTTGAAGCCCTGAATCTTGCCCGGTTTTTCCGAGATCACGTGCACCTCGGCTCCGGCGTCCATCAGCGCGCGCTTCGGTTCGAGCAACTCGGCCTGCTCGAAGCCGTCAACCGCGAGCACCGCTACCTTGCAGCCTGCGAGTTTATTGGCCATTTCTCCTTCTCCATTGGAAAACCTACAGAAAATCAGCGACGATCACATATCCGGTCCGATGCTTCCAGACGCTTCGTCGCCCGTGAAAGCCACCGCCGCACGATTGCGTGCAACAGCAAAGCTCGCAGGATTCGCCGCATGCGCCGTGCCTGCCGCGCCCGAGGAAACCGCAACTCACGTCATACATCTGTCCCGGCAGGCGTGCGACCGGCATCGCCCTGTTCGTGCTTCTCTACTCGCGTCTCCGCCTGCTTTTGCGCAGCCTGCGCGCAACGCCGCAGCAACTGCTGGAACGACGCAACAACGGGGACCGTGCGCGCCGGCACCGCGACGGACGAATAGTCACTCGTGGATTCGCCTGCCGCCGCCATGCCCAATACCACCGCACGGGACAACCGCGCTTCGCTCAAGCGAAGCACCAGGTTCCGCAGATAGGGCGGCAATTCGCTTGCGTCGAACGAAATCACGCATATCAGCTGATGCGAGGCGAGCCGGGCTTCGTCAAGACGCCCTGCTGCAAACCGCTCATAGCTTGCCTGCGATGCGTCGAAACCGTGCCTGTTCAGCAGTTGCACGGCGATGGTGACCAGCAGATCGTCCAGCTTGCCTCGACCGCCTATACACAGCACGGGTACGCGTTGCAACGGCTCGCCGTCCGCTCCGAGTGCCATCACATCGCCGGCCTCTTTCAGTCCGGCGACGACCGCATGCGTCGCCGACCGCAGCAACCTGATCTGAGCGGCCGGCACGACACCGCGCCGGATGTCGGCGTGTGCCATCCGCAGGCCGGCCAGCACGGCGGTGTCGTAATACGCCGCCAGAGAGCAGTTTTTCAGCATTGCGTTGGCCTGCTGCAACGCCTCCATCGGATCGTTGGCGAGCAGGCGCTGATAGAGATTTTCCGCCGGCGTGAGCCCAGGGCGATCGCCGAACAGGACATCGAGAAATTCAAGCCGCTCGACGTGGCGGCCGAGCGTCACCGCGCACAGCATCAGCGGGGTCGAAAGCACCAATCCCACCGGTCCCCACAGCCAGCTCCAGAAAATTGCCGCGACGATCACGGCAAGTGGCGAGAGTCCGTTGCCATGCCCGTACACCAGCGGCTCGATAAACTGACTCGCTACGCCCTCGGTCACGGCGAAGAGACCCACGGTGCCAACCGCCATCAACCAGCCGGGGCTGACCGCCGCGGCCATGACCGTGGCCATGAATGCCGCGATCCAGGCGCCGACGTACGGCACGAATCGCAGTAGCGCCGTCATCACGCCGAACAGCAGCGAGCCTGGCATCCCGATGATCGCAAGGCCGATTGCGACGACGCCGCCGACGCCGGCATTGATCGCCAGTTGCATCGCAAAGTAGCGGCTCAGGCGGCCTGCGGCTTCGCCGATTGCCGTTGACGTGCGATGCAGGTCGCGCGAGCCGAAGAGCCGGATCATCCGGTCACGCAAGCGTTCGCGCTCAAGCAGGATGAAGATGGTGACCACCAGCACGATACCGGCTGTCGCGAGAGGACTGACCACGGGCGACAGATAGCGCTGCGCCAGATCGATCGGCGACGGCGTGGGTTCGTGCACCTCGACGGGTAGTGGCGTACTTTCATTCGCGGAAACGGGGTTGTCGGTCCTGCGCGCGTCGCGTGACGGCGGCGTAAAGCGCTTTAACGCACTCGACGTCATCGCGAGCAACGTGTCAGCGCGACCGAGCGTATTTTCCTGCACGACGTTGAGCTTGCGTTCAATGGTCCGCTGATACTGCGGCAGCCCCTCCGCCAGTTGCGCCACCTGCGCGCCGATCAGCACACCGACCGCCGACAGGGCTGAAAGCGCGAATAGCACCGCGACGATCACCGACGGCAACCGTCCAAGACGCAGCCGCCTGAGCAACCCGACGAGCGGCGCAACGATGAAGCTGAGCAGCACGGCCAATGTGATCGGAATCAGCACGCCCCGCCCGACATACAGCGCGGCGATTACGACCACGCCGCTCGCCAGCGAATTCAACGCTCGCAAACTCTGTGCAGCAGGGGCCAGTTCCGGGCGGACCGGCGACTGACGTGGGGGTATGCGGCTGTTCATGACGAGGGGCGAGCTGGGAGGGGCGCTATTCGCATAGCGAACCCTGTGCAAGCGCCGTACCCGGCGAGCGGGCGTCGCGAGCCGGAGGGCCGCCGCAGGCGCAGCGAAGAAAAGCTGTCTTTTCAGCATGCCTTCCGTCTACGAGACGCCCGATCGGGCACAGGTTATGCGCTCCGGACATCGAAGTGAAGCCAGTCAACCACCCCGCATATGGAGAGAAAAGATGAATACCCATGCAGGACGTTCACAAGACGAACGTGTCGCCGCACGGAAACATCGGAAACAGCAAGCGCAAGAACAGCCGGGAGGGCCAAAAGCTGTTGAAGGGACCCAACCCGATGCAACGCATAGCAGCGGCGAATTGTCCGAAGAAGGAAGGGAAGTGTGGCGCAGAGGAGCAGGTATCGACGGAGGTGGGAAGACGCGCTGACGAATTATCCGCTCGAACGGCTATGAGGATGCAGTCCGGTTAGCTGATCTGTAACCTCTACAACAGCGCGTAAATCACGAACCTTACGTCCCGTCGCGCGAGTCCTCCGGCAATGTTCTCGCCAACGTGCCATCTTTCTTCGGAATGCGCATCATGGAAAGTCAATACAACGGATACTCCATCCATGTCTCGGCCAGTCTGATCGATGGTGAGATCGTGGGCTACGCGCGCATCTATAACTCGCAGGTCGATGCCGCTGTGGCCGAAGATACACACGAGATGGAATTCCATCTGCCGTTCGTCGACGAACATGAGGCAATGGCGCTTGCACGCGAGCGCGCCGTTGCCTGGATCGATGAACATTCGCCGTGACGTCTCCCACAGAGGGAAGGGGCGCGTGCGGCGACCTGGTCGGCGTAAGGCCAAAGTCTTTGCGGCCCAATGCAAGAGGCCGTTTCTAACTCGCTATGGCAATGACATTGCATGAACGCCTGCTCGTCATCTCGCCGCATCTAGACGACGCGGTTCTCAGTTGCGGCCTGCTGCTTGCCACCCGTCCGGCGGCGCTCGTGTGTACTGTTTTCGCTGGAGCACCGAGCAATAACATGACGACCGACTGGGACCAGGCGTCCGGATTCCCCGACGCGTTCACAGCGATGTCCACACGCAAAACGGAGGACGTCCACGCTCTCGCCCTACTGGGCGCCCATCCAATCCATCTTCCTTTCCGCGACGCGCAATACCACCAGCCGCCGCCTCTCGACTCGCTGGCCGCCGCTCTGGCGCAAATAGTCACGAAGGTCGACCCGGTGACAGTAGTCATTCCACTGGGTCTGTTCCATTCAGACCACAAACTGGTGGCCGACGCATGCCTCGCGATGCTGCGGGGCATCCCCGCTCCCTCGATGTACGTCTATGAAGATGTGCCATACCGGCGCATACCCGGCGTGGTGCAATCGCGCCTGGGCGAGCTCGCACGGCGCGGCTATGTAGCGAGTCCAGAGGACGGTCTCGGCGCGCAAGCAGATGCGCGGCATCGGCAAATGAAGCAGGCGGCGATTGGCGCGTATGAAAGTCAGTTGCGCGCATTCGGCCCAGACGGAAGAGCCGGTCTCGTCGCACCCGAACGCTACTGGCAGCTTCGCGATAAGGAACGCACAGCCGGGATGGGCGAATGCCGCTCGAACGCGATCTGATGGGCACGGCGCTTGCGCGATTGTTCTGCCCGTCGCCAGAAGGAACGCACTGCATGGATTTGAAACGGTTTGATCAACGAATTTCCGTTGTCGTCCTGACCTGCAACCGGGCTGACGAACTGACGACGACTCTCGAGCATCTGCTTGCCCTTCCGGAAAATCCACCTATCGTTGTCGCTGACAATGGATCGAGCGACGGTACCGTCGCGCTCGTCAGGAAGCGGTTCCCAATGGTCCGCGTGATCGAATGCGGAGGCAATCTCGGCGCCGCCGGCCGCAACCGTGCGGTCGCGTGCGTGCGCACCGATTACGTGGCCTTCTGCGATGACGACACGTGGTGGGCACCCGGCTCGCTCGAGCACGCCGTGCAACTGCTCGACGCGTGGCCGACCGTGGGCGTGCTCAGCGCGCGCGTGGCCGTCGGCGATGATGAAACCACCGACCCGACCTGCGCCGCGATGCGCGCGAGCCCGCTCGGCAGCGACGGGCTGCCCGGCCCTGCGCTGATCGGCTACATGGCGGGCGCGTGCGTGTTCCGGACCTCGCTGTTTCGCGCCGTGGGCGGCTACGAGCCACGACTGTTTATCGGTGGCGAAGAAGAACTCGTGGCGCTCGACGTACTGGCAACGAATCATTCAATCGTCTATTGCGAGCAAATGACGGTGCACCATCATCCGTCGGTTGTGCGCGACAGTGGCTTGCGACGCCGCATGCTCGCGCGTAACGCGGCATGGATCGCATGGTTGCGTCTGCCGTGGCCGCAAGCATGCCGCGCGACGCTACGCGCACTGGCTGCGCTTACGCGTGAAGGCAGCTTCGTGCACGACAGCGTTGCGTTGCTGCACGGACTCATGTGGGCACTGCCGCGTCGGCGCGTAGTGCCGCCGGCCGTACTGAGCCTGCGCGAACGCGTGCATGCCGTCGAGCAATCGACGGGCGAGATGTCAGCGAAGGACCGCGCCGAGGCCGTCGTGGGCGAAACGGAAGCCCGTACTTGAGCCGATACTGAGTTGATGCAGCGAGCGGCCGAAACGCGAAGGCGTTTAATGAGCCGTGGCTGCACGCGGTCGATCGGCTGCCAGCTTCCTGATCTCCGCGATCAGCTTTTCCGGCGCCACCGGTTTCGGCAAATGTGCCTTAAAGCCCGCTTGTTCGGCACGCACACGGTCTTCAGTCTCGGCGTAGCCGGTCAGCGCGATCGCCGGCAAGATCGCATGCGTGCTACCGGAGCGTTCGCTTTCGAGCGCGCGTATGCGACGCAACACGTCGTAACCGTCTTCCCCGGCAAGCACAATGTCGCACAACAGCAGGTTCGGCCAATCGCTCGTTTGCGTGCGTCCTAGCCAATCCAATGCTTCCGCACCCGACGACGCGAGCCGAACCCGCGCGCCATTCGCGCTCAACACCGCTTCGAGGGCGTCGCGCGCTTCCTCCTGATCGTCGATGGCCATCACAAGCAGATCGTCGAGCGGCTTCGCGCCTTCTTCACGCAGCGTCGGCGCCACGTGCGGCCTCGCATCGGCGACGGCACGCAGCGGCAGTATCGCGACATACGCGAGCCGCCCGTGCAGCGGCATCAGCGTAAAAGCGCCGCCCGCGCTGGCGAGCGTCGCTTCCATGCGCTGCGCCGCCGACTCCGATAGCTCCGCCGGCTTGTCGCCCGACCCCCGCACGCTGAGCCACGCATGGTTGTTATGCCGCTCGACCCGCAACACGATCCGCTCGCCGGGCCGCGCCTGCACGATTTCGTTGCGGCACAATTCCGCGATCGCGGGTTGCAGAACGCCAGGATCGCCGGTCACGCGCAAATCGCTGTCGCTGAGTTCCACCTGCACGGCCACGTGCCGCGCGGCGATTTCGTCGTGCAGCGCGTCGACCGCGCCGGAAGTCAACGTGGCGAGGCTGACCGATTGCGCGGTCAGCTTGCGCTGCGCATGCTCGAGTTCACCTTGCTGCCCTTGCAGCGACCACATTTTCGCGTACACGCCGTCACGCGACAGCAGTTCCCGATGCGTGCCCTGTTCGACCACGCGGCCATGCTCCATCACGAGAATCCAGTCCGCGTCCACCACGGTGGAAAGCCGATGCGCGATCACGATCGACGTGCGGCCTTGTGCGAGGCGTGTCAATTCGGTCTGGATCGCGCGTTCGGAGCGCGTGTCGAGCGCCGACGTCGCCTCGTCGAAAACGATAATGCGCGGGTCTTTCAGAATGGCGCGAGCAATCGCGATGCGCTGACGCTCACCCCCCGACAGGCGCACGCCACGTTCGCCGACGCGGGTGTCGTAATGATCCGGCAGCCGCTCGATGAACTCGTCCAGTTGTGCGGCACGCGCGGCGCGCACGACATCCGCACGCGTGGCGGAGGGCCGCCCGTACGCAATGTTGTAGGCAATCGTCTCGTTGAACAGCACGGTGTCTTGCGGCACGATGCCGATGGCTTCGCGCAGGCTTTGCTGCGTCACCTTGCTCAAATCCTGGCCGTCGATCCGGATGGCGCCACGGTCGGGTTGATAGAGCCGGAACAAGAGCTTCACAATGGTCGACTTGCCCGACCCGCTGCCGCCGACCACGGCCAGCGTCTTGCCCGCATAGGCATGGAAATCGACATCGCGCAGGATCGACCGCGCCGGGTCGTAGCCAAAGTCCACGTGCTCGAAGTCGATCTTGCCGACGCTCACGACCAGCGGTTGCGCGGCGGGTTCGTCGATGTCCTCGCCCACTCGCCCGCGCGCCGCGAGAATCGCGAACATGCGCTCGACGTTGACCATCGCGTCATTAGTCTCGCGAAAGACGAAGCCGAGCGTATTCAGGGGCATGCAGATCTGAATCAGGTACGCATTAACCAGAATCAGATCCCCGACACTCATGGTGCCGCCCACCACACGTTGCGCCGCGAGCAGCATGATCGCCGCAATGCCGAGCGCAATCACCGCGCTCTGTCCAACATGCAACGCGGTCAACGCACGCTGATTCGCCGTTCTGGCGTGTACCCACTGTTCCAGCACTTCGCTGAGCCGCCGTGTTTCTGTCTCCTCGGTTGCGAAGTACTTGACGGTGTCGTAGTTCAGCAAACTGTCGACCAGCCGCCCGTCCGATTTCGCCTCGAGCAAATTGACAGCGCGTTGAAATGCAACCCGCCGCCGCGTGAAAATGAACGTATAGACCGCGTAGCAGCCAAAGGTGGCGGCAATCGCCAGTGTGAATTCGCGCGCGTAGCCGCGCACCATGATCGCGACGATCGCCGCGATCTCAAAGGCCGTCGGCACGATGGTGAACAAGGCGACGCCCAGCAAAAAGCCGATACCGTCCGCGCCTTTCTGTACGTCGCGCACGATTGCGCCGGTTTCTCGCCGGGTATGAAACCGCGCGCTCATACGGTGCAGGTGCGCGAACGTTCTCTCGGTGAATGCGGCCACGGTTCGCTGCGTGACGATGCTGAAGACCACATCGCGGGCTTCGTTGAGCGCGTCGCCGAGGAAGCGCAGCAACGCATATGCCAATACCAGAAAAACGGGAAATAGTGCCTGCGCAACGGGATGGCCGAGTTCGTCGACGATATGTTTCAAAACCAGCGGAATCAGCACCACCGCCAGCTTGGCCGCCACCATCAGCAAAATCGACAGCACCGTCTGTTTGCGATAGCGCCATACGGCGCGCGCGAGCTCGGAAACGATCCGACTGGTGAGCTGGGAACGGGGTAATCGCGCAGAAGCTGGCGGGTTCGGTGAATGTGTCATGGGGTCCCGGATACTGCATCTCGACGCGAACGCGCAGCAAGCCGCACGCCCGCGGCATTCGGAAAACGGCATACGTATTGCCGTTTTTGCAAATCTTCTACCTCCTCCGACCATATGCGTTGCAGTACGGAAGAAATTTCCACGCACCCAGCCTTACATCCGCGCTTGTAAAACAGGGAACGCCACAGCGTTTCTTGTCACGGGTTCGGAGGCCGTTAGCGCGCTTCGCCATTTACACGGGGCATTGCATTTCTATGCGGGCTGCAATCGGCGATTGGCACAGCGCATGCTCGGGCGCTACAAACCCCACAGCCCCCCCGACTCTGCCCCTTTGCGAAGGAACGCCATGAAAATCGCTCTCGTCAGTGAACACGCCTCGCCACTCGCTGTTGCCGGAGGAGTCGACAGTGGCGGACAGAATATCTATGTCGCCAACGTCGCGCGCGAGCTCGTGGCGATGGGGCATCAGGTCGATGTTTTCACGCGGCGCGACCGCGCATTGCTGCCGCTCGCTTCCGACATGGACGGCGTACGTGTGATCCATGTTCCCGCCGGGCCGCCAAAACAGTTGCCGAAAGAGCAACTGCTGCCGTTCATGGATGAATTCGCGGCCTTCCTGATCGACTTTTTCCGCGGCGAGCGCGAGCCGTACCACGTTATTCACGCGAACTTCTTCATGTCCGGCCTTGCCGCGCTGAAGGTCAAGGCCGCGCTCGGCGTACCGCTGGTAACGACTTTCCACGCGCTGGGCCGGGTGCGCCGGATTCATCAGGGGGCGGACGACGGCTTCCCGGACGAACGCTTCGCGATCGAAGACGAACTCGTCGCCCGCTCGGACATTGTCGTGGCCGAGTGTCCGCAGGACGAAGCCGACCTGGTCGAACACTATGACGCCGATCCGGCGCGTATCCAGATCGTGCCGTGCGGCTTCAACGCAGACGAATTCCGGCCCGTGGAGCGCCGTGCTGCTCGCGAAGCGCTCGGCTGGCAGCAGGACGAATTCATCGTGCTGCAACTCGGCCGTCTCGTGCAACGCAAAGGCATCGACAACGTGGTGCGCGGCGTCGGGCTCCTCAAGCAGACGTTTGGGGCAAGCGCGCGGCTTTACGTGGTGGGCGGCAACTCGGACGCGCCGAACGAACTGGCGACGCCCGAGATTGCGCGGCTGCGCGCCATCGCGCACGAATCGGGCGTGGCGGAGCAGACCGTCTTCGTTGGCCGGCGCGGCCGGGCGCAGCTGCGCTATTTCTACAGCGCCGCGGATGTGTTCGTGACCACGCCCTGGTACGAACCGTTCGGCATCACGCCGGTCGAGGCAATGGCTTGCGGCACACCGGTGATCGGCGCCGACGTCGGCGGTATTCGCTTTTCGGTCGCCGACGGCCTGACCGGCTTCCTCGTGCCGCCACGCGATCCGGCTGCGCTGGCCGCGCGCCTCGCCCAATTGCGGCGCGACCCCGACCTTGCACGCCGCATGGGCGAGGCCGGACTCGCGCGGGCCCGCGCAGCGTTCACGTGGAAGGGCGTCGGCGAGTCGCTCGCGCAAATCTATGCGCGCGCCGCGGGTCTCGCGCCGGCCACCGGCGACTCCGAGCGTATCGCGCTGCCAAAACGCGCTGCGGCCGGCGCAGCCTTCCGTTGACGTTCAGATGATGCAAGCCGCTGTCTTCCTCGACAAGGACGGTACGCTGCTCGACGACGTGCCGTACAACGTCGACCGTTCGCGGATGCGCCTCGCGCCCGGCGCGCGCGAAGCGCTGGCGCTACTCGCCACGTTACCCGTCGCGCTATTCGTTATCAGCAATCAGTCCGGCGTCGCGTTGGGCAAATTTGACGTTACCGCGTTGCGTGGGGTCGAAGCCGAATTGCATCGTCTGTTTGCCGGGTGCGGCGCGACCTTGAGTGGCGTGTACTGGTGCCCTCACCACCCACGCGGCAGCGTCGCGCGCTATGCGGCCTTGTGCAGTTGCCGGAAGCCCGCACCAGGCATGCTGCTGCGCGCGGCGCATGAACACCGGCTCGACCTCGCGAGCAGCTGGTTCGTCGGCGATATTCTCGACGACGTCGAGGCCGGCAACCGCGCGGGTTGCCGCACGGTGCTGCTCGACAACGGTCACGAGACCGAGTGGCTCGACGGGCAGTACCGCGTGCCGACGGCGCGCGCGGTCAATCTGCACGAGGCAGCAACGCTGATCGCGAGCCGGCGCAATGCGGACGAATACGCTGCGTGGCCGCGCGGGGAAGCCACGCGATGAATGCCCCGCTGCTACTCCCCCAACCTACGCTCGCGCATGCACGGGTACCCGATACGTCGCCGCCCGCGCGGTGGGGCGAGGACGTCAGGCGAATTCTGTGTGTGCGACTCGACAATCTCGGCGACGTCTTGATGACCACGCCCGCGCTGCATGCGCTGCGCCACTCGGCGCCCGATCGTCATGTCACTTTGCTGGCGTCGCGCAGCGGTGTCGCGCTCGCGCCCTTTCTCGACGACGTCGACGACGTGATCGAGTACGACGCGCCGTGGGTCGCGCAGCCCTCGAGCAATGCGCGCAGTTTGCTCGACGACCATCGCATGCAGGAGCGCTTGCGTAGCGGCCGTTTCGATGCCGCGGTGATTTTCACGGTCTACAGTCAAAGCCCGCTGCCCGCCGCCATGCTTTGCTACCTCGCCGGCATTCCGCGCCGCCTCGCGCATTGCCGCGAGAATCCCTACGCGCTGTTGACCGACTGGCTGCGCGAACCTGAACCGCAGCAGCGCACCCGCCATGAGGTGGAGCGGCAACTCGATCTCGTCGGCCATATCGGCGCGCATGCGCAGGATACGGGCATGCGCTTTCGCGTTTCGGATGCCGAGCGCCGCACGCTGCAGGCGCAACTCGTTGCACGCGGCGTCGATCGAGAAGTCGGCTGGATCGTGCTGCATCCTGGGGCCACAGCCGCTTCGCGCCGCTATCCGCCCGAGCGGTTCGGCGAAGTCGCCACGCGCCTCGTCCGTGAAACCGGCGCGCCGCTGCTGATTTCCGGTGGCTCGAGCGAGCGGCCGCTGGTCGAAGCCGTGATCCGCGCCGCCGCGCCAGGCGTGCGCTCGCAGCTGCACGATCTCAGCGGCGCGCTCACGCTCGGCGAACTCGGCGCGCTGATCGAGGGCGCCAGCGTACTCGTCTCCAATAACAGCGGACCGGTGCATCTCGCGTCCGCGTTGAACACGCCGGTAGTCGACCTCTACGCGCTGACCAATCCGCAGCACACGCCATGGCAAACGCCGCAACGCGTGCTGTTTCACGACGTCGAGTGCCGCTGGTGTTATCGCAGCGTGTGTCCGCAACATCATCACGCCTGCCTGCTCGGTGTCACGCCGGGCGAAGTCGTGCAGGCGGCACTCGACCTCCGCGCCGCGGCGGCGGCGCGCAACGCGGTCCGCGCCGCAGCAGGCGAGCCCGACCGCACTGCCGCGCCGCCTCTCGCCGATGAACCGATCACGCCCTGAAACCCTTCTCTTTTGCGAACGACCATGTACACACTCGGAATCAATGCCGTCTATCACGATAGCGCCGCGGCCCTGCTGCGCGACGGTGTCGTGCTCGCCGCCGCCGAAGACGAACGCTTCACGCACGTCAAGCATGCAAAGCGGCCCGTGCCGTTCTCGACCTGGCAATTGCCCTTCGACGCGATCGACTATTGCCTGAAGGCCGCCGGCATTACGCTGGCCGACGTCGACCATGTCGCCTACTCTTACGATCCCACCTTGTTCGGCGGCATGCCGAGCCGCCCCAGCGCGACCATCGAGTTGCCGTTCGATCCGGCCAACACGCGTCTTTCAGACCCGTCCGCTTCGCCATGGGACCCACTGTTTCTCAGCTATATCGCGAATGCAAAAGGACAACTGCTCGACGGCGCGCCGCATCATCTGAAGAAACGTTTTCAGGGCGTGGATCGGGACAAGTGCTTCACGTGGCACTTCGTCGAACATCATCTCGCGCACGAAGCGAGCGCCTTTCTCGCCGCGCCGTTCGACGACACGGCCGTACTGACCATGGACGGCCGCGGCGAAGGCGTAACCACCAGCATGGGGCAGTTTGTCGGCGGCGAATACACGCGGCTCAAGCAGGTCGAACTGCCGCATTCGCTGGGCTTGCTCTACGAAGCCGTCACCGACTGGCTGGGCTTTCTGCACTCGTCGGACGAATACAAGGTGATGGCGCTCGCGTCGTACGGCAAACCCGCGTATGTCGACGTATTCCGTGAGATCGTTCGCTATCGCAATGACGGCAGCTACACCGTCGACGCCCCGCGTCTGGTCGAACGCTTCGGCCCAGCGCGCGAACGTGGCGGCCCGCTCGAACAGCGCCACTTCGATATCGCGCATTCGTTGCAGCGCGTGCTGGAAGAGACGGTATTGCAACTGGCCGGCTGGCTGCACCGGCAGACCGGTTTGAGCAAACTCAGCATGGCCGGCGGCGTGGCGTTGAACTGCGTGATGAATTCGAAACTGCGCGACGCCGGCCCATTCGACGACGTTTGGGTTCAGCCGGCGGCCGGCGACGCCGGAACCGCGCTCGGTGCGGCGCTATGGATCGACTATCGCGAACGAGCCGCACACGGCGACCGGACACGTCGCTGGAAGATGGACCACGCATATCTCGGCCCGGAATACAGCGCAGCGGAAATCGAACAGTTCCTGAGCTGGTCGAAGGTGCCTTACCGCCGCCTCGACAACATCGCCGCCGAGACCGCCGCTCTGCTCGCGAACGACAAAGTGATCGGCTGGTATCAGGGCCGCACGGAATTCGGCCCGCGTGCGCTTGGCGCGCGTTCGATTCTCGCCTCACCGACTGATCCGCGGATGCAGGCAAAGCTCAACGAGATCAAGGACCGTGAGGATTTTCGTCCGGTGGCGCCGGTCGTGATGGAAGAACACGCGCACGAGTGGTTCGTGAACGGCAAGGTCGCGCCGTTCATGCTGTTCGTGTTCGACGTGCGCGCGGAGAAGGCGGAGCGCATTCCGGCGGTGCGGCATGTGGACGGCACAGCGCGCGTGCAGACCGTGAACCGCGCGCAGCATGCGCTGTACTACGACCTGCTGGATGCGTTCAGGCAGCGCACAGGTGTGCCGATTCTGGTGAACACCTCGTTCAATACGCGCGGCGAACCGATGGTGAATTCGCCACGCGATGCCGTGGAGTCTTTCTGGACCTCGCCGCTCGACGCGCTCGTGATCGGTCCGTTCCTCATCGAAAAAACGGGGGCACGCGTATGAGTCTGTCCGCTGCAGACGGTAGGGGCGCGCGGCCGGCTCAGTTGGAGGTTTCCGTAGTGGTGCCGACCTATCGCCGCCCGGAAATGTTGGCTGCGTGCCTGGACGCTTTGTGCCGGCAGGATTTTCCTGCCGGGCGCTACGAGATCATCGTATGCGACGACGGCCCCGACGACGCCACCCGCCGCTGCGTTGCGCAATTCGCACGGGCGCAGGCCGGGCGCGGGCTGGCGGTGCACTATGTGCCGGTCACGCGCACACAGGGGCCGGCCGGCGCGCGCAATTCGGGCTGGCGCGAGGCGCGCTCGCCGTTGATCGCTTTTACCGACGACGACACGTTGCCCGATCCACATTGGCTCACAGCCGGCGTCGCGGCGCTCGCGAACGGCGCAGCGGCCGCGTCGGGCGCGATTGTAGTGCCGCTGCCAGAACGCCCTACCGATTACGAGGTCGACGCCAGCGGCCTCGAACGGGCCGAGTTCGCCACCGCCAACGCCTTCGTCGCGCGCGCATTTCTCGTGAAAACAGGCGGCTTCGACGAGCGCTTCACGTCGGCCTGGCGCGAAGACTCCGACCTGCAATTTTCGTTGCTGCAAGCCGGCGGGGAAATAGTGCGCGCGCCGGATGCCGTGGTCGTGCATCCGGTCCGGCCCGCACGTTGGGGCGTGAGCATCGCGCAACAGAAGAAGAGCCAGTTCGACGCACTGCTTTACAAGAAGCACCCACGACTATTCAAAGCACGCATTCGCGCAACGCCACCGCTTTTGTACTACGCGATTCTGTGCGCCGCGCTCATCGCACTGATCGCCGGTCTGGCCCGCGATTTTCGCACCGCGCTCGCGGCGCTGCTCGTGTGGGTGGCGTTGACCGGCTACTTCTGCGTGATGCGCTTGAGCAACCGCGATCGAAGCTGGCGGCACGTCGCCGAAATGGTCTGGACGTCGGTTCCGATTCCGTTTCTTTCGATCTATTGGCGGCTGTATGGCGCCTTTCGCTTCAAGGTGTTCTTTCCATGACTGAAGCCACGTTCCTCGGCGCCCTTGCGCCACGCCGCATCGTCGTTTTCCGCGCGCTGCAACTCGGCGACATGCTGTGCGCCGTCCCGGCGCTGCGGGCATTGCGCCGTGCGGCGCCGCACGCGCATATCGCGTTGCTCGGGCTGCCTTGGGCGCAGACGTTTGTCGAACGCTACCAGGATCTCGTCGATGAACTGATCGTATTTCCCGGCGCAGTCGGCTTTCCGGAGCAGGCCGAAACGAACGCCGGGTTGCCGGGCTTTTTTTCGCGGATGAGCGCGCGGCGTTTCGATCTGGCTATCCAGTTGCATGGTAGCGGCGGCATTGCCAATGATCTGCTGCTCGAATTGGGCGCCAAAGCGCAAGCCGGTTTCGTGCAGCCTGACGAAGCGGCACGGCAGGGCTGCTTCATCGACTGGCCCGACGATCTGCCCGAGGCCGACCGCTATCTGAAGTTGATGCAAGCGCTGGGTGCGCCCGCGACAGAGCGGCAAGCGGCGTTTCCGCTGAATGTTGAGGATAGGGAGGAATATGCCGCGCTGGTGGCGGCTCATGGCGTGGAAGCACAGCGGCTCGTGCTGATCCATCCGGGCGCGCAGTTGCCGTCGCGCCGCTGGCCAGCGGACCGCTTCGCCGCGGCGGCCGACAGTCTGGCGGGCGCCGGCTGGCAGATCGCCATTACCGGAACGGCAGCCGAAGCCCCGCTGACCGGCGCGGTACTGGGCGCGATGACCTCCCCCGCGCTACATCTTGCGGGCGCCACTTCGCTCGGCGGACTGGCCGCGCTGGTCGCGCACGCGCGGCTGGTGGTCTGCAACGACACCGGCATCTCGCACATCGCGGCGGCCGTGGCCACAGCCTCCGTGGTGATCGCCTCGGGCAGCGACACGCGCCGCTGGGCGCCGTTAGACCACGCTCTGCACCGCGTACTCGCCGACTATCCGGCATGCCGGCCATGCATGTTCCGTGAGTGTCCATACGGTCATCCGTGCGCGCTGAACGTGAGCGTTGCACAGGTCGTGCAAGCGGCGCGCGCGCAACTCGCGCAGGTGCCGGGGGCGCAACCCGGCGCGCCGAACGCGTTACACGGGAACGCCCGTCCCTTCAAGGAGACGCATCATGCTGCGTAACTGCCGCCGGCTGCGCGTTCTGACCTGGCACGTGCACGGCAATTATCTGTATTACCTCACTCAGGCGCCGCACGAGTTCTACCTCGTCACGAAACCCGGTCATCCGCCCGGTTACGCGGGCAAGGTCGGCGTGCTGCCGTGGGGCGCCAACGTCCATGAGATTCGTGCTGACGACGTGCCCAACCAGCCATTCGACGTGATTCTGTATCAGCACAAAACGCATTGGGAGTATGACCGCGAACATCTGTTGAGCGCCGCGCAGCAGCGTCTGCCGCGCGTCTATATCGAGCACGATCCGCCGCAGGACAATCCGTTCCAGCAGTGGCATTGGGTCGACGACCCCGACACGCTGATGGTCCACGTCACACATTTCAACCGGTTGATGTGGGATTGCGGCGTCACGCCGACGCGCGTGATCGAGCACGGTGTACTGGTGCCCGCAGGCGCGCGTTATAGCGGTGAGCTGGAGCGCGGCATTGTGGTGGTGAATCATCTGGCGCAACGCGGACGGCGTCTGGGCGCCGATGTCTTCAACGCGGCGCGCACCCGCGTGCCGCTCGATCTGGTCGGCATGGACGCCGAGAGGCTCGGCGGTATCGGCGAAATCGGCAATCTCGATCTGGCCGCATTCAGCGCCCGCTATCGCTTCTTCTTCAATCCGATTCGTTGGACCAGCCTCGGGCTCGCGATCGTGGAGGCGATGACGATTGGCATGCCGATCGTCGGCCTCGCCACGACCGAACTCGCCACCGTGATCCGCAATGGCGAGAACGGCTTCGTTCATACCGACCTGGATACGCTGGTGGACGTCATGACCGCGCTGCTGCGCGATCCCGCCGAGGCGCGGCGTCTCGGCGAAGGCGCACGGCGCACCGCGCTGGAGCGTTTCCATATCGACCGTTTTGCGCAGGACTGGCACGACACGCTGCTGAACGTCACCGCCTGACCGGTGGCGCAAACGCAGCTCAAGCAAGGACAACGCAACATGAAAGAACTTACCCGCAAGCGGATTCTGGTTACCGGCGGCGCAGGATTTCTCGGCTCGCATCTATGCGAACGGCTCGTGACGCAAGGGCACGACGTGCTGTGCGTGGACAACTTCTATACCGGCACGAAGGACAATATCGCGCATCTGCTCGACTGCGCGAATTTTGAACTGATGCGTCATGACGTGACGTTTCCACTATACGTGGAAGTGGATGAAATCTATAACCTGGCCTGCCCCGCCTCACCGATCCATTACCAGCACGATCCGGTGCAAACCACCAAGACCAGTGTGCACGGCGCGATCAACATGCTGGGGCTCGCCAAACGGGTGAAGGCGAAAATCTTTCAGGCATCGACCAGCGAAGTCTATGGCGACGCGCGCATGCATCCGCAAGCCGAAGATTACTGGGGACACGTCAATCCAATCGGCCCGCGTTCCTGCTACGACGAAGGCAAGCGTTGCGCCGAGACGCTGTTCATGGATTACCGGCGTCAACACGGGCTCTCGATCCGCATTGCGCGCATCTTCAATACTTACGGGCCGCGCATGCATCCCGCCGATGGCCGCGTCGTGTCGAACTTCATGATGCAGGCGCTGCAAGGCAAGCCGATCACGCTTTACGGCGACGGCTCGCAGACCCGCTCATTCTGTTACGTGGACGACATGATCGACGCATTCATCCGTTTGATGAACACGGAGGGCGATCCAGAGGGACCGGTCAACCTCGGGAATCCGCATGAAGTGAGCATGCGCGAGATTGCACAGCGTATTGTAAAGATCACCGGTTCAAGCTCACCTCTGGAATTGTGTCCGCTGCCGATCGACGATCCGTGGCATCGGCAGCCGGATATCACGCGTGCGCGCGAAATGCTCGGCTGGCAGCCGCAGACGTCGCTCGATGAGGGCCTCGCTGCCACCGCGCGTTATTTCCGCGCGCGGATCGAAGCGGGTAGCGCAAGGGGTAGTGCGACGGATGCTCACGCCAAAGCATGATTCGACCTAGAGCGTCGCGGTCTTGTCGCCCACCGACCGGCTGCCCACCGCATCAAGCTTGCTTTGCAATTCAGCCTTACGTTTCGCTATCTTGTCGCCGAGGGTGCGCAGGTCGCATGACGATTTGCGCAGTTCGGGGAAGAGCGTCTGCTCTTCTTCTTCGACGTGATGCTCCACCATCTCACTCATCACCTTGAACGTCGCGTCGAAACCCTTGTCGCCGGCCTTCAAGGTCTCAAACTTGGAGATCAGCGTCTTAACAAGGAAATGCTCGACATAGGCTTCCTCCACGTCGATCTTGTCGCTGTCGGGTAAAGCCTGCTGAGCCGCCGGGTACAGAAGCTCTTCTTCGAGCATCGTATGAATGGAAAGCTCTTCGCAGGCGCGCTGCGCCAGCGTGGCCTTCGCTTCGAGATCGTGGTCGGCGGCTTTCCTGAATGCCGCGAACAACTTTTCGACTGCACGATGATCGGCCTCCAGCGCCGCGAGTGCGTCTTGCGGGCCTGGCTGGGTCTTTGTCTCTTCCGGTTTCGTCGCTTGCATGTTGATCTCCTCTATCATGCGGTTGCGCCGCGGCTAACCCGCCGCGGTTGACCGCTATGGCGAGCAAGCGATATGCCCATGGCAGCCTTGTTCGCCAACATAAGACTGGCGACTGTTTCCCCGTGCAGTTGTTCATCCGCGAATGCGCTACCGGTAATGTGCGGCAATGCGAACCGGTATCGACTTCGCACCTGGCACCTTGCTTTCCTTCGCATGGTGCCAGAGCGGCAACAGCGGATTGCACTCCGGGAAATAACCAGCAACGCAGCCCAGCGGGATGTCATACGGGACGACCCGAAGTCCTTCGACGCGGCGGTCAACGCCGTCGTCGGCAATAGTCTGCAGCGTGACCTGTTCGCCCTCCTCAAGCGAGCGCGACGCCATGTCCGCGCGATTCATCAGGATCACCATGCGTGTACCCTTGATGCCGCGAAACCGGTCATCAAGGTTATAGATGGTCGTATTGAACTGGCTGTCGGAGCGCAGGGTCATCAGGCGCAATGCTTCCGGCTCACGCGCCGTCATATCCGGGTCTTCATCCAGCGACTCCGGCACCATGAATTCCGCCTTACCGCTTTTGGTTTGCCATTTTCTTTCGCGCGCCGGCAGGGGTCTCGGAAAACCGCCAGGGGTCCACATACGCGCTTCGAAATCGTGAAAAATTGCCGGATAAGTTTCGGCGATCGCCGCACGCACACGACTGTAATCGTCGCGCCACGCGTTCCAGTCCACTGTCGATTTGCCCTGCAGTGTTGCGTTGGCTATGCCCGCAACGATAAATGGCTCGGAGCGGATGTCCGGACTAACCGGCTCCGTCACACCGTGCGAGCCGTGCATGCAACCGGTGCTGTCTTCCATCGACACGGCCTGCTCGCCATTCGCCTGCCGATCGATCTCAATGCGACTCAGGCACGGCAGAATATAAGACACCGCGCCATGGACGAGGTGGCTCCGGTTGAGCTTGGTGGCGACATTGACAGTGAGGCGCAGACGCGCCCACGCCGGCTCGGTCCGTGACCGGTCTGGTACCGAACGCACGAGGTTGCCGCCGAGGTTGAAAACCGCAGCGACGTCTCCTTTTATCATCGCCTCGAACGCCTCGACAGTGTTCATCCCTTTTGTGCGCGGCGGTTCGAAAGAGAACTGCTGGGCCAGCTTGTCGAGCGGCGCAAGCTCAGGCTTCTCCGTGATGCCGACCGTGCGTTGCCCTTGCACGTTCGAATGCCCGCGTATCGGAGACGGCCCTGCACCGGGCTTGCCGATATTGCCCCGAAGCAGCAGGAAATTGCACAGCATGCGCACGTTCTGCACACCCAGCCGATGCTGCGTCAGTCCCATGCCGTAATGGACAATCACGGCATTCGCCTTCATATATTCGTCGGCCGCGCGCTCGATGTCGGCGCGCATCAGTCCGCTGGCCCGCTCAATGTCGGCCCACTGAGCCTGCCGGACATAGCGAGAAAAGTCTTCAAAGCCATGCGTGTGTTCGCGAATAAAAGCAACGTCCAGCACACGCGGACGTCCGCTTTCTACCGCCGCGTCGTCCGCGGAGATGACGGCCTTGCAAAGGCCGAGAATCGCGGCGGTGTCGCCGCCTGTGCGCACCTGGTGATACTGGGTGCTGATCTGCGTATGGTCAGGCGAGAGCATCTGCACAGGAGATTGTGGATTCGCGAAGCTGACCAGGCCCGGCTCGCGTAACGGGTTGAAGGTAATGATCGGCACGCCACGCTTGCGGGCGTCCTGCAGCGGGTGAAGCATTCGCGGACTGTTCGTGCCGACGTTCTGCCCGAAGAAAAACATGAGGTCCGTCTTTTCGAAGTCGTCCAGCGTGATGGTTCCCACCCCGACGCCGATCGCCTCTTTCAGGCCTACGCTGCTGCTTTCATGACACATGTTCGAACTATCCGGCAGATTGTTCGTACCATACATACGCGCGAAGAGTTGCAACATGTACGACGTTTCGAGCGATGCCCGCCCCGACGTATAGAACACCACCTGCTCCGGGTCCATCGTGTTCAGTTCTCGCCCGATCTCGTCGAACGCATCCTGCCATGCCACGGGCACGTAATGATCTGACGCGGGGTCATAGCGTAGTGGTCCGCTCAGGCGCCCCGCTTCCTCCAGATCGTGGTCGTGCCACGTCAGAAGCTCGCTCACCGAATGGGTCTGGAAAAAATCGGCATCGACCCGTTTAGTCGTGGTATCCCATGCAGTCGCTTTTGCGCCGCTCTCGCAAAATTCGAACGTGTGCGGATCAGCCGGTTTCGCCCATGAGCAACTGACACACATGAAACCGTCCGGTTTGTTCTGACGCAGCAGAATCGCGCTATCTTTCAGCGCTACTTTCTCCTGGCTGAGAATTTTTGCGACGGCCTTTAACGACCCCCAACCGCCAGACGGGTGCGGATACGCTTCGTTTAATTTTTCCTTGTCCATGGAACGCTCCTCGCGACGGTGACATCCCGGATACCAGCAAGCGGCATTCCAAAGTCAAGCGGTACATGTCGGGGGATTCGAATAACCAGAAAGGACGCAGCTGCCGGGGCCGTACGTGGTATGAATGATCGCCGAACCGGGCGGTATGTGCGGGAGCGCTGTCCCTGTCCGGCGGAGCTATACACTTCGTCGCCGCGCTTCCATTCGCTGACCCGTCACAGTATTTGGCCCGAGAACCTCGGGGCACCGAACTGGTGAAGACGATCGGCAAGCATGACGCTCATCATTAGTTGGACAACTTAGCGCTTACAACTGCACGCCGGGCCGGCCGATGGCACACCAGAAGTCGGGGTGCCACCTGCCGGCCGTATCGATGCCTCGCTGATCTCACTTCCCCTTCGTATCACTGCTCGCATCCGCACCCGGGGTGTTAGTCGTGTCGTTCATCGGCTTCTTCTTCGACTTTGACATGTGATGCATTTTGGTCCCGCCGCTACTCATCGCGCCTGACGCCGGACTGCCGTCGACCGTCGGCCCCGCAGTCGCGGCACCGTGCGCATTTCCCGAGCCACCTGCCGGACCGCCTCCGTTGCCATTGCCTCCACCCGTCTGCGCGAACGCTGCGCCTGACATGGTCAAAATTGCTGCTGCTAAAAATGCCTTCGAGTATTTCATTTAAGCCACCCTATTTGAATGAAACGGACAGCACATGCCGCGCTCAAAGTGACGCTACCGCACGTGCGCTACCTTTGCCGGACAGCGTGCCTGCTATTGCTGAACGAAGTGGCCACGATTGCTCCACAGCTTCGGTTGCAGCAAGGGCTATGCCGCGCGTAATCGAAACTCTTCCGCACAAATGCCCGTGGGAATTCAGCCGGGCCGTCGACATGTAAGCGCTACAAAAGCGCTGCAAGTCAGGCACGTTATGTCTCGTCAGGCAAATTAGTGATTCGTCGTCGTGTCGCTGGCGGCGCCAGTTTCCGGCGCTGTGTGCGTACCCGCAGCCGACGCCCGGGATTCTTTATCGCGCGCCATCTTGCTCCGGCACCGCTACTAAATAATCGGCGCACCGCCGGTGACCGCGATCGTCGCGCCCGAAATGTAGCTGGCTTCGTCGGATGCCAGCATCACATAAGCCGCAGCGAGTTCCGCAGGTTGTCCCGGCCGCTTCATCGGAACCTGCTCGCCGAATTTCTCGACCTTCTCGGGGGGCATGGTCGACGGTATCAGCGGTGTCCAGATCGGTCCGGGCGCCACGCAGTTCGCGCGAATTCCTTTCTCCGCGAGTAATTGCGCGAGTCCTCCAGTGAAGTTCTGGATCGCGCCCTTGGTGGTGGCGTAGGCAATGAGACCGGGATTGGGATGGTCGGCGTTGATCGACGAGGTGTTCACGATCGAAGCGCCAGGCTTCATATGTCTTACCGCGGCCCGTGTAATCCTGAACATCGCGCCGATATTGGTATCGAAGGTCTTATCCCATTCTTCGTCGCTGATTGCATCGAGCGACGGGTAGCTCATCTGATAAGCGGCGTTATTGACCAGTACGTCGAGCCGGCCGAATGCGGCGATCGCGCGGGCGACGATTTCGTTACAGTGATCCCGGTTCGTAATATCGCCGCGCAGCAGGACCGCTTTACGGCCAGCCGCTTCTACCCAGTGTGCGGTTTCACGGGCATCCTCGTCTTCGTCGAGATACGAAATCAGGACGTCGGCGCCTTCGCGCGCGAACGCAATCGCCACGGCACGGCCGATGCCGCTGTCCCCGCCCGTCACAATCGCTGCTTTGCCCGCGAGGCGCCCTGTGCCCTTGTACGAATGCTCACCGTGGTCGGGCTTTGGCGTCATCGGGCTCGTGTGCCCGGGAGTCCGGTCCTGCTGCTGTCTCGGGAACGGTGGTGCGGAACGTGATAGATCGCTCATGACTCTCCTCAATGCGGTTACATGCGCCGCCTTGGGACGAAAACCGGCGGCACATGACACATAGGCAGCAAACGGTAGACCTGGGGCGACCTGGGGCGGACATGTTTCTTGCTGCGTTGTCCAGTAGTGCGCTGAACCGTCCGCCAGGGCATCGCAAGCGCGTTTGATGGAGACCGATCATGAAGGTAAAACGCAATAGGACTTTGGTTATCCTGATTATTCTGGCAGCCACCGCACTCGCTGGATGCAAGAAAGCGGATGACACGAGCCGGAACGCCCTGAGTTCCGGCAGCAGCGGTGTGATGAGCAATTCGGCGGGGTTGAGCGGCACGCCCGGCAGCAGTAACGCCGCAAAGCGAGCCAGTGATGCCGCCGCGTCGAGCGGGGCGTCGGCGTCGGCGTCGGCGGCGCAATGAAAGCGTGGTTCGAGCGATCCGGTTCAGGTAATCCGCTCACGCCGCCGGATAAACCCGGCACGGCGTAAGCGGTCAATGACGGACTGGTCAGACACGCGAGGCGGCAGCGCTTTAGAGCTCGTCAGCACCAAGGGTTGGGTCGTTTTCCAGCGCTCCACGGCTCTCCAACCAATACGGCCGCCGGTTGTAGTAGCTATACGTCGATTCTCCCCATCTGGCGTCCGCCATTGTCGGCCAGTGATCCTTGTCGAAGCCGGGATCGTCCTTCAGCCGCTGTGCGGGAATATCGACGACGAAGCACTTCTCGTCGGTATCGAGCGTCAGCGCGCTCCACGGAATGGCGTGCAAGTTGGCGCCCATTCCGAGGAAGCCGCCTTCGGACAGCACCGCGTAAGCGATGCGTCCGTTTCTGACGTCAAGCATGATGTCCGAAATTTTCCCGACGTGTTCGCCGTCGGAGGACATAACCTTGTTTCCATCGAGCGTTGCTGCCGCCATAATTTCCGGTCCCGGTCCCTCGCCTACACCACTGCCGACAATGTCAGCGCCGGACTGGCTAACGCCTTGCGGGTTGATAGGGTTCATGGTCCACCTCCTCAAGAAAAGTACCGAAGGGGCGCGCAAGCGGTGTTCCCGAGTCGTTGGCCGATGTCCTCGCCGTGGAAATGCGGCTGGCTTGGCACGTGTACAAATCGTAATTCTTCCCCTCCGTCATGGGGCGAATCAGGCTGGCGCCGCCTCGCCGCGGCTCATACAGACGGTGCCGCTTCGTGGCCTGATTCGTGCTGCATTCTGTGCGACCCGGCAGGAGGCCACCATGAAAACACGCATTTTTACTTACGTCGAATGCCCATGCGGACATCGCGGCGCCGTCATCGAAAGTCTGGATATTGGCGATTTTCAAGGCCCGCAGTATCGGACGTGGCTGCGCGACCTGAACCATGCCGGCACCTACGAAGGCGTAGACCGGTTGTTCGCAAGGGCGAAGCCCGGCTGCCCGGCGTGCGGTCGAAGTCTCGGTCCGGAAAACGTCGTTGGACGCAGCGAACTGGAGGGCTCTGGCGCAGTGCTGCGGCCAAAGGAAGACAGCGCCGGCTGTATTAGCGCGTGAACATGGGCCCGCTTTTCGGGCGCTCTGGTAGGCCGTACTGGATTCGAACCAGTGACCAACGGATTAAAAGTCCGCTGCTCTACCAACTGAGCTAACGACCCCTGCTGCTTCTTGTTTCATTTGTACCGCGAACGGCGCGTCGTTGCCGTACCCTGGCCGTCGCAGTCTCGCGCCTTCCACAAACCGGCGGCGGCCATGAAACCGCCGCCGGTCTTCATGCGTCAGCTCGTCTGCACCTCGATCCGTCGCGGCCGGGCTTCGTCGCGACGCGGAATGGTCAGCTTCAGCACCCCATCCTGCAGGTTCGCGTCGATCTTCGATGTATCGAAGTCCGGACTCAGCGAGAAAGACCGCGCGAAATGCGGCTCACGGATTTCGGCGTGCTGCAGCCGTAGACCGGCGGGCGTCGGCACGACCGCTTCGGCCTCGATGTACAGATTGCCGTCGTGCACCTTCACGTCGAGTTTGTCCTTGGTGACGCCCGGCAGATCGGCCCACAGCGTAACGCCCTGGCTGTCCTCGAATATGTCGACGGCCGGCGTGAGCGTTATCCGGCGTGCCGGCCGGTCACCCTCGCGTCGTGTCACGGGATTCTGGTCGCGCTCAGCAACCTGAGTTCTGTCATTCATGGTTTGCTCCTCAAATCACAGGCGTTACTGGACGGTAATGGCACGTGGCCTGGACGCTTCGCGCTTGCCGACGGTAACCGACAGACAGCCGTTGGTATAGCGCGCCTGCACCCGCTCAGGATCGGCATTCTGCGGAAGCTCGATCACGCGCCGGAAACTGCCGGTAAAGCGCTCCTGTGCATAGGTGCGGGTATCGTCGCGCGTGTCGTCGTCGGCCACCACGCGGGCAGGCTTGCGCTCACCGCTGATGATCAGCAGACCCTTGTCGATCGAAACGTCGATGTCGGCCGCCTTGAGTCCGGGCGCGAACGCGACGATTTCGATCGCGTCGTCGGTCGCACCGATGTTCACTTGCGGAAAGGCCCCGAAACGGCCAGAGCGGATGCTGGACGGGAAGCCGCCGAACAGGCTGTCCATCTGCCGCTGCAGACGGTCAAACTCACTGAACAGGTCGGCGCCGGGAAAGAGATCACTCATCGTATCCTCCTTCGATTCAGCGAGGAGGCGAACGGGCCTACGCTCCAGTTCGCCTGCCAGCTTGCTGACAAACAAATCGAAACGCAGCGCGCCGGCTGTAACCGACGCATCTGCCTGAGCGAAATCAAAGATATAACTTGCGGTGAAAATTTCAAGAGGTGGTGCCGAAATTGCAGCGTGGAATGAGTTAGCCGCGACGCATGCGCCGACCCACTGCAGCGAGAGCGGGTCGTCGGTCTGCTCAGGCCCGCCGGTTCCCTGCTCATGGCCCCTGCCGGCGCGCGTTGCAATCTCCGCTGATGCGGTCGTTCACCTGCTGCACCGCACAAGCTGCTCGTCGCTTATCACCTTGCTTCGGGATCTTCGCAGCCACGTCCAACGAACGCTTGCGCGTCAGCGCCGCAGAAGACGCCCCCGGGCGGAACGCCGTTTGCTCACCTTACGAGAATTCCACGCAACAGGAGTTCATCATGTCGACCAGTAGAAACGAGCCGCACGATACCCGGCAAACCGCCGGTAAAAATCAGCCCTTGAAGGAACATCGTCCGGGCGTAAATAAAACCGAAGAGAAAATCGACGAGGCCGTCGAGAATACCTTTCCCGCCAGCGATCCGCCGTCGATGGGTGGCTCGACCCGAATAGATCCCGCGCAACCTGTCTCCCGCGAAACAGATCCGGGCGCGAGTTCACCGGCAGACACAATGCAAAACGCGCAGGACACACGGGAAAAACGCCACCATCCTCCGTCGGAGAACGGGCTCGAATCGTCGCAGGATAAGAATCCAATTCCTCAGGATTCGGTGCGAAAATAAATTGCCGCGCGTCGGGTCACGAAGGCGAAAGCGCGTCGCTCATGTATTTTTTCAATCGGAGAGCGACGCCCCGCTCTCCCTTCAGTACCTGCGCGGCCAGTGTGCGGCCTGACGATCTGATGAACAACCTTGGCAAATAAAGAGCCTACGCCGGTGGATCGTCCTCGCGGCCTTCAAGATCTCCCTCTGCCGGATCGATGATGCGATCGGGTTCGATATCGCCGCTATCCACTAGCGTCGAGTCGCCGTCGGCGGCGCGGCGTTCGCCGGTACCCGTCCGGTCGGTGTCACCACCGAGTTCGGCGTCACCAGTTTCGAGCGCGTGATTGTCTAACTCGGAATCGACATCGAACTCATGACGCTTCGCACCGGCGACATCGCTGCCGCTATCGGATGAATCGCTCGGGCCGAGTGTGCCCGTCGTTCCTGAAGTTTGCTTGACTGTGTGCTGCGGCTCTTCGTCGGGGTTCAGCGTGCTGCTCATGGCGCTCTCCTTGGTTTATCCGGAAACGGCAGTGAGAGTGTGAGCAAGGACTGTTCCGCTGTGGCATCGGTACCGACCTCCATAAGAACCAGCTTGACTGCCACGGTCGAGCACCACCAACGTAAAGGCATCTGCCCCGACGACGTCACGTGCGTTACTTAAAAAATAGCCCGCCACGGCGGCATGAGATCCTGGATGTGCCCGAGGGATTCCATCGCGCGTCGTAAAGTCCTACTGAACAGTCCGTGCCGGCATGCTGTTGTCTTCGGGGCGCATGGTCGGCATGTTCATACCGCCACTATCCCCCGTCTTGCTCATGCCGCCAGGAACCCGGTTCCACGGGCTCGATACGGGCTCGCTGTGGTACGTCATGCCTGCGGTTGCGGCACCGTGGGCGCCGCCGCTGCCATTGCCGCCGTTGCCGTTCCCTCCAGCTTGCGCAAGCGTCGCGGCACCCACACATAGCGATGCGATAGCGACACGTGCGAGCCGAGCTTTCATCGTCAACTTATCCATGGTGTTTCTCCTGTGATCCCGGCTCGTCCGTTAGCCGTGCCGAAGTCTCATATACCGCGAAAGGTCTGCCCGGCTGCGCCGCGGCAACGCGCAAGCAGGTGCCCGCTCAGGGACGGAGCAGAGATGGACCACGTCCAGGAGCGATGCATGCGTATGAGTCGAGGCTGGCCAGCAAAAATGACTGCGATGTGCCGATTTTTGAGCCTCAGACTCTGCGTACTGTCTGCACTACTTCGGCATCAGAACCTTGTCGACGACCATGATGACGCCGTTGCTCTGGGTAACGTCGTAGGTTGAAATATCAGCAGTGTGGCCACCTGCATCCGTCACTACGATATTGTGCGGACCGTTCTCTGTGAATGTCAGCGGCTCACCATTGACCGTTTTCAGTTCGGCCTTGCCGCCGCCGGCCTTGATGGCCTGGTCGAGCTTGCGGAAGTCGTAGCGCCCAGGAATGACGTGATACGTCAGGATGCTGGTCAGCATCCCCTTGTTTTCAGGTTTGACGAGCGTATCGACCGTGCCAGCGGGTAACGCAGCAAACGCTTCGTTAGTGGGTGCGAACACCGTAAACGGTCCGGGGCTCTTTAAAGTGTCGACGAGGCCTGCCGCTTTGACCGCGGCGACGAGCGTGGTGTGGTCGGCCGAGTTGACTGCATTGTCCACGATGTCCTTGTTTGGATACATGGCCTGGCCGCCGACCATGACCGTATCGCTGGCCGCATAGGCGCTAGAGACGACTACCGACAAGGCGACAACGACGAATATAGGTTTGCACTTCATGATGGACTTCCCCTGAGTCGCCAGGCGTAATTGCGTGGCTCTGACCGCATATACGGGGAATACGCGCGCCTGGATTCAAAAGCGGCCTGCATCCAGCGATACCGTTTTCACGGACAGCCGGCTGCAGTGCCTCTGGCACGTCGCTATCGACTCATTTGATTAGGAGGATGTACGAACAGCAATCTCATCCTCTCAGCCCGTCGGGCAAAAAGATATCCTCGGACGGACGAGCTAGTGCTGCGTTTTCCTCAGCATCGAGGTATCGTAGCCGAGCGCCGCAACCCGGCTTACCAGTTCGGCACCCAGCGTCGGGTCGGGCTGCGCGGCACGCGTGAGAATCCACAAATAGCGGCCACTGGGCTCGCCGACAATCGACCAGCTATAGTCGTCCGCATGGTCCAGCACCCAGTAATTCCCCACATAGAAAGGTCCGAAGAACGACACTCTGAGTTTGGCGTTTGCCGAATCCGGCACGATCTTCGCACGCCCCTCCGACACGCGTAGCGGTCCGTCTATACCTCCATCGCGACAGCTGTTCGTTACGGCAATCAGGCCATCGTTGCGTTTCGCGTACTCGGCGCTCACGCTTTCGCAACCCTTCTCGAACCGGTTTTCATAGCGCGCAAACTCATACCACCGGCCGGTGTAGCGATCCAGATCCACCGGCCTCGCGGGCTCAGGAACCTGCGCATTGCCACTCTTGCCGCCTGTCAGCGATGCACAAGCTGCCAATAGCCCAAGCGCGGAGACAGCGAGGATCGTTGCGGCGATACCTATCGGGCGCCGCTCTTTCGGCAGTGGCGACGGAGTTTGCGTTTCTGGTTGACGCATCGAAATAGCCTTCGATCCGGTTTTCATAAGTCAAGCCCCCCTGGTTAGATCAGGCCAGCCATGCAGTGGACCGCATCACCATTCCCTGATGCGAACATAGGCACGCTATGGCGGCGAGCGATCGGGTCAGTCATCGTGCCGCTGCTGCATGAGACGTTCCTCGTGCGCGATGTGCGCGAGCGCGGACTCGAACATCGCGAGGGCGCGGTTGGCTACGTCGCCAAGATTCCGGTGTAGCAATGCGTCCTCGGCAGAGCGCGATTCGCACTCGTCACTGTATTTTTCGAAGGCCGAGAGTTTCATGATGAGTTCGACAAGGTGCCGTGGACATTCGCACGCAATCGTTGACGAGCGGGTGGCCATCCGGGTCAGCATCTGATCGTCGAAGCGGCGTGCTGCACGCAGCCAGAGACTGTCGGGCGATGCCGCGCCCCAGCCTCGTGCGGCGCGGACCAGCTCTTCGAGCACTTGCCGCCACTCGATACGGCTGTCGGGTTCGCGGTAAAGACGCACACCGGATAACCGCAACATCTGGATGGCCCGCCCCGTACCGAACCCATAAGCTACTGCGATTGCCTTCGCCTGACACGTTTCGCCCAGACTCAGGACTTGCGATGCCACATCTTCGTGCAGCGAGGCAACCGACACCAGGAGGATGTCGGAGGCCTTATTGGCCAGCTTCGAACTCGCCTCATCCAGGCTCGCAAAGCGCTCGCAACTAACTACGCCTGCTTCTGAAAGATCGACATCGTCCGACTCGATGCGCCGCAAATAGGCGTCGCCGATGACCGCGAGCGTAATGCCCAGGCGAGGCGGCGTTGTGCCCGGCGCCACCTCGGCGAACTCCCTGCCGGAGCGGCCGAGCGCGAGCTGTTCGAGCTGTATCCAATCTAGCTTCGCGATAGCGCCGATTGCATGGCCGCGCTCAACGAGGCTCTTGATCAGCAACAGCCTGCGCACGTCGTCTTCCGAGTACAGGCGCTGCCCCGATTCGCTCCTGGGCGGCGCCACGACACCATAACGGCGCTCCCAGATACGCAGCGTGGTGACGGGCATCTTTGCCAGCCGCGCCGCGTCTCCGCTGCGGTAACGCTTCTGGGTCTTGTCATCTGTCGCAAAAGCCACTGCAGCTCCTTTCTCTTACCGTCCGTATCGGAATGATAGACGACATATGAGACATAGTGAGTCGGCAATGAGCAGCACACCGAGTCACTGACACTGTTCATTCTGTGCTATACGATATGTATGGGTCAGCCTTGACTCGGAACGCTCGGAACACTCGGAACCAGACCTGAAGCACCATGAATTCGCTGAATTGGGGTCCGCACGTTACTCGCTACAGTGACGAGGTAAAATCCCGCGTCTTAGCAGACGCGCGCGTTTTTGCACCGGTGCGATCCTTCAGGCACACGGATTGCTCACCCTTGTCAGTTGGCCTGCGCTCGCATCGACTCACCGGCCCCAGTTTGAACCTTCGAGCACGATTGAAAATGACACATCAAACATCTATGACATCGGACCAGTCGAACGTCGAAACGGGCGTCCCTGGTCTCGACGTTATCCTGGGTGGAGGTCTGAACCGCGGAGCGCTGTATCTGATTGAAGGCATGGCGGGCGCGGGCAAAACAATCCTGTCTAGCCAGATCGGTTTCCATCGCGTGCTGCAGGGCGAAAAGGTGCTGTATATGACCCTGATCGCTGAATCGCACGACAAGCTTCTTGCACACCTGAGCGGTCTGAATTTTTTTGACGCACAGGCAGTCGCGGAGAAGATGTTCTTCGTCTCGGGCTATCACGCGCTCATGCAGGGCGGGCTGGATGGCTTCCTGAAGCAGGTGGCCTCGAGCCTTCACCAGTATCGTCCAAGTCTTCTGATCATTGACGGGTTCCGCAGCGCGCGGGAGTTTAGCGAGACGGATCTCTCACTGTCCAAATTCATCCATGAGTTGAACGCGCTGGTTGCCGCGATGAACTGCACGACATTGCTGCTGGCGCCTCTGTCAGGCAACGAACCGCATCCCGAGCACACGCTTGTGGACGGCCTGATCGAACTCAACCGCTACAGCGACGGTATGCGCCGGACCCGCGAAATCGAAGTCCACAAGATGCGCGCCCGCGATCATTTATTGGGCAAGCATTTCTTCCGGATCACAGACAGCGGGCACGTCATGTTTCCGAGGCTGGAAGCACGATGCGCAACGCAACCGGGGCCGGCGGACCTCAAGGCGCGCCTCGGATCGGGTATCCCACGCCTTGACGAGTTGCTTGGCGGAGGGTTTATCAAGGGCTCCACGACTACGCTGATGGGTGCAACCGGAATCGGTAAGACACTCCTTGGGCTTCAGTTCCTGGCGGCCGGCGCCAAACGCGGCGAGAAGTCCGTCTACCTCGGCTTTTATGAGTCGCCACAACGACTGATCGGCAAGGCCGAGTCCGTTTCAATCCCGCTTCAGCAAGCCTGCGACAGTGGGCTTCTGACCATCCAGTGGCAACCTGCCATTGAACTGGCGATAGACGAACTCGCAGCCGTTGCTCTCGCGACGGTGAAGCGAACCGGCGCAACGAGGCTGGTGCTCGACGGCATAGAAGGGTTCCGTGATTCCGCCATGCGCACAGGCCGGTTCGGTCTGTTTCTGAACGCATTGACGCATCAGTTGCGCGAAGCGGGAGTCACTACTCTTCTTACGGAGGAAGTACCGTTTTACTCCGATCCTGCCGCGACTCGCGGGATACGCCTGTCAGCCATGACCGAGAATCTCATTCTGTTGCGCTATGCCGAAACGGACACCGGGCTGCATCGGATGATTTCCGTGGTCAAGCAACGGGAAAGCATGCACGACTCTTCGCTTCGGGAGCTCGTCGTGTCCGAGAAAGGCCTCGATATCATCGACGCCTTTCCGGGCGCGGCAGATGTGCTCGCCGGTCGCGGGCGTGCCTCGGGAACACTTGGCCGGTTCCACAGCTGACGCCCATGAAAACAATCATGGTAGTGGACGACGAGTTCGATCTCCTGACTGTCTGGAGCCTCCTGCTCGAACAGGTCGGCTACACCGTCGTGACCGCGCCAAATGGAGCGGCCGCGCTCGAACTGGCGAGGAAGAGCAAGCCGGACCTCATCCTCAGCGACTGCATGATGCCGATCATGTCAGGTCCGCAGTTGTGCGCGGCGCTTTTCGAGGACCCGGAGTTGCGGTCAATTCCTGTCATCCTGTGCAGCGCAGCCGCCGATATACCGGTGCAACCCAATCCGGTCATTGAATATTGCCGCAAACCTCTATCGATCGACACACTACTGCCGATCATTCAGAGAATGCTGCCTGAGGCGTAAGCGGGCAGCAAGGGAACGGGCCGGCCTCCAGCGCCGCGACAGAGACGAGCGGCCCGGCGTGAACGCGCATTGACACGCTTCGACGCATCGGTCGAATCACTGGATTGGGGTTGCCGCGCCAATCTTCTGCGCCAGCAACCGCTCGTAAGTGCCAAAACTCAAGTCCACCTCGTCCTGGGAAACAATGTTAACCGTCAACGCCACCTGTTCGGCGGTGAGACCGAGGACCGTGGCGAGTGCGACCTCGATCGGCCCGGCACACGCGCGGTCTTCCGCGATGGTCGTGCCCACGGCAATGTCATACGCGCCGTCCTGATCGCGCAACACGACTTCGATGAGGCGCGCCCGCGCGCTCATATTGCTTTCGATGGCTAACCGCGCGACCTCGGCCACAACGCGCAGCCGCTCGGTCGGAAAGCCACGAGTCGCATGCAGTCGGACACGGTGTTTGCCAAGCGTTATCCAGTCTGTGTCGAATTCCATGTTGCCTCCCAGAAGAATCTGCGGCGCTCAAATAGGGGCGCCCGCCGGGCGTTTCAATATATTCGAATCCATATATTCAGACTCAATCAATATTGGAAATGCTGAAGTTGAAAGTCTTCATCAAGCGCCTATTTTTGGCTCGCAAAACCCACTGCGCGATGCTCCCAGGAAGTCATTGGGGAAGGAGGTTTGTCCAACCGCCGCAGTGGGAAGACAACTTTGATGAGCTCGCACGACAGGAGATGAATTATGAGTGACTTCTACTTTGGCAACGACCTGTTCGGGGAACTCGATCGTCTGCAACGGCAGATGTCGGCGCTGTTCGGCAACCTTCCATCGAGCATCCGCTCGAGCCGCACAGACGCATTTCCTCCTCTGAATATAGGCAGCACCGACGACTCGATCAACATCGTCGCGTTCGCACCCGGCATTGACCCGGCTGCGCTCGACGTGACCGTCGACAAAGGCACGCTGACCATTGCGGGTGAGCGCAAGGCGCCTGAACTGTCCGCGGCGAGCGAAACCCGCTCTTACGCGAAGGAGCGCTTTTTCGGCAAGTTCCGCCGCGTCGTCGAACTGCCGCAGAACGCCGATCCGGACAAGGTCGTGGCCGGCTATTCGAACGGTTGCCTGACCATTCAGATCGGCAAGCGCGAGGCCTCGAAGCCGCGCTCCATCACCATTCAGTAAAGCGGAGGAACTCATGAACGAAACGACCCAAATCGCCCAACGCGACACCGGCGAGGTCGCTCGCCGCAACGAAAGCAACGCCCGCAGGCTCTCCCTCGCGCCGGCTGTGGACATCATCGAGGACAGTCACGGCATCACCCTGTGGGCCGACCTGCCGGGCGTGCCGCGCGAGCGGCTCGACGTGAAGGTGCACGACGGAAGACTTTACATCGAGGCAGAGGCCGTGGTGCCCACGCCCAGCGACCTGAGGCTGCACCATTCAGAGATTCGCGCGCCGCATTTCGCGCGAGTCTTCACGTTGAGCGACGACTTCGACACGTCGCAGGTGGACGCAAATCTGCATGACGGCGTGCTGAAACTCAGCATCCCGCGTCGTGAAGAGGCACGTCCGCGCCGCATCGAAGTGCGAGCGGATTGATGCCGATCTGAACGCCGGCGGCCCGCGACGAGGCGAGCTAAGCTCCTAACCCGTGCGCGCGGCCGTCCGGCTAGTCCGTAGGGACATGAACCCCGTCCCAGCGCCGTGCCAACGCCAGCATCAACGGCATCAGTACGGCCCAACCCACGCTCAGGGCGAACAATGACAGCACCGGATCGCCAAAGCGAACCGCGCCAAGCGCCGCACCCGCGCGAAACGACAGCGGGCCGGCCAGCGCGCCGACCATGGCGGCCAGAAAAAGCCGCCTCTTAAGCCAGCCGAACAGCACATTGAATTGGACTGCGAACAGAGCCCACAGGGCGAGCAGCCACCATGGGGCCGTGCCGCCAATCAGCGCGCCGCCCGGATAAACGAGCAGGCCACTCGCGACCAGCAGACTTTCCCATAGCGCACCGATCAGCACAGCCGTGGCGACCAGCTTCAGTTCGGGCACTGGCGCGGCGACACGCGTGGCGTGCCAAACGACCGTAGCCAGCACGAACGCGCCGCCGATCCACGCTACTCCCCTTGCGGCACTCAACACGCAGACAAACCAGCCCGCCTGACCGACAACAAAGTAGAGCCACACCCTGGGCGCTATCGGGCGCGGGGTATTTGAGGGAGACGGGCCCGGAGGAGCTGAGGACGACATGCGTTGAGGTTCGTGGATTCCTTAATTCTGTATTTACGCGTCGAAGTCGCGCCTGGATGCAGAAAGCCTCACGAGCCGCAACATCCTCGCTGTCCCTGTGGGCATACTCCCCGCATCTCTATGCGAAAATCCCGGTCAGATCGAGGAGCGAGCATGGCTGACCTTTCACATTCCACATCCGCTGCAGTCGAGAACTGCGCCAACGAGCCTATTCACATTCCCGGCGGCATTCAGCCACACGGCTTTCTGTTCAGCATCGCTGCGGACGGCACCGTGCTGCAGGCAAGCAGCAATGCCACCCAATTGAACGGCGAGCCGGCCCAAAATGCGCTGGGGCAGCCGCTTGCGCAATTTCTCGGGGCCGAATGGGCTACGAGAATCGTCACCGCACTCGACACCGAAGATCTCGAAGGCATCCCCCTTTACCTCGGCTCGATTGCGATTTCACCCGCGGGCAACGGTACACAGGCGTCACCATTCGCGGTGATCGTCCATCGCAACCAGGGCGTCGCGATAGTCGAGCTGGAACCCGCTCAAGGCACGATTGACGTCTTCTCGTCGATGTATCCGCTGGTGCGCACCTTCATTAACCGCCTGCATGGCGTTCAGGACGTCCACGGACTGGCGCAGCTTGCCGCCGAAGAGGTGCAGCGCATTACCGGCTTCGGCCGCACAATTGTGTACAACTTCGACGCGGACGGTAGTGGATGCGTGATCGCCGAGCACATCGAACCCGGCTACGCGTCGTACGAAGGCCAACGCTTCCCCGCCTCGGATATTCCCGCGCAAGCCCGTGCGCTCTACATACGCAACCGCATCAGGCTGATTGCCGACGCCGGTTACACGCCCGTGCCATTGGTGCCGCCGCTGCATCCACTGACTGGAAACCCTACCGATCTCACCTACTCGTCGTTGCGCAGCGTGTCGCCGGTCCATGTCCAGTACATGAAGAACATGGGCACGCTGTCGTCAATGTCCATGTCGATCGTGGTCCGGGGTCAACTGTGGGGCCTGATTTCCTGCCATCACGACACGGCGCGCATCCCGTCGTTCGAAGTGCGCGCCGCATGCGAGCACATTGCCGAGGTGCTGTCGCTGCAGATCGAGGCCAAGGAAGAACATGCGCAAGCTGCCTACCGGTTGCGCCTGCGCCACACCCACACTCGCCTGCTCGCGGCAATGGCCAACACCGAGAGCTTCGTGGACGCGCTCGCCGAGGACCCGCGGGACCTGCTGGATCTGACGGCGTCCGACGGCGCTGCAATCGTCTTCGACGGCCGTATTGTTCTCGTCGGCACGACGCCGGACCAAGCGGAGGTGGCCCGGCTCGTCGAGTGGCTCGATGCGCGGGTCGAGGACACCTTTCACACCGATCGTCTTGCCACCACCTGTCCCATCCTGGATCCTCATCCGAACTACGCCGGGATGCTGGCGGTATCGATCTCGAAGCTGTTTCGCAATTACGTGCTCTGGTTTCGCCCGGAGGTCGTACAGACGATCAAATGGGCCGGCGATCCACGCGCGAAGCTGCAGTCGCAGTCCGGCACGCTGTCGCCGCGCAAGAGCTTCGATGCGTGGACGGAAACCGTGCGCGGACGCTCGCTGCCCTGGCGCGCCGCGGAACTGGAAATCGCCCTGGACTTTCGGGCTGCGCTGCTCGGCATCGTGCTGCGTCGCGCGGAAGAGCTCGCGCAACTGGCGCTCGAACTGGGTCGGGCGAACAAGGAGCTTGAAGGATTTTCGTACACGGTTTCGCACGATTTGCGCGCCCCGTTGCGGCATATCGTCGGCTTCGGCGAGCTGCTGCGCGAAACGGAAGCCGAACGGCTCTCCGAGCGCGGCAAGCACTTCGTCGAACGGATTGTCGCTTCGGCGCGCTTCGGCGGGAAACTGGTCGACGATCTGCTGGCGTTCTCGCAAATGGGCCGGTCCGCGTTGCATCCGCAGCGAGTGGACGTAGGCGCCATGGTGGACGCACTGATCGCCGACGAAACCAAAGAAGCAAGATCGCGCACCATCGTGTGGCGGGTTGGCGAACTCGGCCACGTGACCGCAGACGCGGTGCTCCTGCACGTCGTGCTGCGAAACCTTCTGGAGAACGCGGTAAAATTCACGCAAACCCGCGCCGAAACGGTCATCGAAGTAGGCCGTTATAGCGGCGAAGGTGATCTGGCCGACCAGCACGTGTTCTTCGTCAAGGACAACGGCGTCGGCTTCGACATGCGCTATGTCGACAAACTGTTTGGCGTGTTCCAGCGTCTTCATCGCGTGGAGGATTTCCACGGCACCGGAATCGGGCTGGCGGGCGTCAAACGCATCGTTGAGCGGCATGGCGGTAAAACCTGGGCAATCGGCGAACCGGAGCGCGGTGCCACGGTCTACTTTTCATTGCCGCATGAATTTGTCGCTGAAGCGAGCGAGGGCGAAGAATCCGCGAGCGCCGCGGTTGCCCGGCTCACGGCGCTGTCGCCCGGCAAGCGCTTCCGGCCTGTGCCCAAGGATATCCGGGGAGCGCGCGGCGGCGCTGAACATGAAGCACCATCTGATGAACCGAAGTAAAGGACCCCAACGTGCTACGCCCCATCCTGCTGGTTGAAGATAATCCGAACGACGTCGAGTTGACGCTGATCGCGCTGGAAAAGACGCGTCTCGCGAACCCGGTCGTGTCATTGCGCGACGGCGAGGAAGCGCTGCTGTACCTGCGTCGCGAGGGACCATGGGCGAGCCGTGCGGAAGAGAACCCGGCCGTGATCCTGCTCGATAAGAAACTGCCTAAAATCGACGGTCACGAATTGCTGAAGATCGTACGATCGGACGACAAGCTCAAGCGGATTCCGGTCGTCATGTTGACGTCGTCGCGGGAGGAAACAGATCTGCTGCGCAGCTACGACCTGGGCGTGAACGCCTACGTCGTGAAGCCCGTCGCTTTCGACGACTTCATGGCTGCTATCAACGATCTGGGCATGTTCTGGGGTGTGCTGAACGAACCGCCGCCCTACCCACGTTGAGCGCCCGCCGGGTATGCGCCCCAGCCAGCATCACCGTCAGCACTCAATTTCGCACGCGCGACGACAGCGAAGCCCGCTTTAACACGTGACGCCGGACTAAGGAGCGACCTGGCGGGACGCCGCCAGCCGCACACGGAAAGTCGCGCCGCGCCCTGGCCCTTCGCTTTCCGCCGTGATGGTGCCGCCGTGCAGGTCCACGAGATTCTTCACCAGCCATAAGCCAAGCCCCAGCCCTGCCACGCGCCCGGAGCCGCTCGTGCCAAGCTGCTCGAAGCGCTCGAAGATGCGCTCGATCGATGCAGCATCCAGGCCGACACCGGTATCGCGCACCGCCAGTTCCACCTGATCACCGTCGGCAACCACGGACAACTCGATCGTTCCCTGCTCGGTAAACTTCACGGCGTTCGACACCAGATTCCACACGACCTGTTTCATCCGGTTCTCGTCCGCCAGCACCGTTACTGAAGATAGATCGTCAGCGATCAGCTGCAGGTTCTTTGCCTCCGCATGCACGCGCATATCTTCGGCAACGATGCCGGCGAGCGCGCCGAGATCGACCGGGCGCGGATGCACGGAGAGCTTGCCGGAGACGATCGCCCCGCTATCGAGCAGATCGTCGACCATGTGGGCAAGCTGACGGACGTTGCGGCTGATCACGCTGACGGCGCGCGTCACATGCGCCGGGTCGGCAGCTCGCTCGAGCAGATTGGACCACGCCAGAATCGCGCTCAATGGCGAGCGCAATTCGTGACTCACTGTCGTGACGAAATGATCCATTGCGACGGCGAGCCGGTCGCTTTCCTCACGTGCGCGCTTCTCCGATTCGGCAATCTCGCGCTGCTCGAGTTCGGACTCCTTGCGGGCCGTGATATCGAGCGTGAATCCCAGTACCCTTGTGAGCGAGCCATCCTGCAGATAACGCCCTACGCCGCGCACAAGAATCCAGCGGACCCGCTCGTCCGCCCAACCGACGCGAAAATCCACCTCGAAAGGCTCGTGACTGGCGAGCGCTGCCGTCATCGCTTCGCGAAAGCGCGTTCGATCGTCAGGATGGACCACCTCGTCGATCAGTCGACTCTCGGTCAGCGCGGCGTTGGCCGGGATGCCGAGATTGACGCTGCATTGTTCGGTGCACTCCATCGTGCCGGTGGCAGGATCGATCTCCCACGCGCCGAGTTGCGAAAACGCCAGCGCGAACTGAAAGCGCTCCTGGTTGTCACGCAATTTGGCCATCGCTTCGTCGGCGATGACCTGCCGTAACTGCGCCTGTGATCGCAGCTTCGCGCGTTCACGCTGGTTGCGCTCGTCCTCGGAGACGCTGTCGGTCACTTCGACCACGCATAAGGCGATCTTGCCGCCGTCGCCATGTCGGGCCGGCAGCCGATCTGCCTTGATTTTCCAGTAACGGATGACGGTCCCGTCCGTGACGGACAGGTCGCCGTTTTCGTCACGCCGACGCTCCGGCATTTCGTAGCGGAACAACGGAGACCACTGCGACGCCCCTGCCGACCCAGCTTTCAGTACGGAGTCGAGCCAGACGCGGCGCGCTTCACGCTGCTCGGGCGCGCCGAACTGGTTGATTTCATAAATCGACTTGCCTTGCAGGTCGCTCAGCGACTGCCCAGTCAAGGCGAGATAGCTTGCGTTGGCAAGCACAACCTCATAGCGCTGATTCAGGATCATATAGGCGTGGGGCAAAGCCTCGAACGCCCAGGCTGCATCAAACGAATCGTTGACGGCGGAAAGATTGTTACGGCGGAGATCCATTGAGGTTTCCCGGCTCCTCGTTAACCGGCGCCGGAACAGACGTCCTGGCTCGGACGCAGCGCGATATCAATGAGGCGGTCAAAAGCATCGACCGCGCCGTTACATGCTTCCTGTATCGCCTCGGGCGTGCACAGCTCATTCGTCATGAGGCTGACGAACGCTTTCCAGTGCGCCCCGGATGACTCGGAACACGGTTGCAGAAAACGGAGCGGATGCGGGGCAAGCCGCTCTTTCAGGTGCTTATAGAGCACGGCTCCGCCCAGTTGCGATCCTTCTACAACATAGCAAACACCCCATCGATAAGCCGGACTTGCCGTCTCCATGTAGCCTGACACGCGGGCCTGCAAGATCGACTGGTCGATGTGATCCTTGACGTGCAACGATGCAAAAACCAGATCTGCGTCGATCAATGCGATGCGCTCCGAAATCGATCGCAAGATATTTTCCCGTGGACCATCCGCAAACGCGCGCAACCACACATCGATGGGCGTAAGCCACTCGCGCAGCATCGAGAGGTGCAAGAGATAGTCACCCACGTCCGTACTTTCTACCGAAAGCGGCATGATGCAATGAAGCAATTCATGCCGATGCCTGGTCGCGGAACGCAGTGTTTCGATCGCATCGGGTACGGAGCCGATCGGCCTGTCGGAGACGGACGCCTCCGCATTATTCATTCCAGACCCGGTGCCCGCCGTTTGATATAGAGAAGTGACTGTCACAAGCGTCAGAGGCGATATTGAGTAAACCCAACGGATTATATAGGCCTTCATTCTTCTGATGCGCTTATTAAGGAAAGCTTTCGTAACTCCATGTGACTCGCAGAATGAACGAGGACGGTTGCCCGTCAGCGGATACGCGTACGTCTTGAGCGTGCTGCCCAATTGCTGAACATGCTTGTGATTTCGACGTCGGGATTCGTGAGCGCGATTAACGCTTCGGTTGCTTCGCGAAATGTGAGGTCGGTATTCGGCGATATATCGCGTACTTGTCTTTTGCGTACGACACCTCGACGCATGACGTGCGAACGCGCTTATGGCTGTCAATTTCACAAGAGAGCGTAACGGCGAATTCAGAACGGATGTTCGCGAATGCGCTGTGACAGACCGGGCTTGTTCACATCCGTACAACACGTCGGTAACTGACTGAGGGAGTCATCTTAGGGCATGCGTTACCGCGTGCTGACCGACAGCGCATCGACCCGGGCAAGTCCGATCCTGGGTGTTTCATGTCGCGCCATCTGATCGTATCGGCAACGGCCAGGTTACTTCATATCACCGGCGAATGCAGAAGATGCGGATGCTCGAGCGTTTCGGCGATAACGCGCAGCGCCCGCTCGCATTCGCTCCGATTCTTCGAGCCTCCCAGACATACCCGCATCGCGTCGGGTGGATTACCGTCGGTCGAGAACGCTGCGCCGGCGACAGCGGCAATGCCTTGACTACGCAACTGCAGCGCCAGTTCGGAAGCGCTCCAGCCGCCTTCGCGGGGAATCGGCAGCCACAGATGAAAACCGTCCGGATGTGCATCATAGGACCATGCGCCGAGCACGCGAGCGGCAATCGCCTGGCGCGCTTTCGACTCGCTGCGAATCGCGCTCAGCATCTCTTGCGCCGTGCCATCGGCGATCCACTGTGTGGCGAGTGAAACGGTAAATGGACTCGCCATCACGGTGGTCGCGCGCAGTGCGCCTGCCAGACGCTGCGCCTGACGCGGAGTCGGAGCGTGCAGATACGCGACGCGCAACCCGGCACCCAGATTTTTCGACATTCCCGTGATGTAGTACGTCAGTTCAGGCGCGAAACTCGCCAGCGTGTCCGGCGCTTGCTGCGGCAACATCGCATAGGCATCGTCCTCGATGATCGGCACGCTGTAGCGCAACGCCACATCGGCGAGCGCCTCACGCCGCCTTCGCGTGAGCGTCAGCGTGCTCGGGTTCTGCAGCGTCGGATTGCAATAGAGCGCGGCCGGCTTGCCGGTCTTGCAAAGCGCTTCGAACGAATGCGCCAGTGGCCCTTCGTCGTCGCGTGCGAGCGCTTGCAAGCGCACGCCCAGTTGCGCTGCGATCGCCTTGATGCCCGGATAGGCGAGCGTGTCGAGACAGATTGTTGCGCCCTGACTTGCCAACTGCGAGACGAGTGCGACGAGCGCGCTGTGAATGCCCGGACACACCAGCACGTTGTCCGGCGAGCAATGAGTCAGGCGGCGCCTTAACCACTCCGCGCCCGCCGCCTTGTCGGCCGGCGTGCCGCCGAAATCCTGATAGCGCAACAGTTGATACGGGTCGCTATTCGCCATCAGACGGGCGGCGGATTCACGCAAGTGCGCGGCGTAGTCCGCGGGCTCGGGGGGCGTGTTCATCGTCATTTCGATGCTGCTGCCACCGCTTAGCGGCAGCGTCACGGTGCGGCCGCGCACGAAGGTGCCGCTGCCGGCGCGCGCATCGAGCAGGCCGCGCTTTTTTGCCTCGGCATAGGCGCGCGCCACGGTGGTGTAGTTCAGTGACAGTTCGTCGGCCAGATCGCGCAGGCCCGGCAGCCGGTCGCGCGGGCGCAGGCGTCCGGTCGCGAGATCTTCTTCTATCAGATCCGGGATCGCGAGATAAGCCGGTTTGCGGATTTCGGCAAGGCGTTTGATCCAATGGTGAGTCGGGCTGCTCATGGTGTTCATGGGGTTCGTGGAACTGGAAAACGATTGGAAAAGACGTCATGCAGGGTCGAATCAGCAATGCAAGTGATCGCATAACGCGGCTCGAATGATCGGATCAAATGGACCGATTGAATGGACGGACGGATCGATTGCGGTGAATGACTGCACCCGATCGGCGCGCGTGCACCATCCGGATCGCACCCGGCTGGTGCGATCAACGCCCGCACGGCCGCTTTCATTGGCGCGGCTGACCGTACGCAACCTTCGGGCCAAAAAATTTTTGGGCGCGTTCGACGAATGATCGTCTGCTTGATTGGATAGTGATCGCATTCGCCGCGACGGCAGATGGCATAGGCGTTGCGTTATCGGGCTCGGAGCAAACGTCAAGCGGCGCCTTGATATGACGCTTCATTTCCTGTTCCGGCAATTCACATTGGAGAGTGCCATGCCAGTTGTCAACAAACCGCTGCATCAGAAGGGCGATTACCTCGTCGACTACGAAGAGAAAGTCTTCGAGGACGTGAAGGCCGAGCCAGGTGAAAAGGCGCTCGTCACGTTTCATACGGTGGCGTTTGAAGGCTCGATCGGCTTCGTCAATCTTCTGCAAGCCACGCGTTTGCAGCGCAAAGGTTTCGAAACCTCAGTGCTGCTCTATGGCCCGGGCGTGACGCTCGGTCTGCAGCGCGGTTTCCCAACGCTCGGCGACGAAGCGTTTCCGGGTCATCTGAACTTCAACAAGCAACTGATGAAGTTCATGGAAGAGGGAGGCAAGGTGTACGCGTGCCGCTTCGCATTGCAGGCGCTGTACGGGCATGGCGAAGCGTCGCTGATCGAGGGCATTCGTCCGATCAGTCCGCTCGACGTGCTGGATATCCAGCTTCTGCATCGCAAGGACAACGCACTGATCATCCACACCTGGACGGTCTGAGCACAGGCGGCTACCACCATGTCTGAAAAACGCATCGTTCGTGCCGCCGCAGTCCAGATTTCACCGGACTTCGAGCGCGGCGACGGCACGCTGAACAAGGTTTGTGAGGCGATCGATCAGGCGGCGCGCGAAGGCGTGCAGCTGATCGTGTTCCCCGAGACCTTCGTACCGTATTACCCGTACTTTTCGTTCGTGCGGCCACCGGTTGCCTCCGGCGCCGACCACATGCGGCTTTACGAAGAAGCGGTGGTGGTGCCCGGCCCCGTGACGCGGGCGGTGGCCGAGCGTGCCCGCCTGCATCGCATGGTCGTCGTGCTCGGGGTGAACGAGCGCGATTACGGCAGCTTGTACAACACGCAGCTGATCTTCGATGTGGATGGGCAGCTGTTGCTCAAGCGCCGCAAGATCACGCCGACGTTCCATGAACGAATGATCTGGGGACAAGGCGATGCGACGGGACTGAAGGTCGTGCAAACCGGCGTCGCGCGCGTGGGTGCGCTCGCCTGCTGGGAGCACTACAACCCGCTCGCCCGTTACGCGTTGATGACGCAGCACGAGGAGATTCACTGCAGCCAGTTTCCGGGATCGCTGGTGGGGCCGATTTTCGCCGAGCAGATTGAAGTGACGATTCGCCATCACGCGCTCGAGTCGGGCTGCTTCGTCGTGAACGCAACGGGGTGGCTGACCGAAGCGCAGATCGCATCTGTCACAAGCGATACGAATCTGCAAAAGGCGCTGCGCGGCGGCTGCAATACCGCAATCGTGTCGCCCGAGGGGCAGCATCTGGCTGCACCGCTGCGTGAAGGCGAAGGCATGGTGATCGCCGATCTCGACATGGCGCTGATCACCAAGCGCAAACGCATGATGGATTCGGTCGGCCACTATGCGCGGCCCGAATTGCTGAGCCTCGCCATCAACGAGCGGCCGGCTACGACCGTGGCGCCGATGCCGTCGCCGGGCGATGCGTGGAACGCCTCGTCCAGCACCGATTTCAACTCAACCATGGGATGCCGCGATGAATTCCAGCGAGACCCTGCCGGCCGCGAGCCGGCAATTGATGACTGAATTGCAGTCGGTCGGCTTGCGGCTGGCCGATCCCGGTACCGGCGTCGCCAGCCGGCGCGGAGGCGCGGGACCGTCCGATCACAAAGCCGTCACGGTGGATGGCGTGACCATCATGGTGCCGGTGCATACCAACACGGCGTGGCATTCGCCGTTCGTCGCCGCGCCTGCCGATGCGGACGGCACCAGCGCATTGCTGCGCGGCACGATTCCGATTGCCAATATCAGCTTTCCAAAGGCGCCGCGCTTTTACGGCATGCAGACGCTCGACGGGGTGCCGTACTCGCACATCGCAACGCTGCACAGCGCCGATGTGCTGGCGACCACTGTGCTGCAAACCTGTATTCGCTATGAGAGCCGCCGCAAGACGTGCAAGTTTTGCGCGATCGGTCAATCGCTTGCCGCCGGTCGCACGATTGCGCGCAAGACGCCGGAGCAGCTCGCAGAAGTCGCGCGTGCGGCAGTGCTGCTGGACGGTGTCAGGCATATGGTGCTGACGACCGGCACGCCGCCCACCAGCGACCGTGGCGCGCAGATTCTCTGCGAGAGTGCGTTCGCGATCAGGGCCGCGGTCGATCTGCCGATCCAGGCGCAATGCGAACCACCGGACGACGATCAATGGTTCGCGCGCATGAAGGCGAGCGGCATCGATACGCTCGGCATGCATCTCGAAGTGGTGACGCCGTCGCTGCGCGAACGCATCATGCCGGGTAAATCGGGCGTACCGCTGTCGCGCTATATGGACGCGTTCAAGGCGGCGGTCGCCGTGTTCGGACGGGGACAGGTGAGCACTTATATCCTCGCGGGACTCGGCGACACCGCCGAAGCGATTCTCTCGATTTCGCGCGAGCTGATCGATCTTGGCGTGTATCCGTTCGTGGTGCCATTCGTGCCGATCAGCGGCACGCCGCTCGAAGATCATCCGGCGCCCTCGCCGGAGTTCATGAGGTCGGTGCTGCAGCCGCTCGGCTCAATGCTTGCCGCGGCTGAAATGCGCTCGGCGGACATCAAGGCCGGCTGCGGCAAGTGCGGCGCGTGCTCGTCCCTGTCTTCGTACGAGGTGTGATCATGTTTGGCGAAGCGATTGCGGGTGCATCGGGTGAACTGGACGACCCGGATGTCGCGCCGGCGTTTTACACGCCGACCGAATACCGGATCAAGTGGACCACGCTGCAGTGGGAGGCCGATGAAGCGTACAAGCTGCGGCGCACGGTGTTCTGCATCGAACAGGGCATCTTTGTCGGCGACGACCGCGACGAAATCGACGAGCGTGCGCAGCAACTGGTGGCGGTGAGCTGTCTCGCCGGGATGCCGGAGCAGGTAGTGGGCACGGTGCGCATCCACGAGGAAGCGCCTGGCGTCTGGTTCGGTTCGCGGCTCGCCGTGCACGCTGCGTTTCGCCGTCACGGCAAGATCGGTGCAACGCTGATCCGTCTTGCCGTGACAAGCGCGCATGCGCTCGGCTGTCAGACATTCCTCGCGCATGTGCAGAGCCAGAATGTGCCGCTGTTTCGCCGTCTGCATTGGGATGTACTTGCAGAGGAAAGGATGCTCGGCCGTCCGCATCATCTGATGCAGGCGCAGCTTCAGCACTACCCGCCGTGTACGACACCGCGCAGCGGCTTTGTCACGCAATCGCGGAGCGGCTCATGAGTCTCGCGGATCTGGTCACCAGCTTGCGCGAAAGCCGCGGCTTTCGACACAAGACCGATATTGCCGGCGTAGTGTCGTCGCTGGCTGACCGCTTGCCGGGCGGCGCGCGCGATCTCGGCCAGGCGGTGGCGTTGGGCGACGACTGCGCAGCGTTGCCGGATGGCGACGCTTACCTGTTGTTCGCCATCGAAGGTATGGTCAGCGACTTCGTGCAGGCGATGCCCTGGTTCGCCGGCTACAGCAGCGTGATGGTCAATGTCAGCGATATCTATGCGATGGGCGGCCGGCCGCTCGCTGTCGTGGATGCGCTATGGAGCAATGGCATCGACGCGGCGCACGAGGTGCTGGCCGGCATGGCCGCGGCGTCGGTGGCGTATGGCGTGCCGATTGTCGGCGGACACACCAACGCGCGAAGCGATCAGGCACAACTGGCGGTGTCGATTCTGGGCCGCGCTAACGCGCTGCTGTCGAGTTTCAACGCGAGACCGGGCGACCGCCTGCTGATGGTGGTCGATCTGCGCGGCCACTTCGAGGAACCGTATCCGTTCTGGAATGCTTCAGTCGGAGCGCCGGCCGCGCGGCTGCGCGGCGATCTCGAGTTATTGCCGGAGTTGGCCGAGAACGGGCTATGCGATGCAGCGAAGGATATCAGCATGGCGGGTACGCTGGGCACGGCATTGATGTTGCTCGAATGTTCGCGCGTCGGCGCTCGCATCGATCTCGATGCGATCCCGAAGCCGGCTGACGTGCCGCTCGCGCGTTGGGTCACCGCGTTTCCGAGTTTCGGCTATCTGCTCTCGGTGCGTGAAGCGCACGTCGAGCGCGTGCGGGCGCGATTCGACGCGCGTTCGCTGGCCTGCGCGGAGATTGGGACGGTAGACGCAACGCGCCAGGCGGTCGTCCATCGCTGTGACGATGCGGCGGTGTTGTGGGATTTCAGCGGCGAGCCGTTCATCGTCCCGGCCGACCAGGTGCCGCGATGAGCATCGACGCGTTGCGGATCGCGCTGCTGGCACGCCAGCCGCCTGCTATCCACCAAGCCATCAGCAAAAAGAGGATTTCCATGCCTGTCATGCACTTCCGGATTCAATGGCCCGACGGGGAAGAAGCGAATTGCTATTCGCCGTCGCAGGTGGTCAGCGAGTTTTTTACGCCGGGCCATGCTTACCCGCTCGACGATTTTGTCAGACGCTCGCGCGAGGCGCTCAACATTGCCTCGGAGCGCGTGCGGCAGAAGTACGGTTTTGCCTGTTCGGCGGCGATGGATCAGCTCGCGCAGATCGAACAGGAGGCAGACCGCTTTCGCAATCGACCGGACGCGACCGTCAAGGTCATCGAACTGCTCTAAACCCGGGATGAACCGTTGAACCTGGCGCCCCGGGCACAGCACCGTAACGGTAAGCCGATTTTTTACCTGCAAGGACCCATCATGTCGAACACAGCGTACTCCGTAAGCGCCGGGACGCGCGAGAATAGCCACTACAGCGTGCTCGTCGTGGGTGGCGGGCAGGCCGGCCTGTCGGTCAGCTACTATCTGAAACAGGCCGGCGTCGATCACCTTGTCGTCGAGAAGAACACCGTCACGCACACCTGGCGCAACCAGCGCTGGGACGCGTTCTGTCTCGTCACGCCGAACTGGCAATGCGCGCTGCCGGGTTACCCCTACCCGGGCGACGATCCGCATGGCTTTATGAAGAAGGATGAAATCATCGCGTATCTCGACGGTTTCATCGCGATGGTCGATGCGCCGGTCATCGAGCACACCCAGGTCAAACGCGTGAAGCGGCAGGACGACGGCACCTTTGCGGTGGCGACGAGCCAGGGCGATTTCACCGCCGATCAGGTCGTGGTGGCCTCGGGCGGTTATCACACGCCGATCGTGCCGCGCATGGCTGAACGCCTGCCCGCGCAGATCGTCCAGTTGCAGTCGTCGGAATATCGCAATCCGCAGGCGCTGCCCGACGGCGCGGTGCTGGTGGTGGGATCGGGGCAGTCCGGTGCGCAGATTGCCGAGGACCTGCATCTGGCCGGCCGACAGGTGGTGCTGGCCGTCGGCGAGGCGCCACGCTGTGCACGCTTCTACCGCGGGCGCGATGTGGTGGACTGGCTGGCCGACATGAAATACTACGACATGCCGGTGGAAAAGCACCCGTTGCGTGAGGGGGTGCGGGACAACACCAATCACTATGTGACCGGCCGCGACGGCGGACGCGACATCGATCTGCGCAAGTTCGCGGCCGAAGGCATGGAGTTATACGGACGGCTCGACGACCTGCGCGACGGGCGGCTGCACTTCGCGCCGAACCTCGCCGCCAATCTCGACAGCGCAGACGATACCTATAACCGCATCAACGCGAGCATCGACGGCTTCATTGAAAAGAACGGCATTGATGCACCGCCCACCAGCGTCTATGAGCCTCTATGGCAGCCGCCTTGCGAGCGTACGACGCTCGAACTCGCAGGCAGCGGCATTACATCGATTATCTGGTGCATTGGCTTTACGCCGGACTTCGGCTGGATAGATGCGCCTGTGTTCAACGGCCGCGGTTATCCGGCGCACACGCGCGGCATCACGCCGGTTGAGGGGCTTTACTTCATCGGCTTGCCGTGGCTGCATACATGGGGCTCAGGGCGTTTCTCGGGCATCGCGCGCGATGCCGACCACGTGAGCCGGGCAATTCTCGCGAGCCTCCGCGAGCGAACCTCCTCTCGCGACACAGTAGTGGCCTGAAGCGCATGCAGCAAACAACACAGCGCTATCGCGCCGGGATGCCGCAATTGGCCTATACGGGGCTGTCCGAAAACTGGCTGATCAAGGAATGCGGACATCGCCACTGGGAGGCGTTGGCGGAGAATGCCGGCCGGCGCGCGCCGGATTTCGTCGATGACGGTGGGAGCAAATCGTATGCGGCCTTCACCGCAATCAGATTGACGGGGGCCACGCTCCACGCAATCGGTGAGAACGACGCTTTCGAGCTCGGTACCGAGCTTTGCCGAACCGGTCCGGCTCGCCACTTTAGCCGGCACCGTCTGGTTTCGGGCAATGGCGAGTGCGCCCTCGTGTCGATGTCGTCGACGTTCGTGCGGCGGCATGAGGTGCGCAACAACCGTTCGGTGACGCGCGCGACGTTCGCGGCGATGGCGGGCCCGACAACGACTCCGCCGGCGGACGCGGTGGACATGGGGTGGCGTGGCAAGCAGTTTCGCGCCGGGCAGTGGGACGAGCGGTTGCCCTTCACACGCGCCGATCGGGTCGAGAGCGACTGGATCGAATTTCTGCCCTGTCCGAACAACGATTTCAACGGCGCGGATTTTCTCTACTTTGCAAGCTTTCAGTCCTTTGTTGACCGTGCCGAATGGCAGCGCCACCGGTTTAACGAGCCACCCGTTATTTCAGGCCGCGAGTTGTTCTTCTACGGCAACATTAATGTTGGTGACACCCTCGGACTGCGCGTGGTCGCGGAGCATAAGGATGAACGCGGCCTCGCCCATTGGTGCGAGCTTCGTCGTGGCAGCGATCAGCAGAAGATTGCCGACGTAGTGACAAGCAAGCATTGGAGGCAGCGATGAAGCGCGAGGGCGATATGCGCGGCGAGCGGAGCTTCGCCGATGAAAGTCGCGACTCGGTGCGACACCCGCCCCATGCGGCACCGCTTAAAGCGCTGTATACGGAGAGCGATCTTGAAGGGGTGTCGCATCTCGGCAGTCGGCCCGGTGAGGCGCCCTTCGTGCGAGGGCCCCATGCGTCGATGTATACGCAAAAGCCGTGGACGATCCGTCAATACGCAGGCTATGCGGACGCGGCCGATTCGAATCTCGCATTCCGGACGGCGCTTGCCGAAGGGGCGCAGGGTTTATCGGTCGCCTTCGATCTGCCGACGCATCGGGGCTACGATTCGGACGATCCTGCCGCGACGGCCGATGTCGGCATGGCTGGAGTCGCAATCGACAGCGTCGAAGACATGAAGCGCCTGTTTCGGCAGATTCCGCTCGAACGGGTGTCGGTCTCGATGACGATGAACGGCGCTGTGCTACCCGTACTGGCCGCATTCATCGTGGCAGCGCAAGAAAGCGGCGTGCGCACGGGGGCCCTGACGGGTACGATCCAGAATGACATCCTGAAGGAATACATGGTGCGCAATACCTGGATATTCGCGCCGGAGCCGTCCTTACGGATCGTCGCGGACGTCTTCGAGTATCTGGCCGAACGCGCGCCGCGCTTCAATGCAATGTCCATCTCCGGCTATCACTTTCAGGAAGCAGGCGCGGACGCGGTACTCGAACTCGCGCTGACGCTGTCCAACGCGCGCACCTACGTCGAGGCCCTGGTGAAGCGCGGCATGAATGTCGAGCGCATCGGCGAACGGCTGAGTTTCTTTTTTGGCGTCGGCACCGAATTCTTTGTGGAGATCGCCAAACTTCGCGCCGCTCGGGTTCTATGGGCCGGAATAATGAGCGAACTGGGAGCACGTGAGGCTAGAGCGCAGGCTTTGCGTATGCATTGCCAGACCTCGGGATGCTCGCTCACTGCGCAGCATCCACAGAACAACATCGTCCGGACGACGATCGAGGCGATGGCCGCGGTGTTCGGCGGCACCCAGTCGCTGCATACCAATGCGTACGATGAGGCGCTCGCCCTCCCAGGCGCGGATGCGTCGAGGCTCGCGCGTGACACGCAGTTGATCATGCAGCATGAGATGGGCCTGTGCGATGTTATCGATCCGTGGGCCGGCTCGTACATGATGGAGTCGCTTACCGGCGATATTGTCCGGCGCGTGCGTGATCTGATGGCGCAAATTGCTGCGCATGGGGGCGTCGTCGAAGCGATCCGCTCGGGTTGGGTACAGCAGCGCATTCACGAAGCGGCAACACGCACGCAGGCGCGGATCGATGCCGGGCAGCATGTCGTCGTGGGTGTAAACCGCTTCCGATCACCGGATGCGGATACTCCGTCCAATTGCCTCGAGATCGACGGTCGGCGGGTTCGTGCCAGACAAGTTCGGCAGCTTGCAGAACTGAAGGCGCAGCGCGACGATGTTCTGGTCTCGCGCTCGCTGGCGGCGCTCGCTAAAGGTGCGCGTGACAGTACCGGCAACCTGCTGGCCCTCACTATCGAGTGTGTCCGCGCGCGCGCGACAATCGGCGAATGCACGCGCGCGCTGGAGGCTGTCTGGCCGCGCTACAGCACTCCCAGTCGTTTTAGCAGCGGAATCTACGGCGAAGCGCGGATCGCCGATGCGGCATGGCGTGACGCATGCCATCGTGTCAGCGCTCTTGCCGCGCGCCTTGGACGCCTGCCCAGGGTGCTCATCGCAAAGGTGGGGCAGGACGGCCACGATCGGGGTGCAAAGACCGTCGCGGCGGCGTTGGCCGATGCCGGATTCTACGTGTCGCTCGGCGCGCTGTTCCGCTCGCCGGGAGAGGTGGTCGACGACGCCATCGCAGCAAAGGCCGATGTCATCGGCGTTTCGTCCCTATCGGGTGCGCACCTTGACCTTGTTGGCGAGGTAGTGCGCACGTTGCGGGTCCGGCGACCGAGGGCAGCGGTTGTGGTTGGCGGCATCATTCCGGACGAGCACGTACGTTTGCTCAAACGCAATGGCGTTTTTGCGGTGCTCGGACCGGGGACCGCGATGGAGTCGATTGTGGCGAGCTTCGTCGAAGCCGTCGAACTCGCATCGGCCTCGGCCTCGGCCTCGGCCTCGGCATCGGCCGTTGCGACGTGATGCCCGATATTCGGCCCGTCGGATCAGCAGTCACCCGCCTTACTTCGACGCACCGCCCAATGAAATATTCGCCGCCTCATAGCGAGCCCGGTTTGCCTCATTCGGCGGATAGAGGCCTGGCAAAGCAGCACCGCTTTCCACCTCGCTCATGATCCAGTTTTCCAGTCGCTCCTGTTCGACCGACGCGGCAACAACCTCGTCAAGCAGCGCAGCCGGAATAAGCACAGCGCCATCCCGGTCGACCACGATCACGTCGTTTGGAAATACCGCGACGCCGCCACAGTCGATAGGCTCCTGCCAGCCGACAAACGTCAGGCCGGCCACCGAGGGTGGCGATGCGGTACCCTGGCACCATACTGGCAGCCCGGTATTCAGCACGCCCACAATATCCCGAACCACGCCGTCCGTGACTAGCGCTGCGACTCCGCGCATGTGCATCCGTGCGCAGAGAATATCGCCGAAGATTCCCGCATCGGTCACGCCCAGGGCGCCCACTACGGCAATGCAGCCACGTGGCATCGCTTCAATCGCCGCGCGGGTCGAAATCGGCGAGCCCCACGAAGCGGGGGTCGCGAGGTCTTCCCGGGCCGGCACGAAACGGAGGGTGAAGGCACGGCCGACGAGCCGCGGCTGACCTTCCGCGATCGGCCGTGTACCCCGAAGCCACACGTTGCGCAGACCGTGCTTCAGCAGGACCGTCGTAAGCGTGGCCGTAGATATGCCCGAGAGGGCCGCAATGATTTTTTCGTCGAGCGGAAGTGAGTCGATGGTCATGATTTGGCGCCTCCCCAAAAAAGTGATCAGATGCTGGCGATGAGACCGCCGTCGATACGGACTGTCGAGCCAGTAATGTATGAAGCTCGGGGACTCGCAAGGAAGGTCACCACATCTGCGTATTCTTGCGGCTCGCCGTAGCGCCCCACCGGAATCGAGCCAGTGCTCTCGGCCGCAACGTCCTCGACCGATCGCCCTTCACGTTTGGCTTTGGCCTCGTCAAGGAAGCGTATGCGATCGGTGGCAATACGCCCGGGCAGCACGATGTTGCAGGTAACCCCGTCGCGACCGACTTCCCGCGCCAGTGTCTTCGACCAGCCGACGAGCGACATGCGCAGGGCGTTCGACAACCCGAGATTCGGTATGGGCGAGACAACACCCGATGAGGTGCTGGTGATCACCCTGCCGAAACCGCGTTCGCGCATTCCCGGAAGCACCCGGTCGGTGATGGTTACCACCGACAACACCATGCTCTCGAAGTGCTTGCGCCACAGTGCGGCATCCTGGCCGTGCGCCGGCGTCGGAGGGGGGCCTCCGGTATTGTTCACCAGTATGTCGATAGCCCCCAGTTCGTCCTCGATCCGGCTGATATGACTGTCCACGGCAGACAGATCACCAAGATCCCACTGAAGCGCGATGGCATGCGAGCCCGCCTCTCTCACCGCCTTGGCGGTCTTTTCGGCCGCCGCCAGATCAATGTCGGCAACGGCAACGCGAACGCCCTCGGCCGCAAGCGTTCGCGAGATGACGCCACCAAGACCGCCACCGCCGCCAAGCACGAGAGCGGTCTTATCTTTTAGCTGTAGGTCCATCGTCTTTCCCTGTCAGAAACTGGTTAGCTATTTACTGCCGGGCGGATCGGTGCGTCGCCGGCCTGCGCGACAGCATCGATTTCGATACGCACGCCATTCAACGCGCACCCGATAGTGGTTCGTACGGGAGCGGCAGTGCCCATCACCTGGGCGTAGACGGCGTTGAAGCGCTGGAATTCGCCGATGTCCGACAGATACACCTGGACGCGAACAAGTCGGCTGAAATCGGTGCCGGCTTCTTCCAGGACAAGACGCAAATTGTTGAGCACCGCGGTTGTTTGCTCTTCGATCGTGGCGCCAATAATGTTTCGCTCAGGATCTCGCGGAACCTGGCCTGCTACAAAAATCAGCTCGCCTGCGCGGCGCCATGGGCTGTAATGACCACCTGTAGACGGTTGCTTACTCGATTCTGTCATGTGCGAAGTCTCAAACTGTGAGGAAGATAGACGTGGGTCCGCAGGCCCCCGCCTTCTGGCGGTCATCGCGTCAACGCGACAACCGTACGTTCGTTGCCGAGCTGTTCGCGGTATTCCCACCGTCCGTCGAGAGATCGAACGAGGGCGTTGCTGTACAGGTAGGCGGTGGTACACGTGTGCTCCGGGATCAGTAACAGCCTGTCGCCGGTGTGAAGTGCGTCGCTGCGAATCACCGTGTGCTCTTCGTTCATCATCACGATCTCGCCGGCGCCGTCAAAACGCTGCCGCAGCGGTTTGTCCGGTGAGATCGCCTTGCTGCCGGCGTCCAGCGTCGACGTGCCATTGCGCGTTGAAACAACCGTTGTCAAAACAAAGCCGGCGGCAACCCAGTTGTGATGCGATAGCTCTCTCAGGTGCTGGGCGTTCGAATACACCCAGGTACCCGGCGACACATACTGCATCACCGAGCGCGGCCACAGGTCGAACGTATAGCTGCATGCGCCGACGACGTCGACATCGATGCCGTCTTCGCGCAGGCTCGACTGCAGAAACGCCAGCGTACCGGCAAGTTCTTCCACTGCGGCTTTGCGCTCGTCATACGCGCCGCGGATGTGGCCGTCGTAAACATGCCACCCCGCAAGCCGACCGAGCCGCGCCACCCCGCGCGCGAGTTCGAGCGCGGCCTCGTCCATCGCGACGCCCGTGCGCCCCATTCCGGGATCGAGATCGATACGCAGACGAACTGAAGGCGAAGCGCCGTCGAGTAGCCGCGTCCATACGTCCAGTCCCTCGCGGGAATCCACCAGACCCGTGAGCTCGGCCTCCGGAAATGCTCGGGCCAATTCGATGAAGCGGCCGATATTTTGCGGATTGACAGTAGGAAACGCCCAGGTGACGCGCGTGCCGCCCGCGCTCAGGACCATTTCGACCTCGGCGAGCGTACTGGCTTTGAATGCGAGGACGCCGTTGGCCAGTAGCAACGAAACGAGCCACGCCGCGCGGTGAGTCTTCACGTGCGGCATCAGGCGCTCAACGCCGCCGCACGCACGTGCAGTGACCGCCAGATTGTGCAGAACGCGGTCTTCCATCACCACAAAGCAAGGTGTTGCAACCGCCGGCACCAGGTCCGCGGCAATGGGATTAATCATGTTGCTCGTTGTCATAGAGTCATAGTTAGGAATACATAGCCCGCTTCGCCGACATCAAACTTGTCGATGAGCACCTTCGTATCGATAATGCGTGGCTAGTGACGTAAGTCGGACAGAAATGCCTGTGCGCGTGGGTGCTGCGGCGATCGAAAGAACGTTTGCGGATCGGCCACCTCGAGAATCGCGCCGCGATCCATGAACCAGACGCTGTCGCTCACCTCGCGCGCGAATCCCATCTCGTGAGTCACGCACATCATCGTCATCCCATCTCTGGCAAGCGATTTCATCACGCTGAGCACTTCACCCACCATCTCGGGATCGAGCGCGCTCGTCGGCTCGTCGAACAGCATCACCGGCGGCTCCATTGCCAGCGCGCGGGCGATCGCCACGCGTTGCTGCTGTCCTCCGGATAACTGCTGCGGATACGAGTTGGCCTTGCTGGCAAGGCCAACTCGATCGAGCAGCGCCAATGCCTGCCGCTTCGCATCCGCGCGGCTTCTCCCGGCTGCCTTCATCGGCGCCAGACACACGTTGTCGAGCGCCGACAGATGAGGAAAGAGGTTGAACTGCTGAAACACGAAGCCGACACGGGTGCGAAACCGGTTCAGATTCAACGACGCCTGGTGGACGCTCGTTCCGTCGACCGTGATCCCGCCACCGTGAATCTCCTCGAGGCGGTTGACGGTACGGATAAGCGTGGATTTGCCCGATCCGGAAGGGCCGCACACGACCACCACTTCGCCTCGCTTCACCTCGGCCGTGACGTCGACGAGCGCTTGATACTCGCCGTACCACTTGTTAACTTTGGAGAATTGAATCATTGATGACATTCCTGAGTTCCTGGATCTTTCCTGAGGCACGCCGCTGCGCGATGCGCCGTTCCATGACATGCGCGCATCGGGTGAGCGTGTAGCACACCACGAAGTAGGTCAAAGCGAGAATGAAGAAAACCTGAAATGGCTGTGTGAGAAGACTGGCGTTGATCTGCTGAGCCGAGAACGTCAGTTCCTGGACGCTGATCACATAACCTATCGAGGTGTCCTTCACCGTCGACACGCATTGGCTAAGAATGCTCGGCAGCATGTTGTACAGCGCCTGCGGCAGAATCACGTGACGCATCGTCGCAACGTAACTCATTCCGAGGGAACGTGCGGACTCGGTCTGTCCTTTCGGCAAGGACTCGATGCCGGCACGGACAATCTCACTCAGGTAAGCCGCCTGATAAATCACCAGCGTGACGACCATGGTCGTGAATGCGCTCACCAGATGGCCGATCAAGCCCGGCACGAGGAAATAACTCCAGAACACGAGCATCACGAGCGGCACACCACGCACGATATAGACGAGCACCGTCGAAGGCACGCTCAACACCCTGTACGGCGAGACACGGCATAACGCCAGCAGCACACCGAGCGGAAACGCAAAAGCGAGACCGAGCAGCGCGAGAATCAGCGTTAGCGCAAGACCACCGACCGGCCCGTTCGGATACTGCCCGAGCAGCAGGAAATGCGCGTTGTGGATGAGTATGTCGAGCATCGCTTATTTCGCCAGGATACGGGTGCGGCGCGTGATCGCCGCGCCCGCACCCATCAGCCCCAATGAAATGGCCAGGTAGATGACCGTTCCAACGAGATAGATTTCGAAGGTTTGAAAGGTTTGGTTCTCAATGTCGCGCACTGTGTACGTCAACTCCGCAACGCCGATGGCCATCGCCAGACTGGTGTTCTTGAACAGCACCACCGTATGGTTGATGAACGGCGGCATTGCGATGCGAAAACCTTGCGGCAGGATCACGTAACGCATCGACTTCGAAAAGCTCAAACCCAGCGAGCGTGCAGCCTCAAGTTGACCTGACGATACCGCCCGCAGGCCACTTCTAATATCCTCCGAGTAGTAAGCCGCCATGCACAGGCCGATGGCAATCGATGCGAAGATGAATTCACCTCCATGGGCGTTGATCCATCCTTGCGCGCTGTCCGGCAACAGCGTTGGAAACCCGAAATACCAGAGGAACAGTTGCGCGAGCATCGGAACGTTCTGATGGTAGGCAACGTAGCCGGCGACGATTCTCTCGATGAACGGGTTACCTAGCGCACGCAGCATCGCCAGCACCGTGCCGAGAGCAACCGCCAGTACCCAGCTCGTCAGCGTGAGCAATACGGTGTACTGCATCCCCCACATCAAATGCTGCAGATTCTGGGCTGTGAAGATGCCGGAAAAGTTGAGATGCGCCAACATGAGTAATCCTCATCACACAAACGGCATTGGGGTCAGCCTTTGATCGGCCCGATCCTGAAATCGCGATGCATCTGATAGATCGTATTGGGACCGAGCCATTTGTCGAAGATCTGCTGTGCCTCGCCCGATTTTTCCATGCCGTCCAGCGCGTTGTTCACCGCGCCGAGCAATCCCGGCTCCCCCTTCTTGATACCGAGTCCCCAGTATTCGAGACCCACCGGCGGCGACAATGCTTCAACTTTTGTACCTTGACCGAGTTTGGCGGCAAAGCGATGCATGATGGGTTCGGACACGACAAAACCATTGACCTTACCCTGCACCATGGCGAGGAAAGCGGATGGCGAGTCGTCATAGCTGACGAGCTGCACGCTCGGCATGACCTGACCCATGATGGCGATATTGCTGGAGCCTTTGATTGTGCTGACGCGCTTGCCGTTGAGATCGTCCCGCGCTTTGAACGGGCCAGCGGTCTTTACTGCAATGACCTGCCTGGCTACGTAATACTGATGCGTAAATGCGAGCTGTTCCGCGCGAGCCGGGGAGTAGCCGAGCACCGCGGCGAGCACGTCGACACGGCCTTGCAGCAGCTCGGGAATACGCGCCTCCATCGACACCACCTGCAACACGGGCTTCACGCCCAGAGCCTTGGCAACGCCCTTGCAGTAGTCGACGTCGTATCCGACGATCTCGCGTGACGCCGGGTCCTGAAAGCCGAATGGCTCGAAGTTGGCGAGCACCCCGCACACCAGTGTTCCACGCGCCTTGATATCCGCGAGCTGGTCGGCCTGAGCGGTAGCCGCAACCACGGCCAGGGTGAGCCCCAGCAACGCAGCGATTATTTTGTTAGACGATTTCATGCGATCTCCATAGACAGTGTGCTTCAAGGCGCAACCGCGAGCGTTCGGCATGCTCGATCTGCATTGCAGGGGACGGGGAGACCTATTCTTGGCGGAAATAAATCCCAAATAAAGAGATATTTGTGCATACTTGTTCATTCCAAAATGAGATGGATTCGAGAGAGGCTGCATGGCACGCCAGATCACTTTTCTGCAACTCGAGGCACTGGTTGCAATCGCCGATATGGGCTCGTTCGAAGCTGCCGGGCGCAAGCTCGGCAGCGTTCAGTCCGGCGTGTCGCGCCACGTTCGCGAGTTGGAGAGCCAGTTTCAGAAACCGCTGTTCGACCGCGGTTCGCGATCGGCACGGCTTACCGTCGACGGCCTCGAGGTACTCTCGCAGGCCCGCACGATTCTTCAGCAACGCGACGCCCTGTTAAGTCAGTATGCGAGCGAGAAAGTATTACGGCGCTCGTTGAGACTCGGCGTGACTGAGCTCGCGGCGCTAACCTGGCTGCCAGGCTTCATCGATGCATTGCGTTCTACCTATCCGTTGGTGGACGTCGAACTGGAGGTGGGGGGCGTCGCGGTGGAACTCTACGAAAAACTCAGACTGGCGCAGCTGGATCTGGCCATCGTGCCTGACACGCCACGCTGGGCGGACATAGTGAGATTCCCGCTCGCCAACGTGCGCAACGGCTGGTTCTGCAGTCCCGCGTTCAGCCTCAAGCGACGCAGGCTCGCCGTGTCGGACCTCGGCCAGTTGACGTTGCTGTCCCAATCCGCCGACTCCGCGGTCGGCCATGTCATGAGCGAATGGCTCGAACGCAACGGTGTGCAACCGCGCAGCATTCTGACCTGCAACAACTTCGCGGCGCTTGGCGGCATGGCGAGCGCCGGTCTGGGGATCGCCTGTCTGCCAGACGCCATCTCGGGTGAACTCGTGACGCTGGGTCTGTTGCGTGCCGTCCATGTGACACCGGTGATGCCGCCGGTGCGCTATGTAGCCGCTGCGCGGCAAGACGCGCTGACACCGTTCCACCGCAAGGTCATTACCCTCGCGCGCGCGACGTGCAACTATGGAATGCGCTATCAGGACGCACGCGAATCACTCGCCAACGAGGCTGAATAACAATGCTGACCGTCAAGCAGATCGAGACGTTCTACTGGGTAGCGAAGCTCGGCACCGTGCAGCGGGCGGCCGACAAGCTCCATATCACGCAGTCCGCGGCGACCAAGCGCCTGCAGGATGTCGAAGCGAAGTCCGCAGCACGTTTGTTCGAAGGCAGCGGCAAGAAAGCAAGGTTGTCCGCGAAAGGGCACGAGATGTTCACGCTGTGCGAAGGCTTGCTGGACAGTATCGAGCGACTGGAAGCCTACCAGGACGCCGACCGGCAGATGGCCCGCGTGCTACACATCGGTCTGACCGAACTGGTTGCGTTGACGTGGTTCCCAGCGTTCCTCCAGCAGATGCGCGACCTTTTTCCAAATCTCATCCTGCAACCCCATGTCGACATGTCCGGGCCGCTGCAAGAGCGGGTGATCGACGGACGCCTCGACTTCGCGATTTTGCCCGACGCAGCGCTTCCCCCGTCAATCGAGCGCGTGATGCTCGGGAGTGCCCGCTTCGCCTGGTTCTGCCGTCCCGGTGCGTTCGACAGCAAACGCACAGTGTCGCTGCACGAATTGAGCACTGTTCCGGTCATCGAACAAATTCCGGCGTCGATCATCACCGTGCTGAGTTCCAGGAGCTTCCAAAGTGCGGGCGTCGAGCCTGAGCGAATTTGCGGCGGCAACAATGCGGTGGCAGTGGGCGGTCTCGTGGCGGCCGGGGTTGGCGTGAGCTTGCTGCCGGTCGACCTTTTCGGGCAGCAAATCCAGAACCGGCTCATGCAGATCGTGATGACCAATCCGCCTGCACCGATGGTTCGCTACGACGCAATTTTCCAGAAGCAGTCACATTCCGCGCTGGGGCACATGGTTGCCGACGTAGCACGGCGTTGCTGCGACTTTAGTTCAGGCGTGCAACAACCCACAGCAGGTTAAGGGCAACCCGCTGCGTCCCGCCCGGGTCTGCCAGACGTTGACGGACGCGCGGCACTCACTCGCCGCGCGCCGCAACGGTCTCTCTCAGGCCTGTCTGCTAATGGTTTGAAGAACCGATGCATGCTGGTCAATCGAGCATGCCACGCGATTATTTCAGCGAAATCCGGCGATCACAAGTAGGCACCTTCCGGTTTCATACTTTCCCCACGGAAACTAATTGCCGCGACGAGCGTTACGGCGACGACAGTGCACAGAAACGAGCGCAAGACGTTGCGAATGAAGACGGCAGTTCGACTGCTCGAAAAGTCGAAGCACGATGCAGGGACCATACTCAGGGCGGTCTCCTATGCCGACTGCCAGACGCCGTCGGCAGCGTGAAAGCCATCCACCAGTCCACCTGTTTTGCGCACAACTGTTTTGCAGAAAAAGCCGTTTTGCAAAACACCGTCTCCCGTTACGCTGCCCCTCGGCGCGCCACTGCGTTCAAAGCGTCAAAGTCGGCTTGCGAAGCTGGGGACTTTGTTGATTGAAAGTTTAGAGACGCCCTCCGGGCTCGGTATCGGCACGAATGTGGGCTTCTGCAGCGGTCCGTTAAGCTCTTTTCATATGTACAGTTAGCATTACTATTAATAGAGCGATCTGTTGCTTTGTTGGTCAACTCTGAACACTTTCCCTCCTGAACAATTGGTAATAAAAAACGCGGGCGATCTGACGTTCACCGAAAGAGACGCTCGCGCTCCCCTTCCCGGTTCTTTCCCGCGTCACTCGCTCCAGCAACGACAAGGCATTCCCGGGGCGTGCAGGCAAAATGAAATGAGCTCACCCGGCAGCCATACGCGCCTGATGTCTCATTTGTCCTTCAGCAGAGATGCCGAGCTTTGTGTACATTCGCGCTTGGATTCAGGTACACGCACACGGCTACGAGTCATCGCGCGTCGCGCTAGCCTTCAAACAAGACACGCTTACGTTTTACCCCAAGCTCTGGAATTCTCATGCTCGGTCTAGTCCGTATCGCCCTTCGGCGACCCTACACCTTCGTAGTCCTGGCGATCTTCATCCTCATCATCGGTCCTTTATCGGCGATGAGGACGCCAACCGACATCTTTCCGGACATCAGGATTCCGGTGATCAGCGTCGTGTGGCAATACACGGGTCTGCCGCCAGACCAGATGGTCGGCCGCATTACGTCGCCATTCGAACGCACGCTGACGACTACGGTGAATGACGTCGAGCATATCGAGGCGGAATCGGTCGCCGGCTTCGGGATCATCAAGATCTTCTTCCAGCCGGGAGTGAACATCAGCACAGCGAATGCGCAGGTGACTTCGGTCGCGCAGACGCAACTGCGGCAGCTGCCTGCCGGGACGACACCTCCGCTGATCCTGAACTACAACGCTTCGACCGTGCCGATCATCCAGTTGGCGCTATCCGGCAAGGGACTTTCTGAACAGAACCTCGGTGACCTGGGCCTGAACGCAGTGCGCCCGGTTCTCACCACAGTTGCAGGCGCAGCAATTCCTTATCCGTTCGGCGGCAAGACACGTCAGGTACAGATCGACGTGGACCCCGCGGCGCTCCAGGCGCGCGGCTTATCCGCGCAGGACGTGGCCAACGCACTTGCCGGCCAGAACCTGATTACGCCGGTTGGTACTGAGAAGATCGGTAATTACGAATACACGCTGCAACTGAACAATGCCCCGTCAGAAATCAAAGCATTGGGCGACCTGCCTGTCAAAGCGGCCAATGGCACCACGGTCTACATTCGCGACATTGCGAATGTGCGCGACGGCAGCCCGCCGCAGACCAATATCGTGCACGTCGACGGCCGGCGCTCGGTATTGATGTCCGTGCTCAAGAACGGTTCAGTTTCGACGCTCGGCATCATCTCCGGCATCAAGCAGCGGCTTGCTGCAGGGAAAGCGTCGTGGCCCGATAACCTGCAGATCGAGCCCATCGGCGACCAGTCGCTGTTCGTACGGGCGGCGATCACCGGCGTGGCGCGCGAGGGTGTGATCGCGGCCGTGCTGACGAGCCTCATGATCCTGCTGTTCCTCGGCAGCTGGCGCTCGACGATCATCATCGCGACCTCGATCCCGCTCGCTATCCTCGGCTCCATCGCGACGCTGTCCGCGCTCGGCGAGACCTTGAACATCATGACGCTCGGCGGTCTCGCGCTAGCGGTGGGAATTCTGGTCGACGACGCCACGGTGACAATCGAGAACATCAACTGGCACCTCGAGCACGGCAAGGAAGTGGAGACGGCCATTCTCGACGGCGCCGCGCAGATCGTCACGCCGGCATTCGTCTCGCTGCTGTGTATCTGTATCGTGTTCGTGCCGATGTTCTTCCTGAACGGTGTTGCACGCTTCCTGTTCGTGCCGATGGCCGAAGCGGTGATCTTCGCGATGATCTCGTCGTTCATCCTGTCGCGAACCCTAGTGCCGACCATGGCGAAATACCTGCTGAAACAGCATGTAAAGGGCGAGCACGCTCATGAAACCAGCAGCCCCGGTCCGCTCGCACGTTTCCAGCGTGGCTTCGAAGCACGCTTTGAAAAGGTGCGTGGCGCCTACCGTGGCTTGCTCGAACTCGCGCTGACCCATCGGCGACCGTTCGTCAGTTGCTTCCTCGGCTTTGTCGCGCTCTCCTTCGCGCTGGTGCCGTTCCTCGGCCGCAACTTCTTCCCTTCGGTCGATTCCGGACAAATCCTGATGCATGTGCGCGCACCGGTCGGTGTCCGCGTTGAAAGGACCGCGCAGATCTTTGCGGATGTCGAAAGCACGATCCGCCAGATCATCCCACCGGCGGATCTCGGCACCGTGGTCGACAACATGGGTCTGCCGGTCAGCGGCATCAATACGGCGTACAACAACACCGGCACCGTCGGCTCGCAGGACGGTGATATCCAGATCGCGCTGAACGAAGGCCATCGTCCCACCGAAGAGTATGTTCGATTGATGCGCGAGAGATTGCCGCGGGAATTCCCGGGCGTGACGTTTTCATTCCCACCGGCGGACATCATCAGTCAGATCCTGAACTTCGGCTCGCCGGCGCCGATCGACCTGCAGATTCGCGGCAATAACCTGACCGCCAACTACGCCTACACGGATCGTCTGCTGCGCCAGATTCGCGATGTTCCGGGCGTGGTCGACGCGCGGATCGCGCAGTCGCACGGCAACCCGACTTTCAACGTCAATGTCGACCGCACGCGCGCGCAATTGCTCGGCATCACCGAGCGCGACGTGACGAACAGCATGGTGGTGAACCTCGCGGGTTCCAGCCAGGTCGCGCCCACGTTCTGGCTGAACAACGCGAACGGTGTGTCTTATCCGATCGTGATGCAAACGCCGCAATACAGCCTCGATTCGCTCGCCGCCTTGCAAAACCTTCCGATCACAGCCAGCGGCGGAAGCTCCGCCCAGGTCCTCGGCGGTCTGGCGACCGTCGAACGGACCAGCAGCAACGAGGTTGTCAGCCAGTACAACATCCAGCCCATGGTCGAGATCTTCGCGACCACCCAGGGCCGCGACCTCGGCGCGGTGGCATCCGACATTCAGCGCATCGTGCACGACAACGCCGGCACCTTGCCCAAGGGTTCGACCGTCGCGCTGCTGGGCCAGGTGCAGACGATGAACAGCGCCTTTGCCGGCATGTTGTTCGGTCTGCTTGGTGCGGTGGTGCTGATCTATCTGCTGATCGTGGTCAATTTCCAGTCATGGGCCGACCCGTTCGTGATCGTGACCGCGTTGCCTGCCGCATTGGCCGGGATCGTCTGGATGCTGTTCGCGACCCACACGACGCTCTCCGTGCCCGCGTTGACCGGCGCGATCATGTGCATGGGGGTGGCGACGGCCAACTCGATTCTGGTCGTCAGTTTCTGCCGCGAACGTTTTGCCGTACACGGCGACCCGTTCAAGGCCGCCCTCGAAGCAGGCTTTACGCGTTTTCGCCCCGTGCTCATGACCGCGCTCTCCATGATCATCGGCATGGCGCCGATGGCCCTCGCTCTCGGCGAGGGCGGCGAGCAAAACGCACCGCTTGGCCGCGCGGTCATTGGCGGCCTGCTGTTTGCGACCACCGCTTCGCTGTTCCTCGTCCCCGTCATTTTTTGTATCGTGCACGCGCGCCCAGGGCGCGCGGCTACCCCGGCATCCGTCTCGGGAGGTCCTGCTCATGTCGTCTGAATCCGCTTTCCCCACTAATACACCGTCGCGCCGCCCGCTTCTGGTAGCAGGCGTGATAGGCCTGCTGGTCGCATTAGGCATCGTCGTCGCCGGCGTCACACTGCGAGCCGCCGACGCCCGCAAGCTGAAAACCTGGACCGACGCTCAGGCCGTGCCGACCGTCAACCTGATACAACCCGTGCGCGACGCCAACGGCCCTTCGCTGCAACTGCCCGGCCGCCTCGAAGCGTTTACGCGGGCGCCGATCTTCGCGCAGGTCAGCGGCTATCTGAAATCATGGAGTGTCGATATCGGCGCGCCGGTCAAAGCGGGCCAGGTCCTCGCCGAAATCGAAACGCCCGAGCTCGACCAGCAGCTCTTGCAAGCGCGCGCGGATCTCCAGAGCGCGCAGGCGAATGCTTTAGTCGCGGGTACGACGGCGAAGCGCTGGGAAGCGCTAAGCGGCACCGATTCCGTTGCCCAGCAGGACGTCGACCAACGCACGGCCGACTACGCCGCCAAGGAGGCAATCGTTGCGGCCGCGAAGGCCAACGTCGATCGCCTCGTCGCCACCAAGGCCTTCGCGCGCATCGTCGCGCCTTTCGACGGCGTGGTGACGGCCCGCGATACCGACGTCGGTGCGTTGGTCAACGCCGGCAGCGGCGGGGTGGGACAGGAACTGTTCGCGATTTCCGACGTCAAGCAGTTACGCGTGTATGTCCAGGTGCCGCAGAATTACGCACCGGCAATACACGACGGCACGACCGCCATCCTGACAGTCCCCGAGTATCCCGATCAGCATTTCGCCGCGCGCGTAGTGGCAGCCGCGGACTCGGTTAACTCGAGCTCGGGAACAACGCTGGTTCAACTACTGGTTGACAACGCTAACGGCAAGCTGCTGCCGGGTGGCTTCGCCAGCCTGAAGTTCACATTGCCCGTCTCCGCCGACTCGCTCCGTGTACCGGCCAGCGCGCTCGTGTTCGATAGCCGCGGCGTCGTGGTCGCCACGCTCGGCGCGAACGGACGCGTGCTGTTCAAGCAGGTGAAGATCAACCGCGACCTGGGCGACTCAGTGGAGATCGGCTCAGGGCTCGCCGCAACCGATCGCGTGATCGATACACCGCCCGACGGACTCGCTGACGGCGACAACGTGCAAGTTGCGACTGCGACCGACAAGAAGGCGGCAGCACATGGTTAAGCATGGAATTCCGGCGCTTCTCGCGAGCGTCGTCGCGCTCAGCGCCTGCTCGCTCGCGCCGCAATACCGGGTCCCGCCGACGCCAATCGCCGCGCGATACAGGATGGTTGGCCCGTGGACCACGGCGCAGCCAGCCGACCGGATCGACCGCAATGGCTGGTGGAAGATGTATGGCGACGCGCAGCTCGACGATCTCGAAGCGCGCCTACTGGCAAACAACACCGATTTGCGCGCGGCGTACGCGCACTATGCGCAAGCGCAGGCTTTCGTGGCGCAGGTAGAGTCGGGACTGTACCCGTCGATCAGTGCGAGCGCCGTACCGCAGCGCGATCGCCAGTCCGACAACCGGCCACTGCGCGCGGGCGGCCCGAACGACTACAACTCGGTCACGCTTGGCGGCGAAATCAACTACGACCTCGACCTCTGGGGCCGCGTGCGCGACTCCGTGGTAGCCGGCAAGGACGAGGCGCAGGCGACCAAAGCCGATCTGGCCTCGGTAAGGCTGAGCCTGCAGGTCCAACTGGCGGATAGTTACTTCCGCTTGCGCGGCCTCGACCAGCAAACCGAACTGTTGAACGAGACTGTCATGGCATATGCAAAGGCACTGCAACTCACGCAAACACTGCACACCAGTGGGATCGTGTCGGGCCTCGACGTTTCCCGAGCGCAAACGCAACTTTCGTCGGCAAAATCGCAGTTGTCGCAGAACCTGGCGCAACGGGCGCTAATTGAACACGCTATCGCGGTCCTGGTTGGAACCTCCGCGTCCGAATTCAGCCTGCCGTCCCAGACCGCCGTCATCGCGTTGCCGGCAATCCCGACCGGCCTGCCCTCCACGCTACTGCAGCGACGGCCCGATGTCGCCGCGGCTGAACGCCGGGTGGCCGAAGCCAACGCAAAAATTGGCGTCGCGCGGGCGGCCTACTTCCCGGACATCACACTAAGTTTGCAGGGTGGTGTGCAAAGCGCAGCGTACGCCGGCCTGGTTAGCGCGCCCAATCTATTCTGGGCGATCGGCCCGCAGCTTGTGCAGTACGTGTTTGACGGCGGGTATCGTCGCGCGGAACTCGATTCCGCCAAGGCGGCAACCGAAGAAGCCGGAGAACTTTACCGCGGCGTGGTGCTGTCTGCATTCCAGCAGGTTGAAGACAACCTTGCCCTACTGTCGTATCTTGGCACCGCGCTGAGTGAGCAGCGAGATGCAGCAAACGCCGCGCAGTACTCGGTCGACCTCGCGTTACGCCAATACCGTCAGGGCACAGTGGGTTATCTCGACGTCGTGCAGGCGCAGACCGTCGCACTCGATGCGCAACGCAGCGTGCTCGATATCCAGACCCGCCAGCTAAGCGCGAATGTGCAACTCCTGCATGCGCTCGGCGGCGGGTGGTCGAGCGATGAACTCGCTCAGGCGGCAGCAGCGCCCGCACTCGTCGCGACGGCAATGGAGCGCAACGCGAATTGACCGCCGGCCGGCGCGGTCGCGACACTAATCGTGCTCTTCGAGCTTCGCGATAAGCGTTCCGATTGACTTGCCGGGCTTCACACGCGCGCAACGCCAAACGCCTTCACGACGTTCACCCAATACGATGCACCGGTAGCCAATGCGTCGTCATTGAAGTCGTAGTGCGGGTTGTGAAGCGGAGCGCCTGGCTCAGGCCCGTCGACGCCCATCCAGACATACGCACCTGGCCTCGCCTGCGCCATGAATGCGAAGTCCTCCGAAGCCATCGACGGCTTACAGCCTAACGTCACCTTCGCCGCGCCGACGGTCGCACGCGCCGCATCGAGCGCGACGTCGGCTTCGGCCGGTGCATTGATCGTTGCCGGATAGCCGTAGTGGTAGGACAGCGTTGCTTTTGCGCCATGCGCCCTGGCAGTGAGCGTGCCGATTTCATCCAGCAGGCCCCGCACGCGCTCCTGCACGCCTCGCTCGAAGCAGCGCACCGTGCCTCGAATCACGGCGCGGTCGGGCAACACATTCCAGGCCTCGCCGCCATGAATCTGCGTGACGCTCACTACGCATGCTTCCTTCGGTGAGACGCGCCGGCTCACGATCGTCTGCAGCGCGATCACCACGTGGCTTGCGCAGACCAGCGCATCGATCCCCTCTTCCGGCATTGCGGCATGCGAGCCCCTGCCGTCGACCACAATCTCGAACGTATCGAACGAGGCCATCATCGGGCCACGGTTGATTGCGAAATGCCCGAGCGGCAAGCCTGGCCAGTTGTGCAGGCCGAAAACCGCGTCACACGGGAAACGCTCGAACAGTCCATCTTCGACCATGACGCGCCCGCCGCCCGCCACCTCTTCGGCCGGCTGGAAGATCACGTGAACCGTACCGCCCCAACCGGTATCGCGGCTTAACGAAGCAGCAGCACCCAGCAGCATCGCGGTGTGACCGTCGTGGCCGCACGCATGCATTTTTCCGCGGTGTTGCGAGCGGTGCGCGAATTCGTTGTACTCCACCATAGGCAGCGCATCCATATCCGCGCGCAAGCCGAGCGCAGGACCGTGCCCCCTTCGCAGCGTACCGACCACACCGGTTTTGCCGACACCTTCGGTCACTTCGAAACCGTATTCGCGCAGTGTCGATGCCACGAGGCGTGCTGTCGAGACTTCCTCAAACGCGGTCTCCGGGTGCGCGTGCAATGCACGACGCCACGACACCATCTTGCCGACCAAATCAGCTTCAATCATCGATTACCTCACAAACGCAGCGCGGCGCGGCAAGTACCGTTGCACGCTCCGCGAGTCAGAGAACTTCACCGCTTCGGCTGCTTCAGTCAGCCGGGCAAAACGGCACGGGGGCAAGGAACACCGACTCCTGATGCACCAGATACGGCAGGATGCGAGGCGTGAAGGCTTGCCAACGCTCGTCCGCCGCGAGCTTCGCGCGCTGCGCGGCGCGATGCGTGTAGTCGTCATAGCTCCAGCAGAACACGACCGAGTTCAGCGTGCCCGAGTCTTTGGTCCAGCAGCCCTTTAGCCGTGCGTACTGACTGATGATCGCGAGCCCTTCGCGCTCGTAGATTTGCAGAAACTCGCCCACCTTTCCTGCCGTAATCTGATACGTACGCATTTCCACCAGCATGATTGCCTCCTGTTGCAATTCAAACGCTCACAAAACGACGGCCACCGGGCACGCTGTCACGCCGCCCGGCAGACCTGTGCTCCACCGCAGGTTAAAAGTTGTGTCGGATACCCAAGCGCACCGCGACCTGATTCGGCGTCGACGAAGGCGACAGGTATGTCAGATCCGCCACGGCCGCATGCCCGGTCGAATCGACCCCGCTCGCGCGTTGCCATGCCACGATCAGATAGGTGAAAGTACGCTTGGAAAATGCATACTGGGAACCCGCAGCCACCTGGTTGTAATGCGCATGCGGCGACGACGTGTAGTCGTACGTGAGACCGGCCATGACTGCTGGCGTAAAGTTATGGCTAACGAATGCTTCGTACGAATCGAGCGTTGCCGAACCCTGGAATGTGGTGGTGGTTGTCGCGACTGCGTTGTTAAAGCGCGTATCGGTGTAAAGCGCGCCGAGTGTCGTCGCGCCGAACTGATAGTTGCCGCCCACGCCGAGGGTCTGCATGCTGTGCGCGGTCGCATAGCCGCTGTAGATCGGGTTCGTCACCGGGTTCGTAAACGCTCCGCCGGCTGTCGCCCCCGTGGTGCCGTCAAAGCGCGTCACCGCCGGGTTGTTCACGTAGAGATAGGCGGCCGCCAGCTTCAGCGGGCCATTCGCATAGCTCAGACCGAAACCATACTGGCGCGATTCGCCTACCGAACCGGCCACGCCGCCGAAGCTGTAGAGCGCGCCCGCCGTGAGGCCGTGATACGTCGGGCTCACATACTTGATCGAGTTGCTGACGGGATACGTGCCCCAGATCCCGTCGACGTCGCCTGCATGCGACGACAGCGAGCCGCCGAACAGTTGCGCAGACGTCAGCGACTGCAGATTGGTCACCATGAAGTCATACTGCCGCCCAAGGCGCACGCTCCCGTAGTTGCCGGACAAGCCCACATAAGACTGACGGCCGAACAGCCGGTTGTTGTAACCGAGCTTGCCGCTGTTCAGGTCATAGCCGCTCTCCAGCTGGAAGATTGCACGCGTGCCACCGCCCAGATCCTCGCTGCCCAGCAGCCCGAACTTGCTTCCGCCCAGACCACCGCTGAAGGTCTGGTAATTGGCATGTCCGCCTTGATTGTTGGTGTAGGTAATGCCATCGTCAGCGACGCCGTACAGAGTCACGCTGCTTTGCGCCTGCGCTGCCTCTGCCAGACAGGTCAGCGCCATTAGGATAACTATTTTTTTACTCACGAGAATTCCTGTCCAATGAAGAAGTTGATTGGGTCAAACGCTGAACTACAGAACGAACAAGGTTGCCACTCGAACGGCTTGTAATCGATGCGCGGCGCGCTCAAGCATTGCAGCGCCCAGGCTCCTTACTTTTCAAAACGGTGCCCGGTCTGCACGCAGGCCGGGCACCACCATCGCAACATGGACCGTCAGGCCGCGTGCCCAATCAGGAATCCCACCAGCAAACCAAGCAGCCCGGAACCCGCTCCGACCAGCCAGACCCGCAGACCCGATGCCGAGCCGGGTTCGGACATGACGGTGGGCAGCTTCGTCTCGACGTGCGCCCGACCTTGCACGCTGCCCGTCAGTGGCGTGTCGTCCGGCTGTGTCCGCTGCGCCGGTTCGATGACTTGCATAGCATCCACGGGTGCCGCCTCCTTTTCGATGTGCGCCTTCAGCGCGCCGAAGAAGGCGTCGAGATTCTTGCCGGCCGCGGACTGAATCAGGCGGGAGCCCACGCTCATCAGCTTTCCGCCGATTTCGACATCCGCGTCGTATGCGAGCACCGTAGTCCCGGCTGCCGGTTCGAGCTGCACGCGCGCCGTGACCTTGGCAAAGCCAACCGCGCCCGCGTTGCCCGTGCCGACAATTGTGTAAGCCCTCGGCGGATCGAGGTCCGACAGCTCGACATTGCTTTTAAAGGTCGCCGCCACCGGACCCACGCGAATCTGCACGGTCGCTTCGAAATGCCGCTCGTCCAGCATCGCGAGCGTTTTACACCCGGGCAGACACGCCTCGAGCACGGCAGGATCGTTCAGCGCGCGCCACACGATATCGGGCCCGGCGGGCAGAATGCATTGATCAGCTAGTTTCATCGCCACGCCTCAGCGCTCGTAGAGTTTGAAGAGCGCCTGGGTGCCGTTGCGCGTAAAACCTTCCTCAGCGAGCTTCTGATAAAGACTGCGCACCAGGTTCAGACCCGGTAACTCACGTCCCATATGCGCGGCTTCCTCATGCGCGATCCGCATGTCCTTGATGAAATGTTCGATAAAGAAGCCCGGTGCGAAATCGCCTTTCGCGATGCGCGGCCCCAGGTTATTCAACTGAAAGCCGCCGGCCGCGCCACCACCGATCGCGCTCAGTACGGTTTGCGCATCGAGGCCGGCGCTGTGTGCATAAGCCAGGCCTTCGCACACGCCCAGCATCGTCGATGCGATCACGATCTGATTGCACAGCTTGGTATGCTGACCCGCACCCGGTCCGCCTTGCAGCACGATCTTGGAGCCGAGGTGGCGCAGGATCGGCTCGACGCGCGCGAGCACGTCGGCCGCGCCGCCCACCATGATGGATAGCCGTCCCTCGCGCGCGCCGACATCGCCGCCCGAAACCGGCGCGTCCAGCATGTGTACGCCGCTGGCTGCGGCGTGCACGGCTAGCTCTTCGGCGAGCTGCGGGCTCGAAGTCGTCATGTCGATCAGCACGGCATCGCGCCGCGCATTCGCGATCAGGCCGTCGTCGCCGAGGTACAGCGCGCGCACATCGTCAGGCATGCCGACGATCGTGATGATCACGTCGGTTGCTTCAGCGAGCGCCTTCGGCGTAGCGTGCCAGGATGCGCCCACCTCGATGAGCGGCGCGGCCTTCGCACGCGTGCGGTTATAGACGTGCAGCGGATAGCCGGCTGCGGCGAGCCGCGCCGCCATCGCGGCGCCCATGATGCCGAGGCCGATAAAGCCGATAGCGGGTTTGATCGCAGATTGATTCATGATTGTTCGTTCCAGTCAGAGTTTGTCGCGCAGCAGGTCGCGCAACAGCATGGGAGTCAAAGGATGACGGTCGGCCACCACGCCGAATGGCGCTAGCGCATCGTTCACGGCGTTGGTCAAGGCACCGAGCGCGCCCATCACGCCGCCTTCGGCCATCCCTTTGATGCCCGCCGCCGTCGCACGGCTAGGCGTGTGCAACGGGATGATCTCGATGTTGGGTAATTCGGTCGAAGTGGCGATCATGTAGTCGGCAAGCGAGCCGGTCACGTTCTGTCCCGTTTCGTCGTAGCGCGTATGCTCGAACAACGCGCCGGACAATCCCATCGCCACGGCGCCATGTTGCTGCCCGGCCACCACGGTGGGATTGAGCAGCGTGCCGCAGTCTTCGGCGATCACGTAGCGCACAAATTGGATCGCACCGGTGGCCACGTCCAGTTCAATCTCGCATCCGTGCGTCGAATTCGAGTAGGTCATCGGCGGCGGATCGTAGGTCAGGTGAAACTCGAGACCGGGCGTGAGGCCCTGCGGCAGCGAAGTAGGATCCATATAGGCACTCCGCGCCACGTCGGCGAGCGTTAGACCCGCGTCCACCCAGGTGTCGCCGCTACGGCGCTCGACGCGCGCATCGACAAGTCGCAGCGAGTCGCTATCGTCCAGGCCGAGACAGGCGGCGGCAATGGCGAGCACTTTGCGGCGCGCGTCGAGCGCGCACAAATACAGCGCACCGCCGCCCGCCGTGCCGCTGCGGGCGCCGCGGCTGCCCATCCCGTATGGCGCGATATCGGTATGGCCCAGATGAATATGCACGCTCGACGGATGGACACCGAGACCTTCCGCCACCGCGTTGGCCATCGCGCTTTCATATCCCTGTCCGCTGGGGCCGAGACCCACCGACGCATTCACGACACCGCTCGGCTCGATACGGATCCAGCTCGCCTCGTGTCCCGAGCCCGGAATGCCGGCCGATTTATAGAAGCGCGAGCCGTAAGTCGTCGGTTCGACCACATTGCACAGACCCAGCCCAAGATAGCGGCCGGCCGCCCGCGCCGCCTGCTGGCGAACGCGAAACGCGTCGTAGTCGAAAGCTGCCAGCACCGCCTCGAAGGTCTGCGATGGCGTGATGTCGGCCAGTAATTCGCCAGTGGCCGTACGGTACGGCAGTTCTTCCGGCGTCAACAGGTTGCGGCGGCGCACTTCGACCGGATCCAGCTTCAGTTCGCGCGCGATGGCTTCCATCGTGCCTTCCATAACCCAGCTGGTGATGGACATCGGCGCGCGCATCGGGGCATTGCCGCATTTGTGACTGAGCACGACTTTCACGTCGAACGCGTAGTCCTGCAGCCGGTACGGTCCGCTCAACACCATCGCGACAACGCGTGCGAGGTAGTTCGCCGGAAAGAAGCAATACGCGCCAAAGTCTTCGCGGATCTCCAGATCGAGCGCGAGCAGCGTGCCGTGCTCGTCCACCGCGGCGCGCGTGCGGCAGAAGTCTTCGCGCGAATTAGCCGCTGCGGTCAGGTTCTCGAGACGGTCCTCGCGCCAGCGCACCGGCCGCTTCAGGTGACGCGCGAGCGCGGCGACGGTCAGCTCTTCGCGATACAACGCGATTTTCTGACCGAATGACCCGCCGACATCGGGCGAAATCACCGTCACCTGCGACTCGCTGAGCCTGAGCCGTTGCGCGAGTTGAGTGCGCAAGGGATGCGGCACCTGGGTTCCAATGTGAAATGTCAGGTGATCGCGCCCGGCGTCCCAGACCGCTGCGCAACCGCGCGTTTCGATGGGCACATGGGTCTGCCGCTGCTGCTGAAAGGTCGCCTCGACCACGCGGTAAGCGTGCCGGCTCACGCTCTGCGGGTCGCCGTTCGAGTAGGTCTGGTGCGACACCAGATTGCCGGGCACGCCGGGGTCGACTTGCACGGCATCGGCTTCGAGCGCCTGCCACATATCGGTCACCACAGGCAACGGCTCGAACTCGACCATGACCTGCTCCGCCGCGTCTTCCGCGAGGTACCGGTCCGTGGCGACCACACACGCCACAAGATCCCCCTGAAAGCGCACGATGTCGGTCGGCATCGTCGCGAACTCGACCGGCAATAAGCCCTCGATCGGCGCGGCGACGCGCATCGGCGTGGTCCACTGCGCCAGCTCCCGCCCGGTCACGACGGTCACGACACCAGGCATGCCGGCAGCCGCCGCGGTATCCACCGAGACGATGCGCGCATGCGCATGCGGCGAGCGCACGAAACTCACGTGCAGGGCACCCGCGATTTCGATGTCGTCGAGATAGCGGCCATAGCCCGTCAGCAGGCGATAGTCTTCGGTGCGCGGCACCGCCTTGTTGAGGTAGCGAAACGTCTGCTCAGACATCGGCGCTCTCCCCGCGCATCCGCGCGGCCGCGAGCAGGATCGCCCGCACGATGTTCTGGTACCCGGTGCAGCGGCACAGGTTGCCGGAAAGCGCCTCGCGCACCTCGGCCTCAGATGGGCCTGGATGCTCGCGCAGATAGGCCTCGAAGGTCATCACGATGCCGGGCGTGCAAAAGCCGCACTGCAGCCCATGACACTCGTGCAGCGCCTGTTGCAGCGGCGAGAGACGGCCGTCCTGCGCGACAGCTTCGATCGTCGTGATCCGCACTTCTTCCATCTGAACGGCGTACGCGAGGCACGAGCGCGCCGGGCGGCCGTCCATCAGCACGGTGCATGCACCACATACGCCATGCTCGCAGCCGACGTGGGTGCCGGTCAGACGGCAGTCTTCCCGAAGCACATCGGAGAGCAGCTTGCGAGGCTCGCAATGCACTTCGTGACGGGTGCCGTTCACATCGAGATAAATTGCTTTTTTTTCCATGACTTACTTCGAGGTCGTATTGTCCGGCCGCGTCGCGCGTTGCAACGCGCGCGCAGCGAGCGCCTTGACGAGATCGCGCCGGTAAGCGGCGCTGATGTCCGGTTGATCGTACGGATCGATAGCGCCTGCCACCGCGTCGGCGATTGCAGCCAGTGTCGATGCATCGGCCGGTGCGCCCACGAACGCTGCAGCGAGTTCGCTCGGCACGAGTGGCGCATCCGCGACGCCACCGAGCCCGATACGCAGGCTGGAGAATCGGTTGCCTTCGAGCACGACGCTGAGTGCACAAGCCGCAATCGCGAAATCGCCGTGCCGCCTGCTAAACAGTTCGAATGCGTGTCGTTCGTCCGGGCGTGCTACCGGAAAGTGCACGGCACAAATGATTTCTTCCACGGCGAGATCGGTCGTCATCACCGCAATCAGGAACTCGGTGGCCGGCACTTCACGCCTGCCGTCCGGTCCGGCAATCTCGATGCGGGCACCCAGCGTGCTTGCGATCAATGGCATTTGCGCCGCAGGATCCGCATGGGCAAGGCTGCCCCCAAGCGTGCCGCGCTGGCGGATCGCGTAGTGCCCAATGGTCGCGGCCGCTTGCGCGAGCAGCGGGCAAGCGGTGCGCACCGTGCTGTTGGTGGCCACCTCGTGATGACGCGTCATCGCGCCAATGGATAGCGACTCACCCGTAAGCGTCACGCCGCTGAGTTGCGGCAACGCGTTGAGGTCGATCAGATGCGCCGGCTGCGCAAAGCGCATGTTCATCATCGGCGCGAGGCTTTGGCCGCCGGCGATGACCTTGGCGTCGAAGCCGTGCAGCGCGAGCAACGACAGCGCATCTTCAAGCGTGTGAGGCCGGTGATACGAAAATACCGCGGGTTTCATGCGTTCTGCGCCTTCAGGTTCACACCGCTCGCCTGATCGAATAGGTGCAGACGGCGGCGGTTGATCGACAGGGACACACGTTCACCGACCTTGCATGAACGCTCCTTGCCGACACGAAAAAACATCGACTGCCCCAAACATTGCAGGCCGATGAACTGATCGGAGCCGACCGGCAGCAACGAGGCGATATCGCCCGTCAGCGAACAATCGGCCGACTCGCCATGCTCGTCGATGTCCTCGGCACGAATGCCGGCCGACACGGCCCGGCCACTGCATCCGGCAAGCAGGCGTTGCGTTTCGTCATCGAGGGCGAGCGAAAGATCGCCGCTGCAAAAATGCAAACCGCGCTCGCCTTGCATCAGCACGCCGTCGATAAAGTTGATCGGCGGGCTGCCGAGGAAATTGGCGACAAACTTATTGGCAGGCCGCTCGTAGATGTCGTCCGGCGAGCCGATCTGCTGCACGACGCCCTGGCGCATCACGACGATGCGGTCGGCCAGCGTGAGCGCTTCGGCCTGATCGTGCGTCACGTACACGAAGGTCGTCTGCATCGACTGATGCAATGCCTTGATGCTTGCGCGCATCGACACGCGCAGCGCTGCGTCGAGGTTCGACAACGGTTCGTCCATCAGAAAGACCGCGGGCTGGCGCACCATTGCGCGGCCGAGCGCAACGCGCTGGCGCTGCCCGCCCGACAGTTGCCCGGGGCGCCGGTCAAGCAGATGCTCGATTTCAAGCGACTGCGCGGCTCTTCGCACCCGCGCATCGATCTCCTGTTGCGGATATTTGCGCATCCGCAGGCCGAAGGCGATGTTGTCGTACACGTTCTTGTGCGGATACAGCGCGTAGCTTTGAAACACCATCGCCACATCGCGCCGATGCGCCGGCAAGGCGTTGACTTCGACGTCGTCGAACCGCAAGCTGCCCTGCGTGACCTCCTCCAGGCCGGCGATCATGTTGAGCGTCGTCGACTTGCCGCATCCGGAGGGTCCGAGCAGAACGAGAAACTCCTTGTCCTTTATCTGCAGATTCAGGTTGTCCAGTGCAACGTGCCCGTTCGCGTACTGCTTGCCGACCTGCTGAAATTCGATTTGAGCCATGATGTTTCCCTTTATCCCTTTACCGCGCCGGCAGTCAGACCGGACACGATGTAACGCTCGAACACCACGGCAATGATCACCGGCGGCACGATCGCGACCACGCCGGCTGCGTTGATGAACGAAAAACTCGTGGTGAAATCCGACGTGAAAGACGCGACGATGATCGGGACGGTTTGCGACGCGGCGGTCTGCGTAAACATCAAGGCGAACAGGAACTCGTTCCAGCTCGTCAGGAATGTGAACATGATGACGGCGACGAGCGACGGCACCGCGAGCGGCAAAAACACCTTCAGCAAAGCCTGAATCCGCGAGCAGCCGTCGACCCGAGCCGCCTTGTCGAGTTCGTCCGGCAGCGACTCGAAATAGCTAAGCAACATGAAGACGCTGAACGGCACCGTAATCGCCAGATAAGTGATGATCAACGACCCGACGCTGTCGAGCAGCCCGAGCTTGCGCACGAACAGAAAGAACGGTACGACCAGCGCGATATCGGGAATCACGCGGGTAGCCAGCATGAAATACACCGACAGATCGCGGCCGATATACCGGATCTTCGCCATCGCATAGGCGGCGGGAACGCTGACGAGCAGATTCAGCAACACCACCGCCGTGGCGACCACGAGGCTATTGCGCAGCGCCGGCAAGAGGTACTGCGCGGTGGACGGAATGAACGCGGCGTTGCCGTCGTCCGGCGCTGTGCCGGTGCTCGCCGCGACGATCGCCTTGAAGCTGGACAGCGTCGGCGGATGGGGAATCCAGTGTGGCGGAATGGACGTAATATCCGCTTCGCGCTGCAGCGAAGACGACAGCAGCCACGCAACCGGTGCCAGTACATACAGCAACATCACGATTGACCCGGCCAGCAGCGCCAGGCGTTTGAACAACAGAGAAGATGACATCCCTTAGAGCCTCTTGCCGAGTAGACGGATGATGGCGTACGACATCGCGAACGTGGCGAGCGCGAGCACATACGCGACCGCCGCACCGGTGCCGAACGACAGGTTGCGGAACGTCTCCACGTAGATATGCCAGGAGAGCACGTGCGATGCGTCGGCCGGACCACCCTCTGTCAGAATGAAGAAGAGGTCGAAGTGACGCACCGCCATCATCGCTTCGTAGATCATCACGAGCATGAAGCCAGGACGCATTGCCGGCAGCGTCACGTGCACGAATCGGCTCCACAGATTGGCGCCGTCCACGCGAGCGGCCGCGTACAGGTCCGACGGAATGGATTTCATCGTCACGAGCAACAGAATGGTTGCGAGCGGCACTTCCTTCCACACGAAAGCGTTACAGATCAACGCCAGCGTCTTGTGCGTGTCGCCCAGCCACACCATGTACTGCCCGATCACGCCAAGCTGCAACAGCAGTCCGTTGAGCGCACCGTACCCTGAGTCGTAGATCCATTTCCACATCAGACCGTCGACCACATACGGAATAGCCCATGGAATCAGCAAGGCGGTCGACAGGATGCGCCGGCCGGGAAACTCCTGATTCAGCAATAGCGCCATCAGCGTCGCGATGACCATGATCGCGAGCACCGACACGACGGTGAACCATGCAGTGCGCTCGACTGCTGCCCAGAACATCGGGTCGCGGAAGGTCTGGATGTAGTTGCCCAGTCCGACGAACGACACGCTGTTCATTCGCGTCAAATGAATGTCGAACAGGCTCGTCCAGAACGAGTAAAGCACCGGAAACACGGCGACCGCGAGCAGCACCAGCATCATCGGAGTCAGCAGCAGCATGGCGCTGCGCTGATCGGAGGGCGCCACGGAATGTCTGGCGAGCCAGCGGCGGCCCAGGGCTTGAACGCTCATATCGACCTCAGGCTTTGCTCAACGCGGTCCACTTCTGCGCGGACGTCTTCAGCGCATCAGCGACGCTCGATTGACCGAGGATCGCCGCTTGCCATGCCGTACCGTTGGTCTCATCCCACTCGCCGAACCAGCGCGTAATCACATCCTTTTTGCGCGCCAGATCCTGCTGCTTCTGAAACATCGAGAAATCGCCATACTTTTCGTACGCGGCGCGGACTTCCGGGTCGTTAAAGAGCGGTTTCACGCCGAACGCCGTGCCGGTATCGAGGAACATCGCCTTCTGGAACGCGTACTGCCCGTCGAATCGTCCGCCGAACGCTTCGATCAGGCGCGTCGCCTCGGCGGCCCGCGTCTTGTTGGCGCCGGCGGCGGCGCTCATCGCGTGCATGCGCATCCACGCAACCGTGGCGTGCGAACCGTTCGGGCCGGCCGGCATCAGCGCCTGTTTGATATGGCCCGCGACACGCGACTGGCGCGGATCGTTAAGCGCCTGAATCCGGTAGCGCGGCAACAACGCGAATGCGTGATTGCCTGACGCGACGGCCTTGAAACCGTTCAACTCGCCCAACTCGACGCAGGCAGGCGAAACAATGCGGTGCTTGTTGACCGCATCAGCAACCCATTGCAGCGACGTGAGCGCGCCGTGCTTCGGATCGTCCATCACCGCCTTGCCGCTGTCGTCGACAAAGCGTCCGCCGTTGGAAAACACCAGTGACGACATGAACTCGATCAGCCAGCTTTCGCGCGCCATCGAGAGCATCAGCGGGTATTGCGACAGACCCGCATTCTTGATCTTCAGCGATTGCGCGACCAGTTCGTCCCATGTTGCAGGCGGCGCCGCGATGCCCGCCTTGGCGAGCTTGTCTGCGTCGTACAGAAACGCCATGTAGTCGGTGTAGTACGTGAGACCGTATTGACGCCCCTTGTAGCGCATCGATTGAGTGCAAAAGTCCTGTACCTCGCCGTTGTACTTGAGCAGTTGCGGATAGCCGTCGAGCGGCGCAAGCCAGCCCGCGTCGGCCCACTCGGGCAGCCAGCCGTCGGACACCCACAGCACGTCGATCGGCGCCTGGCCGACGAACTTCGTCACCATCGCCTCCCGATACTGTGCGAACGGGAGGTTGTTGTAGTTGACGTTCAACCCCGCTTCCTTCTGAAACGGCACGAGCATGCGCTTCACCGTATCGACGCCGGCCGACCACGTATGGAGGTTCACGCTGTCTGCAGCGAAGGCCCGCGACATCCCACCGACCAGACCTGAAGCGGCGAGCCCCGCGCCCGCCGACAGCTGTAGAAATCGACGACGACCGTTTCCGAATCTATTCACGACGTTACTCATGGTTCGCTCCGACCGCCTGCGCGGCGCTGTTCACACGTGGCGTAGCCGCTGATCCGGCCACCTCTTGAGACGCGAAGATATCTTCGATAAAATAAATCGTCAACTGACGACATACGTTTTTCGTAGAATTTTTCCCGCACCGACATGTGACTGCTACGGCGAGCCAAATTTGATCGATTCCCCGCATTTTCCGCTATTTGGTCGGATGAATTCTCTCGACTGGTCGAGTAACTTTTATCGTCAATCGACGATAGAAACTGGAAAACGCGAATCCGGGCGAGTTTTGGAGGGGCGATGTGGCGGGGGTTCTATCGAATGCCAGTTTCTCGTGCATTGCTGCACCATTGGCGTGCCGGGACGCGAAGGAATACGGGAAGGAGTATGCGAAGTGGTGCTGCGGTCGAATGCATTCGCGACGATCCCGTCGCCGGTCCGCTCGTTTGGGTCATTGACAGCCATCGCCGTCGCGCTCGTGCAATTCAAGGCATCCCGCGCCACCTGAACACCGCTGTACGGCACGGGAGAAAGTCGACACGTCGACAAGCAGGCTGTCGACTGGATTCCCGTGCAAATGGCAAGTCGAGTGTCAGGCGGCTGCCGAGTCCGGCCTATGGGCAATGAAGTCTATTTCGACGAGCGCGTCGCGCGCCAATCCAGTCACGCCGATGCAGGTCCGCGCCGGCAATTTCCCCGGCGGGAAACGGGCGGCATAGACCGCGTTCATCGTCGCATAATCCCGTTTGAACTCGGCCAGAAAGATCCGCGCGGAGACGACATGTTCGAGGCCAAGTCCGATCCCCTTCAACACGAGGACCAGATTGTCCATGACCTGCGTCGTCTGTGCGGCAACGCCTTCGGGAAGCGGTGCGCTGTCGTCGTCCGGCAATGTCGGCATCTGGCCGGTGAGAAACACCCAGCCGCTCTGCTCGGTCGCATGAGAGAAGGGACCGACCGGGGTGGGCGCGTCCTCCACCACCCAGAATTTTGTTGATACATCCATCTGCCATCACTCCATGAATAAAAAAAGCGTCGTACGCGTACCACTGCCGGCAACGCCATAGCGAACGCATCGGAAATTGATTAGTCCGTGAACAAGGCCTTGCGGATGATCGCGTGCACACCCCAGTTGCCATCGACAACCTGTGTCACGCCGAAGTCGACCGCAACGGACATCAACGAGATTGCTTCATCTTCGGTGAGACCCTTGGTCGTCATCAGAAAGCGGCGCGTTTTGATGAACGCGTCGCGCATGGCGAGATCTAGCGTCGGCTTCTCGTAGACCTTACTCTGCGCGTGCGTGCCGAATTCGGCAAGATAGTTTGCATGGCTGAAGCCGTGCAACACCCACTCTTCAGGTGTTTCGACGAGCGGGTATGTCAAGTCCGCGTACGGTTGACCGGCCAGCGTCGCTCTCTTGTGCAAGACGAGTTGAAAGTCGCCGGTCAACGAGCATTCGATCGCGGTCCCACATAGCTCGGAATCGCCCTGCGACGCGTGCGGGTCCCCGAGCGACAGCAACGCGCCGGGAGCGCCAATCGGCAGATAGACGATCGCGCCCTGCGCGATGCGCCAGTTGTCGAGGTTGCCGCCGAACGCAGAGGGCGGGATCGAATCGATGAGGCCGTCCTGTTGCGGCGCAACCGCGATCAGGCCGAAATGCGGGCGCACAGGGATCTTGACGCCCTTCAGGATCCCATGGTTCTCCTCAATGGTCGAATGGTCGACGGGCACGCCCGGATAATCGATCGTCGAGTGCACCACACCGAATGGATCGCGCTGCGGCGTCCAGCGATAGTTGTAGACCGCACGCGCATGGGGCGGACCGTTGTGCGGCTGCGGTTCTGCGTCAAGCTCATAGATCGTGACAACTTCGCGCGGTTTCGGCTCGGTCAGCAATTCGCGGTAATGAAACCCCCACCATGCAGCCGCATTGCTGCCGAACGCGCGCCCGCTGAACTGCGGATTCGCGCAGCGCCGGGGACGCACATCGAGAATCCTGACTTCCAGTACGTCGCCCGGTTCGGCGCCACGTACCGCGATCGGACCGGTACAGATATGCACTCCGAACCCTTCGCCCGCCCCACGTCCGTAGATCGATGCATCGAGCGGTCCGGCACCGCGCCGGTTGACGTTCTTGCGCTCGGCGGTCCAGTGGAACACGCTTTCGGCTCCCGGGTCGCCGGCAACCATGCGCGCCCAATCGTCCGATGCGTGCTGCGTCAGCGTCTCTATCGTCACCGTGTCGCCGCTGTCGACTTCGAGCACGGGTTTCAGGTCGTGCGAGAAATAGCCCCAATGCACCGTGTTTGCTGTGGCCCGCAACAAGTGGTGGCGCGGCTTGCCCGCACGACGGGCAGCGCCGTTCGGGGGGGCGGTATCGACCTCGACAGGAGGACTGGCCACGACCGTATCCACATCGCCGAGGGTTGCTTCTTGCAGCCGTGCGGGCGCCGCGCCTTGCGCATGGAGCAGCAGCGCTTCAGTTTTAAAAGGCAGTCCGCGCGAAATGCGCTGCACCAGATGCCGGGCCAGATCGAGGCTCGCTTCGTGACGGAAGGCGCGCGGTGAGGTGTGATACTGCTCGCGAAACGCGCGACTGAAATGCGCGGGATCGTTGAAACCCCAACGGAAACAGATGTCCGAAATCGATGTCTTTTCGTACTGAGGATCGACGAGTTCGACCCTGCAACGTTCGAGGCGGCGCAGACGCAAATAGGAGGAGAAGCTCTGGCCCGCGGTTTCGAACAACTTTTGCAGATAGCGCTGCGAAACGCGCTCTTCCGCCGCGAGAAGCGCGAGACTGAGTTTCGGGTCGCCAAGGCGCGCATCGATACTGCGGCAGACGCGCGAGAAGATGGCCGCCTGTGAGGATGTCAGTACGCTCGTCGGCGCTTCGCGCTGATGCGCCGCGAGCAGCGCCACCAGGAACTCAACCAGCACGAGTTCAAGCGGACGCAACTCGTCGGCCGGCAACGTATCCAGGCTTTCCGCCAGCGACGCCAGGAAACCGGAAAACACATGGCCGACGCCGCTATCGCCGGCAATCCGTCCGGCACTCGTCAACGACGGCGCAAGGAGCCGCCCTTTGATCGCCGCACGCGGCACACGCACCACGAAGGCGCGGAAATCCGTGGCGAAAACCAGCGAGGCGTCCTCATGCGACGGCAGATAGACGAGGTCGTTCAACGCCAGCGGCTCGCGTCGGCCGACGGTGTCCAGCGTCGCCGCCCCGTCGAGGTGCAGCACGAGTAGCACACTTTCGCCGCCGGCGGCATTCGGCTCGAGCGTCTGCGCAGCGGACGCCAGCAGACTCAACTCGAAGCCGCCGATCGACCGTTGAGCGTGGATCACTCCGTGTAATGCCCGTGCAGAGAGGATCGCGACGCTGCGCCATCCCATCCTGTCTAGCGCTTCCCGCCACGCGCGTGGCCGTTCAATTTCCGGATAGGATTCGGTTGTAAAGCGCAGCAGATCCAAGTGAACTCCAAGGCCGATGCCTGAGCGCGAACGCGTCACAGGTACCCGCTGCACCTCGATGGATTCAAAAAAGGCGGGCTGGTCATCGCGGAGCAATATTCACGCCATCGCATGCCGACTGCATTGATGGCCCGCTGACGAAAACGTTCTTGCGGATCGAGCCATGCACCCCCCAGTTCCCGTCGACGACCTGGGTGACGCCGAAGTCTGCGGCGACCGACATCAACGCGATGGCCTCGTCCTCGCTCAGCCTGTGCACGGTCATCAGGAAGCGGCGCAGCTTGCGGAACGCGTCACGCATCGCCTTGTCGACGCTCGCGTGCTGGGCCACCTCGATCTGTCCGGCCGGGCCGAGTTCCGCCAGATAGTTCGGGAAGGTGAAGCCGTACACCGACCATTGGTCTTCGGTTTCCAGCATCGGGTGCGTGAGGCCTTCGAGGAGCGTGCCGCCCAGGTCGTTCTTCTTGTGCAGCACGAATTCGAAGTCTCCGGTCAGCGAGGTTTCGATCGCAGTGCCGCCGAGCTCACTGTCTCCCTGTGCCGCATGCGGATCGCCGACCGAAAAGAAGGCGCCTTCGACAGCGACCGGGTAATACATCCGCGCCCCTTTGCCGACGCGCCAGTCGTCGATATTGCCGCCGGTGTAGCTGGGCGGATTGGAGCTGACATAGTCGAGCTCCGCCGGCGCGAGTCCCATGGTGCCGAAATGCAGCCGGGCGGGCACCTTCACGTTCGACAGAATGTTCTCCCGCTTCCTGACCGACGCATGGTCGACCTTCACGCCGGGATAATCGATCGTCTGATGCACGATGCCGTCCGGATCCGTCTGCGGCGTCCACACGTAGTTGTAGACCGCGCGTGCGAACGGCTCGCCCGACGTGTCGAGCTCGAAGATCGTCACGACTTCACGCGGCCTCGGCTCCTCGATCAGATCGTGATAGTGAAAGCCCCATGATGCTGCGACGTTCGAACCGAAACAGCGGCCGCGATAACACGCATTGCAGCTCGGCCGCGGCCGAACGTCGAGTATCCGCACTTCGAGCACGTCGCCGGGCTCGGCCCCTTCGATTGCGACCGGCCCCGTCAGCAGATGCACGCCGACACCTTCGCCGGAACCGAACGTAAACGGTCCCTCGGTTGGCCCCGCGCCACGGCGCGGCATGGCCTTGTGCTCGCGGGTCCAGCGAAAAATACTTTCGGCGCCGGGGTCGCCCGCGACCATCCGCTCGTGATCGTCGTTCGCATGATGGGTCAGCGTCTCGATCGTGATCCGGTCGCCGGAGCGCACCGTCAGCGCGGGCGCGACTTTCTTGCTGAAGTATCCCCAATGAACCGTTTCCGGCGACACAGGCAAAGTATGGTGCTTCATGGTAGTTCGAACCTCGTAAGGCGCCCGGCACAAAGGGCCGGGCAATGCAGAATGGCGCGCGCCGTCAGGACGCGACTTCGAGCCGGTCGTCGGCACCCATCACGCTCAGGAATCGCGCCGTCAATGGATGGCATGGGCGTGTGAGCACGTCGTGCGCAGGCCCCTGTTCGACCACCGCGCCGCCGCTCATGAACACGACGCGATCGGCGACCTGATCGGCGAAGCGCAACTGGTGCGTCGAGATGATCATCGTCAGACCACCTTCGTCCACGAGCCGCTGGATGACGTCGAGCACTTCGCCGAGCAGCTCGGGGTCGAGCGCGGACGTCGGTTCGTCAAGCAGCAGCACGCGAGGATTGGGCGCAAGCGCGCGGGCGATCGCGACGCGCTGCTGTTGGCCGCCGGACAGATGGCGCGGCAACGCGTCGGCGCGATGACTGAGGCCGACGCGTTCGAGCAGCTCACGTGCTCTACGCTCGGCATCGGCAGGCGCCACGCCGTGCACCCAGCGCAGCGGCCCCGCGATGTTCTCGCATGCCGTCAGATGGCTGAACAGGTTGAAATGCTGGAACACCATGCCGACGCCCGCACTCGCACGCTCGTTGGCGATATCGGCCTGGGTCATCGGCTGACCATCGACCCGAAAACCCAGGCGCTTGCCGCCGACGCGGATTTCCCCCGCATCCCACTGCTCCAGGTGATTGATACAGCGCAGCAGCGTGCTTTTTCCCGATCCGCTCGGCCCAAGCAGCGCGATAACTTCGCCGAAGCGGACGGTGAGGTCAAAGCCGTCGAGCACCGTCTGCTCGCCGTAACGCTTGCTGAGCCCCTTCACCTGCACGGTCGGACTCTGTTTCTGGAGCGCCGCGTAGCGCTGCGCGCGCTCTGCGTGAGCGTCACGTCCGTTGCGTCCGTTACGCCCGTTACCCCCTTCTGGCAGGTGTCCGTGCGACGGCGTCGGCTCGGGCAACGCATCGGCGGGTAACGACACGCCCGCGCGGGGCGGGTTCGTCGTCATCCGGGCTCGGCGCCACGGCAGCAGCCGTGCAAAGCGTCCAGACGGGCTACGATCGAGATCGAGCGCGGTTTCTGCGAACAACTGGATCGCGGCGATCGCGCCGGTCAGCACGAGATACATCAGCCCGGACGCAAAGAAGATCGAAAAGAAATCGAACGTCGACGACGCGAGCTGGGTGCTGCGCAACGTCAGTTCGTCGACCGCGATCACGGATGCCAGCGACGAGTTCTTCAGCGCGCTGACCGATTCGTTGCCGAGCGCCGGTATCATCGTGCGGATCGCCTGCGGCGCGATCACGCGGCGCAGCAGCACGGTCGGCGTCATGCCGAGCGCCTGCCCCGCGAGCAGTTGTCCACGGTCGACACCGAGCACACCCGCGCGCAGGATTTCCGCAATGAACGGCCCCTCGTTCGCCGCGAGCGCGAGACCCGCTGCACCGATCGCGCTCAACTTCAACCCGATGTGCGGCAACGCGTCGTACGCGAACACGAGTTGCAGAATCAGCGGCGTACCGCGAAAAATGACCGTGTAGCCACGCGCGATAGCGGCGAGCGGCCCCACCTTGCTCAGTTGCATGCTCGCGAGCACCAGCCCCACGATCAGACCGCCCGCCAGCCCGAGGACCGTGACCTCGATCGTAAAGCCGATGCCGCTAAGCAGATACGGCAGGCCGAGATAGTGCAGAAACAGATTCATCAGTTCGAAGCCACCAGCTTGGGGGTTTCGAGGTTCTCGACGCCGAGCGACCACTTCTTCAGCAAGTCGGCCTGGATGCCGGCCTTCTGAATCGCGACGAGCGCTGCCATCACGGCTGTGCGCATGGCCTGATTGGTCTTCGGCACGGCGATACCAATCGAATACGGCAGCGTTACCGCACTGGCCTTTTCGAGTTGGTTCGGATACGCCTTGACCGCCTGGTCCACCGTGTTCACGTCATTGATATAGGTGTCGGCGCGGCCTGCGAGAATCGCCTGGATCGCGTTCGCGTTGTTGTCATACAGCTGCACGGACGCTTCCTGCCTGTGCGCCGCCTTGCAGGCCGGCGCAAGATTCTGGATCAGCGGCACTTCAACGTAGCCGGTGTTCTCGGCGGCAATCGTGCCGCACATCGTCGGGTTGATGCCGCTGATCTTCTTCGGATTGCCTTTCGCAACGAGCACGCCGTCGAACACCTTCGAATACGTGACGAAGTCCGCCGCCTTCGCGCGCTCTTCGGTCGCATACATGTCGGAGATCACGATGTCCGCCTGGCCGCTTTGCAGCGTCGGCAGCAGCGCTGCGAACGAGACCGGCTTGTACGCCATCTTGAAGCCGAGGCAGTTGCCAATTGCTTCGCCGAGGTCGATGTCGAAGCCGACATATTTACTCGGGTCATTCGGGTCCAGCGCTTCATAGCCCGGCGTGTGCGGGTTGATCGCGTTGATCAGCGTCTTGCCCTTGAATTGTGGGTATTTCGCCTGTAGCGCCGCGCATTCGGCAGGCGCCGGTGCGGCAGCCTTTGCGTGGCCCGACACCAGCAGCGTCAGCAGACAGACCGCACCAAGAACCAGCTCGCGCCAGTGCCGCGCAACACCGCCCGCGCGCCGGACTTGATACCCATGATCGACAAGATTGGTATACATCACTGAACTCCCTAAGCGGCAGATGACAATGGCCCACACGATGTACGCCTTGTTGCATCGCACCAGCGCGAGAGTATGTGAACGAAATTCCAGGGACTTGTCCCAGCGCGCACAAATGCTTGTACGGGCGTGAAGTTCGATGGCAACGGCGTCGCGCTTCACGACCGCCGTACGTAAGGCACAAGGAAACGCCCGCTGCGGGACGATCCGCATGGTCCTGCTTCTCATCGCTGGAAAACTCGACCTTCTTGCGCTTAAACCAACGTCGCCGCCCCCTTACCCGGTGCGTTAAAAGAATAGCCATTTCCCGCAATTACAAACCGCAATTAACTTGATTAATGGAACAATTGGCACTTTATGAAATCACAATGAAAATTACCAAATTACTCATAACCCCATGCATAAAAATACTCAATCGGGTTGTAATTTTTCGAACCGTACGAAACGTGCAGCACTGGGCCGTCCAACGATAAATTGGCCTACAGGGGCAGCGAATTTCTGAATCCCCCCGTCGCGCCTCACGGAGCAATGAACCGGCGGCAGGCTTTCACTCTCTTTAATTTCGTCGATTTCCTAATTAAATTCTGCCGCTATCGAAATGATAGGAAAAAGAGATTGGATAAGGAAATGACTGAGCAATAGGATCACTCCGGTTTCCCCCTGAAACAGGAACTTAAAGTGAAAGTATTGAAGACACAGATTGCTGCAAGCATTTTCTCGATCGTCTCAGCAACGATGCTGGCTCAACCCGCGTACGCTGTGGATATGACCCAGGATAGCGGGTCACCGGTCGGCGACAACCAGAACTCCCAGACTGCCGGCCCCGAAGGTCCGGTTCTTTTGCAGGACTCCCATCTTATTGAGAAGTTGCAGCGCTTCGACCGCGAGCGCATACCCGAGCGCGTCGTGCATGCGCGGGGCACGGGCATCTTTGGCGAATTCGTGCCCACCACGGACATCAGCGCCCTGACCACTGCCCAGGTGTTCAAGCCTGGATCGAAGACCCCGGTGTTCGTTCGATTCTCGACAGTGATGGGCTATCGCGGCTCGCCCGAGCAGGCACGAGACCCGCGTGGTTTCGCTATCAAGTTCTACACGCAGCAAGGGAACTGGGACATGGTCGGCATCAACTGGCCGATCTTCTTCATTCGCGACGCCATCAAGTTTCCTGACTTTGTGCATGCGAACAAACCATCGGCAGTGACCGGCGTCCAGGATCCGAATCTGGCGTTCGACTTTTTCGCCCATACGCCCGAAGCAACCAACATGCTCACGCACCTCTACACAGACGAGGGCATGCCGGATTCGTATCGCCACATGGACGGCTACGGCGTGCACGCCTTCAAGTTCGTCAACGCGAAAGGTGAAGTTCACTACGTCAAGTTTCACTGGAAGAGCCGCCAGGGTATCCAGGGCATTCGCCCCCAGGATATCCCGCATTCGATCGGCGCGGACTGGAATCTGATGACCAATGACCTCTACAACTCGGTCAAGGCACATTCATACCCGCAGTGGGACCTTTACATCCAGGTCCTCTCGCCGAAGGATCTGGACAAGTTCGATTTCGATCCGCTGGATGACACGAAGGTATGGCCCACCTCCATCCCCGAACAGAAGGTGGGCACAATGACGCTCAACCGCGTTCCGGATAACTATTTCGAGTCCACGGAAGAATCGGCATTCGCGCCGTCGCGGCTCGTGCCCGGGATCGAGCCTTCAGAGGACCGAATGCTGCAGGGCCGCCTGTTCGCCTATGCCGACACGCAGATGTATCGCCTCGGCCCAAACTACAACCAGTTGCCGATCAACCGCCCCATCGTCCCGGTCTACAACAACAACCAGGACGGTCTCATGAACGAGGGAGATCGAAAAGGCGAGGTGAACTACGAGCCATCCGGAATCGCCGAAATCGCACAGCAGGATACGTACAAGTCCGTGCAGACGCCGCTGCAGGGAACGACCCAGCAAAAAGCGATTCACAAAACGCTCGACTTCCGTCAGGCCGGCGAGTACTACCGCACGCTGTCCGAGGCTGACAAGGCGGATCTGATCACGTCGCTCTCGGGCGACCTTGGCCGCGTAACCAACGACGCGAACAAGTACACGATGCTCTCGTACTTCTATAAAGCCGACACCGACTATGGCACCCGCCTCGCGCGGGCGATACACGCGGATGTCGCGCGCGTGCAGGATGCGGCGGCACACCTCAGCGACAACTAACGCACGCGGGGGCCTGCCGAGACAAGCCCCCGTCCGATTGAATCAGATTCCTTGCGGAGAAATGCAATGCGATGTTCATCTGCTACCCGGCGCCTTGTTCGGACCGTGGCGGCAACCGCCCTCAGCGCAATGGTCACGGCGAGTTGTGCGCATGTGTATCAGTCGGGCGCCTATTCGGCCGTGACGGCCACACCGAGTTACACCGAAGACTGGTTTGCCGCGGCGCGTGCGGGGCGCACGGATATTGTTCAGGCGTTGATCGATGCCCATTTCCCGCTCGAGACAACCACGCCCGAAGGTTATACCGCGCTGATCCTTAGCGCATACGACAATCACCCGGAGACCTTGAAGGCGCTCCTTTCTGCGGACGCCAACGCCTGTGCGGCCGACCGGCACGGCAATACGGCGCTGATGGGGGCGCTCTTCAAAGGCGAGACGAATATTGCAAAGATGTTGCTCGACACGCATTGCGACATCGATCAAACCAATAACGCGGGGGAAACGGCATTGTCGTTTGCCGCGCTATTCGGCCGACTCGATATGATTCCGGTACTCGTCGCACACGGCGCCAACGCGAATCATGTCGACGCGCGCGGCGGGACCGCGCTGCAAATGGCGATCGCACAACACAATCCGGCTGCTGAGCAAGCGCTACGCCGAGTCGGCGCGACACACTGAGACCTGGGCGATGCGCCGCATTTCACGGCGCATCGCCTATTAGCAGAACAGGTGATCGCGACACCGCACAAGCTCGCCTCCCCATCCGGCCATTCGCCGATCACGCCCGCTTCAGGAGCGCGCTATCGACCGGCAACGCCCGAACCCGCGTGCCGACAGCATTGGAGATCGCGTTGCAGATCGCGGCCATGGTCGGCGGCACACCCGGTTCGCCGACACCGCCGGGCGGCGCAGCGCTCGGCACGATATACACGTGAGTTTCCGGCACGGAGTCGATCCGGGCGACACGATAGTCTGTGAAGTTCGACTGATCGGCTGCGCCGCTACTGAACGTCAGTTCGCTGTATAGCGTATTGCCGAGTGCCATGACCACCGCGCCCTCGAACTGCGCGATCACGCGATCGGGATTCACGATACGTCCGCAGTCGATTGCCAGATCGACACGCGTCACGCGCACCGAGCCATCGTCGGCCACCTGCACCTGCGCGACTGCGGCGACGTACGTCAGAAAGCTGCGGTGAACGGCGATACCCCGCCCATGACGAGCCGGCAACGCGGCGGACCAGTTCGACCGCACCGCCGCCGCGCGGACCACTGCGGCAAAGCGCGCGGTATCGATCGGATACTCGTCGATCGACGCGCCGTAGTTCGGATAGTCCACTCCCAGCGCATGCAGATCGACATGGCGCGGACTGCCCAGTAGCGCGAGCAAATGCTGCACCGGATCCTGGCCTGCAGCAGCGGCGAGTTCGTCGACGAACGAGCCTTGCGCGAAGCCGTGCGGAATGTTGTACACCGAGCGATACCAACCGATACGTGTATGCGCCTGCGCCGCCCCGTTTTCGCACTGCACGTTGGCGACCTCATAGGGCATGTCGGTCACACCCTGCCCCAGTTCGCCCGCCGAACCATAGACCACATCTGGTGTGAACGTCGAACCGATCGAGGGGAACACGCTCCGGTGCAACCACGCAATCGTCCTGCCCTGCGCGTCGAGTCCGCCTTCCATGTGCTGCGCGCACACCGCATGGAAGTAGTCGTTACGTATGTCGTCCTCGCGCGTCCACGTCAGCTTGACGGGTGCACCGACTTCGCGCGCCAGGAACGCGGCCTCGGCCACATAGTCCGGTTTCGACTTGCGGCCGAAGCCGCCGCCGAGCAACGTGACGTTGATCGTCACAGCCTGCTCTTGCAGGCCGAGCACCTGTGCGACGGTCGTGCGCGCTTGCTGCGGATTTTGCGTCGCGGTCCAGACCTCGACTGCGCCGTTTGCAAACGATGCAGTCGCAGCGAGCGGCTCCATCGTCGCATGCGCCAGATGGGGCACATAATAGTCTGCCGATACGTGTTTTGCAGCGTTTTTCAACGTGCCTGCGGTATCTCCATTGTTGCGCACGACCTTCCCGGGCTGCCGCGCGGTGTCTTCAAGCGCCTTGCGATACGCCCCGCTATCGTACGTGCCGTTCGGCCCGAGGTTCCATTCGAGCTTCAGCTTCTGGCGCCCTTGCATGGCGGCCCACGTGTTGGTCGCGATCACCGCGACGCCGCCGAGCGGCTGGAAGCCTGCGGGTAGCGGCGCGGCAGGAATGCGCACCACGCGAAGCACGCCCGGCACCTTCGTCGCTTCAGTCGAGTCGACGCTTTTGAGTGTTGCACCATACACAGGCGACCGTTCGACCGACGCATACGTCATACCGGGCAACACGACATCGATGCCGTACGTCGCGCGGCCATGAACGATATCGTCGAGATCGACGATCGGCAGCGACTTGCCGATATAGCGCCACAGGTCCTCACTTTTCAACTGCAGCGTGTCGCGGCCGGGCACCGGCAGATGTGAGGCTGCCTGCGCGAGCGCGCCGTATGACAGGCGCCGCCCGCTCGCCGGATGCACCACGTGGCCGGGCTCGGTCCGGCAACTCGCCGGGCTGACGCGCCATTTCGAAGCGGCGGCGGCCACCAGCATCTGCCGCGCGGAACCGCCTGCCTCGCGCAGTGGCTGGAAGAACTGGCGGATACTGCGCGAGCCATCGGTATTCTGGTCGCCGTACTTCGCATCGCCTTGCGCCTGCACCACCTTGACGGTGTTCCAGTCGGCGTCGAGTTCGTCGGCGAGGATCATCGCGAGGCTGGTGCGGATGCCGGTGCCCATCTCGGAACGATGCACAACCAGCACGATCTCACCAGTCGGCGCGACCGACACATAGACGTTCGGCGCAAACACTGTTTTGACGCTGCTTGCCGAGGCGAGCGGGCTTGCCGCAAACGCCGTTGCTGTGCCGCCGACATACAGGCCGAGCACCACCCCGCCTGCCAGGGTGCCCTTCAGTACCCGGCGCCGGCTCAGATTGACGATCTCGCTCATTACGCCTGCTCCGCTGCGGCCTTGATGGCAACCTTGATGCGTTGATAGGTGCCGCAGCGGCAGACATTGCCGGACATCGCTTCGACGATCTGCTCGTCGCTCGGCTTCGGCGTCTGTTTGAGCAGCGACGCAGCCTGCATCATCTGGCCAGGTTGGCAGTAGCCGCACTGCGGAACATTCGCGGCTTTCCACGCTCGCTGCACGGGATGCTCGCCGCCGTTCCCCAAGCCTTCGATCGTCGTCACGGGCTTGCCTTGTGCGTCCGCCAGCGACGTAACACACGAGCGCACCGCCACGCCATCCAGATGTACGGTGCACGCGCCGCATGCACCTACGCCGCAGCCGAACTTGGTGCCATGCAGCCCCAGCAGGTCACGTACCGCCCATAGCAAGGGCATGTTCGCGTCGGCGTCGACGTTGTGATGAACGCCATTCACAATCAGTTCCATCGGTTCACTCCTTGTTTGTCGACGCGCGTCACACTCGCGGGCGCTGCCTCGCGATCGCCTTACCTGCGCACGCCGTTCATGCTCTGGCCTGATAGGCCTTGCACCATCCGGCGCCACTCACCTGCTTCGCGCCGAACAGCGCGCAGAGCGCGTTGGCGTCAGCTGGCTTGCCCTGGTAGAACTGGCAGTTCGCGCAGCGCTGGTTGTCGCTGAAATGCGGATATTTCGTGCGGTCGACCTGGTTTGCATTGGCCTTGTACCCGAGCGCCTGCGCAGCGGGATCGCTCTCCTGAAGCTGAGAAGGCGCCGCCCACGCGTAGCGACCGGTGATCGCGAGCGCTGTGGCGCCGATTGAATGGATCAGGAAGGTGCGTCGATGGGTTCGCATGTCGGATGGCACCTCGTCAGGCTAACTGCACGCGGCGCGGCGGCGCCATAAACTCCGGCCCAATGGGGTCCTTGACGAACTGCGCGACAATCGCGTCGATCTGCTCGAAGGCCTTCTCGTCGAGGCGCCAGCCGAACACGTCTTCAATCCCGTCGAGTTGCGCCGGACGACGCGCACCCCACAGCGCGATCGTCGGGCCGCGATCGAGCACCCAGCGCACCGCCAGCGCGAGCACCGACTTGTCGAAGTTCTCGCGTGCGAACACGTCCAGTGCTTTCACCGCCGCGACGTACTGCTCGCGACGCGGCTCGCAAAACTTCGGGTCGCGCTGGCGCAGATCGTCGCCCTCGAAGCGCGTGTCGACGCCGATGCGCCCGGCCAGCAGCCCGCGACAGAGCGCCCCATAGGCAAGCGCGACAAGCCCATGCTGTTTTGCATACGGCAGCACGTCACGGTCGATATCGCGCTCGAACAGGTTGTACGGCGGTTGCGTGGCCGACAGCGGCGCCACACGCCGGAACGCGTCCATTTGCGCAGGCGAGAAGTTGCTGACGCCCAGCGCCAGCACCTTGCCCTCCTTGCGCAGATCGTCGAGCACCGCAGCGGTCTGTTCGATCGGTACCAACGGGTCGGGCCAATGAACCTGATACAGATCGATGTAATCTGTCCGCAAGCGCCGCAGCGTATCCTCTACTTCCTGACGAATGCGCACCGGTGACGAGTTGCGGAACACCGCGCCATCCTGCCATTCCAAAGCGACCTTGGTCGCGATGACCGCCTTGTGCCGATAACCATCGGCCAGCGCTTTGCCGACAATCTCCTCCGAAGCGCCGAAGCCATACACTGGCGCGGTGTCGATCAGATTGACACCGCTATCGAGCGCCCGGCGGATTACCGCGATCGAGTCTTTCTCATCGGTGCCGCCCCACATCCAGCCGCCGATCGCCCAGGTACCGAGGCCGATGCGGGAGACGGGAGTCGTTAAACCTTCAATTGCGATTGTTTCGATAGTCATGTGAAGCTCTCTAATCAATGCACTACGTAAGGCACCACATCCGGGTCGAGTGCGATCTGACAAATGGCGGCGCGCCCCGCGGACGGGCAAGCGAGCCGATTATTTCAGCGGCATCCGGCGATCACAAGAAGGCACCTGACGGTTTCATACTTTCCCCATGGAAACTAATTGCTACGACAGCGCTTACGCGCAAGACAACCCGCAGAAAAAAACCGACGACCTGGCGCGGAACATCATCGAGCAGATCGCGGACAAGTGGACCATCCTCGTCATCGATGCACTCGGCACGCATGGCGAGATGCGTTTTTCGCGTCTGCGCGAAGTGGTGGAGGGTGTGAGCCAAAAGATGCTCACCAAGACACTGCGGCAACTCGAGCGTGACGGCCTCGTTACACGCTACGTGCATCCGGTGATCCCGCCGCGGGTCGACTATCAGCTAACGCCACTGGGGCGCAGCCTGCTCGACAAGATCTGCGGAATCTGGGACTGGGTCGAAATCCATATGGGTGAAATGGAATCAGCGCGACGCGAGTTCGATCGAGGCGAAAAGCGGGTCGATTACCTGCGTCCGCGTGACGCACCCAGCGCCTAGCGTCGCCGCCTTCATGCGAAGCCGAAGCTGACCGCCGCTGTCGAGCCGCCAGCAAGACCGCGAGAAATTACCCATAATTGCGCGCAATCTTCGAGCAACCGTTGGGACGTTTCATGAAAACAGCTTCTGGCGCACCGCAATCCCCGATCGCATTTCTGGCCGTCGCGCTGGCGTTCGCGATCAACATGATGGGTACGACGCTACCGACATCAATTTATCGGTACTACCAACTGCAGTTCGGTTTTTCGCCAACCGTCATCACCGTGATCTACGCCTCGTATGCAGCCGGGGTGCTGGGCGCACTACTGTTGATCGGCAACTGGTCCGATCAGCTGGGCCGTCGTCGCATGCTGCTGGCGGGTCTGTGTGCGTCGGCCGCCTCGGCGCTGACGTTCCTGCTCAGCGACGGACTAGCGCTTCTGATGCTGGGCCGCCTGCTGTCGGGAATCTCTGCCGGCATCTTCACAGGAACCGCCACCGTCGCCGTGATCGAGCTCGCGCCACCCGCGTGGCGCGGCAAAGCCATGCTCGCGGCCACGGCGTCCAATATGCTCGGGCTGGGTTGCGGTCCTTTGCTAAGCGGCATCCTCGTCGAACTATTTCGCAGGCCGATGCAGTTGCCCTATGTGGTGCATCTGGCGCTTGTCGGCGTCGCCGCACTCGCCGTTTTCAGCGTGCCGGAGACTGCCACGACTCCCCCGCGGGTAAAGCTCGGCATCCAGAAAATTTCGCTTCCAGCCGAGGTACGCCGTGCGTTCATCCCCGCCGCGCTGGCCGGGTTTGCCGGTTTTGTCGTGGTGGGATTCTTCGCTGCGGTCGCCCCTCAACTGATTCGGGGCGTGCTCGGCTTTCACAGCGGCATCGTGACCGGATCCATTGTGTTCCTGCTGTTCGCGTGCTCCGCCCTCGGACAGATCGTGCAGACGATCATTGCTGCCCGGTGGCGGCAAGCGGCCGGCTGCATCGGACTCGTCGTGGGGCTGATGTGTGTCGGTCTGTGCGTGCCGGAGCGCTCGCTCGGCGCGCTTTTAATCGGCACCGCTCTCGCGGGAATCGGGCAAGGCATCAGCTTCCGAGCGGGGTTAGGCGAGATCGCGTCCGCGGCGCCTGCGCACCGGCGAGCGGAAGTCACGTCCAGCTTTTTCGTGGTGCTCTATGTGGCGATTTCGCTCCCCGTGATCGGCCTTGGCATCGCCGTGCAACTCGCCGACATTCAACGCGCGACGCTGCTCTTTGTCGGCCTGACGATCGTCCTTGTTCTCATCGCGCTGCTCCTGCTGATACGCGGACAGGTGAAGCGGGAACGGGACGCCGCAGCAATCGGTGACTGAGCACGACGCTCTTCCGCGCGAGGCGAGGCCGCCGGCACATCACGCTCAGGCGCTTTCCAGGGCCGGCAGCAGCGCCGGCGCACTCGTGAGGAAGGCGCGCACGTGCATCGCAATCACCGCGTCGCTAGGCGTGGTGTTGTCGTTCGAATAGATACGGCGGCGAATTGCAAGGTGGGATACCGCGCCGTGCAGCAGCCAGCCGACCTCGGTCAGATGAGCCGGATCGGCCGGTACGCCGCGTCCCAATTCGTGCGCCGTCTCAGTGACGATGATCTCGAGCGCATGGGTCACAACGGCGTTCGTGTACGTCGGCGCCATTTGTAAGTCTTCAAGTGACGAGTAAAGGAACAGGCGAAGCCACTGCCGCGTCAGCAGCGTGTCGTAGTACTCGCGGTAAAAAGTATTCAGCCTGCTTTCAAGGGGCACACTGCGGTCTTTCAACTGAACAAACCACATCGCCTTGAAGGTTCCCACAATCTCGCGCTTGTAAACTTCGTCGATCAACGCGGCCTTGCTAGGGAACAGGCTATACAGCAAACGTTGCGACACGCCGCAAGCCTCGGCAATCGCGCGCGTCTGCGCGTTCAGGCCGTGCTCGGCGAAATATTCGGCGGCCTTCTCCAGCACGCGCGCCTGACGCTCGGCACGCGGCAGACGCTGCGGTGCTTTCTTCATCGGCCGCCTGGTCGGCGCGCGACCCGCCGCGGTCTTGCTGCCCGGCTCTGCAACATCCTTGGATTTGGCCTTCATAACGCTCCCGTGTCCATCGATTTCTAAAATAAGTCTTCACATGACGACTTATGGTTTGGTAGAGTATATCGTCCGGGTACGCGGAAGAGTCTCGCCAGGCACCCGGACGCAGCCATCCATTATCTCAGGCTGCCGCGAACCGAGCTCCATCTTTGATTGCCGACGACCGCAAACCGCTCAATCCGAAGCGTTTGAGCGCCTGTCGCACAAACCGGATTCCGTTTTCCGCCCATGTCTTTGTCAAGCCGCCAGCCAGTCATCATCGCGCTGATCGTCGCCAGTGCCTATTTCATGGAGAATCTGGATGCGACGGTGATCGCGACCGCCCTGCCCCACATGGCCGCCACATTCGGCGTCACGTCCGTGAGCCTGAGTATCGGCATGACGGCCTATCTGCTGGCGCTCGCGGTTTTCATTCCAATCAGTGGATGGGTGGCGGACCGCTTTGGGCAACGCTCGGTGTTCGGTGGCGCGATCATCGTGTTCACCGGCGCCTCCATACTTTGCGGGCTGAGCAACGGCCTCGTCGAATTCACCATTGCGCGAATCCTGCAGGGAATCGGCGGCGCGATGATGGTGCCGGTAGGCCGCCTCGCCGTGCTACGCAGCACCGAAAAGCGTCACCTGATGCGCTCGATAGCCTACATCACGTGGCCCGGCCTCGCCGCACCGGTGTTAGGTCCGGCGTTGGGCGGCTTTATCTCGACCTATTTCAACTGGCGCTGGATCTTCCTGCTAAACATACCGATCGGTTTGCTGGGTCTGGTGCTCACCGTCCTGTTCATTCCGAACTACCGCGAACCCACTCGCCGCCCCTTCGATGTGTCGGGGTTCGTGCTGAGCGGTATCGCGCTGACTTGCCTGATGTACGGCATGGTCCTGATCGGGCAACTGCATAGCGACTGGCGCATCACGACCGCCGCGCTGATCTGCGGCTTTGCCGCCGCAATCCTGGCGATACGGCATTTCGGCCGCGCCGACCATCCCCTGATCGATCTTTCGCCCTGGCGAATTCCGACGTTCCGCGTGACCCTCGACGGCGGCTCGTTGTATGTCGTATCGGTTAGCGTCTCCCCCTTCCTGTTACCGCTGCTGTTCCAGCTCGGCTTCGGGATGAATGCGTTTGCTGCGGGTTTGCTGGTGCTCGCGTACGCGGCCGGCAATCTGGGCATGAAGACCGTCACCACGCCGATCCTCAAACGCTTTGGCTTTCGCAAGGTCATGATCGTCAACGGAATGCTTACCGCCGCGACCATTGCTTTGTGCAGCCTGCTTGCGCCGGACACGTCGCGCGCGCTGATCATGCTGGTGCTGCTGGTTGGCGGGCTGTGCCGGTCGATGCAATTCACGAGCATCAACACGCTCGCGTTCGCGGACGTCCCACCGGCGCGGATGAGTTCTGCGAGCACATTCTTCAGTATGGTCCAGCAGATGACCATCGGCCTCGGCATCGCATTTGGCGCGATCGCGCTACACGTTGCGGTCCTGGTTCATGGCAATCACGCACAGCTCTCGCTGGCCGATTTCCGCCTGGCCTTCCTGCTAGTGGCTGTGCTGGTGCTGTTCTCGGTCCTCTACTTTATCGGCATAGAACCGGATGCAGGCCGGGAGGTGAGTGGCCATAGGCGGGCCGCATCGCGATAGCGCCGAATTGAACCGTGTGATTCCGCATGCCGTGATGGGCATCACCGCCAAAGTTGAACAGAGAGATAGTCCGTGCAGGAAAAAAGCGTTACCCCGCGCCCAGGACGACCGGCCGCCTCGACTGGTGTCTTGCCAGTAGTAGACGCAGCGGTCGCCCGTAGCGCCTCGCAACAGATGTTGATTCTCGTCGGCATTTGCATCGCCGTGCTCGTGCTGCCGCTGAATTTCGGCGGTGCGGCCGTGTCCGCGCCGTCCATCGGCACCGCCCTGGGAGGCAGTCCGGTGGCGGTCAACTGGATTCTCAACGCCTTCATGCTGAGCTTCGGCAGCAGTCTGATGGCCTCGGGAGCGCTTGCCGACCTGTTCGGACGAAAGCGTGTATTCGCCATTGGCGTGGTGCTCTTCGCGTTGACGTCACTTGGGATCGCCGCGGCGCCGACCCTGTTGTGGGTCGATTTTCAGCGCGCGCTACAGGGCATTGCCGCCGCGTTTGTGCTGGCCGGTGCGTCGGCAGCACTCGCACAGGAGTTCGACGGACCTGGGCGCGCCCGCGCGTTCAGCATGCTCGGCACCACCTTCGGTATCGGCTTGGCGCTTGGCCCACTACTCGCCGGGTTTCTCACGGAGACGTTCGGTTGGCGTTCGTTCTTCCTGGTCGATGCCGCCATCGGCTTGGCCGGATTTGCACTCGGCGTTCCGAAGCTAAGAGAATCGTACGACCCGAGTGCCACGGGTCTCGATTGGCCTGGCGCCGCCAGCTTCACCGCCGCGCTGACACTCTTCACGTTCGGGCTGTTGCAAGGCCCGGAAAGCGGCTGGGAGAGTCCTCTCATTATTGGATTGTTCTCAGGCGCCGTAGCGATGTTCATCGCGTTCGTCCACATCGAAAGGCGTGCTTCCCGGCCCATGCTCGACCTGTCGCTGTTTCGCTATCCGCGCTTCGTGGGTGTGCAGGCGCTCCCGCTAGCGACGGCATTTTGTTACGTTACGCTGCTTCTGGTCTTGCCTACGCGCTTTATCGGAATTGAAGGACATTCTGCGATCGACGCCGGCTTGATGATGCTCTCGCTATCGGCGCCGATGCTCTTTGTTCCTATCACGGCGGCACTGCTCACGCGATGGATGTCGGCCGGCGTCATTTCAGCGGCCGGCCTCATCATCGCGGCGCTCGGTATGCTTTGGTTCAGTGGCATCGCGCCTGACGCGCCATCCGGCAGCCTGCCACTTCCGCTGTTCATCATCGGAGTCGGAGCCGGTCTGCCGTGGGGCCTGATGGATGGCTTGTCAGTCAGTGTCGTTCCAAAGGAACGCGCGGGCATGGCAACCGGCATCTTCAGCACGACGCGTGTAGCCGGAGAGGGCATGACGCTCGCAATTGCCGGCGCGGTGCTGGCGGTCCTCACGCGTCTACGGCTATCCGACGCACTCGCAGCGTTCCCGTCCGTTTCGCGCGAGGCCGCCGCGCAAGCCGCCCAGCGCGTGGCAACCGGCGATCTCCCTCAGGCCATCGCTCTTCTGCCCGCGCTGGGGCAGCCCGTTCTCGCGCAGGCATACGACAGCGCATTCCGTATCCTGCTTCACATTCTCGTGGCGATCACACTGGCCTCCGCGCTCGTCGTGCTTGGATTTCTCGGTCGCACGCCATCCGCCACGAGCCCGACCGACGCCGGTCCCGCGCTTCTGGGCGGCGAAGGGGCGGTTGATTGAGAACACGTTCGAGGTGAATTGGCGATGCGTCATGCGCCCGCCTCGCGCCCCCGGTCTGTGACGTTTCCTCACAAAGTCAATATTTTTCGTGCATTGTCGTACCCTTGGTCAGGGCGCTTAATCATCCTCAAGAGGATTCCGTAACGCGTAAATCTGGAGGAAGCCATGGATCTCGGGCCGCGCAAACCTGCGATTTCCGATCGGTTGATGAAGCGGATCGCCTGGCGGCTCGCGCCGCTGATGATCGTGATGTACATCGCGAACCAGCTTGACCGCGCGAACATCGGCTATGCGGCGCTGACCATGAACGCCGAACTCCACATGACGACGGCGCAATACGGCTTCGCGGCAAGCCTGTTTTTTCTCGGCTATATTCTGTTCGAAGTGCCGAGCAATCTGTGCATGCATCGGTTTGGCGCGCGGCTGTGGATGACGCGCATTCTGCTCAGTTGGGGTCTGCTCTCCTCGCTGACGAGCTTCGTCCCTGACTCCCGCTGGCTTTATATCGCCCGCTTCTTTCTCGGCGCGTTCGAAGCCGGCCTGTTTCCGGGCATGGTGTATTACCTCACGCTGTGGATGCCGGCGCGCAACCGCGTATGGATGATGTCTCTGTTCGTGACAGCAATCCCGCTAACCGGCGTGCTCGGGGCACCGGTGTCCACCTGGCTGATGGCACATGCGAATGTGTTCGGCATCACCGGCTGGCGCGCAATGATTCTGCTGGAGGGGGTCCCTGCAATCGTCCTGGCCGGGATCGTCTATTTCCGGCTGACGGACGACCCGTCCCGCACGCACTGGCTTTCCGCTGCGGAAAAGAGCGAAATCGCCGCGGCGCTGGCTGCCGAACGGGCCGAGGCGGCGGCCACCACCTCGCCGTCGAGCGCCTGGAAAGCGCTCGGCAATCCGAAAGTCTGGGCGCTCGGTGTCGTCTACTTCGGCACCAACGCCGGCATCATCGGCCTGCTCTATTTCCTGCCGCAAGTCGTTAAAACGTTTGAAAGCACTTTCGGGGTGAAGTACAGCCTCGTGGATATCGGACTGATCACAGCGATTCCATTCGGCGTGGCCGTTGTCGCGACGCTCATCTGGGGCCGCGTCGTGAGTCGCCACCAGGTCGGCGCCTGGCACGTAGCCGGCCCGTTGCTGGTGTGCGCGGCCGCACTCTCGGTAGCCCTGCTGCTGAAATCTCCCTACCAATCGATCATTGCCCTTTCGATCGGCTCCGCGGCCTGCTTCTGCAGCATTACGACCTTCTGGCAATTGCCGAGTCGTATCCTCACCGATCGCGCCGCAGCGGCCGGCATCGCGCTAATCACAAGCATCGGGGTATCGTCAGGATTCTTGCTGCCCTATTTCATCGGATGGGTGAAGGATACGACCGGCACATTTATCCTCGCGTTTGTGGGCATCGCCATGACGATGGTGCTCGCCGCGATCACGGTCACGCTGCTCGAAACGCGTCGGCGAAAAATCAGCCGGCCGCAGCTTGCCAGTGAATAAGCGTGGCCGGCGCCTCGCTGTCCTTAGGACTATCATCGAGGGACCCATTGCCCATTTCCTTTCGCCAGCAAGGATTCTCGATGCGCCGCGGTGTCCCCAGTCTCAGTGCGCTGCAAGCTTTTGAAGCCGCCGCGCGCCATGAAAGTTTTTCGAAAGCCGCGATCGAGCTGTCGCAAACGCATGGCGCAGTGTGCAAAAAGGTCAACGAGCTCGAAGCTCATCTGGGCATCGCCCTGTTCGAGCGCGTGCGTCAGCGCCTGGTATTGTCCGCTGCTGGCGCAGAGTACGCGCGGAGAATTCGGGTTCATCTCGACCAGATTCGCCGGGATACGCTCGAGCTGATGCGCCAGCAAAGCGAAGTGAAGATCCAGTTGGCCGTCGGCGTCACGTTCGCGTCTCAATGGCTGATTCCGCGCCTGCGTGACTTCTACGAGTCCAACCCGGACCTGCAACTTCATATCATGGGGCGCGACCAGCCGACGTTCTTCGACAATTCAAGCTTCGATGCCGCGATCTATTTCGGGCAGAGCTTATGGCCCGCTATGCCCGGACAACCGCTTGTGAGCGACGATAAGATTCTGGCTGTCTGTGCGCCCGGGTTGAGCGGCGGGCACGATAGCCTGAGCAGTGAAAAGATCAGTGCGCTGCCCTGGATCCACACCCGCGATCTTCCGCGCGCGTGGCTTGCATGGTCCGAAAGCGCGTCCACGCAGCTCACCGAACATCGTGCGGCGGACCAGCATTACGACATGTTCATCATGGCAATCAACGCCGCGATTTCAGGACTGGGCGTGGCCTTGCTTCCGCGCATCCTGATTGAACGGGAGCTGCGCAGCGGTGCACTCGTCCAGGTGCATCCTCATTCGATCCCGAATCCGGAGACTGTCTACTACTCATTTCCCGAGCAGAAACGTGACTGGGAGCCGCTTAAACGCTTCGATCGATGGCTATGCGCCGCCGTGCGCGACTATCGCGAAGGCTGCCGGCTCGACCGAACGGCAGCCTTCGAAGCGACGCTTGCGCCAAACTGAGGCCAGCGGTATGAGCACGTCCGTGTTCAAGCGAGTTCGCGCAGATCAGGGCTGTCGCGCAGGAGTTGCTGGTAGAGCCCCTGGAAGCTGAGCCACGCGACGTAGTCGGACCCCAGTTGCGCGTGCGTGGTCCGCGCGTCCTCGTCCGATAGCGGCTCAATGGGACCCGCCGCCTCGGCCAGCAACTGCACCTGGCAGCAACGCTCCATTGCAATGAAACGGTACGCCGCGGCGTCGACCGATGAACCGACAGTCAGCAAGCCATGATTGAGCAGAACGGCGGCGCGCTTGGTGCCCATTGTCTGCGCGATTCGGCGACCCTCTTGAGTGGCGAGCACGACCACGTCGCCTCGGAACAGGACATGATCGTCGTAGAAGAGACAGGCTTCCTGATTGAGCGGAGCAAGAAGCCGTGCGCGCGCTGAAAACGCGCGGCCGGAAGGCGTGTGTGTATGGGCTGCGGCAACGACGTTCGGATTCGCGCCGTGGATGCCGCAGTGAATCGCCGCGGCAGCGGCGTTGACGGGTCCGGTCCCATGATAAACGTTGGCATCCTCGTCGATACACACGAGATCGTCGGGGTGGATGGACGAAAAATGCTGTGCGTACGGATTGACCCAGAACCGGTCGTGAAACTCCGGGTCGCGCACCGTGATATGCCCGGCTATGCCTTCGGCCAGTCCGAATCGCGCAAAGATGCGAAATGCCGCAGCCAGTTTGAGCTTGCGATGTTGCCGTTCATCGTCGAGGCTGGCGAATACCGGCGGCTCCGGCAAGCGCCCGCCGATTGGTTTCGGAATGTGCAACTCGCGGACTTCCGCATGGCCCATGACTTACTCCTTGGTGCTGGTCTGAGCCTTGATTTTCGTGTGCATAGACGACACCGTCCATCGACGATTTGTCACAAGGTCGCTTCTTGCGCTCACACGCGCCGCCTCGTGATTCGACCGTGGTGTCCAGATACGCAAGGAAGCGTCCGGCGCCGGGTCATGAAACATGGTGTACATGAAAATTCAATCGCAAGTGTTTCGGTAGTCATGCGATACTCGTTTTTTGACAAACCGAGCCCAAGTCGGATGCTGTCCGATTAACTGAGGCCTGCTGATTACCCACCAGGTCGACATACACGTCAGCCACATCAGGCAACCACCAAACACCTCGCGGCCCCACACTTTCCCCATGGAAACACATTGCGACGATGCGCTTTGCGCCGACGAAAACGCGCAAAAGAAAACCGATGATCTTGCGCGCGACATCATCGAGCAGATCGCCGATAAGTGGACCATTCTGGTGATCGATGCACTTGGGACTGACGGCGAGATGCGTTTTTCACGCCTGCGCGAACACATCGGTGGCGTCAGTCAGAAGATGCTCACGAAGACGTTGCGCCAACTCGAGCGCGACGGCCTGGTTTCGCGCCACGTGCATCCGGTGATACCGCCGCGTGTCGACTATCGGCTGACACCGCTGGGAAGCAGCCTTCTGGACAAAATCTGCGGAATCTGGGATTGGGCGGAAAGTCACATGAGCGAAATGGAAGCGGCGCGGCTGCAGTTCGATCGCGGAGAAAAGCGGGTAAACACCTCGCGCTCACCCAACGGAGCGACTCTTTAGACCGCGAGGTTGAAACTTGTGAGTTGTGAAGGCGCGCGGCGCTTTGATGCCGACGCTTTGCTCTTACGGCGCCGCGGCGATCTCGGCCATGATCTCGTTGAGCCGCCCTGCCGAATGCAAAATCTCGGCCATCGTCGCCCCGGTGTCGCGATTCAGGCTGTGCGCTTGCGTCGTGCCGGCGGGACTGTCCACTCCCCGCCCTCCTCAACGTGTTCCGTCAGCTTGTCGATGCAGTGAAACAGCACTCGCTTTTCCTCCGTTGACAGAACGGACATGAGCTGCTCGTCGAACATTTTGCCGATCCGATCGCACTTGCTGACGATCGTCTTGCCCTTCCTGGTCAAGTTCAGGTTGATGACGCGTGCATCCGTCGTGCCGGTAGAACGCGTCAGTAAGCCACGGTTGGCTAGCGTGGTCACCAGCTTTGAAACCAGCGTCTTCTCAAGATATGTCAGCTCGATGAGCGGACCGAGAGAGATACCCGGCTGCATACCGACGAAGCGCAGCACGCGCAAATCGCGCAGGGTGACATCGCATTCGGCTTCGTAAAGGCCAGACGCCACGCCCTTGGCCAACTCACTGAGTACGTCGAGGCGAAAATTCAGATGCTCCAGTCTTGGATACGGCGCCTTCGACATGCTGTTCTCCTATTCCCATACTCTGATTTAGCTGCACACCACAACTTTTGAATTTTACGCGTTTCCCGCACGGAACTTATCACCGTATGGCAACATCGCCAGATGTCCTCTGCCCGCGGCATGAATCTTCTGATGTAGCCACGTTGGTACGACACATCAACTTTTAGCCGATTCTCGCACCGACTCAAAATCCCAAGTTCCTTTCAACGGCCCTTCGCCGACGACCATGGCGTTTAGCCCTGATGTAGTGCGTGGCCGATTTCGTTGTGCCCGCTGCACCTTCCTTGCGCGCATCCGCACTCTTTCCGACCATGGTAGTGGGTTCACGTCGGCTTGAAAATACCCGATTCGCGCTTGCATACAGGGTTTTCGATCGATGGCATGCTTTATGCAATTCCAATCAATGTGAATATTTCAATTGTTGCGATTTGCATCTATATGTCGTCGGCAACCGACGAATCCAGCAACAAAACTCCCCGGTCGAGTCCTTCCAGATCGTCGACAAACCGTGTGCCCACTCTGCCCTGAGCGGTCACGCAAACCAAGAGAAGTGATTCAGGTTCAGCACGAGGATCAGCATGTCAGTTCAATTAGCGTTGCGAAACATTCGAAAATCCTTCTCCGGCAAACATGGATCGGTCGATGTGCTGGGTGGCTTGTCGTTCGACATCAACGAACGGGATTTCGTCAGCATCATCGGCCCGTCGGGCTGCGGCAAGACGACCGTGTTCAACGTGATCGCCGGCCTCCTGGAACCCGACAGCGGCGAGATCGTCTATCGAGGGCAAGCGGTGACCGGCTTGCGCGGCAAAGTCGGCTACATGATGCAGCGTGACCTGCTGTTGCCGTGGCGCACCGTATTGCAGAACGTCCTGATCGGTCCCGAGTTGTCCCGCATGCCGGCTGCGCAAGCGCGCGAAACGGCAATGGAATACCTGAACACCTACGGCCTCGCGGGTTTCGAAAATGCCTATCCGCGCATGCTGTCCGGTGGCATGCGCCAGCGCGTCGCGCTGATCCGCACCTTGATCAATGATCCCGACATCATCCTGCTCGATGAGCCGTTTTCGGCGCTCGACTATCAGACCCGGCTGTATCTGGAAGGCGTGCTGATGGAAGCGGTCGAGACGTTCCACAAGACGGTCGTACTGGTCACGCACGACATCGACGAAGCAGTCGCGCTATCGAAGCGTGTGGTGGTACTGGGCGGACGGCCTTCGCAAGTCAAGAAGGTCTATGACATCGAGATCGGCGCGCGCACGCCGATCGGTGCGCGCAGCGATCCGAACTTTTCTGGTTACTTTCACGCGCTGTGCGCGGAACTCGATATCCAGACCGAGGTGAAGGCAGCATGAACCATTCCGCATCCATCAATAGCACGAAAGTGTCGGCGCCACGCAACGAGACGCATTCGCGCCCCATTCTGAATACCGGATGGGGACGCACAGTCCTGCAGCTCGTCGCCGTGATTGCATTCTTTGCGATATGGGAAGGCGCCGCGCGGCTTGGCTGGGTATCCAACTTCCTGGTCGGCTCGCCGACGAAAATCTACGACGCTCTCGCTCGCTCCGCTGAATCAGGCGACCTCTTCGTCGATATCGGCTACACCATGTTCGAAGCGATGCTCGGCTTTCTGTTCGGCACGGCGGTCGGCTCGGTCTGCGGCCTCGCGCTATGGTATTCGCCATTCGTCGCACGACTGATCGAGCCGTTTATCGTCGCGATCAACAGCGTGCCGAAGATCGCCTTCGCCCCGATTGTGATTCTCTGGTTCGGCACTGGATTGGTTTCGAAAGTTGCGCTGGCAATTTCGCTGACAGCGATCGTCGCGCTGATAGCCGCTTACGAGGCGGCGAAAGAAGCCGATCCTGATCTTCAGGCGCTGCTCGTCACGCTCGGTGCGAACAAAAACGACGTGTTCCTGAAGGTCGTTATCCCGTTCACGCTGCCTTACGTGATCTCGACGTTCCGCATCAATATCGGCTTTGGTCTGGTGGGCGCAGTGGTGGGGGAATTCATTTCGTCAGAGAAAGGGCTCGGCCACATGATCTTTACCGCCTCGAGTCTTTACGACCTGAACACCGTGTGGGCCGGCCTCTTCGTGCTGATGGCGATCGGCTTCGTGTTGTATTTCCTGATTGACCTGGTCGAACGCAAGCTGCTGCCGTGGCGACAGATATCGAATGCACCGACGCTACGGGTTTGACGCCATCGCCACTCAAGCTCGAATTGTTTGCTTTTTGCCCGTCAATCTAACCTTTCTCTGGACCTGAAAAATGGCAATCCTTGCAAGAAAAATGCTGGTTGCTTTGACAACAGCAGTCGCAGTTTCGGCCGCCACCATCGCAACGCCCGTCCTCGCCGCCAACAAAAAAGCCGTTATTTCGCAGGCTTTCCAGTCGATGCTGTATCTGCCCCTTTACGTCGCCATCGACGGCGGTTTCTTCACCAGGGAGGGGCTGGACGTGACAAAGCAGACTGCGGGCAGTCCGAGCGCGGCGTTGTCGGCAGTATTGTCGGGAAGTGCGGACTTCTCGCTGCATGGTCCCGAATGGACCGCGGTCGCCGCCGAGAAAGGCGCGGATGTCGATGTGATCGCCAACGTTGTGAACGGCGCGGCGGTGTGGATCGTCACTACGCCGGATAGCAAATTCACCGGTATCAAGGACGTGAAGGGCCAGACAGTCGTGTCGGGACAAATGCCGACGACCAGCACGTCGCTGTTCTTCAAGTTGCTGAAAGAGAACGGCATGTCGCCCGCTGACGTAAAACTATCCCAGGTACCGCTCGGCTCCGAGATCGGTCCGCTGGTTGCCGGCCAGTCCAAGGTTGCGGTGATGTATGAACCCGGCCTTGATCAGGCCGTTGCCAGAGGCATGAAGGTGGTGCTCGGCTTTCCGAAGTTGTACGGCGAATACGCATTCTCGTCCATCTCGGCGAAGAGGAGCGTGGACCCCGATGTGGCGGCGCGGTTCGTGAAAGGTATGGAACAGGCACTCGTCTTCATGCAGAACAATCCCACGGAAACCCTGGCGATCGCCCGCCGTGAGTTTCCAGGCCTCGATCCGGAGATCGTCAACGCTGCGGTGAAGCGCATGTTGAACGAAGGCGTATATCCGAGGAACGTCGACATCACCCCGAAAGCGCTGACGGTGGCAATGGATACGCAGATCTCGCTCGGCAACTTGAAGCAGCAGCCGAATTACAGCACGTTCGTCGTGCAGAACTACATTCATCAAGCACTAGCCGCAAAATGAACCATTCTTCCCCCTCCCCCACCATCCGCGAAATCCGCGACGCGATCCGCGCGGGAACCCGCACCATCGATCAGACTGTCCAGCAGGCATTTGATGCGGCACAACGGCTGCAACCCGAGTTGCAAGCGTTCATCCATCTGCCGGCGGCGCCGGTAATCAATCGCGCCGCTCCCCACGCACCGCTCGCGGGCGTCCCTGTCGGCGTAAAGGATCTGATCGATACGGCCGACATGCCCACTGCGTACGGGTCGCCGGCCTACGAAGGCCGCAGGCCCGACAAGGACGCATGGGTGGTCGCCCGTTTGCGCGAAGCCGGTGCCACGGTGCTCGGCAAAACGGTCACCACCGAATTCGCCTGGCGTCAGCCAGGCGCCACGACCAACCCGTGGAACAGCAATCACACGCCTGGCGGTTCATCGAGCGGCTCGGCCGCGGCCGTTGCGGCCGGCATCGTACCGCTCGCGCTCGGCACGCAGACGTTCGGATCGGTCATCCGCCCCGCCGCGTATTGCGGTGTGGTTGGGGTAAAGCCGAGCTACGGCACGATTGCGCGGACCGGCGTGTTGCCGTTGTCAGGGTCGCTCGATCATCTTGGCGTTTTCACCACCAATGTCGCCGATGCAGTTCATGTGCTGTCGGTTCTGGCGGGGAGCGATGCGGACGATCCCCACCCCTCGCATACCGGTCGCCAGAGAAAAGACCCGGGCGACGCGGCGAAGCGGCCGCCACGTATCGGCGTGTTGCGCGAGCAGATCGGCGGGGCGATCGATAAAGCGCAGCAACACGTGCTGAATCAGCTCGCCTTACGTTTGCGAGCTGACGGCGCAGAAATCGTCGGTGCGGACGTGCCGGCCGAACTGTTCGACGCTGCCCGGCATGCTTCGATCCTCGTCGCAGTTGAAGCAGCGCTGGTACACGGCGAACTGATAGATCGTTCACCTGATCTTGTCAGCGCGCCGATCAAGGCTCTGGTCGCGGAAGGCCGGGCATTGCCCGCGACCGAGTATGCGAAAGCGAAGGCATTGCAGGTACAGATGGCGCTTCGCTTCGACCGGTGGCTCACCGAAGAAGCCGGACTGGATGCGCTGCTGGTAGCGCCGGCATCGGGCGAGGCGCCCCGCGGGCTCGACTATACGGGCGACGCGGCGTTCTGCGCACCCTGGACTTTCCTCGGCGTGCCGGCGGTGACGTTACCGGTGAACTTCGGTCCGGCGGGGCTGCCGCTTGGCGTGCAACTGGTCGGGGCGGGTCAGCACGATGCCGCGTTGCTGTCGCTTGCCGAGTGGGTGGAAGGCAGAACCGGCTGGAACATCGCGGTTGCGTCTCGCTGAGGCCGGCTTCGTTGTGCACAACAGTATCAAGTGATCATGCGAAAGCCGTAGCGGCTGAGCGGGTAGTGAAGTTCGATTGAGGGTTTGAGGAAATATGTCTGCAGAATTTTTAAATCCGGTGCGGGGCATCCGCGGGATGGCGGTGACACCCCATGCGCTGGCGTCGCAAAGCGCGCTCGCGATCCTGCGCGACGGCGGCAATGCCGTCGAGGCGATGATTGCCGCCGCGGCGACCATCGCAGCGGTGTATCCGCATATGAACAGCATCGGCGGCGACGGCTTCTGGTTGATTTCGCGGCCGGGCGAAGAGCCCGTCGGCATCGAGGCATGTGGAGCGGCGGCATCAGCGGCGACGATCGACGCCTATCGCGCACGCGGCCTGCAATCGATTCCGTTTCGCGGACCGCTGGCGGCGAATACGGTGGCCGGCACAGTGTCGGGTTGGGCGTTGGCGCATCAGTGGTCCACTGACACGCTCGGCGGCAAGCTGCCGGTCGCACGGCTGCTGGAAGACGCGATCGCCTACGCAGGCGGCGGTATTCCAGTCACGCGCAGTCAGTCCGAATGCGTCGCGCTCAAACGGCAGGAACTCGAATCGGTCGCGGGGTTCGCACAGACGTTTCTGACGGGTGACGACCCGTCCGGCGTGCCGGCTGTCGGCGACCGCTTTGTCCAGCCGCGCCTCGCCGCGACACTCGAGCGCCTCGCCCACGCTGGTCTCGACGACTTCTACCGGGGCGACCTCGCCCGCAGCATCGCGGCCGACCTGCGCGCCCTCGAAAGTCCGCTGTCGCTAGCCGACCTCGAACGGCATCGCGCAAGGCTGCGCACGCCGCTGGCACTCACGCATTCGCTCGGCACGATCTACAACATGCCACCGCCCACGCAAGGGCTTGTCTCGCTGCAGATTCTCGGTGTGCTTGACCGTGTCTTGCGCGACGATATGGATCCGCTCGGCCCGGAGTACGTCCACGCGTGCGTGGAGGCAACCAAGCTCGCGTTCGCCATCCGCGACAAGCACATCACCGACCCGGATTACATGGACATCGATCCGCAGGCGTTGCTCGCGCCGCCTGTGCTCGACGCCATGGCCGAGCGGATTTCGATGTCCGCGGCGGCCCCATGGGGTCGCGGTCTCGGACCGGCCGACACAGTATGGCTCGGCGTGATCGACGCCGACGGCGTAGCCGTCAGCTTCATTCAGAGCATTTATCACGAGTTCGGCAGCGGCCTCGTGCTTGCGGATTCGGGCATCAACTGGCAAAACCGCGGCTGCAGCTTCTCGCTCGATCCGTCTGCGCGCAATCCGCTAACGCCGGGACGACGGCCGTTTCACACGCTGAACCCGGCACTCGCGCGCTTCAATGACGGACGCACGATGGTGTACGGAAACATGGGCGGCGACGGCCAGCCCCAATCGCAAAGCGCCGTGTTTTCGCGCATCGCGCATTTCGGCTGGAATCCGCAAGCCGCGATCGATGCGCCTCGCTGGCTGCTGGGCCGGACTTGGGGGCGAAGCAATGAATCACTCAAGCTCGAGGCGCGGTTTCCCGCCAATACATTCAACGTGCTGCGCCGTCTCGGCCATGAAGTCGAACAGATGCGGCCATACGACGAAGCAATGGGCCACGCCGGCGCGATCCTCCGGCACGGCAACGGATGTCTGGAGGCTGGCTTCGACCCGCGCAGCGACGGAGCCGCGGCTGGCTGGTAGGCGCATCCGCTAGACAGCGGGCGGCCGCGCCGCCCGCACCTTTTCTGAACCAATAACCCGCGAGCGTTCGCGCCCGCGGCAAGGACGGCGCACGTCCGTCCATCTGTCGATCTTTCAATCCAGAGCGGAGAAGCACCTTGAACACCCCCACGCAATCACTGAAAGGCGCCGCCTCACCCGCCGCGCAAACAGCCGGGTATACCCGCTGGATCCAGCTCGGACTCGGCCTTGTTTGCATGATGACGATTTCGAGTCCGCAATATGTATGGACGCTGATGACGAAGCCTCTCATGGCCAAACTCGGCATCGCGCTGCCGGAACTGCAGGTGACATTCTCACTGCTCGTGCTGCTGCAAGCATTTTTCTCACCATTCCAGGGCGCTCTGATCGATCGTTTCGGGCCGCGCCGGCTGATCTCGATCGGTACGTTGCTGGCAGGCCTCAGCTGGGTGCTCGCTTCGTACGCGCACAGTACGTCGATGCTGTACCTCACGTATGGCTGCGTCGGCGGTCTCGGCACCGGCATCGTCTACGTCGGCGTGGTGGGATTCGTGGTTCGCTGGTTTCCCGATCGACGCGGTTTCGCCGCCGGCGTAGCGGCCGCAGGCTACGGCATGGGCGCCATTGTCACCACCTTTCCAATCTCAGCCTCGCTGGCAACGCACGGTGTCGAATCCACGCTGTGGCTGTACGGCATCGTCTTCGCAGCGGTCGGTCTCCTCGCCTCGCAGGGTCTGCGGGTACCGCCTGCGGCGGACAGTATCGGCTCGGCCGTATCCCGGACAGCGGTCGCGACGCGCGACTACCGCCCATCCGAGATGCTCAGGACGCCGCTCTTCTGGCTGATGTTCCTGATGATGACGATGATGTCTACCTCGGGCCTCATGGTCACGTCGCAGATGGCAAGCTTCGCCGCCGACTTCGGGGTCAGCAAGGTGCTGGTCTTCGGGCTCGCCGCACTGCCGCTGGCACTGACGATCGACCGCTTCACGAACGGCCTGACCCGTCCGCTGTTCGGCTGGATCTCGGATCGCCTGGGGCGCGAAAACACGATGTGCTTCGCGTTCGCGCTGGAAGGTGTGGCGATGGCGCTCTGGCTGCTGACGCGCGACAACGCGGTTCTGTTCGTCTTGCTGTCCGGCGTGGTGTTCTTCGGTTGGGGCGAAATTTTTTCGCTGTTCCCTTCGACCCTGACCGATACGTTTGGTACCCGCTATGCCACCGCCAACTATGGATGGCTTTACATCTCGTTCGGCATCGGCTCGATCTTCGGCGGGCCGCTGGCCGCACTGCTGCATCAGCATACCGGCAGCTGGGTGCCGGTGTTCGGCTGTGCGATTGTGCTCGACCTGAGCACTGCCGCGCTTGCGATGTTCATGCTGAAGCCGAAGCGCGCGCGCTTTGCTGCAAACGTGCACCGATGATCGGCGATTTCTATCGGTTGCGCGGGTCATTTTCGATTATCTCCACTCAGATCCGCGCACCTATACTCATTTTTAACCAGCACGAAACGGCTGCCCGCGGCGTGGCAGATGACCGTTCATCCATCGCCGATGCGCAATGCGCCGAGCGCGTGTCTGACATTCAAACGGCGAATCAGGAGAACAGGCATGAGCAGAGCACCCGCAGCGGTCATGGCGTACGCCCAACCGAAAACATCGGTTCGCTGGAAGATTTTCCTCATCATGTTGCTGCTGGTTACGGTCAACTACATCGACCGTGCCTCCCTGTCCGTCGCGATGCCGATGATCGCAAGCGAGTTCACGCTTACACCGGTCATGCAAGGCCTCATTATGAGTTCCTTCTTCTGGTCTTACACGCTGATGCAGATTCCTGGCGGCATGGCCGTCGACCGCTTCAAGCCGCGGCTCGTCCTCGCGTTGTGCACTTTGCTCTGGGGTGCCTTCCAGGGTCTTGGCGCATTGACGACCAATGCAGTGTCCCTGCTCGCCACGAGGCTCGGACTCGGTGTGGCGGAAGCACCCGTAGCCTCGGCGGGAGGTGCGCTCAATGCGATGTGGCTCACGCAGCATGAGCGGGTGCGCGGCGCATCGCTGATGGATGGCGGCTCGCCGCTCGGCGCGGCGCTCGGATCGGTGCTGATCACCTGGCTGATCGTAGTCGCGCACTCATGGCGCGCAGCGTTCGCGATTGCCGGCGTAGGCACGGTCCTGTGCGGCATCGGCGCCTGGTATTACATCAAGAATCAACCGCGCGAACACGCCGGCGTCAATGAAGCCGAAGCGGAACACATCGAGCAGGCCCGGCGGAAGGAAGATGAAAAAGAAGCGAAGAACCTGTCGGGCAATTCGCTCGATTTCTTCAGGTATCGCTCAGTGCTGCTGATGTTCGTCGGCTTCATGTGTTGCACGACGCTTTACTACGGCCTGTTGACCTGGATGCCCACCTATCTTCAGAAAGTGCAAGGCTTCAACATTCAGCAAATGGGCGGTGCCAGCTTCGTGATCTTCTTCTGCGGTTTCATTGGCGAACTCTTCGGCGCCTACGTCGCCGACAAGTGGCTCGCCAGCGGCGCCGCGCCGAACCGCGTCATGCGCACGATTTTCGGTATCGCTGGGGTGGTTGCCACGATTGCGGTGTTTTCGGTGGCACACGCGACGAGCCCCACGATGGTCGTGATCCTGCTGTCCATCACGCTCTTCTTTCTACGGTGGGGCGGACTGTACTGGTCGATCCCCGCAATGCTCGCCTCGCGCAACAAGGTGGGCACGCTCGGTGGGCTGCTCAACTTCGGCGGAAATATCGGCGGCATGGTGATCCCGATTGCGATTGGCGCGATCGTTCAGTTCACGGGCTCCTATTTCCTCGCGCTGATGTGCTTCGCCGCAATGGGCGTCGGCCTGCTGGTCTGTTCGGTCGGAATCGATTATGAAACGAAGATTCCGGTCTGAGCGAAACGTCGCGCCTCTCATGAACAACGTTGCAACTGAGATCGGAAAATGGGAATAGCAAAAGTCGAGGACATCATTGGCCAAACCGTCCGCCGCGACATTGGCCGCATGAAGCGGTTCGTTGAAGGTCAGCTGGAAGCGGCCGCGCGTTCGATCATCGGCACACCGAACGCCCACGTCGGTATCGTGACGGGTTTCTTCATACGCAATGCCGTGCCGCCCTCGCCGGAGACGGACGGGCTCGGCGGCATGGCCCATCTGGCCGCCGCACTTTCTAACCTCGGCATACCGGTCACAGTGATCTCGGATGCGCCATGCTGTAAGGCCGTCTGGGCCGTCACCACGGAATTGCCGAAAGACGTGGCGTTCGAGATCACCTCGGTGAGCGCGGCATCGGTCAGGTCATTGAGAGCCCGGTTAAGCGAGGCTGAACGTCCGATCACGCATATGATCGCGATCGAGCGGGTGTCCCCCGCGAGCGACGGCAAACCGCACCGTGAGTACGGCGCGGATATGTCCGACGATACCGCTCCGCTTCACCTTCTGTTCGAGGATCCCGAGTGGTCGCGTCCGTGGGTCACGATCGGCATCGGCGACGGTGGCAATGAAATCGGCATGGGCGTGCTGCCCGAGGAAATCGTCCACGACGACATTCCCAACGGCCCCTTGATCAGCGCAGCCATTCCCGCGGACTACCTGATCGTTTCCAGTGTCTCGAACTGGGGCGGTTGGGGTCTGGTATCCGCGATGGCAATGGTCGCGCCGCGAGACGCAGCCGCGCGGTTGCTCACCGACTTCACACCGGAGCGCGACCGGGCGTATCTGGCAGCGGCGGTCGACGTCGGACAGGCGGTTGACGATAGCCGAATCGACCGCCCCGCGACGCCGAAGATGAGCGTCGACCGGTTGTCGTGGGAACAGCATGCACAGGTACTGGGTCAGCTCAGGGCGCACGTCGACGGATACCTCGCAGCGCCGTCGCACGCGTGAGCGCCGCATTGTCGATGGCCTGCATGCGACTGCCCGCGCGTGTGATCGGGCTGTCGGCGACCGGATGATGCTATTGCCGCGCCATGCTTGCACGACTGCTTATCTCTGCCCGAGTGCAGTGGTGCTTAACACCGAAGGGTCATAGCGAGTGCGTGAGCAACTCGCGAGCCGCCTGTAGGGAACGAGGCCCGCACGCTAGAAGCCGTAGAGCCTCGCAGGATTTTCGACGAGGATTCGATGCCGCGTCGATTCATCAGGTATCCACAGCGTCAGATCATCCAGCAAGCGAGCGGCGTCCGGCTTGTTGTCGGCCGCTTGCGTCGGATGCGGCCAATCCGATCCCCACAGCACCCTGTCCGCGGCAAGCTCGGCAAACCTGAGCGCGACCAGGCCGGCGTCGGCGTAGACCGGCGCTCCGCTTTGCGACACGAGATACGGTCCGCTCAATTTGACCCAGGTACGGCCGTTGGCCACCAGCGCCTCGACCATCCGGAACGCGGCATGCTCCGCGCCGCCCGGTTGCGGGATCTGCCCCATATGATCGATCACGAGGGGCGAAGACAGATTCGCCAGCAACTGCCGATGCGCGAGTAGCTGCCGGGCGGTGGCGTTGACCTGAATGTGCCAGCCGAGCGGTTCGATCCGCTTCGAGAGCGGCTCCATCATCGATACCGTGACGCCGACCAGGTATTCGAGGTTAAAGCGCAGCCCGCGCACGCCCCTATCGTGAAGGCCGGCCAGCTCACCATCCGTAACGGTAACGGGCACGGTCGCGATGCCGCGCGCGGTCTTTCCGAATTGCGCCAAGGCATCGAGCAGGCAACGGTTGTCGGTTCCATACGTAGACGGTTGAACGACGACATGTCGCTCGACGCCGAGCATTTGCTGCAGCGCGCGATAGTCGCCGACCGTCGCGTCCGGCGGCTGCAATCGCGCCGACGGATCAACCGGATACCGCGCGTCGTAGATGTGGTGATGACTATCGGTCGCGTTCGGTGGAACCGGAAAGCGCGGCCGGCCGAGGCCGCCGACGCGTGCGCGCTCGTCAGGGAAAGCAGATTCGCCGGGTGAGGCTGGCATGGTCGCGAGGCCGATCGCCGGGTTGCTGCGCTCAGGGTCTTTGCCACCGTGGGAGATATCGCGACGGTTTTGCTTCTGTTGCTTCAAGCGGCAACTCCTTTAGCCGGCGGGTCAATCGGTGCTACGAACTGTCCTGCTGCAAACGGTCAACGATCGCGGCGCGCTACGGTGCAACGAAAAGAGTGGACTACTATACGCATGCATTTTTTCCGGGAGATAATCAAAGTTAGCCACGTCATCTGATAGAAACCTTCGATCATGCGCATTTCTCTTCAGCAAATTGAAACCTTTTATTGGGTGGCGCGGTTAGGCGGATTTCATGCGGCAGCGCGTCATCAGCATCTCACGCAGCCGACCATTTCGGCACGCATCCAGGAGTTCGAAGAGCATCTCGGCGTGCAACTCTTCACGCGCAGCCGGACCCGCTCCGAACTCACGCTCGCCGGTCACGACGCGCTCGCCAATGCGGAACAGATGCTAAGGCTCGCCGAACGGCTCGAGCAGATTGCGAAGCGTACCGACCCCATGTACGGGCTTCTACGTCTCGGCGCGATCGAGTCCATCGCTCTCGCGGGGCTCGCGGATCTGCTGACGCAGCTCAAGTCGCGATATCCGCACATGAAGATCGAACTGACAATCGATGTGGGCGTCGCATTAGGACGCAAGCTCGGCGCTCACGAACTGGACATAGCGATACTGAACGATTCCACCGATGCGCCTCACGTGGTCGAGACTGCCATCGGCTACACCGATCTGCACTGGGTAGCGTCGCCGCAACTCGTACCCAACTGCAGTGTCGCGCCTCACGAGCTTGCGTCGGTGCCGATCATTACTGTCTCGCAGCCGTCATCGAACCATTCGCTTGTGATGAACTGGTTACGCAGCGCCGGTTGCAATCCGGACAACATCAGCTCATGCAATTCGCTGTCGATGATGTCGCGACTGGTGGCGGCCGGACATGCGGCCGCCGTGTTGTCGCCCGCGATCATGCGCGCGGAGATCGATGCCGGGCTGATTCATGTGCTCAACACTGAACGGCCGATCACTCAGCAGGGGTTTTTTGTCGCCTATCAGGAAGAGTGTCTGAGCGGCGCGGACACCATCGTGGCGCTGGCAAAAGAGGTGCTCACACGCAGTCGCGTGCTGATTCCGGGGTAGCCGGCGCGAGGGCGCCGGTCAGCATGTCTGAGTCCACGCTTGAGTCTGCCTGCGAAAAGCGCCCCTCGATTCGCACCGGGCGCGCTTGTTCGCACGGCGGATCAATCGATGCGGAGCGGATCACCGTCGAATTCGACCAGGCAGCCGAAGCCGCCATGAAACAACGCTTCACGCGCATCTTCCGTCTTTCCCGTCGCCTTGATCTCAGCCGCGTACAGTTCGGCATCATCTTCCGGCGCGAAGCCGAGATAGCGCACGTTGGCGTTGTCCCAGCGATTGCGCGCGTTATTGGATACGCCGTACACGACCGCGAAGTGAAAGTCCGGATAGTCGATGCAACGGCGCGCTACCTGTACCATGTCGCGATGACTGATCCAGGTGAACAGATGGCGCGGTGCCGTTGGCCGATTGTCCGGACGGAATGAACCGATCCGGATGCAGGCAACCGACATGCCATGCTTGTCCGCATACATCCGGCCTAGCGCCTCGCCGAACACCTTTGAGATGCCGTAGCGGCTGTCGGGGCGCGGCTCGACGCTGTTGTCGATCATCCGGTCGCGACGATGAAAACCCACTGCATGGTTCGAACTGGCGAACACCACGCGCTTGACGCCCGCTTGCCGGGCCGCTTCGAACACGTTGTAGCAACCCTCGATGTTCATATCGCGGATGCGTTCCCAGCGATCCTCGTCAGGAATGCCGGCGAGATGCACGACGACATCGACGCCCTGCATGACCGGCAGAAGATCGTCCAGCCGCGTGATGTCCGCGGTCACGATTTCCTCACCTGGCTGCGCGTCCGCCTGCGGCGCAATATCCGCGAGGCGCAGTTCATAGTGGCCCTGGAAACCGGCGCGAAGCACACGTCCAATGTGGCCGGCCGCGCCGGTAATCAGTACTCGAGTCATTGATACCCTCTCCGTGATTCAGATAAATGCGGTTATTCGGTCTCGCCCTTCTGTACGACATAGCCGGCCGAGCGGCGATGGTGCGCTTCAAGATACGCATCGCGCGATGGCACCAGGTGCTCCCGGCATAACTTGATCAACGATTCCCGGTCGCCGGATCGGAGCGCCTCGATCATCTGATGATGATCGGCGCGAGCCTTCTCCAGATACTGGGGAAACACGATCGATACCGAACGAATGGCATGCGTGCGGCGTTCATATTCGTGAATCGCCTCGGTTAAAACCTGGCTTTCCGACAGCGCAAAGAACGCATGGTGAAAGGCCATGTTCGCGCGAAACACACGCCGCAGATCGCCGGCGATGGCTGCTTCGTCGTGCTCTGCCTGAATTGCCGTTAATGCATCGAGCGCCTCGCTGCTGACCGGAAAAACGATGCGCCTCGCCGCGTCTGCTTCCAGGAGTTCGCGTAGCGCATACAGTTCCGTGACCTCGCGCGGCGTAAACGACTTGACCACCGCGCCGACATTTTTGCGGCGCTCCGCCAGCCCGCGCCGCTCCAGCTCGACCAGCACCTGACGGGCTACGTGACGCTTCAGGTTGAAGCGCTCGCAGAGATCGTCTTCCACGAGACGTTCGCGCGGATGCAGAACGCCAAGGACGATCTGCTCCTCGAGTTCGTCCGCGACGCTGCGCAGCGTCTCGTCGATATTGCGGTCGCGCTCGACCGTCTTCGTCGTGGGTGCATTGGAGCGTTTGGGCGTGGCAGCGTTGCTCATAAAAGGGATCCGCAAAATGATCTAAGCCGCGAGCCTATACGAAAATGCGATCTTTAACCCTTGTTTCTGTCGCCGGGAACCGTCGCGGTAATCCGGGACGCTTGCAAAAAGTCAAAGTCGCAGCCCTCGTCAGCCTGAGTGATCGTCGTCAGGAACAGCTTGCGATAACCACGCTCCTCGGGATCCACCTTGTGCGCCGGCAGCGCGGCGAGACGCGCTGCAATTTCCTCGTCGCTGAGAGCAAGTTCGATGGAACGATCCGCCACGCTCAGGCGAATCCGGTCGCCCGTTTGTACGATCGCGAGCGGACCGCCGATCGCCGCTTCAGGCGTGACGTGCAGGACCACTGTGCCGGATGCCGTGCCGCTCATGCGTCCATCGGAAATGCGCACCATGTCTTTCACACCCAGGCGGCCGAGCTTGCGCGGGATCGGAATGTAGCCCGCTTCCGGCATCCCCGGTGCGCCGACCGGTCCGATCCGCTTGAGCACCAGTACGTCGTGCGCTTCCACTTCCAGCTCCGGATCGTCGATACGGCGCGCCAGATCCTCCGCGTCCTCGAAGACGACAGCCCGCCCTTCGTGCTCCATCAGGCTGGCGCTCGCCGCCGACTGCTTGATGATCGCGCCGCCCGGCGCGAGATTGCCGCGCAACACCGCGATACCGCCTTGCGGAAAGATCGGCCGGTCAAGCGGGCGCACAACGTCTTGCGGGAAGCTCGCCGGGGCGAGGTCCAGCTCCTCGCCGAGCGTACGGCCGGTCACAGTGAGAGCGTCGAGATGCAGCAGCCCTTTGATCTCGCGCATGACCGTGGTGAGGCCGCCGGCGCGATGCAGATCTTCCATGTAGTGCTGCCCAGACGGTTTCAGATCGACGAGCACCGGTGTTTCACGCGCCATCTGGTCGAGTTTCTCAAGGTCGATGCGAATGCCGAGCCGGCCCGCGATTGCCGTGAGGTGGATGATGCCGTTGGTCGAGCCGCCGATTGCGAGCAGCACCCGCAACGCGTTTTCGATCGCCTTGGGGGTCAGGATTTTCGCCGGACTCAGATCCTGCCCGATCATCGCCACGGCCTGCGCGCCGGTGCGCTCCGCAATGCGGATGCGATCGGCGGTCACGGCAGGCGCTGACGCACCACCCGGCAGCATGATGCCCAAGGCTTCCGCAATGCAAGCCATCGTGCTTGCCGTGCCCATCACCGAACAGGTCCCGACCGTCGCGACAAGCTGATTGTTGACCGCCTCGATCTCGGCTGCGTCGATCTGATCGCCGCGGAAACTCGCCCAGAAACGACGGCAGTCCGTACATGCGCCCACCCGTTCACCGCGGTGCGAGCCCGTGAGCATGGCGCCCGTCACCAGTTGAATAGCAGGAACGCCCGCCGCCGCCGCACCCATCAACTGGGCCGGGACGGTTTTGTCGCAGCCTCCGATCAGCACCACCGCGTCCATCGGCTGGGCCCGGATCATCTCCTCCGTGTCCATCGACATCAGGTTGCGCAGGTACATGCTGGTCGGATGCGAAAAGCTCTCGGCGATCGAAATGGTCGGGAATTCGACCGGCAGCCCGCCAGCCAGCATCACGCCGCGCTTTACCGCCTCGATCAGCTGCGGCGCGTTGCCGTGGCATGGGTTGTAGGCACTGCCCGTGTTCGCGATGGCCACGATCGGACGCGACAGCGCGTCGTCCGTATAGCCCGCACCCTTGATGAAGGCCTTGCGCAGAAAAAGCGAGAAACCTTCATCCCCGTAGTTCGTCAGGCCCTTCCGCAAGCCGCTTTTCTTCTCGCTCATAGCTACTCCTGAATCTTCGATGAAATTATCAATAATCTTGACGAGAATCTTACCGATACTTATAGTCTGTCCGCAAGCGATTCTTTTTCGTTGCGGCCGATGCCGCACATCAACCCTCTCTAACAGCATTCCGCTGAGGTCTTCATGAAGCATGTCGTGGCCTATCGTTCGTTGCCTCCTGCCGTGCTGGGGCTCCTTCGTGAGCACTGTTCCGTCGAGCTGGTCGACGTTTCCTCCGGCGACCTGGCGCCATTCAGGCGGGCCTTGGGCACGGCTCATGGCATGGTCGGCAACAATCTCAAGATCACGCCAGAGATCCTCGATGCAGCGCCCCTGCTTCAGGTTGCGTCGACCATTTCGGCGGGCTTCGACGCGTTCGACGTTCCCGAACTCTCGCGCCGCGGCATTGTTCTGACGAATACGCCAGAAGAAGTCACCGAAACTACCGCGGACCTTGTATTCAGCCTGATCCTCGCGACCGCCCGCCGCATTTCCGAACTCGCCGACTGGACGCGGCGCGGCCAGTGGACGCGGACCATCGGCGAGGCGCAATTCGGTGTCGACGTACATCACAAGACGCTGGGCATCGTCGGGCTTGGACGCATTGGCAGCGCCGTCGCCAAACGCGCCGCCCTCGGCTTCGGCATGGACGTGATCTATTCCAATCGCTCCCGCAACCCTGAAGCAGAGGAACGCTACGGCGCGCAATGGCGGCCGCTTCCCGAACTGCTTGCGACTGCGGATTTCGTCTGCGTGCTGGTGCCGCTATCGCCCGCCACCGAGCGACTGATCGGCAGCGCCGAACTCGCGACCATGAAGCCGTCGGCCATTCTCATCAACTGTGCTCGCGGACAGGTCGTCGACGAAGCCGCCCTCATCGCGCATCTCCGTGAAGGCCGCATTCTCGGCGCCGGTCTCGACGTGTTCGAACGCGAACCGGTGTCGCCGGACTCGCCGCTACTCCAGTTATCGAACGTGGTAGCGGTGCCGCATATCGGTTCCGCTACACAACAGACCCGCGAAAACATGGCGATGCGCGCGGTGCGCAATCTCATCGAAGCACTCGATGGCCAGCTCTCGTCGACCTGTGTCAACCCCGAAGCGCTCCACGCCCGCTCGTCCGCGCAGCAGATCGCCGGCTGAATGGCGCGAAACACCCCCACCCCAAGCAAAAGGAACACGCGATGACCTCAGTCAACCGGCCCCGCGGCGTCTACTCGCCCGTGGTCACGCCGTTCACAAAAGATCTTCTCCCCGACCACGACCGCTACGTCCGTCACTGCCGATGGCTGATCGAACAGGATGTCGGACTCGCTGTTTTCGGCACCAACTCGGAAGCGAATTCGCTCGCCGTCAGCGAAAAAATGAAGCTGCTCGAAACGCTGGTTGGCGCGGACATTCCGGTCGATCGATTGATGCCCGGCACCGGCTGCTCGGCACTCACTGACACAGTCGAACTGTCACGCCATGCGCTTTCGCTGGGGGTGAACAATGTGCTGATGCTGCCGCCGTTCTTCTACAAGGGCGTCACTGACGAAGGCTTGTTCCGCAGCTATGCGCAAATCATCGAGCGCGTGGGTTCCGACGCACTGCGCATTTATCTGTATCACATCCCGCCTGTGTCCCAGGTGCCGCTCAGCCTCGCGCTGATCGAGCGGCTGCTCGCTGCTTTCCCGGGCGTGATCGCCGGCGTGAAGGACAGTTCGGGCGACTGGAGCAACACGCAGGCCATGCTCGAGCGCTTCCAGCCGCAAGGTTTTGACGTGTTCGCCGGCAACGAAAACTTCCTGCTGGCTACCATGCGCGCGGGCGGCGTCGGCTGTATCACGGCAACCGGGAACGTCAATCCGGCAGCTATTGTGGAACTGTATCGTCACTGGCAATCGGCCGAAGCCGACGCCCGTCAGGCAGCCCTGGACGCCACGCGTGCGGCGTTCGCGAGGTTCCCGATGATCCCCGCGCTCAAGGCCGCGATCGGCGTGTATTCGAACGATCCCGATTGGGGCATCGTGCGTCCTCCTCTAGTCGATCTGACGCCAGTGCAGTGCGATGCGCTCGCCACCGCACTCCGCGAAATCGACTTCTCGATGCCGGGAGTCGAAGTCGCCGCCTGATGTGCCCTGAAGAACAAGGCCGCCGGTTGCATATGCATCCGGCGGCCTCGCTGCTATTCACTGCTTTCACGCCCAATCGTCCAGCGCGTATTCGTTGAGCGCGGCTTCGTCGAAGTCGAAGCCGAGGCCTGGACGAGTCGGCACGGTCAGCCTGCCGTCTGCGAACGACAGTTGCGTATCCACTAGTCGACGAAAGTTCAGCACCTGATCGTCAGGAAAAAATTCGACGTAGCGTGCATTGGTCGTCGATGCCACCAGATGAACGTGCAGATCGTGGAACCAGTGCGGGCACATCGTCACGCCCACGGCCGCGGCGGACGCCGCAATCCGCCGCCACTCGCTAATCCCGCCGCATACCGCCGCGTCGGATTGAAGAATCAGGGCCGCGCGCTTGTCGAGCAACTCCTGATGCCGCCAGCGCCCTGCTTCTATCTCGCCGGTAGCGACAGTCACCGGCGTGCGCCGGCTCAGTTGCGCATGGCTCTCGATGTCGTCCGGACTGAACGGCTCTTCTATCCAGTACGGGTTGAACGGCTCGTACCGGCGCATGTACTCGAGCGCGGTCGGAACGTCGGACCAGGCGTTGTTGGCATCGAGCATCAACAGCACGTCGTCGCCGATCGCCTCTCGTGCCGCCCTGATCCGCGCTTCCTCGCTGCGCGGATCGAGCCGCCCCACTTTCATTTTCACCGCGCGAAACCCGAGCGCCACGTAGCCCGCCATCTCCTCGCCGAGATGCTCGGGCGTCTTGCCTTCGAGGTAGTAACCACCGCTGGCGTAGGCCGGCACGGTGGCACTGCATGTGCCGCCGAGATAGCGGCTCAACGGCAGCCCCGTAGCGCGTGCATTCCGGTCCCACAAGGCGATGTCGAGGATGGACAGTGCCCGCATGACCGAGCCGGCCCGCCCTTGCAGCAGCGACTCGTCGTACATCGCGCACCACGAGCCTTCGACGTCGAGCGCGGAGCGCCCGAGCAACAGCGGCGCGAACAATTCACGCACGGCATACGTGACCAGCATGCCGGCGCGGTTGCCGCTGTAGCAAAAGCCAATGCCGTAATGGCCATCGGCTGTCGTGACGCGCACGACCGTGTAGTCGCGGGCAGTGACAAGACGGGTCGAGAATGCAGTGCTGCGCTCAAGCGGCACGCGGATGGTGCGCGCCTCCACCGATACGACCCGCGAACGTGTCTGATAACCGGTTTCCTCAGTTTCAACGATGACGTGTTTCATAGCAGTGGATCGACTCGAAAAAATACCGATGCTCATGGGACCGATCGTGCGGCCGCACTCACCGTCGCAGGTGGATGGCTCTGCGTACCACGCCCTGACCGCTTGCGCGGCAGGACGGACCGCTTATGCGGCGGTGGTAGGCGTCCCGGCGGGCTCGCCTGACGCGCGCCGGCCGATCACCAGCAGCATGGCCAGCACGCCGACCAGATCGACTGCCGCGCCGAGCATGAAGCCGCTGCTGTAACCGCCCAGGTACTGGACCGCCAAACCCATCATGGTCGGACCGACGATGCCCGAAATGTTGCTCATCAGGTGAACGAATCCGCTCACGCCCCCGAGATGCCTGCCTGGCACAAGCTCGTGCATGATGGCCCAGCAGGCTTGCGACGAAGCCGTCAGGAACAGCACGGCGAACGCGACAAGCAGGACTGCGGGCGTCACGGAATCGACCATGCTGACGCCCACCAGGGCGAGACCCGACAGCGCCAGCGGTACGATTGCCGAGACCTTGCGCGCCAGCAGCTTGTTGCTCATGCGCTTGAAATACGCGTCGGCGAGCAGGCCGCCGCCGAAGTATCCGATCCCGCCGCAGGCCCAGGGCACTGCGCTCAGAATGCTCATGTGCTTCATGTCCAGATGCAGCGCGTTGGTGAAATAGCTCGGCATCCACGAGATGAACACGAACAGTGTGTAGTTCACCGCGAAAAGTCCGACGCCAAGCGCGAGCGTGCTCGGCCGAAACAGGTAGCTGCGCAGCGGCGTGCTTTCGTCGCCGCCTTCCGCCGGATGTGCCGCGCCACGGCTCGCTTCGACCATCTCGCGTTCCGCTTCGCCAACCCACGCGCTTTGCGCCGGCTTGTCGGTCGCGAATATGCGCCAGGCGACGATCCACACCAGTCCGAGCGCGGCGATAATCACAAACGACGTGCGCCAGCCGTACGCAATGGCAATCAGTCCGACCACCGGCCCGGCGATCGCACTGCCCACCGTCTGGCCCGAAAACGTAAAGCCGACCATGGTTGCGGTTTCATGCCGGGGAAACCAGTTGGTGATGGTCCGGTTGGTCGTCGAATTCATCGGCCCCTCTCCGAAGCCGAAGAGTGCCCGGGAGACCAGCAGCGTGCCGAATCCAGTGGCGGCCGCAGTGAGCCCGCAGAGAATGGACCACGTCCCCATTGCCCAGGAGAAAACCCGGCGCGGCCCGTACTTATCGGCGAGTTGACCACCGACGAATGCGAAGATGGAATAGCCAAAGAAAAAACTGCTGAACACCACGCCGAGTTGCGATGGTGAAAGACTCAGCTCCTTGTTCAGGATGGGCGCGACCACGCCAAGCGCCGCGCGGTCCATGTAATTGATCGCGCCCGCAACAAACAAAAGCAACGCGACAACGTAACGATACTTCCCAGTCTTCATGTTGCCTCTATTCCATGTAATTAAGGATGCCGAACATTATTGTCTGGCACTTCTCTCGAGTGCCATGGAGGTACTACCGGTTGACAAGCTTCGCGGGAAGCTGCGTCAAGATGAGACATGCGGAGACGATCAGCGACCCCGCAATCAGGAACAGGCTCGAATCAAGCGAATGCGTGACCGTTTTCAGCCATCCGACAAGCGTAGGGCTTACGAATCCCGCGAGATTGCCCGTCGAATTGATCAATGCAATGCCGGCGGCCGCACCGGTGCCGCCGAGAAAGGACGTTGGCAAGGCCCAGAACATCGGTAAGGCCGTAATGACGCCCGAAGCGGCGAGCGTCAGTCCAAGCAACGCAATATACGTATTGCTGCCCGCGTAGGCGCACATCACGAAACCCGCCGCCGCCACGCATTGCGGCAACACGACGTGCCAGCGGCGTTCACGCGTACGGTCCGCATGGCGGCCGACCACAATCATCGAAATCAAGGCGGCCAGATAAGGCACAACCGTGAGTAGTCCGATGGTGAAGGCGTCCTTGATTCCGGAACTCTTTATGATGGTTGGCTGCCAGAAGCCGACGGCATAGGAGCCCATCACGATACCGAACAGAATCGCGCACAGGGTCCAGACTTTGAGCGACGTGAAGACCTCGCGCACGGATCCGTGGCTTTTGGTGCGTTCTTCCGCATCGATTTCCGCTGCAATGAAGTCGCGATCCTGCACCGGCAGCCACTTTGCGTCCTTCACCCGGTCGTCGAGGAACCAGAAAATGACGGCCGCCAGGATCAGCGCGGGGACGGCTTCCAGAATGAACAGCCACTGCCAGCCGGCAAGCCCCGCGTTCCCCGCCAGGCGCTGCATGATAAAGCCCGATATCGGGCCGCCGACAATACCCGCCACCGGATTGCCGGCCATCAGGAAAGCGATCATCTTGCCGCGCCGATGCGACGGAAACCAGTAGGTGAGATACAGCACCAACCCCGGAAAAAAGCCCGCTTCGGCCACGCCCAGAAAGAAACGCAATACGTAGAACATCGTGGGCGTGGTGACCCAGGCGGTCGCGGCCGAGAGCACGGCCCACGTGAGCATGATCCGGGCGATCCAGCGGCGCGCGCCGAGCCGATGCAGAAGCAAATTGCTCGGCACCTCGAAAAAGAAATAGCCGACGAAAAAAATGCCGGCGCCGAAGCCGTACATCGCCTCGCTGAAGTTCAAATCGCTGAGCATCTGGAGCTTGGCGAAGCCCACGTTGACCCGATCCAGATAGGCCACCACGTAGCAGACAAACAGCAAGGGCATGAAGCGCCAGGTCACTCGCGTGTAGATCGAGTTGCTTGCCGCGCTGTCGGGTATTCGTATTGCCGTGGTTTGGGTACTCAAGGGCTGTCTCCGCTACTTTTGTCCGACTATCTACAGGGCGGCGGTTTTACTTATGGGTGTAAATGACCGTTCGCCCTCGCGATGCGCTGAGCCGCTGCGGACTCAACTCATGATGCCGATCTGCCACGGCACGAATTCGTGGTCACCGAGCCCGAGCATTTCGCTTTTGGTGCGCTCGCCCGACGCGGCCGCAAGAATAGCGTCGAAGATTTTTTGGCCCGTACTCCGGATCGACGCAACGCCATCCAGGATCCCGCCGCAGTTCAGATCCATGTCTTCGCTCAGACGGGTGTACATAGGCGTGTTGGTGGCGAGCTTCAGCGACGGCACGGGCTTGGCGCCGAACATCGAACCGCGCCCTGTCGTGAAGGCAATGAGATTCGCGCCGCCCGCAATCTGCCCCGTCGCGGAGACCGGGTCGAATCCGGGCGTGTCCATGAAAACGAGTCCAGGTTGCCTCACCGGCTCGGCGTATCGATACACTTCCATCAGCGGGCCGGTGCCGCCTTTCATCGCTGAGCCAATCGACTTTTCGAAGATGTTCGCCAGTCCGCCCACCTGATTGCCCGGGCTGACCTGGCCGTTGATCTGAACGTCCCGACCGACCGAATACTCGTCCTTCCACCAGCGGATCCGTTCAACGAGCTTCTCGCCGACTTCGCGGCTGACCGCACGCCGCGTGAGGGTATGTTCCACGCCGTAGATTTCGGGTGTTTCGGAGAGGATGGCCGTGCCGCCGTGACGGACCAGCAAATCCACCGCCGCGCCAAGCGCGGGATTGGCGGTGATCGACGAAAAGCCGTCCGAGCCGCCGCATTGCAGACCGATCTTCAGGTGGCTTGCCGGAACCGTCGTGCGCTTCACGCGATTGGCCTCGGGCAGCAGCGCCTTTACCGCAGCCACGCCCGCCTCGATGGTGCGGCGGGTGCCGCCGTTCTCCTGCATGATGAACGTGTGCAGCCGCGAATCAGCCGTGAGTCCCTCCTGATCCATCAGCCCGGCCAACTGGTTGCGCTCGCATCCAAGCCCGACGATCAGCGCCGCGGCGAGATTGGGATGGCGCGCGTAACCCGCCATGGTCCGACGCAGCAGCGCCATCGGCTCGCCGCTCATTTCCATGCCGCAACCGATCGAGTGCGTAAATGCGACCACGCCGTCGACGTTGGGGTAATCCGCCAGCCGTTCCGGCGTGAACCATTCGGCGATCCTGTGCGCGACCGTGGCCGAACAATTGACTGTCGACAACACGCCGATGTAGTTGCGCGTGGCAACCTCGCCGTTGTCGCGCACGATGCCCTGGAACGTGGCGCGCCCGGCTTCGGGCACCATCTCGACGGGGCGGTAGTCAGCGCCGAATGCGTAGTCCCGGTCGAACTCGCGGAACTCGACGTTATGGCTATGAACCATCGTACCGGTGGCAATATCCGTTGCGGCGAAACCGATCACCACGTTGTATTTGCGGACCGGCTCACCTTTTTTGATGGGCCTCGCCGCGATCTTGTAACCCGCGGCCACCTGGCTGCGGCAAACAAAATCTTCCGCCGGAACCGGCGTACCGATTGCGACGTCGATGCGCGCGATTACCACATTGTCAGCGGGATGCAACCGGATCACGGGGCCGGTTACGTCCTTGCTCGTCATCTCAGACATCAGGCATTGCCCTTCCAAAAATTTGCACCGGACGATCAAACAGGGCGCGAACCGAGTAATCGCTTTCTTGCATAACCGCTACGGCCAATGTTCAGCTGCTCAAAACTCAAGAATTTCAGGCATCTTATGGTACTTCAGTCTCGAATTCAAGAGAAAGCGCTTACTCATTTACCTTTATACTACCGGTCGTGCCGCCGCAGAGGCGGAATTGCCGGCTACCCGAACTGGAGATTGAGATGTGGCAACAAGCTGAGCGATACCCCGACCCCCGGGTGATTTCGCTAGACCCTTCCTTCGATAAATACCGCGTGGCCTTTTCGGCTGTCGAACGGCTGGCGACAGGCTACCGGTGGACCGAGGGTCCAGTCTGGTTCGGCGATGGACGCTATCTGCTCTGGAGCGACATTCCGAACAACCAGATGCTGAAATGGGAGGAGGAAACAGGCGTGGTCAGCGTGTTCCGGAAACCTTCCAACTACGCAAACGGCAACACCCGTGACCGGCAGGGACGACTCGTCACCTGCGAGCACGGGCGCCGCGTCACACGCACGGAATACGACGGCAGCATCACCGTCCTTCTCGATTCCTTTGAAGGCAAATCACTTAATTCCCCCAACGATCTGGTAGTGAAATCGGACGGCTCCATCTGGTTCACCGATCCGCCGATGGGCATTTCCGGACACTACGAAGGAATCAAGGCGGAACAGGAACTCCCGCACTCCGTCTACCGGATCGACGGCGTGACGGGCGAAGCGTCCGTCGTCACGCGCGACCTGAAAGGGCCAAACGGCCTGTGCTTTTCACCCGACGAGAAGCTGCTCTACATCATCGAATCGCGCGGCGTGCCCAACCGGATGATTCACGTCTATGAAATGGACGCGGACGGTCGCGGAATCGGTAAAGGGCGGATGTTCTACGACGCCGGAGTCGGCACGATCGACGGAATGCGCGCGGACATCGACGGCAATTTGTGGTGCGGCTGGGGCATGGGCAACGACGAACTCGATGGCGTCATGGTCATTTCGCCGCAAGGAAAGATGATTGGCCGGATCGCCCTGCCCGAGCGCTGCGCGAATTTGTGTTTTGGCGGACGTGCACGTAACCGGCTGTTCATGGCGGCGTCGCAGTCCATTTATGCGGTCCACGTCAACACCCAGGGCGCCCTGGGTGGCTAACCCGGTTCGCCGCGCAACGTATCCCGGTCACCGGCGTGCGCCGGTGGCGACGCTTCACTTTGAAACCCAGACTTGATAACCCCGACATGCAAAGCAAACCCGTATTGACCGTTGTAGAAGCTACGCGAATCCTCGAAGCCGCGCGCGCGGAAGCAGAGAAAAACCAGTGGGCAGTCACCATTGCGGTTGCGGATGACGGAGGCCACCTGCTGGCCCTGCTCCGACTCGACGGCTGTGCGCCGATCGGCGCTTACATCGCGACCGAAAAGGCGCGTACCTCAGCGCTCGGCCGGCGTGAATCGAAGCAGTACGAAGACATGATCAACGGCGGCCGGACCGCATTCCTGAGCGCGCCGCTGGCCGGCACGCTGGAAGGCGGCGTCCCGGTCGTGGTCGACGGGCACATTGTGGGCGCGGTCGGCGTGTCCGGGGTCAAGCCGGAGCAGGATTCGCAAGTGGCCAGAACCGCAGCAAACAGCCTCAACGGCTGATTGATACATTGGAAATGTTGGAGCACATGATGGGTGAAATGATCGAGCGAAACGGGCTGCGTGTTGCGGCTGTTCTGAGTAAATTTGTCGACGATGAAGCATTGCGCGGGACCGGCATCGACAGCGAGGTGTTCTGGAAAGGCTTCGATGCCCTCGTCCACGACCTCGCGCCGAAGAACCGCGCATTGCTCGCAGAACGCGACCGTCTGCAGACGGAGCTGGACCAGTGGCACCGCGCAAATCCGGGGCCGGTGCGCGATCTGAAGGCATACCGCGCATTTCTCGAAGGCATCGGCTATATCGTGCCGGCGAGCGCAGCCGTGAAAGCGACGACTGAGAACGTCGATACCGAAATCGCCGAACAGGCGGGAGCGCAACTCGTCGTGCCGCTCTCGAACCAGCGCTACGCGCTCAACGCCGCGAATGCGCGCTGGGGCAGCCTGTACGACGCGCTCTATGGCACCGACGCCATCCCCGAAACCGACGGCGCGGTACGCACCGCTTACTACAACGTAGTCCGCGGTGCGCGCGTGATCGCGCGTGCCCGTGCCTTCCTCGACGAAGCCGCGCCGCTCGCCAACGGCTCGCACGTCGACGCCATCGCATACCGCGTGGAATGCGGCAAGCTCGCCGTCACGCTCAAGAACGGCTCGTCGGCATTGAAGGTTCCGGCACAGTTCATCGGCTATCAGGGCGACGCTGGCTCCCCTTCCGCCGTCCTGCTTAAGCACCACGGCCTGCACTTCGAGATCCAGATCGACGCCACGCACCCGATCGGCAAGACCGACGCAGCGCGCGTGAAAGACGTGCTGATGGAAGCGGCCGTCTCGACGATTATCGATTGCGAAGACTCGGTTGCCGCCGTCGACGCCGCCGACAAGGTCCAGCTTTACCGCAACTGGCTAGGCCTCGCGAAAGGCGAACTGACCGAGCAAGTCACGAAGAACGGCAAGACCTTCACGCGCCGCCTGAACGCCGATCGCACATACACCGCGCCCGACGGCTCGACCGTGAAGCTGCATGGCCGCTCGTTGCTGTTCATTCGCAACGTGGGGCATCTGATGACAAATCCGACGATCGTCGATCGCGACGGTCATGAGATTCCCGAAGGCATTCTGGATGCCGTGATGACATCGCTGGGCGCGATGCACGACCTGCAAAACAAGCTCAATTCGCGCACCGGCTCGATTTACATCGTCAAGCCGAAGATGCACGGGCCGGCCGAAGTCGCGTTCGCCAATGAACTGTTCGGTCGCGTCGAAGATCTGCTGGGGCTGCCGCGCCACACCATCAAGATGGGCATCATGGACGAGGAGCGCCGCACGAGCGTCAACCTGCCGGCGTGCATTGCGGCGGCATCGGCACGCGTGGCGTTCATCAATACGGGCTTCCTGGATCGCACCGGCGACGAGATGCACAGCGTCATGGAAGCGGGTCCGATGATGCGCAAGGGCGATATGAAATCGTCGGCGTGGATCGCGGCTTACGAGCGCAATAACGTACTGGCCGGCCTAAGCTCGGGATTGCGCGGACGCGCGCAGATCGGCAAGGGCATGTGGGCGATGCCCGACCTGATGCACGCGATGCTCGAACAGAAGATCGCGCATCCGAAAGCGGGCGCGAACACGGCCTGGGTGCCGTCGCCGACCGCCGCAACGCTGCACGCGCTGCACTACCATCAAGTTGACGTTCAGGCCGTGCAGCAGGAGCTGGAAACGACGGGCTACGACAGCGTACGCGATGAACTGCTCGATGGCTTGCTGACCATACCTGTGGTCGAAAAGGCGCAGTGGTCGGAGGAGGAAATCTGCGAGGAAATCGAGAACAACGCGCAAGGGATTCTGGGTTACGTGGTGCGCTGGATCGATCAGGGCGTCGGATGCTCGAAGGTGCCGGATATTCACGATATCGGTCTGATGGAAGACCGCGCGACGCTGCGCATTTCGAGCCAGCACATTGCGAACTGGCTGCATCACGGGGTGGTGTCGGAGGCGCTGGTGAACGAAACGTTCAAGCGCATGGCGAAAGTGGTGGATGCGCAGAACGCCAACGACCCGCAGTACCAGCCCATGACCGGTCACCTGGACACATCGCTCGCCTTCAAAGCGGCGAAGGCGCTGGTTTTTGAAGGGCGCGCGCAGCCTGCCGGGTATACGGAGCCATTGCTGCACAAGTTCCGGCTGGGCGCGAAGGCTTAGGCGCGGATCGCAGTCGACACCGCGGGACGATTCCGGCCTGCATGGAGGGCCACCGCCGTCGTCCCGCGCGTCCATGCGTCTGGCGACCGGCGGCCCCGGTTCGTGTTTTCACAAGGCGCCACGCCGTGTGCCGCCGAGCTAGGTGTTGCGAGGGCGCCCCGTGGTACCGCGCACGATCAGGTCGGTCGGCACGATGTACTGCGAACTGACCGGCCGCCCTTCGATCCGGGCGAGCAGATACTCGGCGCTGCGCGCGCCGATTTCGTCGGCTGCGAGCCGCATGGTCGTCAACGGCGGCGACGTGAAGCTGGAAAACTCGATGTCGTTGATGCCCGCTATCGACAGCTCGCCCGGTACGTCGATACCCGACTCGCGCGCTTCGGCAAGCGCACCGATTGCAAGCAGATCGGTACCGCAGATGACAGCCGTTGGACGCTCGGGACCGTTCATCAGCGCCTTCATCGCCATCTGGCCTTCAATGATCTTATGCGGCATCTCGATCAGATGCTCGTGGCGCAACTGCAGCCCACGTGACTGCAGCGCCGCGCGCACACCAACGACGCGATCAGCCGCACGATCGCTGTGCTGCGTCATCTGGGTAATCATGCCGAATCGCACATGCCCGAGTTCGAGCAGATACTCGGCGAGGCGCCGACCCACCGCGACATTGTCGAATCCGACATAAGGATGATCGTGATCGACGGTCCAGCCGTTGACGAGCGGAATCTGCTCCTTTTCGATCAGTTCGTACAGCGCAGGCGAGTGGTTACGGCCTACCAGCATCAGGCCGGCAATGCCGTCCGCGATCAGCGCACGCACCTGCTTCAGTTCGTCCTCCTGGTCGTAGTACGAACAGCCAAGCAGCAACGTATAGCCGGCTTCCCCAATGCGCTTTTGCAGCGCGAACACACCGATCGCGAAGTTCTGGTTTTCCAGCGACGGAATCACCGCACCGATCGTCTTCGAGCGCTGCGACGCCAGCGCGCGCGCCGCGGCGTGCGGCGTGTAGCCGAGTGTCTGTGCGATCTCGCGTACGCGGTTCTGCAGTTCGGCCGCTACCGTCGCGTTGCCGTTCAGCACACGCGAAACGGTCGCGGTCGATACACCCGCTGCGCGTGCCACGTCCAACACGGAAATTGCATTCGATTTGCGACGCGGCGCTCTTTTCTTTGTTTCTGCGGTCAACTTGCACCCTGCCCGGTGTCGAGGCGCACGATCGCGCCTTCTTAGCCGCATTCTATAACGAGGCGCACCGGGAAATGGAGGCCGCCGGGATCCGGATTCAGGCACCGGTCGAGGGATTGCGGCCAACCCGCGCGGCAAGCAGCAATTGATGAAATGCACTGAACACCCGGCGCATTTGCGCAAGCTTGTACGGAAACAAGGCCGCATCGTCCATATCGTGGACGACCATAGCTGTCGCGATTTCGAAAATAAGCAGCCGTCCGTCTTCTGTTTCGGCGCAATCGAATCCGACGTAGTCCAGGCTTGTCCGCTCGACTACGGCGCGCAAAGCTTCGCGATGGCGCACCGCAAAGGTGGTGTCGAAATTGGCCATCAGACGCTCCTCCTCGGCCCGGCGCTCCGGATGCGCGATCATTTCCGCGTAGGGGTAGTGAACCATCCAGTGCGCCGAAATGCCCATATGACACAAAAAAGGCGTCATCCCGATCATCACGATCCGGTATTTACGGAACAGTCCGTCCGCACTGCTGTAGTCGATGAAGGGCGCGATGTAAAACTCGGCGACAGCCGAACGATCCACGTAATCGGCAAGTTCCGCGGCGCAGGAAATGCGCTCCAACCCCTCGCCGGCATGCGATCCGACCGGGCGGACGATGAGCGGATAATCCAAGTCCAGCATGACGAGGTTGTCGGATCGACCCGCGAGCAGATCCAGAATTTCAGCGCGCGAAACGCGTCTCGTTGGCGCCATACAGATATCCGGGACGCCGCCCAGCAGCGCGTAGGCCGCTTCGCGCGTCGTGTGCGCGATACCTTCCGGCAGGTTGAGCACGGGCTTTGTTGTCGTGTGTAACAACGAGGCGATCAGGTCGAGAGCCGCGATATTCTCATCCAGCGCGCACGCTGCCACCAACACGACATCATGCTCCGGCAAGCGGCATTCCTGCGTGGAGTGTTCGTCGATATAGAGCACGTCGACCTGCAAGTCGGCGTGTTCAAGAAGGCACTCGACCGGCGTATTCGCCATCAGGTCGCCGGGCGCTTTCAGCACCAGCAACTTTACCGACGGACTTTCCGTGCTGGCATTTTTAATCCGGTAAAGTCGGCGCATCTGCAATGCCTGCCGCTGAACGGCAAGCGCCGCCGGCTTTTCGTATTTCATCTCCAGGACCAGCGAGAGATCGAGCAGTGCGCCAGGATCGTCATGGCGCTGCGCGTACTCAAGCAGACTCACGCCCAGTGGCGTCAGGTCATTGCCCGCGGTCGCCGCCCTTAACAATACACTCAGGCCCAGGGATTGATAGGCCTCGCAGGTTGCTTCAGTCATGGCCGTCACGTCCGCTTTCATCCGGGTCCGCCAGAGCGTGAACCGCCGAAGGCAGCGCGCCGACATATCCAACTTCTTCCTCGAACCAGCCTTCAGGAATACCCTCCGCGGACGGCGCTTCGCGATATGTTGCCCTGTCACCCACCGTCGAGTTATCGACAACCAGCGACAAACCTACCGGCTTTGCGTGGTGCTTCGCTGCGCACATGTGTGTTCCCTTAAATGTTGATGCGACGGCTCGCGCGAGCCACAAGCCGCTATGCGAAGGCATACCCGAGGCACGCGCTGCAATGCAGTTGCACTCCACGCTTCGTGTAGTTAACGAAACGGTAATCCTGCGGTCAACGCGTCGACAGCCGGAATGACAACAATAGGAATGGTGGTGCAAGCCATTCATTCCTCGCCAACCGGAGAAACACCATGAAACTGCTTACCGCCTTCGCTGTGATCGCCTTCAGCTTGTCGTTCGGCGCCAATGCTTTCGCCCAGTCATCCACCGGCGGCTTGACGCGGGCCGAGGTGTACGCTCAACTCGTGCAGGCCGAGGCAGACGGCCTCGTACCGGCACCCAGGAGCGACTATCCGCCGTCTGCAGAGGCCGTCGCCCGCAATCGCGAAATCTATGCGATCCGGCATGGCACCGACGCCGCAAGCCCGACAACTACCACAGACTCCGCAGCCGCCCATTCGGAGTCGGCGTCGAACTGATGCCGTGAAGCAATGCGTGCCGCCCAGTCATCGGGCAAACACTGCCCGATGACCGCAAAGCGCAAGCGATCAGAATTTGTGCCGGATACCGACGCGCGCGAGGACCTGATTCGCGCTCGACGACGGTGCATCCGCGCCCGTTATATACGCGGTATTCAATGGAGCCGACACCGTGCCGCCACCCGATGCGTGCTGGTACATACCCTGCACGTAGACGTCGGTGCGCGCTGACAGGTTATAGTCCGCCATCAAGCCCACCTGCTGGTATTTCGGCTTCGAATTGCCCGCACTGGAATCGAAGTGGGCAATCGTGTAGTTGTACATCGCGCCGACATACGCGGCCTTCGTCAATTGATACTTGGCGTTGAGTTCGAAGTTATCGAATTTCAGGCTGGTCGCGGTGTTTGCGAAGTTGCCGACGTAGACCGAGCCGGTCGCGTCGTTCAGGCTCGTATGGCTATACACAAAGCCGAGCAACGTCGGTCCGATCGTGTAGTTGATGCCCGCGCCCCAGACTTGTTGACGGCCGGCGAAAAAGTCGGTGTCGTCGGCAGCGAGCGAACCGCCTGTCGTGCCGCCCGGATTGTTGATCTGCATATAGGCCGCGGCCACCGTCACATTGCTGCCAACGTATTGCGCGCCGAGGCTGTAAGACCGATTGTTCGCGAAGCCGCCTGCCTGGTTGCTGAAGCCGTACAGGCCGCCGAACGTAACGCCGCCGTACGTGTTGCTCGTGTACTTCACGCTGTTGTTCAAACGGAAGGAGTTGTCGGTGTTGTCGTTATCGTACGGATGCGACATCAGATAGCCCGCCCAGTTTCCGTTTGCCGTGAGCGGCGCGAGGAAGTCGACGACGGAGTCATATTGCCGGCCCATCGTCAGCGTGCCGAATTGCGTTGAGCTCAGGCCGACGTACGCCTGACGTCCGAACATCCGGCCGCCCTGGCCGAGCTTGCCCGAGTTGACGTCGAATCCGTTTTCCAACTGGAAGACTGCCTTGGTCCCACCGCCCAGGTCCTCCGCCCCCTTCAGACCCCAGCGGGAGCCTTGCGCAAAACCGCTTTCCATCTGTACGTTCGAATGGCCGCCGGTATTGTTGGTGTAATTCAGGCCTTCGTCGATCAGGCCGTACAGCGTGACGCTGCTTTGCGCCATCGCGCTGATAGGGGCAAATGTACAGCCGAGCGCGGTATTGGCGACCGCGGCAATCAGGAGTCTTTTCATGTAGTCGGATCCTTGTGGGTAAGAACACCGCGCCGCTGCGCCACCCGCGCTATTTGCGCGGAGTCCGGGCGCAGCCGACGTCGGTTGTTCGCACTTTAGGACCTACAAAATCCCGCCCCACAGCAATTCAGTATTGCTCGATTGGTGTTGTACGGGGCCTACGCGCACGTCGCTTTGTGCCTTGCCTTCGAACGGTTTCCGACGATAGCGCTCCACGACGAAATCAACGAAGCTGCGCAAAGCAACCGCCATGTGCGGCTGCCCGAGATAGAGCAGCCACACAGTGCGTTCGTCGCCGCATAGCGCGACGTCATCCAGCAACGCACACAAGCTGCCGCTGGTCAGTTCGTGCTGTACGAACGAACGTGATAAGCGCGCGATTCCGAGTCCCGCCAGCACCGCACGCTTGATGACGTGAGGACTTTGTATGTTCAGGATCGGCCGCACAACGACGCGTTGTGTGCCGTGGGCGTCGCGAAACTCCCAGTAACGGCTCGGCGCATCCGACGCGACGAGCACGTCGTGCGAGTCCAGCTCGCCCGGCGTGCACGGCGCAGGGCGACGCGCCAGATAGTCGGGGCTTGCAACAATCACGTCGCGTGTTTGCGCGAGCGGCCGGCACACCAGCGACGAATCACGCAGGCGACGCTCCGCACTGAAGCACACATCGAACTCGCTGGCCGCGACGTCGCTCATATTGTCGAACACGGTCAGGTCGAAACTCACGCGGGGTTCGTGGGCACGGTAGGCGGCCAGCATGTCCGGTAGATCGGTAGTCGCGTACAGCGAAGACGCCGCAATCCGCAGCGACCCGGTAGGCTGTCCCACTGCGGCCGCGATACATTCGTCCATGTCGTCGAGCTGCCTGAGCAACTCGGTGCAGCGCTCCCAATACAGCCGGCCTGTCGCCGTCAACGATACGCGCCGCGTAGTCCGATTGATCAGCCGAACGCCTAAGTGTTCCTCGAGCGTCGCGACACTGCGCGTGACAACCGAATTGGAAATGCCCAATTGCTTGGCGGCTTCGGCGAAATTCAGGCACTCCGCAACCTTGGCGAAGATGCGTATCGAAGCCAACTGGTTCATCGTGTTCCCCGGCGCATGCTGGCTGGCAAGTTTCGGGCGCAATACAGCAGTGTGAGGGGGCGAGAAACCATAGGTGTGCACTCCATCTGTTAGACGTCGAGCTCCTCGCGGGGGATGGAGTCGCGTCGCTACGCCCGCGCCTAACCGCGAGAGGTTAGTTCCTAGCATAGCGACCACTTCGTTACCCCAGGCCGTCCGGCAGATTACAGGATCGTTATTTTTCCGGTTAAAACGGCGGGTTAAAAATACCAAAGCAACAGTGCTGGTTAGTATCTGTTGCATGGGCTCTGTCAAGTTGACGAGCGCAGACGATCTGCGCGGCTCCGCCGCCGGACTTGTCGCCGCGGCGCCGGATCGACGCTATCCGGCATGCGCCGCAGACGTAATACGGCAAGCCAGCAATGGACCACGCTTACTTAAGTTGCGCGACGAGCACTTCGAACGTGTGAGGAATGATCGTTGGACGCGGATGAGGATCTTGCGCCGTCGCCGCTTCGGCAGGACCGAACTTCGAAGACACCAGGTACACGCGGTGCGTCTGCGGATCGAGGGCCATCGTCTTTGCACCTTCCTGCGTCTGCACGTTCTGCATGACCCTGTAGTGATCCGCGTCGTCTTCGTGGACCACCGTCAGCGTGCCATTCGCACCGTTGGAACTGAACGCCAGCTTCAACGCCGGATCGAACGCGGCGGCATCTGGATGGCCGCCAATCGGCAAGTCGGCCACCGCATGGCCCGACTTCGCATCCACCACCATCATGTGTTCGTTCGCGCACACGGTGAACAGGCGCTCGTTCTTAGCGTCGATGGCGAGTCCCGACGGCTTCTCGCAGGGCGCTAGCGGCCAACGCGCCACTACTTCAGCAGAGCTCGCATCAATCTCGACGATCTCACTCCTGTCTTCCACGTTGACGAAAACGTGCCCCTGACCGTCGGCGGCAAGCGCCTCCGGCTTGCCGCCGACCTGCGTGGTCGCGACAATCTTGCGCGTCGCAACGTCAATTGCGCTCACGCTTTTGTCATGCCCGTTGCTGACGTAGACGCGCTGCAGGGACGGCACATACAGAATGCCGTCCGGATCGGGACCCGCGGCTTTAATGGTGTCGACCACCTTCAGCGTATCGAGGTTGATGACCGTTATCGTATTCGCACGGCCGTTGGTCACGAAACCGAGCTTGCGATCCTGGACGAACGCGAAACCGTGCACACCGTCGGTGTTTTTTATTTCGCCGAACAGCTTTCCGGTATGCGTGTCGACCACTTGAACGTGGTCATCGCGGCTCACGAACAGATGATGCCGCACCGGATCGTATGCGACGTAGTCCCAACGCTCGGCGCCTTGCAGCGCATAACGCCCGGTCACTTCGAACTGCGCGCCGGTCTTAGCGGTCACGGCGTGCGCCGCGCTACATAACAATCCGGAAAGAAGACCGCCGGCAATCAGCATGTGCAAAGTTTTGCTTCGTTTCACGTCGAAATGACTCCAGTTAATTCTGTTGATTTGATTGGGGTGCGCGCGCCTTCTCGGTCAGTTGGGGCGATCGAGATCGAACGTGACCCACAACTGCTCGGAAAGCGTCTTACCCACGAAGGCCGGATCGGGCTTTGGATAAGCCGCGTCGCGCACTGCCGCGACCGCCGCGCGGTCCAGCAAGCCCAGTCCGCTTGGGACGATCACGCGCACATCCGACACCACGCCGTCGCGATACTGAAACGCGACTCGTGTGCGTCCCGACATGCCGGCCATACGCGCCGACTCGGGGTAACGCAGCGCCGCCTGAATCGCCGCGCGCAATGCGCCCTCGAAACTCGGCGATGCCGTAGTAGGAGCGGCAGGCGGTGCAGGCGCTGGAGGCGGCGCGGGCGCCGGCTCAGTCGGCGCGACTGAAGGCAGCACCGGGGCGGGCGCTTGAACCGGCTGCAGCGGCGGCGCAACCGCAGGCTTCGGCGGCGGTGTATGCGTCACCAGGTGATGCACCGGCACAACCGGCCGCACCGGCGGCGTCTGAAGCTTCGGCGGTGTTGGAACAACCGGCTTTGGCGCCGGCGGCGCCGGCGGGGTCGACGCGGGTGGCGCAGCAAGGGTCAGCGTGGTCGGCGGAAGTTCGACCGGGGCCGGCGCCTTGTGCGTCAGGAACACTAACGCACCGCCGAGCAACAGCGCCTCCGCGACCAGCGCAAGCGCCGCGGCGGGAAATAGGCGGGTGCGTTCTTGCGACATGCCGGAGACGGGTACAGTCGCCATATCAGTTCGCCACAGGTTGCGCGGCCAGCGCGATCTGCGTGACGCCCGCGGCCCGGCACGCGTCCATCACGGCGACGAGCTTCTGGAGCTGCGCTTCCTTCGAGCCGGCAATCGTCACCGCCGTGTGGGCGACATCCGGGCGCGCCGCAAGCATCGCCGTCAGTTGCGCGGTGCTGAGCGTCTTACCGTCGACGGACACGCTGCCGTCAACGGCAAGCGTGATCGTCACTTTCGGCGGCGGCAACGACTGCGTCGTAGCACTCGAAGGCAATTGCGTGCGCAGACCCGCATTCGGGATCATGTGCAGCGTGATCATGATGAAGAACACCAGCAGAAAGAACATGATGTCGATCATCGGAATGATCTCGATGCGAGCCTTGCGCGCTTCGAAGTACTTCATCGTCACACTCCCTGCGACGCGAGCTTGCCGACTACCGCGCGCGGCGTCTCACGCACTGGCTTCGCGGCTTCCTGCGAGGTTGCCGCGAGGCGGTTGACGAGTGCGGCCTTCAAGGTCTCGAGCTGGTGCAATACGGCGCGTGCCCGATTGTGCAGGCCGTTGAAAAATACCAGCCCGATCATCGCCACGAACAAGCCCGATGCCGTCGCGACCAGCGCTTCGGCGACGCCGCCCGTGACCTGGGTCGGCGCATTGCCCGGATTCGACAGGACCTGAAACGCGTTGAACATGCCCACGATCGTGCCGAAGAGGCCAAGCAACGGCGCCAGCGTGACAATCGTATCGAGCACCCACAGCAGGCGGTCGATGCGCGGCGCCTCGCGCATGATCGCTTCGTCGAGGCAAGCGCCAAGTTCTTCGCGCGACGCCTGCCCTGGAACGCTCGCCGCCGTCTTTATCAGTCTGCCGGTGGGCAAGTCGTCGAATTGCTCGGCGCAGGATACGAGCGCGGCCACATTCAACGGATTGAGGTGGTCGAGTTGCTCGAGCGCATCGCGGCCACTACCCGCTACACGGTGCAGATACCAGAGGCGCTCGATGATAATCGTCATGGCGATGAACAGCATCGTAGCGATGACGTAGAGTACGCCGCCTGAATCGTTCGCAAGGTCGGTGAGGTGAGCAAGGTTCATGGATAAAAGTTTCCTGGTGAAGATCAGAAGTCCATCTGCATCGTTCCGATGAACGCGCGGCCCGGGACCGTGTAGTAGAGCGGCGTACCGTCAGCAACAGTCTGGCCGGCGAGCCAGTCGATGCTGGTCCGGTTGAAGAGGTTGTCGATCTGGAAACCGAGGCGTACGTCGCGGAACCACGGCGAGGGGCTCTTGAACGTGTAACCGGTGGCGAGGTTCGTCACGGCATAACCGCCGATCGGGATCTGATTGCCCGTGAGGCCGTACTGCCGGCCGATGAACTTTGTGATTAGCGAGCCGGTCAACGGACCGTGTTCATAGATCACGCCGAACGCGGCCGTCTCGCGCGGCGAGTTGGGCATCCAGTCGTTAGTGCCCTTCTGCTTCGCCGAGTTGACCGTGAAGTTGCCGTACAGGCTGAAGCCGAGCCCCGCGTAGTACGTTCCTTCCGTTTCGACGCCCTTGTAGATCGCCCCACCGGCGTTCTGGAAGAATGTGACGCCGCCGATCGTCTGGTTCGTGACCGCATTCTTGAAGTTCACGTAGTACAGGTCGACGGAGGCCGTGACGCGATCGGTCTTATAGGTGGTGCCGATCTGATAGTTGTCGGTCTGCTCCGGCGAGGGTTGGCCGGAGATAGCCGGATTGTTGACGTAAAGCGCGTTCAGATTGGGTGCGAGAAAGCCCTGCGCATACTGAGCGTAGGCACTCCAGACCGGATTGATCTGCTCGTGGATCTGCAGCGACGGCAGCACCTTGGTCCAGGTATGGCTGAAGTCCACCGGCGTGCCCGAGCCCTGGTTCATGTCCGAGTACAGATGACGCGTGAACGACGCGTATTTCACACCGGGCGTGATCGTGAGGCCGTACGGCAACTTCAGCGCGTATTGGATATACGGCTGCCACGTGAGGAAGTTGTCGTTCATGGCGAAGTTCGGCGACGTGAACGCGAAGTTAAGGCTGTCGTCGACGTTGAAGTTGTTGCGGAAATTCGTCTGGTACGCGAGCCAGGTTCCGAGCTCCAGCGTGCCCGGGCCGAGATCTCTTTGGGCGCGCAGCACATCGCCCCACGCGCGGTAGTTGTTGTTCATCTCCTGGCCTGGTACGTTGTTCGCGCCGTAGATGGTGCCGTTCGGCGTTTCGCCGTTCGGATCCATGCCGTTGAAGCCGTTGTGGTAGTACCCGTACGTGTAGAGCTTGTTGTCGATCGCCCACTGCGCGACTTTAGACTGGATGCCGATGTACTCGAAGTCCGTATTGATCAGGTCGAAGTTGTAACCCGAGAACGCCTGGCTCGTCGGATCGCTGGACAGTCCGTAGTTGGGGCCGAACTGCGCGATCTGGGCCGCGGTCGTGCCGTACGAGACGTCCTGATGGATCTTGCTGTAGGTGGCAAACAGCGTGAGCAGCGTATCGTCGCCAAGCGGCTTCTCAAGCTTGAAGTAGACGTTCTGCCGACGCTGGGCCGCACCGGTCAGATAACCGTCGCTGCTGCTTTGCGTGTAGCCGAACATTGCGCGTGCGTCACCCAGCTGCTGTACGTCGCCCGTGTTGAACTCGGCGCCGGCGAGCCAGGTGTTATAGCTGCCATACGAGCCGATCAGCGAGGCCGATGGGGTCATCGTTGGGTCCTTCGACTGCATGCCGAGCAGGCCGCCGAACGTGGCGAAGCCGATTTGCGACGCGTCGCCGGGCCCGCGATCGACGGTGATGCCGTTGAGGAATTGCGATGTGAAGAACGATGTCGAGTGATGAGTGAAGTCGTTCGTGTCGCCGAACGGAATGCCGTCGAATGTCACGTTGTACTGACCGTCCTGAAAGCCACGGATGGTGACACCCGCCGACTCCATCAGACCGGGGCCGTTCGGATTGACGCTCTGAACACTCGGCGCGATATTGGCGATGTCGCTATAGGTTGCAGTCGGCGCGGTGCTGTTTTCAATGTAGCGGCGGCTGATCGTCGACTGCGGTTCGGTTGCCGTGAGTGAGCCTTGCGAAGGTGCTTGAGCCGGTGCGGATTCGACTTTCCTGCTTGCAGCCACGCTGTTACCCGACGACGAAACGGCCGTGCTTTGCACGGAGCCCAGGTCGCCCGAGGTCTGTGCGCCGGCGGCCTGAGCGTAAGAGACCTGCGTTCCGGCGGCGCAGAGTGTGGCGATAACGAACTGCGTCAGCGGCGTCTTACACAGCGTTGAACGTACCCGTTGCATGGTGCATGGATCCTTGTTTTTGAATGTGGCCGTGGGGCGTTGAATCAAACAAGCCGCGATGTTAAGGGCGGTCCATTAATGCCCAGTGATGGTTAACTTACGAAATTAAAGTTCTCGTTACGGATCGACAACGAGCTGCGTGAATCGCAAGGACGGCCCCGCGCGAGCTTAGATTTGTAAGTTTTCGGACACCGCTCATTCATCTGCTCACACTAGGATCAGCCCTCAGCCACGCTCGACGTGTGGTTGAAATCAGTTAGCCTGGCGCACGTTGCGTGCGCTACGTCTAGGCTTCGCTGCAAGCCATCTTCTCTTCACGGGCACCATGAAACGTCTTCATTCTTTGCCGCTGGTTATCTGTCTAATGATTGCAGCGGGCACAACAGGTGCGTTAAGCCAGCCTGTGCTCGCGCAAACCGCCACGTATCTCGACGCACACCAGGTTGACCTAAGCAAGCTTCTCGCGCCGCCTCCCGCGGCTGACTCCGCCCGTGGACAGGCGGATATGGCAACTGTTCTGGAGGTGCAGCGCACCCGCACGCCTGAACAGGTGGAGCGCGCGAGGGCCGACGTCAAAAAGACGGTATTCCGGTTTGCAGATGTGCTCGGCCCGGAGTTCAACGAAGTCAATCTTCCCAAGACCGCGGCGCTCTTCGATGCCGCGAACCATGACGCGTCGACGATCGCGAAAACCGGCAAGGACTTTTTCTCGCGAGCACGCCCTTATATTGCGAACCCGGGCGTGCATCCGTCGGTTCCGCTCAATCCTAAGGATGGCTACGATTCTTATCCCAGCGGTCACTCCACCTTTGGCTATATGACCGCGATCCTGCTCGCGCAGATGGTCCCTGAAAAGCGCGATACGCTTTTTGCACGCGGCCGCGAATACGGCGAAAACCGCGTGGTGGATGGCGTTCACTATCCGAGCGATGTGGAAGCCGGCCGGATTGACGGCACGCTCGTCGCCGAGGCGCTAATGGCGAACCCCGCGTTTCAGAAGGCGTTTGCTGAAGCGCGAGCCGAAGTCCGCGCAGCCTTGAAGCTCAATTGATTCGACGTTGGCGAGTGGCTGCCCGCATGTCACGAGACGGAAATATTTTCATGTCACGCTGTGCGGCCGCGCGTGTTAAGTCCGAGCGGCCGGCTCATCCTGTCGCCAATCGGCTGAAGGATCCCTGCTGGCCCCTGTGACGCATGAATCAAATGGGAAAACGTTCGTTTGGAAAGTGAATCGCTGCTCGCCTGGCCGAAGGCGCGCAAACCGCGCGTGCTGGTTGTTGAAGACGACGATCCCGTGCGTCTTGAAGTCGTCGCTGCGCTCGAAGACTACGGGTTCGCGGTGGATGGTGTCGCAAGCGGACACCTTGGCCTGCTGCGCATGCTGGAAGGCGATTTCGATGCGGTCGTCATGGATCGCATGTTGCCCGATGTCGATGGCCTGTCGATTTTGTCCACCTTGCGCAATGTCGGCAAGCAAACGCCGGTACTGATCCTGAGCGCGTTGTCCGCGGTCGACGAGCGCGTGCGAGGTCTGCGCGCGGGCGGTGACGATTATCTGACCAAGCCGTTCGACAGTCTCGAGCTGACCGCCCGTCTGAGTGCGTTGCTGCGGCGCCGTTCGTCGCTGACGGAGCCGTCGGCGATGAGCGTCGGCGATCTCGTCCTCGATATGAGCACGCATGTTGTGGCGCGCGCCGGAGACGTGATCGATCTGAAACCACGCGAGTATCAGTTGCTCGAATATATGATGCGTCACGCGGGACAACCGGTCACGCGCGCAATGCTCTTCGAGTCCGTGTGGAATTACCGTTTCAACGCTCAAACCAACGTAATCGATATGCACATAGGCCAGCTACGCCGCAAGATCAGCCTGGATGGCCGCCTCTCAGCGATGATCCACACGGTGCGCAATGTCGGCTACATCCTCCATGCCGGCGAGTAGACGCCGCCCGCGCATGCACATCAGCAGCATTACGTGGCTGCTGGCAGTGTTCATCAGTTCGGCGATCGCGTTGTTCGGGACGCTGTACTGGGTGACGCACGGTTATTTACTGCACGAGGTCGACGAGCGTTTGCTCGGCGAGGTCGCGGAATTTCGCTCGATTGGACGTGACGAGGCAATCTCGGACGTGGCGGCGTTGAGCCGGCGCGACGTGGCGAGCAGCAGACCCTACGGTGCGTTCGATGCCAATGGCCGATGGCTCGCGGGCAATATCCCCATGCTGCCGGACGCGCGCGAAGGCAAGCCGTTCTATTACGATCAAGCCGTGGCCGACGGCAACCGCGTGAGAGACGCCCACTTTCGCGGCATCATCGTGCCGACGGCTAGCGGCCTGCGCATTGTCGTCGGTCACTCGATCGACGAAATTCGCAACTTCGATCGTATGCTCGTGAATGTGCTCTGCGTGGGCCTGACACTGACTATCATTCTCGCTGTGGGTTGCGGCGCGGCGCTCAACGCGATGTCGAATCGGCGTATCCGAGCGATTAGCCTTACCGCAGGCGAAATCATGGCGGGGCAACTGAGCCGCCGCTTGCCGACGCGCGGCACGCATCACGACCTGGATCGCCTTGCCGGGATCGTCAATTTGATGCTCGACGAAATCGAACGGCTCGTCGCCGAGGTACGCGGAGTATGCGCGGGCATCGCACACGACTTGCGCACGCCGATGACGCACCTGCGCGCGGGCCTCGAACGAGCGCGGCGGCGCGCCGATACCGTGGCCGGCTATGAAAACGCTGTCGATGCCGCCATTCTGCAATCCGACGTCGTGCTGAACCGCTTTACGGCGCTACTTCGAATTGCGGAAATCGAAGCCGACGGCAGGCGTGCGAGCTTTGGCGATGTGTCGCTGGACACGGTGTTGCGCGATGTCGTCGAACTGTACGAGCCGGCAGCGGACCAGCGCGGCTTATCGGTCTCGGTGCAGGCTCCGGAAACGGTGAAAGTGCGTGGCGACGTCGACCTGTTGTTCGGTGCGATAGAAAATCTGCTCGACAACGCGCTCAAATTCACGCCTGGCGGAGGCACGATTACGCTCGGAGCGGGCACGGATGCGGGGAAACCGGTCTTGCACGTTGCAGACTCGGGCCCAGGCATCGAAGTCGGGGAACGCGAAGCCGTACTACGTCCGTTCTACCGCGGCCCAAGTCAGCAAGCGCGTGCAACCACCGGGCATGGCCTTGGTCTCAGTCTCGTCGCGGCGATTGCGCGCGTCCACGACGCAGACCTTGAAATCCACGACAACCAGCCGGGATGCAAAGTGGTGCTGCGTTTCAGAGGATGCTTGCTGGCGCGGTGATATTCGTTCGCTTGCCTGGTCTGGCCCAGTGCGCCAGTCGCAAGCGGCCTCACAAGAATGAGGCATGAGGCGGTTGCGCAATACCAGATCGTTGATTTAACGGATATGCCTTTGTGCTTAGTCCGTCCAGTTCCTACGTCCAGTGGCGAGTTCGAGCGAGTCGAGCAGCACTTCTTCCTCAAACGGTTTGCGCAGGAAACTGACCGCCCCATGTTGCATGGCGCGTTGAACGATGTCGTCGTCGCCATGCGCGGACATGAATACTACCGGAATGCGCCTGTGTTCCGCTTTCAATTGACGCTGCACTTCGAGGCCCTGCATGCCCTGCATTCTCACGTCCAGCAAAACACATAACGCATCGTCAATCAACGGAGAAGCAAGGAATTCCTCTCCCGATGAAAACGTCACAGTCGTATATCCCGCTGACTTAAGCAGGTTTCCGACACCACTTCTTACCGAGGCGTCATCGTCGACGATGCAAACAAAGCTCATAGCTGCCAATACTCCAATTGCGCCGACCTGGTTACAGAGAAAAATATCCGGCGCGATATTTATTGCCTCGTGATGCTCATCGTGCCCGGCGAATCACTTCCCACATTCTGGCCAGCTCGATGAGCGTCTTCGCCTGCATCTTGCTCATTACGCGCCGTTTGTGAACCTTCACCGTTACCTCCTGCGTGCCTAACTCGTGCGCCATCTGTTTGATCATCCTGCCTTCCACTGCAAGTTCGAACACATCCATTTCGCGCGGCGTGAGCAACGCGGCACGTCGCAGTACATCGGCGTTGAACGCACGCTCGGCGAGGTTCGCCTCGTCCTGAGCGAGCGCTCGCCTGACGGCCTCGAGCAGTTCGTCGTCGTCGACCGGTTTGGTGAGAAACTCATGCGCACCCGCCTTGATTGCTCTCACGGACATCGGGATCGATCCGTAGCCGGTCAGGAAAATCACGGGCACCTGAATACCCTTCTGCGCGAGCTGGTTTTGCACGTCGAAGCCATTCGTGGTCTTCAGGTTCATATCCAGCAGGATGCACATCGGCACGGCCGGTATTTCTTGTGAAAGCACTTCCGTGGCCGACGCGAAACCCTGCGCTTTGAAACCCGCCGAACGCAATAAGCGCGCCAGCGCTTCCCGCACCATTTCTTCGTCGTCAATCACATACACCATCGGTTCGAGTTCCGAAGGAACGGGCATTCCAGATTCCAGAAAAATGGGGATTTGAGTGCCGTCATGGTACATGAGACTCAGCATCTAACGCTCCTTTCCAGACCGCGGCTCATACCGCTCTCAACGCGCCGCGACGGCATCCATTGCAGGCGAGCCGCCGAGCGACGCTGCGCTGAAAACCGGCCCATACAGCTGCTCTTCAGCCGACGCCAGGCAGGTCGCTTTTCTTGCGAGGATTTCGTCCATCTCGTCCGATTCGTACAGCTTGAGCAGCGCATATTCACGCGTCGTTTCCAGCAGGAAGTATTCCTTGATCTTGCTGTCGAAGGTCGTCATGAGAAAACACTTTGAGGCAAGGCCTACGATTGCTTCCGTCACGTCGTTGCGCGACAGCCGCCCGCACGCCGCCACCGCGCAGGCCGCCTCCAGCGTAAATCGCTCGGAGAAAACGCCTAGCCTCTGCAGCACCACGCGCTCCGTCATGTTGAGAAGCTGGTAGCTCCAGTCGAGCGCAGCCTCCAGCGTCTGTTGCCTCGCCGGCGCAGTCCGGCGGCCGCCTGTCAGCGCCCGGAAGCGGTCGTCCAGCTCGGACACCAGCTTGCGAATGCCGAAGACCGCGGCCCGGGCCGCAGCCAGCTCAAGCGCGAGCGGCACGCCGTCGAGCCGGCGGCAGATCGTCGCGACCATCTCGAGACCGCTCCTGTCGATTTCGACCGGCGAATTGAGCCCGCTCATCTGCGCCAGGAACACACGGACCGAACTACAGGCGAGAATGGCCTGCGAGTTGGCGTCTGCGTCAGGCGTATCGAGCGGCGCAAGCCAATAGAACTTTTCATCCCGGGTCCGTAGCGGCTCGCGGCTCGTCGCCAGAATGCGCAGGTCCGCGCAGGCCTGAACGAGCGGCTCGCAAATAGTTGCCGCGGCCTCGATCACATGCTCGCAGTTGTCCAAAAGGACCAATAGCTTGCGGCCGCGAATCGCGGCGACTATCGATTGCAGCGGGATCTCGCCCTCCGGGCACGCCATGCCCAGTGCTTTGGCCACCGTGCTGGCGACGCCCTCGGCGTTGTCCACCGAGGCCAGCGTGATAAAGCAGACTTCCATGTCCGACACGGCCGCAATTGCCCTCGCGACCGCAATGCCGAGCTGCGTCTTGCCGATGCCGCCCGGGCCGAGCAAGGTGACGATCGGCGTTCCCTTCAGCGCGCGGGTGATTTCAGCGATCGCCTCATCGCGTCCGATCAACGGCGTATGGCAAACCGGCAAGCGCGCGAGGCGCGGCGTGCCGGTTTGCATGGCAGCAGCGCTAGTGGGCGCGCTGACCGGATCAGGCGTCTCGGTTGGCATGGTCAGCCGGTAGCCGCGACCTGAGATCGTTCGAATCACCTGACTGTCGCCCCCGAAAATCTTCCTGAGCGCCGACAGCTGGACGTGAATATTGTTTTCCTCTACGACCGAGTTCGGCCACACATGCCGAAAAATCTCGTCTTTTGTGACCGTTTTCCCCTCTGCACGGATCAGCAGTTCGAGGATATCGAATGCACGCGAGCCGAGTTGGAGCACACGGTCCTCCAGGTACACTTCGCGCGTTTCCAGCGACACTGTCAGTCGACCGATCATTATCATGCTGCTCTCACGCCTGGTTGATTAGCGGGACGGGCACGTTTGAATACTTCACCCATTGCACCAACGCGGCCGGTGCGCAGACTTGCGTCGTTAGACCCATACTAGTCGGGAATATCATCCGAGCCTATTATCCATAGGGATACGGTGGGTGCCCCTGCGGTTGCCTTGTCCCACCTGCTTCCGCGCGACCGGCAAACGCCGGCGCCAGTCTCCGGCAGGGTCATCCTGCAGGCCACATGCCGGGCGCCATACTTTGGTATGACTCCGGCATACGTCCGGCTGGATGCCGCTCAGGGGGGCACACCCGCGGCCACCGCCCTTGCGCGGCGACGCCACCACTTGAGTGCGAATCGACAAGTCACCGTGCTGAGGCGAAAGATCGAGCCGGGTCGGCCCGGGATACTGGTTCTCGACAACCCAGCCTTCATCGATTCAGCGACGCAGCCCTTCGCCGTCGGCGCCCGGAGAACCCATCATGCAAGCTCAAAAAGCAGTCTGGTATCGACCCGCTTACGGCTATGCGGCCGCCGTCGTCTGTGTGGCGCTCGCCGTCTGCGGCGCGTCGAGCCCGCCTCGGGCGGTTAGCTTCAGGCAGGCGGTCGACCAGGCGGGGTGGGATGCGCAACTGCCGCTCGAACGGCTTGCGGTCGAAGCACGCAATCCGCCCGCCGTGCCGTCGCAATCGCAGTCGCCGCTGCAACCGGCAGCGCAGTCGTCACGGCGCCAGCCGGAGCAATGCGTGCATGCCACGGAGTGCAACGGGCCGAAACAGCCTCATATCGGCATGGCAAAGCTACCCACGCTACGTTCGGAACCTCGCGTGCACGGCTATTACATGAAAATCAAAGACTGGAAGAACTGGACGTGACGCGGCCTCGGCGGCACCTGACGGATCACGCTTCGTCGGGATAGATGCCGGCGGAAACGAGGCAAACAAAGGCCGTCGCCTTCAAGACACACTCCACCGAAGACAGCACGAACCCCACCGGGAACATCCGATATTCGGCAGGCAACCCGAACGCCACCGCCATCAGACCGACCGTGCAAAGAACCGCGAAGGCGATGCGCGCCACCCGGTTGCCGGCCAGAACGAAGGCCACCAGCGCGACCCACAGCAGCTTTGCCGTGACGCAGGCCAGTGCGTTGCGGGCGGAGGTGCTGACCCAGATTTCAAACGGCGACTCGATGACCGACCAGACGGCGGTCGCAATGACCACCCAGCGCGTCCATCCTCCAAGGACGGCGGGTTCGGCGGGCGCCAGAGCGGTCGTGCGCCAGTCCGGCAGGTCGAGCCCGTCGGCGTCCCGCTGAAGTCTTGCATTGCTGCCGCTGATGTCATGGGTCGAATTGTCCAGATATCGCATAGTGGTTGCTCCGGTGAATTCAGGCATCGGCGCGGAACAGACCGCGAGGAACGCGGCGCCCCTCCCCCGCGTCGACTTCTCGCGGCCCCGCCGGTTGAACCCATTGTGTGTCGAGGCGATCGGCCAATCTTTCCAGATCGACTGCGAGCTTTCGAAAATGCACGGCGCGTCCATGGCGCCATCGGACGCACGGCGCATCCGGCGTGCGTTCGACGGCGTGCGTCGACGGCGTGCGAATCCGAAACGGACGGGCATTTCAACAAGAGGCGGCGTCGACGGCAGCCCATGCTTTCACCCTAAGTTCCTCAACGAAACATTAGGGAAACGCCCATGGCCAACAAAAAAACCGTCCGCATTTACAGCGAACCCGCCGGAGGCTGGGGTGCGCTGAAGGCAACCGGCGAGGCGCTCGCGCTGCAAGGCGTGGCCGTCTCCGGCGCCAAGACGCTTCTGCGGATGAACCAGCCGGAAGGCTTCGACTGTCCGGGCTGCGCGTGGCCTGACGCGAAGCACACGTCGTCGTTCGAGTTCTGTGAGAACGGCGCCAAGGCGGTAGCGTGGGAAGCCACGGCCTATCGCTGTACGCCCGACTTCTTTGCCGCGCACAGCGTCTCCGAACTGACTGCCTGGGACGACTACGACCTGGAAATGGCCGGCCGTCTGACTCACCCGATGGCTTACGACGCCACCTCCGACCGTTATCTGCCGATCGAATGGGACGATGCCTTCGCGTTGATCGCGAAACATCTGAACGGTCTCGACAGCCCCGATCAGGCGGATTTCTATACCTCGGGACGCGCGTCCAACGAAGCCGCATTTCTCTACCAGATCTTCGTGCGCGAGTTCGGCACCAACAACTTTCCCGACTGCTCGAACATGTGCCACGAGGCAACCAGCGTCGGCCTGCCGGAATCGATCGGCGTCGGCAAAGGCACGGTGCTGCTGGACGATTTCGAGGAAGCCGACGCGATTTTCATCTTCGGCCAGAATCCCGGCACCAACAGCCCGCGCATGATGAGCGATCTGCATAGCGCCTCGCGGCGCGGCGCGAAGATCGTGTCGTTCAATCCGTTTCGTGAACGGGCGCTGGAACGCTTCGCGTCGCCGCAAAATCCGGTGGAAATGGCTACCCTCGGCTTTACGCAGATCAGTTCGTTTCTCTACCAGGTCCGCGTCGGCGGCGACGTCGCGGTGCTCAAAGGCATGATGAAAGCGATCGTCGAAGCCGACGACGCCGCGCTCGCCGCCGACGCCCCCCGTGTGCTCGATGTCGCATTCATCGAAGGGCATACGCACGGCATAGGCGAACTGCTCGCCGATCTGCGCGCCACCAGTTGGGACGCAATCGTTCGCCAAAGCGGCCTGTCGCGCGGCGACATTCAAAATGCCGCCGATATCTACATGCAAGCGAAGAACGTGATTCTGGTCTACGGCATGGGGCTGACGCAGCATCATCGCGGTACGGAAAACGTCCAGCAGGTCGCCAATCTGGCGCTGCTGCGCGGCAATATCGGCCGGCCCGGCGCGGGCGTGTGCCCGGTACGCGGGCATTCGAACGTGCAGGGCAACCGGACCGTCGGCATCACGGAGAAGCCTTCGCCGGCACTGATTGACGGCGTTGAACGGGCCTTCGGCTTCCGGCCGCCGGCAACGCACGGCCACGACGTGATCGCCACGATCGACTCGATGATGCGTGGCGACGCCAAGGTATTCATGGCGCTCGGCGGCAATTTCGCGGCGGCCGTGCCGGACTGGATTCGCGTGCAGGCGGCGATTCGCAAGCTCGACCTGACGGTTCATATCGCGACCAAACTCAATCGCAGCCACCTCGTGCATGGCAAGGATGCGTTGATTCTGCCCTGTCTCGGGCGCACCGAGATCGATGTGCAGGCCGACGGTCCGCAATCGATCACCGTCGAAGATTCAATGTCGATGGTGCACGCCTCCGGCGGCCGCAACGAACCCGCCTCGCCCCATCTGAAGAGCGAACCGGCGATCGTCGCGGGCATTGCCCGCGCCACGCTGGGCCCCGACTCCCACGTCGAATGGGAACATCTCGTCGCAAGTTACGACCGTATCCGCGACAAGATCGAAATCGTCTATCCGATATTCCAGGCGTACAACGAGCGGATTCGCGTGCCGGGCGGCTTCCATCTCGCCTCGAGCGCACGCGAACGCGTGTGGACCACGCCGACCGGCCGCGCGAATTTTCTCGTCTTCAAAGGACTCGACGAAGACCCCGCGCATAACGACCCGGAAGCATTGTGGCTCACCACCATGCGCAGCCACGACCAGTACAACACCACGCTCTACTCGCATTCGGACCGTTACCGCGGCGTTTTCGGCCAGCGTGACGTCATCTTCATGAACTCCCGTGAACTCGAGAAGCGTGCCCTGCATCCGGGCGAACGCGTCGATGTGTACGCGCTCTCGGCCGATGGCATCGAGCGTGTAATCCGCAGCTTCAAGGTGATCGAATATTCGCTGCCGGACGGATGCTGCGGCGCTTACTACCCGGAGGCGAATCCGCTCGTGCCGCTCTATGCATTCGATCCGAAAAGTCGCACCCCCTCATACAAATCCGTACCGGTGAAGATCGCGCGCGCGGCGGCGGTCGGTCCCGACTCTACTCATCAGGCGGCCCTCGTCGGCAGCGCGGGAGCTCATCATGCATCTGAGTAACGTACTCGATCTGTCACGCGCCCAGTTCGCGATGACGGCCATTTTCCACATCATGTGGCCGATTCTGACGATCAGCCTGTCCGCGTTCCTGGTACTCGTCGAAGTACTGTGGCTGCGTACCGGCAAGGTCGGTTACTACCGGCACGCGCGCTTCTGGAGCAAGCTGCTGGTACTGAATTTCGCGGTCGGAGTAGTCAGCGGCATTCCGATGGAGTTTCAGTTCGGCACCAACTGGGCCGGCTTTTCACGCTACAGCGGCCAGTTCTTTGGCAATATTCTCGGCTTCGAAGGCGCGATGGCCTTCATGCTCGAAGCGGGCTTTATCGGCGTGATGCTGCTGGGCTGGGGACGGGTGCCGCGCGCCATGCATCTGTTCGCCACCTCCATGGTCGCGCTGGGTTCCAGCATCTCCGCATTCTGGATCATGGTCGCCAATTCGTGGATGCAAACGCCGGCCGGCGTGACGGTCGAGAACGGCAAGATTATCGTGACCGACTATGCTGCCGCGATCTTCAATCCGGATATGGTGTGGGGCGTCACGCACATGTGGGTTGCGGCGATCGAAACCGGCATGTTCGTGATCGCCGGCATTTCCGCGTGGAATCTGTTCAAGCGGCGCAATCCGGAATTCTTCGCGCGCTCGTTCAAGATCGCTTTACTGGTGCTCGTGTTCGTCGCGCCGCTCCAGATCTGGCTGGGCGATTCGAGCGGAGGCAGCGTGTTCGCGTCGCAACCGGCCAAAGGCGCCGCGATCGAAGGACACTGGATCACGAACAAGCCCGGCACCGCCGCGTCATGGTCGCTGCTTGCATGGCCGGACAAGCAGGCCCAGCGCAACGACTGGTCGATCGAAGTGCCCGGCATGTTGAGCGTGCTCGCCACCCATACGCTGGACGGCACGGTCAAGGGTCTCACCGACTTCCCCCCCGCCGACCAGCCGCCCATGCTGCCCTTGCTCTATTACGCATTCCGCGTAATGGCCGGCATCGGCTTCGCTTTCATGGTGCTCGCGTTCTGGACCGCTTACGTCCTGCGCAAGACACGCGGCAATCTCGAACAATTACTCGCGCAACGCAAACTTCTGCTCGCATGGGTGCTGTGCATTCCGCTGCCCTATGTGGCTGTCGAAGCCGGCTGGATTGTGCGCGAGGTGGGACGTCAGCCGTGGGTTGTCTACGGGTTGCTGCGTACGAAAGACGCTGTGTCGACGGTGGCCGCGTCGTCGGTGACGCTGAGCATGGCGATGTTCTTTGCTTTCTACGTGGTGCTGCTCGGCACATTCTTCGTGCTCGCGCGCAACTGGCTGCGCGCCGGCCCCGACCTCACATTGAATCCGCCCGCGCCGCTCGAAGCTGAGCGCGCGGCCGCTGTCTCCGAGTACTGAATCATTCCCATTGCGAGGAAGTCCCATGGATAACACAACTCACACGATGCTCGCCATCACCTGGTTCGGCCTGATCGGCCTTATGCTGGTGTTTTATGTCGTCACCGACGGCTTCGATCTCGGCATCGGCATACTCAGCCTGCTGCGCAAACGTCGTGAGGATCACGACGTCATGGTGCAGACGATCGGCCACGTCTGGGACGCTAACGAAACATGGCTCGTCGTGCTTGGCGGCGCCTTGTTCGGCGCCTTTCCCGATGCGTATGCGTTACTCTTGCAGGATCTGTACCTGCCGGTGATGCTTCTGATTGCGGGGTTGATCATGCGAGGCGCCGCCATCGAGTTTCGTCATAGCGTGTCGCATGGTGTGCTCTGGGACAAGGTGTTTGGAATAGGCAGCCTCGTCGCGGCGATCGCCCAAGGCGTGATACTCGGCAAGGTGCTTACGGGCCTGGCTCCCGGCGAGTTGAGCGGCGTGTTCGTCGCCGTCTCGGCGGTCGGCGTGGTGGCGGGTTATTCGTTGCTCGGCTCGACTTATCTGGTCAAGAGGACGGTCGGTACGCTCGAACAATGGTCGCGGCGTCTCGCTTTGCTGAGCGCGTTTGTCACCGTGGCCGCGGCGGTGGTGCTGACCGCCGCCACGTGGTTTATTAGCGCCGTGGGGCACGAGCGCTGGACTCAACCCGGGGTGTTTCATTTGCTTATTGCTTTAGGTGTGGCGGCTGGGTTGGCTTTTGCTTACATCATGGGGGCGTTGTATCTCGGGAGTTCCAGCGGACCATTTCGGGCGTCTGTTGCCCTGTTTTTTCTGTCGTTTGCCGGGCTTGCAGTTAGCCTCTTTCCGGATTTTGTGCCGGGGAAACTCGGTATCGTGGAGTCGGCGTCGGATACGTCGACGCTGGCGTTCATGTTGATCGGGATTGGGGTTATCTTTCCTGTGATGATCGGGTACAACTTGTATCAGTATTATATTTTTCGGGGGAAGGTGATGGGGAATGGGGTCCGGGCTGGGGAGTGATGGTTTGTGCCCTGCCTCCGCGGGCCTTGTTTTGCGGTTATTTTTTTGTCGGTGTGCTTACATTTGTTGGCGGTGTATTGCAGACCAAGGCCGAGAGCAAAAAACCCCCGAACCTCACTCCTCAACAGCCGCATGCACCACACCCCGAAGAATCATAGCCCCGGCATTAAGCGGCGCCGGCCTGCAAGGCCTGGGCTTATAAATAGCATCACCCGGCCGAATAGCGCGCCCGCTCATCGCGCAGACACCGGCCGTTCTAGCGCGACTAGCGTGCCAAACCTGATCTCCATAAGAACAGCGCATCGAATCACGCCATACAATCGTCGCGGTCGATTGCGTAGGCCGATCGATCACATAAACCCGCACATCAAACCGCTCCCCCATCACCGGCAAGCGGCACCCCTTCCGCGCTGCGTGCGCCAACACCTTCACGGCAGCCGCTTCGCCAGCACTACCGCCAACATCGCCTGAAAGAGCGGACAACAACCCAAGGGTCTGCAGCCACGGGTCAGTAAAATCAGCTTTCGCCAGCATGATTGCACTCCTGTTTCAGATAACCTTGTTGATCATCGCGACAGCTTCGCCAAACACCGCAAATCCAAATGCCCTGTCAGGCATCCGGTCACGCTCGAGCTTCTCCCGATCCTCCTCCACCCCATCCGTACCGCCCTGCGACAGCCGGTACTCATTCGCCCATTCGGCGTCGGACTGCCGCAGGAATACTTCGCTTACAGCGAGAAACGCCTGAATCTGCTTAACGATCGACATTCGCTTTCACCCTCCAGCAATACGGTGTCTCGCCAACAAGGCGCTTGAACACCGTCGTAAAGTGGGCCTGCGACCGAAAACCGCAACTCAGTGCAACATCGAGCACGTTGTGTTTCGACGCAAGTAAAAGATGCTGTGCATGTTCTATCCGCCGCCGCAACAGGTACTCGTGCGGCCGCATGCCGGTCGCGCGACGGAACTGCGACGCGAAATGCATGCGGGTCAGACCCGTGCTGTTGGCAATATCGGCAAGTCCAATCGACTCGGAAAGGTGCGCGTCGACATATTCAATCGCGCGGCTCAGTCGCCACGACGGCAACGCACTCGCTTCACGCGCCTGCCGCTCAGCCACCGTGAAATGCCGCGCAATCACGCGCGAAACGATCGCAAGACTCACGCTGTCGGTAAAGACCTTGCCGAGCGCGGCGTCGTCAGATTGCGATACGGCGAGCGCCTGACCCAAGCGCTCCAGCGCCGGGTCGCGCACGAGCTTGGGGTTGTCGATGCGAATCTCGCCTGCATGCGGCCGGCCAAACATGTCCTCGAAACACTCGCCCAACACCTGCTGCGAGACGAACAGGTGCAGCACGTCGGCCGGCGACTCGAACACGGCGTTGCACGGCACATCCGGTGCCGTGATCTGCGCGACCCCCGCCGTCACCCGTCCGCGAACCAGCGTCTTGCCGGCATGAGCGAACGTCAGTGACGTGCACTTGAGATTCATCGCGATGCAATGGTGCGCAGCGCTACCCGGATTGACAACCTCCAGCGGTTGGGCCTCGTTACGGGTCCAACGCGCGGCGAGAATCCCGCCTCGCTGCGGCGTATCGGCATGGTCGCCACCAGGGCAGCGCCATTGACGCTCCTTGCCGATCGGGCTCACCCAACTCTTCCGGACGACCTCCGCCGCGGGGTCGGGATACAACGTCGACGAGCTGATCATGATCTGGTCATCCGGTTAGGTGGTGAGACAGTGCCGAACAAGTGCGGCGCTGCAGTGACTCCAAGGTATCGCATGGGAATTCGTCCAACTAGCCCTACATACGGTTGTCTGAAATGACCAATGGTTGGGTCGTTTCATATCCAGGTTTAGTCGCATCACAAAGCGCGCAGGCAGCGCTGCGCCGCGCCCGGACTTGACGAGCGCCGACGCTTGTCGGAACGAACGGGAGCTGCCGTGCTTCTTTAGCTCTCAGCGTTGAACGACCTATACCTGCGTATAGATTCGATAGCTGCCGGGTACGGCGACGCAGTACGCAAGCCGCGTAGCATCGCGCGCCGTGAGTCAGACGCGCGAATTACGCGCCTGTGTCGTCATGCCTTGCGGCGGCTTGATGCCGAGCGCTTCTGCCTTCAGTACGAAGTCGGCAAGCGAGCGCGCGCCCATCTTGCGCATCGCCTGCCCGCGATGAATCTTGACGGTGATTTCGCTAAGGTTCATTTCACCCGCAATCTGCTTGTTCATCAGACCGGAAGCGACAAAGGCCATGACTTCGCGCTCGCGCGCCGTCAGCGAATCGTAGCAACGCCGCAGATCCGCCACGGAGCGGCAGGCCTCGCGGCGCTCCTCGTCACTCGCCAGGGCATTCGCAACGGCGTCCAGCATGTCCTGATCGCGAAACGGTTTGGCCAGAAAATCCTTGGCGCCGGCTTTCATGGCCTTGACCGTCATGGCGATGTCGCCATGCGCGGTCATGAACACGATCGGTAAGCCTAACTGGCTCGCCGAGATCTGTTCCTGCACCGCGAGTCCGCTCTGGCCTTTAAGGCGGACATCGAGAATCAGACAGCTCGGCACGTCCGGCATGTCGAAGGCGAGGAATTCCTGCGCAGACCCGAAGGTTTCCACATTCAGGCCGACCGAGCGCAGCAAATTGCGGACGGCGTCGCGCATCGATTCGTCATCGTCCACGACATACACCATGGTGTTGCTCGCACTGTTATCCGTGTCCATGTCCATTTCGTTGTGCCCATTACTGCTCATGACACCTCCCTTCATCAACGGGCAGGATGAACTGCAATACGGCGCCGCCCGCTTGCGGCGATTCGGCCCAGATGCGGCCGCCGTGCGCTTCGACGATCGAACGGCAGATCGACAATCCCATACCCATTCCCTCAGCTTTTGTCGTAAAGAAAGGATTGAACAGACTCCCGGCGCTTTCCTGGCTAATACCCGTACCAAAGTCCTGCACGATCACCTGGGCCTGCCCGTCGTCGAACGGGCGCGTCGTGACCGTGAGCTTGCGCGGTCCGGCGACCTCGGCCATGGCCTGCACGCTGTTCAAAATCAGGTTGATCATGACCTGCTGCAACTGCACGCGATCGCAGCACGCCGTGAGCGACCGCCCCGCAAGATCGACGCGCAATTCGATACGATGGCGCTGGAGTTCGGCCCGCACAAGCTCGATCGATTCGCTGACGATCGCATTCACATCCACGATCGACGGTAGCCGGTCGCGCCGTTTCGCCACTGCGCGGATGCGCTGGATCACCTCGTCGGCGCGCTTCGCGTCGCGAATCATCTGCGCGACCGACTGCGCCGCTTCATTGAGTTCCGGTGTGGGACGGTTCAGCCAGCGCAACGCGGCGCCGCCACACGTCAGGATCGCGGCGATCGGCTGCGTGACTTCGTGCGCAATGGAGGCCGCCAGCTCGCCGAGCATGGTAATTCGCGTAACGTGGGCGAGTTCGTCGTTGGAACGCGCCAGCGCTTCCTGCGCGCGCTTGGTCTCGGTGACATCCATCAGTGCGCCGACATACTCGCGCTCGCCCGCCTGGGTCGTCGTGAGATGGGCGACGTAATGCACGTGCTTGACGCTGCCGTCGGGCATCGCGAGCCGGTGTTCGACATCGACCTGCGGCACGCCGGCCGCTGCCTGTTCAAACGCGCCACGCACACGCACGCGATCGTCGGGATGGGTGCGTGCGAGGATGGCCTCGACCGATGGCACGGTCTGCCGCGCGTAATCAAAAATGCGGTAAGCCTCGTCGGACCACCACATCTCGCCATCGGCAAACCGCAGCGCAATGCTGCCGGTGCGGCTCAGCCGCTGCGCGTGACGCAGGAAGGCCTCGCTGCGCTCGAGCGCCTGCTCCGCCCGCTTGCGCGCGGTGATGTCATTGTTGGTCGCGAGCACCGCCCGCGGGCTGCCGTTCGCGTCGCGCCACAAGGCCGCGCGGCTCGAAATCACCACGGCGCGCCCGTCGTGCCGCACGCGCAGCAACTCGCCATGCCAGCGGCCCGTGCGCAACAGTTCGTCGAGGATCTGCTCGTAAGGGGCGGGAAACGACGTCTGCGTCATCTTTTGCAGCGGCTGGCCGAGCGCCTGCTGAGCGGTCCAGCCGTACAGCACCTCGGCGCCGCGACTCCAGAAGGTGATGCGGTCGTTCATATCGTGCACGACGATCGCATCGTGCGTGAGGTTGAGCAGTTCGACCTGCTCCTGCAAAGTCGCTGTCGCGGTCAGGTTTCTCAATGCAAGGATCGAGGTGGTGACGACCGCCAGCAGACTCACCACGCAACGCGCAACCGCGCCGCTGGAATAGGCGCCGTCGTGCGACAGCACAAAGCCAAGCAGCGTCAGCACAACGCAGCCCCACGCGGCGCCGAGCGTGGACGCACGGCTGCCCGTCGAAGCGACCAGCAGCACGACGACGACGTAAAAGACGGCGACCGCGATATCGAGCGGGGTAAACGCGTCGATTGCGAACACGACGAACGCGACGGCGGCGGCCAGCATCGACACGACATTGGTATCGATGCGGACCGTGGGGAGCGCGCGCCGGTGCGTATTCATGGCAGCCGGATCAACGCGCCGTCGCACGGCAACTGAACGAAGCGGAAGGGTTAAGCGTGGACATGGCTTTCGAAGCGGGCATGCGTTGGCGGATACCGGCAGCCTGTCCGTCAGGATGACAGCCAGCAGGGCTGTCAAGGCACATGACACTCAGACCTACCGGCGAGCGATAGCTTTCAATCTGGATGTGATCATGCGCGAGCCCGCTTCAACGGCGGTACTTATTTTTCCTTAAACCTTCCAAAATGCTTCTCGGGCGCGACCCCATTTTCAGGCTGGGAGGCCCGTCTGACGGGAGTCTCAGGCGATGCGCCGAGTCTGCTGCGCTGCCGCAATCCATCCCGCATGGCGGGAGCCGGGGAGCGTCAAGCCTGCGTGGCGCGCGTCCGCGCCGCGCAGGCGCGTGCCTCAGTGATGACCGAAGTCCTTACGGGCGATCGGCACCGTGCGAACCTTCGAGTACTGGAAGGCGGGAATGGCCTTGACCGCGTCGCGTGTGGCGCCGGCCCAGATCAGCTTGCCGTCCACATAGTCCAGTTGCGACAGCGGAATCGCTACGTCGTGCTGCGACACGCCGAGAAACTGGTGCGCCGCGACGATCCCGAACGACACCGCGTTGTCCGGGGCAATGATGATGTCGTGCAGCACGCCGACCTTCTCGCCGCTGTCGTTATAGATGCTTTTGCCCAACAGGCTTTTCTTGACGCTCCAGCCTTCAACGATCAGTTGCGTTTGCTCCACGCTCACGCCGATAGGCTGTTCGCCTGCCACCTGAGCGGTGGCCTGTTGGCACACTGCGCCGAACGCCGACGCCGCCAGAAATACGAGTGCCCATTTTGCCTTCATGATGATTTCTCCACGAGATGCACTAATTAAAAAAGATGAATCGCGACACGGTGACGGCATCTGCGATGCCGCTTACCCGGCTCGCGCCAGGCATCACTATTAACCTGTTGCGCCCGCGCCGTTTTCGAATTCGCACGGTGGCAAAGCGCCACGCGCGCAACCTGAGGCGCCACGTTCCGCCGTGAGATCAATCGCCGCGCCGCGGGCGCAGCGTAACTGTGCAGGTCATGCCCATCGCAAGCTTGACCCCGGCGGGGATCTGGTCGAGGTGAATCCGCACGGGCACACGCTGGGCGAGCCGCACCCATGTGAAGATCGGATTGACGTCCGCCAGCAGGTCGCCGTTGCTGGTCGGGTTGTCGCGATCGGCAATCCCGCTCGCCAGACTATCGACGTGCCCCTGAATGTCCTTGCCGCCTGACAGCAGCCGCACCACCGCCTGATCGCCGACATGCACGTGCGGCAACTTGGTCTCTTCGAAATAGCCGTAGACCCAGAACGAGTGCGAGTCGATCAGCGCCATGCGCGCGACGCCAGCGGTCGCGAAATCGCCGGGATAGAGGTTCAGATTGGTGATATAGCCGTCCGACGGCGCGCGCACTTCGCTGCGCGTCAGATTGAGCAGCGCCGTCTGCTGCGCCACCACGGCCGCCTTGTACATGGCCTCTGCCGCGCTATACGCGGCGACATCAGCGGCATAGGCGGCGCCGGACTGTCTCGCGAGCGAGGCCGAATCTTGCCGGCTTTCGTCCGAGATCACGTCCCCGGCCAGGTTGGCCCGGCGCGCCGCCTGCGCGCGCTTCATCGCGAAGCCGGACTCGCTACCCGCCATCTGCGCCTTGGCCTGCGCCATCTGCGCCTGAGCCCGCAGGACATCGGAGTCGGCCTGCGCGACCGCGTAGTGGAAGCGGGCGGGGTCGAGCACGAACAGAATGTCGCCTTTTCGCACCAGCTGGTTGTCCTTCACGCGCACTTCGCTGACCAGCCCCGAGACGTCGGTGGCGACCTGCACGACCTGCGCGCGCACGCGGCCGTCGCGGGTCCAGGGGGAGAACATATAGTCGACCCACAGCATGCGAACCAGCACGATCGCCACCACGAGTAGCGTGAGCGTGAACCCTGCGCGCAGGAAGGATTGCTTTTTCATCGTAAAGGTCCGGCGTGAGCAGTCAATGGATTCATGGGAGGCGTGCCGATCCGGATTCATTGCCACAGCAGCAACGAAGCACCGCTGAACAGGGTGGCGAACAGCGCAATCCGGACCAGGGCCGGATGCCAGGTGTAGCGATAGAAACCGAGCCTCGCCAGCACCAGATCGAGGACGACGAACACCAGCACGCAGCCGGCGAGAATCGGCAACAGCCCTGGCACGAGCAGCGACAGCAGATCAATTTCGCCCGGCATCGCCCGCTCCTTGCGACACCCGCTCGCCCGGCGCCGCCGCGAAGCCGCCGCCCAACTCCTTCATCAGCAACGCCCAGGCATCGAGTCGTTTGGCCTCGATTGCCGCGAGGCTTTCCTCCTGCTGCAACTGTTCGTTCTGTGCCGCCAGCACGTTGAGGAATTCAGTGATGCCGCTGCGATAACCCGAGTCGGCGAGCCGGAACGATTTGCGCGCCGAATCGAGCGTGTTTTCAACCGATGCCTGCTGTTGCTCGAGCGAGCGCAACGATACGACCTGCACAGCAACGGCCTGCATCGCATTCACCACACTCTGGTTGTACTGATCCACCGCCGCGTCGCGGGAGGCCACCGCCACGCCGTAATTGCCGCGCCGCCGTCCACCGTCGAAGATCGGCAGCGAGATCGCCGCGCCCACGCCGTGGCCCATGCCGTCGCTATTCACGAAGTTGAAGAAGCCCCCGAAAGTCGCGGCCGATCCCAGCGACGCGGTCGCCAGCAAATTGATGTCCGGGTAGAAATCGGCGTGCGCCGCGTCGATGCCTTTGTCGGCAGCGAGCACGCGCCAGCGGGCCGCCACCACATCCGCGCGATGCCCGATCAGCTCGGCCGGCAGCGACGCCGGCAGCACCACCGGCACGCTCAGCGCAAGGCTGGGCCGGCGCAGCGAATCGCCATAACCCGGCCCTTTGCCGGCGAGACCGGCGATGCTGATGCGTCCGAGCGCAAGCTGCTGCTGCGCCGCTTCTACTCGCGTCGTGCTCATGGCTAACTGGGTTCGCGCCTGGCTGACCTCGAGATTGCTGCCCACGCCCGCGCGCCAGCGGCGCGTCGCGATGTCGACGGTGCGCTGCTGTTCGCTCTGCACCGCGCGGTAGACGTCGAGCAATGCATATTGGAGCGACAACTGGACGTAGCTGCGCACCACGGCGGTCTGCAGCTCGACTTGCGCGAAGCGCGCGTCGGCGGCCGCCGCCTGCACATTGTCCAGCGCGCCCTTGCGAAGCGCGCGCGACTTGCCCCATAGATCGAGGTCATAGGACAGATCCGCCTCGACGCTGTTGCTCCATACGGTCGTGCCGCCCGGCGGCGCCGGAGTCGTGTAGCGCGCGTAGCGCCTGCGCTCGAAACTGCCGCCCGCATTCAGTTGAGGCAATTCGGCGGCGCCGGCGATCTGCGCCTGAAAGCGCGCTGCGTCCAGCCGCTCCTGCACGACGCGCAGACCCGGGTTGCCGTCGGTGGCGTCCTGCACCAGCGTGTCGAGTTGCGGATCGTTCCATTGATGCCACCAGTCGTCGGCCGGCCACTTCGCGTCGGCTTGGGTGACGCGCAACGCCGCGCCCGGGTCGAGTGTCGTGGGATCGATCATCGACGCTTGCGTGTGAATCCCGCCACTGTCGATACAAGCGGAGAGCAGCAGCGCACAGGCTAGCGCGGCTGCAACCGGGCGGCGCACCGCGAACGTGGGCAGTTCATGCGGTTTCATGCCCGAGTCTCCGCGCTTTGCCAGAGGGACAAGGTGTCGTCGCGCAGCGTCAATTCGGTGAAATGCAGCAGGGCCCGCATCCGGCAGCGCGTGAGCATGGTCGCATCGACCGTGATAGTGTGCGCGAGTGGCAATGTGTCCAGCGCCCGCCGCGTCGCGGCCAGCGCGCCTTCGGCGGCCTGTGGCGTCGCGGCGGCGAACACATCGGCAAGCGCCGCCAGCCACGTGCGCTGCACGTCCGGCCAGTTCGCCGGCAAGATATCGCCGAGCCGCTCGGTGTCGAGCCGCATCTGGATCATCGCGCGGCCAATCTCCAGCGCCGCGAACGCCCAGCCGATCAGATAGTTGCGATTCACGCGCGCATCGGCGGGCGCGGACGCAATCTGGATGATGAAATCACGCAAGCTCAACTCGACTGTAAAGAGCAGATCGTCGAGGTTGTCGTCGTACGCGCTGTCCGCCACCAACGCACGAATCTGCTTCAGGTATTGCGCGGAAATCCAGTCGCCCGCGCGTGGCGCAATGACTGAAAACGCGACCGCGGCCGCCGCAATGCCGAACAGCAACGCAAAACCGGTATCGAGGTACGCGCCAGGGTTATAGACGGTCGGATTCGACATGCCGACGATAAAACAGAAATAGATGCTGAACCCGAGCCCGAGAATCGCGGTCTTCGCAAACGTGTTCACGTAGCTGCCCACCATCACGAAGATGGCAATCGACGCGGCCAGCAGCACGAATCCGTCGAGCTTCGGCAGCACGAAAAAGTTGAACGCAAAACCGGCGAGCCAACCGGCGAGGCAACCGCAGAAAATCTGCCAGCTCGCGACGGCCGGATTCGGTACGAGCGCAAACAGCGCACTCGTGATCGCCACTGCGACGATCGCGCTCGATCCGCCGACCCAGCCCGATGCAAGCCACGCCGCGCCGACCAGCAACACGGCCACGGCGGCACGCGCGCCGGCAATGGTCGCGGCCGTGCGATTGGCCGTCGCCCGGGTTCTGCCAATGTGGGTAATCGCCTGAATCACCGACTGCGACCACGGCAGCCGATCCATCGTGCGTGCTTCAATGTAGCTTCTGCACAGCATGCGCAGATCGGCGATTGAAAAGAACAACGCGGAGCCGGTGGTCGCAACGAACTGGCGCTGATGCGGCCCCAGGTCCGACAGTGATTGCAGCAGCCGGCTCAGATGCGCGGGCAAGGCCTGCTCGAAAGCGTCGAGGCGGCTCGACACGATCTCGATCTGTTCGAGCGTGACCATTTCCAGCGGCGCCTCGTTCGGCACGATCGCAAGCAGGCCGCCGATCAGTTCATCGACCGCCGCGAGCGCCCGCGGATCGGCTTCCGCCGCCACCCGCGCCTTCAACTGATGCAGCGCGTGAATCCATGCGAGCGTGTCGAGAAAACTGCGGTCGAGCTCGAGAAAGACATGGTTGTGCAGGCGAATCGACGGGTCTTCGAACACCGCCCCGCTGCGCAGACTTTCCACCCCTGCGCGCTCGCGGATCAGGTCGAGAAACGTGTCGAAGCCGCCGACGGCGGTCGCACGGTCGAGCATTGCGTGAACCGCGTTCAACAGGTTCGTGAAGTTGCGCCGGCTCGACGCGTACAGCGCCGGCGTGACCCGCTGCGGAAAAATCACCGCGCTGACCACGCTCGCGCAGACCACACCGATCACCACTTCGCTCACGGTGAACACAACGTTGTCGAATACACCGTAGGGATTGGACCAGACCGGCATCGCCGTGATGGCGGTGCCGTACCCGGCCAGCACGAATCCATACGACTGAAAGTTGCGGTAGTACGACGCCCCGAATACGCACGCGCCGATCCATGCCGCTAACGCGATAAAGAACGGCAAGGGCTGTTGCGGAAAGAACGCAATGAGCAAAAGGCCCGCAAAGCTGCCGCACACCATGCCGAGGCCGCGATAGAACCCGCGCGCGATCACCATGCCGCTTTGCTGATGCATCATCACGATGACGCACGACACCATCGCTGTGGCGGGCGTGCGAAGCTCGAGGCGCATGCACAGTCCCATCGCCAGCGTCATCGCCATGGCGACCTTGGCGATATGCAGGAACCGCGGGCCGTCGTCTTTCCAGTAGGCCTTCAGCTCGTCCCGCCATCGTGGCAGGACCGTGCTGCCGGCATCCGCTTGCAAGGTCATAGGGCACTCGTCAATCGCTGATGGTCCATGCAATGCCGGTCATGCAGGGCGTGGAGCCTTGCGAACGCCGCTGTGCATACGGTGTGTAGTGTGTGGCACACGGGATGGGCGGTTTTGCGCAATCGCACGCTTTTTGCGCATACGCTGGACGGTGTGCATGCAATACGTGAGATGGCCCGCGATGGCTGCTTGAGGCGGCGCCCGGGATCCCGGGCGCCGTGCCGCGAACTCGCGCGCGTGCGACTAGCGCAGGTTAGTGCGCGCCAGTTCGACGATCTCGTCGCCGCGTCCATTCAGAATGGCGCGCATCATATAGAGGCTGAAGCCCTTCGCCTGGGCAAGTTCGATCGTGGGCGGCATTGCGAGCTCGTGTTTCGATGTGACCACGTCCACGAGCGCCGGCCCTGGATGGCCGAACGCCTGCTTCAACGCGCCCGCCACGTCTTCCGATTCTTCCACGCGAATGCTGAAAATGCCGGCGCCTTTCGCAATGGCTGCAAAGTCGGTTTTGCTGAGATCGACATTGGTATCGAGGTAACCACCCGCCTTCAATTCCATCGAGACAAAGCCGAGCAGGCTGTTGTTGAACACCACCACCTTGATCGGCAAATCGAGCTGCCTTGCCGTGAGCAGATCGCCGAGCAACATCGACAAGCCACCGTCGCCCGATAGCGACACGACCTGCCGGCCGGGATGTGCGCCTTGTGCACCCAGCGCCTGCGGCATCGCGTTGGCCATCGACCCGTGATTGAACGAGCCATGCAACTGACGCTTGCCGTTCATCGTCAGATAGCGCGCGGCCCAGACGGTCGGCGTGCCGACGTCGGCAGTGAAGATCGCGTCGTCGCCGGCGGCTTCGTCGATCATCTTTGCCAGATACTGCGGGTGGATCGGTCGGCCCGGACCGGCCGGCGTAGCCAGATCGTCGAGGCCCTGGCGGGCAGACGCATAGTGCTTGCGCGCGTTGTCGATGAAACCGCGGTCCGTCTTGCGCTGCAGCCTGGGCAGCGTCGCGGCGATGGTTTCCTTCACCGTGCCGACGAGGCCGAGCGACAGGGGCGCGCGATGGCCGAGTTGCGAGCCCTTCCAGTCGATCTGGATGATCTTTGCGTCGGCCGGATAGAACGGGCGATAGGGGAAGTCGCAGCCGAGCAACAGCAGGGTGTCGCAGGACATCATGGCGTGATAGCCCGAGCTGAAGCCGATCAGCCCGGTCATGCCGACGTCGTACGGATTGTCGTACTCGATGAACTGCTTGCCGCGCAGCGCGTGGACCACCGGTGCGCCGAGCGTATCGGCGAGCGCCACCACTTCGTCGTGTGCGCCTTGCGTGCCGCTGCCGCACATGATGGTGACCGCGTCGGAGTCATTCAGCAGCGCGGCGAGGCGATCGAGATCCGCCTCGGCAGGCAGAATCCGCGGCGGCATGCTTTCCGTCCAGGACGGTATTTCGGCGGGGCCTTCGCTCAGCGCCACATCGCCCGGCAACACGATCACCGCCACGCCGCGCTCCTCGACAGCGGTGCGCATCGCGCGCGCCAGCACGCGCGGAAACTGCGCCGCGGAGGACACCACCTCCACGTAATGACTGCATTCCTTGAACAATTCCTGCGGGTGCGTTTCCTGAAAGTAGCCCAGACCGATTTCGGTCGACGGAATGTGCGCGGCGATGGCAAGCACCGGCTGATGATTGCGATGACAATCGAAGAGGCCGTTGATCAGATGCAGGTTGCCAGGACCGCAGCTGCCGGCGCAGACGGCGAGACGTCCGGTCGAGGCCGCGTCCGCACCGGCGGCAAAGGCGGCCGCTTCCTCGTGGCGGGTATGCATCCAGCGGATCGAGCCGAGTTGATCAAGGCTGTAGGCCAATCCATTCAAACTATCTCCCGTCACGCCCCAGATCCGTTCAACGCCCGCGGCGGCGAGTGTGGCGGCGAGATAGGCGGCAATGGTAGTACTGGCCATGCTTGACTCCTTTTCACGGTAGAGGGGGCTCGGCCGGGCGTTAAAAACCACGACCGCGGCCGCGAAGCCGGCACATACAGGGGCGCCGGTATGCCACGTCTACCAAGCTAGGGGATCGGCGGAAAAAAGTCCTGAATTCAGTCTGAAAACAGCTGAATCGAACTGGCCCAAGGCGATCGGCAATGCTGCAACGTACGCGTTTTCATCGATACGTGGTGGCGCACGGCGGGGATTCCAGTATCCTGATGGTCCGCCTCAAATCCGGCCGTGTGACATGAATCTCTCTTTTGAAGTCCTGCAGGTCCTCGACGCGATCGATCGGACAGGCACCTTTGCGAGCGCGGCGGAAACGCTGCACAAAGTCCCGTCGTCGTTGACCTATCTGGTGCAGAAACTGGAGCTCGATCTCGGCGTGAAACTGTTCGACCGCAGCGGCCGCCGGGCAATTCTCACGCATGCCGGGCGCGTGGTCGTCGAGGAAGGACGCCGCCTTCTGGAGGCGGCGGAAGACCTCGAATGCAAGGCAAAGAGGATCCAGCATGGCTGGGAATCCGACCTGCATGTCGCCATCGACGAGATCATTCCATTCGACCTGCTATGGGATCACGTCGGCGCGTTCTACAAGTTGAAGCTGGAGACCCGGCTGCATCTGTCGAAAGAAGTCCTGGGCGGCTCGTGGGATGCGCTCCTGACGCGCCGCGCGGATCTCGTCGTCGGCGCGGCGGGCGATCCGCCGCCGATTCCCAATCTGATTGCCAAGCCGATCGGCTCACTGCGCCACGTGTTCGTGGTGGCGCCGCATCATCCGCTTGCGTCAATGCCGGAGCCGCTGACGCAGGATATCGTCGCGCGCCATCGGGTAGTCGCGATCGGCGACACGTCGCGCAAGCTCGCGCCGCGCACAATCGCGATTGCCGCGAATCAGGAAGTCATGACGGTCCCAACGCTCGAAGCGAAGCTCGCCGCGCAAATCAGAGGTCTCGCCGCGGGCACGATTCCGGAATGCCTCGCCGCCGAGCCGTTGGTGCGGGGGGAGCTGGTGCAAAAAGAAGTGCTCGGCATGCGCGACATCACGCATTTCTATCTGGCGTGGCGCGGTGATGAAACCGGCAAAGCGCTGCGCTGGTGGGTCGAACAGTTAGACCGGCCGGATCTGATCGACGAGGTTGTACAACAGAGGCTGCTGAACGGCTGAATGCCATTCAGCCGCGTTGCGCGACTTTTTGAGGCGGCGCCTCAGAAGTATTCGCTGCCGCCGGCTGGCCAGCCGGGCGAATGCCCGACGCGGCGTAGGGGTGAGCGCTCGCCCGCGTCGCGATCTGCAACAGACGGGTGGCGGCGTCGAAATCGTCCCAGTCCAGACCTTCGGCGACTGCCGTGGTGGCAGGCCGTATCAGCCCAACAGCCTCCGCGCTCCGGCCTTGCGCATGCCAGAGGCTCCCCAGGCTGATCGCGGCGCGCAATTGCAGCGAGCGGCAGCCCCGCATCAGCGAATCCTCGAGCGCGGCAACAAAGCAAACCTCCGCGTCCCTAGCAACCGCGACCGACGGCGGCGCGCCGCCCTCCGCCATGAGCAGCAGCTCGCCATGAATGCGCCGCAACTCGCCGGCATACCAGTGGTCGCCGGTTTCATCGCACTGAGCCAGCGCGCGCACCACCGTGGCGATGCCCTGGTCCCGCTGACCCGAACGGCCGAGCGCGAGACCGTATTGCCCGGCGAGCATGGCGCGCGGCGCGCCGAATTCGAGCGACTCCAGATCGTCCAACGCGTTTCGGAAGGCGTTCAGGCGCTCTGCCGCGGCTTCCCCCATCGAATGCAGGTATTCGTCGAAACACCGGCAACAGGCTTGCGATACGCTAAGGCCGGCGCGCGCCGACACCTCCCCCAGCAAGGCGATCGCCTGAGCCGCGCGCTCGCGCTTGTCCGACAGCAGCATCAGCGGCACCAGCGCCTCGACCAGTACATAACACGTCACAATCGCCTGTTGCTGATCGCACGCGGCCATCACGCTGTCCTCGGCGAGCTGCAGCGCCTGATCGCGGAAGCCCTGCAACCAGAGCACCCGCGCAAGAGTCGCCTGGCCGACAATGCGCTGGTCGACGGACTGTCCGAGCGGCAAGCCATGCTGCAAGTCCTCGCTGTGCCGTAGCAGTTGTTCGAGCGACGCCCGCGCTTGCTGTTGATCGCCCGTGTAATGCGACGCGATCCCCAGCAGCCGGTGCGCGAGGATCGTGCCGCTCGCGTCGCCGACCTCGAGGGCGAGCAACTCGAAGCGTCGCGCGAATGCCAGCGCATTGCGCGCCGCGCCGGACGATTGGCTGCCATTCCACATGCCCCACAAGGCGCGGGCCTCGAACGCCCGGTCGCCCAGCCCGATCGCCGAAGCCAGAATCTCCGACCAGAGGCCGAGCGTTTCCCGATTCGGCCCGCTGACGTAAACGAGCGCCGCAGCAAGCGCCGCCTGCAGTTGCATGCGCACACGCAAATGGCGCGTCGAACGCGAGCCCTGATGGTTGGCAGCAACCGTGTCGAGCGCACGCCGCGCCCACGCGCAGCACTCTTCCACCAAAGACAGCTCATACAGAAGAAACACGACGTTGACCGCCAGCGCCTCACCGAGCACGTCGTCGCCCTTCGGCGTCAAGGCCCACGCCAGCGCCGCGCGCAGATCGTCGAGCAGGCCGCGCATCCGCCGATGCCAGCCGTCGCGCTGCTCGCCTTGCGGCTCGGCGCGGCCCTGCTCATCGCGCTCGAGCAGACCGAGGAAATATTGCGCATGACGCAGAGTAACGATGCGCCGCTCGCCGTTATCTTCGAGCTTCTGCATGGCGTAGGCGCGCGTGGTTTCCAACAGGCGATAGCTCGGCCGGCCGCTTGCAACGTGCGTCACCAGCAGCGATTTTTCGACCAGCCCCGATACCGCGGCGATCACATCGAGCTCACGCAATACGCGGTCGCCGACGACAGCGATGGCCGCGTCCATGGAGAAGCTATTGACGAAAATGGCAAGTCTGCGCAGCGTGGTGCGCTCGGCATCGTCAAGCATCGCGTGACTCCAGTCGAGCGTCGCCTTCAAGGTCTGATGGCGCGGCAAGGCCGTGCGATTGCCGCCGGTCAGCATGTTGAAGCGGTCGTCCAGATGGCCGGCGAGCGTTTCGATACCGAGTATGGCGGCGCGCGCGGCCGCCAGTTCGAGCGCCAACGGTATGCCGTCGAGACGGCGGCACACCATGCCGGTCAACCGGATGCTTCTGTCGTCGGACGAAAAACGGGCGTCGATCGCGCGTGCGCGCGACAGGAACAATTCGACGGCGCTACATTGCAGAACGTCTTGCCCCTGATCCTCCTGCGCAGGCACCTGGAGCGACGCGACCCAATACAGATGCTCGTTCGCAACCCGCAGCGGCTCGCGGCTGGTCGCGAGCACGCGGACCGCGGGGCCGACGCCGAGCAGCGTCTCGGCGAGCTCTGCCGCGGGCCCGAGCACATGCTCGCAGTTGTCGAGCACGAACAGCACGCGCCGTTCGCTGAGTTCTTTGCTGACGCGCGCGAGTGTCAGCGGTCCAAGGCCGGGGTTCACGCCCATGGAAGCTGCAAACGCCGTGAGAACACTGCTGGCGTCGGTGGTGGAGGCGAGCGGCACCAGATAGATACCGTCCGGAAAACGCGTCAACAAGCCACGCGCGACCTCCACCGCCAGCCGAGTCTTGCCGATGCCGCCCGAGCCGACCAGGGTCACATGGCGCGCGGCGGCAAGCGCCAACGAGACGTCGTCAAGCGCCTGGTCGCGACCGATCAGCGGGGAAAATTGAGCAGGCAGATTGTTCGGGACGCTTCGGCCATGCGGGGGCGCTTCTACCAACTCGTTGCGCTGGCCGGCTTCATCGGCAGCGCTCACCGTCGACACGCCCGGCACCAGCCGGTAACCGCGTCCGGACACCGTCTGTATGAGTCCGCGATTTTCGCCGAGCATCTTGCGAAGCGCCGACATATGCACTTGCAGATTGTTCTCTTCAACGAATGCATTCGGCCAGACCCGCTTGAGCAGGTCGCTCTTCGACACCAGCCCGCCTTTCGCCTCGATCAGCACCACGAGCATGTCGAATGCACGGCTGCCCAGTCGCACAGGCTCGCCGTCGAGAAACACTTCCCGACGGTCGATGTCCACGTGAAGCGGGCCAATGCGAATCATGCGGGATATCCTGTACGCAGCGATTTGAAGAGCAGTCAGCAGACACGGAAGCGCTTGAAAAAACCACCTGGCGTTGCGTCCCCGAAGTCTAGATCAACGGGCGTTCCACATGCGCGGAAAAAACTGAACCTACCGTTCAAATTTTTTGTACTAAGCGCGCAACTAAGCGCACGCTTTTCGAGCGCCGTGAGTACCCGTTGACGCTTTGCAGCGCCGCGCCCGGCGGGTCTCTTGCAGTACCGCACAGCCGCGCCGCCGGCCGTGGGCCGTTGCCTAGCCAGACGGGGGTAATCTTTGTATGATGCGTCCCACCATACTGGGGTGCCCAACAAGCCATGCCGAGAAAAGCACGAGCGGTCGAGACAGCGTCGGAAAACGAAGTGCATGACAACGAGAAAGTCGTCACGCGCCGCCTTGCGCCCGAAGTCCGGGAACGCCAGATCGTGCTCAAGGCCGTCGACCACTTTGCTACCCATGGCTTCTCCGGCAGCACCCGTGAACTCGCGCGCCAGCTCGGCGTCACGCAGCCGCTGCTCTACCGTTATTTTCCGAGCAAGGAAGCATTGATCGACCGCGTGTACGAAGAGGTCTATCAATGGGACACCGGCTGGGAAAAGCTCATCAAGGACCGCTCCGTCCCAATCCAGGAGCGCATGGTCAGGTTCTACTCGTCGTACGCGGTGGTGATTTTGCGGCGCGAGTGGATCCGGATTTTCATCTTTGCCGGCCTGACGCGCGAAGGCATCAACTCCAAATATCTCGCACGCCTGCGTGAACGCGTGTTTCTGCCCGTCATGGCGGAAATCCGCTCGGCCTATGACCTTCCGGCGCCCACGGGGGCCAGGCAGCGCGAAATCGATCTGGAGTTGATCTGGAGCCTGCACGCGAGCATCTTCTATCTCGGCGTGCGCAAATGGATCTACGGCCTGCCGGTCACGGACGACATCGACGATCACATCGCGCGTCAGGTCGACGCGTTCCTCAATGGCGTGCCCGCGGCGCTCGAGCACGCGTCCAAAGAAACCGCCCGCTCGAAGCCCCCCTCCAAAGCCTGACCCCGCGCTGCAGCCGGGCCGCCGGTCACGCCGACTGCGCAGCCGGCCGGTCGCTTCACCTCTCATCGCTCACTCCCGTCTTTTCGAGTTCTACCGGGTAAACACCGGCATTACGCTGCTTTCTCCCGCCTGCGGATTCACCTACAATTTATCCATCGATCACTAATCGATCGATAAATAGCATAGCAGGAGTCGAACATGCCCGTTTCAAAACTTGCCCACTACTCGATTCGCACGACCGACCTCGAGCAATCCTGCCGCTTCTATGAGCGGATCCTCGGTTTCAGGCAGGGCTACCGTCCGCCCTTCGATTTTCCCGGCGCGTGGCTCTACAACGGCGGCGATGAAGCCGACTTCGGTACGGTCCATATCATCGGCGTGGATCCGCACAATCCCGCCGGACTCGCCGCCTATCTCGGCGACAAGCCACTGCCCGCCAGCGGCACGGGCACCGTCGACCATATTGCATTCCTCGCCACGGGCGTCGAACAGATATGGGAGACGCTCAAGGCGGAAGGCATCGCTTATCGCGAGCGCACCGTGCCAAGCCTCGGTCTGCACCAGGTGTTCATTGAAGACCCGTCCGGCGTGACCATTGAATTGAACTTCCCCGCCGAAGAAATCAGCCGTCTGGTTGAAGCACAGCCAGCCATCGCGCAAGCCACCCTCAGCGCCGGAGCGTAACCATGACCCATGCTTCTACACGCGCCAGGGCCATTATTGTCGGCGGCTCGTTGGGCGGCCTGTTCGCAGCCAATCTGCTGGTGCGCAACGGCTGGAGCGTCGACGTGTTCGAGCGGGTTCCGGAAGAACTCGCCGGACGCGGCGCCGGTATTGTCACGCACCCCGAATTGTTCGAAGCGCTGGCGGCGGCCGGTATCGATTTCGACGACTCCATCGGTGTCAAGGTGCAATCACGCGTCACGTTCGCGCAGAACGGCGCGGTGTTGTCGGCGCGCGATCTGCCACAAACACTGACAGCGTGGGGCAAGATGTATCACGTGTTGCGCGCCGCGTTGCCCGACGTTCACTACCATGCAGGCGGCACGGTCGCAGCGGTACAGGACGGCCCCGAAAAGGCGCTCGTGACGCTCGCCGACGGCACCGTATTGCATGCCGACCTGGTGATCGCCGCGGACGGCTTCAAATCGTCGATACGCGAGCAATTCCTGCCCGACGTCAAGCTTCAATACGCCGGTTATGTCGCATGGCGCGGTCTCGTCGACGAAGCAGCGCTGTCGCGCGAAACCCGCGAGGCGCTATTCGAGAAGTTTGCCTTCTGCCTGCCGCCGCGCGAGCAGATTCTCGGCTATCCGGTCGCAGGCCAGGGCAATAGCACGACCCCGGGCGAGCGTCGCTACAACTTCGTCTGGTATCGCGCGACGAGCGAAGACATTCAGTTGCCGAACCTGCTGACCGATCAGTCCGGCAAGCGCTGGGTGGGCGGTATTCCGCCGACGCTGATCCGTCAGGACATCCTCGCCGATATGGAGGAGGCCGCGCTCACGTTGCTTGCCCCGCAATTCGGCGAAGTCGTGACCAAGGCGAAGCAACCGCTCTTTCAGCCGATCTTCGATCTCGAAGTGCCGCAGATGGCGTTCGGCCGAATCGCCTTGCTCGGCGACGCCGCCTTCGTCGCGCGTCCGCATTGCGGCATGGGTGTCACCAAGGCGGCGAGCGACGCCATGGCGCTCGTCAAGGCGCTGCAAGCCCGCACGGACGTTAGGGAGGCTCTGGCGGACTACAGCCGCGAGCGCACCCAGGTCGGCGCGGCCATCGTGCAGCATGCGCGCCACCTCGGCGCCTATATGCAGGCGCAGTTGAAAAACGAAGTCGACCGTGAAATGGCCGAGCGCTATCGCACGCCCGACGCCGTGATGCGCGAAACCGCGGTACCCGCCCGTTTTTAATCTCCGCTGCGTGAGCGGCGGGTCCGATCAGTTAATGCAGCATCGAAACGCAGTCGTTTCGAAAGGACACACAGTGGAACATGGTGCCCCAACCTACTCGATGAGCGCGCAGTACGTCGCCACCGACCGGCCGCCCGCGGCCAATCCGCTACTCGACGATCCGCGCTTCCGCGCGCTCGTGCGTGAGCGGCGTATCTTCTCGTGGACGCTCACGATCCTCATGCTGGTCGTGTACTTCGCGTTTATCCTCACGCTCGCCTTCGCGCCCGCGCTGCTCGGACGGCCGATCGTCGACGGCTCGCCCGCACCGTGGGGCATTCCGGTCGGCTTCGGCATGTTCGTCTTTACCTTCGTGCTGGTCGCGGTATATGTCGCGCGGGCCAACACCCTTCACGATCGCGCCGTGAATGAGATCCGGCAAGGAGTACGGCCATGACACGCATCGCTCGATGGCGCGCCGCGCTACTTTTTTGCGCTTGCAACGCGCTCACCGCCCTGCCCGCGGCCGCGGCCGCTGCCGGCACCTCGGCGCCGGCACGATCGCACAATCCGATTGCAATCGGCATGTTCCTGCTGTTCGTCGCGTCGACGCTGTTTATTACGCGCTGGGCGGCGAGGAAAAACAACAGCGTCTCCGATCACTACGCGGCAGGCGGCAAAATCACCGCGTTTCAGAACGGCTGGGCGATTGCCGGCGACTACATGTCCGCCGCGTCGCTTCTCGGGATCTCCGCCCTCGTCTTCACAAGCGGCTATGACGGCTTGATCTATTCGATCGGCTTTCTCGCCAGCTGGCCGGTCATTCTCTTTCTGATCGCCGAGCCGTTGCGCAATCTCGGCCGCTATACGCTTGCCGACGTCGTGTCGTACCGGCTGCAACAGCGGCCCATTCGCGCCTTCGCCGCTTCCAGCTCGATCGTGATCGTTCTGCTCTATCTGGTCTCGCAGATGGTCGGCGCGGGTAAGCTCGTCGAATTGCTGTTTGGCTTCAACTACACGGTTGCTGTCGTGATGGTGGGCGTGCTGATGGTGGTGTATGTGTTTTTTGGCGGCATGCTCGCCACCACCTGGATTCAAATCATCAAGGCAGCCCTGCTGCTCGCGGGCGCCGCCTTCATGGCGTTCATGGTGCTGAGCCGCTTCGGCTTCAGTATGAACGCGCTGTTCGCGCAGGCGATACTGGCGCATCCGAAGCATGCTGCGATTATGAGTCCGGGCGGCCTGGTCTCGGATCCGGTTTCCGCCGTCTCGCTCGGTTTGGCGCTGATCTTCGGTACGGCCGGACTGCCGCATATCCTGATGCGCTTTTTCACCGTGAGCGACGCCAAAGCCGCGCGCAAGAGCATCCTGTACGCGACCGGCATTGTCGGTATCGGCTACGCGCTGATCATCATTATCGGCTTCGGGACGATTGCTCTGGTGGCGACCGATCCGCACTATCACACGGCCTCCGGCGCCGTGATCGGCGGCGTGAATATGGTGGCCATCCATCTGGCGCACGCGGTGGGCGGCAACGTGTTTCTCGGCTTCATCTGCGCGGTGGCCTTCTCGACCATTCTCGCGGTCGTCGCAGGCCTGACGCTGGCCGGCTCTTCCGCCGTCTCGCATGATCTGTACGCGAATGTGATTCGCCGCGGCGCCGCCACGGATCGCGAGGAAATGCACGTCTCGCGAATCACCACGCTGGTGCTCGGTGTGCTCGCGATTCTGCTGGGGATCGCTTTCGAGAAACAGAACATCGCGTTTATCGTCAGTCTGACTTTTTCGATTGCGGCCAGCTCGAATTTCCCGGTGCTGCTGCTGTCGATCTACTGGCGCGGACTGACTACGCGAGGCGCGGTGCTGGGCGGCTCGCTCGGCCTGATCTCGGCCGTCACCTTGACCATTCTGAGCCCGACCGTCTGGGTGCAGGTGCTCGGTCATGCGCATGCGATCTATCCGTATGAATACCCCGCGCTGTTCTCGATGATCGTGGCCTTCGCCGGCGTGTTCTTTTTCTCCATCACCGATACCTCGGCACGCGGTGCACGCGAACGCGCGCTGTATGGCGATCAGCTGGTGGACTGCGAACTCGGCATGGTGAAGCACGGATAACACTCGCCACCAAAAAACCCATCACGGAGACTGATTCATGGATTGCACGTGCTGTATTTCGCCGAAACGCCGCCGCTTGCTCGGGACGATGGCCGCACTCGCCGGCGGTCTCGCCTCGGGAGGCCCCGCCACCGCCGCCACGCCCTCGGCCACCGGCATGGCCGGTGCCGCGGGCGCGTCCAGCACGCTCGGTAAAGGCCGCTCGATTGATATTCACGCGCACTACTACCCGGAAAGCTATTGTGAAAGGGTGGGCAGCGAAGGCGCGAAGTTCGGCGGCAAGTTCACCTGCGACGCCACCAGTTTCAGCTTCCAGACACCGGCAGGCGGACTGGGACCGCTGCCGCTTAAATTCATCAGGATAGACGAACGGCTCGCCGACATGGATGCGTCCGGCGTCGACATGCAAGCGCTGTCATTGAGCGTGCCGATGGCCTACTGGGCCGACCGTGCCTTCAATGCAGAGCTTGCGAGGACATGGAACGACGCGGCTTCGCAGGTCCATCTCCAACATCCGACCCGCTTCGTGGTGCTGGCCACCTTGCCGATGCTCAATCCACACGACGCAATCGACGAACTCGAACGCGCGTCCGAGTTGCCCGGCGTGCGCGGGGTCTATATGGGGACCAACATCAACAATCGGGATCTCGACGACCCGCTGTTCGAACCGGTCTTCGCTCGCATTGAACAGCTGGATCTGCCGGTGTTTCTGCATCCCCAGCAGACAGTCGGCGGTGCGCGACTCGGCGACTTCTACCTGAGCAACCTGCTGGGCAACCCGTTCGACACGGCCATTGCCGGTTCGCATCTGATCCTGGGCGGCGTGCTGGACCGGCACCCCGGGTTGAACATTACGTTGCCGCACGCCGGCGGCGCATTGCCGATCCTGATGGGCCGCATCGACGCAGGTTGGACAGTTCGCCCCGAAACGCGGCGACTGGCGCAGAAGCCAAGCAGCTATTTGCGCCGCTTCAACTACGACACGGTCTCGCACTCCGGACCCGTGCTGGACTTCCTGATCCAGAACATCGGCATCGACCGGCTGGTGCTCGGCAGCGACTACTGCTTCGATATGGGCTACGAGCAGCCGGTCACGTTCCTGGATCGTCTCACGCTGCCCCCCGACCAGAAGAACCTGATTCTTGGCGGCAACGCAGCACAGTTGCTGAAAATCTAGTACGCCTCGGCTTTCTGCGCCATGACCGGCATCCGGTCGATGGCGGAGGCCAGCATCATGGCCGCGGCGTTAACCGGTTTCGTGCTCCGCACTCTCGGTTTATAGATCAGATCGTCGCGGCGGATCACCAGCCCACTCAGCGCACAGCGCCCCTTCAGGCGGGCGCGGCAACCGATCCACACCTGGTCGTCGTAGCGGCAGCGGGTTGCGTCCTGCCACCGCACGGCAATCGACGTCTCGGACAGACGCTCGATCACTTCCACCACGATATGCGACGACAACCCGTAAGCGGCCACGCGAGACGCCGCTCGTGCCGGGTAAGCCTCGCCTGCGCCCTGGAGGCGATGGTGCGGCAAAAGCTCATGAATCACGTGATCCCAGACGGCGACACTATCCGTGTAATGCGCGACCGCGATCGTTTCTGTTGCCGTTTCCATGGGTTGTTTCCTCGAATGCATGAAAAAAAGCATACGACGGCGCGTTCCAAAGCGTTGCTAATTTTTATTAATTGTCCTGAGGCCACGTGCCGATCGACGGGTTCGCGCAGGCATGATTCGCTTATGCGCCCACTGGAGAGCAACATGAACACAGCATCGAGGCCGACATGAAGATTGCCATCGCCGGAGGTTCCATCGCCGGACTCGCATGCGCGTTGACGCTGACGTGCACGGGTCACGAGGTGCACATTTACGAGCGCTCCGCCGCGCCGCTGCGAGGCCGCGGCGGCGGCGTCGTGGTGCTGCGGCAGATGCTGCAGTTTCTCGACCAGCACGGCCACCGGACACGCGCCATGCTGGCGGTGCCGACCCGCCGGCGGCGCTGGATCGATAGCGCCGGCACGGTCATCCGCGACGACCCCGAGTTGCTGCCGTTTTCATCGTGGGACACCGTCTACCGGTCGCTGTGCAGCATGCTGCCGCCGGGAGCGGTTCACTACGGGCACGCCGTGGCAAGCGTGGCCGAAGACGCGGAAGGTGTCGAGATCCGTTTCGACGACGACATGGCACCGGTTCACGCGGACCTGCTGATCGCCGCCGACGGCACCGCCTCGCGACTTCGCGCCATGCTGTTTCCCGGCAGCGTCGCGTCGTACGCCGGCTACCTGGCGTGGCGCGGGGTGGTCGAGGAAAACGCTTTCGGCCACGCCGACACCGCGGAACTGACCGAGAACATGACCTTGTTCCAGGCGCCGGGCGAACTGTTCATGACGTTCCTGATTCCCGCACTGGACGGCTCCCTCGAACCCGGCAGGCGTCGTTTTAACTGGCTCTGGTATCGCAACGAAACCGACGCCTCGGCGATCGACGCGTTTCTGACCGGACGCGACGGTCGGCGGCATCATGCCTCTGTGGCGCCCGGCGAACTGTCCGCGCAGTCGCAGTCGTACTTGCAGCGCACGGCGCTCGACGGACTGCCCCGAACGCTTTCGCAACTCGTGCTCGCAACCGGGGCACCTTTCCTTCAGGCCATCTCCGACGCGCTGAGCCCGTCGTTCGCCAAAGGCCGGATTGCGCTGGTCGGCGACGCCGCGTGCACACTGCGTCCTCATACGGGCTCCGGCACCTCGAAAGCGGCCGGCGACGCCGTCAGCCTCGCGCAAGCCCTGAGCGAGCCCGCTGAGGACGTGGTGCAGGTACTCGCCGACTGGGCCGCGGCACGGCGCGCGGCGGTCGAGCCCCTGCTTCTCAAGGGCCCGCGGCTTGCCCAGTCGTTCGGGCTCGGTTCGGCTTGACGCTCGCGCAGGCGTTTTTGCGGCAGTCCGTCCAGCCGCCGCCTTGGCCCTATACGAGCGGATTAGACGCGTGAATGCATTGATGAATGCGCGAACCGTATGTAGGGATGGCGCGAGCCCGCTACGGATCGTATTGTGTCCACATCAGGCAAGACGTGCCGCCTGGTTCAACCGGATCAAGAGGTCAAAGCGGCTATGGACAGAATTTTCAGCATGCGCGTGTTCTCGCGGGTCGCGGAGACCGGCAACTTCAGTGCGGTTGCAAAACACATGGAATGCAGCGCGGGCAATATTTCTCGCGCGGTCGTGTCGCTCGAAGAACATCTCCACACGCGGCTCCTGCAACGGACAACGCGCAGTGTCTCGCTCACCGAATGCGGCGAGCGATACTACCAGCGCTGCAAGAAAATTCTCGCGGATATCGACGACGCCGACGCCGAAGCCAGCGACGCCCACACACTCCCGCGCGGCAAGTTGAGAGTTCACGCCGTGCCCGACATCGGGCTGAAACAGTTGACGTCCACAATCGTCGAATACCGGCACGCGTTTCCAGCGGTCTCCGTCGATCTGAAACTGCTGCCCGGCATGGCGAATCTGATTGAAGACGAGTTCGACGTGTCGATCGTATCGGTGTCGTCGTTGCCGGACTCCCGCAACGTGAGCCGGCTTATCGGACGGTGCGAGCGCATTCTGGTGGCCGCGCCGGACTATCTCACGCGGCATCCTGTCCAAAGTGTAAACGACCTGCCGAATCACACGCTCATGCAGACCAGTTCGTCCTTCGATCCGCCCTCGGACTGGCCATCGGAGCTTACCGGCCATAGCGCGGCGAACCCGGAGGTGGCCGGACACTTTGTCGTCAACACCATGCAGGCGCTCAGGGTCGCGTTGCTGGCGGGGGCCGGCGTGGGCGCCGTACCGACTTACTCGGTCGTGGACGAACTCAGGGAAGGCAAGCTGGTTCAGCTCTTTCCGGATTATCCGCTTCAGACCACCAATGTCTTTGTGGTTTATCCGTCACGCCAATTCGTCGACGCAAAAATAAAAACGTTCGTTGAATTCCTGATCGTGTCGCTCAAACAGAAACTCGATTTGCGAATTGCGAATCTGACAGTGGACTCGGCCGTACATACTGAGCCCGAGCTGCAGGCCTGATACACGTTGCGCATCAGAATCCGCCGAATTAATTGATCGCTTGCAAAACCCGGAGCACATTAAAAATTAATATTCGACACGCATAATTTTCCGACATAATCTGGGCAGCACACCGATTATCACCACTCCCTGCTTTTGCAACGCGAACGGACTTGCGTATGTAACGCGACAAACAGAGGTGACGGATCATGTCGAACCATGCAAATACATCCATTGCCCCGGCATCCCGGCGGAAAGATTCACTCGGATGTCTATCGAATCAATTACACAAAGATCTCGAACTCGCAGCAGACCAATTCTCGTTTTATCGCAAGTGCAGGCGCGAGGAGAAGACCAGCGAAGTGGCCACGCCCGCTTCGGATCGCGGCTTCCTGGTCGGCGTTTCGCTAACTGCTGGCCACCGCCGCCGGATCATGTCGGGAAACCGCTCGACGGTCTATGACTTCGAAAAGGATTCGGTCTACGTTCGCAATTTCGCGGAAGACTACCGCGCCGATCTGCACGGTGCGTTCGACTTCGTGTTAGTCGAGTTCTCCCATGCCTTCATCACGAACACCTGCTACGAGCGAAACGGCTCGGCAATCAGCGGCTTTCTGGCTCCCGCCGGCCGCAACGACGCGGTCTTCGGTCACCTCGCGCGAGTGCTCGCGCTGACACTGGAGCGCCCGGGTGAGGCGAGCCCGCTATTTGTCGAACAACTCGGCATCACCCTTGCCATGCATTTAATCGACCGGTACGGCAACGCGCCGGCTCAATCGGTCAGCAAAAACCAGCGACTCTCGCGCCTGCTCGAAACGCGCGCGAAAGACATGCTGCTTTCGAAAGCCCAAGGCAACGTTTCGCTCGAGGAAATCGCGAGCGCCTGCAACCTGTCGCGCAGCTACTTCATCCGCGCATTCCGCGAAACCACGGGTCGCACGCCGCATCGGTGGCTGTTGGAGCAGCGCATTGAACGTGCGCGCGAACTGCTTCGGCATTCCGATTCGTCGCTGCCGGAGATTGCCATTGCGTGCGGCTTTTCCGACCAAAGTCACTTCACGCGAACCTTCTCGCAACTGGTCGGCACCCCGCCAGGAAGCTGGCGCCGCCAGGCCGGCAACTGAGTGAACGCCGAGCAAACCGCACGCTTCGCGATTGGCTCAGACCCGGTTTTCTTCTGCCGCTTTCATCGGAGAAGCGCGAGCCGAACGCATAGCGTTCTGGCTACACGGTAGACTTTCCTGCAAAACATCGCACTAACGTGCAAGACGCTCGACCGGTGGCGCGATAGGCTCGCACCATGCAAGGTCCGGCGCATGCTCCGCCCCCTCCCGTTCGTGTAGCGCCCGCGCATGCTCCGCTGCCTCGGTCTCTTGTGTTCAACCCGTAAACATCATGATCGAAATAGGTCGCTTTCAAATCGATCTGGAGATGCGCACGTTGCGGCGAAACGGTGAAGTCGTGCGTCTCGGCTCGCGTGCCTTCGATATCCTTGCCGTGGTCGCTGCGGCCGGCGGCCAGCTCGTCACGAAGGACGCGTTGATGAATGCGGTGTGGCCCAACACCGTCGTCGAAGAAAACAATATTCAGGTTCACCTCTCGGCGTTGCGAAAAATACTCGGCCCGGACCGGGACATGATTCTCACGGTGCCGGGCCGCGGTTATCAACTTGTGCAACGGCAGAAGACCGCCGCGCCCGACGAGACCCGTGCGCCGGCGTCAGGCGTGCGACATGCGCCGCCGCCCGAATCCGGGTTGCTGGGGCGCAACGCCGAGGTCGAGTTGATCCGCTCGATGCTGCGACAGACTCATGTGTTGACGCTGGTGGGTGCCGGAGGAATCGGCAAAACGCGGCTGGCAATCGAGGCCGCTCGCCATACCCCGGCGAGCTTGACGGAGCCTGTCTGCTTAGTCGAACTCGCTGCGCTGACGACGCAGGAGGCCGTGCTCGGCGCCATTGCGGAAAGCTGCGGCGTGGCGCGAACTGGCGCGCAAATCGACATCGCCCGCCTGGCGGCGGCGCTAGCCGGCCAATCCAGGCTCCTGGTGCTCGATAACGCGGAGCATGTCATCTGCGCCGTGGCGCTTATCGTGGACGCGCTAGTCGCCGTCAACGATACGCTCCGGGTGCTGGTCACAAGCCGCGAGCCGCTTCGGATCATGGCCGAAACGGTATTTCGCGTCGATCCGCTCGATGTGCCGCCGCCTGATGCCGGCGATGCGGACATTCTGCGTTGTTCGGCGGTGAAGCTGTTCCTGCTGCGCGCCGAGTCGTTGCAAACAAGCGTGGCCACCGATAGCGCGGAGATCCGGCTCGTCGGCGAGATTTGCCGCCGGCTGGACGGCATTCCGCTCGCCATCGAACTGGCGGCCGCTCGCGTGGCCACGCTCGGCGTGGAAGGCGTATGCCGCCGGCTGGATGACCGCATGGCGATTCTGGCGGGCGGCTACCGCACCGCGCTGCCGCGTCATCAAACCTTGCGCGCCACCTTCGACTGGAGCTTTGCGTTACTCGACACAGGCACGCAATCCATCTTCCGGCGTCTGGCGATATTCGGCGGCAGCTTTACGTTCGAGGCGATGTGCGCCGTCGTGTGCGACGACGAACTCATGGCGGCGAATGCGATCGGCGGCATCGCCGAGCTCGTGGCGAAATCGCTCGTCAGCGTGAGTTTCGAAGGACCGGCGGCGAACTATCGCCTGTCCGAATCGACCCGCGCCTACGCGTTGGAAAAGCTTCAGGCCGAAGGCGAAGTGCAGGACATCACGTTGCGCCATGCGCGCTATCTGTCCTTGAGCTTTCAGACTCGAGCGTCGGCCGATCGTGTGAACGAGCGCGGCAATCCGCCGGATTTTCAGCAAACACTCGACGATGCGCGCGCCGCATTCGACTGGGCGTTTTCCGCCGATGGCGACCCGCGCGTCGGCGTCGAACTGGCCTCGAATCTGGTCGGGGCATTACGCGACGCCGGCATGATCGAAGAGTGCTGCACGCGCGCCGCACAGGCCGCCCGTGCGCTGGACCAGTTGCCGGCCGGATCGGTGGACGCCGCCAGCGAGCGGCGCGTGCGCGCTCCGCTGGCCGGTGACGCCCGCGTACCCGGTTACGACTCGAGGAATTCCAGCAGATCCGCATTCACACGGTCCGCGTGCGTCGTGCACAGACCGTGGGGCGCACCTTCATAGACCTTCAGCTGCGCATTCGGCATGATTTTCGCCGACAGCTTGCCGGAGTCGTCAAGCGGCACGATCTGGTCGGCGTCGCCCTGCAGGACGAGTGCGGGCACCGTCACCTTCTTCAGATCCTCGTTGAAATCGGTTTCCGAAAAGGCCTTCACGCAGTCGTACAGACCCTTGATCGAGCCTTGCATACCGATCTGCCAGAACGCATCGATTGTGCCTTGCGACACCTTCGCGTCCGGGCGATTGAAGCCATAGAACGGCACGGCCAGATCCTTGAAGAACTGCGAGCGGTTGTTTTTCACACCATCGCGAATGTCGTTGAACACCGAGATCGGCAAGCCGCCTGGATTCGCTTCCGTCTTCAACATGATCGGCGGGACTGCCGCGATGAGCACAGCCTTCGCCACCCGCTTCGTACCGTGCCGGCCAATGTAGCGCGCCACTTCTCCGCCGCCGGTCGAGTGCCCGACCATCACGATGTTCGTCAGATCGAGCGCTTCGATCAGCTCGGCGAGATCGTCCGCATAGGTGTCCATTTCATTGCCGTTCCACGGCTGCGATGAACGGCCGTGACCTCGACGGTCATGCGCAATCACGCGATAACCGCGTTCCGCGAGGAAGAACATCTGCGCGTCCCATGCGTCCGCGTCGAGCGGCCAGCCATGCGAGAACGTAACCGGTTGGCCCGTGCCCCAATCCTTGTAATAGAGTTCCGTACCGTCCTTGGTGGTGAAATATGCCATCGCTGTTGCTCCTGTGGAAATCGTTGACCGGCATGCACCGGTGGGCCATGCGTTTGCTGAGTATTCGCTATGGGCCGCCCGCGCTTCTTTCCAATCGCCCGACTTTTTCACATTTGCACGGTTGAGCGACGACTCGACGCGCGGTCGCTCTGCCCACGACAAACCACCGTGCGAATTCACAAAGACGGTGCCGCGCACTGAATCCTCATGGCCCGAAACGCCCTAAGCTGCAGCCATCTCAAGTGACCGCTCCGGTCCACTGGGCACCCACGTCGGCCCCCGCGTGCAGCGCACGCCTGCAACCCATCCGTCTTCCGTCATCAGGACACCGTCATGTGGATCGTCAGACTCGCGTTGCAACGGCCCTATACGTTTATCGTTCTGGCCGTACTGCTGTTTATCCTGGGCCCGCTGGCGATCCTCCGCACGCCCACGGACATCTTTCCGAATATCAACATTCCGGTGGTCAGCATTGTCTGGTCGTACAACGGCTTTTCCGCCGAGGACATGGCGCACCGGATCACCTCGAACTACGAACGCGCGCTGACGACCGACGTGGACGATATCGAACATATCGAATCCCAGTCGCTCAACGGTGTCTCCGTCGTGAAGATCTTCTTTCACCCCGGCGCCGACATCAACCGCGCGATTGCCGAAGCCGCCTCGAATTCCGCGTCGATTCTGCGCGTCCTGCCGCCGGGTACGCTGCCGCCGAACATCATCACCTACAACGCCTCGACCGTGCCGGTGCTTCAGCTCGGCCTGTCCAGCAATACGCTGCCCGAACAGACGCTGTACGACCTCGGCAACAGCTTCATCCGCACCCAGCTCGCCACCGTGCAAGGCGCCGCGGTGCCGCTGCCGTTCGGTGGCAAGATTCGCCAGATCATGGTCGAACTCGATCCGCAGGCCTTGCAGGCAAAAGGGCTTGCGCCGGCTGACGTCGTCAACGCCGTGAACGCGCAGAATCTCATCCTGCCGGGCGGCACCGCGAAGATCGGCGCAAAGGAATACAACGTGCAGATGAACGGCAGCACCGATACGGTCGCCGCGCTGAACAATCTGCCGGTCAAAACGATCGACGGCGGCGTGGTGTACGTGCGCGATGTGGCCCACGTGATCGACGGCTATGCGCCGCAAACCAATATCGTACGCAGCGACGGCAAGCGCGCCGCGTTGCTCCAGGTGGAAAAGACCGGCAGCGCGTCCACGCTCACCATCATTCAGCAGGTCAAGGCCATGCTGCCGAAAATCGCAGCGGGCCTGCCGAAGGCGCTGGTCATCACGCCGCTGTCGGATCAATCGGTGTTCGTAAAGTCGGCGATCATGGGCGTGGTGCGCGAAGCACTGATCGCGGCTTGCCTCACGGCAGTGATGATCCTGCTGTTCCTCGGCAGCTGGCGCGCCACACTGATCATCGCCGTGTCGATTCCGCTCGCCGTTCTGACGTCCCTGATCGCGTTGTCGGCTCTCGGCGAGACCATCAACATCATGACGTTGGGCGGCCTCGCATTGGCGGTCGGGATTCTGGTCGACGACGCCACCGTTGCGATCGAAAACATCACGCATCATCTGGAAAACGGCGAGCCGCTACACGATGCCATCCTGAACGGCTCAGGCGAGATCGCCGTGCCGACCTTCGTCTCCACGCTGTCCATCTGCATCGTATTCGTGCCGATGTTCCTGCTCTCCGGCGTCGCGCGCTATCTGTTCGTGCCGCTTGCGGAGGCGGTCGTGTTCGCGATGTGCGCGTCGTATTTCTTCTCGCGCACCCTGATTCCGACGCTCGCGATGTATCTGATGCGCGCCCCGTCGAAGGACGGCGCCGCCGCGCAGGGGCGCTTCGGTGTGCTGGTCCGGTTTCAGGCCGGTTTCGAACATCGCTTCGAGACACTGCGCAACGGCTATCGCACCGTGCTGCAAGGGGCGATCGCTCGCCGCGGCCGGTTTATCGGCATCTTCCTGCTGTTGTGCTTCAGTTCGCTCGCGCTGATTCCGTTTGCGGGGCGCGACTTCTTCCCCGCAGTCGATACCGGTGAAATCCGCCTGCATCTGCGCGCGCCTACCGGCACCCGCATCGAACAGACCGCCCGTATCACCGACGAGGTCGAATCCCGCATCGACAGCGTCATTCCCAAACAGGATCAGGCGGCCGTGCTCGACAACATCGGCGTGCCGGTCAGCGGCATCAACCTGACCTACGACTCGTCCGACCCGATCGGCCCGGAAGACGCCGATATCATGCTGACGCTCAAGCCCGGCGCCGGCCCGACCGCGGCCTATATCGCGAAGCTGCGCAACGTGCTGAACGTATCGTTCCCCGGGGTGACGTTTTCGTTCCTGCCGGCCGATATCGTCAGTCAGATTCTCAACTTCGGCCTGCCCGCGCCGATCGATATCCAGATCGTCGGCAATAAGCTGGAAGCGAACCGCGTTGTCGCGGATCACCTGCTGGCGAAGCTGCGCAGCGTGCGCGGCCTCGTCGACGCGCGCATTCAGCAACCGGGCGACGCCCCCGCGATCGAGGTGGACGTCGATCGGACGAAGGCGATCCAGGCCGGCCTCACGCAACGCGACGTCGCGCAGAATCTGCTGATCGCGCTCTCCGGCAGTTCGCAAACCACGCCGAACTTCTGGCTCGATCCGAAGAACGGGGTGAGTTATCCGCTGATGGCTGAAGTGCCGCAGTACGATATTCACTCGCTGCAAACGCTGGCCAACATTCCGATCACCACCTTGGGGCCCGCCACGGCGCCGCGCAATCTGCTCGGCACGCTCGGTGTGATGTCGCGCAGCACGCAACAGGCCGTTGTCTCGCACTACAACGTGCAACCCGTGCTCGACATCTTTGCGTCAACGCAGGGCCGCGATCTGGGCGGCGTCGCCGCCGACGTGTCGCATCTCGTCGATGCCGCGCGCGCCGAGCTGCCGGCCGGTTCGTCGATCGTGATCCGCGGCCAGGTGCAGTCGATGAACGAATCGTTCAGCGGCCTTGAATCAGGACTCATCTTCGCGATCGCGCTTGTCTACCTGCTGATGGTTGTGAATTTCCAGTCGTGGATCGACCCGCTCATCATCGTGAGCGGTTTGCCGGGCTCGCTGGCCGGCATCGCGTGGATGCTGTTCACGACGCACACCACGCTCAGCGTGCCCGCCTTGACCGGCACGATCCTGTGTATCGGCATTGCCACGGCGAACAGCATTCTCGTGATCAACACTGCGCGCGAGCTGCTGCAACACGGCGCCGATCCGCTCACTGCCGCGCTCGAGGCGGGATTCAGCCGCTTTCGCCCGGTGCTGATGACCGCGCTCGCCATGCTGATCGGCATGACGCCGATGGCGCTCGGTCTCGGCGACGGCGGCGAACAGAATGCGCCGCTCGGCCGCGCCGTGATCGGCGGTCTCGGCATCGGCACCGTTTCCACGCTGCTGTTCGTGCCGGTGGTATTTGCGGTAGTTCACACCTTGCTCGCCAGGCGCCGCGCCCGATACGCCGAGGCCACCGCCACGCCCCAAGTGCAATGAAAAATGCCCACCACAGGAACCCATCATGAACACCCCTGATACTCGTCCGGAACGCGACGGCGCCGCCACGAGCGCGGGCCTGCCTGCGCTGCGCGCGACGCCGCCACGCATGCCCGTCCGCTCGCGCGCGTGGAGCCGCTACCGCCTGCCGCTGATTCTGACAGGCGTGGCCGCGGTGCTGCTGATCATCGGTATCGTGCCCCGACTGCGAGCCGGTTCTGCGCTTGGCGAACAGGTCGCCGCGCAAAGCGCGTTGACCGTCAAGGTCGTGTCGCCGGGCCTCGCGCCGGCTTCGCAAGACCTGCTGTTGCCCGGCGCGGTCATGCCCTATGCGGATGCCTCCGTGTATGCGCGAACCAGCGGCTATATTCAGCGCTGGTACGCCGATATCGGCACGAAGGTGAAGGCGGGCCAACTGCTCGCGACCATCGCAACACCGGAGCTCGACGCGCAATTGCAACAGGCGCGCGCCGACGCCGCCACCGCACAGGCCAACTACAACTACGCCCTCACCACCTCGCAACGCTGGCAGCAAATGCTGCAGACCCAGTCCGTTTCGCAACAGGACGCGGATACCAAAACCGCCGACATGCAGGCTAAACGCGCCACCCTGGCATCGGCTCGGGCGAACGTCGCGCGGCTCACCGAGATGGTGTCGTATGAAAAAGTCACCGCGCCGTTCGACGGAGTGGTGACCGTGCGCAATGTGGACGTCGGCGCGCTGGTCACCGCGGGTGGAACGCCCGGGCTCGCCGCGCCCGCCAACGAACTGTTCCACGTCGCGCAGACGGATGTGTTGCGCACCTTCACCGATATTCCGCAGAACGACGCGAGCTTCATCACCGTGGGCACCCAGGTCTATCTGACGACCCAGCAGTATCCGGGCCGCCACTTCGCGGCGCGGGTCGCGCGCAGTTCGGACGTGATCGATCCCACGAGCCGCACGATGCGCGTGGAAGTCGACGTGGACAACACGGACGGCGCGCTGCGTCCCGGCGCTTACGTCCAGGTGCATCTCGCGCTGGACACCGCGCACCCCGCGCTCGAACTGCCGGTGAGCGCGTTGCTGTTCCGCCCGGGCGGCGTGACCGTAGCGGTGGTCGGCGACGACAACAAGGTCACGCTGAAGAACGTGACTATCGGCCGCGATTTCGGCACCTATGTGGAAATCGCCACGGGTCTCGCAGCGTCAGACCGCGCGATCGACAACCCCGGCGACGCCGTCACTGCCGGCGACACCGTGCAGGTGCTGCGCCCGTCCGCCGCCGAGCCGGCGTCTGGCACTTCGGCCGCACACGGCTGATGCCGTCCCACCCAAGGAAGCGGATCATGCCCATCCTGCCCATGACATTCCCGCGCAAAACGCTGGCCCTCGGCGTCGCGTGCGCGCTGACGGCATGCTCGACCTTGCCCCGTTACAGCGTCCCCGAGGCGGCCGTGCCGGCTCGCTACGCGGCGCCTGCCGGCCCTGCGGAAGCGGCGCCTGGCTGGGCCGTGGCGACACCGGGCGATACGCAAGCACGCGGCGACTGGTGGACGCTCTTCAACGACCCCGAGTTGAACCGGCTCGAAGACCAGCTGGCCGTATCGAATCAAACTGTCAAACGGGCAGTCGCGCAGTTGCAGCAGGCGCGCTCGATGATCGACTACCAGCACGCGGGCCTTCTACCCACGATAACGGCCGGCGCCGCGCAATCGCGCGCGCGCCTTTCGCAGAACGTGGAAGGCCATTCGCTTGCCGGCCGTACGGTACCCGACTATTCGCTGGGGCTGAACGCTTCGTGGGAACCGGATCTGTTCGGGCGGGTACGCGACGCCGAGGTGAATGCGCGCGACAACGCCCAGGCGAGCGAAGCGGATCTCGAGGCGGTGCGTCTCTCCATGAGCACTGACCTGGCGCGCGATTACTTCGCGCTGCGTGCGCTCGACATCCAGAAGAAACTGCTCGACGACAGCGTGAGCGCTTATGCAGCGGCACTGGCCATCCTCAGACAACAACTGGCCGACGGCGCGATCGATGCGTCCGCAACCGCGCAAGCCGAAACACAACTGGAAGAGACGCGTTCGCAGGCAACCGATATCGCGGTCCAGCGCGCCCAGATGGTCCATGCCATCGCGACTCTGATCGGCGTGCCCGCCTCGTCGTTTTCGCTTGCCCCAAAGGTCGAATCGATTCCCGTGCCGCAGATTCCGGCGGGCGTGCCGTCGCAACTGCTCGAACGCCGGCCCGACATCGCCGCAGCAGAACGGCGTGTCGCCGCCGCCAACGCGCAGATCGGCGAAGCCAAGGCGGCGTTCTATCCAGACCTCACGCTGAGCGCCAGCGCCGGTCTCGAAAGCACCTTCTTTGCGCCGTGGCTGACGGCGCCGAGTCTGTTCTGGTCGATCGGTCCGCAACTCGTCGGCACGCTGTTCGACGGCGGCAAACGCGACGCCGCGTTAAATGGCGCCACGGCTCAATACGATGGTTCGGTGGCCGATTACCGGCAAACGGTGCTTGTCGCATTCCAGCAGGTCGAGGACAACCTCTCGGCGCTCGACACGCTCGCGAGCGAAGCGCAAAGCCAGCAGCGCGCCACGGCCGCCGCGGAACGCTCGCTCAGGCTGACCCAGAACCGCTATCAGGCCGGCGCGGTCAGTTACCTCGACGTCGTCACCGTGCAAACCATTGCGCTGACCAACCAGCGCACGGAAGCTCGGATCCAGGCAAGACGCGTGGATGCGAGCGTGCAGTTGTTGAAGGCGCTCGGAGGCGGATGGGATCGCACGCTGCTCTCGTCGTCGCGAAGCAAGGATTAAGGTGCCTACCGGCGGCGGCGTGCGAATCGGCAAGTGAGTCGAGATCGCCTCGGCGGCGCCTGAATGGCACGCATGCGACGCGAATGCCGCAAAACGGCCAACGCTACCCACAGGGCAGCCCCGGCCGTTTTGAATTGTGGATCCTCATGGGGAGAATCCTGGCGAATCAACTGCTAAAAGAAGATCGACATGCCGCGGCTCGCGGCATGTCGATTTGAGCTTACTTCGCGAGCGCCTGATCCAGCATGCTGCCTGCCAGTGCGGTGGCGCCCAGCGCAGCAGGCGTATTGCGCAGCGGGTTCAGCATCATGAAGTCATGCATCGTGCCGAGGAAACGTACAGCCGTCACATTGACACCGGCCTGCGCGAGCTTGTGCGCATACGCCTCGCCCTCATGCCGCAGCACGTCGTTCTCATCGGTGATGACGAGCGCCGGCGGCAAGCCCTTGAGCGCGTCGAGCGATGCCCGCAGCGGCGAGACGTGCGGGTCGTTAGCCTGCGCTTCAGTGGCGTTCGGCAGATACGCGTCCCAGAACCATTTCATCGCCGGCTTCGTGAGCCACGGGCCGTTCGGGAACGCCTCGTAGGTCGAATCGTCCAGGGTGTAATCGGTCACGGGGTAGAACATCGCCTGAAAGCGGATCGCCGGGCCATGACGCTCTTTCGCCATCTGCGCGACCACGGCCACCATGTTGCCGCCCACGCTGTCGCCGGCGAGAGCGAGACGGTTTGCATCGACATCGAACTCTTGCGGATGCTCGGCGACATATTTCGTTGCGGCGTAGTCCTGCTCGATTGCCACCGGGAATTGCGCTTCGGGCGAAGGTTCATATTCCACGAAAACGACCGTTGCATGCGCGCGGTTCGCGAGTTCGCGGACCAGTCGGTCGTGCGTGGCGGCGTTACCCAGAATCCAGCCGCCGCCGTGGAAGTACATGATGACCGGCGTCGTGCCCTTGACGTCGGCCGGCCGGATCACGCGAACCATCGTCTTGCCGGTCGGACCGACGGGCAGCGTAACTTCCTTCTCATGTGCCGGGGCGAGTTTGCCGTTCGGATCGGCCTGCACGTCGTCCAGCACCTTGCGCGCGGCCTGCGGCGTCATGGTGTACAGCGGCGGCCCACCTGCGGCGGTCAGCTTGTCGATAAACGCCTGGGTTGTGGGCTCGAGTTGCGGGATCGTTTCCGCCGACGCAGCACTCGCAAGCGAACCGGCTAGCAACGCCGAACCGACAGCCACCAATGAAACGACTTTCTTCATTTCCTTCTCCGTAGTACCGGCATTGAGCCGATCGTTTGAAAAACTGCCCCGTGTCGCGCCGTCGTATCAACGTGATGCAAACCGTCCCACGAACACCGGCAAGCCACGAAAGAACGTTATCCGAAGCACATGGCGACAACCATCCCTACATCCGTTTCACGGACGCTGCGAATGGTTTGGCTTCCTCATATCCAGGTTTGGCTCGGAGAAGAAAAGTCCTTCCGCGAGCGGTCAACGAAAAGCGCCCGCTGCATGAGCGGGCGGGTTCGTCGAATGCCTGTGGACTTGCGAGGGGTTAAAGGCGCGCTGTATGCGCCGTGACACATACGCTAAACGCGCGGCTCGTTGAGCATCGCTAGCCGGACATCGGCAGCGTGAAGACGAAGACCGTTCCACCCGGGGATCCGGGCGCGGCAGTAAGCGTCCCGCCATGCGCATCGATGATGGATTTGCAGATTGCAAGTCCCATCCCCATGCCGGTTTCTTTTGTCGTGAAGAAGGCGTCGAAGATGCGCGAGGCGATCTCCTCGCTGATCCCGCTGCCGTTGTCTTGTACCGATACGGCCACCATCCCCTGTTCGTTGATGCAGGAGGTCACGCTCAGCCAGCGCTGCTTCGCGTCGAGATGACTCATTGCGTCGGCGGCGTTCATCACAAGGTTGAACAGCACCTGCTGCAACTGCACCCGATCGGCCATCACCGAACAGTCTGCAGAAAGATCGAGCCGGACTGCCAGGCTGCGTTGCTCGATTTCAGCGGCCGCCAGTTCGAATACTTCACGCACGACCCCGTCGATCGGGATCGGGATGAAGCTCGGCTTGGATTCCTTCGCCAGCGACTGCAATGAACGGATGATGTCGCCCGCCCGCTTGCCGTCCTTCACGATATCGCGCAGACCGCCCAGCGCTTCGGGAATGTCCGGCACCGGCCGGTTGAGCCAGCGCACGCCGGCACTCGCGTTCGACACGATCGATGCCAGCGGCTGATTGATCTCGTGCGCAATCGAGGCCGCCAGCTCACCCATGGTGGTCGCCCGCGAGGCCTTGGCCAGTTCGATCTTGGCGTTCTGCAAGGCGAGCTCGGTGGTATGCCGATCGGTGAAATCCGTGACGACGCCGACAAAATTGGTCTCGCCCGACGGTTCGCCGAGCACTTCGAGGTGTTTAATGGTTCCCGCGGGCGTCACCACCCGGAACTTCTGCCGAAACGGCATGCGATTGCGCGCCGCCCGCTCGACGGTCTCCTGGTAGACGCCCACGTCTTCCGGGTGAATCCGCTCGAGGATGGCCTGGGTGCCTAAACTCCCTTCTTCCATCGGCAGGCCGAACACGTTGTAAAGCTCTTTGGACCAGTAGCGTTCACCCGTCTGCGCGTTCCAGATATAGCTTCCGGAGCGACTGATCCGTTGCCCCAGCGCAAGCGCCTCCTCGCTCATACGCAAAGCCGCTTCGGTTTCCCGACGGCGCTTGTTTTCTTCCACAAGCTCGGCGTAGAGGCGCGCCGTTTCGAGTGAAATAGCCGCTTGCGACGCGAGCAATTCGAGCACGGACGTGCGGTTCTCCGTGAACACGCCGGCAGTCAGGTTGTTCTCCAGATAGAGCGCGCCGACTGCATTGCCCTGTTTGACCAGCGGCAAACAACACATTGAGCGAACGGGCCGGCTCGCGAAGGCGGCATCGAACGAAAAGCGCGGATCGCTCTGCACGTCATCCACCACGACCGGTTTGCGTGTGCGCAAGGCCGTGTAGAACACGGAGGCCGGCACCTGCTCACGCGTAACCGTGTCGACGCTCAGCGTCACCCGAACGCCCTCTGGCGCCTCCTGCCCGCTCGCCTCGACAACCGGCACATTGCCCTTCAACAGGATCAACATGCCGCGCTGCGCACCGGCATGAACAATCGCCAGCGTGACGAGGGTGCGGATCAGTTTGTCGAGCACGATCTCCTCGGACAGCGCCTGCGACGACTTCAGCGCGGACACGAGATCGAATTGCGCCTGCGCATCGGCAATTTCAACCGAGGGGCGCGACGCCGCCGGCCGCTCGATCGATACCTGTGCGGGACGACCCGCGCGTTCGAGTTGTTTGACCTTGGCGAGCGCGCCCCAACGTGTGTAACTGTCGATCGCGTGGCGACGATGGTGGCGCGCCGCGCTGAAGAGACCGTTTGCTTCGCAACACACCGACGCCAGTTCGTGAGCAAGCGCGGTGCTATGGTTGAAGCCGTTTTCCGAGCCGGCCACGGCGGCCTGCTCGTACAGCGCCATGGCGGCGAGCGGCGTACCCTTAAGCCGCGCCACTTCGGCCTCGACGAGAAGCATCTTGTCGCGGAAGGTCGCCGGATTGAGCTGCGCCCAAGTCCTGAGTCTCGCGAGATGCGGCTCGATTTGCGCCACCGCGCCAGCCGCTTCGTCTTCCGCCGCAGCCACCTTCGCGAGATTGAGCGCCGCATAAAAATGATAGTCGAGCAGATGAATATGCGCGGGAGTCGCCCACTTCAATTTACCGGCTTCGACAAGACAATACTGCGCGTGCTCGTATTCACCGTGAAAATAACAGGACACGCCTTTGAGCAGCCAGATCCAGAAGCGCAGCGTCGCCATCTGGGTGTCGAGCAGGTCGGCGTCGAATGTCATGCGTCCGTCGACCACCACGCCGAAGTTGCCCGGCAAACCGGGACCGCCAGTCAAACTGTGCACATAGCGCTTCTGCAGTTCGAGGATATCCTCGACGTCCTTGAATCGCACGCGTCTCGCGTATGACAGGCCAAGGTCGATTTCCCGGTCGACCTGGTCCAACGGGACGCCCATCGTCAACAGATCCGAGACGATGTGATTGCATGAATAGCAACTCATGATCAGATCGCCGCTGGGACGCGCCGACTCGAATGCGTCGCGTGCGCATGCCAGCACATAGGGAAGCGGCTGAGTCCAGACAGCGACCGTATCGAGCGCCACCAGTGCGCTCGTGGCCACCGTGTTGAAGCCGCGCGCTTCCACCAGCGTGCGTGCCAGGCGGGAGAACTCGAAGCCCTCTTCGTAGCGGCCGAAAAATTCCGCCACGTACACGCCGAACCACGCGAGACAATGGGCCGATGCCGCGGTGATACCGTGATCGACGGTGAGTTGCACCATGCGGCACAAATGCAGGAAACCCAGCCGTTCGTTTACGAACGAGGCGGGTGCGTAGATACTGGCCAGCAGATTCATTTCCGACTCGATGACCTCGTCGTGCAAGGTCGGCAAGTCGGCGAGCGAAGCGACCGTGCGCGCCTTGAGCGACTCGGTGAGCCGGCTGTAAGCGGTTTCGACGTCGGCGGCTTCCGGATAGCGGGGCAGATACGTACCGAATAGCCTGAAGCCTTCGAGCGCCGTCTCGACTGCGGCCTCATAGTCCGACAGATGCTGGTACATGCTGGCTTTCAGCCTGTACACCAATGCGCGCGCAACGACAGACAGCTCGCGGCTCAGCAGCTTCTCGATCTCCGTCCCCGCCGCCTCGAAGTTCGCATCCATCATATGGCACTGCACGCGCAGAACCCCCATATCGAAGCTGAGGGTTTGCACGTAGTCCAGGCCGCTCGCGTCGAGCAGCTTTTGCGCGACGTCGATGTAACCCAGGGCGGACTGAATAGCGACCGCTTCTTTCGCATGACGCGCCGCCTGCAGGCAAATCCTCGCGAAAACCGTGGTCTCGTTCACGTCCAGATCACCTAGCGCGCCGGCTGCCTGCGCGCGCTCAATATGGTGGGCAAGGTAGAACGCCGACTGCTGAACCGCGTGCACATCGAAATCCTGCAACAGGATGCGTGCAATACGGGCATGTTCGACGCCACGCTCAGCCGCCGGCGTCAACTCGTAGGCGGCCTCCTGAATCCGGTCATGAGCAAACGCGAAGCCCGTGCGGTCGGAGACGATCAGGCCCGCCTCAAAGGCGGCATGCAGGCGCTGCTCCAAATCCAGGCCGTCTGCGTGATCGATCCGCGCGAGGATCGATCTGTCAAGCCGACGCCCCATAAAGGCCAGCAGTCTCAGAACGGCCTGCGCCTCGCGAGGCAATCGCGACAGACGCGCCACCATCAGGTCGACGACGTTATCAGACGACTCGTACTCACCGATGTGATCGATACGCCACGTCCAGCTCGCCGTACCACCGTCGTAGGCAATCAGTTGATGATCGACCAGCGCGAGCAGCAACTGCTTGATAAAAAATGGATTGCCGCCGGTCTTTTCATACACGACGGCGGCCAGCGGAAGGACATGCGCGGCATCGCAATGCAGCGCATCGGCCAGCAACGCGGCAACGTTCGCGGTGTCGAGCGGCGTGACGACGAGTGTGGTCACGCGCGCACCGGTGTTCGGCAGCGACGTCAGGAAAGACTTGAACTTGGGCGAGCGCTCGACTTCGTTGTCGCGATAGGCGCAGATCAGCAGCACGTGCCGGATCTCGGCGGTCGTGACGAAGCTGGCGATGAAATTCAAGGTGGCGTCGTCGAACCAGTGTACGTCGTCGAAGAACAGGATCAATGGGTGCGCTTGCGTCGCGAAGACCGACAGCAGGCGCGTGATCAGCGCCTGAAAACGAAGTTGCGCTTCCACCGGCGGGAGATCGGTCACGTCCGGCTGCGGGCCAAGCACCACTTCCAGTTCGGGAACGAAGCTCACCAGGAGTTTGCCTTGAAGGCCGATCGCGTCGCGCAGCACCGCGCGCCAGCGGTCCAACTCGCTGTCGCTCTCGCCGAGAATGCGCTGGAACAGCGAGCGTATCGCCTGCATCAAAGGCGCGTAGGGCGCGTTCTGGCCGTACTGTTCGAGCTTCCCCGACGCAAACAGCGTCGGCGTCTGCGCGGTCGCACGGTGCACGCTGCGCACGAGTTCGGATTTCCCGGCGCCAGAGTAACCGGACACGAAAATCAGTTCCGCGACACCCTGCTGCGCATTGCGTGCGAACGCGTCCAGCAGAGCCCCATATTCTTGCGCGCGACCGAACAGCCGCGTGGTGACGGCGAGGTTTCTGACGTTGTCTTCCGCGGCCGGCTCGAATGGGACGATGTGCTGCATTTCGTTCCAGTCGGCGAGGCAACGCCGCAGATCGGCCTCGAGACTCGAGGCGCTTTGATAGCGCTCCGCAGCGTTTTTGGCCAGCAGCTTCAGTACGATCGATCCAAGTACGGCGGGCAAGGACCGACGATATTGCCGCGGGTCGGCAGGCTGACGGGCCACGTGGTTATACACCCACTCGAGCGGCTCGGTCGCCTCGAAAGGCAACTGCCCGGTGAGCAACTCGTACAACGTCACGCCGAGCGAATAGAGATCGCTACGCTCGTCGGCCAGGCCTTCCGCACGCCGCGCCTGTTCCGGCGACATATAGGCCAGCGTACCGTACAGAGTATCCACGGGCTCGGCGGACGGATCGCCGGCCTGCCCGAGGGCGTCGCGAAAACCGAGCAGGCGGATCGTGCCGTTGGCTGCTTCGATCAGATTGGTCGGCTTGATATCCCGATGCAGCACGCCGCGCGTATGCGCGAGCCGCAGCGCGCGCGCGGCGCCGATCGCAATGCGTAGAAAGCGGCCAATCGCAAGGGTGCTGTCGACCGGCGGAAAAATCAGCGCACCGCCGTTGTCCTCGTACACCAGCACCGGCCCTCGCGAGAGTCGTATCAGCGCGAGCGGCCGCACGGCCCATGCGGAATCGAGTTTGCCGGCCAGTACGAACTCGCGCTGCAGGCGCCGGGACACGGCGTCCAAAGGCGCATCGGCCGGCACGGCGACCAGCCACGACTGGACGCCGTCGTGCGACCTCGCGCGATACCGCACGATATTGCCGTCGACCAGCAGCGCCTCGAGCGACAACTGGTCGAACCAGACCTGATCGAAATGCACCGTAACACCGGGGTCCTGCGACGATCCGCGAAAACCCTCGACCAATGCCTGCGTGCTCAATTCACTTCTCCCTTTCGTCCGGTGGCAAGCAGGATCGAATCGAGCAGTACGTCTTCCACAAAGGGTTTGTGCAGAAAACCGACTGCCTCGTGCAGCGTTGCTCGCCTAACCGTTTCGTCGTCACCGTGCGCCGACATGATCTCGTTCGGCAGTTTCTGGCGCGAAGTGTACAGCGTTGGATGCGTCCCGGTCTGTCTGGACCGTGCGGACCCCACGCCTGTGTTCGCCAGCGAGATGCGCGGATGCGCGAACGGACCCCATCGCATGTTACGGGCGGGAGGGGGTTCCGCGACATCACACGTAGGTATAGCTTCCGCGTGCGGGCCGCCGGACGGCCGGACCCCATCGAGAATGGGCCGCTCGCGCCGGGCAGACATTGCACAGGCTTACACCCCATTGCCTTAGGCCGCCGTGGTGACGAGCCGGCTCAGATAGGCATGAATCTGGCTCACGACGGCCGCGCCGTCGCCGACCGCGGCGGCCACCCGCTTTGCGGATTCCGACCGCACATCACCGACGGCGAACATGCCGGGCACGCTGGTTTCGAGCGGATAGCGCGCGCCGCCTTCAGACACACCCTGTTCGCTGCGGGCGAAGCCGGTCACAACAAAGCCGCGGTTGTCGAGCTCAACACCGCTCGAACCGAGCCAATCGGTTTTCGGGTCCGCGCCGATAAAGAGAAACAGATGGCGCGTGGGAATGACTTCATCCACCCCCTCTTCTTCATGCCTGATATGCAAGCCGGTGAGTCCGGCTTCGTCGCCTTCGAGGCAGCGCAACACACACCGCGTGCAGAGCGTGACGTTCGGCAAGGAGGCGATCCGGTCGATCAGATATTTCGACATGCTCGCGTTCAGATCCTCGCCACGAATCAACACGCGAATGCTACGCGCGAAGTTGGCGAGAAACACGATCGCCTGGCCGGCGGAATTGCCGCCGCCCATCAGAACGATATCCTGCCCTTTCGCCAGCCTGGCTTCGATTGTCGATGCCCAGTAATAGGTGCCGCGCCCTTCAAAGCGCTCGAAGCCGGGGGCCGTAGGTTTGCGGTAAGCGGCGCCGCTCGCGACGACGACGGTACGCGCGCTGATACGCTGCCCGTCGAGCAGCGTCAGCAGGAAGATGCCAGCATGGCGGCTCACGTCCACGACCTTGCCCGGGATCGCCAGATGCGCGCCGAATTTCAGCGCCTGCTGGAATGCGCGCGCCGCGAGCGCCTGACCCGAAATTCCCGTGGGAAAGCCCAGATAGTTTTCGATCCGGGCGCTGGCGCCGGCCTGACCGCCCGGCGCACGTTGATCGAAGACGGCGACCGATAAACCCTCAGTCGCCGCGTACACGGATGCCGCCAGACCCGCGGGCCCGGCGCCGACAATCGCCACGTCATAGACATGCGAGGGTTCAAAGGTCGGTACGAGTCCGAGGCACGATGCGAGCTGCGCCTCGTCCGGCGCACGCAGCACATAGCCGTTCGGGCAGAACACGAGCGGAAAGTCGCCGGGGCCGGTCGTCATGCCGCCGAGCAGCGTGATCGCCTCGGGATCGGTGCGGGCGTCGATCACCATCGCCGGATAGGCATTGCGGCGCAGGAAGCCTTGCAGCCGGATGAGCCGCGCGTCGTCGCCATTGCCGACGATGACGGGCCCGAGCCCCTGTTCGATCAGCCCGAGCCGCCGCAAAATCAGCGCGCGCATGATGTGCTCGCCCAGTTGCGCGTCGGCCACGATCAGCGCACGCAAGCGCTCCGGTTCGAGCACGAGAGTCTCGACATCCGTCAACGCGATGCCGTCGATCAACGCGGGCTTGCCGGAGAGTTGCGCCATCTCCGCCATGAAGTGCCCGTCATCGTGTTCGGTAATGACGGTCGAGCGCCCGAAGCTGTCGCGCGACACGATCCGCACGCGGCCATGCAACAGCACGAACAGCCCGAGCGCCACCTGCCCGGTTTCGAAAATCAGTTCACCGGCTTTGAACGACATCGGCCGGGCAAAGCGTCGCAGACTTTGAATCTCGTGCGCCGAAAGACGGGGGAACATCTGGTGCCGACGGTACTCCAGCGACGAGTACGGGTTCTCGAGTTCCGAGGGGGGCGCTGCGTCTGCGGATACGTCCGTGGTGCTCATAACTTGACCTCATTTGGCTCGCCATCGCCATGACGGTTTGCCGATAGCGTGCCGGCTTCTACCAGCCGAATTTGAGTTCGGCGCCTACATAGTCGGCATTACGCGCGCCGAGATCGCGCAGCGATGAGCCGACCTGGAAATGCACCGCTTCCAGCGCCGCGGCGAGATTCGCAGTGACCGCCCAGTCGGCGCGCAGCTGCGTATAAAAACCGGTCCACGGACTGCCATGCCCCGCTGTGCCCGGCACGACCGCCGAGCCTTGCTGGTACACCGCATCCGCGGTGGTCTCGCGCCATTGCAAACCCACACCCGCTAGCAGCGTCAGCTTGCTGTTGGGCTTGAGGATCAGCGTCGGCTTGACGTGCACGAGGTTCGTGTAGCCGGTATAGCCGGCCAGCGCGAAGTAGTAGCCATTCGGGAACAGCGGATTGAACGTGCCGATGCGGCCGTCGCCCGGATGACTGTCGCCTGATGCGGCGTCCACCTGAATGCCGACGCGCGGCGTCCACGGCACGGACGCCAGCGTGTAGCCGGCCAGGGAACCCACCGCCCAGGCGCCGATCGTCTTGGCGCCGACATGTCCGGACTGATACATCGCCTCGACGTCCCAGTCGATATGAGCGACAGTGCCGGCGTATCGGGCATCGAACACGTCGCGATGTTCGGCACCGCTCGCGTCGAGAAAGTGCGCGTTATTGCGGTTGTAGCGCGAGTAGTACGCGGACAGGTCGCCTGGTCCGACGTTCTTGCGCTCCACGCGCACGCCACTGAAGGTCAGATCGCGATTGGAGACATCGTCGAAATCCGCGTTGTCGCGGTACTGAACCGGCTGGGTCGCGTAGGCGATCCAGCGCCAGGGGCCGGTTTCATAGTCGGCCCAGATTGCGTCGAACGCCTGACGCACGTTCGGGCCGTCTCGAACGGAGATGAAGCGTTGCAAATCGAACGCCATCTCCTGGCGGCCGACACGGACCTTGAAGGTGCCAGGCCCGAGCGGCTCGGTCACCGCGACGAACGCCTGCCGTAAATCCAGCGGGTTTTTGTCCACCGGCGTGACGAAGTCTTTGCCGTAGGGTTGCGCGCTTTCGAACTGCGTGAAGATCTGCACGTGGGGGCCGAGGCGCACGTCCGCGTGGACTTCGAGCCGTTGCAGCAGGTACGTGTCGTCATGCGCCGCGCCGAGCCCGAAAAGCGGCGCGTCGTTGATTTCCAGCCGCTCGCGCAGCACTATGCCGAGCGAGATATACGCGTCGGGATTGCCGAACAGCGGAATGTACTTCAACGAATCGAAAGGCGCTTTCGGCACGCAGGGGTTGGCCAGCGCCGACCAGTTTTCCTGCCAGCGGTTGAACATGATCGCGGGCCGCGCGCACGACGCCGCCGCTGCAGCGGGAGTGGCGGGGGCGGCCGCGCTGCCGGTCGCGGCGGTATTGTCGGCGCCGCCCAGCGCCGTGTCCGCGGCCGAAGCCGGCAGCGCCGCCGCCAACCCGGTGCTGATAAGCAGCGTGCGGACGGCGCGCAGCGTGCGACCGCGCTGCGCACGCCGACATGCCTTCATCGGCGTGGTGACGGGTGCGTCACTGGCCATCGTGCACTTCAGCAATGTAGCCGCCCGGGAATTCGAGTACCGCGGTCTTGCCCGACGCAGTGCTATACGCCGGATACAGCACCTTCGCGCCGGCCGCTTGCGCGCGATCCAGCGTCTGCGCCAGATCGGCGACGCCGTAGCCGGTCGTTTCACGCCCGAACGGGAACGGCAGCTTGCCATCCGTCACGAATACGACCATGCGGCCAAAACCCGATGTGATCAGAATCTCGCGGACCGTCTCACCAGGGCGGCCGATCACGCCGGCGTCCGCATGCGGGTTATCCGACACCACCTTACCGTGCGAGAAGTGCACCCAGCGGCGCACGAAGTTGTTCGCCTCGTCGCGCGAGACGTACACGCGGTTATCCGGCACGCTTTGCAGCGGTGCGTAGTTCGGCGCCTTGGTGTGCCAGTAAAGCTGCATCGTCAGGCCGCCCGGCCATTGAATGATCGCGTCCTTGCCGATCGGGTCGTCGAACGGTTCGACCAGCACGTTAGCGCCGGCCGCACGCGCCGCCTTCACACCCTGATCGATGTCGGTGACGAGATAGCCGGTTCTCTCATTGCCGAACGGATACGGAATCGGCGTCTCGAAGCCGAACACCGACAGCATGCCGACCGGCGTTTGCACGTACTGCGAGGCGGTCTTGCTCGGCGTCGGCGTCACGGTAAAGACCGCGCGCGGCGAGGCCTTACCGCCGAAGGTCGCGAGGAAGCTGTTGACGAACGCGTCGAGGTCGGCCGAAGCGACATACACGTGGGTGGTGTCGTACTGGGCGCCCACCGACACGTCGGGATGTTTCGCCAGCGCGATTTTGCCGGTGGATAGTTCCGGCGGACCGGCATCGGCGAAGGCGGAAGAAACCGGCGCCAACCCGATCAGCAGCGCGGCGGAAAGAAGCGCGACGGGGCGCAACCGTTGAAGGGACTTGAACATTTGATTACCCGATTGAATTAGCAACGTTTGAAGAGTCGGCCTCCGGCCGAGGCCATATATGCGATATGTGCGATGCCAGTGGAGCGTTGGTGCGCGTCGTCAAGCAGTCAACGCGCATCTGTATCCACCGCCGTTCTGGTGGCGCCCGGCGTCGCCGGCTGTTGCGCCGCGCCGTCCTTGGTCTGCCCGGCGACCTGCGTCGTGCTGGTCTGGGCGAACAGCTGCGCTTTCACCACCGGTATCGCGTGCTCGCCCAGCACCATGCCGAGCAGACCGGCCAGCGCGATCAGCGGCGGCGCTGGCGATTGCACCTTGAGCAGCCAGTAGAGAAGTCCGACGCCAAAGCCGACGCCCAGTGAAATGATGTAGCCCATGGTGATCGTCCTTTCAATAAAACATCTGTCAATTCGGCCAGTCCGATCCCAGCACCAGTCCGCAAAAATTCAGCCGCCGATAGTTCGGATCCCAGCGGTCCAGCACATCGGCATTCACGGTCCCGAAAGTCGTTTCAGGACGATGCGCCATGCCACGCGCATACGCTTCGATCAGCTTCTTCTTGAAGCCCGATTCGCGCGGGTAGGCCTGCACGATCTCATCGCGCTGCTGCGCGGTGAATTCGTCGTAGCGCGCACCTCGCACATCCATCTGCACGCCGGCGCTAATCAGCGCAACCAGCGCTGACAGGTGCTCCGGAATGCCTGGCGTCGTGTGCAGGGCGATCCCCACCCAGACCTCTTCAATCTCGCGCCCGGCAATGTCGTACTGCTGCATGAACTCGCGCGCCGCGTTGGCGCCATCCACTTCAAACCGGTACGGCGACCCTTGATACTGTGAGTTCAGCCCGACGTTGTGGAACATCGTGGCGACATACAGCAAATCCGGATCGAATGTCAGATTCTCGCGATATCCGGTGAGCGCCCCGAACAGAAACGACCGTAGCGCGTGATGGAACATCAACTCGGATTCTGTGGTCCGCATAAGATCAGTTGCCGCCTGCGCCATGACTCCATCAGGGATGTCAACGCCGGCAATGGTTCTCTTCATATCGACTCCTCCGTGGCACCCCCCCGGCGCACCCCTGTGCACGTGCCGAACGGGCAGCGCAACCGGGCGACGTCCTGTCGCGTCAGCAGTCCAGGGGCCTATCCATTGCAGCGTAGCGAATTAAACCTATAAAGACTTTGGCGAATTCTTAAAAAGACTTAATCGGCGCGTGTCCTGTGCAGATTGCTTTAAAGCGTCAGTTCATGGAAGCGCCGCACGCCATCGCGAATCCATTGCAACAAACCGCCCGAGCTCTCGTCGACATTGCTCGGCGATGCAAGCAGCATTTCCTCGGTGGCGTGGTGCTCCGACAATAGCCGGCACATCTCGCGCGCCACCTCGGGGCGCCGCGCGAGCACCGGCGTCAAGGCGGTCTTGTCGAGCCGGAACACGGTGGCGCGCGTGAGCGCCCGCGCGATCACAGCGGTCTTCACGCCGGCTAGAATCCCCGACTGGCCGATCGAATCGCCCGGCGCGAGCCTTCGCAACTCGATCTCGGCGCCGTCCTTGGGCAGTATCACTTTCGCAATGCCGCGCGCCAGAATATGAAGCTCGTGGCCGGTCTCATCCGCCGCGGTGTAAATGGTCTCGTCCACGTCGAACTCGTGTCTGGTCAGCCGCTCTTCGAGCGCCGATATTTCGTCATCGTCGAGCGTCTGGAAGATCGTCACGTTGCGCAGCAAGCGGTGCTTTTCATCCGCGCCGCCGAGCGGCGGCTCCGGCACCGATAACGGCCGCAAGACGACACCGCGCGACAGCAGATGACGATGCGCGAGATCGAAAAGATCGTTACGTACATTGATCTTCTGGTCCAGCGAGTCGACATAGCAGACGATCTCGTACTCGATTGCGTCGTTCGTCGCGCGGCGCACGCTTACGGTGGGCTTGGGATCCCTCAGTACCCGCTCGGAGCTGTTCGCCGCATTGGCGAGCGCGGCCAATACAAGCGCCGGCCGGATCGACGGATTGACCGGCAGCATGACGCTGAGGCCGTGCGTATGCGACGGCTGATTCGCGTTGACGATATTGGTGCGCGCGGCCACGCTGTTCGGAATCACGACGAGATTGCCCTGACCGTTGAGCAGACTCGTCGCGCGCCAGTTGCTCTCGACCACCTTGCCTTCCACATCGCCGATGGTGACCCAGTCGCCCAAACGGAACGGCTGCGTCGCATTGAGAACGATGCCGGAAAACACGTCGTTGAGCGTGCTTTGAATCGCCAGACCGAGAACGACCGCGAGCGCGCCGGAGGTGGCGAGCAGGCCCCGCACCGGCAGTTGCAACACGAATGCGATCGCGCCTACCGACGCGGCCAGAAACACCAGCGCGCCGAGCACGTCCTGAAACAGCCGCTCCTTGTGCCACGCCTCGGGCAACACCGCGCGATCCAGCATGATGGTCACGAGACGCGCGCCTTGCAGCCACCACACCACCTCCAGCACCTGCGCGAGCAGATGGCGCAGCCCCTCGTCCGGCCAGGGCGCCGCGCGCAGCGGGTTCATGCCGTAACTGAACAGCACGTAGGTCGACAGCCCGAACATGAGCGCACGCAAAGCGAGACGAAGCTGGTCGTTGCGCCCGTCCAGAAAACGCCAGGCGAGAAAATCGAGGACCAGGATGCCCAGGCCAAACAGCACACCGTCAGTTAGCGTCGGCATCGAGGTCCTCGCTCGCGGGGTTGCACGAACCGGTGGAAATCAGAACGCGAAACAACTACAGCCCAACGCGCCCCAGAATCCGTTCGAATCGCTGACCGGCACGTTTTTTCGCCATGCCCAGCCATGCGCATGCGCGTGCACGCCGCACAGATTCACGCAGCCGTCCACGCAGGCCACCGCTGTCGGCTTGTAACGGCTATAGCCGCCGAATTCGGCAACCGGCGACCACGACGGGCTAACCGGCAGATCAGGCGGCGCAAGCGGCGCGAATTCGTCGTCGGCGTACACAACCTTGCCGCCCACCACCGTCATGGCCGAGGTCAGGAACTTGATGCGGCTTTCGTCGATGGAAAAGTAGTCTTCGCTCAACACCGCGAAGTCTGCGAACTGGCCCGGAACCAGTGCGCCTTTGCGTTCCTCCTCGCTCGAGAACCACGCACTGCCCACCGTGTAACGGCGCAATGCCTCCATCCGGTCGAGCTTGTTTTCGTTGGTGTACATCGACGTGCCGCCGACCGTTTTGCCCGACACCATCCAGTAGAGCGAGACGAACGGGTTAAAGCTCGCGACGCGGGTGGCGTCCGTACCGGCGCCGACCGGCAGGCCGGCGTCGAGCATGTGCCGGATCGGCGGCGTGCGCTTCACGGCCTCCGCGCCATAGCGCTCGATGAAATACTCGCCCTGGAAGGCCATCCGGTGCTGGATCGCGATACCGCCGCCAAGCGCACGCACTCGTTCGATATTTTTCTGCGTGATGGTTTCGCAGTGGTCGAAGAACCAGCGCAGCCCGTTAAACGGAATCTCGGCATTCACCCGTTCGAACACATTCAGGAAGCGCTCGATTGATTCGTTGTACGTGGCATGGAGCCGGAACGGCCAGCGGTTTGCGACCAGCAGTTTGACGACCGCTTCCAGTTCGTCTTCCAGCGTGTCGGGCAGATCCGGACGCGGCTCGAGAAAGTCTTCGAAGTCCGCCGCCGAGAACACCAGCATTTCGCCGGCGCCGTTGACGCGCAGGAAATCGTCGCCTTCGCCCGGCTTGGTCATCTTCACCCACTTCGCGAAGTCCTCGATTTCCTTCTTCGCGTTCTGCGTGAACAGGTTGTAGGCAATCCGTACCGTCAGTTCGCTTTTCTTCGCGAGGTCCATGATGACAGCGTAGTCATCCGGATAGGCCTGGTAGCCGCCGCCCGCGTCGATCGCGCTCGTCACGCCCAGACGGTTCAGTTCGCGCATGAAATGACGGGTGGAATTGCGTTGATCCTCCAGCCCGAGTTTCGGACCTTTTGCGAGCGTCGCGTACAGCAGGCCGGCGTTCGGCCGCGCGATCAGCATTCCGGTCGGGTTGCCGCGCCTGTCGCGCTGGATTTCCCCGCCGGGAGGATTCGGCGTGTCTTTGGTATAACCCACCGCACGCAGCGCCGCCGCATTCAGCAGCGCGCTGTCGTACAGGTGCAGGATGAACACCGGCGTATCCGGTGCAATGGCATTGATTTCTTCGAGCGTCGGGCCGCGCCGCTCGGCAAACTGGAATTCGTTCCAGCCACCCACCACGCGAACCCATTGCGGCGCCGGTGTGCGAGCCACCTGCTTCTTCAGCATGTCCAGCGCGTCGGCCAGCGAGGGCACGCCGTCCCAGCGCAATTCCATGTTGAAGTTCAACCCGCCGCGAATGATGTGCAGGTGGGAGTCGTTCAGACCGGGAATGACAGTCCGGCCTTTAAGGTCGACCTGCCGCGTATTGCCGTTCACGTGGCGCATCACGGCGTCGCGCGATCCCGCAGCGATAATGCGGCCGTCCGCGACGGCGAGCGAATCGGCAAAAGATCGCTTGTCGTCCTGCGTGGCGATCTTGCCGTTAAAGAAGACAACCTCGGCCGGCGTCGGCACGGAAGTATGGGAAGTCATGTCGGTCCTCATTGGGAGCGCTCCGCTTTTCATGCGCGGAGCTATTCATGGGAAGCGGGCGCTCGTCGCGACTCGTTACTTCTTTGCCGGCACGGGTGCCAGAACTTCGTGGGCGCCCGTCGCGCGTTGCGCAGCCTTGTGCACCATGGTGTAGGCGTAGTCCACGCCCATCCCGTAGGCACCCGAATGCTCCTTGGCAATCGCCATGACTTCGTTGTACGTCTCCTTGTGCGCCCAATCGCGTTGCCACTCCAGCAGCACCTGTTGCCAGGTCATCGGCACCACGCCGGCCTGAATCATGCGTTGCATCGCATAGTCGTGCGCGTCCTTGGACGTGCCGCCCGATGCGTCGGCGACCATATAGATTTCGTAGTCACCCTCGGCCATCGCGCAAAGCGCAAAGGTGTTGTTGCAGACTTCGGTCCACAGACCGGCCACCACCACCTTCTTGCGGCCGTTTGCAGCCAGCGAGTCGCGCACCTTCTGGTCGTCCCACGAATTCATGGACGAACGTTCAAGCACTTTGTGGCCCGGGAAGACGTCGAGCAATTCAGGGAATGTGTAGCCCGAAAAGCTTTCGGATTCCACGGTCGTGATGGTGGTCGGAATGTTGAAAACGCGCGCGGCCTTCGCGAGGCCGACTACGTTGTTCTTGAGAACCTGGCGGTCGATGGACTGGACGCCAAAAGCCATTTGCGGCTGTTGGTCGATGAAGATGATCTGCGAGTTAGCAGGCGTCAGCACTTCGAGTTTCGGATTTGCCATGGCGTTGTACGTCCTATAGGTGGTTTGGTGAACATGGGAGGAGATGCCGCACGTGTTTCAGGTGCGAGGACAACTGAGGCCCAGTCTATCCACGGCAGTTCTGCGAGTCCTTGGCAGAGTCCTTAATAGTTCTTAAATAAACCTTGGCGCGCGAGATCTTCGCGCGGCCATGACGCGGACATCCGGATTGGCGCTTCAGAACATTTCATGTTTTCTGCAGGACTTTACTTGCGCCGCATTCCTACAATGCAAGCGCTTGAAGTCAGACATTCACACGCTGCCGCACTCGACCATGACAAGGACTCGCTATGACAGAAGCGCTTACCGCAGCCGCCCATCGCGCGGCCCCGCTTAACACCCCGACCCGCCTGACCGAAGACGCGACCCGCGATATCGCCGCCGCGCTGACAACGTTGCTGGCCGACGTATTCGCGGTGTATCTGAAGACGAAAAACTTCCACTGGCATATGTCGGGGCCGTACTTCTGCGACTATCACCTGTTGCTCGACGAGCAATCGGATCAGATCTTCGCGACGACGGACCCGATCGCGGAACGCGCCCGCAAGCTAGGCGGCAAGACGCTGCATTCCACCGGCCAGATCACGAAGTTGCAGCGAATCCTCGACAACGACGCGGAGTACGTGACGCCGAGCGACATGCTGGCGGAATTGCGTGAGGACAATCTGGCGCTCGCCGGCTACATGCGTGAGACGCATTCGCTGTGCAGCGAATACAACGATGTCGCGACGGCCAGCCTGCTCGAAAACTGGATCGACGAGGCCGAACGGCGCGTCTGGTTTCTGTTCGAATCGGGACGCCACGCGTAGGACTGCTTAAGCGGGTGCCGCGCAACCTGCGGTGAGAACCGAGGTGACGCGCGAGCAGGGCACCCACCGTTCAGCCTTCGAGGGCAGCGTGAAGACGTGCTTCGAGAAACTGGATAAGTGCCCGCACCTTACTGGACTGGCGGCGATTGGGAAGGTAGGCGGCGTACACGAACGCATCGCCTGGATGGGGACTCGCATCGAATTGCTCCAGCAGGCGCATGAGGCGTCCCGCGCGAATCTCGGCGGCGACGTGCCACTCCGGCAGCAACGCAATGCCGCGTCCCGCCAGCACGGCTTCGAGCAGGATGTCGAGATTGTTCGACAGCAGATGACCACGCACGTCGACGCGCTGCTGCGCGTCGTCGCGCCGGAAAGTCCAGACCTGCCGGGAGCGATAGCCGCCGCCGTATGCGAAGCGAAGGCACTCGTGAGCGCCCAGTTCCTCCGCAGTTCGTGGCGTGCCGTTGCGTTCGAGGTAGTCGTGGCTTGCCACCACGTAGCGCGGATTGTCCGCCAGCTTTTTGACAATCAGGTTGGCGTCGCGATCGAGCAGGCCGATCCGGATCGCGACATCGATCCGCTCGAGCGCGAGGTCGACAAAGTGATCGGCAACGACCACATCGAGAAAGACGCGGGGATGGGCCGAGAGAAACGCCGCCAGGTGCGGTGCGAGCCGCAGGCGGCTATAGGTGGACGGCACCGCGATGCGCAATGCGCCGACCGGCGACGCGCCGCTGTCGAACACGCTCTCGTCAGCCTCGGCCAGCTCGTCGAGCACCTTGCTGACCTGTTCGGCGTAAGCAATGCCGGCGTCCGTGAGGCTGACCTTTCTCGGGGTACGGGTCAGCAGCGCAGTGCCAAGGGAGGCTTCCAGCGCGTCCATCAAGCGTGTGACCGAGGAGGTGGCCACCCCAAGGCGTTGGGCGGCTTTCGAGAAGCCGCCGGCGTCCGCCACCTCCAATAGCGTTTTCACCGCGAGGAATTTGTCCATGATCTTTCCGGCTTCCGATTTGGTTGCGAAAAACGCAACGCCAGCTTGCATTTTATCCCCATTCAACGATCGAAACGCAACGTATAAGCTGCATCCATTACCTAGTGAGGGGTGCAACATGCAAGCCATTCAGATCGAAATCAATTACGACTTCATTTGTCCGTGGTGCTGGATCGGTCAACGCAATCTTGCTGCGGCGCTGGCGCAAGCCGGCACGGGCGCGGCTGTGTCGATCCGTTACGTGCCGTTCGAATTGAATCCGCTCATGCCGGTCGAGGGCATGGACCGGCGTGCCTACCGAAGCCAGAAATTCGGCAGCTGGGCGCGCTCGCAAGTCATGGACTCGCAAGTGACGGCCGCGGGCCTGGCGGCCGGCGCGCCGTTCAATTACGACGTAGTGTTGCGCACACCGAACACGCGTCTGGCGCATCGCCTGATGCAGTTCGCGCAACAGCGCAATGAACCGCTGAAGACCGCTGCCTTGTATCAGGCCATCTACGCGGCCTACTTTTCCGAAGGCCGCGACATCGGCTCGCTCGATACCTTGACCGCGATCGCCGCGGAGAACGCGTTCGATGCCGGCGACGTGCGCGCCTACCTGCTCTCCGAGGCCGGCAATCAGGAGATGGACGCCGCGCGCGCGCGGGCCGACAAGCTCGGCGTGCAGGCCGTGCCGACCATCCTGATAGACGGCAATGTGATCAGCGGCGCCCAGCCGCCCGTGGTCTTCACCAACGCGCTGCGTTCGGCAACGCAAAGGAACGCAGCATGAGATCGCATGAAAAACCGCGCGCCGTTGTGATCGGCGGATCGCTTGGCGGGTTGCTCTCGGCCAATACCTTGCGAGCGGCCAGCTGGGAGGTCGACGTATTCGAAACCTCGCCCAATCAACTGGAAAGCCGCGGCGGCGGCGTCGTACTGCAACCGGACGTGCTGGATGCGTTGCAGTTCGCCGGCGTCGCGTTGCCGGTGCCCCCTGGCGTGGCGTCGGGCGAGCGCATCTATCTGGATCGCAACGACCAGCGTATCGAACAGTTTTACATGCCACAAATGCAGACGTCGTGGAGCCTGCTGTATCGCGCCATGAAAAATGCGTTGCCGGCGCAGGCGCTGCACGCCGGCGAGACGTTTGTCGATTTCCGTATGGAGGACGAACAGATCGTCGCGCAGTTCGAGAGCGGCCGCAGCGAACGGGCTGACTTGCTGATCGGCGCCGACGGTATTCGTTCGACGCTGCGGCGCCGCCTGCTCCCCGAAGTCGTGCCGGCTTACGCAGGCTATGTGGCGTGGCGCGGGCTGGTTGAGGAAGCCGATCTGCCGTTGCCGGCCGCGAACATGCTGCGCGAGCGCTTCAGCTTTCAGCAAGGCGACGGGCATTCGGGACTCTGCTACCTGATTCCGGGCGACAACGATTCGACCGCGGTCGGTGAGCGTCGCTGGAACTGGGTGTGGTATCGCAAATACAGTCAGTCGCAACTCGACGCATTGCTGGTCGACCGACACGGCGTCGCGCGTGCATTTTCGCTGCCGCCCGGCTCGACCAAGAGCGCAGACATCGCCCAGTTGCGCGACGAGGCCAAAACGTGGCTCGGGCCGACGTTTCGCGCGCTAGTCGAGGCCACCGACGACCCGTTCATGCAGCCGATCGTCGACCTGCGCTCGCCGAGGATGGTGTTCGGCCGCGCGGTGCTGCTCGGCGACGCCGCTTCGGTGCCGCGCCCCCATACGGCGGGCAGCACCGCGAAGGCGGCGGCCAATGCCCATTCATTGGCGCTCGCGTTGTCCTCGACATGGCAAAGCGGCACGACGATCGATTCAGCGCTCAAGCGTTGGGAGAACCAGCAGTTGCAACGCGGCAAGTTGATGACCGATCTGGGCATTTCGCTCGGCGACCGGCTGATGAACATCGCCCGCTGAACCACTTTTTCCGTTTCTCACTTCAGGGAGTTTTTCATGTCAACCCAGGCATCCACCGCGACGGGCGGCACCCATCCCGTCAAAATGACACGCAGTCTGATCGCGCTGTTCGCGTTCTGCTGCGGCGCGATCGTCGCGAACCTGTACTACGCGCAACCGATCACCGAACTGATCGCACCGGACATTCACATGTCCGGCGGCACAGCCAGCCTGATCGTCTCGCTCACGCAGATCGGCTATGCGTTCGGTCTGTTCTTTCTCGTGCCGCTCGGCGACCTGCTGGAAAACCGCAAGCTGATGATCACTACGGCCCTCGTGTCGATCGTGAGTCTGGCCGCCGCGGCGTTCGCGCAACAGCCGGGCTGGTTCCTCGCGATCTCGCTGCTGGTCGGCTTCAGCTCCGTCGCCGTGCAGATCCTGATTCCGCTCGCCGCGCATCTCGCGCCGGACGAATCGCGCGGCAAAGTGGTCGGCACCATTATGAGCGGGCTGCTCCTCGGCATTCTGCTGTCGCGTCCGATCTCCAGCGTCATAGCCGGGCATTTCGGCTGGCGTGCGGTGTTCGGCGCCGCAGCCGTGCTGATGACGATCGTGACCAGCGTGCTCGCGCTGACCATTCCACGCCGCCAACCGGATCACAAGGCGACCTACTTCGAACTGATCGGCTCGCTCAGCCACCTGCTCCGCACGATGCCGGTGTTGCGCCATCGCTCGCTGTATCAGGGGCTGATGTTCGCTTCGTTCAGTTTGTTCTGGACCGCGATCCCCGTCGAGTTGACCCGTCATTTCGGGCTGTCGCAGACCGAGATCGGCATCTTCGCGCTAGTAGGCGCGATCGGCGCCACCTCGGCACCGGTCGCGGGCCGTCTGGCCGACGCGGGTCACACGGTGCGCGCCACCTTGATCGCGCTGGTCGTGGGCGCGCTCGCCTACGCACCGGCACTGATCCATCCGGCGTGGGGCGTGTTGGGCCTCGTGGCAACCGGCATCGTGCTCGATTTCGCCGTGCAGATGAACATGGTGCTGGGTCAACGCGAGATCTATGCGTTGCATGCCGCGAGCAGAAACCGCCTGAACGCGCTGTATATGACGAGCATTTTCGTGGGCGGTGCGTTCGGTTCCGCGCTCGCCAGCCCGCTCTACGAGCACGGTGGCTGGCCGCTGGTAGCCGCCGTCGCGACGGCCTTCCCAATCATTGCGCTGGCTCACTATCTCGCGATCGGCCGTCCGCACGCCGCCAGCATCGCCTGATCTACACCCAATCACGAGACCGGACGGCCTGCTGTCCGGGTTAACAACATTTCAGGGCGTCTTCAGGAATTTCCGTGAGGTTGACGATACGCTAACCCACATAGTCAATTACCTGAACGACGCTCAATCGCCTGCAAAGGAATCACCATGTCCTCCCTTTCACCCCTGCTCGACGGTTACGATCTGAATGGACTGCGCCTGCCGAACCGCGTCGTGATGGCGCCGATGACGCGCTCGCGCGCGCCGTTGCAAGGCCGTCCGACGCAGATGATGGCGCAATATTATGCGCAGCGCGCGTCGGCGGGATTGATCATTACCGAGGCCACCAATGTCAGCCCGGCCTCGGCCGCCTTCGAACTCACGCCCGGCATCATCACGACCGAGCAGATCGACGGCTGGCGCCATATTACAAGCCAGGTGCACGCCGCCGGCGGCCGCATCTTCATGCAGTTGTGGCATGGCGGGCGCGTCAGTTCATTTGCGCTGCTGGGCGGTGAAGCGCCGCTCTCCCCTTCGGGCGTGAATGACGACCTCGAACAGTTGCAGGTCTGGGCGCAATTGCAAAACGGCCAGTACACCAAGATCCACGCCACGCCGTCGCGCGCCATGTCGCTCGACGAAGTGAAGCTCACCATCGACGCGTTCAAACAGGGCGCGGTCAACGCGATCGCGGCCGGCTTCGACGGTGTCGAAGTCCACGCGGCGAACGGCTACCTGCCACATCAGTTCCTCTCGTCGACGACCAATACGCGCGATGATCGCTACGGCGGTTCGATTGCGAACCGCGCCAACTTCCTGCGCGACATTCTCACGGAGATCGGCTCGGTGGTCTCGCTCGACCGGGTCGGCGTGCGCATCTCGCCTTACGCGCACTACAACAACGTGCGCGACGCGGACCCGGACGGCACCTACGACTACGTCGGCAAGATGCTCGGCGAATTCGGCGTCGCCTACCTGCACGCGGCGGACACTAACGGATGGAGCGGCGCGCCGGACTTGCCGCGGATCATCGAACGCATGCGCCGCGCGTTCCCGGGCACCCTGATGCTCAACGGCGGCATTGCCATCGACCAGGCCGACGCGCTGATCCGCGACGGCCACGCCGACCTGGTGGCATTCGCCCGCGCGTATATCGCCAACCCCGATCTGGTCGAACGCATTGCAACCCACGCGCCGCTCGCGTCACCGAAGGCGGTCGGCTGGTATGGCGGCGACCACACCGGCTATATCGACTATCCGTTCGACAGCAGCGCCGGCCAGGCCGCCCAGCCCGGCACCGCGCACGCATGACGCATGCCCTAAGCCGCGCACCCGGCGTAGTCCGTGCGGCTTCTTCGATTCAAGACTTCTATGACAGGTGCGTGAATGACTCGCAAGTCTAAATGGCTGACGGTGGGCGGCGTGGTCGTCGTGGCCGCGCTGATCGTCGCTACGCTGCTGATGTGGAGGCCTGGCATCGCACCGATCAGTCCTCCGGCGGCTTCGTCGTTCGACGCGCAAACGAAGCTCGCCGGCGCGCGCGTGGTCGCGCTCGGCGATTGCATCGTCTGCCATACCGCGAAGGGCGGCCAGCCGTTCGCCGGCGGTCTGCCGCTCGCCACGCCGTTCGGCACGATCTACGCCACCAACATCACGCCCGACGTCGAAACCGGCATCGGCAGCTGGTCGCTTGAAGCCTTCACGCGCGCGGTGCGTTACGGCGTCGCGCGCGACGGGCATCTGCTGTATCCGGCGTTTCCGTATATTCACTTCACGCGCATGTCCGACGGCGACATTTCAGCGGCCTACGCGTACCTGATGACGCGTGAACCGGTCAATGCGACCACTCCCGCCAACGACCTGATTTTCCCGTTGAACTTCCGGCCCTTGCTGGCGTTCTGGAACGTGTTGTTCCTGCACCCGGGCGCCCAGCAGGCGGACGCCTCGAAGGATGCCCAGTGGAACCGCGGCAAGCTGCTGGTGGATGGTCCCGGCCACTGCGCGTCGTGCCATTCGCCACTCAATGCGATTGGCGGCGAGAAGTCGGGGCAGGCCTTCGACGGGGGCATGGTCGACGGCTGGGAAGCGCCTGCGCTTACGGCGCTGGGCGCAGCACCGAAACCGTGGACCCAGGACCAGCTCGTCATGTATCTGCGCACCGGCCGCGCCAGCGAACACGGTGCCGCCGCCGGCCCCATGTTGCCCGTCACGCGCGATCTGGCCACCGTGCCTGAAGAGGATGTACAGGCGATCGCCACGTACATCCTGTCGATCCAGAAGGCGCAGCCGGCCGCAGCGCAAGCCGTCGCCACCGACAGCGCCGCTCAAGCCGCCGACTCGCCGGACGTGCAACGCGGCGCGACCTTGTTCACTGCCTCGTGCGCGCAATGCCACGGCCCTGCTGCGCCGATGCAGTCGATCGGCGAGCGCCCCACGCTGGCCTTCAGCACCGCCGTCAATGCCGCAACGCCGCGCAACGCGGTCCAGATGATATTGAGCGGCAACGGCTGGCACGGCGAGGACAGCATGAACTACATGCCCGCCTTCAATCAGGTTTACAACGACCGGCAGATCGCCGATCTTGCGTCCTACATTCGCGCAACCTATTCGCAGCGCGGGCCGTGGCAGGACGTCGAGACAATGGCGGCCAAAGTCAGACAGGAGAACACCGCGCGATGATCAACCTTACCGTCAATGGCGTGCAACACGCGCTCGATATCGATCCGGCCACACCGCTGCTCTACGCGCTGCGCAACGACCTGCAACTGCACGGTGCGAAGTTCGGCTGCGGCCTAGGGCAATGCGGCGCATGCACCGTGATCGTGGACGGCGAGGCCGTGTTCTCGTGCCTGATGCCCGTATCGGCAGTCGGCAAGCGGCCGGTGCGCACGATCGAGAGTCTCGGCACGGCCGAGCATCCCGGTCCGCTGCAGAAGTCCTTCATCGACCATCAGGCTGTGCAGTGCGGCTACTGCATCGCCGGCATGATCATGCGCGCTCAGGCGTTGCTCGATCGCAATCCTCGGCCGACCGAGGGCGAACTCCGCGACCACATGGAACCGAACCTCTGCCGTTGCGGCACACACACGCGCATCCTTGCGGCGATTCGCGCAGTGGCGCACCTGCCCGCCGCCGGCGCAGCATCCGGCTCATCCGAAGGTGCGGTCAGTCACGGAGGCGCGCAATGAGCGTCAAAGAGGAAGAAATCAACGAGGGACGCCGCCGCTTCATGATGTCCGGCGCGCTCGTGGTGAGTTTCAGTCTGTTCCCCGGCGTGTCGGCCATGGCACAGGAAGTGATCGCCGACGAAGGCGCCGCGGTGCATATCGGCAAAGCGACCCAGGCGCTCGCCGGCAGTCTGAAGACCAATCCCTATCTGGACGCGTGGATCAAGATCGATGCGGCAGGTAAGGTAACCGTCTACACCGGTAAGGTCGAACTGGGCACGGGCGTGCGTACCGCGCTGCTACAAGTCGCCGCCGAAGAGCTGGACATGGCGCCGTCGCTCATCACTTTCCTGACTGCCGACACCGGTGCCTCGCCCGACGAAGGGCTCACGGCCGGCAGCCATACGATGGCGGACAGCGGCAGCGCATTGCTGAACGCGTCCGCGCAAGTGCGGGGTCTGCTGATCGACGCTGCCGCCAAGCATTTCGGCGTCGACAGCCAGACCTTGAGCGCGCATAACGCGATCATCAAGGCGCCGGACGGCCGCAGCATGACTTACGGCGAAGCGGTGAGTCTCGTCGACCTGCATCGCATGGCGTCGCCGACTTCGCCCTTAAAAAGCCCCACGACGTTCGATACGATCGGCACGTCATTGCCTCGTGTGGATATTCCCGGCAAAGTCACCGGCGGCCCGAGCTACGTTCAGGACATGGTGCTGCCGGGCATGCTGCATGCCCGCGTGGTGATGCCGCCCGTCTACGACGCCAAACTGCTCGACACCAATACGCCCGAGATTCTGAAGATGCCGGGCGTCGTCAAGGTGATCAGGAACGGCAGCATGCTGGCCGTGGTCGCCAAAGGCGAATGGCAAGCCGTGCAGGCGCAGCGCGCATTGGCGGCGGGAAGCCACTGGAGCGCCGGGCGTGTATTACCCGATCCCGCCACCGTGCACCGCGATCTGAAACAGATCTCCACCGAACACATCGAGATCGCGAACACCCACAATGCAGCCGGTGCACCGGTGAAAACGCTCAGCGCAAAATACAGCAAGCGCTACATGATGCACGGCTCGATCGGCCCATCCTGCTCGGTGGCGCAGTTCAAGGACGGCAACATGACCGTCTGGACGCACTCGCAAGGTGTCTATCCCCTGCGCGACGGGCTCGCGGAAATGTTGTCGCTGCCCAAGGACAAGGTGCGCTGCATTCACGTCGAAGGGTCGGGTTGCTACGGCCACAACGGCGCGGACGACGTGGCCGCGCACGCCGCGTTGATCGCGCGTGAAACCGGCGGCCTGCCGGTCCGCGTGCAATGGATGCGCGAGCAGGAACACACCTGGGACCATTTCACACCCGCCATGGTGACCGAAGTGAGCGCTTCGCTCGACGTGAGCGGCATGATCGTCGACTGGAACTACGCGCTGTGGAGCAGTTCGCACAACGAGCGGATCGTGAACGCCGGGCGCCTGATTCCGGCGCAGTTGCTGGAGAAGCCGTTCGTGCCGGCGCCCTCGGTGCCGATGTTGCAACCCGAAGGCGGCGGCGACCGCAACGCGATACCGCTGTATGCGCTGCCGAACATGCACATCATGAACAATTTTTCGCCGACCATGCCGTTGCACTCGTCGGCCATGCGCTCACTCGGCGCGCACATGAACGTCTTCGCAATCGAAACGTTCATGGATGAATTGAGCGCCGCCGCCGGGGTCGATCCGGTCGCGTTCCGGCTCAGGCATATGCAGGACCCGCGCGCCCGCGACGTCATTAAACTGGTGGCCGAAAAATTCGGTTGGCCGCGGCCGCCACGCAAGGCCAATCATGGCGTCGGCTTCGCGTTCGGCAAGTATAAGAACCTGATGGCTTACGTGGCGATCGCAGTCGAGATTTCTGTCGTGCCCGAAACCGGCCAGGTCACCCTGGAACGCGCCGAAGTGGCGGTGGACGCCGGACAGATCGTCAACCCCGACGGCATCCGCAATCAGATCGAAGGCGGCATCGTGCAATCGGCAAGCTGGACGCTCTACGAAGAGTTGAAGTTCGATCAGGAGCGGATCAGAAGCTTCGACTGGAGCAGCTATCCGATTCTGCGTTATTCCGCCGTGCCGCGTAGCATTAACGTGCATCTTATCGATCGCCCCGGCGCGCCGTTTCTGGGCGCCGCGGAAGCATCCATGGGACCGACCGCCGGCGCGCTCGGCAACGCATTATTCGACGCGACCGGCAAGCGCTTGCGCGACATGCCGTTGGGCGGCGACGGTTTGCGCCGTCAAATAGACGCATAGTGAGTCCCCGAAGTGCCGCTCGGTGCCGCTCGGTACCGCCAGTGACAGCATTGGCGGCACGACGTGTGCTAACGACTGGCGGCACATGACATTTCCACCAGGAGTGAACCCGTGATCATCGATCTATCCGGCAAAACCGCCGTTGTCAGCGCCTCCACCGCGGGCATCGGTCACGCCATTGCAACCGGACTCGCCGCAGCCGGCGCGCACACCCTTGTTAACGGACGCAAGCAGGAAGCCGTCGACCGTGCCATCGCATCCATTCTCAAGACGGTGCCGCACGCGAAACTGCAAGGCTTTGCCGGCGACCTGGGCACGCGCGCGGGCTGCGACGCGCTGGCGCAAGCCGTGCCGCAAACTGACATTCTCGTGAACAATCTGGGCGTGTTCGGCCCCGGCGATATTTTCAGCACCGGCGACGACGACTGGGAGCGCTACTTTCAGGTCAACGTGATGTCGGGCGTCCGGCTCACGCGCGCCTATCTGAAAGGGATGATGGAACGTAAGTGGGGACGCGTCGTGTTCATCTCGTCGGAATCGGGCCTGAATATCCCGGCCGATATGCTGGCCTACGGCTTTTCCAAAACCGCGCAACTGAGCATTGCGCGCGGTATCGCCAAAGAGGCGGCGGGCAGCGGTGTGACGGTGAATGCCGTGCTACCCGGCCCGACCCTGTCGGACGGCTTTCGCACGATGGTGGAAGACACCGCCCGGGCGCAGGGTAAAACCGTCGAACAGGTCGGGATCGAGTTCGTGCGGGAACACCGCAGCACGTCGCTCATTCAGCGGCCCGCCAGCACCGAGGAGATCGCGAACATGGTCGTGTATGCGTGCTCGCCGCAGGCCTCAGCGACCACGGGCGCCGCACTGCGAGTGGACGGCGGCGTGGTCGATTCGATTGCGTGACCGACTGGCTTACGCGTGCCGGATGGCGGCACGCAGGGCCGCGACCAGACTCTCGGCGTCGCGGTCCCCGTCGTAGCGATGACCGTTGATGAACAACGTGGGCGTGCCGTTCACGCCGCTTCGCAAACCACTGTCGAAGTCTTTCTGAACGGCCTCGTCGTAAGTCCCTTCAAATGCGCTCGCCACGTCCTGTGCGCGCATCCCGAGATACGCCCCATAGCGGCGCAGATCCGCGTCCGTCAAAGCGTTCTGATTTTCGTACAGCACGTCATGCGCCTGCCAGAATTTGCCGACCGTGGCCGCCGCTTCCGCGAATTCGGCGGCGTGCAGCGCATGCGGATGCATGTCGGCCAGCGGAAAATGCCGGAACACGATGCGGAGCTGGTCGCCCATCGCCTGCTGCACCGCTTTGAGCACTCCGTACATCGCCCCACAATACGGGCACTCGAAATCACCGTACTCGACCAGCGTCACCGGTGCATCGGCGGGACCTTGCGTGTGATCGAAGTTTTCGACGGGTGGGTAAAGATGGCTCATAGCGCTTCCTGTTGGATAGACGTGTGGATCTGCTCAAGTGCGCCGAGTATGCCGTCGACGCCGGGGTTGATTGCGATAGGGAAGACGTGGGCCCATCGAACGATGCCCTCGTCATCGAGAACGAACAGCGCGCGCTCGCAAACGCCTTCGGTTATGCGGTACGCGCCATAGGCCTGGGCCACGGCCCCTTTAGGTTCGAAATCGGCAAGCAGGGGGAAATGGAAACTGCGTTGCGACGCATAGGCGGCGTGCGACCAGACACTGTCGACGGAGATCGCAAGGAGTTGCGCACCGAACGGGCGAAATGAGCCCAACGCCGCGTTGAACAATGCCAGTTCGTCGCTGCAGACCGGGCTCCAGTCAGCGGGATAGAACACCAGGATGACCGGCGAACCGCGTAATTCGGACAGCGATATTTTCTGGTCAGGCGTGGCGGCCAAGGTGAATTCCGGCGCGCGCATGCCGGAGCGAAGAACCGGGCCCGCGGATGGGAATTGAGTCGTGGTCATGGTCGATTACTCTCCTGGAGAATTTCGCCTCGTCAGGCATGCGCTCGCGCGAACGAGGACACGTCGCTGGGCACCACTTCGACAAAAGACGTGCTGTCATGGTGCGAGCGCTGTTCCACTCTGTTTCAAATGGTCCTAAGCAGAATAGGCCGAACGCGATCGTCGAAACAGCTATCCATTGAGATGACCCGCTCAACGGAAAAGGTATCTATCCAGGACCTTTGTATAGTTCTCTCCGTATGACTAATGTCTTTGACAGTTGCAGTGCCCGCTCATGCATAAAACGGGTAGCGGTACGTCAAGTCCTGGCTCGCGGCCTGTGCATTTCGGTCATGACGCGCCTGCGTCGTTCGCATGGCATCGCCCAGCGCAGGCGCATATCGCACCGGCGACGCTCGCGGCGCAGCGTCCGGATCGCCTGCGCCTTGCAACAGGCCATAGGCACGTGCCGTTATTCCAAGTATTCGCGAGATGACTTCAGGGTCCATCAGGTGGCTCCTACACATCAGTAGAGATTCACGCCGCCAGCAACGCACGGTGCGCGCCGGCCTCTGCGGAGATCATGTGGGTGGGTGACAACGGGCTGAACGGTGCCGGCTCGGAATCGGGATCGGCGTTCTCGCTAAAGGAGCGCACGAGATGATCAATCAGTCTGCGCACACGCATTGGCTGGTTACGTCGCGAGCGGTACAACAACTGGGTCTCCAGCGACGGTGCTTGCCAATCGGTCAGAATCCGAACCAGTTCGCCACGCGATTGCGCAGTACGCGCGATCTGCTCCGGCGCGATCACCACCCCGAGGCCATCAACGGCGGCGGAAATCAATGCGCTCGGGCAATTGGTGCGAAATGGGCTACGCGCGCCGAGCACCGAGCGCTCGGCCGTCGATGAATGGCTAAGCTGCCATGAAGCTTGATGCGAACCGGCCAGGACCGCCATGCACAGATCCGGGCGCACATCGTCTGGATGGACGGGCAGGCCGGCACTGTCCAGAAAGCTCGGGCTTGCGTAGATCCCCAGGCGCGTCGCGGCGAGCGAGCGCGCTACATATGAGGGTGGCACGGACCGGCCGACAACAATGGAAAGATCGGCCAGGTCGCCCAAGGTCTCGACACTGTTATCCACGAGGCGCGTATCCACTCGCACCTTGGGATACGCGCGCATGAAGCTGGACAGAGCCGGTGCAAGGCGGTTCATGCCGAACAGGACGGAAACTTCGACACGCAGATCCCCCGAAACGTCGAGCGCGATATCGCTACTGATCCGCGCAAGGTCTTCGTAACAGTCCAGAACTCCGGTGGCGTGCTCAAGCACCGTTAGCCCAACCGTTGTCAACGACACCTTCCGCGTGGTCCGATTGAAAAGTTGAACGCCGAGAAGCGCCTCCAGATCCTGCACCGCCCGACTCACCGAGGGAACGCCTACATGGGCGGCGTCGGCCGCCTTGGTGAAGCTGCCGTGGTCCACTACGGCTTTGAAAATCTCCAGCGCTTTCAGACGTTCCATGATGATCTCCGCGTCAAAGGACAGATTGCATGGACCGAATAGTGAGCTGCCGGGTCCTCGAACGCGAGTTACGTGGTGTTAAGTTTTGCTAGCCGCGCATAGCGGGCGGAAAACCGCGCGTTGCGACTCTGTTCCGGCGCGCTTGCCGCCTCGTTCGATTTCAGATCTTTTAAGTTGGCGGCAGTGTGGGGGTGCGCGATGATGCAATATTTTTTCCGGATGCCACACTCCGGAAGCGTTGCTACTGTTGACGACACTCCATAAATAAAGGTGGTTTGATGGTTCCCCCGTACAGCCTGACGTTCGGCCCATTCAGCTTGCATTTTCCGCAGCGCGCGCTGACAAAGGACGGCGAACCCGTCCGGCTCGGCAGCCGCGCGCTCGACATTCTGGTGGTGCTGGTCGAAAGCGCCGGCCAGCTGATGTCGACACGGGATCTGTGCGACCGCGTGTGGGCCGGCAGCGTGGTCGACGAAGGCGCCCTCCGCGTGCATATGTCGGCTTTACGCAAGGCTTTGGGCGATAGCAACGAGGGCGTCCGCTACGTCGTCAACGAGACGGGGCGCGGCTACCGGTTCGCGGTGCCGGTGACGAAATCCGTTTCGCAAGCCCCTCCCGTTCGGCCCTCCGGCGACGCTCGAACATTGCCGGTCAGCCTGGCACGGGTGATCGGCCGCGACGACATCATTGCGGGCCTCACGGATCAGCTCCCCGAGCGACGCTTTCTGACCATCACCGGGCCCGGCGGAATGGGGAAGACGACCGTCGCATTGGCCATCGCCCATCGATTTTCCGAGCGCACCGGCACCCGCGCCCTGTTCGTCAATTTCGCCCCGGTCTCGGAGACCTCCAGCGCGGCCAGTACGGTGGCCTCCGCCGTGGGCGTCGCTGTGTTCAGCGGCGATCCGGTGCCGGACCTGATCAAGGCGCTGGGCAACACGCCTGTGCTGCTGGTGCTCGATAACTGCGAGCACCTGATCGACGCCGTCGCCGAACTGGCCGAACAGTTGCTGCAGGGCTCGCCCGGGGTCCATCTGCTCGTCACGAGCCGGGAGCCGCTGCGGGCAGACGGCGAGTCGGTGCACCGGCTCGCGGCACTGCCGTCGCCGGGATCGGGCACGGAACTTGGCACGGACGAAGCGCGGGCATATCCCGCGATCGCGCTGTTTCACGACCGCGCCAAGGCCGCGAACGATTCATTTGCGTTGACGGCATCGAACGTCACGGCGGTGTGCGACATCTGTCGCAGACTCGACGGCATCCCGCTGGCGATCGAATTCGCCGCGGCCCGGGTCGGCTTGATGGATGTCCACGCGATTTCAGCGCGCCTCGACGACCGCTTCGCGTTGCTCACCCAGGGCCGCCGCACCGCCCTGCCCCGGCAGCAAACGCTTCGTGCGACGCTGGACTGGAGCTATGAACTGCTGCAGCCTCAGGAGCAGCAGGTTCTGCGGCGCCTGTCCGTCATGCGCGGGTCCTTCGACATGAGCGGGGCGGCCGCGGTCGCGCGCTGCCCGGAACTCGACGATCTCGCCGTGTTCGACGCCACCACGGGCCTGATCGCCAAATCGCTGGTTTCCTGCGACGTCAACGGGTCGCCCTTACCTTACCGGCTGCTGGACACCACTCGCCACTATGCGCATCTGCGCCTCATGGAGGCCCACGAGGTCGACGCGGTGAGGGCCCGGCACGCGGAACATTGTTGCCAGATCTTTGCGGATCCGGTGGCGGCGTGGGAAGGCAAGGCGCCCCGCGAATGGCTCGCCATCCACAGCGGGCGTATCGACGACATCCGGGCCGCGTTCGACTGGGCATCGCGTCAGGAAGGCGACCCTACCCTCGCCATCCGGCTGGTGATCGTGACTGCGCCGCTCTGGTTTCACCTGTCCTTGCCCCATGAGTTTCTGGCGATGGCAGAACATGCCATCGCCGCCGCGGAGCGCTCCGATCTGGCGGGCACGCCCCAGCACATCGAATTGCTCGCGGCTTACGGCCATGCCCTGTGGCATACGCGCGGGCCGACAACCGCGATGGCGCACGCCTTCGAGCACGCCTATGAAGCGGCCATGCGTCTGAACGACGTGGGCCTCGCGTTGCGAACGTTATGGGGCATCTGGGCCCAGCGCATCCTGGCGGGAAGCTATTCGGAAAGCTTGCAGCGGGCCGAACAGTTCAGCGGCCTCGCGTCCGGCACCGGTGATTTCTCTGCCGCACAGACCGCCGATCACATGCTGGCCCTGTCGCATCATTTTCTGGGCAATCAGGTCAAGGCGCGCGCGTTGATCGAGGACGTCATCGCTCGCGACGAAGATCCGGTTCGGGCGAATCATGCGAACCATGCGCAGGTCGACGGCCGAATTGCCTCGATGTCCCTCCAGATGCGCATCCTCTGGCTGCAGGGCTCAGCCGCCGAGGCCGTGGCGCTCGCCCGGGAGTGCGCCGACCTCGCGTTGGCGATTGACCACGATCTATCGATTTGCTATGGCCTCGCGATCGGCGCCATCCCGATCGCGCTATGGGAAGGCAATACGGCGATGGCGCGCGAACTCACCGCCCAATTGCGCGAACGGACTCGCAAACGCGGGCTGTCACACTGGGATAAATGGGCGGAGGGCTTCGAACACCTGCTGGAAGGACGGCAAACCGTCGTGCGAGACGCCACCGTCATGCAGCTGGAGCTGTTTGCGAGCACCGGCTCCGAGGCTTGCGTCGACGTACTGATCGCGCAAGGTCGTCTCGACCAGCCCTCATGGATGCGCGAGCGCCTGCTCGAACGGCCTCGCGCGGGCGGAGCACAACCCGACGAGTTCGCCGCGGCATGAGCTAAAAGCCGTCTGGCGCGCCCCGGCCGCCTGGCCGGAGAGGCCCGCCTGGCGGGCTGATAACAGTTCTTAGCAAAGCTTAACTGACGCCCTCGCCGGTGTCCGCATGAGAATAGCTTCAGACGGAATGTTCGTGATTGGCAGAACGACCCGCGCTCTACGAAGAGCCGCGCAAGGTGTCGATTCCGAGCATCCACAACGGCCCTTCTCATCGGAACCCGACTCATGAATCAACCCGCGTCCACCGCCACCTCCCAGCGCTCGACATCGACTCTGGTGAAGCCGTCGTCGGCACACCCGGTCCTGGATCCCGAGATCCAGCAATTTCTCGATCTGGTCGCAGAGGCCGGCCAACATCCCGATCGTTTGCTGCTTCAACAGCCGGTCTCGTCCGGCGAGTCGGACCAGCGGCAAGCTCAGTCCGCCGACCGGTTTCCTGTGACCACCCAAGATCTGACGCTGCCCACCGGCCCGACCGGTTCGGTCAATATTCGCATCCTGCGCCCGCTCGCCGCGTCGTCCGCGCTGCCCGCCGTCCTGTATTTTCCGGGCGGCGGATGGAGCATGGGCGATCGTCTCACCCATGATCGACTGATCCGCCGGCTGGCAGTGCAAGCCGAGGCGGCGGTCGTATTCGTCGAGTACACGCGCACGCCGGAAGCACGTTACCCCACGCAGAACGAGCAGGCCTACGCGGCGTTGCTCTACGTGGTCGAGCATGCCGGTGTGCTGGGAATCGATAGCCGGGCGATCGCCGTTGCCGGCGACGGCGCGGGCGGCAATATGGCTGCCGTCATCGCGCTTCTGGCCAAAGTGCGGCGCGGCCCGCGGGTCGCGCTGCAGCTTCTGTTCTGCCCAATTCTGTCGGCAAACATGACGTCGGACTCTTACGGCCGCTACGCCGACGGCCCCGGATTGACTGCGCTTGCGTTGCAATCGTTCATTCGCGCGCAGTTCCCCGTTGAACGCCTGACCGACACGACGGCGATGCCCCTCCATGCCACGACCGCCGATCTTGAAGGCCTCCCGCCCACCCTGATCATCACGGCAGAAAACGACGTGGTACGGGACGATGCCGAGGCCTACGCACGCAACCTGATGCGCGCCGGCGTTCAGGTCAATGCAACCCGCTATCTCGGCACGATCCATGACTTCGTCGTCCTCGAAGGACTCGCCGACACGTTCCTCACGGATGCCGCACTGATGCAAGCGTGCAACACGTTGAAAACGTCGCTGCGACTTGCGGCGAGCCCTGTGCTTTCCTGACGCTACCCACGCGATCGGCATGTCATCAGAATTCGATGCGATTGCCGCTTGATCCGGGAACGTAGTTATTTTTCTTAATTGGGGCATTGCATCATGATGAAACTGGGACGCTTCGACATTGACCTGGGAATGCGCCGCTTGCGGCTGGATGGGCAGTCCGTCCGCCTCGGGTCCCGCGCCTTCGACATTCTGGCCGTGCTCGTCTCCGCAAATGGGCGCCTCGTGACGCGTGACGAATTGATGAAGGCAGTCTGGCCGGGCATCATCGTTGAAGAAGGCAATATCGACGTGCACTTGTCCGCCTTGCGCAAGGCACTCGGCGCAGATCGGGATCTCATCGTGACCGTACCCGGCCGCGGCTATCAATTGGCACAGCCTCAGATGCCTGAGGCGCCTGAACAGCCGCGGGGCATGTCGGCGCTGAAACCCTCCTTGCCGGCCCGTCGCGCAGCGTTAGTCGGGCGCGAGACCGCGACCCGCCAACTGTGCGAGGCCCTGACGTGCTCGCAGCTAGTGACGCTCACCGGCACGGGTGGCATCGGCAAGACGAGTCTCGCGATTGACGTGGCGCATCAGAAGGCCTCCCAGTTTGATGAACGCGTGTCGTTCGTGGAGTTGACTGCGCTGACCACCCAGGAAGCGGTGCTGCGCGCGATAGCGGAAAGCGGCTCGCTCGCCGTGGACAGCGCCGGCATCACCGTCCACGCAGTCGCGGCGGCGCTCTCTGAAACGCCGCGCCTGCTTGTGCTCGACAACGCGGAACATGTTGTCGGCAGCGTGGCGGAACTCATCGAGCGCTTGCTCGCGGGAAACAACGCGCTGCGCGTGCTGGTCACAAGTCGAGAGCCCTTGCGTATCCGTTCGGAAGTGCTCTTCAGAGTGGACCCCGCTGGCACTACCGAAAACCTGTTCCACCCACGAAGACATTCTGCAAAGTCCCGCCGTCGACCTGTTCATTCAGCGCGCGAACTCGCTGCCGGCCAATGTCCGCACCGATCGCGGCGAAATCCGCCTGATCGGCGAGATTTGCCGCAGACTGGACGGCATTCCGCTGGCCATCGAGCTGGCCGCGGCCCGGGTCGAAGCGCTGGGTGTCGACGGCGTGCGTCGCCGACTGGATGACCGGCTGGCAATCCTGACAGGCGGCTACCGCACCGCAATGCCGCGCCACCGAACGTTGCGCGCTACCTTTGATGCGAGTTTCGCGCTATTGAGCGAAACCGCTCAATGCCTGTTCCAGCGGCTCTCCCTATTCACCGCCCCGTTTACCTTCGAGTCCATGCATGCCGTTGTGTGCGATTCGGAACTGTCGGAAGAGGACGTGACCGATGGAATCGGCGAGCTGATTGCAAAATCCCTGGTCAACGTCAGTCTCGACGAATCGGAAGCGAAGTATCGGCTGTTCGAGTCCACCCGCGCTTACGCCGCCGACAAACTGCGAGAGCAAGCCGACATGTCGCGTCTTGCATCGCGCTACGCGCAGTATTTTTCGATGGACGCCGACGCACGCTCTGACCGTGAGGTCGCCATGGCTGACGCGCCGGCGGATTTGCTGGCTGCATGACCATGTGGACGACTCTCCGGCAATGCAAATCTGGTGAGACCAGGTCAGAGGCGTCACCCTGTCACGAGGGAACGGGGAGACGGGTTCACGGAGACTGTCGCGCCTTGATGTTCTTGCAAAGCCAGAAGAAGTGCGAACAACGTGCGAATATCGGCAACCGTACTCTTCTCATCGAAGTCGTCGGCAAGCAAAGCAAGCAGTTCGATAGCCTCAGGCGTTCTGCCCCGCTCGTGAAGCAGGCGGCCCAGCAAAATCGACGCCCGTAACGCCAACATCTTTGCGCCCTGCTCGCGGGACAGTTCAATGGATGTCTGGAAACAAGCGAACGCAGTGTTGAGTTTTTCCATAGCGGCCTCGCTATCGGCGTTGTGAGCGCGCGATTCGGCTCGAGCCAGTGTGCCACGCACACGCCACACCTCCGGCAGGAAGAAAAGCTCGCCATTCGCCTGGCAAAAATTCTGCGCCTCGCTCAGCCAGGCGGATGCCCGGTTCAGGTTGCCGTCCGCAATCAGCGCTTCCGCACAGGTAACGATCAATGGCGTAACCAGACGTCTGAAGCCGCGCGCAAGTAATGCCTCAAGCTTTTGCTCGAGCAATGCGGTCGCCGCCGCCCCTCGTCCGTCCAGTAGGTCGCGGCATGCCGCCAGACAATCGCAGTAATCCAGCCAGATTCCGAAACCATGCAGCGCGGCTTGCGATCGCATGATGTCGACATAGCGCGAGGCACGCTCCACGTCGCCGAACATTAGCGCGAGCGGTATCGCGGCCGCACCCAATACGTGCGTTAGCGAGGGTTCAAGCGTCTCCGAGCGCACCTGGTTGATGAGGGCGTCAAGGCGCGATAGCGACTCATCGGTCTTGCCCTCCAGCCAGGCAATTCGGACCAGCGTGCCGTTGCACATCACAGCTGGATCGACGGCGAACTTCCCACCGCCTTGCGGTCTGCTCTCCAGCCGTTCGAAGCGCTCCACTGCCTGCTCGAGAACCCACCGTGCCTCGGCGTGCCGGCCAAGGCAGTGCTGGGAAATGGCGAGCAGTTGATCCCCAAGGATAACGTGCCAAGCCATGCCGCTCTGGCTAACGAATTGCTGAAACCGCCTGGCGTAATGCTCCGACGCGTGGATATTTCCGGCGGACAGCATCGCGTTCCAAAGCCCCCAGAGGGCGCGGGCGTGGCACGGCCCGTCGCCGGTTTCCTCTGCGAGCGCAAGCACGTTTCCCCACAGTTCCACCGGCTTCGAGACATGGCCGCCAGCATAAGGCAACACAGAGGCAAGCGTAGCAAGCAACCGCATTTCCGCGCGAGTGTCGACCGACGCCGGGCGCAATTCATTCAGCGCTTCAATGGCCTGCTCGGCGCGCATGCAACATTCGTCGATCAGTCCCGTCTCGAGTAGCACCTCCGTGAGACTGGCGGCCAGTCCTACGCCGATTTGGACATCGCCTTGCTCAGAGAACGCCCAATCGAAAGCACTACGTGCGTTCTCCAGCCACTCATTGAGTTCTGTCTCCCGGCCGGATGGCTCGGAAGGGCTATCGCCCGATTGCGGGTGCCAGCAGCGAGAAAGGTAAGATGCATGGCGCGCGGCGATCCGCTTCTGCTCGCCCTCGGCGAGCAGCTTTTCAAGCGCATAGGCACGCGTCGATTCGGACAGGCGATAGAGGCTTACCGGTCCGTCGAACTCAACGTTGACCAGCGATTTCGCCACCAGCTCGTTAATGCAACTGATCGCGTCCGCTACCGCATAACTTTCGTCGCAGACCACCCCGCACATCGCCTCGAAATTAAAGCCGCCGCTGAATACCGCGAGCCGCCCGAAGAGTAGCTGGCTTGCCGGATTCAGCAGGGAAAAGCTCCAGTCGAAGGTCGCGCGCAAGGTTTGATGACGCGGCAGCGCGGTTCGGTAGCCGCCCGTCAGTAATGAAAAGCGGTCGTTCAGGTAGCGATGAACCTGCTCCAGGCCTAGCGCTTCCACGCGTGCCGCTGCCAACTCTAGCGCTAACGGAATGCCGTCGAGCCGACGGCAGATATCGCCGACAAGATGAATATTCGCGCCGACCGCATCCCTGCTTTGTTGCAGCGTATTCGCCCGCAACAAGAAAAGCCGGATCGCTGAACACCCCAAAATCTCAGCCTCGGTCGAACCCGGCGTGGGGACATCGAGTGGCTCAACCTTGTAGATCGTCTCGCCCATGATACGCAGCGGTTCGCGGCTCGTGACAAGCACCCGCAGGTGTTCGCAGTCCGCGATGAGCCTGTCGACTACCCAGGCGACGGCGTCGATCACATGCTCGGCGTTGTCGAGCACGAGCAGCCTTCTTGTGCCGGACAGCGCCGCAGCCAGTTGCGATATCTCGAGCGTCGCGTCAGCACTGCACAGGCCGCATGCTTCTGCGATCTTGCGCAAAACCGCATCGTGCGTGGTTACAGTGGCCAATTCGACGAAACAGACCGTTCCGTAGAGGCCATCCGAGGCACGGCGGGCAATTTCTTTGGCGAGGCTCGTCTTGCCTATTCCGCCGGCACCCACCAGCGTCAGCAGATGCGCGGTCTGGAGCAACGTGCGGATTTCACCTACCGAGGTGTCGCGACCGGTTAATTCGATGTCGCGGAATATCGCGCCCCGTTTAAGCGAGGCGCGGGAGTCGGTCACGGTCGCCCGAACGGCCCGTGGTCGTTGATTCAGATGATAGCCACGGCCCGGAATGGTGACGATCAGGCTACGATCCGCGCCAAGCGCTTTACGCAACGCGGACAGTTGCACATGGATATTGCATTCGTCGACCACGGTCTCCGGCCAGACGGCGTCCATCAATTCGCTTTTCGTTACGACCCGCCCGGCGGCGGAAGCGAGCACGGCAAGAATCTCGAAGGCGCGCGATCCCAAGGGTACAATTTTGCCGTCCTGGAACAGCGTTCGAATCCCCAGATCGATTTGAAAACGGCCCAACTCGATCACGCCACTACCGGGGTTCGCAGGTCGAATGGAATCCGTCATCTTCTTACTCGTATTTGAGGAGGCAGATCCTTATATCCGTTTGCGCCAAAATCTTATCGCATGCAGACAGTAAAACACACGGGTGTGAAAAAGCACAAGCGGTCGCAGCGAAAGCAGGCAAACGCTGAATTCTGAGGGCACTCAGGCCCGACGTTAATGGCAATTTTTTGTTGACCGTGACGGCGCCTGTCGCACGAGGCTCGCGCTTGCCACGTTATTGTTTTTTGCAACATCACGCTGCGAGTGTGCCCGCTTTACGCGCGTCGAGATACGGGTCCATAAACAAATCTCTTTTGAACAAAAGTCAACAATGAACGTCACCCTCGACGAATTGGAAGCCTTCATCGCCGTAGCCAATACAGGTTCGATGACAGCGGCCGCCCGCCAGCTTGAGCAGACGGTGTCGGCAACAAGCCGAACATTGGGGCGCCTCGAAGAAAAACTGAGGACGACGTTAATGCGTCGAAACACGCGCAGGATGGCGTTGACCGAGGAGGGGCGTCTTTTCCTTCAACACGCCCGCTCCATTATCGACTCCGTAGAGAACGCAGAAGAGCAGATGGTTGCACGGCGTGAGAATCCGTCGGGACTCTTGCGGGTCAATGCCGCGTCACCTTTTATGCTGCACGTAATTGCCCCACTCGTGAAAGGCTTTCACGAGCGTTATCCGCACGTTCACCTGGAACTGAACACGAACGACGATATCATCGATTTGCTCGAAAGTCGGACCGACGTCGCGATCCGGATTGGCCAACTGAAGGATTCGACGCTGCACAGCCGCCTCATTGGCAGCAGCCGCATGCGTGTTCTTGCAAGTCGGGAATACCTTGAGGCGCACGGGTGTCCACGCAAGGTTTCTGATCTTCGCAAGCACGCCCTACTGGGTTTCACGCAACCAGAGTCGCTCAATGTATGGCCATTGCTCGGGATCAACGGTGAACCTTTCCGTATAGAACCCACGCTTAGTTCGTCGAGTGGGGAGACGATTCGTCAATTAGCGCTCGAAGGCGTCGGTATAGTCTGCCTGTCGGATTTTATGACCCACCGAGACCGCGAAGCAGGACGCCTTACTCAGATCCTGGCTTCTCAGACTAAAGAGGTTCGACAGCCGATCCATGCTGTGTACTATCGCAATACAGCGGTCTCTTCGCGAATAGCTTCGTTCGTCGATTATCTGATCGAAGAAATTACCGGCGCCGGGACAACGACGCATCAGACTAAGTGGGCGCATCAAGTATAGATGAGCTACACGGCGCGGCTCTCGGCCTCGAAGATGGCAAATTGGGTTCGACTGCCCCCACTGTCGGAGATCCTGCGAAGAAAGGTCGCCGCGAGGCTGAAGGCGCGAGCGACGGTGCCATCGATGAATGGGCTGATCCTGCGGGCACCCCAAACAAGCCTCCATGAACGCCGCTGTCAGGAGGCTGGCACTTCGATGTCAAAGCTCTGAACGGCGAACATGCGTCGCCGAGTTTTCTCACACGACATACTCGCGCGGGGGGGTGCCGGTCGAGAATGCGAAAAAAACCCAGACCATCAAGGTCCGGGAAAATCTAGCAAACTGGGGCGCCCGCTGGAGGAGGTTCGATACGAAACTGGCTCGCTGCCGGGCATTGCCGCGATAGCGAGTCAGTTATTGAAATGAGTGCGCGCAACGGGTGCTGTGCGCTCAGATGGCGGTGCTCAATGACTAGATGCGTTCAGCATCTTGTTGGCTATCAGGCATCAAGGCATTAAGGATGGTTGTACATCGCGTTCCAGTCCCCCTTTGACACTGCCGGGCGTCCTGCTTCCGACGAACCGCTCACCACTCCGCCGTAACTATTTGCCGCGCCGTTCTGCGCAGCAACCTTCGCTTCAGCAGCCTGAATTTCAGCCGGATAGGTCGCATCGTTACGGGCTGACGGGTCATAGCCAGCCTTTTCGAGTTGAATCAATTCAGCGCGCACCTGCGCACGGGTCACTGGCTGGCTCGATTGGGCGAACACGGCAACCGGCGCTGCAAGGGCAGCGGCGACGACGACAGCTTCAATAAGGGACTTCATGGTACTTACCTCGAGACTTTGTTTTGTCCTGCTACGAACACCTTGTTCGTAACCACGAGCATATTTTAGGTAAGCGGACGCTTAAGATTAAGCCCGAGGTCAGGAAGGGATTGTTGCAATATATAGGGTAAACCCTGATTCTCGCGGAGGGTTGCCACCAAAAATACCGCCACAAGAGGCGGGCGCAACCCACATGCCGACACAGCAAATAAACAACACTCCGCAATTGGTATCTGTGCTTCCACGAAATGACAGACTACGCTTCGTTCACGGTTCTATTGTTCGAGCGTTGAAAAACTTTCCCGGTCACTTACCAATTACTGTGGATTGCTAATGAACAAGATACTTATTTCCGCGGCTACAGGCGCGCTTTTCGCTGCCGCGGCATCGTCGGTATTTGCGCAAAGCTCGGTCACGCTATACGGCATTGTCGATGAAGCCGTCCGGTATCAGACGAATGCCGGCCCCGGTGGCAAAGACCAGGTCGCCATGACATCCGGGCCGGAAACCCACAGCCGCTGGGGCCTGAGGGGCAGCGAGGATCTGGGCGATGGCTGGTCCGCAATCTTCCGCCTTGAAAACGGCTTCGAAGCTTTTAATGGGCAACTACACGTCCCCGGCACCCTGTTCAGTCGACAAGCTTTCGTGGGTCTGTCGAACAAAACGTGGGGCTCGCTGACTTTTGGCAGGCAATATGCACCGGCCTATGACACCTTGGGCGACATCTTCGACCCGCTGACCGTTGGCAACTATTGGCAAAACAGCTGGATGTATAACGGCATCGGCCCTTACCTCGAAGTGAACAACTCGGTCAAGTACAAGGGCAGCTTCGATGGCCTGGATGTCAATGCCCTTTACGGCTTTGGCAACCAGGCCGGCGCGGTCGGTCTCGGCGCCACCTATGCCGTGGAACTGACGTACACGTACGGCCCCGCCATGCTCAACGCGGGTTTCCAGCAGGTCTCCGTTCCGACATCTGCGACTGGCTCTTCGGTTGGCACCAGTGTCGGCAGTTCAATCAATGGCGCCAAGACCAATTTCCTGCACATCAGCGGCGCGTTTCAGATCACCCACGACATCCGCCTCCTGGCCGGTTGGCTGCGGGGACAGGACAAGACGGGGTTGACCGACAGCTACATGCAGCAATCTGGCGCGCCAACACTGAAAGGTGGCAGTCCGAACCGTATCGACGACACTTATTACGTCGGTGCGAACTGGCACGCCATGCCTGCACTGCTGTTCACGTTCGCCTACTACTACGGGCAGACGCGCAATGCTGAGCTGCTCGACGGCACGCTCGGGAGGGGGGTGAACCAATCGGCCACCGTTCTCGCCGAATACTCGTTCACGAAGCGCACGGAAGTCTACGGGATCACGGACTTCGCGCGCGGCACAGGCGCCTTCTCCGCCGACTACCCCGGCGGGGTCAACGGCGAGGGCGTTCCGACCAACACCATCGGCCGGACCAATCAGGTAGGCGTGGCAATCGGACTTCGCACGATGTTCTGAAGACGCATTCGTACCCTCCGACGCGGGCAGCGAAAAGGACAGCGGGCCGCCCGCGCAGCGGTTTCATGCAACCGGAAGTGACAGAGGGGCGGTCATTATTCACTTGAACGAATCCCGGCCCTGAGACTTGCGACGCACGCGCTAAACGGCGGCAGGGCGTGCGTCGCTCAAACGTATTTTGTCAGACGCCTTCGACGAGAACTGCGCGATAGCGCGCGCCCTTGAATCGGTGCTGCACAACCTCCTGATACGCCGGGCTGTCGTACCACGCACGCGCGGCAGCTGTCGACGGAAACTCCACGATCACGACGCCCTCTGGCGCGTCGCCCTCCAGGACCTGCTGAGGTCCGTAGGCAGCGAGAATCTTGACAGGATGACCTTTGAAGGTCTCGCCAACCTTGCTTTGGTAGACGTCGAGCTCAGCCTGATCCTGCGTGCTTTCCCTTGTGAAGACAATATAAGTCGCCATGACGTGCGCTCCCGCAGTGGTGTGAAGGTGCACAGGATAATGCCATGAAACCGCATTGCGCCTCCATACGCAGCGTCGGCGCGGATGCCGACCCGTTACCTGGGCGAGACAACCGCCCGATCATTGCAGACCGACATTCCCCGAATCGATCGCCGCCGGAATTTCCCAAGGCGATCTCCCTCCTCGCGTCGGACGCCTGGCGGACCCACTTCGACAATACGAGGTTCTGCCATGCAGGAGCGGTTCAACACGACTGGCGACTCTCCGGGAAACTTCCCTGAGAGTCTGCGCAGGTCGCGTGTATTGAGCGCGATGCGCACGTCGCGCAGGCTTTCGATCGACGGATGGGTGAGATTGGCACCCTGGACGTGGAGAATGTTCACGTCCGAGGCACTACCGATACCGAAAAAGGTCGCGGTCGTCGGCGAAACAAGGGGCGATATCAATGCCCATTTTGGGCGAGCCATCAATAGCAACTTTCCGAAGCTGCAGTTGACGTCGTCGGGATGCGACGGCTGGAGTGTCTCGGCATCAGCCGATCGCATCGGATCGTAGTCAGCTTGAATATGCTGCTTGTGGTCCGGGAACCCGAGTGGCCAGGTCATCTTTCACCTGCACTTCGATAGCATTCGAGCGCATGGGAACCGGTAGATGCTTCAAGTATCTCCGCCACGCATGGCAAACGTCGGACGTGTGGGATCACTGAGTGCAGCGTCTTCCCGAGACAGTGCGGCGGGAAGGATCATCTCGCCTGCGTTGGCGGGGCGGGGACGCGAAAACGGCATGAACACGGGTGTCCCGGCGGCGATTGCGCGCCCGCTGAGCACGCACGTCCCCTTATGTGGTGCATGCCTCAGTCGCCACATCTGCTCTGCGTAACAGCACCCCTGCGGATCACGCCAGGAAACGGTAATGGCGTTCTGGTCCGGCCGGTCGAGAACGACCACCAGTTGGTTTCGGCTGTGAGGATGCACCCCGGACCGACGCTCTGCGTCGCGCGTCGGCGCTGTCCGGCGTAGAAGTCCCTGCGACAGAACAGACGGGTGATCGGTTGGCGTTTTCGATCGCAGCAGATCGAGAATGCCCGACCAGATTCGGCGCTGCTGCCGCCTCGTGACCATGACGTGTTGTCCTCCGTACTGAGCCACCAGCCTCTCAACCGCATCATCGAAGCGACACCACCGCATGAAAACCCTGCTCCATCGCAGAAAGCCGCGGTCTCACGGACACCGGCCCTGGGCGAGGAGATGACCTACCGTTAGCCAAGCAGGTTAGCTACCCTGATAAATATCGCACGACAGCCCGATCACGCACGGTTGAGCTCCCCGGGTTTTGCCATAACCATTCCGTCCGCCGGGCTGGGCGCCGTAGTCCCAGACATTGTCGCGGTCCATCGGCCTCGCGGGCTGCGTTGCATTCATTGGCTGCTGCCCGGATGACTGATCGACATTGCCCGACGGTTGCATTCCTTAAGCGTCGGCAGCACCAGCCGCCGTGAGCAAAAATATCGCAACGACCGCGGACGGTTGCACCTTCATTTCATCACCTCTTCGTAGTCAACGGGTCGCACCAGCAACTCCGGCTTAGCTGGGGAGCGACTCCCCACAAGAGAACGCACGACTGAACCGTCGCGAAAAGTGAGCCGCGGCGTTACTCGCGTATCTCGAGATCGAAATCCAAACAAGATTTTCGAACGTGCGAAACCTGCTTGGGATCTTCGGGCCAGATTGCCCGAGCCTATATTTCCAGGGGATTGGGAGGGTGCTGAGTGCAGCGCGCCTGGTTGGGAGTCCAAGGTGCGAGTCGGCGTCCGAATTGGCAATGTCAACGGACGTTGTGACCGCTCGGCATGTAGCGTTCGCCCCTTCAAATATGTTATAGCGCAGGCAGTGCCACAGAGTTAGCGAATAATCGAGTCAGCCCTCCGGATGCTGTGGAGGAGGCTTTTGCCAATGAAGGGAGTACGACGTCGTGAGCGACATCGCGCAGCGTTCCCGCGAAGTCCGTCCCTCTTGCCGATTCAGTCATTCGGATAACGCGAGATGAAGCAAGATTTCGACACGTTTTGACAGAAACTAGAAAGAAACGCCGCCCTCCTCGCTCTAAACTTAATCCCGTCGCCCGAAGGGTTGTAGTGCAAATAGCGATCAACGAACCGGTTAGCGTGTCGGACTGACCGAATTGAGAGTTCGCGGTGAGCAAGCTGAAGAGTCTGGACGGACCGTTCGCCAGCCGCCACTCTGCACCTCAAAAATACCACCATGCCTACCGCCCGGAATGTGGTTCTCGCCGCCCATTAAGGTATCCTGATCTGATGGCGTTAGCTCGCCAAAATCGTCTATTTGTACGCGGCGCTACTTCCCGCAGGTGAAATCGCTGGTGCGCGCTTTTGACCGTGAACACGCGCTGGAGTCGGTCAAACACGATGCCGATTACATGGTGCGAGGAAACCTTGGAGTCCGTCCTGCTGCTCGGCCGTCAGGCCGTGCTGACTCTGCGGGCGTCGGAACTCGAAGCCGACGCGGTGACCGACGAAGTGCACAAGTGCGATGCCGAACGTTCTGCCCTGGAAACATCGGGTAGCCCCTTTGAAAGCGCTGATCAGATACGTGCTCGCTGGCGTTTTTTCAGCCCTCAGAAATCTATGTGTTGAAATATGCAGGCCAGAGCATGTTTACTCCAAATTCCATTCCCTATCAGCAACAACCTGGCTTTCAGCGCACCTACCGGCAAGGCCGCCTGAGCCTGGGTCTTTTCTTTCCCCTCGAAGCCTTCACCGGCGACACCCCGAGTATGCTCGACCAGGTGAGCCTGGCCCACCGTGCCGAAAAGCTGGGTTTCTCTGCTCTCTGGTTTCGCGACGTGCCGTTACGCGACCCCAGCTTCGGTGATTCGGGCCAAGTCTTCGATCCGTGGGTCTACCTGGGTTTTATGGCGGCACACACTCGCTCGATTGCGCTGGGTACCGCGTCGGTCATCCTGCCAATCCGTAATCCCCTACACACCGCCAAGGCCGCAACCAGTGTCGATCAGCTCAGTGGTGGCCGCCTGCTACTCGGCGTGGCTTCCGGCGACCGGCCAGTAGAGTTTCCAGCATTCGGTGTGGACCCGGAGCAGCGCGGCAGCCTGTTCCGCGAATATCTCGAGGTATTTCGCAAGGTTCAGCTCACCAGTTTCGTGCCTTTGACCTGGTCCGGCGGCAGACTTGAGGGGGCAGATCTGATTCCCAAACCGACCACGGCGGAAATTCCTTTCTTCGTCACCGGCCATAGCCGCCAGACGCTGGAGTGGATCGCCCGCTGCAGTCATGGCTGGATCACCTATCCGCGTGCGCCGAAGGCTCAGCAGTTGATTGTCGAGCGCTGGCGCACGGCGGTTCGTGCCGAATGTGGTGAACTGTTCAAACCCTTCACCCAGTCGCTATACATCGACCTGACAGCTAACCCGCAGACACCACCGCGGCCGATCCACCTGGGCTACCAACTGGGACGACATCACCTGATCGCGCTGCTGCACAGCTTGCAGGAGGTCGGCGTTAACCATGTAATCGTCAATTTGAAATACGGCCAACGCCCCGCAGGGGAGGTCATTGAGGAGATCGGTGAGTTCGTTCTACCTGACTTCGTCATGTCAACCTAAGCCGGCATGGTGCTGGAAAGCGACGAACGGCGCTTTCTATCGATGCCGCTTCGCGGGACTGGGAAGTAGCAGACATAAAGTCGCGATTGACTGAACATTCTCGTTACGAAACTCTGGAGAGCAGACGAACATGAAAACAGTAGTCGTAGCAGGCGCGGTTGGAGTTATCGGACGCGGAGTACTCGCACACTATGAAACCAGGGGAGTCGATCTGGTCGCCGTTTCCCGACGCGCACCTGATTTCCCGACCCGCGCCAGGCATTTGGCCGTCGACTTGCTGGACAGAGAGTCCTGCGAAGCGCTACTTGCACAAGTACCGGAAGCGACGCATCTCGTGTTCGCAGCCTACCAGGAGAAGCCAACGCCTGCGGAACTGGTCGCAGTGAATCTGCGGATGCTGAAGAACACGGTTGAGGTCATGGAGAAGTACGCTCCGAAGCTGCAGCACGTCACGCTGATGCAGGGAGGCAAGGCATACGGCGTGCATATTGGCCCGATTCCGTCGCCCGCGAAGGAGAGCGACCCGCGCCATATGCCACCGAACTTCTACTACGACCAGGAGGATTTCCTTCGGGAACGTTCAGTCGGCAAATCGTGGTCCTGGACTGCATTTCGCCCCGAGGGCGTCGCAGGGGTGGCGGTGGGCAATCCCATGAATCTGCTGATGGTGATTGCCGTCTATGGCACCTTAGCGAAGGCTCTGGGCGTTCCAATGTCTTTTCCCGGCCCGCGCGCCGCTTACGACGCGCTCTACCAGATCACCGATACTCGAATTCTCGCGAGCGCCGTCGATTGGGCAGGCGAGACCGACGCATGCCGAGGCGAGATTTACAACATCACGAACGGCGATTACTTCAGATGGTCTCGCGTCTGGCCGCGTCTGGCGGGGTTTTTCAATGCGCCGGTCGGTGAGCCGTTCCCCATGTCGTTACAGCAGATGATGGCCGACAAGGCAGAACTGTGGAACAGGCTGGTCGAGAAGCACAACCTTCGAGACTACCCGTATGACCAAATCGTATCGTGGAAATTTGGCGACATGATTTTCAAAACGACCTTTGACAACATCTCCAGCACGATAAAGGCGCGCAAACATGGCTTCCATGCTTGCATCGATTCAGAGGAAATGTACATCGAGATGCTGACCGATCTCAGGGAGCAACGTTACATTCCCTGACAGCTTCCGTCGCGCGAAAGCCGTCATGTAAAAATTCGGCCACCGACGTTGACATGACCACGACGGCCGTAACGGGCGAACGGCTGCAGCACGACAAAGGAGGCGCCCTCCGCGCCATTACGCCAACGGCGGTGGCGTTTACGTGCACTCAGGTTGCGTGACAGACAATTGAGCATCGGCCGGACAAACCAGGGCGAAGCCACAGGCCTCACAACGGCGCCATCGTTCTATTCGTGATCACTCCGCCGTCCCGCTGCGCCGACAACAACCCGTCGGCGATCTTCTCCGCCACCATGATGGTGGGTGCGTTCGTGTTGGCACCCGGAACGACCGGAAAGATCGACGCGTCGACAACTCGCAATCCCTGCACACCACGCACCCGCGCAAACTCGTCCGTCACGGCCAGTGGATCGTCGGTGCCACCCATGCGGCAAGTACACGAGGCATGCCATACACCAACGCACGCGCTCCGAATGAAAGCGCGCAATGCAGTATCGTCTCCGAGCAATTCGTCCAGCGTCGGACCGCCGGCCACGACACGCCGCATCAGGAAGCTGCGCAAGGGTGCCGGACCGTCGAGCAGTTTCGCCAGTACGTCCGTAATGAATCTGTTCTTCGCGCTCAGCATCGCTACCTGCCGCACCTTCTCACTGTAACTGGCGGGAAAAGGATCTTTGGTCACGGCTTGCATGCTCGCACTCGCCTGCAACAAGGCCATGCGCTGGAAACCGTCGACGAGCCGGTCCAGATCGCGTTCGTCGTCCAGCAGATTCAATGCGACGTTGGGTCGAACACGCCAGTCGCGCGACTGCAGCGTAACCTCGCCTCGCTTCGAGAACGGGTTGTTGACGTAGTTAAGCAAGGTGCCGATGCGGCGGCCCACCGCGTGCCACGATGTTTTCGTGACGCCGAGAATCAGCATATCGCCTTGCGGCGCACCGCCGATCTTCGACGAATAGCGCGCTCCGATGCGGATATGGTGGCGCGTCACATCGTTGATGCGCGCGCCGTCGTCGATGAACGACGCCAGTGCGATCGACGGATGTTCCATCAGGTTCTGCCCGACACCCGGCAGCGCCGCCACTATATCGACGCCGAGATCGCGCAGATGCGCGACCGGACCGATCCCGGAGCGCAGCAGCAACGCCGGCGAACCGATTGCGCCCGACGAGACGATGATCTCGCCGCCGCCCACGCGTTTGCCCTTGTCGCCTTCCTGAATCACGACGCCGGTGCAACGCGTGCCATCGAAGATCAGGCTCGATACTTCGGTGCCGGTTCTGATCGTCAGGTTCGGCCGACTGCGCGTCGCCGCGTCCAGGTAAGTCGTCGCGACCGACACGCGCTGCTCGTTGAAATTGGAAATCGCAATCGGGAAATAGCCGTCGCGGAAGTCGCCGTTCTGATCCGGCAGATAGTCATAACCTTGCGCCTCGAGTGCCGCGGCGACAGCTCGCGCATGGCCGCACCATTGCTCGGGGAAAATGCGCCGCACACGTATCGGCCCATCCGTGCCGTGCAGCGCATCATGAAAGTCAATATCCGTTTCCATTCGCTTGAAGAATGGCAGCACGGATTGCCAATTCCAGCCCCGCGCGCCGTGCGCCTCCCAGGCGTCGTAATCGGACGGCGCCCCACGATTCAAGAACTGGCCGTTGATCGACGAACCGCCGCCGAGAATGCGTGCCTGTTCATACTTGCGTGCGCGCCCCGCTACACCGTTAATCCGCACAGTCGTCGCTTGCAAATCCGGCCAGACGTAGTCGGGATTCAGATAAGCGGTGCCCGGATAGCTGTCGAGGATCGCGGGCGGTACGTTGTCGAGCGAAATGTCGGCGCCCGCCTCGCAGAGAAGCACGCGGTTGGCGGCCTTCGCTGACAGGCGGCTCGCCAGTACGCAGCCGGCCGATCCGCCGCCGACGATGATGTAGTCGAAATGCTCAGAGAAAGACGTTGCAGGCATGTGGCACTCCTTTCACATGCGCGCGCGGTAACGCTGCGGAAATCGCGCACTTCGGGTTCGAGCGGTTGGCTGGTCGGGGCAGGTGCACGAGCGCATGGCATCCATGGCTATGCATTGATCCACACCGCCTTGGTATTGAGGAACTCCTCGACGTGTTCGCGTCCAGACTCGCGGCCGTAACCGCTCATCTTGTAACCGCCGAACGGCACCGCTGGATCCATCGCCTGATAGCAATTGACCCACACGGAACCCGTGCGCAGGCCACGTGTGACCTGCTGCGCCGTGGCGAGACTGCGGGTCCACACGCCGCCGCCGAGGCCGAAGTCCGAGGTGTTGGCACGCGCGATCACATCGGCCGCGTCGCTGAACCGCAGCGCGGAAATCACCGGACCGAAGATTTCCTCTTTCGCGATGCGCATCTCGTCGCGCACGTTGGCGAACACCGTGGGGCGCACGAAGAATCCGTTGCTCAATTCGGACTGGCCAGCCGGCAGGCCTCCGCCGAGCAGCGTCGCGCCTTCATCCTGACCAGCGCGCAAATAGCCGGCGACGCGCGCCAATTGTTGCTCGGACACGAGCGGCCCGAGCTGCGTGCCGGGGTCGGCGGGATCGCCAACGCGCAATGCGTTGCCGAACGCCGCGACCTTTTCGACAAACTCGTCGTACACCGCCTCCTGCACGAACAGCCGCGTGCCGGCGCTGCAGATCTGCCCGGAGTTGGCGAATACCGCCATCGCGGCAGCCGGCACCGCGGCGTCGAGATCGGCGTCGGCGAAAATGATGTGAGGCGATTTACCACCCAATTCGAGCGATAGACGCTTGATGTTGCCGGCCGACGCCTCGATGATCTTCTGCCCGACGTGGGTGGATCCGGTGAAGGCGATCTTGTCGACGTCATGGTGCGCGGCCAATGCCGCGCCCGCGTTACCACGTCCGGTGACCACGTTCAGCACGCCCGCCGGCAAGCCCGCTTCGAGGCAGAGTTCTCCTAACCGCAACGACGACAGCGGTGACTGCTCAGCGGGTTTCAGCACCACCGTGCAGCCGGTGGCCAACGCCGGGCCGATCTTCCACAACGCCAGGGTCAGTGGTCCATTCCAGGGCGTAATGGCGCCGACCACACCGACCGGCTCCTTCACCGTGTACGAAAAGATATCGCCTGGAACCGAATTCGGAATTGTCTCGCCATGAATGCTCATCGCAAGACCTGCGTAATAGCGAATCAGACCGACGGCGCGCTCGCGCGAAGCACGCGTGCGCAGCAAAGGTGCGCCCATATCGAGCGTATCCAGCGACGCCAGTTCTTCGTAATGTTCGTCGAGGACATCGGCGAGACGCAGCAGCAGCGCCTGGCGCCCGGCCGGCTTGAAACGGCTCCACGGCCCTTCGAAAGCCTTGCGCGCCGAGGCGACAGCGCGATCGATATCGACCGCGTCGCCATCGGACACGGTCGCGATCACGCGCCCCGTAGCCGGATTGATCGACGTGAACGTCTGCCCGGAGGCTGCGCTCACATGCTGACCGTCGATCAGTAGTCGCTTCTCGCCTTCGCGAAGGAAAGTCTGCTTGTCGCGCAAGGCGTCATTGAATGACATCATGCCTGTCTCCTGTGAGCGGCGGCGTGACCGCTCCGTTTTGTATCGCGAGCTTTCGCACGCGGCTTTGAGTCTCTATGCGATCGAGGTCTTCGCGACAGACGGGACTGCGCTTTGCGAGGCGACGCGTGGCTCGCTGTTCAACTCGCCCGCCGCGATCTGCTCACGCAACCTGTACTTCTGGATCTTCCCTGACGACGTTGCGGGAAACTCGTCGACGAAGAACCACAACGCCGGCGTCTTGTACGCTGCGAGCCGCGCGCGGCAGAAGGCGTGCAGGTCGTCGGCGGCCGGCTTCGGTGCGTCGGCTTTGAAGCGAACCACCGCAGCCACGATTTCGCCCCACTTCGCATCCGGCGCTCCGACCACCGCGACCTGTGCAACGGCCGCGTGGGTCCACAGCACGTCTTCGATCTCTTTCGGGTAGATGTTCTCGCCGCCGCGGATGATCGAATCCTTCAAACGCCCGGTGATGCGCAGATAGCCGTGCTCGTCCATTCGTGCCTGGTCGCCGGTGCGCAGCCAGCCGTCCTCGCGAAGCGTGCTTTTCGACGCTTCGTGCATGTCGAAATAGCCGAGCATGGATTGATAACCGCGTGCCCAGATTTCGCCCGTCTGGCCGAGCGGCAGAGTGGCGCCGGTTTGCGGGTCGGCAATCTTCACTTCCATCTGCGGCGCGGGACGTCCAATGGTTTCGGCCTGGCGCTCCGGTGTGTCGTCCGGAAAGGTCTGGCAGATGACGCCGTTCAGTTCCGTTTGCCCAAACGTGATCGTGAAGCGGCAATCGAAAGTCTGCATGACTTTGACCACCAGCGGCGCGGGCACGGGCGTGCCGCCGCTCATGATCATCTTCAGACTCGTCAGATCCAGTCGCGGCCGGCTCGGGTGCTCCATCAACGCGATCACCATGGTGGGCACCGCATGAATGTGATTGCCCCGCTCCGCGGCGATCAGGTCGAGCATGAAGGCAGCGTCGAACTGCGTGAGCATCACGAACGTGCCCAGCCGCGTGAACGCGCCCAACTGACTCCCCGCGCAGCCGCCGACGTGAAAGAGCGGCATTGCGCTGATCCACACGCCGCCTTCCGGAAAGTCCGCGCGCAACGATGCGAAGCGTGATGCGTTGACCAGGCCGCGATGGTGCAGGCACGCCCCCTTCGGAAAACCGGTGGTACCGGACGTGAACTGAATCTGCACCATATCGGTGGCTTGCACGCGCGGCAATTCAACCGGCGTGTCGCCAGCCTCGCAGAATCGCGCCCAGTCGTCGAAGCAGACCGTCTCGCGCAGATGCGGCAAGCTCGGAGCAATCGCGTCGACGATCGCACGTTGATCGGTGTTGCGATACGCCGCCGTGAAAAATATCCCCGCTGCTCGGGCACTGCGCAAAACATGGCGGACTTCATCGGCGAGATAGGCGGGGTTGACCGTCACGAGCACCAGACCCGCGAGACTCGCGCCATGCTGCAACAGAATCCATTCGGCGGAATTGGGCGACCACACCGCCACTCTGTCGCCGGGAGCGAAGCGTTTCAGCAAGGCAAACGCCACCCGTTCGGCGGCACTCAACAGTTCGCGGTAGGTCCAGCGGCGCGTGGCCTTCGTGGCGGCGTTGCCTTCCACGAACGCAATTCGATCGGGCACCTGCCGTGCGGCGTCACGCAACACGTCGCCGAGCGTGGTTTCCCACAGATCCGGAGCGCGGTCCGCTGGCCAATATGACTCTTCAAGTTTCAACTCAGCTTGCATCCCGTTTCTCCTTCCTGCCCGACGTCGATGCAGACTGGCGGTCCGCATCACGTGTGTCCCGTTTCAGCGTACAGCCGACTGCGCGGTTCACGGCGCCGCCAACGCAGCGAACGCCGGCGCGCGTTTTTCCTGCATCGACTTGACGCCTTCCTGATAGTCGGGCGCCTTCATCAGTTCGCCGATCAGCCGCTTCGAATCTTCCACAGCAGCGCCCACGTTGGCGCTCAGCAACTCGGCATAGACCTGCCGCTTGGCGGTTTTGACCGCGATCGGCGAGGTGGTCTTCGCAAGGTCTTTGGCGATCTGCATGATCCGCGATTCAAATGTTTCCGCCTCGAACACGCCGTTCAGCCAGCCCATCCGGTCCGCTTCCTCGGCAACCAGCACGCGGCCGGAGATCAGAATATCCATGGCATGCGTCAGACCGACGATGCGCGGCAGTATCCACGCGAGCCCGTATTCGGCCGGCAGGCCCAGGCGCGGCGTCGAGGTGGTCAGCTTGGCGCCGCTCACGGCATAGCGCAGGTCGCAGAACGACGCGAGTGCAACGGCAATGCCCGCGCAGGCGCCGTTGATCGCAGCGATCACAGGCTTTTGCAAACCCCAGTGCCAGACCATCTCGTGATCGAATTCCTCACGCACACCATGTCCCGGTTGTGGCAACGCCTGTGCGTTGGTGCTTTCCACATAATCCTGTTTTGCGTCGACGTAGTGATCGAGCGCCTTGAAATCGGCGCCGACGCAAAACTGCCGCCCGGCGCCCGTCACGACGATGACCCGCACCTCCGGATCCGCGTCGTGACTCGCCATCAGCCAGCGATACTCCTCGTTCATGCGTTTGGTCCAGGAATTGCCGCGACCGGGGCGGCTCAAACGCACAATCGCCACGCCATCTTCCTTGCTCGTTTCCGTGACATGCAGATTCATACTCGTCTCCTCTCATGTGCATGCGACAGGCGCTCAATCACGGCGCCGTCGATGTCCGCGCAACGCAGGCGAATCAGTCGAACACCTTGTTGCGCTCCTTGAAGGCAGCAGTCGTGCCCTTGTCGCGCCGCTCGCGCAAAAAGTTGTATTCATCTTCTTCCAGCCGAAGATTGGTGCCGAGCGTGTGGCCTACATAGCCACGATAGAACTGCTGAGAACCACCCAGACTGTCGAGCGCCATCTGGAACATTGCCTTGCCGGTGACGAGCGCGTCGCGTGGGTGTTGCGCGACGCGGCGGGCCCAGTCTTCGACAGTGGATTCGAGTTGCTCCTGCGGCACGCTTTGATTCACGAGGCCAAGGCGTTCGGCATCGCGGCCGTCGAAGTTGTCGCCCAGCAGCAGTAACTCGCGCGCTTTCTTCGGACCATAGGTCATGATCTGCGTATTCAGATGCCACGTATTGCCGGCGAGTCCAAGGCGTTGTTCCGAATGGCTGAAGCGGGCGTCGTCCGCGGCAATCGCGAGGTCCACCAGTTCCACCAGATAGAGCCCGGCGCCCGTGCACCAACCCTGCACCTGCGCGATCACCGGCTTTAGCGAATACTGGAAGGCCATGTAGTTCTCGCCGAGCTTGCGGTCGCGCAGCAAGCGCGAACGCTGACTCGGCCGGCGCGGTTTCACACCCGGCTCGGTCACTTCGAGGCCGTACGAACGCACGGCGTCGTTGTAATCGTGCCCGGAGCAGAACGACTGCCCTCGCCCCTTCAGGACGATCACCTTGATGTCGTCGTCGGCCTCCGCTTCGTGCAGCGCTTCGACCAGCGTATCGAGGTCGTCGAATTTCAGCGCGTTGTGCTTTTCGGGACGATTGAGGATCAACCGCGCAACCGGACCGTCTTTCTCGACCAGGATCGCTGGTTCCATACATAGCTCCATGCAAAAGGTTACCGACCGCGAGGACGGGGCCGCCGACCGTTCAATCCGGTCTACTGCGCCAGCGCCTGAATAAATGCTACATCGTTTGACTAATAGTATCAACGAATGTAGTATTTTTTCAAGGCCAACCCGATCCCTCGCAAGAACCGCATTGCCATTTCAGGCTTCATCGATCGGGATGCCTCTGGAAAACCCTGGAGAACAGATATGAGCGAGACATCGCACGGCGAACACGCAGCGCCGCACGATCAAGGCGCACAGCCGCTGGCTGGCATACGGGTGATCGAATTTGCGCACTGGATGGCCGGCCCGCTCGCTGGCGGCCTGCTGGCCGATTGGGGTGCGGATGTGATCAAGATCGAGCCGCCGGGCGGCGAGCCGATGCGGGCAATCTTCTCGTCGCTAGGCGCGCGCAGCGACACGCCCAATGGTGCGTTTCTGGCGGCTAATCGCGGCAAACGGTCGGTGGCGCTCGAAATCAAAACCGAGGCCGGCATGCAGGCATTCGACGCCCTGCTGGGCAGCGCCGACGTGCTGCTCACCAACTTGCGCCCCGACGCACTGATGCGTCTCGAACTGACACCCGAAGCAATTCGCGAGCGCTATCCGCGGCTCGTCTATTGCTCGGTTAGCGCTTATGGCTGGGGTGGTCCCGACCAGAACCGCCCGGGTTACGACGTGGCGGCTTTTTTCGCGCGCACCGGCATTTCGCACGAGATCACTCAGCAGGACAGCGCGCCGCTTGCGCTGATGCAAGGCATCGGCGACAGCTTCACCGCGATGACGGCGGCGACCGGCACGCTCGCGGCATTGCTGGAGCGCGAGCGCACTGGCCGGGGCCAATTCGTCGAGGCGTCGTTACTACGCACCGGCATGTGGGCGCTGTGCGGCGAACTCGGCGTGCAAGCCATGGGTGGCAACCCGAAGCCGCCGTACCCGCGCGGTGAATCGCGTACCCCCCTGTACAACTCCTATCGCGCGCAGGACGGCCGCTGGTTCTTCCTGGTGGGAGTGGAGGCACAACGCCATCTGCCCTCGGTGCTCGCCGCGATCGGCCGCAGCGACTTGCTGGGCGACGAGCGCTTCAACAGCGCCCGGGCGATCGCGAAGCATCGCGCTGAATTCATTCCTATGCTCGACGCCGCGTTTGCCGCGCATCCGCTCGCGCATTGGGCCGACGTTTTCGACGAACACGGCGTGTGGTGGGCGCCGGTGCAAACGCCGGCGGATCTGATCGACGACGCGCAGGCCGCCGCCACGGGCGCATGGATCGAAGTGGACACCGGCGCCGGTTCCGCATCGGTGAAATCGGTTGAAGCGCCGATCCGTTTCGACGGCAAGCGACGTTCGCACGTGGCCGCATCGCCCTCCGTCGGCGAACACACTGAAGAAGTCCTCGGCGCGCTCGGTTTCGCCACGCGTTAGCGCGCCGGTTCCCGTTCCACGCAATGCAATTCGCGCACGGCGCGTTTTCTATCCATCACAGAGGTAACAAATGGCGGAAGTCATGACCGAAGCCGGTCAATCCCAACGTTGGGGCCGCGATGTCGAATCGATCACGGTCGATCAGCATGCCTGCCGCGCCTATCGAAACCGGCCACGCTCGCTCGCCGAATTGCTGACCGATAGCCTGCGCTGGGGCGAGCGACCGTTTCTCGTCGAAGGACAGCGGCGCCTCAGCTTCGAGACGCATGCGCGCGCCGTCGGCGTGGTGGCAACACAGCTTCGCGCAGCCGGCGTGCGCACTGGCGACCGTGTGATGCTGCTCGGCTTCAACAGCGTCGAATGGCTGCTCGCGTTCTGGGCGACCCAGCGCCTGGGCGCCGTCGCCGCACTCGGCAATGCCTGGTGGAGCGACACGGAAACGGCTCACGCAGTGGATCTGGTGAAGCCCGCGCTGATCGTCACCGACCGCCCCGCCGACCGAGCGTTTCCAGCCGGCTATACACGGCTCGCCTTCGATCAGTTGCACGCGGAACATGGCGCCGACGCAATGTTCCATCTGCCCGACGCGACTATTGCGGAAGATGATCCGGCCATTCTCATGTTCAGTTCGGGCACGACAGGCGCAGCCAAGGCCGTAGTGATGTCGCATCGCGCCGTGATCGCGAACATCCAGAATCTGCTGGTGCTGACCGGCCGCCTGCCGAATGAACTGGGCCCGGACCACGCCGGCACCACCAGCTTGCTGAGCGTGCCGCTGTTTCATTTGTCGGGCATTCAGATCAGCTTCTCCACGCTGCTGTCCGGCGGCGCGCTGATTTTTCTGGAAGGCCGCTTCACACCCGAAAAGGTATTGAGCCTGATCCAGCAGGAACGCGTACGCGTCTGGGGCGGCATTCCAACGATGGTGTCGCGCGTAGTCGAGTTCGAGCACTTCGCCGACTACGACACCTCCAGCGTCAAATCCATTCCGATGGGCGGTGCCGCCGTCTCGCCCGAACTGCGCGCGAAAATTCAGGCGGCGTTTCCGCTCATCAAGAAGCGCGTCAATAGCTTGTATGGGTTGACGGAAGCGGGCGGCGTGCTAGCCGCGGCATCCGGTGCGGAGTTGCAGGGGCGGCCAGGTTGCGTCGGCCGGCCGTTGCCGGTGGTCGAGATCAGGATCGATAAAGCGGATCCGCACGGCGTGGGCGAAATCTGCGCGCGCACGCCTTCAGCGGCCAGCCGCTATTGGGGCGAAGAAGCGTCGATCGCCGACAAGGACGGTTGGATTCGTACGGGCGACCTCGGCCGTCTCGACGAAGAGAATCGACTCTATGTAGTGGGCCGTTCGAAAGACATCATCATTCGCGGCGGCGAGAATATCGCGTCGGCTCATGTAGAGCGCTGCCTGGCTACGCATCCGGATGTGCTCGAGGTCGCCGTCGTCGCATTGCCGCATGACGATCTCGGCGAGGAAGTGGCGGCCGCTGTGGTGCTGCGCTCGGGCGCGACGCTATGCGCGGACGATCTCGCGGCGCACGCCGGCGCGACGCTCGGTCGCTTCGAAATTCCGTCCCGCTGGTGGCTGCGCTACGACGCGTTGCCGACCAATGCATCAGGCAAGATTCTCAAGCGCGAACTCGTTGAGCAATGGCCCGCCGCCGATGCACCGGGCAGCCCGCGGGACACGCCGCTCACCGCGCCTTCGAGTGTCGCCCCCAACTGCTGAGCCGGTTAGCGCGCCGGCGCGGTACCGGTTAGCTCCGTCCACCTCGCGTGGGCGGCGTCTTGCCAGCGCGCCCGAATCGCGCCCAGCTTCGCGGCGTCCTGGCGCCCCTGCCAACCGGCTGGCAACAGAATGTCCGGCAGACCGGGATCGATATAGGGCAAGCGTTGCAACTGATTGACCAGTTGCACGTGCGCAAACAGGATCGCGTCGTCCGAGCGCGGCCGCATTTTCTGGAACGTCGAGGCGAGTTCGCGATAATGCTCCGACACGGCGTCGAGATTCCATGCGCGCTGCGCGAGCTCGGCATCGCTCACGCCGAGATCGAACGATTTGCCGACAAACCCGAACGCCACCCCCGACAGACCTAGCTCCGCAAGTACCGCCTTCGTTTCACCCTGCCTGTTCACGTGAGGGTTGACCCACAGGGCTGGCGATGGATTGCCGAAGCCCAACCAGCTCAGTGCGCGATAGGCTTTAACGCGCATCGTGCGATGCGTTTCGGGCAAGGACAGATGCAGGACCAGCCAATGACCATTCCACGCTTCGCCCGCCAGCGATTTCACACGCAGCGAACCCGCTGCGATCAGCTCGCGGCCGCGCGCGGTCAGCGACCAGCTGGCGCGCCGGCCGTCACGTGCATTCTCGATCCATCCCGCCGTTGCCGCACGCGCAATCGCCTGACGAGCCGCTTTTTCGGCCACGCCAACACCTTCTAATGCATGCAGCAGGGTAGCCGTCCACACGGGACGATCCTCGCGCACGACGAACTCGCCGAGCAGCGTCAACAGGAGCGAGCGAGCGCTGCCCGGCGTGACGCGTTCTGCGGTATCGGCTTCGTCGCCGAATTCAATTGCGTTGTGAGACGAATCTGCCATTCCGCGTTCCTGATCTGACGAGCGTAAAAATTGAGGGCGCTGTAAAAAACGTCCGATGGTAGGCAGTTTGCCACGGACACGTCAAGCCGCGAAGCGCGCCCACATGAGCCGCGGCCCTCTGCCTCACGCCGCAAACGTGGCGTGGCTGAACACGCCTTGCGCGGTGGCCATAAGCACACCGCTATCGGTCCATGCCTCGCCGTTGGCAAAGAACACTGACCGGCCTTCGCGCTGAACATAGCCCCTGCCGACGATATGTGTGCCCACGCCCTTTTCCAGATACGACAGCGTCAGCGAGAGGGTCGAACCGACGCGCTGCTTCCCCGCTTCACGATTGAACAGGCCCGCGAGGCCGCATACCGAATCCAGCAGCGCGGCGGTCACACCGCCGTGAAGGATGCCGCCGGAATTCAGCAGGTTCGGCGTAACCGGTAAAACGATCTCGGCATAGCCATCACGCCACACTTCGACCCTTGCACCCAGCAGATCGATGAACGGATTGAGCTTCATATGTCCCTGCTCCATGGTGGACTGGCGAGCGCATTCCCCGCCGCCGCCAATCGGCGTTTAAGGGTAAACACGTCGCTGCATAAATGCTACATGCGATGTAAATTGTTATCGCACAATGTAGCACATCAGAAGCGCTCCGCAAACGACCCACGTTCCGCGACGAACGAATCGTAGCTACGCAAAGCGCGACGCCAGATCAAAATCCTTAGTCCTACGTATAACAAAAAGAATCTTGAACATTCGGAGACGTTGATGAAAAAGATTGCTTTCGGCATAACCTGTCTTGCGTTCACAGGCGCCGCGCACGCGACGGTGACGCTCTATGGCCTGATCGACGCGGGCCTCACCTATACCAACAATCAGAAGGGATCATCGAACTGGCAAACCGCCAGCAGCGTGATGCAGGGCGACGCCTGGGGACTGCGTGTCACGGAAGACCTGGGCGGTGGATTGACAAGCGTCGCGGTGGTGGAAAGCGGCTTCAACCTGTTCGACGGCACTTTCATGCAAGGCGGCCGCGAATTTGGCAGGCAAGCTTATCTTGGCCTGTCGAATCAGTACGGCACGGTGTCGGTCGGCCGGCAATACGACCTTGTCGCGGATTTCGTCATCCCTGTCAGTTCGGTACCGTATCTCGGCGTCTATTCCGGACACGTTCAGGACAACGACAACCTCCAGCACACGTTCCGTCTTAGCAACGCAGTGAAATACATCAGTCCGAGCTACGGCGGTTTTTCGTTCGGCGGTATTTACGCGTTCGGCAACGAGGCGGGCTCGTTCGCGACCAACCGGGCATGGAACGTCGGGGCAAGCTATAAACACGGCGCGTTTTCAATCGCCGCGGCATACGAGGCGTTAAGCCAGCCGGCCGGCAACACGACGGGCGCGGTGGGCATGTCCGGAACTTCCGGCTCCGATTATCCGTCGCTCCCCGCGCTCTACGAGACCGGCACCGTGCTCAAACAACAGATCGCGGTCGTGTCCGGCAACTACCAGATCGGCAAGTTCACCGTCGGCGCGACCTACAGCCATGTGCGTTTCGACGTCACCACCTCGCCCGTGAATGTCGACAACTTCGAGGTCTTCGGCAGTTACGCGGCGAGTCCCGCACTATTTCTGACCACCGCGCTCGCACAGAGCAACGTCAAGCTGGTGGATTCCGGCATGAAGCCGAAGTACCAGCAGGTTAGCGGCACCGTGGATTACTTCCTCTCCAAACGCACGGACGTCTACACGTCGGTCTCTTACCAGCATGCGGGTGGCGATGCCAAGGTGGCCAACCTGTACTCGCTGCCTGCTTCCTCCACGACCAATCAGCTCGCGGTACGCATCGGTTTGCGGCACAAATTCTAGGTCACGCGGCGTCGCTCCTGTTCCCCTCCCGCCACCGCACGTGCAAGCTCAAAGGAAAACCAAATGCAACCGACTTATGAAGCGTCCGGCATCGCGTTGCCCGTTGCAACGACGGCGTCGATATACCGGAAGATCACCTGGCGGCTCATCCCGTTTCTGTGCCTTTGTTATCTCGCCGCGTATCTCGACCGCATCAACATCGGTCTGGCGAAATTACAGATGTCAGTCGATCTGCAGTTCAGCGAAACGGTTTACGGGCTCGGCGCGGGCCTGTTCTTCGTCGGCTATGTCGCGCTGGAAGTGCCGAGCAATCTCTTGCTACATCGCTTCGGCGCGCGGCTGTGGATCAGCCGCATCATGATCACGTGGGGCGCATTGTCCATGTGCACGTTGCTCGTGACGACACCAACGCAGTTCTATGTCGTGCGCTTCCTGCTCGGCGCGGCCGAGGCCGGCTTTCTGCCCGGCGTGCTGCTCTATCTGACGCAGTGGTATCCGCCGGACCTGCGCGGCCGCGCAGTCGGGCTGTTTCTGATGGGACTGCCGCTCGCGAGTCTGATCGGCAACCCGCTGTCAGGCTGGATCATGGGCGCCTCCGCCGGCGTGCATGGCTGGACCGGCTGGCAATGGTTGTTTTTTCTCGAAGGCATTCCATCGATCGCCCTCGGCCTGCTGGTGCTGATTCTGTTGCCGCGCAACGCTCAGGCGGCGGCCTGGCTGACCGCAAGCGAAAAAGACGCGTTACGCGCCGATCTCGAACGCCATCCGCCGATGCTGAAGCACGAAGGCGCCGGCCCGGCGTTGCGTAACGGCTATGTGTGGGTATTGTCTTTGATCAACATGACGCTGGCGCTGATCATCTATGTGATCGGCTTCTGGTTGCCGACCATCATTCGCGAGTCGGGCGTCCAGGGCAGTCTGCGAATCGGCCTCCTCACCGCGATTCCGAGCCTCGCGGCGATCCTGTTGATGCTGGTGCTTGCGACACGTTCGGATAAACATCGCGAGCGGCGTTGGCATCTGATCATTCCGCTGTTCACCGCAGGTGTCTGCATCGCCATCGCGGCACGCTTTCTCGACAATACGTTCATCACGCTCGCCCTTCTCACCGTCGCCAACGCCTGCATTTTTGCGTCCTTTCCCGTGTTCTGGGCGATACCCGGCAGTCTGCTGAAAGGACGCGCCGCGGCGGCGGGCATTGCGCTCATCAACTCCGTGGCCAACCTCGGCGGGTTCTTTGCGACCTTCCTCATCGGCTGGATCAAGGATGCCACGCATAGCGTGAGCGCCGGGCTCGTGGTATTCGCCGGACTGGCCATGCTGGGCTGCCTGCTCACATTCCTGCTGCCGGCCAGGATCACCAACCGCTAGCGCAACGAGCCGGCGCGACGCCGCTCAGAGCACCGGCGCGGCGCCCGCGAGTTCATCCCAACGAGCATGCGCCGCACCGCTCCATTGCTCGCGCAGCGACTCGAGCTTCGCGGCCACCTCGCGGCCCCGCCAGCGCGACGGCAGCAAGGCGGCCGGCAGACCCGGATCGATGAACGGCACGCGCTGCCACGCGTTCACCAGTTTGACGTGCGTGAACAGGATCGAGTCATCGGAGCGCGGCCGCAGCTTGCCGAACTGTTCGCGCAGCAAGTCATAATGTGCTGCGACCGACTCCAGGTCCCATGACTTTTCGACCAACTGCCGGTCCGTCAAACCGAAACGCAATCCGGAACCGGCGAATGCGCACGTGAAGGTGGACAGACCCAGTTGTTCGACCACGCGATGCGTCTCGTCTTCACGTTCCGTGTGCGGATTGACCCAGAGCCCCGGCATGGGATTGCCGAAACCCGCCCACGACAGCGCGCGATACAGCTTGATGCGCTCGGGCCGGTGCGATTCCGGCAGCGAAATCGCGACCACCAGCCAGCGGCCGTCCCACGGCGCAGTGCGGCTCATCGACTGCACGCGCTGCGCGCCCTCGTCGATGATGCGGCGTCCGCGCGCGGTCAGCACCCAGCAGGTCTCGCGACCGATGCGGTGCGCCTCGATCCATCCCGACGCCCCCGCCCGCGCGATCGCCTGACGCGCCGACTTTTCCGTGATCCCGATTCCGCCCATCGCTTGAACGAGTGTGGCGGTCCAGACCGCGCGTCCGCCGGGTCGCACGAATTCGCCGAGCAAAGTGAGCAGCAAGGAACGGGCGCTGCCGGAACTCATGCGCCGCGCAGCGGAATCTGTGGAAGCGGCCCGCATCGAGGCGCTTGTCGCAAGGGCGAGGCGTGCAGTCATGCGGCTAGCCAGCTCAACCGGCTGGTCGCGCGGGCGTCTTCGTGGCAACCAGTCCGCGATGGCCGCCACCGAGGATCTGCTCACGCAGCACATGCCTGCGTACTTTGCCGCTCGCGGTGAGCGGCCATTCGTCGATAAAGAACCAGATAGCAGGCGTCTTGTAGGCGGCGAGACGGCTGCGGCACCACGCATGCAAGCCGTCGACAAATGCCGCGCAAGGAGGTGCTGTATCAGGAGCCGCCCCGTCGTTAGCCGAGAGCCGTATGACTGCCGCCACGACTTCACCCCACCGCTCGTCGGGCAAACCTATCACGCACACGTGCGCAATGTCGGGATGATCGAACAACACCTCTTCGATCTCACGCGGATAAATATTCTCGCCGCCGCGAATGATCATGTCCTTGAGTCGGCCTGTGACGCGTACATATCCGCGCTCATCCATGGCACCGAGATCGCCCGTGTGAAGCCAGCCGTCTTCGCGCAGCGTGGCGCTGGTTGCATCGGCCGCGTTGAAATAGCCTTGCATGGTCTGATAACCACGCGCGCAGATTTCGCCCGACGTATCGAGCGGCAGCACTTCGCCCGAGATCGGGTCGGCAATTTTCAGTTCCATCTGCGGTAACGGACGGCCTGCCGTTTCGGCCTGATCCTCGGGCGAGTCGTCGCCACTGGTTTGCGTAATGACGCCGTTCAGTTCCGTCTGACCGAAGAGGATCGAAAACTTGCAGCCGAACGTCGTGGTTGTCCGCCTGACGAGCGCGGAGGGAACAGCCGACGCGCCGGAGAGAATCAGCTTGAGCGACGACAGATCGCGGCGCGGCCGATCCGGATGATCGAGCATCGCAACCAGCATTGTGGGCACGACCAGCGTGGCCGTACCTCGCTCGCTTTCGATCATTTCCAGCATCTTCGCGGCATCGAAACCCGGCATCAGCACGAAGGTCCCGCGTTGCGCCAGCGCACCGACCGCGGACACGCCGCAGCCGCCCACATGAAACAGCGGCATCGCGTTGACCCACACGCCGCCGTCGCCGAAGCCCGCGCGCAACGCGGCGAAGCGCGATGCGTTGACGATGCCGCGTTGATGCAGACAGGCACCTTTGGGAAATCCAGTGGTGCCGGACGTGTACTGAATCTGCACCATATCGCCGGGGGCGATTGCCGGCAGCGGCGTTCTCGCGCTGGCCGAATCGACGAAGTCCTCCCAGTCGCTCAGACACACCGTTTCGCGCAGATGCGGCAGGCGCGCGCGCACCGACGAGAGGACCGCCGACAGATCGTTATTGCGGTAGAGCGATGCGTAGAAGACGCCAGCGACTTCCGACGTCTTCAGAACGTGCGTGAGTTCGTCCGCGAGAAAAGCCGGGTTGACCGGCACCAGAACGATTCCCGCGAGCCCCGCGCCGTGTTGCAACAGGATCCACTCGGGACAGTTCGGCGCCCACACCGCAATCCGCTCGCCGGGCGCGAAACGGGAAAGCAGCGCATGCGCCACCTGCTCGGCCGCTTCGAGCAACGCGCGATAACTCCAGCGCCGCCGCGCCGCGTAGCCGTCGATTCCTTCAACCAGTGCGATGCGCTCGGGCACCTCCGCTGCTGCTTTACGCAACAGGTCGCCGAGCGTGCAGTCCAGCACCTCCAACGATGTGTCTTTCGCCCAGTATGACCCGGCCAATCCAACCTCCACGCCCATCGCTTCGCTCCATCGATTGTAGTGAATGCGGGCTGTGGCGCGCCATGTTTGTTACGGACTGCCGGAACACCGCGACGCACACAGAATTTTATCTACCTAATTCATTCCTATGTTTATTTTTATGTAGAACATAGACAAGTCTAGTTCATCGCTTGCGTCAACCTCGATAGGTGTAAACGCGGCATCGGCACGGCGACCTTTGCCAGCAGGTTATAGGCAATCTCCGACGACAGCCGGAAGGCATCCTGTCGCTTCGGATGTCACATAAAACGTTCTACACACTTTGACATTTTGGATTGTTATATGTAGTGTTAACTGCACGTGACAGGGAACGACACTGGAGACACTCATGAGCGACACAACGAACGCAGGCAACGTAAAGGACGGCTACGACATCTTCGCAGGCGACTACGCCAACGACCCGGACGCACTATGGGCTGCAATGCGCAAAGGCGGCTGCCCCGTGGCGCACAGTGACAAGTGGGGCGGCTCATGGGTCGTCACCCGTTATGACGACGTGCGCGACATCGCTCACGACGGCGCGCGCTTTTCGTCACGCGCCGTCGAAGTGGCCGGACCGATCCCGGAAATCGGCCATGAACTCTTTTTGCCGCCGCTCACGTCGAGTCCTGACGACCACAAGGCACATCGCGATCTGCTCGCGCCTTTCTTCACGCCCGCGAAGATCGCCGAACTGGAACCGTTCGTGCGCGACGAAGCACGCCGGCTCGCCACGGCCATCGCCGAGCGAGGCGAAGGCGATGCCGTCGGCGATTACGCGCGCCCCCTCGCGCTCTCGGTGATTTCGCACATTCTCAAGGTCCCGCTCGACGCACAGAACCGTTTCGTCGATTGGGTCGTCAGACTGGTGCGGCTTGGCCCGCTCGACCAGAAGGTGCGCAGCGCCGTCGTGCAAGAAAAGCTGGCGTATCTGGAGAAGCTTCTCGAAGAACGCGCGAGCGCGCCGGGTGACGATCTGATCAGCTATCTCGCCCATGCCACGCTGAACGGCGAACCGCTTAGCCGCAAGCACAAGCTGGGCAGCCTCTTCCTGCTAGTTCTGGCCGGTGCCGACACGACGTGGAGCGCGATGGGCGCAAGCCTGTGGCACCTCGCATCGCACGCCGACGATCGCGCGCAACTGTTGGCGCAGCCGGACATGATGCGCACCACTGCGGTCGAAGAATTGTTGCGCGCTTATGCGCCGGTTTCGATTGCGCGCCTGACCTCGGAGCCGGTCGAACTGCACGGCCGCTGCATCGCTGCGCAGGAGCGCGTGATTCTGCCGCTGGCCGCCGCCAATCGCGATCCGGCCGTGTTCGACGAGCCCGATACCGTCAAACTCGATCGCAAACGCAATCGGCATCTGACGTTTTCCTCCGGCGAGCATCGTTGCCTCGGCTCGAACGTGGCGCGCCTCGAATTACGCGTGGCGCTCGAAGAATGGTTGCGTGTGATGCCGGATTTTCATCTCACCGCGCCGGACGCGGTCGAATGGACGGCCGGTCAAACGCGCGGACCGGAACAGGTTCTGATCGCTGTCGATCGCTGACTGGCCGGCATACCCGCCCATCGTCTCTCTCCTCTCCGCGGAAATTTCCTCGCTTATGAAAACGCAAGCCGCCGTCCTCAGCCGTCCGGGCGAACCGATCCGGATGATCGATCTGGACCTCGAACCGCCGCGCGCCGGCGAAGTGCTCGTCGCAATCGGCGCATCGGGTGTCTGCCATTCGGATCTGTCCGTCTTCACCGGGCGCTTGCCCAATCCATTGCCTGTCGTTCTCGGTCACGAAGGCGCCGGCACGGTGGTCGAAGTCGGCGAAGACGTGACCGAACTCGCCGCGGGCGATCGCGTCGTGTTGAGCTGGCTCACCCAGTGCGGCCGATGCTTTTACTGCCAGCACGAGCAGCCGTCGCTGTGCGACTCGGGCACGGCGGCGATGGCGCGCGGCACGATGCCCGACGGCACGACTCGCTACCGATGGAACGGCGAGCCGGTTTATCACATGGCCGGCCTCGGCACCTTCTCGAGGCATTGCGTCGTGCCCGCGCGCGCCGCCGTCAAACTGCCGCCCGAGATGGACCTCGCCCCGGCTTCATTGATCGGTTGCGGCGTGCTGACCGGGTTCGGCGCGGCGGTCAACACGGCCCGCGTCGCAGTGGGCGAATCGGTTGCAGTGATCGGTTGCGGCGGAGTCGGACTGAACGCGATACAAGGCGCGCGTATCAGCGGCGCGCGCCAGATCATCGCGATCGATCCGAGCGAGGAACGGCTCGCGTTCGCCCGTGAATTCGGCGCGACGCTGACGCTACAGCCAGGCGCCGAACTGATCCGCCAGATTCGTAAGGCGACAGAGGGACGCGGCGTGGACGCCGCCATCGAGGTGGTCGGCCATCAGGACACTGTGCGCGACGCGGTCCGCATGACGCGGCGCGGCGGCCGTGCCGTGCTGGTCGGCGCGGGCCCCGACGACGTGGTGGTCAATGTGCCGTCGTTCACCGGTATCGTCATGACCGAGAAAACCATTCGCGGTTCCCTTTATGGTTCTGCGCACGTTCATCGCGAAGTGCAACGCCTGATTGGTCTCTACGAACAGAAACTGTTGAAGCTCGACGAGCTGGTGACCCGCACGTTCGAGTTTCCCGCCGTCAACGACGCACTCGACTACTGCGCGTCCGGACGCGGCGCACGCGCCGTCCTGCGGTTCTGACCGAACGCAAAGCCACCGTTTTCCAATCTGGAGTTTTAATGAACCTCTACAAAATGACGATCGACGGCGGCGAGACGAGCGCTGCCTCGTGGTTCGACGTCGTCAATCCGGCCACCGGCGATATCTTTGCGCAAGCCCCGCAATGCACCCAGGATCAGCTCGACGACGCGATGGCCAGTGCGGCGCGCGCTTTCGTGTCGTGGGGCGTAAGCGACGACAGCGTGCGCCGCGCGGCGCTGCAAGGCATTGCCAATGCATTGATCGCGGCACAACTGGAGCTTGCGGAACTGGTGACAAAAGAACAAGGCAAGCCACTCATGGCGGCCGCCTTCGAAGTGACCGAGACCGCGCGCTGGTTCAGCTATTTTGCGGAGCTGCCGCTGCGGCCGGAGGCGCTTCAGGACGATGCACGGGGTCAGGCAGTGCTCGTGCGCCGTCCGCTGGGCGTCGTCGCCGCGATCACACCGTGGAATTTCCCGTTGCTTCTACTCGGAATGAAGCTCGCGCCCGCACTGCTCGCAGGCAATACGATCGTGTTGAAGCCTTCACCGTTTACGCCATTGTCGACACTCGCCGCGGGGCGAATCATCGCCGGGCATTTACCGCCCGGCGTACTCAACGTGGTCAGCGGCGGCGATGCGCTGGGTGCGTGGATGACCGGTCATCCGGCGGTTCGCAAGATCAGCTTTACAGGATCCGTCGCAACGGGCAAGGCGGTCGCCGCTGCGGCATCTCCGGACCTCAAGCGCATCACTCTCGAACTGGGCGGCAACGACGCCGCGATCGTGCTGGATGATGCCGATCCCTCACGTGTCGCGGCGGGCATTTTCTGGGGAGCGTTCACGAACAACGGACAGATTTGCGCGGGAATCAAGCGCGTTTATGTGCCGGACCGGCTGCATGATGCAGTGGTCGAAGCGCTCGCGGAGCGCGCCCGTCGAGCACGGGTCGGCAACGGCATGGACGATGGCGTGCAGCTCGGTCCGATCAACAACAAGCCACAGTTCGAGCGGGTCTCGAGCCTCGTCGCTGATGCGTTGGCTGACGGCGCACTGGCCGCCGCCGGCGGACACGCGATGGACAGGCCGGGCTACTTCTTCGAGCCGACGATTTTGCACGAGGCGCGTGAGGGCATGCGCATCGTCGATGAAGAGCAGTTCGGTCCGGCGTTGCCCGTTCTGCGCTACGGCGATCTCGACGAAGCGATCGCACGGGCCAATGCAACGCCGTACGGATTGTCTGGATCGGTCTGGAGCTCGAACGAGGAGCGTGCAGCACGCGTGGCCGCCCGGCTCGATTGCGGAAGCGCCTACGTCAATACGCACCTGGTCGTGCAGCCGCATTTACCGTTCGGTGGCTGGAAATGGAGCGGCATCGGCATAGAGAACGGCTCATGGGGACTCGACGCGTTCTGTTCGCTTCAGGTCCGCTATTGCCCTCGCGGCCGCTCGTGACGGTACGCCAGCCGCGGCTGTTTATCGCTGACGACAGTCGCGGGTCTTCACGATCTCATATCGCACACTGCAGGGACAACCATGAAATTAAGCATTACGCCGGGCCTCTGTCACGGCCACAACAATTGCAGCCGGCTTGCCCCGGAACTGTTTGGACTCGACAGCGGTGGCTACGCTATCGTACGAATTCAATCGACACTGCCAAAGGAATTGGAAGAGTTGGCGGAACTCGCGGCCGAGAATTGCCCCGAGTGTGCGATATATGTGGAGACAGAGGACGAGGTCGGCGAACCTACGACCGAAGGGCGGACGTTGTAGCCGTCAACGCGGTCGCGTCGAACGAGCTCCACGAACGCCCGTATAGCGCAGGACACCGGACGAAGCCGACATCTGGCTGCAACCAGTCAAACTGCCACCAAAGTTGACGCGACGCGCGTGAGTGCCCGTCGCAGATTCGTCGCCAGGAACACGCTGCGTGGTCGATCTCCGCGTTCGGTTCGCGCCTTCGACGTCACGCTATTCAAGCCACCTCGGGCGATATCTTCGCAGTGGCAATCCGCGGCACGCTCGTCGATTCACGCACCACCAATTGCGTATCGAGCCGCGCCGACATGACACGCCGCCCCGCGGTCAGCGCACCGATCAGCGAGCGCGCCGCATGACGCCCCATCTCCGCGGCCGGAACCGCGATCGTCGTCAATGCGGGAGAAAAAATGGTCGTGTAATCGTCGTCGTCAAAACCGACCACGGAAATATCCTCGGGCACGCGCAGGCCGAGACGCCGGCATTCCGCAATGGCGCTCAGCGCGAACACATCCGCGTTGCACACCACAGCGGTCACACCGGGGAATTCGTAGTAGATCTGCCGCATCGCATCGGCGCCCTGCATCATCGCCGCACCGTAGCTCTTTTCGATAATGTGAATGCCGTCGTTCAAACCATGCGCCCGCATGGTTTCCTCGAAGCCGCGCATGCGCGCCTGTTGACGGTCGTTGCCCTGCAGCGGACCGGCGACCATTGCCATATTCCTGTGACCAAGCCGGATCAGAAACTCGACGGCCTGCTTCGTCGCCGCGTAATTGTCGAAGCCGATGGACGGCACGATCGGATCTTCGTTATACGAATACGTGGTCACACAGGGAATCTGCGTCTCTTCCAGGTAGCTCCTGAGTCGCGGATCTTCGATCTTGCCGACCAGCAACAGCGCCTCGGCGCCGCGCTCGACGATCTTCTTGACCGCATCGAGCATGTTCCGGTTGTCGAACCCGTTCGTCACCACGAACACGCTATACCCCGCAGCCGTGAGTTGTTCCTCGAACGCGTGCGTCATGCGCGCAAACATCGAGTAATCGAGCGACGGAATCACTGCGCCGATGATGAACGACTTCTGCAGGCGCAGTGCCTTGGCCGCTGGATTCGGGCTGTAGCCCAATTGCATCGCCGCGTTGAATACCTTTTCGCGAGCCTCTGCGCCGACGCGATCGGGAATGTTGAACGCACGGGAGACGGTCGCGACCGAGACGCCCGCCGCCTTCGCAACGTCGAATACGTTCGCTTTTGCTTTCTGACTTTTCATGGCTCAGCAAGATGGGAACGGCGGACAGGGTCCGCTATTCCTGTTTTGACGAGCCAAGTGTATCACCGCGAGGCCGGTTGGAAAACGATTACACGCATGCCCGCCGTACCGCGGCGGGGTAATCATCCGGCAACCCGTGGGCGCTCGCGCAGCCATCAGTACGGACCCCTTTCACAGGTTTTCGTGGTTCGGTGAACGGCACCGTGCGCCTCGAGCCAGTCCGACGCAAGCGCCTCACCGGGGTCGCACACGCACCACACGGCGTTCGGGTCGGGCATCTCTTCGGTCCATACGCCGCGCAACCCCAGCGGTCGGGCGGTCGCGATCGCAGAGGCCACCGCTGCGGCCTTGCCGGTTCTGCACCGGACGGTCGTGAAGACAATCGGCGCGGCGCCGAAATCGTCGATGGCAAACCCGGGCAGCCCGTCGATCGCGTAAGGGGTCAAGATCGTGAGCCGCTGGCTGCTGACCAGCGCGGCCGCCGCCGGCAAAAAATCGTGCGTCCACCGTTCGACCTGCGCCAACGCGGCACGCTTTGCCGTGCGCTCGCCCAACGAGTCGTATTCCCACAGGTGATAAAACGTCACCACCTCGCCGGGAATCAGCCAGTTGGCCACCAGCCGACCGTAAGCGCTGCCCCGGATCGGCATCGCAAGATCCCTGAACAGGCTGAAGTAAGCATCCGCGGCCCGTACGTCGATCCGGTACTCGCGCAACTCGTGAATCATGTCGAAGCACCCCTGTTCTGCTATCGGGCGGTATAGCCGCCATCCACCGTGAACATTGCGCCCGTGGCGAACGACGACTCGTCTGACGCGAGGAACAAAGCCATCGTCGCAATCTCATGCGGCTGTCCCATCCGGTTGACCGGCGCACGCGCCTTCAGTCCGCTGACGAAGCCGTCCGGATCGGGCACGGAGCGCAACATCTCTTCGTAGTAGCTCGACCAGATCACGCCTGGCGCGATGCTGTTGATGCGGATGTTCTGCTCCGCGTGATCGAGCGCCATCGAACGCGTCAACGCAGCCACGCCACCCTTCGCCGCGACGTACGCCGCGCGGTCCGGAATGCCGCACACGGCGGCCGTGGACGAAATATTGACGATCGCCCCTTTGCCACGCCGCGCAATCTCGGGAATTGCATACTTCGAACAGAGAAAAACGCTTTTCAGATTGACCTCCATAATGCGGTCCCAGTCGTCTTCCTCCGTGTTCACGACGGTCCCGCGAATCCCCAGTCCCGCGTTGTTGACCAGGATATCAAGACCGCCGAACGCACTGATCGTGGCGCCCACCGCGTCGCGAATCTGCTGCGACACGACCACATCGGCGCCCACCGCGAGTGCGCGCTCGCCCAGCGCCGCAGCCACGCGCCGCGCCTGGTCGAGATTGCGGTCCGCTAACACGACCCGCGCGCCTTCTTTCACAAAAAGTTCGGCGGTTGCTGCTCCAATGCCTGAAGCCGCGCCCGTCACCAGGGCTACTTTTCCTTCGAGTCGCATATCGTTTCTCATCTTTGGATTAAATGTTCAAGGCGGCGGAAAACCGCTTCTTCGATGCTCATTGCCGCGAGCCACGAGGTGCGCGGGTTGTCCGGTAAAGGATTGTTTTCGAGGCGGATGAACAGATGCCCGAAGGCACCCTGGGCCTCGACTTCATGAATATTCCTGTCGATGCCGGGATCGGCCGTCAGGACGACCGTCGTGTCGTCGAAGCCGATGCCGGCGAGCGCGACCGCGGCCGTGACGTTGGCGTTCTTCGGGTAAAGTCGCGCCGATTCGCCGGCGCTGCCCTCGAAAATGACTGTCGGCAGATCGATCGCCGGCAGATCGAATTGCGACTCGGCAGGCGATCCGAGCCACGCGTGCGGCGGCTTTCTGCCCGTGTAGCGCACGAAATCGAGGCCACCTGTGCGCGCCGCACGCAATGCGTCGATACCGCCGATGGCGCCGGACACCAGCGTGACCCGCGCGCCGCCTGCCTTCGCTGCGGCAGCGATCTCCTCGCGCAGCGATGACGAAGCGAGCGCGCCCACCGACACGACGATTGCGTCAACCCCACGCTCGAGCAGCGGCACCACCGTTTCGTGCACGGCGGCATGACCGGCGCACTCCACTGCGAGAGTCGGCCGCCACGCCACGAGCGCGTCGGCATCATGAAAGACCTCGACGCCGTAAGTCTGCTTCAGCAGATCGGACTCGCCTGCGGCGTCCGGCACAAGGCAGCACCAATCGACATTCGCGGTGCCCAGGGTCTGCAACGCGGTGGCGACGCGCTTTCCCATCGCCCCCATGCCGATGATCACAATACGTTCGCGAACCTCCGCGGACTCAAGAGGCGCCGGCGCTAACTCGCGGACCGTCATGCCGCCCTCCGGTCCAGAAAAGCGGCCACGTGGTCCGCAAACACATCCGGATAAACCTGCGGAAAAAAATGCCCCCCCACGGCGCCGACGAGCATCGCATTGCGGATGCGGCGCGCGAGATCTTCTGAATGGTGAAACGGGACGATGAAATCGTCTCGCGCGCCGACAATCAGCGCCTCGATATCGAGTGCGGCCAGTTCTTCTGAGCGCTCATAGCCGAGCAGCATCTCGATCCGGCGCAACACCGTCTGCACATCGAACTCGTCGTCGCCGTCGAATCGCAGGCGGTCCGCAGCGAGATGCTGCTCGTACCAGCAGGCGTCGTAACCGAAGAGCCGCGCGAACGCCGAATGAGCACGCGTGCCGAGCTTTTCGAGCATCAGGTGACGCAGATCGAACAGATCCCTGAAGCGGCGATCCGGCTTCGCCCACCCGCCGCTGAGTACGATCTTCGCGCAACGCGAGCGGTGATCGATTGCGAGCGTTTGCGCGACGAGGCTGCCTGTCGAATGGCCGATCATATGAGCCACACGCACGTCCTCCGCGTCGAGCACCTCGAGCGCCGCCTGCGCAATCAGTGCAATACGCTGATCCGCGGCCTTCGTACTGCCGCCGACACCGGGATGATCGAACGCGATCACCCGGAAGCGGTCTGCGAGAAGTTCCGCCACAGGCCGCCAGAACGATGCGTGTCCACCGAGACCTGCGATGCACACAATCGCATCGCCGCTCCCGAGCGCCTCGTAATAGACACCTGAGCTTGTATGCCTGCCCATCGCTCAGCTCCCAGCCCGTGGAGTGGAAAAGACCGTGCGAGCCTCGATTTCCGCGACGTTCTCCGGTCGCGCAAACGGTTCGGGAGCAGCTTCGCCCGGCTTGCGTGGACGGCCGATTTGCTGGAAGAAAGTCTCGAGACCCGACGGCAGGAAGAACCAGGCCCAGTGCAGATCGACATCGCCGTCGTTGATGAAGGTGTGGGTACGCAGCTTGCCGAGAAACAGCGTCATGCCCGGCTCGAGCCGGTACTCGGCGCCATCCAGAACGGCCTTGCCGCGACCCGCGATGAAATGCAGGACTTCCTCATTGTCGGTATGCGAATGCAGCCTGACGACGCCGCCGGGCGGCACCGTCTGGGTTCCCACCGAGAACGGCCGATCCATCGGGACGAGATGCGGCGCCACATGGACCGACGCATAGCCATTGGCCGGCTGCGGCTGCCAGTAACTCTCTTCGTCGCGTGGATGCACGAGCAGAAACTTGCCGCCCTCGCCTGCCGCGCGTTGCGCCGGCTGCTTCAATCCACCTGTTTCATCACCATTACTGCTCATGCTCACTCTCCGTACGGAATGACATGTGACCTATAAATACGAAATCGATTACCGCTCAATGAATCACGCTATAGCGCTCTATTCGCTTGAATTACCTTGTATTTTGGTAATCGATTTCACCTTGAGACGAGTGTGACGCCTTACGACTCCACGCCGGCCTAGTCTCTCCAGATGTCGTTTAACCGATAGCCGGTGGGGAACGGGTCGGACCGATCGAGGACGTACTGATGAAACCCGGTGATCCACGCACTCCCCGTGATCGCGGGACGAATGCCAGGTCGGCCGCCCACCGTCAGCGTCTCGACGATCTCGCCTGTGAACTCCGTGCCGATAATCGACCGGTTCAAGAACTTCTCGCCCGGCTCGATTAGACCGCGTGCGTGCAGCACGGCAAGCCGCGCACTGGTGCCGGTGCCGCAAGGCGAGCGATCCAGCCTGCCCGGCGACACGATCACACCGTTTTTCGACGCCAGTCCCGTCGGGGTACGTTCGAGCGGACCTGCAAACAGCGTCTGATTGATCGTGTGAATCTCCGGCGTTTCCGGATGGACTGCCGGAATCTGTTCGGCTGCGGCGGCCTTGATCGCTTCACCGATCTTCACCATGTCTGCCGCTTCGGATGGCTCAACTGAAAATCCTGCGGAAGCCGCATCGACCAGCACATAGATCATCCCGCCGTACGCAACGTCCACGGTCAGCGTTCCGAGGCCGGGTACTTCGACGGGAAGATCCAGGCCGAACACGAAACACGGCACATTGGCGAACCGGACATTCAGGCACTTGCCGTCCCGACACTCCGCCTGCACCTCCACGAGGCCGCCTGGCGCCTCGAGGACCAGACGCGTATAAGGTTCCTGCATCGGCAACATGCCGGTTTCGAGCAACGCAGTCACGGTGCAGATCGTGTTGCTGCCGGACATGGGTACGTAGTACTCCGACTCCATGATGACGAACCCCGCGTCCGCCTTGGGATCGCAGGGCGGCAGCACCAGATTGATACATTGCGTGACGCTGCCGCGCGGCTCCTGCAACAGTAACTTGCGCAGATCGTCTGCCTCGCGCTCGAGATATTGCATCTTCTCGAACATCGTCTTGCCTGGCACGTCGAGCACGCCGCCGGTAATCACATCGTTGCGTTCGCCGGCTGTGTGAACGCCGACCACCGTAATCATTCGCTTCATTTCCATGGCCTGATTTCCTGCCTGATTTCCTGCCTGAGTTCGTGCCTGATTCTCGATCGGAAGCGGCGTCGCCGCCCCTGTCCTTGTCCCTGCCCGCCTAGAAGCGCTTCAGCACTTTTCGCTCGATCCTGCCGACGCAGCGCGTGAGCGGAAACGCGACGACGAAGTAGATGAGCGCCGTTGTCGTGAGAACTTCAACTGGACGCGCGCTCGTATTGGCAATGTTCTGGCCGACGAACATCAGGTCCGCCATACCGAGCGCGGACACCAGCGCACTCTCCTTGAACAGGCTGACGATGTTCGACAGCAGCGGCGGCATCGCACGCACGAAAGTCAGCGGCAAGATGACATGGACGATGCGCGTCATCCGGCCAAGACCCAGCGCCACGCATGCGTCGAGCTCTTCCTTGCGGATCAGCGCGAGGGAGCCGCGGAACGTTTCGCACGTAATCGCGCCCATGTACAAGGACAGCGCCGTCAGCGATGCGGCGACGATGCCGACGTCGACGTGCAGCAGAAGCGGCAGGCAGAAGAAGAACCAGAACAGTTGCACGAGCAACGGTGTGCCGCGGAACAGCTCCACATAGCCGGCCGCCAATGCACGCACGGGCGCGCTGCCGTAAGTGCGCAACAGGCTCGCAATGAACCCGAGCACGATGCCAGCAATCGACGCGCCGACGGTCAGCTTCAATGTGAGCGCGAGCCCGGCGAGCAGAGGGTCGATGTATCCGAGAAGAAACAGAAAATTGAATTTCATACCGTTACACCGAATAGCGCAGCGCACGTCGGCGTTCGACGCCCCGAAGAATCTGGGCAACAGCCACCGATACGGCCAGGTACAGCAACCCTACTGTCGTAAAGACCTCGAGCGGCCGGTAGGTGTCGGACGCCAGTTCCTTGCCGCGATACATCAGTTCCTGAATCGCCACGACAGAAAGCAGCGAGGTCTGCTGCAATGCTGAAATACCGTTCGTCACGAGTACCGGATAGGCGCTTCGGAACGCATGCGGAAGGACGATATGGACGGCGCGCTGAAACGGCGACAAGCCGAGCGCGATACCCGCGTCATGTTGTTCCCGCGGCACCGACTGAATGCCGGCACGGTAGGCTTCCGCGTTGAAGGCCGTGAGATTGAGCGAGATGACGAGGACGCCCATCGTCACCGGTGTCAGAAATACGTTGAAGATGATCGGCACGCAGTAAAAGAACCACACCACCTGGACCAGCGCGGGCGTGCAACGAAAAAATTCGACGAATGCAGAAACCAGCATACGGATCAGCCGCGAGCGGGCCTGCGACAGCAGCCCAACCCCGAACCCTGCCACCACGCCGATTGCGTTCGCACACAGCGCGATCAGGAAAGTGATCGCGAGACCCTGACGCAGTGCGTCGAGCCCCGAAGAGATCGACGAAAAATCGAAGGAGTAAGTCACGCTGGCACTCCTAGTCAATGTGCAGGACGTTGTTCAGAAATTCCCGGGTCCGCTCATGCTGCGGGTTCCTGAACAACTGCTCGGGCGTACCTGACTCGACGACGACGCCGTCCGCGCAGAAGAGAATCCGTGAGGCGACCTTCTTCGCGAACCACATGTCGTGCGTGACCATGATCATCGGCATCGCGTTCGCGGCCAGCTCCTGAATCACCAGTTCGACTTCCGCGACCAGTTCCGGGTCGAGTGCCGACGTGACCTCGTCGAACAGCATGAGCTTCGGGTCGAGCATCAACGCGCGCGCGATCGCCACGCGCTGCTTCTGGCCGCCCGAAAGCTGGGCCGGATAGGCGCGTGCCTTCGCTGCGAGACCCAGCCGTTCCAGAAGGTGGAGCGCGCGCTGTTCAGCCGAGTTGCGCGACTCCCCTTGTGTCTTGCATGGGGCCAATGTGAGATTGCGCAGCACATTCAGATGCGGGAAAAGCGTGTAGTGCTGAAACACCATGCCGATCCGCTTGCGAATCGCCAGATCCATGCGGGTTTGCCGGGATTTGGGATCGAAAGACAGATAGCGCTGACCGTCGAATTCGACGCTGCCGCCGTCGATCGTCTCAAGGCCCATCAACACGCGCAGCAACGTGCTTTTGCCGCCGCCGCTCGGGCCGATTACGACGAGCCGGTCGTCGGGTTGCATGTCGAAATCCAGCCCTTTCAACACCTGCAGAGTGGGACCGTATTGCTTGCACAGCCCTCGCATCCGGACCAGCGGTTGTACGCCGCCGTATGCAGGTGCATCTGCCGGGTTGAAGCCGTCGCGCGACGGTGCTGCTTCCCTCTCGTCCATGGTTTGCCGGCCCACCTTCATCACTTGTTCCATTTGCTTTCCTCGCAACGGCTGCGCGTCATCAGCTTATTGCTTGACCGACTGCGCAGCCTGCTTGACCGCGGCGTCCACGCTTGTCTTCACGAAACCCATCCGGGTCTGCTGCTCGATAAACTGGTTGAGCAGATTCAGGTCGGCAGCAGTGAAGCTTTTGTTCAGGCCAAACGCGACGTCCTGCAGATTGAACGAAGGGGTCGCGCGGAAAATCTCGGCCCAGTCGGGATGCGCCGCCTGGAAAATCAGATTCGCGTCGGATTGGTCGGCCAGCAGATCGGCGCGATGGGAAATCACTGCAAGACGCGTGCTGTCTGCATCCGGCAGACGGAGGATTTGCGCCTGTTTGATGGCCGGCGTGATGGCCTTGTCGTCGGTGGTTCCCTGCACCACCGCGATCACGATGCCCGGCTTGTCGATGTCGGCCACCGATTTGATCGGCGTCGGCAACTTCGAATCGGTGCGGCTGTACACGAAGTCAGTATCGTTCCGAACCACCGCGGTCGAGAAGTTGATCACCTGTTCCCGAACCGGCGTACGGTTGATGGCCATCGCCAGGTCCCACTTGTTCGTTTGCAGCCCCGCGACCATGTTGTCCCACGTCGTATCGACGAAGCGGACTTTCACCTTCAGTACGCTCTCGCCGAACTTGCGGCACAGATCGCTAAAGGCACCGGAGTAATCGCCGGTTTTCGGATCGCGCACGACGAACGGCGGCGCCAGCGCCGCGCCGCAGCGCAGTTCGCCGGCTTTGCGGATCGACGCAAACGTGGTTTCTTCCGCACTGGCGGGCGCCATCGCGCTGCCGATTCCGCTCGCAATACACACACTCAGCACAATCGACTTCAGGATTGAGCGCAGGGTTTTCCGCTCGAAAATCGATTGCGCCTCAGCAGGATGCATGGTCTTCATGATAGTCGTAGGTTCCAAAGAATGAACACAGGTGCACGGGTTCGAAGGCTCTGTATCCGGGTCGCGGCGCGCCTTCCCGGCGCGACGCTCCCGACGTTTTTTCAGCCTATTCGTCTGACGTGGTAATCGATTACACAAAATACTGAAAAACACACGATGATCTGCGTGCTCCGCGCTGGTGACCTAGCGCTTGCTGCTCTTGGCGCATCCGGAGTGCGTAAAACCATGCTAGGTGAAAAAAAAATGCGTGTAAAGGATTACACGCATCCGTAGATACGAGCATTCGCCGGCAACGGTTGATACCAAGTTAAGCCGCTTCCCTCCCGCTTGGACTCGAACTGTTCGCGCCAAAGCGCCGCAGCGTACCGGGCTCGCGGTCACCGCGCGGTTCGGCGTGCTGTACGGCAGCGCGCTGCGCACGATGTCGGCGGCCCGCTCACAAAGCGGCACGCGGGCTCGCTGCACGATCGACACTCGCCTCGTCAAAAGGCAAGCCGCACGTTACGCCCGCCGGACCAATTACGTCGAACGCGTCCACTGGCGGCAAACCCAGAATCACGATCCGCTTGCGCGCAGTGCGTATGCGTGGGACGGCGCGGGCGTGCTGTCGTACGGTCTGAAGACTTCGATGACCCAGTCGACAAATACCTTCAGACGGGCGCTGTTGTACTTCGATTGCGGGAAGACGATATGCATCGGATGGAGTGGCCGCTTCCAGTGCGGCAGGACCTGGACGAGATCACCGTTTTTCAGCCACGGCTGCGCCATGAACGAAAAAGTCTGTCCGACACCAAGTCCGCTTACCAGCGACGTGAGATGAGCCGTGCTTTCGTTCACGAAGACGCCTCTCGCTCCTTTTGGATCGACGGTGATCGTTTCGTCGCCCTGCTCGAAAAGAAGGGGGAATACTCGACCGCTCAACGAGGAAAAATAGCCCACCACTTCATGACGTGCGAGCAGATCGTCGGGATGCGATGGCGTGCCGCGTTCGGCGAGGTAGCTCGAGCCGGCATACGTGCCCCATTCGAGCCCCGCGAGGCGTCGCGCGACGAGCGACATATCGGTCAGTTCACCGCCACGGATCACACAGTCAACGCCCTCGCCGATCAGGTCGACCTGACGGTCGCTCACGCCAACGTCAAGCTGGATTTCCGGGTAACGCTTGCGGAACGCGGGCAGGTGTGGAAGAAGGATCAGGTTGGCGAGAGAGGAGCCGATATCGACACGGATCCGACCGCGCGGATTGCCGTGAGAGTCCGCAAACAGACCATCCATCTCGTCGATGTCGGCGAGCAGCTTGACCGCGTTGTGATAGTAAACCTGGCCTTCTTCTGTCACCACTACGCGACGGGTTGAACGCTGGAAGAGCCTCACCCGAAGATGGGTTTCCAGTTCCTGAATGAGTTTGGAGACCGTGGCGCGCGGCACGTTCAAGGCGTCGGCCGCCTTGCTGAAGCCCCCCGATTCGGCAATCCGTACGAAAACGCGCAGTGCTTGCAGCTGATCCATTGATTCTTCCTCATAGCAGATGAGCCTTTAGCTTAACGATTATCCATGCACGTGGAAAATCAATTCGCTCTAGCGGGGTTTATTCGTGTCTCATGGACGTCTATCGTTACTTCCATCAACACTTAACAACCCGGAGCAAAATCATGAGCAAAAAACTGGAAGGTAAGGTAGCCCTCGTCACTGGCGGCACCAGCGGTATTGGCCTGGCGGCAGCAAAAGACCTCGCTGCGGAAGGTGCGAAGGTGTACATCACAGGGCGCCGGCAGGCCGAACTGGAAGCTGCAGTTGAAGCGGTCGGGCACGGTGCTCTCGGCGTGCGGGGTGATGTCACCCGCCCCGAGGATCTCGACGCACTTTTTGCAGAGATTCGAAAGAACGACGGTCGTCTTGACATTCTCTACGCCAACGCAGGTGGCGGCACGATGGCGCCGCTGGGCGATATCTCCGAGCAACATTTCGACGACACGTTCAACCGCAATGTGCGCGCAGTTGTGTTCACAGTGCAGAAGGCACTTCCACTGATCCAAAAGGGTGGCTCGATCATCCTGACGGGGTCCATCGCGGGGTCGACCGGTACAGCGGCGTTCAGTATTTACAGCGCCTCGAAAGCGGCGGTGCGCGCTCTGGCCCGCAGCTGGGTGCTCGATCTGAAGGACCGCGGCATCCGGGTGAACGTGGTAAGCCCGGGTTCGACGCACACGATTGGCCTCGCCGAACTCGGTGGCGATACCAAGGACGGTCAGGATGGTCTGCTTGGCTACCTGGCCTCGCTCGTGCCGATTGGCCGCCTCGCTGACCCGTCGGAAATTGCCAGGGTCGTCACGTTCCTCGCATCGGACGATTCGAGCTTCATCAACGGCGCGGAGATTACGGCTGACGGTGGTCAGGCGCAAGTCTGATCGGCATGCTTAAAGTATGAGGTTGCTGCCGGACAGCGCAGACGATAATCCGCGAGCGCCTACCCGCCCGTGTGCGCGCTGTCCGCCGCCGCGATGACATGCGTTTCCGCTTTTCCGCGCACCGGGCAATAACTCGATGATGACTCGAAACACCCGCTTCTGCTTTTGATGACAATGGCGTGAATCGCAAGGACGTCGACCTCAGGCAGGCTGCGGCGGCTGGCGCGCGCCTTTGGAGAGTGCAGTCGCACGCTCGCACAACGCAACAAATGTGTGACGATACCAACCGCTCTTCAAGCCGTCCGATACGCTAAAGATTGACTGCTTCAGATAGCGGCGATCCGCACCTCCTGCCCGATCGCCGCAAGTCAGGACATTGCGCCCCTCAAACCCCCGGCCTCGGAATATGGCGCTTGACCACCGTCAGCGCGACCATCACGATCAACATCGCGATTCCGAGCATCCACAGGTACGACGATGCCCCGCCGGCCGTAATCACCACCGCACCCGCAAACGCGCTGGCAATCGCACCGAGCCGGCCGAACGCGAGCGCCGATGCGGTGCCGGTGGCACGCACACGGGTCGGATAAACATACGCACACAGCGCGAACATCGTCGACTGAACCGCGTTGACAAACAGTCCGTGCACGCCAAGACCGAGGATCAGCAAGCCGGTGTGATCGGAAATATTCACGCCGAGCAGCAGCAACGCGCTCGCCGCGCCACCCGCGCTACAGAGAATCAACGGCCAACGCGAGCCGGTGCGCGCAATCACCGCGGCGCACAGCAACGCACCCAGCACGCCACCCAGGTTGTACGCGGTGAGCCCCGCACCCGCCACCGATACCGACAGGCCCTGCGTGCTCAGCATGGTCGGCAACCAGCTGAACGCGCTATAGACGGCCAGCAGGCATAAGCAGAACGCGCACCAGATCGCCACCGTATCGCGCGCCAGACCTTCGCGGAACAGTGCGGTAAAACCCGTGTGTTTCTCGACGGCCTGTTCGCGCGAGTCGGTAAATACGCAGTTGCTTGCGACCGGACGCGACATCCGCCCAAGCAGGCGTTTGAGTTCCTGCCAGCGGTGCGGGTGCCGGGCGAGAAAGCGCGGCGACTCGGGCAACGTGAAGATCAGCAACACGCCGAGCGCGAGCGGCAGCACGCCGCCGATCATGAACAGCGCGCGCCATCCATACGTCAGCAGAATTTCGTGTGCGAACAATCCCGCCACCATGCCGCCGAGCGGCACGCAGACAATCGTCGCCGTGACGGCCAGGGTGCGGCGGCGAGCCGGCGTAAACTCCGCGGTCATGGTGGTCGAACTCGGCAACGCGCCGCCAATGCCGAGGCCGGCGATAAAACGCAGCACGGCAATCGTCACGATGCCGGGCGCAGAGCTGATACCGCAAGTGGCGGCACCGAACACCAGCACGCTGCCGATCACCGCCCAGCGGCGGCCAAAGCGGTCGGCCAGCAATCCGGCGCACGCACTGCCGATGCCCATGCCGATCAAACCGGCCGCGACCACCGGCGCAAAAGCCGCGCGTGTAACGCCCCATTCCTTGATCAGCACGGGAATTGCAAAACCGATCAACTGACTGTCGAACCCGTCCAGCACGATCGACAACGCCGCGAGCAGCACCACGATCTTTTGCATGGCGGTGTAAGGACCTTCGTCGAGCGCACGGCCGATGTCGACCGCGTGACGCCCCTCTCCGATTCCCGCGTGATTGCCGGCGAGCGACGCATCGGCCGGGCCGGCCGGTGGTACATAACTGGTCATGCAACTGTCTCCTGATATGTGCGCGCGATCTGAGCGCCGCGCTTTTGCCGTCATGCTTCGGGGTCACGCTTTGGGCTCAGTATGTGAGCGAGCGGCCGCCTTCTGACATTGCCATTTCGAGCAAAAGCCATGACATGTATGCATGGCTTTCGCGGCGCGTATCGTTGCGGCGCTCAACGGCACAAGGACACGTTGGGACACGCAAGAACATGCAGCGTCCGCAACGGCGCTCGTCCCTTCAGAACGGATAATGACGTGGCGTGGTTTGCACGGTCATCCAGCGCAGATCCGTGAATTCAGCAACGCCCGCCTGCCCGCCGAAGCGTCCAAAGCCGCTGCCCTTCACGCCGCCGAACGGCATTTGCGCTTCGTCGTGAACGGTCGGTCCATTGACATGACAGATGCCCGATTCGATGCGCCTTGCAACATTCATCGCGCGTGCTACGTCGCGGCTGAACACCGCCGATGAAAGCCCATACTCGTTGTCGTTCGCACAGGCCACGGCTTCGTCTTCGCCGTTGACGCGCACGATGCCCTTCACGGGCCCGAACGATTCCTCGCCATAAATACGCATCGCCGGCGTGACATGATCGAGCAGCGTGGCGGGCATCAGGGTGCTGTCCACCTTGCCGCCGCAGACGAGCGTGGCGCCTTTGGCCAGCGCGTCGTCGATCAGCGCGTTGCAGCGTTCCACCGTCGCCATATCGACGACCGATCCCAACACCACTGGACCTTTGCGAGGATCGCCGAGCGGCAGGCCGCGCGCCTTCTGCGCGAGCTTTGCAACAAACTGATCAGCGATCCGTTCGTCGACGATGATCCGCTCCGTCGACATGCAGATCTGCCCGGAGTTGGCGAACGCGCCGAATGCCGCGGCATTGACGGCTGCGTCGAGATCCGCGTCGTCGAGCACGATCAACGGGGCCTTGCCGCCGAGCTCCAATACCGACGGCTTCAGATAGCGTGCGCAGGTGGCCGCGATAATCTTGCCCACGTGCGTGGAGCCCGTGAAATTGACACGCCGGACTTTAGGATGGGCAATCAGCGCCTCGACCACAGCGCCGGCGTCGGCCGGCGCGTTGGTGACGAAGTTCACCACGCCCTTGGGCAAACCCGCTTCCTGCAGCACTTCGATAATCAGGCCGTGCGTGCCGGGGCAGATCTCCGAACCCTTCAGCACGACGGTATTTCCACACGCAAGCGGCAGCGCAATCGCCCGCACCGCGAGGATCACCGGCGCATTCCACGGCGCAATACCGAGCACGACGCCAGCCGGCTGACGCACGCCCATCGCGAGACTGCCGGGCACATCGGACGGGATCAACTCGCCGCCAATCTGCGTCGTGAGCGCCGCGGCTTCCATCAATCCGCCAGCCGCGAGATGGACATTGAAGCCCGCCCACATCGCCGACGCCCCCGTCTCCGCGGCCATCACGCTGGCGAACGCCTCGCTGCGCGCCTCGAGGGCGTGCGCTGCTTTCATCAGCAGCGCACGGCGCTCGCCCGGCCCGAGCGCGGACCATGCAGGAAATGCCGCTGCCGCCGCATCAGCCGCGGCTACCGCATCGGCAACCGTGGCGGCGGGAGCGCGCGTCGCGACTTCGCCATCCAGCGGATTGCGACGCTCGAAGGTGGCGCCATTACTCGCCTGCACGGCTGCGCCGGCGATCAGCATGGAAATACTCTGCATCGTGTTGTCTCCTGCGGAAAATTGTATGAATGCGGGCGCGGGGCTCGCTTAAGGTCAAGCCACGACGACTTCAACGAGCCTCGGTCCGGTTGATGCCAACGCCTCGCGCAAGACTTCATGCAAGCGTTCGGCATCGGTCACGCGCGTGCCATGGCAACCCATGCCCGCGGCCAGCGCTACGAAGTCGAGTCCCGGCAGATCGGTGCCTTGTACAGGATCGTCCGGGCCAAAACCGAATTCCGGCGCGAAGTCCTGCAACGCGGCGTAGCGCGAATTGTTCAGGATCACGAATGTGATCGGAAGTTTCATCTGTACGGCGCTGTAGATTGCCTGGATCGAATACATGCTGGAACCGTCGCCGATCAGACCGATCACGCGCGTGCCGGGTTTCGCCAACGCCACGCCGACAGCAGCCGGCATGCCATAACCGAGGCCGCCGCTATCCATCGTGTAGAAAGTGCCGCTGCGCGTGAACGGCAGATAGTTCTGCATCACCGGCCGCGAACTCGGCGCCTCCTCGACCACGATATCGTCCGCGCGGCGCACCTCGGCGAGCGTCTGCAATGCGAAAGCCACTGACATTAACGCAGACGGCTCCGCGCGCGGACGTGCGGCGCGCGGCGCGGGCAACGGACGCGGTTTCGGTGCGGGCCGCGACAGCAGATCGGCCACGCCCAAGCGAATATTGCCGACCGCCGCTGTTCCGGTCGGCGCCCATGCCGCGATAGCCGGATCGTCGATCAACTGGCACAGCGTCGCGCCGGCCGGCAGATGCGGGCCGTGACCTTCGACGTGATACGTGAAGGCCGGTGCGCCGATCACGAAGATCAGATCGTGGCCGCCGAGCAGTTCGACGATCTTCTCGCGCATGGCCGGCAGGAAACCGGCGAACAGGCGATGGTCTTCAGGGAACGCGCAACGGCCGGTCATCGGCGCGACGAACACCCGGGCGTTGTGACGCTCAGCGAGGCTCACCACTTCGTCCCAGCCGCCGGCCCGGTCGACCGCGCCGCCCACCACGAAAGCCGGCCGTTCACAGGTATCGAGCGCCGCGCCGATCTGCTCCAGCACGAACGGCTCGGGCCGCGTCTCGTTACTGACTACGCGTGCCGGCACCGGCTGCGCCGCGCGGTCCCAATCGTCGACGGGAATCGACACCAGCACCGGCCCGCGCGGCTCCTGCATTGCCATGTAATAGGCCCGCGCGATCGCCAACGGCACGTCTTCGGCGCGCGCCGGCTCGATGCTCCATTTGACGTACGGCTTCGGCAATTCGGTGGCCTGGTTCGACGCGAGAAACGGGTCGAACGGCAGAATCGAACGGGCCTGCTGCCCGGCGGTGATCACGATCGGCGTGCTGTTGCGGAATGCGGTGAAGATATTGCCCATCGCATTGCCCACCCCCGCCGCCGAATGCAGATTGACGAATGAAGCGTTGCGGGTGGCCTGCGCATAACCGTCGGCCATGCCGACCACGACCGCTTCCTGCAAACCCAGCACGTAACGGAAATCCTGCGGGAAATCGCGGAACAACGGCAATTCCGTCGAACCCGGATTGGCGAACACCGAGGTCATGCCGAGGCGGCGCATGAGATCGATGACGGCGTCGCGCACGGTGAACGGCTTGGATTGAGCGAGTCCCGATGCATCTGAACGGGGCGCGTTGCTGGTCATGCCTGTCTCCTGTAGATGAGCGCCGTTTCCTGAAGACCCATTATCGGAAGCCGGAGGTTAATTGAAAATTGCCTTTTTCGAGAAAAGGCATTACTTTTGCGCATGACTTTCAATCTTCAACAATTGCATGCGTTCGCCACCATTGTGGCGAGCGGCAGCCTCGGCCGTGCCGCGGAAGTGCTGCATGTCACGCAGCCCGCGCTGAGCCGCACCATCAAACGGCTCGAGGATGAGGTCGGCGCGCCGCTGTTCGAACGGCACTCGAAGGGTATGCAGCTTACTGCGATCGGCAGCGCGCTGTTGCCGCACGCCACCCTGCTGCAACGCGAAGCCGATCACGCGCGCGAGGAAATCGACGCGATGCGCGGTCTCGCGAAAGGAACGATTCGCGTCGGCGCGGTGGCAAGCATTGCGACGCTCGTGCTGCCGCTCGCGGTGAGCGGCGTGCTCGCGCGCTGGCCGAATCTGCGTGTGGAGATTATGGAAGGGGTGTGGGACCGTCTTGCGGACAGTCTGATGAAACACGAGATCGATCTCGCGCTCAGCATGGCGGTGCCCGACACGGATGAGATCACGGCGATTGCCGATTGCCGTTGGGAAGACACAAGCTATGTGGTCGCCGCGCTCGATCATCCGCTGCGCAACACAGCGGATTTGTCGCTTGCCGACACGCTCGATCAGCAGTGGTGCGTCCCGCCGCGCGGGACGGGTCCGTTCGAGCATATGCAGCGCGTGTTTGCCGAGCACGGCTTCGGCATGCCGCCGATCGCTGTCGAGACGCGTTCGATCACGGTGTTGAAGAGCCTCGTGACGCGCGCGGGGTTTCTGAGCTGGATGGCCATGCCGATGTACGACACCGAAAGCGCCGCCGGCGTGTTCGATACGCTGCCGATTCCGGGCCTCGTCGCACGCCGCACGTTAACGGCGTTTCGCCGCCGTCAGGGGATTTTGCCGAGTCCGGCAGTGAAGTTACTGGAGCAGCTTCGGCTGCTGACCGCGTCGCAGAATTGACCGCACGTGCGCGCGCTAAGACGGTGCTGGAAAATCGCTCGGCTTTCAGACGCACAGTTCCGAGTTCCGTTTGCCGGGCGCCTTCCCGCAGCGTGAATCGATACACTGCGCGAGCAGTGGAATGGACTCCCGAAACTGACGACCAGATTGCGGCGCCTTGTCAAGATGACGGTTGCAGACTGCCTTCCTGGTAAAATAGTAGGTATCCTTATTAGATAGCTTATGAGATGCGGCAGTGGCAGCCGAACCATGCTATGTGATGAAGCGTTCACCGACAGGAACAGCTCGTCGAGCAGCGGCAGATAGCCTATCGCGAAGTCGATCTGCCCGATTTCGAGCGCCTGGGCCAACTCGGTGCTGCCGAACTGGCAGGTTTCGACGCGCACGCCCAACGCGCACTCCCGAAGTTCCCTTACTGACGCTGGCAGGAAGACTGTCTCACCGAAATCGATCACGTGAATCAGTAAGGTCCGCCGTCTGCTTGTCAGCTGGTCGGGTCGAAACTCAAACCCTCGTCGAACGTTAACTGCAGTGCAGGACCGCGGCAGGGCTCACGCTGCGCTCCACGTCGATCGCGTCGCATACCTCAAGTCGACCGAATAAATATTCATGCTGTCTATATGAAAAATATACCGCCCTGCATGGACACCGGCGCTATCGCTTCCTTAGACTGCGTGCGTTGCTTCGTTTTTTACCCAACAAAGGCCTCAAAGCAAATCGCGTAGCAAGGCACGCGGATAGGGTAGCGGTCCGTCAGTCAGCCGGTAAAGCCGGTCATAAAAATCGCTCGCAGCGCGCACACAGCCCGTATTGCGATGCACAGGAGGGGACATGAACACGACAAATCAGGTCGATCTGGAAACACTCATCAACTCGCAGCGAGTCGGGCGCTTCCAGATCCTCGTCATTGCGTTGTGCGGACTCGTCGCGATGATGGATGGCTTCGACATGCAGTCGATCGCGTTCATCGGGCCCGAGATCGCCGTCGCATGGCACATCACACCGCGCGTATTCGGCTTCATTTTTAGCGCCGGCCTGCTCGGCGGGCTGGTAGGCGCCGTGCTGTTCGGCCGCATCGGCGACAGTCGGGGCCGCAAGGGCGCGTTGCTGGTCACGCTGCTGCTCGTGAGCATCGGTTCGCTGCTCACGCCGTTTGCGTCGTCGATTCCCGGCTTGATCGCTGCGCTCGCGTTCACCGGCCTCGGGCTGGGTGGCGCGATGCCTAACTTCATCGCGCTGGCATCCGAATACTCGCCCGGCCGCAGAAGGGCCTCGCTCGTCGCGATGATGTTCTGCGGCTTTCCGCTGGGTGCCGTAGTCGGCGGCTTCATCTCGGCGCGGCTGATTCCGCTGTTCGGCTGGCAAAGCGTCTTCTTTACGGGCGGCGCGTTCTCGCTATTCGCGCTGGTGGTGGCCATCGCGTTCATTCCCGAATCCGCGCGCCTGCTGGCTTTGCGCGGCAAGCGCGACAAGGTGCTGCCGATCCTCGAGCGGATGGGCTGCGCCGCCGCATGGAACGGCGAAGTCGGCGCCGCCACGGGCGGCCGCGTGTCGGTGCGCAGCCTCTTCAGCGACGGACGCGCGCGGGGCACGCTGCTGCTGTGGATCGCGACCCTTCTCAGCATGTGCATGCTGTACATGCTGATCAACTGGATCCCGATGATGGCTCGGCGCAGCGGCCTAAGCATAGAAAACGCGGTGATCGCGGTGGCGATGCTGAATCTCGGCGGCATCGTCGGCAGCACAACGCTCGGGCGCGTGTCCGACGCGCTCGGCCGGCCCGCGATCGTGGTCGGCAGCGCGTTCTCTATCGGCGCGCTCGTGATCGCATTGATCGGCTACGCGCTGCACTCGGGTCCTGGCGTGTGGGCTATCGCGGTGCTGGCCGGCTTCTTCAGCTACGGCGCGCAGCTCTGCACGGTTGCGCTCAGCGCAGCCTTTTACGACACCTTCTCGCGTGCAACCGGGATCGGCTGCTGCATGGCGGCGGGGCGGGTCGGCGCGATCGCCGGGCCGATCTTCGGCGGCATGCTGCTCGGTTCCGGCTTGGGAGCGCCGTCACTCTTCATGCTCACCGGCCTGACCTCGCTCGGTGCCGGCGTAGCGATCCTGACCATGGGAATCTTCGTGCTGAAAGGACGTCGGCGCGACCCGCATGGTGCCGACAGTCCGGCCGTCATCCGGCGCGCGACCTGAACCACACATAACGAACCATCAACCCGGAGCACCGCGAATGAAAATCATCCCTTTCGTCAATTCAGACTGGGCCAGCGACCATCCACTCGGAACGATTCTGTTCAAGCACCTGTTGAGTGGCGAACCCGGCTCGCCCGACAACTTCATGTACGTCCTGGGCCGCCAGGATGGCGACTTCTCGATGCCGACGCATCGCCACAACTTCGAACAGATTCGCCTGCCTCTGCGTGGCGCGATGGATCACGGCCGCACCGGCGTGCTGCGCGAGAACGAGATCGGCTATTTCCCGGAAGGGCTCGCGTATGGACCGCAGAACGATCCGCTCGGCAACACGCCGCCCGGCGAGCGCATGCAGCTGGTGCTGCAGTTCGGCGGCGCGTCCGGCTATGGGTTTCTCGACATCGAACGGCGCCGCAAGGCCCGCGCAGAGCTAACCGCGATCGGCGAATTCAAGGGGCCGTTCTATCACTGGCCCGACGGCAGGAAGGACTGGGCGCTCAGTGCAATCTGGGAACGCGCGATGGGAAGCCGGTTGCGCTACCCGCACCCGCGTTACCGCCATCCGATCTTCATCAACCCCGAGTCGTTCAACTGGCTGGCGATGACGGGCACGAATGGGGTCACGCACAAGTTCCTGGGCGCGTTCTCCGAGCGCGGCGTGTGGATTGAGATGATCCGGCTCGAGTCCGGCGCCGTCTGGCGCTCTACTGATCCGCGCGGCCGCCGGATTCTGACCGTGCTTGAAGGCGAAGGCACCGTAAAGGGACAACCGGTGGGCTATCTCGGCACGCTGCAGGTGGAATCCGATGAAACCGTCACCATCGAGGCCACGCAGGCGATGGAGCTCTTTCTCGTCGGCCTGCCGCCGGTCGAATTGCCCGGAAAGGAATCGGACCGCTACGACGAGGAGCCGATGCCGGACGAATCAACCGTGCACCAATGAGCTCCATCCGTAGCCAACTGGAACCACCCGAAACCATTTGAGGAATCGAGAAAAACCGATGCCAAGCCTGTCCCTTAGCGCCGCTTCACAGATCGCCGATACCGCGCTCACCCGCGCACGCGCGATCGACTGCAAACCGTTGACCGTCGCTGTGCTCGATCCCGGCGGCCATTTAATCGTGCTCAAGCGGGAGGACAACTCCGGCATCCTGCGCCCGCAGATCGCCCACGCGAAAGCCTGGGGCGTGCTCGGCATGGGCCACGGCGGCCGCCTGCTTGCGGAGCGCGCCGCGCTAGCGCCCGCGTTCTTCGCGTCATTGGGGGACATCTCCGGCGGCCGTATCGCGCCCGTTCCCGGTGGCGTGCTGGTGCGCGACAGCCATGACAACCTGGTGGGCGCGGTCGGCATCAGCGGCGACACATCCGACGTCGACGAAAGCTGCGCGGTGTTCGCGATCGAAAGCGTCGGCTTTAAGGCTATCTGCGACTGACGGCGCCCGGTTGCGGATCTGGCGGCTCCGCACCGCGCCCTCCCGCATCAATAAATATTCGGTAACGCATTGAAATAAATTAAAAGATTGATCGACTCAATCAGGAGACCTATATGAAACTTCGCTGGCTGCTTCTCGTCGTTGGCCTTTCCCTCAGTTCGGCAGTCTTTGCGCAAAGCAGTGTCCAGTTGTTCGGCATACTCGATTCCGGCATCACCTACGTGTCCAACCAGAACGGCAAGAGTAACGTTTTCTATCAGAGCGGCACGATGGTGCCGACCATCGTTGGCCTGCGCGGCACCGAAGACCTGGGAGGAGGACTTCGAGCGATCTTCAAGCTGGTCGACAACTTCAACGACGGCACCGGCGCAATGGTCAACGGCCTGCTGTTTGGCAAGGAAGCGTGGGTCGGTCTTCAGGACCAGAAGTACGGCACGCTGACGCTCGGCAACCAGTTCGATTACATGTTCCGCTACATGACGATCGACCGCTGGGGTTACATGCTCAAGTACAACCCGGTGTACTACACGCAGCAGGGTCCGTTCTCGAAGCTCGGGCTGCCGGGCGGCGCGTTTGACTTCGACCGCACAGCGGGCAGCATCACCACCAACAACTCGGTTTCCTATGAGAGCCCAATCTTCCATGGTTTCGGGTTCGGCGCGATGTACGGGCTCGGCGGACAGGCTGGATCGACCACCCAGGACAGCACGCAGAGCTTCGGGCTGCGCTACTCCAATGCGCTTGTCACGCTCGACGCCGCCTACACCTACACGCGGTTTCCCGGCATCAACAACGGCAACAACGGCATTCGCAACTGGGGGATCGGCGGTCGCGTCAACATTTACAACGCCGCCATCGACGCGATGTTCACGAACACCGAGAACACCTACAACGGCGGACGCGTGAACGTGTACGAGATCGGCGGCTACTACTCGCTCACCGGTGTGGACGAAGTCACGCTCGAGTACCAGTACGACCAGGGTAACGCGGTGCTGAGCGACAACAAGGCGCAGCAGGTCAATCTGACCTACGCGCACGACCTGTCCAAGAGGACTTTGGTGTACGTGACCCTGGCCCATCAATGGGCAGGCGGCGACGGACAGGCGCTCGCGACGATCATCGGGTCGACCGCGAGTTCGTCGAACGGCAACCAGACGCTCGCGCGGGTTGGTTTGACGGTGCGTTTTTGAACCGCGGCGCTTGCCGCGATGCGTCGCGCGCGAAGGGTCATCACTGTTTCGGATAACCAGGAGATTGTTTGTGATAAGTAACGAAGACGTCCGCGCCATCGAGCGCCTGCTGAGCGATTTCGCGTGGTGCGCGGATCGCGGAGACGGCGAATCGATAGGCCGGCTGTTCGTGCCGGATGGCGTGCTGCACGTGGGCGGTGCCATCCTGAGCGGACGCGACGCGATTGCGCGCGACTGCGAGCGGCGCCATGCCGAGCCAGGCCGCAAGACCCGCCACCTCTGGTCGAACCTGCGCGTCGACGCGATCGACGCGAACCGCTCACAGTCGACCGCGGTGCAGATTACGTTCGAGCACCGCGCATCGGACGGCTCGCTGCAGGTGCGGGTCAACGACGTCTTCGACCAGCTGCGCCGCGCCGAAAACGGTGGGTGGCTGATCGAGAAGCGCGTCATCCAGCGCGAAATCGCGTTCTAGCGGGGAAAGCCATGTACCTGGACCAACGGAGTACGGCCGGAGCCGCCCGCGTGCGGCTTTCCGGCCAGCAGTTGCGCATCATCTTGCTGTGCGCGGCCGTCACGCTGGTCGACGGTTTCGACACGCAGTCGATCGCGTTCGTCGCGCCGCATATCGTCGATGTCTGGCGAGTCAGCCCGGTCCTGTTCGCGCCGGTTTTCGCGGCCGGTTTGCTGGCCAGCTTTATCGGCGCGCTCGTGTTGGGCCCGATGGGCGACCGGGTCGGACGCAAGCCGGCCCTCGTGATCTCGCTCGCAATCTTCGCAGCAGGCTCGCTCGGAACGGCGTTCAGCGACTCGATCGCATCGCTGATCGCGATGCGGCTCGTCACTGGGCTTGGCCTCGGCGGCGCACTGCCCTGCTCCATCACGCTCGCGTCCGAACATGCACCCGCCGAGCGGCGCGAATCGCTGGTTTCGCTGATGTTCTGCGGATTCCCGCTCGGCGCGGTACTGGGCGGCCTGTCGTCCGAAGCGATGGTCGCGCTGTGGGGATGGAAGAGCGTGTTCATCGTCGGCGGCCTGTTGCCGATCGTGCTGGGTGCGCTGTTCGTGCCGCTCGTGCCTGAATCGGCCAGCTTTCTCGCGAGTCGCGGGTCGTCGGCACCGGGCAACGCGAGCGCCGGGCGCACGGCGCCTTCCTCGCGCGCCGTTACCGTACACCTGCTCTTCACCGAAGGCCGCGCCGTCGGCACGCTGCTGCTGTGGACGACGCTGTTTCTCAGCCTGCTGCTGACGTACTTCCTGATCTCGTGGATTCCACTGATCGCTCGTGCCAGCGGCGCAAACGTCCGTGCCGGCGTGATCGCCGTGTCGTTGCTCAATCTCGGCGCGGTGTGCGGCTCGATTCCGCTCGGCCGGCTCGGCGACCGCTACAGCCCCTGGCGGGTGATCCGAGCCGGCTTCGCCGCGGGGGCGGTCCCGATCTTCTTCATCGGCCTCGGCCAGCATTCGCCCGTACTGCTATGCGTCGCTACCTTCGTTGCGGGGATGCTGAGCATCGGCGCGCAGATGTGCACCGTGTCCTACGCGGCTGCCCTCTACAGCACGCAACTGCGCGGCACGGGCGTCGGCTGGGCGATGGGCATCGGCCGTCTGGGCGCAATCGCAGGCCCTATGCTCGGCGGCTTGCTCGTGAATGTCAGCATGAATCCTCCTATCCTGTTTGCGTTCGCCGCGGGCGTGTCGCTCGCGGCCGGCGGCTCAATGTGGGCGCTCGGGACGACGGGCAGCGGCCTCGCGGAACAGATCGTGGACGGCGGCACGCGATAACTGCGGCAGACCATTGGCCCCGCGGATGGCAAACCGACGGTATCGCGGCGTCTCTGGTGATCTCGACGAAGCTGCGATCAGCGATGTGCTGGCCGCGTGGGCTCTATCGTGCGAATGCGCCCGGCTAAAATTCACGTTCGGGTGAGAATGACGAACGAGCAGGACCCGGAGCATGGGCGAGAGTCTGCTACGAATACAAGCGAAAGTTTGTGATGCTGTACTGAAGATGGTTCTGTCGCGGGCTATGAAGTCAAGAAAACTCTGACATCAGGAGCAACAGCATGAAACCGATTAAAAAACTTAGCCTGGTTGCTGGGGCAATGTTGATCGCCGCCGCCTCGCTTCAAGCGTATGCCCAGGACGCATCTGCGCCCGCCACGGCTACGAGCGGTGCGACTTCGACCGCCAGGCAACAGTCCAAGGCTGCAAGGGCGGCCGACCGCGCGCTGTCCCGCAAGGTTCGCGCTGCGCTCGCGAAGGACAGGGACCTCAGCGGCGCCAGCATCACCGTACGGGTGAAGGACGGCGCGGTCACGCTGCAAGGAATCGTGCCGGAGCAGTCGCAGATTGACCGCGCAGCCCAGGTCGCCAAGGGCGTTGCTGGCGTGACGTCCGTCAAGAATGCATTGACGATCCGGGCGCTCGGAAGCTGACCCGCACAACGTGCCGGTAGCCGCCGAGCGCGTTGAGACACAGATGAGCCACCAGGCGGTCCACTTGCCGGATCGCCTGGACGGCTTTTTTTTGGATTGGTTTCCTACGTTTATGTCGCAACCTGATGCATCTGCAGGCTCTGTCATCTTGACGATGGCGGACGGACTGTTCCGGCAGGCAAATCGGTTTCCTTATCAACTGAGGTGGCGTGCAATATCGGTCACTGTCCAACGATGCCGTGCGACCAGGTGAGCCCCAGCTTCGCGCGATGATGGGACCGAGTCGTCTTGCGGCGTCGTCGCAAGGCAGAATGCGGACCCAGGCTACCAAGGAATGCCTGCTGGCGCACCGGATCACGAAATCCGGATTCAAGACATCACTGAGAAAGTTTCGCCAAAAATGAGCCGCAAATCCTCCGTCCTGGTCTCGCCGACGGGAAAAGCGCAGCTTGCCCTGGAGCGCAATACTCCCAAGGCCAGATAAGGTAGATATGCCGGGCCTACGCACTTCACCGCAGTGATCGTCGGGGGCTGCGCCGTCGCGCTTTTCTCCAGCATCATTTTCAAAGAACAGCGCGTGGACTGGCCGACAAGCTGACTCAGCGAACGTAAACCTCGGTAATGACCGTTGTAACTCAAGTAACGTGCGCTGAATCTAGACTGTGGCCAATTCACTGAACGGCCTCCATTCATGACCTGGCAAGCGCTTCGCCAACTGTTGAGAGTGCGCCAATGGAATGTATCTATGCGGCAGGCAATCCAAACAGTAACCCGTGTGGCATTGATTCTTTCACCGGCAGTGGGCGACTCACTGCTGATGATGACGGTTGCGCGTAACCTTCAGAAACACAGTATTGCAGTCACCGTGTTTGGCCAGCATGCGCATGCTTTGCGCGATTGGTTTCCCGGCGTCGATATCCAGGCAGAGTTAGGCGATGATCATCTTGCACATAAACTGCACCGCTTTGATACGGTCATCCAGATGCACAGCAATAGACCGTTTGCGGGGCTGGATCGCATGCATCCCCGGGTAATCCTGCTCGATCACATCTGTCGCGCCCGCTCGTCAGAATCGATGGCCGACAGGCTGGCTCTATTCTGTCGTGACGAGTTCGGTTTGCTGGATGCCGCGAAAAGTAACGGCATCACGCCGCCGCCAGGACTTCAGCATCGGAACTACCCGCTTCGCGTCGCCATCCATCCAACGGCGAGCACCGTGGACAAACGCTGGCTGGCGTCCCGCTTCGTTCAACTGGGGGTGGAATTACGCGACCAGGGTTTCAGCCCGCAATTTGTGGTTGCACCGCACGAACGCGCGGACTGGAAACACGTCGAGCGTTTAGGCATGGCGCTGCCTGATCTCTCTTCGCTTGATCACGTCGCCGCATGGCTTTTCGAGTGCGGGTGGTTCATCGGTAACGATTCAGGAATTGGCCATCTTGCATCGAACCTGCAGATTCCCACCCTCTCATTGTTCATGCGCCGCGGTATCGCGCGCACGTGGCGCCCCGACTGGGGGACCGGACGAGTGCTGATTGGAGGCGCCTACTTGCCCACGGGACGTCTGAAGGAACGCTACTGGAAATACCTGTTGTCCGTCGGCAAGGTGATTCAGGCATTCGAGCAGCTACGCGCCAATTTCTCATGAATCCGCTACCTTTCCCTGGCCTGGCGGCAGACGGACCCAGCCGCATCGCAGTAGTCATGTCCAACGCAATTGGCGACACGCTGGTGTTGATGGTCATCGTGCAAAATCTCTTGAGAAACGGCATGGATGTCACGGTATTCGGGCGCCCAGCTCACGCATTGCGACACTGGTTCCCCGATGTGACAATTCAACCATTGCCATGCGAGGCGGATGCCAGGGCAATGCTGGCGCCCTACCACGCTGTCCTGCAAATGCATCGGAATCAGCCGATTCCTCGCCTGACGGAAATCCACCCTTGTGTCCTCGATCTGGACGGGGTCGTATTCGGGGACCGCACAGGGTGTATGGCGGAACGCTTCGCCGACTTCTGCCGCGACGAACTCGCACTATCGAATGTCGATTTAAACAACGGGATGAGGCCCCCGCCCGCGCTACGACACCGCCAATACATTCGCCGGATCGCAATTCATCCCGAGGCCAGCACGGAGGACAAGCGCTGGCTATCGCGACGTTTCGTGAAATTGGCCCACAATTTGCGTCGGCGTGGATATGACGTCAACTTCGTGATTGCACCACACGAACGCGAGCGCTGGTTCGAACTGGAAAGATGGGGCATCCCCGCGCCGGAATTTAGCAGCCCTCATGAGCTGGCATGCTGGTTATACGAATCTGGCTGGTTTATCGGAAACGACTCAGGTGTCGGGCATCTTGCTTCAAGTCTTAATATTCCGACCATCAGCCTGTTCCGACGGCGCCGCGTATCTGAGCGCTGGCGCCCAGCGTGGGGAACCGTCAACGTTGTTTTACCCTGGCAATGGGTTCCTACCGCACGGCTCAAAGAGAAACTCTGGCGCCAAACACTCACGTGCGCACGCGTGTTGTCGGCGTTTCAGCGCATGGTTCGAGATGACGGCGACACAGCGAAACCTGGTTCAGGTCAGCGATAAAGCGATTGCTGGTTCCGAAATGCCAGTACGTTGTGCTGTTGCCTGAGCCACGGTGTACGGACACCACTGGCGCCCTGTTGACTGCGGCTCTCCCGGGTTCGCGCATGGAGGAAGGCTTCCCCGGCGCGATGGTTCACAACCACTTATCGGAATTCAACTTGCGCTACGCTCGATGATGTCAGAAACCAAAGCAGTGTTCTTGCATGCCGGATACAGAACGGCGGGCACATGGCTATGGTCGTGTTTTCGCCGCCTCAACGAAGTCACCGCCTACTATGAACCGTTGCACGAGATGTTGTCGACGATCGACTCGACAAATCTGGCGACGAGTACGGCCGACAGTTGGCATTCGGGCCATCCGAGACTAGAGAAACCGTATTTCGCCGAATTCGCTCATCTGCTTGGACCTGATGGACGAGGTATCCCCGGCTACGAAGAGCGCTTTTCAATCGATTGCTTCACGGGACAAACTCCCGACGGGGCTGACCGGCTTGAGACCTATCTACGCAAGCTGATTGCCGCGGCTCATGAGCAAGGCGGCGTGCCTGTCTTCAAGTTCTGCCGGTCGTCAGGTCGACTTCCGTGGTTCCGCAGCACCTTCCCGGAGGCCGTGCACATCGTGGTCGAGAAAAACCCGATTTCTCAATGGCTGTCCTGCTGGGATCTGCTCGCCGCTCACGAAAACCCGCATTTTGTGGCCGTGCCGTTTGCCGTTCTGGCATTGAACAGACATGCACCGATGGTCGGCAGGGTGCTCGACGCGCTACACATCGATCTGCCAGATGTATCGCACGAGCCTGGAGAAGAATCGTTTGGAACATTCCTCGATTTTTGCAGGCAACATGCCGTGAGCGTTGCACCCGCCGCTGCGTATCGGGCCTTTCTTGGACATTGGCTCCTTACATTACAGCATGCGGCAACCCACGCACATGCGATCTTCGATTGCGATCTTGCAGCGCGGTCGCCCGCTTATACGCAGGCCGCGGAACGCTGGGTGGCCGATCTAACGGGACTTGCGCCATCGTTCGGAACCGTGCGTCAAGCGATCGGGGACAATCGCGACTGTGGGTTCGACGCGTCGGAAGGATTGAAGATCCATCTCGAAGCCATGCATTTCGGCAAGGAAATGGTGCGTAGCGGCGCCGTGCATCCCGATACCTTTTCGCTCTGGGCCAGCAAACTCGCTCAGGCGACGCAGGTATTGGCTTTCGGTGCACAGGCAAACTGGCCGCAGATGCAGGTTCCTCTTCATCGGGCTACACGTATCGTGGATATCGCGTTGATCGACGGTGCGGGGTTTGACACAGTGTTGGCAGGTGAACTCGCCGCAACGCGGACGGCTTTAGGAGAAGTGAGGCAGCAACTTGCCAGACTGCAGGGTTCGCCGTTCTGGCGCCTGACGGAGTTGGTACGCCAGCTGTGCTCGCCGAAACGTTCCACCAGTTCTGTCAACGACCGATGAGGGGAGCAAGCCCACCAGTCCATACGGAAATTGAGAAAAACACGCAACGATGAGCGCCTGAATCAGGCCACCTCCCTCCTTATGTCACGCCGCAAGACATTCCAGATATCGTCTTCCTGCACGTAGCCGCGCGCCAGCGGCGCGGATGCCTGACTGGTGTCGAGACGGGCTGACTGACTTCGTTCAATTGATGCATAACAATGTAGACGATAGGTTTGCGGCCATGACATTGCGCAGTGATCGAATGTTCTATAGTTCGACTCTAGCGAATTCCATGACGCCCTCGACTAAAGCATGTAACGCGAATCTCGTTCTATAACAAACGATTTTTCTGCAATCGATCGTTATATCTTTGGCAGCGCATTTTTTTTGTTATCCAAATTTATTACGCCAACGAAGGACAATGAGCTTCGATCTGGAATAATCGAAGCCGGTCCTCAGATCAACTTTCGAGCGTGCTGAGATTCGTCCTCCTCGCAACACAAGACAGGGCTCGTCACATTTTCCGTGAAATGCTGCTGCGACATTCCTCCAGAGCGCAAAACTCGCCTGCGTTTTACGCGCTCCCGACGGCCGTCCCATTCAGGACGCGCCCGCCCCCGGCGCGCGCGTCGACTTTCAGGCAGAAAATGAACTCGATCAGAATCGAACGCGTATGCCCGCAGTGACGGCCAGCTGCTCATTCGAGCTCGACATAGACAGCCCATTGATCACCGCATGGATGCCGCTGTTGCCAGTATCGCTGACGTGCTGGTACACACCTTGAAGATAGACGTCCGTGCGCTTGGACAGCGCATAGTCCGTCTGCAGCGTGAACTGGTTCCACTTCGGCGCTACACCATCGATACGACTATCGGTGAAGGTATAAGCCGCTGACACCGAGACCGCCGGAGTGAAGTAGTAGTGTCCATTCAGTTCATAGTTGCTAAAGCGCGCACTATTGCTGGCAAAGGAAAGTCCGTTCGACGTGCCGGACGCTGAAGCTCCGATTCCCGCCAGATTACCGACGATCGTTTGCGTGAATACGAGGCCCACCGTCGCGTTAGCAAACGCATAGTTGGCGCCTGCGCCCCACGTCCTCTGCAAGCTAGACGTAAAGGTCGCGTCGTTAGTCACCGCTCCACCGGAGTTCAGGTCTGTCCCACTATTGTTCAGCTGTAAATACCCAGCGGCAAAATTGACCGGGCCATAGTTATACGTAGCGCCCACACTGTACGCCCGGTTTGTTGAGAAGTTGCCGGCGCTATTCGAGAAACCGTACAGGCCGCCGAATTTCAAACCGCCATAGTTGACGCTTGCGTACTTGATCGAATTATTGATGCGGAAAGAGTTATCAAGGTTGTCGTTATCAAACGGATGAGCGGCTTGTGTGCCGCCGAATCCCGTGCCCGTTAGCGAAAGAGGTGCAAGGTAGTCAACGACTGAATCGTACTGACGACCCAGTGTAACAGCACCATACTGATCGCTCGAGAGACCTACGAACGCCTGACGTCCAAATTCGAGACCATTCTGACCCAGCTTCCCATTCGCGATATTGAAGCCGTTTTCAAGTACGAAAACAGCCTTAAGCCCTCCGCCCAGATCTTCGCTTCCGCGCAGGCCAAATCGACTCCCATTGACCGACCCGCTCGTTTCCTGAAAATTTTTGCTACCGCCCTGGTTATTCGTGTACGTCAGGCCGGCATCGATAAGGCCGTAGAGTGTCACGCTGTTTTGCGCATGCGCAGTGGCTGCGAAAGTAAATGCGCTCGAGGCTCCGAGCACCATGAGAATTCTTTTCATCAACATATCCTTCAAAGAAAGTTTACCGCGCATGGAAAAGTCATTTCGACGCGGCGAATACACAGCAAGACAACGAGCTAATGACCCTGCACCCGTTGATCAGCGATTAGAACTGAATGGAGAACAAGCACTGTGGGGCGGTGACAACGCCTGCGTTTACCGGTCGTTTCATAAATCGATACCTGTAACAAGGGTTCGCTGCCGACTGTTCGATCACGTCGACCGGAATCCTTTGCGATACGGGCTGATATCATCCAGCGATGCGAAATACCCCGGGTAGTCGTCAATGACATCGTCACGCCTCGAAACTCAGGGTAAGGTCCAGGAAGGGCTGTCAGTTACTGAAAGCCATGCAAACGTAGTCGTTAATCAGAGAGCAATCAATGCTTGCGCCGCGATGCTATCCACGATGTCTGCAATGGTTATGGATAGCTCGAAAAGCGCGATTCGGGCAATGCGGACGGCGCGGCAGAATAGCCCGGGATGCTTGCACGGAACTGCTGCTGCAATCCATTGTCGATGTGACTCAAACCATTGAGTTGCAGTTGCATCAGGAAGCGAGTGCCTGTAGTGGGTGTCGTTGTCGAACTGACGTTCGTGTACTTCTGAAAGGCAAAGCTAACGCTCCAACAATCAGCCAGGTATTTCAGACCAATCAACCCGGCGAACACTCGATGACTGACAATGTCGTAGTCGATCTGGCCGACACCAGACAGGCGCCGTGTCAATGGAAACTGCCCCGAGAGCAGTACCTGATTCTCCGTCTCATCGTCGAGGGTCGCATTGGCTCTCGCGTACAGGTACGCCGCATTGAAGACACTCCCCGCGGCGCGCTTCCACCCAAGGCCGATCGTGGCCTGCGTAAACTCCCCGCTGGACTGGTTGTATTCAATCCCTTGCTGAACCGAGACAGCGCCGATGTTCAGTGAGTCGCCAGCGATAAGATTCGACGGGCCGACAGTCGGCGGCGAATCGCCCGGCATCGTCACCTGCGTGTTCCGGAAGTAGTATTCCTGCGCGAGTACAAAGCGCGCCAGCTCATTGCCGTTCGCGGCATCGACGAAGCGCGTGGTGATCCCCGCTGTGATGCGGTTCATGTCGGATACGCGGTCGCCACCGACGAAGCGATTGCTTGTGAAAACCTCAGCGAGGCCAAAGTCGAGCGGCGCGGTGTCGAAGATTGGCGCGTAGTTCTGGTTTCGATACGGTGTGTAAACGTAATATAGCCGAGGTTCGAGCGTCTGGATCAGACCGACACCGAAGAGATTCACACTGCGCTCGAATGTCATGCCGGAATCAAACGATAGCGTCGGCACGTTGAAGCTAAACGTCGTCGGTTGGCCCGCCGGTGCACCCGTGCCGATAGAGCTCAGGTTGTATGAAGCAAAGTGCCACTGCAGTTTGGGTGTCGCATACCAGCCGGGTTGCCCGAACTCATAGCTGACATACGGGTCGAACAGAAGCCGCTCGCCTTGCGTCGAATTTCCAACCGGGATCGTAAAGCGCGTTGCGTCCCATGTCGCGCCGAAGTCAAAGCCGCCGACATCGTAGCGCGCGTACTTGACGTTTAGTTCCGGCTCGCGGTTATACGGCGGAGTCGCATCGGAAAACGACTGCCAGTACTGCACGCGCGTCAGCACGGACCACGGTCCGTGGTTAAAAGCAACGCCCGCTTCCTGCTGGAACAGGCTTTGGCCGCCGACCACCACTGAACTTGAATTCGCGAGGTCAGTCGTCACGTTCGCATCTGAAACGCGCTGGTAGTTCACATAGGCGGAAAAACCGCCGCCAAGTGTTTGTTGATGCTGAAAGGAAATCGAGTAACGGTTTGTGTTCGTCAATGCATCGTTCGGAAGATAAGCAAATGACAGCGTCCCCGAATACGACGGTGTCAGATAGCGAAAGTCCGTCGTCAACATCACGCCGCGTTTCGACATCAGGCGTGGTGTGAGCGTCAGGTCATAGTTCGGCGCGAGATTGAAGTAGACGGGCACCGCGACATCGTAGCCGTTCGTCGAGCTAATCGAAAACGTAGGCGGCAGAATGCCGCTTCGGCGCGTCCCGTCGAGCGGGAACGACAACCACGGTGAGGCGAAGATCGGTACACCGAGGAAGAACAGAACGCCGTTATGCGCTACGCCGTTGTTTTGCGCGTTGTCGAGGTCGAGCCGCGACGCACGCACATACCAAGCCGGATCGTCGACACACTGGCACGTCGTATACGTGCCGTCGTAAAGCGTTTCTTGCTGATCGTCGTGCAGTTCGACGCGGGAACCACTGCCTTTGCCGTCGCTCAGGATGAAATGGTATCGCGGCGTCGTCATCATGCCCTCGTTCGAATCGACATGAAGATGCGCGTAGGGCCCGATAAACTGATTTCCGTCGCGAGTCAGCACCACGTGCCCGAATGCATCCGCAACGTCCTGATCTACGTCGTAATGGATCGCGTCAGCCTGCACGACAGAGGTGGCACGACGCAACTCGGCGCTGCCCTTCAGTGACAGATCCGCATCGTATGTGCCTGTCGCTTCGCTACCGAGACCAAAAGTCACGGCAGACATGCCTGGCGCGAGCGGATGCTCCTCGAGCCGCGGTGCGAGCAACAGGCTCCATGGGTCGTTCGTCAGCTCCGGCTGCGCGGGCATGCTGCTGGACTGCGCATACACATGACTCATGCATACGGGCAGCACAAACAGGATATCGAGCGACCGTCTGAGTAACCACGAGCGCGCGCGACGCCCCACGGGCGCACAACGAGCGAGCGATACGGCACAGAAAATGGGCCTGAGCGCGGAAACGACTGCCTTTCCGGATCTGGAGCGCACAGCTTCCAGCGTTACCAGAAGGACACTCCGATAGGAAACTGGAACTTCTGATACCGGTCGCCGGCATTCTTGAGCGCCTTGGTCAGATTGTCTTTGTCGAATTCATGCATACCGGCAAAATCAATCGTGGCGATTGCTAGCCGCTCCGCCACCTGTACGATGAATGGCGCAGCCGCATGCGAAAGACGCGTGACGAGCGTATTCACCATGATGGGAGTCAAACTCTTCAACGCGAGCTTAAGGAGCCGCCTTACGATCGTCATCAACTCCGCTCCTGATGAACGTCGTTCTGCACAGCGCCGGCGCCTCGCATCTTCGACACGAGTCTGGACACGGCACTCGCAGCGTAGTCCACCGTTTGATGAACCTCGGCGTAGCCAGTGAATGCGGGCGGTTTCGGCGTCGCGAGAGGCGAGTAGGCGCCTTGAGGCGGCAATCCATGCATATGCCATTCGCAGCCCGCCCAATCGCCTGGCTCGCACAGGGCGACATGATGAAACACATTCTCTGAACCGTACTTTTCGTTACGCAAACCGTTCCTTTCAACAACTGAGATGAAAGAATCTGCTCGAGTCAATGCCGCGTAGAATCCTGGAAAGACGACTTTCATCATGATGTGGTCCTGCTACTCAACCGAAGATGAGAAGCAAGATAGACGACATGGAGACTTTATTGGTTACCGGTTGTTTACCCGGTTTTACTCAAGCGCCCGCGATTGCTGATAAGGCCTGGTTCAAGGCCTCAAACGACGTGCCCACTCATAGCGCGCTGTTCCAGCAAGTCATTGCGCGCGGAGAGTATCCGAAAGATAGCGACGCGATTTGACGGCGCGACTGTACAAGTTGAGTACACGCCCATAGGAGTATCTGAAATTCGGAATGGCAAAACGATCAGTTGATCATGGAGCCAGGGACGAAACTGGCCGGTTTTACTGTTAGCGCCGTGCAAAGCCGCTTGACACTCTCCGTTGGCAACGAATAAGCCATCCAACCCACTCCGGGGTGCCGCAGGAGAATGACGAGCCCCAATAGCGGCGAATGTTCGACATACCAGCAGGGGTCCATCTCGAGAGGATAGTTTGACGATCTGACGGGTTCCCGAGGCTGCGGGGGATCAAGACGGCCGCGCAAGGCAATTAACTGTTGAATCAGCTCATCAACAGCGGATGTCTGCAGCAGACAAGACTTATCTGCAATGGTGAAACGGAGCGCTGGTACGTCAGCATGGTCGAAAAGATCCAATGTCATCGATTCGTACACGGTATTTCCCTTATTCAATGAACCTACTCTGCACTGCGTGAGGCTATTCGAACGGACAAGGAGAGCGCATGTAGATGCAGTTCGTCGCATTGAACTGGAGTGGCATTTCGCCGACATGTGCCTATGCGACTAAAAAATATGTCGGCAACCGGGAAGACGCTCACGAAGCAAATCATGACGGACTTTTCGCCCCTAAACGGATAGCTCGGTTCGCCGTCGTGTATCGCGTGTGTATCCACCACCTGTTTCACGTCCGGCAGTCTTCGTGCCGACGTCAATACGCCAAACAACGAACGCCATCTTCACACCGTACGGTCCGCGTGCCGAATACCCTTTCGACCCATGCATCGACGCCAACGAAAGTTCCCTAGCGAAGAGGAGTGTAGAACTCACACGCAACAACACAACCGCTACGGTCGGCGAGAAATACTTATCCATAATATTTGCTCCAGAAGCACGATGAACTCATCGTTACTACGGACAATAGCTGGCGCAATACGCCATTGTGTTACGCGCGGATTACGCCAGGTTACGCCGGATTAACCGGCACCGAGGCGCAGAGGCGCAGGGATCGCCACGATCGACAATTCCGCAAACCAACGTATAGGGGTACTTGCACGGTCTTTCGCCCAAACGAAATTTCCCCGTTAAAGCATTACCCAGACTTACATACCCGCGTTGTCGTAAAAAATCGCAATTTCTCTAAGGATTACTTGAGTTATAAATTCATTCCTGCCGGAGAGTCTTCATGTCATGGTTACTCAGATGCTTGTCGTTGACAACGACGTCGACCTTCGCGAACTGCTGACGTCGACACAGACAGGCTGCACTCCTGAGACCAACCCTCCACCCCGCGCTTCACCCAAACCGTGCGTGGACACAACTACGTACTTGCGCCGGACGACAAACAACATGCGCCAACTGATTGATTCATTGTTTGGACGGCTCGCGTTGCTGGTCGTCGCGGTCCTGTTGCTTTCCCATTTCGCCTGGTACGCGCTGTATCGCCTCGAGGATAATCGGATGCAAACCCACTATGCCGTTGAAGAGGCTGTGTTCCTCGTTAGCGCCGTGCGCCAGCACATCGCTAACACGCCCAATCTGCCGCTGCCATCGTGGGTATTCCTCATCGACCCGTCCAGCAGCGCCGTGCCGTCGATGCAGAGCGATAGATATTCGGATATGCCGTTGGCCCGCTTTCTCGATGACGTACGCACCCGGATGCCGCCGGGCACCCGGGTGCGGGCCGGCAAGCCGCCAGGGTTGTGGTTATGGGTGCTCGAGCCGACCGATCGCAACTGGATCATGGTGCCGGCATCGCCGTTGGGGTTGCCTCACGCGCTTGAAAGGATGGTGCTATGGCTAATTGCCATCTTCACGTCTGCGGTGATCGCGGCACTCTTTGCAGCGTGGCAATTGCAGCAGCCCTTGCGCGCGCTCGCCGACGCGGTCGCCCGCTTTGGCCTTGGCCAGCCAGTGTCGCCGGTGCAGGAACGTGGGCCGCAAGAATTGCGTCAGTTGATCCATGGCTTTAACCAGATGGTCCAGGAGGCGGCGCGCACGGAAAACGATCGCGGGGTGATGCTCGGGGGTGTCGCGCATGACATAAAGACGCCGCTGACGCGGCTGCGATTGCGCGCTGAGATGATGGGCGAAGCCAGGGTGCGCGACGGGGTACTGCGTGACATCGCTTCGATGACGCATATCGTCGAGCAGTTTCTTGTGTTTGCACACGACGACGCCGATAGCAGCGAAGCTGTAGAGGTCGATGCTCAATGCGAGCGGGTGGTGCGCAGTTACCAGATAGTCGCAGATGGTACGCCAGGTGTGCTGACCGACCTGAAGGCAGGCCCCGGCTTCCTGCTGCCGACCGCCACGCTCGACCGCATTCTTGCAAACCTGCTCGACAACGCGCATGCCTACGGTGCACCGCCTGTCGTGGTGGCAACCGCCCGTACTCCGACGGGCTACAGCTTGTCCGTCCAAGACAATGGCAGCGGGATCGCGGCGCAGAATCTGATCAACGCGCGCCGACCGTTCGGGCGCCTCGACCCGGCACGCGGCGGCAACGGCAATAGCGGGCTGGGGCTGGCGATCGTTGAACGGTTGGTGCGGCGCGCGGGTGGAGAATGGGAAATCGACAATCACAGCGGGCGCGGCATGCGAGTACTAATGTGCTTCCAGACTGCTGCTGTCCACACCCTTACTGGAGACGTCGCTCATGACCCATGCGATGGCGCATGACTAGCCCCCGCCGGAGGTGGCCGACGCGCCGCGCATCGTACCGTGGTGCGCACGCTGCTGAATTGCCTCGACTACCTGCCGCTGCCGGTCCGTAAGCAGCGGGGCAATCTCCTTGTGTGTTTCGTCGCTGATAGCGTGTGCTTGTGCGCGACGATCATCGGACGAAAGCGACGTATTCTGATGAAGCGCCTGCTCTTTTCGTTGGTGTTCCACCAGTATCGGCAAAATCCGTTCGCGCTGCTCCTCGGTAAGATCCAGCTCCTTCGTCAGGTGCGCCAGTTCTGAGTCGACATCCATTGATCGGTGGAACTCACCGGAACCCCATTCCCGCGCCTGGTCCGCATCGCCGCCAGCCGCTGAAACTCCAGGCATACCGATCGTTAGCATGCTCGCGAGCAATAATCTTAAAGTTCTGGTTAGCACAATTACATTGCTCCCAATGGCATGGCAACTATCGTTCTCGACGCATCTTTCCGAAGAAAACCTCCTCTTTGTGTCGCAGCATATACTTTTCCCTTGCCGCACCTTTGCCACTGCATCGCGGCCGCCAACACGAGAAGCCAGTCACCTTGTCTTACGCAGGGTGACCGGAACTTCGCGACATTCGGTCGGATTACCCAACCGTCCCGTTAGAACTTGTGACGGATCCCAAAGCTGACCATTTCCTGCGAACTCGTCCCCGCAACACCATATGAACCAATGGAAGCCTCTGCGCTGCTCACGGTGCCGTCGCTGTTCAGCTGATTCCCACTTGCGTGTTGCCATGCCCCGACGAGGTACACGTCCGTGCGCTTCGACAAGTTGTAATCTGCGCCCAAGGAAATCTGGTTATACGATGCTCCCGTGTCGCCGCTCGCCCTCGTGTAGCTGTAACCCAACCCCAATAGCAACGCCGGCGTCGCCTGGTAATTCAGGAAAGCCTGCCCGCTGTTGTATTTTTCCGTATCGACAAACGCGGACTGGGCGTCAGCCTTGTATTGCGAGTTGCTGTAGCTCAAACCGAACGTATACGGACCGGCAACATACTGGGCCGCGACGCGTGCAATATTGATCGACTTAGCCGTGTCGTAGCCGGAGTTGACTGGACCATCGAACGTGCCGTCCGAGGTCGACGACCAGCCGGTACGCGTCGTGGTGGCGCTAGCGTTGTCGGCAACAAAATAACCGGCGGACAGCGAGAGCGGACCGTTGTTATACGCGGCCGCCAACGACCAGGTCTGCCCGGAACCGGTCTTTCCCGCGACACCACCCAGTGCGTAGAGGCCCTCGACCTGCAGCCCACCGAAGACCGGTGAGACGTACTTCAACGCATTGTTGGTGCGGGAACTATTGTCGTAGTTGTCCACGTCGCCAGCGGTCGCGAACGTGCTGCCGAAGTAGTTGTCCTCCGTAATGCCCTGGACCATATCGACTAACGGATCGTACTGGCGCCCTGCCGTAAAGGTGCCGTAGCGGTCGCTTTGCAGGCCGACGTAGGCTTGGCGGCCAAACTCCGAAGTCGTGCCGTTGTAGCTGCCCATTTTGCCGTTGTTTACATTGAAGCCGTCTTCCAACTGGAAAATAGCCTTCAGACCATCGCCCAGATCCTCCGAACCCTTCAGGCCCCAACGACTGCCAGACAGGTTGCCGGAATAGAGTCCCACCTGACTGCTGCCGGTCGGCGTAGCGTTATGGGTGTACTGGATAGATTCATCGATTACCCCGTACAGGGTGACGCTGTTCTGAGCGTAAGCGACGTTGACGGCGGCAACTAGCAGCGCCAAAGTCACAATGGATTTTTTCATTTTTGATTCTCCGAGGATAAACGTTGAATAGCGCAATGCACGCCGCAATCGGATCAACCAGAACATCAGGATCCGCTTACGCGCACATAAAACGTTGCCTTTAATATCCGACTCGTTGACCAACACTCACCGGATGTCGTTATTAGCTCACAACGATTTTCGCGAAGCGTTGGCAACGCGCCACAACGAACTTACCCTTCCTTTCGTGATCCGAAATTAGTAATCCGGATAGCGTCACGATAGAAAGTACAAAACACGATCGACTGATACCTGGTGCGATCGCCGACTGCACGATGGTCCGGATCGCCTTGACGACCTCAATGACGGCAGGCAGCGCTTTGCCTGCATCCTGGTCCAGTTTTTGTCAGCACCAGCGTAGGCGCAGACTTGACGGACCCGTGCAGGCATCCTGACTGCCGGATAAACAATCAATAACTATCCGCCTGAGGCACCGAGCAGTTTCCTCAATTCCAATAACGCGTAAACATATCGAAACACATTTCGTGGCGGCTCGACCTATGCTGGTCTCTCAAACATAAATGCGAAAGCTATATGTCTTGCTAGTCGATGCATGCACAAGGGGCAGGACAAGGAGAAGCGGAGGATTCCCCCGGTTCAACCAGGCCAGACCTCACGTCAGCAGCTAGCTTCCCGTATCCAGAGGTATCCTTATGTACAAACGTCTGTCGGTCGAACCACTTCAAGAATCCGGAACACCCGCGCTCCGCCTTGTCATCGGAAACAATGCGGCTCTGCTCGATGTCAACGAGGTTGATGACCTCATTGCCCACCTGGGCCAAGTCCGCGCGCACATGCTGCCGGCGCCGCCGCCGCAACCGGACCGTTCCAGGCTTTACCCGCTCGAAGCCGACCCGTGCTGGCATGTCGACAGAAGCCCCCTGTTTGACGGCGTCGTCCTTCTGCTAAGACATACAGGATATGGTTGGATCGCGTTTTCACTGCCCCCGCCGAGCGTCTCCAAACTGGACATTGCGCTAACGGCACAGCCTCCCATGCAGCTTGCGATGAACGAGGTGGCAAACTGAACTTCTCTTCGGCCTGGCGAGAGATCCGACACCTTCGGGTTCTCTGGGCCCGGCCGGGAAAGTCCGTTCATATGCTTCACATCGTTCCAGGGAAGAATTAGTAAGCCCCCCCGTAACAACGGACCACATTCGATAGCCTAGACTTTGTCCTCACATTCTCGAGGAGGACTTTCATGTTGCCGCCAGTCGCCTTGGTGATTCACTCTCTGCATACATTCGAACTGACTGACGACGGCCAGTACCTGATGCTAAACGGTGACCAACTGGACAGCATCGCCTTGCATCATTCGGTCATGCATCAACTGTTGGCAGCGGTCTCGAACGCCATCGGCTGGTCGCGGCGAATTCGGCAAAACGAGAATGACATGAGGTTCGCCATGCCGTGCGAGGCATGGGCAATCGGCAAAGACAAGGGCGAGGCGACCCACCTGGTGCTTACGTTTCGCTTGCCCGGCGGTGCCGAACTGTCGTTCCGGATGCACCGCGCCGACGCACGCCAAATGACCGAAGTGCTGTTGCAAGTGACGGGGCTCGCGAAAGTGAATTGCGCTTCGGGCGTCACGTTGCAATAGGTCTTGTCCCCAAATCCGTCGCAACCGGATATCGACCCAAGATGCATCGACGATCCACCTATTGTGTGTCTCTCCTGTGAACCTGCATGAACCTTAAATTACTATCGGCCCGCTGCACCCGGCTGCTGACATTGATCGGCCTGAGTGCGAGCGCGGCCTCGGCCTTTGCGACCGACTCGTTTGTGGTAAGCGACATCCGACTCGAAGGCCTGCAACGCATCGAACCGAACACAGTCTTCTCGTATCTGCCCATCAAACAGGGCAACACTTTTACCGACGACAAAGCGTCTGAGGCGATACGCGCGCTGTACACGACCGGCTTCTTCAACGACGTGAAAATTTCGACGGAAGGCAGCGTCGTTGTCGTGCAGGTGCAGGAGCGTCCCGCGATCGGCACGATTGATTTCGCAGGTATCCACGAATTCGACAAGGACAACCTGACCAAGGCGCTAAACGCCGTCGGGTTGTCGCTGGGTCGGTACTACGACAAGTCGGTCGTCGACCGCGCCCAGCAGGAACTCAAGCGCCAATACCTGATGCGCGGCTACTATGCCGCCGAGGTCACGACCACGGTCACGCCAATCGACCGTGATCGCGTGGGCCTATTGTTCTCGGTGATCGAAGGTCCGAGCGCAAAGATCCGCCAGATCAACTTCATCGGCAACGCCGTGTTTAGCGACAGCGTGCTGCACGACGAAATGCAGGAATCCACGCCGAACTGGTTCTCGTGGTACACGAAGAACGACCTGTACGCAAAGGACAAGCTCACCACCGACCTCGAGAACCTGCGCTCGTACTATCTGAATCGCGGCTACCTCGAGTTTGCGATCGAGTCGACCCAGGTGTCACTGTCGCCCGACAGGAAGGACATGTATCTCACGCTCAGTCTGCACGAGGGTGAGCCGTACACGATTTCGGGCGTCCATCTGGTGGGTAATCTGCTGGACCGCGAGGCCGAACTCAACAAGCTCATCAAGATCAAATCCGGCGACCGCTTTTCCGCGGAGAAGCTGAAGGCATCCACCAAGGCGATCGTCGACAAGCTCGGCGAGTATGGCTACGCGTTCGCCACAGTGAACGCACAACCGCAGATCGATCAGGCACACCATAAGGTCGACCTGACGCTGCAGGTCGACCCGAGCCGCCGAGTGTACGTGCGAAACATCAACATTGTGGGCAACACACGCACCCGCGACGAAGTGGTACGCCGTGAAATGCGCCAGATGGAAAGCTCGTGGTTCGATTCGAACCGGCTGGCGCTGTCGAAGGACCGGATCAACCGTCTGGGCTACTTTACCGACGTCGACGTGACAACGGTGCCGGTCGCGGGCACCTCCGATGAGGTCGACATCGACGTCAAGGTCACAGAAAAGCCGACCGGTTCGATTTCGCTGGGTCTTGGTTACGGCTCCGGCGAAGGTCCGATCATTTCGGCCGGGGTGTCGCAGGACAATGTATTTGGCTCAGGAACCAGTCTGGCACTGAACGTGAACACCTCGTCGACAGGCCGCACGCTCAGCGTCACGCAGACCGACCCGTATTTCACGGTCGATGGGATCAAACGTATCACCGATGTCTACTGGCGCACTTCCTATCCACTCTACAATTTTAACGACACCAGTTTTCGGATCGTCTCCGTGGGCGCGGATCTGAAGCTCGGCATCCCGTTCTCGGAGTCGGATATGGTTTATTTTGGTCTGGGGCTCGAACAGGACCGATTCAATACCGACTCGTCAACCCCCGAGACCTACCTGCAATACGTGCAGAAAATGGGCCGCGTGGAGAACAACGTACCGCTGACAGTCGGCTGGTCGCAGGATGCGCGCGACAGCGCTCTCGTGCCCAGCAAAGGATATTACCTCCAGGCCAATGCAGAGTTGGGCACGCCGGCCGGTGGGACCGAATATTACAAGACTGATACTCAGGCGCAGTACTACTATTCGTTCGCGCGCGGTTTCGTCCTGGGACTGAATTTCCAGGCAGGTTACGGGCAAGGGCTGGCTGGCGACGCATATCCGATCTTCAAGAATTACTTTGCCGGTGGCATTGGCTCAGTCCGCGGTTACGAGGCCGGCTCGCTCGGTCCGCGCGACGTGACTACCAATAACCCGATCGGCGGCTCAAGAATGGTCGTAGGCAATGTAGAAATGACGCTGCCTTTGCCCGGTACAGGCTTCGACCGTACCTTGCGGGTGTTTACCTTCGTCGACGGCGGCAACGTATGGGGAGACGCGGGCAACAGCGCGGGTGCGAACGGCCTGCGGTACAGCTACGGAGCCGGACTGGAATGGATTTCACCCATCGGGCCGCTCAAACTCGACGTCGGCTTCCCGATCGTTAAGCATGCTGGCGACAACTACCAGAAATTCCAGTTTCAAATTGGTACCGCGTTCTAACCACGTATTTAGTACCGTTACTGGAACAAATAGATAAGTCGATTCTCGACATGGCGAGGACCCTGCTCGATCAGGTTGCCCGGAAATTTCGAGAGCCTGGCCTTCTTCGCATCTTTAGACAACAGACCATTGGAGTTCATTGCGCGCTCGGCGTATAGTCCATCGAGTGGGATCGTTTCCCGCGGCCGGAGTCGATGCAGAAACCTCGCAACTGACGTTTGTGCCCGCGCAAGGACAGATGACTTTTCCCGGTGCATTAGTTCACCCACTCGGCTGCTTTGACGAGCGCGTGCTTCACGTATGCCGATCCGCAGATCCCTGCCCTCGCGGCGCGGCTTTCCCCGAACCACTTTCGCGCGATAGGCGAGCTGCGATCACACATTCCGACGATCACTTCCGGTTTGTCATAAAGTGAAGGTGCCATACATTTCAGCATAAGCAACGTCTCCAGGGGACACGGTCACCCAAGACTCGTTTGCCAGGCCGCTATAGCGAGAGGTTTCTGCGCGGGCGCCGTCACCACGCATTCACATGGCATCGACCATGCGAACGCCCGGCATCGGATGCCATATCATGGAACTACAAAGTTCAGGATGATGGTCGCCGGGAATGTATCCGCCTGTTGCTCCCGCTTCGGCAACGCGCCCGCCTCTTCGGCGGACGCGTTCGGAGGAGACGCAGGAGTCAGACGCTTTCAGTGAGAACCGCACACGCAGACCCGCCGTCACGGCAATCTGCTCGTTCGAATTCGACGTTGAGAACTCGTTAATTACCGCATGTATGCCGCTGCTTCCTGTGTCACTCACGTGCCGATAGACGCCCCGCAGATAAAGGTCTGTGCGCCTGGATAACGCGTAGGCGGTCTGCAACGTGAACTGGTTCCATTTCGGCCGACACTATCAATACGGCTGTCGGCAAATGTGTACGCACCAGAGATCGAGACCGCAGAGGTAAACTGGTATCGTCCATTCAACTCGTAGTTCGTGAAGCGTGCGCTATTCGCTGCCAGCGAAAGACGATTTGAAGTACCCGATGCGGACGCACCAATGCCGGTTCGTGGCGAAGTCTCCTGATCTCCTGGAAAAGCCGTACAGTCCGCCAAACTTCAGGCCACCATCGTTGACACTCGAGTACTTGATCGAATTGTTGATACGGAAAGAGTTGTCAAGGTTATCGTTGTCAAACGGGTGTGCTGCCTCGCCGCCCTAGTTTCCTGAAAATTGCTGCTGCCACCCTGATTTTTCGTGTAGGTGAGGCCAGCATCTGGGTGACACTGCTTTGGGCGTGAGCGGTAGCTGCGGAGTGAGCGCGCCGGCTGCACCCAGCGCCATCAACGATCTTTTCATCTGATTCTCCATGATGCAGGAAAGAAATTACGCGTGCAGACAGGCGAAGGTAAACATTCACACATGTCAGCATGCGTCTTATGCCATGGTGCGACGGCATTGAAGATAGAGTTCCAGTCGCACAGCGATTAGAACCGATCAGACGGAAACGAATGTTGGCCCATGGCACTACCAGCTTTACGAATTGTTTCGGGCCGCATCCTCTGAAACAATGACCGGATCGTGAATGCAGTGCCTGGCTTCGCCAGGTTCCCTGCTATTAAAGGACCGGACAGACTCCTGGCTTGACGAAAAGCCCCCGGAAGCGCCAGCCTGAAGTTAGATGAGGCAAGGCGTGGAAGGTCGAGGTAAAACGTTTGAACCTCTGCACGGGGTGTGTTCAATATCCTCAACGGATTACCCGTATCCGGGCCCGACCGGCTTCGAATCAATCAGTGTCTCCAGGCTGACGTTCTCGATGACATTCATATGTTTCCTCCGTAGCGCGCCGCCGGGCGCAGGCGTTGCCTGGACATCGTACTTCGCGGTTGTCGATACAGACAATACCAGTTAACTGTTCACTGGTTTCATGTCAGCCAGATATGCATGATTGTTCACGTCAGCCTGGAAGCGTTTGTTGAAAAACCCCCTTGTTTAGCGAGTATTCCGTATACACACACGCGACCAGAACAGCTAGTCTAGAGGAGTTGAATTGCCGTCGTCCATGCAGGGAAATACATTTCTAATATCGATCACATGAATATCCTATCGGTCGACCTCAATCTCCTGAAGGTGTTCGACGCCATCTACGTCGAACGCAGCGTGAGCCGCGCGGCTGTACGGCTTGACCTCACCCAGCCTTCGGTCAGCCACGGGTTGACGCGCCTGCGTACCTTGTTCGGCGATCCACTGTTCGTCCGTCTGCACGGCGGCGTAGAACCGACCATCGCGGCGATGCGGATCGCGCCGGCGATCCAGCAGGCAATACGCAACCTGCAGACGATGCTCGACGAGGGCTCGCGCTTCGATCCCGCGAACGGCCGACGCACATTCCTGATCCACATGAGCGACTTCGGTGAAGTGGTATTCCTGCCGCTGCTCGTGCGCGAGTTGCAGGCGCGTGCGCCAGGCGTACGTGTCGAGACGTGTCAGCTGGCGGGACTCGAATTGACACAGGCGCTCGAAAGCGGGCAAATCGACTTCGCGATCGGCTACCTGCCTGTGCTCGACGAGCTGTTCCAGTCAGAAGCGCTGTTCGGCGAGGAATACACGATCCTTGCTCCAACGCGGAACAAGGCGGGCGCATCGATAGCGCGTCCACTCGAGGAGCTCGAATTCGTGTCGATCACGTCGCACCCCGAAACGACGAAGATCCTCGTCGAGCACGGGCTGCAGGATCGCGTTCGGCTGTCCGTGCCGCACTTCATGGTGCTGCCGGCGATCTTCGCGCAAACCGGGCTCGCTGCAGTCCTGCCGCGCCGGGTCGGCGGGTTCTTCAAGCAATGGACAGGAAACGATCCGTATCAGGAGATCGTTCTTCCGGGAGCGCGCCACGAGATGAAAATCAACCTGTACTGGTTCAGACGCTATTCGACTGACCCGGGCAACATATGGCTGCGTGATCTGATCGTCGAGCTGTTCAAGCGTCCCTCACCGCAGCGCGGCGCGCAAGCGCGCAAGATCTCGTAACCATATCCGTCTACACTCGACACATCGAACAGTATGCCGTCCACCCCAGTCGATCCATCACCGCGACGCACGGAGCGCGGCAACGTCACGCAGCAGGTTTTCGACGATCTCCGCCAGCGGATTCTCGGCAGACAGTTCGCCCTCGGCGACAAGCTGCCGACCGAAAGACAGTTGCTCGAAACGTACAATGTGAGCGTCACGACTGTGCGGGAGGCGATACGCGGACTCGCCAGCGCAGGACTCGTGGAGATCAAGCATGGCAAAGGCGTCTATGTGACCGCACGAGCCGAAGAACTGGTCGCGAACTCACTGTTCTCGATGATCCAGCTCGAGAAGGTCGGAATGGTGCAGGTGCTTGGCGTGCACGGCGCGCTCAATACCTACGCGTCCGAACTCGCCGCGGCGCGTGCGACAACGCAGGAGGTCGACGCGATGCAGCAGGCGCTCGCAGCCATCGATCATGCGGTCACGCCCGAAGACATCGCTGCCGGGCTAACACGGTTTCTCAACGCACTGGTACGAGCGTCCGGCAATCCACTACTCATTGCACTTTGCCAGTTCCTCGCGAGCGTTCAGATCGGACTTGCGAGGGAGATCCAGGGCAAACGGTTTGAAGCGTGGCGCAAGACGGCCGCGCGCCTGTCAAAGGAGCGCCAGCGGATCGTCGATGCGATCCGGATCGGCGACGTGGAAGGCGCGCGCGTCGCCGCGCGCGCCTTCCACGAACGCTCGATCAAGGTGATTACGACATTGCCGAACGCCGACGGTCCCATCGTCTCCGATCTGGCAGTGTCATCGTTTTTCTCAAAGCTCTTGCAGCAGATGACCCCATGACGACCTAATCGCCGACATTGTGCGGGTACGCCGGGGACAGGCCGATATATCAATTCACGGCTTGAGCGTTCGCCGGTCACGGCCGTGCCGACGAACGTGGCCCTGGCTACTTCGCGGCCCCCGTTTTTCAGGCACTGCATATTCCTTACAGGTCACCGCGCTCCCGTCGACTTGCACAGAAAGTGACTCAACAGGTAAATGCCTCAGGCCAAAGGATTTGGTATGAATTCCTAATTACCTCATCCGCTCACGAAAACACTAAAGAGACCAGCAGGCCACCACCCACCGCATTGGCGACGGACAGCGTGCCGCCATTGCGGCGCGCCAGTCTTCGGACTATCGCGAGTCCCAGCCCGCAGTGCGCATCGCCGCCGCGAGCGGCGTCAAGACGCATGAACGGTTGCAAGGCGTGGTCAAGCTGATCGTCAGGAATGCCAGGGCCATGGTCACGCAGCGTCATCGTCCATTTTCCATGCTGCATGCCAGTCGCGATTTCGACGGGTGGTTCACCATACGTCATCGCGTTTTCCAGCAGATTAGCGAGAATACGATCGAGGTCGACCAATGGCAATCTGAACTGGCCGCCTGCAAGCAGATCGCCGCGTCAATGCCGTCGCGCCTCGCCTCTTCAACCCGAGCCGTGAAAGCCTGATGGCGGCGCTGCCCCTATCACCCGTCTGCGCAGTCCGTGCGCGCGCCTTTCGGTCCAGATTGCGAGATCAACACTGCCAGCATTCAGCGTGTGATTCGATCGGCGAGCCGACGGATGAAGGGTGCCGCGACGACGACAGGCAACATCGCAGCCCACGAAAACAGATATGAACGCAGCGCGTGTGACAGAAACGTTCCCGCCGCAAAAAACTGCAAGCTCTAGACTGGAGGATGTCTGCGGAAGATTGTAGAAGAACTCGATTGGCTTCCGGAAAATTAACCAAATAGCTTCCGTCCTGGTTAATTAAGAGACCAAATCTGTATTCTTTCACCAGGTCTGTTACCCAAAAAACTTCCGCGATTGCCAGTTATTAACCATAAAACTTCCGCCGTCACAGGGGCGTGACAAGCCAGCAGCTTCAAGACGGCTTCGAACAGTCCCGATCAACAGCGTCCGGGCGAGCGTCACGAATTCGGCCTGAGCTGCCATTGGGACGGACCGTGTTCTACGTCAGCAATGCGGCGGACTGCTGACGATGGCGGTAGCGAGCCACTCGATGGCGGCTTCCTGCATTAGCGAACTCACACTCTCGAGCTACAAGCGACAGCGGAAATCTCCAGAGTTGCCGTTCGTAAGCGTCCGACATCACGCCGACGATCGGCTTGCGAATGCCGCCGAAGACGCCGAGATGTATAAGCTGTTCCTTCAGTGCCGCCAGCCAGCAGCGAAACACCGTTGCGATACTGCGGACTGCGGACGGAGCCGTCTTCTATCCTGCAGCGACACTTGAGAATTTAGTGGCCGTTGGCAATCAGGTCGCGCTGGCCATGCGCGGTGAGACGCGTAGCGACAATTTTGGCTGATACGCGGTTTTTGTTCGCGGGCGCATTGCCAATAGGGTGACGCGCAATTTTGCGTCGGCCACACATAGGAATATAGTCTGTCCCCCGCACGCTCGGGACTCTTGCACGGCCGACGGTACCAGCGCCGGCCGCATAGGCCGTGAACTCAGGCGCTCTGCTTGGACTCAAGATCGGTGATCAACGCGACGGCGGCCCATTCCGGCAAGAATAGATCGTGCAGCGCCTGCATCGGGTTGCTCGCATCCTCGCCGCCGCTTCTTGCGAGCTGCCAGTAGCAGTCGGGGGCGGTCATCTCGCCCAGAATCAATCCAACGTCGTTGCATCCAATGGCAAATTGCGGATCTTCGACCCCACGGCTGCGCAACTCAGCGCGCAGCACGTTGTCGGGCATCTCAAGCCAAGTCGCAATCCGCCGCGCATCCGTCCGGACACTCATGCATGCAACGCTCACCTTCGTGGACGTTGCTGACGTAGTAACGCCACCTCCCGGTCCGAAATAGAAGTTCCCCTCGTGCTCGATCGGTACAAAAACGCCGGCGCTTCGGAGCGTCTGCAATGTCTCCGGCGTTTGCTCGCGAGGCTCGACCTTCATCGTTGAAATACGAAAAGGCTCGGCCTGTTCAGGCCATGACGAAATGAAAGTCCTCAGCAGGTCAGCCTGCGTCCATAAAAAATCTTCATTGTGATCTCGTACATCGATGAAGGCGACCGCGTCGTCGTACACCTTCGCAAACAGCAGCCAGCCGGACCGCTTCGAGAAACGTTGTCCCACCGCAAGTGGCTCTGTGGTCAGATGGAAATGATGGATACCCCAGTCTGCCCAAAGCCCGTCAGTACGATTCTGTTGCTTCAGATTGGCGACGTCGTTGTTGAGAATCCCCTTACTGAGGTAGGGATTCACTTCGTCACCATTTGAGAAACGCGCCTCAATGAGGCATAGCGCCTCCCGGACGTCGCTCGGCAACCCGCCAATTGGGAACCGGTTGGACTTCTGTACCTCCCGCGGTTGCGGGCTGATGTGCCGGAGCCGGTAGTCCATCCAGCGTTCCAATGCTAGATCAGGTTGATCGTCCGGTGCGCGATGGGCCAAGCCATACGCTCTCACGAGGCGCATCGAGATGTCCGAGATATCCGAATAGAATTGTTCAACAGTTTTACTGATCATTTTTAAGCTGGGTTGGTCGTATTAATTTCGAATGCGACGCGAGGTTAAGTGCGTCGCCCCTTTTGAAACGGCAACGGCCGAACCTTTCCACCGCGAAGGCTCCGAGACGACACGCGTGGGTTCCGCTTCAAAGAGACGTAGGCTTTGAACGTCAACGAATTCGAGTCGCATGAGTTCAGGGCTCCGTCGTTTGAGCGTGGGGGAGGTCAAATTGTCAACGAATTGCATCCTCATGTCGAATGACCGAAACTAGTGTCCCGTTCCGCTGATCCACGTACTTAGTCTTTGTAGCTTGGCGAGGATGGAATCGGCGGTATTCGTCTATGATGTTGAGCCGCGCGGTGGAAGTGCGACCTCGCCATAACGCGCTGATAAACCAATTCAAAATAATCACATGCTGAAACTTTTAAGTGCAGACCTGTGGGATACCGTCGGGGAGAAAGCGGTCAAGGCCAAGCGGCGCCGGGCTGCCATTGCCTACGTGACGGAGTCACGACTCCTCCCCCTTGGCGCCGGAGACGTGCTCGTGGTCGATGCTTCCGATGCCTCCATCGCGGGAGGGCGCACGAGCGCCGAAGTACTCGCGGGGTACCTCACAGCAGGGGCCTCTCTGTTCAATGTTCCGAACTTGCATGCCAAGGTGCTGGTACTCGACGACTGGGCCGTCATCGGCTCGGCCAATGCTTCGCAGCGGTCCAACAATTACTACGTGGAGGCGTCCGTTATCTCTGACCGGCCAGAACTCATTGGGCAGGCTGAGCAGTTGATTGGTTCGCTTGCGGCATCCGGGGGCGTTATCGATAGCGAATTTATTGCGCGGATTCGGCAGATTCCTGTCCTCATCTCTCCCGATCCCCCGTCAAACCGTGCAAGTTCGCACACCAAGGTCCAGACGCGAGCGCCGAAATACTGGCTCATCAGTACGCGTGAAGACGCGCGTTATCCCGGCGATATCGAGGTGGTGGAAAACACGATGGAGGAAGTGCAAGAGCGCATTGGGCCGGACGCCGGCATAGTTAGTTGGTTCTGGTGGGGCGGGAATGCACCGTTTCCTTCCACTGCTCGAGTGGGTGATATCGTTATCCAGTGTTCCCGTCCGAGAAATAAGATGTCTTCATCGCGGGGTGTCCTAGTGCATCGACACGGACGGATCGAAAGCATATTTCAAGAGCCGGGGCAAACCGTAAAAACGTTTCACTGCGTGCGCCCCCTTGACTGGGAGCAAACCGCCGTGAAATGGGTGGACTTCGCGCGCCTCGCCAAGCGGGCCGGCATTACGCGCAAACTCACCTATGCGAGCAACATCAGACTCACCGAAAAGCAGTCGGGTGCGCTGTTCGAGATTTGGCCGACGTAATCGGGTAAGACGGGTAAGACGACAGTTGTTCCACGTGCGATCTGCCCTGGCGCGCTGACTCTTAGACGACGGCAAACGGTCATTTCGTCAGCGCTGTCGAACGACGGTCCATGTGCGCCCCTTGCCTTACGCGGGACGCGCGCAGTTCGGCCAGAGCGGACGGTCGGAGATCGGGTGTCGTGGGCGGCCGCCCATTACATTGCGGCCGTTCGCAAACCGACATCGACAAATATCAACACTCACCGCCATCGAATGGCTTTTCAGGTCCCGTTGCGGTCTTTCGCATGGCTTGTCGCGACCTAGATCCATTCAGTCGGCACGAGGGCTTCTCCACGCCACTCTTCGACGCGATGGACATTGGTCAGCCCCCCCAGACTTCTTCGTCAGCGTGGTCAAGTACGATGATCTGCAAGCGGCCTGAGGTTCTTGTGATGATGCCATCGAAAAGCGTAAATACTTTTCGTACAGCAGCTACGTCCTCGTTGTCCCATTCTGGGTCTAAGTTCGCTTCTGATGCCTTTCCCGCTCGTAGATTAGGAAAGTAGACTTGGCTTGGCTGATCATAGATTAGCAATCCCGGCACTGGATGATTCAGCTTGCTCAGAAAGTAGCCTTGCAGGGCAAGGGTAAGCGCCACATGGTATGCAAGCCAATTTGCACCGCTGCCAATCTCCCAAAGGAAATCATCGCGCGTACCACGAATAACCTTTATCGTGAGATCTTGGATATTGAGTCGAATAGGGGCATCTGGCCACTCCCCGTCAAGCTGTGGGACTAGTCGCGATGAAATCGACTGGATCGTATCAAGCGCGTTTTCCGTTTTCCGACCTATCTCGTGTTCAGATATCAGCTTGTTCAGGTCCTCAACCTGCGTCTTCAGCGATGCAATCTCTTCGTTAAGCGCTGAAGACGTGTCGAGCGTTTCGTACAACCTCAGGGCTTCCTCTAGGCGGCCGAGGAAGCGCGAGATTTCCTCGCCACGAGTTGTCACCTTGCGCGCGTTTTCCGATTGGCCTTCCAGCGTCCTTATTTCTTGGCGAACTGCCGCGAGATTCGCAAGGGTCGCATCCACAGCTTCACGCTGACGAAGCGTTTCTCTTCCCAAAGATTCCGTAACTCCCGGATGCGATCGCAACCGAAGTTCTATACCGTCAAGCGCCTCGCAGAGCTGATATATCCGCGCTCGTCCGGCATCGCTCGGTTCAAATACCGACGCTGGACGTTCAGTGGCCAGTTCGCGAATCCATCTCGACAATTCCAACCGATCACGCTGGACGTGGAGGCCGTCCCGAAACGTTATTGTTACGGCGTGAAATCGCACCGGAACCATAAACACCCGTCTTGCATTCATGCACTCGCGTCGCTTTGCGTAGGGACCCTCGCCGCCTCCCGTTCCTGCAGTTCGCGCCACATGACCTTACCGCTGCCGGACTTCGGCAGCATGTCGACGAATTCGGCAATGCGCGGGGCCTTATAGGACGCCATGCGTTCGCGTGCCCAAGCAATGATATCGTCAGGCGTGACGCTAACCGCCAGCTCGGACTTCAATACCACCAAGGCTTTAACCGTCTCGCCGCGATGAGCATCCCGCGAGCCGATCACGCACACCTCCTGAATCGCCGGATGATGGTACATCATCGCCTCGACTTCGGCCGGCCACACCTTATAGCCTGATGCGTTGATCATCCGCTTCAAGCGGTCAGCCATGAAGAAATAACCGTCCTCGTCCATCCATCCCAGGTCGCCTGTACGCAAGAAACGCTTGCCGTCAATCTCGACAAACACCACTCGTGACGCGTCCGGATTACGCCAGTAACCCTGCATCACCTGCGGCCCGCACACGATAATCTCACCAGTCTCGCCTTGTGGCTTCAGTTCCAGTGTCGTCGGATCGACAATCCGCGCATCGACGTCGAAAACGGGTATGCCAAGGCATTGAAGCTTGGGACGCAGCAGCGGATTGATATGTGTCGAAGCGATCGTCTCCGACAGTCCGTACCCTTCGACATAATCAACGCCCGTGATCTCCTTCAGTTTTCTCGCCACGGCCTCCGGCATGGCAGCGCCACCGCCGCCCATCCAGCGCAGGGTCGACAAATCGTACCCGCCAAGTTTTGGATTCGACACGAAGTCCACTACCATCGGCGAAATAGACTGCCAGTGAGTCACGCGGTGACGGGCGATCATCCGCGCGGCCACATCGCGATCCCAGCGCGGCAGCAAGATAACTGTTGCGCCACTGTAGATCGAACTGTTCAGTCCTCCTTGCATACCTGTGACGTGGAACATCGGCAGCGTCGACAGTGCGACCGTATCCGGCGTGCTGCCGAGCCAGTGAAATCCGCCAACCGCTGTGCACATTACGCTGCGATGGGTGTGCATACAGCCCTTCGGCTTGCCGGTAGTGCCCGACGTGTACGGCATGACGCAAAGGTCGTCGGGGCCGGCCGTCAACGGTCCCGGCACCAAAGACAGGTCAAGCGCCTTCGACCAGTGAACCATCCGTGGGCCATCCGCATGGCGTGGAGCGGTCACGAAATCGGGTGGCACAATCTCCGGTTGCTGCTTCAGATAGTCGCTGTAGGTAGCGACAACGACATGAGCAAGCTGGCCGTCTGCATCACCAACCAGTGGCGCAATGCGCGGATACAGATCCTGGGCAACGAACACAGTACGCGCGCCACTGTCCTCGACGTAATGGCGCAACTCGTCCGTCATGTTCATAGGATTAACTGGCACGACAACCGCGTTCGCGCGCAGGATTCCGTAGTAAGCGATCATCCACTGCGGACTGTTCTGCATATACAGCATCACCCGGTCACCGGCTTTCACGCCGCACCGCTGCTGCAGAAATCCGGCCACGCGCTCGGCCTCGTTTTTGAACTGCGCGAACGTAACCGGCGTGTCGTAGAACACGATAAATGGCTTGTCCGGGTAGCGCGCTGCTGTGACCTCAGCGTTGTGGAACAGGTTCGTAGCCGGCAATGTCAGATGCGTCGGCAAATGCGCTGGCCAGAAAGGCGACCGAGTAGCAGGCATGGTTTGACTCCGTTCTTCAACTGATATCACGCGTCACAGGTAGGCGCCGAGTTCCATCTTCGCGATCGCGTTGCGATGCACTTCGTCCGGGCCGTCGGCAAGACGCAGCGTACGCGCCCCTGCATAAGCGCGAGCGAGGCCAAAATCCTCGCTAACGCCACCCGCGCCGTGCACCTGGATTGCCCAGTCGATCACCTGACACGCCATCGCAGGCGCTGCGACTTTAATCATCGCGATTTCCTTGCGCGCCGCCTTGTTGCCTAGCAGGTCCATCTTCCACGCGGCGTGCAGCACGAGAAAGCGCGCCTGGTCGATTAGGATCCGCGCTTCGGCAATCCGTTCGCGCGTGACGCCGTGATCGGCAATCTTGCGGCCGAACGCGACGCGTGACGTGGCGCGCCGGCACATTGCTTCGAGTGCGCGCTCAGCACGGCCAATCAACCGCATGCAGTGATGAATCCGCCCCGGACCGAGACGCCCCTGCGCGATCTCGAAGCCGTGCCCCTCGCCTAACAAGGCATTGCCGACCGGCACGCGCACGTTCTCGAACAGCACTTCTGCGTGGCCGTGCGGCGCGTCGTCGTAGCCGAATACGGGCAGATGGCGCAGCACCTTGACGCCTGGCGTATCCATGGGCACGAGAATCATCGACTGGCGGCGGTGCGGGTCCGGATGGTCCGGTGCGGTCTTACCCATGAAGATGAGGATCTTGCAGCGTGGATCGTTCGCGCCCGAGGTCCACCATTTGCGCGCGTTGATAACGTAGTGATCGCCATCACGCTCGATGTGCGCGGCGATGTTCGTCGCGTCCGACGACGCAACGCTCGGTTCCGTCATGGCGAATCCCGAGCGGATCGAACCGTCGAGCAGAGGCTTGAGCCACGTTTCCCGCTGTTCATCGCTGCCATAGCGCACGAGCGTTTCCATATTGCCGGTGTCCGGCGCCGAGCAGTTGAACGGCTCCGAGCCGATCGACGATCGGCCCATGATTTCGCACAGCGGCGCGTACTCGAGATTCGTCAGCCCCGCGCCGTATTGTGACTCAGGCAGGAACAGATTCCACAGGTCCGCGCTTTGGGCCTTCTCCTTCAGTGCTTCCATCACCGGCGCCGGATGCCAAGGGTTGCCTGCCCTGCGCGCCGCATCCATCTCGGCTTCGAACTGACTCTCCGCCGCATGGACATGCTCGTCCATGAACACGGTCAGACGCCTCTGGAGATCCTTCACTTTGCTTGTGTTTTCAAAATTCATTTCTGGTTCCCTTTCTTCACTGTGAAGGCCGTACGCGTCTAACGCCAGCCTGTCATTGCGTTACGCCCCACTCAGCGCATCGTGTCGATTTGCCGGGCGAGCGACCAGGCCAGCTCAGCAAGCGGCCGCGTGCGCTTGCCGACTTCGAGCGCCTGCGCGCTTGACGCGTTGCCTTGCAGCGCACGGGCATACACGCCCTGCAGGATTCCGACGAGTCGGAACAGGTTGAACACGAGGTAATAGCCCCAGTCCGCATCCGATACCGCGTCGTTCGACGCCCGCGGCACGCGTTTGAGATAGCGCCGCAGATACGATGCCTCGTCCGGAATACCGAGTGCCGCGATATCGACGCCCGCGAGACCGCGTCCCTGATGCATGGGCATACGCCACGTCATGCAGTGGTACGCGAAATCAACGAGCGGATGACCCAGCGTAGAGAGTTCCCAGTCGAGCACCGCGAGAATTCGTGGCTCCTGCGGATGGAAGATCACGTTGTCGAGACGATAGTCGCCATGCACGATCCGGCTTTCGTCACCAGCCGGGATGTGCTTCGGCAGCCAATCGATCAAACTATCGGCTGCTTCGATCCGCTCGGCCTCCGCCGCACGATACTGCTTCGTCCAACGCGCGACCTGACGTTCGATGTAGTTGCCAGGTTTCCCATAATCGGCGAGGCCAACCACGACTGGATCCACCGAATGCAGCGCCGCGATCACGCGGTTCATCTCGTCGTACAGCGCCTCGCGCTCGGCCTTCGACAGCCCCGGCAGCGAGCTGTCCCAGTAGATGCGCCCTTCGACGTACTCCATGATGTAGAACGCCGTGCCGATTACGTCCGCGTCCTCGCACAGCGCGAACGCCTGCGCGACCGGCACAGCGGTGTCGGCGAGCGCACGGATCACGCGAAACTCGCGATCGACTGCGTGTGCCGAGGGCAGCAGCGTACCCGGTGGCTTGCTGCGCATCACGTAGCGACTGCTGCCAGCTTCGAGCAGGAAGGTCGGATTCGACTGCCCGCCTTTGAATTGCTCGACGTGTAGCGCACCCGAGAAGCCATCGACATGCTTGCGCATGTAATCAAGCAGTCGCCCGGCGTCGAACGCGTGCGCCTCTTCGACCGGACGTGTGCCACTGAAGCTACTTTGCGCGTCGCCTGTCATGTTGCCGACATCCCGCCGTCGATGGCCAGGTACTGGCCGGTCACGTGCTGCGAAGCGTCGCTCGCGAAGTATGCGAGCGCGCCCTTCAGGTCCTCGTCGCCGCCGAGCCGCTGCAGCGGCGTGCGGGCGATCACCTGCTCGCCAACTGCATCGAGCACGTCCGCCGTCATCTTCGACGGAAAGAAGCCCGGGCAAATCGCGTTCACGTGGATGCCGTAATGCCCCCACGCCGTCGCAAGCGCGCGTGTAAAGTGGATCATCGCAGCCTTCGACGTGTTGTACGCGATCGTGTTCACCCCGCGCGCCATCCCTTTGAGCCCCGCAATCGAGGCGATGTTGACGATCTTGCCGTTCTTGCGCGGAATCATGCTGCGGCGGCCAACCTCCCGCGTCAGAAAGAAAGGTGCGCTCACGTTCAGGTTCATTACCTTGTGCCACGCTTCATCCGGGTAATCCTCGGTGGGTGCGCCCCAGGTCGCGCCCGCATTGTTCACGAGAATGTCGACGCGCCCGTGCGCAGACAATACCTCGTCGACGAGAGCTGGAATTCGGTCGAACTTCTGCAGATCGCTGACAACTGCCCTCGCTTCGATCCCCATCGCGCGCAGATGCGCTTGTGCGACGGCCAGTTCGTCAGCCTTGCGCGCCGAGATGACGACCTTGCAGCCCAATTCGCCGAGCGCTTCGGCCATTTGCAGGCCGAGACCGCGCGAGCCCCCCGTCACGAGCGCGATGCGCCCGTTGAGCTGAAACAGTTCCTTCACCGACACCACGGTCTCCTTCGATCAGCAGACTTCGAACAAACCGGCGGCGCCCTGGCCGCCGCCGATGCACATCGTGACCATCACGTACTTCACGCCGCGCCGCTTGCCCTCGATCAGCGCATGGCCGACAAGCCGCGAACCCGACACACCGTACGGATGCCCGACGGCGATGGCGCCCCCATTCACGTTCAACCTGTCATCAGGAATGCAAAGTTTGTCTCGACAGTACAGAACCTGTATGGCGAACGCCTCATTAAGCTCCCACAGTCCGACGTCGTCGATCTTCAAGCCGGCACGTTCAAGCACACGCGGCACCGCGAATACGGGCCCGATCCCTATCTCGTCCGGTTCACAACCCGCAATTGCAAAGCCGCGAAAAATTCCAAGCGGCTGAAGCCCACGCTGCTCAGCCAGCTTGCTGTTCATCACAACGCATGCGGATGCGCCGTCCGAGAATTGACTCGCATTGCCCGCGGTGATTACGCCTCCCGGCAATGCCGGACGGATCTTCGACACTGCTTCGAGCGTCGTGTCCGCGCGAATCCCCTCATCTGAAGAGATCGTCACCTCCTTCGTTGTCAACTGGCCGGTTGCCTTGTCGACGACGGCCATGATTGTCGTCATCGGGACGATCTCGTCATCGAATTTGCCCGCCGCTTGAGCAGCCGCCGCGCGCTGTTGGCTGCGCGCGCCGTATTCGTCTTGCTCCTCCCTGGGAATCCCGTAGCGCTTCGCAACTGTCTCGGCCGTCTGCAGCATGCTCCAGTACACCTCCGGCTTGTGCTCGACGAGCCATGGATCAAGCAGCATGTGCCTGTTCGATTCGTTCTGCACGCACGAGATACTTTCGACGCCACCCGCGACGATTGCCGGTGCGCCTTCGAGCATCACACGCTGTGCCGCCATCGAGATCGCCTGCAGACCGGATGAGCAGAAGCGGTTCACGGTGACACCGCCGGTTGTGACGGGCAGGCCGGCGCGCAGCGCAATCGCACGCGCTATATTGCCGCCCGTTGTGCCTTCACCGAACGTCCCGCCCATGATCACGTCCTCGATCTCCGCCGGATCGATGCCAGCGCGCGCAACCGCGTGCTGCACGGCATGCGCGCCAAGCGTCGCGCCATAGGTCATGTTGAATGCGCCCTTCCAGCTCTTTGCAAGCCCAGTGCGCGCGGTGGAAACAATCACTGCGTCGATCATGTCGATATCCTTAATTGAATGTACGGCCTTCTTGCGTAAGCTTCACGAGCACCGACGCGGGCTGCCACCAAGCTTCGGCGCCGGGCTCGGAGGCGAAGCGCTTCAACGCGCGCACGACAGTTGCAAGGCCCATGGTGTCCGCGTACAGCATCGGGCCACCTCGGTGACGTGGGAAGCCGTAGCCCGACAGGTACACGACGTCGACGTCCGATGCACGCGCGGCAATTTCGTCTTCGAGAATTCGCGCGCCTTCGTTGACGAGCGCGTAGATGCAGCGCTCTACGATCTCCTGATCGCTGATCTTGCGCGGTGTAATCCCGCTTTCGCGACGGAACTGCTCGATGATCTCGTCAACGGCCGGATCGGGAATCGGATCGCGCTTGCCGGGCTCGTAGCGATACCAGCCGGCGCCGGTCTTCTGGCCGAATCGGCCTGCCTCGCAGATCGCGTCGGCGGCCGTACGCGGCTGAGCACCGGGATCTTCGGCCGCGCGACGCTTGCGCGCTGCCCAACCGATGTCGAGCCCCGCCATGTCGGCCATCCGGAACGGCCCCATCGCGAGGCCGAAGCGCTGCAGCGCACCGTCGATCTGTTGCGGCGACGCGCCCTGCATCAGCAATTGACCCGCAGCCGCGCCGTAGCGCGCGACCATCCGGTTACCGATGAAACCGTCGCATACGCCCGCCACCACCGCGACCTTCCGGATCCGCTTTGCAAGGTTCATGCAGGTGGCGAGTACATCCGGAGCGGTCTGCGCGCCGCGCACGATTTCGAGCAGGCGCATCACGTTGGCGGGGCTGAAGAAGTGCAGGCCGATCACGTCCTGCGGTCGCTTCGTGAACGACGCGATCCGGTTCAGATCAAGCGCGGACGTGTTCGACGCCAGGATCGCACCTGGCTTCGCAATCTCGTCCAGACGCTTGAACACGTCATGCTTCACGCTCATTTCTTCAAATACCGCTTCGATCACGAGATCAGCCTCGGCGAATGCCATAAAGTCGAGCGTCGGTGCGATACGCGCCATGCGTTCGTCGAGTTGCACCTGCGTGAGCTTGCCCTTCTTCAACGACGTTTCGTAGTTGCGGCGGATTGTGCCGAGGCCGCGATCGAGTGCTTCCTGGCTCGTTTCGAGCAGTACGACCGCGATTCCGGCGTCGACGAAGGCCATCGCTATTCCGCCGCCCATCGTGCCCGCGCCGATCACACCGACGCGACGAATGTCGCGCAGCGGCGTGTCGGCGGGCACGTCCGCCAGCTTCGACGCTGCGCGCTCCGCAGTGAAGATGTGGCGCAGCGCACGCGATTCCGGCGATGCCATCAGCGACATAAAGATTTCACGTTCGAGCTTCAGTCCTTCGTCGAACGGCTTGCTGACTGCATTCGCGACCGCTTCGACGCATCGCAGTGGCGCCGGGAACGGACGCGACGTGGCCTCCACGTTCGTGCGCGCGAACTGCAGGAACGGCTCCGCGAGTGGATCGACGATCTTGATATCGCGTGCGCGCTTGCCTGCGCGTTTTTCGGCAACGACCCGACACGCGAACGCTACGGCCGCATCCACAACGCCGCTTTCGACGACTTCGTCGAGCAACGCCGTGCCAGCAAACTTCTGCGCTGGCACCGGCTGTCCGGACACGATTATGTTCAGCGCCGACTCGACGCCAACCAGCCGCGGCAGACGCTGCGTGCCACCCGCGCCGGGCAGCAGCCCGAGCTTGACTTCAGGCAAGCCAATCGATGCGTCACGCTGCGCAACACGGAAATGACAGCCCATCGCGAGTTCGAGACCACCGCCGAGACAATTGCCCGCAATTGCAGCCACGATCGGCTTCGGCGAGGCCTCAATTGCACTAATCAGGTCGGAAAGTGTTGGCGCGCTCGATGATTTCGCTGTGCCGAACTCACGCACGTCTGCGCCGGCGCTGAAAATCTGCTCGCCACCTGTCAGCACGATCGCGTCAATTTCCGGATCGGCGAGTGCGCGGTCAAGCTGCACAGCAATTGCCGTGCGCAATACGAGTCCTAGTCCGTTGACCGGAGGTTGATCCATTGTAAGGATAGCTATTGAACTGAGTTTGATCGATCCAACGGGGCTATTCGTCGACATGAAAACCTCTTGAGGAAAGCGATTAGCGATGTGCGCTGTGACGCCGGGCCTTGCTGGCCCCCTGCAGCCACAGCCAGTCATCGTGAACCCAGGATCCAACAAATATAACATTACATTCGTTATGTAAAAATGCTACCCCGTACGTGTGGCCGTGCATAGCCCAATTTGGCTAGCGTAAACACCTACAGATCTATGACCCGTTGTATTTGCGGACAATCGAACACCTATATATGATTACACTCGTTATTTATAATCAAGTTCGGCGTCTGAACATTCTGCAACGCAGACGCTCGAATTCAACCATTCAACCTTTCTGGTAGCCCATGTCAAACTCGACAATCATTCGCCGGCGCGATCTGGAATTTCAGCTCTTCGAGCTTTTCGAAGCCGAGGCGCTGACACAACGGCCACGCTTCGGCGAACACAATCGCGAAACCTTCGTTGCGGCGCTTGACATTGCGCAGGTAATTGCCGAGGAAAAGTTCGCGCCGCACAGCCGGTACAGCGACGAGCACGAGCCGCAATTCGACGGTGAACGGGTCTCGATGATTCGGGAAGTGCACGAAGCCGTGCGCGCTTACTGCGACGCCGGTTTGATCGCCGCAGGGAAGGACTATGAGCTGGGTGGGATGCAATTGCCGGCACTCGTTTCCCACGCTTGCCATTCTTTGTTCAAAAGCGCGAACATCGCGACGAGTTCCTACGTCGGGCTTACGATCGCCAACGCGAACGTGATTGAGCGCTTCGGCTCACCGGTGCAAAAGCGCAAGTATCTACAGGCGCTGCTCGAAGGCCGGTTTTTCGGCACTATGGCGCTGACCGAGCCACAAGCAGGATCGAGCCTCGCCGATTTGACTACGCGCGCAGTACCGAACCCAGACGGTACCTACTCGATCACCGGCAACAAGATCTTTATCTCGGGTGGAGATCACGAACTGTCAGAGAACATTGTTCATCTGGTACTCGCACGTATTCCAGGTGCGCCTCCCGGCGTGAAGGGCATCTCGCTGTTCACGGTGCCGAAATATCATGTCGACGATGACGGCACCCTTGGCGAGCGCAACGACGTCGCGCTTGCGGGGCTGATCCACAAGATGGGCTGGCGAGGCACCACATCGACGATGCTATCGTTCGGCGAGCGCGGCGTTTGCATCGGCGAGATTGTCGGCGAACCGCACCGCGGCCTTGCGTGCATGTTTCAGATGATGAATGAGGCACGCATCGGCGTCGGGATGGGCGCCACGATGCTGGGCTATCGCGGTTACCTGGCGTCGCTTCAATACGCGCGCGAGCGCAGCCAGGGCCGGCCGCCTGAAGAGAAGCGGGCGGATATCCCTCAAGTGCCGCTGATCGAGCACGCGGACGTGCGCCGGATGCTGCTTGCCCAGAAGGCGTACGTCGAGGGCGGCTACTCCTTGTGCCTTTACGCGGCGCGGCTCGTCGACGAACAGCACACGGCCGACAAGGAGACGGCACGCGCAGAAGCCGGGTTACTGCTTGATCTACTGACGCCGATCGTGAAATCGTGGCCGTCCCAATGGTGTCTCGAGGCGAACAGCCTCGCGATTCAGATTCATGGCGGCTACGGCTATACGCGTGAGTATCCGGTCGAGCAGCTCTATCGCGACAACCGCCTGAACCTGATCCACGAAGGTACGCACGGCGTCCAGGCGCTCGACCTCCTGGGCCGCAAGATTACTATGCACGACGGCCGCGCGATCGCGCTACTCGAACGGGAAATCAACTTGACCGTTCTGCAGGCTGACGAGACCCCCCATCTCTCGGAGGACGCGGACGCGCTTGCTCACGCCTGGTGGGAAATGCGCGACACGTTGGCAGTATTGCGACCGGCGCTTGCCGAACGAGCGACCCTGGTACTCGCTCAAGCGAACGCGTTCCTCGAGGTATTCGGACACACCGTCGTTGCCTGGCTGTGGCTGCGCCAGGGTCTTGCGGCAGCAAGCGCGCTTGAAGACGCGACAAACGACGACGTCAAGTTCTATCGCGGCAAGCTGAAAGCGTGCCGGTATTTCTTCCGTTACGAGTTGCCGAAGATGCAGCCGCATCATGCGTTGCTGCGACGCCTCGACGACACGACGCTGAACATGGAGTCCGAGTGGTTCTAGCTGCCCCGAATTTTAGTTTCGCTCGAACTTCGAATTAATCGTAAGTATTCTTAAATAGGTAATCCAATGGTAGAGCTATCGAGACTTTCTGGCCTCACGGCCACCCAGGAAGACGTCATCGCCGTCCTGGAGCGCGACGGCGGTGTCATCATCGAGGACTTCCTCTCGAGCGAGGACCTCGCCGGCATCAAAGCAGACCTGTTTCCGCTCATCGAACAGCAAGCGGCTGGCAGGGACAACTTTTCCGGCAGCCACACGCGACGACTGTCGCGCCTCTTCGCCCACACACGTCGTCTGGCGAAAATGGCTACCCATCCGCTGTACCTGCCCGTGGCTGAGCACTTCCTTTGCAGGCCGCGCGACGTCTGGGTTGGCGATAATCGCCTCTCGCTTACGGCCGGAGTTCGTATCGGCGTAACGCAAGCCATCCAGATCGGGCCCGGTCAGGCCGCCCAACCGCTACACCGCGACGACACTGCTTTCATGTGGCGCCATCCAACAGGAGGCCGGGAAGGTCGTGTGCAGATCATGTGCGCGGCCACCGACTTCAGCGCCGAGAATGGCGGCACCCTCGTCATTCCGGGCAGCCATGTCTGGGACGACGATCGCAAACCGGACCTGTCCGAGGCTTGTCCGACAGTCATGAAGGCTGGCTCGGCGCTGATCTTCCTTGGATCGACCTATCACGCAGGCGGTGCAAATCGCACGCAGTCGGAATATCGGACTGCGGTGGGCATGGCGCTCGACGCCGCCAATGTCCGTCAGGAAGAAAACATGTACCTCTCGCTAACCCCCGAAGAGGTCGCGAGCTACCCTGAGCAGATCCAACGGCTCCTCGGCTGGTCCGCGGGAGATAACCACATGGGATGGGTCGAGGTCGACGGGCAGATGATCGATCCGATCCAGTTGTTGGGAAATCTGGATCGTGCGGCGATCAAGGGTGTTGGCGCCAACCGTCATTGAAGGGCGGCGCGATGGCTTGCTCGACTTCACGATGCCCGCATCGTGAAGTCGCCTTCATCGGATCGCGGCGCCTTCTGGGTCGCCGCCTGTCGCGATACGTCATCCGGGGCTGTAGACACCACGCTCATCAACCTTGACCCGCCCGTCCGCCACCATCTCAGCAAGGTGCTGCAGAATCGTACGCGTTTCGGCAGACACTGCCCAAGGGCTCTCGTAGCCTCGCGGGTACAACACCCGGAGCTCGACCAACTGATCCAAAGTTTTGGGCGACTCGCTCAGGTACGCCAGCAGGCGCTGCTCGCGCTTATCGAGTTTCGCCGTAAAGGCCGCAAGATCGCTCAAGAAGTGCGCTCGATCCATATAGACGCCGCGGTGATGCGACGTCACCCATATCTTCGCTGGAATATCCGGCAACCGCGCGAGGCTGCGGCGAAAATCGTGCAAGCTTGAACAGGCATCGCCATAGTACGGACCAAAACCGGTCAAATCGATGTCACCGATAAACGCCACGCCTTCCGGTTCAACTAGCAGAACACAGTGGCCCGCAGTGTGACCGGGCATGTGGAACGTGCGAATCTTCGCCTTGCCCAATTCCCACGTTGCGCCATCCACATAGCCCACCGCGTCCGGCCGCGGCGCATAGAAGAAGTTACGCTCAAGCATGGTCAGCATTGCCGACATATCCCTCGTCGGATTGCCATACGCGGTAACCATGCCGTCCCAACTGCGGATCGTCGCCAGATCGGCCTCGTGCACGTGGACAGACGCGCAAGGAATGCGATGCAGGCCGGCCATATGGTCTTCGTGCACGTGTCCCATGACCACCAGTTCAGTCGTGTCGAATTCAGGGCCGATGTAGTTTGAAACAATGGGCGTATCGAAGGCCGCGCGAATGTCCGATCCGCGGATAAGTACCTGATTTCCGTCAGGGTATTTCCCGCTCTTCTCGCCGAACAGAACCGACACGCAGCCAAAGTCGACGCGCGCGATGGGTAGATTGGCAGCCGGCTGGTCCGAAATGTTGCTCATGTCGATCGGTTCCTTTACTCGGTATCTCTAGACGGTCAGGCCGCCGTCGACCACGATGCACTCGCCGTTCGTGTAGCTGGACGCGTCCGATACCAGATACAAAACAGCACCCGCCATCTCCTTCGGCTCGGCATGTCGGCGCAACGGGATTCCGCTTACCAGGCGCTCGACGCGCTCCGGGTCTTCGAACAGCGCCCCGGCGAATTTCGTCCTGGTGAAGCCGGGCAGCAATGCATTCACGCGAATGCCGAACGGGCCGCACTCCTTCGCGAAGGCCTTCGTCATGTTTACGACCGCTGCCTTGGTTATCGAGTAGATTCCCTGCCTGTCACCCGGTTGTAGGGCATTGACCGACGCGGTATTGACGATCGTGCCACCGCCCTGCGCTTTCATCATCTTCCCGGCCTCGATCGACATGAAGAAGTATCCGCGTATATTGACTTCGACGGTCTTGTTGAACGCACCGAGGTCCGTATCGAGAATATGCCCGAAATAGGGGTTAGCGGCCGCATTGTTGACCAGAATATCCAAACGCCCGAATTTTCCCTGGATATGTTCGAACGCTGATGCAATATCGTCCATCTTTCCGACGTGACAGGCAAACGCCTCGGCGCTGCCTCCCGACCTGGCGATTTCGTCGGCGACTGTCTTGCAATCTTCGATCTTGCGACTCGACACTATGACGTGCGCGCCCTGCGCCGCGAGCAAGCGGGCAATTTCTTCCCCGATCCCACGGCTCGCGCCGGTCACCAATGCAATCCTGCCAGTCAGGTCGAACAAATCAGATTTCATCTACCATGCCTCTATTTGTCGGTTAGTCTTTCCGGGGCGGCGGCAGCACGTGCCGCGCGGTTAACTTTCTCGTCCATCCGTCCCAGCATGGACATCACGCCGTTGACCGCACACCACCGCAGCGGTTCCGGCAGCGTGGATGGGGGTTCGTGGCGCAGTCCGACCAGCAATGGATGCTCGGTACCGCGAATCCGCTCAGCAAGCAAACGGCCAATGAAAGACTGCGCACCCACGCCATGCCCCGAACATCCAGCCGTGTAGAAAACGTTCTGCCTTTCACCGGTTGCGCCGACGACCGGCAACGCGTCGCCAGCGACGCTTATGTAGCCACTCCAGCACGCGCGGATGGCAAGATCCCTCAGCGTGGGGAAACGTTCGTGCAATGCCGTCAGTAGCGCACGATATGCCGCGTTGTCCGGCACGTTTGGCGTGCGTGAGCCAAATGCATAGCGAACGCGCTTGGTCGTGGTAACCAGCGTGTTACGCGCTGTCAAACGATGGCTTTCCATCTTGCGGTGTGCAGTGACAATGCCTTCCCGGTTGGGCCAGCCCAGAGCCACCAGTTGTTTCGCCGAAAGCGGCTCGGTCTCGATTGCGGAAACGCGCATCGGTATCACCTTGTCTGCAAGCAGGCCGAGTCGCGGGGTATAGGCGTTGGTGGCAAGCACCATGATCGGCGCGGTCGCCTTGCCACGCGCGGTCTGTACCTCAACGAGGCGGCCCGTGGTCCAGGACAGCACTTCCGTGTTTTCGTATAGCCTTACGCCGGCCTGGAGCGCCGCACTCCGCAACCCCATGACGTACTTGCCCGGATCCAGCGTACCGCCACGGTTGATGTAGCTACCGAATAGAAACGCGGGCGGAACTCCCCGTGCGCGCATCCCGGACTGATCCAGAAATTCCGACTCGATCCCGAATTTCTCTGCAATCCGAATGTTCTCTCGAATATTCGCTTCATGAGATGGATGAATGCCCGCGCGGATTATCCCTGACTGGACGTAGTCGCAGTCGATGTCATGTTCGCCCAGCATTCGTTCGACGTGGTCAACGCCCGACTCCAGATAGTCGACTATCTTCTGCGTCTGTTCATGACCAATGCGCCTGAGAAAGAGATCAAACTTGGCTCCCGATCCACCAGCGAGGTAGCCCGCGTTGCGCCCACTTGCACCAAAACCCGCGAACTCGCGTTCAATAACGACAACGTTCGCGCCATGTTTTGCAAGCTCCAGTGCCGTATTCAGGCCGGCAAAACCCGCGCCGACGACGATCACATCCGCACGCACGCCGCCATCGAGTTCCTGTTGCATGTCCGATGGCCTTTCCACCCAGCCGCCGAGCGTGCGATATTTTTCGAGAGCCGAATCGATCTGGGTTCTCGAAGTGGATTCAGCACGCGGGCTGTTGACGAAGTTGGGGTTGGCCATTGCGACATGGCCAACGTTCGGTTCTTTAACCATGGTTTACGCACTCATGTTAAGTCTGAAGTTGAAACCGTCTCATCGCGCCAGCAGGACACCGTCTTGCGAGAACAAGATCGGCTGCCCGGAAGTGTTGGTCAGGACTGCGGTCAACGTCGCCCGATCGGTGCGCTGAGAGACTTCAGGCGATCCTCCAGTCGCGCTCTGCCTGAGCATCAATCCGTCCAGTCCAACGCCTATCAGTCGATCACCGTCTGAGGCGAGGTCAGTTATCGAGCTTTTCGTTCCCGAATTCACCGAAGACCACGTCACCCCTCCATTGCGGCTTTCGAACATGCAGCCGAGTAAGCCGGCCACAACAATGCGGCCGTCCGGCAACACAACGCCCGACCACAATGAGCCCTTGCCCCCGGTCGCCGTATAGGCCCAGTTCGAGCCGCCGTCGGTCGACTTCAGTACCGCTCCCTGCTCGGAGACGATATAAAGCGCGCCCTGGCGATCGGAAAAGATGTGGTAAAGGTTGCGGTCCGCCTTGCCGCCTCCCGGTGGCTTTGGCAGCGCCACCTTGGTCCACGTCTTGCCACCGTCGTGCGTCGACAGCATCAGCGACCACAAACCCACGGCTATGCCATTCCGCGGACTTGTAAAGATCACCGAGAAGAGCGGTTGATCGACCACGGCATCCATCCGCTGCCTGCTCCAGGTTTCCCCGCCATCGCTCGTTGCGAGAATCACGCCCCATTGGCCGACTGCCCAGCCGTGCTGAGCGTCTGTGAATGTGACGGCCGACAGCGTCGCCGATACCGGCACATGCCGGGCCTGGCGATATGTATGCCCGTCGTCGTCCGACAGAAGAATGACGCCGTGCTCACCCACGGCGACAATACGGTTACCTGCGCGCGTGGCGTCCATCAGCATCTTGTGCGTGGGGTCAGCCCAGGCGTGCGCCGGCATTGCGCTCCATTCGCCGACGGTCCCAGGGGCTTCTGCAAAAGCAGCCGCAGCGGCACAAAGCGCGGCGCAGGCAACAAGTGTCTTGATCATGGCGGAGTCTCCGAAAAGTGCTCGCGGATTTCAGTGACTGAACAGACCCGGCGCGCGCGCCGGCTTGCTGCGCGGGAACCAGCGTTCAAGCGCTGACGCCAATGCAGGCAGTGCCGTCATCGCCATCAGCAGATTGACGAGGAACATGAACGCCAGCAGCTTGCCCATGTCAGCCTGGAACTTCAGCGCCGAGAAACTCCACGTCGCGACGCCGATCGCCAGCGTGATCGCGGTGAAGATCGTCGCCACGCCGACTTCGAGCATCGCGTGTTGCACCGCTTTCACGATGTGCTGGCCACTAGCGAGATGCACCTGCAGGCGGTTGTAGATATAAAACGCGTAGTCGACGCCGATCCCCACAGCAAGCACCATCACCGGCAGGGTCGCGACCGTCAGCCCAATCTGCAATTCCTTCATGAACCAGTAGCCAATGAACGTCGCTACCGAAAGCGGCACGCAGCACGCCAGCATCGCGCGCCAGTCGCGGTAAGCGAGGAACACGAGGATCATGATTGCGGCGTACACATACAGCATCATCGGCAATTCGCTTTTTGCCACTTCGTCGTTGGTCGCGGCGAGTACGCCCGCATTACCTGCCGCGAGGCACACCGCGATGCCAGGGAACGCGTGCGACGCGCGGTATTGCTTCACGTCGTCGAGAATCCGGTTGATCGTTGTCGCCTTGTGATCGGTCAGAAACAGGTGCACCGCGGTCATGCTGCAGTCGTCTTTCATGAATCCCTTCACGCGCCCCACGTCGACCGAAACCGCCCCATAGTTTTCCGGATCGATGGGGATGACATTCATCTTCGGATAGTCTTCGTTGTAGCCTTGGTTATACGCGCGCAGCATCGACGAATACGACTGCACCGACGCGACGCCGGGTTCGGTTCGCATTGCGGCCGAAAAGTCGTCTTCGTACAACCCGACTGCCGGGTTGTCGCACGCCTTGCCGCTCGACTCGATCGCAACCGTGAGCCAGTCGAGGCCCATGTCGTAGTTGTGCGCGATCGACGTCGCGTCGCGGTTGAAGCGCGCATCGGCGCGCAGTTCCGGCGCGCCCGGCTGCAACGTGCCGATTACCCGGTCGCGGCTTTGCCAGGCGGCGAGCCCGAAAATCAGAACGGTCAAGACAAGCGTGAGACCGGCATACTTCGGTTCGGCCACCCGCGCCAGCACGCGCAGCGGCTTGGCCCGCCGCTGGGCGCGCTTCAACGAGTTGTCCGCGTACGCCTTCGAGAAATGGAAGCACGACGCAGCAACCGGCAAAAGGATCAGGTTCGTCACGATCTTGAAGGCAACACCCAGCGACGCCGTGATCGCCAGCTCGCGCACCATTGGAATTGGGATCAGCAACAGTGTGATGAACGATACGAGTGCCGTTACGAGCGCCAGCACACCGGGCACCAGCAAACCGCTAAAGCTATGACGAGCCGCGACAAACGAACTATGTCCATGCGCAATCTCGCGTACGATGAAGTTGACCTGCTGCACGCCATGCGACACACCGATCGCGAACACCAGGAACGGCACAAGCACCGCAAGCGGATCGAGACCGAAGCCCAACAGTTTCAACGTGCCGAACTGCCAGACTAGCGATGTCAGCGAGCACGCAATCAGCAGCACTGTGAAGCGGATCGAATGACTGTACCAGTAGACCGCGACTGCGGTGAGCAGAAGCGCGATGCCGCAGAAGCCGAGCACCGCGGTCGCACCGTCGGCAATGTCGCCGATCTGCTTGGCGAAGCCGATGATCTGCACTTCGTAGCCGGCATCCTCGAACGGCTTGCGAATCTTCGCTTCGAGCAGACGATTGAACGTCACGTAATCGAGCACCTGCCCGCTGCGATCACGCTCATTCAATTCGGCCGTGATCATCGCGCTGTCTTCGTTGTGCGAGACGAGCGTGCCGACATAACCACCGAGGGTCGTCGCGCGGCGAATCCCTTTGACGATTTCGGGTGTCAGCTGATCGGGCGTGACATTGCCGGCGATGATCGGCTCCGCGCGAAACCCTTCGTCAGTAATTTCGTTGACGAACGCGTTCGGCGTCCACAGCGACCGGACGCCGCCCCGGTCCACGTTCGGAAGATACGTGACCGCCTGAGTCACGTTATACAGCCGCGTCAGGCCCTCTTTCGTCCAGATCGCCCCTCGTCGCGCCTTCACAACGACCGTGATACGGTTAGCACCGAGCAGGTCGTTCCGATACTTCTGGAACGTCTGGATGTATTCGTGGCCGATCGGCATCTGCTTCTCGAAACCGGCGTCCATACGCAACTGCACCGCAAACACAGCCATCACGACAGTAAACAAGCCAATCGCACCAAGCACCATCGCGCGATGGCCGAAGAAATACTGTTCCAGACTGCTGACTAGACGATTTAACACGGCATTACCCCTTCAAGTCTTTCGACGGCGCAGAACGTGCGCCGTCCCTCACTGCGAGTGCGTCAAAAGTTCCGAGTGACGAACATTCCGACAAAATTCCGGTCTGAGTACGGATTGCCGACCGTGTTATGTCCGCCCCAGAACAGCGTGTAATTGATGCCCGCCTGCCAGACGGTGGGGTTCTGGTTGAACAGCACGTAGAGATTGAGCGACTTCGCACCCTGCAGGTAGTTCGCGCTGAGGGTCGGCGTGTAGCCGTAGAGACCGTCCGCAAACGTGACGCCTGGCGTCACCTGCCAGCCAGGGATCAGCGTGCCGTCATAGGTCCAGTTGAAATCGATCGTCGCGCCCACCGAACTCGACGTGCCCTGTGCCGCGGCAATCGGGTAGCCTAGGCCGGACCCATTATCCAGCCAGGTCAGATAGCCCGCCTGCGGCAGCTGCGTGACCTGCTGCCCGTTTATCGATCGCGTGACGCCACTAGAATTCAGGCCCGGGTAGTAGATCCACGTGAGTTCCCACGTCAGAGCCGCCGCGTCCGCGCCAATCAACTTCAGAAACGGATACTCGCTGCGCGTGAGGGCCAGGATGCCATTGATGTCGTACTGCAACTTCTTCATGTCGGCCCACTGCTGGCAGTTGACTCCAGCGACGCCGTTGGTGTTCAGGTCGGGCGGCCCGCCAGCGCCGTAGCAGCTCGACAACGCCACGGCATCATGAGGCCGGTACGACAACTCCGTACCGATTGCCCAGTTACCGATACCGAAGTTTGCGCTGGCGCCGAAGAGCTGACGGTTCTGCAGGTATGACCAGTTCAACGTCCCATTGGCCAGCGACGAGAGCACCGGGGACTTGTCCGTATAGTTTTCGTAGTAGAACGCGAAATTCGCATCGAACGAACGCGGCGCATAGTTGAACTTCAAGCCGAACTGCGGCTTGTATTTTGACGGCGCCTGCCATGAGACAGGAATCCCGATATCGTTCCAGGGTGGGCCTGCGTACGCGCCGTTGACAAGGCCCGTGTTGATCCCGTTGAGCACGTTCTGATTGCCGCTGCTCGGCCCGGCGATCGTTCCGGCACTGGGACCCGCGACGTTGAAATTGTTTGTGTTGATCGTAGCGGGATCAGTCCCGCGCCCGAGGATGTTCGTGGTCGACCAGAACGAACCGACCGGCGGATAGCGGTTGCCGTTCCACTGGAACTGGTAATAGTCCTCGGTGCTGAGTCCGTGTCCTAGATCCGTGGCAAAACTCAGCATCGGTGCAGGCAATAACGCCTGCTTGAGCTGCGTGCCTGGAATCAACAGCTTCTGGATATCGAGCGAGTTGGTCGCATTGATGCCGCCGCTCGCAAAGATGCTTTCGCCCCAGTTGACCACCTGGTTGCCCAACCGTACATGAGCGTTCTGCCCGTTGATCGTGAAATCCTTCTCGCCCCACAAATCGAGCAACTGCGCGTTGTAGACGACCTGTGCCGCGGCGGCGCTCGACAGTGGCGTTCTGTTCGTGTCGCCCGCAAGAAAGTCATACATCCCAGTGCCGCGAACCATAAACTTGAGGCCTTCGCTCGGCATGGTCAGCAGCAACTCGCTGGTGGCGCTCACGTATGTGCTGAACGGCTGGCCCTTACGGTAGTTCAGATCGCCATCGTCGCCGAAGCCCCATTGATTCGTGTTGGCCGCAGCACCACAGCCGAACGAATTCGGATCACCCGTCAGGGAACAACTCGGACTCTTCGTCCGGATCCCTGCGCCCGCCGTAATGTTGCTTACCAATGAGCCCGTCAGGTCATTGATTCCCGTCGTAAAATCGTAGCCGTAGGCATTCGATGCCACAGCCGCAAACACGGCCATTGAAATGGTAGTACATCTAAATGTATTAATCTTTCTCATCGCGTCTCCCCTGCCTGCGCCAAATGCGAACGTGCGTCACCCGCGCAGGCCCGCCCCGCTCCCTACACAACGATCTTCAACGCTCGCTGACTGACTTCAACGACTCCGACGTGAAAAAGTCGGCCTTGAACCGCGGATCGTTAATCTGCTCGTACCACCGGATATCTTTGCCTTGACCAATCGTTGATTGATCGAAAACGTAACGTCCATCGATCAGGTCGTACTGCACGAATGGCTGGGTATCGCAGGCGCCGCCGAGTTCATACACCGGGATCGGGTAGCTTTCACGCACTTTCCACAATTTGCCCTGCGTGTCGTAGTCCTCGCCGACGAGCGCAAGCCAGCTATCCTCGTCCAGATAGAAAACCTTCTTCGAATCGACGTGGCGTGCGTTGGGCTTGAGCGTTGCCTCGACGACCCAGACACGGTGCGTTTCGTAGCGCCGGTTGTCTGCCGCAATGCCGTCCGCCGTCGCCACGTCGTGCAGCTTGTCCTTGAACTTGTACATGCCAAATGAGTTGTACGGCACGATCATTTCGCGCTTACCGACAAGTTTCCAGTTGAACCGGTCGATGGGCCCGAAGAACATATCGGCTTCATCCATCAGGTATTGATTCTCCGTGCCGATAACCGGCGCATCGTGCATATACGCCGGCATCCGTCTCACGCGACGCTGCCCGGGGAAGTAATAGTATGTTTCCGGATCTTTATCGAAATATTGCCGCTGGACAAAAGCCTGGCCGGCCAACGCCGCCGGCGACTGGATCGAATAGAAGGCGCCCTGAATGAGTTGATCGATGTCTTGCGGCTTCGTCGTACCTGGCTTGCCCCAAGGTAGATACACAAGCTGCGGGGCGTTTGCATCGTTCCATTCGGTGCTACCCGGGCGCGGGGAAACGACAGTCGCCATCAACGGCCATTCGTAGCCTTCCCCGCGATATCGGATCAGGTAGTTCCACATCGCTTCGGCGCCATTTTTCGGCTGTGGAAACGGCACGGCGGGAAGAATCGCGTTCTGCACGTTGTCGCCGCTCGCATCGAGCTTTGCCGCAGTGAGATTCGCTGTCGAGTTCTGTTGAACGAAGTCCGGCAACTGGCATTCGCGATGCGACGGGTATACGTCCATCCGGTAGCCCTTCTTCTGCTTGATCAGCTGGATCTGGCCCGGCGAAAGCATCGCAGCGTACTTGTCGACATTCGATGCGTCGATCGAGTACAGGGGTTTCTCGTTACGATGCTTCCAGAAATCGCCGCGAAATTTTCCGTACGCCCATCCGGAGTCCTGCGACTGTCTTCCGACGTAGGCCGGCACGGCACCGTCCTTGCTCGCCGCACGGTCGCCACCTTCCGGCGTGAGATCTTCCGCCGCAACGGAAGTACCGACTACGAGGGATACAGCTACCGCGATGACAGAGATTGCTCTGAATTTGTACGCGCTCATCTTGTCCTCCTTACGATTTCAACCGAATTAGCGGCCGCCCGAACCGATGACTGCCACCGCCCGGATTTCAATGCAGAATTCGGCACGAGCGAGCTCCGTCACCCCTACCGCCGTCCATGCCGGATAGTTGTCCGGAAAGTACTCATCCTTCACCGCAACAAAGGCGCCAATGTCGCGCCGCATCTGCGTGTGAAACGTATTCAATTCGACGACGTCCGCCAGCACCGCCCCCGCTTCCTCGAGCACACACTTCAACGACTCGAACGCAAATCGGGCTTGCTCCGTCATGTCCATGCCCACTCTCCCTTCACTGTCGGTGCCGACCTGACCCGAAACCCAGATGAGGTCGCCTACCCCGGTTGCAGGGGAATAGTGAAAATTCTCGTATCTCGACCGGAACGAAGACGGAATGATCGATTGCCGAATATCAGTTGATTTCATGAGACAGGTCGCCTTACTCAAAAATTTGAAGGAAACAGGGTGTTCGAAGGTAGCGGATCGGCAGTCGAGGTCATCGCCAAGGAAATAACACTCTAGCGTTCTGCAAACATTGATTAGTCATCCGTACTTATACCGATACATCACTGGCAGTTCACTCATGCCGGCCGACGTAGCCTCCCTCCAGTCGCGCTCACCTCTCTTGTGTCGACGCCGGACCCGAAGCCCGAGGGAAAACCCGAGTCAGGTCTTTGCTTGCGCTCCCGCATGAGCGTCCGCGTCCATCTGCGGGTCCCACGCAACGCTGGTCTGAATATCCTCTGCGTGATGCGGTTGACTTCGATCGATCCAGTCGATGCCCCTCATGCGTGAAGGCAATATCGCATAAACAAATAATTTACACAATGCCTGTTATCACAACACTTGTTTTTGTAAACATTGGAGCAAATCGCTACCGTCGCTCCCGCCGTACAAGCGGGTTTCGGCGGTAGCGTCCCGAGCCAACAAGGCTAACGAATGGCCCTGCGCTCGGGACTTTCCCCTAGCTCACAGGTTCCATCTTGTTATTTATTTTGTCAGTCGTTAGCATAAATCCGTACTGACTTCATGCAGCAGTGGGGACCTGACCCGGTAAGCGCGAGGTCCACGCCGACGTTACGGCATGCCTACATCGAGAACCAGCACCATCGTCAGATGGAACAAAGGGCAGTCATCATGCACACTTCGGAGAATCGAGTGACAAGGATTCCGCACGCATCTCACACGCCAGATCGGCTGGCATGTCTCGGCGCCGGCTGGTTATGGTCATTAGGCATTCTGATTATGAATGTCCTTCCCGTGGTCTTTCAGTCTTTGCATCGGAGCGGCGGGCTCGGTGAAGACCTCCTGGGCACATTGGGCACGGCATTGGTTTTAGGCTGGGGGATCAGTTCGGCAAGCGGTCCGATCTGGGTGTATCGATTGAATGCCAGAGGCGTAACTCTTGCAGGACTGTTGGTGTCCGCTTTCGGGATATTGGGCATCACCTTTGTCGCAGGCGAAACAGATCAGATTTACTGGTGGTTCGTGGTGGGACTGGCGGGGGGCTGCATTGCAACACCCTCCTTTACGTCGCTCGGATTCTCGGAAAACCCGTTGCGCGCATACAGCCTCGCGTCGTTCGCATCACTCGTTCTGGCGGCCGCTGCTTCGTTCGCTCTGCCACTATTCGTAGTGCCGCACTTTGGCGATAGAGGTCTGCTGGTAGCGCTGGCTCTGATTTTTTTTGCATCTGCGCCCTGCGCTTGGACACTACCCAGACTCCGCGGACGAACCCATACACCCCCCCACGCTTTCGCCGATACTCCGAAGAAGGGAAAGCGCGCTGGTGCGTTGACAGCACCGATTCTTGCTGCTTTCTCCGGCGCCATCTTCATGGGCGTCTTCATGGGGGGCGTTTACACGTTCATCGATTCGCTCGCTGCTGCTGTTGGCATCACCGCACAGACCGTTGATCCGATCATTGCGATCGGCCTGGTCACGTCGATGATTGGCTCTATCGTTCCAGCAATCGTGGGCGCTCGAATAAATACCACAATCGTGATGGGTATTTCTTCCGCCTTCGTCGTTCTGACCTATCCCATGATGATGAGCCACTCTGTCACGGCCTTCAGCTTCGGCTTCATCGTGCACGGGATCTTTGGGGTGCTGGGGTACACATATTCTCTCGGAATAGTCCGGCGCCTCGACTTCACGGACCGCCTCTACATCGCCTATCCCGCACTGCAATCACTCGCCCTCGCTGTCGAGACCTCCTTCGCCGGCTACCTGCTGACACACTTCTCGGCGAGAATGCTGTTTGGCACGTCCGCGGTGCTGATTGGCGCCTCCTGGCTGCTCCTCGTGATAGCAGAAGGCATGGCCGCCAGAAGTGGACGCTCGAAGGCGGATGTGCTTGGCGAAGCGTCGAGAGTTTGATTCATGTGCCGCTTCGGCGGCTTCGCGCGGAGCTACAACGGCTCCGCCGCATGTGCCCGTCAAAGTCCGTCCGGGACTTTCGCGTCACCTTCGCGCCCAGGCCGCATGTGAAAGCGGCCTTGAGTAAGGCGCAGCCTGATTTCAGCCGGCAAAGCTAGCGCCCCCCCGGCAAGCTGGTCTCCCCTCTCTCTGCGATCTCAATGTCTGTCTGAATCAGGCGCAGACGCATCTTCCCGCGCCTCGACAGCATGCATGGCTTTTCATGTGACGGCAACCGGACCGGGAAAGCATCAATACGCCCCCATGAGTCGTGACGACAGTATTTATCGCGACATACATTATAAAAACACATGTTGTGTAAATATAATTTGTCGTCTACAGTAATCCAAGTCGCGAAGACAAGCGTTCGCCACCCTAGGAAGAAGGAGACTCGCAATGCCGATCAGTCAGTCCCAACGAGACGCGCTCTACAACGATGGAGCCGTACTTATCGAGAAGTGCCTCAATGAAACCCAACTGACCGAGTGCTACGACGCACTCAAGTGGGCAGTCGCGAACCCGAGCCCGAACGTATTCCGCGGCCTCGACGGAACTGCGCTGCAAACCCACATCGACAACTGCAACCTGCTCGCGAAAGACAAGCTTGATGATCTGGTCATGACGCTGCCATTCGGAAGGCTGTTCCAGGATCTGTGGAACTCGGAACATGTCTGGTACTTTGCGGAGGAGATATTCATTAAGGAAGGTGGAAAGAGTGGTCGCGGGCCATGGCACCAGGATACGGCGAACCTCCCATGGGCTGGTGAACACTGGGGGAACGCCTGGATTACATTCGAATCCATTCCGAAGCAGAACTCGCTCGAGATCATCCGCGGCTCACACCATGGCATCCAGTACGACGGGGCCAGCTTCAGGAACGCCGAAGATCCCACCGATCCGCTCTACGGCGATGGATCTTTCCCTCGTCTGCCGCATATTGACAGGGACCTTGCAGAAGACCCCGATTCGTGGGATGTGCTGTCATGGCCTATCACGCCCGGCGATGTGCTGTTGCTTCACCCCCGCTCGCTTCACGGCGGGGCACCGGTCGATTCCAACTGCCCGAACCGCCACACGCTGGTTCTTCGCTTCTTTGGCGACGACGCCCAATTCCGCCCGCTTCCCGAATCGAATCCCCACTATGCTCGCAATGGTCCCTTTTTCAAGGACGAGATGGCCAGACTCAATCCGGGTGATCCGTTCCGCGCTTCTGTTTTCCGCCAACTCGTCTAAACGCCGGTTCGCGATCTGTTGAGCAAAGGACCGTCGCGCTCGCTACGCCTCGGGACAGGTAACGGAACACGGGTCCTAAGGTGTGGCAACAGAAATGTGCCTTCGCATTTAACTGCATTACAATGCGTTTAAATGTGATGCCATACGGAATGCATCGCAGCTCAAACCACTCCACCTCCTTTCTATGGCCCGAACCGTCGCCTCCCAAACTCGCCAAGACCGCCCGGCCGGCACTGGCCAGGCCCCAACAGCAGGTCGCAGAGGGCGACCGGTCGGTGATCACAAAATAAAGCGCGACAACCTGCTGGCCGCTGCGGCTGCGGTGATCGCGCGAGAAGGCTACGCGGGCACATCCTTGCGGAAAATCGCAGTCGAGGCAGGCTGCACCACAGGCGCTTTGAGCTACTACTTCGAAGACAAGGACGAAATTGTCAAAGCGCTCGTGGAGAGTTCATTCGATCTGTTTGACACGATTCTGGAGTCTACCGAAACGCCGATAGATGTCAGAACGACTCTGGAACGATGGATTAGTTGGCATACCGCGAAAGATCGGGACCCTCGGCTCGTGCAGTTTCAACTGTTAGGCCAGGCGAAATACGAACCCGTGGTCGCCGCGGTCATTCATCGGCGTTACTCCCAGTATCGCCTCAAGCTGACGGCGATAGTCGCGAGTGACCAGAATCGGGGCGTAATCCGAGACGACATTCCTGCGGATATCATCGCAGATCAAGTCTGTGCACTCGGTGATGGCTGGTCGGTGATGCTCCCGGTCGAGCCGGAGCGTTTCAAGCCGCGTCGGCTCAAGGCGCTTTCGAATGCCTTCTTTACCTTGCTTAGTCCGCCTCAGCCGGCCGGCGAAACGAAGGAACCAATCCACGCGGCGCCACGCCGCCCGAAGTAAACGAACCTGCCAATCCGTCAGTTGCTCAGGCGACTGGCGCGGACTGCCGGAGCAACGGGCAGCGGCCCCGCAATTGAAGAATATCCTGACTTACGGGTCGATACGGGCCAGCGCCTTGTTCTGCCTCGCGCCAGATCGACTGTCTCCGTCACTGACTCCCCAGATAGTACTCACCTCCGCATATATTCAATAGTGCGAATCACTATGGTGCGGGCACGAATCGCACGTTAACTGCCCGCCACGCCCGGCTTGCAACATGCCATCGGGCTTCTCGCTTTGGTCGATAGCGACGATCTGCTGCTTAACTCTAGGTAGCCGTGGATCCTGCACGCCACATTTTAAATAACATATGTTGCGTAAATTTAAATGACTGGCTATAGTGAGCTCAATCGCGCAGACTCACGAGAAAATTTTCATGATAGATTCGTACGATGTTGCAGTGATTGGTGCCGGATTCGCAGGTATAACTGCAGCCCGTGACCTCAGCATGGCAGGCCACTCGGTTGTGCTGCTCGAAGCACGCGATCGCGTCGGCGGTCGAACCTACCTGAGTGAAGCATTCGGCCGGCAACTGGATATGGGTGGCACTTACACGCATTGGACCAAGCCGCATGTCTGGTGTGAACTTAAGCGCTACGGCATTGGCCTGGTATCACCGCTGTCAATCGCCAAATCCTACTGGCTCGTTGACGGTGTGGTGCACTCGGGGACCCCCGCTGATTTTGCACAACTGACTGAGCCACTACTCAAGCAATGTTTTGCCGACGCCCGGTTGCACTTCTCACAACCGGGCAACATCGCAGCAGCCGACGTCAGCGCAATCGAGAAGCAAACCATCGGCAACCGTATTGATTCGCTGAATCTTTCGACGCATGATCGTGATCTTCTGATCAACGTCATGGCAACGCTCGTCGGCTCAGAGAGCGAACAAGGGCTGGCACAGTTTCTATTCTGGTGTGCGACCTATTTCGGCAACTGGACCGCTTTTAGTGAATCAGGTGGTTGCTGGCCCATCGAGGGTGGAACGAGGGGTTTGCTCGATGCCATGACCGCCGACTCAAAAGCCGAACTATGCCTGTCCACACCGGTTGCGGCAATTGAAGACCACGGACAAGAAGTCACGGTGACGACCCGCGACGGGCAGCGTATCCGGGCGCAACACGTCGTTGTGGCGCTGCCTCTAAACACGTTGAGCGATGTGTCCATCAAACCGCCGCTGCCCCAGCCGGTGCGGACCATGATCGAGCAGAAGCATGCGATCAAGCCCAGCAAGATCTGGGTGCGGGTCAAGGGCGAAATCGAGACTTTTCTTGCCCATGCCCCAGTCGGGAAACATCCCATCAATACCGCGCGCACCGAATATCGCCATGATGGCGACACATTGATTGTTTGTTTCTGCTCCGATGCGTCTACGCTCGACGGCGGTGACCGCGAGGCAGTGCAGCACGCGCTGCGGACGTTCGTGCCGGATATCGAAGTGATAGAGACAGCCTGGCATGACTGGGCGAGCGATCCTTATGCAAAGGGCGGCTGGGTTCATCACCGCCCTGGCAATCTCACCCAGGTGGTTCCGCAGATGAGAAAGCCTCACGGCCGCATCCATTTCGCGGGCGGAGACTTTGCCGCAATCGGCGTCGGAGGCATTGAAGGCGCCATCGAAACCGGTGCCCAGGCTGCGGTGGATATTACTCGCTCATTGAACGGAATCAGTCATTGATTCCCAGGCGGTGCCCGGCCTTCTACGCGGGCGCCAGAAACGCCGTCACTTGCAGGGCGACATCTTCAAGCTCGTTGTCGATGCATATCATGTGATAGCTGTCGCCAAGTACGGCGAGACGAGCCTTGGGGTCGTCATGTTCGCGATTCACCCGGGGGTCGACCGACCTCGACGGCCTATTGCTCATGAACCGTCCGGTCAACGCCGATGACCTGCGAAAACATCGCGTCGCACAACTCCCGCCAACGAAAGAGCTCCGCGCGCTGCCCGATATGCATGGTCTGCGCCGCCTTGCGGATCGAGATACGCTGACTACGCAACTCGTCTGCAACGCGATCCGCCAGATCGGGGAAATCCAGCGACCGGCCCTTCATCTCGATCGACCGGCGAAGCTGCGATTCCTGATACAGCGTGAATTTGTCGGGTTTGCCGAAGTAACCGTTACGAACCACATGCGTCACCGTATCCGGGAACGTCTGCCCGAAGATGTGCAACAACTCCAGACTGTCGCGTTGCCGGTTGATCACCCAGAACACCACAAGCTGCCGCCCGAGTTCTGCAGGCGTGCGGGCCAGCGTTCCGCCGTACCGTGTCACGCCCGTCTGATTGCGCGCCGCCGTGTTGACAATAGCGGCTGCCCCACGATGCTCAGCGCAGAAGTTGACGAACCCGATCCAGCCATCCGCGTCATCGAGGTCATAGGGGGAACACTTCATGTCATCCCGAAGCGCTTTCATGACATCCGGATTCGACGTATCGGTTTCGAGCAGCATGGCGTGGATATCATGCCGCTGCAGGTAATCGGCCAGAGCGAGGGTCACCATGCTTTTCCCGACACCGCCCTTGCTACCGCCGACCAGATAAATGGGTTCCGTCATGTCCATGCTCGCCCTCCTAGAGATTTTCAATATCAGGCCGGATCTCAAACGCGAACGTGTCCTGACCCTGCATTGGTCCCGGCTGATTTACTCCCCTCCCCCGTTGCTGTCCTGCATCGCCATGCGCGTTGCCCATCCGCTTTGCGGTTTTCTTTCGACCCGACGATGAATTCCCCGCATGCCTTTCTTGTGGGCCGGTTGCTTCGGACGCTGTATCCAAACGCGCTGGACGATACAGCGCATATTTGACGGCGCCAATGCTGACGTCGAGCCCTTTGCGTCCAGCCTCCTGGACGATCTCTTCGAGCGTATAACCCTTCACCTGAGTCGCAGCGATATGCGCGCGGATTTCCTTCATCGCATCGCTGACACTGACGCGTTGCTGGTTCCGAGGCTTTTCCGGCAATGCATCCAGTGCGTGGACAAATTCATCCCACCGCTCCCTCGTATAGGTCTTTGCAACCGGCACGATTCGCTCCCGTACACCGCCTTCGGGACCATCATGCGAATCGGGAATCGACGCGTCAACCCCCTCGTAAGGATGACTCTGGACATCCGGATGTCCCCGGACGACATTGGACGCTCTCGGAACAAAAAATATTTTTTTGATGTTTTGCGCGAGCAGCAGACTGGAACAACCTGGGCTGCGGAATCGGAGGGGGGGACTCGACAAACTACCGCATGAGGCGCGCAACCACTCGCTACACACGTCACGCAACGGCGATCTCTGAAGTCCCAACCGTTCCAGGACGCCTGACGCACCTGAGCGTCGGTACGAACAGACTTTGTTGGGCACTGCTACAGACCGGTTATATGCACGTCGCAAACTGACACACATGACCTTGCAGACACGGAGTGGCAACCTCTCAGACTCGGAGCACACTTCGATGTGACGCCTGGTACTGCGCCGAACAAACTCGTCACAGGAGCTTCGCGAACTGCAGTCCCCCAGTGAACAGACTCATCGCGTCGATCTCGCGACCTCGCCCAACGTAGTGGTCAGAATGGACCCTATATGCTTGCGGATTTTCAGCAGGAGACAAACGGAATCGCACGCATGACCTCGCAGACTCAACAGGTAGACCTCGCGGAAAACGACGAAATGCTTGCCAAAAAACGATGTTGCAAATGGGATGGCAGGAAAGGCTACCGCCGGTTTTGGGCGCCATGGCCTCGCCATGAAGATCTGACAGTGCGCACTCATCTTTCTCTAGCGACCGCGAGTCTTTCCCGCTGCAATTATCTTGCAGGCCCCGTGGCTCCGATAGGAATAACTTCCGCTCCGACCTTGAGCCTGTCCAGATAGTCGGCCCACGCCTGCATCATCGCGCGGCGCTCCTTGATGAACTTCGTCCGGTTATACGCCGCACCAAGGTTGTCGGGTACTGTATGCGCAAGCTGATGCTCAATCACTTCCGGCTTCTGCTCAAGTTCCTCGTGCAGTATTGTGCGCGCCATCGCCCGGAATCCGTGTCCGGTAATTTCTGTACGGGTGTCGTAGCCGAGCCGCCGCAGCGCCGCATTGATTGCAGCGTCGCTCATGGGGCGGTTCCGGTCGCGCGTGCCGGGGAACACGTAAGGGCTGTTGCTGGTTAGCGCTTGCAACTCTCGAAGGATTGCCACTGCCTGAGTCGCAAGCGGCACAAGGTGCTCTGTCTTTGTCTTGGTAACGAGATAGCGCCATTCCCTTTTGTTCGGGTCAAACTGCGACCACCTGGCCTGCCGCAATTCGCCGGGTCTCACGAAAAGCATCGGAGCCAACTTCAGCGCACAAAGGACCGAAAAGGTACCTGAGAAACCGTCGAAGGCTCTAAGCATCTCCCCCACCTTCGTTGGCTCGGTAATGCGGCAAAGTGCGTGGTTTGGGACGGCGGGATTGCACCCAGAAGGTCGCGTGCCGGGTCAGCCCTGCAATACCCCTCCTTGATTGCGTAGCGGAATATACGACTGATCTCGCTCCGTACACGATGAGCCGTGAAGCGCGCCCCTCGACTATCGATGCGCTTCAGGACCGTCAGAATCTCGGGCGCGTCAATTTCAGCGATGGGACGCCTGCCGAGCCATGGAAACACGTCACTCTTGAACCGTGCAAGCGTCTTCTGATACTGGCCAATTTCCACATAGGTCTTGCGCTCATCCATCCAGCCATGCGCAACCACCTCAAACGAATTGGCAGCGGCAAGTCGCACCGCCCGCTTTTCGAGTCGCTTCGCCAGGATCAATCCCGGCAGCCAGTTTCTCACGCACGTCATCGCGCTTCTTACGCGCAGCCGCCAGCGACACATCAGGGTACACGCAAAGCGCGAGCATCTTGTCCTTCCCCGCGAAGCGGTAGTTCATGCGCCAGTATTTCGAGCCCGACTTATCGATCTGCAAATACATACGTCCGCTGTCAGACAAACGGTTACCCGCACCATCGGGATTGAATCGAGCGTTCCTGACTTGCTTGTCGGTAAGCGGCATGATGGTATCTCCCGAGCGAGCCGGCAGAAATTCGGACAGATACCACCAAAAATACCACCGTATATCGTCGGCTGCACGCAGACGTTGCCAGACCTTCCAGGAACAAAAAAACCACAGAGCCTTAGGGCGCGGCGACTTTGCGGATTTCAGCGGAACTTGTTGGACTACTTCCTGGTGCCGGGGACCGGACTCGAACCGGCAAGCCGTGAAGCGGCGGATTTTAAGTCCGCTATGTTTACCAATTTCATCACCCCGGCAGGGTAGAAACGCATGTGGACGCGAATTCAGTTCTACCGCAGCGGCAAGGCGGATAGCGCCGAGCTCGCGACGGCAAACCCGCGGCCTGGCGGACCTGATCCGCATTGCGTCGAACTGACAGGATCAGCTCACTCAGGCTCGCCGCAGTCTCTTTGAGCGACTCGGTTTGCCGGCTCGCGCCGGAGGACAAATCCGCGCTGCCTTCGGCTATCTGGACCGATGCGCACTGGATCGCATCGCTTGATCCCTTGATCGTATGTACCGTCCCGGAAGATGCCCATCCATCGTTTGCAGCGCATTGACCAACTGTGCGAACTCGGCATGCAGGCTCATGCCCTCGGCATTGCCCAGCCGGCCTTCGGCGATTTGCCGTGCAACGTCGAGCGCAGCCTTAAGCGACGTCGCGATCGCCCAACGCAGCCAAACCGAAGCAGTCGTGGCCACGACGATGCCAAGGCCGATCGCACCTGGCACGGTCCATCGCAACGCTTCGAACGTCGCGTTGCCGCGCTCCGCCAATTGCCGCGCCTGCATGGCGCTCAGCGCAACGTCGCGGCCGATTGCGTCCGGAAGGCGGCCAATACCTTCGCTACCCGGTCGGCCAGTCGGCGCTCATCAGCCGTCGCGACCTTCACGGGATAGTAGCCTCGCCAGGCCGCGCAGGCCCATTATGCCGACCTCCACCATCAACGCCACGCAGACGCCAAGCGTCAGCATGACCTTGAAACGAATCGTCCCGGCAAAAGCGCTCATACGGCCAGCCTTCTTATCACAGATTTTCGATACGCGAAATTGCTTCAGGCTTTCTTGCTATACGCGCTGCACCAGCCCTTGCCAGCGACCTGCTTGCCCCCGAACATTGGGCAAGGAGCGAACGCGTCGCCCGTCTTGCCCTGATAGAACGTGCAGTTGCCGCAAATCTGGCCAGAGGCATACTTTGCGTATTTCGCCTTGTCAACTTTGGTCGCATTCGATTTGTAACCGAGTGCCTGCGCCGTAGCGTCGGCGTCGGACATTTTCGGAGAATCGGCGAACGCAAGACGCGTGAGCGCAAGACTCGAAGCCACACCGGCGGTCGTGATCATAAAAGTACGGCGGGATTTTTTCATTCAGGTCATCCTTATGGTGGAATGGGCGTGCCGATAAGGCACACCGTGATAACAAAAACCCATGGTTTGAGAAGTAGCTTTCGCTGTCGGCCACATCGCAGTGTTCAGGCTTTCAGCGCTCCAAAGATCTCGCTCAACATCGCCTTCGCGTCGCCGAACAACATGCGGTTGTTGTCCCTGTAGAAAAGCGGGTTGTCGACGCCGGCATATCCGGAAGCCATGCTGCGCTTCATCACAATCGACGTCTTCGCCTTCCAGACCTCCAGCACCGGCATGCCGGCGATAGGACTCGCCGGATCCTCCTGCGCCGCCGGGTTCACAATATCGTTCGCGCCGATGACCATCGAAACATCCGCCTCTGGAAAATCGGCGTTGATTTCGTCCATCTCCAGCACGATGTTGTAGGGCACCTTCGCTTCGGCCAGCAGCACGTTCATATGGCCCGGCATGCGGCCGGCCACCGGGTGAATCGCGAAGCGCACATCAACGCCCTTCTCGCGCAGCAGCCTGGTGAGTTCGCGCACCGTGTGCTGGGCCTGCGCCACGGCCATGCTGTAGCCGGGAACGATAATCACACGCTTCGCGTCGCGCAACAGTTCGGCGGTTTCGGCTGAACTCACCGCCACCACCTCGCCGGCCGGCTGCGCGCCGCCTACCGCAGCGGGCGCGCCGCTGGCGGTACCGAATCCACCCGCGATTACGCTGATGAAGTTACGGTTCATCGCACGGCACATGATGTACGAGAGAATCGCTCCCGACGAGCCCACCAGCGCACCTACCACGATCAGCAGGTCGTTGCCGAGCATGAAGCCCGTGGCTGCAGCCGCCCAGCCGGAATAACTGTTGAGCATCGACACGACCACAGGCATGTCGGCCCCACCGATGGCCATCACCATGTGCACGCCGAACAGCAGCGCGATCGCTGTCATTACGACGAGCGGCGTCATGCCATCCTGAATGCTGTCCGCATGAAGAAACGCGTGACCGGACACGATCACCGCGAACAGCGCAGCCAGGTTGAGCCCATGCCGAGCCGGCAGCAGCAGCGGCTTGCCGCCGAGCTTGCCCGAGAGCTTGCCGAACGCGATGATCGAACCCGCGAACGTGACCGATCCGATCAGGATGCCTATGTAAATTTCCATTTCGTGAATGGCCTTCTCCGACCCTGCGAATTGGAACGAGGTGTCGACATAGTTGGCAAATCCCACCAGGCAGGCAGCCAGACCGACGAGGCTGTGCATCACAGCCACCAGCTCGGGCATCTGCGTCATCTGTACCTTTCTCGCAGCGACCATGCCGACAGCACCGCCAACGACCAGCGCGCCGACGACATACGGAATGCCCGCAGTCGAAACGCCGGGCCCGAGTATGGTGGCCAGCACGGCAACGGCCATGCCGGTAATGCCGAGCAGGTTGCCGCGGCGCGCGGTTTCGGGATTGGCAAGACCGCCGAGGCTGAGGATGAAGAGAATCGCAGCGCCGATATAGGAAACGGTAGTCAGGTTTGAAGTCATGCTTGTCTGCTCATTTACGGAACATGGCCAGCATGCGCCGCGTGACCGCGAAGCCGCCGAACATATTGACGGCCGTGAGCGTCAGCGCGCCCACCGCAAGATCCAGGATCAGCCCGGATGGCCGGTCGCCCATGGCCCTGTCCAGCGGCGGCGCGACTTGCACGAGCGCACCGATGGCAATAATCGACGAGATCGCGTTGGTCACGCTCATCAGAGGCGTGTGCAGCGACGGCGTGACGTTCCAGATCACCATGTAGCCGACGAAGCACGTCAGCGCAAACACTGTGAAGTGCGAAAGGAACGCTGTTGGCGCGTATAGCCCCACCGCCAGGAAAGCCAGCGCCCCCAAGGCGAACACAATGGCCAGTGACCTGGCCGACATCGGCGCGCCCGCGCCGTGGCCCTTCTTCGGTGCGGTTGTCGCGACAGCAGCGGCCGGCTGGGGTTTGGGCACGCCGGTCGGCTGTTTGACCGGCGGTGGCGGCCAGGTGATGTCGCCGTCCTTGATGACCGTCAGGCCGCGGATGGCGTCGTCGTCCATATCGACGTGGATCGTGCCAGCCTTGCTCTTGCACAGTTCCTCGACGACGCGCAGCAGGTTGTTCGCATAGAGCGTGGACGACTGCCTCGCCAGACGCGACGCGAGATCCGTATACCCGATGATGGTGACGCCGTGACGCACCACGGCCTCGCCGGGCACGGTGAGTTCGCAGTTGCCGCCTTGTTCGGCCGCCATGTCCACGATCACGCTGCCCGGATTCATGGACTGCACCATTTCGGCAGTGATGAGCTTCGGAGCCGGCTTGCCGGGAATCAGCGCCGTAGTGATGATGATGTCCGCCTCTCTCGCCTGCTGGGCGTACATCGCGCGCTGCGCCTGCTGGAAGCCCTCGCTCATAACCCTGGCGTAGCCACCCCCGCCCGAGCCCTCCTCGTCGTAGCCGACTTTGACGAACTCGCCGCCCAGCGACTTGACCTGGTCAGCCGCTTCGGCACGCGTGTCGTTGGCCCGCACGATCGCTCCCAGGCTGGCCGCAGTGCCAATTGCAGCGAGGCCCGCCACACCCGCTCCGGCGATGAACACCCTGGCGGGCAGCACCTTGCCGGCGGCGGTGACCTGACCGCCCAGGAACCGGCCGAACGCATGCGCGGCTTCGATCACCGCGCGATAGCCGCTGATGCCAGCCATCGACGTCAGCGCGTCCATCTTCTGCGCTCGCGATAGCGTGCGCGGCAACGAATCGATCGCCAGCACGGTGGCCTGTTTGGCGGCCAACTGTTGCATCAGTTCGGGGTTCTGGGCCGGCCACACAAAACCAATCAGCACGCTGCCCTCGCGCATCAGGGCCACTTCTTCGCTACTCGGGGGGCGCACCTTGAAAACGATATCGCTGCGGGCCCAGAGTTCGGCAGCCGATGCCACGACTTCAGCACCGGCAGCACGATAGGAGTCGTCGTCAAAATTCGCGGCGGCGCCGGCACCGCTTTGCACGGCTGCCTGGAACCCCAGTTTGATCAATTTCTCGACCACCTCGGGCACGGTCGCTACGCGCCGCTCGCCGGTGGCAGCTTCCATAGGAATGCCAATCAGTAATGTCATAATTGAAATTGATTGTTCAAATGGATATCGGGCATCGCAACGATTGCGGGCGTGGCGGCAACGGCGAAGTCACACCGGCCGCACGACCGGTCAGTCGCCCGAGCAGAAAATCGTCGGTGTGATGTTGGTGAAGTTCTTCACGTCCCCCATCACCTCGGCGGTTTTAGCGGATGAAAGTGCCGTATCGATTCCGATCTGATCGCTGAAACGCAGTATCGCCACGCATGCGAATGGTTGCGACTCCGATGATGGAAACAGGACCTCCGCCGATCGCAGACCGAACCCGCTCCACGCCGAGCGGACAAGCGGCGCATGGGTCGAAAGGTAATACTCTCGGTCAAAACTGCCGCCTTCAGCACTCGGGTAGCTCACGATCAGGGTAGTCATATTCGGTTCCGTGTTGAAATATCTTTGGGAATGGACTCAGGTGGCCGCGCCAGTGCCTTGCAAGCGCGCCGGCACCGTTCGAGCACGGCGCAGCAACTGCCAGCCGAACAACAGCATCCACAACGGCAAAACCAGCACGACGACCATCTCGCTCGCATTCGAAAGCGCGTCGAGATCCGGGAAAATGCCAAACAGGAAGAAGAGCCCGAAAGCCCAACCGACGATCTTCAGCAGAATCGATCCCTTCCAGCCCGCGTTCTTCAGCACGTTGGCGGCGATAGGCGTCCAGAAGAGCACGAGCGGGCCCTCGATCCACCAGAGGCCGTTTTGCGTCGCATTGGCTATCGCCGTCCATACCGCTGCCGCTGCGTTTCTTGTGGCATCGTCGCCGCCCGCGTAAAGATGAGCCAGTGGGTGAAGGATCGCAAACTGCATGACGGCGCCGGTCACGCCCACCATGACGTACAACACGACAGCCATCGCCACCATGTTGCCGAGCGCGCCCAGTTCCTCACGAAATACGTGCATAAAGTATCCGCCGATGACGAGGAACGGCAGATAGAACCCGAGCGTATCGGCAACCATGCACCAGCGGAACAGGTCCCGGGTGTCGGGTGGCAAGGCCAGCATCGATGCGCCGTGCAATACCATATCCGCGTCCGAGCCGGTCACGGCGACCGACAGCCCAACGTTCGCATACGCCAGAAGGCCGCCGATGATGGCGCTCCAGGCCGTGAAGCGCATTACCTTGCGCGAGGTCTGATTCATCATTGCTCTCCAGGACAAGTCAGTTGCCGTAAGCCGTGGGCGAGTTCAGCACCACCCTGCCGTTTTTCGCGCGCTCCAAAGCGCAGTAGCCGTAATAGATCGCCGGCATGAAATAGGCCCACGAGCACAAAGCAAGCGTGTAGAAGTTGAAGAACACGTTCGTTTCTTCGCCCGGTATTTTGTAAAAATCGTAAATCGTCGCTATGCCGAGCGAAGTAACCAGAGCCACCCCTGCGAACAGCGCACGGAGCATCTCACCAATTTCCAGAAGCCTTTTGATGAAGTACAGGAGATAGATCGACAGAAGGATCCACATCGTCAGATAGTAGTAAGGCAAAATCCGGGCGATGAAATCCGCTCCCACGAGGACGAACGTGAGTGCAAACGAGGCGACGAATACCGAGACGTCCTGTCGAACTGACGGCGTGTAGCCGTGCGTAATCGCCATCAGACCCGCGACAGCGATGATCGGCATGCCGAAGCCACGCGAAAACGCGTCGAAGAAGTGCGATATTTCATAGGAAACGGCGTTCCCGGTGACAAAGAATCCGATGGCGTTTGTCGAGGAGATACCAACAATCCACATCTCCAGTCCGAGAAGATAGTTTCTCTTCCTGACAAACTTCCAGCCGTAGAAAAATGAGCTCAATGCCAGCAAGGCACTGGAGAGAACAAGAACGGCAGATCTGAGGTCCATGACTAAACTCCCAACTCCGGTTGCATCTGATTGGTCAATTTTTCTTCGGGTCAAGGCTTGCCAGATAGGTGGCAATGGCCTCGCGGTCTTCGGACGAAAACCCTGTCGCAATGCTCTTCATAACGCCAGTGGGTTCGCTGCGCGTGCCGGAAGCGAACTCGTCGAACTGCGCGACTAGATAGTCGTATCCCTGCCCTGCCAAACGCGGAAACTGGTCGTGGCCCATCAAATGGGCGCCATGACAGGCTGCACAGTTGCCCGCGGCCACCAGACGCTGTCCCTTCTCGCGCAGTTGCGCATCCGGCTTGAAGTACTGATTCGAGATCGGGGTCACACTGGCGAAATATTCAGCCAGCGATTGGATCTGCGGATCGCTCATCGTCATCGCGAGAGGCCCCATGTTCGGATTGCGTCGCGCCTCACTAGCGAAATTGCGAAGCTGCGTTTTCAGGTAGGGCACCGGCTGCCCCGCGAGACTGGGATACCCCTGATTGAGCGAATTGCCTTTGACTCCGTGGCAGGCGGCACAGGTATCCACCACGTGCGGCCAGGGGCCGCCATCGGCAATGTAGGCGGCTGCCGACGTCGTGATAAAGCTCTGAAGTCGATAAAGACCCAGCAGATCGGAACCGAAAATGGCCAGCAAGATGGCAATAACCAGAGGAATGCCAATCAATAGTGTTCTCTTCATCGTTACCCTCCTACGTCCGGCGCAGGGCATTGAGCGCCTGAAGCGCGCCCTGATGGCCGGAGCGCACCGCGCCATCCATATAGCCGGCCCAGATATTGGCCGTCTCCGTCCCCGACCAGATCAGTTTGCCGCACGAGGGGCGCAGCGCCTCGCCGTGAGCGCTCCAGAAGCCCGGCGGAATGGCGGAAACGCAGGTCAAGGTCCAGCGATCGACGCGGCCCCAGTCCTGATCGTGGTAAGCGATGGGAGACAGTGCTTCGTCGCCCAATGCCTGCGCGTAGAGCTGCTTCTGCATGGCCATTGCCGCGTCCCGCTCGGACGGGACCATCGCATTGTTGATGAACGCATTGATGACCCCGATCTCCCCGGCGGGCGGGGAATTGTCGAAGGCCCACAGGATGGGGCCGTTGGCCTGGAAAATGCTGCCGTTCATGCCTTTGTCGCGCCAGAACGGGCGGCGATACACCATGGCCGTCTTCCGCGCCGGGGAATGCGCGGGCCACGCGCGCTGCAGCGCCGCGCGCTTTTCGGGCAACGGCGGATCGAACTGCACCTGATGACACAAAGCCGGATGGATGGCCATGACGACGGTCCGTGCCCGCACTTCTCCATGGTCGGTACGCAGGGTAACGACGTCGCTATCCCATCCGGAAATCTGGCGAACCGGTGAGGACATGCGCACCTTGTCGCCCAGTTGCTGGGCCATCTTGATGCTGAGGATTTGCGAGCCGCCGATGAAACGTGTTTCCTGGGCGCTATGCTTGATGCTGTCGAGTTGCGAGTAGTCGCAATCCGCGGAATTGATCATCGAAAGGAAGTGCAGCAATCCCATCTTTGCTGGCGCGGCTCCGCCCGAAAGGCTGATGCTGTCATGCCATGCAACCTGGTCTTCAGGCTTGATACCCTGCTTTTCCAGCCAGTCGCCAACTGAAAGTTTGTCCAGTTCGCCGGCCTTCGGGGACGTCCACGGTGCGCCACAAGGCACGTCGCGTGAGAGCCTGCTGAGCTTTGCCGCGATCGCGTCGTCGGTGCCGAAGGTGCCCTTCAGATCGATTGCCACGCGGCCGTCACCGCCCAGCATGACCGTACTTCCGTCGTAGTAGGTCGGAAACGTGCCGACCCCCAGTTCTCGGGCGAGATCCGCGATGGCGGTCTGGCCGGGCCCGATCCATTGCCCGCCGACTTCCGAAACGTACCCGCCGGGGATGTCGTAGTTGAACGTTCGCCCTCCCACGCGATCCCGAGCTTCCAGCACCAGAAAGGACTCGCAGCCAGACTGGCGCAGATCTCGCGCGGCGGTCAGTCCAGCCAGCCCCGCTCCTATGATGGCGACATCGAGAATGCCGTCCGCGCCTGGCACGGGCTTGGTGACGGCGGCATACGCCTGTTGGGTGCCCATGGCGAGCGTGCCCACGGCAGCCGAGGCGCCGGCATATTTGAGCCATTGCCTGCGCTGCGGGTTAGCCGCGCCGTCTGGGGAAGATTTTCTTGCCATAGTGCCTCTGTCTACGTGATGAAGGCTCCCGCTCCGAACGGGTCACCGGTACCGCTGCGCTCAGGTGCCAGGCGCAATATCCTGTCTTTACACCGCACCACTGAACGTCCTGAAATGCTTCTCCGAATGATTTGCGCGCCTCGGCCGGTACCGCCGGGTCCACAACTTCAGCGGCACATTTGTAGAACACAAAACCAAAGATAGGTCATGATACCAATTTACCGCGCGAAAAAAATAAATGGCATTCCCTGTATTTCGAGAATTGCCTCGCGACATTTCATCGTCGGACGCGTGGCCGGGCACCGGAGCGCCGTGGCATGGAGAGACTTTGACGTCCGTTCAAGTGATCAGGATCAGACCGGCATCCGCCCTGGCATCAGCACAACCGAGAGGGCCGTATAACTCGATATGGCGACACTATTCGAGTCGTAGTCCTTATAAATAAACGAATTTGACGACACCGCTCTCACACTAGTCGATCTCTGACCGAGATTCGGGTGCCGTGCAGCCAGGGCGCCACGCCATCGGCGCCGACGGCGCGCTTATTCCTTGGTCCAGCCGTTCTGATAGAGCTTCCCTGCCAGCACACCCAGACGCAGCGTGAGGTGATAATTCTCGCCGTCTTCGATCAGCGCGGAACGCACGTCGCGGAACAGCTTCTCGATCGGGAATTCGCGCGTGGTGCCGTTGCCACCGAAGAGTTGGAATGCCTCATTCGTGATCTTCATCGCTTCTTCCGTCACGCTGACCTTGGCCTGGGCCGTTGCGTACGGATGACTCTTTGCGGACAGACGTGAATATGCGAGGCTGCGCCGCGCAATCGCACGCGCCATCTCCAGCCGGCGCAGCATCTCGCCCACACGCAGTTGCGTCATCTGGTGGTCGATCAACAGCGCCCCGCCTTGCTTGCGCTCGTGGCAATACGCCAGCGCAAGCTCGAACGCGGCTCGGGCCACGCCAACGAACACCTGGCACATGTGTGTGCCGGCGAACGACCAGGTCGAGGCCAGATTGCCGAGATAATCGTCCTGCTGCGCAATGGCGAAACGCTTGGGCACCTTCACGTTGTCGAAGTAGATCTCGCCCTGCGGCAGCGAGCGCTGGCCAATCTTGTCGAGTGGCTTGCCGCGCGAGATACCCGGCAGATCGAGTGGAACGATCATGCCGATGCCGTTCGTGAACGCACCGCGTTCTCCCGTGCCATAAAAGCCGTCACCATAATCCGCAGCCATGTACGCGAGCGCGACCTGCGCGACTGACCCGTTCGATATCCAGGCCGAACTCTGGCCGTTGATGACAATCTCGTCGACGCCTACCTTGGCCGTGAGGTTTCCCACCGGCTGCTTGCCATTGGCGCTCAACTCGTCCCGATACAAGATCGCCGCATCCGTACCGCGGTCCGGCTGCGTGTTCATCCAGCAACCGATCTTGCCTGCGCACATGTCGATCAACTCCTGATTGTCGATCGACCGCGCCATCATCGACGGAATCATCGAGGCGCCGAGTGAAACGGCGAGACCCGCATCGCCCCAGCCGAGCTCTTCGCCGATGACCGATTCGGTGCGCACCGCCATGTCCGGCGGAAGCTGCGCGAGCAGCTGCGGATCGAGGCCCAGCTTGGCACTCTCCATCATGGCCACCCAGTATGGCGAACCGGGCGCGATCACTTCCTCCGGCGTCATGCGGTCCAGTTCGCGGCCGACGGGCTTCAGCACGTCGCGTGCGAAGCGGTGAACCGTGTCCTGGATCGCGCGTTCTTCCTCGCCCATCGGCGTTTCGAAACCCGTCAAACCTGCCAGCGGCAATCCTACGAACTTATGCAGTCGAATCATTTCGGTACTCCTCCTCTCCTGGACTGATGTCGACCGGACTGCCCCGCAACCCAGCCGCCCCTTGAATAGATCAACATACCAAACATAGGTAACAATACAAAACATAATGCGAAAAAAAAAGACAGGGTATTCCCCCGTCTTCTTTTTCTTCACCGCCACGGCTTCGTGGTTGCTAGGCCGTCTCGACGCCCACGGTCTTTCCCCATACCAGGTTACGCGCGGTCTCAAGGAACATCGCCTCGAACCCTCGCATGTACGATCGCTTGCTGCGCGCAGTGCCTAGATGAAGTGTTATCCCGTCAACCATGGAAATGAGCAGCACGGCAATATGTGCACTCTCGGTTGCTCCACGCTCCGGATTCACAACGCGAATGAGCTTGGCCAGTTCGCTTGTCAAGGTGTCATACCAGTCGTCCCGCATCTGGCCGCACTCGGGGTCCGTAGACGCAAACGAAAAGAAATGCCACCACAGCGGGATGTTCTTCGAGTCCTTGGCGTCCTGTAGCCCAAGATCGAGAATGGCCTCGATCGTCGCGCGTGGCGAAGTGTTGCTCTGGAGCGCCTGTTTTAGCGCGTCGAGATAAGCATCGATGACAGGCGCCATGACCGCCCGCAGGACGGCAGGCCGCGTCGGGAAGTAGTACTGGAGGTTGCTGACACTGATTCCCGCTTTCAGGGCGACGGCACGCAGCGAGAAGTCCATGGGGCCATTCTCGAGCAAGAGTTTCCTTGCCACACGAATAATTGCATTGCGGGTACGTACGCCCTGGGCCCGCAGGCCGTCCGGTGCGGTTCCTGTGGAAGGTGCCGCGCCCGAAGTGCGCCGCTTACGGGTGCCTGGCTCTTTTGGCACTGTCATCGCTTTCCGCCTTGAGTGAGGTGACTCCTCGCCGAGGAGAGGCAGCGCGGTCACACAAACCGCTTCTTAGGTAAACATGACTATACCTTACACCTGGCTAGAATTCCATTCACACGGCGGGGCGCACAGCAGCGCCCGTGCCCGCTCCGGATCATCTTGGACTGCAGTAGCCGCTCATAGGCACACCCTCAAGTCTTGCTCAGAATGTGGACAGCAAGCGCCGCCTCTTCGATGCCTTGAAAGCCACCGCCGTTTTCCTGAATCGCGTGGCGCGCACCCGGCACCTGACGCGCACCCGCTTCTCCGCGCAATTGAGTAACCAGTTCGTAAAGCTGACCGATTCCTGTCGCCCCCAGCGGATGCCCCTTCGATTCGAGTCCGCCGGATGTATTGATGGGAATACGCCCGCCGAGCGTGAACTCGCCGCGCTCGGCAGCGGGACCGCCCCCACCGGGCGGGACCAGTTGGAGATTTTCGGCCTGGATGATCTCGCCCATCGCCGACGCGTCGTGCACCTCGGCGACATCCATATCGCCGGGGCCGAGGCTCGCCTGCTCGTAGGCCTGCAGCGCCGCCAGGCGGCCAATGTTCTTCTCCGGCTCGTCGACGCGCCGATGCGTGAAACTGCGCACGACACTCGCTGCAACCCGGACGCAGCGGCTGCGGTCGGCACCGATGCGCTGCAAGCCCTCTTCGGTACAGAGAATCGCCGCCGCTGCACCGTCCGAAACCGGCGCGCACATGGGCAACGTGATCGGATACGTGATCGGCGGCGCCGCAAGGACCTCGTCGATCGTGAACGCCTGACGAAACTGCGAATAGGGGTTATGCACCGAATGCTGATGGTTCTTCGATGACACCGCGGCAATCTGGCGCTGCGTGGTGCCGTAGGTCTTCATGTGATACCGGCACAGCGCGGCATAGACCGACATGAAGCGGCTATATGGCCTGTCGGACTCCGATCCGGGCGGCGGCTCGATGCCTTCGCCGAGCTTCATCAGGCTGGCGAAGTTCTCGTCGACGCGCGACACGTCCCAGCCCGCCTCGAACAGGGCGAACGATTTCGCCTTGTCAGGGACATTCATCTTCTCTGCACCGAGCGCAAGCGCTACATCGCAGGCGCCGGATTTGAGCGTCTGGATCGCCAGATGCACCGCGCTGCTGCCCGATGCGCAGGCGTTTTCGACGTTATGGACGGGAATCCCTTCAATCCCGATCTTGCTGAATACGACTTGCCCCGGAATTGACAACTGGCCCTGCAGCGCCCCATTGGTGATGCCGGCATAGAAAGCCGCGCCGATCGCCCCGGCATCGCAACCGGCGTCCCTCAATGCTCCGCGCAGCGCCTCCCCCGCCAGATCGTCGATGCTGCGCTCGAAGTGCCGGCCGAACACGGTCATTGCAATGCCGACGACGTAAATATCGCTCATGGTGTTTTTATCCCAACGTGGCTGACTCAGATCCGGCGGGTTTGACCCTGCCAGTACTGCTCGCGCAGATCCTTTTTCAGCACCTTGCCGGCCGTGCTGCGCGGCAATGCTGCAATGAAGTCCACGCTCTTGGGCGCCTTGACCGAGCCGAGCTTCTCCTTGCACAACGCCACCAACTCTTCGGCGCTGACGCTCTGACCCGCGTTGAGCTCCACCACCGCCTTCACGGCCTCGCCCCACTTTTCGTCGGGCACACCGATCACCGCACAATCCTGCACCGCTGGGTGCGCCCAGATCACCTGCTCGACCTCGCTCGGATAAACGTTGAAGCCCCCACTGATGATCATGTCTTTCTTGCGGTCCGTGATGTGCAGATATCCTTCGGCGTCCAGATGACCGATGTCACCCGTGTGCAGCCAGCCGTCGATGATCGCCTCGGCGGTCTTCTCCGGCGCCTTGTAGTAGCCTTTCATCATAAGGTCGCCGCGCACGCAGATTTCGCCGGCCTCTCCCTGCGGCAGGATTTCGCCGCGATCGTTCATGATCTCGACGCGAATCAGCGGGTTGGGCCTGCCGACTGACGAGAGCCGGCCGTCCGGTGCAAGCTCGCCGCCCTCGAAGTGCTCGGCCGGCGTGAGATAGGAAATGGACGCTGGTGCTTCCGTCTGGCCATAGCCGCCTGCCATGACTGGGCCGAACACCTCGATTGCGCGCTTGAGCTTCTCCACCGACATCGGCGCCGCGCCGTACAGGAAGCATTTGAGCGATGAGAAGTCCTGGTCTTCGATGCCAGGGATATCGAGCAGGCGATAGATCACCGTCGGCGGCAGGAAGAACTCCGTGACCCGGTGCTTCGCGATTGCCGTGAGAAGCAGCGCCGGTTCCGGCCTGGGCAGCACGACCACCGTACCGCCGCGCGCGGTGCAAGGCAGCGAGAGCATCCCCGCGGTATGGGTCATGGGCGCAGCGGCGAGATTCACCGGACGATCCACGCCATACGGAAACGCCATCATGAACTGCGCGAAGTACGTTTGAAACGCGCGATGCGTGTTCATCACGCCCTTGGGTAAGCCCGTCGTCCCGCCCGTGCCGGAAAGCGTCACGATGTCGTCCATGTCGTAATCGACGCGCGGTTCGGTCGCGGGCTGCGCCGCGCTCCAGGTCTCGAGCGACGGCGCCCACGGCAGATCTGCATCGATACAGACCCAGAGCCTGACTTTGGGGAGACTCGGACGCAGCGCTTCAATCGCCGGTGCGAACGCCTGATGGAAGAACAACGCTTCGCAATCGAACGCATCGAGCAGGTACCGGTTCTCTTGCGGTGCACTGCGTCCGTTCACGGGAATCCACACCACCCCGGCGCGCCACAGCCCCAGCGTGCAGGTCCATGCCGTGACGTCGTTATCGGCCCAGACTGCCGCCTTCGCTTCCTTCTCGAAGCCGGCTGCAAGCAGCCCGTTCGCGATGCGGCACGACAGCGCGCGCACCTCCTCGAACGAATAGCTGCGCTCGTCCTGGATGTAGGCGACGCCGGTGGGGTTGATGCGCCAACCGCGGTCAAAGAAGTCAATGATTGCCATGTTCCGTGTTTCCCTGAATCTGTCCTGAACCTGTATCGAAACTGCGCGTTCGCGGCGCTTAGAGCTGCGTGACCGTCGCGCGTGCGAGCCCGCGCTGCTCGAGAAACCCGAGCAGATAGCGATGCCCGAATGCCTTCGAGCCGGACGCAAACCCAACCTTGGCGGTGTCACCGTCGAGAAGCTTGGCGACACCGGCGGCATGAATGGCTCCAGTGGAAATGTACGGCGTGATGCCGTGCAGGGTCGCCCGGACCGCTGCAAGCTGACCACGGCCGATCGCGAAGTCGACAGTGCGATGAAGCGATGTGCGCTCGCGCGGCGGCATCGACGGTGTCACGGAATCGACAAGCTGCTTAAGCACCGCATCCTGCTGCTCACGCGGCAGATGCGCGTATTCCGCGTCCCACTTCTGACCGAGCCCGTGCACCATCTGCATCGCGTTGTTGTCGTAGAAGCCCACGCAGGAAATGCAGCTGCGCACGCGCGGATCGCGTTCGAAGTACACCGGCAGCGACGTACCGCCCCACGGCAGCGCGAATACGGGTTGAAGGAAATCGGGGGAGGCGACGTTGAACGAAGCGTGCTTGTCATGCGGCACCAGCGTCTTTTCCCACAGATAGCAGGATTCCTGCCGATAGCCTCCGAAGATGGTCGCTGTGGAGCCCACGCTCACACCGGCGCCGGCACCGCGCGGACCGCGTGTCAAGGTCGCCGTCTCGAGCGCATCGACACCTGGCGTTTCGAGTGCCAGTTCAGCGGCGATTTCCGCGAACGTGTACATGTACGCGTTCGACGGCGACAACAACAGCCCGGCCTGACGGTATAACTCGCCAAACTCGTCGCGCGCCTGGCGGATGAAGTGTTGCTCGCCCGTGGTATCCAGGTAATGACAACCTGCCTTGAGTGCCGCCTCCACCGCAACCAGCCCGAAATCGAAGAACGGCCCGACCGTGGTACACACGACCTTTGCACCACGAAATGCATTCACTAGCGCATCGACATTGTGCTCGGCCTCGATGATTTCATAGCTCGCCGATTCGAGGCGCACGACTCGCTGCGCCATCATGTCCTGCGTGCGCTTCGCATTGCGCGCGACCGCGGTGAACGGGATATTCTGGTCGATGAGCCAGTCCATGATCAGCATGCCGGTGTAACCGCTTGCTCCATATACGACGACGGGGTGCTTTGCCATGTTTGTCTCCTGAAACGTGAGTAATGAAAGTGGATTCGAGCAAGCTCGATTCGATAGCCGCGACATTTGCCCGGCTATCGCGGCAACACTGCGACGATTGCTTCGTCATTTGTAGAACACAATACCAATCTTAGTCATCATTGCATAATTTGTGAAGCTGAAAAAGGCAGGCTATGACCCTGCCTCTCCACTGCGCCTGCTCGTTATGTCATGGCAACTATTGCGTGCCTGCGCTAATGCCGCCCGGCGTCAGGCTCGCAAGATAGCCGGCCACCGCCTGAATGTCTTCGCCCGACAGGGTGGCCGCCATCCCATTCATTGCGCCGCTCGGATCATGACGCTCACCTGTCTGGAAGGCAGCAAGCTGCTTCGCAAGATAGGCTTCGCCCTGGCCCGCGAGACGCGGCACCTGGTCCGCGCCCATGAACGACGCCCCGTGACAGGCCTGGCAGCTTTTCGCTGCCACAAGTGCCATGCCGCGCTTTTCGAGTGCCGTCCCGGCGCGCACCGCTTCGCTTTGCGCCGGCGTCTGCCGCGCGAAATAGGCTGCCAGCGACTTGATCTGCTCGTCCGTAAGCTCCCGCGCAATCGCCCCCATGTAGGGGTCGGGCCGCTGGCCACCGGCAAACGCATGCAACTGCGCGATGAGATAAGCCTCCGGCTGCCCGGATAGCGCCGGATACCAGGCGTTGACGGACTGGCCGCGCGCGCCGTGACAAAAGAAACACGTCTCCTGCGGTTGCGGCCAGGGGCCGCCATCGGCCACCCCCGTCCTGTCGATCTCGTTCATCGCCTTTTCGTAATGCATGCCGTCGAGGTAATCGCGTCCGTAGAGCGCGCCCATGCCCACAACGCCTGCCAGCACGGCAACCACACCTACCATCCATGCCCGTTTCATTCACGCCACCTCACTGCGTCGAGTGAAACCGGCCAGTGCCTGCAGCGCTGCGCGATGGCCCGCACGCACGGCGCCATCCATCGCGCCCGCCCAAATATCGGCAGTTTCGGTCCCTGACCAGATCAGGCGGCCGACTTCGGGATGCAGATACTTGCCCCACCTGGTCCAGAAGCCTGGCGGCATCGGATTGATGCAATGCAGGGTCCATGGATCGACCCTGCCCCAGTCGTAGTCGTGGAATTGCGATGGACGCAGCGCGCGCTCGCCGAATGCCCGGGCAAAAGTGGCCGACAGCGTCTTTTCGGCCTTCGCGGGATCGTCCGGCAACATTCCCGGCGCGACGAATGAAGCGATTACGCCGAGCGATGCGTCGGGCGGCGAGTTGTCGTACGCCATGAAGACCGGGCCACCGACCTGAAAGATCGTTCCGCTGTAGCCCGCGTCGCGCCAGAACGGCTTGTCGTAGACGTGGACCGTCTTGCGCATCGGGGCATTCGTGGGCCAATTTTTCTGGAGTTGCGCCCGTCCGCCGGGCAGCGGCGGATCGAACACCACCTGATTGCACAGAGCCGGATTCATCGCGACGATCGCGCGACGCGCCCTCACCACGCCCAGATCGGTGTACACCTCGACGACGTCGCGATCCCAGCCCGCGATCTTGCGCACCGGCGAGGACAACCGGACCTTGTCGCCGAGCTGCTGGGCCATCTTGATGCTCAGACACTGCGAGCCGCCGACGATGCGCGTTTCCTGCGCGCCACCCTTGAACGCTTCGAGCTGCGTGTAGTTGCAGCTCGCACTATTGATCATCGATAAGTAGTGAAGCAAACCCAGCTGTGCCGGCGCGCCCCCCGTGGTCAGCTTCGCGGCCAACGCCAGAAAGTAGCCGTCCTCGTATTTCACGCCCTGTTGCAGGAGCCACTCGCCATACGAGAGCTTGTCCAGTTCCGCCAGATGCGGTGCTTTCCACGGCGCGCCGGACGGCACCCCGCGCGACAGTTCGGCAAGCCGGTTGCCGATCGTGTCGTCGCCCCCCGTGCCGCCATGAAAATCCTGGGCCACCGTGGCGCCCTGCGCCATCACAACCGTCTTGCCTGCGTACCAGCTAGGAAATGTATCGATCTGGAGTTCACGTGCCAGATCGAAAATCGCGGTCTGACCGGGACCGATCCATTGCCCTCCGGCTTCGGAAATGACGCCGTGCCCGAGGTCGTGGTTATAGGTGCGTCCGCCGACGCGATTGCGTGCCTCGAGCACGACGAACGAATCGCACCCGGCCAGTTTGAGATCCCGGCCTGCCGTCAACCCCGCGAGACCCGCGCCGATGATCACAACGTCCAGGACGTCGCCGTCCACGGGCTTCGTTACGGCGGCCTGAGCCAGCGACATGCCGCTGGCAGCGAGCGACGCGGCACCCGCCGCCGTAAAGCGTAGCAACTGTCGCCGCGTCTGTGTATCCGGCTTGCGTTTGCGATCCATTGTTGATGCCCAATTCAGTTTCATTACTTCTCCCCTTTCCTTCACACTAATAAGGAGAACGATTTAGGATGGCCGAGAGGGGTATCTCTCAGCGGGACGTGAGCACCCCGTCCTGCGAGAACAGCATCGGCGTTCCGGCGCCGTCGATCAGTGCGGCAGTGAGAGTGGCCCGATCGTCGCGCTGATGAACCTCGAACGACATGCCGCCCTCGCGTTGCCGGAACACGAGGCCATCGAGCCCGACGCCCATCAGTCCGTTTCCCGCCACCACGAGATCGGTAATCGAACTCTTCGTGCCGGATTTCAGCGCCGTCCACGTCGCCCCGCCGTCGCTGCTCTGATACAGACTGCCGAGCAGCCCCCCCACGACGATTCGCCCATCAGGAAGCGCCACGCCGGTCCACAGCGTGCCCTTCCCGCCCGTTGCCTGATAGCTCCAGTTCGCGCCGCCATCCGTGGACTTAAGCACCATCCCCTGCTCCGAGTCGACGTAGAGCGCACCTTGGCGGTCCGCAAAGATGTGGTACAGGTTGCGGTCCGCCTTCCCGCTGCCCGGTGGCTTCGGCACAGTCACTTTCGTCCACGTCTTGCCGCCGTCATGCGTTGAGAGCATCAGCGACCACAGGCCCACCGCGATGCCGTCCTGCGCATTGGAAAAGAGCACCGAGAAAAGAGGTTGATCCACTGAAATGTCCATGCGCTGCTTTTGCCAGGTCTCGCCGCCGTCGCTCGTCGCCAGAATCGCGCCCCACTGGCCAACTGCCCAGCCGTGCTGCGCATCCGTGAAAGTCACTGCCGAAAGCGTGGCCGAAACCGGAACCTCGTGCGCCTGACGCCACGTCTTTCCCTCATCATCGGAAATGATGACGACACCGTGCTCGCCCACCGCGACGATGCGCTTTCCCGCACGCGCGGCGTCCAGCAACATCATGTGAGCCGGTTCCGCCCACGCGTGGGCGGACTTTGCCGCCCAGTCAGCTACGGTGCCCGGCGGGGTGGCCCAGACTGCCGCACTCGCACACAGCGTCGCGCACGCAACAAGCATCTTGATCATGACTATGTCTCCCATGTTCAGTGGCTGAATAGTCCGGGCGCTCGCGCCGGTTTGCGGCGCGGGAACCAGCGCTCGAGCACCGAGGCCAGTGCGGGCAACGCTGTCATCGCCATCAGCAGGTTCACGAGGAACATGAACGCCAGCAGCTTGCCCATGTCGGCCTGGAATTTCAGCGCCGAGAAGCTCCACGTGGCCACGCCGATCGCCAGTGTGATCGCGGTGAAGATCGTGGCCACACCCACTTCCAGCATCGCGTGCTGCACCGCCTTCACGATGTTCTGACCGCCCGCGAGATGCACCTGCAGCCGGTTGTAGATATAGAACGCGTAATCCACGCCAATGCCCACGGCGAGCACCATTACCGGCAGCGTCGCCACGGTCAGTCCGATCTGCAGTTCCTTCATGAACCAGTAGCCGATGAAGGTCGCCACCGTTAGCGGCAGGCAGCACGCGAACATCGCGCGCCAGTCGCGGTAGGCGAGGAACACCAGGATCAGGATCGCCGCGTAGACATTGAGCATCATCGGCAGTTCGCTCGCTGCGACTTCCTCGTTGGTTGCAGCAAGCACGCCCGCATTGCCCGCTGCGAGACGCACCGTAATGCCAGGGAACGGATGTGAAGCCCGGTATGCCTTCACGTCGTCGAGAATCCGGCTGATCGTCGTGGCCTTGTGGTCCGTGAGGAACAGATGCACCGCCGTCATGCTGCAATCCGCCTTCATGAAGCCCTTGACCCGGCCCGCGTCCACGGACACCGCTCCATAGTTCTCCGGATCGATCGGCACGACATTCATCTTCGGGTAGTCCTCGTTGTACCCCTGGTTATAGCGGCGCAGCAGCGCCGAGTACGACTGCGCCGACACCACGCCCGGCTCGGTGCGCATCGCGCTTGTGAGAGCGTCCTCGTAGAGGCCGACCGCCGGGTTGTCACACGCCTTGCCAGTCGACTCGATCGCGACGGTGAGCCAGTCAAGGCCGATGTCATAGCTGCCCGCGATCGACGTGGCGTCACGGTTGAAACGTGCGTCCGCGCGCAGTTCAGGCGCGCCCGGCTGCAACGTGCCGATCACGCGGTCGCGGCTTTGCCAGGCGGCCAGTGCGAATACCACGAGCGTCAACGCAACGGTCACGCCTGCATAACGCGGCTGGGCGATGCGTGCAAGCCCGCGCAACCACGCAGAACGCCGCTCGCTGCGCTTGAGCGCGCTATCGGCATAGGACTTCGTGAAGTTGAAGCAAGAAGCCGCCACGGGCAACAGCACGAGATTCGTCACGATCTTGTAGGCCACGCCGAGCGACGCCGTGATAGCGAGCTCGCGCACCATCGGAATCGGAATTAGCAATAGCGTGATGAATGAAACGAATGCGGTGACCAGCGCCAGCACGCCAGGTATCAGCAGACCGCTGAAGCTGTGACGCGCAGCATCGAAGGATCTGTTGCCATGTGCAATCTCGCGCACGATGAAGTTGACCTGCTGCACGCCATGCGAGACGCCAATCGCGAAGACCAGGAACGGCACCAGAACCGCCAGCGGATCCAGTCCGAAGCCCAGCAGCTTCAGCGTACCGAACTGCCAGACGAGGGATGTCAGCGAGCATGAAATCAGCAGCAACGTGAAGCGCACCGAGTGGCAGTACCAGTAGACTGCGAGCGCCGTGAGCATCAGGGCAATGCCGCAGAAGCCGAGCACGCCCGTCGCGCCATCGGCAATATCGCCAATCTGCTTGGCAAAGCCGATGATCTGGATTTCATAGCCTGCGTCTTCGAAAGGCTTGCGAATCTGCGCTTCGAGCAGATGATTGAACGCCACATAATCGAGAAGCTTGCCGTTACGGTCGCGCTCGTTGAGCTCGGCCGTGATCATGGCGCTGTCTTCGTTGTGCGAAACGAGCGTGCCGACATAGCCGCCCAGCGTGGTCGCGCGGCGGATCTGCGAGACCGCGTCCGGCGTAAGCTGGTCGGGCGTGATCGTTCCGGAGATGATCGGCTCGGCACGGAAGCCCTCGTCGGTGATCTCGTTGACGTAGGCGTTCGGCGTCCAGAGCGACTGCACGCCAATGCGGTCCACGTTCGGCAGATATGTGACAGCCTGGGTTACCTTGTACAGCCGCGTGAGCCCCTCCTTCGTCCAGATCGAGCCTTTGCGCGCACGCACGACCACGGTGATCCGGTTCGCACCGAGCAGGTCGGAACGGTATTTCTGGAAGGTCTGGATGTACTCGTGGCCGATCGGCATCTGCTTCTCGAAGCCCGCATCCATGCGCAGCTGCACGGCAAAAAACGCCATAACGGCAGTAAACAGGCCAATGCTCACGAGCACGGCCATGCGGTGAGCGAAGAACGCCCTTTCCAGTGTTTTGACCAGACGATTTAACACGGCATTTTCCCTTCAAGTGTTTCGGCGGCTTCCGCAACAAGCGGCATCAGACCACCCACCGGCGCTTCGACGATCAGAAGTTCCGGGTAACGAACATGCCAACGAAGTTGCGGTCCGCGTAGGGGTTGCCTACGGTGTTGTGGCCGCCCCAGAACAGCGTGTAATTGATACCCGCCTGCCATACGGTCGGGTTCTGGTTGAACAGCACGTAGAGATTCAGCGACTTCGCGCCCTGCAGGTAGTTCGCGGTAAGCGTCGGGGTATAGCCGTAAAGTCCGTCGGCAAACGTCAGCCCCGGCGTGACCTGCCAGCCGTGTATCAACGTGCCGTCATAGGTCCAGTTGAAGTCGATCGTCGCGCCTACCGAACTCGAAGTGCCTTGCGCCATGCCGATCGGGTAGCCCAGCCCCGAGTTGTTGTTCAGCCACGGCAGGTAGCCCGCCTGTGGCACCTGCGTGACCTGCTGGCCGTCGACCGTGCGCGTGACGCCTTGCGAGCTAAGACCGGGATAGTAGATCCAGGTGAGCTCCCAGGTCAGCGTTGCCTCGTCGGCGCCGAGCAGCTTGAGGAACGGGTACTCGCTGCGCGTGAGCGCCAGCAGCCCGTTGATGTCGTACTGGAGCTTCTTCATGTCTGCCCATTGCTGGCAATTCACGCCGCTCACGCCGTTGGTGTTCAGGTCGAGCGGGCCGCCCGCGCCATAGCAACTCGAGAGCGCCACGGCATCATGCGGCCGGTACGAAAGCTCGGTGCCGATCGCCCAGTTGCCGATCCCAAAATTCGCGCTCGCGCCAAAGAGCTGACGATTCTGCAGATACGACCAGCCCAGCGTTCCATTGGCCAGCGACGAGAGCACCGGCGACTTGTCGGTGTAGTTCTCGTAATAGAGCGCGAAGTTCGCATCGAAGGAGCGCGGCGAATAATTGAACTTCATGCCGAACTGCGGGTGGTACTTCGACGGCGCCTGCCAGTTGACCGGCAGGCCGATGTCGTTCCAGGGCGGCCCCGCGTAGGCGCCGTTGACGAGGCCGGAATTGATGCCGCCGAGCACATTCCGGTTGCCGCTGTTGGGCCCCGCGATCGTGCCCGCGCTGGGACCGGCCACGTTCAGATTGGTAGTGCTCACCGTATACGGATCGGTGCCGCGGCCCAGGCTGTTCGACACGGACCAGAACGAGCCCACCGGCGGATAGCGGTTGCCATTCCACGTAAACTGGTAGTAATCCTCAGTACTGAATCCATGAGAAAGATCGGCAGCAAAGCTGATCATCGGCGCGGGCAGCAGCGCCTGCTTCAGTTGCGAGCCGGGAACCAGCAGCTTCTGTACGTCGAGCGAGTTGGTGGCGTTGATGCCACCCTGCGCGAACATGCTCTCGCCCCAGTTGATCACCTGATTGCCGAGCCGCACGTGCGCGCTCTGCCCGTTGATCGTGAAGTCCTTCTCGCCCCACAGGTCGAGCAGCTGTGCGTTGTAGACCACCTGTGCCGCGGCGGTGCTCGACAGCGGCGTGCGGTTCGTGTCGCCGGCGAGGAAGTCATACATGCCCGTGCCGCGAATCATGAACTTGAGTCCCTCGCTGGGCATCTTGAAGAGCAGTTCGCTCGTCGCACTGATGTAGGTGCTGAAGGGCTGACCTTTACGGTAATTCAGGTCGCCGTCGTCGCCCACGCCCCATTGATTGGTGTTGGCCGCCGCGCCACAGCCGAATGAATTCGGGTCGCCGGTGAGCGAGCAGCTTGGGTTTTTGGTGCGGATACCCGCGCCCGCTGTAAGGTTCGTCACCCACGAACCCGTCAGGTCGTTGATTCCCGTCGCAAACTCGTAGCCGTATGCACTCGTTGCGGCCGTGCCGAACATGGCCAGCGACAGCGCAACATATCTTCCGATAATCTTCGTTTTCATGGATCTCCCCTGCCGTTACTCTTCATGCCGTCACGCGTCACCGCCGCGCGCCGGCCGCCTGACCCTTCGCCGGATTTCAGCGCTCGCTCACGGAGCGCAGGGATTCGGCCGAGTAGAAGTCCGTCTTGAAGCGCGGGTCGTTGATCTGCTGGTACCAGCGAACGTCCTTGCCCTGGCCGATCGAGGAGGCGTCGAACACGTAGCGTCCATTGTTCAGGTCGTACTGCGCCATCGGCTCGTTATCGCAGGCGCCGCCAAGCTCCCACACCGGAATCGGATAGCTCTCCCGCACCTTCCAGAGCTTGCCCTGCGCGTCATAGTCTTCACCGACAAGCGCAAGCCAGCTGTCCTCGTCCAGATAGAAGACCTTCTTCGACGCAACATGGCGCGCCGTGGGCTTGAGCGTCGCCTCGACCACCCAGACGCGGTGCACTTCGTAGCGACGATGGTCAGATGCGATGCCATTGGGCGTGGCGACGTCGCGCAGTTTGTCCTTGAAGGCGTACACGCCGAAATCGTCATACGGCACGATCATTTCCTTCTTCCCCACGAGCTTCCAGTTGAAGCGGTCGATGGAGCCGTTGAACATGTTGGCTTCGTCGATCAGGTACTGGTTTTCGAAACCGATCAGCGGCGCATCGTGCGTGTAAGCCGGCATACGCCTCACGCGGCGCTGTCCGGGGAAGTAATAGTAGGTTTCCGAATCCTTGTCGAAGTACTGGCGTTGCACGAAGGCCTGCCCGGCCAGCGCTGCGGGAGAATCGACCGAGAAGTAGGCGCCCAGGTTGAACTGGTCGACGTCCTGCGGAGAAGTCTTGCCTTCCTTGCCTGCGGGAAAGTAGAACGCCTGGGGACCGACCGCGTCGATCCAGTCGCTGCTGCCCGGACGCGGCGAAATGGTCGTGACAACCGGCGCCCACTCGATACCCTCGCCGCGATAGCGCGTCTCGTAGTTGAGGATCGCCTCGGCACCATTCTTCGGCTGCGGGAACACCACGCCCGGCAGCGTCGCAGCCGCGACGGTCTCGCCATTCGAAGCAAGTTTCGCCGTTGTGAGATTCACAGTCGAATTCTCCTCAGCGAATTCCGGAAGCTGGCATTCGCGGTGGGACGGATAAACTTCCATGCCGTAGCCCTTCAACTGCTTGAGGAGCTGGATCTGCCCCGGCGACAGCTTGTCGGCGTATTTGTCGACGTTCGACGCATCAATCGTGTACAGCGGTTTCTCGTTCTTGTGCTTCCAGAAGGCGCTGCGGACCTTACCCCATTCCCAGCCAGCAGGCGTAGTTTCCCGGCCGGCAAAAGCCGGCACAAGACCGTCCTTGCTGGCTGCGCGCTCGGCGCCTGACGGCGTGAGGTCATCGGCTACGGCCGACCCGGCCACGAGCAACAAGGCAGCCGCGATGGCCGACAAGGCTCCGATGGTGTGCTTTCTCATCATGACTCTCCTTCCGATTCAATACTGATTCGTAGTACGTATTGTTAGATTCAGCCTTGGCGCATTGGGGATGAACCGCTCAGCCCTCGCCGCACCCTGCCACAGCCACCGCCCGAATCTCGATGCACAGTTCGGGCAGCGCCAGTTGTGTTACGCCAACCGCCGTCCACGACGGATAAGGCGCCGGGAAGTACGCATCCTTGACCGCCGAAAAAGCCTCGATTTCACCGCGCAGGTCCGTGTGGAAGGTGGTGAGCTCCACCACGTCGGTCAGGCTCGCGCCCGCCGAGTGGAGCACAGCCTTGAGAGACTCGAAGGCGATCCGGGCCTGCGCCTCGATGCCCTCGCCGGCTTTCATATCCGGGCCGATGCCGACCTGGCCGGAAACCCAGATCGTGTCTCCCACGCGGGTCGCGGGTGAAAAGTGGTAAGCGTCATAGAACGCCTGGAATGCAGGCGGGACGATCGATTGCCGCGTAATGGACATTGTCATGGAGGTGCCCCTTCGTTCAGACGAGTTGACGGAAACACGGTGCGCGAAAAGCCTCGCCCTTCTTCAGCGATGCCAGTTCCTCGACAAACAGGACACCGGCCGGCGTGAAGCCCGAGATGCTCGGTTGCGGCAGCGGACTGAAAACCGCGTCGTCACCGAAGAAGCGCAGCACGAGCGTGTGGCGATCCGGAAACGCGCTGTCTACCGCGCCGCCGCCGTGCAGCACGCCCGGATGCAGCAGCAGGACGTCGCCCGGCTCCGTCGCCCATGAAATGATGTCGTAGGCAGCCGGGTTGGCGCGGCGCTCAGCTTCGATATCCGGCAGACGTGGCCAGACATCGCCGCCATGCAGAGGATCAGTCGGATCTTCAGCATTTTGAAAGGTTGTGCCATCGTGGCGTGGGCCTCGATGTGATCCCCGCACGACCTCGAGCGCATTGCGTTTGGGAACGGCCTCGAAGCTGATCCAGGCATTGCCGAAGTGCATGCCTTCCCATGGCAGGTAGGACGTGTCCTGATGCCACGGCGAACGGCCGCTCGTGCCGCCGCTCTTAAGGAAGAGTTCCTCGGCGAAATACCAGACGTTCGCGGAGCCCCACAGGTCGGCGAACAATTGACCGAACGGCAGTTCGCCGGCCAGTTCGTCCAGACGGCCCTTCGCAAAGGGATTGGCGTTGTCGTTGTGCGTCTTGTGCCGTGTGCCTTCGAACAGGCTGCAGGCCATCGGGCCGGGATTCTCCATGCCCCAGTCGAACACCTGCCTGCACCGGGCCAACTGGTGCTCGCTGAGCAGGCCTTTGACCAGAATGGCGCCGTCCTCTGCGAACGTCTTGCGCGTGACTTCATCCATGCCCGAACTCCTGAATCGTCAATCGGCGACCTGGTCTCAAACGCTTTCCGCGGCGCCTTACCTAGAAAATGCTACCAAAGTTAGGTCATAATACAAAAATAAAAAAAAGAAAAAAGAGAGGGAATTCCCTGCCTTTGAAAGGTGGCGCACAACCTGCCAATCGATGGTTAGCGGCGGAACACGGTTCCTGTACACGCAGCAGTCCAGGCGACCCGAACCCCGCCTACAGCGGCGGAAAACAAACATGGATGGTCTATCCAGATTCCCTTGTTTTATTTTGTAAACTTACCTATCTTAGTCTTTGTGTACAATTTTTTGGCAGGCAGGATACCTGCAACTTCGGTAGTCGTGACCCAAGGTTGATCCGCACACATCTACGACGCGAATGCCGGTCACGAGGACCGGCTTCGAATCGCTTTGAGCGAAGCGGGGCATTGATGCAGTGCGCGCTCCTACCTTTTGGATAACGACGCATTGCGGTCAATCGAATAGCGGCCCGGCGCCATGCCATCGAAAGGTGTCAGAACGCCGTCATGAGCGGCTTGTGCCACGAAGCCGATACGAGGCCCGTTAGTGGCGAAAAAAGTGGGAGATGATGATGTCCAGCATTCTCAGCAACTGGATTTATGTGGGCAGCAACGCATACGACGAATATACGTTCGTGCCCTGGCTGAACAAGCACGTCTACCGTCGGACAGTAGACTTTAGTCAAGTCTGCATGCTGTAACGTCCGTGCAGTGTATTTACGTACGATACTTCGGCGCATAACGTGCGAATGCGCCTATGGCTGTCAATTTCACAAGAGAGCGCAGCAACGAATTCAGTCCGTGGCACAAATGCCCTTGTCCTCTTCGCCTTCTGACTCTGCGCGTTCGTAGCCTCGTCCCATACGACCTGGCACGTTCATCGGCTCCTGATACGTGCCGTTTGAACGCCATATGCCAGGACTAGTTGCTTCGAAAGTGGCACGATACGCTGTGCGTTCCTCTTCATCCTGGCAGTCGGGATACGCCAATCCGCGCGATCGAGATCGATCTCCGACCCGCTCCGCTCGTCGACGGCCGCCGGTGCGTACGAAGGTCAAGATGCCGATCAGAAGTGCACATTTCGTTTCGAGGCCGCCTACATAGCCCCCGCGCATTAGCGCACCCGTCTCCGTGGGATTCTGATCAATTCGTAGTGTCATTTTGGCGCGGGCCCAGGTGCATCTCCAAGATCAGTCGTGAGGTCACGCGCTGCCCGTCCCGGCCACCACCGTGCACCGGAAGATCTGTCCGCACTTCCGCAGGGCCCGATAACCACGAGCGAGCGCCACTGCCAGTAATCTGCATGTAGAGGCCACCGCCATCCGCATAATGCCTTGACACCACTTCTTTCGCGACCCGCAGCGCGCTAAGTCCATGCAACTGTTGTGCCGCTATGTTGCCCTCCATTCCTACCCACAAACCCACGCCGCTACCCATAGCTCATGCGGAGACTGCGTGGGACATCAGTGGAAGCAGCAAGCGCATCTTTACCCATTAACCGCTTTGAAATCGGCGATCTAGAGGATGTTTACGGAGGAAGAAATTGGAACTGCCCGAGAAGCCATGCCGGGCGGAAGGCAGCCGGAGTCGAACCGACCTGAGAGCGTCTGACGCCCTCAACTGGATTTGAAATCCAGCCGCACCACCGGATGCGAATGCCTTCCTACGGTGATTGAACTACTCAAACGATGCCTTGCAACTCGAACGCTCGATCAAAGCAGATCGAGCCACCGTGTATCCGTACGCATCAGATGCAGGCCACGGTGGAAGCGAGTATATCCAACACGATCGAAGAACTCCAAAAGCTGAATCGCGCGTTTTCGACCAAGACCGGTGACATCGCGAAACGGCGCCGCCGCTACCGTACCCGCGTTCTTTTGCGCTTCGGAACTTGCAATCGAGGCCAATTCGCGGATCACCTCATGGTGATAAAAGAGGTCACGCACGACTTGAAAAAGCTCACCTTGCCGCGCGAGTTTGCGCAGCAACTGCCGTACGCGATCTTCGGACACGCCATGTGCGTTTGCCAGATCACGCACCCAGGGTGGATCGAAACGCCCTTCTTTCAGCGCCCGCAGCAACGTCGCCGCGAGCGCGCGATCGGCTTCATCAAGCGTCACAGCGTGGTCCGGCAGATGCAACCAAGGCCCGCGTTTGACAATCTCGCCGCGCGCCGCCGCTTCATCGATTAGCGCGCGCCATAACGCATCGTCGACGAGAGGCGCCGCCATCCGCCGTAAGCGCGATCCATCCGGGCCAAGTTCGTCCGGTGAACGCTCGTGATATTGCTTCAGCGTCGTCGTCAGCCGCGTATTCAACGCTCGCCACGATGCATCGGCGATCAACAACGCATCATGGCCCACAAGCTCCACGACCCGCGTATCAGACGGCAATGCGAGCATGGCCGCGGGCATGCCGGTCAACCGCTCCAGCAGCGAACGAGACAAGCCGAACGGAGCCTTTGCCAGAAGCGAATTCAGTTCGCCGGAATCGAGCATGGTCCGGATCGCATCGAGCCACGCCAGACGCTCAGCCGAGCGACGCTTGCGCGAAGGCGCAAACGGATCAAGCACATGACCGCCGCCAACCGTGCGATCGGCCTGCGCATTGCGCACCACGAAGCGGTCGCCCGGCAGCGCGCACACCGGCCGCTCGAATACGAGTTGCACGCGCGCCGACTGACCGGCGCCAAGTCGCTCGCCGTCGAGCAACGCGACATGCGCCACCTGATGCTGCGTACCCAGATGAACGTGCAAGGGCGCCCAATGCTCCAGCGTCAACGGAGCATCGGCAAGCAACGTGAGCATGACGTCAATGCGTTCCGAAGCTTGCGACAGGCGCGGATCGACAATCCAGTCGCCGCGGTCGATTGCGCTCTTCTCGATACCCGCAAGGTTCAACGCGCAGCGTTCGCCTGCCCGACCGCTTCCGGCCGGACGATTCTGCGCGTGAATGCTGCGCACGCGCACTGGCTGATTTTTTGGCGCGAGCAGCATCGTGTCGCCCACGGTCACACGTCCCGACACCACCGTCCCCGTCACGATCGTGCCCTGGCCCGTGAGCGTAAAGACGCGGTCGACCGCGAGACGGAACAGGCCGTCGTCGCGCTTCATGCGCCACTCTGCTGCCGCTGCGTGAAGATGCGCCTTCAATGCGGCTACGCCGGCGTCATCGTCATGCAGCGCGTTAGTCTCGAACACCGACGCATCCTGTAGCACGCTGCCGCTCAGGAACGCTGTGACCTCGTCATGGACTTCCTTCAGCCGCACAGCGTCAACGCGATCTATCTTGGTCAGCGCTACCGCGCCACACCTGATGCCGAGCAGTCCCACAATCGCCAGATGTTCCCGCGTTTGCGGCATCACACCGTCGTCGGCAGCGATCACGAGCAAGGCGAAATCGATACCGCTTGCGCCCGCGGTCATCGTATGGACGAGCTTTTCGTGACCCGGCACGTCGATCAGACCGAGCACGTCGCCATTGTCGAGCGGCACGTACGCGTAGCCCAGTTCGATTGAAATGCCGCGCGCCTTCTCTTCCTTGAGACGATCCGTGTCGACGCCCGACAGCGCTCTCACGAGACTCGTTTTTCCATGATCGATATGACCGGCCGTACCTACGATCATGCGTGCACGCCCTTCAGTTGCTCGATCAGTTGCGCTTCATCGGCGGCTTCGAGACAGCGCAGATCGAGACGCAATGCGTCGTCCGCGATACGGCCGATGACCGGCCGTGCCATCTCGCGCAAACGCTTCTCGAACGCAAGCAATTGACGGCCGCCGCGCTTGCCATCGGCCGTGCGGACGACGAGTCCGTAGCTCGGCAGCACATCCACAGGCAACGCGCCACTGCCGATTTGACTGAACATGGGCTCGACCACCACCGCGTAGCGTTCGCCGGCCACGCGTTGCAATTCGGGTTGTACCCGCTGCGCGGCGAGCCGGATGTCGTCGCTCGGCCGCGTGAGCAAACGCAATGTGGTCAGCCGCTCCGCGAGCTTCTCCGGCGCGCGGTACATCTGCAGCACGGGTTCCAGTGCTGCGAGCGTCAGCTTGCCGACTCGCAGCGCGCGCTTGAGAGGATGCTTCTTGATCCTGGCAATCAGATCGCGCCGGCCGACGATCAATCCGGCCTGCGGGCCGCCCAGCAACTTGTCGCCGCTGAACGTAACAAGATCGGCGCCGGCTTCGATGATTTCGCGCACCGTCGTCTCGCGTGGCAAGCCCCATTGCGTCAGATCGACCAGCGTGCCGCTGCCGAGATCGACGGCAACGGCGATACCGCGCGCGTGGGCGAGCGGCGCGATGGCATCGACGCCGACCTCCTTGGTGAAGCCGCTGATTGCATAGTTGCTCGCGTGGACTTTCATCAAAAGCGCGGTTTGCGGGCCGATGGCTTCGTCGTAGTCTTTAAGATGCGTGCGATTGGTGGTGCCGACTTCGCGCAGCTTCGCGCCCGCGCGGCTCATGATGTCGGGAATACGAAACGCGCCGCCGATCTCAACCAGCTCGCCACGCGATACGATCACTTCCTTCTTCGACGCCAGCGCGGATAACGTGAGCAACACAGCAGCGGCGTTGTTATTGACCACGGTCGCGGCTTCGGCGCCGGTCAGTTCACAGATGAGTTCGTCGATCAGATCGTCGCGATCGCCGCGCTTGCCCGTATCAAGATCGAACTCGAGATTGGCCGGCTGTGTGAGCGCCTTCATCACGGCTTGTACCGCCTCGTCCGGCAGCAAAGCGCGGCCAAGGTTGGTATGCAGCACGGTGCCTGTCAGATTGAAGACACTGCGCAAGCGAGCCGCGTTACGCCGGCGCAGCGCGGCCTCGACCGAACCCCGCAGTTGCGCGACATCGAGCGCGCTCACCGGCGCATCGCCAGACTGCGCACTGGCGCGCCATGTGTCGAGCGCGTGACGCAAGGCATTCAACACCTGCGTGCGGCCGAACTCGGTCAGCAAAGCCGCAAACTCGGCCGACGCCATCACCTTTTCCACCGAAGGCACACGCGCCATCAGCGCGCGCAATTCAGAGCCGGTTACATCGCTCACAAGGCAATCCTCGTTCTTCGGTCGGGTTTCAGTGGCATTTCAGTCCGATGCGCCGGAAGACTCAGCCGCGGCGCTACCCTGCTCCGGCCACAGCCACGGATGCGGCGACGCGCGCCGATAGCCTTCCGCGCCCATCAGCAGATCCAGCGTGAGACTGGCGAGATCGTCCGCGAACGGCTCGAAATCGTAATCCTTCGACTGAATGCCGATCTTCCGGTAAGTATGGCATTCGTCACACGACTCCGCCTTCAAGGCAGCATTCCTGGAATCGGCTTCCCGGGTGGCTTCGTCCGCGCCCTGTGAGCCGACAGCATGATAGGCGATGCCTTTGGTCGAATCGCAGTTCGAACATTTCGCACGGACCATATGCCACTCCGTGGCGCACAACCCGCATTGCAGGTAGCGGTAATTGTCATACGCGCCGCCCACGCGCACCAGACTCGCTACCGGATGCGATCCGCATACCGGACACAGGCCGGGCGTCTCGAGGTACGGCACGTCGCGCCTGTCGACATCGGCGGCAAGATCGGTCCAGACTACTTGCAGCGCGGCCATGATGAAGGGCGCGCAGGCCGGATCGACTTCGTCGAAACGCTGCGCGAAGATCGCGTCGGCCTGCTCTTCGAGCGCGGCTTGACCGAGTGCCAGCAGTCTGGCGAAGAGCGCTTCGAGCGGCGGCGTGAGCGGGCCGGCGGCTTGCACCTTGTCGACCAGTTGCAGCAAAACATCGTGCCACGCCGGATCGCGCACACCGGAGAGCGCCGGAATCAGCGGCATGGAATGCTGTTGCGCGCTCGCGATCAACTCTGCGGACGGCGGCTGAGCCTTGAAGCCGGTAATCACGGCTTGCTGGGCGTCCGCCAGCACGGCCATCAGGCGCAAATAGCCGGCGATCGGATTGCTGAGCGCCGCCAGATGACGCAGCCGCGCGGCACGTGCCGAGAAGACCGCCAGCCGTTCCGGCGTGCGGATGCGGGGAATCGCCGTGTGATCGAGCGACTCGATATCGCCGGCTTCAAGAATACGTTGAACCACAGTATCGACCTCTGAAAACTGAAGAGCCGCCGCAGTTCGTCGAACAAAGGCGGCGGCTCGGGGTACGGTGCGCGGCAAGCCGCGCCGCGCGTCTTGCCGATCCTACTTGTCGATTATTTCCTTGAACCAGTTCGGATGATGCTTTCTTGCCCACCCGTAGGTCACGGTACCCCGCGTCATCGCACCGATCGAACCCTTGACCCACAAGGCCGCGTAAATATGCACGACGATACCGACGATCAGCACGAACGCCGCCGCGGCATGAACCAGCGCCGCGAGGCGGATGATCTCGATCGGGAAATAGAACGAGAAATAGCGCCGCCAGATCACAATGCCGCTCGCCAGCAACAGAAGCAGGCAAATTACCATAGTGAAAAATAGCAGCTTTTGACCGGCGTTGTACTTCCCGATCGCGGGGAGCTTGTCCTCGCGATTGTTCAGCACGTCGTCGATCTGCTTCATCCACTGAATGTCGGCGCGGTCGAGAAGGTTGTGATGCCAGAAGCGCAACGCAAGAATTAGAAACGACAGGAACATCACGCAGCCGACAAACGGATGCAGAATCCGCGTCCACTGCCCCCCGCCGAAGATTGCGTACAGCCACGACATCGCCGGATGGAACATGGCGAGTCCGGACAGCGCCAGCAGCACGAACGTGATCGCCGTGATCCAGTGATTCGTCCGCTCATTCGGCGTGTAGCGCTCGATCAGGCTGTTGCCCCTCACATCTTTCAGCACGACGTGCCGATGGTTGTCAGCGTGCTTCATCGGCTACCTCCCGCGAACGGCGTGCTTCGTCGGCTTCATGCTGTGCTTCGGCTTCGTCCGCCTCCGTCACCTCGTTCGGACCAACCCGCGTGTAGTGGAAGAAACCCGCTATGGCCGCGAACGCAATACCGGCCAGCGCCAGCGGCTTCGCGAGGCCCTTCCACAGCTGCACCATCGCGCTGATCTTCGGGTTCTGCGGCAAGCCGTGGTACAGCGTGGGCTTGTCGGCATGATGCAGCACGTACATCACATGCGTGCCGCCCACGCCGGCAGGATCATACAAACCGGCGTTCTCAAAGCCGCGATCCTTCAGATCCTCGATCCGGTCCGCCGCCTGCTGCTTCATGTCTTCCTTGGTGCCGAACATGATCGCGCCGGTCGGGCAGGTCTTCACGCAAGCCGGTTCCTGGCCGACAGCCACGCGATCCGAACACAACGTGCACTTGTAGGCGCGGTTGTCCTTCTTCGAAATGCGCGGCACGTTGAACGGGCAGCCGGTCACGCAGTAACCGCAGCCAATGCAGTTTTCCTCGTGGAAATCCACAATGCCATTGGTGTACTGCACGATCGCACCCGGCGACGGACAGGCCTTCAGACAGCCCGGGTCCTCGCAGTGCATGCAGCCGTCCTTGCGGATCAGCCACTCGAGATCGCCCTCGGTGTTCTCGTACTCCGAAAACCGCATGACGGTCCACGAATGCTCCGTCAGATCGCGCGGGTTGTCGTAAATGCCGGTTGTCGTGCCGATCTCGTCGCGCAGATCGTTCCACTCCATACAGGCGGTCTGACACGCCTTGCAGCCGATGCATTTCGACACATCGATAAGCTTGGCGACCGTGCCCGTCACCGGCTCGCGCACTTGCGGTTCAGGCAAGGTCGTGGCCGAGAGGCGTTTGATATCCAGTGATTGCAGTGCCATCTCTTTTCCTTATGCCTTTTCGACCTTGACGAGGAACGACTTGAATTCCGGTGTCTGCGAATTCCCGTCGCCCACGGAGGGCGTCAGCGTATTGACGAGATAGCCCGGTTTCGCGAGCCCCTTAAAACCCCAATGCAACGGCAAACCAACGGTCTGAACTTTCTTCCCCTCGACCATTAGCGGCTTGATGCGTTTGGTGACGAGCGCGACCGCGATGATGTGGCCGCGGTTCGACGACACCTTCACCCGGTCACCCGCCACCACGCCCACCTCCTTCGCCAGATCCTCGCCGATCTCCACGAACTGCTGCGGCTGCACGATCGCATTCAGGCGCGCGTGCTTGGTCCAGTAGTGGAAATGCTCGGTCAGACGATAAGTGGTCGCCGTATGCGGGAAATTCTCGTGCGTGCCGAATGCCGCCCGGTCGTCCGGGAACACGCGCGCCGCCGGATTGTTGACGGCCACCTTGTTCTCAGGATGCAGCGGGTTGTAGCCGAGCGGTGTTTCGAACGGTTCGTAATGCTCGGGGAACGGTCCTTCCACCAGACCATCGCGCGAGAAGAAACGCGCCACACCCTCCGCATTCATGATGAACGGATTCATGCCGTTTTCCGGCGGTTCGTCCACCTTGAAGTCGGGAATGTCCGGTCCGCTCCACGTCTTGCCGTTCCACGCGATCAGCTTGCGGGTCGGGTCGAACGGCTTGCCGCTGACGTCGCACGACGCGCGGTTGTACAGGATCCGCCGGTTCGCGGGCCATGCCCACGCCCAGTTCAACGTATTGCCGATGCCTGTCGGGTCCGAGTTGTCGCGCCGGCCCATCTGGTTGCCCGCCTGGGTCCACGCGCCGCAGAAAATCCAGCAGCCGCTCGCCGTGCTGCCGTCGTCGCGCAACTGGGCGAAACTTGCCAGCTGTTCGCCCTTCTTTGCGAGAACCTTGGTCTTGTCGGTGGGATCCGTGACGTCGGCCAGCGCGCGGCCGTTGAACTCCATCGCCAGTTCTTCCGGCGTGGGGCTTTCCGGGTCGGCGTAAGGCCAGGTCATGTTGAGAATCGGATCGGGGTACTTGCCGCCCTGCTCCTTGTAGGCGCGGCGCATGCGCAGCCACAATCCCGACATGATCTCCAGATCGCTTCTCGCTTCGCCCGGCGGCGTGGCGCCCTGCCAGTGCCACTGCAGCACACGGCTCGAGCTCACCAGCGAACCGCGTTCTTCCGCGAAGCACGAGGTGGGCAAGCGGAAAACTTCCGTTTGAATCTTCGACGGATCGACGTCGTTGAACTCCCCGTAGTTCTTCCAGAACTCCGACGTTTCCGTGGCGAGCGGATCCATGACGACGAGCCACTTCAGCTTGGCCAGACTCGAACCGATCTTGGCCTTGTTCGGCGCCGCCGCGAGCGGGTTGAAGCCCTGCGCGATGTAGCCGTTCATCTTCCCCTGATTCATCAGTTCGAAGACTTGCAGCATGTCGTAGGACTTGTCGAGCTTGGGCAGATAGTCGTAGCCGAAGTTGTTCTCGGCGGTGGCGTTATCGCCCCACCATGACTTCATGAAACTGACATGGAACGCGCGGTAATTGCGCCAGTAGCTCAACTGGTTCGGCCGCAGCGGCTGGCTCGCCCGCTTCGCGATGAACGCGTCGAAATCCTGTTCCGCTTCCATCGGCAACGTCATGTAACCCGGCAGCAAGTTCGACATCAGGCCGAGGTCGGTCAGGCCTTGAATGTTCGAGTGCCCGCGCAGTGCGTTCATGCCGCCGCCCGCGATGCCGATGTTGCCCAGCAGCAATTGCACCATCGCGCCGGTGCGGATGATCTGCGCGCCGATCGAGTGATGCGTCCAGCCAAGCGCGTACAGGATCGTGCCGGCACGGCCGGGCACGGCCGTCGACGCCAGCATCTCGCACACCTTGAGGAATTTCTCCTTCGGCGTGCCGCAGCTCTTTTCGACCTGCTCGGGCGTATAGCGCGAGTAGTGCTGCTTCATCAGCTGATAGACGCAACGCGGATCCTGCAGTGTCGGGTCGACCTTGGCAAAGCCGTCGGCGCCGCGCTCGTAATCCCACGTGGTTTTGTCGTACGAGTGCTTGTCCGCGTTATAGCCGGAATACAGGCCGTCCGTGAACGAGAAATCCTCGCGCACGATAAACGACATGTCCGTGTAATTCTTTACGTACTCGTGCTGGATCTTGTCATGCGTGAGCAGATAGTTGATCACCCCGCCCAGGAACACGATGTCCGAGCCGGTGCGAATCTGCGCGTAATAGTCCGCAACCGATGCCGTGCGCGTGAAGCGCGGATCGACCACGATCAACCTTGCCTTGCGATGCGCCTTCGCTTCGGTCACCCACTTGAAACCGCACGGGTGCGCCTCGGCTGCATTGCCGCCCATCACGAGAATCACGTCCGCGTTCTTGATGTCGACCCAATGGTTCGTCATCGCTCCACGGCCAAACGTCGGGGCAAGACCTGCCACCGTCGGGCCGTGTCAGACACGTGCTTGATTGTCGAATGCGAGCATGCCAAGACTGCGGACAGTCTTGTGCGTCAAATAACCCACTTCATTGCTGCCGGCGGATGCTGCGAGCATGCCGGTGGTCAGCCAGCGGTTGACCTTCTTGCCGTCTTCCGTCGTCTCGACGAAGTTCGCGTCGCGATCGTCCTTCATGAGCTTCGCGATGCGGTCAAGCGCGTCTTCCCACGAAATCCGTTTCCATTCATTCGACCCGGCCGCGCGGTACTCGGGATACTTCAGCCGGCTCGGGCTATGAATGAAGTCGATCAGGCTCGCGCCCTTCGGGCACAGCGTGCCGCGATTGACCGGATGATCGGGATCGCCTTCGATGTGGATGATGCTGGACTTTGCATTCTTGGCGTTGTCGCCCAGTCCGTACATCAGGATGCCGCAGCCAACCGAACAGTACGGACAGGTGTTGCGGGTCTCAGTGGTTCGCGACAATTTGTACTGACGGACCTCCGCCAACGCGGGTGCCGGCGAGAAGCCCATCAGGGCCAGACTCGATCCAGCTAGCGTGCTTGCGGATACCTTCAGGAACTGTCGCCGGGTCATGTGGGGCATGAAAAGGCCTCGGCGTTTATTAGGGTACTGATAAGGATTATAGAGGCCGATATGTGTTCACGCAGCCACGTTCGCAGGCTGCCAGCCACGGGGAAATCCCTCTGTGTACGCGCTCTTTCCCGTGCCGACGTGGTCCCGCGCGAGAACGCCTTGCAGTCGGGCATTGTTCATGCTGAATCGATCACTGACTGTTCTCCTTCAACTTCTGGAATTCTGTGCTCCTATGTCTGATCGACTCGTTGCGCCTTCATCAAACCGCACCTTTTACTTCGCGAATGAAGGCCTGAATATTTTGCGTACCGGCCTGATCGCGAGCCGGCTGGCCCTTTCCGCTTCCCTCCTGAGCGGCGTGGCGCTGCTCGCGTTCAGTCCGGCTGGTTATGCGCAGATCACCCAGGGCAGTGGCTCGGAGCAGCAGGAAAATCGAACATCGCCGATGGGCTCGACGCCCGACCCCGCCGCCTCGGCGGTTCACGAATCAAACAAGCCGCAAGCGAAAGAAAACAGCGGCTCGCCAAAGGTGCGCGGCAAGACGGCGGGAAACGCTAACGGCAACGGACACAAGCCCTCGGGCGCCGGCGGCTTTGAAAACGGCCTTTACGGCACGGGTGCGGGAAGCAACAAATAAGCAGACGAAGCGTCGGGCGAGGCGCGCACTGTTGCCGTTCGATGGCGCGCGTCAAACACGGCGCGGCGACAACCCTCATAATTGCGGTCATTCGAAGCCAAAGATTCGCGCCCATGACCGATACGCCCACGCCCACCAGCAGCTCGCCCCGCCTCACCAGCCTGTCGCACGGCGGCGGCTGCGGCTGCAAGATCGCCCCCGGCCTGCTCGCCGACCTGCTCAAACGCAGCGCGCCGCTGCCGTTCTTTCCCGACCTGCTGGTCGGCAACGATACCGCCGACGACGCCGCCGTCTACCGGCTCAACGACGAGCAGGCGATCGTCGCCACCACCGACTTCTTCATGCCGATCGTCGACGATCCGTTCGACTTCGGCCGGATCGCCGCCACCAATGCGCTGTCGGACGTCTACGCGATGGGCGGCAAGCCGATCATGGCGCTGGCGATCGTCGGCATGCCGATCAATGTGCTGCCGCACGACGTGATCGCCGCCGTGCTGAAGGGCGGCGAGTCCGTCTGCGCGGAAGCCGGTATTCCCCTCGCCGGCGGCCATTCGATCGACTCGGTGGAACCGATTTATGGCCTGGTGGCGATCGGCGTGGTCGATCCGCGGCGTGTCAAACGCAATGCCGGTGCCCGAGCGGGCGACGTGCTGATCCTCGGCAAGCCGCTGGGCGTGGGCGTGCTGTCGGCGGCGTTGAAAAAAGACCGGCTCGATTCAAACGGTTATGCCGCGATGATCGCGGCCACGACCAAACTCAACCGGCCGGGCGCGGCACTATCCGCGCTCGACGGCGTGCATGCACTCACGGACATCACCGGTTTTGGCTTGCTGGGCCATACGTTGGAATTGGCCCGCGGTTCGAATCTGACTGCCCGTGTGCGCTATGCGGACTTGCCTTGGTTGCCGGACGTGGTTGACTTCGCTGAAGCCGGGATTTTTACCGGCGCTTCGGGACGCAACTGGGACGCCTACGGTAAAGACATCGTGCTGCCGGCCTCACTGCCGTCGACGGCCCGTACCCTGCTCACCGATCCGCAAACCTCCGGCGGCCTGCTGGTTTCGTGCGCACGGGACACGGTCGACGAGGTGCTCGCCCTGTTCCGCGCCGACGGTTTCGCCGACGCGCGGGTGATCGGCGACATGGTCAGCGGAGAAGGGCGAGTCGAAGTGCTCTAAGGAGCCGGCCGGCTGGCGGACGAGCTGAACCTGAGCGCCCGAAGGCCCGGCTGGGCGGCCCGCCAGCCCGCATTCACGGCGCATGCGATAATTTCGCTTCTCCAGCCGGTCTGTTTCGCCCGTAACCCCTTGAAAAACCTACTCGTCAGCCTCGATCAAGCCGGTGATTTCGATGAAATCATCGACGTGCGCACGCCTCTCGAATTCGCCGAAGATCACATTCCCGGCGCGCTGAATGCGCCTGTGCTGAGCAACGAAGAGCGTGTGCTGGTCGGCACGACCTACAAGCAGGTTTCGCCGTTCGAAGGCACACGGATCGGCGCGGCGCTGGTGGCGCGCAACATCGCGCACCATCTGGAAACGACGTTTGCCGACCGGCCGCGCAACTGGCGGCCGCTGATCTACTGCTGGCGCGGCGGAAAACGCTCGGGTTCGGTCACGACGCTCTTCAATATGATCGGCTGGCCGGCTCGCCAACTGGACGGCGGTTATAAGGCCTACCGGCGCGCGACACTGGACACGCTCGACGCATTGCCGAAACAGTTCAGGTATATCGCACTGGTCGGCCCGACGGGCAGCGGCAAGACGCGTCTGCTCGAAGCGCTGCATCAGGCGGGCGCGCAGACGCTGGACCTCGAAGCATTGGCGGCGCATCGCGGCTCGCTGCTGGGCGCGTGGGCGGGTGTCGCCCAGCCGTCGCAGAAGCGCTTCGACACGTTGCTGGTGTGCGCCCTGCGCAGTTTCGATCCCCTGCGGCCGGTTTTCGTCGAAGCGGAGAGCCGGCGGATCGGTGCAATCACGCTGCCGCTCGCGCTTCTCGATACGTTTCACCAGGCCGCCTGCGTCGACGTGCTGTCGAGCCACGAAGACCGCGCGGCGTTCCTGCTGCACGACTATGCGCATCTGTTCGACGACCCCGAATCATTGAAAGCGCAACTGCAGAAGATGATCGGCTTGCATAGCCGCGAACGTGTCATGGGCTGGCAAAAACTCGTCGATGAAAATAGCCGTGCTGAACTCGCGCGAGAACTGATCGAACGGCACTACGATCCGGCCTACACGCGCAGCAGCCATCAGCATTTCGTCCGCCTGCCGGATGCACTGCCAATTCATTTCCGGCCCAATGACGCCGATGTCGTTGAACAGGCCAAAGCACTGCTTGCGCAACTCGATCACAGCGCGCTCGCTGTGATCTAATCAAAAAAAACCAACGCTAAGACCATCATGCAATCAACCCTTCGACAGCCCCGCGTCGCCCTTGGCTGGATCGTATTTCTGCTGATCGCCGTCGTCGGCCTCTTCTACGTGAAGTGGTTCCCGTACTACAACCGCGCCTTCGTTGCCGCGAGCCAGCACTCCATCGGCAAGTCGATCCTGATGGGCACGTCATCGAGCGCGCCGGCGGCATCGTGGCAGGCGGCCATCAATTACGCGCTGGCCTACGGTAAGGCGATCTGGCAAGCCATGGTGCTTGGCCTTCTGCTGGGCTCGGCGGTGCAGGCGCTGATTCCGCCGCAGTGGGTCGCCCGTGCGCTCGGCCGGACCGACTTCAGCAGCGTGGTGAAGGGTGGCCTGTTGTCGTTGCCGGGCATGATGTGCACGTGCTGCGCGGCGCCGGTCGTGGCCGGTTTGCGCGCCCGCCAGGCGGCTCCGGGCGCGGCGATTGCGTTCTGGCTCGGTAACACCGCTCTCAACCCGGCCACGCTAATCTTCATGGGTTTCGTGCTCGGCTGGCAATGGATGGGCTTGCGGCTCATCCTCGGCCTCGTGACGGTGTTCGGCCTCGGCTATCTGGTGAATCGGATGGTGACGCCGCAAGAAGCCGAAGCCTCGCGCGAAGCGATGGCGCAACTCGTCACCACCGACAACCCGGGTACCGCGTTCACACGCTGGGTAAAAATCCTCGGCACCATGACGCTGCGGCTGATTCCTGAATACATCGTGCTGGTGCTGATTCTCGGCGCGGCGCGGGCATGGCTGTTTCCGCACATTGGACCCGGCATCGACAACAGCCTGCTGTGGATCGTCGCTTTGTCGATTGCCGGCACCTTGTTCGTGATCCCGACCGCGGGCGAAGTGCCGATCATCCAGGCCATGCTGTCGTTCGGCATGGCCGCCGGCCCGGCCGGGGCGTTGCTGATGACGTTGCCGCTGATCAGCGTGCCGTCCATGGCGATGCTCGGCCGCTCATTTCCGAAGCGCGTGCTGACGGTGGTCGCACTCGCGGTTGTGGTTTGCGGAGTGGTCAGCGGCTTGCTGGCTGTCGCATTGGGGTTTTAGGGCATGAAACGCATTGCAGCATTCGCCGCGACGAGCTGGTCGGCCGCGGCCCTTCTCTACTTCGGACAGCATTCGGTAGCGCTGATCGTGATCAGCGGGGTGGTCGCGCTGGCCGGCTTCGATCTGTTCCGGCCGTAAGGCGCGATACGTTCGCGCGGCCAGCCGGATTCTTCGGCGCCGCGCCGACGCGCGACCTACGTTGAACGAATCGTCGCCGACTCGAGCACCATCCTGCGCCGCGCACCGATCAGCGCGGCGAGCGCGGTGCCAATCCCCAACGCGAACAGGCACGCCGTAGGCACCAGCATCGGCGCGACCTGACTGTGCGCCACCTTGCCGACGTAAGGCATCAGATTCTGTCCGGCAAAGCCGCCCAGATTGCCGATCGCGTTGATCGCCGCCACGCTCGCCGCGGCTCTTGCGCCCGAGAAGAAGCGCGGGGGCAACGACCAGAAACACGGATAGAGCAACGGAATGCACGCCCCGCCTAGACATAGCGCGGCAAAGCGCAACGACGCGGTCGGCAAGATCAGGCTCGACGCGAAGCACACGACGCCGATGCCGGCCACCCCGCTCATCGCCTTCAGCACGACGCGCTCACGTTTGAGCTTACCGGGCAGCCACAGCAGAAGCAGCGTCGCGAGCGCCCACGGAATCATGTTCAACACACCGTTGAGCGACGACGATACGCCATCGCTTTTCAGCAGCGTCGGCATCCAGTAAGTCACGCCGTACAACGACGTCGACATCAACATGTATGTCAGCGCGAACATGAGAACCTTCGGATCGAGTAGCGCGCCCCAAGGCCGGCTCGATTTGGCGTCTTCCGACGCTTCCCGCTTCAGCGCGGCAACGACGACATCCTTCTCCTGCTGCGAGAGAAACGGCGCGTCCTGCACTGAATTCGGCAAGAACCTGAGCGCGACAAACGCAATCAGAATGGCGGGAATACCGGTGGCGATAAACACCCACTGCCAGCCCGCGAAGCCCCATGTACCGCCCAACGTCAGCAGAAGACCGCCCACCAGCGAGCCCAGCATGTTGGCGAGCGAACTGCCCAGTGTGAAGAAGCCGAGCACTTTGGTGCGATAGCTTTGTGGGAACCACTGCGTCAGGTAGTAGATGACGCCGGGATAAAAACCGGCTTCGGCCACACCCAGTGCGAAGCGAAACGAATAGAAGACGGGCAGCGAGCGCGCGAATGCCATCAGTACCGTGACCACGCCCCAGGTCATCATGATGCGGGCGAGCCAGGTCCGGGCGCCGAAACGATGCAGCGCCAGCGTGCTGGGCACCTCGAAAATAAGGTAGCCGATGAAGAAGAGCGAAGCCCCCAGCCCGTATGAAGCTTCCGTCATGCCAAGGGCATGCACCATCTCCAGCTTGGCGAAACCGACGTTCTGGCGGTCGATAAACGAAATCAGAAACATGACGATCAGCAGCGGCATCAGCCGCCACGCCATCTTCCTCATTACCTGCTGCTCAAATCCTGCCTGCGTAGACATGTCCGCTCCGGTTTTCTCGCCGGCCGCCGTCGACGCTCGTCAGGCGGCAGGTCAGCCGCTACGTCGACAGAATTTGAGGGAACGGCCAGATTGATGTAGTCATATATATGTTTATATGAACTGGCGTCGAGCGCCATGAGGTGATACCCCAATAGGCGCGTACGGTCTGCGGGATGCCAGCGGAGCGCTGGGTCAGCGGGATTCCAGCGGAGCGCTGGCTTAGCGGATTTCCACCTGGTACTGAAACGTCGTGGCGGCGCCGCGAGTGCTGCGCCATTCGAACGGCGTGCCGGCGAAGTCCGACGCGACACGCTGAACCTGAATAACGGGGCTGCCGGCCGCTATATCGAGAAGCGAAGCATCTTCGGACGTGGCCTGTTCTACATTTAGAATTTCCGTGGCGGACGCCACGATCTGCCGGCACAGACGTTCGTACAACGGATACAGCAGGTCTTCGAAATCGCCAAGCGGGAGCGTGGCCAAGGGTTCGAAACGCGCACGCGGCAACCAGATTTCTTCCGACAGAACCGCCTGACCTTCAATCAGGCGCACACGCGACAAATGGATCGCTTTCTCGGCGGCTTTCATTCCCAAAGCAGCGCGAATTTCTTCGCGGGGCTTGACGATTTCGCGCTTGAGCACGCGCGCTGTCGGCCGCACCGGTTTGCCGTCGCGCGACTTGAAGCGGAAGAAGCGAAACAGCGACGAATCGAAACGCGGCCGCCGGATGAAGGTGCCCTTGCCCTGGCTGCGCGTGAGCACGCCGTCGGCAACGAGCAGATCAATCGCCTTGCGAACCGTTCCGGTGGAGACGTTGTAGAACTGCCCCAACTCCGCCTCTGTGGCAATGGCTTCCTCGAGCGCCCATTCGCCTGCAGCAATGCGGCCGACCAGATCGTCACGTAATTGCTGATAACGGGGCAGCCGATCGTCCGGCTTGGTCACAAAAGAGGCCGCTTGCATGGTGCTCATATAGTTGTTCAGAGGAGTAACTACTGTACAACATCGCGCGACAACGACGTGAGCAAGGGTTAATACTCAATGACTTTCCACGACGTTACGGCGATCATTCATGTAGTCATATATATGACTACATGAATGACATAACGGAGACGGCTATGTTCACGTGGTACAAGCAGGGCACGCCCCTGGAACGCAACACATTTTGGGGATGCTTTGCGGGTTGGGGGCTCGACGCGCTCGACGTGCAGATGTTCACCCTGGCCATTCCTGCGATCATTGCCGCGTACGGCATCGACCATACGCAGGCGGGCGCGATCAGCAGCGTGACGCTGATATCTTCGGCGCTGGGCGGTTGGATCGCGGGGGCCTTGTCGGACCGCATCGGCCGCGTCCGGACCTTGCAATTGACGATCCTGTGGTTTGCCGGCTTCACGTTCCTCTGCGCGTTCGCGCAAAACTTCCCGCAACTGCTGGTTCTCAAGGCGCTGCAAGGATTCGGGTTTGGCGGCGAGTGGGCAGCAGGCGCGGTATTGATGGCGGAAACCATTCGTACCGAACATCGCGGCAAGGCTATGGGCGCCGTGCAAAGCGCCTGGGCGGTTGGCTGGGGCGCGGCCGTGCTGGTGTATGCCGTGGCGTTCTCCTGGTTGCCGTCGGACACCGCATGGCGCGTGATGTTCGCCGTCGGCCTGGTGCCGGCCGGCCTGGTTCTATTCGTACGGCGCAATCTGAAGGAGCCGGCGCGCGTCGCGCCGGTAAGCAGCGCACCCAGCCCCTCCGTGCTCGGGCAGATCACCCAGGTTTTCCAGCCGCGTGTGCTCAAAACCACCGTGATCGGCGCCGTGCTCGGCACCGGCGCGCATGGCGGGTACTACGCGATCATGAGCTGGCTGCCCACCTTCCTTGCGAAAGAGCGGCACCTGTCGGTTCTGAACACCGGCGGTTATCTGGCGGTTGTCATCGTAGCGTTCTGGTGCGGTTGCATGGCGAGCGCCTATCTGCTCGATCGCATTGGGCGGCGGCGCAATATCGCCCTCTTCGCGTTCTGCTGCATCGTCACGGTTCTCGCTTATGTCATGCTGCCGTTGACCAACACGCAAATGCTCGTGCTCGGCTTCCCACTCGGCTTGTTCGCCGCGGGCATTCCTGCCAGCCTCGGTCCGCTTTTCAACGAACTGTATCCGGCCGACATGCGCGGCACGGGGGTCGGATTCTGCTACAACTTCGGACGGATCGCCTCGGCGGGCTTCCCTGTCCTCGTCGGCTACATGAGTCATTCGATGTCTCTCGGCATGGCAATCGGCATCGATGCTGCCATTGCTTACGGCCTCGCGATGGTCGCGGTGTTGCTGCTTCCCGAGACCCGCGGTAAGCGTCTGCGTGGCGTGGTCGCTGAATCGGCACCCGATGCCGTCGACTCTGCGCGCCTGAACCTGGACACGCCGCGGAACTGATCATGAGCGACCCTGCATTGCTCGCGCAGTCCCGCGGTTGCCGCGTCGACACTCACGCGCACGTCTTCGAAAGAGGCTTACCGCTCACGGATGGCCGGCGCTACGCGCCGGACTACGACGCGACGCTCGACACCTATTTGCAGCTCCTGAACGCGCACGGCATCGAGCGTGCGGTTCTGGTGCAGCCGAGCTTTCTCGGGACGGACAATCGCTACCTGCTGCAAGCACTATCGCGAGACAGGCGTCGCTTGAGGGGCGTAGCGGTGGTCACGCCCGACGTGTCCGAAAAAGAGCTGGCGGCGCTGCACGCGCAAGGCGTAACCGGCATACGCCTCAATCTGATCGGTCAGGCGTTGCCCGATCTGGCAACGAATTCGTGGACGCCGTTGCTTGAACGATTGTCGGAACTGGGTTGGCACGTCGAATTACACCGCAATGCGCAAGATCTGGCGCCACTGCTCGACCAGTTGCTGAAGGCCGGAGTACCTGTGGTCGTCGATCATTTTGGACGCCCCGACCCTCAGAAAGGCGTGCACGACCCCGGCTTCAGAAGCTTGCTTGGATATGGCGAAACGGGGCGCGTGTGGGTCAAGGTTTCGGGCGCCTACCGATGCGCGGCGTCGGGCTCCGATTTTGTACGCGACGCTATGTGCCGGCTTCTCGAACGCTTCGGCGCCAGGCGGCTGATGTGGGGCAGCGACTGGCCTCACACTCAGCACGAACAGGTGATGAACTACGGTGAGTCGATATCGACGCTGTTGGAACCCGGCATGGATGCAACGGCGATCGACGCGATTCTATGTACAACCCCCGCGTCGTTCTACGGTTTCGAACAGGAGTCCGGGAAAGACACCGCGTCGACAACGACGCTACTTCAACGCGTTTCCTGAGCGAAGCCGCCACGCCAAAGACACAAAGTCCGCCGGGCCTGATCGGCAACGGCGGACGGTTTCTTCAGGCGCTAGTGGCAGCGCCCGTTCTGCTCAATAGCGATCAGCTCTGCGCCATCGCGGCCGAACGGGCTGCGTCGCGCGCGCCCTCCTGATGCATGCGCGTGATCAATCCCAACGCGCAGAACAGCGTAATCAGCACGTGCAGGATTCCCAGTGCGACGACGGAAAGAATCGAACCGGTTGCGCCCAGCAGGTACTGCCCGAGAATCGGCGTGGTACCTGCGAACACCATGCCGCAAATCTGATAGGAAAGCGAAATACCCGTATAGCGCACCTGAACCGGAAATGACTTCGCCAGAATGCCGGCCATCGCCGCGTAATACAGCGAGTGCGGAATCGAGGCGAGCGCCATGCCCAGCATCGCGAGCCTGGTCGAGCCGGTGGCGATCAGTGAGAACATCAGCGGCAACGCGACGATTTCCGGAACCAGCATGTAAATGACCGCTTTTTTCAGGTCCATTTTTGTGGCGAGCACCGCGCCGAACGGCTGCACAATGAGTTGCACGATGATCGCACCGGTAATCACCGTGAGAAACTGCGTGCGATCGAAACCGATGCTCGTAACCGCCCACGACAATGCAAACGTCGTCTTGAAGTAAGTCGCCGACAGGCCGATCACACAAGCGCCCACGCCCATTGCCACTAGACCTTTATGGTTGCGCAAGACTTCGCCGATCGGCAGTTTCGCGACCTTGTTCTTGTCCTTCAACTCCTGCATGGCCGGCGACTCTTCGACACTCATGCGGATAAACATGCCGACCACCACCAGCAACGCCGAGAACAGGAACGGAATGCGCCAACCCCACGTCATGAACTGATGGTCCGGCAGCATCGAGGTCAGCAGGAAGGCCACCGTTGCCAGTAGATTGCCGGCGGGCGAGCCTTGTTGCGCGAAAGCGGAATAGAGAATTTCCTTGCCCTTCGGCGCATGTTCCGACGACAGCACCACAGCGCCGCCCCATTCGCCACCCATCGCTACACCCTGCATCAGACGAAACAGAATCAGCAGCGCGGGAGCCAGCAGCCCGACCTGATTGTAGGTGGGCAACAAACCCATGCCGGTCGTGCAGCACCCCATCAGCATTAGCGTGATGATCAGCGTCTTCTTGCGGCCGACCTTGTCGCCCAGGTGCCCAAAGATGATCCCGCCGATCGGCCGCGCCAGAAAGCCGACCCAGAAAGTCGCGAACGCCGCGAGCGTACCGGCCAGCGCGGAGGTGGTCGGGAAGAAGATCTTGCCGAGCACCAGCGCCGCCGCCGTACTGTACGCATAGAAGTCATACCATTCGATCGTTGTCCCAACGAATGATGCGATACCCGCTTTGCGGGCATTCCGGTGTTGCGTTTCTAGCGTGAGCGCCATCGTGGTACGTCTCCGTTTGTGTCGCGAATGCACGGGGTGGATTCAATCTCCACCCATCGCATTTGTTCGCTTATTGAACTTACTTTCCGTTAGCGAACAAGAAGCGCGACTATAGGGACCGCTCGCGACGGGCGTCAATTAAGGGATTACCCGCAGTCACCTAGGAAGTAAGACTCTGGCCAGCTAGGTGTATACCCCTCCCCTATTGCCATCCGGTTATCGAAATGCCGATAATATTCTCATGGATGTGAAAACCGCAGTACGCGTCTTCGACGTGATAAACCTCTTTGCCGAAGTGCGGCAACCCATGATCTACAGCGAAATCGCGCGTCGAACCGAGATCCCGCTGTCGAGTTGCCACGCGCTTTTGCAAACCATGGTCGCCAAGGGCTACCTGTACGCGCCGGGCGTGAAGGCCGGCTATTACCCCACGCAACGGCTATTGCACGTGGCGCGCGACATTTGCAGCGAAGACCCGCTGACGCTGTTGTTCCAGCCGCTACTCACGTCCCTGCGCGACGCCACCGGTGAGACCGCGGCGCTCGCCACCCTGGCCGGCAATCGCGTCGTCTACCTCGATGTAATGGAGTCGCGCCAGAAGATTCGCTATAGCGACGAGCCCGGCGGCTTCATGTACGTGCATGCCAGCGCGGCGGGCAAGGCCTTGCTCGGTGCCCTCTCGACGGATGCGCGCCGCAAGCTGCTCGACAGTTGCGAGCCGTGGAGCGCGTCGACCGATGGCACGGTGATCGATCGCAAAACACTGGAGATTGAAGTCGAGCAAGGCGTGAAAAACGGCTGGCATCGCTCGACGGGTGAAAACGTCGAAGACGTGGCCGGGTTGGCGCGTGGCTTCCTGATTCACGGCGAGGCGTTCGCGCTCGTGATCGGCGGCCCGAAAGCCCGGCTCCTGAAGAACGAACCGCGCGCGATCGAAGCGCTGCTTGAAATTTACGGCCAGATCCCGCCCGCGCTGCTGGCGTGAGGATGTGTTGCACGGCTCGACGCCTGTGCGTGCGATCAGTGCAACGCTTAGGCCAGACCGGTAGAGGAAGCTGAAATGCGCTGGAAGAACAAACCCGAAGGATCCAACTGGGGCGACTTCGGCCCCGACGACCAACTCGGCCGGCCGAATCTGATCGGCACGGAACAGGTGCTCAAAGGCGCACGTGAAATCCGCGCGGGGTTGAGCTTTTGCCTTTCGCTGCCACTCGACTTTCCCGGCGACAGCAAGCTGAACGTGCGCCGTCATCCGCCCGTGCTGCGCCCGACCTTCAGGGACGATCTGCCCTACGTCAACTTCCCGCTTGCGCGCAACGAAGCGGGCGCCGCCGACGTACTTAGCGACGATCAAGTGCTGCTGAGCCTGCAGTACTCGACACAATGGGATTCGCTCGCGCACGTCGGCGCACGCTTCGACGCAAACGGCGACGGTGTGCCCGAGAGCGTCTACTACAACGGCTACCGTGCCGATGCGGATATCGTCGGTCCGATCGAGTATCGGGCGGATGAAGGCTTCGCGCCGCATGCCTGCGGCGGCGAACACAGCCACGCTGACGTGCTCGGCATCGAGAATCTCGCCGTGAAGGGCATGCAGGGCCGCGGCGTACTGGTCGATCTGGTGGCGCACTATGCACGCGAGTATCGAACGGTCGGCTACGACGATCTGATGTTCGCGATCGAAGCCGACCGTGTCGAGATCGAGCCTGGCGACATGCTGGTGCTGCGTACCGGTTTCGCCGAGATGGTGCTGGAAATGAACCGCCAGCCCGACGAGTCAGTGCTCAACGCTCATTGCTGCGCACTCGATGGCCGCGACGAACGTCTGCTGCAATGGATCACCGATTCCGGCATCGCCGCGCTCGCTGCCGACAACTACGCGGTGGAACGCTTTCCGGCGCGCGCGCCAACCACGCCGGGCGAGCATCCGTTGTTGCCGCTGCATCACCATTGCCTATTCAAGCTCGGCTTACCGCTAGGCGAACTCTGGTACCTGCACGACCTCGCCGCGTGGTTGCGTGCGAACGGCCGCTCGCATTTCATGCTCACGGCGCCGCCGCTCCGGTTGCCCGGCGCGATGGGTTCGCCGGTCACACCGATCGCCACTGTCTAAGTCTTCCTCTTCTTACTACACCGAATCCGAAGCATGACTAAAGAACGAGTTTTGATTACCGGCGGCGCTGCCGGCATCGGCGCCGCGTGTGCTGAGCGTTGCAAGGCGGACGGTTACGACGTGGTCGTGATCGATCGCGTCGGCAATGGCCTGCTCGCCGATCTGTCGGACCCGCAGGCAACCGCGGCGGCGCTCGAACGTGCACTCGAAGACGGTCCGATCACACGTCTCGTCAACAACGTCGGCGTGGTTGTGCCGGCGAGCGCGGAAGCGCAATCGCTCGAAGAACTCGAACGCGCGTGGGCGCTCAACGTGCGCTGTTCGCTTCAATGCATGCAGGCGTTGCTGCCCGGTATGAAGGCGGCCAGCTTCGGCCGGATCGTGAACATGTCGTCGCGCGCGGCGCTCGGCAAGGAATTGCGCACTGCCTATTCGGCAACCAAGGCCGCGCTGATCGGCATGACACGCGTATGGGCGCTCGAACTCGGCGCGTTCGGTGTGACCGCCAATGCGATCGGTCCGGGCCCGATCCGCACCGAGTTGTTCGATCACGCAAATCCGCCGGATGCGCCGCGTACGCGCGCAATCATTGAGAGCGTGCCGGTCAAGCGTGTGGGCACGCCGGATGACGTCGCACACGCCGCGTCGTATCTGCTCGACGCGCGCAGCGGTTTCGTGACCGGCCAGGTGTTGTACGTATGCGGCGGCATGACCGTCGGCGTCGCGGGAGTGTGAACATGAACGCACAGGCGATACGGCGTGCGGGGATTGTCGGCGGCGGAAGTATCGGCATTGCCTTCGCCGTGGTGTTCGCGCGAGCCGGTTGGCGCGTGCGCCTGTTCGATCCGGCTGCCGAACGGCGCGCGCTTGCGTCAACGGAAATCATGCAGCGTCTCGAAGAATTGACCCGCTTCGGGCTGCTCGACGAATCCCCTCACGACGTGGCCGCACGCGTCGAAATCGTAGCGACGCTGGAAACGGCCGCGGCCGACGCCGATCTCGTGCAGGAATGTGCGCCGGAGCGTGAAGAGATCAAACGCGAACTGTTCATCGCACTCGATCGCGCGGCGCCACCGCACGCAATTCTGGCAAGCGCGTCGTCGTTTCTCGCAGCGTCGCGCTTTGTCGATGAAACGCTGCCGGGACGCGGCCGGTGCCTTGTCGCGCATCCGGGCAATCCGCCGTATCTGATCCCGGTCGTCGAAATCGTGCCCGCGCCCTTTACCGCGGACGACGCCGTGGCACGTGCAATCACACTCTTCACCGAGGCTGGTCTGAAACCGGTGCGCGTCGCAAAAGAAGTAGAAGGCTTCATCTTCAACCGGCTGCAAGGCGCGCTATTGCGCGAAGCGTATTGCCTCGTGCGCGACGGTGTGGCCTCCGTGGACGATGTCGATACCGTCGTACGCGAAGGGCTCGGATTGCGCTGGTCGGTAATCGGACCGTTCGAGACCGTCGATCTGAATACGCGTGGCGGCATCGCTTCGCATGCGCAGAAGATGGGACCGTCGTATGCGCGCATGGGCGCGGAACGCGGTCAGAACGATCCATGGACACCCGAACTCGTCGCCGATGTTGAAGCGGCGCGCCGCAGCACTTTGCCGCTCGAACAGTGGGAAGAGCGCGTGGCGTGGCGCGACCGTGCATTGATGCGACTGATCCGCTATCGCAAGGATTCCGCGCAAAACGATTCGTAAGCAGCACACGCCGTACTCGCCTAGCATGACCCGATAAATATTATTCGACCACCGTCAGAGACAGTCACATGCAGAAAATCACCGCTTTCTTTACGGAGCTGATGCGCAAGTATCTGCCCGATCCCTTCGTCTTCGCCATCGGCCTCACCCTGCTCACGATGATTCTCGCCGTGCTGGTTCAAGGCCAGGCGGTGAGCGCGCTCACCCTGAGTTGGGGGAAAGGCTTCTGGGCGCTGCTCGCGTTCACGACTCAAATGGCGGTGATTCTCGCGGCGGGTTATGTACTCGCGACCGCCCCCCTCACCGAGCGCTTTCTCGATCGGCTCGTCGCGCGAGTGCACGATCCGCGCATGGCGGTGATCGTCGCGACGCTAGTCGGCGGGATTGGCAGCTATCTGAACTGGGGCTTCGGCCTGGTGATCGGCGGGATCGTGGCGCGCAAGCTGGCGCTGAGCATCAAGGGTGTGCATTACCCGTTGATCATCGCGTCGGCCTATAGCGGCTTTACGATGTATGGTCTCGGTCTGTCGGCCAGTATTCCGGTGCTGATCTCCACCAAGGGTCACCCGATGGAAGCACAGATGGGCGTTATTCCGCTGTCGGAAACGATTTTCTCGCCGGCAATGCTGATCACGAGTCTTGTCGTCATCATCACTTTGCCGCTGCTGAATGCCTGGCTGCATCCGAAGCCGGGCCAGCCGGTCACGGAGATCGACCGCGCGCTGAACGACGCGCCCAAAGCCGCGGCGCCGGTATTGGATATCGACGAAAGCAACACGATTGCCCACCGCCTGAACAATAGCCGCCTGCTGAGCTATCTGATCGGCGCCATCGGCGTGGTTTACGTGGCGCTGTATTTCCACGGCGGCGGTTCGATGGACTTGAACCTTATCAACTTCATTATTCTGTTCCTCGGCATCATTCTGCTCGGCACGCCGATTCGCTATGTCGAGAAGCTGAACGAAGGTATTCGTACGATCAGCGGCATCATTTTGCAGTACCCGTTCTATGCGGGGATTATGGCGATCATGGCGTCGTCGGGGCTCGTCAATACCTTCTCGCATTTCTTCGTCAAGATCGCGACGCCTGCCACGCTGCCGTTCTGGGGTTTGATCAGTTCGTTCTTCATCAATTTCTTCGCGCCATCGGGCGGCGGTCACTGGGTGATTCAGGGGCCGTTCATGATCGAGGCGGCCAAGTCGATTGGCGCATCCGTGGGGCATACCGCGACCGCCGTGATGCTCGGCAACGCATGGAACGATCTGGTACAGCCGTTCTGGATTCTGCCGGCGCTCGCGTTGTCGAAGCTGAAACTGAAGGACATCATGGGCTATACGGTCATCATGATGTTCTGGATCGGCATCGTGTACACGGTGGCGATTCTCGCCTGGGGTTGAGCAAACGTCCGGCCGCCACAAAGCGGCCTGTTTATTCGATGGAGAAGTTCGAATGTTGTATCTGGTTCATATGCAGGTTCAGATTCCTGCCGATGCCGACAAGGCACTCGTCGATCGCCTGAAGGCCGAGGAGAAGGCGTTTTCGCAGAAGCTGCAGCACGAGGGCAAGTGGCGCCATCTGTGGCGAGTGGCCGGTCAGTACGCGAATTACAGCGTATTCGATGTCGAGTCGAACGACGAGCTGCATACGCTGCTCAGTTCGCTGCCGCTGTTTCCGTATCTGGTTATCGACGTAACGCCGCTCGCGCAGCACCCGTCCGCTATCGCGCCGAACTGAAAGGAGCACGCATGCCCTATATCATCGAAACGTTCGACAAGCCTGGTCACGCCGACGTCCGCATCCGCGAGCGCGAGACACACCTGGCGTTTCTGGAAGAGCACAAGGCATTGCTGCTTGCCTGCGGCGCGAAGTTGAACGACGACGGCAGCGGTGCCGGCGGCGGTGTGTATGTTGTCGATCTGGAAACACGCGATGAAGCCGAAAAGTTTATTGCGGCCGATCCATTTTCTCAGGTCGACTTGTTCGAGCGCGTGACGATCACGCGCTGGCGCAAGGCGTACTTTGATGGCGAGTGCTGTCTTTAAGCTAAATAAGGTTTGCGCGCGAGCCCGGACTCGCTGTCAGCCGTAGGGGCTCGGGCGATGCTCGTCCCGTGCTGTTCACGGCTCACAAGCTAACCCCCTCCATCAGCCGGTAGCCAGCGCCTCGCGAATCGCGGCGAGCCACAACGCCACGGCATGTGCGCCGGGGTCCGCGTAACCGAGCGCGCGATCGCCGACATAACTCGAACGCCCGCGCCGCGGATGCATCGACGCAGTCTGCGCCGCGCCTTCGGTTGCTGCATCGGCCGCGGCTTTCAAAGCCGCGTCGAGTCCGTCTTCTGACCTGGCGAGCGCGGCATGCAACGCATCGGCGGCAGGTTTCAGCGCGTCGACCATGGTGCGATCGCCCGGATGCGCACCGCCCAACGCCATCAATCCGGCAACACCCTCCGTGAACGCCGCGGACCACGCCTTCGCCGACGATCCCCCCGTCTGTTCGAGCGCAACAGCACCACGCAACAACATCACCGCGTAGAGCGGGCCGGAGGTGCCACCCACCACACGCCGAACCGTCGCGGATAGGCTACGCAAAACGGCACCTGGCGCCGTTTCCGCAGGATAGGCATCGAGTTCGGCGAGAATGCCGCGCGCGCCACGCGACAGGCTGATACCGAGGTCGCCATCGCCGACGCGTTGATCCATCTCGGTCAAGATCGGCTCGGCTTCAAGCAGGCAGGCACAAACGGACTCGATCGCGCGGCGCAGCGTCGCCTCGCGTGTGAGCGTTGCGCCGGTTGTTCGATCTGGCGTAGCGGGTGCGGGCCGCACGGAAACCTGTGCAACGCGACCGCTCAACGCGGGCCATGCGCTGGTATGCGCTGCGGCATCTAGCCAGCCGAGCCGCTCGTCGTCCACGCGTAGCAGTGTCAGCGAGACGCCCGCCATCTCGAGCGCGCTCAGAAACGTGCCGGCCCACGCACGTTCCACATGGATGCTGTTTGCGGCCAGATAACGAAGCGCGGAGCCGGCGACGATGCTCAGTTCGCTAGAAGGCGTGCCGCCGAGGTTGTTCACCAGCAAAGCCACCCGCGCGCCCGCTTGCAACGACAGGTCGCCGACAATCTTCGCAAGCAGCCTTTCGACAATCGCGTCGGCCGGCTCTATCGCACCGCGTTCAACTCCGGGTTCGCCGTGAATGCCGAGGCCCCATTCGATTTCGTCATCGGCAAGTTCGAAGCCCGGCTTGCCCGCGGCCGGCACCGTGCATGGCGTGAGCGCGACGCCCATCGTGCCGAGCGATGCGGCAACCTCACGAGCGATCCGTGCAACCTCGGCCAACGGTCGGCCCGCTGCGGCAGCCGCGCCGGCAATCTTATGCACCAGCACTGTCCCTGCGAGCCCGCGACGGCCCGCATGATCGCCGCTCGCTGACAGCGCGACGTCGTCGGCGACGATGACCATTTCCGTGGGGATACCTTCGGCACGCGCAATCTCGGCGGCGAGGCCGAAGTTGAAGCGGTCGCCCGTATAGTTCTTCACGATCAGCAGGACACCCGCCGTGCCGGCCACGGCACGGATGGCGTCGAGCACGGCATCCGTGGAGGGCGAAGTGAATACCTCGCCCGCTACCGCGGCGCTCAGCATGCCATGACCGACGTAGCCGCCATGAGCCGGTTCGTGGCCTGAACCCCCACCCGAGATCAGCGCGACTTCTCCGCGCGCGGCCACAGCCTCGGCGTCGGCGCGCACGACGATCGTGCCGCCCTGCAATAACGAGAGGTTGGGATTGAGCGCCGCGAGTCCATCGAGCATGTCCGGGACGACCGCGGAGACGTCGTTGATGAGCTTCTTCATTTCGTCAGCTTCCTTTCGAGCCGCCGGCCCTGTGTCGCGAGCTCACGGCAGTCTACGTAGTTGCGAGACCTGAAGACTCAACTGTACCGCGCATCAAGACAATGCGACGGTGGAACGGTGAACGCTTCGGCGGACGAGCCAGGCTGTGGCGAGATAGAGGCAATGCGGAAGGGAGAGACTGACAGGACCGCCGCACGATGACGATGTGCGCCGATGTGATACTGGAAAATGACAGTAGACGAAAGCGGAACCGCTTTCGTCTACGTCACTTGTGCGTTGGTAGGCTCGATTGGATTCGAACCAACGACCCCCACCATGTCAAGGTGGTGCTCTAACCAACTGAGCTACGAGCCTTTAGAGGCGCGAATTATAGAGAGTCCGGGCGCATCGCACAAGTCCGCACTGCAAGTATCTGCACGAGCATGTGTCCATCGGTTCGTCGTGCGGTTAGTCATTGGCGCGGCCTCAGTTCGTCGGCGCCCACGCAGCGTGCGTATCCAGTGGAAAAACCGGGCGCTTCACGTGCTTGAACCTGAACAACCCGTAGTCCGAACTCGTCACACCGCGGCTATCGCACTCCACCAGCGCCGCGGCGATCGGCACAAAAACCGGGCGGCAGTACATGCGGGATTTGAGCAGTAGAAAACGCGCGCGTCGCGGATCGATACCGACGCTCTCGAATACGCCGAGGTCCCATGGTTCGTGCGTGCGCTCGGTCATCACGAGCTTGACCGTGCCCGTATCGAGCACCGCCGCGCGTCCCATGAACGCACGCTGACCGGTATAGGTTGGACCACTGATTACGTATTCGCCATCAGTCAATGCGCGCACTACGCCGGTCACCGAAACCGGCGGCCGCGGCGTCATGGCGTCGCTTGCGATCTTGTTGCCGATCGTCACCGTCACCGTGCTGCCGACGCCCGCCGACATCAGCGCCGCGACGGCCTGCGGATCGCACAACGGCCCGCTTACGATTCCGTCGAGATTCTGCTTGAGCGCCTCTTCAAGCAGATCCATCGTGTCGCACGTGCCACCCGACATGCAGTTGTCGCCGTGATCGAGCAACAACACCGGTTTGTCCGCGCCCTGCGCGAGCGCTGCAGCCTGCGCCACCGACTCCGTCAGCGGCGCGCTGCGATAAACGAAATCCTCGCGTTCGTTCCAGATCTGCCGCGCGATGCGCTCCGCCACCGCTTCCGCCTGTTCGCGTTCGCCGTTCGCCACCACTACGACGCTGATACACGGCGCCTCGATATCGGAAAGCGAGAAGCCCGACAGGACCGACACCGCAAGCATGCCATCGGCCTCGGCTGCACGCGCGGCATCCACGGCGCGTTTCATCGCGCCTTCGGCCGTCGCGCTGCGCAGCGTATGCGTGAGCAACGGCGGCTGGCGCCATGCAATCACCGGCTTCGCGTTGCCATGGATAAGATCGAACATGAGACGCGCCGCATGCGCACCCGTCTCATACATATCGACGTGCGGATAGGTTTTGAAGCTGACAATCACGTCGGCGTTATCGATCATCTTCTGCGTCACGTTGCCATGCAGATCGAGTGCAACGGCAATCGGCGCGTGGGGCAGTGCGGCGCGCACGCGTGCGAGCAGATCGCCTTCGCCGTCATTCGAATTCTCGGCGACCATCGCGCCGTGCAGGTCGAGCATCACCGCGTCGCAACCTGCTGCTGCCGTAACGATCGCATCGCAGATCGCGTCGTAAGCGGCGGCCTCGACCCGGCCACTCGGATTCGCCGACGCGGAAATAGGTGTCACGATCTGTGCATGCTCGCGCTCGGCTGCGTCGATGAACGCGGCCATGGCCGTCTGCATGCCCTTGTTTTCGTTGAACGCGTCCTGGCCGTAGCTCGGGCCGTTACGGCCGAACGCCGCCAGCGGCGTGGCCACCGGCGAGAACGTGTTGGTCTCGTGATTCATCCTTGCAATCAGGATCTTCATGCTTCGATGCTCCCCGCCATTTGCGCGGCGTTCAGCAGAGCGTGCAACAGGACGTTGCAACCGGCCTCCAGGTGATCCGCGCGTGCGTCCTCGATTTCGTTGTGGCTGATGCCGTCCTTACACGGCAGCGCAAAGATCATGGGCGCTGGCACCACGCGTGCGCGATAGACAGCGTTGTGCCCGGCGCCGCTGATCACGTCCATCGACGAAAAACCAGGCGTGTCCGCACCCTGCTGGACCGCGGCGAGCATGTCAGCGGCAAACCAACACGAGCCGACGCAAGCGCCTTTGTCCGTCGCGCCGATTTGCGCAAGTTGCGTGAAACTGTCCCAGCGCCGCGCACCGTCGATACGCAGATCAGCGAGCGTCCCGCCAGTGGTTGGTTTATGAGCTTGCATCGATGGGTCCTCATAGTGAAGACAGAGTGCGCGTCAGACGAAGACGCCCGTTTCACGAATCAACTCGAGTTGTGAGCGACGAATCCGAATCCGTTTCTGCGGCTTCAGTTGCAAACTGATCAAGTAAATGATCCGGCAACTGATCGAGTTTTGTAACGATACACCGCAAGCAGAACAAGAGCGTTTCAGTCAGGCCAACGCGAGAATTCACAAAGCGATCATAAACGCGGTACGCGAACACGACGTGGAGAAAGTGCCTGACCGGATGATCGTTCAAATGACGGAAGCGCCACGTTATGTGAAGCGCATGAAATGCGGACAGCGCGGTCGGCCGATTCTCGATTCAGAGATTCGCTGACGCGTGAGGCCGCTTAGCGTCGCACCGGCTGATAAGCCTGTTAGGAATGGTGTCGACGGGAGGAATCGAACAGGCAAATCCATGCAGAATGAAAGCACAGACGTAGCCGCCGATCGGTTGCGATTAGTTTGCGCCCCGCCGTCTCAACTACCTCAAACTGTCAATTAGGTTTCAGTAACCCCGTGAGGGCTCAACCTTTCACGGCTCGCGCCGTTATTGCATCTGCACAGGCATAACACTGGACCGTCATGGCACAACCTATTCCGTTTTCCCGCAACACCGGCGCTGCACGTGCCCGGCACGACAAAGCGATGCTGTTGCCGATCGCCCGGAAGATCGCCGACGACCTTGCCTTGCGCGTACATCTGGCGCTCGACGCCTTGCGCCGCGGTGCCGGCGGCACGAGCGATGCGCAGACGCTTACACAGGTCATGCTGTTGACGGGTTTCCTGGCGGAGTCCGGTTTTGGTTCGATGAACAGCGCGCAACTCGGTGCCGCTGAGCGCGCGGTATCGGCGGTTTTCGATATCGGCCGTGAAACCGGCGAGTGGAAATTGGACAGCACAGGTTTCGCGCTTTTCTCCGAAATCGCAACGAATTACGATCGGCAACTACACAGCGCGCCCCTTTGGGCGATCACCGATGCCAGCGAACGGTTGGACCGTTTTACCGCAGGGGTGTCGTATCAAGCGCCAGTGCGGAAACGGGCTTAGTGCCCCATCGGGATTTGGAGCTGTCTCATGACAGCGTGAATTATTGGATATGGCTGCGGGGAACTAGAAGGGTTGCGCGAGCGCAATCCTAATCGACGCGGTAGAAACGGAAGCGCATTCCCCGGGGGGAGGATGTTGAGGCCGTATTGAGGGGTATTTCCGGTGTGCGTAAACGCAGAAACCCCACCTTTGTGGGGTGGGGTTTCTGATGCTGCTAGGGAGCCTGACGATTACCTACTTTCACACGGGAATCCGCACTATCATCGGCGTGGAGTCGTTTCACGGTCCTGTTCGGGATGGGAAGGGGTGGGACCGACTCGCTATGGTCATCAGGCATGACTTGTTGTCGT
>NZ_CADFGE010000004.1 GCF_902833645.1 Paraburkholderia fungorum
TCCCGTGTGAAAGTAGGTAATCGTCAGGCTCCCTAGCAGCATCAGAAACCCCACCCCACAAAGGTGGGGTTTCTGCGTTTACGCACCCGGAAATACCCCTCAATACGGCCTCAACATCCTCTCTTCCGGGAAGTGTGCCTATCCTGCACGCCTTCACGAAACCCCGTTAATTCCCAACAGCTGCGTCCGAGAACTTACACACCAGCAGCGAAGCAAGCGACATACGCGAAGGTGCAGCGGGAGGCCACGGCATAAGCCATCGGCCAGTCCCCATCAACAGCGTTATTTTTCCTGTGCCAAGAATCGTTGTGCCAGCCGAACCCAATACGTCGAGCCGATCGGCAACAATTCGTCGTTGAAGTCATAACTCGCGTTATGCAGCATGCAAGGTCCGGCACCGTGCCCCGAGTCCCGATGGCCGCCGTCTCCATTGCCGAGAAACGCGTAGCAGCCCGGTTTCGCCAGCAGCATGAACGAGAAGTCCTCGGCCCCCATTGTCGGCTCGACCGCGTCGTCGACATTTTCGGAACCGACAATTTCCTTCATGACCGCTGCAGCGAAGCGAGTTTCTTCGCTACTGTTGACCGTCGGCGGATAGTTGCGATGGAATTGGATATTGACCGAGCAATCGTAAGCCTCGGCCGTGCTCTCTGCGATCTTGCGCATGCGTGCTTCGATCAGATCGAGCGTTTCGGTGGTAAAAGTCCGCACGGTGCCTGCCAGCCACGCATCGTTCGGGACAACATTGAGCGCGTCGCCAGCGTGGATCTGGGTGATCGACAGTACCGCCGTATCGAGCGGCTTCTTGTTTCGCGTGATGATGCTCTGCAATCCGTTCGCGATCTGCACCGCTGTAAAAACGGGGTCGTGCCCGTTGTGCGGCAGTGCCGCATGCGAACCCACGCCCTTGATTTCAATGCGAAACTCGTTGCTGGACGCCATGATCGGGCCTTCGGTCACACCGAAGTGGCCTGCCGGCATCCCCGGCCAGTTGTGTATCCCGAAAACAGCATCGACTGGAAATTTAGCGAACAGACCGTCATCGATCATTGCCTGTGCGCCGGCGCCACCTTCTTCTGCCGGTTGAAAGATGAAGACGATCGTGCCGTCAAAATCGCCGTGCTTGACCAGATGCCGCGCCGCGCCAAGCAGCATCGCGGTATGTCCGTCATGGCCGCACGCGTGCATTTTGCCGTCGTTTTGCGAGCGATGACCGAAGGTATTGAGTTCCTGAATCGGCAGCGCATCCATGTCGGCGCGCAGTCCGATCGATCGTGATCCATTGCCGCGCTTCAGAATACCAACTACGCCTGTTTTACCCAATCCGCGATGAGTTTCGATGCCCCAGGACTCAAGTGTCCTGGCAACCAGCTCCGCTGTCGCAGTTTCCTCGTAGCGCAGTTCGGGGTGTGCATGAATGGTTCGTCGGAGGGTCTGGATTTCGCCGTGGGCGGCCTGGATTTCTGGGATCAGTTTCATGATAGAGCGCTTGTGCTTTGCTTTGCGTGGAATCGCTCGGGGCTATACCGCCCGGGCACGTTGATCCCTGATTCTACGCCGAAGGCATTTTTGGCGGCACTGCACGGGCCAACGGCCAGTGGACGTAATAAAATCCAACGTCGCCTTACCGCTTACCGCTCTCCTAGACGGATCACTAATGAATGCTCCGACTGAATTCGCCCGCGCGGTGTGCCCGCACGATTGCCCCGACACCTGTGCGATGCGGGTGGTCGTCGAAGACGGACGGGCAGTGAAAGTTGTCGGCGATCCCGATCATCCTCCGACGCAAGGTGCGCTGTGTACCAAAGTCAGCCGCTATGCCGAGCGGGTGCATCATCCGAATCGGCTAACGACGCCGATGAAGCGAGTCGGCCGCAAAGGCGAGGGCCGCTTTGAGCCGATCAGTTGGGATGAGGCGTTCGAACTAGCCGCAGCCCACTTGTCAGAGATCGCGAACCGAGCGCCAGAAGCCATCGTGCCATACAGCTACGCCGGCACGATGGGGCTGGTTCAGGGCGACAGTATTGCGCAGCGGTTCTTTCACAAACTCGGAGCATCCCAACTGGACCGCACGATTTGTGCGGCAGCCGGTGCAGCGGGGCTTAAATACACCTACGGTGCCAGCGTCGGTATGCTCACTGAGTTTTTCGCCGAGAGCGAGGTCATCCTGATCTGGGGATCGAACCCCATCGCGTCGAACCTACACTTCTGGACGCGAGCCCAGGAAGCCAAGCGCCACGGCGCACGGTTGATCGCGATCGATCCGTACCGCTCGCTGACGGCGGAAAAGTGCCATCAGCACGTTGCGCTGAAGCCTGGAACCGACGGTGCTTTAGCGCTTGGCATGATCAACGTGTTGATTGCGGAAAACCTGCTCGATCACGCCTATATCGCTGCTCATACGCTGGGCTTCGAAGAACTCAAGTCGCGCGCGCTTACCTATCCGCCCTCGCGTGCCGCGCAAATTTGCGGGATCGACGAGCAGGTGATCGTCGATCTTGCGCGTCTCTACGGCAGCACGAAAAAGGCCGCGATCAGGATGAACTATGGTCTGCAACGGGTGCGGGGCGGCGGCAACGCCGTGCGCGCCATCGCTTGTCTGCCGTCGCTGACAGGTGCGTGGCGGGAGCGGGCCGGGGGGCTTCTGCTGTCCTCGGGCGGATGGGCGCCCGTGGACTCGCATGCATTGCAGCGTCCGGACCTGATGCCGGGCTGGCCGGCCAAGGCATCGCGCGTGATCAACATGAACGAAATTGGCAACGCATTGCTGCATCCGGGCGACGCTACATTCGGCCCGAAAATTGAAGCGATCGTGGTCTACAACTCGAATCCGGTCGCGGTTGCGCCCGACTCGGAGCAAGTCGCCGCAGGTTTTGCTCGCGAGGATCTTTTCACGATCGTGCTCGAGCATTTCCAGACCGACACCGCCGACTACGCCGATCTCCTGCTCCCCGCGACGACGCAGCTCGAGCATCTCGACGTCCACAAGTCGTACGGGCATACGCACGTGATGGCCAACTTGCCCGCGATAGCGCCGCTCGGCGATGCACGCCCAAACACCGAGATCTTTCGCGGCTTGGCGCGCCGCATGGGCCTCCAAGAGCCGGCGCTTTACGAGAGTGACGACGCTATTGCGGAGTCGGCGTTCCGCTGGAAAGACAAAACGCTCGAAGGCGTCAGCTGGGAGTCGCTCAAGGAAACCGGCTGGGCGGCGCTGAACCTGCCAGACGCACCCTTTGCCGAGGGCGGTTTTCGCACGCCGTCGGGCAAATGCGAATTCTTCAGCGAGCGCCTCGCCCAGCAAGGGCTCGATCCGCTACCGGACTATCTGCCGCCTTACGAATCCGCAGATGGTGCCCCCGCGCTTGCCGCCCGTTATCCGCTTGCAATGATCTCGCCGCCTGCCCGTAATTTCCTGAACAGCACCTTCGTGAACATCGAAAGCCTGCGTTCGACGGAGGGCGAGCCACACCTCGACATCCACCCAGCCGACGCGCAACGGCGCAACATCGCGGACGGCGATCAGGTGCGCATATTCAACGATCGCGGCGCGATGCAGGCGCGCGCCCGTGTCACCGCGAAGACCCGTGAAGGGCTCGTGGTCGGCCTGTCGATCTGGTGGAAGAAGCTCGCACCCGACGGCCGCAACGCCAATCAGGTCACCAGCCAGGCGCTCACCGATCTGGGCGGATCAGCAACGTTTTACGACTGTCTCGTCGAAGTCGAACGTGCCTGAAAAAATATGCTCAAAAATCAGGCAAAAGCGACCCGCAACGGGTTCGAGGCTGCAGTCTAACCCAGCCGCTTTTCGCGAATAGTAAAGGGATGCCCATGCTACGATGCGTTTTTAGCACGACCATTCGAAAATAAAGGAGGAGACGCTGCATGGACAAAATCTGGCTGAAATCTTATCCACCCGGCGTTCCCGCAGAGATTGACCCGACTCGCTATTCGTCTGTCGCCGAACTGCTCGAAGAAGCGTTCCGCGAGCACCGCGCCAAACCGGCGTTCGTGTGCATGGGCAAGGAGATCAGCTACGGCGAGCTCGACGCGCTTTCGCGCAAGCTGGCCGCGTGGTTTCAGTCGAAGGGCCTGGCGCGCGGTGCGCGCGTCGCGATCATGATGCCGAACGTGTTGCAATATCCCGTCGCGATCGCGGCGATCTTGCGCGCGGGCTACGTGGTGGTGAACGTGAATCCGCTTTACACCCCACGCGAGCTCGAGCATCAACTCAAGGACAGCGGCGCGGAAGCGATCATTCTGCTCGAAAACTTCGCCGTTACGCTGCAGGCGATCGTGCGTAATACGTCGATCAAGCACATCGTCGTCGCTGCAATGGGTGACCTGATGGGCGTGAAGGGCGCGCTGGTGAACTTCGTCGTGCGTCGGGTGAAGAAGATGGTGCCGGCGTGGAGCCTGCCCGGTCACGTCAAATTCAACGCGGCGATCGCCGAGGGCGGCCATCAGAATTTCAAGCCGGTTCAGCAAGGACCGGACGACGTCGCGTTTCTCCAGTACACGGGCGGCACGACCGGCGTGGCCAAGGGCGCGACGCTCCTGCATCGGAACCTGATCGCCAACGTGCTGCAGTCGGAAATCTGGCTCGATCCGGTTCGTGCTAACCGTACGGACATCGATCAGTTCATCACCGTGGTCGCGCTGCCGCTCTATCACGTCTTCGCGCTGACGGTCTGCGGACTGCTGACGATCCGCACCGGCGGCCTCGGCGTGCTGATCCCGAATCCACGCGACATCCCGGGCATGATCAAGGCGCTGGAAGGTTACCCGATCACGACGATTCCCGCCGTCAACACGCTGTACAACGCAATGCTCAACAGCCCGGACTTCCATAAGCTCGATTTTTCGAAGCTGATCGCAGCCAATGGTGGCGGTATGGCGGTCCAGGAAGCTGTCGCCAAGCGCTGGTTCGAGCAGACGCATACGCCGATCATTGAGGGCTATGGTCTGTCGGAGACGTCGCCGTGCGTCACCTGCAATCCGGTTACCGTTACGGAATATAGCGGCACGATCGGTTTGCCGTTGCCGTCGACGGAAATCTCGATTCGCGACGACGAAGGCAACGAGGTACCGCTTGGCCAGCCGGGCGAAATCTGCATCCGCGGCCCGCAGGTGATGGCGGGCTACTGGAACCGCCCGGACGAAACGGCCAAGGTCATGACGCCCGACGGCTTCTTCAAATCAGGCGATGTCGGCTTGATGAACGAAAAGGGCTTCGTCAAGATCGTCGACCGGAAGAAGGACATGATTCTGGTCTCCGGCTTCAACGTCTATCCGAATGAAATCGAAGATGTTGTGGCCAAAATGCCTGGCGTATTCGAAGTCGCCGCGGTTGGCGTGCCGGATCAGCACTCGGGCGAAGCGGTGAAGCTGTTCATCGTGAAGAAAGACCTGGCCCTGACAGATGCGGACATTTTCGCTTACTGCAAAACGCAGTTGACTGGCTACAAGCGGCCGAAGATCGTCGAATTCCGGACTGAATTGCCTAAGAGCAATGTCGGTAAGATCCTGCGTCGCGAGTTGCGCGACGGCCGGGCTTAAGCGCGGCTAAGTAGATGGAATTCACACCGCTCTGAACAGACCGGCGTCTCCGCAACAAGTCTGGGCTAGGAAAAGGAAAGGTGGAAAGGCCTGGCAGACGGAAGTCTGCCGGGCCTTTCACTTTCTAAGCCATCGTGCTCCATGCAGCAAACCCAAGGCCGGCAAACGCCTGCGATGCACGCAACCATAAAAAAAGGCGCCCGAAGGCGCCTTTGAGGCAGACTGCTTTATTACGACTTATTAGAACTTGTGACGGATACCAACGCGAGCCGTGAACTGGTTCTGGTTCGACGAGCCCGACAGACCGTTGATGCCTGCCGTTGCGTCGACAACGCCCGTGCCCGATTGATTCAGCACCTGGCCCAGAGCGTGTTGGTACACACCCGTCACGTACACGTCGGTACGCTTGGACAGGAAGTAGTCCACGCCAACTGCGCCTTGATGGTACTGAGCCGTCGATGCATTCTGGATGCTTGCGCCGCGCGTGTAGTCATACGCTGCGCCAACCAGCAACGCCGGGGTCAACTGATACTTGAAGTTGAGTTCCGCGTTGTTAAACGTAGCCGATTGACCGCGGACGCCCGGCTGTGCGAACGTCGTGCCCAGGTTTGCGAAACGGATGTTCGAGTACGTCAGGCCGATCGTTGCTGCGCCGAAAGTGTACGCACCGCCCGCACCGACCACTTGGTATGTGTTAGCCGACGCGTAAGCGCCGTAGACCGGCGACGTCACTGCGAAGTTGGCAGGTGCCGTTGCCGTAGCGAACGTGTTCGGGGAAATCGTGCCGCCGTTGTTGAACAGGCCGCCCGATGCTGCCGGCGTGCGTGCGTTCAAGTAACCAACGCCCAAGACCAACGGACCGTTGTTGTAGCCAGCACCCAACGACCAGATCTGGTTGCCGGTAATGTTGCCAGCTTGGCCGCCGAAGCTGTACGTGCCGCCGAACGTCAGGCCACCGTAGTTTGCACTCGTGTACTTGACCGTGTTGTTCGTGCGGTATGCGTTGTTGAAGTTGTCGATGTCGCCCGGGTGAGCCGCGATGTAGCCGCCCCACTGGTCGCCTGCTTCCAGCGGACCAACGTAGTCAACCACGGAGTCGTATTGACGACCCAGCGTGACCGTACCGAATTGGCTCGACAGGCCGACGTATGCTTGACGACCGAACATCAGGCCGCCTTGACCCAGCTTGCCGTTGTTCACGTCAAAGCCGTTTTCCAACACGAAGATTGCCTTCAGACCGCCGCCCAGATCTTCCGTGCCACGCAGGCCGAAACGCGAGCCTTGCAGAACGCCGCTGGACAGGTTGTACAGGTGCTTGCCACCCGAGTTGGTGTTGATGTTGAAGCCTTCGTCAATGATACCGTACAGGGTCACGCTGCTCTGAGCATGTGCGACGCCTGCGAATGCGCCCAGTGCTGCGAGAGCGAGAAGCGACTTTTTCATCGAATGATCTCCAAGGATTACGAATCTTTTGTACAAGGCGAATATTTGTCTAGCGTTGAGGCCTTGCTTGTCCAACTTCGCGAGAAGTTGCACGTAATGTAACAAAAGGCATACATGGCACAAAGAAAAAGGAGATGGGCAGGACGGCTCCTGTTTCGTTTACGCAACATGGTCTAAAATCAGAAATTGGCCCCCGGAATCGTTTGAATTCAAGGTCTTCGCGAATCCGGTTTTGCCCAGCAAAGCCTTGTCGCGCGGACCTGTCGGCGCAACCGGGCAGTTGTCGAATCAGGGAGTGCTGAATGTTTCTGGACGAGTTGATTAGCGAGTTTGATCGGGGTTTACGCTCAATGACCGGCGTGTCGCGGATGAGTCGTCCGTTGCCAGTTCCGCAAGAATCGACGGCGGAGCTGGTCGAGCTTACCCCGGCGGAACGCGTGCACTCAGCCGGCTTGATGCGTGTCAACCATGTCGGCGAGGTGTGCGCTCAGGCGCTTTATCAGGCGCAGAAACTCGCTACCAGGTCGCCGTCCTTGCAGGCGGTGTTTAATCACGCTGCCATGGAAGAAGAGGATCATCTGGCGTGGACCGCCAAACGCCTCGAAGCGCTCGATTCCCGTCCAAGCCTGCTGAACCCGCTCTGGTACACCGGCGCGTTGGCAATCGGCCTCGCGGCAGGTCGCCTGGGTGATCGGGTGAGTCTCGGTTTCATGGCCGAAACCGAACGCCAGGTCGAACAGCATCTGGACAGCCATCTGGATCAATTGCCCGTGGCAGACCGCGAGTCGCGGGCGATCGTCGAACAGATGCGCGTGGACGAAGCCGAGCACGGCAAGTCCGCCATGGACGCAGGCGGCATCGAGTTGCCGTTCCCTGCTCGTGCACTGATGCGCGCGGTGTCGAAGGTCATGACGCGCACCGCGTACTACATATAAGTTCGAGCCCCCGGCTCACTTATCATCTCAAAGTGGGACGGCGCCTCGCACGCCGTCCGCTCGAATTACCCGGAACGCCAGCAAACACCTCCCGATCCCGCTTCACGATCTCTTACATTCCGCGCCTTTCCCTCGCACTTTTCACGTATCACCTTCACAAGGTTCACTAGCTCATTCATTTATAACGGTTTTCCGTTTTATGTCTGACATGAAAGAGTGGCGCTAAGTCCTTGTTCTAGCAAACAAAATTCGCTCGAAAAGCGCGTATCTCCCTTGACCCCTGTTTAGCGTTCCTCTAAAGTGGGAGACAGTGTGAGAAAGTGTATTTTTGTGTGATCTCACGGGCGGTTTGGGGTAGATTTTCACGAATCGGGCAGCCGGCGGAAAAGCGCCGCGAGCAACTAAGTTGCATGGGGGCGGAGTAAGCGCTGAAGCGCTAACTCCGGTCGACCGCAGTGGACTGCATGGGACCGGAGTAAGCGCTAAAGCGCTAACTCCGGTCGACCGCAGTGGACTGCATGGGACCGGAGTAAGCGCTAAAGCGCTAACTCCGGTCGACAAGGGAGAGCGAAGTGTTCCAAGGGGCGTCGGCGCTGACGCTCGATGCGAAAGGGCGGATGTCAATTCCCTCTCGCTATCGGGATGCGCTGCAAACACAGGCAGAGGGCCGGGTGACGATCACCAAGCACCCGGACGGCTGCCTGTTGCTCTTTCCGCGCCCGGAGTGGGAAATCTTCCGCGACAAGGTCGACAAGCTGCCTATGAACGCAGCCTGGTGGAAACGCATCTTTCTCGGCAATGCAATGGACGTCGATATGGACGGCGCCGGCCGCGTGCTGGTGTCGCCCGAATTGCGCGCGGCCGGCTCGCTGGAAAAAGAAGTGAACCTGCTCGGCATGGGCCGTCACTTTGAATTGTGGGACGCACAGATTTACGCAGCAAAGGAACAGGCAGCGATCGCCGAGGGCATGCCCGAAGCGTTAAAGAATTTCACGTTCTGATCGCGGATTACATATATGGCACCTGCGATGAGAAACGAATTGCAGCATCGCACGGTGCTGCTGGAAGAGGCGGTCGAGGCGTTGGTCACGCGCGCGGACGGCGTTTATGTGGACGGTACGTTCGGGCGCGGTGGGCATAGCCGGCTGGTGCTGGAGAAGCTGGGCGAGTCGGGGCGTCTGATCGCGTTCGACAAAGACCCGCTTGCCATCGCCACGGCACAGCAGATTGCCGATCCGCGCTTTGGCATCGTGCATGAGAGTTTTGCTTCACTGCGCACCGCGATTGCGGAGCGCGGAGTAGGGCGGGTGTCGGGCGTTTTGCTGGATCTGGGCGTGTCGTCGCCGCAAGTCGACGATCCGGAGCGGGGTTTCAGTTTCCGCGCCGATGGCCCGCTCGACATGCGGATGGACCCGACGCGCGGCGAGTCCGCGGCTGACTGGCTGGCGCGGGCCACGGTGCAGGAACTGACGGAGGTGATACGAGATTATGGGGAAGAACGGTTTGCTTTTCAGATTGCAAAGGCGCTTGTTGCTCGCCGGGCAGAGTCCGACCGTCTTGGGCCTCTCGTCAGCACGGGCGAGCTTGCCCAAATCGTGGCTAACGTCGTCAAAACCCGTGAGAAGGGCAAGGATCCGGCAACCCGCACCTTTCAAGCTATACGGATTCACATCAATCAAGAGCTTGCGGAGCTGCAAGTCGTTTTAGAAGCAGCGTTGTCGCTGTTGGAGCAAGGGGGGCGGCTGGTGGTCATCAGCTTTCATTCGCTCGAGGACCGGATCGTCAAGCGATTCATGCAGGCGCACGCCAGTACGCCTGCTGTGGATCGCCGTCTGCCGATTCGTGCCGTCGATCTGCCGAGCCCTCCGCTCAAAATCATCGGCCGCGTGTTCGCAAGCGACGCTGAAGTCGCCGCGAACCCGCGCGCCCGTTCTGCCGTGATGCGTGTGGCGGAGCGGATCGCACCATGAGTCGCCTCAATATCTTCCTGCTGATGATTGTGATGGGCTGCGCTTTGTCTGTCGTCAACGCTACCAATCAGCAGCGTCAGATCTTTATCCAGTTGCAGCGGGCGCAATCGCAGGAGCGCCAGCTGCAGCAGGATTACTCACAGCTTCAATATCAGCAGAGCGCGTTGTCGAAGACGTCGCGCATCGAGCAGATCGCCACTGATTCCCTAAAGATGCAATCGGTTACGACCGGACGCACCCAGTACCTGACGCTCGACCCGGGCGCCGCCAAGGCTGAGGATGCGCCGATTCCGACGTCCGGGCCGGCCTCGGCGCCGGCTGCGACCCGTCGCGGAGGCGTGCGATGAAAAAATCGTCGACTCGCAAAAGCGTCGCCTTTTCGGCGAACCCGATTCTGTCGGTGCGTCTGCCCATGTGGCGCTCGAAACTCGTCGTGTTCATGCTGTTCATGGCGTTTGTCGCGTTGGCCGGGCGCGCCTTCTGGATTCAAGGGCCCGGCAACGCTTTCTATCAGAAGCAAGGCGAGATCCGCTATCAGCGCCGTCTCGAGTTGCCGGCCACGCGCGGCAAGATCCTCGACCGCAACGGTCTCGTGCTCGCCACGAGTCTGCCGGTGCGCGCGGTCTGGGCGATTCCAGACTCGGTGCCGGATGATCTCGGCGCCGACAAGCTGAACCAGCTCGGCAAGCTGCTCGGCATGACGAACAAGGAGTTGCGCGCGAAACTGTCGGAGGACAAGAACTTTGTCTACGTGAAGCGCCAGGTGCCGGTCGATGTCGCCGAGAAAGTCGCCGCGCTGGATATTCCCGGCATTTACGAACGCGACGAGTACAAGCGTTTCTATCCGGAAGGCGAGATCACGGCTCACCTGATCGGCTTCACCAATGTGGAAGACGAAGGCCAGGAAGGCGTCGAACTCGGCGACCAGAAGCTGCTCGCCGGCATGTCGGGCAGCCGCCGTGTGATCAAAGACCGCATGGGCCACATTATCGAAGACGTGGACGAACAGGTCGTGCCGCATAACGGTCAGGACGTCGATCTCTCGATCGACAGCAAGATCCAGTACATCGCGTACACGAACCTGAAAGCGGCCGTCGAGAAATTCAAGGCAAAAGCAGGCGCGGCGATGGTGATCGACGTGCGTACCGGTGAAGTGCTGGCGCTCGTCAATTACCCCACCTACAACCCGAACGACCGTTCGCACCTGACCGGCGATCAACTGCGCAACCGCATCCTGACGGACACCTTCGAGCCGGGCTCGATCATGAAACCGTTCACGGTCTCGCTGGCACTCGATCTGCACCGCGTGACGCCGACTACACTGGTTGATACAGGCGGCGGCCGTTTCGTGCTCGACGGTGCGCCGATTACCGACGACAGCGCGTTCGGCGTGCTGACGGTGGGCGGCGTGATCCAGAAGTCGAGCAACATCGGCGCGACGAAGATCGCCATGCAGCTCAAGCCCGAAGAGATGTGGAATATGTATACCAGCATCGGTCTCGGCCAGGCGCCGAAGGTCGGTTTCCCGGGCGCGGCGGCGGGCCGCCTGCGTCCGTGGAAGAGCTGGCGCCGCATCGAGCAGGCGACCATGTCGTACGGCTATGGCCTGTCGGTGTCGCTATTCCAGTTGGGACGTGCGTACACCGCGATCGCGCACGACGGCCAGATCATGCCGGTGTCGATTTTCCATACGCCCGGTGGCGATCAACCGGCCACAGGGCCGCAAATTTTCTCGCCCACCACCGCCCGCGAAGTACGTGCGATGCTCGAAACCGTGACGGCGCCGGGCGGCACGTCGCCGGACGCGGCGGTGCCGGGCTATCGCGTCGGCGGCAAGAGCGGTACTGCGTATAAGCACGGCGCTCATGGCTACGACCACTCCAAGTACCGCGCCTCGTTCGTCGGCATGGCGCCAATGCCGAATCCGCGTATCGTCGTCGCCGTGTCGGTCGACGAGCCGACGGCGGGCAGCCACTTCGGCGGCCAGGTGTCCGGTCCGGTGTTCTCGGCGATCGTCGGCGACACGCTGCGCTCGCTGAATGTGCCGCCGGATATGCCGGTCAAACAGATGGTCGTGTCGGACGATTCGGCGCCTGTTGCGCCGGCCACGCCGGCCACACCCGCCGTGGTGAAGAAACTCGCCACCAGCGGCGGGGCGAAGAAGATGACGATTTCCGCCAACACCAAAACGCATCCCGGAGTTGTGCGATGAGCGCGCTGCGCAAGAAGCATCCAGCGCACCGGCAGATCGCCGACGCACTCAACTGGCTGCACGCGCGCGTGCAGCCAGGCGCGCATCTGCACGCCGACACGCGCACGGTCGCAGCGGGCGACGCTTTTTTCGCCTATGCGGTCGATGGCGCGGACAACCGCCCGTTTATCGGCAACGCGATCGAGCGCGGCGCAGCAGCCGTGCTGGTTCAGCCCGAAGGCTTTACGGACCCGATCGATCCGTCCAACACGCTGGCCGTGCCGGCGCTGAACGAACTCGCCGGTTCGATCGCGAGCGCCTGGTATAAGGATCCGAGCGACGGCATGCTGACCGTCGGCATCACGGGCACCAACGGCAAGACGTCGTGCAGCCAATGGATTTCCGCGGCGCTGACAGCGCTCGGCAAGCGCTGCGCAATCATCGGTACGCTTGGCACCGGTCTGCCGGGTCAACTCGTGCACACCGGTTTCACGACACCTGACGCGCCGCAACTGCAACGCAGTCTCGCGCAGTTGCGCGACGCCGGCGCAGAAGCGGTGGCGATGGAAGTGTCGTCCCACGCGTTGCATCAAGGCCGTGTGAACGGCACGGCGTTCGACATCGCCGTGTTCACGAATCTCACGCAAGACCACCTCGATTATCACGGCACGTTCGAAGCCTACGAAGCCGCTAAAGCGCGTCTGTTCGCGTGGCCGGAATTGCGCGCCGCGGTGATCAACCGTGACGATGCGGCTGGTCGGCGCCTGCTTGCCAGCACGAAGGGGCATGCCCGCACGATCGCCTACGGCCTCGACGAAACGCTCAAAGATGCGCCAGAGGCCGACGCGTTGCTGCTCGCCTCGAATGTGCGCGCAACCGCGACCGGCACCGCGTTCCATCTGGCCACGTCGGACTGGGGCAATGCCGAGGTCGAAGTGCAAACGCTCGGCGCTTTCAACGTCAGCAATCTGCTCGGCGTACTCGGCGCTTTGCTTGCAGCCGACATCCCCTTCGATGCGGCGCTCGCCGAACTGGCAAAGCTCGAACCGGTCAATGGCCGCATGCAACGTCTTGGCGGCCGCGCGCAAAGCGACGAGCCGCTCGTCGTGATCGATTACGCGCACACGCCGGACGCGCTGGAAAAAACCCTGGAAGCGTTGCGCCCGATGGCGGCCGCGCGCGGCGGGGAACTGATCTGCATGTTCGGCTGCGGCGGCGACCGCGACGCGACCAAGCGTCCGCTGATGGGTGCAATCGCCGAGCGGCTCGCCGACGGCGTTGTCGTGACCAGCGACAACCCACGCAGCGAAGATCCGCAATCGATCATCGAGCAGATTACCGCAGGCATGCAAGACGCGTCGAAGGTGCGCCGCATCGAGGACCGCGCAAGCGCGATCCTGCAGGCGATCCGCGGCGCCGCGCGTGAAGACGTCATCGTGCTGGCCGGCAAGGGGCACGAAGCAACACAGGAAATCATGGGTAAGAAACGCGCTTTCTCCGATCAGGATCACGCTCGCCTCGCGCTCGCCGCACGAGCGACGCACGCACGCGGAGGTGGCGAATGAGCATGTTCTCGCTGCGTGAAGCCGCGGCGCTGATTCCCGGCGCAACCGTGCTGGGCGACGAAAGCGTCGCGTTCGAACGCGTTTCGACCGATAGCCGCAGCGCGGGTCCGGGCGACCTGTTCGTCGCGATCAAAGGTGAGCGTTTCGACGCGCACGATTTCCTGCCGGAAGTCGCGTCGCGCAACGTGACGGCCGTGCTACTGACGCGCGCGCCTGACAATTGGCATGTGCCGGCGTTGCGCGTAGCCGATACGCGTGTCGCGCTCGGCGCGCTGGCACGCGGCTGGCGGCAGAAATTCAACCTGCCCCTCGTTGCCGTGACCGGCAGCAATGGGAAGACGACGGTCAAGGAAATGATCGCGTCGATTTTCGCCGCCGCGGTTGGCGCGGATGCACGCCTCGCGACCGCCGGCAACTTCAACAACGACATCGGCTTGCCGTTGACGCTGTTCCGGCTGCACGCCGCGCATCAGCTGGCGGTGGTCGAGCTCGGCATGAACCATCCGGGCGAGACCTCGCTGCTCGCGAAGATCGCCGAGCCGACGGTCGCGGTGGTGAACAACGCGCAGCGCGAGCATCAGGAATTCATGGCGACGGTTGAAGCCGTCGCGCTCGAACATGCGAGCGTGATTCACGCGCTGACGCCGGAAGGGGTCGCTGTGTTCCCCGCCGACGATGCTTACGCGAGCATCTGGCGCGTCGCGGCGACCGGCAACCGCATTGTCGACTTCGCTTTGAACAACGCCGGGCGCACGACTGAAGCCGCTGTAACGGGCACGTTCGAAGACAACGTGTTGAGCATCGACACGCCGGAAGGCCACATCGACGTCACGCTGCAAGTACTCGGCGACCACAACGCGCACAACGCGCTGGCCGCGACGTCGGCCGCGCTTGCCGCAGGCGTGTCGCTCGACGCGATCAAGCGTGGCCTCGAATCCTTCGGCGCCGTGAAAGGCCGTTTGCAGGTCAAGCGCGCAGTGCTCGGCACGCTAGCCGGCGCAACCGTGATCGACGACACCTACAACGCGAATCCCGACTCGATGCGTGCGGCGATCGACGTGCTTGCGTCGCGCGAATCGCCGCGTGTGCTGGTAATGGGCGATATGGGCGAAGTCGGCGATAACGGCCCGGCGTTTCACCGGGAAATCGGTGCGTACGCAAAGGAACGCGGTATCGATGCGCTGTACGCGATGGGCGACGCCTCGCGCGACGCCTGCACCGCGTACGGCACCGGCGCGCATCACGTGGCCGATGTCGGCACGCTGGTCGCGCAATTGCAGCAAGCCGGTTTCGGCTCCGCTGCAACGCTTCTCGTGAAAGGCTCGCGTTTCATGCAAATGGAGCGCGTGGTGGACGCCGTAACGAGTCCACAACCCAACGCAGCGGGCAGTGCGCCCGCCGCACACTGAAATAGAAGGACCGAAGCATGCTACTGGCGCTGGCGCAATGGCTGCAGAATGACGCAAGCTTCTTGCGCGTGTTCAGTTATCTGACATTCCGTGCGGTGATGGCCACCATCACCGCGCTGCTGATCGGGCTCGTCTGCGGCCCGGCGGTGATCCGCAAGCTGACCGCGATGAAGGTCGGCCAGGCCGTCCGTAAAGACGGCCCGCAAACCCACCTCGTCAAATCCGGTACGCCGACCATGGGTGGCGTACTGATTCTGCTGGGTATCGCGGTGTCGACGTTGCTGTGGGCCGATCTGACCAATCGCTTCATCTGGATCGTGATGTTGGTCACGTTCGGCTTCGGCGTGATCGGCTGGGTCGACGATTACCGCAAGGTGGTCTACAAGGACCCGCGCGGGATGTCGTCGCGCGAAAAGTATTTCTGGCAGTCGGTGATCGGACTGTTCGCGGCGGTGTATCTCGCCTTCAGCGTGTCTGAAGCGAGCAACGTGCGCGTGTTCGACCTGTTCATGGCGTGGGTGCGCAGCGGTCTGTCGATGGGCTTGCCGGCGCGTGCCGACCTGATGCTGCCGTTCGTCAAATCGATCAGCTATCCGCTCGGCGTATGGGGCTTCATTGTGCTGACGTATCTGGTGATCGTCGGCGCGAGCAATGCGGTGAACCTCACGGACGGTCTCGACGGTCTCGTGATCATGCCGGTCGTGCTGGTCGGCGCGTCGCTCGGTGTGTTCGCCTATGTGATGGGTAGCTCGGTTTATTCGAAATACCTGCTGTTTCCGCACATCGCCGGCGCGGGCGAATTGCTGATCTTCTGTTCGGCAATGGGCGGGGCAGGGCTCGCGTTTCTTTGGTTCAACACGCACCCGGCGCAGATGTTCATGGGCGACGTCGGTGCTCTCGCCCTGGGTGGCGCGCTCGGCACGGTCGCGGTGATCGTGCGTCAGGAAATCGTGCTCTTCATCATGGGCGGCATTTTCGTAGCGGAAACGCTCTCCGTGATGTTGCAGGTGACGTGGTTCAAATTTACCAAACGCCGCTTCGGCGAAGGGCGGCGCCTCTTCAAGATGGCGCCGCTGCATCACCATTTTGAATTGTCGGGCTGGAAAGAAACGCAGGTGGTCGTGCGTTTCTGGATCATCACGTTGATGCTGTGTCTGTTCGGTTTGTCCACGCTCAAGTTGCGTTAAGTCGTATTCAGGGGAAGCAGGCGATGTTTGGCGAGAAGTTTCGGGATCGGCAAAAGCCGATGGTGCTCGTGCTGGGACTCGGTGAATCCGGTCTCGCGATGGCGCGCTGGTGCGCGCGGCACGGCTGTCGGCTGCGTGTGGCCGATACGCGTGAGGTACCGCCGAACCTGTCCGCGCTGGAAGCGCACAGCGTCGACGCCGAATTCGTCGGCGGCCCGTTCTCGCTGTCATTGCTCGAAGGCGTCGAACTTGTGGCGATCAGCCCGGGTTTGTCGCCGCTCGCCGCCGATTTGCTGCCGCTGATCTCGGCCGCGCGCGAGCAGGACATCCCCGTGTGGGGCGAACTCGAATTCTTCGCGCAAGCGCTGAAGACGCTCGGCGAAAGCGGTTACGCGCCGAAGGTGATTGCGATCACCGGTACGAACGGCAAGACCACGACGACGAGCCTCACCGGCCTGCTGTGCGAGCGCGCCGGCAAGAAGGTGGCGGTGGCGGGCAACATCAGCCCGGCTGCACTGGACAAACTCAGCGAAGCAATCGACAACACGGCGCTGCCCGACGTATGGGTGCTGGAACTGTCGAGCTTCCAGCTGGAAACCGCGCACACCTTTTCTCCGGACGCAGCCGTCGTGCTGAACATCACGCAGGATCACCTGGATTGGCACGGCGGCCTCGACGCGTACGCCGCCGCGAAGGGGCGCATTTTCGGACCGCAAACCGTGCGTGTGCTGAACCGCGACGACTCGCGCGTGATGGCGCAGGCGCCTGCGGCCGACTCCGACGCAGCGATGATCACTTTCGGCGTCACCGAACCGAAAAACGACGGTGACTACGGTCTGTTGCGCGAGAACGGCATGATCTGGCTGGTCGAAGCGCACGATCTCGACGCCAGCGACGAACCCGCGCCGACGCGCCGTCGCAAGAACGAAGTGGCGGCACCCAAGAATATCGCGCTCAAACGCCTGATGCCGGCCGACGCGCTGCGCATCCGCGGCTTGCACAACGCGGCCAACGCGTTGGCCGCGTATGGCCTCGCGCGCGCGATCGGTCTGCCCGGCGCGCCGCTCCTGCACGGCCTGCGCGAATACCGCGGCGAGCCGCATCGCGTGGAATTGATCGCGTCGATCGAAGGTATCGATTATGTCGACGACAGCAAAGGCACCAACGTTGGCGCGACAGTTGCCGCGCTCGATGGTCTCGCGCAACGCGCTGTGCTGATCGCCGGCGGCGACGGCAAGGGTCAGGATTTTGAACCGCTGGCAGCACCGGTAATGCGTTGGTGCCGCGCCGTGATGCTGATCGGCCGAGACGCACCGCAGATTCGCGCCGCGCTGGAAGACACCGGCATTGCAATGACCGACCACGCGACGCTCGAAGAAGCGACGCGGGCCGCCACCGCATTGGCGCAGCCCGGCGACGCCGTGCTGCTGTCGCCGGCTTGCGCGAGCTTCGACATGTTCAAGGGTTACGCACATCGCGCGGCGGTGTTCCGCAGCACGGTGGAAGACATCGCGGCTGAACGGGGGACGATGATATGAGCTGGTCGGAACGATTCGGTTCGCGCCTCGCCGGCTCCCGTGCCGGCAATGGCAGTGGCGATGCCGCGACCACGGGCCGCAGCGCGGGTCGTGCTAGTGGCAGCGGTCTTTCGAGCGCGGTGAACGGCGTGCGTCCGCTGCGCTCGCGGATGCTCGACTACGATCATTCGTTGCTGTGGGTGGTGGTCGCGTTGCTCGGGCTGGGTGTCGTCATGGTGTACTCGGCGTCGATCGCCATGCCTGACTCGCCGAAGTACGCGTCGTACCGCGACTACGCATTTCTCGTGCGCCAGATCATTTTCGTGGTGATGGGTTCGGTGATCGGCGTCGTGGCGTTCCGCGTTCCGATCTCGACGTGGGACAAGTACGCACCGAAGCTCTTCCTGATTTCGCTGGCGGCGCTGGTGATCGTGCTGATCCCGCACGTCGGCAAGGGCGTGAACGGTGCGCGCCGATGGATTCCGCTCGGCATCACGAATATGCAGCCGTCGGAAATCATGAAGCTGGCCGTAACGATTTACGCGGCGAACTACACGGTGCGCAAGCAGGAATATATGCACAGCTTCGCCAAGGGCTTTCTGCCGATGGCGGTGGCAGTGGGTCTGGTCGGCGCGTTGCTGCTGCTCGAGCCGGACATGGGCGCATTCATGGTGATCGCCGCGATCGCGATGGGCGTGCTGTTCCTCGGCGGCGTGAACGGCAAGCTGTTCGGCGGCCTGGTGGCCACCGCGGTCGGTACGTTCACGTTGCTGGTGTGGGCCTCGCCATGGCGGCGTGAGCGGATCTTCGCCTACCTCGATCCGTGGGACGACCGTTACGCGCAGGGCAAGGCTTATCAATTGACGCACTCGCTGATCGCGTTTGGGCGCGGCGAATGGTTTGGCGTGGGCCTGGGCGGCAGCGTCGAGAAACTCAACTATCTGCCGGAAGCGCATACCGACTTCATTCTCGCGGTGATCGGCGAGGAACTCGGTTTTGTCGGCGTGCTGGTCGTGATCCTGATGTTTTACTGGATCGTGCGCCGCTCGTTCGAGATCGGCCGTCAGGCACTCGCACTCGACCGCACCTTTGCCGGGCTGGTCGCGAAGGGCATCGGCATCTGGTTCGGCGCGCAGACTTTCATCAACATGGGCGTGAACCTCGGCCTGCTGCCGACGAAAGGTTTGACGTTGCCGCTCGTCAGTTACGGCGGTTCGGGCATCTTGCTGAATTGCGTGGCGGTCGCGGTGCTGATGCGCGTGGACTACGAGAACCGGGTGCTCATGCGTGGAGGGAAAGTATGACCCCCATGCAGCAACGCACGTTGATGGTGATGGCCGGTGGCACCGGGGGACACGTGTTCCCGGGGCTCGCGGTCGCGCACCTGATGCAGGCGTGGGGCTGGAAGGTCGTATGGCTCGGCAATCCCGCGGGCATGGAAGCCACGCTCGTGCCGAAACACGGCATTCCGATGGAATACGTGCGCTTCGGCGGATTGCGCGGCAAGGGGCTGAAGACCAAGCTGATGCTGCCGCTGAATCTGCTGCGCGCCTGCTCGCAAAGCCTGAGTGTGTTGCGTCGCGTGAAGCCCGACGTGGTGCTCGGCATGGGTGGTTACATTACGTTCCCGGCGGGTTTGATGACCGCGTTGAGCGGCCGTCCGCTGGTACTGCATGAACAGAATTCGATTGCGGGCCTCGCTAACAAGGTGCTCGCGAAAGTCGCCAAACGGGTACTGGTTGCATTCCCGAATGCACTGCCGCATGGCGAATGGACCGGAAACCCGATTCGTGCGGAACTTGCGCGCGCGATTGCACCCAAAGCACGCTACGCAGCACGCAGCGGTCCGCTGAATGTGCTGGTGGTGGGTGGCAGCCTGGGCGCGGCGGCGTTGAACGAAGTGGTGCCGCGCGCGGTTGCGCTGCTGGCGCCGAATGAACGCCCGCGCATCGTGCATCAGGCGGGCGCGAAGCACATTGAAGCGCTGCGTGAGCACTACGCGGCGGCGGGTCTGCAAGCGGGCGCGGATGTAGAACTCGTGCCTTTCATCGACGACATGACGAGCGCGTACGCAAACGCGGATCTGGTGATCTGCCGGTCGGGCGCGATGACGGTGTCGGAGATTGCGGCGGTCGGGGTGGCGGCGTTTTTCGTGCCGTTCCCGTTTGCAGTAGACGATCACCAAACCACTAATGCAGCGTTCCTCGCCGACAACGGCGCGGCGCTGGTCGTGCAGCAACGCGATCTGTCGGCGCAGAAACTCGCCGACTGGTTGCGCAGCCAGACGCGAGAGACGCTCGCGGAAATGGCGGAGCGTTCGCGCTCGCTCGCGAAACCCGACGCCACGGAACAGGTCGCGAAGATTTGCGCGACTGTGGCGGGTTCGATTTCGGGCGCGAGCCCAGAAGGAAAGCAATGAAACACATCGTCAAACATATTCACTTTGTCGGCATCGGCGGTGTCGGCATGAGCGGCATCGCGGAGGTGCTGGTCAACCTCGGCTATCAGGTGAGCGGCTCGGACCTGTCGAGTAACGCGATCACCGATCGACTCGCCGCGCTCGGCGCGCGTATTGCGATTGGTCACGCGGCCGAGAACATTGAAGGCGCGAACGCCGTGGTCGTTTCCACCGCGGTGCGCAGCGACAACCCGGAAGTGCTGGCCGCGCGTCATCGCCGCATTCCGATCGTGCCGCGCGCCGTGATGCTCGCGGAACTGATGCGTCTGAAGCAGGGCATCGCGATTGCCGGCACGCACGGCAAGACCACGACCACTTCGCTGGTGGCGAGCGTGCTGGCGGCGGGCGGTCTCGATCCGACGTTCGTGATCGGCGGACGCCTGATCAGCGCGGGCGCGAATGCGCGTCTGGGAACGGGCGACTTCATCGTCGCCGAAGCGGACGAGTCGGACGCGTCGTTCCTGAATCTGTTCCCGGTGATCGAAGTCATCACGAATATCGACGCCGATCACATGGACACCTACGGGCACGACTTCGCGCGCCTGAAGCAGGCGTTCATCGAGTTCACGCACCGTTTGCCGTTCTATGGGATCGCGGTGCTGTGCGTCGACGATCCGAATGTGAAGGAAATTCTGCCGTTCGTGTCGAAGCCGATCATCCGCTATGGCTTCGCGCCGGACGCACAGGTGCGCGCGGTCAACGTCGAAGCGCGTGGCGGCAAGATGCACTTCACCGCAATGCGTGAGGACGCGGCGCCGCTCGACATCGTGCTGAATCTGCCGGGCGAGCACAACGTGCAGAACGCGTTGGCCGCGATCGCGATTGCGACTGAACTTGAAGTGAAAGATGCCGATATCCAGCGAGCACTCGCGGATTTCAACGGCGTGGGCCGCCGCTTCCAGCGTTACGGCGAAGTGCCGGTCGTGTCGGAAGGCAAAGCAGCCGGCACGTACACGCTGGTTGACGATTACGGTCATCACCCGGTGGAAATGGCGGCGACGGTCGCGGCGGCGCGTGGCGCGTTTCCGGGGCGGCGTCTGGTGCTGGCGTTCCAGCCGCACCGCTTCACGCGCACGCGCGATTGCTTCGAAGATTTTGTGAAGGTGCTGTCGACCGTCGACGCGCTGGTGCTGACCGAAGTCTATTCGGCCGGTGAAGCGCCGATCGTCGCCGCGGATGGCCGCGCGCTGGCGCGCGCATTGCGCGTGACGGGCAAGGTCGAGCCGGTGTTTGTCGATACGGTGGATGAAGTGCCGGACGCGCTCTCAGCAGTGGTGCGCGACGGCGATGTGGTGATCACGATGGGTGCGGGTTCGATCGGCGGTGTGCCGGGTCGCCTCGCGCAAGAAACGAAGGTATGAGTGAAATGAGCAGCATCGACCCTAAACAATTCGGCAAAGTGGCAGTCCTGCTTGGCGGGGATTCCGCCGAGCGCGAGGTGTCGCTCAATTCGGGCCGCCTCGTGCTGCAAGGTCTGCGCGACGCCGGCATCGACGCGCATCCGTTCGACCCGGCCGAGCGTCCGCTCGCCGCGTTGAAGGAAGAAGGCTTCGTGCGTGCGTTCAACGCGCTGCATGGCGGTTACGGCGAGAACGGCCAGATTCAGGGCGCACTGGATTTTTACGGCATTCGTTATACCGGTAGCGGTGTGCTTGGGTCGGCGCTCGGTCTGGACAAGTTCCGCACCAAGCTCGTGTGGCAGCAACTCGGCATTCCGACGCCGCCCTTCGAGGCTGTGCTGCGCGGCGACGACTACGAAGCACGCGCGAAAGATATCGTCGCTAAGCTCGGCTTGCCGCTGTTCGTGAAGCCGGCTAGCGAAGGCTCGAGCGTCGCGGTGATCAAGGTGAAAAGCGCCGACGCATTGCCGGCGGCGCTGCTCGAAGCGGTCAAGTACGACAGGATCGTCGTGGTGGAAAAGAGCATCGAAGGCGGCGGCGAATACACGGCGTGCATCGCGGGAGATCTGGACCTGCCGGTGATCCGTATCGTGCCGGCCGGCGAGTTCTACGACTATCACGCGAAGTACATCGCCAACGACACGCAGTATCTGATTCCTTGCGGTCTGGCGGCGGACGAAGAAGCGCGCCTCAAAGTGCTGGCGCGCCGCGCGTTCGACGTGCTCGGCTGTACCGATTGGGGCCGCGCCGATTTCATGCTCGACGCCGCCGGCAACCCGTATTTCCTTGAAGTGAACACGGCGCCTGGCATGACCGATCACTCGTTGCCGCCGAAAGCGGCGCGCGCGGTGGGCATCAGCTATCAGGACCTGGTGGTCGGCGTGTTGGCGCTGACGCTTAAGGACTAACTAAGGACTGACCGGGGCGACCCGAAAGCAACACCATGTGGAACAACGTTCGCCAGCTCAATCTCGCCGCCAACGCATTGCATGCGGTGCTGGTGCTCGTGCTGCTGGCGGCTGGCGGTTACTGGCTGATTCAGCGTCCGAATTTCGCGCTGCGCGAAATCCAGATCGACGGCGACACCGAGCATATCAATTCGCCGACGGTGCGCGCCGGAGTGGTAGGCCGCCTGAAGGGCAACTTTTTTACGGTGGATCTCGACGTCGCGCGGCAGGCGTTCGAGCAGATGCCCTGGGTGCGTCATGCGAGCGTACGGCGGGTCTGGCCCAACGCGCTGGCTGTCACGCTCGAAGAGTACAAACCCCTTGGTACGTGGGGTAGCGATCAGTTGGTAAGCGTGGATGGCGAGCTGTTCACCGCGAACCAGGGCGAGCTCGAAGAAGAGCTGCCCGCGTTCGATGGCCCGGACGGTACGGCAAAAGAGGTCGTCGCGCGTTATAGCGATTTCAAGAAGTGGTTTGCGCCGTTGGGCGCAACGCCGGAGGAAGTCACGCTGTCGCCGCGTTATGCGTGGACGGTGAAGCTGTCGAACGGAATGCAGGTGGAGCTTGGGCGCGAACGCAATCAGGACACGCTGCTCGATCGGAGCCGCCGCCTGACCGCGGCGTGGAATGCGGTGACGCAACGTTGGGGAAAGGATATCGAGTATGCAGACTTGCGCTATCCGAACGGTTTCGCGATTCGTGCCGCTGGCATGCGCTTTATCAGCGAACCCGACAAGGGCAAGAAGTAAACGGACATCACACGCAATGAGCACGCTATGAGTAAAGACTATAAAGATCTGCTGGTCGCCCTCGACATCGGGACGTCGAAGGTAGTGGCTATCGTCGCCGAGTTGAAGGGCGAGGGCCACTACGAGGTGATCGGCCTCGGCCAGAGCGAATCGAAGGGGCTCAAGAAGGGCGTGGTGGTGAACATCGAAGCCACCGTGCAGTCCATCCAGCGCGCGCTCGAGGAAGCCGAGCTGATGGCCGACTGCAAGATCACGAACGTCTTTACCGGGATCGCCGGCAGCCATATCCGCAGCTTCAATTCGAGCGGCATGGTGGCGATCAAGGAGAAGGAAGTCACGCAGACGGACGTCGCGCGCGTGATCGAGACGGCTAAGGCGATCAACATCCCGACCGATCAGCAGGTGCTGCATATCCTCACGCAGGAATTCATCATCGACGGTCAGGAAGATGTGCGCGAGCCGATCGGCATGAGCGGCATCCGCCTGGAAGTGAAGGTGCATATCGTCACCGGCGCGGTGAGCGCGGCGCAGAACATTGTGAAGTGTGTGCGCCGCTGCGGGCTCGAAGTGAACGATCTGATCCTGCAGCCGCTCGCTTCTTCGCTGGCGGTGCTGACGGAAGACGAAAAGGAACTCGGCGTGGTGCTGGTCGATATCGGCGGCGGCACGACGGACATCGCGATTTTCAGCGAAGGCGCGATTCGTCACACGGCGGTGATTCCGATCGCCGGCGACCAGATCACGAGCGACATCGCGATGGCCTTGCGTACGCCGACGCCGGACGCGGAAGACATCAAGGTCGACTACGGCATTGCGAAGCAGGCTCTGGCCGATCCGGACGAGATGATCGAAGTGCCGGGTCTCGGCGAGCGCGGTCCGCGCACGCTGTCGCGCCAGGCACTGGCAGCGGTGGTCGAGCCGCGGGTCGAAGAACTGTTTTCACTCGTGCAGCAGGTGGTGCGCGAGTCCGGTTACGAAGAACTGCTGAGCTCCGGCGTGGTGCTGACCGGCGGCGCGTCGATGATGCTCGGCATGGTCGAACTCGGCGAGGACATTTTCCTGAAGCCGGTGCGCATCGGCGTGCCGGAGTACGCGGGCGGTCTTGCGGATGTCGTGCGTAACCCGCGTTATTCGACGGCGATGGGGCTGCTCGTCGAAGGGCGCTCGCAACGGATGCGCGGCCGCAAGGTCGCGGTGCAGTCGGGGTCGATGGGTCAGGTCTTCACGCGAATGAAAGACTGGTTCCTCGGCAACTTCTAAAAGAATTCGTTTTTGAACGGTTTTACGTAAATACGCGCTGGTGCCGGCGGCCGGCGCGCGACAGGAGGTTGCCCGATCTCCTGCCGAATAACGGCCGAAGTGGCTGCAATTTTTTATCTTGACGGAGGCAACATGGAATTCCAGATGCTGGAAACCGAAACGAACGGCACCATCATCAAGGTGATCGGAGTAGGTGGCGCTGGCGGCAATGCCGTTCAGCACATGATCAACAAAGGCGTGCAAGGCGTCGACTTCATCGTGATGAACACGGACGCGCAGGCTCTGTCGCGTTCGCGCGCTTCCGCGGTGATCCAGCTCGGCAACACGGGTCTGGGCGCTGGCGCCAAGCCGGAAATGGGCCGCGCCGCAGCAGAGGAAGCACGTGAGCGCATCGCCGACGCACTGCGCGGCGCGCACATGGTGTTCATCACCGCCGGCATGGGTGGTGGCACGGGCACGGGCGCTGCACCGGTGGTCGCGCAGATCGCCAAGGAAATGGGTATCTTGACTGTTGGTGTAGTCAGCAAGCCGTTCGAATTCGAAGGCGGCAAGCGCATGCGTGTGGCAGAAGCTGGTTCGCAGCAACTGGAGGATCACGTCGACTCGCTGATCGTCGTTCTGAACGACAAGCTGTTCGAGGTGATGGGCGATGACGCCGAGATGGACAAGTGCTTCCAGTGCGCAGACGACGTTCTGAACAACGCAGTTGCCGGCATCGCGGAAATCATCAACGTCGACGGTCTGGTGAACGTCGACTTCGAAGACGTGAAGACGGTGATGGGCGAGCAGGGCAAGGCGATGATGGGCACGGCGACGGTTGCCGGCGTCGATCGCGCGCGTCTGGCTGCCGAGCAGGCTGTGGCCAGCCCGCTGCTGGAAGGGGTGGATCTGTCCGGCGCGCGCGGCGTGCTGGTCAACATCACGTCGAGCCGTTCGCTGCGTCTGTCGGAAACGCGCGAAGTGATGAACACCATCAAGAGCTATGCTGCAGAAGACGCAACCGTGATCTTCGGTGCGGTGTACGACGATGCAATGGGCGACGCGCTGCGCGTGACGGTCGTGGCAACGGGTCTGGGCCGCGCGGCGAAGAAGCAGCAATCGGCACCGATGACGCTGCTGCGCACCGGCACCGACAACCAGCCGATCGGCACGCACGCGGCTTACGCACCGCAAACGTCGCACGCAAGCACGGCCGATTACGGCGCGCTGGATACGCCGGCTGTATGGCGCACCTCGCGCGATACGGCGGCTTCGCACGTGCAGGCGCTGCAGGAAAAGGGCGTCGACACGTACGACATTCCGGCATTCCTGCGCAAGCAGGCGGACTGAGCGCACGAGCAGGCTTTCGTTGTCGCGCTGCGGCTTGTAGAAGTGCAGCGCTGGCGGACGAATGCACGAGCGTGGCGGGTGAACGGCGAAAAAGCCGCGTATCGTCTGATTCGCGGCAAGGACAAGTGCCCTCTTCGGATTCGCGAAGCGGATTGGGCAACTGTCGCCGGGCGGCGGAGCCTGTTTTGGGCGAACGCTGAAATCACTGCGACACGACGACGTGCGAGTTTGCTTCGCATCGATGCAAGGGACTGAGCATGATTCAGATAGGTGAAAAGCTGCCCGACGCGACGCTCTTCGAGTTTGTCGAAGATGCGCGCGCGGGTTGCACGCTGGGGCCTAACAGCTTCGACGTGCGCGAGCAGACGGCGGGTAAGCGCGTGGTGATCTTCGGGTTGCCGGGTGCCTTCACGCCGACCTGTTCGGCCAAACATGTACCGGGTTACGTTGAGCATGCCGAGCAGTTGCGCGCTCTTGGCGTCGACGAGATCTGGTGCGTGTCCGTCAACGACGCGTTCGTAATGGGCGCGTGGGGACGCGATCAGCACGCCTCGGGCAAGGTGCGCATGATGGCGGATGGCAGTGCGCTTTTCACGCGAGCACTCGGTCTTGAGCAGGATTTGTCGGCGCGCGGCATGGGAATTCGTTCCCAGCGCTACGCAATGGTTGTCGACGACGGCGTGGTCAAGACGTTGAACGTCGAGGCTGCCGGCAAATTCGAAGTCAGCGATGCAGAGAGTATTCTCGCCACGTTGAGCTAGTTGCGATTGCGTTCGAAGCCACTGCCCCGGGTCCGCGCGCTTACTGCGTTGTATCAGGGCAACGGCGTATAAGACGCTTTTGTGACAGGCCGTTACGCGGGCCGATGACCGGAAACGCCTCCGTTCCGGACATCGGCCCGTCACGCTTTCCCTGACGGGCGCCCAAGGGGTAATGCAGAGAAACAGATTGATACGTTCCGTGAAACGACGACCCTAAGGGTATTGGAGTATACTTCGCGCTATGGAATAAAAAGTCCCGATTGGGATTTTCAATCGAATAGAAGATCACCATGTTGAAGCAGCGCACTATCAAATCAATCGTCAAGACAGTCGGCATCGGCCTGCACTCCGGCCGCAAGGTCGACCTGACGCTCCGCCCGGCGGCGCCGGATACTGGCATCGTGTTTTCGCGCGTGGATTTGCCCACGCCGGTGGATATCCCTGCGTCGGCAATGGCAATTGGCGATACGCGTCTGGCTTCGGTGTTGCAGAAAGACGGCGCGCGCGTGTCGACCGTCGAGCATTTGATGTCCGCATGCGCGGGCCTCGGCATCGATAATCTTTATGTCGACGTGACCGCCGAAGAAATTCCGATCATGGACGGCAGTGCGGGTTCGTTCGTGTTTCTGATTCAGTCGGCGGGTATTGAAGAACAGAACGCGGCGAAGAAATTCATCAAGGTCACCAAGCCAATCGAAATTCGCGACGGCGATAAATTCGCGCGTCTCGATCCGTATTTCGGTTTCAAGCTCAAATTCACCATCGATTTCCGTCACCCGGCTGTGGATAAAACCGGCCAGGCGCTGGAAGTGGATTTTGCCAATACGTCGTATGTGCGGGAAATTGCCCGCGCGCGCACGTTCGGCTTTGCGCATGAAGTGGAAATGATGCGCGAACTCGGTTTGGCGCGTGGCGGCAGCATGGATAACGCCATCGTGCTGGACGAATACCGCATTCTGAATAACGACGGGCTGCGTTACGACGACGAATTCGTGAAGCACAAGATGCTCGACGCGATCGGCGATCTGTACGTGATCGGCCATCCGTTGCTGGCTTCGTACACCGCGTACAAGTCGGGCCACGGCCTGAACAACGCGCTGCTGCGCGAGTTGTTGGCGCATGAGGATTCGTACGAGATCGTCACGTTCGAGGACACGCAGAAGGCGCCGCGCGGCTTTGCGTACGAAACGCAGACGGCGTTCGCGTAATTTGCTTAGCCGCTTCGGATGAAATTTCCGAAGCGAATGGATGAAAAATAAGCGGCCCCTGTGGGCCGCTTATTTTTTGTTCAGCGATTTCGCCGATGCCGCGCTGCCATTTTTGCCAAGGCTTCCTGCAACGGCGAGGGTGCGAGCGATTCGGAAAGCGCGTGCAGCGCGTCGGCGCCGACTGGCGTCATGCGCGCCTGCTTGACCGGCGGCGGCTCCTTCAGAGGCTGTGGCCGCACGCGAATCCGCAGTGCATTGACCGGCCAGCCGCGCTGCTGCAGATCCGACAGCAAGCGCGGCTCGATCTGGCGCAGGCGGGCGGCCAACGCGTTGTGCCCGGCAAACAGGGCCAGTACGCCTTCCTTGATGAAGCTTGGTTCCACGCTGGTTGCCAGATAATCCGGCAGCAACTCGCGCAAATCCTTTTCCAGCGCCGCAATCTGCTCGACGCCCGCGCGCAGGGCCGCAAACGCGTCAGTGCGTTTCAGCACTTCGGCGACGGGCTGCGGGCGGCGCGCCTTGAACTGCTGGGGCGGCGGCCTTGAAAAGGACGGAAAACGGCTCATGTTTGACAGTGACGGCGTGTTTGCACCCGATGTGCACTTACGCCGCGATTGTACCGTGCGGGATGCACGCGGATCTGCCTCAATGCGGCCTGTCGGAGGTCGCTGCGGCGGGTTTTTGCGGCTCGCCGTCGTCGCGCCGCTGACACAGGCGCGGGCGGGGGCGCGTGCTAAAATGCCCGATTCGGTGCGACACGCACGCTCGTGTCCGACTGCTCCACGTTACGGAGCATCGACTAGAGGGTTATTGAGGCAACTCACCATGCCCTCCGTAGGCGGCCCCCTTGTGGGCCGCACTTTAAGAAGCAGATGCAACCTCTGGGAAGCATCCTTGTAGTGAAATTGGAAACCGGAGCAATCAGCCGGGAACCTTGTTGCATGGGCCTGATTACCGTCAGGTCCCGCCCAGTCAGCGGCTTCACCTCCGCCGACAGGGCGGGGTGATGTTTGCAATTCCCTCGCCTTCAGGCAAGGGTTTCGCTAAACGATACGAGCGAAAAGCTCGGTGTGTCATTGTTCGACCTCGTTTGCTGGACGGCGAGGGTAGTGAACCTGCTGTACGACCAGCAGTAGCCTAGGAAGACATGCGTCACTGGCAACGGCGGCGTATGAAGCTCTTCTGACAATGTAGCCCCCGGAGGTTTCGGGCAGATTGGTTCCGCGAGGAGCGGTCTGGATACTCCTAGCAGCGAGGGGGTAAGGCGCTAGGCTGGCTGATAGGGTTAACGGAAGTGAACTGCTGATAAACCTCGTTAGCATTGTGTGCCAAAGCTGCTGATAGGCACTAACCAAAAGGTATGCGGTTGGATAGCCCGCTCGAATCTCGGGTTACGTCGTTCGTGATACCGCCGGGGAATAGGCAGAACCTAAGTCAGTCGTGTGACATGCCGGGAACGTGGTAAGCCTGTATGGTTGCCAGCGCAGTAAGGCTGGCAGGCGAACCGCAAGGGACGCTGTTGATTGTGCAGGTATGGGAGGACGGAAAAAGCGAAAGCCGGGCTGTAATGGTTCGGATAGGGGTTGGAACATCACCCCACGCGAAAGCGGGCAGACTTCCGTCTGGTCTACCGTCGCAAGACGGCTGACTACCCTCTGTAACTTGGTCAGATGCAGGTGCATGCGCCTGCATTGAGTTTTGTTGTTCCCCAGCGGGGTGTATCTACCCCGCTGGGGGAGATGCGCCTTCTGTCTGGGGACTTTTCCAGGTAGGAGAGCAGCATGAAAGTATCTGGTCGAAAGACCGGATCTGCGCTTTCCCGCGCGCCGGACAACTGGTACGCCGTAGATTGGCGACGGGTTGAGCGGAACGTGAGAGGGATGCAGATTCGAATTGCGAAGGCGACGCGGGAAGGTGACTGGCGTAGGGTGAAAGCCCTGCAACGGATGCTAACTCGCACGTTGTCTGCGAAGCTGTATGCGGTACGACGTGTTACGCAAAACCAGGGTGCGCGAACGGCTGGAGTCGATCGCGAGCTATGGGATTCGCCTGACAGCCGGTGGGAAGCCATCGGCGGGTTGAAGCGGCGCGGATACAAGCCTCTGCCATTACGGAGAGTCTTTATCCCCAAGGCCAATGGGAAGGAGCGCCCTCTGGGCATTCCGACCATGCGGGACAGGGCGATGCAAGCTCTGCATCTGCTGGCTTTGGAGCCAGTATCGGAATCGACGAGTGACCTGAATTCCTACGGGTTCAGGCTAAATCGTTCGACAGCTGATGCGATGGCCCAAATCCGCGTTTGTATGTCCCAAGAGGCTTCTGCCAAATGGGTCCTCGAAGCGGATATCAAGGGATGCTTTGACCACATCAGTCATGACTGGTTGGAAAACAATGTCCTGATGGACAGAGTAATCCTCCGGAAATGGTTGAAGGCTGGCCTGATTTATAAGGGGCAGCTACAGGCGACTGAGGCCGGTACGCCGCAGGGAGGCATCATCTCCCCAACGTTGGCAAACGTAACGCTAAATGGGCTGGAGCGAGAACTGGAAGTGCACCTCGGTGCAAAACTAGGGATCATGAAAGCTCGAAGGCTCAAAGTGAATGTGGTGCGGTACGCGGACGACTTTGTAATCACCGGCGACTCGCGTGAGTTGCTGGAGTGCGAGGTCCGACCTTGGGTAGAGGCATTCCTTGCGGTTCGGGGGCTGCAGTTATCGGAGGAGAAGACGCGGATCACTCACATTGACGACGGCTTCGATTTCCTTGGGTGGAATTTCCGAAAATACTCGGGAAAGATGCTCATCAAACCGAGCAAGAAGAACGCGAAAGCGTTCTACAGCAAGGTGGCGGAAACGATTCGCAGCAACAAGACGGTGAAGCAGGAGGAGATGATCCGACTGCTAAATCCAATGTTGCGCGGATGGGCGCAGTATCACCATCCGGTTACGGCCAAAAAGGCGTACACCCACATGGAGCATCTGGTGTTCCGGAGGCTCTGGTGGTGGTCCAAGCGGCGACATCCGCGAAAGAGCAGCAGTTGGGTGCGACAGAAGTACTTCCACTCAATCGACGCTCGACAGTGGGTGTTTGCGGTCCGGACGGTTCGAGATGATGGCAGTTGGGGCCTGATGGAGTTGTACCAACTCAGCGGTACGGCGATCAGGAGACACAAGAAGATCCAAGGAGAATTCAATCCCTTTGATCCGAAGTGGGAGCAATATGGCGAGCAACTGCGGCAGACGCGTCTGTGGGATTCGATGCGCTACCGGAAACAGTGGGCAAAGCTGTACATGTCGCAGAGCGGGCTGTGTGCGCACTGCGGCTGTGCCTTGACGGACGAAACAGGCTGGCACGACCATCATCTGGAATATCGGATGCATGGCGGGTCAGACAAGTTGTCCAACCGGGTCTTGCTTCACCCGCACTGTCACCAGCAGGTACACGTTGGTAAACTTGTAGTAACTAAGCCGGTTCTGTCGTAGACAGAACTTTGTTTGTAGATTTGAGCCGTATGCGGGGAAACTCGCACGTACGGTTCTCGGGGGGCCCGATCTTCGTAAGAAGGTCGGGCTACCCGACAATTCACTCTTGGACTAAGCCGCCGAGGCCCTTCCGACCCCGGAGCGCACGTGCCTCACCGCACGCGCGAACCAGCCGAAGCCGCGACGCAGACACCGATCCGATGACCACCGGTTTTCTACAGAAGATTTTTGGCAGCCGCAACCAGCGGCTAGTCAAGCAATATCAAAAGACCGTCGCGGCGATCAATGCGCTCGAGCCGCAGATCGAGCAATTGACGGACGACCAACTGCGCGCCAAAACGGGTGAATTCCGCCAGCGTGTCGCGAGTGGCGAGTCGCTCGACAAGCTCCTGCCGGAAGCCTTCGCAGTGTGTCGCGAGGCGAGCAAGCGGGTGCTCAAGATGCGCCACTTCGACGTGCAGCTGATCGGCGGCATGGTCCTGCACTACGGCAAGATCGGCGAAATGCGCACCGGCGAAGGCAAGACGCTCGTCGCCACGCTGCCGGTCTACCTGAATGCACTGTCCGGCCGCGGCGTGCACGTCGTCACGGTGAACGACTACCTGGCCCAGCGCGACGCCGAATGGATGGCGCGTCTGTACAACTTCCTCGGTCTGTCGGTCGGCATCAATTTGTCGCAGATGGACCACGCCGCCAAGCAGGAAGCGTACGCCGCCGACATCACGTACGGTACCAACAACGAATTCGGCTTCGACTACCTGCGCGACAACATGGTCTACGAGACCGAAGCGCGCGTGCAACGAGCGCTGAATTTCGCAGTGGTCGACGAGGTCGACTCGATCCTGATCGACGAAGCCCGTACGCCGCTGATCATCTCCGGCCAGGCCGAAGATCACACTGAACTCTATGTGCGCATGAATGCGCTGCCGCCGCTGCTCGAACGCCAGATCGGCGAAGAGAAGGCGGACGGCACCGGCGTCGAAAAGCCGGGCGACTACACGCTGGACGAGAAAGGCCGCCAGGTGTTCCTGACGGAATCGGGCCACGAAAAGGCCGAGCGCCTGCTCGCCGAATGGGGCCTGATCGGCGAGGGCGAAAGCCTGTACGCGCCGCAGAACATTACGCTGATGCACCACGTGTATGCCGCACTGCGCGCGCACACGCTGTTCTTCAAGGACCAGCACTACGTCGTGCAGAACGGCGAAGTCGTGATCGTCGATGAATTCACCGGCCGCTTGATGTCGGGCCGCCGCTGGTCGGATGGCTTGCACCAGGCGGTTGAGGCGAAGGAACACGTCAAGATCCAGAGCGAGAACCAGACGCTCGCGTCGATCACGTTCCAGAACTATTTCCGTATGTACGCGAAGCTGTCCGGCATGACCGGTACCGCGGACACCGAAGCATACGAATTCAACGAGATTTACGGTCTCGAAACGGTCGTGATCCCGACCAACCGTCCGCCGAAGCGGATCGACAAGCAGGATCAGATCTACAAGACCGCCAAGGAGCGCTATGACGCGGTGATCCGCGACATCCGCGATTGCTACGAACGCGGTCAACCGGTGCTGGTCGGTACGACGTCGATTGAAAACTCGGAACTGCTTTCGCATCTGCTGAAGCAGGCCGGTTTGCCGCACGAAGTGCTGAACGCCAAGCAGCACGCGCGCGAAGCGGAGATCGTCGCCGAAGCGGGCCGTCCGAAGCGTGTCACGATCGCCACCAACATGGCCGGTCGTGGTACCGACATCGTGCTCGGCGGCAACGCCGAAAAGCAGGCGTCGTTCATCGAACAGGATGAAACGCTTTCTGATGTAGAGAAGCAGACGCGCATCCAGAAGCTGCACGACGAATGGCAGGCGCTGCACGATCAGGTGAAGGCCGCGGGCGGTCTGCACATCATCGGCACCGAGCGTCACGAATCACGCCGGATCGACAATCAGTTGCGCGGCCGTGCCGGCCGTCAGGGCGACCCGGGTTCGTCGCGCTTCTATCTGTCGCTGGAAGATCCGCTGCTGCGTATTTTCGCGGGCGATCGCGTGCGCGCGATCATGGATCGCCTGAAGATGCCGGAAGGCGAGGCGATCGAGGCGGGCATCGTGTCGCGTTCGATCGAATCGGCGCAGCGCAAAGTTGAAGCGCGCAACTTCGACGTTCGCAAGCAATTGCTTGAATACGACGATGTGTCGAACGATCAGCGCAAGGTGATCTATCAGCAGCGCAATGAATTGCTCGAGGCGAACGACATCACCGAGACCATTGGCGCCATGCGTCATGGCGTGATCGCCGATATCGTTCACCAGTTCGTGCCGGCCGGCAGCATCGAAGAGCAGTGGGAAGTGCCCGAGCTGGAAGAAGTGCTGCGCAACGAATGGCAGCTCGACCTCGCGATCCAGGAAATGATCAACGAGTCGAACTCGATCAGCGCGGACGAGATTCTCGAAGCCGTCGAAGCCGCTGCGGACGAAGCGTATGAATCGAAGGTCGAACAGGTCGGCCGCGAATCGTTCAGCGCGTTCGAACGTTCGATCATGCTGCAAACGCTGGACCGTAGCTGGCGCGAGCATCTGGCTGCGCTCGATCACCTGCGCCAGGGCATCCATCTGCGCGGTTATGCGCAGAAGAATCCGAAGCAGGAATACAAGCGCGAGGCGTTCGAACTGTTCGCCGCGATGCTCGACGCCGTGAAGCTCGAAGTCACCCGGGTGGTGATGAACGTGCAGATCCAGTCGCCGGAACAGCTGGAGCAGGCCGCCGAGCAGTACGAAGAGCAGGGTAGCCACCTCGAAAACGTCGAATTCCGCCACGCCGAATTTGCCGAGGCAGCAGCGGCAGCGCCTGCCGCAGCGGAGGCGGCTACCGCCGCGATGATCGGCGACGCGATGAGCCACGGCTCGTCTCACGCCGTCGCGTCGGACGTGAGCGCGGATAGCGTGCCGAAGGTGGGCCGCAACGACCCGTGCCCGTGCGGCAGCGGCAAGAAGTACAAGCAGTGTCACGGTCGGATCGCATAATGGCGGAAGCGGCGCGCTTTAAGCGCGCCGCTTCGTTTTACCCAGTGCTTTGCTGGTGATTTCGCGGTGGTTCGGCAACGCGCTCGAACCATCAGTTTCCGTTTCCATCGATGCCGGCGCTTGCCGGCATTTTCTTCGACAGGTCGCGACCATGGCTGTCAATTTCCCTTCGATCGATCCCGCTCAACTCCACCCCGTCGCCGGCGTCACGCTGGGCTGGGCAGAGGCGAATATCCGCAAACCGAACCGCAAGGACGTGCTGGTCATCTCCGTGGGCGATGGCGCGACAGTAGGCGGCGTGTTCACGCAGAATCGCTTTTGTGCCGCGCCCGTCACCGTGTGCCGTGAGAATCTGGAGCGTGTACGGCAGGGCGGCAAGCCGATTCGCGCGCTGGTGATCAACACCGGCAACGCGAACGCAGGCACGGGCGAACCCGGCCTCGTCGCTGCACGCGAAACCTGCGCCGAACTCGCGCGTCTCGCGGACATCGCGCCGGAGCAGGTTTTGCCGTTTTCGACGGGCGTGATTCTGGAACCACTGCCGGTCGATCGTCTGAAGGCGGGGCTGCCCGCTGCGCTGGCAAACCGCCAGGAAGCCAACTGGTACGACGCCGCCCAGGCGATCATGACCACGGACACGCTGCCGAAAGCCGTCTCGCGCCAGGTCACGGTCGAGGGGCACACGGTCACGCTCACCGGCATCAGCAAGGGCGCCGGCATGATCAAGCCGAACATGGCGACCATGCTCGGTTTCCTCGCGTTCGACGCTGCTGTCGCGCAACCGGTGCTCGACGCATTGGTCAAGCACGTGGCGGACCGCTCGTTCAACTGCATTACGATCGACGGCGATACATCGACCAACGATTCTTTCATCCTGATCGCTTCGGGCAAATCGAGCCTGCCGGCGATCACGTCCACCGATTCGCCCGCTTATGCAGCGCTGCGCGACGCGGTGACCGAAGTCGCCCAGACCCTTGCGCAACTGATCGTGCGCGACGGCGAAGGTGCGACCAAATTCATGACCGTGCATGTGGAAGGCGGCTCGAGCGCCGGCGAATGCCGCCAGATCGCTTATGCGATCGGGCATTCGCCGCTCGTGAAGACGGCTTTCTATGCATCGGATCCGAATCTCGGCCGCATTCTCGCGGCCATCGGCTATGCCGGCGTGGACGATCTCGACGTCGGCAAGATCGATCTGTATCTGGACGACGTGCTGGTCGCCACTGCCGGCGGCCGCAATCCGGCCTACCGCGAGGAAGATGGCCAGCGCGTCATGAAGAAGAGCGAGATCGGCATTCGCGTCGTACTCGGCCGCGGCAATGCGCAAGCCACGATCTGGACTTGCGATCTGTCGCACGACTACGTGAGCATCAACGCCGACTATCGTTCGTAACCAGGTTCATTACGCGGCGTTTTGGCCGCTTATCTCCCAGCCATGGACAAACTCGAACAGTTTCTGACCCGGGCCGAAGCCGTGCTCGTTCGCCTTGAAGCGATGCTTCCGCCTGCCCAACCCGAGATCGACTGGTCGGCGGCGGTCGCCTTTCGCTGGCGCAAACGCCAGGGGCGCGGCTATTTGCAGCCGGTTCCGGCCATCTCGTCGATCACGCTCGACGATCTGCAAAACATCGATCGCCAGAAGGGGTTGATCGAGCAGAACACGCGTCAGTTCGTACACAAGCAGCCGGCTAACAACGTGCTGCTGACCGGTGCGCGCGGCACGGGCAAGTCGTCGCTGATCAAAGCTTGCCTGAACGCCTATGCAAAGGACGGGCTGCGCCTGATCGAAGTGGACAAAGACGATTTGCACGATCTGGGCGATATCGTCGATCTGATCGCGCAACGACCGGAGCGCTTCGTGGTGTTCTGCGACGACCTGTCGTTCGAAGACGGCGAGTCGGGCTACAAGGCGTTGAAGGTCGCGCTCGACGGCTCGATCGCCGCGCAGTCGGACAACGTGCTGATCTACGCAACGTCGAACCGCCGCCATCTGTTGCCCGAGTACATGAGCGACAACGAGACGTACAAGCACACGTCCGACGGCGAGATTCATCCGGGCGAACTGGTCGAAGAAAAGATCTCGCTGTCCGAGCGCTTCGGCTTGTGGGTTAGCTTCTATCCGTTCAAGCAGGACGACTATCTGTCGATCATCGGTCACTGGCTGCGCCATTTTGGCTGCGACGACGCGGAAGTCGAGGCGGCGCGCGGCGATGCGCTGGTTTGGGCGCTGGAGCGCGGGTCCCGCTCGGGGCGCGTCGCGTGGCAATTCGCGCGCGACTGGTCTGGCCGGAAGACCCCGGCATGAGCGACGCGCAGAAGAACGCGGCTGGCCGCCCGGTGACCGAGGTGGCCGTGGGCGTGCTGGTTCAGTCCGATGGACACTATCTGCTGGCGCAGCGGCCGGCCGGCAAGCCGTACGAAGGCTATTGGGAGTTTCCGGGTGGCAAGCTGGAGCCGGGCGAATCGGTCGAGGCCGCGCTAGCCCGTGAGTTGCACGAGGAACTAGGGATCGACGTCAAGGTGAGTCATCTTTGGCGCACGCTCGAGCACGACTACCCGCATGCCTATGTGCGACTGTTTTTTTGCAAAGTGACGGAGTGGACCGGCGCGCCGCACGGCCGCGAAGGCCAGGCATTTGTCTGGCAGACACTGCCGGCGACAGTTTCACCGTTGTTGCCGGCGGCGATTCCCGTACTGGAATGGCTCGCGGCTGAAAAGAACTAGGAAGATGGCGCGCGGCTGCCGGCGGCGCTGCGTGAGCAGCGTCGCCCGGGAGAGAGCGGCATTGCTGCGCGCCTACACTGCTTAATGCGGGTTGTAGTCTCCACCAGGTGATTCATCTGACGGCGTTTCTTCATCCGTGCCGCCTATCCTGTACTTCTCAGCGGCCCAGGCGCCGAGATCGATCTGCTTGCAGCGGTCGGAGCAGAATGGGCGGAAGCGGTTTTCAGGGGTCCAGCGGACGTCCTTTCCGCAAGTGGGGCATTTGACGACGGTAGGCATACGGTCAGGCGGGCGATCGGAAGCGGAACAAGTAACGAATATAGGGGCATTTTTCGCCGCTTTAAAGGCGTAGCCCCACGGTTCGGTTCTAAAGGGCGGATCTTACAGGCTGCACAGCGTAAGCTGGAAGGGCACGTCGACATCTACCGCGCGCGGACGCAAATCGCCGTCCTGCACCGTGAAGCGTACCCAAAGCATGTACTTGTTAGCACTGGCCTCAGGAATCACCCGCAATTCAGGTGCCACCCGTACTTGCATCAGCTGGTATGAACGGCCCGACAGCATCTGCTGATAGCTGCCCTGCATCGCCATGACCTTGGACGCCTGACCGGATTCGCGCGCGAGACGCAGAACGATGGTTGCCGCATCGCGCAAGGGCAACAACGGCGTGACCCATTTGGCGATGTCCTGCCGACGCTGATCGGGATGAATCTGCTGCCACGCGTAGTACGAAGGCAAATCGAACTTGCAGGTACCACCCGGAATGATCGCGCGGCTGCGGATGCTGGCGAGCCACTCGTTGTCTGCCAGATGCTGGCCGGTTTTGCCTTGCATCTGTGAAAGCCCCGTCAACGTCTGCTCGATCTCTCCCAGCACTGCCTCCAGCGCGTTCTGCTCGATGCCCGGATTGCCCCGGAACGGCGCCAGGGTTTGCCGCTGGCGCTCAAGTTCCTTCATCAGATCTGACTTCAGATCCGCGCGACCTGCCACCTCTGAGATTTCGAACAACGTTGTCAGTGCGACGTGGTGTTCCCGGGCGTCTTCCTGAGTCAGAAAGAAGGTGAAGCGCTCGAACAGATCTTCGAGGCGCAATAGCGTCCGGATTCGCTCGTTGAAGGGATACTCGTAAAGGATCAAGCGGGCTCGCCTCGGGCGTGGTCGGTGACAGGAATGCAGAACATTCTAATGCCGTGAGACTACCCTAGCAATCACGCACTTTTTCAGCGCGCTTTCGCAATTTTTTTCACGTGTTTCGAGTGGTTTTCGGAGCGCTTCGGCTCGCGTGCCGCCGCAAAGTTCAACAAAACTGTGTGTTCGGTACACCGCGGCCCATCACGGCCCGTGCGCTTATGCAGCGGTCAGTGCCAGATAGGCGCGATGCTGCGCGTCGACCTGCGCCTTGACCGCATCCAGCGGCGCGTTGTCGTTGTTGATGATGTCGTCGGCTGCGGCGAGGCGCGCTTCGCGCGTTGCCTGGCGGGCGATGATCGCGAGAACCTGTTCCCGGCTGAACCCGTTGCGGCTCATCACGCGCGCGATTTGCGTCTCGACGCTGCAATCGACCGTCAGCACACGGTTCACGCGCGTTCTCCAGTTGCCCGACTCCACCAGCAGCGGTACGACCACGATCACGTATGGCCCTTGCGCTTCACGCTGTTCGCGTTCGGTCTCCGCACGGATCAACGGATGCGTAATGCCTTCGAGGCGTTTGCGGGCACCGTCGTCGCTGAACACCAGCGTGCGCATGCGGGCGCGGTCGAGCGAGCCATCCGCGGCAACGAACGAATCGCCGAACTCCGCGGCGATCTGGGGCATTGCGATGCCGTGCGGCGCCGTAATGCGGTGCGCAACCACGTCGGTGTCGACAAGCGGTACGCCGTGCGCAGCGAACAGGTCGGCCACAGTGGATTTACCGCTGCCGATGCCGCCGGTCAGTCCCACAACAAACATGCTTCAGCCTCCCAAGGCCAGATAAAGCGGTGTGCCGAGAAACAGCGTAACAGCACCGCCCGCTGCGAGAAATGGCCCGAACGGCAGCGGCTCTTCAAAGCGCATGCGACCGCGCCATGTCGCCGCGAGGCCGACCACGGCACCGGTTACCGCCGCGATCAGGATGATCTGCGGAAGCGCTGCCCAGCCAAGCCATGCGCCGAGCGCAGCCAGCAGTTTGAAGTCACCATAACCCATCCCTTCAATGCCGCGCACCAGCCGGAACAGCCAATGCACGGCCCACAGCACGAGATAGCCGAAGATCGCGCCCAGCACGGCATCGTGGAGGCTTGCGAACACACCGTTGAAATTCACGATCAGGCCGGCCCACAGGAGCGGCAGCGTCATCGAGTCCGGCAGCAGATGCGTGTCGATGTCGATCGCGCTCATTGCCAGCAGCGCGGCGCATAGTCCGAAGGCGGCGAGTGCCGTGCCGGTCGGCCCATACAGTGCGAGCGCCCCTGCCGCGAAGGCTGCGGTGGCGATTTCGAGCAGCGGGTAGCGCAGGCTGATGCGAGTTTTGCACGCGGAGCAGCGTCCGCGTAACAGCAGGTAGCTCAGCACCGGCAGGTTTTCCCATGCGCTGAGCACGTGGTCGCAGTGCGGGCATGCGCTGCGTGGCACCCACAGGTTGTAGCGGGCGGGTAGGCCGTCGTTTTCAAGCGGTTGTTCGGTGGCCTCGCTGACCTCTTCGCGCCACGCGCGCTCCAGCATGATCGGCACGCGGTGCACCACCACGTTCAGGAAGCTGCCGATCACCAGGCCGAATACGATTGCGAATGCAATTTGCAGGCCTTCGGGCAAGCTGCCGAACGCGAGTTCGAGCCCCGTTGCCAAGTGGCCGGACAACAGACCCGAAAGCAGGCTGGAAGAGGTATCTGACACGAGCGGAATGGTGGCCTGCATATAAAAAGGGTGGGATGCGGCTGCGATGCTACACCACGTTGCCGAGTTGAATAATGGGAAGATACATCGCGATCACGAGGCCACCGACCAGCGTACCCAGCACGATGATGACAAGGGGCTCGCACAGACCCGAAAGCGTGCCGATCTTTTCGTCTACCTGACGATCGGCGAGCGACGCCACATCGATCAGCATGGTGTCGAGCGCTCCGGACTCCTCGGCAACCGCGACCGGTTGCACGACCTCAGGCGGAAAGCAGTGCGCTGCTCGCATTGCCGCGGCCAGCCGCTCGCCGCGCCGCAACCGCGCGGCAATCTCTACCGTGGCACGGTCGAAGAAAGCGTTGCCGGTGGCGTGAGTGAGTGAGTCGAACGCGTCCGCGAGTGGTGTGCCGGCTGAGAGCAAAGTGCCCAGCGCGCGACTCCAGCGCGCCGCGCACAAGGTCCGAAGCAATGGACCGGCGATCGGGATTGTCAGCGATGTGCGCGCGAACCGGATGCGCGCCGCTTCGGAACGTCGTAACAGAAATGTCACAGCCGACCCTGTTGCGACGGTCACCGCGACCAGAGGAATGCTCCAACGCGCGGCGCCTGCGGACAAAGCCAGCACGAACTGTGTTGGTGCGGGCAGCTTCGCCCCGAAGCCATCGAAGATCTGCTTGAAGGTGGGGACGACCCAGATCAGCAGCGCCGCGGTAATCGCTATGGCGAGTAACAGGATGGCGACCGGATAGGTCAGCGCCGCGCGCACCTTGGCCCGCTGCGCGGCGGCGCGTTCGCGGTCGTCGGCGAGCCGGGCGAGGATCGTTGGCAATGCGCCGGCCGCTTCGCCAACCTCGACGAGCTGACAGTACAAGGCATTGAACTGCGCCGGATGCCGCTGCAATGCCGCTGAGAACCGCAGGCCGCTGGTGATATCGCGCGCCAGCGCGCCGACGATTCGGGGCATGCCTTGCCGGGGCGAACCTTGCGCTTGCGCCAGCAGTTCCAGCGAGGGGGCGAGGGGCAAACCGGCGCGCAACAGGCTGGCAAGCTGGCGGGTGAATATCGTCACGTCGTTGGCGCGAGTTTTGGGGCGTGGTGCCGGCCCGCGAGCCGCCAGTTCGACGATGAACAGATTGTCGCGCTTGAGCATCGCGCGCGCGGCGCTGGCATCTGGCGCCACGAGTGCGCCACTTTGTTGCATGCCGTTGACGTCGACACCGCGCCATCTGAAGCGCAAATCGGCGGCTGACTGAGTAGGCGCGGCGGTGCTCATGCGACCTCGGTGGCGGCCAGCGCTTCAGAAAGGCTCGTCGTGCCGTCGCGCACACGCGCCAAGGCCGCGTCGCGCAAGGTGGCGACATGCTCAGCTTGTGCGAGCCGAGCCAACTCCAGGGTGCCCGCGCGTGCCACGATCAGCTCGCGCATCGCATCCGAGACAGGCATCACCTGGTGAACCCCGACGCGGCCGCGGTAGCCGATACCGTGGCAAGCGGAGCATCCGGCGGCGCCGAATGGTTGCCAGCCGTCGAGGTGCTCGTCGGCGAAGCCCGCTGCTCGCAGCGCCGCTGCCGATTGCGGCGCGGGGGCGCGGCACGCCACGCACAGCCGCCGCACCAGCCGCTGGGCCGTCACCATCTTTAGCGCGGCGGCCAGGTTGTACGGCTCGACGCCGATGTCGATCAGACGCGCGACGGCAGCAGGCGCGTCGTTCGTGTGCAAGGTGGACAGGACGAGGTGGCCGGTCTGCGCCGCCTTTACGGCGACGTCGGCGGTTTCGTCGTCGCGGATTTCGCCCACCATGATCACATCGGGGTCCTGACGGAGGAACGCGCGCAGCGCCAGCGCGAATGTCAGGCCGGCCTTTTCCCGCACACTCACCTGGTTGATCCCTGCCAATTGAATTTCCGCCGGATCTTCTACTGAGCACAGATTGCGTGCCTCGTCGTTGAGCATATGCAGGAAGCAGTACAACGACAGCGTCTTGCCGCTGCCGGTGGGCCCGGTGACGAGCACGAGGCCGTGCGGCGCGCGAATCGCCGCATCGACTGCTGCACGTTGCTTTGGATCGAGGCCCAATGAGTCGAGCGAAAGATCCGCGGGCAACGCGTCGAGTCTGCGCAGCACCAGCTTTTCTCCGAACAAGGTGGGCAGCGAGTTGACGCGGTAGTCTTCGACGCGGCCTGGCGAGGTGGCAAGACGCAGCCGGCCGTCCTGCGGTACGCGCCGCTCGGCGATATCCATGCGCGCCAGTACTTTCACCCGCGTGATGAATGCGTCGCGCAGATGCGCAGGGGGTGGGGGGATTTCGTGCAGCACGCCGTCGATGCGCAAACGCATGCGCCAGCCACGCTCGGCCGGTTCGATGTGCAGGTCCGATGCGTTACGGCGGGTTGCCTCCTGCAACGTATCGGTTAGCAGGCGTACCGCAGGCGCGCTGTCGGAATCGGTGGGGCCGGGCTCAAGCCTCGTGCCGACAGCGGCGTTGGCCGTAAAGCCGTTGGCCCTGGGTTTGAGTGAGCCTTCGCTATCGGCGGCAATCGCCCGCAGCGACGCCGCTTGTTGAAAAGAATCTTGCATGAGAGACCGGTGACAAGCCGCCTGTAGAACACGACGACCCCATCATCCGGGAAGGCCGCGGGCGCCACCATTCAGCCAATCGGCTAATGGTGCGCACCGCGTCCATGTGCAATGCTGCGGTGTGCCGTGCTTAGCCGCGCAGAGCCTTGACGGCTTTCGCACCCGCGCGAACAGGTGGTTTGAACAGCTTGACGGTACGGATCGCCTGGTCGTCGCTGCGCATTACCTCGAGTTTCACCTCGCCGATCTGAACGCACACGTCGCCATCGGGAATGTCTTCGAGTATTTCGAGAATCAGCCCGTTGAGCGTTTTGGGTCCGTCGGTCGGCAGGGTGAGATGCAGCCAGCGGTTCAGTTCGCGCAGGGGCATGCTGCCGGCAACGATACATTCGCCGTTCTCGTTCCAGCCGCCACGCGAATTGGCGCCACGCGGAATCGAGGTCGTGAACTCACCGATCAGTTCTTCGATGATGTCTTCCGGCGTGACCAGCCCCTGCAACTCGCCGTATTCGTTCACGACCAGCGCCGTGCGGTGACGGCTCTCCTGGAAGTACTGCAGTTGCTGGAATACCGGTGTACCGGACGGCACGAAATACGGTTCGGCCAGCAACTCGCGCAGCGTCTCGCGCTCCAGTTCCTGGTTGTGCAAGGCGGCCAGTGTTTTTCTCACGTGCAGCACACCAAGCACACGGTCGATGTCGCCCTGATAGACGATCAGCTTGTTGTGGTAGCAGGTTTCCAACTGGTGCAGGATCTGTTCGAACGGTGCGTCGAAGTCGAGCGCCTCGATACGGCGGCGCGGGATCATCACGTCGTCGACAGAGATGTTCTCGAGGTCGAACAGGTTCAACAGAATGCTGCGGTGCTTGGTCGGCATGAAGCTGCCTGATTCGAGCACGATGGTGCGCAGTTCTTCGGTGGAAAGCCGTTGGTCGTGCGCGCCTTTGGTGTTGATATGCAGGACGCGCAAGATCGTGTTCGCGAACAGATTGACGAACCAGACGAGTGGTTTGCCGATGCGCATCATCGGTGCGATCAGCAGGCTGGCCGGCAGCGCGATCTTCTCGGGGAACGTAGCGCCGACGATTTTCGGCGTGATTTCCGCGAACACGATAATCAGAAACGCGACGATGCCGGTCGCGATCGACAACACCACGTTGTTACGGCCGAACGTATGCAGCGCGATCGAGGTGGTGAGCACCGGGATGATGGTGTTGAACAGATTGTTGCCGATCAGGACCACGCTCAACAACTGGTCGGTATGCGCCAGCAGACCCTGAGTGGTCTTCGCGCCGAGCGCATTCTTGTTGGCAAGGTGTTTCAGGCGATGGCGGTTGATCGCCATCATCGCCGTTTCGGAAATCGAAAAGAAGCTGGAGCAGATAAGCAGCAGAAAGACGGCGCCGATCTGCGCCCATAAGGGAAGTTGTTCCACGCGTCGTGAAGGGTAGGGAAGGGATGGAGAGAATATAGCAGAGGGGGCCGGGCGAACCGGTGGGCGGATGAAGCAGCAATGCCGCGGTAGCCGATCGCCCACAAACGCAAGGCATCGATCGGTCGCTCGAAATTGCGACTCAAAAACAAAAAACCGCCAAGCAAGCTGGGCGGTTTTTCGGGCCTTGAACTAACAAGGCAAATCTGGTCGGGGTGAGAGGATTCGAACCTCCGGCCTCTACGTCCCGAACGTAGCGCTCTACCAGGCTAAGCTACACCCCGATCTGTACTGCTGGACTCTTACGGTGTTTCAGTCTCGTTCAAGACTGTCTTGCCGTCGAGTAAGAACATAATTCTAGCAGGCTATCTTTGAAAATGGAATCGGGAAACGAAGAAATTGCTGCAGCCGCGGCAAGCGCTTCCTGCTTCGCGCACTCCAGCGTGTGGTCGAGCGCGCCGGAACGCGTGATCGCTTCGAAAATGGTGTCGAAACGGGCCGTGCCGCCCTGCTCGATGGCTTCTCGTGCAAGCGCCGACTGTTCAGGTGTGCCGCGCTCGATCAGATAAATCAACGGGAGTGTGGGTTTGCCTTCGCGCAGATCGTCGCCGGCGTTCTTGCCCATTGACTCGGCCGTGCCGGTGTAATCGAGCCAATCGTCCATGATCTGGAAGGCCGTGCCGATGCGGCGGCCGAATTCCGCCGCCGCGGCTTCCGTTTTTGCATCCGAACCGGCCAGCACAGCGCCAAGCTGGGCGGCGGCTTCGAACAGCTTGGCAGTCTTGTAGCGGATCACCTGCATGTAGCGCGCTTCGTCGACGTCGGCGTCATGCATGTTCAGCAATTGCAGCACTTCCCCTTCGGAAATGATGTTGGTCGCCTCCGACAGGATTTCCATCACCCGCATCTTGCCCACGCCAACCATCATCTGGAACGAGCGCGAGTACAGGAAGTCGCCAACCAGCACGCTTGCGGCGTTGCCGAACAGCGCATTGGCGGTCTGGCGGCCGCGCCGCAGATCGGATTCGTCGACCACGTCGTCGTGCAGCAGCGTGGCCGTGTGGATGAACTCCACCACGGCGGCCAGTTCGTGCCGATGCCCGGTGGTCTCGCCCAGGGCGCCCGCCACCAGCAGCAGCAGGGCGGGCCGCAGCCGCTTGCCGCCGGCACTGATGATGTACTCGGAGATCTGATTGATCAGCATCACGTCGGACGCCAGACGGTGCCGTATGACGCGATTGACCTGCTGCATGTCTTCGGCGATCGGAGCGAGCAGGCTGGCGGCGTTGGAGGAGGGGGTGGCAGTCGACGACATGATGGCTGAATTGGGTAGTGCCGCGAATTATAAGGCGAATCGCGGCAGTTCCGGGTCGCCCGCTGCGGCTCGGCACGACGCAGACCGCGGATGGGCCGCTGCCGGGGCTGCCCGGCAGCGACGCCGGGCGTCGCGCGCGGTGACTCTCAATGAGTTTTGACCGAGCAGCTAACTCTATGTATAATCACGGGTTTCCGCGCGCGGTGCGTGGGAAAAATGAACACAGAGTGAGGTTCTCAATGTACGCGGTCATAAAAACCGGTGGCAAGCAGTATAAAGTTGCCGTCGGCGAAAAACTTAAAGTAGAACAGATACCGGCAGACATTGACGCTGAAATCACGCTCGACCAGGTTCTCGCAGTGGGCGAAGGCGAATCGATTAAGTTCGGTACGCCGCTGGTCAGTGGGGCTTCCGTCAAGGCTACCGTCGTGTCGCAAGGTCGTCACGCAAAAGTGACCATCTTCAAGATGCGTCGCCGGAAGCACTACCAGAAGCATGGCGGCCACCGCCAGAACTATACCGAACTGCGCATCGACGCGATCAACGCGTAAGCGCAACGGTTAAGGAGCAAATCAAATGGCACACAAAAAGGCAGGCGGATCATCCCGCAACGGCCGCGACTCTGAATCGAAGCGTCTCGGCGTCAAGGTCTACGGCGGTCAGGCTATCAACGCTGGCGGCATCATCGTTCGCCAGCGTGGCACGCGTATGCACCCGGGCGAAAACGTCGGTATCGGCAAGGATCACACCTTGTTCGCGCTGACGGACGGCCACGTCAATTTCTCGACGAAGGGCGCAGCGAAGAAGCACATGGTCAACGTCGTCCCGGCAGCAGTCTGAGCTTACTCAGGCACGGGCTTCAGGACCGGAAAAAGGCCCCGCGAAGTTCGCGGGGCTTTTTTTATTGCAGCGCTTTTTGTCCGAAGAATTAGCGGATTGCATGGCCATCTCGGCGCGGTTAGCCGATCGGCCGATTGCCCACCGCACGGCGGGCGCGGCAAAATAGCAGCATCTGAAAGCATCAACCCAGCAGCACCATCTAGCAGCACACCACGGGACGGAGTTACGCATGAAGTTCATTGACGAAGCGAGGATTGAAGTCATCGCCGGCGACGGAGGGGATGGCAGCGCGTCGATGCGCCGCGAGAAATTCGTTCCGTTCGGCGGCCCGGATGGCGGCGACGGCGGCCGGGGCGGCAGCGTGATCGCGGTCGCAGACCGCAACATCAACACGCTGATCGACTACCGCTACGCGAAAAAACATTTGGCGCGCAACGGCGAAAACGGCCGTGGCGCGGACTGCTACGGCAAGGGCGGCGACGATATCACGCTGCGCATGCCGGTCGGCACGACCATTACCGATATGGAAACCGGCGAGCTGATCGCCGACCTGACCGAGCACAACCAGAGCGTGCAGATCGCGCAAGGGGGCGCGGGTGGTCTTGGTAACCTGCATTTCAAATCCAGTACGAACCGCGCGCCGCGTCAGAAAACCGACGGCAAGCCCGGCGAGCGCCGCATGGTACGCCTCGAGCTGAAGGTGCTGGCCGACGTCGGTCTGCTCGGCATGCCGAACGCCGGCAAGTCGACCTTCATCGCGTCGGTGTCGAACGCGCGGCCGAAGATCGCGGATTACCCGTTCACCACGCTCGCGCCGAATCTCGGCGTGGTGCGTGTCGGGCCGAGCCGCAGCTTCGTGATTGCCGATATTCCCGGCCTGATCGAAGGCGCGGCGGAAGGTGCCGGCCTCGGCCACCAGTTCCTGCGTCACCTGCAGCGTACGGGCCTGTTGTTGCATATCGTCGACCTTGCACCGTTTGACGAGTCTGTCGATCCGGTGGCGGAAGCCAAGGCGATCGTCAACGAACTGCGCAAGTACGACGAACTGCTGTATGAGAAACCCCGCTGGCTCGTGCTGAACAAGCTCGACATGGTGCCGGAAGACGAGCGCGAAGCGCGGGTGTCGGCGTTCCTCGAAGGCTTCGGCTGGGACGGCCCGGTGTTCGAAATCTCGGCGCTGACCGGCCAGGGCTGCGAGAGCCTTTGCTATGCGATATATGACCACATCGCCGCGCATTCGGACGCACAGCGCGCGGCCGAAGCAGAAGATCTCGCAGCCGACGTGCGCTTCCGCGAGAAGCCAGAAGCGCCGGCCGCTGCTGCGGACGACGTCGGTAGCGACCCGCAGTAATAAGTACAAGCCTGAGCGCCGGCGCCTGCAAGGGCTGCCGGCATGCAATGCATCACGCGTCATCCCGGGAGACCGCGCACAATGCGTTCAGTCATCGCAGATTCACGGCGATTGGTAGTGAAAGTCGGCTCGAGCCTCGTCACTAATGACGGGCGCGGCCTCGATCATGCTGCAATCGGCCGCTGGGCCGCTCAGATTGCCGCACTGCGCGCGCAAGGCAAGGAAGTGGTGCTGGTCAGTTCGGGCGCCATTGCAGAAGGCATGCAGCGCCTTGGCTGGACCAAACGGCCACGCGAAATCGACGAATTGCAGGCGGCTGCAGCGGTCGGTCAAATGGGTCTCGCGCAAGTCTACGAAAGCCGCTTTGCCGAGCATTCGATCCAGACCGCGCAAATTCTGCTGACCCACGCCGATCTGGCCGATCGCGAACGCTATCTGAACGCCCGGTCCACGTTGCTGACGTTGCTGCGCTTGGGCGTTGTGCCGATCATCAACGAGAACGACACGGTCGTTACCGACGAAATCAAGTTCGGCGACAACGACACCTTGGGCGCACTGGTTGCGAACCTGATCGAAGGCGATGCGCTCGTTATCCTCACCGATCAGCAAGGGCTTTTTACCGCCGATCCGCGTAAGGATCCGCGCGCGACGCTTGTGCAGCAAGCCGATGCCGGTGCGCCGGAGCTCGAAGCAATGGCGGGCGGCGCGGGTTCGAGCCTGGGCCGCGGCGGCATGCTGACCAAGATTCTTGCCGCCAAACGCGCGGCGCACAGCGGCGCCAATACGGTGATCGCGAGCGGTCGCGAAGCTGACGTGTTGTCACGGCTGGCTTCGGGCGAGGCGATCGGCACGCAGTTGATCGCGCGCACCGCACGCATGGCAGCGCGCAAGCAATGGATGGCCGATCACTTGCAAGTGCGCGGCCACGTAGTGATCGACGACGGTGCCGTCGAAAAGCTGATCGAAGGCGGCAAGAGCTTGCTGCCGATCGGCATCGTCGGTGTGCAGGGCGCGTTTGCGCGTGGCGAGGTGATCGCCTGTTTGAGCGCGGCCGGACGTGAAGTCGCGCGGGGCCTGACCAACTACAGTAGTACGGAAACCAAGCTGATCCAGCGACGTCCGAGCGGCGAGATTGAATCGGTGCTCGGCTATATGCTGGAGCCTGAGGTGATCCACCGCGACAATCTTGTGCTGGTCTGAATCCCCGGCAAGACCCACACCGGAGCCGAACGACAGACAAAAAAGCCGTTCCAGCGTGAGCTGGAACGGCTTTTTTACGTCAGCGGCGGCTTCCGGAGAAAATGGAAACCATGCGCGAAAACTGTCTTAATGAATCAGCGAGGTCTGCGTGCGTTTGTAGCGGATGTTCTCGACGATCTGCTTTGCAGAGCCCGTGGGCATCTTGTTCGCGCAGAAGTAATCCTGATACAGCGTTGCCTGATAGGCATTCAGCGCGCCATTCTCGATGCGCCTGAAGTCGTTGGCGACGGTTTCATCCCAGCCGTCGTGATCGGCGTTCAGCCCCGCATATTGGCGCCATTCATACGTGTCGCAGCGAATTCCTTCGTAGTTCACGTTGCGCGCGCCGCTCGGGCTGGTGACGACGACGGTGTAACGCACCACGCCGTCGGTGCCGACGCTAAGCGAATTTTTATCGACCGCGAAGTGCAGCGGCGTGTTACCGGAAACCTCGAAAGGCAGCAGATTGGAGTCTTGCGGTAGCGGCGGCAAGGTGTCCACCTTGTTTTCAACCCAGTTGCTCGGCCGGTCCAGCAGATAGGCAAACGCGCTGTCGTCTTTATTCGTGGGTTTGCTGGCGCAACCAGCCAGCAGGGCGCCGGTGGCGACGCACGCCACGACGAGAGCAAGTGCTTTCAATATGATTTCCTCGAAAGACGGGTGCGGCTCGTTGATGAGCCACACCCGCGGAGGCGGCGTGGACGGCCGCACAGAGTTGTTAATTGCGTACGCCGGGGCGAAACAGCGAGCCGGCGGCCGTTTCGCGATCCGATTCGTCTTCGTGTGCCGGCGCGGAGCCCAGTTCGGCTACCGACCCGGAACCCGGACCGCAATCAGACGCGATCGTCGTGTGAATCGACGTTTCGATGCTGAGGGTGGTCACCGAGGTGGTGACCGTCATCATCGTCGAATCCGGCGGACTTTCCATTGACGGCGCTATCCGGGGATAGCGAGGCCCATGGTGTCCGCCAGGTTTTTCCGCACGCGGCGCAGCCCGGCGCATGAAACGGGATAGCTCCGTCAGCGCCAACTGATACACATCCCGCTTGAACTCGATCACACAGTCGAGTGGCACCCAGTACTCGTTCCAGCGCCACGCATCGAACTCCGGGTGGTCGGTGGCGCGCAAGCATATGTCGCAATCGCGTCCAACCATCCGAAGCAAAAACCAGATTTGCTTCTGGCCGCGGTAATGACCGCGTACTTCGCGCTTGATGAACTTGTCAGGCACCTCATAACGCAACCAGTCGCGCGTGCGACCGATCACCTTGACGTGCTCAGGAAGCAGCCCGGTTTCTTCGTGTAACTCCCGATACATCGCTTGCACGGGGGTCTCTCCGTACTTGATGCCCCCTTGCGGAAACTGCCAGGAATGTTCACGGAGCCGTTTGCCCCAAAACACCTCGTTGTGCGCGTTCAAGAGGATGATGCCGACGTTCGGGCGAAAGCCTTCACGATCCAGCATACAACCACCTTCGAATCCTTTAAAATTGCTTTGATTATAAACAGATAACGGACCCGACGCACCGATTCGCACCAGATTGGAACGATTCGCCGCAAAAGGCCCGCGTTTGCGGTAGCCTGTCTGTCTTTCCGTGCCTTATCCCTTGCTGCAAAGGCTTTGCGCGGCAGCTTCAATGCTGCGATTGGGCCGGTTTTGCCGGGGTTTTGCCTGGTATGCGCAGACCGTTTGCCGCATCTGAGCCGGGTTTTGGCCGGGTCCTGGCGAGCCGTTGGCCTGGCGTTCGGCGAGTCCGAGCCGGCCTCAAGCCGGGTCTGTAAAGATTTCCCCACCGTTTTCACCTTTCGGGCGGTCCCTCCGGAGCCGCCGCTTTTGGAAAATCTGAATGAAAGCTTCCCGTTTCTTTATCGGCACGCTGAAAGAAGCGCCCGCCGACGCCGAGATCGTCAGCCACAAGCTCATGGTGCGTGCGGGCATGATCCGCCGTGTCGCTGGCGGTATTTACAACTACCTGCCGGTCGGCCTGCGTTCGATCCGCAAGGTGGAAGCCATCGTGCGCGAAGAAATGAATCGGGCAGGCGCGATCGAACTGTTGATGCCGGCAGTGCAGCCGGCCGAGCTGTGGCAGGAATCGGGCCGTTGGGAAAAATACGGCCCCGAACTGCTGCGCTTCAAGGATCGCAAGCAATCCGATTTCGTGATCGGACCGACTCACGAAGAAGTGGTCACGGATATCGCGCGCGGCCAGATCAAGAGCTATCGCCAGTTGCCCGTGAACTTCTATCAGATCCAGACGAAGTTCCGTGACGAGATCCGCCCGCGTTTTGGCGTGATGCGCGGCCGCGAGTTCATCATGAAAGACGCTTACTCGTTCGACAAGGACGCGGAAGGCCTGCGCGAGTCGTATCGCAAGATGTACGACGCGTACGTGCGGATCTTCACGCGCCTTGGTCTGGATTTCCGCGCAGTGGCGGCGGACAACGGTTCGATCGGCGGCAGCGGTTCGCATGAATTCCACGTGATCGCCGACACCGGTGAAGACGCGATCGCCTATTGCCCGACCTCGGATTTCGCGGCAAACGTTGAAGCGGCCGAAGCGTTGCCGCTGTACGCGCAACGCGCGGCGCCGACCGAGGAAATGAAGAAGACCGCAACGCCGGGCAAAGCAAAATGCGAGGCCGTGGCCGAGCTGCTGAACATCCCGCTCGAGCGCACGATCAAGTCGATCGTCCTCGCCACGGAGAACGAAGGCGCCGAGCCGACCATCTGGTTGCTGATGCTGCGCGGCGATCATGAACTCAACGAGATCAAGGCAAGCAAGCTGCCCGGTCTGGCGGATTTCCGCATGGCGACCGAAGCCGAGATCATTGAGACCTTCGGTACGCCGCCGGGTTACCTCGGCCCGCTCAACACGAAGAAGCCGATCAAGGTCGTTGCGGATCGCACGGTCGCGAACATGAGCGACTTCGTGGTGGGCTCGAACGAAGTGGATTTCCACACCACCGGCGTGAACTGGGGCCGCGATCTGCCGGAGCCGGTTGTTGCCGATATCCGCAATGTGAAGAAGGGCGACCCGTCGCCGGACGGCAAGGGCGTGATCGACATCTGCCGCGGTATCGAAGTCGGCCACGTGTTCCAGCTCGGCAAGAAGTATTCGGAAGCGATGAACGCGACCTGCCTCGACGAGACCGGCAAGCCGCAGCCGATGGAAATGGGCTGCTACGGCATCGGCGTTACGCGTATTCTGGGCGCGGCGATCGAACAGAATTTCGACGACAAGGGCATCATCTGGCCGGAATCGATCGCCCCGTTCGAAGTCGTGCTGTGCCCGATGGGTTACGACCGTAGCGAAGCCGTGCGCGAGCAGGCCGACAAGCTGTACGCGGAGTTGCTCGAAGCGGGTGTCGACGTGATCCTCGACGATCGCGGCGAACGCCCGGGCGTGATGTTCGCTGACTGGGAGCTGATTGGCGTGCCGCATCGTCTGGTGATTGGCGACCGTGGTCTCAAGGACGGCAAGCTCGAGTATCAAGGCCGCCGCGACGCTGAAGCGACGCTGCTGCCGGTCGAAGACGCCGCCCAAACGGTGATCGGCAAGGTTCGCGCCGCGTTGGCACGCTAGGCGGACTCGAGGTGGAATACACCTTTCTGTCCGCGACAGTCCTGCTGATTCTGATCACCGACCCGCTCGGCAACATCCCGCTCTTCATTAGCTGTTTGCGTGGGGTGGCGCCGAAGCGGCGCACGGTCGTCATCCTCCGTGAGGTGGCGATCGCCTTCGCGATCCTGCTGGTGTTCATGGTGGTCGGCGACCGCTTCCTGCGCATGATGAGTCTGACTGACCAGTCGTTGCGCATCGGCGGTGGAATCGTGCTGTTTCTGATCGCGCTCAGGATGGTGTTTCCGCATCCAGACGGTCCGTTCGGCGGCGACACGCGCGGTGGTGAGCCGCTCATCGTGCCGCTCGCCATTCCGGCGCTGGCGGGCCCGTCGGCGCTTGCAACGGTGATGCTGCTGACGTCGCAGGCGCCGGGCAAGATGTTCGAGTGGATCGGCGCGCTGACCGTCACGATGCTTGTCTGTGCGGTCGTGCTGATGCTGGCGGAGCGGATTCAGGCGTGGCTCGGCGAGCGCGCAATGATGGCTTTCGAGCGCTTGATGGGGCTGGTGCTGGTGGCCATCTCAGTGGAGATGATGCTCGGCGGTATCCGGTCGTTCGTGCATCAGCTTTGAGTCGGCCGAGAGGGTGCGGTGCGGGTAGAGCCGCGCTTTGCATCGATCCCAGCAAACAAAAAAGCGGCCGCTGGCCGCTTTTTTGCACGCTTTTTGCACTTAACCGCGTCATCAAACGCGGCTCCTGTTGCATGCGCCGCTCAGGCGCCTTCGGTCAACGCCCGGATAGTCGGGAGGTTGCGCCAGTAGCCTTTGGCATCCATCCCGCAGCCGAACACATAGCGGTCCGGCACTTCGAAACCGCAGTAATCCGGGCGCAGCGGCTTGGCCTTCGGAATGATCTTCTCGCACAACACCGCGCTCAGGAAGCGCTTCGCGCCCATCGCGAGAATGCGGTCGCGGATCGCGGCCATTGTCTCGCCTTCGTCGAGGATGTCGTCGAGCACCAGCACGACACGATCCTTCACCGACTCAGCCGGCGCCACGCGCCACTGCATCTCGTTGCCGCCCTTGGTGGTGTTGCGATAGCGGGTCAGATGGATGTAGTCGAATTCGAGCGGAAAATCGAGGTGCGGCAGCAGCATGCCGGTGAACACCGCCGCGCCACCCATGACCGACAGCACGAGCGGGAAGTCCTCGCTCATCTCGTTGCGGATGGCGGCAGCCATGCCGCTGATCGACGCGTTGACGTCGTCGGCCGAAACGATTTCTTCGGAGTGGCTGAAAATATGGAGAGCTTCTTCGCGGTTCATGACGTCTGACGGGCGGTAACTGTATACATAGTGTGGGTGAGAACGACGGCCGGCGGTACAGAATAAACCCGCACAAATCCGGAGTCAGCCGCGCGTGCCGTGGTTCTTGTACGAAAGCACGCGCGCCGCCGTCTTGCTAAAGCTTAGCGCATGCCGGGCATCATGCCCTTCATGCCGCGCATCATCTTTTGCAGATTGCCGCCCTTCAGCTTTTTCATCATCGTGCGCATCTGGTCGTACTGATTCAGCATGCGGTTGACTTCCTGCACCTGCACGCCCGCGCCCGCGGCGATGCGGCGCTTGCGGGTGGCCTTGATCAGGTCGGGCTTCGCGCGCTCCAGCGGCGTCATTGAATTGATGATGCCTTCCATGCGGCGCATCTGCTTCTCGGCCTGGCCCATGTCGGCACCGGCGGCGGCTTGCTGGAACTGGGCCGGCAGTTTGTCCATCAGTGACGACAGGCCGCCCATGCCCTTCATCTGGGTCAGCTGTGCGCGGAAATCGTTGAGGTCGAAGTCGCCGCCTTTCTTGACCTTGTCGGCGAGCTTCTGCGCGGCCTGAACGTCCACGCCGCGTTGCGCTTCTTCGACGAGGGCAAGAATGTCGCCCATGCCGAGAATCCGGTTCGCCATCCGATCCGGATAGAAGATTTCGAGGCCGTCGAGCTTTTCGGCGACGCCGACGAACTTGATCGGCTTGCCCGTCACGTGACGTACGGAGAGTGCCGCGCCGCCGCGTGAGTCGCCGTCAAGCTTGGTGAGGACCACGCCGGTGAGCGGCAAGGCGTCGCTAAATGCCTTCGCGGTGTTGACCGCGTCCTGGCCGAGCATCGCGTCGACTACGAACAGCGTTTCCGCCGGTTTCAGCTCGCTGTGCAGTGCGGCGATTTCCTGCATCATCGCCTCGTCGATACCCAGACGGCCGGCCGTGTCGACCAGCAGCACGTCGTGGTAGTGGCGCTTGGCCCAGTCCACCGCGGCGCGCGCGATATCTACCGGCTTCTGATCCGGTTCCGACGGGAAGAAATCCGCACCGACCTGTTCCGTCACCATCTTCAACTGCGCGATAGCAGCCGGACGGTAAACGTCGCACGAGACCGTCAGGACTTTCTTCTTGTACTTTTCGCGCAGGAGCTTGGCGAGCTTGCCGACCGTGGTCGTTTTACCGGCGCCCTGCAGACCTGCCATCAAAATGACGGCCGGCGGCGTGACGGCGAGGTTCAGTTCGACCGCCTTGCCTTCATAGTCGCCGCCGATCACCGCGGTCAGCTCGCGCTGCACCACGCCGACCAGCGCCTGACCTGGCGACAGGCTGCTGATGACCTCTTCGCCGAGCGCCTTTTCCTTCACCTTGGCGATGAACTCGCGCACGACGGGCAGCGCCACGTCCGCCTCGAGAAGTGCCAGGCGCACTTCGCGCAGCATTTCCTGGGTGTTCGCCTCGGTGAGCCGGGCTTCGCCGCGCAGCGTCTTGACGACGCGCGCCATCCGTTGAGTCAGATTGTCGAGCATGGGGAGCGATGAACAGTGCGGCCGGAGCAGGGCGCGATGCGGGAGACGTCGCGGAGCAGGGGCCTAGTGTAAACTTCGAATATGGATATTGTACTGTATGCCCTCACTGCGCTCCTGTACGGCGGTCTCGCCGTGGCCGGCTGGCGCTCGCACCGGCACGCCGCCCTGCGCCCCATGCTCGAGAGCGTGCCGCCGGTGCCGGCCACGGCAAGCGTCTCGGCGGCTTCGGGCATGAGCGGCTCGGGCCGCGCGCTACTGTTCGTCGCGCTGCTCGCCCACGGTGTGCTGCTGCATGCCACCATCTTTCCCCAGAACGCGATGGTGTTCGGTTTCGCGTTCGCGCTGTCAGCAATGTTCTGGCTCGGCGCCGGCATCTACTGGATCGAGAGCTTCTTCTTCCCGCTCGACGGCTTGCGCCTGCTTGTACTTCCACTCGCCTGCGTCGCTTCCTTATTGCCGCTGGCCTTCAATGGCGTGCGCGTGCTGCCGTATTCGGCTGCGCCCATGTTCAAGCTGCATTTCCTGATCGCCAATATTGCGTACGGTCTGTTTGCTATCGCGGCACTGCACGCGGTTCTGATGCTGCTGGTCGAGCGGCGTCTGCACGCAATGCGCGGCGGCATGTCGCAACGCAATGCGGCTGCTGCGGGTAACGGCTGGCTGTCGAGCTGGCTCGACACGCTGCCGCCGTTGCTGACTCTGGAAAAGCTGCTGTTCCGTCTGATCGGCGCGGGCTTCGTGCTGCTCACGCTGACGCTGCTCTCGGGCATCATTTTTAGCGAGCAACTGGTTGACCGTGCATTGCGGCTCGATCACAAAACCGTGTTCGCGATTCTTTCCTGGGTGATGTTCGGCGCGCTGCTGACCGCGCGCAAGGTGTCCGGCTGGCGCGGCCGTGCGGCATTGCGCTGGGTGTTGGCGTCGTTCGTCGCGCTGCTGCTGGCGTACGTCGGCAGCCGTTTCGTCTTCGAGGTGCTGTTGCACCGTGCTGTAGTGTGAGTGTCCTGCTATGCGACAAATTTTTCTGCTGATCCTGTTGTTCATCGTCGGCCAATGGCTGGTCAAGGCGCTGCGTCGTCATGACGCGCAAGCGTCGCAGCGCGCGGGGGGCGCTGGTGCGAATGGCGCCGGTGGGGCAAATCGCCAAGGCGGCCAGAATGGTCCGAACGGCGGCGCGCGTGGACCCGCTTCCGCACAGCCGCAGCTCGCCGAGCCGATGATCCGTTGCGCCGAGTGCGGCGTGCACGCGCCGAAGAGCGACTCCGTGGTGGTCGCGGGGCAGGCGTTCTGCAGCGCCTCGCACGCTCAGCGCCATGGCGCGCGTCCCACGGGCCGCGACGCTCGATGAATCTCGCGTTCACCGTCGACGCCGACGGTTGGGTCTCTGCCGCACGCAAACTTCCCTCGCCGAATTTCGAAGCGCGACCCGAAGGGGCCGTGCCCACGCTGATCGTCGTGCACAACATCAGCTTGCCGCCCAATGAGTTCGGCGGCACGGCGATTGCCGAACTTTTCCAGAACACGCTCGACTGCGACGCCCACCCCTACTACGACACGCATTTGCGCGGCGTGCGGGTCTCGGCGCACTTCGTGATCCATCGCGACGGCGCCCTCGAGCAATTCGTCTCCTGCAACGAGCGCGCATGGCACGCCGGGCCGTCGAATTTTTTCGGCCGCGAGCGCTGCAACGATTTCTCGATTGGCATCGAGCTGGAGGGCAGTGACACGACTGCCTTCGAAGCGGCGCAATACCGCACGCTCGCCGCGCTTGTGACGGCGCTCAAGGCTCGCTATCCAGTCGAGGGACTGGCCGGTCACTCTGACATCGCGCCCGGCCGCAAGACCGATCCGGGGCCCCATTTCGAGTGGCAGCGTCTGCAGCGCGACACCGCGCTGGCGGATCAGTATTTCCCCTATCTCAAGTTTTCCAAAACGCGATAACGACCCTTCGCGCGAGTTCGCGTGATGCGAGGAGAACAAGGCGCTGCCTTGTTCTCCGGGGAGTCGGCTTCGCGCCGCGCTATGCAAAAGTCAAGACTTCGAAAGCAAATAAAACGATTTGACCTGTCTCGAATCTCCACTATACTTGGTGCCAGAAATTCGGTTTTGCACTATATCTTGTGGTGAGCTGTGCATAACCGTGTGAATAACTGAGTGCATAACCAAGTGAACAAGTCAGCGGCGCCCCGCTTCCGAGCATGGCGCCGCAAGCATTCCAGGCATTGAAAAAATTCCTGCGGCGCGCCCGGTAACAAGTCGGCAGCGTCCAGAAAAATTCAGGGAAAGGGCACAGCAAGTGATCGCGACTTATAGCGTGAAGACCGTCATCAATTCGAACCAGGCTTCATCGCTGTCGCATCCCGCCACCCGGCTCAGCCGGCCTTTTTCCTGCACCCCATCGCTTGCGCACGCGGCGGCGCAGCGTTCGTTTTAATCCGCGGCTTTCTCCGCACCATTTCCAGGACCAGGAGCTTTGCACATGCAAACCACCGACAACGCGACGACCCGGTACGAGGGTTCACAGACTGGCCAGACCTTCGGCCAGGCACAAGGCGCGCAGCCGCTCGCGCCGCAAACGACCTACGCCGACTATAAGGTGATCCGCCGTAACGGCAGCGTGGTGTCGTTCGAACCGTCGAAAATCGCCATCGCCGTGACGAAGGCATTCCTGGCCGTCAACGGTGGTCAAGGCGCAGCCTCCGCGCGCGTGCGCGAACTGGTCGAGCAACTCACGCAGAACGTGGTGCGCGCGCTCGTGCGCAGCCGCCCGAACGGCGGCACGTTCCATATTGAAGACATCCAGGATCAGGTCGAACTCGCGCTGATGCGCGGCGGCGAACACAACGTCGCGCGTGCGTACGTGCTGTATCGCGAGAAGCGCACTCAGGCGCGCGGCCATGACGAGCAGATCGTCGCCAACACGCCGGGTCTGAACGTCACCGACAACGGGGTGACGCGTCCGCTCGACATGGCAGCGCTGCGCGGCATTATCGAATCCGCCTGCGCGAACTTGGGCGACGCCGTGAACGCCGATCCGATCATCGCGGAAACGGTGAAGAATCTGTACGACGGCGTGCCGATGAGCCAGGTCTACGACTCGGCGATTCTGGCTGCCCGCACGATGATCGAAAAGGACCCGGCTTATAGCCAGGTCACCGCACGCATCCTGCTGCACACGATCCGCCGCGAGATCCTCGAAGAGGAAGTCACGCAGACGGAAATGGGCGAGCGCTACGCCGAGTACTTCCCGCAGTTCATCAAGCGCGGCGTGCAAGCCGAGCTGCTCGACGACAAGCTGCTGCAGTTCGACCTGAAGCGCCTGGGCGCGGCGCTCGACAACAACCGCGACCTGCAATTCGGCTACCTCGGTCTGCAAACGCTGTACGACCGTTACTTCCTGCATCACGACGGCGTGCGCATCGAAATGCCCCAGGCATTCTTTATGCGTGTGGCGATGGGCCTGTCGCTGAACGAGATCGACCGCGAAGCGCGCGCGATCGAGTTTTACAACGTGCTGTCGAGCTTCGACTTCATGTCGTCCACGCCTACGCTGTTCAACTCGGGTACCCGCCGCTCGCAACTGTCGTCGTGCTACCTGACCACGGTCGACGACGACCTCGACGGCATCTACGAAGCGCTGAAGGAAAACGCGCTGCTGTCGAAATTCGCCGGCGGCCTGGGCAACGACTGGACGCGCGTGCGTGCGCTCGGTTCGCACATCAAGGGCACCAACGGCAAGTCGCAAGGCGTGGTGCCGTTCCTGAAGGTCGTCAACGACACCGCAGTGGCGGTCAACCAGGGCGGCAAGCGCAAGGGCGCGGTCTGCGCGTACCTGGAAACGTGGCACCTGGACATCGAGGAATTCCTCGAGCTGCGTAAGAACACCGGCGACGACCGTCGCCGCACCCACGACATGAACACGGCGAACTGGATTCCCGATCTGTTCATGAAGCGCGTGCACGAAGGCGGTGACTGGACGCTGTTCTCGCCGTCCACCTGCCCGGATCTGCACGACAAGTTTGGCGCGGAATTCGAAGCGGCTTACACGGCTTACGAAGACAAGGTCGCGCGCGGCGAGATCAAGCTGTTCAAGAAGCTGCCGGCGGCACAACTGTGGCGCAAGATGCTGGGCATGCTGTTCGAAACCGGCCACCCGTGGATCACGTTCAAGGATCCGTGCAATGTGCGCTCGCCGCAACAGCACGTCGGCGTCGTCCACTCGTCGAATCTGTGCACGGAAATCACGCTGAACACCAGCGACTCGGAAATCGCCGTCTGCAACCTGGGCTCGGTGAACCTCGTCGCTCACCTGAAGGAGCAGGCTGACGGCACCCTGGCGCTCGACCACGACAAGCTCAAGCGCACCGTCAGCGTGGCGATGCGCATGCTCGACAACGTAATCGACATCAATTACTACGCGGTTGCCAAGGCACGTAACTCGAACCTGAAGCACCGTCCGGTCGGCATGGGCATCATGGGCTTCCAGGACTGCCTGCACCTGCTGCGCACGCCGTACGCGTCGCAAGAGGCGGTGGAGTTCGCCGATACGTCGATGGAAGCGGTCTGCTACTACGCTTACTACGCGTCGACCGAACTGGCGCAGGAACGCGGCCGTTACTCCAGCTACCGCGGCTCGCTGTGGGACCGCGGCATCCTCCCGCAAGACTCGGTGAAGCTGCTGGCCGAAGCGCGCGGCGGTTACGTCGAAGTCGATTCGAGCGAATCGATGGACTGGACCGAACTGCGTTCGCGCATCGCCACCTACGGCATGCGCAACTCGAACTGCATCGCGATCGCGCCGACGGCGACGATCTCGAACATCATCGGCGTGTCGGCCTGTATCGAACCGACCTTCCAGAACCTGTATGTGAAGTCGAATCTGTCGGGCGAATTCACGGTGGTCAACGACTACCTGGTGCGCGACCTGAAGGCGCGCGGCCTGTGGGACGAAGTGATGGTCGCCGACCTGAAATACTTCGACGGCACGCTCTCGCGCATCGACCGCATCCCGGCCGACCTGCGCGCGATCTACGCGACCGCGTTTGAAGTCGATCCGAAGTGGCTGGTCGAAGCGGCTTCGCGCCGTCAGAAGTGGATCGACCAGGCGCAGTCGCTGAACATCTACATGGGCGGCGCGTCGGGTAAGAAGCTCGACGAGATCTACAAGCTCGCATGGGTGCGCGGCCTGAAGACCACCTACTACCTCCGCACGATGGCGGCAACGCACGTCGAGAAGTCGACGGTGGCACACGGCGCGCTGAACGCGGTGAGCTCGGGTGGCGGCGAAGGGTCGGGCGGCGCGGGCGGTGTCGGCGGTGGCGCGGCAGGCAGCTTCGGCGCGAACGGCGGTGCGGCTTCGGGCGGCATCCAGGTAGCGGCGGCAGCGCCGGCCGTTGCAGTCGAAGCAGCGCCGGAAGCGGACGGTCCGGTGTGCATGATGCGTCCGGGCGACCCGGGTTTCGACGAGTGCGAGGCTTGCCAGTAAGCGTCTGGCAACTGCGAGGCGAGCACGAAGCAGGCGGCAGGATCGCTGCGTGGCGGATGGGGTAGGTAAAGACCCGCATGCAGCGATCGGCAAGCCTGATAGAAGCAGTACAGAAGTGAAGTAGACGAGCGGCGCGGCGAAACAGAATCGACGTTACACCGCTCGTCGAACAGCAGCGAAGCGTGGCAAGCGGTAAGCAGGCAGTAGATGAAGCAGTCGGCAGCACAGACGAAGCGCTCGACATGAAGCGCTCAGCAAACGCTCCGGTCAAAGGTCGAACGACACAGCCGGCCAGAAGCATCGCTCGACATTGCATTGAACTTCACCTCGCCAGTACTGACGAACAGGCAATCCGCCGCGTCGGCGAGGCAGCAGGAAGCAATCGCAAAACGCTGCAAGCACGCTCCGCAATACAGATAGATAGAGCAGCGAAACGTCGCTTCGACACGTTGCTCTTCGAGCTCGCGCAGCACTTCGACGACACGCGTTCAACACGCTTCACATGAGGCGACACACACAGTCTGTTGAACAAAGTGTTGTATGAACGTAGCAACGCGAATCGAAAACAGGATTTTTCATCAGCGAACTCTTTTATCGCTCGTGAAAAGATGGTACAAACCGTTCTAAATTGATGGTGACATTTATGCTCAACTGGGATGACGAGATCACTGCCGTAACTCCCTCGAGCGCTACGCAACTGAATGTGTTGCGCAACGCTGCGGGATCGGCTGTCGGTTCGCAAGTCGGAACGCGTTCCGCTCCTCATGCTCCCTCGGACCGAAACGTCTTCGCGTCTCAAGACGTTTTCGAAAAAGGCATTGCCGCTGCTCACGCTGCCGGAACGGCTGCGATTTCCGAAGCGCGGGTCAATGTCGCCGACAAGCGCATCATCAACGGCCAGACCGACGTCAACCAGTTGGTGCCGTTCAAATACAAGTGGGCCTGGGAAAAGTATCTGGCGGGTTGTGCTAACCACTGGATGCCGCAAGAAGTGAACATGTCGCGCGACATCGCCCTCTGGAAAGACCCGAACGGGCTGACCGAAGACGAGCGCCGCATCGTCAAGCGCAACCTGGGCTTCTTCGTGACGGCTGACTCGCTCGCCGCCAACAACATCGTGCTGGGCACCTACCGCCACATCACGGCGCCCGAATGCCGCCAGTTCCTGCTGCGTCAGGCGTTCGAAGAGGCGATCCACACGCACGCTTACCAGTACATCGTCGAATCGCTGGGCCTCGACGAAGGCGAAATCTTCAACGCGTATCACGAGGTTGCCTCGATTCGCGCGAAAGACGAATTCCTGATTCCGTACATCAATGTGCTGACCGATCCGGGCTTCAAGACCGGCACGCTCGAGACCGACCAGACGCTGCTGCGCTCGCTGATCGTGTTCGCCTGCGTGATGGAAGGCCTGTTCTTCTACGTCGGCTTTACGCAAATCCTGGCGCTTGGCCGTCAGAACAAGATGACCGGCGCGGCGGAACAGTACCAGTACATCCTGCGCGACGAGTCGATGCACTGCAATTTCGGCATCGACCTGATCAACCAGATCAAACTCGAAAACCCGCAACTCTGGACGGCTGAGTTCCGCGCGGACATCCGCGAGATCTTCCAGCAAGCGGTCGAACTTGAGTATCGTTACGCGGAAGACACGATGCCGCGCGGCGTGCTCGGCCTCAATGCGTCGATGTTCAAGAGCTATCTGCGCTTCATCTGCAACCGCCGTTGCCAGCAGATCGGTCTCGATCCGCTGTACCCGAACGAGGAAAACCCGTTCCCGTGGATGAGCGAGATGATCGACCTGAAGAAGGAACGCAACTTCTTCGAGACGCGAGTGATCGAATATCAGACTGGCGGCGCGTTGACCTGGGAGTGATCCGGGTCCGAGTCGCAGATGCATTTCATTTTGGGGATGCCGGCAGGCTTCGGCCGCGGCAATTTAGTTAGGAGCAGAACCGCCTGATGCAAATCGTGCCCGGTGCGCCGCGTGCCTTCGCGGCCCACAAACATGGCTGGCACTTTGCGAACCCTTCAGTGGGATGGGCAAACTTCCCCCCGGAAAAAGCCGCTGGCGTTCGCGCCGGCGGCCCGATCAAGCAATTGCCGATGCTGATATCCAGCATCGACCAGATCTGGCGCGCGGTGCCCATTGGCACCGCGCGCCTTACCGCATTCATTAGCGTAAGCGCGCGGCACCTGCGTACGCCGATGAATAGCCCGCTTCGTAGCGCGCGCCCTGAGAAGCGTCCGCGGGAAACGGGTTTTGACGAAGGGTGTAGTTTGAACTGACTCTCATCTGAAAACCTGAAGGAGAAAATGATGGCAACTGCAAAGAAAGCGGCAGCTAAGAAACCCGCAGCCAAGAAGGCTGCACCGGCCAAGAAGGCTGCTCCGGCGAAAAAAGTCGCTGCAAAGAAAGTCGCAGTGAAGAAGGTTGCAGCGAAGAAGGCAGCACCGGCTAAGAAGGTTGCAGCGAAGAAAGCTGCTCCGGCCAAGAAGGTTGCAGCCAAGAAAGTCGCCGTGAAGAAGGTTGCAGCGAAGAAGGCGCCGGCCAAGAAGGCAGCACCGGCGAAGAAAGCTGCAGTGAAGAAGGTTGCAGCGAAGAAGGCAGCACCGGCGAAGAAGGCCGCAGCAAAGAAAGCAGCACCGGCTAAGAAGGCTGCTGCGAAGAAGGCTGCGCCTGCGAAAAAGGCTGCTGCCAAGAAAGCTGCGCCTGCGAAGAAGGCTGCTGCCAAAAAGGCTGCGCCTGCCAAGAAGGCTGCCGCGAAGAAGGCCGCTGCTCCTGCCAAGAAGGCTGCGCCTGCGAAGAAGGCTGTCGCCAAGAAGGCGGCTCCTGCACCCGCTGCGACTTCTGTCTCGAGCGCACCGGCAGCAACGGTGAAGACCGCGCTGAACCCGGCAGCGGCATGGCCGTTCCCGACGGGCAGCCGTCCGTAATCTGGACGACAAGCGGAAGAAGTACTTCGACACGCCGTACCTGTGTCGATGATCGAGTAGCGCTTAAGTAGCATGACCGAGCGCTACTCGGTCAGGGTCCCGTTGCCGGGTTTCTGGCGACGGGATTTTTTTTGCCCTGGCGAACGCGCCCGCTACCAGAAACGCTTTAAAACCGGCAGGCGAAAAAAAACGCATGCACAGGGGAGGGCATGCGTTTGAGGTCGTCGCGGAAGCGCGTGAAGCGCGACCGCACGAGAGGGGAAACCTAGTGTGTGACGCGCGTGACGCCGCCGCTGGAGAGCAGCCGGACGCGGTCGCCGGCGCGGAAGATCTCGCCGGTGGCGCTTTGCGTGATTGCGCGCATGTCGCCGTTATCGAGTCGCACGGTGATCTCGAGGCCGTCGTGCACCGCGACGCCGTTCTCGACCGCATTGCCTGCCACCGCACCGGCCAGGCCGCCGATGATGCCGGTCACGATCGAGCCGCGGCCGCCGCCGATCGCGCTGCCGGCTACCGCGCCCAGTGCGCCGCCGCCGATCGCGCCCAGGCCGCTCGGCTGGCCGTTGTTCGAACTGATCTTCACTGCGCGCACGCTGTCGACCGTGCCCATGCGAACCGTTTCTTCCCGCTGTGCCTGCGATGCCGTGTAGACGTCGGCGGAACTGCTGTTGTATGCACACCCCGACATGGCCAGCGAACCGGCGATCAAGGCGGCCACGACCAGGCGACTCGTTGTTCTCATTCCCTAACTCCAATAGCTTGCGGTATTACGGCAGGTCGTATGCGAACGCCTGCTTGAACCGTTCGTTGATCTCCGCCCGGCTGGGCGCGTAGTTTTGCGGGCCCTGGTGTTCGATCTTCAGCGCGCCCATCAGGCTCGCCAGGCGCCCCGTGGTCGCCCAGCCCAGCTTGTTCTCGATGCCGTACAACAAGCCGCCGCGGAACGCGTCGCCGCAGCCCGTGGGATCGAGCACCTGCTGTGCCTTGACCGCCGGAATCTCTTCGATCCCGCCGGCGTGATGAATTCGTGCGCCTTGCTCGCCGAGCGTGATGATCAGCGCCTCGACCTTGCCGGCGATTTCCTCGATCGACCAACCCGTTTTGTTGCTCACCAGTTTGGCTTCGTAATCGTTGACAGCTACGTAAGTAGCAAGTTCAATCATGCGGCGCAGCGACTCGCCGTTGAACAGCGGCAAACCTTGGCCCGGATCGAAGATAAACGGCACGCCGGCCGCTGCCAGATGCTCGGAATGCTGGATCATGGCGTCGTAACCGTCCGGCCCGACGATGCCCAGCGTGATGCCTTTCGCTTCGTCGGCGCGGTTCAGATGCGCCTGCATCATTGCGCCCGGATGGAACGCGGCAATCTGATTGTTTTCCAGATCGGTGGTGATCATCGCCTGGGCCGAATAGGTATCCGGCACCACCAGCACGTTCTCCGTCGACAGGCCGAGTTGCGCGAAACGGTCCATGTAGCGCTGCGCGTCGATCGCGCCGAGCGCGCCCATGATGCGCGCATTGCCGCCCAGCAGATGCAGCGAGTAGGCAATGTTGCCCGCGCAGCCGCCGAATTCACGGCGCATCGTCGGCACAAGGAAGCTCACATTCAGGATGTGAACCTGCTCCGGCAGGATGTGCTCCCGAAAGCGGCCTTCGAAGGTCATGATGTTGTCGTAGGCGAGCGAACCGCAAATCAGCGTAGCCAAGGTGAGCGTCCTGTAAAAATCGATAAAGAAAATGGGCGCGACGACGTGACAGCGCCGCGCATGAAGCGCGGCGCCGGGGTTCGTGCGCGAAGGTCTTACTTCAGCGCGGCGAGTGCTGCGTCGTAGTTCGGTTCGTTCTTGATTTCGCTGACCAGTTCGGCGTGCACGACCTTGTCGTTCTCGTCGAGGACCACCACGGCGCGTGCCGTCAGACCCGTCAGCGGGCCGCTCGTCACGTCGACGCCATAGGCTTGCGCGAACTCATGGCCGCGGAACGTGGAAGCCGTCACGACGTTCTCGATGCCTTCAGTCGTGCAGAAGCGCGATGCGGCGAACGGCAGGTCGCCCGACACGACGATCACGGCCGTGTTGCTCAGCTTGGCCGCGGCTTCGTTGAACTTGCGGGTCGACGTGGCGCAAGTCGGCGTGTCGAGGCTCGGAACGATGTTCAGCACCTTGCGCTTGCCGGCGAAGTCGGCCAGCGACAGCGGCTTCAGATCCTTGCCCACGAGCGAGAAGGCGGGGGCATTCTGGCCCACGGTCGGGAACGTGCCGGCTACTTCGATCGGGTTGCCACCCAGCGTTACTTGACTCATGTTGTTGTGCTCCGAAAATTCGTCAGTGATGACGGTGAATACGCCCGGTCAGTGCCGGGCGCGCGAGGTTGCGTTACGGATAAAAAATCTGCACGCGGAAATTGGATGCGACCGCATTGCCCGTGTCGAGGTGCACGATCATGGTCTGAGTCGTATGCGCCGGCAGGCCGGCTGCGATCGGCGTGCCCGGCGGGACGTAGTCTTGCGGCCACAGTACGCGGCGCACGGCGACATTGTTCTGGTCATCGAGCAGCGTGAGTTCGATGGCCGGATAGGCCAGCGCAATACTGAAGCGGTTGCGCAACGGCATCTTCAGTTCGAGCTTGTGGGGGCCGTCGATCTGACGCAGATCGGACGGCTCGACCAGCAAACCGTCGATGTCGTGCGGCGGCGTGAGCTGGCAGCCGAGTTGCGCGCAGGCCTTTGCATACAGCACCTGTGAGCGCGGCAAGAAGACCTGAACGGCTTCGCGCTGCCACCAGGCGAGTTGCGCGAGCAGCGCGATGGCCAGCAGCGCCGCGACCACCGAGCCGAAGACGATCCAGCCGAGGCGGCGCGGTTCGGGCGCGCGCGTTTCACGCACTACCGGGAAGGGATCGACGCCGTCGTCATTTACCGGCTGGACCGAGAAGGGTTCGCCGCTCGATCCGAATGCGGCTGTGCCGGGGCCATCCGTGCCGGCAGTACCCAAGCCGGCTGCCGCGGCTGAACCAGCGGGGGCGCCTGAGCCTGCGGCTGAACCTAAGCCGGCCCCACCTAAGCCGGCCGCACCGAAATGCGGCTCGTTGTCGGGAATCCCATGCAAGCCGGCCGGCTCGTTCAGAACCGGTTCGTCAGCATCCCCAGGATATTCGGAAGGGCGTTCGGTCTTGTGCCAGACCCGCGGCGCCGCCTCAACAGACGGGTTGGCCGCATGAGCGAAAGGCTCGGCCGGGACATCGGCGGGCACCTGTTCCGTGTAAGCGGAGGCTTCGCCGGGCGTCTGCCCGAGCGTAGGTTCGTTGTCGGCGGGAATCGGCGCGGTGAAGGCGCTCGCCGGCAATTCCGGCTCGGTAGCATGACGCGGCGTGACCGCGACGCCAGCCCCGGTGGAGACCGGCGAAAGAGGCAGATTGCGGGCGTTGTGAAGCAGGCGATTGTCGATCGTGGCGTCGGCGACCGGCGCCCACGGATCCCATGCTTCGGCGCTGAAATCGGGTTCCTTCGGGCGCACGCCGGACAAAGCCTCGATCGCCGCGGCGGCGGCAACCGGCCTGGCGGTGGAGAAGTCGCCGCCCTCGTTCAGTTCGAACAGGCTGCTCGAGGCGTCGAATGCTTCATTGCAATGCCCGCAGCGCACAAGACCGCGGCGCAGCGCGAGCTGCGCCGGTTGCAGGCGGAAGACGGTTTCGCAGAAGGGGCAACGCGTTGCCAGGAGCATATTGAGCCGGTAAGCCGAAAGGCCGTTGGTTGGGCAATACGCCTTATTCTAATGGCTTTCGCGGCGGGTTCCCGTCAGACATACCCAACCTTCGTGTTCGCGCCATATGCCGATGTCGATCCATCGTGCGTAGACCTGCGCCACTTCGTCCGCCTGGCGCGCCAGGATGCCTGACAGCGCGATCCGGCCGCCCGACTTGACCTTCGACGACAGCATCGAGGCCATCAGCTTGAGCGGATTGGACAGAATATTGGCGACCACGATATCGAATTCGCCGGTGGGGCAGGCGTCGGGCAAACCGTAGGTGACTTCCGCCCGGTTGCGCTCGCTGTTGTGGCGTGCCGATTCGACCGCCTGCGGGTCGATATCGATGCCGTACACCGGGTTGGCGCCGCACTTTTTGGCGAGGATCGCGAGGATGCCGGAGCCGCAGCCGTAGTCGAGCACGGATTGCTCCGCTTTGACCGATTGCTCCAGCCATTCCATGCACAGACGCGTGGTGGGATGGCTGCCGGTTCCGAACGCAAGGCCCGGATCGAGTTCCAGCACGAGGGCGTCGGGGTCCGGTGCATCGTGCCATGAGGGCACGACCCAGATGCGCTCGCCGATGGGAATCGGGTCGAATTGCGATTGCGTGAGCCGCACCCAATCCTGGTCCTCGACTTCACGCACGGTAAACGAGGGGGCGGTTTCCAGACCCACTTCATTGGCCGCGGCGGTGAGCAGCACGGCCGGTTCGTGTTCCGGCGCGAGCAGGGCGATCACCCGCGAACGCTGCCACGCCGTGCGATCCGGCGTGAGACCGGGCTCGCCGAACAGCGGCTGCTCGTCGGGCGTGTCGGCGTCCGCATCTTCAACCGATACGGACAGCGCGCCCAACTCGAGCAGCGCGTCGGAGAACTCCTCCGCGTGCTCGCGTGCCAGCTCGGCGATCAGTTCCCGGTAGCTCATGACTTACGCTTCTTCCGGCGCGGCCTGCTGCTTCGCGGCCAACCGGTTTTCGAGGTAATGAATGCTGGTGCCGCCTTCGACGAACTTCGCGTCCAGCATCAGCTCGCGGTGCAGCGGGATGTTGGTCTGAATGCCTTCCACCACCATTTCCGACAGCGCGATGCGCATCCGCTTGATCGCCTGCTCGCGCGTCGCGCCGTAAGCGATCAGCTTGCCGATCATGGAATCATAGTTCGGCGGCACGAAATAGCCATTGTAGGCGTGCGAATCGACGCGAATGCCGGGGCCGCCCGGCATATGCCACGACGTCAACCGGCCCGGCGACGGAATGAACTTGAACGGATCTTCCGCGTTGATCCGGCATTCGATCGCATGGCCCTTGAACACGATGTCGCGCTGACGGAAGGCGAGCTTCTCGCCCGCCGCGATGCGGATCTGTTCCTGCACGATGTCGACGCCGGTGATCAGCTCGGTCACCGGATGCTCGACCTGCACGCGCGTGTTCATTTCGATGAAATAGAACTCGCCGTTTTCGTACAGGAATTCGAACGTGCCCGCGCCGAGGTAGCCCATCTTCTTGCAGGCGTCCGCGCAGCGATCGCCGATACGGTCGATCAGGCGGCGCGCGATGCCCGGCGCCGGCGCTTCTTCGATCACTTTCTGGTGGCGGCGCTGCATCGAGCAATCGCGCTCGCCCAGCCAGACCGCGTTCTTGAACGAATCGGCCAGCACCTGAATTTCGATGTGCCGCGGGTTCTCCAGGAATTTCTCCATGTAGACCTGCGGATTGCCGAAGGCACGGCCGGCTTCTTCGCGGGTCATATTGACCGCGTTGACCAGCGCCGCTTCCGTATGCACCACGCGCATGCCGCGGCCACCGCCGCCGCCGGCGGCCTTGATGATGACCGGGTAGCCGACCTGGCGGGCAATTTTCACGATCTCTTTCGGATCTTCCGGCAACGCGCCTTCGGAACCCGGCACGCAGGGCACGCCGGTTTTGATCATGGTCTGCTTGGCCGTGACCTTGTCGCCCATCATCCGGATGGTTTCCGGGCGTGGGCCGATGAAGGTGAAGCCGGACTGCTCGACGCGCTCGGCGAAGTCGGCGTTTTCCGACAGGAAGCCGTAGCCCGGATGGATCGCTTCGGCGTCCGTCACTTCTGCCGCGCTGATCAGCGCCGGCATGTTCAGGTAGCTCAGATTCGAAGGTGCCGGGCCGATACAGACGGCCTCGTCGGCGAGCTTCACGTACTTGGCTTCCTTGTCGGCTTCCGAATAGACGACGACGGTCTTGACGCCAAGTTCGCGGCACGCGCGCTGAATACGGAGCGCGATCTCGCCACGATTGGCAATGAGGATTTTTTCAAACATAGCGGGTTTTCGACTCATCAATAGGCGCCCGGTTGATCACAACACAGGCTGCCTCAGAGGATCGGCCGCGCGCCGCGGGAGGGCAGGCGCGCGGGCGGCAGGCGCAAAAAAAGCGCAACGCGTGCCGCGTTAGCCGACCACGAACAGCGGTTGGCCGTACTCGACCGCCTGGCCGTTGTCGACGAGGATTTCCTTGACCACACCGGACTTGTCCGACTCGATTTCATTGAGCAGCTTCATCGCTTCGATGATGCAGATCGTCTGGCCTTCCTTGACCGTATCGCCCACCTGGACGAACGGCTCGGCGCCCGGCGACGGCGCACGGTAGAAGGTGCCGACCATCGGCGAGGTCACCACGTGGCCTTGCGGCGCGGCGGCGGCCGGCGTAGCGGGGGCGCCCGCTGCTGCAGCCGGCGCTTCGCCGGCCGGCATCGGCGCCGGCTGCGCATATTGCGGGGCATACGAAGCGGACGGTTGCACGTAAACCGGCGGCGCATTCTTGACGATGCGGACCTTGCCTTCGCCTTCGGTCACTTCGAGTTCGGAAATACCGGACTCCGAGACGAGGTCGATCAGAGTTTTCAGTTTACGTAGATCCATCAGGAAGCCCCTTTCAATGCGTAAAGTGCCGGCGCGTACGCAGCCGGCGCAAATTAGACGTGTTTGGAATCAGCCGCGCGACGAACCGGCGGACAGCCGGTCGAGCGCGAATTCGAGCGCGTACATATAGCCCTTCCAGCCGAGGCCGCAAATCACGCCCTCTGCCTGGTCGGAGAAATACGAGTGATGCCGGAACGGTTCGCGGCGATGTACGTTCGACAGATGAATCTCGACGAACGGGATGCCGACCCCCGCCAGTGCGTCCCGAATGGCCACGCTGGTGTGCGTGTACGCGGCGGGATTGATCAGTATGAAATCGGTTTCTTCAGTCCGTGCGGATTGGATGCGATCGACCAGCGCGCCTTCATGATTGCTCTGGAACGACGCGAGTTCGACACCGGCGTCTGCTGCGCGGTCCGCCAGCGCCTGATCGATCTGCGGCAACGTCACGCGGCCGTAGACCTCGGGTTCCCGGGTGCCGAGAAGGTTGAGGTTGGGGCCGTGCAGTACCAGCAGTCGCGTCATGGTCGCTTCTTTTTCCGTGGAATTGGGCGCACTTTAGCGCTGATTAGAGAAACTTGTCTAGTTTCCCGCGCGTTCGAAACGCCGCCGGCGACCTTTCGCCGCTTCCCCGCACGCCCATCTTCTCTCAAATTCGGCCGATTTGCGCCTAATTTCGCGCCTTTTACCCCGATCTGATCGTCAAAAGAATGTGAAATTTAGAGCGCGTCGAGGGTCTGTTTCAGCGCTTGCGGGTCGATTTGCCCTAATTTTGTCGAGCGGATATTGCCCTTGGCGTCGATAACGACGGTAAAGGGCAGGCCGCCGGCGTTATTGCCGAACGCGCGGGCGAGATCGGCGCCGCCGAAGCCGGTCACGTAGACCGGGTAGGCTACTTTCACCTTTTGCAGGAACGCCTGGACGTTTTTATCCGAATCGACGCCAAGTCCGACGAACTGGATGCCTTTCTTTGCATATTCGCGCTGAAGTTGCGAGAGAGCGGGCATCTCTTCGACGCACGGGCCGCACCACGACGCCCAGAAATTGACGACGATTGGGTGGCCTTTAAGCAAACTTAGCGATTGCGGCTTGCCGTCGACACTGGTAACGGGCGCGCTCCAGAGTTGCTCGACCGCGCTTTGCGCGGAGCCGGGTTGCGCCGCGAGGGCGACTTCCGGGTCGCTGTTGAGCCAATGGTTGGCCAGCATTCCGCCGCCCGCGGCGGCGATCGCGACCAGCGCGCCTGCCAGAATCCGTCTCGTATTCATTCCAGGTCTGTCTAATTAGTTGAAGAGGTGACGTTGCTGCTGTCGAGCAGCGCCTGAACCGCCTGCTGATTCGCCCGGGCCGTACGGCCGCGCGCGTCGGCGCGGACCGCGCCGCGCAAGTCGTCTGTTTCGTACAGCGCGACGTGGATGCCGGCCGGCTCCGCGTCGCGCCCTTCGTTCGTGGGGCGCCAGAGGAAGCTCAGCGTCTCGACATAGCCGCGGCCGCCAAAATGCCGCGTCTCCGACACGTCGTACTGGATGTTGGCGTTCAGAAAGTAGATCGCGACTTCTTTCGGGTTGTCGCAAAACACCTGAAGGTGAATATCCGAGTGCTCGCCAGCGGTACCGCCGAGCACCGCGCCGGTCAGATACGGATTGAACGGCGCGAGCCGCTCCATCCAGTCGATTGCAATGTGACGCAGTCGCCGCAGCAACGCCGGTTGGCTGTCACCCTGGAAGAGCGACTGGTACTCGCGGATTTCTTCTTCGATCTGGTCATTATCCGGCAGCCATTCGCCGGCAACACGGCTCTCGCCGACTACCTGCCGTGCCGCTTTACGCTTGGCCGTTGCGTAGTCCAGACCGTCTTCAGCGATCATCCGGGCAGCCGCGGTGGCGATTTCCTCGCGCACCCGCTGCGGATCGAAATGTGATTTGCGAACCATCTCTCAATCATACTAGAGATTGATGACAGCCCTTTCCGGGCGGGCCGCGCCGGGTACCTGGCACGGGCCGGGCGGACGGCCGCGCTGCCGGTCCCGTTCGTAGGGCGATTCGGAGGCGTCGGTTACAATAGCGTCCTTTGCAGACGGTCGTTTCGGCCGCTTCTCTGCACTCCCCTTCCTTGCAAAAAATACGCCCGCGCGGCACGACAGGCTTATGCACATCCACATCCTCGGCATCTGCGGCACGTTCATGGGCGGACTCGCGGTCCTCGCTCGCGGCGCGGGCCATACCGTGACGGGCTGCGACGCCGGCGTCTACCCGCCAATGAGCACGCAACTCGAGGCGCAAGGCATTCGTCTGATCGAAGGTTATGGCGCGGAGCAGCTGGACGGCCTCAATGCCGACCTATTCGTGGTCGGCAACGTGGTGACGCGCGGCAATCCGCTGATGGAAGCGATTCTCAATCGCGGCCTGCCGTACGTCTCCGGTCCGCAGTGGCTCGGTGAACATGTGCTGAGCGGCAAGTGGGTGCTGGCGGTAGCCGGTACGCATGGCAAGACCACGACCAGTTCGATGCTGACCTGGTTGCTTGAAGACGCAGGTCTCAATCCAGGCTTCCTGATCGGTGGCGTGCCGCTGAATTTCGGGGTGTCCGCGCGGCTGACCGATTCGAGCTTCTTCGTGATCGAAGCCGACGAATACGACACCGCGTTCTTCGACAAGCGCTCCAAGTTCGTTCATTACCGGCCGAAAACCGCGATCCTGAACAACCTCGAGTTCGATCATGCCGACATTTTCCCGGATCTGGCCGCGATCGAAACGCAATTCCATCACCTGATCCGCACTGTGCCGGGCATCGGCCGTATTGTGACCAACGGTCGTGAGGACGCGCTCGAGCGTGTGCTGACGCGCGGTTGCTGGAGCGAAGTCGAGCGCTTCGGCGTGCAAGGCGGCTGGGAAACCCTCCCGGCGGAAGACGGCGAGCCGGTCGACGAGCGCTTTGCCGTGTATCACAACAGCGAGCGTGTCGGGGTCGTCGAGTGGCAGGTTCAGGGTGAGCACAACCGCATGAACGCGCTGGCCGCGATCGCCGCCGCGCGCCATGTCGGCGTGCCGCCGGCACAAGCCGCGAAGTCGCTCGCGAGCTTCCGCAATGTGAAGCGCCGCATGGAAGTGCGCGGCAGCGTCGACGGTGTGACCGTCTATGACGATTTCGCCCATCACCCTACGGCGATCGAGACCACGGTAGCCGGCTTGCGCGCCCGTGTCGGTCACGAAAACACGCGAATCCTGGCCGTGCTGGAACCGCGCTCGAATACCATGAAGCTCGGCGTGATGAAAGCTCAACTGCCGGCGAGCCTCGCCGGCGCCGATCTGGTGTTCGGCTACGGTGCGCCGTCCGGCCGTGACGCGCTCGGCTGGAATCTCGCCGAAGCGCTCGCGCCGCTCGGCGGCAAGGCGCAGGCTTTCGACAATCTCGACGCGCTGGTCAAGGCGGTGGTCCACGCCGCGCGCCCCGGCGACCAGATTCTGGTGATGAGTAACGGCGGCTTCGGCGGCGTGCATCAGAAGCTGCTCGACGCACTTTCCGCGCGAGGCACGTCGTGATCCTCTACCTGCACGGTTTTCGTTCATCGCCCAACTCGTTCAAGGCGCGCGTGCTGGCGGCACGCCTCGTCGAACTCGGGCGCAGCGACGAATGGTGCTGCCCGATGCTGCCGGTCTCGCCGCTCGAGACCGTGGCGCTCGCCGAATCGCTGGTGGCGGCCGCGAAGCCGGCGAACGTCACAGTGATAGGCAGTTCGCTAGGCGGCTACTTTGCGACGCATCTTGCCGAGAAACACGGCTGGCCGGCTGTACTGCTGAATCCGGCGGTGGTGCCGCAGCGTGACCTGAGCGCCTATCTCGGCGAGCAGCCGTTGTGGCACGGCGGCGGCAGCATTACCGTCGAGCCGCATCATCTGGACGAACTGCGCGCTCTCGGCGTCGCGTCGATCACGCGGCCAGAACGCTATTATTTGATAGCCGCTACCGGCGACGAAGTGCTCGATTACCGTGAAATGCTTGCGCACTATCCGGGCGCACGCACTACGCTGATCGAAGGGAGCGACCACGCGATCAGCGAATTCGCGCAATACGTCGACGAGGTGCTGGCCTTTTGCGACGCCGAGGATATCGAGCCGCCGGCGCCGCGCGAAGCGGCCTGACAGTACCGACGATCCCGCGGCGAGGCTGTTGCGGATCACCAGATTCATACCGCCGGCGCGTGTGTCGCGCCGCGGATCCACTACCACGAACACGTTGCCGTGCCGCGCACGCAGTGACCGATAGCTGAACCCAATCGGGCGCGCCGGCGGATGCAAGTCAGAACGAGAGTATTGAGTGAACGTCTTCTTCGAGGAATCGGGCAGTTTCAAGGCGGGCAGCGTGCTGTCGCGCCAGGGCGATGCTTTTCAGGTCGAGTTGCCGGGCGGCCGGCGCACCAAGGTACGCGCGAAAGACGTGCTGATCGAGTTCGAAAAGCCGAGCGCCGCTGAGTTGATGCAGCAGGCTGACGCGGCCGCGCAGGACATCGATCTGGATTTCCTGTGGGAATGCGCGCCGGAAGACGAATTCCCGTTTGCCACACTGGGCGCCGAGTACTTCGGCGATTCGTTCGGCGCGATCGAACGCGCCGCGCTGGTGCTGCGCATGCATGGCTCACCGGTGTATTTCCGCCGCAAGGGCCGCGGCATGTACCAACGCGCGCCGCAGGAGCAGCTCAAAATGGCGCTCGCCGGGCTGGAGCGCAAGCGCCAGCAGGCGCTGGTGCAGGCCGGCTATGAAGAGGAACTGAAGGCGGGGCGCCTGCCGGAAGGCTTCAGCGGCAGCAAGGCGCTGGCCTTGCTCACCAAGCCGGACAAGAACACGATCGAGTACAAGGCGCTCGAAGCCGCGGCGGCGGCGCGCGGCATTTCGCAGGCGCGGCTGATGCTCGAATGCGGCGGGATTGCGTCGGCTCGCGCGTTGCACGAGGCGAAATTCCTCTCCGAGTTTTTCCCGCACGGCACCGGTTTCCCGCCGGTCACGGTCGGCGCGTTGCCGGAGGACCTGCCGGAAGCCGAAGTCGAAGCGTTCTCGATCGACGACATCACCACCACGGAAATCGACGATGCGTTCTCGGTCGAGCACCTGGCGGATGGCCGCGTGCGGATCGGCGTGCACATTGCCGCGCCGGCGCTCGGCATTACGCGTGGCGACGATATCGATGCGATCGCGCGCACGCGTTTGTCGACCGTTTATATGCCGGGCGACAAGATCACGATGCTGCCCGACAGCGTCGTCGAAGCTTTTACGCTGGCGGAAGGCGGCTTGCGGCCGGCGTTGTCGCTGTATGTGATCATCAACCGCGAGACGCAGGAAATCGTCGCGAGCGAAACGCGCGCCGAGCGTGTGTTCGTGAAGAATAATTTGCGCCATAACACGCTGGACGAACTGGTCACCGAAGAAGCGCTGGCCGCCGGTACGGGTGACTATCCGCATAAGGAAGACATCGCCGTGCTGTGGCCGTTCGCGCAGGCGCTGTTCGAAAAGCGTCAGACCGCGCGCGCAGGATACGGCCTGCGGCGTGAAGTGCAGCGCAACACCGATTTCAATTTTTACGTTGAAGGCGAGCACATCACGATCACGCCGCGTCGGCGCGGTTCGCCGCTCGACACGATCGTCGCGGAACTGGCGATTCTCGCCAACTCGTCGTGGGGCGCGTTCCTGCACGACCACGGTGTGCCGGGCATCTACCGGACACAACGCGCGTTCGGCGCGCCGACCGGTCCGAAACGCACCCGCATGCAGACCAATGCCGCTCCGCACGAAGGCCTGGGCGTCACGCAATATGCGTGGAGCACCTCGCCGCTGCGCCGCTATGTCGACCTCGTGAATCAGTGGCAGTTGCTTGCCTGTGTGCAGCACGGCGTCACAGCGAAACTGGCTGCGCCGTTCAAGCCGAAGGACGCCGATCTGTTCGCCGTCGTGCAAGGGTTCGACGACACCTACACCGCATACGCCGATCACCAGCGCCGCATGGAGTACTTCTGGTGCCTGCGCTGGCTGAAGCAGGAGAACCGCAAGCAGGTGGTGGCGTCGGTGGTGAAGGGCGATCTCGTGCGCCTTGAAGAAATTCCGCTATTGCTGCATGTGCCCGGCCTCGGCGTGCATGCGCGCGGCACGCGCTTGCAGATGGAAGTGATGTCGATCGATGAACTGACCGTTGAAGCGTCCGTGCGCCTGTTGCATGTGCTCGACGCGCCGACCGTGACGAGCGGCAGCGAGGCTGAAGAAGCCGACGAGGGCGAAGAGGAAATCATCGACGTGGCGGATGAGAGTGCCGAAGGCGAAGCCGAGGTTCAGGCGGAAGCCGACCTCGACGGTGCCGCGGGAGAAGCGGGCGATGCCGAAAACGGCACCGGCACCGGCGATGCGGCCGCCGATCAGCAGCACGTCGCGGAGCCGGGACGATGAGCGCGGATCAGTTACATGACCGCTACGCCGTGATCGGCAACCCGGTAGGGCATAGCAAGTCGCCGTTCATTCATGGCCGTTTTGCCGCGCAGACTGGCGAGCCGATCGAGTACGGCCCCCTGCTGGCACCGGTCGATGCCTTCGTGCCGCACGTGCGGGCTTTTATCGAAGCAGGCGGCCGCGGCATGAACGTGACTGTGCCGTTCAAGCTCGACGCACATGCCTTCGCCGATACCTTGTCGCCGCGCGCGGCGGCAGCGGGTGCGGTGAACACGCTGAAGTTCGACGCGAGCGGTGTTTACGGCGACAACACGGACGGTTTTGGCCTCGTGCGCGATATCGAAGTGAATCTCGGTGTGTCGTTGAAGGGCGCGCGGATTTTGCTGCTGGGTGCGGGGGGCGCCGCGCGCGGCGTTGTGCTGCCGATGCTGGAACGTGCGCCGCACACGTTGACCATTGTCAACCGGACGGCGGCGAAGGCCGACGCGCTCGTCGACCAGTTTGCGCAGGCCGCGCGCGACGCCGCTTGCCATCTGAGCGGCGGCAGTGCGCGGGCGATCGAAGCAGGCGCATACGACGTGATCGTCAACGCGACGGCGGGCAGCCTGGATGCTTCGTTGCCCGAATGCGACGACCGCGCGTTCGGCAGCGGCACGCTTGCTTACGACATGATGTACGGCGCGCATCCGACGGTGTTCATGGAACACGCGCGGAAGTTCGGCGCACGCGCAGCCGATGGTCTCGGCATGCTGGTCGAGCAGGCGGCTGAATCGTTTTACGTGTGGCGAGGCGTGCGGCCTGACGGCGCGCCGGTGCTGGCTGAATTGCGGGCGTTATTGACGGCGCCGTCGCACGCTTAGGCGCTTTTTTTACCCGGAACTCACCGGCTCACTCACTCGAGGACTCCAGTCACGATGACAGCAACGCGGCGCGCGAGCCGGCCAGGCCCGGTGCGATGGGTGTTTTATCTGGGCGTGGTGGTGGCAATTGCGTGGCTTGCGACGCAGGCGTTTTACTTCGCGCAGATCGCGGTGTGGAATTACGTGAATCCTCAGTCGACGGCTTTCATGCGCTCGGATGCGTGGCGTTTGTCGCAGGATCGGCCTGATCTTTCGGTGCAGCATACGTGGGTACCGTACGAGCAGATTTCGCACAATCTGAAGCGCGCGATTATCGCGTCTGAAGACGCGAACTTCGTGAATAACAATGGCTACGAGACGGATGCCATTTTGCAGGCCTGGGAGCGCAATAAGGCCAAGGGCAGGATTGTTCGAGGCGGTTCGACGATTACTCAGCAGTTGGCGCGGAATCTGTTTTTGTCGCGGGAGAAGAGTTATATCCGCAAGGGTCAGGAGTTGATTATCACGTGGATGCTCGAGACCTTGATGGACAAGCAGCGGATCTTCGAGATTTATCTCAACTCCGTTGAGTGGGGGAATGGGGTTTATGGCGCGGAGGCGGCCGCGCATTATTACTACAAGACTTCGGCTGCGAAGTTGACTGCTGCGCAGTCGGCTAGGTTGGCAGTGATGTTGCCGCAGCCTAAGTACTTTGATGAGCACAGGGGCTCGGGGTATCTGGCGCAACGTTCGCGGGTTATTGCGCGGCGGATGGGGGCGGCGGAATTGCCTGATTGATGGGTAAGGTTTGGGGCTGTTCGGCGGCGGGTCTGGGTTTTTTGGTGTTGCCTTGTTGTCGTAGTGGTCTGTTTTGGTGTTGGTCTTTTGGCCTTTCCTTGCTGTGTTAGTGGTTTATTAGCGTTGCCCCTGTGCGGGGCGGCACTTACTTTCTTTGCCGCCGCAAAGAAAGATAAGCAAAGAAAGCGGCTTCACCCCGCCAGCTCATAAGCGGGTCCCCCGCGCAGTAGCGGCAGTGGTGCATCTGGAATCTGTCGCCTCGCACACTCCGCCTCAGTGACAAGGCAGTCATACCTCCGGCGGCGCTGCGCGCGCCGATACCTCGTTCATATCGCCACCCGCTACGGTTTCCACCCTCGATCCGCTCGCCGCGGTTTCGCGCCTCGATTCGCCCGCTGCGGTTTCACGCCTCGATTTATCCAGATACTGACTCGTCGGCAGCATCGCTGTCACCAGGCTGCGGCCTCCCGCTGCCGTTTGCCTCGGTTCCCTGCTCGCCGTTGCCCAGCCTCTGCCCCGCTGCTGCGAGCGCAACCGCGGCAGCGAAAGCGAAAGCAACACACCGACATTTCCGAAGTGGGGTTGGCCAATCAGAGCGGGGGCATCTCGCCGAGGCGGAGCCGACGGCTCCCGCTGCGCGAAGCGAAGCCGCTGGTTTCCCAGGCAGACCCGTCCGCGACGCACATAGTGCGGAGTGGGAACTGATGAGCGCCTTGTCACTAACGCAGAGTGCGCGAGATCACAGATTCCAGATGCACCACTACCCCCTCCAAGCCAGGGGACCCGCTTAAGAATTAGCGGTTTGAGCCGCTTTCTTTTGCCTACTTTTCTTTGCGGCCGGCAAAGAAAAGTAGGTGCCGCCCCGCACAGGGGCAACGCTAATAGACCACTAACAATTCAAGGAAAGGCCAAAAGACCAACCCAAACAGACCACGAACAAATCGAGGAAAGGCCAAAAGACCAACACCAGAACAGACCACTACGACAGCAAGGCAACGCCAAAAAAAACCCGACCCGCCGAGCAGGCCTAAAACCCAAAACCCAGCCCCCGGCAAGGCCAAATCCCATTATATGAATCCAACACTCACATATTGGAGCTTTTCAAAAAACCGCCCTACAATCCAGCCAACACGCTTCGTTAGCCAGAGAAAGAACGGCCACACCGAGCGACAGCAAGAAAAAAACCGGAGACAAGCCAACCCATGCCCAAGACCCAAAGGCAGCACCCGCATGTCCGCGCCACCGGCTACCCGCCCTGTGCCGCGAACAAAACTGCGAGCAAAACAGGCCTCCTCTCCGGTCCCGCGCTGTAAGCGCAAAAAACCATCGAAAAGCCAATCGCCATGAATAAAGCGATGCCCACTCACGCCGCGAGCGCGTCCGAAGCCGAGCTGGCGCCGTCAGCCAATCACGCGACCCGTGCAACGCCACAGCAGGTTCATGCCGCCAAAGCCCCGCGCGCCGGCGCGCAACCGGCCGTGGTCGACGAAATCGCGTTGCCGAGCACGCTGCTCGACGTCACACCGCAACAAGCCGGTACCCAAACGCTGTTGCGCGGCCTCGCGATTCTGGAAGCCGCCGCCGCCGGCGTACGCGATCTGCGCACCTTCGGCGCCGCACTCGGCACGACGCGCAGCACCACGCATCGGCTGGTGAGCAGCCTCGTGCAGGCGCGCTATCTCCGCCAGGTGCAAGGCGGCTATCTGCTCGGCCCGAAGCTGATCGAACTCGGCACCATCGCGCTCGAACAGATGCCGCTCACCGCAGTCGCGCGTCCCCATCTCGAATCGCTCGCTGAGCAGACACTCGACACGATCCACCTAGGCGTGCGCGACGGCGACGACGTGCTGTACATCGACAAAATCCCCGGCACCCGTGGCCTCGAAATGCGCTCGCGCGTCGGTCACCGGATGCCGCTGGCGTCGACGGGTATCGGCAAAGCCATGATGCTCGACCTCACGCCGGATGTGTGGCAGTCGCTTTTCGAAGCATCGCGGCGCGCGCTCGCCGGCGTCAGTTTCAAGCCGGATAACCGCCCCGACGCGCCAACCTTCATGCAGCGCATGACCAGCTACGCTGCCGGCGGCTATACCTTCGACCTCGAAGAAAACGAAGCATCGATCCGTTGCGTCGCAGCGCCGGTGCGCGACGCATCGGGCTCGGTGGTGGCGGCGCTGTCGGTGGCGAGCACGATTCCGTATATGTCGCTCGAACGCATGGATGAACTGATCCCGGTCGTGCAGCGCGAAGCGCGCGCGATCTCGGAAGAACTCGGCTGGCGTGCGCCGCAACCGGCAACGCGCAGGATCAAACGATGAAGCAAGCGGGTTCTCAAACGCAGGCGCTCGATCCGGTGAACGGCACCGCGGCCGCCGACGCCAGGCTCCAACACGCCGCGCTGATCGCGCTCGATTGGGGTACGACGTCGTTGCGCGCGTATCTGTACGACGCAGCCGGTAACGTACTGGCAACCCGGGCCTCGACGGCCGGCATCATGAATCTGCCGCGCAGCGCGGAACAGGGTGGCTTCGACGCCGCCTTCGATGACGCGTGCGGCGCGTGGCTCGAGCAGGCACCCGGTGCGGCGGTGATCGCCGCAGGCATGGTCGGCAGCGCGCAAGGCTGGGTCGAGGCTCCGTATGTCGACGCACCGGCAAATGCCGATGCGCTGGTGGCCGGCATCGTCCGTGTCAAAGCCGCGGGCGGCGTGACGCTGCACATTGTGCCGGGCGTCCTGCAGCGCGGCGACCTGCCGAATGTAATGCGCGGCGAGGAAACCCAGATCTTCGGGGCGCTCGGTCAGGACTCGGGCGGCGCGGACAGCGGTAAGCGCGCGCTGATCGGCTTGCCTGGCACCCACGCGAAGTGGGCCGTCGTGCAGGCAGGCCGCATCGAACGTTTTCATACCTTCATGACCGGTGAAGTGTTCGCAGCACTGCGCGAGCACACCATCCTCGGCCGCACGATGGATACGCCAGATCGTCCGGATACCGATGCATTCCTGCATGGCGTGAAGATCGCCCGCGACAAAGGTCAGGCGGGCCTGCTGGCTACCGTATTCAGCGCCCGCACGCTCGGGCTCACTGGACAGCTTTCGCGCGAACAGCAGCCGGACTATCTATCGGGCCTGCTGATCGGGCACGAACTGGCCGGCCTCGAAGCCGTGCTCGCGCAACAGCACAACTCGCTCGCCGGGCAGCAGTTGCGCCTGATCGGCAACGAGGCGTTGTGCGAGCGCTATCGCGTCGCACTCGCACAATTCGGCTGCCCTCACGCGGAGCTGGTGAAGTACGCCACCGAACGCGGCCTGTGGCGCGTCGCGACCCAGGCGGGGCTCGTCAATCCGACGCCCCAAGCGGCGCACGCGGGCTAACTGGTAGCGCCGCCGCTCACGAAACAAGGAACCGACATGCAACCTCACATCAATCTGCCCGCCCCGTACATGCCGCACGCGGGTCTGATCGCGGCGTTCGAGGTCTGTCCGCTGATCGCGATCATGCGCGGCGTGACGCCCGCCGATGCCGCCGAGCACGCTCAGGCGCTGTACGAAGCGGGTTTTCGCATCGTCGAAGTGCCGTTGAATTCGCCGCAACCGTTCGACAGCATCGCGGCGATCCGCAAGACCTTGCCGGCCGATGCGATCGTCGGCGCCGGCACGGTGCTGCATCCGGGTTTTGTCACCGACGTCAAATCCGCCGGCGGCGAGCTGATCGTGATGCCGCATAGCGATCCGGAAGTCGTCAGCGCCGCGAAGGCGCAGGGCATGGCGTGCGCGCCGGGCGTGGCCACGCCGAACGAAGCCTTTCTCGCGCTGAAAAACGGCGCGGACGTGCTGAAGATGTTCCCTGCGGAACAACTCGGCTGCCAGGTCGTGAAGGCGTGGCGCGCGGTGATCGCGGCGCAGGTGCCGCTGGTGCCCGTCGGCGGAATCACGCCGGACAACATGGGGCCGTTTTTGAGTGCCGGCGCGAACGGTTTCGGCCTCGGCTCGGCGCTGTATAAGCCGGGCCAGAGCGCGGCGGTGACTGCCTCGCATGCGAAAGCGTTTATCAACGGATTGCGCATCGCTCGCGCAGGCGCGAAGAAATGAAGCGGCTCGCCGACAAGGTTGCGTTGATCACCGGTGCCGGGCGCGGCATCGGCGCGGCGATCGCATTCGCGTTCGCGCGCGAGGGCGCGGCGGTCGTACTGGCGGAGCTGGATATCGAAACGGCGCGGCAGACGGCGGAGCAGATCAAGTCGCAAACCGGTGCGCGTGCGCTGGCCGTGCATACGGACGTGACGCAATCGGCGTCGGTTCAGCACGCGGTGAGCGAGGCGGAACGTACGTTCGGCGCGCTCGACGTGCTGGTCAACAACGCCGGCATCAACGTGTTCTGCGATCCGCTGACAATGACCGACGACGATTGGCGCCGCTGCTTCGCGGTCGATCTCGACGGCGTATGGAACGGCTGTCGCGCGGTGTTGCCGGGCATGGTCGAACGCGGCGCGGGCAGCATCGTGAATATCGCGTCGACGCATGCATTCAAGATCATTCCGGGATGCTTTCCGTACCCGGTCGCGAAGCACGGCGTAATCGGTTTGACGCGCGCGCTCGGCATCGAGTACGCGCCACGCAATGTGCGGGTCAACGCAATCGCGCCGGGCTACATCGAGACGCAACTGACGCATGACTGGTGGAACGAACAAGCCGATCCGGCCGCCGCGAAACAGGCAACGCTCGATCTGCAACCGATGAAGCGCATCGGCCGCCCGGAAGAAGTGGCGATGACGGCGGTGTTTCTCGCCTCGGACGAAGCACCGTTCATCAACGCTACCTGCATCACCGTGGATGGCGGGCGCTCGGCGCTGTATCACGACTGAAAAGTTTCACCGGACGACGCGCTGGCCGCGTGTGTCACAACCGGTACAAGAAGACGCGGCCGATACCTTCTCGTTATCAATTAGTCAGGAGACACGCATTATGAAACGAAGAATTTTCCTCACGCTGGCAGCAGCGGCGGCGGGTGTGCTCTTCAACGCACCGGTCGCGCAGGCTGCCGATCCGGTGAAGATTGGCTTCCTCGTGAAGCAGCCGGAAGAACCGTGGTTCCAGGACGAGTGGAAGTTCGCCGAAATCGCCGCCAAGCAAAAGGGCTTCACGCTGGTGAAGATCGGCGCGCCGTCGGGTGAGAAGGTGATGAGCGCTATCGACAACCTGGCGGCTCAGAAAGCGCAAGGCTTTGTGATCTGCACGCCTGACGTCAAGCTCGGACCGGGCATCGTCGCCAAGGCGAAAGCCGACGGCCTGAAGATGATGACGGTCGACGACCGCCTCGTCGACGGCGCCGGCAAGCCGATCGCATCGGTGCCGCATATGGGCATCTCGGCGTACAACATCGGCAAGCAGGTGGGCGACGGTCTGGCTGCGGAAATCAAGAAGCGCGGCTGGGACATGAAAGACGTGGGCGCGATCGACGTGACCTACAACCAGTTGCCGACCGCAGTGGATCGCACCACCGGTGCAACCGACGCGCTCGTCGCCGCTGGTTTCCCGAAGGCCAACGTGATCGAAGCGCCGCAAGCGAAGACCGACACGGAAAACGCCTTCAACGCCGCCAATATCGCGTTCACCAAGAACCCGCAGTTCAAGCACTGGGTCGCTTACGGTCTGAACGACGAGGCCGTGCTCGGCGCGGTGCGCGCAGCGGAAGGCCGTGGCTTCAAGGCCGACAACATGATCGGTATCGGTATCGGCGGCTCGGACTCGGCTTTGAACGAGTTCAAGAAGCCGTCGCCGACCGGCTTCTACGGCACGGTCATCATCAGCCCGAAGCGTCACGGCGAAGAAACCTCCACGCTGATGTACGACTGGATCACGCAAGGCAAGGAGCCGCCGATGCTCACGCTGACGACCGGCATGCTGGCCACGCGTGACAACGTGGGTGAAGTACGCGAGAAGATGGGCCTTGCATCGAAGTAAGCATTGGTTGTAACGCAGTGCAATGAAGTGAACTGCCGGTGCGTCATTCTCCAGGGATTGGGCGCATCGGCAGCCATCACCGACAGTAATAAAAGACGAGTAGTTGAGACAGACCACGCTTGGTGTCCATGAGGCACCTGAAGAAGCACGGTTCATATGAAGCAATGGGACGGCAGTAAGCGTTAGAACGCTAACTTCCGTCGACATAGGAGGCGAAGTGTCAGCGACGCTACGTTTTGACAATATCGGCAAAGTCTTTCCAGGCGTGCGCGCGCTTGACGGAGTGTCCTTCGACGTCAACGTCGGCCAGGTGCACGGCCTGATGGGCGAAAACGGCGCAGGGAAATCGACCCTGCTGAAGATTCTCGGCGGTGAATATCAGCCCGACTCCGGTCGCGTGATGATCGACGGCAATGAGGTGCGCTTTACGAGCGCGGCGGCGTCGATCGGGGCGGGGATCGCGGTGATTCACCAGGAACTGCAATACGTGCCCGATCTGACGGTCGCGGAAAACCTGCTGTTGGGCCAACTGCCGAACTCGCTCGGCTGGGTCAACAAGCGTGAAGCCAAGCGCTTCGTCAAAGAACGTCTCGAAGCGATGGGCGTGGCGCTCGATCCGAACGCGAAGCTGAGAAAGCTCTCGATCGCACAGCGGCAAATGGTCGAAATCTGCAAGGCCTTGCTGCGTAACGCGCGCGTGATTGCGCTGGATGAACCGACCAGCTCGCTGTCGCATCGCGAGACCGAGGTGCTGTTCAAGCTGGTGCGCGACCTGCGCGCCGACAACCGCGCGATGATCTACATCTCGCACCGCATGGACGAGATTTACGAGCTGTGCGATGCCTGCACGATTTTCCGCGACGGCCGCAAGATCGCCTCGCATCCGACGCTCGAAGGCGTGTCGCGCGACACCATCGTGAGCGAAATGGTCGGGCGTGAAATTTCCGATATCTACAACTATTCGGCGCGTCCGCTGGGCGAAGTGCGCTTCTCGGCGAAAGCGATCGAAGGCCATGCGCTCGCGCAGCCGGCCAGCTTCGAAGTGCGGCGCGGCGAGATCGTCGGTTTCTTCGGTCTGGTGGGCGCGGGCCGTAGCGAGCTGATGCACCTGGTGTACGGCGCCGACCACAAGAAGGCTGGCGAAATCGTGCTCGACGGCAAGCCGATCAAGGTGCGCAGCGCGGGCGAGGCGATCCGGCATGGCATCGTGCTGTGCCCTGAAGACCGCAAGGAAGAGGGCATCGTCGCGATGGCGACCGTGTCGGAGAACATCAATATCAGTTGCCGCCGTCACTATCTGCGGGCGGGGATGTTCCTCGACCGCAAGAAGGAAGCGGAAACCGCGGACCGTTTCATCAAGCTTCTGAAGATCAAGACGCCGAGCCGCCGCCAGAAGATTCGCTTTCTGTCGGGCGGCAATCAGCAGAAGGCGATTCTGTCGCGCTGGTTGGCCGAGCCCGATCTGAAGGTGGTGATTCTCGACGAGCCGACCCGCGGAATCGATGTGGGTGCGAAGCATGAGATCTATAACGTGATTTATCAGCTTGCGGAACGCGGCTGCGCGATCGTGATGATTTCGTCTGAACTGCCGGAAGTGCTCGGTGTGTCCGACCGGATCGTCGTGATGCGTCAGGGCCGCATTTCCGGCGAGCTGTCGCGCAAGGAAGCAACGGAACAAACGGTGTTGAGCCTCGCGTTGCCGCAGAGCTCGACCGCCATGCCCGGAACCGCAGCCACCGAGCAAGCGGCCTGAACATTACTTGGACGAAAGTCCGGCAACCCGTGGGGAACGGGAGGAGTCTTCAAATGCAAGCCAGAGAAAACCTCGCGCAACAAGCCGCCAAAGGCGCGGCTGAAGCGCTGATCCCGCAGTCGAACGACAAGGCGAAATGGTGGCAGCAGATCACCGAGTACAGCCTGATCCTGATCTTCGTCGTGATGTTCGTCACGATGTCGCTGACGGTCGATCACTTCTTCTCGATCGAGAACATGCTCGGTCTCGCGCTGTCGATTTCGCAGATCGGCATGGTCGCGTGCACGATGATGTTCTGTCTGGCCTCGCGCGATTTCGACCTGTCGGTGGGTTCGACGGTCGCCTTCGCGGGCGTGCTGTGTGCGATGGTCCTGAACGCGACCGGTAACACTTTCATCGCGATCATCGCGGCGGTGGCAGCGGGCGCGGTGATCGGTTTCGTCAACGGCGCGGTGATCGCTTATCTGCGCATCAACGCGCTGATCACGACGCTCGCGACGATGGAAATCGTCCGCGGTCTCGGCTTTATCGTGTCGCACGGGCAAGCCGTGGGCGTGTCGTCGGATACCTTTATCGCGCTGGGCGGCCTGAGCTTCTTCGGCGTGTCGCTGCCGATCTGGGTCACGTTGCTGTGCTTTATCGTGTTCGGCGTGATGCTCAATCAGACCGTGTATGGCCGTAACACGCTGGCTATTGGCGGCAATCCGGAAGCTTCGCGTCTCGCCGGTATCAACGTCGAACGCACGCGCGTTTATATCTTCCTGATTCAGGGGGCTGTTACCGCGTTGGCGGGTGTGATTCTGGCTTCGCGGATTACGTCGGGTCAGCCGAACGCGGCGGAAGGTTTCGAACTGAACGTGATTTCGGCTTGCGTGCTGGGCGGCGTGTCGCTGCTCGGCGGTCGCGCGACGATTTCCGGTGTCGTGATCGGCGTGCTGATCATGGGCACGGTCGAGAACGTGATGAACCTGATGAACATCGACGCGTTCTACCAGTACCTCGTGCGCGGCGCGATTCTGCTCGCCGCCGTGCTGCTCGATCAGTTGAAGAACCGCGGTTCGCGAGATTAAACCCGGGGCCCAACCCGCGCTCAACTCGCGACTCACTTACTTTGCTCTATAAGGAATCGAACGATGTCGTCTCCGGCCAATGCAAACGACCGCCTCGCGGACAGCGCGTTTGCCCGCTATCCGAGTCTCGTCGACCGAATCGTACTGATTACGGGTGGTGCGACCGGTATCGGCGCATCGTTCGTCGAACATTTCGCGGCCCAGGGCGCGCGCGTCGCGTTCTTCGATATCGATGCGAGCGCGGGTGAAGCGCTCGCCGATGAACTCGGCGATTCGAAACATAAGCCCATGTTTTTGCCGTGCGATCTGACCGATATCGACGCACTGCAAAAAGCGATTGCCGACGTGAAGGCCGCGCTCGGCCCGATTCAGGTGCTGGTGAACAACGCGGCAAACGACAAGCGCCACACGATCGGTGAAGTGACGCGTGAGTCTTTCGACGCCGGCATCGCGGTAAATATTCGTCACCAGTTTTTCGCGGCGCAAGCGGTGATGGACGATATGAAAGCCGCCAACAGCGGCTCGATCATCAACCTCGGCTCGATCAGCTGGATGCTGAAGAACGGCGGCTATCCGGTGTATGTGATGTCGAAATCGGCGGTGCAGGGTTTGACGCGCGGCCTCGCGCGCGACCTCGGTCACTTCAACATTCGCGTCAATACGCTGGTGCCGGGTTGGGTGATGACGGAAAAGCAGAAGCGTTTGTGGCTCGATGACGCAGGCCGTCGTTCGATCAAGGAAGGTCAGTGCATCGACGCTGAACTGCTGCCCGCCGATCTCGCGCGCATGGCGCTTTTCCTCGCCGCGGACGACAGCCGTATGATCACCGCGCAGGACCTCATTGTCGACGGAGGCTGGGCGTGAGTGCGGGGCCGCGTACAGTTCAGCCGGCGCCTCGCGCGGCGTTGCTGCTCGATACGCAATGCACGCTCGGCGAAGGCGCGACGTGGTGCGCCAGAACAGGCCGCTTCTACTGGACCGATATCGAAGGCGCGCGTTTGTGGCGCTATGACCCGAGCGACGGACAAAGCACGTCCTGGCTCATGTCCGAGCGTCTTGGCACGTTTGCGTTGTGTGCCGACCCCCGCTACCTGCTGCTCGGATTGGCGACGCATCTGGCGTTCTTCGATCTGGCAACAGGTGTGACGCAGCATATCGTCGACGTCGAAGCGGATTTGAATACGCGCGTGAACGACGGCCGTTGCGACCGTCAGGGCCGTTTCGTCTTCGGCACAAAGGACGAAGGCTCTCCGCTGCGGGCGCTCGGCGGGTTTTATCGTCTGAATCACGATTTGTCGCTGGAGCGGTTGCCGTTACCTGCGCCGGCGATCTCGAACAGCATCGCGTTCAGTCCTGACGGTGCGACGATGTATTACTGCGATTCGCCAACGCGTGAAATTCGCGTTTGCGACTATCGCGCGGACGGCAGCATCGCCAACGATCGCGTCTTCACGACATTGACGGACACAACCGGCGAACCCGACGGTTCGACCGTCGACGGTGACGGCGGTCTGTGGAATGCGCAATGGGGCGGCAGGCGAGTGGTGCGATATGGACCCGACGGCGTGGAAACCGAACGCGTCGACGTACCGACTGCGCAACCGAGCTGCATCGCGTTTGGCGGTCCTCCGAGCGGACTTCCCGCTGGACACGCCGCGCAACTGGACACGCTGTACATTACGAGCGCGCGCATCGATCTCGATGCCGTGGCGCTCGCGACCGATGCTCACGCGGGCGGAGTATTTATCGCAACGCCTGGGCGACAGGGTTTGCAGGAGCCGGTGTTTCAAGGCTCGCCTGCCTAGCGCAAAATAGCCCGACCTCGATGTCGAGGCGGCAGCGGAGGGTGGTCGAGCCGTGTTTGAGAAAGTGCAAGGAGTCGATGTCGCAAAACCAGTGGCAGCAAATCGGCAGCATGCCGTTCGGACCCAGAGGCGACCGGTTCAAGAAAATCGCCCAACAGCATCCGTCAGCAATGACGGCAATGTCCCACGCCTCTCGATGGAGCCAGATATGACTGTTGCGAATCCTGTTTCCGCTTCTTCCCAGAGTCGGCGCGCGCGACTCAACGCGGCTGCCAATCCGGTGCATCCGGGGCCGAGTACGTCGGCGGTTGCGGTCGGTGAGACAAGCGGCGGCGAACTTGCATGTATTACGCTTGCCAACGCGCATCTGCGTCTCGACGTCGCGCCGACGCTCGGCGGCGGCATCACCCGTTTCGATTGGCGTAACGACGGCGCGCTCACGCCGATTTTCCGGCGCTGCCGCCATGTCGCCGCCGATACCCAGCCGAACGAGCTGGCCTGCTATCCGTTGCTGCCGTATTCGAACCGGATCGGCGGCGGTCATTTCAATGTGGCGGGGCGGCGTATCGAGGTGCCAAACAATCGCGCCGACGAACCGCTGCCGATTCATGGCGACGGTTGGCTCTCTGCCTGGCAGGTCGCGGAAGCGGACCGTGAAAATGTCCGGCTGACGCTCGATCGCCAGGACGGCAAACCGTACGCATTCCACGCGACGCAAACCTATTCGCTGGACGGCCCCACGCTCGTCATCACGCTGGAAATCGAGAATGCCGGTCGCGAGGCGTTGCCTTTCGGCTTGGGCGTGCATCCGTTTTTCGTGCGCGACACGGACACCGAACTGTCCGCGGCCGCCGGCGGCTTGTGGCTCTCCGGCGACGACTGGCTGCCGGTGCGTCACGTGCCGGCGCCGCCCGCGTGGCAATTCGGTGTGGCGTATCCGCTGCCGGAAGCCATCGTCAATCACGCCTTCACGGGCTGGAGCGGGCAGGCGGCTGTGGTGTGGCCGAAGCGGCGCCTGTCGCTGAATATTGCCGCCGACACCGACTACTATGTGCTCTACACGCCACCCGGCGAAGAGTTCTTCTGCTTCGAGCCGGTGGATCACCCGATCAACGCGATGAATCTGGCGGGCGGTGCGTGCGAGAACGGCATGACGATGCTGAAACGCGGCGAGCGTCTGACGCGCACGTTCCGCTTCAGCGTTGAACGCACGGGTTTGCGCTCGATGCCGGGTACGCGTGGATCGCGGCGGCGCCAGTAGTCAGTAGGCAGGGCCGACCGGCAGCGCGCATCCGTCACGTCCGCCGCGCCCGCCGGTGTGGCGCGTCGGCGCGGCCTCGCGCGCGAGACAGGTAAAATACGCGCCACTTCCGTTATCGGCTCGCCGCGAGACACACTATGTCCAATTTCATCCAGACACTCAACGACGCCTGGCAGCGCACGAACTCGCTGCTGTGCGTCGGCCTCGATCCCGAGCCCAGCAAATTTCCGGGCGCGCTTGCGGGCCGTCCCGAGGCAATTTTCGACTTCTGCCGCACCATCGTCGACGCCACCGCGCCGTATGCGTCGTCGTTCAAGCCTCAGATCGCGTACTTCGCGGCGCATCGCGCGGAAGATCAACTCGAGCAACTGATCGCGCACATTCATGCGAACCACCCGGGCTTGCCGGTGATTCTGGACGCGAAGCGTGGCGACATCGGCAGCACCGCCGAGCAGTATGCGCGCGAGGCGTTCGAGCGCTATCGGGCGGATGCCGTAACGGTGAATCCGTATATGGGTTTCGATTCGATCGAGCCGTACCTGGAGCACGCGGGCAAGGGCGTGATCGTGTTGTGCCGGACCTCGAATCCGGGCGGCTCCGATCTGCAGTTTCTGGAGACGGGCGGACGTCCGTTGTATCAGGTCGTTGCGCAACTGGCGGCGGATAAGTGGAACGCTAGCGGCCAACTGGGTCTCGTGGTCGGCGCGACCTTCCCGAAAGAGATCGAAGTGGTGCGCGGAATCGTCGGCGATATGCCGCTGCTGATTCCGGGCATCGGCGCGCAAGGCGGCGATGTTCAGGCGACGGTCAATGCCGGTCGTACAGCGAACGGCACGGGCATGCTGATCAACTCGTCGCGGGCGATTATTTATGCCGGCAAGGACGACGATTTCGCTGAGGCCGCGGCGAAAGCGGCGATGGAAACGCGTGACCGGATCAATACGTTCCGGTAAGCGACGGCGCTGTGCAGCGCTTTGCGCTTCTGTTCAGACCGGTTGAGCGGCTGGCCCCAGCCGCTCGATAACCACCGAATGCCGCGGATGTTGCGCCTTCAGCGCTGCAATATCCGCCAGCTCGAATTCGCTGAATTCAAATCCTGGCGCGACTGTGCAGCCCACCAGCGCGAACGTCGCCGGGTCCGCACATTCCGCGGCAAACCACCGGCCTGCGGGCACCACCGCTTGAAACACGGCATCCGGATGAGTTAGCGCATTGCCCAGCTTGTGTGTAATCAGCGAGCCTGTTTCGTCGAGCACGTGGACGTTCAACGGCTCGCCGGCGTAGAAATGCCAGACCTCGTCGGATTTGATCCGATGCCACGCCGAATGCGCGCCGTCACAGAGCAGGTAGTAAATCGCCGTGGACGCCGAGCGCATCTGCGTCGAACCGTCATCGCGAAGAACCGCGTCCACGGACCGATACGTCTCGCTAAAGAATCCCCCTTCCGGATGCGGCTTCAGATCGAAGCGGCGGATCAGTTCGTCTTTGGCTGCGGTTGAAGTCAGCGTGTCGGGCATCGTGATGGCGCCTCAGGGTTTGAACCGGACGTTAATGTTCGCGTTCGTCGAGCAGGGCCAGCACGCCGCGCAACGCGTGCGCGGCAGCCTGCACGCGGATCTTCTCGCGGTCGCCCTTGAATACTTTGGTTTCCACGGATGTATGCAGCCGATTGCTCCAGCCGAACGACACCATGCCTACCGGCTTGGTTTCTGTGCCGCCGCCCGGACCGGCCACGCCGGTAATCGACAACGACACCTGCGCGCGGCTGTTGCGTAGCGCACCCTCGGCCATCGCGCGTGCCACCTGTTCGCTGACCGCGCCGTGCTTTTCGATCAGCTCGGCTGGCACGCCGATCATCTCGGATTTGGCCTGATTCGAATACGTGACGAAACCGCGCTCGAACCAGCCGCTGCTGCCGGAAATATCGGTGATCGCGGTTGCCACCATGCCGCCCGTGCAGGATTCGGCGGTGACGAGCATCAGGCGCTCGTCACGCAGACGGTTGCTCACGCGAATCGCGAGCTGATGAACCACGGAATCGGTAGGCATGACATCAATCCGGAAAACGGGGAACTGCTGCAAGAGGCTGCCGGCTTGCAGCCCTTGGCCGGCACTGGCCAACCGGCAACGGTTAAACCGACATGCGCCAGAGCGCAATCACGAGCAGCGTGAAAAACGCGGCGACCAGGTCATCGAACATGATGCCAAAGCCACCTTTCAGTCGGCGATCGAAATAGCCGATGGGCGGCGGCTTCACCATATCGAAGAAACGGAACACGAGGAACGCGACGAACTGCCCGGTCAGCGTGACCGGCGTGACCATCAGCAGCACCAGCCAGAACGCGACGATTTCGTCCCAGACGACCGGCGACGGATCGTCGGTGCCGAGCTTTTTGGCGGTGAAGCCGCAAATCGCAATGCCGCCGAGAAAACCGGCGACGATCAGCACGCCCCAGTCGACCACGGTCAAGTAGCGGCTCAGGACGGCGAACGATGCCCATGCGAACAGCGTGCCGACCGTGCCCGGCGCAACCGGCGACAAACCGCTGCCGAAACCCAGCGACAGGATGTGCAGCGGGTGCGACAGCATGAAGCGCGCGGTGGCGCGGCGCGGCTGAGGGCGTGGGGCGCGGGGCCCGGACGCGTTGGGCGCCGGATTGCCGATAACTTCGTCAGCGGGCACCAGCGGGGGATCAGTCTGCATGGAAATGGTCGAAGCCTTGCAACGTCAGGGTGAGCGGCGTGCCGGCGGCATTGCGCCAGCCGATCGCCGGGCGGTCGGCCGCCGATTGAAGAGCGCTTATTGTACCGATGCGCGTGACCGGTATCGCGGCCTCGCGGCCGGCTGATTCGACCGCGGCGCGTGCCGCAGCCGGGGCGGTGAAGCACAGTTCGTAATCGTCGCCGCCGGCTAGCGTGCAACGTTGCTGGATTTCGGGCGAGAGGCGGCGCAGCGCGTCTGATCTCGGCACAGCGTCGACGTCGACAGTGGCCTGCACGTTCGAGCGTTTCAGGATGTGCAGCAGGTCGCCGGCAAGTCCGTCTGACAGATCGAGCGCGGCGTGTGCGATTCCTCGCAACGCGAGCCCCAGGCGGATGCGCGGCTCCGGGCGTTCGAGGGCGCGACGAAACGTCGCAGTGTCGCTGGCATCGGCGGACCACTCGCCGCGCTGCACACCCAGCCCCGCACGGGCGTCGCCAAGCGTGCCGGAGATCCAGATGTCGTCGCCCGGTTGCGCGGCGTCGCGGCGCAGCGCGGCTTGCGGCGGCACGCTGCCGAACACGGTAAGGCACAAATTCAATGGGCCACCGGTCGTGTCGCCGCCGATCAGAGTGCAGCCATAGCGCTCGGCCAGAGTGAAGAGCCCCTCGCTAAAGGCGGCCAGCCAGACTTCGTCGGCCTTGGGCAAGGAGAACGCCAGTGTGAACGCCTGCGGTCTCGCACCCATCGCGGCCAGGTCCGACAGGTTCACCGCGAGGGCCTTATGACCGAGCGCCCCGGGATCGACATCGGGAAAGAAGTGACGGCCTTCCACCAGCATATCCGTCGATATCGCCAGCATTTCCCCCCGCCGCGGCGCGAGTAGCGCGCAGTCGTCGCCGATGCCGAGTGAGCCGTCATCGGCACGGGGTGCCGCGGCGGCGCGGCGGGCGAAGAAGCGATCGATCAGCGAGAACTCGGAGAGCATGGGGTGATGGATGAACGGATAACTGCAACGAAAAGCTGCTAACGGCGCGCATTATGCGGAAGCGCGAACGGGTAAACACTTTATTCGCACTCGACGCGGGTTTGACGGCCAATCAGCCGACCGCGCGCGACGTTTGCCTTTCACTCTGTTTCAGTCGCGGCAGTTGTACCCGTATTGAAGGAATTGGGCCGGCAATTGGGGCTACAATGCCGTCGAACGTCTATTCTAATCCGCACTTCGAAGCCCGCCTTATGTCGACTCCCGTCAATAGCAAACTCCGCGAAGCCGCCCTCGATTATCACGAGTTCCCGACCCCCGGGAAAATCGCGATCGCACCGACCAAGCAGATGATCAACCAGCGCGACCTCGCGCTGGCGTACTCGCCGGGCGTCGCGTTCGCGTGTGAGGAAATTGTCGAGAATCCGCTGAACGCCGCGCGTTTCACCGCGCGCAGCAACCTGGTCGGCGTCGTCACGAACGGCACCGCCGTGCTGGGTCTCGGCAACATCGGACCGCTCGCGTCGAAGCCGGTCATGGAAGGCAAGGCCGTCCTGTTCAAGAAGTTCGCCGGCATCGACGTGTTCGATATCGAGTTGAACGAGTCCGATCCGCACAAGCTGGTCGACGTGATCGCCGCGCTGGAACCTACCTTCGGCGGCATCAATCTCGAAGACATCAAGGCGCCGGACTGCTTCATCGTCGAGCGCGAATGCCGCAAGCGCATGAAGATTCCAGTTTTCCACGACGACCAGCATGGCACGGCGATTGTTGTCGCGGCGGCTATCACCAATGGCCTGAAGGTGGTCGGTAAAGACATCAAGAGCGTCAAGCTGGTGTCGTCCGGCGCGGGCGCAGCGGCACTGGCGTGTCTGGACCTGCTGGTCGACATCGGCCTGCCGCTCGAAAACATCACCGTCACTGACCTGGCCGGCGTGGTCTATAAGGGCCGCGTCGAACTGATGGACCCGGACAAGGAACGCTTCGCACGCGAAACCGACGCTCGCACGCTCGCCGAGGCGATCGGCGGCGCGGACATTTTCCTCGGCCTCTCGGCCGGCGGCGTGCTCAAGCAGGACATGGTCAAGCAGATGGCCGACAAGCCGCTGATTCTGGCGCTGGCCAATCCGACCCCCGAAATCCTGCCGGAACTGGCGCTCGAAGTGCGTCCGGACGCCGTGCTTTGCACGGGCCGCACGGACTACCCGAACCAGGTGAACAACGTGCTGGTGTTCCCGTTCCTGTTCCGCGGTGCGCTGGATGCGGGCGCGACAACCGTCACGCGTGAAATGGAAATCGCCGCGGTCAACGCGATTGCCGAACTGGCGCGCCAGGAGCAGAGCGATATCGTCGCGACTGCGTATGGCATCCAGGATCTCTCGTTTGGCCCGGAATACCTGATTCCGAAGCCGTTCGACCCGCGCCTGATCGTCAAGGTCGCGCCGGCGGTGGCGAAGGCCGCGATGGATTCGGGTGTTGCCGAGCGTCCGATCGAGGACATGGAAGCGTACGAACAGCATCTGCAGCAGTTCGTGTACCACAGCGGCACCACCATGAAGCCGATTTTCCAGCTGGCGCGCGGCGTCGAGCCGGAGAAGAAGCGCATTGTGTTCGCGGAAGGCGAAGAAGAGCGCGTGCTGCGCGCCATGCAGATCATCGTCGACGAAAAGCTCGCGAAGCCGATCCTGATCGGTCGTCCGGCGGTGATCGAACAGCGCATCGCGCGTTATGGCCTGCGCCTGGTCGCGGGGCAGGACTACACGGTCGTGAACACCGATCACGACGAGCGTTACCGCGATTTCTGGCAGCAATATCACAAGATGATGTCGCGCAAGGGCATCACCGAGCAGATGGCCAAGCTCGAAATGCGCCGCCGCACCACGCTGATCGGCGCGATGATGGTGGAACGCGGCGAGGCCGACGGCATGATCTGCGGCACGGTGTCCACCACGCATCGCCACCTGCACTTCATCGATCAGGTGATCGGCAAGAAGGAAGGCGCGAAGGTCTACGCGGCAATGAACGCGCTGGTGTTGCCGAACCGGCAGATTTTCCTCGTCGACACGCACGTGAACGTCGACCCGACGCCGGAGCAACTGGCCGAGATCACGATTATGGCGGCTGAAGAAGTACGCCGCTTCGGTATCGAGCCGAAGGTTGCGCTGCTGTCGCATTCGAACTTCGGCTCGAGCAATGCGCCGACCGCGCAGAAAATGCGCGACACGCTGGCGATCTTGCGCGAGCGCGCGCCGGACTTGCAAGTGGACGGCGAAATGCACGGCGACCTCGCGCTCGACGCGAACCTGCGCCGCGAAGTGCTGCCCGACTCGACGCTCGAAGGCGACGCGAACCTGCTGGTGCTGCCGAACATCGACGCGGCCAACATCTCGTACAACCTGCTGAAGACCGCTGCGGGCAACAACATCGCGATTGGTCCGATGCTGCTCGGCGCGGCCAAGCCGGTGCACGTGCTGACGGCCTCGGCGACGGTGCGCCGGATCGTCAACATGACCGCGCTGCTGGTGGCTGACGTAATCGCAGCCCGCTGATTCTTGAGCCGGGACTGAAGCGTGGCGTCGCCCGACTGTGGGCGTCACGCAAAAAAAAGGCGTGCCCGCAACGGGCACGCCTGCGGGTGAACAGGGGATAGTCACCCTAAAAAAGGCTGAATGAAACCATTCAGCCTTTGAGAGGCTGCAGCAACCGCAAGGCTTTCACTCCAGAGAACGAACCACGCAACGGACGCCGTGTGCGCCTGGTTTTGCCCTGTATTTGCTTGATTGAGCTAATTTTAGCTTGTATAGGCTAAATATTCTGTCAAAAGTCGTCAAAGCCAGTTCCGTGGCTCTTTCCCGCGCGATAGGATGTGTTTGCCGGTCTGGTGAACGTTGATTCTGTGGGGTTTTAGCGATACCCTTACGACTTTCATGGTCGTAAAACTCGTGATCTAACAGCGGGGAACCTTGATTCATGGCACGCAAGTGGCAGCGCATTAAAGGCGTGCTGATCGGTGCTTTGACGCTCTGCGCTTTATCCGGCTCCGTGCCTGGCGCGTTTGCGCGCGACTACACGGCACCCGCCGATACACAAGCACAGGTGCAGGGCACCATCGCCGCGGCGCAGTTGCCGCGCGAAGCAGTCAATACATTGAACTTGATTGCCGCGGGCGGGCCTTACCCGTATGAGAAGGACGGCATCGTATTCGGCAATCGCGAACGGTTGCTACCGCCGCATCGGCGCGGCTATTACCACGAATACACCGTTCCCACGCCTCGCTCGAGAAACCGCGGGGCGCGTCGCATCGTCTGCGGAGGTCCGCTACAGCGGATCGACAACTGTTACTACTCGGACGACCATTACACCAGTTTTAATCGTATTGTTGAATGACATCGGGATGAACGGCATGAGCGACAACGTCTACGCGCACGACTCCGGAGTCGCGACGGATCTTTTCGCGGCCGGCGACGGCAATTTGTTCCAGCGCGTCATGCGGATGCGCGCCGGCGACCAGGGCCGGGATAACCAGAGCGAAGGCAGCACTGTGCTTTCATCGAACGAGGAGCCCATGAGCCTTTTCAAGACCGTACGACCGAACATCGTACAGTCGATCCGCGCGTTTCGCGTGCAGGATCTCGCTGACGAGGCCAATCAACTCGGCCAGCATTTTCTTTATGCGTACTGCGCGAATGCCCAGTCCAAACAGGAAGTGCTGGAGACCATTGCCACGTCGTTTCTGTTTCCGAAGCATTTCGGCAAGAATTACGACGCGCTCTACGATTGCCTGACCGATCTGGTCCACAAGGCCGGTACGCAGCCCGGGTTCGTGATCGTGCTCGAGCAGTTGCCGGTCGCGCAGAAGTTCGATAAGGAAGGGCGCGAGACGCTCCTCGACGTGTTTCGCGAGGCGGCCGAGTTCTGGGCCGAGCGCAAGGTCGCGTTCCGGGTGTTTTATTCGTTTGCCTAACGGATGCGTTGAGCATTGCTCATCACCGCCAAAAAGAGAAAGGCCCGCCAATTGGCGGGCCTTTCTCTTTTGCATTTCAAATCAGTGGGTTGGCTTACCAGCCGCCCCAGCGGGCGGCCAATGCCGAGAGTACCGCGATGCCGGCGGTTTCCGTACGCAACACACGTGGACCGAGACCGACTGCAGTAAATCCGTGATCGGTCGCAGCGGCTTCTTCGGCTGCGGAAAAACCGCCTTCGGGGCCGACGAGTACCGTTACGCGCCCAAACGGCGGATTGGCGGGCAGCGCTGAAAAGCTGATGCTGGCGCGCGGCGACAGCAGAATGCGCAACTCGCCTTCTTCCGGTGCGCGGGGGGGCGCGCCGAGCCATGTGGCGATCTCGCGCACCGGCATCACCTCAGGCAGGCGATTGCGCCCGCATTGTTCGCACGACGCCCGCACAATGCCCTGCCAGTGAACATGCCGCCGCTGCGCGCGGTCGCCGGAAAGACGCACGACGCTGCGCGTGGTGGTCAGCGGCACGAAACACGATGCCCCGAGTTCGACGGCCTTCTCGATGAGCCAGTCCATCTTGTCGCCGCCGGCAATGCCTTGCGCGAGCGTGAGGTGATACGGCGGCTCCACTTCGATATTGCGGAATTCGTGAATTCTCACTTTGGCCGAGCGGCGTTCGACTTCGACGAGTTCGGCGCTGTATTCGCCGCCTTCGCCATTGAAAAGCACGATCGAATCGCCGGGCTGCAAACGCAGTACGAGGATGTGGCGCGTGACGTCATCGGGCAACGGCATGATGTCGTCGGGCTTGAGAGGCGTACCGACGAAGAAGCGAGGCATCAGAAAAATACTCATTAGTTCAGGAAAGGTGGCGAGCGAGCGCCCAACGGTAGCCGTCCAGATCTTCGACCTGGGCAAACCGGTCGCCCCAGAACTGATCCTGTGGCTCGCTCAGCGATTTTGCGCCAGCGGCCAGCGCCCGCGTGTAAACCGCGTCGACGTCGTCGACATAGACATAAAACGATTGCGGCGCAATCGCGCCCGCGCTCTTGGGGGTTTTCGCCGCCGAGCCGAACGCGCCTTCCGGCGCGAACATCACGATCAGCTGGCCTTGATAGGTCATCTCGACATGCATGACGACGCCGTCGTCCTGAACGCTATCGCGTATCTCGAAGCCGAATGCCGCTTCGAAGAACGCGGTCGCGGCACGTGCGTCGCGCACCGTCAGATAGGGGGTCAACCAGGGCACACCGGCTGGGCGGGAGGCGGTCATGGAGTTCTCCGGATCTATTGGGGTTGCGGGATGCATGTTGCGAGGCCAGGTGAGCGCTCGCGTATCGATATACCGATAGCGCGCGCCGACCGAACCGTGCATTTTGCCCACGCGTTAGCTTGATGGCTTTAAGAATTGACTTAGTTTATCGCGCACGGAGCGGGAAGCCGAGAACAGTCCGGCATGCAGAGCGGCATCGTAGTGTTTTAGCGAATCGATTTGGCGCGCGGCGAGGCGCTGGGTCAGTGTTTCGGCGGTGAGAGCTGCAGGGTCGAGCGTATCGCTGGCGCTAGCCATCATCCAGAGTGAGCCGTAGAGCGGGATGAAGGTATGCATCGTGCGCACGACGGCGAAGGCGTTGCGCAGATCGCCGAGCAGACGGGCGACGCGGTCGGCATGGAAGTACGGCGAGCCGAGATGCAGCGTGAGAACTGAGGCCGGACTCATGACACGCTTGAGTTGCCGGTAAAAGTCGGGTGTGTACAGGTCCGCGGCAGGTGAATCCGGCGGTGTCAGGTCGAAGGCAACCAGATCGAACCGCGCTGCGGCCTTTGCATCGATCCCCGCGACATAATGCGCGGCATCGCCGATTACCAGCTCGACGCGCGGATCGTCGAAAGCGCCATCGTGCACGTCGGCGAGATACTCGCGGGTCAGGCGCACGACTTCGGCATCGAGCTCCGCCACCACGATTCGCGCGATGCCGGTGTGTTTCAGTAATTGCCGCGCAGCGCCGCCGTCGCCGCCACCCAGCACCAGCGCCGCTTTCGGCGCAGGATGCGCCAGCGCGGCTGGATGCACCATGCACTCATGGTAGATAAATTCGTCACCGGTCGAGGTCATCGGGCGCCCGTCGAGCGTAAATAGCCGGCCGAGCTGTGGCGTGTCCCAGACCTCAATACGCTGATAGGGCGAATCGACGCACGCAAGCCGTCGAGCGTTAGGAAATCCGTAGACGGCGTCGGCGGTCGGGCGGAACAGCAGGGGAGCGTTCACGGATGGCGGGCTCCGTTCGGAGCGCGGTGGGTTGGTCTCGCTCAATTGTAAAGGCGCAAACGCGGCGTGGCCCGTCCGCACGCGGCTCCGACCCGAAACCGGGGGGCGGGCACATTCCGGACCCAGCGCGCAGTCAGCCCAGGAGCCAACGCGCAACCAGCCGGGAACCTGCAGCGAGGGGGCCTGCGCGCGGGAGGGCGCCCAACGTTCTGTTAGAATGTCACGCTTTCAGCCTTGTCCGTTTGCTCTGCCCGTTTCGCGTCTCCTGGCGCCGCACCGTGCGCCGAAGTGGACTGGCATTCGAGCATCCGGGCCTCAAGCGCGCACCGCTTTCTGACTCTGTCTCCGGACTCGACATGACGACCCCGTCTCCCGCACCCACCTCCCTGATGGCTAACGCAATCCGTGCGTTGTCCATGGATGCCGTTCAAAAAGCGAATTCCGGCCACCCCGGCATGCCGATGGGCATGGCCGAAATCGGCGTGGCCTTGTGGTCGCGTCATTTGCGCCACAACCCGAAGAACCCGCAGTGGGCCGATCGCGACCGTTTCATTCTGTCGAACGGCCACGGCTCGATGCTGCTGTACTCGCTCCTGCACCTGACCGGCTATGACTTGCCGATGGAAGAGCTGAAGAACTTCCGCCAGATGCACTCGAAGACGCCGGGTCACCCGGAATACGGCATCACGCCGGGCGTCGAAACGACCACCGGCCCGCTCGGCCAGGGTCTCGCGAACGCAGTCGGCATGGCGCTCGCCGAATCGCTGCTCGCCACCGAATTCAACAAGCCCGACGCGAAGATCGTCGACCACCACACGTACGTGTTCGTGGGCGATGGCTGCCTGATGGAAGGCATCTCGCACGAAGCCTGCTCGCTCGCGGGCGTGCTGAAGCTGAACAAGCTGATCGCGTTCTACGACGACAACGGCATCTCGATCGACGGCGAAGTGGTCCACTGGTTCCACGACGACACGCCGAAGCGCTTCGAAGCTTACGGCTGGAACGTGATCCCGAACGTGGTCGGCCACGATGTCGATGCGGTCGACGCCGCAATCAAGCAAGCCAAGCTGTCGGACAAGCCCACGCTGATCTGCTGCAAGACCGTGATCGGTGAAGGCGCGCCGACCAAGTCCGGCAGCCATGATTCGCACGGCTCGCCGCTCGGCGACAAGGAAATCGCGGCCACCCGTGAAGCGATCGGCTGGAAGTGGGAGCCGTTCGTAATCCCGCAGGAAGTCTACGCAGCGTGGGATGCGACGGAAGCCGGCGCGCGCCACGAATCCGAGTGGGACAAGGCGTTTGCCGCGTACGCAGCCAAATACCCGCAGGAAGCCGCTGAATTCAAGCGCCGCGACGCGAAGCAGTTGCCCGCCGACTGGAAGGAAAAGGCGCAGGCCATCATCGCCGGCGCTAACGAACGCAAGGAAACCGTCGCGACGCGCAAGGCATCGCAACAGGCTATCGAAGGCCTGTCGGCCGTGCTGCCGGAACTGCTCGGCGGCTCCGCCGACCTGACCGGTTCGAACCTGACCAACTGGAAGGCTGCCAAGCCGGTGCGCGTGAACGCCGAAGGCAAGGCCGCCGGCAACTACGTGAACTACGGCGTGCGCGAGTTCGGCATGAGCGCCGCGATCAACGGCATCGCGCTGCATGGTGGCTTCAAGGCCTTCGGCGGCACGTTCCTGACGTTCTCGGACTACAGTCGCAACGCGCTGCGTGTTGCCGCTTTGATGAAGGCGCCGTCGATTTTCGTGTTCACGCACGATTCGATCGGTCTGGGCGAAGACGGTCCGACCCACCAGTCGATCGAACATGTCGCAAGCCTGCGTCTGATTCCGAACCTACAAGTGTGGCGTCCGGCTGATACGGTCGAAACGGCGGTGGCCTGGACTCACGCGGTCGAGCATCATGGCCCGTCGTGCCTGATCTTCAGCCGTCAGAACCTGCCGTTCTCGGAGCGTACCGATGCGCAGATCGCCAATATCGAGAAGGGCGGTTACGTGCTGCGCGACTGGAACGACGAAATCGTCGCGCGCAAGATCATCCTGATCGCCACCGGTTCGGAAGTCGAACTGGCGTTGAATGCTGTCGAGCCGCTGGCTCGCGAAGGCATCGCGGCACGCGTCGTGTCGATGCCGTCGACCACGGTGTTCGACAAGCAGGACGCCGAATATCGCGAACGCGTGTTGCCGCACGGCGTGCGTCGCGTCGCGATCGAAGCGGGTGTCACGGATTTCTGGCGCAAGTACGTGGGTCTGGAAGGCGGCGTGGTCGGCATCGACACGTTCGGCGAATCGGCCCCGGCTGGCGTGCTGTTCAAGCATTTCGGCTTCACCGTCGAGCACGTCGTAGAGACGGCCAAAGCCGCACTCGGCTGATCTGCCTTCGAGGCTGCCGCGCGCACCCCACGCGCGGCAATCCCGGCAAATCAGGCCAACCTGGACGATTTTTTTCAGCCATCAGGAGATAGACCATGACGATTCGCGTCGCAATCAACGGCTACGGCCGGATCGGCCGCAACACGCTGCGCGCCTTCTATGAAAACGGCAAGAAGCACGATATCGAAATCGTCGCCATCAACGATCTTGGCGATGCCAAGACCAACGCTCACCTGACGCAATACGACACGGCACACGGCAAGTTCCCGGGCGAAGTCTCGGTGGACGGCGACTACCTGGTCGTGAACGGCGACAAGATTCGCGTGCTGGCTAACCGCAACCCGGCAGAACTGCCGTGGGGCGAGCTGAACGTCGACGTCGTGATGGAATGCACGGGCTTTTTCACAACCAAGGAAAAGGCCAGCGCGCACATCAAGGGCGGCGCAAAGAAGGTCATCATCTCGGCGCCGGGCGGTAAAGACGTCGATGCAACGATCGTCTACGGCGTGAACCACAACGTCCTGAAGGCATCGGACACTGTGATCTCGAACGCATCGTGCACGACCAACTGCCTCGCGCCGCTCGTCAAGCCGCTGAACGACAAGATCGGCCTGGTGAACGGTCTGATGACCACGATCCACGCGTACACGAACGACCAGGTTCTGACCGACGTGTACCACGAAGACCTGCGCCGCGCGCGCTCGGCCACGCACAGCCAGATCCCGACCAAGACCGGCGCTGCATCGGCTGTCGGCCTGGTGCTGCCGGAACTGAACGGCAAGCTGGACGGCTACGCGATTCGCGTTCCGACGATCAACGTGTCGGTCGTCGACCTGTCGTTCATCGCCGCGCGCGATACGACGGTCGAGGAAGTCAATGCGATCATGAAGGAAGCATCGGAAGGCGCGCTCAAGGGCATCCTCGGTTACAACGAGGCGCCGCTGGTGTCGATCGACTTCAACCACAACCCGGCTTCGTCGACGTTCGACGCCACGCTGACCAAGGTGTCGGGCCGTCTGGTGAAGGTGTCGAGCTGGTACGACAACGAGTGGGGCTTCTCGAACCGCATGCTGGACACGGCCGTGGCGCTCGCCAACGCGAAGTAAGCTGTTTGCTTTGCATGCCCCGCGGCCTGCGCGGCCGGCAGGGCAGAAAGATCAAAGCCGCTCCTCGGAGCGGCTTTTTTTACGCCTGCGGCGTCGGGAAATAGACGCCGGCGCGCTGCGCGGCGTTTGAGATGTGGGTTTCGATGGCCTTGCCGGCCGCGGCGGAATCGCGCGCCTTGAGCGCGTCGAGAATCACTCGATGCTCGGTGTACGTGGACAGCACCAACTCACGCCGATAAAACGGCATCCGCTGGCTTTCCTTCATGATTTCCGCGGCACTACTCAGTATCGATTCGATTGCCGCGTTGCCGGCAATGCTCACGATGCGCATGTGAAAGTCGTAGTCGAGGCGGGCGGCTTCGTCGAGTTCGTCGCAGGCGAGCGCTGTTTGCATGGCGGCGATGTTGTCTTCGAACCAGGCGAGGTCGGAATCGCTGATCGCCAGCGCTGCCATGCGGGCAATAAAGCCTTCAAGTGCGAAACGCATCTGGTACGTATCCGGCAACGAAGACTGTTCCGCGAACCGCCATGCCTGGGTGGTCGTCGCCTGTGCGCTGTCCACATAGACGCCCTTACCGGGGCGAATCGTCAGAAGACCGAGCGCTTCGAGCGTGGAGAGCGCCTCGCGCAACGATGCGCGGCTGATCGCGAGCTCTTCGGAGAGTTGGCGCTGCGCCGGCAACAAACTGCCCACGGGATAGACGCCCGCTTCGATCCGTTCGCGGATGATCGCGATGGCGGCATCGGTGACGGTATGCGGAACATTTTTCATGCTTGCTCACTTTGGGTGCGCGGTCTGACCAGCATTGTATGCGTGTTCTGAGCGCTCGTACGATGAGTCGTTAAAGATGCGCAATCCCGCCCCAAAACTGTTAAAAAACAACGGGTAAACGCTATTTAATGATTTCTTGACGTCAGTATATCGGCTTCCTACTATTCGCCATAACAGTACTGGTCGGACCAGTCTGAACAGATGTGATTCCCAATCAGGAGGAAGCCGTGTTGAAGTTCTTCAATTCGCTGTTTGGCCGGGTCGTCATAGCGTTAGTGGCGGGCATTGTGATCGGCGCCGTATTTCCGCATTTCGCCCAATCGCTGCGCCCGCTCGGCGACGGCTTCCTCAAGCTGATCAAGATGGTGATCGGCCCGATCGTGTTCTGCGTGGTGGTGAGCGGCATGGCGCATGCCGGCGATCTGCGCAAAGTCGGCCGCGTCGGCCTGAAGGCGGTGGTCTATTTCGAGGTTATGACGACGATTGCGCTCGTGATCGGCGCGGTGCTGGCCTATGCAACGCGGCCCGGCGTCGGCATGAACATCGACCTGCACTCGCTCGACCCCGCATCGCTCGCGACCTACACCGAAAACGCGAAGAGCCTGAAGGACACAGCCGGCTTTCTGCTGAAGATCATCCCCGACACGGCGATCAACGCATTCGCGACCGGCGACATCCTGCAAATTCTCGTTTTCTCCGTGCTGTTCGGCTCGGCGCTGTCGCTGCTCGGCAATAAGGCGCAACGCGTGAGCAGCCTGATCGACGAGCTTTCGCAGGTATTTTTCCGCGTGATGGGTTTCATCATCAAGCTCGCGCCGCTCGGCGTGCTCGGTGCGATCGCGTTCACGACCGGCACGTACGGGGTCGAGTCGCTCAAGCAACTCGGCATGCTCGTGGTGGTGTTCTACGCGAGCTGCATTGTGTTCGTGGTGGTCGTGCTGGGCGTCGTAATGCGCCTGGCAGGTTTCAGCATCTTCAAGCTGATCCGCTATCTGCGCGAAGAGCTTTCCATCGTGCTCGGCACGGCTTCTTCAGACGCCGTGCTGCCGCAGATCATGCGCAAGCTCGAATGGATGGGCGTCAAGGATTCGACCGTCGGTCTGGTCATTCCGACCGGCTACTCCTTCAATCTCGATGGCTTCTCCATCTATCTGACCCTTGCGGTGATTTTCATCGCACAGGCGACCAATACGCCGCTGTCGCTGCACGATCTGATTGTGGTGGTGCTGGTGTCGCTGGTGACGTCGAAGGGCGCGCACGGCATTCCCGGTTCGGCCATCGTGATTCTGGCTGCGACGCTGTCCGCGATTCCGGCGATTCCCGTGCTTGGCCTTGTGCTGATTCTGCCGGTCGACTGGTTTGTCGGCATTGCCCGCGCGCTGACCAATCTGATCGGCAATTGCGTGGCAACCGTGGTGGTCGCCGTGTGGGAAAACGACATCGACCGGGCGCGCGCCCATCGTGTGCTGAATCGCGACGAAGCACTGCGCTACGTGCCCGCTGGCGACGATGCCGGCGCCGAGCACGCGGCCGGCGACCATGTGCCGGCAGTCTGACGCGGCTTAACCCCGTCACACAGCGGCCAGCTTGACAGTTATTCCACAGCGCGCCGACGCAGCGCGCGTTCTGCATCCGGCGGATGCTCTGACTCCGCCGGCTCCCCTTACTTTTCGTCGCCTGACTGAGACTATGGCTAATCCGATCCTCGACCCCAACGCTCCTGCTTTCACCCGTCGCTACATGAACCTCGCCGACCCCCGGCTGGGCGCGAAGGCGCTCTACGCGAGCGACGAATTCTTCGCGCCGAAAGAACGCATGCTCGAGCCGCAGCCGGCCGTATTCATTCCCGGCAAGTACGACGATCACGGCAAATGGATGGACGGCTGGGAAACCCGCCGCAAGCGCACCACTGGCCACGACTATTGCGTGATCCGGCTCGCGCGCCCGGGCGTCGTGCACGGTGTCGACCTGGACACGAGCCACTTCACCGGCAATTTCCCGCCGGCCGCGTCAATCGACGCGTGCTATGTGGACGGCGAAGTCCCCCCCGACAACGCCGACTGGCAATCGCTCGTGCCTGCCACCACGCTGCAAGGCAACACCCACCACTACGTCGACGTGAACGACGCCCGCGCTTTTACGCATCTGCGCGTGAATCTGTATCCGGACGGCGGTCTCGCTCGTCTGCGTGTGTATGGCCAGCCGAAGCGCGACTGGGAGCGCGTCGAACGCGGCACATTGCTGGACCTCGCCGCGATCGAAAACGGCGCGTACCTGGTTGCTACGAATAATCAGCATTTCGGGCCGGCCTCGCAGATGCTGATGCCGGGCCGCGGCGTCAATATGGGAGACGGCTGGGAAACGCGCCGCCGTCGGGAGCCGGGTAACGACTGGGCGATTGTCGCGCTGGCGCGGCCGGGCGTGATTCACAAGATCGAAGTGGACACGGCGCACTTCAAGGGTAATTACCCCGATCGCTACTCGCTGCAGGCGGCCTCCGTAACGGGCGGCACCGACGACTCACTGATCACGCAGGCGATGTTCTGGCCGGTACTGATCGGCGAACAGAAGTTGCAGATGGACCACGTGCATACATTCGCGGACGGCATCGCATCCCTTGGACCGGTGACGCATGTGCGTTTCAATATCTTCCCCGACGGCGGCGTGTCGCGCCTGCGCTTGTGGGGCGAGATCGCGTAAAGGAGTCGCGGCGATGAAGACCTTGCATGTGGAACGGCTGACGCGCGCGGCTTTCGCGCTGTTCGGCGACGTCATCGAACTGGACGGCGCGCGCCATTTTCCGATCAACGGCGGCACGACCGAGCGCTATCACGACCTCGCGAATGTCGACGTAATGGACGATGGCGGCCGGCCGCTGATCAATCTGTTTCGCGCGCAGCCTCGCGACTTGCCGATCGAAATCGCCATGATGGAACGGCATCCGCTGGGCAGTCAGGCTTTCGTTCCCTTAACGGCTCGCCGCTATCTGGTGGTCGTCGCGCCGGCCGGCGAACTGGATCCGGCGCGCATGCGGGCGTTCTGGAGCGACGGCTGGCAGGGCGTGAACTATGCCAAAGGCGTTTGGCATCACCCGCTGCTCGCACTCGATCAGGTGAGCGATTTTGTGGTGGTGGATCGTGGCGGCGAGCAGCCCAACTGCGACGAATTGCCGTTGGCCGAGCCGTGGCGGCTGTTGTTTGAAGCGAGCGCTGAGTTGGTGGCCTGAAACGGGGGATCGGGCGGGTGGCGCAAGTCGTCGGCCATGCCGGCCATGTAGGGATGCCGCAAGGCACGACCGTCCTCGCGCGGCCTCGGTGCCGCACACGCAAAAAACCCGGCCGATTTTCATCGGCCGGGTTTTTTCTTTCATTGCCCACCGCGCCGCGCACCCCGACGCGGCCGACGTCGCACTAGTCCAGCTTCAGTGCTTGCGATGCGGGCAATTTTCCTTGGTGCACGCGCCGTACAGCGCCAGCGCATGCTCCTGCAGCTTGAAGCCGCGTTCCTTTGCGATGGACTGCTGGCGGCTCTCGATCTCGGAGTCGAAAAATTCTTCGACGAGTCCGCAATCGAGGCAAACGAGATGGTCGTGATGCGACCCTTCGTTCAATTCGAACACCGCCTTGCCCGATTCGAAATTGCTGCGCGAGAGCAGGCCGGCCTGCTCGAACTGCGTCAGCACGCGATACACGGTGGCAAGCCCGATATCGAGTTCTTCGTGCAGAAGGTTGCGGTAGACGTCTTCTGCGGTTAGGTGGCGTACCGGGCTATGCTGGAAAATCTCAAGGATTTTGAGGCGCGGAAGGGTCGCCTTGAGCCCGATATTCTTGAGATCGGTTGGATTGGTCATGACAAGGGATCCCTAGAGTACAATGCTGGGCTCTCATAGTAATGTGTTTTTGCCGTTCTGGTCATCTTCGATGGAATGAAACTCGCGCGGCTCGTCAGCGGGCCCGCACGGTGAGTGAAATGATTTCAAAATCTCAATTGATCTACCGGGGGAGCCGCATGCGGGGTACCTTGATCGCTGTTGCGACTGTCGCGGTTCTTGCCGGATGTTCCACCTACGACAGCCTGACGCAGCGCGTTGCCCAGAGTATTACGCCGTACCGTATTACGGTCGTGCAAGGCAATTTCGTCTCGAAGGAAGCAGCTGCACAGATGCAGGTCGGCATGTCGCGCGCGCAGGTGAAGCAGTTGCTCGGCACGCCGCTCCTGACCGACATGTTCCACGCGGACCGCTGGGACTACGTGTTCTATTTCAAACGCGGCTCGACTAACGTCGTGCAACAGCGTGACTTCGTGATTCTGTTCTCGGGTGACCGCGTCGCCAGCTGGACGGGTGGCGACGATCTGCCTTCCAACCTCGAGTTGCTGGCTGAAATCGACGGCGACAAGCTCGGCAAGAAGAAGGCTGCCGCGCCGAACGTGGCAAGCGCGGCCACGGGCGCCAGCGCGCCGGTCGCTGCTGCGGCGACCGTGGACACCACGCGTTCGCCTTCCGTCGACGGCGCCGCGGCCGCTGCGGCTCTGCCGTCAACGGACGCCAACGCCGAAGCCGCGCAGGCCGCCAATCGGCTGACCAACGCGGTGCAGACGCCGTCGAATGCGCAGCCGTCGGTGCGCTCGGCGGTGCCGACCGCCAACGGTGGCGGTATTCCGTCGCAAGGCCCAACGGCTGCCGGGCAGCCGCAGTTCCAGTTCCACCGTCCGCCGCCGCAGGTTCAGGGCGCGCAGGACAATCCGGTGGGACCAACCGGCTCGCAGAGCGGCAGCGGCGGTCCGACGTTGAACGCACCGCTGACTGCTTCGCCCGCATCTCCCGCGTCTTCGGGAACAGGCAACTAATCGCGCTGTCCGTGTCTTAATAAGACACGGCGAGAACGTCGTGCAGGCGTCGCGTATGGGCAACACGCCGTGCGTGGCGGCTTTCAGGCATTCTGCTGTTTCAGTCTCAGTCAGTGCGGCGCCAGGGCGTGCTGTGCGCCGCCGCTTTTGCCCGCAATTGTCGGAATTTGCCGGGTTTACCCCTTTCGAACCCTCGTAGCCATGAAAATTGCCATTGCTGGCGCATCGGGCCGTATGGGCCGGATGCTCATCGAAACCGTCCTCAACGATTCCGGCGCAACGCTGTCCGGCGCGCTCGACCGTGCGGATTCGCCGCAACTCGGTCAGGACGCCGGCGCATTTCTCGGCAAACAGACCGGCGTGCTGCTGACGGACGATGTCGAGCGCGTGTTCGCCGAATCCGACTACCTGATCGACTTCACGCGTCCCGAAGGCACGCTGATGCATCTGGAAGCCGCGCAGCGCCACAACGTCAAAATGGTGATCGGCACCACCGGTTTCGACAACGAGCAGAAAGCGCAACTGCGCGCCGCGGCGGACAAGATCGCGATCATGTTTTCGTCGAATATGAGCGTGGGCGTCAACGTCACGCTCAAGCTGCTCGAGTACGCTGCGAAGCATTTCGCGACTGGCTACGACATCGAAATCATCGAGGCGCATCACCGTCACAAGGTCGATGCACCGTCCGGCACGGCACTGACCATGGGCGAAGTGATCGCTCATGCGCTCGGCCGCAATCTCGACGACTGCGCGGTCTATAGCCGCGAAGGCGTGACCGGCGAACGCGATCCGTCCACGATCGGCTTTTCGGCGATTCGTGGCGGCGACATCGTCGGCGACCATACGGTGCTGTTTGCCGGGATCGGCGAGCGCATCGAGATCACGCACAAATCGGCGAGCCGCCTGTCGTATGCGCAAGGCGCGCTTCGTGCTGTACGTTTCCTCGAAGGCCACAAGACCGGCTTCTTCGACATGCAGGACGTGCTCGGCCTGCGCTGAGCGTGTCATGGGGCCACGGGGCCGGTTACGGCCCCGATTGCTCTTTTGCAGCACCCCTGTAATCACTTTCCAACGGCGAGATCAGATGACAGGCAGCAGCGGCATCCTCCATTACCTGGAAACCAGCGACGCGATCACGCATGGCGTCGCGTATGTGCTGCTGGCTATGTCGATTGCGAGCTGGTGCTTTCTGATTGTCAAAAGCTGGATCCTCACACGCGCGAAACGCCAGGCCACGCCGGCCATTGCCCAGTTCTGGCAGGCACCGACATTGGCGGAAGGCGTTGCGGCACTGAGGCGCGCCGACCGCGAGCGCGTTTTCACGCCGCTTGCCGAGGCTGCGTTGCATGCAGCCGAAGTGGACATTCCCGGTGCGCTGCTCGCCCGCGTCGAACGCGGCGAGCGGGTGCTGCGGGCGCTGCGTCAGGCGCTCAATATGTCGCAGCGGCGGCTCGAGTTCGGCCAGGTGCTGCTGGCTTCGGTGGGCAGCACGGCGCCCTTCGTTGGCCTGCTCGGCACGGTTTGGGGCATCTATCACGCGCTCGGCAGCATTGCGGCCAGCGGGCAGGCGCAGATCGAGAACGTCGCCGGACCGGTCGGCGAGGCGCTGATCATGACGGCTTTCGGCCTCGTGGTCGCGATTCCGGCGGTGCTTGCCTACAACGTCCTGGGGCGGATGGTGCGGCAGTTGTCGGAAGAACTCGACGGCTTCGCGCACGATCTGCACGCCTATGTGTGCGCGCCGGCGGATCAACCCCGGACGCAGCCTCAGGCGCAACAAGCTCAGGCCCGGACTCCCGAGGCGCAGCGCTGAGAGCGGAAGACGGAAGGAGGCGACATGGCATTCGGCGGACTCGAGAAAAAGCAGGCGGCCGCGCCGATGGCGGAGATCAACATGACGCCGTTAATCGACGTGATGCTGGTGCTGCTGGTGATTTTCATCATTACCGCGCCTTTATTCACGCACGCGATCCGGCTCGACTTGCCCAAAGTCGCAGCGGCGCCCGCGCGGCAAACGCCGCAAACCATCTCTCTTTCAGTCGATGCCGCCGGCAAGCTGTACTGGAACGGCACCGTCATTACGCTGCAGCAGATGCGCGCACGCTTCGTTGAGGCGGGTAAAGCGGGGCAGGCCGACCAGCCGGAAATCCAGCTGCGCGCCGAGCGCTCCACGCGCTACGAGGTGATCGCGCAGGTGATGGGGGCGGCGCAACAGGCCGGGCTCGAGCGGATCGGTTTCGTGACGGACCCGCCGCCGCCTGGCGCGAAGCCATAACGGTCCCGGCAACACTGCGCCCGCGCAGGCGCAACCCAGCCGAAGCCGGGCATCACGCCGCGCGGCGCACCCGTCCGCGAACGGTATAATCAGCCCTTTCCCCCGCAAAAGGGGAAACGAAGCCATTTCATCCAGCAGAGCACCAAAGCGGCCGGTGCGAAAGCACCGAACCAGCGACTCCATCACACCATGCACGAAAAATACGTTCCCTCCGACGTCGAATCCGCCGCGCAAGGGCAATGGCGCGCCATCGACGCGTACAAGACATCGGAAACCACTGATAAGCCCAAGTTCTATTGCGTCTCGATGCTGCCGTACCCGTCGGGCAAACTGCACATGGGGCACGTGCGCAACTACACGATCAACGACGTGATGTACCGCTATTTGCGGATGAACGGCTACAACGTGTTGATGCCAATGGGCTGGGACGCGTTCGGCATGCCGGCGGAAAACGCTGCGATGGCGAACAACGTGCCGCCGGCGAAGTGGACCTACGACAACATCGCTTACATGAAGAAGCAGATGCAGTCGATGGGCCTCGCGATCGACTGGTCGCGCGAAGTCGCGACCTGCAGCCCCGATTACTACAAGTGGAACCAGTGGCTGTTCCTGAAGATGCTCGAAAAGGGCATCGCGTACAAGAAAACCGGCACCGTCAACTGGGATCCGGTCGATCAGACCGTGCTCGCCAACGAGCAGGTGATCGATGGCCGCGGCTGGCGTTCGGGCGCGCTGATCGAAAAGCGCGAAATCCCGATGTACTACATGCGCATCACGCAGTACGCGGATGAGTTGCTGAACGACCTCGAAGGCCTCGGCTGGCCCGAGCGCGTCAAGATCATGCAGCAGAACTGGATCGGCAAGAGCTTCGGCGTGAACTTCGGTTTCCCGTATGAAATCGACGGCGAACAGAAGCTGCTGCGCGTGTTCACCACGCGCGCCGACACGATCATGGGCGTGACCTTCTGCGCGGTTGCCGCCGAGCATCCGCTCGCCACGCGTCTCGCGCAAGACAAGCCGGAACTGCAGGCCTTCATCGAAGAATGCAAGCGCGGCGGCGTCGCTGAAGCCGACATGGCGACGATGGAAAAGAAGGGCATGGCCACCGGCTTCACCGTCACGCATCCGCTGACGCAGGAACAGGTCGAAGTGTGGATCGGCAACTACGTGCTGATGAGCTACGGCGAAGGCGCGGTGATGGGGGTGCCCGCGCACGACGAACGCGACTTCGCGTTCGCGAAGAAATACAGCCTGCCGATCAGGCAGGTGGTCGCTGTTGAAGGCAAGGATTACTCGACTGACGCCTGGCAGGAATGGTACGGCGACAAGGACGGCACGCTCGTCAACAGCGGTAAGTACGACGGCCTGAACTACACCCAGGCGGTCGATGCGATTGCGGCCGACCTGAAGGAACTTGGCCTCGGCGACAAGCAGATCACGTGGCGTCTGCGCGACTGGGGCGTGTCGCGCCAACGGTACTGGGGCACGCCGATTCCGATCATTCACTGCCCGACCTGCGGCGACGTGCCGGTGCCGGAAAAAGATCTGCCGGTGGTGTTGCCCGAAGACCTCGTGCCGGACGGTACGGGCAATCCGCTCGCGAAGTCCGAAGCGTTTGTGAACTGCACCTGCCCGACTTGCGGCGGCGCGGCGAAGCGTGAAACCGACACGATGGACACCTTCGTCGATTCGTCCTGGTACTTCTACCGCTATGCGGCGCCGGACGCGAAAACCATGGTCGACGAGCGCACCGACTACTGGGCGCCGATGGATCAGTACATCGGCGGCATCGAGCACGCGATTCTGCATCTCTTGTATTCGCGCTTCTGGGCGAAGGTGATGCGCGACCTCGGTTTGATCAAATTCGGCGAGCCGGCCAGAAACCTGCTCACGCAGGGCATGGTGCTCAATGAAACCTATTACCGCGAGAACGAAGCGGGTAAGAAGACCTGGTACAACCCCGCCGACGTCACCGTCTCGTTCGACGACAAAGGCCGCCCGGTCGGCGCCGTGCTGAACTCGGACGGCCAGCCGGTGGTGCTCGGCGGCGTCGAGAAAATGTCGAAGTCGAAGAACAACGGCGTCGATCCGCAACTGCTGATCGATCAACATGGCGCGGATACCGCGCGTCTGTTCGTGATGTTCGCCGCACCGCCCGAGCAGCAGCTCGAATGGTCGGGTTCGGGCGTGGAAGGCGCGAGCCGCTTCCTGCGTCGCGTGTGGGGTTTCGGTCACACGAACGAAGCCGCGCTGCGTGCCGGCGGCACGATCGATCCCGCGCAACTCGGCGAAGTCGACAAGGTGTTGCGCCGCGAGATCTACAGCGTGCTGAAGCAGGCCGACTTCGACTATCAGCGTTTGCAATACAACACGGTGGTGTCGGCGGCGATGAAGATGCTTAACGCGCTCGACAGCGCGAAGGGCGCGCAACCGGCGGTGCTGCGCGAGACGTACAGCGTGCTGCTGCGCGTGCTGTATCCGGTCGTGCCGCACCAGACCTTCCAGTTGTGGCAGGAACTCGGTTACGCCGACGAATTTGGCTCGCTGCTCGACGCAGCGTGGCCGAAGGTCGACGAGCAGGCGCTGGAACAGGCCGAAATCGAACTCGTGCTGCAGGTGAACGGCAAAGTGCGTGGCGCGCTCACGGTGGCGAAAGATGCGACGCGTGAAGCGATCGAACAGCTCGCCGCCGCCCATGAAGCGGTCGAGAAATTCAGCGAAGGCAAGGCGCCGAAGAAGATCGTCGTGGTGCCAGGCCGTCTGGTGAACGTGGTCGTTTGAAGCCCTTTGACAGTTTGACAGCCCACCGGGACATGACAGCAGACAAGCGCCGCCGCCTGCGGCAGTGCTTGTCTCTCGCTGCGGAATCTACTGCGAACCAGGAGCCAATGTGACTCGCAGATCGTTATTGACGCTGGTGTGCAGCGTGCTGATGTTGTCCGCCTGCGGCTTCCAGTTGCGCGGCCAGCAGGACTACGCATTCAAACGACTCTATATCTCCGGCGGTTCGGCAGCGGCCGGCGCGCGGCTGACCCGCATCGTGCAGGGCGGCAGCGACACGGTGGTGGTCAGTTCCGTCGCGAATGCCGACGCAACCTTGCAGATCACCGAAGGGCGCGGCGTCAATTCGCTCACGCTGAATTCGCTCGGTGTCGTCGAAGAGTATGCGATTAATCTCTCGATGACCTACTCGCTGGTCGGCAAGGACGGTACGGTGCTGATTCCGCCAAGCGTAATCGCGCTGAACCGTGCAATGACCTATAGCGACCAGTATTCCCAGGCCAAGTCAGCCGAAGCCGATATTCTGTTCGCGGACATGGAGAACGACGCGATCGATCAGCTCACGCGCCGTCTGTCGCTGGTGCGCTCGCTGCATCCGGCTCCGGATCAGCAGGTGCCGGGGGTTGCGCCGCGTGCGCCGTTGCCGCCGCCGCCGTTGTGAGCGTCACGCGTTCGCTTATGTACTTAATCAACCTCCCCGATCAGTAGCCATGCAACTGCGACTTGACGCGCTCGAAGCGCATCTCGCCAAGGGACTCGGCGGACTGTACGTTGTGTACGGCGACGAGCATCTCCTTGCGCAGGAAGCGTGCGACCGGATTCGCGCAACGGCGCGCGCGGCCGGTTTTACCGATCGTTCGGTGTTCACCGTCGAGCGCGGCTTCGACTGGAGTTCGTTGCTGGGCGCGAGTCAGTCGATGTCGTTGTTCGGCGATCGCCAACTGGTCGAGTTGCGTATTCCGTCGGGCAAGCCCGGCAAGGAAGGCGCGGATGCGCTGAAGACGCTTGCCGCCGCTGTGAATGACGACGTGCTGACCATGATCACGCTGCCGCGGCTCGATGCGGCGACGCAAAAGTCCGCGTGGTTCACCGCGCTGTCCGATGCCGGTGTAGCGCTGAAAATCGATCCAGTGGAGCGTGCGCAGTTGCCGAATTGGGTCGGCCAGCGGCTTGCGGCGCAGGGCCAGCGAGTTGTGGCCGGTGAAGAGGGGCGTCGCGCGTTGGCGTTCATTGCTGAGCGGGTTGAAGGCAATCTGCTGGCGGCGCATCAGGAAATCCAGAAGCTCGGGCTGCTGTATCCGGCGGGTTCGTTGAGCTTTGAACAGATTCAGGACGCAGTGCTGAATGTCGCCCGTTACGACGTTTTCAAGCTGAACGAAGCGATGCTGGCGGGTGACGTCGGCCGCTTATCGCGCATGCTCGACGGCTTGCGCGGCGAAGGCGAGGCTGCGGTGCTAGTGCTGTGGGCGGTTGTTGAAGAAGTGCGGACGTTGTTGCGGATCAAGCGCGGCGTTGCGGCCGGCAAGCCGCTTGCGATGCTGGTGCGTGAGAACCGCGTTTGGGGTCCGCGCGAACGGCTGATTGGGCCCGCGTTGTCGCGCGTCACGGAAAGCGCGCTTGAAAAGGCGCTCGCTTTGGCAGCGCGGCTGGATCGGCAGGTGAAGGGATTGTCGGGCGGCACGCCGGGCAATCATCGCAACGATCCGCCGCCCGATCCGTGGGATGGTCTGTTTGAGCTGGCGATGACGGTGGCTTCGCCGTCCAAAGCGGCGCCTGTGCCGCCGCCGCGACCTCGTTCGGCGGCAATTGCGCCGGTGCGAAGGCCAGTCTGATCTGGGCGATCCTCGTCGGCGGCGCTAAGGATCTCACCTCAGCCACTCGCCCACGTGACAAGCAAAGCTGCGCCACCCGACTTACAATCGTTTCATCTTTTTGCTAATTCTGCCTGTCCGCTGCACCTCGATGTGCGCGGCATCACGAGAATCACCATGGATATCGACCAGTACATGACCGACGTCGGTCGTCGCGCCCGCCACGCTTCGCGCGCGATGGCACGTGCGTCGACTGCGGCGAAGAATGCTGCGCTCGCGGCCGTTGCCGAGGCGATCGAGCGCGACGCCGCGTTGTTGAAAGATGCCAACGCGCGCGATGTCGCTCGCGCTCGCGACAAAGGTCTCGACGCTGCGTTTATCGATCGCTTAACGCTGTCGGACAAGGCGTTGAAGACGATGGTCGAAGGTTTGCGGCAAGTCGCCGCGCTGGCCGATCCGATTGGCGAGATCAGCAATCTGAAATACCGACCAAGCGGTATCCAGGTCGGTCAGATGCGCGTGCCGCTCGGCGTGATCGGCATCATTTATGAATCGCGTCCGAACGTGACGATCGACGCCGCCGCGTTGTGCCTGAAGTCGGGCAACGCGACGATTCTGCGCGGCGGTTCGGAGGCGCTCGAATGCAACACCGCGCTGGCGAAGCTGATCGGCGAAGGCCTGGAGGCCGCGGGTTTGCCGCAGGACGCCGTGCAAGTGGTGGCTACGTCGGATCGGGCTGCGGTGGGCAAGCTGATTACGATGACCGAGTACGTCGACGTGATCGTGCCGCGTGGCGGCAAGAGCCTGATCGAGCGGCTGATCAACGAGGCGCGCGTGCCGATGATCAAGCACCTCGACGGCATCTGCCACGTGTACGTGGACGATCGCGCCGACATCGCGAAGGCGCTGACCGTTTGCGACAACGCCAAGACGCATCGTTACGGCACCTGCAATACGATGGAAACGCTGCTGATCGCGCGAGGTATTGCCGCCGAAGTGCTGCCGCCGTTGGGCAAGTTGTATCGCGACAAGGAGGTCGAGTTGCGAGTGGATGCCGCGGCGCGCACGGTGCTTGCTGACGCGGGTATCGGTCCGCTAGTGGATGCCACCGAAGAAGACTGGCGCACCGAGTATCTCGCTCCGGTGCTCGCGATCAAGGTGGTCGACAACCTCGACGCGGCGATCGAGCACATTAACGAGTACAGTTCGCATCATACGGATGCGATCGTCACCGAAGATCATGATCGTGCCATGCGGTTCCTGCGTGAAGTGGATTCGGCGAGTGTCATGGTGAACGCCTCGACGCGTTTCGCTGACGGCTTTGAATTCGGGCTGGGCGCGGAGATCGGTATTTCCAACGACAAGTTGCATGCGCGTGGGCCCGTGGGGCTGGAAGGGCTGACGTCGCTGAAGTATGTTGTGCTTGGGCACGGTGAGGGTCGGCAGTAGGCGGTAACGGGCCGGCGGCGGACTGGCGGCGGACATGAGCTACCGCTAACGGGCGCATTTTTCCGGGAGTGTGCCGACCGGCGGCCGACTTGGTACGCCATCGACACGTTGCAAAAGCTTGGACAAGGATCGCTGATGCTTTGGGTAAAGACGTTTCACATCGTTCTGATTGCCTCCTGGTTTGCCGGCCTGTTCTACCTGCCGCGCATTTTCGTCAATCTGGCGATGGAAACGGAGCCCGCCGCGACGGCGCGACTGTTGACCATGGCGCGCAAATTGTTCCGGTTTATGACATTCATCGCGGTGCCGGCGTTGGCTTGCGGACTATGGTTGTGGCTCGCGGTAGGCATTGGCCGCGGGCAAGGCTGGATCCACGCGAAGGTGGGTGTGGTTGTACTGCTGATCATCTATCACGCGTATTGCGGCGTGCTGCTGCGGACGTTCGAGCGCGGTGAGAACAAGCGCACGGACAAGTGGTATCGAATGTTTAACGAACTACCCGTGCTGGGGATGTTGGCGGCGGTGGCGTTGGTGGTGATCAAGCCGTTTTAAGAATAAGAAATCTCTTATTTATTTTTTTGATGGGTTATGAATTATTTCGTGCGGCATGTATTAGTCGCGCCGAAGTCCATTTCATGACAATTTATCCTGGCGATTTTATTTGATCGTCGGCGATTCCGGGTTGGCGCGTTTCTGTGCCAACTATTAATCCCAAGAATTTCGCAATGCGTTTGACCGATGCGTTCAGAATTGTCTGAATCCGCATGCAGGGCCAATGGCGCGTCAATTGTTGCTTGAGGCAGCTGTGCCTGGCGTTGACAGTTCTGAGTCTTCACACTCGGTGCGGCGCTACCTCATCAATCTCATGTTTATCACCAAGTGAATCCTCTTACAGACCAATCTGGTTTAAGAGTCATCTGATTCATCGTCCGACAGATAAATCCTACATTGACGTCATCCCGGAAGGATTAATGGGATGGTCCGAGAATTCTTATCGTAACGACCACTTTTTCAATCCTTCTGTCACCGGCTGACGTATGCAGATTTCCTGGTACGCGCCTCTTCAAACACAGATCCTGTTACCAGGAAGGATGAAAACGTGAACAAGTCGTATAAAAGCGTATGGAATGAAGCTACTGGCACCTATGTCGCTGCGCCGGAACGGGCGAGAAGTCGTGGCAAGAAAAGCTCGAGCAAGATAGCGCTAGTTTTGGCGATGCTCGCGACGGGAGGCGCTGCGGATGCTTTTGCTGCAACGGGGACAGCCATAGGCGGCTGCACAACTAGCTCTTTCGACTCCAATATTGCAATCGACGGCGCAGCTGCGATCAATTGCACTAAGGCTACCGGGACGAGTTCTATTGCCATCGGATCATCTGCGACGGCGGGAGGGGCTGGTGCTGGCACCTCAGTTTCAGGCAAGGGTTCCGGCGACTACGATCAACTGGCAGTCGGTGTGCGTTCCACTGCCGCGGCCAACGCTGCTACAGCTATTGGTGTGGACTCTAATTCCTCGGGAATTGCTGCGGTCGCGCTTGGCTCCGCGGCGTCCGCCTCGGCAAATTCGGCCATCGCGATCGGTGACGCGGCGCAGGCCTCGCAACTTGGAGCGATCGCCGTGGGCGCGACGGCGATCGCTCAGGCTGCCAACGCTGTCGCTTTGGGCGCTGGCGCAGTTGTAAGCGGAATCAATTCGGTTGCTTTGGGCGCCAATACGGTTGCCGACCGCGCTAACACCGTCTCGGTCGGTTCTACGACTGCACAACGTCAAATTGTGAACGTGGCGGCGGGTACGCAGAACACGGACGCCGTGAACGTTGCACAGTTGAAGGCAGCAGGCCTGACGACGGACACCAGCGGCAACGCTACGAATTCGTTCGTTGCGTATGACGACAGCACGAAGGCGAAAGTTAGCCTCGGCGGCGGCGCATCTGGCACGAAGATTACGAATTTGATGGCTGGCGCTGTTTCGGCAACCAGCACGGACGCCGTGAATGGTGCGCAGCTGTTCAAGCTGACGGACGGATCGACCGCGATGAATTCCGCGTACGTGAAAGTGCGCGGTGCTGGCAATGGAACGGACAATGCATCTGCCGGTGGGGGCGGTGGGATTGCAATCGGTGCTAATGCGCAGACGGCATCCGACGGGACTACCGCATATGGAGTGATTGCCATTGGTCAGAACGCTTCTGCGGGTTCTAACGGCTATACCGGTGCAGTGGCTTTGGGCGCTGATTCGCAAAGCCTTTACAACTCGGTTGCGCTTGGTCGAGGGGCAACGTCATTGGCAACGGGCGGTCTCGCGGTGGGTGGGTATGCGAGCGCTACTCAGGCCAGCGCTACAGCAGTGGGAGCCAATTCGAACGCGAGTTACAACGCAACTGCCTTGGGCACCTCCGCGACGGCTAGTGCTACCGATTCGGTCGCGCTTGGTCGTGGTTCGGTGGCTAGCGTTGCGAATACGGTTTCGGTGGGCACGGTAGGCGGCGAGCGGCAGATCGTTAATGTGGCAGCGGGTAAGCAGGATACGGCGGCGGTCAACCTCAAGCAGTTGAAGGATGCGGGTCTGACGACAGACACGTCGGGCAACGTGACGAACGCATTCGTGGCATATGACGACAGCACGAAGGCGAAGATCAGCCTGGGCGGTGGTGTGGCAGGCACGACGATCACGAACGTGAACGCGGGCGCGCTGAGCGCAACGAGCATGGATGCGGTGAACGGCTCACAACTGTTCGCGACGAACACGAACGTGACGAACCTGAGCAACACCGTCAATAGCATTAGCAATGGCAGCGGCATCAAGTATTTTCATGTGAACTCCACCGGTGCAGACTCCGTGGTGACCGGCGAAGCAATTGCGATCGGTCCTGGCGGCACAGCGACCGGTGGCGGTAGCATCGCAATTGGGCGTGGGGCGAGTGCGCTGATGACAACGTCGTATGCGTCGACCTTAGCGGTCGGTGACGGTGCATCAGCGAAAGGCAGGTCCGTGGCATTGGGCGCGAGCGCATCAGCGTCCGACCTGAGCATGGCAGTTGGCATTGGGGCCACTGCCTCGGACGGCAATGCCGTTGCGGTTGGTAATTCCTCCCAAGCGGCATCTGGATCGGCCATTGCCCTTGGCACTTCGGCTGCAGTAGACACGACTTCGACGTACGCCATGGCGCTGGGGGCCAACGCAAGCATAACGGGCGGCGTCAACAGTATTGCGCTGGGCGCGAGTGCGAGCGTAACGCAGGCCAGCTCGGTTGCGCTGGGTAATAATACATCGGTTACGGCTGGCAACGCGGTGGCGCTGGGCGCCAACTCGGTGGCGAATCGTGCAAATACTGTATCAGTCGGTACTGGAACGGCGCAGCGCCAGATCGTGAACGTGGCAGCGGGGACGGCGGACACGGACGCGGTGAACGTCAAGCAGTTGAAGAACGCGGGTCTGACGACAGACACGTCGGGCAACGTGACGAACGCGTTCGTGGCATATGACGACAGCACGAAGGACAAGGTAACGCTCGGCGGCGCGGCTGGCACGACCCTCACGAATCTGAAAGCCGGCGCGTTGTCTGCATCGAGCACCGATGCCGTCGTCGGCTCGCAGTTGTACACGACGAACCAGAATATTGCTCAGAACACCGCCGCGATCGCGCAAAACACGAGCGACATCGCGAAGAACGCCGGCGATATCACGAATATCGATTCGCGTGTGTCAACTGTCGAAGGCTCGGTGACGAACATCACGAATCAGATCAACAGCGGTGAACTCGGTCTCGTGCAGCAGGACCAGACTTCGCGCAACCTGACCGTAGGTGCGGCGACGGACGGCACACAGATCAGCGTGGCCGGCACGGCTGGCAATCGTGTGGTGACAGGTGTAGCCGCCGGTAGCCTCACCGCGTCGAGCAATGATGCCGTGAACGGTTCGCAGCTCTACGCGACGAACCAGAATGTCGCGCAGAATGCCGCCGCTATTGCACAGAACACCAGCGATATCGCGGAGAATGCAAGCGCCATCACGACGCTCAATACGACGGTCAATAACATCAACAGCGGATCGGTAGGCCTCGTGCAACAGGATGCGACGAGCCATAAAATTACTGTCGCGAACGCGACCGCCGGCACGACCGTGGACTTTGCCGGCACCGCCGGCGCACGCCAGTTGAAGGGCGTGGCAACCGGTATCGCCGACACCGACGCAGTCAACGTTGCGCAGTTGAAGGCAGCGGGTCTGTCGACTGACGCAAGCGGCAATGTGACCAATGCCTTCGTCGCGTATGACGACAACACGAAGGATGTATTGACCTTGGGCGGCGGCGTGACGGGTACGTCGATCACGAACCTGAAGGCCGGTGCTCTTTCCGCGTCCAGCACGGATGCGGTTAATGGTTCGCAGCTTTACACGACGAACCAGAATGTCGCGCAGAACACCGCCGCAATCGCGCAAAACGAGAGTGACATCGCCCAGAACACAAGCGACATCGCGAAGAACGCCGGCGACATCACGAGCATCGATTCGCGTGTCACGAATGTTGAAGGCTCGATGACCAATATCACGAACCAGATCAACAGCGGCGAATTGGGTCTCGTGCAACAGGATCAGACGTCACGCGATCTGACTGTCGCAAAGAACACGGACGGTACTCACGTCGATTTCGCCGGCACAGCGGGTGCGCGTGAACTGCTCGGCGTCGCAGCCGGTACGACCCTTGGTTCGGCCGTGAATCTTGGTCAGTTGAGCCCGGTCGTGGCAGCCCTCGGCGGCGGCGCGCAGGTGAACGCGGACGGCTCGATCATCAGCCCGACGTACCACATGCAGGGCGGCACGCAGACCACCGTCGGCGGCGCGTTGGACGCGTTGGACACCAATCTGTCGTCGCTGACCGCGCAGATCAATACCGGCAGCATCGGCATGGTCACGCAGGACAGCACGTCGCGTGATCTGCGCGTCGGCGCGAGCACCGATGGGTTGCGCATCAGCATGGCGGGCACCGCTGGAAATCGCGTTGTGACTGGCGTGGCAGCGGGCGCGGTCAATGTATCGAGCAGCGACGTGATGAACGGTTCGCAGTTGTACGCGAATGCAACCAGCACGGCCTCCGCACTGGGTGGCGGTTCGATCGTCAACGCGGACGGCACGATTTCGGCGCCGACCTACAGCGTGGGTGGTACGACGGTGAACAACGTCGGCGCGGCGATCAGCAATATCGACGGCCGCGTCAGTCAGAACACCTCGGACATCGCGAGCCTGCAATCGACGGTCGGCACGATCAGCGGTTCGGTCGCGAACGCGGTGCAGTATGACTCCGCCGCGCATGACAAGGTGACGCTGGGTGGTATGGACAGCGCGTCGAAGGTCAAGCTGAGCAACCTGCAGGATGCCGAACTGTCGGCGACCAGCACGGACGCCGTGACCGGCGCGCAATTGTGGAACACCAATCAACAGATCTCCGATCTGAATCAGACTGTGCAGAACTATCAGACCACCGGCGCCGCCGGCATGTCGATCGATAACGGCGGCGCACCAGCGGCCGCCGCGACTGGCAGCGGTTCGATGGCGATGGGTGGGGGTTCACAGGCGAGCGGTGATAATTCGATGGCCATGGGCAGCGGCGCGAACGCAAGCGGCAGCGGCTCGATGGCGATGGGTGCGGGTTCGCAAGCCAGCGCGGACAACTCCGTCGCGCTCGGCGCGGGTTCGGTGGCCGATCAGGCGAACACCGTGTCGGTCGGTTCGCCGGGTAACGAGCGACGCATCACGAATGTCGCCGACGGTAAGGCGCCGACGGACGCCGTGAACATGCGCCAGTTCCAGTCCGGCATGGGCGCGGTGGCACGCAATGCTTACAGCGGCGTGGCAGCAGCTACTGCGTTGACGATGATTCCCGAAGTCGATCCGGGCAAGACCCTGGCGGTCGGTGTGGCAGGTGGCAGCTACAAGGGTTATCAGGCTGCGGCGATTGGTGCTTCGGCGCGTATCAACGCGAACCTGAAGGTAAAGGTAGGCGCGGGTATCAGCGCGGCCGACACGACCTACGGTGTCGGTGCGTCGTACCAGTGGTAAGCCGGTGAGGATGGCGAGAAGCGGTGTCGGTGGGCCGCGGTTCGCCAGCCAGCCTAGCCATCGCGTTGTACTTTAGTAGAAACAAGACGGGCTCCCATCAGGGAGCCCGTCTTGTTTTGCACGCCGATTCGAGAACGACAGACAGATGCTGCGCCGGTTGCCGCGCAAACCAGGCTACTGGCGCGTGACGCAACTCGACTAAGCGCCCGGATCGATCCGCCGCCGGGTGATCACTTCCTTCGCTTGCGCCATTTTTTCCACCAACTCCGGTCCCCGGCTCAGTGCCACCCCCACCGCCAGAATATCGCCGATCGCGAGATGCGAGACGCGCGAGGTCATCGGCGAAAAAATGTCCGTGTCTTCGTCGACGTTGGCGAACAGGCCAACCGTAGCCAGTCGCGCCAACGGCGAATTGCCGTGTGTGATCGCAATCACCTTGGCGCCGGTTGCAAGCGCGGATTTCACCGCGTCCACGATGTCGCGTGTGCGGCCCGTGTTCGAGATCGCCACCACTACGTCGCCCTCTCCAAGCAATGCGGCCGACATCAAAAACGTATGCGGGTCCGAATACGCGACGCTCGGCATTCCCAGGCGGAAGAACTTGTGCTGCACGTCCAGCGCGGCGATGCCCGAGCCGCCCGCGCCATAGAACTCGATTCGCCGTGCGTGGGCCAGCAATTCGATCGCCGCCGCCACGCTGTCCGACGACAAATTGTTGCGCACCTGGATCAGCGCGCCGATGGTCCGGTCCAGCACCTTCGCGGCAACGCCTGGCGCCGGCTCGTCCGGCCTCACGTCGCGATAGACGGCTGGTACTTCCGCGGCAATGCCCTGCGCGAGCCGGATCTTGAACTCGCGGAAACCCGAAAATCCGAGTGCATGACAGAACCGCGCGATGGTCGGCTGGCTGACGCCCGCGCGTGCGGCCACCTCGGTCATCGAAAGATCGAGCACCTCGCGCGGCGCTTCGATCACGTAGTCGGCCAGCTTGCGCTCGGACGGACGCAACTGGTCGCGCATCTCTTCCACCTGAGACAGCATCATCGGAAAACTCGCACTATGCTGAAGAATGCGTGGACTATATCTGATTGCAGAAGAAGGTACAAAAACTACATATTGGGTGCTAGGTGTATTCCCTGGGTTTTGGTGTCTATGCCGCCAAGGCAGTGTGGGTAAGGATGTTAGGCGATTCAAATATGCCGCGACGCAGCAAGAATCGTCGTTGCGATCGTGTAGTTTTTCTACTAAGATTGCGTCGTCGACTGATTCGACATCCCCGCGATACCTGCCTGGCATAGTGCGTGCGCGCTTCAAGCCAGCGACGAAGGAGCTCCGATGGTTTCCCCGCATTCGCAATTGTTGAAGGTCACGCAACGCGTGATCGAGCGCAGCAAACCCACCCGCGAGTCATATCTGGCGCGCATCGAGCACGCGCAAGGCAAATTTCCGGCGCGCGGCGCGCTCTCCTGCGCCAATCTGGCCCACGGTTTTGCCGGCCTCGTAGGCAACGACAAGCTCGTGATCAAGCAGGTTCGCGAACCGAACATCGGCATCGTGTCGTCGTATAACGAAATGCTGTCCGCGCACGCGCCGTACAAAAACTACCCGGACATCATCAAGGAGGCCGCGCGGGAAAACGGCGGCGTCGCGCAGTTCGCGGGCGGCGTGCCGGCCATGTGCGACGGCGTCACGCAGGGCAACGCGGGCATGGAACTGTCGTTGTTCTCGCGCGAAGTGATCGCGATGAGCACGGCGGTCGCCCTCACGCACAACATGTTCGACGCGGCGCTGTGCCTGGGCATCTGCGACAAGATCGTGCCGGGTCTGCTGATCGGCGCGCTGCAATTCGGCCATCTGCCGACGATTTTCGTGCCGGCCGGCCCGATGGGTAGCGGTCTGTCGAACGACGACAAAGCCAAGACCCGCCAACTCTTCGCCACCGGCCAGTGCGGCCGCGACGCGCTGCTCGAAGCGGAAGCCGCGGCGTATCACAGCCAGGGCACCTGCACGTTCTACGGCACCGCGAACAGCAATCAGATGCTGATGGAAGTCATGGGCCTGCATCTGCCGGGCTCGGCCTTCGTCCATCCGCATACGGCGTTGCGCGACGCGCTGACCGCGCAGGCCGCGCGCCGCGTGCTCGATCTGACGGTGGAGCGCGGCAACTACACGCCGATCGGCCATGTGGTCGACGAGAAAGCGGTCGTCAACGGCATCGTCGCGTTGCTGGCAACGGGCGGATCGACCAACCATACGCTGCACCTGGTGGCGATTGCGCGGGCGGCCGGCATCGTGATCGACTGGAACGATTTCGATACGTTGTCGCAAGCGGTGCCGCTGCTCGCGAAGATTTACCCGAACGGCAAAGCCGACGTGAATCACTTCCACGCGGCCGGCGGTGTTGCGTTCCTGGTTCGCAATCTGCTTGAAGGCGGTTTGCTGCATGAAGACGTGAACACCGTCGCGGGCAAGGGGCTCAAGCACTACACGGAAGAGCCGAAGCTGATCGACGGCAAGCTGCAATGGGCGCCGGGCGCGGACAAGAGCGAAGACACGGCGGTGCTGCGCGGCATCAAGGAGCCGTTCCAGCCGGACGGCGGCTTGCGTCTGATGCAGGGCAAGCTCGGCCGCGGCGTGATCAAGATTTCCGCGGTGGCGGCGCAGCATCGCAAGGTGAAGGCGCCGGCTATCGTGTTCGATTCGCAGGAAGCGGTGCAGGCCGCGTTCGACAACGGCGAACTGAAGCGCGATTTCATCGCGGTGGTGCGCTTCCAGGGCGCGCGTGCAAACGGCATGCCAGAGCTGCATCGTTTGACGCCGCTGCTCGGTGTGTTGCAGGATCAGGGTTTCCATGTCGCGCTGGTTACCGACGGCCGCATGTCGGGCGCTTCGGGCAAGGTGCCGGCGGTGATCCATCTGTCGCCGGAAGCATTGCTGCAAGGCCCGATCGGCAAGGTCCGCACGGGCGACATGCTGGTGATCGACGCTGACGCAGGCGTGCTCGACATCGAGATCGATGTAGCCGAATGGGCGGCGCGGCCGGAAGCAGTGCCGCAGCATCAGGCGGAAAATGAAGTCGGTTTCGGCCGTGAACTGTTCGGCGTGTTTCGCGCGGCGGCGGCGCCGGCGGAGCTCGGCGCCTCGGTGTTCGGTCCGATGGTCGGCGAGCGCGCGGCGCACCATGGTGAGCCGGCCCAGGCACACACCAAAGCACACGGCAACGCACATACAAGCACCACGCAAGCCAGCTAAACGCTGCAGAAATAAGGAGTTTGACTATGACGTCGAAAACAGTAAGCGAGATCGTGCGCCTTGGCCCGGTGATTCCGGTGCTCGCGTTCGATTCGGTCGAACAGGGTGAGCACGTGTCGCGCGCCTTGCACGCGGGTGGCGTAAAAGTGCTGGAAATCACGCTGCGCACCGCGGCCGGTCTGGAAGCGATCGAACGCGCGAGCCAACTGGCGGAAGACATCGTGGTCGGCGTCGGTACGATCACGAAGCCCGAGCACTGCGCTCAGGCAAAGAAGGCCGGCGCGCAGTTCGGCGTCTCGCCCGGCCTCACGAAAGACATGCACAAGGCCGCGCAGGATGCGGGTTTGCCGCTGCTGCCGGGCGTCATGACGCCGTCTGACATCATCGCCGCGCTCGAACTCGGCTACGAGATCGTCAAGTTCTTCCCGGCGCAGCAGGCCGGTGGCGTGCCAATGCTGCAGGCATTTCATGGCCCGTTCCCGGCACTCAAGTTCTGCCCGACCGGCGGCATTACCGCCGAAACGGCCCCTAACTTCCTCGCACTGCCGAACGTGGTGTGTGTCGGCGGCTCGTGGTTGACGCCGAAAGCCGCGCTCGCCGCGCAGAACTGGGACGAAGTCACGCGTCTCGCGCGTGCCGCCAGCCAGTTGGCTGCACCTGCCCATTGAATTGAAGCGGTCGGTACTTTAGTCCGGTAGCCTGGCTCAAGGAAAAAGAGCCTCGTCGAAGCAGCCTGTCAGGTTGTCGCGGCGAGGCTCTTTTCGATATGTGCGCCGGATTCGCACGCGTCTAGCTGCAACAAACAGTAAAATTCAGCGTCCGCGCGGCTTGCCGGGTTTTCTGGCACCGCTGCAGGTCGCCGTGAGGCAGGTGCCAGCCGTGTTCCGCACCAACATCAATAACGCAAAGGAGGAGCTTCATGGAAGCTGTCCACGGCAGCACGCTGCTGGTCTTCGCGGTGATCGCCATCGCACTTCTGATCCTGCTGATCACCCGCTACAAGGTTTATCCGTTCCTCGTCCTGATCATCGTTTCGCTGCTGCTGGGTCTCGCATCCGGCATGCCGATCGGCACGATCGTCAAATCCTTCGAAACCGGCAACGGCAACACGCTCGGCCACATTGCGATCGTGGTCGGCCTCGGCACGATGCTCGGCAAAATGATGGCCGAATCGGGCGGCGCGGAGCGTATCGCGACCACGCTGATCGACAAGTTCGGCGAGAAGCACATTCACTGGGCGATGATGGTCGTGGCGATCATCGTCGGCTTGCCGGTGTTTTTTGAAGTCGGTTTCGTGCTGCTGATTCCGATTGCGTTCAACGTCGCCAAACGCACCAACAAATCGTTGCTGCTGATCGGCTTGCCGATGGTCGCCGGTCTGTCCGTCGTGCACGGTCTGATCCCGCCGCACCCCGCTGCAATGCTGGCGGTGCAGGCGTATCACGCCGACATCGGCAAGACGATTGCGTACGGTCTGATCGTGGGCGTGCCCACCGCAATCGTCGCCGGTCCGTTGTTTGCGCTGCTGATCAGCCGCTACATCAAGCTGCCGGAGAACAATCCGCTGTCCGCGCAGTTTCTAGGCGAGGCCAACAAGCAAAAGGAAGCGCGCGAACTGCCGGGCTTCGGCATCACGCTGTTCACGATCTTGTTGCCGGTGATTCTGATGCTGATCGGCAGTTGGGCCGATCTCGTGTTCGAGCCGAAAACTCTGGCGAACGACCTGCTGCGTTTCGTCGGCAACTCGGACGTCGCGCTATTGATCGCCGTGCTGGTCAGTTTCTGGACCTTCGGCGCGAGCCGCGGCTTCAATCGTGAGCAGATTCAGAAGTTCTGCGGCGAATGTCTGGCGCCGATCGCGGGCATCACGCTGATCGTGGGCGCGGGCGGCGGCTTCGGGCGTGTGCTGATGGACAGCGGCATCTCCAAGGAAATCGTCAATGTGGCGACGGCCATGCATCTGTCGCCGCTGCTGTTCGGCTGGCTGGTGGCCGCGCTGATTCGTCTGGCTACAGGCTCGGCGACCGTGGCGATGACAACCGCGTGCGGCATCGTCGCACCGATCGCTTCGGCTAGCGGTGTGCAGGTCACGCCGGAATTGCTGGTGCTCGCCACGGGTTCGGGTTCGCTGATTTTTTCGCACGTGAACGACGGCGGTTTCTGGCTGATCAAGGAATACTTCGGTATGACAGTGGGGCAGACCTTCAAGACATGGTCGCTCCTCGAAACCATCATTTCATTGATGGGCTTGGGTTTGACTTTCGCGCTCGCGACGGTCGTGTAAGGAGTTTTTGATGATTCTGATCGCAATGGGCGTATCGGGCGCCGGCAAAACGAGGATTGGCGAAATGCTGGCGGAGCGCCTGCACTGCGCGTTCACTGACGGCGACGCGTTTCACAGCGCCGCCAACAAAGAGAAAATGCACCACGGCATTCCGCTTACCGACGAAGACCGTTGGCCGTGGTTGCAAACCATCCGTGCGGCGATCGAAGAGAAGCAGAGGGCGGGCGAGAAGGCGGTGTTCACGTGTTCGTCGCTGAAACGTTCGTATCGCGACGTGCTGCGCGGCGGTAGCGGCGGCGACAAAGGTGTCTGCTTCGTTTATCTGAAGGGCTCGTTTGAAGTGCTGCGCGAGCGGTTGACGACGCGTACCGGCCACTTCTTCGATCCTTCCCTGCTGCAAAGCCAGCTCGATACGCTCGAGGAGCCGGGTCCGGACGAGGCGATCACGGTGAGTATCGAACTCTCGCCGGAGCAGATCGTCGACGAAGTGTTGAGGCAACTGGCAGTGCGCTAAGGCTTCACGGCCGACGCTGCCTATCGACGACCCGGCCGCGCAAGTGGCCGGGTCGTTTCAATTTGAGAGCCGTGTGGGTTGTGCCGGCGCGCCGACATTTCAGGCATGAAGCGCTGTGCTTTGGGACGTGTCCGATTCTCTTGTTTTCCGCGCTTTGATCCAATCGCAGTCTTTCTGACGGATCGAAACTCAAAGGCGGTGAACATGGTGCACATCGAGGGAGACAGGCTGAACCCAGTCGCAAGCATTTCAAGCTGCAAGATTTGCCGGGGTACGGCGCCGCTTTGCGGCGTGGTCGACTTCAACAAGAACTGCGAAGAACGCCGTGGCCATTTCTTGCCGCTTGCTGCGATACCGATTTACTACCACCGCTGCGACGATTGCGGACTGGTTTTCACGCATGCGTTCGATCGATGGAGCAAGCATGCGTTCGCGACGCACATTTACAACGCCGCTTATGCAGACGTCGATCCCGACTATATCGCGACCCGTCCCGCAGCCAATGCACCGGCGATCGCGAATATAGCCGCGCGAGGCGACCGGCTCAAGTGTCTCGACTACGGCGGCGGCAATGGGCAACTGGCCGCGATGTTGCGCGAACGTGGCGTGGATGCGCACAGTTGGGATCCAATGGGGCAGGCTGGTACCGAACCGTCGTCGGACTCTTTCGACCTGGTGACGGCGTTCGAAGTGCTGGAACATACGCCCGAGCCGCGCGTGACGGTTGCGAATGCGCTCAGCAAGCTCAGGCCGCAAGGCGTGATGCTGTTTACGACCTTGACGATCGACACGCTGCCGCCGCGTGCGATGGACCATTGGTACATTGCGCCGCGCAACGGCCACATCACGATTCACACGTGCCGCTCACTGGATACGCTCTTCGAGGCGTTCGGCTATCGCGTGCAGCATCTCGACCCGAATACCCACCTCGCCTTGCGCGAAGTGCCGGACTGGTTGTCTTAAGCCGCTTGCGGCGGCTCAAATGAAAAACGCCGTTCAGTGTTCGACTGAACGGCGTTGCTTGCGCGGTAAGGTTGCGCGCGGCGGGGTGCTGCCTTAAGCCTTAAGCGATCCGCTTGGCCAGCTCCACAGCCTTGCCGATATACGAACCCGGTGTCATGGCGAGCAAACGGTCCTTCGCATCTTGCGGAATCGCGAGACCGCTCACGAACGTTTGCAACGCTTCACGCGTGATGCCCTTGCCGCGCGTCAATTCCTTCAGTTGCTCGTACGGGTTCTCGATGCCGTAACGGCGCATCACCGTTTGCACCGGTTCCGCCAGCACTTCCCAGCAGTTGTCGAGGTCTTCGTTCAGACGCTGCGCATTCACCTCAAGTTTGTCCAGACCGCGGATCAGCGAGTCGTACGCAAGCAGCGAGTAGCCGAACGCGACACCGATATTGCGCAGCACCGTCGAGTCGGTCAGGTCGCGCTGCCAGCGCGAAATCGGCAGCTTGTCGGCGAGGTGGCGCAGCGTGGCGTTGGCGAGACCGAGGTTGCCTTCCGAGTTTTCGAAATCGATCGGATTGACCTTGTGCGGCATCGTGGACGAACCAATTTCGCCGGCCTTCGTGCGTTGCTTGAAGTAACCGACCGAGATGTAGCCCCACACGTCGCGGTCCAGGTCCAGCAGGATCGTGTTGGCACGCGACACGGCGTCGAACAGCTCAGCCATGTAGTCGTGCGGTTCGATCTGGATCGTGTACGGATTGAACGTGAGCTTCAGACGCTTTTCCACTACTTCGCGCGAGAACGCTTCCCAGTCGAATTCCGGATACGCCGACAGATGCGCATTGAAGTTGCCGACCGCGCCGTTCATCTTGCCCAGCAGTTCGACCTTCGCGATGCGCTCGATCGCACGTTCCAGACGCGCGGCGACGTTCGCGATTTCCTTGCCGAGCGTGGTGGGGCTGGCCGGCTGGCCGTGCGTGCGGGACAGCATCGGCTGTTCGGCTTGCGCATGCGCCAGCGCCACGAGACGTTGGTGCACCGAGCGCAGCGCCGGCAGGATCACGTGTTCGCGCGCGCCCGCCAGCATCAGGCCGTGTGACGTGTTGTTGATGTCTTCCGACGTGCAGGCGAAATGGATGAACTCGCTCGCGCGTTCCAGTTCTTCCTGACCCTTGACCGATTCCTTCAGCCAGTATTCGACAGCCTTCACGTCGTGATTCGTCACGCGTTCGATTTCCTTGATGCGCGCGGCGTCGTGAGCGGTGAAGCGCTCGGCCAGTTGCAGCAGGAATTGTTCGGACGCTTCGGAAAAGCGCGGCACTTCGGCGAAACCGGCGTGCGAGAGCGCGATCAGCCAGTGAATTTCGACGGTGACGCGATTGCGCATGAACGCGGCTTCCGAGAGCCAGTCGCGCAGGGCTTCGGTCTTCGAGGCGTAACGGCCGTCGAGCGGGGAGAGCGCGTTAAGCGCGAACAGGGTGTCGGGGCGGGTGTCGGACATGGTGGAGGCGCGAGTTGTGGCTGATTGGGGCGTTGAGCGTTCGGGGGGCGCTCAATGACCGGTTCTGGAACGGAGGGAAGCGCGAATTTTACCACTGTGCGGCGCGCGGCCCGAAGTTGGCGGCTTTCCCGGCGGTGACGGGCCGGGATCGGGACGGGTATGGAGCATGGGGCGCCTTTCTCGCCGTTCTGGCCGGGGAATTCCGGGCAGTCCCTAACGGCGGGTTCAGTGCACGCCTCGCGCGCAACCCCGCGCCCCGGCCGCGCCGCTAGAATGCTGACTTCTTCCCTTCCGCTGGCAGCAGGCTTCGCATGGAACTGAAATGGCTCGAAGACTTCGTTTCGCTCGCGGAAACGCGTAGTTTCAGCCGCTCGGCCGAATCGCGCCACGTCACGCAGCCGGCGTTTTCGCGACGGATTCAGGCACTGGAAGCGTGGCTCGGTACGGAACTGATCGATCGTTCGGTGTATCCGACGCGGCTGACGGCGGCGGGTCAGGTTTTCTACGAGCAGGCGCTTGCCATGCTCTCGCAGTTCCACGAGGCGCGTGCTCTGCTGCGCGGGCACACGGCGACGCCGCAGGCGACCATCGAGTTCGCGGTGCCGCACACGCTGTCGCTCACGTACTTTCCGCGCTGGCTGCAACGCATCGAGGCTCAAATGGGCCCGATCCACACCCGGCTGCGGGCGCTGAACGTGCACGATGCGGCGTTGGCGCTGGTGGAAGGCGGCTGCGATCTGATGATGGCGTATCACCATCCGAGCCACCCCATCGCGCTCGATCCGGCACGGTACGACATGCTCACGCTCGGCAACGAGCCGATCAGTCCATTTTCGGCGCCCGGCCGCGCCGCCCGCCCGCGGCACACGCTGCCGGGCACGGCGCAGAACCCGACGCCCTATCTGACCTACACACCGAACGCATACCTGGGCCGGATGACCGAAGTGATCCTCGCCAATGCGCCCGAGCGTCTCTATCTCGACCGGCTGTACGAAACCGACATGGCCGAGGGGCTCAAGGCAATGGCGCTGGCCGGCCACGGCATCGCCTTTCTGCCGTACAGCGCGGTGGAAGACGCGGTTGCCGACGGCAAGCTGATTCGCCTTGATCGCGCCACGCGTGGCACGCCCGAGGGGCAACTCACGCTGACCATGGAGATTCGCCTCTATCGCGACAAGCTGGCCGCGAAAGGCGACGATGCGCGGCAGATACTCGTGCGGCAGTTATGGGACGTGGTATCGGAGGAGTTGGCGCAGGGCACGGGCGCTACCTGAAAACCTGCGTCCCCACGACGTGAATTTGCGGCTTCTTGATGGTTATGCAAAAAAAACATAACTGGATAAGGAAACGGCATTGGATTTCAAAACGGCGTTTTTCGACAATGCTGTTATTCGATCAACGCCGGAGCGTTCATGTCATCCCAGCAACAAGCCGCACAATCCGCATCAACGTTGCAGTCCGTTCCTTCCTACCTGAATAAAGACGACCTCGGCCCGTGGGGCAACTACCTGCGTCAGGTCGACCGCGTCGCGCCGTACCTCGGCTCCCTGTCCCGCTGGCTCGAAACCCTGAAGCGCCCGAAGCGCATTCTGGTCGTCGACGTGCCGATCGAACTCGATAACGGTACGGTGGCGCATTTCGAGGGCTATCGCGTGCAGCACAACGTGTCGCGCGGTCCGGGTAAGGGCGGTGTGCGCTATCACCAGGACGTGACGCTGTCGGAAGTGATGGCGCTGTCGGCGTGGATGTCGGTCAAGAACGCGGCCGTGAACGTGCCGTACGGCGGCGCGAAGGGCGGTATTCGCGTCGACCCGCGCACCTTGTCGCGTGGCGAGCTGGAGCGCGTGACGCGCCGCTACACGAGCGAAATCGGCATCATCATCGGACCGAACACCGACATCCCCGCGCCGGACGTGAACACGAACGAGCAGATCATGGCGTGGATGATGGACACGTACTCCATGAACCAGGGCCAAACGGCGACGGGCGTCGTGACAGGCAAGCCGATCGCGCTGGGCGGTTCGCTGGGCCGTCGTGAAGCGACCGGCCGTGGCGTATTCGTGGTGGCTTCCGAAGCGGCGCGCCGCATCGGCGTCGACATCGAAGGCGCGCGTATTGCCGTGCAGGGCTTCGGCAACGTGGGCGGCATTGCCGCGCGTCTGTTCCAGGAAGCGGGTTCGAAGCTGGTGGCGGTGCAGGATCACACCGGCTCGCTGTACAAGTCGACCGGTATCGACGCTGTCGCGTTGGCGGATTACGTGGCGAAGAACGGCGGCGTGGGCGGTTTCCCGGAAGCCGATGCCGTCACGAACGAAGAATTCTGGACGGTCGAATCGGATATCCTGATTCCGGCCGCACTGGAAAACCAGATCACCGAAAAGAACGCCGGCAAGATCAAGACGAAGATCGTCGTGGAAGGCGCCAACGGCCCGACCACCACGGCAGCGGATGACATTCTGCACGACCGCGGCATCCTCGTGATTCCGGACGTGGTGGCCAATGCCGGCGGCGTGACGGTATCGTACTTCGAGTGGGTGCAAGACTTCTCGAGCTTCTTCTGGACTGAAGACGAGATCAACCAGCGTCTCGAGCGCGTGATGCGCGAAGCATTTGCCGCCGTATGGCAAGTGTCGAGCGAACAGAAAGTGTCCGTGCGGACCGCGGCCTTTATCGTTGCGTGTAAGCGGATTCTCGAAGCGCGCGAACTGCGCGGCCTGTACCCCTGATCTGATTGCGTGAAACGGCGGGTCCGCTACCTCGCGGGCCTGACCGGTCCTTGCTTCAACGCGGTTCAAAAGACCGCGTGTTCGACCCGGCGGGCGGCATCGTATCGATGCCGCCCGCCTTCGTCTGTCCGGAAAGGTTGAGCGACCGTCCGGGAAGCGCCGCCTTGAGCGACAAGCCGCGTAACGGGTGCCCGGCATGCCCGACGCGCCGGGCGCCGCCGCGCCGGGCGCCGACGCGCAAGGGCTTTGGGCGATACACAACAACATGGTTTATAGCAATACTTTCAGAATAATTACTTTGCTAAACTGGCGCCGGTTCTTGCCAAGGAGATCACCAAATGAAGGTTAAAAAAGCTGCGCTGCTGCTCGCGACTCTCGGACTGTTCACGGTCGGCGCGCACGCGCAAGACGCTGGTACGCTGAAAAAAATCAAGGACACGGGTGTCATTTCGCTGGGCCACCGCGAATCGTCGATCCCGTTCTCGTATTACGACGACAAGCAGAATGTCATCGGCTACTCGCAAGAATTCGCGCTGAAGGTGGTTGAGGCGGTCAAGCAGAAGCTGAACATGCCGAACCTGAAGGTCAAGCTGACGCCCGTCACGTCGCAAAACCGGATTCCGCTGGTGCAGAACGGCACCGTCGACATGGAATGCGGCTCGACCACGAATAACGCCGAGCGCCAGCAACAGGCTGCCTTCTCGAACACGATCTTCGTGATCGGCACGCGCCTGATGACCAAGAAAGACTCCGGCATCAAGGACTGGGCCGATCTGAAGGGCAAGACGGTCGTGACCACCGCCGGTACGACGTCCGAGCGCCTGCTTCGCAAGATGAATCAGGACAAGAGCATGGGCATGAACATCATCAGCGCGAAGGACCACGGCGAGTCGTTCCTGACGCTTTCCACCGGCCGCGCTGCCGCGTTCATGATGGACGACGCGCTGCTCGCAGGCGAGCGCGCCAAGTCGAACAACCCGGGCGATTTCGTGATCGTCGGCACGCCACAATCGCATGAAGCTTACGGCTGCATGATTCGCAAGAACGATCCGGAATTCAAGAAGGTGGTGGACGACGCGATCGCGAAGGTCGAAACTTCGGGCGAAGCCGATCAGATCTACAAGAAGTGGTTCGAATCGCCGATTCCGCCGAAGGGCCTGAACCTGAACTTCCCGGAAAGCGACGACATGAAGGCGCTCTTCAAGAGCCCGAATGACAAGGCAATCGATTAAACCTTAGCCGTTTTTTTGAAACGCTGAACGAAACGGAAGGGGCCACGCGCTTCTTCCGTTTCTTTTTGCTGGAGTCTTGGTCATGTCATATCACTGGAACTGGGGCATTCTGCTGAGTCCCGTCTCCACCGGCGAGCCGACCACTTATCTGGGCTGGCTAATGTCCGGCTTCTGGGTGACGATTACCGTGTCGCTGTCGGCGTGGGTGATCGCGCTGATCGTCGGCTCGTTTTTCGGTGTGCTGCGCACGGTGCCGAACAAATGGGCATCGGGTATCGGCACGCTGTATGTCGCGATTTTCCGCAACATCCCCCTCATCGTGCAGTTCTTCATCTGGTATCTGGTGATACCGGAGCTGCTGCCGGTGTCGATCGGCAACTGGTTCAAGCAACTGCCGCCGGGCGCGCAGTTCTTCTCGTCGTCGATCCTCTGTCTCGGGCTGTTCACTGCCGCGCGCGTCTGCGAGCAGGTTCGCTCGGGCATCAACGCGTTGCCGAAGGGCCAGCGCGCCGCGGGTCTGGCCATGGGGTTCACGCAGTGGCAGACGTATCGCTACGTGCTGCTGCCGGTGGCGTACCGGATCATCGTGCCGCCGCTGACGTCCGAGTTTCTGAACATCTTCAAGAACTCGGCGGTGGCGTCGACCATCGGTCTGCTGGACCTGTCCGCGCAGGCGCGGCAACTGGTCGACTACACGTCGCAGACGTATGAGTCGTTCATTGCGGTCACGCTGGCTTATGTGCTGATCAACCTGGTCGTGATGCAACTGATGCGCTGGGTCGAACACAAGTCCCGGTTGCCCGGCTATATCGGAGGTAAGTGATGCATCATTTCGACTGGAGCGGTATTCCGGGCGCACTGCCTACGCTGTGGACCGGCGCTATCGTCACCATCAAGATCACGCTGATCGCGATCGTGATCGGCATTATCTGGGGCACGATTCTCGCGATCATGCGGCTCTCGCCGTTCAAGCCGTTCGAATGGTTCGCGAAGGGTTACGTCACGATCTTCCGTTCGATCCCGCTGGTCATGGTGCTCCTGTGGTTCTTCCTGATCGTGCCGCAGGTGCTGCAAAACGTGCTGGGTTTGTCGCCGGATATCGACATCCGGCTGGCTTCGGCAATGGTCGCCTTCTCGCTGTTCGAGGCCGCGTACTATTCGGAGATCATCCGTGCGGGCATCCAGGCGGTGCCGCGCGGACAGGTCAATGCCGCGTTTGCGCTCGGCATGAGCTACCCGCAGGCAATGCGCCTCATCGTGTTGCCGCAGGCGTTCCGCGCGATGGTGCCGCTGCTGCTTACGCAAGGTATCGTGCTGTTTCAGGATACGTCGCTCGTCTACGTGATCAGCCTCGCCGACTTCTTCCGCACCGCCACGAATATTGGCGATCGTGACGGCACGAATGTCGAAATGGTACTGTTCGCGGGCGCGTGTTATTTCGTGATCTGCGTGATCGCGTCGAGCCTCGTCAAAGGTCTTCAGAAAAAGGTCGCAAGATGATCTCTATCAAGAATGTTTCGAAGTGGTACGGTCAGTTTCAAGTGCTGACCGACTGCACGACGGAAGTCAAAAAAGGTGAAGTGGTGGTGGTGTGCGGGCCGTCGGGCTCGGGCAAGTCCACGCTGATCAAAACCGTCAACGGCCTCGAGCCGTTCCAGAAGGGCGAGATCGTCATCAACGGCCAATCGCTGACCGACAAGAAAACCAATCTGTCCAAGCTGCGTGCGAAAGTCGGCATGGTGTTCCAGCACTTCGAGCTGTTCCCGCATCTGTCGATCGTGCAGAACCTGACACTCGCACAGGTCAAGGTGCTTGGCCGCTCGAACGACGAAGCCACGGCGAAGGGGCTGAAGCTGCTCGATCGCGTCGGTCTGCGCGCGCATGCGGATAAGTTTCCGGGGCAGTTGTCCGGCGGTCAGCAGCAGCGTGTGGCGATTGCGCGCGCATTGTCGATGGACCCGATCGCGATGCTGTTCGACGAACCGACTTCCGCACTCGATCCGGAAATGATCAACGAAGTGCTCGACGTGATGGTCGAACTCGCGCAGGAAGGCATGACGATGATGTGCGTCACGCACGAAATGGGCTTTGCGAGGAAGGTCGCGCACCGCGTGATCTTCATGGACAAGGGCTTGATCGTGGAAGACGACAAGAAGGAAGATTTCTTCGCGAATCCGAAGTCGGATCGCGCGAAAGACTTTCTGGCCAAGATCCTGCACTGAGCTTGTTGCCGGGCCGAGTCGGTTAGTTGGCGTGGTCTGGGCAGAAAAAAAAGCCGCTTCGGAAGAAGCGGCTTTTTTGTATCGACTTCGGATCAGGACTCGAACGCGGCGGTATCGTCCGCGGCTTCAAGGTCAAGCTCGGTCGTGCCTATCGCCATTGCCCCGGCCGAAGCCGCGATCGTGGTTGCCGAAGCCGACGCGTCCAGCGCCGGATTGCGCAGCTTCTCCAGCACCGAAGCCGGGACCGGCACGTTGACCCGGCCAATCACTTCGCCGTGCTGGAACATCAACAGATCGCCCGGTTGGAAGGCGGACCACACTTCGTTGTCGGTGAGCGGCTTGGTCGCGATTACGGCGACGCGGTCTTCCGGCGTGGTGTATTTGGCGAAATCGATCGACACGTCCGCATCGACCAGATGCGCGGTCGAGAACGGCCAGCGCCGCACGATGTAATGCAGATGCGTCGAACAATGCGCGAACAACGCCTGGCCGTTCGACATCAGAAAATTGAACACGCCGAATTGCGTGATCTCGCGCGTGAGCGTTTCGAGCGCCGCGAACAGTTCTTCCAGCGGCGGCTGGCAGCCCGGAAAAGCCTTGCGTAAGCCTTGCAGCAGCGCGCAGAACGCCAGCTCGCTATCGGTCGTGCCGACCGGTTGATAGACGCCGGTCAGCGCCGGCGAATAGTCTTTCAGATCGCCGTTGTGGGCGAAGATCCAGTGGCGCCCCCACAGTTCTCGCATGAACGGATGGCAGTTTTCGAGCAGGATGTGCCCTTGCGTCGCTTTGCGAATGTGCGCGATCGTGTTCTTCGATTTGATCGGGTAGCGCTTGACCATTTCGGCAATCGGCGAGGTTGCCGAAGATTGATGGTCGATGAACAGGCGGCAGGCTTTATCTTCGAAGAAGGCGATGCCCCAGCCGTCCGCGTGGTGATCGGTGACGCCGCCGCGCGCCGCAAAGCCGGTGAACGAGAACGTGACGTCCGTTGGCGCGGCGCAGTTCATTCCGAGAAGTTGGCACATGTTGCAGGTAAGCCTGTGAACGGGGCGAGCCGTTACAATGATGATTTTCCAAGCATATCACCGAGCCAGAAGCGCCAAATAGCAAAATTGACGTGTGTTTAGGTCTCAGCGCTGCGATTTGCTGTGATTTGTACCGCTTTGAGCATGCTGATCTGTTTTTTTGCCGCCGAATCTCGTCCCCTTCTCGCCATGACCGCTTCCAACGCTCCTCTCGATTTCGTCGACTCCATCGACTCCGTTACGCTCGCCCGCCCGGACGACTGGCACCTGCACGTTCGCGACGGCGAGATGCTCGCTGCGGTGCTGCCGGATACCGCGCGCCAGTTCGGCCGCGCGATCATCATGCCTAACCTGAAGCCGCCGGTCACCACGACCGCGATGGCGCAGGCGTACCGCGAGCGCATCGTCGCCGCGATCCCGGCCGGGGCGAAGTTCGAACCGTTGATGACGCTGTACCTGACCGACAACACGCCGCCCGATGAAATCCGCCGCGCGCGTGAAAGCGGCTTCGTGCATGGCGTGAAGCTGTACCCGGCGGGCGCGACGACCAACTCGGACGCGGGCGTCACCGACATCATGAAGTGCGCCAAAACGCTCGAAGTGATGCAGGAAACCGGCATGCCGCTGCTGGTGCACGGCGAAGTGACGGATTCGTCGATCGACCTGTTCGACCGCGAGAAGGTGTTTATCGACCGCGTGATGACGCCGCTGCGTCGCGCGTTTCCGGCGCTGAAAGTAGTGTTCGAGCACATCACCACGAAGGATGCTGTCGACTACATCCGTGAAGCCGGCGTGGCGCCGGGGCTGCTGGGCGCGACGATTACCGCGCATCACCTGCTGTACAACCGCAACGCGATCTTCCAGGGCGGCATCCGTCCGCATTACTACTGCCTGCCGGTGTTGAAGCGTGAGACGCATCGTGTGGCGCTGGTCGAGGCGGCGACCTCGGGCAATCCGCGCTTCTTCCTCGGCACCGATAGCGCGCCGCATCCGAAGGGTTTGAAGGAGCACGCGTGCGGCTGTGCAGGTTGCTACACGGCGCTGCATGCACTTGAGCTCTACACGGAAGCCTTCGACAAAGCCGGCGCGCTGGACAAGCTTGAAGGCTTCGCCAGCTTCTTCGGCGCCGATTTTTATGGTCTGCCGCGCAGCGAAGAGAAGGTCACGCTGCGTCGTGAGGAATGGACGTTGCCGGCCGAGTTGCCGGTTGGCGACACGCCCGTGGTACCGCTGCGTGGCGGCGAGTCGATCGGCTGGCGGCTCGTTTGAGCTTGCGTTAGATGCTGGACCGGGAGGCGGCGCGCGTGGGTTTCGGTTTTGCCGACATCGATTGGTCGAAGCCGTGGTTCGCGCAGTTCGCGGCACGCGGCGAGCGCTGGCAGCAGGCCGCGCTTCAAAGCTATGCGGCCTTGCTCGCCGAGATGAATGCGGATGCGCGTGCCATGCAGCAGCGTACCGGCCGTGGCCAGCGTCTCGCGTTCATTGCGCAGGACGATCTGCCGCCCGGAGCGGCTTACGAGGCGCACATCGCGTCGACCGGCTGCGTGCCTACGCGCCATAACCTGCATGACTTCTTCAACGGGTCGATGTGGTTCGCGTTTCCGCGCATCAAGGCGGCGCTGAATGCGCGACAGTCGGCGGCGATCGATGCGCTAGGCGTCGGTCCGACCCGTGGCGGCGTGCGCGACACGTTAACCTTATTCGACGAAAACGCGTTGTTGTTCGCCTGCGCCGATCCGGCGTTGAGCGCGGCATTGCGCGGATTCGACTGGCAGACGCTGCTGGTGGTTCATCGCGATGCCTGGGGCACACGCTGCGAAGTGCGCTGCTTCGGTCACGCGCTGCTGGAAAAGCTGATCGCGCCGTTTAAAGCCTGCACGGGCCATGCGTGGATCGTCGATGTTCCATCCGGGTACTTCGGCTGGGGCGTTGCGGCACGCGACGCGTGGCTCGACGAGTCTATCAGCGCGGCACTCCTGAACACCGATGCATTGACCAGCCGGATGTTTGCACCGCTGCCCGTGCTGGGAATTCCGGGTTGGTGCGGAGAGAACGAGTCCCCGGCGTTTTACGACGACACATCCGTCTTTCGCACGGGGCGGCGCGCGCGTTAAAGCGCTTCCCGGTCCGCCGCAGTGTTAAAATGCGCCCCAGCAAAGCAGGCCAGGCAGTCGCGGCCTCTGCGGTTTCGGCCAAAGAGGGCGAGGAAAGTCCGGACTCCATAGGGCAGGGTGATGGCTAACGGCCATCCGTGGCGACACGCGGAACAGGGCAACAGAAAGCAAACCGCCGATGGCCCGGCGCAAGCCGGGATCAGGTAAGGGTGAAACGGTGCGGTAAGAGCGCACCGCGGCTGCTGCAAGGCAGACCGGCACGGTAACCTCCACCCGGAGCAATTCCAAGTAGGCAGGCTAGCATCTTCGAGATGCAGGACGGGGCCCCCGTCACGTCTGCGGGTAGGAAGCTTGAGCGCGTCAGTAATGGCGTGCCTAGAGGAATGACTGCTACGCGCGTCGTGTTTTCGGACGCGGCGCGTGCACAGAATCCGGCTTATCGGCTTGCTTTGCCACCTAATGAAAAATGCCGGCGCCCAAACGGACGCCGGCATTTTGTTTTGTGCGCGCTTCGGCTGCTTGCGCCGAGGCGAGGCCACCGCCGAGCCGGGTTCAGCTCGCGACGATATCGAACGAGTGCGACAGTTCGGCGGTCTTCGCGATCATGATCGACGCCGAGCAGTATTTGTCATGCGACAGATTGATCGCCCGTTCCACGGTAGCCGGGTTCAGATTCTTGCCGGTCACGGTGAAGTGGAAGTGGATCTTGGTGAACACCTTCGGATCTTCGCTGGCGCGTTCGGCCTTCAGTGTTACCGAGCAGCCCGCCACTTCCTGGCGGCTTTTCTTCAGGATCATCACGACGTCGTAGGCCGTGCAGCCGCCCGTGCCGAGCAGAACCATTTCCATTGGACGCGGCGCCAGATTGCGGCCGCCGCCTTCCGGCGCGCCGTCCATCATGACCAGATGGCCGCTGCCCGTCTCGGCGGCGAACGCCATTCCGTCCTGCCCCATCCAGCTAACTTTGCATTCCATGCTGTGCTCCACCGCGCTGTGCTGATATCGAAACGGCATTGTAGCCCGGTGTTTGCGTGTCCGCCCGAAGGGACTTTCGACGGAACTTATGCGCAATGGCTGCTTGCGTGTTGCGGTGCGGCATGTTTCGGCGATTCGGGAATGCCCGGACTGCTTTAGGGGTTTTACTCTAGTCGATGTCCGCTTTCGTAATTAGCTGCAGCCGTATATGCTTTTGATTTTAAAGGGAATTGGCTGATATTTGATCCACAGCCCGGACTGCCGCATTGTGAAATTCGATTTCACAATGCAAATGTTCTTGCGTCGCACAAGGGTGCCTCATATAATCAGCTCCATCGGTTGCAGCAGTTCTGCAACCTCCGCTGTCTCCTCCACCTCCTCCTTTGGTGGATTAAACCCGAACCGCTCGTTCGGGTTTTTTTTCGTCCGTGGATTGCCGGGCAATGTCCTTTACCTGGAGTCCAGTCCAGGCATTTTCTGCGGATGAATCGGCACGTAGAGCACCGAGCCGGATACCGGCGCGACCTCCCGGAGCAGGGAGCCGTAGTCGAGGTCTTCGCCGGCCGTCAGGCTGTCCAGACCCACCCGGTTCACCCGATACGGCGTCAGATAAGAGATGATCGCGCGACCGCGGGCGTCGGTGCGGGTGGACAACTGACCGTCCACGCTGGCATCCGCGTAACCGGGCGCATCGACCACGGCAATCGTGTCGCCCAGCGACTGACCGAGCACGATGCCTTGCGCCGCCCGGTCGTCGCGGCTGTGAAAACCCACCACGCTTCCCGCCACCGCCATGTCCACTTTCCGGTAGCCGCGGCCTTGTCCGTAGCCGGTATCGAGGCGCCCGCCGTCGCCCTGATAGGACACGTGGCCAGTCCCTTCGCTGCCCACAGCGCCGGAATGCTGCTGGGTCAGCGCGTAATTGAGCCGGTAGTCACGGAGCGCGGAGCCGGACAGGCTATTGCTCCAGACCAGCGCGCCGTCGTCGTCGCGGCTGGCAGCAAGGCCGTAGCGCAGGCTGCCCGTTTTGCTGCCCAGCGAAAGCGGGATCGAGAGCGTGGCCTGAAACGACTTGCTGCGCGTGCCGCCAATCTGCCGGATGCCGGCCTGCAGATCGACGTCGAATTTGTCGCCGTACCAGGTCGCGCCCAGTTGCAGCGTCCCGCGTGCGGGATGGCTGCTGGCGTAATTGTTCGCGCTCAGGGTGGCGTAGACGTTGCCGGTGTCGCCGACGTTCTGTTGAACGTTGAGGCGGATCTGCCGACGCGGCACGGATTCGTTGAATGCCGCGCCATCCGTGTCGCCGAACAGATCGCGCCAGAATGCGGCGTCCGCTTCGCGCTGCAACATGTCTTCCATTGTGCGGAAATGGCCGCCGCCGAATTGCCGCCAGTCGACGCTCATGCCGGTCCCGGTCGACGCGAACGACTTCGCGTAGCGCGTGCGAAAGCGCAGGCCGCTGGGCATCGTCGCGGATGGCGCATCGACTTGCGAGCGTGCGAGGTCGAAAGAAAGCGCGCCGGCTTCGCCCAGGTCCCAGCCGAGTCCGGCCGCCATGCTACGGTAGCCGCGCGCCTGCAGCGCGCCCCCGAATGCGCTCAGACGGTGCGGCAGTCCGATGCCGAGCGTGGCCTGCACGAATGGCGGCTGGTCGAAAGCCGCGTTCGTGCTCGCGCGACGGTAGCGTCCGGCGCTGAACGCGTACTTGATCGCGTCCTGATGCACGAGCAACGGCATCGCGATAAACGGCACGACCGACACGTGTTCGGTGCCGTCCGCCTCGCGCACCGTCACGCTGAGGTCGCCGCTACTGGAAGGCGGCCGCACGTCGTAGAACGCAAACGGGCCGGGCGCGACCACCGCGTGATAGAAGAGCAGCCCGCGCTGGCGAATGAACACTTCGGCGCTGCCGTGCGCGTTGCCTCGCACCACGGGCGGCGCGGCGCTCAGATGGTCGGGCAGGAGATTGTCGTCGGAGGCGAGCTGCGCGCCGGAGAAAGGGATGCTGTCGAACAACAGACTGTCTGTTGCGCCGTCGCCCAGCAGCAACTTGCCCCGCACGCGTCGCACGTCGCGCTGCACGTAGGTTTCGAGGCGCTCCCATTCGGGTTTGCCGATCGTGGGACTCGAGTAGACGTGGTTCGAACGGAACTGCCACACGTCGACGTTCGCGCCAGCGTTGAGCGTGGCGAATGCGGACGTGCGGCGGTTGTAGTCGAGCGCGTTCGCGCCTTCGGTGTGTGACGCGCTCAACTGGTAGTCGAACCGCACGGCGTCGACGCCGTTATCGAGTCGCGCGGGCGCAACGTAACCGCGCGCGCGGCTCATCAACGGATCGGCGATGCGCACGTTGAGTTGCTGCTGGTGCGCGTCGTATCGCACGCGCGCCGCCGGCTCGGCCGCTTCCTCCAGGGCTTCCCCGGCCGCTTCGCGTTCCTCGGGTGTAGCGTCGTCAGGGATGTCCGGCGGCGCAGCGTCGGCGTCGTGCGGGTGTTGTGAACGCTGCGGCATCACGCAACGCGCGTCGCCGGCGTCCGCTTGAGCCGCGAACTCGGCCGCCGGCATGACGCCCCACTCGAGCCAATCGGCCACTTCGGCGCATGGTTTGCCGTCCGCGCCCGTCGCGAGCCATGAGAAGCCGCTCCAGTGTCCATTGACCACCACGGCGTACCGTGTGAACTCGCGCTGCAGCGCGCCTTCGTCTCCAGGCGGCCCTGCTTCTGCGCCGGGCTCCGGCTCACCCTTCAGGGCGCCCAGCAGCGCCGCCCGAAAGGGCGCATCGGCAAGGCGTGCACTGTTGGCGGGGACGTCGTCCGCGCCGGACGAGCGTGCTTCATTGGCGAAGGCTTCATTGGCGAAGGCGAAGGCCGGGGCAAGCCAGGCCAGGCTCCAGGCGGAAGAGAGTAGGCGCTTGCGCAAAATGATCCGTCTGACGCGAAAAACAAAAAACAGGGGCGAGGCCCCTGTTTGCTCCGAACCGAAGCGCCGCACGCGGCGCTTGTGGCGGTTAGCCCTTCAGTGCGGCGAGATCGGCTTGCGCGCTGCGCAGGTCGTCCATTTTTTCGCGCAGTTTGTCCTGCTTGTCGCTGACTTTCTCCTGAGCCTTCTGGATCTTCTTGGCGTCATTGCGTGCCTGTGCTTCGCGCAGCTTGGCTTCGGCGTCGCGCACTTCGTCCTGAGCCTTGCGCACGTCGTTCTGCTTATCCTGAACCTTGCGCTCGGCGCGCTGCACCTGGCCTGCGTCCGTGCAATGCGCCTGCACTTCGGCGAGCGCGCCTTGCAGCGCACGGACCTTTTGCGTGTTGCCGTATTGTTGGGCCGTCTGGATCTCGGACTTGAGGGCGCTGACGCGCGTCGCGCAGTCCTGCGTGCCGGCGAAAGCAGTCGTGCTCAGGAGGACAAAAGGAATAACAGCGGCGATCAAAGTCTTTTTCATGAGGATACCTTTCTACTTCAGGTTAAGAGCGGCGGGGTGTGCCGTTCGATGACACTTTGCCCGGCCGTGAGGGCGCCCACCATCGTATAGATTCGAAAGTGCAGGCCGTTTCTTTTAGAGACGGCCTGCGTTCACGACGGCGACGTGACGTTGCAGCAGCGCTTCGAGTCGCGCGTACTGCGCGTCCAATGCGGTGGCGACATCCGGCGCACGTCGGCAGGCCTGCATCTCCAGAACGATGCAGGCGTGATCGACGGCTTCATCGGGCGACGCACAGGCGATCACGCCGCGCATCCGATGCGCATAGTCGGCGGCGGTTTGCCATGCGCCGCGATCAATCGAGGCCTTCAGCGCAGCGAGATCCTCCGCGAGGCTGGCGGCGAGTTCGGGTGTGACCGGTTGCGGCGCCGCTTCGCATGCGGGAGGCTCGCGGGCCTCGCTCATTACGAAGCGCGCCGGCAACCAGCGCGCCAACGCAGCCGCGAGTTGCCCCAGCGCAAGTGGCTTCACCAGCACCTGATCCATACCCGCAGCAAGGCAATCGGCATGCGCCTCGGGCAGCGCGTTGGCGGTGTAGCCAAGAATCGGCAGGCGAGGGCGCACGGCGCCGTTTTCGGCGGCGCGGATGAGACGCGTGAGTTCGAGCCCCGACATGCCCGGCATGTTGCAGTCGGTGAACACCAGGTCCACGCCGGAGTCGAGTGTGGCCAGCGCGGTGTCTGCGTCGCAGGCCTCGACGGGCGTGCAACCCAGTTCCCTCAACTGGTCCGCCAGAATGCGCAGGTTCAACGGATGATCGTCGACCGCGAGGACGCGCAACGAAGCGCCCGCGCGCAGCCTCGCCGGAGCGCCTGACGAACCGGACTCGAACCCGTCGCCGGATGCCGCGGCCGGCGGATCGCACGCGATGCACGGCAGGCGCAGCAGGACGCAGGTACCGCGGCCTGCTGCGCTGGTAACGTCCACGCTGCCGTTCATCAGCGTGACCAGCCGCTTGACGACCACGAGGCCCAGGCCCGTCCCGCGGCGCACCGCCGCCGCCGAAGTCTGTCTGAACGGTTCGAACAGACGGTCGAGTTCGTCGGGCGGAATGCCTTCGCCGGTGTCGCGGATGTCGATGCACAAGATTGGCTTGCCATCCGGATCGACCCCGAGCGAAGCGTGCAGCACGACCTCGCCGCGCTCGGTGAACTTCACCGCGTTCGACAGCACGTTGCCGATCACCTGGCGAAGCCGGAGCGGATCGAAGCGGGCGCCGTGCGGCACATCGGGCGCCGTCTCGGCGCGCAGTTCGATGCCTTTCTCATGCGCGGCGGCGGCGAAAAGCGTCGCGGTCTCGGCGAGCAGGGCGCGCAGATCGACGGCGCGCGGCGTGACGCGCAGCTCGCCGGCCTCGGACTTGTGCACGTCGAGCAGATCGCCGACCAGTTCCAGCAGACCAAGCGCCGAGCGGCGCGCGATCGCCAGCGGCGCGGGATCGGCGATGCCCGCTGCGGCGCGCCGTTGCGCCTGTTCCAGCAGGCCGAGCACGGCGCTCATCGGCGTGCGGATTTCGTGGCTCATCAGCGCGAGAAATTCGCTCTTGTCCGCGCTTGCCCGTTCGGCAGCATCGCGCGCCGCTCGAAGTTCGCGCTCCACCTGGCGCCGTCGGCGGATCTGGTATTGCAGCAGGCTGTTCCACACCGCCGCGAGCGCCAGCGCCGCGAGTCCCCACGGCAGCCAGCGGAATACCGAGCGGCGTAGACTGTCCCACGTGCTGCTCGGATAGTTGATGTGCGCGAGCCAGCGTGATGCGATCGCGGCGCGCTCGGCCGGCGTGATCGCGGCAAGCGCCTTGTCGAGGATGCCGAGCAGTTCGGGCGCCGCGGGCGAGACGCCGAACCGGACCTGATCGGGGTCGTCGAACGCGGTGCCGGCGATGCGCAGCCGGTTGGGGAAAAATCGCTCGATCGAATAACTCGCGCCGCCCATGGTTTGCAGCGTGGCGTCCGCGCCGCCCCGGGCGACCAGATCGAGCGCGTCGGCGGCGGTGCGCACGAACACGAGCCGGATCGATGGATGCACGGCCAGCACGACGCTCGCAAGCGCATGTCCGGTGACCAGCGCGAGCCGTTTGCCGTGCAGACTGCGCAGACTCGTGATGGACGCGTCGCCTTCGCGCGCGACGATTGCCCAGATCAGCGGCATGACGGGGTCGGAAAACGCCATGAAGGCGTTGCGCGCGGGTGTGGGCATGAGCGTCGTGACGAGCGCGGTGTGTCCGGCGCGCAGATCCGCCTCCAGCGCCGGCAGGGTGTCCCGCGCGACGACCTTGAAGCGCAGCCCCGTGCGCCGGCCGATCAGCTTGAGCAATTCCGCGTGCACGCCCGAGAATTCGCCGGCCGAATCCACGAAGGTGTACGGCGCGTCGGCCGTATCGACACCCACCGGCACGACCGGGTGCGCTGCGATCCAGGCGCGCTCGGCCGGACTCAACGGCAGCGGGCCGTCCTGCATATCCTGCGCCGCGCCGGCCGCCCAGCGGCGCAGCACGCTCGCTTCGAGCCACGCGGGGAGTGCGCCGAAGGAGGTCTCGACGGCGTCTTTCAAGGCCGGCCGGTCGGACGCCACGGCGACGGAAAACGCGGTTTGCGCACTGTCGACTCGCGCCACGCGGAGGTTGAGATACATGCCTTGCTCCACGCAAAACGTCGCGGAGACCAGGTCGCCGATGTAATAGTCCGCTTCGCCGAGCGAGACGGCGGCGAGCGCCCGGTAGAGCGATGGTTCGTCGAGCGGTGGGGCCGCTGCGGGCTGATGGCGCCGCAGCACCGCAAGGGCGTCCCGCTGATCTTCGACGACGGCCGCGCGTCCATGCCACGCGCCGTCTGTGTCCAGCGCGGGGCCGGCGCGACGCACGATCGCGAGCGGCATGCGCAGATACGGCACGCGCTCGACGTCGTCGAACGCCCGGGCGCCCGGCGAGCCGATCACGCTGAGCAGTTCGATATCATGCGACTTGAGGGCCGCGAGCGCAGCCGCCTGGCTCGCGAACCAGCGGACGCGGATTGGCGTGTCGAGCGAATTGGCCAGCAGGTGCAGGTAGTCCGCGGCAATGCCGGCCATCGTGTTGTTACCTGGGCGGAATTGGACCGGCGCGTAGTCGTTGCCCCACACGCCCACGGTCAGCATGCGGTGACTGGCGAGCCATTGACGGGACGTGAGCGTCAGCGGCGCGGCGAATCGGGTGGGCGCCAGTTGGCTGCCGAGACGCAGCGGCGCGGCGGAGGACGCGCTCTGGCGGTCGGGCGCCCGAGCCAGCAGCCCCGGATTGGCGCGCTCCGACGCCTCAGCGCCGGACGCAATGCCAGCGGCGCTGAGGCGGGGAGCCGCCGCCAGCATCATGACCCAGGCCGCCGCCGCGAGAGCCCGCCGCAACCGGCTCGCCGTGCGCCTGGTTGCGCCCGGGTCTCGCGTGTCAGGCAATGCCGAGCTCGTAGGCGTAGCGCACCAGGTCCGCGTTGCTCGTGAGCCCTAGCTTCTGCATGGCGTTCTGTTTGTGCGTGGCCACGGTAGTTTTGGCGCGATTCAGACTGGTCGCGATCTCGTCGAGCGAATGGCCTTGAGCGAACAACCGGACCACGTCGGTTTCTCGTTGGCTGAGCCGCTGCGGCGCGCGGCTCCTGCGCGCGCCGATCGACGCCCGCACGCCGGGCGATAGAATAGGTGGCTCGCCGCCGACTGATAGCGCGCGCATGGCGGCCAGCACTTCGGCGCGGTCGTCGCTCTTGCTGACGATCCCGTGCACGCCGAGCGCGGCGAGCTGTTCGCAGAGCGCCGGATTGGCGAGCATGGTGAAGACGATGACCCGCACGGTGGGAAACTGGCGCAGCAACTGCGCGATCAACGCGAGGCCGTCGCCGCCGGACATGCCTTGGGTCATGGAGTAATCCGTGACCACGGCGTCGCAGGGGTGGGCGCGCAGCGCCTCAATCAACTGGGCGCCGGTGCGCGCCTTGAACACGACGCTGAATCCGCCCGCTTCGACAAAGGCCGATTCGAGCGCGTCCATGATCACGGGATGGTCGTCCGCCAGACCGATCCGGAGCATTGGGGATCCTTACGGAGTGAAAGTCGGACAACCTTAGCAAACCCGGGCTATCGATTTGTGCGTTTTGATGTCGCAATAGGCGCAGTTCGTGACGTGGAACACCGTTTTCGATGAAGAAAATTCACTTTCACGAGTGGCCATCGGCATTCACGCCGGGCCGTCGCGCCACGTCAGGCGCCACTTTTGACTTGCGCCTTGATTTTCCTTTATAATTCAGAGCTTTTCCGCATCCGCGCCCGCGGAGGAAGAACCAGGGAGAGCCTGCACGCGCCTCGATGCGCACACTACAAGCAGGAAAAAACACATTGGGCGCAGCAATTTTTTTGGATCGATCATGAAGACGTTTTCCGCAAAAGCCCATGAGGTTACGCGTGAATGGTACGTGATTGACGCGACGGATAAGGTTCTCGGGCGTGTCGCCAGCGAAGTGGCACACCGTCTTCGCGGCAAGCACAAGCCTGAATTCACTCCGCACGTCGACACCGGTGATTTCATCATCGTTATCAACGCCGGCAAGCTGCGTGTCACGGGCAACAAGGCTACTGACAAGAAGTACTACCGTCACTCGGGCTACCCGGGCGGTATCTATGAAACGACGTTCGGCAAGATGCAAGAACGCTTCCCGGGCCGTGCGCTCGAGAAAGCGGTCAAGGGCATGCTGCCGAAGGGCCCGCTCGGCTACGCGATGATCAAGAAGCTGAAGGTCTACGCTGAAGCAACGCATCCGCATTCGGCACAACAGCCGAAAGCGCTCGAGATCTAAGGGGAGCCCACATGATCGGTAACTGGAATTACGGCACGGGCCGCCGCAAGAGCGCCGTCGCACGCGTCTTCATCAAGGCTGGCAAGGGCGAGATCATTGTAAACGGCAAGCCTATCGCCGATTACTTCTCGCGCGAAACGTCGCTGATGATCGTGCGTCAGCCGCTGGAACTCACGAACCACGGCGTCACGTTCGACATCAAAGTCAACGTGAACGGTGGCGGTGAAACGGGTCAAGCCGGTGCGGTTCGCCACGGCATCACCCGCGCGCTGATGGACTACGACGCAACGCTGAAGCCGGAACTGTCGAAGGCTGGCTTCGTTACGCGTGATGCTCGTGAAGTCGAACGTAAGAAGGTCGGCTTCCACAAGGCACGTCGCAGGAAGCAATTCTCGAAGCGTTAATCGCTTCGGGTGCGATCCGGCCTTCGTGCCGGAGCGCTGCAAAAGCCGCCAACGCTTTCGCGAAGGCGGCTTTTTTTATGGTTTTCCACGTCGGTTGGCGGCAACGTTTTTTTCGCTTTGGCGGCGGGGTAAGCCGCTCAGGCAGGCTGACGGCGGCTGGCGCCCCGCTCGCTTGTGTTTCCTGGAAGAACCCATTGGTTTTGTGGGCTTCAGCACGATATTGAGATCAGCCCTACAATAGCGGTTAGAAGCTTTTTGGAGAGTTCGAATGAACGCAGTCACCGATACACCCGTGACCGAGATGCCCGCCCCCTTCGTTTTTACCGACGCAGCGGCTGACAAGGTCAAGCAACTGATCGAAGAAGAAGGCAATGCGGACCTCAAACTGCGCGTTTTCGTGCAGGGCGGCGGCTGCTCGGGCTTTCAGTACGGTTTTACGTTCGACGAAGCCGTCAACGAAGACGACACCGTCATGAACAAGAGCGGCGTCCAGCTGCTGATCGATTCGATGAGTTACCAGTATCTGGTCGGCGCTGAGATTGATTACAAGGACGACATCAACGGCGCCCAGTTTGTCATCAAGAATCCGAATGCGACCACGACCTGCGGTTGCGGTTCGTCATTCTCGGTTTGATGGCTGGTTAGGCGACAGGTTGTAAAGAGAACGGGGCCGCTTTCGGCCCCGTTTTTTATTGCCTGAGCTAAAACCCAGATACCTGGCTTAGCGTGCGTAGATCGCGCCTAGTACACGTTCCGCTGCGGCGCCGGTGACGGCCGGCAAATTGCCCGGCAGGCGCGCCACGCAGCGCATGGCGAGCCATGCGAACGCCAGCGGCTCGACCTGGCTCGGCGGGACGCCGAGCGCGTCGGTCGTCATAACGGGCACGCCGCTCACGCCGCTGTCTTCGAGCGCCTGTTGCAGGGCTTTCATAATCTCCGGATTGCGCGCACCGCCACCACACACGTAGACCGCCTTCACATCCGATGCATGCCGTTCGATTTCGCGAGCCACCGTTACCGCGGTCAGCGCGACCAACGTGGCTTGAACATCGGCGGGGGCGAGGGATGCGAAGGGCTGGAGTTTGGCATCCAGCCATTGCGCGTTGAACAGGTCGCGACCCGTGCTTTTCGGCGGTTGTTGCGAGAAAAAGGGCTCATCGAGCAGCGCATTCAGCAATGTCCGGTCGACCTGTCCGCTCGCGGCGAAATGGCCGTTTTCATCGAACGGCTTGCCGATATGGCGCTGCGCCCATTCGTCGAGCAGCGCGTTCGCCGGCCCGCAGTCGAAGCCGCGCACGCCGCCGGTCGCGTTCAGGATCGTGATATTGCTGATCCCGCCGAGATTGCAGACCACGCGGGTTTCGTCTTTCGCGCCGAACACCGTGGCGTGAAACGCGGGCACGAGCGGCGCGCCCTGGCCGCCGGCCGCGACGTCGCGGCTGCGGAAGTCGGCCACCACGTCGATATGCAACATTTCCGCGAGCAGCGCGGGATTGTTGATCTGCCGCGTGTAACCCTTTTCCGGCCTATGCCGCACCGTCTGGCCATGCACGCCTATCGCGCGCACTTCCGAGGCCGGCACGCGGCTGGCTTGCAGCAACTCGTGGCAGCAAACGGTGTATCGCGTGGCGAGTGCATTGGCGGCCAGCGCTTCGCGTTCGATCTCGTTGTCGCCCGGGTGTTGAAGCGCGAATAGCGCCTCGCGCAAACCTGCCGCGAAGCCGACAAACGCTTCGGCCAGCACCACCGGCGGTTTGCCTTGGGCAAACCGGACAGCGACACCGTCGACACCGTCCATGCTCGTGCCGGACATCAATCCAAAGTAGACGCCATCTGCTGGGTCTTGCGCCACGTTGCTGCTCCTCTCGATGACTTATTGCGATCCGTTTTAGCAGATTATCGACGCAAGCGCGGCCGAATATAAAGCGTCGCAACGCCAATGGCGCGGTCGGCCACGCCGAAATCATGCGCCGGCAGGGGGCTTATGGCCCAGTCAGTGGGCGCGGCGGCGCGCATCTATGGGACAATCTCTTTTTTCGCGACTTCACGTTTCCAGCATGACCACCGAGTCCACCAAGCCTAATCCCGCTGCCGCCTTCCCGATCACCGACGAAGTCCGTCATGCGCTCGCCGTTACCAAGCGCGGCGTCGACGAACTGCTGATCGAAGACGAATTCGCGCAAAAGCTCGCCAGGAGCGCGGCGACAGGCAAGCCGCTGCGTATCAAGCTCGGCCTCGATCCGACCGCGCCCGACATCCACATCGGCCACACGGTCGTGCTGAACAAGATGCGCCAGTTGCAGGACCTGGGTCATACGGTGATTTTCCTGATCGGCGATTTCACGTCGCTGATTGGTGACCCGTCGGGGCGCAACGCCACGCGTCCGCCGCTTACGCGCGAGCAGATCGAATCGAACGCGAAAACGTATTTCGAGCAGGCCGCGCTGGTGCTCGACCGCGAGAAGACCGAAATCCGCTACAACAGCGAATGGTCGATGCCGCTCGGCGCCGACGGCATGATCAAGCTGGCGTCGCGCTACACGGTGGCGCGTATTCTCGAGCGCGAAGATTTCACCAAGCGCTTCCAGGGCGGTGTGCCGATCTCGATTCATGAATTCCTGTACCCGCTGATGCAAGGCTACGACTCGGTCGCGCTCAATGCGGATCTGGAGCTGGGCGGCACCGACCAGAAGTTCAACCTGCTGGTGGGCCGTGAGCTGCAGAAGCAGTATGGCCAGGAGCAGCAGTGCATCTTGACGATGCCCTTGCTCGAGGGCCTCGACGGCGTCGAGAAGATGTCGAAGTCGAAGAACAACTATATCGGCATCAGCGAAAAGCCGACGGACATGTTCGGCAAGCTGATGAGCATCTCCGACGTCCTGATGTGGCGTTACTTCGAACTGCTGTCGTTCCGTCCGATGGATGAGATCGCCGGCTTCAGGAAAGAGATCGAAGCGGGCCGCAATCCGCGTGATTTCAAGGTGATGCTCGGCCAGGAAATCGTCGCGCGCTTTCACTCGCAAGCCGACGCCGAGCGCGCGCTCGAAGACTTCAACCATCGCGCGAAGGGCGGCGTGCCGGACGACATTCCGGCGGTGACGCTCGCGGGCGCGCCGCTCGCGATTGGCCAGTTGCTCAAGCAGGCGAACCTCGTGCCGTCCACCAGCGAGGCGCTGCGCAACATCGAGCAGGGCGGCGTGAAGATCGATGGCGCGACCGTGTCCGACAAGGGCTTGAAGGTCGAGGCCGGCGAGTACGTCGTGCAGGTCGGCAAGCGCCGCTTTGCGCGCGTCACGCTGACCGCTTGACCGTGCGGCCATAGCACGATGAGCACGATGGTGACGCAAGCGTCGTTGCATCCGGAGTCGAACGCATGATCGCGCTGATCCAGCGTGTTCGGCGCGCGGAAGTGCGCGTGGGCGAGCGCGTGACCGGCGCGATCGAGATGGGCCTGCTGGCGCTCGTCTGCGCTGAACGCGGCGACACCGAAGCCGCCGCCGACCGTTTGCTCGCCAAGATGCTCGGCTACCGTGTCTTCAGCGATGCGGCCGGCAAGATGAATCTCTCCGTGCAGAACCTCGACGGCGCAGGGCGCGCTGGTGGCCTGCTGCTCGTTTCGCAGTTCACGCTGGCCGCGGACACCAACAGCGGCCTGCGTCCCAGCTTTACGCCCGCCGCACCGCCCGACGAGGGCAAGCGGCTATTCGATTACTTCGTCTCAGCAGCCCGCGCCAAACACCCGATCGTCGAGACGGGCGAATTCGGCGCCGATATGCAGGTGTCGCTCGTCAACGACGGGCCGGTCACGTTCTGGCTGCAGACCAACGCCTGAATTTCAACTACCGCGCGCCTGGCGCACGCGGCGGCACGCCTCTACTTCTCCAGCCGCTTTTTGCGACAATAGCGGCTCGGCATAAATCGGCTACTGGCGCCCACTCATTCCATGACCACGCAGATTCTGTTCATTCGCCACGGCGAGACCGACTGGAACCAGATCAAGCGCATTCAAGGCCATATCGACATCCCACTCGCGACGACCGGCCTCGCGCAGGCACAACGCCTCGCGCGCCGTATCGCGAATGAGGTGAAAGAGGGCGCGCGGCTCGATGCGATTTATTCGAGCGATCTGCAACGTGCACAGCAGACTGCGCAGCCGATCGCCGACGCGCTCGGCTTGCCACTGCAGTTGCGTGAAGGTTTGCGCGAGCGTTCATACGGCGCGTTCCAGGGGCATGATAGTGACGAGATTGCAGTCCGTTTCCCCGATGAATACGCGCATTGGCAAACCCGCGATCCGGGTTTCGCGCCGCCCGAGGGCGAATCGCAGCGCGTGTTTTATCATCGCGTGCTGCATGCGGTTGAACCTTTGGTGGCGGCGCATCCGGGCGGACGAATCGCTGTCGTCGCGCATGGCGGCGTGCTGGACTGCGTGCGCCGTTTTGCCTGTGGTTTGCCACTCGAAGCGCCGCGCGATTACGCGCTGCTGAATGCGAGCATCAATGTAGTGGACTACGCCGACGACGGCAGCAAGGCAACGGTCGTCGCGTGGGCCGATGTGTCGCATCTCGATGCGCCGAGCACCGACGATAGCTTCAAGCGGATGCCGGAACCGGGGCGTTAAGCGGCGCGCTTCCCGAACTCTCAAGCGTGGGGGCGCTGCCGGTGGCCAGAGGCGCGACGTTCAGGTCGCGGCCGAATCCCACAGGCCAGGGATGGGGCTCGAAGCGTCCGGCGCGGCGAGGCCGAAATGCCGGTACGTAAGCAGCGTGGCGACACGCCCGCGCGGCGTGCGCTGCAAGAAGCCTTGCTGGATCAGATACGGTTCGAGCACGTCTTCGATCGTGTCACGCTCTTCGCCGATTGCCGCTGCGAGGTTGTCGACGCCGACCGGGCCGCCGTCGAACTTGTGCAGGATCGCCTCAAGCAGCTTGCGGTCCATCAGGTCGAAACCGACCGCGTCCACGTCGAGCATTCTGAGCGCGGCGTCGGCCACCTGCGCGGTGATATTGCCGTCCGCCTTCACCTCGGCGAAATCGCGCACACGGCGCAACAGCCGGTTCGCGATCCGCGGCGTGCCGCGCGCGCGCTTGGCGATTTCGAACGCACCATCCGGGTGAATCTGCGCATTCAACAGCGACGCCGAACGGGTGACGATGCGCGCCAGTTCTTCGGCGTTATAAAACTCGAGCCGTGCGACGATGCCGAAGCGATCGCGCAACGGATTGGTCAGCATGCCAGCGCGCGTGGTGGCGCCGACCAGCGTGAAAGGCTGCAGATCCAGCTTCACGCTGCGCGCGGCCGGTCCTTCGCCAATCATGATGTCGATCTGATAATCCTCCAACGCCGGATACAGAATTTCTTCGACGACCGGCGAGAGCCGGTGGATTTCGTCGATGAACAGCACGTCGTTGGCTTCCAGATTGGTGAGCAACGCGGCAAGGTCGCCGGCGCGTTCGAGCACCGGGCCGGACGTTTGCCGCAGATTGACACCCATTTCCCGCGCGATGATGTGCGCGAGCGTGGTTTTGCCGAGACCGGGCGGTCCGAACAGCAGCACGTGGTCGAGTGACTCCGAGCGGCGCTTGGCGGCTTCAATGAAGATTTCCAGTTGACCGCGCACTTTTTCCTGCCCGACATACTCGTCGAGCTGGCGCGGGCGCAGCGCGCGCTCGAACGCTTCTTCATTCGGCGAGACGGGCGTGGCCGCGATGATGCGCTCGGCGGCGAGTTTGTCGGTTTCGATCATGCGGTCATTGTACCGCGCCCCGCCCGTGGCGAAACCCGGCCGAACGGCCAGGGTGCGCGTCGCGCAGCCATGTGCGAAGCTCTACATGTCGCACGCAGCGCCACCGTCACGGCATGCGCTATTAACCCTTGGAGAGCGCCTTCAGCGCGAGCTTGATCCCTTCGGAAACGCCGGTGCCCGCTGGCACGTTCTTGACGGCCGCCAGCGCTTCTTTTTCGGAGTAACCCAACGCGATCAGCGCGTTCAGGATATCGGAGGCGTGATCGGACGCCGACACCGTGCCAGCCATTGCGCCCAGATCGGCGCCGATCTTGCCCTTCAGTTCGAGAAGCAGGCGCTCGGCTGTTTTCTTGCCGATACCGGGCACGCGTGTCAGGCGCGCAGCGTCCTGCATGGTGACGGTCTGCGCGAGCTCATGCACGCTCATGCCGGAGAGCACGGCGAGCGCCATGCGTGCGCCGATGCCGGTGATTTTCAGCAATTCGCGGAAGGTCGAGCGTTCCTCGGCCGTGCCGAAGCCATAGAGCAGATGCGCATCTTCACGCACGATCATTTGCGTGAGCAGCACGACGCGCTCACCGGTCGAGGGCAGGTTGTAGAACGTACTCATTGGCACGTCGACTTCGTAACCCACGCCGTTGCAGTCGACGAGCAGATGTGGCGGGTTTTTTTCCAGCAGAACGCCGGCAATGCGACCGATCATGGCGGATTCAATCTCGAGAGAAAGGGCGAGTGTAGCGCAGTGGATGCGCGGCGGGTCTGGCAGCGCGGTGGCGTACCGGCCCGCTGTGCAGTGGCGCGCCGCGCTATCCGCGATCGCGGTTGACCGGCGTGTTACGGCCCACTAGACTGAGATCCCTTTTGGCGGGTTCTCGCCCGGCACAACCAGAAGGAGCGTCCATGCTAAGCCTCACCACTCTCGCGCTGTTTGCCGGTGCGTGTCTCGCGTTGACCGCCACGCCCGGCCCCGACATGCTGCTGATCGCTTCGCGCAGCGTGAGCCAGGGACGTCCCGCCGGTTTCGCCTCGTTGGCGGGTATCCTGGTCGGCACTTACTGTCATGCGCTGGCCGCCGCATTCGGTCTGTCGCAACTGTTTCTGGCCGTGCCGATGGCCTATGACGTCGTGCGTTTCGTCGGCGCCGCTTACCTCCTGTATCTCGCCTGGAAGACATTCCGCACGCAAGGCACCGTGCTGTCGCCGAATGCGTCGATGAGCCGTTACCCGGTTGGCCGGATATTCCGCCAAGGTCTGTTCACCAACCTGCTGAACCCCAAAGTCGCGCTGTTCGTCCTCGCGCTGTTTCCGCAGTTCGTGCGGCCCGAAGCGGGCTCGGTGGCGTTGCAGATCATGGTGCTCGCGACCGTGCTGAATCTGATCGGCTTCTGTGTGAACGGCGCGGTGATTCTGATGGCGAGCAAGCTGAGCCGTAAGCTCAGTGCCGGGCGCCGGCCGTCGCGCCTGCCGCAGTATCTGCTCGGAACCGTGTTTGCCGGGCTGGCTTGCCGGCTTGCGCTGGCGAGCCGGAACTGAGGGCCTAGCCCACCAGCCGTCCACGCCGCACACGCAAGCCCTTTTTCGCGAGCGACGGTGCAATACCACCCAGCGTACTCAGCGTCGAGCCCCCATGTGCGTGGCAAATCGCCATGCCGAGGGCGTCGGCCGCATCGGTGCCGGGCACGCCGGAGAGGTTGAGCAGCCGGACCACCATCTGCTGCATCTGCTCTTTGGTTGCGCGGCCGTAGCCGACCACGGCCTGCTTCAACTGCAAGGCCGTATATTCGGCAACCGGCACGCCACCCGCCACCAGCCCACAGATCGCCGCGCCGCGAGCCTGGCCAAGCAGCAGGGTGGATTGCGGGTTGACGTTGACGAACACCTTTTCGATTGCCGATTGATCCGGTGAATGCTGACGGATCAGCGTCGAAATGCCTTCGAAAATAGTGCCGAGACGCGAGGGCAGGTCGGCGTCGGCGGTTTTAATCGTGCCGCTCGCGACGTAGCTGAGCCGGTGGCCGTGTTGATCGATCACGCCGAAGCCGGTCACGCGCAAGCCGGGGTCGATGCCGAGAATTCTCATGAGGTGCCGCACGTGCGGTAAAAACTGGGTGCTTGCGATACTACAACGAACGCGCCGTGCGGCGGGCGGCGCGGCGCGAAGCCGGCGGAATAAAAACTGCTGCGCTACGAACGGGACAGGCGCAACCGGGCCAACAGGAGGCAACGCGGATGGAGCGTTATCGGAATCTCAGCGGCGACTCAGGCGTCGTAGCCTATGAAATCGGTGACGACTTCATCGCGGTCCGCTTCAGGCCGGGCGTCACGTATTGGTACACATCGGCGAGTGTCGGCGCGAAACATGTCGCCACGCTCAAGCGCCTTGCGCGGCGAGGGCAGGGGCTCAGCACCTACATCAGCCAGCACGCAGACGTCAGCGGCGGTTATGACCGCAAGGAAGAGGATTGAGCGGCCGGGCACGCCCCATAGCTAGAAAGCAGAACGGCCCGGCGGAATCTCCGCCGGGCCGTTTCATCGACAGCGAGGTTCGACGAGCGCCGCGCAACACCCACGCCGCCCGCGAAGCCAAAATCAATGCCGGAAGTGCCGCACGCCGGTCAACACCATCGCGATGTTGTGCTCGTCCGCCGCGCTGACCACTTCGTCGTCACGCATCGAACCGCCCGGTTGAATCACGCAGGTTGCGCCTGCCGCGACCACCACATCCAGACCGTCGCGGAACGGGAAGAACGCATCCGACGCCACGGCCGAACCCGTCAGCGTCAGCCCGGCGTTCTGCGCCTTGATGCTGGCGATACGCGCCGAGTCCACGCGGCTCATCTGGCCCGCGCCGACGCCGAGCGTCATGCCGTTGCCGCAGAACACGATCGCGTTCGACTTCACGTACTTCGCGACGCGCCATGCGAACAGCAGGTCGTCCATTTCTTTCGGCGTCGGGTGACGCTTCGTGACCACGCGCAATTCGCGCGGCTGCACGTTCTTCGAATCGAGCGATTGCACCAGCAGGCCGCCGCCGACGCGCTTCAGATCGAACGCGTTATGGCCTTCGCCCAAGGCGATTTCCAGCAGACGCACGTTCTGCTTGGCCGCGAACACCTGGCGGGCCGCCGCGCTGAACGACGGGGCGATCAGCACTTCGACAAACTGCTTGGCCACTGCCTGCGCGGTCGTCTCGTCGACCTCACGGTTGAACGCGATGATGCCGCCGAACGCCGAGGTCGGATCGGTCTGGAACGCCTTTGCATACGCTTCGTTCGCGTCCGCGCCGACTGCCACGCCGCACGGATTCGCGTGCTTGACGATCACGCACGCCGGCACGTCGAACGTCTTCACGCATTCCCACGCAGCATCGGAATCGGCGATGTTGTTGTACGACAGTTCCTTGCCTTGCAACTGGACGTAGTTCGCCAGCGCGCCCGGCTGCACCGCCAGGTCGCGGTAGAACGCGGCGCTCTGGTGCGGGTTTTCGCCGTAGCGCAGGTCCTGCGCCTTGCTGAACGCCAGGTTGAACGTAGCCGGATACGTGTTGCGCGACGAGTGTTGCAGTTCGTCGGTCAGGCTCGTCAGGTAGTTCGTGATCGCGCCGTCGTACTGCGCGGTGTGCGCGAACACTTTGGTGGCGAGGCAGAAGTTCGTCTTGTACGAAACGGCGTTGCTGTTCGTGCGCATTTCGTCGAGCACGACCGCGTAATCCGCCGGATCGACCACCACGGTCACGTCGCGATGATTCTTCGCGGCCGAGCGCAGCATGGTCGGGCCGCCGATGTCGATGTTCTCGATCGCGTCTTCCAGCGAGCACTCTTCTTTCGACACGGTCTGCACGAACGGATACAGATTCACGACCAGCAGGTCGATCGTCGGGATGTCGTGCTTTTCAAGCGCTGCCATGTGTTCCGGCAGGTCGCGGCGCGCCAGAATGCCGCCGTGCACCTTCGGATGCAGCGTTTTCACGCGCCCGTCCAGCATTTCCGGGAAGCCCGTGTAGTCGGCGACCTCGGTGACGGAGAGACCCGCGTCCGCGAGCAGTTTCGCGGTGCCGCCGGTCGACAGGATCTTGACGCCGAGGTCCGACAGCGACTTGGCGAAGTCGACGATGCCGGACTTGTCGGAAACGGAGATGAGCGCTTGCTTGATCATGATGAAGACGAAAAGCCGAAGGGAAACGTGGCAGGGCGCCTGAAACTACAACGAACTACAACAGACCGTGCTGTTGCAGTTTCTTGCGCAGCGTATTGCGGTTGATGCCGAGATACTCGGCGGCCAGCGACTGATTGCCGCCGGCCTGCTCGAGCACCACTTCGAGCAAGGGTTTTTCCACGCATGAAATAACCATGTCGTAGACGTCATGCGGATTGGAGCCGTCGAGATCCTGGAAATACATCCCCAGGCTGTCGCGGACAGATTGTTCGATATTGTTCTTGCTCATGCTGCTAGTCGGTCGGTATGGTCCGGCTCGCCGTCGTTCTTGCTGAGCGTCTCGTCGACGTAGACGAGGCGGTCGGAGATCGCCTTTTGGGCGTCGAAGAATTCGTTGACGGCGAGGAGTTGTTCGCGCGTGGTGTCCAGCGTATTCATGCGGTGCCGGAACACATTGGCGCCAGAAAGGCCGCGAGTGTACCAGCCGATATGCTTACGCGCAGTGCGCACGCCCGTAAATTCGCCGTAGAACGCGTAGTGATCTTCGAGATGTTCGTTCATCACCTGCTGGATTTCGTCGATGCGCGGCGGCGGCAGCAATTCACCCGTCTGCAGGAAATACTCGATCTCGCGGAACAGCCACGGCCGACCCTGCGCGGCGCGGCCGATCATGATGGCGTCGGCGCCGGTGGCGGCGAGCACCTCGCGGGCTTTTTGCGGCGACGTAATGTCGCCATTGGCGACCACCGGAATGCGCACCGCCGCTTTGACGGCAGCGATGGTCTCGTATTCGGCGTCGCCGTGATACAGATCGGCGCGCGTGCGGCCGTGCACGGTCAGCATGGAAATGCCGGCGGCTTCGGCCAGACGGGCGACCGTCAAGGCGTTTTTATTGTCGCGATTCCAGCCGGTGCGGATCTTCAAGGTGACGGGCACCGCATCGGGCCCGACGCCCACCGCGCCCACCACGGCCTCGACGATGCGCTGCACCAGCGGTTCGTTCTGCAGCAATGCGGAACCCGCGGCCACGTTACACACCTTCTTGGCCGGGCAGCCCATGTTGATGTCGATGATCTGCGCGCCGTTCGCCACGTTGTAGCGCGCGGCTTCAGCCATCATGGCCGGATCGGCGCCGGCGATCTGCACGGCAATCGGTTCGACCTCGCCCGTGTGATTGGCACGGCGCATGGTCTTTTCGCTTTTCCACAACTGCGCATTCGAGGCGACCATTTCCGACACCGCATAGCCCGCGCCCAGCCGTTTGCACAATTGCCGGAACGGACGGTCGGTCACGCCGGCCATGGGGGCGACGAACAGGTTATTACGCAGATTGTGGGAGCCGAGAGTGGGCATGAGTTGGACGCGCCTGCGGCCGATTGCTTCAGTTTCTTTTCAGAATCTGTCAATCGGAGCGTTCGCGAAATGCGAGGGAAAACCGCTATTTTAGCGTTAACGGATAGCCGGCACCCGACTTGAATCCCTCGTAACTTGTTAAATCTTCTATGAAAGTGCTCTGGTTCATAGAATCGACACCGCTCGCGCGGAGCCGTCGGCGCTGCCTAAAAAGGCTGCAACGGCGGTGGGGCGCAAGCGGGGAGTAAGCTCAGCGGCGCTGCCCGAACATCATTTGCCGCGCCAGCGCGGTTTTCACCGGCGGCACGAATTCCAGCGCGGTGAGGGCGAGACCTCGCAAGGCGGCGAGCGGCGGGAAGTCGACGGTGAAAAGGCGGGCGAGGGTGTCGGTCGCGCCGATTGTCAGGCGCCGGTCGAGCGCGCGGCGTTGTGCGAAGGTGGCGAGAGCGAGCGGCGTGGGGCCTTCCGCCGACAGGGCGTCGGCCAGAGCGTGCGCGTCGCGCAAGCCCAGATTCAGGCCCTGACCCGCCACCGGATGCAGCGTCTGCGCCGCGTTGCCGATGGCGACGACATGACCCTTCACGAGCGTATCGGCGGCGTTCAGCCCCAGCGGAAACGACGCGCGCCCCTTGATTTGCGTAAAGCTACCCATGCGGCTGCCGAACGCGGCGCCGAGTTCGCGCAGGAATTCGGCGTCCGGAAGCTGGGCGCGCCGGGCGGCTTCGTCGGGGGCGCAACACCAGACCAGTGCGTAATTCGCGCCGCGCACGCCGCCCATTGGCAGCAGCGCGATGGGTCCTTGCGACGTGAAACGCTCCCACGCCACATGCGGTTGCGGTGCCGACACCGTGACCGTGCCGACCAGCGCAGTTTGTCCGTAATCGCGCGACCCGCCGCCGGCGCTGTTGCCCGCGCTTCCGGCGGTTTTCTGGTCGCCGAACAGGCCGCCCTCGGCATTCACCAGAATTCGCGTGCGCAGATTGCGTGTGACGCCCGCGGTTTCGATCGGCAGCGTGACGCCGTCGAGTTCCTGAGTCGGCGCCGAGGCGGCGGTGGAACGGAACCAGTGCACCGCGCTCGCGTGAACCGCTTCGGCGAGACCGTGCACGATCGCGCCATAACGCAGCACGTAGCCGAGCGCCGGCAAACCGTGCTCGCTATGGTCGATCAATGTGCGGCCGAAATGGCCGCGCTGCGATACGTGGATGCGGTGGATCGCGGTGGCCTCGGCAGGCCAGCGCAGCGGCTCGAGAATCATCCGGCTGCCCTGCGAGACGGCGATCGCGCGCGGATCGGCAATCGAATCTTCCGGCTCGCGCGCGTCGATCAACGCGATTTTCAGCGCCCGAGTCGCGCTGCGGCGTGCCAGCCAGCCGGCCAGCGCGAGCCCGACCGGCCCGGCGCCGACGATCGTCACGTCGAAATCGAAGGCGCGGTCGGCCTCGGCGGGTTTCAGAATCACCGTCGACTGGGAAACGTCGTTCATTGCGGGTTGCTTCCTTCGCTTACTTCCTGAATTACTGCCGAGTTGGCTGGGCCGCGCGGGCTTCCAGCATCAGCGCTTCGATCTCGTCGGCGGCCACCGGCACATCGCGCGTAATCAACTCGCAGCCGGTGGGCGTGACGATCGCGTCGTCTTCGATGCGGATACCGATATTCCAGTAGCGCTCGGGCACGCCTTCGGCCGGACGAATGTACAAGCCGGGCTCGATGGTCAGCGTCATCCCTGCCTGCAGCGTGCGCCATGGCAATGCGCCTGCCTCGTCGCGCGGCGCGCCGCGCTCGCGGTAGTCGCCGACGTCGTGCACGTCCATGCCGAGCCAGTGGCCGGTGCGGTGCATATAGAACGGCGCGTAGGCGCGCTCGGCGATCACTTCGTCGACCGAGGCGAATTTCGTGCGCTCGAGGATGCCGGTATCGAGCAAGCCTTGCGACAGCACGCGCACAGCAGCCTGGTGCGGATCGTCGAACGTGGCGCCGGCGCGTGTGGCGTCGACGGCGGCCTGCTGCGCGGCCAGCACGATGTCGTACAGCTCGCGCTGCGCCGGCGTAAAGCGGCCGCTCGCCGGGAAGGTACGCGTAATGTCGGACGCATAGCCATCGAGTTCGCAGGCGGCGTCGATCAGGATCAGGTCGCCGTCCTGGGCAACCGCGTTGCCGGCCGGGTAGTGCAGCACGCAGGCGTTGGCGCCCGCCGCGACGATCGATGTGTAGGCCGGCGCCTGCGCGCCGAACTTGCGGAACGTGTAGAGCAGCTCGGCTTCGAGTTCGTACTCGCGCACGCCGGGGTGGCAGGCGGCCATGGCACGGCGATGCGCCTGCGCTGAAATCTGTCCGGCGCGGCGCATGATGGCGAGTTCGTGATGATCCTTGACGAGCCGCATGTCGTCGAGCAAGGGGATCAGGTCTCGCGCGACGGCGGGCGTGGCGACGCCGCTGCGGCCCTGGGCGCGCACGGTATCGAGCCAGCCACGTACCTGTTCGTCCAGTTCCGCCGACGTGCCAAGCGCGTAGTGCAGCGCCGGCTTGTCGGCAAGAATCGGCGGCAGCCGCGTATCGAGTTCGCCCACGGCGAAGGCGGCATCGAAGCCGAACACCTCGCGCGCGCCGTCGGGTCCGAAACGGAAGCCTTCCCACGTCTCGCGCTCGACATTCTTTTCGCGGCAGAACAGGATCGACGCCGGCTCGCCCGGCGCCGCGCTCGCATCGAGCACCAGCCAGGCCTCGGGTTCGGTGAAACCCGTCAGATAATAGAAGTAGCTATCGTGCCGGTAGGGGTAGTCGGCGTCCCGGTTGCGCAGTTTTTCCGGCGCGGTGGGGACGATGGCGACGCCCCCACCCGCTGCGCGCAGCGCGGCGAGTACGCGCTCGCGGCGCGTGCGGTAGACGTCGACGGCGATGGTGGGTTCGGTCGGCTGGTTCATGTCGCGATTGTAGCGCCCAATGCGCAGACTTATTTTGCGCGGATACTGACGGGGAGAAGGTGGTTGTCCCGGCCACGTTGGCCATTCGGCCGGGTAGACGGCGCGCGGGCGCTGCGGCAATGTTGCAATCCATCCACAGCGAGCATCCATGCGGCTTGCGAAGCGGCCCCCCGTGTTCGGGAAGGCCGCCGACCACTTATACTTTCGCCGAATTCAAGAAAAGGCAGATGGTCATGATGAAACTCATCGGTTCGCTCGCCAGCCCGTTCGTGCGTAAAGCGCGGATCGTTCTGGCCGACAAGAAGATCGACTACGAACTCGTGCCGGAGAACGTCTGGGCGCCCGAGACCACGATTCACACCTTCAATCCGCTCGGCAAAGTGCCGTGTCTCGTGATGGAAGACGGCGAAGCCGTGTTTGACTCGCGGGTGATCTGCGAATACGTGGATACGCTGTCGCCGGTGGGCAAGCTGATTCCGCCGTCGGGTCGCGAGCGCGTCGAGGTGCGGTGCTGGGAGGCGCTCGCCGACGGTATCCTGGACGCGGCGGTGCTGATTCGTCTCGAAGGCACGCAGCGCACGCCCGAGCAGCGCGTGGAAGCCTGGGTCGCGCGGCAGCAACGCAAGATCGACGAAGGCCTGATCGCGATGTCGCAGGGCCTCGGCAGCAAACCCTGGTGCACGGGCAATCACTACACGCTGGCGGACATCGCGGTGGGTTGCGCGCTGGGCTACCTCGATTTCCGCATGCCTGAGTTGAACTGGCGCGAAGGGTATCCGAATCTGGATAAGCATTTCCAGAAGCTATCGTTGCGCCAGTCGTTCATCGATACGGTGCCGGCGGATTGAGTGAGGTACTCGTTGCCGCGTGGCGGTGAGGTTGTCTGGAATCGAGCCGCCCGTGCGCAGCATATTCAGCAGCGGATCGCATCGAATCAGTAAGACCTGATTCTTGATAAAGCGCGCTCACGGTTTTCCACAGCGCGCTTTATTGCTTGCCGTTTTGACGCCGTGTAATCGCCGGACCGAACGCAAACCCGAACGCCAGCAGCAGTAACGAAATCGCCAGCACGGTATTGTTGCCGCTCGTCACATAGGGCGTGCTGCCCGAGGTTCCTTGTACCGTCACGTCGAGCGAGCCGATCGTGTACGGCGTCAGGCGCCCGATCACCCGGCCGTTGGCATCGATTGCAGCGGTCATGCCGGTGTTGGTGGCGCGCAGCATCGGGCGGCCGGTTTCCAGCGAGCGCATGCGTGCAATCTGCAGGTGCTGATCCAGTGCGATGGTGTCGCCGAACCAGGCAAGATTGGTCGAGTTGACCAGCACGCCGGCCGGCGTAGCGCTCTCGCGAATGCTCCGTGCGATTTCCTCGCCGAAAATATCCTCGTAGCAGATGTCGACGGCGACCGGCTGGTTGTGCACGATGAATGGTTTTTGCACTGGTGCGCCGCGCGCGAAATCCCCAAGCGGGATACTCATCAGATTCACGAACCAGCGGAAACCCCATGGCACGAATTCGCCGAACGGCACGAGGTGGTGTTTGTCGTAGCGATACACGTCGCGCGTGCCCGGCGTGACGCCGAACAGGCTGTTCGTATAGTCGATTACCTGACCTTCCGGCGTGATGGTGCCGCCGATTGCGCCGAACACGATCGCGGTGCCAGTGGTATCGGAGAAGTTGCGCACCGCCGACGCGAACTGCGGCGGCAGTTGCTGCGCGAGCACCGGAATGGCGGTTTCCGGCGTGACGACCAGGTCGGCCGGCTTCGACGTAATCATCTGCTGATACTGATCGATCGCAGCGCGCATGCCGGATTCTTCGAACTTCATTTCCTGCTTGATGTTGCCCTGGAGCAGGCGCACCGTTAGCGGCGCGTTGGCCGGCAGCGTCCATTGCACGAGCGGCAGGAGGAGGCCAGCCGCGATCAGCGCAAGCGCGACGGCCGCCGGCACCGCGACTCGTGCGATACCAGGCTTTGCCGCATTGACGGCGCTTCTGCTGTCGTTAGCCTTGGCTTGCCCGCGCGAGGCCAGCAGCGGCAACAGCGCCTGCACGATCAACGCGGCTACCAGCGCGAGCATCCAGCCGACGCCGTACACACCCGCCACCGGCGCAAAGCCGGCGAACGGGCCATCTACCTGTGCGTAACCGCTCGCGAGCCACGGAAAGCCGGTGAACACCGTGCCGCGCAACCATTCGCCGATCGCCCACGCGCTCGCAAACGCCAGCGCGCCGTGCCAGGTCGGCGAGAACGGTTGATCGGCGCCGACCGCGCTGTTGCGTGCATGGCCGGCGCAGAACGACCAGATGCCCGCAGCCAGAGCCGGGTACACGGCCAGATACAGCGAGAACAGTGCGACCGCCGCGCCTGCGAGCGGTGCGGCCATGCCGCCGTAGTCGTGCATGCTGACATACAGCCACCACACACCGGTGACGTAGTTGCCGAAGCCGAAAGCGCCACCTGTCAGCGCGGCGCTTTTCCAGCTGGTGGTGCGAGTCAGCCACGCAAAAAAGAACACGAAGATCACGAGTTCGAGCCAGCCGCCGTGCGGCGTCGGGGCGAACGACAGCGTATTGGCCGCACCGGCGGCCAACGCGACGAGGTAATGCCAGCGGGGCAGTGCGCGGCCGCGGGTTTCCCGGGTGGCGGGGGCGGCAGGAGCACTCACGCCGCGGCGCGAACGGGATGTAATCGGGTCGGCCATTGTTGCGCGGTCGGCGTGAGGAGTTAAGGAAGCAAAGAGAGAAAGCGACTCAGAAGCGGTTCAGAAACGACTCGGAAGCGGCTCAGGTCTGCACATGCTGGGCTTCGCGCTCACGCTGGCCGGCGAGCGGGTCGCGGCGCACCAGCAGCATGTGAATCTGGCGGGCATCGCCGCGCAGAATCTCGAAGATCAGATCGTCGAGCCGGACTTTCTCGCCGCGATGCGGCACCCGTCCGAAATGATGCGTGACCAGACCGCCGATCGTATCGACTTCATCGTCTGAGTAATGCGTGCCGAAAGCCTCGTTGAACTGCTCGATTTCGGTGAGCGCGCGCACGCGGAAACGGCCGTCCGGCGAGGCAATGATGTTGCCGCTTTCCTCGTCGAAATCGTATTCGTCTTCGATATCGCCGACGATCTGTTCCAGCACGTCTTCGATCGTGATCAGGCCGGCCACGCCGCCGTATTCGTCGACCACCACCGCGAGGTGGTTGCGATTCACGCGAAAGTCGTGCAGCAGCACGTTCAGGCGCTTCGACTCCGGGATGAAGACGGCGGGGCGCAGCATGCCGCGCACGTCGAATTCTTCTTCGGCGTAATAGCGCAGCAGGTCTTTCGCGAGCAGCACACCGATGATGTTGTCGCGATTGCCCTCGTAGACCGGATAGCGCGAGTGCGCTTTTTCCAGCACGTAGGGGATGAATTCGGCGGGATTGTCCGCGATGTTGATCGCGTCCATTTGTGCGCGCGGCACCATGATGTCGCGGGCGCTGAGTTCGGACACCTGGAACACGCCCTCGATCATCGACAGCGAGTCGGCGTCGATCAGGTTGCGCTCGTGGGCGTCCTGGAGGATCTCCAGGAGTTCCGCGCGCGAGTCGGGCTCAGGCGAGATGAAGTCGGTCAGACGCTCGAGGAGTGAGCGTTTTTCTTGCGTTTTGTCGGTTTGGCGTCGACTGGGATACGTGTCGTTCATGGTAGTGCGCCCGGCGAGACTGGGCGCGCTGTTGCAGAGCATTAAGGATACACCAGGCACATGGCAGGACCGTGTCCCGCCTGGCCGGGCGATGAGTGAAGCGGTAATGAAAGCCTCCAGCCGCGCGCGGCAAAGGCGTGGGTCAATCCTAACTGATTACCGGAGAAAAAGCGTTTTCGAGCAAAAAAGCGTGGTTACCCGCGCTTACTTCGCCTCCGCGTTACGCCTGCCCGGCCTCGCGGCTTTTTTCACGGCAGCGCTCGAGCAAGGCTTCGAGCGCGCGGTCGGGCATGCCGCTTTCGCGCAGCGCGTGGACGGTGCGGCTGACATAGTCGAGTGTGGTGCCGTAACGGCCGCTCGCGCAGCCGAACACGGCTTTGACGACCTCGTCGCGCAGCTTGCCGGTGTAGGTCGGCACGTCGCGGCGCATCACGAACGCGAGCGCATCGACGCGCCGGCCGTCGGCGAGCACGCAGGGCAGCCACGCCGGGCGGTACGACCCCATCGGCATTTCGCGGCGCCACAAGGCCTCCAGATGCGGCATCGCGCCCTCGGCGGCGAGCCGAAAGGCGATGCCGGAGCACGAACCGCCGCGGTCGAGCGCGAGTACGAGGCCCGGCTGTTCGGGCGTGCCGCGATTCACGCGCGACCACAGATACAGTCCGCGATGATAGCCGTGCACTCTCGAACGGGTGGCTTCGACGGTGGGCAAACCGGGATTCCAGATCAGCGACCCATAGCCGAACAGCCAGAGATCGCTCTTGCGGTCCCAATCGCGCAACGTGCATTCGAGCGACGCGCGCAATTCCTCGTCCGTCAACAGCCGCGATTCGCCTAGCGCGGGCGGATAGTCCGGGCAGGGCGTGTTGCGAAGATCGGCTTCAGGGGAGGACGTGCTCACGGTAGTTTTTAACGGTGATGGCAAAGACTATTGATAAGGATCCGGGAAACCGAGCTTGCCGAGGATTTCAGTCTCGATCGCTTCCATTTCCTCGGCCTCTTCCTCGACCTCGTGGTCGTAACCTTGCGCATGGAGGGTGCCGTGCACCAGCAGATGCGCGTAGTGCGCAAGCAGCGGTTTGCCCTGTTCGGTGGCTTCTTTCTCCACCACGGGACAGCACAGGATCAGGTCGCCGGTTACCGGATCGTCTTCCGATTCAGCGTAGGCGAACGTCAGCACGTTGGTCGAATAGTCTTTGCCGCGATAGGTACGGTTAAGCGTGCGGCCTTCCTCGGCGTCGACGAAACGCACGGTCAGCTCGCCGTCCGCGAAGAGCGCCGCCTTGATCCAGCCGGCCACGGTGGCGCGCGGCAGCAGCGCCTTGTGTTCCGGCCAGGCCTTGGCGGCGGGGAATTGCAGATTCAACGTCAGTTTCGGTGCGCGGCTCATGCGGTTTTGACGACTTGTTGCTCTTGTTGCTTGGGTTGCTGCGGCATATCGAGTGAATTTTGCTGCATATCAGCGCAAATTAGCGCGAATCCGCCGGACCGGCGCTTTTCTGCGAATGCGCATCGTACGCCTCCACAATTCGCGCGACCAGCGGATGCCGCACCACGTCGGCGCTCGTGAAACGCGTGAGCGCAATCCCACGCACGTCCGACAGCACCTGCTGCGCTTCGATCAGCCCACTCTTCGCGCCGCGCGGCAGGTCGACCTGCGTCGTGTCGCCGGTCACCACCGCCTTCGAGCCGAAGCCGATCCGCGTGAGGAACATCTTCATCTGCTCGGGCGTGGTGTTCTGCGCCTCGTCGAGGATGATGAACGCGTGATTCAGCGTGCGGCCGCGCATATAGGCGAGCGGTGCGATTTCGATCATCTGCCGCTCGAACATCTTGGCGGTTTTATCGAAGCCAAGCAGGTCGTACAGCGCATCGTACAGCGGGCGCAGATACGGATCGACCTTCTGTGCCAGATCGCCCGGCAGGAAGCCGAGGCGCTCACCCGCTTCGACGGCCGGCCGCGTCAGCACGATGCGTTTGACCTGATCGCGTTCCAGCGCGTCCACCGCGCAAGCCACGGCGAGATACGTCTTGCCCGTACCCGCCGGACCGACCCCGAAAGTCACGTCGTGCGAAATGATCTGCTTCAGATACTCGCGTTGCGCCGGCGTGCGGCCGCGCAGGTCGGCGCGCCGCGTGTACAGCTTCGGGCCGAGTTCTTCGAGGTCGTCTTCGCCGGTGTCGGCGGGTTGATCGAACGGATGATCCGGGTTGCCGGGGAAGCGCGCGTCGACCGTTTCCGCTCCCTGGCCGTTGCCGTTCGCACGATGGCGCGCCGGGTGGCGCACTTCGACGAGCGCGAGCTGGATGTCGTCGACCGACAGCGGCTCGCGCGCGTTGTTGTAGAAGTTTTCGAGCGCGGTGAGCGCGAGTTTCGCGCCGCGCCCGCGAATCGTGATGCGATGGCCACGGCGTTGCAGCGTCACGTCGAGCGCCTGCTCGATCTGCCGCAGATTTTCGTCGAGCGGTCCGCAGAGGTTGGCGAGCCGCGCGTTGTCGTCGCGCGGTGCGGTGAATTCCAGATGCTGCTGAGTGGTCTTCAAGGCGGTGGATCGATCCTGTCGGGTTCGCGACGCCGGGCGGGCGTCGCTCAGTGAGTGGTCGCGGGTGCGTCGTCGTGCACCAGCACGAGTTCGCCGCGTAACGAATGTGGGTACGCATGGACGATTTTCACGTCCACCATCTGACCGATCAGCCGCGCATGCGAGGCGACCGGTGCGGGAAAATTCACCACGCGATTGTTTTCCGTGCGGCCCGCGAGTTCGTTCGGGTCCTTGCGTGCCGGGCGTTCGACCAGAATCCGCTCGACCTTGCCGACCATCGAATCGCTGATGCGCTGCACGTTTTCTTCGATCGTGGCCTGCAGATGTTGCAGACGTTTGAGTTTCACTTCACGCGGCGTGTCGTCGTGCAGATTCGCGGCGGGCGTGCCGGGACGCGGGCTGTAGATGAACGAGAAGCTGGTGTCGTATTTCATCTCGTGAACCAGCGCCATCATCTTGTCGAAGTCTTCTTCGGTCTCGCCGGGGAAGCCGACGATCATGTCGGTCGACAAGGACAGGTCCGGGCGGATTGCGCGCAGCTTGCGGATCACCGACTTGTATTCGAGCACCGTGTAGCCACGCTTCATCGCCATCAGGATGCGGTCTGAGCCGTGCTGCACCGGCAGATGCAGATGGCTGACGAGCTTCGGCACCTTGGCGTAGGTGTCGATCAGGCGCTGCGTGAATTCCTTCGGGTGCGACGTGGTATAGCGAATCCGTTCGATGCCCGGGATATCCGCGACATATTCGATCAACTGGGCGAAGTCGGCGATTTCGGTCGAGCCGAGCGTGATGCCCGCGCGGTACGCATTCACGTTCTGGCCGAGCAGCGTGACTTCACGCACACCCTGGTCGGCGAGACCGGCGATTTCGGTCAGCACGTCGTCCAGCGGGCGCGACACTTCTTCGCCACGCGTATAAGGCACGACGCAGTAGCTGCAGTACTTGCTGCAACCTTCCATGATCGACACGAACGCGCTCGGACCGTCGACGCGCGCCGGCGGCAGGTGATCGAACTTTTCGATTTCCGGGAACGAGATGTCGACCTGCGCGCGGCCGCTCTCGCGGCGTTTGTCGATCATTTGCGGCAGACGGTGCAGCGTTTGCGGACCGAACACCAGATCGACATACGGCGCGCGCGACACGATCGACGCGCCTTCCTGGCTTGCCACGCAGCCACCCACGCCGATGATCAGATCCGGATTCGCTTCCTTCAGCTCGCGCACGCGGCCGAGATCGGAGAAAACTTTTTCCTGCGCTTTTTCGCGCACCGAGCACGTGTTGAACAGAATGACGTCCGCGTCTTCCGGCGTGTCGGTCTTGACGAGTCCTTCAGCCGCGCCGAGTACGTCGACCATCTTGTCGGAGTCGTACTCATTCATCTGGCAGCCAAAGGTTTTTACATAAACTTTCTTGATCATCGATTTTCGCCGGTCGCAGTGGTTAACCTGGGGGCGTCGTTTAAAAGGTGTAGAGGGGGCGAACGTGCGGGTAGCGTGCGGGCGGCCCGCGGGATGGTGTTCAAGTCCGCTCGAGCTGGCCCGGGGCCCGCGAGGGTCAATTCCGGTCCACGCTCATGACCCATTCGACAGATTCGACACGTTCGCAACGTAGCTCATCATTATAGCCCTTCATCGGCTGCGGTTTCTGCCGCGGCGGTTGCCCGCGACTGCTCCGGCGGCAAGCCCAGCAGGGCTTCCAGTTCGTCCGATACCTGCGCGAAGCGCTCGCTCAGGAAATCCAGCAACACGCGCACGCGCGGCGCCATGAACCGGTTGCGGTGGTAGAGCGCGTGCAACGGCGCGTCTGGATAGCGCCATTCGGGTAGCAGGATTTTCAGGCAGTCGCTGCGTAAGTCCGCTTCCACGTCCCACATCGACTTGATGACGATCCCGTAGCCGCGCCGGGCCCATTCGCGGGCCACGGCGCCGTCGTTGGTTTCCCGGGATGTCTCGAACGGCACGGTGTAGTGCTGCACTTCGTCGCCGCGCGTGAAGCGCCATTCGTTGACGGGCCCTGAAGCGGTGCCAAGAACGATGCAATCGAAATTCGCCAGATCGTGCGGATCTTTCGGCTCGCCCTTGCGCGCGATGTATTCCGGCGACGCGCACAGCACCCGCCGGTTCGGCGCGAGCTTGCGGGCGACCAGCGAGCTGTCCTGCGGCACGCCGAAGCGGATCGCCAGATCGATGTCTTCCTGCACCAGATTCGATAGCGAATCCGACAGCGTCAGCGCGAACGTGACTTCCGGGTAGAGCGCGTTGAACTCGTCGAGCCAGTGCATCAGCAGATTGCGGCCGAAGTCCGAGGTTGCCGACACGCGCACCTTGCCGCGCACCACGCCCTGGCCGGCCTGCAGTGCGGCCTCGGCGTCGTCGAGCGATTGCAGCGCCTGGCGGCAGCAGTTCAGGTACAGGCGCCCCTCGTCGGTCAGCCTGAGCTGCCGGGTGGTGCGCTCGAACAGCCTGGCTTTCAGGCCGGCTTCGAGCTTGGCCAGCCGCGCGCTGGCGGCGGCCGGCGTCAGGCCCATCTTGCGGCCCGCAGCCGAGAGGCTGCCTTGCTGCGCCGCTTCGACGAACAGGCGGATGTCACCGAGGCTATCCATCACGACCTTTCAACAGAATTTGAAAATGCTTCAAATGCTACGCCAATTATCAAATCGACGTGCCGCGCTCACAATGCAGTCCTCGTAAACCCTTTGTGCTGCGTGCAACCCACACCATGCAACTCGATCACGCAACGATCGTCACCGCCGATCTTGACGCCGCCCGACGTTTCTTCGTCGACGTCGTTGGGCTGACCCAGGGTGCGCGCCCGCCGTTTTCGATCGATGGCTACTGGTTGTACGCGAACGGCCGTCCACTGATTCATCTGATCGACGCGACCGTGGCTGCTCAGGTGGGCAGAGTCGCGCCGCGTATCGACCATATCGCTTTCCGGCTGGAGAGCGCTGACGAATGGCAGGCGTTGTTGCAGCGCCTGCATGCGACAGACACGCCTTATCAGCTAGCCGAAGTACCGCAGATGGGTCCGCAGCAAGCCGAATTGCAATTGTTCGTCGCGCTCGCGCCGGGTGTGGTCATCGAATTTGTGACCGCGCTGCAGCACGTCGACCGTAGTAAACACGCTTAACTTTAGAACCTGGAGTAGAAAAATGCCCATTCCATTATTGGCGCTAGCGATCAGCGCTTTTGCGATCGGCACGACCGAGTTCGTGATCATGGGCCTGTTGCCCGAGGTTGCGCGCGATCTGGCCGTGTCGATTCCGTCGGCCGGGTTGCTGGTGAGCGGCTATGCGCTCGGCGTCGCGGTCGGTGCGCCGCTGCTCGCGGTGGCCACCAGCAAGATGCCGCGCAAGCTCGCGTTGCAGTTGCTGATGGGCGTGTTCATTGTCGGCAACACGCTGTGCGCGATCGCGTCCAGCTATTCCGTGCTGATGATCGCGCGCGTGGTGACATCGTTCGCGCATGGCTCGTTCTTCGGGATCGGCGCGGTGGTGGCGGCTTCGCTCGTGCCGGCCGAAAAGCGGGCAAGCGCGATTGCGCTGATGTTCACCGGCTTGACGCTCGCCAATGTGCTCGGCGTGCCATTCGGGACGTTCGTCGGTCAGCAATTCGGCTGGCGTGCGGCGTTCTGGATCGTCAGTGCGTTTGGGGTGCTGTCGCTCGCGGGGGTGTCGCTGCTGGTGCCGAATCGTCACGATTCCGGTCCGGTCGGTTTGGGGCATGAAGTGCGCGTGCTGAAGGACCCGCAAGTCTGGACCGCGCTCGCGATGACGGTGCTCGGCTTCGGCGGCGTGTTCGTGGTGTTCACCTATATCGCGCCAATTCTCGAGCAGGTGAGCGGTTTCTCGCCGCGCGGCGTGACGCTGATTCTGGTGCTGTTCGGCATTGGCCTGACGGTTGGCAATACCGTGGGCGGCAAACTCGCGGACCGCGCGCTGATGCCTTCGCTGATGGGCATTCTGGTGGCGCTCGCGATCGTGATGGCGATCTTCGCGCGTACCAGTCATTCGCAGGTGGCCGCGGCGATCACCATTTTCGTATGGGGCATTGCTGCGTTCGCCACGGTGCCGCCGTTGCAGATGCGTGTGGTCGAGAAGGCCGCCGCGGCGCCGAATCTGGCTTCGACGTTGAACATTGGTGCGTTCAACGTGGGCAACGCGGGCGGCGCGTGGCTTGGCGGTCTGGTGATCAGTCACGGTTATGCGCTCGATACGCTGCCGTGGGTCGCGGCGGGCGTCAGTGTGGTGGCGTTGCTGCTCACGTGGTTCGCGGCGCGCATGGATGCGCCGACGGCCGCCGTGGCGCAACGGGCATGACGGTGGGGCGCCTGATGTCTGGCGCTGGACCCGGGTGCCGCACATGAGCTCTCCGGGCGTAGCCGAGCCCGGGGAGCCCATATGAAAAATTCGCACAAGCTTTGCGAGAATCGTCCTCCGCAATGCTGATAACAGTGTGAAGATAACTTCGTTGGGCGCGGCGGGACGCGATGCTATCTTGCTTCCACTAACTGCTTGCCCGCCGTACGGCGGCGCTTCTGGAGGCAATCATGCATTCCCCGCTTGCGCTGGTTCGGGACCCCACGGCCGACACTCATGCGTCGCCGCGTGCCGCGGAACCTTTCGATGCTCTCGAACATCTGGTCGGCGTGAATCTCGCCCGTTTGCGCGCCGAGCGCCAACTTTCGCTCGACGCTCTGGCCCGCGCTTCGGGCGTCTCGCGAGCAATGCTCGCGCAAATCGAGTCGGCGCGCAGCGTGCCGTCGATCAAGGTGCTGTGCAAGGTGGCCTCGGCCTTGAAGGTATCGGTGGCGGCTTTTCTGCGTCGCCATGCGACCAACGGCTTCGAGCATTTGCCTGCGGAGCGTTCGTCGCGTCTGGTCAGTTCGAATGGGCGGTACTCGGCCCGGCCGCTTTATCCCGACGCCGAACCGACCGCCGCCGAGTTTCACGAGTTGCGTATCGCGCCCTTGCATACCGAGGCCGGCACGCGCCGCGCGCCGGGCACCACGGTGAATCTGGTGGTGAGCGAAGGCACGCTGGAAGTCAGCGTGCACGACCAGCGCCAATTGCTGGCCACAGGCGACGCGATCGTGTTCGATGCCGACCAGCCGCACAGCCTGCGCAACCCCGGCGACACCGAGGCGCGCGCGTTTCGCGTGACGCTGAAGGCGGAAACGCCGCCGCGCTGGGATGTCCCGGCGCCGCACGATTTGACGCGGCAGGCCGAGCCGGTTTGAAGAACAGTGTTTTCAGGCGGACCGGCTGTCAAGCAGAGATGTCCGTCTAATCAGTAGGGGTTGCGCTGCAGGTCTCGCGCGACTGCTGTATCCTTTGCGAGCCGGTTGATCCGGCAATCAGTGCGTCTTCAGGGCGGGGTGAAATTCCCCACCGGCGGTATGCCGGCAGCGCGAAAGCGTGAGCCGGTGAGCCCGCGAGCGCCCGCGTCGTCAATGTATTTGGCGCTGTGCAACTCCGTTGCATAGGACCAGAGTAAGCGCCAAAGCGCTAACTCTGATCGACATGGGGTCAGCAGATCTGGTGAGAAGCCAGAGCCGACGGTTAGAGTCCGGATGGAAGAAGATGTGCAGATAGTCATGTTCGTTTCCGTGTCGCCGCCAGAGGTTGGAGCGGTGCATGAGCGTCGCTTTGCGCGGCGTTCAACGGCGCGTCTTTGTCTGTTTGCAATGCCCTGAAACGTTTTTCGCCCAACTTTTGCGATGAGCGTTTCAACTATGTCTTTTGCTACTTTTCCTGCTCCGTCGGTGATTGCGGACAACGCGATTCTCGACCTCCCCCTGCTCGCCACCGAACCCGTTCCGCCACGTATCGCCGCTGCCCTGCAAGCCATGCGCGATGGCCGTGCCGTCGTTTTGCAAGACGATCACGACCGCGAGAACGAAGCCGATCTGATTGTCTCGGCTGAACGACTTTCCGTCGAAACCATGGCTTTGCTGATCCGCGAATGCAGCGGCATCGTCTGCCTGTGCCTGCCCGACGAAAAAATCCGTGCGCTCGAACTGCCGCCCATGGCCGTCAATAACGAAAGCCGCCACGGCACCGCGTTTACGGTCTCGATCGAAGCACGCGACGGCGTGACCACCGGCGTGTCCGCTCTTGATCGCGTGACGACGATCCGCGCGGCCATCAGCGATACGGCAAAGCCTGCCGATATCGTGCGCCCGGGCCACGTGTTCCCGCTGCGCGCGCAGCCGGGCGGCGTACTGGCACGCCGTGGCCACACCGAAGGTACGGTCGATCTGGCCATTCTCGCGGGTCTGAAGCCGGCCGGCGTGCTGTGCGAACTGATGAATGCGGACGGCACGATGACGCGTGGCGCGGACGTGGAGCGCTTCGCGGCGCAACACAATCTGCCGATGCTGACGATCGCGGAACTGGTGGAATTCCGTCAGGCGCTGGCGGCAGCGCGCGAATGCGTGGCCGACGAGGTTTGATTCCGCAAAAAATAACCCCACGTTTGGAAAACCGTGGGGTTAGTCAGCAGTTTGATGCTTAAAGCCGGCGATTGCAGCCGGCTTTTTTTGTGGTTACGCCCGTTAAGCCGGTTAAGACTGCACGTCGCCAAACTCGCCGCGTGCGCCGGCTTCAACCAGCGCGGGCAGCTCATCCATATGCTTCATGATGCGTGTCATGCCCATCTTGCGCAGCGCATCCGCATAACCGTCCGGGATATGGCTCGCCCCCACGAAGGCAATTGTTTTCATGCCCGCCGCGCGTGCCGCATTCAGGCCGGCCACGCTGTCTTCCACGACCACGCATCGCGAAGGCTCCACGCCTAGCGTTTCTGCCGCGAACAGATAGACGTCGGGAAACGGCTTCGGCCGCGCGACCTGTTCGGCGCTGAAGATCCGGTCACCGAAAATCTGCTGCAAGCCCGCGCGCCGCACCGATGCGTTGACGCGTGCGAGACGGCTGTTCGAGACGACCGCGGCCGGCAGCGTCACGCGCTGCAACGCGTCGCGCACGCCGTTGATTGGGCTGAGCGATGCGGCGAGCGCGAGTTCGACGTTGTGTTCGATCGTATCGAGGAAGTCCGGCGGCAGTGTGATGTCGAACGATTTCTCGATCCCTTCGAGAAAGCGCGAGGTCTGCTGGCCGAACGCCGTCTTGACGACGGGCTCGAAATCAAGGCCGGGGAAAGTGGCGGACAGCGTTTCGAGCATTACACGGTCAGCGATGATTTCGCTGTCGACGAGTACGCCGTCGCAGTCACAAATGAGGTGGTCGATCATGCTTTAAGACGGGCAGCGAGAGGCACGCGAGCAGGGCAGTTGCAAGCTCATGCGCGGATATTGAAAGCATCATGATACGTGCTTTGGCGCCGGGTGCGCGGCGCCATCGCCTTCCGTCGGTGCTTAATTGCGTCTTGAGCGCGCTCACGGGGTGCATCGGATGCGCTTTTGCATGCGCCCGACGTACCCCGCAAGATCAATGCGCGTGCAGGTACAGATACAGCCCCGTTGCCAGCGCGCCGCCCAGCAGCGGACCGCACACCGGAATCCACGAATAACGCCAGTCGCTGTCGCGCTTGCCCGGAATCGGCAGCAGCGCGTGCATCAGACGCGGCGACAGGTCGCGCGCGGGGCTCATCGCATAGCCGGTCGGGCCGCCGAGCGAAATACCGATGCCGAGCACCAGCAGGCCGACCGGTAGCGCGTCGAGCGCGCCCAGACCCACTTGCGGCGAAGCCAGGTACAGCACGCCGAGAATCAGCACGAAAGTCGCGATCATTTCGGTGAGCAGGTTATGCGGCACGCTGCGAATGGCGGGCGCCGTGCAGAACACGCCGAGTTTCACATCGGCATCGCCTTCTTTCGCAAAGTGCTGACGGTACGCAATCCACACGAGCAGGGCGCCCGCCATACCGCCGAGCATCTGCGCGGCGACGTAGCCCGGCACTTTGGCCCATGCGAACTTGCCCGCCAGCGCAAGGCTGACCGTCACGACGGGATTCAGATGCGCACCGCTATACGACGCCGTGACGTATACGGCGATGAACACGGCCATCGCCCAGCCCATCACGATCACGATCAGATCCGCGCCTTTGCCTTTGGTGCGGGCAAGCAGCACATTGGCGACCGCGCCGTTGCCGAGCAGCACCAGCAGCGCGGTACCGATAAATTCCGCAATGTAAGGAGACATGGTTGGTTATCCGAAATATAGTTATCAGGGAAGCCGCGGGACAGGCGGCTTCGTTATATCAAGAGGTCTTGGGTGAATTCCGGATCAGGGCGTATCGGCCCAGGCCTTCGCCGCGCGAATCGCGCGCTGCCAGCCGTCGAGGCATTCCTTGACCTCGGCATGCGGCAGGGCAGGTGTGAAGCGGCGGTCGAGCGCCCATTGGCTTTGCAGTTCGTTCACGTCTTTCCAGTAGCCCACCGCGAGACCGGCCAGATACGCCGCGCCCAATGCGGTGGTTTCCGATACCTTCGGCCGTACTGCGTCGACACCGAGAATGTCCGCCTGGAATTGCATCAGCAGATTGTTCGCGCAAGCGCCGCCGTCCACCCGCAATTCGCCGATGCGAATACCTGAATCGGCTTCCATCGCCTTGAGCACGTCGAGCGATTGATAGGCGATCGAATCGAGTGCGGCGCGGGCGATATGCGCCGAACTCGTGCCACGCGTCACGCCGAACAGCGTGCCGCGTGCCCGGGCGTTCCAGTGCGGCGCACCGAGACCGGCAAAGGCGGGCACCAGATACACGCCATCGCAATGCGGCACGCTGCGCGCCATCGTTTCGATTTCAGCGGCGTTCTTGATGATGCCCAGGCCGTCGCGCAGCCATTGCACCACCGCGCCGCCGATGAAGATGCTGCCTTCGAGCGCGTAGTTGATCTGATCGCCGATCTGCCAGGCAATCGTGGTGACGAGATTGTTCTTCGATTCGATCGGCTTGTCGCCGGTGTTCATCACGAGGAAACAACCCGTACCGTAGGTGTTCTTCACCATGCCCGATTCCGTGCACATCTGGCCGAACAGGGCCGCGTGCTGGTCGCCGGCGATGCCCGCGAGCGGAATCTTGGAGGCGAATACGGTGGTCTTGGTCGGCCCGTACACTTCCGACGACGCACGCACTTCCGGCAGCATGTTGCGCGGAATGTCGAGCGCTTCGAGCAGTTCGTCGTCCCACTTCAGCGTGTGGATGTTGAACAGCATCGTGCGCGACGCGTTGGTCACGTCGGTGACGTGCAGGCCGCCCTTGGTGAAATTCCACACCAGCCAGCTATCCACGGTGCCGAAGGCGAGACGGCCTTGTTTGGCCTTTTCGCGTGCGCCTTCGACGTTGTCGAGAATCCAGCGGATCTTGGTCGCCGAGAAATACGAATCGATCGGCAGGCCGGTTTTCGCGCGGACTTTTTCTTCGAGACCCTGTTCTTTGAGTTGATCGCAGAAGTCGGCGGTCCGGCGGTCCTGCCAGACAATCGCGTTATAGATCGGATGGCCGGTTTCGCGATCCCACACGATGGTGGTTTCACGCTGATTGGTAATGCCGATCGCGGCGATCGACGTGCCGTTCATGCCGGCGCGCGTGACAGCTTCGGCGGCGACGCCGGCCTGGGTCGACCAGATTTCCTGCGGGTCGTGCTCGACCCAGCCCGGACGCGGATAGATTTGCTGGAATTCTTTCTGAGCGGTCGACACGACATTGCCGAGCCGGTCGAACAGCATCGCGCGCGAGCTGGTGGTGCCTTGGTCAAGCGCGAGGATGTACTGATCCTGCATTGTCTCTTCTCCATGCGTTTTATGAATCGCCGGACTGCTGACCGGCGACGGGAACGGCTTATTGTTTTAAGCGGGCTGCAACAGTTTGAGTATGTGCGTCCCGGCTTTCTCAGTAGCCGAGGGGTGAAAATCGATTCGGTTGATGCGGGTAAGTGACCCGATCAGGCACTCTGTCGGAAGGGCTCGCGGGCGAGCCACGCGTCGATGTCGTGTGTGATCGAATCGAGCGTGCCGGGCTCGACGTGCAGGCCGAGTTTCGAGCGGCGCCAGAGCACATCCTGTGCGCTACGCGCCCATTCGACATCGCGCAAATAGGCGAGCTCGGCTTCATGGAGACCGGGCGCGAACGCACGGCCGAGGTCCGCTACCGAGCGTGCGTTGCCGATGACATGCGTGACGCGCGTGCCGTACGCACGCGCGAGGCGGTGGGCCAGATCGGCCGGCAACCATGGATTCTGCTGTTTGAAGCCGGTGAGAAAGCGCTCGAAGTTGGCTTGCGGGATATCGCCGCCGGGCAACGGCACACCGGCCGTCCACGAAGGCGCGCCGTTATGCAGCGCGTGCGCGAGTTTGTCGACGGCTTCTTCCGCCAGCTTGCGGAACGTCGTGATCTTGCCGCCGAACACGGACAGAAGCGGTGCTTCGCCCGCGGGTGCGTCGAGTTCGAGCGAGTAATCGCGCGTGACCGCCGAGGGATTGTCCGCGCCTTCTTCCTCGAGCAGCGGACGCACGCCCGAGTAGGTCCAGCGCACGTCTTGCGGCGAGATCTTCTGCTTGAAGTAGCGGTTGATCGAATCGCACAGGTACTGTGTTTCTTCGGCGTTGATTGCGACTTGCGACGGGTCGCCGCGATATTCGAGGTCGGTCGTGCCGATCAGCGTGTAATCGTGTTCGTACGGAATCGCAAAGATGATCCGCTTGTCCGGATTCTGGAAGATATACGCGTGATCGTGCTCGAACAGGCGGCGCGTGACGATATGGCTGCCTTTCACGAGACGCACGCTGTGGGTCGCCTCGCGGCCGAGCGCGCCGTGCAGCAACTCGCCGACCCACGGTCCGGCCGCATTCGCGATCGAGGCCGCGCGCACGTCGAGGATCGTGCCGTCCGCTCGCTTGAGTTGCGCGCGCCATTCGCCACCGGCGCGCACCGCGCTCAGCAGTTTGGTGCGCGTGAGAATCTTGGCGCCCCGTTCCTGCGCATCCAGCGCGTTCAGCACGACCAGACGCGCGTCGTTGACCCACCCATCCGAATACACGAAGCCGCGCTTGATCGAATCGACCAGCGGCGCACCGGCAGGATGATCGCGCATGACGATGCCGCGCGAGCCAGGCAGCAGTTCGCGCCTCGCCAGGTGATCGTAAAGGAACAGGCCGGCGCGGATCAGCCAGGCCGGACGCAGATCGGGCATGTGCGGCATCACGAAGCGCAGCGGCCACATGATGTGCGGCGCGGCGCGCAGCAGCGTTTCGCGCTCCTGCAGCGCTTTGCGCACCAGCCCGAATTCGCGGTATTCAAGGTAGCGCAGGCCGCCGTGGATCAGCTTGGTGCTGGCCGACGACGTATGGGCGGCCAGATCGTCCTGTTCGCAGAGCAGCACCGACAGGCCGCGGCCCGCCGCATCGCGTGCGATGCCTGCGCCGTTGATCCCGCCGCCCACGACGAGCAAATCGTATCTCGAGCCTTGCGTCACCTTGCTGTGTCCCCTGCGTCGTATCCGGAAATGGTTTGGAAAAACTATCGAACCGATAGTGTTCGTTTGCGAACTTTAATGAACATATTCGAAAAAGTAAAGTTCGGTTTTCTTAGGTATTCCTCTAGTGCCTGGTGAAGGTGGTGGCGTAACGCGCGGCCACGGACGATACTCTCGAAAGGAGCCATTTCGAGGTGAATTCATGCGTGGACTTTGGATGATCGGTGGCGTTGCACTCCTGACGGGATGCATCAGTTCGCCGAGCTTGAACGGGACGATGGGCGCGCCTTCGTTCGCGTCGTTGCAACAGATGTGCGGTCCCCAAACGGTCGACTACGGCAACGATGCGCAGAACGTCTACACGACGCTGTTCGATGCGTACGTGGCGAACCGGCGCGGCAAGTTGTCGAAAGAGGATTACTGCGCGTTCCAGACGTCGCTTGCGCAGCGCTATACGGCACAAGGGACGAGTACCGATCCGCAGGTGCGTAATCAGTGGGTGAGCTTTTTCATCGATCAGCGGGCCAGGGCGTTGAGTTGGCGCGCGGCGGGCGATCCGACCTTGCGTGCGGGCTAGCCGCGCTGAGGCTGAGCTCCGCGCCACAACATCCGGCGGATTTGCGCGAACACGTCTTCGCGTGTCGGCGCGCTGCTTGTGGCGGGCTGTTGCGCCTGAGGCAGCGGCAACTGATTGGCGAGCGCGAGCATGGTGAAGCCGTGCAAGCTCGCCCAGTAGGCGTAGCCGATCAGGTAGGGATCGCCTTCCAGAATGCCCGCGGCAACCAGCTTCTCGAAGTGCGCCCCGAGCATCTGCCAGGCGCGTTGCGAAGCGGCGGCGAGTTCCGGGTAGGCCTCGTCCCGCTGGGCGAGATCGAACATCAGACGGTAGGCGTGCGGCTCGTCGAAGGCAAATGCCACGTAGGCGTCGCTGAGTGCGTAGCGGTCGGCCGAGGGGGCCTGTTTCGCCACGGCTTCGAGCCGCGCCGCAAAGCGGTTGAACGCCGCGGCGCGGACCATCGCGAGAATTTCATCCTTGTCGCGGAAATAGCGGTAGGGCGTCATCGCGCTGCAACCCAACTCCTTTGCCAGTTCGCGCATCGTTACGCCTTCTGCGCCGCGGGTGGCGAACGCATTTTCAGCGACACGCCGCATGGCTTCGCGAAATTGCTGGATGTCGTCGGAGGAGAGCGTTTTGGGCATGCGCGAGGGCTGAAGATCCGTCGCGACAATTTACAGCGTAAATGAATTAGGCACAATAAAGCGGCCGTTCAGGCGGCCGCTTCAAAAGCCAGCGTATTACGAAAAACGTTTAATGGCACGAAGTGCGCTGTCGCCGCTTTCAGTCACGCGCCATTGTTCGTTGCCCGATGCGAGCCGTTCGAGCTGCACCAACTGGCGTTCCAGCAGGGCATCGAGCTCATCTCGCTCCATGTCGACTTGATTGGGGGCGTCCTTGACGAGCAACAACGTGGCGAATTCATGCGGACTCAGCATCGTTCTCTCCATGTCAAGCTAACGCGGACGGCCTTGCCGGCGACTGGCACGATGCCAGTGAAGTCCGCTAGAGGATCAGGCGGGAGGTACGGCTCATACACACAGGGTCACTGCCAGCGCGCCGCGTAGCGCGGAACGGACGCTGGGGAACTGGAGTGTAGTCAACCGCCAGACAAACACCAAAGGGGCCCCAGTAAATTTTCCCTTTGACAATTGGGACCCTCACAGGCGGTTTGGGGCAGCGGTCAGATCCTTGATTTCACTCGAAGTTTTGCGTGCACTGCAACATGGCCGAAGACACCTGGATCACTCGGCGACATACACCTGGCAGTTGGCGGCGGCGAGCGTTTCGTTCATCTCGGCGGGTGGCGCGGCGTCGGTGAAAAGCGCGTCGATCTGGTCGAGATGACCCTGGCGGACGAGTGCCGGGCGGCCGAATTTGGAGTTGTCGGCGGCGAGAAACACGGTGCGCGCGTGCTGGATGATCGCCTCGGCCACGCGCACTTCGCGGGTGTCGAAATCGCGCAGCGTGCCGTCCGTTTCAATGCTCGACGTGCCGATGATCGCGAAGTCCACCTTGAACTGCCGGATAAAGTCGATCGCCAGTTCGCCGACAATGCCCTTGTCCCATGGCCGCACGATCCCGCCCGTCACCAGCACTTCGCAATCCGGATAGCCGCTCATCATGCTGGCGACGTTCAGATTGTTGGTGATCACGCGTAGGCCGCGATGCCGGTTGAGCGCTCGTGCGACTTCCTCGGTGGTGGTGCCGAGATTGATGAAGAGGGACGCCTGGTCGGGAATGTGAGTGGCCACTAGCGCCGCGATGCGCCGCTTCTCTTCATGGAACATCCGTTGACGCGCCGTGTACGAGACATTCTCGGAGCTGGTCGGCAGACTGGCGCCGCCGTGATAACGGCGCAGCAGGTTCATGTCGGCGAGCCAGTTGACGTCGCGGCGGATCGTCTGCGGCGTCACGTCGAAGTGGGCCGCGAGGTCGTCCACGGTCACGAAGCCGTCGCGTTGCACCCACTCCAGCAGTTCCTGTTGCCGGGCGTTGAGAGTCAGGCGGGGGTCTCGGGTCATGTGTCTCGGGTCGTGGGTTTTTATCGGCATGCCCCGCCAACAGCGCGAAAAGTCGAGCCGGAAAACGGGTCATGCGTGAACGAGGGTGAGCGTATTGTAAGACCATCGCACGTCTTGTCTGCCAACTCGTGCGTCATGGTTCGGATCCTCAGCGACCCGGCAGCGAGCTATTCAGATCATTTGTGCATTTATTCATTTGATAAATGAATTTGTTTTTTGTGCCGGATCGCGCTGCAATCCAAGGTTCCGCGTGTTACCCGCGTGTTACCTGAGTCTTACCCGTTTCCCATGGCTTCCGGCGTTTAAGAACACGCCGGGCCACGCTTTCGAGAGTGTTCGACATGACTGGCTTCAACTGGCAAAACCCCTATCCGACGCCGCGTCTGCCCGTATTCGCGCGCAACATCGTTTCCACTTCGCATCCGCTCGCCGCGCAAGCCGGGCTGCGGATGCTGTGGAAAGGCGGCAATGCCGTCGACGCGGCGATCGCGGCGGCAGCGGCCATCACGGTGGTTGAACCGGTGTCTTGCGGCCTTGGCGGCGACGCGTTCGCGCTGGTATGGGACGGCAAGAAACTGCATGGTCTGAATGCGTCGGGCGTCTCGCCGGCGGCGTGGAATGTCGATTACTTCAAGCGCAAGTACGGCGAAGAAGATGGTCTCGCGAAGCAACCCAAGCGCGGTTGGGACGCAGTGACGGTGCCCGGCGTGATTGCCGGCTGGGAAGCGCTGCATCAGAAATTCGGTTCGCTGCCGTTCGCCGATCTGATGGAGCCGGCGATCGAAATCGCCGAACGCGGTCATGCGGTGGCGAGCATCGTCGCTTATAAATGGGCGGCGGCGGTACCGGAACTGAAGGACCTGCCGGGCTTCGCGCAAACCTTCATGCCGCGCGGCCGCGCGCCGGAAGTGAGCGAACTGGTGCGCTTTCCCGGTCACGCGAAGACGCTGCGCAAGCTGGCTGAACAAGGCCCGCGTGCGTACTACGAAGGCGAGATCGCCGAACAGATCGCGGCGTTTGCGCGTGAAGGCGGCGGTGCGTTGACCCTCGACGATCTGCGCAACTACAAGGCGGATTGGGTCGAGCCGATCGGCAAGGATTATCGCGGCTACACCGTGCATGAGATTCCGCCGAACGGCCAGGGCATCGCGGCGCTGATCGCGCTGGGCATCCTCGAAAAGTTCGACGTGAAGGAACTGGCTGTCGACAACATCGAGTCGCAGCATTTGCAGATCGAAGCGATGAAGCTGGCGTTCGCCGACGTCTACCGTTACGTGGCCGATCCGCGTTCGATGGACGTCACCCCGGAGCAGATGCTCGACGACGCGTACCTCACGTCGCGCGCGAAGCTGATCGACCACAAGCGGGCCACGCAGTTCGACTTCGGCATGCCGAAGGCCGGCGGCACAATCTACATGTCGGTGGCGGACGAGCGCGGCATGATGGTCAGCTTCATCCAGTCGAACTACATGGGCTTCGGCTCGGGCATCGTGGTGCCGGACAGCGGCATCGCGATGCAGAACCGCGGCTGCGGCTTCTCGATGGACCCGAAGTCGCCGAACGTGGTGGAAGGCGGCAAGCGGCCGTTCCACACCATCATCCCGTCGTTCCTCACCCAGCAGGTGGACGGCAAGCAGGAAGCGGTGATGAGCTTCGGCGTGATGGGCGGCGACATGCAGCCGCAAGGCCATCTGCAATCGATCGTGCGGATGCTCGACTACGGTCAGCAGCCGCAGGCCGCCTGCGACGCACCGCGCTGGAAGGTCAACCGGGACTTCACGATCGATATCGAATCGACGCTCAATCCGAAGACCGCCGAGGCGTTGCAGAAGCTGGGCCACACGATCAAGTCGGTCGACGATCCGTACATGGACTTCGGCTCGGGCCAGTACATCTGGAAGCTCGACCGTAACGATCCGGAGCGCGGCTACGTGGCGGCGAGCGATAGCCGTCGCGACGGGCTGGCAGCCGGCTTCTGAACGACTTAAGCGAAGCGCGGCGCCGCGTGGGCGGCGGCCGCGTCTCGTTGCCGCCGTCGACGATGCATGTCGCATTGTCGTGAGGCGGACCGATCAGGCAATTAAAGCAGGGCGTCACGCACAACCGCAATGGACTGCGCGCGACAGCCGGGCGTCGAGTGCCTCGAGCGCTTGCAGCGCGTCAAATATCAGGCAGGGCAGGAGACATCATGAACACCCCCGCGTCGCAACCCGCGACAGCTTCTCCCCATTCCACGTCCGCGCCGCTTTCCAAAGCGATGGTGCGGCGTATCGTGTTTTCGTCGTCGGTCGGCAATGCGCTCGAGTGGTTCGACTTTCTGGTCTATGGCTACTTTGCGACGATCATCGCGAAACAGTTCTTTCCGATGCATGACGAGTGGCTCTCGACGCTGCTCGCCATTGCAACCTTCGGCATCTCTTTCCTGATGCGGCCGTTGGGCGCCATCGTGCTGGGCATGTACGGCGACCGCAAGGGCCGCAAGGCGGCGCTCACGCTCGCGATCGCGCTGATGATGGTCGGCACCTTCACGATGGCCGTGATGCCGCCGTATGCGTCGATCGGTCTCGCGGCGCCCGTGTTGATTCTGCTTGCACGGCTCGTGCAAGGTTTTGCGGTGGGTGGCGAGTTCGGCAGCGCGACGGCCTTCATGGTCGAGCATAGCGCGTCGCGTCGCGGCTACTACGCGAGTTGGCAGTTCGCAAGCCAGGGTCTCGCGGCAATCACCGCGGCGGCCTTTGGATCGCTGCTGACCGCGTGGATGCCGCCCGAGCAACTCAATAGCTGGGGCTGGCGCCTGCCGTTCGTGTTCGGTCTGCTGGTCGGGCCGGTGGGCTATTACATCCGTTCGCATCTCGACGAGACGCCGGAGTTTCTCGCGTTGCGTAAAGAACGTGAGGCAAGCGAAGCGGCGCGCCAGGCCGCGGGCAAGCGTCAGGCGCTGCCCCAGGAGAAGAACGCGTCGTTCAGCAGTCAATGGGTGAACCTGTTGCTGGCCGTGGGCATCGTGGCGCAGTCCACGGTCGGCGTGTACGTGCTGCAACTCTACATGCCGATGTACGCGGTCAAGCAATTGCATATGCCGGCTGCGGCGTCGTTCGGCGTGGTGGTGCTCAACGGCGGCTTGCAGTTCCTGCTCTCGCCGGTGATGGGTGCATTGTCCGATCGCATCGGCCGGATTCGCATCATGCTGACGACGTCGATCCTGATGGGCGTGCTGATCTACCCGATGTTTGCGTTGCTGCAATCGCATCCGACGCTCGGCTGGCTGCTTCTGCTGCAAGGCACCGCCGGAATCTTCAAGGCGGCCTATTCCGGGCCGATGCCCGCGCTGATGTCGGAGATCTTCCCGACCCAGGTGCGCTCCACCGGTCTTTCAATCGGTTACAGCATTGGCGTGACGATTTTCGGCGGCTTTGCGCCGACGATTGTGGAGACCTTCATTCACTTGACTGGCGACAAGCTTGCGCCAAGTTACTACGTGTTGATTGCCGCAGTGCTGTCGGGCTTGTCGCTGGTCGTCGTTGCATGGCGTATGCGGCGCGTCCGGCAGCTCGAACGCGTCCAGCTCGCATGACGCCATGACGCTTCGGCCGGCGGCCGTTGTGCTGTGCAGCGAGCCTTGCCGCAAGCGTCGCCGTGCCAGACATGCATCCGCGTCAACTCAAAGCCAGCTCTTCGAGCTGGCTTTTTTTCGCCTTGCGGGCCCCGCTTGTAATCAACCGAAGGATTCGACTACCGTGAATCTGGAACTGCGGGAGCCCGGCATGGTCTGTGCTGGGTTATCTGCAGAGTTGCTAAACACCGGCTAAGATGCAAGATACAAGGGGTTAACTCTAATTCAAGGCGCTGTATCCGACACGGCGGACCGTCCTTGCAAGCGGGCGGTTCCGGGCGGGCTCCACGAGTCGATACAGCTTTCGGAGCAAAGACACAATGCACACTGAGCTGAACCATGTGATGCCCTGGCGGATCGAGGATATCGACCTGACCCGCATAGATCGCCAGAAAGCGGTAGCTAACGAAGACCTGCTGCTTCTGTTGTGCGCCGCTTCGTTTATTGAAAGTGGTACCGATCTTTACACCAGCAATCTGAGCACCTTCTTCGACGGCGACCCGGAAGTTTCGGCGTGGCTCAATCAGGAATGGGAACCGGAAGAAATGCAGCACGGCCGGGCGCTCAAGACGTATATCGCCTACGTCTGGCCGGAGTTCGACTGGGACACCGCGTTCCGCAATTTCATGGAAGAGTATTCGCTGACCTGCTCGGTCGAAGACTTCGAGAAGACCCGCGCGCTTGAAATGGTTGCGCGCTGTGTGGTGGAAACGGGCACCGCCACGCTCTATCGCGCGATCGGCGAATGTTCGGACGAGCCGGTGCTCAAGCAGATCACCGACAACATCCGTACCGACGAGGTCCGTCATTACAAGCACTTTTTCAAGTACTTCAAGAAGTACAACAAGATCGAAGGAAATGGGCGTCTTGCGGTTCTCGGCGCGTTGATGCGTCGTGTGATGGAAATCAAGAACGAGGACTCGGAGATCGCGTTGCGTCATGTTTTTGCGATTCGATATCCGGAGCGGGTGCATGATTCGGCCTATAACCGCGAACGCGCGGCGCGCATCAACGCACTGGTGCGGCGCAATCTGTCGGCGGACATGTGCGTGAAAATGCTGCTCAAGCCGCTCGATATTCCGGCCAGGATTCAGCCGGGTGTGCATTACCCGCTCGCCAAGATCACGCAGCACGTGTTTTTCCGTTGATGTTCTTCGGCTGAGCTTGCGACGTATGGATGAAGAGGAATGGCCCGCTCGCGCGGGCCATTCGTTTTTCGAGGCATGATTGATCGTGGCAACGCCAGCGGCGCCACCAATGTCCGCGGCGCTGGCAACCCGCGCGACCCCCGTAACCCGTTTCAGACCGGATCGATACGATGAGCGATTTTCCTTCACCCGAACGCCCGCTCGAACAGCATGTGTTCGACGAATGGCCTGACGCGGTCCGCGCGCTGTTCGACGGCTCGTCACTGGCGAGCAAGACGGGGTTCACCGCGGCGCTGCTCACCGTCGATGCGAACGGCCACGTGCGCACGTCGCTGCTCGGCGTCGGCGAGTTGTACGCGCCTGATTCGCGTTCGCTCTGCCTCGCGTTGTGGCCACAGGCCCGGGCGGCGCGCGTGATCGCGCAAAGCGGACGGGCCGCGCTGACGTTCGTCTGCGATGAAGCGTTCTATCAGGTGCAGTTGCGCTTGACGCCGCTAGCGGGCGTGGCAGGCGACGACAGCGGCCTCGTGTACCTCAGCGGCTCGATCGACACGGGGGAGGCGCAAAGCGTGCGTTATGCGCGCCTGACAAGCGGCATTACGTTTGAACTGCAAGGGGAAGGGGAGGCGGTGCTCGATCGATGGGAAAGCCAGATCGAGCACCTGAAGCAAGCTGCCGCTGCGGCTAGCCGTTAGTCGGGGACCGGGGCTAGCGAGCAGGCATTGCCTGAAACTTAACGGCCGCGTTGGCCGCTGCGCGTCGGCTGACCGCCGCGCGGTGCGTCGTTGCGCGGCTTGGCGCCGCCGAGCAGTGCACCCGGGTTGCCGCCTTGCGGTTTTGCACCTTGCGGCTTGCGCGGCGCGTGTTGCGCGGCGCCCCCTTCGTGCGCCGCTGCACGCGGCTGAGCGTCGTGGCGCTGGCCGTCGCGGCGCGGCTGGCCGCCGTTGCCTGCCGGCTTCGCAGCTTGCGGCTTCGGTTGCTGCTGACCATTCGCCGGACGCTGGCCCGCGCGTGGCGCCGGCTTGGCAGCCGACGCGCCATCGCGCCTGACACCATCACCCCTACCGCCATCGCGCTTCGGCGCACCCTGGCTCTGACGCGGCGAACGACCGCCACCGCCGCCACCACCTTGGCCGCGGCGCAGAATCGGCTCCGGCTTCGCGGTCGGATCCGGTTCGAAACCGGCGATCACTTCCTGCGGCACCGGACGCTTGATCAGCTTCTCGATGTCCTTCAACAGTTGCAGTTCGTCGACACACACGAGCGAGATCGCCTCGCCCGTCGCGCCCGCGCGGCCCGTGCGGCCGATGCGGTGCACGTAATCTTCCGGCACATTCGGCAGATCGTAGTTGACCACGTGCGGCAGTTGATCGATGTCGATGCCGCGCGCCGCGATGTCGGTTGCGACCAGCACTTGCAGCGTGCCGTCCTTGAACTCGGCGAGCGCACGAGTACGGGCCGACTGACTCTTGTTGCCGTGAATCGCCAGCGCACTGATGTTGTCTTTCGTCAACTGTTCGGCGAGGCGGTTCGCGCCGTGCTTGGTACGCGTGAACACCAGCACCTGGAACCAGTTGTGTTGCTTGATGAGGTGCGTGAGCAACTCACGCTTCTTGTCGCGGTCGACCGGGTGAATCTTCTGCGCAACCGTCTCGGCCGTCGTGTTGCGGCGCGCGACTTCGATCAGCGCCGGCGAGTCGAGCAGATTGTCGGCGAGCGTCTTGATCTCGTCGGAGAAGGTAGCCGAGAACAGCAGGTTCTGGCGCTTCGGCGGCAACTTCGCAAGCACGCGCTTGATGTCGTGGATGAAGCCCATGTCGAGCATGCGGTCGGCTTCGTCGAGCACGAGAATCTCGAGATGCGACAGATCGATGGTCTTCTGCTGCATGTGGTCGAGCAAACGGCCAGGCGTTGCGACGACGATGTCCACGCCGCTGCGCAGCGCGCCGATCTGCGGATTGATGCCGACGCCGCCGAACATCACGGTCGACTTCAGCTTCAGATACTTGCCGTATGCACGCACGCTTTCTTCGACCTGGGCGGCCAGCTCGCGCGTCGGCGTGAGGATCAGTGCGCGCACGACGCGCTTGCCCGAGGCCGAGGTGACGGCGGGCATGGTGTTCAGACGCTGCAGGATCGGCAGCGTGAAGCCGGCGGTCTTGCCGGTGCCGGTCTGTGCGCCGGCCAGCAGGTCGCCGCCGTTGAGCACAGCGGGGATCGCTTGCGTCTGGATCGGAGTCGGGGTGGTGTAGCCGAGTTCGTGGACAGCGCGGACCAGCGGTTCGGACAAGCCGAGGGAGTCAAAAGACATAAATGCTCTTTGCAATGCAGTTTCGCGAACGGCACCAGACGGCACCACGTGGACCCAAGCGGGTACAGGCGCGGCATGAACACGCCCGCATGGCGCGTTCGAGGCCAAAGCCCAGTTCCGGTCGCAGAGAAATCGGCGGCACGCGCGATACGCGTGCCGAATGCTTCAACGCGCTATGCAGACACGTTGACTGGCCTTAAGTTGCATTTCGCCGCCGTGGGATGTCATGCGACGTAGCGCGCGACACTGACGAATTGACACAGACTGCCCGCCAGTACGAACAGGTGCCAGATACCATGTCCGTGCCGGATGCGCTCGTCGTTGATGAAGAAGTAGATACCGGCACTATAGATGACCCCGCCGGCCACGAGCCAGGCGGTACCCGCTGCCGGTAAAGCTTCAACCAGCGGGCGGACGGCAACGAGCGCGAGCCATCCCATCAATACATACAGCACCATCGAAACGCTGCGGGTGCGTCGTCCGAGCGTCAGTTCCTGCACGATGCCGAGAGCGGCAAGCCCCCAGCTTACGCCGAATAGCGACCAGCCCCACGGTCCACGCAACGTAACAAGTGTGAATGGGGTGTAACTGCCGGCGATCAGCAGGTAGATCGCCGAATGGTCGCATTTCTGCAGGACCGCTTTGACCCGCGGATTGCGCACGCTGTGATAAAGCGTCGAGATAGCATACAGCACGAACAGCATTGCACCGTAGACACTGAAACTCACCACCTTGTACGCGTCGCCAGCGAGCGCGCCCATTGTCACGAGCGTAGCCAGCCCCACCACCGACAGCACGGCGCCGACGAGATGGGTAATGCTGTTGAAACGCTCACCGACATGCACGGCTCTTTCCTCCTGCGCGGTTCATAAGGGTTTATCCCCACATGATACCGGTCCTGAAAAAACGAAGGGCGCGGCCGCGTGATTCGCAGGCCGCGCCCCAAGTGCATCACACGCTGCTTAGTCGAGCGGCGCCGAGCGCAGATCGGACACTTGCTGCGGCGACACAGCCGTACCGTGGTTGCCCCACGACATACGAATGTAGGTCACGACGGCGGCCACTTCCGTGTTCGACAGTGCCTGGGCAAACGGCGGCATGCCGTACGGATGCGGATTGGCATCCGTGCTCGGCGGGTAACCGCCGTTCAGCACCATGCGGATCGGATTGACCGCCGACGGCATCTGGATCGACTGGTTGTTCGCCAGCGGCGGGAAGGCCGGCGGCATGCCGAGGCCGTTGTCCGCGTGACACTTCGCACAGTTGTCAGCGTAGATCTTCTGACCTTGCTTCAACAGTTCGCCACCGAACTTTTCCGACGTTTCGAGTTGCAGGGGTTCCGGCGCCTCGCTCTTCTGCGGAATGGTCTTCAGGTACGTAGCCATCGCATTGATGTCTTCGTCCGACATGTACTGCAGGCTGTTGTGAACCACTTCAGCCATCGGACCGAACACCGCGCCGCGATTCGACACGCCGGTCTTCAGCAGATCGGCGATGTCTTTCGTGTCCCAGTCGCCGAGACCGGCTTCCTTGTTCGACGTCAACGACGGTGCATACCAGTTCTGCAGCGGGATCAGGCCGCCGGCGAATGCCGCCGAGCTGACCGGGCCGCCCATGGCGTTGATCGACGTGTGGCACATGCCGCAGTGGCCGAGGCCTTCGATCAGGTACGCGCCGCGATTCCATTCGACCGACTTGGTCGGATCAGCCTTGTACTCGCCTTCGCGGAAGAACAGCGTGCGCCAGCCGATCAGCATGTTGCGCTGGTTGAACGGGAATTTCAGTTCATGCGGACGGCTCGGCACATTGACCGGCGTGACCGAGCGCAGGTACGCGTAGATCGCGTCCGAGTCGGCACGCGTGACTTTCGTGTAGCTCGTGAACGGGAAGCCCGGATACAGCAGGCTGCCGTCTTTCGAACGGCCCGTGTGCATCGCGCGGTAGAAGTCGTCCTGCGTCCACTTGCCGATACCGTACTGGTCGTCAGGCGTGATGTTCGGCGTGAACATCGTGCCGAACGGCGTGGCCATGGGCAAGCCGCCGGCGAATTGCTTGCCGCCGCGCACCGTGTGGCAGGCGATACAGTCGCCGGCGCGGGCGAGGTACTCGCCCTTCTTGATCAGCGCGGCCTGGTCGGCGGGCGTTGCCGCCATAGCCGAGCCGTTATGCAGGTTGTCGCCGCCCGACCAGAGGACGGGAACGAGTGCGGCAGCCGCAACGACGACGACAGCCGAGAGGGCGAACAAAGACTTGCGTTTCATTTGAGTGTCTCTCCCGGTGCCTTATTGCGGTTCGCTGCCGCAGGCAAGCGGAGTCTTCATCGAGCGGGCCGGAGCCGGCACGGGGTTTTGTGGGGCCGTTTGCGTGGAAAGCCATGCCGCGACGGCGTTCACGTCGTCATCGGTCAGACGGGTGGCGATGGTGTGCATGCAATCAGGGGCGATGGCATGACGCGAACCCGAACGCCAAGCACCCAACTGCGCGCTGATGTAGTCCGCATGCAGACCGACCAGACCCGGAATCGCGGGCTCCATGCCGGTCAACGCCTTGCCGTGGCAAGCCGCGCAGGCCGGAATCTGTTTCGATGCGTCGCCGTGCAGCACGATCTGCTGGCCGCGCGCAACGATGGCCGCCGACACCGTCGGCTTGGCCGGCGCCGGGTACGGCGGGCGTTGCTGCGAGAAGTACGTGGCGATCTGATGAAGGTAGTCGTCAGAGAGATACGTGACGAGGTAGTTCATGGGCGGATACTTGCGGCGCCCTTCGCGGAAGTTCTGCAACTGGTTGTACAGATAGTCGGCCGGCTTGCCCGCCAGGCGCGGGAAGTAATCGTTGTCGGTACCTTGGCCGTGCGAGCCGTGACAGGCCGTGCAGCCCTGCACGCGCGCTTCCATCGTATCGGGGGCCTTCGGTTGAGTCTGCGCTTTCGCAGCGCTATAGACACCCGCGGAGCCGATCAGCAGAAGGGCAAGCAGCGGGCGGAAAATGCGTCTTGAAGACACGCGTAACTCCATCAAAATCGGGGACCTGACCGAACTTCGAGCGGCTCGGTGTGAAGGGCAGCCGGCGCTGCGGCGACGCAGCATTCTATCATCGAAGGGTGATGGTGACTATTTGCCACATTAGAGAAGGTTCCTGGTGTGATAACCATGCGACAGTTTGACGCGCGCTGGCGCCGTCAGGTGGTAAGTGGCCGGCCGTCTCGATTTTGTCCGGACGAGGCCGGGCGCGCGCCCGGTTCAGGTCGGTTGGCGTGACAAAGCAGGTTGAACCGACGCGCGTACCGGCCATCGAAGCGTACACTTCCGGGCTCGCCGGCCTCTGTCCGGCGTCCGTGCCCTTAAGCCCAACGTCCACCGTTTTACTTTTCACAAGCTATCGGCCTTACATGAAGCTATTCAATTTTTCCCGCCTGGCGCTGCGTGCGTCGATGGTCGGCGCCGCCACGCTGGTCGTGACGTCGACGGCTTTCGCTCACGCGCATCTGATCTCGAGCGAGCCGGCGGCGAACGCGGAAGTGACCGCCCCCACTGAAGTGACGATCCATTTCACCGAGCCGCTCGAGCCGGCTTTCAGCCGGATCGAACTGAGCGACGCGAGCGGCAAGCCCGCCGCGCCGGCTGCGTCGCAAGTCGACAAAAGTGATGCAAAGGTGATGCACCTGGCGCTGCCGCAACTGACGGCCGGCCGCTACGCAGTGCAATGGACCGCAGTTGCCACGGACGGCCACCGCACGCAAGGCAACTTCGCGTTCATCGTCAAATGAGCATGGACGGACTGTGGATCGGGCAGGTCGCCATGGCCGCGCTCATGAATGTCGCGTTTGCGTTTGCCGTCGGTTCGGCGTTGCTCGGCGCGTGGCTCGCTAAAGACGCTCAGGCCAAGATCAACCCTGCGCGCCCCGCCTGGTTGCGCGCGCAACGGTCGATGCTGACGGCCACCGTCGTGCTGGTGCTCGCGGATCTCGGCTGGCTGCTGTATCAGGCGGCGTCGATGAGCGGCGTCGCGCTGCCGTCGGCCATCGGCGTGGTGCCGACCGTCCTGACGCAAACCCACGTCGGCTATGGCTGGAGCGTGGCGTTCGCCGGCGCGCTGCTATTGCTGGGCACCACCATGGCCGGTCATACGGGCATGTTGCGCAATGCGCTGCTGTGGTTCGCGGTGATCGTGATCGCGGCGGGCAAGGCGTCGCTCGGGCACGCGGCCGATGCCGGTCCGCTGTCGGCGCCGATCGCCATGCAGACGCTGCATGTGCTGGTCACGAGCGTGTGGGGCGGCCTGGCCATGGCGGCGGGGCTCTCGGTATTGCCCGCGCTCGGCACTTCGACCGCCCGCGGGATGTTGATCCGCACGGCGACGCAGGTGTCGAACGTATCGATTGTGGCGGTCGGACTGGTGCTGCTCACCGGCATCTTCAATGGCGTGCGCGGCTCGGGCGGCTCGTTCCAGGCGATCGAGATGAGCACGTGGGGTCACGTGCTCACGCTGAAGCTGACGCTGGTCGGGCTTGCGCTGGTGCTCGGCGGCCTCAACCGTTTCCTCGCGCTGCCGCGCCTGCGCCGCACAGCCTCGACGATGGACGCGCATACCTTCGTCAACGTGCTGTATCTGGAAGCGTTGGCGATGATCGGCGTGTTCGTCGCAGCGGCCGCGTTGGCGCACAGCGTGCCGGCCTTTGCCGCATTGGGCTGAGGTCAAAAAAAGCGCCGCACAGCAAGAGCGTGCGGCGCAATACACACGGTCGCCCGGCGGTGGCCGGCTGATCCGTTACTGCCTGGTGCTGTCCTGCTGCCCTTTCAGGCGGCGAGTGCGTTATGCACCCGCTCCAGCGTTTCTTCCGGAAACATCTCCTGTTGCAGTTCGCCGTCGTCGCCGAACCACTGGCAGATCAGCCAGTTACCCGGCGCGAACAGTACCGGCCCGCTCCAGGCGGCGGTCATCCGGCGTCCACCGGACTTGAGCGTCAGGACGTCGCCGACGCGGTAGATGGGTTTTGCAGGCTTGGTGGGCCTTGCAGGCCGCTTTCCCGGCCGCATCGCGAGCATCCGTTCGATCAGCACGATTATTCGAGGCCGAGCCGGTGTCCGACAATCGGCGCGCAGAACAGCGCGATCGCGCAACCCGCCGCCTTGCCTTCCAGCTCCGCGCCGGCGGCGCGCGAGCCGTACATCTGCGTCAGCAAATCGAAGAGTTGCGGCAGGCAGTACAACACCGCGGCCGCGATAAAGCATTTCTCGACCACGGAGATGCGCCAGCCGCGCTCATAGGCGAGCATTGCACCGACGAGGCGAAGCACGCCGAACACTACCAGCGCGCCAACGGCAGCCTGTTCTCGGATCAGATAGTCTGGAAGGAATTCGCCCATGATGTTCCCCGCTGCATGTGTTGTTTGAGCACATTTGAGCAAGGAGCGGGCCATGCGTATGTCCGCTGCCGGACATACGACGTGAGAACCTTTGTGGATAAGGCTTTGCCCAAGGTGGGCGGGAGCGTGCGAACAGTCGGAAAACGCGGTTTCAGAGCGTTTCGGTCCGCGATGTTACGTAACTGCGACGGCGCGCGCGTCACGCCACGTAACGCCGCGTGACGTGACGCGCGAGGCGCCGGGAAAGCGTTCTGAAAGGCGCCTGGCTGGTCTTCAGCGAATCCGTTCGATGCGGCCGACCAGAAACAGATACGACAGCGCGCCGAGCAGGCCGACCGCGCTCATGAACACCAGCGCGGGCTTGAAGTCGTCGTTTCGGACAATGAGACCGATCACGATCGGCACGCAGATCGACGACAGATTGCCCATCAGGTTGAACATGCCGCCGGTGAGGCCGAGCAACTCCTTCTTCGCCATCGACGACACCAGAACCCACGTGATCGACGAAAAGCCGCTGCCGAAGAAAGCGATCGCCATGAAGAGGATCACCATCGACGGCGTCTCGACATAGTTTGCACCCACGATCGCGGTGGACAGCAGCAAGCCGGTCACGATCGGCACCTTGCGGGCGACGGTGGCCGACACGCCACGCCTGATCATCCCGTCCGACAGCAGTCCCGAACTCAGAATGCCGACGAATGCGGCGAGAAACGGCACGGCCGCCATGAAACCGGCCTTCAGGAAATCCATGTGCCGGTATTTGACGAGATAGGTAGGGAACCACGTCAGGAAAAACCACAGCGTCGAGGTCACCGCGATCTGGCCGATATACACGCCCCACAGTTTGCGGTTGCCGAGTACCGCGCGCCAGTCGGCGGCCGTATAACGCGCGCGGGCGCGGCGCGTGTCGCCCAGTTCGACGAGCCCCCCACCTGCGCGGATCGCCTCGAGTTCAGCCTCATTCACATCCGATGCTTCCGACGGCTCGCGATACAACGCATACCAGACCAGACCCCACGCGACACCAAGCGCGCCGGTCAGAAAAAATACCCCCTGCCAGCCGAAATGCTGCTGGGTAAGAACGAGCGCCGGTGTGAGAAACGCGAGCCCGACATATTGACCGGACGTGTAGGTGGCAATTGCGCGAGCCCGTTCGCTGTCGGGAAACCAGGTGGTGACGACACGATTCAGCGTCGGATAGGCCGGCGCCTCCAGTGCGCCGAGCAGCACACGCAACGACAGCAGGATCGCGAACGTGCCGGCGAAGCCTTGCAGAATCGTCGCCAGCGACCACAGCCCGATGACGAGCGCGAGCAGCAGCCGCGGCCGCGTGCGGTCGACCAGCATGCCGCCGGGAATCTGCAGCAATGCGTATGACCAGCCGAATGCGGAGAAAACCAGCCCCATATGGGCCGGATCGAGTTGCAGATCTTTAGCGATCGCGGTCGCGGCGATCGACAGATTGCTACGGTCGAGATACGTGATGACGACGGTGACGAACAGCATCGCAAGCAGACGGTGGCGCTTGCCGGTGGCATGCGTTCTAAGGTGGGTTGTCTCCACGGAGGGTGTCCTCTTATTGATTTTGCTGGCGGCGCGGCGGGTGAGCCAAAGAAAACGCCGCCCGCAGGCGGCGTTCACCTACACCATCACCATTCCGCGACGCTGCCGTCCTCGTGGCGCCACACCGGGTTGCGCCAGCGGTGGCCGACCTTCGCCATCTCGCGCACCTTCTCTTCGTTCACCTCGATGCCGAGGCCCGGGCCCTGCGGAATCGACACGAAGCCGTCTTCGTATTTGAAGACTTCGGGGTTCCTGATGTAGTCGAGCAGGTCGTTGCCCTGGTTGTAGTGAATGCCCAGGCTCTGTTCCTGGATGAACGCGTTGTAGCTCACGGCGTCGATCTGCAGGCAGGTGGCCAATGCGATCGGACCGAGCGGGCAGTGCAGTGCGAGCGCGACGTCGTAAGCCTCGGCCATCGATGCGATCTTGCGGCACTCGGTAATCCCACCCGCGTGCGACGCGTCCGGCTGAATGATGTCGACGTAGCCGCCCGACAGGATGTGCTTGAAGTCCCAGCGCGAATACAGGCGTTCACCCAACGCGATCGGCGTGTTGGTCTGATTGACGATGTCGCGCAAGGCTTCCGCGTTTTCCGACAGCACCGGCTCTTCGATGAAGAGCAGTTTGTACGGGTCGAGTTCCTTGGCCAGCACCTTTGCCATCGGCTTATGCACGCGGCCGTGAAAGTCCACGCCGATGCCGATGTTCGGCCCGACTGCTTCGCGCACCGCGGCGACGTTGTTGATCACGCCTTGCACCTTGTCGAAGGTGTCGATGATCTGCAGCTCTTCCGAGCCGTTCATCTTCACCGCCTTGAAGCCGCGTTCGACCACGGCGCGCGCGTTGTTCGCGACGTCGCTCGGACGATCGCCGCCGATCCACGAATACACCTTGATCTTGTCGCGCACCTGGCCGCCCAGCAGCGCGTGAATCGGCACGCCATGATGCTTGCCCTTGATATCCCACAACGCCTGGTCGACACCGGCGATCGCGCTCATGGTGATTGGGCCGCCGCGGTAGAAGCCCGCGCGATACATCACCTGCCAATGGTCTTCGATCAGCAGCGGGTCTTTGCCGATCAGATAGTCGGACAGTTCCTCGACCGCCGCCGCCACCGTGTGCGCGCGGCCCTCGACCACCGGCTCGCCCCAGCCGACGATGCCTTCGTCGGTCTCGATCTTCAGGAAGCACCAGCGCGGCGGAACGATGAAGGTTTCGAGCTTGGTGATTTTCATGGTGTGCGTCTCCTTGCGGGCTGGGCGTCCGCGTGTGCGGAATATTTCGAGGATTCACATGCTACAACAAAAGCGCGCTTAAGTACTATTAATAGTACTATTGGCCAAATAGTGGCAGGATGCCGGATAATCGCGGTCCATCGCGGGCTCAGGTCCGATATCAAAAGCGCCGAGAGGCTGAGGGGAGAAAGCTATTCAGCACGATCTGCATGGGCGCGTCGCCCATCTGCTGGCGACCGCGATATTGCGCGGCGACTACGCGCCCGACTCGATCCTGCCGCGCGAGGCCGAGTTGATGGACACCTTCGGCGTGAGCCGCACGGTGCTGCGCGAGGCGCTGCGCACGCTTACGTCGAAAGGGTTGATCGAATCGCGTCCGCGAGTCGGCACGCGCGTGCGGCCGAAACACGCGTGGAATCTGCTGGATGCCGATGTGCTCGACTGGTACTCGCGCGTTGCCGAGCCGATGGCCTTCGCGCTCAAGTTGCAGGAAATGCGCGAGATGATCGAGCCGTACGCGGCGGGTCTGGCTGCGGCCTCGCATACGGACAACACCTTTAATGCGCTGGCGGCGGCCCATGCGTCGATGGTCGCGGCGCGTAATGTCGACGAATGGGTGCGTGCCGATCTGCAGTTTCATCTGAGCGTGCTGACGGCATGCAGCAACGAATTGCTGATTCCGCTCGGCACGCTGATCGAGCGCACGCTGGAAGCGCAGCTTCGCCTGAATGCGAAACGTGCGGACGTGTTCAATGCGTCGCTGGCCGAACACACGGCGGTGTTCGAAGCAATCCGCGACCGTGATGCGAACGCGGCGCGCGAGGCGATGGCGGGATTGCTGGGCGTGACGCGCGGAAGAATCGAAGGGTAAGCGCGACGCGAATCGGTTAAGCGTGGCGCGAATGCGCCGCTGCATCCGTTGACTCGATCCTCGCGTTCAATCCATCGCCGCGTGCGCGACCGACGTATCCGGTGCGTGGCGCGCCGGCCGGATCAACAGCAGCAGCGGAATCACCAGCAGCGTAGCCATGAACATCAGTTTGAAGTCGTTCAGATAAGCGATCATCGACGCCTGCTGCGTGATCGACGCGTTCAACACCGCCAGGTCGTAGTTCGATCCACTATTGAGCATCGGCTGGATCGCCGGATTGAACGGCGTGATATTCGCGGCGAGGTCCGCGTGCGAGACCTGCGTGTTGCGCGTCATCAGCGTCTGCACGATCGAAATGCCGATACTGCTGCCGATATTGCGCATCAGGCTGTACGTCGCGGTGCCATCCGCGCGCAGTTCAGGTGTCAGCGTGGAGAAGGTCAGCGCGCTCAGCGGTACGAACACGAGGCCGAGCCCAAAGCCCTGAATCACACCAGGCCAGACGATGTCCGAGGCCGACAGCACGATCGTGTAATGCATCATCTGCCACAGCGCGAAGGCGGAGATCAGGAAGCCGGCGAGCAGCAACAGCCGCGCGTCGATCCGCTTCAGTAGCCGCCCGGCGAACAACATTGCGACCATGGTTCCGGCGCCGCTCGGCGCGGTCACAAGCCCCGTGGTTGCGACCGGGTAGTTCATCAGGTTCTGCAGCATCGGCGGCAGCAACGCGCGCGTCGCATACATCACGGCGCCGATCACGAAGATGAAGAACGTGCCGGTCGCGAAGTTCGGGTCCTTCAATAACTCGTATTTGAAGAACGATTTTTTTCCGACCGTGGCCGTATGCACGAGGAAGAACGCGAAGCTGATTGCCGCGACCAGCGCTTCGATAACGATCTCATTCGAGCCGAACCAGTCGAGTTGTTCGCCGCGGTCGAGCAGCGCTTGCAGCGCACCGATCGCGAGACCCAGGGTGGCAAAGCCGAACGCGTCGAACTTCGCGTCGTGCTTCGGTTCGCGCGCGGGCAGGAAGGTGGCCACGCCGAATAGCGCGAACGCGCCGATCGGCACGTTGATGAAAAACACCCAGCGCCAGTTGTAGCTATCGGTGAGCCAGCCGCCGAGCGTCGGTCCGAGAATCGGTCCGACCATCACGCCCATGCCCCACACCGCCATCGCCTGACCCTGCTTTTCGCGTGGATTGATGTCAAGCAGGATCGACTGCGACAGCGGCACCAGCGAGGCCCCGAAAATCCCCTGAAGCAACCGCGACGCCACGATCTGCGTCAGCGATTCCGACAATCCGCACAGCGCCGAGGCGACCGTGAAGCCGCCGATCGCGAAGAGCAGCAGCCGCTTGACGCTCAACCGGTCGGACAGCCAGCCCGTCAGCGGCGTGGCGATCGCGGCCGCGACGATATACGAAGTCAGCACCCACGTGATCTCGTCCTGCGACGCGGACAGCGTGCCCTGCATGTGCGGCAGCGCGACGTTGGCGATCGTGCTGTCGAGCGTCTGAATCAGCGTCGCGAGCATGATCGAGACCGTGATCATCGGCCGGTTGAGCGGGGCGGCGGCGCTCGTCGGCGTGGAATCGGAGGGCATGGGGGAGGGGTTCTTCGATATAGTAAGCATGCTTAGTATATCGGCCGTCGGCACAGGTGCCCATCAGGAATTATGCGGAGCCTGAATTGCGCCCGCTTTGTTTCCGCCTTATTTCTGTGGCGTACCCGTTCGCCACGCATTCCGACGATGACAAGCCAAAGCCTTCGTATAATCCGCACATGACCATCCAACTCGAAGAACGCTTCGGCTTTCTGATTTCCGACGTCGGACGCCTGACAGGCAAGCGTTTCGACGATCTCGCGAAGTCGTCGGTCGATCTGACGCGCGCGCAGTGCCGCGTGCTGGCCAACCTCGCCCACTACGGCGACGTCAACCAGGCGCGGCTCGCGGACCTGCTCGAAGTCGCGCCGATTTCGGCGGGGCGGCTGCTGGACCGCATGGAAGAGGGCGGCTGGATTGAGCGCACGGCCAATCCGAATGACCGTCGCGAGCGTCAGGTGAGCATGACGCCGAAGGCCGAGCGCACGCTCGGCAAAGCACGCAAGGTGGGCGATAAAGTCGCGCTCGAAGCGCTGAACGGTTTTACCGACGAAGAAGCGAAGCAGCTCATCGCGCTGCTGCAACGGGTGCGCGGCAATCTCAGCAGCCTCGTGGACCGCTAACGCCGCGCGCACGGTATTACGTCCGCGCGTTCGCGGCGGCGCTTGCAACTCATTACAAAATCAAAAGCCGTTCGTAACGAAATTGTCACGTTGCGGTAATAAGTTGGAAGTTTTGCCTTTGGCCTTCCATGCTTGCTCCGCTTCTGGTTGCCTTTTACGAAACCGTCCGGCAGGGCAGTGTCACCGCCGCCGCCAAGCGGCTCGAAGTCAGTCAGCCGACCATCACGGCGCGCATCCAGCAACTGGAAAAACAATACGGTGTCGAGCTGTTCCACCGGCGCGGCAGCCGTTTCGATCTGACCGACGCCGGCGCCGCATTGATGCCGCTGATCGATCGCATGCAGCAAACCGAAAGCGATATCGACTTCACGCTGCGCAATGAACGCGAACTGGCCGCCGGCAATCTGCGGGTCGGCGCGACCGGGCCTTACTACATTCTGCCTGCCATCGCGGCGTTTCATCGGCAGTATCCGGCGGTCAAGATTTGTGTCGAGATCGGCAATTCTCAGCAGATCCTCGATGCGTTGCTCGATTTCCGCGTCGATCTTGCGGTGTCGTCGCAACGGGTCGACGATCCGCGTTTCGCACGCCGTACGATTGCCGACGATCCGCTCGTCGTCGTCGCGCATTGCAGGCATCCGCTGGCCGCACAGAAAGTGGTCAAGCTTGCCGACGTTGCCGCCCATACGCTGCTGCTGCGCGAGCCTGGCTCGCGGACTCGCGAAGCCACCGAGGGCGCGCTCAAGCGTATCGGCGTGGTGCCGGCGAGGCTGATCGAAATCGGCAGCCGTGAGGCGATCTACGAAGCGATCCGCCACAACATGGGCTGCACGCTGATGCCGCTTGGCGAAGCGCCGGCGCATCCCGATCTGCGTCAACTGCCGCTGGACGCCGACGCGCCGGTCCTCCAGGAGTATCTGTATTACCTCGAGGCGCGCGCGGGGTCACGTCTCATCACCGCCTTCATGGCCAACGTCGGCGTGGCCGCTTAACCGCCCCTTAGCGGTCCCTAAAAATGCTGATGCCGGTATCGGCCAGCTTGCGCAAAACGACATAGCCGCGTCGCCCGCGGTCCCTATCGTTGCAACGACTCGCCGGATGGTCCGGCGCATATCGGCATCGAGAGGGGACAAACATGAGACGGCACACCGTCGTGCAATTAGCCTGCGGTCTGGCGCTGCTCGGCGCGCTCGGCGCAACGGCTGCGCTGAGTGGCTGCGGCGGCACATCGCAAACCGGCGCCGGTGGTTCCGGCAACGGCGCGGGCAACACGCAAGCCAGCGCGGGTACGCCGGCCAGCACACCGGCGGCGTCCGCCGGGCCGGCAGCCAAAAAGATACTGCTGGTCGAACTCGACGGCGTGACGTACGGCGCGTTGAGCGCGGGGATCGCCGGCGGCAAGCTGCCCAATCTGGCGAAGCTGAACGTGGCGCCCGCGTACAGCGGCGGTGTCAACGGCACGCTGTCGCAGCAACCCAATCTCGATACGCCGGGCTGGGCGACCGTGCTGACCGGCACGTGGGCCGACCGTCACCAGATCAACTCCGACGCGCCCAATCAGGCCTCGCATAGCAGCACGGTGTTTCAGATGCTCAAGACCGCGGGCGCCGGCACGGTGGGCGCGGCCGTCGATTCGAGCGGTCTCGCGGCCTTGCTGACGCCGGATCAGAATGCCGGCAATCTCGACACGCTCGTGAACTGCGCGTCGGTCGACGCCTGCGTCACGCAGAACGGCGTGAACCTGATCGACAACGGCTACTCGCTGGTGTTCGCGCAATACCACTCGGCGCAGGACGCCGCGCTGAACGACGGGTTGTCGTCGGCGAACTATGCGAGCACCCTGGCGCAACTGGATGCCGCGCTCGGCACGCTGGTCGCTGAAACCGCCAAACGCAGCAACGAGAACTGGCTGATCGTCGTGACCAGCAGTCACGGTCTGAACGCGGCCGGCGGCACCGACGGCTTACCGCTGCCGGCCGAGTCGACCAGCTTCATCGCGCTGAACCAGGCGCCGAATGCGCGCCTCGGTAACACCACGGCGCCGACCACGATGGCCGCGCTCTACACGCGCGCCAGCATCGCCGACATCACGCCGACGCTGCTCGCCTACAAGGGCGCGCTGCCCGATCCCACGACCTATGCGCTCGACGGCGGCCAGTTCATCGGCGCCACGCCCGTATCGCAACTGCTCGGCACCACTGGTAGCGACAACGCGAGCCTTGTGCTGACGTGGACCGCGCCCGCGACCGGCGCGATCAGCGTGCTGCGCAACGGCACCTTGATTGCGAGCCTGCCCGCCGGCACGGCGACCTATACCGACAGCCAACTCGGCCTGACGACGACCGGCGTCTACCCGTTCAACTACACGGTGGTGGCCGGCAGCGCGCCGCTCGCGACGATCACCCAGGTTGTGTACGTGCAACCCCCGCCGCCCCCACCTCCGCCGCCGCCGCTCGCAACGACGCTGACCAACGGTCTGTCGAGCTACTACCCGTTCGGTGCGCTGCCGCCGGTCGATCGCCTGAACGCCAGCACGATGGGGCCGTGGGCTGCGGATGCCGATAGCGGCACGCTGGTCACCGATCCGTTCGGCGGCAAGGGTTTGCAGATCGACACGCATACGGTCGACAGCAATGGCTTCGATGGCTACAAGCTCACGCAGACCAACGACGTTACGACCCACGCGCAATTCACCATCGGCTTCTGGTTCTACACCTCGTGCGCGAATCTCACGGGTAACGGCACGCCGGTGTTCTCGAACAAGAACTACTACTCGGGCGGCAATGCCGGCATCGCGATCGGCCTGTTCCCGGGCTCGAGCACGAGCTGCAACATCCGCTTCAATCTCGGCGACGGCAGCACGCGTAACGACATTAACAGCCTGAACGTCAGCGCCAACAAGTGGACCTATCTCGCGCTGGCTATCGACACCACAGCGAAGAAGATCAACGCCTACATCTTCGATCCGGTGCTCGGCGAGCAGAAGGTGCTGGGCCAGGCGCTGAGCGTCAACATCGCCAAGCTGCCGGGCCTCGGTGTGTTCGGCCTGAACGAAGACGGCACCGGCCGCTACTACATGAATGCCTGTAACGACACGCCGCCGTACACCGTCGGCAAATGCGCGGCGACGCCGCCGGATGTACAGGCGTTCGGCGACCTCGCGCTGTGGACCCGTGTCGTCACCGAAACCGAGTTGCAGTCGATCTTCGGTTCGGGCCAGCCGTTGTCCACGCTTACCCACTGACCGGAGTCCAGCGATGAACCCGATGGTTTCCTTTGCGAAAGCGCCTGAGATGAAGGCGATGGGCGAGGCGCGGCAAGCGCAAATCCGCAGCGGGCTGCGTCGTACGCGTGGCCTGCTGACGGCCGCTGCCCTCTGCGCGCTGTGCGTATCGATGACGGGCTGCGGCGACGGATCGAGCAGCAGCACCAGCAATGGTGCGGGCGGCTCCGGCACGGCCGCGAACAACGCGGCGGCCGGCGCGGGCGGTGCAAGCGCGCCGGTGCCGATCGTCGCGGCGCCGGCCTCCGGTGCGTGCGCCGCATCGGGCGCGAGCGCCGCGCAGCCGTTGCAGAACACGCAACTTGTCTGCGCGCCCTGACGTGCTGTTTGCCGCGTGCGCTTTGCCGCCTGCCTGTCGAGCCGCTGGCTGCGACGGCCCGGCAAGCGCACAGATTCTGACGATCCCAACACGCCAAACATGACCTCATTGGACCGCCGTACCTTCCTGCGCAGCGCCGCGGGCGCTGCCGCGCTCGGCCTGTTTCCGCCTGCGATCCGCCGCGCGCTTGCGATTCCCGCGAACAACACGACCGGCACCATCAACGACGTCCAGCACGTCGTCATCTTCATGCAGGAGAACCGCTCGTTCGATCATTACTTCGGCACGCTGCCGGGCGTGCGCGGCTTTAGCGACCGCTTCACGATTCCGCAGCCGGGCGGCACGACCGTGTTCCAGCAGAACGACGGCACGCGCACCGTGCTGCCGTTTTACCTCGACAGCACCAAGGGCAACGCGCTGCTGGCCGGCGGCCCGCATTCGTGGACCGACGCGCATCAGGCGTGGGACAACGGCCGTATGACACAGTGGCCGAAAGCGAAAGGCGATGTGTCGATGGGCTATCTGAAGCAGGCCGATCTGCCGTTCCATGTCGCGCTGGCGAATGCGTTCACGATCTGCGACGCCTATCACTGCTCGCTGCATGGCGGCACGAATTCGAACCGGATCTTTCTGTGGACCGGCACCAATGGCGCGAGCGCGGGCTCCAACCCGGTCGTCAACAACGACGGCTGGGACGGCCTCGGCGCATCGGCGACCGGCCTCACGTGGACGACTTATCCCGAACGTCTGCAGGCGGCGGGTGTGAGCTGGAAGGTCTACCAGAACATGCCGGACAACTACACGGACAACTCGCTCGCCGGCTTTGCGACTTACCGCAAGGTGAACGAGACGCTGCCGGGTTCGCCGTTGTTGCCGTACACCCAGTCGCTGGAGACCGTGGCGCCGTTGTACAAGGGCATCGGCAATACGATGCCCGACGGCGGTTTCCTCCAGTCGCTGAAAGACGACATTGCCGCCGGCCAGATGCCGCAGGTGAGCTGGATCGTTTCGCCGCAGGCCTACTGCGAGCATCCGGGCACGTCGACGCCGGGGCAGGGCGCCTACTACCTGCAACTGCTGCTCGACACGCTGACGGCCAACCCGGATGTGTGGAGCAAGACCGTGCTGTTCGTCAATTACGACGAGAACGATTGCTTCTTCGATCACATGCCGCCGCCCGATGCGCCGAGCAAAAATGCCGACGGCACGTTCGCCGGCAAATCGACGGTCAACGCGCAGTACGAATATTTCACGAAGGCCAACCCGCCCGGCGATTCGTCGCCGATCGTGCCGGACGGACAATGTTTTGGGCCGGGCCCGCGTGTGCCGATGTTCGTGGTGTCGCCGTGGAGCACGGGCGGCTGGGTGAATTCGCAGGTGTTCGACCATACGTCGGTACTGCGCTTTCTGGAGCAGCGGTTCGGCGTGACCGAGACCAACATCAGCCCGTGGCGGCGCGCGGTATGCGGCGATCTCACCTCGGCATTCAACTTTCGCAATCCGAACGATGCGCCGGTGGCGGCGCTGCCCGCGCCGACCAAGGCTCAGGCCGATGCGCAGAACACACAGCAGAGCGCCTTGGGGGCGGTGCCTGTGCCGCCGGCGGCGAGCCAGCAGATGCCGCAACAGGTGCTGATGTCGCGGCCATCGCGCGCGCTGCCGTATCTGCTGCACGTGAGCGCCAATGCCGATGTGCAGGACGGTCTGATCTGGCTGATTTTCAGCAATACCGGCACGGCGGGCGCGGTGTTCCATGTGTACGACCAGTTGCACCTCGACCGGCCGCCGCGCCGTTATACCGTCGAAGCGGGCAAGGAGCTGTCCGACTCATGGGCCGCGCTCGCCGACGATAAGGGCAATTACAGCCTGTGGGTGCTCGGGCCGAATGGTTTTCATCGGTCGTTTCAAGGCAGCGTGGCGACGGTTGCGACCGGGCCGAATCCGGAGGTGCGAGTCTGCTATGACGTCGTCAACAACGCGGTCTATCTGACGATCATGAATACCGGCAATGCGACAGCCAACGTGACCGTCACCTCGAACGCATATCGCAGCGATGGGCCGTGGACCTATGCGGTGCCCGCGGGCATGCAGGTCGAGCCGTACTGGTCGGTGAGCGCATCGGGCGGCTGGTATGACTTCACGCTGGCCGCGGCGGGCGGCTTTACGCGGCGTTTTGCGGGTCGTGTCGAAACCGGCAAGGACAGTATCAGCGATCCGGCAATGGGGGTGGCGAGTTAAGGCAGCGGCGATGTCGCGCTGATTAAGCGAGGAGTGGCATTTGATGGAGTCAGCTTCGGCTGACTCCTTTTTTTATGGCTATCTGGCCGAGTGTTTATTTGGCCTCGGACCCTGCGTTCGCGCCGGACGGCGGGGCCAGCTCGAAGCAGGCCGGCGGCATGGCCGGGGTTTTCGACTTCGCGTCCGGTTGCTGCGGGTCGATGCACTTGAAGGCGCTCTGATCGCGCTGGACGAAAATCGTATCGGCCGAGCCGCCATCGACATGGGCGCCGTTTACGACGGCGACGATTTTGTAGCCGTCCTGCAGCAGCGTCGACAGGGTGGCGGGGCTGGCACGCCACTGACTGCTGATCGGCGTTTGGGCGTTGGCGGCGAGCGGTGCTGCGGCGGCGAGAAGCGTGACGGCGGCGGTAGCTACGGCACGTGCGGCGGTGCGGAATGTCATCAAGAAACCTCCTTGAAGTTGCGTTTGGAAGACCGAACGGAAGACCAAAACAAAAAAGCCGCTGACCTTGTGGATCAGCGGCTTTTTCTTGCAACTGGTGGCGAATCAGGGACTCGAACCCCGGACCTGCGGATTATGATTCCGTAGTTTTGAATTCCGATGGCATCCGATGAAATCCGCTGAGATATGTAAAATAACTGCAAAAACAAGGAGTTATGAAATTATTCTGGCCGTACATTTCCGAGTTTTTCCGTTGTGATCCGAGCGATGAGTGTAGACCTAGTGTAGACTGAATTTGCTGCTGGGTTTCTGCGCCCATTGTTGGATTTATGCAACGGAGGCGGGCATGCTGACTGAAAGGACTGTCGCTGCGGCTATTCAGGAGGCCCGGAAAACTGGCGAGCAGCGATGGGTTCACGAATCGCGTGGACGAGGGCAGGGCGCTTTGTCGCTCAAGATTTCCGCTACGGGTACTGCTTCATGGTATTTCCGCTACGCCCTTGATCGGAAGAATCGATACTTTCCGCTGGGGCTTTACGGCGACCAAGCGGATCGGTTGACCTTGGCCAGCGCTCGGATTCGCTGTGGCGAGGCGGCGGCGCGGCGGCAAGAGATCACCGACGGCGATCTTCACTCCGACGAACGCGCAAGATTGATCGGCGAACAGGAGCGGAAAGACCAGGAAGTCCGAGCGAAAGCGGCTGCGGAAGCCGAAGCGTTACTCAAGGTGAAGTTCACGCTCAAGGCTTTGATGGATGCCTATATCGGCTATCTCGAGAATGCAGGCAAATCGAGCGCCGACGATGTCCGGCGACTGGTCACATTACACGTCTATGGGGCGTTTCCGGACTATTCGTCTGCGCCTGCTAGAGATCTGACGCGGCAGCAGGCTACAGAGATTTTCCGAAAGCTGGTGGAGGCCGGTAAAGGTCGAACAGCAGGCAAAGTACGAGCCTTTCTTCATGCGGCATATGAGCTGGCGCTGGGAATCGAAGGCGATGCTGCTGCCCCGTCCACTATGGAGGGATTCGAGATCGAGTTCAACCCGATCGCGGCAACGAGGTCTTTGACGCAGTTCAACAGGGTTGGGCATAGGCATCTTTCTACGTCCGAGTTTCGTTCGTTTTGGACACGCCTGTCGGAGATGGATAGTGCGGCAGCGGATGCCGCCAGGGTAGGTGTGCTCGCTGGTGGTCAACGTATCGCGCAGCTGCTTAGGGGGACTAGCCTGGACTACGATCTGGACGTCGACGTCCTTACGTTGTTTGACGGGAAAGGACGGCGGAGGGTGCCGCGTCGTCACGATATTCCGTTGCCGCCCACAGCAGCAGCGATAGTGCGTAAGCGTATTGGCGCGATTTCCTCAGAAGCAGACGATCGTCGCATATTCGGCACGACGGTGCCGGACACGGTCGGCGATGTGGTAGCCGAGATTTCGGCGGAAATGGTTAAAAGTAAGGAGGCTATGGCACCGTTCGGCTGGACTGATCTGAGGCGTACGGTCGAAACCTTACTCATCGAAGAGCTTCGCGTATCAAAAGACCTGCGCGGGCAGATTCTATCCCACGGGCTAGGGGGTGTTCAGGATCGGCACTATGATCGGGCGAACTACATTCGCCAGATGCGTCCCGTATTGGTCCAATGGGGCACGTGGATTAGAAAGCACTGCAAGAGTCAAAAATAGGTGTCGTGTGCGCGAGCATCACACTGTGAGGCCTACTATCCAAAGGCCAATTGCCTGATGCCGCTTGATTACAACATTGATCAGGACATCGGCGGGCTGTCATATACGCCGTGCCAGTTCGCGTGGCGCGGGCCGAAGTTCGATGCTGTAATCTTGCGGATAACTGCTTACCAGAGCGTTTTTCACTCCCACCCATGGAATCTAAATTCTACTGAGGCTGGCATCTCGCCAAGACGGATATGGAGTTTCAGACCACCGAGTTCGAGTGGCCGCTGATCCGTTTCTACGAAGCTTTCTCGCGTTTCGTGCTGACTACCGGCATGGTGACGATTGCCGCCGATGTCGATATCAAATATCAGGAGCATGTGGGGTCAGAGAAACGGATTCGCGTCCAAAAACAGGCTCTGACACATTACCACTGGCTCCTTGACGGGAGATGGAGTTGATTTCGACGCGTTGCTCTTGGTGGCGGCACATTCGGCGAGGTTACCTTGGCTCGAGTTCCATTATAGGTGCTTGCATCTATCCCCCTAAGTAGCTGATCGAATTTACCATGCAGGCGCGACCTCCTACGCTATGCCTTAATCAATCAAAAGGAGGTAGGAGACGTGAAAAGGATCGGAATCGTCGGAGGCGGTCAGTGTGGCTTTCATCTTGCGTTTGGATTGCTCGATGGCGGGCATGACGTCACGCTCTACACTGACCGGACACCGGAACAACTTATCGGAGGCAAGATACCGAGTACAGCTTTCCTGTTCAATGAAACGCTGAACTGGGAGCGCCGTCTCGGGCTGAACTTCTGGGAGGACGAGGCGCCCGTCGGTGAAGGCATGCTCGTCGACTTTCGGGAGCCGTCGGGTAAGAGTGTACTAACCGTGCGCGGGCGTTTGCATGGGAAGTCCGGGCAGGCAATCGATCAGCGCACGAAATTTGCGCGCTGGACCACGGAATTCGAGCAGCGTGGCGGCACGCTTATCTATCAGGCTGTCGACCTCACGAATCTCGAAGAAATTGCCGGTGCAAACGATCTCACGCTCGTCGCGTCTGGCAAAGGGGCAATCAACACGTTGTTCGAGCGCGATGGTAACCGCAGCACGCATGAGACGCCGCCGCGCCACCTTGCTGCGCTATTGCTGAAGGGGCCGAAAATCGTTGGTGAACGCCCGTGGCCGAAGGTGAATTTCCGGCCTTTGCGCTTCAATTTCGTTTTCGGTGTCGGTGAATTCTTTTCTCTGCCGTTCTACACGCATGCGGCTGGCGAATGTCGAAGTTTTTTGTTCGAGGCGCGCCCCGGTGGTGAAATGGACCGCTTCCAATCCGCCGCCGACGGCCAGGAGATGCTCGAAATCGCCCGCGCTGTGCTGAGGGATTTCGCGCCCGATGATGCGGCGCTCCTCGACGATGCGCAATTGACCGATCCCAACGCGTGGCTCAAGGGCGCGTTCACCCCGACCGTTCGGCATCCGGTGGGCCGCCTTGCATCTGGTCGTGTGGTCATGGGCGTCGGCGATACGGTCTGTTTGAATGATCCTATTGCTGGCCAAGGGGCTAACAACGCTTCGCGGATGGCCGCGCATCTCATTCGCGAGATCGAAGCCAACGAAGCATCCCGCTTCGATGCCGCGTGGATGCAGCGCACGTTCGATGACTTCTGGAACGCCTCAGCGAGCTTCACGACAGCCTTTTCCAATGCGCTGCTCGAGCCACCCGGCGAGGCCATCATGCACGTGCTGCGCTCGGCGGCCAATCATCCCGTCGTGGCCGACGACTTCGTGGGTTGTTTTGAACATCCGAGCGAGTTCTGGCCATGGATTGCCGACTTGTCCGAAGCGCAGCGCTTCGTTACCGAGCGGGTGGCCTAAGATGGAACGAGAGTGTGACATTCTTGCAGCGGACTGGCGTCACGAGCAAGAGATTCTACAGACACCGATCGAATTCCGACGGGCGCTTGGCTGCTTCGCCACGGGGGTAACGGTAGTGACAACCGTGGACGAAAGCGGGCGGCGCATCGGCTTGACGGCAAACTCATTTTCCTCGGTTTCGATCGAGCCGCCCCTGATTCTCTGGAGCCTTGCGCGCCGCTCGCCAAACGTACAAGCATTCGAGCGTTGTAGTTATTTTGCCGTCAATGTGCTCGCTGGCGCGCAGCGAGACATTTGCGCGCGTTTTGCGCGACCGGGCGACGAGCGCTTCGCCGGCGTCGAGACCGTCAATGGTCATGACGGTGTTCCTTTGATCGCTGGCGCGGCTGCACATTTCGAATGCAAGAATGTGGCCGTGCACGATGGAGGCGATCATCTCATTTTCGTCGGCCGAGTCGGTCGCTACCGCTGGAACGAAGTTCCGCCGCTCGTGTTTTGCAAGGGTACGCTTGGCCAGTTCAGTCCACACGAAAGGGAGTCAATTCCATGCAACGGATAGTCGCTTCGGGCTGGGGCATCGAAGGCAAGACCGCGATCGTGACAGGCGGCGCCACCCTCATCGGGGCCGCCGTTGCTCGCGCCCTGCATGCCGCTGGTACCAACACGGTGATTGCCGACATCGACACCCAGCGAGGCAGCGCGCTCGCGACCTCAATGGGCGAGCGGACGATGTTTGTCGAAACCGACCTCGTTGATGACGACGCAGTGCGAGCCTGCGTGCAGGCCGCGTACGAGAACTTCGGGCGCATCGATATTATCGTGAATGTTGCTTGTGCGTATGTCGACAATGCGCTCGCGTCCACGCGGGAGCAATGGCTCTCGGCATTTGACGTCAACGTCGTGGGTGCGTGCATGTTGCTTCAGGCGGCCCACCCGTTCATGCGCGTGGCAGGAGGCGGTGCGGTCGTGAACTTCGGTTCAACGAGTGCCTCGGCGGCACAAGCCGGCCGCTGGCTCTATCCGGCTAGCAAGGCCGCGATTCTGCAACTGACGCGCAGCCAGGCGCTCGATCTTGCGGCCGATAATATCCGTGTGAATGCCGTTTCGCCGGGATGGACGTGGTCCGGTGTGCTCGATGCGATATCTGGCGGCGACAAGGCGCGAGCTAATGCGGTGGCAAGGCCGTTTCATATGCTCGGGCGGATCGGCGAGCCTGAAGAGGTGGCCGATGCGGTGCTCTTTCTTGTCTCCGACAAGGCGTCGTTTATCACAGGTACGAATTTGCCTGTCGATGGAGGCTATTCGGCGATGGGCCCTGAGCAGGGGCTCTCACCGATTGCCGAATTGATGGCGACGTCGACATAAGCGGCAGACAAGTCGCTCTCCCTAGACCCTCCTAAAGTAAAGCGGACCAGTCACCTACACGATGACTGGTGCGTTGCTTTTCCACGCCAGGTTAGAAGGTGGTTCGCTTGTCAGGTGGACGGATCAGTTGGCGTTCGACCTATCTGCGCGCTCGAAGCGATATTTCAGTGCGATGATCGCGATGGCCAGCACCAGGATAATCGCGTTGTTCACCACAATGGGTAGCGCGGCGATGGCCAGGCCATAGCAGAGCCACAGGCCGACGCCTGCGATGAAGCAGGTATACATACCATACGAAATGTCGCGTGCGGAGGCGGAGCGCCAGATCTTGACGACCTGTGGGACGAAAGAGATCGTCGTCAGAACGCCAGCCGTTAGTCCGATGGCGTCGGTCATGTTCATGGGCATGTTGTACACGACGCGTGGTCAGAAGAAGCGGTCGAAATGAATCTGCGCGGTGGGCACGGAGTGGCGAACGTGTAACATCTCCTGCATCGCCTGGATCATCGGTGGCGGCCCAGCCATATAGAACTCGCAGGTTGCAAGGCCGGTAGCGATTGCTTCCTCGACGTAGTGATGTACGAATCCGATATATCCGCTCCATCCGGCGCGCGCGGCTTCCTCGGCGGAGGATACGGCCGGATGGAAGAAGACGCGTTCGCCGTAACCCGGCAGCGTGCGCAACTGCGATTCGCCGCATACGTCGCGTGGCGTGCGCGCGCCGTAGAAGAAGTGCAGACGACGCGTTGCGAGCATATCGAGATTGGCCATGCCGCGGGCAATCGACAGCATCGGGGCGAGGCCCGATCCGCCTGCGATGCACACGACATCGCGCACCGAATCCTCGCGTAGATACGCCATGCCGTACGGCCCGTCGAGTGTGATGCGATCTCCGGGCTTGAGTGTGTCGAACAGCGTCGACGTGCCGGCACCCTGCGCGACTCGACGTACCTGGAAGTGCCACTCGCCTTCATCGTTCGCGAGGTTTGCCATCGAATAGGCGCGCGCGCCGGCCACTCCATTGAGATAAAGGAGTGCAAATTGACCAGCTCGAAATGAGGCACGCGAAGGGGTGCGAAAGCGGAATTCGCGAATATCGTGCGTGACGTCGGTAGATGAAACGAAGACAGCCTCCTGCTTGCGTGGAGCATCGTGCGGGCGACATGCGTCATCAAGTCGGATCTTGATGCGGCAATCGCTCATCGGGCGACTCTGGCAGGCAAGCTTTCGCCCTTTTGCGCGGTCGCGCTCAGAGAGGCCCGGTGCGTCCTCCCATAACGTCTCGACAGTCCCCTCCAGTAACTCAAATTTGCACGTGCCGCATGCGCCAACCGTGCACTCGTAAGGCAGTCCCAGCCCGGCGCGCAATCCGGCAGCGAGCACAGTATCGTGCCGTTCACACGCAAAGCGGTGTGCCCCGCCTTCGAGCAGAATCTCCGACATGGCCACGATCTCCCTCACTCCTCGATGCGAACCGCGACTGCATCGTTTTCGACAACGCTGGCGTAGGTCTTCAGATTGATCGTGCAGGGCGCGCCAACCGCTTTGCCTGTGCGAATGTCGAATGCACCCTGATGAAACGGACATTCGACCACGTCGCCGTCGATTTCGCCGTCGCACAGCGAGGCTTCTCCGTGCGTGCAGGTGTCATCGGTGACGTGGAATTGGCCGTCAATATTGAAGACGGCGAGAGGCGGACGGCCAACCAACTCGATGCGCTTCGCGCATCCCGGTGGCACGTCGGAGACTTTACAGAGAATGTGAATCGTATGTTCGGCTACCGTCATCATGACGCTCCTGATTAGCGAACTCCGCAGGCCGGCGCGGGACGGCGTCGATCGGCGAAATACGTATTGTCGTTGCGTCAGGTTAGTGGCGGCTGCGCTGGGGGTAAATTGGATGGATTGCTTAGCGGATACAGGTTTTTGCTTATCGCAGAGGGCTTCCGGCCTGCGTGCGTGGAAGCAGCACGTGAAATCGCGTGCAAGGCGGCGCGTCCGAGCTTGTGACCCAGAGATGCCCGCCGTGGGTCTCCACAATCGAATGGCAAAGCGACAGACCGATACCGAGTCCTGCGTGCTTGTCGAGAATAGCGAGGCGAAAATGCGATCGGGACTCACGCGCGGCAAACCCGGCCCAGTGTCAGATACCGTGATCTGCACGTCACCGTTGGGCCGCTTCGAGGTGGATATCCGAAGCTCGCGCTTATCGGAGGACGAACCTGACATGGCCTCGATGCCGTTAATCGCAAGATTGATGACGACCTGCTGGATGAGCACATCGTCACCCTCGATTTCGCAGGGTGTATCGTCCATTTCATAATGGACGGTTACGTCATCCTGCGCCGCCCGCAAGGCGAGCAGGTCGGAGATGTCGTGCATCAGCTTCTCGAGATCGACGGTCTGGCGCTGATAGCTGCGGTTGCATGTGAATTCCCGCACCTTATTGATAATTCTTCCTGCGCGCTCAGCTTCATTTTGCGCGAGTTCCAGCGCATGCATCAGGTCTTCGGCAGAATAGTTGCCCGACTGGATGCGCCGCCGGCAGCCGGCCACAAAGTTTACGATCGCGAAAAACGGTTGATTTAGCTCGTGCGCGAGCGCAGTAACCATCTCTCCTGCCGTCGAGATGCGCGCGATGCGGCTCAGTTCCAGCGCACGCGCACGAGCGGTTTCCTCGGCCTTCACGCGCTCCGTAACGTCGCGAAAATTCACGAGAATGCCGTCGACGGCGTGGTCGTCGAGCAGGTTGCGGCAGCGCGCTTCGTGAATGCGCCAGCCGCCATTGCGATGCTGGATGCGATAGCCGAGATTGACGCTTGCGCCCGGCGCGAGTGAATGAATGGCCTTGCGCACCGCTTCGACGCTGTCCGGCGAAATGAACGCGTACGCTGATCGCCCAGTCAGCACGCGCGGGGTAACGCCTAGCAGTGCGTAGATCGACGGGCCCACGAAGCGGATCGTGCCTTCGACTGAAAGTATCGCGATACCGTCGGACGAACTCTCGATCAACCTGCGGTAGTAGCGCTCGCGCTCTTTGAGCCGTGCGACGGCTTGCTTGCGTTCGGTGATGTCGCGCGCTACCGCGATCACGCGGTCGATCCCATCGAGCGTGATGCGCTTGAGGCTTACTTCGACGGGTGTTTCCCGGCCATCCGCATGCCGGATGACCCATTCGAAAATCACGATGTCGCCGCAATCGCGGGCTTCATGCACGCGCCGCAAACCGCCATTCGTGTCGTATGGAAAGCGGTTGCGTGTCAATTCACCGATCGACATGCCGCGTAGTTCCTCGATCGAATGGCCATACATTTCACAAGCCTTGCGGTTGGCTTCGAGAATCTCACCGCTATCCATGTCATGAATCACCATGATGTCGTTCGCATAGACGAAGACCTCCTGGTAGTTGGTCGGATTCTGATGAATGGCTGTGCTCATGGCGTTGCTAACAGGCTCGATATGGTTGTGAGGATAGCACCGGCGCGGCGCACGCAACGTGCCGTGCGCGATGATAAGTGTTATCACTTACTTCACTAATCAACCGACCGGATAACGGCGCGCAGGCGATTTCAACTAAGCTGAAGCTGAACTTATAACCATTTGAAGCCGGACTCTGATTCCCGGGTTCGTGCCCCATTCAAGAGAGGAGACTTTCATGACGCATCCACTGCGGACGTCGTCCCCCCAAGACGTCGTTGAGGTTAGCGCCTATACCCGTGGCGTGATCGGTCCGACGCTCACCATGCTCGGCCCGCTCAGAGACGGGGGGCGTATTGTCACCGGCACGCCGCCTGGCTGCTGGGGCCCGATGATCACGCCGATCTTTCGTGGCGGCCACGAGGTTACGCAGCCGGTTGCGGTTGAGGGTGCCGAAGTTGGTGATGCTGTTGCGCTGAAGATCCTTCGGTGCGACGTGACTTCTCTCGCCACATCCTCGGGCGTGATGGAATTCGTTGAAGGCCGCTATGTTGGCGATCCGTTCGTGGCGAAGCGTTGCTCCGCTTGCGGCACCGAGAGTCCTCCGAGTCACGTTGAAGGGACCGGTGACGAAGCTGTCCACTGCAGCGTGTGTGGCGCGGAGGTCAATGCCTTTCGTTTCAGCCACGGCTACGTCATCGTACTGGATCGCGAGAACCGCGTCTCGCTGACGGTGGACAAGGACGCCGCCCAGCGCATCGCGGGCATGCCTGGCAAGATGGCGCGCTTGCCGCAACTCTCCGAGCAGCATTCGATTCTATCGCTCGCACGCGCCGATCTGAGTGGTCTCGCAGCGCATATGCAGCCGTTTCTCGGCAACATTGGCACGCTGCCTTCGGTCGACATGCCCGACTCGCATAACGCGGGCGATTTCGGCACTTTCCTCATCGATGCTCCGCATGCGTTTGGTCTCTCAAAGGCGGCGCTTGATGCGAACAAGACCGATGGCCACATGGACACGAACAGCGTGCGGGAAGGTGCCATCGTCATCTGCCCGGTCAAGGTGCCGGGTGCAGGCGTTTACATGGGTGACATGCATGCACAACAAGGCAACGGAGAAATTGCAGGTCACGCCACTGATGTAGCGGGCGAGGTCGAGTTGCAGGTCGAGGTGGTCAAGGGACTGACTCTCGATGGTCCGATCCTGTTGCAACGACCGGACGATCTACCGCCGATGGCGCGCCCGATGAATGCGACCCAGCGCGCGCATGTGAAGCGACTCGCGGAACGCTACGGGCAGGGCGAGATCGAGGAGAACGGTCCGATCACCTTCATCGGTTCGGGGCCAACGCTGAATGACGCGACAAAGAATGGGTTGCAGCGTGCAGCGGACGTGACGGGACTGGCTTATGACGAGATTCTCAACCGCGCGACCATCGCCGGTTCGATCGAGATTAGCCGGCTCCCCGGTGTTGTACGCGTGACATTCCTGTGCCCGATGCAGATCCTCGAGCGGCTTGGCATCGCGCATCTTGTGCGCGCGCAGTATGGACTCGACGGCGAGGCGAATTAGCCTCACGCCACGCATTGAGCCAGCGCCGCAGCTCACGAATTCAGCGGTGATCTTAGACAGAGAGGAGCAGTGATGGATACAGCGAGCAAGAACTTGAGATGGGCCAGCAAGTACCCGGACCTCGGCACGGAGCCGATTCCAGTGGAGCCATGCGTATCGCCTGAATTTTTTGAGCGCGAGAAAGAGCGTGTGTTCTCCAATACGTGGCTGAAGGTCGGTCGTATTGAAGAGATTCAAAACGTCGGTGATTATAAAGTCAAAAAGATTCACTTCGCGAAGACGTCGGTGATCCTGATACACGGCAAGGATGGGCGCATTCGCGGCTTCCACAACACATGCTCGCATCGTGGCAACAAGGTCATCGTCGAGCACGGTGAAGAAACGTTTGGTCGCAACAAGGCCGCGGTTGTCACGTGTCGCTTTCACGGTTGGGTCTACGACGGTCAGGGCAAGCTCATCCAGGTGCCGGAAGAGGAGCGTTTCCCGTCATGCTTCGAAAAATCGTCCAGTGGGCTTACGCCGGTTCATACCGACGTATGGGAAGGCTTCATTTTCATTAACCTGGCGGCCCAGCCGGACCGCTCGCTTGCCGATTACATGGGCGGACTCGGACGTCACCTCACAGGCTTTCCGTTCCAGGAGATGAGTCACTGTTTCAGCTACAACACTGTACTGGACTGCAACTGGAAGATCGCACTCGACGCGTTCTCGGAGGCGTATCACGTCTCGACCATTCACGCGGGCTCGTTCCCCAACGTGTTTTCGAGTGGACTGACCGACGTCGCGTTGTTCGGCGAACATCGCACGACGGGCATCTGCCTCTCGCTCAATTCCACGCCGACGCCGGTAGCCGGAATTGCGAACAGCATCACGGGCGCATCGCTGGTGGCGCAGAGGGGCTCTTCGATGCTGCCGCCGGGCGTGAACCCGGAACGTCGCGACGACTTCTCGTTCGAATTGAGCGTCGTTTTTCCGAATATTCTGATTCATATTTCGGAGGGCATCTGGTTCACGCATCAGTTCTGGCCGATCGCCCATAACAAGACGCTCTGGGAGGGCAAGTATTACGTGAAGCCACCCAAGACGAATAGCGAGCGATGGGCCGTCGAATTCGCGCAGGTTCTTCAGCGCAACGCGTGGCTCGAAGACACGGCGACGATGGAGGACACGCACGCTGCGCTCGAATCCGGCGCGAAGAGTGTGATGTATCTGCAGGACGAGGAGATTCTCCTTCGACACGGCTACAAGGTACTAGAGCAGTACATGGAACAATGAAGGAGATGAACGCAATGGAACAAACACTTCCGAAGGAATTCGAGATGCTCGAGCCGCTCGTCGCGGTATGGGCACTTCCCACACAGAATGAACGGCAGCGCCGCCGCATCGCCTCGACGGTCGGCGAATTGCGCGAGCTCTACGACAGCATGCAGCCGCGTCTTCCTGCGATCCTCGCTTACCTCGATAAGTTCCCATTGGGTGACATTCCTCCCGATGCGGCTCGGCTGATGTCTCTCGCGCTGTCGCTCGCGGAGATCGCACCGCACATCGAGCTCTACGGCGGTGATCACAACGTGCCCCACAGCTTCGACGAAGCGCGCTTCGTGGCAGAGCACGGCGAACTGCAATACTGAACGCACTGATAATGCGACGTAGCGGGCGGCGTCCAACGCGGATGCTGCCCGTTCTATTTCAAGGAGACATGCCGATGGCCGCATCGACGCTAGCACGGCGTATTGCTCGGCTCGAAGCGATAGACGAGGTTAACCGGTTAATCGGTCGATACGCGCAGGGAGCTGATCGGCGCAACGATCCTGCGTTGATGGCCCCGTTGTTCAGCCGAGATGCCCTCTGGGAAGCGAAGGGCTTTGGCCGCTACGAGGGACGCGACGAGGTAGCACGTGAACTCGCACATATCGGCAAAACACAGATCGTGTGGAGTCTGCATTACATGACTGCGCCCGTTGTGGACATCGACGCCGATCTGTCGCAGGGACGCGCTCAGTGGCATTTATGGGAACTCGCCCAGGTACGTGATCCCCACGACGATCTTTCCGCACCCGCCGCCGCGCACTGGATGGGGGGCGTATATGACGCTCGCGTGGTGATGGAGGGAGGGCAGTGGTGTTTTGCCAGTGTTTTGTTGGATATGCGCCTGATTCATCGTCATGACGCGGCGTGGTTTCCACGCGAAGGAACTACCCATACAGAGTGACGCGAGAGGCTATCGATTCATCTGGGCCGCTGCCGTGCAGCGGCTTTTTTTATCAATTTTGAGGGATATAAGTGATTTCATGTACTGAGATACATAGGTAGCCCAATTTCGCTTTGCTTTTTGTTTTCATATGGTGGAGCCGCTGAATCTCTTGGTGGATTCAGATGCGGACCTGAATGATCTTCAACCGCAAAAACGACAATACAGGAGACGTGGAGTGAAGACAGCGAAGTGGATACTGATGCCGGTACTCGGCTTGCCGCTCGTCGCGGCAGCCCAGAGCAACGTGACGTTGTATGGGATCATGGATGCGGGCGTAACGTTCATCACCAATCAGGCCGGCGGACACAACACAGTGCTCGCCACAGGCATGCAGGTTCCAAATCTCTTCGGTCTGCAGGGGACGGAAGATCTTGGTGGTGGACTGAAGGCGATCTTCAAGCTGGAAGGTCAGTTCGGGATCGAGAATGGCGAGTCCATCGGCGGCGGCACATTCGGGCGACAAACCTACGTTGGTCTTTCAAGCCCGTGGGGCACGCTCACCTTCGGCAACCAGTACGAGTTCATGTTCGAGTCCCTTTACGCCGATCGTTTAGGTCCATCACTCGCATATGTTAGTTTGTACAACTTACAACAGGGGCCGTTCCAAGGGATTGGGACGCCGGCCGGCGGCCTGGACTTCAATCGTGCCGCGGGCGCGTTTAGAACGCCCAATTCGGTAAAGTATGTCAGCCCGGACTATCGCGGCCTGAGCGGCGGCGTGATGTACGGATTCGGTGGCATTGCCGGCTCGTTCGGCACAAATAGCACGCTCAGCGCGGGCCTCAATTATGCGACCGGCCCGTTTAGCTTGAACGCAGCTTATACGGACGCCAAGGATCCAACGATCAACAATGGGCGCGACGGCATTCGTAACTGGGGTGTTGGCGGCCGCTACACGTTCGGGAAGTTCCAGTTGGACGGGCTCTATACCAACACTCACAACACTTTCAATGGCGCGCACATTGACGTGTATCAGGTTGGTGCCGACTACCACTTCGATGTGGCGACTACGCTGCACGGTGATTACCAGTACATGAAAGGTAACGCACAGCTCGGCAACAACAAGGCCCATCAATTCGGGTTGACGCTCGATTACGCGCTTTCCAAGAGTACCGATGTCTATGGAAACGTGGTCTACCAGCTCGCCAGTGGCAATGACGATGCCCAGGCATGGATTGCCGGTCTACCGGGCGCCGCGTCTGGTTCCAATCAGGCCGCCGTGCGCGTTGGCATCCGTCATTCATTCTGAGTCAAAGGGAGTACTTTATGCATAGCGAAACCGATATCTCTGCGCGCACCGACGACCACGCGCTCGAAGCCGTTCCTGAAAGCGAACGTCAAGGCTGGCTCCAGTTGTCATGGAGTACGGCGGGGATCGTCACGACGCTGATCCAGTTGTTCGTGGGTGCGCTCATCACCTTCGTTGCCGGTATCCGAATCGGCCTGTTCGCGGGCATGTTCGTCGCGATTGTCGGGGCGTTGCTCGGATGGGGTGCGGGCCACATCGCATATCGTACCGGCCTCGCGAGCACCGTACTGTCGCGCCGTCACGGTTTGGGCACACGAGGCTCGGCGTTGCTTGCGCTGGTGTTCGGCTTCATGATCACCGGCTTCATCGCACTCGAAAACGCCCTGCTTTACAAGGGCTTTTTGTTCTACCTCGATGCGCCCGACACGCTTGGTATGCGCGTTGCCATATATGGTGGTTTGTCGATCGCGTGGATCCTGCTTACGGCATTTGGTTTCAAGCTGGTCGCACGCGTTTCTTCGCTCGCACTGATCGCGTTTCTTGCATCGCTCGTCTACATGATGTTCGACGTAATCACCATGTCCGGGCAAAGCTGGGCTGCCGTCATGCAGTTCGGTGCGCAGTTGCCCGCAGGCGCGCTCCATGCGCTTGGCGCGGACACCGACGGCGGAAAATTCATCTTCTGTGTGAATGTGCTGATCGGATCGGCAGGTGCTCTAGCACTGATTGACGCGGATCTCGGACGCTATGCGAAGTCATCGCGCGATATAGCTATCGCGGCCTTCATCGGTAACGTCTTCATGGACATCGTAATGGTCGCGGTGGGCGGTATCGTGATGTATGCCGGTATGGACCAGCTTGTCGCGCATCATATGAAAGTGGGCGGTATGACTGAGGCCGCCGCACGCGCGTTGGCACTGCAAAGCCCGGACAGCGTCGCCGTGGCCTTCATCGTGTTTGGCGGGGTCCTCGGTACGCTACTGATGGTGTTCGCGCAATCGAAAGCACAAGTGCTCAATACGTATAGCGCCTCGCTCTCGCTGACCAACCTTGCCGACGTGCTATTCGGCTGGCGGCCTGGCCGCTTTGCGTTCGTTGTGCTCGCGAATGTGCTGGCCTGCCTGATGCTCGTCGGTTCCATCCTCAGCTGGTTCAACTCTTTCATCACGGTGCTCGGCGTGCTGACCACGTGCTTCGCGGGCATCATCATCGCCGATTATTTCTTCGTCAAGGCGAGGCTGGGCGCAACCGCGCCTACGAACGAGGAAGTCAACTGGGCGGGTGTCGTAACCGTGGTGGTCGGATTTGCACTGGCACACTACATCCTGAACCGGATCGTGCCAATTGAGTTCTTCACCTCACTGCTGGTATCGTTCATCGTCTATCCGGTGTTGCGGCTTGGCATGCTGCGGCGTGTGAAGCCTGCCCAGGCCTGATTCATCGTCCGGCGCGCGATCTCGCGGCCCGTCGCGTTCTCATCGGGAACGCCGGGCCGCGAGGCGTATTCAGTCCGCGTCGCGTCCTGCTTCGCGCAAGCCGAGACGCACAAGTTCGGCGAGAGAGGTCGCGCCGAGTTTCTCTCGAATGTGGGCGCGATGCACTTCGACGGTCTTATAGCTGATATTCAGTTCGGCGGCGATCGCCTTCGATGCTTTACCTTGAATGAGTAGATCGAACACTTCGCGTTCGCGCGCGGATAGTTGTTTGAGCAGATCCTGTGTCTTGCTATTCGCCTGGGCGCGATGGTGTTCGAGCAGGCCAACCTTGAGCGCGTCCGCGACTTTGTCGATCAGATCCTGGTCGTTGTATGGCTTTTCGAGAAAATCGTAAGCGCCACTTTTCATCGCGCGAACCGTCATGGGGATGTCGCCGTGGGCACTCAGAAAGATGATCGGCAGCCGGAAGCCCGCCGCGCGGAGGGTGCCTTGTAATTCAAATCCACCCATAAGTGGCATGCGGATGTCGAGCAGTAGACAGCCGGGCTTGTCCGGGTCGGCGCTGGCAAGGAATTCGCGCCCGTTTGAGAATGTTTCCACCTTGTGCCCGATCGATTCGAACAGCCAGCGTAAGGAAACGCGCACCGCTTCGTCGTCGTCCACGACGTAGATCGTTGGCTCGCTCTGAGGCGCGACCGGGCGCGATAAGTGTCTCTCCATGGGGTTCCCTTTTTCTCGCACGATACGCCCGTGGGACAGGCGGATTTGAACTACGCTTCGACGGCATGCTTTGCGCATGCACGGCAAGCCACGAATAAAATTGTAGCCCTTCAATAAGCGTGCAACTAGGCGGGAAAATCCTCACCGCGCAAGCCGACAGGCTACACGCGTGAACTGCCTTGTAGGCGGTTTTTTCTGAACTATTGATTCATCGCGCCGCCGCTCTTTCTAAACGATGGCGACGCCTGCGACGCAATGCAGGGCAACGACATCGCTCGCGGACTTAGTATCCGCGGCGTGCATGCGGACGAGCGCAACCTCGGCGGTTGACTATGAGCGCGAGATGGGCACCGCGATGTCCATCGTTGACGAGGCAGATGCGCAATGCAACGAATCGATTCAAGGCAAGTAGAGGCTCGCTCCACTCGCAGCGCCCGCACCACCTTCCGCGGCAGCAGTTCCTCGATGCGCCCGAGCGGGTGATCTGCTATGTGGTCGAGTCGATTCGGGTGCCCCGAGCGGATCATGCCGTACGTCTTCGCCGCTCGACCACGCCGGAGTCTGCGCTGGCGGATAGATCGTTCCGGGGGGGATTGCGACACCGCACAACCCGCTCGGCATGCAGGTCACCGATCTGCGAAATCCTGTCGTCGCAGTAGTCGACGAGCGCTCACCCAACAGTTGGGGATTGTCAGCCGATCGCGATCCGACAAGGTCAGTTTTGATCTTACGATTGGTTATCGGGGACGACAAAGTGTGCGAGACGAACCCCGAGCAAGGTAGCTCTAACCTGTTCCCCATCGTGTGGCAATCGAAAACCTTCGTCTCATTTCTGCGAATCGGATTCGCAGGGGCGTCATTTACCGATGGGATTTGACCTAAGACAATGTTCTTAACCGGTGTCGCCGATTTTGAAGCCTCCATAAAAATATATGGATCCGGTTTTGAATTTATTAGGTACGAAAGATTAAAAACACAGGAGACAAAATGAGCAAGAAGTTCATAGAGCAGCACGGACTGTGGACGGACGTCCAAAAGGCCGCAGCCGTCGAGGTACTGAAGCAGGCGGACCAGGCGGGCCTGCAGATGATTCGCCTTTCGTGGCCGGACCAATATGGGCTACTGCGCGGAAAGATGCTCTCGATCGCAGCTTTGCGATCCGCTTTCGGTAGTGGCTCAGAAATCACGATGGCACCGTTCTTCTTCGATACCGCCAGCGCCATCGTATTCAATCCGTTCTCTGCCGACGGTGGTTTTGGTAGTGCAGAGTTGGCCGGAAGCCCTAACGTTGTGATGGTGCCTGATCCTACGACGTTTCACATCCTGCCGTGGGCGGATCGCACCGGCTGGATGCTGGCTGATCTCTACATGACCAATGGGCGACCGTTCCCGCTGAGTCCTCGCTCCATCCTCAAAAAGGGACTACGGGAACTGGAGGCACTGGGCTATGACTTCCAAGCCGGGTTGGAAGTCGAGTGGTATTTGACCCGTATTGTTGATCCATGCCTGGATCCGGAGACCATTGGAAGCCCTGGTACCCCTGCGGCGCCGCCGAAGGTAATGCCCGTGGCCAAGGGATATTCCTACCTACTGGAGAATCATCTGGACGAGGTGGAGCCTATCATGGCCGAAGTGCGTCACCATCTCCTGGCCTTGGGGCTGCCGCTGCGCAGTATCGAGGACGAGTGGGCGCCAAGCCAGATGGAAACGACCTTCGACGTCATGCCCGGTCTGGAAGTGGCAGACTCGATGGTGCTGTTCCGCAATGCGGTCAAGCAGATCTGTCGTCGGCGCGGTTATCTGGCCAGCTTCATGTGCAAGCCTGCCATCAACGGCTTCTACGCGTCTGGCTGGCACTTGCATCAATCGCTTACCGCACGTGACACGGGCTTCAATGCCTTCATCCCGCAGCAGGGTGAGCCTTTGTCCCAACTGGGCCAAGCTTACGTGGGCGGGTTGCTCGAGCATGCCTGCGCCGCGTCGAGTTTCACTACCCCTACGATCAACGGCTACCGCCGCAGGCGCCCGTATTCGCTGGCGCCAGACCGCGTCACGTGGGCCAAGGACAATCGCGCGGCGATGGCCCGCGTCATTTCAGCGCCTGGTGATCCGGCCAGCCGTGTCGAGAACCGGATCGGTGAACCAGCTGCGAATCCCTATCTTTATCTGGCATCGCAGGTATTTTCCGGCATCGACGGTATCCGCCGCCAACGCGATCCGGGACCGCTGCAGGAAACGCCCTATGCGGCCGATGTGACGATTTTGCCGCACAACCTGTCCGAGGCGCTCGAGGCGTTGGAGTCTTCAAGCTTCTTTCGAGAAGCATTTGGCGACGAGTTTATCCATTATTGGCTGCATTTGCGTCGAAGCGAGTGGAAGCGCTTTACAGAGGCTGAGGGTGAAGTGGATATGGCGGCCGACCCGGTGACCGATTGGGAACATCGGGAATATTTCGAGTTGTTCTGAGGTGTACGGATGAAAAAATACGCTGTCATCTGGTGTACGAATTTTCCCGAGGACGAACCGCTGAAAGCTCGGATGATTGCCGCCTTTAGTCGGGAAAATGAGCAGTGGGATCTTCTACGTCCTGAAAGCGATGACTTTCTCGAAAGGGTTTTCAACTATGCGGGTCACGTGATTAGCGGCAGTCCGCAATCTGTCGTGGATGACGCCGATACGCCGTTGGTCAGGAACCTCTTGGAATTCATTCGCGCCGCAGACTCGAGAGGCGATATTCCAGTCATCGGACTGTGTTTCGGCTCTCAAGCGATCGCTGCCGCGTTGGGCGGCCGGGTAGAAAGAAATCCGTCGGGGCGCTTCAAGCTTGGCGTGGATCGGCTGAACTGGAGTGAGGAAGCTCACGCGCTATTGGGCGACTCTATTGCTGCCGTGCCTTCGGTGCTGGTGCAAAGCCATGGCGAATGTGTGGCTAGCTTGCCTCCGGATAGCGTCCACCTTGCTTCGTCAGAAACGATTCTCAATGAGGTCTTCCTGGTGAAGGACCAGTTCCTCGGCATCCAGGGGCATCCGGAGGTCGACAGCCTGTTTCTCCAGCAGAAGTTCATGGTGTACCACCGCTCGCTGTTCGATGAAGTCCAGTGGGAGCGCGTGGAGTGCGAATCGAAACAGCCTTTGGAGCCCGCGCGGGTCATTGCCTTGGGGCGTCGTTTGTTGGACGAAGGGCGGCTGTCAAAGCATGGCGCAGAAGCTAAAGCGGAGTTCGCAAGTCCCGTGCGGATGAATCAAGAGAGCAAGGAACTGTCATGACGACAAGTAGCAGACTCACCACAATCCCTGTACAGCCCGTCGCCTCCGACCTGTGGGACGGACTGGTGCTGGAGGATCGTGTGCACCGTCGGGTGTATACGGATGAAAGCATCTTTGCGCGCGAGATGAATAATATCTTCGCCGCTACATGGGTCTATGTGGCCCATGAAAGCGAGGTCTCCGAGCCCAACGACTTCAAGCAAACGTGGCTCGGCACCCGCGAGGTCGTCGTGACTCGCGACGAAGAGGGTGCCATACATGTCTTCTCCAATCGCTGCTCGCATCGCGGCGCGAGCGTTTGCCGTGAACAGCGTGGCAACGCTTCGCAGTTCACCTGCCCGTATCACGGCTGGCGCTTCGATAACCACGGCCAGTTGTTCGGCATCCCAGGAAAGAACGCCTATGGCCCGGCCTTCAAGGCGCGCGACATGCATCTGGCCAGGCCAGCACAAGTGGCATCCTATAAAGGTTTCGTCTTCGCCACTTTGAATCCCGATGCGCCGCCGCTGGCCGAGCATCTCGGCAACGCGGCGCGCTATCTGGACGACTGGATCGACCACAACGGGGGCGCCGGGAATCTCATCCTTTCGGGCGCGCAGCGTTTTCGCCTGGCGTGCAACTGGAAGCTCGTATGGGACAACGCCGGTGATGGATATCACGTGCCGTTCTCCCACCAATCGCTGCTGCTAATGACCAATGCACGCTATGGCGGAGGCGACATGGCCTATTTTGCGGATGCCGACCGCTCAACGATGACTAACAGTGCGCTTGATAACGGCCACTCCGTGATCGACCAGCGACCGGAGATGCACGGCGAGTCGGCCTGGAGGCAGCAGCGCCCCCAACCGGGCCGCGAACCGTTCGAGGAGCACGTCGCCGCCACCTATGGTGAGCAAAGCTCGCGCGTGCTCGACACCACTGTGGGCGCAGGCATGAACCTTAACATCTTTCCAAACCTCGCTCTGATCGGCAATCAGGTGCAGATGATCCAGCCCACGGCAGCCGGCGCAACGGTGGTGCACTGGTACGCGACCCGCCGCAAGGATGTGCATTCCGAAGTCAATACCATGCGGTTGCGTACTCAGGAGGATTTCCCCGTGATGGGCGAAATGGACGACGCGGCCAATTTTGAGGAGTGCCACCGTGGCCTGCTAAACAGCCCAGAGGATGAATGGGTGGACATGAGTCGTCATTACGAGACGGGCAAGGACGTAGAGGCTGAAGACGGCATCGTTCGTGGCCCTGTGACCACCGATTTGCACATGCGCAACTACTACGCACAATGGAAGCGTCTGATGCAAGCCAATCCTACGCTGCGTGTGGAGAAGGGGAGACTGGTATGAACACCGCCACGCAAGAAGTCGCGGGTCAGCATCGCTATCGTCACCAGCCTCCGTCCCTATACGTGGTGGCTTCCTTCTACGATTGGTTGACCGACGTTTCCGCCGATCTGGCCCAAGCTGTGGTGCGCGATCCTGATGCAGTCGATGATGCGCGGCAACGTGAAATTGCCCGAGCGTTGACCGCGGAGTCACGGCTACTGGACCAAGGTGCCCTCGTGAACGAGGCATACGAGCATTGGCTGGCCCTGTACGCCGAGGAGTGCGCTTACTGGATTCCGGCCGGCTCACCTGCACCGGATCCACGCCACGCCGTCACCCTGGAATTCCACGACCGCCGCCGATTACTCGACCGGGTGGCACGGCTGCGCACAGGCTTGGCGTTCTCGCAGTTCCCGACTTCGCGTACTGCCCGCCAGTGGAGCGGTCTGGAGGTTTGGCCTAGTGCCGGCCGTTCGGACGAATGGCGCGCGCGCTACAGTTTCACGCTGGTGGAATCGCGAGAAGGCCATAACCGCGTGCTTGCGGGTTGGAACGGTTTCGTGGTGCGCCAGATTGGGGACCATCTGAGGATAGTGCTCAAGCAGGTCAATCTGATCGACAACGAGAGTCCTCAGGGCAACAACTCGTTCTTTCTCTGAGGCAGCACATGGCGAAGCAGATACATTCCCTGACCATCACCGACGTGGTGGAGCAAGGCAGTGACGCGATCCTTTTGAGCCTTGGTGTGGAGGCCGGGCAGCAGCAAAGTTTCTGCTTTCGGCCCGGTCAGTACCTCACTCTCGCGGTCTCGGTTCAGGAGGACGAACTCTGGCGCTGTTATTCGATCACAAGCGAGCCGGTGCAAGGGCAGCCGATTAGCGTGCTGGTGCGGCGGGTAGCAGAGGGACGCGTGTCCAACTGGCTGTGCGACCACGCCCAGCCGGGCCAGCAAATTAAGGTGCTGCCGCCTGCGGGGCGCTTTATCTTGGCGCGGCCGGGGCAGCCGGTGCTGCTGTACGCGGGTGGTAGTGGCATCGCGCCTGTGTTTGCTCTTGCGCGTGAGGCGTTGGCGCAAGGTGCCTCGCGGGTACTGCTGTTCTACGCCAATCGCGACCGGGCTACGGCGATGCTGCTGAAGGAACTAGAGGCGATGCGCTTACGCGCTACTGGCCGACTGGAGATCGTGTATTGGTACGACAGCGAGCAGGGTCTGCCATCACAAGACGTACTGGCAGCACAGACGCGGGGCCTGGAACAGGCGGACGCCTACTTATGCGGCCCCGAGCCCTTTATGCGCGCCGTCAACACGAGTTTGCAGGCCGCCGGATTCGAGTCGCAGCGTGTGCACCAGGAGGATTTCGGTGGCGTAGTGGAAGGCGAGGCAGGAGAGGAAGAAGAACCTGTTGGTGAGCCGGCGCAACTGACTGTGCAGATCAAGGGCAAGACTTATACAGTACAGGTTAAAGCTGGAGAAGCGCTGCTGACAGCCATGCTCCGGGACGGATTGCCTGCGCCGCATGCCTGCCGGGTCGGCGAATGCGCCTCGTGCATGTGCCGCCTGCAGGAGGGAGAGGTACAGCGGCTCGAGAGTTCGGTTCTTGACGATGACGACGTGGCGGATGGCTGGCTGCTGGCCTGTCGCGCGCGTGCCGCGAGTTCTACGCTGAAGGTGCGTTTCTAGGTGTATTCCTGGCGTCCACGCGCCACTTAAGGAGCATTCACTTGATCCGAGACGGTACCCACACTCCCCCGTGGGATTTGATCCGAGCCTTTCTGGCGCTGGAGCGACACGGCAGCTACGAAGTGGCTGCCGAGTTGGAGGGGATTGACGATTCGACGCTTCGGCGACGCATTCGCTTGCTTGAACAACAGTTTGGCCGGACCCTGTTCGTGCGCACCGACAGCGGCTGGCGAGCGTCGGCCGATCTCCACGCGCTCGTTGATGCAGCCCAGCGAATGGAGGAGGCTGCTCGCAGCTTCTCTCAAGACCATCAGACTGGTGCCGGCGTAATTCGCGTCAGCGTGATGGACGTCTTTGCACAGCGTTTTAGCCCAGTGTTTACCGCTTTGAGCGATAAATATCCTCGCCTAGTGTTCTCCATCACTACCGAGGCCCATTTTGTTAACCTGGAGCAAGATCAGGTGGACATCGCCGTGCGTCTGGCCCGCCCAGATCGCACCAGCAATTCGCTGCGCGTGCGCAAACTCGGCAACGTGCCGATCGGGGCATATGCTAGTCGCGGCTACTTGGAGCGAGTTGGCGACAACGCCAACAATCTGGGAGTCGAAGAACATCAACTGCTTGTGATGAACTTGCAGTTCTTCCATCAGGATCACGATTTCATCTACGCACACTTGGATTGGTCAAAATTCGGACTTTCCGGAAATATCCGTATCCAGGCGGACAGCTTCGCACCGCTGGCACTCATGTGCGCGCTTGGGCATGGAATGGCTTTATTGCCCAGGTTTGTTGCTGCAGAGTATCCAGACCTCGTCGCGCATCCTTCAGACACTTTCGTCAACACTGAACTGTGGCTGGTCAGTCGCTTCGATATGCACGCCGCTTGGCAGCGCGATCTCGCCGACATGTTGCAGGTGGAACTCGCACGATGGGCGCAATGAATGAAGTCACGCTTTCGAGACCGGTACGAGGCAGGCTTTTCGACCGAGGCTGGGTGGTGCAGTTTGTAGGTCGCGATACTAGGCATATTGATCAAGCAGTGGAATGACGGTGCCAGCGAATTCAAGAAAAGAGAAAGAAAATATATTTAGTAAAACTAATAAGGAGACGTGAAATGAAGAAAGAAATAGTCTGCTGTACGGTAACCACGCTGTTCTCATGCGTCCTTGCGACGGTCGCACACGCGCAGTCATCGGTCACACTTTTCGGCACTGCGGACGCCGGTATCATCTATTCGACGAACCAGCAGATCACGCATACCAATGGTCACACCGATGGCCATTCGAACTGGCAAATGGGCAGCGGCATCCTTGAGCCTTCGCGCTGGGGTCTGACCGGAAACGAGGACATCGGCGGCGGCACCACGGTCAAGTTCACACTGGAAAATGGCTTCTTTGCGCAAAATGGCGCGCAGTTTCAGGGCGGCACGCTTTTCAACCGGAACGCGTGGGTGGGCGTGGCCAACGCGAACTATGGCACTCTGACGCTCGGTCGCCAATACGATCCGTTTTCAGACAATATGGGTGCCTATGTTTCGAGCACCAACTGGTCGACGCTCTACGGATCGCACTTCGGTGACGTAGACAACCTCAACGAAGCGTTCAATTTTAACAACTCGATCAAGTATTTGAGCCCGAGCTTCGGTGGACTGACAGTCGGAGGACTGTTTAGCTTGGGCGGGGTCGCGGGAGACTTCTCGCAGAACCGTGGCTGGTCGATCGCGGCAAATTACACACGCGGACCGCTTTCCCTCTCTGCAGGATATCTCCAGTTACGCAATCCGCTTCAGGCGGCGCTGGGGGGAGAGAGCGGGTATATCGGCGATTTCAGCTGTACCAATGCCGATGCCTCCTATTGCGAACTACAGAACGCGCAGAAGATCGATATCTGGGGCGCGGGTGGTTCATACGTCCTCGACCAAGTGACGCTCGCGCTTAGCTACACGCATACGCGGCTTTCGCAGAGCCAGTACTTTGAAAGCACGGCAGGGCCACGGGGCGCGGATATTTCGTTCGATATTGCTGAGCTCAACACCGTGTGGCAGTATTCGCCCGCGCTGCAGTTTGGCTTCGCGTATATCTTCAATAACGCGAAACCTGATCAGGGGGCGTCCACACGCATCCATCAGGTTAACCTGGGGGCTATGTACAACCTATCGAAGCGCACGGCGGTCTATGCAGTGGCAATCGGCCAGAAATCGTCGGGTGCCGGACTCGGCGTCAATGCCGCGGGCGGTGGCACACAGAACCTCGCGCAGATCCCTACTCTCGTGAACTCGGATACGGATAAGCAGCTGGCGATCATTGCGGGCATTCGCCATAACTTCTGAACGTGTGCTGGGTTCGCTCCATTGTAGCGGGCCATCTGAAGCCCGGGACTTTGATGGATCGAGTACCAGTTGCGCAGAACATCGCCCGAATGGTCGCTTGTGACGAGACCCAGGAGCAGTAGCCGGGAAACGGCGACACTTCTGCAGTGGTTTTCAACTTTCGGGCGTGACCTATTTCGACTGCCCAGGGGGTCTTTGGCGTCTGCTCTGACAGCTAAACTCGTTCGGCTGCCGCCTTATATCTTTCGTTAGCGACGGGCTGGAAAAGTCGGCCCAGATGGGCTGACTGGCATCCCATCCATTCGAATGAACTCGAAATGGGTACGGTTCAACAGCCATATTTCACGTGACCTCAGTGATAATCGTTCAAGGGGCGACGCGTCTATCAATTGTGAGTATCCAACCATGCTGGATGTTCGGCATACATTTCGCGGATCAATTGTTTGGTCAGGCTAATATACTTGGAGCTATCGTTAGCCCGGTGACTGACGATTACCGGAGAGGTCGCGCGGTCGCCGTCTATCAGCCGATAATGTACATCGTGGCGCATCTGCCGCGCAGACGCAGGTATCACGCACACCCCGAATTCAGCTGCGACCAGTCCCAAGGCGGTCTGGATTTCGCGTACCTCCATCACTTGGCCTGGTTGTACATCGTGCCTATCCAAGATGTTCAGCACTTGATCGGCGAAGCCCGGGCGCGGCTCCTTTGGATAAACAATCAACTTTTCTCCGGCTAGCTGGTGAACGGGTAGAGGTGTTGACTCCCGAGCCATGGGCGATTCCATCGGCAACGCAACGGCAAGCCTTTCCTCGTGGAGAACGATGCTAGACACGTTCGGATCGCTGTGATGTACGCGGCCGAAGCCGATGTCGATGCGGCCTTCGTTTATCGCCTGGATTTGCTGAACCGACATGAGCTCGACCATTTGAATGTCCAGCTCCGGCGCGTGTTGGCGGAGTTTGCGCATCAGTGTCGGCAATACGCCGTAGAGAGTAGATGCGACAAAGCCGATCGACAAAACGCTACGCTGATGTAATCCCACTCGCCGCGTGGCCGCTTGCATCTGTTCGACGCGCCCCAGCACCTGGATCGCCTGCTCAAAGAACAGACGACCCGCGTCGGTTAGCTGCACCGGCCGGCTGTTGCGAATCAGAAGAGGAACCCCGACCTCTTCCTCGAGCAACTGTATCTGACGGCTCAATGGTGGCTGAGCGATGTTGAGCTGTCTGGCTGCGCGGGTGAAGTTGCGCTCGCGGGCGACGGCGACGAAGTAGCGAAACTGGCGCAGATCCATAGTCTGATTTGGAGTCGAGTGTGGTTTGCGACGGACTTGAAGCATTGCAACGCTAAATTGCGCTTGGGCATAAAGCGCTCTCTATACTGTAAAGGTATCAAATCCTATAAAAAAGGTGTTGGACGTCGCAGGTGGCCGCAGCGTATAAAACCTCATTACAGACAATACGGATGCCACCTGCGACATGTCCAGTGTAACGATTGAACGGATCGAAACTTGCCTCGTCGATTTGCCAACGATTCGGCCGCACAAGTTGTCTGTCGCCACGATGTACGGACAGACTTTGATGCTGGTGAAGGTGTATTGCACTGACGGCGCGGTCGGCATCGGTGAGGGCACCACGATCGCCGGGATGGCGTACGGCCCGGAAAGTCCGGAAGCGATGAAGTTGGCGATCGACGCGTACTTCGCGCCGGCGCTGGTCGGCAAGGACGCGACACGCATCCAGACGTTGATGGCACACCTTGGCAAGCTGGTGAAAATCAACCACTTCGCGAAGAGCGCACTCGAAACCGCGCTGCTTGACGCACATGGTAAGCGACTTGGCGTAGCTGTCAGTGAACTGCTTGGTGGGCGCCGTCGTGAACGGCTACCGGTTGCCTGGACGCTGGCGTCCGGCGATACCTCGCGCGACATCGCCGAAGCAGAGCAAATGATTGAGGTTCGCCGCCACAACGTATTCAAACTGAAGATCGGTGCGAAGGAACTGAAGACCGATATTAAACACGTAGCCGAGATCAAGAGGGTGGTTGGGGAGCATGCGGCGGTGCGCGTCGACGTGAACATGGCATGGAGCGAGACGCAGGCAGCGTGGGCGATTCCAGCACTCGCCGATGCCGGTTGTGAATTGGTTGAGCAGCCGGTCGCGTCGGCGGCGGCGCTCGCGCGGTTGATGCGGCGCTTTCCGGTTGCTTTGATGGCCGACGAAATCCTGCAAGGCCCGGACAATGCGTTCGAGATTGCGCGAGTAAACGGGGCTGACGTGTTTGCGATCAAGATCGAACAGAGTGGTGGGCTATTCGCCGCGCAGCGCGTGGCGGCGATCGCCGACGCGGCCGGCATCGAGCTGTACGGTGGCACGATGCTCGAAGGCGCGTTCAGCACGGTCGCGTCAGCGCATCTATTCGCGAGCTTCGCGAACCTGCAATGGGGCACCGAACTGTTTGGCCCGCTGTTGATCACCGAAGAAATTCTGACCAAGCCGCTAGATTACAGTGATTACCAGTTGACCGTGCCAGACGGTCCTGGCCTTGGCATCGAACTCGACGAAGAGAAGGTCCGGCGTTTCACGCGCGACGGGCTGATCAAGGTCACGAAGGCGTAACCCCGGACGAAAAAAAAGAGAGGATGACGATGCTTTTCCATGTACGCATGGATGTGAATATTCCGGACGATATGCCGGTCGAGGTCGCAGACGAAATCAAGGCACGCGAGAAGGCGTATTCGCAGGCGTTGCAAAAGAGCGGCAAATGGCCTCACATCTGGCGCCTCGTTGGTGAGTATGCGAACTACAGCATCTTCGATGTTGAGAGCAATGCGGAACTGCACGGCATCCTGACCGGACTGCCGCTGTTTTCATATATGAAGATCGAGGTGACGCCGCTGTGCCGTCACCCGTCGTCGATTCGCGACGACGAGTCGTGATCGGATGATTCAAACGAGGGCGCGCTTCCGAGGGCGAGCGCGCTTCCAACGGGTTCGTTACCCGATATGTGCGCCCCAAAACTACTCGATGGAGACTGGCATCATGAGCATCAAAGTGTTCGGTACGAAGGAAGTGCAAGACCTGCTGAAGGCGGCGACCAATCTCGAAGGCAAGGGCGGCAACGCCCGCTCCAAGCAGATCGTACATCGACTGCTTTCCGATCTGTTCAAGGCGATTGACGATCTCGACATCACGCCCGACGAAGTGTGGGCCGGCGTGAACTACCTGAACAAGCTTGGCCAGGACGGCGAGGCGACTCTGCTTGCAGCCGGTTCCGGCCTCGAGAAGTATCTTGATATCCGGTTGGACGCGGCGGACAAAGCTGAGGGTATCGAGGGCGGTACACCGCGCACGATCGAGGGTCCGCTGTACGTCGCCGGTGCAACGGTGCATGACGGTGTGTCGAAGATCGACATCAACCCGGACGAGGATGCCGGCCCCTTGGTGATCCACGGCACGGTCACTGGTCCGGACGGCAAGCCGGTAGCTGGCGCGGTAGTGGAATGCTGGCACGCGAACTCAAAGGGCTTTTACTCGCATTTCGACCCGACCGGAGCGCAGAGTGATTTCAACCTGCGTGGCGCGGTTAAGACCGGTGCGGATGGCAAGTACGAATTCCGCACGCTGATGCCGGTCGGCTATGGCTGCCCGCCGCAAGGTGCGACGCAGCAGCTCCTGAATGTACTCGGGCGTCACGGAAACCGCCCGGCACACGTGCACTTCTTCGTTTCGTCCGATAGTGCGCGCAAGTTGACCACGCAGTTCAACATCGAGGGCGATCCGCTCATCTGGGACGACTTTGCATATGCGACGCGTGAAGAGCTGATCCCGCCGGTGACCGAGAAGAAGGGTGGTACGGCGCTTGGCCTGAAGGCGGACACGTACAAGGACATCGAATTCAACCTCACGCTGACGTCCCTGGTGAAGGGCAAGGACAATCAGGTCGTCCACCGGTTGCGTGCCGAAGTCGCAGCCTAACCGATCTAGGCGGCGGGGGGCATACCGCCGCCAATAGGCGTGAGTGGTGCGAGATGTGACGAGAGGATGTGGGGGCGTCATTGTCAGCCACTGACAGTCGCTGGCTAAATCTCCTCCCTTTACGACATTTGATTGCGAAAACGGGCACGGCAAGCGCGCCGGAACGACCATGGAGTTCTTGCATGTATGAAGGCGAACGGCTGCAATTGCCGAACCACCACCTGCATTACCGTCTCGACGGCGATGCAACCGATAGCGCGAAGCCATGGTTGCTATTCTGCAACTCCCTTGGTACCGACCTGCATATGTGGGATGCACAGGCAGCGGGACTTTCGCCGTATTTTCGTGTGCTGCGCTACGATCGCCGAGGGCACGGCAAGTCTGATGCGCCTTCGCCGCCGTATTCGCTTACCGATCTGGGCAGGGACGTTATTGCATTGCTTGATGCTTTGAAGATTGAACGTGCCCACTTCTGTGGTCTTTCAATTGGTGGTCTCACCGGCCAATGGCTTGGCATTAATGCTGGCACTCGGTTCGACCGGCTAGTGTTATGTGCGACCGCGGCGAAAATCGGTACCGAAGAAAGCTGGAACGCACGGATTGACGCCGTCAAGACGAACGGGCTTGCTGCTATGACTGAGGCGACGGCCGAACGCTGGTTCACGTCACAGTTTAGATCTGCGCACAAGGAGGCAGTAGGAGCCATTCTCGAGACATTTGCTGGAATTGATCCTGAAGGCTACAACGGGTGTTGTGCGGCCTTGGCTGCCGCGGACCTGCGCGAAGAGATCAGACGCATTGCTCATCCGGTGCTCGCGATTTCGGGCAGTGACGATTCCGTGTGCCCGCCCGGCGACCTCCAATACATTGCCGATAACGTACAGCGAGGTAAGCATCTCGCTCTGCCTGGCCGGCACATTGTGAATGTGGAGTCGGCACAGGAATTCAACGCTGCGCTGCTCGGATTCCTGATCGAGTGAGAAATCGATGCCTGTCCATGATGAAATCCGCGAGCGGGCTGCGTCCGACATCGCGTTCGTGCTGCCGGCCCGCGCAGACGATCTCACGCGGCTGAATACGTTGGCCGCCGGCGGCAAACCCGTCGTCACTGTGATCGGCAAATACAACCACGGCAAGAGCCGGCTGCTGAACGAGCTGATTGGCGAACCCACGTTTGCGGTGGCCGATAAGCGTGAAACGGTCGTACTCGCGGACCGCGTGCAGCGTGGAGTTCGCTGGCTCGACGCACCTGGGCTCGACGCGGACGTCGGCACCGAAGATGATCGTTACGCGCTGCACGCGGCGTGGCAGAAGTCCGATATCCGGCTGTTCGTGCACGCGGCGAAGGAGGGCGAACTCGACGCAATGGAACTCGCGCTGCTCACCGAACTGCGCGACGATGGCGCGCGCTCGCAGCGGCAGACAGTGTTCGTGCTGTCCCAGGTCGATCAGCTTGCCGACGACGCGGAACTTGACTATGTGAGCGCCGCGATCCGCGCGCAGGTGCCGCGGTTCGATCTGAACCCGGTGTCATCGACGCGCTATCGCAATGGGATCGAGGGTGGCAAGAAGCTGCTGGTCGAGAAGAGCGGTATGCACGCGCTGGTCGCTAGACTTGACGCCGCACTCGCGCAGGTGCCGGTCGCGCGTGCGCACGAGATCGCGCTGCTGCTCGGCGAGATACGTGACGAGCTTCAACATCTGTGTGCTGTGCGGCAACGCCTGCTCGCCGATTTGCGCGACACGCGGCGACAGCAGCGAGAGGGTTTCGACAACGGCCTTGCGGCGGTGATGGTCAAGGTGAGCGAGGACATCGACGCGATGCTCAATGCGCTCGGCACTGACTATGCAATCGTGCCCGACACCGCGAAGGACGCGTACGCGATCACCGCTGGCAAGGTCGAGCGTGCGCATATCCAGATCACGTATTCGCGCGCGTGCATCGAGATCGACGGGTTTCTTGCTGGGCACGGCGTCGTCGGCTTGCCGTCGTCCCAGCAGACCGCTGCACGCAGCCTAAATTCGGTGATGATTGCGGTGATGGGCGTATCGGTGAAGTTTCGCAAGGACTTGCGCCGGATGTTCTGCGAGGCACAGGGCCGCGAGCGGATGCGGCGCGAGTTCACGCACTACTATGAACTGTCAGACGACTGCCAAACCCTAGTGGCACAGATTGCGGAGGCTAACGCGGCGCTCGACGCCACCCAATGCGCGCTCACTGCGCTCAACACGCTGGAAGCGAGAGCATGAAAGCGGACACGACGCACGAGCAGCGTTTCATCACCGACGTTGACTCATTAAAATTCGGCGCGCAGAACATCGACCCCGTGCTGCACGCGCTCGACCGCTGGCGCACACAACTGGAGGAGGGACTGCGCGCTGCTCGGCTGACGTGCGATGGACTCGCGGATCACCATCCGCTTGCGTGTCGGGCGAACGCGATCGACGTCGCACTGGATACCGGTATCCGCGCGTGGGTGCAACAATGGGCGGACCTCGAAGGTGCGCGCGCGCTTTCCGATGCGCTCGACGACACGGTGTTACTGCTTGTGTTTGGGAAGTTTAACGCCGGCAAGAGTTCGTTCTGCAATTTCCTTGCGGAGCGTTTAGCCTTGCACGGCCGCGCGGTGCGGTATTTCCACGTCGACGCGGGGCGTCTCGTCGAGACGGACGGGCGTTTCGCGGAGGGCACGACGGAAACCACCGCACGGCTGCAAGGTGTGCACCTTGGCGACAAGCTCGTGCTGCTCGACACGCCCGGTCTACATTCCGTAACACCGGAAAATGCGGCGCTTACGCAGCGCTTCACCGACAGCGCTGACGCGATCCTGTGGCTGACAAGTTCGACGTCACCGGGGCAGGTGCAGGAACTCGACGAACTCGGCCGTGAGCTGCATCGCAACAAGCCGCTGCTGCCAGTCATTACGCGGAGCGATCTCTACGACGAGGACGAAATTGACGGCGAGATCCGAAAAATCTTGCGCAACAAGAGCGTCGAAAATCGTGCGCATCAGGAAGCAGACGTCACGGTGCGTGCGCGGGAAAAGCTCGTCGCGATGGGCGTCGATTCGGCGTTGTTGAAAGCGCCAGTGTCGATCTCGTCGCATATGGCGCGCGAAGCACATGAAATACCGGCCGCGCTTGCCGATGCGGGTTTCGAGCGGTTGTACGCGGCGTTGATTGACGTCGCGGAGCCAGCGCTCGCGTACAAGGCGCGCAAGCGCGCAGAAGTATTGCTGCATCACCTGGAAGAGAACGTAATCGGCCAATTGCAGCGCGACGTGCTGCCGTTGCTCGACGAACTATACGCGTCAGCGCAGGCGGCGCGCGAATCCCTCGAACAGCAGCGGACGCAGGTTGCCGACGCGGTGTGGCGCAGCATCGTGCCGACGCTGCCGGCGTTGCTCGACGCACACGCGGCGACGCGCGACGTCGGCGTGATCTGCCGTGTGTTGTCGAGATCAGTGTTTGATGCGTTTACGCGCGAAATAGGCCGCCGGCTGATCGATTATGTTGTTGTGAACGATGCATCACTCGCACATATAGAAGTAGCCGATGATGCTGGATTCGAGGAAATCGTGATCGGGGGCACCGGTATAAGCCGGGATCGGCATGAGGTTGTTGGCGTTGATTATCAGCGCCTGTACATGATGTTGGAAATGTCGATTCGCGAAACTCTATTGCGCCTGTCGATCAATGCAGTCGAACAGTGTGATGCTGCAATCAATGTGTTGCTGATGTGCTCAGCGAATATAAAAAACATACTGAAAAATTTTGATAAAAAATTAATCGAAATAAAAGTTGAGTTGCGGAAAAATTCTAATTCTTTAGAGCGATGTTGAGATGGGTCAGTGATGCTCGCACGATAAGTCTTGGATGAATATTGAAAGATATTCATCAGTGATCTGTCATTTTTGTAGGTGACGTGATATGAATTTTGATCGTCAACAGTTGGAAGCCTTTTCTGCCATTGTGGATACGCGGCATTTTGGTCGTGCCGCGATGTTGCTGAATATCACTCGTGGTGCGGTGTCTCTCAGGCTCAAGGCGCTTGAGGAGGAGTTTGGAACTCCACTGGTGGTAAGAGACGGCAACATTCCCACACCGGCGGGCGAGGTCTTGCTACGGCATATCCGTGTGCTCAAGGTACTGGAGGCCGATACGCAGTTGCAGATCAAGCCCATGGACGGCATGCGTCCTCGCGTAGCGATCGCGGTTAATGCAGATTCCCTGGCAACATGGTTTGAGGCTGTCGCCTGGGAAATTGCGGAAAGAAACGTAGCCCTCGAACTAATCGTTGACGACCAGGATTACACGCTGCCGCTGCTGGCCAAAGGTGAAGCGATGGGCTGTGTTTCGACCTCCAGCGATCCCCCGACAGGGTTCTTGGCCGAGCCCATTGGCATGATGGAGTACGAGTGCGTAGCGAACGTAGAATTCGCCGAAAGATATTTCCCGCAAGGTCTGGGGCTGCACGGCGTCCTTGCTGCACCTGCTGTGCTCTATAACCGTAAAGATGGATTGCACTCGCAGTTTCTCGAACGGTTTCTGGACGTTGAAGTAAGGAGTTATGCGGCGCACTACTTCCCGTCTCCTGCAGCGTTGCTGGCTGCGATCGAGAATGGCATCGGATACGGACTTGTTCCCTGCTTGCAAGCCAAGCCTCTGATCGACGCGGGCGAGTTGATACGATTGGCTCCCAGCCATAAGGTCGAAGTCAATCTATATTGGCACCATTGGGAGACGGCACCGTCGAACGCTCAGGTGATCAGCGAACTCGTGGTGAGTCACGCTCGTCGGTCGCTTCTTCATTCCGGCGATCATGCTGTCTCACGAATCGGTGACAACGAGTCGTGAAGTGATCATCCCTGTGAGCGTTGATGAAGCTCTTCTGCACTCACGCACCGAGGCGCAGCCCGGGTGATTCGAGGGCGGGATCTCAGCGCTACAACTAACGCGCCGGACCATGCCAATATGAGTGGTGTCGCTTCCGGCATGTGGATAGCGTGCGTCCATTCGATCACGACACATAGCGCCGACAGTCCAGCGCCGACAAACATCGAACGCTTTGCGGCTTCATCCCGAATTGGATAACCGAGAAGGGTCAATGCCAGAAGCGGGGCCACCGCAGCGAGATAGACGATGTTAAATGTCACCATCACGTTGATGATGCTTTGTCCGTGAACTGCGACTAGCGTGGCAGCGAGGATTGGCAACACCCGATGATAGAGCGACGGAACACGGGAGCCGCGAGAGACGGTAGCGGTCGCATCACTCATGGCTCGAAGAATTGAGCAAGCCGAACCGAGGGCCGTTATGGTCAACAGGCACGTGACGGCCATCGATATTATCAGACCGGGACTGCCACTCGCCCGAGCGAGCAGTGCCGGGACTACCTGAGTTTGATCGGACAGACGGCCGAGTTGCCACAGGTTTTCGCTGGCGATGACAGCAGAGGCGGGAAGAAATCCGATTCCCAGCACGATTGCTGCAGCAATCAGGCAGCCGAATCGAGCGTGTGCCGACGTTCGCGCCATGGCAGGGAACTGCTGATAGTCTGCGCCGCAGACAACGAGCGCGACGACCGACAGTAGTACCAATCCTGTATGCTCAACGGGCTGCGCGCGTATCGACTCTACAAAGATCGCCGGCGCATGTAGCCATAAGGTCAAGCTATGAGTTTCGGCCAAAGCATGGACAAGTATCACGATGCATCCGCACATACAGAGTGCGAATATGCCGGAGAGCCATGACATCCAGAGGAACGAGAATACAAGCACGAGGCAATCGACCAGGATAATCGAGGTCGCTTGCGACATGCCCGACAGCGCAAGGATTGCCGACGCTCCGCGGATCTGGGCGCTTAGCACACCGGTCATCCAGATCAGGGAAAATGCCGCGACCTGCTGGCTGATGGTGGGGCCATATAGCGAGCAAAAATATGCCCAGATGGACTGCTTGGTCTTCTGGAGACGCGGGGCAGAAAGCGCCAGCGCTATGAGACCGATGGCTGTCGCGACGGCGTACAGGCAGGCTGCCATGCCTTGATGCAGGGCGAGTTCGCCGGTTCCCAGGAAGAACCCGATTCCGCAACTGGTCGATACGAGCAGGCTCGCGACGTCCCAGACAGCCAATGTTCGATTAGCCATGGTTCATTCCCCACCCGAGTACGCTCGACTGTTGGCCGCCGAGATATGTCGAACATACGATGGCGCGCTTGGTGAAAGCGGGCAGGGTCATCAGTTGGGCGTGCAGGTCGGGCAACTGGTGGTACGGGACCGCCGGGAAAAGATGGTGCGTGAGGTGGTAGCCGTTGTGATGTGGATGGAGCAGCGCCGAAAATATCCCGTGGTCTGGAATTTCCCGCGTAACGCTAAAGATGCCTCCCGGGTTGAGGCCGTAATGGTCGGTCATTTCCCGGAATGTCGTGATCGCATGGAAGACCGTAACGCGCGCGCCAAACCATAGAACGAGGAACAGCAATCCGAAGCGAGCGCTCGAGGCGATCAGGGCTGACATCGTAGCCAGCCACCACGCCACGATACAAAGCTGAGGTCGCCAGGAATAGCGACCAGTTATCAAATGGCCGGTGAGCGGCCCCCGGACGAGCGGGAGCTTTGTGAGGTACCGTGTGTAGACACGAAACCATCGATCGCCCGTACGGGCCAGTGATGGCAAAAAATCGGGGTCGCGCTCAGCGTCACCCAGCCACGCGTGGTGACGCGCGTGCTGCTCGCGGTAGAGAGTCAGACTGTTCAGGAGCGGAGCCGCTAGCAGCAGGTGCGCAAGATAATCGTTGAGATGGCGATTCTGGCTCAGATTGCCGTGGCTGGCTTCGTGCAGAAGATTGCCTAGCGCGCGCTGTCGGTTTCCGATAGCGAGGAGTGCTATTGGCGTAGCCGTCCAGCCGATTCGATACATGGCGAAGACGGACAGAAAGATAATTATCCAGTCGAAGGCGATGTCAAAAACAGCACGCCACGTTTTCGCTTTTGGTTGTTGCCAGGCCGGAGCAAAGGCAAGAAGGGATTGCCTGATTGAGATCCGGTCAATCAGGATCGTTGATGTATCGCCATGATTCATTGTGGCCTCCGTTAGAAGCCGTGAACTCCCCGTGGTTCGGATTGGTGGAAGCGGTTACTTGTATGGATGCAATGATCTGAGCATAGACAAGAATCCCTTTGCCATTGAGGCGGTTAGTAAACTTCCGGGGCATTTAATTTTTCTGGCTGCAGGGAGCAGCGGGCAGTGGTGTAAGGTTGAGGCGACGCACCACAACCTACGGAGGAAACGTTGAGCGAGAAAGACCTTGCAACGCTATGCGCAACGATCGAGCCGGAAATGGCCGCACCGGTCTACGTCTACTGTTCCTTTCCTGATTTCGCACTGCCAGAAGGCTTATCGGCGCTTTTCACTTTCAGGGAACTCGAAGGCTTGACCGCCGTGTTCGATCTACAGGATGCGGAGCGGTACATGCTGCCCTATACGTTCAAGGCACGACTCATTACCATCAAGGTGCACTCAAGTCTCGAAGCAGTGGGTTTTCTGGCCGTTGTATCGGCACACCTGGCCAAGGCTGGAATTCCCTGCAATGCGATCGCCGGGTATTACCACGATCACATTCTTGTTCCCGTCGATCGTGCGGACGAGGCATTTGTGGTTCTTGAAGGGATACGCGAAGCGAACGTTCAAGCCTCGCGGTTGTAACCCCGGTTAAAGCTCGCGTGATGAGTTTTATTTATGGCCGGATAGTTAACGTGCCAACCGCATCAACTGTCTTGCGTCTGCGGATTCTCATCTCTAGATTGTTTTTGTACGACCATATACAAGAACAATCGGGAGTCGGGGAATTCATTCTCTCCGCGGATATTGCGTAGAGGGGAAGGAGGGCAGATGTGCCATTCTGGAAATGGTTATCCTCACACTGCGGATAGCGAGGCTCTAACCGAATCAGTTGCGTACTGGCGAACCCGCTTCGAGGACGCACAGGCCGATGTGTCCCGGCTCGCCTCACGCCTGCGCGGGCGTGATCAGCGAATCTTGCTGCTTGAGCGGGCACTTGCACGTACGGCTGCGCTCCACCATGTGCTTGAAGACAGCCTCGAGCAGCGACTGGAACAATGCTCTGGGCCGACGGAGCATGCCGTGGACCTGGATCGGCGCTCTCAGGTGTCGTCCGACAATGCGGGCAGTAGCGTAATGGTTCGGCTGCCGCACCTGACGCGCACGCTTTCTCTTCTCTTTGAGGTGATGTGGGAGCACTGGGCACAGTGGGACCCGGAGCGACCACCCAAGTCCTCAACAGTTGCGCGCACCATCGACGCGAAGCTCGGGCTGAAAGGACAGGCCGATGGTGAAGCATCTCGTAACGCGCAGTCGTTTGCGGCTGCGTTACGCCCCGATTCTCTCGGCGACGCCGATGGGCGCCACCGGTGAGGGGCGACTGCGACGGATAATCCCGCCGACATGACGGAATTTTCGGCCCCGTCTCCTGCTGCTTGAATCGGATCTGTGCCGGGCAGATCCGGACAAAGCCAGGAGGACGGAAGCCATGTCGGATTCGATACGGATGGTGGGCGCGATTTTGCGTCGCAAGCAGGTCGAACAGCTTGTCGGGCTGTCCCGTTCGACGATCTATCAGCGGATGAAGGATGGTACGTTTCCCCGCGCGGTTCCTCTTGGTGGGAGGATGGTTGGCTGGCGCGCGTCGGATATCGAGCTGTTTCTCGTCGACCCGGCCGGATACCGGGCGTTATCCAGCACGTCAGGTGAGGAGCGCGGCGATGATTGACGCGTCCCACACCTCGCTCGAATCCCGGCTGGACAACTGGGCAAATGCAGCGCGTGGTCCGTATGACCCGATCGATGCGGCGATGATCGAGGCTGCATGGCGACGTCTTGAACCCCGTCACAAAGAGCTGCTTCGGATGGTGTACCTGTGGCACGCCGGCCGAGAGGTTGTGTGCCGCCGCCTCAGGATTCCCCGTCACCCGCGCAACCGCTATGACCTGGAACTGGCGTCGGCCAGGAATGCGCTCGCTTGTCTGCTTGAAAAGGGGAAGGCGTAAAAATTTTTTTCGGATGTTGCCGGACTGTTTCGGAACGCAAGGGACGATGACACAGAAAGCCCGGCAATTTCGAGGCTTGCAACGCTGGAGAATCGAGCCTAGAGTGCAGTCAACAACTTGTTCCGGTCGACGCGAAATGCAAAGACCGAGTACGCGTTAGCGGCCCGATGTACCGACGTATGTGCGTTGGCGTGGTGGTCGCGATGCGAGTAAAGCCTGCAGACCTGACGGTCGCAGGCTTTTTTATTTTCTGATGCCGATCCCCCTTGAGCCCGCGGCGTGCTTCCCCGGCCCTGCGGGTTCCTTTTTCCGCGCACACCTGTTTCGGTACTTCGGCTTGATGGAATGAACCGATGGAAGGCGGATCATGAAGATGGGACGAACTGTTCCCTGGTGTGCCGGACTGCATGCGACGCAGCGTATCGCGCGCGGCTGGTCGATTGCGTTGACGTTGTTCGCCAGCACCTCGATCTTTGCACCTGGCGTGGCACACGCGGACGACTGGGGCTGTCAGGTGCTTCTGTGCCTCTCCAATCCGGGCGGCCCGGAAGAGTACAGCGAGTGCGTGCCGCCGGTCGAGAAACTGTGGACCGCGCTGCGCCACGGTGATCCGTTTCCGACGTGCGATTTCGGTGTCGGTGGTTCCCAGGGGACATCTGCGACCAATACCTTCGCGAGCGGAGGCTATTGTCGGGAGGATCTGCTGTATTGGGGCGGCGCTGAACAGAGCGTGTTGCTGTGTCGCGCCACCGGGGCGATCAACGTCGATATCGACAACCAGCTCTACACCCGTGTCTGGTGGGACGTGAGCGGCCAGGATCGTACGCTGACCGAATTCTACGGGGCAGGCAGCACGCAGGCTCCGTATGACCCTTCGCAGTCTGCCGCTGGGTTCCTGCAGCAGATGGAGCAGCACAACGGCGCAAATGGCGGGGGACAGTGATGCTGCCGCTCGACTTTATCCCGCTTGCACAACAGTGCGCGCCGCAGATCTCTCTGTCGACGATGGCAGCGATCGTTCGGACCGAATCGGACTTCAATCCGTATGCGATCGGTGTCGTGCATGGCCGGCTTGCGCATCAGCCGGCCAGCGAAGACGAGGCCGTTGCGACGGTAAATGCGCTGGAGCGCGGCGGCTGGAATTTCAGTGTTGGGCTCGCGCAGGTGAACCGCTCCAACTGGCCGGCCTATGGACTGGGCGAGCGGAGCGCATTCGACCCGTGCCGCAACCTGGCTGCGGGCGCCGCAATTCTTCAGGGTTGCTTCGAGCTGGCGCGGCAGGCACGCGCGCGCGCATCGATCGATGCCCAGTCGGACCTTCGCGCAAGCCTGTCCTGTTACGCCAGCGGCGACTTTTCGACCGGGTATCGGACGGGCTATGTGCAGCGCGTGGTCGGCAATGCCAGTGTCGCGCCGGCGTCGTCAACGTCTGTCGTCGTGCCGGCCATTGCTCCGATCCCTGTTGTCCCAATCGATTCTGACGTGCCGGAATCGCCGCGGCAATCCGGGGCGCTACACCACGGGTCGAATTCATCTGATATCTCGCCCGCGACCTCGGGCGGCAATTCGGACGGTAGTGCCGTGGTGTTTTAGTCCGCCCATCGGGAAGTAACAAAGTTTCGGAATGGAAAGGAGTTAATCATGAAATTAGGATTACTAATATTTGAGAAGCATAATAGTTTCACTCCAGACGATGGACGGCGTGCCCGAAGGGCAGCCCGATGGGTAACTGCGGCGGCCGTGGCACTGCTGGCTACGTCACCGGCGTGGGCGCAGCTTTCCCAGGTCAACACACTGCTGACCACGATCCAGACGACGCTGCTCGGCGTCGGCGGCGTGATCTGCTCGATCTCCATCATCTGGGCCGGCTTCCGGATGATGTTCCAGCACGCCCGCTTCGGCGATATCGCGAACGTGTTCATCGGCGGGCTCTTCGTTGGTTGCGCAACGGTGATCGCCGGCATGCTGATTCCGACGAGCTGATCAGGGAGCGCACACCATGAATCCGCTCAAGGACCCCGTCTTCAAGGGTGCCACACGTCCCGCGATGATCTGGGGCGTGCCGCTCGTAGCCTTCCTGATGATCGGCGGCGGCATGCTGATCCCGGCCATCTGGGCGCTACTCGCGACTCCGCCTCTCGGCGTCGCGATCCTTTTCCTGATGATCCCGGTGTTTGTCGTGCTGCGCGTGATCACGCGCCACGACGACCAGCGCCTCGCGCAGTACCTGTTGCGCGCACGTATGGTGCTGCGCCAGGGCAACCGCCGCTTCTGGGGCGGGCATGCCTATGTGCCGGTCCGCCTCAAGAGGAGGGTGTGACATGCCGGCCGAACCGCAACTCGTGGCCGTCGCCAACCGGGAAGTGCCACTCGCCGGCTACATCCCGTACTCGACGCATGTTACCGACCACGTCATCAAGACGCGCGAGGGCGACTACCTGCAGGTCTGGAAGCTCGCCGGCATCGCGTTTGAGGCGGCGGACCCGGCCGATATCCTCGCGCGGCATGACGGGTTCAACCAGTTCGTGCGGTGCTTGGCCGGCGGCCATGCGGCGCTGTGGTCGCATCGCCTGCGCAGGCGCGTGTCGGACCGCTTCCCGACGGAGTACCACAACCGCTTCTGCGAGGAGCTGGCCACGCGCTACTACGCGAGCTTCGCGGGCTACCGGATGATGGCCAACGAGCTGTACCTGACGCTGGTCTATCGGCCGAACCGTACCCGGCTCGGTCGTGTTTTCAGTCGCGCTGCGCGGCGCACGCGTGACGATATCCGGCGCGACCAGCTCGACGCACTGAAGGTCATGGCCGAACTGGCCGCCCACGTCGAATCGAGCCTCAAGCCCTACGACCCGGTCGCGCTCGGCGTCTATACGCGGCCAAGCCCCTTCACGCCGCGCTCGCGCCGTTATTCGTCGGCACTGGAACTGTTCGGCTATCTGGTGAACGGCGTCTGGGAGCGCGAGCCCGTACCGTCCGGCTCGATCCGCGAGGCGCTGCCGACCTCGCGCCTGTTCGTCGGCGCCGAGAAGATCGAGATCCGCATGCCGGCCGCGACGCGCTTCGCCGCGATGCTCGACCTGAAGGATTACCCCGAAGACACCGAGCCGGGGATGCTCAACGGTCTGCTGTACGGTGACTTCGAGTACATCGAGACGCAGTCGTTCACGATCCTCGACCGGCCCAGCGCGAAGGAGGCGCTGGAGCGGCAGCGCAACCAGCTTATCGCGGGCGAGGACGTCGCCGTGTCGCAGGTCGAGGCGATGGACCGCGCACTCGATGAACTGGTCAACGGCGATTTTGTGCTTGGCGAATATCACTATTCGCTGGCCGTGCTCGGCGACACGCTGGATGACGTATCCCGCAGCGTGGCGAAGGCCCGCACGCAACTGGCCGATGCCGGCTTCCAGACCGCGCTGATTGACCTCGTTGCCGATGCGGCCTGGTTCGCGCAGCTACCAGGCAACTGGCGCTACCGCCCACGCGAAGCGAAGCTCACGTCGCGCAACTTCTGCGGCCTGTCGAGCCTGCACAACTTCGCGACAGGAAAGCGCGACGGCAATCCGTGGGGCGAGGCGATCTCGATCGTCAAGACGCCGAGCGGCCAGCCGCTCTACCTGAATTTCCACGTCACGCCCGACAAGCAGGACTCGCTCGACGAAAAGGCGCTCGCCAATACCCAGATCATCGGTCGCGCCGGCGCGGGCAAGACCGTGCTCGAACTGTTCCTGCTCGCGATGGCGACGAAGTACGGCATCACCGCCGTGCTGTTCGACAAGGACCGCGGTACCGAGATCGCTATCCGGGCGATGGGCGGCACCTATACGGTGTTCCGTCGCGGCGAGCCGACCGGGTTGAACCCGTTCCAGATGGAGCCGGGCGAACCCGTGATCGATTTCTGGGAGCGGCTGGTCCGCAAGCTCGTCGACATCGGCGCGGCACTCTCCGCGAAGGACGAACTCGATATCTCGCGCGCTGTGCGCGAGGTCGCCCGCATGGATAAACCCTTGCGGCGTCTCTCGATGGTCCGGCAGCTCCTGCCGAACGTGGGCGAGAACAGCCTGCATGCGCGGCTCGCCAAATGGTGCGCGGGCGGGCGCCTGGGCTGGGTGCTCGATAACCCGACCGACCGTATCGATCTTTCGCTTGCGACCCTGTTCGGCTTCGACGACACCGAACTGCTCGATGACGCGGAGGTCTCCACGCCCGTCACGATGTACCTGCTGCACCGGACCGAGAACCTGATCGATGGCCGGCGCTTCGTGTACGTCATGACCGAATTCTGGAAGCGTCTCGGCGATCCGGTCTTCACGGACTTTGCCCAGAACAAGCAGAAGACGATCCGCAAGCAGAACGGCCTCGGCATCTTCGACACGCAGTCGCCGGCCGATGTGCTGCGCAGCCCGATCGCCAGCGCGCTGATCGAGCAGAGCGCGACGTTCTTCTTCCTGCCGAACCCGCGTGCCGATTACGACGACTATGTGCGCGGTTTCAAGCTGACCGAAGCCGAATTCAACATCGTGCGCAACCTCGGCGAGAACAGCCGCATGTTCCTCGTCAAGCAGGGGCATCGGTCGGCCATCGGCCGGCTCGATCTCGCGGGTCTGGGCGACGTGCTCGACGTGCTGTCTGGCACGACCGACAACGTGGAGCTGCTCGACACGATCCGTGCCCAGGTCGGTGACCTGCCGCAGAACTGGCTGCCCGTCTTCCATGAGCAGCTCGCGAAGCGCCGCGCGGCACAGGCAGAACAGGCCAGCGCGCGTCAGTCGCAGTTGCCGGGGCCGGGAGGTGTGCGATGAGCGGCCTCTTCACTGCTGTCGGCGGCACTCTCGAAAACGGCATGTCGACCTACGTCACGAACGTCTCGTCAGCGCTGTCCGGTGCGCTCGTGCCCGTCGTGACCACGGGCGTCACGATCTGGGTGCTCGCCTATGGTCTCGCGGTCGTGCGCGGCGAAGCGCACGAAGCTGTGCCGGCGTTCGCGTGGCGCGGACTGAAGGTGGCGATCACGCTCGCGTTCGCGCTGAGTGCCGGCATCTATCAGCAGCAGGTCGTGACCGCTGTCGATGGCGCGACTTCCGGACTCGCGCAGACCATCCAGAACGCGGCCAATACCACGGGTGGTGGCAATCCCGGCTGCGGGTCGGTCAGCGGTAGCAGTGTGACCGGGCAGGGCACGGCGACCAGCATCTACCAGACGCTCGACTGCTATGACCAGCAGATCGATCTCGTGCTCGATGCCTATTCGGAAAAAGCAACACACGAAGGGCTGAGTCTGGCCGGGATCGTCGCGGGCATTGGCGATTTCCTGTTCGGGCTGGTGGCTGCACTCGGCGGCACGCTCTTCCTCATCGTGCTGGCCTTCGAGGTCGTGATGGCGCGGATGCTGCTCGATCTCGTACTCGGACTGGGTCCGGTTTTTATCGCCTGCGCGGCGTTTTCTCCGACTGCTCGCTTTTTCGAGGCGTGGACCGCGAAGGTCGTCAATTACGCGCTGCTGCAGGTGCTCGTCGCCGCTTTCCTTGGCATGGCGCTTACGGCGTTTTCGACCGAGCTCGCGCCATTCCAGGTGACGACCTCGTCGCCCACATCGAACGCCGCTTCGCTGATCTCGGCTGGCCAGGCTGCACTGGAAGCCACGGCCGCCTGGGGGGCCGCAGCCGGCATGTTCGCGAGCGGCGTGTTCCTCGCCATGGTCGGCTGGCAGTTGCCGTCCGTTGCTTCGGGCTTGTCGGGTGGCGCAACGCTTTCCGGCTTCGGCGCGTTCGTCGCGGGCATCGCTTCGCGCAGCGTCGTGACGGCCATCGGCCGGGCACTCAAGGGCAACGGACGCGGCCCGCGTTCCGGCGGCGAGATTCATGACCGGACAGGTTCGCGCGGTGGCACGGGTGGTGGTGCGGTGCCTGCCTACCAGCGTGCGGCGCGCGCGAACCTGGGCCAGCAGAGCGATTGAAGGCGAATGGACAGCGAGGTGATGACGATGAACGAACGAAGCAGATGGATGGGTGCCGCGTTGATGTCGATGGTGTCGGCAGCGTACTGGAGCAGCGCGCACGCGCAGGGTATCCCGGTCTTTGACGCGCAGAACGTTGTGCAGGCCATCGCGACGGTAGCCCAGCTGGAGCAGCAAGTGCAGCAGGAAATCCAGATCTACCAGTCGACGGTCGGCACGCGCGGTTTCGGCGCGCTGATGAGCAACCCGGTCGTGGCGAAGTCGCTGCCGTCGAACTGGCAGAGCGTCTACACGGCGGTCCAGAACGGCGGCTATTCGGGCCTGACGGGCAGCGCGCAGGCGCTGCGCTCGGCGAGCCAGATCTACAACTGCGAGGACCAGACCGGGATCGACCAGCAGGTTTGCCAGCGCGCGCTGAACAAGCCGTTCCAGGACAAGGCGTTCGGGCAGCAGGCGTACCAGACCGAGCTGCAGGAGCTGAATCAGATCCAGAGCCTCGCGCAGCAGATCGACGCGACCCAGGACCCGAAAGGCGTCGCCGAACTGCAGGCACGTATCCAGGCCGAGAGCACGATGGTCGGCAACGAGATGACGAAGCTGCAACTGTTCCGGATGCTGTCCGATGCCGAGGACAAGCTCGTGGCCGAGCAGCAAGGCGAACTGGTACTGAGTCGCGCGGGCAAGACGAGTCGGCTCCAGGACCAGATGGTTCCCGCGTCGTTTGGGAATTGAGGAGGGAGCCATGTCCGTGCCAACTTCCCTGATCTTCGCCGGCTGTATTGCCTGGAGCCTGGCGGCGTGCAGTAGCGGGCCGCCGAAACCCATGCTGCCCGATGGCCTGCATCGTGTCCCGGTTAATCGTGTGCCGCCTATTCCTGATGTGTCGAACGCGACGCCGACAGCAAAGCCGGATGCTGCATCGGATACCGGAGACCGGTCATGAGCACGCCGCACGACTATGGGCGCGTGCTCGACATCGAGGCGTCGCTGACCTACCTGCAGGAACGTTCCGAGCGCCGTGCCTGGCATGTCGCCTATGCGGCGGTCGGCGTGGCCGTGCTCAGTGTGGCTGCGCTCGCGGTGATGGTGCCGTTCTACCGCGTGGTGCCGCTGCCGATCGAGGTCGATCGCTTGACGGGCGAGTCCCAGGTGATCGATGTACTCGATGCCCATCATATCCATACGAAGGAGATCCAGGACAAGCACTGGGTCGAGACCTACGTGCGCGAGCGCGAACGCTACGACTGGGGCCTGCTGCAGATGGACTACGACAGCGTGCTTGCGATGAGCGATGACGTGGTCGCGCGCGACTACCGCGGCATCTATAGCGGTCCCGACGCGCTCGACCGGCAGCTTGGGGCGGGCACCGAGCGGCGCGTGCGGATTCTCTCGGTCACGCTGCCGCCCGACGAACCGGGTCACGCGGTCGTGCATGTCGAGCGCGCCTCGTTCAGGAACGGCCAGGTCGATACCGAGCCGACGCAGCGTTTCGTGATCACGCTGGCCTATACCTACAAGCCACCTGTGTTCACGCGCGAGAGCGTGGCGATCACCAATCCGTTCGGCTTCAAGGTTACGGCATACAGCCGCGATCCCGAATATACGCCGCCGGCCTCGGCTGCCGCGGCGGGAGGCACGCCATGAGAACGCTTCTTTTCGCGCTTTTTGCCGCCACAGCACTCGCGGGTCTGCCGTTCTCCGGCATGGTCCACGCGGTCGATCTGCCAGGTTGGAACGACGATTCGCGCGTGCGCCAGGTGATCTATCACGCGGACGAAGTGGTGCGCGTCGAGGCGCAGCGCGGTTTTGCCACGCATATCGCGCTCGATCCGCACGAGCAGATCCAGGTCGTCGCGCCCGGTGACCGGGACGGCTGGCAGATCGTCGCAAACAAGGGTGACCACGACGTGTACCTGAAGCCGCAGCTTGCCGCGCACGACTCGAATCTCGAAATCCGCACCGATCGCCGCAGCTACAGCTTCGATCTGGTGGTGCTGCCGCTCCAGTCGAAATTCGGCAACGACCGGGTGATGTACCGCGTGACCTTCGTCTACCCGGACGAACTGGTGAAGCAGGCGCACGCGGATTCCGACGCTGGGCTGGTCGCGAAGCGTTTCGCTCAATCACCCGTCGTGCGTAACGCACGGTACTCGATGCAGGTCATGCCGGATTCGGACGACATCGCGCCGACCGCCGCATGGGACGACGGACGCTTCACGTATCTGCGTATCCCGAACAACCGTCGCATGCCGGCGATTTTCCGGGTGGCCGACGATGGTACGGAGAGCGTGGTCGATAAGCACGTCGAGGGAAACACGATTGTCGTGCATGAGGTCGCAAAGCGGTTCGTGCTGCGGCTCGGCAAGGAAGTCGTCGGGATCTGGAATGACGCCTACGACATGGATGGCGTGCCGCCGCATGACGGCACCACGGTCAGCGGCGTGAAGCGTGTTCTGCGGAGCCACGGCGATGAATGACGATACCGAACGTAACGTGATCGAGCCCGACGACTCCGCGGGCCAGCAGCCAGCGCGCAACCCGAATGGCGGTGCTGCGCCGATGTCTGCCGATCGCGGCATGCCGGCGCTGGGCCAGTACCGTAGCGCCCGTCCGCGGGCTTGGTGGCTGACGCCGATCGCAATCGTGCTGGTGGTTGGTGCCGGTGCGGTCTGGACGGTGCATGGCTTCCTCGCGCGTCACGATGCCGAGGCGAAGGCGCGGCGCGATTCGGTGACCGACACGTCCACGCAGGGCCGCACATTCAGGGACGCTCCTGCGTCTGCGGTTATCGCGGCATCGGTGCCCGCGCCCGCGAGCGCCGTTGTCGTTCGTCCTGTGCCGGCGTCGGGTGTGACTGTCGCTCCGGTTAGCACGCCGCATGTCGCAACTCCCCACAGCTATTACGATGCGCCCCTGCTGGCCATGGGCGGCGGGCAGGAGGCTACGGCCAGACTGCCAGGCGATCTCGGGACCGGCAGCGTGGCAGTTTCCGCTTCGTCGGTCACCGCAGCCGTATCCGGTAGCGCCGTGGCTCCGGTCATGGGTCAGGCGGGCGGCGCGCTCGCCCAGGCACTGACGCCGACAGCGACGCCGCGTGTGCGTGCCGCGATGCTTGGCAATCGCAGTCTCATTCTCGCGCAGGGCGCCAAGATCGATTGCGTGGGCGACACGGCCTTCGACTCGACCGAGGCCGGCACCTCGACCTGCACCGTCACGAAGAACGTGTACTCGGACGACGGACACGTGCTGCTGGTCGAGCGTGGCTCGCAGATTAACAGCGAGTACCGCTCGAACCTGGCGCCGGGGCAGAAGCGCGTATTCGTGCTGTCGGCGCGCATCAAGACGCCGGATGGTGTCACGGTCGAGATTGACTCGCCGGCGGCCGACGCACTCGGCCGCATGGGGATGGACGGGTACGTGGACAATCATTGGGGGCAACGCATCGGTGCAGCGATGCTGCTTGGTGTGACTCAGGACGCGATCGGCTATCTGGCGACACGTGGTGGCAACGGCAACGGGTCGGTGGTGTTCGAGAACACGCAGCAGCAGGGCACCGACATGGCTACGCGCGTGCTCGACAGCACGATCAATATCCCGCCTACGCTGAAGCAAAATCAAGGCACGGAATTTACGATCACGATCGCGCGTGATCTGGATTTCGGATCAGTCTATGCGTTGCAGCCGGAGGGCGCGCAATGATGCCCCGCACCGACATGCCGGATCTGTCCTGCGATCCGGTGCTGGCCCGCCTGCCCGACGATGCTTCCGTGCGCGAACTGATGCGCCCGTTCGCGCCATTGCTCGAGGACGCCGACGTGACCGAACTCGTGATCAACCGGCCGCAGCGCGTCCTGACCGAAAACTCGCGTGGCTGGCATGGTCACGATTTCCATGATCTCGATTTCGACCGGCTGATGTCGTTCGCCGTGGCGGTTGCTACGCTGACGAGCCAGGAGATATCGGCCCAGCATCCGGTCCTGTCGGCGTTGCTGCCGGGCGACGCACGTATCCAGATCGTGGTGCCGCCGGTTGTCTCGCCGCGCACGGTGTCGGTCACGATCCGCCGGCCGTCGTCGCACGAGAAGAGTCTCGATGCCTATTGTGACGAAGGTCTGTTTGACGACACGGTATGGCATCGGCCGGACGGACTTGATTCGGCGTTGCCTGTACTGCGTGCAGAAGACCGCAGGCTCATCCAGTGTCTGGAAGAGCACAACTGGGGCACCTTTTTCGAGCGCGCGGTCACGGACCGGCTCAATGTCGTGGTCGTCGGCAACACGGGGTCGGGCAAGACCAGCTTCATGAAGACCCTGTGTCGCTCGATTCCGGCGACGGAGCGGATCGTGACGATCGAGGATGTCCGCGAGCTGTTTATCCGGCACATCGAGAACTGCGTTCACCTGCTGTACAGCAAGGGTGGTCATGGACAGGCGCGCGTCACGCCGGCCGATCTCATCGCCAGCACCATGCGTATGCGCCCCGATCGCGTACTGCTCGCCGAGCTGCGCGGCGCTGAAGCCTACGATTTTCTGAAGCTGCTGACGACCGGGCATGCGGGGTCGATCACGAGCTATCACGCACCGAATGCCGCGGTGGCGATCGAACGTTTCGCGCTGATGGCGAAAGAACATCCCGAGGCTGCGGCCTGGGACGATGCCGCGCTCAAGCGTCTGCTGTTTCTAACGATCGATGTCGTCGCGCACATGGAGGCGCAACCCGTATTCGATGTGGCAGGCGAACAGACCGGCAAACGCTGGCGCATGACCGAAGTCTGGTTCGATCCGGTGCGCAAGGCGCGCACCGCGTTTGTATAGGGGATGGCCATGACCGGATCATCCTCCCGTCTGCTTCAGCATGCCCGACCGGCGGCGGTGACGCTGGCCGTGCTGGCCTGTCTCGTTGGCGGACTGGCCGCGTCGCTCTGGCTCGCATCGTTCTTCCTGTACGCAAGCCTGCGGATCAACCCGTTGCACGCGGGCCTGTCCGGCTGGCTCGACGCGGCGTTGGCCTGGCGACACGGTCTGATGCCGAACGCCGGCCGCAAGCTCGCGGGTGCCGCGCTCTTTGGCGTGCTCCTGTCCTTCGGCGGGCCAGTGTTCGGTCTGCATGCGTTGTGGGAGCGCTCGGGCCGACGCCGTCTCTACGGCAGCGCGCGCTTTGCGAGCGAAGCGGAAATCGGCCGGGCGGGGCTGCTATGACGGCGCCCGCCTACCTCGGTAGCCTGCCTTCGATTGTCGTGGGCGTATGGCGCGGACGCTATCTGCGCTTCGCTGGCCAGCAGTTTGTTTTGCTGGCGGCACCTGCGCGTTCAGGCAAGGGCGTTGGAGTGGTGATCCCGAACCTGCTCAGTTTCCCGGATTCGGTCGTGGTGCTAGATGTGAAGCAGGAGAACTACGCTGTCACAGCGGGTTTCAGAAAAGCCTGTGGGCAGGATGTGTACCTGTTCAACCCGTTTGCCGAAGACGGTCGCACGCATCGGTACAACCCGCTATCGGCGATTTCGGATGGCCTGTTTCGCGTCGGCGACATCCTCGCGATCGGTTACGCGCTGTATCCGCCCGGTGGTCACGACGATTTCTGGAAAGACCAGGCGAGAAACCTCTTTCTGGGTATTGTGCTGCTGCTGTGCGAGTGGCGCGATGCCCGCCGGGCGGGTAAAGGTTCGTCGATTCCCAGCTATCCGGTCACGATGGGCGAGGTGTTGCGGCAGTCTTCGGGTAACGGTATGCCGGTCAAGACGTATCTTCAGCGCGCGCTGGTTCAGCATCGCAGTCTGCTCACAGGCCAATGCGTTGATGCGCTGAACCGCTTCCTGTCGAATGACGACAAGGTGCTCGCGAGCGTGCTGGCGACCTTCAATGCGCCGCTGACGATCTGGGCCAATCCCGTGGTCGATGCCGCGACGAGTGCCAACGACTTCGATCTACGCGACATGCGTCGCCGTCGCATGTCGGTCTATATCGGTGTGACACCTGATCACCTTTCGGAAGCGGCGCTGCTCGTGAACCTCGTGTTCTCGCAACTGATCAACCTCAATACCAAACAGTTGCCTGAAGCCGATCCCACGCTCCGGTTCCAGTGCCTGCTTCTGCTCGACGAGATGACGGCGATCGGCAAGATCCACATTCTTGCCCGCGCCGTGGCCTACATGGCAGGCTACAACCTGCGCCTGCTGTCGATAGTGCAGTCGATCGCGCAGCTTGAATCGGTTTACGGACGGGCCGATGCCCGCACCTTCATCACGAACCACGCGATGCAGATTCTCTATGCGCCGCGCGAGCAGAAGGACGCGAACGATTACTCGGAGATGCTCGGCACGCTGACCGACCAGTCGCGCAGCGTCAGCCGCTCAAACGCGATCTTCGGCGGCCGGGGCGGGTCGAGCGAGAGCGTGTCCGAGCAGCGCCGGCCGCTGCTGCTGCCGCAGGAGCTGAAGGAGCTGGGGCGCGAGAAGGAAATCATCGTGCTCGAAAACACCAAGCCGATCCTGGCCGACAAGATCTGCTACTGGCGCGATCCCGAATATGCCGCGCGCGTGATGACCGCGCCCGCGGTGCCCGCGATGGACCTCGCGCACTTCAGCGCCGTGGTCGAACGCCGGCTGCGCGACCTGCATCCCGACGAGATTGATCCGGACGGCGTAGGGCTGATCAACCTGTCGCCCGAGTACCTCGAAGTGCTGCAGGCGTGGGACCCGCGCGATCTGCCGCCGAACCTGGCCGATATCAGCGAGGACGATGCCCGTGCCTATGTGGAGCGGCATTTCATGCTGATGGGCATGCCAGTGGAAAGAATTGCGCGGGCCACGCGCCGTCTTTCCATTGCTGACCTTGATGTGGCGGAGTTGGATTTTTCTGAACCCGTTCCGCTACCTGCAGTACGGCGAGCTTCTTCAAACGTCGTGCCGATCCAGGGAGCCCAGCGATGAGCACTTCTTTTGTGAATGAGGCCGATCGTGCCCGCGCGGCCCTTGCCGTGATTCCTGCCGATGACTACGGAACGTGGGTCGACATGGCATTCGCACTCAAGCAGGGATTCGGCGACGAGGGGTTCGAGATCTGGGATGCCTGGAGCCGCACGGCTGGTAACTACAACGAACGCGCAGCCCGTACCACCTGGCGTTCGGCGGACGCATCAGGTGGCAAGACACTGGCGACCTTGTTCTGGGTCGCGCGTCAGCATGGTTTCGATCTGAAGCGCTCGCATTACCCAGATCAGATGGCGACCGCGCTGATCCCCTCGCCCGAGGTGTTGGCGCAGCGCACACGAGACGAAGCGCAACGCCAGGCCCGGCATGTTGCGGTTGCGCGCGAGGCACAGGCGATCTGGGAATGGGCGCGGCCGGTGGGACCTCAGCATCCGTATCTGATGCGCAAGCGTCTCGACCCAGTCGAGTCCTTGCGTGAGCTGGATGCGCTGGAACTGCAAACGCTACTCGGCTATGCGCCCGCCAGCGAAGAACAGCGGTTGATCGGACGAGTCTTGATCGCTCCGGTCTGGATTGGATCGATCTCGACGCTCGAGCTGATTGACGAATACGGACGGAAGTCGTCTCTGGCTGGTGGTGTGAAGAAGGGCGGGTACTGGATGGCGGCGCCGCTGCCGCTTCCGGGTGATCTGTCTACGCCGATTCTGGTCGGCGAGGGCATGGCTACGGTGCTGTCCGCGTCGCGCGCGACAGGCTGGTTTGCGGTCGCGGCGCTGTCGAGCGGAAATCTCGCTCTGGTTTCCGCCACGCTGCGCGAGCGATATCCCGAGGGCGACCTGATCGTACTCGGTGAAATCGGCCGTGGCGAGGGAGACGCCCGGCGGGCATCGGAAGGTGCGACGGCGCACCTGGTCTGGCCGACCTTTGCTGAGAGCGTGCGTATCGACGGGAAGGTGCCCAACGATTTCAGCGACATGGTCGTGCTGTCGGGGTTCGAGGCAGTGGGGCTGTATCTGCGTGACGCGGCGTTTCGAGCTGCCGTCAGAGTGGACGGACTGCCGGAGCCAGATGGGCTGATGACGTCCGGTCTGGCTGTAGTTGAAGTGGACGAACGGAGGGAGGGTGCAGAAATGGGCAACGTCAAGGAAAAACTGGTGGGTGATGGCGAAGGGGGCGAAGGCCGTCCGCGTCGCCGGTCATCGAAGCGCGGCGTACCGCAGCGGGGATCGGAGGCTGCTCCCGCATCGTCGGCTTCATCCGAGCCTGATCCTGATGCTGCAGCAGCGCCGTCATCGGCTGCCCCTGCTTCCGTGTCGTCCTCTGCGACACCGACCGCCGCCGATCCGCCGCGGTTCGCGCCCACGCGCCCGCCGGTGGGCGAGCCACTGTTTGGGCTCGACGATGTGCCGCACGAGATCAAGGCACTGGCTGAACACCGGTTTGGTTCGCCGCTCAGGATGGGCGTTCCGCGCGAGAACGGCGGACCGTATCGCGGTGAGGTGCTGAACACCGAACATTACCTGATTCAGTCGGTCGCCACGCACAGCGTGGTGTTCCACCGAAAGGATCAGATGACGTTCGTCTCCGAGCGCCTGAAATGGATGGACGAGAACGCGCGATTGAACGGCTCAGAGTTGCAGGTGGGCTACGAAGGCGAGCGACCGAAGGTCTATCCGTGGGATCGCGCGCGCGACCTGCTTGAGCGTACGGTCGCATCGCTGAAGAAGTCGGCGCAGGAGCTGAATTACAGCCCGAATGTCGAGGTGATGCTTGACCAGATGCAGGCGAGATCGTGGGCGCGTGTTCGGGAAGCGCGGGCGGCCGCCGTGGAGAAGTCGAAAGAGCAGGCTGCGTCGCGCGAGGTCGACGGGGCGGGCACGGACCCCGATCGCTAGCGCGTAGCGATCACAGTACAAACAGATAACCGTTTTGAATGGCATGAGGTGACGACATGGCGCAGACAGCTTCAGATCAGGATGCCGATCCGGTCATCAATGTGATCGAACAGGACGTGCCCGGCGGCAGCGACGGGGCAACGCCAGCGAGCGGCCGTGCCGAGGCGATTGATGCGTCTGCAATGGGTGCCGTATCGGCGCGGCGCCGACGCGAGTTCGACGCTGCCCGCGCCCGGCTACGCGATCAGGCGATCCGGGAAGATGCCGGTGTGTTTCGGCAGGCCGGCGCGCGCGCGGCGACCGACGCACCGGCTGACGCCGATCGGGTTCGTGCGCCGCTCGACGAGGCGCCTGAGCGGGTGCGCAAGCGTTATCTCCGCGCGGGCAATCAATATTTTCTGAAGGATGCGCCGTATCAGCTTGCATTCGAGGATATCGGTCCGTACCTCGTGACCGAACATAACCGGCCTGACGTGGTCGAATCGATGGTCGACATGGTGCACGCCAAGGCGTGGCGGCGTATCCGCGTGTCGGGCCATGAGGCTTTCCGCAGTGAGGTGTGGCTGCAGGGCACGCTGCTCGGAATCGAGGTGAGCGGCTATCAGCCGAAGGCAGCGGATCTGGCGAGACTGGCGGAGGCTCGGCAGGCGCGTATGGATAACCGCGTCGAAGTGGTGCCGGATGCGATGCCGGCCACCGCAGCAGGAGGAGTAAATACCCGCGGACAGGTGGATGAGCGTCGAGCGGCACCACCTTCTCCGTCATCGATACCACCGGCCGCGGCGCCGGTTGCGGATATGTTTCCTGCTGCACCTGGGCGCGATGAGCGCGGACCTTCGCCTGGTGCTACGGACAATACGTCGGCCTCGACAGACGAAACCGATACACCGCGCCGGTATGCGGGCGAGTTGCGTGAGCATGGCGGCGCACCGTATCAGCACAATCCGGCACGCAGTGACTCGTACTACGTGGTATTCCGCGATGGGGCGGCCATCGATCACGTCGTATGGGGTGTCGATCTTGAGCGCGCGATGCGCGAGTCGGGTGCCCAGATCGGACAGCCCGTGACGCTCGAAAACCTCGGCAGACGTCTGGTGACGGTCAGGGTTCCCATTCTGGATGGCGAAGGCGTGGTGATGGGCGAAGAAGAGAAGGATGTTTATCGCCATAGCTGGCAGGTCGATGTTGTGCCACGTAATCGCGAAGCTGCGCTGTCCACGCCGCAGCCTGCGCGTCCCGATCCTGATAGCGCGCTCCCCGTGGATCGGTCTGTCCCGCCCGCCGTGGAGCATGCGCTGCAGCGTCGCCGCAGTACCCCGTCTAAACCGGTTCCGGACGGCGAGCAGGTGATGCACCTGGCTGTCCTGACGGCCGCCATGCGTGAGCAGGGCTTCAGCGAGCGATCCATCTCGCGCGTGCAGCAGCGTGCCGCACGCATGCTGGACTCCTTTGGGAAAGAGGGGATTCCGGTTCCGGTGCCGAAGGTCTTCGATCCGAAGGCGCCTTCTGGCCGGGATCGTCGGGCGCGTGCGGTTCCAGAACGTTCTCCGACGCGCGAGATTGATCGGACACCGGCCGAGCCGTCGATGCCGTCGCGCTAGGACAAGTCATGAGAATCCGCGAGCGGCTGTGTGTGGAACTCGGTGTGGCCCGGCCATGCTGGGACGCATGGTGCACGCGTCGCGGCGTGAGTGCAGGCGAAGGTGTGCGGCAACTGATTGCGGCAGCGCTCGACGCGGAGGCGGGTGGTCCGATGGACAGACTTGAATCCGGCCTGGCCCGGCCGGTCGTGGGCGAGACGCGTGGACGAATCGAAATCAGGCTGACGCTCGCAGAGCTGGAGGCTATCGGGCTGCGCGCGGTAGCGATGGGCATGAGCAGTAACCGTTGGATCGTCGCCGGGGTTCGCGCGCAATTGATGCACGAACCGCAGCTAGGCGAATACGAACTGCGCATGCTGTCGGCTTCGAACCAGCAGCTTGCCGTGATCAGCCGGTCGCTGGCCCAGCTTGTGCGCGGTGGTGTGGACGGCGTGGGGGGAGATCGATCCGAATCATTCTCGCCTGGAGACATACGGGACCAGATCGACGTGCACCTGCGTACCGTCGCGGCGGTGCTGCGTGTAAACCTTGACCGCTGGAGTCGCTGACATGCCTTACCCGAAAATCTATATCGATGCGATGCTCCTGAACTGGGGCGACCGCCTGTTCCAGGAGCCACTGCGACATGCACGGGCCGCAAGGCTCTCGCGGGTAGAGATCCGCGATGATGCGGCGCGCATGCGCGACCAGATCCGGCGGACGCTCAAACGCACGCCCGAGGTGATGGTCAAGATCACCAACAAGGCGGCCAGCGCACAGGGTATGGGCGCGGTGCGCCGGCATCTGCGTTATATCTCGCGCAACGGTCGGGTTGAACTCGAAGACCAGAACGGCGACCGGACAACCGGTGTCGATGCATTGCGCGATCTCATGAAGACCTGGCAGCTTGGTGGATGGGGTATGCCCGAGACGAGTAACCGTCGCGAGGTCTTCAATATCCTGCTGTCGATGCCACCGGGCACGGACCGGCAGGCCGTGCGGGCTGCGGCGCGCGACTTCGCTGCGCTCGAGTTTGGTGACGGACGGGCGTATGTCTTTGCGGCGCACGATGACGAAGAGCATCCCCATGTGCATCTGAGCGTGCAGGTACGCGGGCCGGATGGCCGCCGCCTGAATCCACGCCACGATGATCTGCAGCGCTGGCGAGAGCGCTTCGCGGAGCAGCTTCGCGAACACGGCGTCGAGGCGAATGCTACATCCCGGCGCACACGTGGCGTCACGCAGCGTTATCCAAAACCGGCTGTGGTTCATATGATGGCGCGCGGCGCACGGCCTGTGAACTGGCGACCAATCCCAACTGACGCTCAGCGCAAAACCGGGTGGGCCACGCATGGCGGTGTGTTTGCCGCATGGCGCGAGGTGGCCTGGGCGCTGGCGGGATCGCGCGACAAACAGGATCGCGCAATGGCGGTCGAAATGGCTTACTTCGTCGGGGGCATGCCGGTGCAGCGGGATCGGCCGACAACTGGACGCAGGCAGGAACCCGCGCGTGCGCAGCTGGATCAACGGCGTCCAGAGGCTGAAGATCGATCCGGCGACGTCGGGCCGAATGTAGAACGTTGATGCCGGGAGGTTGTCGTGGCTATGCCCATCGTGCCGTGGATCGGCGGGAAACGTCGCCTCGCGGATGTGCTGATTCCGCGCTTTCCTCCGCATTCCTGCTACGTTGAAATCTTTGCCGGCGCGGCGGCGCTGTTCTTCATGCGCCCGCCCGCAGAGGTCGAAGTCCTGAATGACGTGAACGATGACCTGGTCAATTTATACAGGGTGGTGCAACACCATCCCGAAGAATTTATTCGTCAATTTAAATGGGCCTTGAGCAGCCGGCAGGTATTCAAATGGCTGAACGATACGCGGCCGGAGACGTTGACCGACATCCAACGTGCGGCGCGCTTTTATTATTTGCAGCAGAACTGTTTCGGCGGCCGGGTGGAAGGGCGCACGTTCGGCACGGCGACGACATCACCGCCCGGGCTGAACCTGCTGCGTCTGGAAGAAGCTCTCTCGGCCGCACATCTGCGACTCTCCGGTGCCTACATCGAGAAGCTCGACTGGCAGGAATGCATCCGCCGATACGACCGGTCGCATACGTTTTTCTTTGCTGATCCGCCATACTGGCAGACGGAAGGCTATGGTGTGCCATTCGGTTTTGAACAATACGAGCAGTTGGCTGTAGCAATGCGAGGGCTCAGGGGGCGAGCTATCGTGACGCTGAACGATCACCCGGATATCCGTGCGTTATTCGCCGGGTTTGAGATGGAGCGGGTCGAAATTCAGTACACGGTGGGTGGTGCGGAAAACATCGCACAGCGCGGTGAGTTGATCATTTATAGCTGGGATCGCAAGAGCGATCCCGTGGGGCTATTTTGACGAAATTCAGGCGTGATGAGGGAACCCGATTCTCTATCGCACAATGCAGATCACGTCGAGATCGTTCAAGGATCCATGAACCACGCAGCAGGCCCGGCCTTGAATGTCGCGAACAGCAGAAAGAGCAGGGCGATCGCGAGAAGCGGGATACCGTAGAGTGCCACCGGGAAAAACAGCACGAGTTGGAGTGCAGATCCTCCTGCGCCATATGGCAGGTCGGTATACCGGATATTTTCGTAGGCCAGCCATCCTGTTGCTGCAAGGCCCATCGCTATAAGGATCAATCCGCCAGACGGCGGTATGTGACGTAGAGGCGCGGTGATCCAGAAGTAGTATCCCCACCAGAGGAAATTGATACCGAGGGCTGCCAGCCAGAAGCCACGCGCCGTGAAGAAGCTGTGGCCGAACCGTTGCCGGCAGCGACGACTGAATAGCTGGATGCTCTTGGCGATGCCGAGCAGAGCACCCATGATGAGGGCAAGCTTCAGGAACTCCATGTTGCGCGCTCCTTTGATTCGAGACACCGCTGTGTCTGTACAGGATTCCACAATAAATGCAGGTTACTTCTACGATTCTTTAGTCAATATAGACGGCTGACCGAAGAACGCAACGAGCTTTCGTCGCGGTTAGGAATTTTTACGGGCTGTATCTTTTATTCGATTGCGTGGTACATGAAATAGGTGGATAACGCTTCAATTGAAAGTGTGATCACACGCGGCAATGGCCTTTCGATAGCGAGGCCACCGTGCGCAGGAAGGGTCGATCTACTCAGTGCTCGCTATACTTGCGCGGTCTTAACCACGATAGGAGGAATCAGACATGGCTACCAGAGATTACAAGACGTTGAAGGTCGAGTTGGAGAAATTGCAGGCAGAGACGGAAGCAGCACGCATTTCCGAAATCAAAGCCGTGATCTCTGAGCTTCGTGCAAAGGCCGCCGAATACGGTTTGACCGCCGACGATGTGTTCCCGCCAAAGAAGGTCAAGGCCAGCAAGGCCAATGGTTCGTTGCCCCCGAAGTATCAGGATCCGAAAACGGGTCTTACCTGGTCGGGCAAGGGACGCGCACCGGCATGGATTCGAGACGCGAAGAACCGCGATAAATTTTTGATCCAGTAACGGCGAACGCCCTGCTCGGGTCACGGGTCACTTTCGGTGGTTTGCCAGTTATGGGCGGTCAGAATGAGCGTAACGAATCTAGGTATCGAAGAGAACACATCTCTCTTCTATGAAGGTTCTCCAAGTTTGTATGGTCATGCCATCTGGCCGTCCCCCTTCATTTCTATCGCGAGCTACGTGGGGAGCCTGTCAAATTGGAAGAAAGGTCCGTCGTTCTCAAATCTTCGAGACGCGCCGATGCTGTTCCGAGAGGACTCGTTTGATCCAGTGGCACGCATTCGCCGAGGGCGGCTATATACGCGCGCCGGGCAAAATCCTGGCAATTGGCATGTCCAGCGACATCCTGCGTATGCTACATCAGCACTAAATGAAATAGTCACGGCGCATGGACATGCGAAGGCCGATGTGCGCGGCTATTTTCTGACGCAGCTTGTGACGTTCACGTCGTGGCAAATGTCGCTAGGTTTGTCGGGAGTGCCGCACGATCCGGTGATGGTCCTTGGCGCAGGGGATAGAGCGACGGTGCATTCCGTGCTCGATGTCGAGCGCCTGGTGACTGGCGAAGAGCTGATCACGATTCGCACGCTACCGAGCTTGAGCGGTTTGCCCGAACTGGTGCCGGCCCTGATTCCCCAGCAGTACGTGAAGATTGTCATCGCGCAATACGAAAAGGCGGCCAGTGCAGCCTTTCGCGATGATGCCGAGAGCGTGATTGATCGGTGCCGGGAAGCGGCAACGGCTGCATTGAATGCCGAGCACTACGTGATGATTGAGGGTAACGAGATTGTTGCGAAGGATCTCGCCAAGCTGGGAAGCTTCTTCGAGTTACAGAAGCGCGATATTCTCGGCAAGGCAGCGAACATCTTGGCCCGTATGCATTCGAGGGCAAAGTCTGCAGAGCAGATCAACAACGGTTACAGAGTGCTTACTGAATCGGATGCCGAAATGGCAATTGCGCTGCTCGGCATGATCTATCGAGAATTGCGGTGGGCGCGATAACCGACGTCACAGGCAAGTCCTATGATTAGAGGCGGTTTCTTACCGATCCGACGTCATGGCTTGTTAGACGAAAATGGCGTTTGAATGAATTAGCCGCTGGCAAGGTGGCGCTCCGGTGGATGGGTGACTGGTAGCTGACAATGTGTTGATCAATTCCGATGGCGAGGTAGAGGCGTGACAGCAAGTACCGGAAAACAGCGTGCGGTGGTCATCGTGGGTGCCGGAGCATCGGTGGAGTATGGCATTCCAATCACGGCCAAATTCGGCGCATTGATCGATCAGGCTATTCAAGCCGACCCGTACTGCGTTCATGTGGATGGCGCGGCCGCTTACCTCGACGTGAAACAAAAGTTGACCGCCTACTACAACAGCACGGACGAAGCACACTTTGAGCGCATCTATCATGCCATGCATGAGCTATCGGTACTTCGTACCACGCCTGGCGCCGTACCCAAGTTCTTACCCGTGATGTATCCGTTTCTGGGCGGCTCGGTACCGTATAAAACGGACGCTCTCAATGCCGCATGTCAAACCATGCTGGCATTTATATATCGGCATGTGTCGGCCATCTGCGACAGGCCGGCTTGTTCAGTCGCTCCGTTCGGTATTTTTTTCGAGCGTATGTCGCAGCAGTATGTGCCGCGGGTTTACACGACCAACTACGATGATTTTGTCGGACAGGCGACAGGCGATACCTTCTTCACTGGTTTCACCACATCCCACGACAGTCACCTCGATTTCGACGCCACGTCATACTGGTCGAACTGGGACAAGCCAGGGTTGTTCCATGTGCACGGGTCGATCCACATGGGATTCCCACGGGGCGGGACACACGACATTGGTGACATTGCTTGGTATGCATCCAAAGAAGAAGCCGCGAAACACGCTACCTTCAATGGATCAGGCGTGCCTAGAATGGATGGCACTACTCTGGCACGTAGTGCCATTATTACGGGGCTTGATAAGCTCGGGCGTCTTCAGCAGTCGCCTTACGCACCGTACTACGCTGGTCTGAATCGAGATGTACTGGAGGCTGATGTCATCTTTGTATTGGGCAGTGGGCTGGCCGACCTTCATCTGAATACATATCTGAAGGAGGCTCGCCGCGCGCGGCCGAACGTGCCAACGTTATTTGTGGGTTATTGGGGCTGCGATCGGGAAGCGTTCTACAATGCCTTTCACTCTGAACCCGACGAGCGTGATATTTCCCTACTCCATGATCTACGGATTGACTTGATCAATGTCCGCGCAGGGCAATTCCGAGCCATCGATGGCTGGACGGTTGACGCATTCGGCAAAGCAGCGGTTTGGGCCGATGGCTTCCAGTCTTTTCTCAACAAACCTGCCGCTCTACAACGGGTCATGCAGGAGTTGGGTGCGCCGTGGTAGTTCGATATCTAGGGACTGCCGGAAAAGGAGGGGGATGGACGTTAAGTTGAGTCGCCGCTCTCTGCACGGAGAGCCTCTTTGCTCACTGTGTCGTGGTTGGGAATACGGAACAGATTGAGCGTCTTTCGCCATGACGGCGCGCGGAAATCCTGGATGTCTGCTACGTCGTTAAAGGCGAGGAAGTAGGGGTGAGGTGAAAATGCGTAACGTCGGATGCCGTCTACATCGACCAATGGTTTGAGCGATACGATATCGATTACGGACGTTGCTATATCCAACAAGATTCGCAGAGCCTGCTTGAAAGCGATCTTCGAGTCGAGGTTAACCTGGATCCCTTTGGTTGCGCTTTTCGCGTAATAGTAGTTGCTTGAGATATTGCCAATCCCGACGTGATCGAAGATCTCGTAAGTCATTAGTAATATCGCGTATACCTGTTCGAGATCGTCGCCAATTACCGGACCTTGGCCTGTTTTCTCCATCCTATCTACGTGCTTCCATAGGGCATCGCTGATTCCTTTGAGCTTGGCTCGGATGACGAACTCGAAGGAACTGTCGGGGAAATAGTCGGAATCTTGGCGAGCAGAGGCGCCAGCGTAGATCCGCCGATAGAGCGAATATGGTGTGGTGATAGCGATCTTTTCGGCTTGTTTTCCTCGACTGAAAATATCAGTTTCGCCAAAATCCAACGATCTGATCTTTTCGATAAAACTCTTTTCGTGTGCATAAAAACTGTCGAGTGCGTTCTTTTTGAGCACCACTTCGATTTGAGACGCCGTTTGCGTCGCCCGGTGGGCGCTTGCGATGATGGCTGACAGCGGAATGGATAGCGACAGCAGCGCTAACGGCAGCTTGCTGATAGCAACGAACTCCTTAAAGCCGTCCGAACTCATATCGATACTACGGCCATGCCAAGCAAAATATCCAAAAAATATGAAGGACAGCACCGGGGCCGCGATGCTCGCCCAGAAAAGTGGTTGGGCGGAAAGTGTACGATGGTCCATACGGTACCAGCATTTTTTATAGAAGCAGACTGCAGCGATGGCCAGTACCGCGAAATAGGCTGCTAGATAGAGCATCTCTTCCCCCGAGTTCTTTGACAGAACTATACCGAAAAGACGCCGATCAATCGATCGACGTGTCCTCTCGTAACGTACCATTGCTCGTGGATCCCAAAACCGGCGGTAGCCTATCCTGCCGTCCCTCGTTTTTCCGCTGTTCCATTTGTCTCGCGCAGATCCCGTGAGCTAGGTTGACCGCTGACCCGCAAATGGAACGACTGCCCAGCGCAAGAAAAACGATCCACAGGCGCAGAAAAAGCGTCTGATGCGTACGGCAAACCAAACCTCGCGCACGAGATGCTAAGTGCCTCCTTAGGAAGGATATATACCTGCTCGCGCAAATTGATATATCCATCTGGGACGCTAGGTCGTGGGTGCTGGCGCAATATCGAGAACACAGAGTTCCGTGCTGCGCGCAGAAAAATTCGAGTGCCATGCCGGATTGTTGTGTACAGGGTCGGCGGCTTCCGCAACTCGAAGGTGCGGCGGTGCCGGGAGCAGCGCGGAAAAAGCAGCATGGTGGAACAGACTCAATCTAATACCGCGATTGTCCGGCGCAATATGGTGGACTGTGGTCCTTTGCGACGCAGCTTACGTGTCCGTTGAATCTAGCCGTTAGCTGTCGATTGTTCGGCTGAATGGTCGGAGCGGTCGTGCTCTCTCGTGCAAATCCGTGCATGTTGCCCCTGCACGACGGCACAAAAAAATTTCCTATTCCGGTCGGTTCCGCTGGATTCCAGCGTATTCCAGCGCTCTGATTCAGGAAGGATTCCGGCTATTGACGATCACCATGAATCGTTTGCAAGATGACCCCGTGTTGTGCGTCGGAGCGAATCATGCCGGTGGTGAAGAGCTTTACTCAGGCGCAGTGGGATGCGGCTTCGCACCGTCTCGACGCGCTGCCGGAGAAGCCCGCGCACGAGCATCGCGTCAATGTCCGGGATGCGATCAAGTCAATGCAGGCCCAGATCAGTCGTGCCCAGAGGAAGGGGTACACACTGGACGAAATTGTGCAGCAGCTCGCAGAGGATGGTGTCGAGATCAGTGCGAGCACGTTGAGATACGCCATGCAGCGGGCAGCGAAAGAGGCGCAAACCACGCAAGTGGGCACGAATAGTATGCCCAGTACGGCACCGGCAACGCGTGCAAAGAAGGAGCGCCAAGAACGGACATCGCATACCGACAAGAAGCTTGCCGGGAAAACGCAGGATGGGGGAAAGACGGTCAGTCAGCAGGGTTCAATGGTGATTCGGGACGCGTTCTCGTTCGAGATCACGCCCGATGTTGAAAACTTGTAGAGGGTTCAAATGGACACGACGATTTCCCCGATATACCTGGTTGGCGGCAGCAAGGGCGGTGTGGGCAAGAGCTTTGTCTCGCTTGCACTGGTCGATTATTTTCAGGAGCAAGATATTCATGCTGCGCTGGTCGAAACCGACACCTCAAATCCAGACGTCATGAAAGCAGTGCACGAAGAGATTCATTGTGTTGCCTATAGTCTGGACGATGCAGATGGCTGGATTGGCCTCGTCAATTTCTGCGACGCACATCGGGACGCGGCGGTAATCGTTAACACGGCGGCGCGTAATCAGGCCGGTGTCGCGCGATTCGGCGCGATGCTTGCCGGTGCGCTGGGCGAGCTTCAACGCCGACTCGTCGTCCTGTGGGTGATCAACCGGCAGCGCGACAGCCTTGAACTGCTGCATGGTTTCAGCCGGACTTTCCCCGATGCTGTGACGCACGTTGTCCGTAACGGGTACTTCGGTACGCCGGACAAGTTTTCGCTATATCAGACATCGGAGCTTCGTAAAACCATCGAGGCGAAAGGAAAATCACTCGATTTTCCCGAACTGGCGGATCGAGTTGCCGACGAACTGCGCGGCCAGCGTCTGTCGATACGTAAGGCGGCGGAGACGATGCATATCGGCGAACGGGCAGAATTGTTGCGATGGCGCGCGCTATGCAGTGCAATGTTTGCTAGGGTGACGATCGATGAGTAAGGGGCGGGGCAGGCCACCAGACGCGCTTGCCCGCCTGTATCTCGATGTCACGGGTGAACTGCCCGACGACGCTAGTGTCCTGAGGATGCGGCGGGTGTCGACGGCGCTGAACTTGCGCGATAACGACGCGCTGTGGTCGGTGCTGGTCATGCTCGAGCATTATGGTCGGCTCTATGAGTTGATGCCCGAGCGCATCCGGCAGGCAGGTGCGGGCAGTCTCGATGCGGTGAGAGCCGAAACGCGCACGGCGGCGGATGCGCTGATGGCAAAGCACCGGGACGCGCTCGAGCGCTGCAAGGCAACGATCGAGTTGGCCGAGCGAATGATCGGCGAGCACGAAACGCGTTATCGGGCTGCGCTCGCGCAATTGAACAGCGAGGCGTTGACGTTGCTATCGGAACGGGTGGCGAACCGGATCGCCTATGCAGCAGGGAACCGTCTTGTCGGTGCGATGGCTATTGCGGCGCGCGATCACCGGCAACGGTTCGATGCGGCAATGGCGTCGTATGAGCGGGTTGCCGAACGGCGTTTCGTGAGGGCGTGCTATGGGCTGGCAATCGGCGGGCTTGTTGTGATGGCGCTGGCGGCGAGCGTTGGTGGGCTGGCAGGCTGGTGGGCGAGCACCCATGCGGTGCGGGCAGGCGGCTTGCCGTCGGCCCGCACCGCTTACACCTCGTCAGTGTCGCCTTCCATGAATTCGGCGGCGTGGCGAAGCAGGTCTGCTGCCGCGTCGTTCTGGTCGAAGGCGATCATCGGTGCCCGGTAGCCTTCATCTTCGGCGCGGGCACGTGCAATGTCGTAATGCCGGCCTTCGTTGTATTGCAGGTCGGTGGCTTCGACGAAGGTGAGGTAGAGATCGGGTGAGCCTTCGGCATTGGTGGCGAGCACGGCCATACGGATGCGGTTGGTCATGATGTGTTCCTCCGGCGTTGTGTGGCGGGCAGCGGATAGGGGCTTGCCGCCGGCCTTGCCCCGTTTCCGGGGCGAAGGGTTGCGTTACGCTGTGAGCGGGCGGGACTCCGTGCGGTGCATGCTGTCCGATGTCGGGAAAGGCCACGGCGTCAGTTGGCAAACGGCGGCTGGCGCAGTTTCCGCGTTAGTGGGCTTGTCGTTGACGTGTTCTGTGCTGCTACCTGCATCCGGTTCCGCGTCGGCGTTTTCGCCTTCCGGCGCTTCGTCCGCGCCGTCTCCGGTATCCGCGTCGTCGCTGTCGTCCTCATCCTCGTCGTCACGGTTTTCCCATGACGGCGTGGACGGGACTTGATCGGTGAAGATTTCCGGCAGCCACGCTGCCTTTGCGAGCCTAAGCTCGGCGGCTGCCGCAGCGTCGGCCTTCTTCATTTTGTCGAGGTCGGCTGCAGCCTTGGGTGACATGGCGGCGGATACAACTTCCGCAATACGCGCCTTGCTGACATGATCGAAATACGTGGCGCGCGTGGGCGTCCAGTACCGGGTCATGTCGAGGTGCAACGCGCCTGCGAGCCGGTTGATCTCATGTGGCTTTTCCTCGCCCGCGATGCCGTCGAGCAGGGTGCCGGTGCAGAATGCGAGCAGGTCAAGTAGCGTCGTGCCGGGATCCTGTTCGATCAGCCACGGCAGGAGGTCGCCCCGATTTGTGGGCAGTTCCGCAATCCAGCGCGCTCGCTGCGTTTCGATGGCATTCCATGCGGGGCTGGCGGACAGGTCTTCGGCAGCACGCAGCAGGCTGTCGTGGTTGTTCTCGCCGGACAGTGCGAAATAGCTGCGTGAGGACGCGTGCCCGTAGTACTCGGGCAGTGCCTTCGGGACGAGGTAGTGCAGCAGGGCTGCGAGCGCTACGGTGGGCTGCGCGATCAGTTCCGCGTGGACGGCAGCGGTACGGTGTGCTGTGAGCCGCTGGCAGAGTTTCGCGCTATGGACGGGTTTGATCTTCGGAGCCTTCGCGGATACGGTGTCCGGGCCTTCGGCTGCGGCGATGCCGGTGACGGTCGCGCCTGCCGCGTCGAGCGCCGCGCTGTTCTCGCGACGCACGAGGCCACGTTCGATGACGAGTTCGCCCTGTGGCCCGACGATCGCGAATGCACCCGCTTCGGCCATCTGCTGCGCGTCCCATACGAGTGTGCGGCTTTCGAGTGCGATGATTGCCGCGTTGACCCGCTCGATTTCGTCATTGAGCCGATCGGCTTCTTCGTAGGCATCTTCGTCGTCCTCCGACAGTGCCTCGATCTTGTCAGCGAGTTCGTCCTGCTGCATGATGAGGGTGTCCATTTCGTGCTGCTCGTCCTCGGTGTATGGGCGTTGCACCGGGCGCAGCCTGCCGTGGCGGTTGAGTTCGGAAAAATCGCGCTCGACACGCGTTTCAGTCCAGCCCCAACCTTCTGCCTGCACTTCGGCGGCAGCCGCGTCGAGCTTCTGTGCGACGAGCTTCTGCAGCAGTTCGGCGTCGGCGATGTACCCGGCGTTCTCGTCGTCGCTGAACAGGTCGCGGCGCACGTATCCACCTGCTGCCTCATAGTCGGCGAGGTTGACAAAGCGCACGAGGCGACTGCGGCTCACGTCGATTTCGGCCCGCGTGATCGCCTGCCGCAAGTAGTTCGGCTGGCGTTGCCACTCGTTCGCGTCAAACCAGATATGCTCCTGCGTTTCGTGGTCGTCTGCGAGGGCGAGTGCGGCAAGCTGGTCGAGCGTGATCGCATCCTCGCGCAACAGGGCGAGCAGTTTCGTCGATACGTTGGCGAGCTTCATGCGCCGCTTGACGGTGAGCGGCGATGCTGAGAAAAGCGCCGCGATGTAATCGACGCTGCGGCCTTCTTCTGCGAGCATCCGATACGCGCGCAGCACATCGAACGGGTCGAGTCCTTCGCGTTCGCTATTCTCGATCAGGCTGATCGCGAGGGCTTCGCCTTCGCTGACGATCCGCACCGGCACCGGATAGTCGGCTGCGATATGCTTCTGCTCGTGCAGCAGGTCAAGCGCTGCTTCGCGGCGCTGGCCCGCGCAGACGCCGTATTTGCGCTGCTTGCCGCGCGCCCCCTTCATCTCGTGGACGACGAGATTTTGCAGCAGTCCCTTTGCCCGGATGTTGGCGGCGAGCGCGGGAATGCCCGACAGGGGTTTCGTGCGGGCGTTGAGCGGTGAGGGCCGTAGACTGGAATACGGCACGGTGACGACTGGTTGTTCGTTGCCGAAGTTGGATTCGAGCGGTGAGACGGTTTCGTTGATGTCTGCCGAGGTGGTTTCGGTTTGGGCTTGCATGACTGACTCCAGAAAATTAAAAAGAAGGTCCGGGTCGGGTGCTGCCGGATTCCATCAGGACGTGACCCGGAAAGGAGTCCTAATGGAATTTGATGGGACGGGGCGGTGGGAAGCTGACGCCCCGGCGGCGTTTACGCTTTCATTTGGCGCATCGCGTCAGCGAGCATCCACAGCGCGCGGTTAAGCTTCACGTTCTGGTCGATGCCGGTGATGGGGCGCGTGGACATGGCACGTCCGCTGCGCGAACGTCCGTGCAGGCCGCCCTTCGTGAGGTTTTCTTGCACACGGTTGAATACCGTCCAGAGGTCGTCGCGGCGATCCTCGAAACGGCGCAGCATCAGTAGCTGGTCTGCGGTGACCGGGGCAGGTGCTTCGGCGTCGGTCGGGTCGTAGCGCAGCGCGAGGGCAGAGCGGGCGAACGCGTGTTGTTCGTCGCGGTCGAGCGCGACGGCACGCATGCCTTCCTTCTGCTCGCGGATCAGGTCGAATCCGTCGAGTACGTCGAATGCACCGTTGATGACGTTCTGGACGATGTTGCCTTTGTGCGGCACGCGAATATCTTGGAGGTTGTCGCCCACCACCATGCCGTTCTGGCAGACGAAGCGGAGCACGCCCGCGAGCATTTGGTAACTACTCGTGCCGTCGTGCGAGTTGAGCAGCACGATTTCGTTGGCCTCGTCGCCGTTGATCTGGTCGGCATGGCGAAGCCGAAGCATGTGCTTCGTGTATTCGCGCTTGCCTTCGTCGCGCACGCGGGTCTGGCAGACCATGAAAGGCTGAAAGCCTTCGTTACGCAGGCCGCGCAGCACGTCGATAGTCGGAATGTAGGTGTAGCGTTCCGAGCGACTTTCGTGCTTGCCGTCTGCGAAGATCGACGGGGCTACGTGGTGGATTTGATCGTCCGACAGCGGCGTATTGGCGCGCAACATCGGGGAGCCGTAACGGAAAGAGGAAGCGAGTTGCATGGCGTTCTCCACAGCAAAGAGGTTGAATTACGGGCTGTGGGATGGCCTTGCCGCTTGCGCGTGAAACCTTCCCGGTGGAACTCGGGGTTGGCTTCTGCTTTTGCCTGGCACCCGGTTTCCTGCCCGTGCGACCCAAGGAGTCGAAGGCGGGGCGGTGTCAAGGAAAGAGGCGAGGGAGGGGTGCGGGCAACACGGTCCCTCGCCCCTTGACACCGCCCCGCCTTCGACTACGGTCGCGGGACAGGGCAGGAAAGAGGGTGGCAGGCAGATGCCAAGGCGCGAGTTCGACGGGAAGAATGGCGAAGCTTTGGTTATTCACAGTTTCTGGGGGCAACGCTGTGAATAACCGCCGCGGCAGAAGCGTAAGTAATTGAGGGGTATCGGATTTCGCTTTGGACGTCGCGGTCAGCACGAAACGAGTCAGGCTTCAGGCGTTTGACGGGTTTGAGGAGCTCTCGTTCTGGCGATATGCATCCATCAGGACGTGCACTAAACGTGTTGACTCTACGGAGGGCAGCAGGCGTCTTGTGACTCGTTGGTGTCGACTTCTGCCGACATAGCAAACTTTCCCGATGTAGCGGCCGATACGTGCATACAATTGCGAGCAATCCCAACACACGACTCCAGCCATGGACATCCAGAACCATCTCTACAACCTATTGATGTCCGCAAATGAAACAGCTTGGACCGGCACATCATGGGTGATGGAGTACGACCGGGTTTTCGAATACACCCACCCACAGGTCAAGCGGCAATTCGAAGCTTTGGACGACACGGCCTTGGCGGCGCTTATGGCGCTGCCAACGCTTTTTGCCTATGAAAAATACGTGGGCGCTCCGGCGCATGTGGGGCGAATTACCGGTATCACCCGCAGGCAGAAGGAATTCGCCTTTACCTTCAATTTCGACAACACCGTGGCTCCCATCTCTTACGAGACCCTCATGCAGTTGCTGCCGGCGCTCGACATCGACCCGAAATGGGAAGTGAATCGCAGCCACTGGGCCGTGAAAAATGTCGATCTCGCGAACGTACTGTACGGCGCCGGGTTGTTGCCCACTGGCACGCTGGGACCGCTTCGACGCCCACCCCGGGTCTTCATCTCCTACTCGTGGGATTCGCCAGAACATCGGGCATGGGTCACCCAACTGGCCATGACCCTGCGGCAAAACGGTGTCGAAGTGGTGCTCGACCAATGGCATGTGCGCCTTGGCGAGGACTTGGCCCACTTCATGGCGCGCAGCGTGCGAGAGAGCGACCGGGTGCTGATGATCTGTACTGAGACCTATGTGCAAAAGGCGCAGCAGCGACAGGGCGGCGTGGGCTATGAGCAGATGCTAGTCACCGCGCAGATGATGAGGGAGGTTGGCACCGCGAAGTTCATTCCTATAATCCGGCAGTCAGGCCATCCCCGCCAGTTGCCAGACGAACTGGCCGGACGCATGTATGTGGACCTTTCCGATGGCCCCGAGCAACATCTCAACTTCCAGCGTCTCGTGCGGGAACTGCACGACATCGCGGTCTCGTTGCCTCCGCTTGGGGCGCGGCCGTTCTAGGCCTCATGGAGCTTGCTTATGGACCGCCTGCACGCCGAGCGCATCGCAAAGCAACTGCAATTCCCGCCGGATTTCTTCGATCCGCCCGACCCTCGTCCCGATGAATGGCCGGACAACCCCGAGCTACGCCGAGCCGTGGACTGGTTCAAGAGCTTCATTCCCCCTCATCAATGGGTACAGCGCCGGGAGCGGGCGGCCCGCCGGCTGTACCTAAGTGCGATGGGCATCGGCGACGGGGACGGCCGCTTCTTCGATGCCAAGGACGGCTTCGGCTGGTACCTGTTCTTGGGCGAGGCCTTGCTGGATCACATCGGCAACTACGACTACGTTTTCGGCTCAAGGGTCATCCCTGTTCTTCAAGCCATCGGGCGCGACCTGGATCTGCTGCAACAAGTCGGCGGCCTTGCGCTGCGAATTCAGCGCATGGTCGGCAAGGAGCGCGGGCAGCCCAACGGGGGCCTCTTCGAACTGCTTGTCGCGGCCTGCTACCGGCGAGCCGGCGCCAGCGTCGCCTTCGTCGAGGAGAAGCCGGGACAGGCCCAGACTCACGACATGGATGTCGCGCTCCATGGCCGCACGTGGGCCGTCGAATGCAAGCGCATGGAGGTGGGGGAGTACGGTGAGAGCGAACGGCTGCAGATCGGTCGGCTATGGTCCGACTGCTCCGCGCATCTGGCGAGGCTTGAACGCAGCACGCTGTGCAAGGTCAGCTTCCAGGTCGAGCTCCAGACTATTCCCCCGGATTACCTCAAGGCCAAAGTCCTCGAGTGGCTGGTGTCTGGCAAGAAGGAGATGGCATGGAGCGACACCACGGCAGTTGGCAGCATCGCCGCGCTCGACCTGCGTCCGCTGCAGAAGGTGTTGTCCACGGACCTGGTGCTGGGCAGCAGCCACCGGATCCTGGAACTGTTGACGGGCCGCTATGTCCGCAACGCCCACTACCAGACTCTGCTGCGAACCAAACCCAGCGACAACCCACGGTACGTCGAGGCGTGCGATCTGGCAGTTGTCCTGAACTGGGAAAGCCTGAGCGACGGCGCACTGGACAGTAAGGCACGCGACATTCGCAAGAAGCTGTCGGAAGCAACCGCCCAATTGCCCGACGGGCGGCCGAGCATCGTCCACATCGGTTTTGAGGCGGTCGAGGGTGACAAGGTCGAGCGCCTGCGCCACGCAAAGATCCTCAGCACGGCAGGTCAGTTCGATCCAGGCAACAAGCAACTCGAGTACATCTATTGCCACTACCTCGTGCCCGAGAGCCCGCCGCACGAGTGCTGGGCCTTTGATGAAACCACGCAGTGGTGCGCGATCCGCTCCACCCAAGCCAAGCCCTTGGACCGCTGCTTCTTGGTCCTGCCACCAGGCGTCCACAATCGCCAAGGTCCGCACTGGCAGGAATAAATCTGCGTGCCGCACAAGATGAACCGCCACTCAGATTGCGGTGCCAGAATAATCTAAGGAGGATGCATGCGCATAGAAGTGCAGGATGAGGAGGACCTGGAACAGGCGCTTGCCGAAATCCATCGGCGAGCCAACGCCTACGAGGGACCACTGATGCAGGAGTTCAGGGAGTTGGCCAGGCTGAGCGCCCCCGTCAAGGTCGATGAACCTCTCGGCAAGCAGTTCCAGGACGGCATATCTGGCATGGACGATGCCATGGCGGGTCGCCGCAAGGAGACCAAAGAACGTTTCGAAGAGGCGCTGTCGCTGTTGATGGTGCTTGCCTTCCCGGCGAACCGCGCCACGGAGCAGGCTGTGCGTCTTGAACTCAACGAGATGCTGGGACCTGACCAGCGAATCGACTCCATGCAGATGCGTGTCGGAAACCGCAAGTTCAGCCTGAAAAGTCATCTGGGGCGACGCCCCACGAAGCGCCAAATCGCGTTGCGGGATGCCTTGCTGGTCTTCCTGCCCCTCCAGACCGAGGAGAATCTGTGAGCACGACATCCGCCGCCGCGACAGACACTTCCACCACGAAAAAGAAGAATCAGCCGGCCCCACCAGCTCTGGTCAAAGCAGTCGGCAAACTCTTCGACATCGCGGTAACGACTTCCCCACCCCTGCAGCTCCAGGCCATGGCCCGCGACAAGCTTTTTGAGATGCTCGTGCTGACTCGGTTGTTGCGGGCCTTTCGGCGCGCGCATCCTCAGGGGCGCATTGAGCATCGGCCGTTATTCAAGGCTGGCAAAGCGGGCAAAGTTGGTAAAACTGGCAACGCGGCAGAGGTGATCGTGGCGGGGAAGCCAGCCTTGGCCGACCGCAGCCGATTCTCTCACTTCGATCTGTTTGATAAGAATGGTGTCCTGTTTGGGGAGGCTTGGACCTCGGTCGAGTTCGAATCGTTGAGCTGGGCCCTGAACGGTGGCGCCATTGGACAGGCCCCTCGTCACGCTCGCCATGAGCTTGACGTGTGTGTCCTCGAACCCGGTGCGGGCCAGCAGCCGGCACATTCGCAGGTTTATGCGGGCGTCAGCTGTAAGGATGTGCGCAAGTCGGCCAAGGAAAACGTACGGGAAGCCTTGGGTCTGCGGCGCGAAACAGCCTTCCTGTCCGATCTTCAGAGAAGCCTGGTTCCGTGGCTCGTTCCACAGGTCCCTGCCGACCCAGGCGCACCGATCCTGCTGGCGAGTTCCGATGCCGGCGTGAGGCGGTACGCCTCACCGGTGGACAACATGGGCGTCTATGTGCGGTTTGTCCGCCGGCCGTGGGAGGCGGAGACCTGAGTCCGGTATTCCGCAGCGTCGAAGTCCGCTCTGGATCGATCGCGACCTTTGGCACCAAACGGTAGGCTACCTGCGACTTGTTTTGACTCTGATTGATAGATCAGGTCTCGGTCTATACCTATCAAGCGCGCTATGTCCTTCACATCAACTGTCGATGGAACGGCAGCGGTTAAGCTCTTTGTGTCAGCAGCTACCTGCTACCTATCTGAAATTCACCCGTGCCTCTATCTTCTTGACAGCATCTAACGTACTAGTGCCATAGTTGGCGTCATCGCAAAGTTCTCTGAGGGCAAGCAAATCATTACCATCTCCCAATTCCCCCAATACCTGAATACAAAAAATGGCAATACCGACAGCACCCCCATGAAGTCCAAAGTCGTAGTATGAGACCTGAGCCTGTCGCTTATCCAAAGCTTCGCGGCAGGCCAGCAGGGCTAAGTCCGGATATGTATCTACTATGGATCGCCGAGCGTTGCGATCCCAAATTCGAGTAGATGTAACCAGCTCAAGAGCGCCAGCACTTGCACACTTGGAGGCATCAAGGAGAGTCGATCTAGCACCGTCCGTGAGACTGGAAGATTGAGGATCTTTAACGTCAGTCCGAGCTGACCAGTACAAAAGGTCACCGCATGCCAGCAAAGCTCGCTGAGCATCCGTGGTAGCGTCCCCTCGCGTGAGCGGGAGATCTACACCTAGAGACCCTAAGCATTCGTGTGCAGCAACAAAGACCTCGATCGCATCTTGTGGCATGAAGGCCTTTTCGTCGGGCAGCATTGTCCATGGCGCAATCGCAGATGCCACGATGGGATCACTAAACTCAGACAGCCGCCGGATAAGAATTCCAAGAAATGAAAGATACGGGCGTGTCGCGCCGCGACAAGCCTTGGTAAACAAGGCCTTTTTGCGTGCGTCATCGAGTCCTTGCACTTCCTCCCAGTACGCCGCATCAAAGGGATGATCAAATTGGCAAGAAAAAATGCCCCATGCCGCTCTGTTGGCCTCCTCTCCCTCCGTGTTTAGCGCTTCATCGATTTCGCGGCGAACGACGTCAGCGTGATCGTGTGCTGCCTCGTCCAATGCCCCGAGTGCCTGAAGCGCCTCGAAGATAATTGAGTTCATCACTACCCCTAGCTTGTCGAGGGAGCCTTCGAGAGCATCGATCATCTCGGTGCGATACGGCTCCTCCACGTCACGAAGGTACAACACGAAATTGAGAAGATCGAGTTGGAGATGGTAGGGGTACAACCGTATGTTTTGAAGCAAGCTTCGGACGTGAGGGACCACCTCTTTGCAGTATTCCGTCGATCTTGTTAACCCGATCAAAAGATAGAACTGTCCCGGTGTCTTCGCATCTGACCATGCTTTTGTTATCGCCGTGCCGAAATCCTGACCTGGTGGCCCGCGACGCGATAGGAAACCGCTGTGAATGAAGTGCATCAATCGCGATATTGCGGCAGTTCGGTCCATGACGTACGCCTGCCAGAACATTGCATGGCGAAGTGGGATCTTCTTCTCCTTGGCTGCAGTGGAAAATTCTTTTGAAGCGGTTGAGATGGCTTCGTCCATATAGCCACAGGCGGCCATGACAATATCTATGTATTGTCCTTCCATTAGGCCATCACTAATAGCCTCGATGTACCGACTACAATCCTCCGTATCTTGTCGGACTGAATCCTCGGCAACGGTTACGCCTTCCCATCCCTCGCCAGTCAACTCAAACCGGATTGTTTTCGCCTCGGCAACCATAGCGTCCAAGGTGTCGTCTAATCGCCGCTTTACGATCGAGAGGGCCGCGGAACCGCATTCGCCACGGCGGCAGTCTGCCAGGAGATTTTCATCTGTTGTTTTGTCGAGGACACTATTGATTGCGCGATCATCCTCAAGGCCGCCGACGATAAAGGTGCGGCATGACTGGAAACGGGGGGATTTGAGAATCAAATGAATCTGGGAAAAATGTCCCCCCAATTCCCGGATTACGGATTCTGCTGCGAACGCCGAGTAGAACAGTTCATGTGTAAAACTCACCCTATTTCCACGCAGGTTGAGAAGCTCCACGCGAAACAGCGTATCTCGAGCATCACCGCCGATCGACATCGAGTCGGCAAGTCTGTCAAACTCTCGGATAGAAACACTGAAGCACGTTCTTTCTATAAGTGTGCTGGCGAGGGCGGCCATCAGCCGAATACCGTCTCGGGCGGCACTGCCTAGCTTGCTCCTTGAGTAGGCGTCGAAGAGGGCAAACTTGCTCGCACCTGTTGGCAACAACCAGCCGGCCTCTCCGATGAGTCTCGCCTCGAGTCCCGATCGAGCGACACGAAGGAGTGCCGTGCAATTGACAGCTTGATCTCCTTGTTCCTCGATTCTGGCGAGAATTGTCTTAAGTTCATCGGACGGGCGTCGAACGAAGATCCTCCTTAGCGACAGTAGTTCTGCACAGGTCGGGTCGTGTTGCGTGCTGATGACAAGGCCTGCGCCGAAGCGCAACGAAAACGCGCGGAGGCTTCGGGTCAAGGCAACCTTCAGGTCATCACGGCATTCGTTATAGCCGTCCAGGAAAAGCACAATTCGCTTTCCAAGAAACTTGCAAGCACTTACGATACTCTTCGTCGAACGAGTATTGAGCAATGAGACTTCGCGGTCGAGAAGCCCTTGAAGTCGTCCATCGAAATCCATTGCAGAAACGAATATTGGGACACAATTTTGCTCAATGCTTGACATCGCACACGAGACCATAAGCAGCGTCTTCCCGCAACCAGATGGGCCAGAGATCAATACGCAATCGCTAGTGCTGGCAATTGTCGATTGAACGTCTGCGAGCGCAACAACAGTCTGTTCATAATCGTACTGGTCGGCGAGAAGGTTAGTCGCGCGGGGACTGTAAAATTGCGCGAAGGATGTTAGGTAGGTAGCGCACATTCGCTCGGACGAAAGAATCTTTTCATTCAGTGCGCCGTCAATGGATACGACCGGTTCCAAATGCAATCGCCGAGCGAAGGCTTCGCACAAGTGGTCCGTTAGGATCGCCCCCGAACGCTGGCCTAGCATCTGCTCGATTTTCTCTGTCCCGCCGACAGCAACCTTAAAATCGCCTGAGGTTACTTCAGAGCCATTTGGAATATTCGGCATGACAGCGACCAGACCGTTCGGATATCCGTCAACTTTTGTGATCTCCTGGAGCTCGTCGCGCAGACGGTTTTTTGCGCCGAGAGCCTGCTCGTAGGCATTCCCAACTTGCCTCGCACCAAATGGCCCAAGTTGTGTCCATGGGCCGTTGATTTCACCCTGTATCGGTTGGCGATAGCTTTTGGCTTCGATAACAAGGGTTGTCGTATCAGTAAAGACCGCGAGGTCGACTTGACGACCGCGCACATTGAAGTTGGCGAAAATGTAGGCCCAGCCAGAAGATTGAACTACGGTAGCGTGGACCGCGCGAAGTACATCAAGGTCGGACTGGTGCTCAATCTGAGCACCAATATAGATACGAACACCGCTATTGGAGTCCTGAGCGGGCGTCACTGCGCGTTCTCCGGAAGCGTTCGTGCGAGGTAGCGGCAAAGCACTCCACTGAGACCTACCATTAACTCCGCTTCTTCGAACTGAGGCGACTTTCCTTCGATCAAGTGACGACCGTTGTTCGAGGTGTACCCCCACGCTTTCTCGACGATCTGATTGACAGGTGGCGGAAAGATCCCGGGATTCCGTTGGATTAACTGTCCCAATGTATCTTTGCTACCGGTCACGTCTCGCGCTACACATTCGAGAGCCGCCATGGCGTGTTGAATTGCTCCGGTTGTTTCTGCCTGTGGGCGCCTGGAGAGATCGTTCAGTGCCTCGTGGAGTTCGGTGGCAGCGGTCTTTCGTCCTTGCTGAAGTAGTTCCGTCTGACCTTGGCGGACCGCAGCTTCAAAAACCTCAGTACCGCGGGTCTCGACGCGGTTATTGATAAGTTGCCAACCAACACCGGCCGCTCGAAAAAAACGGTTCATTTCGTCAGCGTAGCTGTGCCCCCGACGCTCACTTTCCTCCGCGAGCATCTCGATCAGATCGTAGACTTCAAACCATTCGCAATCGTCGACGAGTTCTCTAACCTCGCCATCGATATTGGGAAACTCCGACCAATTATTCCCGTCAGGCGACCGGTAAAGGATTTGGCACAAGATCCGTCTTATGTCGTTTGGCTTAAAGCCAGATCGATATGCGATCTGGATTGCCGCTTCGCGCACCTGTGTCGGAGCGTCATTCCTGATTGTGATCTCCGCGTCCGGGCGGACGAGACCTTGACGTTGAGAGAACGAGTCCATGTGATCTTGCTCCGAAGTCCGATGCAATAGCATACTGCTCGGCCCGTGCTTTCCACCGTTGCGCGTTTTTCAACAGGGACGTGCGGAGTTCCGGTAGCGTTGGCATTAACTGTTTGACGGCTCGACGTCGAGAGTCAAGGCATCACTTGAGTTTCCGCAAGACGTGCCGGTTCGGCGCAAGAGTCTTCTAGGCGTGCAAGGTCTCGAATACGCAGACTGACCCGGTGTAGCCTGCCATCAGTATGGTGACGGCCGTATCGCTGACCGGCAGAAGAGGGGGCGAATAGGCCATGAGTGTAGACCTAGTGTAGACCACACGACGCCTGAAATGGACAAGGGGTTACGTCAGACGACGTAACCCCTTGTTTTATATGGTGGCGAATCAGGGATTCGAACCCCGGACCTGCGGATTATGATTCCGTCGCTCTAACCAACTGAGCTAATTCGCCGAAAGAAGCGAGATTATGAGGATAGGGCTGGGGGCTGTCAACCCCCGCCACGCAACTTTTTTAAAGTGCCCCGTCCTGGAGGCGTTTCAGTCCTTGGCGTAAATATCCGAGTCCTTGGTTTCCTTGACGAACAGCATGCCGATCACGAGCGTGATGAGCGCGACCACGATCGGATACCACAGCCCCGAGTAGATGTTGCCCTTGGCCGCCACGATCGCGAAGGCAGTCGCCGGCAGGAAGCCGCCGAACCAGCCGTTGCCGATGTGATACGGCAGCGACATCGAGGTGTAGCGGATGCGCGTCGGGAACATCTCCACCAGCATTGCCGCAATCGGCCCGTAGACCATCGTCACGTAGATCATCATGATCGTCAGGATCACCACGCTCATCGGCCAGTTGATCTGCGACGGATCGGCCTTCGGCGGATAGCCGGCGGTCTTCAGCGTGGTCGCGAGCGTCTTGTCGAACGCCTTGCCCTGGTCCTTGGCGTCGGCGGCCTTGCCGTCATACGTGTTGATCACCGTATCGCCGACCTTGATCTCCGCCAGCGTGCCAGCCGGCGCCGCAACGTTCTCGTAGTTCAAGCCGGCTTTCGAAAGCGCGCTCTTGGCGATGTCGCAGGAACTCGTGAACTTCGCCGTGCCGACCGGGTTGAACTGGAACGAACACTCGTCCGGGTTGGCGATCACGACGATCGGCGACTTCGCCGTGGCCGTTTCGAGCGCCGGGTTGGTGTAGTGAGTCAGCGCCTTGAACAGCGGGAAGTACGTGCAGGCTGCCAGCAGGAGGCCGGCCATGATGATCGGTTTGCGGCCGATGCGGTCCGACAGCGAGCCGAAGAACAGGAAGAACGGCGTGCCGATCAGCAGCGCGATCGCAATCAGGATGTTGGCCGTCGCGCCGTCGACCTTCAGCGTCTGCGTCAGGAAGAACAGCGTGTAGAACTGACCCGTGTACCAGACCACGGCCTGGCCGGCGGTCAGGCCGATCAGCGCGAGGATCACGATCTTCAGATTCTTCCACTGGCCAAATGCTTCGGTCAGCGGCGCCTTCGAGGTTTTGCCTTCGGCCTTGATGCGCTCGAACACCGGCGATTCATGCAGTTGCAGGCGAATCCACACCGACACGCCGAGCAGGACGATCGACGCGATGAACGGAATGCGCCAGCCCCATGCGGCGAACGTGTCTTCGCCCATGGCGGTGCGCACGCCGAGAATCACCAGCAGTGAGAGGAACAGGCCGAGCGTGGCAGTCGTCTGGATCCATGCGGTGTAGAAGCCGCGGCGGCCAGCTGGCGCATGTTCCGCGACGTAGGTGGCCGCACCGCCGTATTCGCCGCCGAGTGCGAGGCCTTGCAGCATCCGCATCGCGATGAAGATCACTGGCGACGCAATGCCAAGCGACGCATAACCGGGCAAAAAACCGACCAGGAAGGTCGACAGCCCCATGATCACAATCGTGACGAGGAACGTGTATTTACGCCCGACCATATCTCCAAGGCGGCCGAATACGATCGCGCCGAACGGCCGAACTGCGAAGCCCGCGGCGAAGCTAAGGAGCGTGAAGATGAAAGCGGCAGTCGGATTGACGCCGGAGAAGAAGCTCTTGCTGATGAAGATGGCGAGTGAACCGGCCAGATAGAAGTCGTACCACTCGAAAACCGTACCCAGCGACGATGCGAAGATCACCCGCTTCTCTTCGTGCGTCATCGGCGCCTGGGAGAGTTGTCCGCCAACGGTAGCCATATGTCGTCTCCAATATTGATATGTACACGTGGTCCGCCGGTAAAGGCGTTCCCGTGAAACGGATTATTGGAGTGGAAACTTACGGCCTACTGACGTGGAAGGGTCAAATGTCAGTATCGGCTGCACGCTATAAAATTCTGCAAAAGTACGGTAATTGACGCCTAAGTTCTTGCAAAATATGATAACGCCATCTCAATATGATGGCGGTCCTGATGGGTGCTTTTGGCCTCCCTAGGGTAAGTCCTGTGCCCGTTCGAGCACGTGCAAGCTGACACGGACAAGCGTTCCGGCAAGCCGCGGGGAGGTTTGGTAGACGTTGTCGTCGATTGTCATCTCGCCGCCGTGCATGGTTGTGATCTCGCGTACGATCGCAAGCCCGAGGCCGCTGCCGTCGCCCTCGCGACCGAGAATCCGGTAAAAGCGCTCGACCACCCGCGGGCGCTCGGCCACCGGAATGCCGAGTCCGGTGTCTTCCACTTCCAGATGCACGCGCCGCGCCGTCGCGTCGTGCCGCACCCGCACGGTGATCCGGCCGCCGGCCGGCGTGTAGCGGATCGCGTTGTCGATCAGGTTCGACAACATTTCGCGCAGCATGACCGGATTGCCGTCCACTTCGACCGGTTCTTCGGGCGCTTCGTAGCCGAGGTCCATCTGCTTGGCGAGCGCGGCCTGGACCCAGTCGCGCACCGCGCTGCGCGCGACTTCCGTCACCTCGACGGGCGTGAAAATCTGGCCCGACATGCGGTTTTCCGCGCGCGCCAGCGCCAACAACTGGGTGACGAGGCGCGCCGCATGCTCCGAACTGGTGGCGATCTGTTCGAGCGAGCGGTGGACTTCCGCGGAGGCGTCCTGGCGCAGCGCCAGTTCAGCCTGGGTGCGCAGGCCGGCCAGCGGCGTTTTCATCTGATGCGCGGCGTCGGCGATAAAGCGCTTTTGCAACTCCATGTTTTGTTCGAGACGCGTCAGCAGATCGTTGAACGACGTCACCAGCGGCTCGATTTCCGGCGGCGCGCGGCGCGCTTCAAGCGGCGACAGATCGTCCGGGCGGCGCGCGCGAATATGCGCCTGCAGCGCATGCAGCGGCGCGAGTCCGCGCGACAGGCCGAACCACACCAGCAGGATCGCCAGCGGCAGGATCACGAATTGCGGCAGGATCACGCCTTTGATGATGTCGTTGGCAAGCTGGCTGCGCTTGTCGAGTGTTTCGGCGACCTGTACCAGCACCGGCTGCGCGCCGGGCGTCTGCGGAAACTCGACGGTCGTATAGGCGACGCGGATATCGTTGCCGCGCAGCACGTCGTCACGAAATTCGACGAGGCCCGGCGGCGGCCGGTCTTCCTCGTGCGGCAGCGGCATGTCGCGCTCGCCGCCCACCAGTTCGCCGCGCGTGCCGAGCACCTGATAGAACACGCTGTCGACATTGTCGGCGCGCAGAAAGTCGCGGGTGGAATCGGGCAGCGACAGCTCCGCCACGCCATTGATCGGATGAATCTGGCGAGCTAGCACGTAGGCGTCGGTTTCGAGCGCGCGGTCGAACGGACCGTTGGCGATCGACTTGGCGACCAGGTAAGTGATCGCGAGGCTCATTGGCCAAAGCAGCAGGAGCGGCGCCAGCATCCAGTCGAGAATTTCGCCGAACAGCGAACGTGGGCGCGCTTCAGCGGCGGCTTCGGTCTCGTCGGGCGGGGCGAACGGATTGGCGTAGCGCTCGTCGCGCGCTTCGTCGAGGTCCGCCGCGTGCGCCGTGGCGCGGTCTGCGCGTGCGGACATGGGGGCTCTCTATTTGTAGTGATGACTCGCCGGCATCGCGGCCGACGGCGGCGATGCCGGTGGTTCGGGCTCGGCGGAACCGGGCGGCGCGAGCGCGCCGGCGCTGACGTTAGAAGGCTGGGCGGCTTTCTCGAGGCAATACCCGAGGCCGCGCACGGTGATGATGCGCACGCCGCTCGGCTCGATCTTCTTGCGCAACCGGTGCACGTAGACTTCGATTGCGTTATTGCTGACTTCCTCGCCCCATTCGCACAGATGGTCGACCAGTTGTTCCTTCGATACCAGCCGCCCGATCCTTTGCAGCAGCACTTCGAGCAGACCTAGTTCACGCGCCGACAGGTCGATCACCAGCTCGTTGACGTAGGCGATCCGGCCCACCTGATCGAACGACAGCGAACCGTGCCGCACTACGGTCGGGCCGCCGCCCGCGCCGCGTCGGGTCAGCGCGCGCACGCGCGCCTCGAGCTCGTTCAGGGCGAAGGGCTTGGCCATGTAATCGTCGGCGCCGAGATCGAGGCCCTTGACGCGTTCGTCGACGCTGTCAGCGGCCGTGAGAATGAGCACCGGCAGGTTCGAATTGCGGGCGCGCAGGCGGCGCAGCACCTCGAGCCCCGACATGCGCGGCAGGCCCAGATCGAGGATCAGCAGGTCGAAAGTTTGCATGGACAGGGCGGTGTCGGCTTCGACGCCGCTCTTCACATGATCGACGGCATAGGCCGATTGGCGGAGTGATCGAACCAGACCGTCCGCGAGTATGCTGTCGTCTTCGGCAATCAGAATTCGCATGGTGCGCCAACCTGGCCTTGCCGGCACCGTGGGGTGTTTCCCCGGCGCACAGCGGTCTCCGAAAATTATTGTGGGTAGTTGGGCAGCGCGACGGTAAAAATGCGCGTTCGCATGAGAATCGCGCTTGCCAAAACTACTGTTTTTTTATACAGTGTCTGGGTTTCGTGTGCGGTCCGCTAAAAAGGGCGGCACATCTGCCTCAGACGCCGTTCATCATAGCAAAGGACGATTCATGGAAGAAAGCAAGAAAGGCTCGGCTGGACTGACTGCTGAAAAGAGCAAGGCACTGGCTGCCGCACTCGCGCAGATCGAAAAGCAGTTCGGCAAAGGGTCGGTCATGCGGCTCGGCGCAGGTGAGGCGGTCGAAGATATCCAGGTGGTCTCAACCGGATCGCTCGGCCTCGACATCGCGTTGGGCGTCGGCGGTTTGCCGCGTGGCCGTGTGGTCGAAATTTATGGCCCGGAATCGTCCGGTAAAACCACGCTGACGCTGCAAGTCGTCGCCGAAATGCAGAAGCTCGGCGGCACGGCAGCGTTTATCGACGCGGAACACGCGCTGGATATCCAGTACGCGGGCAAGCTCGGCGTGAACGTCAGCGACCTGCTGGTTTCGCAGCCGGATACCGGCGAACAGGCACTCGAGATTGCCGACGCACTCGTGCGCTCGGGCTCGATCGACATGATCGTGATCGACTCGGTCGCGGCACTCGTGCCGAAGGCCGAAATCGAAGGCGAAATGGGCGACTCGCTGCCGGGTCTGCAAGCGCGTCTGATGTCGCAAGCGCTGCGCAAGCTCACCGGTACGATCAAGCGCACGAACTGCCTCGTGATCTTCATCAATCAGATCCGTATGAAGATCGGTGTGATGTTCGGCAATCCGGAAACCACCACGGGTGGTAACGCGCTGAAGTTTTACGCGTCGGTGCGCCTCGACATTCGCCGGATCGGTTCGATCAAGAAGAACGACGAAGTGATCGGTAACGAAACGCGTGTGAAGGTGGTGAAGAACAAGGTTGCGCCGCCGTTCCGTGAAGCGATTTTCGACATTCTGTACGGCGAAGGCATTTCCCGTCAGGGCGAAATCATCGACCTCGGCGTGCAGGCAAAAATCGTCGACAAGGCCGGTGCCTGGTACAGCTACAACGGCGAACGTATTGGTCAGGGCAAGGACAATGCACGTGAATTCCTGCGTGAGAATCCGGACATTGCCCGTGAGATCGAGAACCGTATCCGCGAATCGCTGGGCGTGAATGCCATGGCGGAAGCGGTGACCGGCGCAGGCGCTGAAGTCGCAGACGAAGAAGAGTAACCCGCACGTGATACGCAAGGGCCGGCCGCTGTCCAATGCTGCTAACGCTGGACGCAACGCGGACGGCCCGCGTGTCGGTGACGATGATCCGCGCGATCCGTTTGATCCGTTCGATCCTTTCGAGTCATTCGACGCCCACGATCGCGCAGAGGGCCGCCAGTCGCGGCCCGATTCCTCCGCCCAAGCTGCAGCGGACCCGTCCGAAACCACCTACAGCCGCTCGCGCCGCACACCCGGCGAGGCGAAGCCAGGTCAGGACGACGCAAAAAAATCCCAACGCCCAGCCCGTTCGCTAAAAGGACGTGCGCTCGGCTATCTGTCCCGGCGTGAATACAGCCGCACCGAACTCGCGCGCAAGCTCAAGCCGTTCGTCGAAGAAACCGATTCGCTCGATACCTTGCTCGATTCACTGGAAGCCGAAAACTGGTTATCCGATTCGCGCTTTGCGGAAAGCCTGATCCATCGGCGCTCGTCGCGTTTGGGCGCGAGCCGGATTGTCGGCGAATTGAAGCAGCATGCGGTGGACCAAACGCTGGTCGAAGAAGCGAGTGCGCAGCTGCGCGAAACCGAGCTTGCGCGCGCTCAGGCCGTCTGGCGGAAGAAATTCGACCGGCTTCCGGAAACGGCGGCCGAGCGGGCCAGGCAAGCGCGCTTTCTGGCGTCGCGTGGGTTCTCGGGTGCAACCATCGGCAAAATTCTCAAAGGGCTCGACGAGGAGTGGAGCGGCGAGTAGCCCCACTTTGAGATAGCATCCGCCGCGCGCCCCGGCCCGCGGTGCGGCCCTGCGCGTTCCGCGCTGTCCCAAATACCCAGTATGCTAAAATCCGGGGGTTTTCCAATCCGGCCTTTCCTTCCCGCATGCCGCTCTCCCCGCCAGTGTCCCGTCAGTTGCGCCACCGTCGCGCAATCAGAGCGGAAGCCTATGAGCGAGCCGATGGCCTGTGGGATGTGGAAGCGTGCTTGACCGACGAAAAACCGCGTGATGTGGTGCTTGCGTCGGGCGTCCGGCCCAATGGTCAGCCGATCCATGAACTCTGGCTTCGCATCACCATCGATCGCAAGCTCAATGTCGTCGACGCCGAAGCGTCGTCCGACTGGGTGCCCTATCCAGGGTTGTGCCAAGCCAGCAATCCCGCCTACCGTGCCCTCATCGGGCTCAATCTGTTCAACAATTTCCGTCGCGATGCCGCCCGTTTGCTGGCCGGCACGGCTGGTTGCACGCATCTCACCGAGTTGTGCGCACTCCTGCCGACCGCTGCAATCCAGGCATTCGCCGGCGACGTGTGGAACACCAATGAAGGCACGCCGGGCGCGGAGGCGGGTTCAGGGAACGGCTCGTCGCACGGCAAAGACGAGCATTCCAACGATAAACCGCCATTCCAGCTGGGACGCTGCCACGCGCTGCGTTTCGACGGCGAGGCGGTGCAACAGTTTTATCCGCGCTGGTATGGCCGCGCTCCGTATACAGCGGATCGCGCGGCATCGTCAGGCGCCGGGGCAGCCCGCCAGACAGGCGAGGGCGGCAACGCGTCCGGCATGAACGACGGCAGCGGAAACGATGTTCAATCCAACTCTCAGACTGAAGGGAATCACGCATGAAGATTCACGAGTACCAGGGTAAGGAAATCCTGCGGAAATTCGGCGTCGCGGTACCGCGCGGCAAGCCGGTCTTCTCGGTGGATGATGCGGTCAAGGCCGCGCAAGAGCTCGGCGGCCCGGTATGGGTCGTGAAGGCTCAGATCCACGCGGGTGGCCGTGGCAAGGGCGGCGGCGTGAAGGTCGCCAAGTCGCTGGATCAGGTTCGCGAGTATTCGGAGCAGATCCTCGGCATGCAGCTCGTCACGCACCAGACCGGTCCGGAAGGCCAGAAGGTGAATCGCCTGCTGATCGAAGAAGGCGCTGACATCAAGAAGGAACTGTATGTCGGCCTGGTGATCGATCGCGTTTCGCAGAAGATCGTCGTGATGGCATCGAGCGAAGGCGGCATGGACGTCGAAGAAGTCGCGGAAAAGACGCCTGAGCTGATCCACAAGATCGCCGTCGATCCGTCGACCGGTCTGAAAGACGCCGAAGCCGACGAGCTCGCCACGAAGATCGGCGTGCCCGCCGCTTCGCTGCCGCAAGCACGCGCGATCCTGCAAGGCCTGTACAAGGCATTCTGGGAAACCGACGCATCGCTGGCCGAAATCAACCCGCTGATCCTGACCGGCGACGGCAAGGTCATTGCGTTGGACGCGAAATTCAACTTCGATTCGAACGCACTGTTCCGTCACCCGGAAATCGTCGCGTACCGCGATCTGGACGAAGAAGATCCGGCTGAAGTCGAAGCGTCGAAGTTCGACCTCGCCTACATCTCGCTCGACGGCAACATCGGCTGCCTCGTGAACGGCGCAGGCCTCGCAATGGCAACGATGGACACCATCAAGCTGTTCGGCGGCGAACCGGCGAACTTCCTGGACGTGGGCGGTGGCGCCACGACCGAGAAGGTCACGGAAGCGTTCAAGATCATGCTGAAGAACCCGAACCTGACCGCGATTCTGGTCAATATTTTCGGTGGCATCATGCGCTGCGACGTGATCGCGGAAGGCGTGATCGCGGCGTCGAAGGCCGTGTCGCTGAAGGTGCCGCTCGTGGTCCGCATGAAGGGCACGAACGAAGACCTGGGCAAGAAGATGCTGGCTGAATCCGGCCTGCCGATCATTGCGGCAGACAGCATGGAAGAAGCGGCTCAGAAGGTCGTCGCGGCCGCTGCGGGCAAGGCGTAAGCCAAACCCCAAGCGCGTTTACCAGGATTACGAATGGCGGCGCGTGTGTGATGCATGAGCGGCGCGGGCGAAGAACATCCCGCCGCGCCACGCACCACCGCGACGCCAAACGAACAGAGGTCAATACATGTCGATTCTGATTAACAAAGACACCAAGGTCATCACGCAGGGCATTACCGGCAAGACCGGTCAGTTCCACACGCGTGCTTGCCGTGAATATGCAAACGGCCGCGAAGCGTACGTTGCAGGCGTGAACCCGAAGAAGGCCGGCGAAGATTTCGAAGGCATTCCTATCTACGCTAGCGTCGCTGAAGCCAAGGCTGAAACGGGCGCAACCGTGTCGGTGATTTACGTTCCGCCGGCAGGCGCTGCTGCTGCGATCTGGGAAGCCGTCGAAGCCGAGCTGGATCTCGCAATCTGCATCACGGAAGGCATTCCTGTCCGTGACATGATCGAGCTCAAGGCACGCATGCGCGCGAAGAACAGCAAGACGCTGCTGCTCGGACCGAACTGCCCGGGCACGATCACGCCGGACGAACTGAAGATCGGCATCATGCCGGGTCACATCCACCGCAAGGGCCGCATCGGCGTCGTGTCGCGTTCGGGCACGCTGACGTATGAAGCAGTCGGCCAGTTGACGGCGATCGGCCTCGGCCAGTCGTCGGCAGTCGGTATCGGCGGCGACCCGATCAACGGTCTGAAGCACATCGACGTGATGAAGATGTTCAACGACGATCCGGAAACGGACGCCGTCATCATGATCGGCGAGATCGGCGGTCCGGACGAAGCGAACGCTGCTGAGTGGATCAAGGACAACATGAAGAAGCCGGTGGTTGGCTTTATCGCCGGTGTCACGGCGCCTCCGGGCAAGCGCATGGGCCACGCCGGCGCGCTGATCTCGGGCGGTGCGGACACGGCTGAAGCCAAGCTGGAAATCATGGACGCATGCGGCATCAAGGTCACGAAGAACCCGTCGGAAATGGCGCGTCTTCTGAAGGCGATGCTGTAAATCAAAATTCGCGGCTCGCACAGCGCGTTTTTTGATACGCTTACGAGATCCTTTCGTAAGCGTGCGGTCCTAAAAAGCGGGGGAGTTTTCAACTCCCCCGTTTTTTTGTTGGCTGCGTGTCCGATTCCTTCTTATTCTTCCTTTCATGCTCGAGTTCTTCGCCACCCTCCATTGGGGCGCAGTCATCCAGATCATCGTCATCGACATCCTGCTGGGTGGCGATAACGCCGTGGTGATCGCGCTCGCTTGCCGCAATCTCCCGCCCGCGCAGCGGACCAAGGGCGTGTTGTGGGGCACGGCCGGCGCGATTGTGCTGCGCGTCGCGCTGATCGCGTTTGCCGTGGTACTGCTCGACGTGCCGTTGCTGAAGTTCGCGGGCGGGCTGCTGCTGTTGTGGATCGGCGTACGTCTGATGGCGCCCGCGCATGACGCCCATGAGAACGTGAAGCCGGCCGACAAGCTCATCTCGGCGATCAAGACCATCATCGTCGCGGATGCGGTGATGAGCCTCGACAACGTGATCGCGATTGCCGGCGCGGCCGAGGCGGCCGATCCCGAGCATCGTCTCGCGCTGGTGATTTTCGGGCTGCTGGTGAGTATTCCGCTGATCGTGTGGGGCAGCCAGCTGGTGCTGAAACTGCTCGACCGCTTTCCGATCGTCATCACGCTCGGCGCGGCGCTGCTCGGCTGGATCGCGGGCGGCCTGATCATCAATGACCCGGCCGGCGACCGTTGGCCGATCCTCGATACGCCGGCGGCCGAATACGGCATGAGCATTGCCGGCGCGCTGTTCGTCGTGATCCTTGGTTACCTGCTCAAGCGCCGCAACGCGAAGGGCGCGGCCGCCTGACCCGCAAGCCATGACGCGATGCTAGCGCAGCGTTAGCCATCTGGCTGACTGTGTGGAACAGGCTGCGCTGGCTACGATTGAAACGCCTGTCCCCGATTCGAGGGGCAGGCGTTTTTCGTTTCAGGAGCTTGCCGATGATCGTTACTTTGCCGTACTCCCCTTATTCACAGTCCACGCTGTCCCCGCAGCGCGCATTCGAACGGGCGCGCTGGGTTGTGCCGCTCGTTCGCGCGTGCCGCTGCTTCAGCGTCGGTTTCACGCTGATCGAGTTGATGATCGTGCTTGCGATCGTCGGCGTCATCGCGGCTTATGCGATTCCGGCGTATCAGGACTACTTGGCCCGCAGCAGAGTGGGCGAGGGTCTCTCGCTCGCCTCATCCGCGCGGCTTGCGGTGTCCGAAAACGCAGCCAGCGGCAATGCGTTCGGTGGGGGCTACGCGTCGCCGCCTGCTACTCGTAATGTCGAATCCATTCATGTCGATGACGACACCGGCCAGATCACTGTCGCATTCTCGACGCGCGTTGCGCCCGCCGGTTCGAACACGCTGACGCTTGTGCCATCGGTGCCCGATAACGCCGAGGCGCCGACTGCGCGGGTCGCCCTGAGCAAGGGCGTCGTGCAGGTGGGCGCCGTCACCTGGGAGTGTTTCAGCGGCGGCAAAACGGCCTCCTCGCTACCTGCTCCTGGCGCCGGGCCCTCGCCAGTCGATGCGCCATCGCTGCCGTCGAATCTTGCGCCACCGGAGTGCCGTTCGTAAGCAGGCGGGTGGACGATCGGGGAGCTGTTATCCGAACGTAAAACACTGATTTCCGGGATATTTCAGCCCAGCCGGCGCACAGCAGGAGGATTTTTTTGTATAGTGCGCCGGTTGCTGACGCCCTCCGGTTATTCGATGCCCACCCCATTTGCGCGCTACCTGTCTCTCATTCTGTTGTCTCTTGCGTTGGTGCTGCCTTATGCAGTCGTCGGCCATACGTATCCGATTCCGACCTTCTACGCTGAATTCACGGCGCTCGCGCTGTATCTATTGATGGGTGCGGGTGTGGTGCTGCTGGTCTCGACGGCCAGGCCGCGGGTCACGTTCGCGTCGCCGATGGTCGCGCTCGTGCCGTTGCTGTTCGGGCTGGTGCTGGTGGCGCAGTCGGTGCTGCTGCCGGTCTCGCAGCCGTCGATGAACTGGCTTGGCGGCGGGTACCTGCTCGCCGCGTTGATGGCGACGCACGCCGGCTACGGCTTCACGCGCGTCAAGCTGAACGAAACGGCGCTGCGCTGGGTTGCCGGGGCGTTGATTGTTGGCGGCCTGTTTGCGGTGTTCTGCCAGGTGATCCAGTTGTTTCACCTCGAGGCGCGTGTGTCGCCGCTGGTTGTCGCCTATAACGTGCTCGTCGAGCGTCGGCCGTTCGGCAACATGGCGCAGGCGAACCATCTCGCCACCTATATCTCGTTCGCGATGGCGGGCGCGCTGTTCCTCGTGCAGACACGCCGCCTTGCCATCAGCATCTGGCTGCTCGTGTCGACGGTTTTTTCCGTCGGCCTCGCGCTGACCGTGTCGCGCGGCCCGTGGCTGCAGATGGGCGTAATCGTGATCGCGGGTTTCTGGATGGCTTTCGCGCAAACGCGTAGTCAGCCGCTTCTGCGCCGCAGCAATCGCGAATGGCTGATTCCGATTGCGTTGGCGGTGCTGTTCTTCGTCGTCAATGCGCTGGTTCGGTGGGCCAATGTCCACTATCACCTGGAACTCGCGCAGTCCGCGGCGGATCGGTTCAAGGACGCCGGCCAGATCGCGCCGCGCCTTGCGCTGTGGAAATACGGCTGGACGATGTTCAGGACGCATCCGCTGCTGGGGGTCGGCTGGGGCGAGTTTCCGAGTTACCAGTTCGAGTATGTGAAATCGCTGGGCGGTGTCGAGATTGCCAATAATTCGCACGACATCTTCATCGACCTGCTCGCAAAAACCGGGTTGATCGGTCTCGCCATCGTGCTGTTCGGCCTGATCACGTGGCTCGTGCGCGTGGTTCGCGCGCCGCAAAACGCCGCTCGTGTATTTGGCATCGCGCTGATCGGCGTGCTGGTCATGCATGCGCTGGTCGAATATCCGCAGCAGTACATGTTCTTCCTCCTGCCGGCGATGTTCGTGTTCGGCTTGCTCGAAACGCGGTCGCTGCGTCTCGTGCCGGCGCGCCTGTCGTTCGGTGCGTTCGCCGTCATCGTGTTCGGCGGCATCGCTGCGCTGTATCCGGTGTATCGCGACTACGCCCGTGCCGAGGTGCTGTATTACGGCTCGCGTCCAGCCGAGCAGTATCGGGCGGATCCGTCGTTCCTGTTCCAGGCGTGGGGCGAGTACGGCATGGCGACCCTGGAACCGATGAATTCGATGAATCTGCAACACAAGCTCGCCATGCATAAACAGGCGATCGCACTGCTGCCGGGTGAGACCGTGCTGCGCCGGTATGCGGTGCTGCAGGCTCTGAGCGGCGATACGGCGGGCGCATACGACACCGTCGAGCGCCTGAAGATCTTTGCTCAGGAGTTGAAGGACTGGCCGTCGCAATTGGCCTATCTGTACGAGTTGTGCGACGAGCAGAAGACGCTGACCGGTTTCAAGGCGGAGCTGGTCAAGCGCTACGGCATGCCGCCGAGCGACGTCAATCAGGACGACGACAGCGACGACGATTGACGATGATTCAGGCCGGCTGCGCGCTGCGCAGCCGTGCCGTAGCCGCAGCTTAAGAGGTGCAGCGGGGCGATGACCTTGGCCGTCGTCAACCCGCCACCCAATCTCCCGACTTCCCGCCGTGCTTCTCCAGCACGCGCACATCGGTGATCGTCATGCCGCGATCCACCGCCTTGCACATGTCGTACACGGTCAGCAGCCCCACCTGCACCGCGGTCAGCGCTTCCATCTCCACACCCGTACGCCCCAGCGTCTCCACCTGCACCGTGCAATGCACACCGGGCAGTTTTTCATCGAGATCGAAGTCCACCTTGACCCGCGTGAGCGCGAGCGGATGACATAGCGGGATCAGATCGGCAGTGCGCTTCGAGCCTTGAATCGCGGCGATGCGTGCGATGCCGATCACGTCGCCCTTCTTGGCGTTGCCGTCGCGGATCAGCGCGAAGGTCTCCGGCAGCATGCGGATCGAGCCACGCGCGACGGCGATGCGTTTGGTCTCCTGCTTGCCGCCGACGTCCACCATATGCGCCTGGCCGGCTGCGTCGAAATGAGTGAGTTCAGGCATGGTTGGGCTCCTTCAGAGGGCGCCTATCATAGCAGTGCGGTCGGGCGGCCCGGGATGATTACAATTACCCTGTGCCCGCTATATTAGTCCGAGCGGCGGGTGTCGCTTTTCGACTTCGTCATACCGACTTCGCGATGCGTTCGAAATCGTTTCTCGCTGTGTTGTTGTCCGTCGCGCTTGCGGCTCCGCCGGGCGCGTTCGCGCAATCGCGCACCGCTTCGGATACGAGCCTCGCGCTCAGCACGCAGTCCGCGGAACCGCCGTTGGTAAGCGGTCCGGTCGAGACTTTCGCCGACCCGATCGTGCCGCCCGACATCGCGCAAGGCGTCTTTGGCGTGTATGGCGGCGCGCAGAGCCGCTTCTCCGGCAATAGCGGTGCGGCCACAGGCTGGCGCGCGCCGATCGTCACGCAGCAGTTGCCCGATCTCGGCAACGGCGGCTCCGGCTCATTGACGCCACAAGCCGAGCGCAAGCTCGGCGAGCGCGTGATGCGCGAGGTGCGCCGCGACCCCGACTATCTCGACGACTGGCTGGTGCGCGACTATCTGAACTCGGTCGCCGCGAAACTTTCCGCGGCGGCGAGCGCGCTGTACATCGGCGGCTACCGGCCGGACTTCGATCTGTTCGCGATCCGCGACCCGCAGATCAATGCCTTCTCGCTGCCGGGTGGGTTTATCGGTGTGAACACCGGTCTGATCGTGACGACGCAAACCGAGTCCGAGCTCGCCTCCGTGCTCGGTCACGAGATGGGGCATGTCTTGCAGCGGCACATTTCGCGGATGATCACCACCGGCGAACGCAGTTCCTATGCTGCACTTGCCGGCCTGCTATTCGGCATTGTGGCGGGCGTACTCGCGCACAGCGGCGACCTGGGCAGCGCAATTGCGATCGGCGGCCAAGCCTATGCGGTCGACAACCAGTTGCGCTTTTCGCGCTCCGCCGAGCATGAAGCGGACCGCGTCGGCTTTCTGCTGCTGGCCGGCGCCGGTTACGATCCCTACGCGATGACGACGTTTTTCGGCCGCCTCGATCGCGCGGCCATGAGCGACACGGGCATCCCGGCCTACGCGCGCACTCATCCGCTGACGGGCGAACGGATTGCCGACATGGAGGATCGCGCGCGTCGCGCGCCATACCGGCAGCCGCATCAAACGCCCGAATATGGTTTTGTGCGGGCGCGGGCGCGCCTGCTGCAGGACCGCTCGCGCAGCGAATACGCCGATGAGATTTCGCGCCTGCGCTCCGAGATCGAGGACCGCACCGCGGTGAACGTTGCCGCGAACTGGTACGGGATTGCCTATGGGCAGATGCTGCTCGAACGTTACGACGACGCGGCGGCGTCGCTGGCTGCATCGCGCTCGGCGTTTGCCACCGGTGAGCGCGGTGAGGGCGGTGAAGGTGAGCTCATGCGCAGTTCGCCGAGTCTCGACGTGCTGGCGGCCGATATCGCGCGCCGCGCCGGGCATGACGACGAGGCAGCGCGTCTTGCCGAGTTTGCGCAACGGCGCTGGCCGCAGTCGAACGCCGCAATCGACATGCATATCCAGACCTTGCTGACCTTGAAGCGATTTGCCGACGCGCAGGCGCTGGCTTTGAAGGAAACGCGCGCGCAACCCGATCAGCCGGCCTGGTGGTTGTATCTCGCCCAGGCCAGTGCCGGCACTGGCGATACGTTGACGCGGCGTCGGGCGCTGGCCGAGAAGTTCGCCCTCGAGGGGGCCTGGCCGTCGGCCATCCGGCAACTGAAGGAAGCGCGGGATATGAAGGACATCGGCTACTACGATCTCGCGACCGTCGATGCCCGGTTGCATGAGATGGAGAGCCGCTATAAAGAGGAGCGGCTTGACGAGAAGAGCTAGGCGTTTGCTGCCGGACTCTCGACAAATCCGAATCGCGCGGCTACCCCGTTTCGCTGCACGCTCTGCAAAGGTAACTCGATGCCGTGGTTCCAGCGAAACACGCCGCTCATCGAGTCATCGCCCAGGCTTGCGTGATCGGAGAAAACCTCGAGATCGTGATCGTGCAAAACCGCGACCCTCGGCGGCGTCGAGCCATCGACGAACAGAATCCCGCCTTCATCGTCGACAAATACGGCCGTTGGCTCGAAAGTCCCACCGGCCTGGTCGGTCAGGGAAAGCTGCCCGGCGGCATCGGCTGACAACCTCACCACCCACGGCGTGTAACCCAGCTCGACATAGACCCGTTGCGGACCATTCTGAAAAAACCACTGTCCGTGTTCATCGGCGGCGTAATTCCGGTTGATAAATCCAAGCAAGGCTTCATGCCGGATCGGCGTGCCGGGCGCACCGCTGGCCTGCGCAGCTTCGTCCCGCATGCGCCAGTTGCCGCGCCGGTCCAGCATCAGCCAGCCGGTGCAACTCGGCACATTGGGCCATTTGGCCAAGGCCTGCTTGACGATGTCATCCATGATCGACGTAGCGCTCCAGATAACCGAGCACGCGCCGCGACAACCAGTCGATGCGGCCCGGGAACGGCCCGGTCATAAAGCCGGCGTGGCCGCCATGCCGGGGTTGATCGAGTTCCACCGATGCCGATACCTCATGCTGCGCCGGCAACGCTTCGGCCGGCAAGAACGGGTCGTTGCGCGCGTTCAGCACCAGGGTCGGCACGGCGATGCCGTGTAGCAGCGGCCGCGTGGTCGCGCTGCTCCAGTAGTGGTTGGTATCGCGAAAGCCGTGCAGCGGCGCCGTCACCACGTTGTCGAAGTCGTACATCGTGCGGCTTGCCAGCATCGCATCGCGGTCGAACAACCCCGGAAACTGCAGCAGTTTCTGCTCGGCTTTCTGCTTCAGTGTCTTCAAAAAACTGCGCGTGTAGACCATATTGAAGCCCTGCGACAACGCGCGGCCGCCCGCGTGCACGTCGATCGGCGTTGAAATTGCCGCGGCGGCCGAGAGCACCGGCACCGCATCTTCGCGCCGTTCGCCGAGCCAGCGCAGCAGCACATTGCCGCCGAGCGACACGCCCGCCGCCACGATCGGCCCGCGATGCGTGCCGCGCAGACGGCGCAGGATCCAGTCGACTTCGTTGCTGTCGGCAAGATGATAGAAGCGCGGCAACAGGTTCAGCGATCCACTGCAACTGCGAAAGTGCGGCACGACGCCGTGCCAGCCATACTCGCGCGCGGCCGCCATCAAGGTGGCGGCGTAGTGCGAGGCGGAACTGCCTTCCAGGCCATGGAACAGCACGAGCAGCGGCGCGTCTTCTGCCGGTGCGCGAGGCACGGGGGGAGGGCTTAGCGCAGAGGCCGGTTGGCCGTCATGCACGACCCAATCGAGATCGATGAAATCGCCATCCGGCGTATCCCAGCGTTCGCGCCGGAACCTGATCGCCGGACGCCGCCCGAACAGCGACGGGACAATGGTCTGCACATGCCGGTTCGGCAGCCAGAGCGGCGCGCGGTAGAGCAGATCGACAGTGCCCTCGATGCCGCGCTCGACGGCGGCTACGGCGCGCGCTGCGCCGTTAGCGGTGGATTGATCGTGTGTTGTCCCCGTGAGGGACTTTCTGCGAGGCGTACTCATGCCAGCGTCGAAGCCAAAAGGTGAAACCGGTGAAACAGGCGAAAAAATGCCCGCCGGGCGTCAGTGCAGCGACCCCTGGCCATGTCGCATCTTGGTGGCGAACTGACTGGCGGCCTCATTCGGCATCGGGCTCGCGTGAATATGCGCAATTCGCCATTCGCCACGCTCATGGACCATCACGTAAGTGGTGAACACCATGGTGGGCGTTGCTTTCGGATCGGCCGGGCGATGCGCCTCGGCAATGGCGTAGACGACGGTGCCGAGGCTGTCGTAGACGCGAATATCGAGCGGCTCAATTGCCACGGGCGCGGCTTCGAGCTGGATTTGCAAGCCGGCCCGAATGCTGTCGATGCCGTGCAGATGCGAGCCGTCGGCGCAAATGCAGCTCACGAACTCCTCGTCGATCCACAGGCCCATCAAACTGTCGATGTTCATCTCCGCGACGGCCTGGTAATAGGCGTTCAGCGTGTCGGCGGCGGCTTCGAAGATATGGGCAAAACGTGGCATGGCTCGTCAGTCTCTTGTGCGCGGCGCGCGGTTGCGGGGCAGCGGTCAGCGGGACAGTCCGGAGCACCGGACAATCGCACCCAAGCGCGAGGATGCCCGCGCCGCAAGGCGCGAACATGACGCAACGCGCTCGGGGGCGTGCGGTGTTGCGTGCAAGTATCAGCCGAATCAGTCTGGTTCAGCGTTGCGCAAGCAACATGCCGCGCAAATCGCCGAATACCTGCTCCGCGCTCAACTGCTTAAGGCAGTTCAGATGCCCAAGCGGGCATTCGCGCTGGAAACAGGGGCTGCATTCGAGATGGAGCCATTGTACCTTCGCAAGCTCGGACAAGGGCGGCGTGTGGCGCGGATCGGTCGAACCGTACACGGCCACCAGCGGCCGGCGCAGCGCGGCGGCTACGTGCATCAGACCGGAATCGTTGGTGACGACGGCGCTGGCCCGCGAAATCAGTGCGCAAGCCTCGCCCAGCGCGGTCTGGCCGCACAGGTTACGCACGTTCGGCGCTTTGTCGGCGATGGCCTGGGCAAGCGGCGCGTCTTTGGGCGAGCCTAGCGCGATGATCTGCGTGTACGGGAACGACTGGCCGACGATCTGCGCGAGCGCCGCGAAATGCTCGGGCGGCCAGCGCTTGGCCGGACCGTACTCGGCGCCCGGACAGAACACCAGCAGCGGCACGCGCGTATCCAGATTGAAGCGCGCCGAAACCCGCGACGCTTCGTTCAGGTCCGCGTCGAGCCGCGGCATGGGCAAGTCGTCGGGGATCTTGGCGCCTGGCGCGTAGGCGAGGGCGGCGTAGTGGCCGACCATGGGCGGGCGCTCGTCCTTGCGCGGATTCGCGTGGCGCACGTTCAGCAAGCCGTAGCGGCTTTCGCCGGTGTAGCCGATGCGCAGCGGAATGCCCGCCATCCAGGGAATCAGCGCCGATTTGAGCGAATTCGGCAGGACATAGGCCGCGTCGTAGCCGACATCGCGCAAATCGCTCGCCAGTTGCCAGCGGCGCAGCATTTGCAGCTTACCGTGCGCGAGGTCGGTTGCGTAGACGTCGCGGATCTCGGGCATCCGTTCGAGTACGGGCGCGACCCACGTGGGCGCGACTGCGTCGATCACGATGCGCGGATGCAATTTCACGAGGCGCGCAAACAGCGGCTGCGCCATCAATGCGTCACCGATCCAGTTCGGTGCGATAACCAACGCGCGACGCATCAGAGTGAGTGTCCGGTGTCGAAACGAAGCGCCGCGCGCGTCATGCGCGTGGCGTTCGGAGGGGTAAATGGGAATAAGCCGCGCGCCGCGGGGCGCGAGCCCGGCAAAGCCGGACGCGCCGCAGCGGCGGCAAGCGTGTCGCGCTCAGTGGTCTGGCCCAGTGCTCAGGTTTAGTGACCCTTGACCACTTCGCCGTCGCGCAGCTTGTAGCGCGTGCTGCAATACGGGCATTTGGCTTCGCCGTGCGTGACGTCGATAAAGACACGCGGATGCGCGCTCCAGCGCGGCATCGCGGGATTCGGGCAATACGCCGGCAGGTCTTTTGCCGACAGTTCGACCAGCGGCATTTCCTTGATTTCGCTCATGAGGATTTTCTCGTTGTATGCAGGGTGCGTACGTTGCGCCGGCAAAAAGGCCCGGGGCCAAAGGGCCGGCGCAGCGCGCGTTAGATCTTGGTCAGCCAGTGCGCGTACTTGTCGCTCTTGCCGTTCACGATATCGAAGAAGCCCGCTTGCAGCTTCTCGGTGATCGGGCCGCGTGCGCCCGAGCCGATCGTGCGGTTGTCGAGTTCGCGGATCGGCGTGACTTCGGCGGCTGTGCCAGTGAAGAACGCTTCGTCGCAGGTGTAGACCTCGTCGCGCGTGATGCGCTTTTCGATCACCTGGATGCCCGCGTCGCGCGCCAGCGTGATGACCGTGTCGCGCGTGATGCCGTCGAGGCACGACGACAGATCCGGCGTGTACAGCTTGCCGTTGTTCACGAGGAAGAAGTTCTCGCCGGAGCCTTCCGACACGTAGCCGTCCACGTCCAGCAGCAGCGCTTCGTCGTAACCGTCGGCAATCGCTTCCTGGTTGGCGAGGATCGAGTTCACGTACCAGCCCGACGCCTTGGCGCGGACCATGGACACATTCACGTGATGGCGCGTGAACGACGAGGTCTTCACGCGGATGCCCTTGGCGATCCCGTCTTCACCGAGGTAAGCGCCCCACGGCCAGGCGGCGATCGCCACGTGGATCGTGTTGCCCTTGGCCGACACGCCGAGCTTTTCCGAGCCGACCCAGATGATCGGGCGCAGGTAGCAGGATTCCAGCTTGTTTTCGCGGACCACTTCGCGCTGCGCGGCTGCCAGCGTTTCGTGGTCGAACGGCACATCCATCTGGAAGATCTTGGCCGAGTTCAGCAGGCGCTTGGTGTGTTCCTGGAGGCGGAAAATCGCCGTGCCGCCGTCTGCCGTCTTGTAGGCGCGGACGCCTTCGAAAACGCCCATGCCGTAATGCAGCGTGTGGGTCAGCACGTGGATCTTGGCGTCGCGCCAGTCGATGAGCTTGCCATCCATCCAGATCTTGCCGTCGCGGTCGGCCATTGACATAAGATTCTCCAGCGGGTGCGGTGAAAGAGCGTCATTTTAGCTTCTTTTGCACACGAAACGGGCATTTGGCCGCACGTCGGGCGCTATAATTCGGCGCACGCATAATTCAAATCCGGATGCGCCAGCGGGTGCTTGACGACCTGGCGCCGACTTCCCTTCGTTGGGGCGCTGCCTCGCGCCCGCGTTTCGCCTTCATGCTCGCTCGCCTGTCAGATATCGATCGCCGCGCCTTCCGTCAGGGCGCGCGCGACTATTCGCCCACGCTCATGGCGATATTCTCCTGGGGCCTCGTGACCGGCATTGCGATGAGCAAGTCCGTGCTCACCGTGCCGCAGGCGCTCACCATGTCGCTGCTGTGCTACGCCGGTTCCTCGCAACTGGCCGTGTTGCCGCTGCTGGCCGCCAAGCTGCCGTTGTGGACCGTGCTGCTGACCGCCGCCATGGTCAATACGCGTTTCGTGATCTTCAGCGCCGGGCTCGCGCCGCATTTTTCGTATCTGCCGATGTGGCGGCGCATCGTGCTCGGCTACTTCAACGGCGACGTGATCTATCTGCTGTTCCAGAAGAAGAGCTTTCAGACGGGTTATGTACCGGGCAAGGAGGCGTACTTCTGGGGCATGGCGGCGTGCAGCTGGCTGTCGTGGCAGGTGTCGTCGATCGTCGGCATCCTGCTGGCGAGCCTGATTCCGGACAACTGGGGCCTCGCGCTCGCGGGCACGCTGGCGCTGCTGCCCATCATGGTGTCGGCGATCGCCAACCGTTCCACGCTGGTCGCCGTCAGCATCGCCGGCCTCGTTTCGCTGCTCGCTTTCGACCTGCCGTACCGGCTCGCGCTGCCGCTGGCCGTGATCGCGGCGATTATCGCGGGCAGTGCCGCCGACCTGATGGTCGAGCGTGCCGACTTGCGCCGCATCCGTAACAGCGCCGGAGATTCCCCATGACATCCACGCAGATCTGGCTGGCCATTATCGGCATGACCTTCGTCACCGCCGTGACACGCGCCATGTTTCTAATCGGCGGCGAGCGGACGGTGTTGCCGGAGCGCGTGCAGCGGATGCTGCGCTATGCGCCGGCCGCGGCGCTGGCCGCCGTGGTGCTGCCCGACGTGCTGGCGACGCCGGAGGGACTCTCGTTCGCGCCGTCGAACCATGAGTTTTACGCGACGCTGTCCGGTCTCGTGTGGTTTTTGTGGCGGCGCACCATGCTCGGTACGATTGTCGTGGGAATGGTTGTATTCACGCTCTTGCGCCTCTTTGTGTAATTGACCGGAGTGGAAATGCTGCGTTGCGGCATGCGCGGCGCATCCTCCAAATACGGGACATTCGCCTCGTCGCGGGTCAGAAGGCAGTGGGGATCAGTTAAAATGCTCGTTTCCGGGATAACCGCGCCGCTGCATGGCGCGACAGCCGCGGCCTCGTCGCCGGCACCCGATTCAGTGGAGCCGCTGCCGTGCCGAAGCGCTGGTGTTTGCCGCGCCAGGTTGCTGGCGCGTCGTCCACCACCGCCTTCTCATCAACTCGCACATACACGCCCATGAACAAGGTATTGCGTCTCTCCGATCTGATCGCCGAAGGCAAGCTATCCGGCAAACGCGTGTTCATCCGCGCCGATCTGAACGTGCCGCAGGACGATCAAGGCAACATCACCGAAGACACCCGCATCCGCGCCTCCGTGCCGGCGATCAAGGCCGCGCTGGACGCTGGCGCCGCTGTCATGGTCACGTCGCACCTGGGCCGTCCGACCGAAGGCGACTTCAAGCCGGAAGACTCGCTGGCGCCGGTCGCGAAGCGTCTCGCCGAGTTGCTCGGCCGTGACGTGCCGCTGGTTGCGAACTGGGTCGAAAACGGCGTGAACGTGGCGCCGGGCCAGGTCGTGTTGCTGGAAAACTGCCGCGTCAACAAGGGCGAAAAGAAGGATTCCGACGAGCTCGCGCAAAAAATGGCGAAGCTTTGCGACATCTACGTGAACGATGCATTCGGCACTGCGCACCGCGCCGAAGCCACCACGCACGGCATCGCCAAATACGCGCCGGTCGCCTGTGCCGGCCCGCTGCTGGCCGCTGAACTCGAAGCGCTCGGCAAGGCGCTGGGCGCGCCGAAGCGTCCGCTGGTGGCGATCGTCGCCGGCTCGAAGGTGTCCACCAAGCTGACCATTCTGAAGTCGCTCGCCGACAAGGTCGATCAGTTGATCGTCGGCGGCGGCATCGCCAATACGTTCATGCTGGCGGCCGGCCTGAAGATCGGCAAGTCGCTCGCCGAAGCCGATCTGGTCAACGAAGCCAAAGCCATTATCGACGCGGCGAAAGCCCGCGGCGCCTCGGTGCCGATTCCGACCGACGTGGTCACCGCCAAAGAATTCTCGCCGACCGCCAAAGCCGAAGTGAAGGCCGTCGCCGACGTGCAGGACGACGATCTGATCCTCGACATCGGACCGGAAACCGCCAAAGTGCTCGCCGCACAACTGGAAAAAGCCGGCACGATCGTGTGGAACGGCCCGGTTGGCGTGTTCGAATTCGACCAGTTCGGCAACGGCACGAGGACCTTGGCTGACGCCATCGCCAAATCGTCGGCGTTCTCGATTGCCGGCGGCGGCGATACGCTGGCGGCGATTGCCAAGTACGGCATTCACGACAAGGTCAGCTATATCTCGACGGGCGGCGGCGCCTTCCTCGAGTTCCTCGAGGGCAAGACGCTGCCGGCGGTCGCTGTTCTGGAATCGCGGGCTTAACGTGGCGACGCGCTCCCCCTCGGCGAAGTCTGCAAAAGCGCGCGGCGGCAAGCCGCGCAATACCGCAGCAGCAACGGCAGGGGAGCGCGAAGCGCGCTCCACCGCCCCGGCAGCGGTGACCACCCAGCAGGAAGAATCCGGGTCGCCCCTCGCGCTCGCGGAGTTGACCACTGCCGGCGAGGCAGCGGAGTTGTCCACCGGACAATCCGCTCACTCAGCGGCAGAACTCCCGGACGCAGAGGTCGCACCCGCACCCCCACCGGCACCCCCCGTGCTGGTGTCGAACACCGCTTCACCCCATAAAGCGACGCTGGTTTCAACCGGCGCGCAGCCCCCCGTAGCACCCTTCGGTGCGCAGCCTCCGCATCCGACTCGCAGCGCTCATTCCAGCGATCCCATCCAGACGAGGAGACTCATGCATCGCGCTACCAAGATTGTCGCTACCATCGGACCGGCTTCCAGTACGCCGGAAATCCTGCTGCAAATGATTCGGGCAGGGTTGGACGTGGTGCGGCTCAATTTCTCGCACGGCACCGCCGACGACCACCGCCAGCGCGCCGAATTCGTGCGCGAGGCGGCCCGCCAGGCCGGCCGTGAAGTTGCCATCATGGCTGACCTGCAAGGCCCGAAGATTCGGGTCGGCAAATTCGAAAACGGCAAGACCACGCTCGTTCCCGGCAATTCGTTCATCCTCGACGCCGAGTGCGAACTCGGCAACGACGAGCGCGTCGGTCTCGACTACAAGGATCTGCCGCGCGATCTGAAACCGGGCGACGTGCTGTTGCTGAACGACGGTCTGATCGTGCTCGACGTCGTGCGCGTGCTCGGCAGCGAGATCCACACCACCGTGAAGGTCGGCGGCGATCTGTCGAACAACAAGGGTATCAACCGCCAGGGCGGTGGCCTGACGGCACCGGCCCTGACGGCCAAAGATATGGAAGACATCCGCACGGCGATGTCGCTCGGCGTGGATTATGTCGCGGTGTCGTTCCCCAAGAACGCCACCGACATGGAAATGGCCCGTCAGCTCGCGAACATTGCGGGCGCGCCCTACGGCATCAAGCCGAAGATGATCGCGAAGATCGAGCGCGCGGAAGCGATTCCGGCGCTGCAAGGCATCCTCGACGCGTCGGACGGCATCATGGTGGCGCGCGGCGACTTGGCCGTGGAAGTGGGGAATGCCGCAGTTCCCGCGCTGCAAAAGCGCATGATTCGTATGGCGCGTGAATCGAACAAGTTCGTGATCACCGCGACCCAGATGATGGAATCGATGATCTACGCGCCGGTGCCGACCCGCGCGGAAGTGTCGGACGTTGCCAACGCGGTGCTCGACGGCACAGACGCGGTAATGTTGTCGGCCGAATCCGCAGCGGGCAAGTACCCGGTGCAGACCATCGAGACGATGGCGGCGATCTGCCTCGAAGCCGAGAAGTCGGAACAGTCGGAGCTGGACAAGGATTTCCTCGACCGCACGTTCACGCGGATCGACCAGTCGATCGCGATGGGCGCGCTGTTCACGGCGTTTCACCTCGGGGCGAAGGCGATTGTCGCGTTGACCGAGTCGGGATCGACCGCGCTGTGGATGTCGCGTCACTGGACGCATGTGCCGATTTTCGCGCTCACGCCGCGTGTCGGCAGCGAGCGGGCAATGGCGATTTATCGCAATGTCACGTCGCTGCATCTGGACACCAGCACCGATCGCGACACGGCCTTGCAGCAGGCGCTGGAAACCGTGGTCAGCAAGGGCTACGCGTCGCGCGGCGATATGGTGGTGCTGACCGTCGGCGAGCCGATGGGTCAGGCAGGCGGCACGAATACGCTGAAGATCGTGCGCGTCGGCGAGCCGTATTGATTCGTGGTGTACCGCTCGATCGGCACGGACTGGGTGGGACTGGAGTAGGAGCTAAAGCGCCAACTCTGGTCAACGAAGTTTTGATGAGCGAAGCAGGTTGTCATGCCCCGCGAGAGGCGGCGCACAGACTCCAATTGCGCATGCGGTAAAGGTCCGCAGGCAGTGCGCTTTAGGGAATGTGTGACGGGTATGCAGCTTGCTTCGCGATAAAATTGCCATACAAGATGCCGACGGCACAGAATTCGTTTCAATCTAAGGAGTTACAGCATGCCTCTCGTATCAATGCGTCAACTGCTGGACCATGCCGCCGAAAACGGCTATGGCATCCCGGCATTCAACGTGAACAATCTGGAGCAGGTGCAGGCCATCATGGCCGCGGCCGACAAGGTCAATGCCCCGGTCATCATGCAGGCGTCGGCCGGCGCGCGTAAGTACGCGGGTGAGCCGTTCCTGCGTCACCTGATCGAAGCCGCCGTCGAGTCGTATCCGCATATTCCGGTCGTGATGCACCAGGACCACGGCCAGTCGCCGGCGGTCTGTATGGCGGCGATCCGCAGCGGGTTCACCAGCGTGATGATGGACGGTTCGCTCGAAGCCGACGGCAAGACGGTCGCCTCGTACGAATACAACGTCGAAGTCTCGCGCAAAGTGGTTGAAGCGGCGCATTCGATCGGCATCACGGTGGAAGCGGAACTCGGCGTGCTCGGTTCGCTGGAAACCATGAAGGGCGACAAGGAAGACGGCCACGGCGCGGAAGGCACGATGACCCGCGAACAGCTGCTGACCGACCCGGAGCAGGCTGCCGACTTCGTCAAGCAGACGCAATGCGACGCCCTGGCGATCGCGATCGGCACGTCGCACGGCGCGTACAAGTTCAGCAAGAAGCCCACGGGCGACATTCTGTCGATCCAGCGCATCAAGGAAATTCATCAGCGCATTCCGAACACGCACCTGGTGATGCACGGTTCGTCGTCGGTGCCGCAGGAACTGCTCGCGGAAATCCGCGAATTCGGCGGCGACATGAAGGAAACCTACGGCGTGCCGGTCGAAGAAATTCAGGAAGGCATCAAGCACGGCGTGCGCAAGGTCAATATCGACACCGACCTGCGTCTGGCGATCACCGGCGCGATCCGCCGCTACATGGCGACCAATCCGGGCAAGTTCGATCCGCGCGACTACCTGAAGCCGGCGCGCGAAGCCGCGATGAAGATCTGTCTCGAGCGCTTCACCCAATTTGGCTGCGAAGGCCAGGCAGGGAAGATCAAGCCGGTTTCGCTTGATAAAATCGCGGAGAAGTACAAATCGGGCGAGCTCGCGCAAGTTGTCCGCTAAGCTATAAACAGGCTCTGCACCTGGCCGATTGGCCAGGTTGTCGTTCGATCGCCGTTCCCGCATCATCCGGGGAACGGCGTTTCCCTTTTGTTCCGGTCCCATTTTTGCCCCACTTTTAGCGAACCACGACGATGTCTACCCTTTACGAATCCACGCTCCACTCGCTGCCGCTGCTCGGCCGCGGAAAAGTCCGCGACAACTATGCGGTGGGCAACGACCAGTTGCTGATCGTCACGACCGACCGTCTGTCGGCGTTCGACGTCATCATGGGCGAGCCGATTCCGAACAAGGGCCGCGTGCTCAACGAAATGGCGAACTTCTGGTTCGAGAAGCTCAAGCACGTGGTGCCGAATCACCTCACGGGCGTGGCGCCCGAATCCGTGGTGGCGGCTGACGAGGTCGAGCAGGTCAAGGGCCGCGCGGTGGTGGTGAAGCGCCTCGAGCCGATCCTCGTCGAGGCGGTGGTGCGCGGCTATCTTGCCGGCAGCGGCTGGAAAGACTACCAGGCAACCGGTTCGGTATGCGGTGTTGAACTGCCGCCCGGTCTGCAGAACGCACAAAAGCTGCCTGAGCCGATTTTCACGCCGGCAGCCAAGGCCGAAATGGGCCATCACGACGAAAACATCACGTACAACGAGATGGAGCGCCGCATCGGCACCGAACTGTCGGCCACGATCCGCGACATCTCGATCAAGCTGTACAAGGAAGCTGCGGATTATGCCGCCACGCGCGGCATCATCATCGCGGATACGAAGTTCGAATTCGGTCTGGACAACCACGGCCAGCTGTATCTGATGGATGAAGCACTGACCGCCGACTCGTCGCGCTTCTGGCCGGCCGACCAGTATCAGGTCGGCACCAACCCGCCGTCGTTCGACAAGCAGTTCGTGCGCGACTGGCTCGAAACCCAACCGTGGAAGAAAGAGCCGCCCGCGCCGAAGCTGCCGGACGACGTGGTCACGAAGACGGGCGAGAAATATCAGGAAGCGCTCGAACGCCTGACCGGACACAAGCTCGCTTGATTACGCGCACCTGTTCGACCCGCACAGCTTGAGAAACAAGGAAGCCGTAAGATGAGTGAAGTCCAGACTGCCCATATGCATGACGCGCCCGTTGTCGGCGTGCTGATGGGTTCCAGTTCCGACTGGGAAGTAATGCAGAACGCCGTCGCGATCCTGCAGGAATTCGGTGTGCCGTACGAAGCCAAGGTGGTGTCCGCGCACCGCATGCCCGACGAGATGTTTGAGTACGCCGAGCGCGCACGCGAGCGCGGCATTCGCGCGATCATCGCGGGAGCGGGCGGTGCGGCGCATCTGCCGGGCATGCTGGCCGCCAAGACCACGGTGCCGGTACTCGGCGTGCCGGTGGCGAGCAAGTATCTGAAGGGTGTCGATTCGTTGCACTCCATCGTGCAGATGCCCAAGGGCGTGCCGGTCGCCACGTTTGCCATCGGCGAGGCGGGCGCGGCGAACGCGGCGCTGTTCGCGGTGTCGATTCTGAGCGGCACGAGCACCGACTATGCGGAGAAGCTGGCGGCGTTCCGCGTGCGCCAGAACGAAGCGGCCCACGCCATGGTGCTGCCGGCGCTGTGAGCGCCAAGGCTGATTGCTTTTAGACGTCCCTCTGTCTGACCCTCGGCCGGATGCCGCTATTGCACGTTTTGCAGCGCATCCGGCCGCGACCGACCACTAAGATGAATCCAGACAACACACCGGTTTCACCGATTCTGCCCGGCGCATGGCTTGGCATGGTCGGTGGCGGCCAGCTTGGCCGCATGTTCTGCTTTGCCGCTCAGGCGATGGGCTATCGCGTCGCCGTGCTCGACCCGGACGAAAGCAGTCCCGCGGGCACCGTGGCCGACCGCCATATCCGCGCGTCTTACGACGACGAAGCGTCGCTCACCGAACTCGCGCGGCTGTGCGCGGCGGTGTCGACTGAGTTCGAAAACGTGCCGGCCACGAGTCTCGATTTCCTCGCCAAAACCACGTTTGTGAGCCCCGCCGGCCGCTGCGTCGCCGTGGCGCAGGACCGGATCGCCGAGAAGCGCTTTATCGCGTCGTCGGGCGTGACGGTGGCGCCGCACGTGGTGATCGAATCGTCGGACGCGCTCGCCGCGCTTGACGATGCGAAGCTCGAGGCGGTGCTGCCCGGCATTCTCAAGACTGCTCGCATGGGCTACGACGGCAAAGGCCAGATCCGTGTGCGCAATGCGGAAGAAGTGCGCGAGGCGCATGCGTCGCTCGCGGGCGTGCCGTGCGTGCTGGAAAAACGCTTGCCGTTGAAGTTCGAAGTGTCCGCGCTGATCGCGCGCGCGGCGAGCGGCGCGTCGGTCGTATATCCGCTGGCGCAGAATACGCATCGTGACGGCGTGCTGTCGCACACCATCGTGCCCGCGCCGGATGCAAACCCGACGCTAGTCGAGCAGGCGCAACAGGCTGCGCTGCAAATCGCGGACAAGCTCGGCTATGTCGGCGTGCTGTGCGTCGAGTTCTTCATTCTCGAAGACGGATCGCTCGTCGCCAACGAAATGGCGCCGCGTCCGCACAACTCCGGCCACTACACGGTCGATGCGTGCGCGACCAGCCAGTTCGAACAGCAGGTTCGGGCAATGACCGGTATGCCGCTGGGCGACACGCGCCAGCATTCGCCGGCCGTGATGCTGAACATTCTCGGCGACGTCTGGTTCCCGGACGGCCCGAAGGGCGCGTCGGTCACGCCGCCGTGGCACGAAGTCGCTGCGATGCCGGCGGCGCGTCTGCATCTGTACGGCAAGGAAGAAGCGCGTTGCGGGCGCAAGATGGGTCACGTGAACTTCACGTCCGCGACGCTTGAAGAAGCCCGCACGGCGGCGCGCGATTGCGCGCGGCTCCTGCATATCGTCACGAGCTGACGCGAACGCCATGCCGGATCAAAGCAAACCCGTCGAAGCTGGCGCCGCGAGCGTCTTGCCGGTGAGTGCGGCGCAGATCGAGCACGCTGCCGCGCTGCTCGATGCGGGCGGCCTCGTCGCGTTCCCGACGGAGACGGTCTACGGACTTGGCGGCGACGCCGAGAATCCGGATGCGGTTGCGCGTATTTACGCGGCGAAGGGCAGGCCGGCGAATCATCCGGTGATCGTGCATCTGGCGCCGCAGGGCGACCCGAACTATTGGGTCGAGCATTTGCCGGCTGAGGCGCAGCGGTTGATCGACGCGTTCTGGCCGGGGCCGCTCACGTTGATCCTGAAGCGGGCGGCGCGAATCAACGCGGCGGTGAGTGGCGGGCAGGATTCAGTGGGCTTGCGTTGCCCGTCGCATCCGGTTGCTCAGGCTCTGCTGGAGGCGTTTAGCGCGTTGCGTGGCGGGCATGGTGGGGTGGCTGCGCCGTCGGCGAATCGTTTTGGTCATGTGAGCCCGACCACGGCGCAACATGTGCGCGACGAGTTTGGCGGTGCGATTCACGTGCTGGACGGTGGTGCGTCGGAGGTCGGGATCGAGTCGACGATTCTCGATTTGTCGCGCGGGTTTCCGGCGCTGTTGCGGCCTGGGCGAGTCACGCCGCAGGAAATCGCCGACGTGCTCGGCGAGGCGCCCCGTTTGCCGGATGGGTCGGATGCGACGGCTCCACGTGCATCGGGTACGTTGAAGGCGCACTATGCGCCGCGCACGCCGTTGGCGTTGTTGCCTTTTGATGCCTTGCAGGCTTTGCTCGCGGCGCGTCGGGGCGACGAACGCGTGGCTCTTGTGGCGCGGGTTTCTCGCGCGGGCGAGTGGGCTCATGCTGAGGGAGTGCATTTCATTGCTGCGCCTGAGGATCCGCATGTTTATGCGCGTGAGTTGTATGGGTTGCTTAGAGCGCTGGATCGCGCGGACGTGACGCGGATTTTGATCGAGAAGTTGCCGGATACGATTGAGTGGATTGCTGTTAATGACAGGTTAGGGCGGGCTGCGGCTGCGTTTGAAGCGCAGACTTAGAGGAGGGGCCTGCTCGGCGGTTTTGTTGTTAAGCTGGATTTTGGGCGGTGCCTTGCTGGGTTCGTGGTGTGTTTGGCGTTGCCCTTCTGCCCTTCTGGTCTTTTGGCCTTTCCTTGAATTGTTAGTGGTCTATTAGCGTTGCCCCTGTGCGGGGCGGCACCTACTTTTCTTTGCCTGCCGCAAAGAAAAGTAGGCAAAAGAAAGCGGCTCAAACCGCCAGCTCATAAGCGGGTCCCCCGCACAGCCGCGGTAGTGGTGCATCTGGAATCCGTGCCCCCGCACACTCCGCGCAGCGGGACCCGTCGGCTTCGCCTCGGCGAGGCGCCCCCGCTCTGGTTGGCCAATCCCATTTCAAATGAATGTCGGTACGTCGATTTCGCTATCGCGATTGTGCTTCCAGCAGCGATGTAACGACGAGTGGGGGGCGGACCAAACCGCGGAAGCGAAAATCCGGCGGGCGATTTTATGAACCGGGTATCGGCGCGCGCAGCGCCGCCGGAGGTATGACTGCCTTGTCACTAAGGTGGAGTGTGCGAGGCGACAGATTCCAGATGCACCACTACCGCGACTGTGCGGGGGACCCGCTTAAGAATTAGCGGTGTGAGCCGCTTTCTTTTGCCTACTTTTCTTTGCGGCAGGCAAAGAAAAGTAGGTGCCGCCCCGCACAGGGGCAACGCTAATAGACCGATAAGAAAACAAGGAAAGGCCAAAAGACCAACAACAAGCCAAAAGACCAGACCACGATCACTGCAAGAAAAAGCCCAAAGAACCAGACCAGGAAAAGGCCAACGCCGCAGGCAAAAAAAACCAACCCACACCGAGGCCTCGCCTCAAAAAATCACTTCCCTAATCCCGTCGCAGCAACCTGCTGCTGCACATACTGCGCGAACAGTGCATGCGTATGCGTACTCGGGTGCACCAGATCCGCGAACATGTAAGTCTGATCAGCGCCAGCGACCGTATAAGTCTGCGGTGAGCAGAACAACGACGAGCCGAACTGAGAGCCGTACTGCGCCGGCGTCAACCCATTCGTTGCGGCCGGATTGGCAGTGGCATACGCAGTTGCGTTCGCCACCATCGACGTCAGATTACACGCCGTGCCTGTGTTGGACACCGTGAAACCCAGCGCCTGGTAGTTCGGCAACTGCTGATCCAGCCAGGTGAACGCATCGGCCACAATAACCTTGCCAGTACCCAGCAGGCCGAGGCTGGTCATTTGCTGGACCAGCATGTAGTTATACGCCGCGGTAATCCCCGTCAACAGCGCAGCCGCACCCGGCGAAGCCGCGTTGGCCTGAATGCCTTGCGGCGTATTGCCGATGTCCGGCACCGTCGACACCACCACGTGAGTCGCGCCCGAATTGACAATGGTCTGGACCTGCGCGGCAAGCGCGGCAGCGGCCTGCGCGATCTGCGGGTTGGACTGCTGCTGCAGATAACCGACGATGAACCCGACCTGACCCGCCTGCGTGTTCGGCACGACGCCGTGTGCCAAGGCCGTCTGCAGCGCGGTGCCAAGCGCCGTCAGATTGGCAGCGGTCGAGAACTGGAAAATGTCGTTCGCGCCGCCGTTCACCAGCACGAGCTGGTTCGAGTTGAAGCTGGTGTGCGCGCCCAGGTAGTTTGCCACCTGCGTCACCACCGGCACCGTCGTCGCCGCCATGTTGTTGGGCGCCCAGCCTTCGCCTTGCGGATTGACGACGTCCGAGCCGCCCTGCGCGTAGCCAAACCCGCCCGTCGCGACCAGCGGTTGACCGAAGCCGCCGACATACGCAGCAGTCAATGTGCCGCCGTAGTACTCGGCGACTTTCTGCGTCCACACCTCACCCGGGTTGGTCGTGAAGCGGCCGCCGCCGAAGCTCGCTTGAATCACCGGCGCGTACGTGCCGACGTCCGACAAGCTGTCGCCAAACGACACGACCTGCAATTTCACGCCGCCCGCCGGCGTGCTGCTCGAATTGTTGTTGTCGCTGCCACCGCCGCAAGCGGCCAGTAGCGCAAACGCAGCACTGGCGATCGCGATCTGTGTGACGCGGACGAAATTGCGTTGCTTCGATGCTGTTTGTTTCATTGACTACATCTCCTCGTATGTGTGGCCCTGATGCCATGTGTTGCAGGCGGCGCCCGCCGCGTCGGCGGCGTGACGACAGCTTACAGAATCTTCTACGGCCTGCGCGGGGTTTGAAACGCGGCCGTATGCTTGTCTTCAATATTCGAATTCCCGCCCGACCCCGCGACAAGGGTACTCGCGCCGGCGGCGCGGCGCGCGTGATAATCCGCGGCCCATGCGGGCGGTGCGAACAGCGCGCGCAACTTGTTGCGCCAGCCTCGTACGCTCACGAAGTCGGCCGCCATCGACGCCCATTCGTGAAATGTCGCCTTCAGCGGGTTATACGTGTGAAGCGGCTCGACGATGCCGTACACCGGCGCATCGTGCGGATCTTCCTCGACGTAGCTGCCGAACAGGCGATCCCAGATCACCAGCACGCCGGCATAGTTGCGATCGATATAGCGGTCGTTGCGCGCGTGATGCACCCGGTGAATCGACGGCGTATTGAACACGTATTCGAGCCAGCCGAGTTTGCCGATCGCCTGGGTATGCACAAAGAACTGAAAGCCGAGATTGATCAGCACGATGGCGACGATCTGCTTCGGCGGAAAGCCCAGCACGGCGAGCGGAATCCAGAAGAGCCACATGCCGGCAACCGGATACATCAGGCTCTGGCGGAACGCGGTCGAGAAATTCATCCGTTCCGATGAGTGATGCACGACATGCGCGGCCCACAACCAGCGCACGCGGTGGCTGCACCGGTGGAACACGTAGTAGAGCAGATCCTGCGCGACGAACAGCACGACAAACGACACCCAGGTCGCCGGCCACGTGGCGACGCGATAGTGATCGTAGAAGAATGCATAAACGGGAATGATCGCGAGCCACGCGAGCTTGTCAGCGGCTTGCTGCATCAGTGCGAGCGCGGCGTTGCACAACGTGTCGCGCCAGCTATAAAGCTGCGCTCCGGGGCGCGTACGCCGCAGGTGCCACGCCTCCCAGCCAATGCATGCGAGAAAGACTGGCGCCATGGCGAGCAGCAGCAATTCGGCATCGAATTGCATGGTGTCTTCCTCCGTGGTCCCTGGCCGCTGCGTTTGCCGCAACGGACGTTGTCGTTTTCGTTTGAGCGGGCCACGCCACCGTAACGGCTACGCGGCTCGTGCGCTACGCGTTGCGTTTTACGCGCGCCTCAAACACTGCCCGACAGCGTACACGCTTGGGCGCGTTGCGGCGCGCGGGTTCTATAGAAGGAATCCTCAATGGGCGTTGCGCTTGTGCGGGTTTTTCCTGGGCTTGCTGCCGCGCGGTTCGGCAACGGTGTCGGAGACCTTCGTAAATCCCTGGGACGGACCCTGATAGACCCATTCGAGCAAGGCGTCGTGTGCGGCGCGCGCGGCTTCCGAATGCGGGTCGTTGATCAGGCTCACCACCACGTAGCTATTGCCGTCCGCCGAGGCCACATAGCCGGCGATCGCCCGCACGTCGCGCAGGGTGCCGGTCTTGATGTGCGCGTTGCCGCCCGCGCCCTGGTTGGTCAGGCGGTTGCGCATCGTGCCGTCGACGCCGGCAATCGGCAGCGATTCCACGAACACCTGGGCGACCGGGCTCGCGTTGGCCCGCTGCAGCAGATCGGCGAGCGAGAGCGCGCTCACGTGCTCGTCGCGTGACAGGCCGGAGCCGTTGTCGAGCGTCAGATCCTGCATGTCCACACTGTCGCGGCGCAGGAACGCCTCGATGGCTCGTGCCGACTTGGCGGGCGTGGCGGGTGGCCTTTCTTCCGTCGCGCCGATCGTCAGAAACAGGTTGCGCGCCATCGTGTTGTTGCTGAACTTGTTGATGTCGCGAACGATGTCGGACAGCACCGGCCCCTGGTGCGTGGCGACGAGGCGCGCGCCGGCCGGCACCGCGCCTTCGCGGGTCGCGCCAGTGAAGGTGCCGCCGGTTTGCTGCCACAGCGCGAGGAAGCCGCCCGCGAAAAACGCGGTGTGATCGAGCACGGCGACGTTGAGCGTGCGCGGACCGCAGCGCACCGAATACTCGCCGTCGAACGACGCCACCACGGTGCCATTGGGCTGCGGCGTCACGGTGGGCGAGACGGAGGCGGCGTCGCCGCGGCACGGGCCATTCACCGCACGCATATGGTTGTCGATCTGCAACTGCGAGAGCGCCGGCAGCACGTCGATTGTGACGGTGCCGTCCGGGGACGGCGTCAACGTGAACGACAGCGATTTGAACGCGTATAGCAGCGGATCGGGGCCGACGTTGTACGGCGCGGTGGCGTCGTCGTCGAACGGCGGCAGATCGCGCGTCGAGGGGTCGAAGTAACGCTTGTCGAGCACCAGCGCGCCATCCACGCCGGTGATGCCTGCCTTGTGGATCTTCTGCACGAGGTCGATCAGTTCTTCGGGGACGAGTTTCGGATCGCCCGTGCCCTGAATGTACAGATTGCCGTGCAGCACGCCGTTGGCGTCGAGTGTGCCGTCCGCATAGGCATTTGTGCGCCAGCGATAGTCCGGACCGAGGATCGACAGGCCGGAGTAGGTAGTGACGAGCTTCATTGTCGAGGCGGGCATCATCGGCTTGGCCGCGTTCAGCGCGAGGATCGGCGTGCGGTCGCCGACTTTTTCGACCACCACGCTGATCGACGACAAGGGCACGTGCGCGCGCTGCAGACCGACCATCACCGATTGCGGCAACACCGTCGTGACATTGACACTCGGATGGGCGGCCTTGACGCGTGCCTGCGCGGCAAGCGGCAGCGCCGCGCCGCTGCCGAGCGCGGCGCAGGCAAAGAGCCATGCCGCCGTGCGCGGCGCGAAGCGGCGCGGCAGAGCGTTGGCAGAGACCGATGAGCGTGGCCCTGGCGCAGCGCGGCGTGCTAAGGAAGGCAAACAGGCGGACAAAAAAGCAGGGAAAAAAACTTGCGTCATGGACGAGGCGAAGAAGCAGGATTTCAGGGCGCGGCGGCGCGCGGCAAACCAGAGTGTGTCGAAGCACTTGTCACGCGCGGAAAACCGCGGCGCGACGCAAAGCGCTCATTGTAGAGACATGCCGCGTGGCTGCGGTGAAAAAGCGTCGCTTGGCGTGCATGGGGAGCCGGGCGCTAGAATGCGGCATCATCAAATGTTTCGGGACCGATTCAACCATGCGCATATTGCTAGTCGAAGACGACCGGATGATCGCCGAAGGCGTGCGCAAGGCGCTACGCAGTGAAGGCTTCGCAGTGGACTGGGTGGAAGACGGCGAAGCGGCGCTCAGCGCGGCGACCGGCCAACCTTACGATCTGGTGCTGCTCGATCTCGGCCTGCCCAAACGCGACGGGCTCGAGGTGTTGCGCACGCTGCGCGCCAAGGGCCACGCCACGCCGGTGCTGATCCTCACCGCGCGCGACGCGGTCGCCGATCGCGTCAAAGGGCTCGACGCCGGCGCCGACGATTACCTTGTCAAACCTTTCGATCTCGATGAACTCGGCGCCCGTATGCGTGCGCTGATCCGCCGTCAATCGGGCCGCAGCGATTCGACGATTCGCCATGGCAACCTGACGCTCGATCCCGCCTCGCATCAGGTCACGCTAGACGGCGCGCCGGTCGCGTTGTCAGCGCGTGAATTCGCGCTGCTCGAGGCGTTGATCGCCCGGCCCGGTGCGGTGCTCTCGAAGAGCCAGCTCGAAGAAAAGATGTACGGCTGGGGTGAGGAGATCGGCAGCAATACCGTCGAGGTCTACATTCACGCGCTGCGCAAGAAGCTCGGCGCGGACCTGATCCGCAACGTGCGCGGTCTTGGCTACATGATCGCCAAGGACGCCTGAGCCGATGCGTTCGATTCGCCGTCAATTGCTGTTCTGGCTGCTCGCGCTGGTGTTGCTCGGCGTCGGCATTGCGGGTTGGCTGATCTACCGGCAGGCGCTTGCCGAAGCCAACGAACTATTCGATTACCAACTGGAGCAGATTGCCGCGGCGCTGCCGTCGGAGCCGTTCTCGCAGGTGCTCGGTTCGCGCGATACCGGCGACGAAGGCATCGTGCTGCAGATCTGGAACCGCAACGGCGTGTTGATGTACTACTCGCGCCCGCGTGCGCCGCTCGCGCCGCGCGCCGAACTCGGCTTTTCGACCGAGCGCACGGAGCGCGGCGACTGGCGGGTGTACGGTGCGATCGTCGGCGATAACGTCGTGCAACTGGCGCAGCCGGTGTCGGTGCGCAACCGGCTCGCGGCAAACGTCGCATTGCGAACCCTCTGGCCGTTGATCGTGCTGTTGCCGCTGCTGGGGCTGGCGGTGTGGGTGACCGTCGGGCGCGGGCTGCGGCCCTTGCGGCGCGTGACCAGTGCACTCGACGCGCGCCACCCCGAAGCGCTCGACCCGTTGCCCGATCAGCGTCTGCCGCTCGAAGTGCAGCCGCTCGTGCGCGCGTTGAACGGCCTGCTCGAACGGCTCGCCACCGCGCTCGATATTCAGAAGGCATTTGTCGCCGATGCCGCGCACGAATTGCGCACGCCGCTCGCCGCCGTGCAGATCCAGACGCAATTGGTGGCTCGCGCGAAAGACGATGCCGCGCGCAGCGAGGCGCTGGCCGATCTGCAGGCGGGTGTCACGCGCGCCACGCGGCTTGCCGAACAGTTGCTGGCGCTCGCGCGTTCGGAACCCGATGGTCTTGCCGTCACCAATACGATCGATCTGCGCGCACTGTTGCAGGACTGCGTGGTGGCGTACGCGCCGCTTGCGCAGAATCGCGGCGTCGATCTCGGTATCGAGGCGAGCGAACCCGCTACGGTGACCGGCGACGCCGACGCGCTGCGCGTCATGTTCAACAACCTCGTGGATAACGCAACCAAATACACGCCGCGTGGCGGGCGCGTCGACGTCAGTCTGTCGGTCGAGGAAGGGCATCCGGTGGTGCGGATTGCAGACAGCGGGCCGGGTATCGAGCCGGCCGAACGCGAGCGTGTATTCGATCGCTTCTACCGGGCCGGCGCCGGCGCGGATCGTGCGCGCACGGACGTGGCGGGCAGCGGTCTGGGCCTCGCGATCGTACGCCGCATCGCGACCCAGCATCATGCGACGGTGACGCTCGACGAGTCCGCCGCGGGCGGTCTACAGGTTGAAGTGCGCTTCTGAAGCTGAGGCTTTCTGTTCGTAAAGTGATTCCAACTGGGCTTAAGCGAGGCTTAAAAATGGACTGGAAGCGATCTGGCGCTGCTTAAGACTCTTTTAAGCGATGCCACGTACGCTTCATCTCATTCCAAAGCCTTTTTCTCCAGTCAGGAGTACACGATGAACGCGAAAACCTTGTCCCGCAGCGCTGTTGCAGTGGCTGTCGCCGTAGCGCTTTCCGCCGGCTATGTGGCGGGGCATCGCGACGTGCCCGCGCCGCAGGTGATCACGCCGGCGCAGGCCGCGATGATGCCTGCTGAAGCCGCCGCGAAGACCGGCATCCCCGATTTCTCGGGCCTCGTTGAAACCTATGGCCCGGCGGTCGTCAACATCAGCGCGAAGCATGTGGTCAAGCAGACGGCATTGCGCAGTAACGGCGGCAACGGCGGCAGCCAGCTGCCGATCGATCCGAGCGACCCTTTCTATCAGTTCTACAAGCACTTCTTCGGCGGCATGCCGGGCATGCAAGGCGGCGACGGCGGCGATGCGCCCGATCAGCCGAGCGCGAGCCTCGGCTCGGGATTCATCGTCAGCAGCGACGGCTACATCCTGACCAATGCCCACGTGGTGGACGGCGCGAACGTCGTCACCGTGAAGCTGACCGACAAGCGCGAATTCAAGGCGAAAGTGGTCGGCGCCGACAAGCAGTCCGACGTCGCCGTGCTGAAGATCGACGCGAGCAATCTGCCGACCGTGAAGATCGGCGATCCGCGTCAGAGCAAGGTCGGCCAATGGGTGGTCGCGATCGGCTCGCCTTACGGTTTCGACAATACGGTGACCTCCGGCATCATCAGCGCGAAGTCGCGCTCGCTGCCGAACGAAAACTACACGCCGTTCATCCAGACCGACGTGCCGGTGAACCCGGGTAATTCGGGCGGCCCGCTGTTCAATCTGCAAGGCGAAGTGATCGGCATCAACTCAATGATCTATTCGCAGACGGGCGGCTTCCAGGGCCTTTCGTTCGCGATTCCGATCAATGAAGCGATCAAGGTCAAGGACGACCTCGTCAAGACCGGCCACGTGAGCCGTGGGCGCCTCGGCGTCGCGGTGCAGGGCATGAATCAGACACTGGCCGATTCGTTCGGCATGCAGAAGCCGCAAGGCGCGCTCGTCAGTTCGGTCGATCCGGGCGGTCCGGCCGCCAAGGGCGGTTTGCAACCGGGTGACGTGATTCTGTCGGTGAACGGTGAGCCGGTCGGCGACTCGTCGGATCTGCCGTCGCAGGTCGCGGGTCTGGCGCCGGGCAGCAAGGCCACCGTGCAGGTGTGGCGCGACAAGGCCACCAAGGACCTGACGGTGACGATCGGGTCGTTGTCGGATGCGAAGGTGGCCTCGGATAAGGCCGATCAGCCGACCCAGTTGCAAGGCCGTCTCGGCGTGGCGGTGCGCCCGCTCACGCCGGAAGAGAAGAGCAGCGCGTCGGTGTCGCACGGTCTGCTGGTGCAGCAGTCGGGCGGCGCGGCTGAGAACGCCGGCATCCAGCCGGGCGACGTGATTCTCGCGGTCAACGGCCGGCCGGTCGCCAGCGTCGATCAGTTGAAGCAGATGATTGCCAGCGCGGGCAACAGCATCGCGTTGCTGATCCAGCGCGACAACGCGCAGATCTTCGTGCCGGTCGATCTCGGCTAAGGGGGATCGAGGTAACGTATGCCGGTCCATTTGCACTTACTGCCGACGGACCGGCACTTTTTTACCATCCTGCCGCTGCGTAGCCGTGAGAAAGGGTGCTCTGAGCCGCACAGCATGGCGCAGCAGCAGTTTCTGGCGACGCAAACCGATGCCTGGCATGCAGGTTGCGTCTATCTTGATCCGGACCCACGGGGGATCCCGGACGACAAGATACTAAAAAGGAGCGAACCGATGAAAACACAACGCAATCAGCAAAGGATCGTAGCCGCCGCGATATGCGCGGCGCTCACGCTCGGTCTGGCGGGCGGCGCGTATGCACAGGCGAGCGACGTAACGGGCGGCACCACCACGGACAACGGCAGCGCGGGCAACGCCAACGGCGCCGGCATGCCGCAAATCCAGCAACAGGGCGACGTGTCGTTCGTGTCGGGCGGCGTCGGTCTCGACGAATCCACGGCATTGCGGCGCGCGGAGAGCCAGTGGCCGCTGTCGCTGCGCTTCACGGGCCCCGGCTCCGATTTTCTTGCCGACGTCCACGTGCGAATTGTCGACGCGCACGGCGGCGATGTGCTGGGCGCCACCTCGCGCGGGCCGTACATGCTGGTCAAGTTGCGTCCTGGCCGCTACACGGTGCATGCGCAATATAAGGACCGCGATCAGACCCAGACGGTGACGGTCCCGGCGAAGGGCACAGCCAAGGCGGCGTTCTACTGGAAGACGCAGTAAGAAGCACCGGGAGAAGCGCCGCGCCTTCCTGCGCGACGCCGGGTGGGATATGCCGGCGCCATGCATGAAGGCTGCGCATTCGGCAGGAGTTTGGCCGATAATGAAGCCACGGGCCCACCCCGTGGCTTTATTCTTTGCGCGATCGCGCGCGTTGCACACCACTCCGGAGCCGAGACATGAGCGATGCCTTGACACCCCACGGAAGTCCCGGCGCAAGCTCGGGCGCGCATGCCATTACGATTCGCGCCAATGGTCACCGGGTGCGGGTGATTCATGGCGGCGTGACCATGGCCGACACCCAGTCGGGCCTGACGCTCGCGGAAACCGGCCTGCCCGACGTGTTCTATTTCCCGCGTGGCGACGTGAACATGGCGCGCCTCGAACGCTCGACACATACTTCGCACTGTCCGTTCAAGGGCGAGGCCTCCTACTTCCATCTGCGCACCGAAGACGGCCTGATCGAAAACGCGGTATGGAGCTATGAGACGCCGCTCGAGCCAGTGGCACAAATAAAAGGGTATCTCGCGTTTTACGCATCGCGCGTCGACCGTATCGATCAGACATCCTGACCGGGCCGTCGAGCGCTTATCGGGGAGGCTGCCATGGAGCTGAACGACGCGTTGAGAATTCCGCTTGCGCCGTCCGACGTTTGGGACGCGTTGCAGGATCTCGCCTTGTTGCGCGCCAGCCTCGACAATTGCGAGTCGTTCACGCGGCTAGGCCACGGCGAATTTGCACTCACCATGACCGTGCCGCTTGGGCCGTTGCGCGCGCGTTATGACGCGCGCGCTCACGTAGCCGGTCAGGATTCCGGGCCGGCGGAGGCGCAGCGCCGCACCATCAACTTCAAGGCGCGCGCCGAGGGCATCGGCGCACTGCGCGGACAGATCGAAGTGAAGTTGCGCGCGGACGATGCCTCGCACGGCATCGGCAGGGAGCGGGGCACACTGATCGAGTACACGATCTGGGCAACCTCGTCCGGGCCGCTTGCCGAACTGCCTACGCGCCAGCTCGAACACGCGCTGCATCAACTGGCCGACGATTTCTTCGACGAATTTGGCGCGGTGGTTCGCGCCAAGCACGGGCAAGGTCCGAACCGGGCGCGTGGTTCCGCGGCGCGGCGGCAGCACGTGTTTCTTCGGCCAATCGCGTTGAGCGGCATCGCGCGACGGACCCGCATGGATCATGGCCATACGCTGACCGGACGGGCGGCGAGCGCGTCGCACGGCGGCTCTCACGGCGTGTCGCACGGGGTCTCGCATCAAGATTCCGGTCCGCATGCGATGCCGAACTGGGCATGGGCGGCGATGATTTTTCTGGTGGCGCTGCTGTTGTACGTGGCGCGCTGGTTCAGCGAACACTGAACGCATGGTCAGCCTGGCCGGCGCCGTGACGAAGTCTTGGTAATACGCTACCAGCGGCGCTGGTGGCGCGGCCCTCATACTCCCTCATACGCCGCGAAACTCCCGCCGCCACGCTGATGGCGAAGTGCGGAACGCCTCCGCGAAATGTTGCCGCAGCGAGGCGGTCGAGCCGAAACCGGCAATTCCCGCGATCGTTTCCACGGACTCATCCGTGCTCTCCAGCAGGTGCTGCGCGCGGGCGAGGCGCTGGGTCAGCAGCCACGCGCCGACGGTTGTGCCGGTGGCGAGCCGGAAGCGCCGCGTAAAGGTGCGACGGCTCATCAAGGCGCGCTCGGCGAGCGTGTCGAGCGTATGCGGCGCATCGAGATTTCCGCTCACCCAATCGAGCAGGCCGGACAAGCGGTCGCCGCGCACATTCGGCGGCACGGGCTGGTCGATGAATTGAGCCTGACCGCCTTGCCGGTGCGGTGGCACGACCAGCCGGCGCGCGACGTAGTTCGCCACCTGCGCGCCGCACATCTTGCGCAGCACGTGCAGACAGCAATCGAGCCCGGCAGCCGTGCCGGCCGAGGTCAGCACGTTGCCATCGTCCACATACAGCACGTCGGGATCGAGCCGCACGCGCGGATAGCGGCGCGCGAAATCGTCCGCCCACGCCCAGTGGGTGGAGGCCGGACGGCCGTCGAGAATGCCCGCGGCGGCCAGCACGAATGCACCCAGACACAGCCCGACCAGTTGCGCCCCGCGCGCATGGGCGGCGCGCAGTGCGTCGAGCAGCGCGGCGGGCGGGGGTTCGTCCGGATCGCGCCAGCTTGGCACGATGATCGTATCCGCGTCGGCGAGCGCCTCGAGCCCGTGCGTGACGGCGATCGAAAAGCCCGCGGTAGTGGTCAGCGCGCCGGTTTCGGCCGCGCAAACGCGGAAGTCGAAGCCGGGCACGCCGCCGCCACTGCGGTCCTCGCCGAACACCACGCACGGCACCGAAAGGTGGAATGGGCTGATGCGATCGAAAGCGACAACCGCGACGACGTGGCGGGGCGCGTCGTCGCGGTGCCCGATGGAGGAGCAATGGGTGGCCATAGATTGCGGCGCCGTGAGAAATTGCGTGATGGCCCGATTCTAGCGAATCTTGTCATCTGGGTCACTGGCGGGGAAATCGGTGGAAGCGAACAATGCAGTTCATCGCCGCTGCCTCTTCAACGCCCATTTGGCGCCGTGCAGCGCGAGCCTTAACCGCTCAACCGAAAAGGAGTCTTGCCATGACCGCACCCCGCCGCGCGCTGATCGTCATCGATGTGCAAAACGAGTACGTCACCGGCGATCTGCCGATCGAATATCCCGACGTGCACACCTCGCTCGCCAACATTGGCCGGGCGATGGATGCGGCCCACGCCGCCGGTGTGCCCGTGGTGGTCGTGCAGAATTTCGCGCCGGCCACTTCGCCGCTGTTTGCTCGGGGCAGCGCCGGCGCGGAGCTGCATCCGGTGGTGGCGGCGCGTCCACACGATCACTATGTGGAGAAGTCGCTGCCCAGCGCCTTTGCCGAGACGGACCTGGCTGACTGGCTCGCCGCGCAGCGGATCGACACGCTGAGCGTGACCGGCTACATGACGCACAACTGCGACGCCTCGACCATCAACCACGCGCTTCACTCAGGGCTCACGGTCGAGTTCCTGCACGACGCGTCGGGCTCGGTGCCGTATGAGAACAGCGCCGGCTTTGCGAGCGCGCAGGACATTCACCGGGTGTTCAGCGTGGTCTTGCAATCGCGCTTCGCGGCCGTGGCGAGCACGGACCAATGGATTGCGGCAGTGAAAAGCGGCGCGCCGCTCGAACGCGGCAACATCTATGCGTCGAATCAGAAGGCGCGCGCGAGAAAGACCGCTGCATAACGGGCTGCCCGCAGGCCGGCCTCATTTCCCTTCAGCCGGCCTTATTTCCTTTGCGTAACGCGGGACTCAGCCGCAGCGCATCGAACATCCCGGCGATCATCTGCTCGGCATGTTTGCCGAAATCGGTCGCGTCCGGCAGGAACAGCATGTCGCGCAGCGAGCCGCTGACGAACGCATGCACCATCGCCGCCGCGATCCGGGTGTCGAGATCGGCGGGCAATTGCCCTTTGGAGATCGCGTTGCGCAGACCGCCTTCGATCTTCTGCAGCCCTTCGCGCATGTTCGTCTGATAGCGGATCATCACCGGACCCATCTCTTCGACCAGTTCGCACTTCAAAAACAGGATATCGAACACCCGCCGGCGACGCGGGTCGTTGGCGGTATCGCGCAGACAGACTGTACAGATTTCCGTAAGGCGGCCGAGCGGATCGGGCTCATTGGGGTCTTGCGAAGCAGCCTTGAGTTCGTCCAGCGGCAGCAGCACGCGGTCGAACATTTCGGTAAACAGATCGCTTTTGTGAGCGAAATGCCAATAGATCGCTCCACGCGTGACGCCGGCGGCCTGCGCAATGTCGGCGAGCGAGGTGCGCGACACGCCTTTCTCGAAGAAAACCCGTTCGGCCGCGTCGAGAATGCTATTTCGCGTCTCCTGCGCCTCTTCTTTCGTTCTTCTGACCATATTGGTATGCCCTGCAATGATTGTGGGGTTTTCCCGGGCGCTTTTAAGTACGCTCGATGACAATCTGTCCGCGGGTGAGCATTTTGCGGAGCGATCCTGCAGGCCTCCCGCCTGCGAAGATTGAAACGCACTTTTACATCCATTCGTGAATGTATATATAATAGCACCCCACGATCGGATAGCCCAAGCCGTGACGACCGGTTAATATCCGTCACTGTTGCCTTTCAAAACGCTCTTGCGCCGTGCCCCGACGGGCGGCGCCGTGCGGCATTTCTCCGGTATGGCGCATTTCGCTCAGGATGCCCTTGCAGGTGTTTGCATCCTCGGGCTTCCGGTCAGGCGTCGCAAGACGCATGTGTGCGCTGTCGTCCCCGGGGTAGGGATGCGCGCACTTTTTCATTCTCAGTCATTGACAGAGGTCGCTCCATGCGCGTCGAACGGGTTCCATTCCGCTTAATCAGTGCCGCGACGGCTGCCGTATTGCTGGCAGCGTGCGGACCAAAACAATCTGCCCCGCCGCAACAAACGCCCGAAGTGGGCGTGGTCACCGTCCAGCCGACGGCCGTGCCCGTCGTCACCGAATTGCCCGGCCGCACTAGCGCCTTCCTCGTCGCGCAGGTGCGTGCGCGGGTCGACGGCATCGTGCTGCGCCGCGAATTCACGGAAGGCAGCGAGGTCAAGGCGGGCCAGCGTCTGTACAAGATCGATCCGGCGCCCTATATCGCAGCGTTGAACAATGCGAAGGCAACGCTGGCAAAGGCTCAGGCCAACCTCGTGTCGACCACCGCGCAAGCCAATCGCTACAAGGTGCTGGTTGCCGCCAACGCGGTCAGCAAGCAGGACTACGACAACGCGGTGGCCGCCGAAGGCCAGGCCGCGGCTGACGTGGCCGCCGGCAAAGCCGCGGTCGATACGGCGCAGATCAACCTCGGCTACACCGACGTGGTCTCGCCGGTCACCGGCCAGGTCGGCGTATCGCAAGTCACGCCGGGCGCGTATGTGCAGGCAAGCGCCGCCACGCTGATGGCAACGGTCCAGCAAATCGACCCGATGTACGTGGACCTGACGCAGTCCAGTCTCGACGGTCTGAAGCTGCGCCGCGAAGTGCAGGAAGGACGCCTGAAGACAAGCGGCCCGAGCGCCGCCAAGGTCTCGCTGATTCTTGAAGACGGCCGCACCTATTCGGAACAGGGCAAGCTGCAGTTCACCGACGTGACGGTTGACCAGAGCACCGGCTCGGTGACGGTTCGCGCGATCTTCAAGAACACCGACAAGGTGCTGCTGCCGGGCATGTTCGTGCGCGCGAAGATCGAGGAAGGCGTCAACGAAAACGCGCTGGTCGTGCCGCAAGTCGGCATCACGCACGACCAGAAGGGCACGCCTACCGCGCTGGTTGTAAATAGCGCGAACAAGGTCGAATTGCGCCAGCTCGTTACCTCGGGCACTTACGGTTCGAACTGGGTGGTGGAGAGCGGCCTGAAGGCCGGCGACCGCGTGATTGTCCAGGGCACCGACAAGGCGCACCCGGGGCAGGACGTCAAAGCCGTTGCCGCGCAACTTCCCGCCACACCCGCTTCCGACGCATCCGCTCAGGGTGCGCCGGCCGCCAGCGGTGCTACGCAGACGGCGCAACCCGCTTCTGCCGCATCGGGCGCGTAATAACAGGGAGCCCGCCACATGGCAAAGTTCTTTATTGATCGCCCGATTTTTGCATGGGTGATCGCCATTATTCTGATGCTCGCGGGTATCGCGTCGGTGTTTACATTGCCGATCGCCCAGTACCCGACCATCGCGCCGCCGGCCGTGCAGATCAGCGCAACGTACCCGGGCGCCTCGGCGAAGACGGTGGAAAACACCGTCACGCAGGTGATCGAGCAACAGATGAGTGGTCTCGACCACTTGCTGTATCTGTCGTCCACGTCGGACGACTCCGGTACGGCGACCATCACGCTGACGTTCGCGGCCGGCACCAATCCTGACATTGCGCAGGTGCAGGTGCAGAACAAGCTGCAGCTCGCCACGCCGCTGTTGCCGCAAGCCGTGCAACAGTTGGGCACCAAGGTCACGAAGTCGAGCAGCAGCTTCTTGCTGGTGATGGCGTTCGTGTCCGAAGACGGCAGCATGAGCAAGTACGACCTGGCGAACTACGTCGCGTCGAACGTCGAAGACCCGGTCAGCCGGATCGACGGCGTGGGTACGGTGACGCTGTTCGGCTCGCAGTACGCGATGCGGATCTGGCTGGATGCGAACAAGCTGACCAACTTCGGCCTGACGCCGGTGGATGTGCAGACGGCCTTGCAGGCGCAAAACGTTCAGGTCGCGGGCGGCTCGCTCGGCGGCACGCCGTCGGTGCCGGGGCAGGTGCTGCAGGCAACCATCACGGAAGCCACGCTGCTCAATACGCCTGAACAGTTCGGCAACGTGCTGCTGAAGGTGAACCCCGATGGGTCGCGGGTCCGTATCAAGGACGTGGGGCGGATCGAGCTCGGTGGCGAAAACTACAACTTCGACACCAAGTACAACGGTCAGCCTACGGCCGGTTTCGGTATTCAGCTCGCCACCGGTGCTAACGCGCTGGCAACGGCCAAGGCAGTGCGCGCGAAGATCGACGAACTGTCGAAGTACTTCCCGCACGGTCTCGTCGTGAAGTATCCGTACGACACCACGCCGTTCGTGCGCCTGTCGATCGAAGAAGTGGTCAAGACGCTGCTCGAAGGTATCGTGCTGGTGTTCCTGGTCATGTACCTGTTCCTGCAGAACCTGCGCGCCACGCTGATCCCGACGATCGCCGTGCCGGTGGTGCTGCTGGGCACGTTCGCGATCATGGGGCTGGTGGGCTTCTCGATCAACACGCTGTCCATGTTCGGGCTCGTGCTGGCGATCGGCTTGCTGGTGGACGATGCGATCGTGGTGGTGGAAAACGTCGAGCGGGTGATGGCGGAGGAGGGCTTGTCGCCTCGAGAGGCGACCCGCAAAGCGATGGACCAGATTACCGGCGCGCTGGTCGGCGTGGCGCTCGTGCTGTCGGCGGTGTTCGTGCCCGTGGCGTTTTCGGGCGGTTCGGTCGGCGCTATTTACCGGCAGTTCTCGCTGACGATCGTGGCCGCCATGGTGCTGTCCGTGCTGGTCGCGTTGATTCTGACGCCGGCATTGTGCGCGACGATTCTCAAGCCGATTCCGAAGGGCCATCACGAGGTCAAGAAGGGCTTCTTCGGCTGGTTCAACCGCACGTTCGAGTCGAGCCGCGACAAGTACCACAGCGGCGTGCACCACGTGATCAAGCGCTCGGGCCGCTGGCTCATCATCTATATGGTGGTGATTCTCGCGGTCGGCCTGCTGTTCGTGAAGTTGCCGAAATCGTTCCTGCCTGATGAAGACCAGGGCACGATGTTCGTGCTGGTGCAAACGCCGTCCGGCTCGACGCAGGAAACCACGGCGCATGCGCTGAAGGACGTCTCCGACTACCTGCTCAACAGCGAAAAGAGCATCGTCGAATCGACCTTTACCGTGAACGGCTTCAGCTTCGCCGGCCGCGGTCAGAACGCGGGTCTCGTGTTCGTGCGGATGAAGGACTACGCGGAGCGTCAGCATTCGGATCAGAAGGTGCAGGCGCTGGTTGGCCGCCTCTTCATGCACTTCGCGGGCTACAAGAACGCGCTGGTGTATCCGGTCAATCCACCGTCGATTCCTGAACTCGGCACGGCTGCCGGCTTCGACTTCGAGTTGCAGGATCGCGCGGGCGTCGGCCACGAGAAGCTGATGCAAGCTCGCAACATGCTGCTCGGCATGGCCGCGAAAGATCCGACGCTGGCTCAGGTGCGTCCGAACGGCCTGAACGATACGCCGCAGTTCAAGGTGGATATCGATCACGAGAAGGCTGCCGCGCTCGGCGTGTCGCTGTCGGCGATCGACCAGACGTTCTCGATCGCATGGGCATCGCAGTACGTGAACAACTTCCTCGATACCGACGGCCGGATCAAGAAGGTGTATCTGCAGGGCGACGCCCCGTTCCGGATGAACCCGGAAGACCTGAACGCCTGGTACGTGCGCAATTCGGCGGGCACCATGGTGCCGTTCTCGTCGTTCGCGAGCGGTTCGTGGACCTACGGTTCGCCGAAGCTCGAACGCTACAACGGTATCTCGGCGGTGGAAATCCAGGGCGCGGCTGCACCGGGCAAGTCGACCGGTCAGGCCATGACGGCGATGGAAGCACTCGTGGCGAAGCTGCCGGCGGGTATCGGCTACGAATGGACGGGCCTGTCGTTGCAGGAACGCCAGTCCGGTTCGCAGGCGCCGATTCTGTACGGCATCTCGATCCTGGTGGTGTTCCTGTGTCTCGCGGCGCTGTATGAAAGCTGGTCGATCCCGTTCTCGGTGATCATGGTGGTGCCGCTCGGCGTGATCGGCGCACTGCTGGCCGCTACGCTGCGCGGGCTCGAGAACGACGTGTTCTTCCAGGTGGGTCTGTTGACCACGGTGGGGCTGTCGGCGAAGAACGCGATTCTGATTGTGGAATTCGCTCGCGAGCTGCAGCAGGGTCAGGGCATGGGGCCGGTCGAGGCCGCGCTTGAGGCGGCGCGTCTGCGGTTGCGTCCGATTCTGATGACCTCGCTCGCCTTCATTCTCGGCGTGATGCCGCTCGCGATCAGTAACGGCGCGGGCTCGGCCAGCCAGCACGCAATCGGTACCGGCGTGATCGGCGGGATGTTGACGGCGACGTTCCTCGCGATTTTCATGATCCCGATGTTCTTCGTCGTGATCCGCGCGAAGTTCGGCGGTGAGACAGAAGACCCGGATGAGGCGCTCGCACACTACAACCAGCACCATCCGCATGACGACCAGGGTGGCGGTTCGGCTGGCGGGTCGACGGATGCAGGCTCGGGCAAGGACGGACATTGAGATGCAAAAACACTCTTTGATTGCAGTGGCGGTTGCGTTGTTCGCCGCGGGGTGCACGATGGCGCCGAAGTACCATCGCCCCGCCGAACCCGTGACGGCGACCTTCCCGACCGGCGGCGTGTACGACACGCAACCGGGCGCGGCGGGCGCCGCGCGCACCGCGAATGGCCAGGCGGCGGCCGATATCGGCTGGCGCGATTTCTTCGTCGATGCGCGTTTGCAGCGGCTGATCGAAATCGCGCTGAAGAACAACCGCGATCTGCGCGTGTCGGTGCTGAATATCCAGGCATCGCAGGCGCAGTACCAGATTGCCCGCGCGGCGCTGTTCCCGACGCTCGACGCAGCGGCGTCGCAAAGCAAACAGCGCACGCCTAAGGATCTCTCCTTCAACGGGCAGACGATCAGCAACAGCTATTCGGTCGGCCTGAACGCTTCGTGGGAAATCGATTTCTTCGGGCGGATTCAAAGCCTGAAGGATCAGGCGTTGGCGCAGTACCTGGCCACCGCACAGGCGCGCAAGGCGGCGGAAATCGCGCTGGTCTCGCAAGTGGCCAACCAGTACATGACGGTGCTCGAACTGGACGATCTGCTGAAGGTCACGCAGAACACGCTGAAGACCGCGCAGGAGTCGTACCGGATCGCCAAGCTGCAGTTCGACAACGGCACGGGTTCGGAACTGGATCTGCGCCAGTCGGAAACGGTGGTCGAGCAGGCGCAGGCGAACCTGCAGTCGCAGGCGCGTCTGCGGGCACAGGCGGATAACGCGCTCGTGCTGCTGCTCGGCGAGCCGTTGCCGGATGACCTGCCGCCGGGCATGCCGCTGGATAGCCAGAATCTCCTGACGGATATTCCGGCGGGCTTGCCCTCCGATCTGCTGACGCGTCGTCCGGACATCATGGAGGCCGAAGAGAACCTGCTTGCGGCCAACGCCAACATCGGCGCGGCGCGCGCGGCGTTCTTCCCGAAGGTCTCGCTGACCGGCAGCTTCGGCACGCTGAGCCCGTCGCTCGGCGGTCTGTTCAAGCCGGGTTCGGCGGCATGGAGCTTCGCGCCGTCGATCACGTTGCCGATCTTCGAAGGCGGCCAGAACAAGGCCAATCTCGATCTCGCCACCGTACAGAAGAACATCCAGATCGCGACATATGAAAAGGCGATCCAGACGGCCTTCCGCGAAGTGGCGGACGCACTGGCGGCGCGCGGCACGTACGACCAGCAGATCAAGTCCCTGGAACGTAATGCTTTTGCCGAACAGCGCCGGCTGGATCTGTCGGACCTGCGTTATAAGAACGGCGTCGACAGCTATCTGTCGGTGCTGACCGCGCAGACCGATCTGTATTCGGCGCAGCAGTTGCTGGTGACCGCGCGCATGCAGCGTCTGCAGAACCTGGTCACGCTGTACCAGGCACTCGGCGGCGGCTGGATCGAACGGGCCGGCGATCAGCCGCGTCCGGCCGATGCACCGGTCGATTACGGTGCGGCGAGCGCGCCGGTGGCCGCTTCGGCAGCGACCGCGGGTTGAGGTTGGTCGTCTTGCAATAGCAGGCGCGCAGGGCGGCTTTCGGTTCTATCGGAAAAGCCGTCTTGCGCAACTGGTGATAAAAAAAAGCCACGGCATGCCGTGGCTTTTTTATTGATGCCTGGATCGAACCTAATTTGGCCCGGCGCCCCGGCGCCCCGGCGCTCAGCGCGATCTATGTCGCACAGCGCCGGTTCCAGCTAGACGCTCAATGCGCATCCGCGGCGCGCAGCAGTTCGTCGCCCGCGGACGGTTCATTGCCGCCGCGCCCGTCGAAATCATGTCCGGCCCGGCGAATTTCGCACTGTGCTTTCTTCTCGCTCTTCACACCGTTGAAGATCAGGTTCAGCACGACCGCCGACACCGACGCCAGCAAGATCCCGCTATGCAGCAGCGGCGACAGCGCCGGCGGCAGCTTCGAAAAGAATTGCGGCGACACCACCGGCACCAGACCCATGCCGATACTGACCGCGACGATGAACAGGTTGTGGTGGTTCTTCACGAAGTCGACCTTGGCCAGTACCTTGATGCCGTTTGCCGCGACCATGCCGAACATCACGATGCCCGCGCCGCCCAGCACGAAGGCCGGCACCGAAGCAACCACCTGCGCCATCTTCGGGAACAGACCCAGCAACACCAGGATCACGCCGCCCATCGCGCAGACAAAGCGGCTCTTCACGCCGGTCACGCCGATCAGGCCGACGTTCTGCGAGAACGAGGTATGCGGAAACGAGTTGAAGATGCCGCCGATCAGCGTACCCAGACCATCCACGCGCAGACCGCGCACCAGCGTCTTCTGATCCACCGGACGATCCACCATATCGCCGACCGCGAGGAACATGCCGGTCGACTCGATGAAGGTCACGAACATCACGGTGACCATGGTCGCGATGGCGAGGGGATCGAAATGCGGCAGGCCGAAGTGGAACGGCATCACGAAGCCGACCCACGGTGCGTGCGTGACGCCGTCCATGTTGACGCGGCCAAGTGCCAGCGCGATCACGAAACCCGCGACGATACCGAGCAGCACGGAGATATTCGCCATGAAGCCCTTGGCGAACTTGTTGATCAGCAGAATCAGCATCAGCACGACCAGCGACAGGCCGAGGTAGATCGGATTGCCGTAATCAGGATTGCCGACACCGCCGGCTGCCCAGTTGATGCCCACTTCCATCAGTGAGAGGCCGATCACCGAGATCACCACGCCGATCACCACTGGCGGGAAGAAGCGCAATAGCTTGCCGACCGCCGGCGCGAGGATGATGCCGATCACGCCGGCCGCGATCGTCGAGCCGAAGATATCGAGGATACCGAGCGAGGGATTCGTGCCGATCGCGACCATCGGACCGACGGCGGCGAATGTGCAACCCATGATGACCGGCAGACGAATGCCGAAGATCCACAGACCGAGCGTCTGAATCAGCGTAGCGATGCCACAGGAAAACAGATCCGCGCTGATCAGGAACGCGATCTGGTCTTTCGGCAGCTTCAACGCGGCGCCAATGATGAGCGGCACCGCAACTGCGCCTGCGTACATCACCAAAACGTGCTGAATGCCGAGCGTCAGCAACTGGCCCGCGGGCAGTCGCTCGTCGCACGGGTGAACCGTGTTCGATTGCATTTTGTCTCTCTCCACCATCTCGTTTTGGGATGACTCCAAGGTATGCGGAACGAAAAAGCGCAACAAGACCACTGGGGCCTATTCCGGCATTCCCGGTGACGATATGCATGAGACTCGTTTGAAAGCAAAAAGAAATGACCGCACCGCACAAATCGGCCGTCAGGCCCATGCAGTGGCGATGGGCGCTCATGCGCGGCGCGCGCTCGCCTCAACGTGATATGTGTGAGAATCAATGGGGTGTATCTCGCTCAACGCATAGTGCTGTTTTTGTACAACTCGCGACAGGGCGGGGTTAACCCGCGATTTCCGGTTTTCAGCGTGCATCGGGGTGCGCTTCCGAACCGACGCAGCGGTGATTGAAAATATGCCGTTCCAGACATCTTTCGCGTGCTTGTCTCCACGCTCAAATTGACGTTCTATCGCCCATGAGTTTTCTTGGCATCGACCTCGGCACCGGCTCGCTCAAAGTAGCAATCGTCGACAGAAGCGGCCGCGAACTGGCTGCGGCGAGTGTCGCGTACGCACTCGAAACACCGCATCCGGGCTGGGCCGAAACTTCGGTGCACACCTGGTGGCGCGCGCTTCGCGAAGCGGCGGCGCGTTTGCCTGAGGATTTGCGCCGCGAGGTGCAGGCAATCGGTTTCTCCGGACAGATGCATGGCGTGGTTCTGATCGACGCAAATGGCGAAGCAGTGCGCCCCGCGATGCTCTGGCCCGACACGCGCGCATTGGGTTTGCTCGATCAATGGCCCGAGCCGCAGCCGAATCCGGTTGCGCCCGGCATGGCCGGTCCTTTGCTGCGCTGGATCGTGCAGAACGAACCGCAAGCCGCGCGCAGGACGCGTTGGGCGCTGCAACCGAAAGACTGGCTGCGCGTCGCGCTGGGCGGTGTGCTCGCAACCGATCCGTCCGATGCCTGTGCGACCGCGCTTGCCGATCCGGCAGGCGTATGGGACCTGACGCTGCTCGACCGGTTCGCGTTGCCGCATGAATGGTTTGCGCCGCTCGCACCTTCCTATGCGGCGGGCGGCACGCTGTCGCGCGAAGCGGCACAGGAGCTGGGCCTGCGCGCCGGCATCGTGCTCGCGATCGGCGCGGCCGATACGCCGTGTGCCGCTCTGGGCAGCGGTCTCGCGAGCGATGGCGACGCATTGCTCACCACCGGCACCGGTGGCCAAATCGTCGTGCTCGCCGAACACGCACCGCCAGCCGTGAGAGGTCTGCATCGCTATCGCGCCGCGAGCGATCACTGGTATCGCATGGCGGCGATGCAAAACGTCGGCGTCGCGCTCGAACGCGTACGGGGCTGGCTGTCGTACGAGTGGGCCGATGCGTATCGCGACGCGTTCGATGATGCGGCCGGCGCTAACGCACCCGCCACGACCGCAACCGGCCTTACCTTTCTGCCGTATCTCACCGGCGAGCGCACTCCATGGCTCAACCCGGCGGCACGCGGCGGTTGGCTCGGCCTCGCGCTCGACCACACACGCGGCACGATGATGCGCGCCGCGTTCGAAGGCGTCGCCTTCTCGTTGCGCGCCGGGCTCGACGCGATCCGCGCGAGCGGCGCTACGGTGACGGCCCTGAAACTCGCGGGCGGCGGTTCCGTCGATGCGCGCTGGCGGCAGTTGCTTGCCGATGCGCTGAACGTCGAACTCTACGCGGTGGATTGTCCCAACGCGGCGCCACGTGGCGCGGCCATCCTCGGTGGGTTGGCGAGCGGGCATTGGCATGCGAGGGATCTCGCCGCACTTGCCCCAGGCGCGACGCGCGTTGCCGGACCGCAAGGCGACGCGGCCCTTGCCGAACGTTATGCGCGCTTTCTGGATCTGTATGGCCGCGTCGAATCCTGGTTCGGCGAACGGCCGCTTCGATAACCCCAGCGATGTCAGCTACGGACAATGCCGCGACGCACTTTGCAATACCATGACGGCTTTTGCACGCTAAGGTGTAGGCCGGCCCGTGATGGCGGACGAAAGCAGCGTCGTCCGTTCATAGCTCGGCACAAGAATTAGCTGCGGCAGGCGAACCTGCTGCAGGCGAACCTGCGGCAAGCGACCCGCGACACCGGCGCGCCGCGCGATATTTCAGCGCGACGCGCCAGCCATTCACAGACTTACAGGAGTATTCACCATGAAGACCAAAGCAGCAATCGCATGGAAAGCCGGCGCCCCGTTGACGATCGAGGAAGTGGATCTGGAAGGCCCGCGCGCCGGTGAAGTCCTGATCGAAGTGAAGGCCACCGGGATCTGCCATACCGATTACTACACGCTTTCCGGCGCCGATCCGGAAGGCATTTTCCCGGCGATTCTCGGCCACGAAGGCGCGGGCGTGATCGTCGATGTCGGTCCGGGTGTCGGCACGCTGAAGAAGGGCGACCACGTGATTCCGCTCTACACGCCGGAATGCCGCCAGTGCAAATTCTGTCTGTCGCGCAAGACCAATCTTTGCCAGGCGATCCGTTCGACGCAAGGCAAAGGGTTGATGCCCGACGCGACCTCGCGCTTCTCGCTGGATGGCAAGCCGCTGTTTCACTACATGGGCACATCCACGTTTTCGAACTACATCGTCGTGCCGGAAATCGCGGTGGCGAAGGTGCGTGAAGACGCTCCGTTCGACAAGATCTGCTACATCGGCTGCGGCGTGACGACGGGCGTGGGCGCGGTCGTGTATTCGGCGAAGGTCGAAGCGGGCGCGAACGTGGTGGTGTTCGGTCTGGGCGGCATCGGCCTGAACGTGATTCAGGGCGCGAAGATGGTCGGCGCGGACAAGATCATCGGCGTCGACCTCAATCCGGGACGCGTCGAACTGGCGAAGAAATTCGGCATGACCCACTTCATCAACCCGAACGAAGTGGAGAACGTGGTCGATCACATCGTGCAGCTCACCGATGGCGGCGCGGACTACTCGTTCGAATGCATCGGCAACACCAAGGTGATGCGTCAGGCGCTGGAGTGTACGCACAAGGGCTGGGGCCAGTCGTTCATCATCGGCGTGGCGGCGGCGGGCGAGGAAATCAGCACGCGCCCGTTCCAACTGGTGACGGGCCGCGAGTGGAAGGGCTCGGCGTTCGGCGGCGCACGTGGGCGCACGGACGTGCCGAAGATCGTCGACTGGTACATGGAAGGCAAGATCAATATCGACGATCTGATCACGCATCGTCTGCCGCTCGAACGCATCAACGAGGGCTTCGACCTGATGAAGAAGGGCGAGTCGATCCGCTCGGTCGTGCTGTACTAAAGCGGGAGTTTCGCCATGCTCGAACTATTGTCGTCGCATGCCTGCCATGGCGGCGAGCAGCGCATCTATCGTCACGACTCGCAGACCGTCGGTCTGCCGATGCGTTTCTCGGTGTATCTGCCGCCGCAGGCCTTGCAGGCCAACGCGAATGTGCCCGCGCTGTTCTATCTCGCGGGCCTGACCTGCACGGAAGAAACCTTTCCGGTCAAGGCGGGCGCGCAGCGCTTCGCGGCGCAGCACGGTATCGCGCTGATCGCGCCGGACACCAGTCCGCGCGGTGCGGGCGTGCCGGGCGAAAGTGCAGCATGGGACTTCGGCGTGGGTGCGGGCTTTTACGTCGACGCGACCCAGCAGCCGTGGGCGAAACATTACCGGATGTACTCGTACGTGCGCGACGAATTGCGCGAAACGGTGCTCGCGAATCTGCCGGTGGACGGCGCGCGTCTGGGCATTTTCGGGCATTCGATGGGCGGTCATGGCGCGTTGATGCTGGCGCTGCGCAACCCGGAGATCTACCGCTCGGTGTCGGCGTTCGCGCCGATCGCGGCGCCTTCACAGTGCCCGTGGGGCGTGAAAGCGTTCAGCGGATATCTGGGTGAAGACCGGGAAGAGTGGCGCAAGTACGACTCGAGCGAACTCGTCGCTCACGCGTCGCGCAAGTTCAAGGAAGGGATTCTGGTCGATCAGGGACTGGCGGATCAGTTCCTTGCCGAGCAGTTGAACCCGGATGTGTTCGAAGCGGCCTGCAAAGCCGCGGGGCAGCCGCTGACATTGCGCCGTCACGCAGGCTACGACCACGGCTACTACTTCATCTCTACGTTCATTGAAGACCACATCGCGCATCACGCGAGGGTGCTCAACGCCGCCGCAACAAACTCCCGCCATACACCACCGCCGACAGCACCGTGATCCAGAAGCTCGTCGGCCAATCGGTATAGAACGCCAGCGTCAGACCCAGCCACGCCTGAATCAGCGCAAACACGGCGGCGAGTACGAGACCGGTCGAGAGCCGCGTCGTCATGTTTTGCGCCGCGGCGGCCGGTCCCACCATCAGCGTGAAGACCAGCAGCACGCCGACAATCTGCGTGCACGCCGCAACGGCCAGCGCGGCAATCGCCAGAAACAGCACCGACACCTTGCGCAGCGACACACCCTTGGCTTCGGCCAATTCCGGTTGCAGCGAAGCAAATAGCAACGGTCGCATGATCGCTGCAAGCGCCAGCAAACTGACAATACCCAAGCCCGCCAGCACGCCGAGCGTCGACGCATTCACGCCGAGCACATTGCCGAACAGCAGCGCGGTCACCTGGGTCGCGTACGCGGTGAAGAAGTGCAGGAACAGCAAGCCGAAGCCTAGCGACAGCGACAGGATCACGCCGATCGCCACATCGCGTCCGGCGAGCCGCTCACCGAGCGCGCCCATGCCGATGCCCGCGGCGAGCGTGAAGCCGATCATCCCCCAGATCGGCGAGATGCCGATCAGCACCGCGCCGGTCGCACCCGTGAAGCCGACGTGCGAGAGCGCGTGGCCCGCGAAGGTCTGCCCGCGCATCACCAGAAAATAGCCCACCACGCCTGCCAGCACCGCGACGATCCCCGACGCCGCGAACGCGTTCACCATGAAATCGTATTCAAACATCGTGCGTGTGTCCGTCGCGTGAGTCGTGCTGGTGTGAGTGGCCGTGTGCGTGGCCATGGCCGTGCGAGTGCGAATGCGAATGGCTATGGCCGGCGTTCTCGTCGTGTTCGTGTTCGTGGTCGTGTTTTTCGACTTCGACGTCGCCCGACATCACGAAGATGCGCCCGTTCACGCGCATCACGTCGATCGGCGAGCCGTAGAGGCGCGACAGTACCGGCCGCGTAATGACTTCGTCGACCGTGCCGAGCGCGGCGACGCCGCTACCGAGATACAGCACGCGATCGAGCGCGTGCAAAAGCGGATTCAGTTCGTGCGCCGAGAACAGCACGGCGATGCCGAGTTCCTGCTGAACACGCCGCACCAGTTCGACGACGCTTTTCTGATGATGCGGATCGAGACTGATCAGCGGTTCGTCGAGCAACAGCAGTTTGGGGTTGCCAAGCAGACATTGCGCGAGCAGCAAGCGCTGACGCTCGCCGCCGGACAATTCCGACAACGGCCGCTCGGCCAACTGGCGGCCGCCCACCAGATCCAGCACCCGCTCGACGTCCGCGCGGGTTTTGCTGTCTGCATGGGGCAGGCCCCAGCGGTGTCCGTCGGCGGCCATCGCCACGAAGTCGCGGCCGCGTACGCGGCGCCCGGCCAGCGCGCTGCGTGTCTGCGGCATATAGCCGATCGACGCATTGCCGCGCTCGACCGGCTGCCCCAGCACGCGGATCGCGCCGCTCGCGGCCGGCACGAGACCGAGCACGGCGCGCATCAGCGTGGTTTTGCCCGCGCCGTTCGGCCCGAGCACACCGATGAATTCGCCCTGGTTCACCACGAAGCCGGTGTCGCGCAGAATCGTGCGGCCACCGAGTTCGAGCGTCACGTGCTCGAGTTCGAGCACGGGCGCCGTGCTGCGTCCGCTGATTGATGCATTGTTCGATGCATTAGCTGGCGTGCCGCGGCCAGTCTCGGTCATTGGGTTTTTCCTTTGGGCGCCGTGGCCGCCGCATTCGCTGCACTCGCATCGCCCGCAGCCAGCGCCGTGGAGAGCGCGTCAAGCTGCGTCAGCATCCACGTCTGATAGGTCTTGCCGGCCGGTTCGGTTTCGGTGACGCTCATGGTCGGCACCTTCGATTGCTGCGCGAGCTTCAACATGCGTTTGGTCAGGGCCTCGGTTGCCTGGCTGTTATAGATCAGAACGCGCACGCGCTTTTCGCGCAGATCGCGTTCGAACGCGGCGATATCGGCCGCGCTTGCTTCAGTGTCGTTCATCGTCGCCATCTGGAAGCGCAAATTGCGCATCGAGAGGCCGATCGCATCCGACATATAGCCGAACACCGGCTCGGTCGCCGTGACCGGCACGCCGGCGTAGCGGCCATGCAGATCGGCGACCTTGGCGTCGATCGGCTTCAGCGAATCGAGAAACTTCGCGAGGTTCGCATCGTACGCCGACTTGTGCGCCGGGTCAGCCGCGACGAGCGCCTCGCTTACCGCGCGCGCCACTTTCGGCATGGTCGCCGGGTCGTACCAGAGGTGCGGATTATCGCCGGCTTTCTTGCCGACCAGGTCCGCGGCGACGATGGTGGTGCGCTTCGCGCTCTTCGAGGCGGCCAGCAATTTTGCCATCCACGGATCGTAGTCGGCGCCGTTGTAGACCACAAGGCTTGCATGCTGCAGCGCGCGCGCCGTCTTCGGGCTGGCTTCGAACAGATGCGGGTCCTGATCCGGATTGCTCAGGATGCTCGTGACATCGACACGGTCGCCGCCTAGTTGCTGTACGACGTCGCCGTAAAAATTCTCTGCGGCCACCACCGGGATTTTCGCATCCGCCGCAAACGCGGCATGGCTGAGCGTGAAAGCAGCAGCGGCCGTCGCACCCATGGCCACGGTCTTCGACAGCGTCAGCGCGCGGCGCGCCCCGTTGAACATCGAGCCGAATTTCTTCATCGTCGTTTCCTGCTGCGTGAGAGTTGAATGAATGACAAACGTAAGGGACGGTATGCCCCGGTGTTCTTGCACTCGCTCGAGCGCATGCGCCGGCGCGGCATGCGGAGGCCGCGCCTACGCCGAAGGCTGGAGGTCGGGCGAGTTCGAAATGATATAACGTATCTCAATTTTTTGGCAGCGGCGTCGGCAACAGGCTGTCTTACCGTCTGCACTTCTTCGGTCCCGCAGGCATGCTGGACGAGGCGCGCAGTGGGTTAGCCGCGGACATATTAGGCTTGTAGGGGAGGCCTGCCGCGCTGCACCATCGAAATCTGATCGAGCGCCTTGACATGACCCGGTCCGTATCCGATCATTCGATCACTAACAGAGCAATTGTTCGCGCAACGAGCGTTCGCTCACCGCGCCTCAAGAAGCGAAACGAACCGGAGACAGGCAGTGGCGGCACGATTGCAAGACAAGGTGGCCATTCTGACGGGCGCGGCAAGCGGAATCGGTGAAGCCGTGGCCCGGCGCTATCTGGATGAAGGCGCGCATTGCGTACTGGTCGATGTGAAGCCGGCGGACAGTTTCGGCGACGCGCTCGCCGCCGCATATGGCGACCGCGTGCTGACCGTCAGCGCCGACGTGACGCGCCGCGAGGACATCGAACGCATTCTTGCGAGCACACTGGAGCGCTTCGGCCGCGTCGATATCCTGTTCAACAATGCAGCGCTCTTCGACATGCGCCCACTCCTCGACGAATCCTGGGACGTCTTCGACCGCCTCTTCGCGGTGAACGTGAAAGGCATGTTCTTCCTGATGCAAACCGTCGCCCGGAAAATGGTCGAGCAGGGCCATGGCGGCAAGATCATCAATATGTCGTCGCAAGCCGGCCGGCGCGGCGAGGCGCTGGTATCGCACTACTGCGCGACCAAAGCCGCCGTGCTCAGCTACACGCAGTCCGCCGCCTTGGCTCTTGCGCCGCATAAGATCAATGTGAACGGCATCGCGCCGGGCGTCGTCGATACACCGATGTGGAAAGAGGTCGACGCGCTCTTCGCCCGCTACGAAAACCGGCCGCTCGGCGAGAAGAAACGCCTGGTCGGTGAAGCGGTGCCGCTCGGCCGAATGGGTGTGCCGGACGATCTGACCGGCGCTGCCCTGTTTCTCGCGTCGGCGGATGCCGACTACATCACCGCGCAAACCCTGAACGTGGACGGTGGGAACTGGATGAGCTAAGCGGACAGCAGCGCTGGATGAGCCGAGCCGGCTTGACCAACCCGCTTCACCCTTCGTCATTTTCGTAGAACAAACGCAGCACTACATAACGTACGAGAAAGGAGACAACACATGAAACCAGCTACTCAATCCGCGCTGAAGGCGCTCAGTGCCGGTGCTCTGGCGTGCTTTGCGTTGAGCGCGTCGGCGGCCACGGTGACCATCGCCACGTTGAACAATCCGGACATGATCGAGCTGAAGAAGCTCTCGCCCGCTTTCGAGCAGGCCAATCCGGACATCAAGCTCAACTGGGTGATTCTCGAAGAAAACGTGCTGCGTCAACGCGCCACCACCGACATCACGACCGGCAGCGGCCAGTTCGACGTGATGACGATCGGCGCGTACGAAACGCCGCAATGGGGCAAGCGCGGCTGGCTCACGCCGCTCACCAATCTGCCTGCCGATTACGATCTGAACGACGTCGTGAAGACGGCCCGCGACGGTCTCTCAAGCGGCGGCCAGTTGTACGCGCTGCCGTTTTACGTCGAAAGTTCGATGACGTATTACCGCAAGGATCTGTTCGCGGCCAAGGGCCTGAAAATGCCCGATCAGCCGACCTACGACCAGATCGCGCAGTTCGCCGACAAGCTGACGGACAAAGCCAACGGCGTCTACGGCATCTGCCTGCGCGGCAAAGCCGGCTGGGGCGAAAACATGGCGTACGCGACGACGGTGGTGAATACCTTCGGCGGTCGCTGGTTCGACGAAAAGTGGCAGGCGCAACTGACTTCGCCGGAATGGAAGAAGGCCATCAGCTTCTACGTCGATCTGTTGAAGAAAGACGGCCCTCCGGGAGCGAGCTCGAACGGCTTCAACGAAAACCTCACGCTGATGTCCTCGGGCAAATGCGCGATGTGGATCGACGCCACGGTGGCCGCCGGCATGCTCTACAACAAGCAGCAGTCGCAGATCGCCGACAAGGTGGGCTTTGCGGCGGCGCCGACCCAGGTGACCCCGAAGGGTTCGCACTGGCTGTGGGCGTGGGCGCTGGCTATTCCGAAGTCGTCGAAGCAGGCTGACGCGGCGAAGAAGTTCATCGCGTGGGCTACCTCGAAGCAGTACATCGAGCTGGTTGCGAAGGATGAAGGCTGGGCATCGGTGCCGCCGGGAACGCGTCAATCGACCTACGCGCGCCCTGAATACAAGCAGGCAGCCCCGTTCGGCGACTTCGTACTGAAGGCAATCGAGACGGCGGATCCGGATCACCCGACGCTCAAGCCGGTGCCTTACACCGGTGTGCAGTTCGTCGGCATCCCTGAGTTCCAGTCGTTCGGCACGGTGGTCGGTCAGAGCATCTCCGGCGCGGTTGCCGGTCAGATGACGGTCGATCAGGCACTGGCAGCCGGCCAGGCCACGGCGAATCGCGCCGTGCAACAGGCCGGTTATCAGAAGTAAGCCGCGCTTTTGCACTCCCGGTACCGAAGCCAGGTACCGGCGCGCGTAACGTGAAACGCGCCGGTTGACGCCCGTCAGCCGGCTCACGCAGCACAGCGGGCTGTCCCCGGCACTTGTTGCCGCTTATATGCCGGTCAATTGTCATTCATGCGCCGCGACATCGGCTGGCGTCGCGGCGAGTGATGTGACTAAAGCGCGGCTAAGGCGGTGTCTTTGCCGGACAACCCGCGCATTACCGAACAGGTGGTCAATCATGCGTCCTCTGCGCCTACCTCTCATGCATGCCCATCCCCAGACAGAAAAAGAACGCGAAACCCGCAAAGCCAATTCCGCCCGCTGGCTGGTATCGCCCTCGGTCGCGGTACTCGTGCTGTGGATGGCTATTCCGCTGGCGATGACGATCTGGTTTTCGTTCTCGCGCTACAACCTGCTGAATCCGGATCTCAAAGGCTTCGCCGGATTCGACAACTACAAGTATCTGGCCACCGATCCGTCATTCGGACCGTCGATCGGGCACACCCTCGAACTGATTATCTCGGTGCTGGTGATTACAGTGGTCGGTGGCGTGCTGATGGCGATCCTGTTCGACCGCAAGTTTTACGGTCAAGGCGTTGCACGACTGCTGGCGATCGCGCCGTTCTTCGTGATGCCGACTGTCAGCGCGCTGATCTGGAAGAACATGATCCTGCATCCGGTGTATGGCTTGATCGCCCAGGGCATGCGCGCGATCGGCCGGCAGCCGATCGACTGGTTCGCCGACTATCCGTTGACGGCGGTGATCATGATCGTTGCGTGGCAATGGCTGCCGTTCGCGTTCCTGATCCTGTTCACCGCGATCCAGTCGCTCGATCAGGAGCAGAAGGAAGCGGCGCGCATCGACGGCGCGGGTCCGTTCTCGATGTTTTTCTACATCACGCTGCCGCACCTGAAACGGGCGATCGCGGTGGTGGTGATGATGGAGACGATCTTCCTGCTGTCGATCTTCGCCGAAATCTATACGACCACGGGCGGCGGTCCGGGCACCGCGACCACCAATCTGTCGTACCTGATCTATTCGCTCGGTCTGCAACAGTTCGACGTCGGTCTCGCTTCGGCGGGCGGCATTCTGGCTGTGGTGCTGGCTAACATCGTGTCGTTCTTCCTCGTGCGGATGCTCGCGAAGAACCTGAAAGGGGAGTACGAAAAATGAGTCACGTTGCCTCTACACCGGCGTCGAGCACGACGTCCATTGCCGTGCCGGCCAAGTCGCCGTTCGACGCGATTCGCCGCGGCATTCCCGGCGTGATCGCCTGGCTGGTCGCGCTGCTGCTGTTCTTCCCGATCTTCTGGATGACGATCACCGCCTTCAAAACGGAGCAGCAGGCGTATTCGTCGTCGCTGTTTTTCGTCCCGACGCTCGATAGCTTCCGCGAAGTGTTCGCGCGCAGCAATTACTTTGCGTTCGCGTGGAATTCGATCCTGATCTCGTTGGGCGTCACGGTGCTGTGTCTGCTGCTCGCCGTGCCGGCCGCGTACGCGATGGCCTTCTTTCCGACGCGCCGCACGCAGAAAGTGCTCCTGTGGATGCTGTCGACCAAGATGATGCCGTCGGTCGGCGTGCTGGTGCCGATCTATCTGCTATGGAAGAACAGCGGGCTGCTCGATACCGTGTCGGGTCTGGTGATCGTCTACACGCTGATCAATCTGCCGATCGCGGTATGGATGTCGTTCACGTACTTCGCTGAAATTCCGCGCGACATTCTCGAAGCCGGGCGGATCGACGGTGCGGCGACCTGGCAGGAAATCGTCTATCTGCTGATGCCGATGTCGCTGCCGGGGCTCGCCTCCACCGCGCTGCTGCTGGTGATCCTGTCGTGGAACGAGGCGTTCTGGAGCATCAACCTGTCGAGTTCGAACGCGGCGCCGCTGACGGTGTTCATCGCGTCGTATTCGAGTCCTGAAGGCTTGTTCTGGGCGAAGCTTTCCGCCGCGTCGCTGCTCGCGGTCGCTCCGATCCTGATCGTCGGCTGGCTGTCGCAGAAGCAACTGGTGCGCGGCCTCACGTTCGGGGCGGTCAAATGACCGCAAGCACGAATGGAAGCCAGTTCGCGCTGATCTGCGATTGCGACGGCGTGCTGATCGACAGCGAAGCCGTGGCGGCGCGCATGCTGGTGCACGAACTCGAAGCGCGCTGGCCTGATGCCGATGTCGAACCGGTGGTGCTGCCGCTGCTGGGCCTGCGCATCGAAAAGGTGCTGCAAGGCACGGCGGCGCAACTGCACAAGAGCCTCGGCGCTGGCGATGTCGAGGCAATCCGCCGGGCGGTGGAAGCGGCGGCGATGCAGGCGCCGACAGTTGCAGGAATCGAGACCGCGCTGGCCCAGGTGCCGCTCACCAAGGCCTGCGCGAGCAATAGTTTCCGGCCATATGTGGAAAGCGTGCTGGCGCGCACGGGTCTCGTGAAGTTCTTCGGCGATCGGCTTTTTTGCGCCGATGCGGTGCCCAATCCGAAACCCGCACCGGACGTCTATCTCGCTGCCGCGCAAGGTCTCGGCCTCGCGCCGTCGGCCTGCCTCGTGGTGGAGGACAGCGTGACGGGCGTGACGGCGGCGAGCGCGGCGGGCATGACGGTGCTGGGTTTTATCGGCGGAGGTCATGCGAGCGACGCGCAGATCGACGCATTGCACGCGGCCGGCGCGCGCCACGTTTTCGACGACATGCTGCAGTTGCCGGAACTGGTCGCGCAATGGACGCTGAGCGCGACGGCCGCGACGCCGTAAGCGCGGCTGCGTTGGCGCCGCGTCTGGCACAGCCCCTGGACAAACGAATTAACGCAGTAAGAGCAACACACGGAGACACATCATGGCAAGCGTAACTCTGCGCAATATCAGAAAGGCTTACGACGACAACGAGGTGATGCGCGACATCAACCTCGACATCCTGGACGGCGAATTCGTCGTGTTCGTAGGCCCGAGCGGTTGTGGTAAATCGACGTTGATGCGGATGATCGCCGGCCTCGAGGACATCACCGGTGGCGATCTGACCATCGACAACGCACGCGTGAACGACGTGCCGCCCGCCAAGCGCGGTATCGCGATGGTGTTCCAGTCGTACGCGCTGTATCCGCACATGACGCTGTACGACAACATGGCGTTTGGCCTGAAACTCGCCGGCACCAAGAAGCCCGAGATCGATGCCGCCGTGCGCAATGCGGCGAAGATTCTGCACATCGACCATCTGCTCGATCGCAAGCCGAAGCAGCTCTCGGGCGGTCAGCGTCAGCGGGTTGCCATTGGCCGCGCGATTACGCGCAAGCCGAAAGTGTTCCTGTTCGACGAACCCTTGTCGAACCTGGACGCCGCGCTGCGCGTGAAAATGCGCCTCGAATTCGCGCGTCTGCACGACGAGCTGAAGACCACGATGATCTACGTGACGCACGATCAGGTCGAAGCCATGACGCTGGCCGACAAGATCGTCGTGCTGTCGGCGGGCAATGTGGAGCAGGTCGGCAGCCCGACCATGCTGTATCACGCGCCGGCCAATCGCTTCGTCGCCGGTTTTATCGGTTCGCCGAAGATGAATTTCATGGAAGGAGTGGTGCAGTCGGTGACGCATGATGGCGTCACGGTGCGCTACGAAACCGGCGAGACGCAGCGTGTCGCGGTGGAGCCGGGCGCGGTGAAGCAGGGCGACAAGGTCACCGTCGGCATTCGTCCGGAGCACCTGCACGTGGGCATGGCCGACGACGGTGTGTCGGCGAAAACCATGGCGGTCGAATCGCTTGGGGACGCAGCGTATCTGTATGCGGAATCGAGCGTGGCGCCGGACGGCCTTATTGCGCGGATTCCGCCGCTCGAGCGCCACAGCAAGGGCGAAACGCAGCGGCTCGGCGCGACGCCCGAGCACTGCCATCTGTTCGACAGCGAAGGCAAAGCGTTCCAGCGCAAGATCGTCGAAGTGCTGGCTGCGTGATTCCGTGAAGGGCAAAGCGGCGAGGGCGCCGCTTTGCCTCAATCACGCGTCGAGCGCCGCGCGTGCGCACAACTCGTCGGTTACCAGCCCCGACAGCCAGCCGCCTTTGAGCACGGCGATCAGCGCTTCGCGCTTGCGCTCACCGCCGGCAAAGCCGATGGTAGGACGCCGCGGCGGCGAGTCGAGCGCGATGCTCGTGACCCGGCGCCCGGTCGGCGATTCGACGTGCGCGCCGGCGGCATCGATCGGCAGGCCGAGCATTTCCGCCACCGCACGGTTCTGCATCAATTCCTTCACCTCCGCGGAGGTGATGAAGCCGTCTTCGTGCAACGGACATTTCGGCCCGATATTGCCGACGCCGACGAACGCGACATCCGCGTTGGCCAACAGAGATTCGACGATCCGGTAAAGCCGGTGATTGCACCACTGCGCGCGTTCGGCCTCGCTATCGGCGAGTAACGGCGCCGGCAGCAGAAAATGCTTGCCGCCGGTCTTCTCCGAAATGTGCAGCGCGACGTCATAGCGGTTCGAGGAGCCGTCCTGGGCGATCGCCCCGACCATGGATACCAACCGGTGCTGCGGACGCTCCAGTTGCGCGATCTGATCGACCGCGGCCTTCAGCGTACGGCCGCTGCCCACGGCGACCACCATCGGCTTTTCTTCCACCAGATAGCGTTCCATGACCTGCGCGCCGGCCACTGCCAGCTTGCGGTCGACTTCCTCCGAGGTGTCGCCGTCGATCGGGACGACTTCGCACATGCTCAGGCCATAGCGCTTCGAGAGCTGATCAGCCAGCGCGAGGCAATCGGCCAGTTTGTGATCGACGCGCACGCGAATCAGGTTCTTTTCCACGGCGAAAGCAACCAGCCGCTGTGCGACCGGGCGTGACACCTGGAGTTTCTCGGCGATCTCGTTCTGGGTATTGCCAGCGACGTAGTACAGCCACGCGGCGCGGGTAGCTAGATCTAATTTTTCTGTGGACTTGGGCACGGTGACGGTTCGCTTGAAGTGCGCCGATGATAGCAGCCGGTTCCCGCGTCTCAACGGGAACCGGCTGCGGTTTGCCGATCAGGCGAGCGGTGGCCGCGCGGGGTCGAACAGCGGCCGCACGTGGCGATAGAGCGCGCGATACGCTTCGAGCCGGCTGCGCAGTTCGGCGTGCCGTCGCGGGTTCGGCGTGAACTCCTTTTCGATCGGCGGCTTGGTCAACACTTTGGCCGGATCGCCGCCCGCGGCCAGCCAGCCGAGCCGTGCCGCGCCGAGTGCCGCGCCGGTTTCGCCGCCGCCGTGCTTGCGGGTGGCGGTGTCCAGCGCGTCGGCCAGCAGTTGGGCCCAGTAGTCGCTGCGTGCACCGCCGCCGAGCAGGGACAGCGCCTTCGCTTCGGTGCCGGCCGCGCGCAATGCGTCGAGGCCATCGGTGAGCGCGAGCGTGACGCCTTCGAGCACCGCGTAGCCGAGGAGGGCGCGATCGGTCGCGTGATTCATGCCGAAGAACACGCCCTGTGCGTACGGGTCGTTGTGCGGCGTGCGTTCACCGGACAGATAGGGCAAAAAGAGCGGCGCAATGGTCAATGCTTCCGCCGGCAGTGCCTCGATTTCGGCGAGCAACGTCGGCTCGTCGGTCGAGGTGAGCTTGCAGACCCAGCGCAAACAACTGGCCGCCGACAGCACCACGCTCATCTGATGCCAGCGATCCGGAATCGCGTGGCAGAACGCGTGCACTGCCGACGCGGGGTTCGGCCGGAAACTGTCGCCGACCACGCACAACACACCTGACGTGCCCAGCGAAACGAAGCCGTCGCCCGGTTGTGTCGCGCCGATGCCGATCGCACTCGTGGCGTTGTCGCCACCGCCGGCTGCGACGATCACGCCGTCGCTCAAACCGAACTCGCGCGCTACGGCGGGAAGCAGGGTGCCGGAGGGCGCGCTGCCTTCGCACAGGCTGGGCATCTGCGCGCGCGTCATGTTGCAGGCGGCTAGCAGCGAATCGGACCAGTCGCGTTTGGCCACGTCGAGCCACAACGTGCCCGCCGCGTCCGATGGATCGGACACCTTGCCGCCCGTCAGTTGCAGGCGCAGGTAGTCCTTCGGCAGCAACACGCAGGCCGTGCGCGCAAAGATTTCCGGCTCGTGGCGCGCCACCCAGAGCAGCTTCGGCGCGGTGAATCCGGGCATCGCGAGATTGCCGGCCACGCTGTGCAGCTCTGGCGCGCGCTCGGTCAGCTCGGCGCATTCCTTATCGCTGCGCATGTCGTTCCACAGGATCGCGGGCCGCAACACGCGATTCTCCGCATCCAGCAGAACGGCCCCGTGCATTTGCCCCGACAGGCCAATGCCGCGGATCTGGGCGAACTCGTCCGGATGTTTGGCGCGCAACGCGGCCAGCGCCGCGCGCGTGCCGGCCCACCAGTCTTCAGGATTCTGTTCGGCCCAGCGCTGATGGGGGCGCGAAACGGTAAAGGGTGAGCCCGCGGTGCCGATTACGCGGCCATCGGACGCGAGCAGCAGGACTTTCACTTCGGACGTGCCGAGGTCGATGCCGAGATACATGGGCGCGAAACCTTCGTCGTTAGGGATGCGCTACTTTAGCCGCAAGCGCCAGGCGCTGCCATGCGCATTAAGCCTGGCACCGGCGTGGTTCGTGTGATTCGCGTGGTTCGCGTGGTTCGACACCGCGCGGCTCAAGCGGCGCCGCGTTTGGCGAGCCATACGTCGACCCGCGCCAACGCGCCCGCCAATGCCGATTCCAGCTCCGGTGTCTGCGCCATGCTGCCCCATAGCAGGCGATCAGCGGCGAATGCCTTGAGCGGATCGGGCGCGCTGAAGAAAGCACGCGCGACCTGCTCGTCCATCACGCCGTCCTGATACGCATACGGCAGCGTGCCGGCGTTCCAGCGCTCGAGGAAACGGAAGAACAGCGCCGGCAACATCGCCGTAGCCGTGGGCTTGACGCCGCGTTCGAAGCATTCCGAAAGCGTCGGCGCGATAAAGCCAGGCAGCTTCGAAAAACCGTCAGCCGCGACGCGCTGGTTCGTGTCCTGGATGTAGGGATTGCCGAACCGCTCGAGCACTACGTCGCGATAGCGTTCGAGGTCGAGCGGGCTCGGCGTGAGGCACGGAATCACGTCTTCGGTCACATAGTCGAAGGCGAATTTGTTGATGTCCGGATCGAGCGTGCCTTCGTGGATGTAGTTCAGTCCGACCAGCGTGCCCGCCCATGCAATGCAGCTATGCGTCGCGTTGAGAATGCGGATTTTCGCTTCCTCATACGGCAGCACCGAGTCGACCAGTTCCGCACCGACCTTTTCCCACGCGGGGCGGCCGGCGATGAAGCGGTCTTCGATCACCCACTGGATGAAGGATTCGCCCATGACGGGGCAGGCGTCGTCGACGCCGGTAGCGGCTTTGACGCGTTCGCGCACATCCGGCGTGGGACGCGGCGTAATGCGATCGACCATCGAACTCGGGCACTCGGTGTTGTCGTCGAACCATTGCGCCAGTTCGTCTGCGCCGCGCCGCTCGAGAAACTCGCTCATACCCGCATGAAAACGCTCGCCGTTGCTGCGCAGGTTATCGCAGGTCTGCAGCGTGACCGGGCCGCCGCCGCGCTTCATGCGGGCGTCGAGAATCGCCGCGAGCGCGCCGTAAATGGTGGTATGGCCGCCTTGCAGGTCAACCGCGAGATCGGCATTGGCCGTATCGAGTTCGTCCTGTTCGTCGAGGTAATAGCCACCTTCCGTGACGGTGAAGGCGATGATCTTGCAGGCCGGGTCGGCGCCCGCTTCGATCAGGCCGTCGAGACTTTCGGTCCACGGTAAGACACGCTCGATCGAGCGAATCGTTTCGTACGCGCGCTCGCCCTGCGGTGTGACGGTCTCGAGCGTATAGACGCCGTTCTGCGCGGCGAGCGCGTCGAGCACGGCGTTCATGTCGCTGCGGATATTGCCTACCGTGAGCGACCAGTGCGGCTCGCCCGCCACCTTCGCCTCGTTCAGCCGATGGAGATACCACGCCTGATGGGCGCGATGAAACGATCCCGCGCCGATGTGCAGGATCACGTGTGCGGTCGCGCCGCTGCCTTGTCCGCTGCTCATGTACGTCTCCTGAATGTCTTCGCTCGCCTGGCTCGGAGCCCGCGTTTTTCTTGAATTGGAGCATTTGCTCTGTCTGTGAGCGAATGATCGTACCCGGTGAAACGAATGTCAAGGCAAGCTCAGCGGCTTTTCGTGGCGCAGCGCGGCGTGGCGGGCGTTCTGGCTGTAGTCGCGAGGTGCCCGTGCGTTGTGGGACGCGTGTCGCGGTGCGTATTGCATTGCATCAAATTTGACTTTCTCTGCGTCAGGACTAACCCGAATGCAAAAAAGTATCGGTCCGCGGTTTGATTTTTAGTGGTGGATCAGGTCGTAGAAGGCTACTTTTCGCTATACAAGACGAAGCTCAGCGGCACTCGCAATACGCCGCTTCATGGAGGAAGACGCGAATGCAACCCGATCTGGAAGTCGTCGCCGTACGGCGTGACGAATCCTTCAAAGCGTGGTCGCACGGCTATCCGTACCGTACGGTGCGCTGGCACTTTCACCCCGAATACGAAATCCATCTGATCGTGGCGACGACGGGCAAGATGTTCGTGGGCGATCACATCAGCAGCTTTACGCCAGGCAATCTTGTGCTGATGGGGCCGAACCTGCCGCACAACTGGGTCAGCGACGTGCCGGAAGGCGAGACGATCGCGCAGCGCAATCTGGTCGTGCAATTCGGCCAGGAGTTCGTAACGAGTTGTCTTGAGAGTTTTCCGGAGTGGCGTCAGGTCGAAGCGCTGCTGGCCGACTCGCGCCGCGGCGTGTCGTTCGGCGCGCACACGAGCGCCGCGATCAAGCCGCTGTTCCTCGAATTGCTGGCCGCGCGCGGATTGCGCCGGCTCGTGCTGTTCATGTCGATGCTTGAGATTCTGATGAACGCCGACGATCGCGAGATCCTGGCGAGCCCCGCTTATCAGGCCGACCCGACCAGTTTCGCGTCGACGCGCATCAATCATGCGCTCTCGTATATCGGCAAGAATCTGTCCAACGATCTGCGCGAATCGGACCTCGCGCAACTGGCCGGACAAAGCGTGAGCGCGTTCTCGCGTTACTTCCGCCGTCATACGGGGCTGCCGTTCGTGCAGTACGTGAACCGCATGCGCATCAATCTCGCCTGTCAGTTGTTGACTGACGGAGAACTGAGCGTGACCGATATCTGCTTCAAGGCGGGCTTCAACAACCTGTCGAATTTCAATCGGCAGTTCCTCGCGGTCAAAGGCATGGCGCCTTCGAAATTTCGCCACTATCAACAATTGAACGACGCGAGCCGCGACGCTTCCGAACAAGCCGCCGCGCGCGGCGCGGGCATCGACAATGCGCCGGCGATCGTGCTCGCGCCGGGCTTGCCGCGCACCGCGGCGGCCGCCTATCCGCCGACGAGTCCCCATACGCCACGCTGAAAGCCGAAGCGTTCCAATTCATCCGCGTTTCAACACCTGTCGCGCTGTCTTCGGACAGCGTGAGGGACGTGCTCATTTCATCGAACAGTTTTAATAACGGAGACAACCATGACGCAATCCATTTCGAAGCCGACATCGTTGAAGACCTTCGCGCGCAGCACGGCAGCGCTTGCGACGCTTGCAGTCGGCCTGTCGTTGAGCGCCGCGCCCGCGGCACAGGCCGCGCCGCTGAAGATCGGCATGACGTTTCAGGAACTGAACAACCCGTATTTCGTGACGATGCAAAAGGCCTTGAACGATGCCGCTGCGTCGATCGGCGCGACAGTGGTCGTCACCGATGCGCACCACGACGTCAGCAAGCAGGTCAGTGACGTCGAGGACATGCTGCAGAAGAAGATCGACATCCTGCTCGTGAATCCGACCGATTCGACCGGTATTCAATCGGCGGTGACGTCGGCCAAGAAAGCGGGCGTGGTGGTGGTCGCGGTCGATGCGAATGCGAACGGTCCGGTCGATTCCTTCGTTGGTTCGAAGAATTTCGATGCGGGCGAGATGGCCTGCGACTATCTGGCGAAGGCGCTTGGCGGCAACGGCGAAGTGGCGATTCTCGATGGCATTCCGGTGGTGCCGATTCTCGAACGCGTGCGCGGCTGCAAGGCGGCGCTCGCGAAAGCGCCCGGCATCAAACTCGTGGATACGCAGAACGGCAAGCAGGAGCGCGCGACGGCCTTGTCCGTCACCGAGAACATGATTCAGGCGCATCCGAATCTGAAGGGCGTGTTCAGCGTGAACGACGGCGGCTCGATGGGCGCGCTCTCGGCAATCGAATCGTCGGGCAAGGACATCAAGCTGACCAGCGTCGACGGTGCGCCTGAAGCGATTGCGGCAATCCAGAAGCCCGGTTCGAAGTTCATCGAAACGTCGGCGCAATTCCCGGCCGACCAGGTGCGAATCGCACTCGGCATTGCGCTCGCGAAGAAGTGGGGCGCGAATGTGCCGAAGGCGATTCCGGTCGACGTGAAGATGATCGACAAGAGCAATGCCAAGGGCTTCAGCTGGTAAAGCGAACGCTCGCCGCCGTGCTTCTTTGATCGACATGGCGGCGAGCAGCAGAGGAGGACCCCGTGGACACGATACTCAAGCTCGACAACATCACCAAAAGCTTTCCCGGTGTGAAAGCGCTGCAAGGCATACACCTGGAGATCGCACGCGGCGAGATTCACGCGCTGCTCGGTGAAAACGGTGCGGGCAAATCGACATTGATGAAGATCCTGTGCGGCATCTATCAGCCGGACGAAGGCACGATCACGATCGCCGGCGAGGCGCGCCATTTCACGAACTATCACGATGCGGTCGCCGCGGGTGTCGGTATCGTGTTTCAGGAGTTCAGCCTGATCCCGTATCTGAACGCGGTGGAGAACATGTTTCTCGGCCGTGAGTTGAAGAGCGCTTTGGGTTTGCTCGAACGCGGCAAGATGCGGCGCGCGGCCGCCGCGATTTTTGAGCGCCTCGGCGTGGCAATCGACTTATCGGTACCGATTCGCGAGTTGTCGGTCGCGCAGCAGCAGTTTGTCGAAATCGGCAAGGCCCTGTCTTTGGAGGCGCGCATTCTGATTCTGGATGAGCCGACTGCGACACTGACGCCCGCCGAAGCCGAGCATCTGTTCGCGATCATGCGCGATCTGAAGCAGCAAGGCGTGGCGATGATCTTTATCTCGCATCACCTGGAAGAGATCTTTGAAGTATGCGACCGCATTACCGTACTGCGCGACGGTCAATACGTCGGCATGACCGAAGTTGCGCAATCCGATGTGAACCACCTGGTGGAAATGATGGTGGGGCGCCGCATCGAAAACAGTTTTCCGCCTAAGCCGCCGCTGCGTGCGGACGCGAAGATCGTGCTCGAAGTCGACAAGCTCCAGTTGCTCAAAGACAGTCCGATACTGCGCTTCACGTTGCGGGAGGGCGAAATTCTCGGTTTCGCGGGACTGGTCGGCTCGGGCCGCACGGAAACCGCGCTCGCCGTGATTGGGGCCGACCCGGCTTACGTGAAGGAAATTCGCATCAACGGTACGGCCGCGAAACTGTCCGATCCCGCCGATGCGTTGCGCGCCGGCGTCGGCATTCTGCCGGAGAGCCGCAAGACCGAAGGTCTGATCACAGACTTCTCGATCAAGCAGAACATCTCGATCAACAACCTCGGCAAATACCGCTCGCTGCGCTTCTTTATCGACCAGCGCAGCGAAGCGCGTGCCACCGCCGACATCATGAAACGCGTCGGCGTGAAAGCCCCGACGATGCACACCGAAGTCGCGACGCTCTCCGGCGGTAACCAGCAGAAAGTGGTGATCGCGCGCTGGCTGAATCACCACACCAACATTCTCATCTTCGACGAACCGACGCGCGGCATCGACGTCGGCGCCAAAGCCGAAATCTATCTGCTGATGCGCGAACTCACTGCGCGCGGCTACTCGATCATCATGATCTCGTCCGAACTGCCGGAGATCGTCGGCATGTGCGACCGCGTTGCCGTGTTCCGGCAGGGCCGCATCGAGGCGGTGCTCGAAGGCGAGCAGATCGACTCGAACGCCGTGATGACCTACGCCACAGCCGGTACCCGTGGAGCAACTCATGAACATGCCTAATCGTTCTTCATCGCCGAAAACCTCGGCCGTCAGTAGCGACACACCGGGCGCGCCCGTGCGCTTCACATGGGCGGCGTTGAAACGCTCGACGCTCTTCTATCCGTTCATCGGCTTGCTGGTGGTCTGCATCGTGATGGTATTCGCGAGCGACAGCTTTCTCTCCGCCGCCAATATCGAGAATGTGCTGCGCCAGGTGTCGATCAACGCGATCATCGCCGTGGGGATGACCTGCGTGATTCTGACCGGTGGTATCGACCTGTCGGTCGGCTCGGTCATGGCTTTGTCCGGCACGCTCGCCGCGGGCCTGATGGTCGCCGGGATGAACGCCGTGGGGGCGTTGGCGATCGGCATCGCGGTCGGTTTAGGCTTTGGCGCCGCGAACGGTTTCTTCGTTGCCTTCGCCGGCATGCCGCCGATCATCGTCACGCTTGCCACGATGGGTATCGCTCGCGGCCTCGCGCTGATCTACACGGGGGGTTATCCGATCGATGGTCTGCCGGATTGGGTCAGCTTCTTCGGCAGCGGCAAGATTCTCGGCGTCCAGGCGCCCGTGGTGATCATGCTGGTGATCTATGCGATTGCCTGGGTGTTGCTCGAACGCATGCCGTTCGGCCGCTACGTGTATGCGATTGGCGGCAATGAACAGGCGACGCGTCTTTCCGGCGTGCGCGTGGCGCGCGTGAAACTGATTGTTTACACGCTCGCCGGTTTGACCTCCGCTTTTGCAGCGATCGTCCTGACCGCGCGTTTGATGAGCGGCCAGCCGAACGCGGGCGTCGGCTTCGAACTCGATGCGATTGCCGCGGTGGTGATGGGCGGTACGTCGATCTCCGGCGGACGCGGCTCGATCATCGGCACCCTGATCGGCGCATTGTTGCTCGGCGTACTGAACAACGGCCTGAATATGGTCGGCGTGAATCCGTATGTGCAGAACGTAATCAAGGGCGGAATTATTTTGCTCGCGATCTACATCAGCCGCGACCGTAGAAAGTAACTCTCCACTGACCCATTTTTTCCAGCAGGACCATGCAATGACTCAAACCACGCAATCCGAAAAGCAGGACATGACGGCGATCGTCTGCCACGCACCGAAAGACTATCGCGTCGAACAGGTAGCCAAACCCAAGGCACGCGCGCACGAACTGGTGATCCGCATCGCCGCGTGTGGCATCTGCGCGAGCGACTGCAAATGTCATTCGGGCGCGAAGATGTTTTGGGGCGGCCCGAGCCCGTGGGTCAAGGCGCCGGTGATTCCGGGGCATGAGTTCTTCGGTTTCGTCGAAGAAATCGGCGAGGGCGCAGCCGATCATTTCGGCGTGAAGCTGGGCGACCGCGTGATCGCCGAGCAGATCGTGCCGTGCGGCAAGTGCCGCTATTGCAAATCCGGCCAGTACTGGATGTGCGAAGTGCACAACATCTTCGGCTTTCAGCGCGAGGTCGCGGACGGCGGCATGGCCGAGTACATGCGTATTCCGCCGACCGCGATCGTCCACAAGATTCCCGACGGCATTTCGCTTGAAGACGCCGCGATCATCGAACCGCTCGCGTGCGCGATCCACACGGTGAACCGCGGCGACCTGCAACTCGACGATGTGGTGGTGATTGCGGGCGCGGGTCCGCTTGGTTTGATGATGACGCAAGTTGCGCATCTGAAAACGCCGAAGAAGCTGGTCGTGATCGATCTGGTTGAGGAGCGCCTGGCACTCGCGCGTGAATATGGCGCGGATGTGACCATCAATCCGAAACAGGACGATGCGTTGGCGATCGTCCATTCGCTGACCGACGGTTATGGTTGCGACGTGTACATCGAAACGACCGGCGCGCCGATCGGCGTCAATCAGGGCATGGACATGATTCGCAAGCTGGGGCGTTTCGTCGAGTTTTCGGTGTTCGGCGCGGATACCACGCTGGACTGGTCGGTGATCGGCGACCGCAAGGAGCTCGATGTACGCGGTGCGCATCTCGGCCCATACTGTTATCCGATTGCGATCGACTTGCTGGCGCGCGGGCTGGTGACGTCGAAGGGTATTGTCACGCACGGCTTTTCGCTGGAAGAATGGGACGAAGCGATCAAGGTCGCCAACTCGCTCGATTCGATCAAGGTATTGATGAAACCGCGCGCCTGAGGGGGCGAGTGGAGCGCCGGTCTCGGACGAACGGCACATAAACGGAGACTGTATGGATTACGTCATCGGCGTCGATATCGGCACGCAGAGCACCAAGGCGCTGCTGGTCGATCAGCACGGCGCGATCATCGCGCAGTATGCGTCGAGCTATCAGCCGGATACGCCTAGGCCGCTATGGGCTGAGCAATGGCCGGCGGTGTGGTTGAACGCGGTGGTCGAGTGCGTTGCCGCGTGCGTCGGCAAGGCGAAAGCGGCAGGCGTCGCGGCGAAGTCGATCAAGGCCGTATGTGTGAGCAGTCTGTACGGCGGCTCGGGGATTCCTGTCGATAGCGAGATGCGGCCGCTTTATCCGTGTTTGATCTGGATGGACCGGCGCGCAACCGACCAGGTCGAGTGGGTGCGTGCGAACATCGACCTCGAGCGCCTGTATGCGATCACCGGCAATGGCGTGGACAGCTATTACGGTTACACGAAGATGCTGTGGCTGCGCGACCATGAGCCAGATGTATGGGCGCATACGCGTTACTTCCTGCCGCCTAATGCTTATGTGATTTACATGCTGACCGGCGAGGTTGCCGTCGACCATAGCTCGGCGGGCAATATCGGCGGTGTTTACGACATAGCGAAGCGCGACTGGTCGGATGAGGCGCTCGACATGCTCGGCATTCCCGCGACGATGATGCCCGAGCGACTGGTGGAATCGTCGGACGTGGTGGGCGGGTTGCTGTCGCAGTGGACCGGACAGCTTGGCCTCGAGCCGGGCACGGCGATCGTGGCGGGCGGCGTGGATGCGGCGGTGGCGACGTTTGCCGCCGGCGTCACGCGCGCCGGGCAGCACGTTGCGATGATCGGCACGAGCATGTGCTGGGGATATATCAACCAGAGCGTCGACGCGAGGCATGGGTTGATCAGCATGCCGCATGTGTTCAACGGTCAGCACGATATCTACGTGTTCGGCGGCGCGATTACGGCGGGTGCTTCGGTGACGTGGTACCGCGAGCAGTTCTGCCACGCGGAGACTGAAGCCGCGCGGGCGATACCGAATGGGGACCCGCATCGCTTGCTGGAAGAGAACGCGTCGCGGATTCCGGCAGGGTCGGACGGCGTGATGTTCCTGCCGTATCTGATGGGCGAGCGAAGTCCTGTTTGGGACGCGAAGGCGAGTGGGGCGTTTGTTGGCTTGAGCCTGTTTCATACCCGGGCGCACCTGTATCGGGCGGTGTTGGAGGGTGTGTCGTTTGCGTTGAAGCACAACATCGAGGCGGGGCGTAAAGGCGCGCAGTCGTTGGATGACAAGCTGATCGTGGTGGGCGGCGCCGCGCACTCTGATCTATGGATGCAGATCATCGCGGACGTCACCGGCTATCCGGTCTACACGATCGAGCAGGATGTCGAGGCGGCGATGGGCGCGGCGTTGCTGGCCGGTGTGGGCGTCGGTCTGGTTTCGCGTGAAGAGGCGCAGAGAGGATGGGTCACGCTGGTTGAACGCGCGGAGCCGAACGCGCAACGAATGGCGCTGTATGAGCAGCGGTTCGGTGTTTATACGGATTTGTATCCGGCGTTGAAATCGGTCATGCATCGGTTGCAGACATCATGAATGCTACTTTCGATTTTTCTGGCCGCTCGATTCTGGTGACAGGCGCATCGAGCGGAATTGGGCGAGCGACGGTGGAAGCGTTGTGCGCTTCCGGCGCGAATGTGGTCGCTGCGGCGCGCAATGTGAATGAACTCGCGCGTTTGGCAGAGGAGACAGGCTGCGAGCCGTTGATGCTTGATGTGAGCGATGAAGAGGCCGTAGACGAGGCATTGAGCTCGCTCGAAGCGTTCGATGGGCTTGTGAACTGCGCGGGGATCGCTTTGCTTGAGCGTGCCGTGGATACGACCGGTGCGAGTTTCGATCGTGTGATGGGAGTGAATGCGCGTGGGGCGGTGCTGGTGGCCAAGCATGTGGCGCGCGGAATGATCGAGGCGAAGCGTGCCGGCAGCATCGTGAATGTTTCCAGTCAGGCTGCGCTGGTGGCGCTTGACGATCACTTGAGTTATTCGGCTTCGAAGGCGGCGCTCGATGCGGTTACGCGGGCCTTGTGTATCGAGTTGGGGCCTTTTGGTATTCGGGTGAATAGTGTCAATCCGACGGTGACGTTGACGCCGATGGCCGTGCAGGCGTGGAGCGATCCTGTGAAACGCGATCCTGCTTTGAAGGCGATTCCTTTGGGACGGTTTGCCGAGTCCGCTGAAGTCGCTGCACCGATTATGTTTTTGTTGAGCGACGCGGCTTCGATGATTAGTGGGGTTTGTCTGCCGATCGATGGGGGGTATACGGCGAGGTGAGGGGTTTGCGCGTACTTCAATAGAGAAGGCGCGAACAAGTCGCGCCGTTTTCTTTGTCGCAGCATGGTCGCCGCTATTTCATCCTAGTGCTTCACTGCTGCCCGCTGCGCATCAGCTCGCGCACGGGCGGCAGTCTTGATGCGCTCCTGCTTGCACGTCGCAGTTTTCTCCGGCGCAGCTTCGGCTTCGACCGCTGCTTCTCGCCCCGCCTCCGCTGCATCCGAAAGAAGTTTCGCCGCATGTTTGGCGGTGATGCAACTGTGAGGAACGCCCTTCGCGTCGAGCGCGATTACCTGGTAAAGCTCTCGGTCGCATTCAACTTCCTGCTGGTATTGCTCGACGGTGTGAAGCAGGTGTTCCAGCAAGTTGCGCTCACGGCGTCTTTCGTCAACCGTCGTAGCCGGGCATCGTGTGATGCTTGCCGCGAGATTGATCAGTGTTTCAAGCTGCCGGATTTGCCGGTCGCATGCGCCGAATGCCGACAGTGCGAGCTTTTCGTATTGAAGCGCATCAACAGGCGGGCGTGACGCAGGTTTAGTTTTTTTGGTGTGTTTGCTCATGGCGCGGTTTCCGGTGAGTTCCTGAATTGCCCGACACTCGCTGATATAACAGATGGGGTGAGCGGGCACGTAGCGAGTTTGAGAGACCGGGCGTAAAACCGAAACCGGCGAGCCTCGCGGCTCCCTCACCACAGCCCGCCCGTAGAAACAGACGTGCATGATGGGTTGCGCACTACCTACTTGCGCAGGTAGTGCGGGTTTACGCTGCGGGCTCTCATACCCGGCCGCTTTGTAACGGCGGGAACAATTTAAACCAGATATTTTTTAAGACGAGCAACCACGCAGGCTAAACGCGCGAATTATAACGAATCTTTACATTCGAGCCGGAGCACTCGCGGATCACCGCGAGTCACGCAAACGCGACCGATTCATCGCGCATGTCGACAGCGAGACGCACAACGCTGCAATCGCAAATTTACTTAACATGATTGACTCGCAAAAAAAGCATGAATAAAAGTCTGGTCCCACTCAGAACTGAGCCGTAGCCTGCACTCCCACCGTCACGCGCGAGGTCGGAAATCCGCTTGGTTTGTAGACCGGCGTGCCGACGAACAGATCGTAGGAGAGACCAACAAAGCGTGCAGGCAGACCACCGCGGATGCCGATCACCGCACCCGCCAGTTGTGTTCCGGCCAGAAACGCGGTGTTCGGTCCGAACACGCGTCCGTAGTCGATTCCCGCGTACAACGCCTGTCCGGTCTTGCCGATGGACCATTGCAACTCGTTGCGCCAGTAAAAGCCTCTCTCTGCCGCCAGCATGGTTTCGCCGTCGAAGCCGCGCACCGTGTATCGGCTGCCGATGGTGAGGTCGTCCATGTAGAACAGCGTGTCAGTAGTGAACTGCGCGTGAACGGTCGCGACATACCGGACGTTTTGGCTGGCGACGGCAAACGGGACCGACAGGTTCGCGTCCAGTACCGCCATGTGGTAACGGTAGGTCGGACCCTCGGGGTACGGGTCGGACGTCGCGCCAAGGCCGCCGATGCCTTGGCGGTAAGCGAGCGTACCGTCGAACTGGGACGCGCCGAAGTAATGCCGGTCGGTCAGGCCCGCTTCGATGAACGTGTTGTTGCGCTTCTGTTGCGGGATGTGGGTGTCGTCAATGAAGCTGTCGCCGAAACGCTTCGATAGCTGGAACTCCACGCCGAATACGTCGCTCTGGCTGCGGCTCAGCACACGCGCGAGCCTCAGTGCGGCTGTCTGCGAATTGCCGCTGGACACGAAGGTCTGGTTCACGCCCGCGATGTTCTGGTAGTACGTGTTCGTGTTACCGGACAGTGTGGCCGTCCAGTACCCCCACGGCACGGAATACGAGCCGTTGAATCCGTGCGAGCCGAGTGACTTGTTGCCGAACGACAGGTCCTGATTTGCGCCGACTGTGAAGATGTCGTTGAGTCCCAGCGGATTGTCGACGCCGAGGCTCACGTTGCCCTGCCACTTGCCGGTCGCGTCTGTACCCGAGTTATCGACGGATGCGACGAAGCTCCACGGTTTCGAGCGCTTCACGCTTACGACGACATCGCTTTCGCCTGGTGTGCCGGTCGGCTCGATTTTCATGTCCACGTCCTGCGACGCCACGCGCTTCATCTGCTCCAGCCCCTGCTCAAGGTCGCGCAGGTCCAGCAGGTCGCCGCCGCTTACCGGAAATGCGGATTTCAGGGTGCCGCGCGTTTCGGGATCGACAAAGCGGAGCTGGTGCACAATGCCGGGAACGAGCGCAAAGGCCAGCGTGCCGCTGGACAGGTCCTGCTGCGGGACGAGTACGCGCGTCGTGACATAGCCACGGCTCAGGATGGCCTGCTGCAGCCCCTTCGTCAGTGTGTCAATGCCGGATTTGCCGATGCATTGGCCCCTGTAGTGATCGAGCCATTCGCGAGCGAAGGCGAACGGGTCCAGTGATAGGGCCGAGGTGCCCTTGCTGCGCACGGCATCGGGCAGAGTCGTCGGAATGTCGAGTGCGAACTTGCCGATGCGGAAGCATGGCGTCTCGACCGGCAGCTGTGGGTAGCCCTCGAATGTCGGGAGGGTCGAACGCACGGCGGGTGCCTGCACAATTGCGTCGCGCTGCTGTGCATCGCGTTGTTGCTGTATCTGCTGGTTCTGCCCGGCGTTGGCCCGTGCTGCGGCGGCTTCATCGGCTGGCGTCGGCGAATGTTGCGCGTTCGACGCGAGCGATACCAGGGCTGTGAGCGGGAGTGCCGCCAGCCGCGTTCTGATTTTCATGGGTGTTTCATTCCGTGATTCGATACGGCATGCAGCAGCGAGTACCCAACCATGCCCGTGCCGGCGATAGCTGTACTCACTGGATTGTTATTCACCAGATCGTCATAGGCCTGCTGATTACCTGCAATGTAATGACGGTTGCAGTCGTGATTTGCGTATTGCGGATCGGTCTTGTAGCCGTCGCAGTTCAGGCTCTGGCATCCGATGATCGCGTGAACCTCATAGTCCTGCACGCCACCGGATGCGTTCGAGGCCCGGTGGTCCAGGTTGCGGAATATTTCCGCAACGATTTGGCTTTCCGCTTCCTGTTTATTGATGCCGAACTTCTTTGCAACGACTTTTGCATCCTTCTTTTCCATTGCGTATTCGTCGGGGTGCAACGGCCGGTTCGAGCGAACACCACACCCCGACACGCCCGCCGTTGTCGGTACAGGGTTCCTCCTGACGCAACAGGAACCTGCAAACCGGTTTTTCCTGATTCGCGTCGCCATCCGAAATTTTTGCCCCGACACGGGTTCTGGCCAGAAGGCGCGAGTTTGCCAGAGGACGCCTTGCGCCCATCTCAATTACATCGCATCACGAAACAACTTCGTCTCGGCGGGTTTGATTGAGCACGCGGTGCGACGGCAAACCAGGCGGAATAGGACCGTTGTGCTCCACTGTTCAACAACCGCGCTGACCGTTGTTACGCGGTAACGACGCCTCGCTTACCCCGGGCGCTTACTCCGTCAAGGCCGCGCGCGAGCGCGCCGAAGGGCAGCCGTCTGCCGATGTCTTGAAGAGAATGGCTGTTGCGCTGCATGTCACCGCAGATTTTCTGCTCTTCGATGAGCACGAGCGCGGCCCCGACACTGACCTCACCTTGCAGTTCGAAGCCGTCAACCAGTTTTCAAAGGAAGAGAAACATGTCGTGCGCGAACTGCTTGGGGGTTTGATCCTCAAGTACGAAGCACGACGATGGAATAACCGGACCCCGGAACAGGGCCGTTATCGAAGCGCGGGGCATGAGTGTTACCAGCACTCATGCCCCGCTGACCGCAACCAGTTCACTTGGAGAACTGATCATGGCTGATACCAATCTTAAACCACGTCGCGCACGCGGCGAACACGCCACGCGCATTTCCGTGGCACTTGAAGCAGATAGCACGTCCGAACACGGCAGGCGCACCGCCTTCCCCTGGATGCAGGTCACCAATGCCATGCTCGAACACGCCGGCTTCCTGCCGGGGAACCAGGTCCTGTTCAGCATCGACTACCGGCACGGGCACATCACTATCACCCCGGACTATGACTACAGGGTCGCCGGCCGGTACATGACCGCGACAGAGGCCAACGCCATGCTGCAACGACGCAGCAAACGAAACTGAACAACACCCGCAAACAACAAACTCGGCCAGCGCCGGGTTTGTTGTTACTGCTACAGCCGATTTCTCACCCTGAGATACTGCAGAATTGCCACGATCCAGAAGACTAAGGCCACAAGCGAACCGCGAATCAACACAAACCGTATGTCCTCAACTCCCCATCGATACGCTCCGCCATAAAATACAACAGCCATCAGGACAGACGATACTTTGATCGCCGCGAAGCACAGCAGTGACAGGGCATAGGCCAACATCAGCAAGAGCACTAGACGCATCATTTTTTCGCAGGCCCCATTTGATTCTTGACACCATTTATTGCGGCACCCGCCGCCTCAGAACCTGAACCGCCGGCTACGCCAGCCCCGATTACGGCCAAATTGTTCGGTATAAGGAAGTTCAACCCCGACGGCCCAGCCCATTTTCCGACATCCGCCCAGCCCGAACTGTTGATCGTTGGCCGCAGGATGGAGTTGATCCCTGTCTCCATGCCTTTGCCGACACCATAACCGAAGGCCGCGCCAGCGCCGCTCACTGCGCCGCCAAACATGATGCTGTCGCTCTTACCGTATACGGCATTATTGATCGCCGTGCCAGTCGCACCACCCACGCCATTCACGAACACGTTCCATCCCAGGCCACCGTACGCGCCAGCACCTCCCGATATCGCGGCAATTGCCACGTCAACAGGATTGACCGTTCCATTCTGGTAATACTGCGAGCCTGCATTGATGCCCGCGCTAATCGCGCCGGTTCCCGCCGCCGAAGTCCATGCAGTCGAACCCAATGCCCCGTCAATCCCGAAGATCGGCGCACCGGGTATTGCTGCCAGTGCAGGTAGGACTGCCGGTGCCGCCAACGCGCCCGCAATAGCGAGCCCGAGTTTAGGACTAGCTACGGCTCCAGGCAATGCCCGTTGCTCCGGCGTCAGTGACCCATCTTTGTTTCCGTAGAGGAAGGGACTGTTGTATTCGGAATTAGTGGCGGTGAACATACCGTCCGCGTTCTGACTGATAAACGCCACCGCAGTCGCATCGCCACCAGGCCCCTTGCTTGCCGCTGCATCGACCAAACGATACCCATTGGCCAACAGCACCTGCTGCGCCTGATCGGGCGTGATCGACTGGCCAGTCTTGTCCTCATAGAACTGCGCGAACTGCTTCGCGTTATCTTTCGCCCATTGCCGTTCTTCCGGATGCAACTGTCTGTTAAACCGGTCTGTGTTCACGGCTTGAACCAAGGTCCGAATCTCTCCGGCTCATCACTCAGTATTCCTGCCTTGCGTAGTGGTTTCGGTAAAAACCTGATTAAGACAACCAGCAAGATAAGAAACATAGGCAACCCGATTGCCAAGAGGGCAATATTTTCATCTAGCTTGAACATTAAGCGACATAACCCGGCAACCAGAAACGACCAGGAACTCGCCCCGATCGCCGATGTAAGGCAGACCATGAACCAAATTTGGAATGCGGCGTATGCTCGACGCCAATTCATTTTTTTTCTCCCGCGTTGCGGACGTCATTAACAAAGGTCGCGGCCTTGGTGCCCACTCCAAGCCATAGAGAGGCTTGGTTAGCACTAACGGACGGTCCGATAAACGGGACTGACTTTGCATTGTTAATGTTCGGCACCATGACGTCGAACATAGAAGTGGGTCGGTTTAGGCCATCTAACGTTCCTACGTTAAGTGGAACCGGTACTTTTAACGCAACGAGAGCGGTCCCGAGGTTGATGCCGTCATATATGGTGTTTCCCCAAGTCGGCGCGAGTGCACTAAAACCTGACCGCAAGGGGTTCCATCCAGAGGCCGTAATTCCATCATAGCGATTGGCTAGGCTAGTTGCCCCCTCGATTGCATCACTTGTGCCGAACACGAACATCCAGCCTCCCACCGCACAACCAGCAGCGCTTCCACAGAGCAAGCCACCAGTCTTCGCTGTTACAGCTCCCAGGCCAACCTTCAATGCATCCTTCCCTACACCCAGGGGATCGCTCTTCACCATGTCTGTGATCTTCTGCCGAGGCGTGTAGTTGAACAATCCTGCTTCCTGCTGACGGGTCACCCACGCAACTTCAGGCCCGAGCTGCGTTGCCTCAAGCTGACTCACGTAGTTCTTGTTGTACTCGTCGCTGCCCACGGGATATTCTGCCCAGCACTTCACCGCAAGGCATGCCGCCTTCGTCAATTTGTCCTGTTCGGCCTGGTCGCCGTTCGCCTGCTTCGCTATTGCGCTCTTTTCTTCAGGGTGTAGTTGCCTATTAAACCGAACACTGCCGTGTAGGCGCAGTTGGCGGCCCTACATATCGATTATTTGCATATCTTGCTTGTGGTGGCGTTGTACCTCATGGATATGAGAACAGTTGACGTGTTCTTGTAATCCCCAACATTTTCCTGAATCTCCGCAAGCACGCCCTTCTTACAGAAAGAAGCGGGGCTAGTCGGCATCTGCTGCCAGCCGAGATCAACCAGGGTTTTGATGTCCCTATCCCGAAGCTGCTGCGACCACGAATCCGTGCGAATCAGGAGCGATAACAGCGCTCCGCCGAACTTCGCATTCTCATTTCGATAGACGACCGCTCCCCCGTTTCCAAGCATCGTCGCCATATCGGCTTTCATCATGCTCATCCTTACACTTGCGTCAGTCGTTGATGGATTTTTTATCACGGCATAAATGAGGATGAGCAACCACGACACCACCGTCAGCGCTACTACGTAGTGCTTGGCGGGGCGGCCCCAAATTTGATTATCTGGCATGGTCCATTTATTGTGATGAGGGAAGTTTGAACACAGGCAAAGATACTCCCGTGCTCGCACTCCCGCCGAGATTTATCGCTTTTGTCGACGCGCCAATTCCCAAGCCAACCTCGACAGCCGTAGCGCCACCAATGGCATGATTCCCGCCAAAGCAGGCACCGTAAGCGCAAGCAGCGACCGAGTAGGAGCCGCCCCCCAGGAGTTGATCGGTATTCTCCCCTTGCACTGCGTTGGGCAGCCCGTAGTTCGACGGCAGCCAACCCAACGTGACGCTCGCGCTAGGAGCCACAGGCACAGAGCCGCCAGCTCCGACATAGACTTGACCGTTATGCAGATTCATTGAGAGTGAGCCTGAGAGGCCCAGAGCGTTGCCATTGACGGCGACGTAGTCAGGTGCGGGGATGCCCGGCTGCTGAAATCCAACCGAATTGTCACCGGTGTTCCATCCCGGTGAAAACGGTCCATACGGATCGATCTTCGGCGTTGCCGCTTGAGCGGTTGACGTTCCCCAACTGTACGGTGAGCTAGCACCACCCGTGTTTTGCGTGATCAAGTCCTGCACATTCTTAGACGGTGTCGCCAGCATCGACGGGTCCTGCACCAGATAATTACCCGTACTGTCCGTCGCCAGCTTCATGCCCGTTGTGTCGTAGACGGCGCTTGCAGGCGTGTTCGCGTTCAGCGGCACCACGACGCCTGTCGCAGCGATCTCGCCGTACTGGCTGTTGCTGGCCGCGCGCATTGCGTTCTCAATCTGGTCGGTTGTGATCGGCGATCCGTCCGGGTTCGTTATACCTTGCGCCGCTGCATTCGCCGCTATCTGCTTGGCTGCGGTCTTTTCCTGCGGATGCAGTTGCCGGTTGTACCGGTCAACGTTGTAGCCTTCGAACGCACCCGCATTGCCGCCTACCGCCGCACCGGCACTCGTAGCGATTACGTTTGCCACGATGTTGCCGAGCGCCTTGTTCATATCCGAATTGCCAGTCGGGTCCGATCCCGCGATTGCGTCGCTCAGTCCGTTCAACTTGCCCGCAGCGATTGAAGCGATACCCGCGCCAGCCGCACCGCCGAGCGCGTTGCCGCCGGCAAGTCCCGTTACCAGCGCCGCGCCTGCCGCCTGCATCGCGGCCCGATACGTGCCTCCTTCGGCCCACTCAGGATCGCCTGTCGCCCTGGCCTGACGGTCGGCGTAGTCACCGATGCGCTGCGAAACCGCTTCTCCCGCTGCGCTCGCCGCCGCCATCATGTCCGCCTGCCGGTCGAGCAGGTTGTTCGCGTCAGGCAGTTTTGCAACCGTGCCGTTCGTGTTCGACGTGTCCCGGTTCAGGCTTGCGATGTCCTGCATCTGGCTGGCTGCATCGGTGACGCTGACCGTGCCCGTACTGATGCCGCTACGCGTGGCCGCGCTGTCGCTGCCGCTGTCGTTCTGGCTCAACATCGGCGCACCGCCGCCTGCATTGGGCCCGTTCGCCGTTGAACCCGGGCCGTGAGTACTGTAATTCGCGCCGCCGTCACCAGTCGTCACGCCTGCACTGAAGCCGCCCGAGTGCGCGTCGTAGCTCGACTGGTTCTGGATATCGCTAAAGGTCAGTGTCCCAGTGGACAGGTTGTTCCTGGACGCGTCCGCATCGCCAGCAATCACCGCCCCCTTGAGGTCCGTGTTGCCCTTGACGCTGATATTGAACCCGCCGTCACCCGCCTGGATGCCCGCCTGTTCGTTCACGCCCGCGTAGCTGCCGTTGGCGTTCGCGTTGGTGTGGCTGAAGCTCGCGCTGCCGCCACCCTGGCTGATTGCAAAGCCGCCGCCCGAGCTCTCCTGATGCGCGGCGCTCGCCATCGTGTCCTGCACGCTCGCGATGTTCAGAAAACACGCACCTGACGCGCCCGCCGTTGTCGAAACAGGTTTTCTCCTGACGCGACAGGAACTTGCAAACCGGTTTTCCATGATGCGCGTTTCCATCTGCAATTTTTTGCCCTACGCGGTTTCTGGCCAGAAGGCGCGAGTTTGCCAGATGAGGCATTTTCCTTATCCCAATTACATCGCATCACGAAGCAAACCCGGCGGAACAGGGCCGTCGTGTCGCGTCAACCGTCTGCCGATGTCTTGAAGAGAATGGCTGTCGCGCTGCATGTCACCGCAGACTTTCTGCTCTTCGATGAACACGAGCGCGGCCCTGACACCGACCTCACCTTGCAGTTCGAAGCCGTCATCCAGTTTTCAAAGGAAGAGAAGCATGTCGTGCGCGAACTGCTTGAGGGTTTGATCCTCAAGTACGAAGCACGACGATGGAATAACCGGACCCCGGAACAGGGCCGTTAACGAAGCGCGGGCCATGAGTGCTGGTAACACTCATGGCCCGCTGACCACAACCGACTCAATACAGGAGTTGACCATGGCTGATGTCCATCTTAAATCACCTCACGCTCATCCGGAGCGCAGCCTCACCATCCAAGAGTCTTGGCGTTATCAGCAGATCACGCTCGGGCGCATCCGCAAAGATCCACCTCTTTATCCATGGATGAAGCTCGCTGGCCGATGGATCGAACACGCGGGCTTCCTTCCTGGCCAGCGCGTTCGTATCGTCGTCGAACATCACAGGATTATCATCACGCCATTCCCGGAGTGATTCCACATACAACAAACCCGGCCAACGCCGGGTTTGTTGTTTTAGCGGAAGAATCAGCTCACCAGTAAAGCGTACGCGACTGCCGTTGATGCCAACGTTACAAGCGCGGCCATAAATATCCAGTACCTGAGTCGTTCCTTCTTACTCATTTGCTTCCATTGATCGAGTGAAGGGCCACCACCTGCTGCCATATTTAGCTCCTCATTTACTCTTTCTGCCTATTTGTTTGGCATGACTCCACGGTACAACACCGAATGTTTTGCTACCAGGAGGACTAACACCAAGCTCAATTGCCGTCGCCCCACCGTATGCATGCGTAATCGCCGCATAAACGTTGGCACCAAATGGGGTTGGCAACGAAACGAAGAATTGATTTGCATCGCCATTTAAGAATGCATTCGTCAATTGTGCATTGGAGGAACCTATGATCCACCCGAGTGCTGCGCTGCCGCCCGGTATCCAAGACGTTGCTGACGGGTTCGCCTGAGCTATTCCGCCAGATGCATGTACAGACCCATCGTAAAGGTTTGCTGCGATGCTGCCCGTGGCGGACAAGACACCACCGCCGACGGTTGCGTAGTTAGGCTGGAGAGTAGCCGCCGCTGCATCTGCATTCGCACTCTGCGCCTGAATCGCCGCCTGCAGCACCGCCTCACTACACTGCGCACCCGCACCGCATATCTGCGACACCAGATCCTTTGATACAGATCCATCGTGAACCGATCTATTGTAGAGATCGACATTCGATCCCGAGAATGCACCCGCATCACCACCCACTGCCGCACCCGCGCCCGTAGCAATCGCGTTCGCGACGATGTTCCCGAGCGCCTTGTCGATGTCCGCATTGCCGGTCGGGCGTGATCCCGCAATCGCGCCACTCAGTTCGTTCAGTTTGCCCGCTGCGATCGAAGCGATGCCAGCGCCTGCTGCGCCGCCAATCGCATTGCCGCCGGCAAGTCCCGTCACCAGCGCCGCACCAGCGGCCTGCATGATGGCCCGACTCGTGCCGCCTTCCTTCCAGACGCTTGCATCCCACATGAACTTTGTTGTCGAATCGCATTTTTCCCCGACGCATCAACCACTTGCACACCGCTTTTTCCTGACGCCGGTCCGAGCCCGCAACTTTTTGCCCCGACGCGGGTTTTCACTTTAAGACGCGAGTTTGCCAGTTACGCGTCAGAGATTTGTTAAGGACTGTAAAGGTTGCGCGCGTCATCGTCCCGCCGGGTTTGACGGCTCCCGAAGGGAGACGGCAAACCCGGCGGAACAGGGCACTTGCGTCCCACTGCTCCAGAACCGCGCAAGCCTTCGTGAACCACCCCAGCGACGACTCCGTCAAGGTCGCGCAACGCGCGCCGAAGGGCAGCCTTGACGGCCACTGGTTTGACACGCTCGGACATGCGGTGCAAGACGACACGGCGGCTTGCACCGCATGCGAAGCACGCTTTGGTTTTTCTGTTTGGGGTTTGTTTTCCGTTACGCAGTAACGGCACATTGAGGGAGCCCCATGGGGGCGGACGGGAGGCAGGCTGCGAGCACGGCGCGAAGGCCGCCACGCGGCCGCAGCCCGCGCGCAGCAGACTGCCGGGTGGGCGGGGTTCACACCATGACTGGCCGCGGCGCGGCCCCTGACTTTATTTTGCGCAAGCCATGCCTGGCTTTGATTCGTACACCAGGATCAGGCCGCTTTATGGCCCTGACTTACTCTTGTGCGCCACGCGCACCCGGCGGGCCGGGGGCGCCAGACATAACGCAAATTAGCAACGGTTAGCGGGCCGGCCAACGGGACAGGTGGAGCGAGGCCGGCCCGCTAACCGTTGCTAATTTCCCAGCGTTATGTTCAATTGGCCGAAGGCCAATTTACCCCCGGCCCTCGTACACCTCGGCCCGCAAGGGCCGCACATGCCTTTATTGTTCTTCTGGATTGCGCTGCGCGTCATCGGCCACCGTCGCGTCCACGGATAACGGCTTTCGTGCCTCTGCCATCCCGAACAGGTTCCGGCTGAACCCGCTGTATTCGTGTCGCCTCAGTCGCGTGACCTTCCCATCCTGCGCATCACTCACGCGCTCCAGTCGCGCCGGATGCGTCGCCGTGTGGATCTCCTTAAGCGCCCGGATCGCCACATGCGTATAGATCTGCGTCGTCTTCAGATCCGCATGACCGAGCATCGCCTGCACGAACCGCACATCGGCCCCGTTCTCCAGCATCAGCGTCGCCATCGTGTGCCGGAACAGATGACACGAACCGCTTTTCTCAAGCCCCGACTGCCTGATGTAGCCGTTCACCAGCCGCCCCAGCGTGTTGATATGAACCGCTTCGCCCTGGATCGTCAGATACAGCGTCCGGTCATCGTCTCCCATCATGAGCTGCGCACGTGCCTCGTTTAAATACTTCCTGATCCACGCCAGCGCACGCGCGCCAATCGGTATCAGCCGGTCGCGCTTGCCCTTGCCCTGGCGAACCATCAGCGTGCCCCGGTCGAAGTCGATGTCGTGAACCTTCAGCGCGACGAGCTCCGAACGCCTCACGCCTGTGCTGTACAGCGTCTCCAGCATCGCGCGATCACGCACGCCCATCGCGCTCGTCACATCCGGTACGTTCAGAATCTGCTCGGCTTCCTCTGCGCTCAGGATGTGTTTCGGCAGACGTTTTTCCATGCGCGGCATCTCCAGATCAGCCGCCGGGTTCGACAGTATCCGGTTCTGCCGCACCAGCCACCGGAACCACCCGCGTATCGGCTCAAGACGCTTCACCTGACTGCCGCCCGAGAGCGCTTCGCCGTCAGGCTTGCGGTACAGGAACAGATACCGCTGATACCGCTCCAGAATCGGCCGCGTTACTTCCTGCGGCTGCGTCACCCCGCGCTCGTCGCACCACGTAATGAACAGCCGCAGGTTGTTTTCCCGGTTCTCAATCGTGCGCCCGCTGTAGTTCCGCACCCGCTGCCATTCAAGATACTGCCGCATCTGGTAATACAGGCTGTGCGGATCATCCACCGGGCCAATCACCGGCAGCGGCGCTTTTGATCTGGGCTTACCCATGATTGCCACCCTCAACAACGCGGGCTAAAGAAGGCGCGCGTGTGTTTTCTCCGATATACGCGTTTGCGCTCACCCCGACCGGTTCGCCGTCTTCGCCTTGTGCCGTCTCGCTTTGAACCTGATTGGCCATCCCCGACCGATGCCCGACCAGATGCCGACCGGACCCCGACCGTTCATCGTTTTGCCCCGACCGGTCTGCATCGTTGTGCGTATCGCCCAGGTCCTGCAATCCAGTGTGGATGCGCTGGTTGGCCTTGAGCCGCTCACCGCGCCGCGCATTCACAATCCGCGGCTGCACGCGCTGTATGAACAGATGGATTCGTTATCCGATGAGGATCAGCAGGCGCTGATCGTCCTGATGGACAGCCTGGTCAAGCGTTCGCAGATGACCCGGCTCATGACCAGCTGAAGGAGAAGAACCTCTGAAGAAGCGCGGGCGATGAGTGCGTCAACACTCACCGCCCGCTGACCACCACCAACTCACCAAAGGAGTTGATCATGGCTGACGCCAATCTTAATGCATCGCACGCTCATCCCGAGCGCCGCGCCACCGTCCAGCAGCTCATGCGCTGGCGACCCTCCCCGAAACCCGGCAGGGACTGGCGAACGCCTACCTTCTTCCCCTGGCTTCGCATCGCCGGCATGTGGCTTGAACACGCCGGCTTCGAACCCGGCCAGCGCGTAAAGATCGAGGTAGAGTACGGCCGCCTCGTCATTACCCCAGACTGAACGACCCCATAAACAGCAGACCCGGCGCAAGGCCGGGTTTGTTGTTTGTAGGGGGTATGAACTCAGAAGAAGAACTTCTTTATTAAGAGTAAAACCAAGATACACAGAACGACACCGACGAATACTTTATAAGTCGTCTTTTGTTCTGGCGTCATGCGTTTCCACTCTTCGTCCGTTGGCCCTCGCATCTCGATCCTCCATCATCACTTTTTCTCGTTAAGCGGTGTCGAATGACTCCAAGGCACAACACCCGCTGTAATCCCTCCGGGCGAGGTAACGCCTAGTTCCACTGCTGTCGAACCCCCATAAGCGTGGGTAATCGCGCCCATCAAATTCACTCTACCAAAGGGAATGGAGACATAGAACTGGTTCCCATCCCCATTCATGAATGCATTAGTCGACGACGCATCACTCGCCCCCCAAATCCAACCAAGCGTGGCTGTAGCTCCTGGCGCCCACGATGCGGGCGGGAATGACTGACTAACACTGTATGACGTATAGATGGTACCGTCGTAGAGATTGACCGCACCGCCCACTGCGCCTGACAGGCTACCTGCACCGACAGTTGCGTAATTAGGCTGGAGAGTACCAGCGGCAGCATCTGCATTTGCCCCCTGAGCCTGAATCGCCGCATTCAGCGTTGCATCACTGCACTGCGCCCCCGCTGGACACACCTGTGATACCAGGTCTTTCGGTTTCCGGTGTGCCGACTGGTTATACAACTCAACATTCGATGCAGTGCTCGCCCCAACGCCGCCACCGACCAGCGCACCGCCGACGCCTGCAACCACATTGGCTGCTATGTTGCCCAGCAGTTCCGAACCGGTGGCTGATCCCACACCCTTGTAGATATCTTCCAACTGCTTCGCCATCGCTGCCGATAGCCCCGCGCCCGCTGCACCCTGAAGGGCTGTTCCGAAACTGCCACCACCGAGCCCACCAATCAGCGCGCCCCCGGCTACGTGAAGGGCGACACGGTTCGTCCCACCCTCATCCCACGCGGCCATCCCAGCCTGGTCGCCGTTGTCTTTTGCCTCGTCGTATTTCGACTGCGCAAAGTCGCCGATGCGCCGCGAGACTGCTTCACCCGCCGCGCCCGCTGCATTCATCATGTCCGCCTGCCTGCCCAGCAGGTTGTTCACGTCCGGCGTCCTGCTGACCGTGCCGTACGTGTTCGACGTGTCGCGCTCCAGGCTCGCAATGTCCTGCGACTGGTTCGCCGTATCGGTGATCGTGACGGCACCCGCGCTGACGGCGCTTTTCGTCGTCGCACTGGCGCTGCCACTGTCATGCTGACTAAGTGAGGGCGTGACACCACCGGCGTTGTGCACGGAACCCGTACCAGTTGTCGCATAGTTATTGCCGCCATCGCCAACCGATCCGCCCGCCGACAATCCGCTGCTTTTAGCATCGTAGTTCGAACTGTTCGCGATATCGGAGAAGGAGAGTGTGCCCGTCGTCAGACTGTTTTTATCCGGCGTGGCCGTACTGGCAATGACTGCCCCCGTCAGCTCCGTATTGCCCTTGACAGCAATATCAAACCCACCCGTACCCGCGTGAATCCCTGCCTGTTCATTGACACCCGCGTAGCTGCGGTTGGCGTTCGCGTTCGTATGGCTGAAGCTCGCGCTGCCGCCGCCCTGGCTGATCGCAAAGCCGCCGCCCGAGCTCTCCTGATGGGCGGCGCTCGCCATCGTGTCCTGCACGCTCGCGATGTTCAGGTTGCCGCCGACATCGGCGTTCACCTGGCGACCATTCACATTCGAGCCGATTATGTTCGTATCGCCGCCCGAAATAATCGTCGCCGTGTTCGCGGCGGTCACGTGCGTGTTGTTCTGCATGGCGGCATCGCTGTTGCCGTTGCCGTGCGCCTTCGACATCGACGCATCGACTCCCCAGCCCTGCGTGCCAAAGGAGACACCGACACTCGCGCTGCTGGACTCGTTGCTGCTGCGCGTCGAGTCGGTATCGGTCGTGTTCACGAGATTCACCTGATTCCTTGCTGCAAGGATCACGTCATTCGCGTTCACGTTCGAACCTGCAATCGTCAGGTTGCCGCCTCCCGCGCTGTTGCCAGATGAGCCGTCGCCGGTCGCCACAAACGCAGCCGTGCCGCCCGCCGTGACACCTGAGCCGCGACGGGTCGTGCTCTCTTCCGTGTAGGTGTTCCTGCTGTGGCTGCTGCCGTAACTGAGTTCGATCTTTGCTTCCGGCTTCTCGCCGCCGGCAAGCGCGCCCGCTGCGGCTCTGCCTGCGCCGATTGCATCCACCGCGCTACTTGCCGCCGCCATGCCGTGCAATGCCGCAGCACGGTCATCCTGACTGTGGCTCGCCGCATGCGCCTCGTCAACCGCGCTGGACACCGCGTCAACCACCGGAGCCTTGATCGCGAGCGTAAAGCCGCTCTGTTTGACCTCATGCGTCTCGTCGCGATGCATCGTATCGACGGCAGAGTCGATCGTGACGTTCGCGCCGGTACCGGTGACATTCTGCGCGGCAACCAGATCACTACCCGTGACATGCAGGTCCTTTCCTGCGGTAAGGTTCAGACTGCCGTTGAGCGAGCCGATCGTGCTGCCAGTGTTCGTTACCGTAACGTCGTGAGCGGTATCGGTCTGCGTCCTGCTGCCCACCGATATGCCAATTCCGCCGCTCGTGCCAAAGCCGGACTCGTGCTTCTGGTAGTAGCTCGATGTGCTCTGCGTATCCTGTGAGGTCGTGATGTTCACGTTGCCCGCCGCAGCCAGATTCACGTCGTTCGTGCCCGCGACGGTCGAACCTTTCACGCTCAGGTCCTTGCCCGCACTGACCGTGACCGTGTCGCCGGACACAGTGCTACCCACGCCGATGTTCGCCTGCGTGTTCCGCATCGTGTCGGTGGTCGAGCCATGCACGAAGCTGCCACGCTTCGATTCGGTCGCCGCGTACGAATCGTGTTCCTCGCGGCCTTCGTTGATAGTCACGTCACCCGTGGCCGCAATGGTTGCGGCGCCGCTGCCCGCCGCCAGCGACGAACCCGTGAGCGTGACGCTGCCTTTGCCGGGATCGGCACTCAGGGCCGCGAGCGTGGCATTGCCGCCCGCGATAAGGTTCGTGCCGACTGCCTGTTCGTCGTAGCTGCGGTCGGACTGCTTGCGGGTTTTGTCGTCCGCGGCGACATTGTTGTAGGTCGCGGTGTTGGTCACGGTCGTGGCCGTCAGGTTGCCACCCGCGACAACCGTCATATCACCGCCCGCGCTGAGCGTCGCCCCTTTAAGCGTCGTATCGTTACCGCTCTGCATCGCAAGGTCGCCTCCAGCACTAATGCCGCTCGTCTGGTTGAGCGTGCTGCTGGCTTCCCAATGATGCTGGTCGCTCTTCGTCACGGACTGCGACGTGTCAGACTGCACGGTATCCACCGTAATATCGTGACCCGCTGCGATCTGCGCGTTGCCGCCAGCGGCGATGTTTGCACCGTGAACTGACAGGTCATTTCCCGCCACGACAAGCAGGTCACCCGTCGATGCAATCGTGCCCTGTGTGCCCAGCAGGCTCTGGCTGATCTTGCTGTCGCCCACCGCCGAACTGACGCCCACGCTATCCACCAGCGTCGTGTTCACGATGTCATGACCGGCAAGCACGGCGACCCGGTTGCCGGTGATGCGTCCCGACGCGTTGACGACATCATTGGTCGCCGAAACTACGGTCGTGCCGCTGTCCGTGCTGCTGCCCGAACCGCTACCGATGGAGCCACCCCGGTTCAGAATGCTGGTCGCGGCAATAACGGTCTGTGTACCGCCCCTGATAACGCCTGAGTTGGTCGCGCTGCCCGTCGCGTGAATTTCCACATCATCAGCGGCGATCAGCGCGCCGGTCGGCTTCAGGTCGTTCGCGTGGGCGTGGGCCAGATAGACGACCGGGGCCAGCACCGTTTGCGTCGTGCCATCGGGCAGCGTGACGCTCTGGCTGACCAGCCAGACGATATCGCTCGTCAGCGCATCCATCTGCGCGGCGCTCAGTGCCATGCCCGGTTCAAGATTGAATTCCTTCGCGACGTTCACGCCGCTGTTCATCAGCGCGCGATACTCGTCCTCGTTGCTGGTGTAGCCCTGCAGGTAGACCCGGCCCGTGAGCTGCGTGATCTGGTTGCGTACCATCTGTTCTTCGTACACGCCGTCACCGAGCCGCCTGATGGTCTTCGACGAATCGAGGCCGAGCGCTCCCAGCATGTAGTCGCTCGATATGAAACTCGTGTAACTCGTCAGGCGCGGATCGGTGACCACCAGATACGACGCGCCGGGGGCCGTGTTAAAGGTATACAGGCCGCTCGACGGCAGCGTGATATTCAGCGCACCGCCCGGTCCGGCAATGGACTGCGGCGCGTTAATAGTTTGTGTCTGGCCGGTGGCGAGGTTGACGGTCTGCGCACCTGTGCCGGTGATGCCGCCCACGGTGCCGTTCGCGCCCAGCGTGCCGCCCGTCGCGCCGGTTGCGGAGTTGGCCGCCGCCACGTTCGTGTTGTCGATGTCGGTCGCGCTGATCTGCACGGTGTTGTTCGCGATGATCGTCCCACCCGTGCCGCCAATGGCGACCGGGGACAGAACTATCGACGGCTCAACCACGGTGCCGACATCGCGCGAAATGTTCTCGTTCCACGCGTAGGTCGAAACGATGTCCTGCTTCTGGTACTGGTAGAGCGTCTGGCCGATGTTGTTCACCAGCGTGCCGCCGTAGTTGCCGCTCGCCACATCGCCGGTTGCATCAGTGCTCGCATCGGCGCTGCCAATCTGTATCGAGCCGCCCGCGCCAATGGCGCTGTACTCATTGTTCAGCGTGCCGACGTTCGCAAGCACCATGTTGCCGCCCGCCACGATCTGCGCCTGCTGCGCCTGCGGGCCGCTTACCTGGTCCTGCTGCGTGGTGGTGGTCGTGTCGCGGGCGATCTCGACACGCTGGTAACCCTTGTGGGCGTCGTTGCGCGACGCGTATTCGGTGCCAGGATCGTAGTTGACGTGCGGATCGTAGCCGTCCCAGTAGCTGACGGTGATCGTGCCGTCGGTGTTAGCCGCCAGGGTGTTGTACCAGATCGTCTGCGGCTGGCCGTTGATGTTCACCACCAGCACCTTGTCCGTCGCATTGGGACCGGACGCCTGCGACACAACGTCCGCGCTGGAGAAGGTCGCGTTGACCGGCGCGATATAGCCGTTGTCCCACATGGCCTGTGTACAGTAACCCTTGTCGGCGTTCGTCGTCGTACAGGCCATGTACTTCGAGCGCTTGGTCTGATGTTCGGCTTCAACGCCGGTTGTCACCGTCTCGACGGTGGGCGCGGGGCGCGTATTGGTCAGCGTCTGCGTGGCAATTTCGATGCTGCCCTGCGCCTCGATCGTGGACTGGTCGTTGGTAACGGAGTAGCTGCGGTTCGCGAGCAGGCCGTTCGCATCGCGCGTGCCATCTGCAGCGATGTTGATGTCGCCGAGGCTGAAGAGGTTCGCGCCGCCCGAATTGGAGATATCGCCGGGCGAATGCAGGTTCAGTTGCGAAGCCGCGGCCATTACGGCGGCAGTGCCGGTGTTGGCGATGGAATGGCTGGCGTTCAGCGTGACCGTGTTGCCGATGATCGCTGCCGCGTTGACCAGTGACCCGCTATGTGTCGTAACGGTATCGCCTTCGATGCGGCCTTCGTTGGTGATCGCGTTCGCCGCATTGACCGTCGTAGCCGACGAATTCAGGTCCGCGCCCGCCTGGTTGTCCACGTTCGCCGCGTTCACCGTCAGCGCGTTCACCGCGCCGAGCGTGCCCTGATTTGTGAAGGTGCCTGCTGTCGTGAACGTCAGGTCATGGTTAGCCTGGATCTGGTTGCTGCCGGTGAGCGTGTAGTCGTCGTTGACCGTGACCGCACCGTCGTTTCCGGCAATGATCCTGCCGTCCCCCGTAAGCTGGTTCGCAGTGACACCCAGATTCTGGTCACTGCCGATTGCGCCGTCCTGGTTTGCCAGCGTGCCGGCATTGACGGATATCGAGCCGCCGCTGCCCGTGTCATTACCAATGCGGCCAGATGTGTTGTCGAGCGAAGCCGCATTCAGCGTAATCGCACCGTTGCCGTGAATCGAGCCGCCCGCATTGATGACCCCTGCGTTTGGGCCGTTGAGGGTGACGTTGTTTGCGCCCGAGAGCGTCGCGTTCGTGTTGTCTGCAAGCTGCGCGATAGTCAGCGTGAGGTCGTGGCCCGACACAAGCTGCGCGCCATTCGTGTTCGACAGCGTGTCGGCGTTCACGCTCAGGTCGCCGTTGCCACCGATGGTGCCCGCACCAGCGACACCGCCCGTATTGCTGTTCGTGACGGTGGCCGCGCTGACCGTCGTCGCGCCTGATCCGGTGTTCGCGATACGCCCGTTCGTGTTGTCGAGCGATGCACCTGTCACGGCGAGCGTGGCAGCAGTGCCGTCTGCCTCGATCTGCCCGCCCGTATTGTCGATGGCGCCCAGGGTCGACACCGACACGATATCCATACCCTGAATCAGGCCAGCCCGGTTATCGAGCGTGCTGCCGGACTGCACCGTGGCCGCGCCACCCGCCGTGACGGTGCCGCCCGCATTGCCGATGCTGCCGCCCGATACCGATACATCGCCGTTGCCGCCAATCAGTCCGTTGGTCGTGTTCGTGATTGCACCGCTCGCGCTAACCGTCGCCGTGCCCGTACCGCCGTTCGCGATGGAACCGCCATCGTTGGCAACCGACTGTGCGGAGATGGACAGCGTGTCATCGGCCTGGATCGTGCCGCCCGCGTTGTTCACTGCGCCCGTGCCCGATACCGAAACATTTTGCGCGCCGACGTAGCCGCCAGCGCTGTTGTCCAGCGAGGCGACGTGTAACGTCGCGCCCGTCTGTGCGGCCAGCGTGCCGCCCCGGTTCGAAGCCGCACCCGAGCGGACATCAAGCGCACCATTCGTCGCGATGGTGCCGCCATTGTTCGACAGTGTTCCGGTATTGACCGTTAGCGTGCCGGTGCCGGAGCTGGCAATCGTGCCGTTGTCGTTGACGAGCGCAGCAGGACCAAGCGCCAAACTGTCGCTGTTGGTCTGCAGCGTTCCGCCGGAGTTGTCGAGCGTGCCGGTCACGTCAAGGGTCGTCGTGCCCGTGCCGGTCTGCGTGATAGTGCCGCTGCGGTTGACCAGGTCCGACGCATGCAGCGCGAGCTTGTCCGCACCGAGGTTGCCGTGGCTGTTGTCGAACGTCGCGGCAGAAAGCGTGACCAGACGACCCGCCTGGATGGTGTTCGCATTCGTCAGCGTCGAACCTGCGGCCAGCGTGACATTGCCGTTCGCCGCCAGCGTGCCGCCGTTGAACAGGCTCTGCACCGCGCCGGCAATCAGCGACTGCACCGCTGTAATTGAACCCGCGTTCGCGATCTGACCGGCCTGCACGGCCACATTGCCGTTGCCGCCGATGGTGCCAACCCCGGTCCCACTCGCGCCATTGTTCAGCAGACCGGTTGTGGTCAGCGTGAGGCCGTCAGCGCCTAGCGCCGCAACATGGCCTCCCGTGTTGTCGAGCGAACCCGCGTTGACGGAGAGTGCGCCTGCTGCCTGCAGCGTGCCGCCCTGGTTCAGCAAGTCACTAGTTGCAGTGACGTTGAGCGTGCCACCCGAGGCGATCTGGCCACCGCGATTGGACAGTGCGCCGGCCGTGACAGTCTGCGCACCGCCCGAGGACAGTACACCGCTGTCGTTCGTGAGCGTCCCGGAGGCGCGCGTGTCCAGCGCGCCGCCCGCCGTCACCGTTGCGCCCGACAGGTTCAGATCACCGCCGCTCGCGGTCAGGACCAGCGCTCCGTTAGCCGAGGTACGGCTTCCGGCGAGATTGACCGCCGTGCCATTCAGCGCCGCATTGCCGCCCGCCGCGTTATGTCCGGTCGCGGTCAATGTGCCGCCTGCCGTCACAGAAAGGTCGCCCGCCTGCGCCAGACTGCCGTCGCCGTTCACACCTGCGCCGAGCGTGCCGGTCGAGGCGACACTACCCGCATTGACGGTCGTATTCTGCTGCGCGGCCAGCACGCCGCTGTTCGTGAGCGCGCCAGACGTGTTCGCTGTCACGTTATGCTGCGCATAGGTGGTGCCGCTGTTGTCGATACCGTCGCGCGCTGACAAGGCAAGGTTACCGCTCGCGCTAGTCTGCCCGGCAAGCGTCAACAGCCCATTGGTGCTCAATACGAGATCACCTGCCTGCGCGGCGAGAACCCCTTTATTCGACACGCCGACGCCATTCTCCGTGCCGACCAGAACGATCCTGTTCGCGTACATTCCACCAAGCTGGCTCACGTCGATGGAGACACCGGGCGCCGGGCCATCACCCGCGACAGGCGTTGCATCAAGCGTGTCATGACTGATGCTGTTCGCACCGGTCACGACATTCAGGTTCTTCGCGTAAATTGCGGCGTTCGCCTGGACGGCGCGCGAGAGCAGGTCCACCTGATCGGTATCGCCTGCGTTGAGTCCCGCACCCTGGATGCTGATGTTGCCGCCCGTGACGTTGAAACCGGCCAGCGAACCATCCGGCGCAAAGTTCGGGGTGCCCGTGGTCAGGATGGCTCTGGACGTATTGATAAAGCCGCCGCCGTTCACGGCAATCCCGCTTCCGTTCGCGATGACAACTTCCGCGCGCTGGCCCGCTACTTCCAGATGTCCGTTGATCTGGCTCGCCGCGCTGCTGTTGACCTGGTTGACAATGACGCGCGCGGACTGGCCAGGGCCGAAGTTCGGATTGCCGTTGATCATGCCCGCCTGCTGCGTCTGCACGATCGCAGGCGAATTGTTCAGGATCGCGCCTTTCGACGGCACGTCGAAGCGGCCATAGGTGTTCATCGACACGCCCGCACCGGAGGGCCGGTTGATGTTCACCTGATCCAGCCCGTTCTGTGTCTGGACCACGGACGGTGCGTGCGCGCCGCCCGGAACGATCTGCGCGCCCGACAGCGAGGGCAGCGCGCCGATGAGTGCGAGCGCGGCGAACGCAATCTGTCGTAACGAAAAAACCACACCCGGTGATGTTCTGCTGCGTACCGTGGTTTGTCCTGCCTCCTTACCCATTGCCGCAGCAGTTTCCCCGACGGCGACAAGCATTCCTCTGAGTCGGCTGTACACCAGCCTGTATGTCTTCCGGTTCATTTTTATGCTTCGTATTACGGACTATTAACCGGCCGTAAACTAGCGGAGATCGAACCAATGGAATGTCCACAAATCGTAAAATTCGCGGCACAGCAACGTTTGCATCAATTCGGACTGTTCCGATGGAACCGTCCGGCGAAATGGCCTAACGCGCGCAGGCATGATGCGCACGGGCAAACACGCGGATAAAAAAAGCCCGCGCGATGCGGGCTGAACAACCAGGTCAACGGGAGGGGGCAACAGGGACCGGGATAGACAGAGGAATACGCTGGGCTTAAGAGGCCAGTTAAAAAAGGCTGCTCCGTACGCCTGAAGATGTTACTGAAGACGAGGGCGCAGCCGAATTTCAGGAATGCTTGGTGAACTGGCGTCTTAAAGCATCGTCCTCACATGCCAAAGCTCAGGAAACAGAACCACATCCAGCATCTTGCGCAGATAAGGCGCGCCGCTTGTACCGCCGGTACCTTGCTTGAATCCGATGATCCGCTCGACGGTCGTCACATGCCTGAAGCGCCACTGCCGAAATGCGTCCTCCAGATCGACAAGTTCCTCCGCCATCTCGTACAACTCCCAATGTTGCGAAGGATTCCGATAGACCTCCAGCCAGGCTGCTTCGACAGAAGCATCATGGACAGTCGGCTGTGTCCAGTCTCTCTCCAACCTGGACGGTGAAATTGCAAACCCACGCCGCGCCAGCAAGCGCACGACTTCGTCGTAGAAAGAAGGTGATTCCAGCGAGGCCTTCACCTCTGCGAATACATCGGCACGATGCGCATGCGGCTTCAGCATCTGCTCATTCTTATTGCCGAGCAAAAACTCGATCTGCCGATACTGATAAGACTGGAATCCGGAAGAGCTACCCAGGTAAGGCCGCATAGCCGTGTACTCGGACGGCGTCATCGTCGCAAGAACGCTCCATGCCTGCACGAGCTGCTCCATGATCCGCGACACGCGTGCGAGCATCTTGAACGCTGGCGGCAACTCATCGCGATGCACGGCGTTCAACGCAGCGCGCAGCTCATACAGCGCGAGCTTCATCCACAACTCACTCGTCTGGTGCTGGATGATAAACAGCATCTCGTTGTGAGCCGGCGACAACGGATGCTGCGCGTCCAACACCTTCCCCAGCGAAAGATAATCGCCGTAACTCATCGACTCCGAAAAATCGAGTTGCGCGTCATGCCAGCCATCGCCGGAATCTGCGGCAGCAGCGGCCGTAGCGGAAGCCGCCGCCGGAGCCGAATGGACAGCCCCACTGCCGTGCCCAAACGGACAGCCTTGCGCCGGCTTCTCTTCCGGCAATCCCGGCGTTTGCATGTGATCGGTCATTACGTGTTCCTCAGGTCACTGCGCCGCGTGCGGCAAATTCAGGTGCTCGCCAGCTCTCTTGCGTAAGCACCTCGCGCAGCGTCTCCACTGCATCCCATACATCGACAAAGCGCGTATACAGCGGCGTAAAACCAAACCGCAACACATGGGGCTCGCGATAGTCGCCGATCACGCCACGCGCGATCAGCGCCTGCATCACTTCATAGCCATGCGGATGCTCGAAGCTCGCGTGCGAACCGCGTCGCGCATGCTCACGCGGCGTGACGAGCTTCAAGGGAAACTCGCCGCAACGCGCCTCGACCAGCTCGATAAACAGATCGGTCAACGCGAGCGACTTGGCGCGGATCGTTTGCATATCCGTTTGCAGGAACACATCGAGTCCGCATTCGACGAGCGACATCGACACCATCGGCTGCGTGCCGCACAGGAAGCGGCCGATGCCGTCATCGGGCTGGTAGGCCGGGTCCATCTTGAACGGCGCGCGATGCCCCCACCAGCCGGACAGCGGCTGCGCGAAGTCATTCTGATGGCGCTTCGGTACCCAAACGAACGCCGGTGAACCGGGGCCGCCATTCAGATATTTATACGTGCAGCCGACTGCGTAGTCGGCGCCGACGCCGTTCAGATCGACCGGCACCGCGCCCGCCGAATGCGCGAGATCCCACAGCGCGAGTGCGCCCTTGTCGTGGATGAGTCTGGTCAGCGCGGCCATGTCGTGCATGTAGCCGGTGCGGTAATTCACGTGCGTGATCATCGCGATCGCGGTGTCGTCGCCGATCGCGGCGGGCAACTCGGAGGGATCGTCGACAAGGCGCAATTCATAGCCGCGGTCGAGTTGTTCGATCAGCCCTTGCGCGATGTACAGATCGGTCGGGAAATTCGAGCGCTCGGAAACGATCACGCGACGCTTCGGATCGCGCGCGTTTGCGAGGCGCACGGCCGCCGACAAAAGCTTGAACAGGTTGATCGAAATCGTGTCGGTGACGACCACTTCGTCGTCGGCCGCGCCGATCAGCGGCGCGAGCTTGTTGCCGAGACGGCGCGGCAATTCGAACCAGCCCGCAGTGTTCCAGCTGCGGATCAGGCCTTCGCCCCATTCGGCGCCGATTACAGTCTGCGCGCGTTGGGCGGCGGCGGCCGGCGGCACGCCGAGCGAATTGCCGTCGAGATAGATGGTGCTCGGCGAGAGTGCGAACTGATCGCGCAGCGGCGCGAGCGGGTCGGCGTTATCGAGCGCCAGTGCTTCGTCACGAGTGTTCATGTTGGTCCAGTCAAAGGGATGGGGAGAGTTCGGTGAATGTGATTCAGTTTCGGCAGGCACCAGCAGCGCCTTTAGCGCCCGTGTTCACCGCGATTCGGGCAGCGCCCGCAATACGGCGCGCACAGGGCTCGCGTCGAGCGAGGTCAGCTTGAGCGGCAGCGCGATCAACTCGTAATCGCCGGGCGCGACGGCATCCAGCACGATGCCTTCGAGGATCGCCATGCGGTGCGCGCGAATCCGGTGATGCGCGTCCATCGTCTTCGATTCCTGCGGATCGAGTGACGGCGTGTCGATGCCGATCAGCTTCACCCCTCTCGTTGCCAGCAAGTCGATCGTTTCCGGCGCGACCGCGCAGAACGCGCTGTCCCAAGCCTCAGTCGGCGCGTTTTTGTAAGTGCGTAGTAAGACTCGCGGCGGCAGGTCGTCGAGCGAGCCGCTCAGGTGTTGTGGCGTCACAACAGGCGAAGCGCCGATGCAATGAATCACGCGACACCGTCCAAGGTACGCATCGAGCGCAACCTGGCCGATTGCCGCGCCTTCGGCGTCGTAGTGAAGGGGGGCGTCGGTGTGAGCGCCGGTGTGCGGCGACAGTGTCAGGCGCGCGACGTTGACGGGCGAGCCCGCCTCCATGCGCCACACGCGTTCAATGCCGACCGGCGTATCGCCCGGCCAGACGGGCGTCGCCGTATCGACGGCGGGGGTGATGTCCCAGAGTGTGTCCATGTCTCCATCGGCGGATTGTGTCTATCCACAAATGATAGGTGGCTTGACGCGAAATGTGATTGCGAAAAAATCTCCTTCTGAGCCGTGTCTTGGAACATAATTTGAGTCAAATGGGAAAGGGAGACCGAATATGAACGCGATCTCGCTCGACGCCACCGATTGCCGTATCTTGACGGTGCTTCAGCAAGAAGGACGGATCAGCAATCTCGATTTGGCGGAGCGTATTTCGCTTTCGCCGTCGGCCTGTCTACGACGCCTGCGTCTGCTGGAAGAGCAGGGCGTCATCGAACATTACCGCGCGTGTCTGAACCGCGAAGTGCTGGGTTTCGAACTGGAAGCGTTCGTGCAGGTGTCGATGCGCAACGACCAGGAAAACTGGCACGAGCGTTTCGCCGAAGCCGTGCGGGATTGGCCGGAGGTCGTCGGCGCATTTGTCGTGACCGGCGAAACCCACTATCTGTTGCGGGTGCTCGCCCACAATCTCAAACACTATTCGGATTTCGTGCTGCAACGCCTCTACAAGGCGCCGGGCGTGATGGATATTCGTTCGAATATCGTGCTGCAGACGCTGAAGGAAGATTCGGGCGTGCCGGTGTCGCTGGTGACGAAAAGCAGCGGCCACAGCGCGACGCATAGCTGAATGCGGGCGGCGGGGCCGCTTACGCACGCCTGTATCGGCGCGCGGCAGCCGTCGATCCAAAGGCGCCGCCCCGTCTGTTCAGAACGGCTTGAGTCCGTGAAACTGGCCGTTCTGGAACACCAGTGGCGCAATCTCCGCAGCGCGCTCGTGAACGCCGCAGCGCTCCACTTCGCCGACGAAAATCACGTGGTCGCCTTCCTCGTAGCGGCTGCGGTTATGGCATTCGAACCAGGCGAGCGCGCCGTCGAGCACCGGCATACCGGTGTCGCCCTCGGCATGCGAGACCCCTTCGAAGCGATCTCCCTTCACCGTCGCGAAGCGTTTGCACAGATCGAGCTGCGACGCGGCCAGCACGTTGACCACGTAGTGACTGTTGGCGCGGAACACCGGCATCGACGCCGAGCGCGTGGCGAGGCTCCACAGCACCAGCGGCGGATTGAGCGACACCGAATTGAACGAGCTGGCCGTGATGCCGATCAATTGGCCGGACGCCGCGCGTGTCGTAATCACGGTGACGCCGGTGGCGAATTGACTGAGCGCCTGTTTAAAGGCGGACTGGTCGAAGTTGGGCGGACTGGCGCGCTTCATTGGACGTAAGCCTTTGCGTCAAACCGGGTGAGCCCCGGTCCGGACCCATCGTGCATGCGGCCAGAAACAAATGATTCAAAAGTCATAGTGAAAATCGTCGATTTGTCCCAATTTTAACTGCAATCGCGGTGGACTGGCCGCGCGCCCTGCCAGCTAGTGGAAAAACCGCTAAGCTGGAAAGTCTGGGCGGTGGCATGAGCGTTGCGGTGAACTGGGACCGGCATTGGCCGGCTATGGGTATCAAGGAGCAAGCAGCATGAGTCAGACAGGCGAAATCGCCACCCTCGGTGGCGGGTGTTTCTGGTGTCTCGAAGCGGTGTATCTGGGCGTCGAAGGCGTGAACTCAGTGGAGTCCGGCTATGCGGGCGGCCACACCCAGCGGCCGACCTATGAGCAGGTGTGCGACGGCGTAACCGGCCACGCGGAGGTCGTGAACGTCGACTTCGATCCGGCGAAGATCAGCTATCGCGAGATTCTCGATATTTTCTTCGCGATTCACGATCCGACCCAGTTGAACCGGCAGGGCAACGACGTCGGCACGCAATACCGCTCGGTGATTTTTACCCACTCCGACGCGCAGCGCGAAACGGCCTTGCAGGCGATCCGCGAGATCGGCGAACAGGGCATCTACGATGGCCAGATCGTCACCCAGGTGCTGCCGCTCGACGGCAACTACTGGCCGGCCGAGGCATATCACCAGAACTATTTCGCGCAGCATCCGAATCAGGGCTACTGCTCGTTCGTGGTGGCGCCGAAGGTCGCGAAATTCCGTCAGAAGTTCGCGCATCGGATCAAGGCGAGCTGAGCCTTTGGCGGCGGACCGGCGGTCCGATGCGGCTTGTTCTACCTGCGCCGGCAGCTCAGTTCTGGCTGCCGGGCTCGGCGCCTTCGTCCCGCTCACTCGGGTCCGATTGCGGCTCAGCTTCAGGCGCCGCTTGCGTGTCGTCGTGCTCATGTTCATGAGCCAGCCGCGCATACGCCTCGATAATCTCCCGCGCCAGTTCCACGCAGCTTAACGGCGCCGAGCCTTCCGCCTTGTTGTTGACGGCGATCACCACCGGCTGGCCGGCCAGCGCGTAGCGCGCGGCCAGTTCGGCGAGTGCGGCGCGGGTGCCCGGGTCCTGATCGACCAGCCGGTCGAACGGTTCGTACTTGGCTTTCGCCTGCTCGTATTTGAAGCCGCCGTGCAAACTCCAGCGCACGATCAGCGGGCCGGCCGGCTCGCCGTCCAGCAGCGCGAGCGCCGCCGCCTGACGTAACGGGTCCGGCATCCGCGCATGAATCCCCACGCAATACCGCACCCCTGCCGCTTTCAGCGTGCGGATGAAGCGTGGCGTGAGCAGACTTGCATCGCGGATTTCGATCGCATAGCAGGTGCCGCCGGGCAGCTTGGGCAACGCTGCCATGAATTCCGCGAGTCGCTCGATGAACGCCGCCGGTTGCGCGAGCATCTGGTCGGGCAGCGGCGAGAGCTGGAACACCAGCGCACCGGCTTTGGCACCGAGGCCTTCGAGGCATGGCGTGACGAAGTCGTCGATCGCCATTTGCGCGTTCAGAAAGCACGGATTCAGCGAGACCGGCTCGCCGCGTTCGGCGCGCACGGTGGCGTCGGTGATCGTCATCGGAGCTTTGACGATGAAGCGGAAGTGCTCCGGCACCTGCTGCGCGTAGCGCAAGTATTCGGTGACCGTGAGCGCCTGGTAAAACGACCGGTCGATGCTGACGGTCTTCAGGAGCGGATGCGCGCCGTAGGCCGTCAGGCCTTCGCGCGAGAGTTTGCTATTGCTGTATTCGTCGCCGTAGACGATGCCGTTCCAGCCCGGAAACGACCATGTCGACGTGCCGAGATGCACCTGCGGCGGCAGTTCGGCAGCGATCGCGAGGAGTTCGGCAGAGGGCGGTGCGGCGAGAACGTCGCGTGAGCGGCGTTTCCTGGGCGTATCGGCCGTTGCCGGTGCGGCATTGGCTTGCGTAGTCGCACGCGGTGGTTTTGCTCCGGCGTCAGGCTTCGGTGCGGATGCCGGTGCCGATACCGGCTTCTGTTCCACCGGCATCCCGAACAGATCGAATTGCACGGCGTCGGCCTGCACCTCATCTGCGCCGCTCACCGGCTGTTCAACTTCGCTTGTCCCGCTCTGGTCCATCTATGTCCGACCTGCTGTTGTTTAAGGTTTGCGCCGCGTCGGCCTGCTCATGCAGTGCCCGTAGCCCCGGCACGCGGCGACGGTAGATCGCCACGGCGCAACCGTATCACAACGTTTTGTCGTACATATAGCGACGCGACCACGGCAAGGTTTTCGCGCTGCGGCCGGCTTTGCGGCACACCACCTGGTAGATCGAGACGTCGTCGTTTTCGAATGCATACGCGCAACCGGCCAGATACACGCGCCAGATGCGGAATTTTTCGTCGTCGACCAGCTTGCGGGCTTCGTCCGCGTGCGTTTCGAAGTTATCCGCCCAGATGTCCAGCGTGCGCGCATAGTGACGGCGCAGGCTTTCGACGTCAACCGCTTCAAGGCCACCGCGCTGCATCGATTCGAGCGCAAGGCTGATGTGCGGCAGTTCGCCGTCCGGGAACACATAACGGTCGATAAATTCGCCGCCGCCCAGCGCGGTTTCGCCGCTATCCGCATCGCTCGACGTGATACCGTGATTCATGGCGATGCCGTCGTCGACGAGCAGATCGTGGATCTTCTGGAAGTAGCCCGGCAGATTCTTGCGGCCGACGTGCTCGAACATGCCGACGCTGGTGATGCGATCGAATTGCCCCTCGACGTCGCGATAATCCTGCAGACGAATCTCAATCTGGTTTTCCAGGCCCGCGGCTTTCACGCGCGCGGTCGCGAGATCGAACTGGTTCTGCGACAACGTCACGCCGACACACTTCGCGCCGAATTTCTGCGCGGCGCGCAGGACGAGTGCGCCCCAGCCGCAGCCGATATCGAGCAGGCGCTGCCCCGGTTGCAACTGGATCTTGGTGAGGATGTGATCGATCTTCTTGATCTGCGCGGTGGCGAGATCTTCATTGCCGTTTTCGAAGTACGCACACGAGTACACCATATTCTCGTCGAGCCACAGCTTGTAGAACTCGTTCGAGACGTCGTAGTGATACTGAATGGCCTTCTTGTCCGACGACTTCGAGTGATTGAAATAGCGTCGCACGCGCGCCAGCTTGCTTGCGCTGGTAACGGTGTTGCGCGCCAGCTGATAGCCGACGTTGATGATGTCGGATAGCTTGCCTTCAATATCGATCTTGCCCTTCACATACGCCTCGCCGAGATTGTCGAGGCTCGGTTCGAGCAGGTAAGGCAGCGCCGTAGCGCTTTTGACATGTAGCGTGACCTGAGGCGCGGCGAACTGCCCGAAGTCATGTTGCTGACCGTCCCACAGCACAAGGCGTGCTGGCAGGTTAGCCTTGGTTTTTACCTCTTCCACCCACTGCGCCAGCTTTTTCTCCCAGAACATGTGAACTCTCCGTGTCCGTTGAATTAAAGCAAAGCCTGTGCGGATTGCGTCTCCGTGCGGCGCAACTCCTATGCCGCGAGACGCAGTCCTTCCGGCGCGCGCTGCTGCGTTGGCAACGCGCGTATGGTGTTGTATTCCGATTCAAGGCGATAGGCGGGAGATTTGCCAGTCGCTGTTTTCGCTTGAACGTGTGTAGAGCAAACGGTCGTGCAAACGCGACGGCCGGCCCTGCCAGAATTCGATTGCTTCGGGTACCAAACGATAACCGCCCCAGTGCGGCGGGCGCGGTGGATGGTCGCCGTATTGCAGGCTGATTTCACGTTCGCGCGTCTCAAGCTGCGAACGGCTTTCAATTACCTGACTTTGATTGGATGCCCACGCACCGATGCGTGAGCCAAGCGGGCGCGACGCAAAATACGTATCGCTTTCTTCCGCGCTGGTTTTGACGATGCGGCCTTCAATACGCACCTGGCGCTCGAGTTCGATCCAGTAGAAGAGCAGGCTTGCGTAGGGATTGGCGGCCAGTTCGCGGCCCTTGCGGCTTTCGTAATTGGTGAAGAACACAAAGCCGCGCTCGTCGACCCCTTTGATCAGCACGATGCGCGCCGACGGCCGGCCACGCGAGTCGACCGTGGCTAGCGTCATGGTATTCGGCTCGGGCAATTGGGCGTCTACCGCTTGCTGAAACCACGTCTCGAATTGACGAAACGGGTTGCGGTCGATATCGGCCACGTCCAAAGAACCCAGCGAATAATTTTTTCGAAGTTCGGCGAGGGAGGTCATATTCTTATGCGAACGCTTCAGTCCAATCAGTATAGCCAGGGCTTGAAGTTTTTGCCCGCAACCAGATCAAGGCCCGCGGGGCTGTGTGGATATGCACGCTACAGCCACGTTACAACGCTAGCCGCCGTTTGTCCTCCAGATTGGCGTGGTCATGCCGATTGACGCGATCAGGCAAAATACGGGCTGGGAACGCCCGGGCGCGCCCAAGCGTTTTCATCACTTTGTGCTTTGCCTGCTTTGAACGAGCCTTCCACTATGTCCAGTACCGCCGCGCCTTCTGATCTTACTACCAGCCTCGACGGGAGCGAAACCGCCGACCGCGCGCGGCGCTTCGGCGGCGTTGCCCGGCTGTACGGCGCGCCGGCGCTCGCTGCGTTTGAAGGCGCACACGTCGCCGTGATCGGCATCGGCGGGGTGGGTTCGTGGGTAGCAGAGGCATTGGCGCGCAGTGCGGTCGGCACGCTGACCCTGATCGATCTGGACAATGTCGCCGAGAGCAACACTAACCGCCAGATCCATGCGCTGGACGGTAACTACGGAAAACCGAAAGTCGAAGCGATGGCCGAACGCATCGCGGCAATCAATCCGTTCTGCGACGTGCGGCTGGTGGAAGACTTCGTCGAGCCGGACAATTTCGCGGCGACGCTCGGCGGCGGTTTTGATTACGTGATCGATGCAATCGACAGCGTGCGCACCAAAACCGCGTTGATCGCGTGGTGCGTCGAAAAGAAACAGCCGTTGATCACGGTAGGCGGCGCGGGCGGCCAACTGGACCCGACGCGCATCCGGATCGACGATCTCGCGCTGACCATCCAGGACCCGCTGTTGTCGAAAGTGCGCGGGCAGCTGCGCAAGCAGCATGGTTTCCCGCGTGGTCCGAAGGCGAAGTTCAAGGTGAGCGCGGTGTACTCGGACGAACCGTTGATCTATCCGGAAGCCGCCGTGTGCGATATCGACGAGGAAGCGGAGCACGTCACCACGTCGCCGGGGCATACGGGGCCGGTGGGTCTGAACTGTGCGGGATTTGGATCGAGTGTGTGCGTGACCGCGAGTTTCGGGTTTGCCGCGGCCGCGCATGTGTTGCGGGCTTTGGCAAAGCAGGCAGCGGGTTGATGCCAGGGGTAATACGGCAATAGGCCGGTAGGACGCCAGGGCGGTTTATGCCGCGTGTGCGGCAGTGCATTCAGACGCGGCTGCCGCGCCGCGCCTGAATGCAATACGGACCAGGCCTAGAACAGCAGCGCGCTCAGCTTGCGCCGCCATTGCGACACCAGTTCCGGCTGATGCGCGGCGAGATCGAACACCGAAAGCATTGTCTTGCGGCCGATGTCTTCGCGGAACGTGCGGTCGCGTTGCACGATAGCGAGCAGATGCTCGAGCGCGCCTTCGTATTTGCGGCGGGCAATGAGCGCACTCGCCAGATCGAAGCGGGCTTCGAGATCGTCCGGATGCGCCGCGACTTTGGCTTCGAGCGCGTCCGTAGGCGGCAGATCGGCCGCTGCATCCACGGCGTCGAGCCGAGTCTTGATCGCGTTGAAGCGGGCGTCGATCCCTTGCGTGGTCTTCGGCGACAGCAGGTCGACTTCATTGCGTGCTTCGTCGATACGTTGATCTTCGAGCAGCATCTCGATGCGATCCATGCGCGCCTCGTCGAAGCCGGGGTCATAGGCGAGCGCTGCTTGCAGTGCGTTGTAGGCATCCTCGCGGCGGCCTTCAGCCAACGCGGCTTGCGCTTCAAGACGCGCTGCTTCCGCGCCTTGTGGCACGAGGCGCTCGATGAATTCGCGCAACTGGCTTTCCGGCAGCACGCCGACGAATTGATCCACCGGCTGGCCATCGGCAAACGCCATGACGTGCGGAATGCTGCGCACCTGGAAGTGCGCGGCCAGTTCCTGGTTCTCGTCCACGTTCACTTTGACGAGCTTCCATTTGCCGGCTGCTTCGGCTTCGAGCTTTTCCAGCATCGGGCCGAGCGTCTTGCAGGGACCGCACCACGGTGCCCAGAAATCGACCAGCACAGGGGCCAGTGTCGACGCCGTGATGACGTCCCGTTCGAAAGTGGCCAGCGTGGTATCCATTACGTCCTCGTCGATAAAACAGTTGATGGTTAAATGGGGGCGTGTGCAGCGAATTCAATGACTCAGCGCGGCGAATGCAGGCCGCGACCACGCTGGCTTATTTTTTCAGCGGCAGCGGAATCCACTCGGTTTCACCCGGCACTTTGCCCATCTCCTGATTGGTCCACGCCAGCTTCGCCGCTTCGATCTTCTCGCGCGAGCTGGCGACGAAATTCCATTCGATAAAACGCTCGCCGTCCAGTTTTTCGCCGCCGAGCAGCATGACACGCGCGCCGTGGGTGCTGGCAAGCGTGACGGTTTCGTCGAGCGCGAGCACGGCCATCTGACCGGCTTCGAGCGGTGTGCCGTCGATCTCCAGATCGCCTTCCGCCAGATAGACGCCGCGTTCCTCGTGTTCCGGTTCGAGCGCGAAGGCGCCACCCGGGGCGAACTCCGCAGCCACATACAGCGTGCCGGAAAAGGTCGCGACCGGCGAGGTTGCGCCGAACGCGGTGCCCGCGATCACGCGCAGCGCGACGCCGTTGCGTTCGACCACCGGCAGCGTCTCGGCCGCGTGATGCGAGAAAGACGGCTCGATATCTTCGTCTTCAAGCGGTAGTGCGACCCAGGTCTGGATGCCGTGCATGGTCTGGCCGCTCGCGCGCTCTTCGGCGGGCGTGCGCTCGGAATGGACGATGCCGCGGCCCGCCGTCATCCAGTTGACGTCGCCCGGGACAATCTTTTGCTCGGAGCCGAGGCTGTCGCGATGCATGATCGAGCCTTCGAACAGATACGTGACGGTTGCAAGCCCGATATGCGGGTGTGGACGTACGTCGAGTCCGACGCCGGGAGCGAGCGTCGCAGGGCCCATGTGGTCGAAAAAGATGAACGGGCCGATCAGGCGCGCCGCCATGGCCGGCAGCACGCGCCGCACGGTGAGGTTACCGACGTCGCGTAAATGCGGTTTGAGAACGGCTTTAATCGAGGAAGACATGGGCGGGCTCGGCTGAAATGGGGTAGTCGGTTTTTTGCTCGATAGACGATTCTACTGCGGAGGGCGCAATGCTGACGGTTTGCGCCGCATGGCGACTTCGGGATTCCGTAATGCGCGCGGCTCCCGTGGCGCGGCGGGCTCCGCTAAACTGCCAGATCGAACAATCAAATGGAGACTGGGATGTCGCCCAGGGACTTACTGCTCGCGCTTGTCGTCGTGGTGGCGTGGGGCGTCAATTTCGTGGTGATCAAGGTGGGTCTGCACGGGGTGCCGCCCATGCTGCTCGGTGCGCTGCGCTTCACGCTTGCCGCGGTGCCCGCCGTGTTTTTCGTCAAACGGCCGCAAATGCCGTGGCGCTGGCTGTTTGCCTACGGCGCGACGATTTCATTCGGGCAATTCGCCTTCCTGTTCTCGGCCATGTACGTCGGCATGCCGGCGGGGCTCGCTTCGCTTGTCTTGCAGGCACAGGCGTTCTTCACGCTGATTTTCGCGGCCGTGTTTCTGCATGAGCGCTTTCGCGTGCCGAACGTCGTTGGCTTGTTGATCGCGGCGGCCGGTCTCGCGGTCATCGGCATGCAAGGCGGCCATGCGATGACGCTCGCCGGTTTCGTGCTGACGTTGTGCGCCGCCTGTTCCTGGGCGTTAGGCAACATCGTCACCAAGAAGGTCGGCAAGGTCGATCTGGTCGCGCTGGTGGTGTGGGGCAGCCTGATTCCGCCGTTGCCGTTCCTCGCGCTGTCGTACGCATTCGAAGGGCCGCAGCGGATCGTCGCGGCGTTGTCCGGGATCAGCGCGATGTCGATTTTCGCCATTGTGTACCTCGCATTTATCGCGACGTTGATCGGCTATGGTCTGTGGAGCCGGCTTTTGTCGCGCTATCCGGCCAGCCAGGTGGCGCCGTTCTCGCTGCTGGTGCCGATTGTCGGACTGGCGTCGGCTTCGCTGTTTCTCGACGAGCACTTGTCCACGGTGCAGGTCGTGGGCGCCTTGCTGGTGATGGCGGGTTTGGCGGTGAATGTGTTCGGCGGGTGGGTCGTGCAACGTTTTTCACCGGCGCGTTGAACAGCGCTCAAGCGTGACGCAAAAAAAACGGCCGCATCGAGCGGCCGTTTTTTGTTGCCTGCGTGCCACCCCGCATCAGGTCATGCGGTTCTTGGCCAGAGGGGGATTGGCCGCGAAATAGCGCTTGATGCCGTTCATGATCGCATCGGCCATCTTGTCGCGATAGGCGTCGTCATTCAGGCGGCGCTCCTCGTCCGGGTTGCTGATGAACGCGGTCTCCACCAGGATCGACGGAATGTCCGGCGCCTTCAGCACGGCGAATCCGGCCTGTTCGACCGAACCCTTGTGCAGCTTGTTGATACCGCCGATCTCCTTCAGCACGAAGTTGCCGTAGCGCATCGAATCGCGAATCTGCGCGGTGGTCGACATATCGAACAGCGCGCGGTTGACGGAGGCGTCGGCCGACTTGATGTTGATGCCGCCGATCTGATCCGACGAGTTCTCCTTGTTTGCCATCCAGCGCGCCGCGGCGCTCGACGCGCCGTGCTCCGACAGCGCGAACACGGACGAACCCTTCGCTTCGGGCGTGGTGAACGCGTCGGCGTGGATCGACACGAACAGGTCCGCGCCCACGCGCCGCGCCTTCTGCACGCGCACGTTGAGCGGCACGAAGAAATCGGCGTCGCGCGTCATCATGGAGCGCATGTTCGGCTGGGCGTCGATTTTTGCGCGCAGCTTCTTCGCGATGTCGAGGGCGACGTGCTTCTCGTAGGTCCCCGCGCCGCCAATCGCGCCCGGATCTTCGCCGCCGTGACCCGGATCGATCGCGACCGTGAGCAAACGCACGGTGTTGCTCTTGCCGGTCTTCGGGTTGGTGAAGGCGTAGTTGTCGCTGCTGTCACTGTCATCGCCGCCGAGATTGCTGCCGCTGGTGCCGCCCTTGTTGCGGGCGATCGCGGTGGGCGGCGCGACAGGCGCCGTCGGTGTGGCGGGTTTGCCGAGAATGGGTGGCACGGGCGGCGGCGCGCTATGCGTGGGCGGGTGCGGCACGGCCGACCCGGACCCGCTGCCGCCGTTCTGCGCATAACGTTCGAAAAAGGCCTCGCTGTTGTCAGCGGTGGGCGGCGTGGTGCCGGGACCGCTCAGCGTGACGGGCGGCGCGTTGTTTTCGTCCAGCGTTTGTTGCTTGCGCTCGGTCTGCGCGAGCAGATCCATCAACGGGTCGGGTGCGACAGCGGGATACAGGTCGAACACCAACCGGTACTTGTACGCGCCGACCGGTGGCAGCGTGAACACCTGTGGCTTCACCGAGCCCTTCAGATCGAACACCATGCGCACGACGTGCGGCTGATATTGACCGACGCGCACCGACTGGATCTGCGGGTCATTCGGCGTAATCTTCGATACCAGATCCTTCAGCGCCTGATCCAGATCGAGGCCGTTCAGATCGACCACCAGCCGGTCCGGACCCTGCAGCAATTGCTGCGTGTTCTGCAAAGGCTGATCCGACTCGATCGTGACGCGTGTGTAATCGCGCGCCGGCCAGACGCGCACACCCAGCACCGAGCTCGCCCACGCGAGGCGCGGCGCGACCAGGCCGAGCACCAGCGTGGAAGCGCCTGCGCGCAGAATCTGCCGGCGCCGCCAGTTATGCGTTGCGGTGGCCGCCGATTCGATCGAGCGGAACGGTTTGATTAACATCTTTCGAGACATGCCTTTCCTGATTCGCTGTATGCCCGTGCAACGAGTACCCGGCCTTCGCCCTCCTGGTCCAGGTCGAGTGCGAAGACGAGATCCGGTACGCCAAGCAGACGCCCGGCGCGCTGCGGCCATTCGACGAGGCAAATAGCGCCGCTGTCGAAGTACTCGCGAAAGCCGGCGTCGGCCCATTCGGCCGGGTCGGTGAATCTGTACAGATCGAAGTGATAGAGCGCGAGTTCCCCAACGGGCCGCTCGAGCACGTAGGGTTCGACAAGCGTGTAAGTGGGACTGCGCACGCGGCCGGTGTGGCCGAGGCCGCGCAAGGTCGCGCGCACGAGCGTGGTCTTGCCCGCGCCGAGGTCGCCGACGAGTTGTACTTGCAGGCCATGGAATGGCGGCTTGGCTTCGGTGCCCGGCGTGGCTTGCGGCGAGTTTTGCTGTGGGTCTTGCCGCGAGTCTTGCTGCGGGTTTTGCTGCGGGTTTTGCTGCAACTCGCGCACGCTTTCGATGGCCCGTGCAAAGCGCTCGCCGAATGCATTGCTGGCAGCCTCGTCCGCGAGCGCGAAGGAGCGTTCGAGCAGGATATCGGCGGGCGGTTGGATCGCGAGATCGGGATTGACGGGCATTCTCGTAAAATGGCGTGATGAACCGAAGTCCGGAGTCCCCTGTTTCCTGCACGCCCGCGTCTGACGACGATGCGCATGCCGAGCGTCGTTTCGATGAAACGGCGCTGAATGCGCTCGCGCTCGACATCAAAACGTGGGGCCGTGAACTGGGTTTCGGGGCAATCGGTATCAGCGACACCGACCTCTCCGCTGCCGAAGCGCCGCTTGCAGCATGGCTGGACGCGGGTTGCCACGGCGAGATGGATTATATGGCGAAACACGGTATGAAACGCGCGCGGCCCGCCGAGCTTGTGGCCGGCACGCGACGTGTGATTACCGCGCGCATCGCCTATTTGCCCGCTCAGACATTGAGTGGAAAGGCACACGAAAGCGCTTTGCAGGACTCGCCGCGGATACCGCAAGACTGGCGCGCAGCCGAGCATGCGCGGCTCGCGGACCCATCGGCGGCGGTGGTCTCGATCTATGCGCGGGGCCGCGATTATCACAAGGTGATGCGTAACCGTCTGCAACAACTAGCCGAGAAAATCGAGGCGGCGATTGGTGCATTCGGCTACCGCGTATTTACCGATTCGGCGCCGGTGCTCGAAGTTGAACTTGCGCAGAAGGCCGGGATCGGCTGGCGCGGCAAGCACACGCTGCTGCTGCAGCGGGATGCGGGGTCGCTGTTTTTTCTCGGCGAGATCTACGTCGACGTGCCCTTGCCGACCGATGCCGAGACCTCGCCCGACGATGCACCTGAAACGCCGGGCGCGCATTGCGGCAGTTGCACGCGCTGCATCGGCGCTTGCCCGACGGGTGCGATTGTTGCGCCGTACAAGGTCGATGCGCGCCTCTGTATTTCGTATCTGACGATCGAATTGAAGGGCAATATTCCCCTGGAAATGCGGCCGCTGATCGGTAATCGTGTGTATGGCTGCGACGATTGTCAGCTCGTCTGCCCGTGGAACAAGTTTGCGCAGGCCGCACCGGTCGCCGATTTCGATGTGCGGCACGGGCTCGATCGCGCGACGCTGGTTGAACTGTTTGCATGGAGCGCGGAGGACTTCGATACGCGCATGCAGGGGAGTGCGATTCGCCGTATCGGCTATGAGAGCTGGTTGCGCAATCTGGCGGTGGGGATGGGCAACGCGCTACGGGCCCCTTCGGAGCATCTGGACGCGGAGGCGCGCGCGGCGATTGTGCACGCGCTTGAATTGCGCGTCGGAGACCCCTCTGCCGTTGTGCGAGAGCATGTGGAATGGGCGTTGGAAGCGGCGTAAAGTAGCGGCAATCCACCGGCGGGTAGCATGCCCGCGCGTCATGCAGGCACGCTACCGCGAAGTTTAAAAAGCACCGGTTCAGTCATGAGGCAAGCACCATGTTCAACGCAGTGATCGATGCACCGTTCGGCAAGGTCGGCATTCGTCTCGAAGGCGAGGCCGTGCGCGAGATCGTCTATTTGCCGGAGTCGGTGCAGAGCGTTGCACCGGACACGCTATTGGCCAGACAGGCAGCCGGGCAGATCGAGCGTTATTTCGAGCGTGCGTCGGCGAAGTTCGAATTGCCACTGGCGCAGGTCGGCACCGCGTTCCAGCGCCGCGTGTGGCAAGCGATCAGCGACATCCCGCCCGGTGTCGTGCTGACCTATGGACAATTGGCACGGCAGATCGGCAGCGTCCCGCGCGCGGTCGGCCAGGCGTGCGGCTCCAACTATTTCCCGATTGTGGTTCCGTGTCATCGGGTGGTGAGTTCGAGCGGCATCGGCGGATTCGCGCATACGGGTGGAGACGGCTTCTTTCGCAACGTCAAGCGTTGGCTTCTGGCGCATGAAGGCATTCCCTACGCATGAGCGACACCGTGACTGAAGACGCGCTCGTCGCGTCGCCTTTGTTTGTCGCGAGCTCGGCCTCGATCGATGCATTCTGCGACGCGCTGTGGCTCGAACACGGCTTGTCGCGCAACACGCTCGATGCGTACCGGCGCGATCTGCGGCTGTTCTGCGAATGGCTCGCACAAACCCGCAACACGTCGCTCGACACCGCCAGCGAGGCCGATCTCAACGCCTACAGCGCGGCGCGCCAGAAAGACAAATCGACCTCGGCGAACCGGCGGCTCTCGGTGTTTCGCCGCTACTACGGTTGGGCCGTGCGCGAACATCGCGCAAAGGTCGATCCGACGGTACGCATCCGTTCGGCCAAGCAGCCGCCGCGTTTTCCGTCGACGCTCACTGAAGCCCAGGTTGAGGCGCTGCTCGGTGCGCCGGATATCGACACGCCCTTGGGCCTGCGCGACCGCACCATGCTGGAGTTGATGTACGCAAGCGGTTTGCGTGTCACCGAACTCGTCACGTTGAAGACCGTGGAAGTGGGCCTGAACGAAGGTGTCGTGCGTGTGATGGGCAAGGGTTCGAAAGAGCGCCTGATTCCATTCGGCGAAGAGGCTCACGGCTGGATCGAACGCTATTTGCGCGAAGCGCGGCCCGCTTTGCTGGGCGCGCGCGCGACGGATGCGCTGTTCGTCACGAGCCGCGCGGAGGGCATGACCCGTCAGCAGTTCTGGAACATCATCAAGCGTCACGCGGCAGCGGCCGATGTGCACGCGCCGCTCTCGCCGCATACGCTGCGGCACGCGTTCGCGACGCACCTGCTGAACCATGGCGCCGACCTGCGCGTCGTGCAACTGCTGCTCGGCCATACGGATATCTCGACCACGCAGATCTATACGCACGTGGCCCGCGAACGGCTGAAGTCGTTGCATGCGCAGCATCATCCGCGCGGATGATTCACACAAGGCGTGCTACTCGCGTTTGCCCGCGCCGTTAGATGAACTCGCGCAACCGGTGCTTGAGAATCTTGCCCGTCGACGCCGCCGGCAGCGCGGCGAGCACCTTCACTTCAGCAGGACGCTTGTAGGGCGCGAGACGCTCGCCGCACCACGCGATCAGTTCCGCTGGCGACACCGTTGCTCCCGCGATCAATTCGACGAACGCGATCACTTCCTCGTTACCCTCCACCGCGCGCCCGATCACGGCCGATTGCACTACCTGCGGATGCGCGTTCAACACATGCTCGACTTCCGACGGATACACGTTGAAGCCCGAGCGGATGATCAGCTCCTTGCTGCGCCCGACGATATGCAATGCACCGTCCGCGTCCTGGCGGGCGAGGTCGCCGGTTTTGAGCCAACCGTCTTCGGTGACGGCAGTGCGGGTCTGCTCAGGGTTCCGGTAATAGCCGAGCATCACGTTCGGACCGCGCACCCATAGTTCGCCGATTTCGCCCGTCGGGGCATCCACGCCATCGGGTCCGACGAACCGCACGTCGACGCCGGGAATGGCTTCGCCGACCGAGCAATCGCTGCGCGGTGCGTCGAGCATGGTGTGCGAGACGGTCGGGCTGCTTTCGGTCATACCGTAGCCGTTGTGCAGCGTAAGGCCGTAGACGGTTTCGACGTGCGCCTTTAGTGCAGCATCGAGCGGCGAGCCGCCCGAATAGGCGAAGCGCAGATGTGGCGCGGACCAGGCGTGGCCGTGCGTGTGCAGATGTTCGAGCAGTTTGGCGTGCATGGCCGGAACGCCCTGGAAGATCGAGACGCGTTCTTCGGCTAGCGCGCGCCGCACTGCTTCCGGCGCGAAACGTGGGGCGAGCCGCAAGGTTGCGCCGGCGTGCAGGCTGCCAAGGCAAACCGAGGCGAAACCGTACACATGCGAGATCGGCAGAACGGCGTACACCACGTCGTCGGGCACGACTTTGCGCAAGCGGCTCGACACGGCCGCGATGAAGAGCAGATTGCGATGCGACAGCATCACGCCCTTCGGCGCGCCGGTGGTTCCCGTGGTGTAGATCAGCGCGGCGCATTGGCGGTGGCTGGCGGCTTCGACCGGCTCGGCTTGCGCGTTGGCGTCGATCGCGTACGACCAGCCGCCGATATCCGGCGTGATGGCAGGCGCCTTGACGGCTTGATGCCGCTCGGCATGCTGTTGGGCATCCACGGAGCTTTCGACCGCGTAGGCGACCACGCGAGGCTGCGCATGCGCACGGATTGCGTCGAGTTCCGCAGCCGACAGGCGCGCGTTCGACACCAGCGCCCACGCGTCGAGTTTCGCGGTCGCGAACAGCAGCACGATCTGCGCGATGCTGTTCTCGGCCACGATCATCACCCGATCGCCGCCACGTACCCCCCATTCGCGCAGCAGCGCGGCGGCGGCGTCGACGGCCTCCAGAAGCTGTGCATAGGTAAAGCGGCGCGCGTCCTCGATCAAGGCGACGTGCTGCGGATCCCGCGCGGCCGCAAGCACCGGGATTTCGGCGATACGCGTGGGCAGGCCGGCCAGTAACGCGGGGATGTCGATAGTGGAACGGGTGGAGGAATCGAGGTTCAACGCTGTCTCCAGGAAGCAATCCGGTACCCGGCATGCGGTGCGCCGGAACATTTGCGAACGATCGTGCCACAATCGCCGGGCCCGCACAATTGGCCGTTCGGCAAATAGCCGTTGTGCAAACTCGCTATTACAATGCGCCGATGAGCAAATCCAGACACGTCTCCGAAACGCCCGCGACGCAGTTTCTGCGCCGCCATGGCGTCACTTTCGGCGAGCATCCTTATGATTATGTCGAGCATGGCGGCACTGAAGAGTCGGCGCGCCAGCTCGGTGTGGACGAACATCATGTCGTGAAGACTTTGGTGATGGAAGACGAGCACGCCAAGCCGCTGATCGTGCTGATGCACGGCGACCGCACCGTCAGCACCAAGAATCTGGCGCGGCAGATTGGCGTGAAACGCGTCGAGCCGTGCAAGCCCGAGGTGGCGAACCGCCATTCGGGTTATCTGATCGGCGGCACGTCGCCGTTCGGCACGCGCAAGCAGATGCCGGTGTACGTGGAGTCCAGTATTCTCGAGTTGGACAAAATCTGGCTGAACGGCGGCCGGCGAGGTTTTCTGGTCAGCATCGAGCCCGGGATCTTGACCGGTTTGCTGGCGGCGCAGCCGGTTCAGTGCGCGAGCGTCGATTGACGTTTGCCTGAATGTTGGCCGGGCAGGCGGGTTCGGTAGAATGTGCGCCGCCTTGTTCCCTGTTGCGGTTGAAGTATCGAGTTTCAGACCGCCGATCCTTATAAGAGTCCCCAGATGCAAAACCTGATCGTTGCTGTCGTTGCCTACCTGATCGGCTCGGTGTCGTTTGCCGTGATCGTGAGCGCTGCAATGGGGCTGGACGACCCGCGCTCGTATGGTTCGGGCAATCCGGGCGCCACTAACGTGCTACGCAGCGGCAGCAAGAAGGCCGCGATTCTCACGCTGATCGGCGACGCCTTCAAAGGCTGGTTGCCGGTGTGGTTCGTGGTGCACTTCGGCGCGCGCTACGGGCTCGACGATACGTCGGTGGCGATAGCGAGCATCGCCGTGTTTCTCGGTCATCTGTATCCGGTTTTCTTCCGCTTCAAGGGCGGCAAGGGTGTGGCGACCGCCGCGGGTGTGCTGCTCGCGATCAATCCGATCCTCGGCATTGCTACGTTGCTGACGTGGCTGATCGTGGCATTCTTCACGCGCTATTCGTCGCTGGCGGCTTTGGCCGCGGCCGTATTCGCGCCGCTCTTCGACGGTTTTCTGTTCGGGCCGCATATCATCGCGCTGGCGATTGTCGTGATGAGTTCGCTGCTGGTATGGCGTCACCGCGGCAATATCGCCAAGCTGATGCGCGGCCAGGAAAGCCGCATCGGCGACAAGAAGAAAACCGACGCAGCGGGGAGCGCGGCCGGCGGTAACGAGTCTTGAGCGTGGACCCATTGGCGGGCCTCAACGGGGCCTCAACGCACGTCCGCTACCAGGCGTCCACACATGCCTGGTTTTAAGCGTCACGCGTGTCAGTCACGGAAGTTGTTGAAGTCGAGCGGCGTGTCAGTCACGTCCTTGCGCAGCATCGCGATCACGCTTTGCAAGTCGTCGCGCTTGCCGCCTGTGATGCGCACCGCATCGCCCTGAATGCTCGCCTGGACCTTGATCTTGCTGTCCTTCACGAGGCGCACGATTTTCTTCGACAGATCGCCGGAGACGCCTTTCTTGATCTTGATGACCTGCTTGACCTTGTCGCCGCCGATCTTCTCGATCTTGCCGTAGTCGAGAAAGCGCACGTCCACATTGCGCTTGGCCATTTTCGACAGCAGGACGTCCTTGACCTGGCCGAGCTTGAAATCGTCGTCGGCGTAGGCCGTGATTTCACTTTCCTTGTGCTCGACACGCGCGTCCGACCCTTTGAAGTCGAAGCGGGTTGAAATTTCCTTGTTGGACTGCTCGATCGCGTTCTTGACTTCGATCATGTCCGCTTCGCAGACGACGTCAAACGATGGCATTGTTTTCTCCCAATGGTGCTGCGGTGCGTGGCGCAACCGGTCGGCTGCTCACGGGGCACTCGCTATAATCACGAACCTGGTGTCATTTTACCGATGCCACTCCCTTTTGCCTAAGGCCGCCGCGCATTGTCGCGCGGCAGGGGCCAGATGCCGTTTCGTTCGCCGTCCCATTCTTCCTATTCCGATGTCTCTATCCGACTCTGCCGCGTTCGTTGCCGGCTATCCGCTGAAGGCGCATAACACCTTCGGTTTCGATGTTCGCGCGCACTTCGCGTGCCGGATCGAGCACGAAGCGCAACTGATGGCTGCCGTGCGCGATCCGCGCGCCACCGGCTTGCCGCGGCTGGTGCTGGGCGGCGGCAGCAACGTCGTGCTGACGGACGACTTCGCCGGACTGGTGCTGCTAGTGGCGCTGCGAGGCCGCCGCGTCGTGCGTGAGGACGATGACGCCTGGTACGTCGAGGCGGCCGCCGGCGAGCCGTGGCACGAGTTTGTCGCATGGACTTTGTCGCAAGGGCTGCCTGGATTGGAGAACCTCGCGCTGATTCCCGGCACGGTGGGCGCAGCGCCGATTCAGAACATCGGCGCGTACGGGCTGGAAATGTGCGAGCGGTTTGCGTCGCTGCGAGCGGTTGAGCTGGAAACGGGCGCCGTGGTCGAACTCGATGCCGCCGCTTGCCGATTCGGCTACCGTGACAGTTTTTTCAAGCGGGAAGGGCGCGACCGTTTTGTGATTACTTCGGTCACGTTCCGTTTGCCGAAAGTTTGGCAGCCGCGCGCCGGCTATGCGGATATCGCGCGCGAACTGGCTGCGGGTGGCAATGCCGCGGCCGCGCCGAGTGCGCAGGCGATTTTCGACGCGGTAGTCGCGGTGCGGCGCGCCAAGCTGCCCGACCCGCTTCAGCTTGGTAACGCGGGGAGTTTCTTCAAGAATCCGGTCGTGGAAGCGGCGCAGTTCGAGGCGCTGAAGCTCAAGGAGCCAGAGGTCGTGTCTTACCTTCAACCGGACGGCCGGGTGAAGCTCGCCGCTGGCTGGTTGATCGATCGATGTGGCTGGAAAGGCCGTGCGATGGGCGCGGCGGCGGTGCATCAGCGGCAGGCGCTGGTGCTGGTGAATCTCGGCGGCGCGAGCGGGGCGGAGGTATTGGCGCTTGCAAAGGCGGTGCAGCGGGACGTGCTGGCACGGTTTGGGGTGGAGCTGGAGGCGGAACCGGTTTGTTTGTGATGGCGTAAGTGGCTTGCGGCAATAAAAAAGGCGCCGGGAGTTTTCTCCCGGCGCCTTTTTTTGCGTCTGTGATTCAGTGCCGGCCGCGCCTTGCGGCACTTAACTTCGCTCACGCGAAGTTAAGTTAGCCTTCACCGAAACGCCCGTGCTCAGCCGCGCTGACGACGTGCGTTTTCAGCAATCCGCATACGCAGCGCGTTCAGCTTGATGAAGCCGCCAGCATCGGCCTGGTTGTAAGCGCCGCCGTCGTCGTCGAACGTGGCAATCGTCTTGTCGAACAGCGTTTCTTTCGAGTCGCGCGCGACAACCGAGACGCTGCCCTTGTACAGCTTTACACGCACCCAGCCGTTGACCTTCTCTTGCGTATGGTCGATCAGCACCTGGATGGCGCGGCGCTCCGGGCTCCACCAGTAGCCGTTATAAATCAGCGACGCGTAACGGGCCATCAGATCGTCTTTCAGGTGAGCGACTTCACGGTCGAGCGTGATCGACTCGATACCGCGGTGCGCCTTCAGCATGATCGTGCCGCCCGGCGTTTCATAGCAGCCGCGCGACTTCATGCCGACGTAACGGTTTTCAACCAGATCCAGACGGCCGATGCCGTGCTTGCCGCCCAGGCGGTTAAGCTCGGTCAGCATCTCGGCCGGCGACAAACGCTTGCCGTTGATCGCGACCGGGTCGCCGTGCTCATACTCGATGTCGAGATACTCAGCCTGATCCGGCGCCTGTTCCGGCGACACCGTCCAACGCCACATGTCGGCTTCGGCTTCGGCCTTCGGGTCTTCCAGGTGACGGCCTTCGAACGAGATGTGCAGCAGGTTCGCGTCCATCGAATACGGCGCGCCGCCTTGCTTGTGCTTCATTTCGATCGGAATGCCGGCCTTTTCGGCGTACGCGAGCAGCTTTTCGCGCGACAGCAGATCCCATTCACGCCACGGCGCGATCACCTTGATGCCCGGTTCCAGCGCGTAGTAGCCGAGTTCGAAGCGAACCTGGTCGTTGCCCTTGCCGGTTGCGCCGTGCGAGACCGCTTGCGCGCCGGTGGCGCGGGCGATTTCGATCTGACGCTTGGCGATCAGCGGACGCGCGATCGACGTGCCCAGCAGGTATTCGCCTTCATAGATCGTGTTGGCGCGGAACATCGGGAACACGTAGTCGCGCACGAACTCTTCACGCAGGTCTTCAATGAAGATGTTGTCCGGCTTGATGCCGAGTTGCAGGGCCTTTTTGCGCGCCGGTTCCAGCTCTTCGCCCTGGCCGATGTCGGCCGTAAACGTGACGACTTCGGCGTCGTAGTTGTCCTGCAACCACTTCAGGATGACGGAGGTGTCGAGGCCGCCCGAATAGGCGAGCACGACTTTCTTGATATCGCTCATGGTGAACTCGTAGCTGGAGAAAGCTGGAAAACAAGGCGCACCGGCGGTTCCGGAGCGCGGAAAACCACTATTTTGACACTAAACCGCCGCTTGCCCCTCGTTTTTGGGGTAGGGCGGCGGGTAAGCCAGGTCCACTTGGGAGCGTGAACTACCCGTGAACAACCCGCGGACACCGGCCTGATGCGTGGCGCTAAACGTGGATGCCTTGCCTCGTATTCAAGGCCCCGTCGCGCTTCACGCAGGTGCTGCGTAGCGGTTCGCTCAGTGATTGAGCTTGCCGAGCAGCAGATATTCCATCAACGCCTTTTGCACGTGCAGACGATTTTCCGCTTCGTCCCACACGACGCTTTGCGGGCCGTCGATCACTTCCGCGCTGACTTCCTCGCCGCGATGGGCGGGCAGGCAGTGCATGAACAATGCGTCGGAATTGGCGCGCGCCATCATGTCGGCGTCTACGCACCAGTCCGCGAAGGCTTTCTTGCGGGCTTCGTTTTCGGCCTCGAAGCCCATGCTGGTCCACACGTCGGTGGTGACCAGATCGGCACCGGTGCAAGCCTCGTTCGGATCGTCGAATTCCTGATAGAACGGGGCGCTTTCCGGCGCGACCATCGCGTGGTCGAGTTTGTAGCCCGGCGGCGTGGACAGGCGCAGCTTGAAACCGAGAATCTGCGCGGCTTCGATCCACGTGTACAGCATGTTGTTGGCGTCGCCGACCCATGCGACCGTCTTGCCGCGAATCGGACCGCGATGCTCGAAATACGTGAAGATGTCCGCCAGCACCTGGCACGGGTGATATTCGTTGGTCAGCCCATTGATCACCGGCACGCGGGAATTCTCGGCGAAGCGCTGAAGAATGTCCTGGCCGAACGTGCGGATCATGATGATGTCGACCATGCGCGAGATCACCTGCGCCGCGTCTTCAATCGGTTCGCCGCGGCCAAGCTGCGTGTCGCGCGTACTCATGAAGACGGCGTGGCCGCCTAGCTGGAAGATGCCGGCTTCGAACGACAGGCGCGTGCGTGTCGAATTCTTCTCGAAGATCATCGCCAGCGTGCGGTCGTGCAGCGGATGGTACGTCTCGTAGTTCTTGAACTTGCGTTTGAGAATGCGCGCGCGTTCCAGTACGTACTCGTAGTCGTCCAGCGAGAAATCCTTGAACTGCAGGTAGTGGCGAATTTTCTTGGCGGTCATGAAACAAATACGGCGGTCTCACCCGGCAGGATTGCCGGACGGCGCCGCCGTCGTTTGTGGTAACTCAATGCAGCATAAAGGATTTCGCCTCGTTTGACGAGTCGGCTAAAACGTCCGGCAAGCCGGCTGAAAGCCGTTTGCAACCCTCAAACGAGGCTTGTGTGCGCTGCGGAAAAAGGTCCGCTGCGCTATAATCTACCGGTTATCCCTAAGCCCAGCAGGCTGATATCGAGCTTGCGGGACACGGCTCGCGCGCTCCGGAAAGTTTCGTCGCGGTGCGCCGTCATGATGAGCGCCGCGGCGGCCTGTCCGGCCCTTCGCGGTATCTGGCGGCGCAGCTCGCCAATCAGGCGTGGTCACGTGTTCAGGCATCCCAAAGCCGCTTTGCAGTCAGCTTTGCCGTCATTCCGCTGGGCAGTCACACAGGTATTCCTACATGGCCGAAGCAGCTCCAACCGAATATTTCATTCAGGGCATCACGTCGACCGGGAAAAAGTTTCGGCCGAGCGACTGGTCGGAGCGGCTCGCAGGCGTCATGGCATGCTTTGGTCCCAGCCCGGGCGGCAAGGGGCCGAACGCTTACCTGCAATACTCGCTGTACGTGCGGCCCACCATGATCGGTGACCTCAAGTGCGTGATTCTCGATTCGCGTTTGCGCGATATCGAGCCGATGGCCTTTGATTTCGTTTTGAACTTCGCAAAAGACAACGATCTCGTCGTGACGGAGGCTTGCGAGTTGCAACTCGAGCAGCACCCGGCGCCGCAAGAGAAGAGGCATGTGATCTAGCAGGAGCTTCTGCCGGATCGGCAAAAAAGCAAAAACCCGCAGCCAGCGGGTTTTTTTGTGCCTGAAGCAATGACTTCAGGGCGGGTGGCATGGGTGCTGTGGAGTCGATGTGCCGCTAACTGAGGCGCGAACCGGTGAAGGTCCGTATCCGCTGCCGTTAGTAGGCAAACTCGAGGCAAGCCCCAAGCAAAAAAGCCCGCCGAAGCGAGCCTTTCCGTTGCAGCGGAAACAGGAGGTAGCCCACCGAAGCGGGCTGACCGAATTTACTGCGCTGCAGGCGCTTGCAGACCTTTGAGGGCTGCAGCCAGACGGCTCTTGTTACGAGCTGCCTTGTTCTTGTGGACGATTTTCTTGTCGGCGATGATGTCGATGGTCTTCGACGATGCCTGGAAGATCTCAGCGGCCTTAGCCTTGTCGCCGGCTTCGATTGCCTTGCGGACAGCCTTGATAGCCGTGCGGAACTTCGAGCGCAGTGCCGAGTTGTGCGAGTTTGCCTTGGCGGCCTGGCGGGCGCGCTTACGTGCTTGTGCGGAGTTAGCCATGACGGTTCCTTATCCTGTTCCTGTTTCCAGTACCTGACCTTCAAGTGGGTGAGGTGCTGCTTTTAGATCGAACTCTTGGAAGCGATTGCCCAAGAGCGCAAAAAGTGTCGAAAAAAATCGATCGGACTACGCGAAGGCGCGCCCGTGTTCGGAGTATTTCGAGGATAAAGGTGACCGTTTGATGCCGACCTGAACCCCGTCCGAAAATTGAGCGAGCTTCGAAACCGGCGATTATAGCAACAAAATCAGGCACGTGGCAACGGGGAATCGTCGGGCGCGGCGTGCCGGTTGCCGCGCGAGATCCGGGATTCTGCCGGCCCTGACTAGGGCGGGATCGTCTGCGGGTGTGCCGACGACCGTGCGGCAACAGGCGAGCGGATGGCAGGCCCGGCACGCAGGGGGTGCGGCGCGGGTACGGCGGCCAACAAAAAAACAACCATAAAACGGCCCGATTCGCTCGTCTGAACGAACGTATGCGGCGCAAATCGGTCCGATTCGCGTTCTGGCTCGTCGTCCGCCCCTGCGGCACCCGTATAATAAGCGCCCCATGAATCTATTCCGAGCCCTGCTGACGGTCAGCGGCTTCACGCTGCTGTCGCGCGTGACCGGACTGGCCCGCGAAACGCTGATCGCCCGTGCGTTCGGCGCCAGTCAATACACTGACGCGTTTTACGTCGCCTTCCGCATCCCGAACCTGCTGCGCCGCATTTCCGCCGAGGGTGCGTTCTCGCAGGCCTTCGTGCCGATTCTCGCCGAGTTCAAGAACCAGCAAGGACACGACGCCACCAAGGCGCTGGTCGACGCCACCTCGACCGTGCTCGCCTGGGCGCTCGCGATTCTCTCGCTGATAGGCGTGGTGGGGGCCTCGGGCGTGGTGTTCATCGTCGCGTCGGGACTCGCGCATGAGGGCCACGCCTATGCGCTCGCGGTCACGATGACGCGCATCATGTTCCCGTACATCATTTTCATCTCGCTGACGTCGCTGGCGTCCGGCGTGCTGAATACGTACAAGAATTTTTCGCTGCCCGCGTTCGCGCCGGTCCTGCTGAACGTGGCTTTCATCTTCGCGGCGGTGTTCGTCGCGCCGCGCCTGCAAACGCCGGTTTATGCGCTCGCGTGGGCGGTAATCGCCGGCGGCGTGCTGCAGTTCATCGTGCAACTACCAGGTCTGAAGAAGATCGACATGCTGCCGCGCATCGGCCTGAATCCGCTGAAAGCGCTCGCGCATCGCGGTGTGAAGCGAGTTCTGTCGAAGATGGTGCCGGCAATGTTCGCCGTATCGGTCGCGCAGATCAGCCTGATCATCAACACCAACATTGCGTCGCGGATCGGCCCGGGTGCTGTTTCCTGGATCAATTACGCCGACCGGCTGATGGAGTTTCCGACCGCGCTGCTCGGTGTCGCGCTTGGCACGATCCTGCTGCCGAGCTTGTCGAAGGCGCACGTGGATGCCGATTCGCACGAGTATTCGTCGCTGCTCGACTGGGGGCTGCGTGTCACCTTCCTGCTGGCGGCGCCCAGCGCCATCGCGCTGTTTTTCTTCGCTCAGCCACTCACCGCGACGCTGTTCCACTACGGTAAGTTCGACGGCAACGCCGTGGTGATGGTCGGTCGCGCGCTGTCTGCGTACGGCATCGGCCTCGTCGGCCTGATTCTCATCAAGATCCTCGCGCCCGGTTTTTACGCCAAGCAGGACATCAAGACGCCGGTGAAGATCGGCGTTGGCGTGCTGATCGCCACACAGATGAGCAACTATCTGTTCGTGCCGATTTTCGCGCATGCGGGCCTCACGCTGAGCGTCGGGCTCGGTGCTTGCGTCAACGCGCTGTTCCTGTTCCTCGGTCTGCGCAAGCGCGGCATTTACACGCCGTCGAAAGGCTGGTTGAAGTTCTTCGTGCAATTGTTCGGCGCCTGTCTGGTGCTGGCCGGCGCGATGCATTGGTTCGCGATCAGCTTCGACTGGATCGGCATGCACAGCCGGCCGGTCGATCGCATCGTGTTGCTGGGGGCGTGCCTCGTTCTGTTCGCCGCGCTATATTTCGGTATGCTTTGGCTGATGGGCTTCAAGTACGCGTATTTCAAAAGGCGGGTGAAGTGATCACGATGACGCGAGTTCTCGACTATTTCAGTACGCTGGTTGCCGAAGATGACAGCCTGCCGCTGACCGAGGCGGCGCTTTCGCTCGCGCAGGACGCTTATCCCGATCTCGATTTGCAAGGCACGCTGGCCGAGATCGACGAGCTGGTTTTGCGTTTGCAGCGCCGCATACCGGACGACGCCGACATCAGACAGAAGGTCGGCATTCTGAACCGGTTCTTCTTTCGCGAGCTGGGTTTCGCCAGCAACCTCAACGATTATTACGACCCCGACAACAGTCATCTGAACGCAGTGCTGAAGCGCCGCCGCGGCATTCCGATTTCGCTGGCGGTGCTGTATCTGGAGATGGCCGAGCAGATCGGCATTCCGGCGCGCGGCGTGTCGTTTCCGGGTCACTTCCTGTTGCGCGTGACAACGCCGGACGGCGACGTGATGCTCGATCCGACTACCGGGCATTCGCTGTCCGAGTCGCAGATGGTGGATATGCTGGAGCCCTATGTGGCGTCGGCGGGCGACTCGGTGAGCCGGGCGTTGCGCATGTTGCTGCAGCCGGCCACGCGCCGCGAAATCATCGCTCGCATGCTGCGTAATCTGAAGTCGACTTATCTTCAGACAGAACGCTGGCAGCGTTTGTTGGCGGTGCAGCAGCGTCTTGTGATCCTGCTGCCGGACAGCATCGAGGAAGTGCGCGATCGCGGGTTCGCCTATGCGCGGCTCGATTACCTGCGCCCGGCGCTCGAAGATCTCGAGCGCTATCTAGGCGATCGGCCGGATGCTGAAGACGCGACGGTGGTGGAATCGCAGTTGCATGAACTGCGCCAACGCACCCAGTACGACGACCGCGACTGAGCGCCGTTTCGACGGAGCAAAACAGAACGCCTGCCAGTGAGTCATGCTGATTCACTGGCAGGCGTTTTTCATTGGCACAGCCGCGCAACGCGGCAGGCCGGATGGGTTGTTACTTCGGCTGCATCCGGATCGCGCCGTCCAGACGAATCACTTCGCCGTTGAGCATCGGATTGTCGAAGATCTGCTTGGCCAGCATTGCGTACTCCGCCGGTTTGCCCAGCCGCGGCGGGAACGGCACCATTGCGCCGAGCGCGTCCTGCACCTCCTGCGGCATGCCGAGCAGCATGGGCGTTTCGAAGATACCCGGCGCGATCGTCATCACACGAATCGCGTTGCGCGACAGATCGCGGGCGATCGGCAGCGTCATGCCGACCACGCCGCCCTTGGACGCCGCATACGCGGCCTGGCCGATCTGGCCGTCAAATGCCGCCACCGAGGCCGTATTGATGATCACGCCACGCTCACCATTCGCATTCGGTTCATTCTTCGACATGGCCGCGGCGGCGAGCCGGATCATGTTAAAGGTGCCGATCAGATTGATGGAGATGGTGCGGGAAAACGATTCGAGCGGATGCGGGCCGTCTTTGCCGACCGTCTTGATGGCGGGCGCAACACCCGCGCAATTGACGAGGCCGCGCAGCGTGCCGAGTTTTGTGGCGGCTTCGACGGCTTGCGTGGCGTCGTCTTCGCGGCTCACGTCGCACTTGACGAATACACCGCCGAGTTCTTTCGCGAGTGCGTCACCCGCGTCCTGATTCAGGTCGGCCAGCACCACCTTCCCGCCGTTCTCGACGAGCAGGCGCGCGGTGGCCGCGCCGAGTCCCGATGCACCGCCGGTGATCAGGAATACGTTGTCACGAATCTCCATGTCTTCTCCTTTGCTTCGGTTCAGTAATGTCTTGATCGAATATTTTTTCGATGATCGATTGTAACGGCTATGCTGCGATGCGGAAAGTGAGGCGGGCACCGACCGCCGTGGGCACTCGCGGGAAGCCCGCAGCACCGTCAAACTGATATGGATGGCTAATTAATATCGGGCGGGGTGGGCGCCGCCGGCGCATGGCTATGCACGCCGTGCGATACAGGACGCAATAAAAAAACCCGCCGGCATGGGCGGGTTTTTATACGGCAGGCAAGCACGGACGCGAGCTTACTTCAACGCGTCGAACGCGCGGTTGCGAATTTCTTCGACCGTACCGAGGCCCGAAATGCGGCGATATTGCGGCGCCTTCAACGGGGTAGTCGGGTCGCCGTTCTGCGCCCAGTTATTGTAGTACTCGATCAGCGGCTTGGTTTGTGCAACGTACACGTCGAGGCGCTTCTTGACCGTTTCTTCCTTGTCGTCGTCGCGCTGGATCAGCGGTTCGCCGGTCACATCGTCCACACCTTCGACCTTCGGCGGGTTGAACTTGACGTGGTACGTACGGCCCGACGCGGCGTGCGAGCGGCGGCCGCTCATCCGCACGATGATCTCGTCGAACGGCACGTCGATTTCCAGTACGTAATCGATCGCGACGCCTGCCTGCTTCATCGCTTCGGCTTGTGGAATGGTGCGCGGAAAACCGTCGAACAGATAGCCGTTCGCACAATCCGGCTGCTGCAGACGTTCCTTCACCAGATTGATGATCAACTCGTCCGTTACCAGCTCGCCGGCGTCCATGAAGCGCTTTGCCTCAATGCCGAGCGGCGTGCCTGCCTTAACGGCGGCACGCAGCATGTCACCGGTGGAAATTTGCGGAATGCCGAATTTTTCCTTGATGAAGTTTGCCTGAGTGCCCTTGCCCGCGCCGGGCGCACCCAAAAGGATCAAACGCATGTGATATCTCCAGATCTATGTGAATTCTTTGGTAGCGCTGCAGCCATCCCGCGAATCGTCGAGGGACCCCGCGCCGGCTGCCGTTTCGGGTCTCGCGCTGCACGTCGACAACGACGGCGCTGCAAGCCGGCAACGGCGCGACCGGGGCAAACCCTGACTCTCGCGTTTAACGGGAGGCGCGCATAACCGTTCGATTATGCCATGGGTTTTTACGCTCACGCCCCGAATAAAGCCTGCACCCGCGCGAGATCGGCGGGCGTGTCGACGCCGGGCAGCGGCGCATTCTCCGTGACCAGCACCGCGATTCGCTCGCCGTGCCACATCGCGCGCAGTTGTTCGAGCGCTTCGACCTGCTCGATCGGCGAAATCGCGAGGCTCGGATAGGTGCGCAGGAACTGGGCGCGATACGCGTACAGACCGATATGGCGATAGACCACCGCGGGCGTCGGCGGCGCAGGCATCGACGCCACATCGGGCCAATGCGCTTGATACGCGTCGCGTGCCCATGGAATCGGCGCGCGCGAGAAATACAGCGCGACGCCGCGCGCGTCGAGCACGACCTTGACGACGTTCGGATTGAAGATTTCCGCCGCATCGGTGATCGGATGCGCGGCGGTGGCGATCGCGCATCCGTGGCTCGACGCGAGGTGCGACGCGACGCCGCACACGAGCACCGGATCGATCAACGGCTCGTCGCCTTGCACGTTCACCACGATCGTGTCGTCGCTCCAGCCGAACTGCGCCGCCACTTCCGCGAGGCGGTCGGTGCCCGACGGATGATCGGCGCGTGTCAGCACGGCGTCGAAGCCGTGCTCGCGGGCCACATCCAGCACCGGCTGCGCGTCGGAGGCGATCAGCACCTGTTGCGCGCCCGATTCGCGGGCACGTTCGGCGACCCGCACCACCATCGGCTTGCCGCCAATGTCGGCGAGCGGTTTGTTGGGCAGGCGCGACGAGGCGAGCCGGGCCGGTACGACGGCGACAAACGGAGGAGTGGTGACGTTAGCGTTGGTCATCGGAAGGACGGGCGGCGATGAAACCGGAAGAAAGCGCTCGCAAGTCGTGCATTGCGCGCGCCAACGGGAAAGAGGGCAAATACGACGGTGAATTGCGGCGGATCGGAGAGCCAGGGCGCGCCGAATCCCGCCGCCCCGCATCTTGCCCGCGCCGGGCAACCCCGATTCAGGCGACCGAGCCCGGATTCAGGTCGACCGGTGTGCCTTCGACGGTCTGGCGCGCTTCGTCGACCAGCATCACGGGAATACCGTCGCGGATGGGATAGGCAAGCTTGTCCGCGTTGCAGATCAGTTCCTGCGCAGAACGGTCGTAGCTGAGCGGGCCCTTGCAGATAGGGCAGACGAGAATTTCAAGCAGGCGAGCGTCCACGGACTTTCTCCACAACTAATGCAATGAGGCGATGATCGAGCGCGGCTTCGACAGGAACAACCCAGATGCGCGCGTCGCGCCAGGACCCTAATTTTACCGCATCCTTTTCGGTTATCAGGATGGTGTCCGCGTCGACGTCCGTAAAAGGATTGCGCTCGAACGCGTAGTGATCCGGCAAAGCGCGGGTGGTCGGCGTGAGACCGGCCGCGCGCAGCGTCGCGAAAAAACGTTCCGGCGCGCCGATGCCGGCCGCCGCCAACACGCGCTCGCCGCTGAATTGCGCAAGTGGGCGGCGCAGACCGGGGTTGTCGAGATGCCAGGCGTCGGCGGGCGCAAGTTGCAGCGCGAACGTGTTCGGCCAGGGAGGCAGTGTGCGCGCGTAAGGATCGTTGACCAGCGTCGCGTCGCGGCGGCGCGACAGCGGCTCGCGCAGCGGACCGGCCGGCAGCAGAAAACCATTGCCGCCCAGCCGGTGATCGAAGACCACCAGTTCGGCATCGCGCTCGAGGCGGTAGTGCTGCAAGCCGTCGTCGCTGACAATCACGTCGACTTCGCGATGCGCGGCGCACAATGCCTGCGCGGCCGCGACGCGATCCGGGCAGACCCACACCGGTGCGCCGGTGCGACGCGCGATCAGCAACGGTTCGTCGCCGCCGACGTTTGCCGCCGAGGTCGCGAGAACCGGCGTCGGTTCTTTGACGCGTGCGCCATAGCCGCGCGACACCACGCCGGGCTTGAAACCGGCGGCGCGCAAGGCTTCGACCAGCGCGATGACGGTCGGCGTCTTGCCGGTGCCGCCGACGGTCACGTTGCCGACCACCACCACCGGCACGCCAATGCGCACGGATTTCAGCCAGCCGAACGAGAAGGCGGCGCGGCGCGCGGCGGCAATCGCGCCGAACACACACGCGAGGGGCGTCAGCGCCCACGCAAGCGGGCCGCGCTGCTGCCATTCGCGCGCAAGGCGTGCCTCGAGACGGTCGTTCAGGCCGCTCATTGGCGAGCCGCAAGGACGGGCGATGCACGGCGCGCCCGAAGGGGGCGGGGCGGCGTGGCAGTGCCAGGTGCGATACGCGGGGCAAGCATCAACGCGGTTCTCCGGACAATCAAAAAGGGCAGCAAAAAAGTGCGGCGGCATGAAGCAGCGGGACCGAGCAGCGGCCGCAGCCGATGCGCTCGCGCGGCGTGGCGTCAGTGTGCCGCAATGGCGGGCGCCGCGGGGCTTTCGGCATGCTGTCGAACCCGCCACTCTAGCGCGCGGGCGTCCCGCCCGGCAAGTCGCGCGTCCCGCACCGCGCGGCAGGCAGCGACACCGGACGATGCCCACAGCCTGTGGATAACTTTGTGGAGAACCTGCCTGTCGATCGGCTGGAAAGGCCGCGCCGAGCGCTCCGTATCGGCAATCGTTCTCTTTAATGAGATGTAAATACCATATAAATCAACGACATGCTTCCAATTCGCGTGGTCCGGCGGCCGATCTGGACGGTATTTGTCTAATGGGTCCCGGCATGTGGACACTTTTAACAATTTGGCCGCCGCGCTGGACGCCGCTGGCCACTCGGTCTATCGTCTGTCCGGCCAGTCACAGATATTCCTCGCATGAATTCCGAAAGCCCTTTTGCTTCGTCGGCTACGCCCGGCGGTGAAGTCGTCGTCCCCGTTTCAGCGCTCAACCGGGCGATCGGCACGATGCTCGAACGCTCGTTTCCGCTCGTCTGGGTGGCGGGAGAAGTGTCGAACTTCACCCGTGCCGCGAGCGGCCATTGGTATTTCTCGATCAAGGACGCTCAGGCGCAGATGCGCTGCGTGATGTTCCGCGGCCGCGCGCAATACGCCGAGTTCACGCCGCGTGAAGGCGATCGCATCGAAGTGCGCGCGCTGGTGACCATGTATGAGCCGCGCGGCGAACTGCAACTCAATGTGGAAGCGGTGCGCCGCACCGGGCAAGGGCGTCTTTACGAAGCCTTTCTCAAACTGAAGGCGCAACTCGAAGCCGAGGGTCTCTTTGCCGCCGAGCGCAAACGCGCGTTGCCGGCCCATCCGCGTGCGATAGGCATCGTGACATCGCTCCAGGCAGCGGCACTGCGCGACGTCCTGACCACCTTGTCGCGCCGCGCGCCGCATATTCCGGTGATCGTCTATCCGGCGCCGGTGCAGGGTGTGGGCGTGAGCGCCAAGCTGGCCGACATGGTCGACGCGGCCAACGCGCGGCGCGAAGTCGATGTGCTGATCGTGTGCCGCGGCGGTGGCTCGATTGAAGACCTGTGGGCGTTCAACGAAGAAGTGCTGGCGCGCGCGATCGCCGAAAGCGCCATTCCGGTGGTGAGCGGCGTGGGGCACGAAACCGATTTCACGATCGCCGACTTTGCCGCCGACGTGCGCGCGCCGACGCCCACCGGCGCCGCCGAACTCGTCAGCCCGCAGCGCGTGCTGTTGCTGCGTGAACTCGATCATCGGCATGCGACGCTCGCCCGCGGTTTTGGCCGCATGATGGAGCGGCGCGCCCAGCAACTCGACTGGCTCGCGCGGCGGCTCGTATCGCCGGCCGAGCGGCTCGCGCGGCAGCGCACCCATTTGCAGCAATTGAGCGTGCGGCTGGCATCGGCGGGGGCGCGTCCGGTGCGTGACGCCCGAGCGCGCTTTTCTCTGCTGCAGATGCGCTGGCAGCGCTGGCGTCCCGATCTCGCCGCGCATCAGGCGAAACTCGGCAGCCTTTCGCAACGTCTGGACGCGGCATTGTTACGCCAGCATGAACGTCAGTCCGCGCGAATCGACACGCTGGCCGCGCGGCTCGAAGTGTTGAGTCCGAAGCGCACGCTGGAGCGCGGCTATGCTGCCGTGCTCGACGCGCAGAGCGGTCGCGCGGTGCGCGCGCCTTCGTCGCTGAAACCGGGGCGGCGCCTGACGGTGCATCTCGCGGAGGGGGCCGCGGACATTGCGCTCGCCGATGTGCAGCCGCGTCTGACTGACGCTTTCTGACCGGTCGCCGGCAGCGGTCCGAGGCGTCTTTTCGACATCCGCATGCGGCGGGCACAACTCGTGCGAAGGCACGAATTACGCTATGTGTGCGGCAAGTTCGCCGATGCCGGACATAAAGTCCGTTGGTTTGCGGGGTTATTCCAACTCGCCTACAATCGAGTGCTCAATAGCGTTATCCCGCAGACTCCCCCACAACAGATACAGACTGAAGGAAAGCACCATGGAACATACGCTCCCGCCGCTGCCGTTTGCCAGAAACGCACTCGTTCCGCACATGTCGGAAGAGACGCTCGACTATCACTACGGCAAGCACCATCAGACCTATGTGACTAACCTGAACAATCTGATCAAGGGCACGGAGTTCGAGAACCTGTCGCTCGAAGAGATCGTCAAGAAGGCATCGGGCGGCATCTTCAACAACGCTGCTCAAGTGTGGAACCACACGTTCTTCTGGAACAGCCTGTCGCCGCAAGGTGGCGGTGCGCCGACCGGCGCACTGGCTGACGCGATCAACGCCAAGTGGGGTTCGTTCGACAAGTTCAAGGAAGAATTCGCCAAGACCGCAGTCGGCACGTTCGGCTCGGGCTGGGCATGGCTGGTGAAGAAGGCCGACGGTTCGCTCGACCTGGTGTCGACGAGCAACGCCGCTACGCCGCTGACCACGGACGCGAAGGCGCTCCTGACGATCGACGTGTGGGAACACGCGTACTACATCGACTACCGCAATCTGCGTCCGAAGTTCGTTGAAGCGTACTGGAACATCGTTAACTGGGAATTCGCGTCGAAGAATTTCGCGTGAGATTGCCGGTTGCAGCGTGATGAGATAGTTCGGATTTCCAGGTAAGTTGCAAATCTGGATTGATCGCTGCGATCAAGTCTGAAAAAGTAGTAAAGCAAAAAGCCCTCCTTCGCGAGGGCTTTCTGTTTTTTTGGGCGCTTCGCAAGTTGGTGCGGCCAGTTGCTGGTCGAATCACCGGCCAAGTAAATACATTGAATCCGATAGAGCGGATTCGAGCATTTCATGCTGTCTGTCGTATTCGCACGTCGAATGTTTCCCGATTTACGTCCATTGTTACTGTCGAATTACTGAAGATTTCTTTCGGCTGGAAAGTTTCGTCGGCATTCCGAATTGAGGATGCGGTCTTGTCGAAAGCTCCCGGTCTCACCATCGAAAGACTCGTCCTCTCCGCCCTCATCCTCTGAGCATAGCGAGCGCCGTACTGGGTATGCCCGGCACGCCTGCCATGCATGCTTACAGCCCCGCGCCGCCAAGGTTTCCACGACGTTCCGCCGTTGCGCCGGCCCCGGCGTCAATGCATTGCAACATGTTTCTGACGGTGAGCACCGGTAAACATCGGTAAGAACTGGCTCGTTATCGTTCGCTGACGTTTATCCCCCGTCGCGCAGCCAGCGGGCTGTCCCGCGCGACGGCATCACATCGACGTGATGCGGACGAAAGGTCCGGGTCGACGTGAGATCGACGACGAAATAGCAGTTCATCCGCGGGGCATGATGGAAACCACTCAGATTCTGGAACGCGCGACGGCACATCATCTCGCGGGTGAGTTCGGCCATGCGCGCGCGCTGTACGATGCCGCACTCGCGATTGCGCCTGACGACGCGAACGTGATGTTCCGTCTCGGTGTGCTCGACATGCAAAGTGGCGCGTACGACGCCGCGCTCGCCTGGCTCGATAGGGCGCTGACGCGTGCGCCTGACAACGCGCGATATCACTTCGTTCGCGGACAAGTCTTTGCCGCGGCCCAGCGGTTCGCCGAGGCGATCGACGCCTATCTGCAAGCGTTGTCATTCGACGCCAATTCCACCGACACACTGTTCGCGCTCGCCGCGGCGTTGCAATCGGCCGGTGAAGATGCGGCCGCGATCGAGACCTACGAATCATTGCTGGCGCTCGAGCCGAACCACATCGACGCGCTTAACAACCTGGGCAACTGCTACCGGCAGCAGGGCGACGCGAAGGCGGCCGAAGCTGCATACCGCCGCGCGATCACAGCGCAACCCGGCGATGCCAACGCCCTGACGAATCTCGGCACGCTGCTCGAGGCGGCCGGCCGTCTGGACGAAGCCGTGACCCTGCTCGAAGCGGCGGTGCGCGCGGCGCCCGATTCGCCGTGCGGCCTTGTGAACATGGGTGTCGCGCTGCACCGGCGCGGCGAATTCGAGTCGAGTGCCGTGTTGCTGGCACGTGCGTTCGCGTTGGACCCCGCGTTCCCCGAAGCCGCCTACAACCTGGGCAACGCGCTGCATGCGCTAGGCCGGCGGCGCGAAGCGGTGCTTGCCTATCGGCGCGCGATCGAGCAGGCGCCTGCTCACGCCGATGCGTACAACAATCTGGGTATCGTCTACCAGGAGTCGGGCGCGCGCGAGGAGGCGGCGCAGGCGTTCGACGCGGCGATTCGCCTGCGCCCCGGTTTTGTGGCCGCGCTCAACAATGCCGCTACGCTGATGCGCACGCTTGGCCGCTTTGCCGAAGCGGAATCTCATTTGCACGAGGCGCTTATCGTCGACCCGCACTACGCCGTCACGCACAACAACCTGGGCAACGTGCTCAAGGACCAGGGGCGCCTCGACAACGGCATCGACTGTTATCGCCGCGCGCTCGCGTGCGATCCATCGAACGTCGTTGCGCACAGCAACCTCGCTTATGCGTTGACCTTTCAGGCAGAGCAACCCCAGCCGCTGCTGGACGAATGCCGCCGATGGTCCGCACAGCACGAGGCGCCTTATCGCGACACGCATGAACCGCATTCGAACGATGCGACAGCGTCGCGCCGCCTGCGTATCGGCTACGTGTCGCCGGACTTTCGTGAACACTGCCAGACGCTGTTCACGCTGCCGCTTCTGTCGCATCACGACCACGCGCAGTTCGAGGTGTTCTGTTATGCGAGCGTCACGCGGCCGGACGACCAGACGCAGCGCCTGGCCCGTCATGCCGACGTATGGCGCGACGTACGCGAACTCGACGACGAACGGCTTGCAAGGGTGATTCGTGACGACTGCATCGACATTCTGGTCGACCTGACCATGCACATGGCGGACGGCCGTCCGCTGCTGTTCGCGCGCAAACCAGCGCCGGTGCAGATTGCGTGGCTGGCTTATCCCGGGACGACCGGCGTCGAGGCAATCGACTATCGGCTGACCGACTCATGGCTCGACCCGGCCGGCACGGATGCACAGTACAGCGAACAGTCGATCCGTCTGCCGGATTCGTTCTGGTGCTATGACCCGTTGACCGATACGCCGCAGGTCAACGCGTTACCCGCGTTATCGAACGGCTATCCGACCTTCGGCTGCCTGAATAACCCGTGCAAGCTGAGCGACGCGACGTTCAGACTGTGGGGCGGCGTGATGCGCGAGGTGACGGAGGCCCGGCTCCTGCTGATGGCCCCGGATGGCGCGGCCCGTGCGAGTCTGCTCGAGCGGCTCGGACGCCATGGGATAAGCGCGGAGCGGGTTTCTTTTACGCCGTTCCGGCCACGCGCGGACTATCTGCGCACGTATCATCAGATCGATGTCGGGCTCGACACGTTTCCGTACAACGGCCATACGACGAGCCTTGACTCGTACTGGATGGGCATTCCTGTCGTTACTCGGGTCGGCGGCACGTCGGTGGGTCGCGCGGGGTTGAGCCAGCTGGAAAATCTGGGTCTGCGCGAACTCGCGGCGGATAGCGATGCACGGTTTGTCGAGACCGCGGTTCAGTTGGTGCGCGATCTGCCGCGGCTGGGCGAGATGCGGGTAAACCTGCGGGCGCGGCTCGCTGCTTCGCCGTTGATGGACGGCGCGCGTTTTGCGCACCACGTCGAGGCCGTTTATCGCGGCGCCTGGCTGGCGTGGTGCGAGCAGGTTCACGGGAGAGCGTCCGTTAGAGGCGAGCGCGCTACCGCTGCGCACTGATGCGCGAACGTCCGCCCGCCGCGCCCAATCCCAGGCGCAAACGGTTGCCGCCGACGGAGCTTTGCGAGGTCATGTCGGTCACGTCGGCAATGGTCCCCAACTGCCGTTCCAACGGACTCGCCACGCTGTTGGCGACGGGGCGGTCGATAAAGGGACGCGAAGGGTTCATCAGCGATCGTCAGCGCGACAACAGGCGGGGAGGGTATGACGATGCCGGGGAAGGGCTTCGATTGATGGGTTACGGATGTTTTTCCGGCGGTTACCCGGCATTGGGGCGGGAAACAACTGTCAGGTCGGAGTCTGCCGGGCTGGCGCCGAGTGCAAGCTTTGTCACAGTTGGTAACTGCGGTGAGCCCGGCGGATCCGTGTCCAACTCGGATTCAGAGCGTGCGGACATCCATCAAGGTTGCGTGGAAGCGGCCCCGGTCGAATCGGAATCCGTCGACATCTGCCGATGCCGGTGACCGCGGCCGCCGCCGGTGGATGCAACCGTGCTTGCCGGCGCGGGCGGCGGCGGCGGGTGATTCATGTACTGAAAATTCTGCGCGATCGAGGCACTGGGAAATGTCGTGGTCGGCGCGACGAGCACACTGCTCGTCAGCGGCGCGTCCGACTGCGCGAAGGCGGGCGATATGCAACCGGCGCAAGCCGCCGCTACTACGAAAACAAGCCGGTTCATCGAGTGATCCTCTTTCTCTAATGCATGGATTGACGCGGCACGAGCCATGGGTGAGCGCATGTTTGGCGGGGTTGCCGTGCGATTCGCGGCGGCATGCTTCGACGGTCCGATCGCGCGACGCAGGTGCCACGCTGGTGTCGGCCAGTTTAGGCCGGATGGTGTGAAATCAGGTTGCCGTCACGCTTACAAGCATTACCTCATATGACGTCGCCGGAGCGGCGAGCGAGCCGTCACTCCCGCACGGTGAGGATAGTACGAAGGCCACGCCGCGGGCCGCAGTCCGGGCCGCAGTCCGGGTCGAAGTCCGAATGTAAGCGAAAAACTTTCTGTAACGATCTGGTAACCAAGGACGGTAGCGATTGGCCTAACGTTTAAATTCCAACGTCCTTGAAGCGTACCAACATGATCTCCAGTACCAAGTCGATAAGCATCGCCATACCTGCCGCGGCCGTCGCGCTTGCGCTCGGTGGTTGCGCGGTGATGCCGCCGAGCGGTCCGAGCGTGGTTGCCCTGCCGCGCAGCGGCGAGCCGCTCGGCCAGTTCCAGCAGGACGACTATGCATGCCGCGACTACGCGAGTCGCTCGACGGATCCGAACGGCACCGCGTCGCAGGCGGCAACCACCAACAGCGTGAACAGCGCGGCGATCGGCACGCTCGGCGGCGCGGCGGTCGGCGCACTGATCGGCGCGGCGGCGGGCAATGCCGGGGCGGGCGCGGCGATCGGCGCCGGCAGCGGGCTGTTGCTCGGCGGCGCGAACGGCGCGAATAGCGCCCAGTATTCGGCCGCGGGTTTGCAGGCCCGCTACGACGCCTCCTACGCGCAGTGCATGACCTCGAAAGGCAACACGATCTCGCAGCCGCCGCAGCCGGCCTATTACGCGCCGCAGCCGTACTACTACGCGCCGCCGCCGAGATATGTCGCGCCGCCCCCGGTGATATACGCGCCTTATCCTTACTACTGAGGTCGGCTGCCTCGCTTAACCGGGGGCGAAGTGTTTGCGCCGGGTACCAGGCAAGCTTGTTGCTGTAAAGCTTTTGTCATGTCTGGCGGAAAGACACGACACCATGGCGGCTCAGCGCCTGGCAAACGGCGTAGGTTTGGATCGAGGGCTGGGTCGCCGCTATCCGGCGGTGCCGCGCAGCCCGCGAATGCCACTCCGCCCCTGCCGACAGACGCCGTTTCTGACTTCGCCGCGCGACGTAGCCTGAACATTGGGAGTCGGCCGGGCATCGTGCAAGCGAGGCGACCATGCAGCGACCGCGAACCGGCACGTTCAGTCCGAATGTAGTGTCCCGGGTGTGTGAGTGGCTGGCGATTGCATTCGTTGTCGTTTTCTTTCTTTCATGCGGTGGTGGCTCAGGAAGCGGGTCGGGCACGCTCTCGGGTTCGGGCGCCGGCAGCGGCACCAATGGCGGCGGCTCGACAACAGGCGGCAGCACGAGTGGGACCGGCTCATCGGGCTCAACCGGTACAGGCGGCATGGCCACGGGCACGACGGCCTACGCGACCGATGTGCTGATGCATCACAACGATCTCGCTCGCACTGGCCAGATGCTTGCCGAGACGACCCTCACGCTCGCGAACGTCAATTCGGCGAGCTTCGGCAAAATCGCGTTTCTTCCTGCGGACGGCAAGGTTGACGCGCAGCCGCTCTTCGTCACCAGTCTGTCGATCGGCGGCACCCCCCACGACGTGGTCTACGTGACGACCGAACACGACAGCGTGTACGCCTATGACGCTACGACCTTCGCGCAATTGTGGAAGGTTTCGCTGATCGGCAACGGCGAAACACCCAGCGATGACTTTAGTTGTCCGGACTTCACACCGGAAATCGGCATTACATCGACACCGGTGATCGACCGCAATCGCGGCCCGAATGGCGTCCTTTATGCCGTGGCGATGACCAAAGACAGCAGCGGTGCATACCATCACCGCCTGCATGCACTCGACCTGACGACTGGCGCCGACATGCTGGGCGGTCCGACCGAGATCGCGGCGACCTACCCTGGCAACGGCGCGGGCAGCGTCAACGGCGTGATTACTTTCAATCCGGCACAGCATACCGAGCGCGCGGCGCTCACGCTGGTTGGCGGCAACCTCTATATGGGCTGGACCTCGCATTGCATGGCGGGTGCGTATACCGGCTGGCTGATGGCCTATAGCGCCGACACGCTGCGGCAGACCAGCGTCCTCAATATCACGCCGAACGGCAGTCAGGGATCGATCTGGATGGCCGGGTCGGGGATGGCGTCGGACGGCACCTCGGTTTACGTCGTGGACGGCAACGGCACGTTCGGCACCACGCTCAACGCGCAGGGCTTTCCGGTCGACGGTGACTTCGGCAACTCGCTGATGAAGCTATCGACGGGCAATCTGCAGGTCACCGATTACTTCGCGATGGATAACGTCGTGGCCGAGGCAAACGCCGACAACGATTTCGGTTCGGGCGGTGTGATGCTGTTACCGGATCAGACGACCGCGAGCGGCGTCGTCAAGCATCTGGCGGTGGCGGCGGGCAAGGACAATCTGATCTATGTCGTCGATCGCGACTCGATGGGCAAGTTCAGTCCGACCGCGAACAACATCTGGCAGGTGTTGACCGGCACGCTTGCCGGCGGCATCTGGGGATCGCCGGCTTATTACGCCGGCGTGGTGTACTACGGCGGCTGGAACGACAACCTGAAAGCGTTGCCGGTATCGGGTGCGTATCTCGCCACCACCGCCGCATCGAAGAGCGCTACGACCTTTGCCTATCCTGGCGCGACACCGGCCGTGTCGGCCAACGGCACCAGCAACGGCATCGTCTGGGCAGCGGAAAACGGCACGACGGGCGCCTTGCACGCGTACAACGCAAGCAATCTCGCGAACGAGTTGTACAACAGCAATCAGGCCGGCACGCGCGACCAATGGGGAGCGGGCAACAAGTTCATCACGCCGATGATCGCGCGCGGCAAAGTGTATGTCGGCGCGACCAACGGAGTGGCGGTGTTCGGTTTGCTGTAGGTGGAGCTGCGGCGCCCGCATTGCGTGAGTGTCAGTCCATGTCACGCAATGCGAGGGGCTTATTCCGCGTCGCTCGTTGCCGCTGTCTTGCGTGGCCGGCGACTGCGCGGAGCCGCTTTGCGCGCTGCCTTTTTGGCGGCCGCAGGCGGTTTTTCTTCGGCGACAGACGCGGCCGGTGCTTCGGCAGGCGCGGCGATTTCCGGCACCTCGTCGATCGTTCGCGGGCTTGCCTTCTTCGTTTTCTTCGCGGCCGTCTTGCGCGGTGCGCGTTCCTTGCGGCGCTTCGGTTGAGCGCCGTTCGTTTCCTGCGCTTCTTCCACGGCCGGCGCGACGGGTTCCGCTGTGAAGGCCTCCGGTTCTGCCCAGGCTGCTTCTGGCCGCTCGAAAACGGCGTCGTCGGCCAACGGCGCAGGCGCGTGCATTGCCTGTTCTTCCGCGGGACCTCGCGCGTGGCCGCCGCGCTCGAACGCCGCGCGTTCTTCGTGCGCCGTTTCCTGCTGGCCACGACCCGCCTTGCGATTGCCACGGGTTCTGCGGCGCGACTCGTGCTTGTTGCCCGATTCGCCTACTACGGTGTCCGCGGATTGCGCGTCGACGACCTGTTCCACCGATTCACCCGATTCACCCGCTCCGGGCGGCTCGGTCACGTTCTCAACGACCACATTCGCAGCCGTGCCCCGGTAAACGTACGCACCCGACTTCTCGTCGCGGCCGAACTCGAGCAGTCCGCGCGCCTGCGCCTCTTCCAGCAGATTGCCGAACGCGCGAAAACCGTAGTACGTCTCGTTGAAATCCGGCTTGCGGCGCTTGATCGCGTTCTTCAGCACCGAGGCCCAGATCTTGCCGCTGTCGCCACGTTCGGACGCGAGTGCGTCGAACGTTTGCACCGCGATCTCGACCGCCTTGGTGCGGCGCTTTTCGAGGTCTTCCTTGTTGCGCGACTTTTCTTCGTCGGGCGCGCGTTTGGCAGTCTGCTGCGCGGCCTGTTGCGGGCGCGACGATTCCCGTTTGGCGACCGTGCGCTGACTTTCGCGCACGAGGTCGTCGTAAAAGAAGAACTCGTCGCAGTTGGCGATCAGCAGATCGGAGGTGGATTGCTGCACGCCGACGCCGATCACCTGCTTGTTGTTCTCGCGCAGCTTCGACACCAGCGGCGAGAAGTCCGAGTCGCCGCTGATGATCACGAAGGTGTTGACATGCGATTTCGTATAGCAGAGGTCGAGCGCGTCGACTACGAGCCGGATGTCGGCTGAATTCTTGCCTGACTGGCGCACATGCGGAATCTCGATCAACTCGAAATTGGCCTCGTGCATCGCGCCTTTGAAACTCTTGTAGCGGTCCCAGTCGCAATACGCTTTCTTCACGACAATGCTGCCCTTGAGCAACAGACGTTCGAGCACCAGCTTGATGTCGAACTTGTCGTACTTCGCGTCGCGCACACCGAGCGCCACGTTTTCGAAGTCGCAAAATAGCGCCATGCTGACGGTTTCGTTGGATGACGCCATGAATATCTCCATTGAAGCGATCGTCGAATTCGACGAATCGCGACCATGATAGCGATTCCGGCGCCGCCGATCAGCTTTTGTGTTGCGCGCGTGTTTCCAGCACCTCGTCGACGAGGCCATACGCTTTGGCGTCGTGGGCCGACATGAAGTTGTCGCGGTCGGTGTCGCGGACGATATCTTCGATGCTGCGCCCGGTGCACTCGGCCATCATCGCGTTGAGGCGTTGGCGTTGGTAGAGCACCTCTCTCGCCTGGATTTCGACGTCCGCGGCGGTGCCCTGGCTGCCGCCCGACGGCTGGTGAATCATGATGCGCGCGTTCGGCAGCGCGAAGCGTTTGCCGCGTTGTCCGGCGGTCAGCAAAAACGTTCCCATGCTGGCGGCAAAGCCGGTGCACAAGGTCGACACTTCGGGCTTGATGAATTGCATCGTGTCGTAGATGGCGAGGCCGTCGTACACTGAGCCGCCCGGCGAGTTGATGTAAAAGGAAATATCCTTGTCGGGATTCTCGGATTCCAGGAACAGCAATTGGGCGACGATCAGACTCGCCGACTGTTCATTCACCGGGCCGACCAGAAAGACGATCCGTTCGCGTAGCAGACGCGAATAAATGTCATAGGCGCGCTCGCCGCGGCCGGACTGTTCGATCACGGTGGGCACGAGGCCGAGGCCGGTGATGGCAGGATAGCTGGAATGCATGATTACCTCGTTTGGGACGGTAAGTAGGTTGCCGGCAGCAGCAAGCGGCACGGTGCGTTGACCGATTCGAACCGCCACGCGCCGTTTGCGCGGGTTGTTGTCCGTATGACGAGGGGGAGGGCGGCCGTGTGACGGGAATATTTTTTCGCCGGCCTGTCACATCGGCGAGGGCTCGGGCGTCAAGCTGGAAAGGATGCAGATCTGGAGGTGTACGCATGACGGAACAGGCAATCGACAAGGCATCCCGTTTCGAGGCGGCGCGCGCCCGCCTGGTCGCGCTGGCGTACCGGATGCTCGGCAGCCGCGCCGACGCGGAAGACGTGGTGCAGGACGTCTGGCTCAAATGGCATCTCGCCGATACGAGCGAGGTGCGGGCACCGGCCGCCTGGCTCACCACGATCACCACGCGCGCGGCCATCGACCGGTTGCGCCACGTTCAGCGCGAACGCGCGTCGCGGCCCGCGGGCTGGTTGCCGGAGCCCTGGCTTGACGAGGTGGCGCCATCGGCGGAGGACCTGGTCTTGCGCGCGGCGCAGATGTCGTACGGTGTGATGCTGCTGCTCGAGCGTTTGAAGCCCGACGAGCGGGCAGCATTCGTGCTGCACGAGGCTTTCGATTGCGACTACGCGGAGATTGCGAAAATCCTCGAGCGCACGCCGGCCGGTTGCCGTCAGATGATCCACCGGGCCAAAGCGCGTTTGCAGCGTGACGGCGAGCCGCTTGGACGGCCCGATCCCGCCGCGCACGCGCGGGTCGTCGAGCGCTTGCGCGCCGCGCTGGAGGCACAGGATCGGGTGGGTTTGCTGCAACTCTTTAGCGACGCGCCGGAAGTCGTCAGCGACGCGCCGGTGTGCACGCAGGAACGGGCCCCTGTGGCCTGGGGGGATATGGTGATAGCGCTCGCGCAGCAGGCGAGCCATGCGGAGACGGTGTCAGTGGAAGGCGCAATGGGTATTGCGCTGCTCTTCGCAGGCGAGGTCGTCGGTGTCATCGACGTGTCCACGCGGATTCTTGCGGACGGCTCGGTCAAAATCGTCGCGTTGCGCGTCGTCACCCGCGCGGCGCGGTTGCATGCAGTCAATCGCGTGCTGGGGTGCGCGGCCATCGTGAAGCTGCTCGCGCGAATCCAGCACCACGCTGCCGTGTCAATTACGATGCGCAGCGACTTCCCAGTTGATATCGACGCATAGCACCTGGGTGCCGTGCGGCGTATGCGCGGCGATCGAAGCCGTCACGCACAGGTGCGCTTCGTTGATCGACAGGTAAGGCGGCGTGAGGTGCACCTGATCGGGCACGCGCATGGCCTGAATGAAATACGGCCGGCGTTCCCAGCTCGCGCCTTCCGAATGCAGCAAGGGCCGGAAGCGCTTCGCGCGTTGCGAAGTACGGCCCGGCGGCAGTACGTTGTCGCCGATTTGCCGTCCCGAACCGTCGAGCACGAAGCAGCGTGCCGTTTCACCGAGCGCGAGCAACGGCGCGCTCGCCTCGGTAACCGATTCGCCGGCCACGAGTTGGGCGGCCGCCGTTTCCAGTGCCTTGACGTAAGGTGCGAGCCGCGTGGACTGTGCGCGTTCGCGCGCGGCAACCCGCTCGCGCAGCGCTGCGGAGAGCGAGTCCATTAAGCCGGCCGCCGCTTGCGGTTTCACCGGCTCCACGCTCGGGCCCGCGAAGAACGCGCCCTGTACGAAATCGACGTTGCATTCGAGCGCAATCAGCGCATCGCGCTCGGTGCTCAGGCCGCCCATCAGTACGAGTTGACCGGATTCGTGCAGCAGCGAGACGAGGCCCGGCAGCACCCGTTCGATATGCGAGTGCTCGCTTGCCTGGGCGAGGATGCAGCGGTCGAGCGTGACGATGTCCGGGCGCAGATTCCACACGCGATCGATGTTCGAATGCTTCGCGCCAAAGCCGTCCAGCGCGATCAGGAAACCGGATTTGCGCAACGCGTCGATGATCTCGGCGAAGCGCGTGGTTTCGCCACCCGCCTGCTCGGATACTTCCAGCACCACCCGTTGCGGCGGCAAGCCCAGCGCCTTGAGGCCGGCGAGCAGCGCGTCGCCGTAACTGGTGTCCATCAACGCCGCCGGGTGCAGGCTGAGGAAAAGCCATTCGTCGTGACTGTCGAATGCGTTGAAATTGCCCAGATGCAGCGATTCGGCGAGTCGTCCGAGTTCCAGCAGGTCGCCGCGCCGTGCCGCCTGCGTGAAAACCTCGTGCGAAGGCACTTGCAGCGCATGTTCGTCGTGCGCGCGCAATGAAGCGTGATAACCGATCGCGCGCCGGTGCGACACCGAGAAAACCGGCTGGAACACGCTGAATACGGTGTAGCCGCCGTACAGAACGGTGCGCCGGGAGCCTTCGTCGCCGGCCATCGGGCGCGGTGGCTGGAAACCGGGAGGATCGAGTTCGATCATGCTCATCATGTCAGTCGTGTCTGGAAGTGGCGGCGCGCCTGCATGCTCGGCACGAGTCCGCACGCGCAAATGGTGAGTTTACAGGATAGGCGAGCAAGAACTATGCGCACGCGGAAACATGCTACGCGCGCCCGGTTACCACGGCCGGTACGCCGATTGTGCGCCAGCGCGGCCGTGAAAGCGACGCTTCGCACATCGGTGGTGCGATACGCGCCCCGTTGCGGGTCGGTGGCGGGTAACGGTCAACGGCAGCAAGTCAACGGCAGCAAGTCAACGGCAGCAAGTCAACGGCAGCAAGTCAACGGCAGCAAGTCAACGGCAGTAAGCCCACCGCAGCAACACCGCCGCCCGCAGCAAAACTCAGGTCCGCTCTGAGGGATCGGTCTTTTTCGCGGGCGTGCGGATGTCCGGCGACAGTTGCGCGAAGATCCACGACGAGCCCGCGGTGATGATGCCGACACATAGGAACGTCGCATGGAACGCGGGCAGCGAGTTGGCGGCCGTCATACGCGGCAGGAGGCCGGTGAAGGTCGCGAGCAAGGCGCCGGCGACTGTCACGCCGAGACTCATCGACAGCATTTGCACCAGCGAGAACAGGCTGTTGCCGCTGCTCGCGCCGCCGGTGCCGAGGTCCTTGAGCGTTAGCGTGTTCATGGCGGTGAACTGCATCGAATTGACGCCGCCGAAGAACGCCAGTTGCACGAGCCGCAGCCACAGCGGCTGGCCGGCGCTGGTCAGCGCGAAGCTCGCCATGGTCAGGCCCACCAGCACTGTGTTGACGATCAGCACGCGCCGGTAGCTGTATCTGACGATCAGTGTCGTGACGAGGCGCTTGGCCGCCATGCCCGCGGCCGCTACCGGCAGCATCATCATGCCGGCCTCGAAGGCGCTATAGCCGAGACTCACCTGCAATAGCAGCGGGATCAGATACGGCATCGCGCCGCTGCCGATCCGCGCGAACAGATTGCCGAGCAGCCCGACGCTGAAGGTGTGGATCTTGAACAGGTCGAGCGAGAAAATCGGTTCAGGTTCGCGCACCGCGTGCAAACCATAGGCGACGAAGCAGGCGAGGCTCAGGATCAGCAGCACCAGCACGGTGGCGTGCTGAATACCAAACTCGGTGCGGCCGTCGAGCGCGAACGAAATCGCCACCATGCCGAAGATCAGCAGCAGATAGCCTTTCAGATCGAACTTGCCGGTGTGCTCGTTGCGGCTATCCGGCATGAAGATGAAGGTGGCGATGCAACCCACGATCCCCACCGGCACGTTGATCAGAAAAATCCAGTGCCACGAAGCGATCTTCACGAGCCAGCCGCCGAGCGTCGGCCCGATCAGCGGCCCGATCAGCCCCGGGATCGCCACGAACGACAAAGCCGGCAAGTAGCGCTCCGCCGGGAAGGTGCGCAGCACCGCGAGCCGGCCAACCGGCAGCAACATCGCCCCACCCACGCCTTGCACGATGCGGTAGATCACCAGTTGATTCAGGGTATGCGCGTTCGCGCACAGCAGCGAGCCGACCGCGAACACGAGGATCGCGCTGAAAAACACGCGCCGCGTGCCGAGTTTGTCGGCGAGCCAGCCGGACACCGGGATCATCACCGCCATGGTCAACGAATACGCGATCACCACCGATTGCATGCGCAACGGCAACTCGCCCAGGCTCGTCGCCATCGCGGGGAGCGCGGTATTGACGATGGTCGAATCGAGCGTCTGCATGAAGAAGCCGGTGGCGACCAGCCACAGCATCACCGTGAGCGAGCGGGCCGAAGGTGCCGGCGTGGCCGGGGCGGAAGAAGAGGCGGGCAGGGTCGGCGGCGTGGACATGGAGGGCGGCAGGGCGCGCAGGGACGGACTGGGGACTCGCTATTCTAGGGAAAAGCGGGACCCGGCGCAGCGAATAAGCACCAGCCGCGATGACGGCTCAAGCCGCTCGTGCCACAGCCGGCAACGCCACGGCAGCATGGAAAAATGCCTGCGCGCGCGGCTCGTTGCCGAACGCCGCGTGAATTCTGATCCACGGGCTGACTGCGGTATTCGGCCGGAAATAGCTGCCGGGAATCACGGTCACACCGAGCGGCGCGGCACATGCCACGAACCTTTCGGAGTTGTCGACGTGCGGTACACGTGCCCAGACAAACTTGCCGCCGACGGGCTTTTCGAACAACTCCCAGCCGGCATCTTCGAGCGTCTGGATGGTCGATCCGAGCGCGTCGCGCATACGGCGGCGCAGACGCTCCAGATACTTGCGGTACGCGCCGCGCTCCAGCAGCGACACCGCCACCGCTTCGGCAAAACGCGACCCGCCAATGCTCGTCAGCATCTTGATGTCGACCAGATCCTTGATGATCGCGTGGCTTGCCACCACACAGCCGATGCGCAACGAAGACGACAGCGTCTTCGACAGGCCGCCCACGTAGATCACGTGCTCGAGCTGGTCGAGGGTCGCGAGGCGGTCGGTGACGTCGCTCTGGAAGTCGGCGTAGATGTCGTCTTCGATGATCTTGAAGCCGTGTTCGCGCGCCAGTTGCAGCAGCCGGAACGCGACCGGCGGCGCGACCGTGGTGCCGGTCGGATTGTGGAACACCGTGTTGATGAACATCAGCTTCGGCCGGTGCAATTGCAACTGTGCCTGCAATACGTCGAGATCGGGGCCGTTGTGGGTGCGTGGAATGCCGATCAGCTTCACGCCGTGCAGCTTCAACAGACCGTAAAGATTGTAGTAACCAGGGTCTTCGACCAATACCGTGTCACCGGCTTTGAGCATGTAGCGCATCAGCAGATCGAGCGCCTGGCTCGCGCCGTTCGTGATCAGAATCTGCGAGGCGTCTGCCTGAATTCCCAACTGGCCGATGCGGCTTTGCAGATGTTCACGCAAGGTCAGATTGCCGAGCGGGGTCGCGTAGTCGACCATGCTTGCGGCGTCGGTGCGCGATACGTGGCGGATCGCCTGCGCGAGGCTATCCATGTCGCGCCACGCGTCGGGGATGAAGCCGCTGCAGAGCTTGAGCGTTTCACCCGGATGATTGAACTGCTGCAGAAGGTGCCCCGATTCGTCCTCGGCGCGGCGCGGGTCCGAGGTGCCCTGGCACTGCGTGCTGGCCGGCTGGCGCTCGGAGACATAGAAGCCCGAGCCGTGGCGCGAGTCGACGTAGCCAAGCGACACCAGCCGGTCGTAAGCCTCGATCACGGGGAAACGGCTAACGGCGTAGTCGGCGGCAAACTGGCGGATCGACGGCAGCTTGGCGCCCGGGTGAACCGTGCGCGACCGGATCCAGGCGGTGACGCCAGCGACGATCTGTTCGGTGAGCGGCACGCCGCTGTCCCGATCGAGTTGGATTTCGAGTTTCATGGTTCTTTCCTTCAACGGATAGCGGGGCCGCCGCACGCTCTTCTGAAGCGTGTTTACCCCAACTGTCCGTTTTTTCGACTGAACAGTTCCGATGAAAGTGTTCGGAACTGTGCATGGGTATCTGATGATCGCACGTCAATAATCCATACAACAGGAAAGTTCTTCGAAGGAGAAAAGCGATGCGTGAAGTCCGTATTTTCGAAATGGAACATGACGAGCCCGCGGCGGCCTGGCGTGTCGCGCGTCCGTCGACCTTCAAGGCGATCTCGGGCGAGATCTGGCTGACCGTCGAAGGTGAGCATCACGATCACTGGCTGGCAACGGGGCAATCGATCGAGTTGCCGCGCGGCGCGGTGGCGTGGGTCAGCGCCGGGCGGGCCGGTGCGCGCTTCGCGTTGGCCAGCGGGTCGGAACACCTCGCCATGCGGTCACTGCGCGCGTTGCCGGGCTTGAACTGGCTGCCGCGTTGGCTGGGTGTGGCGTAACGCGGGGCCATGGCTGCCTGCACTGCTGCGGCTGAGGCAAGCACGGATTACGTGTTGCGTCCGCTCAAGGCCGCGGCTCAGGCGGTTGCATCAACCTCCCCGATATAGCGCGCGCGTGGCCGGATCAACCGGCCGTCGCGCGTCTGTTCGATTGCATGGGCAATCCAGCCGACCACCCGGCCGAGCGCAAACAGCGTGAATGCGGCGCCGGTCGGCAGACCGAGTACCCGTTCGATTGCGGCCAGGGCAAAGTCGACGTTCGGCTCCACGCCGGTCGTGTCGCGCACCGCGCGCGCGAGCTTTTCTACTTCGGCTAATGGCGAGCGGGCCGGTGCGCAGTCGGCAAGCATCCCCAGCAGCAGACGTGCGCGCGGATCGCCTTGCGGATACAGCAGATGACCGAAGCCCGACAGCACGGGTCGATGCATGCTCTGTTCGTGGTGCGCAAGCCGGTTCGCCAGATAGCGATGCAGATCCGGCGCGCGCGACGCTTCGTCGAAAAGCGCGGCAATCCTCACTGTCTCGCCACCATGCCGCGGCCCGGCCAACGCGGCCAGACCGCCGGCCACCGCGCCGAACAGGTGCGTTCCCGTCGACGTGATGCAGCGAACCGTGAAGGTCGACGCGTTCAGTTCATGATCGGCGCATGCCACCAGCGCCGCGCGCAGCAGCCCGGCCTGCTGACGGTTGCGCACGTTCCACGCCGAAGCCAATTGCCGGTGCAGCGGTTCGTTCGACGGCGCCGCCGAGACCATTGCCGCCGCCAGCAAACGCATGACCGAGCACGCGGTATCGAGTTGCGCATCGCGGCCGAGCGCCCATACCCGCGGCATTTGCGCCGCGGCGGCCGGCAGCAGCACGAGCGCGCGGTCGAGCGGCGTGCTGTCGCTCCAGAGCTTGAGCCACGCCGCCCACTGAGCGGTGGCGAACGGCACGGCCGGCGCCTCGGCGATACGCCTCGCACTGCATTCCCACAACAGCGCCGCGACCTCTTCCAGTGACGCCGTGCGTGCCAGTTCCATCGCGTCATGTCCGCGATAGAGCAGGCGCCCCTCGGCCACCAGCGTGATAGACGATTCGAGCACCGGCACGCCCCAGTCCAGCACCTTTTGCGCGACCTTGCCGGCACGCTTGCCGTCTTCCTTGCGCCGAGCGAGCCGCCGCACTTCGCCGGCATCGTAGAGCCGGCGCTTGCCTTGCGCATCGGGCGACGAACTTAGCATGCCGCGGCTGACATACGCGTACAGGGTAGGCAGGCTGATGCCGAGTTCGGCGGCGGCTTCGGCAGCGGTCAGAGTAGGGGCGAGTGGCATGGAAACGCGTGGAAACCGAAGAAATCAATATATATTGATTATCATAATCAAGATTGATTGCGGCAAGGCGGAATTCTAGACTCGGTTCACTTTCTTTCTGTTCCAACCTGAATGAGATGAACGCCATGACGCCTGACCTTGCGCTCAAACATATCTGGACGACGGCGGGATGCGACCCGACTGCATTGAAATCCGTGTCGCTTGCCGGTACCGATCCGGAGCTGCCGTCGGTCTATCGGGTCGGCACGCTGGCCTCGGCGACCATCGCCGCCGCGGGTCTTGCCGCGGCTGAATACTGGCGCTTGCGCACGGGGCATCGGCAACACGTTGCGGTTGAGATGCGGCGCGCGCTGGCCTCGTTTCGCAGCGAGCGCTATCTGCGCATCGACGACGGGCCGCCGCCTGCTTTGCGCGATCCGGTGATGGGCTTCTATGCGACGCGTGACGACCGCTGGATTCAACTGCACACCAACTTTCCGCATCATCTTGCCGGGGTATTGCAGGTGCTCGGTTGCGCGAACGATCGCGCGGCAGTGGCCGAGGCCATTCGCGGCTGGGATGGCGCGACGCTCGACCAGACGCTCGCCGACGCCGGCTTGTGCGCCGCCTTGATTCGCTCACCCGACGAATGGGCCGCGCTCGATCAGGCAAAAGCGATTGCGAGGCTGCCGCTGTTCGAGATCGAGCGCATTGGCGACGCACCCGCCGAACCGCCGCGCCGGGACGGGGCGCAGCGGCCGCTCGCGGACGTGCGGGTGCTGGATCTGTCGCGCATCATTGCCGGGCCGGTGGCGGGACGCGCGCTCGCGCAACATGGCGCGGACGTGTTGATGATCAACGGTCCGCACTTGCCGAACATTGCGCCGCTGGTGATCGACAACGGACGCGGCAAGCGTTCGGCCGTCGTCGATCTGCGCGATGACGCGGGGCGGGAAACCTTGCGTGGCCTCGCTGGCGGCGCCGACGTGTTTTTGCAGGCGTATCGGCCAGGCGCCCTGGCGGCGCACGGGTTTGGACCCGAGGAACTGGCGCGGATACGGCCGGGGATCGTCTATGTTTCGGTTTGCGCTTATGGGCATACGGGACCATGGGCCGGGCGGCGTGGCTTCGATAGCCTGGTGCAGTCGGCAAGCGGGATTGCCGTGACTGAGCGCGACGCGGCGGGATGGACCGAGCCGAAGCATTTGCCCTGTCAGGCGCTGGATCACGCGACGGGCTATCTGGCCGCTTTCGGCGCGATGGCCGCATTGGCGCGGCGCGCCACCGAAGGCGGAAGCTGGCACGTGCGGGTGTCGCTCGCGCAGACCGGACGGTGGCTGCAGTCGTTTGGATTGTTGCCGGACGGCTGGAAAGCGCCCGATGTTGCGATCGACGACGTGCGGGATTGCCTTGCGACCGTTGAGTCCGAGTTTGGGCGTGTTCTCGGCGTGATGCCGGCCGAGCGGCTGGATGAGACGCCCGCCGGTTTCGCGTTGCCGCCGTCCCGGATCGGGGCGCACGAGGCGAAATGGATGTGAAGACGGCTTGGCGGCCCGGCACTGGCATTTACCCGCACAGCGCCTGGCCGCAGGCGCCGCGAAAAATCGCCGCGTGGGCGGAAAACTACTTCCTCAACTCCGCCACGAAATCATAGTAATCGTTGCGGCAGTAGGTATCGGTCAGCTCGATCGCGCGCTGATCCGCCGTGTACCCGACGCGAGTAATCAGCAACAGCGCTTCGTTATTCGCAATGCTCATTTGCTGCGCGATCTCTTCATTCGCGTTCACCGCGCGAAAATGCTGCAGCGCGCGCACGATCGTCAGTCCGCGACTTTCCAGGTACGAGTACAACGACTCGCCAATTGCCTGAGGATCGGGAATCACCGCAGCCGGGAACGTGGAGTTTTCCACGGCCATTACGATGCCGTCGGCGAGGCGCAAGCGGCGCAGGCGCGTCACGGCTGCTGCCGGGGACAAGCCCAGTTGAATCACTTCATCGCGATTGGCCGGCGAAATTTCCCGCGACAGCCATTTCGAACTCGGTGTAAAACCGCGCCGCCGCAGCATTTCGCTGAAGCTCGACAGACGCGATAGCGGATCTTCGTAGCGTGGCGTGATGAAGCTGCCGGCACCCTGGGTGCGCCGGATCAATCCCTGTTCGACCAGCAGGGCAATGGCTTTGCGCGACGTGATCCGCGACACGCCGAGCGCTTCGGACAGCACGCGCTCGGAGGGCAGCGCCTCGCCCGCGTTCCAACGGTTTTCGTGAATCGCAGTGCCGAGCTTGCGCGCGAGTTGCAGATACAGCGGCGTGTCGTTTTCCGGGTCCGGGCGCAGATCGCGCCAGCGGTCTTCCGAGGCAGAGGTCATGGGGCTCACGCAAGAAGGGCAAGCGGCAATTCTATGACATCGGCGCGCTCCGTTATAGCGGGCTTTTGCCGGAGGCCCGATCCGATGCCCGGGCAAGCGCTAAACTCGTCCCTATGATTTCCGTACCGTCCGCCTGCGCCGCCGCGGCGGCTGCCGCGCGTTGGCTCCCGTCCGCCTGACCATTTTCTGCTACTTTAGCCACATCGAGGAGAAAGCATGACGACCGATATCGCAAGCGTAAGCCTGCCCGACGGCGAGCGCATTCCGAAACTGGGGCAGGGCACCTGGGAGATGGGCGAACAGCCGGCACGCCGCGCTGCGGAAATCGCCGCGCTGCGCTGCGGCATCGAATTGGGCATGACGCTGATCGATACGGCGGAGATGTATGGCGACGGCGCGACCGAATCGCTCCTGAGTGAGGCGCTGGCGGGGCTGCGCGACCAGGTATTTCTCGTCAGCAAGGTGTATCCGCATAACGCCAGCCGGCGCGGTGTGATCGCGGCCTGCGAACAGAGCCTGAAGCGTTTAAAGACGGATCGGCTCGATCTGTATCTGTTGCACTGGCGCGGCTCGGTGCCGCTCGCGGAAACCGTCGAAGGATTCGAAGCGTTGCGCCGCGCGGGCAAGATTCGCCACTGGGGCGTCAGCAATTTCGACACCGACGACATGGAAGAACTGGTCGCCGCGCCGGGCGGCGACGCATGCGCGACCAATCAGATTCTCTACAACGTCGCGCGTCGCGGAGCCGAATTCGACCTGTTGCCGTGGCTCGCCGCGCGTAGCATGCCGGCTATGTCATACAGCCCGGTCGATCACGCGCGTCTGCCGAAGCGCTCGCCGCTCGACGACATTGCCGACACGCGCGGTGTTTCGATATTTCAGGTGGCGCTGGCGTGGGTATTGCAAAAACCCGGCGTGTTCGCCATTCCTAAAGCAGGCCGCGTCGAGCATGTGCGCGACAACCATCGTGCTTCGCAACTGCAACTCCACGCTGACGAACTCGCCGCCATCGACACGTATTTCAAATCGCCACGCAGCAAGCGGCCGCTCGAAATGCTGTAAGCGCCGCGGCGGTCCGGGGTCGCCCGCTTCAGACTTTAGCGAATCGCGGCCAGCCGCGAAGTTGCCGCGCGCGGCGCCTCGCAGTGGCTCGCTGCGGCGGCCCTACGCCGACTAATTGCAGCTGTGATGCAGGTGCACGGAACCCAGAACAGCGACTTCAGCGGGCGTATGCCTGAGCGAATCTTCGTTGACCTGGGCGGCGTCGGCGATGAATTCGTCGACGATCGACGACACCGGCGTATTGTTCAAACACAGCGATACCCGCTGCGTTTCGTTGGGTGGCAGCGACGCGCGCTGGCCGAGGAACAGCACCCCGTATTGATAGCCGTGGATGATGCCGCGGATCGCGCCGACGCATTGGCCTTGCGCGACGTTGTCGTTTTTCCGTTTGCAGGTTTGTGCGAGTGAATAGGCGGAGAAGCTTGGGTCGACCGGCGGGGCGGCTTGCGACAGAGTTTGTGGTTGCGGCCCGGCCGATGGGGCAGGGGTTTGCGCCGGGGTTTGAGCATGAGCGAGCGATGCGAGGCCGAGAGCGGTGATCATCAGCAGGCCGGCGGCCGTGCGCGCCATCGCGTGGGGGACGTTTCGTTGCATGTTGTGGTGCCCTCATATCGAACGTTGAATCTGATATGAGGCGATCGCTTCGGTTTGGTTCCGGTCATGCGCGACGCGATCGATTGGCTGGGCTTTAAACGCGTGCAGGAGCACGCTGGTGAGCTCGCCGGAGGTGCGCCAAGGGTTCGTGCGGGCGCCCCGCTTGCCCGCGAGCGTCGTCGATTCAAACCGGCCTCGGGCGGTGACGCTCGACCGGGGGATCGAGACATCACCGCCGTTGCCGGGGGACTGCGGGCGGGATACGGAGGGTCGTCGTTAGCGACGGGTAGGGCGCGGGGGCCCCCTACCCGGGAATCAGGCCATTGCTAATGCCCGTTTCCTCCGCCATTGCCACCGTTACCGCCGTTGCCGCCACTACCCTTGCCTCCGTGGCCGCCGCCGAAGCCTCCGCCAAAGCCGCCGCCGAACCCGCCACCGAAGCCTCCGTGGCCGCCACCGCAACCGCAGCCGCCGCTCCCGCTGCTGCCGCCGCCGCTGCTGCCACCACCGCTGCTGCCGCCGCCACTGCTTCCACCGCCACTGCTTCCACCGCCACTGCTTCCGCCGCCGCTGCTTCCGCCGCCGCTGCTTCCGCCGCCACTGCTTCCGCCGCCACTGCTTCCGCCGCCACTGCTTCCGCCGCCACTGCTTCCACCGCCGCTGCTGCCTCCGCCACTGCTTCCACCGCCACTGCTTCCACCGCCGCTGCTGCCACCGCCGCTGCTGCCTCCGCCACTGCTTCCACCGCCGCTGCTGCCACCGCCGCTGCTGCCACCGCCGCTGCTGCCGCCACCGCTGCTTCCGCCACCGCTGCTGCCGCCGCCGCTGCTGCCACCACCGCTGCTTCCGCCGCCACTGCTTCCGCCGCCACTGCTTCCGCCGCCGCTGCTTCCGCCACCACTGCTACTACCACCGCCGTTACCTCTACCGCCGCCGCCGGCCGCTCCCGAGCCTGCCGCGCCACCGGCGCCTCCGGCACTATTGCCGCTCGCGCCACTGCTACTGCTGCCGGCACTCGCAGCACCGCTGCTGCTACCGTTGCCGGCATAACGCAAGCACCCTCCAACACTGGTGCTTATGCAATTGCGCGGACTGAACACCACGGCCGCATCATCTGCAGCCGTTGGTTCGTCGGGTGGCGTGCCGGTGGTTGCCGCACCCGCTGCGCCCGCTGCCGCGCCGTCGTCCTGCGCGAGTTGGGTCGCGCTATGCACGCCGCTGGCAGGCAGTGGCGCGTTGGCGGACGCCGTCCACCTGGGGACCGGATCCGTCGACGCCGAATACGCGACCTGAGTGACGAGCAAAGCTACACCTGCCACGATCGCCGCACTTCGCAGAACCCCGCAGTAGTACTGATTGAATTTTCTGGTTTTCATCACGTCTCTCCCGAGGGAATGCCGACACCTCGCTGCCGCCAATTCCCACGCTGACTCCTCGACGACTGGCCTGTCTGAACGCGGGCCGCATCGTCCCCCCGGACTCTGGCTTGCGGATGCAAGTCAAGCATCATCACTGCTTTCCCGGCTGCGTAGCCGGTGCGGCTGACAAGCGCCTTTATGCGTTTCAGCCGTTACCGTCAGGGCACGCTTTTCGTCACGTATCGCTTCTTGCCATGGCGATTCCCAAAAGCGGCGCTTCAGACGTTGTCCCGATCTCTTTGGTCCTGAGTGTCTGGACACTACTTAGCGATATCCATGCCATTACCCGCAAAGCCTTGCGGTGACAGGTGTCGAATAGGGGTGTGTGATGCCGGCGAGGAAAAAACGCATGAAAACGTTTCGGCGATGAAACGCACCGCTGGAAAGCCGCGTTATTGCGCGTTATTCGTTGCGCGCGGCATCTTCCGGGGTGTCTTCCGAACCACGGCCGGTGGCCTTGCCGGTACCGTCGCGCGACGCGGCCTGGAGCGCGCGCAGTTCGTCGACGGGGATATGGCAGCGGATGCGATGCGCGGACGACTGAGTAGAGTCGTCGCCGCCGGCTTCGAGGAAGGGCGGATCTTGCTGCTCGCAAATCGCACCGAGCTTGCGCGGGCAGCGCGTATGGAACACGCATCCGGAAGGCGGCGTGGCGGCGCTCGGCAGATCGCCCGACAGGCGGATGCGGGCGCGGCTGTCGTGGGCGTCGAGCGTCGGCACTGAAGACAGAAGCGCTTCCGTATAAGGATGATGCGGCCCACCGAAGACCGCGGCCGCCGGTCCGATCTCCAGCAGCCGGCCGAGGTAAAGCACCGCGATGCGATCCGACAGATAGCGCACCACATGCAGATCGTGCGAAATGAACACGTAGCTCACGCCGCGCTCGCGTTGCAGATCGGCGAGCAGATTGAGAATCGCGGCCTGCACGGAGACATCGAGCGCGGAGGTAGGTTCGTCGCACACCACCACGCGCGGCTCACCGGCGAACGCGCGCGCGATCGCCACGCGCTGTTTGAGTCCGCCGGACAACTGGCGCGTGCGCGAGCCGAGATAGCGCTCGGGCAAGCGCACGGCGGCCGTCAAGGTGGCGAGCCGTTCGTCGATCGCGGCGCCGCGCAGGGCGGTGAGGCGCGACAACGCGCGGCCGATCAGGCGCTTCACCGAATGCGCGCGATTGAGTGCCGAGTCCGGATTCTGAAACACGATCTGCAAGGACTTGACCTGTTCGTCGTTGCGTCGCGTGACGCGCGCGGCGAGTGGCGTGCCGTCGAGTTCGAGCACGCTGCCCGCATCCGGTGTCAGCAGACCGAGCATCAGTTTCGCGAGCGTGGTCTTGCCGCTGCCGGATTCGCCGACAAGGCCGAGTGTTTCGCCGCTGGCGAGATCGATCGAGACGTCGTCGACGGCGCGCAGCGGGGCGCCGGACACGTGGAATGTCTTCGAGAGTTTTTCCGCGCGCAGCACGAGAGCAGGGCGCCCGGCGTTGCGCGCCGCGCCATCATGCAGCGGCAATCCTTCGGCGGCCGCACGCGGCAATTCGGTTGCGCGCTCGTGATAGTGGCAGCGCGACATCTGATCGCCGTGCGCGGCGCTCACGCGATACGGCGGTGGCGCCTCACGGCGGCAACGGTCGTCCGCGAGGCGGCAACGCTCCGCGTAAATGCAGCCTTGTGTGACCGAACCCGGCGAGGGCAGATGGCCCGCGATGGTGTCGAGCCGCTCGCTGTCCTTGCTGCGCCCCGCGCCCGGCAAACAGCGCAGCAGTCCAACCGTGTAGGGATGGCGCGGCCGGGCGAACACGTCCTGGGTCGCGCCTTCTTCGACCAGCTTGCCCGCATACAGCACGCCGACACGCTCGCACATCCGCCCGATCACCGCGAGATTGTGGCTGATGAACAGCACGGCGGTGCCGAGTTCCGCGCGCAGTTGCGCGACGAGGTCGAGCACTTCCGCTTCGACGGTGGCGTCGAGCCCGGTGGTCGGTTCGTCGAGAATCAGCAGGGCCGGATTCGAGGCGAGCGCCATCGCGATCACCACCCGCTGCTGCATGCCGCCCGACAACTGATGCGGGTAGCTGTCCATCACGCGCTCGGGTGAGGCGATGCGTACACGCTGCAGAATCTCGACCGTGCGCTGCACCGCTTCTTCACGTGATACGCCGGCCGCTTCGAAGGCTTCCGTGACTTGTCGCGCAATCGTCAGTGACGGATTCAATGCGCGTCCAGGGTCCTGATAGACCATCGAAATCGCGTTCGCGCGCATCGTGCGCAAGGCGTCGGCGTCGAGCTTCTGTACGTCCTGACCGGCGATGACGATCTTGCCCGCCTTCACCTTGCCGTTGCGCGGCAAATAGCGCAGCGCTGCCATTGCGACTGTCGATTTACCGCAACCCGATTCGCCGACGAGACCATACGCTTCGCCGCGCCGCACGCGAAACGACACGTCCTGCAACACTTCGCGATCGCGTCCGCGCATCCGGTAGGTGACCGTCAGGCCCACCACGGTCAGCGCATCCGTGCGATCGCTCTTCGACACGTCGAAGGCCGGGAACGAGGCGGGCGGCGGGCCGTTCATCGGTCGAGCACTCCTTGCACGCTATCGGCGATCAGATTCACGCCGACCACCAGCGAGGCGATGGCGCCGGCCGCGAACACGACGGTCCACCACGCGCCGCCCGCCATCAGCGTGTACGACTCGGATAGCGCAAGCCCCCAGTCGGCGGAAGGCGGTTGAATGCCGAAGCCGAGAAACGACAGCGTCGCGACCGCGAAAATGGCATAGCCGAGCCGCACGGTCGCCTCGACGATGATCGGCGGCAACACGTTCGGCAGAATCTCCGCGAACATGATGTAAGGCGCGCGCTCGCCGCGTAGTTGCGCGGCGGCGACGTAGTCCAGATGCCGTTCGGCGAACACGGCGGCGCGCACCGTGCGCGCGGTGATCGGCGTGAAGGTGATGCCGATCACGAGAATCACGGTGAAGTTCGACGCGCCGACCGCGGCGAGCGCGAGCAAGGCGACGATCACGAGCGGCAGTGCGAGCACGGCGTCGATTGCGCGGCCCACGACGTTGTCAACCCAGCCCTCGAAGTAGCCGACGATCAAACCGAGAGCGGTGCCGGCAAGCGTGCCGAGCAGGGTCGCCAAAGGCGCGATGGTCAGAATGTCGCGCGCGCCGACGATCACGCGCGAGAACACGTCGCGGCCGAGCTGATCGGTGCCGAACCAATGCGTGCTGTCGGGCGGCATCAGCGAGTTGAGCGGATCGGACGCATACGGGTCGATCCGCACGATCCATTGCCCGGCGATCGCGCAGACGATCCACCATCCGACGATCAGCACGCCGACTACAAACGTAGGTGAGCGCAGCAGCACGCGCAACTGGTCGAAGCGCGGTTCGCCGGCCCGACGTGGCGTGGGCGGCGCGGCCGGTGGAACGATGGTGCTCATTCGGCGCTCCTCACCCGCAAGCGCGGATTGAGCAGGACATGCAGCGCATCGGCGACGAGATTGGCGACGGTGTAGACCACACCGATCGTCAGCACGCCTGCTTCGAGCATGGGGAAGTCTTTGGCCTTGGCGGCGTTGTAGATCAACGAGCCGATGCCCTGATAGTGGAACAGCGTCTCGACCACCACGAGACCACCGATCATGTAGCCGAGCTGCGTTGCGGCAACGGTGATGGTGGGTAGCAACGCATTGCGCAATACGTGCCGCCAGATCACGATATGACGCGGCAAGCCTTTGAGGATCGCGGTGCGGGTGTAGTCCGCATCGAGTGCTTCGACGGTGCCCGCACGCGCCATCCGCGCGATGTAGCCGAAAAACACCAGCACCAGCGGCAGCACCGGCAAAATTAGATGCCGAAGTTGTTCGAGCACGCTCGCTTCCGGCGGATACGACGCTTCGATCGGCAGCCAGCGCAGCCACACGCCGAACACCAGAATCAGCACGATCGACGAGACGAACTCCGGCACCACGGTGGCCGACAAACCGGCGATGCTGATGGTGCGATCGAGCCAGCGCCCGGCATGCATGGCCGACCACACACCGCCCGCAATGCCGAGCGGCACGACGACGATAAATGCGAGCAGGCCGAGCCTCGCCGAATGCGCGAGCGCATCGGCGATAAACGGCCCAACCGGCTCGCGGTACGCATAGGAGAGCCCCATGTCGCCGCGCACGAAATGCGAGATCCACTCCACGTATTGCGTCATGAGCGGACGGTCCGCGCCGAGCTGGTGATTGAGCGCGGCGACCGCGCGCGCATCGGCGAGCGGCCCGAGCACCGCACGGCCGATATCGCCCGGCAGCAACTGGCCGCCCGCGAACACGATCACTGACAGCAGCCACAGCGTGATCAACGACAAACCTAGCCGCGTCGCCAGAAATCGCACGACGCGGCCGGCGTTGCCGCTCGACACCGGGGAAGCGGAAGGGGTCACCGTGGTCGACATCGTGCGCTCCCGTCGAAGCAGTGCCGCGCGCTCAGCATTACGCGCTCAACACCGCGCGATCGAAATAGAGTTGCGCGAGCGCGGTGAAGCGCACGCCGTTCACACCCTTGCGCATGGCGATCAGTTGATCGTAAAAGAACGGGATGATCACGGGTGTTTCGTCGAGCAACAAGGTCTGAATCTGTCCGGAAATTTTCCGCTGCGAACTCAGATCGATCGCCGCGACGAATTGCGCGACCAGTTGATCGTACTGCGGGTTCCGGAAGTGCGCGGCGTTCCACGTGCCGGTACTGGTGAGCGGCGCGTTCAGGAACACATTCGGCACGCCGCGATGGCCGTAATCGGTGATGCCGAGCGGCGAGTCGAGCCAATCCGATTTGCCCGGCGTGCCCGCGCCGTAGTACAGCGACTGGCTTTCCACTTTCAAATTGATGCGCACACCGATCGCCTTCGCCGCGTTCTGCACGACCACCGCGAGATCGGGAATCTCCATGTACTTTTCGGTGGTCAGCGTGACGTCGAAACCGTTCGGCACACCCGCTTGCGCGAGCAGTTGCTTTGCTTTCGCGATGTCGATCCTGCGTTGTGCGACGCCGGCGTCGGAAGACGGAAACACCGGTGCGAACGGACTGTCGTTACCGAGTTGCGCGCGGCCCTTGAACAGGCCCCGCACCAGCACGTCGCGATCGAGCGACAACGCCATGGCCTGGCGTACGCGCTTGTCCTTGAACACCGGGCTGTCGTTGCGCATGTGAATCTGGCGGTGCGCGCTCGACTTCACGCCGACTGCCTTGTAGTCAGGGTTGTTCAGAATGCCGGCGCCACCCTGCACGGTGAAGGTGCCCATCACGTCGGCCTGGTGACCTTGCAGGGCAAGCAATTGAGCCTGTTCGTCGGCATAGAAGGAGAACTGTACGCGTTGCGGTAACGCTTTGTCGCCCCAGTAATCCGGATTGCGCACGAACGATGCGCCGACCTTCGCCTGATACTTTTCGAACTTGAACGGGCCAGTGCCGATGAAGCTCTTTTCATAACCGCCCGCATAGTTCGCGGGCAGGATCACTGCGTTGTAATTATCGGAGGAAACGTAGTACGGAAAGTTGCCGTTCGGAGCATCGAGGTGGAAGGCGACCGTGTGCTCGTCGACCACTTTCGCGCCGCCTTTCGACAGCACACCCTTGAGCACCGACAGCGCCGCCGAACCGCTGGCCGGATCGGCGAGACGATCGAAAGTGGCAACGACATCTTTGGCGGTGAATGCCTGGCCGTCGTGGAATTTGACGTTCGGCCGTAGCTTGAAGGTCCACACGTCGCCTTTGTCGTTCGGCTTCCACGACAGGGCGAGCGCGGGCCTGAGCACGAGCTTTTCGCCGTCGTCGTCGATCAGGAATTCGCCGGTCTGGTTCAGCAGTGCGAGACTCGCGGCATCGGTCACGGTGAGCGGATCGACCGCACCGGCCGGTGTCAGGTGGGCCACGCGGATCGTCTGATTAGATGGAGCGGGCGCGCCTTGTGCGCGTGCGAGCGGCGCGTTCAGCACGCCGCCGCCGGCCAGCGATAGACCGATCACGCCGGCATAGCGCAGCAGCTCGCGGCGCGTGATGCGGCCGGCGATGAATTCGTCGATAGCGTGGTTGCCGTAGGCGTCGGCGGTGCGGCGGGCCAGGTCGAGTCCGGAAAGTCGATCCGCGGGAGTCTTCATCGATGGAGTATCCAGTCCGTTCTGCTGTCGGTTCTGAAGGGCCGCGCTGGATGCGCGCGGCAGGGTAGCGGGTTTGCGATGACGCAACGCGGTTTCAGTGTAAGCGATTGCCTGCGGATTCGGCGCGCCTGCGAGGGCGCGGCCTGCCGGTTTCGCGGATAAAAGGGCCCGCGTGTGTCGTCGGGACAACGCTCGACGCATGCTGCGAGACGCCCGGCCACGGGCCGTAGGGTGCGCAATCCGCCCGCGGCCGATGCCGTAGCGCAGGAAGCGCTGCTGCGATGGCATCCTTACCGATCAGGCCGGTGCCGGCGAGTTGAATTTACCGCGCGCCGGGGGCCACTGGCACGATACGCGAAACGGCGCGAACGGGAGATTCAATGTTCGTGCGGATGTTTGTGAATCGGATCGACCCAGAAGACCGTTTCCGGCGCTTCCACTGCGTCGATGTTCAGATTTACCACCACCGCTTCATTGTCGCTGCGCACCAGCACGCATTCGAGCGGCTCGTCGGTGCTCGCGTTGATTTCCTGATGCGGCACGTAAGGCGGCACGAAGATGAAGTCGCCCGGGCCAGCCTCGGCCGTGAACTCCAGATGTTCGCCCCAGCGCATGCGGGCCTGGCCTCGCACCACGTAAATCACGCTTTCGAGCGCGCCGTGATGATGCGCACCGGTCTTTGCGTTCGGATGGATCGTCACGGTGCCGGCCCAGATTTTCTGCGCCCCGACCCGCGCCGCATTGATCGCCGCCGCGCGATTCATACCGGGCGTTTGCGCGGTATTGCTGTCGAGCTGGTCGGCCTTGATGACCTTCACGCCGTGCTCGCGCCAGTCGACCGGCGCCGACGGGTGCTCGTCCTTGTAATGCGGGTGTTCGTGATCCTGGCTCATGGTGTGTCTCCTCGTGGGCGGCCGCCCGGGTGATGGACGCGCCGCCTTGCGGCATTTTTGCACGTTCAGAAACAGGCGTGTGGCTCGCCGCTGCGGGTGTTCGCGTTTTCCGAACCCGCCCGGAACCCTTGTCGGTTGTCTCGCACGGGCTGCTTTTACGAGTTGTCCGATAGTGCCGCCCCATGCGCTAACGCAGGCTGGCGCTCTGTCAATTTTTCAAGGGTTTAACCACCATGAAGCAGATTAAACGATTGTCCTGTGGCGCGCTGCTTTGCCTCGCCTTTGCCGCATCCAGCGCCTGGGCCGAAGCCGGCCACGAGTGGGGCTACAGCGGCGACCACGGCCCTGCTCACTGGGGGGAAATCAGCAAAGACTTTCATACTTGCGAAAGCGGCCGCGCGGAATCGCCGATCAATATCGAAAGTGCGAAGAAGGCGCCCGCCGATCTGCCCAGGCTGAAAATCAACTACCAGCCGCTGCCGATCGACATTTCCAACACCGGGCACTCCGTACAGTTCAACGCAGCGCCGGGCACGGATAGCATTTCGCTCGGCGCCCATGCCTACCAGCTGGTCCAGTTCCACTTTCACACACCGGGTGAAGAGCGCTTCTCCGGCAAGGCGAGCGTGATGGATGCTCACTTCGTTCACCGCTCCGACGACGGCAAACTGCTCGTGCTGGCGGTTCAGTTCAAACTTGGGGCGCAAGCCAATCCGGTTATTCAGGCCCTGCTGGATCGTATCCCTCGTGAGCAGGGCGCGGAGCTGATGGCGAGAGGCGTCACGATCAACCCGCTCGATCTGCTGCCGGGGAATCGCGGTTATTACACCTATAGCGGCTCGCTGACCACGCCGCCTTGCTCCGAAGGGGTGACCTGGATCGAGTTCAAGGAACCCGTGACGATCACGCCGCAGCAACTGCACGCGATGGAGGCGTTCTATCACGGCAATCAACGTCCGGTGCAAGCGCTGAACGGTCGCGATATCTGGGACGTTGAGTGATTATTCGCCGCGTGGAGCGTGCCGGTATCCACGACCCCGCGCCGCGATGAAAAAAAAAGCCCGTCCACCAAGGACGGGCTTTTTTGCTTCAGTCCGGGTGGCCGCACATTGCGTGCAGCCACCTCGGCGCTTACTTCTGCTTCGAGCTGATCACGGCTTCCGCGACGTTGTTCGGCGTTTCCGCGTAGTGCTTGAACTCCATCGTGTAGGTCGCGCGGCCTTGCGTGGCCGAACGCAGCGACGTCGAATAGCCGAACATCTCCGCGAGCGGCACTTCGGCGCGCACCAGCTTGCCGCCGCCGCCGGCGATGTCTTCCATGCCTTGCACCATGCCGCGACGGCTCGACAGATCGCCCATCACGTTGCCCATGAAGTCTTCCGGCGTTTCCACTTCGACGGCCATCATCGGTTCGAGCAGCACGGGCCTTGCCTTGCGCATCGCATCCTTGAAGGCCATCGAACCGGCCATACGGAAGGCGTTTTCGTTCGAGTCGACGTCGTGGTACGAACCGAAGGTCAGCGTCACTTTCACGTCGACCACCGGATAGCCCGCCAGCACGCCGGCCTTCAGCGTTTCCTGAATGCCCTTGTCGACCGCCGGAATGTACTCGCGTGGAATCACGCCGCCCTTGATCGCGTCGACAAACTCGTAGCCTTTGCCTTGCTCCGACGGTTCGAGCGTGATCACCGCGTGGCCGTACTGGCCACGGCCGCCCGACTGCTTGACGAACTTGCCTTCGACATCTTCGACCTTGTTGCGCACCGTTTCGCGGTAAGCCACCTGCGGCTTGCCGACAGTCGCCTCGACGCCGAACTCGCGCTTCATCCGGTCGACCAGAATTTCCAGGTGCAACTCGCCCATCCCGGAGATGATCGTCTGACCGGATTCCTCATCCGTCTGCACGCGGAACGACGGGTCTTCCTGCGCGAGACGATTGAGCGCGATGCCCATCTTCTCCTGATCGACCTTGGTCTTCGGCTCGACGGCCTGCGAAATCACCGGTTCCGGGAAGATCATCCGTTCGAGAATGATCACGTGCTGCGGATCGCACAGCGTGTCGCCGGTGGTCGCTTCCTTCAGGCCGACTGCCGCGGCGATGTCGCCCGCGTAGACTTCCTTGATTTCCTTGCGCTCGTTCGCATGCATCTGCAGGATCCGGCCAAGGCGCTCCTTCTTCTCCTTGACGGCGTTGTAGACGGTATCGCCCGAATTCACCACGCCCGAATACACGCGGAAGAAGATCAACTGGCCGACGAACGGGTCGGTCATGATCTTGAAGGCGAGCGCCGAGAACGGATCGGTGTCGGTTGGATGACGCTCGATTTCCTTGTCGTGCTCGTCGTGACCGGTAATGGCGGGCACGTCGACGGGCGAGGGCAGATAGTCGATCACCGCGTCGAGCATGGCCTGCACGCCCTTGTTCTTGAACGCGCTGCCGCACAGCATCGGCACGATTTCGTTGGCGATGCAGCGCGCGCGAATGGCGTGCTTGATTTCCTCTTCGCTCAACGTCTCGCCGCCGAGATACTTGTCGAGCAGTTCTTCATTCGCTTCAGCCGCGGCCTCGACCATCTTGTCGTGCCATTCCTTGGCGGTGTCGGCGAGTTCGGCCGGAATATCGCGATATTCGAACTTGATCCCCTGGTTCTCTTCGTCCCAGTAGATCGCTTTCATCTTCACCAGATCGACTACGCCCTGGAAGTGTTCTTCCGCGCCGATCGGAATCTGGATCGGCACCGCGACGCCCTTCAGGCGGTCGCCGATCTGCCGCTGCACGCGGAAGAAGTCCGCGCCCACGCGGTCCATCTTGTTGACGAACGCGATGCGCGGCACCTTGTACTTGTTCGCCTGGCGCCACACGGTTTCGGATTGCGGCTGCACGCCGCCGACCGAGTCGTACACCATGCACGCGCCGTCGAGCACGCGCATCGAGCGTTCCACTTCGATCGTGAAGTCGACGTGGCCCGGGGTGTCGATGATGTTGATCCGGTGTTCGGGGTAGTTGCCGGCCATGCCCTTCCAGAAGGCGGTGGTGGCCGCCGACGTGATGGTGATGCCGCGCTCCTGCTCCTGTTCCATCCAGTCCATCGTCGCAGCACCGTCGTGAACCTCGCCGATCTTGTGGGTCACGCCTGTGTAGAACAGGATGCGTTCGGTGGTGGTGGTTTTGCCGGCGTCGATGTGAGCGCTAATGCCGATATTCCGGTAGCGCTCGATGGGAGTCTTGCGGGGCACGTGAACCTCCTTGAAATGGCGCGCCTGAAACGCTTGCCGGGCGGCAATCTGTGCTGCCCGGGGAGCCTTGGATGCTGCTTTGCCAAGAATACTAGGATAGCGCGTCGGCCCGTCTTTTGCAGGAATCTTGCCAGCTGCGTGTGACGGCCTGCTGGCATGGCTCCCGGCGCGGGGCCGGAGATGGCATGGCCTGCTTCGCGCGGAACGCAAAAAAAAGCCGGCACCTCGTGAAAGGCACCGGCTTTTCCGGAAAGCGGCCGCTCGAGGAGCGGCGGGGTGACGCCGTGGCGGCGCGCGTTTAGCGCGTTTATTGCGCGGCCGGCAACCCCTGGATTTTCATCCCCGGTTTGATGCCTTTCGACGAGAACCAGCCCTTGCTCATTTCCAACGCATACACGCCGTTGTTCTTCGGGCAGTGATTGTTGGTCGTCTCGGCCTGCATTTCGTCGATATCGGTGACCGTGCCGTCGGCGCGCATGAAGGCGATCGACAGCGGGATCAACGTGTTCTTCATCCAGAAGCAATGCACGGCGTTTTCATTGAAGACAAACAACATGCCTTCATTCGGCGCGAGGGTCGTGCGATACATCAGGCCTTGTTCGCGGTCGGCGTCATTCGCGGCAACGGCGGCGTCGATCACGAACATGCCCGCCGTCAGCTTCGCGCGCGGGAAGTCGCCGGGTTGCTTCGCGCCGGCCGGCATCTGTTGCGCGTGAGCGGGAGCAGCGGTGGTCGCGGCGAACGAGATCGCCGCAAGCGGCAGGGCAACGGCAACAGCGAAACGCGCAATCAACGAGCGCATGGGAAATCGCACGGCATGACTCCTTGCTGGAAATTAACCCGCGAATGTTACGCGAGCGCGTCAAAAACAAAAAGGCAGATCGCCTTGCGGTGATCTGCCTTTCAACGCCGTAAGAACGGCAATGAAGCGTGTACTTGACTGCGTTTTTACAACAAACTTACTCCGAAGCGCCCGAAGCTGCAGCTGCTGCTGCTGCCTTCTTGTGCGACTTCTTGTGAGCGTGCTTCGTGGTCTTCTTTGCCGACGAAGCTGCTGCTGCCGGAGCTGCCGAAGCTGCTGCCGGTGCCGAAGCTTGTGCGAATGCTGCCGTTGCGAAGAGGCCAGCGACCAGAGCGGCGATCAGTTTGTTCATTTTGTAAATCCTCAGCTTGAGTTAATTAACCAAATGACCCGGTTATATGTAGAGTCATGTCGGTAAACGTGCCATCCACCTTTCGGTTGACAGCCGCATCGAGATTTTTTTCGACGCGTCTGTTTAGCGTTCAGACTCCCTGTACTCGCCGCGTGAGCGGCTTGTGCAAAGGCCCTTAAGGCTGAATGCCGGATAGCTTCGGGCGGCATCTGCGTCGAATAACGCGTGAGCTCGCGCACCGGTTGACGTGTTTTTTGTGGAAAATTTATATGCGGATGCGCTGATGCAAATGAGTAGCCGCGCAGTGATCGCGGAAGCAATTGTTTCACGCGTTTTCAGCTTGGTTTCACGCGCTATTTTTGTTTGCGGATACAACGAGTTAGCTTTTTTATCGCCGGTCAGAATACAAACTTGATGCCGGCGCGGCGCCGGCATGGCGTGCAGGTGAACCGTTTTAAACCATGCCTTCCCATGGCGCCTTCAGCGGCAATTCGACACTCTCTCCGGGCTGCAGCCCGAGCGCAAAAATATCGAGTGCGCCGATGCCCGCGCGTACAAGACGCAGCGTCGGAAATCCGACCGCGGCAGTCATGCGACGTACCTGGCGGTTCTTGCCTTCGGTGATCGACAACTCGATCCACGTGGTGGGTATCGCGGCGCGGTAGCGGATCGGCGGTGTGCGGGCCCAGAGCGATCCGCCTGGCTCGACATAATCCGCGCGACAGGGCCGCGTGACGTAATCGCCGAGATCGACGCCGCGCGCGAGCTTCTTCAACGCGGCATCGTCGACTGCGCCTTCCACTTGTGCCCAATAACGTTTGACCAGTTTGTGGCGCGGTTCGGCGATGCGCGCTTGCAGCGCGCCGTCGTCGGTGAGAAGCAGCAGCCCTTCGCTATCGGAGTCGAGCCGGCCCGCTGGATAAACGCCGGGCACCTTCACCCAGTCGGCTAGCGACGCGCGCGTTTCATGCGGCGAGAACTGGCAAATGGTGCCGAACGGTTTGTTCAGGGCGATAAGTCGCATAAGGGAATCGGTGAAGGTCGGCTGGCGCCGGCTGCGGCGGTGGCGTGCCGCTCAAGCCGGAAAAGATGCTGGCCCAATGGTAAATCGCGGAATAGTAATGCATAATCGCTTGTCGCAAGTCTTATGTCTTATATAAGACATAAGAATAAAGCGCCTTGCCGCTTTGATTTTCGACAATGTTGGAAAACCCCGAGCCGCGACGGCCTCGTTGCCGCGTCGGCGTGGGCTAGAATAGGCGACCAGGCCGCTCGCGGGCGTCCGGCATTGCGCGCAGCGAGGAGCACCCAGTTTCCGCAGTCTCCCCATCAGCTTTCAGCACAGCCTTCACTGGAGTCGATCATGCCGTATCAGCACATCAAGGTTCCGACCGGTGGTGACAAGATCACTGTCAACGCAGATTTCTCGCTCAACGTTTCCGACCAGCCGATCATTCCGTATATCGAAGGCGATGGAACGGGCCTCGACATCACGCCGGTGATGTTGAAAGTGGTGGATGCCGCAGTAGAAAAAGCGTACGCGGGCAAGAAGAAAATCCACTGGATGGAAATCTACGCCGGCGAGAAATCGACCAAGGTGTACGGCCCGGACGTGTGGCTGCCGGAAGAGACGCTGCAGGTGCTGAAGGAATACGTTGTCTCGATCAAGGGTCCGCTCACCACGCCGGTTGGCGGCGGCATCCGTTCGCTGAACGTTGCGCTACGTCAGGAACTCGATCTGTATGTTTGCCTGCGTCCGGTGCAGTACTTCAAGGGTGTGCCTTCGCCGGTGCGTGAGCCTGAAAAGATCGACATGGTGATCTTCCGCGAGAACTCGGAAGACATTTATGCCGGCATCGAATGGCCTGCCGGCTCGGAAGACGCGAAGAAGGTCATCAAGTTCCTGCGCGAGGAAATGGGCGTGAAGAAGATCCGCTTCCCCGAAACCTCGGGGATCGGTGTCAAGCCCGTGTCGCGCGAAGGCACGGAGCGTCTGGTGCGCAAGGCGATCCAGTATGCGATCGACAACGAGCGCCGCTCGGTCACGCTTGTGCACAAGGGCAACATCATGAAGTTCACGGAAGGCGCATTCCGCGACTACGGCTATGCGCTGGCGCAAAAGGAATTCGCGGCGGAGCTGATCGACGGCGGTCCGTGGATGAAGATCAAGAACCCGAAAACGGGTGGCGACATCGTGGTGAAAGACGTGATTGCCGACGCGTTCCTTCAGCAAATCCTGCTGCGCCCGGCCGAATACGATGTGATCGCCACGCTGAATCTGAACGGCGACTATGTTTCGGACGCGCTCGCCGCGCAAGTCGGCGGTATCGGAATTGCACCGGGTGCAAATATGTCGGATTCGGTCGCCATGTTCGAAGCCACGCACGGCACGGCGCCGAAATACGCCGGCAAAGACTATGTGAATCCGGGTTCGGAAATTCTCTCGGCCGAGATGATGCTGCGTCACCTGGGCTGGACCGAAGCGGCGGATCTGATCATCAAATCGATGGAAAAGTCGATTCTGCAAAAACGGGTCACGTATGACTTCGCGCGCCTGATGGAAGGTGCGACGCAAGTGTCCTGTTCGGGCTTCGGCCAGGTGTTGATCGAAAACATGTAAGCGATTCGCGCCGGTTTGCCCGGCTTGAATTCAAAACCCCGGCGCCGTGAGGCGGCCGGGGTTTTTTGTATGTTCGTTATCAGGTGGAGATCGAAAGCGTTCGGAAAGGAAGTTCGGTGTCCAATATTTGAGACATTCAATCAACCCGCGTCTCGAACCGGAACAACGATTCGCATTCAAAATGCGCCTCAAACTGGAAAGCGCCGCCCCAAAAAGAAACCCGGCACGGAGCCGGGTTTCAAAGGACGGGTAACGAACAGTTTCAGGCAGGTGCCTGGATGTTCGATGCCTGTTTGCCTTTCGGGCCTTGCACGACCTCGAAGGTTACTTTTTGACCTTCCTTGAGGGTCTTGAACCCATTCATCTGGATGGCCGAGAAGTGTGCAAACAGATCCTCACCACCTTCGTCAGGCGTGATGAATCCGAAACCTTTTGCGTCATTGAACCATTTGACCGTACCAGTTGCCATTCCAACTTCCCCTGTAACTCATGTCACTACCACGAGCCCTCGAAAAGCTCGACGGCCGCATGATGCAGCCGCTCCCTCCTCACAAGCTCACCAACGGCATTTTTTCGAAATTATGGCGCAGTGAAAAAAGTGCCAGCTTGATTGTTGAGGCTCTTTATTCGAGTGTCAAGAAAATTTTGAGACGTCGTTGTCGTGTTGCAAACAGGCGTTTCCAGGGTTTTTCCCGCTTTTATTTTCTTATGTGCGGTTGCCCAAGCGTGGTGTCTTGAAAAGTCGCATAATCGACTCACATGCTGTTCTGCGGGTGGCAGAACCTACCGATGCGGCGGGGCGAGCGGCTTCAGCCAGTACCGGCAGGTTGTGCGATACTCGATCCGACTGCGGCGCAGCACGACTGCGACGCTTCACAGGATAGGGGCCGGCTCCGCAATCGGCTCGTCGAATGACGCAACGCCGTGGGGGTAATTACCCATAGGCGGTAGCGAACGGGCTCACCGGCCGGTCGGCCGGGTTTTGACAGGATTGCGGGCCTGTCCTAGTTGTTTAGAATGGGTGTATGGCGATTATCCCGGACAAGCAGGACAGCACCGTACTGGAGCGGCAGGAGAAAAAGCTCAAGCCGCCATCCATGTACAAGGTGGTGCTGCTGAATGACGACTTCACGCCAATGGAATTTGTCGTGATGATCGTGCAGGAGTATTTCAATAAAGATCGTGAAACCGCAACGCAGGTCATGTTGAAGGTGCATCGCGAGGGCAGGGGAGTTTGTGGGGTCTATACGCGGGACATCGCGTCGACCAAAGTCGAGCAAGTCGTTACCCACGCACGGCAGGCCGGGCATCCGCTGCAGTGTGTGATGGAGGAAGCATGATTGCCCAGGAACTGGAAGTCAGCCTGCACATGGCGTTCATGGAAGCACGCCAGGCGCGGCACGAGTTCATAACGGTCGAACACCTGTTATTGGCTCTGTTGGATAACCCAACGGCGGCCGAGGTGTTGCGTGCATGCGCGGCCAATATCGAGGATCTGCGCCAGAACCTGCGCAACTTCATTCATGACAACACGCCGACCGTGCCCGGCACGGACGACGTCGACACGCAGCCCACGCTGGGTTTCCAGCGTGTGATCCAGCGTGCCATCATGCATGTTCAGTCCACCTCGAATGGCAAGAAGGAAGTGACCGGCGCGAACGTGCTGGTGGCGATCTTCGGCGAGAAGGATTCGCATGCGGTGTACTACCTGCAGCAGCAGGGCGTGACGCGGCTGGATGTGGTGAATTTCATCTCGCATGGCATTGCGAAGACCAGCAGCACGGACGCCGCGAAAGCGAGCGACGCGAATGCCGAGTCCGACGAAGCCGCCGCGCAGAAGGAAACCCCGCTCGCCCAGTTCACGCAGAACCTGAACCAGATGGCGAAAGACGGTCGCATCGATCCGCTGATCGGGCGCGAGTCGGAAGTCGAGCGCGTCGTGCAGGTGTTGTGCCGCCGTCGCAAGAATAATCCGCTGCTGGTCGGTGAGGCCGGTGTGGGTAAGACCGCGATTGCCGAAGGTCTCGCGTGGCGCATTACGCGCGGCGAAGTGCCGGACATTCTGGCGGATGCGCAGGTGTATTCGCTTGATATGGGCGCGCTGCTCGCCGGCACCAAGTATCGCGGCGACTTCGAACAGCGCCTGAAGACGGTCCTGAAGGAACTGAAGGAACGTCCGCACGCCATTCTGTTCATCGACGAAATTCATACGCTGATCGGCGCGGGCGCCGCGTCGGGCGGTACGCTCGATGCGTCGAATCTGTTGAAGCCGGCGTTGTCGTCGGGCACGCTCAAGTGTATCGGCGCGACCACCTTCACGGAATATCGCGGCATCTTCGAAAAAGACGCGGCCCTGTCGCGTCGTTTCCAGAAAGTCGACGTGACGGAGCCCAGCGTCGAGCAGACGGTGGCGATCCTGCGCGGTCTGAAGTCGCGTTTCGAGGAGCATCATGGCGTGAAGTACTCGTCGGGTGCGCTGTCGGCGGCGGCTGAGTTGTCGGCGCGCTTCATCACGGATCGTCATTTGCCGGACAAGGCGATCGACGTGATCGACGAAGCCGGCGCGGCGCAACGCATCCTGCCGAAGTCGAAGCAGAAGAAGACGATCGGCAAGAACGAGATCGAAGAAATCATCTCGAAGATTGCTCGCGTGCCGCCGCAAAGCGTGTCGCAAGACGATCGCAGCAAGCTGCAAACGCTCGATCGCGATCTGAAGAGCGTGGTTTTCGGGCAAGACCCGGCCATCGACGCGCTGTCGGCCGCGATCAAGATGGCGCGTGCGGGTCTCGGCAAGCTGGACAAGCCGATCGGCGCGTTCCTGTTCTCCGGCCCCACGGGCGTCGGCAAGACGGAAGTGGCGAAGCAACTGGCGTTCACGCTGGGGATCGAGTTGATCCGCTTCGACATGTCGGAATATATGGAGCGTCATGCGGTGAGCCGGTTGATCGGCGCGCCGCCGGGCTATGTCGGTTTCGATCAGGGCGGTCTGCTGACCGAAGCGGTGACGAAGAAGCCGCATTGCGTGCTGCTGCTCGACGAAATCGAGAAGGCGCATCCGGACATCTACAACGTGCTGCTGCAGGTGATGGACCATGGCACGCTGACGGACAACAACGGCCGCAAGGCGGATTTCCGCAACGTCATCATTATCATGACGACGAACGCGGGCGCCGAGGCCATGGGCAAGTCGGTGATCGGCTTCACGAATCGTCGGGAAACCGGCGACGAAATGGTCGACATCAAGCGCATGTTCACGCCGGAGTTCCGTAACCGTCTGGACGCCACGATCAGCTTCCGTGCGCTCGATGAGGAAATCATCATGCGTGTGGTCGACAAGTTCCTGATGCAACTGGAAGATCAGTTGCACGAGAAGAAGGTCGATGCGCTCTTTACCGACGCGCTGCGCAAGCATCTCGCCAAGCACGGTTTCGATCCGTTGATGGGCGCGCGGCCGATGCAGCGTCTGATCCAGGACACGATCCGTCGTGCACTGGCCGACGAACTGCTGTTCGGCAAGCTGATGAGCGGTGGCCGTGTGTCGGTCGACGTCGATGCGGAAGACAAGGTGCAGTTGACCTTCGACGAACATCCGGCGCCGCGCAATCCGAATCCGGAAGCAGTCGAAGTCGAGTAAGTTTCAGGCGTTACAGAGGCAGGCAAAAAAACGGCGCGGGTTCGATCCCACGCCGTTTTTTTATGTCTGTTCGAAGGGGCTTCGACTAGTGCTTGCCCGTGCTGCCGAACCCGCCCGCACCACGCTCGCTGCTTTCGAAATCGTCGACGATATTGAACTCGGCCTGGACCACCGGCACGATCACGAGTTGCGCGAGGCGCTCCATCGGATTCAGCACGAACGTGGTCTCGCCGCGGTTCCACGTCGAGATCATCAGTTGACCCTGGTAATCCGAATCGATCAGGCCGACCAGATTGCCCAGTACGATCCCATGCTTATGGCCAAGACCCGAACGCGGCAGAATCAACGCTGCGTAGCCCGGATCGCCGACGTGAATCGCCAGACCTGTGGGCACCAGCGCGGTTTCGCCCGGCTTCAGCGTCAACGGTTCGTCGAGACAGGCACGCAGGTCGAGGCCCGCGCTGCCGGTGGTGGCGTACGCCGGGAGTTGATCGCGCATGCGCGCATCGAGAATCTTCAGGTCGAGTTTCATGCAGGTTCGAAGGTTAGGGAGTGGAGGCCGGGCGTCCAAGCTGGAACGCGTCGGCGAGAAGTTCATAGGAGCGCAGCCGGGCGCGATAGCTGCCGGCTACGGTGAGCACGATCAATTCGTCGGCTTGGAACTGCGCCTGCAAGTCGTGCAGCCGCTCCGTGACGGTTTCAGGCGTGCCGATGATACTGCGCGGTTTCTCACGGTCGATGACGAGACGCTCGCGTTCGCCGTATTCCTGAGCGAGGCCTTGTTCGACGGTGGGAATCGGTGCGTTCAGACCGTATGCCATTTGCACGCGGCGCAGGTCGACGGCCTTTTCCAGATCGGCCGCTTCCTGCTCGGTGTCCGCGCAGATCACGAATACGGCGGCGGCCAGATACGGCTGCTGCGCCTCCAGGCTGGGTTTGAAACGATCGCGATAGGCATGCGCCACCTGGTGTCCGAAATGCGCGTTGATGAAATGCGCGAACGCAAAGCGGATCCCGAGTTGTGCCGCCAGCAAGCCGCCGAATTCACTCGAACCGAGCATCCACAGTTGCGGGCGCGTGGCGATCTGCGGTTGCAGCAACACGCCGTGCGCGAGGTGATCCTCGGGCAAGCTGCCATGCATCAGGCCGCCCAGATCGGCAACCTGCTGCGGGAAAATGTCGCCACGATTGTAGGCGCCGGCCGCGACCGCCTGAGCGGTGCGCATGTCGCCACCGGGCGCGCGTCCCACGCCCAGATCGATGCGATTGGGAAACAGCGCCTCGAGCATCATGAATTGCTCGGCGACCTTGAACGGGCTGTAGTACGGCAGCATCACGCCGCCGGAGCCCATGCGTATGCGTTTGGTGACGCTGCCGAGGCGCGCCAGCATCACCTCGGGGCATGGGTTCGACACGCCGCGCAAGCCGTGATGTTCGGCGCACCAGTAGCGCGTGTAGCCGAGATCGTCAGCCAGTTGCGCGAGTTCGACGGTGGCGGCGATGGCGTCCGCCACTGAGTGCCCGTCGATCACGGGCGTTTGATCGAGCACGGAAAGTAGCGTCATGTCAGTACTGCTCCAGATACAGATAACTTGCTGCGCAGAAGTTGCTCGCGGTGAAGCCGGCGTGCGCCGCCCGCGAGCGGCCTTAGCGGATCAGACTTGTGTCGGGCAGACGCCTCGCAATTTCCACGATCAAGGCTCGCGCGAGCGTCTGCTTGTCGGCGCGCGGCAGCTTGGTTGAACCCCCTGCTTCGAACAGGATGACCTCGTTGTCGTCGAGACCGAACGTCAGCGGGCCGAGGTTGCCGATCAGCAGCGGTACGTTCTTGCGCACGCGCTTTTCTTCGCCATGCACTTCGAGATCGCCGCTTTCCGCAGCAAAGCCGACGGCGAAAGGCGGATGCGGCAGCTTGGCCACCGACGCCAGAATGTCCGGATTCTCGACGAATGTGAAGGTGGGCAGTGCGCGATCGGCGGTCTTCTTGATCTTCTGTTCGCTGGCGTGATCGACGCGCCAGTCGGCCACCGCGGCCACGCCGATAAAGATGTCGGCGTCTGCCACTGAGCGCATCACCGCGTCGTGCATTTGCTGCGCGGTTTGCACGTCTTCGCGGAACACGCCCCACGGTGTTTCCAGCGCGACGGGGCCGGCGATCAGATGCACCTCGGCGCCCGCTTGCTGCGCGGCGCGCGCCAGTGCAAAGCCCATTTTGCCGCTCGAACGATTGGTGATGCCGCGCACCGGATCGAGCGGCTCGAAGGTCGGGCCGGCGGTCAGCAACACGCGACGGCCGGACAGGATCTTGGGCGAGAAGAACGACGCGATTGCTTCGAACGTGGCGGCTGCTTCCAGCATGCGCCCGTCGCCGATTTCGCCGCACGCTTGCGGACCCGAATCGGGGCCGAGCACTTCGATGCCGTCCGCGCGCAGTTGCGCAACGTTGCGTTGGGTCGCCGGGTTTTGCCACATCTGCCGGTTCATCGCCGGCACGACCAGCAGCGGACAATCGCGCGCGACACAGAGCGTCGAGAGCAGATCGTCGGCCATGCCGTGCGCCAGTTTGGCGAGGAAGTCAGTCGAGGCGGGCGCGATGACGATCGCGTCGGCTTCACGCGACAGATCGATGTGCGCCATATTGTTCGGCACGCGCCCGTCCCACTGACTTGTGTAGACGGGCCGGCCGGACAGCGCCTGCATCGTGACGGGGGTAATGAATTGGGTAGCCGCTTCGGTCATGACGACCTGGACCGTCGCGCCGGCCTTGGTCAACAGACGCGTGAGTTCGGCGATCTTGTAGCAGGCAATGCCGCCCGTCATGCCGAGGACGAGGTGTTTTCCTGCGAGTTCTGCGGTTGCCAACGAAAGCCTCCGACAAAGCGTGGTGGCGGGCAGCGGTGCGGGTGCCGCACCGTTGGCCGCCTACGAATCGGCGCGTAAGCGCTCATCTGAGCGCAAACCGAAGCCTCGGACGCAAGCGCCACATGAGCGTGGCTCAAGCCCCCAAGGCGGCGCTGATACGCGCCGTTTAGCGCGAGCCGCGTACGCGCCGCAACTCGTCGAGCACGAGCAGGATCGCGCCGATCGTGATCGCGCTGTCGGCGAGATTGAACGCCGGCCAGTGCCATGCGCGCACGTGGAAATCGAGAAAGTCGATCACGTGGCCGTACGCGAGCCGGTCGATCACATTGCCGAGCGCACCGCCGAGAATCAGCGAGAGCGCCGTGCAGAACATTTTCTGTCCGCCATGACGCTTGAGCAGATAGCAGATCACGAGCGCCGCAACCACGCCGAGCGCGGTGAAAGCCCAGCGCTGCCAGCCGCCCGCCATCGCGAGGAAGCTGAAGGCGGCGCCACGGTTGTACACGAGGATCAGGTTGAAAAACGGCGTGACCTCATGCGGAACACCGTAGGCGAACACCTTCTGGATCGCGATCTTGGTGAGCTGATCGAACAGAATCACGATCAGCGCCACGCCAAGCCAAGGCGCCAGCGAGCTGTTTCCGGACGACGCTTTCGACACGGTTCTTGCCATTATGCCGCGCTCCTCGTTTCGCCGTTGCCGAACAGATTGCTGAAGCAGCGGCCGCACAAGGTGGGGTGCTCGGCGTTGGCGCCGACGTCCGCGCGATAGTGCCAGCAGCGCTCGCACTTCAGATACTTCGAGGCGATCACTTCGACGCTTTCGTCCGCTTCGCTGTCGACCTTCACGACGTTCGCCGCCGACGTGATCAGCACAAACTTGAGGTCGTCGCCGAGGCTCGTGAGCGCGTCATAACGCGCGCCGCTCGCCCGAATTTCGACTTCCGCCTGCAGCGACGAGCCGATCAGGTTCGCAACGCGTGCTTCTTCCAACGCCTTGGTCACGTCGCTGCGCGCGGCGCGCAGCAGCGTCCACTTGTCAAGCAGTTCACCGGCTTGCGGCACGGCCGGGAACGCGTGATACGTCTCGGTGAAGATCGTTTCGCTGTTCGGCTGGAACACCTTCCACGCTTCTTCGGCGGTGAACGACATGAACGGCGCCATCAGACGCAGCAGGCCGTGCGCGATGTGATACAGCGCGGTCTGCGCCGAGCGGCGCGCGACGGAGTCTGCCGCCGTGGTGTACAGACGGTCTTTCAGCACGTCGAGATAGAAGCCGCCCAGGTCTTCCGAGCAGAACGTCTGCAGCTTGGCGACCACCGGGTGGAACTCGTACTTGTCGTAGTGCGAGAGGATGTCGTTCTGCAGATTCGCCGACAGCGCCACCGCGTAACGATCGATCTCGAGCCAGTCTTCGACCGGCCGGGCGTGTTGCGCGAAGTCGAAGTCCGAGAGGTTCGCGAGCAGGAAGCGCAGCGTGTTGCGGATGCGGCGATAGCTTTCCGTCACGCGCTTCAGGATTTCCTCGGAGATCGCCAGTTCGCCCGAGTAATCGGTCGAGGCAATCCACAGACGGATGATTTCCGCGCCGAGGCGGTTTGCCACCTCATGCGGGTCGATCCCGTTGCCGAGCGACTTGCTCATCTTGCGGCCTTCGCCGTCGACGGTGAAGCCGTGCGTGAGCAGCGCGTTGTACGGCGGACGCCCGTCGAGCATCGACGCGGTCAGCAGCGACGAATGGAACCAGCCGCGATGCTGGTCCGAGCCTTCCAGATACAGGTCGGCCGGGAATTGCAGTTCGTCCTTATGCGAGCCGCGCAGCACGTGCCAATGCGTGGTGCCCGAATCGAACCAGACGTCGAGCGTGTCGCGGTTCTTTTCGTACATGTTGGCGTCGTCGCCGAGCAGTTCGCGCGGGTCTAGCGTTTGCCACGCTTCAATGCCGGCCTTCTCGACGCGTTGCGCGACTTCTTCAAGCAGCTCCAGCGTACGCGGATGCAGTTCGCCGGTTTCCTTGTGCACGAAGAACGCCATCGGCACGCCCCATTGGCGCTGACGCGACAGCGTCCAGTCCGGGCGATTCGCGATCATGCTGAACAGGCGCTGTTTGCCCCACGCCGGATAGAAGGCGGTGTTCTCGATGCCTTCGAGTGCGGTTTCGCGCAGCGTCTTGTCGGAGTCGTTCGGCTTCACATCCATGCCGGCGAACCATTGCGAGGTTGCGCGGTAGATGATCGGCGTCTTGTGGCGCCAGCAATGCATGTAGCTGTGCCGGTAGTTCTCGGTGCGCATCAGCGAGCCGGCGGCCCGCAGGGCTTCGACGATCTGCGGATTGGCCGCCCAGATCGACAGGCCGCCGAACAGCGCGAGCGATTCGATGTAACGGCCGTCGCCCATCACCGGGTTGATGATGTCGGAATCGGCCATGCCGTGCGCCTTGCACGACACGAAGTCTTCCACGCCGTAGGCCGGCGACGAGTGGACGACGCCCGTACCCGATTCAGTCGTCACGTAGTCGCCGAGATAAACCGGCGCCGTGCGCTTGTAGGCCGGATGCGCGGCCGCGAGCGGATGATTGAAGCGCAGATTGACGAGCTTCGCGCCCGGCGCGGTTGCGATGACCGTGCCTTCCAGTTCGTACTGTTTCAGGCACGCTTCCGCACGCTCTTCGGCGAGGATCAGCAAGCCGCGCGGCGTATCGACCAGCGCGTAGACGATTTCCGGATGCAGGTTCAGCGCCTGGTTGGCGGGGATGGTCCACGGCGTGGTGGTCCAGATCACGATGCCGCCTTCGTTGCGCGGCAGTGCTTTGAGGCCGAAGGCCTGCGCGGTCTTTTCCGGTTCGGCGAAGCTGAACAGCACGTCGATGGTCGGATCGGTCTTGTCCGCGTATTCGACTTCCGCTTCGGCCAGCGCCGAGCCGCAGTCGAAACACCAGTTGACCGGCTTCAGGCCGCGGAACACGTAGCCCTTTTCCATGATCTTCGCGAGCGCGCGGATTTCGCCGGCTTCGTTCGTGAAGTTCATCGTCTTGTACGGGTTGTCCCAGTCACCGAGCACGCCGAGACGGCGGAAGCCGACCTTCTGCTTTTCGATCTGCTCGGTCGCGTAGGCGCGCGCCTTCTGCATCACTTCAGCGGCCGGCAGCGACTTGCCGAACTGCTTTTCGATCTGGATTTCGATCGGCATGCCGTGGCAATCCCAGCCCGGCACGTAGACCGCGTCGAAGCCCGCCATATTGCGCGCCTTGACGATCATATCCTTGAGAATCTTGTTCACCGCGTGGCCGAGGTGGATGTCGCCGTTCGCATACGGCGGCCCGTCGTGCAGGATGAACTTCTTGCGGCCCTTGGAAGCGGCGCGGATCTTCTCGTAGACCTTGCGTTCCTGCCACTCCTTGACCCATTGCGGCTCGCGCTTGGGCAGGTCGCCACGCATCGGGAAGGGCGTGTCGAGCAGGTTGACCGGGTAGCGTGACTGCGGTTTCGAATCGGCTTTCTTGTTGCTCATGATGAGGTCGCGGTGAATTCTTTCTAAGCGCAGCGAGGCTGCGGTATGCGCACGAAGCGCAGGGCGTGGGGCGCGCCCGGCAGGCATGTCGCGTAATCCACGGACGCCCTTCGATGCGCGCAGCGGTGGGTACATGCAGCACTCAGCGCGCTTGCATGTACCGCGGCGGCTATCTAATTCGGTCGGTGGCCGAGGTGGCGAAACCAGTGGAACGGCTGCCCGGCGTGCCGGCGCCGACGGCCGCGAACCACGCGCGCGCATTGGCGACATCGCGCGCGATGGCGGCGGTCAGCGTTTCGAGGTCGACGTATTTCTCCTCGTCGCGCAGCTTTTTCAGGAATTCGACGCGCACGAGTTTGCCATACGCGTCGCCGTGCCAGTCGAGCAGATGCACTTCGAGCAGCACGCGGCCGGAATCGTCGACGGTCGGGCGCAAGCCGAGGCTCGCGACGCCGGGCAACGGCTCATCAGCCACGCCATGCACGCGCACCACGAAAATACCGGACAGCGCCGGACGCTTGTGGGCGATCGCCAGATTGAGCGTGGGGAAACCAAGGTCGCGGCCAAGCTTCATGCCGTGCACGACGTGCCCGCTGATCAGGTAATCGCGGCCTAGCGCGGCACGCGCGGCGTCGAGATCGCCCGCCACCAGTGCCGCGCGCACGCCCGAGCTGGAAATGCGCGCGCCGGACGGATCGGCCACCGTGGCCATCTGCTCGACTTCGAAGCCGTGCTGTTGGCCAGCGGCCTTGAGCGACGCGAAATCGCCCGCGCGTTTGGCGCCATAGCGGAAGTCGTCGCCGATCATGACCCAGCGGGCATGCAGCCCGTTGACGATGATCCGCTCGACAAACGCATCCGGCGACTGGCTCGCGAAGGTGTGATTGAAATGCTCGACCACCACCCGGTCGACACCGTTGGTGCGCAGCGCCTCGAGCTTGTCGCGCAACATGGCGATGCGGGGCGGCGCACCGGCCGGGTTGAAGAATTCGCGCGGGTGCGGCTCGAAGGTCATCACGCAGACGGGCAGGCCGCGTGCATCGGCTGCGGCCCGGACGTGGGCGAGCAAAGCCTGATGGCCGCGGTGGACACCGTCGAAGTTGCCGATGGTCAGTGCGCAGGGCGCACGGCTTTCAGCATTGGGAAGACCGCGGAAGACTCTCACGATAGCGGGTTTGAGGTAGGGCGGCCGAGGTGCCGCAAAACAAACGATTATAAACGCTCAGCGCACGAGACGGCGGCGCGTCGCCGTTTCAGTGTCCCCCGAATGATAAAATCCGCGGATGAAAAAACTCGTCATCCTGATTTCTGGACGGGGAAGCAACATGGAAGCGATCGTTCGCGCCTGCGCGGACGAGGGCTGGCCGGCGCAAGTCGCCGCCGTGATTGCCAACCGTCCTGACGCCGCGGGCCTTGCGTTCGCGGCGTCGCACGGCATTGCCACGGCGGTGGTCGATCACCGCCAGTTTCCCGATCGCGAGAGCTTCGACGCCGCGCTGGCGCGTCAAATCGACAGCTTCGCGCCCGACCTGGTGGTGCTCGCCGGCTTTATGCGAGTGCTCACGCCCGGGTTCGTCGACCGCTACGCCGGACGCATGCTGAACGTGCATCCGTCGCTGCTGCCGAGCTTTCCCGGCCTGAAAACCCATCAACAGGCGCTGGACGCCGGCGTGCGGCTGCACGGCGCGTCGGTGCATTTTGTCACGTCGCAGCTGGATCACGGGCCGATCGTCGCGCAGGCGGCAGTCCCCGTTGAGGCTGGCGACACCCCCGCCATGCTCGCGGAACGCGTGCTGGCAACCGAACACATTATCTATCCACGCGCGGTGCGCTGGTTCGTCGAAGGGCGTCTTGCCCTCGACGGCTTGCGTGTCACGCTTACGCCGCCGGAGCCGCAATGGCTCTTTGCCGGTCACACCGCCGGAGAGGGCGCATGAGATTGCATGGTTTTTTGATTGGACAAACCGAGACTTTGCTGGCTGAAGTCCTGAAACTGAACGGCCCGGCCGACGCCACGACGAGCCGCTTTTTCCGCGCGCATCCGAAGCTCGGGCACGGCGAGCGCGGCGTGATTGCCGAGGCGGTTTTCGCCGTGCTGCGTCGCCGGATGGAGTTCGCTCACCTGGCCGAAGGCGGCGCCGGCAGCCCGGCGCGCCGCATGGCCTTGCTGGGATTGATGCAGACGGCCGGCCGCACGGCCCTCAAGCCGTTCTTGTCGGAGACCGAATCGCACTGGCTCGAACACGTCGCGAAGATCGACCCGGAAAGCCTGCCGCTGCGGATTCGCCTGAATCTGCCCGACTGGATCTACCAGGCGCTCTCCAAGCGTTTCGAACCCGCGGAACTGGCGCAACTGGCCGCCGCGCTGAACTACCCGGCGCCGCTGGACCTGCGCGCGAACCCGATCAAGGCAAGCCGCGACGACGTGCTGAACGCGCTGTCGAAGGCCGGCATCGAGGGGGGCGCGACGCCGTTCGCGCCGTTTGGCGTGCGGGTGGTCGGCAAGCCGCCGCTCACCAAGCTCGACGCGTTCCAGCACGGCTGGGTTGAGGTTCAGGACGAAGGCAGCCAGTTGCTGTGCTCGCTGGTCGCGCCCAAGCGTGGCGAGATGATCGTCGACTTCTGCGCGGGCGCAGGCGGCAAGACGCTGGCGCTGGGCGCGGCTATGCGCTCTACCGGGCGTCTGTACGCCTTCGACATTTCCGAGCGGCGTTTGGCCAAACTCAAACCGCGTCTTGCGCGCAGCGGGTTGTCGAACGTTAACCCGGTGCTGATCGACAGTGAGCACGACAGCAAGATCAAGCGTCTGGCCGGCAAGATCGACCGCGTGCTGGTCGACGCGCCGTGCAGCGGCCTGGGCACATTGCGCCGCAATCCTGACCTGAAATGGCGGCAGTCGCCGGAATCGGTCGCTGAACTGGCGCCGAAACAACTGTCGATTCTGACCAGCGCCTCACGTCTGGTGAAGAAGGGCGGCCGTCTCGTCTACGCGACCTGCTCGATTCTCGAAGCGGAAAACGAAGCCATCGTGCGGCAGTTCCTCGCTGAGCACCCGGACTTCGCGCTGGTGCCGGCGCGCGATGTGCTCGCCGAGCAGCGTATCGAGCTGGAAATGGGCGATTACCTGTCGCTGTGGCCGCACCGTCACGCAACCGACGGCTTCTTCGCCGCCGTGCTGGAACGTCAGAGCTAAGCCAACCGCAGCAAGCTATCTGCCGGTGTGGCCGGGTTCTTTTCCTGAACCCGGCCGCACCGGCGATTTCGGCGACATCATGCTAAACCGCATTTTTCCTCACATGTTTGGCGACCTCGCGCGCGACTTTGGGCAACCGGTCATGCTGTGGCAGGTCGGCGTGCTGCTTGGCACGCTCGCCGTCGCATGGCTGCTCGCGCGCTTCTTGCGCCGTGCGCTCGATCTGCGGCGCCAGACGCGCTACCAGACCTTGCGATTCGGCGCGGAAAGCCTGAACCGTGCATTCTTTCCGCTGATCGGTGCAGCGCTCGTCTGGCTCGCGCAGGCGATCACCGGCCAGTTCATGCACACCGCGCTGCTCGATCTGGCGCTGGTGCCGCTGTTCGGTATCGGCCTGATTTACATCGTATTTTTCTTCGCGCGGCGCGTTTTCAGCCAGGACGGCGCGAATCATCCGTGGCTGTTCCTGGTCGAGAAGATCGTCTCGCTGGTGGTTTGGGTCGGCATGATCCTCACCGTGATGGGCATTCAGGACGACGTGATCGCCTGGATGGGCAGCGTGCGCTTCAGGGTTGCGAATGCGCACATGACGCTGCTCTCGCTCACTACGGGCCTCCTGTGGGTGTGCGTGACGATGATCGTCGCGATGTGGCTCGGCGCCACGTTCGAAGATCGCCTGATGCGCTCAAAGACGCTCGACGCCAACCTCAAGGTGGTAGTGGCGCGCGTCGGCCGCGCGGCGTTCGTGCTGGCGGCAATCCTGATCAGCCTGTCGCTGGTCGGTATCGACATCACCGTGCTAGGGGTATTCGGCGGCGCGCTCGGTGTGGGGCTTGGGTTCGGGCTGCAGAAGATCGCCAGCAATTACGTCTCGGGTTTCATCATCCTGATCGACCGCTCGCTGCGCATCGGCGACACGATTAACGTCAGCGGCCTGCAGGGCATGGTCACGCAGATCCGCACGCGCTATACGGTGGTGCGCGGTCTCGACGGCATCGAAACGCTGATTCCGAACGAAAAGCTGATTACGGACGTGGTGCAGAACCAGTCCTCCTATTTGACGCGCGGTTACGCCAAGGTAGCCGTGCAGGTGGCCTATACCTGCGACGTCGAGCAGGCGATGACGTTGCTCGCCCAAGCGGCGCAGGGCGTTGCGCGCGTATTGCAGGAACCGGCGCCTACGCCTTACCTGGTGGGCTTCGGTGCTGACGGCATCAATCTCGAATTGGGTTTCTGGATCGAAGATGCGGCGACCGGCACTTCAGGCGTGCGCTCGGCCGTCAATCGCAATATCTGGCGTCTGTTCTCCGAGCACGACATCTCGATTCCCTTCGCGCAACGCGAAGTGCGAATCGTCGGCAACGTCAGCGACGCCATGCCGCAAGTGGTAAAAATGACCGCTGCAGCGGCTAATCATCCCGACAGCGCCCGTTGACGGGCGTTTCGAACCCGTCGGACGGTGAAAAAACCACCTTCCGGCGCGTTCAATCCGTTGATACCGCACAAAAAATCCCTATTTGTTACAAACACTTGGAACGCTTCAAGTAGAATGTCGTCCAATCCCGTTGTATGCTTTCACTTTCTTGACACACGTATTTTGCGTGCGTCTGGCGTCTCTTGTTCCACAGGTAAATTGCCTTGTTGAATTCCTTGCTCGATTTCCTTGCCCACGGGCTGTTGCACTTCTCGTGGTGGCAACTTGTGCTGTACACGCTAATCGCGACGCACATCACGATCATTGGCGTAACGGTCTATCTGCATCGCTGCCAGGCGCACCGCGCATTGGAGCTGCATCCGATCGTCAGTCATTTTTTCCGCTTCTGGCTGTGGATGACCACTGGCATGCTGACCGGCCAGTGGGCCGCGATTCACCGTAAGCACCACGCCAAGTGCGAGACCGAAGAGGATCCGCACAGCCCGCAAACGCGTGGCATCTGGAAGGTGCTGCTCGAAGGCGCAGAGCTGTATCGCACCGAAGCCAAGAACGAAGAAACCATGCGCAAATTCAGTCACGGCACGCCGAACGACTGGATGGAGCGCAACGTCTACACCAAGTATCCGATTCTCGGCGTGAGCCTGATGATGGTGCTGAACGTCGCGCTGTTCGGCGTCGTCGGTTTGACCATCTGGGCTGTGCAGATGGTATGGATTCCGTTCTGGGCGGCCGGTGTGGTGAACGGTCTTGCGCACTGGTGGGGTTACCGCAACTTCAACTCGTCGGATGCCAGCACCAACATCTTCCCGTGGGGCATCATCATCGGCGGTGAAGAGCTGCATAACAATCACCATACGTATGCCACGTCGGCCAAGCTGTCGAACAAGTGGTACGAGTTCGATATCGGCTGGATGTACATCCGCATCATGTCGGCGTTCCGTCTGGCCAAGGTGAAGAAGATTGCGCCTACGCCGCGTCTGACCACCGGCAAGCTGGTGCTCGATCAGGACACGCTGCAAGCCGTGCTGGCAAACCGCTATGAAGTGATGGCGCGTTACGGCAAGGCACTCAAGCGTGCCTATCGCCAGGAATTGGCGCATCTGAAGGAAGTGGGCGCGCGCGAGAAATATCAGGTCATGCGCGGCGCGCGTAGCTGGTTCCACAAGGAAGAGGCGGGTCTCGACGAGCCGCAGAAGCGTCAGTTGCCGCAGATTTTCGCTAATAGCCAGAAGCTCAAGACCTACATCGACATGCGCAATGAACTCGCGGCAATGTGGGAACGTTCCAATGCGTCGCGAGATCAACTGCTGATTCAGTTGCAAGACTGGTGTCACCGCGCTGAGCAGAGCGGTATCAAAGCGCTGCAGGAATTCGCAATGCGCCTGCGTCGCTATGCTTGATCGCATGCCTGACCGCGAAATCCATTAAAATTTCGTTACGTCACAAAACCCCGCGTTGGCGGGGTTTTGCTTTTTGGGCCGCGGTAATTTCAACGACACGCGATTGAAAGGCCGCGGCGGCAGCGCGAGGGCAGAGGAGATCATGGATCAGCAGGCGATCAGGGCCGTCGAATACGATCGGCCACAGGCGCAGGGCATGACCTGCGGGATCGGGCAGGCGTGGGCGAAGGTGCCCGATACGCCGTCGGCGGAGCAAAGGGTGGCGCTGAAGGAGCGCATCCGCGGGTTGCTTAAGCGCGAAAAGGCCGTGCTCGTCGCCCATTACTATGTCGACGCGGAACTGCAGGAACTCGCCGACGAGACCGGCGGCTGCGTAGCCGATTCGCTGGAAATGGCCCGTTTCGGCCGCGATCATGACGCGCAAACGCTGGTGGTGGCGGGCGTGCGCTTCATGGGTGAGACCGCGAAAATCCTGAGTCCGGACAAGCGCATTCTGATGCCCGATCTCGACGCGACCTGTTCCCTCGACCTGGGCTGTCCAGTCGATGAATTCTCGGCCTTCTGTGACGCTCACCCGGATCGCACAGTGGTCGTGTACGCGAACACCAGCGCGGCGGTCAAGGCTCGTGCGGACTGGATGGTGACGTCGTCGATCGGGCTGGAGATCGTTGCCGATCTGCACGCACGCGGCGAGAAGATCATCTGGGCGCCGGATCGGCATCTTGGCGGCTATATCCAAAGTAAGACCGGCGCGGACATGCTGTTGTGGCAGGGCTCGTGTCTCGTGCACGACGAATTCAAGGGCATCGAACTCGATCTGTTGCGCGCCGAATATCCGGGCGCGAAAGTGCTGGTGCACCCGGAGTCGCCGGCTAACGTGGTCGCGCAGGCGGACGTGGTGGGTTCGACAACCCAGTTGATCGACGCCGCCCAGAAACTCGACGCAACGCATTTCATCGTGGCGACCGATCTCGGCATTCTGCACAAGATGCAGCTAGCCGCACCTGGCAAGACCTTGATTGCCGCGCCCACGGCCGGCAACAGCGCGACCTGCAAGAGTTGCGCGCATTGCCCGTGGATGGCGATGAACGGCCTGGCCAATCTGGCCGACGTGCTCGAGCGCGGCCACAACGAGATCTTCGTCGACCGGGTCATTGGCGAGCGTGCGCGCTTGCCAATCGACCGGATGCTCGACTTCGCGGCGCGTCACAAGAAGCGCGTGCAGGCCAGCGGCGATCTCTCGCGCGACGGGCAACTGTATTCGAACGTGGGAGCGGCGTAATGGGGGCGGTGGAACACAATCAGATCGAGGCGGTGTCGCCGCTGTTCGCGGAGATCCAGGCCCAGTACGGCGCCGTATTCGATGCTGCGTTGGCACGCAATGTCGCTGATGCGCTGGCCGAGGATGTTGGCGCTGGTGACCAGACCGGCCGCCTCGTCCCCGCGGACGACATGCGTGATGCACGCATCATTGTGCGCGAAGATGCCGTGCTATGTGGTGTGCCGTGGTTCAACGCGGTGATGCGTCAGGTCGATCCGCGCATCGACTTGCGGTGGCGTTATCGCGAGGGCGATCGGATGACGGCGGATACGCCGGTGTGCGAACTACATGGTCCTGTCCGTGCGCTACTGACCGGCGAACGCAATGCGCTGAATTTCCTGCAATTGCTGTCGGGCGTGGCGAGCGCGACGCGCCGCTATGTCGACGCCATTGCTCACACCCAGACGCGTGTTCTCGATACACGTAAGACTTTGCCGGGCTTGCGGCTCGCGCAGAAGTACGCTGTGCGCGTGGGCGGCGGTGCGAACCAGCGGCTGGCGTTGTACGACGGCATTCTGATCAAGGAAAACCACATCGCCGCAGCGGGCGGCGTTGGTGCCGCGATGGATGCGGCGCTGGCGCTGAACGCCGGCGTGTCGATCCAGATCGAAGTCGAAACGCTGGCGCAATTGGAAATCGCGTTGGCGCACCGCGCGCAATCCATTCTGCTGGACAACTTTTCGTTCGACGCAATGCGTGACGCCGTGCGCATCACCGCAGGCCGGGCGGTGCTCGAGGTGTCTGGCGGGGTGAACTTCGACACAGTGCGGACCATCGCTGAAACTGGCGTTGATCGCGTGTCGATTGGTGCGCTGACCAAAGATGTCCGCGCTACGGATTACTCGATGCGGATTGTCTGAGCCGCGCGCTTGAACGTTCGCGATTCGTGAAAAGGCCATCGCCGGCGCCCGGCGATGGCCTTTTCACTACAGCTTCAGAAATCATACGTTGCGGTTACGCACATGTTCTGGCGACAGCACGGTCGGCAACGCTTTAGGCAGCGTGGTCGGCCAATCGCGGCTGAAATGCAGGCCGCGGCTCTCACGTCGCGAGCGAGCGCCCTCAACAATCAACGACGCCACGTCGACCAGGTTGCGCAGCTCAAGCAAATCGCGGCTCACCTTGAAATTCGCGTAGTACTCGTGGATCTCGTCGCGCAGCAGTGCAAGCCGATGTTTGGCTCGCATGAGCCGCTTGTCCGTGCGCACGATGCCCACATAGTTCCACATCAGGCGGCGCAACTCATCCCAGTTGTGCGCGACCACCACTTCTTCGTCCGGATCGGACACGCGGCTTTCATCCCAGTCCGGCAGCGGCGCGTGGACAGCGGCGCTGAAGCCTTCTTCCTCGATAGCCTGCGCGGCGGAACGTCCGATCACGAGGCATTCGAGCAGGGAATTGCTGGCAAGTCGGTTCGCGCCGTGCAGGCCGGTGCAGGACGTTTCACCCACTGCGTAGAGACCTGCGAGATCAGTGCGGCCAGCCAGATCGGTCACGACACCGCCGCACGTGTAGTGCGCGGCGGGCACAACCGGAATCGGCTCCTTGGTGATGTCGATGCCGAATTCGAGGCAGCGGGCCAGAATTGTCGGGAAGTGTTCGCGCAGGAATTCGGGCGATTGATGGCTGATGTCGAGATACACGCAATCAATGCCGCGTTTCTTTATCTCGAAGTCGATCGCACGCGCGACGATGTCGCGCGGCGCGAGTTCGGCGCGTTCGTCGTGGTTAGGCATGAAGCGCGTGCCGTCGGGCAGCTTCAGGATGCCGCCTTCGCCGCGCACTGCTTCCGAGATCAGGAAGGACTTTGCATAGGGATGGAACAGGCAGGTGGGATGGAACTGGATGAACTCCATGTTCGACACGCGGCAGCCGGCGCGCCAGGCCATTGCGATACCGTCGCCGGTCGCGGTGTCGGGGTTGGTGGTGTACAGATAGACCTTGCCGGCGCCGCCGGTGGCGAGCACGGTATGCGGCGCTTCGATGGTCACGGTGCGGCCGCTTTGCAGATCGAGTGCATACAAACCGTGGCAGCGACGTCCAGGCAACCCGAGACGGTCGGACGTGATCAGGTCGATCGCGTAGTGGTCTTCGAGCAACGTGATGTTGGGATGGCGGCGCACCCGCTCGCTGAGCGTGGCGACTACGGCATGACCCGTTGCATCCGCGGCGTGAATGATCCGGCGATGGCTGTGGCCGCCTTCGCGTGTCAGGTGAAAGCCAAGTTCGGCGGCGTCGTCTTTGGTGAATGGCACGCCTTGTTCGATCAGCCATTCGATTGCGGCGCGCCCATGTTCGACGATAAAGCGGGTTGCCGCCTCGTCGCACAAACCACCCCCGGCGATCAGTGTGTCACTCACGTGGTTTTCGATGCTGTCTGCGGAATCCAATACGGCGGCGATCCCGCCTTGCGCCCAATCGCTTGCGCCTTCGGTCATCGATCGCTTGGCGACCACCGCAACCCGACGGGTCTGCGCAAGATTGAGCGCGACGCTCAAACCTGCCAGACCGCTACCGACAATCGCTACATCGAATTCCATCGCCCGCATCTCCGCTCTCGTTTTTGCCATGACAGCATGCCTTTCGCATGCCGCTAAAACGAGAAAGGATACGCGCCGCAGCGAATGAGGGAAAGCTGGCCGAACGGGATAAGACTGTCCTGGTGGGTATTGGGCAGTTAAATAGCGTGAAAGCGGGACATGGAAAACAAAAAAGCCCCGCATGAATGCGAGGCTTTTTTGCAAATCTGTTTGCCTTCGTCAGGCAGGAGCCAAGATTTATTTAATCTTGGTTTCCTTGTACTCAACGTGCTTACGGACGACCGGATCAAATTTCTTGATCAGCATCTTTTCCGGCATGTTGCGTTTGTTCTTCGTCGTCGTGTAGAAGTGACCCGTGCCTGCGGTCGATTCCAGCTTGATCTTGTCGCGTGCGCCTTTCGCCATGATTTACTCCTTAGGCTTCACCGCGTGCGCGCAGATCTGCGAGCACAGCGTCGATACCGTTCTTGTCGATCAGGCGCAGGCCGGCGTTCGAAACGCGCAGACGCACCCAACGGTTTTCGCTTTCCACCCAAATACGGCGGTTTTGCAGGTTCGGCAGGAACCGGCGCTTGGTTTTGTTGTTCGCGTGGGAAACGTTGTTGCCGCTCATCGGCGCTTTCCCAGTTACTTGGCATACGCGTGCCATGAGAGCACTCCTAATACGCTAATTCTGAGTTCGAACGCCGTGAAAGTTTCCCGAAAAGAGCCGCGCTTGAGAGTTTATGGAAACTCGAGGCACGTTTCCTTTCCGGAACGCCTTGGTGGCTTCGGAACAGGGGGTTGGAAATAGGCAAACCGGAATTCTAGCAGAAAAAAAGCCGCAAAATCAAACCTTATTTGCGATGCCGAACACGGCGAGAGGTCGCCGCGGCCCAGGTTCAGGCCATTTCAGGGCCAGCCTGCATGGGCAAACGAGTAGGTAGTGTCGGCGCCAATTACCAGATGATCGATCAACCGCACGTCGATCAGCGCAAGCGCGTCGCGCAGCGTATGCGTCAGGCGGCAGTCGCTCGCACTCGGCTGGACGGCGCCGGAAGGGTGATTATGCGCGACGATCAGGCTGGCGGCATTCAGACTCAACGCGCGCCGGACGATCTCGCGCGGGTAGACCGCCATGCGCGTCAGCGTGCCGCGTGCGCTTTCTTCGCAACGGATCAGCCGATGCCGGGCGTCGAGAAAGAGCGACACGAAGACCTCTTGCGCCTTGCCGCCTATATAGAGGCGCAGATAGTCCTTCACGGCCTCAGGCGAGTTCATCAGCACACGGTCACGCATTTTATCGACCAGCGAGCGCCGCGCCATCTCCATGATGGCGAGCAACTGCGCCTTTTTGGCCGGCCCGATGCCGCGCAGGCCGTCGAAGTCCGAATAGGTCGCGTCGAGCATGGCGCGCAGCGAGCCGAAGCGGTCGAGCAGGGTGCGCGCGACATTGAATACATCGTGGCCGGGCAGGCCTGAGCCGAGCACGAGCACGATCATTTCGGTGTCGGATAGCACGCCCGGTCCTTGCTCGATCAGCCGTTCGCGCGGCATGTCGTGTTTAAGCCATTTGCCGCGTACGAGCCGCTGGGGTGCGGATTTGCCGATGTTCGCCGCGGCCTTGGCGATGCGAGCGCCAGGACCGGCGGCGGTACTGGTGGCGCTATCAACTGCGGCGCAAGCGCGCGGTGACGCCCGCGCCGGCGCCGCGCCGGTGGGCGCGGCGGGCTCCGGCAGGCTTGCCTCGGATGGCGCTTTGTCTATCGTGCAGGCGTAATCAGCCATATCAGGTACACATCCTCCAGTTCGCTTCGGGGGCGGCGCGCGGTGCCCGGCCGCGCCGCGATGCGTGCGACGGACCCAAGCCGCCGCCCGCTATGTGGCTTACAATAGGCGCTTTGCGCACGGCACCCCGACGGTTTGCCACACGCGTCGACTGCGCCCGCGGCGCACGCGTGCAGCGCGCTTCGACTGAGCGAGCATTGCATGAGCATCATCGACATTTCCGAAGTGAAACCCGGTTCACATGTGACGCTTCACTACCGGCTTTCCCTTGCCGATGGCGCCGAAGTCATCAATACGTTTACCGACAGGCCGGCCACGCTGCTGCTCGGTGCGGGTCAACTGGCGCCGCCGCTGGAACATATTCTGCTGGGTTTGAAGGTGGGCCACCACTCGACCTTTCAGCTAACGCCGGAGCAGGCATTCGGCCCGCGCAATCCGGAGCTGATCCAGCGGGTCTCACTGGCCACGCTGCGTGAAAACAGCATGATCGGCGAGGATTTTTCGCCGGGTGATCTGGTCGAATTCAACGCGCCGGGCGGCGGCCGCTATGCCGGCGTCCTGAAAGAAGTGGGCGAAACGTCGGCGCTGTTCGATTTCAACCATCCGCTTGCCGGCCAGACGCTGGCGTTTGAAGTGAAAATCATCGGGATTCTGTAAACATGAGCATCACGGATACGACTCTTGCCGAAGCCGAAATCCTGCTGGCGCAACCGCGCGGGTTCTGTGCCGGCGTCGATCGGGCCATTGAGATCGTTGAGCGGGCCATCAAGTTGCACGGCTCGCCGATCTACGTGCGCCACGAAATTGTCCATAACGCCTATGTCGTCGAGGATTTGCGCAAGAAGGGCGCGATTTTCATCGAACAACTGGAAGAGGTGCCGGCCGGCAATACCGTCATTTTCAGCGCGCATGGCGTGTCGAAAGCGGTGCGCTCGGAAGCCGAATCGCGCGGCCTGCGCGTGTACGACGCCACTTGTCCGCTCGTCACCAAGGTGCACATTGAAGTCGCGAAAATGCGCCAGGACGGCTTCGATATCGTGATGATCGGCCACAAGGGTCACCCGGAAGTCGAGGGCACGATGGGGCAGGCGGGCGAGGGCATGCATCTGGTGGAAGACATCAAGGATGTGCAGGCGCTGCAACTGGCCGACCCCGAGCGGATCGCGTTCGTGACGCAAACCACCCTGTCGGTCGACGATGCGGCTGAGATCATCGGTGCCCTGAAGTCGAAGTACCCGGCGATCCGTGAACCGAAGAAGCAGGACATCTGCTACGCCACGCAGAACCGTCAGGACGCGGTCAAGTTCATGGCGCCGCAATGCGACGTGGTGATCGTAGTCGGCAGCCCGAATAGTTCGAATTCGAACCGCTTGCGCGAACTGGCCGAAAAGCTCGGCGTGCCGTCTTATATGGTGGACTCGCCGGATCAGATCGATCCGGTCTGGGTCGAAGGCAAGCGCCGGATCGGCGTGACGGCGGGCGCTTCGGCGCCGGAAGCACTGGCACAAGCGGTGATTGGCCGTTTGCATGAGCTCGGTGTGCGCAACGTGCGCGCACTTGAAGGTATCGAAGAAAACATCGCGTTTCCGCTGCCGCGCGGGCTGGGTTTGCCTGCCTGACGATTAGCCGACGTTTCTGAAAGCAAGGCGCGCCCAAGGGCGCGCTTTTTTTTCGTCCGCAGATTCATGAGGTGTTGGAAATAAAGTGCCAGAACACTGGTCCGAGCCTTTTTACGTGTGTTTCCACACGAATTCTTTTGAGCTGCGATTTGGCATTTAATCGTTTTTCGACCGATGTGACCCCGTTTAAATCCAGCGAAACGCGTTGCGGCGATTTTTGACGCACTAAAATAGTGCGTGTATCCCGGTATCAATGGAAACGTAATACTTAACGCGAACCACCGTGTAACCGGGGATCGGGCCAATTCGCTGCAACACTTGATGCCATTGGGCGCGACGGTGGTGCAACTGGTGCACGAAAATTAGTCGCAACCTAGTTGCGCCTGTCGCTGGTTTTCTCTCTCAAAATAAGGTTGCAATGCAGGAAAACCCCACCGTTTCAACAATATTGCGCGTCGCATAATTGGAGTTACAATGCGCGCGTTCTCAAGGCCTCCGGGTCCCGAACAACGGATTTTGCAAGGCGCGGGAGACCTACTTAATGCGAGTCAAATTTGCTTACACCGTGTCCATCGTGACCGCGGTTGCGATGTTGACCGCGTGCGGCAAGAAGCAGGATGGTGAGGTTGGAGCCGGTGCATCGGCTGCCACGGTGGCAGCGGCCCCGGCAAGCGAAGCGATTGTCGTGAAGATCGGTCATGCGGCCCCATTAACGGGTCCCATTGCGCATCTCGGTAAAGACAATGAAAACGGTGCGCGTCTGGCAGTCGAGGAAATCAACACGCAGGGTTTAACGATCGACGGTCACAAGATCCAGTTGGAGCTCGACGCCGAGGATGATGCGGCCGACCCGAAAACGGGAACGGCGGTCGCCGAGAAGCTCGTTGAGGATCACGTCGTCGCCGTGGTCGGGCATCTGAATTCAGGCGTCTCGATTCCGGCCTCGAAGATCTATAGCGACGCCGGCATCGTGCAGATCTCGCCGTCGTCGACCAACCCGGGATATACGCAGCAAGGTTTCAAGACGACTTATCGGGTGGTCGCGACCGATGCCCAGCAGGGGCCGGCGCTGGCCAACTACGCGACGAAGGTGCTCGGCGCGAAACGCATCGCGATCGTCGACGACTCGACCGTATACGGTAAGGGACTGGCCGACGAGTTCGCAAAGACGGTACAGGCGAGCGGCGCGAAGGTCGTCGCGCGTGAAGCCACGAATGACAGGGCTACGGAGTTTCAGGCCGTCCTTAGAAAGATCAGGCGTGTTCAGCCGGACGTGATCATGTTCGGCGGAATGGACGCGACGGGCGGGCCGTTCGCCAAACAGGCGGCGGCGCTCGGTATCAGGGCAAAAATCCTTGGCGGCGACGGCGTGTGTACCGACAAGGTGGGTGAGCTGGCGGGAACCGCCGTGCAAAACCTGGTCTGTTCGGAAGCGGGACTCGCGCTTTCCAAAATGGACAAGGGAGCGGACTTCGAAAAGAAGTACGTGGACCGCTTCCACACGCCGGTGCAGATTTACGCACCGTTCACGTATGACGCTGTGTACGTGATTGTCGATGCAATGAAGCGCGCTAATTCGATCGAGGCGCCCAAGGTGCTGGCTGCGATGCCGTCCACCGATTACAACGGGGTAATCGGCCACATCGCGTTCGACGACAAGGGTGATTTGAAAGAGGGCGCCATTACGCTTTACGACTTCAAGGACGGCAAGAAAGCGGTTCTCGACGTCGTGAAGATGTGATGACGGGACGTACAGCCTGACGGCACCGAAACCACCCAACGGTGCCGTTTTTGCATCCGCCATCGGCAAGTGAGCGACTGCATCACAGTCGCAAGACGAACCGGGCGGCGGATAACCCTTACCGGTCTTTTACATCAGTACCCGCAGTGCCGTTGAGATTGGCGTACCGCATCACCGCCCACCGGCTGATGAAGAACGCGAATCCAGTCGCACGGGCTAAGGAGCATTAAATGGATATCTTCATCCAGCAGGTCCTCAACGGGCTGGTGCTTGGCAGCGTTTACGCCATCATCGCACTGGGCTATACGATGGTTTACGGCATCTTAGGCATCATCAACTTCGCGCATGGCGATGTGTTGATGGTGGGCGCGATGGTCGCGCTCTCAGCCATAGGCGTGCTGCAGAACCACTTCCCCGGCCTCGGCAATGTGCCGACGCTATGCATTGCGCTGGTCATCGCCGCGGTTGTGTGTGCTGTCGTCGGCTACACGATCGAGCGCGTGGCCTACCGGCCGTTGCGTAAAGCGCCGCGCCTCGCCCCGCTGATCACCGCGATCGGCGTGTCGATCCTGCTGCAAACCCTCGCGATGATGATCTGGTCGCGCAACCCGCTGCCGTTCCCGCAGCTGTTGCCTACTGACCCGATCAACGTGATCAAGGCCACGGATACGACGCCGGGCGCCGTGATCTCGATGACCGAAATCGTGATCATCGTGGTGGCGTTCCTCGTGATGGGCGGTCTGCTGCTGCTGGTTCACAAGACCAAGCTGGGCCGCGCGATGCGTGCAATCGCCGAGAACCCGGGCGTTGCCAGCCTGATGGGCGTGAACCCGAACTTCGTGATTTCGGCGACCTTCATGATCGGCTCGGCGCTGGCCGCGCTCGCCGGCGTGATGATCGCGTCCGAATACGGTAACGCACACTTCTATATGGGCTTCATCCCAGGGCTGAAGGCCTTTACCGCGGCGGTGCTGGGCGGGATCGGCAATCTCGGCGGGGCGATGGTGGGCGGCGTGCTGCTCGGCCTGATCGAACAGTTGGGGGCCGGTTATATCGGCAATCTCACGGGCGGTGTCTTCGGCAGTAACTATCAGGACGTGTTCGCATTCATCGTGCTGATCATCGTGCTGGTGTTCCGTCCGTCGGGCCTGTTGGGCGAACGTGTTGCGGATCGAGCATAAGGAGTAGACAGACATGACCTCAATTCAACCGATCGAGCCGTCCACGACGCTCATCCCCGAAAAGAACATGACGAAGACGTTGACCGTCGGCATCCTTACTGCGGTCTTCGTGATCGCGGCGCCGATGATCATCGGCGCGGCCGGCGGCAACTACTGGGTCCGCGTGCTCGACTTCGCGATGCTGTACGTGATGCTGGCGCTAGGCCTCAATGTGGTGGTCGGCTTTGCTGGCCTGCTGGATTTGGGCTACATCGCGTTCTACGCAATCGGCGCTTACGTTGCCGCGTTGCTGAGCTCGCCGCACCTGACCTCGCAGTTCGAGTGGATCGCGCATATGTTCCCGAACGGCCTGCATACGCCGATCTGGGTCATCGTGCCGATTGCCATGGCGCTCGCGGCGACTTTCGGCGTGCTGCTCGGCGCACCGACCTTGCGTCTGCGCGGCGACTACCTCGCGATCGTGACCCTGGGCTTCGGGGAAATCGTGCGGATCTTCATGAACAACCTCGACCGTCCGGTGAACATCACCAATGGTCCGAAGGGGATCACGGGGATCGATCCGGTGTCGGTGGGCGGCTTCAGTCTCGCGCAAACCCACTCGCTGTTCGGCTTCCAGTTCCCGTCGGTGTACTCGTACTACTACCTGTTCGTGCTCTGCTCGCTGTTCGTGATCTGGACCTGTACGCGTTTGCAGCACTCGCGGATCGGCCGTGCATGGGCCGCAATCCGTGAAGACGAAATCGCCGCCAAGGCAATGGGCATCAACACCCGTAACGTGAAGCTGCTGGCTTTCGCGATGGGCGCGTCGTTCGGCGGCCTGTCGGGCGCGATGTTCGGGTCGTTCCAGGGCTTCGTGTCGCCGGAATCGTTCACGTTCTGGGAATCGGTCGTGGTGCTGGCGTGCGTGGTGCTGGGCGGTATGGGCCACATTCCGGGCGTGATTCTCGGCGCGGTGCTGCTTGCCGTGTTCCCGGAATTCCTGCGCTCGACCATGGGTCCGCTGCAGAACGCGATCTTCGGCCATGAAATCGTCGATACCGAAGTGATCCGTCAGTTGCTGTACGGCCTCGCGATGGTCGTGATCATGCTGTATCGCTCGGAAGGCTTGTGGCCGTCGCCGAAGCACGAAGACAAGATTGCGAAACTGGCGAAGCGCGCCGGCAAGAAACCGGTGCGGGCGTAAGGACGCGGAGAAAAAATATGAGCGACAACATTCGACTGTCCGTCAAAGGCGTCAACAAGCGTTTCGGCGGTTTGCAGGCACTTTCCGACGTGGGGCTCGAGATCAAGTCGGGCCAGATTTACGGGCTGATCGGCCCGAACGGCGCCGGCAAGACAACCTTCTTCAATGTGATCACGGGGCTGTACACGCCGGATTCGGGCGAGTTCAGGCTCGACGGCACCGAATACACGCCGACCGCCGTCTATCAGGTGGCGAAGGCGGGGATTGCGCGTACGTTCCAGAACATCCGTCTGTTCGGCGGCATGACCGCGCTGGAAAACGTGATGGTCGGCCGTCACGTGCGCACCAAGCACGGTCTGATCGGCGCGGTGTTGCAGACGCCGGCCGAGCGTCGCGAAGAGCGCGAGATCAAGGAACGCGCAATCGAGCTGCTGGAGTACGTCGGCATTGCGCAGTACGCGGACTACACGTCGCGCAATCTGTCGTACGGCCACCAGCGCCGTCTGGAAATCGCCCGCGCGCTGGCAACGGATCCAAAGCTGCTCGCACTGGATGAACCGGCTGCCGGCATGAACGCCACGGAAAAGGTCGAGCTGACCAAGCTGCTCGACAAGATCCGCGCGGACGGCAAGACGATTCTGCTGATCGAACACGACGTGAAACTGGTGATGGGTCTGTGCAACCAGATGACGGTGCTCGACTACGGCAAGGTGATTGCGCAAGGACTGCCGTCGGACGTGCAGAAGGATCCGAAAGTGATCGAAGCTTATCTGGGTGCGGGGGTCCACTAATGGCTACGGCAATGTTGAAAATCAAGGGCCTGCAAGTCAATTACGGCGGCATTCAGGCAGTTAAGGGCATCGATCTCGAAGTCGCGCAGGGCGAACTGGTCACGTTGATCGGCGCGAACGGCGCGGGCAAGACCACGACGATGAAGGCGATCACGGGTCTGAAGCCGTACTCGGCAGGCGATATCGAGTACATGGGCCAGTCGATCAAGGGCATCCCGGCGCACGAGCTGCTCAAACGCGGTCTGGCGATGGTGCCGGAAGGCCGCGGCATCTTCTCGCGCATGTCGATCGTCGAGAACATGCAGATGGGGGCTTATCTGCGCAGCGACACGGACGGCATCAAGGCAGACGTCGATCGCATGTTCGGCTTCTTCCCGCGCCTGAAGGAACGGGCCGCGCAATACGCGGGTACGCTTTCGGGCGGCGAACAGCAGATGCTGGCGATGGCGCGCGCGATCATCAGCAAGCCTAAGCTGTTGTTGCTGGATGAACCGTCGATGGGTCTGTCGCCGATCATGGTCGAGAAAATCTTCGAAGTGGTGCGGGCGATCTCGGCCGAAGGCATGACTGTGCTGCTGGTCGAGCAGAACGCGCGTCTCGCGTTGCAGGCTGCGAACCGTGGCTACGTGATGGACTCGGGTCTCGTCACGATGTCCGGCGACGCGAAGCAGATGCTGGATGATCCGAAGGTGCGGGCAGCTTATCTGGGTGAATGAGCTGGGTAAATGAGTTGGGTGAATAACCCGGACCAGATTTGCTTTAGCCGTTAAAAAAGGCCGCCTGCGCGATTGAAGCGCAGGCGGCCTTTCTCTTTTCAGGCGCTTGTCCGACGCTCAGGCAGCCGGCGTCTCCGCCAGTTCGCCGAGGCGTTTGCCGAGACTGATGACGGCATCCGCGCGATAACCGAGCGCTTCATAAAACGCCCGCACGTCGGCCTTTGCGGACAGCACCTGCAAGTTCAGCTTCGGGCAGCCACGTTCGGTCAACGCGTTCTCGACATGCGCGACCAGCCTCGTGCCGATGCCATGACGTCGCAACGATTCATCCACCGCGAGCGAATACAGCCAGCCCCGGTGCCCGTCGTAGCCGCCCATCACTGTGCCGACGATACGCTCGCCGAACACCGCGACAAAGAACAGCTCCGGTTGCGTCGCCAGCTTGTTGGCGATCGACAAATGCGGGTTGCGCTGCGGCCTCGTCACGTCCCGGTACTCGGGGAATGCTTGCTGCCACAGCGCGACCACGGCGTCGGTGTCGCTCGCTTCGAAGCGGCGAATCGAGAGGGCTGCGGTCGTCGTCATACGCGCTTTTCCGTGTGATTACAGCGTGTCGAGAATCGAACGCAGCATCGCCATCATCTGGTCGATCTCTTCGTTCGTGACGTTCAGCGCCGGCATGAAGCGCAGCAGGTTCGGCCGCGCCGCATTCAGCAGCAGGCCGTCCGGCTGCATCAAACGTGCTTTCTCGACGATCTGATTGCCGATGTCCTTGCCGAGCAGCAGCGCGCGCAGCAGACCCTCGCCGCGTTCGCCTTCGAAGCCGCGTTCTTCCGACAGTTCGAGCAGCTTCGCGCGCAGATATTCGCCGCGCGCGCGCACGCCTTCGAGGAAACCCGGCGCGGTAAGCTGCGAAATCACCGAGTAGCCGACCGCGGTCATCAGCGGATTGCCGTTGTACGTGCCGCCCTGGTCGCCCGCTTCGAACACGGCGATTTCAGCCTTCGAGAGCAGCGCCGCGAGCGGCACGCCGCCGCCGATACCCTTGCCGAGCGTCATGATGTCCGGTTCGATACCCGACAGTTCGTACGCGAACAGCGTGCCGGCGCGGCCGCAACCGCTTTGCACTTCGTCGACGATCAGCAGCAGGTTGTGCTGTTTGGTCAGCGCGCGCAGTTGCTGCATGAACTCGCGGGTGGCGGGAATCACGCCGCCTTCACCCTGAATCGGCTCGAGCATCACCGCGACGGTCTTCGCATTGATGAGCTTTTCAACCGATGCGATGTCGTTCAGATCCGCCTTCGGGAAACCCGGCACTTGCGGTGCGTAGATCGTGTCCCAGCCCGGTTTGCCGCTGGCGGACATGGTGGCGAGCGTGCGGCCATGGAAGCTGTGATCGAACGTGATGATTTCGAACGCGCCGTCCTTGAACTTCTTGCCCCACTTGCGCGCGAGCTTGATTGCACCTTCGTTGGCTTCGGCGCCGCTGTTCGCGAAGAACACCTTGTCGAAACAGCTGTGCTGCGTGAGCAGACCCGCGAGTTTCGCCATCGGTTCGTTGTAAAAGGCCGGCGACGGATTCAGCAACAGTTGCGCCTGCTTGTTCAGCGCTTCGATCATGCACTCGTTGCAGTGGCCGAGGCTGTTGACCGCCCAACCCTGGATGAAGTCCAGATATCGCTTGCCGTTATTGTCATAGAGCCACGAGCCCTTGCCGTGCGTGAAAACGATTTCGGGCCGGTTCGTGATGTACATCAGCGACTCGATCGGGTACTCATTGAAATTCATGACGGCAGGCTCCAGACAGCGGGGTGAAAGTTAGTGAGCGGTTTGGCCACACAATGAAACACGGGCCGGGGAAAGCAAAAAAAGCAAACAAAAAAGCCACGGCATGCCGTGGCTTTCATGATTCGAACTGCTTGCGCCCTTGTGCGGCGCGAATCCGTGACGAAGCCGGCGGCGTCCCTAAGGGAGCGGCGAGCGGCGACGTCGAAGTTCGGATTGAATGCGGTTCATGCGCGAAAGAATACGACAAGGAAAGCGCCGGTGTAAACCATGAATTTGCACAAATTCGCGTCAACGCGAATTCAGGCAAGTCTGCCAGCGTGCCTGTTTCGTTTTGATGAATGGGTCGAAAGGCGTGCAGTCAACCCATTCACAGCCTCAAACCGCGTTCGCCAGATCCGCTGCACTCGTGAAGGAATCCGCGTAGAACTCGTCTTCCGGCAGACCGTGATGCTGGGTGAAATCGCGCTGCGCCGACTCGACCATCACCGGCGCGCCGCACGCGTACACCTGATACGGCGACAGGTCGGGCAGATCCTCGATCACCGCGCGATGCACGAAGCCGACACGGCCCGTCCACGCGTCGCTTGCGTCGGGTTCCGACAGCACCGGCACGAACTTGAAGTTCGGAATCTCGCGAGCCCATTGCTCGGCGAGATCGAGCAGGTACAGGTCTTTCTTGCGGCGTGCGCCCCAATAAAGCGTCATGGGCCGGTCCAGATTCTTGAACACCGCATGTTCGACAATCGCCTTCAGCGGCGCGAAGCCCGTGCCCGAGGCGAGCAGCACGATCGGCTTGTCCGAGTCTTCACGCAGGAAGAAGGTGCCGAGCGGCGCTTCGAAGCGCAGAATGTCGCGCTCCTTCATCGCACTGAAGACGTGATCGGTGAACGCGCCGCCGGGCATGTGACGGATGTGCAATTCGATCGGGCCTTCCGTGTGCGGCGCGCTCGCCATCGAATAGCTGCGGCGCTTGCCGTCCTTAAGAATGAACTCGAGGTATTGGCCGGCCAGATACTGCAGACGTTCGTTGGCGGGCAATTGCAGCTTCAGCACGACGACGTCGTCGGCCTTGCGCTCGATGGCGTTCACGCGGCACGGCAGTTTCTTGACCTGCACGTCGCCCACGCCGGCCACTTCGCGGATATCCACTTCGAGATCGGAGCATGCGGTCGCGCAGCAGAGGAGCGCCATGCCGCGCGTTCTTTCGTCGTTCGACAAGGCCGACGACGAATGCTGACGCTGTTCGATCTGACCGCTGATCACGGTGCCTTTGCATGAGCCGCAGGCGCCGTTCTTGCAGCCGTACGGCAGGCCGATGCCTTGTCGCAGCGCTGCTATCAGGACCGGTTCGTCCTGTTCTACCTGAAACTGCCGGCCGCTTTGCCGGAGCGTGACGTTAAATGCCATAGAGTGAGTATTCGAAATCGAGGAGTCGGTAATCGTTATCGGAGCCGCCGGTTCAACTGTGCGGTACCTGCCGCGCTTGACGGCTACAATGCATCCACCATGAAAGCGACACGAAATTTACGCCGGCCGCGCGTATTGATAGTTGGCTGCGGCGATGTCGGCATGCGTTGCGTGCCCTTGTTACGGCCGCGCGCGCATGTCTTCGCGCTCACCAGTCACGCCGAGCGCAGCGCCGAATTGCGCGCTGCCGGGGCCACGCCGCTGCTCGGCGATCTCGACGTGCGCCGCAGCCTGAAACGGCTTGCCGGGCTCGCGCCGACGGTGCTGCATCTCGCGCCGCCGCAAAAAACTGGCGACGACGACCGCCGTACCCGTGCGTTGCTCGCTACGCTGAGCGCGCGCCGCGATCGGGCGCTGCGTGCCGCGCGCGGCGCGGTGGCGCCGGTGGGGCGGTTACGCCGCGGGTTGCGCAGCATGCATGCCTCGTGGGCTGAATCTGAAACAGCCAATATTGTACCCGACAGGGTGCGCTGGGCTGCCGCTCTGCAAGCGCCGGTGAAGTTGGTGTACGCGAGCACGACGGGGGTCTATGGCGATTGTGGCGGCGCGTGGATCGACGAGACGCGCACGGCGCGGCCGGCCAATGCGCGTGCCAAACGTCGCGTGTCGGCCGAGCGGCAATTGCGGCGCGCCACCGCACGCGGCGTGGTCGCTGCCAGCGTGGCGCGGATTCCGGGCATCTACGCAAGCAACCGTCTGCCGCTCGCGCGGCTGGAAAAGCGCACGCCCGCCCTGATCGACGCCGACGACGTCTACACCAACCATATCCATGCCGACGACCTCGCCGCGATCCTCGTGCGCCTCGCCACGCACGGGCGGCCGGGGCGCGTGATTCACGCATCGGACGATACGTCGCTGAAAATGGGGGAATACTTCGATGTGGTGGCCGATGCGTTCGGCCTCGAACACGCGCCGCGCATCACGCGCGCGCAGGCGGAGCAGCAGATCGAACCGACCTTGCTGTCCTTTATGCGTGAATCGAGGCGCCTCGTGAACCGGCGCCTCAAAACGGAATTGCGCGTGCGCTTGCGCTATCCGAGCGTCGAAGACTTTCTGCGCGCGGCTTCGTAGGCATGGCGGGCCTGCCTTCGCGGGCTTACGTCAGCGCCGGCAACGCCTCCAGCAACAGGAAGCACAGCATGGCGCCGATCAGCGCGCCGATCAGGTTCGGATGATATTTATGCCGCAGCCGCATCATGACCAGCAGTCCGCCGATCAGAACCAGGCCGAGGCACACGAAAGCGATCATCATATTCGTGACCGGGATGGTGTCGTGAGTGACCATGGCGCGCCCTCCTTGAACCCTTTGTAGTCGTTGTTTAAACGAGTATAGGGCGAGTTGTAAGGAAGAACATGCTGCGCCGCAGCGAGCCATCGGGATTCAGCGAACCCGTGTGCGGGCGCGCACACGATTCTCCTGATGCATCAAGGCCTTAAAAGGGTCCTACCGGTTTACCCGCTCCGTAGAGATCCGAGGTCGGTTTCATCGAGCCATTGCCACCCGCCTGGTGCGAGTGTCGCGGGCAAGCTGAGTCCGCCGATCCGCTCGCGATGCAGTGCCTCGCAGCGGTTGCCGGCCGCCGCGATCATCCGCTTGACCTGGTGATACTTGCCTTCCATCACGGTGAGGGCCAGCGCGTGCTCGCCGCGTGCGTGGGCGTCGACGGCGGCGATCGGTTTGGGCTCGCCGTGCAGCAGGACACCGTTGCGCAACGCGCCCAACTGGGTGTCGTCGATAGGGTGCCGGGTGGTTGCGATGTACAGCTTCGGCACTTTGCGTTTCGGCGACGTGAACATGTGAACGAACTTGCCGTCGTCGGAGAGCAGCAGGAGGCCGGTGGTGTCCTGATCGAGACGGCCGACGCATTGCACGCCACGTTCGGCGAACTGCGGCGGCAGCAGGCTGAACACGCTCAGATGATGCTGCGGATCGCGCGAACATTCATAGCCGGCGGGCTTGTTCAGCAGCAGATAGGCGTGCTCGCGATACGGCCAGACCACGCCGTCCACGCTGAAGCAGAACGTGCCGTCGTCGGTGGGGAAATCGGTGTCGGCATCGGCGCACACTGAGCCGCCGATACTCACGCGGCCGTCGCCGATCAATGCCCGGCATTGGCGGCGCGAGCCGAAACCTTGAGTGAAGAGGATGCTTTCGAGATTCATGGCGAGCGAAGAATAACACCGCAAGAAGCGGAGCGCCGCGTAGCGACATAGCGGCGACGATGGTCTCCCAACGTTCCAGCGCAGGAGTTCATCGATGTCCGTCACGTCATCTTCGCCGTCGTCATCCGCGATCCGTTTGCCGGCCGCATTCCAGCGGCTTGCATGGTCGAATCTGGTCGCGCAATCCGCCGAGCAGATCAGCCTCGCGGCCGCGCCGCTCGTCGCCGTGTTCGCACTGGGCGCCGGCGCGCGCGAGACCGGCCTGTTGCAAACCGCGCAGACGCTGCCGTTCCTGTTGTTGTCGATTCCGCTCGGCGTATGGGCCGACCGCCGCTCGCGCCGTACGTTGATGACGCTCGCGGAAAGCGTACGCGTGGTCGCGATGTTGTGCGTGCTGCTGCTGGTAATGACGCACGCGCTGAGCTTGCCGCTGCTTGCCGCGCTCGGCTTCATTGCCGCGACCGGCACGGTGGCGTACAACGTCGCGGCGCCTTCGCTGGTGCCCTCGATCGTGCCGCGCGAGGCGTACGCCCAGGCGAACGGCCGGCTCGAACTGGCGCGCAGCGTCGCATATTCGGCGGGCCCGGCGCTTGGCGGGCTGCTGGTCGGCTGGATCGGCGCGGGCTGGGCGTATGGCTGCGCGGCCGGGCTATCTGCGCTGGCCGTCGCGCTCCTTGCGGGCTTGCGCGAACCGCCGCGAGCAAGCGCTTCTCAACGGCACTTCCTGCTCGAACTGCGCGACGGTACGCGCTTCGTTTTGCACGACGCGCTGCTGCGCCCCATGCTGGCCACCGCGATCTTCTTTAATCTCGGCTTCTTCGTGTTGCAAGCGGTGTATGTGCCGTATGCCGTGCATCGCCTTGGATTGAGCGCGTCGATGGTCGGCGTGACGCTCGGCGCGTACGGCGTCGGCATGGTGTGCGGCGCGCTCGCCGCGCCCGCCATCGCGCGACGTCTCGCGTTTGGACGCGTGCTGATCATCGGGCCTTCATGTGGTTTGCTCGCCTCGCTGGTGATGGTGGCGACGATCGTCGCGCCGTCGTTCTGGCTGGCGATGCTGAGCTTCTTCCTGCTCGGCGCCGGACCGATTCTGTGGGTGGTCGGCTCGACCACGCTGCGCCAGGCGATCACGCCAGAGCGGATGATGGGCCGCGTCTCCGCGATTAACAGCACGGCAACCTACGGCGCACGGCCGCTGGGCGCGCTGCTCGGTGCGGCGATCAGCGCGCGGTGGGGAATGGATGCCTGTCTGGTCGCGGCTGCGGCGGCGTTCGTCGTGCAGGCGCTGATCATCGTGATGTCGCCGGCGGCGCGGCTCGCGAACATTCCAGAAGGCGCCGCGGTCGCGCCATGAAAACTGGTTTTCATGGCGTAAGCGGATGTTCACGAACACGCACGCGGCTCTCCGTGAAAACCCTCGAAAATGAAAATGAATTTTTTTCTGTGCGATTTCTATGTAAATATACTTTCATTCATTTTGATTACAGTCGCCGCGTCGCAGCGGTTGGCTCGCTCGCATGATTCATCACTCGTCCGCTGCTTCCAACCATGCCGAACAGGCGATCGCTTCACGCATCGCCGCAGCGATGCCGACGCTTACGCCAATCCATCGGCGCATGGGCGAGTACGTGCTGGCGAATCTGTTCCGCGCGGCGACGATGCGAATCGACGAACTGGCGAGCGTGGTCGGTGCATCGGTGGCGACGGCGAATCGCTTCGCTCGCGCGCTCGGCTTCGACGGCTATCCGCAGTTTCGCGAAGCGCTGGTACGCGGCTTCGAAGCGACGCTTGCACCCGTCGAACGGCTGCGTAGCGCGCAGGAATCGCTCGCCTCCGGCGACGCTCTGCTCGATGCATTGCTCGAACAGGCGGCGGCCAATCTTCATTCCACCCGCACCGCAATCGATAGCGCCGCCGCCGAAGCAGCGGTTGAAGCGATCATCGCCGCGCGCCGGGTATTCGTGCTCGGCTACGGGGCCAGCGCGTTTCTCGCCGGTTTGATGGAACACGGCCTGATGCCGTATCACGACAACGTGCAGTCGCTCGCATTGATCGGCGGACCGTCGCATGCCGCACGGCGCCTGTTCACTGCGGACAGCGCCGATCTGGTGATCGGCATTGCGTTTCCGCGTTATGTCGACGACACCATCGAACTCGCCCGGCGAGCGGCAAGTCGCGGCGCACGCGTGCTTGCGCTTACCGATAGTCCGCGCTCACCGCTCGCGCAATTTGCCGATCTCAAGCTCTACATCCGTTCTGAACGGCGGCTCGCGGCCAATGCCGATTCCGCTGTGCTGGCCGTGATCGAAGCACTCTGCGACGCGGTTGCTTATCGCGCCCAGCGCTCGGTCAAAGCCGCAGCGGGTGTCAGCGAATTTGTATTGCCCTGGCTGACCGATCCGCAAGCCGAGCCTTCCAGCGTGGCCGAGAACCCCGCGCGACCTTCTACCCGTACCACCCGCACTACGAAAGCCAAGAAATGAACTCCAACGCAGTCATTGCCATTCACGGCGGGGCAGGCACGATCCTGCGCGCGTCCATGTCGGCCAGCGCCGAAGCCGACTACCACGCCGCCTTGCATGCCGTACTGAGCGCGGGTCAGCGCGTGCTCGCCGACGGCGGCAGCGCGCTCGACGCTGTCAGCGAAGCCGTACGCCTGCTCGAAGATTGCCCGCTCTTCAACGCGGGCCGCGGCGCGGTCTACACGGCAGCCGGCACGCATGAGCTCGACGCGGCCATCATGGACGGCAGCACACTCGACGCGGGCGCGATCTGCTGCGTGACGCGCATACGCAATCCGATTCTGGCGGCGCGCCGCGTACTCGAACGCAGTGAACACGTTCTGTTCACCGGCGCCGGCGCGGAAGCTTTCGCAGCCGCGCAAGGACTCGAATTCGTCGAGCCCGAGTATTTCCATACCGAAGCCCGTTATCGCCAATGGCAACTCGCACGCGGTCAGCAGCGCGCCATGCTCGATCACGACGGCGCGACGCTGGCCTCGAATAATGACGATCCCACGCCGCATGAGCCGATCGATCCGAATCGCAAGTTCGGCACGGTGGGGGCGGTCGCGCTCGATCAGCATGGCCACGTGGCGGCTGCCACCTCGACAGGCGGCGTCACCAACAAGCAGGTCGGCCGGGTCGGCGATACGCCGCTGATCGGCGCGGGCTGCTATGCGGACGACGCTACCTGCGCAGTGTCGACCACCGGCTCCGGCGAGATGTTCATGCGCATGGTTGCCGCGTACGACGTCGCGGCGCAGATGGCGTACCGCAACGTCTCGCTTGAAGAGGCGGCGCACGACGTGGTGATGACCCGCCTGCCGAAAATCGACGGACGCGGCGGTCTGGTCGCCGTCGATGCGCGCGGCAACGTCACGCTGCCGTTCAATACCGAGGGCATGTATCGCGGCTTCGCGCGAATCGGCGAGACGCCGGTGACGGCGATCTATCGCTAACGCTGTTGCTGTTGCCGTTCCGTTGCACTCCCGTTTGAGTTCTTTGCCTGAGCCACCGTTAGCCGCGTTCGAAACAAAAGGAACCATCGTGCCGACTTCATCGCACACCGCCCGTCCGCTTATCGAAACCTTGCCGCCGCAACGCGTGCTTGCGGTCGACGATCTGTCGGTCGCATTTCGCAGCGGCGAGAAGACCTTCAACGCGGTGCGTAATCTCTCGCTGACGGTCGAGCGTGGCGAGACGCTGGCGATCGTCGGCGAGTCGGGTTCGGGAAAATCGGTGACATCGCTTGCATTGATGCGGCTGATCGAGCATGGCGGTGGGCGCCTTGCCGGCGGCAGCATCGCCTTCCGGCGCCGCGACGGCAGCGTGCTCGACCTTGCGAAAGCATCGTCCGGCACGATGCGCTCGATTCGCGGCGCCGACATCGCGATGATCTTCCAGGAGCCGATGACCTCGCTCAATCCGGTGTTCACGGTCGGCGATCAGATCAGCGAAGCGATTGCCTTGCATCAGGGCAAGAGCCGTTCGGCCGCGCACGCCGAAACGCTGCGCCTGCTCGAACTCGTCCGGATTCCGGAAGCACGCCGGGTGGCGGCACGTTTTCCGCATCAACTATCGGGTGGTATGCGCCAGCGCGTGATGATCGCGATGGCGCTGTCGTGCAAGCCCGCCTTGCTGATTGCCGACGAACCCACCACCGCGCTCGACGTCACGATTCAGGCGCAGATTCTGCAATTGATTCGCGGCTTGCAGGACGAGATGAACATGGGCGTGATCTTCATCACGCACGACATGGGTGTGGTGGCTGAGGTGGCCGATCGCGTGCTGGTGATGTATCGCGGCGAGAAAGTGGAAGAGGGGGCATCGGACACGCTGTTCGCCGTGCCTTCTCATCCTTATACGAAGGCATTGCTCGCCGCGGTTCCGCGACTGGGCGCGATGGAGGGCACCGATCAGCCCGCCAGGTTCCCGATTCTGACCATCGAGCAGGCGGCGCTGAATGGCACCGATGGAGCCGTGCGTCCGGCTGCGGCTGTCGCCGAAGAATCGCAACCGGTGATCCACGACAGCACGCCGCCGATTCTGCGCGTGCGCGATCTGGTCACGCGCTTTCCGGTCAAGAGCGGCATGTTCGGACGCCTGACGGGCCGCGTGCATGCGGTCGAGAAAGTCAGCTTCGATCTGCGCCCCGGCGAGACGCTCGCGCTGGTCGGCGAGTCGGGTTGCGGTAAATCGACTACAGGCCGTTCATTGCTGCGCCTGGTCGAAAGCCAGAGCGGTTCGATCGAATTCAATGGCAAGGAAATCAGTTCGTTGACCGGCCCGGCGTTGCAAGCGCTGCGCCGCGATATCCAGTTCATTTTCCAGGACCCGTTCGCTTCGCTGAATCCGCGCCTGACGGTCGGCTTCTCGATCATGGAGCCGCTGCTTGTGCATGGCGTGGCTCAAGGCGAAGAAGCGCAGGCGCGCGTTGCCTGGCTGCTCGACAAGGTCGGCTTGCCGCGCGAAGCCGCGCGCCGCTATCCGCACGAGTTTTCGGGTGGGCAACGGCAACGCATTGCGATTGCGCGCGCGCTGGCATTGAACCCGAAGGTCGTGATCGCCGACGAGTCCGTGTCCGCGCTGGACGTCTCCGTGCAGGCGCAGATCGTCAACCTGATGCTCGATCTGCAACGCGAACTCGGCGTCGCGTATCTGTTCATTTCGCATGACATGGCGGTAGTGGAGCGCGTCAGCCATCGCGTGGCGGTGATGTATCTCGGCCAGATCGTCGAGATCGGTCCGCGCCGCGCGGTGTTCGAAGCGCCGCAGCATCCGTATACGAAGAAGCTGATGGGCGCGGTGCCGGTTGCCGACCCGGCGCGCCGTCACGCGAAACGCATGCTTGCCGCCGACGAGATTCCGAGCCCGATTCGTGCACTGGACGATGAACCGGTCGTGGCGCCGCTAGTGGCGGTGGGACCGGATCATTTCGTGGCGCAGCATCGGGTCGGCGGCGCTTACTAGGCCTGAACGAGAAACCCGAACGCAGTACCAGACCTGAACCGAAGCAATTTTCTCTCGCAGCACATAACCCTGTTTCATTTCGCAGCCTGGAGCAACCTCATGAACCTGCTGGTCCCGTCTTCTCCGTTTCGTTTGCGCGCGCTGGTCAGCGGCGGCGCGATGGTGTTCGCGATGCTCGCGGGCAATGCGGCGCACGCCGATACCACGGCCGTGATGGCCGTTGCGTCGACCTTCACGACGCTCGATCCGTACGACGCGAACGACACGCTCTCGCAAGCCGTCGCCAAGTCGTTCTATCAAGGCCTGTTCGGTTTCGACAAGGACATGAAGCTGGTCAACGTGCTGGCCGACAGCTACGAAGCGAGTCCGGATGCGACGGTCTACACGTTCAAGCTGCGCCACGGCGTGAAGTTCCAGGACGGCACCGACTTCAATGCGGCTGCCGTCAAAGCGAACTTCGACCGCGTGACCGATCCGGCGAACAAGCTCAAGCGCTACAACATGTTCAACCGGATCGAGAAAACCGAAGTGATCGATCCGTACACGGTGAAGATCACGCTGAAGGCGCCGTTCTCCGCGTTCGTCAACGTGCTGGCGCATCCGTCGGCGGTGATGATTTCGCCTGATGCGCTGAAGAAATACGGCAAGGACATCGCGTTTCATCCGGTGGGCACGGGTCCGTTCGAGTTCGTGAAGTGGGACCCGGCGGGCGACCTGACGGTGAAGAAGTTCGCTGGTTACTGGAAGAAGGGTTATCCGAAGATCGATGCGATCGACTGGAAGCCGGTGGTCGACAACAACACGCGCGCCGCGTTGATGCGCACCGGCGAAGCGGATTTCGCGTTTCAGGTGCCGTTCGAGCAGGCCGCGCAATTGCAGTCCAGCCCGAAGGTTGATCTGATCGCGTCGCCGTCGATCATCCAGCGTTATATCAGCCTGAACGTCAACCAGAAGCCGTTCGACAATCCGAAGGTGCGTGAAGCGCTGAACTATGCGGTCAACAAGGACGCGCTGACCAAGGTCGCGTTTGCCGGTTACGCAACGCCGGCCGACGGCGTGGTGCCGCAAGGCGTGGACTACGCGGTGAAGCTCGGCCCATGGCCGTACGATCCGGCCAAGGCGCGCGAACTGCTGAAGGAAGCAGGCTATCCGAACGGTTTCGAAACGACGCTGTGGTCTGCCTATAACTACTCGACCGCACAGAAGGTGATTCAGTTCGTGCAGCAGCAACTGGCGCAAGTTGGCATCAAGGCGCAGGTCGAAGCACTTGAAGCAGGCCAACGCGTCGCGAAGGTGGAAAGCGCGCAGGACCCGGCAACCGCGCCGGTGCGGATGTACTACGCCGGCTGGTCGTCGTCGACGGGCGAAGCGGACTGGGCGATTACGCCGCTGCTCGGCTCGGTCTCGTTCCCGCCGAAGATGGTCAACACCGCGTACTACAAGAACGATACGGTCGACAGCGACCTGAAGCAGGCGCTCGAAACGACCGACCGCACCAAAAAGGCCGCGCTCTACACCGATGCGCAAAAACGTATCTGGGCCGATGCCCCGTGGATTTTCCTCGTCAAGGAGAAGGTGGTGTACGCGCGCAGCAAGCGTCTGTCTGGTGCGTATGTCGCGCCGGACGGCTCGTTCAATTTCGACGAGATCGCGATCAAGTGATGGGTTGACCGCCCGGCGTTGCGTGTTCCAGACACACACGCGGCCCGGGCGGCTGCTTTTCGACGAATCTTCGTTGCCTGCCTCATTGCCGGATTGGTTTCATGCTGAACTTCCTCGTCAAACGTATCTTTGGCCTCCTGCCGACGCTCTTTATCGTCGCCGTGCTGGTGTTCCTGTTCGTGCATCTGCTGCCCGGCGATCCTGCGCGTCTCGCGGCAGGTCCCGAAGCGGACGAAGCAACCGTCGCACTGGTGCGTGCCGATCTTGGCCTCGATAAACCGATGCCGGAGCAATTCGTCAACTTCTTCGTGAAGATCGCTCACGGGGACTTCGGCACGTCCACGCGCAGCAAGCGGCCGGTCAGCCAGGAAATCGGCGAGCGTTTCATGCCGACGCTGCTGCTCACGCTCGCGAGCATGGTGTGGGCGGTGGTGCTCGGTATGGGCATTGGCATCGTCTCGGCGGTGTGGCGCAATCGCTGGCCGGACCGGCTCGGCATGACGCTCGCGGTGTCGGGTATTTCGTTTCCCGCGTTCGCGCTCGGCATGCTGCTGATGGAAATCTTTTCGGTGAAGCTCGGCTGGCTGCCTATCGTCGGCGACGGTTCCTGGCAGAGCTACGTACTGCCCTCGCTCACGCTTGGCGCGGCCGTGGCGGCGGTGATGGCGCGCTTCACACGGGCTTCGTTCGTCGAAGTGATGAATGAAGATTTCGTGCGCACCGCACGCGCCAAGGGCGTGCCCGAACGGCTTGTGATCGTCAAACACTGCCTACGTAACGCAATGATTCCTGTCGTTACGATGATGGGGCTGCAGTTCGGCTTTTTGCTGGGCGGCTCAATCGTGGTCGAAGTGGTGTTCAACTGGCCAGGGCTCGGACGTCTGCTGGTGGATGCCGTGGCCATGCGCGACTATCCGGTGATTCAGGCTGAAGTGCTGTTGTTCTCGCTTGAATTCATCATCATCAACCTGGTTGTCGACGTGCTGTACGCCGTCATCAACCCGACTATCCGTTTCAAGTGAGGCCCGCATGAGCATCTCAGCTACCGAGGCGAATGCGGCCAAAGCCGCTCTTGTAGAAAGCGCGATCCGCACGCCGTGGAGTGAATTCTGGCGCAAATTCCGTAAGCAGCATGTGGCGCTCGCCGCCGGCATTTTCGTGCTGCTGCTGATCGTGGTCGCGATCGTCGCGCCGCATATCGTGCCGTACGATCCGGAAAATTTCTTCGACTACGACGCGTTGAACGCAGGGCCGTCAGCCGCGCACTGGTTCGGCGTCGATTCGCTGGGCCGCGATATTTTCAGCCGCATTCTGGCGGGTTCACGCATCTCGCTCGCGGCCGGTTTTCTGTCGGTGGCGATCGGCGCGGTGATCGGCACGTTTTTCGGTTTGCTGGCCGGTTACTACGAAGGCTGGTGGGACCGCATCACCATGCGCGTCGCCGATGTGCTGTTCGCGTTTCCCGGCATTCTGCTGGCGATCGGCGTGGTCGCGATTCTCGGCAACGGCATGATCAATGTGATCTGCGCGGTGGCGATTTTCAGCATCCCGGCGTTTGCGCGGCTCGTGCGCGGCAACACGCTGATGCTCAAGCAACTTACGTATATCGAAGCAGCGCGCAGCATCGGCGCATCGGACTGGACCATCATCGTGCGGCATATTCTGCCGGGGACGATTTCGTCGATCGTGGTGTACTTCACGATGCGCATCGGTACCTCGATCATCACGGCGGCGAGCTTGTCGTTTCTCGGACTCGGCGCGCAACCGCCGACGCCGGAGTGGGGCGCGATGCTCAACGAGGCGCGCGCCGATATGGTGACCGCGCCGCATATCGCGCTGTTTCCGAGCCTGGCGATTTTTCTCACCGTGCTGGCTTTCAATCTGCTCGGCGACGGTTTGCGCGATGCGCTCGATCCGAAGCTCGACCGCCCATGAGTTCGACTGAAGTTTCACGCGCGGGCGCGCCGCATATCGGTGTGCTGCAGCGCGGCCCGCTGGGATCGATTGCCGACGTGAAGGGTGTGACGGTCGGGCATTGCACGCTCGATGACGGAGCGGTGCAAACCGGCGTCACCGTGATTCGCCCGCACCCCGGCGATCCGTTTCTCGCGAAGGTGCCCGCGGCTGCTTCCGTGATCAACGGTTTTGGCAAAAGCATCGGACTCGTGCAGGTTGAAGAACTTGGCGTGCTGGAGACGCCGATTGCGTTGACCAATACCTTCGGCGTTGCCGCGCTCGCGCAAGCGCAGATTCGCGCTGCCATTCATGCCAATCCGCAAATCGGCCGCGAATGGTCGACTGTCAATCCGCTGGTGTTCGAATGCAATGACGGATACCTGAACGATATTCAGGCTTTGGCGGTAAGCGAGCAGCATTACAACGACGCCTATGAGGCGGCGACCACGGACGTCGCAAGCGGTTCGGTCGGCGCGGGCCGCGGCATGTCGTGCTTCGACCTGAAAGGCGGAATCGGCAACGCGTCGCGGATCGTCGACGTTGCAGGTCAGCGTTATACGGTCGGCGCGCTGGTGTTGGCGAACTTCGGCCGCCTGCCGATGTTGACGATCGACGGTGCGCCGCTTGGCCGCATACTCGCCGAACGCGCAACCCGAGCCGCCTCGAAACCCGAGCAAGGCTCGATCATCATGATCGTCGCCACCGACGCGCCGCTCGACGCCCGCCAGCTCAGGCGTCTGTCATTGCGCGCCGCAGCGGGACTTGCCCGAACCGGTTCGGTATATGGCCACGGCAGCGGCGATATTGCGCTGGCGTTTTCAACGGCCTACACCGTGCCGCACGAATCCGATTTCGTCGCGTTGCCGCCCATGCTTGCCGATGCACGCCTCGATCCGCTATTCCGCGCCTGCGCGGACAGCGTCGAGCAGGCGATCGTCGATGCGCTATGGTGCGCGACTTCGGTCACGGGGCGCGACGGCCATCGTCGCCTGTCGCTGCACGACACTGCCCCGGACCTTGCTCAACTCCTCAACTGAACCTCGCTGATGAAAGTCCTGATCTCCGCCGATATCGAAGGTGTGGCCGGCGTGTTCCACCCCGAGCAAACGCGCGCGGGTAACGGCGAATACGAAGCTGCGCGCCGCTGGATGACGCTCGAAGCCAACGCCGCGATCGAAGGGGCATTCGCAGGCGGCGCGACCCACGTGTGGGTCAACGATTCGCATGGCGGTTTCCGCAATCTGCTGCCCGATCTACTCGATGCGCGCGCCCAGGTGGTGCTCGGCAAACCGCGTACGCTCGGCATGATGGCGGGCCTCGAGTACGGCGCGGCGCTGGTGTTCATGATCGGCTATCACGCCCGCTCTCAAACGCACGGGATTCTCTCGCATACGATCAACAGCTTCGCGTTCGCGCGTGTCTCGCTGAACGGTGTCGAAGTCGGCGAGGCTGGATTGTATGGCGCGCTGGCGGAAGAATATGGTGCACGGGTCGCGCTTTTATCCGGCGACGATGTATTCGCCGAAGAAACCGCACCGCGCTTTCCAGGCGCGCGTTTCGTGATTACCAAAAGCGCGACGGGGCATGCAAGCGGCGTGACGCAGACGCCGGCGAGCGCCCGTGCTGCGATTGAAAACGCCGCGCGCGAAGTGGTGCGGCATCACATCGACGAGGGCCATGCGCCGCAAGCCACGCGCGCTGCCGTAAAACCTGTCGAATGCGACTTGCGTGTGCAGACCACCGCGCTTGCCGACCTGTTCTGCCAATGGCCGACGCTCACGCGCGTCGATGCCGTCACATTGCGCTTTGGCGCGGAGTCGGTCGAACATGCGGTGCGCATGCTGAACTGCCTGTCGGCCATGTCGTTCATGCTGCGTTGAGCCGTGTGACGAAGCGGGACACCAGGCAAACTCGGCCATTACCAAGCTTACGTTTCCGTAAAACGCTAGCGGCGCGGTGACACGTTTCGCGAGGAAGCTGTACGCTCTGGCATTCCAGAGGTACCGTCTCTCTCACTTAGCGGAGCACAGCATGGGTAAGCAGACTATCGCGGATTATCTGGCCAGAACCCTGGCGGCAGCAGACGTCGAACGGATTTGGGGCGTGACGGGCGACAGCCTGAACGGCCTGTCCGACAGCTTGCAACGGCTTGGCTCGATTCGCTGGATGCATACGCGCCACGAGGAGGTCGCGGCCTTCGCCGCCGGTGCCGAAGCCGCCGCCACGGGCAAGCTCGCCGTCTGCGCGGGCAGTTGCGGCCCAGGCAATCTGCATCTGATCAACGGCCTGTACGACTGTCACCGCAATCACCAGCCCGTGCTTGCCATCGCCGCGCACATTCCCTCGTCGGAGATCGGTCTCGGTTACTTCCAGGAAACGCATCCGCAAGAGTTGTTCAAGGAATGCAGCCACTACGTCGAACTGGTGACGAACCCGTCGCAGTTTCCGCGCGTGCTGGCGCGCGCGATGCATACGGCGATCGAAGAACGTGGCGTCGCGGTGATCGTGCTGCCGGGCGATGTTGCGCTCAGCGAAGCACCCGACGAAACACCGGCATGGACCGGCACGCTCGAACGCTCGAGCGTGGTGCCCTCCGGCGCGGATCTCGACCGGCTTGCCGATCTGCTCAATCAGGCCGGCGGCGTGACGCTGCTATGCGGCAGCGGCTGCGCCGGCGCGCACGACGAAGTGGTGGCCTTCGCCGATCAGCTCGCTGCGCCCACCGTGCATGCATTACGCGGCAAACAATACGTGGAGTGGGATAACCCGTTCGACGTCGGCATGACGGGTCTGATCGGTTTCAGTTCCGGCTATCACGCGATGATGTCGTGCGACACGCTCGTGATGCTCGGCACCGATTTTCCGTATCGCAACTTTTATCCGTCGCATGGCAACGTGGTGCAGATCGATCGGCGCGGCTCCGCGCTCGGCAAGCGCGCGCCATTGAAGCTGGGTCTTGTCGGCGACGTCAAGGCGACCTTGCAGGCACTGCTGCCGCTGATCAAACGCAAGACCGATCGGCGCTTTCTTGAGAACGCCCGCAAGCACTACGCCGATACACGCAAGGACCTCGACGATCTCGCTCGCCCGTCCGATCCAGGGCGCGCGATTCATCCGCAATATCTGACCAGCATCGTCGACAAGGTGGCGAACGAAGACGCCGTGTTTGCCGCCGACGTCGGCACGCCGACGCTTTGGGCCGCGCGTTATCTGACGATGAACGGCAAGCGCAGTCTGCATGGCTCGTTCAACCACGGTTCGATGGCCAACGCGATGCCGCAGGCGCTGGGCGCACAGGCGGCCGAACCGGGGCGCCAGGTGATTTCACTTTCAGGCGATGGCGGTTTGTCGATGCTGCTCGGCGATCTGCTCACCGCGCGTCAACTGAATCTGCCCATCAAGGTGGTCGTGTTCAACAACAGCACGCTCGGCTTCGTTGCGATGGAGATGAAGGCCGGCGGCTACCTCGAAAGCGGCACCGATCTCGCCGCCACCGACTTCGCGGCGATCGCGCGCGGCGCGGGCATTTACGGCGCGCGGATCGAACTGTCGGAGAATATCGAGCCGGCCTTACGCGAGGCCTTCGCGCATCCCGGGCCCGCGGTGATCGATGTGGTGACGGCCAAGCACGAACTCGCTCTGCCGCCGAAGATCCAGTGGGCGCAGGCGAAGGGTTTCAGCCTGTACATGCTGCGCGCGGTGCTCAATGGCCGCGGTGACGAAGTGGTCGAACTGGCGACGACGAATCTACGCTAAGGGGCGTTGGAGCCGGCCGCGCGGGGTTGACTGTTCTACTGTTGCCGGCTCAATTCGCGCGCGGCGCGATCGATTACATCCGCCACAGCACCCGCGTGCGACACCGGCACGAGATGGCTCGATGCGATCGGCACGATCTTCGCCCCCATCCGGTCGGCCATGAATTTTTCGACGGCGGGCGACACCGCGCGGTCCCGTGTGGTCAGTACGTACCACGACGGTTTCTCTCTCCACGCGACCTGGCTGACTGTTTCACTGAACGCTGTCGCGGCGATTGGGACTTGCGCCGTGGCCAGTACGCGTGTGAGATTTTCGGGTACGTCGGCGGCGAAGTCGGCATGGTATTTCGTGCGGTCGAGCCACAGGAAGCCCGTCGGGTCCGCGACGATACTTTGACCCGCGGGCATCGGCGCCGCGCGCTTCAGCAGATCTGTGGTCGATTCATGCAGGTCGGGCGCAATCGCCGCCACATAGACGAGACCCGCGACGTTCGGTGCGTTCGCGCCGGCTTGCGTGATCACGACGCCGCCCCATGAGTGGCCCACCAGGATGGTTGGGCCATCCTGGCGCGCGAGCACACGGCGCGTGGCCGCGACATCGTCGGCGAGCGACGTGAGCGGGTTCTGCACCGAACTCACGTGATATCCCTTCTGCTGCAACTTCGCGATCACGCCATTCCAGCTCGATCCATCGACGAACGCACCGTGAACCAGCACGACGTTGTGCACAGGGCCGGTCATTGGCGCGGCGGGTGGTGTGGGAGCGGCGGCTCCTCGCGTGGCAGGTGTGGTGGGGGTGGGGACGGTCGCAGCGGGCGGCGCGGGCGCCGCAGGGATTGCGGGCACCACGGCTGGCGCGGCGGATGGCGGGACCGGGACCTCCGGTGCGCTCGCCTCCATCCCGGGCATGTCGGCCGGTTCGGCGGCGGGTTCTGCCGCAGGCGCGGCGGTTTGCGCGAGCGCGGCCGCCCCGGCGAAGCAGAGACACAAAACAGCGGCGCAAAGCAGACGTTTGGGCGACATGTTGAATCTCCGCAGGCTGAGACCTCGACTAGGGCAACATACCGAAGCGCTTCGCCAGTGACAATCACTATCCTCGCCGTTAAGTGCGGCGCAGAACCAAGCGCGGGTTGGCCCCAGTATTGAGCAAATATCGGCCGCGGTAAAATTTCAGGTTCTGCCGGGGCGGGCCATAAGTCTGATCGGGCGATTGATATCCATACACTGGGGCGCAATTTTGAATAGTGCACAGCAGCAAGACGGCCTGAAGCGCGGGCTTAAGAATCGCCACATCCAGCTGATCGCGCTGGGCGGGGCAATCGGCACCGGCTTGTTTCTCGGCTCCGCCAGCGTATTGAAGGCAGCCGGCCCGTCGATGATTCTCGGTTACGCGATCGGCGGCATTATTGCCTTCATGATCATGCGCCAGCTTGGCGAAATGGTCGCGCAGGAACCGGTTGCCGGTTCGTTCAGCCACTTCGCATACAAGTACTGGGGCGACTTCCCCGGTTTTCTGTCCGGCTGGAATTATTGGGTGCTGTACGTGCTCGTGAGCATGGCCGAGCTGACCGCGGTCGGCACGTACGTGCATTTCTGGTGGCCAGGGGTGCCCACATGGGTCTCCGCGCTGGTGTGCTTCGCGGTAATCAACGCGATCAATCTTGCCAACGTCAAAGCGTACGGCGAAACGGAATTCTGGTTTGCGATCATCAAGGTGGTAGCGGTGATCGGCATGATCCTGTTCGGCGGCTATCTGCTGATCAGCGGCCACGGTGGCCCGCAAGCGTCGATTACCAATCTCTGGGCCGACGGCGGCTTTTTCCCGCACGGTTTTCATGGCCTCTTCATGATGCTCGCAGTCATCATGTTTTCGTTCGGTGGCCTCGAATTGATCGGCATTACGGCGGCTGAAGCGGCCGATCCGCAGAAGAGCATTCCGAAGGCGGTGAATCAGGTGATATACCGGATTCTGATTTTCTACATCTGCTCGCTAACGGTGCTGCTCTCGCTGTACCCGTGGAATCAGGTGGCGGCTGGCGGCAGCCCGTTCGTCATGATCTTCTCGCAGATCGGCTCGACGCTGACCGCGAATGTGCTCAACGTGGTGGTGCTGACTGCGGCGCTGTCGGTGTACAACAGCGGCGTGTACGCGAATAGCCGCATGCTCTACGGTCTCGCGGAACAGGGCAACGCACCGCGTGCGCTGATGAAAGTCGACCGGCGCGGCGTGCCGTACATGGCGATCGGTTTGTCGGCGCTCGCTACGTTCACCTGCGTGATCATCAACTATCTGATCCCCGCCGAAGCACTCGGTTTGCTGATGGCGCTGGTGGTTGCCGCGCTCGTGCTGAACTGGGCGCTGATCAGCCTGACGCATCTGAAGTCGCGCAAGGCGATGGTGGCGGCGGGCGAGACGCTCGTGTTCAAGTCGTTATGGTTCCCGGTCAGCAACTGGATCTGCCTCGCGTTCATGGCGCTGATCCTCGTGATTCTGGCGATGACGCCGGGCCTCTCGGTTTCGGTGTGGCTCGTGCCCGCATGGCTCGTTGTGATGTGGGCCGGCTATGTGTTCAAGCGCCGGCGTGCGGCGCTGCATGGCGGCGCGCGGGTGGCCGGGCAGTAAGGCATGCGGGTGGCGTGAGCGGCGGAGGTTGCGCGCTCACGCCGTTTGCGTTTTCCTTGCGCCGCCGGTCGGCCCGGAACAGGGCGTGCTGTCCCGTTCGAATCCCTTCATCTCCGCCAGACATGGCGGCCAAACCCCACAAAATCCAGGCTCCACGGGATCCGCGCTGGGTCTGTGTCCTCCTCATCGTACAGCTCATATCTCTGCCGGCTGTCGATCTCGCCTTGCGACGCTTGTCGCGACAAAACCCACTTTCAAAGGGTAAACGATAGTTTTTGCCTTATTGACTCAAGGTGAATTGCTGATACCATCAATTCATCAGCATACTGATCAATTATCAAGGCAAGGCGATGACACTCAAATTCGCGGCAAATCTTGACGATCTGAACCCGGACGAGCCTTACGCGGCAACGGTCGACAAGGAGCAGATCGCCCTGTACCTCGTAGATGGCGAGGTCTATGCGACGCACAACGTGTGCACGCATCAGTTCGCGCTGCTTAGTGACGGTTTTCTTGAGGACGGATGCGTTGAATGTCCGCTTCATCAGGGGAAATTCGATGTGAAGACCGGCGCCGCGCTTTGTGCGCCGGTGAGCGCTCCGCTCAGGACTTACAAGGTCCACGTGGAAGGCGGTGCGGTGATGGTCGAACTCTGAGCGCCATACCTTTTTGACTACGCCAGGAATTCGAAAGTGGAAACGATTTTGATCGTCGGCGCCGGACAGGCAGGCGGCCGTGCAGCCGAGACGCTGAGGGCGCATGGCTTCGAGGGGGCGGTCCTGCTCGTCGGCGATGAACAGCATAGGCCGTACGAGCGGCCTGCATTGTCAAAGACGGTGCTGACGGCAGCGGACGATAACGAATGCTTCGACGCGTGGCTGCATTCGAGCGACTTCTACGCCACCAGAAAGATCGACTGGATCGCAGACGGTGTCGAAAGACTGGATGTGACACACCGCACCGCGATGCTCAGAAGCGGGCGAAGCATCAGCTTCGACAAATGCCTGCTGACGACAGGCGGTCGCGCGCGGCACCTGCCCGGCACGGCGGAAAGTCGCCATGTATTCACGTTGCGTACGCTGCCGGATGCGATGCGGGTGCGGCAGCGCATGATCGATGCGAGTTCGGTGGCCGTCATTGGCGGCGGCTTCCTTGGGCTTGAGTTCGCAGCAAGCGCAAGGGCGCGCGGAATCGATGTCACCGTGGTTGAAGCGGGAGAGCAGCTACTGGGCCGCGCGTTGCCGCACGAATTCTCGGAGCGTTTGCGCGCGAAGCACGAACAGAACGGCGTGAAGTTCATGCTGGGCGCAAGGCTGGTTGGCTCCGTGGAGCATGCGTCGGGGGTAGCGCTGACGTTTGCCGACCATGCACCGCAGCGGTTCGATTTCGTGGTGGTTGCCATTGGGCAGCAGCCGAATGAGGAGCTCGCCAAAGTGTCCGGTCTGGAGACGGGCAATGGCATACACGTTGATGCGCATTGTCGAACTTCGGGCGCCGCTGTCTATGCCGCAGGCGATTGTGCAAATTTCCCATTTGGTGCGTCCGGACGACGTCTGCGCCTCGAATCATGGCAGAACGCGCAAGACCAGGCGATCGTTGCCGCGCGCAACATGCTGGGGGAGTCGATCGAATATCGGCCAAGCCCCTGGTTCTGGACAGACCAGTATGACTGGAACGTACAGATGCTAGGAATGCTCGACAGCCCAATAGAGCAATGGATCGAGCGCCGGGTATCGAGCGACAGGGTTCTGCTGATGGGGCTGCGCAACAACGTCATTGTGTATGCACTCGCAGTCAATAACGGCGGCGAACTGCGTGCGATTCGCCGTCTCGTTGAGGAGGCGATTCAGGTCGACCCCGAGGCCCTCGCGGACCTGAACGTCAAGTTGCGGCAACTTGAACGAAAAGCTCACTCATAACGCATTCAGGAGAGTACTTTGTATTCGTCAGAGACGGTAATTGGGCTTGGTACGCCGAGCGTCAAGAATAAGCCCATCGAGCAACTGGTCTGGCCGGAAGAAGGCCTTCACGCTATTCCAGACTGGGTTTACACGAGCGACGATGTGTACGCTCGCGAGGTTGAACGGATTTTTCAGGGCCGTACCTGGAACTTCGTTGCGCTGGAGGCCGAAGTGCCCAACAGCGGGGACTACAAGCGCTCGTATGTAGGGCCGACGCCGGTGGTCGTCTCGCGCGCAGAAGATGGTTCCATTCACGTGTTTGAAAACCGCTGCGCCCATCGTGGCGCCGAATTCTGTCGCCACACGCGCGGCAACAATGCTGAGTTCGTTTGCCCGTATCACCAGTGGTCTTATGACCTGAAAGGCAACCTGCAAGGCATTCCGTTCAAACGGGGTGTGAACAAGCTCGGCGGGATGCCGCGCGACTTCCGTAATGAGGAGCACGGTCTCAAGAAGCTTGCCGTCACGACGCGTAACGGCGTGGTCTTCGCCTCGTTCACGCACGACATGGAGCCGATTGAAGATTACCTCACGCCCGAAATCCTGAAAGATTTCGACACCGTCTTCAACGGCAAGAAGCTGCGCATCCTCGGGTTTTACAAGAATGAGCTGCCTTGCAACTGGAAGATGTACCACGAGAATCTGAAGGACCCCTACCACGCAACGCTGCTGCATTCCTTCCTGGTGGTGTTCGGCTTGCTGGTTGCAGGAAACCGCTCGGCGATGGTGGCCGACAGTAAATACGGCGTACACGGCACGATGGCGTCGGCCAAAAGCGATTCACTCTATGCAACGGTGGACGCCGACAAGAAAAAAGAAATGCGCTCGTTCCATGAAGGTATGGTCCTCAAGGATGAGCGGTTCCTGGAGTACGTCAAGGAGTTTGACTCCGAATGGTCGGTGACGATGCAGACGATCTGGCCGAATCTGATCGTCCAGCGTGAAATGAATACTTTGGGTGTGCGGCATATTGTTCCGAATGGTCCAAACAGCATGGTGATGCTGTGGACGATGTTCGGCTACGAAGACGATACAGAAGAGACCACGCGTCATCGGCTGCGCCAGGGCAACCTGATGGGACCCGCTGGATTCCTCGGTCTCGAGGACAACGAAGCCATGAAGTTTGTGCAGGAGGGCGTGCGTCGCTCGGTAACCGATCGCAGCGTGCTCAAACTCGACAGTGAAAAAACTGGAACCGCGGACAATCTGATTTCGGAAGCTGCAATTCGCGCGATGTACAAACACTACCGTGAAGTGATGGGGTTTTAAATGCTGCCAGGATTCGAAAAGAAACCAGTTGCACACGACAAGGCACTTGCGGCGCGCGCAGCCGTGGAAGATTTCCATGCCGAATATTGTGCGGTGCTCGACGGGGGCGACGTCGAGCGGTGGCCAGACTTTTTTACGGAGAACTGTCTTTACCGGGTGACCGAGTACGAAAATGCCGCGCTCGGGTTTCCGGTCGGTCTGGTCTACGCTGAAGGTCGGGACATGCTGCGCGACCGCGCAGTCGCTATCTCCAGAACGCAGATGTTCGCGCCGCGACAAATGCTGCATTTCGTCACCAACGTTCGGATTCTTGACGCGACAGACGAAGAAATCATTGCTCAGAGTAACTACATGTTGATGCAGACCCTGGTCGAAGGCGCGACCTGTCTGCATCAGGCCGGTCGGCTTTTCGACCGCTTTGCTCGAAAGGGCAATGAGCTGCTTCTGAAGGAGCGGCAGGCTATTTATGACACGGCGATGATTGCGAACGATCTGGCCTATCCTGTTTGAAGGCGTGATCAGAGAATGTTAATGGCGGGCTACAAACCAGGGGAATGCCGATGAGCCACACTGAACCGACGGAAGCGCCCATCGAAAGTGGCGGCGTCGGCGCCCGCGTGAGGCGTCGCGAAGATGAGCGCCATTTGCATGGCAAGGGAAAATTCGTTGCCGACTATACGTTTCCTGATTTGCAGGAAGTGGCGTTCTTGCGCAGCCCACTTGCGCATGCGCGCATCGAGCGCATCGGCAAGCCCGAACGCTTCGCCGATCAGGTCATTGTGCGGGAAGACATGCAGACGGCGACAGACATCGTGGCTGATTCCAGCTTGCCGACCTACAAGTCTTCATCGCACCCGCCGCTCGCCTTTGGGAAAGTCCGCTTTGTCGGCGAACCCGTGGCGATGTGTTTCGCGAGTTCCCGCGCCGAGGCCGAGGACATCGCGGAGGAAGTCGAGCTGGATCTGGAGGAACTGCCTGCGTTGGCGAGTGCATTCGCGGCACGCGAGCGCACAGACGTGCGGGTGCATGATCACTGGACAGACAATCTCTTCCTCGATCTGAAGGCGGATGTCAATTTCGACGAGCGCTCTAAAAATGCACCCGTCGTCGTCAGGCAAAAGGTCGACCTGGCCCGTCAGTGCATGGTCCCAATGGAAGGCAAGGCCGTACTGGCCTACTGGGACCACACGCAGGCGCAACTGGTCGTCATTACGTCGACCCAGGTCCCGCACATGATCCGTACGGTGCTTGCGCAATGCCTTGGCATTGACCATGCTCAGGTGCGCGTCATTTCGCCTGATGTGGGCGGTGCATTCGGCTACAAATGTGTGCTTCAACAGGAAGAGCTTTGCATTGCGTGGCTTGCTCTCACCTACAAACGTCCGTTTCGCTTTATCGAAGACCGTCGTGAGCATTTGATCGCGGGTGCGAATACGCGCCAGCACCACTATGAACTTACCGCGTATGCGGACAACAACGGACGGCTCCTGGCGCTGGACTGCAACCTGTTGATTGACGGCGGCGCCTATTCCGCGTGGCCTTTTACGATTGGGCTGGAAACAGGGCAGGCGTTGGGTAACCTGCCTGGCCCCTACGATTTCAGCGGATACCGCTGCCGTACCCAGTGCGCGGCAACCAATAAGCCCGGTTTCCTCCCGTATCGTGGCGTGGCACGCACCGGCGTCTGTTTCGCGATCGAACTGACGATGGACGCCATTGCGCGGGCAGTCGGCCGCGAAGCGTGGGAGGTTCGCTACGACAATCTGATTCGCGGGGCCGACATGCCCTATACGAACGTTGTCAAGAAGCACTACGACAGCGGCGACTTCCAGGAGAGTCTGAAGCGGGCCGCTGAACAGCTTGACGTTGCCAGGTGGCGTCGTCGCCAGAAAGAGGGCGAGCCAGACGGCAGGCTGATCGGTATCGGCTTCGCGACATTCACGGAGCAATCGGCACACGGCACGGCAGTGTTCGCGTCGTGGGGCTTGCCGGTCGTTCCAGGCTACGACCTGGCAACGGTTCGGATCACAGCGGATGGTGGCCTGGAAGTTCGTGCCGGAATCCATTCCCATGGCCAAGGGATGGAAACGACGTTGGCGCAGATCGCAAATGAAGTGCTGGGCGTTCCGATTCAGAAGATCAAGGTCGTGCACGGCGATACCGCTCTCACCCCGTACTCCACGGGTACCTACGCCTCTCGCAGCATTGTCATGGCAGGTGGTGCAGTCGCGGCAACATGCCGTGAACTGCTACCGCGACTGATCAAAATTGGCGCGCATATCCTGGGTGAACCGGAAGACGCGGTCCGCTACGAGGCTGGCGAGGTGGTAGGCACAACGGGGCGAGTTTCCCTCGCTGAGATCGGTCACGCGTGGTATTTGCGGCCCGAACGCTTACCCCCGGGCGTGGATCTTACCGGGCTTGAAGCAACGCAGGGTTTCAAGCCGAAGGTCGATACCGGCGCATTCAGCTACGCGACGCATGCGGCCGCCGTGGCGGTTGATACGAAAACGGGCCACGTCGACATCCTGGACTACGTCATCGTTGAAGACTGCGGGCGAATGATCAACCCGATGGTCGTCGAAGGCCAGACCATCGGCGGCACGGCACAGGGTATCGGCACCGCGTTCTATGAAGAAACGCTATACGACGATAACGCCCAGCCGCTCACGTCCACGCTAGCGGACTACATGTTGCCCGGGCCGACGGAATTGCCGCCCTTGACCATCATTCACATGGAAACGCCGTCGCCGTATACGGAATTCGGCGCGAAAGGTGTGGGCGAAGGTGGCGCGATCGCACCCCCCGCCGCGCTTTTCAATGCGGTGAACGATGCGCTTGGTCCGATTGGAGCACTTGTCAGCGAGACGCCTCTCACGCCGCGACGGCTGCTTGCCGCGATTGAGGCGGCCAAAACGGCCTCGCACAGCAAAGCAGAAGCAGAACATGCTCACGAGGTGATTTGATGAAGGCTGCTGCTTTTGAATACGTACGCGCCGCGACATTGGCCGACGCGTTACGTGAATTCAGTGATTCGGCGACGGGCGTGAAACCGATCGCCGGCAGCCAGTCGATGGGGCCGATGCTCAATCTCCGTCTGGCGAGGCCATCGCGCGTGATCGATGTGTCACATGTCGACGAATTGCGCAGCGTCACTGTCCTAGGTGATGTGGTTCGTGTGGGCGCGGCGATTACGCACGCGGAAATCGAGGACGGAAAGTACGAGCCTTTGCGTAACGGATTTATGCAGTATGTCGCTTCGGGTATTGCGTACCGGGCGATTCGCAACAGAGGAACCATAGGCGGCAGTCTGGCGCATGCCGACCCCGCGGCCGACTGGCCGCTGGCGCTTTCGGCCCTTGATGCCCGGCTCGAGCTCGCGAAGGCGGGCAGTACGCGTCAAGTCCGCGCCAGTGAGTTCATGCTGGGTGCCTTTACAACGCTGCTTGAAGACGGCGAGATTATCTCAGCGGTTCTGTTGCCGAAAATCGGTGGCACTCTGCGTTGGGGCTATTACAAGCTTTGCCGTAAGACTGGCGAGTTCGCCCACGCAAGCGCGGCTGCGGCGTTTGACGCGCAAACCGGCCTGGCACGCGTAGTCCTTGGCGCGCTCGATGGGCCGCCGACCGCACTGGACTCGCTTGCGCAGTCAATCGCGCAGCAAGGCCCAAGTGCCGCCACAGCGGAGGCGATTGCGGCAGGTGTAGCGAACGCGATGCCGAATGCGGACGCCATCGACCGCTCCATGCATGCCGCCACGGTTGAGCGCTGTCTTGCACAAACCTTCGGTTCATCCGCGCGGTAACGCGTTAACGGGAATTTCCATGTCTGTCATTGAACTCACTATCAACGACCGGGCGATACGCGGCGAGGTCGCACCGCGCACGCATCTGGGCGATTTCCTGCGCGATAGCCAGAATCTGACCGGCACCCACCTGGGGTGCGAGCACGGAGTGTGCGGCGCGTGCACCGTCCTTATCGACGGCGAACCGGTGCGTTCCTGCATTACTTTCGCGGTTGCTTGCGACCACCAGAAGGTGCGTACGATCGAAGGGTTCGACGACGATGAACTGATGAAGCGCATCCGTCGATCTTTCTCGGTGCATCACGGCCTGCAGTGCGGCTACTGTACGCCGGGCATGCTCATTACGGCACGCGATATCGTGCGTCGTTTCCCCGACGCTGATGAGTCGCGCATTCGTCTCGAGTTGTCGGGAAATCTGTGCCGCTGTACCGGCTACATGGGCATCGTCAACGCGATCAAAGCGGTACTCGGCGACCTGAAAGACAATCCGATCGCTGACGCTCCCACCGTTCCCACGGCTCCAGTTCGACAGACGGCGGCGCAGGAAACCGGTGCATTCCAGACATTTGCAGCAGTGGCGGCTGTCCCGTCGATTGCCCCGGAACGCGCGCCGCAAGAGGCGAGCGCGGCATCGCCGGTTTCTGCTGCCCAGCCGGCGGGTGAGCGCAAAGGCTGGACGGCAATTGATGACAGTTTCGTCGTGCCATTTCCGCTTGAGCGGGTCTGGAGTTTTATGGGAGACCTTCCCTCCGTCACCGGTTGTCTGCCAGGGGCGGAACTGATCGAGCACGATGCCGAAAAAGTGAAAGGCAAGATCGCCATCAAATTTGGGCCGATGTCGGCGAATTTTGCCGGTGCTGCACGTCTTGAACGTGATGACACGGCGCATCGGGCCGTGATGCGTGGAGCGGGCCAGGACAACATCAGCCGCTCGAAAGCGAGTGGCGACGTGACTTACGCGTTGAGTGATGAAGCGAACGGGACGCAGACGCGAGTGGCGGTCACGCTCGAATACATGTTGCAAGGACCGCTCGCGCAATTTTCGCGTTCCGGGCTTGTTAAAGATTTTGTTCGACGGATGATTGCTGACTTCGGTATGCGAATTACCGCGCAGTTGGGCGGTGCGGACGCGCCGGACTCCGCAGCGTTGCAGTCCCGATTCAACGTCGGCAGTCTGGTGTGGAGTGTCCTGTGGGGCCGCATAAAACGGCTCTTTGGCAGAGGCGAATAAATGCTGTTACAGCGATAGCAGAAGACGGGGGCGTAGCGTGTCAAGCACGCCGTCTAGTGTTCTTATTGTCAGTATGCTGATTAAAAATGGGAGTTTTGTCGTGACTAAACGGATTCGGAAGATTGCCCTTGAAGAGCACTTTTCAACGCCTGGCTTCCAGGGCTACTCAAAAAGCTTCACCCAGCACATCGCGCCGGACGTGCTCGCCGATCTTGCGGCCCGGCTTGCGGATTTCGACGAGCAGCGGATCGTCGAGATGGACCGCGCCGGGATTGATTACACCATCTTGTCCCAAACCGGGCCGAGCGTGCAGGGTGAGACGGACTCGGCTCTGGCAGTTGCTCGCGCCAGGGAAAGCAATGATTTTCTGGCACGACAGATTGCGCGGCATCCGACGCGGTTTGGCGGGTTTGCCACGCTGCCGATGCACACACCTCATGGCGCCGTTGACGAGTTGACCCGCACGGTTCGGGAATTCGGTTTCAAGGGCGCGCTGGTGAATGGGCACACGCTGGGAACGTACTACGATGGCCGTGCTTACGACCCTTTCTGGGAACGGGTGCAGGAACTCGATGTTCCGCTGTATCTGCATCCTACCGATGCGCATGTGATGCCAAAGGTATTCGACGGCCATCCGGAATTGACGGGTGCCGCGTGGGGGTGGGGTGTTGAAACCGGCAGCCATGCATTGCGCCTTCTCTTCGGTGGCGTCTTCGACCGGTTCCCCAAACTGAAAGTCATTCTGGGCCACATGGGTGAGGGCTTGCCCTACCTGCGCTGGCGGTTCGATAGCCGTTTCGCTGTTTACTCGCACGGTATTCGTCTCGAGCGCGCGCCTTCCGAGTACATCGGAACAAACATCCTGATTACCACTTCCGGTGTCTGCTCGGCGCCATCCCTGCTGGGTGCAATCGGGGAAATGGGCCCGGAGGCCGTGATGTTTTCGGTGGACTACCCGTACGAGTCCACGGCGATTGCCGCCGATTTCATTGAGCAGGCACCCCTCGACGAGAAAGTCAGAAATCTCGTTTGCCACGGTAATGCCGAACGTATCTTCAAGCTGTGACGCCGGTTTTTTACCGCGAGCAGCGAAAACATCAGGTTAAATTTATCTAGAGGTAGCAATGACGAAGCAGTACCGAATTGGTCAGATTGTGCCGAGTTCGAATACGACGATGGAGACGGAGATTCCGGCGATGTTGCTCGCGCGCCAGACGATCCGTGCCGAGCGTTTCACGTTCCACTCCAGCCGTATGCGCATGAAGAAGGTGGTGAAGGAAGAGCTGGCCGCCATGGATGCGGAGTCGGACCGCTGTGCGCTGGAACTCAGCGACGCGCGTGTGGACGTGCTTGGCTATGCGTGTCTGGTTGCGATCATGGCGATGGGTCACGGTTATCACCGCGTGTCGCAGAAGCGGCTGCATGAACGTACGGTCGAGAATGGTGGGGCGGCACCGGTCATCACCAGCGCTGGCGCACTCGTTGATGCGCTAAAGGTGATCGGCGCAAAGCGTATTGTGGTGGTGGCTCCGTATATGAAGCCACTCACCGAACTGGTGGTCGACTACATCCGTAATGAAGGTTACGAGGTGCTCGATTACCGTGCCCTCGAAATTCCCGACAACCTCGAGGTGGGCCGCCACGACCCCGGTCTGCTGCCGGGCATCGTTTCCCAGATGGACACGACCCACGCCGATGCGATCGTGCTCTCGGCATGCGTGCAGATGCCCTCGCTGCCGGCCGTAGCCAAGGTCGAAGCGATGACGGGCAAACCTGTCATTACCGCTTCGATTGCGACGACCTACGCCATGCTCAAACAGCTCGGTCTGGAAGCAGTAGTGCCGGGTGCCGGCGCGTTGCTCTCTGGTGCCTACTGACGTGCTGACGCTTAACGACTCCGAGACCGGCATGAGCAAGACATCCACATTTCTCTACGGTGGCAACGTTTACGCGAACGGAATCCGCCAGCACTACCTGCGCTACGGCGGTGCGAGCGACGCACGCGCCGGTCGCGACCCCGTCATCATCGTGCCGGGCATCACCAGTCCGGCTGTGACGTGGGGTTTCGTCGGTGAGCACTTCGGCACGACGTTCGACACTTATGTGCTCGATGTCCGCGGCCGGGGTTTGTCTTCGGCATCGGACTCACTGGACTACAGCCTGGATGCGCAGGCTGCGGACCTGGTCGCGTTCGCTCAGGCGCTGGGGCTGACACGCTACAGCGTAGTGGGCCACTCGATGGGCGGTCGCATTGGTGCACGCGCCGCGCGCACGCAGCCACGCGGTCTTGCCCGACTGGTCATGCTCGATCCGCCCGTATCCGGACCGGGCCGTCGCCCGTATCCATCGCAGCTGCCCTGGTACGTCGATTCGATGCGCCTCGCGCGCGAAGGCACGGACGCCGAGGGAATGCGCGCGTTCTGTCCTAGCTGGACCGATGAGCAGCGCCAACTGCGCGCCGAGTGGCTGCACACGTGTGACGAACGCGCCGTGATCGCGAGCTTTGAGGGCTTCCATACCGACGACATGCATGGGGACCTGCCGCACATCGGCATACCCGTCCTGCTGATGACGGCTGGACGTGGCGACGTGGTCCGCCCCGAAGACATCGAAGAGATTCGTACGCTGATACCGCAACTCGAACACTCGCACGTGTCCGACGCCGGTCACATGATTCCGTGGGACGACGAGCCCGGTTTCTATCGTGCGTTCGGTGATTTTCTGGGCGCGCCTCTGCCGAGTCTGGCCACCGTTCGGGCTTGACATCCCTTTTCCAAGGAGAACTCGATGCCAGTTAGCGACTACCAGATGGTCGAAGCGTGGAAGCAGGTATTGACACTCTCGCGCCTTGAAGCGGGCCAGACTGTCACGATTCTGACGAGTGCGGCGACCCATCCGCAAACGCTCTCGACCGCGTTGATCGCGACGCAGTCGATGGGTGCGATCGTCAACCGCCTGGACCTGCCGCCGGTGAATGGCGAAAAGGCGCTGAGCCGCGACTCGCTTGCCTACCTGGGCACGACACCGCTCACGGGCAACCCTGCGGCGATAGCCGCGCTCAAGGCGAGCGACCTGGTCCTGGATCTGATGACGCTGCTGTTCTCGCCGGAGCAACTCGACATTCTGAAGACCGGCACCAGGATTCTGCTCGCGGTCGAGCCGCCTGAAGTGCTGACACGGCTAGTGCCAAGTCTGGCCGATCGCGAGCGGGTGCTGGCGGCTCAGGCCCACATCAACCGGTCCAAAGAGATGCACGTCGTGTCGGCCGCCGGAACGGACTTCCACTGTCCAATCGGCGAATTCGAGGCGATCGCGGAATACGGCTTCGTCGACAAGCCGGGCCGGTGGGACCACTGGCCCAGTGGCTTTGCACTGACATTTCCCAACGAAGGGCGAGCCTACGGGCGCATTGTGATCGACCGGGGCGACATCCTGCTGCCGCAAAAATGCTATGTGCAGGACCGGATCGAACTCACTGTCGAGAACGGCTTTGCCACCCGCATCGAGGGCGGCATGGACGCGGATCTGCTCAAGGAGTACATGGGCACCTTCAAGGACCCCGAGGCGTATGCCATCTCGCACATCGGTTGGGGGCTGCAGCCGCGCGCGCACTGGTCGACGTTGGGGCTGTATGACCGGGAGGCGACCATCGGTATGGACGCGCGCGCCTTCGAGGGCAACTTCCTGTTCTCGCTCGGACCGAACAACGAAGCGGGTGGCAAGCGCACAACTACCTGCCATATCGACATTCCGTTGCGCCGCTGCGACGTGTTCCTCGATGGTGAGGCGGTGGTGCGCAATGGCCAGGTACTGGATAAGTGAGGAATCGGCATGTCCAATGAACTCGATACATACCAGCGCCAGAGCTTCGGCTCGACGCTCGAACCGAAGGCGCCGGTGGGTCTGCTTATCGTTGATTTTGTCAACGGCTTTGCCGACCCCGAAGTGTTCGGCGGGGGCAACATCGCGCCAGCTATCGAGCGCACTGTTGCGTTGCTGGCGCATGCGCGCGAGCGCGGCTGGCCCGTCGCTCACACGCGCATCGTATTCGCCGACGACGATGCGGACGAAAACATCTTTACGCTGAAGGTGCCGGGTCTGCTCACACTGAAGGAGCACACGCACAACAGCGCCATCGTGTCGCAACTCACGCCGCGCGAGGGTGAACTGGTGGTGCGCAAGACGGTGCCGTCGGCGTTCTTCGGCACATCACTGGCTGCGTGGCTCACACAGCGCGGTGTACAGACCCTGGTGGTCGCCGGTGCGGTGACGAGCGGCTGCGTGCGCTCGAGCGTGGTGGACGCGATGCAGTACGGTTTCCGTCCGTTCGTGCTCTCAGATTGCGTGGGCGACCGTGCCATCGCTCCGCACGAGGCCAACCTCTTTGATATGGCACAGAAGTATGCCGCTGTCATGACCCGGGACGAAGCACTCAGCGTCCTCGGAAATCTGTAGCCGGGCCGAAGCGGAAGGGCGCGTCAGATAAGGCGCGCCCGGCGCCGATCGCTAACGCTTTTCGAATCGAAACGTGCATCGATGCTGGTCTGGCTATGCCAGATCACCTTTCAATAATTATGTATAACTAAATATATATTCGGAGAAAACCGTGCAGCCAGGAGTGGGAATGGAAATCTCGACGTCGGAGCCGTCGCGGCATGCTGTCACGCGTCGCGAATTTACGCTTATTATCGCGTCCTCATTTGGGGCGTTACTCGAATGGTATGACTTCTATATCTACGCCGCCCTGGCGGGAACCTTCAGTACGCTCTTCTTTCCCAGTGGAAATGAGACTACGGCCTTTCTGGCCAGTCTCGCTACATTCGGTGCGGGCTTCCTCGTGCGGCCGCTCGGCGCGCTGTTCTTTGGCCGGCTCGGCGACCGGATCGGTCGCAAATATACTTTCATGGCAACCATTGTCCTGATGGGTGTCGCTACGGTGGGTGTGGGACTGCTTCCTTCGTTCGCAAGGATCGGGATGTTGGCGCCGGTGTTGCTCGTGTGCCTGCGGCTGTTGCAGGGTTTTGCGCTGGGCGGCGAAACGGGTGGGGCGGCTACCTATCTGGCCGAACATTCCCCAGCCAGGCGTCGGGGTTTGTATACCAGTTCGCTGCAAACGACTGCCACACTGGGTTTGCTGGCATCCATCGCAGTTGTCAGCGCGAGCCGGTCCGCCATGGACAGCGCATCGTTTCAGGAGTGGGGCTGGCGGGTGCCGTTCCTGGTTTCGCTCGCGCTACTGGTGATCTCCGTTTACCTTCGGACGAAGTTGGCCGAGTCGCCGACATTCCAGAGCATGAAGCACGCGGGAAAACTGTCGAAATCTCCGATCAGCGAGAGCTTCGGCAACTGGGAAAATCTCAAGTACGTGCTCATCATGCTGTTCAGTACTGCTTCCGGCGTCGGCGTCGTGTTTGGGACTGGCCACTTCTATTCGATGTATTTCCTGCAGAACACGCTGAAGGTAGCGCCCAACACGGTGAATCTCTATCTGGCTATTGCCTTGGTGTGCGTTTTTCCGTTCTACCTGATCTTCGGCTGGCTCTCTGACCGCATTGGGCGTAAGTGGATCATGATGACAGCCTGCCTGCTGCTCGCCGCAACGACGCAGCCAATCTTTCACGCGTTGACCCACTACGCGAATCCGAAGCTGGAGGCGTTCCAGAAAAGCTCGCCGGTCATCGTTCACGCAGATGACTGCCACTTTTCGCTGTTTGCCTCACCGAAAACGGATTGCGACCGCATTCGTTCGTTCCTGAGTGCATCAGGCGTTTCATACCAGCAGATGCCATTGCAACCAGGGCAGTCGGCGGATACCACTATTGGCAACGTCACCGTGCACAGCGGCGACCGGCACGAGCTGGAGAATGCGCTGCTGGCCGCTGGGTGGGTGCAACATGCGGACCCGGCGCAGATCAATGCGCCCATGGTCATCTTCCTTATGTGGCTGCTGATTGTGTATCTCGCGATGGTCTACGGTCCGATGGCGGCGTTCATGGTTGAACTGTTCCCCGCACGAATCCGCTACACCTCGCTGTCACTTCCGTTCCATCTAGGGTCCGGCTGGTTCGGCGGGATGTTGCCCTTCGTTGTTTCGGCCATGGCGGTAGCGAACGGCAACGTCTACTTCGGCTTGTGGTATCCGATTGTGATTGCGGTGCTCTCTCTGATAGTCGGTGTGCTTTTCGTTCCTGAAACGTTTCGCCGGGACGTTTCCCAGTAGTCCATATTTCCCTACATAGAGAAGATTTCTGCAGCTCATTTGGGCGACGGAGCTCTTCATACAATCTTGCATATAAGGTTTGGCGATGAGAACTTCATGGGCCGTTGCTGCAACGGCGTGTACTCTTGCGGCCGCCGTTCCGGCGCGCGCGCAATCTTCCGTGCAACTCTGGGGTGCGCTCGATGCGGGGATCACCATGGTCACCAATCAGAAGGGCGGTCATAACTACGCGATGGATAACGGCATCGCGATGCCGAACCTATGGGGCCTGCGCGGCACAGAAGATCTCGGTGGCGGTAACAAGGCAATATTTGAATTGATCGACCAGTTCAATCTCGGTACCGGCGCAATTTTTCCGACGAACGGCGGCGGACTTTTTGGCCGTAACGCTTACGTGGGTCTGTCGAACGATCAGTACGGGAAACTGACTTTTGGCGAACAGTACGACTTCATGATCGACTCGTTGCTGCGCTTTGACAATTCGATCTACATCGCGGGACAGTACGGTTTTCGGGAGGGACCATTTTCGGGCCTTGGCATTCCGGGAAATTCCTCAGGGAACGCGAATTTCGACCGCATGTCGGGCACCGCTATTTCCAACTCGGTGAAATACACGACGCCGACGTACTATGGATTCTCAGCCGGCATGCTTTACAGCTTTGGCGGTGTGCCTGGTGCGATCGCGCAGAACGACGGTAAGAGCTTCGGCGCTAACTATGCCAACGGGCCTTTTTCCGCTGGTGTGGCGTATACGTACCAACGGTATGCGCAGCTTGCGAACGGCATGGCCGGGATACGAAATTTCGGGGCCGGCGCCGAATATAAGTTCGGCCTGGCCACGCTTAACGTCCTGTACACGAACACAAAAAACACGGCTAACAACGCAACCATCAACGTGTATCAGATCGGTGCACGCTACCAGATTACGCCGGCACTTTCGGTTGGTGGAGACTACGAATTGATGAAAGGCAATGCCGTGCTTGCCAGCGACAAAGCTAACCAGTTCTCAGTGGGCGTTCGATATGCATTGTCCACGCGCACGGTACTTTACACAGAAGCCGTGTATCAGAAGGTGAGCGGTGACAACGACCCGAAGGCGTGGATCATGGCGGTGTCGAGTGCGTCGAGCAACGACAGGCAACTGTTGACGCGAGTCGGGATATTGCATCGGTTTTGAGAGCGGAAAATATGGCGTCCCGGGACGCCATATTTTCAGTCGAAGTGTTTGAGTAATGTGCGGCCATACTGGTTGTTGCCTTCGACCAGTTGCATCATCATCCGGATGAATTCAATGCGCTCCTTGGCATCCAGAGGAGCCAGAAATCGGACCTGAGCTTCGCGCATGCTCTCATACATCTCATTCATGACGCGCCGCCCCTTGCTGCTGATGTTGGCGATTTTCTGGCGTCCATCAGCGGGACTAGGCTCACGCTTGACGAGTCCCCGCTCTTCCAGGCGCCGGAGAACGTCGGCCATCGTCGTGCGGTCGACGCCGACTTCAGCGCAGAGTGAGGTCTGGTCGAGCCCAGGGCGCTCGCTCAGCGTTGTGAGCAAGCCGTACTGAACCGGCGTAATCGCGAAGTCTTTGCAGCTTTCAAAGAACAGTGCGACGTGGATCTGATTGAGGCGCCGGATCAGGAAGCCCGGACGCTGCCAGAGGTGACCGGTCTCAATCGTCGAATCCGCGACGGCAGTCTTTTTCTCCGTAACTGTGCCCATATTCATCCTTTTCAAAGAGTCCTGTCATTCAGGACAAGTGTAACTGCTGTCTGGCGGTGACAGTCGGTGGCGCTTGCGTTAGGGCAGGTGCGCGTAGTGTGCGCCTGGGTGGCAGACACGCCGTCTGCAGTCCTTGACGGGACGGCCTGGGAGAACTCCTGTTGCATTCGTTTTTTTTTCGGGATAAAAACCTATTTGTCAGTACGCTGATGATTCTACCGCCAGGTTGGCAGGCCGTTGCTAGCGGCTGAGATTCCCTTGATTTTAAGAGTCAACGTAAGAGAAGCGTCACGCAGGCATTTCGACCCGGGGATTCGTTGGTGGGCTAGTTCCATACCCAATTAATCAGTGTGCTGATAAAAAGGGTTGGCAGTTTTGCCGGGCGTCAACTTTCATGTGTTTGGAGGCAACGAATGAGTACTACCCCTGTACGATCGAATGAGGCTGCCTTGGGCGGGCAGTCAATGTCCTGGCGCGACATCAAGACGCTAGGGCTCGCTTCCCTCGGCGGCGCACTCGAATACTACGACTTCATCGTCGCCGTATTCTTCACGAAGCTGCTCGCTACCGTGTTCTTTCCGCCGCACACACCGGAATGGCTTGCCCAACTCGAGGTGTTCTGCATTTTCGCGGCGGGTTACCTCGTTCGTCCGATCGGGGGTATCTTCTTCGCCCACTTTGGCGACCGGATCGGCCGCAAGAAAATGTTTGCACTCAGCCTGTTCCTGATGGCGTTTCCCACGCTCCTGATCGGCCTGCTGCCCAGCTATGCGATGTTCGGCATGGCCGCGCCACTGCTGTTTCTGCTGTGCCGCGTCCTTCAGGGTCTCTCCGTTGGGGGAGAGGTCCCGGGCGCCTGGATTTTCTGCTCGGAACACGTGCGCCGTGACCGCGTGGGTCTCGCGTGCGGCCTGCTGATGTCGGGTCTTTGCACGGGCATCCTGCTCGGTGCGTTGAGCGCCAAATATCTGATGGGCAATCTCGATGCGGAGAGCCTGAGGAGTTGGGGGTGGCGCATGCCGTTCATCGCGGGCGGCGTCTTTGGGCTGATCTCCGTCTACCTGCGTCGCTACCTGCACGAAACGCCCGTCTTCGAAGCGCTGCGCGCCAAACGTGCCGCTGACTCGCGTTTGCCGCTGTCGGTCGTGCTCAAACATCACCGTGGTGCGATCGTCGTATCGCTGCTGGCCACATGGGTCTTCTCCGGCATCTTCGTGCTGTATTTCCTGTACACACCGACCTTCCTGCAGTCGCAGTTCCACTATGAAGCGAAAGCGGTATTCACCAACAACTCGTGGTCGATCCTGGGACTGATCATAGGCAGCACGGTCGCAGGTTGGGTCGCGGACAGGATTGGCGGCGGCAAGGCGTACGCGCTGGGCAGCATCGCAATGCTCGTTGTGACAGGCGCTTTCTACTTCGCGCTCACTTCCGGCAGTAGCGCGGTCTGGCCGCTCTATATCGCCGGCGGCTTCCTGATCGGCACCATTACGCTCGGCCCGTACATTATTGTGAAAAGCTTCCCGCCCGAGGTTCGCTTCACGGGTTTTGCGCTGTCGTACAACACCGCCTACGCGATCTTCGGCGGCACCGCGCCGGCAGTCGCCTCGTACATGGTGGGTCGGCAGGGCATCCTCATGGCGCCTGCCTGGTATATCGCCGCGCTCTGCGTGCTCGGCGTCATCATCGGACTCACCTGGCGTGCCCCAGTCCACGCCGACGTTGTCGCTTCGTATTGAGGTAGTGGCGGCATCGAGCGGTTGCGTTGCCGGTTCGATGCCTGAATGACGCGCCGTCTTTACCGCATCCCGGGGATTTCCACACAAGGCTTGATCATGGACAGTGTCGACCTTGACGTGTTGAAAAGCAGTGCGCCAGGGTCGTACCAACAGCATCGGCGCGAACTTGAGCACGCAAAGCGCCGGGGGGAGGGGGCGTGCCTGAGAGTCCGCCAAACGCCCGTCGCATTTCTGCCATCCTGGTGGGCTCGGTAGCGGCTGCGAAATGCTGCCTGACCGGCGCCGGGATAGTGGGAGTCAAATCGCTTGCATGATCGATCCTGCAAAACAAAGATCGAACTGACTCCGGAAAACGAAAAAACCCGCGGAGCCTTGTGCTGTCGCGGGTTTCTGTACTTCTCTGGAATATTCTTTGGTGCCCAGGGCCGGAATCGAACCGGCACGCCTTGCGGCGGGGGATTTTGAGTCCCCTGCGTCTACCAATTTCACCACCTGGGCAGGTCTTGCAGCGCACGCGTCAGACTTTGGCGCGCGGCGAAGACGCAGATTATGGCCGAAAATTCGACGGCGAGCAAGCCGCCCGCCTTCTTCGCTTGCCCGGCCGTCAAACCGTGCGTGAAAACCGTTCGAGCGCCTGCTGGCCGAGGTAGCGGTCGAACACCATCGCGATGTTGCGCACGAGCATGCGTCCGGCCATCTGCACTTCGAGCTTGTGGCCGCTCACCGACACCAGCCCGTCCTGCTCGAAGCCGCGCAGGCGCTCCAGCTCCGGCTCGAACGTATCGGCGAAGCGGATGCCGTACGCAGCTTCGAATTCATCGAAACGCAACTCCAGATTGCACATCAATTGCGTGATCACGTCGCGCCGCAGACGGTCGTCCGCTGTGAGGCGCACTCCGCGTGTGATTGCGAGCTTGCCGGCATCGATTGCCGCGGCGTAGCCCGGTAGATCTTTGACGTTCTGCGCGTAGACGTCGCCGACTTTGCCGATCGACGACGCGCCGAAGCCAATCAGATCGCATTCCGCGCGCGTGCTATACCCTTGGAAATTCCGATGCAACGTACGCTGCGCTTGCGCGCGTGCGAGTTCGTCCATGGGCAGCGCGAAATGATCCATGCCGATGTAGACATAGCCCGCGCCCGTCAGCCGCTCGACCACCCGTTGCAGGATCGCAAGCCGCACGGCCGGGGAGGGCAGCGTGGCGGGATCCATCTGCCGTTGCATCTTGAAGAGCTGCGGCATGTGCGCGTACGCGAACACCGAAAGACGGTCGGGCGCGAGCTCAATCATTGTGTCGAGCGTGCGACTGAAGCTGTCGACCGTTTGATGCGGCAGCCCGTAAATCAGATCGACGCCGATCGAGTGGAAGCCCGTGGCACGCGCGGCTTGCATCACTGATACGGTCATATCGAGCGGCTGAATGCGATTGATCGCTCGCTGCACCACCGGATCGAAATCCTGTACGCCGAGACTGAGCCGGTTAAAGCCTAGCGTGCGCAAATGCGCAATGGTCCCGGGCGACGCTTCGCGCGGGTCGACTTCGATCGAATACTCGCCCTCGCTATCGGCGAGCAGGCTGAAATGCTCGCGTGCCGCGGCCATCAGCTCCGCCATTTCATCGTGCGACAGGAAGGTGGGTGTTCCACCGCCCCAGTGCAATTGCGACACGGGGCGCCGCGTGTCGAAACACGCCGCCTGCAGTGCCATTTCCCGCTTCAGACGGTCGACGTAAGGACGCGCGTGCGCGCGGTTTTTCGTGGCGACCTTGTTGCAGCCGCAGTAGAAGCACACGGTGTCGCAAAAGGGGATGTGAAAGTACAGCGAGAGATCGGTGGCCGATGCCCCTGGGTCCGCGGCGGCACGTAAATAGTCGGCAGGATCGAACTCGTCGCGGAACTGGAGGGCGGTTGGATAGGACGTATACCGTGGACCATTCGCGTTGTACTTGGCGAGCAGGTCGGGGCGGAATAGCAGGTTGGCGGTGGTCATGGGGCGCTCGGGTTGGACAGCCACCGTTGAAGAGGCACGAGCCGGCGGGGTTCTCGGCACCGGATCGAGCAGCACAAACGCCTCTTGAGCGTGGCCTTTCGTATCCATCGAGTTTACGTGGGCGGTCCTCGGCCGAATTGTGTAAAAAGGTCGCACGCGACGCGATGGCACAATGCGGGTCTGGCGCTGCGTTGCATGTTGTGTTGCGTGTTTTTGAGTTCAGGAAGAATGTCGTGAGTGATGTGTCGAGCCGCGCTCTGAAGCGCGAGTCCCCGTTCAACGTGACCGGTCACGCGTGCCGCCCCGATTGCGGCGCGTGCTGTATCGCACCGTCGATTTCAAGCCCGATCCCGGGCATGCCGGATGGCAAACCGGCGGGCGTGCGCTGCGTGCAACTTGGTGACGATCTGCGTTGCGCGATCTTCGGTCAACCGGAGCGGCCGGCGTGTTGCTCCGGTTTGCAACCGCAGATGGACATGTGCGGCGCGAGCCGTCATGAAGCACTCGCGTGGCTCGCCCAACTGGAAACACAAACTCAGCCGGCGGTGCGCCGTTAGCGCCTGAACGAGATTCCGCCATGCCGTCCGTTCCATCCGTTCGGACAGGTACGCATCAACCGAAGCGCATGCACGAAAAGGCTTCCACAGGAGATTTCGCATGACTCAACCCGCTGCGCCGACCCGGCGCCGCTTCCTGCTCGCAGCGCTGACAGGCTGTAGCGCGCTTGGCCTCACTGTGTCGCTGGCGGCGTGCGCGACGCCGATCTTTCCGTTCATCCCCTCGCATTACACGTTCTCGCAGCAACAGGTGCAGGACGCGGTGCAGCGCAAATTCCCGTATCAGCGCACGGTTTCGCAGGTGTTCGAGGTCGCGCTGACCAATCCGGTGGTCGGCTTCCTGCCGGACGCGAACCGTGTTTCGGTGAAGCTCGACGCACGGCTCGTGAGCCCGTTCATGCAGCAACCGGTCGATGGTGTATTCACGCTGTCGAGCGAACTGGCCTACGACGCGGCCAGCAAATCCGTCGTGCTGAAGTCGCCGAACGTCGACAACGTCAGCGTGAGCGGGCAGGCGCAGGCTTACACGCAGCAGATCAACGCGGCGGCGGCCGTACTCGCCACGCAGTTGCTGACCAATTACCCGATCTACACGTTCAAGCCCGAACAGTTGCAATTTGCCGGGGTGAACTACGAACCCGGTACAATCACGATCCTTACAAACGGCATACGCGTGCAAATCGTCGAGAAATGACGTCGCGCGCGGCCGGCAGGGTCGCGCGGGTGCCGTGCGGGCCCTGTTCGTTCCGACTATCTACAGCGATGAGGGTCACGGATGGACTGGCTAATGGCTTGCAAGGCGCTGATTCTGGGCGTCGTCGAGGGGTTGACGGAATTTTTGCCGGTGTCGAGCACGGGCCATCTGATCGTCGCGGGTAGTCTGCTCAATTTCACGGATGACCACGCGAAAACCTTCGATGTCGTGATCCAGCTCGGCGCCATTCTGGCCGTGTGCTGGGAGTTTCGCCGCCGCATCGGCAGTGTGGTGGCCGGTTTGCCCAGCCGGCCCGACGCCAGGCGCTTCACGCTGAACGTGATCATCGCGACGATTCCGGCGGTCGTGCTCGGCTTGCTGTTTGAGAAGAGCATCAAGGCTGCGCTGTTTTCGCCGGTGCCGGTCGCGTTCGCGCTGGTGGCGGGCGGCGTGGTGATCCTCTGGGCGGAAGCGCGCCAGCGCGCGCGAGGCCAAACAGCGGCGCGCGTTCAGCACGTCGACGATTTGAGCCCGCTCGATGCGTTGAAAGTCGGCCTCGCCCAATGTTTTGCGTTGATTCCGGGCATGTCGCGTTCGGGGTCGACGATCATCGGCGGAATGCTGTTTGGTCTCGAACGGCGCGTCGCCACCGAGTTTTCCTTCTTCCTCGCGATTCCGATCATCTTCGGCGCGACGGCTTACGAACTCTATAAAGACTGGCATCTGCTGTCCGTCGACGCCTTGGGCAGTTTCGCGCTGGGCTTCGTGGCGGCCTTTATCAGCGCCTTCGCCTGCGTGCGCTGGCTGCTGCGCTATATCTCCGCGCACGACTTCACCGTGTTCGCGTGGTACCGGATCGGCTTTGGCCTGCTGATCCTGCTGGTCGGCTACAGCGGTGCATTGAGCTGGGCGGATTGAGTTTTCAGCCGTTTTTGGAAGCATGAAAAAAGGTCCGCGTTCACGGACCTTTTTCTTTTTGCAGGCGGGGTATCGCGCGTGTTTTTACGCCGTGGCGCGCTTCCTGAACACCAGATCCCACACGCCATGTCCTAGCCGCAGCCCGCGGCGTTCGAACTTTGTCACCGGACGATATTCAGGACGCGGGGCATAGCCATCGGCGGTGTTTTCCAGCGCCGGATCGGCGCCCAGTACTTCGAGCATCTGCTCGGCGTAGTTTTGCCAGTCGGTTGCGCAATGCAGATAGGCACCCGGCTTCAGACGGGAAACCAGCAGCGCGACGAACTTCGGCTGGATCAGCCGGCGCTTATGGTGGCGCGCCTTGTGCCAGGGGTCCGGAAAGAAGATGTGAACGCCGTCGAGGCTGTCCGGGGCAATCATCTGTTCGAGCACTTCGACCGCATCGTGCTGAATGATGCGGATGTTCGACAATGACTGCTCGCCCATCAACTTCAGCAGCGCGCCGACGCCCGGCTCGTGCACTTCGACACCGAGAAAGTCGTCGCCGGGACGGTGCGAGGCGATTTCCGCCGTGGTCGCGCCCATTCCGAAGCCGATTTCTAGCACGCGCGGCGCTGCGCGGCCGAACACGTTATTCCAGTCGGGTTGTTGTGGGGTGAAGGGCACGACGAAACGCGGGCCGAGTTCATCCATCGCGCGGCGCTGGCCGGTCGAGACGCGGCCCGCACGCGTGACAAAGCTGCGGATGCGGCGCCGGTGCAGGGCTTCTTCTGACGGGGCGCCGGTATCGACCGGTTGGCCTTCGATTGCGGAGGAAGGCGGCGGGAGTTGGTCCGGCAGGCCGGCGTCGTTTGGATCGTGGATCATGGTCGATGCTGCTACAAGGGTGAGGGCATGGCGGCTTGCGTGGCCCGTTGCGAGGTGCCGTTGCGCTGGCGCGGGACGGGGCGCAGTTCGCTCGAATCGCTATGCGTTGCCGCTGTCACTACAAAAAAGCCGCCTTCATGGGAGGCGGCTCGTGCTGATTTCTGCTGAAGGCTCAGCAGGAAGGTGGAGCGGGCGTTGCAAGTGCGCGTAAGGTAGCACACCCGAAAAGGGTGCGTCCAGAAGGTGACCGGCTTGACCGGGCCTGAAGCCAGAGTCGAGATTACGTTTTCATAACCATGATTACAATTCGTATGTTTTAATCGAGTTGTAAGCCATCCCTTGTAACGGTTATCGAAACGAAAATTCATTATGGGTAAATACGCACACAACCATCGTCAGACGAAACCCGCCAAAATCGGTTGGACCGCGGTCGATCCAACCGCCGTTCCGACCACTTCCCGGAATGCGCTTCGCAAAGCCATGGCCATTGAAGGCGTGCCGCTCACGCAATTCAACGATTTACTGTGGATCATGGCGCAGGAGTCCGGCGGCGCAGTAGGCATGCGCAACGGCAAGTTGGCCACGCGCGGCATGTATCAATTGCTGCCGTCGCAATGTGAATTGAATCCGAATGGCGAAAAATCATTCGGCAATGCAGTCGAGGAATGTCAGGGTGGGATTCGCTATATTCTCGGCCGGTATCACACTGCGGCATCAGCGCGGCTGGTGTGGGAAGCAAACCACTGGTGCTGAATGGCGTGCGGGTTCATCGCAGCGATGTGCGATTTCCTGAAATGATAGAGCGGGAGTAGGTGGCCAACACGGCAGACGCAGATTCCTTCGCGAAGCCGCCCGGTCAATCGCCAGGCTGGCTGAAGGGATCTGGAGCGGGCGATGGGAATCGAACCCACGGCTCTAGCTTGGGAAGCTAGGGTATTACCATTATACGACGCCCGCAGAGCCCGCTATTTTACAGGGGTTTCAGCGTTTTGGGGAGGCGGGTTCGTGTGAGGTGGCGTGAAAAGTGTATGCACTTCGGAAATTCTTGCTGGCATTGCCAGTACGGCTGGTCACGAAAGTCTCGGATCGACCAGTTGCAGCCGTTCGAGCGACCGCTTGGGGCAATCTATGGCCAATCGTAAGGAAGGGGGTGGCCGTACAGACGGAAGTGTGAATAGTCACTGACTGGCGCGCGGGCGCTCGTCGGCCAAGAAGGGCGGTTCGCCCCCTTTCCTATGGACTGACATATGCGGACTTCCTGCACGTGCCGGACATTCGGCAAATGCGCGCGCATCTTATCTCATCGACGTCCCACAGCTTCGAGCCGAGTAACACTCTTCTTGCCGGAGTCTTTTTCACTGGCCTGAAGTTGATCAATCGTTGCTGACTGAATAGCCATCGTTATAGGCCTCAAGTTAATCGAATTGGTGCCGATACATCTTTTTGGGGGCGCTATCGATTACGGCGTTCCGTACCAACATCGCCGTTTTTTCCAAGTAAGTGAGAGCACGGATGTTTGACTTGTCCCAAGAAATGGCAGACAGCGTCTTTGGTCTGTCGAACATAGCGCTTACGATTGGCGCCGCACTCGTGCTGCTCGGTACGGCCGGAGCGTTTTGGAGTGGCGGCATTCGAGACAGATACTCCGACGAACGAATAACCAGCAATGAAGCAAAAACAGCGCAAGCTGTCGCGCAGGCTGCACAGGCAAACCAACGAGCAGAAGAAGAAAAGCTCGCACGTGTCAAGATAGAAGAGCGATTGGCACCGCGATCGTTAACGGGTGCCCAAGAGACCAACCTTCAAAACCAACTAAGCAAATTCGCAGGCACATCGCTAGACATTCTAATTTATGGCGGCGGAAGCGAGGACGCGCTTCCGTTTGCCGGCATGATTGCGACAACCTTGAACGCGGCGGGTTGGAAGGTACGTGTCTGGAACACCATTTCTCCTGGGAGATGGTATCGCGGTGTAGGGTTGAGCACGAGTAGTGGGAGTGATCAAAGCGCTGAAAATGCCGCCAACGAATTGGTGGGTTCGCTGGCCAGGGAGGGGATTGGCGTCGGTCGGCTTGACCAGTTTGTGACCGGCGAGTTGCCCGACAACGTAAATGGTCCCCCGTGGGACGCTAACAACGTCGCACCGATTCGAATGGTGATCGGCAGCAAGCCCTGACAAGCAAAGACATCTGTCCGAGCGGCGACAAACGTCCGCTTCACTTAACAAAGAGCCATCAAGGTTCCGCCGCGTGCAGAGCCCGCTCCGGGGCGGCAGCAGTCGGCCCGAAGCCGTCGTCCACGATTGACTGCTTTCGAGTAGGCTCTGCCCCGATATGGAGCCCCTGATTGCCGAGGTTATCCGACCTGCCTTCGCCTACCCGGCCTTGAGCAAAGAAAGAGTCGTCAACTCATATTGACGCAAAGGTATAGATGCCTACATTGCGAATAAACGACCGAGACGTGAAGCCCCACAAGGCCACAGTCAGTCCTAATCTGGGTGCGCGCACGGTCCTGACCAACAGTCACTGGGAGTACGTATCCCTTTGGCTCCGTCGTGCCAAAAAGCCCAATGCGTTGTTCTATTGGGAGCAAGCGCACTCGTTCTTTACGGCATCACAGGGAATGCCAGTCGAGTCTGCCCCGCTGTTGCTCTACTACACGTTTATGAACGCCACGAAGGCATTGCTCTCTGCCAAAGGGGTCGTTTTCGATGAGCACCATGGTGTTCGCGCGCACAACATGAGAGGACCGTCCAGCAAGATCGCTCTGTCAAACGAAGGAGTAAGAATCATGCAAAGAGGTATTGCGCCTGCACTGTCGCAGTACCTAGGTGAATTGGAAGCATCGCAGCACCACAGCTTGGAGGAGATCTTTTTTAACTTGCCGTGCATCCATCGAACCTTCTGCCTGAGCTATGCGAACCAGCGCGACCTGTTCGTTCCGTTGACGGACTGTGAGATTAAGTTTGATGCGTCAACTGGCGCTGCCTATTTCTCTGCACTCCTGTCGAAGGACTTCACGGGATCGGCCCACATGCGTCGCCTTCCGCCCTCGCTCATTGCCGATCCAACAGTGAACGATGCAAGAACGATCAGGTCTGTTGCGACGGCGATAGTTACCGGGAAAGATGCCAGCTCGGAAGCGGATAAAACCGCCGTCGCAGGACTGTTGCGCGGACTTCGGCCCGACATCAATTACCTTGCAGGCACCCAGACGCTTTGGTATGTGAAATGTGTCGTCCCTGGCCCGTCTAGACTGAAACGTTCGCCACTCACACTGACGCTACTCGCGATGCACAGGCTCAGCGAAATTTGCCGCTATCGGCCAATCGAACTGGCCTCTTTTCTAAATGGCCAAAAGAACTGGCTGTTGACGGAGTTTGTCCGGATGTCGCCGGCGCAGTTTCTTGACGAACTGGTAGCCGAACTGACTGGTCAACAGTTCATGTTTCCCAATGTGCGCCCCTCAAACTAAAGTGCACCTATCAAAATGAAAATCTATCTGGCATGCGGGCTGACGCACGTACCTCGCTCCGAGTTTCCTGCCTACGTGAACCTTTTGCAGAGCCTGGCGGTGCGCTTGACTGACATGCATGGTATCGAGGTCAAGTACGCCCTTCAAGACAGTGATCCGCAACTTGGGCAGAAACCGTTCGCTGATCGAGCCCGACTCTGCTACGCGTGGGATAAGGAAATGGTCGAGTGGGCGGACTTAGTTGTTGCCGAAGCAAGCTTTCCGTCCACAGGACTCGGCATCGAACTGCAAATTGCTTGTGCTCGCAACACTCCAATCATCGTCGCCTTTAAGCTGGACGAGAGGCACAAGGCCCCGCCCGTCGAGTATCGAACTCCGGATCACGACCTCCATAGCCTTCAACTGGGAGAGGGCTACGTTTCACTTATGGCTCTGGGCTTGCCAACGATCGCTAAAGTGCTGTCGTACAGAAATGAGGCCGATGCTCTTTCAAAGGTCGGCGCAGCTGTCGACGCGCACCGCTCAAGTTCAAGCCTACTGGCGTCAGCCACGGTGGGTTCTCAATGAACATTTCATTGGACGCGGGATAACTTCCGACCCTTCTGGATACGAGAGGCTGTACGTCCGTTTTCAGGCGTCGAAACTTGGTCTGTCGACCGACAGCAACGGGTCGGACTTGGACGATTAGCTCCCCGAAGCGCATAGCGTTCGTCATGTTGTGCCGATCATGCGGTTGACGGGATAGTCATCGCATGAACGACATCAATTCTCGGGGCGGTCTTCCGCCCTTAACCACCGATCAGATCTGCGATCTGGCCGCTGCCCTTCGCGATGTTTTCGGGAGCAACCTCTCTCGGGCGCAGTTTACCGTCAAGTTGCTGATGTTTCTTGAGGACGTACCGGGATATGAATCTGGTGAGGCGTCGTCAGCGCTGATCGAGTCGGCATGGGCCGCGTATGGCGAGGCCGGGGAATGATGCAGCCACTATTTCATATCGGCGAGGTTATTGCGACGCGCGGGGTCTTCGCGCATCTTGAGCAGCACCGCATCGCGGCCTTTTTATATCTGAGACGCCACGCGCGAGGAGACTGGGGAATGGTGCCGCCCGAGGATGCGGCGGCGAACCGGTCCGCGGTCGAGAATGGTGCGCGCGTCCTGCCTAGCTACGATATTGCGGGAAAACGTGTTTGGATCATCACCGAAGCAGATTGCAGCATGACAACACTGCTGTTTCCGGAAGAATATTGAGCATGAAAGGCAAGCATCCCATCGCGCCGGAGATGGGAACGCCGGACATGATCCGTCGTCCGTTGCGCGATTTGATCGCCGGGTTCGCGCAACTTCCTACGATGCCATCCGGCGAACCGGATTATGACGAGGCTGAACCGGACGTGCTTGTCAGCCTTGCTGAGTCAGCAGGACTGGCGATTCAGATCATGCATCAAGGATTGTCCGCAATCGGGTTGCTGTACGCACACACGGCGGACCAGATCGCGGCAGGGCAAATCAAGGCTGTCCATGCTGCGCCGCTTGGCCGTCTTCAGGCCGAACTCGGGGAGCTGCTTCCCTACATCTATCGGTTGTCGTCGGAGTGCCGACGCTTTACAGCCGACTACGTGGGGGATTGACGGCGTCCTCATACAACTACTTGTGCCGGGCAGCCTTCTTCGGCATGGTCTCGAATGCCAGCATGTCGGTCGGCGCAACGCCCAAGGTCTCTGCCAGCACGCAGATATTATAGAGCGCGATATTTCTCTGGCCGCGCTCGATCCCGCCGACGTAGGACCGCGCCAAACCTGATTCGAGGGCGAGCTTTTCCTGCGACCAGCCCTTTGCCTTCCGCAGCTCTACCACTCGTTTTCCGAACAATTCTAGCGGGTCGTAATTCATCGTTGGCGTCCAAAAACAACCAACGAAGGGTATGGAGTTGACCTTTATATAGCCACGCTCTATAGTGACACGCACTATAAGTGACAATCGAAAATGATCGGCGTCGCCTTCTCGCCGGTAGTCGCTAGAAAATGATCGCAATACGCGGGGGGTCAACTCACATGATCAAGGTGGATATCAGTCTTACGGGGGCAGGGCGAATCGCCGCTGCAGCGATTGCAGCAATCGTGCTGAGCGCAGGGTTCTGCCGAGCCGATGAGCTGGGCCCGAACTGCAAGCAATTTCTTCAGTTGAAGATGCAGTGTCTTGGAGCCAAGGCGAACACGATCGAATCGAACGGAAACGCGCAGAGAGCTCGTGAAATTCGACGCAGCATTCCGTTTGAAATGCATCAGGCAATTTACTACCTCGCGAAGGACAAGGAGTTCACGGATTCTTATCGCATGGAGCTTCGGTGCGCGAACGATGCCTGGTATATCCAGAACGCGGATAGTCCGGAAAATAATCGTCCTGAAACAAGCGCGCGGTTATGCGGCGTCATGAGGAGCTGGTCAGAAGATTACAAAATCACGCCGGATAGTGATTCGAAGGTCGAAGCACGCATTCGAGAAATGGAAGCTGAGATTGGCATTTCAAAATAGCGGGACAAGTATCTTGCCGGGGGTTCAATGAATAAAGCGGGAATGGTGCTCTGCAAGCTCGGCCTGGGAATCTTCGTAATGACCGTTTCCTGTGTCGGCTTGGCAAAGACTCCCATCGACCAGACGCTCGATTTTCTGGTCGGGCCGAAGATGGGCGGGTCGCGAATTTTCAAGTGTAGGGAAGCGGTCAATGACAAGGTCACTGACGAGCATGCCTATTACCAGTTTGGCGACGACGGATCGTACTCGCGGTTGAGTTCACATCCAGACCCACGGACTCGATTTTTACAGCCGCTGGATGTGAGAGGAATATTCAGGTTGAAAATTTCGAATGGGCTGTTGATAGTCACCTTCACAGATGAATTTGTGGGTGAGGTGTATCTGAAGGATCAAAGACCTTACGATGCTGTCCTGATCGGAACCGACAACAACGACACGATGGCAATGATGATGGATCGACCCGTACCGGAGAGACCGGACATCCGGGAGCGCTTGCGTCTTGTGTGCGTTGGAGATAAACCAACGGGCCGTGGACCGCAGAGAAGCTATTAGAAATCGATCAGCAGGTCAGTAACGTCAATCGGGGCATCGCCAATGAAACACGTCATGTTTTCTGCCATCGCCGTAGGAGTTTGCGCGATCACTGCCGCCAATGCGGCGACGATCCCTACATCGTTTCAGGGCAACTGGGCATCTAACTGCGCGGTAACAAAAAATTCGCAGGACACCGAGGCCGCCATGTCCATCGTGCGTATCGACACGACCAGCGTTTCTTACGGCGAAGCGCAATGCACGGTGCTGAAGACATCGACTAACAACGCGTCGCAGATTGAAGGGACTTTCGATTGTATCGGAGACGGTGTGGGCGGAAAGGAAGTGCTTAGCCTACAGCAGGAAGGCGGGACGCTGCGGCTGATCGATAGGTCCGGGAACGTGTGGCAAAGCACGGACAAGCTCCATCGCTGCAAATGACGCATTGAACCCGAGCCGTGCGCAGCGCGGGCAGTTCGGACCTATATTACCGACATCTGGAATCAATCAAGGTATGTTCGATATCGTATCGTTTCTGGCAGCGTTGGCGTTTGCTGCTTACGCGAAGAATAAAGGCCGAACCTACATGTGGGGCGTCCTTCCTTTCCTGATCGTGCTGGTCATGCAGATATATTCGGAAATCGGCGGCGGTCCAGCTGAACCGATGAGGACGGTCTACGCCTTCACGATCACCGGTTTCCTGTATTTCATTGCCGGACAGGCGACGATAGCAGCAGATCGGGAAGAAAAGAGCAACGACGTCAGATAACGGCACGGCGAGACGTGGACATCGATTGCTGTCGATCACGCGGTTGACACCTTTCCAAAAACCTAGAAAAACATTAAGGATAACTTTTCAAATGCTAACCGATTGCCCACATTGCTACAAAAAAATGCATGAAGAAGCAGATTACTGCCCCCATTGCAGACAGTATGTCCCCAACGCGGCCGAAATGTCTGGCAGCGGCGTCGATGGGGAGTGGTTCATCAAACTCTCGGTAATTTCGGTAGCGATTTTCTTCGGTTTGGGTATGGCACTAGACTATCTATCGTGGTGGAGTAACTGGGAGTTTGTCCCGTGCATGCTCGTAGCATTGGTACTGGGCGGTTTAATCACGGCGAAGTTTTCTTGATTTACGAACGCGATGGTTGATTCGCAACTAAGAAGTCTTGCTGTGGAATTCGGGCAGTTTTTCAGAGATAAAGAACACCCGAAAATGAGTGAGCGGATCGGCGTGATGTCCATCGATTCGCTGACGCGGCAATGGGAGCCGGTTGGTGAAGAGAACGGCTATCTGATAGCTCGGTCGAAGGACGGAAAAGCAGCGTTGCTGGGCCGGATGGGCAAACGCGAAGATGGCAAGTTCTGCATCGAGATTGCCATCCGGGCGACCATCGAAAACAACCGCCTATCGGCTCCTGAGTTCTGGCACGTTGATCTGACCGAGAAGCATCATCTCTACCGCGTGATGCAACGCCTTGTCTGGACGGGGCAGGCGGAAGGCGATCGATGACGCCGCAACGACCTTGAGGGTTGCTCCCCGAGATTCGTTGCGTCGCGAATCCCGGTTTTATACGCCTTTAATAAGGCATGGAAAGTGAACCATTTCCAAGCGATCGAAACAGCTAAGCTCCCTGAGTTTATGCGGGGTCGAGCAGCAGCGAGTCGATGACTTTTACGGCCTTGCGACTTGCGTCATTCGGGCTCAAGTGAGCGTAGCGCTGCGTCATCTTCGGATCGCTGTGGCCGAGCAGGACCGACACTTCATACAGGCTGACGCCTGCCTTGACCAGCTTGCTCGCGAATGTATGTCGGAACGTGTGCAGCGTAACGCGCCCACCGCGCTCCTTGACCGCAGCCGGATCATTTAGCCCTGCGCGCTCGATTGCCTTCTTGATCGACTTCGTGCTGTACCCGCGTTCGTTACCGGTGCGGTCTTCGAATACGTACCGCTGACCCGACCTGCGTTCCTCCCACCGGCGACGAAGGATTGCTTCGAGTCGGGAGGTCATGTACAGCACGTCCTCGTTTCTTACCTTGCTCCGGTACAGGTTGATTGTGCAGGTTTCGAGGCTGATCGCCGACCACGGAATGTTAGCGACCTCGGAGTAGCGACACCCCGTATCCAGCAGGAAAACCGTGATGTCGTAGTTGTCCTGCACATTCCGCGTCATCTCGGGTGTTCGCGTTTCTAACGGCTTTAAACCGTTTCTAAGCCGCTCCGGCTCGAGTTCGAGCAATAACGCCGACTCTTCGCTGGAATCCAGATATCGAAGCCTATAAGAAGTCTTAAGCACGGGAAACACGATTTCGCGATTCACTTTGAAGCCGAGCTTCGTCATCTCGTTGATGGTTGCGCGCAGCAAGCCAATCTCGTGTTTGATCGTCGCAGGCTTGTCGCCTTCGGCCTTGCGTTTCGCAACGAGGACCTCGAAATCACGCGTTGTCAGTTCATGCAGCAGCGTGTCAGGCGAAAATCCATAGCAGGGCAGCTTCGCCTTCGTTTTCGAATGAAGCTTGTACCCCATCGCTTTCCGGATACCTGACCACATGCCGCTGTAATAGGCGGTGCCCTTGCGGGCCTCCACGTACTGCTCCAGCGCATCCTTTACTGTGATTTCGGGCGAGTCACGGAGGTATCGTTCACTGTGCGCGCGGTTGCGGAATTCACGTTCGACCTGCGCGGCCTTCGTCTTGTTCGGCGTCCCGGTCGAGCCGAAGAATTTCTTGCCCTGAATCTGGAACTGGTAGTACCAGTTTTTGCTGTTGTTTCGACGGATGAGTGTCATGCGGGTTGCTCCTTGCGGAATGTAATTAATGAGCAACACCATCCGGCCGGACGTGGGGTATGACAACAGCTTTCGCCCATGCCAGGACGAAAAAAACGGACCGTGCGCGAATACGGTCCGTTCGGGAAACACTGCTTACAACGGCTTACATTGGAGACACGTCACCTTCGTTACCGCCTGCGTCGAAGTGCTCGTCAGCCATATTGGAGAGCAACTTCTTCTGCCATTGTTTCTTCCGCTGGTAGACCTCCGTCTCATTGAATTCGTAACCGATATAGTCCTTCGTGTGTTCGTTGAATTCAAGATCCACAATCAGACGCAAGCCCTTATAAACGCGGTGAGGTTTCGAGAGGGGTTTATATCCCTTATCGGCCAGAATCATGCCGAACCGCTTGCCCGAATAGGCGAAGTTATGTTGCGCTTTGCTCCACGCATTGAAGAACTTGTAGGCGTCGCCGAAATGGATCTCGCCTTCGGGATCGTCACGTGTGAACTCCGACAACCAGCTCTCGACAACGTCCATTTCCCCACGATACTCTAATACCTCGTTCGTGATGATCGCAGGTTCCTTAAGCTTGTACCCATTCTCCTGCCATTGCTTGCAGCCGGCAAGCGCCCAGTTCAGGATGCCAGGGAGTTCGTCGCGCAGTTTGCGTTCGAGGTCCGGGTCACGTTTTTCGGGTGGAATCGTCACAGTGAACGGAATCAGCTTCATACGGCGCCAGATACCATGATCGTTGCCCTTGATCGTCGGTTTGTAGTTGCCGGCGAGCCAGAGTTTGAAACGCGGCTTGAACTCGAACGCATTTTGGTAGAGCATGCGCGCTGTAATAACCTCGCCGCCGGTATACCACTTCACCGTTTTTTCGCTGAAATGGCGACCCTCTTCGACTTCGCTCATGGCGACGAGACGTTTTCCGGCGAGCCGAGCGACTTCACTACTTGCCGCGTTCTGGGACATGGCTTGCCCGCCATTCTTATCGAGCAACATGTCGCCGTTCGCTTGCGCTCCGAGATCCCCGACGAGCGCCCGTACCATATTGAGAAAGGTCGATTTTCCGTTCGCGCCACTGCCGAATAAGAAGAACAACGCGTGTTCGATCGTCTGTGTGGTCAGCGTGTAGCCAATAGCGCGGCGCAGATATTCCACGAGGTCGGTGTTTCCGTCCATGATTTGCAAAAGGAATTTTTCCCACCGCGGGCAGGTCGCATCTGGATCGTAATCCACTCCCGCCGTTTGCGTAATGTGAAGAGCTGGGTCTATCGGCATGAACTTGCTCGTCTGCAAGTCGATCAGCCCATTGCGCACCGGGAGCATCCATTCACCCTGATCGAGATCGCTAGCAGAAATCGCGATGCCGGGTTCCGACCGGAAAAGGTCCACTGCATATTTCAGGCCGGTGTTGCTCTCGGTATATTTTGCGTGCTCGAACATCTCCATGCGATTGCCCGGCGACAGCCGAGACATTTCTTCGTAAATCAGCGGAAGAAGTTCACGGGCGAGCCCAAGGACATGCAGCTCATCAATGCGCTGCCATACTCCCGAATCCTGTTTCTTCAGCCACTGTTTGGTCTCGTAAACGTAGCGGAGGATGGCGCGATACAGCTCCGACAAACGCATGGCGTTTCCGAGGTCAGTGGTATGTAAGGCGTTGGCGGCATTCTCCCTGTGCGACTTGATGACATTCATCGCAATCTGAGCAACTTCGGATTCAGAAAGGGGCGGGTTGCAGCAGGCGGTGTTGTATTCAAACAGTTCTTCTCCCAGCCGTTCGTAGTCCAATCCGCTATTGAGCAGGGAAAATGCGTGAAGCATGACGGACTGGTTGCGGCTCCCAGCGGGGGCAATTGGGGTTGTGCGAGATTTCCGCTTACGGCGCATGGCACTTTGCTCGGCAAGTTCTTCCAGCAGCCATACCGGAGCAGGTGCGATGGGGGTAGCCGGATCGACCCATTCATAGGCGCCACCATTAATGGTCGATGGGGGGGCAACGCAATAGCCACCGTCCGCCCTGATGTCGATTCCCTCGCGGAAATTGACCTTGCACGGAATTTTCATACCTTCTGGGTATGTCAGCACGAAATGAGCGCCTCCCGATTGCGTGATGGCTGTCAGAGTCTCAGGCAGGCGACCGTATTTTTTTTCAAGTGCGACGATCGATTTCGCGCGGGACTTCTGGTTCTTCACGTCCATATCCAGCACGATCACGCGACCGGATGGAGCGCCAGTAGCATAGGCAATGTTCGCATCGGGGTATTGCTCAGCCCATGCCCGATGCTGTTCGGGGTCAAGGCTCGCGTCCTTGAATCCGTTCGGCGTGAGAGGCCGCTTTTCGTTCGGGACAATCGGAAAGCAGGCAAAGCCCTTCTTGGCAAGGGCGGAATATGTCTGAATTGGATCTTTATTCATTATGGAGTGCGATATAAATTATCGGACGGCTACACTGTGTAGCCGTCCGGTTATAGATTGAATAGGGGTTAGTCGGCGCAGTCGTCGTCCGCCTCTCCGGCGACGTTGACGGACAACAGGATGACCTTATCTTGACGGTAGTGGGGGATGCAGGAGATTTTCGTCATGGCCCAGTCGGGGATGATCGAAGGCCGCGCATAAACCGACTTGCATTCGTCGCATACGATTCCCGTCGCCCACTCGCCGCCAATAGTCCGTGCCGGAGGGTGTTGCGTCAGATGCGTCGGGCAAAGAACGGGGTCACCGACCCCATGACTGGAGAGGGTGAACGGTCCGTCCTTGAGATCGGCGGCCCAAATCGGGTAGAAGTCTTCGATGCATTCGAGCTTGTACCCTACTGGCATGATGGCCGTGACGTCTTCGGTACAGACGAACGTATCCGGGTAGATCAGGCTCTTTGCCGGATGGCCTTCGGCAAGAGGCTCGTTCGTAGGGAGTTTCCTTGCCGTATAGACGGCCTTGCAGTCGTCACAAACGACGCCGCAGGCCTCACCGTACATTCCAATCGTGCGAGCCGAATGGTTTGCGGCCGGGTGCATCGGGCAGCGGACGCGATCTCCGATGGCAAGGCAATAAACCGGAAACGGACCGTCACCCGCACAGGAGCCGTCAACTGGCCAGATAGGATGCTCGGGCGACAGGCCGTCGATCCGATAATCAGAGGGGAAGGAACTGACCTCGGCGTGGCAGAGGATTTCGTTAAGGTCAGGGGTAGTGCTATGAGTTGCCATGCTTGGCCTCGCTATCAATTAGCGGCCAATGGCGATCTGCGGAGATAGTGTGAATGCAGTAGACGCCATCGACCAAAACCATTCGTGTTGAATGGAGCTTTGATCGAAGATGCGCCTCACTGCACCACCCAGATGACTGGGCTGGGACCGCTCACAACGCGCGTCCCTCGGGCTGGTCACACAACCGCCAATGCCCGGTGCTGGCGAGACCCCAGCGATTTTTTGCAGTCGATGGGTCTAAGTGCCAAGAACTCTTGATGTGCTGAACTGTACAGAAGCAGCAGGGCGGAGACAAGGGGGTGTGGTATACATTGCGCGTCCGCAACCTGACCGATCGCGGCTGAAAGATTTTTCGAATACGCGGGCAGGAAGGGGTGTTACAAATATCGAGGCAGGGTTTATCGTCCGACCACCATTGTGAGACGCATGGCGGGGCTATATGTTTGCCTGCGGCGCAGGTTTTCTCCCCTGACTGCACGGCATCCGTGCCCCCGTCCCCCACTCCATGCGCGAACGCAACACATCTTAAACAATTCAACGATTTCATCAATTTTCAGAAAGTTCTCTCTATCCCTTCCTCTATATAAAAACTTTCTAAAAACAAGAGAAATGGTTTAATCGTTTAAAAAGGCGTTCCCTTCTAACAGATGGGAAGAAATTTTCATCCCCACATGCTGGGGGCGGTCGGCGACGGCCAGAACGCGGGCTTGGCGAGGGATGGCCCCTACGGCAGAATCTTAAAAAGCTGAGATCGGGCTCGAAAATCCCCGTGTGATCAATCGGATAGAGCGCCGGTGCGTAAGGGTGACGTGAAAACTGTCACTGTTGCTTGTCGGGGTTTCCGGTGGTCGCTGCGGTGTCGGTCGTTGGCTGCTCGCTTGCTGTTGTCTTGGGGGCGATTTGTTGGACCCCGGACGCTCTTTGAATCAACCGGAGGGCGATCTGGTCGATCAGAAGCAAGAGGTACATGCGTCCGCTGACATTTCGTGTCGTTTGCTCGGACGTCCAGTTCGACCCATTGCAGCCGCTAGAGTTTCATTGAGCAGTGACTGAATTGCAGCGGAATGCAGCCGGTCTTCTCCGCGCTGTCGGTCGGCCGATATTCGCCATTTAGAGCCTTTGGCAAACGGCGGCTCTATGCCTACTCGGCGGCAGCCTTCAAACGAGGAAGAACCGCACGCATTGAAGACGGCCTGAGTGTAAGCTACGATCTTTTCAAATTGGATACTAGGCGCACCGAGCTCCACCGCATCAGCGATTGGGGCTTCAAGACTGAAACGGCGCCAAGCGAAGGAAAAGACATGCCGCTCAAATTTGTTTCTGCCATCACCCGCAACGACGACGAGGTCATGTTTGGGCCGATGACCGTGCTCGTTGGCCCGAATAACAGCGGAAAGTCGCAAACCCTGCGAGACTTGCGGGACTTCGCTTTGGGAGGTCCAGAGAGCTCCCTAACATTATTTAAGAGTATCGACGTGACGATGCCCTCCAAGGAGGATTTTGAGAAATTTTTCCAGGTCCTACCTTCCAAGGGTTCGCCCACGAACGAGAACGTCTTGGGCATAGGCGATAGCCTCGTCAAAGTTCAAAATATCAGCAGTGGTGTCGGCTGGTCGAAAACGGTGATCGAAAGTCCTGACCTGCAACTACAGCGTCAGTCGCTGGGAACATTCCTGATCAGCCATCTCCATGCGGGCACACGGTTTGAGTTGACCGCTCCACAAGAGGCCTACGATCTTGAGACAGAGGGGCCCACACACGCGTTGCAAGAGTTCTTCCGTCGCCGCCGTGAGGTACAGCCGAAACTTAGGCAAGCGTTCGCGGAAGCCTTTGGGCGCGATATTGCGCTAGACTGGACGGCGATGAAGCGCTGGTACTTTAAGGTTGGAAGCGGATTCGGTGACCTCTCCGAATCGCTGGATGAACTGAAGCAACAGCTTCGTTTTGGGCAACTGCTCAAAGAGCAAGGCGACGGCTACCAGTCGTTTACCGGAATTCTCATAGCTGCGATCGTCTTTCCAGATCGCCCCCTCTTGCTGGACGAGCCCGAAGCATTCTTACATCCCAAGCAGGCGCGTGTGCTTGGCCGACTGTTGGGGCAACTGAGCGTTGATCGCCCTGCCCAGATTATTGTTTCGACCCACAGCTCAGCATTCATGTGGGGCGTTGTGAGCGGGAACGATAATGCCAACGTCCTGCGTCTCAATCGCGTAGGTGATACGACACACTACACTCAGGTTCCGGCCTCAACGGTGACAGCCCTCACACGCACTCCGCTACTCTCAAGCCAGCCAATCCTCGACTCGCTCTTCCATCAAGGCGTGGTCGTCTGCGAAGGCGATCCCGACCGAGCGGTCTATCAGTTCGTTGCGCACCGGCCGCTCGGCGGCAAGGGGGGGGAAGACCTGCTTTTCATTCACACGAATGGAAAGGGCGCTGCGGATACGCCCGTCGAACTGCTGAAAGGCGCTGGCGCTCCGGTCGCCGTCATCGTAGATATTGACATCCTCAATGCAAGTAGCCCCTTGGACAAGATCGTTAAGGCGTTGACCGGCTCCGAGATTTCGGGGGCGCTCGAAGAGCGACGTGCCGAGATCGGGGGGTGGGTGCTCCAGATGCAGGAAGATCAGTTCCTGCAGAAGCTGCTCGACGGCGTGAACGCATGGATCAGTTCTGATCACACTGACGCTCGCTCCTCCCGGAAGCGGCTCGAGAGCACGCTGAAGTCGACGACATCCAAGTGGGAAGTCGTGAAGCGGAAGGGCATCTCTCATTTCACTGGCGACCAGCTTGCCGCCGTCGTGAGCCTCATCGAAGACCTGGCCAAGATCGGTGTGTTTGTCGTCCCCTGTGGGGAGCTCGAGCAGTGGATCGACACGGGCGCGAGCAAAGGCAAAGATTGGAACCGCAAGGCGCTTGAAAAGCTTCAGACGGAAGGCTGCCCGACGGACCTCGAAGCCTTCGTGCAGGGAGTCATCGAATTCTTGTTGCCTCCCGCTGTTGCAGCTGCCAGCACCTCTTGATGCTCTCTTCAAGATCTCCCGAATGTGGGTGGATCGGAGGACCGCCAGTCATCATCCGCCGAATCCGACGGATGCGGTGTGTATCCAGCGGCGAATTACGTTAAGCCGATGCGCTCTATGTGAGCGGCTCCAATCCAGCCCATAGCCGCCGCTCAAGATTTACTTTTCATCGACGGCTCTTGGCTGACTACCGACAGATGCGAAGGACCGTAGCGGAGCCACCTCGGTCGTTGGAGACAGCGAGGCTGCATGATGCTTGGGGCGAGCGTTCGTGATGACTTGCGCGACAAACCCATGTTTCCAGCTTAGGTGCTTCCTCAAGCTCATTGGTCTCGACACTGCGAAGACTGGCAAATACGAAGGGAAGAATAAAATCTACAAGTGACCTCACTCCTCGTTAGCAACAGCGGGAGTTGACCCGGAATTCGAGGAGGCAAAAGCCTCAACCGATCGAACCGAATCCGTTCGACCACGAGGAGGGCATCATCCCGCTCGACCCCGTCGATGACGGATCGTAGTGCTTAATAAGTCGCCGCATGTTCAATGATTGTAGATAAGTGGTTTTTTCAGTGTTGATAAAGCGGCGACTTATCTGCTCGAAAGATAGGGCCAACCATGAGTTGGTCGTAGGCAGAATATTAATATGCTGGTGATCTCGCTCAGAAACTCTAGGCGGTTCTGAGGCGTGGGAGAACGGTGGCGTGAAAAGTGTCGCTGTCGTGGGCCAGAGTCCGCCCTGCCGGCTATTACTGAGCTTGATTCGTCATGTCGTGACGTACCCGTCTTAGCTTGTGAGGCTGCACTTCGGCGCGAGAGTCTGCTTGTTTGGTCGTAGGACTCGGTTGACCTGACGATGAGACATCTGGCGGACCTCCTCTGAGCGCTGCTGTCCATCCGGAGGCGAAAGTCTGAATTTGGGCGGGGGTGGTTTGCGTTAGCTGTGCCAATCCGAGTATTCCGATGAATACGCCGAGCACTGTTAGACGTTTTTGCACCTTTGCTTCAAAAGCAGACTCAGTTGCCGTTCTCTCTATCCGGATAATTTCTGCGATTCGCCCAAGCTGATCAACGAGTTCGTGACGAAGCGAAGCGAGAAGCAAGCGGTCGTGGATAGCTTTATATAGTGGGCCGACTTCCGTTGTGAAGACTCGGGCGGGTGCATCAAAGTAGTAGCTCGCGATGAAGCGCGAGATTTCCGAATGCATTGCTTCAGTGCGCTTGACCTTCGAGTCGTCACGGCAGCATTCGGCGAGGTCGTGGATTGCCTGCTCTAGGACTCGGTGGTAGGCGAGCCCAAGCATATATGCTGTTAAGGCTCGTCCAGCGCGCTCGCCGCCGGGTTCTGTAGAAAGTATCGCCATGCCTTTTGCATCGACGGTCGCTCTTACGCGTGCGACGGGCAGGTAGTCACTTTCAGTCAACGTGGCTGAGCTTCGGAAGAACGTCGAAATTTCACTGATCGTCGTTACGGTCGAATTGTTTGACCAAACGAAACGGCCGATCTCTTCAGGAACTGCACCTCGTTCCACAAGCTGAGTTGCTCGACCCCACGCTTGTCCGACGGCACCGGTGGTTAGACTGTCAGTCGGACAGAAACAGAATACGACTGAACGGTCTGATCCGGAGAAGAAGCGAAATAAGAGCGGATCATTTGCGGTTTGGCGGCCGCTGGTCATGGTTGAACTGTGGACGGGCTGAAGAAGGTACTTCCCCTCTAGAGGCGCTGTCAGTTGCAGCGATTTCAGGGGTTGATCGATACGGTAGATAATTCCTTGCACTTCAATCTCCGGCTGGGATGCCGTGGAGGCAAACCCGGTTGGCTTTATTTGTCCGCGTGTTTACGGCAGCCGTTTAAAAAACTGAAGTGGAAGAAGGCTTGATCTATTGTCGGCATGTCATCTGCCCGACTTACGAGCCAGCAACGAGTCGGTCCCACGGCATACTCTCATTAAGCTGATGATCTGGCTCGAAATTCCCCGTTGGATCAAGGGGATAGAGAACCGGTGTATGGGGGTGACGTGAAAACTGTCACTGTTGCTCGTCGGATTCGAGGCGGTCGCCGTCGTGTTGGTCGTGGTCGCTTGCTTGCTGTTGCCTTGAAGGTTGATCTGCTGGACCCTGGACGCACTTTCAACGAATGGAGTGCGATGATGGTCGATCAGAAGCAAGCTGTGGCGAGCAAGGACGAGAAAGCTGGCAAGTCGGTTGCTGGTGACGCGAAGGCAGGTGCTGTTTCTCCGGCCACGAGGGTGACGACGGACGATACCTCAGCGAAGGCTGAACCAGCTACGCCGACGAAGATGGAGCTGGCGACGGAAATCTACAAGCGGATGCGGACGGTGAAAGATGTCACACGGAAGGACATCATCGAGAAGTTCATCGCCGAAGTGAAGTTGACGAAGGCTGGTGCGAGCACGTACTACCAGATGATCAAGGACAAGCACGAGCCGCAGGGCAAGAAGTGAGGCGCGTACAGGTTAGGTGTTGCAGCGGAAGGCTCCTTGCGGGCCTTTTTGTTCATCTGGATTGTGGATTGCGCACGCGTTTGTTGGATGTTTTGAGCCTTTGTGACCAAGTGATCACATCCTCAAAGGCGAACGACCGGGTGCGGCCCGCCAAAAATTCCGACGAATAGCGTTCGTACGTCCTGATGCTGTGCTCTATGCTAGTAATCCGCTTGGCTATGCGCCTTACTTCTGCGATTTCCCCTCTCCGGTAGGGGCCGCGGGTCCACTTCACTCGCGTAAGCAGTTCGTTTGTGCGCGCGTCGCGGCCTGCCGGACTGCATTCAGCCTCGTACCATTGTAGGAAGCTTTCGACAAGTTGGTTCTCAGCTTGGAAAAAGAGGAACGATGGCGTCGCCGAGTTTCCCACTCGCGCGTCCGCTAGATGGTTCAATGCTGCTGCCAAATCGCCGGTCTCGAAGAACATTTGGTAAAACTGCGGCATTTGTTTATCCAGATATCCTTCGGTCGGTTTTTCGACGCTGCCTACAAGGAAGTTGCATGGCGCGGGCAGTCGGATTTTGATGTCCTGAACTAGCCGAAATCCGTAGCATGTCGCCATCACTACGCCTAGGTTGCCACGACAGGCAACGTTGATACGTCGTAGCAGATTGCGCAGCAGCTCCCAACTTACCAATTCACGATCCGGCCCAACTTCCAGCCCATGCGTCTTGTCGCCGTGAGCGTTAAAGTGCAGGATGGGATTCAACTCTGTTTGACGCGCACACGTCGCGATCCCTTCAAGTGCGCTGCGAACGTCGCCTGCGTTTCGAACCCTTAAATGCACGAGAAGCCGATCTTTCCCAATTCCGTGAGTCCGCAGATCCTTCAGCCGGCGGCCGATATTTCTGTCGGGTGCCCATTCACTCTCTGGAAGGCACTCGATCACAAACACGGCGTTATTCTTGAGCTGCCAGGTGGGTGGGAACCCTTTCCAGAAAGGGGCATGCTCGAACGGGCCGATATCGGGAATATCGTGCAAAATTGATTTGTTCATGGGTATCTCGGCTGGAGCCTCGGCTCCGGGAAGTTAAGGCTTGGTGGCCTGGCGTCCTTTCTTTAGATAACGGCCGATGCTCCAGTCGTAGAGAGCTGCGGAGACAAACACCCCGAGTCCGTAGTATGTGCTCGTCTTGCCATTCCAACCCACGTACCAGGAAACCCCCCCTGCAATACAAATCAAAAAACCAGCAAATCCCCACGTCATCAGATCGCAGATACTGATCTTGACCCGCCCTAGAGTTCTGCCGTTTCGGAACCAAAGCCAAAGGTTTTTTAGAATCGTTCCCGCTGCCATTGGGTAGGCCGTCAAAAAGAATCCTGCGCAGAACCGATCCATATCTGTCGTTGCATTGGGGCGGTGAGCCAAATAACCTGCGGTCGCCCATAGCGCGACGGCGACAACGACGAGTCCGACGGATCCGCCTGCCTTATCGGCTGTGTCAACTGCTGTAACGATTCGATCTCGCATACATGTCTATCTTGAATTAAATCCGTGTATACGGTCTATCGACGAAAAACTTAAATTTTGGCAATGCGGGAGGGAGGCAGAGGGATGCGGGCGAGGGCGGGGTGATCGCTATTACTGTTGCGCATCGGATTTCGTGATGGTCAAAGAAGTGACTAGGAAAGACATCATCGAGAAGTCCATCACCGACGTGAAGCTGACGAAGGCCGGTGCGAGCACGTACTATCAGATGATCAAGGACAAGCACGAGCCGCAGGGCAAGAAGTGATTTACTGGATAATTGAACGATGTTGCGAGAGGCTCCGTGAGGAGCCTCTTTCTTTTGGGATGGCGCGACGCCCTGATTAGGCGGTCTGTTCGGCTTGGTCGCGCGGTGGAAATAACGACGGATCTAGCCGGCATCCCTCAAGCTCATTGAGGGCTGGATGTTTACTCGAACCGGTAACGTGTGCGATGTATTCGAATAAGGGTATGGGGCCGACAAATCGTTTCGCCTGAGGGAGGACGATATAAATTTGGCCGCCGTGCAGCGTGGACATTTCTCGCCAAAGACTTGGGTCGTCCGATAGAGCTATATGCGCGCTTCGCCCAGTCGGGGTGAAGACAGAGAGCCCAAATTTGTCTTTGTTTGGTAAGAGAATGATGCTGTATGCACCGCGCCAAGAGAGTAGCTTTTTTGCGTGGTCATCACCTTTTTGCCAGTAGGCGGTTCCATAAAGGGGGATTTCTGACGCTCGGTCGGAGTCTTGTTCCCACATGGCATCTTTAAGATGTGCGGCATACGGCGTAGCAAGGAATGCGTCTCCGAAAAGGTTATGGCCTATCGCGCGAGCGATCTTTGCCATGAACCGGGCCTCAGCATTCACATTGATGCTCATATTCATGGTGCGTGGACCATTGCCGAGGGACCGAATTTTTTCGATATCGGGGAGGGCCGTTTCGTCTTGAGTATGAACGAACGGATCATCCGGTTTGTCGTCGGATATATCGAAATTCAGTGCATATCTCCGCGCACGCCGAAAATGTGCCTTGATCGATCGTAATGCGAGGCTGATCCACCACGGATGGGACGCAGTGAGCGCGACATACACGCGCCCCGTGTCCTTTCGTCTCGCGATTGGATCTCCGCCTAGGTATGTAACGAATCGCTCGTCGTCTCGCTTGTGGAAGTGATAGACGTGCTCCCCGGCCGGCCCGAGCCAAGATTCACACAATTCTTCCGTTGTCGAAATTGCTTGTACCTGGCCCATGTAGATTAGCGGTAGTGTGCTGTCGTCAGCATCTAAGGTCAGGTACTCGCGAGATGCCAGTGCATCATCGTTGTTTCGGAACCAACTCTTAATGAACGGGCCATCGATGAAAAGGCCGCACAGGTTGTTGCACCTCTGGCATACCCGACGGGTCTTGAATACCTCGTCGCAAAGCGATCCCCCAAGACTCTCCGGGAAAATATGTTCCAGAGAGAACTCGGCGATAGGCTTGTCTTTCTCACAATAGATGCAATTCCTGGTCGGCACATCTGTCGGCGTGACTTGTTCTGCTGATGTAGGCATCTGCTTGGCAGGAAGAGGGGCGGTTGTTTGGAAAACCAGATGGTTGCATTGCACCGGTATGCGAAAAAACCCGGGCCCGCGAAGAGGCCCGGATTGTTGCTGCTGGATCAGTCGAAGTTGAAGCTCAACTGACCGGGTGCAGACCGCCAGTGCGAGCACACACTTTCCAGATTGCCGAAGCGAACCCGAGTGTAGTTACGCACGAAGACAGTCTTAGCCCGCGTAAAGGCGCGTGTGGGCATAATCCCTCCGTGTAAGGAGGTTGAAAGCGATTCTTGCCCTCAGCTCCCTTGTAGCGTAGACTGCAAGGGTTATCTGCCGATAACTGTGGGTGACAGAAGCACGCTCTAACGCGCTGTCTTTTGCCCGCGGATGCCTCCAACGTTTCAGTCTCCTGGCAGAGATCGGGATGTTGGGGGCGTTGTTTTTTCCGGCCCGATTACTGCGAGCAATGTAAGCGGGTCCGACTTATCTTCTGATCAATTTTTCTCCTCGGAAGTAAATCCCTTCCAGCGCCTAATGTACGCGGCTAACATCGTTTGAAGCATTACCCAATCGTCCGCATCGAGGCCGTTCGGGACCGTGATCTTCGCGCTCCGTTTGCCGGGAAGAGGGATTTCAAAACGTTCAACGTCTTGATCATCCTCGTCATCGCCGGTCCTGCCATCTAAAGCCCGAGAGGGTTCATCAAGACCCTTCGCGGATTTCTTTCCCGCGCTGCCGTTCTTGGGCGGTGGCGGAGGCGGAGCTTTGACGTGCGGCGAAACAGGGATCCCATATTCTTTGGCTGCAGCCAAGAAAAACGCGATGGTCTTCGTCAAAGTGCTTCCGCTGATCCCTAGATTGCGGAATTTCTGCGTCATCTCACCTGAGCTGGCATGGTGCAAGTCAAACTCAGGATCATTGAAGAGAAATGCGTAAGACTCTCGAACGATCGCTTCTAGGAGAGGCTTCCTTGCGTCGTCTTGAGCTTGCACGAGTGGCTTGAACTGCTCCTTTGGTTTTCCAATCTCGTCGATAAGACCGAGGAAGCGGAGCGCGGCTAGCATCCCTGATTGCTGAGAGCCCGAGGCCTTTGGCATAAGGGTTTTGTCAATACGAGTCGGAACGGTCCCTGCATCGCGCAGCGAATTCAGGAAAGCCGTGAAGGACATGTGGGAGATGACTGGCGGCGTTAGAACTTTTTCATTAGTGCTAGCCATGGTGCGTCCGTAGACTTTGAGTTGGTGACCTGACTATACACCGGATTTGTCCTGCTCAACAGATTTCTTTGGGTAGACATTCAATCTAGCCATAGATGGCTACTTTTATCCATGCGCGAATATCGGACAGAATCAGAGACCGGTCCATTCACAATCAGAGATTGCGCCACATGGAATTTGCATATGTCATTGAATATAAACAATAAAAATTAAGCAAATCTTACGAGGTAGATGGAAGGGACTGCTCTCTGATATGGGGCTCGATATCACATTTAATGTGACCCTTTATTTTTTGGGACCTGTTCCCCCATTGAGGCTAGCCTAATCAAGAAGGTCAAGATTGGGACTTGCGTGGCATACACGCGTAGCGCGGACTCCCGTTTTCTCTGTTCGAACCAAGGGGAGGAGCCGCAGGGAGGTCTGTCGGCAGGCAGGTACGCAAGTACGTGAGGCTGCTCGGGAGTGAATGCAGTTTAGAATGCGCGTTGATGGCTGCGCGGGATCGCGAGTCGCCTGGCAAAGAATCGAAGTCTGTGCGTAGAGGCACTACGATGGGTCGGTCTTTTATACAGGGGAGAGCAACTTTCGCTTCGAGCGATGCAGGAGGCTAGGACGTTAGCTTATACGTGAGCGCACTGGGGTGAAAACTGGCGTCGCCGTCAAACCCGCGTGACACGTGGTTTTCAATGGTGCCCGTTGGAAAACCGCATCCAAAACCCGCATGAATAGTGGATTTGCTCAAGCCGTTGCAGCTTGGGAAGCTAGGGTATTACCATTATACGACGCCCGCAGAGCGCATAATTCTACTCGGGAAGGGGCGGTTAGCGCAAATCACACCACCGCTACCCTTATCCGCAAGGCGCGCGGAGCGCCGCTCAGATGACGAAGTAGGTCAACTGAACGGCCGCACGCGTCACCACCATCAGCAGCACCTGCACGATCACGAACAGCAGAATCGGCGAGAGGTCGAGGCCGCCGAGTTGCGGCACCACACGGCGCAGCGGATTCAGGAACGGTGCGGTCAGCTGATACAGGATCGGCATGGCCGGTGAGCGCGGATTGAGCCAGGACAGCAGCGCCATCAGAATCGTCATCCAGATGATCAGATTCAACGCCCACTTGATGACGGTCAGCACGGCAACGATCAGCAGCGTCGGCACCAGCGTGAGCGGATCGGCGCCCGTGAGCACCACCATCAGCACCACATAGACGATTGCCGCGATCAGCGCCGCGGCGAGGCTCGCCCAGTCGATGTTGCGGGTACTGTGCAGGACGTGCCGCAAGGGCAGCACGATCCAGTTGGTGACCTGCAGCACGGCGTTCGTGACCGGGTTGTACGGCGGCATGCGCACGACCTGAAGCCATGCGCGCAGCAGCAACGCCGCGCCGAACAGCGTAAAGACGGTATTGAGCAGAAAGCGGGCGATATCGCCAAACATCTCGTGTCCTTATCCTTCGAAGCGCGGCTGTCGATCAGCCGCGGGGTGCAGGCGCTGACCGATCGGTGCGCCTGCATGTTCATGTGTTTTACCTGCGCCGATCCTGCAAGAGGGCGCCTATGCGTCCAAATGGGGACGCAGTGGATCAATTTCCAGACGTTCGAATGACACTAGTCGGCAAACTGTAGGCCGACAAGCCGCATCCGACCATGGGACATCACACAGAAATCTTGATTTCGCTGATCAGAATTGTGCCGTTGCCGCCGTCGGTGTAGTTCGGAATGTCGGCAACCAACTGCTCCGAGGCCGACTTGAAGACCTTATAGAAATCGTCCGCGCTTTCGAACAGGAAGTGGCCTGCGGCGACATACGGCGGCGGCGTTCCCGGCGGCCCCGCATTGATACCGACGTCGACCGACCAGCCTTTCAGCGACGGTCCGAACAGTCGGGCCGCAAGCGGCATATGCGTGACGCAGTAATAGTCCACGTCGAAGTGGCCGTTTTCCCGATACGGATAGAGGATGCTGACCTTGATCATTGTGCGTTCTCGTCTGTTGGTCCCGAAGCGCAGCGCAGGCGGATTGCGCGCGGCGCCGGACGTCACATTATCACGGCTTACTTGACGCTTGCACCTGCCGCCGCCTGATTCAGCGAGCGGTTGAGCGATTCTTCCACCGTCTGGGCAATTGTCCCGATCGCGGCGGGCGGTTTGGCGCGCCGTTCGGCCAGTCCGACCGCGCGCCGCGTCAGCAAGCCGTACAGCGCGGCGTGGTCGCCGCCGAGGCCTTCGAGCAGCGCCAACTGCTTCTGCACGACGCCCGTATCGCCGCGCGACACAGGGCCGGCGAGCGCGTTCGGCAGGCCTTTGTCGCGGGCGGTTTCGATGGTGCCGGAGAGCATCGGCAGCAGCGCGCGCAGCGCGTCGTCTTCATCGAAGCCCAGCGTGCGCCATAGCGCGACGCATTCGGCGAGGCTGCACAGCGCGAAGCTGGCGGCGTAGTGCGCGGCGGCGTGGTACAGCATGCGTCCACCCGGCGGAATCGACAGCGGATGGCAGCGCAGCGCGACGGCCAGTGCCGTCAATGCGTCCTTGAGCGCGCCATCGGCCTCGATCGTCACCGAGCAGCCGGCGATCCGGTCGAGGTCGGCGAGATCGCCGCTAAAGAGGTAGAGTGGGTGAAAGCCACCGATCGAAACACCCTGGTCGCGCGCCGTAGCCAGCAATTCCACCGGCGAGGCGCCGCTGCAATGCACGAGCGCTTTGCCATGCGGGGCACATGCCGCGTCGGCCGTGAACCGCAGTGTGTGCGCTGTCGTACCGATGCTGTCATCGGGAACCGCTAAAAAGACGATATCGGCGGCATCGACGACCTGTTGAGGGTCGCCGTATGCCGCGCAAGATTCGATTTGACTGGCGAGCCGGCTGGCTGAGGCTGCTGTACGGCTCGCCACCGCCGTGACGGCGTAGCCGGCGCGTGAAAAGCTCAGCGCGAGACAGCGCGCGAGCCGGCCAGCACCGATGAAGCCGAGGCGCGGCAAAGAGGGCTGGGACATGGTTGCCTGCTCCAGACGGGATGCTTGAACGGGAAAGCGGAAGTATCGCCCATCCATTAAGCAGTGGCGTGTCCTGCTGCCGGCATTCCTCTGATCAGTGCGCGCGCGATATGGCGCATGCGGTCGGTCATCCGGCCTTGCGCGCCCCGCAGGTCTGAAAACTGCTCACAATTTCTTTAAAGCTTTCCTTTGTAGTTGCTGTTCTGGGTTTTTCGTCTCGCAGTCAGATTCGGGAGGTAACGATGAATATTTTTTCTTACCGAAAGCACTTGCGGTTTTTGACGCACTCGCAGCGCCGTCGCTGGTGGGACCAGAAGAAGCGCTTGACCCCACGCGTGCGCATTAGCGGCGCGTATGTCCCGCCGAACGTCTCCCGAGAATTTGCCTATGTGAAGGTAGGCTGAAGCCACTGTCTGCTCGTAGGTAAGAAATGCCCGGCGCCATTGCGCCGGGCATTTTTCATTTCGGCCGTCAGAATTGAAGCTAATTTGTAATCAAAGATTACTGACGAACGCGGCCCATAGGCCCTCAGGGGCCGCGGGACCATAGCTTCACATCCGTCTGCGCGCCGGCAAACACGCTGGCAAACCCTTGGTTGTCAGTCCGTTCTCTATCCGTTGAGCTGTGCGTCCCGCTGGCGCAATGTCGGCGCACATTCCGGCCTGGCGCCGCCGATTGCAATTTGCAACAAATGCGCACATCTATGTACGGGCTTTTTCGATACATTGAATTCATAGCATGCAAGGCATGCGAAGTCGGCGACCTTAGTGGGCCGCGTCAGGAGAACAAAAGTGAAAAAGATCGTTCCGTTTGTCGTTGCCGCCGCACTCGGCGTGGGGTTCGCCACTGCTGCCGAAGCGCACGTTTCCGTCGGTATCGGTATTGGCATTCCAGTCGCACCGGCGTACCCGGTTTATGCCGCGCCGCCGCCAGTCTATTACGCGCCGCCGCCTCCGCCGCCGGTAGTGTATGCGCCGGGTTACTATGCGCCGCCTGCAGTCGTGGTGGGTGGGTACTATGGCGGTTATCGTCCTTATTATCACCACGGCTATTACCGTGGTTACTACGGTCACGGCTACTATCGCCGCTAATCGTTACAGGATCAAAGAGTGTGTTGACGGCGTAACGCCGGCTTGATCGCCGGGTTACGCCGTTTGTGTTTTAGCGCGGCATACCAAAGCACCGGTGAAGCTGGGAGAATGGCTGTTTCGCCACCGCTTCTGGAGAGTTTTGCCGATGCAAGTGCTTCCCGCCCCCACCTTCGATGACGTACTCGACGCCGCCGCGCGTCTTGAAGGCGTCGCCCACCGTACTCCCGTTCTGACGTCGAACACGTTCAATGAACGCACGGGTGCGTCGGTATTCTTCAAGTGCGAAAACTTTCAGCGCATGGGCGCCTTCAAGTTTCGCGGCGCCTACAACGCGATTTCGCATTTCGACGCGGAACAACGCAAAGCAGGCGTGTTGACGTACTCGTCGGGTAACCATGCACAAGCGATCGCGCTATCGGCACGCCTCGCCGGCATTCACGCGACGATCGTCATGCCGCACGACGCGCCCGCTGCCAAAGTCGCGGCCACCAAAGGCTATGGCGGCGAAGTAATCAGCTACGACCGCTACACGGAGAATCGCGAAGAGATCGGCCGGCGGCTCGCCGAAGAGCGCGGCATGACGCTGATTCCGCCGTACGACCATCCGCACGTGATTGCGGGGCAGGGCACCGCGGTGAAGGAACTGATCGAAGAAACCGGCCCGCTCGACATGCTGTTCGTTTGCCTTGGCGGCGGTGGCCTGATTGGCGGCAGCGCATTGTCGGCGGCGGCCTTGAGCCCAGCGTGCACCGTGATCGGCATCGAGCCCGAAGCGGGCAACGACGGCCAGCAATCGCTGGCGCGTGGCGAGATCGTGCATATCGCCGCGCCGCGTACGATTGCGGATGGCGCCGCCTCCACGCATCTCGGCGACTACACGTTCGCGATCATTCAGAAGCTGGTCGCACAAATCGAAACGGTCAGCGACGCGCAGTTGATCGAAACCCTGCGGTTCTTCGCGCAGCGCATGAAGATCGTGGTCGAGCCGACGGGCTGCCTCGCGGCTGCTGCCGTGCTCAACGGCATCGTGCCCGTGAAGGGCAAGCGCGTGGGCGTGGTGGTGAGCGGCGGCAACGTCGATCTTGAGAAGCTCGCGCAGTATCTGGCCTGACAGGCTGCCTGAGCGTTTTTACGACGCGCGGTGTAAGGCTGTGCAGATCGACATTGATGAAATACGGCTCGCTCAGGCGGGCCGTTTTTTCTAGCTTGCCGCGTGCGCGGTCTGCACGATCAGATCGCGATAACCGTTCACGATCACGCTATACGAGAAGTACGCGAACAGCAGAGCCGACAACACGTGACAAGCGCGCAGCAAACCGGTGCCGGCGCGTTTGCGTCCGTGACTGCCGAGTCCGCAGATAAAGATCGTCCAGCACAAGCCGCCCAGGAAGAAGCCGCCGAGGAACACCGGCGCCGTCGTCGCGCTGGTGGCGCCGGCTTTTGCAATCAACGCGCCGCCCACCGCGGCAAACCACAAAATCGCCGACGGCGACGACATCGCCAGCAACATGCCGCGCAAGAACCCCCGCCATGGGGAAAGCTGCGGCGCATTGGCATCTGCTTCTCCGGCAACGGCAGGCGCCGAAGCCGGGAACAATGCTTCACGCGCCATCTTCCACGTGAGAAACAGCAGGATCGCCGCGCCGCCGATCCACACCACCCAGCGTACCGATTCGAACTGCAGCAGCGCAGCCATTCCCGCGAGCGCGAGCGCTGCGTAAACCAGATCGCCGAAACAGGAACCCAGGCCCAGCCAGAAGCCCGGCTTGAAGCCGTGCGACAGCGTCAGCGAAATCATCGCGACGTTGACGAGACCGATATCCAGACACAACGACAACGACAGAAAAAAACCATCCGACATCATTGAAAAGGCATGCATCCGCGCAACTGCTCCATCGGTTTTTTTTCAGACTTGTTCGAGCGGGAGCGATCCGGCAGGTCAATGGATCGCTTCGATGCCGACAGAATCAAGGAACTCATTGGTGTGATTCGAGGCCTGTTTCTACAGTCCCAACTCATCCCACAAGGTGTCGATGCGCTGTTTGACCGCGCTGTCCATCTCGATCGGGCGGCCCCATTCGCGATCGGTTTCGCCGGGCCATTTGTTGGTGGCGTCGAGCCCCATCTTCGATCCGAGGCCTGCTACCGGCGAAGCGAAATCCAGATAGTCGATCGGCGTGCGATCGACCAGCACGGTGTCGCGTGCCGGATCGATGCGCGTGGTGATCGCCCAGATCACTTCCTTCCAGTCGCGGATATTCACGTCCTCGTCGACCACGACGATGAACTTCGTATACATGAATTGCCGCAGGAAGCTCCACACACCAAACATCACCCGTTTCGCGTGGCCGGGATAGCTCTTTTTCATCTGCACGATCGCCATCCGGTAGCTGCATCCTTCGGGCGGCAGATAGAAGTCGGTGATCTCGGTGAATTGCTTCTGCAACAGCGGCACAAACACTTCGTTGAGCGCGACGCCGAGCACGGCGGGCTCATCCGGTGGTTTGCCGGTGTAGGTGGAGTGGTAGATCGCGTCGCGCCGCATCGTGATGCGCTCGACCGTGAAGACGGGAAACCACTCCTGCTCGTTGTAGTAGCCGGTATGGTCGCCGTAAGGACCTTCCAGCGCGTGTTCGTAAGCGGCCGACGCGCCCTTGGCCGGCCGGGGCGGCGCGCCAACCGGAGCGGGCGAGGGTGTGCCTTCCTGCGGATAGATGAAGCCTTCCAGAACGATCTCCGCGCGCGCGGGCACCTGCAAGCCATCGACCCGGGGCGTGATGCACTTCGCGAGCTCGGTGCGTCCGCCGCGCAGCAGTCCGGCGAACTGGTATTCGGAAAGCGTGTCGGGCACCGGCGTGACCGCGCCGAGGATGGTCGCCGGATCGGCGCCGAGCACGACGGCCACGGGATAGGGCTTACCTGGATTCTGCAGCGCGAACTCGCGAAAATCGAGCGCACCGCCGCGATGCGCGAGCCAGCGCATGATCAGCTTGTTACGCCCGAGCAGTTGCTGGCGATATATGCCTAAGTTTTGTCGGCTCTTATTTGGGCCTTTTGTGACGGTCAGGCCCCATGTGATCAGCGGTCCTGCATCGCCTGGCCAGCAGGTCTGAATCGGCAGCTTTCCCAGGTCGACGTCGTTGCCTTCCCAGACGATTTCCTGACAAGGCGGCGCGCTCACCGTTTTAGGCGCCATGTCCCAAACCGCCTTCGCGAGCGAGAACAGTTTGCCCGCATCCTTGAGCCCCTTCGGCGGCTCCGGTTCCTTCAACGCGGAGAGCAGGCGGCCGACGTCGCGCAGCGACTCCAGCGCAGCGCCATCGCCTTCACCTGGTTGCGCGTCGATCCCCATGCCGAGCGCGACGCGGCGCGGCGTACCGAACAGGTTGCCGAGGACGGGGAACGCATGCTGCTGCCGGCTCTCGAACAATATCGCCGGACCGCCGGCGCGCAGGACGCGGTCGCACAGTTCGGTCATTTCCAGGACGGGCGAGACGTTTTGCGAGATACGGCGCAATTCACCGATCGTTTCGAGACGGCCGACGAAATCGCGCAGGTCTTTGTATTTCATCTGGTGCGGTAGAGAGCCGGGCTAACGGCAAAAAGAAAGGGCGCCGCGGGATTTCACGGTGCCAGAACGATTGTCGATTTTACCTGTGTTGGCACGCGCACGTAGTTTGGCCAAATCGCCTGCTTTGGACGACCTATTCGAGACAGCTCAAGAAGCGCGCGCCACGCGGTTCTGAACGGACTGAACACTGTTCATTATTACAATTAGTTATACATTTGCCTATCTATAGTGTTGACGATCTATAAAACCCTGCATAGAATCCGTCCACATTGGTTGCAGGGCGTGAACCTTTTTACCACTGCCCCCGGTCCCTTTTGACGCAACGCGTCACCGTTTACCGAACCCCTGCACGGTATCTGACGGCCTTACTGAAGTCCTAGCCAGCGCCAACTGACGCTGGTTTTTCGCGTGGGAGCTACCCCCTGCATGCTTTTTTGGCATGCCGCGGACGTCTTTTCAAGATGGCTCCCCACAAACGGTATGTACCGTTTTCCCGACGTCGCTGCTGCCCTAACCAGACAGAGCGCGCGATGTCTTGATTCTGCGAGCGTGTGTTACCGCCTGTTCAAGGGGCGGGGTTCGCGGATCATGCAACATGGGAGATCTGAATGAACGCCTGGTTATCGTGGCGTCCCGATGAACGTATTGCGCAAGTTGTGCGTGGTGCGTTGCGACGCGGGACGCGAATGAGTCATCACCTGTTCAGCATCGTCGGCGGTATCGCTGTCGTGCTGGCACTTGCGCTGTGGCTGATGCCAACCTGGCGCGGCACCCTTGCCGCCCGGTTGATGCCGGTCATTTCCGCCGCTGTGCAGGCCGGTCCCGCCCGCCTGCTGCAAGGCAACCCGCTACCCGCCTTTGGGCCGCCTGGCGCGTCCTCCTCTGACGACTCGCTGTCCGCGAACTCGGCCGGTAACGATGCCACGGGCGGCGCGAACAGCGGCGCCACCGTCAGCAATACCAGCTACGACGGCGCTTTCGACGGCAGCGGCACGTCCGGTATGGGGGTGGCTGCACTGAACGGACTCGATCCGCGCACCATGCAGAGCGTCTCCGCGCTGGCCCGGCTGATTCCGGCGCAGCGCGTCTCGGCCGACGCACGCGACGATCGCGTGCTGGTCTCGACCCGCGAGCAGAATCTGGTTGCGTCGTACCTCGCGCGGCGTTACCGCGTTGCTCAGGAGCCCGTTAGCGAGCTCGTGAAGGCTGCGTTCGACACCGGCCGCGAAGTCGGCCTCGACCCGCTTCTGCTGCTCTCCGTGATGGCAATCGAATCGGGCTTCAACCCGTACGCCGAGAGTGGCGTGGGCGCACAGGGCCTGATGCAGGTAATGTCGAAGGTTCATTCGGACAAGTTCCAGTATTTCGGCGGCGAGAGCGCCGCGCTCGAGCCGGTTGCGAACATCAAGGTGGGTGCGCTGGTGCTGAAGGATTGCATCGCACGCGGCGGTTCGCTGCCGGGCGGTTTGCGTCTCTACGTCGGCTCGACCTCGCAGGACGACGGCGGCTACGGCGCCAAGGTGATGGCCGAGCGTAGCCGTCTGCGCGACGTGGCGCGTGGCCGCAAGGTGCCGATCAATGCCCCGCAGGCTCCGGTTATCACGGCGTCGAACGCGGCCCCGGCTGCTGCTACGGCTTCGGCCAATGGCAAGCGTGTGCAGATGACGCTCGATGCGAGCCATCCGCTTAGCGCGGCAACCACGGTGAAGACGCCGGTATCCGAGCAGGACGACGCGAGCTCCAACGCCACGAAGCACGTGGCGTCAGCTTCGGAGTTGGGCGCCTGAGGTTGGGCTAACTAACTACCGGTTCGCCGGACACGAAAGTTTGCAGGCATAAAAAAGGACACCCACGGGTGTCCTTTCTTTTTTTGTGACTGCGCACAACGGGCCGCAGTACTGATTCTGGTCCTGTCAGTGCCGTCCAAAAAGCTTTGCCAGCCGTTCGACAGCTTCTTCCAGCTTCGGCAGGGCGGTTGCGTACGATAGCCGGATGTACTCCTTCGGCGCGTGCGTGCCGAAGTCCATGCCCGGCACCAACACCACACCTGCGTCGTGCAGCATTGCTTTGGTCAATGCCGCGCTGTCTCCGGCCGCCTGATGGGCGACCGTGCGGCAATCGGCGTACACGTAGAATGCGCCGTCAGGCATCACCGGCACCGAGAAGCCCAGCGATTCGAGCGCCGGCGCAATGAAGTCGCGGCGACGCTTGAATTCGATGCGGCGGCCTTCGTAGATGGCGATCGTTTCCGGTTCGAAGCAGGCCAGCGCCGCATGCTGCGCGAGCGCCGACGCGCAGATGAACAGGTTCTGCGCGAGCTTTTCGAACGCGCCGACCATGCCGGGCGGCACCACCAGCCAGCCCAAACGCCAGCCGGTCATGTTGAAGTACTTCGAGAAGCTGTTGACGGTGATGACGTCGTCACCGAACGAAAGCGCGGAGACAGGCTTGGCGTCATAGCTCAGGCCTTGGTAGATCTCGTCGACGATCGTAAAGCCGCCGCGCGCCCGCACAGCCTTGACGATGCGTTCGAGCTCGGCGGGTTCGATCGATGTGCCGGTCGGGTTCGACGGCGATGCGAGCAGCACGCCGCGAGTGCGCTCGCTCCAGAGGCGCTCGACGTCGGCGGCGGTGAGCTGGAAGCGCTCGGCCGGCCCGCTTGGCACCATCACCGGCTTGCCTTCGGCCGCGATCACGAAATGCCGGTTGCAGGGGTAGCACGGGTCTGGCATCAGCACTTCGTCGTCGCGATCGACCAGCGCCGCGCAAGCCAGCAGCAGCGCGGCAGACGCGCCGGCGGTAACGACGATCCGTGCCGGATCGACGCTGACGCCGTAGAACCCGGCGTAATGCGCCGAGATCGCCTCACGCAGCGCGTGCAGCCCAAGTGCGTTGGTGTATTGGGTGACGCCACGGCGCAGGGCGCTCGCAGCCGCTTCGATGACCGGCTCGGGCGCGGTGAAATCGGGTTCGCCGATGCCCATGTGGATGATGTCGCGTCCATCGCGCTCGAGCAGCGCGGCTTCCTTGGCCAGTTCCATCACGTAGAAAGGCTGGATGGCGTCGACGCGGGCAGCAAGCCGCACCAGAGGTTCGGTCACGGAGTTCATACGGTCAAATCCAGTTCAGAAGCAAAAGCGGGACGGCGCGTGGCGCATGGGTTCAGCCACGTGCACTGCGGCGTCCTTGCAGGCGCCCGGCAATAGGGGGCTGCGGCATGGAGCAGGCGCATGACCGGGTCACGCGCCTCATTCTCAATGTTTGCGGGCTGCCTGCGTTTCAGCGGCACGCAGTTGTGCCGACAGTTTGTCCAGCACACCGTTCACGTACTTGTAGCCGTCCGCGCCGCCAAACGTCTTGGCGAGTTCGACCGCTTCATTGATCACCACGCGATAGGGAATATCGAGGTGATTCTTCAACTCGAACGCAGCGACCAGCAGTACCGCACGTTCGACCGGCGAAAGCTGATCGATCGGACGGTCGAGGCACGGTGCGATGTCCGCGGACAGCGCTTCCGAATCGCGGATCACGCCGTGCAGGATGGCGTCCAGATGTTCGTGGTCGGCCTTGTCGAAGCCTTGCGCGCCGCGCAGTTGCGCGTCGATTTCACCGCCGGGCGAACCCGACAGCAGCCACTGATAAAGTCCCTGCGTGGCCAGTTCGCGGGAGCGTCGGCGTGCGCTCTTCATGCCTCTTCCTCTTCTTCGTCTTCTTCCTCGTCGTCACCGCCGAGTTGTTCGAGCGCGACGGCGAGATTCGCCATTTCAACGGCCACGCGTGCTGCGTCACGACCCTTTTCAGTCATGCGCGCGACGGCCTGCTCGTCGTTTTCCGTGGTCAGCACGGCGTTCGCAACCGGAATGCCAAAATCGAGGCCGATACGCGTGATGCCCGCACCACTTTCGTTCGACACCAGCTCGAAGTGATACGTCTCGCCGCGAATCACCGCGCCCAGCGCGATCAAGGCGTCGAATTGCGCGCTTTCGGCCAGCTTTTGCAGCGCCAGCGGGATTTCCAGCGCGCCCGGCACGGTGACCAGCAGCACGTCTTCGCCCGTCACGCCGAGGCGCTCCAGTTCTTCGATGCACGAGTCAGCAAGACCGTTGCAGACGGGTTCGTTAAAACGCGCCTGAACGATGCCGATACGCAGTCCGTCGCCGTCGAGATTCGGTTGGTATTGTCCGATTTCCATGTGAATTCCGTAGTGTTTTGAGTGAGCGCCTAAGCGCGTGAATGGTCGGATCAGCCTTGTTGCGGAGCTTGAGCTGCGCTGCCCGGCATGGGTACGAAGCCGGTGACCTCAAGGCCATAGCCGGACATGCTGCCAAGCTTGCGCGGATTCGACAGCACCTGCATTTTTCCGACACCGAGCTCGCGAAGAATCTGCGCACCGATGCCATACGTCTTGAAGTCGACCGGCCGGCGTTTGAGCGCCTCGGCTTTTTCTTTCGAGTCGAACGCCTTGAACACGTCGACCAGATGATCCTTCGAATCGCCGCAATTCAGCAGCACGATCACACCGAGGTCGCGCTGGGCGATCTCTTTCATGGCCGCATCCAGCGTCCACGAGTGAGTCGATTTGCCGACTTCGAGCAGATCCAGCATGGACAGCGGTTCGTGCACGCGCACCAGCGTTTCCTGTTCCGGGCTCGGCGTGCCGCGCACCAGCGCGATATGCGGCTGGCCGCTCGGCTGGTCGAGATACATCACGGCGCGAAACGCGCCGTGCGCGGTTTGCATGGTGCGTTCGCAAATGCGCTCGACGATCGATTCGGTCTGGCTGCGGTAGTGAATCAGATCCGCAATTGTGCCGATTTTCAGCTCGTGCTCTTTGGCGAATTCCATCAGATCCGGCAGGCGCGCCATCGTGCCGTCGTCCTTGATGACTTCGCAGATCACCGCTGCCGGCGTGAGGCCTGCCAGCGCGGTGAAATCGCAGCCGGCCTCGGTGTGGCCGGCGCGCACCAGCACGCCGCCGGGCTGCGCCATGATCGGGAACACGTGTCCCGGCTGCACGATGTGATCGGCCTTGGCGTCCGGCGCGACCGCTGCGGCGATCGTGCGGGCGCGGTCGGCTGCCGAAATGCCGGTTGTCACGCCTTCTGCCGCTTCGATGCTGACGGTGAACGCCGTGCCGTACTGCGTACCGTTGCGGTAGGTCATGAGCGGCAGGTTCAACTGTTTGCAGCGTTCCTGGGTGAGCGTCAGACAGATCAGGCCACGGCCGTAGCGGGCCATGAAGTTGATCGCTTCCGGCGTGACGAATTCGGCGGCGATTACGAGGTCGCCCTCGTTTTCGCGGTCTTCTTCGTCGACGAGGATCACCATCCGGCCTGCTTTCAGTTCGGCAATGATCTCTTGAGTGGAGGCGAGCGTCATGTTGGCGGAGTTTTTCGGAGAAAGCGCGTATTTTACGCCACGCGCGCCCTCAAGTCGCCTGGGCCGGACGGCATAGGCCGTTTGGCCGGCTGGCGTTGAGCCGCCACGTGCCGGTATGCTCGACAAAACGATGGGCCGACGGTCGGCGTGATCGCGACAATCGTCGTCGGGAAAAGGGAAGGCGGATGCGATGCGCAGAAGATGCGCAGTGAACTGCGCGTGAAGGTGTGGCCGATGTCTGCCGGCCCGTTTGTTGGGGTGCGGCAGGCGTACCCCGACGCCTGCAGGTGTCCGTCACCGGGCCGTAGGGTTAGCTGGGCCTGGTGAAGCGTTCTATCATTTCAGCGGGTTATGGCCGTCCTGGGACGCACTGAGCATCCGCTCCACATACCGCGCAATCAGATCGATCTCCAGATTGACCGGCGAACCCTCGCGCAAATTCTTGAGCGACGTCACCTGCACGGTGTGCGGAATCAGATTGATCGAAAACTCGCAGCCATCGTCGCGGTCTTTCACCGAGTTGACGGTCAGGCTCACGCCATTGACCGTGATCGAGCCTTTGTAAGCCAGGTAGCGGCCGATCTCGCGCGGCGCCAGCACACGCAATTCGTGCGATTCGCCAACCGGGGCAAAATGCGTGACCGTGCCGAGGCCGTCCACGTGTCCGGAGACGATATGGCCGCCGAGCCGATCGTGCGCGCGCAGCGCCTTCTCGAGATTGACCTCGCCAGGCTCGCCCAAGCCCGCCGTGCAGTTCAGGCTTTCGCGCGATACGTCGACTTCAAACGAATGCGTGGTCTTTCCCACGACCGTCATGCAGGCGCCCTGAATCGTGATGCTGTCGCCAAGCTGGACATCTTCGAGATCGAGACCGCCGGCTTCGACATTCAGGCGCACGCCCGCGTCCCCGTCCGTGCCGAGGGGTTTGACTGATTCGATACGGCCCACCGCCGCGACGATTCCTGTAAACATCGTGCTAATCCTTGATCAATTCGAAGTTGGTTGGGGTGCGGGCCCGGTGTCGCCCTCGATGGCCGGTTGCGGCACGGAGCGGGGCACAAAGCGCGCGAGAATCCGCAGATCGTCGCCGATCCGGTCGACCGCGTGGAAATTCAGTTGCGTGCGGCCTTCAAGCGTCTCCGGAGCGTTGAGATTGAACATGCTCATCGAGTCCATGCCGAGCAGGCTCGGGGCGAGATAGACCAGCAGTTCGTCGACGCAACCCTCGCGCAGCAGCGAGCCATTGAGCTTGTAGCCCGCTTCCACGTGCAGTTCGTTCACGTTACGCTCGCCGAGGACTTTCAGCATGGCAGGCAGGTCGACTTTGCCCGCCGCGTTCGCCAGTTGCACGATTTCCGCGCCGCGCTCGCGCAGCGCGCTCGCCCGCTCCGCATGACGTTCATCGAGGTTGCCGCAGAAAATCAGCGTGGGTGCGCCGGCCAGAATCTGCGCGTTGGGCGGTACGTCGAGCTGACTGTCGATCAGTACGCGTTGCGGCTGGCGTGGTGTGTCGACAGCGCGCACGGTCATGCGCGGATCGTCTTCTCTCACCGTACCGATGCCCGTCAGGATGGCTGACGCACGGGCGCGCCACGCGTGACCGTCGGCGCGTGCCGCTTCGCCGGTAATCCATTGGCTGATTCCCGACGGCAAGCCAGTGCGGCCGTCCAGCGAGGCAGCGACTTTCATGCGCACCCACGGGCGGCCACGCGTCATGCGCGACACGAAGCCGATGTTCAGTTCGTGCGCTTCGTTGGCGAGCAATCCGCAACGCACTTCAATGCCGGCGTCGCGCAGCATCTTCAGGCCGCGCCCGGAGACTTGCGGATTCGGATCTTCCATCGCAGCGACCACGCGTTCGACCTGCGCTTCGATCAACGCATTGGCGCACGGCGGCGTGCGGCCGAAATGGCTGCACGGTTCGAGCGTTACGTAGGCAGTAGCACCGCGTAGATCATGGCCGCGCGAGCGTGCATCCTTCAACGCGCGTACTTCGGCGTGATCCTGGCCGGCCGGTTGCGTGAAGCCTTCGCCGATCACCTCGCCGTTCTTGACGAGTACGCAGCCGACACGCGGATTCGGGTCGGTCGTGTACATGCCGCGTTTGGCCAGCGCGAGCGCGCGTTCCATATGGACGAAGTCGGTTTGCGAAAACATCGTTATCCGGTCGGGTGCGGTGGCAGGCAGTATCAGGTTTCGGTGGCGGGTTTCGGTGGCTTCCGTGTCGCGTCGGTCTCAGACGGCGAGCGAGGCGAACGCGCTGCGCGCCGCGTCGATCGTGGCGTCGATGATCGCGTCGTCGTGTGCGATCGAAACAAAGCCAGCTTCATAGGCCGACGGCGCGAAGTACACGCCCGCGTCGAGCATCTTGTGGAAAAACGCATTGAAGCGCGGCACATCGCTCTTCGTGACTTCGGCGAAGCTGGTCGGGACCGACCCGGTGAAGTAGAGGCCGAACATGCCGCCGAGCGAATCGGCCGAGAACGGCACCTTCGCTTCGCGCGCGACATTGGCGAGACCTTGCGCGAGACGCGTGGTGCGAGCGGCGAGCGTGTCGTAGAAGCCCGGCGCCTGGATCAGTTGCAGCGTTTTCAGGCCTGCGGCGACTGCGATCGGATTGCCCGACAACGTACCCGCCTGGTAGACGCCGCCAAGCGGCGCGAGGTGAGCCATGATGTCGCGCCGGCCGCCGAAGGCCGCCGCCGGCATGCCGCCGCCGATCACCTTGCCCAGACATGTCAGATCCGGCGTGATGCCGTAGACCTGTTGCGCACCGCCGAGAGCGACGCGGAAACCGCACATCACCTCGTCGAAAATCAGGACCGAGCCGTACTCGGTACACAGGCGCCGCAACGCTTGCAGGAATTCAGGCGTGGCGCGCACGAGGTTCATGTTGCCGGCCACCGGTTCGACGATCACCGAGGCGATCTCGTTGCCGAACGCCTTGAACGCTTCTTCGAGTTCCGCGACGTTGTTGTACTCGAGCACCGTGGTGTGCTTGGCGATATCGACCGGCACGCCGGCTGACGTCGGATTGCCGAACGTGAGCAGGCCCGAGCCGGCTTTGACCAGCAGGCTATCCGCGTGGCCGTGATAGCAGCCTTCGAACTTGACGATGCGGCTGCGGTTCGTGAAGCCGCGCGCGAGACGCAGCGCGCTCATGGTCGCTTCGGTGCCGCTCGAGACCATGCGGACCTGCTCGATCGACGGCACCAGCTTGCAGATTTCTTCGGCGATTTCCACTTCCGATTCGGTCGGCGCGCCGAAGGAGAAGCCGTTGGCCAGTACTCGCTGGACCGCTTCCAGGACCTCCGGGTGCACGTGGCCGAGGATCATCGGGCCCCACGAGCCGATGTAGTCGATGTAGCGTTGGCCGTCGGCGTCCCAGAAGTAGGGGCCCTGCGCGCGCTCGATGAAGCGCGGCGTGCCGCCTACTGAGCGAAAGGCGCGGACCGGGGAGTTCACACCGCCCGGGATGGTGCGCTGGGCGCGCTCGAAGAGGGTTTCGTTGTTTGACATGGTGATGGGCGGAGTTTGGGTTGCGCAGCGGCATGCGAGTTGTGGGTCTTGCGCTTCGCGCAGTGCCGGCTGGTTGGTGGGGAAATTGTACCGGAGTCGGGGGGAGGAGGTTTTGGGGCTTGTGAGGTTGCCTGGGTGGGGGCTGTTGGTCTTTCCTTGTTCTGGTGTTTTGTTGTGGTTCTTTGGCCTTTCCTTGGTGTGTTAGTGGTCTATTAGCGTTGCCCCTGTGCGGGGCGGCACTTACTTTCTTTGCCGCCGCAAAGAAAGCAACTGTATTGAAGGTCAAGTGTTTGGGGTTCAT
>NZ_CADFGE010000005.1 GCF_902833645.1 Paraburkholderia fungorum
CGCGCCCGGAAAACCACGAAAGAAAAGAAGAAGGAAAGCGAAACGACAACAATCCGTCGGGTAACATTCCTTCGTGAGGCAACACGCCGGCCAAGATAATTGTCGCCGCCCAACGCGGTCAGTCACCGTACGTTCCGAGATTTCAAGGGCCAGACAAAGGGAGCTGCAACGCGTCCGCGATGACCAGTGGGAGGAACCGGGGACGCACGGCGGCCATGCACAATTCTCCAGGACGAATGGAGGCGTCGCAGTCCGTGGTCGTGGCGCGCGCATTGCGCATCTCGCGTACCTAACATGGCATGCCTTGCACGATGTCCACGGTGCTGCTCGTCGATGACGATTTGGAGAGTCTCTGGTCATAATAGGTTGATTCCACCACGACCCCTTGCAGGTCCTCGTGGAATGGCGCGAGGACCGCGATGATTGATGACAGGTCGTTAGCCAGTCGCTTGCAGTAAAGCACCCGGTCCTGATCGTCGATCACGGCGACTACGGCATTGTTCGAGTGCAGATCGATGCCGCTATACTTCATTTCAGCCTCCTGAACGGGTCGGTTGAGCTTGGCATCTCAACTGTAGACCCTGGCCGCCCCTTCTTTGGGCGGCCAGGAGGCCTTTCAATGATTATCACTTGCCAGCTCGGCGTCGGGTCATGCGACGACAACCACAGCGGGTATCTCACGACCATCTCGTCGTATTCGGAGTGGCACCTGGATACGGAGCCAGCTGATTTTGCATCTGTTGATGAAGATTGCTGGGCCCCGCAGCGGGAAACAGGCCGAGCCGTATACGGCAACCGATATTAACTGGCCGACGACCGGGCAGCATTTAATGCGCCCGTGGCACGTGGGTCACCCATGGTCCGAAGACAGCTTCGGACAACGCGTTGACGCGCGCTGCGACTGATACTGGCCAACTCCAACGATGTTTCAAGCGACACGTTTCGTTACATACAAACACGCCGTAAATTTGCCCGCTCGATACAGTGGAATCGAGACGAACGAGGTCGAAAGATGCGTAGGAAGTTGGTTGACGAATGCGATGCCGCCGCTCGCCGTTCGCCTGGGCAGCAAGGAAAAATGAAAACTATCCTCCTTGTGGACGACGAAGCCGGCGTCGTGAACGCCTGGAGACGCATCCTGCGATTGGAAGGCTGTCGAGTCGTGACCGCCAGCAACGGTTATGCTGGGTTTGTCATCGCCAGGGAGGAAAGGCCCGACCTCATCATCACAGACCGGTCGGTGCCAATAATGGATGGCGTTGAGTTTTGCCGGCAACTTAAGCTGGAGAGCGAGCTTGTCCGGATTCCTCTCATTCTCACTAGCGCTGCCCCCCTGAAGCACGACGATACAGAACTGTGGGACGAGTTTTGGCAGAAACCCGTGGCCATCGAGACCGTACGGGCATCGCTAGTGCGTTTTTTTGAGCTCTTCTGCCTGACGAATCGAGGATGCGCAGCCTGGATGTCTGAACGCTCGCTCCAGTGGGCACACCGGGCAGTTCTTTGGCTGGAGTACTCGAAAAGGAGCAGACGGCCGCAAAAGATAAATTTGAAATTCGAAGACGGGTTTCATCCCGAAGTAACAGATGCAATCATCCAGAACATTCGGGTATGCCATCTCGGAGAGACCACCGAAATTGCATCGAAGCTGTCATGGCTCGCGAGCGACGATACTGCCTTTGCGACCGGTACAGACTTCTCGCCCATCAGTGGACTGCCCATCCGTTCAGCGAGCATTACGTTCATCGAAAGAATTGTTGTGCAGGATAGAGAGCATTCATGCAGAACCTAATGATAGGCTAACACGCTGGCGGAAACAAGGCGGGCAACTGTGATGTCCACGCGACAGTGACTTTGCGGCGCCAGCCGCAGTGGTGACGACGACAGTATGGCAGAAGCCACGACCTCGCGGAAGGCCGTAACTCTTAAGTGCATCGCGGGTGCTGCAAGGGAAGCGCACCCAGCTCGGTATGGGTGCTGGTTGGCTTGAGGAGGGCCGAAGTGTGCCGAGTCGTGAACACCGGAAGCGCTGCTCAAAGCCGGTGCCTTTATCACATGGCTTGCCCGCCCGCGTTCGCGGCATTCACCGGGCCCATCGTTCGTCTTCCCGCGCTGATGCCCACTATCGCACGCGATGCGTGCAGCGCCGTGCCGGTGGCCGTGAACACCGATACGGCACGGTCGTCGTTGACCTCAGTCCAAGGCATCCGTCGCCGCGACTTCTGCCGACGTTCCAGCTTTTTCGGGTACTTACGCAACCGTTTGTGTCCATGGTAAGGAGCTCTTAAGGCACAACGTGTCAGCCTCGTGATGAAGGAACGTAACGATGGAGGCTGACATGCGGAAATTTTTTGGAATCGGGTTGGTGTGTGGGTTACTGATTGCAAGTGACGGTGCTCATGCATTCAGCGGACAGCAGTTCGAGAAAGATGTGAAGGTCAGCATTTCGCAGGCGCGCTCTATCGCGCTCAAGGCACATCCCGGCAAAATCGTCGACGAGGAGCTGGAAAAGGAAGCGGGCGGCAGCGGATTGCGATATTCCTTCGTTATCCGCAACGGACAAGTGAAGCGGGAAGTCGGAGTTGACGCTCAGGATGGTGCCGTTTTGGAAAACTCAGTGGAGGGTTCCAATCCGGACTAATACCGCGTCGCTGGAAGTCAAAGCTGATGGCTACGCTGGGTCTGGTTTGGTCGCGGAAAGTCGGCACTGTTCGCCCACGGACTGATATCCGAGGCGATACACACAACCCGGCCGAAAAATCGTCGGGAAGCGCTACACGTGCTTACAAACTTCGCTATATCCACCGTTTTATCGACTCCGGCGTTTTCGCTGACACACGTCGACGAGGCGAGCGTGATATGGGCAACAACCTGACTTCCAGCACACCGCAACGCGGTCGTATCCACCCTCTGGTTGCCGGTGCAGCTATGGCAGTCATCCCGGCCAGTGCGACCGCTATCGCGGCGATGACCGGCATTCTTCCCACGTCCAGGCAACGGTCGCGCCTTCGACGCTTGCTGTGCCGTTCGCCGGGCAAATCGCCTGAATGCGGTCGCAGTACCGCAAGCAGACATCCAGCAACGCGTCACGCGGTAGGAAGCGCCCGTACAGCCCCATATCCATCATCACCTTAGCGTCCCGGTTGAGCAGGCTCCGAGGGATGCGAACAACAAAACTTATCAGCACGGGCGGCAACGCGCACCAAGGCCAGCCGCGCTGACCCGAATGCTGGCGAAGTTGTCACTGGCGGGCGGTTGGGAAGTCAGGTCGGCGGAGGGCGCGGCCGTGTTCTGGCCACAATTGCGGGAGCGGTTGGAGGTGGATTTGCGGGCAACGGCATCGAGCATGTGGTGCGCAAGGATACGAGCTACCAGGTGAAGGTCGGGATGCAGCGCGGCAGCCACCGGAATTTCAAACACCCGGCCCAGCCGGCTGTACAGGTCGGTGAGCACGTCCACGGCTCGGGCGACTCCCTGACTGCGTCGTAATCATGCCCGGAACCCGCAGTACTTCGGAGCGGGTTACTGCCGGTTACAGAACTGACATTTCAGGCTCACCTGCTTGCGCGCGTCACGCCTAGAATCCGCATCGTTCGCCATTGTCTGGCGCCCGCCAGAAACGGACAGAGCAGGAGAATCCAATGAAACGCGCGACCCTTTTTCTGACAGTGGGCCTTTGCGCTGCGTGCGCATCCAGCGCGGCTCTCGCACACGCGGACATCGGCGTGTTTCTGGGTATGCCCGGTCCCGTTTATGTCGCACCACCCCCAGTCGCGTATGAGGCGCCGCCGCCCGTGGTCTATGCGCCGGCCCCGGTTTACGGCTATGGATATCGCTATGAAGAGGACTACGGTGATGAGCGCCGGTGGCATGACCACGGTCGCCATCGTGGATGGGAGCATCATCACCATGACGACGATGATGACTGATTCAACGTTAGCTGCGCGCCGATAGTGTCTGAGGGCGACAAGGGGATTCGACGCTCCCTTCTTCGACACAGGTCTTCTTTCGCCATCTCGAAAGCGTGTCCGGAAAAAACAAACTGCGAAGCCGGGACGATGAAACGGCGAGTGCAGGAGCTTTATCCCGTAAGTGAGCTGTCCGCGGACGGCCAAGAGCGATAAACGAACTCAAACGAAGCGACGTTCAGTATCGCTGTCGCCGCATCGGTTGTGCGAGTTCCAAACACATCCATTTATGGAATGGATGGCCAGGCGCGGCTCGCCGTTGAATCTGCACGCGCTGGAAATAACCATCAGACTAGCCGGCCTACATCAGTGGTGTTCGAATACTGGGCGCGCAGTGGTAGACGCGGAAGTGCGTTGGCCCGACTGTCCCGCACCACTTGTGACTCCGCCCACGCCTTGCATGGCGGCCTGCCTTGAAGAATTTCCTGCCATGACGCGTGCTTCAGCAGCCTGAATGTCGGAAGGATAGGTAGAGCTGTCGCGTTTTGCCGGATAGTAGCCGGCATTCTCCAACTGCACGAGTTCGGCGCGCATCTGTGCCCGGGTGACTGGTGCATTCGATTGCTGAGCGAAACAGGACAGTGGTGTCGCTAGCACGGCACCTATAACGATGGCTTGAAGTGATTGCATGATTCGTACCTTCACGGTGACTCCCGTTGCGAACAGTCGTGTTCACGACCGGTCAGTGCAGGATAAGGTACGCATGCTTAAGGCGAGACTATGCGGGCATCACAGTCGTTACGATTGCGTTCGAAGTCTCTGTCGCGCAATCTTATGCGCGTGGAGTCCTGCTGTGGTCGCTGAGCCTAGAGGATGAAGACGCCCCAGGAGCCGTGATGCAGCGCTGGCAAAGACGTGTCTGGAGCAGGGCACGTCCCGCGCGTTATACGGTTTCATTCGGATGGCAGGCGCGTATTCACAATACAGTTTCTGTCGTTAAGTGCACGGCGGCCGCGCGCTGGTGGGCAGGGTGCTCTTCACCCTCACGAACGGATGTCAACCGGGTCTGAAATTGACCTGCTGGCGTCCTGCAACATGGCCGTCCACCGTTTATCCGTACATCGGGTTCCGTGACTCGTGATACCTGGCGCGCATAACTTCGACTGAGCCAGCGAAACGTGGGTCCTGAGGCCGTTCATGCCTGTCGCTAAAGAATGCGGCATCCCACGCTTCGAGGTCATTCAACGTCCCGCCCAGGCAGCGAGACGTGTTTGCCTTGATAAACCCAACCGCATTGCTGCACCTCATGCATCCCCGCGCCACTATTCTCGCTGAAACCCATCTTCCCCAGTGTTCGCGGTTAGAATTTCCGTCGGCGCAGGTACATGCAACCCAACAAGTCGGAAGCTGGTTGCGGTGGCGCCGAAAAGAAATCGCAGGCTGCGGCGCTGTAGTCCACGGCGGAGCAAGAGAGCTTAAGTTCGAGCACGACGCGCGCACGAACTCGAATCAAAAAAAAGCGAGAGTGAACAAATGGGGAAGTCACCTGAAGGACCGACTCGGGAGTTAAGGGCGTTCATCGACACGTCGCGTTTGCGTCGCTGGGCCTCAAATATCTGGTCCTTGCTGCTCGCGGTGGCCGTGACCATGCTCACCTGCATGGCCAGCGGGGCGCTCAAGACCATGGCGGGTGAAATCGCACCTCTCTGGTTGACCAATGCGGTCCTCCTCGCACAGTTAATGGTGGCGCCATCCAGGCAGCGATATTGGGTACTTGCAGGTGGGGTGCTCGGCAATATCGCGGCCAACCTTCTCGGTGAAAGTCTGGCGGTGTCGCTCTCATATACTGCTGCCGATATCCTCGAGGTGGTGATTGCGTTCGCCTTTGCGCCACATGTCTCGACGGTCACCGAACTGGTGCGCCCGAGGCCGCTCATCCGATTCCTGGTCGGTGGTGTATCGCTTGCGCCCATCGCATCCGGGTTGGTCGCTACGACCCTGCTGCGGGGGCAACTGACCGGCCATATGCTGCCGAACCTTTGTAACTGGTTCGTCTCGGATGCCCTGAGCCTCGCCATTTTCACACCGGCTGCTGTCGTCTTCTGGACTGGGGAAGTGCGCCAACTTCTGCGTGCCGACCGTCGCAGGAAAACGTCCTTTCTGCTGCTACTGGTTTGCATCGTTACGACTGGCGTATTCGGGCAAAGCCAGTTTCCATTGCGGTATTGGGCGCTCCCGCCTATCGTACTGCTGGCATTTCAGGCCGACCTTGCCGGCGTACTGGTCGGATTGCTGTTGTGCCTCGCGATTGCGGTGTCGTTCACCATGCGCGGGTCAGGACCGCTCTGGATTTTTCACTATCAGAGTATGGAGGGCCGCATCTTTTCGTTGCAACTTTTCCTCCTTGCTGCGCTTGGTATTGCGTTACCTATTAGTGCCATTCAGGCGCAGCGGAACCGCCTCATTGCGCTGCTTCGTGAGGGTGAGAGGCGATACCGGATACTTGCGGAGAACGCGACCGACGTCGTCATGAGTATGTCGCTCGACGGTCGGCTCACATACGTTTCGCCACGAGCCCAATCGGTAATGAACTGTGCTCCTGACGACCTTATCGGCGTGTATTACCCGGACCTTGTGCTGCCCGACGACCGCGATGCACTGGCTGCGGCCATCGAGAACCTGGCAACGGATGTCGCCGAGGCTTCGGAGGTCAGCCGCTTTCACCGCGCGGATGGTCAGATTCTGTGGATGGAAACTCACCTTCGCCCGGTCGTCGACCCGTTTTCGGGCAAACCGGAGGCGCTCACGGCTACGGCCCACGACATTACGGCGCGCAAAGTGACGGAGCAACGCCTCGCAGACGAGCGAAGGGAACTCCATGGGCTTGCATTCCAGGACGGCCTGACGGGCCTCTTTAACCGTCGGCACTTCGACCGCGAGCTGGAGTTTCAATGGCGGCAAGAGGTTCGTGCAGACAGCGGCAGCTTCGTGGCGGTCGTCATGGTCGATGTCGATGCGTATAAACGCTATAACGACCACTACGGCCATCAGGCGGGCGACGACTGTTTGCGCATCATTGCGCAAGCCATTGCGTCATCAGCCAGGCGCCCGACAGACGTAGTGGCCCGGTACGGCGGCGAAGAATTCGCGTTGATTCTGAAGGATACCAACCAGGAGGGTGCGCTGGTCGTCGCCGAGCGCATCCGGCAGGCCGTTGAGAGCCTGCGGATTCCGCACCCGGCGAGCAGCGCCGGCATTGTCACGGTGAGCCTTGGTGTGGCGGCTCATAAACCGAACGGAGGCGACGACGGGCGCAGCCTGGTTGCGGCCGCGGACCGGGGGCTTTACGCCGCCAAACGACGCGGTCGGAACCAGGCCTGCATGGCCGGGGAATGAAGGCGAACGCCGTGTCCGCATGCGCGTCAGTTAATGCACTCCAAGGGATGTACCCAGGCCCGTGGCCACGACGCTTACGCAATGCCTCATCGAACAGTGTCGGTGGACTGGAGTCAGTTGCCTTCGGAGGAGTGGTCCCTCTGTTAATCCATCTCGCGCTGCTCAAAGCGACGTCGTGACGGCTGTCAACCACGCCGGACTAGCAGTCAACAGTGCCGTTTCCATGGCCCTGTCGAGCCCGGTAAGCACGAGCAGGCCAAAGGCGATGAACACCGTTCCGAGAGCGGTTTTTCCAACGGCTCCCGCGGAGCCAAGCCGACCTCGAAGCCGCGATATGGAGGCCCGGGAAAGGGAACCAAGAATCGCAAGCGGAAGGCCGGCTCCGATGCCAAATATGCCCATCAGCAGCGCGATACCACCGAGACTCCTGCTTTGCGAGGCGAGCGTGGTTGCCGCGCCCAATGTTGGGCCGACGCAGGGGCTCCAGACGGCTCCGAGAAGCAGTCCGACCGCGAACTGGCCAGACAGGGTGTCGCCCTTTATCCGGCTGAGCCAGTTCTGGCTGGGACCACCTATCCCAGCGGTCGCGCGGTTCAAGACGGCCTGCAGTCGCTGGGAAATCATTGCAAGCCCAAACAGAATCATCAGCACGGCGGCCACGCGACGGAACACCTCGTTATCCAGTCCCAGCGACACACCGACTGTCGCTACAAAAATGCCGATGACTGAGAACGACACACCCAATCCGGCTGCAAGTGCAACTACCCCCAGCCGATGTACCGCCAATGCAGACACAGCGAGTACGGGAAGGAGGGCGAGCACGCACGGTGACAGCGTCGTCAGGGTTCCGGCGAGGAACCCGAGCGCGTACGTACCCGGAGTCAAATCCATTACAGGGCCTTGGCAAACGTGTTCCTGATGTCCTGCTCGCGTGTCTGCCCCGTGGAGCGCGCGACCTCGTGGCCGCCCTTGAACACAACGAAGGTCGACTGCTGGGTCACTTTCATTGCCCGCTTCAGGGCAACTTCCTTGTCGTAGTCGGCCACGAAAATGGTCATATCTTTCATTTCCGGGCTCGCTGCCAGGCGGTCCACAATGGGTTGTTGGACCTTGCAGGTCGGGCACCAGGTCGCATGGAAGTAGACGATGTTTGGCTTTCTGTCGGCGTTCAGCCTGTCGAACTGGGCTTGGTTGAACGGCTGCTCGCCAGCGAAAGCAGCACTGACGACCAGTAACAAGCTCGACACGAGCAGGTATCTGCGAATAACTTTCAGCATTGTGGTTTACCCAGAGATAAGCACAGCGTTATTGTTAGACGTCCCAGAGACGAAATGATTGCGCCTCTTGGGTTGTGGTTGCAGGTAAAGTTCGGGTTGCCTGTTGACCGCCAGACCCGTCTCACTGGTGAGCCCTGTCCCGGTTGTGTCGGTGGTGATGTGTGCTACGGGCACGCCTTGCGTTAAAGCGTTCACCGGGTCAGCTCATCGCCGTTCATGAGCGTGTCGATGAGCGGGCACGACACCTTGCCTTTCGACGTCGAGCAGCGCTGTACCAGTGTTGCCAACGCGACTTCCAGCATGGACAAATCCTGGATGCGCTGCCGCACATCGACAAACTTTTGTTCGGCGATAGCGCGCGCGGCGTTGCACGCCTGACCATCCTGCAGAGACAACAGCGCCTCCACCTCATCGAGCGAAAAGCCAAGCGACTGGGACCGCCTGATAAAGCGAAGCCTTGTCAGTATGGCTGCCGGGTATCGGCGGATGCCGCCTATCGGACGGGGTGGCGCCGGCAGTAACCCGCGACGATGGTAGTACCTCACTGTTTCGACGTTAACCTCTGCCGCTTCAGCCAGTTGTCCGATGGTCATTTCCTGCATGGTGCGCTTGACTCCGTACTTAGGTACGCACCTAGACTAGACTCAACCCGTCCGAAAAGGAAGTGCCATGCGACCTCGCTGGGCCACTACCGGCTCCTTGTTAGCCGGAACTGCTGCCGCATTCGGGGCATCCGCCTGTTGCGCCGGCCCCTTGCTCCTAGTCGTGCTGGGCCTCGGGGGCGCCTGGGGCTCGCGCCTGACCGCGTTGCAGCCGGTCCAACCCCTGTTTGTTGTCATATCCATCGCCTTTTTCGCGGTCGCTTTCCGCAGGCTCTACGCCAGGTCCGAAGAATGTGCGGTGGGCAAAGCCTGCGCGGTGCCTTCGGCGCGCCATCGGCAGCGCTTCATTTTCTGGGTCGTGATGCCGGCCGCGCTCGCACTGATGTCGTTCCCCCTGTATGCGCCGCTCTTCTATTGAGTACCTGCCATGAAGAAACTGATTGCTGTGTTCGTCGCGACGGCGCTGAGCGCATTCACGGCCCTCGCGGAGGAGCTTCGCACGGTCACGCTTGACGTCACGAACATGGATTGCGCTGTGTGTCCGATTACGGTTCGCAAGGCACTTGAGAAAGTGCCCGGGGTGACCTCGGCAAAGGTCGACTTCGCAAGCAAACGCGCGGAGGTGGTATTTGACCCGAAGAAGGCTTCGGTCGACGCGTTGACGAACGCCACGACCGATGCCGGCTATCCGTCTCACGTAAAGCAGGTGCAGTGATGGCTACAGTCGTGCTGGATTCGAGCATCACGTGTCCGGCGTGCGGGCACAGGAAAGACGAGACGATGCCCACCGACGCCTGTGTGTGGTTTTACGAATGCGAGCATTGCAAGGCAGTGGTCAACCCGAAACCCGGAGATTGCTGCGTGTATTGCTCGTACGGCACCAACAGGTGCCCGCCTATACAGCAGTCTGGCTCCTGCTGCGCCTGACCATGTTCACGCAATTGGCCAGGCGCAACGCCGGGACGAGTAGACCCGACAGTCACCGTTTCCGGAAGCAGCAGTAAAGAAACTGCTGGCTGGAGCCAGCCGGTGTGTGGTGGTCTTCGAGTGTGCTTGTTACCAACTCGAACCCTGCACCGAATTCATCGGAAAGCTGCTCAGCGTCGTATCGCCTCACGTCCAGCCTGCTGCACCTGTTTGGTCCCAGTGGTCCGAATGTAGCTATCACAGCGTGACCACCCGGCCTGAGCGCTCTCGTCAGCAGGTGGACGTAGGCATCTCGCTGCGATGACTCCGTCAGGAAGTGGAAGACGGCGCGGTCATGCCACACGTCGTATCGATGCTCAGGCAGGTCGACCATCGTAATATCGGATTCGACCCACGTTACCTGCCCGGCGATAGAACCCAAACGCTTCCTTGTCGTATCGAGAGCGACGGCGGACATATCGAGCACGGTCAGGTTTCGGTACCCGCGCAAAAGTAAATCATCGACCAGCGTCGACTCTCCTCCACCCACGTCAATCACGGCTGCATTCCGGTCCGACGCAACTTCGACAATCAGTTTCAGTGAGACTTCAAGGTGCGCGCGGTACCAACTGACTGCATCCGGGGCTTTGGACCGGTACACGTCTTCCCAGTGACTTTTGCTGTCCATCTCGCATCCTTGAACGCCGCACCTTGGTGCAGTTCCATGATAGGTGAAGCCATTTGGCCACGAAACCGGTGCATGCCCAGTTGGAGCCATTCGTGAATCAGCAACTATTCGAATTACCCGCGCGCTAACGCTGCGTCATCCAGCTCAAGAGTCGCTCGCCGTACCGGCCGCTCAACGACAGATAAAGCCCGGCGACACCGAGGTTCCACAGCAAAATCATCGCGGTGGCGTCGAGCGGGTGGAGAATCGACAAGGCCACGGAAGTCATTGCAGCGACCGCGAGACTTCCTGCCATGATGACCGGGCCAGGCGATAGTCGGGCAACGTGGCGCAGCATGATGAGCATCACGAGCGATAGTGGCATCCCGACTAATACCAACGTGGCAAAGCATTTGGCCGTCTCGCCGATAGACATACCTTCCGGGCCAATTGTGACCCAGTTAGTCAGGCAGCCGTAGCCAATCGTGGCGACCCAAACGAGCGAGGCCGGGGCAGGTAAAAGAAGCCAGCGGCGCGACATGCCTGGCACGCTGGCAAGAAAGGCACCCGCCGCGGCCATAACACCTGTTGTCATGGCTGCAGCGACGCCGACGACATAAGGAGGTTGATGCAGTTTGACTGCGATGTCGGCACGTACCCCGTGCGCGATACCGACGAAGAGCATCACAGCTCCCGCAAACAGCAACCAGCATGCGGCTCTTGCCGCAGGAGCACGCAGACGCCTGACAGGTGTTGCGTCTGCGACCAGGACATCAATCAGGTCGGAGGTTCGGGTCATGATTCGCTACCTTTCTGCCGGAACATTTCCCGTAGTCGTTTCATTGCCCGGTGAGTGGCTACTTTCAATGCCGCAACCGACATTCCGCTTGTGGCAGCAGCCTCCTGCAGTGACATTTCCTCCAGCTTCAGCATGCGCATCGCGTCACGCTGGCCGCCCGTCAATTGTTCGATAGCTTCCCGTACCAGGCGGGCGTCCACCGCCTCTTCCTGTAAGTTCGCTGCATCAGCAACAAAGGTTTCCAGCTCTTTTTCCATTGAAGATTCGTGTGAGCAAACGCGTCCACGCCGACGCAGACCGTCGACAATGCGTCTGTTTGCAATGGCGACCAGCCACGGGCCGAACGGGCGGGACGGGTCGTAGGTGTTGCGCGCTGAGTGCACGGTTAGCAACGCGTCCTGAACTGTGTCCTCAATGTCGTCGGCATTCCGGATGTGCCGTGCCGCGAGCGCACGAAGATAGGGGGTGATGTCTTCGAGCAACCGACGATAGGCATCCTGGTCGCCGGTTTGCGCCTGCGCCATGGTCAGGGACCAGTCCAGCTTGCCATCCGCACGACTGGCTAGAGGCTCAGTCTGCCGGGTCGGCGTGGACGAGCCTCGGCCCTTTCTCTCGGAGCCTGGAAGTGGATGGGGCGGGGGTGGGTGCCGAAGCATGAGGAAATTTTGCTGCGCGGTCGATAGTTTGTCACGCAGAAAAAGTTTGATTGGGCCGTAACCTTTTGCGGCGACCGACCGAACTTCATTAGACGGCCGGAATGCCGGGCCGCAACCCTCAGGAGGAAACGTGATGAATAAACGTGTTATGGCCGCCTCGGCCTTTTCGTCGGCAATCGGGCTGGCACTTGCCATGCAGACGGTACCGCTCCAGGCTCAGACCATGAAGGACATGCCGCAAGTTGTGAAAGACAACATGGCGAGGATGGCGGCAAACAAACTGGAGAAGTGTTACGGAGTCAACGCCGTATCGAAAAACGATTGCGCTGAAGGCGCACACTCCTGCGCCGGACAAGCGACGCAGGCACGCGACGCGAAGTCGTTCGTTCTGTTGCCCGCAGGGGATTGCAGCAAAATCCAGGGCGGCAAGCTGAAGCCAGCCTGAGCAGGCGGGGATTTCATGGATGCCGCTTCTGCTGCGTTGCAATTTGCGCATGACCTGATTCCGGCATGCGCCGGGGTCGGGCTGCGCTTTCGGCACCATCAGGAGGTCGTCGAAGAGCAGCCGGCGGCCGCGTGGTTCGAGGTGCATACCGAGAATTACATGGGCGGGGGCAGCGCTCCGGCCTATCTGGACGCCATTCGACGGGACTATCCAATCTCGCTCCACGGGGTGGGACTTTCTTTGGGCAGCGGCGAAGGCATAAATGTTCGACATCTCGAGCGTGTGCGCGATGTGATGAAGCGAGTTGAGCCCGGGCTGGTTTCTGAACATCTTTCCTGGAGCATCAGCGGTGGCATCTACCTCGCCGACCTGCTGCCGCTGCCGATGACGGAAGAAGCGCTGGGCATTGTCTGCACTCATGTCGACCAGGCCCAGACTTGCCTGCAGCAGCGGATTTCATTAGAAAATCCGTCGACCTATCTGCGCTTCCGGCATTCAACCATCCCGGAGTGGGAATTTCTTGCAGAGGTCGCGCAGCGCACGGGATGCGGCATTCTCTGCGACGTCAACAACATCTATGTCAGTGCCAGCAATCACGGCTGGAATGCACTGGCCTATCTTGACGCTCTGCCGGCGAAGTCGGTTACCGAGGTCCACCTGGCCGGGCACAGCATCCGACAGCTTGACCAGGGCCGGACAATTCGCATTGACGACCACGGCTCGCGCGTCGCGCCTCCCGTGTGGGACCTGTTTGAGCAGGCCCTCAAACGTTTTGGACCGGTTCCCACGCTAATTGAATGGGACACTGATGTACCGGCGCTTGGGGTTCTGATGGAAGAAGCCGCGATTGCAGAGGCCGCTATTGAGAGGCAGCGAAATGACAACCTGTGCACCAACGCTCCTTGAGTTGCAATCCGCGGTCCGCCGGGACTGGCTTGGGGTTGCCAGTGGCGACGCATCCGGGTACGTCGAACCCGACGGCCTGGCTCCGCAGGCACGGCTCGCCATCTATCGAGACACGGCAAACAGTTCACTGCTAACGGCGCTGCGGCTGAGCTTTCCGGCAGTGCAGGCTCTGGTCGGGTCCGAATTCTTCGAAGGCGCGGCTCGACTGTTCATTGAGCAATGCCCACCGTCGAGCGCGTTGCTAGACAGCTACGGCGAGTCGTTTCCAGAGTTTCTGGCACAGATGCCGGAAGCGGCGTCTCTTGCCTATCTGCCAGATACGGCGCGACTTGAATGGGCTGTGAATGAGGCGCTGCATGCACCAGATGCGCAGCTGCTTGACCTACGGCGCCTTGAGCAATTGGGTGAAGCAGACATGCAAGCCGTACGGTTTTTGCCGAGTCCTGCCGCGCGGGTAGTTGAGTCGTCGTTTCCGGTCGACGCCATCTGGCAAGCGGTGTTGTCCCGGGACGATAGTGCATTAGCAGATATCAATCTTGCCGCTGGCCCGGTCTGGCTGTATGTCCACCGAGGGGCTTCGGGCGTCGAGGTGGACCGGATAGCAGCTTGGCAATACCGGTTCACGGCTGCCTTGCTTGCGGGGCGGTTCTTGCACGATGTCCTGGTCGACACGTCGGACGCGGAGACATCCGTCTGGCTCGCACACCTTCTTGCATCTGGATGCTTCGTCGACGTCTGCCTGTCGAATGAAGCGTCCAGCCAAACAATTGGGAGGCAAGTCACATGATGCCGGAATCTCAATCCGCTCGTCCCCGGTCGATACTGACTGACCGCATCCTACGCGCCGTTGGCTGGCTGGAGCGAGTGCCGCATACGGTTCTCGCGGTTCCACTGAGGATGGCTGTTGCAACGGTCTTCTGGAACTCGGCGATGACCAAACTGGCTGACTGGAACGCCGCACTCGAGTTGTTCAGGGAAGACTATCGACTGCCGTTCGTTGCTCCCGAATTCGCGGCCTACCTGGCGGTGTCAATCGAACTAACGACACCGGTTCTACTTGTGCTCGGCCTGGCGACGCGACCCGTAGCGTTGGTCCTGCTCGGCATGACAACTGTCATCGAGGTGTTCGTGTATCCGCAGGCATGGCCTACGCACATTGAGTGGGCTGCGATGCTGCTGGTCCTGCTGTGCCGAGGCGCCGGAAAATGGTCATTGGACTACTTGTTATACAGGCGTTTTCATAGCCGCCCGGCATCAAATGGTCCAACGAGATGAATGCGATGGTCCTGGAATCTACCATCACGTGTCCCGTGTGCGGACACATGAAGCGTGAAACCATGCCCACCGACACCTGTGTCTGGTTTTTCGAATGCGCAAATTGCAAGACGATGCTCAAACCAAAATCCGGGGATTGCTGTACGTACTGCTCATATGGCACCAACAAGTGCCCAGCGAGGTTTCGAGATGCGGATGGTACTAGCTAACTGCGTCAGGCGCCTTGGAGCGATAGATTCCGTCCCAATGCCCTTTGCTGTCCATTTTGCGTCCCCGGTTCCGTACTGTATGCAGTTCCATGACAGGGGACCTGATGATGCCCGGCACGACCATTGGCGTACGCTGAACGCAATATTGTCGCTGCAGCGTCAATGCGTATGCCGATGATGAATGTCGGGGACGTGCGCGTGCGTGTGAGTAATGGGCACGTGCTGGTGCGGATGCGTGTGTGCCTTATCGCTATCCCATTCGAAGTCGTGGATGTGTTGATGGTGCTCGTCGTGCCTGTGTCGATGGTTGTGGTCCAGAACTTCATGAGTATGGGGATGTTCATGCCGCTCACGGATATGCAGCCAGATTCCAACAGCCATGAGTGCAGCCGATAGCCAGAAAAGCAGCGATGGCATTTCTGGCCACAGGATGAGCGACAGCGCCACCCCGAATATCGGCGCAACTGAAAAATAGGCGCCGGTTCGGGCCGTCCCGAGGTTACGTAGTGCGACGACAAACAGGACCAGGCTCACGCCATAGCCGGCGAAGCCGGTCAGCATGGCGGCCGCCATCCTGCCAACGCCAGGTAAGTGCGCACCCGTAAAGAGCGCGATGCCCAAATTGACGGAACCCGCAACCAGCCCCTTCAGGCACGCGATAACCATCGCGTCGTTCGTTGAAACCTTGCGCGTAAGGTTGTTGTCGACCGCCCAGGAAACGCAGGCTGCAACCACCAGTAGTGCACCGGGCGACACGCCGACGGCGCCGGGTTGCCAGGACAGCGTGACGCCGCCCGCCACGATGGCGACCATTCCGAGGAATATCTGCAGGTCAACGTTTTCGCGAAATACCACCCAGGCAATGACCGCGGTGAAAACGCCCTCGAGGTTCAGTAGCAGGGAACTGGTTGCGGCAGGTGTCGTGCTAAGACCGAACATCAGCAGCGCAGGTCCGGCGACACCGCCTGCTGCAATTGCGCCAAGGAGCCAGGGCACCTCGGCGAGCTGAATCCGGCTTTCGTTTTCTCGTTCGCCGGCAGTGCGGCGCAGTCGCTGGAAGAGTATTCCGATAGCAAGACCGACGCCGCTACCAAGATAAAACAAACCCGCGACCATGAACGGCGAGAGAGAGCCGAGCAAGGTCTTGGCGAGAGGCGTCGTTGCGCCGAATAGCGCGGCGGCAAGAAGTGCGGTGAAAGCGGCGTTGTGACGTGCGTGCATGGATTGAGGGTTACGAACAATAACCAGATTCAGGACGTATCCAGTGAAATCCGCGAGCGAGGAGAGTTTTGCGTGACCGTGCAATACCCCTACCCCCTATGTTAGACTCTGAACGATTATATACCCAGTGGGGGTATGTGGAGGACGCGATGAGTCACACCGTTCAGGAAAAACAGAAGCTTCTCAACAGGGTTCGCCGTATCAAGGGGCAGGTGGAAGCCATTGAGCGGGCGCTCGAGGAAGAGCACGGCTGCTCAGACATTCTGCAGCGGATTACGAGTTGTCGAGGCGCGATGAATGGTCTGCTTGCCGTTGTGCTGGAGGACCACATCAGGAACCATCTTGTCGACGCGGAAAGCGGCGAGGAGCCGGGTGATAGTGCGACCGAACAGCTTATCGAAGTTGTTCACAGCTATTTCAAGTGATGGGTTGGAAATGAGTGATTTCAAAAACGCCGCGTTCGGCGCAGGGCATGACCACATCTTTCTTGGAGCTGGTCACGAGCAAAACGAGCGAAAGACGTGGGCCGTGATTGGGCTGTGCAGCGCGATGATGCTGATTGAAATCGTCGGCGGCAGCATGTTCGGGTCGCTTGCGCTCGTCGCTGATGGTCTGCACATGTCGACCCATGCGGGTGCCATGCTGATTGCGGCGCTCGCCTACACCTATGCCCGCAAGCACGCCACTGATTCGCGGTTCGTGTTCGGTACGGGCAAGCTGGGCGACCTCGCAGGATTCACAAGTGCCATTGTGCTTGCGATGATTGCGCTGCTGATTGGTTACGAGACTATCTCGCGTTTCCTGTCGCCGGTGCCCATCCACTTCGGCGAAGCGATTCCCATCGCGGTAGTCGGTCTGCTCGTTAACCTGGCAAGCGTTTGGCTGCTGAGCGGCGGCCACCACGGACACAGCCATGGCCATAGTCACGGACATAGCCATGGTCATGACGACCACGCTCACGAAGAAGACGCGCAGGAGATTTTTGCTACGTCCGGCGTGTTCGCCGTTTCAATCTTCGAGGATGGCGTGCCCCCCGTTTTTCGCATTACGCCTGCACCAGACCGTTCGCGACTGGACGCGTCGACTGTTTTGGTGACAACGGTGCGACCTGACGGCGCGCGCCAGGTCTTTGCATTCGCAGACCGCGACGGCTATCTTGAATCAATGGACGAGATTCCAGAGCCACATACCTTCAAGGCTATCGTGCGGATGGTGGACGGTGAGTACGAGGTTGAGTTCGAGGAGCACGAGCACGGCCACGACGTGCACGACGCAGCCACCCGGGACCACAACATCCGCTCCGCCTACATCCACGTGATGGCCGACGCGGCGGTATCCGTGCTGGCAATTATTGGCCTGGTACTGGCGCGAGCGTTTGGCTGGCTCTGGATGGACCCGCTCGCAGGTGTTATCGGAGCACTCGTGATTGCGAACTGGTCCTACGGGTTGATGCGCGACACGGGCGCGATTTTGCTCGACATGAATCCCGACCGACGCATGGCGGAGAATGTGCGTCATGCTATCGAGGACCGGGGCGACAAGGTTGTTGACCTGCACGTATGGCGCGTAGGTCCGGGCCACATGAGCGCCGTAGTGTCGGTTGCTACCAGTGAGTCACAGCGGGATTCTCGCTTCTACCATACCGTGCTCGAGCGCTTCAAAGGACTGTCGCATGTCACCGTTGAAGTGCAACCTGCGCCAGCGTCGGCCTGACGCATGGCAATCAAGTCCCCATGCATTGACGTGTGCGCCTTCGATGACAAGACCAAATTGTCGTCGAAATTCGCAACCCCGGAGTTGTCCGTCAAACAGAATTGAGGCACGCGCTCAGGTTACTTGACTGGAACTCAGGCATTCAGAGATACCTCAGCTCGCATTCGAATGCGAGCACGCACGTTGCGTTCATCCCGACCGCAACGGATAGGCGCGCCGGTCTTCTCCGCTTCACGCTGGCTGCCCGCGTCGCACGGCGTTACTTGCCATGCTTTGCCTGCCAGCTTTTCATGTAGGCAATCTCCTCGTTCTGCGCCTTGATGATGTTTCTTGCCAAGCGCTTCATCGCGGGGTCTTTGCCGTACTTCAACTCGACCTTTGCCATGCTGACCGCACCCTGATGGTGGGGAATCATGTGGGCGACGAAGTCTTTGTCTGTATCGCCCGTATAGGGAGGCGCGCTCATGTTCTTCATCATCTGGTCGCTGCCCTCCTTGAAAGCCTGCGTTGACGGATTCGATTCACCGGAGTTCGACCCGGACATATTCATCGCGGGCATCGAAGCACCCTGTTGCGCGTGGGCCGTGAGCGACGCGCCCGAGAGGGCGACGCCAGCACAGACAGAGATGACATTGAGGAAATGTAGGTATTTCATGCTAAAGCTCCTTACAGTGAAATCAGTTGGATGGGTCGTGATGGTGTTGATGATGCGCGTCGTCATGCGCGGCGTGATGTCCATGAGCGCCATGTTCGTGCCCGTCGCTCTCCATCATGCGCATCATCTCGGGACCGCCTGTCCTGAAAAACGCAACAGTCAAGACGATGAAGACTGCACCGAAGATAATATCAAGCACGGTGGTGTAGTTGAACGTAATGGCTGCGTCGACGACTGCAGTATGCCGTTCCGGCGGAACCCAACCGAGCGACTGGAACAGCGCTTCGACCGTGAGTGCCGCTGAGACCATTGCAAGATAGAAGGTCACAGCGAGGAACACCGTCATCCGGCCGCCATAGTACTTCCGGTAGATGTTGAGGATGGGAAGGATGATGAGGTCGCCAAAGATGAAGGAGGCGACACCGCCGAAACTGATGCCGCCGTTCCACAGTACTGCAGCGAGCGGCACGTTTCCAACGGAGCAGGTGAACGACGCAACCGCAATCAGGGGACCGACAAACGCACCCCAAATCATCGCGGCAGTTGGATGGCTGACGAGGAAGAATTTCTGCCAGAAACTGTCCGGCACCCAGGCGCCGAGCGCGCCAGCGATGAGTAACCCGATACCGATGTCGCGCCACAGCATCGCCCAGTTCATCATGTAACTATGGCTGATAGCTATCCACCCGTCTCTGGATGTGAGGCGTTGCTTCCAGGTCCCGTGCTGTTCGCCCATCGACATGGCCGCATGACCTTCCATGCTGCCGGCGATACCCTTGTCTGCTTGCTCGATAGCTTCGTTCTCCAGCGAATCCTTAAGAAAGAACCGGAAGAGCAGCGTCAGGACGACAATCATGATTGGGCCACCGATGAACTCAGCGGCAGCGAACTGCCAGGAAATCAGCACCCACATCAGCACGCCGAGTTCAAGCACGAGATTCGTCGCTGCGAACTGGAACGCCATCGCGGACGTGAAGTCGCCGCCCTTGCGCACAATCGACCGCGCCATCGCGACGGCGGCGTAGGAACAGGAGGAAGACGCGGCGCCGAGCAGACTGGCAACCGTCAGCGAGCGAGGCGATGCATCAGGCAGAAGCTTCGACATCTCGGACTTCGAGACCACGACTTCAATCACGGCTGAGAACAGGAAGCCGAGACTCAGCCCCCAGAAAATCTGCCACAACATCGTGAAGGCCATCCACAGCGCATGACCGAGAGCGGTGACAATCTGCATGGCAATCTCCTGCGTGGGAACTCCTACACGAGCGGTGCACGGTTATGGAAATAAATGCCGTGAGGGGACTTTCCGACCTTGATGGTGTTGACGAGTTTCAGCGTTTTCATATCGATGACGCCGACGTAACGGGTGAACCGGAAGGTCACCCACAGGTATCGCTTGTCAGGCGTCAGCTCCATGTCGTCGGGGCCTGGCAGCAGACCGGTGATGGTCCCAACGTTGGTGAGATTGTTCTGGTCCAGGATGCTGATGGTGTTACCGACCCGGTTCGACACCAGAATGTACTGTCCGTCGACGAGCGACCGGAAATTATGCGCGCCCTTGTCCGTATGAATGGTCTTCACGATTTTGCGCGCGCGCCAATCGACGACGGCCACGTAGTCAGCGCCTGTCATTCCAATCAGTAGATATTTGTCACCCGGCGTGAGCCAGAGGCCGGCAGGTGCTTTCCCAACCGGCATCTTCCAGAGCACAGTCTGGGTTGCCAAGTCAATCGCGGCAACTTCACCCGAGACCTGCAGCGTGACGAAAACGATTTTGCTGTCAGCCGAAAAAATCATGTGGCTGGGCATCGTTGCAAGCGGCACGCGTTTGGCCAGCGCGAAGTTCTTCCCGTCGTAATGATAGATGTCCACGCGGTCGAGCCGCAGGCCGTTCGTGACGAACCACTTCCTGTCGTATGAGAAACCGAGCTGGTACGGGTCTTCGATGTCAGGCATCCATCGCTGAATCTTGCCGCTTCTCGGGTCGAGGAAGACGAGATTGTTGGCCACGGAGTTCGCGACAATCAGCGACTGATTGTCGGGGGTCGCCATTAAATGGTGGGGTTCCTTCCCCACCGGGAAGGTATCGACCACCTTTTGCGTTGCTTCGTCAATCAGGCTCACGCTCGCGTCGGCCGAATTCAGCACAATAACGTTTTCAGCATGAGCGGGAAGCTGAAACGCGAACGTCAAAAGTAAGGCGCCAATAGGGAACCGCATTTCAGCTATCTCCGTGGGACGATGTAGTTACGCGTTGACCGTCGGGTGAAATCCTGCCGCCTCAATCACAGCGACCAGACGTTCTGGCGGCAAGGCTGAATCGATTTTCACGATTCTGGTGGTGACATCGATGTCCAACCTGGCTGCCGGGTCAACACTGGTGACCGCGCGCGTAATTGTGTTGGCGCAACCGCCGCATGACATATCCTTAACCTCGAATTCCATTTTTGCCTCCAGTAGCAAATCAGAACCCTCAGCATGCACCTTCCCATGGCAGGAAGGTCAAGCGCCTGCGTGACGCGCTGGCTGCTGATTCGCGTCCGAACCGCCTAGACCGCGACCGGACGCGGAAAATACAAGGTGAAAGTCGTCCGTTCGCCGTTGCTTGCGACGTCGACTTTCCCGCGGTGCAGTTCCATGATGGATTTCACGATAGCAAGGCCGAGGCCCGCATTTCGGGCTGAACCGTGCCGTGACGCGTCGACCCGATAGAACCGCTCGAAAATCCTTTGGACGTGCTCCGGTGCAATAGGCTGTCCCTGGTTGGTTACCTCGATGACGGCATATTTCGGCGAGTCGAACGACGACAGTTCGACGGAAGACCCGGCGAACGCATGGTCGAGCGCGTTCGACACCAGATTGCTGACGGCGCGCCGGAACAAGGTCCCATCCGCAACTATCCGGGCATTCCCTTCTACAGCGATGTGCACACCCGCTTCTTCGGCGAGCCCCTGAAAGTAGGACGCGAGCCGGCGCAATTCGTTTGCCGCGTCGAACTCTGCGACCTTGATGAGCTGTTGCGCGTTGTCTGTGCGTGCGAGGAACAGCATGTTTTCAATCATTCGCTGCAGTCGCTCACACTCTTCGATATTGGAGTCGATGAGCGCTTCGTATTCTTCGGTGGTTCGGGTACGTGACAGCGTGACCTGCGATGAGCTGATAACGTTGGCGAGAGGCGTACGCATGTCATGCGCAAGGTCGGACGAAAACTGCGAAAGACGGACGAAGGCGCGCTCGAGCCGGTCGAGCATGCGATTGACCGAAAACGCGATATCCTGAAGCTCGATTGGGCCTCCCTCGATGTCGAGCCGTTCGCTCAGATTGTGAGCTTCAATCCGTGAAGTTTGACGCCCAATGCTTCTAACCGGCGAAAAACCCCGCCGGGCGACCGCGTAGCCCAGCGCCCCGACCAGTGCCGCGCCGACGGCCACCGCAAGCCAGATATCTATCCGGTAGCTTTCCAGCAACGAATGTCGGTCGGCCGCCGCGCGAACGAGCAATACCCGAACCGAATCGCTGGACGGTAACGTTTCATCGGCAAAGACACAGCGGGATGGACCAATGCCGGGCGGCTCACAGGTATACGGGGTGTTCGGGCGGTGGGCAGCGGGCGTACCCGTCAGGTCGACCGGCGACCTGTCCGAATGCTGAAGCAGCACGGTGCCTTGCCGGTCGGATATGGCGAGATAAACGCCGGGGTGAGACAGCAGCACCTCGTGGAACACAGAGGGCTTATCGCGCACGGCCTGCGCTGAACCGGCATCTCGTGCCAGTTGAAGAAACTGGCTAAGCTTGCCGCTGATTTCGATGTCATCGCGTCGCTGCAACTCGGTTGACAGCGCGTTGTACAGGAATGCGCCTGTCAGCGCGAAGACCAGGATGGCGACTGTCGAGAACGCCAGGGTCAATCGTTTGAGCAGGGAATACGAGGACGTACCGGTCGTCACGAGCGGTCCTCGAGCACGTAACCCATGCCTCGAACCGTGTGCAGCAACTTTTTATCAAACGAGTTATCAATCTTCGCACGCACGCGCTTGACGGCAACATCGACCACATTCGTGTCGCTGTCGAAGTTCATGTCCCAGATTTGCGACGTGATGAACGTGCGGGTCAGGACCTCGCCTTGCCGCTCCGCAAGCAACTGAAGCAGCGCGAACTCCTGAGCGGTAAGGTCGATGCGGGTCTCACCTCGCCGAACCCTGCGCCTGATGAGGTCCACCTCCAGGTCAGCAATCGTCAGCACGTCGCGAGGGCCACGCGGCGCACGTCTTAGCAGCGAGCGAATGCGCGCCAGAAACTCCGCATAGGCGAACGGTTTTGACAGGTAGTCGTCGGCGCCGAGCTCAAGTCCCTCCACCTTGTCTTCGACCGTGTCTCTGGCGGTCAGTAGCAGTACCGGGGTTTGCTTCTGTGCCCTGAGACGCTTAAGCACTTCGAAACCGCCAAGCTCCGGGAGCATCACGTCGAGGACGACCAGGTCGAAGTTTTCGTGCAAAGCGAGAAAGAGGCCGTCCTTGCCGTTATCGGCGATGTCGACCGTGTAGCTGGCCTCCGTCAGTCCCTTGTGCAGGTAGGAGGCCATTTTTGGCTCGTCTTCGACTATCAGTATCCGCATGGGAGAGGTCGGCCTGGTGGTCGTCGCCGGTTATGAGCATTCAATCAGTGTACCCAGCGTAGTGGCGGGAAGGTGTATCGAAAATGACGGGAAAATGACAATTTTTTCATCTTCAGCCAACCTGAAAAATTGGTCATGTCCCGGCCACCCCTTCGTCACGTACGCGGCGATAAGGTTCGGGGCATGTACCCGGCGAGTCTCTGCTCCCTTAGAGAGCGGGGGTTACGCAATGACACATTCCTAACCTTACAGTCTACTTACTGACGAGTGCATCAAATAGTGCGCAGTTGATCAAGCGGCATATCGAACATGTTTTTCCTTGAACAGGTTACGAATCACGTGAGGCTCCTTTTGCCGACGATGAAGATGGCTCCGGATATGGCGGATCATTTCCACCTTGCTGGCCGGTCGGCTCTTGCCGAGCGCATTGGTTTTCACGTCCTGATTCAACAGCTCGTCCGGGTTCAGTTCCGGGCAGTAACCCGGCAGTCGAATCAGACGCAGACGTTCAGCGTTGTCGGCAACGAAATGCTTGACGGCGACGGAACGATGCACCGGATGCCCGTCGACGATCAGGTAGATCTTCTGCGTGGCCTGCTTGAGCATGCGTTTCATGAATTCGATGAACGTTGCATTCCTGAACGTCCCCTCAAAGACCATGAAGCTCAGCTCCCCACGGTTGGTAATGGCCGAGATCATGTTGCAGCCGAAACGTTGTCCCGTCGCGCGCACGACAGGCGTTTGCCCTTTGAGAGCGAAGCTCGTTCCGCTGACGTGATCACTACGCAGCCCCATTTCGTCGCCCCAGCAGATCGTTGCCTTTTCCTGCTTCGCCTCTTTCGCGATCTGCGGATAGTCTTCGTTCAGCCAGCGCCCGATAGCAGCATCGTTTCTCTCGTACGCTCGCCGGACCGGCTTCTGAGCGCTCATGCCCCACGCCTTGAGATAGCGTCCAGCCGTAGTCGCCGAAATCGTGATGCCGTACTCTCGCTCGATCAGTTGCGCCGCCGATTCGCGGGTCCACAGGTAGAACGGCAGCGCCAACTGATCGGGCATCTGTTTGATGATCAACTTGCGGATTCTCACCGCTTGCCGGTGACTCAACCGGCCACTTCCCGGCCGGCGGCCACGCTTGCCAGGCCTCAACGCGCTCGGTCCGCCTTCCCGCGACAACTTCATCCATTTGCTCACCGCTCGCAGGCTCACACCGTACGTCTTCGCCGCTGCGGTCTGCGTCATGCCGCCACGAACCGCTTGCACCACCATGTTTCTCAGGTGTGCCTGCGTGGCTCCGTCCAACTTTCGGGCATCAGTTTTTGTCTTCATGACCATATAACGCATCACGCACTATTTGGTGCACACGTCAGTAACCTGCGTGCTAGACTTCGCAACCATGTCGTATTGGCGCAAACTTTTCGTCATCGTGCTGCTGATACTGAGCCTTCCGGTTCAGTCGTTCGCGGCCATCTCCATGAAATGCGAGTCCTCGCATTTCGAGGGCGAAGTGACGTCCGCGCAACACGTACATGAGCCTGAATCGGTTAACGGTCATGATATGCGCGGTATGGCGATGGCTGACGGTACTCACCACCCCCATCAGCATGGAGGCGTGTATCATGCGCACTCTTGCGCGACGTGCGCGTCCTGTTGCTTCGGCGTAGCATTATCTGCCATTCCTACGGTGGCAACGCCCGCCGGCATGGCTCATTTTGCGGTTCCGCTCCCTCCCTCGGTCAATGTCGCGTCATTTCTGACGAGTGGCATCGAACGACCTCCCAAAGCCTCTCTCGCCTAGCCCTTTGTCGCGGCCTCTGGCTGCGATGTGCAATTTCGCCCTGATGGCCGTGCTCCGGCCATCCAGGTGACTGACGACGAGAAAAATCCATGCGAATGTTTATCGCGGCGCTGCTGAGCGCGGCGGCATTGTTGCCAGCGCTTGTGCATGCCACCACTACGTTTCCAGACCCGACCGGCGCTGCCGCATCGGTTCCGGCTGTCAGCGTGCCGTCCGCCTTTGCGGGCTACCAGCCATACCGCGACCAGAAGGCGCCTACCTGGCAGGAGCTCAACCGTTCCGTGACAAGTTCATCCGGCATGAAAGGGATGAGCCACGGCAACACGCCGGGCGGCAGCACCGACGCCAAGAAGAACGAACACAGCTCCAGACACGAGGAACCGGCGAAATGACGCGGCATTTCTTTTCGGGCGGCCGCATCCTTGCGGTCGCCAGCGCGATGGTTTTCCTTGCAGGCTGTACGACCTTTTCGAAGGACGGTGGCTTCAATACCGTTTCAACCACCGCCTCCGAGCGTCTGGGGAAAGATGCCGTACTGGTGAAGACCGACGAGGACCGGGACGCGGTTGCAAAGCGCACGCAGGAACTGCTTTCCAGGCCATTGAGCATGGACGACGCCGTGCAAATCGCTTTGCTGAACAACCGGGGCCTGCAGGCTTCGTATGGCGAACTCGGCATATCTGAGGCGGACCTGGTTCAGGCCGGACGGCTGCCGAACCCCGGTTTTAGTTTTAGCCGCACTCACGGGGGTAACGACCTGAGCATCAATCGCACGTTCACGCTCGGATTGTTGAACGTGCTCACATTGCCGCTGGCGACGCGCATCGAGAGTCGCCGCTTCGAGCAGACCAGGCTCCTGGCGACAGACGCGATGCTCAAGGTTGCCGCCGACGCGCGACGAGCCTACGTCAACGCTGTCGCTGCCGGGCAATCTACGGCATATGCCGCGCAGGTGAAGGATTCGGCGGAGGCTGGTGCCGAACTGGCGTTGCGTATGCAACAGGCCGGTAACTTCAGCAAACTCGACTACGCTCGCGAGCAGGCGTTTTACGCAGACGCGGTGGCGCAACTCGCAAGAACGCGGCAGCAGTCGGTTTCTGCGCGGGAAAAGCTTACGCGCACGATGGGCCTGTGGGGCGCCGGGACGCAGTACACGCTTCCCGAACGCCTGCCAGACTTGCCCAGGAACCGCCCAGAGCTGAATGACCTCGAGAGCTTCGCGATGCAGAACCGGCTGGACATCCAGGCCGCGAAGCTGCAGACGCAGAGTGTCGCAAGCTCGTTGGGTCTCAGCAAGGCGACGCGTTTCATCAACGCGCTGGACGTCGGGTATCAGAACAATTTCACGACTTCCGACGGCCATGAACAGGGCTATGAAATCAGCGTCGAGATTCCCATTTTTAACTGGGGCGGTTCGAAGGTTGCGCGCGCCGAAGCGATTTACATGCAGTCGGTCAACCGCGTCGCCGAGACCGCGATTAACGCGCGGTCCGAAGTCCGGGAGTCGTATTCGGCCTACGTGACCGACTACGACGTCGCGAAGCACTATCGCGACGAAGTCGTCCCCATCCGCAAGACGATTTCCGACGAACTGCTGCTTCGCTACAACGGCATGCTCGCGAGCGTGTTCGAGCTGCTGTCCGATTCGCGTGACCAGGTCGGCGCGGTGAACAGCTATATCGACGCGTTGAAGGACTACTGGCTTGCAGAAACCGACCTGCAGCAGGCGGTCGGCGGCCGTCTTCCTCAGCTTGCGACGGCGCAGACGCCATCCGCACCCGCGACGCAACCGGCGTCGCCCACAGATTCCGAAGGTAAATGAAATGGTGTCACGTCGAAAATTTCTCGGCGGCTCGGGGGCCGCGCTGCTAGGAGCAGCATTGGTGAGCAAGGCGGGTGCTGCGTCGTTGCCTGAGGCGCCCACGATGGCCAAGGCCACCATGCAACCACCGCTCGCGCCTCCCAATGGCCGCCCGTACACGCCCGTTGCCACGCTGAACGGCTGGTCGTTGCCGTGGCGCATGAAAAGCGGCTGGAAAGAATTTCACCTGATTGCTGAGCCTGTCGTGCGCGAAATGGCTCCGGGCATGAACGCGAATCTGTGGGGTTACAACGGGCAGGCCCCGGGCCCAACCATCGAGGCAGTGGAAGGGGATAAGGTCCGCATCTTCGTCACCAACAAGCTGCCGGAGCACACCACCGTTCATTGGCACGGGATGCTGTTGCCGTCGGGCATGGATGGCGTCGGCGGCTTGACGCAACCGCACATTCCACCAGGCAAGACGTTTGTCTACGAATTCGAGCTTGAGAAGCACGGCACCTTCATGTATCACCCACACGCCGACGAGATGGTCCAGATGGCGATGGGGATGATGGGGACTTTCATCGTTCATCCAAAAGACCCCAGCGTCATGCAGGTCGACCGTGACTTCGTGTTCATCATGTCCGCGTACGACATTGACCCGGGCAGCTTCACGCCGCGCGTCAACGAGATGACTGACTTCAACATGTGGACCTGGAATTCGCGGGTCTTTCCGGGCATCGACCCGTTGCCGGTACGTGCCGGGGACCGCGTGCGCATCCGGTTCGGCAATCTGACGATGACCAATCACCCCATCCATCTGCACGGCTATCACTTCGAGGTCGCGGGCACGGATGGCGGATGGATTCCGCCGGCCGCGCGCTGGCCTGAGGTGACCGCTGATGTCGCGGTCGGCCAGATGCGCGCCATCGAATTCACTGCAAACCGGCCCGGCGACTGGGCGTTCCATTGCCACAAGTCCCACCACACGATGAATGCGATGGGGCACTCCGTACCCAACATGATTGGCGTGCCGCAGAAGGACCTCGCGAAACGCATCAACAAACTCGTACCGGACTACATGGCGATGGGCAGCACAGGTGGCGCGATGGGCGAGATGGAGATGCCACTGCCCGACAACACGCTGCCGATGATGACCGGTAAAGGTCCGTTTGGCCCGCTGGAAATGGGCGGCATGTTCACCGTCGTGAAAGTGCGCGAGGGACTGGGCCGCAAGGACTACCGCGACCCGGGCTGGTTCAAACACCCCAAAGGAACCGTTGCCTACGAATACACCGGTGAGATGCCGGACAGCTGATTTTCCGTCTCGTCGGACTTTGTGGTCCGGCTCAATTTTTTATTTCAACGCAGGAGAAAGAGTGATGAAGAACGTATTTGCATCGATTGCAGTTAGCTGCGCCCTGGCAATTTCGGGCTCGGCCTATGCGGCTGGCGAAATGGGCAACATGGACATGGGTGGCAGCGGCGCCAAGCAGGCTGGCGAAGCAAAGGCTGGCATGTCGCACGGGGAAATCAGGAAAGTCGACGCCGCGGCCGGAAAGCTGACCATCAAGCACGGCCCCTTGGAAAACCTAGGCATGGACGCCATGACGATGGTCTTCAAGGTCAAGGACCCGGCAATGATTTCGCAGGTCAAGGTCGGCGACAGGATTGATTTCGTGGCCGAAGAAATTGACGGCGCACTGACGGTGACGAAGCTGCAGAAGAAGTAAGGGTTCACGGGGTGTTGCGACAAAACGCAGGCAACAACCACTTTGACTATTCAGGATGCACAAGAACATGAAAACATTCACTCGCAAGCAGCTCACGGGACTGGCTATGGCGGCCGCCATCGCACTGGTGCCGGCTGCCGCGTTCGCACACGGCAAGCTCGAAAACGCCGTTCCTGCGGCCGGTAGCACCCTCGATGCGGCACCGGATGCGCTTCGGCTTACTTTCAACGAAGACCTTGAGTCCACGTTCAGCACGGTGAAAGTGTCCGATGCGAACGGCGCCGCCGTGACCAAAGAAATGGCCAAGGTCGACGCTTCCAATCCACGCATGCTCACGATTGCGCTTCCGAAGCTGCCGTCCGGCTCCTACTCCGTCCGGTGGGCTGTCATGACACATGATGCCCATAAGACCAAGGGCACGTACACTTTCCAGGTGAAGTGATGAACGACGGTCTCCTTGGCATCCTGCGGCTGGCTTTCGTTGCCCTGCAAAACCTCAGCTTTGCGGTTGCCGTCGGCGTCATGCTCAGTGACCGGTGGCTCGCGCGCCGAAAGTCGCCGTGGCAGGTGGGCGTCAGCCAGCGGCTTGTTAGCGCCCTGCGTATCGCGTCCGTCGGCGCGCTGCTGTCGAGCACGTGCGCCTTCTGGATTCATTGTGCGTTGATGAGCGAGTCCACCCTTCCTGAGGCTGGGCCCGCTGTCCGCTCGATGCTGGTCGAGACCGGCTTTGGTCACGCATGGCTGGTTGGCGCCGGGCTGATGCTATGCGTGGTCATTCTTTCTTTTATCCAGGCTGGGAAATCAATCAGGTTTTCTCTGGCTATCTGGTTTGCCCTGGGGGGTGTCGCGTTGGCGCGCAGCAACGGAGGACATCCTGTCGATGCTGGCTTGTTCAGCCTGCCGGTATGGGCGGACTGGGTACATCTGCTCGCCATCAGTTCGTGGGTGGGGCTTGTGCTGGTTACAACGTACGTTGTTGCGCCGCGTTTTTGCAGCGCTCCGGGCAGCGAGCGCGTAAATAGCGCTGCATTTATCCAGTCTTTGTCGGATGCCGCAACGCTTGCGCTGGTTATTCTTTTTGCCACAGGCGCCTATAACGGCTGGCGCGGTGTCAGGTCGCCAGGCGACCTTCTGGAATCGGGCTATGGCCAGATTCTGTTGTTGAAACTCGCGCTGGTGTTCGTGGCTGCAGTCCTCGGCGGACACAACCGTTTCTTCGAGATGCCCAAGCTGCTCGCATCGTTGAAGAATGCGTCCTCGACGTCACCCGTGAAGCCTCTAAAACGCTTTGCCGCCGTGTTGCATATCGAATCGGTGGTACTGGCAGGGGTACTGGTCGCCGCTGCGGTGCTCGTCTCCAGTCCACTACCTGGTACGTCGTAGTCCGTTCGGTACCGTTTGTTTCTCACGTCCACGCAGATGGTCACCGCCGCAGGGTCAACAAAGGCTGCATCCTACCTCGATTGACTTCAGGCAAAGGCCATCTTTTATGGGACCCGACAGCACGTCGGGTCCTTTTTTTATCCGATAACACGGGCAGACCCCGTCTTTCAGGGCGGGAGGACGTCAATTCCCGTGCGTCGTCGTTAGCGGAATTCGCGTTCGTGACTTCCGAGCTGAAGCCAACATGCATGGCTCTGAACCTGTCGTTCGGATGGCTAAAAAGTCATTTCTGCGTCACGGCTCGTTCAGACGTCAATGTCCAGAATAGAAACCGTTCGGAATCGACTCTTATCGATTTCACATCGCTCTGGAGGAGTACATGAAGCTCGAAACTATCGCCGCCACGCTCATCGCTGCAACGCTCGCCACGTCCGCATTTGCCGATGCCGACCACGACTACCCTGAATCTACCGCTTCGACCACGTTACCGTCCGCGAGCGGCGCCAGTCAGTCGACGTCCAATGCGACGGCTCCGACCATCCAGCCACAGCGGCAAGGAAATACCAGAGAGCAGGTAGTGCAGGAGCTGATTCAGGCGAGACGCGATGGTCTGGTCCCTGCGGGTCACACCGACTATCCGCCAGGTCAGGCGACGATTGAGCGCAATCGGGCCCGCATAAGGGCCAACCCTCCGACATGGGCTAATCGGCAGTAAAGCAATTATTCCGATGACGGCAACGTCGCGAGTAGGTCTGGCGACGCGCAGACCGGGGAGCCCCAGCCGGAGATGCCGAAATACCTTTTCTGGTCCGAAGATGCAGATGCCTTCCGTAGCCTATGTGCGCATCATCGCAATGACAGCAGTTGTTGTCGCGCTTGCTGGCTGCGCGAGCGCCGCCACGTCGACTCTGCCGGTCGTCGATAGCGGGCAAGACCCGGATTCACCCTCGGGTAAGACGCCGCAATTGCCGACTTCCTATCCGTGTCAAAACCTGCACGTGCAAATACCGAGCTGTCCGCCGCGATAGCGTGCGACGCGAATGCTCCGCGCGCCGTGCCGGCGCCGGGCGCTTGCGTTCCTTCCGCCCAATCGCCAGTCGGTCTGCAGTGTGCGGTGAGCGACGCTGGCGGAAAATTCCCCGGGACCTGGATAAAATGGCTCGGCTATAATCCCAGCCATGAAATTTCTTCGGGCATTGCTCCTCCTGTTGCTCTGCGCCGCGCTTCCCGTCAGTGGGCTGGCGGCCAGCGGCTTGACGGGAGATTGTCCGATGCAAATGAGCATGGGCTCCGACGATGGCAGTGCGATGTCTTCGGAAATGCCTGGCTGCGAAACCATGAAATCGTCGCAGCCAGGGAAAGCCAAAGGCCTGTTCTGCAAGGTAACGGCGCAATGCCAGCTCGGTAGCCTGTATCACCCGGTATCCCGCACCGAAGTTTCTCGTCCCGCCGGGCTGTCCAGCCCAGTTGTTTTCCATTACGCGCAGTCCCTGTCCGTCCGTGAACCGGGCGGTTTCTGGCGACCTCCTCGCGCCATCTAATCCCTTTGTGACAGGTTCATCGCGTTTGCGGTGAGGTCCGTCCTGCGTCCAGGACGTGGATTCCCTTTGGGATTCCGCCGTTGGGGTTAGAACATGCTTTTAACTATTGGCAGGCCGTCATACCGGCGTGCACCACTGCGTGCGCGCACGCTTTTTATCGCGCTGGCTTTGGCGAGCAGCGTCGCTCACGCTCAGGAAGCACCCGTCACGCTTGACGCAGCGCTCCAGTCCGCTACCGACCGTTCTTCCGCCATGGGGGCTGCGCAGGCTTCAGTCCGCGCCAGTTCAGAGGCGGCCGTCCGGGCCGGCCAGTTGCCCGACCCGATGCTGAAGGCGGGTGTGGACAACCTGCCGGTGAACGGACCGCAACGGTTCACCATCGGGCAGGACTTCATGACGATGCGCCGCATCGGCATCGAGCAGGAATGGGTATCGGGTGACAAGCGGCGGCTTCGGTCTGCGTTGGCGAACGACGTTGTGGACCGCGAGCGGGCCGGCTATCTTGCCCAGCTCGCGAACACGCGCCAGCAAACGGCCACGGCGTGGCTGAACGCGGTCTATGCGAAGAAAGCCGCCTCGCTGCAGCAGGAGCTCGTTGGCCACATGACCCATGAGCTGGATGCGACGAAAGCTTCCTATCGGGGGGCGAAAGCGACTGCGGCCGACGTGATGCAGGCCCAGGCGATGCTGGCGCAGACCCGGGACCAGCTGCTCAAGGCTCAGCAGACGTTTCAGACCGCACTCATCGGCCTGTCCCGATGGACGGCAACTCCCGTTTCTGATGTGACCGGTGACCCGCCGGCGCCACAGTCATACGTATCGTCCCTGCCGCCCGAAGAGTTGCGCGAGGTGCAACCGGTGCTCATCGCGGCCTCTCGGGACATCGCCGTAGCCGACGCCGATACCGCGGTTGCCAACAGCGACCGCAGTCCCAACTGGACGTGGGAGGTCTCCTACCAGCAGCGGGGCGGGGCGTACTCGAACATGGTTTCGGTTGGAGTCAGCATCCCGTTGCCCATCAACCGCAAGAACCGCCAGAACCGGGACGCGGCTGAAAAAGCGGAACTCGGCACCAAGGCGCGCCTGATGTACGAGGACGCGCAGCGGCAGGTAGAAGCGGATATCCGCACGCAGGCGGCAACCCTGGCCAGCGGTCGCGAACGTATCGCGAATCTCAGTCATTCCCTGCTGCCCGCCGCGGACCAGCGCGCTGAACTCGCGACTGCAGCGTACAAGGCAGGCACAGGCTCGCTTGCGGACACCTTCGCTGCCAGGCGCGCGCAACTCGACGCTCAGCTTCAGGTGCTTGACCTGCAGCGAGACGTATCCCAGACATGGGCACAACTGGAATACCAGGTCGTGCCCGCCTCGATGTCCGTGAGTCAGTGATGGAGAACAACATGCAAAAGAAACAACTGGCACGTGCGGCGCTTATGGTGTTTGCCGCAGCGGCGTTGCTAGGTGTCGGCTATGTGGCCGGCACACATCGTTCGGCGATGGGTGGCGAGAGCGCTGTTGCGGCAACACCCTCCAGCGACAAAATCGACCCGAAGACTGGCCGGAAGGTACTGTACTGGCACGACCCGATGGTGCCGAACCAGCACTTCGACAAGCCGGGCAAATCACCTTTCATGGACATGCAGTTAGAGCCGGTCTACGCCGATGAAGGCGGCTCGAACGGCATCAAGATTGACCCGGGGTTGCAGCAGAACCTGGGCATTCGCTACGCAACCGTGCGGCGGCAGGAAACAACGGAAGGATTCGACGCGGTAGGCACTACGCAGTTCGATGAGTCGAAAGCTGATGTCGTCCAGTCGAGGGTGACCGGCTACATCGACCATCTTTACGCGAGCGCCCCGATGCAGCGCGTAACGAAAGGCGCGCCGATTGCGTCCCTGTTCGTTCCAGATTGGTTGGCGCCGCAGGAAGAGTATCTGGCGCTGAAACGTGGCGGCATGGATGACGGCATGCTTGAGGCGTCACGTGCGCGCATGCGGGCCATGTCGATTCCGGACGGCGTGATTGCAAATCTCGACCGCACCGGCAAGGCACAGACGCACATCACGCTATCTGCACCGGAAACCGGTGTGCTGACCGAACTGAACGTTCGCGATGGTGCGATGGTGTCACCCGGGCAGACGCTCGCGAAGGTCTCCGGGCTCAACAGGCTGTGGCTCGTGGTCGAGGTACCCGAAGCACTTGCCCTCCAGGTTCGACCTGGCATGAGCGTGGACGCTGTGTTTGCCGGCGACCCGGCACAACATTTCACGGGACACATCCGCGAAATCCTGCCGGGCATCAGCACGAGCAGTCGCACGCTCCAGGCACGCCTCGAAATCGACAACGCAGACTTCAGGTTGACGCCGGGAATGCTGATGCGGGCGCGCATCGGCGCCGCAAAAAAGGTATCGCGGTTGCTGGTTCCCTCGGAAGCCGTCATCACCACGGGTAAGCGGTCGGTCGTCATCGTCAGGAATTCGGACGGCAGGTTACAACCTGTCTCGGTCTCCGTTGGCAACGATGCCGGCGACGATACCGAGGTGACCAACGGCCTGACCGAAGGCCAGCAGGTCGTCGCATCCGGCCAGTTCCTCATTGACTCGGAAGCGAGTCTGAAATCCGTTCTGCCGAAGCTCGAAGCAACCGCGCCGACCGGTGCGAGCGCGCCGGTTCCAGCACCTGCTGCTGCACCACAGACCTACGACACCACAGGTAAGGTCGAACAGGTGACGGCCGGAGACATTACGTTTTCACATCAACCCGTTCCAGCTCTGGGCTGGGGCGCGATGACGATGGCATTCGGCAAACCGTCGCCGACGGCGTTTCCGGACGTGAAGCCTGGCCAGACTGTTCATTTTGTCTTCAGGCAGTCGGGTGACGGATACCAGTTGACCAAGGTCGAGCCAGTCGGAGGCGCCAAATGATTGCACGCCTTATAAGGTGGTCTATCCATAACCGCTTTCTGGTGCTGCTCGCGACCGTGCTCGTTACGGCGTGGGGTGTCTATTCGGTCACGCAAACGCCGCTCGATGCGCTGCCCGACCTGTCCGATACGCAGGTCATCATCAAGGCGTCGTATCCGGGCAAGGCCCCGCAAGTCATCGAGGACCAGGTCACGTATCCGCTCACCACGACGCTGCTTGGCGTGCCGGGGGCGAAAACCATCCGCGCGTATTCCTCGTTCGGCGATGCGTTCGTCTATGTGCTGTTCGACGACAAGACCGACCAGTACTGGGCACGTTCACGCGTGCTCGAATATCTGAATCAGGTGCAAAGCCGCCTGCCGCAGGGAGCGACTGTTTCACTCGGACCGGATGCAACGGGGGTGGGCTGGGTGTACGAATATGCACTCATCGACACAACCGGGCAACACGACCTTGGGCAACTGCGCGCACTGAATGACTGGTTCCTGAAGTTCGAACTGAAGTCAGTGCCGGACGTGTCTGAAGTCGCGAGCATCGGTGGCATGGTGCGCCAGTACCAGGTTGTGCTCGACCCGGACAAGCTGCGAGCGTACGGCATCACCCAGGCGATGGTGGCCGACGCGCTGGGCAAGGCCAATCAGGAGTCGGGCGGTTCGGTGATTGAGATGGCCGAGTCGGAGTACATGGTCCGTTCGTCTGGTTACCTGCATACGCTCGACGACTTTCGCAACGTCGTATTGCGCACGAACGATGCCGGTACGCCGGTTCTGCTCGGCGACGTAGCCCGGATTCAAATCGGGCCCGAGATGCGGCGGGGTATTGCCGAGCTGAATGGCCAGGGAGAAGTCGCAGGCGGCGTCATCGTCATGCGCTCCGGCAAGAACGCGCTGACGACCATCGATGCAGTGAAGGCGAAACTCGCTGACCTGAAACGGTCGCTGCCGGCGGGCGTGGAGATTGTGACGACCTATGACCGCTCACAGCTCATCGAACGTGCGGTGGACAACCTGAAGGACAAACTTATCGAGGAATTCATCATCGTTGGGCTGGTCTGCGCGGTGTTCCTGTTTCACCTGCGCAGTGCGTTTGTCGCCATTCTGTCGCTCCCGCTTGGGGTGCTGGTCGCATTCATCGTGATGCGCTATCAGGGTGTCAACGCCAATCTGATGTCGCTGGGAGGCATCGCAATCGCCATCGGCGCGATGATTGACGCGGCCATCGTGATGATTGAGAACGCCCACAAGCATCTGGAGGCGTACGACCACGAATATCCGGGCGAACCAATCACGACCGCACAGCGCTGGGACCTTATCGCGACATCGGCAGCGGAGGTGGGGCCCGCACTGTTCTTCTCGCTGCTCATCATCACCCTGTCGTTCATCCCGGTGTTCTCGCTCGAGGGGCAAGAAGGCAAGCTGTTTTCTCCGTTGGCCTTCACCAAGACCTACACCATTGCCGCTGCTGCCGGGTTGTCGGTGACGCTGGTGCCCGTGCTGATGGGCTATCTGATTCGAGGTCGTATTCCTCACGAGAACTCGAACCCCATCAATCGCGTGCTGATTCGACTGTACCGACCATTGCTGGAAGCCACGCTGCGGCGGCCGTGGGTTGCCATTGGTTTGGCGCTGGTCACGCTGGCCGCTTCGGTGATTCCGCTGTCTCAGCTCGGCGGCGAATTCATGCCGCCGCTCGATGAAGGTGACCTGCTGTATATGCCGACGGCGCTTCCGGGAATCTCGGCCGAGAAAGCGAGCGAACTGCTGCAGCAGACTGACCGGCTCATCAAGACGGTTCCAGAGGTGGAGACCGTCTTCGGTAAGTCTGGCCGTGCCGACACTGCCACTGACCCGGCACCGCTCGAGATGTTCGAGACCACGATTCAGTTCAAGCCGCGTAGCCAGTGGCGCCCCGGCATGACGCCGGAGAAGCTGGTCGACGAACTGGACCGCACCGTCAAGGTGCCGGGGCTGTCGAACGTGTGGGTGCCGCCCATCCGCAATCGACTGGACATGCTGTCGACGGGCATCAAGACGCCGGTCGGCGTCAAGATTTCAGGCAGCGACCTCTCTCAAATCGACAGAATCGGGGCACAAGTTGAATCAGCCGTGAAGAATGTACCGGGCGTCACGTCCGCACTGGCCGAACGGCTGAACGGTGGCCGCTACATTGACGTCGACATCGACCGGCTGGCGGCAGCACGTTACGGGCTCGCCGTGGCGGACATCCAGTCAGTCGTGTCCTCGGCAGTGGGCGGTGACAACGTCGGCGAGGTGATTGCTGGCCGCGAGCGGTTCCCCATCAACATCCGCTATCCACGCGAAATCCGGGATTCACTCGAGAAGCTTCGACAGTTGCCGGTCGTCACGGACCGTGGTGCGCAAATCCAGCTCGGCGATGTCGCGCACATCACGATTGCCGACGGTCCACCGATGATTCGCAGCGAAAACGCGCGGCTCTCCGGCTACGTCTATGTCGATATCCGCAATACGGACCTGCAGTCAGCGGTCGAGGCAATGCAACGCGCTGTTGCGGAGAAGGTGACGCTTCCACCGGGCTATTCAATTGCGTGGTCCGGCCAGTTCGAATACCTCGAGCGCGCAGCGGCAAAGCTGCGCACGGTCATTCCCGTGACGCTCGTCGTCATCTTTGTGCTGCTCTTCCTGACCTTCAACTCCGCGGCTGATGCACTCCTGCTGATGTCGACGGCTCCGTTCGCTCTGGTCGGCGGGTTCTGGCTCATCTGGATTCTGGGCCACGCGGTGTCGGTCGCAACCGCAGTCGGGTTTATCGCGCTCGCTGGTGTCGCAGCCGAGTTCGGTGTCGTGATGCTGCTCTACCTGAAGGGTGCGCTCAATCGCAGGCTGGAAGATGGTGAACCGCTAACAGAGGCGCTTCTGTTCGATGCGATTCGCGAAGGCGCCGTGTTGCGCGTGCGGCCGAAAGCGATGACGGTTGCTGTCGTGCTGGCTGGTCTCATTCCCATCATGGTCGGACACGGCGCCGGTTCGGAAGTCATGCAGCGCATTGCAGCGCCGATGGTAGGCGGCATGGTCACGGCCCCCATCCTCTCGATGTTTGTTATCCCTGCAGCCTGGTTCCTGCTGCAGCGTCGTCGCGCCAGAAAGCTGGACCAAACCCGATTGTCCCATGCAGTCCCTCACGGCATGAAAGTGCCCTCTACCCAAACTGGAGAAACTCCATGAAGAAGCTGTTTATGACCTCTGTTGCTCTCTGCGCAATTGGTGCGTTTTCTGGGCCGGCGTTCGCCGTCGATGACATGGCCGGCATGAATATGTCGATGAAGACGTCAGCGTCCAACGCAGCGCTGACTGACGCGGAAGTCAAAAAGGTGGATGCCGCGACCGGTATGGTCACGCTCAAACACGGGGCCCTAGAAAACGTAGGAATGCCGCCGATGACCATGGCATTCAAGGCGAAGGATGCCGCGATGGTCAAGCGGGTTCACGAGGGCGACAAGGTCAAGGTCCGCGTCGAAAACGTCAACGGGACGCTGACGATTGTGAAGCTCGAAAAGCAGTCTTGATGCATTATTGATACCGAACTTGTCGGCTTGCCGTGTACGGCGGGCCTGCAAGTCGGCTGCAAGGATAGAGGCCAGCAATGCGAACGATACGACTCACCGCTCAGCGGGGCATTTACCGCCTGGGAGATACGCTCAATCGCGCGTTGCGCATCGCAGTCGGCTTGCTATTCGTACTGACGTCACTCGCCGCCCACGCGGTGGACGAGTCCGATTTACTGCCGCCTGACCAGGCATTTCCGCTGAAGGTTACGCTCAGTGCGACACAACAGGTCGTGCTCGATTTCGATACACACCTGGGCTACTACCTGTACCGGGACAGGTTCAGCTTTGCTGCTGACGGCGTACCGATAAAGCCGGACCAGATGCCGCCCGGCGAGCTGAAAAATGACCCGACATTCGGCGTGGTCACGGTCTACCACCGACCGGTGCAAATCCGCATTGCGTTGCCTCGTGCGATAGCGGCCAGCGTCGTACTGTCCGTCACATCGCAAGGATGCGCAGACCTGGGCGTCTGTTATCCGCCGCAAACACGAAGCTATCGTGTGGCTGCCGACGGCTCTGTTATGCCCGTGGCGACAGCCGGCAACACTGCCGAATTCCCGAGCGTCGGCGAAAGCCAGTCGCCCACGGCGACGTCATTGGGAATCAATCTGCATCCCGTGAATGGCATTTCACTATCTGAGTTGCTGGGTTTTCTGTTCGCCGGTCTGTTGATGGCAGGCACGGTGTGCATGTATCCGCTTATCCCGATAGTGACCGCAGTAATCGGCGGAACGCGGGAGCAGGCGTCCTTATGGCGCGGCTTCTTGCTGTCGTTCACCTATGGCCAGGGGCTGGCAATTGCCTACGCGGCCGCCGGCACCATTGCAGCTCTAATCGGCATTCCGCTGGTCGCCGTAACGCAAAAGCCGTGGGTGCTAGCCGGTTTTGGACTGCTCATGGTCGTCTTTGCACTGGGTATGTTCGGCGTGTTCCGGGTACAGTTGCCGACCAGTTGGCAAACCCGAATCGCGACGTGGAGTAATCGTCTGCCCGGCGGACGCATCTTTCCAGTGTTCGTGATGGGTATGCTCTCCGCACTGATTGTCGGTCCGTGTTCGACACCGGTCCTCGCGGGTGCGCTGCTCTACATCGCCAACAGCCACGATGTGGTCGGCGGAGCACTGGCCCTGTATGTGATGGGCCTTGGAATAGGCATTCCGCTGCTGCTCGTCGGCACCTTCGGTGCGCGCATCCTGCCCAGGTCTGGCCACTGGATGGTTGCGATTCAGAACGCGCTCGGCGTGATGCTGCTCGCCGCGGCTTTGTGGTTCGTCTATTCGCTGCTGCCAGGCTGGCTGTTGATGATGCTGGTCGCGCTTTTGCTGACCGCCTGCGGCATGATGCTCCGGGCGATTGACCCGTTACCGCACGATGCGCCTGGAATTTTCCGTGTGGGAAAGGCCTTAGGTGTGCTCCTGCTGGTCGCCGGAGTTACTGAATTTATTGGTATTGCATCGGGCAACTTCGACGTTCTGACACCACTCGGTGGCGTGATGCGAGCTTCATCGACAGGCGGCAATGTGGACGGGAAGTCGACCGCACAGTTTGAGACGATACGGTCAAATGCCGAACTGGACCAGGCGCTCCAGGCAGCGAGAGGGCGACCTGTGATGGTCGACTTCTATGCGGACTGGTGCATCAGCTGCAAGGAGCTTGAGCACTTTACGTTCACCGACCCGCGCGTAGTCAGCGAATTTGCTCACTGGAAACTGCTGCGCATCGATGTGACCAGGAACGCGGCAGAGGACACTGCCATGCTGAGGCGTTTTGGGCTTTTTGGGCCGCCGGCCCTGATTTTCTATGACAGGGACGGCCGGCAGCAGCCCGATGCCCAACTCGCGGGATTCGTCGGCGCAGACGCGTTCCTCGCACACCTGAAACAATGGGGAGGGTAACGTGATGCAACGCACAAGTCTTGCGGCAAACCGTAGCAGCGTCCTGCGGCACCGCCTATACTGGATTTTATGAAAGTCTGGGCCAAACTCGTCGCGTGCTTTCTGATTGCGTGGTTGCCGCTGCTCGGCTACCCGGCGCAGGCGGCACTTTGCCCGGCAATGTCGTCGACGGCCAAGCATCAGCAGACGCATGCCTCGCACGTGCCGGACATGGTCGCGTGCGAGCAAGGTGCGAACCACCACACTGTGACTGCTCAGCCCGTATGCCATGGCAACATGGGTGGCGTTGTCTGCGGCGCGCCTGCCATACCCGTGACGTATGCATTTATCACGGCACCTTCCTCATCTGTCTATCGGGCTGTCGTCCGCTCCCTTACCGAACAGTTCATTCCTGAACTGCCGGCCCCGCCGCCGCGCTTGCTGTAACTCCTGAATCGAACAGGTTCGACCGGTTACTCACCGTGGCTCGCGCACGCCTGCTGCAAACGTGACGGCCGTCGAGCTGTACGTCCTCAGCTGTTTTTTGCAGTGACACGATTAAACCGAATCCGGAGAGTTACATGAACACGAAATTTCTACGTGCGGCAGCCTTGTCCACACTGTTATTGGCAACCAGCGCTGTCAGCGTGGCTGCAACGGGAGGCGGCACCAGCAACTACCCTGGCGCATCTGCACAGAGCCGGGAACATGGTTCGATGATGGGCGGCATGATGGGCATGGGCGGAATGATGGGCAGCTGTCCAATGATGGGCGGAAACATGGGTATGGACCCGAAGACAGCAATGCGCATGCATGGCGAGATGATGCGGGCGATGGGCGACATCATGCTCAAGTACTCCGACCAGGCTGGAACGGCACCATCGAAGTAATGAACTCGTCTCTCAACGACGAACCTCCATCCCAATTTCCATAAGGATTCAACCATGAAGTGCAACACGAAGACGATGGTGGCGACTGCCCTTGCTCTCGCATTGGTTCTGGCGCTCGGGTACTGGGCGCTTCCTCAGTTAAGAGGAGCACTCGGCACATTCATCGTGATAGCCAGCGCGCTGATTTGCCCGCTTTCGATGCTGTTCATGATGCGCGCGATGCAGTCGCACACCGATAGTCAGGAGAAGCCAGGTCACGTGGTGGACAGGAGCAAGTCGTAATTCAGCCATCTTTCTGATGGCGTCGCGTGGGGCCGGTGCGACATGGATGGTCGTTGTGCCGTGCTCCTGCAGCGTAGGAGCGAACCATGTTTAGCGGAAAGCCGATATTGAACTTCATCATCGGCATCTTTGCGGTCATCGGCCTCATCGCCGTACTTGGTGCGGCCGGCATGACGGCGATGCATGTCAGCATGATGCACGGATTGCATTCGTGCAGCCAGGCGATGCATCTCCAGCCGTGACACCCGTTTGCGAATTGGGAGATACAGAATGAATCGTCATACACCCGAAAAGAAAGCGGTCAGGTCCGCTGAGCGCGTCAAGCCGCCCAGAAAAACTTTACTGCACCTGCTGTTCCTGCTTGCCATGGTTGTCGCGATACCTTTGGCCATGGTCTGGGGGCCGTCTCTTGTGCGGTATGAGACCGCGTCGGCAGTGAAGGCGGAGGGACCATCCGGTCAAGCACAGCAGACATCCGCCTGGCGCGTCGGAATGCTGCGTTCGGATGGATTGCGTATCATCCCGAGTGGCAGGTCAGATGCCTCTCACGTGTTGAATCCGAATCAGTTCGCCGACAAGGATGTCAGGCACGCGTACTGGGTCGCAACGCAGATTCCTGCGACTCTCAATAAGCTCTACTGCTGGTGCGGTTGCGAAAATCGCGGTGTGCATCGTTCCAATCTCCAGTGCTTCGAAGACCAGATGGCGGTGACGTGTGCGGTCTGTCAGGGAACCGCGGAGATTGCGTATCAGATGACGCAGGCTGGAGTTCAAGACGCGGGCAAGATTCAGGCAGCGGTTGATGCGAAGTGGGCGCCGAAAGGATAGACGACTGCAGCATCGCCCCAATTGGTCACGGAGGAGAACATGGAACTCAAATGCGTTGTTGCGATTGTTCGGCCCGGTATTCTTGAGGTGCTGGAGCGGCGGTTGTCGGCAGTCCATATTCATGGCCTTACCGTCACCCGGGTCAAGGGATTCGGAGCGCATCCGAACCTCTTCTCGGACGACTGGACGACCGAGCACATCAAGATTGAAGTCTTCACTCAGAGCGAAAGCGTTGACGCACTGGTGCGGGAAATTATGGACGTCGCAAAGGGTGTCTCGGGAGAGGACGGAATCGTCGCTGTCCTCCCGGTAGAGCATTTTTTCCGGGTGCGCACTGCCTCAGAAGCGGCTCCCTGAACCAAACGACGGCGGACAGGACGTCCGCCGTATCCCGATGGCATAAAGCGATTTGGCAATCGCTTCAATGGGTCGCATGAGTCGAGCAATTTGGCGAAGGCACGTTGGTTCGCTGGATGCTCGTAAATGTCGGGGATGCGCAGTTTTGGCTTCCAGAGGAACGCGTAGTCTGTTCCTTTGGAAATCTGGTGTTGCTCCGCGATGGACGCGACTACCGTTGCGAGCGATGAGCTGCGAGACGCGTTGCCGCCCACTTGATTTGATTTCCTTCGACTTACCGGATGCCTTGACGGATGTGCCCGAAGCTCTTAAGCCGCCAGGGCCATAAAAACCATGCCTGGAAGGTGCCGGCGGGGCTTACAGTGTTCGATTAGCGTGCGAAGCGCGTCCGTGTTGTGGCGGATTCTGGTTGTCCGGCGAGTCTATCACCGCGAAAGCGGTCGCCGATTGAAACTCCTTGACCTTTCCACGACGGGAAGGTCAAAAATAATCTGTACCGGTTGTATGGCCGTGTCGACGGGAGAAAGCGATGAATATTGGCGAGGTCGCGAAGTCGTCGGGCATGTCCGCCAAGATGATTCGCCATTACGAGGAAACCGGCCTGATTCGGGCTGCCTCGCGGACAGGGGCGAACTATCGGGTATACACGCCCAAGGATGTTCAGTTGCTGCACTTCATCCAGCAGGCTCGGCATCTTGGTTTTTCCACGAAGCAGATTGCGATGCTGCTGGCTCTTTGGCAGGACCGTAGCCGGTCCAGCAGCGAGGTCAAACGGCTCGCAAATGAGCATATTGCCGACTTGAACCTGCGCATTCAGGAACTGGCGGAAATGCGCGATACGCTGGGGCACCTGGCAGCCCATTGTAAAGGCGATTCACGTCCTGACTGTCCGATTCTGGAGAAGCTGGCTGGCGAGGCGCATTCACTGCATCGCGAACTTCCACGCTCCGAAAGGTCGAAGCTGAAATGACCGCCGCAAAGCGGAGTTTTGTGCAACACGCAAGCCGGGCGCCGAAGAGCAGGAAACCGTGAGATACGTGACGGGGGCACTCTTGACCAGCGCTACATATGCGTTGGTCAAGGCCACATCGGTCCGATACCTGTCGCAATTTCGACATTGAACTACGCCACTGCCGTGTGCTGACGGTCACTTCGCGCAGTGCGTAGAGACTGTTGACAGCCAATTGGCTACGGCTCGTCGTTAATTCCCCATGAGCTGCACGCAGCCATCAGACGAGCCGGACCACATCAGTGGTGTCTGTACAGTAGGCCCGAAGTGGTAGAGGCGGAAGTGCGTTGGCCCCACTGCACCGCACCGCTTGTGACTCCGCCCACTCCTTGCGTAGCGGCCTGCATTGAGGAATTTTCAGCCGCGACGCGTGCTTCGGCAGCCTGAATGTCGGCCGGATAGGTAGCGTTATCGCGTTTTGCCGGGTTGTATCCGGCCTTCTCCAACTGCACGAGTTCGGCGCGTACCTCTGCTCGTGTGACCGGTGCATTCGACTGCTGAGCAAAAGAAGCGACCGGTGTCGCCAGCACGGCGGCTATAACGACAGCTTGAAGTGATTTCATGATTCGTACCTCCACAGTTTCTCGCGTTGCGAACAGCCCTGTTCGCAAACGGTGACTACAGGGTAAAGTACGGATGCTTAAGCGAAAATGATGCGATTTCAGAAAGCCTTTGGCCGCGACACTTTAACCAGGCCGCGCAATTTCGTGCTTTTACCGGCGCTGCGGCGTTGTCTCCGTAGCTCAAACTGAACACTCGGGCCGCTGACGAGTCGGTGCTGAATAGCGTTCAAATCAGAGTGCGTTTAAGGGAATCTTCAGGTAGCGGGTGCCATTTTCCTCGGTAGGTGGAAAATCGCCAGCCCGTATATTCACCTGCACAGATGGCAGGATAAGAACGGGCATCGCTAGCGTTGCGTCGCGTGCTTCGCGCATGCTGACAAACTGCTCTTCCGTTACGCCGTCGTGCACATGGATGTTATGCGCACGCTGCGCGAGCACCGTAGTTTCCCACTCGGGTTTCCGGCCCTCGGGTGGATAGTCGTGACACATGAAGAGCCGGGTGTTGCCCGGCAGGTCCAGCAGCTTTCGAATCGACCCGTATAGCCTGTGCGCATCGCCGCCGGGGAAGTCACAGCGTGCGGTACCGACATCCGGCATGAACAGCGTGTCGCCCACGAAGACCGCGTCGCCAATCCGGTAGGCCGTGTCTGCGGGGGTATGGCCCGGCACATACAACGCTTTTGCCGTCAGGCCACCGATGGAAAACTCCTCGTCTTCGCGAAACAGATAGTCGAACTGGGACCCGTCTGCATGAAATCCGGGCTCGAGATTAAAAAGCTTCCTGAAGACCCCTTGAACGGTGCGAATGTGCTCTCCAATCGCAATCTTCCCACCGAGCTCGCCCCGCAAATAATGCGCCGCCGACAGGTGGTCTGCGTGCGCGTGGGTCTCCAGAATCCACTGCACGCGCAGGCCGCGCTGGCGAACGAACTCGATGACCTTGTCGGCATTCGTCGTTGAAGTGCGTCCTGCTTTGGGGTCGTAGTCAAGGACCGGGTCAATGACTGCGCATTCTGGATGCCCGGACTGGAAAACCACGTGCGTGACCGTGCCGGTGACCGGGTCGAAGAACGGTTGAACGATGGGCTGCATCCTGACCTCCTCAGATGCTACCCATTCTATTCATAAATAATCTATTATTCAATATAATATGTGTGTGTAAATTATAGGATGATGAGATGAGGAAGAGGTCCGCCCCAATCGACCTTTCGGTGATGCAGGCCTCGGCAGAGAAAGCCTGTGCGCTACTGAAGGTTCTGGCCAATCCTGACCGGTTGTTGCTGATGTGCCAGTTGTCCCAGGGCGAGTTGTGTGTGAGCGACCTGGAAGAACAGTTGGGCATACGTCAGCCCACGCTCTCCCAGCAACTCGGCGTACTTCGCGATAACGAACTCGTCGAGACCCGGCGAGAGGGGAAAAGCATCTTTTATTCCATCGCGAGCAAGGAAGCGATTGCGGTCATGAACGTGCTGTACGACCAGTTTTGCGCCCAATGAAAACGAGGAGGGCTCATGTCGATTGATATCGCGAGTTTCACGCCGGGCCTGTCACTGACTGGCGGCCTGGTGATTGGCGCCGCCGCCGCTGTGCTTGTTTTCTTCAATGGACGTATCGCTGGCATCAGCGGTATTCTCGGCGGCCTGCTGGGCACGCCACAGAAAGATGCGGGATGGCGTGTCGCTTTTCTTGCAGGGCTTGTAGGGGCACCTGTGCTGGCAGGCTTGCTTGGTAATCCGATAGCGCCCGATATCCAGGCTGGGTGGGGCGAAATACTCGCCGCGGGACTTCTTGTTGGCATCGGCACGCGTTACGCGAGCGGTTGCACGAGCGGCCATGGTGTCTGCGGCATCTCGCGCGGGTCCATCCGTTCGCTTGTCGCGACGGCAACATTCATGGCAAGCGGTTTTCTGACCGTGTTCGTGTCCAGACATCTGCTGGGAGGCTGAGATGGGTTTGCTCACCGCGTTACTGTCCGGGCTCCTGTTTGGCGTCGGCCTGATGGTGTCCGGCATGGCCAATCCGGCGAAGGTGCTGGGATTTCTCGACATCGCTGGACGATGGGACCCGTCACTCGCATTTGTGATGCTCGGTGCGATAGCGGTCGCCTCCATTGCCTTCCGGTTTGCAAAACGGCGAAAAAAATCGCTGCTTGGGTTGCCCGTGCAGATTCCTGCCGGTACTACCGTAACGCGCAGACTTGTGCTGGGAAGCGCGATATTTGGCGTGGGCTGGGGGCTTGCGGGGTTTTGCCCGGGACCAGCGCTAGTCACGCTGGGTGCTGGCTTTCCCAAGGCGTGGGGCTTTGTCGTCGCGATGCTAGCAGGCATGGCCATCTTCGAGCTGGTTGAGCGCGTGAAGCTGAGACGGCAGCCAACCTGAGTTGCTGCTGTGCATGCGTCGAGGGTTGTTGTTCTGTCGGGGAGCCGTGGCCTTTGTTCCTTCTCTGGAAGTAGGCTATTGCCTTGCTTCCAGTCGTTCGGCCTGCATGCAGACATGTCCGCTGTCGAGCCGCGGGTCTTACAGCATTTGCCGACATCTCACGTTCGCTAACGAGAAATTCCCGCTCACCGGTTGCTGCCCGGTCCCTTGCTCTCCTGTTAAGAGGCTGCTTGCCTTGCTGCAATTTGGGTGACAAACGCTCGTGCAATGCCGAACAGTTTCCCGCAAATGTTATGAACATTTTCCGCGGACAACCGACATTGCGCGTTCGGTTCGTTGAACGGCACACGCGGCTGGTTAGCAAGGGACAAAAAGTGCGCGACCTGAAGTCCCAGGCGTAAGCTCTGAATACGTGACATCGGCGCACATACTCGCGCACGCCCTTGAAACGATTGCTACAGACTTCGGACGTCGAGCGGCCGCGCCGTGTCGGTTATATTTTAGGCGGTTCGGACGAATGTTTTTCGGGCAACGTGCTACCGGCACTCGATACCTTTGAGTTGGTCGGGAGGCGGCCAAGCAAGCGCTGTAGCCGCTCAAGTTGCGTTGGCGCGAGCCCCGGCGTCGCACATGCCTGAAGAGCACGGCCGCGCCAGTAAGCCTGAACAAAAAGAGAGTCGGCGCCTTCTGCGCATAAGACCTGCTCAATATCGGCGATTGCGGCGTCGACGTTCTGGAGTGTGTAAGGACTCGCGCTCGCAGCATCTCTTGTATGGGGGGCTTTCATGGCATTCTCTCAGTAGCAACTGCTTTCCTGTATGACGGACATGCATCGTTGTTTGCGAGCACCGCGCCGACAATTTGGCTTCCGTCAACTGATGCGTAAATTTCGATGATTGCGAATAAGCGATGGTGAGGTCCCCGGCCGCTTGCGAGCAATGAAAGAATGTCGCGGGGCCAAGGGACAACGACGTTAGTGCCGGATGACGTTGAATTGCGGCTCACAAGACCCCATCGCTCGCTCCAATTGTTTCTGTAGACCGGATACTCACCCCCCTTGCTGCACGTACCGCCGAAAGTAAAAGCGGACCCGGCGGGAACCGGGTCCCAACTGTCGGCACCTTGTCGGTCGGCAAGGTTCGACTCCCCCAACTTCGGACCTGCTCTCCCGTTTGAACGGACGGCTGAACACGCCTGACTGCGTCCACTTTCAGCTTGAATGCATGCGCCGCAATCACACGTATATTCACCAGGCCGCATCCGCGGAATCTGACCAGGTCCAACCCCGCAGCATTACCGCGCTACGTTGCGCTGCGACACATCGTGATTTTCGTCGGGTTGTAGTCCAATCTATGAAAGTAGGCTTAAAGCAGACTTAAATCGGGAATCAGTGTAAACGCGGGGAGAGCGCGCTCAAGCTGAAAGAAGTGCTACGGCATCGGGTGCTCAGGCAACCCGTTACTGCCGGCACGCACGCTGGTCCGGCAGTAACGGGTTGCGCGCAGTATCTGGACGCATTCTTTGGACGGCCTTGCGATTGCACTCGCGGGTCGTGTGCAAGCAATACGAAATGTTGCCGCCCGTTCAATTCGCCCGCGAGTCGATTGGCTAAGATTCAGGCGGCAATCTGTCTTCAAACAGCGTGCAGGCGATTATGCCGAGCGCTGCGAGCATCAGATACATGATATGTAGATGCTGATGCGACGCGAGTCCATAAGTGCCATACGCCATGGCGACGATGCTAAGCGCGCTAGGAATCACGCTGACGACATCTGAATCTTTGGAACTCATCGCATATCCAGCCATAAACCAACGGCCTTCCTGGCCGGGCGGCAGCAAGTCAAAGGGACGGTTGACCTGTCGCTGTGGGTAGCGGAAGCATCCGTCCCTCGTGCCACTCGTCGGGCAGGAGTCCGAATCCCCGGCCCAGCACACTTCTTCATGCGCGCAGTGGTCAGCATTTCTGTCTAACCAGCGATAAGCGCTAGTTCGATATTCGACATTCAAGACCCAACATGGTTGCGCCGCTCGCGTTGCGATAGCCAGCAAAACAGCAAGACTCGGGGCACCCTGTTGACTGCGTCGCGCTACACAGCCGGCTTCGCATGGGTCGTGTCGGCAGTCGGCTATGTTGCTGCCGATACGGCTGACGCTGCCATCGGCCCCTGCGGATACCATGCGGGATGCTGTGGCGGTTATTGCGTCGGTGATGGAGCGACGTAAATTGACGTCAGGATTGCTGGCGAAACTATTTTCTTTTTGGCACATTGCGGCGCCGTTTGCTGCTGTGGGACGTCACCTATGCGAATGACACTGCCTCCTCGAAGAGTTCCGGGAGCATCTGGTACGCCGGGCTGCTTACGCCAAATACCAGCCATTGCCGCATGGGCTCCCGGTCGTATGGTTTGAATTGGGAGCAGCCAGGGGTTTCCAGTAGCGCGGTTACTCGATTTTCCGGTAGCCTGAGCAGTATCTGGTTGTCGTAGACGCCGGCGACCATCGTTGTGCCCATAAAGAAGCCCGGACACCAGAACATTGGGCCCTCGTGCACGTCGTCGTATCGACTGGCTATTGCTCGCAACGAGGCGAACGGGTCGCCGGGGTCCTGATTCGGCTTGTGCATCGCATGTCCTCATCGAATCCGGCAGCGCGATTACCCGTGTCGCTCCGCATCCGCGTCACGCACCTTCAATGAGCTGCAAACGTGCATGCTCCGATGATTGCGGCGAGGCATACCAATCGACCCGTGGAGACCTGTCGATTGTGACGTGTATCAGTTAGCGTTGAAGTCCGCTGTTCAGCTGGCATCATGATGGTAGGAGTTTCAACGAAGTCCCCGGAATGTGCGTGGTCGCGGTAGTCCTCTTGCGGGCGCCCGTATCCGTGCACCATTTTCGAAACGCCTGTCACGTAAGGAAATCTCAAGCTCTGCCGCCACGAATTGGCTGTTCTTGGACGATAGGCAAGTGGTCGAAACGGGCAACCAGTAGCCGAACCTTGATTATTCTCAGCTCGCCGACGGGCGTTGCGGATATGGCTGGCGACGCATGTGCGGTTTTAGGCGCGCGAACATTGGACGACAGCGCCGGGGTCGAAAGCTTGAGATTGCTGCGCTCTATTGCAGGCAGGCGCGCATAGCATCTACAGGCCGCATCGGCGGTGTCCGTCCTGCATCAAAAAAACGCCGCCGGTACTCTGACGGCTCAACAGGGGGGATATTTTGGAATGCTCGCAGAGCAAAATTAAGCCAGCCTTAAAACGGCCCCTGCGTTGAGCATGTTTTTCAGATTTTCGGATTTCTATATGGTATTCGGATTGCGACAGAGGGCCTCAATGCGGACAGGACGAATGACGTCATGCCACGCTATAGTGGGCAAGGCCTGCCACAAATCGATTGAGCGCGCCGTGCCGCGTGCGATTAAGCAATGCGGACACTCCCTTGCTGCAATGGGTACGTTTTTGTGGCGAACGTCGAGCGCGCAGTCACCCGCAGGTTAGTGATGAGAATACAACGAAGGTCTCAAAGCCATCGCCGGACTGACTGTTTGCGACGAACCGCTGGCAGTTGGGCCGTACCCCGAGATGTCGAATGCCGTTGCGGTTTTTGACGACGCAGGAGCCGTTTTTGGATATTGCGAATTTGATTGATGTATCAGGCCTTCCTGCTCGGCGGTGACGAGCTGGGCGCGTACTTCTGCACGCGTCAAGGGGCCGTTCGTTTGCTGAGCGAATGACATTACCGGAATGGCGAGAGCGGACGCAAAGATGATGGCAGATACAAGCGTTTTCATTGATGGTTCTCCAAAAATATTTGGTCGGTCGGCAGGCTTGGGCGCATGTCGTTGTCTGGACGACAAACTTGGCGGGGGGAACTTCTCCCAAAGCTTGCGAGTGACCAGTTTTCATACGGACCGGTGCACCATGTTTCGTTATGGTCCCTGTGACGGAACCATCGGCTCTTGAAATGTTTGTCTGTCCGTCAGCCTTGACGGCAGCGAGAGGCATCATTTGCAACGTGATGCCTGTTTGTGGCGGGCTCTGACGTTTCGTCTAGTGCTTGCGTTCAGAATAGGCAGATATCCTTAACTCCTCCTTAACGCGAATTCGGCGTTGGACGCACGCTAACGCATCAGGTGATGTCGAATGGATAGCGAAGGTGATGTCGTCGCATGTGCCGTCTGACTGCGGGCCGGCTCCCGCACCTCTGCCTTTGCGCTGACAGGTTCTGGGGACACGAAAGCTCACAACGCAAGACGGCCTTCCTCGCGTCGAATGCCAATGAGGCCAACGCTATCTCTGAGCGCCAGACGATATCTGCCCGTCGCCGAGAGCAGACGCTTTCAGCTGAACACGTCGCTCATCGTGCGACAGCAGATTTTTTTCGAATCCTTTAAGTATCCCTTAAGCCCAATGCATGCAGCATCCTGTGGGCGTGACCTCACGCCAGCGGAAAGAGCGTGATGGTGTCGCCTGTGCTCGATGCTGTGAGAACAATTGGCGGGTTGGTTATCACAAGCTCTTGTGACTAAGTTTCCAGGCGGGTCGGCGAAGCGCACTTCCCATTCACCGTGTCACGGCCATTCTGTCGTGCGTTCGTGCAGGAAGAACCCGCTGTTCGAACGTCCGACGCGACGCCTTCTTTTCCCGGTTCTGATTCAGTCAAAAAATGAATACTCAAAACACAGTAAGCTTCCGCGACACGCCGGCCCGCTACGACGCGGTTTCGCGGGTACTTCATTGGCTCAGCTTGCTGCTTCTGGTGACGCAGTTCAGCCTTGGATGGTTGATGCCGGACGCTGATTCAGTGAAGACCCCGGCTGGTCTGGTCGCATGGCACATTGGCATCGGGACGTCGCTTCTGGCCATATTCGCCGCAAGGCTTGTATGGGTTGCAATGCGCCGCTCGCCAGGCCCCGTTGACCAGCATGGCGCACTCCGGTTTCTGGCGGCGGCGGTTCACGTTTTGATGTACTCGCTTCTGTTGCTCGTTCCCCTGCTCGGATGGTTAAACGCGAGCGGCCGAGGCTGGGCCGTCAGGTTAGCCGGCGTGTGGGATATGCCACAGCTTGCGACGCCAGACTCATTGGGTGCGTCCATCGGCGAGTGGCACAGCGCAAGCGCCACGGTTCTTCTAATACTGATTGGGTTGCACGTGTTCGCTGTTCTCGTGCATCAAATCGGATTCAAGGACCGCCTGCTCCGACGCATGCTGTAGGTGCCGCGAAAAATTGCCTCGAAGTCTGATGAAACTCCGATCTTTCGCTGACGCTGCTCGCCGTTGTATCGGACGGAGCGATGCGCGTTTCCGCGCCTGGGCATCCTACGACAGCCCGGCTGTCGAATCCCCGACAGTTTCTGCGTTCGGGACCGTTTGGGCAGACAGGCTGCATGCGTCCGACTCCGCCCCCGCATAAGAAAACCTTAAGCTCGCGTGATGCACACTCTTCAGTCGAGGAGACCACACATGCGCTTACTAATAGTCGAAGACGACACGATGATTGCCGAGAGCGTTCTTGACGCATTGCGGGGTCTCGGTCATGCAGTCGATTGGGCAGAAGATGGTCGAGCAGGGGAACTGGCACTCGCAAACGACGTGTATGACCTCGTCCTGTTGGACCTGGGACTGCCGAAGCAGGACGGCCTGACCGTTCTGAGAGGCTATCGAGCCAGCGGCGGAAGCGCCGCGGTCATCATCATGACGGCGCAGGATGCGGTGACCGACCGAATCTCGGGGCTGGACGCTGGTGCCGATGACTATCTTATCAAGCCATTCGATTTGAATGAGCTGGCTGCTCGGGTGCGTGCCCTGCTTAGGCGACGCGCCGGGAAATCCCGACCCGTGTACGTTCACGGTGCGCTCACACTGGATGAGGTCGCGCACGAGGTCACGCTTCGTGGCGCAGCCATCCCACTGGTCTCCCGCGAATTCAGTTTATTGCGCGCGCTTATCGAGGAGCCAGGCAAGGTATATAGCAAAGCAGAGTTGGAGGAGAAGCTCTATGGCTGGAACGAGGAGGTAGAGAGCAATACCATCGAGGTACACGTCCACAATCTCAGAAAAAAGCTCGGTGCTGAGCAGATTGTAACCATTCGAGGTATCGGCTATCGACTGGCGGGGACAGTATGAGGTCGGTGCGCACACAACTCCTGGTTGGCCTGATTTTGGGGCTCGGTGCAATGAGCGCTCTTGCGGGATACGGCATCTTCCGAAGCGCGCTGGAAGAGGCGAACGAGCTATTTGACTACGAACTGCGTTCCGTCGCCATCTCTTTGCCGCAGTCGGTGGCCGATACAGAATTGGCGAATAGAGAGTCTGGCGACTTCGAGGGATTACAGGATGACCGCGTCGTCATCCAGATTTGGGACGCGTCAAACCATCTGACCTATGAATCGCTCCCAAGCGCAAAGCTGCCACGCCAGCACGCGGGATTTCAGTCCATCGAAGTGGGTGAGCGTCACTATCGGGTTTTCGGTCTACAGCAGGCTTCCCGTTTTGTTCAGGTTGGACAGCCCATGTCCGTCCGTGACGAGTCGGCATTGACACAGGCGTCAAGGACGCTTTGGCCATTGTTGGCGATTCTGCCACTTGAAATCGCCCTGGTCTTGCTGGTTGTGAAGCGAGCGTTGCGGCCTGTGAATATCATCTCCAGGTCTTTGGCAACTCGTTCGATTGAAACGTTGGCACCCATCGATATGGCCAATGCCATACCGATTGAAATCGAGCCGCTGGTTGAGGCATTGAATGACCTACTGGTACGTCTCGACAGTGCATTGCATGCGCAGCGCGTTTTCGTTGCGGACGCGGCACATGAACTTCGAACTCCGTTGACGGCGCTGAAGCTCCAGATTCAGGTTGCACGACGGGACCACGCGAAACTGAGCGACGAGGACCTGCTGCGCAAACTGGAGGAAAGGGTGAATCGCGCAATCCATCTCGTCCAGCAGTTGCTGACCCTTGCGCGTGAGGATGCCGAGGCCAGCGCGCGCGCGGGACATGTCGACCTTCGTCGTGTGGCTGCCCATGTAGTCGGCGAACTCTCCGTGCTGGCAGAACACAAGGGAATTGACCTGGGTCTGGAATGTACTGGTCCTGCGGCGATGGAAAGCCCAATCGTCGTGAATGGAGACGAGACCTCACTGACAACGATGCTCACAAATCTCGTCGACAATGCCATTCGGTACACCTCACCTGGCGGGCAAGTCGATGTTCGACTTTGCGCGAGCGATGCCGAAGTAACGCTGGAGGTTGTCGACAACGGACCTGGCATACCGACGGCCGACCTTGAGCGCGTGTTGGACCGGTTCTATCGTGCAGGAAATACAACTGGACAGGGCAGCGGGCTGGGGTTAGCCATCGCAGCAAAGGTGGCGGCAAAGCATCACGCTGAGCTCTCTGTGCTCAATCGAACGGATGGGCAAGGGCTCAAGGTCTCTGTAAGCGGATTGCGCCGTGCTCCTGCAGACAGTCCGCCTGCGGCGCGGTCATCAAGTGCGCGCCTCGAGCCGAGCTGGCATCCACACACATGACCACCTGCGACGAGCAATGCAGGCCTCGTCCGATGCTTGTCAAAGTTGGGTAGTAACCGACGCCCGATTTGCCAGTTGTACCCTCTACCTGTAAGTGCGAAGACATCCACGTCGGTTTTCGCTTCACGACGGCTTAAGGTCTCTCGCCGCAGACTGTCCTTGTCGGTACCGAACTTTCCGGTTCATGTGTTCGGTACCGTTTTGAAAGGCTCGAGCGTTCGTCGGGCGGTCAACAAGGAGAGTCAAATGAAATCCAGTGGCCTTTGCGTCTTTTCGACGATGGCGCTATTGCTTGCAACTACGTATGCAAACGCAAGTCCCGCCATGAGCTACACCAAACAGGTACGCCTTCGTGATGGAAAGACGGCAACGTGCATTGTCAATGGACATGGGCCTGAAACTTTGACTGGGGCCGCGATATCCACACTAACGACCGCGGAAAAAAATGAAGCGGAAGTTGATGCCATCGCCCCGTTACGCGGAAATCGGACTCAAAAGAATAAATATCCTGACCCGGTGACCGCGCCGCGGGTAGCGTGCTCGTGACCGATGCGATGCACCCGGATTGCGCAGTTCCGGACGATGACACCTTGCCGGATAGCCAAAGCTCAAAACTGGGGCTACCTGACGCGCCTTTTTTGCCAATGTCGAAAGGCGCAGCCCTTCAGAGCGTTTCGTCACTGCATAAGCTGCCCTTAAGGAGAGGCTGCTAATTTTCGCGCAGGCAGGGCGGTAGCGGAATTCCGTTTCTGACGTTCGAGACGCTCGCATGTCGGGCTGTTTCATTTGTTCGACCACGCAGGTGGTTATCACCGCTGGCGAAGCTCGGCTCAGTCACGTTTCGAGCCGAAGGAGCTATGCCATGACCACCTTTCTCGGGCCTGGAAGCGATTCCGGGCCTTCTTTTTCGTACCAGGCGCGTAGGCGTTGTTGCCTATGTCGAAACGTAGGCATACGCTAATACGGTTGCGAGCGCTATCGTACGCGTCGAGCTTGATGACCTGGCATCCGTCATGCATCGAAGTCTGGTGCGAGCGGGCAGATTTTCCGAACCCGATACGATACTGCAGGCAACTGCGGACCATGTCGCTGGTCGCCTCGGCCGGGGAATGAACATGTCGGACAAGCATATTTTGAGAAAATTTGATGTCGACCTCAACCTGCTCTCAAGCCGGTTGCTCGAAATGGGCGGCCTTGTGGAGTCACAGATCGCGCTCGCTATCGAGGCAATGAACACGTTCGATTTGTCACTTGTTGAGCAGGTCCTTGAGGGCGAACGTCGGCTCAATGCGATGGAAATAGAAACCGACGAAGAAGTTTGCAACATCATCGCTCGTCGACAGCCCGCCGCGCGTGACCTGCGACTCCTGATGGCCACGTCGAAGTGCATCACCAACCTTGAGCGTGCAGGTGACGAGGCCCGGAAGATTGCAAAGCGGACGCGCCGCATTGCCATGGAAGCTAATGCACGGAGCATCAACATCGCTGAAATCAAGGTATCCGGCGAAATGGCCTTACATATTCTTCGGAGAGCGCTGGATGCATTTGCGCGGATGGATACCGTTGCAGCAGCACAGATTATCCGGGATGACGAGGCCATCGATAACGAGTTTCGAGCCTTCGTACGCAAGCTCGTCACGTACATGATGGAAGATCCTCGGACAATCTCGATTGGACTGGACTACCTGTTTATCGCTAAAGCCATCGAACGTATTGGTGACCACGCGACCAATATCGCCGAGTCGGTTGTCTATGTGGTTAGCGGCACCGATGTTCGCCATGTACCCCGAGACCAGCCTGGACGCGACGCTTCTGGCAGGTGAGGCCTGGCAAGGATAGGCGACGTGCGTCACTTTTTGATTGGCGAAGTATCTGGAATACAGCTGTACAATGTCGCGCGAATCGAAATCTCATGTCGCGCGCAGACTCGTAACGACATCGGCCCCACCTGGTCCGGTGCAACGTTCGCCTCTATGGTCCTCCAGAAAGCGCGCTATCGGCGCAATCCTGCGCCGATAGCCAGAGCACACAGGGTCAGCAAACAAAACCCTGCTCCCGCGTAAAACGTCGCGCTCGCTCCGAACCGGTCCCACAGTTCGCCTGCGACTAAACTGGCGACCAAGGTCACGAGACCGGTCATCAGGTTGAACAACCCAAATGCAGTGCCTTTGAGGTCCGAAGGTGCTGCATGTGCGACCATCGTCGCCAGCAGACCCTGTGTGAGCCCCATGTGCAAGCCCCAAAGCGCGACGCCCAGCAGCACGGCCGGCCACTGGCTTCCGTGGGCAAGCACGATATCCGATGCGAAGAGCACTACGAGGCCAACAGCCAGAAGCCAGTTGTGGCTCATCGAGTCGGCAAGCTTTCCAGACGGATAGGCCGATACCGCATACACGACGTTCATCGCGACCATCACGAGAGGCACCAGTGCCACCGGTATACCGCCCTGCATGGCGCGCAGAACAAGGAATGCCTCACTGAACCTCGCGAGCGCGAACACTGCGCCGATGAACACGACTCCCCAGTAGGGGCGACTCAGCTTCCGCAGATTTTCAAGCGTCAATGGGTTGACGCGTTTTACGCCAGCGTGGCGCGCAGGTTCGCCGATACCAAATACCAGTAATGCCACGGCGACAAGACCCGGAATCACGGCTACCCAGAACACTCGACGGAAGTTGTCCGCCCACAACAGCATCAATCCGACGGCCAGCAACGGGCCAAGAAAAGCGCCAACCGTGTCGAGTGATTGACGCAGTCCGTACGCGGCACCACGCAGATGCGTGGGCGTGATGTCAGCCACGAGCGCATCGCGCGGCGCGCCTCTCACGCCTTTCCCGATTCTGTCTGCAACACGCACGGCAAGCACGATGCCTGCCGTCGGCGCGAGAGCGAACAGTGGCTTGCTCAACGCCCCTATGCCGTATCCGATGACCGCAAGCCATTTCCGGTTGCCGAGGTAGTCGCTCAGTGCGCCGGAGAACATCTTCACGATGGGTGTTGTGGCTTCTGCGACGCCTTCAATCAGGCCGACCATCGTTGCGCTTGCACCCAGACTCGTCACCAGGAACATCGGCAGAAGGCTGTGAACGGTTTCCGACGAGATGTCCATGAACATACTGACGAAACCCAGCATCCAGATGCCACGGGGGATTTGGCGTAGTGTGCTGCTGCTCGGCGCGGGTTTGGTCTGCATCGTTTCTCGATGTAGCAAGTGTCAGATTTAGCAGCGGTGGGGTCGGTCATTCATATAGCGCCATTATGAAGCGATACCAACGACGCAGCGATGGTCTCGCGTGTCCCTACAGTGTCTTCTGACGTTGCTTCTCGCGCCTGTACACATAAAGAGCCGGCAACAGGTTTGTGCTGAGCAGGCCACTCCAGACTAACCCGCCCAGCGTAACGATGGCCAACCCCTGTTCGGGCGCTGCGCCCTTGCCGAAGCCGAGTGCCGTCGGCAGCAGACCCAGTGACGCTGTCAGGACAGTCAGGAGAATCGGCCGGAAGCGCACCTCAACCGCATCGCGTACGGCGTCAGTGACAGACATCCCCTGCGCTTCGTTTCGCTTCACCAGTTGCAGTAGCACGATGCCGTGGTTCAGGCTTACCCCAATCAGGGTGAGAAAGGCAATCAGGCCGATTGCATTCAGGCCAACCCCGCTGACCACCAGCGCGATTGCGCCTCCGGAAAACGCCAGCGGCATTTGCAGCAACAGCAGGCCCGGCACGAGCAAGCCGTCAAACTGCAGTGTCAGGATACCCAGCATGAGCACGAGTGCGACCACTGCCGCAATACCTACGTTAATTGCCGCACGTTCGAGTTGCGGATACAGGCCGCCAAACTTCACCTCGTAGCCAGGCGGCAACGAAAGCGTCGCAAGCGCCCGTTTGGAGGCGGAAATCACCTGTCCGAGCGGGGCAGTTGGCGTCGCGAGTATCTCAATCGCGCGCAGCCCGTTCAGATGCCTGATGACATTGGGTCCCGTCGCCATGCGGACATCGGCCACATCGCTCAGGGCGGTCCACCCATTAGCCATCACCGGAAGCTGCCTTAGCTGCTCGATGGACAGGTGTGTGGGGTCGGCCAGTCTGACAAACACATTCACGTGGCCGTTGCCTTCGGGGACCGTGGCAACCGTTTGCCCGGCCAGCAGGATATGCAACTGGGAGAAGAGCTGTGCAGGCGTGATGCCATGGAGCGTCAAGCCGTTCGGCTTGGGCGTGATTTGCAATTCGGTAATTGGATAGCCGTCGTTGTTGAACACGCCCGACAGATTGGGCACGCCCGCGAGTCGACGCGTGACTTCCGACGAGAGTGACTGCAAGGTTGCAATGGAATCGCCGTACACGTCGATAACGAACGGTTGCGGCAAGCCCGAAAGCGTTTCGCCCACCCGCTCCAACGTCGGCGTGCCAATTGCGGTCTGTAGGGCAGGGAGCCTCGACGCGTCGAGAACCTGCTGACCGATTTTGTCGAGACTGCTTGCATTCACATTCGGCTTCAGAGCAATCTGAATCTCGCCAGCGTAAGCGGGTTCCGTGTAGGAGGTTCCCGACGCCGAGCCCACGCGTGAAAACACATGGGCGACGGGCCCGAGTCCGCGCAATCGCTCGCTAATGCGGTCCGCGGCGTCCTGAGCATCATGCAGCGAAGTGCCTGGTGGCAGGGTAAAGCTTTCGAGCAGCGCGGCCTCGTTTGGCAGCGGCAAAAAATCCACGGGAACCAGCGCCAGTCCCACAATAGAGACCGCGAAAATGGCCACGCATGCCCAGAGCGAGCGCTTGGGGCGACGCAGGGTAAATTCGAACAGACGGAGGTTATGGTTCTTGAGCCACGCGACTGCGTGCGCACCTGATGATGTGCGCTTTTCCGCATGAGGGCCGATGAATCCCAGCACCAGCGGAATCACGCTTAGTGAAATGATGAGTGATGCAATCAGGCTCACCGTCATCGCCAGCGAAAACGGAACAAAGAACAGTCCCGCCAGGCCGCCCACGAACGCAAGCGGCAGAAACACCGCGACGGTCGTCATCGTCCCGGAAATGTCAGGCCCGGCAATGTCACGTAAGCCACGCGCAACGCCTTCCCACCGGGCGTCGCCGGCCTCCCACCGGTGGTAGATGCTTTCCAGCACAATGATGGCATCGTCGGCAAGCAGCCCCACGGCTACCGACAAGGCGCCGAACGTCAGTAAATTCAGCGTTTGTCCGGCCAGGTACAGCCCGGCGATGCCGAGCAGAAGCGAGAGGGGAATACTCAGGGCCACCGTCCATATTCCACGGCTCGCGCCCAGCATCCAGAACAGGACCGCAACGGCAAGTACAGCGCCGATAGCGAGATTGCGGCTCAAATCAGCGGCGACCACGCCGACGATATGTCCCTGGCTGTAGATGCGCACGAAACGGGCGCCGCCGGGTAACTGGGGCTCCAGTTCATGAAGTGTCCTGTCGACGTCGTTGACAACCGGAAGCGTTGAGGCGTCCGGCTGCTTGAACACAACCAGCGCGATGGTAGGCCTGTTGTCAAGTTTGACGGAGTGGTGAGATGGAGGCGCGGAACGGACTATGTCGGCAATCGCGCCTAGAGGAATGGTGCCACCGGGTGTCGGCAGCGATACGCCCGCATAGTCGGACGGTTGCGTCGGCAGGCTTCTTCCTTCAACAAAAATGTCCTGGTGGCCCAGGTCGACGTACCCGCTGGGCATCATGCCCGTGGCAGCCCCGAGCGACGCAGCGAGTGTCGACGCAGAGACGTTAAAGCGTTGCATTTTCAGGAGGTCGGGGCGGACCCATATGGCATCCTGGCCAGGTCCGGCCACCGACACGCGTTGTACACCTGGAACCGCCCGGATGCGAGGAGCGAGATTCGACTCGACGACACGTTGCACCATTGACGCGTCGACACCGTCAGGAATCTGCACAGCATAGTCGGCAACCTCATTTATCGCGTTGCCGGAGATTTCCGTTGTCAAGGTCGCGCCATTTGGCAGCGAGCCGTTGATGCGCCCGATGACGCCGTTGACGTCTTGCAGCGCGCCTGTTGCGGCAGTCCCCTCTGCGAAACGTGCTTCAATCCTGACGGAGCCTTGGCCTACGACAGTCCGTACGTCGCTTAGCGATTGTAGCGACTGAAGTTCGGCCTCAATTGGCCGGGCTATCAGTCCCTCCAGGTCTAACGTCGTCGCACCGGGCAACTGGGCGATGATGCTCACCTGTGGCATGTTGAACTGCGGCAGGACTTCAGCGTGAATGTTGATGAGCGCGTAGATGCCGTACGCAATCAGCGCGCCATACAGCATGACCCAGAGGAGAGGGCGCTTGACAATGTCGTTGAGCATGTTCCTGTCGGCAGGGAGCATCAGTCGGCTTGCTGGTAGCGCGTAGCAAAATCCTGGTGGAATAGCAGATACGCGTCCTGTGATACAACCCGTTCATCCTGCGAGAGCCCCTGTACGATTGACGTCCAGCCGCCATCAGAGGGCCCCGGAAAGACATGCCGCCGCTGGTTGCCACTCCTGTCATGCACCAGCACCCACCACTGGCCACCATCGAGCACGAGCGCTGTGGATGGAATGACCAGCCGTTTGTCGTCAGATGTGGTTAAAGAAACTGTGCCGACCGTCCCCGCCACCAGAGCGTGACCCGAAGCGGCATTGAGCCAGACGTCCAGTTGACCGGGTGCGGTAACGCTCCACGACGTGCGTTGAACCACCACGTCAATGGGTGCATCCGCGCCTTCGGCCAGAAAGACCCCCTTCATGCCGTCGGCGACCAATGAGGCGTCGCTTCCATAGAGATTCGCGACCACATGAAGGCCGCAGGAGGGGGCCACGGTTATCAGTGCCTGCCCGGCACTCACGTATTGACCATTGGCCGCATTGACCGCCGTCACAATACCGGGCTCGGGTACGCCAACCGCAGTAAAGCTTGCATAGCTTCGGGCCGCCGACTGCGCAGCTGCGAGTTGCTGGCGTGCGGTGTCGCGTTCGGCGTGCACGCGAACGACGGCGTCGCGCGTGCTAAGTTGCTCACCAAGCTTTTGTTGTTCAATGGCGGCAGCCTGCGTTGCTGCAGACACCCGTATCTGCGCCGATTTCAGGTCGGCCGCAAGGCGCGCGCTGTCGGCTGATACCGTGGGGCCGGTCAGATGCGCAATCGTCTGTTCGGACCGCACTGTTTCGCCCGGAAGGACGCGCAGGCCGGAGACGATGCCCGCCGTAGGCGCACTCAGCACGGTATTGGACGCGGCCTGCACGTGCGCGGGCGCGGAGAGCGTGGTCACAACGCGCTTCTGTACCGCAGGCATTGTCACGACCTCTTCGGCGAACGCACGATGACCGGCGACGGATGATGCGATGATGACGGCGGCGAGGATGAACAAACGGGCGGATTTCATGGAGGGCCTAGCGAAGCGGTTGGTGGTCAATAGCGCTGACGCCAATCAGGGTGCAGAGCTCGACCTGCTGTTGGAGTACCGCGTTCGCGAGTTTCGCTGTCGCGATGCGTTGGGTCAGCAATCGCGATTCGAGGTCGGCCAATACCGGTAGAGTCATGTCGCCGGCGCCATAGGCGCGACGCGCCTGCGTCACCGACGCCTCGAGCGTAGCTTCCGTTGACTGTGCGTTACGAAGCTGGTCACCCAGCAGGCTCAGTTCCGAGCTGATGCCGTCTACGGCGGTGTACGCATCGTCAAGCCGTTGGGTGTATTCCTGATAGAGGCTCTCCCGGGTGGCCTTTTCCACCGCGATATTTCCGCGATTGCCGTTAAAGAGGGGAAGCGTCACCGAAACGGTAAGCCCGGAGGTGTAGATGGCCGACGTGTCTCGGCCTCGCGTGACGCCAACGTCTAATCTGGGAAACTGCGCGAGGAGCGCAGCGCGATAGCGTTCGTCCTGTTCGGCGTATCCCGCGCGCAGTGCTAGCAAATCGGGGCGACGCTGGCTGAGGTCGACGAGCGCATGTAACACCGCTTCTTCCGGGACTTCAAGCGGCTGCGGCGGAACCGCAAGCGCCAGGTGTGTCCCAGGACGAAGTTCAAGCAACGTATCGAGTTCCTGTCCCGCTTTGAGGTGCGCGTGGCGCAGCGTAGCGAATTGCTGCGCGCTGTTTCGGTACGCGGTTTCCGCCTGCACGGCGATGTCTCGCGTTATGTCGCCGCGTGCGAGCGCCTTTGGCATTCGTTCAGCGACACTTTTCTGATAGGCGACCAGCGGCTCGACTTGTTTCTCGAGACGGTCGAGGCTCACGTTGCTGACGTAGAGTGCATACGCGCGGTTCGCGACCTGCCATTTCGTCCACAGCAGCGCGAGCTGCTGTTTCTCAAAGCCTGCAGATGCGGCTCGCGTCTTTGTCGGTCGGTCGACGAGTGCGGACACTTCATAGCTCAACCCGACCATGAATGCAGGAACAAAGCCCTCCGCACCGGGGCGGTCGGTACTGAAGCTGAGTGTTGGGTCCGGCAGCAGGCCGTCCGCATATTGGCGGGCAGCAGCGATATCGAGCGCGCGTTCAGCGCGGCGCATATCCGGACTATGCTTGAGCGCACGTCCAACCACCTGGTCCGCGGTCCATGGTGCGGCCGTAGACGCGATGTCATCCGGCCATTGGGGCGTTTCCGGGAGCGGCTTTGGTGCATACATCGCACATCCGGCCAACACTACAGACAGCGTGACAAGCGCAATTCGCGCGAGTACAACGGCGCCGGTATATTGCCGACCGGTTGCGGGAAGTCCGCTTTGCAACCTACTATCGTAAGCATCATGGGGCACGATGGGTATCCGATGCAAAAAACGCTTCGGATACTAATCGGCAAGACTTAGATTTGACTTAGCACGCTGTTTCGATTCGGTGGAGCGCATGAGAATTCTCCTCGTAGAAGACGACGAAATGATTGGCGATGCAATCATCCAGGCATTGAAGGATGCGGCGTATGCGGCCGATTGGGTGCGCGACTCAGAGTCGGCAACCGGGGCGTTGCTGGGACGTGAGCACGACGTCGTGCTGCTGGACCTGAATCTGCCGAAGCGCGACGGCATTGACGTGCTCCGGTCGCTCAGAGCGGGGGGAATCAAGACTCCAGTGATTATTCTTACAGCGCGCGACAGTGTCGAGGACCGCATAGTCGGGCTGGATGCCGGCGCCGATGACTATCTTGTCAAGCCATTCGAAATCAGCGAATTACTCGCGCGACTTCGGGCGGTGACCCGTCGGCTTGGCGACCATGGCGATACCAGGATGACAAGCGGGAGTCTTACACTCGACGCTGCCACGCACATGGCTGTGTATGAGAACAACGAGTGCCGGTTGACGAGTCGTGAGTTTGCGCTTTTGAGCGCGCTGTTGATGAAGCCGGGGACGGTCCTGTCGCGAAGCGACCTGGAGCGACAACTATACGCCTGGCAGGAACAGGTCGAGAGCAATGCCGTGGAGGTTCTGATTCACGGCATCCGCAAAAAGCTTGGCGCGTCGGTTATCCGCAACGTACGAGGTGTGGGATGGTTGGTAGACAAGGAAAACAATCACGCTCGCTGACGCTGCAGTTGTCGGCTTGGATTGGCAGCGTGATTGTGGCAGTTGGCGTGCTTGCCTGCGGGTTTTCATTCCTGTTCGCGTATCAGGAGGCGAGAGAGCTTCAGGACGGGCAACTGAAGCAAGTCGCTGCGCTCATTGATAGCGGCGCGTTGGCGTTCACAGGGTCCCGCCAATCAATCGAGAGCTCCCAGGACCCGGACGTCAAGGTAGTTATTGACCGGTTAAGCGAGGCACCCTCAGGCGTCGCGCAGTCTGCTGGATTGGCGATTCCGCAGGAGCTGGGCGACGGCTTTCATGATTTGAGCGGTGATGAACAAAGCTGGCGCGTCAATATACGGACGCTCCGGAGCGGCGGGCGCATCGCCGTTGCAGAACCCTCCGCGTTACGTGACGAAATAGCGCGGGACGGTGCGATGAGAACACTCGTGCCCATGCTGCTCCTGTTGCCTGGGCTATTCATCGTCGTGGTGGTGATTGTCAGGACGAAACTTGCGCCGTTGACACGTCTTGCTGCCGTCGTGGACCGCCAGACCGATGCGACGGTCCAACCGTTATCAGAGGAGAGTATCGCCGCGGAAGTGCTGCCCTTTGTCCGGTCGATAAACAGCCTGATTGCGCGACTGAGGGACGCTATTGGTCAGCAGCGGCGATTTGTCGCCAGCGCAGCACATGAGTTGCGTTCGCCGTTGGCAGCCCTGTCCTTGCAAGCGGGAAATCTGGGAGCCGCCATTACGTCGCCGGATGCACGGGAGCGGCTGCTCGCTCTTCAGGCAGGGTTGCGCCGTACCCATAGACTGGTGGAGCAAATGCTGGCGCTGGCACGGTCTGAACAAGCGGCGCTGGAGCAACAGACGACGGTGTCGCTCCGAGCAATGGCAACGGAGGTCATAAACTCCACAATTGGCGTCGCCCATGAGAAGGATATTGACCTTGGATTCGAGCACTTTGATGAAGTTGATGCCGTCGTCGACGCGTCATCAGTCATGGTAGTGCTGCGAAATCTGGTCGACAACGCGGTGCGATACACGCCAACTGGCGGCAAGGTGGATGTGTCTGTCGTTCATGCAGGAGGCGAAGTGATGTTTGAAGTTATCGACTCGGGGCCAGGTATTCCGGACGTCGAACTCGACCGTGTGCTGGAACCGTTCTACCGGCTGGACCATTCGGTTGCGTCGGGTAGTGGACTGGGTCTTTCCATCGTATCTGAGATTGCACGCCGGACAGGCGGCCGATTGGTACTCGAAAACATCGAAGGCGGATTTCGCGCGCGGTATTTTCAACCGTTATGTCCGAACCCATGACTTCGGTATCTGCCTGACCTTAGGTGTCCGGTTGCCGTCCAGCCGGCCGGTATCTGCACCACGCGACACACGGCCTGCGGCAATCTGAATGACGCTAGGCGGCAGCTGGCGCGCGCACCATGGAGATGTCGATGGAACACGCATACGACCATTTGTTGCATCTGCTCGCCGGACACACAGCATGGACGCTCGCGGTTGCTTTCCTGGCTGCGTTTCTCGAAGCCGTCGCAGTGATTGGAACATTCGTCCCAGGTAGCACCGCGATGTTCCTGGCAGGTGCGCTTGCTGGAACGGGGTCGTTGAACCTGGGGGCGGTGTTCGCATGCGCGATTGCCGGCGCGGTAGCCGGGGACGGCATGAGCTACTGGCTCGGCAGCCGCTATAAGTCGCAGATTAACCAGTTGTGGCCGTTTCGCACGCACCCTCAAGTCTTTGAGGCTGCACACAGTTTTTTCGCAAAACACGGTCCGAAGAGCGTCGTGTTCGCCCGGTTCATTGGGCCGTTACGAGCGATTGTGCCTGTGGTTGCAGGAACGTCGGGTATGACGCCGGTGCGGTTTTACACCATGAACATCCTGTCAGCTCTACTCTGGGCGCCCGCGCATATCCTGCCGGGCGTTATTTTTGGGGCGTCAGTCCAGGTGGCCGGCGCTGTTTCGTTTCGCATCGTCATCGTCATCGCGCTACTGGTTGGAATCGTATGGTTGAGCTTTCGGGGCGCCCGCTTCGTTCTCTCACACGCCGGTGCCTGGGCGAGTGCCGCGGGTCGCACTCTGACGAACTGGGCCAGTCGCCACGAAGGGCGGACAGGTCGTCTTGCCTTGCAGCTACTGAATCCGACCCGACCCGCTTCCGGTGCGATAGGGGTGGCGTCGGTCATTGTGCTTCTTTCCTGCTGGCTGTTCTTCGGCGTCTTGCAGGACGTCATCAGTGGTGACCCACTCGTACGGGTTGACGTGTCCGTTTATCACTTCCTTCAATCTGTGCGCAGCCCATGGGGCGACACTGTCCTGTCGGGCCTTGCTACGCCCGGCAGTGTCACCACGCTCGCAGCGCTGGTCGCCACAGCGGCGCTGTGGATGGTGTGGGAACGTCGTTGGCGCACGCTTGGGTACTGGCTCACTGCCGTCGTCTTTTCACAGCTACTGATATTTACCCTGCAGCTTGCAATCCATCGAGCTCCGCCAGATTCGCTCGCGTCCGGCGCATATGTGTTCCCGAGCAATCACGTCGCCGCTGTGGTCGTTGTGTATGGCTTTCTTGCGTTTTTGCTCGCTCGAAGGGTTGGTACCGTGGTTGGCGTGTGCGTCGTGACTGCGAGTACCGTCGTCGTGGTCGGAGTCAGCCTGTCTGGGCTTTATTTCGGTCGATTCTGGTTCTCCGACGCCATTGGAGGCGCGGCGCTTGCGTCGGTGTGGGTTTCCGTTGTCGCCTTTACCGCAGTGTGGCGTAGGCCGGTAGTGCAACCATCGCATGGGTTCATGCCAGCTCTCATTCTGACGGTTGTGTGCGTCAGTGTGGCGGTGCAACTCGACGCCGGGACGCCCGCGCCGAAACCTGACAGCGCGCCGGGTACCGCACCGGTCATCGTCACAACATCACAATGGACCGATTCTCTGTGGCAGCGTTTGCCTTGCTATCGCTCAGACATGGAGGGTGACCGGAAGGAGCCTCTGGCAATTCAGTGGTCCGCGAAGGTTGATGAAATAGGAAGTCGCCTTCGAGCTCAAGGTTGGGTCGACGGAGCGGAGCTTTCTGCGCGCAGCCTGCTCTCCCTCGCATCGCCCAAGGTTTCGGCGATGGGACTGCCGGTGCTGCCAGAGCTGAACAATGGTGTGCCGTCTTTGCTGGTCTTCACGCATTCCGGCAACGCGCGAGACGAACGCGATGTGCTGCGTCTCTGGCCCACGGACTACGCGGTTGAGGAGCAGGGCGCCGCGTCAGCTGCACCCGTTTGGTTGGGTTCGCTTGTGCGTGAGCGGCTTTATCGTGCGTCCTGGCCAATCAACATGCTACGTGCCGTTGGCCCGGCGACAGCGCCTCTGGCCGTTCATGACCAGTTGTTCGCGCTTCCCGGGGTGGCCGTGTTGGCGGAGAAGGATTGTCATGGCAGTCCAGTGACGCTTCTGACGTCGCGCTCCGACTGAATGCGGTGCGACGGGGCGTTGCCTAAAATTTAGGGACGTGGAGACACTAAGTGACGTCGCTACAATGCCTTTTAACTCTTTCATTCGAAGTGAACTCACCTGGACATGTTAGCCATCGGTCTTTGTGGGAGTCTCTTATTCGGGGGAGCACCGCGACCGTTGATCGGGGTGTGGGTGGCCATGGGGCTTCGCCATTGGAGCGAGTTCCTGTATTCGCTTCGCGACGGTCTGCGGCAGGTCCGCAATCGGCATCGTTCATCACGCGCCTGCAGCGGGCCGGAGGCCGAAATCGCGGCGTGCACCGTTCCAATTTTCAGTACTTCGAAGACCTGACGGCAGTGACATGTGCGGTTCCCCAGAGCAAAGGCGGCAGTCTGGCAGATGACACAAGCTGGAGTTCACAGGGTACCAGCATGGTTCCGGCGGCTGGGGTTGCAAAATGACAGCATAGGGTAGGAGACGGATTCGCTAACAATCGACGTTGCTGGAGGAAGACATGGAACTGAAATGCGTTGTCGCTATTGTCAGGCCCGGTTTAGCGGAAGTACTGGAAAGGAAACTTGGTGCTATCGACATCCATGGTGTGACCGTTACGCGGGTAAGAGGATTCGGTGCGCACCCCAATCTCTTCGCCGACGACTGGACGAGGGAGCACATCAAAATCGAAATTTTTGTGCAGACGGAAAGCGTCGACGCGCTAATCAAGACAATCATGGATATCGCCCACGTCGGCGCGGCCGGAAATGGGGTCGTTGCAGTCATGCCGGTGGAGAAATTCTTCCGCGTTCGCAGCCAGTCTGAGGCGAAACCGTGATTGGACATGCGTGCTACAGGTCGGTCGAGCAGCAGTACCTATGTGCCTGCCCGTCCCGGTCCCGGCGACCCGTTCGTCACGTCCTCGCCAGCCTGAGGCGCCCTAGCATCTCGGTACCCTCCAATGTCAATCTGAATTCGGCGTTCTCGGATGTCGCTGACACGACTTCCACCAATTGTTCCTGTTGAAGGGTCGCTACATCGGGGTCTGCGAGCGCCACCTGTCCTGGCGCGCTGAACAGCACAAACAACATCGCAATCTCATGGTGGCTAAGAAGCTTCTTCATGATGTGCCTCAATAACTATTACGCACATGGAGTTCTATCAACACGCGATTTGAGGAACGAGGAAGGTGGTTACGCCCCTTGTACGCAATGACCGACTATAGCGAAGCCGCGTGACAACGATTTGATAACGACACCGACTGGTAGCGACATGTAGGTGGCAGTGGGTAGCAGGCTTTCCATCATGATTGACTGGACGAGCGGTTTAACGCTGTCGCAGACAGCGCCTGGTAGTAGGGAAAAAGCGGACCCGGCGGAGCTCCGGGTCCCAAAGTCGGCCCCGGATAATGACGGAGGGTCGACCAGCCGTTCTGGAAATCTGTTGGTTGCAACTGCCTGTGACCGCACTGGACTCGTTTGCTTCTAGCCGGAATGTATCCGCGACCGTATGGACGGCGATTGAGCGATCATGCGAAGTATTGGGACCTATGTCGACGCGGTCGTCGGCAAGGTTTGCGCAATGTACTCGATGGCGCTTAAGCCAGACTTAAATTCGGTGCAACGTCGAGTGGTCGGCTATGCGATGCGGATGAGCTTCCCCAACTGACAAAGTCCCCGTTGAAGCAGTCGCTTGGAACCGTACAACGGCATAAGGCCGAGCGGAAGCGGGGCTGTCAAGAGGGATTTGTACAGACCTGGAAGCGACCGAGCCCATCAGAGCGCACCCCCGTCTAGCATCACTCCGCTGAAGACTTACGGCGCGGCACCAGATTGTTAGAAAGGGAGCGGTCAAGGCAAGGCGTGTGTCCATGAGGCGTGACGTCGAAACGTCGACGCGTGCCTGAGCATCGATTGTTGGTCGCTTAGCCGAGTTCGTTGGCGAACCGGCTATCTACGCCTTTGGCGACCACGTGGCCGTGAAAAGCGCTCCCGTGACTATTCCGACCGCGGTGAGTGCCAGATAGGCCATATGCAAGTGCTGATGCAATGCAAGTCCACGCGTGCCGTACGCCAGGATGCCCAGGCTGGTAAGACATGCGAGGGCTCTTACGGGAAAGTCGGTCGTTGAACGCATTGTTTCGCTCCTCCAGCGGCACAGCAGTTCCGCCGGCGCGGCGGAACTGCTGTGCCATTCATCTATGGTCTTGAAAACGCGGACGCCTCCCGCGTCGCTACGCTCTGTCGCCTGTATCCGCGCGCTTCGTAGAATACTAAAACAACGCTAGCGCGAATAGCTGCTGAATTCCCTCGGCGGCACAGAAGTCAGTACCCGTTCGGCGCAGAAGCCTACAGCCAATTTTCTGTTGCACTGCATCAGTTTCTGAACTAATTGTTGCGCCACACGGCTTCTAGAATAAAGGAGTGGGTTTGCACTGCGATGCAGTGAAGGTTGACAGCGGAGGTTTCCGTGGACCTGAGATTCTCGTGGGGGTGGTACTTTCTGGCGCTCCTTGTTGTGATGGCGCTCAGTCTCGGGCTAACGGCACTTCGAGCTGGGGATACTGACAAGGAAAAGCGCGGCGAGCACGATGACGAATGAGGTGCAAAGTTTCTTTGCAAAAAGTGCCCTCCAGGGTTTAGGCATCGCGCGCTCCGGGAGGGAGCGCGCTTGAGGCCTCGAACTTATTCAGCGATTGGCTTGCCGGCAGTGTCTTTCACTTTCGTGCTCCACTGCGAGCGGATTTCGGTGACGACGGATTGCGGCAGGGAAATGTAATCCAGGTCCTGAGCAGCCTGGTCTCCGTTCTTGAATGCCCAGTCGAAGAACTTCAGCGTTTCCTTACCTTGGTCAGGCTTGTCCTGCGCGGTGTGCAGCAGTACAAAGGTAGCGCCGACAACCGGCCACGCATCCTTGCCCGGTTCATTCGTCAGGATTTGGTAGAACGACTTCGACCAGTTAGCGCCGGCAGCGGCTGCCTTGAACGTTTCCGTGTCTGGCTGAACCACAGCACCGGATGCGTTTTTCATCGCGGTGTAGACCATATGGTTCTGCTTCACGTATGCCCACTCGACGTAGCCAAGGGCACCCGGGAGGCGCTGGACGAAAGCGGCCACACCGTCGTTACCTTTGCCGCCCGTACCCGTCGGCCAGCTGACGGTCGTGCCTTCGCCAACCTTGCTCTTCCAATCGGGATTGACTTGCGACAGATAGTGCGTCCAGATGAAGCTCGTGCCAGAGCCGTCGGCACGACGGACAACAGCGATATCTGTGTCGGGGAGCTTAACTTTGGGGTTCAAAGCGGCGATGGCCGGGTCATTCCACTTTTTGATTTTGCCCAGATACATGTCGCCGAGCACTTCGCCAGATAGAGTCAACTCGCCCGGCTTGATGCCCGGCAGATTTACGACCGGCACCACGCCTCCCACCACGGTCGGAAACTGGAACAAGCCGTCTTTCGCCAGTTCGTCGTCCTTCAGGGGGGCGTCTGACCCGGCGAAGTCGACCGTCTTGGCGATGATTTGTTTGATACCGCCCGAGGAGCCGATGCCCTGATAGTTAACCTTGCCGCCGTTTGCCTTCTGAAAGGCGTCTGCCCACTTGGCGTAGATAGGTGCGGCGAACGTGCTGCCTGCTCCCGTGATGTCAGTGGCGTGGGCCGCGACGACGAAGAGCGCGCCAGTCAGGCCGGCAATCGTGGTTTGAATGAGTCTCATATGTGCTCCAGCGTGTGGTTGTAGGAAAAGGTCGCCCGAAAATAGACCCGATTGATGTCAATAATGTGACGGGGTGCCCGCGCTCGAATGCATGGGGCTGCGATGCTCTGGTGAGTCCGGCGCAAGGCCTGGCTCGGAGTCTCGTTAAATTGTTCTGCGTCTTACGGCTGGGGTCGTCGCGATGTCAGCGCCTTGGCTGTTCTTAAGGGTAATGGCTAGGCGAAGTGCCGGATGCGAACTATCCTGAAGAATCCTTGTATGCGAGCGCAACCGCGGGTCTGTGCTCAACGTGGCACTGGGAGAGCTTTCGAACTCTTTCATCTTTCATTTCGATGACGACGCGTGTGAGGTGTGTGATGGTTACGAAAAAACCGATTCCCGAAAAGATAAAAATTCCCAGCGGCCATGGAAAGACGAAGATTGGGTCCATCTAAATTGGTAGCTTTGGCGATGGCGACCTGTGGATTATTTCCCCAACAAAAGGTGGGGGAGTGGTAGTGACACACGTCCCGCCCCGGGAACCTGTTACCGGGGCACTAGCAAGCGTTGAAAGCATACTGGTTCAAGCGAACCAGGTCAGCGCAGCGCAGATTAGTGAGCACTTCAAGACGTCAGTGGCCAGTGGGCAGGATGTACTAAATGGAATCGCGATGCTGGGTGGAGAGCAGGGCGGTTGAGCCGTGCTCCGCCATGGATAAACATGCGGTTCAGTTGGTCATGCTTCAGCGTGCCGGCAACACTCGGGCGGCACATCGCATGGAAACGACACAGGTTTACGAGGTGGTCCAATGACGGAAGTCACAGGAACGTTTATGGGTATAGCCGTGCTGGCAATTGCCGCGTTATTGGTCGCAGGACACTATCGACGCGAGCATGTCCGCAAGCGGCTTCTCCGTCGGATGGACCATAGCGAGTGCTGGGACGCATTTCGTCACAGGCGATAGGGTTTGACCTGCGAGCAATCCTCGGTTCGACACCATCCTGCCGCATGTGCGTGTTGCTTTAACGGTGTCGCGGGTCATTTTCTATGGAGGCAGCGCAAAAAAAGCTTGCGGGTGCCGCCTGTCCGGTGGACGCGCCTGTCAACGCTCCCGAAAGCCGGCGTGCGGTAGTTGCAATAGGAGCCTCATCTGTCACACAACGTGTCGAATTCTGGCGTGAATCGGCGGCGCTCGTCGCAAGCGCTTCCTGTAGCGTTTCTTGGCATCACATAATCTGTATTTCCGCTTAAACCCGGGAAGAAGCGCTCGAACCTGCTCCTTTTCAACCGATGGTCTTGTGTCCGCAGCGATTATGCTTCGATGATTATCCGGGCGGCTCCGGCGTCCCCAGCATGCTGCTGCGATTGCTCTGATGCTGGATAGCTGCGTTGAAAGCGCTGGGAATACCTAGTCGAGCCTGAAACACCCAAAATCTGACGAAGAGTAAAAAAATGACGCCGCGGCGGCCGAACCTCCTGATTGGCGTTAGCCTGTTTGTTTCGGTCGCCATATTCCTGATTTCAGCCCTGGTTCTGGTGGACATGCGCCAGGATGCGCTTCGCCGGGCTCAGGAGGCTGCTACCAACCTATCGCTCATAGTCGAGCGGGACACATCTAGAAACCTGGAAATCTATGACCTGTCTCTCCAGGCGGTCATTGATGGGCTCCAGGAGCCTGGGGTCAACAAACTTCCGCCGCTCATGAGGCAAAAGGTACTCTTCGACCGCGCAGCGTCCGCCAAGGATTTGGGCGCTCTCCTGGTTGTGGACGAATCCGGCAACGTTGTCATTGACTCAAGGTCCGTTCCAGCTCGTCGCATCAACCTCGCTGACCGTGACTATTTCAAAGTCCATCGTAAGTCGCCTGACGTTGGGCTATACGTTAGCCACCCTTTCATCCCACGCCTCGGTGAAGGAGGTGACTCCATCGCGCTCAGCCGCAGACTCTCGCACCCTGATGGAAGCTTTGCCGGTATTGTGGTCGGCACGCTTCAGCTCGATTACTTCCGTCGATTGTTCGACGGCATGAATCTTGGTTCTGGCGGTTCGATGGCGCTGATGCTCGAGGACGGCACGATGCTGATGAGGCGCCCATACGACCAAAAGGTCATCGGCCGGAGTTTGATGGGAACCGCGAACTACACTCGTTTCGCGCAAACATCAAGTGGCGCTTTCTTTGGTACGGCAGCTCTCGATGGAGTAAAGCGCTGGTACACATATCGGCACATCAACGGATTTCCGCTAATTCTCGATGTTGCGCTTGCGACCGAAGACATCTATGCCGAGTGGCGCGGTCGCGCCTGGACCATAGGTTCGCTGATGGCAGCACTCGACGTGATGATTGTCGGTTTCGCCTTATCGTTCTCGCAGCAGTGGAAACGTCGTCTCGCATTCGAAGAGGAGCTTCGGGTGCTCGCGCGGACAGATGGTCTTACGGGACTACACAACCGTCGTACCTTCGAGGAAATGGCGCAGACCGAGTGGCGTCTCGCTCAGCGAACCGGGCACCCGTTGTCGATGCTTCTAATCGACGTTGACCACTTCAAGGGTTTCAACGATTTGTACGGACACTCGGCGGGTGATGACGCGCTGATTGCAGTCGCACATTGCATCAGTCAAAGCATCAGACGCCCGGGAGACATCGCAGGGCGCTACGGTGGCGAGGAATTTACTGTGCTTCTCCCCAATACGGATAGCGGCGGTGCGGCGCATATTGCGGAAAAGATTCTTGCATCGGTAAGAGCGCTGGAACTCCGGCATGTCGCCAGCACGCACCAGCTTCTGAGCGTGAGCATAGGGGTCGCCTGCGCCGTGGACCAGCGGTTCCCGACTTTGAGGTCACTGGTGAATGCGTCCGATGCGGCGATGTACGAAGCGAAGAACAGCGGCAGGAATCGGATTAGCTGCTATCCCGTAGCTACGCAGCAGGACAGCGCTGTAAGTGCTCAGTCATCCGAGGACTGCGCCAATTGAACAACTACCGAGACCGTGCCGTGCCTCGCCGACGCGTGCTCGTAAATCGAAAGACAAATTGCCTTACCCACGAGGTCAGACTGGTCTCGCGAGAGAACGGCTAAGGAGGCGCCGGCTCCGACGACGTGTGTCGGGAGCGGGGCGGTCTGCGTCGCGCAACTCCTGCATGGCGGCTGTGAATCGCGCGAGTTGCAAGGTCGATGGTTTCTCACTTCCTTTATCAGGGACGCTTGCTTCAAGTGCTATTGACGCCGCATGTACTTCGCGCGCGGCGTCGACGACACGTTCAAGCGCTATAGCTTCGTCTGAACGCGGTTTTCCTTTTGCCATTCTTTCACTCAGTGCGCGCGTTGTTGGAATCCGTATGTCGATAGACAGCGGCCTGCAGCTTGCGTTCAGATACATTACGTAGACGACTATCGCTGTGAGTCGACCCGCCGACATCTCAACCGCGTCATCAAGCACGACATTTCCACGGTAGGTCGTATAGCTTTCACGGCGTACTCTACCTGTGGCAATCGGACCGCTTATCAAGTCGCGTCGGCGAGTTCGTGGCCAGTCGCGCAGTCTGGCCACCTCGCATGGGCCGCCGAGCACGGTGGTCGGGTGTCCGGGTCGTGCCGCCCCGCCAATTCTGCATTATCAATCTCTTCGGGTCGGATTCCCCGCCGCTTGCGACGTAGGCCGATCGAAGATCGGCAGTTTGGAAAAGCGCAGTTCATACCCCGCCCCTTGCGGCGGGGAGCTTGATTCCTGCTCTCCTTTCCGCTGGAATTTTAAGAATTCTTTAAGTTTGTCGGTCTACGCTGGAATCGTCGTGATAGGGAATGGATACGTGGCTTTTGTATAACCGCTGGGTCACGCGGGTCATTTCCACGTCGCCAGGAGCGATGCTATGCGAACCGGAAATCTGATGCGTACGCCGGTTGCGGCGTGTCTGGTCGCGGCTTTGTCTGTCGGATGCATGTCCAGGCCGACCTATTCGTCGGCAATGCAGGGTTCGGTAGTCCCCAGCGCGAGACCGACGACGCCGCGCGTTCTCTCGACAGGGATTACGACGGACTTTGCAGATATCGTGCGGCAAAACGGGCCAGCCGTGGTCAATATCAGCGCGCCTCGCGCGAGCCATGTCGCCAATCTGACGCCGCTTTGGCCGCCTGCATCGAACGAGCATGACCCGTTCGTCCAGTTCTTCAGACAATTCTCCCCCAGCCGTTCCAGTGAAGGCCCATTGTCATCGGGAGCCCTCGGCTCCGGCTTCATCATCAGCCCGGACGGATACATTCTCACTGGCGCCCAGGTGGTTGCAGGTGCATCGCAAATCAACGTCAGGCTGACGGACCGTCGCGAATTCAAGGCATCGGTCATCGGTATCGACCCGCCGAGCGATATAGCGTTGCTAAAAATCGATGCGCATAACCTTCCGACGGTGAAAATCGGAAACCCATCCGGTGCGAAGGTCGGGCAATGGGTCGTCTCTGTTGGTTCGCCTTACGGATTTGAAAATACAGCCACTGCCGGCATCATCAGCAGCGAGGGACGGTTGCTGCCGGACGAAACGTATGTTCCCCTGATTCAAACCGACCTCACCCTGAATACTGGCGATTCAGGTGCGCCTCTCTTCGATTTGAACGGCGACGTCATCGGTATTGATACACCGGTTCATCATAGCTTTCAGGGACTTTCGTTTGCGATTCCGATTGACGTCGCGATGAGAATCGAACAGCAATTGCAGTTTCACGGGAAGGTTGAGCACGGCCGCATGGGTGTGACCATTCAGGAGGTCAGCGCGCCTCTCGCGAGGTCTTTCGGCATGGCACAGCCCATCGGTGCGCTGATCAGCTCGGTTGATCGTAACGGTCCATCGGCGAAGTCTGGCTTGCGAGCCGGAGACGTTATATTGCGAGTGAACAGCGTGGCAATTACCGACTCGGCGCAATTGCCTCTAGTTGTGGCCGACTTGGGCCCGGGGACCGCAGTACGCGTGAAGTTCTGGCGGGACCAACAGGCCCATGAAACTTCGGTCGTGTTGGGTGCAATGGAGGAGAACTCAGTCGCCTCGGCCAAACACGTTAAGACTGCGGTCGGACAATTTGGCCTGACAGTGCGCAGTCTGACATCAGAAGAACGGCAAAAGGCGCGCCTCACCGGCGGTGTCCGCGTCGAGGAGAGCTCGGGCCCCGCAGCGCTCGCCGGCGTTCAGCTGGGGGACATCATCTCGCGGGTCAACAGTACACCGGTCTCAAGCGCAGCTCAGTTGCGTGACGAGCTAGACAACGCTGGCGGCAACGTCGCGCTGCTGGTTCAGCGTGATGGTCGTCCAATCTTCGTGGCAATCGACATCGGATAGGGATACCGGCGCCGGATGCTCCCGTATTTCAAGGAGTTCGACGGAGGTCAACATGAAGCAACATTCGATATTGCGATTGAGTGCGATGACGCTCGTGCTCTCCGCCACCGCACAACTCGCGTTGGCTATGCCAGAGGCACTTCCGCCTGTGCAGCAGGCGGGTGCAATAAATTATTTGTCCGGTGGCGTGGGTAGTGACGAGTCGACAGCCATCAAAAGCGAGATGGGTAACTATCCGCTTGTTCTTGAGTTCGCAGGCAAGACGAATGCTGGGAATGAGTATCTCGCGGACATACCTGTCCAGATTTCCGACGCTCACGGTACTGTCGTGCTGGATACAAGCACGCGCGGTCCGTTCATGCTGGTCTCTCTGCCGTATGGTCGGTACACGGTGACGGCCAGCTACAACGGAAACCAGGTGCGCCGCGTGGTGAGTATTGCAGCTGGCGCACCCGCGCGCGAACTGTTCGTATGGCCCATGTAGGGCACGGAGGTGGGCATGCGCGGTGAGTAAACTCCAACTCTCCGTCCTGCGACAACACGAACCAACTTGATTGCCATTTCGACACTGACCCAATCAAGCCGTGTCTTGGTGAGTCTGCGCCTTTTAGGTCGACCGATGGCGGCCAGGGGTTACGCAGCGTCCGCGAAGTTTCGTTTCTCGGCGCTGCAGGCAAAAAGGGGACCAACGATTCATTTTTTTTTGACGGCGCTCGACAAAGCGCCGCCAAGCAGATTCGACAATGAGGTGCGAGGCACCGATGAGACATCAAGCCAGGACAGGGAAAGCACGTCGAATTGGAGTTGTTCATACACAATCAGCCGCCGCGCGACGAGGTCCGAGAGTTCCCCGAACGACAATTCTCGGACCAAGCGGACTTGCTCGTCCGACGCGTCGGGAGTCTGGAGCGATTAAGAGTCTCTGGGTTATCGTTCTCGTAGTCCCCGTCGTGATTGCAACGCTGGTGGTAGCAATGTGCGTGCTGAGCATCGTGGCGAGATTATTCCCTCATTGAATGCCAGGACCGTGCCGCCTTCGGTACGGCGGTGTGAGCTTTGTCCCAGAATTGGTAAAGCGTCCGGGACTCGATGCGTTTCCAGTCGGCACCGTTACCGGGTCGGCAGGTTGGAGAAAAAGAAGCCATGAGACACCGTCCAGCCGCTTTACTGATTGTTTTTTCGACTGCATGCATGAGTCCGCTTGCCAGTGCTCAATCGCAAGCGTGCATTGAAATCGGAATGCTCAATCCGGTCGAGGTCAACACGACATCTATTGCGAGCGACATATCTGACGTCAAGAATGACCTTCCGCTGGTGACATATCGCATTCCACCCGTGGTCCATGGACCAGGCTATTACCCAGCGTGGCGAGGTGATGAGCTGCGTGGCAGAGGGTGGTTTGAGTATTTGCGCGGCGGCCGGTTTTTCCTTCACGAGCGTGACGATGACAGGTGACCGTCGGGCGGCTATCGCATGATGAGTATTGCTGGCAGTGTTTAAACCACCAAGGAGAGACCAAATGATGTCGAAACTTCCTAAGTTGCTCACTGTTCTGCTGGTCGGGGCGTTGACGGCATGTCACTCGGGGGTCAAGCTCAACGAGGGCGCCAGCGCAACGGGTCCCAGTGGCGGCGTCGGCGCACAAACGAACCCGAACGCCGTTACCCAGATAGGGGTAGACCCGCTGAACGACCCGAACAGCCCGCTCGCCAAACGCAGTGTCTACTTCGACTTCGACGACTACACCGTCAAGCCCGAATATGAGTCGCTCCTGAAGCTGCACGCGCAATATCTGAAGAACCATCCACAACGCCATGTGCGTATCCAGGGCAATACCGATGAACGAGGTTCGAGTGAATACAATCTCGCACTGGGTCAGAAGCGTTCCGAGGCGGTCCGCCGTGAGTTGATTCTGTTTGGCGTTCCCGACTCGCAGCTCGAGGCGGTCAGTTTCGGAAAGGAAAAGCCGGTCGCAACAGGACACGACGAAGCATCGTGGGCGCAAAACCGACGTGCCGATTTGGCATATCAACAGTAAGCGGCGACGCACGGTACGTCGGACCGCTTCGCGAATACTGCACGATCGCGGCGGCAGCGGTTTCGAGAACGGCGTAGGGTCTGCGACTCGTGGCGCAGCACCGGCATTGCTCTGCTATCGCTTAAGTGCGGCGCGTCAGTGGACACTTGCGATAGCTTGATAGCTTGTCAGAGGCCGTCGTCGACGCCTCTGACAAAATGCCCTTCAATAGTAAATCGCGGACAGTCGACAAATTATCGAAAAGGATTCGGTCGGAGTGCAGAACGCCCCAGCAAAACAAAAATCAAATAGACATGAGCCTCGGACGCATGGAGGGCGACGTGAAAGCAGATGCTAAAGAAGGCGTGGACGGCAGCCGCCGCAAGTGGTTGATTGCGACATCGGTGACAGGGGGAATCGCCGGTGTGGTCACGCTCGTGCCGATTGTGGATTCGTTCGCGCCATCGGAGAAAGCTCGGGCCGAGGGTGCGCCGGTTACTGCGGACATCAGCACGCTGGGGCCGGGCGAGATGATGACGGTTGCCTGGCGCGGTATGCCGGTATTCGTCGTCAACCGGACAGAGGAAATGCTGGCAGATGTGGTCAAGGCTGGTTCGATGGTCGCAGACCCATCCACTCGCCATCCGTTCTCGATGCCGTTGCCGAATTACTGCAAGAATGAATACCGTTCGCGAGCGAATCATCAAAACCTTCTCGTTGTCGTCGGCGTCTGTACGCATCTTGGCTGCACACCCAGACCGCGATTTCAGCCGGGGCCACAGGCCAATCTGCCAGACAACTGGCCGGGTGGCTTCCTGTGCCCTTGTCATGGTTCCACATACGACCTCGCTGGTCGTGTATTCAGGAACAAACCTGCGCCGCAAAACCTGGATGTACCACGCTATATGTTTTTGTCGCCTGTAAGCGGGGAGAAGCGTAACTGACCGTATGCACGTGTCGCATCACGAGAGGGGCCAACACCGCCGGATCAGCGTCGCCCTACGACAAACGCATATCCTGGAAAAGAGAGTTTCAGGATATGCCGTATCTCAACAGCGTCGGCCGGTGTCAAATGACGTGGACAAGTATTGAGGAACACATCATGATGATTCGACACTTCACCTGCGCACTGCTCGGCGTCGTCACTTTCTGGTCGACCGACGGCATGGCTGCGCGACCCGATTACGCCTACCAAACGACGGTACAGCTTGCCGACGGCAAGACGCTGAAATGCGGCGTCAACGAACCTCTGCCGAACGGCGCCGCGCCCGCAGCTCTCACCCGCCGCGAGCAAACGCAAGCGGACGTCCTCGCGACCCAGCGCCTGCGCGTCCTCAGCGGCCCCGATTCCGGCTATCCATCGCCCTACACCGCGCCCACCATCATTTGCTCGAGCGCAGGCTAGGGCTGGCCGCTTCGCGCCGTCCGGTGCCCGAGGCGACTACGAGGTGCGATGCGGGACATCGCCCGGAAATGGATACGGCGCGAACCGGGCCAATCGAGGTTGACGGCCCGCTCAACGCGTCGCATCCCGCGCTGTTCAGAACGCCGATGCACAATGACCTGTGAAGGCAGCCGACGATCAATAGCTTGTCCGTCGTAAGCCTCCTTTGCGCAAAGCCAATTGGATGGATTGGCCGGTTCGGGCTTGACCGGATTCGACGACCGGCTGGATGAGCGCCTGGACCGGCAGGTCGTTATCGCGTGCGAAGCGGGCAACGAAATCGAACGCATCAGGGCAAGCGCATCGCATCTCGCCCACGACAGTCAGACGTTTGACGCCGGCCTCCACGACCGACGTTGCGACGTGCGTCAACACCAGGTTGATGGCAGGTCGCAGATCACGCCGGCATCGCGGCGTGTTTGTTCATGTTTTCGGTGACCGCTGGCGCGCGCCTAGCACAGCGGGCACACCGCCGCAGTGCCGTCGAGAGACTCGATCTTTTCGACGAGTGCGGCGTTCTGCCAAATCACGTTATCCACATGCAACACCGCGCGATTGATTCAGTCAACGCCGCGTGAGTACTCCTTCGGTGTTAAGCGAACTTAAGTTCCTGCAACCTGGCTACTAAACTCGGGACTTTCTCGACTATATGAGAGTGCCGCAAGAGTGGGCCTTGACGTGGATGCGGTTGCAGTCGATTGACGTAAAGATGCACTCGTCACGAACTAAACGATCGACCTTATGCCACGAGCCGAAGTCTGCTGAGTCCGCCAGAGCGAAAGCTCTGTCAGAAGCGTGACAGCAACAGCGGCTTGTTACCGATATACGTGCTGCAGGTTCGCGCGTCGCGCGCGATGCCATTGGCGCTTGCTGACCTTGCGTGATTCTGGTCGGACCAGGGAAGCCAGCCCGTTCACCCGCGAAATGCCGGATCGCCGACCCGTGGCTGCGCCGCGTGTCCTCGCGCGTGGCCGCCTCGAAGTCGAGAGCAAATCCAGGCATGGCTCGTCCAGCAGGAAACCGGGCGACGAGACAATTGTGTAAGAGCTGTCTGCCGGTCGCTGAGTATTGACGAAGCATCGATTGCCAACGCTCGACAACTCCGCTCATGGAAATCCCTCATGAAAAACCTATCCCCGTGTAAGTCGGCAGAAGGATTCACTCCCCTAGAATCTCCTCCATCGATGCAGACGGGCGGCATTCCGCCGCGCCGGACAATAATGGAGACTATCGATGACCCCTAGCTTTCGCTCGCTGCGCCATATCGCCGTCGCGTCCAGCCTGCTGTTCGGTATTGCGTCGCAGCACGCGACAGCCGCCGACAGCGGGAAGATCACGATCATGGTCGGCGGCATCACGAAGCTGATCTACCTGCCAGCGCGCCTGACCGAACAGCTCGGTTATTTTAAGGACGAAGGGCTTGACGTCGAACTGCTGTCGCAGCCTGCCGGCGTTGACGCTGAAAACGAACTGCTCGCGGGAGCCGTTCAGGCGGTCGTCGGGTTCTACGACCACACGATCGATCTGCAAACCAAAGGCAAGGACGTCAAGGCGATTGTCGTGTTCGGTCAGGTGCCGGGCGAGGTCGAAATGGTGTCGACCAAGGCGGCTGACACGGTCAAATCGATGGCCGACGTGAAGGGCAAGACGCTGGGTGTGACTGGCCTCGGTTCTTCAACAAGCTTCCTTACACAATACCTTGCCGGACAGCATGGCATCCAGTCGACGGAATACACGATGCTGCCGGTGGGCGCTGACGCCAGCTTCATCGCCGCAATCAAGCAAGGTCGCATCGACGCCGGCATGACGACCGAACCGACCGTGTCGGCATTGCAGAAGTCTGGCGATGCGAAGGTGCTCGTGGACATGCGCTCGGTCGAAGGCACGAAGGCGGCGTTGGGCGGCACCTACCCGGCGTCGAGCCTCTATGTGCAGGCGGCATGGGCCGATTCGCACAAGGCTGAAGCAGCAAAGCTCGCGCACGCGTTCGTGCGCACCATGCAGTTCATCCACACGCATAGCGCGGAAGAAATCGCCGCAAAGATGCCCGGCGACTACCAGAAGGACAAACCGCTTTACGTGAGTGCGCTGAAGGCTTCGCTGCCGATGTACACGCCGGACGGCAGGATGCCCGCCGATGGACCGGCGACCGTGCTCAAGGTGTTGTCGGCGTTCAATCCGTCGGTCAAGGGCAAACATATTGAGTTGGGGAAAACCTATACCAATGAGTTCGTTGGCGCGAAGTAAGTCAGCGCCTGCCGGTTGCGCCTGCGTGTCTGATGCAGCCGGTTTCGTTTCGCTTGCCGTGCCGCGTTTGCGGTACCGGCCATTCCCACGGATGTACAGATGAACCTAGTTGTTTCTCAGAGCGCGCCGGTGATCGAGTTCCGCTCGGTGTCGTGCCGTTTCATTTCTCCAGACGGCAAGGCGACGATCGCGTTGCGCGACTTCAGCATGGCGGTTGCGAAGGGCGAGTTCGTCGCCATCGTCGGACCGACCGGTTGCGGCAAGTCGACCACGCTCAGCATGATCACCGGGCTCCTGAAGCCGACGACCGGCGAAGTGCGCGTGATGGGCGCGCCGGTAGACGGCATCGATCCGCGAATCGGCTTCGTGTTTCAGGCCGATGCGGTGTTTCCGTGGCGTTCGGTCCTCGATAACGTGGCAGCCGGGCCACTCTATCGCGGCCGCTCGAAATCGGCCGCGCACGACGAGGCCAATGAATGGCTGCGCCGCGTCGGGCTCGAGAAGTTCGGCAAGCATTATCCGCATCAGCTGTCAGGCGGCATGCGCAAGCGTGTGGCGCTCGCGCAAACCTTTATCAACAAGCCTGAAATCCTGCTGATGGACGAGCCCTTCTCGGCGCTCGACATGCAGACCCGCACGCTGATGCAGGACGAACTGCTGCAGTTGTGGTCGGCTAATTCGGGGTCGGTAGTGTTCGTCACGCACGATCTGGAAGAAGCGATCGCGCTGGCTGATCGCGTGTTCGTGCTGAGCGCGCGCCCCGCGACGTTGAAGAAGGTCTATGAGATAGATCTGCCGCGCCCGCGGATCACGTCGGAAGTTCGCTACGAGCCGCGCTTCATCGAGATTTCGCGCGATATCTGGCATGACCTGCGCGAAGAAGTGCAGATCGCCTGATAAACCTGAATTCGGAACAACATTCATGGCAACTCCTGAATACGCACTGCAGGCGGGCTTCGATAGCGCGTCGCTGGCAACTGTTGAAAAAATCGCACAGCGCAGGCTGCGCCAGCGGCATGCTCTGATCATCGCCCTGCGGGTACTGGTGCTGGTCGTCGTGCTGGGTGGATGGGAAATGGGCGGACGGCATAAGTGGATCGATCCGTTCTTTTTTTCGATGCCCTCGGCGATCTTCGCTCAGATCGTGGACTGGTTTGTCAACGGCACCTCGCAGGGCCCACTGCTGCAGCAGGTCTGGGTCACGCTTGAAGAAACCGGCATCGGCTTTCTCATCGGTGCGGTCGGTGGCATTGTCTGTGGCGTCGTGCTTGGTCGCAACAAACTGCTCTCCGACGTGTTCAGCATTTACATCCAGATTGCCAACTCGATTCCGCGCGTGGTGCTGGGATCGGTGTTCGTGATCGCGCTTGGTTTGGGCATGGCCTCAAAGGTCGCGCTGGCGGTCGTGATGGTGTTCTTTGTCGTGTTTGGCAATGCATTCCAGGGCGTGCGTGAGGCCGACCGGTACATGATCGCGAATGCGCAGATCCTCGGTGCCTCGAAGCGTCAGTTGACCACGTCAGTGGTGATTCCATCGGCACTGTCATGGATCCTTGCGAGCCTGCACGTGAGCTTCGGTTTCGCGCTGGTCGGTGCGGTAGTCGGCGAGTTCCTCGGTTCGAAGCAGGGTATCGGCCTGCTGATTTCGACAGCGCAAGGCGCATTCAATGCGAGCGGCGTGTTCGCGGCGATGATCGTGCTCGCGGTGGTCGCGCTCACGGCCGACTATCTGCTGACCGCGCTGGAGAAGCGTCTGCTGAAGTGGCGGCCGGCGGCATTCTGAGCTTCAGGAGGAGGGGGGCGTTGCTAAAGCGAAGGGGCGTGGCCGGCACAATGCCGCAGACGGCCAGTCTGGTGAAGCACGTCGCTTAGCTGTTGTCGGCGTGAACGTCGGATGACGATACCAACGCAGACGAGGACCCGCTGTCCCTGGCGAGGTCGCTATGGTGGTGAAGACATTCGGGTCGTCATCCGGCGACCTGGTCGTAAGGTGAGTGAGCGGTTCGGGTATTCCTGCGGAGACAGGCATGGATTCGATCACTCGAGGTACGACCGATGACGGGCACGTCTGACCTGGGTCATCAAATGTCCACGGATTTGCCTTGCCTGACGCTGGGGCGACGGACCGGCACAAGGGAAGATGAGCGTATTTGCCCTCGCCGCGGTTAGCTTGCGCGCGTCGCGCAATTGAGGAAAGGCGATGAAGCTGCTGCTCGTGGAAGACAACGCGGAACTCGCGCATTGGGTTGTCAACCTGCTGCGTCGTGAAAACTTCGCGATCGATTGCGTCGGCGACGGCGAAAGCGCGGATAGGCTGCTGGCGGCCCATTGCTACGACGTGGTGCTACTGGACATCCAGCTGCCACGGATGGACGGCAAGGAAGTGCTGGCACGACTGCGCCGTCGCGGCGACAAGGTGCCGGTAGTGATCCTGACAGCCTATGGCTCGACAGACGACAAGGTCGACTGTTTTAGCGCGGGCGCCGACGACTATGTCGTCAAGCCATTCGACGCACGGGAACTGGTGGCGCGGATCAAGGCGCTGATCCGCAGACAGGCAGGCGCCATGTCGGGCTGTCTTGTTTGTGGCGATCTGGAGTACATACCCGACACGCGTGACTTTCGTCATAACAACCTGCCGCTGGCGTTGCGGGCTCGTGAGCGCACCATCCTCGAAGCCCTGATGCTAAGACAGGGAAAAACAGTCTCGAAGACAACCCTGATGGACAGCGTGTTCGGTCTCGACGACGAGCCGAGCGCGGATGCGATTGACATCTATATTCACCGTTTGCGCAGGCACCTGGCCCTGTCGAGCGCGCAGATCGTGACACTGCGTGGGCTTGGATACATTTTGCGCAGCAGGGACGCGGTGTAGCGGGTGCCAAATCAGCAGCGTATATCAGCAAATACACTTAGTTGTGCGAATGATACGGGAAAGCTGCCTGAAGGATTGAGCTCACTAGGATAGCGCTCATTGACTGAAGGGAACTGTCATCCGGATGTCCGCACCGCAGTTGCAGCGGGCAACAAGAAAAAAATTTCAACGCAGTAATCAGAGGAGATGACCTTGAAGCAAAAGTACCTAACCATGGCCGTCGCGGCAGGCGCCCTGGCGTCGAGCGGCGCGCACGCCCAATCGAGCGTGCAACTCTATGGCCTCATCGATTTGAGCGCGCTTGCCTACACGACGAATGCCGATGCATCCGGCAAGCACGTGATTGGCATGGGCCACGCCGGCGAGCCGTGGTTTAGCGGCAGCCGCTGGGGCGTGCACGGCGCCGAGGACATCGGTGGCGGCAATAAGATTATTTTCAAGTTGGAGAGCGAATTCGTCGCCGCGAACGGCAACATGGAAGATCCCGGTCAGCTCTTCGATCGTGACTCCTGGGTCGGCATCGAGAACCCCACGATCGGCCAGGTGACGGCCGGCTTCCAGGACACCGTTGCGAAGGATTTCTCGGGCCTCTACGCCGACCCGTACGTCAGCGCGAAGTTCTCGACGAACGAAGGCGCTTACACCAATTCCAACAACTTCAAGCAACTGGTGTTCTACGCGGCTGGCCCGACCGGCACGCGTTCCGAGAACGGCATCCAGTGGCGCAAGCTCTTCAGCAACGGCATCTATGCGGCCGCTGGCTATCAGTTCAGCAACTCAACGCAGTTCGCCAACGGCTCGGGCTATCAGGCCGTGCTCGGCTGGAACGTTGGGCCGGCCTCAATCGGTGGCTTCTACAGCCACACGAACAACGGCGGCTTTACCGATCAGACGTACTCGGTGGGGGGCGACTATCGTTTCGGCATCGGCCGTGTCAACGCCGGCTACTTCCATTACACGGGCAAGCAGGGCTCGCTGCCGGATCGGGAGGACAATGCGTGGACGGTGTCGTTCAAGCTCGCACCAAAGGGTCCGTTCGACTATGAACTCGGCTATCAGCAGATGCATGTGAAGAACGCCGCCTACAACAGCGACGGCGACATCCCGAATGCCAACTCCGGCGCATTCGACACGACGGCCACGACGGTTCACAACGGCTACAAGGAGACGGTCTACGCGTCAGCTTTCTACCACCTCTCGAAGCGCACAGAGGTGTACCTGGCCGCCGACTACATGAAACTGCATGGCGGCTACACGGTGTCGACCACGTTCGGCCACAACAACCAGATCGAAGTGGCCACGGGTATCCGCACCCGCTTCTGACCCTGGCATCAGCTCCTCGCAGTAGATCTTTTCGATCGATTTCCTCCATTTTGCGGCGGCGGATGTATCCGCCTGCCGCTTTTTTCTGCTCAGCGGGTCGAGGAAGGCAGCCATGTTCAGAAATACCACTATCCGGGTCGCGCTGACCATCACCATCGCCGGTTATACAGCAGCGCTAATGCTCGTGATCGTAACGTCGATCGCGGGACTCAAAGCGGCCAACACGGCGCTCGACAGGATGTATCGAGAGGAAACGGCGGCGCTGCGACACCTGACCGCCAGCAGCGATGCGCTTCTGCAGGTGCGAGTCGATCTCGGCGCGTTCGAAACACTCGTCGCACAGGGAAAACCGACTGATGCGGTGCTCGCCAGGGTGCATGCGGAGCAGAGGGGCAGCGACCGGGAACTGGCTGCTTATTCGGCACAACCGCCTTCGAATGAGGTTGAGAGGAAGCTGGCCGACGCGCTGCGGGCGAAGCGCGAGCAATTGATGAAGCAGGCACTTGCGCCTGAAATTGCGGCGCTTGACCAGAACGATTTCATGTCTTTTCGCACGACGCAGCGTCAGGCACCAGACACCCTTTTCAGTGACTACCGGAGCGCCGAGCTTGCGCTGGAGGATTTTCAGGCAGAGCAGCAAAAGGCGAGTTTCGCATCAGCGGAACAGCATTTCCATATGCTGCTCTGGCTCTTCGGCGCGATCGGGACTGCTGCGATCGTGCTGGGCGTGTTCGCGCGTTTCGCGTTGATGGCATCGATCGTACGGCCCATTGATCAGGTGATTCGTCATTTCGAACGTATCGCGGCGGGAGATCTGACAAGCGCGATCGATAAGCTGCGCGCCAACGAGATGGGCCGGCTGATGGCTGCGCTTGCGCGAATGCAGGCGGGGCTTGCTGCCGCCGTGGGGCAGGTGCGGCACGGGACGGCAGCGATCACACACGGTGCGCGCGAAATCGCGAGTGGCAATGGCGATCTCTCGACACGTACCGAGCAGCAGGCGGCGACTTTGGAGGAGACCGCGTCGAGCATGGAAGAGCTGACTGCGACCGTCCGGCAGAACGCCGACAACGCGCGGCAGGCCAGCGCGCTCGCAGAAAATGCGTCGGAAGTCGCGGCACGCGGGGGCAAGGTTGTCGGTCAGGTTGTCGATGTGATCGCGGACATGTCATCGAGTTCAAACCGGATTGTCGATATCATTGGCGCGATCGAGGGTATCGCGTTCCAGACCAACATCCTCGCGCTGAATGCAGCCGTTGAAGCGGCGCGTGCCGGCGAGGAAGGGCGCGGATTCGCGGTGGTCGCGGGCGAGGTCCGCGCGCTCGCGCAACGTTCGGCCGCTGCAGCAAAGGAAATCAGGGAACTGATCGGCGATTCGGTTGCGAAAGTGAGGAACGGTGCCGACCTGGCAGCTCGCGCTGGCGACACGATGACCGAAATCGTCGTAGCGGCCCGCAACGTTACCGCCATCGTCAGCGAAATCAGCGTGGCCTCGGAAGAACAGTCGCGCGGCATCGATCAGATCAATCGCGCCGTGACGCAGATGGATAACGCGACCCAGCAGAACGCCGCACTGGTCGAGCAGGCCGCGGCGGCGGCGGCGCTCGAAGAACAGGCCCGCGCGCTCGACCATGCGGTGGCCGTGTTCCGGCTGGCTGAAACAGACCGATCTCCCGCCGTGGAACCTGGCGAGCAGAACTGGATGGCGTCCGAACCATTGACCGTCAACGCATGACGATAGCCGACAGCAGCGCACACTACCTGATCAGTGGCCTCACACACCACCGGACAGTCTTCCGGCCGGGTGATTGGGCCGAGCGTCTGATGGGTGTCATCATCCTGTTCGTCGGGGAGCGTCGGCCCGGCATTCATGTTGCCGCGACGCGCCTCGCCATGCCTGTCGTCGACGCTGGCGTGAAATGCCTGATCGTGTCTGGCGAACTTTGGAGCGTGTGTCCGGAAGCCTTTGACTTCGTTGTCAGGTTTGCCGAAGACAATGATCTGCCGGTTGAGGTTTGTTTCTCGCCCGGCGATCGGGCTGCCCGGCTGGGTCCGTCTCCGGTCGTCTGATTCGCGCCGTACCGGTGCGACGCGGGCCCGCGTGGGACGGGCAATCGGTCGAACCGGCCGCGGGGCGACCTGCCGTGGCAACTTGAGGGCCAACTCATAGTCGTGCCAGAGGCACAGAGTTACGCCATGGGCCCTCAACGGCAATGTGGCGCGTTTGCACCAGTTTCCTCACGTGCAGTTTTTTGCTCGTTCTCACCGGACATGATGCGGTTGCGGACCCGGTCAATTCATTGGATGTTACGCACAGCGCCTGGAGCAACGTGGTGCTCGATACCGACGTGCAGTTCCCGGAGATAGAGCGGATTTCTTCTGGCAATTCTCTTGTCGCTGCCTGTCGTCACCGCGTCACGGTCATTTGCGATCTGATTATTGACATCGGCTTCAATGTTTCCGATTAGTTCGGTGCATCGATATCACCCTGGCGCTTGTGACGGGAATTCGCGATCAGCCTGATCTCCCCCTTGTAGAACGGCCTTTTCCCAAACGGCCCGAACAGCCCGGGCGCGAACGGGTCAAACGATCATGTAGTTTTTCGGGGAGAGTAAAGTGGATGATCCCGCAAAGCTTATCGCGCTGGTTGCAGTGACTGTCTTCGGCACTGCCTGCACGGCCCCGCAGCCCGACTACACGTACGAGACAACCGTACGTCTGCCCGACGGTAAAACGGCGCAGTGTGCCGTGAATGAGCCTGCGGATGCCGCGCGCGTCTCAAGCAGTACGCTGGACCTGAGCGATCAGCGCAAGGCAGAGGTGCTAGCCACTCAGCGCCTGCGCGTGTTGAGCGGCCCCAAATCGGTATACCCGTCCCCCTACACGGCGCCTGTCGTGAGGTGTGAGCTTGTCAACTGAGCATCGGGGCTGTCGTAATTTCCGTGCGAATCTGGCGGGTGGTTTCGACAGATCGATATTGATCAATAGCTTGCGCAACCTTCTATTGCGCACGAGTCGCACAGCCGCCGGGCCTTGCTGCAAGCGGCTCTGCGTCTGGCTACCTCCAGGTTTCGCATCAACCTAACGATTACCGCAGTAGTTGCGCCATTGCTCGCGGGTAGGTGGGAGTCGGTCTTATGCTTGAGATTGACGGCCCGGAGTTCCGCTTCACAGGATGTAAGCGTCGGTGTTAGAGCTCCCGCTAAAATGCCGTCAGCTGAGCCGACTACAATGATTGCTAGCCAAACGACCAATACGACCAGCCATGCATCTTCCCTCGATCCATCGCCCGCGGAAACGAACAGCCCGGCCAGTCTGCAGCGCCGTGTGCGTCGCGCTCCTTCTGTTGTCGCCATCTCTGCGCGCTCAGGACGAAAAGCCGGGTATCGCCTTTTCCGCGATCGAGCCCGGCGCACCACTGCCATCAGGCTGGAAGAACGTGCCGGTCGTGCGCGGCAAGCCCATGACGCAATACACGCTCGTTCACGAAGGTCAGACCGCCGTCCTGCAGGCGGACGCGAACCGCTCTGCGTCTGCGCTGATGCACAAGGGCAACATCGATCTCGCTCGCACACCTGTAGTGGCATGGCGCTGGAAAGCAGAAGGACCGATCGAGGGGGCCGACAACCGCGTCGGATCGAAGGAAGACGCGCCAGCGCGACTGGTGTTCCTATTTGACGGCGACAAAAGCAAGCTATCGTTTTTCGACCGCGCCAAGATGGATCTGGCAAGGCGCCTGGGTGGCGAGGAGCTGCCCTATGCCACGCTGATGTATATCTGGTCGACCACCGCCGCGCCAGGCACCGTCATAGCCAACCCTCACACCGATCGCGTGCAGATGATCGTGGTCTCCGGTCTACCCGGCGACGCGGGTCAGTGGCAAAGCCTACGCCGCAATATCGTGCAAGACTACAGACGGGTTTTTCACGAACCGCCAGGACGAATCAACGGCTACGGGCTGTTAACCGACACCGATAATACCGCTACCACGACGCGTGCCTGGTATGGAGACGTCGAGTTCCTGCCCGGGCCTTGATGACGCAAAGGCGGCGAACCAACTGAGTCCATCAGTACGATACGAGTAGCTGGCTTTCAATCCTCGCGCCGTAAGCAAGCATTCTCCTTGCGGCAACGACAGCTTTGCGACGGCATCGCTCAGCGAGTGCTTCGGCGACGTTCGGTCGTTCGAGCGAGGTCTTAGGCGAGCATCCGAACGTCTGATCCGCCCAGCAAACCGACCTAGCCCGATTAGTTTTCACTTCGACCCTTTGGCAGCCCTGGACAGGTCTTCCTCTCAAGAGCGTGCAGGTAAAATTCGATAACGGAGCGTGAACCATAGACTCAGCGCTGCGAGGCGATAAGGCGCATCAATATGGACACCATGATTGGTGGCTGGAGAATGTTCAGCATTGGATTGATATCGATCCTTGCTATCATCGTCCTGGCCTTCGGGGCATTGGCGTTGATCAAGTACCTATCAACCCTGAAGTAGCGAGCGCGGCGTCTAATGGATGCCGCATTGACGCAGGTCAGATTATTGGCGCAGGCGGTCCGGGAGCGGCTAGAACAGCAAGGCGACTGCGTAAATAATTGCCTGTCCAGACGTTCCGGATCGGGGCGCCTGTCACCAACGGTCCGGGCGAGACCTTACCAGTCGATGCGGTGCTTTTCCTCGGTTTCACGGTGGCGCTCTTCGTCAGGCGTGTGAAGGTAGGGGTTGGTGCTTGTCAGCGACGCGTGACGCAGGTTGTCGCGCACGGTCCGCAGATCGGCGCCGCCGTCGGCCATGTGCGAACCGGCTGTGTGACGCAACCAGTGGGCGGAGGCCTGTTCGAGCAGATCCGCCTGTCCCGCGAACCTGTCGCCGCGCAGCCTCAGATGTCCGGCCGGGCCGGCAAAGATGCCCTTGACTATCGTGTGCAGCGCGGCGTGGGTCAGCGGCTTCATGGATTTGCCCAGCGGCAGCACGAGCGGCGTGTCCTCATGCCGGGCGGGCAGGGCGGACGGGCCGCGGTCGCGCCGGTAACGCCCAAGCTCCACCATCATTTCCGCGGAGGCGGGTACCAACCCCTCCTTGTTGCCCTTGCCCAGCACTTCAAGCCACCAGCGCTCGTGACCGTCGGCATCGCGTCGGCAGAAGAAGCAGCCCATCGTGTTGCCTCCGACCTCGGAGATGCGCAGGCCACCGAGATAGAACAGCGTGAACAGCCACCGTGCACGAAGTTAGCGCTCCCGCTCGCGCGGAGTGTCTTTCGGCAGGCTGCCGATATACACATTCACTTCCTGCCACAGCTCGCGGTCGAGATAGCGTGTGATGCGTGGCTTTGAGCGGCGCCCTCTGGCGTAGACAGCATTAAAAGTGTCACAGCCTCGACAATAAAACCGTCATTTCGCGCGTTGGTCAGTCAATGTCCCGAAAAAAGCGTGTCGGCTCAATGACTTGGCGCGAGCGAACGAAAATCGTCACTGCCGCCGGTCCGCAAACGTGTCACTGCGGAATCCGCTTGGGTCGCCTCCCCTGCGTTGCGGAGCGCAAAAGCTAGCATGGGGAAAGCTTGACGGGCGGACTCTTTATTTGCGATTCTATGATACGTTATCCTGATCTACGGCTGTGGCGAAACGGTGTGGCGTCATAGCGCGCCGCGCTGCCACTGGTACGAAAGGATGCGGTGAATTGTACTGCCATCGGCGTCCCAGAGGGGCATGGCCGAAACGATGCGAGAACCTCCACATCGGCCGCATCCCTTGCTACGTAAGGGATTCAACTCCAGTCTTCGTCCACTCCCTGCGCCCGAACTGACAGGATGAATATACCTCGGTCACTGAACAGAACCCTCTGATCCTGGTTCAATGATATCTAACGCGGGGCATCGCGCTAGATAAGAGTAAATGTATGCCGCATTCCTAACTGTATATATCTAGTTGCGGTCATCTAACGCTGCTCGCTGGCCCTCTGCGGTTAAGCAAGAGCTGCTGATGGCGCGGCCCAAGCGCGGCACCTATGCGGCGGCTACAGTTGACGAGCAACCCCGGTCGCCACCGAGAATCACCCGTAAGATCAGATGGTTACGACAAAAGTCACTGAGCGCGATGCGAAGTGACAAAGTTAATACGGACTTATGCGAAGTGACAGTTTCATTTCGTTCCGATTGCAAGCAAAAGTGTCACTACAACGGCGAATCGGTCCGACATTTCGAGACTCCGTCGGTGACACATTTAATTTGGCCTACGCTAATGGTGCTGTTCACGCGCATCAGCGATGCAACAGCATCGGGCTCACCCGTCCGTGGAAAAATGTTCTCGCGCAGGCCGTCGACTTACTTGGAAGAGAGTACCAGGTCCGCTGTCAGGGCGTAACGACGTTCGAATGACCGACACGGGCGGGAAGATGGTAACGGGGCGGGGCCGTCAGCGTACTCTAAACGGCGTTGAACCGGTCTAACCGAGCCGTGTGAAATGGGGTATCGTGAAGAAATTATCGAACGCCAGGCTCGTCCGCGCCGCGCCTGAGCGTGTAACGTCTCCCTAGTCAGGCGGTCTTGCCATGATCCTGTATCGCACCGAGCCCGATTCCCCGGTCATCGAAATTTCCGTCGAAGGCAAAATCACCGACCACGATCTGCGCGAAGCCATTGAGCGCATGCGTGGTGATCTCGAACTGAACGGCAAGACCCGCGTGCTCGAACACATCGAACATTTCGCCGGCATCGAGCCGAGGGCGCTGTGGACCGATATAACGCTCGGCGTTTCCGTGGCCCGCAAGGTCACGCGCGCCGCCGTGGTGGCCGATGCGAGCTGGGTCCGTGCCTCGATGCATCTGGCGCGGTTCTTTACGAAGGCCGAAGTCAAGGCGTTCCACGTCGACGAGCTGGAGCAGGCGCGCGTCTGGATCAACACCTGAGCGCCGCCCGGTGAATTTCGTCGAAATGAGCGCGCGCGAGCCGGGACGGAGTGGTAGTCGGGCGAGGCTTTAAGATGGGGAGTTTTGTGCGCTACAGATTTGCTACAGTAATGGTAGCAAGCCATATCCGACAGGCCGTGCGCCTGTCATTCCCCCTGAACTATCGCCGCGCTTGAAAACCTGGCCAAGTGACTTTGGGCGTTCCAGTTCGACCCTTTACAGTCCTTCGGTGGGCCTCTTCGGAAGTCCGAACCATGATGAATAACGGTCGATCACACCCGGATCTGCGCGACTTCAGCGTAACCTGCGGCGTCTCATGTTGTCGGATCTGCTAGATAGCCGGTTGCGCCCCGTCGGCAATGATGCGGAGCAAGAAACATGTCTGGGCGTGTTGCGTGCTTAAGGCATCCATAAGGTATCCCCGATACCATCTCCGCCACTCCCAGCAGACGGGCAACGGACGCGAAACGTCGAATCGGATGTTTAAGCAGGTTGAGAATCGTTCAGTGAATACCGAAAGCTCCGACATTTGGTCAGAATGGCTTTTAAATCACCGCCACGGCGGTGACGCCGGGCATGAGAAAACTATTCGCGCTGATGTCACGCGATACGCGGATCGTGTCCTTGACGCTGCAGGTTTAAGCGAAGGTATGACGCTCGCGGACATAGGCACTGGAGACGGTCTGGTTGGTTTCCGTGCAATCGAGCGCATTGGCCCATCGCTAAACGTGCTAATGACTGATGTTTCCAGACCGATGTTGCGTTACGCGGAAATGCTCGCGAATCAACGCGGTATTCGACAACAATGCCAGTTTTTTAATTGCTCTGCAGATTCGCTCGCCGAAATCGACGATGCGTCGGTTGATGCCGTGGCGACGCGCGCGGTCCTAGCCTATGTTGTCGACAAAGTCGCCGCGATGCGAGAGTTCTACCGGATCCTCAAACCGGGTGGACGCATCTCGATTGCCGAGCCCGTTCTCCGCGATGAAGCGTTCGAGGTGTGCGCGCTAAGGAAACTGGTCGACGGAATCGGCCCCGCGTCTGACGATCCATTCTTTCCGCTGATGCTCCGCTGGAGGTCTGCGCAATTCCCAGACACGGAAGAAAAAGCTCGTCAACTTCCCATTACCAACTACGGCGAACGGGATCTCATCCGTTTTGCGATGGACGCGGGCTTCACCGAAATCCATCTTGAGTTACATATAGACGTTTTACCCGCCAACGCGCCTTCGTGGGAAGTATTTGTTAACAACTCGCCTCATCCATTGGCTCCAACACTTAAGAGTATTCTTGAGGACAGGTTCACTGCGGAGGAGCGGCAACTCTTCGTATCGAGGTTGCGACCATTGGTTGAGAGTGGCCGACAGTTGTCTGCATCACGAATTTCCTACGTCACCGCGGTAAAGCCGCGTGGGTAGTTGGACACGCGGCCCCAAGTCCGCTCCGTTTCGATGATGCGTCGCCCGTTTTCGTCAGCAATGATTGCGGCTGGCAAAAATCGAAAAGAGTACGCGAAACAGGCGGTTCGGCGGATACTCTGCGAACTGACTAACTAAATATTTCTTCCGCGAATCCGGCGAATCGAGCGTGAAGAATAACCAGATGGCGCCGCGGACAAGTTGCCGAAACCGATACGAGACTGTGCCGAGCATCGAGAAATTTCGCATCGTTGCGGCCGATGGCAGCCACGAAGGCGATCCACGCGACGCATCTTATTGCGCCCACCATACCTAGCACCAACGCTGCAGCCGAGAGTCGAAACATGGTTGTCTCGAACAGATGCTCTGGCACTCCGGCCAAAAAAATGGTTGCGAGCGCAACCAACTGAATAGACATCGCCGCCACAGACGCCGCTATCAGATGCGCACGAAAAGCACGCACGGTCTCTGGCGCCTTCAGGCTAGGCATCCACCTTGCCGAATTGAGCCTCGGTATCGTTCTCATTTCGGTTCGAACACTCGCACAACTTTACCAAGCCGTTTGGCGTTGATTATCAGATTAAGTGCTAATAGTCTCATGACCGGTTTACACTCTACAGAACGTACCTGATGGAAACCTGAAGTATTCCTAACAGGACACCTTCGATGGAGTATCCACGACAACCTCAGGCGCATCAAGAAGGGATACTGGTTGGTGCCATTCTGTAACGCGCCCCCAAAAAAGGGGCAGATCAGTGCATTCTGGCCGCAGCCCACGCCCATGGCGTAGTCTGGAATCAGCTACGTTCGCGGCACGCAAGAAAACTGCTAGGTGGTCTGCCGCGAAAGCAAACAAGCTGAGCGCGTTTGTCGGGAAGTGCCATGCCACAGCGCGTCACGTACAGGCCCAATCGTGATCGAGACACTCGGGATGCGCCACTCGGGCATCCGCTGCTTGTGGCAACGTACCCACACCGGTCGCATGTGTCGCACAACACACCGTGCTTCCATCATTCCCTTCGCGTTGAGTTCAAAAATATCCTATTCTGCCCCGGACGAGTTGACATCTTCCATCCGTTCGACTTGAAGACAACGCTGACAAAATGATCCTCGGTCCACGAATGCCCGTGATTGCGTTGCTTGCCGCCGCTGGCCTCACCTTGACGCCAGCCCTCGCACAAAGTGAGGGTGGTGTCCGCATTGCCATGCAGATTTGTTCCGGCTGCCACGGTGTAGGGGGGCGTAGCGAATCGCCGATGTTTCCGAAACTCAATGGGCAGACCCCCGAATACATCGAAGCCCGGTTGACGGGATTCCGCGAGCACGCGCGCGGTGAAAACACTGCCCGCGATTACATGTCGGGCATGGCCGCCCTGCTGGACGCCGCCGCCGTCAAGTCGTTAGCGGGCTATTTCTCGCACCAGCCGGCAACGCGAGGCGCGACTGGAGACGTCGCCTTGACGGCCAAGGGACAGGAAATCTTCGAACGCGGCCTGCCGGATAAGGGCGTGCCGGCTTGCGCGACATGTCACGGCGCGGAGGCCCAGGGAGCCGGCGCATTCCCACGGCTGGCCGGGCAACACAAAGAGTATCTATTGCATCAGTTCGAGGTTTTCAAAAACGGTATGCGTGGCAATGCGCCTTGATGAGCGCGGTAGCGCATACCTTGAATGACGAACAGGCCAGGGCCGTGGCGGTCTATCTGCAATCCAAATAAGATATTCCCCGCTTGGCGGGGCGGCAGACTCTGAACAAGCTATTCCGTAGGCTAGATGATCTTGATCAATGCGACGCTGCCAGGGCACAGCGAGATTCACTCATGCCTGAATGACTCGCCTTCGCTACCGATTCCTTAAAGGAAGAGTGCGACGCGGTGCGACACTGCAGAGGGAGAAACGACCATGACGTTCGCTCTTGCCCGCGACCGAACATCCCGCTGCCTGCTTCGCCGCGCCTGGATTGCCGTACTGGCGGCGCTTTGCCTGCTCCAGGCCTCTGCCGCCCATGCGTTGCCCATATTCGCACGACAGACGGGGCAAAGTTGCGTGGCGTGTCACGCCGGCGGGCAATTTCCTGAACTGACACCCTACGGGCGCTGGTTCAAGTGAAATGGCTATATCATCGGCGAGCGCACGATTCCGCTAGCCGCTATGGCCACTGTCGATCTGAGCAAGACAAGGAACAACCTGGACTCCAACGGGATGCCCATCAATCCAAAAAACGGCCTTCCGATGTTCGATTCGGCCAGGATTTTCCTTGCAGGCAAAATTACCGATCATATTGGCGGATTCGCCCAGTTCACCTACTCGAATTACGATCACCAGAACGGTGACGGCCAATGGCAGGGTCGTTGGGGGTCGGACAACACCGATTTCCGTTTTGTGGACAGTATCATCGGGGACTCCAGCGACCTGATACTCGGCCTGACCCTGCACAACAATCCCGCCGTGCAGGACGTATGGAATAGCGCGCCGGCATGGAGCTATCCCTACATTTCGTCGACAATTAGCCCCGTCGCCAACACCAGCAAAAGCAGTGCAGCCCATGACACTCCCGCCCGGCTGGAAGCATGTCTCACGCTGCAGTTCGAATTGCTCCTCGGTGGCCCGTACACCTATCCAGGGCCGGTCAAGGTTGCCGGAGATATCGACGCCCAACCCGAAATGTGTCAGGACATGACGACCGCCCATAAAGACGTCGGCGTTCCTGGCTGCGTGTTCGATCAGTTCATGGTAGATCTGGTCGCAACGCTGCAAAGCAAACTACCTGCCGCGGACTTCGCCGCACTGACTTCGACTACAAATGGAACCTACCCGCTCACCGCGACAAATTCCGCGGGCATACCGGTTGGCACGAAGTTCCAATTCAGTGCGGTTCCGACTCTGTTCAACCTGCGCAGCACAATCATACGCGCTACGCCCGGCGGCCCGCTTTATCTGCCTCCTACGGTTGCAACGTCATATTCAGGCTAACGGCTGCGCGAAGCACACGCGTGATGGCTGGCGTTGCTATAGCGGCGTGCGTGAGCGTCGCTGCGATTGGCAGGATGCACACGTCACAGGGGCGGCATCTCCTGGTCAAACTCGGCGTCCAATGTCCAGTTGATACGGTCGATTCCAACGTCGTTCTATCCATGCGGAACCACGCAATTTCGCGGGAAAGAGGATCAACTGCGGCGCCAGACCGTCCGGCGCTGGGACTGCAGCTTGATCGCAGTACCGAGCCGGAAGTGGTGGAAAAAATGGCTCGCGACAACGTGCGTTGCGATGAAATATCACGCGACTTTCGCTACCTGCGCTGTCGGGGCGTACCGGCGCAACTGCTTCGCACAAACGGGCCACCTGTGAGCGAAATATGGTTCAGCTTCGGACCGGATGGGACACTGATGGCGATCAACCTGTACCGCCGGGACATGACCAAACCCGAGGCCAGTCAGAGCTGGCGGATCGCCGTGTAAAATCTCCGGAACGCCCTTGGAATCCCGACGTCGATCGCGGGTGATACGACCTTGACCTCGCTGATGGAAAAACCCGTGGCGGTGGCGAGGGTGGAATATGCCTATTCAGACTACGTCGCGACAGTCACCGCGTCTCACTTGCCTTATGGAGGGCTGGCAGTGCGCGAACAGTACATGTCGGCGACATCCTTGCAATAAAGATGAATGCTGGAAGGGGGCACCCGACATCACGCCGGGCCTTCCTTGAGTGGGCCAGCGTGCTAGTGGCGGCATTCGAAAACCCCGCCGGTTTTGCGGCATAGTCGGTAAAAACTAAGCTTAAGGGGAAGTCGTGGTCCTTCTGATTCTGGATATACCAAAAGCCGAACTCCCTGACTTGCAGCGCGATCTACAGGTGTTTGGTGGTGCAACACTGGTGCAGGATGCGTGCTATATCACGCTAGGGATTAAAGCCCGATACATGCTGACGGTGGACGAAGGCTTTCTGGAAAGTTTCCCTCGATGGAAACCCCACACAATCAACCAATGACCATCAGCGCCAGCGCGTGCTGCACGGTGAGCGTTTACGGGAAGGTGGCGACAGAAGGGTGCGATCTGAGCCGTCCTGATCCTTTCGAACTCCCCACGGGTGTTCGACCTCTTTCGCAGTCTCCACTCGCTAGCGTTTCCATGCCGGTGATTGCGGCTGGCTCGCGCTCGCTCAGGTGCTCTACGAATGAGTTACACGTAAGACAACGCTGTCGAAATCAGGAAGTGGCTGTCAGCTACGTAGCATCACTTCAGTCGTCACAGTTTGCGAACGTCCGCTGCCGAGAAAGTTGGCCGGCCGCTTGGGGGCGATCACGGAAATTCGGATACGGATATTTGCAGCCGTGCTGTATGGTACGTCAGGCATACCGTTGTAAGTCTCCTTTCATGCCAACGCGTTTTCGCGTGCTCCGTATCCAACGTCCGCCACCGGGCGTGAAATGCCTCTGCACCGGGAGTTCGATCAGTGGCGATGTAATAGGCGCTACACTGGCGCTCCAGCGGTCTTGAGCGGTGTACCATGAATGATCCCAATAAGACCTCTACAGCGCAAGGGTTGGCCATCGCTCCGCGAATAGTCGCGATCGGCGCGTCGGCCGGTGGCCTCCATGCGTTAAGCCTGTTTTTCAGGGCTGCTTCCGAAATTCCGGCCGATGTTGCCTTCGTGGTCATTGTCCACCTGGCGCCAGGTTCGGAGAGTCACCTCCCCGGATTGCTGGCCAAAGACACGCGTTTACCCGTGTCAGCCATTGAGGATGGCGCAACACTGCGCGCGGGACATGTCTATGTCATCCCGCCGAAGGTGTCTGTCGTTATCGAGCATGGCACGTTCCGGCTGCGGGCCGCCGTCGGTCGCCCAGCAATCCCCATGCCGATTGACGCGTTCTTCACGTCGCTGGCCGCTGACCAGCATGATCGCGCCATCGGGGTTGTGCTCACCGGCGCGAACGCGGACGGTTCAGCGGGCCTGAGAGCGATCAAGGCCGAGGGCGGCATGGTCATGGCGCAAACGCCTGACACGGCGGAGCACAGCGCAATGCCTGGCCATGCAATCGCAACGGGGTTGGTCGATTATGTGCTGCCGGTCGAAAACATGCCTGCTGCGCTGTTCGATTACATCACACGATCCACGGCAGGGACGTCACAGGCCGCCTTGGATGCCGCGCGGCCGGTCGATCTTGAACCGGTGCTCAGGGCGCTTGCGGCTGCCGGATCAGATTTCAGGGGCTACAAACGGGGGACGCTTCAGCGCCGCATTGCCCGCCGCATGGCGGTCAACCGGATTGATAGCCTTGATGCCTATTGCGGCGTCCTGTCGGCCTCGCCCGAGGAGGCTCAGGCACTCAGTCTCGATATGATGATCGGTGTGACGGAGTTCTTTCGCGATCCTGATGCATGGACCGCGCTGTCCGAACGCGTGCTGAGCGTACTGCTCGAGGAGCCGCAGAGCGAGCAGCCAATTCGTGTATGGGTGCCGGGATGCGCAACGGGCGAAGAAGCCTATTCGATGGCCATGCTGCTGACCGAGGAGATCGAGAAGCGCCGGGTGACGCGGCCGTTCATGATCCTCGCCTCTGACGTGAACCGCGTTGCGCTGGGACGCGCACGTCAGGGCATCTATTCGGCCAGCGTCGCGTCACCAGTGGGTGAAGCGCGGCTCGAGCGTTTCTTTCAGGCGCACAGCGATGGATTCCAGATCCGGCAGGAACTTCGCGAAACGGTTCTGTTCACCCCGCAGAACCTTATTGCCGATCCCCCGTTTTCCCGCGTCGATCTGATCAGTTGCCGGAACCTGCTGATCTACCTCGAGCCCGAAGCCCAGCAGCGGGTATTTGAGCTATTCCACTTCGCGCTGAATCCGAAGCGCTATCTGTTTTTGGGACGATCGGAAAGTACCGATCCCGATTCCACCCAGTTCCAGGAGGTGTCGAGAGCCTGGCGTATTTACCAGCGCAGTCCGGTCATCGCACCGGCTGTCACTGGCTACCGGTTTTCCGCAAATACGGCGCGCCGCGAGGAATTCCCGCCCGCAAGCCGCGTCGGTGTCCGCAGCAAGGGTTACGCGGAACTGGTCAACGCCACGCTGCTGGAAGAGCACCATGCCGCCTCGGTGCTAATCAATTCTGCTCACCAGGTGCTCTACGTGAGCGGCTCGACGGACGAATACCTGACGCAGCCGGCAGGTGAGCCAACCGGCAATATTCTCGACATGGCGCGCGACGGCCTGCGCCTCAAGCTCCGGATTGTATTGCGTCGGGCGATCCAGGACCAGTCGGCCTCGCCGGTCAGTGAAATCGTCGCTGACGGTGGTGCGCCCGCGGTGAAAATCACGGTGACGCGACCGTTCGACACGACGCATGCCGGCAAGGCATTGCTTGTCATCTTCGCCAGGTTGCCGACGGCCGACCGGCCTGTGTCGATGGCGCCCTCCGGCGCGGATTCCGACCTCTGGCACCTCGAGAGCGAACTTCGCACAACGCAGGTGGAGCTTGGCAGCACAATCGAGGAACTGGAGGAGAGCAACAGCGAATTGCGGGTATCGAACGAAGAAATCCTTTCGATGAATGAGGAGCTGCGCTCCGCAAACGAAGAGCTCGAAACGTCCAAGGAGGAACTGCAGGCGGTCAATGAGCAGATGAATGTCGTCAATTCTCAACTGGAGCAGAAGGTTCATCAGTTGGAGGTCCTCAATGAGGACGTCACGAATCTGCTTGCCAGCACGGAAATCGCGACGCTGCTGCTCGACAGGCAGGGGCTGATTAAACGGTTTACCCCTAGCGCAGCGAAGATTTTGGGCCTTGCGCCGCCGGACATCGGACGCAGGATCGTAGAGGTCCTCGGCAACCCGCTCGGCGACGCGTTGCCCTCAGAGGTCGACCGGATACTGATGGGCGTGGACCAGCGGGTCGAGAAGGAGATAGAAACCGCGACCGCAGAATGGTATGTTCGCCGCGTCATGCCGTATATCGCGGTTCGCGGAACGCCGCCTTCGGGCGTCGTCGTGACCTGGACCGATATCACCCATCTCAAGCTATCCGATGAACGCGCCCGCCGCCTTGCCGCCGTGGTTCAGGATTCGAACGACGCGGTGACGATATTCGACCTCAAAGGCCGCTTTCTCGCCTGGAACAAGGCTGCGAGCGCGATGTATGGCTACAGCGAGGCCGAAGCGCTGCGCATGACTGTTTCCGATCTGATGCCCCGCGGTGCAAGGCAGGATCATATCGACTTCGTGCGCCATGCTGAGCACAACGAGGCGCTGCATTCCTACGAGACACAACGGGTAACGAAGGGCGGCCGCGTCGTCGACATATGGCTTACGCTATCGGTTCTGACGGACGACGGGGGCAATGCGATTGCGGTGTCATCAACCGAGCGTGATCTCGTCAACCGCAGCGTGAGCAATGCTCACCTTCGCGAGCGTGCCGAACAGCTGGCGGTCGCCGACCGGCGGAAAAACGAATTTCTGGCCATGCTCGGCCACGAGCTGCGCAATCCACTTGCAGCGCTGGTTTCCGCCGGAAATCTGCTCGCGTCGGAAACGGTGCCGGTCACGCAGAAGGACTGGGCCGCCGGCGTCATTCAAAGGCAGGGGCGCGCAATGATGCACCTCGTGAACGACATGCTCGATATCACCCGGATAACGAGCGGCAGCATCGAGTTGAACCGACAGACGGTTCTCCTTAAAACAATCGTTCAGAGCGCCATCGAAGTTTGCCAGCCGATCATTGATGAACGTCGTCATACGCTGTCCGTCTCCCTGCCGGAAGAACCCATCTGGCTAAACGCTGACCCGACCCGGCTGTCGCAGGTCATCGAGAACATCGTCATCAATGCGGCGAAATACACCGCGCCGGGCGGCTCCATACAGTTGCGGGCGACCACAACGGCGCATCGACTATCGCTCAGCATCAAAGACAACGGAAAAGGCATCCCGTCCTCGATGCTCGGGAGTCTTTTCGACATGTTTGTTCAGGGGCCTGCGTCGGATGGTCAGCGCCAGAATGGCCTGGGTGTTGGCCTGTCCGTGGTGAGACGGCTGGTCGAGTTGCACGGCGGCACGGTCCGGGCTATTAGCGACGGCATGACTGGCAGTGAGTTCATCATCGATCTGCCGCTTGACCCGGGAGCCATCCCGGACGAACAGATCAACTCGCAGTCAGCCGCGGCTGCGGCCCCTCCAAGGCGGATTCTCATCATTGATGACAACGCCGACGCGAGCGAAGCGCTGGCAATGCTTCTGGCGAGTGAGGGTCATCAGGTCGAGACGCGCATAGATGGTGTTTCGGGACTCAGCGCTGCGGCGACCTTCAACCCTGACTTCGTACTTCTCGACATCGGGCTCCCAAGCATGGACGGATACGAAGTAGCGAGAAGGCTACGCGAATCCGGGGCAAATCGAAATGTGATCCTGGTGGCCGTCACTGGATACGGACTTCCGGCGGATCGCCTCAGATCGGCCGAGGCTGGGTTCGACCATCATCTGACCAAGCCGGTTGACTATCAAGCCTTGATCAGGCTATTTGACGGGGGAACGGACGGGAGCTCGTACGCGTAGTGCTCGCGACAACGACAGCTAACCGCCGGCGCGCCGGCAGCCGTATTTCGCAGAAACTCAACGTATGCGCGACACCTGCGACAAATCAGCCTGCCAGGTAACACGGATCCGCGACTATGAGCGGCCGCAATTGGCTGAGGCTCTGACATTCCATGCAACTGGTTAGCGGGCAGCGATGGGTCCAGCTTGTGTGAAAACGCATGCTGAACGCCTCAACTGAAGTAACGCGTTCAGACCGGGCGGCCACATGAAGCGATTCGTTGAACGCGAAGACCGTAAGCGGGCTGTCCTGCTGCCCGAGTATCTCGAAGACTATGTCTCCGCGGACAATCCGGTGCGCGTAGTCGACGTCTTTGTCGACGAGCTTGATCTCCATCATCTCGGCTTCGACGGAACCGCGCCCGCAGCAACGGGGCGGCCCTCGTATCATCCATCTGTATTGCTCAATATTTATATCGACGGCTATCCGAATCGGATTCAGTCCAGTCGGCGTCTGGAGCATGAGACTCAACGCAATATTGAACTTATGTGGCTACCGGGTATTAAGATAAGTATTCCTATCTCAATAGACACATCTTTACACTAAACTTCAGATCATGAAAATAGGTCAGTCCAAGGCCCCCGGGCACGGCCACACACCCGATTCGCCAACGTTTCCCAATGCTGACCGGCTGGCGGCGCTGCGCGGCTGGTATGCGGACCTGTCTTCCACGGCCGCAGTGAACCGTTACCTGCCGCAGGGCAAGGCGTCGGGCCAGTCGGCTCGCGGCGTCATCGGCCTGATCCGCCTGCAACTGATCGCGTTCGCGCATCATCGCCAGCGCACCGATCTCGCTGATCTCCTCCTGCACTCCATCAACGAACGGCTTGAGCGGGCCGGTGCGGTCGCACACGCGCTCAAGATACTCGCCGCTTTGCCTGCGCCGCAGCCGCAGATCGTCGACGACATCGAACTGTGGCTGAAACCTCGCGCCGTACGCGTGCTACGTGCGGCCGGTATCACCACGCTTGCGGACCTGACTGTGCGGGTACCACGCCGGCGTCGATGGTGGAGCGCAATTCCCGGTCTAGGCCGGACCAGTGCACAACAGATCGAGATGTTCTTCGAGGCCCATCCCCGATTGACGGATCGGGCCCGTGCACTGATCGTGACGGCCTCGCCAGACTTGGTCGTGCAGTGGGAACGGCTGCGGCTACCGCATGAGGTTGATGGTTCGCACGGTAGCTTCCGCGCGCCCCGGCAGGCCTGCACGCTGGACGCATCGAACGACTTTCAGGCAGTGCAGGCGTGGCTCGCGCTGCACGAGGTGCCCACGACCCAGCGCGCCTATCGCAAGGAGGCGGAGCGGCTGATCCTGTGGGCGATCGTGCAGCGTGGACGGGCGCTATCGTCACTCACCACGGAAGACGCGATCGCGTACTGGGCTTTCCTGCGCCGGCCGACGCCGCGCGAGCGCTGGGTCGGACCGCCACGGCCACGCACGGCACCTGACTGGCGGCCGTTCGCCGGTAACCTGTCGGCGCGCTCGGTCGCCTACGCTCTGTCGGTGCTGGGCGCGCTTTTTCGCTGGCTGATCGAGCAGCGCTACGTGCTGGCCAACCCGTTTGCCGGCCATCAAAGTGCGGGGCCGCACGCGCGTTGCGCCGCTCGACACATCGCGCGGATTCAGGGAAGGCGAATGGCTGCTCGTTCGCACGATTGCAGACGGCCTTGAATGGTCATATGGCTGGGAAGCGCCCGCTGCTCAGCGGATGCGCTTCGCGCTGGACTTCTCGTATGCGACCGGATTGCGAGCGAGCGAATTCGTGGGAGCGACGCTTGGCGACATCCGCACCGACGAACACGACGATCACTGGCTGCATCTGGTCGGCAAGGGAAGCAAGCCCGGCAAGGTGGCATTGCCACCACTGGCACGCACAGCGCTCGACCAGTACCTCGTCCAGCGTCGCCTTCCGGTGACGCCGGCGCGCTGGGAACCAAGGACACCGTTGCTCGCGAGCCTCGATGTGATGAGGCGCTTCTTTGACGAGGTCGCTGATGTCATTGCGGCCGACCATCCCGCAGTTGCCGAAAAGCTGCGACGCGCCGGCCCGCACTGGATGAGGCACGCCCAAGCCACCCATGCGCTGGCCCGCGGAGCGGAACTGACGACGGTTCGGGATAACCTGCGCCGCGCCTCGATCGCGACCACCTCGATTTACCCGCAAAGTGACGAGGGCAAGCGTGCGCGCCAGATGACTGAAGCCTTCGCCGCAAGATAGTCAGAAGGCCGAGCCAGACGGGCGTCACCTGCTTAACATGCATTATTTCCATTTTCTGAAGCGACCCCAATCATGCGTTTGCCGCACGATAGTCCAACGCCCCGGGGCGACATGTTTCAGTATTTAGTCCCACACCCTACCGCGCTTCCCACGTAGGAGCTGCTAGCGCGAGACATTCCTCACGCATTGCCCGAAAGGCGCTTATAGTCCGACAATCTGAATAGGGCAACGGTCGCCTTCAGATCACGCCCCTGTTCCTCCAGTGACTGCGCGGCGGCCGCCGCTTCTTCGACGAGCGCGGCGTTCTGCTGGGTCACTTCGTCCATCTGCGTGACCGCCAGCGCCACCTGCTCAATACCGGTTTGTTGTTCCGCTGAAGCGGCGGATATCTCGCCCATAATATCTGTCACGCGCCGCACGCTCGTGTCGATCTCATTCATCCGTTGGCCGGCCTCCCCAACCAGCAAACTTCCGGCACGTACACGTTCTGCGGACGTTTCAATCAAATCCCTGATTTCCTTTGCCGCAGACGACGAGCGTTGTGCAAGCGTGCGCACTTCCCCCGCGACCACGGCAAATCCGCGACCCTGTTCTCCGGCCCGGGCAGCTTCAACCGCTGCATTGAGCGCGAGGATGTTGGTCTGGAATGCAATCCCTTCGATGATCGCGATGATGTCCCCAATCCTTTCCGAACGCTGACTGATTTCGGCCATCGTGGCGACAACGCGGCTTACGACTTCGTTGCCCCGCTCGGCCGTGCAGGCAGCGGTCACCGCAAGCATACCAGCCTGCCGCGCATTGTCAGTGTTCTGCCTCACCGTGCCAGTCAACTGTTCCATGCTGGCCGCCGTCTCTTCGAGCGACGCGGCCTGTTGCTCCGTACGCTGCGACAGGTTGAGATTGCCGGATGCAATCTGGCTCGATGCCGTACCGATACTTTCGGCGCCGGTGCGAATGCGCTGAACGATGCACGCCAATGAGCGGCTCATCGCGAGGATGGATTCCATCAGTTCGCCAAATTCGTCGACTCGGGTTACCGTCAGATCCGCACTCAGATCACCTTGCGCGATTTTCGCCGCGAGGTGATTGACTTCGAGCAAAGGCTTGCGGATTGACCGGATCAGTGCAGCAGCACCGGTCAGTACGCTCAGCGCGAGGACCACAATCAGTATCGCGGTCGTCGCAACAATGATGTATCGCTGACGTTCGAAATCTGCCTGGGCCGTCGCCAGTTGCTGCTCCTGCAGTTCAACGAACGTCCTGATCGCCTTACCGTAGGCAGTCTGAACCGGCATGTATTCCTCGTTCAACATGGCAAGCGCCGCAGGCTTCCGGGCCTCATTGGATCGCATTGCCACGATCCTGTCGCGGGTCGCCAGCACCTGATTGCGCAACCCTGCAATAGCATCGAGCTGCTTCCGGTCAGCGGGGGTGTGCGCCAGGACGGCTATCGTCTTCTGCACCACTGCGATCTGGGAAATCGTCGCGGCATTATCCTTGCTGAAGAAATCCGATAAAGCGGGATCGGCGCTAATAATCATCGCCTGCGTGCGCAATGCCGCGATATCCGCGAGTTTCGACCAGGCGTAGGCAGCAGTCACTTTTCCAGACAGCATCTTCAGCGAGGTGTCCCGTTGCGCCTCCATGCTCGCGAACCGCCACATCGACAAGCCAACGATGCCGAAAATCAGCACAAGCAGCAACGCAGTTGAAATCCAGAGTTTGGTGGCGAGTTTCATGCAACCTTGATCTATGAGTTATCGCGATAGGGGCAACAGGGTTTCAGCAAGGTCCGCCTTTTGTCATGCCGGCTCCATGCCGTGACGAAGCTTGGTGGGGGCGGTCGCAGGGGAGGCCAGAAATGAGAGCAATGCCCTCGAGGCATCTCTTTGTCGGGATGCCGTGCATATGGCGGCCGCAAAGGTAGTGATGATTTGCACTTCCGGGGGCAAAGAACCGACGACATCGATGCCCGGCAGGTGCATCAACTCGCTCAATTGCTGGAAGCCGAGCTCGACATCCCCGCGCGCGACGAGCGCGCCGACCGGAATACCTGGAGGCGCCTGCACGATGTGCGGCGCAATGGTCTTGGCGATGCCCCAGTGTTCGAACAGGCGACTCAGGTGTGAACCGCTCGGACCCGTCGAATACCCGATACTACGCGCGGCCAGAATGGCGTCGCGCAGCGCGGCTTCAGTGCCGATCTCGGGCCGCGGCGCGCCTGCTGCTACCGCAATCGCCACGCCCGAACGGACCAGGTCGACCCGACTGGCCGGATCGATCCGGCCGGCTGCGGCAAGCGGGTCGAGCGCGTCGGCCGCAAGCACGACGATATCGAACGGCTCACCTTCCTGGACTCGCCGGGCAGCGGCGACGCCGCCAACCGACTCGATGGCCACCAGCCGCGCCGATAGCCGCCCGTATTCTTCGACCAGCTCGGCCAGCACCTGGCGCGTGGCCATCGAAGAGATGCCGGTGATCTGCCCACTCATGGTTTCTCTGCCTTTCAGTCGATATAGCGCAGGCCGGCCTGTTGCAATGGCTCTCGCATGTTGTACATATCCAGGCCGAGCACGCAGGCGGCCAGCTTGGCGCGCTTCTCGCCTTCGTTGGCTTCACGCGCGGCTGCTTTCTCGAGCACCTGCGCCGCCAATGCTGCGGGCACCACGACCACACCATCGTCATCCGCGACGACGACATCTCCCGGATTCACCAGCGCCCCGGCGCAAACGACGGGAATGTTCACGGATCCGAGCGTCGCCTTGACCGTCCCTTTGGAAGAGATCGCCTTGCTCCATACCGGGAAGTTCATCTGCGCCAGCACGCGCACGTCGCGCACGCCTGCGTCGATGATGAGCCCTTGCGCGCCGCGCGCCTTGAAGCTGGTCGCCAGCAGGTCGCCGAAAAAACCGTCGGTGGAATCAGCCGTGACCGCGGCAACCACGATGTCGCCCGGCTGGATCTGCTCCGCTGCGACGTGCAGCATCCAGTTGTCGCCCGGCTGGAGCAGGACCGTGACAACCGTGCCGCTCGCCTGTGCGCCGCTATAGATCGGACGCATATAGGGCTTCATCAGTCCAGTACGTCCCATTGCCTCGTGTACTGTCGCAGTCCCGAGAGCACTGAGCTTCGCGGCGACGTCGCCGTCTGCCCGCTGAATGTTGCGATACACCACTCCAAGTTCATACATGATCAATGCCCTTTCACTTTCAATGCTGCATCCAGACGCGGGTAGACACGTCGCGCGTTACCCTCGTAAATGTTGTACCGTTCATCTGCATCGATGTGCGCCGCCTCGATATAGCGCTTCGTGTCGTCGAAGTAGTCGCCGGTCTCCGGGTCGATGCCACGCACCGCGCCAATCATCTCGCTGGCAAACAGGATGTTGTCAACGGGAATTACGCGCGTAAGCAGGTCAATGCCCGGCTGGTGATAGACGCAGGTATCGAAGAAGACGTTGTTGAGCACATGCTCCGTCAGTAGCGGCTTCTTCAGCTCCTGGGCGAGCCCGCGAAAGCGCCCCCAGTGGTACGGCACAGCGCCGCCGCCATGCGGGATCACAAAGCGCAAGGTTGGGAAGTCGCGGAACAGGTCCGACGTCAGGCATTGCATGAAGGCAGTCGTGTCCGCGTTCAGGTAATGTGCGCCAGTGGTGTGGAAGCATGCGTTGCAGCTCGTGCTCACGTGAACCATGGCGGGAATGTCGTACTCGACCATCTTCTCGTAGATCGGGTACCAGTAGCGGTCGGACAGTGGCGGGCTGGTCCAGTGGCCGCCCGACGGGTCCGGATTCAGATTGATCGCGACGTTGCCGTACTGTTCGACACACTTCACCAGTTCGGGAATGCAGGTGGCGATGTCCACGCCCGGGCTCTGGGGAAGCATCGCAGCCGGAATGAAATGATCCGGGAAGAGCTGGCTCACCCGGTAGCAGAGTTCGTTACAGATGGCGGCCCACGTGCTCGATACTTCGAAGTCGCCAATGTGATGTGCCATGAAGCTTGCACGCGGGCTGAAAATGGTCAGATCAAGGCCGCGCTCGCGCATCAAACGCAACTGGTTGCTTTCGATCGACTCGCGCAACTCGTCGTCGCCGATGCGCAATTCGGGCGCCTTCGGCGCCTCGGACGGATTTGTGATGCCAGCAATCTGGCGCTTGCGCCACGTCTCCAGCGCCTTCGGCGCGGTGGTGTAGTGGCCGTGAATGTCGATGATCATCGTCGCTCCAAAAAGCTGGTTGAGTTACCGGCGCGATGGTGCGAATGGCATGCGCGCCGACGTCGTTAACGAACCTTTTTCGGCTGCAGATTCGCCTCGCCCTAAAACGTATGCTGCATGCCGACACCGTATGTACTGCCCGACGGATTGGCCGTCAGCTTGTCGTAGGAATAGACCACGTACACATACGTGCGCTTGGACAGAATGTAGTCATATGCAATAGAGCCGGTGTTGCGTACGTTGCTATGGTTCAGCGGTGCGCTCTTCTTCGTGCGCGCCCATTCGGCAAGGATCATGTTCGACGGTGACAACGGTACGGAAAACCCTAGCTCATACGTATGCGATCCCGTCTCGACATTGTTGTTGCTTGTCATCTGTGCAGCCCCATAAAGCTTCACCAGCTTTGCATCGTACGCAGCGCCTGCGAGATACAGATACTGACCGCTCGATGGCGCGACCGCAGCCGTTCGTACACGCTGCGCCGAGAACACCGCCGTCAGCGGCCCGTTTGCATAGGTCAGATGCAAACCGAAGTTGTCCTTCCCCTGTTGACCCGTGGTGGTGCTCACGCCATAGATCGCAGTGCCCGTGAGGCCGCCGTAGCTAGGAGAAACATACTCGATGGCGTTCTGCCAGACTGTGTCGCCGATCTGCGTATTGCTGTAGCTCGCCGTGTACGACTGCACGATCAACGGCGAAAACACCACCGACCCACCGAACGGATTGACGAATATCTGATTAAAATAAGTTGGATTGGTCTGCTCTCCGAACTTGAACGTGCCGTATGCACCGGTCAGACCAACATACGCATTGCGGGAAAACAGGCCATCCGTCGTGTTGCGTCCCATCTGCCCCGTGTTCGGCCTGAAAAAACTTTCGAGCGCGAAGAACACTGCATTGCCACCGCCAATGTCCTCGCGGCCGCGCATGCCCCAGAACGACGTCGTCATCCCGCCCCCGCCTAGCTGTACCGTGCTGGCCCGCGTGGTGCTCAGTTTGGAACTGTCGAGATACATACCGATCAGTCCATACAACTGAACCGCGGAGCCTGACATCGTCGCTGCGCCGGCCGCTACCTGCGAATCGTCGGCGTACGCGACAGGCGCGACGAGCCCGCCGGCCGCGAGCAGTGCAGCGCCCAGGCATACCGCATGGAGTTTCAAGGGTGTACTGGTGCCGCTGTTTTTTACTGACATCATGTTTCGTCTCCAAACCAGGTTGTTGTTTTATGCGCGAACGCTTCCCGCTGCGTGCACCGGTGGTGGCGCACGCAGACAGAAGTACACGAGGGCTTTTCTCGCGGGCTAGCCTGTCATTCGGTGTGACGGCGTGACATTTCGGCGTTCAGTTTCGAACGGTCAAGCTCGTGTTCCCATGCCGACACCACCAGGGTGGCGACGCCGTTGCCGATAGTGTTCGCGATCGCGAGTCCCGTTCCCATGAAGCGGTGAATGCCGAGAATCAGCACCATTCCGGACACGGGAATAATCGGGAACACCATCAATGTCGATGTCAGCATCACAAAGGCCGCGCCAGCCACACCGCTTGCGCCTTTCGACGTCAGCATCGCCACGCCCACGAGCGTCAGTTGCTGCGTCAGGGTAAGTTCGATGTTGAAGGCCTGCGCGATGAACAGCACCGCCATCGTCAGGTAGATGTTGGTGCCGTCCAGATTGAATGAATAGCCGGCCGGAATCACGAGACCCACCACCGATTTCGAGCACCCGAGCCGTTCGAGTTTTTCGAGCATCCGCGGCAGCGCGGCCTCCGACGAACTTGTGCCGAGCACGATCAGGATTTCCTCGCGGATATAGCTCAGGAAACGCAGGATGCTGAAACCGAGTAAGCGGGAAATGATGCCGAGCACCACCAGCACGAAGAAGGCGAGCGTCAGGTAGAACGTCCCGATCAGCTTGAGCAACGGCAGTACGGCGCCGATCCCAAAGGTGCCGACCGTGAACGCGATAGATCCAAACGCGCCGATCGCTGCGACCTTCATGATGATGTGAACGATGCCGAAGAACGTCTGCGCAAAGCGGTCGATCATGCGAACCAGTGGCCGGCCATATTCCCCCGTAGCCGCGAGCGCAGCGCCGAACAGCACGGAAATCAGTAGAATCTGCAGCACATTGCCACTGGAGAACGCACTAACCACGGTGTCGGGAATGATGTGCATCAGAAAGTCGACCGTGTTCTGTTCATGGGCGGCAGTCGTGAATCCGGCGAGCGCTTTGGTATCGATGGTCGCGGGATTCAGATTGAAGCCGGCGCCGGGACGAAACAGATGTCCGGCCACGAGTCCGATTACGAGCGACAGCGTCGATACGATTTCGAAGTACAGCAGCGCCTTGCCGCCTACACGCCCGACCTTCTTGATGTCGCCCATTCCAGCCATGCCGGTGACGACGGTGCAGAAGATGATCGGGCCAATCACCATCTTGACCAGCTTGATGAAGGCGTCGCCGAGTGGCTTCATTTGCACGGCAAGCGACGGCGCGAAATGACCGAGAAGCACGCCGAGCAGGATCGCGAGTAAAACGTGGAAATACAGCGTGCGATAGAAGGGTTTCTTCTTCGCGCTGCGCGCGGGGGGCGTCATGACGGCACTGTCGTTCATGACGCTGCTCCCTGATCAGCCGAATCGGCCGCATTGGCCGCGTGGCGATGCATATCGGTCATCGTTGTCTCCTGATTCGAATGGTGAGCGAAAAGCCGGTCGATTCCGGATTTCCGCCTGACTGCCATTCTTCGTGTGGCAGTTCAAAGTTTGTGAAGCAAACGGCTCGCTCAGAATCCGTAAAGCCGCGCCGGGTTGATGACGAGCAGTTGTTCGCGCAGCGCCGCGTTCGGGCAGACGCGGAACAGCAGATCGACCAGTTCGCCGTCGTTTGGCATGTCCTTGCTGATGTTCGGATGCGGCCAGTCGGTACCCCAAAGCACGCGGTCGGGTGCGGCTTCGATCAGTGTGCGCGCGAACGGGATCGCATCGTCGAACGGACGGCGGCCTACGGACACGCGCTCGGCCCCGCACACTTTGACCCAGGCAAGCGGATTGCGCATCAGTTCCAGAAGCTGGCGGAACGGCTGCTGATCGACCCCGGCATCCGCGCGTACGCGACCCATGTGGTCGATCACGAACGGCACCTTGATACGCGCAATCCGTTCGGCGTATTGGAGGATGTCCTGTGCATCGAGATGCAGCACGACGTGCCAGCCGAGCCGCTCGATACGTTCGAGAACGCGGTCGAAAACGTCGAGATCGGGTGCGCCGCCCAGATGCGCGACGAAATTGAATCGCACGCCGCGCACGCCGCGCGCGTCGAGATCTGCCAACTGTTCGTCGGTGACGTCGCCGTCGACAATCGCGACGCCCCGATAGCGTCCGTTGCCGCGCGCAATCGCATCCAGCATCGCAGTGTTATCGGTGCCGTGGCAGCTTGCCTGGACGATCACGCCGCGGCTCGCGCCGAGAAAATCGTGCAGCGCAACAAGCCGCTCGAAAGGCGCGTCGGGCGGCGTATAGCTGCGGTCCGGCGCATATGGAAAGATTTCGGCGGGGCCGAACACGTGGCAGTGCGCATCGCAAGCACCGGCAGGCAGACGCTGGGTGGGTTGAACGGGGTGGGGATCGGGCGGCAGGCAGGATTTCATGAGCGTCGTCTCAATGTCAGACCGCATGGCGCGGCTTTCTATGGGTTGTATGCATTGTGGCCGCGACGATGGACCGATACAATCGCCATATTGAACTAGCTGATATGTGAATTTCACATAGGTTATCGACAATGGACCTGAAGCAGCTCGAGGCATTCGTTCACGTCGCTGAACTCGGCAGCTTTACCCGTGCTGCGATTACGCTGGACTCGAATCAGCCCGCCTTGAGCCGGCTGGTGCGGCATCTGGAAGTGGAATTGCGGCATACGCTGCTCGAGCGCACCGGCCGCGGCGTGACGCTGACGCCGGCCGGCCAGCGGATGCTCGCGCATGCGAAAGGTATCCTGCAGCAGGTGCAGCGGGCCTCGCAGGATCTGGACGAGTTACACGGCGCACCCGGTGGTCATTTCGCCATCGGCATTACCCCCAGCTTTGCCAGGGTCGCCACGCATGAACTCGTGCGTGGCTTTCGGTCCTCCTTTCCCGGGGCGACTATCTCGGTGGCGCAAGGCTTGTCCACCTATCTGATCGAATGGCTGATGATGGGCCGCATCGACGTCGCTGTCCTGTACGACACATTCGATACGCCGCTGATCGACAAGCGAACCATTTTTACTGAAGAACTGTTTCTGATCGGCCCGGACAATGGCGATACACTCACAGAGGCAGTAGGCGAGTCAACAACAACGATCGCGCTGCGGGAAATCGTGCGCTACCCACTCATCATCCCGGGCCGCATGCACGCGATCAGACGGATGGTCGAGGCGGCTGCTGCGGAACAGGGCGTAAGATTGCGTATCGAGCTGGAGGTCGACGCAGTGACCTCGATTCTCGATCTGGTCAGCGAGGGTATCGGCTATGCGGTGCTATCGCTCAATGCGACTAGCAGCGATGCGCTCAAGCGGCGCTTCCAGGTGATCCGCATTACCGAGCCGACGCTCTTCAGCCGCCTTGCAATCGCAACCAGTAGCAAGCACACGCTGTCACAACTTGCCATCCAGGCGATCGCAATGCTCGAGTCGAGAATATTGCCGCTCTACGGCACCGCTGCCTGACCGTGCGCTTACTTCGCACGTCCGCTCTCCTGGCCAACCCGACATCCCCGATCGCCGAAATTCTCAACCTCGCCAAACTGCGTGTGTTCACAATCGTCGTCGAACACGGCGGCGCAAGCCGGGCAGCGTCACTGCTCTTTCGCGCGCAATCAGCCGTGACGCGCTCCGTGCGGGAACTCCAAGAAACGCTCGGCGAACGGCTGCTGGAACGGCGGCCATCATGCATGTTGCCCACCTCGGTTGTGGGGTGGCTATTGGGCATCGATCGCGTGCTCGCGATCGCCACGGCGACGACCAACGTGATCGGCAACGCTCGCGCTGTCAAAATGGGAGGGCATGTTCGACCAGCAGAAACCCGACGCCTACGTGAGCGACCGTCACGCGCCGTCAGCCGGACCGGCGACAGTCTGGGCGTCCGAACATCCGCGTTGAGGTCGCGACACACATCACGGCGCTCCTTCACTTCATATTTTCATTTTCCACCCTCACTCGCAGAGAATCAGCATGGATCAGAATCGCACTCAGCCTATTGGCCGCATTGCAATTATCGGCTTCGGAGAAGTGGGGCCTATTTTCGGTCGCGCATTGACCGCGGCCGGCCATGAAGTGTCGATCTTCGACATCAAGCTGCACGATGCGGCTACGCGCCCGACGATCATGCAGCGGGCCCACGAATGCAAAGTTCACGTGGCCGACGATCTCCCTGCGGCACTGCGCGATGCGCAACTTATTTTCTCCGCAGTCACCGCGAGCCAGGCGGAAGCGGTCGCCACAGCTTCAGCGGAATATCTGACAAGCGGCCAGATCTTCCTCGACCTCAATTCGGTTTCGCCCGCCGTCAAACAACGCAACTGCCAACAGATCGAGCGCAATGGCGCCCACTACGTGGAAGCCGCGGTGATGGCGCCGGTTCCGCCGCAAGGCATACGGGTGCCGATGCTGCTGGGCGGCCGACTCGCTGTACAAACGGCAGACTGTCTCAATGGTTTGGGGATGCGCACGGAAGCGGTGGCGCAGGAAGTCGGCCTCGCGTCAGCCATCAAGCTATGCCGCAGCATCATGATCAAGGGCATGGAGGCGCTATGCGTTCAGTCGATGCTGGCGGCCAGACAGTTCGACGTGGACGGCCGCGTGCTTGCGTCGCTCGCGGCAACGTTTCCGGGTGTAGGGTGGGACAAGGGCTACGAAGCGTATCTGATCGGTCGCGTGGTCGAACACGGGCAACGGCGCGCCGAAGAGATGCGCGAAGCAGCGTTAATGCTAGACGGCTTAGGAATGTCGAGTGCCCTCACAAATGCTATCGCCGACGTACAACAGGACCTGGCGACGCGTGCCGCACCGTTGGTCAACGCACTGGATCCCAAGGGAAGCCTTCCGGAGTGGAGAAACCTGCTCGGGGTCACCTGAACCAATCCTGAAGTAGCAAGGCGAACCTGGCCCGTGAGGACAGACGGAAGTCGGTCGCTTCATCCGTTTGCGCTAGGTGCCAAGGAAAACGCTGACTGAGGGACCGGTACGATGACGTTGCATAATTGTATGAACTGCAATCCAAAACAGCCGAATCTGCAATCCACGCTTTTTGCGCCAGCCTAAGCTGCAACCGACGGCGCGCACGAGCCCGGATTATTTGCAAGTGAGCCTGCATTCAACCGCGCGACCTGCATTCCATGGTCGCGGACCGGCAACGTCGCCTGACGCGGCGTTTGCGTTACCCGCCCGCTACCTTCGCCAACCCGGTAGCCCGACCCGGCCGCACTTCTCAATCTCGCTCGACCGTGCGTGATGGCGATTGACTTCGAAAATGGCAGCGCCATCCGGACCGCTGTGCGGCAATTGCACGCAGTCCGCACGTGCCGTGTTCGTTGCGGGAACTGGAGGAGGTTACTGAATACGGCTTGAACTGCCGGCAGAACTTGCGTTACCGCCGTTCATCTCGCAGACACGTCGCGTGTCCTGTCGAACCGAAGTGGGGTGGCCATGTGCATCAGTTGATCCTGCCGAATGACCATCCGTAAAACCGGCACCACGTTCGACTGTGCCGTCCTTCGCGAGCGCCTGATAGACCGGATGCTGTGAGCTCGTTGCACATGCATGATTGGGTTGGATACGCAGCCTCGCCCCGATCGGAACCCGGTACGCTTCCGGCGGCAGTTGACATGTTTAATTCGCGCACGGGAATCCATTGTCCAGCATGCCTGCGCGTTTTTCACGGTTCGAGATCTCATCCAGTTGACAACTTTAATTGCGCACGTGTTGACATCTTCAATGCGTTCTACGACTGGCCACCGCGCATTCAAAGCCACGCTGCCTCGCCAACGCTTAGCCGGCCGGCATTCGCCTTACGGGATCGCCAGTGATATGGCGCAGAAGCTGGCCAGAACGCAGGGCACGAGCAGAAGAGGGCTGAACACCCATAGCATGGACTATCACGTCACCCACCAGCACAGCTAGCGGTCGGCGCCGGAAGATTTCATCGTTCACGTCCCGTCGCAGATGGTCTGCAATGTACCGGCCACGGTTGACCAGATAATCCAGAGGCTTTGTCCGTCTGGAGTTCTGCCTCAATCTGCCTTCGGAGGCAACCGGCGTTGTCGCCGATGTGCATGGTTGCAAGGGGACGCGATATTTTCGACTTTGCGCGACCGGAGCGGTCGGCGGCCCGCCGGATCATTAAACGCAACGCAGCTAATACGACTTATCAGCATTGAAGCGCCGCAAAATAACGGCCCGCATGGCGGGGACCGGGTCTGGCGGAGCCGCGACGGGTGGCGAGTCCTGCCGCCAGCCCCCTCGCTGCTCCGTGTGCGGTCACGTGCCGTGAACACGGACCAAGAGGGTAGCCACGTTCCCTCTCGGAAACGCAGCCCCCGAAGAACGCAGCATGCGACTTTCGCTGCACTGCGCTCAAGCACAGCATTAAACGTCGCACTGACGCCGGTCTCGCCAGTTGCACGAGCCCTTCGCAAGCATCACATTGTTGATTCGCCTCATCGCTGAAACGAAGGGCGCTGAACCGTAACGATACCGGCCTCTCACAAGCTTCCCTTCGGTGAATCTTTAACGCGGACCTGCGACAACTGCGCAACGCGAAAGTCTGCACCCTTTCGGATCAGGCAAATCTTGAGCCCCTATGCGAGCTATTACCACCCGCCATTCGCTTTTTCCGCGTTCTCATACCCACTTGTCCAACAGCTTCCATCGCGTCACTCCTGAGTCGCGGTATAGCAACTCGGCGCCGTTTTTGCTGATCAGGCCGAATGCCAACGTACGCGATGTAAGCGCTTGAAAGCGCCTTGACCGTGGAAAAAATACCACCGACTCCGCGACTCCTGGCACGACGACCGAATGGCACAAAAACGACATGAAGAACTTCACCGTGATCGCGGCGGATGGAAGTGTGGGACCGATGCTCGCACCAATCAGGGCAACGATCGGGGTAACCGTGTGAGCCCAGACGAGCACGGCCGCCGCCCAATGGACCAAGAATGCCTTCATTGCAACGCTTTTTGCGACCATCTCCAACAAAACCAGTACGCCAATGAGACCGTAGATGATGCCGGCGATGTTCAAAAGCTTGTACGGAATCAGATCGGACCGACCTGATCAGCTGCGCTTCGCTAGTTGGGCAGCTGTGGTCAATGGGTCAATGTGGTTGGCCGATGTTCAGCAATTGGCGTGCCGCCGCCCGACGTGGTCGCTCCGGCAGCGGTGCTCGTCGTGTCGCCGGGTTGGCATGGCGACCGTTACTGCGACGGACGCCGTTACTGGGATCGCGACGAATGGAAAGAGCGTCATCGCCATCACGGGCACGGGCCCGATCACTGTCCGCCGGGACATGCGAAAAAAGGCGAGTGCTGATCGGCGTTTCGAACTGCGGCCGCGAGGAAGGACGTAAGTGCGTTCGAGCGGCTGTCTTCCGGCACCCCCGTTTGCTTAGTGCCCGGCACACATCAAGCGGTCGACTCAACGCGACGCCGCGACGCCGCTCACCCGTCGAGCGAAGCGTCCGGGAACGCGTCGCAGAGAAACTACACAAGTCAGCAGGGCAATGCGTTTGACTTAAGCGGTGGCGGCGGAACAACTTACACACTGTTACGCGGCGCAGTGAAAATATTCGGCAACGAATCCTTATACTCCATGCGGAACTTCAACTTTGGCCGCTGACATGCGGCGTCAAGATGTCGAGAGCATCATGTACAACACTCAATTTGCCAAACCAATCTTTTACATCGCGCTGTGCGCAGTTTTACCCCTGAGTGGATGCGTGGTTCCTGGCGCAAACATGCCGTACGGTGCGAGTCCGGCGCAGCCTGCCTATGTGCAACCCGCATATGCCCAGCCGGTGTATGTGCAGCCAACCTATCCACCGCCAGTCGATAGCGCAAGCGCCTATGGCAACGCGCCTCCTGCAAGCTCCGGTTACGGACTTCAGTATGGGGTTGTTTCGGGAATTCAGCCTCTCGCCACATCCAATGCGGTTAGCCCGGGCAGTGTAATGGGCACGGTGGTCGGCGCGGTCGTCGGTGGTGTGGTCGGCAACCAGTTTGGCGGAGGGCATGGCCGCGACGTGGCGACCGTAGTGGGCGTGCTCGGCGGTGCGGTGGCCGGAAATCAGATTGGCCGGCAGTACAGCAATGCGGCCCCGAGCGCGTATCGAATCGTTGTTCAACTCAATGACGGATCGTCACGCTCCTTCGACGTGCCCTCACCCGGCGATCTCCGTCCGGGCGACCGCGTGCGGATTGACGGAAACCGGCTGGACCGTTCCTGATCGATCTGCTTGCCAGTATGGCCGGTGCCTGTGCTTCGCCGAGTTTTTTCACTGGCTGGGCAGTCGTTCCGACGCAGCAAGCGCCGGCCTGTATTTACGGACCCCGGAGCATTGTGAGTTGCCCGCGTCTGCATACTCGTTGACTGGCGTGTGCCCGCGCCAGGATTGCATGCTCATATAAATCTGCGCACCGTGTCAGTTCCATACGGCGAGTGCGAGACATCCATGCGTACAAGTCGGCTGAGAAGGATGGAGAATGGCTGACGATGTTCGAAGCCGCAAAACTGCTCGGCGTCACCAGTCACGCGATCCGCCGGTTGATCAACGATCGGGTTCTGCCCGCCGAGCAGGTGATGCCCGACGCTCCTTGGCAAATTCGTGCGAGCGATCTGCGCAGCGATGCGGTTACAGCGGCCTTATCGCGCAAACATCGCCCGTGTCGCAATGATGGGGAAGGACAAATCCCAATGTTTATCGAGGCCTCAGAAGGAGGTGCACAATGAACGCCCCATTGCCCATGGACGTATCTGGTTTTCTACCCAATTATGCCGACTCCCCGATTATGCCGCGTCATGCATGCGCGTGGCGGTGGGTATGGCCTTTCATGATCGCTGTGTCGGCATAAAAGTATGATTTCTCAGGCTGGCTATCGCGCTGGCCAGGAGAGATCAGATGAATGCGACACGCACAGTCAGCGAATCCGGCGGGCTGCCGGCCCATCACATCAATGCATTTCTTGATCGTCTACGGACGGCACACTACTCCGAGGTATCGCTTCGCAAGAAACGAAGAGTCCTGTGTGCGTTCTCTGGATGGATGAAGAACAGGAACATCGACCTGATTGATCTCGATGAGTCTGTCGCGGCTCGTTTTATGAAGCGCATGATCGGCGAATCACGAGACCGCGTCCAGCGTGCGCGACCCACATTACGGCAGTTTCTCGCCTATCTGCGTGCCGAAGCCATTGTGTGGCCGCCGACGTCGGGCCGCCAATCCGCAATCGCGCACATCTATGGTCGATACCTGGACTATCTGAGGCAGGATCGCGGACTCGCGAAGAACTCTCTGCTCGTCTATGGTCCGTTCATTCGCGACTTTCTCGACAGCCACTCGGCCGGCGACGGAAGTTTATTGCCAGATGCATTCGACGCGGTAACGATCCGGAATCATCTTCTTGCCCGCAGAAAAGGCCGATCGGCAGAGTACACGCGGCTGATGGCAGTTGCGCTTCGCTCGTTCTGCCATTTCCTCTTTCTGCGCGGTGATACGGCCCGAGACCTGTATGAGTCAGTGCCTTCGGTTCGTAAGTGGAGACAATCAACTGTGCCAACGTTCCTCACGCCTGAGCAGCAAGAAGCTCTCATTGCATCTGCAGACCGGTCGACTCCGACTGGGCGCCGTGACTACGCAATCCTGCTGTTGTTGGCGCGGCTCGGTCTACGTGCCGGAGAAATCGTTGCCATCGAACTCGACGACATTCACTGGCGTTCGGGGGAACTCGTCGTTCATGGCAAGGGGCAAATGGTCGAGCACGTCCCCCTGCCATCGGAGGTCGGAGAAGCAATCGCAACATATCTCCGCGACTGTCGCGGAGCAAGTGCATCGCGGCGCGTCTTCCTTCGCAGATTGGCACCTCGGGTTGGTTTGGCGGGGCCGGCGGCGATTGGCAAGATTGTTTGTCAGGCCTTCGCACGTGCCGGTTTCCGCCCCGCGTGCCGGGGCGCCGCACATCTGTTCCGTCACGGTCTGGCAACGACGATGATTCGCCACGGGGCCTCGATGGCAGAAATAGCCGAGGTCTTGCGGCACCGCTCAACGGACAGTACCGCGATCTATGCAAAGGTCGCGTTTGAGGACCTGCGCGAGGTCGCGCGCTCGTGGCCCACGGCTGGAGGTTCAATATGACTGCGATCCGCGATTCTCTCGCTCGGTACGTGGCGGTCCGCCGCGCTCTCGGGGCGTCATTCTACGAACCTGCATTGGCACTCGGCCATTTCGTTGATCTTCTGGAACATGAAGATGCAGAGTTCATTACTACCGATCTGGCTCTGCGCTGGGCGATGACGTCCACACTCGTCGAACGCGCCACTTGGGGGCGGCGCCTCTCGCAAGTGAGAGGATTCGCCCGATGGATAAACGTCACTGACGGTCGAAACCAGATTCCTCCGGCAGGGCTCCTGAGTGCCCGCAGACGGCGCAATGCACCGCACATTTACACTGAGCAGGAAATTGATCTGCTTATGACCCGAGCAGCTCGACTGCGATCCCGAACCGGCATGCGAGCACTGACCTATTCGACGCTCATAGGGCTTCTTGTAGCGACGGGCCTCAGGCCAGGCGAAGCGTTTCGGCTCGACCGGTCCGACGTTGACCTCGTCAGCGGGATACTCTCCATCCGGGAATCGAAGCTCGGCAAATCGCGGTGTGTTCCTGTAGCAGACTCGACCCGGGTGGCACTCGAACACTACGTCCAGAAACGCGATCAACTCTGTCCTTTACGATTGAGCGAGGCGTTCCTGGTTAGTGAGCGCGGCAAGCGATTGAAGGCCGGCACCGCACGAAGTATGTTCGTCAGAATGTCGCGCGCTGTCGGTCTGCGATCGGCGACAGAGGATGGGCGCGATGGTTACGGCCCACGCCTCCAGGACTTCCGGCATAGCTTTGCGACTGGACGGCTGGTCGAGTGGTACCGTGCCGGTCGCGACGTAAGTCGGGAATTGCCGAAACTTGCCGCCTACCTCGGGCATGTCAACTTCGCGGTCTTACGTACTGGTACATCGAAGCGGTTCCTGAGTTGCTCGAACTCGCGGCAGCCTATCTCGACAAGAACTGTCCAGGAGAACAGCCGTGAGCGCCGCCAGTCTCCCATCCCTCGTTCAGCGTTTTTTTAGCCAGCGTCTGCTCGAGCAGCAAGGTCTGAGTTCGCATACGGTGGCAAGTTACCGTGAAACGTTCCGGCTGCTTCTAGCGTTTGCCACGAAGCGTATCGGGCTCACGCCGTCAAAGCTGCGAATCGAGGACTTCGACGTGTCGTTGATCGAGGAATTCCTACAGCACCTCGAACACGGCAGAGGCAATTCGGTGCGGACACGCAACACGCGGCTTGCCGCCGTGCATGCCTTCTTCCGGTTCGTCGCGGTCAGCGAGCCTGCGTTGTTTCTGCAGTGTCAGCGTATCCTTGCAATTCCATCCAAACGTTGTGAACATGGTCCCGTCGAGTTTCTAACCGAGCGCGAGGCCGCAGCGCTAGTAGCGGCACCTGATGTACGAACATGGATCGGCAACCGCGACCGAGCGCTGCTTCTTGTAGCGGTTCAAACGGGTCTGCGGAATAGCGAATTGACCTCTCTCTGGCGTCAGGATGTGGTGCTCGGTACAGGCGCCCACGTCCGTTGCCTCGGCAAAGGCAGAAACTATGCCGATCTCGGGAATATGCGCAGTTCCGCGCCGCGGAGACTCGTTTGTCTCTCTGCGATGGGCTATGCATGGCGGGTCCGTGGTGTGAACTGCGCATAATTACAGGCTTTCAAGGAACTGCATCAGGCGATCGGGCGGTCGATATCGCGGGATCTTGCTGTGAGGTGGCTGCAAAGTATTGAGCGCGCGCTCCTTCATCGCCAGGTCGGCCTCGACGTACATGTGAGTCGTGGCTGGGCTTTCGTGTCCGAGCCACAGCGCAATGACGCTGAGGTCAACGCCTGATTGCAGCAGATGCGTCCCGGTCGAATGCCGGATGACATGCGGAGAAACGGGATGGCTTGATAGTTGGGGACATTGCCCGGTGGCCGTCCGCACGGCGAGCTTGAGCCGATCCGTTACGTTCGAGCGCGTCATCGGATTGCCCGAGCGATTGGGGAACAGCATCTGGTCGGGTGACGCCCCGATGCGTGGCAACCAGCTTCTGATTAGGCTCGCTGTCGAGCGCCACAGAGGTACGGTGCGCCGCTTCCGACCTTTGCCGTGGATATGGGCACAGGGCGCTTTATCCAGGACGACGTCGCCCACCCGCAGACCGATCAGTTCGGAAACGCGTGCGCCAGTGTTGTAAAGAGTTGCAAACAGTACCCGGTTCCGCTGCCCGCACCAGGTGTTGAGGTCAGGCGCGGCGAGTAGCGCCTCGATCTCATCACGCGACAGGTGGCCGACGAGCGGTCTGTCGAAGCGTTTCATCGGAATGGCCAGAGTGCTTTGGATAACAGCCAGTGCAGAAATGTCCTTAAGTGCCGCGTACTTCAGGAATGAACGGAGGGCAACGAGCCGCGCGTTCCGGGTACGCGCGCAATTATGTCGGTCGTCTTCCAGATGACGAAGGAAAGCCAACACTAACTTCACGTCGATGTCCGTCAACGCCAGGTCGGTGGGCGACTTGTGGAGATGCGCCTGAGCGAACTGGAGGAACAATCGAAATGTATCCCGGTAGCTGGCTATCGTCTGCGGACTGACTGCCCGCTGTTGCATCAACCGCTCAACGAAGAATTCCTGTAGCAGCGCCGCGAAGTTCGACGCCGAAGAATGCCTGGGCCTAGACATGGCAAGCTCCTCCTGCAAAGTGCTCAAAGCGCTGGGCCGCAATCGCCATTAGTTCGGGGATGCCGGTCAGATAGCAGTAGGTGTCGGTCACCTTGGCATGCCCGACGTAAGTCGACAGCATGACCATCGCGTTGTCGACGTCCACCCCTTGCTGGTACCAGAGCAACACCCGTCGACAGATAAACGAGTGTCTCAGATCGTGGATGCGTGGAGCCGGATGATCACCACGGGCGACCCATCCCAACTGTGAACGCAATGACCCGAAGACATCCTCGACCGTACTGATCTTCATGCTGCTTCCGTGCACGATGAAGAAGTGATCGCTTAGCGTGACGGGCCAATCGTGATCCCGTAGCTTTACGTAGCGACTGAGTGCTCGCACGACGGTTGGATGAAGTGGAACGACGCGTGACTTACTATACTTCGCATGCCGAATCATAATCAGGCCGTGACCCAGGTCGGCGTCTGTGCGTCTCAGATTAAGCGCCTCAGAAATCCGCAGTCCGGTGGACGCGATCAGCCCGAACAGGGTTGAGTAGGTGACGGGCCGCAGTTTCTCCTTCGAGGGCAAGGTTGCAGCTGCGACCAGCAGGTCCCGGATCTCCTCATCGGTATAGATGTGCGGTGCCAGACGGCGATGAGAGCGGCCGAACAGGTCAAGCGCAGGAACCTCCGTGGCAGGGTCATATTGCTGGAGATATCTTGCGAACGGGCGAACGATCTCAATCCGGCGTGCCCAGGTGATGGGCGCCTGAAGTGGTCCGGAGCGAGCCCAGGACACGGCGAGATCTGTGGTCAGCGGACTTTGATGGCCGGCCCGGTCGGCGAAGCGGGCAAAGTCAAGGAGCCGGCGTCCCGTGCTCCTCAGGTCAAAGCCGAGGCGACGTCTTGACGCAAGGTAGTCCTCGGCGAGCGATACCATCCTGACGGGGCGTTTCATGATGCGCTCCCCGGCCAGGGCAGCGCGACCCGGGCAAGGCTCTTGATGTTGATCGTGGTGTAAATCGCCGTCGTATCCAGACACCGGTGTCGAAGGATATCGGCGATCTCCTTCATGGGGACTCCAGCCTGGATCAGCCGGCTCCCTACGCTGTGTCGCAGAACATGAGTTCCACGCAGGCGTGCATCGCTGCCGCATCGCGCATGAGCGGCGCGGACGGTGTTGCGAACGACGCTCGAACCGATTGGTTCGGTAAGTGGAGCGACATGCCGCAGAAAATACCGCCCGGCTATCGGAGGCCGGACGGCCGCTAGTCAGGTATTGGGCAATGGCGCGTCCGGTCCGGGTCGGCAATGGAAGCACGTCTGTTCGCCGCGCCTTGCCTGCTGATAACCGCAAGGTCCCGTCGTGCCAGTTCAGATCGTCCAACTTGAGCGAGGCCACTTCGCCGGCGCGCAGTCCCAGGTCGACCATACACCGGGCCATCGCATAGTCTCTGCGGCCGATCGCGGATTGGCGATCGAATGCGTTGAGAAAGCGCTCCAGTTCCGCCTCAGATAGCGTGTCTGGCAACGATGCGAACCGCCACTGGGCGATTTACGGGATCGCGGCAATAAGGCACAGGACGTGATCTCCGTGCATGCCCCGGAAACGCAAATAGCTGCGTAGCGCGATCCCGAGGACTTTGCCTGTGCTCGGCTTGCATCCCGCGAGGTGACGGACTACGAATCCGTAGACATGTTCCGGCTTGACCTGTGCCATATCGATTCTCGACACACCGAATCGCTCCGACAGGAATATCCGTACTATACGCGTGCGCAATGTTCTCGTAGACGGGGCCAGCCCGCAAGTCCGGTCAAGGTGTGCATCAAATTCCTTGAGTTCCTCCTGTATCAAAAGGGGCGTGAAATCGGGCCGAGGTGGTATGTCGGCTCTCTGGCGAAGCACGACAAGCAGACGATTCAAGGCTGGCCCAACATGGTTCCTGCTTCGTGGTGTGCGCAAAGGGCAGTCACACCGCGGTAAGTGTTCATCCAGAAAACGGCGTACCAGTGCTTCATCAATCTGACTGAGTTTGACGCGTCGCTTGCGCAGCCAATGCGCAAAGTGCGCGACGCTGCACAGATACTTACGGACGCTCCACGCCGAATATCCGCGCCCGATCAAATAGTTCGAATAGGCCCGGTAGCTGGATTTGAACACGCCGTCTGTCAGCCATGCCCGGGTCTGCTGCGGTATCGCGAAATCGTTGTCCATGATGATGACTCTCCTCAAAAGGCCGTACTGCCTTCTGAGCAAAGCACTTTTATTATGCGCAGTCCACTACTGACGGCCGCCGTGGAAAACCCATCGCAGAAGGGCAAACGAGTCTCCGTGGCGCGGAACTGCGCATATTCCCGAGATCGGCATAGTTGCGCTCATGCAAATATTTGCATGAACGGAAGATGCGATGCACTCCGCTTCGACCGGACGTCGTCGCGGTGATGAAAGCATGGCTACGCTATCAACCTGGCGAATCCGACGATCCGGTCTTCCCCAGTTCGCGCGGTGGCCGTCTTAGCGCCGACGCACTTCAGCGGCTTGTGTCGCGCAACGTCGCAATCGCGTGCCGCTCGTGCCCCTCGCTGAAGGAGAAATCAGTAACTCCCCACACGCTTCGACACGGGGCCGCGATGAGCCTGTTGCATCACGGCGTAGACCTGTCCGTGATCGCGCTCTGGCTCGGTCACGAGTCCTCCGAGACGACTCAGATTTACTTGCACGCCGACATGCAACTCAAGGAACGCGCGCTCGCGCACGCCACGGCGAGCGGTGTCGCGCCGAGACGCTACAAACCTCCAGATCCGTTGCTTGCCTTCCTGGAGGCTCTCTGATAATGCCGACAATCCGAGCGGCCGGGAACAGAGATCCACCCAACCGTTGTGTGGATGGATTCATGACGCGGCATAATCGGGGAGTCGGCATAACTGGGTTCATGCCGCTAGCGGCATGAACCCAGTTGTTGTCTATCGGCACGTGTCCGTCGTCGAGATAGCGCGTGAGCGCTTCCCAACGTTTGAGGCTGTAGTCGAGCGCTTTCGCAATCGCTGAACCTTCCGAAACCAGCTTACGCTGCGCCACCATCCATTCATAAAGTGCGTCACACACCGGTTTGGCCCGACTCTGCCGGAGTTTGCGCCGCTCTTCGGCATCCAGCACTGCAGCGTCGCGCTCGATATCATAAAGCGCAGCGAAGAACGGCATGGCCTGTCCAGCGACGTGGCTGCTGTGATTGGCATGCAGGTCGAAGAACTTGCGCCGTGCGTGCGCAGCACATCCGATTTCAGTGATGCCCTGCTGGAATCCGGCCTTGTATCCGCCGTAGTCGTCGCACACCAGCTTGCCCTGCCAGCCGGCAAGGAAGGTGCGGGCGTGCTCGCCTGCACGGCTGTCGGCGAAGTCGTAGACCACGGCGCGCAGCTCACTGAAGTGCGTGGGCGTATACGCCCACAAGTACGCCCGGTGTGTCTTCCCTTTACCTGGACTAAGCATCTGTACCGGTGACTCATCCGCATGCAGCACACCCTGCTGCAGGATTTCCTGATGCAGGGCATCGACCGGTGGCTGCAACTGTGCGCCGCACGTGCCGACCCACGCACCCAATGTCGATCGCGGTATTGCCAGACCCGCCCGCGCAAAGATCTGTTCCTGACGATACAGGGGAAGGTGGTCAGCGTATTTGGCAACCAGCACCGAGGCCAGCAGCCCCGTGGTCGGGATGCCCTTGTCGATAACGTGTGCGGGCACCGGCGCCTGCATCAGCGTTTCGCAGTTCTTGCATACCCACTTGCCACGGATATGCCGCTCAACCGTGAACACGCCCGGCGTGTAGTCCAGCTTCTCGCTGATGTCCTCACCGATGCGCACGCGCTCGCAGCCACACTGGCATACGGTGCTATCCGGCTCGTGGTGGATCTCTGTGCGCGGCAGTTGTGCTGGCAGTGATGCGCGCTTCGGTTGCTGGGGTGACTGGCCGGCGGTGGCTTGCGGCTGAAGCTGCTCGAGCTCCAGTTCGATGGCGGCCAGATCCGCGTCGATCGCTTCTTCCAGCAGGCTCATCTGCTCGCTGCTGAACTGTTCGCTGCGCCGACCGTACTGCTGGCGCTTGAGGATGGAGATCTCGTGGCTCAGCTGCTCGATACGCGTCTGTCGGTAATGCAGCTCGCGTTCGTTGTCCTCGACCTCCCGCGTCTTCTCCTCAATCTCCCGGTCTCTCTCCTGCACCTGGGCAATCAGCTGCGCGGCGAGCGCGCGCAACTGTTCAGGGCTGAGGGCATTGAGGTCGGCAGGCAGGTTCATGCAAACCAGTCTGCCAGAACCCCTGGCACAGTGAAAGCGCGACAGTTTACGTCCCTGTTGGCCTCATACGACGCGGATCACACCGTTTGGGCCGATGCGCTGCCACGGCAGACCCACCACCAGACCTCCGAGCTGCTCCTGCGTGAGTGCGTGTTGCTTTGGTTCGCTACCAGCGTGAGGCCAGACGAACTGTCCCTCGTTCAGCCGTCGCGCTGCCAGCCAGATCCCGATTCCGTCGTGAACCAGCACCTTCAGGCGATTGGCCCGCCGGTTGGCAAAGAGGTAAGCATGGTGCGGATGCGCCGCGCCGAACACCGTAATCACCCGCGCCAGTGCCGTATCGAAGCCCGCACGCATGTCCAGTGGTTCGACTGCAGCCATGCTTCATCAATGCGGATCACGCGAGCCACTCTCGCAGCCAGGTGGCGCATTGTGCGGCCTCTGATGTCGGCCAGCTAACCGTTATCGACTGGTCCGCGCGGCGCACTTCGACGCGGATCTCAGCCGGGCGCACGTTCTTCGTGTCGAGCGGGAGCGGTACGAATGCCGGCGCCACTGCCGACTGCACCGCCACATCGCTACGTGAGACGAGAAAGCGCTCGTTCCCTTCGGCCTGTTCCACCCAACGTCGGAGCAGATTTGCGTTCAGCTTGTGGTGCAACGCGATGGCCGCGAGCGATACCCCAGGCCCCTGGCAGGCTGCCACCACCTGGGCTTTGAACTCGACGCTATAGCGCCGGCGTCGACGACGGCCAACTGGCGCTTCTTCTTCGATAGTGTTCACGTGTCCACCTATTTAAGTGGATACGATGCTCCCAAGACCTTTCATGCAACTCAAGATGGGATGGCTAGGCGCTTACAACCGATGTTCTGTCCGTTCTGATAGATCGCGATGCCGCCCTCACCTTCGTCCCACATTGATGCGGTATAGATCTCCCCTTCAGGTGCCACCCACATCGAGCGAGCCACATTGCCCACTCGAGTCGTGGCCGTGCCATGCGTGTTGGCTATCCACCGAGTGGAGTATTGTGCTTCGCAAACGGACGCAGCCGCGGCGCTCAGCACTACCGCGATGAACGCGGTACAGAGTCCTTTGAAAACCATGAGGGACGTTTCTTCGATCGCACGCCGTGCAGTACAGGCGTCCATAATCCGGTGTTGCCAACCCTGGCAAACTTGGAGTCCGAACCCTGACGATTCGAGCACTTGCGACGTGACGCGTCGAATTGGTCAGGTATGTCGTCTGAGTTAACGGCGGTCCGCGGCGCGAGTTGAGAGATTTCTCACTTGACCTTGATGACGGCGCCAGCACGGCTGGAGGCCTGCATCACTTTCCGGTTAACGGGACGAGCCGGGTGCGCAAGGTGCGTGCGCAAACGGGACCTCGGACCATCAAAAAAACGGCACGGACTTTCGTCCGTGCCGGCGAAATGCTCTGACATTTTTCCGAGGGCTGCCAGAGCATGAGAGACCGTCAGCATAATTAAAGCGCTCGTTCTCCGATCCGGATAAAAGCGGTCCAAACTTCTTCCCGTTCGTCCGAACCGGTCGGTCAAACCCCGGTTTCTCCATTGTGAGGTTTGGCGTCATCCTTCGATCCATCTGCAACTCCCTTGACAATCGCAAGCGCGGAGACTGCCGTTAACAGTGCTGTCGCGTCTGCGGGCTTCTGAAGAAACAGATCGGACAGAACAGGCGGCGAAGAGGGCGGCAGGCTTAGTGACGAAGCCAGAACGATAGGCACACTAGCCAGAGTTGGGTCGGCCCGGAATATCCTGCACAATTCCGGCCCGTCTATACCAGGCATGTTCCAGTCGGTGAGCAAAAGGTCCGGGCGAGCGGTACGCGCGAGAGCCCAGGCCGAAGCGCCGTCAGGCGCCCACACAACATCAAACCCGTTCAGGCGGAGGACGGCCGTCCAGGCGGCAGCGGTCTGTTCGTCATCGTCGGCCAAGAGGATCAGTGGGTGCGGCTCGGATGGCTTCATGTCAGTGTGGCGAGTCCAAACTGGGCCACTTTAAGCAAGATATTGGCCATGCCACCCGGCGGCGCCCACGCAAGGGAAACGTTCCGATGCTGTAATTTTAACCAAGGACTGTCGCTTCCGTTGAAATGTTTACATCTGAACGAATTGTAACGGCGCGACTGCAATGGCAAGACCTCGCGAGTTCGGCGCCCTAGCGTCAATGCGGTTCACTTTTTAACACGTTCGACAGGGGGCGCATGCTTCCCGGGGCGATCCTGCAAACCTCGGCACAAGGCTTGTAAAAATCTTTGGACCCAATCGGAGGTCTGCCGGGCCGGTCTCGGCGTTTGGAATAAGACCGAGCATATCGATCGCGGTCGATCCGACGATGCGTTAGCGAAAAAGCGAAGGCAAAGCGACCTCCGCGGGAATTTCTGCTTCGGCGACTTGGGGCTGCTTAACTAGCAAGTTCGAAAATGCTCCGCGTGTAAGGCGTTCACTCGGATTGAACATCTCCTCAACAGCCACCGGCAGCTCGGACGAGCAGCAGTCGATTTTTAGGAAATTCTGCCCAACATGGTGCCTACGTTATTCCCTGCTATGATTGGTCGCGCAATTGCGTTTTGCGCGACCGGGTTTCGCGAAACTGGCAGAAATGCAAGCGTATCTCCAGTCAGTTGCCTCCGCCATATCGTGCATTCATGGATCCAGTGTGCCATCCTTTTTTGGGCGCGCCGTAATTGATGGTAGACCTCGGTGCGGGTCCTTCCGGCGTGTGCACGGCTCTCACTACCGCCCACGAATGCGCCGCGCATTGCGTCCGAAGTCATCGAAGCGTTGCTGTTGGATGCCGTACTGGTTTCGCACGAAAGAAACGAACGGGCATCTTGTATCGGAAAACAGCGACGGCACTCGCGTTCGCTGCCACTTTGAATGCAGAAATGTCGTCCCGATACGCCGCTTGGCTGATCAGCCCGCCCATGTTTTATGGCAGTCCGCTCTGTCTCCTGGAGCGATTTCCTGACCGGCCGTCGCGGCATTGGCGTTTGACGCGGCGGCTTGCAGCTGGTTAACAGGCCGTCGCGCGTATTAAGGAAGCGCAAGTGGGGTTCCCGATCGCGGATTTCTAGCCGGAAAGCTGAAATACTTGCGGCGCATTAATGTGCCCCGACGAGGTTTGCGCGGGCATTGAACGCCAGGATAATGAGGCGGGTCAACCGGGCGCTTTGGCGTTCGCTGCAAAAAATCTCAGATTGAATGACTACCCCGCACCGGTGGATTGGGCGTCCCACTCGTACCTGCGCCCGTCGGTCATGCTGACGCATGAGCCTGACAGGGCACTATACTTGTCCCGATTCGCGGGCCGGCGGGTATTGCGCTATCGGGCTGAGTGCAGGTGCCGCGCGGGTGCCCTCGCTCAGCAGGGTGGGGATTTCGTCGAGGCGCAATAGTGTAAGGTTGCCGCCGTAGACAACACCCGTGTCGACGTTGATGACATTGTGGCTCACGACCGGCCGGGGTGAAGGCGTATGTCCTACGATAACAGCCGTGACCCCTTCGACCCTGCCGCACGTATCAAGCCTTCCGGACTTCAACCGCCTGAACAGTCGCGCTGCGACGCAGCGCATCGACGCGAAGCCGTCCCATCCTGGCAACTGCCATCGTGACCGATCCCAGATGACCTTGCGCCGTATCTTCCCGTCAACATCTTCTTTCATTATTGCCTTAACCATTCTGGGCCAGGATTGCAGAGGCACGTTCGCATGTACGATTCCGACCAGACCAAAGTCCGTCTCTATTTCGATTGCATAGGGGAGCGCTGCCATGTACGCAACGATAGCGTCAATGGACTGCCCGTCCGCTGCCATATCAAGTAGCCACCTGCCGCCATTGCCCCGAACGAAGCCGTCATTGGCGCCATAAAGACGCCAGCGCACGATCGACTCCTCATGATTGCCGCGCACCGACTGGATGTCGTACCGACGCACCACATCGAGGACAGCAGGTGATTCGAACCCTCTGTCTACGAGATCGCCGACGGCAAAGAGCCTGTCCCTGGCGAGATCGAACTGGCATGCTTCGAGTTCCTTTCGCAGTTGCGAGAAACATCCGTGCAGATCGCCCACAACAAAGTCACGACCTGACGTATTTTTTTTAAAGCGCCGAACTGGTGGGAAGGTCTGCCGCATTTTTGCCGCCGTAAGGATGTCCTCGTTGCACCGTCGTCAGGATGGAGCGTAATGTTCAATCCGAGTCTCCAGCGCGGCAGCACGAGGCTTTGCGCAATCGTTCAGAGAGAGTTGCTTACGGGTGCGCGGCGCATGCGCGTCGCGGGAGCTTTGTTTCGCGAGCTAGGTGCGGACGATAGCGTCAATCAGCCACTGATGTTGATCTTTTGCCGGCGTGGCGACTGTGGTCCACCGCACAGGTAGTGTCGAGTGTCAATTGCTCGCCAGTAGTATCCGTTTGTAAACAGAGATGTATTCGTCCGATGGTTTGATCCGGTTGCTTCTGCCGATGAACGCGCGTCACGCGGAGGCTGATCGCCAGCCGACCTTGTAAAAAGCCAGTCGCGAATTAGCCTTATAATCAGGAGGCCTTATCGAATAGACAGGGACCGCATCCCATAGGCGGCCGAAGCGGCAGCGTCCTTCAGACCGAATTTAGCGCCATTGAACTGCCCCTTGCGATGCGATGCGTCAACTCAATGCCTGAATTCGCGATCGCGGCCCTCCAGAGGCATTTGAAACCTGGCATCACATCCGCTCTGGATTTCATGTGGCGATGGTCCTGCTTGATCACGTGGTTCAGATATTTCGACAATCTAATCTTCGTGTCTTCGGGCGGCAGGACCATCCGTCTTGAGGTTGAGCCAAGATAAGCGTCTATGCCCTGCAGCGCATAAGCGCTTTTAGGCACAGTTCCGGGTTGTATACAGTTCAGCAATCTTCGGAAGTGGCTACGGCCGACCGATGCCGGTTTGCTAGGAACAGCACCTAATGAAGGTTCGCATAATAAGAGCAGGCTTTTCCGATCGGCCATGGTGGCCGAAAGGGGAAGCTGATGTCCACGCCATCGACGCCGACCTGGCAACAAAGGAGCGAGCCCTTGAGAAGCTCGCGCCCACGGACGCAACTTCACTTAGGTTCAAGCCCACCGACAGCGTGCTTGCCTTCCTGCAACAGCTCTGATTATCTACAGTTGGTCCGCCGGCAATCCAGAAACATCGGATCGTCAGCGGACAAACTGTGTACAACCCGGAACTGTGCCTAAAAGCGCGAATTCCTATCATAAGCGTCTAGGTTATATAAACCGGAAAGATCATGCCGTTTCAGAGCAGTTTGAACCCTTATCCATCCGCGAAGGCGTTCCGGATCTGTTGCGCTCGCCTGACTTCGGCGCTGTGCAGGTAAATCGACGTGGTCGCGAATCGATCGGTCAGGGAGATCGGACCCGCACATGTCAGCCGTCGCGGCAGCGACAGTCTGGAGCCTTCAATTCGCTGCGCGCAACCGGGCGCCGAACGGCGAGCGGCGCTGTCATGTGCGCGGAAGGTTCCACACGACCCGGCCCTTAGGACGGACTTCGAAAGTTTAGGATGCGCCCTTACAAATGCATTGCGGCCGATGCCAGTATCCGACGAGTGACGACACAAAGCCCACGCCATGCGTCTCACACAACTGTGACCGTGACGCAGAGTCCAGAGCGCGCGGGCTCGTCGGAATAAGTCAGACCTAGATGCCAGCCTAGCCGGTCTGCGATTGTTTTGACAATGCAAAGCCCAAGGCCCGAGCCCTCCTGATTGCTGCCAAGCACGCGATAGAAGGGATCGAAAACCCGTGCACGTTCCGCAGGCGCGATGCCGGGCCCGGAATCCTTCACTGCAAGCCGCACATGCTTCTGCTGGATTGTCACGGAAAGATCAACCCGGCCGCCTTCCGGCGTGTACCGGATCGCGTTGTCGACGAGATTTTTCACAAGCGTTCGAACTTCAATTTCATTCGCGCTAATTTGCACGTCGTCGCCACTCTCGATGCCGATATCGATCTGCTTCGCCGCGGCCAGCGGCATCAGGTCTTCCAGTACCCGGCGATAGACCTGGAGAATTGAGACCGATGAGGAGGCGTCCACGGGTGCGGACTGGATTCGCGCTAACGTTAGCAGCTGATCGAGTTGCGAACGCCCGCGTTCAATGCCTCGTCGCAGATCGGCCAGGCGTTCGGACGCCTGAGGTGACATTGGAATCCGCGCGAGACGTTCCGCCTGAAGGGAAAAAGCGGTCATCGGCGAGCGCAGTTCATGCGCCGCGTCTGCAATGAAGCGTTGCTGGGTTTCCATCGACTGCCCGACGCGGGCGAGCAATCTGTTGATTGCGGCGACGAACGACTGCACCTCGACTGGAATGTCCCGCTCGCTGAGCGGGTACAGATCCTGCTCTTTCCGCGCTTCGACACCAATGGCCAGTGACGCAATCGGTAAAAACATGCGTTTGACCAGTTGGGCGACGATGATCAGAAGTATTGGTACCAGCACCAGGAACGGCGTCACGGTGCGAAACGCGCTACCTGTTGCAATCTCATCGCGTAGTCCCGTCTCCTGTGCTACTGCAACGCGACGGCCCGCAGCCGCGGTATGAATCAGCACGCGAAACGATTCGCCGCCAAAGCTCATTGTATAAATACCATCGGCGATGTTCTGGGGGATCTCCAGAGGCTGGGTATCTCCATCTCCCGCCCCGCCGGAATGGTCGTTGGTGAAGTACTGGACGATAACGCGCGACTCTTCGCCGCCACCAGTCGAATGGAGCGCACCAGTGGTGTCACCAAGGGAGACGGGCGTCTGACTGAGAAGCGTTGCGACTTGCCGCAAGACATCATCCTGAAGCTCATGAGCTTCATCGAGCGCTGAAACAAAGGCCGAGATGCCCGCAATGATCGCGACCGCAAAGATCGCCACACACAACCAGAGCGAGATGCGAAATCGGACGGAATGCTTCAGCCTGAAGGCGAAACCATCCATCCGGCCCCCCTGATATTGCGGATCAGATCGGTGCCGAGTTTTCGTCGCAATACATGTATCAGGTATTCGACCGCGTTGCTCTCAACTTCTTCACCCCAGCCATAGATTCGCTCTTCCAGTTCCGCCCGTGACAGGATGGCGCCGGGACGGATCAGGAGGGCACGGAGCAATGCAAATTCGCGATTCGACAGTTGCAGGGGTTCGCCGTTTCGAACGGACACCTCCCGGGTCGCCAGATTAAGCGTCACCGTCCCGTTGGACAGGGACGGCGACGCGTTGCCATTCCGGCGACGCAGCACTGCGCGCATACGGGCAAGGAGTTCCGCGATCTCGAATGGCTTCAGAACGTAGTCATCAGCTCCTTCATCGAGACCCTGAAGCCGGTCCTCAAGTCCGTCCCGAGCAGTGATAATGAGCAAGGGAACAGCATTGGCGTTACCGCGGATCGCCTTCAGAACTTGCATGCCGTCTGTTCCAGGAAGTCCAAGGTCGAGCAGCACCAGATCATAGTAGTGGGTTTGAAGCGCCGTAAGACCGGCGCTGCCGCTTTTTACCCAGTCCGCCGCATACGAAGCGTCCTTCAACGCTCCCTCGATGGCTTCGCCGATCATCGGATCGTCTTCCAGCAGCAGTACCCTCATAGTTACCCCGCGAACTGGCTATCAATGGGATCTGGACGCAGCGCGCTGCCTGAACAAAAAAATGCTGCCGACGATAAATGTCAACAACGCCGCGGAAGCAGTATAGCGGCTCAAGGCGAGACCACCAGCGTTCACCGGTTTGTCGAGAAAATCGCCCACAACCGCCCCCAGCGGCCGGGTCAGTACGAATGCGATCCAGAAGAGCATCGTGCGCGATACCCTGGTCCAGAAATACGCAGCGACGACGACGGCGAGCAGGGCGGCGAAAACGAGAGCACCGCCCGTGTAGCCAAGTCTTGCTGTATCGGCTGTCCAGTCTCCCAATGCGGTGCCGAGCGTCTGGGAAAACATGATGGTTATCCAATAAAACAGCTCAGCCTTGGGTGATCCGATTGACGAAACGGAGATGGAGCCCATTTCGCGATACCAGACAATCAGCGAGACGCATAGTAGCGCAAGAAGAAGCGACGCCCCTCCCGCATAACCGATGCCGAGTGACCTGTCAGCAAAGTCAGCCATGGTGGTGCCGACCGTGGTACTCGCGATAATCGTTGCCCAGTACAGTGGAGGCTGGAAGAACCTGGACCGGATCTGCGCAGTTACGGCCGCCAGAAACACGACAGCAAAGATAAGCGTTCCAACGAGATAGCCGAGATTCATCGACATCGACACGGCATCCCCACCGGTCTCGCCGAGGGTAGTCGCAGCAATCTTCAACATCCAGAACAGCAGCGTAACCTCTGGAACTTTAACGAGGGCGTTGTCCATGCTGCGATCTGGCGGGCGATGTATGGGCGAATCAGACACGTTGTTCTCCGAGTGGGTATCTGTAAATGGATAGGCAGGCGATCAGACATGCGATGGTCGCGAGGAAGATGATACTTGTCATCGTCGTTCCGAGGCCGAGGCCGCCGTTGGTTACCGGCCGTGCCAGCAGATCACCGCATGACGCACCGAACGGGCGCGTCAGGATGTATGCCAGCCAGAAACAAAGCGTGGTGTTTGCCTTCAACACAGAGCGTGCCAGGGCAATGAAGACAATCATGGAGCCGAAGAGCAGAGCGGCGTTGGCGTAGCCGGTGCCCAGACCTTCTGCTATCCAGTCGCCGGCTGCTGTGCCGAGCGCAAACGTGAGCAGGATAGCAGCCCAATAGAAATATTCGCGACCACGGGTATCGATTGCCTGGATAGAAAGCGTGCGTTCTTTCGCGTACCAGATCGCAAAGACGATCACAAGTGCGGTACCAAAGGCCGCAGTCGAGACTGCGAGCGGGACCGCAAAGGTGTCGGATAGATTGTCGGTGACCAGCGTGCCGAACACGCTTATACAGACGACGCAGAACCAGTATAAGGCGGGCACATATCGTTTCGCGCGTATCTGGAAAAACAGGCTGCCCGCGAGCAGGCAAGCCATGATGATCGAAGTTCCGGCCAGACCAAGCTTCAGGTTGATGCTCAGATAATCTGCGGCCGTTTCACCCACCGTCGTGGACATCATTTTGATTATCCAGAAGACGAGTGTGATCTCCGGGACCTTGTTTAGCCATTTGACGGCCGTGGGCGAGCTTGGATTCATGGACGTTTCTTATTGGGGAATATGAGCGGGCGCCGCTATCACCTTTCCCGCACTAATTGCACTGCGAATGATTCGCTCGCACGCGCGAGCAATAGAGTTTCCCCGCCGGCCCGCTGGGAGCCGAAGAGCACACGGCCGTTTCCTGCCTATGTGATCTTCGGCTCGCGCTCACGACCTGCGCGAAGGAGCCCCATCAGTGGTGAGCATAAAGATTCGACCGCGCGGATCCGGTGTGGCTACGCGTGCCCGACTGGGACGCGCCGGTCGGCTCGGTGCCCATACCCGTGTCGGACATCGGCATCGCAGCTCTTTTAGCGGCAACGCGGGCCTCAGCCGCCTGAATGTCGGCAGGATAGGTTGCATCGTCGCGCCTTGCCGGGTTGTAGCCAGCCTTTTCCATCTGGACGAGATCGGCGCGCACCTGTGCCCGGGTAACCGGGCCGGTTGACTGTTGGGCGAAGGCGATGACGGGAGCCGTCAGCGCGGCAACTGTGATGATTGAACGAATTAACGATTTCATGGCTGCTCCTGCGAGAATAGTTGGCTTTCTGGAGCGGCATTCGCCGCGACCGTGAACCCATTCTAGGGCGGCTGACTTAGGTGAAGCTTAGCCGCCTGCTATCTCTGCCGAAGTTGAGGTATTTCGCGAATTCTCGCCGGTTCAGGTTCTCTTAACCTGATACATGCCAGCATGAAATCGTGGCAAATCAACATTGGAGTTCGACATGAAAAAGGGTTATTACTTTAGTCTGGCCTCGGCAGGTCTGCTCGTTACAAGTATCGCGGCACATGCTTTCACTGGTCAGGAGTACTCGAAGGACGCAAAGATCAGCCTGAAGCAGGCGCGTGTGTCCGCTCTCAAGGCCCATCCTGGGAAGATCACCGACGAAGAACTTGAAAGAGAGGCGGGAGGTAGTGGGCTGCGTTACTCGTTCGACATTGCGACGAAACAGGGCACACAGGAAGTCGGAGTGGACGCGCAAACGGGGTCGGTCCTCGAAAACAGCAGGGAAGGACCGAACCCGGACTGAAATGGGCGCATCGGGGCGCACCACGGAGCCTGAAGTGTCTGGCGCTCGCCCCTGATCGACTTTTTCAGGAACGGAAGGCGACACGGCCACTGTTGAAGTACCGGCCCGCGTTGTCGACCAGGTTCGGTAGCACGAGGGCAAGCGCGAACTGGTTTGCGCCGACGTGCAGGCCGCGATTGACGTCGATCCGGTCTGGATGCCCTTGGCTTGCAGGATGTCGAGCGAGGTCAAGCGCGGTCTCGATGGCACTAGCAAGACGCACGGGGCCGATATCGGACTGCGACTCTTCACGCGCAAGCAGCAGTAGCGCGTTGACCAGAACTATCATGGTGTTGGCTGCGCGATCGATCTGCCGCAGGCGCGTCTTCGACTTCGCGTTGATCGACGCATCGTGGTCGAGAAGCTCGCAACTGGTCTTGATCGCCGTGAGCGGTGTGCGCAATTCATGACTGACGTTGCCGGTGAACTCTTTCTCCCGCGCAATCATCTGTGCCATCTGCCCGTGATAGTCATTGAACGCGTCGACTAATTCCACGACTTCTGCTTCATCGTACCTGTCCGAATCGAGCGCACTCGATGCACCGAGCCTGAGTGCCTTGACCTGGCGGGCGAGGCCGGCAACCTGCCGGACCAGCAGACCAGACAGTCCAAACGCGAGCCAGAATGCGAGCAGCGCAAACACACCGGTGCCGAACATCAGTGCGTCAATCACCTGCCTGAAACGCTGCTCGTATGCGCTGAAGTCGTAGATCCGATAGACGCGTACATCGTCAAACGGTGCGATTGCCACATGGATTTCACGGCCGTTCACGATGATTTCGTGGGTGCCTTCGGCCAGATCCCTTACCGAAGCCGGTAACGGCACGCTTACGCGGCCGCCTGTCGAAACATGACCACCGAGCCGAGGATCCAGAGGCGGCACAAGCGTTGGGTCCGACCGCCAGCTGTTCAGGACGCTCGCCATGTCGTCGGCGATCAGTGCAGTAATGAGCCGCTCCTCCTGCGCTTCGGCAAGCGCCTTCACACCAAGCGCCTGGGCCATGAGCAACAGGATCGCCAGCGCCGAAAAAACCAGCGCGACCTTGAAGCGTAGGCTACGGCGTCGTTGCATCGATCACCACCAGCCGGTAACCGAGACCATGAACTGTTTCGATGAGATCGTCCTCCCCGTTAGAGGTCAGCGCTCGGCGCAAGGTATAGATGTGCGCGCGTAGGGTATCGCTATCCGGCAGCTGCTCGCCCCAGACTTCCGTTTCGAGCTCCGCGCGACCGAATACGCGATTCGGCGCCTGCATCAGAAGGCGCAGCAGATGCAGGCACTTCGGCGGCAGCCTGATCGGCCGGTCGGCTCGCTCCACAGCGAGCGTCGTGGGGTCGAACCGGATGTCAGCGCAGCACAGGATCGCCTGCGTCGCATGGCCTTTATAGCGCTTGATCAGTGCACCGAGGCGTGCGTCCACTTCCTTGAGTGAAAACGGTTTGACGAGATAGTCGTCCGCGCCTTGCTCAAAGCCCTGGAGCTTGTCATCCAGCGTGTCCCTCGCGGTCAATATCAGAATCGGCGTGTCGAGAAGTACCTCCTTGCGAAGCTTTCGGCAGATCGTCAGGCCGTCCACTGCCGGTAGCGACAGGTCGAGCAGAATTGCGTCCCACCGTTGTGTTACAGCGAGGTGGAGTCCCTGCGCTCCGTCCCGCGCGAGGTCGGGTTCATAGCCGGCGTTCTCCAGAAAATCGTACAGATTGGCGGCGATCGCTGCATCGTCTTCAATGATCAGGATTCTCATCCTGCAGTTCTCCGCGGAGTGTCACATTGAGCGGCTGAAGGGCAACGCGCAACACGTTCACATCGTCGGTCCGCCGTGCTTTTCGCTGCCGTTCATGGCTTTCGCGATGGCCTTTCATTGTTTTCTACTATAACCGTCGCGGACGACTCAGGACGCGCGGCGCGCTCAATCTCAATGGGCGCGTTCAATGCGTCAGTGCAACGCCAGTGAGCTCGATACCGTCTAATGATGACCTTGGCGCATAGGCTCTCACTTTCTCGACGCGTCGAGGGCCATCGCGATGCGGAGGTCACGCGCGTCCGGCCATAGAATGGACCCGCTCCTTTTGCTTGGAGACCTGCCCGCCAATCCCTGCGATTGCCTAGGAGCAGTCAATGTGCGGGGCTGTGGAGGCGGACGGGTAGTGATTCTTGTTGCCTGGATGACGGCGCAATCTAGCCGTTGCATCAATTTGTGCTTCGTTAAGTTCCCCAGTGGTCAGCGTCTGGTTGCGGTCGCCCGCTTGAATCGACCGGGGTTCATTGACAGCACAAACGACCTGTTTTCCATCGTGCAGGCGAACGGTCGTCACATACGAGACGCTGGATGTACCAAAGGCGTTTCCAACGGCGGCAGCGGCTAGGACGCCGGCAAACGCGATTCTGAAAAATATACGCATGATGAGTTCTCCCACGAGGCGCGGCAACCCGCGTTAAAACTCATTTTCTGACGGGGCTCCTTAACAGACGCTGAATTGAGGTGGGTCAATCGCAGGATGATCGATGCCACCAAATCGGGGACAGGCGTTGCCGAATTATTCGTTCCATCCCTTCGGGGCACATTTTTTCGGATGCCATTTGTGACAACCGCGATGGGGGAGAGATCCTTGAACTCCGCGACACATCGGCTCCTATCCGGCTTGCTGATGCGGCAAGCTGTGCCTTTTTGGTTCGTTTCATTGAACTGGACAATCAACGTTGATGGGGGCACCCGAAATTGGATGGCAGACCAGTGGAGCGCGCCCGCAGGATAAAGTGCGGGCGCTGCTTTTACCTCCAGCGATGCTAAGGCAATGCGTACGCGTCGCCTTAGCATCACGCTTCAGAACTTATGGCGAATTGCCGCGCGCACGACAAGTTGCTTCGAATTTGACGACAGGTCGGCTGCGCCCGGTACATAAGCCTGGTCGAGCGATGACCCCGTCTGGCTTCCTGCAACTTTCTGGTAGGCCCCCTGAAAGTAAATATCCGTGCGTTTCGAAAGGTTGTAGTCCGCCATCAATCCGACGCTATGAATTTTCGGTTTTACGCTGCCCGTTGTCGCGTCGTAATTCTCAAGCGTGTACACATATTGCGCGCCGACAAAGAATGCCGGCGTGATCTGATACTTGCCATTGAGTTCGAAATTCTGATACTTGAGCGTGTTGAGCTTCCCGCCCGCCAACGGACCCGTGACGGGCTGGATCGTTTCGGTGCTGGACAGATACCCGGCGTTCGCGGACGGGTTCTTGATGTTAGTGTTCGTGTAGACGAAGCCTACGGTCGCGGGGCCAAACGTGTAGTTGATGCCGCCACCGAAAATGCGCAGACGTTCCGCCACGAAATTCGCATCGGTCGACGTAATGGCACCACCGGACGACTGGCCAGGATTGTCAGCATTCAGGTAAGCCGCCGCGACCAGCAGACCGCCATTGGCGTATTGCGCGCCCAGGCTGAACTGTCGATTGTTAGCGAAGCCGGTGGCGTTGCTGAAGCTGTATGTGCCGCCAAATTGCAATCCGGCGAAATCCGGACTCGCATATTTGACCGTATTGTTCACCCGGAAAGAGTTATCCGTGTTGTCGTTGTCGAACGGGTGCGAAAACAGATAGCCGGCCCAGTTTCCGTTGGCTGTTGTCTGCGCAAGATAGTCGACGACGGAGTCGTATTGACGACCGAGCGTGACTGTACCGAACGTGGCATTCGAGACGCCCACATATGCCTGACGTCCGAATAACAGGCCACCCTGACCCAGACGACCGTTGTTCAGGTTAAAACCATTCTCAAGCTGGAATATCGCCTTCGTGCCGCCGCCGAGATCTTCGGCTCCTTTGAGTCCCCAGCGACTTCCCTGAGCATAGCCGCTTTGCAGTTCATAGTCGTGCTTGCCGCCGACATTGTTGGTGTAGTTGAAACCTTCGTCGACCACCCCATACAGCGTGACGCTGCTCTGGGCGAACACAGGCACTGCAAATGTGGCTGACGTAGCCAGCGCGATCAGACTTTTCTTCATAAAAGATCTCCAGAAATGTTGTTCGAGTAGACAACTTTTTTTCAGACAGCTTGTGTTTGTTTCTGCGTTAGTACTATTGACTGAATTGTTATCAATACAGCGGGTGTGATCCTTACACGCCGATACTGCGACGTCTATGTTCGCGCCAGACTGTTTCCCCTGGGCGTTGCTAAATCATCACGACCGTGTGCAGCGCAATTGCTCGACCCGATGCCTGTCGCTTGGGGACCGCCGGTGCCGCTCAGGACTGAGGATCCACGCTGGACCGGCGATGCGCCGAACGATATAAAATCTGGAGATCGGGATGCAGCCTGGTCGAGGAGGGGTTTCGCCAGAAGACCAGTGATACGACGACATTGGTTAAGGATCGCTTAAGGTCGCGCAGCGAGAATTGTGGTAACGGAACGACGGGCGGCGATCATGAAAAATATTATGGCGGCTTTAGTGTTAACCACCTTGGTCGCTTTCCTGCCTGCCTGTACCACGACGGCACAAGACAGCGCCACGCATGAAGACGCGCAACCCCCTCATCCGGGGCGCCCGTCATGGCTGTAGTTGCCAAAGCACGCTAGAGCTGGCGGGTGGTCACGCTTGCCACGAGCATTCTTCCGGCAGATGGCCGGGGAAATGTTCGTGCCTCAGTAGCGACGCGAGCGTGACACCACAAAATCGGTGAAGCTCTGCAAGGTTCTCGGTATATGGCGATGCGCCGGATAAAGCATCCATATTGCCCGTTCATTTCCTTTCAGCGGAAACTGGCCTAGCACCGGAACAAGAGTCCGGTCATTCAGTTCTGTCCGCACCAGCGACTCCGCCAGGCGCGCGATCCCGAGCCCGGCAAGTGCGGCGCGCTTGACGGCCAGAACGCTTCCGGCCCGAAGGACGGGCCTGAATAACGCACGGTTGACGCCGTGGGCATCGTCAAACTCCCAGAAACGAGCCGGTATCTCGCCTGCGACCAGGACACTGTGATGTGTAAGATCGTCGGGACGCTCAGGGATACCACATTGTTTCACATAGCGCGGTGATGCGACAATGACGTCCCTTGTTACTGCGAGGCTTCGGCATATCATCGCGGAATCGCGGAGTTGGCTTTCGACGCTGAAGCAAACATCGAAATCGACGAGGGTAACGCGTTGCATAGATTCAAAGACGCTGAGATCGAACCGGATCTGCGGTTCGGCGAGGTGAAACTCAGTCAGCAAGTCCGCCAGGTCGCCTTCGGCAAACGACGCTGCACACGCAATTTTCAACGCATCGGCACATTCATTGGCGGCAGACAGGATGCCCTTTTCCATCGACTCCAGTTCGTTGAGCCATTCGACGCATCCTTGCAGATAGGCGCGACCGGCAGCGGTGAGCGACACGCTGCGCGTCGTCCTGTTTAGCAGCTTTGCATTAAGGTGCGATTCGAGCATGGCCACCTGCCGGGTGACGACCGCATTCGAAACGTCGAGGTGCCTCGCCGCCGCGGCAAAATTAAGACACTCCGCCACCTTTATGAAGGTGCGCATTGAAGTCAGATGGTCCATTACCGCGTCCGTAGAACTCGAATTAGTGCCACGGCTCGCGTTATCTGATGAATACATCGCATATGCCACGCGAGTCGCGAAAGTTCACTTCTCTGGTGAAGCACGGACGGTGCCGCAAGCACTGGCTGGGCGATTATTATCAGGACGGCAGCTTAACGATTGCTTAACCGTGATTCGGCGCTGGCAGCCCTGCCGCTGGGACCCGGTGGTCAATTAGCCTGGCCGTGCGGTCACGGCTTCGGAGCCGGCTATCCCTTTCCGCCTAGCCTGCCGCTTTGTTGGGCGCGTCAGCGCATGTGCCGAGCGGGCGCAGTCGTCTGCTGACAGAAACCGATCCGCTGGCTAAATGCAGACGGTCGTGGCTGGATCGTCAGACTCGCTTCGCGACGGCTAATTCAACGGCAGCCGCCCTCGGGGAATGGCACAGCACAAGCGCCATCGTTCTTTCGATCCTTATTGGTCTGCACGTTTTTGCGGTGTTTGTGCATCAGGTCGGATTTAGAGACAATCTGCTCCGACGCATGTTGTAGCTGAGTTGGACGCTGATCCTGAGGGAGTGTCGACGTGAGTTCCCAGATCCTCTTACAGGAACGCCGGGACTTTGTTGCCTGTGACGGCGGCGTCAATCCGTCCGGGTCGGATCGACCGGACGAACCGTTTCGATTTGCAACTCAGAAGGTGCGCCAGGCGATCCTGGTTGATAGTGGCCAATGGAGCCCTCAGCATGGCTAGCCAACGGGTGCGTGAAAGCGCGTTCCTGGCGCCGGTGAGATCTCCTTAAGACTCGCCGATGCGATATCCGCAGACATGACAAACAGCGACTTCGATTCAGCTACCTCGTCGCTCGCCTCGTTGTTGAGGCAGCGGAACCACAACAAGAGAGCAGTCAGCGCCATGCTCTCTTGCGTTTCCGTTCTCCACCGCCAGCACTTCCCTATGCGGGGCGGCTCCACGCGACTATCGGAGGTCGATTTGAAATTCCGGAAACGTGACTGGCTTGTTGAGGCCACGCAGTGGTTTTCACCGGGAGATCACGCGGCCGTAGAACAACGCAACGGCGCACGGTCCATCGCTACGGCCGAAGGATGGAGCGACGTGCATCCTGGCGACTGGGTGATCACTTCATCCGACGGCTCAGTTCATCGCATCAGCAATCAGCTTTTCTACGATCTCTATGAACCTCTCGCGTAGCCTGGCGGGTTACCCCCGCACTTCTCAGGAAACCGTTGCTATGCTTCAACCGGTCGTCGGACCTGTCGATTCGCTGTCGTCGCGTGAGAGTAAGCAAGGGAGAACCGGGCTGCTCCTTACAGATATCCACACTGGCATCAACGATGCCTGGTTGACGTAGTCACTGATCGTCAGTTACCGATGCAAGACATGCGTAATCTACGAATTTCGGGCTGAGCGAACCGTCGATGAGTTCAAACTTGTAGTGGCGATGTGCCCCTGGCGGCCGCGGCAACATCTGCTTGCGGCCGGGACCCACTCGTTCGAATTCTCGATCGATTTCCTGGTGGTACGTTTCGCGCGAGCATTGTGTCCACCAGACCGGAAATCGGTTTCCTCGAGATCTTTTTTTTCGCCTTGAATATTGCAGTGAGCGAAAGCAGAGATCGGCTACGCCGCGGTGATCGGATGTCGAGACGTCGAAGCGGATTTTCGAGTTCGATCGAATTCGTCGAAGTGCCCTCCTCGGGCGCGTTAGCCCGCTTTGGCAGCCACCTCCTTGGCGAGCAGGCGTTGCGCCTGCTGATCGCCTTTTCCTGCTTCCTGCGCGGTTTGAACCGACGTCTCGCTTGCTTCAGCCATCAATGCGCGCGCGGCGCTGCTGATGTTGACCGTGTACGACGACGTCGACGTGCTGGTGCTTGACCCCGTAGCCGACGAAGCGGTCGTGCTCGATGCCCGCGCCGTCGACGCTGAACTCGAAGTCGATGCGGTGGACGAAGGATCTGTTTGTGCGGTGCCTTGACCGATTGCCTGAATGGACATCTAAATCTCCCGATAGAAAAACGTGTGTACTGCGTTCTATCTAACGGCCTGGATCTAGCGCGCTTGAGAAGTATATCTTTTGAGTTTTTCGAGATCCTTAAGCATTTCCTAAGGCTCAGTCACGACGGCATTCCTAGGAATACATTTTCCTATCGTGATTCGCCGGTGTCGTCGGTATCTTCCCTAAGGTTTTCATCAAGGTTCGCCGTTGCAGATTCGGCGCCCTGGGTGAGCGTTAGCGCGGCTGTTTGGCACGTCGAATAAAATGCTTGTGAACGGGAGCATCAGCTTGCTAGAGTGCAGCGCCCTGGGAATCCGGGAGACTGTTTTTGCTTGACGTTCGCGCTTACCCGTAAAATCCCTGCTGTTGCGCGGGACGTTGCTCCATTTGAGGTTGAGCCAAGATAAGCGTTTATGCGCTGCAGGGCATAGACGCTTTTAGGCACAGTTCCGGGTTGTACACAGTTTGTCCGCTGACGATCCGATGTTTCTGGATTGCCGGCGGACCAACTGTAGATAATCAGAGCTGTTGCAGGAAGGCAAGCACGCTGTCGGTGGGCTTGAACCTAAGTGAAGTTGCGTCCGTGGGCGCGAGCTTCTCAAGGGCTCGCTCCTTTGTTGCCAGGTCGGCGTCGATGGCGTGGACATCAGCTTCCCCTTTCGGCCACCATGGCCGATCGGAAAAGCCTGCTCTTATTATGCGAACCTTCATTAGGTGCTGTTCCTAGCAAACCGGCATCGGTCGGCCGTAGCCACTTCCGAAGATTGCTGAACTGTATACAACCCGGAACTGTGCCTAAAAGCGCGAATTCCTATCATAAGCGTCTAGGTTATATAAACCGGAAAGATCATGCCGTTTCAGAGCAGTTTGAACCCCTATCCATCCGCGAAGGCGTTCCGGATCTGTTGCGCTCGCCTGACTTCGGCGCTGTGCAGGTAAATCGATGTGGTCGCGATCGACGAATGACGCAGGTTGTCCCGCACCGTCGTCAGTTCAGCGCCGCGAGCCAGCGCAAGTGCGAGCATTTCCTGGTCGCTACGACCATCTTCGTATGCCTACAGTACGTGTGGCGACTCGCTGGCGAACCATTGCTGATGGCGCCGCACTTTCGCCGGCCCCCAGCAGGTCGGTGAGGCAAAGCGGGCAGAGAACCGGTCGCCGCGAAACTCGAGTTCGGTCGCGAGCACCGCGTCGAAACTCGCACCCGCGGCCCAATGCCTCAAGTACAGGGCAGGCGATGCGCTGCTCAGTACCAGCCGATGCCCGCGACGCGTGTGTTCCTGAATCCTCGCGGCCATTTCAGGGCGGATCAGGGCCGGCAGTCTCCTGGCGGCGTACTGCTGCGCCGCGTCCTCAAGCTCGCACTGTGTCATGCCGCGAAGCGTCGCAACAAGACGAGCCTTGGCGAAGCCCCGGTCGCACACGCCTTCCAGCAGGCCAATGAGCCACGTCGACGCGCGCATGGCCCCAACGGCAAACTGGGCGCGACCGACTGTGTAATGCACGAAGTCACGCAGACTGTCCGAGGTCGTGCTGGTGCCGTCGAAATCGAAGGTGGCGACGATCTGATCGCGCGGCATCGGTTGGTGCGTAATAGTCAGCGGCGCAGCCAGCCGAGGTCGATCGGCCGCGCGAGGAGTTTGCGGTACAGCGCAATCGCCCACTGTGTTACGGCAGCGCCGCCGAGATCCCAGAATGGCGCGACCAGAAAGTAAGCAACACAGGCCACTACGACCGCGCCTAGCATGTCCAGCGGGAAGTGAACACCGAGAAAGATCCTGGCCCAGGCGACCGAGACTCCGGCCAGCAACGTGAGGACGCCCAGCCAGTGCGCACGCCCCAGCAGCAGCGTCAGGACGATGCCGGCAAACACAGTAGCATGGTCGCTCGGAAACGAAGAGTCCGGCGCGTGCGCCAAAAACGTGTGACCAAGACCGATCATGAACGGCCGCGGATGCTGCCACACCAGCCCGATCAGTTGGTTCGCGCCGACGCCGAGCATCGCCACGAGACACGCCCGGATGGCGAGACTCCGTTGCGCGTCACTGCCACACAGCCACATGCCGGCCAGCAGCAACGGAACCAGATAGATCACGTAATTGGCGATCAGCGATGCGATGTCGACTAGCCATACAGGCGTCGCCAGCGTGCCGTTGATTGCGAGAAACAGCGCCCGGTTGAAGGCTTCGAGGGTATCCATTGCTGTGAAATGATCGAGAAGGTTGTCGAGAAAAATCCATCATGGTGCCGTCGGCACAGTCGGCAGGATCAGCACCGCGTGTCGGACTGATCCGTTCTCGATTGCCGAGGGGCTCAACGTCTGCACGCTGGCCGGCAACAGTTGGCGAATAGTGGGCGCATCAGGCCAGGTCGTGGCACTGCCCACCGTGACGAGGTGCCACGGCTGCTGAAACGTTTCCTGATATAGCGCACCGTACCAGATCGGCTCACCGACCCCGTCGGGGGTCATCAATTGATATCGCGATCGCCAGAGCCGCAGCACCAGTCGGATCATCGGTCGCTGAGGATCGAACTTCAGGAAGGTCAGCCCGTTGCTTTTGCCTTCCGAGAGTTTCGGTAGCACCGGCAGGGCATCCAGCGATGTTCTGGGCGACAGCCACAGCAGTGCAGACTGCGCTGACCATGCCGGGGCGGCCCGCCAGCCAGCCGGTTCGAGGTAACGCGCGATCGCGCCATCGTCGGCGGCCCATTGCAATGGCAGATATTCCTCCTCGTCGCCGCTCAGTTCGGTGCGACGTTGCGGCAGTGCGCGCCAGCCGCCATCCGTCCATTGGCTGATCGTGAGCGTGACCGGCTGCGTTCTGGGGTCGTACCGCGCGAGATCGGCGTGAAATCCTTCAGGGTTCGTCCAGGGGCCAAAAACGGCGAGCATTCCAATAGCGATGCCGCTCAGCAGACCTGGCTGCACGTTGTCGTGTACCTGCCAGTATGTGTATGCGCCGGCAAGTACCGCAAGCCACGCGAGCCCCAGGCTCCAGCCGCCCAGCACGTCGGCCAGCCAGTTCTCTCCGAGATACAGGCGGGCGAATCCGGTCATGACCAGCCAGACGGCGACGACGGCAAGGACCGCGCCCCGCCAGAGCAATCGTTGCCGGCGCACCAGCAGCCAGCCAAGAAACCCATACACGAGTAGGTTGAACGTGGCATCGCCGCTGGGCAGCGGAACATGGACCATCCCTGGCTGCCAGGTGAAGGGTCGCGCATAACCGTTCCCGGGTCCGATCGCGGGGCTTACCGCGCCTGCAACGCCCACCGCAAGAATCCAGTAGCCTGCCGTGCGCCAGCATCGGCGCACGATGAGCCAGATCAGGACGGCAGCGGCCACCGCCAGCCCCACTCCGTAGGTGCTCGACTGAATCACGACGGCCATTACGTAATCGGTCGGCGCCGCGCGTAGGGTCTGCAGGAAGCTGTAGATGACGGTATCGGCGCGAACCAGCGGATCGTGCGCGACCACATCCTGCAGGATGCCAAGAAACAGCCACACACTGCCGATGAAAAGCAGCGTCAGTATCAGGAGTGTCTGCGACTCGGGCTTGCCGGGATCGATGATGCGCGATAAGCGGCCCGCCAGCCGCGGATGCCGGCGACTTAAACGTCGTACCACCCGTTGGGACGCGGTGCCGACCAGCGGCACGCCGCGCTGGATGGCCAGGCGCGTCAGCACGGCGACCAGCCAGAGGAGTGCCGCCAGCAGGAGCAGCATCGCGGCGAGACGTCCGCTGACCGCTGCAGCAAGTTGCGCCGACGCGCCGAACACGATCCCTGGGCCGATATGCGCAGGTGACCATGCCAACGCGGAAGCGATGTTGATCGGATAAAACCTGCGCCGCGGCATGTGCGCCGCGCCGACGACCAGCGGGACAACCGCGCGCACGGGCGCGAAGAAGCGCGCCAGCACGATACTTTTCCCGCCATGCCGTTCAACAAAATGCTCGCCACGCTCCCAGGCCGCTTCGTGCCCCTTCGCCACCCACCACGTTCGCACTTCGCGGTGGTACCGGTGGCCGATCTCATAGCTGATACCGTCGCCCACCACTGCGCCGAGTGCGGCGATGGCGAGCGTCACCCACCCGTTCAGCGTGCCGGCTCCGATCAGCGCGCCAGCGGCAAACATTACGATGCCCGCAGGGACCAGCGTACCGACGACGGCCAGCGACTCCGTGCACGCGACGGCGAAGACAATCGCCAGCACTATGTAGGGATGAGCGCTAATGCTGTTGAGCCATGCGTGCATAGGTAACTCAAATAAAAAATGGACCCGGCAGGGGCGCCGGTCCAGAAAGGCGGCCGCTTGCAAGATGTCCCCGCCGATAGTGACAGCACGACGAGGACGATTCTGGCGGGGCGGCCACCGCGTGGCCGTTTCACCTCGTTTTATCCCAATGACCGGGCCAACCCGTATCAGTCAGGTTGTTGCCACATCATGGACGCCGCGGGGCATCCATGTACTTGCCCGCTTCCGGGCGGCAGCGCATGAAGCGCATTCCGGTCAAGGGTTTGCTCGCCAGCATTGCACATGCGGCGCCGTCGTGGGGCTCGGATAAGCGTTCTCATCGCCTGTCCGCCGGCGCAGCCGGGCCGTCGCCTTGACCTGGGCTTCGGTGCGTTCGCGCCTCGTCAAGGTTGATGTGCTACCGGCTGGCACATCTGCCGGTTTATTGACCGCACAGGTGACCCTTTTGCCATCGTGCAGTCGCACGGTGGTCGTATAGCTCGCCGGCGGGGCAGCGAGTGCGGTACCCATAGCACAGATCATGACGAAGGTGCCGACGAAGGATTGTCGAATGATTGACATGGTGAGTCTCCTGACGCAAGAAACTTGTCCCCGGGGTAGACCTTTCTCGTTCCAGTCACGCGGGAAACGCTGGAACACACCGCTTGCACAGGCAGCACAATTGAAATGCCCTGCTTATCCGTTCGATTTGGGCGCTCCCGGCTCTGCCAGCGTATCGCGCTCGAACCGCCCATAGCGCAGCGCGAGTGTGGGCAGCACGATGAGATTCAGCAGCGTCGAGGTGGCGAGGCCGCCGAGAATGACGATCGCCATCGGCCCCTCGATCTCGTTGCCCGCCGCGCCGCTGGTGAGCGCGAGCGGCAGCAGTGCGAGCGCGGTCACGAGCGCTGTCATCAGGATCGGGATCAGCCGTTCGGACGCGCCGCGCACCGCTGTGTCGATACCCCAAGGCACGCCTTCGACATGCACCAGGTGCTCGAAGTGGCTGATCAGCATGATCGAGTTGCGCAACGAAATGCCGAACAGAGTGACAAAGCCCACCATGCTGCCCAGCGACAGGTTGCCGCCTGTGACGAGCACGCTTAGCACGCCCCCCACCAGCGCGAAGGGCAGGTTCAGCATCACCAGCACGACACCGCGCCGGCTCTTCAGCGCGAGGAAGAGCAGCAGTGCGATGCCGACCGCCGACATGGCGCCATAAGCGAGCAGGTCGTGCTGCGATTGCGCGCGTGCCTCGCTTTCGCCCGAGAACACTGCGTAGGTGCCTTTGGGCATGACAATTTCGCGACTGACGCGGGATCGCGCTACGCTGACGAAATCGCTCACGGCGCGCCGGCCGAGATTGACCGACACTGTCTGCATCCGCCGGCCGCCGTCGTGCGTGATCTGATAGCGGCCCGAGACCTGACCGATGCTCGCCAGCTCGCGCAGCGGGACGGACAGCCCATCCGGATTGCGCAGCATCAACGCGCCGACATCGGCAAGATTCTTGCGCGCATCGGGCGCGAGAACCACAGTGACGTCGTAGGCGCGGCTGCCGTCATAGGTCTGTGCAACCGTGCTTCCCTGATAGGCGCTCTGGATTGCATCGAGCACTTCCACCGGCCGGAAGCCCCAGCGGCTCAACTGATCAGGCTTCAGTCTGACGTCGAGTTCCGGGATGCCTAGAGGTGATTCCACCCGCACGCTTGCCGCGCCACGGATCGTCCCCAGCAGCCGGGCGATCTCCTGCGCCTTCCGGTCAATCACGTCGAGGTTGTCGCCAAACACGTTGACGACCACCGGGGCGGTCACGCCCGAAATGGTCTCATCGATCCGTTCGACCAGAAACGTATTGACCGACGTGGTGATGCCGGGAAAGCGCGCGAGCGTTTCCTGGATACGGCGCAGGGTTGCGCTCTGCCGCGCCGAGCCCATCGGCTCAAGGTCGACCTCGAACTCGCTCAACTGCACGCCGACCGGGTCGACCACTTCATTGGCCCGGCCGGCGCGCTGCGCAACCAGGCGCACCCCAGGGATATGCATCAGCGCCTGCGAAACCTGCGTGCCGATGCGCATCGACTCGGTAAGCGACGTTCCCGGTTCAAGACCCATATGCACAATGAAGTGGCCTTCGCGCAACTGCGGAATGAAATTGCCGTTCATGAACGGCAGCACAGCCAGGGAAGCAACGCATATCAACGCGACCACCACCATGACGGTTCTCACCCGTTGCTCGACCTTCAGCAGCACGGCGGCGTAGCGGGTTTTCAGCCACGTCAGGAATCGGGGCTCCCCGGCCGGCAACGGCCCGCGGGTCAGCAGCGCGAGCGCCATCGCTGGCGTGAGCGTGAGCGCGACGCCGAGCGACGCCAGCACCGCGAGGATGTAGGCGACGCCAAGCGGCGCGAACAGCTTGCCGGCGATGCCCGAGAGCGTCAGCACCGGGAGGAAAATCAGCATCACGATAAAGGTGGCGAACACCACTGCACTGCGCACTTCGAGCGAGGCGCGCAGCACCACGCGAAACGGCGGAAGGGGTTCGGGCCGGTTGCGGTTCTCGCGCAGCCGCCGGTAGATGTTTTCGACGTCGATGATTGCGTCGTCGACCACCTCGCCGAGCGCGATCGCGAGGCCGCCGAGCGTCATCGTGTTCAGACTTACACCAAACGAGCTCAGCACGATGATCGCGACCAGCAGCGAAAGCGGAATCGCCACTGCTGAAATGACCGCAGTGCGGATGTTGAGCAGGAACAGGAACAGCACCGCAACGACGAGCACCGCGCCGACCAGCAATGCGGTGCGCAGATGACTGACCGCCACCTCAATGAAGTTCGCCGGCCTGAACACATCCGCGGTCAGCTCGACACCCTGCTGGGCCAGCACCGGCTTAAGCGAGGCCAGCGTCTTCTCGATGTCGTTCGTGACAGCGAGCGTGTTGGTGCCATACTGGCTTTCGAGCACCAGCATGACACCCGGCTTGCCCATGATCGACGCCGCGCCCACCGCCGGCGCACTGCCCCAGGTGACGGTCGCGACGTCGCCGAGCCGCACGGCTGCGCCGTTGCTCCAGCGCAGCACCACGCCGGACAGTGCGGCGGGAGTTCTGATTTGACCATCGGTATTGATGGCGATGCGCTGATTGGCGTTCTCGATGAAACCTGCGCCGCGCACGCCCGTGGATGCCCGGGCCGCAGTGATCACGTCCTGGATCGACAGGCCGTAGCGCATCAGCCGGGCCGGATCGACCTGTATCTGCAACTGCCGCGTGTCGCCGCCGAACACGATGGCGTCAGCGACGCCAGGCACGCTCAACAGTTGAGGACGGACTGTCCACTGCGCGATGTCGTGCAGGTCCATCAGCGAGCGGGTCGTCGACGTCAGCCCGATAGTGAGCACCACGCTCGTCGTGGTCGTGAGGGGCAGCAACCTGGGTGGCTGCACGCCCGCGGGCAGTGTCGAGCCCAGCGCATTGACGCGCTCGGACACCAGTTGCCTGACCTGCAACAGATTCGCATGCCTATCGAATACCACCGTGATCGCCGACAGGCCCTGCAGCGACTTCGAGCGCATCGACCGGAGGCCCGCCATGCCGGCGAGCGCATTTTCGACCGGCTGGGTCACCAGCGTTTCGACCTGTTCGCTCGACAGGCCCGGTGCCTCAGTCTGCACGATGCTCATTGGCGGAGCGAATTCCGGAAACACATCGAGTTTCGCGCGCGTGAGCGTATAGAGGCCATAGCCGGCTAGCAACACAGCCAGCGCGTAAATGACGCCGCGAAAACGCAGCGAAAACCGGATTATCGCGTTGAGCATGAGTACTCGTTAAATTCGTGTTGGATGAAGCAGGCTTACGGATCAGTCATCGCATTCGGGCGGATCCTTGCATGCCGTCGCGATGCCCTGAGGCCGCTGCTCTTCGGACAGCAGCAACTGCGCGCCGTGCGTCACGACGTTCTCGCCCGCGTGAAACCCTTTGGTCACGACGAAGCCCTGTTCGCCGGACGAGGATGCCGGTACGTAGCGTCGCGTGAAGCGATCGGGCGCGGTGCGCACGTAGACCCACGGCTGGCCGCCGTACCAGACGATGGCGCCCTCGGGGATGACAAGCCCGGATGGGCCCGGATTCGACGCCGGCACATGCGCGACGGTGTGGGTTCCCACCGGCAGCGTACTGTCCGTATCATAGAAATACGGGTTGCCCTGGATCGCGGGGTCGCCCTGCGGTGAAGCCGAGAGTTTCTGCGCCGCGGCTGGCTGGCCGTCCGGTGTGTCCACCTTAATGTGCGCGGGCGCTGCGCCGCTATAGCCGGTGGGCAGCGTCACGCGCAACACGACCGCGCGGCCAGCGAGCAGCCGCTGGAAGAAGTCCGAGGGGGGCGCCATTGCGGCGTTGGCGAGCACTGTCCCGAATTGCTGCCGCATGCTCGCATCCAGTCCGCCTTGCGTGGCCTCGGCCGACTGCAGCTTCGCCTGATCGGCCTGCATGACAGCGCGTGCGTCCTGCAGGCTCTTCTGTGAGACGTTCCGGTCGTCTTCGAACAGCACACGACTGCGCTCGAACTGCACGCGCGAGTTGCCGGACTGTACACGCAACGTCTCGTAGTCGGCCCGCGCGGCCGCGAGGCGATTTCGCAGATCGAACAGCGGCTGCAAGTCAACGACCGTCGCGTACGCAATGCTCCCGGGCTGGCTGGTGATGGCCGTGAGCGGCGCAACATCGATGTGACTGGCACGCTGCACGTCGGTGGCGACGACGACGACCGTTTCGCCGTTCACCGTCTGAACGGACGGCTGCGCAGTGACCTGCGCAGCCGCGTCTGGCAGCGAAGCATCGACGTAGAAGGTGCGGTAAGCGAACCAGCAGGCACCGGCTGCCAGCAGCAGGTAGACGATGGAAAAGATGACCGCTGGTCGTTTCATCGCGATATCTCCTGTTCGGTCACGGTGGAGTTGACTGCTTCCGGTTCGAGAGGCCGCTGCATGGTGTCTTCGAGCATGCCGGCGGCCTGCTGCGCAGCGACCACAGCGTCCAGATGGGCGATCTCGCTCGTCTGATAATCGGCCCTGGCTTGTGTGAACGTGAGGCGATCGGTGGCGCCGGCCGCGAAACTCGCGGCCTGGCTGTCCAGTTGCCTGCGCGCGCTCGCCAGGTGTTCGGCGGACAGTCGCACTGCAGCGATGCTCGCCTGGTTATGGGCGAGCGCGTGGTCCAGATCGTTGAGAATCGCATCCTGCAGCGCCATCGTGCGCGCGGCTGCCTCTTTGCGTTTCGCTTGCGCCTGTGCGATACCGCCTTGGTTCTGGTCGAAGATCGGAAGCGAGATGCCGGCCACTCCGAATGCGATCTTGTTGGTGCCGGTGTCGTATGTGTACCCCGGGCCGAAATGGATATCCGGATACTGTTTCGCTACCTCGAGCTGCAACGCCGACTCGGCGGCCGCGTACGCGGCGAGCGACGCGAGCAGGTCGGCGCGATGGAAAACCGTCTCGCGTCGCGCGTCAGCGGCGGGCGGTGCAGGAGGGACGGTGCCGAACGCGTCCAGCTCGAGCTGCACCCCGTTGAGTGCTGCAGCCGGGATGCCAATCGCGGCGGCGATCTGCGCGAGTGCGTCCTGTGCGGCACTGTGTGCAGCGGCAAGCTCGGCTTGTGCCTGCGTGGCTGCGAGCACTGCTGCATCGACATCCGGTCCGGAGTTCTCGCCAACCGACCGGCGCATCCTCAACATCGCGACGATCTGCTGCTGCGCATTGGCCTTGCGCGACAGGAAGGCAGTGCGCTGCCGGGCGGCATAAAGCGAAATCAGCGCGTCACGCACCTGAGCGCGCACCTTCCACGCCTCGTTGCCAATGGCGAGGCGCGCGGCTTCCGACAGGTGTGTTGCCTGATCTATCCGATAGCCGCGCTTGTGTGCAGTCTCGATCGGAACGTCGAGCGCCGGGCCGGTGATGAACGACGAACCGGGCCCCGGGTTGGGGGTCGCGTACTGGAAAGGCAGTTGCAACACCGGGTTAGGAATCGCGCCAGCCACATCGATGGCCGCCTTTGCGGTGCCCCACTGCGCACGCACGACGTCGAGCGCCGGGCTGTAGTACCAGGCCGTGAGAGTAAGCATCTCGCGGTTCCAGCGCGACAGCGGCCATGGATCGATTTCGTGTCCGAGCTGCCGCGTGAGGTACGTGCGCAAATCGTCGCTCGCGAGCGACCGGTCCTCGAAGTGGCGGGCCAGGTGAGTCAGGGTGATCGGCTGCGGGTGATAGGTGGCGCATCCCGTCAGCAGGATGCCCGCGAGCAGCAGCGGTCGGCGCATAGCAATATCCACGGTGTTCTTGTTGGCCACTTGATCAAGCGGCAGGCAGACGGGGATGCTACGTTAAAGCTTGTGAAGTTTTCGTCAAGACGATCTGTCATAACTAACATCTCTATGCGCGGACTGTGATTGCCGCACGTCGATGCCCATGGTGATCCGGTCGCCACTACCGGGCAGCTCGTGCTGCATTGACAGCTTCAGTGTCAACGCAGCACGAGCTGCTACGCTTAGTGGTGCGCATAGATGGAGGAGCGGCCCAATTGCTGCCCGAGCGGCGTGCCTGCCTGCTGACTGCCGGCCGTGGGTGCTCCGTATCCGGACGTGTTATCAGTCGTCCCGTGCATGTTCATCGGATCTGGATACTGGGTTTTGGACTGAGGGATCTGTCCCTGCTGCTCCGCAGCGACCAGCTGGGCACGAACCTCGGCACGCGTGAGTTCGTGAGTTCGCTGAGCAAACGAAACCGAGGGAAGAATGGCGGTTGACGCGACAACGAGCGCGACGATAAGCGATTTCATGACAAGCTCCTTCACGGAGGGGTAATGTACTTTCCATGCATCCACGGAAAGGCCGATAACCCCATGCTACGCAGCGGGCTGTGAAGTTTCCGTCAAGAAAACATCAACTTTTTGTGAAGTCAGCGGAAATCCGGTTTGCCGGCGGCAACCGGAGCGAGACGCGGGTCCCTTTGCCCCGTTCGCTGTCGAGTTGGATCGACCAACCGTAGCGGTCGCAGATCTTCCTGACGATCGCCAGGCCGATGCCGAAGCCTTTAGCGCCGGCGTGTACCGCGCCCGCCTGATAGAAGCGCTCGAACACGTGCGGAAGCGATTCCGGCGCGATGCCGCAGCCGGTGTCTTCGATCTGGAGCCAGCCATCCGCATAGGCGAAGCGGACATGGCCGCTGTCGGTGTGGCGGACTGCGTTGTCGACCAGGTTCGACAACACGAGCGCGAGCGCGGAGCGGTTTGCTTCGACGTGCAGGCCGTGATCGACCTCGATCCGGGTCTGGATACCTCTGGCTTGCAGCGTGTCGGTAACCAGGTCAAGTGCGTCCTCGATGGCGCTGATGAGACGCACCGGGCCAATGTCGGCCGGCGACTCTTCGCGCGCAAGCAGCAGCAACGCATTGACCAGATCGCTCATGGTGTCGGCCGCGCGCTCGATCTGCCGCAGGCGCACTCTCGACTTCGCGTTGATCGACACATCGTGGTCGAGAAGCTCGCAACTGGTCTTGATCGCCGTGAGCGGTGTGCGCAATTCGTGACTGACATTGCCGGTGAACTCTTTCTCCCGCTCGATCATCTGCGCCATACGCCCATGATAGTCATTGAACGCATCGACCAGTTCCACGACCTCCACTTCATCGTACCTGCCGGCATCGAGCGCGGCCGACGCGCCGAGCCTGAGTGCTTTGACCTGGCGGGCGAGGCCGGCAACCTGTCGGACCAGCAGGCCCGACAATCCAAACGCGAGCCAGAATGCCAGTAGCGCAAATACACCGGTGCCGAACATCAGGGCGTCAATCACCTGCCTGAAGCGTTGCTCGTACGCGCTGAAGTCGTAGATCCGATACACGCGGGTATCGCCGAACGGTGCGATTGCCACATGGATTTCACGGCCGCTCACGATGATTTCGTGAGTGCCGTCACGCAGATTCCTGGCGGATGCGGGCAGCGACACGCTTACGTGGCCTCCTGTCGAGACATGCCCATCGAGTCTCGGATCGAGCGGCGGCACAGCCGTTGGGTCCGATTGCCAGCTCTTGAGGACGCTCGCCATGTCGTCTGCGATCAGCGCGCTGATGAGCCGCTCCTCCTGCGCTTCGGCGAGCGCCTTCACGCCAAGAGCTTGAGCCATCAGCAACAGGATCGTCAGCGCCGAAAAAACTAGCGCGACCTTGAAGCGCAGGCTACGGCGTGGTTGCATCGCTCACCACCAGCCGGTAGCCGAGACCATGGACCGTTTCGATCAGATCGTCCTCGCCATTGGCGGTCAGCGCGCGGCGTAGCGTATAGATGTGCGCGCGAAGGGTATCGCTGTCCGGCAACTGCTCGCCCCAGACTTCGGTTTCGAGTTCCGCGCGACCGAATACGCGATTCGGCGCCTGCATCAGGATGCGCAACAGATGCAGGCATTTTGGTGGCAGCTTCACCGGCCGGCCGCCACGGTCGACGGCGAGCGTCGCTGGATCGAAGCGGATGTCTGCACAGGACACGGTCGCCTGCGTCACATTGCCTTTATAGCGCTTGATCAGTGCGCCGAGCCGTGCGCCTACTTCCTTGAGTGAGAATGGTTTGATGAGGTAGTCGTCCGCGCCTTGTCCAAAACCCTGGAGCTTGTCATCCAGCGTATCTCTCGCGGTCAGCATCAGGATCGGCGTATCGCGACGCGCCTCTTCGCGCAGCTTGCGGCAGATCGTCAGGCCGTCCATCCCCGGTAACGACAGATCGAGCAGGATCGCATCCCAGTGCTGGGTGACAGCGAGATGCAGTCCCATCACGCCATCTGACGCGAGGTCCACCTCATAGCCGCCGCTCTCCAGATAGTCGTACAGGTTGGTCGCGATGGCGGTGTCGTCTTCGATGATCAATACTTTCACCGTGCGGTTCTCCGGAAGAATTCATGCTGGCCGGCAATAGCAACGTTTGCAGGTGCCTAGGATTTACCGCGGCCCGATGCGGCCGTGCCGCGGTGACCGGATATTTCATCCGAAGGCCGCGCCTCAGCGGCCCTCGCCCGGGCTTCCAGTGATGCAACCAGTTGCCCGACGCTCTCCAGCTTTCCGTGCGCTTCGGCCAGTTGAGCAAGCACCGTTAAATGTTCGTTTCGCAAGCGCTGCAGATCGGCCTCAGTCTGTTCGAGTGACTTGCCAGATCGTTCGAGCATCCGCATTTTTTCGGTCAGATCAGTCCGCAACGCGCCCGTTTCAGCGTGCAGCGTCTCGCATTTCTCCCGGATTTTTGCACTCTGGGCCTCGGCTCGCTTGCGCTCGTCGCGGGCTTCGCTGATCTGCTGCATCATGTGTTTCTGGACTCCCTCCATACGTCCGGTGGCCCTGTTCAGCTCACTTTGGAACGCCGCATCGCGCGTATCGACCGATGCCCGTAACGCAGCAACCTCCCGGTCATGAGTCGCGCGTAGCGCATCAAGTTTCACGTCTGCCTGCTCGCGCGTAGTGTCCAACAGCTGTTCCAGCGCGGCGATACGCGCCTGTGCCGCTTTTTGTTCATCGGCCGCCGCCGCGAGTTGCCGCTGCAAGTCGGCTACCCGCACACCTTGTCCTGCAGACAGAGCATCAGCGACGCGGCGTGCCTCGTCGGCACTGGCGCACGTCCGCTCGGCCGTCGTAGCCCGCACGAATGCGTCCGCCAACTCCGCTTCCAGTTCACCGACGCGCGAATCGTACACTTTCTCGCCATGTTCGACGGCGACTGCCCACGCAGCAAGCATCGCATCGGCGACGGAAGGCGGCAATTGCCTGGAGAGCGCGTCGACTCTGGTTTTCTCATCCTTCCATTGCTTCAGTTCATCATTGATCGTGGTGCGGCTACCCTGGCGGATCTCTGCATAGATCAGGTCGACGGTTAGCTCATGAGGGAGGCGCCCGGCGGCAACGAGCCGTGCAGCGGCTTCGCGGGTACGGATGCGGGTGTCGCTGACACGGCTTATGACGGCATTTTCCGGGTGAAAGTGGTGGAGGGTATGGATTTTTTGTGAGAATTAGAGATGTATATCATAATATTACGTTATACGTATAACGATAAACACTCAGAATTTACGATAATCCGCATTGAACTAAACCGCTGACGCGGTATGGTGGCTGGCCGACGTCCCCGTCCTGGCCGGCGCCGCGGGCATTCCTTTCCGGGTGCGACGATGACAGTGCAATTCACCGCACCTGCTCATCCCGAAAGGAGTCCTGCCATGACACCCCTACGTCAGCGGATGGTCGAGGATATGCGCGTTCGCAATCTCTCGGCCAATACCCAACGCGCGTACCTGCAGCAAGTTGGCGCCTTCGCGAAGCACTTTGGCCGCTCCCCGGCGACGCTGGGACCCGAAGAGATTCGCGCCTGGCAACTGCACCTCGTCGAGGTTCGGCAACTGGCGCGCAGCAGCCTGGTTACCGCGACCGCCGCGCTACGCTTTCTCTACACGGTTACGCTCAAACGCGACTGGGCGGTCGACGACATCGTCATGTCGAAGCAGCCACGCACACTACCGGTGATCCTGAGTCGCGAGGAGGTCACCGCTTTCTTCGAATCAATCAGGAGCCTTAAACACCGCGCGATCCTGATGACGGCATACGCGGGCGGCCTGCGTATTTCGGAAGTGACGCGGCTGAAGGTCTGCGACATCGACAGCCAGCGAATGGTGCTGCGCATCGAGCAGGGCAAAGGCCAGGTCGACCGCTATGTGATGCTCTCGCCGCGACTGCTGGAAATCCTGCGCAGTTACTGGCAGACTGGTCGACCCGAGCACTGGCTATTCCCGGGACGGTTCGCTGACCAGCCCGTCGTTCCTGCGACGATACGGCTGGCGTGCCAGCAGGCCCGGCGCCGGGCCGGCATCAGCAAGCCGGTCACGCCATACTCGCTGCGCCACGCGTTCGCCACCCATCTGCTCGAATCGGGCACAGACGTGCGTACCATCCAGCTGCTGCTCGGCCACCGCAGCCTCGCCACCACCTCGCGTTATTACCGACCGTAGATCTTTATGTAGAGTAGCAACGTCCTACGCTTTGTGAGCAAGGCATCTGGTTTGAACTACTGCACATAAAGTTTCATGATGGGCTCCTGGCGGCCATCGTGATCGCCTTTGTGAGGAGTTCGATCATGGAGAAGTCAACCCATCAAGTTTCAAGCCATCTGCCGTTGCAGCAGTTCGTCGCCGGTGCGTTGAGCGAGCTGAAGAGGCTAGGCTATAGCAGGAAATCGCTCTGGCGCTATCGCGTAGTCTGGCGTCATCTCATTGAGTTTTGTCAGGAGATGAGTCTGGGCGATGAGTACTCCCTGGAGCTGGCGAAACGGTTTTGCTCTACGTATCAAGTTCGTGCCGACGAATGCGTGAACTCTGACCAGGGGTGGCGGCGGAATATCGTGGTTTCCCTCAAGGTTCTCGAGCGCTTTGCGCATGACGGGTACATTGAGCGCATCGTCACCGACATGCAGAAGATACAGGTTCCCGCACCCATGAGCACGGCATTGCGCGACTATGAACTGTACTGCCGGGATCGCCGTCATCTTCGTACAACGACCCTTCGCGAGCGGACGCGGGAGATAGCGATATTCGCGGATTTCCTTGGTTCAAGGAATATCACGTCTTTTGATCAGATGCAGCCGGCCGATCTCTGCGCATTTGTGACCGCGCAACATCGTCTGTCGGCGAAGTCAGTCTCGCGCATCGTTTCCGATGTCCGTTGCTTTCTGCGCTTTCTTCTGATGCGAGGAATTCTGCAGCAGGATCTCAGCCATGTATTGCCGGTGGTCCACGTTCCCCGCGATGCGACTATTCCGTCGGTCTGGGCCCCGGAAGTCCTGACCAGGCTGCTCGAAGCCGTTGATAGAACCTCGCCCAAAGGTAAGCGCGATTACGCGATCTTTCTACTTGCCTGTCGCCTCGGATTGAGAGTGGGCGATATTCGCGCACTATCCCTCGACGATCTGAAGTGGGAAACGGCCACAATAGAGGTTAGGCAGTCGAAGACCCTCGCACCTCTTTGTTTGCCATTGACGGAGGAAGTTGGCGAAGCGCTGATTGACTATCTGAGATCGGGCCGTCCCCACTCGGATCATCGAGAAGTGTTCCTCACATTGAACGCGCCTTTCCTACCCTTCCGCGAAGCCGACAGCCTACATTGGATCGTCCGTCATTGGAAGGCCATGGCCGGGATTCACTTCAGGACTCCACAACGCTATGGTTTGCACTCGCTACGCCACACACTCGCGACACAATTGCTCCATGAACAGACGCCGTTTCAAGTCATCAGCGACATCCTGGGGCACGCGACGACAGCCTCGACGTTGATCTACGCCAAGACCGACGTGGAAACCCTACGCACTGCTGCGTTGAACACCGAGGAGATGCGCCATGTCTAGTAGCAAATTCAAGGGCCAGTTCCGGAGTGCTGTCGGCTCACTCATGGAACAGTTCGTCCAGGAGAAACGGGCGTGTGGGTACCGATATGATGAGCCAGCCCGCTTGCTGGCATGCTTTGACCGCTTCCTGAGCGATGAAACGCTAATGGAATGCAAGCTGCCGCGCTCGATCAGCCGCAAGTGGCTCGCCAAACGGCCCCACGAGAGCAAGGGCACCCATGATCATCGTATCTGTGCAGTTCGCCAATTTGCCCTGTTCATGTGCCGGTTGGGATATGCCGCTGATGTGCCGGATCGATGGCCGATGGAAAGGGGAGCGAGCAGCTTCTCTCCACGCATCCTGACACATGCCGAGATTCAGCGGCTGTTGCAGGCGGCTGACCAGCTTACACCGACCGCCCGATCCCCAATGCGGCATCTCATCATGCCGGAAGTGCTTCGGCTCCTGTATGGCTGCGGGCTGAGGATTAGCGAGGTGTTGCACCTGCGCGTGGCCGATGTGGACCTCGAGCGGGGAATCCTGACGGTACGTGATGGCAAATTTGGTAAGGACAGGCTCATCCCACCAGCCTTGCCGCTGGTACAGCGCCTTCGAGTCTACGCACAAGTCATGGGCGATCGCCCGTCCGACGCCTACTTTTTCCCTTCGCCATCAGACGGCCCGCTGAGCCACCCGGCCATCTACTGGCTGTACCGGGAGCTGCTGTTGCGCTCCGGGATCCCGCATGCCGGCAGAGGCAAGGGGCCGCGCTTACATGATCTTCGGCACAATTTCGCCGTCCATGCGTTGCTGCGGTGGTGTCAGGAGGGAGCCAACCTCGATGCGAAGCTTCCGGTGCTGGCAACCTACCTCGGCCATCGCTCCCTCGCCGGAACGCAGTGCTATCTGCATCTGATCGCCGAACTGTTTCCGGAGATCACGGCCCGCACGAACGCCGCCTTCGGTGATGTCATCCCGCGCAGGAGCGGATCATGAAGCCGACGGATTTCTCCATGCTCGTGACCAGCTTCCTGACGCACCATCTGGCCGCACAGCGCAACCTGAGCCCCAACACGATCAAGGCCTATCGCGACGTGTTCACCCTGCTGCTGCGATACTGTCGTGACGTGCGGGGAATCGCACTGGAGCGTCTGTCTCTTGCACAGATCGACGTAGGCATGGTCGAGGCATTCCTTGATCACCTGGCCAACGAACGGCATGTTTCGGTCAGCACGCAGAATCATCGCCTCGCGGCATTGCACGCGTTCTTCCGCTACGTACAGTCGGAAGTACCCGAGCGCCTGCTGCAGTGTCAGCAGGTCCTCGCGATTCCGCTGCGGCGACAGCCGCGCGCCAGCGTCGGTTACCTCTCCAGGGAATATCTTGCACAGCTTCTCGCACAACCGGACCTGCATACGTCTGAAGGCCGTCGGGATGCAGTGATGTTAAGCGTACTCTATGACACCGGTGCCCGGGTACAGGAGTTGATTGACCTGAACGCCGGGGACGTGCGCCTGGATCCTCCATCGCAGGTGCGCCTCAGGGGAAAGGGTCGAAAGCTGCGCGCCGTGCCGCTGATGGACTCGACAGTCGAGCTGCTGCGCCAGCATCGACGCGATAACAACCTCGATCGCCCTGAACACACCGACAAGCCACTCTTCCAAAACCGGCAAGGCACACGATTATCGCGCTCGGGTGTGCGATATCTTCTGCAAAAGTATGTGATTCCTGTAAGGCGAAGTCACCCTGAATTCACGCAGCGGGTAAGTCCGCACAGTCTGAGGCACACAAAGGGAATGCACCTGCTGCAGAGTGGCGTGCCGCTCGAGATCATTCGCGACTTCCTTGGTCACGTCGATGTGAAGACAACCGAGATTTATGCTCGCGCAAATCTCGAGATGAAGCGCAAGGCTCTCGAGAAAGCCACCGACGGCGCGTCGCTTCCAAAGATCCCATCCTGGCAGCAGAACAAAACGCTGCTCGAATGGCTGCATTCGCTGTAGGACTGCGGAGGTTACGCACGCTGATTATTGGCTGCGGGCCTCCACACCTGTCCAAACTTTTATGTAGAGTTCCTACGACCGGAAACCTTTGCTATTGCGAGCGGAATTCAACACTGCACATAACAACTTTCTGCCGGTAATAACGCAAATGTGCTGCAGCACATTTCCGTTATCTGAAGGTGGCTACCAGCACAATCTGCGCGACCATAAGCCCGTTTGACCTGCTCCCTCAACCAGTTGCGCCTGACCCGCCAGAAGAACCACCCGCAAACGTCTGAGCACGTCCATGAAGACTGCTCAACTGGAAGTGGCAGATGTATTGCGTCGCTACGGCACCGCGTATCGTCAAACCCATGCCGGGTCACTCAGTCTCGCCCAGCGGCGCGTCATGAGCGCGGTTGAGCTATGCCGGACCGCTGCGCTCGGCGGACATGTCGAACAGTGCGATGCCTGCGGCCATCAGCGCATCGCCTATAACAGCTGCCGAAATCGCCACTGTCCCAGGTGCCAGTCACTTGCCCGCGCACAATGGCTTGACGACCGTCAGGCCGATCTGCTGCCGGTACCGTACTTCCACGTGGTGTTCACGATCCCGCAAGAGATCGCTGCGATCGCCTACCAGAACAAGGCGGTGGTCTACGACATCCTGTTCCAGGCCACCGCCGAAACACTGCAGACCATCGCTGCTGATCCGAAACACCTCGGCGCTGACATCGGCTTCATCGCGATCCTCCACACCTGGGGGCAGAACCTGCTGCACCATCCACACCTGCACTGCGTGGTGCCAGGTGGCGGTCTGGCGCCGGACCACTCACGCTGGATTGCCTGCCGTCCTGGTTTCTTCCTGCCGGTGCGCGTGCTATCACGCCTGTTCCGGCGTCTGTTCCTCGAGCGGTTGCAGCGTGCCTTTGAGACCGGGCGCCTGCGGTTCTTCAACGCCCTCGCGCCCCTGCAGCATGTGCAGGCGTTCGCCCGCTATCTGGATAGCCCGCGACGCGCGGAATGGGTGGTGTACTCCAAGGAACCGTTCGGCGGGCCGCAGCAGGTACTCGGCTACCTGGGGCGTTACACGCATCGCGTCGCCATCTCGAACAATCGCCTGATCGCCATCGCTGATGGACACGTCACGTTCCGCTGGAAAGACTACCGCCATGAATCCGCACAGCGTGTGATGCGGCTCGACGCACCGGAGTTCATCCGCCGCTTCCTGCTTCACGTGCTGCCGCGCGGACTGCAGCGTATCCGTCACTATGGGTTCCTCAGCAACCGGCGCCGCGAAACCGGACTCGCCGAATGCCGGCGTCTGCTCGAGGTCATACCACCGCGCGCGACTGTCACTGATGAGCTCAGCCAGGACTATCGTGACCGCTATGCCAGACTCACCGGTCGATCCTTGCGTGACTGCCCAGCGTGTGCGCGCGGACACATGGTATGCATCGAACTCCTGCCGCATCACGCCCGGCCGCGGGCACCTCCCGGTGGTGTGCCGTGACGCCCGCGCCTTCACGCTTCGCGTACCTGCCCGGACAACCGGTCGCCCGGTTGAGGCAGCGCTCGGCCGCGCCGCAGCCAGCGCGACGCCACAGTCCACATCGCACCGCCCGTCACGATCGCACCAGCGTCCTCGCAACCTTCACACGCAGCAGCGGCACGTCTTCCACGACGCATCCAGCACCGCCATCTGCAACATCACGGTCATCACCCTGATTCAATGCCCATAGCTGCTGACGCCAGCGGAGCGGTTTAGCTCAAAGAATTTTTAGCGAAGCGGACGCGGATTTCATACCGTGCCTGCGTTCATCCCGGTGCGCCGCTTCCGCTTCGCTAAAAATCCTCTGCCTAATCGCAAGTAACTTTGCTGTACGCTGCGAAAACCTGATTCCAGACCGCGTCACACCATGAACCTCGCCGTCGCACGCTCCGAACCTGTTCTCGCAATCGTGCTGCCGGCCGCGCTCGACGGCAGCCTCGGCACCAACCGCGCGAGCGGTCGGCACAGGCAGATCGCCGCCGACACGGATATCGAGGCCGTGCGGCTGTGGCTTGCCGAATACAGCGCATCACCGCATACGCTGCGCAGTTATCGCAAGGAGGCGGTGCGCCTGCTGCTGTGGGCCACGCAGACGCTCGGCAAGCCGCTGTCGAGCCTCACGCGCGAAGACTTCCTGTTGTATGAGCGTTTTCTCGCGGCGCCGACCGGCGACTGGGCCGATCCTGCGCTGCCGAGGCGAGGCCGCGCGCGGCGGCTGTTCGACGGGCCGCTATCGGAGCGCAGCCAGCATCAGGCGCTGGGCATCCTCTCGGGCCTGATGACTTACCTGGTAAGCGCCGGCTATCTGGCTGGCAATCCGCTCGCGCTGCGCCGTGGGCGTACGACGTCAGCCAGGCGATCTCGCCGGGTCGAGCGCTACCTTGATCACGCGTTGTGGGATCACGTGCTCGCGAGTCTCGAGCTTTGGCCGCGCCTGACGGAACGCGACGAGCAGCACTACGTGCGCAGCCGCTGGCTGATTCGCCTGCTGTATCACACCGCACTGCGTGTCTCCGAAGCTGCGAATGCCAAGGCGGCCGACTTCTATCAGCGTCGAGGAAAATGGTGGCTGCACGTCGTGGGCAAGGGCGGCGCTGAAGGCGATGTGCCCGTCAGCGACGCACTGATGGCCGACTTTGCGCGGTACCGGGTCTTTCACGGCCTGTCGCCCGCGCCATCGGCGAGCGAGACCGGTCCGGCCGTGATGAGTATCGCCGGCAACGACGCGCGGCACCTGACACCGGCGGCGATCTACCTGATCGTCAAGGAAGTGTTCCGGCGCGCGGCGGACGCGCTTGAGGTTACCGATCCGGTTGGCGCCGTCACGCTGCGCCGCGCGTCAACCCACTGGCTTCGTCACAGCGCAGCCTCGCATCAGGCGGACGCCGGCACCGACCTGCGCTTCATCCAGAAGAACCTGCGGCACGCGTCGATCGAGACCACCGGCATCTATCTGCATGCCGAGGACGACCGGCGGCATGCGCAAACCGTCAATGAACCGGATCAACTCCGCCTGGCACAAACCGATGCCGTTCAGCCTCCACCCACTTCACCGGGACCCGCATGAAGCATTCGGATTTCCATATCGGCCTTGAATTCATGGGCATCGCGGGCTTCTGGTGGCGCTGCACCGATGTCGGCAAGCGGACCATCGTTGCCATCCAGCTCGATCGGGACATTCCCCACTGGTATAGCGGACCGCCCTATATCGCGAAGGAAGTAGTGTTCGACGAGCACGAAATCGCGGCCTGTCATCGGACGGAGGAAGAGGCGATCAGGGCTGCCGTCCACGAACATGAAACCTCCGGGCACCCGGGTTTCCCGCATGAGGTCGTCACGCACATGATGGACGTGCGCTACAAAGATCCCGATAACCGGTACCCGCACAAAGGCGTTCTGCGTTTCGACCGGTGCCGGCCAGACGGCGAAATCCTCCATCCCTACGCGGGCCGGAAAGACGGGGAAGAGTGGATTGTGGAACTGTACCTGCCGTTCCTGAGGATCTACGGGGAGATGCCGGAGCGCGATTTCATCGCGTTGCCGGTCACGACAGCTGCCAATATCCGCCAGCGGGCCGATCGACAATAGCCTTCCCTGAATGAGCTGGATGAATAGGGCCCGGCAATTTTTATTGTGGCTCTATAGCAGGATGGTTTAAATGGATTTTTCTGCTCCATTGCTTCCGGGCCGGCGCCCCCGCGATTGCAGCCGGATCCCTTTGATAAAAGGATCAAATTCATGAACGAAAAACGAATCCACCAGATTTTTTCCGTCAGCCTGATTCTTAAGGGTGCTCACGCATTGATCGAATGTATTGGCGGTCTCGCGTTGACCTTCGGTGACAAGAGCACAATACTGGCGTTGGTTAACACGCTCACGCAAGAAGAACTCGTCGAAGACCCGAAAGATTTTATTGCAACCCACCTACTTACTTTCGCAACTCATTTTTCTGTAAGTAGCCAGCATTTTTACGCGTTCTACCTTTTAAGTCATGGAATCATTAAGGTCTTTCTGGTCATCGGTCTTCTCAGGAATAAATTGTGGGCATATCCGGCGTCTCTCGTTGTATTGGGTCTATTCATTATTTATCAAGGATATCGTTTTTCCTATACCCACTCCTTTGGTCTGGTTGTACTGACGGTTCTTGACCTCTTCGTTATGTTATTGATCTGGCATGAATACCGTCTCATGCGTCATGGCAAGATCAAGTCGCAAGCTGCACTCTGACGCCTATGGCCTATGGGCAGGTACGAAAGCGCGAGTTCATCGCGTTACCGATCAAGAGGGCCACCGATATGCAAGCCAAAGCTGATCGTCAATAACGACATAGCGCGCACGGCACCGATCACGCATGAGAGTTCGCATTCGATGCGTACTTCGTTAGCGCGAATTCCCTTGCGTAACAACAGGTTGACGGCGTTTTGGCGAAAATTTTACGATTACCCACACCGACAGATTAGACGAAGTGACGGCCGACCCTCCCGTAAGCGCTCACCGTCAGGGTGCTCAAAAACGGCGGCGAGATCCGGCCGACCGACCTGTCGCGCGACCTTCGCCAGTCGTCGGCGAATGCCGCCGAGGACGCCCCGTGCCGACCGCCCGGCCCCGACGCGCTGCGGCAGGTAGCGCTCCACGGCTTTGCGAACCGGCGTGCCGGCGTACCAGGCGCGCAGCATGGCGAGTTCGTCGGCATCTGGAAAATCGACGAGGCGAGGTTCAGACGAAGGCGTGGAGGTCAGGGGCGTTTTCCGTTACGTCGATTCGCGACACGGAGCGCGTGTCGCGCTGGCCAATGCCCAGTCCGCACAAATGCCGAAAAGTAAATCACGTGCATGAGACAACTGACATGACAAAAACAGATAGCGGCTGTCTTGCGATCCTCTGCCGCTTGTACTAATCTAACCGCATCCGGGGTACCGCTGGCATCCTCTTCTCAACGTTCGGTATAAACGTTGAGGTAGTGAGGATTTGTATGCCCGCGATTCAAATCGCATGGATTCTTCTCGGTGTCAGCGTCACTGCTGAAGTGCTCGGCACCATCGGCCTCAAAATCTCCGCTGGATTTACTCACCTCCTGCCAACGGCTTTCACTGTCGCTTGCTATACGGGTGCAGTCTGGCTCATGGCGATCTCCACCAAACATATTGAGATCGGGATGGCCTATGCGGTGTGGGCAGGAGCCAGCACCGCGCTGACTGCTCTTATCGGCATCGCGTGGTTTGGTGAATCCATCACCACCCTCAAACTGCTTGGTCTCGCCTTGGCCGTCGTTAGCCTGATCGTGCTGAACCTTAGCGAGAGCCCTCCATAGGGGTGGTCAGTTCGACTGTAAGACCGAAATGCGTACCGCGTTCGAGCGGCACCGCGTCAAAAGATCCTTGCGCCTCGGCACGCATTGCCGGCTGGCAGATGCGCCCCGCGCTGTAAAGGTGAACCGATGAAGACCGAAAACATGTGGGCAACCGCACTGGTTGGTGTGACGATCCTATGGGGTTGGTCGTTCGTCGCCATCCACGAATCCCTAACGACCTTGAGCGCCACTGCGTTCAATGCATTCCGCTTTCTTGTTGGCGGCGTTGTCATGCTGATTCTTCTGGCGCGCAAACCACGGCGGATAAGATTCGACGAACTGAAGGACGGCGCCTTCGCGGGCGTGGCTCTCTTCTTGGCATTTACGTTCCAGACAACCGGGATTGCCTACACAACGGCGTCGAACGCGAGTTTTATTACGGGGCTGGCGGTCGTATTTACGCCGCTCTTCGCGCTGATCTTATTGAAGGTGCAGCCGAATAAGCAACAGGCGTTTGGCGCTGTCATGGCAGCGGTCGGATTGGCTCTTCTTACCATAAGTAACCTTTCTGTTCACATCGGCGACGTCCTGGTCCTCGGCTGCGCAGTGTTTACGGCGCTCCATATCGTCATCCTGTCGAAGGTCAGCAAGAACCATGACGCGGAAGTCCTGGCGTTCATTCAGGTCATGGTGGTCGGCGTGTTGTCTCTCGTATGGTCGATCGCGACGGGAGAATTCTCTACGCCACATACGTCGCAGGCCCTGACCACTATCGTCGTAGTAGGCATTGGCGGTACAGCGGTCGGCTATTTCGTGCAAACCAAGGCCCAAGTGGAGTCGCCTCCGAGCCGGATCGCACTCATCCTGGTCCTTGAGCCGGTTTTCGGCGGATTGTTCGGTTACCTGCTGGGAGGCGATCGCCTGAGCGCCATAAATTTATCTGGAGCCGCCCTGATCATTGTTGCCATGGTCGTGACGGAGTTCAAGCCAGGAATGCGTGCCGTGTCGAGCTAGAAACATTTGGGCGACGATGCGGCATCTTGTTGTTGGTCGTTGAGTTGACGTTTGTAGTGCAGATGACATTTCCGTGAATTGGAGAGCAATATGCAAGATACATTCGTAAAACAAGCTTCCGAGAGCGATCTGATTTTGATCGATAAAAAGGTCGACACCGCTGCACCGTGGCCGGCCTGGGCCGAACAGATAATACAGACCGGCTTTGCAATCGTCAGCATATCACCTGGCATGCAAAGCGACTTCGAGGGGCTACAGGTACTGGCCGGAAGTGTTCGTTTCAAGGACAAGCAAAACTTCAGCTTTGTCGAGCGAACTGACGGCTATTTCCCGGTTGGCTATTCCTTCCTCAAGGAGAAGGAGAACTCGGACCTGTGCGAGATATTCAACTATTGGCACAGGTTCAAGGAAGACCATCAAAAATATGACTTCTGCAAAACCGACTTTTACTCGCGGATCGCGAGCTACGAAGCGCAGGTGTCAGTGTACGGCCAAAAGATTGTCGACGAAATTTGCAGGAAGTACGAGTACACCCGGCCAGTCCTGACCCGGGATGATTCGTACCTCCAGTTCAATCACTATCGGGAAGATCTGCGGCTTTGCAGGAAGCGATATCTGCAGGGCAAGCACGAGGATGGTCACCTGATCACGGTGATCAAGCCGAACGCTCCTGGCTTGGTCATCTATCGGGACGGCAAGGAGTGCCTGGTGGATCTCGCGAAAGATCAGGCCATCGTCATCGCCGGCTCCCTGCTCACGCAGCTATCGGACAGCGATATTCAACCGGTCTATCATGCTGTCTTGAATCTCACGCTGCCAGCGGCCAGATCATCCATCGTCTACAACGTAAACGTCCTGGCGCATTCGCTTCCCAGCTTCCGCGCAGGCGCCGATATCAGGATGTTCGAACTCGCGAACGAACAGCACCTTCAGTTCGGACATAATCCATACGTGCTTGGGTAGTTCTGCTTGTAAGCTCCCTCCGGACCGATTCGCGCACCGTTTGCAAAGCGAGTCTGTGCGATCATGGTCCGGAGCGGGCGAGCCTCGATATACGTCCGCCTCGCGCGCAGCGCCCGATAATAGTCGATTCAGCACATAGCCGGGGGACGTACCCTGTTCAATTGGCGTTGAACGCGTCCGCATCATCGGGGCGCAAGGTCTCAAGGGGCTCCAGGGTGTTACGAAGCGCGAGTAGGTCCGCGACGTGCTGATCGATCTGGTCCATCGCATCCGTGAGCAGGTCGACGACCGATTCGCGCTGGCAAGTCACAACCGGACTGGCGCCATTGATAAGATTATGGGCCATGCCGTGAAGCCGTAGCAGATCATCGCGCAACCCCTCTGGATCGTACAGGCGAGTGCGTACCGTATCGAGGGTGTCGACGGCCGCAAGCAGACGTGTCGTGTCGTAGCTCGACTCCAGAACCTGCAGCGCGTGCGTGTCGACCGTACCGTAGGGAGTATCCGTATTGGCGGAGGTAGCTGTGCTCATACGTGTGCTCATCACTATCGCTGTCCGTCCGGGCGTGCAGCCTGCCCGAACAGCGCATCCTTCATCCAGCTCTCCGGCGCACGGTCGAGGTGCAACCTGTAGTTGCCGAAGCGCTTGACATTGTGAGTCGGATAAGGACTCAGGAATTCGATGTCCTGCGGCCGGACCGGCTCGCCTTCCTGCACCATGTCGCGCAGCGCACACATCAGGTCGACGGTGTTCTGTAGGATCACGGCCGAGGCCACGAGATCATTGTAGCGCAGCCGTTTTTGCTGCTCCTCCGGCTCGTTTTCCGCGATCACGTCGCCGCCGAACGATAGCCACTTCGCGAAGCCGTTGTACGACTCCATCTTGTTGGTATTCGCCGTGACATCCTGGCGCAGATCGCGGTTGCCAATCCATTCGAGCAGGAATACCGTCCGAACAACGTTGCCGAGCTCGCGCGCGGCCAGGTACAGCCGGTTCCTGCGGCTTTCGGAACCGAGCCTGCGCAGCAGTAGCGGCGACGAGATGGTGCCGGCCTGGATCGACAGCGCCACCTGCATCAGATCCTGCCAATGTCGCTCGATCAGCGTCCAGTCGATCGTCGCCGTGAAAAGTCTGTCGATATGGCGATACTTCGCGTCCTCGGCCGGCCGGTAAAGAACGAGGTCCTTCCAGTTACGGATCCGGGGCATCAGCTTGATGCCGAGCAGGTGCGTGAACGCGAACACCGCCGACGACTGGCCTTGCGTGTCCGAGTGAACGGTGTCGGCCTGAACCGACAGGCCGGCCTTCAGCAACCCTTCGATCACGTAAATGGCCTCCCACACACCGGGCGGGATGAAATGCCGGAAGACCGCGATGTAGTTGTCGGCGACGTGCCGGTAGGCGACCGCACCCATTTTGCGATAGCGGAAGTGATAGCCCGCGAGCAGGTTGTTGTCGTAGAAGTCGTACTGCGTACCGTCCGCCGCGACTGTCTTGCCGTCGCCCCAGTGTTTCGGCAGATCGAGCCGCAGGTACAGTTCGATCAGTTCGCGCTGCGCGGTTTCAAGTCTGTCCACGCTCATGTGCCTGCGATTGACGAACGACATCATGTGCGCGGTCACGTCAGCGTCCAGGTGCCGGGCAGCCTGTGTGGGCCCAAGATTGCAGCCCATCGCGAAGACCGTCAGCAGGTAGCGCTCGGCCGCCTTGCGGATCTTCGGATCGGTGCCGGTGAGCGGCCCGAAGTGTCGCGTGAAGTGCGTCCAGTGTTCGATGTTCGCGAGGATGTCGAGCAGGTTGCGGGTCGGCAACCGCGCGTTGAGCCGCTCCTGCAAGGCGATCGCGCTCGCGGGAATTTCCTTTGCCACGGTTCGGCGCAGGATCGGTTCGCCGTCCTGGCCGATTGTGACGTGATTGCGTTTGTCCGGAAACCCGTCATCGAGCTTTTGTGCGGCGTCCGTGAGCCACTGGCGCAGGTGAACGACGAAATCCGGCGCGTTCTCAGGCAGCCCCACCTTTGCACAATAGTCCGGCAACCGCTGCTCGCATTCGCGCCACGACAGCAGATGCGCCCGGTAGTCGGCAAAGGCGTCCGAACCTGACACGCACAGATCGCCGACCCGCAGTTCGTCGGCCATACTGGAGAACACGCACAGTTCGAGGTAGCGCCGGTTAGTCGGCGCACCGTCGCCATGGGCGCGCTTCACGAGCTTGCGCCAGCGCGGCGCGGCGAAGCTCAGATCGACTTCGGTTTCGATCCATTCCCGGTGCAGCGACTCGTGCTCGAGAACCGTGTCGAGTGCATCCAGCAGCGCCCGCGCCTGACTGGTCGAATCCCACTCAAGGATGCGCGCGAGCCGCATCATGACGGAGCGGTGCGCACGGAAATGCTTCCACAGCGGCAGGTAGTTGCCACCGCTGAAGGCACGCACCGCGGCACAGCTTTCGCGCAGCGGCTCAAGATCGCCGCGCGGCGCGAGCCACTTCCGGATCGACTGCGCGATGGTCATGTCATCGGGGTCGTCGATGAGAATGTCGACCACACCGTCGAGCAGCACCACGAGGTTTTCCATCTGCTCGCGCTGGCGGCTCTGGATCAGGTCGAGTTCGTCACGTGCCCGTTTGTGGATCGCCCCCATGCGCCGGATGAACATCTCGGCCAGATCGTCCCGGGCGCGCACGCGCATGCGGTTGAGCAATGCGACGATCAGAGTATGGCGTTTCTCAGGCAAGGTTTCCTTCAGGTTCGCCGCATCAAGGCTCATCGCCTGCGTCGCGAGCGAACGGAGCTTCGACGCGGGGATGCCCGAGAGCGCATGGCTGAAATCGCCCAGTCCGTCGAGCCAGTCGAGGTGGTCGATCAACATGTCCAGATGCTGGCGCGATGGACGCTTCGCGTGACGCTTGATGCGGTTGTACGCGGTCTGGCGGCTCGCGAATTCCCGCGCGAGGAGCCGGTCAAGTTCTCGCTTCTGATCATCCGTTAGACGCCGCGCCACGCGGCGAAAGAGCCGCGTCTGCGTCTTTGCGTGAATCTGCTCCGCGATCCGGTCCAGTGTGGAAAACGCGGGCAGTTCGACCTGTTGCACGATCAGTTCATCGATCGTCGCGTTGATGATGTCAACCGGCTGATCCATCGATGTCGCCGCTGTGTGGGCCGCCCGTGTCGCAATCGTATTGGCATCGGTCCCGTAGTACGGTTTGACGCCAAGATATTCGCGAACGGTTGTGTAGTGCCGGAACAGCGTGACTGACGAGTGCGTGTCATACCCGAAGCGGGTCGCCTGGGCGATGTTCGCCGCCGCACGAATATGCTCGACGAGAGCGGGGGAATGCTGTCGATCGACGGGAAATGGTGCATCTGCTGGAACACCTTGAGCAGGACCAGCAGGCCAAGACGAGGTCGCTCGCCCCGTGTCGCACGCCGCGCCCACTCGAGTTCGTCGGGCAGTGGCGTGTAGCAGGCCTGCAGATCCCCGGCCGCAAGGACCTTGGGAAATCGCGGGTAGGCGGTGCGCTCGATGGTAGCCATGCGAGTCATCCTGATCGCAGAGGGCCACTCAGATTAGCGCAAGAAAACCGCGTTGCCATTGCCTCATATTGGAATATGGCGGCGAATTCTCATAACCAAAAGGCTTATGATAGGAATTTACGCGTTTAGGCACAGTTCCGGGTTGTATACAGTTCAGCAATCTTCGGAAGTGGCTACGGCCGACCGATGCCGGTTTGCTAGGAACAGCACCTAATGAAGGTTCGCATAATAAGAGCAGGCTTTTCCGATCGGCCATGGTGGCCGAAAGGGGAAGCTGATGTCCACGCCATCGACGCCGACCTGGCAACAAAGGAGCGAGCCCTTGAGAAGCTCGCGCCCACGGACGCAACTTCACTTAGGTTCAAGCCCACCGACAGCGTGCTTGCCTTCCTGCAACAGCTCTGATTATCTACAGTTGGTCCGCCGGCAATCCAGAAACATCGGATCGTCAGCGGACAAACTGTGTACAACCCGGAACTGTGCCTAAAAGCGCCTATGCCCTGCAGCGCATAAGCGCTTATCTTGGCTTGCCCCCTCTTCATCTCGCGCACTGCGCGGTGCGAAACAGCATAACCGTCGGGCGTAATGGTCTCCGGCGACTGGCCCTGATGCCTAAGGGCCTGGCTGAAGAAGGCTTTGGCGGCGGCCATGTCGCGCCTCCCCTGCATGAAGTCCACCGTCTGGACGACTCGATCCCCGCACGGCAGGGGTAGACGCACCTTCCGCACATCTTTATATGGGTCTCCTCGACACCCTAGGAGCGACCCGTACCCGTAGTAGAACGGTTACAGCGTTTGACCAACTCGGGCGTATAGCGCCTCAGCCAGTGCAGGACCGTCGTGTGAGCCAGCAACAAGCCCCGTTCGACCATCATCTCAACCAGATCGCGTAGGCTGAGCTTGTAGCGCAGATACCAGCGAGCAAACAGAATGATGATTTTCCGATCAAGATGACGTCCGCCGAACAACTCCTCCAGACTCTTCAGCTTGCTCATGGCGGGTCATCAGGTCGCTTTACTCCGACAGCTCTAACCGATTCGCCGGACCTATTTGCAACATAACCCTCGTCGATACCGCCTGCTTCGGTCGGACGCGCCTGTTGCAGCCCCGCTCCCTTATCACCGAAGTCAAGCTCCAGACGATCGCTGAAGCCGAGGCAAATTGTGACAGCAGCGTGACATTTTCGTCACAGAAAGACGAGCTAGGCATGAACCGCGTGACGGTCGACTGACAGCTGACAGAGTTGGTAAAGCGAACGTTTGACCGCACCGTCGCATTGCTGGCGGAAGAATTGCGGCGTGCCTGCGTGACGGACGTGCAGACCGACGATCCTCTGGAGGGCAAGCCGTGGCCAGCGCTACTCGAAGGCTCGCGGCGTCACATGGGCACGACCCGCATGCACGACTCGCCCGGTCATGGTGTAGTCGATTGTAACTGCCGGGTACATGGGATGAGCAATCATTACGTGGCAGGCAGGTCGGTATCTCCCGCGGTTGGCGCTAACTTTCCGACCGTGTCGATCGCGGCAATAACCTTGCATCTGTCAGAGCATATTCTGAAGGCGCTGCAAGGCGAAGTTGCGTCGCTGGGATGGCCGGCATCGATGGCAACGGGGGAGGGGCGACGTGGATACGAAGAGGTAATGCCGTTCGCGACGCCAACGCACCACGCGCGGTCAGAGACTACCTTCATTGACAAAATGTAGGCCGCTACTTTTCAACGCAGTGTTCGTGTGGTATCGAGCGTTCGTCAAGCGACGGAAGGCCGATCGGTCGAAAACGTCAGGATAAAATTACCGGCACTGGAGCAACGCAAAGAAATACTGGTCCCGTGGACCTGACGGGAGCTGTCACCGAGACTCGCGGCGTTCTCAACTCGGCGCGGCCTGGATGCCGATCGAAAGCGGTAGCTCAACGATATACGGGGGAAATGTGAGAATTCTACATTTAGTCCTTTCGCCGCGTCTCTCCGGGGCGGAGGTGCTCGCGAAAGACCTGGCTATCTATCAGCAACGGAGTGGGAGGCAGTGGGCGTGACTGCGTTAACGCCACCTCGGGAGGACTTTGCCCAACTGCACGATGAGCTTTTGAGCGCTGGGGTCCGATGTCTGTTGCCGCTGCATGCGGCTGGGCTGCCGGGCAGGCTGTGGGGCCTTTTCCGATCGGTGCGGATGTTCCGCCCTGATGTGATCTTCGCGCGCGCAACGATTCCGGCATTTTACGTTCGATCGCTACCTATTACGGTACCCATCGTGTACGTTATGCACTCGGCAACCAATGACTTTGAGCGCGGGTTTTTTCGAACCGTCGAACGCGCCTTGAGTCGAAGGGCCGAAGCGATTATCGCTGTTTCCCCGGAGAACATCCGGGACTATGTCGCCGCGGTTCGCCGTCACCCTTGTCTTGAGTTGATCCCAAATGGGGTGGACGTCGCGCGCTTCTCCGGCCAGCGTCCTGCGTGCAGGTGTGCAAAGACACGACTCATCGTCCAGATCGGGCGGTACACGTCTGTCAAGAATCAGTTGCTTACTGTTCACGCTTTTGCCGAACTGATAGAACAGGTGCCAGATGCACGCCTGCTTCTTTGCGGCGTGATTGAAGACGATGCGTATCATCTTGCTGTTACTGACCTGGTTTCAAGGCTAGGGTTGGATAACCAGGTGACAGTCGAAGGCCCACGATCGGACGTCGCTGAGCTTCTCGCTGACGCAACCGCGTTCGCTATGCCGTCGCGCTCGGAAGGACACAGCATTGCGTTTCTGGAAGCTCTTGCGTCGGGCATCCCTGTCGTCGCGAGCGACATCCCCCCGTTTCAGTTTGCAGCCCATTACGCCGCCGTAACTTTGCTCGACCCTGAGAGCACACGCGATTACGCGAATGGGCTGATCGCAGCGATGAATCAGCAACGCGTCCACCGTCCTCTGATCGGATTGACACTTGCCGATACTGCTGAAAGATATCTTGCGGTTGCCAGGCGCGTGACACGTAGGGAAGGTGAAATGTGTGCGGGTTGACTGCCGCGGGCAACATGGTGGACAACACTGGCTGGCAGACGCCGCGACATGCCTGCCCGGATCGCGGACGGTCAGTTCGAACTCAATTCCTGGTGGCATAAATTGCCGCATCCGGTGAAGCAGGACCAAGGGGTTATTTAGCTATTTTTGCTTTCCGTGCAAACGTTTCGGCAACCTCTTTAAGGCGATAGCTGCGACCATCGAATTCGAGCAGATGGCACGGATGGATGAGCCGGCAGGATCGTGGTGCTCATCGTGTTGTTGCCCCAGGTTACAACCTCATTTTCCTCTCCGTTGGCTTGCAAAGATGCTCAAGGAACGCGTGGCTGAAATCAGCCTAAGCTCTTAAACTAGTAATTGACGGCCAGGCTTGTCATGAGGAGGCAGAATTGCGCTACCAGAAACACAACAGTATCGTTGAGGCCACACAGTGGCTCGGGCCGGGGGATCATCCGGCTGTCGTACAGCGGGGTATCACGTGGGCGATAGCGACACCTGAAGGATGGACGGATGTTCATCCTACTGACTGGATTATTACCCCTTCGGAGAGCGCATCTTTTTGCGTGAGTAACGCGCTATTCACAAATCTATATGAGCCGGTTGCTGAACAGACCCCGGACGCCCCTCCCAGCGCTCCGGGTTACCCACAAATTGGGCGCTGTCCCGAAGACAAAGACAGTTGAAGGTTGGGACGGCGGCTGCGGCATAGGTCAGGCAACCTTCCGATCGTGGTCAATCGATTTTGGGGTCGATCGTTTCAAGGCGGCAGCGAGAATCCAGAGCTCGTTCACGCCCAGGATTTTCCGGAAGTGCTTCCCAGCTTCCAGGAAGCCAGCGGCCGTCCAGCGCTAGGCCATACCGGCGTCACGACAGCGCTTCACGCGCCCCGCGCCGTTCGGATTCTCAATGATGTTGGTCGTCCAGCCCACGGATGAGCGCCGGCGTCAGGCCCAGCTTGCTCACCATGAACGTCTCCCCGAGCCCCTCGAGCAGTGTCGGCGAGGCGTCCGGATGGTCTGCCTTGAGCCACGCCGCGTGTGTCTTGAGCTTGGTGATGCCATTATCGGCCGACAGCTTGCAGGCCGCCTTCATGATCGCGGCGGATTGCGAAACGCTCTCTCTGGGCAGGCGCTCGAGAACGTTGCGCTGTTAGTGCATACGGTGGCGCTGCACGTGGGCCCGTTCGCCGAAAAACTCCTCGATGGCCGAGCGCAGCGCTTTGGAACCATCGATCACAGACAGGTATTGGCGATCCGCAGGCAGGCCGCGCTCGATCAGTCTGCGCAACAGATCCTTGTGACGATCTGGGCGTTCTCACTCGAGCCGCTTGCGAGGCCCAGGAGATGTTTCTGGCCGGGGGCTGTCCACCGCCGATGGCGGCGATGATCTGAGGCGAGTCGACGATGATGCCGTCCACGTGGATCGCCAGGAAGTCCTTGTCATCGAATCGCCGCCTCATCAGCTCGGTGAGCGCCGTCTGACTGGCCTCGATGAACTTGCGCGAGACGCTGCTCCTGGAGATGCCGACGGTGCCGGCCGTCTCGGGCAGGACCTTGGCATATTTGCGCGTCGACATGCCCATGACCATGATCTCATGCACGCGCTCGGCGAGCCGCGGATTCTCGTTCAATTGCTGGTAGGCGGGGACCGGCACTTCGCCCCCCCCGATGCCGAAGGTCCGAAGCAGCACACAAGAGCTTCCTGTTTGCCGATGCCGGCGCACATGCCAGCGCAAACCTCTACTCTCTGGTCCAAACCTGCAAGGCCGGTGGCGTCGATCGATATCGGTACGTTACCCGGCTGTTCCAGCGCCTTCCTCTCGCGTAGACCGTCGACGATTACGCCGCGCCAATGCCCTCGAACATGCCCGCTGGACCACGTTAAGTCGGTCGCTTCTCTTCCCGCCACTCTCTGACCGGCGTCGTTAATTGGCGGCCTACAAAAAACCTATCTGCCTGAGCGAAATAACTTGACCATTACAAACCTGTACAGTCGGTTTGACAGGCCCGACCCTGCACACTCGCACGGGCGGTGCCGGGCAGTGCTGGGTCATTCAACGCAAGCACGCATTGAAGGCGCGCACAGCGTTGGCCGCCGCGCGCTTTTCGCGCCGCTGCAACTCTTCCACAAGCAGTTTCTGGAATAGCGCCGTGTCCTTTTGACCGTATAGCTGAAGAAACTCTTCAAGTACCTCGCGAACGGCGAGTTACTCGGTTTCTGGTGTCAGCATGCTGGCGATATGGGAGCATTCCCGAGCCAGTTCCAGCACGTAAATCCTACGAGCTGACGCTAACGTCTCGCCACTTGTCCGGCCCCGTGGCATTGTTCTTTTTCGCTCTCATTTTTCGTGACAACATCGCGCCTGGCAGAAGAAGCACCACTCGCGTATGTCTTCCAATTGGTCATATCTATGATAGCGGGCGTTGCTGAAGAAAAACTTAAGGTGCGCCACTCGCGAGCGCGACACGTGACGAGGCGTCCGGCAATATATAAAAAAAGCCGGCCATAGGCCGGCCCGAAAAGCCCTAGCTTCCGAGGTAGCTAGAACCTGAGAGAGCATGCGCCGCTGGGGGCCCGTACTGCCATGGCTGGCGAGTCCGAGAACGGCGCGCGACGCGATAATAACCCAGAAATGGCGCTAGACTATCGCGCGTATCACCGTGTTGACGCCGACGCGACAATGGTTCAAGGCGCGACACGGCATAGGGCTTACCGAACCCCCCCGTTCGCAGGCCTTCTGCAATTACACGCTGTTGCAGCACGACGTGTTCGTCGTCGAGGATGCCATTGTTGACGGCAGGTTCCGGGACAATCCGCTCGTCACCGGGGAGCCGCACATCCGGTTTTATGCGGGTGTTCCAGTCCATGACGCTGATGGACACCGTCTCGGCGGATTGTGCGTTATTGACCGGGTTGCGCGCGCCTTCGACGCGAGGCAGCGGCGGCAGCTTTCCGTCCTCGGGGAAGCCGTCTCGGAGAAAATCAGACTTCGCCTCGTCGATCGCCGCGCAAAATGGATGGGCGCAACCCTGTAGTGGACAGAGGAGGGCATCCGGGCTATCCGTAGGCTGTTGGCTTTTCACTTGCGGTCCGGCGCATCCGTGGCTCAACCGGTTTGAGTTTTTGGGCCAACTCCTCGCTGGGGTACTTGCCCGATGTCTGTTAGCCAACGTCTCAGGATGTGTAGGGTTCCTCCGCATTTCGCAGGAGTTCCATCATTTGCGCAGCCTGCAACGGTTTCGAAAACAGGAACCCCTGTCCGCTTTCGCAAGACCATTCACGTAGGCGGGCTGCCTGCGCATCGGTCTCGATCCCTTCTGCGGTTACGTCCAGATCGAGAGAGCGGGCCAATGAGATTATCGCCTGCACGATTGCGTCGTCTTCAGCGTTCGTGCCGATGCCTTTCACGAACGACCGGTCAATCTTGAGGACATCAAGGGGCAACGCTTTGAGGTAGCTGAGCGAAGAGTAGCCCGTGCCGAAATCGTCAATGGCGATCTTGATGCCCTGAGCCTTCAGCTTGTGGAGCGTGTGGATGCTTGCTTCCGTATCCCGCATGATGATGCTTTCGGTTACCTCAAGTTTTAGTGATCCGGGCTGGATGGCAGAGAGACGAAGCGCGCACATGACATCGCCCACGAGTGAGGGGTCTTCAAACTGGCGCGGCGAGAGATTCACGCTGAGTTGAAGCGGCGGCTCCTGCGGAAACATGTCCTGCCAGATCGCTGCCTGCTGGCAGGCGGTCTGAAGCACACTACGTCCGATTGGAATAATCAGGCCGGTTTCCTCTGCGATGGGAATGAATTCCGCCGGCCCGATCAGCCCGCGCTCCGGGTGTTGCCATCGCACCAATGCCTCGACCTCGCGAACCTGTTCTGATAGCAGGTGCACGATCGGCTGGAAATGCACGCGTAGCTCGTTCCGTTCTACTGCCTGACGCAGATCTGCCTCAAGCGTTAAACGGTCCAGCACATTAAGGCACATGTGGGAGTCGAACGTCATATACCGTGCCTTGCCGGCGCTCTTGGCCCGGTACATGGCGACGTCCGCATCGCGGAGCAGCGTGTCAGCGTCAGTCTGGCTCGGGCTCATCCCGGTATCAGTAAGCGCTATGCCTACGCTGGCGGTAACAACGTAGCCCCTGCCTTCTAGCATGAACGGGATTTCGAACTGTTTCAGGACGCGCTGCGCGATTAATGTCGCATCGCTCCCGGATTCGCTTGTCAGTCGATCGAGCAGGATCACGAACTCGTCACCGCCGAGACGGGCGACTGTGTCAGACGGGCGGATACAATCCTCCAGCCGTCGCGCGGCTTCAACCAGAAGTGTGTCGCCCTGCCGGTGACCGAGGCTGTCATTGACTCGTTTGAAATTATCAAGATCAATAAAGATTAGCCCGACTCTTGCCTGTCGTCGGCTTGCACGCGCAAGCGCACGGTCGATTCGATCCTGAAGTAACGCGCGATTCGGTAGACCGGTGAGAACGTCGTAGAACGCCTGCTTTGTGAGCTGCTTTTCGAAGATCTTTCGCTCATTCAGGTCTCTCAGCGTCACGACAAAGCCGCCGACTGCGTCATCATGCGAAAGATTGGTGACCGAGCATTCGACGTAATGCCAGGTGTCCTTGATATTGGGCACGCGCAATTCTACCGTGGCCGTCCCGCTCGCAGTTCCGGAGACCTGCCGCCAGACTGCAGTAAGGGCGGCTTCGTCCCTGGGGTGGATCAGATCCGCTAGCGAGGTACCGGACAGATCACCGTTCGGCCCCCAGAAATCCGATCCCATCGTTGGTACCTGGTAAAAAATGCCGCCCGTTAGACGGCGTCAAGCAGCACGGCCGGTCAGCGACAACTATCTTGGCCGGTCGGCCAAGATAATTGTCGCCGCCCAGCCCGTCGCATCGCACAGGAAAATGGCGTCTGACGTATTTTTAACGAGCGCATGAAGGCGCCGCTCGTTGCGTCGGTTTGCCCGGAGCGTGGCCTCAACAGTTTGCAGCCTGTACCGGCGCAGTTCGAGCGCGAAAAAAATGACAAGGGCGAGCCCGGTGCCAAAGGCAATCGGAGTCCCAAAGAAAACGGCGCGCTGGATCCAGGCAAGGTGGCTCAACTGCTCCATCGCCTGGGCACGACGAGCACCTGCTTCCTTGAAGATTGCCTGCTCGATCCTGTCAAATGACGGGTCGGCGTATTTTTCGTCGATTTCCTTTACGGTTGCCTGGTCACCGATGTCTGCCGCGGCGAATATCTGTGCGATGTAGGACAGGTACGCGTTATGTTCCTGTAAGAGTCTGTCAATTGCCGGGGCTTCGCGTGGCTCGAGTATCCGCAAGTGCCTTAAATCCGAATCCAGCGACGCGCCGGCATGGGCATGGGCCCGCCGAACATCACCACCGGGCTCGAGGCGATACTTCCGCTCAGGAGATTCCTCAGCACCGACGCAATAGCGCGCTTCGTCAAAAGCTTCGCTGATTTCGCTTGCGTGTTCCGCTGCCTTGCCGGCCTCGTAGCTCGTCCATGCGGCTATGAAAGCAAGAACTGGCAGCAGGACCAGCACGGCGATCAGCCCGACGGTGGCCCGTGCTCCCGAGTCAGCAAGCAGCAATAAACGAGGCACTCGCCTCACAGACCCGACAATGACGGTCCATTCGTTGAAAAGCATTCGAAACATGATTGCCACTGGTCCCATTGCATTTGCTGTGCTGATCGATATCTGATGGTCTGCGCCTCCAGCGCCTGAGGGGGCCGAACACATCAGTTCCCTGTCGGTTAACGGCGTAGCTTTCCCCGTTCTTGAATATCGCCGCGCGTGATCGAAAAAATTCCGCCGACACGAGTACGACACCGAAGCAACAGGACTTCGACTACAGCCAGAAAAAATGGGTTGAAAATGCCATCTGGCACCGAAGTGCTGGAATTTTTGTTTTTCGAGAAAAAACTTCTGAAGTTTGTGAACACGCAGCGTCGCATCCTGGCAATCGCTCGTCATTGTGCCTTCGCGCCGACACCGACCGCCGTCGGAAGCAACCTTACGAAAGAAAGGTTCTTTAGGATTACGGTTTGATTTCGGATAACACGGTTTCCCGGCGTATATAACCATGCGAACTCGCGCATCGATTTTGCGAATGTTTTAACGCACGGTCGCTGACAACATTGATATTAAAAGTCCCAGGAAGAAGACAGGGATTGTCCCTGTTGCGCTCGTATAAAACCACGAGCGACCTCGGCCGCGGAGAGGTTCGGGAACGTAGAGGTTTTTCCGATGGAACCAGCGAGGAGCGCATGGCGCGCATCAAGCAATGATTGATTCGCTCGTCCACCCCGAAAGACCACTGGAGTTTTCAGGACGACTCCCCGGTGGCAATCGGTGAGACTGACTTACCGGCGAGAAAGCGTTGCAGCCGGTCGCGCGCGCTGATAAAACGGTGGGCCGGCAGCGTGGCGAGGTAGCGATCGTATAGCGTCACGATTCTTTCGAGACAGGAAACGTCTTCTGCGGGAATAGACCACGCCTCGCCGCGGTTAGCCCTCGCTGTGGTGCGCATCAGCACATGCTCGGCGTCGCGAAAAAGATCCGGCTCGGTCCGGGCGCGTAGCGCTTCATGAAGAAAGTACGCCATATATACGATCTTGAACAGGCCGAGAACCAGGTCGACATTCCCTTGTCCGCTTCGCATGGCGACAAGCGCAAGGTGGTTTTCGAGTGAAATCGCGCGGGCATCGACAGCCGGTACCGGCAATAGCATCGCTTTGCTCAGCGGCTCCCTCCTGCGGTTCGTTTTCATGATGTGGCCAGCATTGATGTATCCAGGTCGCCGATCGGCGATGCGCTCTGCGAACGTTACGAATCATTACACTCCGGCGCCTTCCATGCTAGGGGGAGAGCTACGATCCGGGCATTCACAGCACCTCAAGGAGCCGACTACGATGCCAAACCGAACGTCGCCAGCGGACGGACGAACCATGCCCACGTGACGCAAGGGGAGCCGGAAGCAGCGTGCCGGTCCCGATGGGAAAACGCCGCCGAAAAAGCTGTCCAACTTAACCGGCTTAAGCTCGTCTTCTCGGGACGCCGGATGGACGATCCAGCAGCCAACGTGAGCGCCCGGCGTCGTGGCAGACGATGATCGCGGGTTTGCCGGACAGTCCGCCAGGTCGTCTTCCCGTCACCGCGGCGCCAGACGTCAGCAATTGCCCTTCTTGGCCTGCCCCGGCGGGCAGAAACCGTTACCAGGCCCGCCTTGAGGTGCACCCTGCGGCACGATGATGGTGCCTGGCGCATCCGGTACATAAAGCGCACAACCACTTAGCAAGCCGGCACTCGCCAGCAGAAGAGAGAAGATTATTTTCATGTTTTTCTCAAGGAAGGGCCTGCGCCCTTCCTTCGTCACGTAGTGATTGTTAGAAACCGAAGTTGACGTTTGTCTGACCGGTTGCCGATACATTGACTGCGGATGACTGGGTCGCCCCGGTGACGCTGTCGGCTTCTGCCGTGTACTGTCCGGCGGCACTTGCGGCCGGGGACAGCGCGACCGGCAGGCTCCCCGAATAGGTGCCGATCAATGGTGCGGCGGCTGGCAGGTTCAACGCGTAGGTACCGGTATCCAGATTGGCGTTCGCGCTGGTAATTTCGTAGTTGAGGCCGCTGACCGATTGCAGTGCCCGTACGATGGCCTGCGCACTGACCGGCAGAACGGTCCCGCTTGCGACGTGCATGACGGAAGCCGGCAACGCGATCGGTGCCGACGACATGGCCACGACCGTCGATGTATTCACAACGACCGGTACCGAGCGGACGATACCCGTAGCAACGTTATTCTGCACAATGACGACATCATAGTTGCCGTTAGTCGAACTTTGCTCGAGCGGCGTCAGAACGAACTGTCCGTTGCTGTCGGCAACGGTGCCCTTGATGACATGTCCGTTCTGCTCCGCATAGACAGCAGCCCCGGCTTCGGCGGGCGCGACGTAGCCGGAGATCGTACCACCCACGACCGTCGGCGTCGCGGTGACGACGGGCTTCAGACTGTACGAGCCGTTACCCTTCTGGACGACCGATTTGCACGCATTGAAGTCGAGTACGAGATCGACGAGCGTGTTGGGTTGAACCGAGAACGGCCGGATGATCTTGTAGCCGCTTTGCGTGGCGCCTGGCGTATCAAGCGGCTGCTCGCTGCCACCGGTCGGAACAATCGAATTTGCCAGCGTATTGCCCCGATTCTGCGCGAACACCAGACGAACCTGCTGATACTGGCCGGCGGGCAACGCGGTTTGTCCCAGATCGGCCAGCATGCCGTTGGTCAGCGACAGCAGATCAACCTTTTGCGGGCTCGCTAAAGCGATGTCGGTCCATCCACCATCAGTATCGCCGGCCTGGGCGTTCATGTTGACGCGAACCTTGCTGACCGTCACATATACATGGTCGAAACCGCATGACGGTGAATCGGTCATTTGCACATGCAGCGTGCCTGTGGTGCTGCTTCCACCGTCACCGCCGCCTCCGCCTCCGCAGGCGGACAGCATCGCGGGAATCGCCAGCACGAAGGCCAGCGTCTTCAGGATTGTTTTCATGGAGGAATCCCCTTCGTTGTTGTGTGTCCGAAGGATACGGATAGACCGTGTAAAGATTTCTGGCAAATTGAAACCGTCCGTAACTTTGGGAGAGCCGGATGATTCGGCGACCGGCCTCTCCCAAAAAAACAGAAGGGTGGACCTCTACCCGGGACCATCTGATCTGGCGCAGCGACTGTCTCTCTTTGCGCGCCCCCAGCATGTTCGCCCGCCGACAGCGCCATCAATTTCATGTCGGACAGGATTGGCGATCGTGGTGATCGTTGGGCAGCGTCCGAATCGGCGCCTGATGCGTGGGCCGCGCGGGCGGTGACTGGCGGTCCCTCAAGTGATTCAGCCTCGATATCGGAACCGGTTGCGTCAGATAGTAGTTGTAAGCGCTCTCCGTACTGCGCTACGTCTGATGAAACGGCCGTGTGTGGACTTTCGCTTGCACGACCGGCCAAGGGGCAAACATCGTTTGCTCTTGTCTCAGGCACTTCGGCGATGCGCAACGATTCACTGTTCGTCGTCATCATCGTGGTGATGTCTCCAGTCCCGGTACCGACGATACTCGTGCCAGCGACGCCGTTCCCAGTATTCGCTGTCGTATCCATACGCTGCAGGCGTAGGTGCATAGACTACCGGGGGTGCCGCATAGACTACGGGTGGCGCCTCGTAGACTACGGGAGGGAGGCGATATACACGGGTGCTGGCGCTCCGAGATACACGCCAACGTCTACGTGCGCGAGCGCGGCGCCGGATGCGGCGTTGTCACACTAAAGTGATCGCGGCGCAGCAGTGCGATGGATGGAGCTTTCCTTAGAGGCAGGATGGATTTTGGGTAAGCTGGGTGCAACGATGCCACGCGTCAAAACGTCGAGTGAGTTGTTTGCGGTAGAGAGACGCGCGGAGCAAATGTCGCTTGAGCGCAAAGTGCTGCCGGATCGGTCCGAAGTTCGCAAGAAACGCCTGGGTGCGCTTGGGGTCGCGAAACCCGCGAAAGCGCCTCTCACGTTCACGCGTAGGTTGATGGCTATTTTCGACCCGATTGTTCACGCGGGCAGCAGCCTTGACGAACACGTGTTTGACATTTGCCAGCATCCGGGATGCGGGACTTCGCGGCCGGATAACTGCGCAGCTGGTCGGTGACAATCTTGCGCGGCGTCGGGCACGAACGAAGCACGCGCCTGAAGAATCGTTCGGCTGTGGACGTGTCGCGCCGCTTCTGCAGCAGGATATCGAGTTCGGCGCCGTGCTCGTCAACGGCTCGCCACAGCACAAAGGTTCACCGCGCAGCATCACGAACAACTCGTCAAGATGCCAGGTACTGCCCGGTTTGCGCCGGGCTGCCTTGACGCGATGCGCGAACCCTGTGCCGAATTTACCGCACCAGCGGCGATTCGTAACTCACCACGACGCCACGCTCGAACAGCAACTCTTCAATGTCGCGCAAGCTCAACTGAAATCGAAAGTACCAACGAACGGCACAACTGATCACCACCGCTGGGAAGCGATGCCCGTGATAGAGAGATTTCGTCTTTTTCATCTCCCGATTTTACGCGACCACCTCGGCAACGAGACAAATGGAATGGACGCCTCCCCCCGTGAGGGCTGCTGATCACTGACCGTGGGGGGCGGGCAAAGGTAAGGTGGGTTCTCGCAACCGACGGCATCAGATGTGCCAGAGTGGAAGTTGGGCAACGAACCACTTGAGGAAGGAGAACCCAAATGAACTTTACTCCGGTCGGTGTGGATATTGCAAAGCAGGTTTTCCAGGTGCACTGGGTTGATCCGCAAACCGGCGAGGTCATCAGCCGACAGATCCGGCGTGGCGCGTTTCTGGAGCATTTCGCCAACCGCACGCCCTGCCTCATCGGCATGGAAGCGTGCGGCGGAGCCCAGCACTGGGCGCGTCGGCTGGGCGAAATGGGGCATCAGGTCAGGTTGATGCCGGGCAAGGCGGTCAAGGCATTCGTGATTGGCAACAGGAACGATGTGGCCGATGCGCGCGCGATCTGGAGCGCGGTACAGCAGCCTTGCGTGAGGGCGGTGGCGCTCAAGACTGAAACGCAGCAGGCGGTGCTGGCGCTGCACCGGATGCGCCAGCAGCTGGTCAGATTCCGCACGATGCAGATTAATGGCCTGCGTGGACTGCTGACGGAATACGGTGAGGTGATGGCGGTGGGCCGGGCCGCGCTGAACCGGGCGATGGCCGGTGTGCTGGCGCGTCTGAGCGAGCGTTTGCCTGCGATGCTGGTGGACACACTGCATGATCTGGTCGATCACATTATCGGAATACGCAACAGCATCCTGATCGACGCGCGAGCACTTGTTAGCAAGCGCAAGGTTACCGAGGCCGCGACCATGTTTATCTAGTAGAAGTGCGTTGCACATGGCGCCCAAAACCGGCGGTAGCCTATCCTGCAATACCGTGTTTTCAGTGCGCATTTTGTCGCCCCGCGTAAACGTTTTGCGTTGAGGTTTCCGCCGTCGCGTAAACGCCCGTTCAGACCCTGCACCATCATGTGCGAATGGGTAAGCAAGGGTGTTGCGTAGAGGTCTCCCCTCCGGAGTAAACGGCGTGCGTGATGCTTTCCCATTCGGTAGTCAATCCCGTGCGTAAGGCATGCGTGCTGTTGTGTGCATGTCTTGCGAATGGACGCGCGCGTAACGTGTTCAGGGTTGGCACGGCTGCGTGCGTATCAAATCCGCTGACGGTGGCGCGTGACTGGCGCATTGACGTGATTCGCTACGCTTGCGCGCGTCCTGAGCTTGCCTTGTCCGATGTGCATCCGCTGCGTATGGTTGATCGAGGTCCGCGCGTAACCGGGGACGATGCCGGTCGAATAGCATGCGTGTCACGAGTCAACTGGGATACGCAACGGAGGATGTGTCGCGCGCGTACGACAGGCGCAAAAAAGTGTGTTGTTCTCACGGGTTCCCGTCGCTTCCCAGGTGTTCCCATGTGCGTTTGCGGTGCGAAAAAAGGTGGTTGACGCGTGTGCTTGCTGTGCGCAGGATGGTGTGAAGGTGGCGCGTAACGGTGTGCGCAGGAGGGTGACTCATGCCTGTCGCGAGGGTCTATACAAAGTCGCAATGGGAGGCGTTCGCCCACACACTCGATGCGCTACCTGAAAAGCCCGAGGCTGAGCATGGCGTCACGGTGCGCGATGCGATGAAAGACATGCGCGCACGTGTACGCGCGGCGCAGGCGAAGGGCTACACACTGGAGCAGATCGCGGAGCAGGCGAAATCGCACGGCATCGACATCACGGCGGGAACGATCCGCTACGCGCTGCGCGCAGCCGGGAAGGGGAGCGGTACTGGGAGTGGCACACGCCCGTCGCCGGCTGCGCGTACGGCAGGGCAGGCGGCCGGCGCAGCGGGGCGTCAGCCCGATGCGCCGCCGCGCACGAATCATGTCCGCAAGGACGGGGGAAAGACCGTAACCAGAGAACCCATGCCGGTGCAGGGCACGCTCGGATTTGCGATCCGGCCCGACACCGACGATCTGTAGGGAGTCGCCATGAACACGACAGTCAATCCCATCTATCTTGTTGGCGGCGGCAAGGGTGGTGTCGGCAAGAGCGTGGTTGCGCTTGCGCTCGTGGATCACCTGCAGCGCCGGGGCGTGAATACCGTGCTGGTGGAAAACGATACGTCGAACCCGGACGTGATGCGCGCGGTGCACGACGAGATCGATTGCGCATCATTCGATCTGGACAAGGCCGGTGGCTGGATCGATTTCGTGAACTACTGTGACGGGCATCGCGATGCAGTCGTGGTGGTCAGCACGGCTGCGCGCAACCAGGATGGCGTCACGCGCTACGGCGCGACACTCGGCAGTACGCTCGATGAACTCGGACGGCGGCTCGTCGTGTTCTGGGTCATCAACCGGCAGCGCGACAGTCTTGAACTGCTGCGGCAGTTCAGCGATACATTCCCGGATGCGACGGTACATGTCGTGCGGAACGGCTACTACGGCATGCCCGAACGCTTCGTGCTGTATCAAGATTCGAAGCTGCGCAGGAGCATTGAGGCGAAGGGCCGGTCGCTGGATTTTCCGGAACTGGCTGATCGCGTTGCGGATGACCTGCGCAGCCAGCGGCTGTCGGTACGCAAGGCGGTGGAGACGTTGCCCATCGGTCAGCGTGCGGAACTGCTGCGCTGGCGGGCGTGCTATGACGCGATGTTCGCGCAGGTGACGGGCGATGCGTGAGCGGCGTACACGGCGTGCCCGCCCGGTTGATCCGCTCGCGCGGCTGTTCCTTGAAGTGAGCGGCGCGCCGCCGGACGACACGAGCCTGCTGCGCATGCGCCGCGTGTCGGCGGCGCTGAATCTGCGTGACAATGATGCACTATGGTCGGTGCTGGCAGTGCTGGAATACTACGTGCGCCTCTACGAGGCGATGCCGGAGCGCATCCGGCAGGCGGGCGCAGGCGGCGTCGATGCGGCGCGCGCCGAAGCGCACGCGGCGACGCAGGCGCTGATGGCGCAGCATCGCGACGCGCTCGCACGCTGCAAGGAAACGATCACACTGGCGGAGAAGATGACCGCCGAACACGAGGCGCGCTACCGGGCGGCGCTTGCGGCGCTGAACGATGAGGCGCTCGCTGCGCTCACCCAGCGGGCGGCGAACCGGATTGCGCGTGTTGCCGGAAACCGGCTCGTGGCGGCGATGGCGATCGCGGCACGTGAACAGCGGCAACGGCTCGACGCGGCGCTCGCGTCATTCGAGCGGGTCGCCATGCGGCGGTTCGTGAAGGCGTGCTACGGGCTGGTGGCGAGCGGACTGGTGGTGATGCTGCTGGCGGCGGGTGCGGGCGGGCTGGCAGGCTGGTGGGCAGGCGACCATTGGGTTCGGGCAGAAAGTTACACCTCGTCGGTATTGCCTTCCGTCAGGCCGCAATGAATCACGAAGCGCGTCATTCGGGGCAGGCCGTGCGCGAAGCCATATGGGCGCTTCATTCTGCTGCGAATTTTTCGGTTCGTCTGTCTTTGCATGACGGTGGCGACGGCCTCGGACAGGGCCACTCCACAGGTCAGGCCATTGTGGACTCGTCGGCAAGGTGGCGACCGTGAGCACTGTCGGGAAAAGCCCGGACGGTCTGCGTTTCCGCGCCTGTCGTATTGGAGACCGCCAGCACGGCGAATGGCCGGGTCCTGTTCATGCTGCACCGGCTTTCGCGTTGGCGACACCGGCCAGGTAAGACGCTTCGAGCGCGTCCCTGATAGACCAGACCGGCATATCGTAGAAATCGAGCCGGTCGGAGTGGCGGGCTTCGAGGGTTTCCACGCGCAGTATCCTCATGGCGATTTCGGCAAGCTGCTGCCTTGCGACGGGAGGAGGTCAGAAGTGTTCACGGCGATCTCCCGGTTGGGTTGCGACGACATCATTCACGCGCGGTTTCGCACGTACATCAAGCATTTTTGCTAGGAACTGGCTGGACAGGGTGGGCGGCCATCCGCATGAAGCGGGCAGGTGGCAAGCCGTCTGCCCGCACGGGTTATACCTCGGCAGCGTCGCTTTCGATGAACGCAGCGGCGCGGCGGAGCATGCGAGCTGCCGCGTCGTGCTGGTCGAAGGCGATCATCGGGGTGCTGTAGCCTTCATCGCGGGCGCGCAGCAATGCCATGTCGTAATGGCGGCCATGCTGGTACTGCGTGTCGGTTGCCTCGACGGAAGTGAGAAAAAGATCGGGTGAACCCACGGCATTGGTCGCGAGCACGACCATGCGGATATGGTTGAACATGATGGACTCTCCGGTTCAGTCTGGATGCGCAGGCGGCAGGGCGTGATGCGGAGCCGCTGCGCCTGCGTCGCCCCGTTGCCGAGGTTGGGATTACGCTGCGAGCGGGCCGGATTGCCCGGTACTCACGCTGTCAGCGCTCGGGAAAGGCCATGCGGGCTGCGGGCTGGCTGCGACGGGCGCGTCTGGTGCATCGGGCGGGGTGTCGTTGATGTGTTCCGTGCCGTGACCGGCATCCGGCTCCGTGTCGGCGTCGTCGCCCTCCGGCGTTTCTTCCGTATCGGCTCCGCTGTCCGCACCGTCGGTCCCGTCCTCATCCTCGTCGTCGTCGCGGCTCGCCCATGAAGGTGCCGCAGGGATTTCCCGGTCGGTGAAGATTTCCGGCACCCAGGCGACTTTCGCGAGCCGCAGTTCGGCGGCTGCTGCGGCGTCGGCCTTCTTCATCCTGTCGAGGTCGGCTGCAGCCTTCGGCGAAACGGCGGCAGCGACGACTTCGGCAATGCGCGCCTTGCTGACATGGTCGAAATACGTGGCGCGGGTGGGCGTCCAGTACCCGGTCATGTCGAGGTTCAGCGCACCTGCGAGCGCGTTGATCGCATGCGGCCTTTCTTCGCCTGCGATTCCGTCAAGCAGGGTGCCGGTGCAGAACGCGAGCAGATCGAGCAGCGTCGTGCCGGGGTCCTGCTGGATGAGCCAGGGCAGCAGGTCGGCCCGTTTCGCGGGCAGTTCCGCGATCCATCGCGCGCGTTGCGTCTCGATGGCGCTCCACGCGGGGCTGGTGTCTAGGTCGTCTGCGGCGCGCAGCAGCCCGTCGTGATTGTTCGTGCCGGTCAGGGCGAGGAAGTCACGCGCGGACGTGTGCCCGAAGTGCTCGGGCAGCGCCTTCGGGACCAGGTGATGCAGCAGTGCGGCGAGCGCCACGGCGGGCTGCGCGGCGAGTTCCGCGCGCATCGCGGCGGTGCGGTGCGCGGTGAGGCGCTGGCAGAGCTTGGCGCTGTGGACCGGTTTGACCTTCGGGGCCGTTGCGGACACCGTGTCGTGTGCTTCGGCTTCGGGCGTGCCGGTGACATGCGCGCCTGCGGCTTCGAGCGCATCGGCGTTCTCGCGGCGCACGAGGCCGCGTTCGATGACGAGTTCGCCCTGCTGGCCGACGAGGACGAACGCACCGGCTTCGACCATCTGTTGCTCGTCCCATATCAGGGCAACACCTTCGAGTGCGATGAGGGCTACGCTGACGCGCTCGATTTCGTCGTTCAGGCGGTCGGCTTCCTCGTAGGCGTTTTCGTCATCCTCCGACAGCGCCTCCAGCTTCTCGGCCAGTTCGTCTTGCTGCGCGGTGAGCGCATCCATCTGCTGCTGCTCGTCGTCGGTGTAGGGGCGCAGGACCGGGCGCAGCCTGCCGTAACGGTTCAGTTCCAGAAAATCGCGCTCGACACGCGTTTCGATCCAGCCCCACCCTTCGGCGCGTACTTCTTCTGCGGCGGCGTCGAGCTTCTGTGCGACGAGGCGTTGCAACAGTTCGGCGTCAGCGATATAGCCTGCGTTTTCGTCGTCGCTGAACAGATCGCGGCGAACGTAGCCGCCTGCTGCTTCGTAGGAGGCAACGCCGACGAAGCGCACAAGCCGGCTGCGGCCCGCGTCGATCTCGGCACGTGTGATGGCCTGCCGCAGATAGTTGGGCTGGCGCTGCCAGTCGTTCGCGTCGAACCAGATGTGTTCCTGCGTTTCGTGATCGTCAGCGAGCGCGAGAGCCGCAAGCTGGTCGAGCGTGATCGCATCCTCGCGCAGCAGCGCGAGTAGCTTCGGTGATACGTTGGCGAGCTTCATGCGGCGCTTGACGGTGAGCGGCGACGCGGAGAACAACGCGGCGATGTAATCGACGCTGCGCCCTTCCTCCGCCAGCATCCGGTACGCACGCAGCACGTCGAACGGGTCGAGTCCTTCGCGTTCGCTGTTCTCGATCAGCGAAATGGCGAGGGCTTCTCCTTCGCTGACGATGCGCACCGGTACCGGATAGTCGGCAGCAATGTGCTTCTGTTCGAACAGCAGGTCGAGCGCGGCCTCGCGGCGCTGGCCCGCGCAGACACCATAGCGGCGCTGCCTGCCGCGTCCGCCCTTCATTTCGTGAACGACGAGATTCTGCAAAAGGCCCTTGGCGCGGATGCTGGTGGCAAGGGCTGGAATGCCGGACAGGGGTTGGGTGCGGGCGTTCAGTGGCGAGGGCCGCAGACTGCAATACGGCACGGTGATGACGGGCTGCTCGTTGCCGAAACTGGTTTCGAGCGGCGATGCGGTTTCGGGGGTTTCTACTACGGCGGTTTCAACTTGGGTTTGCATGACTGACTCCAGAAGGTTGGAAAGAAGGTTCCGGGTCGATGTTGCAGGACGCATCAGGACTTGACCCGGAGAGGAGTCCTGATCGAATGGAAAGGGGCGGCGCAGAGAGTCCGCCCCGAAGGTGCTTATGCCTTCATCTGGCGCATCGCTTCTGCGAGCATCCACAGCGCGCGGTTGAGCTTCACGTTCTGGTCAATGCCGGTGATGGGACGGGTGGACATGGAGCGTCCGCTGCGTGAGCGTCCATGCAGCCCGCCCTTGGTGAGGTTTTCCTGGACCCTTTGAAACACTGTCCAGAGGTCGTCCCGGCGGTCCTCGAAGCGGCGCGGGGCAAGCAGGCTGCTTTCGGTGATGGGGGCGGGCGCGTCGGCGTCGGTCGGGTCGTAGCGCAGCGCGAGCGCGGAGCGCGCGAACGCGTGCTGTTCGTCGCGCGCGAGCGTGAGGGCCTTCATGCCTTCCTTCTGCTCGCGGATCAGGTCGAAGCCGTCCAGTACGTCGAACGCGCCGTTGATGACGTTCTGCACGATGTTGCCCTTGTGGGGGACGCGGATATCGCGCACGGTGTCCCCTGCGACCATGCCGTTCTGGCAGACAAAGCGGTAGGCACCAGCGAGCATCTGATAGCTGCTCGTGCCATCGTGCGAGTTGAGCAGGATGATCTCGTTGGCTTCTTCGCCGGTGATCTCGTCGGCGTGCCGCATGCGGATCATGTGCTTGGTGAATTCGCGGCGGTCGTCATGACGCACGCGTGTCTGGCAGACCATGAACGGCTGGAAGCCTTCGTTGCGCAGGCCGCGCAGCACATCGATGGTGGGAATGTAGGTGTAGCGTTCGGAGCGGCTTTCGTGTTTGCCGTCCGCGAAGATCGAAGGGGCAACATGGCGGATCTGGTCGTCCGACAGCGGCGAGTCGGAGCGGAGCATCGGGGAACCGTAACGGAAGGAGGAAGCGAGTTGCATGGCACTCTCCACAGCAAAAAGGTTGAGGGGTGTTGCGCTGACCGGGCCCCAAGATTCCGCCCGCCTCGTAGGGGTTGGGCTCGTCCCGGTGGAACCCGGGGTTGGCAGTACTGCCGCCAGTCCCCTGAGTTCGCGCCCGTGCGACTCAAGGAGCCGATGGCCGCCCGGTGTCAAGGAAAAAGGCGAGGGAGGGGTGCGGGCAACACGGTCCCTCGCCCCTTGACACCGGGCGGCCATCGGCTACGGTCGAGGGTGTCGGGCGGGAACTCAGGGGGCAGGCGGCTGCGAAGCTCCGGGTTTGAGCGGGATGAGCCGCCGCGCGGCGAGCGCGATCGTGGGGGCCGTATGCGGCCTCCACCTGACCAGGTCTTTCAGGGGTTGAGGGGTTGAGGGGTTGAGGGTCTTGAGGGTTTTTGCGTCAAGGGATTGATGCCCGGCAGGGGCGAGACGCGGTCCGCGGCTCGACGCGAAGCGCGAAAGCCCTGGTCCCGGAGCGTTAGCGCAGGGAGGCGCCCTTTGCAGGAAGGATGATTCACGACAGGCTGCTGGCGATGACGGCCAGCGTATCAGTTGCCCGCATAACAACGTAAGGAGGCACTGGCTAACCGGGGGCGTGCGCAGTCTCGCCCATGAGATGTGGTGTGTGCGATATGACGATGAATGACCCATCCGCGGACGCGCTGGCTGGTGATGATGGGTTCGCTGACGTGCATTGGCGCCGCCCCCGGCGCGAAACGTCGGCGCAGGGGGCGCCCCTGATCATGACGGAAGCGGTGTCTGCCGCATTGCGCGGGCGCCGTCTGCCATGCGCGCGCTTGCTACAATGATGGCCCGGTCAAGCGATGACATAACGATGCCTGTGCAGCCTGAGACTGAATCAACGGACGATATCGCGGGAGGGAACAAACCCCGTCGCCTGACACTTGCCAGCGCGCTCGCGCAGCGGGAGCGAACGAGTGCGTTTATCGGCTCACGCATTCATGTGGATGCGTTCGAACTCGAGGTGGTGGAGATCGGGCCTTATACGGATCAGGACGGAAAGGTCGTGACGTTCCTTGCGCGCCCGGCGGGGGATGCCTGCGTGCGGCCGGGCGAGATACTCAAGACCGCCTGGGGCACCTGCAAGGTCGTAATCTGACGTTTCAGACCGGGGGGTGCGAGATGCTGGCCGCGTGGCCAGGGTGTGTGATGTCCGGCCCGGCACTCGCGATCCAGGCGTCGACCGGAGACCGACCAGATCGGGCCTCCCGCAGCCGGTCGCCGATGCCAGGAAATGCGCAACCGGCTGGTGGCCGGATTGGCGCTGGGCGCTGTATGACGCAGGGGCTCAGATGCTGCCTTCGCGCTCGATAACGAGAATACGGGCCTCGCCGCGCGGATGCGCGACGTGCTCGCAGCCCAGGCCGGCGAAAAAGACGTCACCGGCATGCAGGGTGGCGATCTGTTCCTCGCCCGCTTCGCGGTAATGCATGTCGACGGCTCCATCGAGAACGGCGAAGACCTCTTCGCCATCGTTCACATGCCATAGATACGGCTGGTCCGTCCAGTGCAGGCGCACGCTGATGCCCTGCATCGTCGCTATGTCGAGCGCACCCCATGCCCTGTCTGACGTGAACTCGCGACTGCGGATTATTTTCACGGGTTGGCTCCTGACTGAAAAGATCCTGTCCATCGTAACCTGTGCACAGGCCCGTGCAGGCGCGCGCCTCGATGCCCGACCCGATCGGGATGGCGGTCCTTGCTGCGGCCTACGGGCGCCGCGCGCCGGACGTGCCTGCGAGCTGTGAGGGCGGAAAGCCCAGTGCGTGCCGGAACATGGTGGAGAAGGCCGGCGCATTGGCATATCCAAGTTCGGCTGCGACCACATGCAGCGGAACGCCGCGGCCAATGAGGTCGATGGCGCGTGAGAGCCTGAGCTGCCGGCGCCAGATCGCGAAGCTGGTATTGAGTTCGCTCTGGAAAAGCCGGGCCAGCGTCCTGTCGCTTGCGCCCACGACGCGGGCCCAATCCTGGAGGGTGCGGTTTGAGCCCGGCTCCTCCATCATCGCCGCGCACAGCGCACGCAGGCGCCGCTCCGAGGGCAATGGCAGGCCCAGGGGCAGCGTGGGCGCTGCGCGAATTTCTTCGAGCAGCAACTGCATGGCGAGGGACCGGTGGCGGGGCGAAGTCTGCGTGCTATCTGCGAGCGATCCGGTGAGCACGCGCAGCAGGTCCGAAACTTCAATGACCGAGCACGCATCGGGCGGCAACGGCGATGCGCCCGGCTCGATATAGAGGGTGTGAAACTCGACGTGTCCGAGCATCACTACCTGGTGATCGATGCCGGGCGGAATCCACACCGCGCGTCAGAGCGGCACGATCCACATCATGCCGGGCGCACTGACGCGGATGCTCCCGAGCCGGGTGCAGGCGAGCTGGCCCCAGGTGTGCCGGTGCCACTCGATGATGCCGTCCGCGGGTGGCAGGCGCAGATGCGCCATGACCGGCTCCTTGGGGGCGGGCACTCTCTTGGGCTGCGGATCCCATGCATTGCGTCGTGGCATGTTTTCGTAAGAAGATGTCCGGCAGTCGAATCATCGCCATTGTACGACTGCCTATGATGAAAGCAGTTTCGCAGGCAGACGATGATGTGGAGACGACAGTGGGTGAACTGAAGGCAGCCAGGGTCGACGTAAAGCGGCCCGCGCGCAAACCCTGGCGCCGGTCGGTGCATGCGCGTTACGGGGAGCAGATCGGTACGGGCCTGCTGATCCTGTGGGTGGCGGCACTCATCCCGACGCGCTACGTACCGCTCATCCGGGGCTACCCGGTGGCCATGTCCCAGGCGGCGATCCTCGTGTTCTTCACGGTCTGTTCATGGGCGCTTGGGCTGCTGAAAGAGCCCGTGACCACACTGCTGTTTTTCCTCTTCGCGATGCTGTTCAGTGTCGAGCCGGCGCAGACCGTCTTCGCGGGGTTTTCGTCTCCCGCCTGGTGGCTGGTGTTCGGCGGCGCGATAACCGGCGTGGCGGTGCGCGTGACAGGGCTCGCGGGCCGTTTCAGCAATTTCCTGCTGGCCGCGAGGATCGACACATACGGCCACCATGTTGCCGCGGTCGCGCTGGGTGCCATCGCTCTGGCGTTCGTGATGCTATCGACGACGGGCCGGGTCCTGCTGCTCAAGCGCATATTTGCCAGTCAGCACACCGACGGTTCGAACCACGCACATGGCGCTTGGCGACGGCAAGATGGCGCTCGCGCTTGGTGACGTGCCTGCCACCGTTGACCCGGTGCTCGGTCAGGGTGCCAACATGGCTTCCCATGCAGCCTGGATTGTCGGCGAAGAGATCGTCCGCCAGGACGTGTTTGACGAGCGCTTTTGCGAGCACGTCAACATGCGGCGCCAGGATCGGGTGCTGAGCGCAACCCGCTGGACCAACTTCATGCTTACGAACCTCCGACTTCTTCCGGCGGAGTTGCAACAATTCATTTTCAACCTGTACCAGCATCGCGAGCTCGCAGACGAATTCACCGACAATTTCAATTATCCGGAACGTCAATGGGACTGCTTTTCCAGTCCGCAGCGGATGGCAGCATGGTGCGAACGACCGAAAGCGGGAGAGCAGAACGCGACGTCGGCTCCCATTGCGGCATAGAAGTGCGGTCTCAATGACCGCGTGTCGGGGATGTTCGCCACGTGGCGGTGGCGATCCTGTCTGAGCAGAAGAGTGACAAGCATGTAGGACTACAAATGGATTTGATGGAAGAGCAACCTACCCAAGCGGAGATCGATGCGCGAACAAAGTTCCGTAGGGCGGTGTCCCTATTTGCCATCGGCATCGCCGTTGTCACAGTCGAAGGTGAGCAGGTGGGCAGCGTGCATGGCATGACGATAAACAGTTTCACATCAATCAGCCTGGACCCGCCGACGCTCATGATCTCGCTGAAGCCGGGCCGGACCCATCGCCTCATAAGCGAACACGGGCGCTACGGCGTAAGCATCCTGCATGACGGGCAGGAAGGGAAATCGGCCCAGTTCAGCGGTCGACCGTCTGCGGATCTGATGCCGGAGTTCGAAGTTCGCAGCCACGTACCGATGCTCCGCTCAAGCCTGGCCAGGTTCGCCTGCGAAGTCACCGGGAGGGTGGCCTCGGCGCAAGTGTCTGGACAAATGATCTCTCCGCGGCTCTGTCACTGACCGACTCCATCGAGGCAGGAACGGTCTGGATCAATACCCACAATATGGTCGATCCAAACCTGCCGTTTGGCGGATTCAAGAGTTCGGGTATTGGTTGGGAGCATGGTGCCGCGGCGATTGATGCCTACACAACGCCGAAGTCCATCTGCATCGCGTATTGAAAGCAGGGAGGCGGGCACCTAACCTGTGCCCGAGTAGTAACAGCATAAAAGTCAAAAAAAGATCCAAGGAGACAGAAGGTAATCTTTCCAACAGTCAGGTTTTCGATAGGTAAAACTGTCTATTCATTAGCAATACTTATGATGTCATATAATGCCGCCAACGCACAGAGCGTTCTGACGACGCCAACCACGCAGGATGACAGTCATTGGTGGATTCGTGCCGGGGCTGCCTGGATTGCGTTCAATGCGAACGCCGATCTGAAGGCTGGTGGCTAGCCCGTACCAGGCGCGAATGCAGACGTGAAGAACAATGCGGCATTTCTCACGGAACTTGGCTACCGAATTACGCCAGGCGTGTCTTTGGGACTCACCGTGGGCGTGCCGTCTACAACGACATTGACGGGGACAGGAACCGTGGCGAGCCCAGGGACCATCGGGAAAGTGAAGTACGCCCCGGCCACATTGACGCTTCAGTACGAGTTCCAGGGGCTTGCGCGCTACAACCTTTATCCATACATCGGCGCCGGCGTGACATATCTGAAGATATTCGACACGACGGACGGCTCCGTCACCGATTTTCAGGCACGCAACGCGTGGGGTGGACTGGGGCAGGTCGGCCTCGAGTACCGGATAACGAAACACATCGGGGTCTTCGTCGACGTGAAGAAATTCATCGCGCGCACCAGTGCAACGGAGTATCTCGGCCCGGCGCCTGTTGATGCGGCAGTCCGTCTTGATCCCCTCGTCACCCAGGCTGGCATCGCATTTCGCTTCTAGACGCGCTCTATCGGTCGATACCGAACAGTTCGACGGGATGCCCTGGAGGGTGGGGACTTCCAGTCGGGCGATAAAACTTTTCAACGTGCCGCACTTGCCTTCGCGAAAAGCGGGAGCCGGAGAGAGGTCTGGGACTTGCTCCGTGATCACGGTCGGGCGGCCTTTTTGCGGATCTATCGAGCGCGGCCCCAGACAGCATGGATTTAAGTTTAGTTTGCGTCAGCACGGGGAAGCAGAATGGCAACTGGCAGAGAAGTGATGCCTCTATTCGCGAAAGAGTTGGCCGATGGTCGCTCGAAACCAGCTCAAGGATGGGTCGCGAGAATAGCGTTCGTGCCAATGTTGCATGACCCGGTAAGTGGGCACCGCGAACGGCAGTTCAATCAATTTGATCGGCGTGTTCTCGGCGACGATACGTGCAAATCGCTCCGGGACGATCGCGAGATATTCGGTGCTTGCGATATTCGAGACGACGCCCAGAAAATTCGGGATACGCAGCCCGACCTTCCGTCTGATGTTGTTGCGCTCCAGCGTTTCCTCAACAATTACGTGCCCTGTTCCCTGCGTGGCAACAATCAGATGCGATTCACGCTCGAACTCTTCGAGCGTGACGCTGTTTTCGCGAAGGCGCGGGTGGTCGCGATTTACGATGCAGACGAATCTATCGGTAAAGAGTTGCTGTTGATACATGCCTGCATCCAGCTGCGACAAAAAGCCTATCGCAAGATCGATTTCACCTGCCTCCAGTTGGTGAGCTGTGTGTTCGGAGGTGTAACTGAGATCAATGCGAACACTGGGTGCAACTTCCCGAAGATGAGCAAGCAGGCGCGGCATCATCACCCGCTGACCTATGTCCGTCATACATAACCCGAACATACGATTCGACGTAAGCGGATCGAAGGTGGTGCGATGCAATAAAGTGAGCTTCAACGCTGACATGGCCTCGCGAATGGGACCCACTATGTCGTCGGCAAGACGCGTCGGCTGCATTCCTTCAGAAGTTCGGACAAACAGCGGGTCGTTGTAGTGCCTCCGGAATTTGGCAAGCGCCATGCTTACCGCCGATTGCCCCAGATCCAGGTTCTCCGCGGCCCGCGAAACACTGGCCGTTCGATAGACCTCGTCAAACACCATCAAGCTCTTCAGGTCGAGATTGTCCACCTCTGTCTCCTTTATCAATTTGTTTGACGATGCCTATCAATTGTTACATATAGATTGATGGTCCGCGAGTCCCTAGAATCGACAACGTTGTGAAGGCCCACCGAACCTGGGGGCGTTCAGACGCATTCATGTACTTGCAGATAAGTCGGAGGAGACATGGCATCAGGACAGCAACATTCGCTGCCCATCCTTATTTCGGGCGGTGGCATTGGTGGATTCGCAGCGGCACTTGCCCTGAGCAAGGCCGGTTTCAAAGTTCGGCTTTTCGAGCGCGCCGAGGAGATCAAAGAGATCGGGGCGGGCATTCAGATCGGGCCCAATGCCTTCCACGTTTTCGAACGACTTGGCGTCACGGATGCGGTCCGTGCCAAGGCGGCGATGCCACAACGGCTGGTGATGATGGACGGAATCTCGGGTGAGCAGGTTGTGTCGATTCCCCTCGACGACCAGTTCCTCAACCGGTTTACCTACCCCTATGCACTAATTCACCGTGCCGATCTTCATCGGATTCTTCTGGACGCCTGCCTGCGCTCGGATCTGATCGAAGTGTCGACGAACGTGAAAGTGAACGGCTTCACTGACCACGGCGACAGCGTTGTATTGCAGACGACGGATGGCGACGTCAGGGGGCGTGCGCTGATCGGCGCTGATGGACTCTGGTCGACCGTACGGAGCCAGATCGTCGGAGACGGTGGTCCACGAGTGTCCGGGCATATCGCATATCGCGCGGTTCTTCCAATCAGCGAAGTGCCGGAGGATTTGCGCTCCAACACGATGACGCTCTGGGCCGGGGCGAAGACTCACCTCGTTCACTACCCGCTGCGCGGCGGAGAGTTGTTTAATCTCGTCGCCGTATTCCACAGCGACCGATACGTGGAAGGTTGGGACGCTGTGGGCGACGCGGAAGAGTTGCATCTTCGCTTTCGTGACGCAGTGCCCACCGTGAAGGTCCTGCTCGAAAAAATCCAGACGTGGCGCATGTGGGTGCTGTGCGATCGTGATCCGGTGAAGAACTGGTCGAAGGGCAACGTGACGCTTCTGGGCGACGCCGCCCACCCGATGCTGCAATACATGGCACAGGGCGCCTGCATGGCTATGGAAGACGCCGTCGTGCTTGCGGACGAGATTGCCCATGCCAACGACGATCTCGCGACCGCGTTCGTGCGATATCAGGAACGGCGCTATCTGCGCACGGGCAAGGTCCAGATGAGCGCGCGATTATATGGCGAGTTCTATCACGCGAATGGCGTGAATCGCGAGTTGCGGAATCAGTTCCTGCAGTCACGCTCCCTCGATCAGACGCTGGATGGTATGGCATGGCTCTATGACGCCAGTGCTATCCGCCCGACTTCGCAGCTTCGAGGCGAGAGCCTCGTGACCACAAACTAAGGTTGGACTACCTGACCAGATCACCACGCGTCACGTGTGCCACTAGAAATACTGCTGGGATAAAACATGAAGATCTGCCGCTTTAATGAAAACCGCCTTGGTCTTGTAGAAGGCGATGTAGTCAGGGACGTAACGGAAGCTCTCCAGGTCCTTCCTTCGGCTCATTATCCGTTTCCTGAACATGATGTACTGATCGCGAATCTGGAGCAGGTTCGACACGCAGCATTGGAGATAGCGCCGCGCGCGCGGTCGATTCCGCTCTCTGAGGTTGCGCTGTTGAGTCCGGTCGCAAACCCTGGAAAGATTGTCGCAGCCCCGGTGAACTACCAGAAGCACCTGAAAGAAGTGCTCGGCGATGCGAATCTGCATCATGACAACCAGATTAACCATATCCAGCGCGCGGGCCTGTTTCTGAAAGCGACGAGCTCGCTCGTCGGTGCATCCCAAGGCGTTGCGCTGCGCAAGCTCGATCGTCGCAACGATCACGAAGTCGAACTCGCCGTCGTCATCGGGAAAACAGCCGCGAACGTGTCGAAGGAAGATGCACTCAAGTACGTTGCCGGCTATTGCATCGGTCTGGATATCACGATTCGGGGCCCGGAAGAGCGCAGCTTCCGCAAATCTCCGGATTCGTACACGGTATTGGGACCGTGGCTCGTCACGAGCGACGAGCTTCCGGACCCGGGCAATCTCGGATTCTCCATTGCGGTCAACGGGGAGATCCGTCAGCAATCCAACACCAGTGAGCTGATTCTCGGTGTGCCGGAACTGATCGAATTTGCTTCCTCTTTCTATACCCTGTACCCCGGCGACGTGATCATTACCGGTACGCCCGAAGGTGTTGCGTCGATTCGGCCGGGTGACAGCATGTTTGCCGAGTTCGATGCCATTGGCTCGATGCGCGTAGATGTTCGAAGCAGCGGGATCGGGGCTTGACCATGCAGACACCCGATATTCAACTGGCCAGGGACACGGACGATCCGAAACGCCTGGCGCTATACGGGCGACTCAACGAACAGAATTCGGCGCCCTTGTGGGCTGTGATGGCCCAGCTCGTGACGCCCGAGCCGAGGCCGCGCAGCGTTGCACATAAGTGGGACTACCTGGATATGCGCAAGCTGCTCCTTGAGGCAGGAGAGCTGATTACCGCGAAGGAGGCGGAGCGCCGGGTTCTGGTGCTCGAGAACCCGGGCATCCGTGGGATGTCACAGATCACCCAGAGCCTGTATGCCGGCCTTCAGCTGATCCTGCCGGGCGAAGTGGCACCAAGCCATCGACACGCCGCGGCCGCCCTGCGTCTGATTATCGAAGGTCAGGGCGGATATACAGCAGTTAGCGGCGAACGCATCCCGATGTCCCCGGGTGACTTTATCGTGACGCCCTCCTGGACCTTCCATGACCATGGCAATCTCGGCGAGGACCCCGTCATCTGGCTTGATGGCCTTGACGTCCCAATCGTCAACCTCTTTGACGCGAGTTTCGCCGAAGCCTATCCCTCCGGCGAGACACAGCAGGTCGAACGGTCCGCGGGAGACGCACTTGCCCGCTACGGTTCGAACATGCTGCCGATCGGGTACGTCCCGGAGGGCAGTTCCTCCCCGGTTTTTCATTACCCGTACTCGAGGGTGAAGGAAGCGTTCCGACAACTGGCGTGCGGTGGTGTGGATGACTGTCACGGTATCAAGCTCCAGTACACCAATCCCACGACGGGCGGATATCCGATGCCGACGATGGGTGCGTTCATTCAGCAGTTGCCAGTCCGATTCAATGGCCGACCGTACCGGTGTACCGATGCCACGGTTTATTGCGTGCGAGAAGGGCAGGGTACAAGCACGATAAACGGTGAGCTTATCGAATGGAACGTGGGTGACGTATTCGTTGCGCCGTCGTGGAGCGTGACTTCACACCGGACGACCGAGCACGCAGTCCTTTTCAGCTTCTCTGACCGGCCCGCGCAAAAGGCACTTGGACTTTGGCGCGAGCAACGGCTTGACGACTGAGCGTCACCGCGCTCCGGGGCCGTGCTGAACCTTGGCGCGGAAATTCGGACATCGCGAATGTCACGGTAGTTGCCCTTGATGATGGGCCGGTGGCATGCGCGGAGTTCAACTCTGGAGTACAGAATAAATCAGGATTGACCCCACGATGTGCTGGCGTGCCGTAAGCGCCGTGCAGAGCATTTCGAATGTTCGCCATAAGAGCGACAGCAAGTGAGGAGACGAAGTATGTTTGCAATGAATGCGTGGTACGTGGCTGGGTGGGATCATGAGATTGGCCGTCAGCTCACGCCGAAGAAGGTATGCGGCATTTCTATTGTCGTCTACAGAAAACTGGATGGCTCCGCAGCGGCGCTCGAGGATGCCTGTTGGCATCGCTTGCTGCCCCTGTCACTTGGAACACTGAATGGTGATGCTGTCACGTGCGGCTACCACGGATTGGTGTTTGCAGCTGACGGCCGTTGCATCCAGATGCCATCACAGGAGACCCTGAACCCATCGGCCTGCGTGCGGTCTTTTCCCGTCGTCGAGCGACATCGGTTTGTCTGGGTCTGGATGGGCGACCCACAGCTGGCGGACGAAGCGCTCGTTCCTAACCTGTTCCAGAATGACAGCCCCGATTGGGCCGGTGACGGTGGGACGACACCTCTTCAATGCGATTATCGTCTGCTGATCGACAATCTCATGGATCTTACCCACGAGACCTTCGTCCATCACGGCAGTATCGGTAATCGCGCCGTTGCTGAAGCGCCCTTTACCGTTTCCCGTACAGAACACACTGTCGAGGTGACGCGCTGGATGGTCAACATCGAGCCGCCCCCCTTCTTCAAAAAGCAACTTGGAAAGGAGGGGCCGGTAGACCGGTGGCAACACATCACATTTCATGCTCCTGGCACCGTCACGATTGACGTCGGTGTCGCGCCGACGGGCACGGGCGCGCCTGAGGGCGATCGTAGCCGGGGCATCACGGGCTTCGTGATTCATGTGAGCACGCCGGAGACCGAGACCTCATGCGTCTACTACTGGGCAATCGTACGGAACTACAAGCTCAGCAGCCAGCGCCTCACGACAGAGTGGCGCGAGGCGGTACGCTCAATTTTTGCTGAAGATAAGGCGATTCTCGAAGCACAGCAGGGCGCGGTGTCGCGCTATCCCGATCGAGAATTCTATCCGCTTAACGTCGATGGCGGAGCCATACTGGCGCGCCGTTACATCGACCGGCTTGTGGAACGTGAGCGGCAGGGAAGGACCGGCAAAAATCCGGTCATTCCCATTGTCTCTATCGGTTCGCAAGCAGCGGAGTAGCGACATGAAATACGTACAAGCTGTGTATGTCACTCGCGTCGAGCAGGTATGTGACGACGTCCGTCTTATCGAGCTCGACTTCAGGGCGCCTCTTGCATTCCAGCCGGGAAGCCACGTTGATGTTCTTTGTCAACTGGAATCGGGTACCCAGTCGAGGTCCTATTCGCTGATCGGCACGCAGAATGGTGGATCGAAGGGGCTCATCGCAGTGCGACGCGTGGAAGCGTCGCGGGGCGGTTCGGCTTTCATGTGGCGCCTGCGCGAAGGCGATGCGCTCCGGATTGACGGTCCGCATAACGCGTTTCCGCTGTCGACGCACGCGGTACCGCGGATCCTCGTGGCGGGCGGTATCGGCATTACTCCTATCGTAGGGATGGTCGAGCAGTTGCTGACTGCCCGCGCGGAGTTTCGTCTTGTTTATGCTGGCCGGAATCGCAAATCCATGCCGTTTCTCAACCAGTTAGAGACGCGTCTGGGTCGTGCAATAGAGATTTATGACGCCAGCCTGGATGAGGTCGTTTCCTTCGAAAATCTGCTGGACGGATTGGATCGCGACGCAGAGATGTACGTCTGCGGCCCTGTCGGTATGTTGACCGCGGCGAGGAATGCATGGGTTGCTGATGGTCGACGAAGCGCCGATCTGCGGTTCGAGTCATTTGCCAATGGTGGCGCATATCCAAATCGCCCGTTCACGCTAAAGGTGCCCCGGCTCGGAATAGAGGTCGGCGTCGGCGCAGACGAGACCGTGCTTGATGCGCTGGAAGCTGCCGGCGCCGACCCGCTTTTCAATTGCAGAAAGGGCGAGTGCGGGTTGTGTGCTGTACAGGTTGTCCAATCCACGGGCGAAATCGATCACCGTGATGTGTTCCTGTCCGATGAGCAAAAGCGGGCAGGCGTAAAGATGTGCGCCTGTGTGTCGCGGGTCAATGGGGGAAGCCTCACCGTAGACCTTCCTTAAGCCGTTTGACGTATCTCTCGACTGACGCGTCAGCCGGTTCGAAGCTGATTAACAAAAAGAGCGGCTCGCAGCCGCACGGAGACAAATATGAGTACATCATCGGCCTCAATACAGGTGCACGAGGTCATAGACGCCCGACCGCTGAGTCGCCTGCAGTTTTATGCCATATCGCTTTGTATATTAACGGCGGTTCTGGACGGCTTCGATACACAGATCATTGGTATGTTGGCCCCGGTCATTTCGCGGGGGATCGGAGTGCCCGTTACCCATTTTGGTCCAGTATTCAGTGCCGGGCTGCTTGGTATGCTTCTCGGGGCAGTCTCGCTTGGCCCCCTTGCCGATCGATTTGGCCGCAAGACGATGATCGTTCTTTCGACCGTGCTTTTTGGAGCACTTTCGATCGCGACCGCGTATGTCGAAACGTATGATCAGCTCCTGATATTGCGCTTCCTCACTGGAGTCGGATTGGGTGGGGCACTTCCTAATGCGATTTCGTTGGCGTCGGAATACGCCCCGCGGCGGCATAGCCGAACCATTGTCGCCACCCTGATGTGCGGTATGCCGTTAGGTGCGGTGCTGGGTGGCGTGATCAGCGCGACACTGATCCCCATTCACGGCTGGCAGTCTGTATTCATCGTCGGTGGTTCATTGCCTCTTGCGGTCGCTTTACTATCTCTCACCCTAATGCCAGAGTCGCCTCGCTTTCTCGTGTTACGCGGGGGCAAACAGCGACAACTGGGCGCAATTGTTCGGCGAATAGCACCGGACCTGGACCCGTCTCTGGTGCGCTACGCGCCGGAGGATGCCGCAGCCCGCGTGCCGCTGCGCGACCTGTTCGCACGTGAGCACGCTGTCCAGACGTTGCTGCTCTGGATACCCTATTTTATGAACCTTGTCGTACTGTATTTCATCGTAAGCTGGATGCCGGCCGTACTGTCCTCGGCTCAGCACTCCGTTTCTGCAGGAATCCGTTCCGTGGCGCTGTTCAGTCTGGGCGGTGTCGTGGGCTGTCTGCTGCAGGGTCCGTTGATGAACCGGTTCGGTACGCGAAGGGTACTCATCTCGGAGCTCGTTGCATATATGCTGCTTGCCGTGACGCTGGCAAGCTCGGCAGGCAATGCTCACACGGTCGTCGTCGTGAGCGTCCTGATGGGCGTGGCTGTACAGGGTGTCCAGGCGGGACTGAACGCGCTAGCCGCCGAGATATATCCGATCCACATGAGGGCTACGGGCGTCGGATGCGCCGTCGGCATTGGGCGCATCGGTTCTATCTGCGGTCCGCTGATCGGCGGAATTCTCCTTGAACTGCATTGGAGCGTCAGCGAAGTGTTCCTTGCAGGCATTGTCCCGGCGGTCGTCGCGGCAGTTGCTGTTGCGCTGCGTAGAAGCGCCCGGCGTGAATAGAGTCTGAGCTCAGCAAGCGAACTGAACGGCACTCGAGTAGCCCAAATATAGGGCTGTTCAATTATTATAAAATTCGGAGATCTAATGAAACAATACATCATCGCAGGTTTGGCAGTCTGCACGGCGACGCCGGCATTGGCGCAAAGTAGCGTCACCCTCTACGGGATTATTGATACAGGGGTCGAATATGTTACGCACGCAAATGCCAAGGGAGATTCAATTGTTCGAATGCCTGGTGTTACGGGTTCACTCCCATCGCGCTGGGGTTTGCGTGGAGCGGAAGATCTTGGGGGCGGCCTTCAGGCTCTCTTCGTGCTGGAAAACGGATTCAACCCGCGTGGAGGGGATCTGGGACAAGGCGGGCGCCTGTTCGGAAGACAGGCCTGGGTTGGAATCAAATCATCTACGTGGGGGACGCTCTCCTTCGGCCGGCAATATTCGATGGCGTACTGGGGAATCCAGGAATCTGACATTCTCGGCCCAAACATCTATGCAATAGCATCGTTTGATGCATACCTGCCTAATGCGCGTAGCGACAACGCAGTTGTCTATCAGAGTGCTACCTATTACGGGCTGAGCTTCGGCGCGACCTATTCTTTTGGCAGGGACTCCGCCGGAACCGGGAACGCTCCAGGGCAGGGTACTTGCGCGGGTAGTGTTGCGGGCCAGTTTACTGCGTGCAGGCAATGGAGCGCCCGTTTGAAATACGATGGAGGTAATTTCGGCGCATCGGCTGTCTACGATGAACAGAGAGGTGGCGCGAACGCGACTGCGAGCTTTTTCGATGGTGTGGCGGCGGTACCGATCACGGCAAGCGGTGATAAGGACGCGCGCATCGAAGCGAACGGTTGGGCAAAGATCGGACCGGCGAGACTGGGTGCGGGATGGATCGCCCGGACGGTAACGGGGCCCGGCGTTGAGGGCGTCCGTGCGAACCTCTTTTACGCCGGGGCAAGTATTCAGGCCACACCAGCGGTTATCGTTGATGGCGAGATGTACCGCATGATCGTGTCCCAGCACGATACCCGCGGCACCTTGGGGACGCTGCGCCTTACCTATCTGCTATCAAAAAGCACTGCCGTATACGCGCAAGGCGCTTACCTCGATAACAGCGCCAGGGCGCAGTTTACCGTTAGCTCGGGCGGCGGAGGCACGACGCCGGCGGCGGGCGACGGTCAGTTCGGGGCCATGGTAGGGATCAGACACAGCTTCTAAGGCACGCAACGCTCCGTGACCGGGACGCGCGGGGATACTGCGCCCCGGTTCGCTCACGTCCTATCGACTGAAATCTGTAAAGCACCGCATGATGAACAAATTCACCGTACATACGGGTCTGGTTGTACCTCTCGATCGGGAGAACGTGGACACGGACGCGATCATTCCGAAGCAATTCATGAAGTCGATCAGGCGGACGGGATATGGCCCACACGCATTCGATCAATGGCGCTATCTCGACCACGGCGAGCCGGGGATGGACAATTCAACACGTCCCCTGAATCAGGAATTCATACTCAACCAACCCCGTTATCAGGGCGCATCGATCCTGTTGACGCGGCGCAACTTCGGCTGCGGGAGCTCCCGTGAGCATGCGCCCTGGGCGTTGGAGCAGTTCGGCTTCCGGGCATTAATCGGACCGGGCTTCGCGGAGATCTTTTACAACAATTGCTTTAAGAACGGGTTATTGCCGATCGTGCTGCCGGAAGAGCAGGTGACACATCTGTTCGAGCAGACGCGCTCAAACTGCGGGTTTCAGTTGACCATTGATCTGGAACGGCAGCGCATAACTACGTCGGGTGGTGACGAGCACTCGTTCGAGGTCGAAGCGTTCAGGAAATATTGCCTGCTCAACGGCTACGACGACATCGCGCTCACTTTGCGTCACGCCGACCTGATTCGAAGTTTCGAGAAAAAGCGGATAGAGAGCCAACCGTGGCTCGCCAGACACCTGACATCTCCACTGATCGGAAAATGACCTGCGACTGGACAGTCGGGGATGCGTCTCAGATCCTGAAGCACTTCTACTGAATGGATTTCATCACGCTGCGTTGAGAACTGATAACGGAAGACGTGTCATCCAGTGTTCGCCGGGGATAGGGCTATGAATAAAGTAATAACAATCAGGCTTCGGCTGCTCTTCGCGCTCGGATCATGCGCGATCCTGACGGTGACGTCGGCATCACTGGCCGCGATCGAGTTGTTCGGCCGAAATATTTCGGGAACTCGATCAGATTTTCTCTTGAGCGGTGTGATCTTCGCATGCGCCGTCGGAACTGCCATGTCGTTGTGGGCGACCGTTCATCTTCAACGCGTTGTCTGTGGCGGACTGATCCGCATGCGGAGGAACTTTGAGGAAATTACGAGGACACTGGATCTGTCGCAGCGATCAGCCAGTCCACGCATGGACGAGTTCGGTAGGGGCGCGTTGGCCTTCGACAAGCTGATGCATAGATTTGAAGGAACGGTGTCTTCAGTGCGATTGTCAGCCGATGCCGTGGCCAGGGCAGCCGGCGAAATAGCGGCAGGCAACCTTGAACTTTCTGCACGTACGGAGGAACAGGCCGCGTCTCTGCAAGAGACGGCATCAAGCATGACACAGATAGCTCAGACGGTAAGACAGAATGCGGAGAGCTCGCGCGAGGCAACCATGCTAGTCGGACAGGCCACCGAGGTCTCGGCCGCCGGAAGCAATATGGTTGTCGCGATGGGAGACACGATGAGGTGTATCAGCGAAAGCTCAAACAGAATCTCGCAAATTACCGGCCTTATTGAAGAACTGGCTTTCCAGACCAACATCCTCGCACTTAACGCTGCGGTTGAGGCGGTTCGCGCTGGCGAACAGGGAAAGGGCTTTGCCGTAGTGGCCGGCGAGGTCCGTAGCCTCGCTCAACGTTCGGCCGCGGCTGCCAAAGAAATCAAGGAAGTAATCTCTGCCTCCGTGGCCGGCATCGCACTCGGCTCACAACATATGGCAGACGTAAGCCAGGTCATGGATGGTATCAGGACGGCGGTTGGGCGCGTTTCCGGGATCATGGAGGAGATCGCAGGTGCGTCGGCAGAACAGAGCCATGGCATTGACCAGGTGAGCCGGGCGATAGTTCAGATGGACTCGGTAACGCAGCAGAATGCAGCGCTGGTTGAGCAGGCGGCAGCAGCAGCCGAATCGCTTGACGACCAGGCACATAGGTTGAAGGCTGAGGTCGCCTTGTTTAGGTTTGCCCCGGATCAGGCGTCCGTCGGGTGACGGCATCCGTTATAGATGTGCGCTCCGGATAGCTTTGGCCTGCGCCTGATCGTTGCCCGTTAGTGGTCCGGAGTCGCCGGAATGCCAACGCTATCGCCTGTGGGGTTGCAGGACGTCATGCACAGATATCGCGGTGTCATGCTCAGGCAAGACGCCAGAGCGCTGCCTCCGTAACCTCCAGTTCGATACCGGGAAACGCTTGAGGAGGCAAATAATGGCAGCGACAGATCAATTCAATTTCGACGGTGAACTGTCCGACAACGTTCGGACGCGCTTTTTCATCAACGGAGAGTGGTGCGCGCCGAAGGGCTCAGAGGAGTTCGAGCTGGTTTCGCCCATTACCGAAGAGGTGATCTTCCGGTTGCCCGCCGCATCGATTGAAGACGCTGGTGCTGCCGTTAAGGTGGCCAGGGATGCATTCGATACAGGCTCCTGGGCGTGTAGCCCGTCTGTGGAAAGGGCTGTAGTGCTTCGGAGGATTGCGTCGGAGATGCGGGATCGTCTCGCCCTTTTTGGCAGGCTTTGGACGGCGCAGGTCGGGGCGCCGAGCTGGTTTGCGAGCCAGTTTACCGGGATCGCACCGGCATACTTCGACTTTTACGCGGACCTGATTTCGCAATCTTCGTTCGAGGATGAGCGCACGGTGCCAACGGGACGGGTAAAAGTCGTTCGGGAGCCGGTAGGCGTATGTGCGCTGATCGTACCGTGGAATGCCCCTCTTGTTCTGCTGACGCAAAAGCTGGCCGCCGCGCTCGCAGCAGGTTGCACCGTTGTTGCGAAGCCCAGCCCGGAAACGCCGTTGGACGCATTGGTACTTGCGGAGTGTGTCGCCGCCGCTGGACTTCCTCCAGGAGTATTCAACGTCGTGCCGGCTGGTCGTGAGGTCGGTGACTGGTTGATTCGCCAACCGATGATCGACAAGGTTAGCTTTACTGGCTCGACCGTGGCAGGAAAGCACATTGCACAGGTCTGTGCAGACAGGCTCGCGCGAGTCAGCCTGGAACTTGGTGGAAAATCGGCCTCAGTCATCTGTGACGATGCGGACATTGGAGCCTGGATTGCGAACGTAGCGCCGTTCACAATGCCGTTCAGCGGTCAGATCTGTTTTTCGCAAACACGTGTTCTGGTGCCGCGCAAGCGGCACGATGAATTCGTGAGCGCATACATCCGCGCGATTGATGGGATGAAGGTTGGAAGCCCATGGGACCCGGACACGATGATCGGACCCGTGGCAACCTCCAATCAATACCGGCGCGTGCTGGACTTCATTGACGTGGCAAAACGTGAGGGTGCCAACCCCGTCATTGGCGGAGGCCGCGCCCCGGGGCACGAGCACGGTTACTTTGTCGCCCCCACTGTGTTCGACAACGTCCATAGCGATATGACGATCGCTCGTGAGGAGGTTTTCGGTCCAGTCGTCTCGATCATATGCCACGACGGAGACGAAGACGCTATCCGCATTGCAAACGACAGTCTGTACGGTCTCAGCGGCACTATATTCTCGGCTGATATCGGTCGAGCCGAGCGCATCGCACGACGAATTCGCACGGGAAACCTCACGGTCAACGGGCTTCAGCTCGATCCTTCAATTCCCTTTGGAGGATTCAAACAGTCCGGTATCGGACGGGAAGGTGGTCCCGAGGGCCTGGAAACGTTCACGGAGACGAAGGCGATCTACTTTCCCGCCGTTTGATCAACAAGGTGGGCGTCGCGATGACGGGGAAGATACCCTGAAAACGATCAGGTTTGGTGTCCCTGCGACGTCTATCTTTCGAAACCCAGGGGTAGCCAAATGACCGCGTTTGACCCCTGAAACACAAAATGACGTTTTGCAGGAGTTGGAACATGTGGAGTGAGGTAAATCCGTTTCTTAACGGCCCGTTCGAGCCGCTTACGCGAGAATATGAGGAGGACGCGCCGATCGTCGAGGGCAAGATCCCACGCGAGTTAAGCGGCGTACTGTATCGAACCGGAAACTCGCAATTTTTCCAGCCGCTCAACGCCGACCGCGCTCACTGGTTTGATGGCGATGGCATGACGCACGCGTTTTTCCTGGACGAAGGCAGCGTGCGGTATGCGTGCAAATGGGTGGGGACGGAAGGTCTGATGGTGGAACAAAAGGCCGGACGGGCGCTCTATAACGGGCTTTATGGGGTTTCGAATGTTTCTCAAGGCGAATTGCCACCCGGCGCTCCCCCGATCAAGACCGTCGCTGGGATTAACGTCATTGCGCTCGCGGGCAAGGTGTTGGCCCTTCATGAGCTCGGGAATCACTACTGGGAGCTTGATCCCGACACGCTGGAAACGAAGGGAACCTTCGATTTTGGGGGGCGCTTTGGAGACAGGCTTCTCACTGGTCACCCGCACGTCGATCCGTCGACCGGGGAGACGCTTTTCATTGCGCAGGACGTTAGGGCCGGGATGTTGACGTGCTTTGCAGTAGATCAGGCCGGAGCAGTGCAGAGCGAACACTCCGTAAAAATGGATAGTCGCGCGTGGATCCACGATTTTATCTTCAGCGACGATTGGTTCATTTTCTTTCTGAGCCCGCTTATCAATAACGTTGCGGAAGAGAGCGTGGTGGCGCAGGGTAAAGGCGTCCTGTCTCTCGATACATCGGCTGGCACCCGGATATTTCTGGTTAATCGTCGCGATGGTTCGACGATCACCATCAGGCAGGAAAAAGACTTTCAGATTACGCACTTCCTGAATGCCTACCAGGAGGACGATGAAATCGTCGTCGATGCTTGCATTTCGGACCTCCTTGAGACAGGCAGTGTGCCTCCGATCGGAGAGGTGTTTCCGTTTCCCTTTCCGCATGTGACAGCCCCGGTGTTTGGTTTTCCTCGAATGGTACGTACGATTATCGATACCCGTAATCGGCGTTCGGCTCAGATGGCATTCGAGGGGGTGGAGGGCGAGTTCCTCCGGTTGAATGAGGCGGTCTCGGGCAAGAAGCATCGATTCGGATATCTCGCGGCTGTCGATCCTGAAAGGAGCGGGCAAGGATTCAATTGCCTGGCGAAGTTCGACTTTGCAACAGGCAATATGCAACTGCAGGGAATTGAAGAGAGTTATAGCATGATCCCCGGGGAGCCGATTTTTGTACCGCATCCTTCGCCGGATAGCGAAGATCACGGATGGCTGTTCTCGGTCTGGTGGAATCCTACGCGAAATTCGTCGGAATTGATTATTCTTGATGCGAGGGAGTTTGACGGGGAACCCGTCGCAAGGATTCGGATCAGTAATCGTATTCCGCTCGCATTCCATGGCAACTGGATTCCCCGTTCGCGGATCGGGGCCGCCTAGCGCATTAGCCATCGTGTCCGCACCGTTGCTTAGTAGCGGTGCGGGGTGATAGCCGTTAGCGGAGCTGGATTGCGCTGCCCGGATCAGTCAGGAAGTTACGGCGGTACTCGGATGCCGTCAGCCCCATTTCCTCCTTAAACGCGCGTGAAAAGTGAGGCGAGCTGCTAAAGCCCCAGCGGAAGGCTATCGTGGTCACGCTGAGCGCGGCGTTCGCTCCGGAACGAAGCTCTTCCGAGCACCTTTGAATACGGCGCTTCCAGATATACTCGCCCACGGTCTGACTACCCGCCCGCTTGAACAGGCGATGAACCTGACGGATTGACATTCCAAGAGCGCTCGCGATGGAAGGCGGACTGAGTTCCGGGTCTGAGAGATGTTCTTCGATGAATTGCATCACCGCACGACGTTGTGTCTCCAGTGGTTGTGCGGGCCACGGGCATTGGATACGAAAAGCGTCAGAAAACAGGTTTCTGAGAAGGTCGACCGACGATATCGCGATATTCGAATCGACGTTCTCCAACTCCCTGAAGAGCGAGACTACAAGGTCGGAAAACATCCGTGCCGAACCCGATGTTCCAGGAGGCTCAAAGGTCGGATAGATGAGTGGCTGCCTCGGTGGCTGCGCTGGGATCAAACCCGGGACGTTCACGAAAATCAGCTCCATACAGTGTTGGCTGCTGATAGTGAACGGGCACCGGGCATCAAAGACCGTCCATTCTCCCGGCAATAGACGAATTTGCCTGACGCCGTCTCCGAGAAGACTGTCGCCGTGCGTCTGCAATGCGACGAAGAGCGGAGCTATATCTGACCCTAATCTGGGTTGTCCCCTGTATACGGAGGGTGTCGCCGCGACGCGCGCAAACCGTGCTGCTCCCACGGCGCCGCAGGTGATCGATCCGCCGAACGGTGTCGTGCCGATGGGTTCGAATTCGCATGACTGACGATTTTTTTCGGGCGGGCTGCCTGCGACCAGATCGCTGATTAAATCTGGCCACGCGCACATTTCGCTGGAAGATGTGACATGCAGAACCTGATGTCTCAGTTGCGTACCGATTTTGCTCTCCTACTGATTCATTAGTCGCATCAATTCACGGAACATTGTTGTGAACTTCCTCGGATTCTCGATAAATTTGCGCGGCCACGGCAGACGTGTTTTCCCTTATGCCCGTTGTATCTGCGGTATTCGCGCGTGAGCTGGCATTGGGCCGGCTGGTTCCCCCGTGGGCCGGGGAATCCAAATCGGGCCACTGCCGTCTGAATGCTTTCTCTCGTCAGACTCACTGGAAGTCGGTGTGGTGAAACGTTCAGTTAAAACGCTCGCCCGACTACGTGCAGCTATACGTTTCAGAGTCGATCCAGGCGCCATCAGATAATGCCGGCCCCCTACTAGCCGGATAGTGAATCCGCACAGATTCAATTGTCGTTATCAGATATCGGTAAGTCACGGGCAGGCAAGATTCGCTGCTCAGGGGCTTCTAGACTAACGGTGTTGAAAAGCCTCGCGTCGCAAATGCGTCGGAGATACAGACATAACGTAGCGGAATTTGCGTGCGTGCCACTGGATAGTTTTGCGCGGGAGCAAGGCCCTGCGTTCACAGGAGAGCGATGTTGCCGATGCAGCGATGGCAAGTCGTCCCTGACGCAGAGTGTCGGAGCATTGTCTCCCCGGGCGCCGCGATGAACAGGTCTGTGCACTTACCACAAGAAAGAATCAAATAACGGAGGCAAAGATGGCCTATAAGTGGATTGCCAAGCGAATCGAGTCCCTCGATGAAGAGCGGGACTGTGACGAAATCTGGAAGTTGATGACCGCGTACCGGGCCAATGATTTCGTGATGAACCTAATCTACGCGGTTACGTTTCCGCACTTCATCATCAGTGAGTTTGGGGCGAAGGTGCTTCTCGACGGCGGCAAGGGAAAAATCGTCCGCGCGCCGGATCGACGCGCAGATGATACGTCATGGAAAATGCAGACGTGGTGGCATTATGGCTCGACGCATGACGAGACGAAGCGAAACGTCGACTCGATCAATCGTATCCACGCGTTCTATGCGAAGAAGTACCCGGAAGAGGGCCCGGACACATTCGCGGACGATGACATCTACATGTATACGTTGTGTTACGAGGCTGCAGGCATGCACCGCTTGATGAGGCGGGTCGGGTTACGTGGCTTCTCGGAAAAGGAAAAGCGCGTTGCAGTCAGGTTCTGGACAAAGATGACTGGCCTCTTTCTCAATGTAAAGAGCGGCAGGCCGATTGGTGGCTTCCCTGAGACGTTCGAAGGCGTAATGGCTTTCATGGACCAATATGAGGGGCGCGACGTCGATGGTGACCATCCTCTCGGCGTCGAAGCGACTGCGCACATAATCGAGCAGTTTGCGAATCGCTATTTCCCGCGGTCCTTGCGATGGTTCGGGCGTCTGTGGGTCATCAGTCTGCTTCCGGCGTGGATGCTCGGTCCATACAAGATCAGGCAGCCTCATCCATTCGTATTGAAAGCATTTCGCCTGGGAACTGCGGCTTTCTTCTGGATAGGCGATCGACTCGCCCCAGATCCCGCCAATACGTTCATCGAGCGGCGAGACGCCCGGCTCGCTATCTGCGCGGCAGCGGCTACGCCACCGATAAAGCCCAGGCATGAGCAGTCTTCTGGGAGCGGATGCCCGTTTCATGGCCGTGCGGCGCATAAGGAAGAATATATCGGCACAGACAGTGAGGGAGAGGACGGACACTAGCGATCTTTGTACCCGTGCGGCGGCCATTATCGGGGCCACCCAGACTTATTTCCAAAGCAGCGCTGGCCGTACCGACAGTAGGAGCATTCGTATTAGGTTCCTTCTTTTTTTGCGCCGCATTTGCCGTTATTGTGTGAAAACCAGTCCTATGGGGAGAGGAAGGCAAGGGGATCCGGGATAAACCGCAGGCGGCGTGGGCGGCGGAAGGATGAATGTTGAGAACTAAACGCAGCCGCCGCGGACCTTGGTATTTGGACAGGCGACATTTTGTTGCGACCACGCGGTATGCGGAGAACATGGCGTTGCGCATCCCAGCGAGTCTCTGTTCCCGACGTATCGGTATGCAGTTCGGTCGGAGGACAGTGAATAGATTCCGATCGGCCTACGCCACCAACGGCGGGTATCATTTTGCCAGCCCCGGGGGCACCCTGGGAGTTATTCGCCTGCGTGCAATCTTCGAGACTGGCTCGCCAAAGCGGTGTTCACGCATGCGCTTTCAAATATCACCGGACTTATATATATCCGCCTCCAGCAAGCGCCTGGAGTAAATCGATCCGTCTGAGCAGTGACGAATCGGAGCTGAAACATCTCTGTATGCGCGTCATATCCGTCATTCGCTTGCCGCAATTCACGCTTACATGCATAGATCCGTATGGCGTATCGATTGGTTGGGCGCGAGGGGACGTTGCTGCGCAACCGTGTGATGTGGATGGTCTGGGGCAGATACGCCGGGGTGGAGTCTTACGCGGACTCCCCGTCGCGCTTTGGGCAAAAAACGGGCATATTCATCAGGCATGGTAGAACCTTCGAGAGGTAATGTCGCTCGCAGCAATGCCGCGAGCGACCCGACCGCACCCTACGTTTTTTCTAGAAGATGTGAATCCAGCGCAAATTCACAACCGCGCTGTTTCTAAACCGATTTCTAACGAGCGTTTCTGTGTAGGTGTTGAGCCAGAATTTATCTCCCTTCGACAGGTCGTAGTAGACTCCTGGCCCGATACCAAGCACCTGCTCCCGCGAGTCCGCGATCGCGGAACCATTGACGCGGTTGTCTGTGATCTGGCGCAGGTAGTATCCGTTAATACCCATGCGCAGCTTGTCCGTCACTTTGTAGGAGGCGGCAAAGTTCGTATAGAAAACCTGGCCAGCCTGAGTGTCTTCGATACCTGGGTCAAGCGGTGCGCTGCTGGCTGGTGAACCGTTCTTGAAACTGTACTGGTAGTGCGGACGCAAGCTGATCTCAAAGTCTGGGCCCAGGAGAAATGTGAACGATCCAGTGATACCGATGCCCCAGAAGTGATTCCCCGGATTTATGTCTGTTGTCCGGTCATACTTGCCCGTCGGCAACATCCCATACACTTCGGCGCGACTAACAAAGACTGGATGCCCGTCAACTGTCACTGGATCCCATTGAAGGAGCGCGCCCAGGTTCATGTCGCCGAGGCCTGCGTGTCCACTTGTTGGCATGACTCCGGGATACGGAGGCGGCGGGCTAAACGACGAATTCAGATTCACTAACGGCACGATCACGTCAATCCCGGGATGACCGCCAAGAATTGTTGTTGCAGTGGGTAACTCGTAGAGAACCTGTTCCACCAACGTGGTGACGTTCAACTGCGGATCGTTGAAGAGGGGAGAATTGGAGCCGTTGTTAGTTTTATAGGCGTTGGCATGTGCGAACGTCAGATAGCTCTGCACAGCGAGATCACCGGGGTTCCCACCGAATCCGTCCAGGAATGACGTATTGCCGAGATCGAGGCCATTCGGTAGCGTCACCGTTGGTGGTACGGCCCGAGCGTTAAGCGCGGCGCAGGCCGCGAGGCCAATAGTTATCTTCGACGCTGCGCTCTTCCAACGTCCGCGTGTGCATTTCATCGCCGTCTCCTTGTCTTTTATGATGGTTTTGCTCGAGTCGCTCCTTCACTTGAGGAGCTGTTCTGGCACGCAGTTTAGGAAGTCGGATTGGAAGCGTCTTGTCTGCCAGTGACGCGTTGATGTCTGAGAGTGCCTTCTGGCAACTTCGGTTTCATTGCCCACGTTAGAGCCGCGCCACCGAGCAATTGGCTAAACACGAATCGTCAACCCTGGGTTGCAGTTTCTACGATTCATTCGATAAGCACTACGACTGATAAGCGTCGTATGAGCCCTCTCGTATGGAACGCCTGAGAGGCATAAGCGGGCTCGCGGCGTCGGTGCTGGGGATATCTCATGAGATGGACGGACGAAGCACTGGATATGCGGCGTGTACAGGAGCGGGCCATTCCGAATCCATCTATTGAAGACGGTTCCGAATCTGGTGTTCAGCAACTGGACGCTTTTTGTCGCACTGTCCCGCCATTACGCGGCTTTTCGGCATTGGAACAATTCCCGATTGTGATCCAGGGCCTTCGTCGCTAAGTTAAGACCCAATCTGGGGGCGCAGTTGAACGGCGGCGTGCGCCGTCGTGGTGACCGCGTTTCTGGTTTTCGAATCAATTGAACAGGAGTCAGCATGAGCGTTACCCCTTCCTCCCGCCTCCTGGGCGACGACGTCTGGCACGGTCGTATTTTCAACGGTTCATGGTGCAATGGCGCTTCAGAGGCTGAAGTGAACGAACCCGCCACAGGCAAGCGTCTCGCGTGCATCGGCATGGCCGACGGGACCCTTGTCGCTGCGTCGGCGAAGACGGCGTTCGAAGCACAGCAGGGGTGGGCCGCGCTGCCCTACGACGAGCGCGCCGCGGTATTGCGTCGTGCCGCGCGTCTTGCGGAGGAGTCGATCGAGGAGATCGTGGGATGGATCGTGCGCGAGAGCGGTTCGACGCGCGCAAAGGCTGCCTTCGAGACACAGGTGACGGTGAAGGCACTGCACGAAGCAAGTGCATTACCGTCGCGATCGGCGGGCGAGGTGCTGCCATCGGTTCCGGGGCGTCTGTCACTCGCGCGCCGCCGTCCGCTTGGCGTCGTGGGCGTAATTTCTCCGTTCAACTTCCCGCTGTATCTGGCCATGCGTGCCGTTGCGCCCGCACTCGCCCTCGGCAACGCGGTGATCCTCAAGCCGGACCCGCGTACCGCGGTATGCGGCGGCTTCGTTATTGCGCGTCTGTTTGAAATGGCCGGCTTGCCGAAAGGGGTTCTGCACGTGTTGCCCGGCGACGGTGCCGCGGGCGCCGGACTCACGAGCGATCCGCACGTCGCGATGATCCAGTTCACAGGTTCGACGAACGCGGGTCGGAAGGTTGGCGAGGCGGCGGGCCGTCATCTTAAAAAGGTCTCGCTTGAGCTTGGCGGCAAAAACTCGCTTCTGGTTCTCGACGACGCCGATCTTGATCTCGCTGTCGCCAATACGGCGTGGGGTGCATATTTGCATCAAGGCCAGATCTGCATGGCCACGGGCCGTGTGCTCGTGCAACGCGTCATATATGAGCGCTTCGTCGAGAAGCTTGTGGCGAAGGCATCGAGTCTGACGGTTGGCGACCCCGCCACGGGCGATGTCGCGCTTGGGCCACTTATTAATGCGACCCAACGCGATCACGTCGCGCGCGTGCTCGACGCCGCGCAGCAGGCGGGCGCGCGCGTCGAAGCGGGCGGCAGTTTCCGTGACCTTTTCTTCGAGCCGACGGTGCTCACTGGCGTGACTAAAGAAAATCCGGCCTTCAGCGAGGAAATTTTCGGTCCAGTTGCGGTGGTAGTTCCGTTCGACACGGACGAGGAGGCGATAGCGCTCGCCAACGACACGGAGTACGGACTCGCGATGGCCATCGTCACATCAAACGTAGGCCGCGCGTTGCGCATGGGCGAACGTCTGCGCAGCGGCCTTTTGCACATCAACGATCAGACGGTTAACGACGAGGTGATCAACCCATTCGGTGGTGTGGGTGCATCGGGAAACGGAACGAGCGTCGGCGGCCCAGCGAACTGGGAGGAATTCACGCAATGGCAATGGCTCACGGTCAAGGGCGAAGCGCCGCTTTATCCGCTCTAAGGTGCCGGTGGATAAGACTGCGTTGGTCCGTGTTGCGCGACAGTCCCGAGCCACATCGATAGGATCGTCGTCGAACAGCGTTACCCGGTGCAACTGCAGCGAGCCCAGGCCGGAAGGTGCCGGCGCACAAGAGGACGTTGGCCCGGATATGGAGAAGGCCGCTGCGCGGCGCGCCGCGAGCGCCGTTAACGATTTGCTCCTGGTGGCGCTGGGCGACAGGTCGGCGAGTTTCAGCGGGGACATAGTCGTTCGGCAAGCTCGTGAAGTCCGGCATGCTCGAACAGTTCGACGAAGCGGTCGAGGAGGGCAAGCGCGGCAGCACGCTCGAGCCAATCCAGTGTCACGTAAGAATGACGCGCGGGTTGCAGGATCCTTGATACGTGTGGATAGGACCGCCTCGAGCGAGCGGCACACGGCCGAGAGAATTTGCACCGCCCGGCCGCACATCTGTCTGTAGGGTCATTATCGTTGCTCTCTACAGGTTGGCTCCAAATCATCATCTGAACGGGAACGGGTATGAAGAGTACGTCCGTGCCGGTGTCCGTGAACTCAGGCGCTCTCGGACCACTACGCGCGGCCTGCAAGCGCTTCGCCAACGGCGAACAATTGCCGGATGGGCTCATGTCTGGACTGCTGCCCGGGGCGATAGCACGCTCATGGGCGCGCTCGCGCGATGCGGGTCTGATGCCGGGTCAGCCGCCGGAATATGAGCTTCTCGGTAGCGCGGGTGGAACGCCAGATGACCGGCGTCTGCGCAGTTGCGTCATCGATGAAATTGAGCAGCTATGGGACACGTTCGGCGGCAACGACTGGACCATCTTCTGCATTAATCGGAAAGGCACCGTCATTCACGCACGCCGTAGCCCGGGCTGCGATGACAACCTTATTTTGCCGATCATTGCTGGGCGGCGCATACTCGAGTCGCACGTTGGCACGACTGCACCAGGCTGCGTTCTGCAGGAGGGCGTCGAAGTGATCGTGACGGGAGGGCAGCACTATTTAAATGAATTCGACCGCGTTTCTTGCGTTGCGGTGCCGCTTTTCGGCCTGCGAGGGGAGGTGATCGGCGCGCTGGATATCACCGGTACCGGCCAGCGTGATCTCTCGATTGTGAAGGAACAGTTCCGCCTCGCCTCCCTTGCCGCTGAGCAGCGCATATTTGCTACGCTGCGCGGCTGCCATTTATTGCGCGTGCACGCCGATCCGCGCTGGCTCGAGACGCCGTTAGCGGGCGTGCTTGCTGTCGAGGAGGACGGCGAGATTCGGGCGGCAACTCGGGCGGCGTGCCGCATACTTTCTCTCCCACGTGAAACGAGTCTTCCACCGGTCGTCCTCGGCGAACTTCTTGATGACTCCGGGGGCGACCTCCTTGGACGCATCCTGAAGCCACGAGGGCAGCCGCGTCGGGTTTCGCGTGCGGACGGCACCCGTCTGTGGGTCCAATATTCACGTGCGCTCCTCAATCGGAGTACGGCGCGCCGCGGAAGTTTTCAACCTGAACATGTACCGTCGCTGAGGCAGGTCGACGCGTCGCGTGGCACAACGCTTGAGGAGCAGATGCTTCGTGCAGTATTACAAGCTATGCGGGATCACCAGGGGAATGTGGCCGCAGTGGCGCGTCAACTGGGCGTGTCACGGACCACCGTCTATGCGCGGGTTCGGCAATTGCGGGAAACCGGCATGCTAGCTGGGCAAGGAGCCGCTATGGCGGATTGATCTCGCATGGTTCGGCGGACGTATTATCAGATAGTTTATCTGCAGCGCTTTCGCGGGCAGTCGCGCAGTTTTTTTGCGTAGTATTCAAGCAGGAAGGGAACAGATATTGGGACATCGGGATTCTCCGGTGCAGCGGATGAGGCCTCCGCGTACCGGATTTCAGCGACAGAACTTCCATTGCAAGATCGGCCGTTTGAGAAGCAAACGTTCGGTTGGTCGTTACCTCATCCTCAACGTACCGGGCGGCTATCCGGCGGCTACGTTGCCTCCAGTGTTTGATGCCGAGCCGTTACCGGCTCCGTATTTCCGGGCTAGGAACGGCTAATGGAAGAGCTGGTTTCAGCAGGTCATGCCTGCACCTTTGAAACAGGAATTCCGGTCGCGCAAACATATTCCCGGCAAGATCGCTGCTCAGCAGCGCGACGCTCATGATCGACCTCGCGTGTTTCAGGCCGCCGCTGGCGATCGTCTTGCCAGTCCGCCAGGGCGGAATGAAGCCATTACACTATTCCTGCCTGCTGATGCGGCCGTGGCGCCTGCTGTCCGAACAAGTGTGAGATGAGATGGACCAGGAAACCGGATTGTCAATCGAGGCGCGCCATGGTGCTATGGCTCGTAGCAGCGACGGATCTGATCACAGTGATGATTGCGCGGTTCAACGCCTCGGGCGCATCGCGATGCGGAGAGTGTCCGCAAGCCTCCAGCTTCACCAGTTGTGTATGCGGCACCTGTTCTGCGATCGCCTCGATCTGCGCCATGGTGCCGTAATGATCGTCATGACCCTGAACAGCAAGTAACGGGCAGCGGATTGCCGGTAACGTTTCAACGATATTCCACGTCCTGAACGCCGGATTCAGCCAGATGTCGTTCCAGCCGTAGAACGCCGAATCGACGTCGGCGTGATAGCGGCGGAGTTTTTCGCGCAAACCGGCTTGCTCATAGGCTACCTTCGCCTGCGCGATACTTTCGACCGAAATGTCCTCGACGAATACGTGCGGGGCGATCGCCACGGCGCCGGCCAGCTCGCCGGGAAAAGAGGACGCGTAAAGCAGAGCGATTGACCCGCCATCGCTATGGCCGATCACCCACATCCGCGAACGCTCGGCACTCTCGACGCCAAGCGTGTCCAGCAGGGCCGGCAACACGTCGCGCGCCTGGACGGTCATGAAATCCACCGGCCATTTCGTGTTGTGAGGTCGCGGTGTCGAGCGTCCGTAGCCCGGCCGTGAATAGACGAGGCCACGCATGCCGAGTTGGTCGCACAGTGTCTGTGGCCAGTCTCGCCACATCGCGATCGAGCCGAGTCCCTCGTGCAGGAACACGGCAACGGGTGCAGCGCTGAGTTCAGGATTGAGCCACTGGTATTCGATGTTCAGCGGACCACGTGCGGCAGTAGCAGGGAGCACAGCCAGTTCGCTATCGGTTGCCGTTGTTGCAGGATTGTGCATGAACCACCTCATTAACCAGCTCAAAGCTGTTCGCGCAGTTTGAAGCGTTGAATCTTGCCGGTCGCCGTTTTCGGCAGGTCGTCGACAAATACAATATCGCGTGGGTATTTGTGCGGCGCGAGCCGCCCTTTGACGAACGCCTTCAGCTCGTCCGCCAATGCGTCAGACGCCACGAACTCGTCTTTCAGCGCGACGAAGGCGCGTGTCTTCACGAGACCGCCGTGATCGACGCCGACGACGGCCGCTTCGAGTACCGCATCGTGTTGCACGAGCACCATTTCCACTTCCACCGGCGAGACATACTGACCACTCACCTTCAGCATGTCGTCGCTGCGTCCCGCGTAGACATAGCAGCCGTTCGGCAGCCGGCGATACTTGTCGCCGCTCCGGATCCATTCGCCGAGGAAAGTCGCGCGCGACTTCTCGCGATTGCTCCAGTACATCAACGCGGCGCTAGGTCCCTTGATATAAAGATCGCCCACTTCGCCATCAGCTACCGCATGTCCACTCTCATCGCGCAGTTCAACCTCGTAGCCGGGCACCGGAGTGCCCGTCGTGCCGTATTCGACACTGCCGGCGCGATTGGACAGGAAAATGTGCAGCATCTCGGTCGAACCGATGCCATCGAGAATCTCCGCGCCGAAGCGCGCGGTGAAGCGCTCGCCGATTTCGCGCGGCAGCGCTTCGCCCGCCGACGTACAGATGCGCAGCGCGAGGTCCTCGCGCGCGGGGACATTGGGCGAGGCCAGCATGCTCGCATAGAGCGTTGGTACGCCGTAGAAAACGGTGGGTTTGTGCCGGGTGAGACGCGCGAAAATCGCGTCGGGGGTAGGGCGTTCCGCCATCAGCACCGCAGTTGCTCCGACCGAAAGCGGGAAGGTCAGTCCGTTGCCCAGTCCATACGCAAAGAACAGCTTGGCGGCGGAAAACACCACATCCTGTTCGACGATGCCCAGGATCGCTTTCGCGTACAGCTCAGCGGTCCAGTACAGGTTCGCATGAGTATGCACGGTGCCCTTGGGCTTGCCCGTCGATCCCGACGAATACAACCAGAACGCGATATCGTCGCAGCTGCTCGCAACAGCTTTGGGCGCGGGCATGGCCGCATCGATCAGTTCGCTCAGGAGCAGTGCGCGTGTCTCACCACTGGCCGTCTGCGCGACGATCAACTGGCAGCCTTCATGCACGGCGACGGCAAGCGCTTCTTCGACCGCCGGTAGCACTGCGCTAGAAGCGACGATGACGCGAGCGTGGCTATGCGTGAGCATGTAGACATAGTCTGGCGCGCCGAGCAGCGTGTTAGCGACCACCGGGACGACGCCGGCATACAGCGCACCGAGAAACGCGATTGGCAATTCGACGGAGTCCTGCATCACCAGCAGTACGCGCTCTTCCGCGTGCACGCCGAGCGTGCGTAGCACAGCGGCGAAGCGACGGGCCTTTTCTTCGAGTTGTCCGTAGGTAGTGATGCCGCGGTCGTCGATATATGCGGGCTTGCCGGCACGTATCTCGTTGAGGCGGAACAGGTGTGCGGCGAAATTGAACTGCGCTGGCGGTGGCTTGGCCGTCAAGGCTGCCCCGGGCTGACTGGCGCGTGATTCGAGCAGGGCTTCCATGTGTCTCCTCCATCGGGTGGGGCGGTCGCCCGGCTCATAGGCACGGGAACCGCTCGAATTACCGGCGTAACCTGTGTGCCCCAGTGCGTGTCGTGTGAGTTCTGGCAGGGACTCGGGCGTGTAAGGTCACCGCCGTGCTCAGCTTTCGAGCGAGTGGGCCGTTTGCGTTAATACATCGATGCCGGTATTCGATGCCTGGATGGCGGCACGCCGATGGTAGAACTCCAGCGCCCGCAAGCCGCCCAGTTCCTCGCCGCCGCCCGCGCGACCGGGACCGCCATGCAACGACATTGGCATCACGTTGCCGTGGCCGGTGTGGCTGCCTTGCACCGATGGCGAGACCGCATGGACGCGACCGTGCGTGTCGGCGAGTTCCAGGGCGACCCGGGCGAGGTGCGCATCGTCGTTCGAATAGACCGAGGCGACGAGCGAGCCGCGGCCGCGCCGCGCCAACGCGATGGCGTGTGCCTCGCGCAGTTCGCCGGCGTCGCTGGCCGGCTCATACGGGGCAACCGTAGCGACCGGTCCGAAGATTTCGACGTCGTGCAGCAGCGTCGCGCGATCGGGATCGTTGACCACGAACAGATGCGGCGCGATGCACGCGGCAATCGCGGGATCCACGTCGACAGGCGGCACGGCCGAGCCGTCAAACGCGAGCACTGCTTCCTCGCGCAATGCGGCGATTCCAGCAAGCACGCTCTCATACTGTTCGCGGCTCACGAGCGACCCCATCCGCACGCTGTCGTTACGCGGATTACCGACGGTGATCTTCGCGAGCTTTGCCTTCAGCGTATCGAGCACGGCTTCGAGTAAGGCCTCAGGGACGAACGCTCGCCGGATCGCCGTGCATTTCTGCCCCGACTTCACGGTCATCTCCCGCACCACTTCCTTGATGAACAGTTCGAAGGCTGGCGTATCGGGTGCGGCGTCGGCGCAGAGGATCGCGCTGTTCAGGCTGTCGGCTTCGACATTCAGGCGCGCGCCGCGCTGAACAAAGGCCGCGTGAGCGCGGAGTATCGCGGCGGTTTCAGCGGAGCCGGTGAACGACACCACGTCGAAGGCCTGTACCTGATCGAGCAGGCCCGCGGAGCTGCCGCAGATGACGGATAGCGCCCCCTGCGGCAGAATGCCTGCATCGACCACGTCTGCGACCATGCGCTGCGTGAGCCACGCGGTCGCGGTAGCCGGTTTGACGATCACCGGGACACCGGACAGCAACGCGGGCGCGGCCTTCTCCCACAGCCCCCACGACGGGAAATTGAACGCGTTGATAAAGAGGGCGACACCGCGCGTGGGCGTGAGCACATGCTGGACGCTGAACGACTGGTCCTTACTGAGCGAAACGACGTGGCCGTCGCGCAGCGCGTGCACGTCGCCTAGCGTCGCGCCAAGTTTCGCGTAATAAGAAAGCGTGAAAATCCCGCCATCGATATCGACTGCCGAGTCGTTGTGGGTGGTGCCGGAGTTGGCGGTGGCGATTGCGTAGTAATCGTCGCGCTTCGCCTGCAACAGCTTGACGATGTCGGCAAGACGCGCGGCGCGCTCTGCATAAGTGAGCGCGCGTAGCGCGGCGCCGCCTTGCTCGCGGGCGAAATCGAAGACGCGTGGAAGATCGAGCCCCTGGCTCGACACGCGCACCAGCGCTTCGCCCGTCACCGGGTCAGTTAACGTGCTGCCTTCGCCATTTCCGGCGACCCATTGGCCCGCCACGTAATTCTTCAGCAATTCAGTCATGATGGCGCTCTCAGGCGGGAGTGAACTGAATGGCGCCCTGCGGCAGCAGATACAGCACGAGCGCCTGGCCGTTGGCGACAGTCGGGCGATGCTCGCTGCCGGGTCCGTACACGCACCAGCCGGCTGGATGGCCGTCGAAGGTCGCGCCGTCGGTGAGTGGCATGATCAGGTCGATCTCGCCGTGTGGATGGACATGGTGCGGCCCTGCAATATCTTTCATGTCGACCACGTCGACCGAAAAGCCGTGCGTGTCGGGTAATGCGTTGAAGATACGCCCGTAGCGGATGCCGCCGCCTTCGCGGTTGCACAGCCAGCCGGCGGCGACACCGTCGCGACAGGCGTCGGCCAGTGCGCGAAAGGTCTTGCCGCCGGCGGGAAGGGTGTCGTTCAGCCATCTCGCCAGTTCGTCGTCCAACGGGCGATCGACGAGTTGTTCCGTAACGCCCGCGACGAGGCGCTGGAAGTCTTGTGGGGTCATGCGAGCCTCTAAAAAAGGGCTGGCGCGCACCTTACTTCATGTGCGTCCGCTGGCCGTCTCCGACACGCCGCCCGAAAAATCTGCGCGGCGTTTGTGATTGGATCAATATTTGGCGAAAATTAACCGTTCACCGGGTGCCTGTCAAGCACTATAGTACATATACAGAAGTCGTGAGGTCCGAAAACATGAATCAAACCGACTCGATCCTGCCCCTGGACGAGCGTCCGGAGGACGCGACGCGGACGGAGCGCGATCCTTTCCTGACGGCGATGGGCGAGCGCGTGCGGCTCCTTCGCGCGCGCCGCGGCATGACCCGCAAGGCCTTGGCAACCGAGACGGGGCTGTCCGAACGGCATCTGGCCAATCTGGAGTCGGGGCTGGGCAACGCGTCAGTGCTGGTGTTGCGACAGATCGCGAGCACACTGAACTGTCCGCTTGCCGAGGTGATCGGCGACGAGACCACTGCGTCGGCAGAATGGCTGCTGATCCGCGAGTTGCTGCACGGGCGTGATCAGGCCGCGCTGCAGCGGGCGCGCGTCGCGCTGGCCGAGATGTTCGCGCAGGCGCCGCGCGACCCTCACCGCAAGGACCGTATCGCATTGATCGGTTTGCGCGGCGCGGGCAAGTCGACGCTTGGGCGCATGCTCGCGCAGGAGCGCAAGGTGCCGTTCGTTGAGCTGACGCGGGTGATCGAGCAACTGGCGGGCTGCCCGCCTTCCGAAATTCATTCGCTGTACGGCGCGAGCGCTTACCGGCGCTACGAGCACCGCGCGCTCGAGGCGGTGATCCAGGAGCATGAGAAGGCGGTCATCGCGTCGCCGGGTGGGCTGGTTTCGGAGTCGGGCACCTTCAACATGCTGCTCGCGCACTGCTTCACCGTATGGTTGCAGGCCACCCCGGAAGAGCATATGCGGCGGGTGGTTGCGCAAGGCGACCTGCGGCCGATGTCGGGCAACAAGGAAGCGATGGACGATCTGAAGCGAATCCTGGCGGGCCGCAGCGAACTGTATGGACGAGCGGACATGACTTACGACACCAGTGAGAAGACCCTCGCAGATGCCTATCTGCAATTGCGCGACCGTCTTGCCGCACGACTGGCGGCCGAAGCGCCGGATGACGCTCACGTGAACTGAATTGCGGGATTTGTCTAAGGGTTTACGATATAAAATGAAGTAAAGTGCTTTACATGGGTGTGAAGGTGCATTATTGTTCACAAAACAATCTTGCATCGTCCAGTCCAGGAGACGCCCCATGTCCTCAGCAGAAACCGCCATCGGCGCGGCGCAACGCGTCGATTACCGTACCAGTCCCTCGCAATACAAGCATTGGAAGCTGACGTTCAACGGTCCCGTTGCGACGCTCCGCATCGATATCGCCGAAGACGGCGGCATTCGCGACGGCTACAAGCTCAAACTGAATTCCTATGATCTGGGCGTCGACATCGAACTGCATGACGCGATCCAGCGCATCCGCTTCGAGCATCCCGAAGTCAGAACGGTGGTGGTCACGAGCCTGAAGGACCGCGTCTTTTGCTCGGGCGCCAACATCTTCATGCTGGGTCTGTCCACGCACGCATGGAAAGTCAACTTCTGCAAATTCACCAACGAAACGCGCAATGGTCTCGAAGACTCGTCGCGTCATTCGGGCCTCAAGTTCCTCGCGGCGGTGAACGGCGCCTGCGCGGGCGGCGGCTACGAGCTGGCGCTGGCATGCGATGAAATTTATCTGGTGGATGACCGCTCGTCGTCGGTGTCATTGCCGGAAGTGCCGCTGCTCGGCGTGCTGCCCGGCACGGGCGGTTTGACTCGTGTGACCGACAAACGCCGTGTCCGCCACGACCGCGCCGATATTTTCTGCACGGTGGTCGAAGGTATTCGCGGTGAACGCGCAAAGGAATGGCGTCTGGTGGATGAAGTCGTGAAGCCCAACCAGTTCGATCAGGCGATTGCCGCGCGCGCGCTGGAACTCGCCGCGCAAAGCGACCGTCCTGCCGATGCGAAGGGCGTGGCGCTGACCTTTATCGAACGCACCGAGCGCGCGGATGGTCTGGGCTACCAGACCGTCGACGTCACGATTGACCGTGCAAAGCGTACCGCTACCTTCACCGCCAAGGCGCCGGCGAGCCCGCAACCGACCGACATCGACGCCATCGTCGCCGCCGGCTCGAACTGGTGGCCGCTGCGGTTCGCCCGCGAACTGGACGACGCGATCCTGTCGATGCGCACCAACGAACTGGAGATTGGCACGTGGATCTTCAGGACCGAAGGCGACGCCCGCGCTGTGCTCGCCGCCGATGCGACGCTCATCCAGCACCAGAATCACTGGTTTGTGCGCGAAACGATCGGTCTGCTGCGCCGCACGCTGGCGCGCATCGATGTCTCATCCCGCTCGCTCTTTGCATTGATCGAACCGGGCTCATGCTTTGCCGGCACGTTGGCCGAACTCGCGTTTGCCGCTGATCGCACCTATATGGCGGCAATTCCCAGTAACGAAGACGAAGAACCGGCGATCACCTTGTCGGAAGTCAACTTCGGCCTCTATCCGCTGGTCACGCACCAGTCACGCCTTGCGCGCCGCTTCTACGAGGAGACCGCACCGCTCGACGCCGTGCGCGCGAAGATCGGCCAGGCAGTCAAGCCGGTCGAGGCTGAACGCCTTGGCCTCGTGACCGCAGCGCCGGACGACATCGACTGGGCCGACGAAATCCGCATCGCGCTCGAGGAACGCGCGGCGATGTCGCCGGACGCGCTGACCGGTCTCGAAGCGAACCTGCGTTTCAACGGTCCCGAGACGATGGAGACGCGCATTTTCGGCCGCCTGACCGCATGGCAGAACTGGATTTTCAACCGGCCGAATGCAGTGGGCGAGAAGGGCGCGCTCAAGGTGTACGGCAAGGGCAGCAAGGCGCAATTCGACGTCTCGCGGGTCTGACTCCGCTGCCCGCAGTCCGCCGTCAATACGTGCCTCTCATCTCAAGCACTGCTGTTTCCCGATCAAGGAACCGACCATGTCAACGATTAACTACAGCGAAAAGATTCCGAACAACGTCAATCTTGCCGACGACCGCACGCTGCAACGCGCGCTCGAACAGTGGCAACCGAACTTCCTGTCGTGGTGGGGCGATATGGGCCCGGACGGCTCGCATGGCTATGACGTCTATCTGCGCACGGCGGTGAGCGTCGATGCAGGAGGCTGGGCCCACTTCGATCACGTGAAGATGCCCGATTATCGCTGGGGCATTTTTCTCACGCCGGGTGAGCAGGACCGCAAGATCCAGTTCGGCGAGCATAAGGGTGAGGCGGCGTGGCAGGACGTGCCCGGCGAGCATCGCGCGAACCTGCGCCGCATCATCGTCACGCAGGGTGACACGGAACCGGCGTCGGTCGAGCAGCAGCGTCACCTCGGATTGACCGCGCCGTCGATGTACGACCTGCGCAACCTGTTTCAGGTCAACGTCGAGGAAGGTCGTCACCTGTGGGCGATGGTGTACCTGCTGCATCGCTACTTCGGTCGTGACGGTCGTGAAGAAGCCGAAGCATTGCTCGGCCGCCGCTCGGGCGACGACGACAATCCGCGCATTCTCGGCGCATTCAACGAGAAAACGCCGGACTGGCTGGCGTTCTATATGTTCACGTACTTCACGGACCGCGACGGCAAGTTCCAGTTGTCGGCGCTCGCGGAGTCGGGTTTCGATCCGCTCGCCCGCACCACGAAGTTCATGCTGACCGAAGAAGCGCATCACATGTTCGTCGGGGAGTCTGGCGTCTCGCGCGTTGTGCAGCGTACTGCCCAGGTGATGAACGAACTGAAGACCGATGACGTCAACCAGATCCGCGCCGCGGGCGTGATCGATCTGCCGACGATCCAGCGCTACCTGAACTTCCACTATTCAGTGACGATCGACCTGTTCGGTGCCGATCATTCGTCGAATGCGGCGACCTTCTATAGCTCGGGCCTGAAGGGCCGCTATGAGGAAACCAAACGCGACGACGACCATCAGCTTGGCGGGCAGAGCTACAAACTGCTCGACGTCCAGGACGGCAAGCTGGTCGAACGCGAAGTGCCGATGCTCAACGCGATGAACGAAGTGCTGCGCGACGACTACATCAAGGACTCGGTGGCGGGCGTGAACCGCTGGAACAAGGTGCTGGAGAAGGCCGGCATCGAGTTCCGCCTGACGGTGCCGCACAAGGCATTCAATCGCCAGATCGGTACGTTTGCCGGCACGCGCGTGGCGCCGGACGGGCGCGTCGTCAGCGAAACCGAATGGGCCGCAAATGAGGCGAAATGGCTCGCGACACCGGAAGACCGCGCGTATGTCGCGTCGCTAATGGGCCGCGTGGTTGAGCCGGGCAAGTTCGCCAACTGGATTGCACCGCCGGCGATGGGCATCAACCGCCAGCCGATTGACTTCGAATATGTGCGATTCAACTGATCTGGCCAAAGCCGTATCTGCGCCATATCAGGCGTCCGGCCACGCTGAGCGTTCAGGCAGCGGGACCGGACGCAGGGAGAGACAACCATGAATGCTCCAGTTCCAATAGAAGTGCTCAGGCAGCATCTGATCGACCCGGAAATCTGTATTCGCTGCAACACCTGCGAAGAGACCTGTCCGATCGACGCGATTACGCATGACGATAACAACTACGTCGTGAAGGCGGACGTGTGCAATGGCTGCATGGCATGCGTCTCGCCGTGCCCCACCGGCGCCATCGACAACTGGCGTACCGTGCTCAAGGCCGACGCGTATAGCATCGACGAGCAGTTCAGCTGGGACGAGCTGCCGGCGCAGAACACGACCGCGAACGCCGCGCTTGATGCGACAGCGCAAGCAAACGGGGACAACGAAACGGGCGAAACAGCGAGTGGCATCGAAGTCGATGCTGCGCGCGGCTCGACCGTGCCGCCGTGGTCGGCGGCGAAGCCCTACGTGAACCTGTATACGCACAAGGCGCCGACTACGGCGACGGTCGTGGGCAATTACCGTCTTACCGACGAATCGGCCGACAGTGACATCCATCATATCGTGCTGGATTTCGGCACGTTGCCGTTTCCCGTGCTTGAAGGACAGTCGATCGGGATTCTGCCGCCGGGGACCACGAAGGACGGCAAGCCACATCACGCGCGCCAGTATTCGCTCGCCAGTCCACGCGATGGTGAGCGTCCCCGCTATAACAATGTATCGCTGACAGTCAAACGCGTCACGCGTGACTATCAGGACAATGCGGCCGACGGCGTGTGCTCGAATTACCTGTGCGACCTGAAAAAGGGCGACAAGGTTACCGTGATTGGGCCATTCGGTAGCACCTTCCTGATGCCGAACCACCCGGACTCTCATCTGCTGATGATCTGCACCGGTACGGGCTCGGCGCCCATGCGCGCCATGACGGAATACCGCCGGCGCCGCCGCCTGAAGGGTGCGACTGGCAAGCTGATGCTGTTCTTCGGAGCGCGCACGAAAGAAGAGTTACCGTACTTCGGACCTCTGACCAATTTGCCGAAGGACTTCATCGATACGAACCTTGCGTTTTCCCGCACGCCCGGACAGCCGAAGCGCTATGTGCAGGACGCGATGCGCGAGCGAGCGGTTGATATCGCACAGTTGCTGAAGAACGACGGCACGTACATCTACGTTTGCGGCCTGAAGGGCATGGAGGACGGCGTGCTGCAGGCGCTGCAGGAGATTGCGGAACGGAATGGTCTCGACTGGGCGACGCTTTGGCCGCGCCTGAAGCGCGAAGGGCGTCTGCATCTTGAAACATATTGATTGACGCGAGTGCCAACCGGGTGCCGCAGTTGATTCTGACGGCCGCATTGCCCGGTTGGTGTAAGGGACGGCACGGCACGTCGCCGCCTTAAGCGAATGGAAATCCAGGTGACTGAAAAGAACACATTTGATGACAACTTCGCGACCCTTGATTGCGTTGTCGACGAGACGGGTGTCGCCCGCGTTACGCTAAACCGCCCCGACGTGCATAACGCGTTCAACGACGCGATGATCGAGGAGTTGACGCGCTGCTTTCTGCAACTGGGATCGCACGACGGCGTCCGGGTGATCGTACTTGCGTCGTCCGGCAACGTGTTTTGTGCCGGCGCAGACCTCAACTGGATGAAACGGGCGAGCGCTAACCGTGCCGATGCGAACATCCAGGATGCACGGCGATTCGCCAGCATGATGCAGGCGCTTCATGCATGTTCCAGGCCTATTGTCGCGCGGGTGCAGGGCGGGGCGTTTGGCGGTGGCGTGGGCCTGATCTGCGTCTGCGACATTGTGGTTGCGAGCGAGCAGGCCCGGTTTGCTGTCACCGAGGCGCGTTTTGGGATTCTGCCCGCTGTGATTGGGCCATACCTGATTGAGGCGGTCGGTGTGCGGCAGGCGAGACGTCTTGCACTTACCGCATCGCTGATTGACGCGGCCGAGGCCCGCGACCTGGGTCTCGTTCACTATGTAACCATGAGCGAAGGATTGGACGGGCAGGTGCAGAAGGTTGTGTCCGGGCTGACGGGAAATGGTCCGACTGCATTGCAGGAAATAAAGACCTTGTTCGGCGATATCGCTGGCCGTCCGATTGACGGGAGCGTCACAGATCTCACCGCGGCGACCATCGCCCGGGTGCGTTCCACGGAAGAGGCGAAAGAGGGGTTCTCCGCATTTTTCGACAAACGGCCCGCAGCCTGGAGTGTCAAATGAATTGGGACGCTTCCGGGCTGAGGAATGACGCGGCGGTTGGCATTATCGGCGCCGGGACAATGGGCGCAGGCATTGCGCAGATCGCAGCAGCAGCCGGACATCGGGTCCTGCTTTTCGACGCGAGGAGCGGCGCTGCGGCACAGGTCCTGGATAAGCTCAACGCTGATCTGAAAAAGCGGGTCGACGCGGGAAAACTCGATTCCACTGATGCCAGGGCCCTGGTTGCGCGAATCGAGCCTGTCGATGCTATTGCCGCTGTCAGCGAAGCCGGTATTGTGATTGAAGCAATTGTTGAACGTCTCGACGCCAAGCGTGAACTGCTTGCGCAACTCGAGAGTCTCGTGGCTGACCGGACGATTCTTGCGTCCAATACATCATCGATTTCCGTTACCGCGTTAGGTCGTGATCTGCGCTTGCCGCAACGGCTCGTCGGGATGCATTTTTTCAACCCGGTGCCTGTCATGAAGCTCGTCGAAGTCGTCTCCGGCGCGGCGACCGACAGCGCTGTTGCGCACGCGGTGGCCGATCTGGCGGTGCGTTGGGGCAAGGTGCCGATCCACGCACGCTCCACTCCGGGTTTTGTGGTCAACCGCATTGCCAGGCCGTTTTACGCGGAAGCGCTGCTTCTGCTGCAGGATCGATATGCGACGCCGTCGCAAATCGACGCTGCGCTGCGTGCCGCGGGCTTCCGGATGGGCCCTTGTGAGTTGATGGACCTGATCGGTCACGACGTCAATTTCTCGGTGACCGAGTCGATGTTTGCGGCCAGCTTTTTTGACCGGCGCTATACCCCATCCATCGTCCAGCGCGAACTGGTAGATGGTGGCTTGCTAGGCCGAAAGAACGGGCGAGGTTTCTATGACTACCCGGCGGAACCCCTGGCAGAAGCTGCTGCGACGCCCGCACAGGTCGATACCGATCCACCGTGCGTGAGCGTATCCGGTGACAGCTTCACAATTACGACGGTAGGCGCTGAACTATCCGGCGAGGGATGGGAGGTCGAATATGCCAATTCCGCCGGTGCCTCGCTGGGACGTGCTGACAACATATTGATGAAGGACACGCTGCTTGTTGGCGATACGCTGATTTGCGTAACGGACGGCCGTCCTGCCGCACAGGTCGCTGCACAATCTGGTCGCCGCCATGTCGCCGTCATTGACATCATCGTCAGTGAGGACGCCGGCCCGCTTTGCGTTGCATTTGCGCCCAGTTGCGGAGAACAGCAACGCGCGGTAGTGCGCAATCTTCTGGAAACAGTGGGCCGCAGGCCCATCGAAATCGACGATGCGCCGGGGATGGTCGTCGCACGCACAATCGCGATGCTGGTTAATGAAGCGGCCGACGCCGTGCAACAGGGCGTGTGCGATGAAGCCTCAGTTGATACCGCCATGAAGCTGGGTACCAACTATCCTTTGGGGCCGTTCGAATGGCTCGACAAGCTTGGAGCGCCGACAGTGTGTAACCTGCTTGATCATCTTGATGCCGTTTATCGCGGTGAGCGATACCGTGCGAGTTTGCTGCTGCGCCGACGCATCTGGGGGCAAGCGATGGGGACTGAATCATGAGCGACCGGTTCGAAGTTGATACCGATAATTTTCGTGTCGAACTGAATGATGGCGTGGCCGAGCTTGTATTTGGCACGCCGGGGAGCATGCCGTTTGCCGACGAGCGTGGACACCGCGAACTCTCCCGGATCTGGTCGCGGCTGGACGGGCATCCTGGTGTAAGGGCGATTCTTGTTCGCAGCGAGGGCAAGGGCTTCTGTGCGGGCGGGACCCTCGACGTCGTGAGGCAGATGGTTGGCAGCGAGACCATGCGCCTGACGGTCATGAAGGAAGCCAGAGCCATCGTCCAGGGAATGCTGGATTGCGACCGTCCTGTCGTTTCCGCGATTAATGGTGCTGCGGTCGGTGGCGGGCTTGCGGTCGCGTTGCTGGCCGACATTTCGATTGCGGCGAAGACGGCGAAGCTCATCGACGGCCACACGAAGCTCGGTGTTGCCGCAGGCGACCATGCGGCATTGATATGGCCGCTGCTGTGCGGGATGGCAAAGGCAAAGTACTACCTGCTGCTATGTGAGACCTTGAGCGGCGAGGAGGCGGAGCGGATTGGAGTGGTCAGCGCGGCTGTGGACGAAGCCGAACTGCTTACAACGGCTCGCAGCGTGAGCAGGAGGCTCGCTAATGGGAGCCCCACGGCGCTGGCCTGGACCAAACGCTCGCTTAACCACTGGCTGCGCGCCGCGTGGCCAGCTTTCGAAGCATCATTGGCGGCAGAAATCCTGGGATTCGCTGGTGCCGACGCTAGTGAAGGTCTTCATGCGCTGGAAGAGAAGCGGGCGCCGTCATTTGTTAATGTCGAGGCGAAGGCAGTATGAAATTTCACGAGTTCAGCCCTCACCAGGTCATTAAGGCCGGCCCATATGTCGTGACCGAAGCTGAGGTGCTTGAGTTCGCCAGTCGCTATGATCCGCAATGGTTTCATACGGATCTACGAACTGCAGGGCAAGGACGCTGGGGCGGAGTGATCGCCAGTGGCTGGCATACGTGTGCTATCGCCATGCGACTGGCATGTGATGCGGCGCTCTCCGATTCGGGGTCTTGGGGTTCTCCGGGACTTGACTATCTGAAATGGGTGAAGCCGGTACGGCCCGGCGATTCCTTGACGTTTCACGCGACGGTCATTGACGTCCGCAGATCGAGATCTACGCCATCCCTGGGAATCGTGAAATGGCGCTGGCAACTGTTCAATCAGAACCAGACCGAGGTCCTCGATACTGTTGCGAATAGTTTCTTCGAGGCGAATTAGCGTAGGAAAAAGCGTGCGTTCACCCAGACAGTCGGAATCCACACATGGCTCTGGCATTCTTGGGACGTAGCTGACGATCTTGGGTCTGTCAGGATTTTCGTGTTTGACGCAAGACATCTATCGGGCAGCAATCAGCGACGAAGTCGGCTTTTCGTGTGGCGGCTCTCTCGTCCGCTCCTTCTTCGGCCCTCTAACCGGGAAATGTACCGACTCTGAACTTTGTGCAGATAATTCATCATTTCCTCTGTTCGTGGAAAGAGTCGGATACTCGTTTCCGTCGCAGCCGATGATTGCATCTTCTACGCGAGGCAGGGAACGGTACAAATCAGATGCTTACCTACGGATTTCTCGGACAGGGTCAATTGTTTGCCGCAAATAGTCCTGCCGGGTCATTCTGTAACGTCGACTCGGCATTCCATCATGCGTGCTTTGCCCGTGGTCCCTCATTCCCACCTTCTCGGCGACTCTCATCGACGCGACGTTAGCCGCGTGAATATCCGCAACGATCTCTGGCAATTGTTTATCGTACAACGCATGCGTTGCTATCGGAAGTGCCGCCTTTGTCGCATATCCGTGTCCCCATGCCTTACGGGCGAGACGCCATCCGATCTCGATCTCCGGTCCGATTGCATCATAGGGGATCAGGAGCACCCAACCAAGAAAATGACGGGGATCTTGTTTCGGAAAGATGGACCAGTACCCGAGACCCTCGCCAAATCCCGTTTCGATGCGATGTTCTAGAAAGCGCTCGTGCGCGGCGGGATCACTCCACGGACCGGTCACAGGTCACCTCGGGATCACGGTCCATGGAGAGACAGGCATCGTATTGTTCCTGATCACTGGTGCACTAGGCCTTCTAATCATCGTGCCTCTGTATGCGCTCACCCTGCGCCGGGAACAGGACGCGCCGTACCGCACGCTGCCTGCGACGGGCGGCAAGACGAAGCTTTCGCTTGCCGCGATGGGGCGAGGCAAGTTTCTCTCTCTGATGCTGTTTGTACAGGTTACACGGGGAATGTTGTTCTGGGGGATCACCCTTTGGCTGCCTCTTGCGATTCGTTCCATCGGGTTCTCAGGAACAGCGCAGGCCGTAGCCAGTGCAGTTGCTTTTCTCTTCGCCGTACTGTTGGCAGTGCCCATGGCGTCAGTCAGTGATCGTACGGGAAAGCGAGCGCGTGTGGCAGCACTTAGACTGATCATAACTGTTCGTATTACGGGAACAACGCTAACAATAGTCCCACTACGAATAACATGTCCTTCGCGCCGATCTTTTCGGGATACGCATCTGCCGGCAAGCTACAGGTTTTGGGCGCGTTGGCTGGTTATCACTTTGGAAAGCTGGATGCTGCGCTGGTCTACACCAACACGCAATTCACCAACTTTGGATCTGAACCAGGCGTCAATGCATTGAGCTATGCCGGAAAGGCTTTGTTCAATTCATTCGAACTGAGCCTCAGCGGCTTTGTCGCTCCGTCGGTCCGCGTTGGTTCGCGTATGTCTATACGGGAGGGACCGGGCCAACAAATGGAGCAGGAAGCGTTGCCTACAATCAGATAAATATGGGGATCGACTACTTTCTGTCAAAACGCACGGATGTCTACATTGGCGTGATCTGGCAGCACGCATCCGGACATGACTCAACGGGACATCGAGCGGTCGCCGATATCTACGGGCTGACCGCATCTACATCCTCGAATCAGGCCACCACGGCGATTGGGCTGCGGCACGCGTTTTAACAGCGCGCTGAAAGAATCGGGCGGAAAAAGATGGCCAGAGCGATTGGCAAGTTAGCGAACTACCGGATATTGCCGTCGTTCCGGAGGGAATGATGCAAGCCTTGTTAGTCAGCTCGACAACGCTTCGCAAGCGTTCGCACTTTAGCTGTCAAAGGTAGCGATATTTGCGACCGATAGCCGGGATAGTCGGGTTTCCTGAGAACCTCCTCGTTTTATTTTCACCTCGTAAGGACGAAATACATGCAACTTACTGGCAAGCTGCTAATCGGTCAGCAATCACTTCTCGGCACCAACGGCTCAATCAAGGCTGTGAATGTGTCGACGGGCGCCGCTATCGGACCGGCTTTTGGTGGCGCGACACTTGGCGATTTGGATCGAGCTTGTTCCCTCGCATGGGCGGCGTTCGACGTCTATCGCGAAACTTCGCCTGAAGCGCGCGCCGATTTTCTGGAAACTATCGCGCAGAACATTCTTAATATCGGCGACGCCTTGATTGAGCGCTGCATGATCGAAACCGGCCTGCCGCGTCATCGCCTCGAAGGCGAACGCGGACGTACGATCGGCCAATTACGCATGTTCGCAGATGTCGTGCGCAATGGCGACTTCATCGGCGTACGCATCAATCCAGCACTGCCGGAACGTCAACCTTTCCCGCGTGCGGGTGTTCGTCTGCGGCAGATTGGCCTGGGTCACGTCGCAGTGTTCGGCGCTAGCAATTTCCCGCTTGCTTTCTCGGTCGCGGGCGGTGATACCGCTTCTGCGCTCGCCGCCGGTTGCCCGGTGATCGTCAAGGCACACTCGGCACATCCGGGCACGGCAGAACTTGTTGGTCGCACGGTGCAACTTGCAGTGAAACAATGCGGGATGCACGAAGGCACGTTCTCGCTGCTTTTCGACAGCGGTCGGGACGTTGGTTAGGGCCTCGTCAACGACAAACGTATCAAAGCGGCTGGTTTTACCGGGTCGCGTGGCGGCGGCACGGCGCTGATGAAACTCGCGGCAGCACGCGCTGAACCGATACCCATCTACGCAGAAATGAGCAGCATCAACCCCGTCTTGCTGTTTCCGAACGCTTTGAAGAACCGTGGCGAAGCCATCGCGGAGACGTTCGTGCAATCGCTCGTGCTGGGCGCAGGTCAGTTCTGCACGAACCTAGGTCTTGTACTCGCGGTAGATGGTCCGTATCTCGACACATTCATCGCGGCAGCATCGATTGCGCTGAAGGATACCGCCGCGCAGACCATGTTGACGCCGGGCATTTTCAAGGCGTACGAAAGCTCAGTCGCGAACGCCGGAAAGCACGCTGATGTGACGTGCACGGTGCGAGGCCGTGAAGCAACCGGCGACAACCAGGGGCGGTCCGCACTGTTCGTGACTAACGCTGAAGCGTTCCGAAAGAGCCACGAACTCCAGGATGAGATCTTTGGCGCATCGTCTCTGGTTGTACGTTGCCGGAGCTTGGAAGACATGCTTGAGCTGGTCGAATCGCTCGAAGGCCAGTTGACTGCGGCGCTGCACATCGATGAAGCCGACTACGCCGACGCGAAGCGTGTCATCCCCGCGCTGGAACGGTGCACTGGGCGTATTCTGGTGAATGGTTTCGGCACTGGAGTGGAAGTCGGCCATGCGATGGTCCACGGAGGCCCGTTCCCCTCGACGGCAGATGGCCGCTCGACTTCAGTTGGCAGCCTGGCAATCTATCGTTTCTTGCGCCCGGTGAGCTATCAGGACCTGCCGGAAGGGCTGTTGCCAGATGCCCTGAAGAACGACAACCCGTTGGGTCTGAATCGTCGCATGGACGGAAAGTTGCAACTGGCGTCATGACAATCAGCTAGCCTGGGGATTTTCGTTTTAAGGCCGGTCATTAAGTTGCTGGTCAGGAGTCGAGCGCGCTTTCGAGTTGGTAGCTTGGGACTGCCTCCCAAACGTGTTGATTTGAATGAATCCTGGCCCACCCTGCGCAGTAATTTGGAGTGTACCCATTACGCCGGACCGGTTTCGCAGTTTTGCATGGGAACGTGCATCGCTTATTGTGTTGCGGTCGACTCCTCCAGTAACCAGTCACGAAACGCCTTGACCGGCGGAAAATCGATCCGATGCGGCCGGGTGAAGATGTAGTAGCCCATCCCCTCGACGTGTGCGGAATCGCACGCGATCCGTAGTTGACCTGTACGTAACTCGTCTTCCACCAGAAAACGCGCGACCAGACCGACGCCGATGTCGGCCATCACCGCTTGTAGCAGGTGTGACGTCAGTTCGAAAACCGGACCCGGGCGCATGTCTACGGTCGGAAAGCCGTGCTGTATGAACCAGTGGCGCCACACGTCGGGTCGCGCGGCGACCTGCAGCAGTTGCAGCTTCGTGATGCCGCGTGTCGTGCCTCCGTCCAGCATGTCGGCAATGTTCGGACTGACGACTGGCACCAGTTCCTCATTCAGCAACCTTTCGGACACCGCACCGGGCCACCGTCCATCGACACTGTTGCTGATCGCCATGTCCATGCCGCCCAGTTCGAGATCAAACTGGCCGATGCGGGAGTGGATATGCACCTGGACGTTCGGGTTGCGCGCATAAAAGCGGTGGATTCGCGGTAGCAGCCATTTCGAGCCGACTGAGGGCAGGATCGACAGATGGAATGACCCACCGCCCTGCCGGTAGCTGATTGCCTGCAGGGTCCCGTTGCGTATCTTCGCGAGTCCGATCGCCACTTCATGCAGATATATCGAGCCGACGTCGGTCAGCGCAATCTTGCGGCCACGGCGCAGGAACAGTTCGACACCAAGCTGTTCCTCGAGCATCTGGACATGGCGGCTGACCGCGCTTTGTGTCAGTGCCAGTTCCTCCGCGGCGCGCGTGAAACTCTGATGGCGGGCGGCTGCTTCGAACGCAAGCAGCATCGACATCGACGGGGTGAGACGTCGTGGATTCATGCGTAAAACTCATGCATAGAGGGTAGAAAAGCCGTTTTGAACGGTACCGTTTCGATCTTACACTGCATTTTAAGCGGGAAATGTAGATCGATACCCACCTGCCCGCCGCACTGACGGCGTACAACATTCCCCACGGAAACGCACAACAACCGGAGACGCCATGACTGCTTCCCACCCCGTTCGCCTGCGCGGCGCATATGCGCCGGTCCTGACACCCTTCAGACATGATCTTTCGGTTGACGTTGACCGTTTCGTCGAGCATTGCCGGTGGCTTACAGACCAAGGCGCCGGACTCGCGGTATTTGGCACCAACTCGGAAGCGGCGTCTGTGTCGCTGGACGAACGCATCGAACTGACTGAGGCCGTTATCGAGGCCGGCATCGATCCGGCGAAACTGATGCCAGGCACGGGTCTCTGTGCGCTGCCCGAAGCTGTTCGACTGACCAGTCACGCGGTGTCGCTCGGTGCACCGGGCGTGCTTGTGCTTCCACCGTACTATTTCAAGTCGCCGTCCGAAGACGGACTCTTCGCGTATTACTCGGAGATCATCGAACGCGTCGGCGATGCGCGTCTCGCGCTTTACCTCTATCACTTCCCGCAGATGTCCCAGGTGCCCATCACGGCGAGCCTTGTCGAGCGGCTGCTCAAGCGCTATCCGGAAACCATCGCGGGCCTGAAGGACTCGTCGGGTGACTGGGACAATACGCGCACGATGATCGAGCGCTTCGCGTCTCACCCTCACGGCTTTTCTGTATTTCCGGCCAGCGAATCAACGCTGGGCAAGGCAGTTCCGATCGGCGCCGCAGGCTGTATCAGCGCCACGGTCAACGTGAATCCGCGCCGTGTGAGTGCACTGATCGAACAGCTCCATGCGAATCCTCGCGCAGAGGCTGCTACGGCTCTACAACGCGAAGTAGACGATGTACGCGGCATCTTCCAGCGTCTGGCAATGATTCCAGCGATGAAAGCGACGCTCGCCCGCGCGCGTCACGCCGAAGACTGGAATGTCGTGCGCCCTCCGTTGCAGGCATTCGATCGCAACGCTGCGCGCGACCTCGACGCACAGCTTGAACGCATTGGCTTCGCGGTCGCGCCGCTTCACGCCTGATCGATCCGGTAGCCAAATCGTTTACCGTCTTTCCCTAAACAACGAGCGCAAAGCATGTCGAAGATCGATTCCGTATCCGTATGTGTCGCCCGTGTCCCGCTGTCGAAGCCGGTCACGTTTTCCACCCGAACCGTCACGGCTCGCGAATATTGCCTCGTGCGCGTGCGTTCCGTCGATGGCGTCGAAGGACTCGGCTATTGTTATGCCGTCAATACGTCGGGCCATCTGCTGGCCGGCGCGGTCGCTGAACTGCTGGCGCCTGTGATCGTCGGGCAGGAATCACTGCGCGTGGAGTGGCTATGGAAGTCGATGTATCAGGAAGCGCTGCTGCAAGGGCGTGCAGGCGGAGTAATGCGCGCGCTGTCCGCCGTCGACACGGCGTTGTGGGATCTGAACGCGCGTACCGCCGGATTACCGCTCTATCAGTATCTCGGCGCGCATGCCGACGATCGTGTGCCGGCTTACGCGAGCGGCGGCTATTACCTGGAGGGCAAAACGAACGACCTGCTTGCTCAGGAAATGGCTGAGCATGTGCGTGAGGGCTTCAAGGCGGTGAAGATGAAGTCCGGGCTGCTGAGTCCGCGAGAAGAAGAAGCGCGTCTTGCGGCCGTGCGCGAAGCGATTGGTCCGGATGTGCTGCTAACGCTCGATATCAACAATGGCTGGCGCGACCTGCCTCATGCATTACAGTACGTCTCCCGTTTCGAAAAATACGATCCGTTCTGGATCGAGGAGCCCTTCTCTCCTGACGATCTCGACAATCACGTGCGGCTAGCCGAGGCAACCCGCGTCACCGTCGCTACCGGCGAAATCGAAGCCGGGCGGTGGCGTTTCAAGGACCTGATGCAGCGCGGCGCCGCAACACTGCTGCAAACCGATGCGACCGTCTGCGGTGGCATCACCGAGTGGCGCCGCATTGCGGCGACCGCGTCGAGCTTCGGCATTCCAGTGTCGCCCCATGCGTGGCACGACGTACATGTACATCTGGTTGCATCAACGCCAAATGCGACCATGGTCGAATGGATGCCCGACGATCACATCGTCAACTTCCGGCATCTGATCGACCGTCAGCTCGAAGCGCACAACGGCGACATCCTGTTGCCAAAGCAGCCGGGACTTGCGTTTGAATTCGATCCCCGGGCCATCGACCGGTATGGCCTCACCCAGCCTGGCCAGTCGCAGCCGTGGCAGACGATCTCGCGCCGATAGGCTGACGACAGTCGCAACGTAGTTCTTCGGTGCACAAAGGCTATAGAGGCCAGCGGGAACCGGCCCTGAACAGGACATGAGAGCCGGCACAAAGCTGGCGCAGGAGACGAGATGCAGTGGACAGATGAGATCGATCCGATCGAAAAGCGCGTAATACGCAAGGCGACAGTCCGCATTGTGCCGTTCGTGATTGCCTGCTACTTCTTCGCTTATCTGGACCGGGTGAACGTCGGTATTGCGGCCTTGCAGATGAACGATGCTATTGGGTTAAGCGCGGCGGCATTCGGCTTTGGCAGCGGCGTGTTCTTTCTCGGGTACTTCCTCTTTGAAGTACCGAGCAACCTGCTTCTCCAGCGATTCGGTGCGCGGCGCTGGATCGCGCGGATCATGATCACATGGGGACTGCTTGCGGCGGCGATGATTTTCGTGCGGGGCACGACGTCGTTCGTTGTGCTGCGATTCCTGCTCGGCGCGGCGGAAGCGGGTTTCTATCCGGGCGTGATTCTCTACATCACGTACTTCTTTCCTGCTGCGTATCGCGGTCGTATCGTCGCCGTGTTCACGACGGGCGTGCCACTGTCGCTCTTTCTTGGATCGCCCGTCTCGACGATGCTGCTCGAAATGCATGGGCTTCTCGGTCTTGCCGGATGGAAGTGGCTGTTCCTTCTGGAAGCAGTGCCCTCCGTGCTGCTGGGCGTCGCGTGCCTGTGGGTGTTGAGCGATCGCCCTGCAGCCGCATCGTGGCTGGAACCAGAGGAGCGTCAATGGCTCGAACGCCGCCTCGCCGACGATCGGGCCCTGCAGCCCGATAAGCCTTCGCGACCACTATTCACACTGCTGGTCGACCCGAAGGTACTCGCCTGTGCCTTTGTCTATGCAGGCGTCGCCGCATCGAGCGTAGGGCTTGCCGTCTGGCAGCCGCAGATCATCAAATCGCATGGCCTGACCAATCTCGAAGCCGGATTGCTGAATTCCGTTCCCTATGGCGCGGCCGTGATCGCGATGCTGGTCTGGGGGCGCCTGTCAGATGTCAGTGGCAATCGCGTGCTCTACACGCTCGTGCCGCTGGTGGTCATCAGTGTCGCGCTCGCGGGCGTCGGAGGAATTGATGCACTCCCGCTGACACTGCTTGCCCTCAGTATCGCAGTGATGGCGACCTATGCGTTCAAGGGGCCGTTCTGGGCCTTCGTGTCCGAAACCTTCGCGCCGGGCGAGGCGGCCGTCGTCCTTGCGCACGTCAACGCGATTGGCGGACTGGGGAGCTTTCTGGGTTCGTGGCTCTTTGGTCTTGTCAAGAGCGCGACCGGTAGCTATGCACTGGGTCTCCTGCCGATCGTCGCGCTCACTTTTCTCGGCGCACTGATCGTCGCCCTTCTGGCGAACCGTTCGCGCCTTCGACAACCTGCCTGAAGCAAGACGGATGCGCGCATCCGTCGGCCTATCGCCACCAACAACAAAGGAGACACGCATGTCCAGTCACAGTCAGTCCCGACGACGCACCCTGAAAACCCTGGCCGCGATTAGCGCGCTGGCGGGCGTAACCGGTAGTGGAACCTGCATGAGCGCCTGGGCGCGGACAGGGATGCAAGAACCTGTTCCGTGGACGAAGGGAACCGAGCATGCGTCACTGAAAATGCCCGCGGATGCAACGGACTGTCATCATCACATCTATGATCATCGCTACCCGCTCGCATCTGGTGCGACATTGAAACCCGGCGACGCGACGGTCGACGACTATCGGCGCCTGCAGCGCCGGCTTGGCACATCGCGCAACGTCGTAATCCAGCCGTCCAGTTACGGCACCGATAACCGTCTGCTTCTCGCATCGATTGCGGCGTTCAACGGCCGTGCGCGTGGCATCGCCGTTGTCGACGACACGGTGAGCCAGGCGGAACTCGAAGCGCTGCATCGCGGCGGCGTACGGGGCATCCGCTTCAACGTAGTGGTGCCAGGGCCGGCAACGGTTGAGATGATTGAACCACTCGCGCAACGCATCGCCCCGATGGGATGGCATGTGCAGGTCAATGCGTCAGCCGCAACGATTCTGTCAGCGCGGCAAATCTGGTACCGTCTGCCATGTCCCGTCGTGTTCGATCACCTCGCGCATATTCCGGAACCGGACGCGCTCACGCATCCCGCCTTTCATCTCGTGACTGATCTGCTGGCGCAGGGCAAGGCGTACGTGAAACTGACCGGCTTCTACAACGAAAGTACGGTGGGGGCGCCCACTTACTCGGACAGCGTTGCGGTCGCAGCGGCCTATGCCAGGGCGGCGCCACAGCAGGTGGTATGGGGAAGTGACTGGCCGCATCCGACCGAGCAGCCGCTTCACCGCATTCCCGACGACGCGTTGCTGCTCGATCTGCTGGCCAAGGCCGTGCCGGATGAGGGTGCGCGTAACCGCATTCTTGTCGGGAATCCCACGACCCTCTACCACTTCGGGTAAGTGTGTCAGAGTCCGCAGCTTGGTCTCGTTCGTGTCCAGGCGGCACATCTGTGTTTCCGGGACGCGATACTGCCTGGACCGTCGCTACCGGTCACTGAACAGTATGCCGCCTTTCGCCTTGGAGTCCGACGGCGACTCAACGATCTGGATCACCACAGTGTCGGCGGGCACCCCGAAATTCCGGGCGACCGCGTCCGTGATGTCTTTCACGAGGCCACGCTTCTGTTCTGTGGTCCGCCCGGTGGCGGCAAATACGATGACTTCCGGCATGTCCTGCTCCTTTCAAGGTCAGTGAATCTCGCTCATACGAACTGTTTCTGGACAGCCTGGCGCGGGGAGTGGGGTGCCGCGGGCGCAAAACCTGTACGTCCTGGCATCTGCAGGCGGCTGCCTACCGGAGCACCCACCGCGTCATGCATGGCCGTACGCAGGGGCGCAATCTCGGGAAAATCGTGCAGCGCGTGGCTGTGAGGCTGCATCCTGAACCCCATGGCGGTAGCCTTCAGATGCAGTCTTGTCCATTCGCGGCCCGCGTCGAACACCGACCGGGGAGAATTGTCCGGTGTTAATACCCATACGTAGGCGCGCCCGCTGTCGATCGCCTGAAGGTAGTGCTCAAGTCCCTGCTGGAAGGCCTGGTTGTGAGGGGCGTTGAGCATATGACGCGTCAGGGTGCCGTTGGCGATCATCGTTTCGACTGCCGCGCCGCTCATTGCCTGTCCCTAGGGGCGCGCACCGATCTCCCTGCGTCCGAGCCGCGTAACCGAGATGATCTCCTCGCGGATATTCGCCTGATGAAGTTCGAGCCAGTAGGCGCGAGGCGCAATGTCGCGGATACGCGAAGCGAGCCCGGGATCGGCTGTTGCGTGTACGAGAGTCGGGCGCCTCGCGGCCGAGGCGAGTTCCGACAGGTCTGTCTCTTCGACACTGCGTGTGATATCGAAGGGCAGACGGTTGGTCGATCACGTCAGCACCTGGTCGAGCAGCGGGGCGCGCGCGAGCCCCTGCCGCGGCGCGAACTGGACGGTGACCAGAGGGCGTGCGTCGAGCCGTGGCATGGGCTCGCCTGTTAGGAACGGTTCGACATCAAGCTCATGACCGCTATCGCTTGCCGCAATGACCATCAGTTCCGTAAATGTGCCAAAGCTCACGGTTAGGTGCCGGTCCGGAAGGTCGCTGACCGGCAGCCGCCGCGACAGGTTCACAAAGAGTTGCAGGCGGTCGTCGCCGACGAGTCGCACGAGCCAGGGCTGCAGATTCATCGCGTTGGGCGCGAGGATCGCGCAGCTGACGGCCCGTACGCGCGGATCTGGATAGTCCGAGGCGGCCGGCAGGGCGTGCCAGGCGGCCCACGGATCGCCATCGGAGACGACCGGCTGGGCACATAGCCAGCCGTCACCGAGAAGGGTGATGCCCAGTCCGAGGGCTGCCGAACGCTGGACGGTTCGTCGCGATGCCGTCATGGAAGCGTGCCTTCAGGCAATGGCGCCGCCGCCATCCACATAGACGGTGCTACCGGTGATATACGGATTGGTGATGAAAGCGATGATCTGGATTGCGATGTGCGCAGGGGTGCCGACGAGACCGGCTGGCAGGCGCGCTGCAGCGCCGTCAAACATAGCCTGGCGCGCATCGCCTTCGAGGGCATCGTACAGTTCGGTCATCACGAGGCCGGGCGATACGCAGTTCACGCGCACGGGCGCGAATTCGAGCGCGAGTCCCCGCGTCAGACCTTCGAGTGCAGCATTGATAGCGCCCTGAATGGCAGCACCTTTTTTCGGACGGACCGACAGATAGCCCGATACGAAGGTCAGCGATCCCCCCGCCGTGATCCGTGCCGCCCGGGCGACCCGGTAGGCTCCCCAGAATTTCGAGTTCATCGACCGGTACGCGTGCGCGAGCGCAAGGTCGCGGATGGCTGCAACTTTCGTCTGCGCGGCCGACACCACCACGTGATCGAAGGGCGCCTGTGCGGTGAAAAACGCGTCGATGCCGGCCTCATCGCTCGTATCAAGTGGCGCGCCGCAGGTAGCGTCGCCGAGTCGCGCAACCGCCGCCGAGATCTTCTGCGCCGAGCGGGATGCGATGACGACCGAAGCGCCGGCTTCCACTGCGGCCTGCGCGGTGCCGAAACCGATTCCGGATGTTCCGCCAACGACCAGTATCCGCTTCCCGGACAATGGTTTGCCCTGCGTTATATCCTGCGTCATGCCTTGACCTCCTTGCGTTGAATGACCTGTTCGCCGGCACGCGGATGAAGCCTCGCGCTATCCCACACGCCGACCACTGCGATTGCTGCGATGACGAGAAATGCGACGCGGAACGGATCGGCCGGTGGGGCGTCCGTGGTAGCGATGACTGTGCCGATCCGCCATGCGATGGCCCCGAGCGCAACGCCCAGGCCCATCGCGAGCTGGAATGCGGCCGAGAACAGCGTGTTCGCTGCGGCCATTGCGGACTGGTGGATGTCGGCGAAAGCGACTGTATTGAGCGCAGTGAACTGCATCGAACGGGTCATGCCGCTCACGAACAGGATCAGGCAGACGAGCGGCAGTGGTATGCCCGTCGAGATCGTCGCGCATGCCGCGATCGTCGCGGCATTGAGCAGGCCGTTCACAACCAGCACCGCCCGGAAGCCGAAGTGTTGCAGCACGGGCGTCGTCATCGGTTTCATGACGAGATTGCCGGCGAACACCGCCATCAGCAGCGCGCCTGCCTTGAATGCATCGTAACCAAAGCCGATCTGGAACATGAGCGGCAGCAGGAACGGTATCGCGCTCACGCCCATACGGAAGAGCGACCCGCCCCAGATCGTCACCCCGAACGTGGGCACCTTGAGCGTGCTGAGATCGATCATGGGATGACGCGCTCGTCGGAGGTGACGCAGCGTCGCGCCCAGCAGCGCGATCCCGGCGATGCCCAGTCCTGCGACCGTGCTCCATGCGATTTCCGGCCGGCCGAGCAGGTCGGCCGCATCGAGCAGGCAGAGGAGGGAGGCCCCGGACAGGACGAACCCGGTCCAGTCAAAAGGCACCCTCTGCTCGCCGCCCGCGCGCGGCACGAGTATGAGTGCCGTCACAAACGCGATCAGACCGAGCGGCAGGTTGAGCCAGAATATCCAGCGCCAGTCGGCATGCTCCGCGATCCATCCGCCGAGGGGCGGCCCAAGCACTGGGGCGACCAGCGCGGGCCAGGTGAGCGTCGCAATAGCCTGGATGAGCCGCTCTTTCGGGGTGACGCGCAGCACGACCAGCCGGCCAACCGGCACCATCATCGCACCGCCAATGCCTTGCAGGATGCGTACGAGAACGAAGACGGGCAACGTCTGCGCCAGTCCGCACAGCAGCGACGCGAGGGTGAACAGCGCGATTGCGGACGCGAACACCCTGCGTGCGCCGAAGCGGTCAGCGACCCAGCCGCTGACCGGGATGAAGATGCCGAGCGTGAGCATGTACGCACTCACCCCGGTGTTGAGGGCAACCGGTGGCACCGCGAAGCCTGACGCCATCTGGGGGATCGCAGGCGTGATGACCGTCGCGTCGAGGTTCTCCATGAAGAACGTGCCTGCGACAAGCAGCGCCACCGACGTGAGGCTGGCGCTCGATGCCGGGGCAGTTTCGCCGGCCGTCATGGGATGACCCTGCGCGCGCGGAATTCGTCGAACAGGCGCAGGAACATGGTTTCGGAGTCGACTACCGGATAGAAGCCGACCTGGCGTATCCGGGTGGTCGACGAAATCACATCCCAGTCGCATCGGAAGATGAAGTCGCCGAACGCCCAGGACGCGACGTGCCCGTAGGGTACCGGCACCAGCCCGTGTCGGGCGACGATGCGCTCCCACACGCTGGCCTTGTCCGCCATCATCGACGTGAGCGGGATCGTCATTGGCGCCGCGAGCGGCATGTCGAAGTAACGCGCGAAGGTGGCCCACACCCGATTCCAGCGGAACACGTCGCCGTTGGTCAGGTTGTAAGCCGCGCCGCCGGTCGCGTGCTCCGCGGCCCACTGCGAACCCTGCGCGAGTTGCGCGGCGTCTGTCACCTGCGCGAGCCGCCCGTAGCAGTCCAGCGAGCCGGGGAAACGCAGCGGCAGGCCCAGCTCTTTCGAGATCGTCGCGTAGACGGCGATCACCATCGCGAGGTTCATGGGGTTGCCGAGCGCGAAACCGCAGACAACGTCCGGGCGCAGCACCACGGCGTCCCACGTCTTGCCGTCGGCTTTTGTCCTCAACCAGTCTTCCTGGTCGTAGTAGAACATCGGTGGCATCTGGCGTGGGTCGTCTTCGTGCGCCGGCGTCGGAAACGCGCCCAGATGCGCGCCGTAGTACTTCGCACCCTCATACAGCACGACGCGCTGCAGAGCTGGCGAGGCGGCCTCTATTGCCTCGACCGTATTTACGAGCATGGCCACATTGATGTCGACCTGCTGGCGCGGATCGGCATGCTCCTGGTATGCCGCGTAGAACACGTGTGTCACATCACCGAGGCCCGCGAGCACCGCACGTGTGGCGTTGGCGTCGGTCAGGTCGACCGGGAGGAAGCGTGCCGAGGTCTGGAAGTCGGGAGACCGGCGCGAGATCGCGGTCACTTTCCAGTCGGACCGTGCAGCCAGATGCTCGACCAGGTTGCGCCCGATGACGCCCAGGCCGCCGGCGACCAGCGCATGTTTCGTTGTCTGGGGCATTGCACTCTCCATCAGAGGCTGTCGACCACGCCGCCGTCGACGCGCAGCGCCGCGCCCGTCGTGGCCGATGCCTGTGGCGAGCATGCGTAGACGATGATGTTCGCGATTTCTTCAACCGATGCTGCGCGCTGGATAATCGAGCTGGGCCGGTTCGCCATGACGAATTCAGCGGCAACCTGTTTCAGCGGTTTGCCGCTCCTGTCTGCTTCGTCGCGAAGCATGCTGGCGAGGCCATCGGAGAGCGTGGGACCCGGCAAGACGGCGTTGACGGTGACGCCGCTGCCGGCCACCCGCTTGGCGAGACCGCGCGCGAGCGAGAGCTGGGTGGTCTTCGTCACGCCGTAGTAGATCATGTCGGCAGGGATATTCAGCGCCGACTCTGACGAGACGAAAACGACGCGTCCCCAGCCTTTTGCCGTCATGTCGGGCAGATAGGCGCGCGCGAGTCGCACGCCGGACAGTACGTTGACTTGGAGGAAGTGAAGCCAGGTATCGTCAGGCGTCTTGAAGAAGTCCTGCGGTCAGTAGATGTCGCGATTGTTGACGAGGATGTCGCAGTCCGGGTGGGTCGCGACCAGCGCAGCGCAGTCCCTGGTTGTGCCCAGGTCGCCCGCGAAACCGGTGACTGTAGCATCCGGCAGCTCCGCGCGTACGGCGGCCAGCGCGCGATCCACACTGGTCTGCGAGCGGGTGAGTACCACCGCGGAACCGCTCGTGGCGAGACCCTTGACGGCGGCGAGCCCGATGCCGGCTGTCGATCCGGTCACGATGACGGTCTTTCCGGTGAGGTCGATTTGCATGTTTGCGTTTCCCTCAAATGGTCGCGAAGATTCTCCCCACGTTGCCACCCGAATAACAACCGGCGTCTGAGAGGCTTCCGGGGGGCGTTCAGCTTCGGGTATTGTCCCGCAACGGGAACATTGATTAAATGGATATCCAGACGATTTACACTTGCCAGACGGTTGATAATGGACGGATTTGACGATTTGCCGGGGCTGTACGCGTTCGAGCGGGTTGCGGCCGCAGGTAGCCTGACCGCCGCGGCCTCGGAGCTCGGACTGACGCTCGCCGCGATCAGCAAACGGCTGGCCGGGTTCGAGCGGCGTCTCGGAGTGCAGTTGATCCATCGCAGCACGCGCAGCCTGTCGTTGACTGACGAGGGCAGATTGCTATATCCATATGCAGCACGCGTGATCGCTGATCTGGAACAGGCGCGTGACGCATTGACGCGCCAGCGCGACGGGGTAACTGGCACGTTGCGCGTGACCGCGCCGAACAGCTTTGGCCGTCGACGGCTGTCCCCGCTGCTTGCAGGCTTCACTGCAAGATATCCCGACCTGAAAATTCAACTGCAGTTGAGCGATGACGTGCTCGATCTCGTTGCTGGTGGCATTGATGTTGCAATACGCTACGGTGAACTGGCCGATTCCCGTCTTGTTGCGAGGGTGCTGGCACGTAATCGCCGGATTCTCTGCGCGTCCCCTGGCTACCTGAAGCGATGTGGCCAACCTCAACGGCTTGCCGACCTGCAAAGGCATCAATGCATTGTGATTGGGTCGGCTCCCGTTACGGAATAGAGTTTCACCAGGCGCTCGGGGAGCCACTCAGTTCGTGTCGAAGCACATATCCTGTGCAACGACGGCGAGGCGGCACATGCCATGGCATTACAGGGGATGGGCATTGTGCTCAAGTCGATACTTGACGTGGCCGAGGACATTGATCAGGGGACACTCGTCCAGGTATTGCCGCGTCATGCTGTTTCCGCCGCGCCCCTGAATGTGGTCTACCCGCACGGACGCCACTTGGCGCCTCGCGTGAGACTGTTCATCGATTTCCTGATTGAAGGCTTCGCATCGATTCAACAGGACGACCGCTTGCAGCGGATCTTCGGCCGGCAGCGGTGACTCCCTGTCCGTGCAGAGGGCGTCCTTGAGTCCGTTACAGACGCGCAATCTGGCTGCGAACCTACCTGTCGATAATCGAAATCGGCCGGAAGGCTCCACCTTTCACGGCGCGCCTTGCCACGATACGCGTTGGGAAATCACGTCCATGCCGCCTTCGCCTGCTGTCAACGACAATGCAGCTCAGACTCGCCGGCTATTATTGGGCCGTGACGCTCGTGCCTGTCCAGATTGCACGCACGTCCATACCACGTTTTCCGGACTACCGATCTTGGCGAGACTCGGATCTGAAGCACGGAGGGTATTTCCGGTGCCGATCGCGCACCGGTGGGCGGAACTTGCTCACCGGTATGCACTGCACCGGAACCTGCCGAGCGTGCGGGGTCTCCGGCGTCTTTTAGAACTTGTGGCGCATGGCTATGCGAACGACGGCTTGATGATCGTTGCCCGAAGGTGACGACTGGTTATTGATGGACGCGATGGCGGGGCGGTTCCGCGAGTCGGTGCCTGACGCCTTCTGATAGATCCCGACCAGGTAAATGTCCGTACTCTTGGACAGGAAGTAATCCACCCCGACCATCCCCTGCTGGTATGTGGCACCGTTGTTGGTGCCTGTAGAAGAAGAGACGTTGCTACTGTTGGTGTAGTTGTACGCCAGCCCGACCACGAGTGCAGGATTGATCTGGTATCTCAGGCTCGCTTCGGCGCTGTTGAAGTGAACGCTGCCGGTGTAACCCGAGGAATTAGGTCCACCCGCCAGATCCCCGAGGCCCTTGAAGGCGATGTTGGAATAGGTCGCACCGAGCGTCACAGAACCCATCGTATAGGCGATACCGGTGCTGACCAGTTGATAGGTGCGCGCAGAGGTGAATCCGCTGAAAATCGGATAGCTTGTGTTGGCCACACTTGACGTGGCGCCTCCAGAGGTCGAAGTACCAAACAGGCCCAGGTTCGGGTTACGGGAATTGATGTACCCCACGCCGAGCTGCAGCGGTCCCATCGCGTAACCGGCACCAACGGACCACACCTGGTTGCGTGTTACGTCACCGGCGACGCCCCCAAAGCTGTAGTCTCCACCAAACGAAAAACCGCCGTAGGAAACACTCTTGAACTTGACGTCGTTGTTGATGCGAAAAGTGTCATTGAAATTGTCGAGGTCGGCAGGATGCGTTCCAATGTTGCCTGCCCACTGGTTACTGACGGCCATCGCGCTCAGGAAATCGATGGCCGATGCGTACTGTCGACCGGCCGTCATGGTCCCAAAGGGCGTCGATATGCCGACATACGCCTGACGCCCGAACAGAAGCCCACCTTGACCGAGCTTCCCGGTATTGACGTCGAATCCGTTCTCGAGAACAAACACTGCGCTATACCCGCCGCCGAGGTCTTCGAGGCCCCGGAAACCCCATCGGCTCCCCTGCATCACCCCGCTCTGCATGGCTAATGATCTGGTGCCGTTCATGTTGCTGTTGTAGTTAATACCCTCATCAATGATCCCGTACAGAGTCACGGAGCTCTGGGCATGAGCGGCGGTGGCGAGAATCAGCGTGCCAGTGGCGATGCAACACATCATTTTCATCTTCTACGTCTCCAGTAAATTTATTGTTAATTACATAGGTATACTAATTAAATACGTAATATCTTAGGAAAGAAAAAGCTTTCCGTTACTCTGAATGGGTCGTATTTTACGGGGTGACCAACGTTCGAAGCAGGTGGTGTTTCCAGATTTCCCCGGGACCTGGTCGGCAAGCCTGTGTCCCGGGCGACAGCGCGTTTTCCCAGCGAGTCCTCAGGTCGTCAGACTGGCTCCATGCGTCTGATGGGCCCTACAACGAAGGCGTAACTGACAATCGCGAGCAACGCATGGACGCCCACGTACACGAGTGCGCCGTCAAAAGAGTCCATCGTCTGCACCAGAAAGCCGATTGCAATGGGAGTGGTAATACCCGCCAGACTGCTAAACGTGTTGAATACTGCCGCATTGAGCCCGGTTGCGTTCACCGGTGATGTGTCCGCAATCACTGCCCACCCAAGGGCGCCGAAGCCTTTTCCGAAAAAGGCAACAGCCATGAGCGCGACGACGAGCCAGTCTACGTTGACATAGTTGCAGCCAATGATCGCGGATGACATCAACATCCCGGCATAGATCGGAATCTTTCGGGAAATGGTCAGTGAGTGTCCCCTGCGAAGCAGCCAGTCGGAGATCAGTCCACCCAGGATCCCACCGAGGAAGCCGCACACTGCCGGCACCGACGCGAGGATGCCGGCGCGTAGAAGCGGAAGATGTCTTGCCTGGACCAGGTAGACGGGAAACCAGGTCAGAAAGAAAAAGGTGAGGGTGCTGATGCAGTACTGGGCGAAATAGATACCCAGCAGTTTCCGGCTACCCAGCAGTCTGCGGAATTTTCTCGACGTGGAGTCGGCCTCTGCAGAGTCCGTGGGTGCCGTTTGTGGCTCAGCCTGATCATGGCGCCCCTCCATATGAAGGGTTGCACCGCCATCCACCATGACCTCGCGTTCTTCGCGTGTCAGCCTAGGGTGGTTCGACGGTGATTTCATCCGGTAGCCAAACAGCAGGCCAGCGGCAATTCCGATTCCACCCATGACATAATAAATCGAGCGCCATCCAAGCGTGACTGCGAGCAGTGCGAGAAGAGGGGTAAAGACGGCGGCGGCAAAATACTGTGTGGCGTTGAAGATTGCGGATGCTGTGCCGCGCTCGGCGGTCGGAAACCAGGCTGACACGATCTTGCTGTTTGCCGGAAAGCAGGGCGCAGCGGCAACGCCGATCAGAAATACCAGCGCGAAGATCAACGCGCTCGCGGTTTGCGCACTAAACATGGGTGCAAATGCAACTGCTGCCGTGAACACTGACCACAACATGATGGCGGCAGTGTAGGTGCGCCTGGCACCAAACCTGTCCAATGCCCAGCCGCCTGCAATCTGGAAAAGCATGTACGCCCAGGCGAAGGCGGAGAACATCCAGCCGAGTTGCAGATGGTTAAGATGGAGTTCAGCCGACATCGGCGTGCTCGCGATCGACATCGTGGCGCGATCGGCCTGGTTAATGCTCATCACAAGGAAGATCAAACCGATGACTTCGTAGCGGATATGTTGCGACATGTAATGGCGCAATCTTGCGAAGGACCGGCGGTTGTCCCCAGTACGGTGGCGGCTATGAGCGTGATCGACGGGCATGAAAACTCGAGTGCGTGGGTCTGGCAGGGGGCACTGACGCTGTCCGGTGCGTCTGCAATGTCCGGTCAATCAGCGTCGCCAGCGATGTGTAACGAAACTGGACTGACGGAGTCAGCCAGTGATTGGGCCACCATATCGCTCGGGGAGCTTGACCCGGAAGATTTTGAATGGCCGCTGCACCATGTCGCGTCCATTCGGACCTTGGAGAAACTGGAGGTCAGGTACCTGTGACAACGGGATGTACAGGTAGCGATCCTTCGTTATGAAAAGCGCGTCGCCACCCCAGAGTCGATCGTCTTCCACGAGTGTTCGCACCGAGCCGTCAGGTGCGAGCACCGAAATCCGGGGACGTGCGGATTCCGCGAGGAAGATGTTGCCGGAACTGTCCATCGCCGTACCACCCAGCGTTGGCGTGTCATAAACGTACTCGACCTTTGAGGACAAGGTCTGCTCCGACACTGAGGAGTCGATCAGATATCGTGTCGGTACACGATAAAGCGGCCCGGAGGCAGGCTGATAGTAAAGCCACTGGTTATCGGGACTCAGTTCGATAGGATCGGCGTTGGTTACCTGCGGCGTTCCATCCGGGAGTGTGAGCCATTTCCCGCCTCGACCGATCTTCGGCCGTTTCGGATCGGCTTTCGTGGTCGGGTCATTCGCGAGCCGGTGCAGCTTCTGGCCAGTGTTCAGGTCAACGACGACGATCGAGCCCAGGCCTGACTCGGTCAGGTAGATATAGCCTCCGCCGATTCGCAGATCGTTCAGCGATGCCCCAGCTGGCAACAGGTCGTCGAACACGATGGTACTCACGACCTGGTCATTCCGGGTATCGATCTGGACAAGCTTCTGTGCGCCGCGTTGCACCGAAGTGGGGGAAAGCGGAAGCGAACCGGTATCCACGACCCAGAGATACGTGCCGTCAAAGCAGTGGGCGGTATTGACGCAGACAAACGCCCGGGTCGCATCCTTTCCTTCTCTCCAGTCATTCCAGCCACGCCCCGGGTAGGGACGCAGTTCACCATCCGGACGTATTTCGATAACTGACGGCGTCGATGTAAACCCGGGCCAGCGTGGCATCGCGGCGAACATGCGGCCGCTGCTGGTCAGGGTGACCGCGTTCCACAGATGCGTCGGTGATGTGGCAACCAGTTCGAGCGTGGGTTGGTTTTTTTCGTAACCCAGCGCGGGTAACGTGCCAAGTGCCGCGATCGCGGCGACGCCCTTCAACAGCGTACGGCGATACATGGGATTCTTCGTTGTCACCTCACTCTCCTTTGTTTTATGGACTGCTGGTGCTTGTTCAGGGCGATGCTGCAACCGGATGTTCTTGCCCTGAAGCTGTCGCGATTGTCTCGCCCGCTCAACTACCCAGTCAAACCAATCCTCATTGCTGTCTGACAGCACAGTAAATGGGCGTGAACTGCCGTTGTCGCCGGGCGCTGACGGGCGACGGTGGCATTGCCAACCGGCCGGCGTTACCTGCTCCCATCATCGTCACTGCCGCCGGGTTCACAGTGCCGGACAGCCTCCCTATCCGGAAAGGAGCTGGGCAGGTGGCGCGTGCCCGCTGCGCTGGCGGCGTATCTCCTGCGCAAGCCGCACGCGGAGCGCGGTTCGCTCCGCTGCGCGGTCCTGTCAGGCCCGGACAACTTCTCCATCACGTGTGCGCCAGAGTCCGAGCGGATTGGTGTCGATAAGGGCTTCTGGCAGCAGGTCAGCGGGGAGGTCCTGATAGCAGACCGGACGAAGGAAGCGTTCTATGGACGATGCGCCTACAGACGTGACCCGGCTGTCGGAAGTTGCCGGATACGGCCCGCCATGGACCATCGCGTACGACACTTCGACGCCGGTTGGAAATCCATTGACCAGGATGCGTCCCGCCTTGCGTTCAAGGACCGGAAGCAGTTGTCGCGCGAGGGCGGTATCGGCATTGTCAAGGTGAATGGTGGCCGTCAGCTGTCCGGCCAGATGTTCTGTCAATCCCAGAAGTTCGGCTTCGTTTGCACAACACACGATCGTCGACGCCGGACCGAATACTTCGTCCTCGACCGCCGGGGTCGAGAGGAAGGTTTGGGCATCGGTCGCGTAGAGTGCCGCACGAGCCTGATTCGGACCGGAAGTATCAAGGCCGTGGCCGGCGGCGCGAATGCCGGGGGTTGCAGCAAGCCTGGCGTTCCCGTCGAGCCATGCCTCGTGGATCCCCGGCGTCAGCATGGTTTGCGCCACACGGCTGGTGAGTTGTGCAGTGGCCGAATCGATGAACCGACGCAGAGCAGGACCATCGATGCCGATGACGAGTCCGGGATTGGTGCAGAACTGGCCCGCGCCCAGCACCAGCGAATCGATAAAGCCACGGGCGATTTCGTCGCTGCGTGCAGCGAGCGCAGCCGGCAACAGGAACACGGGGTTGATGCTGCTCATCTCGGCATAGACGGGGATCGGTTCACGACGCGCGGCGGCGACGCGCATCAGCGAAGTTCCACCGCTGCGCGAGCCTGTGAAACCAACGGCTTTTACCGCAGCGTGCGAAACCAGCGTCTCTCCCACAGAGGCGCCAGCGCCGATAACAAGCGAGAACACGCCATCCGGAAGATTCATGGCATCTGCGACCTGCTGAATGACGCGACCAACCATTTCCGCGGTACCCAGGTGCGCGCGGTGTGCCTTGACGATCACTGGGCAGCCTGCGGCGAGCGCGGCCGCAGTGTCGCCACCCGCGACGGAAAACGCGAGGGGAAAATTGCTTGCGCCGAAAACGACTACCGGACCCACAGGAATCTTCTGCATGCGAAGATCCGGCCGCGGGAGCGGCTTGCGTTCCGGCAGAGGCGAATCCAGTGTTGCGGAGAGCCACGCCCCCGAACGCACAACCTTCGCAAAGAGCTTCAGCTGACTGATCGTGCGGCCGCGTTCTCCTTCCAGGCGCTGCCTGGGCAATCCTGACTCCGCATGTGCCCGTTCAACAAGGGCGTCGCCGAGTTCGCCAATGCCGTCCGCAATGCCCTCAAGGAATGTTGCGCGCACTTCGAAGGGCAGATTACGGTATGCATCAAACGCCGAAGCAGCCAGTTCACACGCTTCATTGACCTGCGCAGCTGAGGCATTACCAAAGACAGGTGCAGGGATGGACTCGCCTTGAGCGGGATCGAAGGCTGTTATTCCTCCGTCCGCTCCCATGACCGTCCGGCGGCCAATCAATAGTTCTCCTGTGATTTTCATGAAAAAACTCCGTCTGAGGATAAGTTGAATCGAACCGGTTCAGTGTGCAAGATGCAGGGCATGGTCATTACGGCCGGGAATTCCTGAAAGCAGCGGCAACTATGCCTGCGTGGGCAGCGGGCGGACCACGATGACGCGCATGACTATCGACATGAAAGTGCATCGTTTCTTTGGCCACATGCACTATCTGGCTCTGGTCCGGTGCTCATGGCCGAATCCCCAACCCTCTTCCGGATAAACTGTCCGGCGCAGGAGGGCGGGTCTTCGTACATGCCCGTACAGCCCGTGGCTCAAAAGAGGCTCACCCTCCCGCTATCCCGGCCATGTCAGCCCGCGGAACAGGACGTCCGGTTGTCTGATGTTTCGCGCGGTGCCAGGTCTGATACCTCGCGGAGGTAACACGACCGGACTACTGCGGTCCGAGCGCCTTGATGAGGGCGTCGAGCTGCTCAAGCTCTTCGTTCGTGAGATCGGACAGCGGGGCACGTACCGGACCTGCATCATGGCCGACCAGCTTTGCGCCTGCCTTGACGATACTGACGGCATAGCCGGCGACGCGGTTGCGGATTTTCAGGTAGGGGAGAAAGAACGAGTCGATCAGTTTGCCCACCGTCTCGTGGTCATCCGACGCGATTGCGCCATAGAACTCCATCGCCGTGCGCGGGATAAAGTTGAATACTGCCGAGCTGTAGACGGGTACGCCGAGCGCCTTGTATGCGGCTGCGTAAACTTCAGCGGTCGGCAGTCCTCCGAGATACGAGAAGCGATCGCCAAGGCGGCGCCTGATGGTGACCATGTTCTCGATTTCGCCGACACCATCCTTGAAACCGATCAGGTTCGGGCATGCATCCGCAAGACGTTCAAGAACGTCGGCATTGAACCGCGAGTTTGCCCGGTTGTAGACGATCACGCCGATATTCTTCACCGATCGGCAGACCTCTTCCACATGCGCAGCGATCCCGTCGGGGCTTGCTTCGGTCAGATAGTGCGGCATCAGCAGGATGCCATTCGCGCCGAGCCGCTGCGCTTCCTGAGCGTATTCAATCGCCACCCGCGTCGGACCACCCGCGCCGGCGATGATGGGAACCTTGCCCCTGCAGGTCTCGGTTGCCACGCGAATGACATTCGAGTAATCATTTTTGGTCAAGGAAAAAAATTCGCCCGTGCCACCTGCGGCAAAAAGCGCCGTCGCGCCATAGGGGGCGAGCCATTCCAGACGTCCGGCGTAGGTCCCGGGGCGGAATTCTCCAGCGGCGTCGAAGTCAGTGACGGGAAATGAAAGCAGCCCGTCCGAGACGATCTGTTTGAGTTCCTGGGGTGTGGTCATGGTTTATCTCCTGTAGCGAGTCAAATCAAGGGGAAAAGTGCGGCTTCGGTCAGCGCACGGGTGATAGCAAGGGGCGACCCGCCGCGAACGCCGCAATATTGGCGAGGACCAGCTGCGTCATCGCCTCACGGGTTTCGCTCGTGCCACTTCCGATATGCGGGGTGAGTACAACGTTGTCGAGCGAAAAGAGTGCCGATGGAACTTCTGGCTCGTGTTCAAACACATCAAGCGCTGCGCCGCGGATGGCTCCCTGTTCCAGTGCGCTCACGAGTGCCGCTTCGTCGACAACGGATCCTCTGGCGACATTGACGAGCATTCCGTCGGGGCCGAGTGCCTGAAGCACAGTGGTATCAACGACATGGTGTGTTGCGGTTCCGCCAGGCAATGAGAGAATGAGCACGTCGGCGTCACGCGCCAGACCGACGAGTGACGGGTACCAGAGGTATGGGACATCGTTCTTGCGCGTCGGACCGTAATAGGCGACCCGCATTCCGCATGCCGTTACACGCTTTGCGATCTCCCGGCCGATGCCGCCAAACCCAACGATTCCGCACACCTTTCCTCCGAGCTTGGTGCCAAGAATCTTTCGCCCCGCTGTCCATTCGCCCGCCCGAACCAGCCGGTCCGATTGCACGATGCGTCTCGCCAATGCGAGGAGCAGGCCCAACGCTGTATCGGCAACGCACTCGTTAAGCACGTCGGGCGTGTTGGTGACCACGATGCCGCGGGCACGCGCCGCATCAAGATCAATTGGATCCGTGCCGACGCCAAAGCTTGCAATGAGCCGCAGGTTGGGAAGCTGGTTCATGAGCGCCTCATCTGCACCGAAAATTCCGCTCGTTGCGAGCACGTCGACGCTCGGGCCGTGTGTCTGCAGGAAAGCAGTCTGGTCAGGCTCCAGCCAGAGTTTGCGCGTTTCGTAAAGCGCATCCAGCCCCGATACGAGATCGGGCGAAAGCGGCCCCGCGACAAGTACGTGGAGGGCCTGGGAATGTGCCTGAGGTGGGGATGAATGCATGGCTATAGCGACGGGTCCTGATGTTACGGGTGACGGGCGGTTACTGCCGGCGTTTCACGGCTACGGGACTTGAAAACATGGCTGATGGCCATGGCGGCAACGGGCGCGGCAAGGGAAAAATACGAACTGTCGATTCCGAACGGATTGCCGGCGAGGAACCACGTGACCGTGATGACGATCGACAGGATGATGCCGGTCAGTGCGCCGCGAGTCGTACCAAACCGCGGCGCGTAGAAGCACAGCAGAATCAGAACCGCAAGCGTGGCACGCAGCGACTTTCCAAGGAACGCGATCAGGAGAATCTTGCTTGCGAACAGTGCGAGCACGAGCGGTATGAGGCCGATGACGATGGTGGCAATACGGATGAACCGTAGTGATCCCCGATCGGCGGAAGAGCGTTTAAAGAATGGCTCGTAAAAGTCACGCAGCAGGAGGGTACTGGACGCGATCGTGCTGGCAGAAATGCCGCCAAAGAGTGCGCCAGCCAGGCCGATGACAACGATGCTCGCAGCGAATGGCGGCATGTGCGCGATTATCGACGGGAAGGCATCAACCGACCTGATCGAGGGATAAAGAAGCGCGCTGCACACACCGATGAGCGCCACGATGATGCCAAACGGGATCATCAACGTGGCGACGTAGTAGCAGGCGCGTCGTGCGCCGCGCTCATCCGGGGTCGTGACAACCCCTTGGATCACATACTGTGTCGCGAAGATGGATCCGATGCCGGCGATCATCCACGCGACGATCTGCGATACCCCGACTCCAGAGACATCGAACATCCGGGCTGGCAACATGGCCTGCAGATGCGCATAGCCACCTGCCTGCGTCAGTGCGAAGGCGAGAGCAAGCACAATCCCCAGGTATTTGATGACAGCATTCAGGGTGTTCGTATAGACAACTGATCGAAAGCCGCCGACGGTCACAAAGAAGATCGCGACCAGACCCACGATCACCGTCGCAATTCCATGCCCGATTCCGAGAACCGTGCCGAGCACCGCGCCACCGGCAGCGTACAGTGCCACCGCAACGACGTTCAGTGAAAAGATCGTCAGAGCCGACGCCGCGTAACGGACACCTCGGCCGTAGGTCTGTTCAAGAATTGCAGAGATGGTGTTCAGTCCGGTGCGCCGGTAGCGGCCAACAAGGAGCAAACCCAGCAACAGAAAGCCGATCGCCAGCGCCACGAGATTCCACGCTGCCGATATCCCCTCCTCAAAGCCCTTTTGCGCGGTCCCGATACTCACGGAACTTCCAATGAACTCGGACAGCATCAGGGCGGAGATCAGAATGGGGGAGAAGGGCTTGCCGCCCGTCGTGAATCCGGTGCTGGTAGATGCCTGTCGGCGCACGCTATAGCCGATAAATGCGACGACAGCGAAATAGAGTGCGGTGACTCCGACCACAATTGTTACCCTCGATAGCATGTCCTGTCTCCTGAATGAATTCCTGTTGGCGTTGCTGCCGCTTGTTGATCAGCGATTCTGGCGATCGCCTGTGTGCCGCGTGGGGCTGCCACCCCATTCCCGCAGACAAGGTTATCGGGGCTTCCCGCTTTCCCGTACGACTGCGCCCGCAATCTTCCTGACATGTGGCAGGAGCGCAGTACCCAATCCAGGCCGGGTCGGTGCCAAGGCTATACCTTCCTGAATCACGGGCAGGTGGTCGACGAGGTCCGCATACCAGGTTGCGAGTGACGCACGGACCACTTCCTGGAAAATTGCGGTGGGGGCATGCAGCGCCAGATGCAGACCTGCCATGAGGGCGACGGGGCCGGTGCAGTCGTGCGGCGCCAGCGGACGGGCATGTGTTTCTGCGAGCGCGGCGATCTTGCGTCCTTCACTCAGTCCGCCGCACCAGGTCAGGTCGAGCATGACGAAATCGATTGCGTCGGCGCAGAGCATTTCGTGAAACCTCCTGGTGCCGGCGAGATTTTCGCCGCCGCAGATCGGTGCGCGAGTCTGCCGCCGCAGATCGGCAACCGCAGGAATGTTGTCCATCTTCGCGATCGGGTCTTCGACCCACAGGACCCCGTAGTCCGCCAGTGCATTGCAGATACGCGCGGCGGCATGGGTGCCCCACAGGCTGTGCAGTTCGCACATGATCTCAATGCGCTGACCGACCGCTGCGCGAATCTTCCGGAAGGGCTCCAGGCCATCTTTCAGGTCAGTGAGGCTGATGTGGTGCGGCGTGATCGACGCGAAATCATCGAATGGCCAGATCTTCATCGCGGCATACCCTTCGGCCACGAGGCTTTCCGCCAGTACACCGGCATCGCGCATGAAGGCGACCTGATCGTCGTACGGTCCTGTGCTCAACTCAGCAGATCCGATGGACCGGCGGCCGCCCAGTGACGTATTGAAGTCGTAACCAGCGCAGGTGTTGTAGACGGGGACGCGATCGCGTGCCGCGCCCCCGAGGGCGACATGCAACGGAACGCCCGCGCGCTGGCCCGCCAGATCCCAGAGAGCGATGTCGACTGCGCTGGCAGCACGCACCTCTGCACTGCTGCTGCCGAAGCCCACATACGGATTCAGTAACTCACTGGAAATCGAGGTGATGTTTTCCGCTGCCCGCCCGATGATTGCCGGAGCAGTCTGCTCGTGAAGAACCGCCTCTACAGCCTGGGCGCCGCGAAAGGTTTCGCCGAGACCCGTGAGACCGTCCTCCGTTTCAACTTCAACCCAGATGAGCTTCGGGCGTTCGGGCAGTCGGATGGTACGCAGGGCGGTAATTCGAGGCATGACAGTATGAGCAACATTTCAGGACGGATGCGCGGATTCTGTCGTCGCCTCTGTATCCAGTCAAACTTATTTGCTATGCTGTCTGACAGCTTGTCCTGGAGGAAATGCCATGTATTCGATCCGCACGTCGCCGAATGTTCCCAGTCATACGCGGGACGAATATGCCTACGATCAGTTGCTTGCGCTGTTAAGCGATCCGGAATTCGTTCCTCACACGAAGCTGCCGGCGGAACAGACGCTGGCCGAGCGCTTCGGCGTCTCACGACCGATGCTGCGGCAGGCGCTATCCCGTTTGCGATCGGAAGGCCGGATCTATTCGAGAAAGGGCTCCGGTAATTATGTGAATGACGGCATCGCCGCCTCCCAGGCCCTGGCTTTCTCGACGTTGGCCAGCATTCCCGACGTGAAGAGCTTTCTCGAATTCCGGCGCAGCCTCGAAGGTGAATGTGCGGCCAGTGCGGCACAGGCCTCTGACCGGGTGGCTTTTGCAAGGCTGCGCAAGGCGCATCAAAGGCTCGAGCAGGCAATTGCCGCTGGAGAAGCGGGGACGGAACAGGACATCGCGTTCCATATGGCGGTGGCCCAGGCGACGGGCAACCGCTTCTTCGCCCATACACTCGCGGCATTGTCCGAGCAGATGAACTTCGGCATCCGTCTGGTCAGGGATCTGGCAGGCCGCCCGCTTGACGTTCGTCGACAGGAGGTGGTGCGAGAGCACGCGCATATCCTCGCCGCCATTGATGCCGGGGACATTGATGGTGCCCGCACGGCCATGCGGGCTCATATCGACGGGGGCATTGCAAGGCTTTTCGGCCAGTAGCGCAAAGCGTTTTCTGCCGCCTGGTCTTTCGCATGCCTGCCCGGCGCGCCGTCGAGATCTGCGTTCGTGGGCGGACGGAATGCCATCGGCCATGGCAGGGACATCAGGAGTGCGGGCGCACAATGATGAGCTGCGGACGCGCGCTGAGCGCCTTGCGCGCCTTCGTCACCTCGTTAGTGGTGGCAGCTGGCGCAGCGTTGCCCCACGAATTGAGCACATAGGTCACGACGGCCGCCACCTGCGTATCGGAGAGCTTCCATGCGAACGAGGGCGGGTTTGATCGGGATGAGCCGCCGCGCGGCGAGCGCGATCGTGGGGGCCGCATGCGGCCTCCACCTGGCCAGGTCTTTCGGGGATGAGTTCAGCTGCTATGGCCGGGGCGGCGACGGAGTCACTCTACAGAAAGGCGCACGAGGTGTTCGATACCGCGATCGACTTCATATCAGGATCGGGTAAAATTAATCGGTGACTGCCAGTAGCGGGCGGTCAAGGTGCCGTGCGACGCTTAATTTGGCCCTAATTATGTTCGGGGTCGGCATATAGAGGCTGTCGCGGGCGTTTTTGAGTATGGGTACGAGTATGGGTAGGCGAAGCGCTATTTGCGCGGAAGCCCGTGGCACAAGACCCTGCGGGGGGATCCTGGATCCCTCCGTCTCCGCCAGCAATGGCGGCAAACCCCGCAGAGTCTCGGCTCTGCGGGGTTTTGTTTTTTCCGCTCCAGAATTTCCCTCACTCTGAAGCGGCACTCAAGCCGCCGTCGACGTCAAAACGCGTGCCGCAGCCCCACCATGCCGACGAATTGCGACGGGCCCGACGACGGCGTCGTATTCTGCGAGTCGCCGACAACAGCCACGGCGTCAGTAATGCCCGTCCTGGTACCCGCCGACACCAGCGTCTTGCCACTCGCGTGCTGATACGCCTCAAGCGCATATATCGTGGTACGGGTGGAGAGGTTGTACGTCTGCTCGAGCGAGATCTGGTGATAGCGCGCGGCATCGTCGATGCCATTCGCCTTGCTCGCCTGTGTGTAGCTATAGCCCGCACCGACAGTCACAGCAGGCGTGATCCTGTACGTGGAAATCACGCCGTACGTATTGAACACACCCTCGCCGGTGAACAGCGAAGCGGAGCCCGGCGTGTATTGCACGTTCGAATAGTTGACACCGACCATCAGGTCCTGGTGGGTGTAGCGAGCCGCCGCGGCAAAAAGCTGCGCGCTGCGCGCCGTCGCATAGCCGCTGTTGATCGGCGAATTGACGGCATAAGTGCCGAGCGCCTGGCTCGTCGCGATGTCTTTCAATTTCACATAGCCCACCGCGATCGCAAACGGCTGGTAGTCGTAGCGCGCCGCTGCGCTGAACTGGCTGCCGCTGGCCACGCTGCCCGGCACGCCGCCCAGACCGTACTGCGCGCTGAATTGCAAACCGGCAAGGTTCGGCGACAGGTAGGTTACCGAATTGTTGAGGCGCAACGTGGTGTCGAGTGCGTCGAGATCGCCGGGGTGAGCGCCTGTAGCACCCGTTAGTACACCTGTTGGTCCAAGTGCGCCAACCATCTGGAAGTAAGGTGTGTACTGGCGGCCGAGCGTCACCGTCCCGTACTTGTCATTGCTCAGTCCGACATACGCCTGACGATTGAAAATGTAGCCTGAGCTGCTTTGTGCGCCAGTCAGCGAGTTGAAGCCGCTTTCGAGCCGGAAAATCGCCTTGGTGCCGGCGCCAAGATCTTCCGCGCCGAGCAGGCCGAACTTGCTTGCCTGCAAGTTGCCCTGACTCATATAGAAGTTGGAGTGTCCCTTCTGGTTGCTCGCGTAGGCGAAGGCGTTATCGACGATGCCGTACAACGTCACGCTACTTTGCGCTGACGCGCCGTTCGACAGCACGGTGCCCGCCAACGGCAGGCACGAGAGGACGAGTGCGCGTGTACGCGCGCGCTTCAATGCGTTCATGGCTAACAGGTCTCCGGATTGGATATGGGTGTTGCACTACAGGTCGGTGATGCATGCGTGACTAGTGGGCGATGGAAATTGTCAGACATCGCCAGCCGTCAGCCGTGTGCTCGGATACCAGCTTGCCGTCGGTGCAAACGGCCTCACGCACGTCGCTTGCCGGCACGAACAACCGGACTTCTTGCTGCGGCTGCTGAATCCAGCCTTCTCGCGCGACTGAAACGCGCAAGGTGCTCGCGTCGCTTGTAATCGCTACATTCCAGCGGCCTTGCTCGCCCGTGCGCCAGGCTTCGCTTTCACCGTCGTCTTCGACGCAACCGCCGCGAGCGGTGCCCGTGCCGATGTGCGGCACAGCGATGAATGCACGTTCATCGGCGGGGCGGCCAAAGTGCTGTTCAGCGATGTTCAACGGAATCACGCTGCCTTCGCGCAGCAATGTCACCGGCTGTTCGAATGGAGCCGGCAGGTTCACCGTCTGACCGCCGTCGAACACCTCACCGCTCCAGTACGACACCCAATGCGTGCCGGCCGGCAGATAAACGTCGCGCGTCGATTGACCCGCCTCGACCACCGGTGCAACCAGCATCGACGAACCCAGCATCATGTCGTCGCCGTCGACGAGACAGCGCGGATCGTGCGGGAACTCGGCGAACATCGGACGCAATACCGGTTCATAGGCACTGTGCGATTGCCACAGCAACTCATACAGGTAGGGAATCAGCCGGTAGCGCAGTTTGATCAGATCCGCCACCTGTCGCGTGACTTCGGGGTGCATCCAGGGTTCGTTGACCGTGCCGTCGTCGTTCCATGAATGAATGCTGAAACGCGGCAGGAAGATGCCGAAGGCGACCCAGCGGGCGAGCAACTCCGGGCCTGGCGCCGGACCCGAGAATCCGCCGATATCGTGGCCGCTGTTCGACACGCCGGACATGGCTAGCCCAAGGCCCATCTTCAGATTGAAGCGCAGCGTTTCCCACGACGTGTAGTTGTCGCCGGACCATGTCTGCACATAGCGTTGCATGCCGACCCCGCCTGAGCGGGACACGAGGAACGGGCGACGCTCGGGCGCATGTTCGCGCTGCGCGTCGTGCGAGGCGCGCATCATCAACTGCGTTTGCAGCACCTTTGCCTCGCGTGCCGGATACGGTTGGCCGAAGCCCTGAGCGATCCCGTCGGGCGACCAGATTTCGAATTCGTTGTTGTCGTTCCAGGTTGCCGCGATGCCGTACTTCAACAGACTGTCTTTCACGCGAGCTTTCCACCAGTCGATGGTGGCGGGGTTCGTAAAATCCAGATATGCGCCCACTTCGTCCCAGAACTGCACCCATGCCGGATCGCCGTTGCGCGATGCGATCAGCAGGCCGGCGCGTGCCACTTCGTCGAAGGCCGGATGATCCTGTAACAGACAGGGTTTGATGTTCGCGCACAGACGAACGCCATGCCCGAGATAGCTCTGCACGAAGCCGTCGATATCGGGAAACTTCGTGTGGTTCCAGTTGAACACATAACGCTTCGCGCCGATCGACGTATAGCCCGACGACAAATGGAATGAATCGCACAGCACGTCGTGCTCGCGGCAGCGCTCGATGAATTCGCCCATTCGCTGCTGGGCGTCGGGCGCGTCGGTGTAGCTCATCGTCGAGCCGGAGTAGCCAAGGCCCCATTTCGGCATCCAGGCCGGGCGCCCGGTCAGCCACGTAAAGCGGCGCACCGCGTGAAGGGGCGTACCCGCAGACGCGATGAAGTAATAGTCGAGGTCGCCGTGTTCGGCGACGAAGTGCCGGTAGTGACCGTGATAGTTGTCGAGCTCGCGGCCCATGTCGAAGCGGCAATCGGCGAGCGTGTCGTAGAACAGGCCGAATCCTGTCGACGTTTGCGACTGCCACGTGACGTAGAACGGGATGTGCTTGTAGAGCGGATCCGTGGTGCGCGCGCTATAGCCCATCGCGTCGATGTTGCGCATTTCGTAGGCCTGGTCCGCACGGTTGAGTGAACCGGCGCGCTCTCCGAGGCCCACATACATTTCGTCCTTGCGACGCTCAATGTAGTGATACGCGCGCGCGTCCCACCAGCCGAAGTTGTACGCCTGGGTCTTGCGATCGCTCATCACGCGATGCCACGCCGCGTCGTGCAGGATGTCCCATGCGCAGAATCCGCCGTTCAGTGTGACGGTCAAACGCACGCGTGCCGTTTCAATGACAACCTGCTCGGCGTCGGCCGCCAGCTCGAAGCGAGGCGGCGTGAAACCGCTTACGTCCCGGCGTTCGCGTCCTTCGAGCGGAACGTCGTCGGCGCCCGGCGCGATGGACCATGTCCGCGGGCCGTGCATTTCGCCATCCGGCAACACGAGTACACGGACGATGTCGTCGGCGAGAACGAACAACTCAATCCGGCAGTTTTCCTGCGCGGCGAGAACGATGTGATTGCCGGCATGGGAGGCCACCGAAAAGCGCGGTGGATGTTTCAGATTCGTCAATGAACGCATGATGGGTCTTCGAGTGAGGTCACGCAGCGGGGCTGGCATGGTTGTCGACTTGATGCGGACGCGCTTCGCGAGTGACGCCGCGCATCAGAATGATCAGCAAGGTGGCGCCGATCAGGTCGAACGCGCCGAGGGCGCCGAATAGTGGCGTGTAGCCGATCGAATCGGCCAGTGCGCCGACCAGCAGCGAAAAGCCCAGGCCGCCGATCCACGCCGACATCCCGGCAAATCCGGCGACCGTGCCGACTTCGCTGGGGTCGAACACGTCGGCTGCCAGGGTGTTGACGAGCGCCGAGATCATCTGATGCGCGAAGCCGCCCACGCAGAACAGCGCGATTGCCTGGTATGGCGAGGCGACGAGTCCGATGCAGGCGGGTCCGAGCATCATGAAAGCGCCGAGCACCACGCCTGCGATTCGTGAGGCGATCAGCGGCATGCGGAAATGCTTCATCAGGAACGGCGACAGGTAGCCGCCGAAAAGTCCGCCGAGGTCGGCGGCCAGAAACGGCAGCCATGCGAACAGCGCGATCTGCTTCAGATCCATGTGGCGTTGCGTCGCGAGGTAAAGGGGGATCCAGAAACTGAAGGTTTGCCACGCGGGTTCCGCGAAGAAACGCGCCTGTGCGATCGCCCAGAAGCGGCGCGTACGCAGGACTTCGCGGATGCTGCGTCGCTGCGGCGCGCCCGGTGTTTGTCCGCTGACAATCGTCTCGCGCTCGGCCTCGCCAATGCGCGGGTGATCGCTCGGCGAGCGGTACAGCACATACCAGACGGCGGCCCAGACGAAGCCGAGCGCGCCGGTCACCGCGAATGCGCTTTGCCAGCCGTATCTCAGCGACAGGAAGACGACGAGAGGCGGAGCGAGCAGCGAACCGAGCGACGTGCCCGCATTGAAGTAACCCACCGCCACGGACTTCTCGCGATTGGGAAACCACTCCGCGACCACTTTCATGCCTGCCGGAATGGCGACGGCCTCGCTCAGCCCCATGAGTCCGCGCAAGGCCGCGAGCGAAAGCCAGCCGCTCGCGAAGCCGTGCAGGACGCCCGTCAACGACCAAAGGCAGGCAAACAGCGCAAAGCCCAGGCGCAGGCCGATCAGATCGATGACGAGGCCGCATACCGGCTGCATGATCGTATAGCCGACCTGGAATGCGCCAACCACGTACGAGTACTGCTTGGTGCTCATGTGCAACAGCTGCGTCAATTGAGGCGCCATTACACCGAGGGCGTTGCGCGACAGATAGTTGACGATCGTCCCGGCACACACGAGCGCGATGATCCACCAGCGCAAACCAATGATTGTTTTCAAAATCGTCTCCGTACCCAATGTGTCCGCTGACTGGCCGCTGACGGCAGGCATGCGCGAATTCGAACATTTAGCTTCGTTTAGTGTCAGTCATCGTATCACTGCTTGAGCGTCGGTGCACCAGGGAAAACCATGGATTAAGTGGTTGAGTTTCTTGAAATATCTATTGAATTGGGCTTTTTGTGGCAGGTCATGGCAGCGCTGAAGTCGGACGACAGATGGCTTGTGGAAATTGTAAAAATGTTCTTTCGAACATCAAATGTTCGTTTTGGTGACTGTGCGGGACAGCGCGGCAGGGCGTTGTAGCAATCGCGGAGGGGAGTAGCTGGGGCGCCCAGGCGCTTTGCAACCCATCTGGTCTTGGAAGGCGAAGGCGCACGTTCATGAGTCGGACTTGTGCGAACGTGCAGGAAGGGTACGGCGACCGGTAGGGGACGGGTTCCGGCGTTCATCTGGGCTTGTTACGTACCGCAAAAAATAATTCGATATCCTACCGATTGGGGTGCTTCGGCAGTCCGCACCTGCAAAGTGATCCAGATGCCGGCGGCCGGATGGACTGGCGCAGGTGGGAACAGTAGCCAGGATTGCCTCGCAGCGGTGAAGGCAGAGAGGGTATGAGCCAGGCGCATTTACCAACAGATGGGCGCTTAACAGCGAGACGGCAGTGAGGCGGTTCGATTACGCCGCCACGACTTTTTCACCAAACCTTTGTCCAATGTAACGAGACGTAACGAGGCTGCTAGCGGCGCGATGTTATGCATCAGTTATTACAAAGTTGAAATACGCGGACGGCTGCCTTGCGCTATATTTCGGCCAACAACACACATTCTTCAAAAGGGTGATCAATGAAGTCCGCACGTATTGTTCCGCTTCTGATCGGGGTTCTCGGGTTGGCTGCGTCGGGTGCTGCAATGGCCGGCGGTCTGAGCGTCGGCGTCAACATCGGTATCCCCGCGCCGGTCTACGTCGCTCCCGCTCCGGTTTATGCACCGCCGCCGCCGCCTCCGCCGCCTGTTGTCTACCAACCGGCTCCTGTGTACTACGGTGGCCCGGCGATCGTGATCGGCTGGCACGGCGACCGCTACTGGGATGGCCGCCGCTACTGGGCGCGTGACGACTGGTACCGCCATCATCCCCCGGGCCGCTACGACTACCGCCGTGATCACTACGACAATCGTCGCGGCTGGCATTGAGCCATTAGTAAGCTGGAGTCGACGCGATTGCCGTGTCAAAAAAACCGCCCGTCCCGGGCGGTTTTTTTATTGCACTCGCGAAACCTGTATACCGAGCCGAAAGTGCGCGTTGAACATTGCAGACGCGGTGCCTCGTGCCTGCTCAGTCGGCTATGGTCGCGATGCCACAACCAACCGAACAGTTCGACGGCAGGCCGGTCGGCAGGATCGGTTTACCAGCGACGAAGCCCATGAATTCTCCCAGTGAGGTTTGCTTACCACGCACCTGAACGCCGCGGCGATGAGATGTGCGGATTGCGCAGCTTTATTGGGTAGAATCCTTTCACATTGCTATTGCCCACTGACTAACAAGGCCCTTATGACAACTGGCTCGCGATGGGTTCAAACGCCTCGTGCACTTTGGTGCCGTGTGATTCACAGGCTATCGCGTGTCGGTGTACCGGTTGTGGCGCGGCTTGTGCCGCGGGTTGTGCCTCACACCTGGCGCGACGCATGCGCCGCCGCGCTGTGCGGTGGGTTCGTCCTGGCCGGTCTGCTCGCGGCACCCGCGGCCCACGCGGTTTATGCGATCGCCCAATATGGCGAACCGAAATATCCCGCGGGTTTCAAACACTTCGACTACGTCAACCCGGATGCCCCCAAAGGCGGCACGCTGGTGATGGCCAATCCGAACCGGCTCACCAGCTTCGACAAATTCAACCCATTCACGCTGCGCGGCAATCCGGCCCCGGGCCTCGACATGCTGTTCGAAAGCCTGACCATCGGCAGCAGCGACGAAGTGGCCAGCGCCTACGGCTTGCTCGCCGACGACATCAATATCGCGCGCGACGGCCTCTCGACCACTTTCCATATTAATCCGCGCGCACGTTTTTCGAACGGCGATCCGGTTACCGCCGACGACGTCAAGTTTTCGCTCGACACATTGAAGAGCCCACAGGCCGCGCCGCAGTTCGCATCGATCTTCGGCGAGATCACGCGCGCGGTAGTCGTGGACCCGCACACGATCCGCTTCGAGTTTCATCAACGCAATCGCGAGTTGCCGCTGCTGGTGGGCAGCATGCCGGTGTTCTCGCGCAAGTGGGGCATGAAACCGGACGGCAGCCGGATTGGGTTCGATCAATTGGCCTTTGAAAAACCGATTGGCAGCGGACCTTATCTGATCGATCAGTACGACAACGGCCGCACGATTACGTATCGGCGCAATCCGAATTATTGGGGGGCGACGTTGCCGGTGCGGGTCGGCACCAATAATTTCGATCGGATCGTCTATAAACTGTATTCGGATAACGTCGCGCGGTTGGAAGCGTTCAAGGCGGGCGAATACGATGCAATGGTCGAATACATCGCACGTAATTGGGTGCGGCGCGACGTCGGCAAGAAATTCGATAGTGGCGAGTTGATCAAGCGCGAATTTCCGCAGCATAACGGCACCGGCATGCAGGGGTTCATCCTTAATCTGCGCCGGCCGTTGTTCCAGGACGTGAGAGTGCGTAAGGCGCTCGATCTCGCATTCGATTTTCAGTGGTTGAACCGCCAGTTGTTCTTCAATCAGTACACGCGTATCGACAGTTTCTTCGCTAATACGGATCTGCAGGCGAAGGGCCTGCCTTCGCCGGGTGAACTCGCGCTTCTCGATCCGTGGCGCGCGAAACTCGATCCGGCGGTGTTCGGTCCTCCGCCGAAGCAGCCGGACACCGATCCGCCGGGTTCGCTGCGCGCCAACCTCTTGCAGGCACGCGCGCTGTTGCAGCAGGCCGGGTGGACCTATCGCGACAACGCGTTGCGCAACGCCCAGGGTCAGCCATTCGAATTCGAAATTCTCGATGACTCCAGCTCCGAAGCGGCGATGTCGCCGATCGTCGCGACGTACATTCGCAACCTGCAAAAGCTCGGCATCAAGGCAACGTTTCGCGTATCCGATTTCGCGGTCTATCAGAAGCGACTCGACGCATTCGACTTCGACACGACTACGATTCGCATGCCGGACGTGCAGGTGCCCGGTTCGGAGCAGATCGAACGATTCGGCAGCAAGGCTGCCGACACGCCAGGCTCGGACAACATAATCGGACTCAAGTCGCCGGCAGTCGACGCGATCCTGAAAGCGCTGGTGCATGCGCAGACGCTGGAGCAACTGGTCGACGCAACGCATGCGCTCGACCGCGTGCTGATGCATGGCTACTATGTGATTCCACAGTGGTACAGCGCCACGCACCGGATCGCCTTCAAACGCGGTCTCGCATGGCCCAAAACCTTGCCTCTGTACTATGGCGCGGAAGGCTGGATCACGACGATGTGGTGGTATGCACAGCCGCAACCGCCGCAATCGCCGCAACCGCAACCTGAGGCGCATTGACGCGTCATTCATTCACTGCCTTCGCACCGGAACCGACGCCATGTGGAGCTACATCCTAAAACGCCTGCTGTTGATGATTCCGACCTTGCTCGGTGTGCTGACGCTGACCTTCGTCGTGATCCAGTTCGTCCCGGGCGGCCCGGTCGAGCAGATGCAGCACGAACTGCGTAAAGGCGCCGAAAACGGCGCACCGTTCGGTCTGCGCTCGCATAGCGGCGTAGACGCGCAGCAGATCGCGCAACTGAAAGCACTGTATGGCTTCGACAAGCCGCCGCTCGAGCGCTATGTCCTGATGCTGAAACGCTTCGCGACATTCGACCTTGGTCAGAGCTATTTCCGCCACCAAAGCGTGTGGTCGCTAATCATTTCGAAGTTGCCGGTATCGATCAGCATTGGCTTATGGACCTTCTTCCTGACCTACCTGATATCGGTGCCGCTGGGGATAGCCAAGGCTGTGCGCAACGGTTCGCGCTTCGATTTCGCGACGAGCCTCGTGGTGCTGGTCGGTTACGCGATTCCGGGCTTCGTGCTGGGCGTGTTGCTGCTGGTGCTGTTCGGCGGCGGCAGCTTCCTGCAGCTTTTCCCGCTGCGCAATCTCACCTCGGACAACTGGGCGCAGTTGAGTTGGGGCGGCAAGATTCTGGACTACCTGTGGCACATCACGCTGCCGATCACGGCCTCGGTGGTGGGCAGCTTCGCTGTCGTCACGATGCTGACGAAAAACGCCTTCCTCGATGAAATCCGCAAGCAGTACGTGCTGACCGCGCGTGCCAAAGGATTGTCGGAAAAGCGCGTGCTGTGGAAGCACGTGTTCCGCAATGCAATGCTGCCCTTGATCGTCGGTTTTCCGTCGGCGTTCATTGCGGCGTTTTTCACCGGCAGCCTGCTGATCGAGACGCTGTTTTCGCTCGACGGACTCGGCCTGCTGTCGTACGAATCCGTGGTGCGGCGCGACTATCCGGTGGTGCTCGGCACCTTGTATCTGTTCACGCTGATCGGTCTTGCGACCAATCTGATTTCCGATCTTTGCTATGTGTGGGTCGATCCCCGCATCCAATTCGAAGAACTGGAGCGCAGATGAATCGAGCCCGCCTTTCAACCGATGCGGCGGCGCGCACCGAACCGGCTCGCGCTTTCGTCTCGCCAACGCCCTGGCGACGCATCTGGCGGCGTTTTCGCCAGCAGCGCCTCGGCTACTGGAGCCTGATCATATTCGTCGTCGCGTTCGCGGCGAGCCTCGCCGGGCCGCTGTGGTCGAACGACAAGCCGCTCGTGGTTCGCTACGAAGGGCAACTGTATTTCCCGATGTTCAAGACATACGCCGAGACCACCTTCGGCGGCGACTTTCCGACGCCGGCCGATTATCTCGATCCGTATATCAGGCATCGTTTCGACGCGTCGGGTAATTTCGCGGTGTATCCACCGAACCCGTACTACTACGACACGCTGAATTATTTCTCGAAAGCGCCAAACCCGGCGCCGCCGTCGCGCGACAACTGGCTCGGTACCGACGACCGTGGCCGTGATCTGCTCGCGCGTCTTCTGTATGGCTTTCGCGTGTCGGTCGAATTCGGTCTGGTGCTGACCTTGATCGGCACGGTACTCGGGGTTGCCGCGGGCGCGGTGCAGGGATATTTCGGAGGACGTATCGACATTGTCGGGCAGCGCCTGATCGAAATCTGGACCGCGATGCCGCAGTTGTATCTGCTGATCATTTTCGCTTCGATTTTCGAGCCGGGCTTCGTTCTGTTGATCGTGCTGCTGTCGCTGTTTGGCTGGGTCGGCCTTGCGGCCTACGTGCGCGCGGAGTTTCTGCGCAATCGCCAGCAGGACTATGTGCGCGCGGCGCGGGCGATCGGCCTGTCGAACTGGCAGATCATGTGGCGGCACATACTGCCGAACAGTCTGACACCGGTCATCACATTCTTGCCGTTCACCATGAGCGGCTCGATTCTCGCGCTCACCAGCCTCGATTTTCTCGGCCTCGGCGTGCCGTCGCCGACACCTAGCCTCGGTGAACTGCTTGCGCAAGGCAAAGCGAATCTCGACGCGTGGTGGATCTCGCTATCCACGTTCGGCGTGCTGGTTGTGCTGCTCCTGCTTCTGACCTTCATGGGCGATGCGCTGCGCAATGCGCTGGATACCCGTATTGCTGACGCCATGCGCGCCGGAGGCAGCCAGTGAGCACCAAGGTTCAGAACGACGCACAACACGGCATCACGCCGCCGCTGCTGGAGCTCGATCGTCTGCATGTGACCTTCGGCGACGCCGTCGCGGTGAACGACGTAACGCTCGCGATTCAACGCGGCGAGCGGGTCGCACTGGTCGGTGAGTCGGGCTCGGGCAAGAGCGTGACGGCGCTGTCGATCCTGCGTCTGTTGAGCGATGCGCAGGTGAGCGGGGCGATCCGCTTCGACGGCGAGGATCTGCTTGCCAAAAGCGAGCGCCAGATGCGCGGCATGCGCGGCTCGGATATCGCGATGATCTTCCAGGAGCCGATGACCGCCCTCAATCCGCTTTATACGGTGGGCGACCAGATCGCGGAGACGATCGTCGTGCACGACGGCGTCGCGGCGAACGAGGCGCGCAAGCGCGCCGTGGCGCTGTTGGGGCGCACGGGTATCGCGGAACCCGGCAAGCGCGTGAATAGCTACCCGCACGAGCTCTCGGGCGGTCAGCGGCAACGCGCGATGATCGCCATGGCGCTCGCGTGCCGTCCGCGTCTGTTGCTCGCCGATGAACCGACCACGGCGCTCGACGTGACGATCCGCGCACAGATCGTCGAGTTGCTGCTGGAGTTGCAACGCGACGAAGCTGAGAAGCGTGGCATGGCGGTGCTGTTGATCACGCACGACCTGAATCTGGTGCGGCATTTCGCGCAACGTATCGCGGTGATGGAGAAGGGCGTACTGGTGGAGTGCGGTTCCGTCGAGCAGGTGTTCGAAGCGCCGCAGCATCCGTACACACAACGCCTGCTGGCAAGCCGTCCGCAACGCACGGTGGTACCCGTGCTGCCGATCTCACCCGTGCTGCTCGAGGCACGCAACGTCTCGGTCGACTTCAAAACGAAACTTCCGGGCGTGGGCGGCTGGTTTCGCTCGGGGCACTTCCGCGCGGTCGCCGATGCGAGCGTGGCGGTGCGCCAGGGCGAGACGCTCGGCATCGTCGGCGAATCGGGTTCGGGCAAATCGACGCTGGCGATGGCCCTGCTCGGTTTGCAACGCACGGCGCACGGCGAGATCGAGTTTCAGGGCAGGGCGCTTGGCAGCTATCGCGGCCCTGAACAGACTGCCTTACGCTCGAATATGCAAGTTGTCTTTCAGGACCCGTTCAGTTCGCTTTCACCACGCCAGACCATCGAGCGGATCGTCGGAGAAGGGCTCGCTTTGCATCGGCCGCAAATGAGCCAGGAGGCACGGCGCGACAAGGTAGTGTCGGTTCTGCGCGAAGTCGGTCTGGATCGGACTGTGTTGTACCGCTATCCGCATGAGTTTTCCGGCGGCCAGCGACAGCGGATCGCGATTGCGCGCGCGCTGGTGCTGGAGCCGCGCATTCTGATCCTCGACGAACCGACCAGTGCGCTCGACGTGTCGATCCAGCAGCAGGTGCTGAAACTGCTCGCCGGATTGCAGCAGAAGTACAACCTCGGCTTCGTTTTCATCAGCCACGATCTGGCCGTGATCGGGGCGATGGCACATCGTGTTGCGGTCATGCAAAACGGTTCGATCGTCGAAAGCGGCGACGTTGAGCAGATTTTTGCGACACCGGCGCACCCTTACACTCGAAAGCTGCTGAAAGCGGCGCTGGATCACTGATTTTGCACTCTTTCACCAATTGGGTGCGTGTCTCGATTGTATTTTTCTATTTGTTTTGACACACGAATACTTACTGGCTAGTATCGACCAAACTTTTTTCCGTAGCCCACTGATTTTTAGGCAAAAAATACCGACCAATGCAGCACAGAAACCTAACCCAGGCTTGCACGCGCGTCGTCGCCGGGATGTTCATTGGCGTCTTGATGGCAGCAGCTCCCGGCGCGTTCGCCGACGAAGTAAGCAGTTTGAATCAGAATGCCTCATATTCGACCCCCACCGGGTCGAATTCTTTGTCCCCTCTCAGTTCGCAACAGCCCGCTACCGACAACGACGGCGGCGCCAAATCGTTCCTGTCCGGCATGGCCGGCAAAGCGGGCGATGTGGTGGTCGGTGCGCTGAACATGATCGGCGTTCGCTACCGTTGGGGGGGTAATACGCCCGATTCGGGGCTCGATTGCAGCGGGTTCGTTCGCTACGTGTTCCAGGACACGCTCGGTATGGCGCTGCCGCGTCGCGCCGAGGAAATGAGCCGCGTGGGCGAAAAGGTTCGCGTGAGCGACCTGAAGCCGGGCGATCTGGTGTTCTTCAATACGATGCGCCGTACGTTCTCGCACGTGGGCATCTACATCGGCGACAACAAGTTCGTGCATTCGCCCTCCACGGGCAGCACGATCCGCGTCGACGATATGGATAGCGGTTACTGGGAAAAGCGCTTCACGGGCGCACGCCGGATCGAAACGTCCTATCAGGACGGTGAAGATCTGCGCAAGCGCGTGAATGCGTCGATCGGCGGTAATCAGTAACTGATTCGGCCCGCACGGATAGTGCCGGTGCGCAAAAAGCCTGCTTCTTCTGAAGCAGGCTTTTTGCGTTTGGGTGCTTGCCGAGCTGCCGGCGAGTCTTTCGGGCTGAACTCCGGCCCGTTCGACGCAACGCGCGTGACGGGAGTTGGAGTATGCCGGCGGTGTACCCGGCGTTACTTCGCGGGCGGGTCAGGCCGCGGCGCGGCTCGCGGCGAGCTTGCGCTGCAACTCTGGCATCATCTTCGCCACCGCTTCCTCTCCGGCCAGAATCGCGGCGTTGCGCTGCGAGAAATCGCTGCCGCTCATGGCGGCGAGATTCGGCCGGATCACGACATCCGCGTACTTGTCGAGTTCATAGGTCTTGATCGTCTGGCCCATGATCGTGAAGGTCTGCATCAGCACATCGAACGAACTGGCGGTGAGCCCGCTTTCCGGGCGCTGCGAGATGTCGACGGCGATCACGAAATCCGCGCCCATCCTGCGTGCGAACGAGGCCGGCACCGGGCTCACCAGGCCACCGTCCACGTATTCATGGCCGCCTATTTTCACCGGCTCGAAAATCGACGGCACGCTGCACGATGCGCGCACGGCAATGCCGGTGTTGCCGCGCTGGAACAGGATCGGCTGGCCGGTTTTCAGATCCGTGGCGACCACACCGAGGGGCTTGGCCATCTTCTCGATCGGACGATTGTTGAGGGTCGTATTCAGGTAGTTTTGCAGCGCGATGCCTTGCAGAAAACCGCGTGTGCGAAACGGCATGGCCCAGTCGCTGATCGACGCTTCGTCCATGGAAAGCGCGAGCTTGTTCAGCGCAAAGCCGTTCATCCCCGAGGCGTAAAGCGCACCGACTACCGAGCCCGCGCTGGTGCCCGCTACCAGGTCGACCTGGATATTGCGCGCCTCTAGCGCCTTGATCACGCCGATGTGCGCGAAGCCGCGCGCGGCGCCGCCGCCTAGCGCGAGCCCGACACGGATTGGCCGCTGCGGTTTGTCGAGCGGCGGCGTGTTGCCCGTGGGCGTGACGGCGACCGGCGTGCTATCGGTCTTGCTGCCGCCGGTCGTGGTGCAGGCAGCCAGCACCGCGGAGGCAGCCGCCAATGAGAAGTTACGACGGGCGAGGCGAGGGGATGACGGTTTCAACGGGTTCTCCAGCAACGGCATGGGCGGCGCGCGATCGGAACAATGGGCGCAAGCTGAGCCGCGATCAGACGGATAGTCAAACGGACGGGAGCGCCGGCGGCGATCTCATGCGCTGCGGTTCTATCCCCACTCGCAGCGCGCGCACATCATAAATCAAAGCTCCGGGCGCGCGTCGGCCTGGTAATGAAACGTTGCAGACGAAGCGCCCAGGCGCACTGGGGCATGCGTTCCGCGCGCCCCGTGTGCTGCCGCTGGCCGTTCGGACGAGGGCAGGCAAGCCGGGTTCGGAAGGTATAATTCCGCTCTCACATTTATTTCCTGCGTGCCCATGCTTGGCGTTTTCTGTTGCATGGGCGCGGTCCGCTGCCGCGCTTCACGGGCAATGTCTGTCACGGCGCCGGCGCCTGTCTTCCGAGTAACTGCAAATGACCACCTCTGTTCGCACCCGTTTCGCACCGAGTCCCACCGGCTTCATCCACCTCGGCAACATTCGCTCCGCGCTTTATCCGTGGGCGTTCGCGCGCAAGATGAAAGGGAGCTTCGTGCTGCGGATCGAGGACACCGACGTCGAGCGCTCGAGTACCGAAGCCGTCGACGCCATTCTCGAAGGTATGGAGTGGCTGGGCCTCGATTTCGACGAAGGCCCGTTCTACCAGATGCAGAACATGGACCGTTATCGCGAAGTGCTCAAGCAGATGCTGGATGCCGGCCTCGTGTACCCGTGCTACATGTCGACCGAAGAACTCGACGCATTGCGTGAACGTCAGCGTGAAGCGGGCGAAAAGCCGCGTTACGACGGTACGTGGCGTCCGGAGCCCGGCAAGGTGTTGCCGGCGCCGCCGGCAGGCGTGCAACCGGTGCTGCGCTTCCGTAATCCGTTGACGGGTGTCGTGGCATGGGACGACGCAGTGAAAGGCCGCATCGAGATCTCGAACGAAGAACTCGACGACCTTGTGGTCGCACGCCCGGACGGCACGCCGATGTACAACTTCTGCGTGGTGGTGGACGACCTGGACATGCGCATCACGCACGTGATTCGCGGCGACGATCACGTCAACAATACGCCGCGCCAGATCAACATTCTGCGTGCGCTTGGTGCCGAGCCGCCGGTGTATGCGCACTTGCCGACCGTGCTGAACGAGCGGGGCGAGAAGATGAGCAAGCGTCATGGCGCGATGAGCGTGATGGGTTATCGCGACGCCGGTTATCTGCCGGAAGCGGTGGTCAACTATCTGGCGCGTCTGGGCTGGTCGCATGGTGACGCGGAAATCTTCACGCGCGAGCAGTTCGTGGAATGGTTCGATCTGGAGCATCTGGGCAAGTCGCCGGCGCAGTACGACCACGACAAGCTGAACTGGCTCAACGCGCACTACATCAAGGAAGCGGACAACGCGCGCCTCGCGGAACTCGCCAAGCCTTTCTTCGCCGAGTTGGGTATCGACGAAGCCGCGATTGCGCAAGGCGCCGATCTGACTTCGGTAGTGGGGCTGCTGAAGGACCGCGCTTCCACGGTGAAGGAAATCGCCGAGAACGCGGCGATGTTCTATCGCGTGCCGGCGCCGGACGCCGAGGCGCTCGCGCAGCACGTCACGGATGCCGTGCGTCCGGCACTGGCCGAGCTGGCTGCATCGCTCAAGACGGTGGAGTGGACCAAGGAGGCGATCGCCGCAGCGTTGAAGGCAACGCTTGGCGCACACAAGCTGAAGATGCCGCAACTCGCCATGCCGGTTCGTCTGCTGGTGGCGGGCACCACGCATACGCCGTCGATCGACAGCGTGCTGATGCTGTTTGGCCGCGATGTCGTCGTGAGCCGTATCGAAAAAGCGTTGGCTTGAGCGCATTCGCGCCTGCCTTGAGAGGGTTTGCATGCGACTTGCGAAAAAAGTCGCATGCAATTGCTCAAAGGGTATTTACAAAGCGCAAATTGGCCTCTAGAATCTCGTTTCTGTTCTGCAAGGGGGGTATAGCTCAGCTGGGAGAGCGCTTGCATGGCATGCAAGAGGTCAGCGGTTCGATCCCGCTTACCTCCACCATCAGAGCAGAGTGAAGTCGTTCCGAAGTCTGGAGCTTGTAGCAAAAAAGACTTCACAAACGGCTGTAACGTAGTTAGAATATCGGTCTTTGCTGCAGACGAAACGAAATTAACGTCAGTTAGCAGCAAGATAAAGACAGATCTGAAAAGATTATGTCCCCTTCGTCTAGAGGCCTAGGACATCACCCTTTCACGGTGAGTACAGGGGTTCGAATCCCCTAGGGGACGCCAAACATCAGCGTCGCTTGGTAGCAGTAAAGCAGCGCAGCTTGCAGAGAAAAAACCAACGCTCGCAAGTCATGATAGGCAAACTGGAGTGGTAGTTCAGTTGGTTAGAATACCGGCCTGTCACGCCGGGGGTCGCGGGTTCGAGTCCCGTCCACTCCGCCAGACAAAGCCCGTTCATACAAATCTGAACGGGCTTTTTCATTAAAGGTGTAAGCAGTACGTTGTCCCCTTCGTCTAGAGGCCTAGGACATCACCCTTTCACGGTGAGTACAGGGGTTCGAATCCCCTAGGGGACGCCAGCACATCGGCGTCGTTCGGTTGGCAGTATGAACGGTGCAGCGGTTGAAAGAGCCTGGCTCATAAACCGCGCTGTAAAAATCTGGAGCGGTAGTTCAGTTGGTTAGAATACCGGCCTGTCACGCCGGGGGTCGCGGGTTCGAGTCCCGTCCGCTCCGCCAGATTTTAAAAAGCCCACTTCGAAAGAAGTGGGCTTTTTTTATTTCCGCCGCCGGTCCGCCTGGGTATCGTCCGGGTATGCTCGGGACAAACAGCCATTGCCAGCGCGCGCGGGCTGTTTTACCGTTGACCTGACTTATCTTCGTCGTCCCGCCATGTTCGACCCAACCGAAGCTCCGTCACCGTTTTATCTGCGCCAGGCCAGCATGGACGATTTCGAGTTCGCTGAGGCGCTGACCCGCAACAACATGGGTGGCTACTATCGCCGGCACCATCTGGTCTGGCGTGGCGATCTCTTTCTCGGCAGTTGGCGCGAGTCGGAAAATTTCATTCTCGAAGTGGATGGCGAGCCGATCGGCGTGCTGCGCATCACGCAAGAAGGGGATTCGCTGCACATCCGCGACGTGCAGATTGCCGAAGGGCATCGGCGGCTCGGCGCCGGCACGTATCTGCTCGACATCTCGCATCAGTGGGCACGCGAGCGCGGGCTACGCGAGTTGCAGTTGCGCGTGTTCGTCGACAATCCCGCCGCGCGCTTGTATCAGCGCAAGGGGTATAAGCTGACCGGGCCGCGTCTGGCGCAACTCGGCGCGATCCGTCATCTGGCGCGGCGCGTCTGACGCATTGCCGCGAGCGGTTATCCCTTGCACCGTCACTTCTGCGCGGTCTCTTCGTCCGCTTCCGAAGCAGCACTGCTAGCTGCGCTTTCCACGCGGTGCTCGGCGCCACGCTCGATGAACGCGCGTGGACTGGCGCCGAATGCCCGCCGGAACATCGCCGAGAACGCGCTCTGACTCTGGTAGCCCAGTTCTTGTGCGACGTGTGAAAGCGGCCGCCCTTGACTCAATAGCGGAATCGCACGCGCGAGAATGGCCTGCTGCCGCCATTGCGAAAAACTCACGCCTAACTCCTGACGAAACAACCGGGCGATCGTGCGCGTACTCGCACCGACACTCGATGCCCATTGTTCGAGCGAGTCGCCGTGCGTCGGATCCGCGATCACGGCCTCGCACAGCGCGCGCAAGCGCTTCTCGTTGGGCATCGGCACCGATAGCGGCAGGGGCTCCGAGCGCGTCAGTTCGTCGAGCGCGAGCGCGCCTAGCAGTTGTTCGCGTGTCGCTGAAATGCCAGGTGTGTCGAGCGCGGCGATGACTTCGCGCAGCAGGTTCGATACCTCGACCACACGCGGACTATCCAGTCCCGCCGGGACCGTGCTTTCGGTAATGTAGAGCGTGCGCAGAAAGGCGTCTTCGATCGCGACCACTTCGTGCATCACATGCGGCGGCACCCAGATCGCCCGGGATGGCGGCACCATCCATGTTGTGCCGGTTGTCGCAACGCGCAGCACCCCCCGCGACGCATAGGCCACCTGCGCCCACGCATGCGTGTGTCGCGCGATACGCCAGCCCGACGGCATCAGCCGTGAGCGTACGCGAATCGGATGCGATTGCGTCGGCTGGAATTCGGGCGGAATGTCGGCGAAGCGGGTCTGGCTCGACGGGTCCGGGTCAGTGGACGAATTCATATTGAAGATCGATCCAGGGGATGGAACTCAAATAAAGCAGCGCCTGCGAAGACGTGGAACCCATGAGCATGCGGCGCCCAGGCACCGCGCGTTCGTGCGTGGACCCGGGCGTGCGGCCCCGGCGGTACGGGCTCAAAATTACCGCGGGCTTCTCATTGTAGGTGTTGCGTCGGAATTGACGTTGCATAATGTCCCGATTGCACGGATTCCGAGGAGAACCCCCATGAGCTTCGCCACCGCCGACTTGTGCGATGCGCACGAGGACCTGCTGGCGCTGGGCACGTTGCGTGTGCTCGAGCCGGTCTTTCATCTCTTCAGCCGTGCCGAGAGTTTCAGCGGCGAGGCGGTGACGCTCAAGGTGTTCGAAGACAACGCGCTCGTGCGCGCCACGCTCGAGGAGAAGGGCGCCGGCCGGGTGCTGGTGGTCGACGGCGGCGGCAGTCTGCGTTGCGCGCTGGTAGGCGGCAACCTCGCGCAAATTGCCGAGCAGAACGGCTGGGCGGGCATCGTGCTGAACGGCTGCGTGCGCGATACGCTGGAGCTCAACGAAATCAATGTCGGGGTGGCGGCCCTGGCGACCTGCCCACGGCGTGGCCAGAAACTCGGCACGGGTGAGCGCGACGTGCCGGTGCAGTTGCCGGGCGCGCTGGTGCGTCCGGGCGAGTGGATCTATGCGGATATCGACGGCGTGCTGGTGGCGAGCGCGCCGCTGAACTGAAGCGCCGGCGTCAGCCGGGGCGAACCGAATTCATCATCAAGGAGAGCAAACGACGATGCAGACCGTTTTTGTATATGGCACGTTGCGTGCCGGCGAAGTGAATGACCTCAGAGAGGCTGCCGCGCGCAACGAAATCGCCGAGCCGAATCTGCTCGGCACGGCCACGGTGCGCGGCCATCTGTTCGACTTCGGCCTGTATCCAGGTCTGGTGGTCGACGAAGCGGGCGTAGACGTCACGGGTGACGTCTACGAAATCGAAGATGAACTGGTCGCGGTGCTCGATGAGATCGAAGCGGTGTATCCTGGCGTCGAAGATCGTTTCCTCGCGCGGGAAGTGATGCTGAAAGTAGACGGCAACGTCGTGAACTGCCGCTTCTATCCGGTCTCGCCCAATGCGGTGAAGGGCCTGCCGGAAATCAGATCGGGCGATTGGGTCGAGCATCGCAGCACGCGCTGAGCGATGCTCGCGCCGGTTCGCGGCGAGCGCACCAAGTTTACGTAACAACGCATAGCGGCTACATCGCGTGCGCATAAAAAAACGGCCCGGCAGGCATGCGCCTGTCGGGCCGTCCGGTCGGTCAGCCTTGCGACCCGGGCCGCTCTTTCATCTTGCGTGGCTGGTGAAAGCGGGCCTGGTACGACGTCGTTATTGCTGGTGCCTGAGGCAGCCTGGATGCCTCAGATTTCTTCGTACAGCGGCAGCGTCAGAAAGTCGGTGAATTGCTCCGATGTCGACATTTCGTCGAAGATTTGCGCGGCGCGATCGTACGGCTTCGTATCGCCGCCGACGGCCTGCTTCACCTTGTCGAGCTCTTCTGCCGACAAGGCACGCACCAGTTCCGCCGTGACCTTGCGGCCATCTTCGAGCTTGCCCTTCGGCGAGCGAATCCACTGCCACACTTGCGAGCGCGAGATTTCCGCGGTGGCGGCGTCTTCCATCAGGTTGTGAATCGGCACGCAGCCATTGCCTGCGAGCCACGAACCCAGGTAGTGAATGCCGACGTTGATGTTGTTGCGCAGACCGCCTTCGGTGATCGGCGTTTCCGGGCGGAAGTCCGTCAGGTCGGACGCCGTGACGAGCACGTCGTCGCGTTGCTTGCCGATCTGGTTCGGCTTGTCGCCGAGCACCTTGACGAATTCTTCCATCGCGATCGGCACGAGACCCGGGTGCGCCACCCAGCCGCCGTCGTAACCGTCGCCCGCATCGCGTGCCTTGTCCGAGCGCACGCCGCCCATGGCCTTTTCGTTCGCTGCCGGATCGTTCTTGATCGGAATCAGCGCGCTCATGCCGCCGATTGCCGGGGCGTTGCGGCGATGGCAGGTCTTCAGCAGCAGCAGCGCGTAGGCACGCATGAAAGGCGAGGTCATGGTGATCTGCGAGCGGTCGGCGAGGCAGAAATCGCGGTCGCTCTTGAACTTCTTGATTGCCGAGAAGATGTAGTCCCAACGGCCGGCGTTCAGACCCGAGCTGTGCTCGCGCAACTCGTACAGGATTTCGTCCATTTCGAACGCGGCGACGATCGTTTCGATCAGCACGGTCGCGCGAATCGTGCCGCGCGGCACGCCCACGGCTTCCTGTGCGGCGAGGAAGATGTCGTTCCACAGGCGTGCTTCGAGGTGGCTTTCCATCTTCGGCAGATAGAAGTAGGGCGCCGTGCCGCGCGCGACCTGTTCCTTCGCGTTGTGAACCATGAAGAGCGCGAAGTCAAAGATACCGCCGCTGACGCGCTTGCCGTCCACCGTCACGTGCTTTTCGTCCAGGTGCCAGCCGCGCGGACGCACGATCAGCGTGGCGATCTTGTCGTTCAGCGTGTACGACTTGCCATTCTGTTCGAGCGAAATCGTGCGGCGCACCGCGTCCTTCAGATTGATATGGCCGGTAATCTGGTTATCCCAGCTCGGCGCGTTCGAATCCTCGAAGTCGGTCATGTATGAATCCGCGCCCGAATTCAGCGCGTTGATGATCATCTTGCGCTCGACCGGACCGGTAATCTCCACGCGGCGGCACTGCAGATCTTGCGGCAGCGGTGCGATCTTCCAGTCGCCTTCGCGCACGCTCTTCGTTTCGGCGAGGAAGTCCGGACGCTCACCGGCGTCGAGCCGTTTAGTGCGCTCGACGCGCGCCTGCAGCAGTTGCTGGCGGCGTGGTTCGAACGTGCGATGCAGCGCGGCGACAAGCTCAAGCGCTTCGCGGGTGAGGATTGCTTCATAGCCCGGCTTGATCTCAGCCGTGATTTCCATGCCCTGCGGCAACTGCAGTGAGGACTGCGATGACAGCGGATTCGCCATGGTTTCTCCTTGGTCGGTCAGATTGCAAAGGTGCAAATGTTGAGATGCGCTTGAATTGCGTCGTGGAATCCAGGCAATAGCCGTCACGCGCCAGGGCTGTGGCGCGGGCGGCTGCCGCCGGGATTGCCGGTGCCGCTATTGCGGTTGGGCGACGCGAGAGACTTCAAAAAAGCGAGCAGATCGTTCATGCCTCCGCCTGCGCCGTGCGGCGTAACGCCTAGTTCTTCGGCGGGTGCGTTTTGCCGGTTAAGCCAGAAAGTGGTGAAGCCGAACCAGCTCGCGCCAGCCACGTCCCAGCCGTTCGACGACACGAAGACGATCTCGCGCGGCTCGGCGCCGAAGGCTTGTGTGCCGAGCGAGTAGGCTGCGGGCGAGGGTTTGTACGCGCGTACGGTATCGACGGACAGAACATGGTCGAACAGGCGCGTCATGCCGGCGCTCTTCACGGCAATGTCGAGCATTTGCGGATTGCCGTTCGAGAGGATCGCGAGACCGGGCGTCGCAGTTACCATCGGCGCGGTTTTGCCGCCCGCAGGCGCAGGCGTGGAGGCGGACAACGGCGACGGTGCGTCGCGCAACTGGCGCAGTGCGGGGACGGCATCGGGAAAAGCGGACAGGCACGCGTATTCGTCCATCAGACGCTTTTCCGCCGCGCGGCCCAGCGTGAGATGCAGTTTCCTGGCGGAGAAGCGCAAGGCGTCGAGCGTGATGTCCCAGAACGGCCGGTAGTGCGCGCCCGGTGCGCCGGCCGGATCGGCGAGGGTGCGCAACTGCGTGTATTCGATCTGTTTCTGGCGCCACAACTGCGAAAGCGCGTCGCCCTGGCCCGGGAACATTTGCTCCGCGGCAGCGATCACCGAATGCACGTCGAAAAGCGTGCCGTAGGCGTCGAAAATCACTGCTTTGGGGAAAGGTGTCGTTGTGGCCGACATTGCCGTGCACTCCATTAGAGGTCAGGACGGATTGTATTAGTGATGGTATGCGCTAAAAAAGAGGCTAAAGATCACTTGATCTTTTACTTTCATCCACCTAATCTGACGCGCACCGACCACTTTCCCGCGCAGTCCCAGAGGACTTCCTTCGGGGCATTGCGGCTCCACTGCCCATGGACCGTTTCAAGCAGATCGAAACTTTCGTTACCGTCGCGGCCAAGGGCAGCCTGTCGGCTGCGGCGCTCGCCGAGGGCGTCGCGCCCGCCATCATTGGCCGCCGTATCGATGCGCTGGAAGAACGCCTCGGCGTCAAATTGCTTGTGCGGACCACTCGAAAGATCACGCTGACCTTCGAAGGCTCGGCGTTTCTCGAGGATTGCCAGCGCGTCATTCACGACATGCAGAACGCCGAAGCCAGCGTGTCGGCCGGGGGCGTGAAGGCGAGCGGCCATTTGCGCCTGTCGGCGCCGGCCGGGTTTGGACGCAGGCATGTTGCGCCGTTGGTGCCTGCCTTCACCGTCGCCCATCCGGATGTGTCGATTACGCTCGACCTGTCCGACCGGCTGGTTGATCTCGTCAACGAGGGCTTCGACTGCGCCGTGCGTTTGGGGGAGTTGCCGGATTCGTCCCTGGTGTCGCTCAAGCTTGGCGAGAACCGCCGCGTGTGTGTGGCTTCGCCGTCGTATCTGAGCCGGCGCGGCTCGCCGCACACACTGGCCGATCTCGCGCACCACAACTGCCTGGCGCTCGGTGCGAGTGCCAACCAGCAGCGTGGCTGGATGTTCCAGCAGGGCGACAAGGTCGTGTCGATCAAGGTGTCCGGCACGATGGAATGCTCGGATGGCGCCGTGCTGCACGAGTGGTGCCTTGAGGGTTACGGGCTCGCGTGGCGTTCGTGGTGGGAGGTCGGCGCGGATATCGCGGCCGGGCGCCTCGTCAGCGTGCTCGACGAGTTCGCCGCGCCGCCGATCGGCATCCATGCGGTGTTTCCGCAACGCCGGCATTTGCCGCTGCGGGTGCGTCTGTTTCTGGACTTTCTCAAGCATACGTACGGCCATCCTGATTACTGGAACTGACGCCGGCCGCGGTGCCGCATAGGTGCAAGGTGGCGCGACTGCGCCCCGCACCATCCGTGCAGCGGGTTTCCGATATGCGGACAGACCCGCACGATGGCCTTGCGCTCATTTCTGCGACCTACAATCGATTGGAGCGGCTTCCATACCGAACCTCGTCGGACGCTGACGCCGCGCTGCACGAAGCCGGCGACGGAGGGCATCATGTTCAGGCACATCCTGGTTCCGACCGATGGTTCAGACCTGTCGCGCAAAGCGATAGACGGCGCCATCGACCTCGCGCAGGCGGTGGGCGCTCGCGTTACCGCCTACGCCTGTTTGCCGCAGTATCCGTACTCCCCATTCTCCGACGTGGTGATCGAGCCGCCGGTCGAGTTTTTGCAACGCAGCGAGCGTGAAGCACGGGTGCATCTGCGGGAAGTGGAGCTGGCCGCGCGCCGTGTCGGTGTCGCATTCGATAGCCGCACCAGCGTGCATCCGGCACCGTATCTCGGCATCATCGAAGCCGCGGAGCAGGGTGGCTGCGATGTGATTTTCATGGCTTCGCATGGGCGGCGCGGTCTCGGCAGCCTGCTGATCGGCAGCGAGACGCAACGGGTCCTGACGCATACGAAGATTCCCGTGATCGTGTACCGCTAGGCGGCCCGCGCACGATTCGCATCGCTGACAGGCACGGCGTAAAAAAACGCGCCGGCGATGAGGCCGGCGCGTCCTGTGTTCGCCGCACAATCCATTGCGCTGGCTTTGTCTCCACTGCCGCCATCACTCCCAGATTCCAACCATCAGGACAGACGGCGTTCCAGCCCTGATGGCTTCAGTCCTCCCTGAAGGCGGCCCTCTGGCGGGGCCGCTTTGTCGTCTGCCTTGCCGTTTCCGCGATCAGAGCGCCGGATGCCTTAAGCAACCTTCTTGTCGAAGAACTGTTCGTCCTCCGTCGAACCGTGTAGCGCGGTCGTCGATGCATCGCGCTCGACCGTTTGCGTCACGGCGTCGAAGTAGCCGGTGCCGACTTCGCGCTGATGCTTGACCGCGGTGAAACCCTTTTCAGCCGCAGCGAATTCAGCCTGCTGCATTTCGACGAACGCCGTCATCTGGTTGCGGGCATAGCCGTGCGCCAGGTTGAACATCGAGTAGTTCAGCGCGTGGAAGCCGGCCAGCGTGATGAACTGGAACTTGTAGCCCATCGCGCCGAGTTCGCGCTGGAACTTGGCGATGGTTGCGTCGTCCAGGTTCTTCTTCCAGTTGAACGACGGCGAGCAGTTGTACGACAGCAGTTGATCCGGGAATTCCTTGTGGATCGCGTCGGCGAATTTCTTCGCGAACTCGAGGTCCGGCTTGCCGGTTTCGCACCAGATCATGTCGGCGTACGGCGCGTAGGCGAGACCACGCGAGATTGCCTGCTCCAGACCCGGCTTCGTGCGGTAGAAACCTTCCACCGTGCGCTCACCCGTCAGGAACGGCTTGTCGTTGTCGTCCACGTCCGACGTGATCAGGTCGGCGGCTTCCGCGTCGGTGCGAGCCAGCAGCACGGTCGGCGTGCCGGAGACGTCGGCGGCCAGACGCGCGGCCGTCAGCTTGGCGATGTTTTCGCGGGTCGGCACGAGCACCTTGCCGCCCATGTGGCCGCACTTCTTCACCGAAGCCAACTGGTCTTCGAAGTGCACGCCGGCCGCGCCCGCTTCGATCATCGCCTTCATCAGTTCGAACGCGTTCAGCACGCCGCCGAAGCCGGCTTCCGCGTCGGCCACGATCGGGGCGAAGTAGTCGATATAGCCTTCGTCGCCCGGATTCTTGCCTTCCGACCACTGAATCTGGTCAGCGCGCGTCAGCGTATTGTTGATGCGCTTCACGACGAGCGGCACCGAGTTCGCCGGATACAGCGACTGGTCCGGGTACATTTCACCGGCCACGTTCGCGTCGCCCGCCACTTGCCAGCCCGACAGGTAGATCGCCTTGAGGCCGGCCTTGACCTGTTGCATCGCCTGGTTGCCGGTCAGCGCGCCGAGCGAGTTCACGAACGGCTCGTTATTGACGCTTTCCCACAGCTTTTCCGCGCCGCGCTTGGCAAGCGTGTGTTCCACTTGCAGCGAGCCGCGCAGACGGATCACGTCTTCGGCCGTGTACGTACGCTTCACGCCTTTCCAGCGCGGATCGGTTTCCCATTGCTGTTGAAGTTGTTTGGCTTGTTGTTCGCGCGACATGGTGTGCTCCTTGGTTGCCTGTAATGGATAGGGTGACTCTTTGTCTTCGTCGAAGCGTTTGACCGTTTAAGGCGTTTCGTTTCGTGAAGTCTTATATAAGAGTCTAGGCAAATCGGTTGTCGCGCAATAGCGGGCGGGGAGCGTTTTTTGAATATTTATTTTTATTTAAAATCAATTGCTTGGCGGTACTGTTCCACATTAAGAAACGTCTTTTTCCATCTTGCAATAGGGCGTCTTGTGCCGTGCAGCACGATTTTTTACGACGCAAAAAATTTTTTCACATCGTGAAATATTAATGGTCGCCGAAGTACGGACGAAAAAAAACCGGCGCCTGAGCACCGGTTTCTTCTGACCGACGGACCGCATGGAGGCCATCCGGGTCATTTCAGGCCGCGTTACGCACTGAATGAGCTGCGTGAATGCGCTTGCCTGATGACTGCTGGGTCGCTTGCTTAGCTGCCGCGACGCGCCGTACGCGGACCGTCGCTGCGGCGTGCGCCGTAGCCGCCGTCACGCGAACCACCGCCGAAGCCGCCTTCACGCGAACCGCCACCGAAGCCGCCGTCACGTGAACCGCCGCCAGCCGACTTGCCGGCCCAGCCGCCGCCATTGCCGCTACCGCTGCGTGAACCGCCGCCGTTACCAGCCGGCTTGCCTGCGCCGCTGCCGAAGCGACGGCCACCGCCATTGCCACCGCCCGGACGGCCACGGCCGCCAAAGCCAGGACGGCCACCGCCCGACGGAGCCGACTTGCGCGGCTCGAAGCCAGCGACGACGTTGACCGGCAGCGGGGTGCGCACGAAACGCTCGATGCGCTTGAGCGCGCCTTGTTCCGCGTGGTGCACGAGGCTCACTGCGATACCCGAGCGGCCAGCACGGCCGGTACGGCCGATACGGTGCACGTAGTCTTCAGCGAACTTCGGCAGGTCGTAGTTGAACACGTGCGTGATGCCCGGGATGTCGATACCACGAGCCGCGACGTCCGTTGCCACCAGCACGCGCACACGACGCTCGCGCAATGCCTTGATGGTGCGGTTACGCGCGCCTTGCGGCAGATCGCCGTGCAAAGCAGCCGATTCGAAACCGGCGTCGGCCAGACGGCCAGCCAGTTGGTCAGCGTCCATCTTGGTTGCCGTGAAGACGATGGCCTGGTCGAGGCCTTCGTCACGCAGCAGATGGTCAAGCAGACGATCCTTATGATCGCGGTCGTCAACATAGTGGACGGTTTGCGCGATGTTGGTGCGTTGTTCGAGGCGTTGAACGATCTCGATACGTTCCGGATCCTTCAGCAGGCGGCCGGTCAGCGAACCGATCTTGCCGTCGAGCGTGGCCGAGAACAACATGGTTTGACGCGAAGCCGGCGTAGCCGCCACGATCGTTTCGATGTCTTCGATGAAGCCCATGTCGAGCATGCGGTCAGCTTCGTCGAGCACGAGGATCTGCAGTTGCGACAGATCGATCCGGCCGCGTTCCAGGTGGTCGATCAGACGGCCCGGCGTGGCAACCAGAATTTCCGGGTTCTTTGCCAGCAGCATCAGCTGTTGACCGTAAGCGACGCCGCCCAGAATGCTGACGGTGCGCAGACGCTTGAGGTGCTTGCCGTACGTGGCAGCGGCGGTGGTGACCTGCATCGCGAGTTCGCGGGTCGGCGTCAGAACCAGCATGGTCGGACGGGCAACCGGTTGCGGGCGGCGCGTGCGGGCGCCGTCAGCCGGACGCGGTTCGCGCGGTTGGCTGGCTTGCGCCTTTTGCAGTTGTGAGAAACGTTCGATCGCGGGCAGCATGAACGCGGCGGTCTTGCCCGAACCGGTCGGGCTCGAGACCAGCAGATCGCGGCCGGCGATGCCGGCGGGGATCGCGCGTTGCTGAACCGGAGTCGGGGTTTGATAGCCAGCGGCGGTCAGCGCGGAGACGACGTCCGGGGACAGACCGAGCGACGCGAACGACGGGCCGGCGGGCGCGGCGGCTTCTGCGGCGACAGCTTCCGGAGCGGCAGCGACGGCTGCGGCTTGTGCGGGTGCGTCGGCTAGACCGAGGGCTTGATCGGCGATGGCGTTCAACGGGCTGCTGGGGGTATTGCTCGAAGTCATGAGAATCCTTGGTAAATCCTTGGTACACACGGAATTAAAACGTCGGCGCCAATCGGCATACCCAAGTCGTCGGATTCAGCGAGCAAAGAAGCAGCGAGCAAATCGAAAAACGGGGGCAGCTCGCGACAATAAAGGCGAGCTTTTCGTTAGAAGCTGTATCGGATGCGACATGCCAACACGGCGTGCCGCCAGCCTGGGACATGATCGCCCGTAGGGGGCTAGGCAGGAGGGGACAGGTTCTAAACTGGATTGGAGCTAAACGCTACGAGGCGCTGCGCCGCAAGGGCCGCTAGAGGAAAGCCGGGCAAAGCAGTGAAGCGCAGGCAGTATTGTATAGAGTTTTGTTGCACTGCGCCACCGTTAAGATATTTCCTGGCGGAAAACTTTGCCTTCACGGCTTGGCCGGCTGCGCTGGGACAGGCTTTGGGCTTTCCCAGCCGTCGATCCGGCCGGCCGCTGTTTTCCGCCGTCGGGCCGGCTCAGGCCGACGCGCCGCTTTTCAGCGATTCGACGAGGTCGACGTATTGCTGCTTCGCGGCGTCCTGAGCGGTGCCTTTGAGCGCGGCCCACGCATCGTACTTGTATTTGCCGACGATATCGGTGAAACCCGGTTTGTCGCCGCGGACGTCGCCGTCGGTAGCCTGCTTGAAGAGGGCGTAGAGGCGCAAAAGAGTGAGGTTGCCGGGACGCTCGGGCAGCTGCTTTGCATCTTCCTGGGCCTGGACGAATTGCGCGTTGATGTCTGTCATGGTGATTTTGCCCGGCTGGCGGGGTTGGTTTTGGCTGGGCCGATGATCATAACAACTGCGTGCTGCCGCGGGGCCGAGGGCTTATTCCAAATATTCGGCGCCGCCTCGCGCGGCAAATCCAAAACCGCATCTGCATGCGCCGTGCCGATTACAATACGGTCCATGACTCAAACTGTGCTTCTTGCCCTCGATACCTCGACCGAATTCTGCTCGGTAGCGCTCCTGTCCGCCGTCGGCGATGCCGCAAGCGGGGCCGCGATTCCTGATCGGGCCGAACCGCGAATCTGGGTGCGCCACGAGCAAACCGGCGCGGTGTCCAGTACGCGCCTGCTGCCCGCCATTCGCGAACTTTTCGACCAAGCCGGTCTGAAACTGGCAGATTGCAACGCCATTGCCTTCGGCTCCGGCCCAGGATCGTTCACCGGTCTTCGTACCGCGACGGGCGTCGCTCAGGGCCTCGCATTCGGCCTGAATCTGCCGGTCGTGCCGATCAGCACGCTGCTGGCCTGCGCGGAGAGCGCCCGGCGGCGCGATCCGTCGGCGACCCGCGTGCTCTCTGCGCTCGATGCCCGGATGGACGAGATTTACTGGGCCGACTACGCATGGGATACCGCGCTCGGCGAATGGCGCACGTTGCAGCCGGCATCGCTGGACGCGCCGGAACGGCTTGTTTTGCCCGACGTCCCCTTTACGCTCGCAGGCAATGCGGCGGCGGCTTTCGGTGCGCGGCTGCCCGCGGTTGCCGCGGCGCGAACCGTCGATAGCGAAGCGCTGCCGCACGCGGTGCCGCTTGCGCACGCGGCATTGCGCGCACTTCGCGCCGGCCGCACCGTGCCCGCCGATCAGGCCGCACCGGAATACATTCGCGACAAGGTAGCCCAGACCACGGCGGAGCGCGTGGCCGAGAAAGCCGCCAAGGCCGGGCAGGCCGCCAGCCTGGCGCATGACACGCATCAAGGCGAGGGCCGGCAATGAGTGGCGTGTTGCTGGCGGACCGCTATATGTCGCCGATGACCGAAGCCGATCTGGACGAGGTCGCGGCCATCGAAAAAATTGCCTACGAATTTCCCTGGAGCCGCGGTAATTTCGGCGATTCGTTGCGCAATGGTTATTTCGGCATCTGTCTGCGTCACGTAACGGGCACGCTGATCGGTTATTGCGTGCTGATGCCGGTGGTCGATGAAATGCACCTGCTCAATTTGTGTGTGGCGCCTGCCGCGCAAGGCGCCGGTGCCGGGCTTGCGCTGCTGCGCGAAGCGGTGCGCATCGCCCGCGCGGAAAAACTCGAAGGCATGCTGCTCGAAGTGCGGCCGTCGAATCATCGGGCGATCCGGCTTTATGAGCGCTTTGGCTTTGCGTCGATTGGCCGGCGCAAAAACTATTATCCGGCGCGGCATCGCAGCCGGGAGGACGCCATCGTGATGCGTTTCTCGTTTGCCACGGAGGGCGCAGATGGCGCTGCATGAATCGGTACTGGAAGAGTTCGGACTCGCGCCGCTGTGGGTCCGTCGAGGTATGTCGGCGGCGCAGGAGCACGTGGTTGAAGCCGGCCTCGAGCAGGGCGCCGGCGCGTTAGCGAATCAGGCGGCACCGCTCGATGAGCCGCGTGTGGCGGCGCGTCAAGCGTCGCCGGCTGCATCTGAGCCGGAGCGCCGGCAGGCAGTGCCCGTGGCTGACGCATCGCGGCCTGCGACGCTTGTGAGCGAAGCGCCCCGAGGCGATGCCATACCGGCGCAGGACGAACGTCGCGCAGCGCCACCCGCGCAGGACCAGATTCACGAACAGGCGCAACGGCGGATGCAGGCGCCAGCCGAAGCGCGTCAGCCGACGAGACAGCCGTCGCGAACACCGGAGCCGCCGGCGTTCGACGCTCCGCCCGACGACGATTTCGCATGGTTCGACGATCAGCCTGCTCACGCGTCCGTTGAAGCGCGTCACGAGACCCCGGAGCCCGCCGCGATCCAGACGCTCGACTGGGACGCGCTGAGCGAGCGGGTCGCCCACTGCGAGCGCTGCCGGCTGTGCGAGAAACGCACGAACACGGTATTCGGCGTCGGCGATCGCAATGCCGACTGGATGCTGATCGGCGAAGCGCCCGGCGAGAACGAAGATCGTCTGGGCGAGCCGTTCGTCGGCCAGGCCGGCAAGCTGCTCGACAACATGTTGCGTTCGCTCACGCTCGCGCGTGACAGCAACGTCTACATCGCCAACGTGATCAAGTGCCGCCCGCCGGGCAACCGCAATCCCGAACAGGATGAAGTCGCGCGTTGCGAGCCTTATCTGCAACGCCAGGTCGCGCTGGTCAAGCCTAAGCTGATCGTCGCGCTTGGCCGCTTCGCCGCGCAAAGTCTGCTCAGGACCGAGGCGAGCATTTCGTCGCTGCGCGGCCGCGTGCACGAATATGAAGGAGTACCGGTGATTGTCACCTATCACCCGGCGTATCTGCTGCGCAGCCTGCCCGACAAGGCGAAGGCCTGGGCGGACCTGTGCCTCGCGCGCGACACGTGGCTCGCGGCGGGCGGCGTGCCGTCCGGCGTGGCAAAGTGACGGAGGCGAGCGGGCCGGCTGCGCGTGTTGCTGCCGCGCCGAGCCCATCCGCTGCGATTCTAGGGACTTTGCTCGACACCTTGCGCGTGCCGGCCGTGCGCGATCTCGCCTGGCTGCTGCTCAGCGCCGATTTGTTGCGCGCGCAACCACCGGTCGGCGCACTCGCCAGCCCTTTCGGCTCGTCGCAGGAAGCGGCGGCGACCGTTGACTGGTTACGCGCGCTGGATGCCGAGCCGTCCGATTTGCAGCGTGAGCTCGCCGCCACGCGTATCGCCCGTCTTGGCCGCTACGCCGAGCGGCTCCTTGGATGGTTCCTGCAACATGGGCCGGCGGCGCGTCTGGTCGCTGCCGGCGTACCGTTGCGGCGCTCGGGCGTGACGCTGGGCGAATGCGATTTTCTGGTGCAGACGCGGCACGGTGCGCGCCTGCATTGGGAGTTGGCGGTGAAGTGCTATCTGCATGCGGGCGAGGGTGGCTCGCAGTCGCCAGCGCGATTAGCCGATTACGTCGGTCCAAATCTGAAGGACCGCTTCGATCTGAAGCTCGCGCATGTGCTGAATCATCAACTGCCGTTGAGCGCGCGTGAAGAGTTTGCCTCGGTCGGCTATGCAGGGCCGTGGACGCCGCAGATGTTTATCAAGGGCTGGCTGTTCTATCGGGCGGGCGAAACGCCTGCCGATCCTGCCGAACTCGATCCGTCGCACGAACGAGGCTGGTGGGTCACACGCAGCGACTGGCCGGACTTTGCCGCGGCGCATGCGCGGATATGGCGCGTGTTGCCCCGGTTGGAATGGCTTGCGCCGCGGCGTCATGAGCAGGGTGAAGTGCAGGCTCTCGCATTCGCCTTTGTCGATCCGCAGAAGCTGGCAGAGCAAACGTCATCCCAGCACGGGCCGACCATGGTCGCCGCGTTTGCTGCCGATAGCAGCGGCAAGCTGATCGAATTTTCGCGTGGTTTTATCGTGCCGGACACGTGGCCCGAGTTGGCGCAGGCCTATGCGCGGCAGCCGCAGGAGTTACGGGCGTCGTAGAAATCGCGCGCGTCACGGAAGGCGCGAGAGGTGCGAGAGGTGCGAGAGGTGCGAGAGCCGCAGGAACCGCGGGAAAATAGGGCGGCCGCCAGCATTAGCGGCCTGAAGCCGGCTGTTACACCTCTACGCCCATCGCCGCCGCGAGGCCAAAGCGCTTTCGCCTCTCACCACCACCGATAAAAATGATGCACCGGCCCAACGCCGCTGCCCACGTCGAGCCGGTCGCTCGCCTGCAACGCGCCGGTCAGGTACAGCTTGGCGTCAGCGACCGCGCTTGCCAGATCGGCGCGCTGGGGAATCAGCGCCGCAATCGCCGACGACAGCGTGCAGCCCGTCCCATGCGTATTCTTCACCGGCACGCGCGGGCCGCCCAGGCGCAGCGTCCCGCTATCCTGAACGAGCCAGTCGGGACTGTCCGCCGCGCTCAGATGGCCACCCTTCATCAGCACCGCCCGCGCGCCAAGCGCGCGCAGCGCTTCACCCTGTTCGACCATGGCGGCTTCATCGGTGGCCGCCTGCACACCTAGCAAGGCTGCGGCTTCCGGCAGATTGGGCGTCAGCAGGTCGGCCAGCGGCAACAACTCGTCGCGCACGGCCGCGACCGCATCCGGCAGCAGCAGCGCGTGATTGCTCTTCGAAATCATCACCGTGTCGAGCACGACGTGCTTCGGCTTGTGCCGCCGCAGCGCGTCGGCGACCGCACGCGCAATCTGCGCATTCGCCAGCATGCCGATTTTCACGGCGTCGATACGGATGTCGTCGAACACCGCATCGAGTTGCGCGGTCACGAAGGCGGCGTCCGGCGCATGAATCGCCGTGACGCCACGCGTGTTCTGTGCCGTGAGCGCGGTGATCACGCTCGCGCCGTAGGCGCCGAGCGCCGAGAAAGCCTTCAGATCGGCCTGAATGCCGGCGCCGCCGCCGGAATCGGAACCGGCGATCGTCAGCACATTGGGAATGGATTGAGTCATGGCAAAACGAGGAAAGGAGAGAGGCGCGGACAGGCAGTGCGCTGCCCGGCGCGGTTCAATGCTTGACTTCGCCGATCAGCGCGACCGAATCGAACGCGCGCTGATTCGCCTGGTGGCGCCGCATGACCAGCCACATCATCAGGCAGACGAAGGTGCCGAATAGCACGATGACCGCCGTGACCGGCACGTCGAGCCAGACCAGCACGGCATACAGGCACAGCATCACGAGCACCGAGAGATTTTCATTGAAATTTTGCACGGCGATCGAGTGACCCGCCGACAGCAGCACGTGGCCGCGATGTTGCAGCAGCGCATTCATCGGCACGACGAAAAAGCCCGACAGGCCGCCGACGATCATCAGGAAAATATACGCGACGATCAGATAGCCCGGCACGTGCACGCGGCCAAAATACAGACCCCAATGGGCGGGGAACAGATTGCGCGTGTAGAAGGCCATCAGCATCACGGCGATGCCCATCATGATGCCGACCGGCAGCACCGTCAGCGACTTCTTCAGCGGGACGCGCGAGGCCGCGAAAATTGCGCCGGCCGCCACGCCCACGGCCACGACCGCCTGCAGAATCGCGGCTTCCGAAAGCGACATGTTCAACTGCACCTCGGCCCACTTCAGCACGATGAATTGCAGCGTCGCGCCGGCGCCCCAGAAAAGCGTGGTGACGGCGAGCGAGATCTGGCCGAGCTTGTCGCGCCACAGCACCAGAAAGCAGTCGGCGAAATCGGTGACCAGCTTGATCGGCCCGCGTTCCTGTTTCGGATAGCGCGCGCCGGTGTCGGGAATGCGCAGATTGAACAACGCCGCGATCACGTAGATGGCCATGATCACCAGCATCGCCGCTTCGGCGGGCGTGTTCACGGTGGGAATGTGATGCCGCAGGATAGGCGCGGCGATGTGCGGACTGATGAGCGCGCCGCCGAGCACGGTGCCGAGAATAATCGAGCCGACCGTGGTGCCCTCGATCCAGCCGTTCGCCGCGACCAGCCGGTCAGGCGGCAGCAGTTCGGTAAGAATGCCGTATTTGGCGGGCGAGTAAGCCGCCGCGCCGAAGCCCACGATGCCATAGGCGAGCAAGGGGTGGGCGCCGACCAGCATCGTGATGCAACCGACTACCTTGATGGTATTGGTGATGAACATCACGTTCCCTTTCGGGCGGGAATCCGCGAAGGCGCCTACGAAGGCAGCCAGAACGACGTACGACAGCACAAAGAACAACTTGAGCAGCGGCGTCATCCAGTTTGGGGCGTGAAGATCTTTCAGCAGTGCGATAGCGGCGATCAGAAGCGCATTGTCGGCCAGCGACGAAAAAAATTGCGCGGCCATGATGGTGTAAAAACCTTTTTTCATCTGATGCGATGCTGTCCTCGCTGCGGTCTGTCCGCCCCGGCCGCGTGCTGGGCGTCCGGGCTTATACCGTTCGAAATGGGTTGTGCGCACGGCTTTATATCACGAAAATAGCTGAATTCGGACTAGCAAAATCCTTGATCGCACCGCCCAGCGGGCTATCGAGCGTTGAAAACGCCCTGTAAGCTCCTGATTCGCAAGCGTCTTTACGAAAATTACCTATGCCGCGCCCGCTCTCAGCCACGATTCATACCTCCGCACTCGCCAATAATCTCGCCGTCGCCCGGCGCTATGCGCCGAAATCCAAAATCTGGGCTGTGGTCAAGGCGAATGCCTATGGACATGGCCTTGCGCGCGCTTTTCCGGGGCTGCGCGCCACCGACGGCTTTGGTTTGCTGGACCTCGAAGAAGCCGTGAAGTTGCGTGAATTGGGCTGGGCCGGGCCAATTCTCTTGCTCGAAGGGTTCTTTCGTCCGACCGATATCGACGTAATCGACCGCTACAGCCTCACCACGGCGCTGCATTCGGACGAACAACTGCGCATGCTCGAAATGGCGCGCCTGTCCAAGCCCGTCAATATCCAGTTGAAGATGAACACCGGCATGAATCGGCTCGGCTACACGGTGGAAAAATTCCGCTCGGCGTGGGAGCGCGCACGGGCCTGCCAGGGCGTCGGCCAGATCACATTGATGACACATTTCTCGGATGCCGACGGCGAGCGCGGCATCGCCCATCAGATGGAAGCGTTCGAGCGCGGTGCGCAAGGCATTGCGGGGGCGCGCAGTCTGTCGAATTCCGCGGCAACGCTGTGGCATCCGGCCGCGCACTTCGACTGGGTGCGACCGGGCATCATGCTGTACGGCGCGTCACCCTCGGGTGTGACGTCGGCGATTGCCGGCACCGGCCTGCAACCGGCCATGACGCTCACCTCCGAACTGATCGCCGTGCAGACGCTTGTCGAAGGCAATACGGTCGGCTACGGGTCGGCGTTCAAGGCGCGCGCGCCGATGCGCATTGGCGTGGTGGCCTGCGGCTACGCGGACGGTTATCCACGGGTCGCGCCGGAAGGCACGCCGGTGATCGTCGACGGTGTGCGTACGCGGATCGTCGGGCGGGTATCGATGGACATGCTGACGGTCGACCTCACACCGATCCCGACGGCCAACATCGGCTCGCGTGTCGAGTTGTGGGGCAACGCACTGCCGATCGACGACGTCGCGCAGGCGTGCGGTACGATCGGCTACGAGCTGATGTGCGCGGTCGCGCCGCGCGTCCCGGTGCGTGCGGAGTAAGGCACGGCAAGCGTATCAATCCAAAGAACAGCAACACAGGCAAGGGCGCGTGGCTAAACAGAAGACGTTGTACATATGCAGTGAATGCGGCGGTCAATCGCCGAAGTGGGCCGGGCAGTGCCCGTCATGCAATGCGTGGAACACGCTGGTGGAATCGGTCGCGGAAGCGCCGTCCACCCATCGCTTCCAGTCGCTCGCGAAGAGCGCGCCGGTGCGGCGTCTCGCCGATATCGAAGCGTCCGACGTGCCGCGCTTTTCGACCGGTGTCAGCGAGTTCGATCGTGTGCTCGGCGGCGGTCTCGTGCCGGGCGGCGTGGTGCTGATCGGCGGCGATCCGGGTATCGGCAAATCGACGTTGCTGCTGCAGTCGCTCGCGGAAATTGCCGCGGACAAACGCGCGCTTTATATCAGTGGCGAAGAATCTGCCGCGCAGATTGCGTTGCGCGCACAACGGCTTTCATTGCTCGAACCTGGCTCGAAGGCCAGCGAGCTGCAACTGCTGGCGGAAATCCAGCTCGAGAAAATCCAGGCGACCATCGCCGAGCAGCGGCCTGACGTCGCGGTGATCGACTCGATTCAAACCGTTTATTCCGACGCGCTGACCTCTGCCCCCGGTTCGGTTGCGCAGGTGCGTGAATGCGCGGCGCAATTGACGCGCATCGCCAAACAGTCGGGCACCACGATCATCATGGTCGGCCATGTCACCAAGGAAGGGGCGCTCGCCGGGCCGCGCGTGCTCGAGCACATCGTTGATACGGTGTTGTATTTCGAGGGCGACACGCATTCGTCATACCGGCTGGTGCGGGCGATCAAGAACCGCTTCGGCGCGGTCAACGAACTCGGCGTGTTCGCGATGACCGAGCGTGGCTTGCGCGGCGTGGCCAATCCGTCGGCGTTGTTTCTCTCGCAGCACGAGCAATCCGTGCCGGGGTCCTGCGTGCTGGTGACGCAGGAAGGCACGCGGCCGCTGCTGGTCGAAGTGCAGGCGCTGGTTGACGCGGCCAATGCGCCAAACCCACGGCGCCTCGCGGTAGGGCTGGAACAGAATCGCCTTGCGATGCTGCTGGCGGTGCTGCATCGGCATGCCGGCATCGCCTGTTTCGACCAGGACGTATTCCTGAACGCCGTGGGCGGCGTGAAAATCACCGAGCCTGCAGCGGACCTGGCCGTTTTACTCGCAATCCATTCTTCCATGCGTAACAAGCCGCTGCCCAAGGGGCTTGTGGTATTCGGGGAAGTGGGTCTCGCCGGCGAAATCCGGCCCTCGCCCCGTGGGCAGGAGCGTCTTAAAGAAGCGGCCAAGCTGGGTTTTTCAGTCGCGGTCATTCCGAAGGCCAACGCGCCGAAGCAGCCCATCGAAGGCTTACAGGTTGTTGCTGTCGAACGGATCGAGCAGGCTATCGACAGGGTCCGCACGCTTGACTAGACGGGGGTTTCAGCGCCTGCGGGCGCTGGTGCAAACGTAATGGGCCGTAAACATCGCCAGATTGTCTGTAACCTGTCCGCCATTCCTTTTTTCTAAGCTGTGAAGGTATTGCATCCGTTCTGATGCCGAAAAAAGGGATTGCGCCTTGAAACAGTCATATGAAACGGTGGCCGAGCGGCCGATGCAGGTGCGCGGCTGCCGCGTCTCCGAGCCGATTCGCCAGCCTTGGGGCGACGCTTGCCGGATTGTCGAGTGGATCGACACGACCGGGCAGATTTCGCGCCGGGTCGTGGCCGAAGACGTCACCGCCGCCGAAGTGCGCGCCACGATCAACCGTCACGTGGAAGGCCGCAAGCATTTCCTGTACGACGACGAAAAATCGCCGCGCCAGGTCTTGCCGCGGCAAACGGCGGTGCGGCGCTGAAGCGCTGAGATTTTGGGGGGCGATTTGGCCTACACTCGGGCGAGGGTCGCCCCAGTGTCGTTGCCGTCTTTATCGTCGCTGTCTTTGCCGTCGCTCATAGCCGCATACGCCTGAGGATTGAATAGAGGGTGCTGCGCAGCTTCCGCCGGCGTCAGCACCGGCGAGACGCAGCAGTCCAGCGACTCCAGCAGCAGTACCCATTCCTCCAGCGGGCGCTTGCCGATGAGATCGGCCAACTCCTGCGTCAACGCGCTGGCGTCCGGGCCGCCAATTGCCTGGCCGAGGCTCCAGTGACGCGTCGCCCATTCAGGCCGGTCCAGCGCCATGCACAGCGTTTCCCAGAACTTCAATTCGAGCGCGCCGACCGCGAGCCAGCGATTGTCGAGCGTCCGATACAGGTTGTAGCAGGGCACGCCGCCGTTCAGCAGACCGGCCCCTGCGACTGGAGCCAAGCCCTCGTTGGCGAGCGCCACCTGCGCGACGACGTTGTGCGCATATGTGACGTGCGTCATCGATATATCGACGAAGCGGCCAGAGCCGCCGCGCGATACATGCCATAACGCGGCGAGAATCTGCGTTACCGCGCTTAATGCGCCGCCGAGCAGGTCGGCAATCTGGAAGTTCGGCAGAATCGGCACGCCGTCGCGGCTTGCCAGTTGATCGAGCACGCCCGCGTAGCCGATATAGTTCAGATCGTGTCCGGGATGGTCGACAAACGGACCGCTCGCGCCATAACCGGTGATCGCGCAGTAGACCAGCCGCGGATTGAGCGCGCGCAGCGTTTCGTAGCCGATACCGAGACGCTCCATTACGCCGGGCCGGAAACTCTCGATCAGCACATCGGCTTCGGCTGCGAGCGCGCGCAGCACGTTGCGTCCGGCTTGCGATTTGAGGTCGAGGCGCGTTTCGCGCTTGCCGCGATTCACCAGCCGGTAAAACGCGCCAGGGCGGCCTGCCACCCGGTCGCTCGACGACTGCATCATCGTGCGGGTGGGGTCGCCTGCGCCGGGCGCTTCGATTTTCAGCACGTCGGCGCCGAGTTCGGCAAGCCGCAAGGCGGCGACCGGGCCGGGCAGCAGGCGCGTCAGATCCAGCACGCGCAGGCCTTGCAGCGGCGCAGGTGCCGCCGTTTTTACCGAGGTCGCAGCCGACGGCCCGGCTGAAGGCCCCGGCGAGGATTCAGATGAGGACTCGGGTGAGGACCCGGCTGAAGATCCCGACGGAGACTCAGATGAAGACCCAGATGAAGACGCAGACGGGCTCACGGGTGACAAGGGCTACCTCCGATCGATGCCGGCGCGGTCCAGCAACAGCCTGCCGCTAGCCGATTTGTTCGAGTTCCTCGTGAGTCTCGAGCCATTCGGCTTCGAGCGCTTCGAGGCGCGCGTTCACATCTGCCTGACGGCGGATCGCTTCCGTCAGTTTGTTCTTCTGCTCGGGCTCGTAACTGGCCGGATCGACGACGAACGCATCAAGCGTCGCCTTTTCCGCGTTGAGCGCGTCCATTTCCTTTTCGATCTTCGTAATGCGGCTTTGCAGCGGCTTTTTCAGGTGCGCGAGCTTCTGGCGCGTTTCCGCTTCGAGGCGGCGTTGCTCCTTGCGATTGACGCCGCTGTCCGCACCTTCCGCGTTGTTCGACGCCGTGCCTGCTTTCAGCGCCGCGCGTTGTTCCGCGGCGTGCTGGAGCAGCCAGTCGCGGTAGTCGTCGAGGTCGCCGTCGAATTCCTGCAGGCGGTGTTTGGCGACCAGCATGAACACGTCGGTGGTGGCGCGCAGTAGATGCCGGTCGTGCGACACCAGAATCAGCGTGCCCTCGAATTGCGCGAGCGCCATGGTCAGCGCGTGACGCGTTTCGAGATCCAGGTGGTTGGTCGGCTCGTCGAGCAACAGCAGATTCGGCTTCTGCCAGATGATCAGTGCAAGCGCCAGGCGGGCCTTTTCGCCGCCCGAGAAGGGCGCGATTTTTGAGGTCGCCATCTCGCCGGAAAAGTTGAAACTGCCGAGGAAATCGCGCAATTCCTGTTCGCGCGTATCCGGCGCGAGGCGTGCGAGATGCTGCAACGGCGTGTCGTCGGGACGCAGGGTTTCGAGCTGGTGCTGCGCGAAGTAGCCGATACGCAATCCCTTGCCTTCGCGCACACGGCCGCCGAGCGCTTCGAGCGTGCCGGCGAGCGTTTTGATCAGCGTGGATTTGCCCTGACCGTTCGCGCCCAGCAGGCCGATGCGCTGGCCGTTCTGGATTGACAGCGTCACATGGTCGACGATCGGAATTTCACCGTCTTCACTCCGATAACCGCAGCGCACGTCCTCCATCACCATCATCGGATTCGGCGCGGAATCGGGCGTGCGGAATTCGAACGTGAAAGGCGAAGACGCGTGCGCCGGCGCGATCAGCTCCATTTTCTCGAGCGCTTTCACACGGCTCTGCGCCTGACGCGCCTTGGTGGCCTGCGCCTTGAAACGGTTGATGTAGCTCTGCAAATGCTCGACCGTGCGCTGCTGCTTCTCATACGCGCTTTGCTGCAACGCGATTTGTTGCGCGCGCAGAATCTCGAATTGCGAATAGTTGCCGCCGTAGCGCTTGATCTGTTGATGCTCCAGATGCAGCGTCACATTGCAGACCGAATCGAGAAATTCGCGGTCGTGCGAGATGACGATCAGCGTGCCCGGATAGCGGTGCAGCCAGTCCTCGAGCCAGACGATCGCGTCGAGATCCAGGTGGTTGGTCGGTTCGTCGAGCAGCAGCAGGTCGGAGCGGCACATCAGCGCCTGCGCCAGATTCAGCCGCATGCGCCAGCCGCCCGAGAAACTGCTGACCGGCTCGCGCGTTTGTTCGAGCGTAAAGCCGAGCCCGAGCAACAAGGCTTCAGCGCGGGCGGGCGCGGTGTAGCCGTCGGCGTCGGCGAACGCGGCGTGTGCTTCGCCTTCGGCTGCACCGTCATGCGCGGCCGAGGCTTCGGCGATGCGCGCTTCAATGGTGCGCAAAGCGGCGTCGCCGTCGAGCGTGTAGGCGAGGGCGGTCTTGTCCGCGGCGGGCGTTTCCTGCGCGACGTGGGCGATCTGCCAGGTCGGCGGGATCGAAAAGTCGCCGCCGTCCGCATGCAGTTCGCCGAGCAGCACGGCAAACAGCGTCGACTTGCCCGCGCCATTCGCTCCCACCAGACCGGCCTTCTCGCCAGGGTTGAGGGTGAACGTGGTGTTTTCAAACAGCGGCTTGGTGCCGCGCGCGAGGCTGAACTGGTTAAAGCGGATCACGAAGAGGCCGACTGAAGAAAACCGCTATTTTAGACTGCCGGGGCTGACACCGGGCGCCCGGCCGGGATCGGCCATTCGGCCGACTGTACCGGCGCGGCTTTTGGCATAGACTGACGGCTTTCACGGGGAGAGCACATGACATCGATTTATTCGTTTTCGGCACGCACGCTGGGCGGCGAGGAAGTGAGTCTCGAGCGCTATCAAGGCAAGGTCTTGCTGATCGTCAATACGGCAAGTGAATGTGGCTTCACGCCTCAGTACGCGGGTCTGCAAAAGCTCTATGACACCTACGCGGCGCGCGGCCTCGCGGTGCTGGGTTTTCCGTGCAACCAGTTCGGCAAGCAGGAACCGGGTGACGCTGCGCAGATCGGCAGTTTCTGCGAAAAGAATTACGGCGTGACCTTCCCGATGTTCGAGAAGATCGACGTGAACGGCGCCAATGCGCATCCGCTGTTTCGCTATCTGACGGGCGAGGCGCCGGGTCTGCTGGGGCTCGAAGCGATCAAATGGAATTTCACCAAGTTCCTGATCGGCCGCGACGGCAATGTGGTGAAGCGCTATGCGCCGCTGACCAAGCCTGAGGCGATTGTCGAGGACATCGAAAAGCTGCTGTGACGTGTGCCGAAGCAGGGCACTTCGGCGCGGTTGAACGCGGATCAAGCTGGCGCTGAAGAACCGGGTGCGAGCCGGCGCCTGCGCCGATCCCGCTGGCGCGGCAGCAGGGAGGCTACAGAATCGGCGAGAACAGCCGCGCCACGTGCATCAGCACGCGCCGCAGCGCGCTCGCATTGCGGTACTCGTTGCGGTCGATTTCGAGCGACTCCGCGAAGTCCTTGAGCAGCATCGCTTCGACTTCTTTGGCGAAGCCGCGGTCCACGGTCAGCACCATGATTTCGAAGTTCAGCCGGAACGAGCGGTTGTCGAGATTGGCGCTGCCGATAGCCGCCGCCACGCTGTCGATCAGCACGACCTTCTGATGCAGGAAGCCCGGCTGGTAGCGGAAGATGCGGATGCCCGCGCGCAGCGAATCGTAGGCATACAGTTTCGAAGCGGCGAACACCACGCGGTGATCGCGCCGGCACGGAATCAGAATGCGCACGTCCACGCCGCGTAGTACGGCGAGTCGCAGCGCGGCGAATACGGCTTCGTCGGGCACAAGATAAGGGGTGGTGATCCAGATCCGCTCGCGCGCCGCATTGATCGCCTCGACGAAAAACAGCGAACAGGTCTCCTGCTTGTCGGCTGGGCCGCTCGGCATGACGAGGCAGTGCATGCCCTCGTCGGCGGGCTGGGAGGCCGGCATGGCGAAATCGGGTAGCTGTTGGGTCGCCCAGTGCCAGTCCTCGGTGAACACGAACTGGATGCTGGCGACGGCCGGGCCGCGCACTTCGATATGCGTATCGCGCCATGGCGACAATGGCGGCTTGTTGCCGAGATATTCGACGCCCACGTTATGTCCGCCGACAAACGCGCGCTCGCCGTCCACCGAGACGATCTTGCGGTGATTGCGGAAGTTTAGCTGCAGGCGGTTGACGAAGCGGCGATTGGTGGCGAACGGGTGTGTCTCCACGCCGGCCGCGCGCAGCGCCGCCACGTAGCGGTGGGGCAGGTCGAAGCTGCCGATGCTGTCGTACAGGAAGTAGACACGCACGCCTTGCTGGGCCTTTGCGATCAGTGCGTCTTTGAGCATTTCGCCGAGCGCGTCGTCGCGCACGATGAAGAACTGCACGATCACGTAATGGCGAGCCCCTTCGATCGCTTCGAAGATGGCCTCGAAGGTTGCCGCGCCGTTCACGAGCGTGCGTACGGAATTGCCCGGCAGGAACGGCATGCCCCCCAGGCGTGTCAGCGAATGCACGAGCCGCGCGCCAAGTTCCTGCGTGGGCAACCCTGCGGAGGAAGCCTGCGTATCCCATACCTGAGGATGCGCGCGCGTGCGCAGCAATTCGTTTTCGACGCGGCGGGCGTCCGCGTAACCCTGAAACTTGCTGCGGCCGAGAAACAGATACGGCACCAGCGTCAGATACGGCATGGCAACCAGCGACACCGCCCACGCGATCGCGCCTTGCGACGTACGGGTGTACAGAATCGCGTGGCACGCCGCGACCAGTCCGAGGATATGGGCGAGGGCGACTAGCGGGCCGATATGAAGCAGGTCGAATTGCATAGGCGGTTGACGGGTTGGCGAAGCGCCGCCGCGGCTACTCGATGGCGCCGCGCACAGCAGACCGGGCCCATCTTACCGAACGCGGGTGTGTTGGGGGAGTGACTGACGTGCAACCCACAGGTCACCCATAAGCAAAACGCGCGGCAGGCACCGATTGCCTGCCGCGCGTGTCGAGGATGCTGCAATAAAACGTCAGACGGGCAGATCCGCGGCCTGAATCAGGAATACGTTATCGTCGCCGGCGCTTGTCGATAGCCACACCAGATCGAGGCCGCCGAAGGCTGCTTCGACGTTTGCGCGCTCGTTACCGATCTCGACCACCAGCACGCCGTCTTCGGTCAGCCAGTTACGTGCTTCGGCGATGATCCGGCGCACGATATCCATGCCGTCCGGCCCGCCTGCCAAAGCCATGTCCGGCTCGTGCTTGTACTCGGCGGGCAGTTCCTGCATGGAAGCGGCGTTCACATACGGCGGATTGCTGATGATCACGTCGTAGCGGCGCTCGGCGAGCGGCGCGTACAGGTCGCCTTCGAACAGGGCGATGCGATCGTCGAGATGGTAGTCCGCGACGTTGCGTGTGGCGACTTCGAGAGCCGGGGCGGAGAGGTCGACCGCGTCGATATCCGCATTCGGGAACGCGTGCGCCGCGAGAATCGCCAGGCAGCCGGAGCCGGTGCACAGTTCCAGCACTGCGCCCACCTGCTCGGGATCTTCCACATACGGTTGTAGCCCGTCCTGCAGCAATTCGCCGATGAACGAGCGCGGCACGATCACGCGTTCGTCCACGTAGAAGCGAAAGCCGTGCATCCACGCTTCCTGCGTGATGTAGGCCGCCGGCACGCGCTGGCCGGCGCGGCGCTCGATCACATTCAGCACGGCGTCGATTTCGGCCGCGGAAAGACGTGCGTCGAGAAACGGTTCAAGCAGGTCGAGCGGCAGATGCAGCGTATGCAGGATCAGATAAGCGGCTTCGTCGTAGGCGTTGGCCGAGCCGTGGCCGAACGACAACTCGGCCTGGTTGAAGCGCGACACCGCGAAACGCAGCAGGTCGCGAACAGTGGAAAACGGGAGCGTCATCGCGGAAATTCCTTGGTCAGGCGATCAGTTGTTCGAGCACGCGGCGATACACGTTCTTCAGCGGCTCGATGTGTGCGACTTCGATATGTTCGTCGATCTTGTGGATGCTGGCGTTCAGCGGGCCGAATTCGATTACCTGCTCGCAGATGCGGGCAATGAAGCGACCATCCGAGGTGCCGCCGGTGGTCGACAGTTCCGTCGTGACACCGGTTTCGTCCTTGATCGCTTTGGCCAGCGCGTTCGACAGATCGCCGCGCGGCGTGAGGAACGGCAGGCCGCTCACGCTCCATTTCAGGTCGTATGCGAGGCCGTGCCTGTCGAGGATCGCATGGACGCGAGCCTGCAGGCTTTCCACCGTGCTGGCCGTGGAGAAGCGGAAATTGAACATCACGTCCGCGTGGCCGGGAATCACATTGGTCGCGCCGGTGCCGCTATGAATGTTCGAAACCTGCCAGGTGGTGGGCGGGAAATACTCGTTGCCGTCGTCCCAGCGTTCGGCCACCAGTTCGGCCAATGCGGGCGCGAGCAGGTGCACCGGGTTTTTCGCCAGATGCGGGTAGGCGATATGCCCTTGCACGCCCTTGACGATCAGCGTGCCCGACATCGAACCGCGCCGGCCGTTCTTCACCATGTCGCCGAACTGCGCGCTCGAGGTCGGTTCGCCGACGATGCAGTAGTCCATGCGCTCGCCGCGCGCCTGCAGCGCTTCGACAACCTTGACGGTGCCGTCGGTCGCGGGACCTTCTTCGTCGCTGGTAATCAGGAATGCGATCGAGCCGCGATGCGCGGGGTGCGCCGCGACGAACTCCTCGCTCGCCACCACGAAGCCGGCAATCGACGTCTTCATGTCCGCCGCGCCGCGGCCGTAGAGCTTGCCGTCGCGATGGGTCGGCTCGAACGGCGCCGAGTGCCATTGTTCGAGCGGGCCGGTCGGCACGACGTCCGTGTGGCCGGCGAAGGCGAGCAGCTTGCCGCGCGTGCCGTCGACGCCGCGTTTGACGGCCCACAGGTTGGTCACGCCATTCGATTCGATCGTCTCGTGCTCGAAGCCGAGCGCGGACAGGCGTTCGATCAGCAGACGCTGGCAGTGCTGGTCATCAGGCGTCACAGAGGCGCGTGCGATCAGTTGTTCGGTAAGGGCGAGGGTGCCGGACATGGATTCAGTGCTAGCCACGTTGAAATGAAAAAATGCCGGCTGGCGGTTGGACACCGCAGCCGGCAACAGCTTTTAAGCGACGCGGCGAGGCCGCGCTTTACTGCTGGTTGCTACTCGTTGCTGCTCGTTGCGTTTTCGATCTTCGCAAATCAGGCAAACAGCGCCGCGTATTCGTCCGCGGAAAAACCGAGCGACTTGACCCGGCCGTTGACCACCAGCACCGGCCGCTTGATCACCGACGGCTTGTGGATCATCAACGCGATCGCGCCCGGTTGCGTGTCCGCCGCCGCCTTCATGTCGTCGGACAGGCCGCGCCACGTCGTTCCGCGACGGTTCAGCAGCGCGTCGAGCTTCACGTCCTTGAGCCAGTCCTGCACCAGCGGCTCGGTCACGCCGTGTTTCTTGAAGTCGTGGAATTCAAACTCGACGTTATGCTCTTCGAGCCACACACGGGCCTTCTTCACGGTGTCGCAGTTCGGGATGCCGTAGACGACGGTTTTGGTGCCGCGTGCCATCAATCGCCTCGCAGCAGCTCGTTCAGGCCGACCTTCGCACGGGTCTTGGCGTCGACCTTCTTGACGATCACCGCGCAGTAGAGGCTGTGCGAGCCGTCCTTCGACGGCAGGTTGCCCGCCACCACCACCGAGCCCGCCGGAATGCGGCCGTACGTCACTTCGCCGGTTTCGCGGTCGTAGATCTTGGTGCTTTGGCCGAGGTACACGCCCATCGAGATCACCGAGTTTTCTTCGACGATCACGCCTTCCACCACTTCCGAACGCGCGCCGATGAAGCAGTTGTCCTCGATGATGACCGGGTTGGCCTGCAGCGGTTCCAGCACGCCGCCGATGCCCACGCCACCCGACAGGTGGACGTTCTTGCCGATCTGCGCGCACGAGCCGACGGTGGCCCACGTGTCGACCATCGTGCCTTCGTCCACGTAGGCGCCGATGTTGGTGTACGACGGCATCAGCACGACGTTCTTCGCGATGAACGAACCGCGGCGCGCGATGGCGGGCGGCACCACGCGGAAGCCGCCGGCGGCGAAGTCTTCAGCGGTGTAGTTGGCGAACTTCGACGGCACCTTGTCGTAGAACTGGGAGTAGCCGCCAGCGGGCATCGGCGCGTTGTCTTCCAGACGGAACGACAGCAGTACGGCTTTCTTCAGCCACTGATTGACGACCCAGTCGCCGTCCTTCTTTTCGGCCACGCGCAGCGCGCCCTTGTCCAGTTGCTCGATGGCGTGGGCGACGGCTTCGCGCACGTCGGCCGGGGCGGCCTTCGGCGACAGTTCGGCGCGGTTTTCCCAGGCGGTATCAATGATCTGCTGAAGTTGTTGCGACATATGCGTGCTTTTCTGAAGAGTTGAAGTCTGAAGAAGGGAGTGCGGTGCGCGGGGTTGCCGAATATGAAAAACTCAGTGAAAAATTCAGCCCGCGAGCGCGCGGCAAAAATCGACGATCCGTTGTGCGCCTTGCGTGCATTCGTCGACATCGGCGACGAGCGCGAGGCGCACGAAATTGCGGCCGGGGTTCACGCCGTGCGCGGTGCGCGCGAGGAATGAGCCCGGCAGAACCGTCACATTATAGTCGGCGTAGAGGCGCTGGGCGAACCCGGTGTCCGACAGGCCCGTGCGCGAGACGTCCGCCCACAGGTAGAACGCGGCGTCCGGCAGACGTACGTCGAGCACCTCGGCGAGCATCGGCGTCACGGTGGAAAACTTCTGCAGGTACTTCGCGCGGTTCTCGCGCACGTGCGTTTCGTCATTCCAGGCCGCGATGCTGGCATTCTGGAACACGGTCGACAAGGCCGCGCCGTGGTATGTCCGGTATAGCAGGAAGTCTTTCAGGAGCGCCGCGTCGCCCGCCACGAAGCCCGAGCGCATGCCCGGTACGTTCGAGCGCTTGGACAGGCTCGAGAGCATCACGAGGCGCTCGAAGCCGCGGCCGAGCTGGTGGGCCGCCTGTAGGCCGCCGAGCGGCGGATTGGCTTCGTCGAAGTAGATTTCCGAGTAGCACTCGTCGGACGCGATCACGAAGCCGTAGCGGTCCGACAGCGCGAACAGTTCGCGCCAGTCGTCGAGCGTGAGCACGGCACCCGTGGGATTGCCCGGCGAGCACACGTACAGCAGCTGCGTGCGCGCCCAGATGTCGGCCGGCACCGCCGCATAGTCGCAGGCAAAGTTGCGCGCCGGGTCGCTATTCACGAAGTACGGCTGCGCGCCGGCGAGAATCGCCGCGCCTTCATAGATTTGGTAGAACGGGTTCGGACAGAGTACGATCGCAGGCTCACCGTCGGCACCGCGACTCGGGTCGATGACCGTTTGTGCGAGCGCAAACAGCGCCTCGCGCGAACCGGACACCGGCAGCACCTGAGTGGCCGGATCGACCGGCGGCAGGTTGTAGCGCTGCGTCGCCCATTTGGCGATCGACTCGCGCAGGGCCGGCGAACCGATGGTAGCCGGATACGCCGACAAACCGCCGAGCGAGGCAATCACCGCGTCGCGAATCAGCGCGGGCGTGGGATGTTTCGGTTCGCCGATGCCGAAGCTGATGTGCGCGAGGCCGGCCGGCGGCGTGACTTCACTGAAAAGCGCGCGCAGCTTTTCGAACGGGTAGGGCTGAAGGGAGTCGAGTAGCGGGTTCACTGGGCGGATCGAGCCTGATCGAGGATGGTCGCAGACGGATGCTGGGAGAGGCTGGCCACGCGCGCTGACCGCAAATTGCGTGAGTGACGCGAAAAAGGGCGGCAGCGGTGGCGAGTGGAGGATTATAGCGTGGCGCGCCGCCCTTCGCGGGCTGCAGGGTGCCGCGGCGCAGGCAGGTCGCGCAACCGGTGTACAGGGTGTTGAAAAGCGGTAAAACCCGCCAGGCAGCGCAGGCATGCGACGCAGCGGGAACGACGCGAACCGCGGACGGTTCGCGAAAAAAGAAAGCAGGAGCAGCAATGGTCGTAGCAGCAATGGGGACACTCAGACGAAGCGGGCGCAACGCCGCCGCCTTCGGCAGACTCCGCAAAACCGGCAAAATGGCCCGGTACGGCTTACGCAGCAAGCCCTACAGCCCCGACAGCCATGAGGGGCACGCATCATGAACAACTGGCTCCGTAATGGCTGGCCCACGCTCGCGATCATGCTCGGCGCCTCGGTGTGGGGGATGATCTGGTACCCGCTGCGCATGCTCAATGCGCTCGGCGTAACCGGCACGGCGGCGAGCGCGCTCACAAGCGGCGCCGGTTGCCTGTTCGTTCTGCTGGTCCGCTATCGCGCGCTCAGGACCGTGCGCTGGCACTGGCTGCTGCCGGCTCTCGCGCTGGCCGCGGGCGTGACCAATCTCGGCTTCGTGTGGGGCTCGATCCACGGCGAGGTCATGCGCGTTTTGCTGCTGTTCTATCTCACCCCTGCGTGGACCGCGCTCTTTGCCCACTTCATCCTGCACGAACGCCTGACCTGGGCGGGCGCCGGCCTCGCCGCGCTGTCGCTGGCCGGCGCGATGACCATGCTGTGGTCGCCGCAACTGGGCATTCCGGTGCCCGGCAATCTCGCCGAATGGGCAGGTTTGGCCGGCGGTATGGGCTTCGCGATGAGCAACGTGCTGATCCTCAAGACGAGCCGCGTGCTGCCTGAGATGAAGCCGGAAATGCGCACCGCGACGATCTTCGGCGGCGCGGCGCTTTTCAGCGCCTGCGCGTCGCTGTTCGAGGCGATGCCCGCGCCGCCCACCGGAGCGCATCTCGGCACGGCCGCGCTGTTGGTGCTCGGCCTCGGTTTCCTGCTCGCGTCGAACAATATGCTCGTCCAATACGGACTTTCCCGGGTGCCGGCCAACCGGGCCTCGATCATCATGCTGTTCGAGATCGTGGTGACGGCCCTGTCCGCTTGGATATTCGCCGGCGAGACGCCAGGTCCGCGCGAATGGGCCGGTGGCGCGTGCATCGTGCTGGCCTCGGCGCTCTCGAGTTGGGTGCACCGGAGCAAGGCATTGCCGCCCGATCCGGCCAATCAGGACGCGGGTCTCGACAGCAACGGCAGCGCAGACCGTAAGGACGGTAAGAACCGCTCCCGCGCGATGGTATGATTGTCCCTCATTAGCCGGCGCACGCTTCACCGCGTGCGTCTGGTGCCCGTATCGCGGAGTTTCGCGAGCCGTTTCGCAGCATCGGCGAACGGCTGACGCAGCCTTCACGAGCCACCTTTTATTTTCCCTTTTCAAACAGCGAAATCGCCGTGCGTCTGACCTCGATCAAACTCGCTGGCTTCAAGTCATTCGTCGATCCCACGCATTTCCAGGTTCCGGGCCAGCTAGTCGGCGTGGTCGGGCCGAATGGGTGCGGCAAGTCCAATATCATCGACGCCGTGCGCTGGGTGCTCGGCGAATCGCGCGCTTCCGAGCTGCGCGGCGAGTCGATGCAGGACGTGATCTTCAATGGCTCGACCGCGCGCAAGCCCGGCAGCCGCGCCAGCGTCGAACTCGTGTTCGACAACGCCGACGGCCGTGCCGCCGGGCAGTGGGGCCAGTATGCCGAAATCGCCGTGAAGCGCGTGCTCACGCGCGACGGCACTTCGAGCTACTACATCAACAACCTGCCGGCGCGCCGCCGCGACATTCAGGACATCTTCCTCGGTACCGGTCTCGGGCCGCGTGCGTACGCGATCATCGGGCAGGGCATGATCGCTCGCCTGATCGAGGCGAAGCCGGAAGAGTTGCGGGTGTTCCTCGAAGAAGCCGCGGGCGTCTCGAAGTACAAGGAACGCCGCCGCGAAACCGAGAACCGCCTGCACGACACGCGCGAGAATCTGACGCGAGTCGAAGACATCGTCCGCGAACTGGGGGCGAACCTCGAGAAGCTGGAAGCACAGGCGATTGTCGCGACCAAATACAAGGATTTGCAGGCCGACGGCGAAGAGAAGCAGCGTCTGTTGTGGCTGTTGCGCAAGAACGAAGCGGGCAGTGAGCAGGAACGCCAGCAACGCGCGATCGAACAGGCGCAGATCGACCTCGAGGCGCAAACCGCGAAGCTGCGCGAAGTCGAAGCGCAACTCGAAACGCTGCGTGTCGCGCATTACTCCGCCAGCGACGCGATGCAGGGCGCGCAAGGGGCGTTGTACGAAGCGAATGCCGAAGTCAGCCGCCTTGAAGCCGAGATCAAGTTCATCGTCGAATCGCGTAACCGCGTGCAGGCGCAAATCGCGGCGTTGACCGCCCAGCGTGAGCAGTGGCAGTCGCAAGCCCAGAAGGCCCAGGACGATCTCGAAGACGCTGAAGAACAACTGGCCGTCGCCGAAGAAAAGGCCGCGCTGGCCGAAGACGAGGCCGCCGCCAAGCACGATGCGATGCCGGCGCTCGAAGCGCGCTGGCGCGACGCGCAGACCGAACTGAACGCCGAGCGCGGCGGTATCGCGCAGACGGAACAGGCGCTGAAGCTCGAAGCCGCGCATCAGCGCAATGCGGATCAGCAATTGCAGCAGTTGCAGCAGCGTCACGAGCGGCTGAAGTCGGAAGCGGGCGGCCTCGACGCGCCCGACGAAGCGCAGCTCGAAGATCTGCGTATGCAACTCGCCGAGCACGAAGAAATCCTGCATGACGCGCAGACCCGCCTCGCCGACGCGCAGGAAACGCTGCCGCGCCTCGACGGCGAACGGCGCGCCGCCCAGGAGCGCGTGCAGTCGGAAAGCGCCCAGATTCATCAGCTCGACGCACGCCTTGCCGCGCTCAAGCAACTGCAGGAAAACGTCCAGACCGAAGGCAAGATCCAGCCGTGGCTTGAAAAGCACGAGCTGAGCGGCCTGCCGCGTCTGTGGAAGAAGCTGCACGTCGAGGCGGGCTGGGAAGCCGCGCTCGAAGCCGTGCTGCGCGAGCGGCTCGCCGCGCTGGAAGTGTCGAACCTCGACTGGGTCAAGGCGTTCGCCACCGACGCGCCGCCGGCCAAGCTCGCGTTCTACGCGCCGCCCGCAGCCGGTCAGCCGGTTGCTACGCCGCCGGGTTTGCGGCCGCTGCTGTCGCTGGTTCGTATCGACGATGCAGGCATTCGCGCCGTGCTGAACGACTGGCTCGGCCTCGCTTTCGTCGCCGACGATCTGCAACAGGCGCTCGCCATGCGCGCGCAATTGCCGGAAGGCGGTTCGTTCGTCGTGAAGGCCGGCCACGTGGTGACGCGGGTCGGCGTCCAGTTATATGCCGCCGATTCCGAGCAGGCCGGCATGCTGGCCCGTCAGCAGGAAATCGAAAACCTGGCGCGTCAGGTCCGCGCGCAAGCCTTGCTCGCCGATGAGGCGAAGGCTGCCGCGATCCGCGCTGAAGCTGCGCACACGCAAGCCGCGCAAGCGTTGACCGACGTGCGTCAGCAGTCGGAGCGTGCGACGCAGCGCGTGCATGCGTTGCAGATGGACGTGCTCAAGCTCGCGCAAGCGCATGAGCGCTACACGCAACGCAGCACGCAAATTCGCGAAGAACTCGAAGAAATCACCGCGCAGATCGAAGAGCAGCGTGCGCTGCGTGGCGAATCGGAAGCGAACTTCGAGCGTCACGACGCCGAACTCGCCGAATTGCAGGCGCGTTTCGAAGACCATCAACTGGCTTTCGAAGCACTCGACGAAACGCTGACCGCCGCGCGTGCCCAGGCCCGCGACCTCGATCGGGCCGCTACCGACGCGCGTTTCGCCGCGCGCAACATGGCGAACCGCATCGACGAATTGAAACGCAGCATCCAGGTCTCGCACGAGCAGAGTGAACGCGTCGCCGCGTCGCTGGAAGATGCGCGCGCCGAGCTGGAAACGATCAACGAGCAAACCGCGCATACCGGCTTGCAGGACGCGCTCGACATCCGCGCGGTCAAGGAAGAGGCGCTGCATGCCGCGCGTCTCGAACTGGACGATCTGACGGCCAAGCTGCGTGCCGCCGACGAAACGCGGCTCACCGCCGAGCGCGCGCTGCAACCGCTGCGCGACCGCATCAACGAATTGCAATTGAAGGAACAGGCCGCGCGCCTGAACGGCGAGCAGTTCATCGAGCAACTGGCCGCGGCCGGCGTCGACGAAGCCGAGTTGCAGGCCAAGCTCACGCCGGACATGAAGCCGTCCTACCTGCAAGGCGAAGTCACGCGCATCAACAACGCGATTACCGCGCTTGGGCCGGTCAACATGGCCGCGCTTGATGAGCTGAAGGCGGCGACCGAGCGCAAGACGTTCCTCGATTCGCAATCGGCCGACCTGAACAACGCAATCGAAACGCTGGAAGACGCGATCCGCAAGATCGACGGCGAAACGCGCACGCTGCTGCAAGGCACCTTCGACGAAGTGAACCGTCATTTCGGCGAACTGTTCCCGCGTCTCTTTGGCGGTGGCCAGGCCAGGTTGATCATGACCGGCGACGAGATTCTCGACGCCGGCGTGCAGGTGATGGCGCAACCGCCGGGCAAGAAGAATTCGACGATTCATCTGCTGTCGGGCGGCGAGAAGGCCTTGACCGCCACCGCGCTGGTGTTCGCGATGTTCCAGTTGAATCCCGCGCCTTTCTGTCTGCTCGACGAAGTGGACGCGCCGCTCGACGACGCCAACACGGAACGTTTCGCGAACCTCGTGCGCGCGATGTCGGACAAGACGCAGTTCCTGTTCATTTCGCACAACAAGATCGCGATGGAAATGGCGCAGCAACTGATCGGCGTGACCATGCAGGAGCAGGGTGTATCGCGCATCGTTGCGGTCGACATGGAAACGGCGGCTGGTTTCGCCCAGAATATCGTTTGAGTTTTCGGTTAGGTTGATCATCGCGGGTGCCCGCGTTCAGCGCAGCGGCCGGTGGCCGCGCGACACGTGGAGCGGGCGCATAGCCGCGCAGACAGAAGAATTGCTGATGGAGCATGCATGGACGAGTTGACACTCGGTTTGATCGGCGCGGGTGCCGTGGTGGTCGGGGGCGTGGTCGTGTACAACGCATGGCAAGGCGCGAAGGTGCGTCGCAAGATGCCGCGTCCGATGCCGGCCGATACCGCCGAAAGTTTCGCGCGGGACGATCAGGAAGAGCAGAGCCCGTTTATCGAACCGGCCCGGCCGACCACGCGGCGCGAGCCGGTAGTGGGCGCGGACCCGGTAGCGGACACCGCGGCAGCGCGCGTCGAGCCGACGTTTGGCGCTACGGCCGCGCCGCTCGATACGCCGGCCGATATTCAGGCGGAGACAACCACGCCGAACGGCTTTCCGGAAGCGGAAGGCATCGCGCAAGCCGAAAGTGGCCACGCGGCGAATGCCGACGAACCGGTCGAGCCGATCCTGCCCGGTGCCACGACGATTTCGTCCGCGCCGCCGGCTATCGTCGATCGCCGCATCGACTGCATCGTGCCGATTCGTCTGAACGGCCCGGTGGCCGGCGACAAGGTGATTCCGCTCGCGCAACGTCTACGCCGCGCCGGCAGCAAGCCTGTGCATATCGAAGGCAAGCTCGAAGGCGGCACATGGGAATTGCTGCAAAACGGTGCACGCTACGAGGAGCTGCGCGCGGCCGCGCAATTGGCCAATCGGAGTGGCGCACTCAACGAACTGGAATTCTCGGAATTCGTGACTGGCGTGCAGCAGTTTGCCGACGCGCTCGATGCGGCGCCGGAATTTCCCGACATGCTCGAAACGGTCGCCATGGCGCGTGAGCTCGACGGTTTCGCCGCGCAGTGCGATGCACAATTGTCGATCAACGTACTCTCCGACGGCGCGCCGTGGTCGGCCAACTATGTGCAGGCGGTCGCGTCGCAAGATGGTTTGCTGCTCTCGCGTGACGGCACGCGCTTCGTCAAGCTCGACGCGAAGCAGAGCCCGGTGTTCATGCTGCAATTCGGCGACACCAATTTCCTGCGCGACGACCTGACCTATAAGGGCGGCCAGATGATCACGCTGGTGCTCGACGTGCCGGTCGCGGACGAAGACATTCTGCCGTTCCGCCTGATGTGCGACTACGCGAAATCGTTGGCTGAGCGAATCGGTGGCCGGGTGGTCGACGACGGGCGCCGTCCGCTGCCGGAAACCGCGTTGCTGGCGATCGAAAAGCAGTTGATGACGCTTTACGCGAAGCTTGAACAGGCGGGTATCCCGGCAGGTTCGCCGGCCACCCGGCGTTTGTTCAGCCAGTAACGCGTCTCGCAGCAAGCCAGTTTTACATGCAGTTTCAACGGCCGCACGATGTGCGGCCGTTGGCATTTAGGGCTAGTCCAAAACTGGCCATTCGGCCGATGTAAAGGGGCACGCTTCCTGCGATAATCCAATGTCTGAATTCCTTTGAAGAAGCTTCCGACAGCATGGTCCGAACCCCCGCCTCAAACCCTGCAACCAGCGCTCCCGCGGAGCGGGCCGCGTGGCTGCGCGCGGAACTTGAACGCGCCAATTACGCGTACTACGTGCTCGACCAGCCGGACCTGCCGGACGCGGAATACGACAGGCTTTTCAAGGAACTGGAGCAGATCGAGGCCGAGCATCCGGACCTGATCGTGCCGGATTCGCCCACCCAGCGCGTAGGTGGCGAGGCGTCAAGCGGCTTCGAGCCGGTTGTGCACGATCAACCCATGCTTTCGCTCAACAACGGTTTCGCAGACGAAGACATCATCGCGTTCGACAAGCGCGTCGGCGACGCGCTCGGCAAGAATGCGAGCGAACCGCCGGTGCCGGTGGATTACGCGGCCGAGCTGAAGTTCGACGGCCTGGCCGTGTCGCTGCGGTACGTCGACGGCGTGTTCGTTCAGGCGTCCACGCGCGGCGATGGCACGACCGGCGAGAACGTTACCCAGAACATCCGCACGATCCGCTCTATTCCGCTCAAGCTCAAAGGCAAGCGCATCCCGCACGTGCTCGACGTGCGTGGCGAAGTACTCATGTTCAAGCGCGATTTCGAACGTCTGAACGAGCGCCAGCGGGCTGCGCAGCAAAAGGAGTTCGCCAATCCGCGTAACGCTGCCGCCGGCAGCTTGCGGCAGCTCGATTCGAAGATCACGGCGCAGCGGCCGCTGTCGTTTTTCGCGTATGGAATCGGTGTGCTCGAAGGGTTCGAGATGCCGGCCACCCATAGCGAACTGCTCGATTGGTACAAGGAGCTCGGCTTGCCGGTGAATGGCGAGCGGGCGGTGGTGCAAGGCGCCGCAGGTTTGCTGAAGTTCTTCCACTCGGTGGGCGAGAAGCGCGACGCGCTGCCTTACGATATCGACGGCGTCGTGTACAAGGTCAACCGGCGCGATGAACAGGACGTGCTCGGCTTCGTGTCGCGGGCGCCCCGTTTCGCCTTGGCTCACAAATTTCCTGCCCAGGAAGCGCTGACCACACTCCTCGCGATCGACGTGCAGGTCGGCCGTACCGGCGCGATTACGCCGGTTGCGCGGCTGGAACCGGTGTTTGTCGGCGGCGCGACGGTAACGAACGCCACCTTGCACAATGAAGATGAAGTGCGCCGCAAGGATATTCGCATCGGCGACACGGTCATCGTGCGGCGGGCCGGCGACGTGATTCCCGAGGTGGTGGGTGCGCTGCTCGACCGCCGCCCGGACGACGCCCGCGAGTTTGTCATGCCCACCCATTGCCCGGTGTGCGGTTCGAGCATCGAACGGCTGCCGGACGAGACGATTGCGCGCTGCACGGGCGGCTTGTTCTGTCCGGCGCAGCGCAAACAGGCCTTGTGGCATTTTGCGCAGCGGCGCGCGCTGGATATCGACGGGCTCGGTGAAAAGATCATCGATCAACTCGTCGAGCAGAATCTGGTGCGGACGCCGGCCGATCTGTTCAACCTTGGCTTTGCGACGCTTGCCGAGCTTGACCGCTTCGCCGAAAAGTCCGCGCAGAATCTGCTCGACTCGCTTGAGAAAGCCAAGCACACCACGCTGGCGCGCTTTATTTACGCACTCGGTATCCGCCATGTGGGCGAATCGACGGCGAAAGATCTGGCCAAACATTTCGGTTCGCTGACGCCGATCATGGATGCCTCGGTCGAAGAATTGCTCGAGGTGAACGACGTGGGCCCTGTGGTGGCCGAGTCGATTCATCGGTTCTTTGCCGAAGAACACAACCGCACGGTGATCGAGCAACTCCGCGCGCCGGGCAAGGTCACATGGCCGGAAGGACCGCCCGCACCCAAGGCGCCGCAAGGCGTGCTGGCCGGCAAGACGGTTGTATTGACCGGTACCTTGCCCACGCTCGCTCGCGAAGAGGCGAAAGAAATGCTCGAAGCGGCCGGCGCGAAAGTGGCCGGCTCGGTGTCGAAGAAAACGGACTACGTGGTGGCGGGGGCCGAAGCGGGCAGCAAATTGGCGAAAGCCGAGGAACTCGGTATCCCGGTACTCGACGAAGATGGTATGCGCAAGCTCCTGGAGGGGCAGTTATGATCCGCGAAATTCTCAAGATGGGCGATCCGCGCCTTTTGCAAATTGCCGATCCGGTCGATCACTTCGACACCCCCGAGTTGCATGAGCTCATCAAGGACATGTTCGAGACCATGCACGACGCGAACGGCGCGGGGCTCGCCGCGCCGCAGATCGGCGTGAATCTGCAGGTGGTGATCTTCGGCTTCGGGCATAACGAACGCTATCCGGATGCGCCGCCGGTGCCTGAGACGGTGCTGATCAACCCGACCATTACGCCGGTTTCGCTCGACATGGAAGAGGGCTGGGAGGGCTGTCTGTCCGTACCGGGTTTGCGGGGCGCGGTGAGCCGGTTTTCGATGATCAAGTACCACGGCTTCGACCAGTACGGCAAACCGATCGATCGCGTCGCCGAAGGTTTTCATGCGCGCGTCGTGCAACATGAATGCGACCACCTGATCGGCAAGCTGTACCCGATGCGGATCAACGATTTCGCGAAGTTCGGCTTCACTGAGGTCCTGTTTCCGGATATGGACCCGAATAGCGACGACTGACCTGTGTCATGACTCGCAACCGCCCGCAATGACCGCCTGGCTGCGGGTCTTGCTGGAAACAAAAAACCCACGCCGCGGCGTGGGTTTTTTGTTGGGCAAACGGCACGGCGCGGGCACCGTGGTCCTTTTGCTGTTTTGAGCGTCAAGCTTCCGGCATCAGAACGACTCGTCCGCCGACAGATAGCGCCATTGGCCCGGCGGGAGTGCGCCCAGCATCACCCGGCCCATCCGCACGCGCTTCAGGCCGATCACTTCGAGGCCGACCAGTTCGCACATCCGGCGGATCTGGCGCTTCTTGCCTTCGCGCAACACGAAACGCAGTTGCTCGCCGTTTTGCCAACTGACCTGTGCGGGCTTCAGCGGCACGTCGTCGAGCGAGAGGCCGTGACGCAATAGCGCGAGGCTTTCCGGTGGGAAATGGCTTTCGACGTCGGTGGTGTGCTCGCCGAACGACACGCGCACCAGATATTCCTTGTCGATTTCCGAATGGCCGCCGATCAGTTGCTTGGCGATGCGGCCGTCCTGCGTCAGCACCAGCAGGCCCGTCGAATCGATGTCCAGACGTCCGGCCGGCGCGAGTTGGCGCAGATGCGCGACCGAGAAGCGGATGTCGGAGCGGTCGCCTTCCCAGCGGTTTTCCGGCGTCACCAAGGTGATCGCCGGCTGATAGCCGTCTTCCGCCTGGCCCGAGACGAAGCCCACGGTCTTATGGATCAGGACCGTTACCTGGCTTGCTTGCGCCGCTTCGGCGGCAGGGTCGATCTCGATGCGCTGGTCCGGACGAACCTTGGTGCCGAGCGTATCGACCCGCTCGCCGTCGACCAGCACCCAGCCTTTTTCGATCCACTCGTCGGCTTCGCGGCGCGAGCACATACCGAGTTCCGACATCAGCTTGGACAGGCGCAGGGTGCCCGGTGCGTCTTCGTAATCGCGACGCGGGATGCGCGGGGCGTCGTCGCTGTCGCGTTCGGCTCTGGCGGCAGGCGCCGGGCCGCGCGGCTTGTCGGCGCGCGCGGGGCGGCTGTCGTCGCCAAAGCGGCGGCCGGCGGCCGGCAGTGCCTTGTCGAAGTTGCGAGCCGGACGTTCGCCCCGGTCGCTACGTTCGCTGCGGTCGCTGGCACGTGCCGGACGATCGCCGAATTCCCGCCTGGCCGGTGCGCGTTCGCCGCGGTCGTCGCGCGGTGCGCGCGCCGGGCGGTCCGTGCGGTCACCGTAGCCGCTTTTGACGGGCTTCGCGAAAGTGCGCTCGCCACGCCCTGACGAACCCCGCTCGCCCTCAAAACGGCGCGGTGCGCTATCGCTGCGCGGCCCGCGTTCGCCGCCACGGCGTTCCTGCGGGGCGCCACGGTCGCTGCCGAAACGGGGGCGATCCGAGGCGTCGCGCGCCGGACGCTCGCCACGTGGGCCGCCTTCTGAGGACCGGCCTGCGCCCGGACGCGGGCCACTGAACGAGCGGCGCTCGCCGTCGTCACGGCGCGGGGCGCGGCTACCTTCGAAACTGCGGGGTGCGCGTTCGCTCCGATCCGAGCTTCCTTCGAACCGCCGGGGTGCGCCCGTGCTGCGTTCACTGCGGTCTGCACCGCCTTCAAATCGACGCGAGGCGCCCTGGCTGCGTTCGCCGTCAGCGCGACGCGGGGCACGTTCGCTGCGATCGGCGCCACCTTCGAACCGACGTGGCGCACGTTCACTGTCGTCCCGACGGGGACCACGGTCGCCGCCGCCTTCAAACCGGCGCGGTGCGCCCTGGCTGCGTTCACCGTCAGCGCGACGGGGAGCGCGTTCGCTACGCTCGCCGCCACCTTCGAACTTACGGGGTGCACGAGCACCGTCGTCCCGGCGCGGAGCACGCTCACTGCCGCCTTCGAATCGGCGCGGCGCGCCTTGGCTGCGTTCACCATCAGCGCGACGCGGAGCACGTTCGCTACGATCGCCACCACCTTCAAAGCGACGCGGCGCACGTTCGCCATCGTCCCGACGCGGCGCGCGATCACCGCCGCCCTCGAAGCGGCGCGGCGCACCGCCGGTCCCTTCGCGTCGCGGCGGCCGATCCGACGGTGCCCGGCGCGCAGCGCCGGCGCCACCCGCATCCCGCTCGCGGGAAAACGATCCTTCAGGCCGTGGCGCACGCGCGCCAGCGCCTGCCGGCTTGCCAGCGCTGGCGGGCCGCTTGCCGCCTGCTGCGCCGGCGCCTTCACCCCGTGCTCCGTTGAACCCGGCCGTCGGTGTAGACGGCCGTGGTCCGCTCGGACGCGTCGGCTTACGCGCCGACGTGCTTCCGGTACGGACAGGGGCGCGTTCGGACGAAGCCGGCCGCGGGTGCTTGGCTGTTAATTTGACTCGCATGAAATCTCACACTGCAATCGCGCGCAGCAGTTCGGTCTCGACCTGAATTTGCAGGCGGTTGTCCGACAGACCGTGTCCATCCAGCAGGAACACGTCTTCGACACGTTCGCCGAGCGTATTGATCCGCGCCGACGCAACGCCGACCCGGTGCTCGGCCAGCACGCGCGCGATTGAATAAAGAAGGCCTGGCCGGTCGTTCGCTGACACGGACAGGATGTAATATTGGCCGCGCTCGTCGGCCCGAAGATCGACGCGCGGCGTAACAGGGAAGGTCCGCGACAGCCGCGACAAACGGCCTTTCGACGGTCCCGGTAGCAGGGTGCCGTCGCCGGTGAGGCGTGCGGTCAGTTCCTGTTCGACCAGATTGGCAATATCGCGATAATGCACGTCTTCTTCGGTATGCGCGACGAGGAAATTATCGAGCGCGTACCCGTGACGGGTCGTGCTGACCCGCGCATCGAGCACCGACAAGCCATTGCGGTCGAAATACGCACAAATGCCGGCGAACAGATCGGGCTGGTCTTTCACATAGACCAGCACCTGAAGCGCTTCGCCGATCGGCGACGGACGTGCCCGCACGATCGGTGTCGCGGTTTCCACGTGCCGGTACAGCACGCGGGTCTGCCAGGCAATGTCCGCGGCGTCGTGGCGCAGGAAGTAGCCGATGTCCAGCTTGTCCCACAGCGCTTTCTGGGCGCCTTCCGGCACGGTTTCGAGGCGCAGCAGGGCCAACGCTTCTTCCTGGCGCGACTTCAGCTCGGAGTGCGCGTCAGGCCGCGCGCCGCCGAGCACCGCGAGGGTCGCGCGGTAAAGGTCCTCGAGCAGCTTGCCCTTCCACGTGTTCCAGACTTTCGGGCTGGTGCCGCGAATGTCGGCTACGGTCAGCAGGTAGAGCGCGGTCAGCCGGCGCTCGTTGCCGACCAGTTCGGCAAAGCGCTTGATGACTTCTGGGTCGCTCGTGTCCTGTTTTTGGGCAACCTGGCTCATGGTCAGATGCTGCTGCACCAGCCAGACGACCAGTTCGCCGTCCTCGCCCTCGATGCCGTGGCTACGGCAGAAGCGCCGCGCGTCGGCCATGCCGAGTGTGGAATGGTCGCCGCCCCGGCCCTTGGCGATGTCGTGAAACAGCGCCGCCACGTACAACACCCACGGCCGGTCGAAATTGGCGATCAACTGGCTGCAGAACGGATATTCGTGCGCATGCTCGGCTACCGCGAAGCGGCGCAGATTGCGCAACACCATCAGGATGTGCTGATCGACCGTGTACACGTGATACAGGTCGTGCTGCATCTGCCCGACAATGCGCCGGAAGTTCAGCAGATAGCGTCCGAGCACGCTGGTCTGGTTCATCAGGCGCAGCGCATGCGTGATGCCGGCAGGCTGCTTCAGGATGTCCATGAACAGGCGGCGGTTTTCCGGATCGCGCCGCCAATGCTGGTCCATCACGTCGCGCGCGTTGTAGATCGCGCGCAGCGTGCGCGCCGACAAACCCTTCACGCCCGGCGTCTGTTCGTAGAGCAGGAAAGCTTCGAGGATCGCGTTCGGCTCGCGCTGGAATACGTCGTCGCTGGCGATTTCCAGCATGCCTTGCTTCTCGACGAAACGATCCGACAGCACGCGCGTGATGCCGCTCGTGCTGGGGAACAACTGCGCTTCGATGTTCTGGATCAGGATGGTGGCGAGCTGCGTGACTGCCTTGGCGGCCCAGTAATAGCGGCGCATCAGCTGTTCGCTGGCGCGCTTGGTGGCCGTCGGCTTGTAGCCGAAGCTTTCCGCGACCGGCGTTTGCAGATCGAACACCAGAATGTCCTGGCGGCGCCCGGCGATCACATGCAAGCGAGCCCGCAGTGTCTTCAGGAAGCCTTCGTTGCGGCGCAGTTCGCGCGCTTCACGCTCGGTGATCAGGCCGCGCGCTTCGAGCTCGCGCCAGCTGCTGCCGAAACCGGCCGCCTGCGTGATCCACAGGATCAGTTGCAGGTCGCGCAGGCCGCCCGGACTTTCCTTGATGTTCGGTTCGAGTGAATACGGCGTGTCCTGAAACTTGGCGTGCCGCTGCCGCATTTCCAGCACTTTGGCCTGGAAAAACGCGCGCGGGTCGAGCGCTTCGCGGTAGCGCTTCGCAAAGTCGTCGAAGAGCGTGGCGCTGCCCGTAATGCGCCGCGCTTCTAGCAGCGAGGTGCGCACGGTGACGTCGTTGGCCGCTTCTTCGATACATTGCGCCACGCTGCGCACGCTGCTGCCGAGTTCGAGCCCCAAATCCCACGCGAGACTGATAAAGCGCTCGATGCGCGCCGCGAGATGCTCGATCGGCGCGTCGGGCAGCAGGACCAGGATGTCGATGTCGGAGTGGGGCGCGAGTTCACCGCGCCCGTAACCGCCCACGGCCAGCAAGGCCAGTTCGGGCGGCAGTTCGCAGGTGTTCCAGGCGGCGCGTAGCGATTCGTCGGTGGCGCGCGAGAGCGCGGCCATCAGCGAGTCGACGTTGGAGGCGGTCTTGAAGCGTTCCAGCAACTGGGCTTTGGCCACTTTATAGTCTGCCTTGAGCGACGTGGCGTGGGACTGGGTGACGGCTGGAACACTACTCATTGGCAGATGGGCGGGTGAGGTCGGAAGTCGGTCAGGCCGTGGCTGCGACAACCGGCGGACGCGCGGGCGTGCCGGCCGAGACAGTCAGCACGTCGTAGCCGGTTTCGGTGACGAGCACGGTGTGTTCCCACTGTGCCGACAGGCTGCGGTCCTTGGTTTTGACGGTCCACTGGTCCGGCATGGTGCGGATGTCGCGCCGGCCGGCGTTGATCATCGGTTCGATCGTGAAGATCATGCCCGCTTGCAGTTCCAGCCCGGTGCCGGGACGGCCGTAGTGCAGGATCTGCGGGTCTTCGTGAAACACCGTGCCGATGCCGTGGCCGCAATATTCGCGCACCACGCTGTAGCCTTGCGCTTCGGCGTGCTTCTGGATGGCGTAGCCGATATCGCCGAGATGGGCGCCTGGGCGCACCTGGTCGATGCCGAGCCACATGCATTCGAAGGTGGTCTGCACAAGGCGTTTGGCCATGATCGAGCCTTCGCCGACGATGAACATCCGGCTGGTGTCGCCGAAATAGCCTTCCTTGATCACCGTGACGTCGATATTCAGGGCGTCGCCGTTCTTGAGCGTCTTGTCGCCCGGAATGCCGTGGCAGATCACGTCGTTGACCGAAATACAGGTGGCTTTCGGGTAGGGCGGATAGCCGGGCGGCTGATAATTCAGCGGCGCCGGGACCGTGCCCTGAACCTGGAGCATGTATTCGTGACACAACCGGTCGAGTTCGCCGGTCGTGATGCCGGCTGTAACGAACGGCGTAATGTAGTCGAGCACTTCGCTAGCGAGTTTGCAGGCGACGCGCATCTGCGCGATATCGTGTTCGTTTTTCAGCGTAATAGCCATGAGTCGGGCCTGAAATGCAATTTATTGCAAGATTATCGCACCATATTCCACCTGCCGCAGGGTTTTGCGAGCAGGGCGGTGCCTTTGCTGCCGTGTTCGCGGCTGATTGCGAATGGCTTTCCGGGGCGGCCGTGAGCGCCCGGGTGCAACCGCCCGCGGCAAACAGGAGCTACCGCGCGGGTTGAGTCAGCCGATAGTCGCGTGCTATAATCTTTGGCTAAGTCGATCTCTGTCTAATTTCGTTGATGTATCGCTGTTCTAATAGGCAGTGGGCGAAGCGCAAGTAGGCGGAAATGGCTTCCCGTGGCGATAGTTGCCTGCGCTACGGGATAGGGCAGTACCAAGGCAGCAGACTCGCAAGCCGGCGCACCCAGGGTGTCCGCTGCGTTCAGCCAGAAAGTGCATGAGCACAATGGCGGCGCGGCCGATACGGCAGCCGGCTTAAGACCCAACCCTCGCGGAGATTTTCATGGCAGTTACCATGCGTCAAATGCTGGAAGCCGGTGTCCACTTCGGTCACCAAACGCGCTTCTGGAACCCGAAGATGGCCCCCTTCATTTTCGGTCATCGCAACAAGATTCACATCATCAACCTCGAAAAGACGCTGCCGATGTACAACGACGCGCTGAAGTACGCGCGTCAACTGGCAGCGAATCGCGGCACGATCCTGTTCGTCGGCACGAAGCGTCAATCGCGCGACACGATCGCTGAAGAAGCACAACGCGCTGGCATGCCGTTCGTCAACGCACGCTGGCTCGGCGGCATGCTGACCAACTTCAAGACGCTGAAGGTCTCGATCAAGCGCCTGAAGGACATGGAAGCAGCGCTGGAAGCAGGCGAAACCGAACGCATGAGCAAGAAAGAAGCGCTCCTGTTCGAACGCGAAATGGCCAAGCTGCAAAAGTCGATCGGCGGCGTGAAGGACATGGGCGGCATTCCGGACGCGATCTTCGTGGTCGACGTCGGCTACCACAAGATTGCCGTGACCGAAGCTAACAAGCTCGGCATTCCGGTCATCGCCGTGGTCGACACGAACCACTCGCCGGAAGGCATCGACTACGTGATCCCGGGTAACGACGACGCTTCGAAGGCTGTCGCTCTGTACACGGCTGGCGTGGCTGACGCGATCCTGGAAGGCCGTGCTAACGCGGTCAACGAAGTGGTGCAGGCTGCCCGTGGCGGTGACGGCGACGAGTTCGTCGAGGTCAACGGGGAAGCGTAAAGCTACCCCGTGTCCGGCAAAAAAGGGGGCTTTCTACAGGCCCCCTTTTTTTAAGCCGCGACAAAGTAGTGGTGTGCTGTGAGTAGTGCCCAAACGTAGTCCGTAAAAAATACGTGCAACGTTGAAACGAATTCTTGCCGCCGGTATCGAAGTCCGGGCGGCGTGTGACAGACGGAACTCAAGGAGCAAATGATGGCGGCAATTACCGCAAGCATGGTTGCAGAACTGCGCGCAAAGACCGACGCGCCGATGATGGAATGCAAGAAAGCGCTGACGGAAGCCGAAGGCGACATGGCGCGCGCTGAAGAGCTGCTGCGCGTGAAGCTGGGCAACAAGGCCAGCAAGGCAGCGTCGCGCGTGACGGCTGAAGGCGTGGTCGCATCGTTCATCGGCGGCAACGCGGGTTCGCTGGTCGAACTGAACTGCGAAACCGACTTCGTTTCGAAGAACGACGACTTCCTGGCTTTCTCGAAGACGATCGCCGAGCTGGTTGCTACGCAAAACCCGGCTGACGTCGCTGCGCTGTCGGCATTGCCGCTGGACGGCTCGACGGTCGACGCCGTGCGTCTCGCGCTGGTCGGCAAGATCGGCGAAAACCTGTCGATCCGCCGTTTCGTGCGTTTCGAAACGTCGAACAAGCTGGCAGCGTACCTGCACGGCACCCGCATCGGCGTGCTGGTCGAGTACACCGGCGCGGACGAGCAGGTCGGCAAGGACGTGGCCATGCATATCGCGGCCATGAAGCCGGTCTCGCTGTCGTCGGACGACGTGCCGGCGGATCTGATCGCCAAGGAGCGCAGCATTGCTGAGCAGAAGGCTGCCGAATCGGGCAAGCCGGCTGAAATCGTCGCCAAGATGGTCGACGGCAGCGTGCAGAAGTACCTGAAGGAAGTCTCGCTGCTGAACCAGACGTTCGTTAAGAACGACAAGCAGACGATCGAGCAGATGCTGAAGGCTGGCAACGCGAGCGTGCAGAAGTTCGCGCTGTTCGTGGTCGGCGAAGGCATTGAGAAGAAGCAGGACGACTTCGCAGCCGAAGTGGCGGCTCAAGTCGCTGCTGCAAAGCAACAATAAGTATCGCTTAAGCTTCAGTTAGTACCGTTGGACCCGCGGCGGAGCAAGACTTTGCCGCGGTCGGCGGCGCCGCAAGGCTGCGCGCGGGTGACCCTCGCGACGCACGCCGCTGGCGAACCCCAGGGTTCGTCAATTTGGCGGCGCTTGCCCGAATCAGTATTTCACCCCTACATTAGTCCCTTGTTGTTGCCCTGTTCTGCGCGATCTGGATACCCCTATGCCCACAGCCTATAAACGCGTCCTGCTCAAACTCTCCGGTGAAGCTCTGATGGGCGACGATGCCTTCGGCATCAATCGCGCGACCATCGAACGAATGGTAGCGGACGTGGCCGAAGTGGTCCGTCTCGGAACGCAGCTGGCCGTGGTGATCGGCGGCGGCAATATTTTCCGCGGCGTCGCGGGCGGCGCGGCCGGTATGGATCGCGCCACGGCTGACTACATGGGCATGCTGGCCACCATGATGAATGCGCTGGCCCTGCAGGACGCGATGCGCCACGCCGGTATCGAAGCGCGCGTGCAGTCCGCGCTGCGCATGGACCAGGTGGTCGAGCCGTACATTCGGCCCCGTGCGATTCGCCAGCTCGAAGAAGGCAAAGTCGTGATTTTCGCGGCCGGCACCGGCAATCCGTTCTTCACGACGGATACGGCCGCTGCGCTGCGCGGTTCGGAAGTCGGCGCGGAAGTCGTGCTGAAGGCCACCAAGGTGGACGGCGTCTATTCGGCCGATCCGAAGAAAGACCCGAGTGCGACCCGTTACGCCACGATCAGCTTCGACGAGGCAATCGGCCGCAACCTGCAGGTGATGGACGCCACGGCGTTCGCTCTGTGCCGCGACCAGAAGCTGCCGATCCGTGTATTTTCGATCGTCAAACCCGGCGCGCTCAAGCGCATCGTACTCGGCGAGGACGAGGGCACCCTCGTCCACGTGTAAACTCTCGTTCACATAACGTGGGCTTTAACGCGAGCCCAGGCCGCCGCATCATGCGCGCGCTGGCCGGCTCGCACCGTTTTGAAGGTTCGGAGGTTTAAAAATGTCTGTGGCTGATATCAGAAAGGGCGCTGAGCAAAAAATGCAGCGTTCCATCGACGCGTTCAAGAACGACCTGTCGAAGATCCGCACGGGCCGTGCGCATACGGGCCTGCTCGATCACATCCAGTGTGATTACTACGGTTCGCCGGTGCCGATTTCGCAGGTTGCGAACCTGACGTTGATCGACGCTCGCACGATCGGCGTGCAGCCGTGGGAAAAGAAGATGGTCCAGGTCGTCGAGAAGGCGATCCGCGAGTCGGACCTCGGTCTGAACCCGGCGACCCAGGGCGACGTGATTCGCGTACCGATGCCCGCGCTGACCGAAGAACGCCGTCGCGAATTGACCAAAGTGGTCAAGAGCGAAGCGGAAACGGCCAAGGTCGCGATTCGTAACCTGCGCCGTGATGCAAACGAGCAACTGAAAAAGCTCGTGAAGGACAAGGAAATTTCGGAAGACGACGAGCGCCGTGCAGGTGACGACGTTCAGAAGCTGACGGACAAGTTCGTCACGGAAATCGACAAACTCGTCGTGACCAAAGAAGCCGAGATCATGACGGTCTGAGGCCGGTTGGCTCAGCATCTTCAGGGTTTCCACTTCTTTTTTTTGCAGTCACTGTCCCGACGGCCATGACCTATACCAGCTCAACCGTGCGCGTGCCTGATGTCGCCGCGGTGCCGCGACATATCGCGATCATCATGGACGGCAATGGCCGTTGGGCGACCCAGCGCCGTCTGCCGCGCGTGGCCGGCCATACGCGCGGCGTCGACGCGGTGCGTGCGGCCGTCGAGGCCTGCGCCCGGCAGGGCGTCGAATACCTGACGCTGTTTGCTTTCAGTTCGGAAAACTGGCGCCGCCCGAACGACGAGGTGTCGTTCCTGATGCGCCTGTTCGTCACCGCGCTGGAGCGCGAGATCGGCAAGCTGCACGCGAATGGCATTCGTCTGCGCGTGGTTGGCGATCTGTCCCGATTCGATACGCGCATTCGCGACCTGATCAAGCGCGCGGAAACCAAAACCGCGCGCAATACCCGTCTGACGCTCACCATCGCCGCCAATTACGGCGGCCGTTGGGACATCATGCAGGCCACCCGCAAGCTTGCCGAGCAATCGGCGCTGGCGGGCAAAGCGGTCGAAGTGAACGAGGATTCGTTCGCCGAACACCTGTCGATGGCCTATGCACCGGAGCCGGATCTTTTCATCCGCACCGGCGGCGAGCGCCGCGTCAGCAACTTCCTGCTGTGGCAGCTTGCCTACACCGAGTTCTACTTCACCGACACCTTCTGGCCGGATTTCGACGCCGACGCGCTCGGCCACGCCATCGCTTCCTATGCGGAGCGTGAGCGCCGCTTTGGCCGCACCAGTGCTCAACTCGAGCCGCAATCGCAAAACGTCGATTCGCTTCCATGCTAAAAACCCGTGTCATCACGGCGATCATCCTGCTGGCGATTTTCTTGCCGGTCACGTTGTTCGCGCCGGTTGGCGCGTTTGGCGCGCTGATCGCCTTCGTCGTCGTATTCGCGGCGTGGGAATGGGCGCGCCTGCTGAAGCTCGGCGGTGCCGGCCCGGTCATTTACGCGCTGGTGGCCGCCGTGGCGCTGGTCGCGAGCACCCGTCTCGGTACCGGTATCGAGGAGCCCCGGCCGCTGTTTCAGGCGGCCGCTATTTTCTGGGTGATCGCGGGGCCATATGTGCTTTTGCGCAAGCCGACCCTCGCGCAAGGCGCGTGGCGCGGGTTTCTGTTTCTTGCCGGCATTGTGGTATTCGTCGCGTGCTGGCATGCTCTCGTCGCCGCGCGCATGAAGGGCGTGCCTTTCGTGTTGTCGCTGCTGCTGTTGGTCTGGCTGGCCGATATCGGCGCATACTTCTCAGGTAAGGCTTTCGGCAAGCACAAGCTCGCGCCTGCCATCAGCCCGGGTAAGACCTGGGAGGGCGCGATCGGCGGCTGGCTGGCCGTGATGATCGTCGCCGCTGCGGCGGTCTTTTTGCATGCGTTCGAGCCGACCCTGTATTCTGCGCTGCTGGCGCAATTAGGCGCCGTACGTACACTGCTCGCACTGACCTTGCTGGTGGCATTCAGCGTGGTGGGCGATCTGTTCGAATCGATGATGAAACGCCAGGCCGGAGTGAAAGATTCAAGCGGCCTGTTGCCTGGGCACGGTGGCGTACTCGACCGCATCGACGCATTATTGCCGGTGCTGCCGCTTGCCATGCTGCTGCTCGGCTAGAGAAAGAGATATGCAAAAACGTCTGACATTGCTCGGTTCCACGGGCTCGATTGGAGACAGCACGCTCGACGTCGTCGCGCGTCATCCGGAGCGCTTTTCGGTTTACGCGCTCACTGCGCATCGCAACGGCGACAAGCTCGTCGAGCAATGCCTGCGCTTTCAGCCTGAGGTCGCGGTAGTCGGCGATGCCGATACCGCCGCGCAGGTCGCGGCGAAGTTGCGAGAAGCCGGCTGCAAGACCGAGGTTACGTACGGGCCGCAAGCGCTCGTCGACGTATCGGAGAGCAATGGCTGCGATACGGTCGTAGCGGCGATCGTCGGCGCGGCAGGCCTCGCGCCGAGCCTCGCCGCGGCGCGTGCCGGCAAGCGCATCCTGCTCGCCAACAAGGAAGCGCTTGTGATGTCCGGCGCGATCTTCATGGACGCGGTGCGCGACAACGGCGCCGTGCTGCTGCCGGTCGACAGCGAACACAACGCGATTTTCCAATGCCTGCCGCGCGAAGCCGCTTTGCACGGCGGCGTCTCGAAGATCATCCTGACTGCCTCGGGCGGTCCGTTCCGCACGCGCGAGCCGGCCACGCTGGTCGATGTCACGCCTGACGAAGCCTGCAAGCATCCGAACTGGGTGATGGGCCGCAAGATTTCGGTCGACTCGGCCACGATGATGAACAAGGGCCTCGAGGTGATCGAAGCGCACTGGCTCTTCAACGTGCCGGGCGAGCGCATCGAGGTGCTGATTCACCCGCAAAGCGTGATTCATTCGATGGTGTCATACGCCGACGGTTCGGTGCTCGCCCAATTGGGGAACCCCGATATGCGCACGCCTATCGCGCATGCGCTGGCGTTTCCGGAGCGGGTCGATTCCGGTGTCGCGCAACTCGATCTGCTGCAGGTCGCGTCGCTCTCGTTCGAAAAACCGGACTACACGCGCTTCCCGTGTCTCGCACTCGCCGTGAAGGCGCTGGCCGAGGGCGGGCTGGCGAGCGCGGCCCTTAATGCCGCGAACGAAATTGCTGTTGAAGCGTTCCTGTCGCGCCAGATCGGGTTTATGGCGATTGCTCAGGTGGTCGACGCCGTACTCAACGCTTTGCCGAACCGTAGCGCTCACGCGCTCGAGGACGTGATCGAGGCCGACGGCGCCGCGCGCCGCGCCGCCGCCGACTTCATCGCGCGCCTGCCGGACGGCGCCCGTCGCACGGAACGCGCCGTCCAGTGAGGCGCCTATGAATCTGCTAATCGAACTGCTGGCCTTCGCGGTGGCGATTGGCGTACTCGTGGTCGTCCACGAGTACGGGCATTACAGCGTGGCGCGCCTGTGCGGCGTCCAGGTGCTGCGCTTTTCGATCGGCTTCGGCAAGCCGCTGGTCCAATGGGTGAGCCGGAAGACGGGCACCGAATGGACGATTGCCGCACTGCCGCTGGGCGGATACGTCAAGATGCTCGACGAGCGCGAGACCGGCGGTGCGCCGATTCCGCCTGAAGCCTTGCCCCATGCGTTCAACCGCCAGTCGGTGTGGCGCCGTTTCGCGATTGTCGCGGCCGGCCCGGTCGCGAACTTCCTGCTAGCCATCGTGCTGTTTGCCCTCGTGTTCGCCACTGGCGTGACCGAACCGGCAGCGGTGGTTGCGACACCTGCTCCGAATACGCCGGCGGCGCTGGCCGGCTTCGACGGCGGCGAAACTGTCGTCGCGGTGCGCACCGGGAACGCCGGCGAATCCGAACCGGTGCGTTCATGGTCCGACCTGCGCTGGAAGCTGCTCGGCGCGGCATTCGATCACAAGCGGGTCGTATTGAGTGCGAAAGATGCCCACGGCATCTCGGATTTTCAGCTGGATCTGCGCGGCATCACCGAGAAAGACGTCGACGACGACTTTATGTCGCGTCTCGGCTTCGAGCCGGGCGGCGGCAAGCTGACGGTCGCGGGCGTGCAGCCGGGTAGCGCGGCGCAGAAAGCCGGCCTCGCCGTGGGTGATCGTCTGCGCGCGATCAACGGTGTGCCTACCGACAATGCCACGGCCTTCATCGCTTATGTAAAATCGCACGCCGGTGTACCCGTGACGCTGCAGGTGGAGCGCGGCGGCCCGGCGGCGGGCAAGCTGGAAGACGTGCGGATCGTCCCGCAGTCGCAGCGCGATGAGGCGACGGGCCAGCAGATCGGTCGTATCGGCGCCGAACTCGCGACTCAGGTGCCGTCGATCGACGTGCGTTATGGGCCGCTCGAAAGTCTGCAACTGGGTGCACGCCGTACCTGGGATCTGGCTGTTTATTCGGTGCGCATGTTCGGGCGAATGATCGTCGGCGAGGCATCGCTGAAGAATCTTTCCGGTCCTGTGACGATCGCCGATTACGCAGGAAAGAGCGCACGTCTAGGTCCTTCTGCATTCCTGTCGTTCCTGGCCCTTGTCAGTATTAGCCTCGGCGTACTGAACCTGTTACCAATTCCGGTATTGGACGGGGGTCATCTGTTATATTATTTGGTTGAAGCTGTAACCGGCAAAGTTGTCTCCGATCGCTGGCAACTCGTTTTTCAGAGGGCGGGTCTCGCCTGCATCGTCGCATTGTCGGCGATTGCGCTGTTCAACGATCTGGCTCGTTTAATCCATTTTTAAAGTGTCTGGCGGCGTTCACGATGGCGACCGCCCGACCCGATGCAGCTATACACACTGGGGAAGCACGTTGTTTAAACCTCATCGCTTTGTTCCAAAGACGGTTATAGCCGCGGCATTCGCCGCGCATGGGCTGGTTGCTCACGCAACGACGCCCTTCGTGGTGCAAGACATCCGGATCGAGGGGTTGCAACGCGTCGAACCCGGTACCGTGTTCGCGTACCTGCCCATCAAGCAAGGCGACACCTTTACCGACGACAAGGCTTCCGAAGCCATTCGCGCGCTATACGCCACGGGCTTCTTCAACGACGTCAAGATCGCGACCGAAGGCAATGTCGTCATCGTGCAGGTGCTGGAGCGTCCGGCCATCGGCACCATCGACTTCGCCGGCATTCACGAGTTCGACAAGGACAATCTGACCAAGGCGCTGCGCGCGGTCGGTTTGTCGCAAGGCCGTTACTACGACAAGGCACTCGTCGACAAGGCCGAGCAGGAACTGAAACGCCAGTACCTGACGCGCGGCTACTATGCCGCAGAAGTCACCACCACGATCACGCCGATCGACCGCAACCGCGTCTCGGTGCTGTTCTCGGTGGCTGAAGGTCCGAGCGCGAAGATTCGCCAGATCAACTTCATCGGCAACAAGGCGTTCAGCACGGGTACGCTGCGCGACGAAATGCAGCTGTCCACGCCAAACTGGTTCTCGTGGTACACGAAGAACGACCTGTATGCGAAAGACAAGCTCACCGGCGACCTCGAGAACGTCCGCTCGTATTACCTGAATCGCGGCTACCTCGAATTCAACATCGACTCGACCCAGGTGTCGATCTCGCCGGACAAGAAGGACATGTATCTGACGGTCACGCTGCATGAAGGCGAGCCGTACACAATCAACAGCATCAAGCTGGCCGGTAATCTGCTCGACCGCGAGGCGGAGCTGGCCAAGCTGATCAAGATCAAACCGGGTGACCGCTTCTCGGCTGAAAAGCTGCAAGCCACCACCAAGGCGATTGTCGACAAGCTGGGCCAGTATGGTTATGCATTCGCCACGGTCAACGCGCAGCCGCAGATCGATCAGGAACACCACAAGGTCGACCTGACGCTGCAGGTGGACCCGAGCCGCCGCGTGTACGTGCGCCGCATCAACGTGGTCGGCAACACACGCACGCGTGACGAAGTGGTGCGCCGTGAAATGCGCCAGCTCGAAAGCTCGTGGTTCGATTCGAACCGCCTCGCGCTGTCGAAAGACCGGATCAACCGCCTCGGCTACTTTACCGACGTCGACGTGACCACCGTGCCGGTCGAAGGCACGCCCGACCAGGTCGACGTGGACGTCAAGGTGAGCGAAAAGCCGACCGGCGCGATCACGCTGGGCGCGGGCTTCTCGTCGACCGACAAGGTGGTGCTCTCCGCGGGCGTGTCGCAGGACAACGTGTTCGGTTCGGGTACGAGTCTCGCGGTGAACGTGAATACCGCCAAGACCTACCGTACCTTGACGGTGACGCAGGTCGACCCGTACTTCACGGTCGACGGCATCAAGCGGATTACCGACGTCTACTACCGGACATACCAGCCGCTCTACTACTCGACGGATTCGAGCTTCAAGATCGTCACGATCGGTGGCGACCTGAAATTCGGTATCCCGTTCTCCGAAGTCGACACGGTGTACTTCGGCGCCGGCCTCGAGCAGAACCAGTTGGATATCGACGCGAATACGCCGCAGAGCTACATCGACTACGTGCACGAGTTCGGCCGTGTGTCGAACAACGTGCCGATCACGGTGGGCTGGTCGCGCGATGCGCGAGACAGCGCACTGGTGCCGAGCCGTGGTTACTTCACGCAGGCGAACGCCGAGTACGGCACGCCGATCGGCGGCACGCAGTATTACAAGGCCGACATCAACGCGCAGTACTATTATTCGTTCTCGCGCGGCTTCGTGCTGGGCTTCAACTTCCAGGGCGGTTACGGTAACGGCCTCGGCGGCAAGCCATATCCGATTTTCAAGAACTATTACGCGGGCGGTATCGGCTCGGTGCGGGGCTACGAGCCGAGCTCGCTGGGTCCGCGCGACGCGAAAACGAACGACCCGATCGGTGGCTCGAAGCTGCTGGTGGGTAACATCGAATTGACGTTCCCGTTGCCGGGCACGGGCTACGACCGCACCTTGCGTGTGTTCACGTTCCTCGACGGCGGTAACGTCTGGGGTACGGAGGGCAACAGCATCGGCGCGAACGGCCTGCGTTACGGCTACGGTGTCGGTCTCGCATGGATCTCGCCGATCGGCCCGCTCAAGCTCAGCTTGGGCTTCCCGCTCACGAAGCACACTGGCGACCAGTATCAGAAGTTCCAGTTCCAGATCGGGACGGCGTTCTGATGCGGCGGCTGGCGGTCCGGCTACGAACGGCTGGCCAAACTACAGTATCGAGAGGATGACTTTGCTAACTGGTATTTTTTCGAAACGTGGGGCGTGTGCGTTCGCGCTGGCAATGACGCTGGGTGTCGGTGTAGCGGGTGCGGCGCACGCGCAGGAAGCGAGGATTGCTGCGGTGAATTCGGACCGCATCCTGCGTGAATCGGCTGCCGCGAAGGCTGCGCAGGTCAAGCTCGAGGCGGAATTCGCCAAGCGCGACAAGGATCTGGCCGACATGGCGCAGAAACTGAAGTCGATGTCCGACTCGCTCGACAAGAACGGTGCGTCGATGTCGGCTACGGATCGGGCGCAGAAGCAGCGCGACCTGTCCCAACTGGATACGGACTTCCAGCGCAAACAGCGCGAGTTTCGCGAAGACCTGAACCAGCGCCGCAACGAAGAGCTGGCGGCGGTGCTCGACCGGGCCAACAAGGTGATCAAGCAGATCGCCGAGCAGCAGCACTACGACCTGATCGTTCAGGAAGCGGTGTATGTTAGCCCGCGCATTGACATTACCGATCAGGTGCTCAAGGCGCTCGCGGCTTCGGGTAACTGAACGCGCGCGCTGGGCTTGCCGGCGGTGGGCTTGCCGGCCAGACACCCGCTCGCCGGCCGCCGCTACGCAGCACGGGGCGGTGGAACTAACAAGCTGGACTGATTTGCGGCAACAAGCTTGCATGAGACCAGAGTCAGTGCTTTGCACGAGACCGGAGTAACGAGCTTTGCAGGGGATCGGAGTAGCGTGCCAAAGCGCGAACTTCGATCGACAGCTAAAGCGAGGACTCAGGTTGACGCTGAAGCGCCAACTCTGGGTCGACACAGGAGACAGGATAGGCATGGCATTTACGCTTGAGGACATCGTCCAGCGGTTTGGCGGTGAAGTAGTCGGAGATGGTTCGCAGCGCGTCGGTAGCCTGGCGCCGCTTGACCAGGCAGGCCCTGACCAGCTGGCATTCCTCGCCAATCCGAAGTACCTGTCGCAGGTCGAGACGACTCGCGCGGGCGCGGTGTTGATCAATGCCGAGGACCTCGCAAAGCTCGGCGCTCTCGAAAATCATGGGAATGCCGCGCGTAACTTCATCGTCACGCCGAATCCGTACGCTTACTTTGCGCGCGTCGCACAGACCTTCATCGACATGGCCGCACCCAAGCCGGTGCCGGGCGTCCATCCGAGCGCGACCATCGACCCGTCCGCGCAAATTGCCGCGAGCGCGGTGATCGGCCCGAATGTCACGGTAGAGGCGGGCGCTGTGATCGGCGAAAACGTGCGTCTGGATGCCAACGTGGTGATCGGCCGCGGTACGCGGATCGGCGCGGGCTCGCATCTGTATCCGAATGTCGCGGTGTATTACGGCTGCAAGCTCGGTGAGCGCGTGATCGTGCACGCGGGTGCGGTGATCGGTTCGGACGGCTTTGGCTTCGCGCCGGATTTCGTGGGTGAAGGCGATGCGCGCACCGGTAACTGGGTGAAAATTCCGCAGGTCGGCGGTGTATCGGTTGGGGCAGACGTCGAAATCGGTGCGAACACGACGATCGACCGGGGCGCGATGGCCGACACGATCATCGAAGAGAGCGTGAAGATCGATAATCTCGTGCAGATCGGCCACAACTGCAAAGTGGGCGCCTATACGGTGATCGCGGGTTGCGCGGGCATTGCGGGCAGCACCACGATCGGCCGTCACTGCATGATCGGCGGCGCAGTTGGAATCGCCGGCCACGTGACGCTGGCTGACTATGTGATCGTCACGGCGAAATCCGGCGTGTCGAAGTCGTTGTTGAAGGCAGGCATCTACACCAGCGCATTCCCCGCAGTGAATCATGCGGACTGGAACAGGAGCGCCGCTTTGCTGCGTAACATCGACAAGCTTCGTGACCGTATCAAGGCGCTGGAAAATGCGTCGGCGGGCAAGCCAGCCGACGCAGCAAGCAACTCCGTCGCCGACCCGACCTGAGACAGCTGGGTAACCCATTCGCCAACCCCGCTGGTTTACTCGCAGAACAATCCGCGGGGCAACCCGCCGGCACCGCGTAAAATAGCGGGCAAGCATCAGGAAGCAAAGTCGGTTGCCGTGACCGGGTGGCATGGCCGCCGGGTCACGGCGAGCGCCGGCAGCACGCGTTACCAACCCACCTGCACCAGCATTCGCAGTCATCATCGCGCAGTTAATGTGCGAGTAGAAACACCATGAGCACCGAAAAAATCAATCTCGACATTCATAAGATTCTCACGCTGCTGCCCCATCGTTACCCGATCCTGCTGGTCGACCGGGTGCTCGAACTCGAGCCGCATAAGAGCATCAAAGCGTTGAAGAACGTGTCGATCAACGAGCCGTATTTCCAAGGTCACTTTCCGACCCGTCCGGTAATGCCCGGCGTACTGATCCTCGAAGCGCTCGCGCAAACCGCGGCCCTGCTGACGTTTTCAGAAGAGCCGAGCGATCCGTCGAACACGCTGTATCTGTTCGTGGGCATCGACAATGCGCGTTTCAAGCGCGTCGTGGAACCGGGCGATCAGCTGATCCTGAACTGTACGTTCGAGCGTCATATGCGCGGTATCTGGAAGTTCAAGGCGCGCGCCGAAGTGGATGGTGCCGTGGCGGCGGAAGCGGATCTGATGTGCGCGGTGCGGCACACGGACAAAGACGCTTAAAGGTGTCCGGGCAGTCAGCGGCTTACCCCGGGCCCTGCAGGCTCCGGTTACGTCCATCCGGACAACGCAACAGAATCAGAAGCGAGGACGCATGAGCAGGATTCATCCCACTGCGATCGTCGAACCAGGCGCGCAACTCGACGAATCCGTCGAAATCGGACCGTATGCCGTCATCGGTGCGCATGTGACGATCGGCGCACGGACCACGGTCGGTTCGCACAGCGTGATCGAAGGTCACACCACGATCGGCGAAGACAACCGGATCGGCCACTACGCATCCGTCGGCGGCCGTCCGCAGGACATGAAGTACAAGGACGAGCCCACCCGGCTCGTGATCGGCAACCGCAACACGATCCGTGAATTCACCACGATCCACACCGGCACGATGCAGGATTCGGGCGTCACCACACTTGGTGACGACAACTGGATCATGGCCTACGTGCACGTCGGGCACGACTGCCACGTTGGCAATAACGTCATTCTGTCGAGCAATGCGCAGATGGCCGGCCATGTGACGATTGGCGATTACGCGATCGTCGGCGGCATGTCGGGCGTGCATCAGTACGTGCGCATCGGCGCGCACTCGATGCTGGGCGGCGCGTCAGCGCTGGTGCAGGATATTCCGCCGTTCGTGATCGCTGCCGGCAACAAGGCGGAGCCCCACGGCATCAACGTCGAAGGTCTGCGCCGCCGCGGTTTCTCGGCGGACGCGATCTCCGCGCTGCGCTCGGCGTATCGCTTGCTGTACAAGAACAGCCTGTCGCTCGAAGAAGCGAAGGTGCAGTTGCGCGAACTCGCGACCGCGGGTGGCGATGGCGATGAGCCGGTGCAAACGTTGCTCGCGTTTGTCGAAGCGTCGCAACGCGGCATCATCCGCTAAGCGATGGCCCTCAACCCAAGTCCGATACGCGTGGCGATGGTCGCCGGCGAGCCGTCCGGCGACCTGCTGGCGGCCTCGCTGCTCGAAGGCCTCGCGAGCCATCTGCCTGCCTCCACGCACTACTACGGGATTGGCGGCCCGCGCATGATTGCGCAGGGCTTCGACGCGCACTGGCCGATGGAAAAGCTGACCGTGCGCGGCTATGTCGAAGTACTGCGGCATATCCCCGGAATCCTCGGCATCCGCAACGAACTGAAGCGGCAACTGCTGGCTGAACCGCCGTCGGTGTTCGTCGGCGTGGATGCGCCCGATTTCAATTTCGGCCTCGAGCATCCGTTGCGCGAGGCGGGTATTCCGACCGTTCATTTCGTCTGCCCGTCCATCTGGGCGTGGCGGGGCGGGCGCATCAAGAAGATCGCCAAGGCGGTCGACCACATGCTCTGCGTGTTCCCGTTCGAAAAGGCGTTGCTGGAGAAGGCCGGTGTCGCGGCCTCCTACGTGGGTCATCCGCTCGCTGACGAGATTCCGCTCGTGCCCGATACGCTGGGCGCGCGCCGCACGCTCGGCCTCGCTGAAAGCGGGCCGATCATCGCGGTGCTGCCGGGCAGCCGGCGCTCGGAGATCGATCTGATCGGTCCGACGTTCTTTGCCGCGATGGAGATGATGCAGCACCAGGAGCCTGGCTTGCGTTTCGTGATGCCGGCGGCCACCCCCGCGCTGCGCGAAATGCTGCGGCCGCTGGTCGACGCGCATCCCGGGCTCGCGCTGACCATTACCGAAGGCCAGTCGCAACTCGCAATGACGGCGGCCGATGCGATTCTCGTCAAGAGCGGCACGGTGACTTTGGAAGCCGCGTTGCTGAAAAAGCCGATGGTGATTTCGTACAAGGTGCCCTGGCTGACCGGACAGATCATGCGCCGCCAGGGCTATCTGCCGTATGTCGGCTTGCCGAACATTCTGGCTGGGCGTTTCGTCGTGCCGGAAATCCTGCAGCATTTCGCGACGCCACAGGCGCTCGCCGAGGCCACGCTGAAACAGTTGCGCGACGAGGCCAACCGGCGCACGCTGACGGAAATCTTCACGGAGATGCATCACGTGCTGAAGCAGAACACCGCGCAGCGTGCGGCGGAAGTGGTGGCGAGCGTCATTGAAAAGCGCAGGGCGCTGCCGTGACTGCCGCGCGTGCACCTCGCCGTAAGGCTGCGAGCGCTGCAGGCGTGGCGGCGCAGCAGGTCGGTCTTAACTTCGAGACGCCGGACGATATCGTCTGCGGCGTCGACGAAGCCGGGCGCGGGCCGCTGGCCGGTCCGGTGGTCGCCGCGGCGGTGATTTTCGACCCGTCGAAGCCGATGATTCGCGGCCTCGACGATTCGAAAGCACTGACTGCCAAAAAGCGCGATGAACTGTACGACAAGATCGTCGAGCGGGCGTTGGCTTACTGCGTCGCGTCGGCTACCGTCGAAGAAATCGACACGCTGAACATCCTGCACGCCACCATGCTGGCGATGAAGCGGGCGGTCGAAGGTCTTTCGGTCGTGCCGACACTCGTGAAAATCGACGGCAATCGCTGCCCGACGCTAAGCATTCGCAGCGAAGCGGTGATCGGCGGCGATGCACTGATCAAGAGCATTTCGGCGGCGTCGATTCTCGCCAAGGTCACGCGCGACCGGATGCTGCTCGAATTGCATCAAACCTATCCGGTTTACGGCTTTGACGCGCACGCCGGCTATGGCACGCCGCAGCATCTTGCCGCGCTGCGCGAACATGGCCCTTGCGAGCATCATCGGCGTTCGTTCGCGCCGGTGCGTGAAGCGCATCTGCGCTTCGGCATGGCTTTGAAGCCGCCGCTGGGCGACGTGATCGTCGTGCCCGGCACGCTCGCCGACGCCATGCTCGACGACGACGCCTTCGGCGAACGCAGCGGGGCCTGAGCGCCACGTTTGGCCCGGCGCGTCGCCTATCCTTTTCCTCATTCTCACTGTCTTCGCTGCCTGTGAAAGCCATCACCTCGCGGGACAATCCGCTCTACAAGCGCCTTAAGGCGCTGGCCGGCTCGACGCATCAGCAGCGTCGCAGCGGCCACGCGCTGCTCGAAGGCTTCCATCTCGCGAGCGCCTATCTCGACGTCGCCGGGCAGCCGGAAATGTGCGTCGTGACCGAGGGTGCGTTGCGTCACGACGAAGCGCAGGCCATCGTGTCGCGCATCGACGAGCACCGCATCGTCACGCTGCCCGACGCATTGTTCGGGCAGTTGTCGAACGTTGTGCATGGTGTGGGAATTCTGTTGCTGGTCGAGAAGCTCGACACGCCGCTGCCGGACAAGGTCGCGCAGACCTGCCTCGTGCTCGACGGCGTGCAGGACGCCGGCAACGTCGGTTCGATTCTGCGCAGCGCGGCGGCCGCCGGGATTCAGCAAGTGTTTTGCGCACCGGGCACGGCTTACGCATGGTCGTCGAAGGTTCTGCGCTCGGGCATGGGCGCGCATTTCCTGCTGAAAATCCACGAGGATGTCGAGCCACAGGGGTTGATCGAGCGCCTTGCGGTGCCCGTCGTCATCACGGATTCGCATGGCGCCGAGGCGATCTACGATTGCGATCTGAGCGGACCGCTCGCATGGGTCTTCGGCAACGAAGGAGCCGGCGTGTCGCAGACCTGGCGCGATGCGGTTTCGTTGCGGGTGACGATTCCTCAGCCGGGCGGCATGGAATCGCTCAATGTGGCGGCTGCGGCGGCTGTGTGTGTATTCGAACAATGCCGCCAGCAGCGCCGCGCATGAGCTTGCACTGACTTCAGTGTGAGGCCGCCTGCGCGGCCTCCTCAGCACCATGCACGCAGGTAAAGCTGGCCACGCTCAATAAGCCGGCCGGTCCAGCTTGATCTCCTGCAGGATCGTCGTCGCGATCTCCTCGATCGATTTATGCGTCGACGACAGCCACTTGATTCCCTCACGCCGCATCATCGCTTCAGCTTCATTGATCTCGTAGCGGCAATTCTCCGGCGCGGCGTATTTGCTGCCCGGCCGGCGCTCGTTGCGAATCTCCGAAAGCCGCTGCGGATCGATCGATAAACCAAACATTTTCTGCCGATGCGCCAGGAGCGGCGTAGGCAGCTTGCCGCGTTCGAAGTCTTCCGGAATCAGTGGATAGTTGGCCGCTTTCACCCCGTACTGCATGGCCAGATACAGGCTCGTCGGCGTTTTGCCGCTGCGCGAAACGCCGACCAGAATCACATCGGCATCGGCCAGATTGCGGTTCGATTGACCGTCGTCATGGGCGAGCGAGAAATTGATGGCCTCGATCCGGTTCTTGTATTCCTCGGTATCGGCGTTCTGGTGGCCGCGTCCCATCGCGTGGCTCGACTTGAGCTCCAGTTCCTGTTCGAGCGGCTCGACGAAGGTCTGGAACATGTCCAGTACGAGCGCATTCGAGCCTTTGACGATCTGATTCGAGGCACTGTCCACCAGCGTCGTGAAGACAATCGGACGGCGGCCGTCCTGTTGGGTCGCTTCGTTGATCTTTTCGAGCGTGACGTAGGCTTTTTCCGTCGAGTCGACGAAGGGCACGCGAACCAGGCGGAATTTCTGGTCGAACTGGGAGAGGATCGAATGCGCGAAGGTTTCGGCAGTGATCCCGGTACCGTCGGAGACGATGAATACGGTGGGCGGCATCAGTGGGGCTGGGGGAACGTGAGCGGGAAAAAGCGCTCGAATGAAACATCGCTGCATGGGCGTCGCTGCACGGTGGCTAACCGGAGGTTGCAGCGGCGTCATTTCAGCGCGCCGTGGGCACCGCAATTGCGTCCAGACGGTAGTAGGGCTTCGCGAGAACCTCGCAAGAACCCGTCAGCCGGTCCGGCGCGCGATTCGAGGCGCAATTCTCGTCCGACTGTCACATTTTGAGAGTCGGCACGGTAGAATAGCGGCAACCTGTTGGATAAGCAATTGCAGGCGATTGGCGCCTAACTCACCGCGAACGGTCGGTCAACGCCGCGCTTTGCGCCGGTAACTTACGGCAAATTGAGAGATTTGGCTGGATCGATCGGTAATTTCGTCCATCCGCTTTCTACTTCGTGCATCTGGCGCTTTTTGGTCCGCGCGGCCATCTGCGGCGATTGCTTCTCCAACAGGTTGTGCAAGACGCGAGATCACGCTTCCAATAAGCGTCTCGCGTTCAAGCCCACTTGCACAGCCGTGAATTTCTTTCACACTTAGGGGCTTGTATGACTAACGCAGTTACCGTCGCAAAGGAAGAGGCGTATGTAGTTCCGTTTGAGCAGTTGCGGATGACCGATGTGGAGATTGTCGGCGGCAAGAATGCGTCGCTGGGCGAGATGATCAGTCAGCTCGCCGGCGCGGGCGTTCGCGTGCCAACTGGCTTCGCCACCACGGCACTGGCTTTCCGCGATTTCTTGCATCACAACAATCTGACTGAACGCATCGCCAAACGCCTCGAAACGCTTGACGTCGACGACGTGAAGGCGCTTGCCGAGGCGGGCAAGGAAATCCGCCAATGGATCGTCGACGCGCCGCTGCAGCCGCGTCTCGAAGCGGACATCCGCGCGGGCTTCGACACCCTGCAAAACAGCTCGCCTGAAGAGTTGTCGTTTGCCGTGCGTTCGTCGGCAACGGCGGAAGACTTGCCGGACGCATCGTTCGCGGGTCAGCAGGAAAGCTATCTCAACGTGGTCGGCATCGACGAGGTGCTCGATCGCATGAAGCACGTGTTCGCGTCGCTGTATAACGACCGTGCCATCTCCTATCGCGTCCACAAGGGCTTCACTCACGCTGAAGTCGCGTTGTCCGCGGGCGTGCAGCGCATGGTGCGTTCGGACGTCGGCGCGGCAGGCGTGATGTTCACGCTGGACACGGAATCCGGCTTCAAGGACGCCGTCTTCATCACGTCGAGCTATGGCCTGGGCGAAACGGTCGTGCAGGGCGCCGTAAATCCGGACGAGTTCTACGTCTTCAAGACCACGCTTGCACAAGGCAAGTACCCGATTATCCGCCGCTCGATCGGCTCGAAGCTGATCAAGATGGAATTCACCAAGGCCGGCGAACAAGGCCGCGTGAAGACCGTCGACGTCGCGCACGAGCAGCGCAACCGTTTCTCGATCACCGACGAAGACGTGATCGAACTCGCGAAATACGCCGTCATTATCGAAAAGCACTACGAGCGTCCGATGGACATCGAGTGGGGCAAGGACGGCCGCGACGGCAAGATCTTCATCCTGCAGGCGCGTCCGGAAACGGTGAAGAGCCAGGCCACGGGCAAGGCCGAGCAGCGCTTCAAGCTGAAGGGCCAATCGAACGTGCTGGCTACCGGCCGCGCGATCGGCCAGAAGATCGGCGCGGGTCCGGTGCGCGTGATTCACGATCCGTCGGAAATGGACCGTGTACAGCCGGGCGACGTGCTGGTGGCCGACATGACCGACCCGAACTGGGAGCCGGTGATGAAGCGCGCATCCGCCATCGTCACGAACCGTGGCGGCCGGACCTGCCACGCGGCGATTATCGCGCGTGAGTTGGGCGTGCCGGCCGTGGTCGGTTGCGGCGACGCCACCGACGTGCTGAAGGAAGGCTCGCTCGTAACCGTGTCGTGCGCCGAAGGCGACGAAGGCAAGATCTACGACGGTCTGCTCGAAACCGAAGTCACCGAAGTGCAGCGCGGCGAACTGCCGCCGATTCCGGTGAAGATCATGATGAACGTCGGCAATCCGCAACTGGCCTTCGACTTCTCGCAACTGCCTAACGCAGGCGTGGGTCTGGCGCGGCTCGAATTCATCATCAACAACAACATCGGCGTTCATCCGAAGGCGATTCTCGAATATCCGAACATCGATCAGGATCTGAAGAAGGCCGTGGAAAGCGTGGCGCGTGGCCATGCATCGCCGCGCGCGTTCTATGTCGACAAGCTGACCGAGGGTATCGCAACGATCGCGGCGGCGTTCTATCCGAAGCCCGTGATCGTGCGTCTGTCGGACTTCAAGTCGAACGAGTACAAGAAGCTGATCGGCGGTTCGCGCTACGAGCCGGACGAAGAAAACCCGATGCTGGGCTTCCGTGGCGCATCGCGTTACATCGCCGACGACTTCGCCGAAGCGTTCCAGATGGAATGCGTCGCGCTGAAGAAGGTGCGCGAGGAGATGGGCCTCGATAACGTCGAGATCATGGTGCCGTTCGTGCGCACGCTGAAGCAGGCTGAGCGCGTGGTCGGGCTGCTGGAGAAGTTCGGCCTGAAGCGCGGCGAGAAGGGCTTGCGCCTGATCATGATGTGCGAAGTGCCGTCGAACGCGATTCTTGCCGAGGAATTCCTGCAATTCTTCGACGGTTTCTCGATCGGTTCGAACGACCTGACGCAGCTCACGCTTGGCCTCGACCGCGACTCGGGCATGGAACTGCTGGCAGTCGATTTCGACGAACGCGATCCGGCGGTGAAGTTCATGCTCAAGCGCGCGATTGAAACCTGCTTGCGTCTGAACAAGTACGTCGGTATCTGCGGCCAGGGTCCTTCGGATCATCCGGACTTCGCGCAGTGGCTGACCGATGAAGGCATCGCGTCGATCTCGCTGAACCCGGATTCGATCATCGAGACGTGGCAGCAACTGGCGAAATCGCTGAAGAAGTAATTGAGCGCCGGGCGCAGGCCCGATAAGCGGCTTGCATAAAGGGCGGTGCGGTACGTCAAAAGCGCGTAAAAGCGTGCTGCACCGCCCGGTAATATGCACCCGCTTCGTGCTATAAACACCCCGGTAGATCCGGGGTGTTTTGCTTTGTGGAGATCAACATGGCGCCAGGTGGATTGTTCTGGTGGATCGGGGCCGGTGTGCTTGTCGTACTGGAGTTGATCAGCGGCACGTTCTATTTGCTGATGATCGCGTTGGGTTGCGTCGCGGCCGCGATTGCCCATATTGCAGGTGCCGCCGCCGATCTGCAGTTTGCGATTGCAGCCGTCGTGGCGCTGGCCGCGGTGCTACTGCTGAGGCGCTCGCGCTTCGGGCGCAGAACGCGCAAGGAGGCGTCGAAGAACCCTGACGTCAATCTGGATATCGGCCAGACTCTGGCCGTGCCGACGTGGCACGAGCACCGGGCGCGCGCCAATTACCGCGGCGCTGCCTGGGACGTCGAACTGGCCGCCGGCGAGCCCGAAGATGCGCAGCTTTATGAAATCGTCGAGATGCGCGGCAGCTGCCTTGTGGTTGTGGCCAGCCGGCAGGCGAAAACCAGGGTGACGGTGCACTGAGCGCGCACCCATGTCTGCACCAACGCGTGCACACAACGACGTACAACTATTCGAACTACGGACCGGAGGTCAGCAATGGACTCAACCATCGTCGCGGCGGTGCTTCTCGTTATCGTGATCGTGCTGGCGGCACAGACACTCAAGATCGTGCCGCAGCAGCATGCGTGGGTGCTGGAGCGGCTTGGCCGCTATCACCGTACGCTGACGCCGGGTTTGAGCTTTGCGTTTCCGTTCGTCGACCGGATCGCATACAAGCACATCCTCAAGGAGATCCCGCTCGAAGTGCCGAGCCAGGTGTGTATTACGCGCGACAACACGCAATTGCAGGTGGATGGCGTGCTGTATTTTCAGGTCACCGATCCGATGAAGGCGTCGTACGGTTCGAGCAACTTCGTGTTCGCGATTACGCAGTTGTCGCAGACCACGCTGCGTTCGGTGATCGGCAAGCTCGAGCTCGACAAGACGTTCGAGGAGCGTGATTTCATCAATCACAGCATCGTGTCGTCGCTCGACGAAGCCGCCTCGAACTGGGGCGTCAAGGTGCTGCGCTACGAGATCAAGGACCTGACGCCGCCAAAGGAAATTCTCCACGCAATGCAGGCACAGATCACCGCCGAGCGCGAAAAGCGCGCGCTGATCGCGGCGTCCGAAGGGCGTAAGCAGGAGCAGATCAATATCGCGTCCGGTGGCCGCGAAGCGGCGATCCAGAAATCCGAAGGCGAACGACAGGCGGCGATCAATCAGGCGCAAGGGCAGGCGTCGGCGATTCTGGCGGTGGCCGAGGCTAACTCGCAGGCGATTCAGAAAATCGCTGCGGCAATCCAGTCGAACGGCGGGATGGAGGCCGTGAACCTGAAGGTGGCCGAGCAGTACGTGAACGCGTTCGGCAACCTGGCCAAGCAGGGCACCACGCTGATCGTGCCGGGCAACCTGGCGGATATGAGTTCGATGATCGCCTCGGCGCTAACGATCGTGAACAAGGGCAAGGGCGCGACCGAAGTGCGCTGATTCAGGTTTGCTGCAGCCAATAAAAATAGCCCGCTTCTGCGGGCTATTTTTATTGGGGCGTCGCGCTCACGATTGCGACGGCGAACGCATCAGGCGCGCCTTCTCGCGTTCCCAGTCGCGCTTCTTTTCCGTCTCGCGCTTGTCGTGCTGCTTCTTGCCCTTGGCCAAGCCGATTTCGCATTTGACCCGGCCGCCCTTGTAGTGGAAGTTCAGCGGCACGAGCGTGTAGCCGCGCTGCTCGACTTTGCCGATCAGTTTGCTGATTTCCTCGCTATGCAGCAGCAGCTTGCGCGTGCGCACCGGGTCCGGGTGGATGTGGGTCGAGGCTTCGGGCAGCGGGCTGATGTGCGTGCCGATCAGGAACAGTTCGTTGTTCTTGATCACCACGTAGCCTTCCTTGATCTGGCCACGCCCGGCGCGCAGGGCTTTGACCTCCCATCCTTCGAGCACGAGTCCTGCTTCGTAGCGTTCTTCGACCGAATAGTCGTAGAAGGCTTTTCTGTTGTCTATGATGCTCATGAATGGAAAGTGCCCAACTCGTTTAAAATCACGATTTTAGCAAAGCGGGGCGAGGAAAGCCCGCGGCGCTTGCCCACCCTTGCCACGCGCTGTTCAATTTATGGCAGATGTCCAGAAAACCGTGTTGATCCGCCATTCGGCGGAACAGATGTTCGACCTCGTTACCGACGTCGCCGATTACCCCAACTTCCTGCCCTGGTGCGGGGGTGTCGAAATTCGCCGCCAGGACGAAACCGGCATGGAGGCGAAGATCGATATCAACTTCAAGGGCATCAAGCAGCATTTCGCCACCCGCAACAGCATGGAGCGGCCCACGCGCATCGATATGGAGTTCGCTGACGGTCCGTTTCGCAAGTTCACCGGCTTCTGGCGTTTCACGCCGCTGCGGGCGGATGCCTGCAAGATCGAATTCGCGTTGCACTACGAATTCACCAACATCATTCTCGAGAAGATCATTGGGCCGGTGTTCAGCCACATTGCCAACACCTTCGTCGAATCGTTCGTGAAGCGCGCCGATCAGCGCTACGGTAAGGCATGAGCGCTCGCTTGTCGATTGAAGTCTGCTACGCGCTTGCCAATGAGCAGACGCTGATCGCCGTCGACTTGCCGGAAGGCGCCACGCTGCGGCAGGCGCTCGACGCAAGCGGCATCTTGCAGCGTTACCCGCAGATCGATCTGGGCACGCAGAAAGTAGGCGTGTTCGGTAAGCTCAAGCCGTTGGATACCGTGCTCGCCGACCATGATCGCGTCGAGATTTATCGGCCGCTGCTGGTGGATCCGAAGCTCTCGCGTCAACGGCGCGTCGAAAAGACGCGCAAAGCGGGTTCAATCGAAGGGCGCCGCTGGCAGAACAAGGATTCGCGTTAGCGTGCCAATGCGCTAGTGCGCGGACGGCTGCGCCTTGTCCTCGATCGACACGGTGCCGGACGTACCGTCGTCCGCATGCTGGCGCACCGACCAGCACACCCCCGCCACCAGCAGCAGGATCGCCGCGGTTTCCAGTGGGCGTGGCAGGCGCTGGTCGTAGATGAACGCGTAGAGCAGCGCGAAGAGCGTTTCGAACACGATCATCTGGCCGGACAGGGTCAGCGGCAGCCGCTTCGACGCGGCATTCCACAACCCGTTGCCAAGCCACGACGCGCCGACCGCGAGGCCCAGATTCAGCATCCAGAAGGTATGCCAGCGCGCGTCGCCGAGTGACGCCTGCAGGGCGCCGGACGGCATGAGGGCGACTACCAGCCACAATGCCGCGCCGAGCGCGCCGGTCACCACACCCCATAACACCGACCACTCGTTACCGCTGAAATGCGTCTGGCGCTGCAGGTAGCGGGCGTTTTCGACGGCAAACCACGTCCAGCAGGCGAGCGCGCCGACCGCGCAGGCGAGGCCGAGGAGTTTTGTCGCGATACTCACGGGCGTGCTGTCCGCGACCGTGAAGACGTCGATGTTGATGCAGGCGATGCCGGCCACCACTAGGCAAAGAGGCCATGCTAGGCGGGCGAGCGGCACGGCGCCGTGATCGCGCCGGCCGAGCAGCGTCACCGTGACCGGCAGCACCCCGACGATCAGCGAGGCTGGCGCGATGCCGATCATATGGACAGATGCGGTCAGCAACAGGTAGTAGAGCAGGTTGCCCGCGAGCGCCAGTTTGACCAGCGCGCCGAAATCCTCGCGGGTCAGGCGTTTGACCAGCGAGCGTGCCATCGGCAGCGCGGCGGCCAGCGAGACGATGCCGTACATCGTGTAGCGGCCTGCGCTCAGCAGCAGCGGCGAAAAATCGGGCAGGACGCGCGGCACTAGAAACACCATGCCCCATAAGGCCCCGGCCATTACTCCATATGCCACACCGCGCTGCATTGACTGCCCCTGCAAGAAAACTGGAATGGTCGGCAGAATAGCCGTTTGGCGGGCCAGGCGTCTTGTTTGATTCTGCATTCCAGCGGTTTTATCCGGTGTTTTCAGCCGCCTTTTAACTTCCGGGCGGCGGCCCGGGGGCGTGGGAGCCTGTCAAATTGCCGCGCATTCGAGCCGTGTGGCGTCTCCATGCACTCGAACGCGCAAACGAAACCGGATCGAACTCGAGGCGAACCCGGAACCGAAATCGGAAGGGGTAAAGTCGTGAAAAAAATCCCCCGAAATTCGCTAAGCTGCTGTTAGTGCAGTGAAAACCGGGGAGGTATCGCGTATAATTCGCTTTTGCGCCTATAGGATTTGCCATGCGTCTGATCCAAACAGCACTCACGTTCGATGACGTGCTCCTCGTCCCGGCTTTCTCCGATGTTCTGCCGCGCGACACCAGCCTCAAGACCCGGCTGACCCGCAACATCTCCCTGAATATGCCGCTCGTGTCCGCCGCCATGGACACCGTCACCGAAGCCCGTCTCGCGATCGCGATGGCGCAAATGGGTGGCGTGGGCATCATCCACAAGAATCTCACGGCAGCCGAGCAGGCGCGTGAAGTTGCCAAGGTCAAGCGCTTCGAATCGGGCGTCGTGCGCGATCCGATCACCGTGCCGCCGCAAATGAAGGTTCGCGACGTCATTGCGCTGTCACGTCAGCATGGCATTTCAGGTTTCCCGGTCGTCGAAGGCGCGCAACTGGTCGGCATCGTCACGAACCGCGACTTGCGTTTTGAAGAGCGTCTGGACGAACCGGTGCGCAACATCATGACGCCGCGCGAGCGTCTCGTCACCGTCAAGGAAGGCACGCCGCTCGCCGAAGCCAAGGCGCTGATGCACAGCCACCGCCTTGAGCGCGTGCTGGTCATCAACGACGCATTCGAACTGCGCGGCCTGATGACCGTCAAGGACATCACCAAGCAAACCGAGCACCCGGACGCTTGTAAAGACGAGCACGGCAAGCTGCGCGCGGGCGCGGCGGTCGGTGTGGGCGAAGACAATGAAGAACGCGTTGAGCTGCTGGTGCAGGCGGGCGTCGACGTCATCGTGGTCGACACGGCGCATGGTCACAGCAAGGGCGTGCTCGAGCGCGTTCGCTGGGTCAAGCAGAACTTCCCGCACGTCGAGGTGATCGGCGGCAACATCGCCACGGCCGCGGCGGCCAAGGCGCTGGTCGAATATGGCGCGGACGGCGTGAAGGTCGGTATCGGCCCGGGCTCGATCTGCACGACGCGGATCGTGGCCGGTGTGGGCGTGCCGCAGGTCACGGCGATTTCGAACGTGTCGGAAGCGCTGAAGGGCACCGGCGTGCCGGTTATTGCCGACGGTGGCGTGCGCTTCTCGGGCGACGTCAGCAAGGCGCTGGCCGCCGGCGCGAATTCCGTGATGATGGGCAGCATGTTCGCCGGCACCGAAGAAGCGCCGGGCGACGTGTTCCTGTTCCAGGGCCGCCAGTACAAGTCGTACCGTGGCATGGGCTCGGTCGGCGCGATGAAGGACGGCGCAGCAGACCGCTACTTCCAGGACAATTCCGCGAATATCGACAAGCTGGTGCCGGAAGGTATCGAAGGCCGCGTCGCCTACAAGGGCTCGGTCAACGCGATCCTGTTCCAGCTGATCGGCGGCGTGCGCGCCAGCATGGGCTACTGCGGCTGCCGCACCATCGCGGAGATGAACGACAAGGCCGAGTTCGTGCAGATCACGGGCGCGGGCTTGCGCGAGTCGCACGTGCATGATGTGCAGATCACCAAGGAAGCGCCCAACTACCACGTGGACTAAACGCCAATGAAGCCATTGCTGCGCGCTGTACTCATCCTCGATGCATTGCTGCTGCTTGCGTTCGGCGTGCTGTTTCTGCTGACGCCCTGGACTTCGTTGTACAACGCGCTGCAATTGGTGCAAACCCAGCCGGCTCTGGTCGGCCAGGGGTTTGGCGTAGCGCTGATCGGGCTCGCGTGGCTAGCTTTGCACGCGTCGATCGACGGCGCGCTCACGTCGACGGTCGCCAAGGTTGTCGGCCATGTGAACTGGCTGACCGGCGTGCTGATGCTGGTCTGGCTGCTCGGGCTGCATACGCCGGCACTGACCGGCTTCGGACAGATCATCGCCGTGCTGACCGGTGTCGTGCTGCTGGTGGTGGGCTTGGGCGGTGTGCGTCTGTCGGGCGCGGTGCGGCGGCGTGAAAAGCTGCGGCTGGTTGAAGCCGCTGCCGCCGAACGTGCCGAAAAGCAGGCCGCGAAAGATGCCGCCAAAGACGCTGCCAACAGGCGCGACGCCGGTCGCGTGACGGCGGAGCCGGTCTATCGCGCTGAGCCGGTCGTAGAGCCGGTTATGCCGGTCACACGGCCTGTGAGTCCTGTATCGGCTGTGCCGGTCTACCCGTCGGTCGACGAACCGGGTCTGACGGCCTCTGAACGCGCCGCACGGGCTGAGGCAGCCGTAGCGCGGGACGACGCGCGCAACGCCGCCGCCGATGCGCCTGGTGCGCCCCGGCCGCCGTTTCATGGCTGACGCGTCAAGCGCCAGAACGCCTGCCGAAGCAACCGGATTCCGTTCGCGCGCGCCGCAGGCAGGTGCCTGCGGTGCTGAACGGTCCAGCGCGCTTCATCGCTACGCTTCAGGTTCGATGGTCCTTACGTGGACCGCTTTGAATTCAACGCCGCGCTTCTTGCGCGGTATCCCGTATCCGTTCACTTTTGACTCCGTCCGCTGCCATGCATGACAAGATCCTGATCCTCGACTTCGGTTCGCAAGTCACCCAACTGATTGCACGTCGCGTTCGCGAAGCCAACGTGTATTCGGAAATTCATCCGTACGACGTCGATGCGTCGTTCATTCGCGATTTCGCACCGAAGGGCGTGATTCTCTCCGGCGGCCCGAGCTCGGTCACCGAAGCGGATACGCCGCGCGTGCCGCAAGTGGTGTTCGAACTCGGCGTGCCCGTGCTGGGCATTTGCTACGGCATGCAGGCGATGGCCGAGCAGCTCGGCGGCAAGGTCGATATCGGCCACCTGCGTGAGTTCGGCTATGCCGAAGTGCGCGCACGCAACCATACGAGCCTGCTCGAAGGCATCAGCGACTTCACCACGCCGGAAGGTCACGGCATGTTGAAGGTGTGGATGAGCCACGGCGACAAGGTGCTGGAAATGCCGCAGGGCTTCAAGCTGATGGCGTCGACGGAATCGTGCCCGATCGCGGCGATGGCTGACGAAGCGCGTCATTTCTACGGTTTGCAATGGCATCCCGAAGTGACGCACACCGTGCAGGGCCGCGCGATGCTCGAACGCTTCGTGCTGCAGATTTGCGGCGCGAACCCTGACTGGGAAATGGGTCATTACATCGACGAAGCCGTCGCGAAGATTCGCGAGCAGGTGGGTAACGAGCACGTGATTCTGGGTTTGTCGGGCGGCGTGGATTCGTCGGTGGCGGCGGCGCTGTTGCATCGCGCGATTGGCGATCAGCTGACCTGCGTGTTCGTCGATCACGGCCTGCTGCGTCTGAACGAAGCCGAGCAGGTGATGGCAACGTTCGCTGAGAACCTTGGCGTCAAGGTGATCCACGTCGACGCGAGCGAAGTGTTTCTGTCGAAACTGGCCGGCGTGACCGACCCGGAAGCGAAGCGCAAGATCATCGGCGCGGAATTCGTCGAGGTGTTCCAGACTGAAGCCAACAAGCTGACCGACGCGAAGTGGCTCGCGCAAGGCACGATCTATCCGGACGTGATCGAATCGGCCGGCAAGGGCAAGAAGGCCACGCAGACCATCAAGAGCCACCACAACGTGGGCGGCCTGCCTGAGACGCTGAATCTGAAGCTGCTCGAACCGCTGCGTGAACTGTTCAAGGACGAAGTGCGCGAACTGGGCGTGAAGCTCGGTTTGCCGCCGGCCATGGTGTATCGTCATCCGTTCCCGGGCCCGGGTCTGGGTGTGCGGATTCTCGGCGAAGTGCGCCGCGATTTCGCCGATCTGCTGCGTCGTGCGGACGCGATTTTCATCGAGACGCTGCGTACCTTTATCGACAAGGAAACCGGCAAGTCCTGGTATGACCTGACGAGTCAGGCGTTCGCGGTGTTTCTGCCGGTGAAGAGCGTCGGCGTGATGGGCGACGGACGGACTTATGAGTATGTCGTGGCGCTGCGCGCTGTGCAGACGCTGGACTTCATGACCGCGCATTGGGCGCATCTGCCGCATGAGTTGCTGGGGCATGTGTCGAACCGCATCATTAATGAAGTTCGTGGGATTAACCGGGTGGTTTATGACATCTCGGGGAAGCCGCCGGCGACGATTGAGTGGGAATGATTGGACGTCAGGTACGTACCGGTAGGACCTAGCAATAAAATGCACCTAAGCCCGCGTCACAGCGGGCTTTTTTCATTTTTTTCCTACTCGATTCACGGACGGCAGGAGACGCTAACGTTCGGGCGATACGGTGTTGGCGAATCTCTCCCGGCCGCGATCCGTTACCTGACGCGATTTCGATTCGTCCATGAGCGGGGCTGGACATCCCGGTACGTTCCCGCGCCGTTCACACTGCGGCCACGCAGTCGATTTCGATATCGAAGCGGCCGGGCCACGCCGGTACGTTGACAAAAATCCGTGCCGGGGGCTGCGCACCGAAAAAGCGCGCATAGATCTCGTTGACTACCGGAAACTGCTCGACCGACGTGCAGTACACATTGCACTTGAGCACCTGATCCAGTGACGAGCCCGCCGTTTCCACGCACAGCTTCAGCTGTTCGAGCACGCGCTGCGTCTGCTGTTCGATCGGTGCGTCGAGCACTTCGCCGGTCTGCGGATCGAACGGCGGCAGGCCAGACACGTAAAGCGTGTCGCCGTGGCGGGTCACCACGGAGGTCGGTGCTTTCCAGCGTTCGAGCCAGCTCGACAGCGGTTCGACACGTATGATTTCTCGAGCCATCTGATGCTCCTTCAATGCAAAAAAGATAAGAGGGGATAACGCGTCTCACACATCGCCGGAGAACAGCGCATTGAGCTGCGCACCGGATGCAGCATTGCCGAAGCCGTCGAAACGCCCTTGCGAAAGCGCCTGCGCGGCGTGCATGAAACCACCCCACGCGGCCCGCGCGAGCGCGCCGCCGACACTCACGCGGCGCACGCCGAGCGCAGCCAGGTCCTGCAGCGTGAACGTCGAGTTCGCGCCGATCAACACGTTCACGGGCTTGGGCGCCACCGCTGCCACCACGGCCTCGATCTCCTCGCGTGTACGGATGCCGGGCGCGTAAAGGCAGTCCGCGCCAGCTGCCGCATAGGCTTTCAGTCGCGCGATCGTGTCGTCGAGATCGGGCACGCCGACGAAGAAATTTTCCGCGCGGCCGACCAGCAGCGTGTCGCCGCCGTTCTCGTCGATCGCGCGACGGGCCGCTTCGAGTCGCGCCACCGCAACCTCGAGCGGAAACAGCGGCGCGGCGGCGTTGCCGGTGGAGTCTTCGATCGACAGTCCCGCCACGCCGGTTGCGACCGCGAGCTTCACGCTTGCGGCCACATCGGCCGGACTCTCACCGAAGCCGTTCTCGAAGTCCGCGTTGACGGGCAGGTCGGTCGCGTCGACGATCGCGCGCAGATGGGCAAGAATGGATTCCCGGCTCACTCGATTGTCGGCGTGGCCGGTCGACCATGCATATCCCGAACTCGTGGTCGCGATGGCCTCGAAGCCCAGGCTGGCGAGATAACGAGCGCTGCCGGCGTCCCACGGGTTGGGCAGCACGAAGCAGCCGGTCGCGTGCAGGGTTCGGAACGCGGCGCGCTTTTCAGCGATGGTGCGTGACATGACAGGCTCCTGATGAATGAAGAGCCCTTGCGGGCTCCCGAATGCGTTCAGACGACTTCCTCATCGACCACGGGAAAATCGATTTCCGTATCGAAGGCGTTGTTGACGAAATTCGTCAGCAGAAACTGCGCACTGAGCGCAATGATTTCGACGATGTTCGCATCGCTGTAACCCGCGGCGCGCACCGTATCGAGATCGCCTGTGGCCACCTTGCCGCGCGTTTCCACCAGCTTGCGCGCGAACGCGACCGCAGCCGCCACGCGCGGCGATTCGGATTCGCCGCGACGGTTGCGGCGGATTTCGTCGTCGGACAGGCCGACAAGCTGGCTCGCCACATAGCTGTGCGCGCTCAGGCAGTACTGGCAGCCATTGACCTGCGAGACGGCGAGCGCGATACCGTCGCGCGTTTTGACGTCGAGTGTCTTCGCGAGCGCGCCTTGCAGACTAGCCCAGCCGTTCAGCGCGTGCGGGCTTTGCGCCATGATGCGAAAGAGATTCGGCGTGAGCTTCAGCTGACGCGAGACGGCGTCGACGACGGCTTGCGACTCTGCGGGAATGGTCTGCGGAATGGCGATACGGCTCATGACGATGCTCCTGATCGGTTATGGACGGCGGTTCGTTGCTGCAGGAACAGAGGTTTCTGCATTGATACGCAGTCTAGGAGCGCTCGCCGTGCATAAGGTCCGGCAAACGTGCGCAAAAGTCCGCCGCTGCTGGAATGCGCACAACGCCGGCCTCGAGCGGGCGCACGCCGCCGGTCAGGCGTCGGACGATGTCCGGTACTCGGCCGGCCCGGTGCCGTAAATTTCGCGAAACGCGCGCATGAACGCGCCGCGACTCGTGTAACCGGCGTTGCGCGCCACCTGGTCGAGCGCGAGGTCGCCGGCACGCAACTGGGCGGCGGCCTGGCGCATACGGATGTCGCGCAGCACCTGCATCGGCGCCCGGCCGAATGCCGCCGAGAAGCGCGCCATAAACGCCGAGCGGCTCAAATTGGCGATTTGCGCCAGACTCTCGACGGTGTGCGGCGCGGACGGCCGCGCGGTCATGTCGGCGAAGGCTCGCGCGATCTGCTGATCGCCGAGCAACGCGAAACGCTCCATCCAGAGCGCGCTGGTTTTCAGCGAGCGGCGTACCAGCGCAACGATCACCTGCTTGAGCAGCGCGCCCGACATCGCGCCGGCGCCGATTTCCTGCGCCATCAGTTCGTCGAACGCCGTGCGCAGATACATATCGAGCCGGTCGGCCGGATCGAACTGCTCGACGATCGGTGTCGAGAGCGTGTCGAAAAGATTGATCGAAGCGCCGAAAGCCGCATTGAAGTAACCGCAGATCATCACGGTCATGGGCTCTGTCGTTCCGGCGCGGAACCGGTTGATGGAATCGACGACGCGCTTGTGTTCGCGGCCGGAAACGAGAACCGGTGCGGTGCCCGCCCGTTTCGCGGGCACTTCGAGTTTCAGCGGATGATGCGGCGGCACGATCAGCAGCGTGTGCGGCGCAAGCGGAACCGTATCGGCGCCCGCGATATGCAGCAGGCCTTCGCCGGACAGAATGTAATGAATGCCCGGCGCGCCGTGGCCATCCAGTTCGAGCACGAAACCTTCGCTGACGAGGCATTCGGACAGGCCCAGCACGCGGATTTCGAGCAGTGCGATCAACTCGTCCAGATGAGCGGAAGTGATGCGTCTGGACGGCAGCGGCGTAGGGCTGGACATGTGGGCGAGAGACGGCCGTGATGTCGACCGTATCGAGAGGGACCGTCAATTGTCTCATGATGCGAAAGACCACCGTCAGACGTGTAGCCGCCGTTTTGCGTCTTTCATGCAACAAGGTGCTGCCGCAGATACTCCGCGGTTCGGCTTTCCTTCACGCGCACGACCTGGTCCGGTGTGCCGCTCGCGACGATCTTGCCGCCGGCGTCGCCGGCGCCCGGACCGACGTCGACAACCCAGTCGCTTTGTGCGGCCACCCGCATGTCGTGCTCCACGACGACGACGGTGTTGCCGGCATCCACGAGTCCCTGGAGTTGCACCATCAACCGGTCGACGTCGGCGGGATGCAGGCCGGTGGTCGGTTCGTCGAGGATATACAGCGTGTCGCCGCGTTGCGCGCGTTGCAGTTCCGTGGCGAGCTTGATGCGCTGAGCCTCGCCGCCGGACAATTCGGTGGCGGGCTGACCCAGCCGCAGATAGCCGAGGCCGATGTCGCGCAGCACTTTCAGTGCGCGCATCACGCCGGCTTCGTCAGCGAAGAAATCGCAGGCGGCGTCGACGGTCAGGCCGAGCACCTCGGCGATGTTCTTGTCGCGCCATGTGACTTCGAGCGTCTGCGTGTTGTAGCGCGTGCCGTGACAGGTCGAGCAGGGCGCATAGACGCTCGGCAGGAACAGGAGTTCGACGCTGACGAAGCCTTCGCCTTCACACGTCGGGCAACGGCCTTGCGCAACATTGAACGAGAAGCGGCCCGCGCCGTAGCGACGCTTGCGCGCCAGTGGCGTCTCGGCGAACAGCTTGCGCACGTGGTCGAAGAGGCCGGTGTAGGTGGCGAGATTGGAACGCGGCGTGCGGCCGATCGGTTTCTGATCGACGCGCACGAGGCGGCGCAGTGCGTCCATGCCTTCGGCAATGTGCCCGCCCGTCGGCGCGCTCGCGGCCGCGAGCAACGGGTCCTGCTCGTCGTCGTCCGGGTTTTCAAAGACGCGTCCAAGGTGGCTAGCGACCAGTTCCGGCAACGCCTGGCTCACGAGGCTCGATTTGCCCGAGCCCGACAGGCCGGTGACCGCAGTCAGGCAGCCGAGCGGAAACGCGGCGTCCAGCCCATGCAGATTGTTGCGCGTGATGCCGGCGAGCCGCAGCCAGCCGGCCGGTTTGCGGGTTGCGCGGGCGACGGGCGCGGGCGGCGCAAACAGATGCCGGCGCGTATGCGACGCTTCGACATTCGCGAGGCCGGCGGGCGGACCACTGTAGACCACATGGCCGCCGGCCTCACCGGCGGCGGGACCGACGTCGACGAGCCAGTCGGCGCGCCGCATCATCTGTAGATCATGTTCGACGACAAACAGCGAATTGCCCGCGGCCTTCAGGGTCTGCAGCGCGCTGAAGAGCGCCTCGCCATCCGCGGGGTGCAGGCCGGCCGATGGTTCGTCGAGTACGTATACGACGCCGAACAACTGCGACGACAACTGCGTGGCGAGTCGCAAGCGCTGCAGCTCGCCGGATGACAGCGTCGGCGTACTGCGCTCCAGCGCGAGATAGCCCAGACCCAGATCGACCAGAGTCGTCAGGCGTTCGAGCAACTCGGCTGCAATGCGTTGCGCGGCGACGCGTTTTTCCTCCGACAGGTTGGGCGTGCGCCGCACGTCGGGCGAGGCTTTATGCGCGGAACCGCCTGCGGCGATCCGCTTGTCGACGGCTTCGCGCATCGCGTTCCTGCTGAGTACGCTGCCTTTGCCGGCGTCTTTGCCCGAATGCGCTGCATCCGGCTCGGGCCATTGGCCGCGCGCGATCGGTTCGAGCATCTCGGCAAGCTTCGCCAGCGGCAACTGGGAGAACGCGCCGATATCGAGCCCGGCGAATTTCACCGACAGTGCTTCCTTCTTGAGCCGCTTGCCATGACAGGTCGGACAGACGCTGCCAATCATGAATTGCGACACGCGCTTTTTCATCAGCGCGCTTTGCGTGTTCGCGAACGTGTGCAGCACATAGCGGCGTGCGCCGGTAAATGTCCCTTGATAGCTCGGTTCGTCCTTACGCTTGAGCGCGGCACGCGTTTCTTTCGGCGTGAGCCCGGCGTAGACGGGCACGGTCGGTTGTTCGTCGGTGAAGAGAATCCAGTCGCGGTCTTTCTTGGGCAAATCGCGCCACGGTTTATCGACGTCGTAGCCAAGGGTCACCAGAATGTCGCGCAGGTTTTGTCCGTGCCACGCGGGCGGCCATGCAGCGATTGCGCGCTCGCGAATGGTCAGCGAGTCGTCGGGAACCATCGATTTTTCCGTGACCTCGTAGACACGGCCAAGTCCATGGCAAGTCGGACAGGCGCCTTGCACCGTGTTCGGCGAGAAATCCTCGGCGAACAGCATGGGCTGCTTCGGCGGGTAGTCGCCCGTGCGCGAATAGAGCATGCGCACGAGACTCGACAGCGTGGTCACGCTGCCAACCGAGGAGCGCGCGCTCGGCGTGCCGCGCTGCTGTTGCAATGCGACCGCGGGCGGCAGGCCTTCGATAGCGTCCACTTCGGGCACGCCGACCTGTTCGATCAGGCGCCGGGCATACGGCGCGACCGATTCGAAATAGCGCCGCTGCGCTTCGGCATACAACGTGCCGAATGCCAGCGACGATTTGCCCGATCCGGACACGCCGGTAAAGACGACCAGCGCGTCACGCGGAATCTGGACATCGATGTTTTTCAGGTTGTGCTCGCGAGCGCCGCGCACCCGCACGAAGCCGGTGAAGGCGGCTTCCTCGGGCGGCGTCGAGCGAGCTTTTTGGGGGATGGCGTCCATATCGATGAGTGGCGAATCAGCATGGCCCTGCGGCCAATGCTAGCGAAGCTGCACGGAGCATGCCCGACGGTCATTTGGCGATGATGCCAATGAGCAGGGCGCACCCGCCCCCGTCAACCCGGAAACGACAGCCTAACACTGAAGCGCCTGTCCGGGCACAGAGTGAGAGCGGGGGAAGTCGTCCGTCGGTTGACACTGCGTGAGTATTTCGCTATTGTCTGACAACCTGATCAAATGAGATGCTGTTAATGCTTGAGCTTGAACGTCCCGATTCGCTTGTGCAGCGTGTGGTCAGCGCACTTCGCGCAGAAATCGATGCGGGTCATTTTCCTGCCGAGTCGCGCCTGCCAACCGAGCAGCAGCTATCGGAACGGCTCAACGTGAGCCGCTCAGTCGTACGCGAGGCAATTGCGCAGTTGAAGTCGGACGGCGTACTGGTTGCGCGGCGCGGCGCCGGGTCGTTTATTTCGCAGACGCCATCGGGTACGGTTTTCCGGTTGCCGAGCGGCGGCAGCCAGAAGCTGGATCTCGCGCAACTGTTCGAAATGCGTTTGTGGATCGAAACCCAGGCGGCGATGACCGCGGCGCGTCGGCGTACGCCGGAAGATCTTAAGCGTATGAGCGATGCGATTCGCGAAATGGAGAAGAAACGCCTTGATTTCGACGCGGCTTCCGCGGCCGACGTTGCGTTTCACCGGGCCATTGCGGCAGCCACCAAGAACGAGTATTTCGTCGCGTTCCATGATTTCCTGCGCGGCCAACTGGTGGCGGTACGTCGCGCGCAGTGGGCCAATACGGCGGGCCATGCGGGCGATTACGCGCGCCAGGAGCATGGCGAGCTGTACGACGCTATCGAGCGCGGCGACCATCGGGGCGCCGCCAGATCGGCTGAGCGGCATCTGCGCGCCGCAGCCAAACGCCAGAAAATCGAGCTACCCCCAAGCGATTGACGATAGCGGTTTGAGCGTGGACCTGCGCGGCTCTGCGTTCAAACCCCTGATGCGATCTCTTTTTTTGACAAGTTAGTCTGACAACCTGATAAGCGGACAAAAGCACGCCGAGAGGCCGGGTTCGCAAAGTAGAAGCGAAGAAGAAAAACATGATTTATGACTTTTGCATCATCGGTGGCGGCATCGTCGGTCTCGCGACGGCGATGGAGTTGCTGCAGCGGGAGCCGACCGCTTCGCTGCTGCTGCTCGAAAAGGAGACCACGCTCGCGAAGCATCAGACCGGGCACAACAGCGGTGTGATTCACGCGGGCATCTACTACCAGCCGGGCAGTCTGAAGGCCGAGTTGTGCAAGCGCGGCGCCGAGGCAACCAAACAGTTTTGCCGGGAGCATGCCATTGCGTTCGACGTGTGCGGCAAGCTGCTGGTCGCGTCGAATCCGCTGGAGTTGTCGCGCATGGAAGCGCTGTACGCGCGCTCGCAGCAGAACGGTTTGCGCGTCGAGCGGCTCGACGCCGCCGAGTTGCAGCGCCGTGAGCCGAATATCGTCGGTATGGGCGGTCTGTTCGTCGATGCGACCGGGATTGTGGATTACCGTCAGGTATGCGAAGCGATGGCGCGCGTCATCAAGAAAGCAGGCGGCGAAATTCGTCTCGGTACACAGGTCACGTCGATTGCCGAGCTGGGCAACTACGTCAGCGTCGGCGCCTCGGAGGAACAGCAATGGCAGGCGAAGAAACTGGTGGTCTGCGGCGGCCTGCAATCGGACCGGCTAGCCAGGCTCGCGGGCGTGAAAATCGATCATCAGATCGTGCCGTTTCGGGGCGAGTACTACCGCTTGCCGGCCTCGAAGAACGACGTGGTGCGTCACTTGATCTACCCGATTCCTGATCCGGACCTGCCGTTTCTCGGCGTGCATCTGACGCGGATGATCGACGGTAGCGTGACAGTCGGACCGAATGCGGTGCTCGGGTTCGGCCGCGAAAGCTATCCGAAGCTTTCCGTGAATCTGCGCGACGTCGCCGAATACGTCGCTTTCCCGGGCTTCTGGAAAACCATCTGGCGCAACCTGGGCTCCGGCATGGGCGAGATGAAGAACTCGCTGTTCAAGCGCGGTTATCTCGAGCAATGCCGCAAATACTGCCCGTCGCTGACGGTCGACGATTTGCTGCCCTATGAAGCCGGCATTCGCGCACAAGCCGTGATGCGCGACGGCACGCTCGTGCACGACTTCCTGTTCGCCGACACGCCGCGCATGGTGCACGTGTGCAACGCGCCGTCGCCGGCCGCGACCTCCGCGATGCCGATCGGCTCGATGATCGCCGACCGCATTCTGAAGGCCGCGTAACGGACTGGCGCACCCATCGGCACGCTCATCGAACAACATCGTTTCCGCCGACGAGGCCGGTCATCGCCTCGTTGGATCTTCCTGTTGCGTCCGCCGTGTATCGGCAAAGCGCAACTCCTCTCTGCATTGAAAAAAAGTGACTGGAGACCTCGCAGTGCATAAGTCCCTCGCAACCTCATCAAAACCTCTCGCCGCACATGTGGCATTCGCCTTCGCCGCGCTTGCTGCCGCGGGAGCGCCGGCAGCGGTTCACGCGCAAAGCAGCGTGACGCTATACGGCATCATTGACGAGGGCGTCAACTACACGAGCAACGTACAAACGAGCCCGGGCCAGGGCCACAGCCAGTACAGCCTGTCGAGCGGCATTCTGAGCGGCAGCCGTTGGGGTCTGCGCGGGAATGAAGATCTGGGCGGCGGCATGAAGGCGATCTTCGTGCTTGAGAGCGGTTTCGACGTGAACAACGGCAAGATGGGCCAAGGTTCGCTGCTGTTCGGCCGCCAGGCGTATGTGGGGGTTTCGAGCCCGTACGGCACGGTCACGCTCGGCCGTCAGTACGACCCGGTGGTCGACTACATCCATCCGCTGATGCCGAGCGCGATGTTCTCGGGCAGCATCGGCGCGCATCCGGGCGACCTCGACAACCTCAACAACACCAATCGCGTGAACAACGCGGTCAAGTACCGCACGGCCAGCTATGGCGGCTTGACCGCGGAAGGCATGTATAGCTTCGGCGGCGTGCCGGGCAGCATGGCCGGCAATCAGATCTACTCGCTCGGCGCCGGTTACGCCCGCGGGCCGCTCACGGTCGGCGTCGGCTACCTGAATGCGCGCAATCCGAATGCTTCGTTCTTCGGCACGGCGGTCGGCGCGACGGCGGCCACCAACAATTTCGGCAGCTCGCCGGTGATCAACGGCTATGCGTCGGCGCAAAGCGAAGAGATCATCAGCGCCGGCGCGACCTACGTAATCGGCGCGGCGACCCTCGGCGGGATTTACTCGAACACGAAATTCAAGCATCTGAGCGGCGCGGTGTCGGCGCTCAATCCGGCCGGCGTGGGCGGCACTGCGAGCTTCAACAGTGCGGAAATCAACTTCCAGTACCAACTGACGCCGGCGCTCTCGTTCGGCGCGGCCTACAACTACACCGACGGCGGCGGCGCGAATCACGCAAAGTACCAACAGGGCGCGCTGAGTGCCGACTACGTTGTCTCCAAACGCACGGATTTCTATCTGATCGGCGTTTTGCAGCACGCGTCGGGCACCGACTCGACCGGGCACGCAGCGCGCGCGTCGCTCAACGGCCTGACGCCCGCGTCGGGTAACCAGCAGGCGACGGTGCGTTTCGCGATCCGCCACAAGTTCTGACGCTTGGCCGGCCACCACTTCACCGAAACCAGGAGTAAATCTGTGACCTCAGCGACCGCAGCGACTATCCCGAGCCCGCTCACTGACGAGAACCGCGCCCGCTTGCGCAACGTCAGCACGGCGACCCTCACCACTGCGCTGTTCAAGCGCGGCTTTCACAACGTATGCGTGCAAGGCGTGCTGCCGGTCAACCCGGCGGCCGCGCGTATGGTTGGCGAAGCGTATACCCTGCGCTACATTCCGGCCCGCGAGGACCTCGATCACATCGGCGTGTTCTCGGACCGTAGCCATCCGCAACGGCGCGGCGTCGAGGAGATTCCGCCTGGTCACGTGATGGTGGTCGATTCGCGCAAGGACGCGCGCGCGGCTTCGGCAGGCGGCATTCTGATCACGCGGATGATGATGCGCGGCGTGGCGGGCGTGGTCACCGACGGCGGCTTTCGCGATACGCCGGATTTGCAGAGGCTCGACTTTCCCTGCTATCAGGCAAGGCCGTCGGCGCCGACCAACCTCATTCATCACCACGCGGTCGATCTGAACGTACCGATCGCATGTGGCGACGTGGCGGTGTATCCGGGCGACATCATCGTCGGCGATGCGGAAGCCGTGGTGGTGATTCCGGCGCATCTGGCCAACGAGATTGCTGAAGAAGCTGCCGCGATGACGGTGTTCGAAGACTGGGTCGACGCACAGGTGCGCGCCGGCCGCTCGACCTTCGGACTTTACCCGCCGGACGAAGTGACGCGTGCCGACTTCGAAGCATGGAAAAGGAGCCCGTCGGCAAACGGGGCTGGACTATAAGCAGGGAAACGGCTATCTGTGCCGCGCAGTGATGCAATCGCGGCGAGCGCAGGTGGCCGCTCTGACAAACGATTGCGTGCGGCGAGGCCGTACGAGCCCACCGCATCAGCATTTACGACGGACCGCGCAAAAAGCGGTCCGGCATGGAGACGACAGTGACCGATCGAAGCAGTGAAGACCAACTTTTTGCGCGCATAGCGTGGCGGCTCGTGCCGCTGCTGATTGCGATTTTCCTGGTCGCGTATATCGACCGCGCCAATATCGGCTTCGCCAAGCTGCAGATGCTAAGCAGCCTGAAGATGAGCGAGGCGTCGTACGGCTTTGCATCGTCGCTGTTCTTCATCGGCTATCTGGTGTGCGAGGTGCCGAGCAATCTGCTGATGCATCGCTTTGGCGCGCGCCGCTGGATCTCGCGGATCATGTTCACGTGGGGCGTCGCGACGCTGCTGCTCGCATGGACGCCTTCAGCATTGGCCTTCCAGATCCTGCGCTTCCTGCTCGGCGCTGCGGAAGCAGGCCTTTATCCCGGGATCATTCTCTATCTCGGCATGTGGTTTCCTGAACGGCAGCGCACCGGCATCATCGGCTTGCTGACGCTCGGCAGCAGCATGGGCAACATGCTCGGCTCGCTGATCGGCGGCTTCTCGCTGGAACTGCATGGCGTAGCCGGCCTCGCCGGCTGGCAGTGGGTGTTCCTGACCACCGGGGCGCCCGCCGTGCTGCTGACCTTCGTCACGCTGTGCTGCCTGCCGGATGGCCCGCAGTCTGCCGGGTTTCTGACGGCCCGCGAGAAAGATGTCGTCGAGACCCGGCTGCGCGCGGATCCACCCGCGGCACGCCTGGCCGGCGGCGACGGCTGGTCATTGGCCGCGCTCGTTACGGTGGCGCTCTTTAGCGTCGGGTACGGAACCATCTCCATCGCGATCTACGGCATCGCCTACTGGCTGCCGACCCTGGTTAAAGGCTTCGGCGTGACGAGCGGTGTCAACGGCATGCTCAACATGATTCCGTGGTTCATCACATCGCTGATGCTGCTGTGGTTGCCGCGCCGTCTGAAAACGCCGCGCCGAGTGCTGATCGCAGCGTTCTGCGCAGCGTTGCTCGGCATTCTGTGCTTCGTCGCCAGCGTCGGGCCGTTCAGCAATGCGGTGCGTTTCGCGGCGCTCTCGCTCGGCGCACCGTGTCTGTATCTGATGATCCCGTGCTTCTGGGCATTGCCGCCACGTTTGCTGCCGGCCTCGTTCATGAAGGGCGCGGGCGGTGCTGCGGCGCTCGCGGTGATCGCGGCAGGTTCGAGCGTCGGTGGTTTCCTTGCGCAAAACATCATGCCGTGGGTCGGCAAGGTGACGGGCAGTACGTCCGCGCCAATGCTCGTGCCCGCCGTCAGCTTGCTGTTGCTCGGCACTGGCGCGGCGGTGGTCTGGCTGCGGCTCGGTCTCGCCGGCCGCGGCGGCCCGGAGGCCGTCTCCACCGTGCAATAGCGTTTCACGCTTCACTCAACGCAACACGCCGGCTTTTTTATTTCGATTCAATTCTTTCGTTTAGCAGGTCAGTCATGGCAGACACTATGCCCCGCGTCGGGGCCGCAATTGCACGGCAGCAAATCGAGGTCATTCTTGAAGCCTGGGGCATGTCGCCCGGGCAGGTCGCCGCGTCGGCCGACATCCTGATCGACTCCGATCTGAAGGGCATCGACTCGCACGGCATTTCGATGCTGATGTTCTACGACCAGTTGTATCGTGCCGGTCAGATCGACATGAAAGCGAGCCCGCGTATCGTGCGCGAGACCGCGACCACCGCGTTGATCGACGGCAATGCGGCGATGGGGCATCCAACGTCGCGCATGGCCATGGAGTTGGCTATCGAAAAAGCACTGGCATGCGATATCGGTGCGGTCTCCGTGTTCAACTCGCAGCATTTCGGCGCGGCGGGCTACTACGCGGAGATGGCGGCCGAACGCGGACTGATTGCGATGGTGTCGTGCTCGACCCGGCTTGCAACAGTGGTGCCGACTTTCGGCGCCGAGCCGATGCTCGGCACCAATCCGTTCGCGTTTGCGACGCCAGCAGGCCGGCACCCGCCTGTGATTCTCGACATGTCGACCAGCGTCGTCGCGTCGAACAAGGTCAAGGTGTACGCGTTGCAGGGCAAGCCGTTGCCGCCGGGCTGGGCGCTCGACGCGAACGGCAACCCGCTGACCGATTCGGCCGAAGCCTACCGACTGCTGTTCGAGCGCCTCGGTGGCGGCCTCGCGCCGTTAGGAGGCGACGGCAAGACACTCGGCGGTCACAAGGGCTACGGCCTCGGCTTGTTCGCGCAGATTCTCGGCAGCACGCTGGGTGGCGGTTCGTTCTCGCCCGTGCGTAACCGCACGCAAAGGAGCGATGAGCCGGACAACATCGGCCATTTCTTCCTTGCGATGAATCCGGCGGCGTTCCGTCCTATCGAGGAATATCACGCTGATCTCGACGCGGTTATCACCGCGCTGCGCGAAAGCCAGCCCGCCGACCCGTCTCAGCCAGTCTTGATCCCTGGGGATCCTGAGCGTCTCACGCGCGTTGCGCGCAGCGTGGATGGCATTCCGATGCCCGATTCGTTGCGCGAGAAGATCCGCGACGTCGCCAGAGCCGCGGGTGCGCCTTTCCTGCTGACTGTCTGAGTTCGAGGCCGAGGCGCAGGGAGCGCCTCGCGATCCCGGACTATTGCAGCGCTCGCAGCGAAGGTCTGCGAGTGCTGTTCACCACGCCAACTACAACGAGCACAGAACCAAGTGACAGCAACCATTCTCGGGCATAACTACATCGGCGGCCGGCGCAGCGCGCGTGGCGATTTCTCGCTGCACAGCGTCTCGGCATCGACCCGCGAAACTTATCCGGTGGCTTTTTCGCAGGCAACTGACGCTGAGATCGACGCAGCCGTGGAGGCCGCGGCTGCGGCGTTTCCGCGCTATCGGGCGCTGCCCTCGAACGTTCGCGCGGATTTTCTCGAGGCAATTGCTGCGGAGATCGATGCGCTCGGTGACGACTTCATCGCCGATGTGATGCGCGAAACCGCGTTGCCGAAAGCTCGGCTCGTCGGCGAACGGGCGCGCACCAGTAACCAGATGCGACTCTTCGCGAAGGTTTTGCGGCGGGGTGATTTCTACGGTGCGCGCATTGATCAGGCCTTGCCTGAGCGGCAACCATTGTCGCGTCCGGATCTGCGGCAATACCGGATCGGCGTCGGCCCGGTCGCGGTGTTCGGCGCGAGCAATTTTCCGTTGGCGTTCTCCGTCGCCGGCGGCGATACGGCTTCCGCCCTGGCGGCCGGCTGCCCGGTCGTGGTCAAGGCGCACTCGGGTCATCTGGTGACGTCGGAGCGCATGGCGGATGCAATCGAGCGTGCGGTGCAACGCGCCGGCATGCCCGCAGGCACCTTCAACATGGTCTACGGCGAGCGCGTTGGCGCGCGCCTCGTGCAGGCGCCTGGCATTCAGGCGGTTGGTTTCACCGGTTCATTGAGCGGCGGCCGGGCGCTTTGCGATCTCGCGGCTGCGCGTGAACAACCGATTCCGGTGTTCGCGGAAATGTCGAGCGTGAATCCGGTGTTTGTGCTGGAGGGCGCCTTGCAGGAGCGCGGTGCGGCGCTTGCCAATGAACTCGCGGCCTCGGTCGCGACGGGTTGCGGCCAGCTGTGCACAAGCCCCGGCCTCGTGCTCGGCGTGCGGTCGCCGCGCTTCGGCGCATTCATCGATAGCCTCGGCAGGGCGATGGAGCGGCAGGCGCCGCAGACCATGCTGAACCCGGGCATCTTCGCCAACTTCCGCGCAGGTCTCGAACGCGTGTCGAAACACGCAGGCATCGCGTTGCATGCAGGCGCGCAAGGTGAAACTGAGCAAGCCGCCGCACAGCTGTTCGTCGCCGACGCCGCGTTGCTGTTCGATCCGAGTCGGCCGCTCGAAGAAGAAATCTTCGGACCGGCTACGATCGTGGTCGAACTCGACAGCGTGGACCACCTGCTGCGTTTCGCGTCGGCGATGCGCGGCCAGTTGACGGCCACGCTGCTCGCGTCGCACGGCGATCTGCGGTCGCACCGCAAGCTGATCGAACGGCTAGAGGAAAAAGCCGGCCGTCTGCTGGTGAACGGCTATCCGACCGGCGTCGAAGTGTCGGACGCGATTGTCCACGGTGGCCCGTGGCCCGCGACCTCGGATGCGCGCGGCACCTCGGTCGGCACGCTCGCGATCGACCGTTTCCTGCGGCCGGTGTGCTACCAGAACTATCCGGACGAACTGCTGCCCGACGCGCTGAAAAATTCCAACCCGCTCAATCTGATGCGGCTCGTCGATGGAGAGATGACGCGGCGTCTTCTCGATTGCGCGCCCACTCGCTAAGGACGTTCGCGTGATGTCAAAACTTTCGATACGCGCGCGCCTCGGCGCCGCGATACTTTTCCTGTGCGTGCTGCTGACGGTGATTGGCGCGCTCGGCGTGACAGGTATGGCGCGCAGCAACGACGCCAACCGCGAGACTTACACGAACCGGCTCGCCAGCACACGGCTGATCGGCGACGCGGAGCTCGCGATCAGCCGCGAGCGCACGACCGTCGACCGGATCGCTTTCGATCCGGCCGCCCCGACGGTCGAGAAAGACATCGCCACTTACCGCATGCTCAAAGGGCAGGGGATGGATGCGTGGACGAAGTATCTGGCCTTGCCTGCCACAGCGGATGAAAATCGTCTTGCCGCAGCGGTCAGTGCGAAGCGTGGCGAGGTGCAAAACCAACTGGATGCTTTTGCGGATTCGGTCAAGGGCATGGACGATGCGGCAGTCAAGGTCGCGTTGAAGAAAATCGCGCTCGCGAATACCGACTATGTCACGGTGAGCGCGGATCTCAAGCAGTTTCAACGCGATCAGGCAAAGGCGCAGTACGATGACTCGGAGGCGAGTTTTGAGCGCTTTCGTGCAATAACTATCGCCTCTGTCGTATTTGGGCTGCTCGCCGGCGTCTTCACCTTCATGTCATTGCGCCGCGCGATCGGCCTTCCGCTCAGCGAGGCGCTGGGACACTTCAACCGGATCGCGAGGGGCGACCTGTCGCAGCGGATCGAAGCGCGCTCGCACGACGAAATGGGCCTGCTGCTGCACGGTCTTTCGCAAATGCGCGACGGCCTCGTAAGCACCGTCACAACAGTGCGTCACGCAAGCGATGCCATCGCCACGGCGGCCCAACAGATCGCCTCAGGCAATCTCCATCTGTCCGCACGGACGGAGCAGCAGGCTGCGTCGTTACAGGAAACCGCCGCCAGCATGGAAGAGCTGACCGGCACGGTAAGGCATAACGCCGAGAATGCACGCCAGGCGCAAACTCTCGCTGCCAATGCGGCCAACGTGGCCGACCACGGCAACGCCGTGGTCGGCGACATGGTGACGACGATGAAAGAAATCGATCAGAGCTCGGGCCGTATCGGCGACATCATTGCGATTATCGATGCCATCGCGTTTCAGACCAATATTCTGGCGCTCAATGCAGCGGTCGAAGCTGCGCGCGCCGGAGAACAGGGACGCGGCTTCGCGGTGGTGGCGGCCGAAGTACGCATGCTGGCGCAGCGCTCGTCGGCTGCCGCGAAGGAGATCAAGGAACTGATCGAGACGTCGAGCGGAAAAGTGCAGGCGGGCGGCACGTTGGTCACCGAGGCAGGCGGCCGCATGCAGGCGATCCTCACCGGCGTGCGCCGCGTGGCGGACATTATGGACGAGATATCGGCCGCTTCGGCGGAGCAAAGCACGGGTATCGAGCAGGTCGCCCGCGCCGTCGCGGAAATGGATTCGGTTACGCAGAACAACGCCGCGTTGGTTGAAGAAGCCGCAGCAGCGGCCCAGTCGCTCGAGGAACAGGCGCGAATGTTGAAAGAGACGGTGGCGGTGTTCAGGATTTAGGCCCAGCCTGGAGTCACTTTGGCTCCATTCCACCACGCAGCATGAATTCCGCAAATGCGTCCGGGTCAAGCGGGCGGCTGACCAGATAACCCTGAATGGCATCGCAGCCGGCGTCCTTCAGTTCTTCGGCCTGGCTTGGGCACTCGACGCCTTCCGCGACAGTCTTCATGCCGAGCGAACGGGCGAGACCGACAATGCCTCGGATAACCGCCGGCGCCTTCTCGCAGTCGACCAGTGCCCGCACAAACGACTTATCGATTTTCAGTGCGTCGATGGGCAGTCGGACAAGATAGCTGAGGCTGGAGTAGCCAGAGCCGAAGTCGTCCAGCGACGTGAATATGCCGGCTTGCTTCAGCGCGGCAAGAACGGAGGTTGCCTGTTCGATATCGCTCACCAGAGAGTCCTCCGTCACCTCGATATCGAGCGTTGCGGGAGACACGTCGTGTGCCCGCGCGATGCGGAGAATCGTGTCTGCAAGTCCCGCCCCGAGGAGCTGCCGGGCCGACAGATTGAGACTGATGTGAGGGACGAATACCCCCGATCGCCGCCATGTCCGGATATGCCGACAAACCGCATTGAGCAGCCATTCGACAAGCACGGCTTCATAGGGAGAATCGAGCAGCACATCCAGGAATGCGTGCGGTGTCAGCAAGCCTCGTTCGGGATGGCGCCAGCGAAGAAGCGCCTCGGCCCCGATTGGGGAACCGTCCGCGAGTGCCACCTGAGGCTGGAAATGGAGCTCGAACTGGTTCGCCGCAAACGCCTCACGAAGCTCCATGCGTAACGCAAGGCGGTCACGCATGCCCCGGTCGAGGGCTCCATCGTACAGGCGCACCTGAAACCGGCCGGATGACTTCGCCGCGTACATGGCCGTGTCGGCGTGGCTCAGCAATGCCTCGGCTGAGTCCGGTGTTGCTCCCGGCAGCGCGATGCCGATGCTAGCCGACAGGGAGATGGATCTTCCGCACGCTTCGAACGGGATTGCGAGATCGCTGAGCACCGCGTGAGCGAACGCTTCAGCCGCGCTTGCGGTCGTGTCGCGTAACAAAAGAACAAACTCGTCGCCTCCGACGCGCGCAGCAAAAAAATCAGGTTTAAGAATTGCGAGTAGCCGTTTCGCGATGCCGCGCAGCAGCTCATCGCCCACAGCATGGCCGAACGCGTCGTTGACTTCCTTGAAATGGTCCAGATCAATAAATAGGACTGCCAGCGAGGCACGACGCGCAGTGCCGGATGAAGCAGCTGCAGCGACCGCCTGCGATAGCGCTTCCATGCACTTGCGCCGATTGGCCAAACCAGTCAGATAGTCGTGACTCGCTTCAAATTCCAGTTGCGACGCGTGCTTGCGTTCGCGCGTGACATCGCGAAAGAGCACCGTAATGCCATCGTCGTGAGCAAATGAACGGGCCTCAAACCATGTATCGAGCGGGGCGTAATAGTCAGTGTGCCGGGCGGGGAGTCCAGTGGCCGCTGTTTGCTGATAGATGCGATAGTAGCCGGAGTCGACCAGGTCCGGGTAACACTGCCATATGTCGCGTCCGAGCAGGTCTTCCCGCTTCTGCTGCAGGTATCGTTCGGCTGTATGGTTAAGGTAGGTGAAGCGCCACGATCTGTCTATCGACATGAAACCGTCGCTCAGGCTGTCAAGCATGTCACCAAGATGAGCCGGTGCAGGTTGTCGGGTGGCGGCTTCTTTCGGGCGCGGGGCGCGAGAGTCGGTCTGTCGTTCCATTTTGAGCTGTCTTTTCGCGTCGGACCCTTAGGTACCGCTTGTGCGCGAACCGTGGATTCACCGCATTCTAACCGCCTTTGGCACCGATTCGAACGTCAGGACGCTCGCGTTCCGCTGCGTTTGATTGGGGGATGCAGCGCCTGACGCGAGCCGGTCATCCGCCGCGCATCGCGCCTTCACTAAATCGGACGACTGGATGGGAACGGCTTCTGTCCGGCCCGGCAAGTCCGCGAACTTCGGCATCCTGCGGCCTGCACGCCGCACGTTGGCGGCGCCACGGTTCGCGCGCATTGCCTGCTGACCCATGGTTCCCCTTTGCGCCGGCACGCCCGCGTTCAGGCAGATGGGTTTCAGTTCGATGAAGTTTTCTTCGTCGGGGCAGGGGTGTCCTTCGTCGCATCCAGCGGCGCGGCGTTCAGCACCTGACGCAGTTCGTCGGCGATGATCGAGATCAGCGCTTCCGCGGCGGCGCTTAGCGGCCGGCGCGGATGCGTGATGCAGACGATGTGGCGCACGATGCGTGGCGCCAGAATCGGATAAGCGCGCAGCGTGCCCGCCCGGACCGCGCGCTCGACCACGATGCGCGGCAGGATGGTCGCGAAGCGCGTCTTGCCGACCAGTTGCACGATGCTGCTGAGCACATCGATTTCGAAGCGTGGCGTGAGGAGCACGTCCTCGTGCTGCGCGGCGGTATCGAGCACGCCGCGCAGGCCGTGCCGCTTGGTCGGCAGCACCAGTTCGAGTTCGGGCAGCTTGGCGAGTTCGATTGCGTGGGGCAGGTCGGGGCCGTGTGCCGCACTGGTGGCGAGCACCATTTCTTCGTCGAGGATCGCGTGCGCATCGAGTGAGAGCTTGCCGCGCGGTTTATTGATGAGCGCCGCATCGAGCTGGCCGCCGGCGACCCAGTCGATGAAGGTCGCGCTGTAGCCGTCCGAGACGGTGACTTCGACATGCGGATATTTCTCGTGATAGCGCGACAGCGAATCGGCCAGCACGCTTTCGCTGATCGACGCAATCAACCCGATCGACACGCGCCCGGTGACGATCTCGTCGCGCTGGATGAGCTGTTGCCGCGCGTGCGCAAGGTCGCGCATGATCGGCAGGAAGAGCCGGTACATGAGCCGCCCGGCGGCGGTCGGCGTCATCCCGTGCGAGCCGCGCTCGAACAGTTGCTGATGCAGTTCCTCCTCGAGCTTGGCGACCTGCATGCTGAGCGCCGGCTGAACGATATTCAGACGCTTGGCCGCGCGAGTGACCGAGCCGTCTTCGAACAGCGCGATGAAATATTGAATCTGTTTCAGGTCCATGGGTGTGTTCGATCAGACTTCGACGTCTTCAATATTTTTGATGTTGACTGTCCCTATTATCAACCACTACGGAGCGGCCGATCTGCCAATTCGTGTGGGACGGGCGTGCCGATCGGTCACTAAAAGGCCGTTGCAGCATGCGTATTTCAGGCTCGCTGCTATTAATACTTAGGACGCTCTCCAACGTCATCAGGGGTAACACGTATATCAGCCGAAATGATGTAGCGAATCAAAAAACACTATTAGAACTTATACGTCATTCTCGCTACGCTCCATGCATATCCACTGTGCGCTCGCTAAACAGAACAGGGGCGGACTTTGACACGACATAGGGAGACCCAGATGAGTTCTCGCGGTACCGCTTCTCTCGAAACGATGGATTCTCCGGGCGCCGGCGTGCGTCCCGCCCGCTCGCTGCGAAGCTGGCTCGAGCACCTGTCGGCGAGCGGGCGGGTGGCCACCATCGAACACCCTGTTGCGCTCGAACACGAACTCGCTGCGATTGCGAAAAAGCTCGACGGCTCGCGTGCCGCAGTGTTCGTTCAGCCCGGCGGCCACGCGATTCCGGTGGTCAGCGGTTTCATGTCGAGGCGCGCATGGATCGCCGAAGCGATGGGCGTGAGTGAGGACCAGCTGCTGCAGCGTTTTCGCGACGCCGCCGAGCATCCGCTCGCCTGGCAGGACGTCCCGGCGAGCACCGCGCTATGCCAGCAGGTCATCCATACCGAAGGGATCGATCTACACAAGCTGCTGCCCATTCCGACGCATAGCGAACACGATAGCGGCCCGTATATCACCGCCGGTCTCGTGATCGCGCGCAATCCGCGCACAGGCATCCAGAACGTATCGATCAACCGGATCCAGGTGCATGGACCGGACCGTATGGCGATCCTTTTGCTGCCGCGTCATCTGTACGCCTTTCAGCGAACCGCGGAAGCCGCGGGAGAGCCACTCGAGCTCGCCGTGGTAATTGGCGTGGACCCACTGACGATGCTCGCTTCGCAGGCGATCACGCCGATCGATCACGACGAGCTGGAGATCGCGGGCGCACTGCACGGCGCGCCGCTGCCGGTCGTGAAGTGCGTGAGCAACGGCGTGAAGGTGCCGGCCTTCGCGGAGATCGTGATCGAAGGGCGCATCCTGCCGAACGTGCGCGAGCAGGAAGGCCCGTTCGGCGAGTTTCCAAAGTATTACAGCGCGCGAGAGGCGCGTGAGGTGATCGAGGTCACGGCGCTCACGCACCGCGCGAAGCCGATTTATCACACGATTGTGCCGGCCGAGATGGAACATCTGCTGCTCGGCGCGATTCCACGCGAGGCAACGCTGCTGGCGCATCTGCAACGCAGCCATCCGAACGTGAAAGACGTGCACCTGTCGGTTGGCGGCGTGTGCCGTTATCACCTGTGGATCCAGTTCGAGAAAAAGCGCGAAGGTGAAGCGAAAAACGTGATCCTGTGTGCGTTCGGCGCGCACTACGACATCAAACAGGTTGTTGTCGTCGACCCCGACGTGAACGTGCACGACCCCGCTGAAATCGAATGGGCCATCGCCACGCGCTTCCAGGCCGATCGCGATCTGATCGTGATCGAAGGCGCGCAGGGCTCGCCGCTCGATCCGTCGACCACCGTGGGCCAGCCGGACGACGCCCCGGCGCATCTGCAGGGCATCAGCGCGAAGATGGGGCTCGACGCCACGCGGCCGGTGGCTTATGCGGCGCACGTGTTCACGCGCGTGCGCATTCCGGGGCAGGACTCGGTGGATCTGGAAGCGCTTGTTGCCGGTGACAACGCCGCGTTGAATACCTATCTGGGTGACGTTCATGCGTGACAACAAGCGTGAGCGGATTGTCGTGGGCATTTCGGGCGCGAGCGGCGCATTGATCGGCGTGCGCCTGCTTGCCGCGCTGCGCCGCCTCGGCACACATGAGACGCATCTGATCGTGTCGGCTTCCGGCGCGGTGACGGCGGCTCAGGAACTGGGCACGACGCGCGGCGATCTGGAGAGCCTCGCCGACGTGGTCTACAACGTGCGCGATATCGGCGCGGCGGTGGCGAGCGGTTCGTTCATCACCGCGGGCATGGTTATCGCGCCGTGCTCGATGAAAACGCTCGCGGGCGTGGCCAATGGCTTCGCCGACAACCTGCTGACGCGAGCCGCCGACGTCATGCTCAAGGAGCGTCGCCGACTGGTGCTGGTGGCGCGGGAAACACCGCTCAATCTCGCGCACTTGCGCAACATGACGCTCGCCACCGAGATGGGCGCGATCGTGATGCCGCCGGTGCCTGCGTTCTACGCCCATCCGAAGACCATCGAGGACGTGGTCGATCATACGGTCGGTCGGATTCTGGATCTGTTCGGCATCGAGCACCGCGAGATCGCCCAGCGCTGGAGCGGACTCGCCGATGAGTTCGCGGGCCGCCGTGAAGGAGCCGATGAATGAATCAGCGCGACATGATTAATTCAGGCCAGGCTGCGGCTGTGGAGATGGAACCAACCCACGGCGAAGGCGTAAAGCATCCACAGACCTATCTCGGCCGCCCGATGGAACGTCTCGAGGACCCCGCGATTCTGACGGGCCGCGGCCGCTATGGCGACGATCTCGGCACCAAACCCGGCACCCTGCATGCGGCGATTCTGCGCTCACCGCATGCCCATGCGGAACTCGTTGCCATCCATACCGAAGCCGCGTCGAAACTGCCCGGCGTTCGCGCGATCCTGACGCGCGACGACTTGCGGGCGTGGTCGCGGCCCTTCGTGGTCGGGGTGAAATCGCCGATGGAGCAGTGGGCGCTCGCGATGGACCGCGTGCGCTATGTCGGCGAACCGGTCGCGGTGGTGCTGGCGGAATCGCGCGCCATCGCCGAAGACGGACTCGATCTTCTCAAGGTCGAATACGCCACGCTCGATCCGGTCACGACGATCGAACAGGCGGTGAGCGGGGAGTCAACGGTGCTGCATGAAAAGGTCGGCACCAATGTGATCAGCGACCGCAGCTTCCGCTATGGCGACCCCGAAGCTGCGTTCGAGAAAACGCCACATCGCGTGAAACTGGTCGCGCATTATCCGCGCAATACCTGTGCGCCGATCGAATGCGGCGTGGTGATCGCCGAATATCTGGCGGGCGACGAGGGCTACGACGTCACGTCGAATTTCATGGGCCCGTTCTCGCTGCATGCGGTGATGGCGATGGCGCTCAACGTGCCGGCCAATCGTCTGCGTCACAAGGCGCCGCGCGATTCGGGCGGTAGTTTCGGCGTGAAGCAGGCGGTGTTTCCCTATGTCGTGCTGATGTGCCTCGCCTCCCGCAAGGCTGGCGCGCCGGTGAAGTGGGTCGAGGACCGGCTCGAACATCTGAGCGCGGCGACCTCCGCGACGGCACGCCTGTCGACGCTCGAGGCGGCTGTCGAAAGCGACGGCCGTATTACCGCGCTCTCCTACGATCAACTTGAGGATTGCGGCGGCTATCTGCGCGCGCCGGAGCCGGCGACGTTCTACCGGATGCATGGCTGCCTGACCGGCGCCTATGCCATCGACAATCTGCTGGTGCGCAATCGCGTCGTGCTGACCAACAAGACGCCCACGGGTCTCGTGCGCGGCTTTGGTGGCCCGCAGGTTTACTTCGCGCTCGAACGCCTGATGCAACGCATCGCGCTTGAGTTGAAGCTGGACGTGCTCGACGTGTATCGCCGCAATTTCGTCGCCGCCAATGCTTTCCCGTATCGCGCCGCAGCGGGTGCCTTGCTCGACTCGGGCAACTATCAGGAGGCGCTGCGCCGCGCGCTGGCCGAAGGCGGCTACGACGAACTGCGCGCGCGCCGCGAGGCGGCGCGCAAGGAAGGGCGGCTGTACGGTATCGGCTTCGCGGCGATCGTCGAGCCGTCGGTGTCGAACATGGGCTATATCACGACGGTAATGCCCGCCGACGCGCGCAGGAAGGCCGGCCCGAAGAGCGGCGCGATCGCGAGCGCCACGGTCAGCGTCGATCTGTTAGGCGGCGTGGTGGTGACGATTGCGTCGACGCCCGCGGGCCAGGGGCATATGACGGTGTGCGCGCAGGTGGTCGCGGATGTGCTCGGCGTCTCGCCGCAAGACGTCGTCGTCAATGTCGAGTTCGATACGCATAAGGACGCGTGGTCGGTGGCGGCGGGCAATTACTCGAGCCGCTTTGCCGGCGCGGTGGCGGGCACGGTGCATCTGGCGGCCGTGCGGGTACGCGATAAGGTCGCGCGCATCGTGTCGAAGCAGTTGGGTTGCGCACCGGACGAGGTGCGTTTTGAAGGCGGCCGCATTTACGCGGCGGGTGCGGAGGATCGCGCGCAGCCGTTCGGCCGCGTCGCCGCCAATGCGCCGCATTGGGCGCCCGCGCTCTTGCCTGAAGGCGAGGAGCCCGGCTTGCGTGAGACGGTGTTCTGGAACCCGCCGAACATGGCCGCGCCGGATGAGAACGATCGCATCAACACGTCGGCGGCTTACGGGTTTGCGTTCGACATGTGCGCAGTGGAAGTGGACCACGCCACGGGCCGCGTGCGGATCGACCGATACGTCACCGCGCACGACGCCGGCACGCTGCTGAACCCCGCGCTCGCCGATGGCCAGATTCGCGGCGCGTTCGCGCAAGGTCTCGGCGCGGCGTTGATGGAGGAATTCCGTTACGGCGCGGATGGCAGCTTCCAGTCCGGCACGCTCGCCGATTATCTGATGCCGACCACCTGTGAAGTGCCCGATCCGCTGATCGTGCATCTGGAAACGCCAAGTCCGTTCACGCCGTTGGGCGCGAAAGGACTTGGCGAGGGCAACAACATGAGCACGCCGCCGTGCATCGCGAATGCGGTGGCGGACGCGCTCGGCGTCGACGATATCCGTTTGCCGCTGACGCCCTCGAAGGTCATGGCGCTCATCGGTATCGACGACCCGGCGCCGTCGCGTCCCGAGTTGCGCGACACGCCGGCGGCGAAGCCGGCGATGCCCGGCGGCGGCAAGGCGCTGACCGCGCAAGGCAGCGTCGATCTGCCGGCGTCGCCGGAAGCCATTTTTGCCGTGCTGCTCGATCCGCAGGCGCTCGCCAAAGTGATACCGGGTTGCCACGCGCTCGAAGCCGAAGGCACGAACCAGTATCGCGCCGACGTGACGGTCGGCGTGGGCATGATCAAGGCGCGCTTCGAAGCGAAGATCGGATTGTCGGAAATCGACGCGCCACATCGGCTGCGCCTCGCTGGCGCGGGCATGTCGCCGCTCGGCAGCGCGCGTGGCAGCGGCCTCGTCGAGTTGACGCCGATCGAAAGCGGCACGCGTCTTTCCTATGACTACGAAGCCCAGGTGTCGGGCAAGGTCGCGGCCGTCGGTGGACGCATGCTCGAAGGGGCGGCCAAGGTCGTGTTGCGGCAACTGTTCGAATCGCTCGGACGCCAGGCCGCGGGCAAACCGGTAAAGACCGGAGGCGGGTGGCTATCGCGGTTGCTCGCACGTTTCAGGAGACAGGCATGAAACCCGCGCCGTTCGATTATCTGCGCGCGATGACCACGCAGGATGCGCTCGACGCACTCGCGCAAAACGGCGAAGACGCTCGCGTACTGGCCGGGGGGCAGTCGCTGATGGCGGTGCTGAACATGCGGCTTGCGCAGCCGCGCATGCTGGTCGATATCTCGCGCACGGACGAACTGAATGCGGTGCGCGTCGATAACGAAGCAGGCCGGCTGATTGTGGGCGCGGCCGCCACGCAGGGCAGCGTCGAGTGGCGCGCGTCACTGCGCGATGAAGTGCCCCTGCTGGCGATGGCGTTCCCGCACATTTCGCACTTTCAGATTCGCAATCGCGGCACGGTGTGCGGCTCGATTGCCCACGCCGATCCGAGCGCGGAATTGCCGCTTGTGCTGGCGGCGCTCGGTGGCGATGTGACGCTGCGCTCGAAAAAGAAAAAGCGTGTCCTGAAGGCCGAGGAATTTTTTCAGGGAATGTTGATGACGGCGCGCGCACCGGACGAACTGATCGAAGCGGTCAGTTTCCCGCTAAAGAAGCCCGGCGAACGCTACGGCTTCACCGAATTCTCCGCACGTCATGGCGATTTCGCGATGGTCGCGTGCGCGGCGGTGGTGACGAGCGACTCGATCCGCCTCGCGGTGGGTGGTGTCGCGGATCGGCCGGTGGTCGAAACATGGCCGCGGCTGCACAGCGAAGACCTTCGCAGTGCATTGAACGATTTGAGCTGGAAGCTGGGCGCGCAGGACGACGCGCACATTAGCGCGACCTATCGCCGGCATCTGGTCCGGCAACTCGGATGGCGCGTGATCGAGGAGGCAAAGTAAAGTGAGCAACACGTCTGGAGACAACATCTTGCGGCAGGGTGACCGGCAGTGCATCACGCTGACGCTCAACGGCCGTGAACGCAGCGGCTATTGCGAGCCGCGCGAACTGCTGTCGGATTTTATCCGTCACGAACTGGGCGCGACCGGCACCCATGTCGGTTGCGAACATGGCGTCTGCGGCGCGTGCACGGTGCACATCGACGGCGTGGCAGGGCGTTCTTGCCTGATGCTGGCGGTGCAGGCGCAAGGACGTCGCATCGATACAGTCGAAGGCCACGCGCCCGATATGGCGCTCAGCGATCTGCAGCAGGCATTCCAGCGCCACCACGCGTTGCAGTGCGGCTTCTGTACGGCCGGCATTCTGATGTCGTGCGCGGACTATCTGAAGCGCGTGCCCGATCCCACCGAGGCGCAGGTGCGCGACATGCTCTCGGGCCATCTGTGCCGCTGTACGGGCTATACGCCGATCGTCGCGGCAGTGCTGGACGTAGCGGCGAGACGTCAGGCAGGCAAGCAGGCGGATGAGACCGTGGAGACCGTTCATGCTTGATCTCGGCCGAACCTATTTGCAAAGCGTTGAGCGCAGCCCGAACGCGCTCGCTCTGGTCGATGGCGACATGACGCTGACCTACGCGCAGTGGCATCGCATCATTGAGAATGTCGCCGAAGGCCTGCGCGAATTGGGTCTCGCGCACGGGGACCGGCTGCTCGTCGTACTGCAAAACCGCTGGGAAATGGCCACCTTGCACTGGGCCTGCCAGTTCGCCGGTATCGTGATCGTGCCGTTGAACTGGCGTGCGAAGCCTGAGGAGCTCGATTACTGCGTGACCGATGCGGGCGTGAAGGCCATCGTCTATGAACCGGTCAGTGCCGAAGCGGTCACGCAAAGTCCGGCTGCGCAAACTCTGCCGCGCATCGGGCTCGACGACGCGCAAGGCCGCACCGCCGGTTTCGCAACACTCCTCGCCGAGCGCTCGCGTGATGCCGGTATCCAGACCACTCGCGCGAATGCGGACGACTACTCGCTGATTCTTTACACGTCGGGCACCACGGGCAAGGCCAAGGGCGTGCCGCGCCGTCACCGTCATGAACGCGCCGCCGCGCTCGCCCATGTTGCGCAGAATCTGTACCGGCATGGCGAACGCACGCTCGGGGTGATGCCGCTGTATCACACGATGGGCGTGCGCTCGCTGCTCTCGATGGCCATGGTTGACGGCGTGTTCGTTTGCGCACGCCGTTGGAACGCCCGTTTCGCGCTCGATTCAATCGCGCAGTATCGGATCAGCTGTCTTTATCTGGTGCCGACGCTTTATCACGATCTGCTCGCCGATCCGGCTTTTGCCGCAATCGACACGACCTCGGTGAAAAAGCTCGGCTTTGCCGGCGCGCCGATGAACGACGGTTTGCTCAAGCGGCTCTCGGCTGCTTTCAAACCGGAACTGTTCGTCAATCATTACGGCTCGTCGGAGGTCTACACCTTCAGCATCGACCAGGATGCGACGCGCAAACCTGGCAGTGCAGGGCGCGCCGGCATCAATACGCGCCTGCGCGTCGTGAAGCTCGATGCGCAAACGCCGGAGGATCTCGCACAGGTTGGCGAAGAAGGCCAGATCATCGCGGACCTGCTAGGCGACGAAGCCTTCGAAGGCTACTGGAACCGCCCGGACGCCAACGCCAAATCATTACGCGACGGCTGGTATTTCACCGGCGACACCGGCTTCTTCGACCTCGAAGGCGACCTGTACGTGTCCGGACGCGTCGACGACATGATCATCAGCGGCGGCGAGAACATCTCGCCGGTCGATATCGAATCGGTGCTGTCGCTGCATCCCGCCGTCGACGAGGTGGCGGTGGCAGGCGTGAAAGACGAGCGGTGGGGCCAGCGGGTCGTCGCCTTCGTCAAACGCCGGGAATACGTCGATGCCGAAACGCTCGATGCGTATTGCCGAACGTCCAATCTCGTCAACTTCAAGCGGCCGCGCGATTACGTCTTCGTCGACGACATTCCGAAGTCGCCGGTGGGCAAGATCTTGCGCCGCAAGCTGTCCGCGGGCGAGTACGAACGCGACGGCCGTGATCAGCCCGATGACGCCAATGACGGCGACCGCAGCCGCGCCAGCGGCGCATTCATTGCCACACACACGGAAACTACCAAGGAGTAACCCCATGACCGACTTGACTCACCGCGGCCAGAGCCTGCTGCAGGAACTCGACGGCTTTTCGATCGAGATCGACGCCGAACGCGAGCGGGCTGACATCATCCTGCATCGGCCGCCGTTTAACGTGATTTCGATGCACGCACGCGACCAGTTGCGCGCGGCGTTCGAAGCGCTCGACGAAGACGAGCGCGTACGCGTGATCGTCGTGCGCGCCACGGGTGAACACTTCTCGAGCGGCGGCGACATCAAGGGCTTTCTCGAGGCGTCGCCGGAACACGTGTCCAAGCTCGCCTGGAATATCGCGGCACCCGCGCGTTGCTCGAAGCCGGTGATCGCCGCCAATCGTGGTTTTTGCTTCGGCGTGGGTTTCGAACTGTCGCTCGCGTGCGATTTCCGCATCGCCACCGACACCACCTTTTACGCACTTCCGGAGCAGAAGCTCGGCCAGATTCCGGGCTCGGGTGGTTCGGCGCGTTTGCAGCAGATGGTCGGTGTCGGTCGAACCAAGGACATCGTCATGCGCTCGCGCCGCATTCCGGGCAAGCAGGCTTACGACTGGGGCATCGCGGTGGAGTGCGTGGCCGATGCGCAACTCGAAGCCGCGACCGATGCGTTGGTGGATGAACTGCGGGCCTTCTCGCCGCTCGCGCAACGCACCGCCAAGAAGCTGCTGAACGACAGCGAAGATGCGCCGCTCTCGATCGCGATCGAACTCGAAGGGCATTGCTATAGCCGTCTGCGCACGTCCGACGATTTCCGCGAGGGGGTCGAAGCGTTTCATGGCAAACGTAAACCGGTGTTTCGCGGCAGTTGAGCCGAACGCAAGACGACATAACGGCAATACCCCGTAGCAAAAAACGCAGGAGACAAAGCATATGGAGCGTTTCGATTACGTGATTGTGGGCGGTGGATCGGCCGGATGCGTGCTTGCGCACCGCTTGTCGGCAGTACCGTCGTTGCGCGTCGCGTTGATCGAGGCGGGTCAGGATACGCCGCCGGGCGCTGTGCCTGCGGCGATTCTCGACAGCTATCCCATGCCGGTTTTCTGCGGCGACACCTACATCTGGCCGGAGCTCAAAGCGAGCGCGACCCGAACGGCCGCGCCGCGTGTCTATGAGCAAGGGCGCGTGATGGGTGGCGGATCGAGTATCAACGTGCAATCGGCCAATCGCGGCCTGCCGCGCGACTACGACGACTGGGCCGCCAATGGCGCAAGCGGCTGGGCGTGGCAGGACGTGTTGCCGTATTTCCGCAAGCTCGAACGCGACGTGAATTTCCCGGAAGGCGAGTTGCACGGCAGCGCTGGTCCGGTGCCTATTCGCCGTATCCTTCAGGACGACTGGCCGCCGTTCTGCCATGCGTTTGCCGACGGGATGCGTAAAAACGGTTTCGCCAGCCTGCTGGATCAGAACGGCGAGTTCGGCGACGGCTACTTTCCCGGCGCGTTCTCGAATCTCGACGGCAAGCGCATTTCGACCGCCGTCGCCTATCTGGATGAGCAGACACGCAGGCGCCGCAATCTGCACATCTATCCGGAACTGCGCGTCGAGCGCATTGTGATGGAGGGCATGGTTGCGCGCGGTGTGGTGGCTGTCGCGCGCGACGGCGCCCGTGTGCGTTTCGAGGCGAATGAAGTTGTGCTGTGTGCAGGCGCGCTGCAATCGCCGGCGCTGCTGATGCGAGCGGGCGTCGGTGCGCGGGATGAACTGAGCGCGCTCGGCATCGATTGCATGATCGATCTGCCGGGCGTGGGACGTAATCTTCAGGATCATCCGTCGCTGACCTTCTGCCATTTTCTCGAGCGACGTTATCGCGTGCCTTTGTCGCAGCGTCGCGCGAGTATGACAGCCGCGCGTTTCACCTCGGGCGTGGCGGGGTGCGATGCGTCCGATCTGTATCTGTCGAGTGCGACTCGGGCCGCATGGCATGCGCTCGGCAAGCGGCTCGGGCTGTTCTTTCTCTGGTGCAATCGCCCGTATTCACGCGGCCGTGTGCAACTGGTTTCACCCGAGCCCGCAGTGCCGCCGCGCGTCGATCTGAATCTGCTCGACGATCCGCGCGATGTCGCGCGCCTCGCTTTCGGCGTACGAATGCTCGCGAAAATCGTCGAGGCCTCAGGGCTCGGTCACGATTCACGCGATTTTTTCCCCGCGGCGTTTTCACCACGAGTCAAAGCGCTTAGCCGTGTCGGAACCGGCAATGCCGCGCTGACCGCGCTGCTTGGAGTGCTGCTCGACACGCCTGCGCCGATCCGGCGGACGCTGATCGAACGGTTTTTCACGCGAGGCCAGCGAATGTCCACCCTGCTTGCCGACGAGAATGCGCTTGAGTCGTTCATTCGCGCCAATGTGTTCGGCGTATGGCACGCGAGCGGCACCTGCAAGATGGGCGATGCGAACGACATCATGGCTGTGACGGACAACGCGGGGAGCGTGCGTGGCGCGCAAGGCTTGCGGGTCGTCGATGCATCGCTGATGCCGAGGTTGCCTTCGGCAAATACGAATATCCCGACCGTCATGATGGCCGAAAAAATCGCCGATGCGATGCTCGCGCGACGATACACGGGCGCGGTGTCGAGCACGACGTCGCCCATGGTTGTCGGTCGATAAAAGTTCATTAACACAACTAAGAGCACGCAATCCAGAACGTGCCTTAAAACGGGGACGATCGAAAGACGGCCCGCTGATAATCAAGGAGATGACGATGTCCGTAGCAGCGCAAAATGGCGCCGCCTTGCCCGCGGTAGACCAGCGGCAGGTGATGGGTGCGGTAGTAGCCTCGTGCCTCGGTTGGGCACTGGATTTGTTCGATCTGTTCGTCTTATTGTTCGTCGCACCGGTAGTGGGGCGGCTGTTCTTTCCGTCCGAACACGCCATGCTCTCGCTTGCCGCGGTCTATGCATCGTTTGCCGTAACCCTGCTGATGCGCCCGCTCGGCTCGGCATGGTTCGGTTCCTACGCGGACCGGCACGGACGCAAGGGCGCGATGATCACTGCGGTGGTCGGCGTGGGTCTGTCGACCGCAGCTTTCGGCTTGCTGCCGACGGTCGCGCAAGTGGGCCTCGTCGCGCCGATCCTGTTCCTGATGCTGCGTCTGGTGCAAGGTGTATTCGTCGGCGGCGTGGTGGCGTCGACCCACACCATCGGGACAGAATCGGTCGCGCCGAAATATCGCGGCGCCGTGTCGGGGCTGATCGGCGGTGGCGGGGCGGGACTCGGCGCATTGCTCGCGTCGCTCACCTATCTGACCATGTCTGCGATCTTCCCGGGCGAGCTGTTCGACGTGTGGGGCTGGCGCTGCATGTTTTTCACCGGCATTGTGAGTTCGATTCTCGGCCTGTTCGTTTTCAGCAGTCTGGAGGAGTCGCCGCTGTGGAAGAAACTGGCCGCTGAGAAGGCCGCCAAGGCCGCAATGCAGAACACGGCCACACCGGTCGAGGTCGTACGCTCGCCGATCCGCACGCTGTTTTCCCGCGACTATCGCTCGATTCTGTTTGTCAATCTGCTGCTGACGATCGGCGGCGGTAGCGGCTATTACCTCACGTCTGGCTATCTGCCGACCTTCCTCAAGGTGGTAAGCCACGCACCGAACGGCGCCGCGGCCGCGATTCTGATGATCTGCAGCGTCGCGGTGGTGATCGCCTCGATCGCGGCGGGACATCTGAGCACCTTCATTGGACGCAAGAGCGCGTTCGTCTGGATCGGCCTGATTCGCCTGATCGCGCTGCCCGCGCTATTCCTGCTGCTGCCTACGGCGCAAAGCATCACGATGATCGGCGTCTACGCGGTGATTCTGAGCGCGCTCGGCAGCGCCGGCTACGCGCCGATTCTGATCTTCCTGAACGAACGCTTTCCGACCGCGATTCGCGCCACCGGCACGGGGCTGTCATGGAACATCGGCTTCGCGATTGGCGGCATGATGCCGACCGCTGTCTCGCTGGTGGCTAAAGACGCCGGCCAGTTACCAATGACGCTTGCGATCTTCGCCGGGGCGATCAGCGTAATTTTCCTGGCGGGGGCGTTCATCGTGCCGGAGACTCGCGGCAAGCTCGATAACGGTACCGCCCACGAGGCCGCCTAGTGCATTCCAGCGGGCGCGGAAGCGCGCCCGCGTCGCTCACATACAGGAGACATCGATGAAATACGACGAGGACGTTCGCGCGCGCTCATACCAGTTTCGCGACGATTATGTTGCGGCCACGCCAGCCTGGTATCGCGGTGAACTGCACCTTGGCTTCACGCTGCTCTTCACGAGTGGCGTGATCGGGTACTGCTTCACGCAGCTTCATGCGCCCACGCTTGCCGAATGGATGGCGGTCATTCCGTTCTTTCTGTTCGGCAACTGGGCAGAATGGGCCGCACATCGCTACGTGCTGCATCGCCCGACGAAGTACTTCAGCATGATCTACAAACGGCACTGCGCGGTCCATCACAGATTTTTCACGCACGTCACGCTCGAATACAAGGGCCAGCGGCACTGGCGCGCGTTGTTGTTTCCGCCGTTTGCGCCGGTCGCGTTCGTGCTCGCGGCAGTGCCGTTCGCACTCTTCATCGGTTATGTATTTTCGCGCAATGCGGGGTATATCGCGCTGCTCACGATGGCGGCGTACTACCTGATGTACGAGGGGCTGCACACACTCTCGCACGTCACCGACAACCCGTTGCTCGACCGCGTTCCGTTCGTCAATACCGTGCGGCGCTTGCACGTCACGCATCATGATCCCGAACTGATGGCGACACAAAACTTCAACCTGACGTTTCCCATCTGCGACACGCTGTTCGGCACGCGCAGGGATGCGCCACGCACTGCACGCGAACCGCTGGTGCGCCGTCCATAAAGCGTTCCAGCCACATGACATGCGGTGAAATAACTTTCGCATAGCCTGTTGCGGGAGCCATAGCTAAAGTGCGCGTATCGGATGCGATGCACGGTTGCACGACTTCACCGCAGACGATACCCCGGCCACTACCGTTATGGCATCGTCATGGAAGAACTTGGAAAATTCACACTATTAGTCACGGCCTTCGTCATCGCCGTATCGATGGTCGAAGCCGTCTGGTTGACTCGGAAAAACCGCACTACGGCCACGCCATTTGCGTGGCACGAAGTGTGGCTTTCGCTCGCCGACGTTTTCGCGCGCAAGCTGCTCGCCATGCTGCCGCTATCGCTCGCGGCACCTGTGTTTGCTTTCGCCTGGGAGCATCGCATCTTCACGGTGGAGCTCAATAGCGCGCTGACAGTGCTGGCGCTCTTCATCGGTCAGGAATTCTGCTACTACTGGTATCACCGCGCGTCGCATCGCATTCGCTTCTTCTGGGCTACCCATGCCGTGCACCACTCGCCGAACCAGTTGACTCTCTCCACCGCGTACCGGCTCGGCGTGACGGGCAAGCTGACGGGCTCGGCGATTTTCTTCGCGCCGCTCGTGTGGCTCGGCGTGCGCCCTGAAGTTGTTCTGCTGACGCTTTTCATCAACCTCATGTATCAGTTCTGGCTGCATGCCACGTGGATACCGAAGCTCGGCTGGCTCGAGTATGTGTTCAATACGCCGTCCTCGCACCGCGTGCACCATGCATCGAATGTCGACTATCTGGATGCGAACTACGGCGGCGTGCTGATTATCTTCGACCGGCTGTTCGGCACTTACGTCGGGGAACGCGCCGACGAACCCTGCCGCTACGGGCTTGTCACCCCGACCACCTCACGCAATCCGTTCGTCGTCGAGTTCGAGCACTGGGCGACGCTAGTGCGGGACGTGGTGAAGGCGAAAAGCGTGTCGACCGCGATCAATCACGTAATCCGGCCGCCGGGCTGGACGCCGGAAGGCGGCGGCGAAACCACGGAAGAACTTCGCCGCAGGAGCGAGGCCACCCGTCGCGAGTGCGAAGTGCCTAATGGTTGACGAACTGGCGACTTGTGCGCGGCTAGCTTTCCACGCTCCATTCGACGGCAAGGACATGCCATATTTCGCGGCACCTGCCAGTCTGAACATCGAGACGGGAAAGGCGCCGAACCGGACGTCGTGGAACTTCATTTGCCGCCAGCAGTTTTGGCTCCTGGGCGGGTATTCCGCTCAATTGTGAGCACAGCCAGCAGAAGAATCAGGGCTGCACAAATTGCCAGCAGGACGCCCGCGTCAAGGTGATATTGGGCATTTTGTGCGGCGGCTAATGTTTGCAGCCTCGTGATCTCATCGAGCCGGCGGATTTTTACCTCGGCATATCGCCCCATAGCTGTCGCAACGTAGCGCTGTCTGTTATCCCACTCCCACGTCGCCGCGTGCCGATTGGCTTCGACTACGACGTTGGACAACTCATTCAGAAATTGCTGCCGATCCTGCTCCGGGACTTTCCCAAGCCAGCTATCGAGTACGGGTTGACTGGCCGAGTCATTGACGAGCACCGATTCGAGCGCAGCCGGGATCGCGAGGCCCGTGGCATTCGGAATCGCCACAAGGCTCGATGGGTTCAGGTCGGGCGATAGATCGTTGGCCTCCTGGGACCCCGCGATTGAAGAGAGTATTTCCTGCGCGCCGACAACCGGGTCGGAGACCGCCGGCACCGTACGACCGCCGGCAAAGCTCGCCCACACTACCGCGACAAGCGAAGCTAACGCGATACATAGGAGCGCGACGCAGATCAGGCGCGTGATGCCAAACACCAGACGTTTTTCCAGGATATCGATGACGGTCATATTCCTCGTGCCCATGAATGCAGATCGATAGTTGCTGGTTACTCGGGTCCCGCTCGTTATCGTTTCATGGAGTAGGAGAGCGTGGGTCGATAGCTTCCATGTGGCAGACACATTATTTCCATAAGGATCGCCAGGCTATTGCAGTGGCAAATATTCGAGCGGATCAGCGGGTTTTCCATCGCGCCGACATTCAAACGACTACCCCTCATCGCCACTTCCGTACCTGTTCATTTGGATTATCACTGTCCCCGCTGCCGGCGGGGTTGCTTCGTAAAACTACTCGTACAAAGGCGGGTATGCGCGGAACCAGACAGGACGTGATCGAGGTCCCGTAGTACATCCGGCGTGCGGTCTGATTGGCTGTGTGATGCATGGGTCCGCTATCGCTTGCACAGAAGATCGTTCCGGCTGTTATGTGCTCACCTCGGGCCTGCTGTAACGCTCGGATAACGCTTCGTAAAGTGCCGGCGCAAAAAGTTTTGATATCTGGCTGGCGATTAACGCGGTGGCCATGAGGGAGATGACGAGTGCGTGGCCGTCAATCATCTCGATCACGATGACAAAAGCGGTAATGGGGCTTTGTGTCACCGCCGCAAGATAGCCCACCATGCCAAGTGCGATCAGCATTGGCAACTGCATCTGGCCAAACAGCAAGTGCAACGCGTTGCCAATGCCGGCGCCGATCGCGAGCGATGGCGCGAACAGGCCGCCTGGCGCACCTGGCAGATACGAGCCCACCATCGAGGCCATCTTGAGCACCGGGTAGGCGACGCCCAGTTGTGCGCGTCCCTCCAGCAATGCGCGTGCTTCGGCATAGCCGCTACCAAACGTGTGGCCGCCTGACACCACCCCGATTACCGCGACGACCAGGCCACACGCGGCACCAAATGCCACCGGTCGACTACTGCGCCACGCACTCACCGACGCGGGCATCCAGCGTTTGGTGTTCAGCAGAAGCCAGCAGAAGACGCCGCCCGCCACGCCCGACGCAGCGCCGATCAACACCACCGCGACTGCCAGCAGATCTGGAAAGTGGCTGCCGATATTGATCGTTCCAAAATACGTATAGTTGCCTTGCAGGCCCAGCGAAACGACGCCGGCGAAGATGATCGCGGTAATCAGCACGCCGCTCGTGCGCTGCTCGAAGCTGCGGGTCAACTCTTCGATTGCGAATACGACGCCGGCAAGCGGCGCATTGAACGCCGCGGACAGCCCCGCCGCCGCGCCCGCGAGGGCTAGCCGCCGTTCCAGTTCGATGCCCCGGATAGCGCGGAACCGGTTCGGATAGAAGCGTCGCAGGTTGAACATCAGCGCGGCGCCCACGTGAATTGTCGGCCCCTCGCGGCCAATCGTGAATCCGCCGAGTATCGAAAGGAACGACACCAGAATCTTGCCGACGAGGATCCGGATACTCAGCAGACGTGGAGCAAGATCGCCGCGGTCATGGAGCGTGGCAATGACCTGCGGGATGCCACTGCCTTCGGAGCCGGGAAAGTAGCGCCGGGTAAGCCATACACCCAGAGCACCGATTGCCGGGGTGACGGGAAGCGGCAGCCACCAGTATCGCGCCGCATAGCGCAGGAATGTGTCATACCCGATGTCGATCAGCTTCGCGTAGAGAACGGCGATGAGCCCGGTCGCGATGGCGCCCAGCCAGAACACACCATAGTGCAACCATAGCCGCCGCGCGCGTTGTAGTGCACGTTTGTTAACAAGTTCTGAAATATGCATGCCGCCGCCGGAAACGCATCAGTAGGGTCTATATAGCACAGTGTGCCATATATTTGCATGGACCATACATGGCGTAGTGGCCGATGATGTTCTGCGAACGACAATATCTATGTCTATGGCAGTTTGGCTGGCTTGCCAAACACCCAGCCAAACGATGCGATCTCGGGCTTGTGCAGCGCCGCCAGCTTCAGCAGGCACCGTTCGCCCTTGGCGGTGAGGTGGACCCGTACCTGGCGCCGGTCCTCTTCGCCAGGTTTGCGAATCACCAGCCCGGCGGATTCGCAGCGCGATACCAGCGCAGCCGTGCCATTGGGCGCTGCTTGCAGTCGCTCGGCCAGCTCGCCTACTGTCGCCCACGATCTGCCGGGAAAACCTTTCACCTGGAGCATCAGTTGATACTGCAAAGGCGTGACCCCCGCAGCATGAGTGACCTCCTCGGAAAACCGCAGGAAGCAGCGCAGCTGGTAACGGAACTCGGACATCGCCTCCAGATCTTCCTTGCTCAGTGCCTCAGGCGCTTCGCCTTTGCGTGAAATCATGGGATATCCCGTCGTTGAATGAAGTGTAACGTCGCGCCCGGGCATCCCTTTGTTGCCCGTTGCCCGTTGCCGCGTCAGCAGGAGCGCGTTTAGTCAAGGTGACGATTCACCTGAGATCATCCGCGCCTGGTGGTGATTCTAAATTGAGCCGCTGAAAGTGTGAGGAAACTGGATACGTTCAACTGTAAATTTGTCATTTACGCGCTTGCCTCGCCCACGCCGATCTCCTGGTCGCGCGATTCGAGCGATTGGCCCGCGCGGTCTGGTTCGGATGGCATACGGTGCTTAACGAAAAAGCGTTTGCCGTTTGGATCCCGGATTTCCGCAAGACGCTCGCTGTCACGCTCGCCGCGACCGTTTGCCGGACGTAGCCGTTCCGTTGACCTCAGCCCGTTCGGCAACCGGCAGGGCGAGTGCCGTTTCCCGCAATAGCGCGCGCAACCAGGAGATGGCCGGGTCGCGTTCCTGATACTTGTGCCACTGCACCTTCTCCACGAACTTCGGAATCCTGATCGGACATTGCAGGATCCGCAGTGGAAACCGCTGTGCCATCTGAAGGGCTAGCCGCGTGGGCAGCGTGGAGATTCTCGACGTACCGAGGAGCAGTTCCGGGACCAGGGTGAAAGTCGGCGAAATGACATCCTGGCGGCGAACCTGTTTGCCGGTGGAGATCATCTGCGCGTCCAGGGTCACGCGCCTGCCGCCGCCCCATTCGACACCGACATGCGCCAATTCAAAATACTGATCGGTGGTAATCGTATTACCTTTGACCGGGTGGTCTGCGCACACCAGGCACGTAAACGTGTCTTCAAACAATTTCTCGGCAGGGTGCCCCGCAACCGTGTTGAACTCGGGTGCAATGAGCAGCTCCACCTCACCGCCTTCCAGATGCTCCGGCGACTGGGGGCTGAGCGCCCTCAGGTCGAACTGCATCAATGGCGCAAGCCTGGCCGCTCTTCTTACGACTTCGGAAAGAAACACGCTGATCACGTAGTCGGACGACTCTATCGTGAAGCGCCGCGTCGAGGTGGCCGGATCGAACGTCGGCCTGGCGCGTGTGATCGTCTGAATTTGCAGCAGAACGTCTCTGACAGGTTTGACGAGTTCCGTGGCTAGCGGTGTCAGGACCTGTGTCTTGCCCACCGGCACCAGCAGCTCATCTTCGAAGTACTCGCGCAGACGGGCGAGGGAGCAGCTCGTGGCGGGCTGGCTGAGAAACAGCCGTTCGGCTGCGCGGCCAACGCTGCGGGTGGACAGGATCGCGTCGAGCACGACCAGTTGGTTGAGATCGAGTTTGTTAAAACGCATCGTCGTATGACATTTACAGGGTAGATGCTCTGCATTTAAACAATAAATTTTGTAAATGTCTCGCGAAATCTATACTTGCTGCAAATAGCGGCCCTCTGCGGCGCGCACAAAACCTTCGGAGACAGAGAATATGGAGGACCGCCGTAATCGCCAGTCAATCCTGCGGCAGTGGGGGCTGGTTGCCTGCCTGACTGTGGTGAGCATGCTGGCCCAGATCGACAAGAACATTCTCGTGCTGATGGTGGGGCCGATTCAACGGGACTTCGGGGCGAGCGACGTCCAGATCAGCCTTCTGATCGGCGCGGCATTTGCGATTGCCAATATTGCGGTAGGGCTGCCCGCCGGCTGGCTGGCGGACCGGTTCAACCGGCGCGTTGTGATTGCGGTGGGCGTGGCGATCTGGTCGCTTGCCGTGGCTTCCAACGCAGTCGCGTCGGCGTTCGTGGCGCTCCTCGTGGCGCGAATCGTTGTGGGCGGCGCGGAAGCGTTGATCCCACCTTCGTCCTATTCGTTGCTTCGCGACGGGGTCGACGAACAACGCCGGGCGCGTGCATTGTCCGTGTACACGATGTCGCTGATGCTCGGAACCGGGTTGTCGCTCGTACTGGGTGGTCCGTTGCTGGGTGCAATCCAGTCCGCCGGTATCCGCTCGATTCCCTTCATCGGTACGGTCTCGCCGTGGCAGGTCACGTTGTTCCTGATCGGCATGGTCGGGCTGCCCATGAGTCTGCTCATTTTTCTTGCGCAGGAGCCGGGGCGGCAAGAAGAAGCATCCGCGGATGCGAGTCGCAGTCTGGCGGGCGTCGGCCGCTATCTTGTCGCGAATCGGGCGATATTTCTGCCGCTGACCCTGTTCGCCGTCTCCCACGCGATGATTACTTTCGGCCTTGGGAGCTGGATGCCGACCATGACCGCACGCCGCTTCCATCTGGGTCTGCGGGAAATCGGCCTGATGCAGGGTGGCCTGCTGCTGACGATGGGGCCGCTCGGTCTGTGGCTCGCCGGCATGGCGATGGATCGGAAGGGCGGCAGGAGTCTCGCGGGCGTTGCACTGGTCGGTGTGCTCGTGACGATCGCCGTGACGGCGCTGACAGTCACGATGTGTCTGATCGGATCGGTGAGCGCATTCTGGGTCGTCGACGCCATGGTGGTGCTGTTCTCGTGGACGTTCATGGCAGTCACGTCGACAGTCGTGGCGAAAGTGGCGCCTGCGTCGATAGTGGGCGCAGTCATGGCGATCGTCCTCGTTCTCAACGGGCTGATCGGACAAGGTGGCTCTCCCACGTTGATCGCATTGGTCAGCCAGCATGGTTTCGGAGGAAGCCCCGATGCATTGCCCCGTGCGATGGCGTCGGTATTCGCCGCTGCGGGCGCCACCGCGCTTTGGGCCGCTATCGTTCTCTACCGCACGTTTCTTCGACAGGGCGGCGTAGTGAACCCCGTCGCGTTAGGCGTTCACGTTGGCGACGCGCGATGAAAATAGAACCGTAGGCCGGAAGGCTTGCCGACGATCGCGACCGGCTATCGCGATCGGTGTGATCCCTGTTCGTGCTGCGAATCGCAGTTATAGCGGTCGTATCTGAACAGGGTTTGTGGAGGAGATCAGGAGACGTGGAAATGAAAACAAAATTATTAATTAGTATAACGATTTATGCGGCTATTTCAGGCAGTGCTTATGCCCAGTCGAGCGTAACCCTTTCGGGGCTGCTCGGAACCGGCATTTCGTACAGCAATAGCGCGGGGAAGGGCAGCAGTCTGTATCAGATGACCGGCTCCCATGCGGTGCCGTTCTGGGCGATATCGGGCAGAGAAGAACTGGACACGGATACATCCGCGTTCTTTCGGCTTAGTCAGTATGCTTTTATCAACAATGGCACGAGTTCGCCTTTCGAAAGCTACCTTGGTCTGAAATCCAGCAAAGTGGGGACGCTCACGCTGGGGTCCATGTACGACCTTCTTGCCGATCTTGTGCCCTTCACGTCTGAACGCTTCACCTCTTTCCTCGCGACTCATCCTGGCAACCTGGACCGGACCGTCGGTAATTCGCTCAACAACCTGATCAAGTACAAATCGCCTGTCTTCGGCGGCGCGCTTCAGTTTGGCGCCCAGTATGGGTTTGGCGAGCAGGGTTCGGCGACCAACACGGGTCGTACGGTTGGCGCAGAGGCCAGCTTCACGAGCGGCCGGTTCCAGTCGGTGCTGGTGTGGGAATCCGTAGACGGTGTGCCGTATGCGCCATACACGCGGTTAGGGGTGAGCGAGTTGTACGGCATTAATTTCGGCGCCAATCATTCGCGGACCGTTAGCCAGAACCAGAACACGACCACGCTCGGCGTGGCCTACGCCGGCGACACCGTGCGGGTGATGGGTAACTACAGCTATACGCGCTTGACAGCCGCCGGCCAGTCGGAAACGGCGCAGACCATCGACGTGGGCGCCTACAAGTACATCACGACGCAAATGCGCATCGGCGGCGGCTATTCATACACGAAGCTCGATACCTACAAATGGAATCAGCTTCACGCGCACCTCGACTACGCGCTTTCGAAGCGCACGAGCCTCTACCTGCTCAGCGTGTTGCAGATAGCAGGTAGCGGGCAACTGGCGGTGCTTCGGAATCAGGCGCCAGCGTCAACGTCACGACAACTGGAGATGGAAGTTGGGATGACGCATCTTTTTTAAGCGGAGGACGACCGATGGGCGCGTCTGGCGTCGTCGCCACACGAGTCCGGTCGGACCCGGCGTTACAGGATCGCGGTGCAGGATCCGAATCCACAAAGTAGACGGAGAAATACGATGCAGTGGGATGTCATAGTGGTCGGCGGCGGTCCGTCGGGCCTTACTGTCGCGGCGGAACTGGCGGGAGCAGGCGTTAAAACGCTGGTGCTCGAGCGACGCACGGAAGGTGTCCAGTCACGCGCCGGCACGATCCTGCCACGCGTGCTGGAGTTGTTCGACGCGCGTGGCATTGCGGACAGATTCATCGAGAAAACGCGCAAGATCGCCGACTACCCGTTCCGTCCATCCCACATCTGGGCAGGTTTCCATCCGATCGAATGGAAATATCTGGAAACGCGTTTCGGTTTCACGTTGGGGCTGCCGCAGAACCTGACCGAGGAAGTGCTGTGGGACTGGGCGGTGGAGTGCGGTGTCCATGTGCAGCGCGGCGCTGAAGCGCGGGACGTCCGCCAGCAGGCCGATGGTGTCGAGGTCGATGTGGCCGATGCCTCCGGTGTCATCTCGACGCTGCGCGCGCAGTACCTGATCGGCGCCGACGGCGGCCGCAGTACGGTCCGATCGAAAGTCGGCCTGCCGTTCGAGGGGCGTTCCGGTACGTTTCGCGGCATTGTGCTCGATGCCGAACTGAAGGCGCCGTGGCCTGGCGGACGGATCAATGTCGACAACGAAATGGGCTGGGTACGGGGCTACACGTTCGGCGAGGGCATTACCCGATTCAATATCGTGCACCGTGACCGCCGTCACGCGCCGAAAGACGAACCCGTCACGCTCGAAGAAGCGTTGCAGTGCATTCGCGATGTGCACGGTACCGATTACGGCATCGAGAAATATCGCTGGGCATCGCGGTTCGACGATCAGATGCGTGCGGTGCCGAGCTTGCGGCAAGGGCGCACCTTCCTGGTTGGTGAGTCGGCGCGTATCCACTACCCGGCAAGCGGCGTAGGCATGAATTTCTGCCTGCAGGACGCTTTCAATCTCGGCTGGAAACTCGCCAACGTCATCAACGGCGTGGCTGATGTGGCCACGCTCGACACGTACGACACGGAACGCCTTCCCGTCATGCATGCGCTGCTCGACAGCGTGAAGGCGCAGTGTGCGTTGCAGTTCAACTTCGAACCGGAGGCGGTGGCCCTCAAGCGCCGCATGCAGGAGCACATTGTTCCGTTGCCGGATGTGCAACGCAAACTGGTGCTGGAACTGTGCGGTCTGGAAGCGCCGTATCCGCGCGACACGGATAGCCATCCGCTAACGGGCCTGCGTTGTCCGGACTTCGATCTCGTGTTGCTTGACGGACGTTCCGTCGCGGTGACGGAAACCCTGCGCAGCCGGCACTTCGTGCTGCTGGATCTCGAGGGATTCAGCAGCCAGTTCGAAGCACTGGATGTGTCCGGCCTGCCGGTCACCGTGTTGCAGGCGCGCGCCGCGCATATTCCCGCCTCGATGGACGGCGTGAAGGCGCTGCTGGTGCGTCCGGATGGATACGTAGCGTGGGCCAGCACCGAGGTGGGGTGTGCTCACGAAGCCGCAGCGCAAATCGGCCAATGGCTGAAACGGTGACATCATGAACGAACAACGAACTCTGCTGACGGGTGGCTGGATCCTGAGCATGGACCCGGTGATCGGTGACCTGCGTAAAGGTGACATCCTCGTCGAGGGGACCGACATCATTGCCGTCGAGTCCCATCTCGACGCCCCCGATGCAGAGCACGTCGACGCGCGCGGCATGATCGTGCTGCCCGGATTTGTCGACACGCATCGGCACACATGGCAAACCTGCGTGCGCCATCGCTATGCGGATATCGATCCGCAGATTTACTTCGCCGAAATGCTGGGCGCGAAAGGCGCCGCATTCCGGCCGGAGGATGTCTACATTGGGACGATGCTCGGCGCCGTTTCCGCGCTGGATGGCGGTATCACCACGATGCTCGACTGGTCGCACGTGCAAAATACACCGGACCATGCGGACGCCGCTGTTCTGGGCTTGCGGGATGCGAACATTCGCGGTGTGTTTGCGCACGGTTGGCCGCTGGTGGACGGCGCGTCGTGGATGTTCGACAGCCAGCGCGGCCACCCTGATGACATCCGTCGTTTGCGCGAACGGTTCTTCTCATCCGACGATCAACTTCTCACGCTGGCGATGGCGGCGCGCGGCCCTGAAATGGCGCAGCGCGACGTTTGGCTTGCCGATCTGCAACTTGCCCGCGAACTCGACATCCGCTCGTCCATCCATATGGGCGCGTATGCACGCAATGCGTCCGTGCGGGCCATTGCACAGATGCATGACGCCGGCGTACTGAGCGACGACCTGACGTTCGTGCATTGCTGCTTTTGCGGTGCGGACGAGATCGCGATGATGGCCGACGCGGGCGTCAGCGCATCGCTCGGTGTGCACTGCGAACTGAACGCGCAAGGCATCGGCGACATTCCGCTCGATCGACTGCTGGCGGTCGGCATCCGGCCCAGTCTGAGCGGGGATACCGAAACCAAATGCTCAGGCGACATGTTCACGCAGATGCGGCATGCGTTCGCCTATTACCGTTCGTGGATGGGCGGCAACCATTCGAGCGTGGCGAACGCACCGGCCACGCTTTCGATGCGTGACGTGCTCGAATTCGCCACGGTTGCGGGGGCGCGCGCGAACGGTCTCGATCACAAGATCGGTTCACTCACGCCGGGCAAACAGGCCGACATCATCATGATTCGAGGCGACGACCTCAATCTCACACCGGTTTCCGACGCGGTGGGCGCTGTTGTGCTGGCTGCCCACCCGGGCAACGTGGACACGGTTTTTGTCGCAGGGCGGCCTGTGAAGCGGCATGGCCACATGCTGGATGTCGACCTCGATGCACTGCGGCAACGGGCGTTTGCGTCCCAGCAATACATTCTCGGCTTGCAATGAGAGACGTCGACATGCCTCTACCGCTCGATCCCGAACTGGCCGCTGTGGTGTCCGCGATGCGTGCCGCCAATGCGCCGCCGCCATTTTCCGGCACGCCTGAGCAGGCCCGCGAGCGAATGCGGCGCGCCATCATGGCGTCGCGCGAACGTTTTCAATTGCGCGTCGTCGGTGCGCTCGAAGATGCACTCGCGGAGTTTGGCGGCGCCCACGTACCGGTGCGCATCTATCGGCCACAAGATGCGCGGCCCGGGTTGGCGACGGTGGTGTTCTTCCACGGTGGCGGATTCGTGCTCGGCAGCGTCGAACTGATGGACGACGTTGCACGCAAGCTATGTCGGGACATGAACGCGGTGGTCGTTTCAGTCGACTACCGGCTGGCCCCGGAACATCCGTTTCCTGCCGCGCACGATGACGCGTTGACGGCCACGCTATGGGCTATCCGTAACGTCGCGGCCCTGGGAGGCGATGTGTCGCGCATTGCGGTGGCGGGGGAGAGCGCCGGCGGCAACCTGGCCGCTTCTACGGCCCTGACGCTGCGCGACCGGGGAGAACGCCTTGCGGCACAACTGCTCGTGGTCCCCGGTGTCGACCTGGCCCGGGACACCGCGCGGATCGAAGCGAAACGAAACGACTTCCCGATGCTGTCGCCATCGGACTTGCGCGATATCTCCCGGCTTTACATGGGGTTGAACAAGGCGCAGGCCGGGACCTTTCCGCCGTCGCCTCTGCACGCGGAGGATTTTATCGGGCTGCCGCCCGCCATGATCGCCGTCGCTGGGCACGATCCGCTTTGCGAGGAAGGGCTTGCGTACGCGGAACGTCTTCGTGCTGCCGGCGTTCCCGTGCAGGTGCACCGGTTCGACGACATGTTCCATCCATTCTTTGCATTCTTCGAAGCATCGGCAGCGGCGCGTCGTGCCAACGATGAGATTTGTCACGCCTTTGCCGCGTGGCTTCGGCAATACGCGTTGCCTGTCACTCAGTGATGGCATACGCGCTTTCATTTCAATGTACTGGAGATCGTTATGCGGTATGTGTCCTTCGTTAAGGATGGGAAATCATTGCTCGGTGTACGAGAGGGCAATGACATTCGTGTGATCGGGGATGAATCACTCGAGTCTCTGCTCACGCGAGGTGTCGACCTCGCTACCTATGGGCGCGATCATGCGGGTACGGAAGTAGTGAGCGCAGACGACGTGAGCTTCCTGCCGCCGCTTACCCGTCCGACGAAGATCGTTTGCATCGGCCTGAACTACGCGGATCACACCAGGGAGAGCAAGTACGAACAGCCGGACTACCCGACGATCTTCTTTCGCGTTCATACGAGTCTGATCGCCCATCAACAGCCGATGATCCGGCCAACCGCATCCGATTCGCTCGATTTCGAAGGGGAGATCGCCGCCGTACTCGGCAAGGGCGGCCGCTATATCAGCAAGGACGATGCGTTGTCCTGCGTAGCGGGCTACTCGCTCTTCAACGACGGCTCGGTGCGCGAATACCAGTTCAAGTCTCCACAGTGGACAGTGGGCAAGAACTTCGACGGAACGGGTGCTTTTGGTCCAGACCTGGTGACGGCAGACGAATTGCCGGCCGGTGCGAAGGGGCTGTGGCTCGAGACGCGTCTGAACGGCGAAGTCGTGCAGGCGGCGAGCACGGACGACATGGTGTTCGATATTGCCAGCCTGATCAGTATTCTGAGCGAGGCGATTACGCTTGAACCGGGCGACGTGATCGTGACGGGCACGCCGTCAGGCATCGGATGGGCGCGCACACCGAGACTGCTGATGAAGCAAGGTGACGTCTGCGAAGTGAGCGTCGAGGGCATTGGCACGCTGCGCAACGTGATTGCCGACGAACAGGCGGCCTGATCGGCCGTATCGGCGGACCGGCGGCATTAGTGCCGGTGAGTCCGTCGCGAGGAGATTGTCATGACGGAGTCTGCAGCGGCGCGCTCCCGGGCGGGGGTGCATTCCATCGACCACTTCGCGCTAAATGTGCCTTCGCTCGTTGAAGCGGAGCGATTCTTCCATGCCTTCGGTCTTGACGTCACGACCGTGGGGGCAGGTACGCAAGAACTCGAACTTCGGAGTGCGGACGGGCATCGTTGGGCGCGGATTCTTTCGGCCGACAGGAAGTCGTTAGCCTATTTAAGCTTCAATTGCTATGCGCGGGATTTGCCTGCGCTGCGTAAGCAGGCCGCGGCGGCGGGTGCAATATTCGTCGCTTCGGCAAATGGTAACGAAGCCGCTGGCTTCTGGTTTCACGACCCGGACGGTAACCTGATACAGGTCGCGGTTGGCCCCAAAACGAGTCCGGGCAGCAAGACGATCAGCGTGAACACTGGCGCCATGGCGGATGTGCGAGGGGCTTGCACGCGTGCCGCCGTACAACCTGTCAAGCCGCGCCGGCTTTCTCATGTTCTGCTCTTCACGCCGGACGTGCTGCGAGCGGTCGATTTCTATGAGCAGGCGCTCGGTCTGCGTCTGTCGGATAAATCGCAGGATCTGATTGCTTTCACTCACGCCCCGCACGGTTGCGATCATCATCTGGTGGCGTTCGCCAAAAGCCATGCGCGCGGCTGGCACCATTCGTCGTGGGATGTCGATAACGTCAATGTGGTCGGTGAAGGCGCGGCGCAAATGGCCGCGGCTGGGTTCTCCAAAGGTTGGGGAACGGGGCGGCATGTGCTCGGTTCGAACTACTTCCACTATGTTGAGGATCCGTGGGGATCGTTCTGCGAATACTCGGCGGACATCGATTTTGTGTCGGCCGGATACGAGTGGCCGGCGGGCGATTTTGCTCCTGAAGATTCACTGTACTTGTGGGGGCCGGCCGTGCCGGCTAATTTCGTGCACAACACTGAATAGAACCGTTGTGGTGAGGCGGTTGGTATTTTTGTCCTGATTCAGGGAGTCCCGGTTTCCGCTGAAATCGCCTGCAGGCCGTTGCACGTTCCGGTATCTGATGCGGAGGAAATCTTCGCGCATTGACCGTGCCGGGCATCGTCAAAAATTCGGGTGCGCCATGGCTACCTCCAACTCTATGCCGGTCGCGGGCAATGCATCTTCCAGACACCCGCGAATACTGGCGTTCCGCGCCCCCGTCAACGCATCCGCTCGCGGGATCGATCGCGCCGTCGTCGAACATCCGGTGCACGTCATCCGGTTGTGCCGACGCGGACTTTGGTGTGTCAGGGAAATCACAGTCCGGTTTCGTAAAATGAGGATACCCAATATTTCCTGAGCGGATTGGCGCGAGCGTGCCCCATTTCGCGGGTCAGCGTCACCCGCTCATCGCCCCCAATACACCCATGATCTCCTCGGCAAGCAGCAAGCTCGCAAGACCGTGTCCGACTTTTTCGCGTCGAACGAGGGAGAGGACATTCCTGCTAAAGACACGGTCACGAATCTGCCGGTAAGTGAGTATCTCCTGGCGGTGCTCTTCCGCGATGTCGAACTTGCTGAGAAATGCAATGCTTTCGCTTGAGGCGGCGAGGCGTTTCATCGTCTCGATCGAGTTAGTCCGAAACGCCGGCTCGACGCTGATTCCCGCTTCCACAAAAGTATCGGCGACGATTCCGTGCATCAGCATGGATTGGTCGGCGAAGATGAGTGGATAAGAGGTGCAGTAGGCGAGCGGTATGGACTCCATGCGCGCCAACGCATGGTTGGGCGCAATCACCGCACCGAGGCGCGTATCCATCTCCCAAAGGACTTCGAGTTGTGGCGACGCCGCCAGGTTGAAGCCCAGGCCTACATCCGCTTCGCCGCTGACAAGTGCGTCCAGGATCTCTCGCCCCGACATAGCCCTGATCGAAATCTTGATGTGCGGATGGTGCGCGCAAAAACTTGCTGCCGCCGTCGAGGCGATTCCGCTGGCCAGTCCGGTCACGGTGGCAATGATCACCTCGCCCTTCTGCAGCGTCTTGAGGTCGCGTATCTCGGCTTCGACCTGGCGGTATTCCAGAATGGTTCTGCGCACATGGGCGAGCAGGATTTCACCTGCCGGCGTAGGTCGCAACCCGCGCGGCAGGCGCTCGAACAGCGGTTCGCCGATTTCCTCCTCAAGCAGCAGCAAATGCTTGTTGATGGCGGAAGGGGCGATGTGCAGCTTTTCGCCGGCACCGCGAATCGAACCGGAACGCGCAACCTCGTCGAGGTAGCGCAGCAAGCGTGAATGGAGCATGGTCGGCTGCCTCTCTGGTCGGTCGCCTGTCTCTCTTGGGTCGGCATAGCGTACTCGAAAAGTGCACGCTCCGTGCAAAAAACACTTCTTTTTAGAAACACTCACTTCAGTCTTAATTGCATCAGTCGCGTTGGTTGGCGATTGGATGAGAAAGAGGTCGATCAGCAGGCTGTCGATCAGTCCCTCCATAAATATGTCCGCCTCTACGCTGGCCAAGCGGTTCGTTGCGGCGCAGCAAGATGCGGACTCAACTAATTAATGAAAGTGAGACAACCATGTATCAGGAAGTCAGCGAGAGAAACGTCGCAGCACCGGGGCAGCACGGCAACGTCAGTGCCCACTACGATCAGGTGAAAACGATTTTCGAAGTACTCAACGGAAGGAAGGAGGCTGATCTTCTTCTAAAGAATCTGAATATCCTCGACGTCCACAGCGAAACTGTCTATCAAGGTTCCATCCTCGTGTACGACAAGCGCATCGTCGCGTTGAATCCGGACGAAACGGCTATCAAGGTGCGTGAGGTTTTTGACGGTGAAGGTCTCTATGCCATTCCAGGGCTGATCGACGCTCACGTCCACTTCGATGCGCAATTGGCCCATCCGGCGGCGTTTGCCGAGGCCATCGTCCCTTGCGGTACGACCACTATTTTCTCGGAGTGCCTCGATTTTGTGAGTGCGGCGGGCGCGGAAGCGGTGGAGGCAACCGGGCAACTGTTCAGGAACCACGAACGTCTACCCTATCGGGTATACGCGTTTGCACCTGGAAAGAAAACTTCCGTGGCGGTCACCGACGCGCTGCTGAAGATGGATCCGGTGATTGGCCTGGGCGAACTCGCGCACCTGACCTACAGCGTGGGCAATGACGACGACTTCCGTAAATCGGCCCTGGGGCGCGCCAAGGGCGGCTTCATGAACACTCATTGGGGCGTGACCACGCTGTCGGACATGATGCTGAACTACATGCCCGCGATCGGCGCCTTTGCCAACCACGATGTCTGGAAGGAAGACGACATCGAGAAAAGCGTCCGCTACGGCCTTCAGACGCAAATCAAATTTGGCGTCGGCAGCAGCGAGGTGATTAAAATCATGCTGCGTGCGATTGTCAAACGTAAGTGGCCCGCCGAGAATTTTCAACTGTGCGCGGACAATATCTCGGTCGACCGCCTGCTGACCAAGGGGCACATGGACTGGATCGTTTCGCTGTGCGCCGAAATGGGCATCGATCCGATCAAGGCGATCAAGATGGCGACGCTCTATACCGCGCGTGCATTCAGGATGGACAACAAATTCGGTTCGCTGACGCCAGGCCGATTCGCGGATATCGTGCTGACCGACAGCCTGTCGAAGATCAATCCGCGTTTTGTCTTCAAGGATGGCGAACTGGTCGCGAAGGATCGCAAGCTGTTGAAGCACGCCGATATCGACTATTCCGGCATGGTGAAAAAGCCGGTTCCGGGACTCGGCGATCTGACGCCGGAACAACTGGACCTTGTGCCGCTGGAAATCTCGGCGGACGGCAAGCAGGCCAAGGTGTATCTGTTCGACGTCTACGGGCGGGGCCACGAAAAGTTCTATCAGGAAGTGTGGGTGCCGTTGCGGGACGGCAAAGTCGTCACCGAAGTAGGGGGCGTCAAGCTCAACCGGATTTCGGTCGTACAGCGCTATGCCGACGGTAAGCGCCATGTGGTCAACGGTCTGTTCAAGGGCGTTTATGTCGACCGCGGCGCTGTGGCAACGTTTTGGCCTGCACCCAAGGCCTACTTCGTTGCAGTCGGCCAGGACAGCGCGGAAATGTGCCACTGCCTCCAGCAGGTCGACACCTATGCGGGCGGTTGTGTCGTCACCGACAACAAGGAAGTCAAGGCGGTGCTGCCGCTCGACATCTACGGCGTCCAGGCCAACATGAACCTGTCCGAGTTGCTCAGCGCGACCCGCGCCATCGACGCCGCGTTGGAGGCGATGGGCAATCGCAATGAGGGCGAGCCCGTGGTGAACAAACTTCTGACCTTGTTCATCTCTCTCGACCGGTTCGGTTTCATGGTGTGACGCTAACGCCATAGGAGGAGAAGGCCGGTGGGTGCGCTGGATTCCCCGCCGGCCATGTTGGCCCGATATGGAACCCGGCACGTTCACCCCGGCAATCACGGAAAACGCCTCACCATAGCGCGGTGTCCCATCATCGAGAAAAGCGAACAACACCGCACAAAAGCAGGAAGACAACCAAGGGGCAGTCATGGCGCACCATGCAAGGGAAGCTGAAGTCATCGATACCGGGAGCCTTCAACGGCGCTGGATCACCTACATCATTGGTATTTACATACTGACCATGGGTATCAGTCTGGCCATCAGGGCGGGCATAGGTATTTCGCCGCAAAGCAGTCTGACCCGAACGATGACCCTCGTGTACCCGCGTCTCAGCCAGGGCACGTACAACTTCATGCTTGAGTTGTTCATGCTGTTTCTGACTTACCTGGCCGCGCGGAAAGACTTCGAACTGAAGAATTTCGCCTCGCTGATTCCGGCGTTTGTGCTGGCCACGTGCCTGGATCTGAACCTGATGCTGACCAGGTCGATCGGTTTTCAGGACTATCTTCCGAAGTTCTTCCTGTTGGTTTTCGCGGATGCATTGCTGGCTTTCGGCCTGTTCCTGATGATCAGGGCGAATCTCGTACTCATGCCGATCGACATGTTCGTCAATACGCTTTTCATGCGCACGGGTTTGAGATGGGGGGACATCAAGACGAGCTTCGACTGCACGCTTCTGATCATTAGTGCAGTGATCGGTTTTGCCCTGCTTGGGGGACCCAGGTTTATCCGCGAAGGCACGTTCATGAATGCCATTCTGGTAGGGCAGTACATCAAACTCTATTTCTTCCTGTTCCAGAAAATCAAAACTACGATCGCGTCGTATCACCGAAGATCGTTGGAGCAAGAGTCCTACTCGCGTCAGCGCTTTTGAATCAAGGATATTGCCGGCGCGTGAATCGATGGCGATTGTCCAGATTTGCGTGCCGCGTCACAGTCGACGCTGCGCACTAGCCAACGCGGGGTTTATCAAATGCGGCGCTCAAGGTAATCGATTGTCTGTGATCGCGTGATCGCCCGCGGGACGCATCCGCCGCGCTGCCGCATTTGATTTGCAGCCTGACCACAGGGCCCGATCCCGGCCTCGGGTACAAGTAGCGCCCCGCAATTACCACTGGCTTCGAGACGTCAATCGCGACGTCGGCATCCACTCGTCATTTAAAAGAACGAAAGAGGAAATACCATGTTTATAGCAAGTGCCTCCACCGCTTTGCTGAATAGAATCTATCGCGCTACTGCGACCATCGCCTTTATGCTGATCGGCGCTCACGCATACGCACAATCGAGCGTGCAGCTATATGGCATCGTCGATACATGGGTCGGAGTTCAGAAGTACCCCGGCAAAGCTGCTAGCTGGCAGGAAGGCGGCGGTGGTTTGTCTACTTCGTTCTGGGGCTTCGGTGGTCGGGAAGACCTGGGTGGCGGCTACAAGACGATCTTTGCTATCGAGGGATTTTTCCGTCCACAGAACGGCGCGTATGGTTCCTTCAACGGCGATCCGTTTTTCTCGCGTAACGCCTATGTTGGCCTCACTACACCGGCTGGCACCGTAACGCTGGGACGCCAGAGCAGCCTGCTGTATTTGCAGGCATGCCAGTTCAATCCGTATTACGCCTCTTTCACGTTCTCGCCGACCATCGTGCAGATGTACGCCGGCCTGGGTACTTATCCGGCGTACAAGACCGATCAGGGGATTGTCGGCGGGACCGCATGGAGCAATGCGGTGCAGTACGCCACTCCCGATCTGCACGGATTCGTTGGCCACGCAATCTACGCGTTCGGCAACAGCAGTTCGGGGAACGGTAGCAAACAGTATTCGTTGCAGTCCTCTTATCGGAATGGTCCCTTTGCCGCCGGTGCCGTCTACCAGTACGCGAACTTTAACTCGACGGCCGGTGACCTGAATTCCCTGATTAGGGGCTTTCACAGTCAGACAGCGACCCAGCTCGCGGCTTCGTACGAGTTTTCGGTTGCGAAGCTGTACGGCGAGTACACCTATACCGACAACAATGTCATCAACAAGGATTTCCACGTCAACATGTTCGAGGGCGGCGCGACAATCACCGTCGGAGTGGGCAAGATCCTGGCGTCGTATGCGTATTCGCGCGATTCCGGCGGACTCGATCAGACCCGGCAGACTGCATCGCTGGGATACGACTATCCGCTCTCCAAACGTACCGACCTCTACGCCGTATACATGTACGACCATTTTGCCGGTCTGTCGTCTGGCGAGACGGCTGGAGTGGGGATGCGCGCGCGATTCTAGGCATGCAGTAACGCTGTGAGGGCCGGCCGGGCCTCTTGGCGATTACGGTGTGAACCACTTAACGCGACAGCACCTGAGACCTCACGTGCGCCGAGAATGCGTGCGTCGGCACCCTTCCAGCCCACGGCTACATCAAGAGGCGCCAGGCTGATGGGTGTCGCTAACTCGTACTCGTCAAAGCGACGACAAAGTCAAGAAACACTCTTGCCTTGGCCGGCATATGGTGCCTCGACGGATGGTACGCATAGAGCGGAAACCGCTCGTCCGGCCAGTCGGGGAAGAGGTTGATGAGCTGTCCCTCCCGGATCAGATGCTGGGCTCCGGACAGCAGCATCTGCGCGATGCCGGAGCCGGCCAGACACGCGTTCAGGAGTGCGCTCGGATCGTTTACCGTCAGGCGTCCATTCGTTTCGACAATCAGCTTTTTGCGTTTGCGATGAAACTCCCACGGATATGGCTTGCCGGTTTCCGGATTGCGGAATTCCAGGCACCGGTGCACGCCGTGCCCCAACTCCTGAGGCTCCGTTGGCCGCCCGTGGCGAGCGAGGTACGAGGGCGCTGCGACCGTGACAACCGCTGTGTCGAGGAGCTTTCGCGCGACCAGACTCGACGAACGAGGTTCGCCAAAGCGCAAGGCCAGATCGAAGCCGTCCATGACGAGGTCGCCAAGCTGATCTCTCGCAATGAGCTCGAGCTCCAGTTCTGGATGCAGGTCCATGAATTCGTCGAGCTTTGGACCCAGAATGATGCGCGAAAAAACCGGATCCAGATTGATGCGCAGCTTTCCGCGCACTGTCACGGCGCCGCCTGCCGCGGCTGCGGCTGCTTCTTCCATTCCCCTTAGGTGCGGCATCACCTGCTCATAGAACCGTCGTCCCTCTTCAGTGAGGGAAACGGCGCGGGTCGTCCGGTTGAAGAGCCGGATTTTTAGCCGCTTTTCGAGCCTGGCGATGGCCCGGCTGACCCCGGGCGGCGACATGCCCATCAGGTCGGCGGCGGCCACGAACGTCCCCGCATCGACGACGGCCGCAAATACGCCGATACCGCTGGATAAGTTCTCTCTGAACGATCTCATAAGCCCTGCACCCTGCGTAAAAACACACTATGACGCATTGGTAACTCTCAGTCAGTTAATAAGTGCCATTCATGTCATTTAGTTTATCCGCGCGCTTACCCACAATGCATCCGGCAGCACACATTCATCTATGCAAGGAGAAACCGCAATGTATGCAATCACAGGGATAACAGGGAAGGTGGGTGGAGCGCTGGCGCGCACGCTGCTCGCCGCGGGCCAGCCGGTACGCGCGGTGGTGCGCGATGCCGCTCGGGCACGTTCGTGGGCCGAGCGCGGGTGCGAAGTGGTCACGGCCGACATGGGCGACGTCGCGTCCCTTACCGCCGCTTTCGACGGCGCGCAAGGCGTCTTCATTCTGCTGCCGCCCGAGTTCGACCCGTCGCCGGGCTTTTCCGAAGCACGTACTGTCATTGACGCGGTACGCGGCGCGCTGCAGGCGGCGGCACCTTGCAAGGTTGTCTGCCTGTCGACGATCGGCGCGCAGGCCACGGAGACTAATCTGCTCACGCAACTCACGCTGCTGGAGCAGGTGCTTCGCGAGTTGCCGATGCCTCTGACATTCCTGCGTCCGGGGTGGTTCATGGAAAACGCCGCATGGGACATTGGGCCGGCTCGGGACGAAGGAATTGTCCACAGCTTTCTGCAGCCGCTCGACAAGGCTGTGCCGATGGTCGCGACTGCGGACGTCGGTCGCGTGGCCGCGCAACTGCTTCAGCAAACCTGGCGCGGCGTGCGGGTGGTCGAGCTGGAGGGTCCGCAACGTGTGAGCCCGAACGATCTGGCGGCGGCATTTGCCCGGGTGCTCGGTCGCCCAGTCCGTGCGCAGAGCGTGCTGCGCGAAACGTGGGAGGCGTTGTTCCGGTCCCAGGGGATGAAGGAGCCCTTGCCGCGTATGCGCATGCTCGACGGGTTCAATGAAGGCTGGATCGCCTTCGAAGGCGATCCAGCCGAGATCGTCAAGGGCGAAGTGCAGTTGGAAACCGTTCTGCGAGATCTCGTCTTGCGCGATACGTCGCTGGGCGATTCCTGAAGCATGCCCAGGCGCGCCGCTTACCCTCCCGACGATCGCGCAGAGCATCTTCATGGCCCTGTCTGGCTGTCTTGCGCTCGCGGGAGTAGACTCGCCTGGGTCGCTCCGTGACACCACGCCGATCGTCGCTTTGCGCCGATGCCTGCGCGTGAATAGAAGGAGTGGGGAAATCAGTTCGAGTGGCGTCGGGGAATGTGCGAATGCGTTTGTCCAAGGTTGATCTGAATCTCTTCGTAGTCTTCGAAGCCGTCTACAGAACACGAAACCTGACGCGCGCCGCGGAGATGCTGTTCATCACGCAGCCGGCCGTCAGCAATGCGTTGGCACGGATGCGCAAGGCATTCGACGATCAGCTTTTTGTCAGTACATCGGCCGGCATGATGCCGACCCCCGTTTCGGAAAACATGATCGGCCAGGTTCGTGAGGCGTTGCAGTTGCTCGATTCGAGCACTCACGTGGGAGGACGCTTCGATCCGGCCTCGTCTGAGCGCACGTTCCGGCTCAGCATGACCGATCTCACGGAAGCACTCCTTCTGCCCGCGCTGGAAGAAGTGTTGCAGCAACTGGCGCCCGGCATCCGCATCGAAAGCTACTTTACGACGCGCCGCGAGGTTCCGGAAGCGCTCGCCAACGGGGCCGTCAATCTCGCGATCGACGCGCCGTTGATCGACGACCCTTACCTCGAGCAGGAGCCGCTAGGCCGCGACCGTTATGCCTGCATGCTGCGCCACGATCATCCGTTCACCAGAAAGAAGCTGACGATCGACGACTACCTCAAGTTCGGCCATATCCATGTATCGAGCCGCCCGCAGGGATCGGGTCTCGTCGACGCCGAGCTGACCAGGCTGGGCCTCAGGCGATCGATTCAGACGCGCGTTCAACATTATCTGGTCGCCCCTTTGATTGCGATGCGAACCGATCTCGTGCTCACGGCCCCCCTCGTGCTCCTGCAGCGGTATGACGCGCGAATTCTTGCGCTGCCGTTCGATCTTCCGGATCTTCAATCTCATTGCTATTGGCATCGAAGCGTGACCGGAGACCCGGCGCATCGTTGGCTGCGCGAGCAGATTGGCCGTCTCATGCGGGAAATGAACCAGTAGGCAGAGTCGCCGCGGGCGTAGGGCATTACACACGAGGTGTCACAAAAAATTATAGCGGACTATCACAACAATAAATTTCCTGAATGCCGCCGCGCTGAGTATTCTGCTAGCCATGTTAAAGAGAGGACGGCATGGCAGAACTCTATCTCGTGCGGCATGGCCAGGCGTCTTTCGGCGCCGAAAACTATGACGAGCTATCTTCTTCCGGTCGTATTCAATCGCGTTGGCTCGGCGAGTACTTCGCGCAGGCGAACGTGCAGTTCGATCGCGTTGTCATGGGCACGATGCAGCGGCATCGGCAAACCGTCGATGGAATTCTCGCGGCGATGGGTGGCCAGCAAGTCGAGATCGTTCAGGACGCGGGTCTGAACGAATACGATTTCGCGGCCCTGTTCGCCGCCCTCGGCGAGGAAGGCTCGCCAACGGGTTTGCCCGCGGGCCTGTCGGCCACAGGTTCAAAAAAAGACTTCTACAAAGGGCTCAGGCAGGTGCTGCAGCTTTGGGCCGATGACCGCTTGCCGGGCCGTATGCCAGAGACGTGGCATCAATTCCAGACGCGTGTCCAGCGTGCGCGTATCGACGTCCAGCGAGCTGGCGGCAGCCGTGTTCTGGTGGTGAGTTCAGGTGGCCCGATCGCGGTCACTGCCCAACAGGTTCTGCAGGCACCCGCGGCAACCGCGATTGCGCTGAACCTGCAGATTCGGAACAGCAGCATTTGCCAATATGTCTTTAACCACGACGCGATGTCGCTGGTCAGCTTCAATTCCGTGCCGCATCTCGAACATGCCGAGAGGCGTGAATTTGTCACCTACGGCTGATTTTCGCCAGGTTTCCCGCAAGCCATGAATACTCATTCGCAATTCGATATTGAAGATCTCACACGTTATCTGACGGCGCACGTGCCCGGGTTTCAAGGACCCTTGTCCATCGAGAAATTTCCCGACGGACAATCCAATCCGACGTTTCTTCTGAACGCACAAAGCGGCCGCTATGTGCTGAGACGTCAACCGCCCGGCGCGCTGCTCAAGTCCGCCCATGCCGTCGACCGTGAGTTTCGGGTGTTGTCGGCGCTAGGCCGGACACCGGTCCCTGTCGCCCGCGCGTATCACCTTTGCGAGGACCGCGACGTCATCGGCAGCCTGTTTTACGTAATGAGCTACGAGGACGGGCGCATCTTCTGGAATCCGGCGCTGCCGGAAGCGCCGGCAGAGGAACGTGGCGCCATCTACGAGGCGCTGATCGGCACGATGGCGGCGCTCCACGATGTGGATATCGACGAAGCCGGTCTGTCGGACTACGGCCGCCCAGGCAACTACTTCGCGCGTCAAATCGACGTTTGGACCAAGCAGTATCGCGCCGCGCAGACCGACGCGCTGGAAGCGATGGAATCGCTGATCGAATGGCTGCCTGCGCATTGCCCGGCGGAAACCGGCAAGCCTTCGCTCGTGCACGGCGATTTTCGTATCGACAATCTCATCTTCATGAACGGTGCGCCGCAGGTTCGCGCCGTTCTCGACTGGGAGCTATCCACGCTCGGCAATCCACTCGCTGACATTGCGTACTTCTGCATGTGTTTGCGGCTTCCGCCCGGCGGTCATATCGCCGGACTCGCGGGGCTGGATCGGCGCGCGTTGGGCGTGCCGGACGAGCCGTCGATTGTCGAACGGTATTGCGAGCTTCGCGGTCTTTCATCGATTGAGAACTGGAACTTCTACCTGGCGTTCTGCTTTTTCCGGCTCGCCGCTATCGCACAGGGCGTGAAGAAGCGGGCCTTGGGCGGTAACGCGTCGAGCGAAAAAGCGCGGCAGGTGGGAGAGATGGCAGGGGCGCTTGCGAGAATGGGTACCGACCTGGTTTGAGGGCACGCGGGAAACCGGAACATAGATAGCTATAGGAATGCTGATCGTGACTACTAATCTGTTTGACCTGAACGGAAAGATTGCACTGGTAACGGGCGCAAGCCGCGGTATCGGCGAGGAGATCGCGAAGCTGCTCGCCGAACAGGGCGCGCATGTGATCGTGTCGAGCCGCAAGCTGGAGGATTGTGAATCCGTTGCGCGCGAGATCGGCGAAGCCGGCGGGAGTGCCGAAGCGTATCCGTGTCATGTCGGGCGCGTTGAGGATATTCTCGCGATCTTCCAGCATATCCGTGCGCGGCATGGCCGTCTGGACATTCTCGTCAACAACGCGGCGACCAATCCGTATTTTGGCCATATTCTCGATACCGATCTGGGGTCCTTCGAAAAGACGGTGGAAGTGAACCTGCGTGGCTACTTCTTCATGTCGGTGGAGGCGGGCAAGCTGATGCGCGAGCATGGCGGCGGTGCGATCGTCAATACGGCCTCGGTTAATGCCTTGCAGCCTGGCGACATGCAGGGCATTTACTCGATCACCAAAGCCGCGGTTGTCAACATGACGCGGGCATTCGCGAAGGAGTGCGGACCGCTGGGAATTCGCGTGAATGCACTGCTGCCCGGATTGACCAAAACCCGCTTTGCCGGCGCGCTGTTCTCGGATCAGGCTACCTACGAACAGTGGCTGTCGCGGATCCCGCTGCGGCGCCATGCCGAACCGCGCGAGATGGCGGGTACCGTGCTTTACCTGGTGTCCGATGCGGCGAGCTATACCAACGGAGAGTGTGTCGTCGTCGACGGTGGACTGACGATCTAGTCAAGCGGTCGACGCATGGTAATGGTCAATGCGTCGGCGAGATCAATCACGATTCTGGAAGAGTAAAAATGGACTTTGCCTACAGCCCGAAAGTCGACGCGCTGCGCACTCAGGTGCGCGCCTTCATGGACACTCATATCGTTCCGCGTATCCGGCAATGGCACGACGAAGTGAGTGCGGGTCAATATCCGGTTTCCTTTATGGAGGATCTGAAGGAGCGCGCGCGTGAAGAGGGGCTCTGGAACCTGTTCCTGCCACATCTGCGCGAAGATGAACCCGGTACCCGCCTGACCAACCTCGAGTACGCGCCGCTCGCTGAAATCATGGGGCGGGTGTCGTGGGCGTCCGAGGTATTCAACTGCAATGCGCCGGACACGGGGAATATGGAATTGCTCCATATGTTTGCCACGCCCGCGCAGCGCGAGCAGTGGCTCGAACCGCTTCTTAACGGCAAGATCCGCTCCGCGTTTGCGATGACGGAGCCGGCGGTAGCCTCCTCGGACGCGACCAATATCACGACGTCGATTCGTCGCGACGGTGACGACTACGTTATCGACGGGCGGAAGTGGTTTATCACGAACGCCGCGCACCCGAACTGCAAGCTCTTTATTGTGATGGGGAAAACGGATCCGGACGCGGCGAGTCACAGTCAGCAGAGCATGATTCTCGTGCCCCGCGATACACCCGGCGTCAAGGTGATCCGCAATATCACGGTGGTCAATCACACGGCGCCGGAAGGGCACTGCGAGATCGAGTTCAAAGGCGTGCGCGTGCCCCGGTCGAATCTTCTCGGCGAAGAGGGCAGCGGCTTCGCGCTTGCGCAGGCGCGTCTCGGACCGGGACGGATTCACCACTGCATGCGTTCGATCGGCGCCGCGGAGCTGGCGCTCGAGTTGATGGTGGAGCGCGCCCAGACGCGCGCGGCATTCGGAAAGACGCTGTTTGAGCACGGGACGGTTGCCGAATGGATCGCGAAGTCGCGGATCGAAATCGATCAGGCGCGGCTCTTCGTTCTCAAAGCCGCTTGGATGATCGACAACGTGGGGGCGAAGGAAGCGCGCAAGGAGATCTCGATGATCAAGGCGCTCGTGCCGGGGGTTCACACCGCCGTTTGCGAGCGGGCGATGCAGGTGTTTGGCGCGATGGGGCTGAGCCCCGACACGCCACTGGCCGATAGCTGGACGTGGGGCCGTGCGTTGAAGCTCGCGGATGGTCCGGACGAGGTTCATCTGCAGAGCATTGCACGGATGGAACTCAAGGCGCAGCGCCATGAACCGGGCCGAGAGAATCCGTATCTGACGGCGCCGGTGTAACGTTTTAACAGCGGTTTCACAGCTGTAAATCCCCCATCCTGCAGGGCCGCGTTTCGTCAGACGATTCGCGGTCTTTTCGTTTCTCCCCCTCGTGTTCGCGGCACTCATCCATTCAGGGGATACTTCCCATGTCCCGACACTTGCATGATTGTCCCAACGCGTTTATCGCAGCAGGCCGAAAAAAACCAGACAACATTCGCCTGCCATCCATGCTTGCCACCCAATTTGGGACTGAAGGCGATACAGATGCAGGACAAGGAGATCGTCTAACGGGACCAGTTCCGGATGACCTACGCCACTCTGCGCGAGCGTATCGCGCGCCTCTCCAGCGGCTTGAGCGAACCTGGCGTCCAGCACGGCAGCATCGTCGCGGTGTTGGATTGGGATAGCCACCGAGCTGCGCGTTGCCGCAAGGGCTTGCCAAAGGGCGCTGGAGCGGGGCATCGACGTGTTCGTCGGTTATGGGCATTAGTCAGGGCCTGAATGGCGCCGAAGTCATCGGCAACCCGCAGATTACAAAGCGTTTTCTCTCTGAAGGAATGAACGTCGGGATCGCCGGCGTTGTCGGCTGGACCAGCGGGGTACATGAGGCGCAGAGTCTGGTTGGCCGCACCTGAGCCGTATCATTTGCCGAAAATACTGTATGAATGTACAGTACTGGACGTATTCGGGCGATCAGCGAATGTACGCGCTTCCCAGGTCCCTGCGCGGTCGACTCATCTACGCTTTTCAAGGGCGTCGGCGCGCGCGCACTATTGAACGGAGATTCATTCCCATGCCGGCGTTATCCCGTCAGGAGCGACATGCCTGAACAACTCTGGTTGCCCGGTCTCGAGGCGCCGCCAACGCCCACAGACGGGCTCTTTTTCGCGATTTTTCCCGACGCCGGCACGGCAACCGGCATTGCGAAGCTCGCGCAACAGCTATGCGGCGAAACGCGCTCGAAGAGCAAGCCGCTCGCGGCGGGCCGGTTGCACGTTACGCTGGTCCATCTCGGGAATTTCGCCGGCGGATTGCCGCAGGCGCGTGTCGATGCGGCGATGCGCGCGGCCGCGTCGATCCAAATGAAACCCTTCACGGTCGAGTTCGACAAGGTGGTGAGCTTCGCGGTGAAACCGAGGCCGGGGCCGTTGGTGTTGGGCGGAGGCGACGGCCTCGTCGGGCTTCATGCGCTGCACGACGCGCTCGGACTGGCCTTGCAGGACGCAGGCTTTGGCGATCGCGCGGTGTCGCCCGGCACGCCGTTCACCCCGCACGTTACCCTCGCTTACGGCATGCCTCCATTGCCCACGCGTCCTGTCGAGTCTGTTTGCTGGAACGTGCGCGAATTTGCGCTGGTGCACAACTTGCTCGGGCGTACGCGGCATATCGCATTGGCCCGATGGCCCCTGGTCGGTGCGGAATAGCGGCTCATTGATGCCATGCGTCCCTCAAATACGCCGGATCTGAAAACCAGGGGGATTCGTCGGTCAGAGAGCCGGAACCGTCGCGCGCTCCCTGATAGAATGCTCGGGCCGCAACGTAGTGGACCGCAGATGAAATTGCTTGATGCGTTAGTCGAACAACGTATTGCCGCCGCAGCCGCACGCGGCGAGTTCGATGATTTGCCGGGCGCGGGTGCGCCGCTGCCTCTGGAGGACGATGCACTGGTCCCGGAGGAGGTGCGCGTCGCCAACCGGATTTTGAAGAACGCGGGTTTCGTGCCGCCGGCTGTCGAGCAGCTGCGTGCCTTGCGCGACCTGCGAGCGGAGCTGAATGCCGTGAGCGACCAGGCTACCCGCTGCCGCTTTCAGGCGCGCATGCTGGCGCTGGATATGGCACTTGAATCGCTGCGCGGTGGCCCGCTGGTCTTGCCGCGCGAATACTGCCGGCGGATTGCCGAACGGCTCTCCGAGCGCGTCGGCAACCTCAACATGGCCGATACGGATTCGCAGTGAGCGAGACGCCTGTCTCGGACCGGGATCGCCATTTCATGACGCTCGCCCAGGCCGCCGCCGAAGAAGCGCGCGCAGCCGGCGAAGTACCGGTCGGCGCGGTGCTTGTGCGGGGTGACGAAGTCATCGCCACGGGGTTCAACCATCCAATCGGTGCTCACGACCCCTCGGCGCACGCGGAAATGGTCGCATTGCGCGCCGCCGCCCAAGCTGTCGAAAATTACCGTTTGCCGGGCTGCGAACTCTATGTGACGCTGGAACCGTGCCTGATGTGCGCCGGTGCGATCATGCACGCGCGTATCGCACGCGTCGTGTTTGGGGCGCGGGATCCGAAAACTGGAGCGTGCGGCAGTGTCGTCGATGCATTCGCGAATCCGCAGTTAAATCACCACACCACGGTGACCGGTGGCGTGCTCGAAACCGAATGCGGCGCCGCGCTCAAATCGTTCTTCGCGGAACGGCGGCGCGCAAGCCGTGAAGCCCGCGCGGCGGCACGGGGCGAACATGCGGCAGCAGACGGCGAAGCGCCGTCCGGGAGCATTGCGGCACACGGTGAACCGGGGGCGGCCGAGCCGCTCTAAAACTACAACATCCTGCAGGTCTCGCCAATGACCGTCCATCGCACCATTGAACTGATCGCGCCGTCCGGATATCCGCACGATTCCGAGGTGCTGCATCGCGCGTTGCATCGCTTGCATGCGCAGGGGCATCGCGTTGAAGGTGAAGAGGCGACAAGGCGGCGCTACTTGCGATTCGGCGGTACCGACGGCGAGCGCGCCGCCGATCTGAACCGGCTGGCCGACCCCTCGCGGGCATTGCCCGACATCGTGCTAGCCGTACGCGGTGGCTATGGCGCGGTGCGCATCCTGCACGGGCTCGACTACGAAGGGCTGCAGCGGCGGTTGACCGATCAGCCGGTCGCGCTGGTAGGGCATAGCGATTTCACCGCGGTGCAGCTTGCTTTGCTGGCTCGCGCCGGCGTGAAGACTTTCGGCGGCCCCATGCTGTTGAGCGACTTTGGCGCCCCAGAGTTGAGCGAATTCACCATGCAGCACTTCTGGTCCGCGCTGACCGGCCCGACCATGACGGTAACGAGCAATGTGCCGCAAGTACAGGCCACCGACGTCACGGGCATGCTGTGGGGGGGCAATCTGGCGGTGCTCACATCGCTGATCGGTACGCCGTATATGCCGCCGGTACAAGGCGGCATTCTGTTTGTAGAAGACGTCAACGAGCAACCTTTCCGGCTCGAACGAATGCTTTATCAGTTGCACCTGTCGGGCATTCTCGCGCAGCAGCAGGCACTCGTACTCGGCGACTTCTCCGGCAGCAAACAATACGATTACGACAATGGCTATGACCTGCACACGATGATCGAGCAGGTAAGGGCAGTGATCGGGATTCCGGTGATCACCGGTCTGCAGTTCGGCCATATTTCCAACATGCTGACGCTGCCGGTCGGCGCGGACGCCCACCTTGTTGCCAACGCGCACGGCTTCAAACTGACCGCATCCGGTTATCCGACCCTCGCGTGACATAGCCTGAAGCGAGGCGGCGGGCGTCTGCCCGCTTTCTTTTTCGGCTGTAAATGCAACTAACGGTCTATTTAAACAGGTGTTAACCAGCAGAGCCGATCCATGGAAGTCTCTCACTTTGTTGACAAAAATCGTCGTCAGTGGACGGGCGTCGGATAGTTTAATTAAACTTGTAGCGAAACGTAGCAGGTCTTGTGGGGCGGCCGCGCTGACTTACAGCACCGCCGAGTCATCCGGATTGTCGAAATTAATCGCAAAAATTGTTGACAATTTTTATGTCCATTCTAAGATAACCAACATACCGAGACGAACATCATGTCCGACACAGACTCAACTGTTGCCAATAGTTCGAAACCCGAAGCGATCGCCGAGCGTATTCGTGCCGCGATCCTCGAGCATCGGCTGGCACCTGGCGCGAAGTTGACAGAAGCTCAATTATGCGAAGTATTTGGTGTGAAGCGCGGTCCGATCCGGCAGGCGCTCGCACAACTGGCGACCGATCACCTCGTCGACCTCGAACCGAATCGGGGTGCGTTCGTTGCGAGTCCGTCGCTGCAGGAGGTGCATGAGGTGTTCGAAATGCGCCGGATCATCGAGCTGGCTGTGGTTGAAAAGATTTGCGGCGGTCATGGTATGCGCCGTTTGAAGAGCATCGGCAGCATGATTGGCCGTGAACGCAAAGCGTTCGAAACACGCGATTTTCCGGCGTGGATCCGTCTGTCGGGCGAGTTTCATACGGAGCTTGCCGGACTCACGGGCAACACCGTGTTGTGCAACTGCCTGAACGGCCTGGTGGCGCGTTCCACGCTGATTTCCGCACTGTATGAGTCGCTCGGACGCAGTCCTTGCTCGTTCGAAGACCACGAAGCGATTCTCGCCGCGCTCGACGCCGGCAATGCCAAAGAGGCGGCGGCGCTGATGTCGCGCCATTTGCAAAGCGTCGAGTTGAAGATGCTGGAGCGCCCCGTACGCGGCGCAGCCGATCTGCACGAAGTGTTCGGTGCACTTAACGGCGCAGCGAAGGAAGGACTCAAGGCCAAGTCCGCGCCACGCTGAGGCATGCGGCCGGTGCGCGCTCGTTGCTGGTGCGCGCCGCACTGAAGCGAACTGAACCGAATCAGGCGTTGCAAGGCGGCTCGACGTGAGCGCTGCCGGCTTGCGCACGCGTGGCCGCCACGGGATGGCGGTCTTCGAGTAGTAACGCATCGCCGGGAATCCGCGGCTACAGGCGGTGCGATAACCACAAGTACGTCACGTACGGAGACACCCGCGGCACCGTCGACGTGTCGGCTCGAACTTCTTCTATCACCTGACGGGAAGAAGAGGGCGGCTGGTATGGCCGGTGCAACGTCCTTCGATTTGCTATCGACGGTCCCTATCCCAGGAGGAATCATGGCTCAGTTCAGTGCAGCGCCCGGCAGTCCCGCAATCCCCACCTACGCAGACGCGCCCAGCGATCCGCTGATACCCGCAGGCTACAGCGAGAGGCTATACAACGAAGATCTGGCGCCGCTGCGCCATCAAACCTGGGGCGCTTATAACATCTTCGCGTTCTGGATGTCGGATGTGCACAGTGTCGGCGGCTATGTGTTCGCCGGCAGTCTGTTCGCGCTTGGACTGACGAGCTGGCAGGTACTGATCGCGCTGCTGGTCGGCATTACGATCGTCAATCTGCTGTGCAACCTGATCGCCAAACCGAGTCAGGCGAACGGCGTGCCTTATCCGGTTGCCTGCCGTGCCACGTTCGGCGTACTCGGCGCGAATATCCCCGCCGTGATTCGCGGTCTGATCGCAGTCGCATGGTATGGAATCCAGACTTATCTGGCTTCGAGCGCGCTCGTAATCGTGGTGCTGAAGTTCGTCCCGCAACTGTTGCCCTACGCGGACGTGCATCACCATGGTTTCATGGGACTTTCCACGTTGGGCTGGGCTGGCTTCATGTTGCTGTGGATCTTGCAGGCGCTGGTGTTCTGGCATGGCATGGAGACCATCAAGAAGTTCATCGACTTCGCCGGGCCCGCAGTCTACGTGGTGATGTTCGTTCTCGCCGGCTACATGGTGTATCGCGCAGGATGGCGAAATATCGGCATCAACCTGGGTGGCGTCAAGTATCACGGTATGGCGGTTGTGCCGGTGATGATCACGGCGATCTCGCTGGTGGTGTCGTACTTCTCCGGCCCCATGCTGAATTTCGGCGACTTTTCGCGCTACGGCAAGAGCTTTCGCAGTGTAAAGCGCGGCAACTTCTGGGGGCTGCCGGTCAATTTTCTCGCCTTCTCGCTGGTGACGGTGGTGACGACCGCAGCCACGCTGCCGGTATTCGGTCAACTGATCACGGACCCGGTCGAAACGGTGGGCCGTATCGACTATCCGACCGCGGTGATTCTCGGTGCATTGACCTTCACGATTGCGACGATCGGCATCAACATCGTCGCTAACTTCGTGTCGCCGGCCTTCGACTTTTCTAACGTCGCGCCGCGCCTGATCAGCTGGCGTGCGGGCGGGATGCTCGCCGCAGTGGCGTCGATCTTCATTACGCCATGGAATCTGTTCAACAATCCGGCGGTGATTCACTACACGCTCGACATACTCGGCAGTTTCATCGGACCTTTGTATGGCGTCCTGATCGTTGATTACTTCCTCGTGAAGCGTCAGAAGATCGTGCTCGACGATCTCTACTCGGTTTCCCCAGATGGCTCGTACTGGTACCGCAACGGCGTCAACTACCGCGCCGTGGCTGCGTTGCTGCCTGCGGCGCTCATCGCGGTGATCTGCGTGATGGTGCCGACGCTCGACGGGATGGCCAATTTCTCGTGGTTCATCGGGGCGGCATTGGGTGCCGTGTTTTACCGCGCGCTTGCTCGTTGAGCCGGGGCTGCAACAGGAGTCGATATGCGCATCAAATTGATCAATCCAAATACGACGCAACGCATGACTGAAGCGATGGGCGGCTGCGCGCGGGAAGTCGCCGCGCCCGGCACCGAAGTGATCGCTGTCAGTCCGACAATGGGGCCGCCGTCGATTGAAGGCTATTACGACGAAGCGCTCGCGACGCCCGGGTTACTGGCCGAGGTGATTGCCGGCGAGCGCGAGGGTTGCGACGGGTACGTGATCGCCTGCTTCGGCGACCCCGGGTTGTACGCCGCCCGCGAGTTGGCGCGCGGGCCGGTGATCGGCATCGCTGAAGCGGCGATGCACGCCGCGAGCGTGCTGGCGCCGGGGTTTTCGGTGGTGACCACGCTGGCCCGCACCTGCGGGATGGCGTGGCATCTCGCCGAGCGCTACGGCATGAAACGCTTCTGCCGCAATGTGCGAGCCACCGACGTCGCCGTGCTGGACCTGGATAAACCGGGTTCGGCGGCGCGCCGCATCATCCTCGACGAATGCCGGCGCGCGCTGGAGGAGGACGGCTCGGACGCGATCGTGCTCGGCTGCGCCGGCATGGCCGAATTGTGCGCGGAGATCGAGGATGCCCTGGGGGCGCCGGTGATCGAAGGCGTGACGGCGGCGCTCAAATGGACGGAAGCGCTGGTCGCGCTGCGGCTGTCGACGGCCAAGCGGGGCGACTACGCCCGGCCGCTGGCCAAGCGTTATGACGGCGCGCTGGAAGCTTTCAGTCCGTCCGATGTGGACCCAAATCCCGAGCCGCGCCGCGGTTCAGGCGCAAGCGTCGCGGAAAGCGCGAATTCGGCGGGTTTACTGCGGGTAAACACCACGGAAAGCCCCGCGGAGGCGGCTTTACACATACATCCAGTCTGACTCGCACTATCTGCCCGGGTGTATGGGCGCACCCGGGCGTTTTCGCTACACTGGTCCCACTCGGCGCTGGTACCCCGATGCTATTTTGCTGCTGCTTCTGGTGCGGCTATTCAGGGTTGTTTCCGCCGGCGCCGTCGTCAGTAACATGCAAATGCGCGCAAGCATTCGCAAACGCTTGCTGAACGCACGCAAACCTTACGTGCCTGTCACGTGAGTTCCCGGCGAATTTTACGTACCGTCATCACGCTTTCGTTAAACCATGCCACTCGACTCGAACTATCCACGCGATCTGATCGGCTACGGCCGCCACCCGGTGCAGGCGAACTGGCCGGGTCGAGCGCGTGTCGCGGTGCAATTTGTCCTGAACTACGAAGAGGGCGGTGAAAACTGCGTGCTGCACGGCGACCCGGGCTCGGAGCAGTTTCTGTCGGAAATCGTTGGCGCGGCGTCTTATCCGGCGCGTCACATGAGCATGGAGTCGATCTACGAATACGGTTCGCGCGCGGGCGTGTGGCGCATTCTGCGCGAATTCGAAAAGCGCGGCCTGCCGCTTACGGTGTTCGGCGTCGGCATGGCGATCGAACGGCATCCTGAACTCGCGCGCGCCTTCGTGGAACTCGGTCACGAAATTGCTTGCCACGGCTATCGCTGGATTCACTATCAGGATGTGTCGCCGGAGAAAGAAGCGGAGCACATGCGCCTCGGCATGGAAGCGATCGAACGCATCACCGGCGAGCGCGCGCTAGGCTGGTACACCGGCCGCGACAGTCCCAACACGCATCGTCTGGTCGCCGAATACGGCGGCTTCCTGTACGACTCGGATTACTACGGCGACGATCTGCCGTTCTGGATGGACGTCGAAGTGACGGGCGGTGCAAAGAGCCCGCAACTGATCGTGCCGTACACGCTCGACACCAACGATATGCGCTTTGCAAGCCCGCAGGGCTTCAACACCGCGGACCATTTCTTCACGTACCTGCGCGACGCATTCGACGTGCTCTACGAAGAAGGCGACGAAGCACCGAAGATGATGTCGATCGGCATGCACTGCCGCCTGCTCGGCCGCCCGGGGCGCTTTCGCGCACTGCAACGTTTTCTCGATCATATCGAACAGCACGATCGCGTGTGGGTGACGCGTCGCGTCGATATCGCGCGGCACTGGCGCGAACATCACCCTTACCAACAAAACAACCGCGGGGCAGCGGCATGAAGGCGATGCAATACACACTGGACCAACTCAACAGCACCTCGACCGACGCGTTTGTCGCAGCGCTGTCGGGCATTTTCGAGCACTCGCCGTGGGTCGCGGAAATCGCCGCGCAACAACGGCCGTTTGCCAGCATCGACGAGCTGCATAGCAAGATGTCGAACATCGTCGAGACGGCCGGTGAAGAGAAGCAACTGGCCTTGATCAACGCCCACCCGGAGTTGGCCGGCAAGGCCGCGGTGCGCGGCGAGTTGACGGCCGAATCCACGCGTGAGCAGAGCGGTGCGGGCCTCGCCCAATGCACGCAGGAAGAATTCGACAAGCTGCTGGCGTTGAACAGCGCCTACCGCGAGAAGTTCGGCTTTCCGTTCATTCTCGCGGTGCGCGGCTACGACCGGCACGGCATCATCGCCAACTTCGAGGCGCGCGTGAACAACAGCCGCGCGGATGAATTGCGCGCGAGCCTCGATCAGATCTACCGTATTGCACGTTTCCGGCTCGACGACCTGATCGACGCGTAAGGTTTAGGCACGCGTCGCGGGCTTCGCGCCGAAACGTTTTTTCAGTACCAACAAACATTAAGGAAGACAAAGATGGCACTCCCGATTCTCGACCCCAACGCACCGGAATTCACGCGCCGCTATGTGAATCTGGCGGACCCGCGTCTGGGCGCGCAGGCCCTCGAGGCTAGCGACGATTTCTTCGCACCGAAGGAACGTATGCTGAATCCGGAGCCGGCCGTCTTCATTCCGGGCAAGTACGACAACAACGGCAAGTGGATGGACGGCTGGGAAACGCGCCGCAAGCGCGCCAACGGTTACGACTGGTGCGTGGTCAAGCTTGCCCGCCCCGGCGTGATCAAGGGTCTCGACCTTGACACCAGCCACTTCACGGGCAACTTCCCGCCGGCGGCTTCGGTTGAGGCGGCGCGAGTCGTGGACGGCGTGCCGAACCAGTCGACGCAATGGACCGAAATCGTCCCGTCGACCACGCTGCAAGGCAACAGCCATCACTATCACGAAGTCAGCGACACGAACGCTTACACGCACCTGCGCGTGAACATTTACCCGGACGGCGGCATTGCGCGTCTGCGAGTGTATGGCCAACCGCAAGTCGACTGGGCGGGCGCAAGCCGCACGGAGCAGTTCGATCTCGCAGCGATGGAAAACGGCGCGTATCTGGTCGCGGCGAATAACCAGCACTTCGGCGCTGCATCGACGATTCTGATGCCGGGCCGTGGCGTGAACATGGGCGACGGCTGGGAAACTCGCCGTCGCCGCGAGCCGGGCAACGACTGGGCGATCGTCGCACTGGCACAACCGGGCGTGATCAAGAAGATCGAAGTCGATACGGCTCACTTCAAGGGCAACTTTCCGGACCGTTGCTCGATCCAGGCTGCGTATGTGACAGGCGGCACGGATAGCTCGCTGATTACGCAAGCCATGTTCTGGCCGGTGCTGCTGGGCGAACAGAAGCTGAAGATGGACAACCAGCACTATTTCGAAAGCGAAATCGCCGCACTGGGTCCGGTTACGCACGTGCGCTTCAACATCATTCCGGACGGCGGCGTCTCGCGTCTTCGTCTGTGGGGCACGCTCGCATCATGAAAACACTGGCTATCGAACCCTTGACGAAGGAAGCGTTTGCCGCGTTCGGCGACGTGATCGAACTCGAAGGCGCGAAGCAGATTCCGATCAACCTCGGCACCACGATCCGCTTTCACGATCTCGCGAAGGTAGACGTGACCGACGAGAACGGTCGCACGCTGGTGAACCTGTTTCGCGGGCAGCCGCGCACGTTGCCGTTCGAGGTGAAGATGCTCGAGCGTCATCCGCTGGGCAGCCAGGCCTTCGTGCCGTTGAACGACAAGCCGTATCTGGTGGTTGTGGCGCCGGCGGGCGAACTGGATCCGAAGCAGATTCGTGCGTTCGTGACTAGCGGCTGGCAAGGCGTGAATTACGCGAAAGGTGTCTGGCACCATCCGCTGATCGCATTGGGCGACGTGAGCGACTTTATCGTCGTCGATCGTGGTGGCGACGGACTCAATCTGAACGAGCAGGATCTGGCTGAATCGCTTTGGCTCACTGAAGATGCGTTGAGCGCGGTGAGCGTTTGAGGTCGTTGCTTTAGCGCAGCAGGTGATTGTAAAAAAGCCCACAGTGCATGCTGTGGGCTTTTTCATTTGTGGGAGGCGAAGGTGAGTCCAGGTGATCTCTCAGCTCCGCTTGCTTAAGCGCGGTGAGTGCCCCATCACTTCGCGCGCACGTTCCGCAGGCTCCGTGCGGTTCGTTGCGCGCCGCTTCAATGAGTTCGTGACCGACGGCGACCGCCGAATCGCACAACGCTTCGACCCTCTGCGCGTATTGCCGTGGCGTGATCCCCATGCGGGTGTTGAAAAACGTTCGAGCGTTTTGCCGGCCGAACATGTTTTCGACACCATAGGCTGGCAGCCCATGGTCATCGCTGACAAGCAACGCCAACCGCCTGGCCAAAAAAAGCGGGCTTCCCGCTTCCGCGAAAAACCCGCTTCATACTGCTCTGCCAGACCGGGCAACGCGCCCGGCCAGGCTCATTACTTCGCCGCACCGCCTTCGAACCACGCGGCGATTTTCATCCGCTCGTCGTCGGTCATGTGCGTGACGTTGCCGAGCGGCATCGCCTTCAAGGTCACTGCCTGCTGATAGATCCGCTGTGCGTTCTGCGAGATTTCGTCCGGTGTATCCAGCAGCACGCCGGCCGGGGCGCTGCCCATCATCGTCGGATGAGCGGAGTGGCATGCCACGCAGCGCTGTTGCAGCACCGGCGCGATATCGGCCACCTTGACCGTCGGTGCATTCGCAGCCTGCGCTTGCGGCACGACCGGCTTCGGCATCGTCCAGAAGAGGGCGCCGAACATCAGCACGATACCGACCAGCGGCAGATACCACAGCACCTGACCACGGTGACGCATCACGAAGAACTGGCGAATCAGCGCACCCGCCAGCATGATCAGCAGCAGCACGATCCAGTTGTACTGATTCGTGTACGTCATCGCGTAGTGGTTCGACAGCATCGCGAACACCACCGGCAACGTGAAATACGTGTTGTGCACCGAGCGTTGCTTGCCGCGCTTGCCGTAGATCGGGTTCGGCGTTTCCCCCTTGAGCATCGCGGCCACCATCTTGCGCTGACCCGGGATGATCACGAAGAACACGTTCGCCGACATGATCGTTGCCAGCATCGCGCCCATGATCAGGTAGGCCGCGCGGCCCGCGAAAATATGGCATGCCAGGTACGCTGCGATCAGCACATAAATGCCGACACAGATGCCGAGCACCTTGTCCTTGTTGCCGAGGAGACGGCACAGCGAGTCGTAGACGATCCAGCCGGCGGCGAGGAAGCCGAGCGCGGACGCGACGGCCACGACAGGACCCATATCCAGCACGTTCTTGTCGATCAGGTAAGTGCTCGGCGAGAACAGATACAGCACCGTGAAGAGGCTCGCACCCGACAGCCACGTGGTATACGACGGCCACTTCGACCAGTGCAGGTCGTCCGGCATTTCCGGCGGTGCAACGGTGTACTTCTGCATGTTGTAGAAGCCACCGCCATGCACGTGCCACAACTCGCCGAACACGCCGCGCTTGCGCTGGTTCGGATCCGTAGGCGGTTTCAGGCTGTTGTCGAGCGCGACGAAATAGAACGATTCGCCGATCCATGCAATGGCGGCGATGACGTGAAACCAGCGCAAGGCCAGATTCAGCCAGTCAGTGATAAAGCCTTCCATGAAACTCCTCCACTTCTGATTCGTTGTACGCGCAGCGATTTAGAGCGCTTTCGGGGCCCGCAAACGGGCCGCCGGCATGAATGACATCGCTGCACAAACTGCGGGGTGAAAGACGCGGTGCGCTCAGTTCGCAAAGCGCCGTTTTTTATTGGAACTTCGGGTCGAGTCGCTCGCGTTCGATTGCGCTTCGCGGGTGTCTTCAAGGATCCGCACAGTGCAATCGGGCGCGCTCGGCAATACAGCGCGACTTCAACCTCGTCCTCCTCCAACGCCTGTCGATAAACGCTTCGTGCGCTCAGTTGCGCGCTTAGCTGCCGCGATAGGTGCTGTACGACCACGGCGACACCAGTAGCGGCACGTGATAGTGCGCACCGGCGTCGGCCACGCCGAAACGCAGTACGACGCGGTCGACGAAACGCGGCTCCGGCACCTTCGTGCCGATCGAGGCAAAGTAATCGCCAGCGCCGAACACGAGTTCGTATTCGCCCGCGACCAGTGCGTCGCCTTCGAGCAGCGGCTGGTCGCAGCGACCGTCGTCATTGGTGGTGGTGGTTTTGAGCGCGCGGCGGGTGTCGCCGGAGAGCGCAAAGAGTTCGACCTTGATGCCCGCGCCGGGACGGCCGTTCGCGGTGTCGAGCACGTGGGTAGTGAGCTTTCCCATTCGCAATTTTCCTTATGTGAATGCGAGGTTTCGGCGGCGGCCCGATCCAGAATACGTTGCGGCGGATCGAGGCTCCACGTCAGTGGCTACATACCCGTCGGCGAATTGAAGCGAGCGCCGTGGCAGCCATTGTAAAAAGGATGTTCATGTCAGCGCGCGCGAGATAGGAAAGATAATAGCTGGCGCATGACAGACAGCCTGCTGAAAGCCGCATCGGGTCGATTGGTTCGACTATTGCCGTGCAATTCGATCGTACCGGCACCAAAAAAGGCCCACTATATCGGCAGCGTGAAGTTGGGTATCGCATCGGCACGAGTTGTCAGCATTATTTTGGCCATCGAAGGTTACACCTGTGCGCCGCAACAAACCTGAGTGGAGCGCGGCACACCCCGAAGACGGCGGAATGACGCTGGGTAACCGGGCCAACGGCGTTCGACGGGACGCGGCGGCACGGTTGGCGTGCCGTCACATCGCGTTCGAACGACTTTGCACGGAAGCAATGAAGCGGAGAAACGAATGACGATGGAACAGGCGGCGATGCAGCCAAACAAGCCTAAGAAAACGATGCTGGTGAAGCACGCGGACGTGCTGGTCACAATGGACGGCGCCCGGCGCGAACTGCGCGACGGCGGCCTCTATATCGAGGACAACCGGATCGTCGCGGTCGGACCGACGGCTGAATTGCCGCAAACGGCCGACGAAGTGCTGGATATGCGCGGCCAGCTGGTGATTCCGGGGCTGGTGAACACGCACCACCACATGTACCAGAGCCTGACGCGCGCGATCCCCGCGGCGCAGAACGCCGAATTGTTCGGCTGGCTCACCAATCTCTACAAGGTGTGGGCGAACCTCACACCCGAGATGATCGAAGTCTCGACGTTAACGGCGATGGCCGAGCTGCTGCTGTCGGGTTGCACGACGTCGAGCGACCATTTGTATATTTACCCGAACGGCAGCCGCCTCGACGACAGCATCGCCGCGGCGCAGCGCATCGGCATGCGTTTTCACGCCGCGCGCGGCAGCATGAGCGTGGGGCAGAAGGACGGCGGCTTGCCGCCGGACTCGGTGGTCGAGCGTGAAGCGGACATCCTGAAGGACACGCAGCGTCTGATCGAGACCTACAACGACGAAGGCCGTTACGCGATGCTGCGCATGGTGGTGGCGCCGTGCTCGCCGTTCTCGGTGAGCCGCGATCTGATGCGCGAATCGGCGGTGATGGCGCGGCATTACGGCGTGTCGCTGCACACGCACCTGGCGGAGAACGTCAACGATATAGCGTACAGCCGCGAGAAGTTCGGCATGACGCCGGCCGAGTATGCGGAAGACCTCGGCTGGGTCGGTCATGATGTGTGGCATGCGCACTGTGTGCAACTCGACGACGCGGGCATCGAACTGTTTGCCCGCACGGGCACGGGCGTCGCGCATTGTCCGTGCTCGAACATGCGGCTCGCGTCGGGGATTGCGCCGGTCAAGCGCATGCGTCTCGCCGGTGTGCCGGTGGGCCTCGGCGTCGATGGATCGGCGTCGAACGACGGCGCGCAGATGGTCGCGGAAGTGCGCCAGGCGCTGCTGTTGCAGCGAGTCGGCTTCGGGCCTGATGCGATGACCGCGCGTGAAGCGCTGGAGATTGCGACGCTAGGCGGCGCGAAGGTGCTCAATCGCGACGACATCGGCGCATTGGCGCCCGGCATGGCGGCGGATTTCGTGTCCTTCGATCTGCGTCAGCCGCTGTTTGCCGGCGCGTTGCACGACCCGGTCGCGGCGCTGGTGTTCTGCGCGCCGTCGCAGGTGAGCTATAGCGTGATCGGCGGCAAGGTGGTGGTGAAAGACGGTCAGTTGGCGACGCTGGATCTCGGGCCGGTCATCGAGCAGCACAACCGGCTGGCGAAGACGCTTTACGAAGCGGCGGCGTGACCGTAGAGGCAGGGTAGGTCTGCCGGCATCCGCAAACACGGGATGCCGGCAGACCGCAACGCAACGATCAGGGCTTGTCGATCAAGGTCTTGGTCGCTTCGGCGACCAGACTGCGCAACCAGCGCACCTCGTCGGAGTAGTGCACGCGCTCGTGCCACAGCTGGTAGTACTGCATCGGCGGGAAATCGAGCGGTGCGGGTACCACGGTCAGCGGCAGGAATTTGGCGTAGTAGTCGGCAAACAGGCGCGTGGTGGTGAAGATCAGGTCTGACTTGATCAGCACATAAGGCGCCAGATTGAAGTACGGCAACGTGACGACCACGTGACGCTTTAACCGTTCGCGCGCGAGATGCACGTCGATCGCGCCGCGTTGGCCCACCGAGTAAGGAGTAGGCGCAAGATGCGGCGCATTCAGGTACTGGTCGAGCGTCAGCCCGCCACGTTTGGCGAACGGATGCGCGTTGCTCATCAGGCAGACGATCTGATCGACGAACAGGTTCGACAGGTGCAATTGCTCCGGCGGTTCCGGCCAGTTGCCGACCACGATGTCGAGCTTGCCGTCCTCGAGCGCGAGTTCGTAGTCGAACGCCGGCCCGAGCGAGTGGAATTCAAGCGTCGCGTTCGGCGCGGCCTGACGAAAGCGCTCGACCACCGTCGGCACGAACAGCACGTTCAGGTAGTCCGGGCAGCCGATCCGGTAGCAACGGATCGAGGTCGCCGGGTCGAAGTTGTGCTGCTGGAACTTGATGCGTTCGATTTCGCGCAGCGCGTTCTGCACCGGTTCGAGCAGGCGCAGGCCGTACTCGGTCGGCACCATGCCGGATTTGCCGCGCACCAGCAGCGGGTCGCCGGTGATGTCGCGCAAACGGCGCAGCGCCGCGCTGATAGCGGGTTGCGATTGATTCAGTTTGACGGCGGCGCGCGTAACGCTGCGCTCCATCAACAGGGTGTGCAAGACGCGTAATAAATACGTATCGATCGCCTCGCGTTGCTGACTCATGACTTCTCCGAAATATATGTTCTGGCTGATCGTGCGGGCGTGGGGTTATATGGCTTTTAATATGAACACAAATCCACGTCAAGAGTGGGATACCCGCAGAGCACGCTGCGGCGCGGGTTTGCGGGGAATTTTGACGGCTCGACTGGGCGGGTCGATTTAGGTATTGTCATCCGGTTGTGGTGACGGATCGCTCGCTGACAGAGCGGGCGGACGCGCTGCGACCGGCAGTCTCTGACGTACTACGGAATCACATGAGCGACTCTTCTTATAGCGACGGCGCCGCCGCGCAGCCGGCAAGCAGGCCGGAACAGGCGGCGCCCCGGTTGATGCTTCAGGGCATCACCAAACAGTACCCGGCCGTGCGCGCCAACGACGACGTCACGTTGATCGTCGCGCCGGGTGAAATCCATGCCGTGCTCGGCGAAAACGGCGCCGGCAAAAGCACGCTGATGAAAATCATCTACGGCGCGGTGCGGCCCGACGCCGGCGAGATTCGCTGGGAAGGCCAGCCGGTCGAGATCGCGAGCCCGGCGGCGGCGCGCAAGCTCGGCATCGGCATGGTGTTCCAGCATTTTTCGCTGTTCGAGACGCTCACGGTCGGCGAAAACATTGCGCTCGCACTCGACGAGCCGTTCGATCTGAAGACGCTGGCGAAGCGGATTCGCGAAGTCTCCGCCGACTACGGCCTCGACATCGACCCGCAGCGACACGTGCATAGCCTGACGGTGGGCGAGCGGCAACGCGTCGAAATCGTGCGTTGCCTGCTGCAGAACCCGCGTCTGCTGATAATGGACGAACCGACTTCGGTGCTCACGCCGCAAGCGGTCCGTAAGCTCTTCGAGACGCTGCGGCGCCTCGCGGCGGAAGGGTGCAGCATCCTCTACATCAGCCACAAGCTCGACGAAATCCAGGCGCTGTGCGACACCGCCACGGTGATGCGCGGCGGTCGCGTGACCGGTCACGTCAAGCCGAAAGAAGAGACGCACGCGTCGCTCGCGCAATTGATGGTCGGCCATTCGCTGCCCGATTACACCCGGCGTGAGCACAAGCCGGGCACCGTGCTGCTCGATGTAAAACAGTTGTCGGTGGAGAGCGACGACCCGTTTGGCACCTCGCTGCATGACGTGTCGTTCGGCGTGCATGCCGGCGAGATCTTCGGCATTGCGGGCGTGTCGGGTAATGGGCAGGCCGAACTGCTGTCGGCTCTGTCGGGCGAAAAGCGCGGCACGCGCGCCGATGCGGTCACGATCTGCGGCAAGGCGGCCGGCCGCCTCGGCGCGGGCGGCCGGCGCGCGCTCGGTTTCGGCTTCGTGCCCGAAGAGCGTCTCGGCCGCGGCGCGGTGCCGGCGATGAGCCTGTCGGAAAACGCGTTGCTTACCGCGCATCGTCAGCAGATGGTCAACGCAGGCTGGATCAAGGCCGGCGCGATGCGCACTTTCGCGAAACGTTGCATTGAAGCCTTCGACGTCCGGTGCGGTGGCTCCGAAGCGTTGGCGCAAAGTCTCTCCGGCGGCAATCTGCAGAAATACATCATGGGGCGCGAGATTCTGCAGGCGCCCAAGGTGCTGGTGGTCGCGCAGCCGACTTGGGGCGTCGACGTCGGCGCGGCAGCGTTCATTCGTCAGCAGTTGCTCGACCTGTCCGCGCGCGGCGTGGCGATTCTGGTGATCTCGGAAGAACTGGAGGAGTTGTTCGACATTTGCGATCGCATCGCGGTGCTTGCGGGCGGCAGACTCTCACCGGTGCGTGCCACGGGGGCGACCAATGCCGAGGAAATCGGCCGCTGGATGGCGGGCCTGTTCGGAGACCGCGAGGGCTCGGCGCCGTCGGCGGAACAGCCGGCGCATGCCTGAGCAGATGTCCGATTGGGCAACCGATCGACGTTAAAAAACCAGAACCAGACATAAGCACACGCTCCCATGATTCTTCCGTATCGACTCGAAGCTCGCACGACGCCGTCGCGCACGATGCAGCTCGCCGTACCACTGATTGCCGCGTTGCTTACGCTCGTAATCGGCTTTCTGATCTTCGGCCTGGTGGGCCGCGATCCGCTCGAAGCCATGCATGCGTTCTTTATCGAACCGCTCTCCAGCGTGAATGGCTGGTCCGAACTGCTGCTGAAGGCCTCGCCCTTGTGCCTGATCGGCCTTGGCCTTGCGATCGGCTATCGCGCCAACGTCTGGAACATCGGCGCTGAAGGGCAGATGCTGCTCGGCGGCATTGCCGCGAGCGGCGTCGCGATCTATTTCGATCAGGCCACCGGCTGGTGGATTCTGCCGACCATGATGATCGCCGGCGTGCTCGGCGGCATGGCGTGGGCCGCGATCCCCGCGCTGCTGAAAAGCCGCTTCAATACCAACGAGATTCTCGTCAGCCTGATGCTCACGTATGTAGCCACGCAGTTGCTGATCTATCTGGTGAGCGGTCCGTGGCGCGATCCGCAAGGCATGAATTTCCCGCTCTCGGAGATGTTCAGCGGCGACGCGTTGTACCCGACGTTTTCCGGCGACTGGCACTGGAAATGGTTACGCGGCACGCGCCTGAACGCTTCCATTTTCATCACGCTGATCGCGATTCCGTGCGTGTGGCTGTTCATGCGCAAGAGCTTCGCGGGTTACCGGATGAATGTCGGCGGCCTCGCGCCGCTCGCCGCGCGCTACGCCGGTTTCTCCGACAAGAAGACCATCTGGACGTCGCTCCTGATCAGCGGCGGCCTCGCGGGACTCGCCGGTATGGGCGAGATCGCCGGTCCGATCGGCCAGTTGCAGGCGACGTGGTCGCCGGGTTACGGCTTTACCGCGATCATCGTCGTGTTCGTCGGACGGCTGCATCCGATCGGCATCGTGCTCGCGAGCCTGCTGATGGCGTTGCTATACCTCGGCGGCGAAGCGGTGCAGACCTCGATGCAATTGCCGCAGGCGCTCTCCGGCGTGTTCCAGGGGCTGCTGCTGTTCTGCCTGCTGGGCGCCGACCTGTTCGTGAACTATCGCGTGCGCCGGCGCTCCGCCGCCGCGCAAGCCCACTGATTCTCCCGGCGGATCTCCATGGATATTCAACAAGCCAGCGCGCTCACTTCGAGCGCCGTTACCGCCGCGATTCCGCTGATGTTCGCGGGCGCGGGCGAACTCGTCACCGAGAAGTCGGGCGTGCTCAATCTTGGCGTCGAAGGCATGATGCTGATGGGCGCCGTGACCGGCTACGCCGTCACCGCTATTACCGGCAACCCGTGGCTCGGCGTGCTTGCCGCGATCGGCGCCGGTCTCGCGATGTCGCTGCTGTTCGCGTTCCTCACGCTGACCATGCTGGCCAACCAGGTCGCCACCGGCTTGTCGTTGACCATCTTCGGCATTGGTCTGTCGGCCTATGTCGGCAAGCCGTACACGTCCGCCGCCGTGCGCGCGACGATCGACACGTGGCCCATTCCCGTTCTCTCGAAGATTCCCGTACTCGGGCCCGCGTTCTTCAGCCTTACGCCCCTCGACTACCTTGCGTTCCTGATGTTCGCGGTGATCGGCTGGTTCCTGTACCGCACGCGTGCCGGGCTTGTGCTGCGCTCGGTCGGCGAATCGCCGCAGGTCGCGCATTCGGTCGGCTTTCCGGTGATCGGCGTGCGTTACGGCGCGGTGGCCTTCGGTGGCGGTATGGCGGGTCTCGCGGGTGGCTACTATTCGATCGTCAACCTGCATCTGTGGCAGGAACAGCTCACCTCCGGCCGCGGCTGGATCGCGCTCGCGCTGGTGGTGTTCGCGACCTGGCGCCCGGGACGCCTGCTGATCGGCGCGCTGCTGTTCGGCGCCGTGACCGGTTTGCAGTTTTACGCGCAGGCGATCGGCGTGCCGGTGCCGACGCAGTTTCTCGCGATGTTGCCGTACATTGCGACCGTCGTCGTGCTGGTGCTGATCTCTCGCAACCCGAACACGATTCGTCTGAATGCGCCTGCGTCGCTCGGCAAGCCGTTTTTCTCGGCGAGCTGACGCGGTCGCCGTTTCATATGACCGACCACACGTTTCAAATCAATCGACAAAACACGACAGGAGAAAACATGAAGAGAAGAAATCTGCTGACCGCCTTCGCCTGGGGCGCGGCCTCGCTGGCGCTGGCCGCGCCGCTCGCGCAAACCGCGCAGGCGGCCGATGCGCCGGGCGTCGCGTTCGTCTACCTCGGCAATCCTGGCGATGCGGGCTGGACGTATGCGCACGACCAGGGTTCAAAGGAAGCCGAGGCGAAATTCGGCAGCAAGATCAAGATCACCCGCATCGAGAACGTGCCGGAATCGGCCGACTCGGAACGCGTGTTCCGCGATCTGGCGAACAAGGGCAACAAGATCATCATCGGCTCGAGCTTCGGCTATCAGGACTTCGAACTGAAAGTCGCTAAGGATTTCCCCGACACCGTGTTCCTGCACGCAACCGGCTACAAGAAGGCGCCGAATTTCGGCACCTATGACGTGCGGATGTATCAAGGCGCGTATCTGGCCGGCGTCGCTGCGGGCTATGTGACGAAAACCAACACGCTCGGCTTCGTGGCTTCGGTGCCGATTCCTGAAGTGGTTCGCAACATCAACGCGTACACGCTCGGCGCGCGTTCGGTGAATCCGAAGATTCATACCAAGGTCATCTGGATCAACAGCTGGTTCGATCCGGGCAAGGAAAAGCAGGCCGCTGAAACGTTGATCGGCCAGGGCGCCGACGTGTTGCTGCAAAACACCGATTCGAGCGCGACGCTCGCGACCGCATCGGAAAAGCACGTGCACGCGTTTGGCTGGGATTCGGATATGAAGAAGTTCGGTCCGGACGCGCACCTTGGATCGGTGGTCGCGCACTGGGGCGTGTATTACAACGCGGCGATCCAGCAGGTGCTGGACGGCAAGTGGAAGAACGATCCGGTGTGGTGGGGTATTCCGCAGAAAGCCGTCAATCTCGAAGATCTGAATACGTCGGCGATTCCGGCTGACGCGATGAAGCAGGTCGCGGCGAAGCGCGATGAACTGGCTGGCGGCAAGTGGGACGTGTTCACCGGGCCGATCAAGGACCAGTCCGGCACGGTGAAGGTGCCGGCAGGCAAGACGCTGACCGATCCGGAACTGCAACGCCTGAACTGGTATGTGGAAGGCGTGGACGGCTCGTTGCCGAAGTAATCTGGCTTACGCGGGTATTGCGTGGGGTCGCGTGCGGGTCGTGTGATTGCGGGCCGGGTCGCGATCTGGCGCGTAACGCGTGACGAGTAACAAGTAACAATCGACAGGATCGCGATCGACCAGGCGGCGGTTTCAGCAACCGCTGCTTTAAGGTGCTGCGTCCACTGCGGACGCAGCTTTTTTTTGCTTCGGATTATCTATTGAGGATCGTTTCAGACGCTCGGGCTCAGCGCTAGTCGATGCGCAAGCCGACCTTGATGGTCACCTGCCAGTAAGCAACCTTGTCGTTCTCGATCTGGCCCCGCGTTTCCGTCACTTCGAACCAGTGCAGGTTGCGCAGCGTCTTCGACGCTTTTGCAATCGCAGTGCTGATTGCGTCGTCGATCGATTTGGTCGATGAGCCGGTCAGTTCGATTTGTTTGTAGACGTGATCTGACATGAACTTCCTCCTTTGGTCTTCGTTGGTGTGAAAAAAGTATAGGCAATGGATGGCGCCCGGTGTCTTCGTATGGGCCAGTCATCCCGCACATCGCGTGCCCGATATGCCGCGGCGAGGCGACGCCGTTATGATGTCCGCGCAACTCCATCCGAAATCTGACGAGGCTTGAAAGTGGAAATTGGTTTTTGCGGTCCCGGTCTGATGGGCGCGCCGATGATCCGGCATCTGCTGCGCGCGGGGCATACCGTGCATGTCTGGAATCGCACGCGGGCCAAGGCGGAAGCGTTATTGGCGGACGGCGCCACGGTGGTCGACACACCGCGCGAACTGGCCTCGCGATGCGAAGTGGTGCTGCTCTGTGTCGCGGATGCAGCGGCGGTTGAGGAAACGGTATTCGGCGCGGAAGGGCTGCTGAGCGCGGATGCCGCGGCGCCGGCACGGGTGCGCTGGATCGTCGATCACTCGAGCATTCCCCCGGCCGCGACGAGGGCATTCGCGCAGCGTGCGGCGACGGTTGCCGGCGTAACTGGGGCGGCAGGTATGGCAGGGGCGGCCGCGAGCGGTGGCAAGTCTGGGCAAGCGCTTGAGAGTGGGCGCACGGCTAGCATCGGCTGGATCGACGCACCTGTATCAGGCGGCGTCGCGGGCGCGACGGCAGGCACGCTGGCGATCATGGCGGGCGGCGCCATAGCGGACGTCGAGGCGGTGACGCCGCTGCTCGGCGCGTACTCCGCCCGCGTCACCCATATGGGCGAGGTCGGCGCGGGGCAAACCACCAAACTCTGTAATCAGGCCATCGTCACCGCGACTGTTGCGGCGATTGCCGAGGCAGTGAGCCTTGCGCAGCGCAGCGGCATCGATGCCGCCAAACTCACGCAGGGCCTGGCCGGCGGCTGGGCCGATTCGGTGTTGCTGCAGACTTTCGTGCCGCGTATGACGCAAAGCGGCCTCGCGCCGATCGGCGCATTCCGCACGTTCCAGAAGGACGTCGACACCGTTGCCGCGACTGCGTATGAAACCGGCACGCCGATGCCGGTTTCATCGACAGTCCAGCAACTGTTGCGGCTTGGCGCCGCGATGGGGCTTGCCGAGGCCGATCTGTCGGCCTTCATCGACGTTTTGCAGACGCCGCGCTGCGGCTAGAAGGGCGGCGGTCCGTATCAACGTGGCGTGAACGTAACGTGAACACGGCGTCACAACACGCGGGCGCGGCGCCTGTGTGGGTCGATTTCTCGATAACCTGCTAAAATATTGGGTTATTCGCCGATATCACCTTTAAGGACGCGCCGTGCTGTCTACCGCCAATATCACCATGCAATTCGGGCCAAAGCCCCTCTTCGAAAACATCTCGGTCAAATTCGGGGAAGGGAACCGGTATGGCCTGATCGGTGCGAACGGCTGCGGGAAATCCACCTTCATGAAGATTCTGGGGGGCGATCTGGAACCGAGCTCCGGCAACGTGATGCTCGAACCGAACGTCCGCCTCGGCAAGCTGCGCCAGGATCAGTTCGCGTATGAAGACGTGCGCGTGCTCGACGTCGTGATGATGGGCCACACGGAAATGTGGGCCGCCATGACCGAGCGCGACGCGATCTACGCGAACCCGGATGCGACTGACGACGACTACATGCACGCCGCCGAACTCGAGGCGAAGTTCGCCGAGTACGACGGTTACACCGCCGAAGCGCGCGCGGGCGAGCTGCTGCTTGGCATCGGTATCGCGATCGAAGATCACAACGGCCCGATGAGCAATGTCGCGCCGGGCTGGAAACTGCGCGTGCTGCTCGCACAGGCGTTGTTCTCGAAGCCGGACGTGCTGCTGCTGGACGAACCGACCAATAACCTGGACATCAACTCGATCCGTTGGCTGGAAGACGTGCTCAACCAGTACAACTCGACGATGATCATCATCTCGCACGATCGTCACTTTTTGAACCAGGTCTGCACGCACATGGCCGACATGGACTTCGGCACGCTGAAGGTCTATCCGGGCAATTACGACGACTACATGCTGGCCAGCACGCAGGCGCGCGAGCGTCAGCAGAACGCCAACGCCAAGGCGAAGGAGCGTGTTGCCGACCTGCAGGATTTCGTGCGCCGCTTCTCGGCTAACAAGTCGAAGGCGCGTCAGGCTACCAGCCGTCTGAAGATGATCGACAAGATCAAGATCGAGGAATTCAAGCCGTCGTCGCGACAGAACCCGTTCATCCGCTTCGAGTACGAGAAGAAGCTGCACAACATCGCGGTGGTGGCGGACAAGATCTCGAAGAAGTACGAGCGCACGATCTTCAACGATTTCAGCATCAGCGTGCAGCCGGGCGAGCGTATCGCGATCATCGGCGAGAACGGCGCGGGTAAGACCACGTTGCTGCGCTCGCTGCTCGGCAAGCTCACGCTGGACCACGGCACGGTGAAGTGGGCCGAAAACGCGAACGTCGGTTACATGCCGCAGGATACGTACGAAGAATTCCCGGACGACGTCACGCTGATGGAATGGATCGACGGTTATCGCCAGGAAGGCGACGACGAGCAGATGGTGCGCGGCACGCTCGGCCGTCTGCTGTTCAATGCCGACGACATCCGCAAGTCGGTCAAGGTGCTCTCCGGTGGTGAGAAGGGCCGCATGATCTGGGGCAAGCTGATGCTGGGCCGCCACAATGTGATGCTGATGGACGAGCCGACCAACCACATGGACATGGAGTCGATCGAATCGCTGCAGATCGCGTTGGACAAGTACGAAGGCACGCTGATTTTCGTGTCGCACGACCGCGAGTTCGTGAGCGGTCTGGCGAACCGGATCATCGAAGTGCGCACCGACGGCACGCTGAACGACTTCGGCGGCAACTATGAGGACTTCCTGCTGAGCCAGGGCGTGCAGTAAGCGCTTCTTGTTGCACGGTATCGCGTCAGGCAAAGCCCGCTTTTTCGAAGCGGGCTTTTTTCATGCCACGCGGCAAACGTTCCGCTTGCAGTTTGTCCCGACCCAGAAGGCCCCTGGTTTCGCAGATGCACGGATCCGCAGGCGTTGCAACGGAAGATCCATAGACCTCACCGTGAAGCGACCAAGATCAACTAATCGGACGTAAAACCAGACAGCTAACCAGGTTCATTGACCCAGCACAACGCGCGCCGCGCCCGACGACCGATTATCAGCGTTTCGATAGTTCATCCATCGGTTCGTCAATGCTCACCTCTCACTCGTTTCCCCCGCTTGTTATCCGCGGCCGCTCGCTGCTTCCGATCGTACAGGGCGGCATGGGCGTCGGCATCTCGGCTCACCGTCTGGCAGGCAGCGTCGCCCGCGAGGGCGCACTCGGCACCATCGCGAGCATCGACCTGCGCCATCACCATGCCGACCTGGTCGAACTTTGCCGGCAGTCGCCTGATCGGGCCACGCTCGAACAGGCGAACCTCACCGCGCTGGCTCGCGAAATTCACGCCGCCAAAGCGCTCGCCGGAGGCCGCGGCATGGTTGCCGTCAATGTGATGAAGGCAGTCAATGCGCAAGCAGACTATGTGCGCGTCGCCTGCGAGAACGGCGCTGACGCGATCGTCATGGGCGCGGGCCTGCCGCTCGACTTGCCGGACATGACCCAGGCCCACGATATCGCACTGATCCCGATTCTGTCCGATAGCCGCGGTGTCGCGCTGGTGCTGAAGAAGTGGATGAAAAAAGGCCGTTTGCCCGATGCCGTCGTGATCGAACATCCGGCCCACGCGGGTGGTCATCTCGGTGTGGCCAATCTCGCCGACCTGCAAGACCCGCGCTTCGACTTCCTGCGTGTGCTCGAGGAACTCGAGACGGTGTTCACTTCGCTCGGCCTGAGTCGGCAGGACGTGCCTTTGATCGTCGCGGGTGGCATCAATAGTCACGAAGCCGTGCGCGAGCTCCTGAGCGCCGGCGCCAGCGGCGTGCAACTCGGCACACCATTCGCCGTGACCGAGGAAGGTGATGCGCATCCGAACTTCAAGCGCGTGCTGGCCGAAGCAACACCTGACGACATTGTCGAATTTGTCAGTGTGACGGGGTTGCCCGCGCGCGCCGTGAAAACGCCGTGGCTGATGCGCTATCTGCGCCACGAAACAAAAATTCGCGACAAGCTCGGTGCGCTCAAACACGTTTGTCCAACCGCGCTTGAATGCCTAAGCGTCTGCGGTTGGCGTGACGGTGTCGAGAAGTTCGGCCACTTCTGCATCGACACGCGGCTCGCCGCGGCATTGCGCGGCGATGTGGCCAACGGTCTGTTCTTTCGCGGGCGCGAAGCGTTGCCGTTCGGCACGGCCATTCGCAGCGTCCACGACCTGATCGAACTGCTGCTGACCGGTGCGACGCGACCCGCTGTCGCAGGGCGATGGGCGTTTTCGCTGGGTTGACGCGGGTCAACGCGAAGCCTGGCGGGACCTTCGACAATCCCCGCACGCACACAAACACTCGGGGAAGCACATGAAGCACTCGCTCAGGAACAGAATCAAGGCCACTGCCGTCGCAGCGTGCCTGTTAGGCGCGGGCGCGTTGGCGCAGCAGGCGCACGCACAGGTTGCCGGCGGCGATCAGATGAACGGCATCCACGCCGGCGACGTACTGGTGCGATTGCGCGCAATCAGCATCATGCCGGACGTGAAGACCAATCAGTCGCTGTCGGCACTCAATGTGGGCGTCAACAACGCCATCGTGCCGGAGTTGGATTTCACCTACATGATTCGCGACTACCTGGGCGTCGAACTGATTCTCGGCACGTCGCGTCATCAGTTGACCTCGAGTCTCGGCAATCTCGGCGGCGTGAATGTGTTGCCGCCCACGCTGTTGTTGCAGTACCACTTCAACCACGCGGGGCGTATCCGTCCGTACGTCGGTGCGGGTCTGAACTACACGTTGTTCTATAACAACGGCCTCAGCGCGGGCGGTCAGTCGATCTCGATCAACAACCACAGCTTCGGTCCTGCATTGCAGGCCGGTGTAGACGTGCAGGTGACCAAATCGCTATTTGTCAACGCGGACATCAAGAAGATCTGGATGCACACCGACGCAACGCTTGGCGGTCAGCCGCTCGGCCGGCTGAATATCGATCCGTTGGTGGTGGGCCTGGGTGTCGGTATGCGGTTCTGATCACCGTTCGCGCTGGAGAAGCCTCGCTCCTCATGCAAAAACGCCGGAACTTCCGGCGTTTTTTATTGCAATTTCGATCCGAATCGGGAGATGGATTCGCCGACAGGCATGGCCCGTGAGGGCGGCCACAGTGTCAAAGGGCTATAACTTGTCGTTCTTGAAACGCATCGCCGTGCCGTCCTGCTCGATGCGTACCCAAACGGCGCGCTTTTCCTCGTCGCTCAGGAATACCCAGTTGGACACTTCGGTTGCGGTGCGGCCGCAGCCTTTGCAGACTTCGTCGAAAAGCGTGGAACAGACGCCGATGCACGGGCTGTCGGGAAGATCGTGGAGATTCGAAGCCATCGGAAACCTTGGGGCGGAAAAGCGGAGTTCCGCTATGTTAGCCGATGCGGCGAACACACTCCGGCGTGACCCTCGTCGTGGCACGGATACACGCACGGTTGGCCGGATCCACACGCAGTGCTCGTGCCGGTCCGAATCACGCGCGTCAGCGCGAAATGCTGTACCCGATCCGCGCCATCCAGTGCTGGCGGTTGTTGTAGTCGAGCAGGTCCTCGCCGTATCCGTTGAAATACCCCACCCAGATATAGCCGCCCCACGCACTGCCCAGCAGTTTGGCCAGCGGATAGGTGAATTGGGAGTCGATGCTGCCGTACCAGTGTTTGGTGCCTTTGCGCAACGTGGTCGCGAGTTGCCAGCCGTCGGCGCTGCCGTATTTGACCAGCAGATCGACGTAGCCGCGATAGTCGGCGATATCGGGGTTGTTGCTCGTGCCGAGGTAGTAATAGATTTTCGGCGACACGGTCAGATGCTTACCCTCAAGGTTGCCGAATTCCCATGTCGGACGGATGAAGGGCATGTTGATGCTGCGCGAGTCCGAACCTGCCTTGCCGTTCGATTCGTGCGCGAAGCCTGCGGCAAAACCCATGCGCGTGAAAAATGGGCTGCGCCATCCGGTGTCCGGCACGTAGTAGAACAACTGCGGGGAGTAGGTTGTGTCGCGAAACGGCCGCGAATCGGCGGACAGATCCCAGATCGAGGTCTGTGTGTAGGCGAAATACAGGTTGTCGCGCAGGGCCTTTGAGCGCAAATCGTCCGGCATCAGGATGCGGTATTTGAAACTCAACTGCAGCCTCGCGTTCGTATCGCCGTTGTGGCCGACGGCGAAATACATCGGTTCGTAGTAGGAGAGGTGCGAGAGAATGCCACGTCCGGTGGTGGCCAGCGAGTCGCCGGGCGGGGACATCGCGTCCCCCGTCGGCCCGTCTACGGCGGCGGCCTGTTCGGCGACCTGGGCAGGCGTGGTTGCCCGGCTCTCGGCACGCTCCGCCTGGGCAACCGCGTTCTGCTGCGGCCCGCGGTTGATCGCGACAATCGCCGACGATGCGTCGAATCCCACCGGGTCGATCCGGACTTCGCCGCGCGCTGACTGCGGCCAGGGCGCCGAAAACCTTACTTTGCGAAACTGGCCGGGCCGCAAGTTCAAGGTGTCGGGCACACCGGGTTCTCGCTTGAGTTCGAGCGGTTGCGGCGCCTGTTCCGCGCTGCTCAAGTTCACGCGGAGCGTCGGCGGGACGACGACCTTGAGAGGCTTCGCGTCGTCGGCGGAATAGAGCAGGGTGAGTTGCAACGGTTCGTCGGCGGCGGCCACGCGCGCCGGCTGCAACATGGCGACCGTCGCATGAGCCTCACCGGAGAGTGCGACGATTGCAATGAGCAAGGACAGGAAGGTGCTGCGTGAAATGCGCGGGATGGCGTGGCGAGCTTGTGGCGGCGTGGCGGGGGCGAGGTTAGCGAAGAAAGCGTGAAAACGCATGGGGTGTCGTCCTGATAGCAAGGCAGCGAGCCAACGGGCGACGGTTGTGTGTCAAACAACGACACACCGGCACACCGGACTGGCCGCGCAGGGCGCTAGAAAAAAGCGCGAAAGTGGCTCAAAGCGCCAACCGGATGAATACCGGCGGCGGCCGCCAACCGGGCAGCATGAAACGCGCCGCGCCGCTGCGGGCAGCGGCACGGGTCACGACGAGATGTTCGGAGAATACTTACAAAATCACTGCATCTGCAAATGGTTCGAGCCAAATCAGCTTTATCGGCTGAACGCCAACAGCCGCAACAGCCGAACAGCCGCAACAGCGCGCCGTCGAACCAGATGGGGAACGCAGCCTGGAGCCCGCGCTGTCAGGCCAGCCGGGCCAGCGTCAGAGTCAAGCCGCGCCGTCTTCGAGCCGCCGCGCGCCCATCGCGCGTCTTGCCGTGTCGGCTGGTATAGGCTTCTATCGAGTGAGCTGCACGGCATAAAATTCGTAGCAAGCGGCCGTTGACTGCAGCCCCGATGCAAACCGGCAGCGGCGATGGCGCCACAACGGGGCGGCAGGACAGCGGCGCAATACCGAGGCTGCCACTGGTGTTTTTTTCGGGTAGACACGCGCCGATAACCCGCTAAAATTGCGCCCATTTTGTAGCGGCACGGCTTGCGCTGTACCGTTTGCGCGACATCTCAGCATTTTTTTTGGTGCGCGCAATAATTAATGGTAGTTTTCGGGTTTTTCAGGGGAGCCGCGAGCGGTGTGCCGCGGCGTGGACGAAGATGGCCGGCTCGGGACGGTCAGGATCGGAGAACGGAATGAAAAGACGGGTAGTGGTGCAAATGGCGGCGCTGGTCTTGTGCGCGACGCCCTGGTTGACGGCCGCTGCGAAAGATACGCAGTTGAACGTGTATAACTGGTCCGATTACATTGCCAAGGACACCATTCCGAACTTCACCAAGCAGACCGGCGTCCAGGTTAAATACGACAACTACGACAGCGACGACACGCTGCAAGCCAAGCTCCTCACAGGTAATTCGGGCTACGACATCGTCGTGCCGACCAGCAATTACGCCGGCAAGCAGATTGCCGCCGGCATCTTCGCGCCGCTCGACAAATCGAAGCTGCCGAACCTCAAATACCTCGACCCGTCGCTGATGGCCCTCGTGGCCGGCGCCGATCCCGGCAACAAGTACACGGTACCCTGGGCATACGGCACGACCGGCCTCGCGTACAACGTCACCAAGGCGCAGCAGATCCTCGGCAAGAATGTGCCGCTCGACAACTGGGACATCCTCTTCAAGCCGGAAAACATTTCGAAGCTGAAAGCCTGCGGCGTGTCCGTGCTCGACGCCCCGGACCAGATGTTCGCCGCCGCGCTGCACTACATCGGCCGCGATCCGATGAGCACGAATCCGGCTGACTACCGTGCCGCGCTCGAGATGATGAAGAAGATCCGCCCGTACATCACGCAGTTCAACTCGTCGGGCTATATCAACGATCTGGTTGGCGGTGACGTGTGCTTCGCCTACGGCTGGTCGGGCGACGTCGTGATCGCCAAGCATCGCGCGATCGAGGCGAAGAAGCCTTACAAGATCGAGTACTACATTCCGAAGGGCGGCGCTCCGGTGTGGTTCGACGTGATGGCGATTCCGAAGGACGCGAAGAACAAGGAAGCCGCGCTCGAGTGGATCAATTACATCGAAACGCCGCAGGTCCATGCCGCGATCACCAACGCCGTCTACTATCCGAGCGCTAACCTCGAAGCGCGCAAGTATGTGGACAAGGACGTGGCGAACGACCCGGCTGTGTACCCGTCGCCTGAAGTCATCAAGACGCTGTTCCTGTTGAAGCCGCTGCCGCCGGAAATCCAGCGCCTGCAAACGCGGCTGTGGACTGAATTCAAGTCCGGCCGCTGACTCGCAGCGGGAGTGAACGGGTAAGTATCATCATGAAGCCCTCGGTGTCCACCGGGGGCTTTGTTCGTCAAAAGCCGGAGTAAAGCATTGTGATGAGTAGTGACCAGTCGGGCGCGCTGGCAGGGACCGCCGCGCCGTTTCCGGGCCTGAGCGCCCAAGCGGGCGACGCAGCAGAGAATTTCATCCAGATCGTCGACGTCGTGAAGAAATTTGGCGAGACCGTCGCGGTGAAAGGGGTCAACCTGTCGGTGAAAAAGGGCGAGCTGTTTGCGTTGCTCGGCAGTTCCGGCTGTGGCAAGTCGACCTTGTTGCGCATGCTGGCCGGGCTCGAATCGATCACGTCGGGCAAGATCTTGATCGACGGGGAAGACCTGGCGCAATTGCCGCCTTATCGCCGGCCGGTCAACATGATGTTCCAGTCGTATGCGCTGTTTCCGCACATGACGGTCGAGGCCAACGTCGCGTTCGGCCTGAAGCAGGAGGGCGTGCCGAAAGCCGAACTGAAGGACCGTGTGCAGAATGCACTCGATCTTGTGCAGATGGGCCGCTTCGCGAAGCGCAAACCGCATCAGCTCTCCGGTGGTCAGCAGCAGCGGGTGGCGCTCGCGCGCTCGCTCGTCAAGCGGCCAAAGCTGTTGTTGCTCGACGAACCGATGTCGGCACTCGACAAGCAGATCCGTCAGCGTACGCAGATCGAACTGGTGAATATTCTCGACAAGGTCGGCGTGACCTGCATGATGGTCACGCATGACCAGGAGGAGGCGATGACGATGGCCGATCGTCTTGCCGTGATGAGCGAGGGTGAGATCATCCAGCTTGGCACGCCGCACGAAGTGTACGAGTATCCGAACAGCCGCTTTTCGGCCGAGTTCATCGGCTCGACCAATCTGTTCGACGGCAATGTCGTCGAAGATGAACCCGATCACGTGTTCATCGAAACGCCCGATCTGCCGGTTCGTCTTTACGTAAGTCACGGCATTACCGGGCCGCTCGGCATGCCGGTGACGATCTCGGTGCGGCCCGAGCGCATCGCACTCACGCGCAAGCCACCCGAAGGCACCTACAACTGGGGCAAGGGCGTGGTGACGAACGTCGCCTACATGGGCGGCTATTCGCTGTATCACGTGAAGCTCGACGCCGGCAAAACGGTGATCGCCAACGTGACGAGCCTTGCCTTGACCGAGATCGATCCGCCCGCCTGGGGCGACGAAGTCTATGTGCGCTGGAGCGCGTCGGCCGGTGTGGTGCTGACGTCATGAAGCGCTCGATCAGTTCTCTCGCGTCGTGGCCGGTGCGCCGTTTCAATCTGACCGGCCGCACCGCAGTGGTGGCCGGCCCGTTCATCTGGCTGCTGCTATTTTTCCTCGTGCCGTTCCTGCTGGTCGTGAAGATCAGTTTTGCCGATTTGCAGCTTGGCATTCCACCCTATACGGAACTCACGACGTATACGGATGGCGTGATTCACGTCGCGCTGGACCTGTCGCACTATGCGTTTCTGCTGACCGACAGCCTCTATTTCGCGACCTATGTGAATTCGGTGGTAGTCGCGGCGGTGTCCACGCTGCTGTGTTTGCTGATCGGTTATCCGATGGCGTACTACATTGCGCGATCGAATCCGGCGAGCCGAAATTTGCTGATGATGGCGGTGATGCTGCCGTTCTGGACCTCGTTTCTGATTCGCGTGTATGCATGGATCGGTATCCTGAAGAATAATGGTTTGCTGAATAACTTCCTGATGTCGACGGGGCTGATCCATACGCCGATCGAGTTGTATCACACCAACACGGCGGTTTATATCGGCATGGTGTATTCGTACCTGCCGTTTCTCGTGATGCCGCTTTACGCGCATCTGGTGAAGATGGACATGACCTTGCTGGAAGCCGCCTACGATCTCGGCGCGAAGCCATGGCGCGCGTTCTGGCAGATCACCTTGCCGTTGTCGAAGAACGGCATTATTGCGGGTTGTTTGCTGGTGTTCATTCCGGCGGTCGGCGAGTATGTGATTCCGGAATTGCTGGGCGGTGCGAACACGTTGATGATTGGCCGCGTGATGTGGAATGAGTTCTTCGACAATGCCGATTGGCCGATGGCGTCTGCCGTGACGTGCGCGATGGTGTTGTTGTTATTGGTGCCGATGGCGTTTTTCCAGTACGCGCAGGCGAAGGCGATGGAGGAAAGGCGCTGATGAAGCCGAACCGGATTTTGCAGTTCATTGCCCTGGGGATCGGGTTTCTGTTTCTCTACATTCCGATCGTGAGTCTGATTGTGTATTCGTTCAACGAGTCGCAACTGGTCACGGTGTGGACGCGGTTTTCCACGCGCTGGTATGCGGCGTTGTTGCAGGACGACGAGTTGATTGCGGCGGCGTGGTTGTCGTTGCGTGTGGCGTTGCTGACGGCGTTTGCGTCGGTGATTATCGGTACGTGGGCCGGGTTTGTTCTGGCCCGCATGGGGCGGTTTCGCGGGTTTACGCTTTATACCGGGATGATCAATGCGCCGCTGGTGATTCCCGAGGTGATTCAGGGGATTTCGTTGTTGCTGCTGTTCATCGAAATGGCCAAGTGGTTGGGGTGGCCTGCCGGGCGCGGCATTTTCACGATCTGGATCGGGCACGTGATGTTGTGTATTTCCTATGTGGCCATCATCGTGCAGTCGCGTGTGAAGGAGTTGAATCCTTCTCTTGAAGAAGCCGCGCTTGATCTTGGGGCGACACCGCTCAAGGTGTTTTTCTTCATTACGTTGCCGTTGATTTCGCAGGCTCTGGTTTCTGGGTGGCTGTTGTCGTTCACTTTGTCGATTGACGATCTGGTTCTGTCGGCGTTTTTGTCGGGACCTGGGTCGACGACGCTGCCGCTGGTTGTGTTCTCTCGCGTTCGGCTTGGGTTGAATCCGGAGATGAATGCGTTGGCTACGTTGTTTATTGCTGTTGTTACTGTTGGGGTGGTTTTGGCGAACTATTTTATGCAGCGGGCTGAGAGGAAGAGGGCTGTTATGGCGGTTTAGGTTTTTTTGCCTGTTCGGCGGGGGTGGTGTTGATTTCGCTCTTTGGCCTTTCCTTGCTTTGGTAGTGGTCTATTAGCGTTCCCCCTGTGCGGGGGGGCACCTACTTTTCTTTGCCGGCCGCAAAGAAAAGTAGGCAAAAGAAAGCGGCTCACACCGCCAGCTCATAAGTGGGTCCCCCGCACAGCCACGGTAGTGGTGCATCTGGAATCTGTCGCCTCGCACACTCCGCCTCAGTGACAAGGCAGTCATACCTCCGGCGGCGCTGCGCGCGCCGATACCCCGTTCACAACACCGTTGGTCGCGTTTCGTGGTCCAGCCGAAATTGACGCGGGGGCGACCTCAAAACCCAGGATATTGGCGCATTCGGCGCCTCGCCGAGGCGCAGCCGATGGCCCCCGCTGCGCGAAACGAAGCCCCCAGGTTTCCCAAGCAGACCCGTCCGCGACGCACGCAGTGCGGAGTGGGAGCCGATGAGTGCTTTGTCAACGGCGCGGAGTGTGCGAGGGCACAGATTCCAGATGCACCACTACCGTGGCTGCGCGGGGGACCCGCTTAGGAGCTGGCGGTGTGAGCCGCTTTCTTTTGCCTACTTTTCTTTGCGGCCGGCAAAGAAAAGTAGGTGCCGCCCCGCACAGGGGCAACGCTAATAGACCACTAACAAAGCAAGGAAAGGCCAAAAGACCAACAACAGAACAGACCACTACGACAGCAAAGGCAACGCCCAAAATCCAGCTCAACGACCCCCCGCCGAGCAGGCAAAAAAAACCATCAAACCTTATACCCAACCCGAACCGCACCCCAATGCCTCCCGGCAACAAACACAGGCGCCGACGCATCCTTCATCAAAACAAACTGCCCGCCACCCATATCGCGCCGATAGGTCTGCAGCAAAAACTTCTTGACATGCGACGCAGCCGCAATCCCGGTACGATCATCGAACATGCGCCGATTCCGGCAATTCGCCATATTCCAGACCACATCGTCGCGCTGCGGCAAAGAAAACTTCAGATTATGCGTAGGCAAATACCCGCGCACGTCCACAGCAGCGCAAAACGCAACACGTGGATCAAGCCCGAGTAAAGGCTCCTGAATCGCAGGCAGAACCCGATCGGTAAAAGCAGTAAACCGCGTAACAAACTGAGCCGGATTGCTCCCGGCAACAGGCACATACTGCTGATCGAACAGATCCTCAATCGACACTTCACCGCGAGCAACAGCCGTCTCAAACACCTTGCCCACCGCCGCCGCGGCCCGCTGCACGGCTTCGATAAACGGCGTATCCGTCGTCTCCACCCCGGTGGCCGCGGTCAGTTCGATCAACGTCTCGGATACGCCGAGCAAATTCCCCAGCCGGTCCTTCGCCTGGACGAAGTTCTCGCTCGAATCCTCGACCCCGCTCGCCATCTCCAGCACCTGAGCCTCAAGCCCGTTGCATTGCGTCTCGATCTCCCCAGTCAGCGCGGCGATTTGCCCAGCTTCGTCGTTGAGCTGCGTAATCGCATCGCCCGTCGCATGCACGACGTCACCGATCTTGCGGGTGCCCTCACGAACCCGGTGCGCACGCGCCGTATTCATCGAGCCTTCGCTGATCAACTGCTCGGTCTGCTGAGTGAGCTGTGCCAGCGTCGTTTCGATCTGGCCGGTCGCCTGCGCGGTCTTCGCCGACAGGTTCTTCACCTCGGCTGCCACTACCGCGAAACTCTTGCCGGAGTCGCCGGCGCGCGCAGCTTCGATCGCGGCGTTGAGGGCCAGCAAATGCGTCTGACGGGCGATCAGCGAGATCTCCTCAGAGACGCGGCTCACATGCGCCAACGCACTGCGCAGCGCGCCAATCTGGCTCTCGATCACCGTCACGCCTTCCACCAGCCCGTGAATGTCGGCGAGCGACGCCTCCAGCGTCTGCTGCGACTCCTGCACACCCGTTGCGGCGCCGGCCGACACGCTGCGCATGGCGCGCGCGGCGGTGGCAATGCGATGATTGCCCGCGAGCGTTTGCGCGGCGGATTCGCGCAGGGCGCGGCATACCTGCGCCTGATGCTGCACGCGGGCGGCCACTTCTTCGACGTGGCCCGATACGTCGCAGATTTCTATTCCCAGTTTGCCCGCTTGCGCGGCAATATCGCCGACGACCGTTTGTGAACGGCCGGCCCGGTGAAAGCTGAAACGCGTCATGCTGGTCTCCTTGATGGCGCGGTGGGGTAGGGTCGGTTCGCGCGGTCACCGTTTGCGGATGCCGCGTCTTCTCGCATGTTTACGGCGCGCTTTCTGTCGACTTGATGCGGGGTATCCCGCAGTCGTTATGATGTGCACTCGCCGTACCAACCCGCCGCCACTCATTTCTCACCAGCCAACCATGATCGACTCTTTCGCACGCGTTTCCGGCTGGCAGCAGCTCTATCACCTGTGGGAACTGATCGTGATGCTCTGCAAATTCCTTTGGGGACTGCTGCGCCTGCTCGGAGGCGGTTGAGCGCGTAGCGTGCAAGCGAACGGTCAGACCGGCGCGCGGCGGCTGTCCCCAGTGTCCCGAGCACGCTCGGCGCTCGTGTCGAGAAACGCGCGCAGATCGGTCATTACGCGCTCGGGCGCCTCTTCCATCGGAATGTGACCGAGTCCTGGATACATCACCGATTTCGCACCGGGAATGCGGCTCGCAAACTCGGCCGCGTGCGCAGGAGGGATCCAGCGATCCTTCGCCCCCCACAGCACCAGTGACGGCACCTTCAGCGTCTTCAGCACATTAGTGTCGATATCCTTGAAATCGAGCGTCGGCACCATCTTGCCGATCGCCGCGCGCGTGCCTTCGCCGTGGAAGAATTCGACGTAACGCCGCAGCGTCACCGCATCGATCTTGCGCGGATCGCCGTACACGTTGCGCACCGCGCTCTTGATGATGGCTTCGGGCAACCACCACGGCGAACTGACCCGCACCAGCGCGCTATTGAAGAGGCCAATGTAGATCGGCAGTTTCATCGGAAATCCGGCCGAGTCGATCAGGACGAGCCGCTCGACGGCCTCGCGGTGGCGCACCGCGTAATCCCACGAAATCAGGCCGCCGAGCGAGTTGCCGATCAGCGTCGCGCGCGAGATGCCGAGCGCCTGCATGAACGTGTCGATGAAACGCCGGTACGTGGGCAGGTTCATCGTTTCGATCTCGCCGGTGTTCGAGCGCAGCGGTCCGGTCACGCCGAACGGCGGCAAATCGAGGCGGATCACGCGACGCTCGCGCTTGAGTTCGTCAGCGACGCGATTCCACGTATGCAACGAAGAGGCGAAACCGTGAATCATCACGATCGTATCGCCGCTGCCTTCGTCGACGTAGTGCACGTCGGCGCCCATGATCTTGACGAACTTCGAGCCGCTTTGCGTATAGCGCCGCTGTAACTCGGTGCGCGGCACACTGGTGATGCCGAGGCGCGCGGCGAGCGAGCGGGGCGGCAGTGGCGCGGTTGATGCTGGTGTTCCGGGCGTTGCGGATTCGATGCTTGCCATGATTGTTGTCTCCCTTTAGTTTGAAGCAGATCGTCCCAGCGTCATCGGTCTCGCGAGCAGCCTCTCAGCCCCCGCACGCCGCCTTAAGGCGCGAAGCGATAATCGTGCGGCCGCACACGCCGCGTGCGTTTGCGAAAACTGAATGTGAAACCCGGCCACAATGCCGTGACCTTGCCGCTTTTCGTCTGATACCAGCTATGGCAGCCGCTAACCCACACGGAGTGCTGCATCTGCTTTTGCAGACGTTCATTGAATTCGCGCTGCACGTCCGCCCGCAGGTTCATGGTGCGAGCCTTGCGTCGGCGCAGCACGCGCAGGCAATCGGCGATGTACTGCACCTGCGACTCGATCATGTAGATCATCGAGTTATGACCGAGGCCGGTATTCGGGCCGACAATCATGAAGAAGTTCGGGAAGTTGGCGACACTGGTGCCCAGATACGCCTCCGGTCCGTCGCGCAGCCACGTCGCGCCAAGATCCGCGCCGTCGAGGCCGCTCACCTCGAATGGCGCGCCCACGTCGTTGACCTGGAAGCCGGTGCCGCAGATGATCGCGTCGACCGGGTGGTGCGCGCCGTCGTCGGTCACGATGCCGTCGGCGACGATTTCGCGAATGCCGGTCGTCACCACGTCGACGTTCGGCTGGCAGAGCGCCGGATAGTAGTCACTCGACAGCAGCACGCGCTTGCAGCCGAGCCGGTAGTTCGGCGTCAGCCTGGCGCGCAGCGCGGGGTCCTTGACGCGCCGCTCCAGATAGCTCATGCCGAACTTCATCGGCAACTTCATCAGTTTCGGATTGACGACGAACGCCACCGCGCGCGATTCGAGTTGCCAGTAGATCGCGTTGCGCACGAAGCGCTGCGTGAACGGCAGATGGCGGAACAACCATCGCGCGCGCGGACCGACCGGTTTGTCCGGCTTGGGCATGATCCATGGCGCGGTGCGCTGGAACAGTTCGAGTCGGGCGACGCGTGGCTGGATCTGCGGCACGAACTGGATTGCGCTGGCGCCGGTGCCGATCACCGCCACGCGCTTGCCTTCGAGCGGATAGTGGTGGTCCCAGCGCGCCGAATGAAACAGTTTGCCTGCGAAACGTTCGAGCCCCGCGATTTGCGGCATGGCCGGCCGCGATAACGGGCCGCTCGCGGCGATTACCACATCGGCCTCGATGTTTTCGCGTGTGCCGTTTGAGTCGATCTCGACTTGCCAGGTTTGCCGCGCTTCGTCGAAACGGGCCGAGACCACGCCCGCATTGCAGCGCACATAGCGATCGACACCATATTTGCGCACGCAATGCTTGAGATAAGCGAAGATTTCCGCCTGGCCGCCGAACGCGCGCGACCACGCCGGATTCGGCTCGAACGAAAACGAATATAGATGCGACGGCACATCGCAAGCCGCGCCGGGGTAGGTGTTGTCGCGCCAGGTGCCGCCAATATCGCCGGCTGCCTCGTAAATCGTGAACGACGTGATGCCCATCTGCAGAAGGCGGATCGCCATGCCGATGCCCGCAAATCCGCTGCCTACTATGGCAATGCGTGGCGCGGCGGGTTGGGCGGATGAAGCAGGCGTCACGGCGGGTCTCCAGGGTAGACAGAATCAGGGTGTCTACATATGTCTACACCCGCATAACGCGCAGGGTAGACAACTGTACACTTCGCGTCAAGATCGTTTAGAGTACGACTATTAAACGCGCGAACCGCGCTTTGACTGAAAGCTCATGAACTCCGTACCCAAAGCGGCATTCGCCGCCGACCATGGCTCGGTTGCCGGGCAGGATCTTGCGCCCGGCAAGCGCAAGCTGATCGAAGCCGCGTTGCGTCTGACCGCGGGCGGACGCAGCTTTGCAAGCCTGGGTCTGCGCGAACTGGCGCGCGAGGCGGGGCTGAATCCCAACACGTTCTATCGCCACTTCGACACGCTCGACGACCTCGCGCGCGAGGCGGTCGAATCCGTGAGCCGCCGCTTGCGGCCGATGTTGCGGCGCGAGCGCTGGCTGGCCGCGCACGACGAGCCGCAAAGCGTGCCGCGTCGTGCGTGTGTCGCTTTTTTTGCGTTTGCACTGGAGAATCGGGAGGCGTTTCTGAGCGCGCTGGTCGAGTATCACGGCACCTCGCCGGCGCTGCGTGAAGCGGTGCGGGCGAACCTCCACGAGGTGTCGGCAGAAATGGCGGACGATGTCGTGCAACTGGAGTTGATGCCGACGCTCACGCGCGCCACCGTCGACGAAGTCTGCACGCAGATCGTGCTGCAGTTGTTCCATCTGTCAGCGGAGTACATCGACGGGAACGGAGCGCGCCGGGAAGCGCTGGTCGCGTATGCGGAGCGTTTCATTGTCCGGCTGTTCGCGGGTTCGGTGCTGCTGGCGCAGCATGAGCCGGTGAGGGCGTCTGCGGCAGTGGGGGCATGACGAGCCTAACGGGAGAATCGACATAAAAAAACAGGCTCCGTACAGGAGCCTGTTTTCATTGCAGCTTGAGAGCGGTATATCGAGCAGCGTTCAGTTGCTCAGGTGTCGCTCCAACTGCTGGAATCGTCGTTGCTGCCCAGGTCGACGCCACCGCCGCTGTTGTCGTTCCAGTCGTTCGAGCCCTGGCCGAAGTCGAGACCGCCGCCATTGCCGCCGTCGCCACCGCGGCGGCGCGTTTCGTCGTCGACGATCACGTCACGTTCCACGACGCGATCACGCCCGGAATTCAGCGCCTCGCCAAGCAGTACGCCGGTCAGCAAACCGCCCATGCCGCCGCCGAAACCGCCGCCGCCTTGTTGCACGATGACCTGCGGCTGCTGCTGATACGGTCCTTGCTGCGGATAGGGCTGCGGCGGGTTGCCGAAACGCTCGGCTTCCTGTGCATACGGCGACTGTTGTGTGCTGGCGGCCGGTGTGGCATAGGGATCGGGCCGCCCGTCGGCGCGGGCGCGCATGCTGCCGATGCGCTGCTCCAGTTCGTCGAGCTGATACGGCGGCACCGGATTCTTGCCGTTCGACAGCGTTTCGACGAGACCGCGCAACTGTTCTTCGGTCGATTCGACTTCTTTCTCCAATGCCTCATGACCTTGCACGGTGGAAAGCTTCACGTCGAGCTTCAACGAGCGCACGGCGTTGAGCATCTCGGTCGCACGCTTGAGTTGCACGCGGCGATCATCGTCGGCGCGCGAATCGTCTTGCGAGCGGGCGCGGCGCAAGGTCCAGCGCAGCACCAGTGCGATCACGCCGATCAACAGAATGATGCCGACCCACATGCCGATGCCGGGGCCATGCCGTTGCGGCGCCTGCGGCACCATCGCGGACTGCTGCACGGCCGGCGAATTCTGCTGCACGAACGGGTTGGCTGCGCGGTTCGTGGTGTTGCCACCGGCCTGTTCAGCGTCCTTGCGGATCCGCGCTTCGGTTTGCGCGAAGCGGGTCGGATCGGTGAAGCGGATTTGTGGGTCGAGTGTCTTGGCCTGTTGCACCTGGGCGAGGGCGTCGGCATAGCGGCCTTCGCGATCGAGCACCTGGCTGTACAGGTAGTGCGCGCGGGCATTGTTCGGATGCGCCCGCAACACTTCGCTCAAACCGGCATCGGCTTGCTGCCAGTTGCCTTGCGACATGGCGGATTCGATCTGCTGGACCGTCGGCACAGCAAACGCCGCAGCCGATACGAACAGCAGCGACGCGAACACGCTTGTGAGAAACTTTTTCATTTGCGGACCGGGTGCGATGCACCCGTCTCCTTCAGTTGATACCGGCGGCCGGCGTATCCGGCGGCCGGCGCATCCGGTGGCCGGCATACCGGCGGCCGGCACACCGGCTGCGTGACGGCCACCGGTATTTACTGCTGATGCGATCACTGCGCCGGCGTGTTGAGCTGCTTCTTCAACGCTTCGAGACGATCTTCAACGGACGGACCGCGGTTCAGATCCGCGAGCTTGTCGTCGAGCGCCTTGCCGCTCTTCACGTCAGCCGAATTCAGGCGCGCGTCGGAACGGGCATTCGACAACGCAACCTTGTCTTCCAGCTTCTGGAAATCTTCAGACAGATTCTTGCCGCCGATGCCGCCCAGCGCGGTGGCCGCAACATCTTTAGCCTGAGCGATCTGCTGCTTGGCTTGCAGAATATTCGAGCGCGCGTTCAGGTCGTTACGACGGCCACGCATGTCGTCGATCTGGCTCTTCAATTGCGCAACCGACGGCTCCAACGTAGTCAATTCCTTCGCCAGCGCATCGCGCTCGGCTTCGGCCGTGGCTTGCGCGCCGAGGGCTTCGCGCGCGAGCGCTTCGTCGCCAGATTGCAGCGCGCGCTTCGCGCCGTCTTCGTACTTCTTCGCCTTGTCGGCGGCAACATCGCGCTTGCTCTGTTGCGTGGCGACTTGCGCTTGAATCTCGATCAGCGAGTTCTCGGCTTTAGCGATGCTCTCGTCGAGTTCGCGCACAATCTGGCGTGAATCACGCGACGGATCCTGCACGGAATCGGCTGCGTCGTTCAGGAGACCTTTAAGCGTGCGCGAAATGCTGTCAAAAAGCGACATGAAAACCTCCAAAGAATGAAATCGGCGCTGAATAATTCCCACGCGCTTTAACTGCTTTCCGATACTACTTTACGCCGCTACGCGAGAAGCTGCGCAACGTTCGGACCGGATTTCGGGGCGCGCTCGCCGATTGCAATAGCGACGCGATAAATTTACGGTTTGCAACCGATTTACACATTGCGTCAGCGGTTAAAACGCGCGGCGAGTCATTCAGCCGTCCGCGGATATTACACCACGCATTCTCTTAAAACCCCCTTAAAGGGCGCGATGACGCCAGCGCTTCCATTTGTATTCTGGCATCCATGCGGCGGGCATTCGAGCAACGAGTGTCGGCGCGGCGAGTGTCGCGGATGTGAACGGGCGTGCCAGGAGCGGCTTGCCTGCCTCGAGCGATAACGTGCCGATGCGAGGCGGATCAGGTTGTTCGATTGTCAACCTGTGCTTTTATGCGAAGCGGCCGCCTTCCGTGCTGGGATCGCCCTGGGGATCGTCTTCGTCGCGCACGGCCCTGACACGCGGACGTTTGAGTGCGTTGCGCACCTGCGCTTGCATGTCGTCCGGTTGCTGCGCCGAGTCCGCAACGGACGCCGCTTTGGCCGCAGTGACGCGCGCCACCGCTTCGGCGGCCGCGGCGGCTTCGATTTCCTCGGCGGTGGCGGTGAGCGCGGCCAGTACACCGGCCGGCAGTAACGGCCCAGGGCTTCCGCCTGCGGGTGTACCTAATAATTCATTCGCCTGCGCTGCCGCCGCGCCGTCCGCCGATACGGCAGTCTCGTTGTCACCACGGGTTCGCAGGGCAGGCGGGAGCGCCGCCCGTGCGTTGCGCGTGCCTTGTGCGACGCGCTGCAGCGCCGCGTCGAGCGCGTCTGGCGCGCGCGGTGCGCGCAGCCGGTCGACGATGCCGGCCGCTTTCACCTGCTCGCTGGTCGCGCCAAAACTTAACACCGCGCGCCGCATCAGTTCGCTGACGCTAATGCCCAGATCGTCGGCGATGGCGGCGATCGCGCGTTTCTGAGCGGTCGTGACGAATACGACGATGCGTTCGCTGGGCTTGTTCATGGTCGGCTCGCATACTTGTTGGCATTGGCGATTCAAGGCGTGTTTCTGGCGTACGCCGTCGCGCGCGCCGTTGATGACCCGCGCGCCGAGTCCATCATATGACGAGTTGCGCCGATGCGGAACGGGCGCAACGTGAAAATCCCGTGACATCAACGAGTTGTAGCGTTTCCGGCGGGCTTGTCCACAGGCCTTTCAACAATTTCTGTTGATAACCCTGGCGGGCCGCGCCGGGCGCCTGTCCGCTTGCTCAGGACACCCGCTGTTGCGCCTCGCGAAGGGAATTCTTACAAAAAAACTGTCTTGGACGGCGCTTGATTTCTTTAAAATGCGCTGTTACGTTGCGCCGGACAAGTCCCAGGCGTGCCGTGCGGCCGCCCGGGGGCGTAGGGCCGCGCGGTGTTTTGCGCCTCATGCAGAAAGGCGTTGAGTTGCGCGCCTAACATTCCAGTCATGCCAATCATCAAACGACCGCATTCCTCAAACTCTCCGGCTGGTGAAGACCGGGACGCCTACCACCGCACTCCAGGACGCAACGCTGCTTCGCGCGACGCTGAGGCCGGTCGCCGGTCGCTCGGCGTAACCATCGTCATCGGGTTTTTCGGTCTGCTGGCGACACTCGCCGTAGTGGGCGCGCTGATCGTCGGTTACGCGCTCGTGGTGATGGGGCCGCAACTGCCGTCGCTCGACGCACTGACCGACTATCGGCCGAAAGTGCCGCTGCGGGTGTACACCGCGGACCACGTGCTGATCGGCGAGTTCGGTGAGGAGCGCCGCAGCATCGTGCGCTTCCAGGACATTCCGGACCAGATGAAAAAGGCCGTGCTCGCGATCGAAGACTATCGCTTCTACGAGCACGGCGGCGTCGACTTCGTCGGCATCTTGCGCGCGGGTGTCTCCGACCTGATGCATGGCGGCGCCTCCCAGGGGGCAAGCACGATCACGATGCAGGTGGCGCGCAACTTCTTCCTCTCGAGCGAGAAGACCTACACCCGCAAGATTTACGAAATGATGCTCGCGTACAAGATCGAGCGCGCGATGACCAAGGACCAGATCCTTGAGGTCTACATGAACCAGATTTATCTGGGCGAGCGCTCGTACGGTTTTGCCGCGGCCGCGCGCGTGTATTTCGGTAAGGATCTGAAAGACATCACGCTGGCTGAGGCCGCGATGCTGGCGGGCCTGCCGAAGGCGCCGTCCGCATATAACCCGGTGGTCAATCCGAAGCGCGCGAAGATCCGTCAGGAATACATTCTGAAGCGCATGCTCGAGCTGAAATACATCACGCAGGACCAGTACGACCAGGCCGTCAAGGAAGAGATTCATACGCGCAATCCGGGCAACGAATACAGCGTGCATGCCGAGTACATCGCCGAAATGGTTCGCCAGATGATGTACGCGCAGTACAAGGACGAAACCTATACGCGCGGCCTGAACGTCACCACCACGATCGACTCCGCCGACCAGGACGCCGCCTATCGCGCGGTGCGCAAGGGCGTGATGGATTACGAGCGACGTCACGGCTACCGTGGGCCGGAAGGCTTCGTGCAATTGCCCGCGCCGGGCGACGACCGCGATCAGACGATCGACGATGCGCTCACCGATCACCCCGACAACGGCGAAATCATCGCCGCCGTGGTGACGGACGCGAATCCGAAGCAGGTGAAGGCGCAACTGGTCGACGGCACCGAAGTGACGATCAGCGGCGACGGCCTGCGCTTTGTGGCCGGCGCGCTCTCCGCACGCGCAACGGCCGCCACGAAGATCAGGCCGGGCTCGATTGTGCGCCTCGTCGCCGACGACAAGGGCAACTGGCAAATCACGCAGCTTCCGCAAGTGGAAGGCGCACTGGTCTCGCTCACGCCGCAGGACGGCGCGATTCGCGCGCTGGTGGGCGGCTTCGACTTCAACAAGAACAAGTTCAACCACGTGACGCAGGCGTGGCGCCAACCCGGTTCGAGCTTCAAGCCGTTCATCTATTCGGCGGCGCTCGACAAGGGGCTCGGACCGGCCACGATCATCAACGACGCGCCGCTGTACTTCCCGCCCAGCACGCCGGGTGGCGACGCGTGGGAGCCAAAGGACGACGATCAGCCGGATGGTCCGATGCCTATGCGGCTCGCACTGGAGAAGTCGAAGAACCTGGTGTCGATTCGCATCCTGTCGTTCATCGGCACCAAGTACGCGCAAGATTTTGTCACGCAGCGTTTTGGTTTCGATGCCGACAAGACCCCGCCGTATCTGCCGATGGCGCTCGGCGCGGGCCTCGTCACGCCGCTGCAGTCGGCGGGCGCCTACTCGGTGTTCGCGAACGGTGGCTACCGCATCAATCCGTATCTGATCAGCGAGGTAACGGATGCGCGCGGCGAGCCGCTCTCGAAAGCGCAACCGCTGACCGCCGGCCGCGATGCGCCGCGCACGCTTGAACCGCGTAACGCGTACATCATGAACAGCCTGCTGCATTCGGTGGCCACGGCCGGCACGGGTGCGGGCACCAACGTGCTGCATCGTTCGGACTTGCAGGGCAAGACCGGTACGACCAACGACGCGAAGGACGGCTGGTTCGCCGGTTATCAGCAGTCGCTGGTGGCGGTGGCGTGGATGGGTTACGACCAGCCGAAGAGCCTCGGCAGCCGCGAGTTTGGCGCGCAGCTCGCGTTGCCGATCTGGGTCGAGTACATGCAGCGCGCGTTGCGCGGCGTGCCGCAAAGTGAGCCGGCGCAGCCGGACGGCGTGACCTCCGTCGACGGCGAGCTGTTCTATACGGACATGACGCCGGGTAACGGGTTCGTGGCCAGCATCGGCCTCGATTCGGCGAATCCGACCGCCGGCGCGAGCGACGCGGTGGGCGGCGTGGGGCCGGCTGGCATGACACCACCGGCGGTGCCGGTGCCGAGCGTCTCGTCGAATGAAAAGAAACAGATCATGGATCTGTTCGAGACGAACAAGCCTTGAGCTCCTCTGGCGCTTCTTGTCGGGGGGCGGCTGACGGCGTAGCGGGTCTGTGCGGCTTACCCGGAGCCGCACAGGCTTGATTTTTGAAAGGGCGGGGAATCGCGGCCTGGCGCGGATCAATGGCGCTATACGGGTGAACCCCTCCCGCAGTTTTTGTTCCCGCCTCTGCCAGTGTGTTTTAATCACGCCTGCGGTGTTTTCAGACTGGTCCTATCCGGACGCTCGATTCCCGAGCGGTTTTAGCCTCCAGCACTGCTGTGCCTCGTCGCGAGCGAGGCGTCCATCTTCGAAAGTCGTGCCGCGCGAGACCCATTTACGCGTGCACATGCCACTTCGCCCGTGGGTGACCGTCAGGTTGCAGCGGCTGGGGTGATTGTCATCCAGCATCCACCGGGCAGTTGCCTCTTGAAAAGTCGAATACTCATCTGTCTGATGACAGGTCTGCTGCGCGCGTTCGCTCTGCTGCCGTACGGCGTCGTTGCGCGTATCGGAACGGGCATTGGTGCGTTGCTGTACCGGATCCCGAGCGCGCGCCGGCGCGTCGTGCATACCAATCTCAGGCTATGTTTTCCCGACATGAGCGACGAAGCGCGCGAACGCCTCGCGCGGGCGCATTTCTGTCATGTCATCCGCAGTTATGTCGAGCGCGGCCCGCAATGGTTCGGCAATGCGCAGTCGCTGGCGCGTCTTGTCGAAGTGGAGAGCGCGATCGATCTCACTGACATGCAGGGCAAGCCGACGATTTTTGTCGGTTTCCATTTTGTCGGGATCGAGGCCGGTTGCATGATGTATTCGACGCGGCATCCGGTTGCGTCGCTGTATACGCCAATGTCGAATCTCCTGCTCGACGCGATGGCCAAGCGGCAGCGCGGGCGTTTTGGCACGGAGATGATTCCGCGCAGCGATAGTGTGCGGCGTGCCCTGCGCGTGTTGCGGGAGGGCAAGCCCGTTATGCTGGCTGCCGATATGGATTTTGGGCTGCGGGATTCGGTGTTTGTGCCGTTTTTTGGTGTGCCGGCTTGTACGCTCACGTCCGTTTCGCGGATGGCGCGGGCCGGGAATGCGAGGGTGGTGCCGTTTGTTACTGAAGTCTTGCCCGGCTATCGCGGGTATAAGCTGACTATCTTCGACGCGCTAAGTGACTTTCCTTCGGATGATGTTTCGGTTGATGCACGGCGGATTACTGAGTTTCTTGAGACGCAGGTGCGTCGGATTCCTGATCAGTATTATTGGGTGCATAAGCGGTTTAAGAATCGGCCTGTTGGGGAGGCAGGGGTTTATTAGCGCGGGGCGCTGGGTTGTTGGTTTTTTTGGTCTTTTGGCCTTTCCTTGTTTTGTTAGTGGTCTATTAGCGTTGCCCCTGTGCGGGGCGGCACCTACTTTTCTTTGCCTGCGGTGTGTGTCAAGGTAGTTGTCGCCTGAACCGTTACGCTGCCTGCTTGTATCTGTGAGCCGATGCCAGGGTGCGCTCCGGATTC